>JAEWQV010000002.1 GCA_023399055.1 Bacillota bacterium | reverse complement strand
ACCCAGTAAATCCGGATAACGCTTGCCCCCTACGTATTACCGCGGCTGCTGGCACGTAGTTAGCCGGGGCTTCTTAGTCAGGTACCGTCATTTTCTTCCCTGCTGATAGAGCTTTACTTACCGAAATACTTCTTCACTCACGCGGCGTCGCTGGATCAGGGTCTCCCCCATTGTCCAATATTCCCCACTGCTGCCTCCCGTAGGAGTTTGGGCCGTGTCTCAGTCCCAATGTGGCCGGTCACTCTCTCAAGCCGGCTACTGATCGTCGCCTTGGTAGGCCGTTACCCTACCAACTAGCTAATCAGACGCGGGCCCATCTCACACCTATAAATATTTTCACACTCTGTCATGCGACAATGTATGCTTATGCGGTTTTAGCAGCCGTTTCCAACTGTTATCCCCCTGTGTGAGGCAGGTTACCCACGCGTTACTCACCCGTCCGCCACTAAGTTATTATTAATCCATCCGAAAACTTCATAATAATAACTCCGTTCGACTTGCATGTGTTAGGCACGCCGCCAGCGTTCATCCTGAGCCAGGATCAAACTCTCATGTTTAAGTTTTTGATCCAGTCAGATAAACGTTAGCCTTGATCAATCATTTCTGATTAATCGTTACAACCAAATGGTTGTTCAAGCAATCCTGTTATCTTTACTGTTTTTGAGAAGTGTCTGCGATCAGACACTTTTGTATCTGTTTCCAGATACGGTTCGTTGACATACCATTACGATATATCATAATGAAAATCTATTTTCGAAGTCCATGTGGAACTTCGAGTTTTTTAGAATTTTCAGGGTTGTTTCACTGTTCAATTATCAAGGTTCCTGTTTGACTTTGCTCTTATGCGAGTCATTCTCGTTCGCGCCGTCAACTTTTTTAGTTTATCACATCCGATTTATTATGTCAACCACTTTTTTAAGAAATTACATTTTTCGTGGTTATTCATCAGCGGTGAAACCTATTCTACCTTCATACAAATAAAATGTCAAGATATAAATTACTTTTTTATTTATAAGAATAAAGTATTAGTTCTATTGGCACTTTCGCGCCTTATCTGATTGCACAGCAATAAACACCATTCCTCGATGTTCACACCTAAGCGACCTCTGTTCGCTCTAGCGGAGCGTTTTATGTTACACGATGCAATTTAACAAATAAAAAAGAGGAAGCATATTTCTCCCTCCTCTAAAAATCTAATGCCATTCCTATTATTTAATTCAAAGCTGTACAAATATGCGATTTACTGATATGTAAAGTATAAATAGTTGATATATATATTTAATTTCCATCATCTATTTCATCTGCATCGTCTTCCATATTATCATAATCGATATTCAAATTATGGAGTGCTCTTCTTTTTCTTCTTGCTTCTTCAGATGCCTGCATAATAAAATCTTTAATCTCACTTGAATGTCTAATTGTGAAAAGCACTAACATTGGATGCGTAGTATCGCCAGTATAGCAAGTGATGGTTCCTAGCTTAAACATTCTCTCCATAAGAGTTCTCGTTAGTCTAACATCCTGAATCTTATACATTAAGGCATCATCTTCTGTTATACTTAAAAATCCAGAGGTAATTGTTACCTTTTCCTCTGTAATGTTATACCTTGTAAAACTTAGTGGTAATCCAAAAAATTTCACTCTCTTTTTCTCAACGAACCCCATCTCGCACTCCCCTATATTATTTTAATTTGTAACTTTTTAGAACCAAGCAGAATATTAAAATAATTAGCCATGAAAGCTGCTTTCTAAAGATAATTTTTTAATATAAAATGAAACGACAAGTCGTTTCACTTGTTATGTATTACTGTTTAGCAAGAGCCAAACAGCGAGAAACCACAAGCTTTCGAGCTTGGTTCTGAATAGTTATTTTAATTTTATTTTTACCGTCTTATCTGCTTTTTCTGCCTTTAAATCAATATTAGAAATATCAGCATCTTTAGATACTTCAAATATCAATAATACAGATTTGCTGTTACCAGGTCCTAAGTCTAAATCTATATATTGAAGATCATTTTTTAAAAGGGTCAGTAATGGTTTATACACAGTTCCTGCATTCACATCAAGTTTATAAGTGATACCAGATTTAATCAAGTTAATATTTTCTATTTCTTTTAAAGTATTTTTTATGCTAAAAGTCGCAACAAGCAATTGGTACCCTTGTCTCGGTGACAAAGAAAAGTCAGCATTTTCAGTATTATCAGGATAAGAATCTACGAGTTTATAACTCTTATATTGAACCGAAAATCCCTTTACTCCAACTACCTGTGATAGAGAACTTTCTTCTTGGGACGAATTTGTAGGTTCTTGTGCATCTACTAAATCGGAATCATGATTCTCATTATCTGCTTCTGTTCCATCTGCTACAATCCACTCAGTATCATCTTCAGAGAGTATTAAATCCTGATTGTAACTATATTCACTTTTAAGAAGAACACTCGCCATATATTCAGCAACGGAATCTTCCCGCCCCTCTTTTACACTATAATCCTGAATGCAACCTGTTAACGAAATTGATAAAAGCATCACGAACAAAATTTTGAGATATTTTAAGCTCTTCATATCGTTTTAGATACCTCCATTCTAATCTTATGTAATATATATTAAAAATAATAGTACCAATAATATATCACTTTTTGTTATATTCAGCAACAAGAATTACGTGATTTGGCAATATAACAACAAAGCTGTTGAACAATGGCATTAATTATGCCTTATTGTGCAACAGCCTTTATTACTCTATACAGATTTTGTATCTAGTTCAAACCAAAACTCAACACCAAATGGATAATTATTTACGCCGCACTCTCTGTTATGTGAATTCATTATTGCTTTAACAATAGATAATCCAATACCATTTCCACCATACTCTCTGGTTCTGGCTTTATCTACCTTATAAAATTTAATCCATAACTTTTGTATTTCTTCTTCAGGAATTGGATCACCAGTATTAATCACAGCTACTCTGACATTTTCATTCCCCGGTATCAATTTTATTTCAATAATTTTATCACCCTTAACATGATTAAGTGCATTACTTACATAATTCATGACAACCTGTTCTATTAAATATTCATCGGCCCAAACATAGATCGGGTCAACTTGATGAAAAAAAAGCTGCACTTCCTTTTGCTTAAATAATATGTCAGTTGAATTTAATACAGATCGGATTAAAGCCGTAATATCAAAATAATCAAAATTCACTTGGTTACTACCGAATTCTAACTCATTTAGACTTAGCAGTCTTTTCACCATCTGATTCATTTTACTCGCTTCATCCATTATTACTTCACAGTAGTAATCACGGCTCTCTTCATCATCATGAACTACTTCTTTTAATCCCTCTGCATAACCTTGAATCAATGAGATTGGAGTTTTTAATTCATGAGATACATTTGAAAGAAATTCTTTGCGCATTTCATCTATTTCAATCTTTTGTTGAATATCTGTTTTAAGTTCATTATTTGCCTGCTTTAATTCAGAAATCGTAGTTTGAAGTTTATCGGATAAAGAATTAATACTTCTACCTAACTCACCAATTTCGTTTTTTGCATTTTCATCGTATTTTGCATTAAAGTCTAAATCCGTCATTTTCTTTGCAATTCCAGATAGTTTTAATATTGGATGCGTAAACTGTTTTGTGATAAAAAACATTGCTAAAGTTCCTATCATCATTACAATTAAGCCAATATAAAACAGGAAAGTATTAGCAATGTCCGAACTTTCTTCAATACTTTTTAGATTATAACGAACAAACACCACAGAATTTACTTTTCCCTGATCTGCTCGGTTATATGGACTTATGTTAGGAGGTAAATCATTCTCATTTGAATCAGTAGAATCCTGACCGGAATTCTGCTTAGCATCTTCAGTTTGCTGATCATTTTGGCTGCCAATTGAATCTTCATTATCATTATCTGGAATAATATCGTTAATAACTGGATTTCTAAAGTAGCCGATTAAGTCAATAAAACTAGAGTCCAATTGAGTGTCATAAACAGTAAAGACATCATAATCAAATGTATCCTCAAGAATTTTTATACCTTGCATACTAGGGTTTATGCCCTTAAACATGTATCCTTGAAAACGGTTAAATAAATACATTCTCTCTCTTATACCCAGGTTTTCACTATCTGGATAAATCATGGCATAATTGTCGTTAACTACATTAACCTCTATGTTATACTTTGCTTCTAGTTGTTCCATTCGCTCCGTATCGCGTTGGGTAAGATAACCTCTAGAGGTACTTTTTTCATATATTTTAACAATTTGCTCATAAACATTAGCCAAGGTGTCAATCTTATTCTTCACATAATAGTCCATTAAAAAACTTTTATTGATACTCCAGGTAATAAAAATAATCAACACAACCATTAAGCTTAAGGTGAAGGTTATTTTAAATCGAATGGAATGTTTCATTCATCCACCTCAAATTTATATCCTAACCCCCATATTGTTTTAATATAATCACCTTTGTCTCCCATTTTACTCCTCAGCTTTTTCACATGAGTATCTATCGTTCGTGCATCACCAAAGTAATCATAATTCCAAACATTATTAAGGATTTTTTCTCTAGTAAGGGCTACACCTTGATTTGTTATAAAATAGGTAAGTAATTCAAATTCCTTATAGCTTAACTCTACTTCTTGACCGTTTATCTTAACCTGATGAGCAGATTTATCTAATATTATGCCGCCGATATCAATTGTGCCTTCCTCGCTAACTGAGGTTCTTCGAAGCACAGCTTCTACTCTTGCGACAAGAATTTTAGGACTAAAGGGCTTTGATATATACTCATCTACTCCGAGTTCAAAACCAAGTAACTCATCTTTCTCATCACTTTTCGCAGTCAGCATTATAATTGGCACTTTGGAATATTGTCGAATTTCTCTGCAAACCTGCCATCCGTCCAACTTAGGCATCATAACATCTAATATGATAAGCGCTATATCTTTTTTAGCAAAAAACAGATCAATCGCCTGTTCCCCATTTTCCGCTTCTATCACCTCAAAGTTTTTTCGCACCAAAAAGTCTTTTACAAGCTTTCTCATCCTACTTTCATCATCTACTACCAGTATTTTCAGCTTATCCATTCGGCACCTCCAGTATATTTAAGTACTTCTTAAGCAAGATTATAACAGTGATTTTTGATGAAATTGTGAATTTATTCGTGTATATGCAAAACTAATTACTATTTTTTTCAGAAGGATACACTACTTGCCACGTATTACGAAGATCATCCATTAACGTCATAATGTCCAAAGTATCCATTAAGGGTACAACATCACTTTCCAATTTCCCTTGTTTCAGACATTGATTTACCTCTGCTGCCTCGTATTCATATCCATTACATTCAAAAGGAATTTCACAGGCTTCAAGCAGATTACCGTTAAGATCAAAAAGTTTTGCACTCTGTGCCGCCCAAAAATATGGTACGACAATTTTACCTTTATCTCCAACAATCACTGCATCCGTACCACAGTTTACTGTAATTGCCGAACTAAGATTCGCAATTACTCCCTCGTCCTTATATTTCATTACTACTACGTTAATTTCATCAATTGCACTTTTGCCTAAATGAGCTGTACTTACTACTTCATCAGGTAATTTGCCCATTAAATAGATTGCGTAAGTAACTGGATAAACACCAACATCTAAGAGAGCTCCACCTCCAAGTTCTGGATTAAAAAGACGACTATTTATATCGAATTCAGCTTGATACCCAAATGCCACATTAATATAACGTACATTTCCAATCTTCTTTTCCAAGATCCATTTCTTTACCTGTTTTGCTACTGGCTGAAACTTAGTCCACATTGCTTCCATTAAAAATACGTTATGTTCCTTTGCTAAATCAATTAAATATTGAGTATCTGCTTGATTTAGAGTAAATGATTTTTCACAAAGTACCGACTTTCCATTCTTAATACAGAGTGCGGCATTCTCTTTATGTTCGGGATGTGGTGTCCCTATATATATTACATTTATTTCTGGATCTTTCGCTAACTCTTCATAGCTTCCATAAGCTTTTGTAATGGAAAAACGTTTTGCAAATTCCTCTGCTCTACCTAAATCTCGGGATGCAATTGCCGCTAATTCCGTATCTGCCATATAATTCAAAGCCTCGGCAAATTTAGAAGATATGCCTCCTGCTCCAATAATCCCCCACCGTATTTTATTCAAAATAACATCCTCCTTTTAATACAACTAATTACATATTCTGATAATAAAATATATAAATAAATTTAATACACAGGAAATACAGTCTTGCCTAACTCCATCAAGATAATTGTATTTGCTGTGTATGCATTTGTAAAGTCTATTTATAGTTATCTATCCTATGTGGTTGTTGCTCCCACTTCTACCGGTATCAAATTGTATTGATAGTAATCTTCTAAAACAACAAATCCAACCTTTTCATATGCCTTGCTAGATAGTGGATTTTTCTTATCAACAAAAAGCGTACAAAATTCATAACCTTGATCTAACAACTCTCTACTCATATAATACAGATTAGCAGCTGCATAACCTTTGCCTCTTTGCTCCTCCGGGGTATACACATATGTGATAGCCATTCCGTGTAACAACTTTCTAGCTGCAATTGCCATGGAAACCACTTGTAAATAATCATTTTCATAAAGATAAACCCGGTTCTCATCAATGTATTTGGTTACTTTTTTCAAGGCGGCCTCATAATCAAGTTCACAGGCTAAGGCTTCAATCTTATATTCAATCATCCAATCTGCTAATAATTTTGCATCTTCCGGTTTCGCAATTCTCTGTCTTCCCTCAATTGGTTTTAAATCATTTACCACTCTTACTTCCATAATATCTAATCCAAGCATTGCTTGATAGGAAAATTCCATATGATTTTTATACTCTTCAATAAAACTTAGACACAAATCACTTCTTGCCTCTAAAATTTGAACCAATCGATTACTTTTCGCCATATGCTCCGCCAAAAAAATGGATGCTTTATTGGACAGTTCTTGATTTACTGAAAAGATAATTAGATTTTGCTCGTTTAAGAAGCAATAAATCAGCAATACTTTTTCTTCTTGCAGTACCGCGCCGAAACTTCCTTCTTCGACTATGTTATCATTGCGATACTGAAAAGCGTTATATAGAATCATTTGTCCGGCTGCCTCTCTTTCCAGCAGCACTGTCTCATAATCTTCAAGGAATTTATGAGCTCTGTCATATTCTTTAATAATCATTCAATATCCTCCTTCTAACTCTATTTACAGTAAGGCATTTGCCGTTCTTATAGTCTGGTGATACTCCCATCTTTGTTTCTTCATATTACTCCTAACATAACCCACTGTCTACTACTTCCTTATTTTAAATCCATAATTTTCTTTTTCTCTAATAATAATTTTCCCACTATTGTAAGTTTTAAACCTAGAACAGAGTATCAGTTTACTGACACTTTAGATCCAAAACAAATTGTTTTACATTATTTATAATGCCATTTTACAGTTATTTAAAAAGGACTGTCCGAAGACAGTCCCATTTTTTGAATTAATTATTATTTTTTATTCTTATTTTTGTTAGCAACGGTTACAGCTCCGCCTATTACTACTGCAGCACCAGCAACAATTAATATCATCATAGGAGTTGACATAGCATCAGCATCTTTTGAATCTGCAGAAGTAGTTTTAACTACATCAGATTCGTTTATTTCTGCATTATCAGAAGTAATAGTCATTACACCATCTTCTTCGCTGCCCTTATAAACCTTTTCTTCATTTCCATCACTTGTTGTCTCATCTGGAGCAATGCCTGAATTAGCAATTCCATCTCCATATGGAATTGGATCTACTAATGGATCAGCTGCACCAGTAGAGCCATCTTCACCTGAACCTTCAACAGTAGGTAAACCAGAAGCATACATGATACTGTCATCAAATTCTACTACCTTAACTTGATCCTTACCAACCAGTTCATAGATAAAATCTGCCTTTTCATCTGAATATGTGGCAATACCAATCTCAATATAGTCCCCGGTGACACCGGTATAATTTACAAATATGTCTTTTGCTTCTAAGTCACTTGCATTAGTTTTGAATAATATTGCATCAATTTCGGCCTGCTTGTCATAGAGTGCTTGTAATTCCGGAGTTACCTCCTGTATTTCCACACCAGCTGGTAAACTCGTTGCCATTGCATATGCAGATCCGGTATATAAAGTAGATATAAATAATCCTAATAATACTGCCTTCATTAAATGTTTTTTTATCATATAAATTCCTCCTAATATTTATGTTTTACGTAATTAATAATATTCGCGTCTTCTTGTTTCCCTTATCTTGAGTCTGTCATAGCTGGCGCGCCATGCCGCATTTACTTTAATTTGATGTAAGATTTATTCTTCATTATCATCGTTACAAACATTAGACGGATTATGCTAAGAAAGGGTTCCCCTTATTTTATTGGTAATGAATTCCATTGTATTAACATATATCTCCTGTTAAGTTTGGCATAAAATAATTCATCGTTTTTATACTAATTGATAGACTATTAATTAAGTAAAACTCATCAGCAAAAATAATCTCAACTTGACTTTTTCTTTCTTACCTATCATAATTTTCTATATTATAACAAACTAGTATAATTCTAGATAAAATACGAAAGGAATTAACAGTAATGTACCACAAATTCATTGAAGATGCTTATAAGCTGCGAGAGGAGAACATACATGGAGCATAAGAACTCGTGGAAGCAATGGTTAAAAGAGTACTTTCTAATTACAATTGGCATTCTTCTCCTTGTTATCGGTGTATACTTTTTTAAATTCCCTAACAACTTTTCAATCGGTGGGGTAACCGGTGCCGCTATTATCATTAGTAGACTTACTGGTGATGCCATCAGTTCAGGTACCATTGTTCTTATAGTAAACACAATTCTTTTAATTATTGGTTATATTGTACTTGGAAAGAATTTTGGTAATCGTACCGTGTACGGAAGTGTATTATTATCACTTTCCTTACGGCTTTTGGAGGTAATTGTTCCTCTGAAACAACCACTTACAAATCAGCCCGTGCTGGAATTAGCATTTGCTGTATTACTCCCTTCCATTGGTGCAGCCATCCTTTTTAACATCGGAGCTTCTAGCGGTGGAACCGATGTTGTGGCAATGATTCTAAAAAAATATACAAATTTAGATATTGGTAAGTCTCTATTAATCAGTGATTCTTTTTTGACCTTACTAACCTTCCCAATATTCGGTGTTACAACTGGATTATTCTCCATCCTTGGTTTATTCTTAAAATCCACCTTAGTTGATACCGTTATTGAAAACCTTAACTTAAATAAATACTTTACCATTATTTGTGAAGATCCAAAACCCATCTGCGATTATATCCTTAAAAATATTCACCGAAGTGCCACTGTCATCGATGCAAAAGGTGCTTTCTCCGAAAAAGATAAAAAGATTATATTAACGGTTATGAATCGTTCTCAGGCAGTGAATTTAAGAAAATATATAAAACAACAAGATCCAAATACCTTTATACTAATCACAAATACCAGTGAAATCGTTGGACGAGGATTCCGAGTATAATCTGTTCCTTAACCAGCTGTTAATTCCCAAAAATCACTTTTAATAGTAACAATCCAAGTACGACTAGTATTACTGGTCGTACTATTTTATAGCCATTTTTTATTACAAGACCAGCTCCTATGTAATGACCCGCAATGCTAAATACTGCTGCCGTAATTCCCAATAAGAAAATAATCTTTCCATGAAGGATGAAAGTAACTAATGCTGAAATATTAGAAGCAAGATTCACTAGCTTTGTGTTGCCAGACGCTATTCTTAGATCCATTTTAGCAAATGCAGTATAAACTAAAATAAGAAAGGACCCTGTTCCTGGTCCATAAAAACCATCATAAGTACCAATTACAAAAGAAGCAATACAAGCAATTATAACAACATTTTTTCGTGGTAAGTTTTTTATCTCTTCCGAAGCCTTTGCTTTTTTACCCCACAGGAGGTATATTGCGATGAATGGGAGCAAACCTACCAACATATACCTTATGATACTCTCATCAATTAATAAAACCAAATTAGCTCCCAATGAAGATCCGATAAGCGCCAATACAACACATGGGATAGCAATCGGCCAATCCACAAATTTATTTTTAATATATCTTGCAGCAGATACTGTAGTTCCAACCGCTGATGACAGTTTATTTGTACCAATTGCAAGATGGGGTGGAATCCCAGCTATTAAGTAAGCCGGCAAAGAAATCAAACCACCGCCCCCAGCAATTGAATCAACTAATCCTGCAAGAAATACCAATGGGCAAACAATTAAAAACACCTCAAAATTTAATTCCATTTCAAATCCCCCGTACTCTGTCATTTCCAATATGTTCACCTTATCTTCCTTATTACATTGTGGTTGATAATGCGATATGTAAGGTAAGCCTACATAATAATTGCAAGTATATTGTGTTATAACAATAAAGTCAACGAAGAGCTAAGGAGAAACCACATAAATATAAGTAGAAGCTCATATTATATAGCAGATAGTACAATACATGAGGTGCCCATTATGGATTTTCAACAATCCCAAACTTATAAAAACCTTCAGGATTCATTTCGGCGGGAGTCTGAATTAACCGCTTTTTATTTACTGAATGAAGACCAGGCCAGACGTGAGGAATTTATTGAAATAGGAAATATCTTTGCTACAGCCGCTAGAAACGAAAAAGAACATGCCAGGATTTGGCAACGCTTTTTAAATACCGGAATATTACCAAATACAGAAGAGAATCTACTTGCCTCTTCAAATTCTGCAAATGATCTCATAGAAGTATATAGAACCTATGCCCGAACCGCCTCTGAAGAAGGGTTTCCGGACATAGCTGCCATGTTTAATGGAATTGCTAATATTGAATTTAATCACGACCTTGCTTTTAGAACCCAATATAATGACATTGTAACGAATCAGGTTTTCTGTAAGCCTGAGGATACTTTGTGGATTTGCATGGAATGCGGTAATATAATGAGCGGTAAATGTGCTCCTGAAATCTGTCCTGTCTGTGGTTTTCCACAAGGCTATTATCGAGTATTTACCAACCAGGAGATTTTCTAAAATTATAATAATGCATTCGGAAGCTCCAAATACCTTACATAATATTCATCATAGGTCAACTGACTATGATAAACTTTCGCTGCCAGTCTTCTTCCTAAGTAGCGAAAATGCCAGGGTTCATAACTGTAGCCTGTAATATGCTCTTTCCCCTTTGGATACCTTAACAAAAATCCATATAAATGCGAATTCACAGCAAGCCATTTTCCTGCTGCAGTATCTTCAAAATCCTCCTCAAGGTCATTAATATCCACTGCTAACCCAGTTTGATGCTCGCTATGTCCGGGTCTTGCGGATACCCTGTCTCTAATTTTTTGATAGTCCTCCAGCAATGTTTCTGGGGTCATGTTTTTAAAATATACTGTATTCTGATAAGAAAAACTACGAAAGGTTGATATTGCTTCCATAAAAATCCCTTCAAGTTCTGCGGCTTTGCACATACTCTCAAAAGCAATTCTTGCATCATGACGCAGAACATACTCTCCCGCATTATAACGAGAATTTATTCTCTCTAAATCATCCGGTATATAGCCACTATCCAACTGTAAATATTTATTTACAAGTACAATAGGATTATGATGATTATTTACTCTACGAATATAGGAATAGAATGGTTGATGCAACCCTATATTTACAAACGTTATCGCCTGCTCAATCGTTAACTCTCTATTTTTAATATAATATTCAAAATACTCATCATCTTTTGAACTTTGATAAAATGGATACTTACTACTTAGGTCCTCCATAAAAACTCTCCTTTCGATAATAATTGCTATTGATATTATTACTATATTTTGAGTATTTGCTATTTAGTAATTTATCAAGAAAATTTATTTCGTATTTTTAATGTTCTTCTGCTATATTTCCTTATTTATATTTCATGATATGAATACTGTTAATTCTTGGTTCATCTATGCTTTATTCTATAATTAATTAGCTGCTTGAACAAGTTGTTTCACTTGACATATAAAAAGTCTGTAAAGGTATGCCCCCTATACCGGGTGGTCCCTTTACAGACTTTTTTATTATTTATACTTTTATCTTATTTATTTACCTTGCGCAGAGATTAGTTTGTAAATAACTGTGACCAGTAGATTACTCCACCTGTTTGGTATACGCCGATACCAACTTTATGAAAGTTAGCGTTCATGATATTGGCTCTATGACCTGGTGATTCCATCCATGCTTTTACAACTTCTGCTGGGGTCTTCTGACCATAGGCAATATTTTCACCTGCAGTTTTATAATTTACTCCTGCTTGTGTAAGTGCTGTAAAACAACTTGATCCATCTGGTCTTGTATGAGAGAAGAGTGTCTTTGTCTCCTTCGCTCTAACGTTAGCGGCAGAGGTCAATGTTGTATTAGTGGTAAGTGCTGATAGACCTGCTTTCGCACGTTCTGCATTCACAAGTTTTAAAACCTGTGTTGCATAACTACTGGTCGTACTATTTGTGCTGGTTGTTGTAGTCTTTGCCGGTGCCTTAGTAGGTGTTGGTGTCGTAGTTGTAGTCTTATTCGTAGTTGTTGTTTTCTTGGCATTGTTTTTCTTAACTGTAGCTACAACATTCTTTAAAGCTTTACTATTCTTAATGTTCTTTGTTGTAATATTTTTATATCCTGCCTTACGAAGTGCCTTTACAATATCTGTTGTTGATTTACAATTTGATAAGTCAACACTCTTATATACTATCTTATTTGAAACTGTTGTACTTGTTCCAAGCACTCCGGTTTCTGTTGTAGGGGTTGCCTCATTAGACTGGCTTGTTACTACTTCTTTATTTGTAACATTTTCTACTACATTAGTAGAAACGTTATTTGCTTGTAATTGAAGGTTTGTATCAGATGAATATTGATATGCACCAACGATGCCAGTTAATGATAATGCAAGTGTACATGCTGAAGTTATTAATAATTTTTTCATTTTGTGTACCTCCTTAATGGTATCTCTCTGCTGCTCCCTTAGAGTAACACATAGGGTATAGGGGTACAACAGCTAGATTCTGGATAAACTCACATGTGCTTCCATTATTATTCCAACAACTGGGTATTTCAACCTAATAAATTACCAATTATATTATTTTAATACTTAAGCGTTATTTTCAGTTAAAATAAGCGTTTACACCTATACGGGCAATGCCATTGGCACATCATTTTACTCAAAAAAATGGAAATATAATCGTAAATTTTACTTCAAAGATATGTTTCAAACTCTTTAAAAAAATATTACAATTTTATTAATTCACTGCTTGAAATGTAACAAATAGCTGGGTTTTTGATTAATAGACGATGATTACCATAATTTTTTCATAGTTTTTTATCTAAGTATGGAGATACTATTTTTGAAAGTTAGTGTTCTTAGCGATATTATGGAAAGTGAGGATACTGATGTCTAAATCCAAGTTATGTGGTATTGTATTTGCATGCGTATTTGGTATTTTTGCAATGAATCCAATGCCGGCTGCAGCTGAAGATAATTCAGAATCATTAACACTATCGCAAAAGAACAAAGATCAGCAGGACCAAAGAGCTGCTTTTGAAGATGCCGTAAAAAATGCAATTGAAAAATGGGGTACTTTAAACGATAAGCAAAAAGCTGAAGTTTACACTTTACTAGAAAATGAGATGAAGGCTGAATATTCGCTTTTAGATAAACTAGTAGAATTAGGGGTCTTTGCAAAAGATGATGCAACCTTTATTAAAGAACGTATGCAGGAAAAGCTAGATTCCATAAAGAAAAGTGGAGATTTTCCTTTAGCAAAGCCCCAACGCGAAAGAAAGCAGTAATTAGTTACGACTGAAATCGATCGATTACGATTATGATATAGCTGAGTAACACTAACTTTTATAACAGTTCAGCCATAAGCGAGATGTAGCGAAGCACAATCGAGCTTATGGCTGAACTGTTATATATGGTGGTATCTATAAAATTCTATAGCAGTGATTCAATGGTCCGCTGCCTTTGCCCAGATTAAGACCGGCTTTTAATGCACCTGTAATATATTCTTTTGCCTTTGTGACACTTTCAGGTATGGGATACCCCTTTGCAAGATTGCAGGCAATCGCCGAGGACAAAGTACATCCAGTGCCATGGGTATTAGGATTATTAATTCTTGCACCGCTAACCCAAATAGGTCTGCCTTCTATATATAACAAATCATCCGCCGTATCCGTTAAATGTCCACCCTTAATTAATATCTTACCGTTAAGCAGAGTTGCTATTATTCCAGCAGCCTCTACCATATCCTCTGTATTTTTAATATCAATATTAGCCAAAGCTTCTGCTTCTGGAATATTTGGTGTAATAATATCTGCAATTGGCAGAAGCTTCGTAATAATTGCATTCATCGCCTCTTCGTTTAATAGTCGACTTCCGCTGGTGGAAATCATTACTGGATCTACTACGATATTATTAGCGTTGTATTTTTTTAACTTATCTACAATAACTTCAATTATCTCGCTATTTGACACCATACCGATTTTAATTGCATCCGGGAAGATATCTGTAAAAATGCAATCCAGTTGTCGACCAACAAATTCTGGTGATACCTCTAAGACGCCATAAACACCAGTGGTATTTTGTGCGGTTAAAGCTGTGATAGCACTCATGGCAAATACATTATGGGCAGTCATTGTTTTGATATCTGCTTGTATCCCGGCTCCCCCACTACAATCCGAACCAGCTATCGTTAATACTTTCTCCATTTTATTTAATCCTTTCTAATGTCGTACCATTATTTTGGATAATTCTAATAGTTCTTTTGTTGCAGCTACTTTATCCGATTTAGCAAAGATAGCAGATATTATTGCAACGCCATCCACTTTTGAGTCTCTTAATTGTAAAATATTATGTTCATTAATCCCACCAATTGCTACTACAGGAATATGAACAGCCTCACAGATTGCTTTCAGTGTCTCCTGCGATACGTCATCCGCATCATTTTTGGTCGCGGTCGAAAACACAGCACCTACACCGATATAGTCTGCTCCCTGTTGCTCGGCAAGTAAAGCTTGCTCCACTGTTTGAGCGGAAACACCAAGTATCTTATGGTCGCCAATTCGTGTTCTTACCTCCTGCGCGCTTAGATCACCTTGTCCAACATGTACCCCGTCTGCATCGATTGCAAGCGCTACTTCAATATTATCATTGATAACAAATGGTACCTTATAATAATCCGTTATTTTCTTAAGCTCAGTTCCTTCTTTCACAAAATTATCAAAGTCAAGTTCCTTTTCTCTTAGCTGTACAAAAGTTGCTCCTGCCTTTACAATCTCTTCTACCTGCTGTGACAGCTTATTCTCCCCTAACCAGGTTCTATCTGTTACTACATACAATAGCATAGCTACTTTATCTACCTTCAACCTTTGCACCATCCTTTAAAAGTTCCTTATTCATCTTGCTCATAAAATCTATGAGAAGCATACGATAAGTATTGGTTCCACCATCTATCTCTTGAAGCCTTTGATAAGCAAGCTCTCCACAAAGTCCCATTGCTGTCACCGCTGTCGCAGTAGCATCCAAAAGATTATCTGAATTAGCACCAATGTAACTGCCTATCACTGCTGTCAACATACATCCTGTACCGGTTACACGGCTCATTAATGCATGGCCATTCTTTATCACATATGCTTTATCAGAATTTGCTACAATATCAATAGCACCTGTGATTGCGATAATGGCACCTGTGGATTTTGAAAAATCTTGTGCAAATTTAATAACACTATCCAAATTATCTGAAGTTACTGCATCAGCAGCAGATGCATCTACACCTTGTGTATTGGCATTTTGTAACGCGAGAAATTTAATTTCAGATATATTACCTCGGATGACAGAGAACTTTATTTGCTTCAATAGCTGTAGTGCTGTTTCATTACGAAGTGTAGAAGCACCAGCACCTACCGGATCGAGTATAATCGGATGTCCAAGTTCATTTGCTTTTTTTCCTGCAGTTAGCATGGATGCAATAGTTCTTTCGTTCAACGTACCAATATTAATAACCAAAGATGAACAGATTGACGTAATATCACTAACCTCCGCAATGTCATCTGCCATAATTGGAGAACCGCCACAAGCAAGAATAATATTGGCACAATCATTCACGGTCACATAATTAGTAATAGAATGAACCAGGGGCGTTTTTACTTTTACCTTATCTAAAATTACATCAAACATGTTTTTTTCCCATCCTTTTCAATAAATAATCAGTAACTACACTTAATATTAATATAAGAATTATAACTGGTATTGTACTACCTAGAAAAGTATCAACGCCTAAGAACACACGGTAAATAATAAATCCTAACACCCAGAGGCTGGCATTTACGATAGCTCGTAGTTTTGTTACATCTCTTTTATGTAGAATAAAATAATCACAGATTAAGATTACAGCCATTGGTACAAAGACCGAACCTATCAGATATAAAAAGTCTTCATACAATGTAATAGGAAAAAAGATTGCAATAATTGTACCAATCACACATGCTGTAATTCCAATCAGCTTAGTGTCCCATTTTGCTTTAATGTTCTGCACACTCTCTGCCGCAGAGTAAACATCTAAATAGGTTGTTGTAACAGTTGAGAGCATAATAATTAACATAGCCGCCGCACCAAGACCAGCCTTCATTAAAATCTGAACTATATCCGAATTCCCCACAAAGATGGCTGCACCAAGTCCTATTAAGTACATAAGACAACTACCAAAGAAATAACTCAAGGTACTAACACGGGTAAAGGTTTTTGGTTTATCCGTATGTCTGGTATAATCTGAAATCAAAGGTAACCAAGAGATGGGCATTGCGATTGACAGTTCCAGGGCTAATCCATAACTCATTACTTCCTTTATGGGAGCCGAGTCTCCTCCTCTGAATATAAGTACACCTAGTGTTGCTGTTAATATAAAAAGTGCCACTACGGAAATATTATTTAATTTACCTACATTTTTAATACCCGCAACAATCCAGATAATAATCAAAACACCAATAACGATACACCATATAGAATTGTTTGTAATCCCGACCCTATCATTTACTACACTCCCAAAAGCATCTGCACCAATATATATCATAACTGCAGTCCAGCCAAGAAGCTGTAAAACATTCAAAACAGAGAAGAAGATAGAGCCGTACCTCCCAAAAGACATCCCTACCGTTTCCATTGCAGATTTTCTACTATTCGCACCGATTAATCCTGTTAAATAAAATAGAATACATCCAATTGCATGACCTATAAATATTGCAGTAATTCCTGTCCAAAATCCTAGCGGTGCCAGCAATGCCCCCGTCGACATCTCTGCAATTGAAATTGCTGCTCCAAACCAAAGCATTGAGCCACTAAAAAATGATAATTTGTTACTTTCCATGAATACCTCCAAAATTGTGTTGTTTCCTATAACAAAAAAAGTGAGACATACCTTAAATAGGCATACCCCACTAATCATCACTTTAGTGTATCTCCCTACGTTGGCATTATCCAAATCAGGTTAAAGGGTCGAAGCCTTTTGGTTCCTCTCAGCCTGCACACACAAGCTCCCCATTTCTAATGTTATAAGTTTATAAGTTTTTTTGTCAATTGTCAATCAAGTCTTTCTATAGTAAGCTTTCGACTACATTTCAGTCATAGGAAGCTGTGAGTACTGCTTTAGTGGATTGCACGTTTTCTCTGTGTTCCTCCCATTACATCGGATACATCATGTATGGTTACAAAAGCAACGCCAAATATTGTAGCTAACAGAATCCATTCTCTTTCTCGCCTCCTTCTTATCACAGAGGCTTCACTGAAATACCATTCACCTCGACCTGATCTGTGAGTTCAATTACCAGGCATTTACGCCCATCTACCAACTTTGTTTGTACTAATTCCGTTCGTTCGGGATTCACTTTAATTACGACGTCCGGTGTTTTTACCTCAAAAACTCTCGTGCTTGTCAAATTAGCAGCTAATAAAGTAGCATTTTCTCCTGACAAGCTTTCATAGGTCTTATCGAATTCGATTAGTTTCTCGTCCTCCACTCCACTCTCCACAAAAAGATTTCTTACCTCGGTCTTGTCAAGGATCAAAGGTTCTGGAATCTCTTTTATTTTGTGTTCTTCCAGAATTTCATTTAACTTCTCGTGAATGTTACGTACGATTTCAAAATCACACTCCTCACCGAGGGTTTCCTTAATCATTGTCTGGAAGGTCTCTTTCTGCAGTCCTGCTGTCATAGGTAATTCACAGCCCAATAACTGCTGTACAAAATCCTGTTTAAGCTCTTCTGCGTCTTTGGAATAATATAAAGCATTATGTAAATCCGTGCTTCTGTCATTGAAAGCCGGAAATAAGAACCCTTGGTTTGGTGAGGATACCACCCAATCCTGTATTCTTTTTTGAATAAGATTCTTTTCTTCGTTATAGCTTAACCCTGGTTTTGAGAGATTGACCGGACACAGACTACATAATATGTAGCGATAAACCTCGTCCGAGGCATCCTCCATCATAATCTTATCACTGGTTTTACCAGGTACATCATAAGCAGCATAAACCACTAAAATGAGATAGTTTCCCACATGCTCATAACTATCAATAATTTTTTGATAGAACTCGTCAACTAAAGTTTCATCTTTCAACTCACTATCCCTTAATTTTAAAAGGAACTCTTGAGTACCACCGTTAAATTCAGATGAGGTTGGAAATTCTAAATTAATTAGATTTTTACCCACTGTACCTGAAAGCGTCTTCTTGAATATCTCAAAATATTTAAAGGTCTCCTCTTCTGGCATACACAAAAAGGATTCTGTAAACTTCGTCTTAATTGTTTTTTCGCCATCGACATAGCATACACTTACTTTTGTAATTGAGCAATTTTCATGTTTAAATTGCTTCCTTATCTCTAAAATTTCACTATTTATCATCAGTTTTTCTCCTTTGAAAATCTGGCCTAAGAAGTATTTTATTGAAATCTATCAAAGCCTAACCGGAATACGGCAGAAATATAATTAGAATGCGGAAATGAAAAATTGTTTCTTTGGGATATAATTTTAACATTTATAATTTTTGTGTGCAAGCTTTTTTGAGTAAAAATACATTTATCTATTTGAAGGCCCTTAAAATGCGGTACTAGGAATTTGACCAGATCTATGCTATTATTTACTTCATAACTCAAACATGTTTTTAAACCATGCGCAGATAAAAGATACATATTGATAAGAAGTTATACAAGAAAACATTGTAATCAATGAGTGGGTGATATAGATGAATACAAAGGAAGACCTAAAAGACAAAATTAGAAATATACCTGAACTACCTGGCATATATCGAATGCTTGATAGCAATGGTTCGATTATTTACATTGGTAAGAGTAAGTGCTTAAAGAAACGGGTACAAACTTACTTTGTTAATTCTCCTAAGTGGGAGAAAGTAACACGCATGGTTACAATGATAAAGGATATTGAATATACCGTAACGGATACACACCTTGAAGCGAGACTATTGGAATGTAAACTAATAAAATTCCACCAACCAATCTTTAACGCCCAACTAAAGAATGATAAACGCTATTTCTATTTAAAAATCGATACCTATAATCCACATCATACAATGTCTATTGTAAGTCAAAGAACCGAGAATTGCTATGGACCATTCCGCGGTCACTATGCGATGAAAGACTTCTTAGCCAATCTAAAAAGCATTTATCCCCTAAGTAAATGCAATGAAAACTTCGTAATAGAGTATCATTTATTTCCACAGACTCTAGAGAGAGCAGGCTTTGAAGTTAATCGCAATATTCTGCTAGACCTTTTTTCGGATTATAATAATATTGCTAATCTTATAGCTGCCTTACAAGTTAAACTTATAGAAGCTGCAGATCAGTATCGGTATGAACTCGCATCCTTGTATCGTGACCTAATTCAAGGATTCAAAGTCATTCAAAACGGACTTAATAGACACCACACTCTTTCAACTCGAAATATTCTATTAAAGCTTCCTACTACTAAGGGCGTTAAGTTATTTTATATTTCAAAAAGTCAGATAATTAATTCTCATGAAATAACAAGAATATCTAGTAAAACAATAGACAAATTTATAAAAGATAGCTTAATGAGATTAGATACCTTTGAAACAGACCAACTGAATGAAAAGGCAAGTATTGATTTTAGAGATATCCTCTATTCCGAAATAATGTCCTTACCAGAGGATATGGTTGAGCTATTATAAGAAGTTATGGTCTAATATTTTCTAAATTTTCATTAAAAATCACATAAAATAACGTGCTATTGAATTAGAATTTTATAACCTGAGGAAACAGCAATTCACTTCACCTACACCTATTAGAACAAAAGTGTGCTATGCACACTCTCGCGTTCAAACAATTTTAAAGCATACCTTTTGTTCCGCGGGCGCAGCTGCGCATCATTAGCCCAAAGGGCTTTTTCTATACTAGGAAATTCCGAGGAATTTCCTAGTATAGAAACAAAGAAAAGCAAGAGGTTTACTATCCTCTTGCTCTTCTAATATATAGGTTATTAATTATTTTAGTTTTTAAATCAAATTCATATAAGACTTATTTAAATTCTCTATACAATTCTTTCTTTGCCCCACAAACTGGACATTTATCTGGAGCTTCATCAAGTATTGTGTGCCCGCATACTGGGCAGATAAAAACGGAGTTGAATTCAAAATCTTTACCTTCTTTTGCAGCAGCTTGAGCCTGAGCAAATAATTCGGCATGAAGCTTTTCTGCTTCCAAAGCAAAATGGAAGGATTTCTCTGCTCCAGGTTCTTCTTGAAATTGCGCAGCTTTTAGATAAACCGGATACATTTGGTCAACCTCATGTAGCTCACCATTAATACCACCTTGAAGATTATCCACTGTTTTGCCATTGCCAAATACAGCTCCTGAAGTTACTGTAGCATCCGCCAGTTCACTTCCAATCTCTTTAAAATGATTGTAAGCATGCACACTTTCGGCATAAGCGATTGCAACAAATAGTTTTCCTATATTGGGAAAACCCTCTTTCTCAGCAATCTTTCCCCAGTGTAGATATCTCATGTGCGCCATACTCTCTCCACCATAAGCAGAATGTAAAAAATCTGAAGTCATTGCGTTTTTAACAGCCATCTTGCAAACCATACCTTTCTTACTTCCTAATTAAAATCTTTTAGCAACTTTTCTAAAGCTGCAGGGTCTTTCTTTCTATCTATCAAAGGAATCCCATCTTTCAATATGAAATTTTTATCATGGAAGGAATCCTTTTCCTCTTTATATATTACCCCAATCGGTATTTTATAATCAAATTCCATAGATTTTTCCAAAGCTGCAAGCTTATTGGTAGGATCGTAGGTTTCATCGAGTTCGTAGACTCTTTGGTTGTAAAAGGCGAAAGTGTTTAACTTATTAAAGCTTACACAGGGTTGTAAAATATCAACGATAGCATACCCATTGAATTCAATAGCTTGCTTCATTATGGATACTAGATGTTCTTTGCGTCCACTGAAGGCTCGTGCAACAAATCCTGCGCCACCTGCAATAGCAACCAAGATTGGATTTAGCGGTGTATTCATACTACCATGTACCTGTGCTGGTGTTACCATACCTTCCATGGTGGTTGGGGATGCCTGCCCCTTCGTTAGTCCATAGATTTGATTGTCATGTACAAAGTGCGTAATATTCACATTTCTTCTTATGTTGTGCAGAAAATGATTACCACCCTCACCATAGGAATCTCCATCACCAGTATCAACAATTACCGTCAAATTTTCATTGGCAATCTTAGCAGCAACTGCGGCTGGAAGTGACCTTCCATGAAGTCCACAGTAGGTATTCGCGCTAATATATTGCGGAAGTTTAGCCGCTTGACCAATTCCTCCAACCATTAATACCTCGTGAGGTTCTTTTCCCAGTTCCTCAAGTGCTGTTTTTAAACAGTCCAAAATATTAAAATTACCACAGCCGGGACACCAGGCAGTTTCATAAGTTTGAAATTTAGTTCCTTCCATTACATAGCCTCCTTCCTGATACGATCAGCAATTTCATCGCTAGAAATTTGTCGGCCATCATATTTTAGTATGCTATAATCACAAACAATACCTGCCTGCTCTCTTATTAAATCTCCAAGTTGGCCAGTTGCATTCTGTTCAATGTTAATAATAGTTTTAGCTGTCTCTGCTTTTTCCATTAAAAGTTTCTGTGGCAGAGGATATATATCTCCAAAAATTAGTGCTGCATATTTTCCTGGTTCTTTTTTATTTAGGTTATGTACTGCTTCTGAAATAGGACCGTAGGTAGAACCCCAACCTACAAACAAAGTATCAAAGGACTCTTCCCCAATAAAATCAGGTTCTAATAATTCTTCCTTTAATTTATCCAACTTCTTCAGTCGTTTATCCATCATATTAATACGGGCATCTGCCTCTTCTATTATCCAGCCTCGTTCATCATGCTCATCACTATCGGCAGCTACCAGATGTTTGCTCTTTCCAGGAATCAATCTAGGCGAAATACCATCCGCAGTAAAACGATAACGAAGATAATTTTCTTCTGACAATGCCACTGTTTCCTCTATATTATACTCTGCTGCTTTAAGATTAAAGGGTTCTACCGATGCATAGGAATCTGATAAATATTGATCACTTAGGATAATAACTGGAATCTGATATTTATCTGCTAGATAGAGTGCTCTCGCTGTCTGATAAAAAGCATCTGTATGATTTCGAATGGCGATTACCATTCTTGGGAACTCTCCCTGTGAAGCCGAGATGACGAACTTAAGATCACTTTGCTCGGTTCTTGTAGGCAACCCCGTAGCTGGTCCAGGTCTTTGAACATTGGCAACCACCAAAGGAATTTCAGCTATCCCTGATAATCCCAACGCCTCTACCATTAAGCAGAACCCTCCGCCAGAGGTACCTGTCATAGAAGGAGCTCCTGCAAAAGATGCTCCAATTGCCATATTAATTGCAGCTATCTCATCCTCGGCTTGTTCCACAACAATTCCGGCATCATCAGCTGCTGCTGCAAGATATTCTAAGATAGTAGTTGACGGGGACATCGGATATGCACAGTAAAATTTAAGTCCTGCAGCAAGTGCTCCAAAACTTAAAGCTTCATTACCATTAAGGATAATACGTTCACTTAGGTCTACTTTGGGTAAGGTAAACCTAGTTTCTACCAAATTATAGCCTTCCACCAAAGCCTTTACATTTAACTCTAGGTACTGCCCTTTTATATAATCACTGATTACCTTCTCTGCATTTGTTATCTCCAGTCCAAATAATTTTAGGATTACACCAGTTGCAATACTTCCTGTCGCCCGAGTATTGCCTAATTGTTTTCCAAGTGCTTGCATATCTAAGGATATAACTCTTGAATCATCCGATTTTATTTGACTGTCGCATAAAATAAATCCATCACTTTTAAGCTTATCGCTATGTAATTGGATCGTAGCCTCATCAAAGGCGATGATGCCATCAAGAACTTCGCTATGTGAATAAATAGGGTCGACACCAAATCGAAGAAGTGAAAAATTGTGACCTCCACGTACACGTGACATGAAGTCTCTAACTGTGAAGATATAATAACCCGAATTTTTAATAAACTTCTGTAAAACTGCTACAGATGTTTCGATACCCTGACCGGCTGCTCCGCCGATTAATAAATTGTACAATATAATCCCTCCTATACTAGTATTTTCAATACAAATATTTGTATTTTATGTCCATTTAAGCAATATTATGCTCGTTTTTATTATAATATCTTTTTATTTCACTTTCAATAGTTTTAAGTAATTTAATTGCATTCAATTTAATTATATTTTTCAAAATAAGAAAATCATAGATATTTTATCAGTAAATTTTGGATTAATCTAGATATTTAAACATTATTTTCTAATATCCTACTATTTTAGCAAGTTTAATAGTTAGTTTACTAGGGTGTTGTCATCAACTACATTAATATATTATTCAATCCTATCATTTATTAAATCTTAATTATTGCATTAAAAGCCAATAATGAAAAAACTCCCCCAGTATATTTTACTATCAATAACAAATACTAAGTAAAATAGATTGGAAAGGAGTATTCAATGAGTAAATTAAATAATAGTAACGCAACACCTTCAAAAGATACAAATACAAAAAACAATAATTCAAATAATGATGTAGATTTTAAAAATTGTCCAAAATGTGATGAAAAGAAGACAACAACATCAAATAAAAGACCTTCCTCTGGTAATGTGAAAGGAATATAATCTCTCTGGGGAGCGTAAGCTCCCCTTTTTAATTCTATAGGAAAGAATTTTATTGCACCAAAATGAAAAAGATAGAGTTATTCTTTCATATATTTTCGTATTTGATTTATGAAATCTAGTACAAATTTAGCGGTTATCCCCCAAATCGGGCCATACTCAGTAGGATATACATAGATGCCATATCGAAACTCTCCCCAAGGCTTTGAATATTTTTCGGGAATCCCAAGTTGTTCTGCCGGGAATAATATAATCTCCTCCCCTGTTTCGTGATCAATGTAACTAGGACTAATGGAAACCTGTGCGCTATACTTTTCTGGTTCTTTTTCCAGGAAATATGAAAGTGGTACGGTAAAGAACAACTCCACTTCTTCAGGATTAACCGTAATATCTTTAAGTTCAACATCTGTAATACCAACAAAGGCATCTACTGATAATCCACTAGGTGTAAGAACCTTATTCAATCTACCAATTATCTCAATACGCTCACCGGGAATCCCCATCTCCTCTTTCGTCTCACGCAAAACTGCTTGCTCAATTGACGTATCTTCTGGGTCTATTCTACCACCTGGGCAACAAATCTCACCACCTTGCCTAATGTTTCTATTCCTTTTTTGAAAGATAAAATGATATTCTCCATCTATCGGTATCATAAGCAGTAATACCACTGAATTAAAATATTCTTCGTTTAGATACAACCCTTCCTGGAAACTTAATTTATCTCTAAAATGATTGAATTTATCTATATTCATAGTGTTCCTTTCCTTCTACTTAATACAGATTCGCAGTTATATCCATCCAGAACCAGCTCGAAAAGCCACAGGTTTCCTCGCTGTTTGGCTCTCGCCAAACACGAATACTTGACAAGTGAAACGACAAGTCGTTTCCTCTTATATTTAAAATTATCTTAGAAAGTAAGCTTTCAAATCTAAATTTTATATATTATATTAGGTTCTGAATAGTATCATATTCTAGATATAATTGAAAGTCTTTCTTGTGTCAATGTATTTGTCGTATATTATTATATTATGTCTCATCGATACGAAGTTGTTATAGCAAACAAGGCTTATTCCTATTCTCTGCAGATTAACCTTATCCTATTAATTAATCAAAACAGGGTCAAATGCAGAAGTATCTACCTGCATTTGACCCTATCTAATTTAACTTAATTATGTTTTACCAGTTGTTACCCGTTCCTGTTACTGTGAAACTTGCCGAATCATTCTTAAACTTTCCTGAAGGTGCAACATTTACTGTGTTGGTGTTAAAGGCAGCTGAACCATTTGCTGACCCTCTTATGTAAACTCCATAAGTCCCTGAATTGTTAATGGTATTTGACGTATAATTAACTACAGCACTGGAACTTGGTTCTTCAATGAACACACCTGAGTAGGTACTATTTTCAATCAAATTAGAAGTAACATTTACAGTGAGTCCATTTGCTAATCCGTTGTTATTTACCCAGTAGCCCCAGATTGCACCAATTTGGTAACCATAGTCATGATGATAGGAACCACAACGTACGAGGCGATTATTACTTACTGTAAGGGTTCCAGTAAAAGCTGTTGGGCTATGATTTGTTCCAAACTGAATACCAGATCCATTGTCTACCACATCCAGGATAAGATTATTACTTACTGTATTGTTTTTACCACCATAGATTCCTATTCCATTTGCAAGGTTTGGAATCTGGATTGTATTATATCGAAAGGTACAGCTTTCCACTGTTCCAGTTCCACCATTTAAAGATTTTGACCACATTGCCATACCATCATCGCCGTTATTACGGAAATTACACTGTTCAACAATTGTGTTTTTTGCTCCACCATTCAGGTTAATACCGTCTGCCCAGGTATCTCTTATTCTACATCCAGAAATCAGAGCATTTGCTGTTCCCTCATTCAACCAAAGACCTACCTTGGTGTGTTGTATCCAGAGATTTGTAATGGTAGAATTTAATGCATTTCCTTCGATACCAGCAATACCTGTTGCATTGGATCGATAGGTTTCTTCTGCTTTTATCGAAAAGTTGGAAAGTGTGACATTACCGCCTACTAAATAGATACCAGCATAAGCGCCTTGCAGCGTTGATCTCCACATTCCAGCACCTTTAATAGAAACTCCGCTTGCCAGTCTGATTTTTGTGGTACCTCTTGTTCCTGTTTTAAAATCAAAGTTACCTTCCGGTATCCATACTCCCTTAACGGTGGTTCCATTGACTGCTGCAATTGCAGAAGTCATAGCTGCTGTATCATCAACCCCGTCATTTGCAACTGCCCCATAGTTTGTTATGGATACATAATCGGAAGGTTTGGTCAGCGCTGCTGGCACTGCTTCTGTTTCGATAAGGTCGATAAGTACGTAGGTAGATCCATTTGGATTATAATCATTTGCATCCCACTGCAGTTTGATTTTAGTTCCAGCTGCATACTGCTGACCTAAAAGTACACGACTTTCATCAAAATATCTATGATGATTGGTGCCAGGTGTATTAGACCATTGCATTTCACCACCATCAGAACCATATTGTCCGTATTGATGAGAGTATCGATTAGTTAATGAAATATCAGTATTATGAGTAGAGTTAACATATACGCTTAAGTTCTGGTAAATATCTGCTCCAGTTGCACTATCTGGCATAGAATATCGAACAACGATACCCTGTGCTGGATTGGTAAGTGTCAATTCTACTGATTGACCTTGCATAAGCTTTACTGCTTTTCTTCCTGAAGCTTCCGACTCAGCAACACACCAGGTAGTGCTTGGTCCAGTTACACTTCCACCGCTAATCGTAAGATTTTCAGCCTCATAAGTATCATAAGGCACTGTTGCTCCATAGGTCTGAATTGTACCTATCGTCATACTCTCGTTATAGGAGTTGTTGCTATCACTTATTTCAGCAATTAGATTGGTCTCGTCAACTACAGCTCCTATTGTGTGAATTCCATTGGTTGCTGCCCAGGAACCAATGTTCTGTGTAAGTGTAGCTGTGGCACCAACAGCTATGGAAGTCGTATAGTTTATCACGGAACTCACCTTCGTACCATCCACATAGAAGGATACATTACAAGCAGTCCCGGAAGGTGTTGCAACTGTACCCTGGTTTTTAACCACCGCACTAAAGGTTACTGCATTTCCGGCGGATGGAGATGCCGGAGACCAGGAGATATCAGTTACGATAAGATCAGGGTTAGGTGCTGGATTAATCGTTACAGATTCACTATAGGTATTATTGTTCTCATTGGATTCTGTAATTCTATTAATATCATCTACAAACGCAGTTAACGTATGTGTACCTGTGGTTGACGTCCAACTTGCTTTTCCGCTTGCTCCACCAGTTGCAGTCAAGGTGACAGAACCACCTGCCGGTATAGAAGAGGTATAATTGTCACTCCAGTTAACTGCTGTACCATTTACGGAGAAAAGCACACCGCAGGTGGTTCCTGCAGGAGTCGCACCAGAGCCTTGATTTTTAACCACAGCTTTAAAGGTTACTTCGTTACCAGTCTGTGGGGTTGCAGGGGTATATGTAATATCGGTAACTACTAAATCAGGTGTTGTAGCTCCACCGCCTA
The DNA here is from genome assembly GCA_023399055.1 of Bacillota bacterium. Taxonomy (GTDB): domain Bacteria; phylum Bacillota; class Clostridia; order Lachnospirales; family Lachnospiraceae; genus Mobilitalea. The sequence continues at coordinate 357,396 of JAEWQV010000002.1, read as the reverse complement.
CTGTTAAAGCTTCGCTATAAGTGTTATTTGATTCATTGGACTCAGTAATTCTATTTACATCATCGACCTGTGCAGCAATGGTATGTGCTCCACCGATTGCCTTCCAAGTTGCTTTACTGTTTGGCCCACCGGTTGCTTTTACAGTAACCGACGCACCTGCAGGTATTGATGCTGTATAATTATCGCTCCAATTAACTGATGTACCGTCTACAGTAAACAGCACACCACAGATGGTTCCTGCTGGACTTGCTCCAGTTCCTTGATTCTTTACTACAGCACTTAAGGTAACTTCGTTTCCATCGGAAGGAGAAGCAGGTGAATAAGTGATGTCGGTAACGATAAGGTCTGGTGTTCCAGTACTGCTGCCTATCGATATCGATTCACTATAGGTATTATTATTTTCATTGGATTCGGTAATAAGGAAGGTATCATCAACTACAGCCTGCACAGTATGTGACCCACTTGTAGCAGTCCAGGAATTCTTACCAGAAGGTCCACTGTTGGCAGTAAGTGTAACTGATGCACCAGCTGCAATTGATGTTGTATATGTATCACACCAATTCACCTGGACACCGTCCACCAAAAGATTTAAGCCGTGCTTTATACCTGCAGGAGTAGCTGCAGTACCTTGATTTTTTACAACCGCACTAAATACTACTTCACTTCCTGCCGTAGGACTGGCAGGTGACCAGGTAATATCAGTTACAATCAGATCAGGTGATCCGCTGCCTGTGGCAGTATCTACAGAGATATTATCCACATTAACATTTCCTGAATCTGCAGTGTCAAATTTGTATCTGATGGTATTACTTCCTTGATTAAGTGCAACTGTTTCCGTCTGTGTTCCCCATGAATCCCAGTTAGTTGTTGCATTTAAAGATATCTGTTTGAGTTTTGTGTTATTTACATATAGACTTAATGTTTTAGCGCTTCCATTTCCATTGGCGTATCTTAAAGTCACATTGTAATTTCCAGCAGTTGCTGCGTTTACTGTAAATTGAGTGGCAGCATTCCCTTTATTGCCATCCGTATAACCACCAACAAACCCAGTTCCCGTATATCCAGTGTGGTCAGTTTGTTTTACACATCCCCCAGAAAGTGTAGCTGATTCTGCTTCATAAGTTGTAGCTGCTGCATACGTGGTAGGTGTAAAAGTTAACATTTGAGTTAAAACCAGAGCCAAAACCAAGAATGAGGCTATGCTCTTCTTTTTGAAAATAATCCTCTCCATACCTATCTCCTTTTATTTAATAGATTCTTAAAACATTTTTACATTTGAATTTAATCGGTTAACCAATTTAAACGTACTATGTCTAAGATGTTTTGTCAATAGGGATTTTGTTAATTAGCTATATTTTGGTACTTTTTTAAGTGTTTAATTTAGTAAAGATAAATAACCCAGTAAAATTATATTAATCGATTAACCTTTAAATTTACTACAATTAGTACTTTTTTGTCAATTCTTTTGTTTGTAAGCTACAAAAACTAAAAGATGAAGTAACAGGTCATCTCACATGTCATAAACAAGATGAAACGACAAGTCGTTTCACTTGTCGTGAATTGAAGAAAAGCAACCTGTGCATAAAATGCAAAGATTGCTTTTCCGACTTCTAATATTTTAATCCATATCCAACTGAAAACATTACATTATCTGTTCCAATATCTTCAACCTTTGAGTAATATGGCATCGCTAAGGTTCCTTTAAAGCTACTCTTTCCGGTAAGTACGTTGGCTACACCATCCCCTTCGCTTCCAGGCAGATAGCACATAACAATACCATCCCATTGCTCCATATAATCGCTGATAATGACATTTCTTCCTGCTACTATACAAGCTACAATAGGATGACCAAGGCTTTGTACCAAGTCAATTGCCCTAGCATTGCCAGCAAGACCGAGCTCCCCGGTAATACTGATATTGTCACTGTCACCGTTCCATTCAGCATATGTCTTTTCTCCCAGACAGAGCAATGTAATATCAGCATCTGCCGCTTTCTCTGGGTCAGTGATAATTGTCAGTTCGTATTCAGCAGCAAGCTCATTGAGACCATCAAGTATTGTTTTTCCTTCCGGTATACATTTTTTATTATTGTTTTCTGCGTCTGTCCTGCCGTTCCAGGTAGTAGTCCAACCACCACACTGGACTCCAACGTCATTTACCGCAGGCCCTATTACAAATATCTTCGTACCTTTCTTAATCGGCAGTATCTGTTTATCATTCTTTAACAATACGAGACTTTCCTCTACCAACGTTCTTGCTAAATCCCGATATTCCTGTGAACCTACGCTACTAACCTCTGCGGTTATCTTCTCCATCATCGGGTCATCTAGAATTCCCATCTCTTTCTTTACCGTAAGAATTCGACGAACCGCATCATCTACACGATCTATGGAGATTGATCCTTCCTCTACTGCCTCAACGATATATGTTCGGCATTCTTCATAACTATTGGCTTCCATCAGCATATCGATTCCTGCATTGATTGCAGTAATTGTCTGATCCTTTAAACTGTCTCCGGGTATATTATGAATTGAATCCCAATCACTTACGATAAAGCCCTCAAATCCCATTTCATTTTTTAATAACATTATATATTTCTCATTCGCGTGCATCTTAGTACCATTTAAACTACTGTGGCTGATCATAATAGTCTTAACTCCAGCATCAATTGTAGCCTGGTATACCTTTAGTAACTCCTGGATTTCTTCCTCTGACAACTGAGCATCACCACGGTCAATTAACCTGTTTACCCCGTCCAAATTCTCGCCAGTTCCATATAAAACATTACCATCTGCAAAGAAATGTTTTGCACACGGAAGGATGCCACCATCAATTAAGCCTTTAGAAAACGAAGTGCCCAGCTCCGTAATGATATCTAGCTCCGAGGAATAGCTTTCATAGGTACGTCCCCACCTTGGATCCTGAGCTGCTGCTATGCAAGGTGCAAAGTTCCACAGCATGCCGGTTAACTTTGCTTCATTTGCTACAGCTACTCCCATCTGATAAGTTAGCTCCTTGTTATTCGCAGCACCAATGCCAATATTATGTGGAAATATAACCGTACCTTCACAGGTATTAACCCCATGAACCGCATCATTCCCGTATATGTATGGAATACCCGCCTCTGAACTTATAGCAGCTTTTTGAAAATTAAGAATCAAGTTTTTCCATTCCGATGCATTCATAGAATCTTCACCATAGGTAGAAAGTATACTGCCATAGTCATACTTCTTCATACTGGCATCTGTTACATTGTACACTGCTCCTTGAACCATTTGCGCAGCTTTTTGATCCAAGGTCAGCCTGGCAAGAATATCCTCGACCTCAGTACTCCTTACCTCATTTTGGATGACTGGCTTATCGGTTATTGCTGCATTCTCATTGCTTTTATCCGTGTTATCAGACTGTCTCCCGCTGCAGCCTGACAGAACCAGGATAAGTGTTAATAATAACCCTATTAATCTTCGTTTCATTACAAAACTCTCCCTTATTTTAATTATATTTAGAATAGAAATTCACTACATTGTACTCCCGCAACAAATGTAATAAATATACATTCCTTCAATAATTTTACTCCTTTTAGAAACAATATGCAATTGATTTATGGAAATTATGAGTAAGTACTCATTATTACAATTGAAAAGGCTGTTACAGTCCTCCACTCAAACTACAACCATATTATCTTGTAGTTTGAGTGGAAGACTGTAACAGCCTATATTAGATAGCTGCTCTTTCACACCCAGGAAGGTGCCTTACGCGGTAAGATTTCTTATAAAAGAATGGTGTGGCAGCAATTACACACTTGTTAAATAAACTCTATGCTATCAATTAGTTCTCTGTTATCTTTTAGTTTATATTGAATACTTCGTTTTAAGCGAAGTACCTGCTTATTCTGCATTGAATTCTCATTTATATCTTCTATTATTCTTAGCAGCTCTGCTCTTAGCTCCTCCAGCACAAATTCTGAATGTGAGGCAAAATAATGAAGTCCGATCAGTTTATTTATAAATAAAATACCCTCTGCTGTTTCGCATACTTTAATCTTTATTTTCGATTTTTGATAATGAATAAGCTTTCTCGATAGGTTACGACTCCCCAAAGCATCCAACTCCATTGTAAAACCACATCTGGTACATAGGAATCTTTCCTTTGAAAATCTGTTTTGTCTGGAACTCATACCACATTCTGGGCATCTTTGAAACAAATCTACAGAACTTACTTTAATGGGTGTTGGCAATCCCTGTTCCTTAAGCTTATAATCCAAAATAACCTTTAGCTTGTGGTATAATCCATATTGATATGCTGGTGCAGACACATTGTTTTCTTCACTCCAGACGATAGAATCACCATGCGATAAATTTTGCAAGATTACCTGTGCTTTGTATTTTTTTGCTATGTTTACAATATGATTTGCTGCTATGTGCAGTTCATTTGGGATATCCCGTTCTACCACAGCCCCTGCTGTCAGACAAAATCCACCTTTATCCACAACAGTATAACTTAATTTATTCTTTAATCCACGGCTTACACCTAGGAAGGTATCTATTGCTAGAAGTTCCTTTGCTGCGGTATCAATGCTAATCGCTAAATAGTATTCCTTATCTTTTTTAAATAGTTTTGCCGTTTTTATTATATCAGGCTCTGATTTAGCCTGCTTTAGGAAGTGTTCTTGATATTTCCCAAAAGAGAGCGGCAAAATAAGAAAGGTCTCCTTCTCTCTCTCTCTTTCTAATAACTTATTATCCTTATGAATATATTGGAGCTTTGAATCTGTCCTCTCTGCTGCCAATCTTGCATGGGAATAATTCATAAGATAGAGCTTTACATAATACTTATCTTTGACCTGATCATAAAGCAAGCAATAATTTCTTTTACTATCGTATCTGCAAAAATAAATTGGTCTAGGTTTTCCATTGCTCTCTGTATGATTACTTGCTGGAAATGCAACGTTCGAATTAAATAAACTTATATTAAAATAACCTGCTAAAGTCATTCCTAAATCAAGCTTTAGGGCATCTTTAAAGGGTTGAACGTGATACTGATTTAATTCCTTATTCAAATCCTTATCCACCCATTTGGAAATGGCAGCCCCTAGGTAAGTCCCATTCTTATTAATAAAATCCTTCTTGATGCGCTCCAAATCAAATTGCGCTCTATTTAATAAATGATAATATGCTTGATTGTAATTTAAGATAGCCTCATCCAAAATCTCTTGTTTAATTTTACTCGGTCGGTATAATTTTAAAGTAATTGTCTTCATATTAATTATATTCTATCCTTACCTGTTTACCGGTACTACGTATGCATTCTGCAATTTCTTCAACAAGTTTTAGTTTTAAACTTAAATTAAGCGGAAACCCTGGATTTTGATGTGCGGGATTCATGGCACGCCCTACATAAAAACTAATTTGAGTACACTCTTCCAAAAGTATCTTCGCTAGTTTCGAAGCACCATCCTTCTTATTCAGGTTCAGATAATCCTGCATAGTACTTTCTGGTGAGATACAAGCTTTAATTAAGCTAAGTGCTTTTTGTAATGTAAGAACGCCCTCTGTGGTTAAGTCAATTCCATCTATTTCTGCAATGGGAGGTAATGCGGGGTTACTATAATTAAAACTTGTTTTTACTTCTGTATTTAATTCTCTTGCCACAATCTGAGAAGTAGTTCCACCACAAACTACTTTTTTCCCTTCGCTACTTAGAAACGTCCGTACCACCTTTTGATCCTGTATCTGATCTACCGGTGGTCCGACCATAATACTTAAATTCATTGTTTTTACTGCTTTTACGGAAATAACTGTTGTGTCATCCCCTTCTTTGTGTCCATATAAGTTATCGCAGGCAGATAATAAAAGCTTCGTCATACTCTTCGCCGACATATCACTACTGTAGGTCTTCTGTATATATTCCTTAATATTATCCCATTGCCAACCGAGATTTAAAGAATGACCTATTCCCGCATGAATGGCACCGTCACTTACCACTACAAATAAATCTTCCTGCTCCACTTTAAATCTGGCTTCTCTAATTAGTTTTCCGCTGATTGTCCTGCTGCTCGTTTCTATTGGCAGTGGCTCACCCTTTCGAAATCGAAATGCAGAAGGATTATCAAATTCCACCAGATAACCTTCGCCTGCAGCCGATATTTGCAGGATGGTAAAGGTAGAGTAAGCAATATTTCTTTCTTTACATACGGGCAGGGTATTGGCTATGGTATCAACGGCTTCCTCTATTTCAAGACCGTTTGCCAAGATCGTTCCGATTATTTTTGTAGTTAAAGTTGCTAGAATATTTGCCTTTACACCGCTACCCAAACCATCTGACAATACAAGAATGACTGAAGCTTCGTCTCTTATAATTTCAACTTTATCACCACATAGCTCTTCCTGATATTTATTAATACTTTCTGAGCTGACATCTATGTATAGGCTCATATTTAATCACTCATCTCGTCCATAATTGATTTCTTAAGTTTTGTTAGTGCAACCTTAGTTTCTGCCGTAGTTTCTCCAAGAAGACTTGCCACTTCCTGGGCTACACGCATTTGTTTTTCAATAACCTTTTGGGTAATCTCAACATTTTCTTTTCGAATTTGATGCATTTTCAGTCGAAAGCTTTCTTCCTCACTAATGTCTTTCATAATGACAATGATTATATTTTGTTCCGGAATACTAATCGTTGACTGAATAACTGTCATTTGATACTTTTCATAGTAATATTTATTATCATAAATACTTTCTCCGCTTTCAAAGACATCAATAAAATCCTCACTGGGCAGAAGCGTATAAATATATTCTCCAATGACTTCTTCCTTTGTCAATCGGAACTTCTCCCGTGCAGAGGTATTAATTTCTTGTATACGAAGTTCATGGTCCAATGCAAATATAGCATTTGGTGTCGTATTAATAATCAAATTAGAAATGGATTCAGCTCTTTCTCTCATAAAGGGTAAGCACATGTGAAGCTGTGCCTTATTATAATAAACAGCAATTGCCTTATCACGACAAGTCGGATATCCACACGTACCGCAATTAAGTTCCTTATCCTTCGAATACTTTCCAACGCTATTTAGAATTGCCTGAATAGAAGTCTCTGAAGGTTCCTTTTGTTGCTTGGTCCTATTAATAAATTTCTTTTTCAAATTCACTTTAGTCCCCATGTCCAGCAACTGATTGGTCGTTCCTGGTGCTTTTCTAACATATTCAATCAGTCTTTCTCTCGCAGCTAGAAAACCTCCCGGAATTTCATTCATACATGGACCGTTGATACAGCTGTCCGTACAGCTATTCATTTCGATAAAATAATTTTCAATACCATCCTTTTGAAGGGAATCAAGTATTCTCATACAACGTTCAACACCGTCGATGCTGATACACTTATAATTGGATTTATATTTATTGCTAATGGTTTTTAAGATTCCTCCGGGTACTGGATAAATTCTTGCCGTCATATCCTTGGAAGCCTTAATTTCTTCCGCAAACTCTCCGTTATTATATAAGCCTTCTGAACTTAACCAGGCACTTAATTCTTCAAAGGTGAGAACTGCATCTACCATTCCCTCATTTTGCAGGTCATTACATTCATCTTTTTTGGATAAGCAAGGTCCAATAAAAACCACACGTATTCTCTGACCATAAGTTTCCCGAAGCATCTTAGCATGAGCTATCATTGGAGATACTACCGGCGCCATTTGACTTATTAAATCCGGATAATATTTTTCTATTAAGAAATTAACGGACGGGCAGGAAGTTGTAATAATGTTTTTCATCTTCTTTTCCTGCAGCAATCTTTCATATTGCTTGGAAACCTCGGCTGCTCCAACTGCAGTTTCTTCTATGTAGGTAAAGCCAAGTTTTTTCAATGCATAAAATAATGCTTCCCCTTGATTTTGTTCAAAGGCTGCAATAAAAGAAGGAGCAAGGCTTACATATACCTTTTCCTTCTTCTGAATAAATTTCTTTATAATTTCCAGATCACTTTTTACAGTTTTTGCATTTTGAGGGCAGACTTTTAAACAGTTGCCACACAACATACAATCCTCTTCTACAATCCTAGCCTGATCCTGTTGAAAAGTAATTGCTTTCACTGGGCAGCTCCTGATACACTTATAACAATTTTTACAGTTTGCTTCTTTAAATTGTATAATTCCCATAACTAAAGCCTTCTTATAATATATTTTTCAAAACATTCTTTCACATTCGTTAAGGTGAGTTCTTCCATAAACTCCTCTTCGACCTTTACAGAAACACCTTTTAAACAATGACCTAAGCAGAATGAGGCTTTTAATTCTACCTGGTCTTCTAAATGATTTATTTTTATCAGCTCTTCAAAGGATTTAATAACCTGATACGATCCCTTTAAGTGACAGGAACTACCCACACAGATATATACTTGAAGCATACCATCCCTCCGTTTTACACATTATTAACATTGTAGCCCTTTGTTATTTTTTTGTCAAGAATTCTCCTTTGTTAATTAATGGTTTTAGTATTAATGAGTCCTGAATTTTCTTCTCAATCGCCTGCATACCATACTTATCAACTTCCAAACGATTCTTGGGTCCATGATGCAGACAAGCTGCTCCATTGATACATCCCCCTTCACAAGCCATTCCTTCAATGAAGTTCTTATCCAGTTTTCCTTTGGAGGCTTTTAATAAGGCCATCTTACACTGTTCAATTCCATCACAGATTTCTGCCTTAACTTCAAAATCAATGTTTTCTTCTTTCATAACCTGACAGACCGCCTCGGATAATCCACCGCTTCTTGCAAAAATTCGTCCATAGTAGGAGGCATTATCAAGACTTTGTTCTGGTAGTGTCTCAACATCAATATCCATTCCATCCAGTAAGGCTTGAAGCTCTTCAAAGGTAATTACGCAATCTACATTTCCTGAATTGACTTGCCTCTTGTACTCTGCTTTTTTACTGATACACGGACCAATAAATATAACTTTAGCTGTTTCATCCGTCAACTTGATTAGATTAGCTATTTCTATCATTGGAGATACATTATGCGAGATATGAGGAACCATTTCAGGATAATTAATCTCTATGTATCTAACGAAAGATGGACAACAGGAACTGGTTAAAAAGCCTTTTTCAGCAAGTTCCTTTGCTTCTTTATTTGCCACAATATCAGCTCCCAGTGCCACTTCAACCACCGTATGAAATCCCATTATCTTAAGCCCGGCAACAATCTGCTCTATTTTTGCATAAGTAAACTGACTCACAATTGCTGGCGCTATGGCTGCATATACCTTATAGTTCTTTCCCTGGTCCGACCCTTTTAATATCTCTATTGCATCCAGGACATAGGATTCATCCACCATAGCACCAAATGGACAATTATATACACATGCACCACACTCAATACATTTTTTATCATCTATTTTAGCTTTCTTATTTTCATCAATGATGATTGCACCTGGTTTACAGCCACGTATACAAGGTCGAACGTTCTCAGTAATTGCTTTATAGGGGCAAATATTCATGCACTTTCCACATTCAATGCATTTCTCTTTATCTATCTTAGCCTTCCTATCCACAAAGCTGATGGCCCCCTTGGGGCATACAGAAAAGCATCGATGTGCAATACAGCCTCTACAGGTTTCAGTCACAGTAAATCGATCCACAGGACACTCGTCACAGGCAATATCAATAACATGAACCACATTATCCTGCCCCTCCTGACTTCCGATCACATAGTTTAGCCGTTCCTCTACAATGGCCCTTTCCTTATAAATACAACAGCGCATGGTGGCCTTGGGGCCAGGAATTATCTTTCTTGGGACCTCATAGTAGGCATCCTTCACTTTATCTTTCATTGCAAGGCGGACCACTTCATTTATTATCTTATATTTAAGTTCCTGTACATCCGTATCAAACAATCTCATTTCAATCACTTCCTAATTGCAACTTAATAAAATACCACTGCTAAATCTTGTTTTATACCGCTAAAGGTACATCTGTTTTCTTTACTGGAAGCTTTGGCTGTTGTTCATATAATATTTTCCAGGAATACTCCTTGAATAATTTATCATTTTTTGCTTTATTCTTAATTAGATAATCCTCATACTTCATATCCTTGCAAAGGTATTCGGTTTCTATTGTATCATCCGTTTTTGAAAGACTACTTCCGACAAATAAACAAAAACACCCATCTTTCTTACTATCACTGTTGCCAATAGCTTCAACAGTCTTATAATAATCACAATATTCACAATTTGACATATCCTTCGACTCCTTCTTCGATTTAACATATATCGGATAAAGTAGGTTTCATGCATTCTGCCTTATCTACATTCTTTTTTACTTTTTTCATTGCAATAGTATTTTAAATTACTATTTTCATCAATGTAAAATATACGATGAAATTTATTGATATTTTACCATCGTATTATTAGATACGGTTTTTTCAGTATAATTTCCTATAAAAAAAGACTGATGCACAAATTGATGATATGCAGCAGTCCTTATTACTACTCTCTTAAATTTCAAATTTAATAATATCGTATTGAGAATATATTATAATCCATAATTGAGGGTAATAAATCATCATATTCCAAATTGCTCCTCCATATAGGTCAAGATCTGCAATCAAGGTATCTAATGCATTAATTGATCTTGCATCTATAAACCAAACAACATATTCCGTAGTTTTTTCTTCTATTTGCTTACTATAGTAAAAATAAGGTGTTTGCGATTCTTCATCAAAATTAATGACAGAATCATTTTCATAAGCAAGATTATATACAGAATAAAGTGTAAGTGAATTAGCACTTGTCTTTTCGGGAATATAGGGTAATTCCCATTCGTATCCAATAATTGGCTTTCCCAATGTTATTTTTTGCTTTGGTACCTGCGACTCAATAAGATAATCCACTAGTTTTTCAATATGATACATATTACAAACTGGTTCAGGCGGACCATAATTAGTACCCCAAACAAATTGTAAAAATATCAACCCATCTGCAAATTTACTAAACTGTTCATAATTCACTTTTTCAAAGCTTACTTCGTCGTTAACTTGTTCAATATCGTAATTAATGGTCATGAAGAATAGTAAGCCTTCCTCTTGAGTCCGCTTATATATTTTCTCTGTAAAACTTAAATATAGAGATTGGTTCTCTTCATTTAAATAATTAAATATAAAATTAACACCGTAATATCCCTTATCCTTCATTAACTTAATAGCATTATTAATATGCTTTTCTTGATATGCTTCATTTAACAAAATGCTTGAAGCAATCACAAAATTTGGTTTTCCTTGAAGTGATTGTGTAGTAAGCACCATTAAAGGAATTACATTATATTCTTTGGATTTTCTTATAATCTCCGAATCATCTTGCGCAGAAATAATATCTCCCATTTCTGTAGCTGTATAATTCAAAATTGATATATAGGTCAAATTAGGTAATATTTTAAGAAGTGCATCTTCTTTGATAAATGGATACGCAAATCCGTTCGTAGTAATGCTCCCTCTAGTATTATAACTAATTACTATGGTTTCTCCTGGATATATATATTCCCGTTCAAAAAGAAAAGGATTATTTCTCAATAATTGCATAATAGAAACCTGATAAGCCTCTGCAATACTTAGTAAAGTATCTCCCTGCTGTACCGTATGAGTTTGCTTAGGAATTGCAATTACTAACGCTTGACCTACCACTAGGTTATATGGATAAACCAACCCATTGTCCTGTACTAATTTATCAACAGTAACCCCGTTTCTCTCTGCAATAGAATAAATATTGTCTCCTTGTTGAACTATATATATTTCCATACTATCCTCAAATTGCACGTTGTTATAAATATATGATAGTTACGGGAAAATATTTAATTTTTCTTTAAAACATATCCTCTATGAAAGGTATCGCACCACCTTTTTCATTGCTAGGTAATACAATACCTATTTCATACTTTAATTACATCAAAGGTAGAATTAATTATACTCCAAATTTGCGGCTCATAGTCCATAATACTCCAAACACTAACACCACCCAAGTGATAACTCTTTACTAATCCAAGAATACTGATTATAGTCTTTGCGTCTTTAAACCAAACAAAGTGCTCTATCTCATTAATTTTATAATAGAAGTATGGTGTTTGTGTTTCCTCGTCAAACCGAATATCAACTCCCATTTCATACGCCAAATCTAATGCAGAGGAGTTCGTAAGTGAAATTACCCTTGACTTATCCTCCTCATAGGGTAACTCCCAATTATAAACCACCCTCGTAATACCAACAAGTATTTTCTCAGATGGTATTTGAGTTACGGCATATTGCACATATTTTTCAAGAAACGGAATTGTTGTTTGAGCCACCAACGACAAATGAGCATGTGTCCATTGATAGGAAATAAGAATTACCCTATCTGCTATCTGTCCCACCTGGTAAAAATAATTCGTATCATTCATACTGTCCTGATCAAAACCGTAGGTGATAGGATCACAAGTAATGATTACGATATATCCTTCGTTTTGTAAAAGAAGCTTTATTTCGGCCATTAGAAGGATATAATTTTGCAAATCTTCTTTTAATATAAAGGTGCAGCCAAAATTAACACCTGCCAAATTATTCTCCCTTATACCCTGCAATACGCTAGCAATGTAATTCTTTCGAACAGCACTATCATTGACAATTGTGTGAATTATTTCATAATTTCCCTGTCCTTGTATATTTAAAGTTGAACACATCATTAGTGGTGCAACTCCATAAGCTCTGGCTGCTTCAACCACAGCTTTATCCTCCGGAGCAATGATATCTCCTGTAATGGTTATCTGGTATCCTGGAATTGTTAAGTAAGTCATATAGGGTAAAGTTATTTTTAAGGTATTCATATCAATATAAGAAAATGCATATCCATTTACTTCAATTTTCTCCGTCTTCCGGTAACTTAAGATAATCTCTTCCCCAATATAAAAGTAGTCCCTCTCCATGAGCTGCGGATTATTATGTAATAATTGTTCTTCTGGTACACCAAATGCTTCGGCTATGCTTTGAAGTGTATCACCGTCCTCTATGTAATGAACTCGTTCCGGATGGGTTATGATAAGATTTTGTCCAACAATTAAATCATTATTTGGTTGAACTATATTTTGCTGAAGCAATCGCATGCTTGGAACATTAAATCTCTCAGCAATTGTATCTATCGTATCACCCGGTTGAACTGTATAAACGGTCATAGTAACCTCACATTATTATTTGTACTATTATATGCATGCCACCCAAATATGTATCAAATATAATGAATTTTACAATGCTTCATCGTCAGAATCCAACAGGTAAAAAAATGGGAACCTTATTTCTAAGGCTCCCTTGATTTGTAATAGAGTGTATCATGGATATCTTTTATGTGGTTCCATGAAAAATAATTATATTGTTTTAAGAATTCCCAATGCTTCTCCGATATTCCCTCCTGCCTTAATATAGGCCTTAATATTTTTTTGCAAACAAGTATTCTCAGGCATTTTATCAAAATCGATATCTCTTTTTTGATATACCATTTCTGTTCTTCCCATTTCATCAGGCTCTGTTCTAACAATTTTAGAAGTATCTTGTTTAAATACCCACTCTACAAAGCCCATAGAATCAGACTTGTTTTCAATTATTTCAAACATATTCTGAAAACAAATAATCTTGGAGGTGTTAGGTAAGAGTTCCTTTAGTGCTGGTGATAATATCCAGGAATCACAAATATATTTAGAATCCGAATACTCCGGGAAATACTCTGTCAAAAAATTCCTTGCTAACTTGATTGAATCCGTACATTTCTCACTTGATAAATCTGAATCAGACGGAATATGCATGCTAATTGCCGGCTCATCGTTCCAGTTGATTAATTCATATTCCAGCTCACCAATTCTAAATAATTTAACAGAAATTTGTCGTACTGTCCACCAACCTCTGTCAAATATATATGCACCATTTTTTACATAGCTTTCATTAATAAAACGGGTAAAGCATTTCATAGTAGCTATGTAGATATCTTCTGAAATTCCGAGTTGTATGTATTTGTCATAAGCTTCTAAGGCTCTATGTAACATGTAGGTCAGCATCTTGATTTGTTTTTCGTCCGGTGAAAACACTCCGTACAATCGTAAAATTGCATCACTGTCAACTGAATCGCAATCTTCAAGATCATTTAATTTATCACGTAATAATTCAAAATCAGAGTTGTTATAAAATGATAATACTTCATTGGTAACATCTGATTGCAAGCTTATTGCCTTACATAGGTCTGTTATTGTCATTGAAACCCTCCTATTATTTTAATAATATCGCTTACTTTGGAATAACCATCTGCATCAATAAACCAGTTTCATCCTTCATAGGATGATTGGGAATAGTGTCATAATTACCTTGATATACAATGTTTGCAGTAACAGCGAGGCATATTGCATCAATAATATCATCAACATTACATTTAAACCTTTTTGCTGCTGCAGCTACATCAGCTTTCGTAATATTTGGTAAAAACTGTGATAAAATTTCTAATCGATATTCAAACCCTTCTATTTCTGATTTCTTAGAAAGAACTGTGCCCCCATTCAGTTTTGCAAAACAAACTTCTGGGTGACTCTCTTTAATCTTATTTTTTAACTGTGGCTTGTTTTGTAAAAACAAATCAATTTCCTTCATCTTAGGAATAATTCCAACTGTAAGCGGTGTAAACTTTTTACCTAAGATTCTCTCATTTTCATTATATGCTTCAGCCACAGAATTAGCATAAACAGCTTGTCTACTGGGAGCTGGAAATATAGTTGATGCTCTCTCTCTGATTATTTTACGAGCATATGAATCTGGTCGTATATGTTCTTTTGTACTCTGCAATCCGATTACCATATCCACAAGGAACTCATCGAAATTTGGATACGCATTTACAATATGATCTATTTGAATATATTTATCAATTATTAGCTTACCTTCGTTTATAACTGCTGCAATCCATCCACCCTTACAACCGTCTACCCCAATGCTTATACTACTTGTATCAAGTTCCTTTTGAATTTTATTTATAATATTAAGTTGTTCTTCTTTACCCAATCCATAGCATCTTACTTGTTCTATCATGTGCCCAATATTACCTTCACCCGCAAATCTATCGGTATCGTAGAAATTCTCATTTATGTCTAACCACACAAGCGGATGTGCCTCTTGTACTAAAATTATATTTGATTTTAGCACTCCTACATACACTTCTATATAGCATTCTTGATTGTAATAAGTAAAATCCATCATATGACTGAGTTTAATTTGCTCTCGACCAATTCCTATTTCTTCATACAGTTCCCGATATGCTGCAATAAACCCATCCTCACCATTATCAATTTTACCTCCTACAAGATTATACAATCCTTGATATGGTTCCTTTGTTCTTTTGCAGAACAATAACTTATTACGATTTTCGTTATACACTATAATACAGTTATATCCTTGCATACTGCCTCCGAAGTAATAATTTAGCTAATTATTTTTTCTATATTTACATCTTACTAAATATTATCCTTATTTCCTACATAATTTTTAAAAATTGGTAAATAGTTTCTTTATTTGCAACTTTATGATATTAAACTTACAATAACCTTAAAGCATCAACATATATGCTGTTAATAAGCAGTGGAAATCTAGTTATTTACCTTCGATTATACTTCCAAATAAAAAGTAGATAGCTATGTAAAAAATTTTAAATAACTCCTTGATTTTTTATGCTCATTGTTGTATACTACGTATAAACAATGTAATAATCTTTGTTGTGAGTATTATTTTTAATAAGGAGGATATTTTATGCCAGTAATTTCAGTTAGAGTTACAAACGAAGAATATGCCAAAATAATTAGTGATGCTGTCAAATCTAACTCGGTCTCAGAATATGTACACGATAAACTATTTCCAGAGAGTATTTCCACAATTACATCATCGAGAGCTTTAACAATTGCTGAGGTACTAGAAAAAATTAAAACCCAGCATACATCAGGAGATACCATAGAAATTCCAGAACTGTTTACCTCTGAAGAATGGGCAACTTTTAACAATACAGTTTCAATCGGGCGTATGTTTCGGATAGCATCGAAAAACAATCGTTCCGAGGTGGCAAAAACAGTACGATTTGTTGAGAAAAAATCTGGGCAAGCAGCTAAATACCAAGTTATATAATTGCTTTTTTGCTTATGCTATTGGGTGGGAATTATTTCTCACCCAATCACACGCAACATTCCACCAAAATATATACCTTGAAACATTAAAAATTGAATAAAATATAACGATCTGAAATGGAATAGAACATAATCTACGATCTTTTTCAGAACAAAAAAATGCCCAAACCCTTGAAATCAAGGCATTTAAGCATTTTTACATGTTATAATTTGAAATGGAGCTGAGGGGAGTTGAACCCCTGTCCGAAAGCCCATCCATTGCAGTTTCTCCCATTAAAGTCAGTCTTTTATGCGAACCCGAAGTTCGCTGTTCCCTCCGCTAAGCGCCGACAGACAGGCTCTTAGTTTTGGTAGCTTCATGAATCTTCCATCACCTCAAAGCTTTGGTAATGGAGGGCCTCGCTAATTTGATGCCGAGTTCTTAAACCGCGAGTTGTTTAAGGTCGACAGCTGCCACTAGGCAGCGTACGCTAAATTTTCGTCTGCGTTTAATTTTAATTCTAAGTTGATGACGCAGTCCTAGTCTGCGAATGGCTTCCACAATTTCTAAACCCCCGTCGAAACCAGTACAACCCCGTTAGGTAATTGCGATTATGAATAGGTTGCTTAGGAATTCGTCCTGCATTGCCTATTGATAATATCCGGTTTTAAACGCATTTATATCTTAATATATTTTATGTTCTATGTCAATCTTTTGCAAATTGTTTTTCTTAATTGTTGTTACCAAAACTTCCATTATCTATAAATAGCCTTTATAATATAACTTTATAATTCAACTATTTTTGATCTATCAATTTTTCATACTACCATCCTTATATACTAACTTTCATTTTAAGGTGTTTATCATATTAAGGTACTTATCTTTTTAAATAGCTGTTTTTTATGCACTGTTTTTTACACTTTCTTTTGATGTAACTATCATTCTTTCGGCATATAATTTTTAATTACTTTCAAGCTTGGTAATGCATTGCCCTCATAATCAAACAATGCCTGATTTGCCCACTCATTACCTCCTGCACCTTGATCGCCCACATAAACTCTTGCACTCTCACTTGCCCATTCACACTTTGGCACAGGAAGCCATCCTGGTTCCCAGTAGAAGAAGCCTTTTCCTCTGTGTTCAGGAACCTCTTCAACTACTTTTAATACATCTTCAATAAATTTACACTGACCTTCTTTCGTCATTTCATAGTTTAATTTTTCAACCAAATGGGGTTTCGTTGCCATGCCCTTTCTTTCATCTGGAGAAAGCTTTTCATACTCGGCATAGTCTTCCATAGTAAATCCCATGGATACCTCTGCTACGATTAAATCTTTTTTATACCTTATCGCAAGGTCGTTCATATTGGCTGATAATTCTTCCATGCTTCCATGCCAGAAGGGGTAATAGGATAGTCCAATGATTTGAAACTCCTCTCCTCGTTTTAAAAATTCGTCAAACCATTCCCGATACAATTCATTCTTACCACCGTTATCTAGATGCAGCATAATTGGAACCTGTTTGTTAACAGCCCTTATTCCTCGTATACCAGCATTAATGAACTTTGCAATATTATCATATTCAGGAACTTTTCCGTAAGGCCATAAAAGCCCATTGGATAATTCGTTACCAACTTGAATTAGGTCTGGGAATACATCGTTTTCTTTTAGTTCTTCTAATACATCTTTTGTGTATTCATAAACTTCATTTTCTAATTGCTCTACCGAAAAATCTTTCCAAGCCTTAGGAATAATCTGCTTTCCCGGATCTGTCCAAAAATCGCTGTAATGGAAATCTAAAAGAATATCCATTCCTTTTTCCTTTGCTCTTTTTGATAAATGAATAGTCGTCTTTAAATCATTGGTACCAGCACCGTAGGCTTCTCCAGTTTCCGAATATGGATTATTCCATAAGCGGAGTCTTATAGCGTTTACTCCATAACTATGCAGTATTTCTAACAAATCCTTTTCGATGCCATTATCATAATATTTTGCACCACATTTTTCAATTTCATAAAGTGTTGATATATCCATTCCTTTTATATAGGACTTCATAGTCACCTCCATACTGCCGTCAGACAGCCCATTAACGAGCGAGCCTGCGCTACATCGACTCAAAATCGAAAGAACACATTACACTCGTTCTGCTTAATTGTATACCGTATACTATTGTCTCATATCTAACTAAAGATGCTACTGTTAGTTCGTTATACTCCTGTTAAACTAGAAAAAGGCATCCAAATGCCTTTTCTAGCTTAGATATCATTCATAATTCAATTAAAATCAGTCCTCAAACGTATACCGTTTCAACATGCTTTTATATCGAAATCTTGCCATCTGATTTTTCTCCAGCACATCTTTTTCCGTCCCTGTATACTGGCATCGAATACAGTAATATTCTTCCTTTTCTTTATCATAAAACATATCTATATCCAAATCTCTCATAAAGCAGGAAGGACATCTATAATTTAGTTTGCCTTTTTCAGATTGAGCCATATAGAATGCACCTCCCCCTCTTTTAAGGTTGACTTAAACCCTAGTGTGTACATTGGGGAAAAGGCATAACCTTCTTTGACGTAACCTATTGCGTGTTCATTGCCAGTGGAAAGGGATACCTCTGTTTCAATTACTGGAATGGTTGCAGATACTTCTATTGCTCCAACAACTTCCTCTTCTCTGCATTTATACTTATAATGAATCCTTTTTTCTTCTTTATCACCTGCCACTTTTAATGTTATCCCCGTCATATCCTCTGAATATTCCGTGGTTCCATAGCATCCAATCAAGTATTCATTAAGTTCCACTTTCTCCCGTGAATTACTTGCAGAAAGAATTTTTCTATCTATTTTTATTCTACTACTTCCCTCTTCAAAAGAAATAACTGTCTGTAACTTTATTGTTAAATTACTAAATTCTATATCCACCGGATCTAAGGTTAAGATCCTCGTTTGTCCTTCCTGTGAAAAAACAGCTTTGGTTCTGCAAAGACACAAATCTACTTCTTCCCCTTTATAAATCAGTTTCGCACTTCGTATTGTTCCTTCTCCAGCGTAATGAGTAAAATAACCTGAACGATATTTTTCCTGAATTAAAAATGGATAAGAAGCATCCTGAACATGTTTGGTCCCAATTCCTACTGGCCACTCAAGCTTTGCGACGTAGGGCCGAAGATCTACAATTGCACCACCCTGATCCATATTAACGCAGGCTCTCATATAAGGATCACTATACCAGAACAATTGCTTTTCAGAGCCATATAAGATATCTTTCCATAACGCACACTCAGGTTCTGTATATGTTTTCTTCTCACGATAATGTAGGGCAAACTCCTCCATCGTCATATCGATGAGCTTTCCTTCTTTTTTGAGATTACCATAGTAGGCCATTCCGTCTTCATAGGACTGTCTTAATAATTCGTAAGGTGCTTCCCACCGTCCCGCTTTATTCATCCAGCCCGGTCCCACAAACATCATATTATAACTATATCCGTTGTTATATTTTGCTAAGGAACGATATTGGTCTATTACATTATATAGATACGGATACTCCCCATCCTGATATATCATTCCTCGTAAAACATTCTGCGGATGCGTTCCAAAGTTCGAACCATTTCCGTCATAACAGGCGATTAGATCTCTTGATAAGTGAGGAATTGCTACAATTCCGCTGTCCTCTATCTGATTTGCAGCTGGAGCATGCGTGTTTTGCTTGGAGGGAATCCAAGGATTCCAGGGACCACCGTCCATGAAGGTATACCAGGAATTGTTGCAGGTATGATAGGCTTTCGGCCCCTCTTCCCAACAAGTGGCAACTGCACAGATTACAGAGGGATATTTTTCTTTAATGTAATTTGTTAAGTCTGCATCCATATAATAGGAACCAGTAGACTTTGGGTAAAAACCGAAGGTTTCATAGAATTTACCAAAGACATCATCCACTATTGATTTTTTATCTTCCATGGAAAACATCCAAATACAAAAATCCTTGGTTTTGTATTTATCACGGAATTCTTTGCAAGGTAATCCAAGTAAGGTTAAGGAAATCTCATCTCCATAAACCTCCTGATGCTCTTTCGCTATAGCAATTGCCTCTTCATTAAAAAGACTGGCATATGTCATTTGAATTGTTGTTTTTAACCCATTTTTATGAGCAATCTCTTGCTGTGTTTTAAAAATATCCAGGGATTCCACTAGAAGGGCTTTATCTTCAATATCCTCTTCTTTCCCATGTCCTGTTACCTTTTGGGCATATTCAGGAACCATCTCCGGTCTATGGATGATATTCACAATAAATTTATCCATTTTTTACTTCCCGTGCCTTTCTTATGATAAGCTATATTCAAAGCATGAATAAGCCATACACTCCAAGTAGTAGGTGATTTCCTTCACCCTTTTAACTAGTTAACCTTTCACCGAACCTGAGGTGATACCTTCTACATAAAATTTCTGCATGATTATGAACAGTATTGATATTGGAATGGAAACTAAGACACCACCTGCGCAGAATCTTGCAAAGTATGTATTAATTAGGGCTTTGTCCAGCATATTGTAAAGACCGATACCTACTGTCCAATCCTTTGATATTCCAGAGTTCAATACAATTCTTGCGAAGATAAAGTCCATCCAAGGCGCTAAGAACGAAGCAATAACGGTATATACTATAATTGGTTTGGAAATTGGAAGAACAATTTTAGTAAATACCTTTGCTTCCGAAGCCCCTTCCATTTTTGCTGCTTCTCTTAAAGCAATCGGAATGGTATCAAAAAAACCTTTTGCAATTAGGTATCCCAACCCCGCGCTTCCCGAATATACAAGAATTAGCCCCAGATGGTTGTTGGTCAGATTAAATGATTTTAAGATGAAATACACTGCTATCATTGACAAGAATCCCGGAAACAGATTTAAAAGAATAGCAATGTTCATTAATGGCTTTCTCATTTTAAATCTCATACAGCTAATGGCATAGCTTACCATTAGTACATACATACTGGAAATAACACAGGAACAAATGGCGATGATGAAGGTGTTCATGAACCATCTCGGAAACTGCGCCACACTATCTGCATTCCAAAGTAACTGCTTGTAATTATTAAGCGAAAAACTTTCCGGTATAAAATGACTAATATTAATTCCTGAATATCCACTGAAGGAGGTAAGCACCAGCCATATAATTGGTATTAGCCAAAACAATACCAGAATCACTAAGAACAGATGTCTTCCACCAGATTTAAGTGCTTTTCTCATGATTGGAATTCCTCCTCTTTATTTCCCTTAATCATATAATTAAAGGCGATAAGGGTTAATATTGCACAGATGATAAAGACCGCTATACCGATAACAGATGCCATTTTGTAGTTATATTCATCCTGAGTCAGTCGATACAACCAGGTGACAAGTAAATCCACTTCCTGGGCACTAGAATTAGCCAAATGTTGATCCTGGGTATAGAAGACATCATTTGTTAGAAGATAAATAACATTAAAATTATTAATATTAGCTACAAAGGAGGTAACAAGATAAGGTCCTGTTACAAATAATATGTAGGGCAGAGTAATCTTTTTAAAGGACTGAAGGGGACTTGCACCATCGATTTTTGCACTTTCAATCAGGTCTGCCGGTATGTTCATCAATACCCCTGTAGCAATTAACATCAAATAAGGGATACCAATCCACATATTGATTAATATAATCATGATCTTTGCCCATACTGGATCTGTTAAAAATGGGATATAGCCTAAGCTTGATTTTATTAGTCCTAAATTTGTAAACAGCTCTGTTATTCCCAAATTAGAACAAATAGTATTTACAATGCCCGTATCAGCAAAGAAATTACGAATTAACAGTAACGTTACAAACTGTGGAACAGCAATAGCTACTACAAAGAGAGACCGCCATACTCTTTGAAATTTCGTCTTTTTGTTATTGATATACATTGCTAATAGAATACCACCAAAGTAGTTAGTAAAGGTAGCGAAAACAGCCCAAATTAAAGTCCAGGATAAGACCTTCTTAAAGGAATATCCAAACGTTATAGCAATGGAGGATGCAAATAACTGTTTGAAATTCGTAACACCCACCCAGGTAAATAAAGTCGACGGAGGCATATGTGTCGAATCATAATTTGTAAACGCTACCATAATCATCACCAGCAATGGAATGATCGTAAATATAATAACCCCCATGATAGGGAAAAATAATAAAGTAATATGAAATTTATGGTTTAATAAATCTTTCACATCTTCCGTGAAACTGTTAATATGTTTTCCGGACTCCCCTAGAACCTGAAGATTTCTTACATTAACTATATTAACTAAATATAGAACCACTGTGGTTACTATAATTGCAAGACTGATTAGTCCAAATAATAGAATTTTAAAGGAATTGTCAAAATCATTTACTTCATTCTTCATGGTGTCTATATTAAAGATCATTTCACGCTGAACGGTTCCCAGAGACGAGAACTTAGCCAGATAAGGAAATCCAACTATCGTTGTAAAACATATAACAAGAAATTGAAATAAAGAAACAATAATACCTTTTATGATTTGCTTTCTTCTAAAATACCCTAGTCCCATCAGTAGAAGAGATAATTTTACAAATATATCCCCATCTTTAATGGCTAATCCTACTTCTTTAAAGGGTTTACCTATACCTCTCAAAAATCTCATCATGCTTGCTCCCATCTATTCAATTCGGCGGGCATATTAACCGATCATTTAGGCAGAATACTTCTCTCCATTTTCAAATATAACCCACATACACAAGGTCATTGCACATGTGGGTCATATTAATATTTAGTAAATTATTCTACTGGAGCGATAATTCCCTCTACCATTGTGTCTACAAGAACTTGAAGATCAATACCATCTGCGTTACCAGCGGCAGCAATTGTACCAAATGCGGTTGCTGGATCCCAGAACTTTCCGCCTACACGTTGAACCGTTGCATATATGGACTGTTCAGCTAAAGCAGCAATTGCAGGACTTGCCTGTACTGCATCAGATGCACCTGCTTCTACATTCGATGGTCCAAGGCCTCTGGTTTCAAAGCGAAGTACCTGATTATCATAGTTTGTAATCCATTCAGCAAGTAGCATCGCCCATCCTGCATATTCTGAATAAGCATTCACACCTACCAGTTTATAGCCTGCAAAGGATGACATCTGAACCTGATCACCAGCCACTGTATAGGTAGGTAATTTGGTGGCTGCATAATTATCACCCCAGGCAGCTTCTGCTGTTGCTGCGTTCCAGGTTCCGTTCACACCTGCAATAATTGTTCCTTCTGTGATACCAGTAGCAAATTCTGCATCGCTTACGCTGATAAATCCCGGGTTCTTTGCAATTGAAATCATTGCATCTGCAACCTGTGCACCTGTATATTTGGTATCGGTAGCATTCCAGGTACAGAAATTAGTAACACCATCTTCATTAAGACCAAGTGTTAATCCTGCTCCCTGGAAGAAAGAATATAAATACCAGCCGCTGGAATAGTCAACTGTTATCTTCTTGCCGGCTGCTGCAGCAATTTCCATCATTTTATCAAGAGATTGTACATCGCTGTCGGAAAAATACTCTTTATTATAGAACATAAAATATCCATTATCAGCTGTCATTGGATATGCATATAAGGTGCCATCTTTCGTAGCAGCCTTTACAGACCCAGCTTCTGCTCCGCCATTTGCTTCAATAATTGCATCGGTGTTAATTGATATGGGTTGTAAGGCACCTGCATTCACAAGTTCATTTAATTGATCATCTGCAAAAGCATATACATCAGCAGCTGCTTCAACGTCTGTTAAAACTGTGTCTTTTGCTGTGGACTCTGACTGAACACCTAGTTGAATGTCAAAGTTCGCTTTATCCGAATATGTAGCAATAAAGGCATCAATCATTCCTTGCAGCATTGCTTGGTCTTCCTCGGCTCCCCACATAACGAGTGATACATCTTCCTTCTCCACGGCTGCTGGGGCTTCCGTTGCTTTTGCTTCCTCTTTGTCAGCTGCTTTTGTTGGCTGTGTAGTTGGTTCCTTTGTCGTGTTACCGCCGCATCCTACTAAAGTTGTTGCAGCCAGTGTAACAGTTAATACTAATGCTAATAATTTTCTCTTCATTTTACCCTCCCTGTAGATATGAATGATAGTTACTTATTTCTAGCCAAACCAACCTATGCATTTCTTACTTTTTTATTTAATGCGCAATCGGTTGTTCTTGCATTAATAATATCAGAGTAATTATTTGTTGTCAATGTATATAATTGCATATATATTAACTTATTTTCTATACATTCTTCACAATTAAATTTTTATGTAAATTTATAATAGCCATTTAATAGTTCCACGTGTTCAATCGGTTGCTCACCAGTAATTTAACAGTATTTCTACAAAAAATGCATTCAAAACTTCCCTTTAAGAAATCTTGAATGCAATTTATTCTAGCTTTTTTACTATTTTGTCGATTCTTTCAATGCAATTTCATATCCTAATTCTATTTTCATCGGTACATTTTCTTCATTGTCTATGATGGACAACAGTGTTTTAGCAGCGATAAGTCCGACATTACTCACTTCGAAATCAACACACGTTATGGGTGGACTATTTCCTTCGAGCAGGTTACTGTCAAAGAACGAAGCAACACGAATATCTCCAGGAATACTAACCCCATCATGCCTAAGCTTTCGAAGTACCTGATAACAGATATTATCATCCATACAGACGATACAGTCTGCTTTGTTTTTTAAAGCATCATCTACTGATTTCTCTATGGATATATTATTAACCAGATTTTCGTAGACAAGATTTTTGCTAATGGATAATCCCGCCTTTTCATGTGCTCGCCGAAATCCTTCATACCTACTTTTTGTAACATAATGTCGATTGCTTCCTTCAAACAGAGCCAGCCTTTTTAATCCCTTCATCAATAAAATGTTGGTTAATTCTGCGCACCCTTCCATATGTTTTGAATCTATTTGATATACACTCTCATCGGGGTAGATTCCTAAAACTAAAAAGGGTATCTTTTTACTCTTTAAAAACTTTATCGATTTTCCATTCATAGTTGTTCTGGTTAATATAACCCCGTCTACTTTTCGATTATAAATAATTCTGGATAAATTAGAAATATCATCCTCAGATATCTTAGTAACAATCACATCATAATCCATTTCGGAAAGATAGTCACAAGCTCCCAGCAGTACTTTTTGAAAATAGGGCAATTCCGAAATATTATAATCACTCGGCAAGGTTAAGCATATATTATATGTTTTAGATTGGGCAAGACCTCTCGCAATTACATTTGGCTTATAGTCGTGTTCCTTAATATATCTTAGAACATTATTCCGAGTTTCAGTTCCAATCCTTCCTTTGCCCGAAATCGCTCTGGATACAGTGGTTTTTGATACCCCTAAAGCATCTGCTATATCTGCAATTGTAATAATTTTTGAATCTCTTTCTTCTGTTTCCATTATAGCCTCCAAAAGTGCAATCAGTTTAAGCTTGCGTAATCGGTTATTCTAAAACGATAGTATCAGTGTGCGATAGTTTAGTCAATATTTTTATACATAGGTGAATTTCTAGTTGGTTTTACATAAGTACCAATCATCAAAGGTACCCCAGGCTCCTGGTCCTGCACTAACATATATGCCTACTGTAATTGTGCCATCTACTACCGGAATCTTGCTAAGTTCAGGCATTGTCCAGTTTCCGTATCCGGTCAAAGTGAATTCCTGTTTATAGGTAACACCACCACTTGTAGCATATATGTATGTGATTGCATTGCTTCCCATATCGCCACCCTGACCCCAAAGGTTAAAATAGTACTCGCCATCCATTAAATCAGTTATTGTCTGTTCCCCTTGAAAATAAACATCACCTTCATCCCAGAAATGCATCGCATAGCTTCCCGTATGAGAATCTGCTTCTTTCATCTGGAAATCTGCGGGATTAACATCTTCGTAAAGGAAGGTATACATGGAGGTATCCGCCTCTTCAAAACTAGGATTAGCAACAAAATTGACTAATGCCACATGAAGGTCTGCAACAATCTCAGCTCCATCTTTGGTAACCCCATTTATATTATAGTCTGCAATTTCATTGGTATCAATTGCTGCAAGCTGCTCTGAATCCCAGGTAACCTCCACTTCTCCGTTTTTATTTCTATCATTATAAATGACAGATACAGTTTCCGGCATGGTTAAGGGTGCCCCCACATTGATATTAACCGTAACAGGTTTTATGTAGTCTACTTTTAGTTCACTGCTTGCTCCATATTTAACATATTTAAATACATTAAGAGAAGCTAATGCTCTTCCGTTAAAATCAAACATCGCCTGGTTATCCCATGAAGAACCCCCAAAGTAAACACCTGCATCCTTAGGATCATATCCTGACGAATAACTGGAAGCCCAGCCTGATCCATATTTTTCCCATAAAACTTTATTGTTCGCAAGTACCGTGTCTGCATCTTCTGCTTCATAATCATAAACCCCTACCGGTACCCAAGCTGGTTCCCAGTAAAAAACGCCTATTCCGTACTCACCAATCCCTGCAACAGTAGCCATTACATCACGAACGACATTTGCCTGACTTTGCATGGAGGCAGTATAATTTTTATTCAATTGGCTCTCTTCTGAGATACTGTTAGCAAAACCATCCCCATTTTCAAGAGTATAAGAGTATGAGGTTTCAGCTATCATAACCTTTTTATCATACTTATTAACAATCTGCTGCATCAAAGTTGTTAAATTATCCAAAGTTCCATGCCAGAAAGGATAATAGGATAAGCCAACTACATCATAATCAACCTTAAATTTTTTCAAAACAGCCATATAGGAGTCAATACCTGTCAGATCTTCTACATTTGTCAAATGTATTGCGATTTGAATATCCAGGTTGTTTGCAGCAGCTACTTCCCTTACTGCATTCGCTCCTTGAACCATCAGCTTTGCAATACTGGATTTCTTAACTTCACCAGACATACCGTTGTTGGTTTCGTTACCTATCTGAACCATGCCAACCTCTGCTCCAGCTTCAATGATTTCTGTTAAACTTTCCTTGGTAAAGTCATAAAGTGCGGCTTCTTTCTCTTCAAACGTCATATTAGCCCAGGCTTTTGGCACCATCTGTTTTGATGGGTCAGCCCAAAAATCAGAATAATGATAATCCACCAGCATCTTTAGTCCATACTGTGCTGCCCTTTTTCCTATTTCTGCAGCTCTGGCTGTATCACAGTTGCCACCACCATATCCGTTACCATTTACATCGTAAGGATCATTCCATACCCTGACTCTCACATAATTAACTCCGGCATCTGCAAGAATTTTGAAGAAATCCTCTGCTTCCCCTGCCTCATTATAATAAACTACTCCACTTTCTTCTTCTGAAAGGATACTGGAAATGTCAACTCCGCGAACAAAATCATCAGAAATTCCATTAATTTTTTCTACATAAATGGATGCTGTTTCTATACTTTGCGGTAGGTTTGCATTGTAAACCATCTTGTCACTCTCTTCCTCATTTGTTTTTTTTGTTTCGTCCGATTCTAAATCCGCACTTTCTGTAGGATCAATGTTAATATCGGTAGTATTCTTGCTGCTATGGCATGCCGTTAAACTAAAAATTAATAGTGCTGTCATAAAACACAAACCTAACTTCATTTTCATAAAACCCCTCCTCCTATTGCTCCACTAGCGCAACCGTTTGCGCTTTTATATGTTTTTACAATAACATACTGAAATACAGATGTCAAATGGTATAGATAATTAAAACATAGAATATATTTTGATATAGATTTTAGGTATTGTGAGATGATCATTGTTGGGTAATCGTAAAATAATAATAGATGTGCTTGTAATTCTGGTATCCTTCGCAGTGTTTGTAATATGGTATGAAAGCACTTTTAAAAATAATGTTGCCTTATCATCAACTATGAAGCATTATCAGGTTTATCTTGTTACCACAGACAAAACGAACAAAAAATGGGTGGACATTGATAAGGGCGCTACTGATATGGCGAATCTTATAGGTGTGACATATAAATGGGAGTCCCCCGAAGACGCTAAAGCCGAGGAATTGGTTAAGGTGATTAATCAAATAGTCGACTCTGGTGCTGATGCAATTTTAGTCGCCTCACATGATGCAGTACAAATTGCAAATGTAATAGAAGATGCAAAGGCTCATGGTGTGAAGATCATATACTTATACTCCACTGCTTATGAAGAAGCAGTGGTAACTTTAGCAACAGATCATTTTGATGCAGGTATTACTGCAGCTGAGACAATGCTCTATGAATTGAATGCAATAGGCGTCCATTCTGGTAAAATTGGAATTGTAGGTCAAAAAGAGGATGATACGCTTACTACCGATAGAGAAAAGGGGTTTCGTGAAACAATAGAGAAGAATGGCAAGTTTGAACTACTTCCAACCGTTTATTCAAGTTCACATTACGGAAATTATCAAAAAGGTGCCGAGTATTTTATAAAAGAATATCCGGACTTAGTCGGTCTTTATGGAACCAACACGGATGCCACAATCGGCATAGGTAATGCCATTAGAAATAGCAATAAAGAAATTGTAGGGATTGGCTTTGATCATAATGATTTAATTGAATCTCTTATTAATTCTGGAGATTTAAAGGCTGTTCTCACTGAAAACGTATATACTATGGGATATCTTGGTGTTGCTGAAGCAATCGCCGCTTTAAAGGGGTTGATCACCGGTCCAGCTTTCATTAACACTGATGTCAAAGTAATTAATGAATATACTCATCACTAAATAATTCATTTAGTTTATAGAGGCACTAGGACTCTCATCCTTAATATATAGACATTATAAAAGACTTATTGCTGTCTATAATGTTAGCAATAAGTCTTTTGCCATAAGTTTAATGGTATTTTTATTAATGAAGGCTTTAATATAGATTTTTTACTTTAAAATCTTTTTCTGCTTCTCTTCGCTGATCCTTTTTAGCGATATCTTCACGCTTATCATAAAGTTTCTTACCTCTTGCCAGACCAATCTCCATCTTAACAAGACTTCCCTTAAAATAAATTTGCAAGGGAACTAAGGTATATCCTTTTTGCATAATCTGTCCTAGAATTTTATTAATTTCGTACTTATGCATTAATAGCTTTCTTACACGGAGTGGATCCTTATTAAAGATATTTCCCTTTTCGTATGGACTAATGTGCATATTGTAGATATACACTTCTCCTTGCTCAATACGTAAAAATGATTCTTTTACGCTGCATTTACCCATACGTAATGATTTTACTTCCGTGCCATGCAATGCGATGCCAGCTTCATACTTATCTTCTATGAAATAATCAAAGTATGCCTTTTTATTATTAGCAACTAACTTAATATTTTCCCCCACTTATTCTTCAAAACTCCTTTCCATAGGAGGCTTTGCCTCCACAAAAGCAAAATCAATGGTTCTTAATACCTTATCAGCATTTACTACTTCAACCATCACCTTCTGCCCTAATTTATATACTTTTTTGGTGTGCTCACCAATCATTTGATAATGCTCTTCATCATAGATATAATAATCATCCTTCATATCGCTAACTCTTATCATACCTTCCACAGTATTAGGCAGTTCAACATACATACCCCAACTGGTGATACCCGATATAACCCCTTCGAAGGTTTCTCCAATGTGAGCCATCATATATTCTACCTTCTTAAGCTTCTCTACCTCACGTTCTGACTCATCCGCTCTGCGTTCTGTCTGACTAGAATGATTCGAGACTTCAAAAAGTATTTTCTCATAATGTTGGACTCTTTTTTCATTAAGCTTACCACTAAGGTTTTCTTTGATAATTCGATGAATTTGAAGGTCTGGATAACGGCGGATTGGTGAGGTAAAATGACAGTAATACTTTGCCGAAAGACCAAAATGCCCTGTATTAGCAACTGTGTATTTCGCCTGTTTCATTGATCGTAGTGTCAATCTGCTAATTAATGCTTCTTCCGGTGTATCCTCCACCTTAATTAATAGCTTTTGCAGCTCCTTGGGGTGAATTTCCTCCTGACCTATCTTGATGCTATATCCAAAGTTATTAATAAAAATCGCTAGTTTTTTAATTTTCTCGTCATCAGGATTATCATGGGTACGATAGACAAAGGGCAACTCCTGCCAAAAATAATCTTCTGCTATTGTTTCATTGGCTATTAACATAAACTCTTCAATTATCTTTGTTGCCTTATTACGCTCATATGGCTTAATTTCCAAAGGTTTGCCTTTTTTATCTACAATAATCTTACTCTCTGGAAAATCAAAATTAATAGAACCTCTTTTATGTCTTCTTTCCCTAAGGACATCCGCTAGCTCCTGCATCAGCAAAAACATAGGGACTAATCCTTCATATTCCTTACAAGTTTCTTCATCTCGCTCTTCTACAATCTTAGCCACATTGGTATAGGTCATTCTGCGGTCCGATTTAATTACTGTCTCTGCAATTTTATGCCCAATAACTGTGCCCTTTGAATCAATGTCCATAAAACAACTAAGAGCCAGACGTTCTACATCAGGATTAAGTGAACATATCCCATTGGATAATTTATGCGGCAGCATAGGTATCACTCGATCAACAAGATATACACTGGTACCACGCTTTAAAGCTTCTTTGTCTAACGGCGTGCCTTCTTTTACATAATGGGTTACATCTGCAATATGAACGCCCAGATGATAAATATCTCCTTCTTTTGTTAAGGTAATCGCGTCATCTAAATCCTTTGCATCCTCGCCATCGATTGTAACCGTTGTAAGATCACGAATATCCATACGATTGGCTAATTCCTCCGGATCTATTTCTTCTGGAACTTTGCT
Organism: Bacillota bacterium; assembly: GCA_023399055.1. Classification (GTDB taxonomy): domain Bacteria; phylum Bacillota; class Clostridia; order Lachnospirales; family Lachnospiraceae; genus Mobilitalea. Next base: position 326,433 of record JAEWQV010000002.1, on the reverse strand, counting down.
TAGGGATCTCATAACCTCTTCTGGAAATTCAACTGGTAAATCATAAGCTTTTATTACTGACATAATATCAACCCCTGGGTCATTTACATGACCAAGGATTTCTACAACCTTACCTTCTGGGCTTGTGGAAACACTGCCATAGTTCGTTATTTTAACAACTACCTTATGACCATTCACAGCACCTTTCGTGAATTCTTTAGGAATAAAAATATCCTTGGCGAATTTCTGATTATCTGGTACCACAAACCCGAAATTCTTACTCTTTTCAAAGGTACCAACAATTTCACTTTTACCACGCTCTACAATACTGGCAATTGCACCTTCTTTTCTTCTGCCAGTTTGTTCCTCACTTATTATAACAGTTACCTTATCTCCATGAAGAGCCCCTTTCGTTGCTTCCCCTGGTATAAAGATATCCTCTTCACCTTCAATAATTACAAATCCAAACCCTCTTTGGGTACCGGAAAAAGTACCAACCTTCATATTGTCAGAGGGAGCTCTGTATTTTCCTTGATTATCTAGTATTATACTTCCTTTTGAAATCATTTGATCTAATATATTTTTCAAATCATTTTTAGCTGCTCTTGGTACTTGTAATAAACCAACAATATCCTTAAACTTCATTGGCTTATAGTCTTTATCTTTAAATAGTTCCTCAAGCATTTTTATTCTTTCTTCTAATCTATCCTTTTCTTCCATGAACATCTCCAATCTTAGGGCTTACATACTGACAAACAGTTTATTAGTTTTCTTTTAATAGTATACCATATATTGCTTGTTTTATAAATATTTTAAAATCTAAATTTCTTCAGAGTAAGTCTACCATTATCAACACTTACCTATCAATGAATGTTATTTTTATACTAGCAAGGATTAAATCTATTAATGATAGAAAAAAGGTGGGTTCCTGCGGAACCACACCTTTTCAAAATCTTATTTAAAACTTTATTATTCAAAATAATAATTAACAATGTACTGGCGACGAATCATATCCACACAAGCTTTTTTTGCAGCTGCTTTATCCACAAAGTCCATTGTTACAAGGTAGTACTTACCGGATTCTTTAACTTCAACATTCGCAGTTGGATAATCTTTCATAAATATGCTCGCTACCGTATTTGCATAGTTTTTACTACCAATTAAACCAAGACGAACATGACTCTTATATACTTGTTCTTTACGGGTGATCTGTAAAGTATATACCTTGCTTGATTTCTTGTCCTCTGCAGTCACTACAAGATAAACTGTATTCAATCCTTCTTTTAAGGTAAGTTTTTTGCTTGAAAGTTTTTTCTTTAGCGCACTGTCACTATAAAGTTTTAAGGTTGCATTTTTTTCAATCTTTACATCAACAGTAACCGTGCTTGTTTCATTCGATACAATAGAAGTTATGATTCTATCTTCTATCACTGCTTTCTTCGGAATAATTACCTTAGAAATATCTGCATTTACAGATTTACTTCTTGTAATTGTAACTTTATATACCTTTGTAGTCTTATCCTGGGCTATAACTTTTATGTAACTTATATTTGTTCCAATTTTCAGACTAATTTTTTTGTTTATAACTTCCTTTTTAAGGTCTTTATCTAAGTATAATTTCCAGGATGCATTATCGCTCACATTTGCTTTAATTGTAATACTATTTGTTTCATTTACCACTGTAGCAGTAATATTGGTTCCTTTGATATATGCATCTTTCGGTGCACTTATCTTGGTAACCTCCGCTTTGGATGATGCAGCTCTTGTAATTGATAAAGTATAAACTTTTGTTGTTCCATCCTGTGCAGTTACGACAAGATAGCTGGTATTAATACCGGTCTTTAGATTCAGCTCAGCGTTTGAAACTTCCTTTTTATGTTCTTTATCAAGATAAAGCTTCCAAGCCGCATTCTCACTTACTGTAGTTTTTACAGTTAGGCTACTGATATCATTCGTAACTGTAGCAGAAATATTACTTCCCTTAACTACAGCATTTGTTGGTGCAGTAATTTTTGAAATTGACTTTTCCGATGACTTAAGGAATGCATTTGTTTTAACAATGGTAAAGGTACTGAACTTTGTAATGTGGAAACTCAGTCCGTATTCCCCTTCCTTATATTCTACTAATTTTCCTTGAACCAGTTCTTTATCTCCGTCAGAATGCTCGATGTAAACTGCTAATTGTTTTAATAATGCTTCTCTCTCTGTTGTATCTGTAGGAAGAACAATACCTCTCAAAGGTAGAACTATCTCCGTATCAGCGGATGGCATATTGGTTTCGATTGTAATCGGATTACCAACAATTGATGCTGTTGCATTTTTATTGTTACTTACTAATACAGCATTTAACTTTGCTTGTTCAGATACAGCATTTTTCTCTGCTTCATCCTTAACAGGTACGAGGCGGAAATAAAGATCCTCAGTTAACAATGTACTGACATCCTTAACACTCTCTTTTGACAAAGCAATTTTAGCTTCATTGGTATCAATTTGAAGATTAATCTTACCCTCTGCTAAGGTATCTAAAGATGCTGAAGGAATCTCCACTTTTGTCTCTGTTATCTCAACATTTGAATTAGGAATTACAATTCTTGCTGTATCACTGCCAAGCTCTTTTAACTTTTGAACAGTCTCTGCTGCTTTTTCATTCGAGTAAGTAACCTTATCCGATTTTTCACCGTCTTTGTCAGTAGTTCTTTCAATTGTAATTTGTGCAGCAACACCATCTGTATTGCCTTGTTTTACATCAACAACGATCTGTTCTGTTTCAGATGGTGTTGGTGTAGGTGTTGTAGGCGTGGTTGGTGTTGTTGGTGTTGTCGGATTATCATTATTCCTATTTATTTTTAATTCCAAATATACTATAACCCATTGATCCTCTATTTGATGCTTAAGAATAACTACATCCATCTCTCTGGATTCTATAATTCTACCATTAACAGGATTGGTAGTAATATTATTATCTTCAAAATCACTATAAGGTACTTCTTTTGTTTGCCCATCAGAAAATTGGAGTGTAGCCACCAAACCAGTAAGGTCCAATGCTTCTCCAATGTTGTAGGTTGTCTTAACTGGTTTTGTTTTAATAGATATATCTGTAACATAAGCAGGTTCTTCTATTTCACCTTCAACTATCACTAATTCTGAAATAAAATATGTATTTTTATTCTTTACAAATATACCCGCAGTTTTGTCTAATTTCCCCCACTTAGCTGTTGCATTTTCTGTTTGAACCATTATATCTTCTGTACTTCCAGCTTCATATGTCGTCTTACCACTGGTTGGATCCCACATAACTATGGATCCTTGACCATATTCTATTCCATCTTCACTACCTTGGTTACTTATTGGACTTTCAAATCCTTCAATCGGTAAATAATGTGTATATATAACTCCATCATTCAATCGCACTACAGCATCAGGATTTCCCATAATATAAATTGCAGGTAATATTTTTGCCATTACCACACCGGTACCATCAACTATTACATTTCCCATTGCCGTAATTGCAGGACCATAATTGCATCGAACAATTCCTCCGTTAACAAGCGTGTCACCAGCTGATGCTATAGCTGTTCCCGTCACTGCAGTTACAACTTCACCACCGGTAATAACTACATTTGATAATGGATAATAGGTCTGAATTGCCATTCCTTGACCACAATATACAGACCCGCTTCTAACATAAACACTAGTCATATTACCAAATGTTTTTATTGCAGTCCCGTATAGAGTTTGAATATATCCACCATCAATAATAAGATCAGAAAAACCTTCACCCGATACGACACAGGATTGTGCACTTGAATCTGACAATTCAATAGCTCCTCCTTCTGCTAGTTCAAAGGATCCCAAGCCATCCAAATGAAGTAAAAAATCAACTGGAGTACTTGCTCTTAAGCCAGCTTTCCATATTAATTTTACATTTTCTGGTACATCCAAAAAGAGACCGTCCGCTACCTCAACATCCCCAGTTACTGTTACTGTATTGGCCGCCTTATCTGGTATCGCTATAAAATTACCACTGATAGCTTGAGTACCTTCAATCGTTTGCACTAGAATATCTATCTCGTCTATATCTTGAGTAGATATATTATTTATAATTTCACCATTTGTGCTACTAGGTTGTGGTACAACCTCACCATTATCATCATTGTAATTGATAATTACATCATCGTTTGCTTTCGCTGTAATCCCTGGAAATGATGCCAGACCAATTAGTAGTGATAAGGACAGGAAATAAACCATAGATTTTTTCAGTAATGTTTTCATATACCCTCCTTAAATTATAAGTCTTTACCAGAGGATTTTATCAAACTTACTGTTGCAAATTTGTTGCAAACTAGGTTATTTTGTCATAATTAGTAGAAACTCATATCGTAAATATAATTTTAAAATCCGGAATAATATATACCCAAGTCCTTTCTCCCTAACGTAAATAGGTTTGATAAAAAGCACTTACTTTTTTTGTAGGTTGTGTATCTAAGTCATCCTTTAGGAGTTTGGTGTATAACTGATAATATTCCATCGCCTTAGTTTTACCATAGCAATTGTAATATAATTTAAGTATCATTGCTCTCATTTCGTCATCATAAGGTTCAAATTTAATTAGCCATTCCAATATATTCAATAATCGAAGGGGATCCTGATTCCCTTTTTGATAATAATCCACCAGTTTATGTGCTGCTATTTTATAATATCTATGATAAAGTGTTCGATACACTTCGCACCAGGTATTATCAAAATCCTCTAAGAACATGTCATTATATTTTAAAAGTATCATTTCAAAGCTCAACAAATTATCCTCAGAAATAATATAGTTAGTATCTGCTATCTTCTCTAATAAAAAGGCATCCACCTCTAAATCCTCAAAGCATTCCAGCTGATAGCCATTTCTAGTGGACTTTAATAAAATCTTTAACTCGTTATCCCGAAAATTCTTATTAAGACGGCTAATTGTACTTCGCATATTAATGTCACCTTTATTTACATCCTTGCTCGGCCAAATATCATCTATGAGCTTCCATTTTGATATTTCATTATTCTTGTTAAGTAGCATATAGCAAAAAACCTCAACCACTTTTACAGTCATAAATCGCAAGCTTTTATTATCCTCACCAAAATATAAACTAACTTTACCAAATAAGGAAATATTTACGCTACCCTTAATCTTAGCATTGTCAGCCTTATCGAAACTTTTCTGTCCAATTCTCATACGTAAGCGATCCACTGATCGCTCTAATTGTCTAGGCGTTATTGGTTTTAAAAGATAATCAATGGCATTAACATCAAACGCATTAAGAGCATACTGATCATGTCCTGTAGTAAATACGACTTCACATGACAAATTCATCTCTTGAATGGCTTCTGCAAACTTTAACCCACTTATCTCGGGCATTTCTATATCCAAATAAAACACATCCACATTATTAATATGAATATTCTCCAATGCCTCCTTCGGATTTGTAAAACCATAGACCACTAATCCAGATTTTCTTAATAATTTACTAATATGCTCCATTGCCAATACTTCATCGTCAACTACAAATGCTACCATTTAACAAACTTCCTTCTCGCAAATTCATATGTCATATATATCGACACCCACACCTTTAACTTACTTCCAAGTTATGTAAGCATATCTTATTGAAATGCTTACCCCACATTTTAACTCGGTACTTTGAAGGTAACAATGTTATTCTTATAATGCAATTTTATGACTTATTTTATCCAAAAATCAATATAGAAACCCAAGTGCTAAAACTACTTACTCAACTTAGTTTGTTAAAAAAAACACTCTGAAATTTCTTCCAGAGTGTTTATCATCATTATTTTACCAAAATCTAAGATTTAAGAAAACAGTTAGTAAGATGAAAGCTGCTGCTAAAATCTTAGTTACTCGTTCTAGAGTTCCTTCTGCTGAACGACCTTTATTCTTCGCCCAGTAAGTATCATTACCTCCAGAAAGTGCTCCAGATAATCCGGCTACTTTACCTTCCTGTCTTAACACTATGAAAGTCAATGCTATACAAACCAACACGTATATAATTTGAACTATCACCTTTAATGTATCCATTGCTTCGATCCTCCAATGTATTATGGAGGTATCATCCTCCAATATTATATTAGGAGTCTAACCTCCCAAAAACTGAATTTAATTGTACCATAGAATGGGACAACTTTCAACTAATATTTTAGACAAGCTATTTTATTACCCGCTTATTTAGTAACAGCCCCGCCATGTATATTATTGATAGAATATAAAGATGAAAGCATCATTACTTCTTTAATAATAAGGATTTACCTGTCATTTCATCTGGTTTAACCATTTCCATCATCTCTATCATAGTTGGAATAATATCTGCCAAACATCCATCTTCAGCCAAAGTGTAATCTTTATCATAGTTTACTAGAATAAATGGAACTGGATTGGTGGTATGCGCTGTAAATGGTTCATGAGTAGTGTAATCCACTAACTGCTCTGCATTACCGTGATCCGCACAAATGAACATCTGGCCATCCACAGAAAGTAATGCTTCCACTGCTCTTCCCACACATTGATCCACAGTTTCAATTGCTTTGATGGCTGCTTCTTCAATACCAGTATGACCAACCATATCTGGATTTGCAAAATTAACTATAATTACATCATATTTGAGTGATTTGATTGCTTCTACTAAGTTATCAGCAACTTCATATGCACTCATCTCTGGCTGTAAATCATAAGTTGCAACTTTGGGGGATTTAACCAAAATGCGTTCTTCACCTTCATTTGGTACTTCTACACCAGCATTAAAGAAAAAGGTAACATGCGCATATTTCTCAGTTTCCGCAAGACGAAGCTGTGTTTTATGGTTCTTTGCAAGAAACTGACCAAAGGTATTATTGATTGATACCTTATGGAAAGCAACAATCTTATTAGGTATTGTTATGTCATATTCCGAAAAACATACATACGTTGTCTCAATTCTCTTGGTACGTTCAAATCCAGTGAATTCTTCGTCACAGAAAGCTCTTGTAATTTCACGAGCTCGGTCAGGTCTGAAGTTAAAGAAGATTACCGAATCTTTATCTTTAACAGTTGCAACCGGTCTACCCTCTTCCATAACAACAGTTGGCAATACAAATTCATCATACTTCTCAGCATCATAAGAGTCTTGAACTGCATTTACTCCATTATCAGCAGTTAATCCTTCACCGTAAGCCATGGCTCTATATGCCTTCTCCACACGATCCCAACGATTATCTCTATCCATAACATAATAACGACCGGATACGGTAGCGATTTTACCAACACCAATAATTTTCATCTGCTCCCAAAGTGCTTCTACAAAGCCCTTACCAGATGCAGGAGGTGTGTCACGACCGTCTAAGAAAGCGTGAACATACACATTCTCAATTCCCTGTTTTTTCGCAAGTTCTAATAAAGCATAAAGGTGGGTGTTATGACTGTGTACACCGCCATCAGATAGTAATCCCATTAGGTGAAGGTCGGAATTATGTCTCTTGCAGTTATCAATAGCAGTAAGCAAAGCTGCGTTCTGAAAGAAAACACCATCCTGGATCTCTTTCGTAATTCTTGTTAATTCCTGATATACAATTCTACCAGCACCCATATTGATATGACCAACTTCTGAATTACCCATCTGTCCTTCCGGAAGACCAACTGCCATTCCACTGGCATAACCTTTAACAAATGGATACTCTGACATAAGTCGATCCATATTAGGGGTATTTGCTTCCGCTACTGCATTTGCGTCCTGTCTTTCATTCAAACCATAACCATCTAATATCATTAATACTGTAGGTTTTTTACTCATTACTTTTCCTCCATTCTAACACTTACCAAAGAGGTCTTCTAATGCTGGGCATTAGATATATCGTTGGAAGCTTTGCTTAACCTTTAACTAAATGTAATTTATTATGATTTCCTATATTACTATGCTTTCCTAGTGGAGGTGAATACCCCACGATTCCTCTGACAAGGTTATGCACCTTACCAGAGGTAAATTAATTACTTATAATTTACGATTTTTCCGAAGTCAGCCTTTAAGCTTGCTCCACCAACTAATCCACCATCAATATTAGCCTGGGAGAATAACTCTGCAGCACTTGCTGCTGTTACACTACCGCCGTACTGAATACGAATTTCTGCTGCTGTTGCATCATCATAGATTTCAGCGATACATTCACGAATAGCTTTACATACTTCTTCTGCTTGTTCTGTGGTTGCTACTTTACCTGTTCCGATTGCCCAGATTGGCTCATATGCAACTACAGCGGTCTTAGCCTGATCTGCTGTTACATTAAGAAATGCAACTTTAATCTGCTGGCGAATTAAGTCAATTGTAATGCCTTGCTCTCTCTGCTTTAAGGATTCTCCACAACAAATAATTGGAGTGATACCGTGCTCAAACGCCTTTAAAACCTTAAGATTTACGGTTTCATCTGTCTCTGCAAAGTACTCTCTTCTTTCAGAATGTCCAATAATAACATACTTTACACCAATGCTTGTAAGCATATTTGGAGCGATTTCTCCAGTAAATGCACCATTCTCTTGGTAATACATATTTTGTGCACCAATTTCAATATTGGTTCCTTTTGCTGCTTCAATAGCAGTCGTTAAAGAAATGGATGGTACGCAAAATACTACATCTGCTTCCTCTGTTGCTACTAATGACTTTAATTCATCAATCAAGGCAACTGCTTCTGCAGGTGTCTTATTCATTTTCCAGTTTCCAGCGATAATCTTTCTACGCATGACTGTCCTCCTAAAATTTACTATGTTTATTTGTAACAGTTCAAAGCCAAACAGCAAGGAAACCGCAGGTTTTCAAGCTTGGTTATGAATAATTACATTTATTTTAGCTAAAATGACCTATTTGATTGTAGCAAGCTTTTCTTCAAAAATCAATTACATTCAAAGAAAAGCTTGCCACAACAATATATTTATGAAATTAATACTATTTATCGTTTGCTGCTGCAATACCAGGAAGTTCTTTTCCTTCAAGGAACTCTAAGGAAGCTCCACCACCTGTTGAAATATGAGTCATCTTATCACCGAAGCCAAGGATATTAACTGCGGCTGCGGAATCACCACCACCAATAATGGTTGTTCCTTCAATTTCGGAGAGTGCTTTTGCTACTGCTACTGTACCAGCTGCAAAGTTTGATAATTCAAATACACCCATTGGTCCATTCCAAACTACAGTCTTTGCATCTTTTACTGCATCAGCATACAATTCACGTGTCTTCTCCCCAATATCAAGACCTTCCCAACCTGGTTCAATTTGACCACGTAATACAGTTTTAAAAGGAGCTGTATTGCTATATTCCTGTGATACTACTGTATCGATTGGAATTAACATTTTAACACCTTTTTGCTCTGCTTTTTCAAGCATCTGCTTTGCATAATCAATATAATCAGCTTCTAATAAGGATAAACCAACTTCTTCACCCAAAGATTTCATGAAGGTATATGCCATACCTCCACCGATAATCAAGGTGTCTACTTTATCAAGTAAGTTCTCAATTACAGAGATTTTACTGGAAACCTTTGAACCACCAAGAATTGCTACAAAAGGTCTTTGAGGATTATTCACTGCATTCCCAAGAAACTCAATTTCCTTTTGCATTAAGTAACCAACAACTGCAGTGTCAACAAAATTAGTAACACCAACATTGGAGCAATGTGCTCTATGTGCTGTACCAAAAGCATCATTAACAAATATATCACAAAGGGAAGCTAATTCCTTACTAAATGCCTCACCATTTTTTGTCTCTTCTACGCGATAACGTGTATTCTCTAAAAGAACTACCTCGCCATCTTTCATAGCTGCAACAGCAGCCTTTGCATTCTCACCAACAACATTATCATCTTTTGCAAATTTAACTTCCTGTCCCAAAAGCTCTGCTAATCTTGTTGCTACAGGTGCTAAAGATAATTCTGGCTTTGGCTCGCCCTTTGGTTTACCAAGATGGGAACAAAGAATAACTTTGCCACCATCAGCAAGAAGTTTTTTAATTGTAGGAAGTGCTTCTACCAAACGAACCTCATCTGTAATTCTTCCTTCCTGCAAAGGAACATTAAAATCGCATCTTACTAAAACTCTTTTACCTTGTACATTAATATCATCTACTGACTTCTTGTTTAACATAATACTTACTCCTTTCAAAATATGTTCTAATCAAAGTTTCCTATGTTACTTATTTTTACTTCTTTCGTTCCTTTTAGTCTTAAGTAAACCAATCCAACCTAAGCTGTATTGTTGTAAATCATGAACAACAAAAAGGTCCGGTCCTTAAAGACCGGACCCATGATGGATCAATGAAGCATCATTAGATAAACCTTGTTGAACTAATTACGCTAATTCAGCAAAATATTTAATCGTTCTAACCATCTGGCTAGTATAGGAGTTCTCATTATCATACCAAGAAACAACCTTTACTAAAGTCTTGCCATTCTCAAGATCAGTGATCTTAGTCTGTGTTCCATCAAATAAGGAACCATAAGTAATACCGATAACGTCAGAAGAAACGATCTCATCTTCAGTATAACCGAAGGATGCACTAGCTGCTGCTTTCATAGCTGCATTAACCTGATCTACTGTAACCTTACCGTTAACTACTGCAACTAACTCAGTTGTGGAACCTGTAGGAACAGGAACTCTTTGAGCAGCACCGTCTAATTTACCGCTTAATTCTGGAATTACAAGACCAATTGCTTTAGCAGCACCTGTGGAGTTAGGTGTAATATTTACAGCTGCAGCACGTGCTCTTCTTAAGTCACCATTTCTGTGAGGACCATCAAGAGTCATCTGATCACCTGTGTAAGCATGAATTGTGGTCATGAAGCCTTTTTCGATTGTTGCTAATTTATTTAATGTATCTGCCATAGGAGCTAAGCAGTTTGTTGTACAAGAAGCTGCAGAAATAATAGTATCGCTGGATGTTAAGATGTTCTCATTAACACTGAAAACAACGGTAGGAAGATCATTACCTGCTGGAGCAGAAATAACAACTTTCTTAGCACCTGCATCGATATGAGCTTGTGATTTTGCTTTAGAAGCAAAGAAGCCTGTACACTCAAGAACTACGTCTACGCCAATTTTGCCCCAAGGTAAATCAGCAGGATTTTTCTCAGCATAGATTTGGATTTCTTTTCCGTCAACAACGATAGAATTCTCTTTTGCTACTACTGTATCAGCTTTCGCATATCTACCTTGTGCGGAATCGTATTTTAATAAGTGAGCTAACATTTTAGCGTCTGTTAAATCGTTAATTGCTACTACTTCATAACCCTCTGCGCCGAACATCTGTCTGAAAGCAAGACGGCCGATACGTCCAAAACCATTAATTGCTACTTTTACTGCCATGATTATATTCCTCCTAAAAGTTTAATATATAATTTACTGCCTTATGGCAGTAATTAATCAAAATAAATATAACATTTACATTGACAAAAAAATCTCAATCCAGATTTATTTTACCTAATTTTGAATTAAATTTCAAGGTTTTCTTTTCCTATTTTCTCAATATTATGATTATGTTGATTTTTCATCAAAAAAGCATGTACCTTTTGTGCAAATTTATAGTTTATATTAATTATCATTGCTTTTATTATACATTTATTACTAAAAGTATACAATTGATATCTTTAAATAAGTTCAAGATTTTAGGACTTATGATAAATATATAAAGTTATCCTACGGAATTATTGTTTCAAAAAAGCTCATAAGATATTCATCTAAACTATTTATTCGTTTCATGTTAATATGGACGTGCCAAAACGTAATTACATTTGATAGCACGTCCATATTTATCCATATTTGAAATTGACCAAAAAAAATTATGATCTTAATTTATATTCTAATCTGATTTTATCAGCAATTAAGGCAACGAATTCAGAATTTGTTGGTTTCCCTTTACCATTGCTTACAGTATATCCAAATAATTCATCGATCATTTCCATTTTACCTCTACTCCACGCTACCTCAATTGCATGACGAATAGCTCTTTCTACTCTGCTTGGAGTAGTTTTGTGACGTTTTGCAATTGATGGATAAAGAAGTTTTGTAATGGAATTTAACATTTCCGCGTCATTAACAGACATCATAATAGCATCTCTAAGATATTGATATCCTTTAATATGTGCTGGAACACCAATTTCGTGAATAATGTTAGTTACATCTGATTCCAAATTTCTTTCCATGTAAACAGACTTATTCTCATATGTACTTACTTTATGGTTATCAATAAGTCTGCTATGATAATCAACTTTCATTGCCTTAATTCTTGATAATACTACACTATTATCAAAAGGCTTCATAATATAATAATTAGCACCTAATTCAAAAGCACTTTCTGTTACACCTTCTTGTCCAATTGCTGTGATAATAATAAAAGATGGTGATTTCTTAATATCTGCATCTTTCCTGATTTTTTCCATTACGCCTAGCCCGTCCAACTTCGGCATAATAAGATCAAGTAAAACCACATCAGGCTTCTTCTCTTTGATCATGTCCAACGCATCAATTCCATTTTCGGATTTCCCCACAACCTCGATATCTGCGTCTGCCTTTAAAATATCCTCGAGAAGGTTTACCATTCTCTCATTGTCATCAACAATAGCTACATTAATCTTACTCATATTACTTTTCCAACCTCCATAATCATTAATTTCGCGCCATTTTTTCGTTCCCTTAGTGCCTTATAAACATTAGGTTGTCTGTATTAGGTACATCACTGTTCGTGAATCATGTGTAGCTTTTTTGGTTTTCATGTTGTTATGAATCTATTATATAACCTGCATAAATTAGCGTCAATCTTAATCGCAATAGCATAATTACCAAATATTATCAAACAAATTATGACGTTTTTTATTAAACTTTTACACTATTAGGCAATTATCAACACAATCTCCCAAAAAGCTACATCCAAATTCAACCAGATTTGTCTTGTAAATTTTTACCATAAATGAATTATATCTGCTCGGATTCAAAGTATCAAACTATTATTGTCGCACCATTCGACAGTGAAAAAAGGGAATAAATCGAAGAAAAAGAGTCTACCACAACATTTTGTACTTTAATAAATTTTAATCAATTAATATGCTGTAAGATTGGATAAAATTTATATTTTTATTAGCACATTTCGTCGACTTCTTATTATAACAAAACATTTCCTTATTCTAAATTATTTACCATGTTCTCTATGAAAGTACCATAACCTTTCGTTGAATCCTGTATAAATACATGCGTAACAGCACCTATTATCTTGTTATTTTGGATAATTGGGCTTCCACTCATACCTTGAACAATTCCGCCTGTCATATTTAATAATCTTTCGTCTGTAATGCGCAAAACAATGCCTTTACTATGATTACTATTGCTAACATCAACACTCTCAATGCTAATATTAAAATCTTCTATTTTATCATCAATTGTACAGCGAATGACTGCTTTCCCCTTCTTTACCTCTTGTTTTAATCCTATCTCTAGAGGTTTCAGTAATGGGTCTTCCTCATAATTTCCTCCAATTCTACCAAATATCCCTTGATAGGTGTTGTTCGTAATTTTACCTATTCGAAACCTGTCATTTTGGCGAATCATACCTATTAATTCCCCCGGTGCTCCTTCTTTACCTTTAATAATTGACATAATCTCTGCTGTATAAATCGAGCCTTGCTTTACATCCATTAATAGACCGGTATCAATATCGGTAATACCATGACCTAAAGCACCAAATTGCCCATCAGTAGTGATAAAGGTAAGTGTTCCAATACCCTGTGTATTATCCCTAATCCAGGCGCCTATTTTATAGGAACCGCTCGAGGTTTTTACAGGGGTAATCCTAACCGTAAAATCTTCCTCATTTCTTCTAACCAACAACGTTACATCTTTACCCTCGCATTTTTGAATTTCATCAATTAATTCACTTTTTTCTGTAAGTTTAATATTGTTTATTTCTAATATATAATCCCCAGACTTTAATTTGTTGCTAATTGGTTCATGATTGAGACCGTCGGCACCTGTAATTCGCCCACTACCTAATACAAGAAGCCCATCAGTTTCTACATAAATACCAATTGGATAACCACATGGGATCAATTCATTTGTCTCAATTACATCCAATGAAATATTTTTTAAATCAATAATACCGAAAAGCTTTAAACTTACATTATACTTCCCTGTTTGAGAGGATTCTAATGTAAATGGTTGATTTAAATCAATGTCGATTTGATTAGCCGGAACTCTAAGATCATTTACACTGATAACCCCAACATCTTCTGTTTCAATATTGGCTTGCATGGGCATATTGAAGTCGAAATCTTGCTCCGTTCCCACCACCAATTTAATTTCGTTTGGTATACTTTTTTCGATGTAATAATAAATAAAAAATACTAATACAACAATATTTACAATAAACAAACAGATTAAAAACTTTCGATATATTTTGTTTACCCTCATCCTTTCACCTCATACCTCTTTTTTTCATGCACGCACTTGCTGTCTTAAAATATATTAAAGGTTGTTGCTTGATTTGAAGTTCTTTGATGCAGTGTTTCTCTAGTTTTCTTACATCAAAAAAGGATATACAACCGTATTGTATATCCCACAATAGTATTGTATATCCATGATTTTAGTATACGTAATTTTCAATTTTTAAAGCTTGTATTTTTTAGTAGCTAATGCTAATTCTTTCATTTCTTTGGCACTATCTTTCACACGTTCCGTAATTTCAGCACCTCCAAGAATTCTGGATAATTCCTCTACTTCTTCTTTTTGATTCAATTTTTTAATTATTGTTTGAGTAGATAATCCATCGGTTTGCTTCTCTATTATATAATGAGTATCCGCCATCGCAGCTATTTGTGCCAAATGTGTAATACAAATAATCTGATGATTTCTAGCGATTAATGCCAACTGTTCTGAGACCTTCTGTGCTGTTCTTCCACTAATACCAACATCTATCTCATCAAAAATTAGTGTTTCAATTTCATCTTTATCTGCTAACACAGATTTTATACCTAACATAATTCTGGATAATTCACCACCGGATGCCACTTTTGACAAAGGCTTCATACTTTCCCCAGGGTTGGTAGAAATAATAAATTCTGCATCGTCAAAACCGTTTGCTGTATAATGTTCCATTTGTTGAAAGATCATTTCAAATTTAACATCCAGAAAATTCAATGAGATTAAAGCCTCACTAATTTTAACGTTTAATTCCTTTGCCTTACTCTTACGAATATTCGACAGTTGAGTGGATAGTTCTTTCAACTCATCTTCCGCTTTTTTTAATGATTTATTTAGTTTATCCATATAGATATCGTAATCACGATACTTTTCTAATTTCTGTTCGCATTCTTTCGCATAATTTTTTATTATTTGAAGGGAATTACCAAATTTTGATTTTAGATGATTAATTAAGTCCAATCGTTTGGTTACTTCCATAAGCTCTTCTTCTGGTTTCTCAAGATCGGACAGATACTGTGATATATCTCTGTTAAAATCACTCATCAATCCATCAATTTCTGTCAGCTGATCTAAATAACTTCGTATAGCCTCATCATAATCTGCGAGTTTTAGCAATTGCCTTAAAGCTCGTCCGATGAGATCTCCAGCTCCGGCAGCATCATTCCCTGTAAACTGGTAGATGTGCTCTAGGCCTACAGAAATAGCATTAGCGTTGGATAACTTCTTATACTTAATTGCTAATTCCTCATCTTCTCCTTCTAACAGGTTTGCCTTTGTAATTTCCTCCAGTTCATACTCTAAAAACGAAATCTCTCGTAGCCTTTTTTCTTCATCTATTCCCGATTGTTCCAATTCAATTTTCAGTCTTCTATATTCTTTATAGGCAAGTTCTAACTGCTGTTTCAATCCACCAATCTCATCTTTTGCAAATCGATCCACAATCTCCAAGTGATTTGCCTTATGTAATAAGGACTGATGTTCATGCTGCCCATGGATGTCAATCAGTAATCCTGTAATTTCTGATAAAACAGAGGCAGTAACATTTTCACCATTTATTTTACAAACACTTCGACTAGCCATTATCTTACGAGAAATTATAATCTGATTACCTTCCACCGGAACATCTAATTCCTCCATACGACGAAAAACTGTAGCTTCCTTTGTATCAAAAATGAGTTCAACCAGGGCATAATCTGCACCATTACGAACAATATCCTTATTCACCTTTGCACCGAGAGCCGCATTAATAGATCCGATTATAATTGATTTACCAGCGCCGGTCTCGCCCGTCATAATATTAAGATTATCATTAAAATATACTTCTATTTCATTGATTATAGCAAAATTTTTAACATGCAGACTGACTAACACTACCTATCCCTCATTTCTTCGAAGATTATTCGATGGTGTGGAAGAAATTATACTTAAAAAAACATATGTTCTGAATGTATTTTAACATAAGGTTTTTTTTAATTCAATCGAAAGATGATTTCTTGTTAAAAACAGCAATATTTTATATTATTTTACAGCAGTATAACTATTTGCAATTCAAGCATCGTTCATTATGAACTTATAAAATCTGCAACTCATCCTCTGTTATTACCTTTATTCCATTCTGTAAAAGTAACTCGGCAGTGACACCATTCCCTTTTGTCAGCGTTCCAGTAAAACTTCCATCATAAAGGAATCCTTTTCCACAGGAAGGACTTTTTGATTTCAATATAGCCATTGTTATATTCGCTGCTTTGGCAATCTCCAGTACCTTCTGTGCTCCCTGGAAAAATTCTTTGGAAAGGTCACGTCCATCCTCACAGATAATCTGAATTTGATTATCCTCAATAGCACCTTCCTCTTTATTTATCTGAGTATCAAATATTTCCCGTTTATTATTCGTTTGTTTATTTGCTTCATTTACTCTTCTCTCACACCGAGGTCTAGGTGTTGGTAATCCAGCCAGTACTTCGGGACATACTAATATTGCTTCTCCCTTATTAACTATCTCCATTATCGTGGTATCAACATACCCTTTTCCATCATATCTGCATTGCACCCCTGCCAAACAGGCACTAACTATATACATTAGAATTTCCCTCCTTATCCTCTACTACTTATTTAATTTCATAAATTATTTTACTTTATTCAGCGAAAGCTGCCTTGGATGAATAAACATCTCAGACAGCTTTCTAAATTTTATATCTATATTTATTAAATCTTGAGGTTAATATCTTCTCAACTATCTTTAGTATCAACTAATCTTTGTAACTCTTAGTTTGCACGTCAACTTACTACCATTGACCATAGCAGTGATTGTGGCTGTTCCAACAGCTCTGGTACTTACTCTACCATTTGTAACGATTGCTATCTTTGGATTATCTATACTCCATTTTACTGTGCTTGTAGCGCCTTCCACCACCAATGGATATTCCATTGTAGTATATTGTTCCAAGGTAAGGCTAGTAATATTCAGACCAATAACTGTTACCTCAATGGTGGCTGTCTTACCTGAACCTGTCATTGCGGTGATATAGGCAGTTCCAGGTGATTTTGCAACAATCCTGCCGGTTTTTTTATCCACAGAAGCAACTGCCGGACTATCCGAACTCCAGGTAATATCTTTGTCTGCATTAGCAGGAGCTAAGACTACAGAAACAATTTTACTTTCCCTTGCTACAAGGGTTAACTTTTTATCCTGCAAGGTAATTCCAGTTGCTGGGACCCGTTTATTGACCGTTATAACACAAATGGCCTTTTTCCCGCTATTATCCATAGCAGATGCTGTAATTGTTACTTCTCCGTCCTTTAATGCAGTAACCACACCTTTTTCATCGACGATTGCTATGGATTTATTACTGGAGGTCCATTTCGCTGTCTTAAAGGTTGCATTGGATGGTTTTAATGTTGCTTTTATTGTTCTGGTATCGCCAACAAACATTGTCATATAGCTTGTACTTATGGAAAGACTGCTTACTGGAGTCACTACTCGTATTGTTGCTGATGCTTCCACATCACTTCCATCGGTAGTGGTAGCCGTAATGGTTGTATAACCATTCTTAATGCCAGTAACTTTTCCCTTCTGGTTAACAGTTGCCACACTAGGATTACTTGATTTCCACACTAATCCTGGATTAGTTGCAGATTCTGTTGTTATCTTTGCTACAAGGTTTAACGACCTTCCTTTACCAAGCCTGTAACTGGAATAATTAAGCTTAACTGTTGTAACTGGTTCTCTGACCAGAATGACACAGGTATCTCTTAAACCACCATCTACCGTAGTACAATAAATAACTGCTGAACCGCCTTTAATAGCTGTTATTTCACCCTTGCTGTTTACTGTAGCTACCTTTTCATTAGAACTTTTCCAGGTAACACCGAGTTGCGATGCATTACTTGGTGTAATGGATACTTCAAGTGTGAATTTATTACCAACAAAGATGGTCTTTTCAGAAAAGTTTAATAATAGACCTTGAACAGGCTGAGTTACGGTTACCTTACAGTAGGCTACTGCCCCCGCAACTGTTCTTACCATGATAATTGCTGTGCCAGCCCCTTTACCAGTTACTTTACCTTCGTTATCGACAATTGCTATCTTTGTATCGCTGGATTCCCAAATAAGCTCGTTGTCTGTACTGTTAGCTGGTGTCAAAGTCTTTTTAAAGACATAGTATTCACCTACTTTAAGTTTTAAATCCGATAAATCTAATTTTACGCCCGTTGCCACACTTCTAACTGTAATATTGCAATATGCCGAATATGCTCCATCCGAGGTTTTCAATATAATGGTTGCAGTTCCAACGCTCTTAGCAGTCACCTTACCCGATGCATCAACTGTAACAACCGATGTATTGGTGGAGGTCCAAGTAACTCCAGTATTAGCAGCATTTACTGGAAGGAGTACATAGGTTAATCTTGCTGTTTCACCCACATACATTGTCTTTGTGGTGTCATCCAGCGCAATGGAAACCACGGGAACATCAATTGTAAGGTTACATATTGCTGTAACTGCAGGATTATCCGCAGAGGTTGCTATAATTGTAACCGTTCCAGATTTTATAAACGTTACTCTACCGTTAGCATCTACAGTAGCTTTTTTTGTATCAGTAGAGGACCAAAGTACCTCCTTATTCATTGCAGTAACTGGATACACCGAAGCTCGAAGCTGTAAGTATCTTGATGCCATGCTTACTATGGCCGAGGTTTCGGATAATACAATACTCGTTACTGGTTGCCTTACTGTAACATGACAGTAGCCAACAACAACATTGTCCTGGTTAATTGCTGTAATTACGGCTGTTCCCCCAGCAACACCTTTAATAACAGCTGTTAAGGCGTATGGGTTAGTAACTACAACCACACTCGTGTCAGAGGATCTCCATTGCAGATTTATGTTAGACAAATCCTTAGGTGTTACGCTCGCCGTTATGGTTGCCGATTCATTAATAGCAAGATTTAACTTTGCCGGAGCAAGAACAATACTCGTTACTGATTGCTGTACCGTAATTTCACACTTAGCTGATTTTACTATACCGTTAACATTTTGTTGTGCTGTTATCGTTGCAGTTCCTTTTGCTATACCTGTTACTAAGCCATTTTCAACGGTTGCTACTTTGGGGTCAGATGAGCTCCATACAATTGGATAGGTGGTATCTGTTACGATTGCATTTAATTGCAGGGTACCTTTTGTATATATGATGGCATCGGAAGCACTAAGTGCTATTCCGTCAATTACTCTGATATGTATATATATATCTGCAACTATTGTTTCATCTCCATATTGATTCTGCGTTGTATTATAGGATAGTTTAATAGTTACTGAACCATTTCGTTTCGCAGTAATAACAAAATCCTTGGTATCAAGAAGTGCAGTATTCTGACTTCCATCTATATAAACTGGTGCAGTGAACATATTAACCCCGGTTATATTGGAGTTTTCAATCAAGTTATAGGTATCTTTAACCGTCATTACAAGGTTTAAATCCTTAAATACAATTGGAACAACGATTTTCATATAGGCATAGGGTATGTTCGTATTCCCTATATATTTTGAATCTGAATATGCATAAATTTCATATGACCCTGCTTTTACCTTACTAAAGGTAACGTTACCACTGATGTCACTAACATTATAAGACATCAGGTTAGAATCTCCTTCTTTTATGGAATTCCCCTTATTGTCATATACCACCCATTTTAAGTTAGTACCAAGGGAAGCACTGGAATTAATGGTAAAGTTGGAGGGAACACCTGTAACAATGGCCGAAGCCTGATTTTTATCGGCTGTCGAATTATGGGTTACCGTTTGGCCTGTGGAATCAGGAATTGTTAAACTGAAATGTGGTTTTACAACGACTGGTATAGTCTCTACCATCGCTTTATCACTGGTGGACCAGGTCTTTGAAGTTACCGTAATTGTCGCAGTACCTGCTCCAACAACAGTTACCATACCTGTTTCATCTACAGTTGCCACACCAATATTCGAACTTTTCCACTCAACCACATCATCCAAATCATCCGTGGTAGGCTCAGTATTATCCTCAGTGACATATTTTAAGTATAATCGTTTCTGGATTACTGGTGCTGTCGTATCCATATTTGAATCCAGTAGTAATACTTTATTCTCTGTTGTCGTTATGGTGGTTAATCCGGACCTTTGCGCATCAAAGGCAAGTCCAACTTTCACAGCAAAACTGATATTGATGGTACCCCAGCTTTGCTTTATTGTCGCTGTTATAGTAGAATATCCTGGTCCCTTACGAAGCAGTGTCACAAAACTATTCGGATTACTTGTGCTGGTATCAATATCTACAACTTTCTTCTGCGACGTGGACCATTGAATGGTTGCAGTTGGTTCTAATGTACCTGTAATATTAAAGGTAGTCGAGGATTGCTTTATTTCATACTCGCTTCCAACCGGCTTTGATGTACCTGATTGTACAAAACCATAATCTGCAGCAGATGCAGCGGATACTTTTACTGATGTTCCAGTAAATGGTAATATAATTAAAGCTAGTATTAAGCTATATAACAACGATTTTAGTATTTTTTTCATTTTCATATGTAATTTTACCTCCCTTAAACCCTTAGCTACAATTAATATCGGCAACCTGAATGAATATTCTTAGTGTTTTTTTAATATTAACCATGGAAATTTGTGGCGTCTCATATCTTATAAAAAGAAAAAGCTATAATTACAGGTAATACAACTACCCACTATTATAGCTTAAGCAAATTAAATTTCAATAATTTCGAGAAGAATTTCCTATTAAACTTACTTTTTTAAAGTTCAGCTTTTCGTTATGTTGAATCGAGCTAACTATCTAAACTTAATTTCTTGTCCACAAAAAGAACATTGTCTACATCTTCGGTAATACCACACAGAATCTACTGCCCTCATTCAAGTTACTTTCTACTGTTATTTTACCTCCATGAGCTTCTACGATGGATTTTACAATCGTAAGCCCTATTCCTGTCCCACCTGTTAATCGATTGCGAGATTTATCCGCTCTGTAAAAGCGCTCAAAAATATATGGCAGTTCCTCTTTTGCTATACCAATTCCATTATCCTGCATATAAAAACCAGCGGTGTCCTTAGTCTCAAACAATTCAATGGCAATTGAACTACCCTCACTGGAATATTTGACAGCATTTGTAAATAGGTTGACGATTACCTGCTTTATGCGGTCCTGATCAGCGAGTAATTCAGGATGTAATCCACCTATAGTAACCTCCAACTTCTTATTACCTATTTCTGTTTCAAAGCTTTGGACCGTCTTATTTATCAATTCATAAAGATCTATACTCTCTTTGTTAAGCTTTAACATCTCACCTTCCAGCTTTGATAGACTTTCCAAATCACCCACCAATTTACCTATTCTCGTTACCTCTTCCTGACAGCTATTTAGTCGTTCAGGAGTTGCCTCCCATAGCCCGTCTTCCATTGCTTCCATATAGGATTGAAGTATTGTAATAGGGGTACGAAGTTCATGTGCCACATCCTCGGTTAGTTGCTTCCTTAGTTTTTCTAACGTTTCCAGTGAAACCGCAAGTTGATTGATCGATTCTTCTAATAAACTCAGTTCTTTTGTTTTACTGCCTGCTGCTAATCTTACCTCATATCTTCCATCTGATATTTGTTTTGTTACATCTACCATCTTTAGAATTGGATTACTAATTCTTCTAGCCAATAAATGCCCTATTACAAGTGAAACCACTAGTGAAACCATTCCTACTGATAATAAAATGGTATTCATTGCATGAAGAAATTTAAAATCATTCTCATTCAAGAAAAACGGTCCAAAATAACTAATGCTGACATGTCCAATATTCTCTCCATTATTTTCTAAGGGATAGTCAACTGCCGAAAAATCACCTTCCAGCTTTGGATATTCGATTTTCATGCGATTGGAGATATCATCCATGATGCGATTACACAAACCCATATCATGGGATTGGGCATCCCATATGTTATCTCCCTGGTCATCATACACCTTGATAATATAGCCTTCATATAGAGCGAACATGCCAATAGCATGTACATAATTCTCATCCCATTGATTCGTAAAGGAACTGTATTGCTGACTTATGGTTGAAGTTATTATCTGCGCCTTTAGTGCCTGCTGCTTAGCTAAGTATTCTGTAAACTGACGATTAATAAAAAAATTGGCTAATACACTTATCATAGCAATGGTAAGTAAAACTATAATAAGTATTGTTGATGATAATTGTGTTTTTAAGTTCTGTTTCAATTACTCACCCCCAAACTTATATCCCACACCGTGGATGGTTTTAACATAAACAGGATTCTTAGGATCACTTTCAATCTTTTGCCTAAGATTTTTCACATGACTGTCTATTGTCCTATCATAGCCATCAAAATCATCACCAAATGCGATAGTAATTAGTTCTTCTCTGGTAAACACTTTGTTGGGATGTTTAATTAATGTTGCTAATATTTTATATTCATTCGGAGTCAGCTTAACTTCTTGTGAAGCTTTCATTACCGTGTAGTTGTCAAAATCTACGACCAAATCACCACTGTTAAAAGAGCTTCTAGTCAGTACTGGCATCAGCTCCGAATTCGCTCTTCGAAGTACTGCTTCAATCCTGGCATTCAAAGCTTTTAAACTAAATGGCTTTGTAATATAATCATCTGCGCCAATCCCTAAGCCATTCAATAAATCTGCCTCATCCGATTTGGCGGTAAGCATAATAATTGGTACATGGGATTGCTTGCGAATAGCCTTACAAACCTCTTCGCCTGACAATTCTGGAAGCATTAGGTCAAGTAAAACTATGGATACATTTTCCCTAGAAAATACCTCAAGAGCTTTTCTGCCATTCATTGCGGTCAAGACAATAAAGCCTTTGCTTTCTAAAAAGGATTTTACAACTTCTAAAATTTTTGCCTCATCTTCAACAACCAGTATTTTTTTCGGGTTGATCATAACCACCTCCAAGTATCTCTATTATAAACATCTGTAAGTACGTCTATTATAAAACATCTACAAGTGAAACAACAAGTCATCTCACTTGTCATGAATTAACAATAACTCAAATACCATTTACGATACTTGAGTTATTGTTCTACAAACAGTCTATTCCCATTATTACCTACAAACAGTTGCCAATAACATATACCATATTAATTATCTGCTATTAATACTATTTGTTTTATATCTTCAGTCAATTATTTTGCTGGTTTACCATCCAAATCAAAAGGTTTTAAGAATTTATCCACTTCGATCTTCTTACCATTATCGTCCATAGTCTCAACCTTAGCAAATACCCAACCATCAACACTTGAGGTATCCACACCTGCATTAATAAATACTTCCGGATTTAATACAAATACAACATCCTTATCATTTGTAGTCATATCTTTTGCCCATTCAAACATATTTCCATTGGATAAGGCAACCCCATAATGATCAAGTGCAGCATGGTATTTAATACTATCACGGTATTCATTTACAATTTGCTCATAAGCCTTAACAGAAGTTACATCGCCTTTGTAAGTGAATGAATCTTCACCTAACTCTGTTCCAACAATAATTTTATCATCAACTAACATACCTTCTGGTAACTTGCTTGCATCAAGACCTGCATCAAGGAATGGCTTTGCATCTATAACTAACTGTACATCATTACTGGTGGTCTTACTGAAATCTTTACTCCATAAAAATCTTGCAGCTCCATCCGGTGAGGCTAAAGAATATCCTCCGAATTCAGTATCCTCCGTTACCTTATCACCTAAGGTAGTAACCACAGCATCAAAGGATTTTATTGACTGATCTCCGACAACATCAAGTTTATTCCCACAAGCTGTTAAGCTTACAATTGCTGTTAAAGAAAGTGTTATTAATAGTGCTTTTTTCAACATTATTTATTCATCCTTTATTATTTTATTTTTGTTAATTTTTCGTATTTAATAAATGTAAAAATTAATATTTTTTAAATTTAATTATTTATCCTTGGGCATTGTCTTATTTATAAGGTTTAAAATTCTTGAGTCTTAATGCATTGGTTACCACCGATACAGAACTAAATGCCATTGCAGCAGCTGCAAAGATTGGATTAAGTAAAGGTCCACCAAACAAATGTAAAATACCAGCTGCTATTGGGATACCGGCAACATTATAACCAAATGCCCAGAATAAATTCTGTTTAATATTACGGATTGTACTTTTGCTTAGTTTAATTGCTGTAGGTACATCCATTAAATCACTTCGCATTAATACGATATCTGCTGATTCCATAGCCACATCTGTACCAGAACCAATTGCAATACCAATATCTGCTTGCACTAAGGCAGGGGCATCATTAATACCATCGCCAACCATACATACCTTCTTGCCTTCGGATTGTAACTTCTTAACCTCATTTGATTTATCCTGTGGTAAAACTTCTGCAAGTACACGGTCAATTCCAACCTGTTTTGCAATTGCTTCAGCAGTCTTACGATTATCACCTGTAATCATAGCTACTTCAATACCCATAGATTGCAGCTTCTTAATCGCCTTGGCACTGCTTTCTTTTACAACGTCAGCAACTGCGATAATACCGGATAATTGACCTTCAATGGCAACATACATTGGTGTCTTTCCTTCTGCTGCCAATAAATCAGATTTGTCTTTCAAATCAGCCAGTGATATATTTCTGCTGTCCATTAATTTCTTATTACCTATCAGTATCTGATTATCATCAATAGTAACCTCGATTCCATGGCCTGGAATCGCTTCAAATTGCTGAACTTTAAGAATCTCAAGCTGTTCCTTCTCTGCTCCATGTACAATTGCTTCACCCAGAGGATGCTCGGAACCCTTTTCGCCAGAGGCTGCAAGTTGAAGCAGACGCTCTCTTTGTACGCCAGAAACTGTTATAATATCTGTAACTTCTGGCTTCCCTTCTGTAATAGTACCTGTCTTGTCAAATACAATGGTGTTAATTTTATGTGTTATCTCTAACGCTTCTCCGCCTTTAATCAAAATACCGTTCTCAGCACCTTTTCCTGTGCCCACCATAATTGCTGTCGGTGTAGCGAGACCAAGCGCACAAGGACAGGCAATGACTAATACTGAAATAAAGATGGTAACTGCAAAGGATAGAGGTTCACCAGCAATAAACCAAGCTAAAAATGCAAGTGTTGCCAAACCACATACAATAGGAACAAAATAACCTGAAACGATATCCGCCATCTGCGCGATAGGAGCCTTGGAACCTTGTGCATCCTCAACTAGTTTAATTATCTGTGCTAAAGCAGTATCACTGCCAACCTTAGTAGCCTTGAACTTAATCATACCGTTTTTATTAATACTTGCAGCAAATACCTTATCTCCAGCCTTCTTATCCACCGGCATACTCTCACCGGTAAGCATTGCTTCGTCTACTGAAGTGTTACCTTCCAAAACAATACCATCCACTGGAATCTTTTCACCTGGCTTAACTAAGATAACATTGCCGATTTCAACCTCATCAATTGGAACTTCTACTTCATTATCATTCTCTATCACAATAGCAGTCTTTGGTGCAAGACCCATCAATTTTTTGATTGCTTCAGAGGTTTTGCCCTTTGATACTGCTTCTAAGGATTTTCCAAGTAAAATAAGCGCTATAATAACTCCAGCAGTTTCATAATAAAGCTTATCTACAGCACCAAAGTCACCGTTAATAATCTGGAAGGTATTAAAAACACTATAGATAACTGCTGCTGTTGTTCCGATTGCAACTAAGGAGTCCATATTGGGACTTCTCATAAATAATGCTTTAAAACCAATGGTATAAAACTTGTATCCAGCTATAATAATTGGAGTAACTAAGGAGATTTGAAGTATTGCAAACCTCAAAGGATATATCATTGGATTAAGAGCTTTGGGTATTGGAAATGGCCACCAGGAAACCATGGGAACCATTGCAAAATAAAGTAATGGAAGTCCAAATACAGCTGCTACTGTGAATTTAATCCAGAGTGTTCTAATTTGCTTTTCTTTCCTAAGTTTGTCTTCATCCACTGTATTCTTATCAATTTCTAGAGCTTTATAACCCGCATTCTCAATACATAGCTTAATAGCTGATAACCTTATAACATTAGGATCGTACTCTATCGTTGCCTTTTCTGTAGCCAGATTAACCGTTACCTTTTTAACACCTTCCAGTTTATCAATGGCCTTTTCCACTCTTTGTGAGCATGCTGCACAGGTCATACCTCCAACCGGAATTGTTACTACATTAACATTACTCTCTGTTACTACACCATAACCAGCATGTTCTACTGCTTCCTTAATTACTGGGACGGATGATATCTGTTCATCAAACTCTACAGATAACTTCTCCGTGGCAAAATTAACACTGGCGTTTACCACACCGTCTAACTTACCAACTGCCTTTTCCACTCTCATAGCACAGGCAGCACAGGTCATACCGCTAATTACAATCGTTTCTTTACTCATCTATGTTCAACCTTTCTGTTTTTTTCTAACTACTACACAGAGATTACTTCCAGTTATCAAAAATCACCGTTGCTTCTGTTAAAAAGTCCTTTGATATAGTAATTGCTTCATCGCTCTCTGTTTTATATTCAGAGGTGATAGGAACAGGATTGCAGCCACCATTTGCTTCTCCAACTACATCCATACCAAAATGATTACCACAGTTTTGGCACACTAATTCGTTCCCTTCAACCTCATAATATCCTTTCCCTGAACCATAACACACCTGACAGGTATTAAATGCTGTACGAATCGTTCCATCCGTCGCTTTTACAGCTATTACTTCTAGATCAGTACCATCGATTTTAGCAGGATAGAAGCTTGGTTGTTCCGTAACATCTTTGGTCTGAATTACAATATCAGAATCAACTGCAACTGATATTTTATCAGTGTTACCTTTATTTAGCGCTCCTTTCTCTGATGGATATATAAAATATACTGCCGCAACTAATACGATTGCAGCTGCTGCAATAATAGCCAGCTTTTTCATGTCCTGTTTTTTCTTCATGATGTTCTCCCCTTGAATTCAAATTATCGTAACTCAAAATATTTATATAATTTGTACCATCAATAAATCGTATTTTAAATTAAATAAAGTATAACCATCTTCCATGTTATTGACAACAGGAACCGCCACTGTTTTCATAAAGACTGGCATCCTCTGAAGGTTTATAGGCTTCAACTTCGCTTTTGATCGCTGCTTCATCTATGTTACTAATATCATCAACAACTTTAACATAGCCGTAAATTGTGTTATCTGAAGAGGAGAATGAAAAATCCTGCTCCGGAATGAAATTAATCGGGTTTTCTCCGTCCTCTACATCAAGAATTGCACCATATATGGGAAATATCAATGTACTTTTACTGCTGTCAATATCGATAGCATTAATATTCCAACTTGTTTCAACTCCTTTCTGTACAACAACTACAGCTGGTGAGAATCCTTCGTTGGTATAGTTGATTTCTACTACTTGAGTTCCATCCTTGTTTTGTTCAGCAATTGCCAACTGTTCTGTTGGAATTTGAATATCATCTAACAAATTATTCAAATCTTCTAGTCCATCTATGGAAGCACCGTTCTCCGTGTTGGTATTCGTATTTGAAGTTGAACTATCCGCAGTATTGCCTCCTCCATTTTCAGGACTATCTAAACCATCCACAACAGTTATCTTACTACGAATCATACCCATCCAACAACTAAAAGGAACCGTACCACTTTCCTCCGGTGTAAATTCAATTATATTATCGCCAATCTGTAGTTTCTTTTGAATTCCGTACTTTTGTATGATAATACTGTTATTACATCCATTAAGTTCTCCTGCTTCTGCCTGCAATGTCCATCTTACCGGGATGCCTTTTTGAACAACAATTGGTTCATATCTGCCAGAACTTAAACCGGATGTTATTATTTGGACACCTTCTTCAATAACAGCCTGATTTGCATTTTGCGAATTTGTTGTCCCTGATGAAAAATTAGGAAGTTCAAATCCTGAAACACTGACACCATTATTAAACATAAATATTCCAAGAAATACAACCAATACCGCACTTGCTGTCATCATTTTGGATGTGAATTTTTTATTCAAAAAAGAGCTGATGGCACCAAAGGTAAACATTAAGGGGACTGTACCAACGCTGAATAGAAACATGGATACTGCACCTTTTATTGGATCACTGGTGGATAATGCATATAACTGCATCGCCTGTAAAGGACCACAGGGCATTAACCCATTTAGTAATCCAATGTAGAGCGGGCTATTACTTTGTCTTCCTGCATAAATTCGTTTTGCAAAAATTTTAGGCATTCTAGGGTTAAATTTACGTAACCACGGGAAAATGTTCAACATATTAAGTCCCATAATCACCATAAATATTCCAGCTAGAATCTGAACAACACCTTTCATGGCACCAGAAAAACTTACAACTTGACCAATGGCACCAATGATACCTCCAATGATAGTATAAGAAATCACTCGCCCAACATTATAAAGTAGGCTTGGTCGCAATGCAGCAAATCGATTCGTGGATGTATCCTTTTGAGGAGCACATTGAGAAAGACATATTCCGCCGCACATTGCGATACAATGGACGGAAGTTAGAACACCAATTAAGAATAACATTCCATATCCCATTCCTTCTTTTGCAATAGGAAAAGATGAAAAGATACGGGTTATACCGAGATGTGTCGCAATCATATACAAGGCTAAAAAAATGAGAATTACTCCCATAATGTTAGAATAATCTACCCCTTTTGTCTGTACTTTACTTTGATTAGCCGGAGCATTTTCTTTACGGGTATAATAATCTTCTTTTTCAAGGATTTTCTCTAATTTTTCCAGGCTGATGATATTCGCATCAAATACTACAACAGCCGTACCCTGGGAATAACTTGCTGTAACACTTACTACGCCAGGGGTCTTTGACAGCGTATTTTCAATTATATTCTCGCAATTTACGCAGGTCATATTTGTGATATATAGAGTTTTGGTAATTATATTTGAAGACATAGTTTCCTCCTATTTTTCTGATTACTAACATCTCACTTGTTGCTATCATAACAGTTGATTATGAAGATTTTATGGAGAAGTCGTACAATAATCAAAAAACGAGATAACCGCCATTTCCATTCGGATACCTCGTTTTTTCGCAGGACTGTTTTGGTTATTGCACCTCCTACAATATAGGATTAACTAAAATATTTCAAGATTATTTTTTCTGCGGTTCGGGTTGCTAGTGCTTGGGTTGTAAGTGTAGGATTCGGCCCGCCGATCCCATTATATAAAACGCTATTGTCTGCAATATAAAGTCTTTTCACCTGATTTGCTTCACAATTTGTATCTGTTACAAAACCTATTCGCATTGTACTCATGATATGTATGAATATATTTGGTGACCAATTTGATCGTAAAACCATCTTTGCTCCTGCTGCCCTAAATATATTCGCAGCAATTTCCGCAAGTTGATCTCTTTTTACTGCATCCTTTTCATTCGGTGTATAGTTAATCACAGGTAGGAATCCATTTTCATCCCTGCGTTCTGGATCCAAGGTAATTGAATTATTTTGATCAACCTCATCATCCGTAAAAATATATACACTTAAGGATCTAGTATAATCTTTCATAAAAGCTTTTAATTGTTCTCCAACAATGGATCCTTCATAATCCCAAGGCAGATTACGGGATACGGGCTGCCTGCTAATCCCTTCTCCTCCTGATGCGTAGAAGGTAGAAGCATATAATCCAGGGCTATATCCAACTGTAATTAAAACGCCTAATCCCGGATAATCAAATCTTGCCGCGGAATTCTGACCAACATAAGGTTTAATATCGGAAACTCCGATTGCATCCATAATTGCTTTCTCATCAAAAATTGCGGTTAATCCATCAAACCAATGATTGGTTAAGCCTTTTCCCACCCATGGGTTCTGTGGCAGTTCTGAATTTAACCATAATCTTGGTGTCTCAATACTACCGCCTGACATAACCACCACACGGGCTCTGAATTCGTTAACTTCACCTGTCCAGGTATCCCTTGTTCTAACACCAACAGCATGAATTCCTTCTGTCTCATTCTCTTCTGTAAGCACTTTTATAACAAAGGTATTTGGACGGACTACTGCATTACCGGTACGCAATGCCCTTGGTATGTAACTAGCCATAGTTGACCTTTTGGCAACAGTGTCAACGGTTGGCCCCATATGGCAACCATTTACGCAATGACCTCTAAGTGTACAGCCAGGTAAATTATTGTTCTGTATATCAAAATCCGGATCATTTAACCTAGCATTAACAGGATAGATTGCATTAGGTGTATTTCGGTAGCCAGGAGCTGTCAACTCCTTCTCTTCCAGGTAATTCCACCCCGCTTTTTTTGCACCATAGTAAAACATTGCTTCTTTTGCTGTAATGGGGGCAGGATTAATTGGAAGTGTACTTTCCACCTTCTCATAATAAGGGATAAGTTCCTCATAGGAAATGGGCCATACATTATTAATTGCCTGTGGAAACGCTCTAGGGCAATTCGCATAATAATGCAAAGTACTGCCGCCGATACCTGCGTTTTGCCAAACCTGACCACCTATTCGTTCCCAAGGCGGTTGATTTGTGTTTGCAGGACCCCAGCGTAACTTTCCATATACACGATTGTTCATATCATCTTCCAAATCAGTAAAACTTGCTTTTAACAGTTCAATACTTAAGTCATCATAACTGGAACTACTTTCTCCTCCCTGTTCCCCATTTGGATTTGGCCATTGCTTATTTCCATACCAAGGACCGGCATCCAATACCAGTACTTTTACTCCTTTTTCACTTAGTTCCTTTGCAACAACAGCACCTCCGGCGCCTGCTCCTATGATTATAACATCTGCATCATATCCATTATTCATATCAGTTCTTACCCTTCTTAATGCCTGCCAACATAGGTCAGCAGGCTTAAATTCATGACAACTGAAGCGATTTGTCATTTCATACTGTTTATAAACCAAAATGTGAAATTAACATTTTTATTGGTTATTTAGGTAAAATTAAAGGTTTTTTGTGCCCGGTAACCCAGGGATGGACCAGGATATCCTACCTGCTTCCAACTAAATGGGTAATACTCCAATATGCGTTGATTCGGTTCTGCCAGACGAGTAGATCCATATCCCCACCATTCAGAATAATACCCCATCATAATGAACCCAAGTAGAAAATTTGCTATCAAGGCTATAAGCTTTCCGTTATCCTGGTAAGGCAGTGGTAACATTGAAAGGTCTCCTTGAGGATTCATTAAATAGGTCAATGCATATAAATAGTTATTATGATAAATATACCCTACGACTATAGATACAATATTTAACATCTCTGCAGTTGGCTGCGCTAATGGTATGTTATAACTATTTAAAACAAAGATAAGATATTCCTCTACTTCTGCATCCAATGCGCCGAAGTATTGAACGACACCATATTCATATGCTAAACCAGGTGTTCTCGGAATAACCGCATTAGAAAGAACTTTAAAAGTATCTCTGGTTTGCCTTGTAGCATAGTTTTTATTGTCGCTTGTCTGATTGTTGTTTTGGTTATAAAACGACTGACTCAGTGTTCTACCTTCTTTGCTATAAAAAGATTATTACATTATATGAAATACTATTTAAGATGAGACTCATTCTTTTAGATAACCTACCACTGGCAATCTTTCTAATATTTCTTTTCCGTGTGGTGAGTCATTAATTAATTCAGATAAATCATTACCCGCAAAAGTGTTATCATTGCAAATACTGTGAGCACCGTTCTGCCAGAAAATTGAATTAGTTACATCATAAACGATTCCATCAACAGCGATATATGCTGGATTTCCATTTTGTCCATTGTAAGTTTTTAATTCCTCTAATGTAAATTCTCGTTGTCCAGAAGGGTTTTCCTCCTCTGGATTCGCTGAGCCACCTGTAAAAAATATCAAAGCTGTCAGAACTAACAATATTGTTTTTTTCATTTTGCCCTCCACTTCTATTAAAAATCTATTCTTAGCATTTAGCTTTTATAAAACATTTATGTACTAATTTATATCACAAATTATAACAACTATTGATTATCAAATTAAAACTCAACGATTGAAAAATGTAACATTTCAGTTAAAGGCTCAATTTTGCTTCGTTAAACTGTAACAAAAAATACCTCCATTAAAATATCAGTTATTAGAAACTAACATTTTAAAAGAGGTATTTTATTAAATCTTAATTCATGACAAATGAAACAACTTATCGTTTCATCTTGTTTTAATTTTCTTTTCCGTCTTTTTCTTTGTAATACGAAATAGCGTATCAATTACAAAAATACCAAGCGCGATGGCACCTGCAATTTGTAGTGTCTGAAAGAAATAATACGAAGTTTTATCAACTGTATTATCTAGTATGCTTTGAACAATTTGATACATACCAGCTCCCGGAACTAATGGTATTATGCCCGGTATCAGGAACATGGTTACCGGAGTCTTATACACCCGGGCTTCTATGTGGGAAGCTAATGCAACAATAAGGGTTGCAAAAAAGGTAGCTGTTACTTTGTCATCACAAATCCTTAAAATAAATAGATAAACGATCCAACAGAGTACCCCAGCCATTCCTGATTGAATTAAATATTTCTTCGGTAGATAAAATAAGATAGCAAAGGCAGCTGTAGCAAAAAATGCGCTAATACATTGAATAATCATAAGGAAACCACCTTTTCTATTAAATGAAATAATCCCATACCGGCACCAACACCTACTGCTATAGCCAGTGAAATTACAAATGCTTCAACAGCTCTTGCAGTTCCTGAATTATAATCCCCCTGCAAGGTGTCACGTATTGCATTGGTAATAGGAATACCGGGCACTAAAGGCATAATGGAACCTATAATTACAATCTCCTGATTCACATTCAGTAAATAACGCGCAAATATCATTGTAATAAAAGCAATTGCAAAACTTTTGGCTGCGTCCACCATAAATGCACTTCCGATTCGCGCATCTAGCAATCTGCTGATAAATACGATACACACACCATTTAATGCAGCTAGTAAGCACTCTGTGATACCACCACCAAACAACCCCGCAAACCCTGCATTTGATATGATTGTTGCAATAGCTACAACTCTCTTGCTATAGGTCACGCTTGTCTGCACATTATCCAGCTTATCCAGTGCCTCATCCACCGTTATCTTCCCATCACATAAATTTCTAGAAATTTGATTTACTTCATTAATATTATTTAAATTGTTGGCTCTATTATTAATTCTCCTTACGCCACTGATTGACTCAATTGTAGGGTCGGATAGAGACGCAACAATACCAGTCGTCGTTGCATAAATCTCCACTGATTGAAGCCCCGATATTTTAAGGATTCGATTCATAGTATCCTCTACGCGGAAGGTCTCAGCACCACTTTGTGCCATGATTTGACCAGCCAGCATTGCAGTCTTAAATAACTTCTTATAATCCATTACCATTCTCCTGTTACTTATTTAGCTGCTAGCAATAGTTTCACTTGTAAAACTATTAATTAAAAAACAGCTTTCATGGAATATATTTTACCATAGAAAGCTGTTTTTTAAAGTTATTTTTTATTTCCTTATGAAATAATTATATGAGGAGTATACGAGATATTCCTACCAATTTTTCAATTATATGTAATACGTGAATTAATATATTCCGGTGTTTCTATCGTTCTTGTGCCTTAGTAAATGTCTAATTCCTATCAGCCTCCGATACACCCTTCGTTACACCATCTTTTGCAATTTTTCTAGAATCTTTGGTACAACTAGACCAGCACCACCTTTCTTGCATTACTTTATTAGTAATGTTATTTAAGGTTCATCCAATCCTTATTTTTATTACATATCCTTTGACTAAGGTTCTGTACGTTAACCTTATAAAATTATGATATGCTACATGAAAGATATTGTTACTTTATTAATAAATTAATTATTCCTAGGAATCCCATAAGGATGGAAGTCTCTCGCAACATCAAAATAAAATGCCGCTTGAGCTGCGGATGTATATGGTGTAATCCATAAATAACCTATTCCAAGGGTAAGCAAAGCAAGAAGTTCCCAACCAATAAAACTAATCTGCAAACAGAACAATCTCCATTTATTTCCTACCATCATTTGTTTTGAATATCCTATCGCCTCATTTGCAGTCATATTAGGATATTCCTCAAGAATGTAGGGAGTCATTGCATAACTATAGGCGGCAATAATACCCGGTATTATAAAGAGTAACATCCAGAGAAGAGTATACACGCCCATTAATAATTGCATACAAAAGCCCTTCCAGAATATATGAAATCTTGAAAACAAATCCTGAAACCTTACCTCCATACCCATCACTAATTTTTTATTAAAATGAGCATACCCCAGGGCGATTGCTCCTCCAATAAAAAACTTAATCATAAGCATTGTAAACGCAAACATTACAATAATGCCTATCACAAGTGAAAGCAACAATAGTACCTGTGAATTCGAAACATTAATATACTCTCTCCCTCTTTCTCTCCACACGGTATTTGAATTATAATAACTTCCCCCTCCTAATATACTGGCTACTAATCCAGTTCCAACTGCAACACCCCAGCGGTTTCTTAGCCCATCTCTTGCAATTCTGCGAAAATCACTAGCAAATAACATGCAATACCTCCCTATTTTTGTCTATCATAAACAGATTACTGTTATGATTAAGTTAAAAATTTCACGGCTATAACTTTCTATATTTCTTAAGTGCTATAATATTAAGTATAAAAAACACACCAATAAAAAGCAATAGCGAATAAACGCCGGAAAGAACCTCCGAACTAAACGCTTCCCCGTTAACCAATACTCCTTTTAAGGAATTACAGGCATAGTAAACCGGCATAATTCGTGATAGTGTTCCCAAATGTAATGGCAATGTATCCAGAGAAATTAATCCTGAAAAGAAAATCTGCGGTATTACAACCACAGGAATAAACTGCATGATTTGAAATTCATTATTTGCAAAAATGGAGAAAAATGCTCCCATACACACCGCAGTCATGGATAATAGTATCATGATAAGACCAGCAATTAATATAGAACCATTCATAGTCATATGCAGTACCCATTTCACATAGGACAATAAGATAACGCTTTGCAGCATTGCAAATATTCCAAATCCCAACGTATACCCAAGTACCACCTGCCAGCGTTTCACTGGAGTAACCATTAGCCTTTCCATGGTTTGATTCGTACGTTCTCTAACAAAAGAAATTCCAGCTAAAATGAAAATCAGAAAGAAGGAGATAATTCCCAACATAATATATCCTAAGCTGTCAAAAAGATTATCCTCCATATTTCCGTGTAAAAACTCTGTTCTCATTACACTAATAGGATTAAGCTCCTTCATTGCATTTGAGATTGCCTTCTGTAATACGCCACTTTTAACAGCGTCATTGCTTTCCATATAGAGAACAACCTCATTATTCTCCAGGTACAAAACTGCGTCCAGGTCCTTTTCCTTAACAGCTTCCTTTGCCTCTTTGATTTCAAGCGTGATTACCGAAACATCTTGTTCCTTAATCTTCTCAACCAGCTGTTGAGGCATTCCATTCTCAGCAATACTTGGTTTATAATCCGAATCCCCTAGTAAAAAAAAGATTAATGTAAACAATAGTACAGGCACAATTAGGATGAGACCAAGGGATCTCTTATCATTTACTGTTTGACGAATAATTCGTTTCATTATATATCTTGTTTTCATCCCTTTATCTCCCCTCTCCGTAAGAATAATTCCTCTATGGTTTGATGCTCCGTTTGAGCCAATAAGTTACTTACCGTATCACAAGCTATGATATCTCCATTATAGATCAAACCTAATCTGTCACATTTAATTGCTTCATCCATTACGTGAGTGGTTACGATAATTGTGATACCTTGTTTTTTTAATTCATAAAATTCATCCCATATTTTTTTACGGAGTATCGGATCAATTCCCACGGTTGGCTCGTCTAAAATAAGCACTTTCGGATTGTGTAAAAGGGATACTGCCAGAGATAATCTTTTTCTCATTCCACCGGAATAATTCACTACTTTTTTCTTAGCATCCGCTTCTAGTTCCACTAATCTTAAAACCTCATGGGCGCGCTTTTCCATCTCTCCTCTGGACATCTGATACATTCCACCAAAGAACATAAGATTATCAAATCCGGAAAGATCGCTGTATAGGGCATCGTTTTGTGGCATATACCCGATGATGTTCAGTGCTTTCAAATTTGGTATGGTGTAATCCATGATCTTTATTTCACCACTGTCTGCACCAATGGCACCAATAATAAGTCGGATTAATGTAGTCTTACCCGCTCCAGAGGGACCAATTAATCCAAATATTTCATTTTCCTTCACCTGTAGATCAATGTTATTTAATACTTTCTGCTTTTTAAATGCTTTTGATACTCCATTCACATGAATTAGCATACCTTACGCCTCCCGGGGTTTCTTCTATTTATTACCAGATATCCACTTAATCTCGATGTTACTACTAGGGAATCTCCTTGTCAACTAACACACTTATAGACTAATCACAAAGCAAGGCTCTGCTAATTTTTATTTACCTTCTTGTAACCAAGAGAAAACGACAGGTAGTTTCACTTGTCATGAGTAAAATGAAAAAACCTTCTCCAAACTATATTTGAAAGAAGGTTTTTTTCATCTTTAAAGCATTTTATACTACTATTATATGTGTCTTTCCATCATCTAAAAGTGATACCCGTTTGCCAGATTTCTTTTCTCCGTCAATGGTATAGGACTCCGTTAATAAATTACCTTTACTTCTACTCTCTATCCTAATCTCATACTTACTGGATTTGTACTGATAGGTAAGGGTATAATTACCAAAAGACTGGGGTGTTGTTGGATCAATAATTAATTCTTCTCCTTCTTTCCGAATACCTAGGAACCAATTCACTAACCCCTGATACATCCATCCAGAGGAACCGGTATACCAGCTCCAGCCGCCTCTGCCTGTGTAGGGTGGACTTAGGGAGATATCCGCTATCATGACATAAGGCTCTTTCTCGTACCTTAAGGCATCTTTTCTGTTGGCAGTAATATGGATAGGGTTTAACAAGGTAAATAATCGGTGTGCCATATTATAATCCCCATGAATTGCCGTTGCTATTGCCAACCAGGTAGCTGCATGGGTATACTGCCCGCCGTTTTCTCTAATACCAGGAATATAATTTTTGATATACCCAGGGTTTCTGCTGGTCTTATCAAAAGGTGGAGATAAGAGCAGGGAGATGGAATCCTCCTCTCGAATCAGATATCGCCAGGCTGACTGCATCGCTGTAGCTGCTCTGTCTTTTCTGGCACCGCCAGAAATTACACTCCAGGATTGGCTGATGGAATCTATCTTACATTCATCACTTTCTTTCGAACCCATTTTCGAACCATCGTCATAAAAAGCTCTCATATACCAGTCCCCATCCCAGGTATGCTCTTCTATACTCTTTAATAGATTGTCTCTTTTTATTTCTTGTTCTTTCGCATATTCCTCATCACCAACTTGATAACAGATAGGTATAAAGTCACCAAGAAGTGTGTATAAAAACCAAGCCAGCCACACGCTTTCACCGAGACCATCTTTACCAACTTCGTTCATACCATCGTTCCAGTCACCGCCACCCATAAGTGGTAGACCATGCTTACCAAGTCTGGTTATATTAATTGTTTTTTTGCAATGTTCATAGACACTTTCCGATAAGTCGGATATATCTGGTGTGAACATAATATCATGTTCCCCTTCTTTTAATACTGGCCCTTTAATATAAGGTACCATTTCGTTTAAAATTGAGGAATCATTTGTGCTTCGAATATAGGCAGCAGTTGCATACGGTAGCCATAATAAGTCATCTGTAATTCTTGTCCTTACTCCAATTCCCATAGGAGGGTGCCACCAGTGTTGAACATCACCTTCTTCAAATTGACGGCTGCAGGAGATAATGATTTGCTTCCTAAGTGCATCCGGATTGGTAAATACCAGTGATAGTGTATCTTGAAGCTGATCACGATAACCGTAGGCTCCACCGCACTGATAAAACGCAGCTCTGGCATTAATTCTACAAGAGATGGTCTGATAAATAAGCCATCCGTTTACAAGGTAATCAATCGCCTTATCCTTGGTTTGTACTTGAATTGTTCCAAGGATACTCTTCCAGTACTCTTTCACCTTTGCAAGTTCAATTCCAGCTAAACTGACATTCCTGTACTTGTTTCGTATCCTGTGTATTTCATTTCGGTCACTGTCCTGTCCAAGTCCAAATAAAACTGTTTTACATTCTTGTGGTGCAATGGCAACCGAAACCTGAATTGCGCCACAAGAATCATATCCAGACCCCGTATGGCAGGATAATTTGGCATCTGCTCCCCTAGGATTTAAAATATCTCCCTTAGGTCCTAAGAACTCCTGTCTATCTCCAGTATAGCCAATTGTCATCTCACTGGAAAACATATATGCTAACAAATTTTGAAAATTCATTGTGTAAACATTCTTCGCACTTAAATACTCATGTTCATTATTATAGGTCGTCAGTATATAGGGATTCGTGTGTTCTCTTTGTGTACCAAGTACCCATTCGACATAGTAGGATAGACATAAGTATTTGGTACGATTCGAATTATTCGTTAATTTTAGTTCCCATATCTTCACAGATTCCTCTACCGGTGTAAAAATAGTAAGCTCCTGCTTAAGCTCTGTTTCTTCATGCAGAAATTTTGAATATCCAAAGCCATGTCTTACAATATAGTTGCCCTTATCTGTTCTACCTAGAGACATGGGGGTAATAATATCACCAGTAACTTCATCTAGAATATAGATAGCTTCCGAGGCTTTATCACAAACCGGATCATTGGACCAGGGAGTAATTTTATTCTCCCTGCTGTTGTTAGACCAAGTGAAGCCTGCACCGGATTCCGATATTTGAAAGCCAAAGTTCTTATTTGCTATAACATTAATCCAAGGTGCCGGAGGCCTCTGATTGCCTTCTAAAAGTATCTGATACTCTTTTCCGTCAGCCACAAAGCCTCCAAACCCATTAAAGAACTCAGAGGTAAGATCTTCATTTTTCTCAAGTTCTAACGATTTTTCTGCAATATCCAAATCCTACGCCTCCTATTCCTCTACATAAAACTCATTTAAATGCTCTTTTAAATTCCGAAAATAGATACCTGTTTTATCAGAAAATACAATTCTTGCAACTGTGAAAAGTAAATCTATTTCAGCAGGTATCATCTGATAGGTGTGAATCATGAAGAAACTTCGTTTTTCATCCACACTATCATGTATTCGTAACGAACTTGTCATATCATTAATAAGATCGTCTACCTCCTGAAGATAGCCATGCTTTGCATCAATTAGGATAATTAAATCTACCATAACATGATTAATTCTTAAGTATTCATATGCCTTAAGAACCTCCTTAATCACCCCTGCCTCTTCAATAGATTGCACCTTTAATAATAGGATTGGATTATCCCCGGATACTCCAAACTTCCACAAGAAGCTTTGATTTTTAAAGTTTCTTCTTAAATTTTCAACAGGTCCGCGATATTTTCTCGCCGGATAAAAAATCGGGCTGATTAAGTTTTGGAACGCATTCATTTGCGCTCTTGTTATTTCAAGATATTTCAGTTCAATATCTTTTTGAAGACGGAATTTTTCAAATATATCATCAATACGATAGGCAACACTTAGCTCTTCACCAATCTTTATCGCTTCTTCTTTAGTTTCACAAATCCCTGTAACAAAGGTAATACAAGCAGTCTCACCAGCTTTAACTACAACTTGACCTCGCATGCTCATAATTGGATCATTACAAAAGCCGGATTGGTTTGAAAATGAAATACTTCCTATCACCGCTTCAGGATTTTGTAGTGTATGATTTCGACCAATAAATCTTTTTCTATCATTTTCATACTCTATTCTTCTGGTTAGGGGCGTCGCAGAACGAATCATTTGAAGAACATAAGGATAACTACTTTCCTTTTTACTTCTCCGCTTTGACAAGAAGATATCTTGCTCTGTCAGGAATTCACTTTCAACAAATAATTTATTAAATGCAGGATGACTAAGCTCTGCCATGTGTGTATCCCCAACAACCTCTAGATAGCTTGTAAGTTCAAAGGTTCTGTCTTGATTGCTGTTGTTGGTTATACTGACCTTACGTAATTCGATATGATGATCCGGATCCAGACTGACGATGGTTCGAGTTGAAATATCTCCATCCCTTCGTTTAAATTCCGCCTGATGGGGAGTAAATAACACCTGATATTCGTCCGGTTCCGTTTTTGTTGGTTGATACGCTGTACTCCAAAGCTTTCCTTTTTGCTTATCCATAATATAAATATAGTTACCTGTATTCGCATATATGTCTGCTCTCCAGCGATATAACATCATATCACCAAACTTACTAAAGCCATCTCCGTCCGAGGTAATCATTACAGAGTATCGATTGTTATTTAAATAGTTCGCAATTGGAATTTCCGGCGTAACACTATTTACATAACGGTTGCTATACATATCTTCTTTAAATAAAGGCTTACCCGACTTTATGGTATAGCCGCGC
Source organism: Bacillota bacterium (assembly GCA_023399055.1). Classification (GTDB taxonomy): domain Bacteria; phylum Bacillota; class Clostridia; order Lachnospirales; family Lachnospiraceae; genus Mobilitalea. Next base: position 285,400 of record JAEWQV010000002.1, on the reverse strand, counting down.
TTTGCAATTGAAATTAAATGTGATTGTCGTCTTTCTTCTAATAAAACCTCGGTTGCACGTATCATTGCCTCAGAGTGGAAGCGTTCACGCATGATACCATGATGAAGAAAATTATTAATTGCAACCAGAATCATGCCCTGATGATGTGCCATGTAAGATCTAACAATGCAATAGGGCGTCATTTCAGCTGCGTTCGGTAGATTAAAATCAATTGCCTCATAGAAACCATAGTCTCCATACACCCCCTGATCCATAAGGCGTTTCAGGTTCTTAATTCCTTCCTCTTCGGCATAATCCAAAGCCAAAACAGTTGCATAGGGTGTAACAACCATGGAGGTTTTTCTAACCGGTTGCAGACTTATCTTTGGTACTCCAAACGCTTTGTACTGATAGTTGGAATTTAAATCAAAGCGATAATACTGTGATTCAGAAATACCCCAAGGAATATTCGCTTCTTCTGCATAAATCATCTGCTGTAATACTGCTGCCTTTGCTGTTTCTTCGTAAACAGAGCCTTCATATTCTTTAAATACCAGTTTGGGCATTAGGTATTCGAACATAGTTCCACTCCAGGATACAAAGCAGGGATTTCCATTCACCATCGTCATTGGTCTTCCAAGCTTAAACCAGTGCTTTAAAGGAACATCATTTCTTGCAATTGCAAGCAAGCTTGTAAGAGCAGACTCGGATGCTAATAAATCATAACACCCACCATCTAACACATGGTTGGATACATGATAACCGATATGAAACAGCATTCGTTTCTCATTAAATAAGAAGCTAAAGTCTACATTTGCATGGATATGATCAATACGATTGCAAAGAGTTTTAATTCGATTAACCATATTTTTTGCATACTTATTGTCATCCTCAGAAAGCTTATGCAATGTGGGATAGGACGCAAAGCTTAATTCTTTTAACTTAAAGTCTGCTATTTCACTAACAATACCTTCCACTTTACTTAATAACTCATTACAGGAACAACTATTCTCTGCACGTTTAATATCCTTACCGCTTAAGTCATCCCAGATGTCCGTAATATCCTCTACAAATTCTCCCAAAGTGTCATAATCATCCTGAAGCTTATGGCAATCACATTGATTTTGCTTATTGCCACGAACTAGCTCTTTGTTACTTTCTTTAATGGCAAATCGTAACTCTTCCACCAAATTATGAGGAATGATTGGTTTCTTGATTTGTTCTAATAGTCCATTTTTTAATGCAATTAAGTGCCCAAGGTAATTACCGCTATCTACGGTAGAGATATATGCTGGGTTAAGTACCTCAAGTGTTCTAATATCGTACCAGTTATACAGATGCCCTTTCCATTTATCCAGCCTTTGGATCGTATCCATTATAAGTTCTAACCTGGTAATCGTAGAACTAAGCGTCTCAAATCCAAAATCTCTGGCTGACAAAATAGATAGAACCTGCAAGCCAATATTCGTGGGGGAAGTCTTATCACTTTCTTTTTCCGTGGCTGCCAGCTGAACATTATCGGGACACAACCAATTATTACTTCTAGTAGAATACGTCTTAAAGAACTGCCAGGTCCTTCTTGCCGTATCCAATAATAATTCTGCATCTTCTTTGTCTTCCTTAGCCCCTAAGTTCTTGGGCTGACTTAAGTTATAAGCCAAGTGGTATGCCATGACCCATACCAGCGTTACAATAATATAAATTAGTATTGCAATCGGAGGTACTTCACCAAATATTAATAATCCTGCAATAATCACCGCTGGAATAAGAGAGCTGTACATCGTGAGGAAATATCCTCTTCTGGTATTAATAATAGACGCATCCACCGATTCTGCTGTATTCCATCGTAATAAATTTTTCTTACTTATGAAAAGACGATACATAGTTCTTACCATAGCATCAGTAGCAATATAGGCTCTGTAAGGTGTGATTGCAAATTCAACATATGCTCTTTCAACTATTGTACATAATTCCATTAGAAAACTCTTATAGACCAGTACAAGTTTAGGTCGAAATAGTTTTTGCTTTAAAATAGATATTAAAAGCACAAAAAAGGTAAATGCATCATTAAAGAAAACTAATGGTATCCACAAATAAAAAACATTAGGGAAGTATGCTAAGTTGAGGAGGATAAATAAAATCTTACTTAATGGAACCAAACTACGTCTTAAGTTATCAAAGATTTTCCACTTTGCTAAAGGGCATAATGCTTTTCCATGTACCTTCCGACTCCAGAAGAGCCATGGCAGAAGCTGCCAATCCCCTCGAATCCAACGATGCTCTCTTTTGGCAAATGATAACACACTGGTTGGGAACGTATCCATTATCTTAGCGGTACTGGAAAATGCAGTTCTAGCGTAACAGCTTTCCAGCAAATCATGGCTTAGTACCCTATTTTCTGGGATGGTATTATGAAGTAATTTATGGAATGCCTTAACATCATAGATTCCTTTTCCTGTATAAATACCTTGATTGAAAATATCCTGATAAATATCAGAAATTACTGCTGAATAATTGGCAAGACCTGATTCTCCACCAAAAATTTCAGCGAAGCGACTTCCGCTTTTGGGAACAATATGATTTCTTACGGATGGTTGTATAATAACATAACCCTCCATTACCTTACTTCCATCTAAGTCAAGCATTGGTCGGTTTAAGGGATGATCTATAATTCCAACTAGCTTTGCTGCATTATCTCTTAGTAAGTTTGTATCTGCATCTAGAGTTATAACATATTGAAAAGTATCAAGCAGTGCTTCATCTGTTAAAATTGTAGAGAAACTTGTCTGCTCCTTGGATAATCCGTTTAGTAAATTGTTAAACTCTTCCAACTTACCTCTCTTTCGTTCCCAACCCATATAGCAATTCTCTGCTTTATTCCATTTTCGATATCGAAAGAACAAGGAAAACCTTTGGGAATCGGAAGGATAGAGCTCATTAAGTTCCTTCATTTTTGTTACTAGGGCATTTTGAATAATCTCATCTTTTGGCATAAACTGGTCTGGCGAATCTTCAAAGTCAACTAATAAAGCAAAGTACAGATTGTTCTGCATATTTGCCAAGTAATGTTTTTGAAGGCGCTCCATATAGGTTAGCCCTTGATCTTTGGAAGAGACAATTACTGGCATAATAATAAACGTTCTTGCCTCATTTGGTATCTCGTTAACATAGTCCAGCGAAGGTAATTTCTTTACAGCAATATTTCTAGTAAATAAAAAGTTGTTCAGTTCAAGTGAGATTCCCATTAGTAGAGGAAATGCAGCGATCAAAACTACTATAATCGTTGAGTAGTTCGTAATATTTCCTACTGTTTGTATTAGGTAAAATAGACACAGATTAATTAGCAGATAAAAAATCCCAAAGCACAAAAAATAAAAGAAGCCTTTCTTGTTCCTTGTCTTCTTAATTGTTGTGGGCATCTCTCTTCCCAGTGCTTTGGCTTTTAACAAGGGATAACCACTACCCAGCAGATAAGTACCTACATGATGATCCCTATGCAAATCCTTATGTCCTGATATTGCTAGTTCTAAACAATCTGTCGCTAATTTTTCTTCACTAATACGATGTTTTAATGAAAGCTTTACAATAGCTCCACGATATAGACCTCTGGCTTCCGAATCCATTTTCTCATAAATGCCTTCTGGGTCTTTAGACAGTATTTGTTCCAAGCAAGAATACTGTGAATAAAATCGTTCTTCATCGAATTCATTGATATCTCTAAGACTGACAATGAAGGCACGAATCTTAGTTTCAAGAATGGATTCAATTTTCCCCTCCTCCAGAAACAGCTGCGAGGACTTGAACATTTTGCTCTTAGTGTCAAAATGATATTCCATGTACCTTTGAATAGTGCCTTCATCAAAAGACATATTTTTAAGGAGATACACTACATGCGCATGAAAGGAATAGTTGTTTCTTACCTCTGGCTCGAGCTCTGTAAGTAATGCAGTAATATCTGTAGTTCCATTGGAAGGTTTTAATTTTGAGCGAATGAAACTTTCTGCATTCGCTTTAATATCAACCATTTGGATAATTTCTTCTGCTACTTCAATAATACTTTCTAAGAGGCAGAAGCCTAGCATTTCAGGCAGTACCCATAACTCTTTATCCGTAAGTGGAATCTCCTTTTGGTATGCCTTCAACATAACAGAGATATTTTCTTCGCTAAGGTGACCACCAGAAAGTGCCACCATTCTCTTAGCAACAATATAAACACGCGGAAAACCACGGTATTCTTTTGCCTTTAATATGGGTAATATCTCATAACTATTTCCCGAACTTCTAACCTTTTTTATTTCTCGATACATCATCTGAAAATTATCAAAAAGCCACCTTGCTGCGGGAATAAGGGCGATAATATCTGCTGATATTTCAGATATATTATCTCGAATTTTATTTAATTTTTTATAGGCAATCTGATTATAGTCATCCAAGACAAAGCTATAGCTAAATAAACTAACCTGCTTATGTTCGGCAGCAAGCTCTACCATGTGCTTTTCCCAATCCTTTGGTCCAAGACCTCCATCACTACCCAAGGAATGGATAGGAAAACGAACTTTTCTTGTAAAATGATTAAAACGATGATACAAAAAAATGAGAATACATATAATTAAGGTTAGCAATATAATTAAAACAACAATTCGGATTGGTGTGTTAATATAAAAATTGATTCCTTGAGTCATGATCAGCAATTTCTATACTCCTCCTTATAATAAAGAAATCCTTTTCTTTAATAATTATTTAGCAATTGATTTTCGACAGTCGGTAATAACTTTACGTTAAAACGACGCAATATTATATTGTGCCATTTCTAACAAAAAATATTAATATATATTAAATTTTGTTAGATTTTCTTACGACCTCCGATCAATCATCTCTCGTAATTCAAATCACTGCTGTTTTAAGTATAAAAAAATCCCCCTATTAAGGTACTTTTACACCTTAATAGAAGGATTCGTTACTTCCTAAAAAATGAAAGGAACTGTCGTTTCATCTCGTTTTTTTAATCAGAATTGGATACTGCACTGTTTGAACAAATTATACTAACTTTTATTCAATTTCATTCAATAGATGACCCTCAAGTCCAGTTACATTAATATTCTTAGTGGTCTTTGCATCAAGACTTTCTGACATAATGATATTCTTCATATCAATACCAACTGAACTCTGTACTGTATCAAAAACCTTAGCAAGTACAGTTGGCACATTATCTGTTACACTTTCCACTCCACCGCCATAGATCTTGATATCGGATATCTGACTAAGTGGTTCAGCAACCGCTCTTGCAAGCTCCGGTAACTTATCAATAAGCTTATCTGCCATAGCAGCACCGGTATAGTTCTTATAGGCTTCTGCCTTCTTCTGCATTGCTTCTGCTTCAGCAATACCTTTTGCTTTGATAGCCTCTGCTTCCGCTAAACCTACCGCAGAAATTGCTTTTGCTCTTGCTTCACCGCTAAGAGTTGCTGCATCTGCTTCCGCTTTTGCTTTCATTAATATGGCTTCTGCTTCTGCATTTGCCTCTGCTTTTCTAGCCTCTGCTCTAGCTTGTGCTTCTGCAATTTTCGTATACTTTTCTGCATCAGCCTCTGCCATCTTCTGCTCTCTGTCGGCATTTGCAGGCTCAACTACTGTGGTTTTTAACTCTTGGCGGGTCTTCTCTGCACGACGTTGCTCCAGTTCAATCTGCTTTAACTCTCTCGCAATTTCAACCTGCATCTGCGCTTCTTGCAGTTCCTTCTGCTTAATCTGCTTTAGGATATCTGCTTCCATCTGCGCAGCAATAACATCTTTCTCTGTGATACTTTTTTGAATATCATAAGCTGCGTCTGCTTTCGCCTTTGCAGATTCCTGCTCACTTCTAAAATCTGCTTCCCTAACTCCTTTTGCTTTGATTGCTGCACTAACTTCAGTCTCAGCCTCAAGACGGGCTTTCTCGCCTTCTTTGGTTGCTTCGGATTTCTTAATATTCTCTTCCTTTAAAGCAATTGCTTGTGCAATCTCTGCATCCTTTTTCTTTTCGGCAATCTGCTTTGCACCAAGAGCTCTTATGTATCCATTGGTATCGTTTACATCTTTAATGGAAAAGTCCTTAAGTTCAAGACCCATTTCACCGATTTTTGTACCAACCACTTCCTGTACCTTAGCAGAAAATGCTTCTCTATCATTGTAAATCTGCTCTACAGTCATAGATGCTACGATTTCACGAAGTTTACCTTCCAGAATTAATGTAACTTGATCTGAAATGGACTTTTGAATTTGCATTTCATTGTTACCAATAAACTGCTCGATAGCAGCATAGATGCTCTCTCTGGTATTACGTACTTTAATTACCGCTGTACCAGCTACATCAATCGGTACACCCTGAGATGACATAGTTTGTGAAGTATTAATATTTAATTGAATATTTCCTAGTGATATCGTATCTGTTCGTTCCAATACAGGAATAACCAGACCGCCACCACCGGTAATAATTCTTTTTCTCCAACCGGTAACAACCATCGCCTTATCCTGTGATACCTTTTTCCACATACTAAAAATCACTGAAAAAAGTACGATAATTGCTACTACAGCTAATACTGTAATAATGATCGGGGTTAAGTTAGCCCCATCCAGACTTACTAATAACATATATTATCCTCCTTTATTTTAAATGCATTTTGCATCACTGCTCATATTTATGTTTCGGTTCTACGATGAATACACCTTCTCTTTTTTCTTTCACCGTAACCTGCTTCCCTGTTTCCAGCTTTAAGGTATTATCACTGCAAATGGCTGGATAACTTACTCTAATTTCTTCCAGCGTTAAAAAACTTACCGTTCCCAGCTGACCAGGTAAAATTGTATCCACCACAACACCTTCGTATAGTAATAGTTCATTCTCGTCTACAGCGTAATTCTTGGTTTGTATTTTTTTAAGAGTTTGTAATATTGTCTGTACAAGAACAGCAACTAAATATCCTGAAACTAGCCCCACAGGTAACGTAATAATTGTTGAAATATCTTTTAAGGTCATTACTGCCCCCACAGCGCCAAAGATAATGGCAAATGCTGATAATGCATGAAATGAAGTAGGTAGTAACCCAATGGAAATCATGTGACCACTTTCTATTGTTACTTGGGGTGTATGTGCAATATCAGGACCAGCATCCGTTCCAATATCTGTTCCAATATCTGTGCCAATATCTGCATCTACATCTACACCGATACCGTCTGATAAAAACCCAAGGGCAAAACTAAGAAAAGGTAATACAACACCTCCAGCCAGAAAACACAAATACATTGTTAACATACTATCTTCCCCCTTTTATCACCGTCTAAAATTTAACAACCTACTTTACACAGTATACTAATTATCAATCCTTATTTCAACTAATATTGCTAATTTAAACCAAAGCTTAATCTAACACTAATTTTGTTAAACATTCTAATTATTTCTTAAACTAAAACGTTACATTTGTCTTGAATAGGCATAAAAATATCCCCCGGGTAATATTCCTATCCGAGGGATTTTAAGTTACACTATTTTGTTGCTTGTTCATACTATTAATACTTTTAAAACAAACCCCATACCCGCCCTCATTTTGTAGTCAACATCTGGTAGTAACAATAAATGTACAATATACTCATGTAACATTACTGGGTATAACAGTGCTTATGCATGATACCCCGCTTTGCACCCAAAGTCCAGTTATAGCTTAACTGTAAGCTGATGTTCACCCTAACAAAATTACTCTCAAAGTCTTACAATAAATCAGTTGTCCAATTCAGTCCTTGAAGTTTCGTATCCAGCTCACGAAGTTCTCTGGCAATTTTATCAACTTCCTTCTGTAATTCGGTAACTTTTACAGTACTTAAAACTCTTATCTCTTTATTTGAATAACGTTCGACCTTATTACTCGCTTCACTTAACAAGTCACGCAGAATTGAATTCTTTAGAGCCAAAGAGTCTTTTCTAGCAATCATATCTGATATGGTGTTATTATCTTGCTTTGTCTGGCAATTGGTTAAGTTGATTCTTCTGATTAGTTCTTCCAGCTGTAAAATATTCTCGTCCAACTCTTTAAGCAAATCATACGGATTCTCCGCTGGCTGATCTCCTTCTTGTACTTTAGCATTACTTTGTAATCTACTTCGTAGTTGTGCAATTCTTTTTTTAAGATCCGCCCGTAGATTTAATGCTTCTGCCAATTTCATATAAAACACCTCTCTTCTTATTTTAACTTTATTATTTCTTAATAGCAGTCATAAGCATTAAGGTAAGGTAATTATCTGTATCTGCTTTATGTAACTCATCATCAGCTGTCATTCTCCAGATTTCCTTACCATCTGGGATTTCCTGTGCGTATGTAACCTCGACTAAACCTGATCGTTGCCATAGATTATTCCACCATTTTGCACTGTGCCAGGCATACATATTTGGTTCCCAAAGGGGTTGCATTTGTTCCGGCAAACCTTCTGTCAATTCTCTTGTAAGTCCTGGACTTACAATTCCAATTTGACCGCCTTTTTTAACCAGTTTAGCATAATGGTCACATAAATAGCACTCGTCAGTACCAAAGTAATGATATGCATCAATACTGATTGCTGCATCAAAGAAATTACTAGCATAAGGTAAGCTATGTGCTTCAGCATTGAATGGGAAAACCCTATCCTCAACACCTGCCTTAACAAAGCGCTCATAGTTTTCGCTTGCTGGAAACCACAAATCATTTGCAAATACCGTTACTCCATATTCCTTAGCCAATATAATTGATGTGAAGCCAGCCCCACATCCCATATCAAGAACACGCATTCCAGGTTTTAAATCCAGCTTCTCACATAAGATTTCTATCAGGCATAATGCATTTGGCCCCATAATATAGTTATAGCTATGACTCCTATTAAAGTCTTCAATTAATTCATTAATTAAGCTTTCATATTTCTCTTTTAACATAAATTTCCGCAATTGCAGAACCTCCTATAGTTGTATCGTTCTTAGTATCCACATCTAATAATGGCATTAGAACGACCACCGAAGGCTTCCGTAAGTTTGCTAAGATAGCCTCGGTTTTATCCTAATGCCACCTCAAAAACAATGCTTAATTTCATAAACACATTACCACATCCTTCCATTCTTATAATGTAACTTTAACAGAATAATTTTAAAACCGCAAGGAAAAATGTTACATATGCTTTAAGCCTTTAAATTGTTAATGATTTCTCCTGCAGAAACTAAGTTCCCAAGATTACAAAAGAAGTCCATATTGTTATTCACATTGTTAATGTATACTGGTGTATACCCATATTCACACTCTATGTGCAGCCTTTGAATATCTGTTTTAATTTGTTCTATATCATCAAAGTTTTTATCATAGAATTTCTCTGCCAGACTTTTGCCCTCCTTGACAAAATGTAATACCAGGGTTCTTACAGTCTTTGATAAAGCAATATAATTTTTATCATCCTTTGATAGATGTAGAAACTGACAACTCATTTCAACTTTCTTTATCTTTCCAAGTAATAAATAATTATCAATAACAGTTTTATCTAATGTTAATTCTAAGGTGTCATCCGGCATCAAAACAATTACATCTTTCAATTTTAATTGTTTTATTTGCTCAAATATAGGTTTCAGTTCGCTATATTCATCAAATAGATGATGATAAAACGGCACATTTGGTATGTGCGGTTGAAAATTTATTACAGTTTCAGATTGGTCTTTTTTTATAAGAAAACCGTTATCTGCGACAATGATATAACTTTTATGAGCTTTAAACATGAATTATCTCCACTTCATTTTTGTTATGGCAAACACTTTTGATTTTATTATTCCCTAATCAAATATAATAATATGATATCGATAAATAATATCGAAACATAAAAAAGCCCTCCAGTATATCTCACTACGATATACTAGGGGACTAATCCAATTTTCCTATCAAATAAATTTATTACAAAATAACTATATACAAAGAAGTCGTGAGTTAAAGTCTTATAATTATTTTTTTATAGATTAATTTGTGCACAAATAAATTAATGCATCTTTTTTTGTTTTAAATCTCATAATCTTAGTATCAGTACAAATTACTTTTCTGGCTGATTCTTCAATTCTTTTCACTTGGAAAAGGGTTAGTGTTCTATTGCCATTTACTACAGCTATTTTATCAGCCCAAGCTAATGCAAGTTCAGTTGCTTTTTGAAAATGCGGAATATTATCCTGTGATAGAGGGTCAAGTCTGTTAGCCATAACCAACATGGAATACATTCTGGCTTCAAACTTATCTTTTAGATAAGTTAAATCGTCAACATACTGCATGATTTGTTCAAAAGATAAACACCCCGATAATTCAACATAAACCACATTTCTAACTATATCAATCATAAAATTGTACATCATACCTCCTAGATTTCTCTTTCGTAGTTTTTCTTTGCATATAGTTATTATTGTACAAAGTTGGCAACAAAAAAAGGAAGTCCTAACCCATTAGTTATACTTCCTTTATCGCTATCAATTTAATTAAATGATGGATTAGTAGTCTTCTAGTATTTTAAGTCCTAGTATAATGGTACTATTTTTATGGCATTTTCGCAATATTTTTAAAAATATTTATTAATTTTTTATTTATTTATTATTATTTTACTATATTTTGTTATAATATAATATTTATCTATATTACCATCTTCCATTAACAATTATTATTTAAATTATTATTTTAATTATTAACCCTAATTGTCCGTATCTGAATTTTCATAATAATTGCAATCTTAACCATTGATCTACTAGTTCGTGATATTCATTATCCGGTTCGGTGTTTTCAATATAGAATTCCTCCAGTATATCTTATGTTACAGATATAATGGAGGAATTATTTTGCATTTTTATTTCATTCTTACGCCTTATGTAAAAGTAAAATATCATTCTTTTTATCTTTTTTCACTCGATACATTGCTGCATCCGCCACATAAAAATAATCCCAAATCTTATTCCCTTCTTTGGGAACTGAATTTCGGATACCCTGTGATATAGATATATTGATGTATTCATGTGATGTTTCAACTTTTAAGTTTAATTCAAGTATATCTTGTTGTAGTTTCTTTGCAATAGCCATAATCTCATCATCAGTCATATTCTCATAAATTAAGATAAATTCATCCCCTCCGTAACGAGCACAAAATATTCCTTCATTCATAAGTTTATGTAATAATTTGGTTATCTTTTTAAGACAGCTATCTCCTGCTTGATGCCCATACGTATCATTATATTGCTTGAAATAGTCAATATCAAATATCTCGACACCAAGACTTGTTTTATTTTCAAAGGCTCTATTAAAAGCCAACTCTGAATAATTGTTTAATTTTTCTCGGTTAGGAAGTTTGGTCAAAGGGTCCCTTTCCGATTTTTCAAGTAATATTTGATTTTCTTTTTGAATTATTTCTTGTTTCTCTTTGATTTGCTCCAAATCAATCCTAAGTTCTATAGCTCTTAACTCATTGGTTTTACCTTCAGCTTCCAATTGATCCGATAGTTCATAAAACTCTGAACAAGCTTCCAGATATGCCACTTTATCTTGTACTAATTCGTAGTACTTGATTTTAAGTTTTAATATCTGCAACTGCATATTCGTAATACCTACTTGTTTTGTTAATGCTTCTATTCTTAAGATTACCTTAAATAAATCATCAAAGCGCTTACTTGTTGCCAGTAGGTCACATAAAAGGAAGGCTTCATCATACATGTCTAATAGAGATGGAATTTCTTCAATTAACTCTATTAAATAATCAATGCTTTTGTTTAAGTTATTGTAATCTTTTATTGCATCATAATAGATAGCTTCAAAACTATAGAGAATCATCTGGTTATGTATATCAACGAGGTACTTATCTCGTACTTTTTGGATTTTATTAAAATAGCTACGTGCGGCATCCATATCTTCCAGTCGGATATAGCAGGTTGCCAGGGTGGTTTCTAATATCATGTTATTTTGAGAATAATTCGCGTTATCTTCCTCATTATTAAAACTATGATTGGCTTTTTCTAAATACTCTTTTGCTAATTTATATGCCTTAAGCTTAATATATATTTGACCTATATTTGTATAAACAATACCAGCTTCGTGATCTAATCCATACTTTTGACTATATCTTAATGAAACCATAAAATAATCAATTGCAGCCGAAATATTGCCTTGATTTTCTGCATTAATTCCTAACATATTGTATGATTTGGAAATCAAATTAACAAGAGTTGCTTTTTGTTGATATTCGAGTCCTAGAATAAGGTTTTTAATGAAATCATCATATTTATTTTCAATAAAATAAGACTCTGCAAGATAATAATATGAAAACCCCAATAATTTACTATCGTTATTCTTTATTGCATAATCAAAAATTAGCTTACAATTCTTAATTGCAAGCTCAGTATTCTTGATACGATAACTTAGCACTTGATTTATCCACTCTCTAATACATTCCTCATACTCCATGTAGTCCATAGGCATATCCTCTTATTAAATCAAAAAATATTAATTTATCCATTAAGTATCATTTTAGCAAATGATAACACAATGTAAACTATGATGCAAGAACTATGAGTTTAGCCTGCGAAACTTCTTTCCTATGGTTTCAAACCTGCCCATATACTCAAAATTGGCATTTCTCTGCTGCCATCTAATGGTATTAAATTGTAATCTATTAATATTTGATTATAATTATAATTGCGGTTATTTACTGTAATATAATACCCATAATATGAATAAAATTCATTTGCTGGATAACGGGTACCATCAACAACGTAGATTACAACATTTCCATCAAAGTACAAAATGGAAGTTGTTGCAGGACCATCAACACCGAACTCTGTTATTCTTATCTTATCAGGAATACCCATATTGTAATTATCCATAAATATTAGTAATCTGCCTATATTAAAATTTAACACTAAGTCAATTAAAACATCCCAATTTCGTGTTGCCATTTGTCTTGTGTAATCACGTGGTAATTCTTCTAGTTCCTTTCTTAACTGTAAACTGATATCAATATAATTTTCCATTATTTTACCTTACTGCTTTTATTACAACTTATGGATTATATAGTTAATATGTGATTATAAAATCTTTGTTAGTAACTAAAATTATCCTGTTGTAATATAGCACTGATATAGAGCGTAAATACGAAGGATTTTACCAGTAAGATACAGAGAAACAACAGTAAAACAAGCTGTTAAATTTACCACTTCTTATATTTCTATAACTAAATTGCTCTTTAATTCTTTCCGATTTCACAGACATAAGCTCTTTAGGCTCTCTTACAACCAAATTAGGTTGTCCAAACTCAAAAGTTAGAAATGAACCATGATCTTGTTGAACTTTCCAGCAAGGTAAGTCATATATCTTTTTTATTATATTTTCTATAATATAACTATTTATAGCACTCCTCCTTTTAACTTAGGGTTATTTATCATTCATATATTTTAGAAGCGAATAGTATGTGAGCCATTAACTGCCAAACACTTATATTCTTGATATCAATATTCAAGTTCTTCCCCCAACCATCCATATCTGTTACCCATGACTGTATAGCTTCTAAGTAGGACGTGAGTTCTGTATTTTCCCATGTTAACGGATTATTTTTTAGATCATCATTTAACTCACCTACAAATTTTACAAAGTCATCTTTATTCTTTATATTTAGAACAATATTATAAAGGTTCATAATATCTCCAATCTGTAATTACGGAAGATTTTTTGAAAGTATTCTGTTTTAAGCGTTGTTAAGTAACTCTATTCTAAATCTTTCAATACACTCTAGATATTCTATTTTATTAAAACTAAATTTTGGTATATCTGAAAACCATTCAACGTTATTATCATTATTTAGATACGAATGCGTATAATATTTAACTCGCATTGACTCTTCATATGCCCAGTTGTTTGATATCCAGATCTCCCAACTCTTATCCCATATATCGGATATATCAACCAACTTACAATACCTTCCCCAATCATCATCTGACCAATTATTTGTATTACGAATTCCAGATTTTCTCCAATCAGTTATACTCCAATTCTCCTTATTAACAATGCCGATTTTATCCCATATAACTTCATTATGTGTGTAAAATACCTTGGCAACTATTATTGTACATGATAAATCCATATCATCAGGACATAGTAATATGGGGACTGATAATCCTTTAATATCAACTTGGCTTAAAATTTCCCATATATACTCTTGTTCACTTGTATTATCTAAAGTTAACCATGCAGGCATTAGCCCATGATAATCTTCTCTATGATTTAATTCAAATAATAAAATATCTAAGGGTTTTTCATCTATAAAAATAGCTAAAAAGTCACTGCTATACTTGTTATTTACATAACATGCTTCAATCTTATTCATTATATATAACACCCCCTTTGTTTTATCATAAAATCCAATCAAATGTTTTTTAGTTTTCCATTATACAATTCTGGTTCATCTTTAAAAGGCATTTCGACACCTAAACTTTTCACTATATTAATTAAGACTATGTTTTATTATAAGTCTTTCTAAACTTCTCGTATAACCAAAACATTCTCTAAATAATCTTCTTCCGATATATTCGTGAAAGTTATAACACCTATCTCTATAGAATTCGTTCCAATAACTTATCATCCTTGCATAACTTTTACAAAACGACTCAACATTCTCATAACAAAACTGCATAACTCGTCCGTTATCTTTGTTACATAATATACTATAGGTCATATCTAAAATCTCAATTACATATTCATCACATAATTTAACTATATATGGAATGACCCAATCTTCATAATCCATTAAAAGTAATAAACATAAATGCTTTTGTCTAACGTAGCCATCGCAATTTCTTGAGAAAATACAATGCAATATCATTTTTTGTTCTAAGCTCATATCTTGATAGTCTAATTCTGGAATATCATTATAATACATACGGTCAGGAAATTTTATAATATCTCCATGTACAGAATACTGAATATGATGTTCAGTTATTCCAATACTAATTAATCTGCTAGAGGCTTTTTCAATGTAGTTAACAACCATAATAACATCATTTCTTAAATATAGGGGAAAGCCTTCCTGAAACATTTCAACACTCCCTTTCCTCTTTATCATGCCAAAAATACAATGTCAATCCAACGCTTGTTGAAGTATTTTCACCCCAGTCATAGTGCATGTGGGGTAGGTAATTTTCGATATATTCGTCTCCATATTCTGTTAAGTTATAAGCCCCATGCGATAACGCTTGAAAACCATCTCTATTCGTTGATATATACATATTCTTTTTATGAATTTTGACCGTCAGCCGCTTGTTAGTTTTCCATCTATCTATAAATTCAGTATTAATTTGGGGATTTCGCTGAATAACCTCTTCTGTCCATACTTTTATTTTTAGAATATCTTCAATTTCTTTTGGTGACATTTGTGTTTCACAGTAATTCGTACAGATAATATTATAATTGTACTCACACCCTTGAAATGTATCAGTAAACTCCACACTTGCCCGACAACTTACAGGTAAATATAGGATTTCATTTTTATGTAGCTCTGCCGCTATCGAAAAATACTCTGTTAGAAGCTTATATCCACTCCCATTGCCCCAAACTAAAATAAAACCTTTATTATCATGTCCAGCTGTTACATTTCGACTAATATCATTAGGTGTTAAGATAAAAACTTCTTTCCCACCATGAACAGTTATTTTTCTTCTAGTTAGCTTCACAACTTATCCCCCAACTCACACATCTCATTAATTATATTAAGCTCTTTATTTGTATTTGTTTTAATCCTTCGTCGGAATAGTTTACGATTAGATCGTTTTATCTTACTTCCGCCACGTTTCCAGTAACAACAATATTTCCTATCAAATTTATCTTCATACGTCATTCTTTTAATAACAGCACGCATTTTACTACCCCCATTTTAATTACCATCAGCGTCAAATATATAGAGGTCAATATCTATGTCTTTATCTGTTTCATAACAGAATTTAATAACATCTTTATTTGGGGCTAAGCATGGACTAGTTTCGTCGGCATATAATTTTGGGACAATTTCCAAAACGAATGAAACATCATTATCTTGCTTAATCTTGCGTAAAATATCCGCTTTAGGTATCAGATCGTTTATCGTCGTCAACATTTGTTCTTCTGTATAAACATTATATTTTTCAAAACGTCCATATTCCCACAATGCAAAGTCATATTAAGTCCCATTATTTCTAAAATCTCCAATATGCCATTGTCTCGTCGGCTTTAATTGTAATAATTCTGTGATTTGTTCTGGCTTAAAGTCTCCTTTAATAGCAAAATAAGTATAGCAACTGTTTCGTTCTAATGCTTCTTCACATTCTATATCTTCTATTTCTTTATTTTGTTTCATTTTATCATCCAACATTTTTTTTAAGTTATCTATTTCACAGATTGAACGTTCCAAAGAGTATTCGAATGAGCCATCTTTCAATTCATACTCTTTATATACAATGGCAGTTTTTCTATTTAATTTATTTATTAGTACTTCATTACCTTCAAATTTTCCCTCTCTAATTTCAGTGGACGTTAAGAAATTCCGTATTGCTTCGTACATTTCTTGATACAACTCTACATAGAAATATTTATCAATAATATCCATCTCTACATCTCCCATAAAGCTCTTTTAAAATCTTAAACAAGTAAATAATACACTATGTTAATACTATTGGCTATTCGAATTGTAATATTTGTAAATTCATATGGGAATTAAATTTCTAACCCTCATGTCACAGAATTATTTATTTTCCTACATGCTTCTTATATACTTTTACCGTTCTCTCACTTAATTACCTCATACGACAGTCAAACAGAAATTCCTTGACAATTTCCAAATTAAACATAAAAAATCCTCCGTACATCATAGTTTCAGCTACGATATACAGAGGAATTAGACGTATGCACAATTTGAATATTATATTTGCCCAGTATATCATCACTGGACATCTTTCTTTGTGTTTTTCTGTTATTTTACTGTATGTTTTTCTGCTAATGCTTGTATTTACAGCACTTTCACCCATCAAGCTTACTCATCCCAGTTATGATATACTTCCTGCACATCATCATCTTCATCAAGTAAGTCAAGAATCTTCTGCATGGATTTTAAATCTGCATCACTCTTCAACTCAACCCAAGTCTGTGGAATCATGGTAACATCAGCCTGTGCCATTGGAATTCCAGCCTTCTCAAGGCTTTCTCTTACGGTAGAGAAATCATCAGGATTGGTAAGAACCTCGAAGCTGTCCTCTTCTTCTGCAAAATCCTCTGCTCCAGCATCAAGTGCAGTCATCATAAGGTCATCTGCCTTCATATCACACTCTTCTTTATCAATTATAATCTGGCCTTTTCTATCAAACATAAAGGATACACAGCCCTGTGAGCCTACATTACCATTCCCTTTGGTGAAGGCATTTCTCACATTACCTGCTGTTCTATTCTTGTTATCAGTCAGAGCTTCTACAATAATGGCTATACCGTTAGGACCATAACCTTCATAGGTAACTGCCTCATAATTAACTGCATTAGCATCTCCTGCTGCCTTCTTAATACTTCTATCAATGGTATCGTTTGGCATATTATTGGACTTTGCTTTTGCAATGATATCTTTCAGACGGCTATTGGAGTTAGGGTCTGCTCCACCTTCTTTAACAGCAACTGCAATTTCACGACCAATCTTGGTAAATATCTTACCTTTTGTTGAGTCATTCTTTTCTTTTTTATGTTTTATATTCGCAAATTTTGAATGTCCAGACATCTCTATTCTCCTTATCTAACTCTATTGCTCTTTTCTAACAATAACCTTAAATATTTTATCACCGAATAAAAGGTTCGGCAAGCAAAAATTATACATTAACTTTTTCTCTTAGACTTGCAGATTGTTCCTTAATGGATTGCATCTGTGAATTAATCTGTGATAAATGATTATTCTGATCCTCTAGTGAGGCACTTATTTCCTCCGCAGTCGCTGAATGTTCTAGTGAAATGTTTGCAATATTTTTAATAGAACTCATTATTTTATCATAGTTTACTGCTATTTCATCAATATAATTATTCTCCTGGTAGATCTCTTGATTCAGAGATTTGAAGCTACTTTGCATTGTTCCAAAACTCTTATGTAAGCTATCCATAATGCGGCTTCCATTATCAATAGACGCTTTACCCTCACGTACCTGACTTAGCGTACTCTGTGTAGAAGAATTAATTTCATTAATAATTGTTACTATGTTTGCAGCTGTTGTACTTGTAAGTGCAGATAGTTTACGAACTTCTTCTGCTACTACAGCAAAGCCTTTTCCATGTTCTCCGGCTCTCGCTGCTTCAATTGATGCATTCAGCGCTAAGAGGTTCGTCTGTGAGGAGATACCTGCTATATCGTTCAACAACTGATTAATATTCTCCATATTTTCTTCAAGGGCTACTACTGACTCGTAAGCAATATCAATACTCTGATGTATATTCTTCATTTCTCCATACATATTATTAACTTGACCTAAATTTTCATCAATATCTGTTAAAATTAGTTCTGAAGTTTGGACTACATGAGTGGAAAGCGTTTTTGTCTTTTCCATATTATCCAGTGATTTTATAGTCAAGGTATTCGCCTCTGAAGAAGACTGAGACTGCTGTGTTATTCCAGAAGCCATCTGATTTGTGGCAGCCATTACACTCTGGCTTGATAACTCCAATTCACTAACACTTGTGCTGGTATTCATGATTCCTTCATCTAGCAGATCAATTGTATTTTTCGCAGAGTCTAATAGATCATTGAGTTTTAATAATAGTTCCTCAGACTCTTGTTTTGCAGCGGATGCATCATATATGTATTGATACCCCCATCTGGTTAATAAATATAGGACAAATGCACCCATATCCATACGAATCAAATTACCAATGCCTTCGCTGATTGGGATGTCACTGGTAAGGATGCCTGTTTTTAATACCAGCATTGGTATAAGACACAGAATATTAACTGAGATGATATGTATGATTACGATACTTTTCTTATAGTAGAGACTTCCCATTAACATGCATACAAACATTATTGTAAAGAAGGTGGAAAGTTGCTTTTCTTCTAATACCAACAACACGTTTACGATAGCTGGGAACAATGGTAGTAATATACATTTAATTAACTGTGGTAATGGTTTTATGAAATAAACAATCGAGGATGCTATCAGCGTACCCAGTAAAGCAATACAGGAAGGTATATTACCCTTTGTATAGTTTATAACTACAAGTGCTGATACTACAGCGGCAATAAAGAAGTAATTAGCGAAATTCGCTTTCGCATAATTTATCTTAACATCAACATTTCGTTCATTAGACATATAATTTCTCCTTTTTGTATTTATATCTTTCATCGAACCCCCAATACTTACCTACATAGTATAAGGTAATCGAACCTCTTAGGCATTGGTTAATTCTTCCATTGTAATGACGAACAAAAGTGTGCATTGCACACTCTCGCACTTAAATATACTTAAAAAGCACAGCTTTTGTTCCGCGCGCGTAGCTGCGCATCATTAGCCCCAAGGGCTTTTATATAACAGGAAATTCGGAGGAATTTCCTGTTATATAAAAAAGCTTTTGCTCTGCAGCCCTCGGTAGCTGTATTGCAAAAGCTTCTAAATGCCTTTTCTGGGTATAAGTGTTATAGTCCCAACTAAGAAGCCAGCTAAAAGAACGTCATAATACCTTATTCCGCATTGATTAACTTACTCAACTTCTCCATAACTGTTATTGTTTCTTCGGAAGTACGGATTGCACACATAACAGTATCATCACCTGCAATACATCCTACAATACTGTTCATCTGAAGTGCATCAAGTGCTGCTGCAACCGCCATAGCCATGCCTGGTACTGTCTTTACAACCATTATATTTTGCGCCATATCCATTGATAAGAAACCGTCTCTTAAAACACGAGTATACTTCTCGCTCATACCCGGTTCTGTCTTTTGAAGAACAATGTACTTCTGTCTTCCACCATCAACTGCAACCTTAGTAAGTTTTAATTCTCTAATATCTCTTGAAACTGTTGCCTGCGTAACATTATAACCATCTTTCATCAGACGATCTGCCAATTCCTCTTGAGTCTCTATATCATATTTATTAATTAGTTCAATTATTTTACTTTGTCTACTGATTTTCATCTTTGCTTGTACCTTTCTTCTATGAATTTTTAATCTCCATGATTACCCAACTTTGACCGCAAAACTTCATAGATACCGGTGCAGTTAAGTTTAATTAATTTTGTAAAAAATCTTGCCCGCTTAATTATTACACAGTCTTCTGTGCCTAGGTCTACTACTTTGTTTCCATCAAAGGTTGCTATTGCCTCTGCTTCTTGAGTTTTTTTACTCTTACCTACAATTATTTTAATTGTATCCTCCGCAGAAACCACAATACTTCTTGGACTTAGAGAATGGGGACAAATGGGTGTTATGACCATAACCTGTGTCCTAGGCATAACAATTGGTCCTCCAGCTGATAAATTGTAAGCAGTAGAGCCTGTTGGAGTTGAAATGATTACTCCATCGCCAAGAAAATTATCAACTAATTCGTCATTAACATAGATGCCTAAATTAATGATACGAGAAAAACCTTTTCGAGTTATGACTACGTCATTTAATACATAGTCAGTGCTGCAGCATTGCAATTCCTGACCATTGGCATATTGAAATGCTTCGCCTTCCATCATCATTCTGTTTTCAATTTCATAATCATCATCAAATAGTCTATCCAGTGCTTCATACACATTGTGTTCTTCAATTTCAGCCAAAAAACCCAATGTACCCAGATTCACTCCAAGAATTGGGATTCCATAGGTCATTAGATCATTTGACGTTTTTATAATGGTGCCATCCCCACCCAGTACAATTGCGCAATCAATATTAATTGGCAAGTGCTCCTTTTTAACCACACTTTGAATATCTGATAGACCTGATAAAAAAGCTGTATGACCAGCTTTCTCAATATAAGCAACAATCTTGTTTGTAACAGAAAGGTCAATATCTTTTTCCTGATTCGTTATGATCAAAAATCGATCCATAGGATTGTCACTCCTTCAAACAGTTTTTTACATATGCAGTGATTATAACATAGAATTCCATTTATTTCAAGCAATATACAATATTTTTGCAAATTATATGACAATTCAGCATAATTATGCGTTTATTCACTATGCCTCTGCTAGATTTTGATGTGCCTTTGATACTGTTTCAAGTATCTGCTGTGGCTTTATTGGAGTGCCGGTAACTTCTTCATCCTGACCAACAACAGCAATTTTTTTAAGATATAATAAATATTCTATATTTCCCTCTGGTCCTTTTATTGGTGAGAAGTCAAGATCAATGCAAGTAAACCCAATGGAAGCAGCAAAAGAACTAATTAGCTCTATTACCTCCAAATGTACTTTCTGATCCCTAACTACTCCTTTTTTACCAACCTTTTCTCTGCCAGCTTCAAATTGCGGCTTAATCAAACTCACAATTTCTCCTTCTTGGATTAATAACTGTCGAACAGCAGGTAATACCTTGGTTAAAGATATAAATGAAACGTCAATGGAAGCAAAGGCTACCTTTTCTTGTATTTGCTCCGGTGTCAAATACCTGATGTTAGTTTTCTCCATCGAGATAACTCTCTCATCCTGTCTTAACTTCCAGGCAAGCTGGTTGGTGCCAACATCAACTGCATACACCTTCGTCGCTCCGTTTTGTAACATACAATCAGTAAAACCTCCCGTAGAAGATCCTACATCCATACATACTTTGCCCTCGAGCGTAATGCCATAGCTTTCCATAGCTTTCTCAAGTTTTAGACCTCCACGGCTGACATATTTTAAGGGATTTCCCTTTACCTCTATTGTTACCGTATCAGCAAAAGTACTTCCTGCCTTGTCTTCACGCTGTCCATCTACAAACACATTACCGGACATAATAATTGCCTTTGCCTTTTCTCTTGACTCAGCTAAATTTCGATTAACCAGTAATATGTCTAACCGCTCTTTCATACCGTATCCATGCCTTTCTGATTATCTGCAACTTTAGGTCACAGGTACAAACTGTTTACCCTATATTAATACTTCCTGTTAGATAAAGTGCCAGCTTTGCTGACACTTTATCTGTTTCTATACTTATAATTTTATAGTTTTCCTTTATACAAATGAAACGACAAGTAGTTTCATTTGTCATGAACAAAGAGTGCCGTTGTTTTCAATCCTAAGACACAACAGCACTTTAATGTATCTACTATAATTCCACTAATTCGGATCGAATCCTGTTTAATATACTTTTACTATCTAATCCATATCTATAATGAAGTTCACTTACGGTACCATGTTCAATATAGGCATCAGGTACGGCAATATTAAGTAATTTCAATTTCTGATTTTTTGCTTCCAATAAATAATCTGCAACCTTCTGACCAAATCCACCACTTTTCACATTTTCTTCAAGGGTAACAAGAAGTTTATGACTTTGCATTAAAGAATCTAGGATTTCCTGATCAAATGGTGCAACAAAGCGGGCATTAATCAAAGTTACTTTCTTACCTTCGGAAATTAGAACATCCGCAATCTCTTTTGCAGTCTTAACCATGCTTCCCACCGCAAGCAGTGCAAGTTCTGCCCCTTCTATAAGCACCTCGCTTTTTCCATACTCAAGTGAATCTTGTTGATCTTCAAATTCGAGGTAAGCATCTCCTTTCGGATATCGAATTGCAACAGGTTTATTCAAACTTAATGCATAGCTTAACATTTCTTCAAATTCATATTTGTTCTTTGGTGCCATAACAGTAAGATTTGGAATATGAGACAAAAAGGATATATCAAAAATTCCTTGGTGTGTTTTTCCATCCTGTCCTGTAATACCCGCGCGGTCGATTGCAAATACGACCGGTAAATTATTGATGCATACATCATGTATGATTTGATCATACGCTCTTTGCAAAAAGGTGGAATAAATAGCCACCACCGGTTTATAGCCGCCAAGGGCTAACCCAGCAGCAAAGGTGACTGCATGCTCTTCTGCGATACCTACATCAAAAAATCGATCCGGATATAAATTCATGAATTCGGTTAACCCGGTTCCATATGGCATGGCAGCTGTAATTGCAAGAACCTTAGGATCTTCTTTTGCAATTTTTACCATGGCCTCGGAAAATACCTTCGTATAAGAAATACTTTTCTCTTTACGGATTGGCTGACCACTTACAATATCAAAAGGATCTACTCCGTGATAACGGCTGGGGTATTTTTCCGCAGGCTTATATCCCTGACCTTTCTTTGTAAGTACATGAACAACAACAGCTTTTTTTAATCGTGAAGCTGCTTCAAAGGCTGTCTTCATTTGTAACATGTCATGCCCATCTATCGGTCCAATGTAAGTAAGACCCATATCTTCAAAGAACATGCTGGGCAGCATGAAATATTTGATTGCATCCTTAGATCTTTTTAATTTATCAACAATTACTTTACCTACACCCGGTACTTGATTAAGCGTCTGTTCCATGTTCTCTTTAAAGCCGGTATAACCCGAACTGGTACGCAGCTTTGCTAAATAGTTTGCCAATCCTCCGACATTTTCAGAGATGGACATATTATTATCATTTAAAACTATGATAAAATTCGTTTTTAGTCTTCCTGCATTATTGATTGCCTCAAAGGACATTCCGCCTGTTAAGGCACCGTCACCAAGCACAGCAACAACCTTATGATTCTCTTCACTTAAATCTCTTGCACGAACCAGACCAAGAGCAGCTGATATTGAAGTTGAACTGTGACCCGTATCAAAAGAATCGCAACAACTTTCCTCCATCTTAGGAAATCCGCTTAGTCCATCTATTTGACGAAGTGTTTCAAATAACTCTTTTCTGCCTGTTAGTATCTTATGAACGTAAGCCTGATGACCAACATCCCAAACCAGCTTATCTTGAGGAAAATCAAGAAACGTGTGGAGAGCCATGGTTAGCTCAACAACTCCTAAATTCGAAGCAAGATGGCCACCTGTTTTACTTATATTCTGTATTAAAAACTCACGGATTTCACCTGCAAGCTTTGGACAATCCTGTGATTTTATTTTCTTAATGTCATTTGCCTGATTAATGCTATCTAAATACTTTGGCAATTAGCTACCACCTCTCTATATCAAACAGATTATTCCTCTAATCCTCTTTATTTCGTTAATCATTATCGTAACTATTATTACGTACCCACATTGGGGAACATACCTACTTTTCTCTATTTATTAATGTTAATATTAGTTCTTTCAAGAATTCATTCTTATATGGTAGTGCAGTATAATTTTCGATTGCCCTCTGTGATATTAATACTACCTCGTTATTGGCGTTATCCAAATTCATTAATGTCACATAGGTTGCCTTTTCGTTCTTTTCATCACTATGAATTGGTTTTCCAAGCACTTCTTGTGTGCTTGTTACATCGAGAATATCATCCTTAATCTGAAAAGCAAGCCCAATATCTCTTGCTATTGTTTCTATTTTATTAACTTCTTCGAATGACGCACCAGCTAAAATCGCTCCAATCATCATTGACGCTTCTATTAAAGCTCCCGTCTTCATTTGATACATTAAATCTAACCGTTCTAGGGAGGCTGCTCCTTGATATTCTTCCATATCAATGACCTGACCACCAATCATACCATAGATCCCTGCTTTGACAGACAAAACCTGTAGAGCCTTAGCTATTCTTTTATAGAAAACAGTTTCCTGCGCTTCCTTAACCAAGTCAAACGCCTTTGCCGCAGTTTCAAAAGCATAGTTTAATAGACCATCACCTGCCAGGATTGCCATAGCTTCCCCATAAACCACATGCGTTGTCTTTCTGCCTCTGCGATATTCATCATTATCCATCGCAGGAAGATCATCATGTACCAAGGAATAGGTATGAATCATTTCAATCGACACAAGAAACGGCTCTAATACTTTATTATTCTCACCCTGAAATAGATGAAAAGTTTCAGACATCAAAATGGGACGCAGACGTTTACCGCCAGCTAGCAGACTGTAATTCATAGCTTCAATTACCGTTTTTTGATATCCTTTTTCTGCAGGAGAGAAGTTTTTAATAATCTCCTCAATTTTAACTGCCTTTTGCTTCAGCTCTTGGTTAAAGTCCATTACTTTCTCCATTATCACTTAAAATGATCAATTGTTTTTCCACTTTATCAATGGAATCATTACATGCTTTAAGAAGTTTCATACCTTCCTGATATAAGGTAAAAGAAGCCTCAAGACTAATGTCTGGCTTTTCCAGTGTATCCATAATCTGTTCCAATTCTTCAAATGCTTTTTCTAATTTAAATTCTTTTTCAGACATCTGATACCTCCTTACTTTTTCAACCTCTATTTTGAGGACTAATTGTTTCAATTCTTGCTGTTATATCACCATCTAATAAGGATAATGTAAGCAATTCATTGTTCTCTACCTGTTGAACGCTCTGTACTGGTTTATTCATTTCGTCAACAACAAGTGCATACCCCTTACTCAACTTAGATAATGGAGATAGCCCTTCCAGCTTTGCTATGTAAAGTTCCAATCGATGTCGTCTTTCTTTTAACCGTTGCTGCATCCGCTGTTGTAGTCTTTGCTGCGCTTCTATTAAAAATTGTCTCTTTTCTTTGATTTGATAAGCTGGACTAGCATAATAGAGTCTAAGTTTTAATTCCTTTACTTTACTCTGATATCGTTGCAGCTTCTGTTGTAACTCTCTTAATAACTTACGCTGATACTCTCTTAATAAGCTCTGATATGCAAGATAATCATTCACCGCAAGTTCTGCTGCCGCAGAAGGTGTTGGTGCACGAAGATCTGAAACAAAGTCTGCAATGGTAATATCAGTCTCATGACCTACCGCCGAAATAATTGGCGTCTTACACTTAAAGATAGCTCGTGCTACGATTTCTTCATTAAATGCCCATAAATCTTCAATGGAACCTCCACCTCTGCCCACAATGATGGTATCAACACCAAGTTTGTCAAGTGCTGTAATACCTTTCACTACGCTTTCAGCCGCTCCATTTCCTTGTACCTGAGCAGGATATAAAATTAATTGCACGTAGGGATTTCTTCGTTTTGCTATATTAATGATATCTTGTATTGCCGCACCGGTGGAAGCGGTTACAATTCCCACCTTTTTAGGATAGGCTGGTATCTGTTTCTTATGTGCAGGCTGGAACAATCCTTCTTCTTCCAGTGCTCGCTTAAGTCTCTCAAACTTTTCGTACAAAATTCCCTGTCCATCTAAAACAATCTCATTTGCATATAACTGGTATTTCCCATCCCGTTCGTATACATTAATGCTACCAAGTGCTATAACGCTTTGGCCTTCCTCCAGACGGAAGGTAAGTCCTCTTCGTTGTCCAGCAAACATTACACAAGCCAATTGCCCCTGAGCATCCTTTAATGTAAAATAAATGTGCCCAGAGGTATGATATTTACAATTGGATACTTCACCTTTTATATATACGCCGTTCAGTATCCGGTCTCTTATAAATAAATTTTTAATGTATTGATTGATTTCTGTAACCGAAAAAGCCTGTCCCATAGAACCACCATACCTTTCGGGATACCTATAACTTTAGGTTTACATTAAGCTAATTTTGCAAGTACTCCATTGATAAAACCAGGAGAATCATCTCCGCCAAAGGTCTTAGCAATTTCAACCGCTTCATTAATTGCAACTTTAACAGGAATATCCTCATCAAAACGTATCTCAAAAATTGCCAATCTTAATATAGTAAGATCCACTTTACTCATACGATTTAATTTCCAACCACTGGATGCCTCTGATAGAATCTGATCTATTTCATCTAGCTTCTCAACAATCGATTGAATTCTTGAGGTAAGATAAGCATACTCTTCGAGTGATGGCTGCTCCAACTCTGCTATATACAGTTCCATTTGTTCATTTAATTCAGTAACCTCATGAAAATCCTTGCGGAACAGCATAAGGAATATGTGCTCTCTTTTCTCTCTTCTTGTCACCGTACGGTTCCTCCTACACACGAATAAACGTAACTGTTCAGTCCCTTCACAGTTACAGGGCATCTTACGATGCCTTATGCACACAAAACGGATAAAATACATCCATTTTGGCGCTGTCATACTCGAATCCACTGCGTGATTCTCGGGATTCTGAATAGTTAGTTACGAATAAACAACCCTTAGCTTAACATCTAAGGGTTGTTAGGGAATTGTTTACGCTTTTACGATATTAACTCCGGCAATACGGATGTTAACTTCTTTGACCTGTAATCCAGTCATATTCTCTATCGCTAACTTAACCTTTTCCTGTACTTGTTTAGCTGTTTCAGGAATTCCAAATCCATAATCCAACATCAGTGCCATATCAACAGAGACAGCATCCGGGTTAACAAGAACCTTAACGCCTTTGGATAAATTCTTCTTTCCTAGTTTCCCCGCAAGATCACTTGTGACATTACCAGCCGGGGTCGAAACGCCTTTCACTTCATTCGCTGCTAAACCAGCAATTGCTGCAACAACTTCATCCGCTATTTGCACTTCTCCTACTTTACCATTCTCATGTATTTTATATGTGTTTCTAATCTCAGGTTCCTTATTCATAATGATTACCTCCTAAGTTCCTATTGTTATTCGGCAAGCCCTGTATTATTGAATTGAAAATGTTTTATATTTCTATTCTTTATATAGTATTATACCAAATAACAAAGTTTTTGCAATTACTAATAAATTTTTTCTATTGATAGCCGTTTAGTTACTTCAATTAATCATCAATAACAACGGTAGTAATTTTTATTTTGTCAACTGATACTTCAGTCTCACTCTTAACAACATCTTCAATAATTGCAAGTTCCTGATCAGTTAAAGGCTGTGCTGAATCAATTACTACACTTACTTTATCATTAAGGATTGTTACTACACTTTCACCCAATCCCTTTGCTTCAAGAAGTTTTTCAGCCGCATACTCTTTATCTTTATTTAAGGTTAATTGAAGCATTCCGTCAATTGCTTTTTGCTTTGATTCTTCGGAAATATCAGGGCTTTGAATAAGTTCCATATAGATTGCTTTATTCTCTGATCTTAGTTGTTCACGTTCTACTTTACTAGAAATAAAGAATCCAGAATCAAGAACTGTACTAGCAAGAACTGCTTCACCTGGTACGCCGTCTTCCAGATCAAGTTCACCGTTGTCTGCAACATCTTGTGGATCATCCTGTGCGAGTATATCTTCGTCAGAAATATCAGCTAATTCATCCGCATCTTCTGTATCTGCAACTTCAGTTGTATCTCCATCTGTTTCTGCCAAAGCAGCATCTTCATCTGTTTCTACTAAGGAAGCATCTTCATCTAAGGCATTATCCGCATTTAAATCTTCTGTATCTGCTGCAATATCCAGATCATCATCCGCCATTGCAAGGTCATCGTTAACGATCCCATCTGTTCCAGCTACTGATAAATCATCAGTCGTATCATCACGTGTAAAACTTAAATATCCAGCGATTACGATCATAATCATGAGCGCAGTAATTATGATATGATTTTTTTTGAATATATTCTTCATTTTAGACCTCCTGCAAATTTTATCTGTTACCCATCTTCATCACTTTAACTTTATGCGCTGGTACATCAAATAATACCTCTGCTGCTTTAATAATATTCATTACAATTTCAGCATTGTCTCCACCTTCGGCGATCACAACCACACCTTGGATTTGAGGTTCATACTCTTGTATTATGTAAGGTACAGAATCCCCATTCTCGTTCGTAACTAGAACGGTATCCTCTTCCCGGGTTAAACTATTATTCGTTCTGCTTCCGCCCTCCCCATCAACTTCGTTTAAGCTCTCCTGCGTAGAAGGATTATCTTTTAATGGAACCTGCTCGCCTGAGGCTTTCAAAGTTATCATCACCTCAACATCCCCGATACCGGATACTTTTTTTAGAATATTCTCCAGCTTGGTTTCCATTTCTGTTATATAGGTATTCGTATTATAGCTTGTCGTATTCGTATCATTTTGCACATTCTTAGAACTTTTGTCCTCTGTAGTACTATCCGATACTTTTTTTGTACCAAAAAGGTCCGGTACTGACAAAAAAATTATTAAAATCCCTGCTGCAAACAATATTATAATTTTACTTGGACCAATGTCCTTCAGGGAAAGTTTTTTCTTTTCCATGTCATCCTCCCTGTATATTAATATTTATATTACCAGGCTCTATATTATAGAAGTCCGAAAGCTCCGTCTTCAGCTCAATTTCCAACGGTGAAGGCAGTTCCTCAAGCTGTGAATTATCATCTTTGCCAAAGATAATACGCTCAATCTCAATGGCATCAATGGAAAGGTTATCCGCTTGCTCCTCCTCATCTTCCTTCTTAAGTTTTGCAGTGATATCCATTCTTAAGATTTCTCCAAAGGTCGTACTTTCATTGTCATAGTCAAAGGTAATATTAAAGTTTTTTATATAAACCTTTTCTTTGAGCAGTATGTCTTTGACTTGTTCCTGTATTTTCTCTTTGTAATCAGCAAAAATCGCATCTACCTGTGCTTCCTCCATTCTATTTAAGTCACTTTTAAAGTCGGATGCCTCTACTGCAAAATCATTTGCCTGCAAAAAATAGTCAAGATTCTCTTCTAGTTTCATTAACCTAATGAGAGGTGATATGACGATTAAAACCAAAATCATGCCTGATACAATACTTACGTATTTTTTATAGCTTTTATTGCCAAGTAAGTTCATAATAATTGTATTAATTAATAAGTAGATTACGATATTTCTAATCCACGAATATATTTCTTCCATTAACTACCTCCATTCTGATGCTCTATGCCACAGTTACAGGTGATATAGAATCCAATAGCAGGAGAAACTTAACTCTCTTAAGTTATATTTACACTTCCTGTGGTTACCGCAACAATAGTAATTGCCAGCAAGAATAACACAGCCCCTACAAACACCGTTTGCAGTAGTAATCCTGCTGCTTTGGCAGACGCACCAATGCATTCAATGAAACGTTTATCAGAGATTGGTTGTAATGCCGCACCCCCCACCTTATAAACTGCAGTTATAATTAGCAATTTAATTGCCGGTACTGCACAAATTGTAAGGATTACAATTAAACCAGTGACACCAATAGCATTTTTTAAAAGAACACCTGCACCGAGCAATGTTTCTGTTACTCCCCCCAGCGCATCTCCTATTCCTGGAATCGCTTCTGAAGCCTTATATAACGCTGTACGCTTTACATGGTCTGCAACTGGAACAATTAGTCCTTTAATTGCACTAAAGCCAATAACTAAGGCCAAAAGACTTTTTAAGATCCAGCTAATTGCTGTTAGAATAAGATCTGCAAGCCTTGAGAGCATGTCCTCTTTTGATAAGTTATTCGCCAGTACAATAATCAGATAGAAGTTTATCATTGGAATTACTATTTTAATTAATGTAAAGTCGACCAGTGTGATTAATCCAAGCGCTGCCTCATAATATACAAGTGACGTTGTTGTTCCTGAAGTGAAAGCAACCGACATTAAATAGGTGGGTACTAAAGCTTTCATAAAATCGAGTATGGCGGCTATTGTAGTGGTAGCTATTCTGGAGGCTATTACAAAGGAGCTAATAAGTAATCCAAACATTAGTAAGTACGTGACATAGAAGCCAGTTTCTGATACATTGTTGTTCTTAAAGGCCATCGAAAAATTTGTGAACAGTGCTGCTATTAAGGATATAGTAATCAAGTTCCCAAGTGTAGATAGGTTCTCACTAATCTCACCTTTCACTGAATTTAGCAGCTGATTAGCAATTCCAGAAAAGGAGAACGTTTCTTCCTGATTTGTCAACTTGTTAATATAAGAGCTGAAACTAAAGTCAGTTCCGTTTCCCAAAACATCATCTATTACTTCTTGAATTTCATCGTAGTTTATATCCTCTGGCAGTCCATTAGCAGCTTGTACCTTTTGTGCAGGTAAAAACATAAAGAAAAATAATAACACTCCAAGAAACAATCGAAATCTATGTAAATATTTCTTCCATCCTCTTCTATTTATCATACTTTATACCTCCAAAAAGCTGTTGATGGTATCAAGGATAGCTAACAGGATTGGCATACTGATTGCTAAAATGGAAAGCTTACCTACCAGTTCAATTTGGTCACCGATTGCATGATAACCTGAATCCTTACATAAGGACGAAGCGATTTCTGTCACATAGGTGATACCTATTATTTTTATTAAAATCCCTACATACGCCTTATTCAGTTTGATGTAACTTTGTAGGCGGTTGATTGTGTCAAGAATAACCTCCAATTTACCAATTCCCCATATCAGAATAAAGAAACATGCAGCAATACTAAGATATAAGGAATATTCCTCTTTTGTCTTCTTTAGCAAAATGGCGAGCATAACGGTAGCTAGTCCAACCACTGCAATTCGTATCATATTATCTCCCTTCCACCGCCATAGTCGGTAAAAGTATCTTAGGCATTCTCCGGCTCATGCGCTCCTTCTCCCTATGGTGTAATGCTAGACCATATTAAACAATTGTTGGATTGTCATAAACAAATCCTGTATATGCGGAAGCAGCCAAAAGAGAACAACAACGATTCCTGCCAGACTTGACATAAATGCAAGTTCATCCCTACCAGACTGCTTTAATATCTGGTTCAAAATTGAAATGATTAACCCAAGTAATGCAATTTTCAAAATAATAAAAGCGTCCATATTAACCTCCCTACCGTTAAAAACGGTTTACCGTCATAAACGGTTTTAAGTCCTTCTTAAGTAATTCTATTTCAAACCATTATTATCGTTATAAAAATGCCTGCCATAATTCCTAAGGTGTTAAACATATAGGTTTTTTCTTTCACTGTTTTTGACAAGTCAAGAATCGTCTCATCCAATTGTGACAAATACAATTCAAAGGTGTTCATTTGCATTTCCTTATCCAGATAGCCCAAATTTTCTCCAAAAGCACTTAGTTGCAACTTGTCCTTCTTTGATAGCGAGGTATCAGCCAGCCCAGTTTCAGTTTCAGCTTTCCAGATTTCTGTAAAGGTCTGTCCAGATAATTCATTTAATTTTGTACTGACCTGTTTTAAAAATACTTTGTAATTACCCTCATGCCTTCTTTGTATTGCATGGATTGCTTCTGGCAAAGGTGTGTTGCCATAACGAATATCTCCTTTAAGTAATCCAATTATCTTTTTCAATTCTTTTAAATCCGCAATTCTGCATCGCATTTCATTGCTTAAGTAAAATCCCATTCCTGCAGAGGATAGGATCACCATGATGCATCCAATGATTTTCATTATACCCATAGCAGTTTGTCCTCCTTTCTCTCGATATTAACTTACTGTTGTATATAACCTTCTTCCTTCCGTATCGTAAATCTCCTCTAGATGGCCAACACCTTTTATATTGCTAAGAATGATATAGCGTTCAAATAACTTCTTTTTCACTAGTTCTCCTAATATAGGCTTATTCTTAATGTCTTCAATCGAACTGCCATGTACTGTTGCGATTAGCTTACAACCACAACCAATTACATAATCAATTGCATCCATATCTTCCTTGGACCCAATTTCATCTACAGCAATTATCTGCGGAGACATAGACCGAATTAACATCATCATTCCTTTGGCCTTTGGACAACAATCCAGAATATCAGTGCGCATCCCCAATTCATTTTGTGGAGTCCCCATATAACAAGCTCCGATTTCAGAGCGTTCATCTACAACCCCTATACTCATTCCAGAATGGTGACTACTTCCGTCGGAAAGTTGACGAATAATATCCCGAAGTAAGGTTGTCTTACCACATCTTGGTGGTGAAATAATAAGCGTATGATAGATACCTGATGCTTGTTCATTAAATAGATAAGGAAGTACTGGATTTGCACAACCTTTTACTTGATGAGCCAGACGAATATTAATAAAGGAAATGTGTTTCATTCCTTTAATAACATCATCCTCCATTATGGTTTTTCCTGCGATGCCAATACGATGTCCGCCATTAATTGTTATAAAGCCTTGTCTGATTTCATCCTCAAAAGCATAGAGAGAATAATTGCTTATGTACTCCATTGTTTCCTTAATCTCATTCTTTGTGATAATAATTGCTTTCCTGGGATTATCAGATATCTTAGCATCCTCTGTAATGAAAGACTCTTGATTTGCATAAATGATAAGTAAAGGTGCATTCATGCGAAGTCTTATCTCCTGAAGTTTGTCATAATCAAGGGTTAACTTCCCCATGATTGTCCTTAGTTTAAGCGACAACACCTTTAACAGCTCGTCTTTCGTGCTCATGAGTTCCCCCCTAACCAGACTTGCCAATGCTTGTTCCCGAAAGGCAGCTATTTCTTATTACAGAACAATATATTCCCTATTACAGAAAATATTCCGAAACAAATAAGAAATAAATTGCAAAAAAAGTACGCTTATATTATTCTGATTATTAAGAATCATTAGGATTGGAGAGAAGGATGAGATACGGATTAATTGGAGAAAAATTAGGACATAGTTATTCGAAGATAATACATGAAAAGTTAGCAAGCTACACCTACGACTTAATCCCCCTATCCAAGGAAGAGTTTCCCATTTTTATGGAGAAGAAAGAATTTGGGGCAATCAACGTAACAATTCCTTATAAGAAAGCCGTGATACCTTATTTAGACGAACTGCATCCACTTGCAAAG
Organism: Bacillota bacterium; assembly: GCA_023399055.1. Taxonomy (GTDB): domain Bacteria; phylum Bacillota; class Clostridia; order Lachnospirales; family Lachnospiraceae; genus Mobilitalea. Next base: position 251,705 of record JAEWQV010000002.1, on the reverse strand, counting down.
GAAATTGGTGCAGTAAATACCATTGTAAATAAGAATGGTCATTACATTGGCTACAATACCGATTTCTATGGTTTTGAGTATATGTTAAGACATAATCAAATAGAGATACAAAATAAAAAATGCCTGGTACTGGGCGGAGGCGGAACCTCGCAAACAGTACAGGCAGTTTTAAAACATATGGGTGCAAAGAAAATTTATGTGGTTAGCCGTAGTGGTGCTTTGGCTAATTTATCTGTGGATATCAACACGAATAGCAATAAGACCATTGACTATACGACCTGTTATGAAAAACATACGGATGCAGAAATCATAATCAATACAACTCCTCTTGGGATGTATCCCAATATTGATGCCTCTCCTTTGGACTTAAGTACCTTTACGAAATGCGAAGCTGTAGTAGATGCCATCTTTAATCCAAGAAGAACAAAGCTAACCCTTCAAGCGGAATCCTTGGGTATCCAAGCTGTTACTGGGCTTGAAATGCTGGTTGCGCAGGCAAAACAAGCGATTGAATATTTCTTAGACACAACCATTGATGACCAACTTATAGATCAGACATATCAGACTCTACTTCAACAGGTCTCTCTTTAATTCTAAAAAAGAAATACCAATACTTAATGACCATAACTATGCCTATGAATATTCTAGCATAGATATTAGGAACTAAAAAGATAGCCAAAACAAGCAAGGACGTGGACAGCGTTAATGTCTTAATCTTGTTTTTTCTGGTCATACTTCTGGTTTCAATAAAATCTTTAATATATCGCTTGTATAGGCTTGTCCCCATGAACCATTTATGAAACTTCTCAGAACCTCTGGCAAAAAAGAAGGAGGCAAGGAGTAAAAAAGGCGTCGTTGGTAAGATTGGAAGTACAACTCCAATAACTCCCAGGGATAGAAATATCAATCCAAGTGCAATGCACATTACTTTATATACTTTATTCATATTTATTAATCCTCTATGTCTTGGTTAATTTGTTTAAATTATGGTAACCATTCAGAACCCAGCTCGAAAATCTGCGGTTTTCGAGCTGTTACAAATTATGAATAAAGTATAATTGTTTTATACCACTGGTTCAATATTTATTTCTGTTATTATTACACTCATTTCTATCTAGGTAATTCAAAGTATCTCAATCACTCATGGAGGCAAAAACAAAAAGGATGTCCAGCAGGGTCTAAAAGTGTAACCCATTGTGAACCGTATTCCGGTTGCCAATATTGTATCTCTGGCTTCGTGGCTCCTAAGGATAACGCAAATTGAACAGCCTCCTCCATATTTGTTACATCAAAATCCAGGTGCTCCATTTTCATCTGCCCATTCAGTGTATCAGGCCATATGGGTGGTATATAGTTTTCTTCAAGTTGGCAAGAAACGCAAACATTCTCACCTGGAATAGCTACCGCTACATACACTCCAATATCATATGTAATCTCTCCGCCTAATAAATTCATATAGAAATTAGCAAGCTGGGCTGGTTGCTTACAGTCTAAAACTACACTCTGAAACTTAATAAATGGTCTCATCTCAATCTCCTTTCCATACCCCCATATACTTTAATTTTATCTATTAATCTATTAATCTATTAATTATAAAAATTCCTACCCGATTAATTCAATCTCCGCCTAATAATTTACATAATTTCAATAAATTAACCAAAAAAGTTGTAGGAAAAATATTATTTCAAACGATTATGAAGTATGAGGAAAAGTATTGATTTGAATTAAGACGGTCAGACTTAAATTACTATGGTTTTTAGTCTGAAGTATTTATCAGGAGGGGAAGCTATGAGGGCTACTCAAACACAAGTTGCAAGTATTATTACACAAATTCTATCTATCTTATGTTTAATAATAGCAATTAATTGTTTTGGTACTATGACATTTATTTTTATGGTTCTTGGGTTAGTAATCTTTTTAATTTCTATTGGGATTTCGTTTATTAATTGGCGATATACCTACTATAAAAATATATTACCTAATGACCAATCTATAGAAATTTAACATTATCCTTATTGAGAAACAGCACATTTTCAATAATTCGAAGACCATTAAAAAAGCGGTTAACCTACGATTGAATACGTATATTGCAGTATTCTAGCTTCGTATGAAAACCGCTTTCCTCCCAACTTATGCTTTTAACATTTCACTACAGGTCTTGCCTCAATATAACCTCTATATCCCATAGGAGCTAATTGGAACCGAGGACCTTGTTCTGGTGCCCACTTATACCCATAAATCTCTGGATTAAACCTGTCGATATGATCCCAAATATCTGTTATTGCATGTGAGTACTCTTCATCACTATAAGGTTCTCCTTGAAAAACCATCATTGTACAGGGTGGGAAAACAACTAATTCATAACCATCAGGAATTGCTTTGTCATAGTCCAAAGGAAGCTCAACGCCTTGGATATAAGTCGAGGTATTCTCTGGTTTTAAATTAGACGGCATCCACATTCCTATCGGTTCATACAGAGCTTCCTTCACACTCGTTAGTAAACTCCAAACATCACATCCTACTTCCTCACAGTATGCAAAATAGTCTGCTGCCTCTACAGCTCTTTTCAATAAACACTTTCTTTCCGGTCTCTCAATGATTTGTACAAAGATTGTTTTCGCCATATCATACATCCTCTCTTCCACATCTTTAACACTTTGAATCCATCGGTAGGAATCATAAGCTTTTTCGGGCAGAAATAACTTAATAGGCGGAGTCTTAGTCTTATACTTACCTGGTGCAATTCCAAATTCTTTTGAAAATGCTCTAGTAAAACCCTCTTGGCTGTCAAAAACAAAGTCAAGTGCGACGTCTATCACTTTTTTGTTCCCTTCTCTTAAAACCAGTGCCGCCATCGTCAGCCTTCTTGAACGAATATACTCATACAGTGTTTTGCCTGTAACTTCTTTAAAAATTCTAGATAAATACCAGGGTGAATATCCCGCCACCTTTGATAATTGTTTCAGCGTGATATTCTCAAGTATATTGTGTTCGATGTAATCCTGAATTTTTTGTACTACATAAGCTGATTCTGCTCCGTTCATTTCGTTTCCCTCCGATAGATACAGAATACCTTATAACAACAATAATTTCTTGACTGGTATTGCTAAAATGAAAATCATTGATAACCTGTGAAACCATACATTTTACAATCTTAATCTAATCCAAAGCTTTTTACATAGAAAAGCATATCCCCGGTAAGCTTATGATTGAAGCAATTTTCATATTTTATCTCTGCCTCACTCAAATCTTTAGACTTACTTGCAATGTCATAGGCTGTTCGTAATTGTTGAAAATATGAAACCATTTCTTCTTTTGTACACATGGATTCATGTGCACATAAAAAGTAATCAGCTTGGTATTTTTCGATAATATCTATCATAGGAAATAGTTTTTCTTTATCAAAATAATTTCTTCCATTTTTAGTACTCCCATAGATACAATCCCCTAGAAAGAGGGTTTTTTCTTCTGGAATATAAATGATGGTTGAATCCTCTGTATGTGGGCTAATGATATGACGTATTTCACAAGTGACCTCGCCTAAATCAATCATTAAACAATCTGTATAACTAACATCTATATTTCTGACTTTAAACATATCTCTATCATCAATTTCATCTTTGATACATTTAATTGCATATTCATTAAATATTCCTTTTTCTATAGCTAACGTTAAGGAAGCATCATCATATTTAATCTGGCGGTATTGTTCCATACTATTGATTGTTTTAAAATTAGCAACAGATATAGTATCCCAATCACTTAGTCCCAAAGTATGATCCCAATGATAATGCGTTAGTGCTAAATATTTAATAGGTGGCAACCCCATAGTCTTTAACTCTGCTTGAAATTCCCTGGCATGCTTTGGTGAATTTCCCGCATCAATTACAAGACAACTGTTATTACCAATCACTAATCCCAAAACTGGCCGATCAGTTTCCTCCTGGTTCATCATGTAATAAACTCTGTCCGATATTTTTTCTAACATATCAACTTCCCCTTAACCCTTTTAACTATAATTTAATTCTTTATCACCTAATTCTCATATGCCAATAGGTTCCCCAGCTGTATACGAAACCCCAAGGCTTTGTACATCTCCACATCACAATTGGCGCAACCAACTGTCATAGATGAAATCTCACTATTGTCATATGCATATTTTACAAGTTTCTTTGCTATTCCGTGATGTCTGTACTCAGGTAAAATATAAAAGTCCTCAAATATCCCACTTGTCTGATAATTAGGTCCGGCATTTCCTCTTTAATTGATTGTTTATAGTCTATTTGTAATTTAGCTAACTGACCAAAATCTTCTATAACAACTTTTCTAATTATCATAAAGTTCCTAAAACCTCTTTCTTTTTTGAACAAGTAAAATACAAATGCTCCATTCTCGTTGGTTGCTTTGAACACTGTAAGGGATAAAACCCATTATAGTTAATTTCAATCTGGTTATTATAGTACCTCAAACCACTTTGAATTGTTTCATTTGCCAATTCATTTTTGGAAATATTAACAGCTATAATATCCTCGGTTATAATATCGTAATTGAATATCAATCCTTGCTCTGACGTAAAATGCAATCATAAATTCGTTAGGTCTTTGTTAACAGACAAAATAGCAATAACTTTATTACGATTCGTAGCAGCAAAGATTTCAAAGTAAATCTTACCATTTCTATGTCGTGGTCTCCCCACGTTATTTACTATTAGATCTTCGGGTTCTCCTGATAGTAAAACTTTTTCAGCGCCACTACACACTTTACTAAAGTCTTTCATTTTTCTTAACGAGCTAACATCTTTAAATAATGTACTTGATTTATTTAAGTTTAGATCAAAAATTTTAATTTTGTTATTACTATCATAGATTATTGTCTGGTTATCTACCCAGTCATAATCAAAACACGATATCGACAGCCCATGTTCTTCCTTTTTTAATAAATCGTATAGAAATATTTTTTTATTATCACTTTTCCACTTGATATAAGCAACTTTTGATTCGTCAGGACTAAGTGATAACATAATTGGAGCATAATTAACCCTGCTAATCTTAATTAATTTTTGAAAATCAGAGCCATCTATTTGAATCATGCAAATTGTGGTTCCTGTGTGAAAGAGTATTTTAGTTTTATCCCTGAACCATATAAGGTCATAAACTTTACCAGTATATATTTTATTAAAATCTGTGCTTCCTAGTTTGTGAATGAATATTGAAACATCTTTTTCGGTTTCTTCTATTCCTATGATTGCTATATACTCACCCGAACTATCAGCTGTTATAGAAGTAATTTCTTTGAATCCTGATATATCAATGCTATACTCCTCGTTCTGTTCAATATTTTTTATTATTAAATTATTATTAGATATCTTATAAATCATATTGTTCTTCTCCCAAAAGAGCATTTTAACCAGTGATATTCATTCATGTATTATTATCGATATAGTAACCTATTGTTTTAGTAACTTATTGTTCTGCAATCCTAAATGTTTTAGAAAATACACAAATTTATTTATATAATAGCATGTATAAATACAGTCAAGTACCTTAAACATTTTTAGAAAGAATATTGTCCAATAATAATTGATTTAAAGTGATACTGTTGAAATTTAACTACTTATTGGATGCTATATTATTTTTTATCTAATACAAAAGTTCCTGGCTTAATAATGTTTCAAAGCTTTTTACATCTTCCATCGTAATATCTGGAAACAGAAATGCTCCGCAGCGGCATTTGTTATATGCTTGTCCGTCCATCTTAAATGAAAATCCACCAGAGCAGCCGGGATTGCAATGCCCACAATCCCACCCATTTGAACGAATTGACTCACGTATCTTTTCTGGTTGTTCTTCCACCAAAGGCATATACTGACCAATATTCTGAAGATTTAACTTGGCAGATAGTACATCATGATTAACCTGAAGACTCATTAAAACTTTTTTATTCTTATTGCTGGTATACACACAAGACCAGTCGTTACGCATAAAACCACCCATGCGCACCGCTTGCTTTGTTACATTAGCTATACTTTCATGCAGTATGGAAGCACTCTCACGCCTGACTGTGTCAAGTGCATGATAAATTGATTCCACTGTAAGTTTTGGTTCCTTAACCTTTTCATTTTCCAAAATCCCATAATGCATCATATAGAAATGATTCTTTTGCTTTCTTATGTCTCCTTTGTTCATTTCCAGTAACGCTTCAGCCATAGCCTTTAATGCTACCAGCAGGGCACGATTATCGGGATATGAAACAGAGATAACCTCACCTGATCTAATTGATTTTTCTGCACCCATAATTTCTAAACCATATTCACTAAGTTTATTAAGCAAAAATGGTAGTCCAGTGATTTTTAGTTCTTTGGCAGTTGATGAAAGAGCACCACCATCCACCTGTAACGTCATATCCGGCTGAAGCTCTGCTTTTGCACCTAGTATAAACAGTAAATGTGGTATTCGAAGTAAACTTGCATTACTGTTCGTATAATCCGTATTTTTTGCATCAAAGATTACATTATCTTTTAGAAGCATGTTAAAACTTCCAGGATCACTTGCCACATCACTATAAAGATTACGAACTAGAGAAAGCAAAGCAATAAAGCCATCTTTAAACTGTTCCAAATCAAGGCCGTAAAGGAATTTGTCATGAACCTTCATTGAAACAGGGTCGTCTACCACATTTTTCAAATAGTTCTCAGCAATAACTTGAATATAGTATTGTTTGTCCATATTTACTTACTCCTTTAAATTAAAGATTATTATTAATTAGCATCGATGCTATTTAAATCAATTCATATAGGTCATTCCTTAATCATCAAAACTAAATCTACTGTTTTCCTCACCTATAACAACAACTATATTATACAATAAATTGCCAATATTTACTACTAGTTTACAAATAATATACCTCATTCCTATAATCATTAAATACCTCAACATAAAAATAGCGCAACTTTCTGAAAATCTTAATTTCCATGAATTGCGCTATATCGCCTTTACACTAATATTCTTTTTCAAAAACTATATTACCGTTAGCATCATACCCTCTGATACCTTTAAAATATATAGTTTCTTTTTCGTCTGAGTGCCATGTAAGTAGAAATAAATCCTCATAAAAGTCGGTCTGTGCAAGAACCTCGCCATTACTGAGCAAGACTTCTATTTTTTTAATATCGGCATCATTTACTATTCCATATGCTTTAAAATCATAATAGAAGGATGACCAAGTATAGTTAACTTTTTCTGACTTATTGTTTTCAAAGCCAACAGATTGACCGCCCACACGCCAAAAGAAGAGAAAGGTTTTTCTAACAGTATTGCAGGAAACCCATTTATCATACTTACCAAGGATATATTTACCGTTTTTAAAATTCTCAATATGTATCACCTTTGACGGTCCATAATTTATACCTCGCTCCGAACTCTCATGTGCAGATAATGGAGTAAAATAGAGACCTGACCGGCTCAAAATGAATAATGACAAAATAATAATGATACACATATTACGAATTATCTTTTTTGTTCTACTCATAATTATCACCTTCTTGTAAAGGTATCTCTACCCTATATTTTCTGTTATATAAATCATAGGTTATAATTAACATTTCTGCATTTTCTGAAAAATCAGCAATTGTCCACACACCTTTGGATATAATTCCTCCACTATTTTGCTGTCCTGAACGTGATGTATATTTGTTACCCAAATTGTCTGTTATTTCTCCCATATACCCAGGTGTCCACACTAGTCCCCATATGGCTTTACTATAAGTCTCATAGAAGATATGCATATTACCATTAATATCATAGATAACATATGTAAATCGTATCACCGTATCATCTATTTGAACTCGTTCTTTTAAATTAATACTATAAACTATATCCGATTTAGGAATTTCATTAATTAAATTGCTCTGAAAGAAGGAACTGATAAATAAACAAAAATAAAATCCAAAGACAACTATAGTTAAAATAAGTATTAGGTTTGTGATTTGCCATATCCATCCAACGATCGGATTATGCTCTTTGTTGAGCTCTTCACCAATTTCTTTTGCATTGCCCATATCGTTAATTGAAAGTTGCTCTGCCTCTTCGGTATCATAGCCCTGTTCTAAATAATCTTCCATTTTATCTTCAATGTGATTCTCCAGCTCTGTTTGAATATTGTTTCTATCAGGTATAAATTTAACATAGGACAATATTTCCTTTAAAAAAATCTCGCTTTTAGGCGAAAGCATGAATGCCACCACCAATCACTTTATTTACAGACAAAGAAAATCTCTCCCAATTTTGCTTTTCCTCCACAAGCTGCTTCCTGCCATTGTTGGTTATTTGATAATATTTACGCTCTTTCCCTGCGCTGCTTTTGGATTTGTAGGATTTTACATACCCTTTGTTTTCAAGCTTATGCAATACGGGATACAAGGTCCCCTCTTTAAACTGAAATGTATTATCGGATTTTTCTTCAAGTTTCTTTATTATCTCATACCCATACATATCTGCTTCTTCAAGTAAGGATAACAACAATAAAATTGTACTGCCTCCAATTAATCCTTTATCTATACCCATTCAATTACCTCCTTAATCATACATCGACTTTCTAGGTATATTATACATAGATGTTCTAGGTAAGTCAATCCCATAAAAAAGTGCAATTTACAGAAAAACTTGATTTTCCATAAATCTATAATATAAAAAAAGCACAACCCCAAGAAAATTTTAATCTTCCTCGGACTGCGCTCATATTAGACTTTAATATACAACAATACTCTCTTCATATTGGAACGCTTATTTTAAGCCTCTTAAACACATTTTTGTTAGCTACGTGTCTGCTACGTTTATTGCTCTATATTGTTTGGTTTTGTTCACAGTTGTGAAAGACAACGAACCAATTGAACTTCGCCTAATGCTTATTCGAAATAAACTACTTTAATGCAACAGGAAGCCAAATCTCAACAATACACATATCATCAGCAGCATCCCATTTGACATATTTTTCTATAGTAGGCAGTCCAGATAGCTTGTACTTGCTTTGTGGTAGAAACTCCTCATGAATACGTTTCCATACACCTCCAAGAGTTTGATCCGCAATAGAGCCATTAGCTTCAAACTTGAGCCAAGTAACACTCGGATATTGATAGGTATCCAAACCTGCAATATCTTCTTTATCCCATTCAATACCGCACATATAGTCATTGCTTCCGTCGACACCAAATCCAAAGCATAGACCTAAATCATAAAATTTTCCACTAATCTCCTTAATTTTCTCATTACTTCCATCACTTTTTACAATCGCCCACGTACCACCGCCATATGGCGTTGTACGTCTTATTCCAATTACTTTGAATGATGATCTTTCAATAGTGGTGTAGTCCATTTTATCAACTCCTTCAATTTTAAGTGAGAAGCGAATACGACAATAGAATGTGAGAGTTACACCTGAAAATCTTGCTTCGGTTGGAGTAACACCATGCAATCGCTTAAAAGCAACTGTAAACGCATCAGCAGAATTATAGCCATATTTTAACGAAATATCAATTACTTTTTCATCTGTATTCTGCAACTCATATGCGGCACAGGTCAGCTTACGACGACGTAAATACTCCGAAAGAGAAACCCCTGTAATTTGTGTGAAAGAGCCTTGAAACATTGAGAATGAACACGCTGTAATGTTGTTTATTTCTTTTTCACTAATTTCTTCGGTCAGGTGTTCTTCTATATAATCAATCGCTTTATTCATTCTATCTACCCAATCCATTTTCACATCTCCTTGATAACAATTATAAAAGACTAGATTTCGTATTGCCCGTTATTCTATTAAGAGAAATTGACGGGTAAGTTACTGAAAATATAAATTTTCTGCTTCGTATTTGATAACGATTGTGAAAGGAATTCTAAAATTTCATTTGTAGCTATAATACATTATATTATAATTTACTACTACTTTTCTATCATCTATTTAATAAGCTACTTGTTCGCTATCCACATTGTTATAAACTTTTCCAAGCTATCTCTTATTACTTTAACAAATCATATAAAAAAGCGCAACCCACGGAAAACCTTGATTTCCCTTAGATTGCGCTTATATTTATCTTTGATATTCGACTATACTCTCTTCATGTATTCGCCAGATCTGGTGTCAATCTGAATCTTGTCACCCTGCTCAACAAATAAAGGTACATATACGGTAGCTCCTGTTTCAACAATTGCAGGTTTTGTTGCACCCTGCGCTGTATCACCTTTAAAGCCTGGCTCTGTCTCTGTAATTAGAAGATCTACAAACAACGGAGGCTCGATTGCAAATACTTGTCCATTATGGGAAAGCATCTTAACCATTTCATTTTCTTTAACAAATTTAAGAGAATCACCGATGGAATCCTCATTCATACCGATCTGATCATAGGTCTCTACATTCATAAAGTGGAAAAGATCACCATCGGAATATAGATACTGCATATCGCTTCTCTCGATATGTGCAGGTGGATATTTTTCTGTTGGACGGAAGGTTCTTTCAACCACACCACCATTTTTAATATTCTTTAATTTTGTTCTTACAAATGCTGCGCCTTTACCCGGTTTTACATGTTGAAACTCAATAATCTGATATATATTATTGTCCATTTCAATTGTTAGGCCGTTTCTGAAATCGCCTGCTGAAACCATACTGAAAATCCTCCTTAAAATTGACTACTCTTTAGTCTATAATAACCTATAATTTTTTGCAACAGTTTTTTTTAACCAAGCCTAAATTTGTAACAATACGAGATGCAGCAAAGTTAAGTTTAGCTTAGGCTAATTGTACCTCATATCTTAAATTACAGCTCAATTAAGCTCTTATCAGAGAAGGTAAAATTCTCATGTCCGTTCTCTGTAACTACTACCATATCCTCAATTCTTACACCACCAAAGCCCTTAATATAGATACCCGGTTCTACAGTCTCTATCATGCCAGCAAGAATAATATCTTCCTCTAACATTGATAATCTTGGATTCTCGTGAATGTGAAGGCCGACACTGTGACCAAGTCCATGACCAAAGCAACCTTCATAGCCTGCACCGTAAATAATATCTCTTGCTACTTTATCAATTTCCTTACCTTTATAACCAGCTTTAATAAAATCAAGCGCAGCCAATTGTGCCTTTAAAACAGTATTATATACTTCCTTTTGCTTTTCGCTTGCTTTACCAATAACTATGGTTCTTGTCATATCAGAACAATACCCTTCATAGATACAACCAAAATCCATCGTTAAGAAATCACCAGTTTCTATCTTTTTCTGGGAAGGAATCGCATGTGGCATGGAAGAGTTAATACCAGAGGCTACAATTGCCTTAAAGCTTAAGCCCTGTCCGCCCTTTACCTTTAACAGATATTCAATTCTTGCTGCAATCTCAAGTTCTGTCATACCAGGCTTTATAAAAGTTAGGATTTCGGTAAATACCTCATCACCAATGGACTCCGCCTTTTTAAGATATTCTAGTTCCTTTGCTGTTTTTATTCTTCTCATATCGGTAAGGTCATTACCAACAGGAACTAACTCTTTAATTTTTAGGCTTTCTTTAAACTTTGTATATTTAGCAAAAAGCATATCGTTTGATTCAAAGCCAAGTCTATCAATCGCATCGGATAACAGAATGTCATTTAATACTTCTTCATAACCACCATTACCAATTGTAATTACTTCGTAATCCGGTGACTCATTTTCCGCTTGTATTGTATAACGAAAATCTGTAATGATAGTATGTCTCTTTTCAGAAATATAAACATAACCTTCTCCAGCATATCCACTGATATAACGAATATTATCTTCATTGGAAATTAGAAGAGCTCCTAACTCAAGCTTCTTTAGTAATTCTTGTACTCGTAAATAGTTATTCATATTCTACCTGTCCTTCTGTTTTAATTATTTTATTATCTCTCTATTAACTTATCTTTACTAACTCGCTATTATTATGAATCTTAATTATATCTCTTACTTACTATCTAAATTACTTATTAACTATGTTTAAAATATTCTCTAAATAATATTACTCTACTTATTCACTTCTCAATGACTGCATATCTATAATTGCATCTACTGCCAATAAATAACCTTGTAATCCAAGCCCTGCAATCTGTCCTGTGCATACTGCTGCAGTCACCGAAGTATGACGAAATTCTTCTCTCTGGTGGATGTTAGATATATGTACTTCAATCTTAGGTGCAGCAATTGAGGCTAATGCATCTCTTATAGCATAGCTGTAATGAGTGTATGCACCTGGATTGATTACAATACCATCAATCTCATCATGGTATGCTTTTTGAATTCGATCGATTATTTCGCCTTCACTATTGCTTTGAAAAGTTTCAATTATAATTTCGCTCTGCACTGCTTTCTTTTCCAATAATTCAAGCAAATAGTTGTAATCCTGTGTACCGTAGATACCTTTTTCACGAATCCCAAGAAAATTAAGATTTGGACCATTCAATACTAAGATCTTCATACCTACTCCTCCTTCTCATACATGTTTTCACAAAAGTTGAAAGATTGTTTCATCAACCTTACTTGATCTAGATACATATTTATCTAGATTATTGTTAGCAAAAGTATTTCTTAATCTAAATCTGTTTTAAATAATTCTCCATAATTAAATGAGCAACTTCTTGGATAGATCTTCTATCTGTCATAATGGTTTTATGGGCTGTCTTTTCATAGATCGGTGTTCGAATCTCCAGCATACGATCCACCTTTTTATCTACATCCTCACCCTGTAATAAGGGTCTAGTGGTATCTCCCTTTAATCGAGCTAGGGTTGTCTCCTTTGAAGATTTCAAAAAAACCACGTAGCCAAGTTCCTTTAACAACTTGGAGTTCTGTTCTTTCATCGGTAGCCCTCCACCAGTTGATAAGACAGTGTTGTTAAGCTCTAATACTAGTTCCTTGAGAAGGTCTGTTTCCTGCGTGCGAAAAAATTCTTCTCCTTGAACAGCAAAGATATGAGATATTGTATCGGATAATCTACGCTCAATGAGTTGATCTGTATCCCTGAACTGATAAGTAAGCAAATCTGCCAGGCACTTGCCAACGCTTGTCTTACCTGACCCCATAAATCCAATTAATATAATATTGTGCTTTTTAGATACCATAAGTTACTAGTCTTGCTTTATCTTTCCCTTTGCAAGATCCTTTCGATAGAAGTATAAGACTATGCGCTCCAATTTACGTTTAAAAACAATCTGAATTTCTTCCTTAGGATGAATAGGTTTAACTAGATAGGTCATCATGCCAATACGGTTTGCGCCATAGACATCCGTAAACAACTGGTCACCAACAAAAATAGTTTGGTCAATTCTAGTGTCCATTATTTTTGTTGCTCTAATATAATTTTTAATAAAGGGCTTATTCGCCTTATGAATATAATTTGTCTTTATTTCTTTATTAAATCGCCGAACCCTTTCATCACTGTTGTTGGATATTAAACAAGTCTGAAATCCAATCTTCCTTAACCTTGCAAATAACTCTATGGCTCTTGGCGTCGCATCTGCACCATGCGCCACCAATGTATTGTCGATATCAAATAAAATTCCTCTGTAGCCTTCTTTATATAGTTTCTCATAATCAATATCGTAAGAAGAATCAGCTATCCGTTTTGGATAAAATCTGCGAAACATAGGACGTCTCCTCTTAAATTTATTTTAGATCAATCGGATGCATGTTCATCCATTTTCTATCTTGATTATTCTGTGCTCATTCCTCGAACTTAATCCAGTCTAATTATTAGTAATTATAACAAGCTAAGGTTTATAGTACAAGCAAAAATCTATATTTATCCAATGGTGAATAAATATATTCCCAGGAGAATATTTTACTTTATCAAACTTACCCTATAAGTTAATAAAACATCTATAAAATAGTTTATTGTATCCTTTACAATCTGTTACAAACTATAAAGAAAAGTGCGAGTATATCTATTCAAAGACATATACCGACAACCATTTTTTGCTTGTTTTAATAAAAACAATCCACGGTTGGGTAACAAATGAATAGATATATCCACACCTTATACTGAATTACTCTAATTTATCCCCAACCTCTGAAGTACAATGCGGACACTTCGTTGCATTCAAATTAATATCTGAATAACAATAAGGACAGGATTTTGTGGTTGGTGCTGCAACTGGTTCTGGTTTTTTAAGTTTATTAAGCCAGCGTACCAACAGAAATACAACAAATGCCATAATTAAAAAGTTTAAGACACCGGATAAAAATGCTCCATAATTTAAGGTTGGAGCTTCTGCTAACTTTGCGGCTGCTAAACTATCGTAATGCTTTCCGTCAAGGGGAATGTATAGATTAGCCAAATCATCCACATCCCGTGTAAATATACTTAAAAGTGGCATTACAAGGTCATTTACCAAAGAATTTACGATTCCGGTAAACGCTCCACCAATAATGATACCGACTGCAAGATCAATCATATTGCCTCTTAGAGCAAACTTTTTAAATTCCTTTAACATACATATTCCTCCTCATAAAGTTTTGCAAGCATCTAAATTTCATACCTACTCATGAAAAGAAATATCATCTGTGAATTTAACTTTTCTGTGTACTAAATAAAAATGCTTACTTTACGCATCCTCCCGCTGCTTCGAATATACAGCACAGTCATAACTGCTGCCATCCCTTCGAATTCCAACGCGATATTCCATTTTTACAAACTGCATTCCGGCCTTTTCCATAACCTTACCGGAACCCACATTCATTGTATCATACTTTGCTCGAATTGTCTCATATCCAACTTCATAGAACAAATAATGCATTACTGCTCGCAATGCTTCAGTCATAATGCCCCTATTCCAAAAAGGTGCACTCAAACAATAACCAATTTCACAGGTCTTTGTGCTTTCACTGGAGATTTCCACGCTAATGGAACCAATAGCCATATGTTTCCCCTTTAACACAATTGCCCAATTATAAAAATTATTAAACTGGTAATTATTCTCCCAGTTATTTATCCTTCTTAATGAAGTCTCAACATCCTTATGAGGTCCCCAGGACAAGTATTTACATACTTCTGGATCTCCAGCCCAGTTATGAAACATATCATTTGCATCCTCTGCTCTGAATTTTCGAAGCATCAGACGGAGGGTCTCGATCGTCATAGTCCCCTTATGCTGTAAACTCATATTCATCTCCATATCGCCACCAGGTAGTAAATTTGGGTCAAGCACAAATTTACCATGTGAATTATTTTATTCAATAATTCACTGCTCCCTGTATAAATCATCTCGTCTATAAGACTTATACAGGGACAGGTTTTGTTATGTCAAAATCAGTGTTGTACAATTACTAATTTTTGAAATAAAATACTAGCATTAATTCTACAATTACTTTCTTATCTCTATATCTAATACGTTTAGAATTTCAAGTAAGTCATCTACCATTTTTTGAATTTCCTGACCTTCAAGTGTTCTCTCCCTTGAGATAAATTCAAAACGTACTGTAACACTCTTCTTACCTGGAAGTAATTTCTCATCTTCAAATATATCTATTAAGTGATAACTTTTCAGATATTCACAATCCAGCTCATTCACAGCAACTTGTATCTTTTCATATTTCTGTGCCTTATCCATCAAAAGACTTAAGTCAATTGTTACACCAGGATACTTTGAAACCTCGGAATAACGTAGGCTTTCTGCTGCCACCGTTTCCATTTTCTCAATATCAATCTCTGCAAAAGCAACATTTAACTTCTTATCAATTTTATTCTTTACCCTAGGATTAATCACGGAGAAGTAGCCAATCTCTTCGTCCTTAAGGAAAATTGCAGCACTGTTTACTGGGTGAACGTAATTATTTTTAGCTAATTCTTCTTTCAGCTTATAGTTTGGCGCAATGTTTTTCACAGCAAGAAGTAACTGATTAACAATCTCCTTACACTTAAAATATAGCTCTTTTTCGCTAAGCTTTTTGCTAGCTATCACGATACCAAGTCTCTTACGTTCATCACATAATCCATCTTCTTTCAGTCCGTCTGCCACACGTCCGATTTCAAACATTCCCATTTCTGGAGTTGTATCCGCATTCTTTAGTACAAAACCTAGAAGACTTGGGATAATGGTCGCACGGATAGTATCATTTTCTGCTGTAATAGAGTTTATTATACGAATATTAGGTTCCGTAGTAATACCTAACTCCTTATTTAACTTACTCTCGTACCAAAGGTAACTGTGTACCTCATTCATGGCATAACGTTCCGCTAACAGCTCTTTCATGCGATATTCATTGCTTCGTTCTACACTATGACGAACCGGTGTTAAAAAGCTCTTGGTGGACTGAATTTCAAAGTTATCATATCCATAGATACGGGTTATTTCTTCAATAATATCTGCCTTAATTGTAACATCCTTAGTAGCTCTCCAGGTAGGAACCACTAGAGAGAACTCATCTTCTTTACGTGTTACACCAAAGCCAAGGGCTGTAAGGGTTTCTTCTATCTGGTTAGAAGAAATATCAATTCCTGTGTATTTATCAACATAAGCCTTATCAAAATCTATATTAATGGTTTTGTAATGCTTTACATAGCAATCTGTAAGGGAGGAAGTCACCTCTACACCTGGATCGATATCTTTTAAGAGCTTTATAAAGCGTTCAATTGCAGGGATTGTAAGCTCGGGATCAATGGTTTTTTCATATCTTGAACTTGCATCCGTACGAAGTCCCAGACGTGTAGCAGATTTACGAACGGATACCGCATCAAAGTTCGCAGATTCTAAAAGTACACTGCTGGTTTCATCTGTAATTTCTGATAATTCACCACCCATAATGCCAGCGATGGCAACTGGTTCTTTCTCATCACAAATTAATAAGGTTTCGCCATCAACCTTCCTCTCGACTCCATCCAGTGTTAAGAAATTAACTGTTTCCGGATAGGTTTTCACACGAATCTGTGACACCTTTGCATTATCAAAGGCATGCATCGGTTGACCGAGCTCCATCATAAGATAGTTGGTTAAATCCGCTAATAAGTTAATCGGTCTCATACCGCAGTATTTTAAACGAATTCTCATATTAATCGGAGCTTTTTTCTCTTTAATATTAGAGATTGTGATACAGCTATAACGGAAGCATTTTTCGGTATCTTCTACTTTGACATCAATTTTAGCTAAATCCTTATAAACACTTGTATTAACAACCTCCAGTGGCTTTAATGGACGTTTTGTTAACACTGCGATTTCTCTGGCAATACCATAATGTCCCCATAGGTCAGGGCGATTGGTTAAGGATTTGTTATCCACCTCGAATACCGTATCCTCTAACTGCATAAAGGATTTGATATCGGTTCCTAACGGATAAGTATCATCTAAAATCATAAGTCCGGAATGATCTTCAGTGATGCCTAATTCCTTCTCGGAACAGCACATACCATGGCTGATTTCGCCAGCGATGGTTGCTTCCTTGATTTCAAGATCTCCAACCTGTCCGCCAAGCTTAGCAAAGGGAACAATTGCTCCAACAAATACATTGGGAGCACCGCATACACAGCCTACTATCTCTGTGCCGATATCCACCTTTAATAAATGTAGTTTCTTTGAGTTTGGATGATCATTTATCTCAATAATCTTGCCTACTACAACATCTTTTATATTCTTACCATATTCATGAATTTCTTCTACCTCTGCGGTAGATAACGTAAATCTACCGATTAACTCCTTTAAGTTAATTCCAGAAAGATCTGTAAATTCAGAAATCCAATTCATTGATATATACATTCGTTCTTCCTCCAATCTGCCAAAGCGGCAGTCTCTTTTAAATATTACATAGCATTTCACGTGGAATATGTGTAGTTATATTACCTCTTTACTTCGTAAACTGCTTTAATTGTTTTATGTTACCGCTGTTAAACATACGGATATCTTTGATGTTATATTTCATCATTGCCAGTCTGGTAAGACCAAGACCGAAAGCAAAGCCTGTGTATTTCTCTGGATCTATTCCACCAAGGGAAAGTACATTTGGATGAATCATACCGCAAGGCAGTAATTCTAACCAACCGGAATGCTTACAGGTAGGGCAACCGGAACCACCACAAATGGCACAGTTTATATCTAATTCAAAGCCAGGTTCCACAAAGGGGAAGAAACCGGGTCTAAGACGAACTTTAACATCTCTTTGGAATACTTCTGAAAGTAACACCTTCATGAAATAAATTAAGTTAGAAATTGAGATGTCATCTCCAATCATCATACCCTCCAATTGGAAGAAGGTATTTTCATGACTGGCATCGATATTCTCATTACGGAAGCATCTGCCAGGGAATAATACTTTTAAAGGTTCCCCTGATTTTGGAGCACCATATTTGCGCATAATGGTATTCTGTGCAGCTGAAGTATGTGTCTTAAGTAACTGACCATTTTCTAAATAATAGGTGTCTGTCATATCTCTTGCGGGATGGTTCTTAGGAATATTAACACCCTCAAAGTTATTGAACTCTGTCTGAATTTCCAGCCCATCTTCTATAATAAAGCCCATAGTTTTAAAGATATCTTCTATCTGTCTTTGAACAATGGTAATTGGATGCAAGGTACCAACTGCCTTATCAGAAGGAATGGAATAATCGAAACGCTCGGTGTTTTCAATTTCCTTTAAGTATTCCCTCTCTTCCATGGTTTTCTGGTACTCTACAATCGCCTGTTCACATTCATCCTTTAAAATGTTTACCTGCATACCAGCTACTTTCTTAGCTTCAGCATCCAAATTACGAAGATTTTTTAACTCCTCTGTAACAAGACCCTTTTTACCAAGAAAGGATACTCGAATACGCTCTAATTCCTCTTTTGAGTTTGCTGCATGAAGTTCTGCAGTAAACTGCGCTTTAATGCGTTCTAAATTCTCTAACATTTTTATTCCTCCTATATTTAATCAATTATTTTTTGATTAAAGTGCCCGTCTTCTAACACTTTTGCGCTTTTTATGTAATAGAATCATTCAGATTACATAAAAAAAGCCCCCATCCCAACAGGGACGAAAGCATCGTGGTACCACCCAAATTCAAGTCTATCAAAAGACTCCTTTAGCAGTCGTAACGGGACTGAACCGACCTCTCTTTTATTACAAGTACACAACCTGAATATCTTAAAGGCAACTCCGGTGCCGAACTTCGCAATATATCTGGACCCTGAACCTGCTCTCAGCCGGTGGCACGTTCTCTCTGGCGGGAAAATATACGCTACTACATTCACCTTCAATGTTTTTATCTTTTGCTCATATATTAATAGACAATCTCGTAATTGTCAAGGATAGATTTCCTTTGAATATCGTTATTCCTTTTACATGATGAAACGTCCTGTTGTTTCACTGATATGAACTAAGGAAGCCTTAGGTTTTAAGCCTAAGGCTTCCGTTCCTTTACAACAATGTAAAGTGAAGTATCATTTTTTTGTGATTAATAGCTAACTGAAAAATTACTAACCGCTGAGGATAGGATAAGTTCCGTACCTTTACTAGAGCTGGCCTCTATCCCTTTTCTTCTAATGTAAACCTTACTACCCTTAGGCGTAACTGTGCTCGAAAGAGTAATAAGTTTTGTAGAGTTGACGGTAGTCCATTTTGCACTGGAGGGATTAAACTCAGTGCCTGGTTTCACAACCGTATATTCAAAAAGATTCGTCTTTGTTGCATTGTTAAAAGTCATAACAAGTTTTGAGTTGTAAAAATAATAGCTAACGTCATCAACATTTCCACCAATCGTAGGTGCCTTTGTCTGACCATTAATGGTTACATAAGCAGTTTTAGAATAGGAGGAACTTGCTGTAGCAGCTGTTCGAATCAGTAATGTAACAGAATGAGCCCCATACTTATATAACACAGAAGGAGCAATCTCCTCAAGTGCCATGGTCTTTGAGCACTCAACCCAAGTGCCTGTACTTGTATCATAATATTCCATTGCTTCAGTGGTATTTAAAGTCAATTTGGAAGAATTCACAGTTACCTTTGGTGCTTCTGCTCTGGCAGTAATTGATATGGTTATCTCCTTACTTGGTCTGCTGCCAGCATTAGAGCCAGAACCCTTTACCTGGGGAAGGCGAATTATTATTTTCGCTCCTTTCAATCTAAAGGTTTCCAAGGAACTTATGAATTGCTTATAAGAGCTTGAAGTATCATTTAAACTCACGGTACTCCAACTATAATCAGATGCTTTTCTCCACTCAAAATAATCATAGTCATCTGCTTCTACAAAAGTAAACTCCTCATCCGCCTTGCTATACGTTACCTTGAAGGACTTGTCCTGCATGGGCAAGGTAGTTGATTTAATTGTTGTATTTACATCTCCTTTAAAATAGAGAGTTACATCACTGGTAATACTAACCCAGGATATATCCATTTCATAGGATTTGGTGGCAGTACTGTAACTTCCCTCCACCTCGGTCCAGGTGGTTTCGTCGGTGGAATAATATATAATTGTATTGTTGTTATTATAAACCTGTAAAGTTAGCTCCTCATAATCAATTGCACCGATTGTAACAGCGGTAGCCGTCTCTGCACTTACCTTACTAGAAGGTTGCAGCCCAATCATAAACACGGGGAGCAGCCACAACAGTAATCTAAGACCTTTTATTCTATATTTTTTCATCACAATCTCCTTAATAAATCCACTTACCTAGTTAGCGTTCAAAATGGTAAGCTTACAACC
Organism: Bacillota bacterium; assembly: GCA_023399055.1. Classification (GTDB taxonomy): domain Bacteria; phylum Bacillota; class Clostridia; order Lachnospirales; family Lachnospiraceae; genus Mobilitalea. Next base: position 231,039 of record JAEWQV010000002.1, on the reverse strand, counting down.
AGTGTCAATAACATACCCATTACTTAAAGTTATAACCACGTTCTTCGTATCCGATGAATTTGTAGTGAGCTTATTAATTTTAGCATTGGATAGATAGATGGTTGCCTTTCCATTGGATATGGATGCTGATCCAAAGATTGAGACATTCCCCCAAGTTACATTGGCTACACTGACACTATAGGTCTGACTGAACATTGTTAACGTTAGTGAAAAGGTAACTACATCCTGAGTGACTGTTGTAGTACTTCCGTCTTCGTTAGTTATTGTTGAGGTAGTTTTCTCTGTAAGGCCACCTTCTGATAAAGACCAGGCAATTGGCGTATTGTCAATTGTAGCTGTACGAACCAATTTAATGGTAACAGCTTTATCCACAACCTCATTATTATTTAGATTAATAATCAACGGTGTTGCCTGATCATATGTGGTAATTTCCGATGACTTTTCGAAATTAGATACATTCACTGTTACTGTTGCAGTTCTAATCGTTGAATTATCCTCATCCTTATAGGAGTCATAGACTACGGTATAATCTGTCCCTTTATTCAACGTATAACCACTGTACTTTATGGAACTTATCTCGGTAGATTCACTGGTAAATTTATTAATACCAGTAGGATCAATTACTTTTTCATTTCCAAAATCCAATTTAAATTTAAATTTAGTTGCATCCGTAGTATCTGTTGACATGTAAATACGATTAAATGCGGTACTATATTCGGAATCACCAGGATTTTTAACTATTGTTTTTGGATAAAGATATAGCTGTATTCCGGAGGTGGAATTACTCTTGATTATCTCTTGATTTGCAAAGGTGACATTCGCATACAATATCTGTTCTGTAAAACTATTAATTTCATCAGTGGAGGTAATGTTCGTTGTCACTATGTACTTATCGCTTGCACCAGTGCTTTTGGTATTCAGAGCTACGGTGCTCTTACTGGTAACAGACCCTTTCTTCGTACCATAACTATCATAGAAGTCTATGGCGGATACTGTTGTTGATGTTGCTGTATATAAATAGAAGGTTAGATAACTTGAGGTTTTAGTGCTTTGACATACTCCAGCTGTGGTCACTAGAGTGGTTAGCTGTGTAGCCTCAGGAGCTGTTGGATAGCTAACGCCACTTAATCCGGTAACATTCACTTCAAGAGAAGCCAAAGAAAAACTTGTAGTTTCTGACGCTTCTACAGACTTCAATCTTACATATATTTTACTTCCACTTGGAGCAGTCGTACTATTAATTGATACAGCCGCCGAGGAGGTTATTGCCTTCCATACTGCAGTTTGATAGCTTAACTCCTTTTCTTTTGAAATAACCGTGTATTCATAGGGTACTGTAGCACTAGCTGCCTTTACAGTTAACGATAAGGTTGTAGAACTTGTATAATTTAATACGATACCGCTGGTATCAATATCCGGTGCCCCTTTTTGAACTGGAATCTTTACGGTAGTAATATTGGATACCTGGGAAGTACTGCTGGCATTTACTCTGAACTGAAGTGTCGCTGCCTTCTGTGCAGACGAATTACCAGTGTATAGTACCTCTGGAGCAATATTACTAATCAACAGGTCAGTAGTACTAGTTATATTAGTCCAGTCCGACATTGTTCCATCCGAATTCACTTTACGATAAGCCATACCCTTTTTCACTGCCAGGCTGAACTTCGAACCATTGACAGTTATTTTCGGAGCTGTGGTTTTCTTGGGTACCGTAACTGCTACTTCTTTACTAGCTCTAACACCGACACTGGTATTTGAACCATTGACTGGTGCTAAACGAAAATATAATTGAATGCCTTTTGTAAAATAATTGCTTAACTCATCTGCCAAGGTACTTTCTTTCACTGTACTCCAGATAGTACTATTTTTCTTTCTCCATTCAATTGTACGATTACTTGTGTTATTAAAGGTTACTGTACCTTTTTGTTTGTTAAAGGTGGCTTTAAAGGTGGTAACCTGTTTGGGTAAGGTAACAGAGAGTATACCAGAAGAATAATCCCCTTTAAAAGTCAGGATATAGTTCTTTGTAGTTGATATCCAGGATATGTCCATAGTGATTGTACCATTTACAATTTTACCAGGAATCATCTCCCACTTCTTTTTATTTACATCTGATACATATACCTTTGTATCGCCTGAATTGACTTGCAAGGTTATGGTACTGTTGTCATAGTTAATTTCTTTCACTGAAATACTTGCTTCGGCTGCACTTACTTTATTCTGTGACAATGTAATTACTGTAACAATAATAGCTAGCGATAAAAATCCAAATAAATTTCTTACCGCTTGGTTCCTTGTAATTGTTCCCTTATTCTTTTCTTTGTTCATATTATGCCTCTTTCCTTTCGGATATGAAAAAGCACGTCCATGTATCAAGCTCATATCTTCAACTATTTTTTTACATTGATAATGAATATGAAATTTAATCTCACCTCCGTATTTTCTTTATCTTCTTTGTATAGAAAGAACTATTGCATAGGCAAAGCGTGGTGCATGCAGTCCCTCTTTATTTATATCGGTTTAAATTAATTAATCTTAAGGTATTTTATAAAATTTTTACATTATTTACAAAATATCCCTTTTTGTTCTGCTCTTTCCCTTCCTGTATTTTTGTGTTAGAATATTTGAATGTGATTGGAACTACGATACTTACCACTTCTGAGTATTTTTCTCTCAGATTAGCTTAAGGTTAGGAGAACTTACATGGACACTAAAATATTATTCTTTGACATTGACGGAACAATTATCAGCAATGAAACTCATGAGATTTCTGAAAACACAAAAAACGCAATTCGACAAGCAAAGGCAAATGGACACCTCGTATTTATTAATACTGGCAGGACCCTGGCAGGTATTACCCCAGAAATTAAAGAAATAGGTTTTGATGGCTATGTCTGCGGCTGCGGTACTTACATTGACTACAATGGTTCAAAACTATTGCACGAGAGGATTCCAAGTGAACTTCATAAAGACCTTATTGGTGATTTTAATGAGCATCAAATTGAAGCCTTATTAGAGGGTTCCACACATATATACTATAATGATCGATTAACCGAACAACATTTGCTCCCGCCTAAGGACATCTTTCAAAATCTCTTTGAATTCACCCTGATTGGTTGGCATGATGTTGAAACTGACTTTGATAAAATGTGTATCAGATGTGAAGACCCAGAGCGATACCAGATGATTTATGATAAATATAAAGACACCTTTGAATTTATTAAACGTGATGCAGTTTTTTACGAAATCATTCCTGCTAATTTTTCAAAAGCTACTGGTATTGAGTACTTAATAAAGCACTTAGGTATTCCTCATGAAAATACATATGCCTTCGGTGACAGCACCAACGATCTCTCTATGCTAAAGTATGTAAAACATAGTATTGGGATGGGTGTGTCAGATCAGCAGGTTCTAGATATTGTAACCTTCCACACTAAAAATGTTGAAGATAACGGAATTGAATACGCACTGAAACATTTCGAAATAATATAGCAGTCCTACTGTATTTATTATTAATCCATCGTTGTTTTATAAGTATGTCTAATCACTGGAAAGCCGTTAATTTCTTGCATTCCCCTAGTGTTTATGATAGAATTATCGAGGTCATTTTCAGACCGTCTAACATACAAAAGGAGTGTTGTTCATGCAAAATTATGATGTAATCATTATAGGTGCTGGTCCGTCCGGAATCTTTTGTGCCTATGAGTTGATTAAGGAAAACAAAGATTTAAAGATACTTATGGTTGAAAAAGGCAGACCAATCGAAAAGAGATTATGCCCCAAAAGAACAACTAAGCAATGTATCGGCTGTAAACCCTGCTCAATTACCACAGGATTTGCAGGTGCAGGAGCATTTTCCGACGGTAAGTTATCCTTATCACCAGATGTCGGCGGAACACTTCCTGATATCTTAGGTTATGACAGAGCGATGGAATTGATTAAGGAATCAGACGACATCTATCTAAAATTTGGTGCAGATACTAATGTATACGGTGTTGACAAAGAGTCAGAAATCCGTGAAATTAGAAGACGTGCTATCAATGCAAACTTAAAATTGATTGAATGTCCAATCCGTCACCTTGGTACGGAGGAAGGTTATAAAATATATACCCGTCTTCAGGAGCATTTACTTGAATGCGGTGTTGAAATGAAATTCAGCACCATGGTTAAGGATGTTATTATTGAAGACAAGAAAGCAAAAGGTATTATTACCACAAAGGGTGATACCTTCTATGCAAATGAAATTGTATCTGCTATTGGGCGTGAAGGTTCCGATTGGTTTAGTCAGATTTGCAAAGAGCATTCCATTGAAACTAAGGTTGGAACCGTTGATATTGGTGTACGTGTTGAGGTTCGTGACGAGGTTATGGAATTCCTTAATAAAAACCTCTACGAAGCAAAGCTTGTATATTATACCCCAACCTTTGATGATAAGGTGCGTACCTTCTGTACCAATCCTTCCGGTGAAGTAGCAACCGAGTATTATGAGAATAACCTTGCAGTTGTAAACGGACATGCTTATAAATCTAAGGATTATAAAACGAATAACACCAACTTTGCAATTTTGGTATCCAAGAACTTTACCAAGCCCTTCAATACTCCAATTGAGTATGGCAAACATATTGCTCAGCTAAGTAATATGCTCTGTGGCGGTAGAATTCTTGTTCAAACCTTCGGTGATTTCCAGCGTGGTAGAAGAACTACGGAAGAACGTCTTTGCAGAAATAACTTAATTCCTACCTTAAAAGATGCTATACCTGGTGACTTATCACTGGTATTCCCTCATCGTATCATGGTGGATATCAAAGAAATGCTGCTCGCACTTGATAAAGTTACACCAGGCATTGCAAGTGACGAAACACTTCTGTATGGTGTCGAAGTTAAATTCTACTCCAATAAGGTTGTTGTTAATACTGATTTTGAAACCAGTGTGGAAGGTCTTCGTGCAATTGGAGATGGAGCTGGTCTTACCAGAGGCTTACAACAGGCATCTGCTAATGGTATCAGTGTAGCAAGAAGTATCATAGCAAAAATGGCATAATAAGCATAATAAATCAGCCCTATGAATTCTATTAAAGAGTTCATAGGGCATTTTTAATATCCTATTGTTGGGAAGCTATTGTTCTTCCCTCACTACATAAAGGTATAGTACTTTCTGGTATCCTTTGTGAAGCCATAATCAATTATGACTGGCTTATTATTAATAATACCCCAACTGGACTTACGACACAAATCTCCGTATAATAGTCTGTATTTTGTACCAAAATCATCAAAGACAGACTGCCGAAAGAGCTCATGGTTACTCTTTACGTTATAATATTTCCAAATAACTGATATGGATTTTATCTGTTCTGCTTTTTGCATGATTAATACTTTACAATCTTCCGAAATTGCTGTAATTTTAGCAAACATATCGCAGTCACTCATCGCCTCTATTTTATATTCAGCCTTATTTTGAGCTAAACCTTTCTTATTTTTTGCTACCTTTGCTACATATCCGTTTTTTAGGTCAAAAACTAGTCGACCAGAACCTGACCCTATCATGGTGTATTTGCGTGAATTCAGGTTCTTTCTAATCTGATCCAAATCAACCACTTCGCCGTCTCCATTATCATATAGTATACTACTATATTATTAAGCTAATGGCTGATTGGTTAATGAATATGAACTATCTTATTGAATAAACATTGCATCCCCAAAACTGAAGAAACGATAACGCTCCTTTACTGCTTCTTCATAAGCATTCATGATGTGCTCACGCCCAGCTAGCGCTGACACTAACATCATGAGAGTTGATTCCGGAAGATGAAAATTTGTAATTAGAGCATCCATAACCTTAAAGGAATAGCCTGGATAAATAAAGATTGACGTGTCATCGCTTCCAGCTTGTAGTAAACCATTTTCGTCTGCAGCAGATTCTATTGTTCTGCAGCTGGTGGTACCTACACAAATTACTCTTCCACCATTACGCTTGGTTTGATTAATTATTTCCGCAGCCTCTTCCGTCACTTGATAGAATTCTGAATGCATATGATGTTCCAATACATTATCTACCTTTACCGGTCGAAAGGTTCCTAAGCCTACATGAAGTGTAACACCAACTACGGGAATCCCCATCTCTTCTATTTCTGAAAGCAGTTCCTTTGTAAAATGTAACCCGGCAGTAGGTGCAGCAGCAGAGCCTTCATATTTTGCATATACGGTTTGATATCGGTCTCGATTTTGTAACTCATGAGTAATATAAGGAGGAAGCGGCATTTCCCCTAGCTGATCAAGAATTTCTTCAAAAATCCCCTTATATGTGAATTGAACCAGGCGGTTACCATCTTCTAACATGTCTAAAATCTCGCCTACTAATAATCCGTTGCCAAAGCTGATTTTTGTACCAGTTCTTGCTTTTTTACCTGGCTTCACAAGGGTTTCCCAGATATCATTCTCTTTGCGTTTTAACAGTAACAATTCAATTTTTGCTCCATGAGTTTCCTGTGCTTGCTCCATTTTACTCTCATGCAACTTCTCACCAATTAATCTTGCTGGAATAACCTTTGTATTGTTTACTACCAGGCAATCACCTTTTTTTAATAATCCTGATATATCTTTAAAAATTTTATGCTGAATTGTCCCTGTTTCTTTATCAAGCACTAATAACCTTGATCCCGACCTATCCTCAAGGGGATCTTGCGCAATCAGTTCCTCTGGTAAATCATAATAAAAATCCTGTGTTTTCATCAAAACCTCCAAACCTGTACCTTAACTCAATATTTGCATTTTAACCGAACAAAAACCCCAAGTGCCTTCAGTAATATCAGGCAATCTTGGGGCTGTAATCACGTACCTTAAACATTAAAACATTAATTCTGATTTCTTCTTCAGTAATCGTGAACCGTTTAAGATTAATAATGTACCAGCAACTGCTCCTGCAATGATTGTCAGAATTCCCAAAACCAGATTCCACACACCCACTGATTTCATTGTATGGTAGATCTTCTCCATCATAACACTACCTCCTTTATGCGTAATCATTTCAATCTATTTACTTATTTATTCGCTTACACCATATTGATCATAATATGCTTCAATCGCATTTTTTAATATATCATCAATAACAATTTTCCCATTATAAGGCTTATTATACAGATGTTCAACTACTTCTTCCATAGTAACAATTGCAGTTGTTGTAATATTATAGTTCTCCTGGATTTCTGTCAGGGCACTCTTACTGCCCTGCCCCCGTTCCATTCGGTCAACGGATACTACAAGTCCCTTTACTTCCACCTTTGCCTGTGCAGCAAGTATAGGCATTGTCTCTCCAATGGAAGTACCTGCTGTTGTAACATCTTCAATGATTATAACCTTATCTCCATCAGTTAGCGGAGAACCTAACAGAATACCCGTATCTCCGTGGTCCTTTACTTCCTTGCGGTTGGAACAGTATTTAATATCTTTATCATAGAACTCGCTGATTGCAATCGTTGTTGCCACACTCAAGGGGATACCCTTATAGGCTGGTCCAAATAATACATCAAACTCCAAACCAAACTTGTCATTGATTGCTTTTGCATAGTACTCACCAAGCTTTCTTAGCTGTGCGCCTGTTCTATAAAATCCTGTATTAATAAAAAACGGAGTTTTTCGTCCACTCTTAGTTGTAAAGTCACCAAATCTTAGAACACCGCAATCAACCATGAACTCAATAAATTCCTTCTTGTACTGTTCCATTTATCCATTCCCTCTTTTCATTAAACAAGTCTACTTATTAAATATCAATCTCTAGTCATATGCTTTAGCTGCCAACTTTTTTTAGTAACTACTTTACACATCCAATTAGCTCATTAATGTCTTCTACTTTATACTGCTTCATATATTCTTCAATACCATTAACAACACCTATCGTAGCACTAGGATTAATAAAGTTGGCTGTTCCAACTGCAACCATTGTCGCTCCTGCCATTAAAAATTCAAGTGCATCCTCTGCATTCTGAATTCCGCCCATACCAATAATCGGGAGATCAACTGCATTTGCAACCTGATGTACCATTCGAACAGCAATCGGTTTAATTGCTGGTCCCGAAAGTCCTCCTGTTTTATTAGCCAGTATAAATGCTCTCTTATGGATATCTATCTTCGTGCCTGTCAATGTATTAATCAGGGAAAGGGCATCCGCTCCACCTGCCGCTGCTGCTTTTGCCATTTCAGCTATATTCGTTACATTTGGACTTAATTTCATGATGACTGGCTGTTTGGCGTATTTCTTAATCTCTTTTGTTATTGCTTCTACACAACTTGCGTCCTGACCAAAGGCGATACCACCTTCTTTTACATTAGGACAAGAGATATTAATCTCTAACATATCTATATCACAGTCAGATAGTCGCTCTACAACCTCACAATAATCTTCTGTGGTTTTACCAACAACATTAACAATGATTTTTGTATCATATTTTCTTAAAAATGGTATATCTCTGTTTATGAATATATCTGCACCAGGATTTTGTAACCCAATTGCATTCAACATTCCACCATAGGTCTCGGCCACTCGCGGTGTTGGATTACCTGGCCAGGGAACACTAGATACACCCTTTGTAGTTACCGCACCGAGCCTTGACAGGTCAACAAAATCACTATACTCCATTCCTGATCCAAAAGTTCCAGAGGCTGTAGTAACCGGATTTTTAAAAGTTATGCCTGCTAGTGTCACACTTGTATTCATAGCTCCACCTCTTCTGCATAAAATACTGGACCTTCCTTACAAATCCGCTTATTGTTCACATTACTGTGATGATCAACTTCTTTTGTCTTACAGGTGCATGCCAAACAAGCACCTATTCCACAAGCCATCCGCTCCTCTAAAGATAATTGAGCCTTTATCCCCTGTTCCAGCACATAGGCTTGTACTCCTCTTAACATAGGCGTTGGTCCACAAGCATAGATAATATCTGCTTCAAGTAGATTTGCCTTAATGGCATCAATTACATTGCCCTTAGTACCTTTACTTCCATCCTCTGTAGCAATATACACGTTTCCATAAGCTTCAAACTCATTTTCTAAAAAAGTAGTATCTCGATAACCCAGGACAATCTGTGTTTCACATTCAAGCCTCTTAGCTAACTCTAACATCGGAGGAATTCCAATTCCACCACCTATTAAAATTGCCTTCTTACCCTCAAGGGTATAACCTTTGCCAAGAGGTCCCATCGCTTCCACTTCATCCCCGGCTCTTAGCTTTGCAAATTCCTTTGTACCTTTGCCATTTGCCCGGTATACAAGTCTTATCCGTCCCGCCTCTAAATCAATTTCACATATACTAATGGGCCTTGGCAATAAAGCACTTCCATCCTTACAATAAAGTGATACAAACTGTCCGGGTACAGCCCTTTCTGCCATATCTTTATCGATCAGCCACATGCTGTAGATATCTTCGGAAATCTTGATATTATCAGCAATTGCAGTCAATTTTTTAGTTGCTGTTGACATATGTTATTCTCCTGTGAAATTTATCTTTCCTGCTATTTTATCGTAAACTTTTCAATACGACAAGGGATTTTTGTATTTTTCATATAAACTATTAAGCCTGCCCTATTAAATGACGATTTTGCAGCAGAATTATGAGTCAAGTTATCCTTAGATAAAGTAAACGTAATTATCCTTCTATAATTTTAACATAAACTTTTCGTATTCTTGGTCCGTCAAAATCTATAAAATAAATACCTTGCCACGTACCAAGTAATAGCCTTCCATCTTCTATTATTACAGTCTGCGATGCATTAACCAAACTCGATTTCACATGTGCTGATGAAATCCCCTCCAGATGATGGTAAGAATCTGATTCAGGCACTAATTTGGATATTGCTGTTAGAAAATCCTTTACAACATCCGGATCAGTATTCTCATTAATTGTGATACCTGCAGTGGTATGAGGAACAAATATTACACAAATTCCATTCTTTACACCGCTTTCTTTCACCTTGCTTTGAATCTCTTTTGTAATGTCAATCATTGCTCGTTGATGGCCCGACCTTACTCCAAAAGTAAAAACCTCACTCATCTGCATAATCTCCTTTCATCTATTATTATTATGAACGATGTGATATGCGTGCCCTCATTTTTAGTCTAATATTTTTATACTATTATTGCAATATCTGGAATAGTGATCCCTAATAAAATTGTATGGCTGAACTGTTAAATAATTTCGTTACCTTGACACAATGCTATGGCTATGTTATATTTACCAACGGACAAATGAATTAATTAGTATTAATTACTACAGTTCATTGTATTATAGTAAGAGTAAATTTTAAATGGTAAATGTTAATTAAGAGAGGATTGAAAGAAAATGAATAATACTAACCCTATCGTAACAATGGAGCTACAAAGTGGTGATATCATTAAAATCGAATTATATCCTGAATTAGCCCCTAACACTGTTAAAAATTTTATATCCTTAGTAAATAAGGGGTTTTATGATGGTCTTAAATTTCACCGCGTAATTCGTGGCTTTATGATACAAGGTGGTGATCCAGAAGGCACTGGCATGGGTGGCCCTGGCTATTCAATTAAAGGCGAATTCTCCTATAATAATTTCCCTAACACTTTAAAACATACCGCTGGTGTTCTTTCCATGGCAAGATCTCAACGTCCAGATTCCGCTGGCTCTCAGTTCTTTATTATGCATAAAGATTCTCCTCACTTAGATGGTTCTTACGCTTCCTTTGGTAAAGTAATTGAAGGTTTAGAGTTCGTAAACAAGATTGCTGAGTTAAAGACCGATTATTCAGACGCTCCATTAGAACCACAAATTATGAAGAAGCTAACCGTAGATACCTTCGGCGTAGAATATAGCGAACCTGAAAAATGCTAATGATAATTAACTATTAACATTAAGACTTAAATATATAATAAACAATGAGCTATTCTTAAACCTCAATCAGCTGTGCAGTAACATGCACTATGATAGATAAATATAAGAATAGCTCATTTATTTTATAGGAAATATTAAAAATCATCTTAAGTTCTTTTGATTAAACTCTTTTGATTAAACTTTTTTGATTAATTTATTTCGTAATATTTACAATGGCAGAAAGAATGGGTAATCACTTCCCCATAATGCACTGTTTGAAGGACAGATTGCTGAATTTGTTATGGCAATAGCGAACATTCATGTTCGATAGGGACATAACAAATTCAGCAATCTGTCTTTCAATCTGTGTGTGGGGGAAGTGGTTACCCATTCTTTCGTCCCTTTGTTAACAACTCTTTATTGAATCCGCCCCATTTCCCCAAACGGATAGACACGATAAAAAGCTCTTCCTATTACCTGATCCAAACTAATTGGTCCAAAAGCTCTACTATCTTCGCTAACAGTTCGATGGTCACCCATAACAAATAATTCGTCCTTGCCTACAGTACAAGGCAATTCATATCCTTTTGGCTCTGTCAAGCCATTGGTATATGGCTCATCAATCTTTTCATCATTTACAAAGACATAACCATCTTTGATATCAATCACATCACCTTCAACACCAATTACTCTTTTTACATATCTGGCATGTTCCGATTTTTTGGTGAACATCTCTTTAATACCATCCAGATAACGATCGAATCTTACAAGAATATTACCCTTTTCCTCCTCCGGGAAGAAAATAATAATGTCTCCTTTTTTCGGTTGTGTAAAATGATAACTGAACTCATTCACCAGTAACTGCTGATTTGCAAACAATGTATTTTCCATTGATCCGTGTTCAACTACCACCTTAGCTAAAACCTCTGAATTAATAAAAAATGCCAAAATAAATGAGCCAAGAATTATAAGAACCCAACTTCTGATCTCTTTAAAAAGTTTTGACTTATCCTTCATTTAGTTCCTCCGTTTATGATTAAAATATATTTTTCGCAGAGCTCCAAGCCTGCACCAAATCTTCTCTCATATCTATAACTGCCTGTCTTGAAGCATCTGCATATGCTGCTTCACCAAACTTCTCATAACCCTTTAACTTGTAAGCAGCTATAATTCCTCTGGAGGAACTTACAATCGCTCCTAAGCCATCTTTGTTAAAATAAGGAGCTAAATCTTCACCTTTACCTCCTTGCGCACCATAAGCAGGAACCAGGAAGTAAGTCTTTGGCATAAGTGCTCTTAATACCTTACCACACTCTGGATACGTAGCACCTACAACTGCTCCAATATAACTATAGGAATCTCCCATATGGAGCTCGCCCCATTCTGCCACTTTCTTGCCTACTAATTCATATAGAGGTTTTCCGTTAATCAGCTGATCTTGAAACTCACCACTGGAGGGGTTGGAGGTCTTAACCAAAAGGAACAGGCCTTTTTTCTCTTCCTTACATACATCTACAAAGGGAAGTACACCATCCGAACCAAGATATGGATTTACTGTAATAAAATCTTCATCAAAACCACGATATGCCTTCTCACCAATCAAGACTTTTCCCAGATGACCTGTTGCATATGCTGTAGAGGTAGAACCGATATCGCCTCTTTTGATATCTCCAATAACAACTAAGTCCTTCTGCTTGCAATATTCCACTGTTTTGCGGAATACTTTTAAGCCTTCGATACCAAACTGCTCATACATAGCAATCTGTGGTTTAACCGCTGGTATAAGATCAAAGGTAGCATCAACGATGCCTTTGTTGTATTGCCATACTGCTTCTGCTATACCTTCTAAATTCTCGCCCTTGTCACTGTAAGCTTTTGCAAGAAGATGTTTTGGAATGTAATCCAGCATTGGATCTAACCCAACTACAATCGGGGCACTTAATTGCTCAATTTTCTCAATCAGTTTGTTTATCATATCGTTCCTCCCTTAAGTCATTTTGCTCATTAGCCTATTAAATTGAAATACACTTCAACAAACGAAGTTTCTTTTTTAATTTACTTACACGGTTTCTTTATCTTGTATAGTGATAAACCTGTTTACCTGCAACAAAAGTACATTCTATTCGTCCAAATACTTTTTTTCCATGGAACGGTGTATTTCTTCCTTTTGAATAAGATCTATTCTTATCAATTATATATTCTTCCTCCAGATTAACAATTACAAGATCAGCTACTTTACCTTCACCAATACATCCTCGGTCATACTTAAGAACTTTAGCAGGATTAACAGACATTTTCTCCACCAGCTGTGTTATAGTCAGCCAGCCTTTCTGAACAAGTTCTGTATACGTAAGTGCAAAAGCTGTTTCTGAACCTGTAATTCCAAATGGCGCACCTAAGAAGGATTTTGATTTCTCTTCCTCGGAATGAGGAGCATGATCTGTGGCAATCACATCAATTACACCATTTTTTAATGCTTCCTTCAACGCTAAAACATCACTAGCCTTACGAAGCGGCGGATTCATTTTATAATTTGCATCATCCGATGGGATATCTTCGTCGGTTAGCACAAAATGATGAGGGCAGACTTCACCAGTAACAGAAATGCCTTCGGACTTGGCTATAGCAAGCATTTTAGCACTATCTTCTGTTGATATGTGACAGAGGTGTAATTGTGCACCAGCTTCTTTCGCTAACAGGATATCACGTGCTGTAATTATATCCTCGACCGCATTACTAATTCCAGGAAGGGAAAACTCCTCTGCCTTATTTCCCGCATTAATTACGCCTTTACCCACCAGGCTTTTATCTTCACAGTGTGCGAATACCGGTAAGTGATGCTGCGCCGCTTGCCTCATAACCTCTGCATATAACGCGGTATCCATAACGGACTTTCCATCTTCGCTTAGAGCAATGATACCTGCTTCTTTGAGTTTTGGGATATCAACTAGTTCTTTACCAATCTGTCCTAATGTAATAGCACCCACCGGTAGAATATTCACAACAGCTTCCTGTTTCGATTTTGCTAATACCATATGAACAATGTCTGCATGATCGGTGGCCGGATTGGTATTTGGCATAGGACAAATCGAAGTATATCCTCCTGCAGCTGCTGCCCTTGCACCAGTAGCTATGGTTTCTTTATACTCATATCCTGGCTCCCTAAGGTGAACATGCAAATCTATAAAACCAGGGAAAACATATTTTCCAGTAGCATCAATCACTTGCAGCTGCTTTTCCTCTTTCTCTGCTCTTTTTGATAGATTTGTAAGTTCAATTTCCTTTGCTACTTTGATGACTCTATCATTTTCAATTAACACATCAAATAGTCCCTCACGACTTGACAAAGGGTCAATTACATATCCGTTTTTAATTAAGGTAAACATCTGTCTCTCCTTATAAATTACAATTGCGCTTCTTCCAGATCATCTAGAATTCTACGATCAATGGTTCCTTCCAGTTCTTCCTTATACAGCCATCTGCTATCAACAAGCTCCTCTGATAAAACCACTTCATCAAATGTAACTCTGCAAAGAAAGCTAATCCCTATATTAAATACATCACCGGTCATAAAGGACCAAGTATATAGGATTCGATCTAAAGTTGCTGGTAATCCAGTCTGTTCGGTTATTAATCTTAATACAGCCTTTTCCGGCTCTTCGCCAAACTCTATAGCTCCATCAATAAATCCCCACTGATAGGGTTCCGAAACACGATCATCAAACCATTTGCAAACTGTTAAGAATTTTTCCTCGTATTGAACTACTCCCTTAACCAGAATTCTGTATTTATCCATTGTACACCTCCTGTTGCCATTTTGGCATTTTAATTAAAATATGCAAATCACAATTTAACTTTGTCCTGATAAATAGGTAATAAACTGCTGTGCTGTCCTTCCAGACATACCACCATGGGATAGTTCCCATCTGTTCGCCATCGCAAGCAAATCTTCCTGTGATAAATGAATGCTACCTTGTCGTTCAGCCAGAACTTTTACAATATTCATAAACTCTTTCCGGGCGGGTGCAGAATAATTAATTGTTATGCCAAACCGTGCTACAAGGGATAGCTTTTCCTGCATAGTGTCTGAACGATGTAATTCCTCCGTAACCTCCATATCAGAGCGATCTGACCAGGTTTCTCGAATTAAATGTCTTCTATTAGAGGTTGCATAAATAAGTACATTGTCAGGTTTCGTCTCCAGACCACCTTCTATAACAGCTTTTAAATATTTATATTCTATTTCAAACTCTTCAAAGGATAAATCGTCCATATAAATAATGAATTTATAATTGCGGTTTTTAATGGTTGCAATAACTGTTGATAAATCTTCAAATTGATGTTTGAACAGCTCAATCATTCGAAGTCCATCCTTATAATACTCGTTCAAAATCGCCTTTACCGAAGTCGACTTTCCTGTTCCGCTATCTCCAAAAAGCAGCACATTATTTGCTTTCTTTCCTTCAATAAAGGCTCTGGTATTGTCAATCAGCTTTTTCTTTTGCAACTCATATCCCACCAGATCGGATAGTAAAACTTCTTGCATATTTGTAATCGGGAATATAGTTAGCTCACTTTTATTTCGCTGAATACGAAAAGCTTTGTTTAGTCCAAAGGTTCCTACTCCGTATTCCTTATAAAAGTTAGTAACATGTACAAATATCTCCTGTTCGTCCTTTGACTTTTGCAATTCATCACTTAGCATTTGTACTTTTTCGCTTACGCTTTGATTATAGCGATCGCTGCTTTTCTTCATTGCTCTGTAATCAGTAATAACACGAAAGCAATTCACTCCTAATACCTGTTCTAAACTACTAAAGTCGTAATTAAATAACTGCTTGAATATTTTAAAGTCATTCTTTGCAAATTCATTTACTGTGCCCTCTTTCGCTCCAACTTTTTCACAGGTAATACTAAAAGGATTCTCTGCTGTTATTAAAAGATAAGCCAAATAGTTATGCCACAGATTCTTATCAAATCCATAATTTGTAGCCAATTCTAGCAACCGGTTGATGAACTGATATAGTCGGTCGATAATCTCATCCTTCTTTTTCAGCCCCTGCTGCTCTTCATTCTTGAGTAAATCAGCTTCTTTTATAATATCTGCCAGAGTGAGAAGCAAGCAATCCTTATCAAAATTCTTATAAATAATCAAACGAGATATTAAGCGATACATAGCTTACCTTCTTTCTCATATGCATAATAAGCATACACTCTTAACAGTTCAAACATAAGCTTCCTTATATTACATCAAAATATTAAATCAAAGACTTGCATAGCTGAACTATTACCTACATTCTATGTGGTGCCTTGAATCCAAGCAGTGTAATACATTGTTCTAACAGATTTTGCACCAGAGTAATTAATAAAATCCAAGAAGCCTGCTTACCTGCATCTTCTTCTGCAATAATCTTGGTATCATGATAAAAGCTATTGAAGGCATTTGCCAAGTCATAGATGTAAGCACAGATTCTATGAGGGGCAATTTCATCATAAGCTGATTTAATAACTTCGTTAAACTTTGACACTTCAAGCATTAATGCCTGTTCATTAGCTGAACTAGCTGGTAAAATTACTTGGATGTCCTCAACCTTTTTGTTTAACTCTTCATATTTAGATAAAATGGACTTAATTCTTACAATAGTATAGAGAATATATGGGCCGGTATCCCCTTCAAAAGAGGTGAAACGATCGATATCAAAGACATAATCTTTTGATATTTGGTTGGATAAGTCACCGTATTTTAAGGCAGCAAGCCCAACTTGCGCTGCAATCTCTCTTGCTTCAGCTTCCTCCATATTACGGTTTTCCATCATCTTACGATATACTTCCTCATTTACGCCCTTGATTAAGTTCTCCAGACGCATGACTCCGCCCTCTCTGGTCTTGAACGGTTTTCCATCCTTACCATTCATAGTGCCATAACCAATATGAGTAAGTTTAGTGTCTTCCTTAACCAACTTTGTCTTTCTGGCACAACGGAATACGGTCTCAAAGTAAAGTTCCTGACGTTTATCAGTTACATAGACAATATGATCCGGTTGGAAGAGCTTCATACGTTCTACAATTGTAGCCAAATCAGTTGTATTGTATAAGGATGCTCCATCGGTCTTTAAAATCATGCAGGGAGGAACTTCTTTGGTATCTGTCTCTTCCTTGACATCAACCACCAAAGCACCTTCACTAATTCTTGTATAATTATTGTCTTTTAAATATTGTACCATTTCAGGAATATAAGGTTGTACATCACTTTCTTTCTTCCATAACTCAAAGGAAACGTTTAGAATATCATAAAGACGCTTTACATCGGTAACAGATACTGTCATCATATGATTCCAGATAGCAGTATATCCCTTATGTCCTTGCTGTAATAAATATGTGATCTGTTTTGCTTCTTCTCTAAATTCAGGATTTTCTTTGGAATATTCACTTGCTGCAGGATAGATTTCCTCAAGCTCGGTTATTGTAAATGGAGCTTCCACTGGATATTCTCCTTGAAATGCCTCATTAAAATATACTAATTCTGGTTTACGTCTCTTTAGTTCATTGATAATTAAGCCCATCTGCGTTCCCCAATCGCCCAAATGAACATCACCAATCACTTCATTGCCACAGAATCTAAGCAACTGCTTTACACTTTCACCAATTACTGCAGAACGCATATGTCCAACATGAAGTGGCTTTGCAATATTAGGACCGCCGTAATCTATGAGAATCTTCTTTGGATTCGCTTCTTTTTCGCATCCAAATTGTTCTGAACTTCTCATTTCGTTAAGGAAGTTTGCCACAAATTCATCGCTTACCTTAATGTTTATGAAACCAGGCATGATTGCTGTTATTTCCTGAAAGGTTGTACTTTCTTTTAATACATCAACAATTTCCTGTGCTATTTTTATTGGTGCAGTTTTATATTCCTTCGCTGCAGCCAAGGCACCATTACACTGATATTGACATAAGTCCGGTCTATTTGACAGTGTTACCATGCCATATTTTTTATCAAAACCTTTGTCTGCAAAAGCCTGTTTTAATTCATCACTGATTAGTTCTATTATTGTCTTCATAAAAAACTCCGTTCCACCGCCTACCGCGGTCATTTCTTAATTCAAAAATTACTTTATCATAGTATCCTTGGATTGTCATCATATAAACTTTAAATTTACTAGATTCTACCTTTGATTAATTCTAATTAAACTGGCTATTATTTGTTATTTTCTTCCTTATTTCGGATTTTTATTTGATTTTAAAACATTTTAACAGAAAATACACTTATAATTATAAATAAATACTGTTTTTTTTATTAATTCTATTGTATATTATTATAGAGAAACTTTCTATGAAATAATTGGAGATAATGAATGTGTTGGGGAACATGGCAGATTTTCTTAAGTCATAGAAACGCTCGGAGATAATCATGAATAACGGAAGGAGAACTATCATGTTCGGGCTATATTTTGGTCAATATCTCGTGGAAAAAAACAAGCTAACCCGACCACAGTTTGAAGAGCTAATTGAGCTCCAGAGTAAAACCAGGGTTAAGCTAGGATTAATTGCTGTATCAGAAAAATTATTAACAACAAAGCAGGCGGATGATATTAATGATATTCAAAAATCTATGGACCGTCGCTTTGGTGACATTGCGATAGAAAAAGGATACTTATTAGCAGAGGAAGTTACATACTTACTTAATTCCCAGGGTAACCCGTATCTACAATTTATACAAACCTGTACGGATCATAATATTTTAACTCTATCGGAAATTGAAGCCTATCTTGAAGATTTTAAGAAAGATAATAATTTATCCTCCGCTGCAGTGGATGCCTTAAAAACAGGTGATATTGATCGTATAATTTCTATTTTTGTGGACAAGCAAGATCCACTGGCTTATGAATGTATTGGTCTAGTAATCCGCAATATGGTTCGTTTTATTGATAGTAACGTTATTTTAAAACGTGCATATAAAGTCCCTGTTCATTCCTTTGGAGCACTTGCTTCACAAAGAATGATTGGTGATCACGAGTTTTTTGTTGGTATATCCAGTGAAGCAAATGAACTTCTTCAAATTGCTAACCCCTTTGCAAAAGAAAGTTTTAACAGCATGGATGAGGACTCCTTTGATTCAGTATGTGAGTTTATAAACTGCTCCAATGGCTTATATGCTTCAAAATTAAGCCATGAGAACATACATATTGATATGACTCCTCCCTTATATTACTCCAATCAAAAGATAACAACAGATGGCGAACTCCAAGTAGTTCCAATTGTAATCAATGGTTACCAAGTCAACTTAGTTGTAGCGGTTAATCAGCCGCTTAGTGTAGCTTAGGAGGGGAAATAGTATGGCTAAAATTCTTTTAGTGGATGATTCTAAAACATCACGAAAAATATTAAAGGGTATTCTTGAAGAGAGTGGTCACGAAATCATTGGGGAGGCTGTTAACGGTGAGGATGGTATCGCCAAATATAAAGAGCTTAAACCTGAACTCACTACCATGGATATCACTATGCCTGTATTAGATGGCCTGGAAGCCTTAAGACAGATTATGGAATATGATAAATCTGCAAAGGTAATCATGGTAACAGCAGCTGGACAAAAATCAAAAATGGTGGACGCAATTAAATTTGGTGCTGCAGAGTTTTTAGCAAAACCTTTTGAAAGTTCGCAGATTATTACAATCGTAAATAAGACCTTAGTTTAAGTTAGTAAGCTATTTTCATGTTGAATATAAAACACTTATCTTAACATAATAATATAAAAAGAAGGAACGTATAACAAACTTTTATCCGTTCCTTCTTTTTATGAATTCAATGCTTATAAAATATTTACTCTTTATCGATTTACTTTCTTATTTATGGTTGACTAGGTATAATGATTGCGGCAATTATATAAGCTATAATACCAAAACCAGCCGTTAAGCCTAAGACTACCCATAGTAAGCGGATTACAGTTGCATCAATATTTAAATAATTAGCAAGGCCGCCGCAAACGCCACTTATCATCTTATCACTTGTTGAGCGATATAATTTTTTCGGTTCCATAAAGTTACCTCCTTCCATTCTTATTATTTACATTCCCATCAATTAAAATCTACTGTAATTTTACCAATTCCACATTCTAAATTCAACTGGTTATCAGTCGCATTATTCTCTATATTATCAAAACGATGATGACTATATCCATCAATTTCAATATCGCCAATGCCAACATCAAATTTATAATTGTAATCGTTTTTATCACCATTAAGCAATAAACTAACATCCCCAACTCCAGTTTCAATGGAATTGTCACCTAATACAGTACCTTCAACCTCAATTCTGCCAACTCCACATTCCAAATCAATGTCTTTTAAGTTAACATTTTTGAGCACCATTTCACCTGCTCCAACTCTATATTTTGAACTATTAGTTAAATTTAATTCATTTACAGATAATCTTCCTGCATCCACATTAAAGTCTCCTGTAGTAGCATGAATTGTATTTGCTTCTACCTCCCCTGCAGAGATATCTAATCGAAATTTTCCTGCAACAAAATCCTTGGGTATCGTAATTGTTATTTGAGGTATATTCTCCTCTCTCCAACCTAATAACCCCTTTAACTGAAAGCTGCCACCAAATAATTGAATACTATTCGTCTCATTGGCACGAATATACCAAGTGCCCTCCGATACATAGGATTCCAGTTCATCCTTTAGCAAATTGACCGCATTGATTGAAAAGCTGTTTCCTTCCACAATTTCTACATCACCATAGGCAATCTCAAAATCAATGTGCTCAACTCCAGTGTAGGTTCCCTCTGTGGTTGCTATTCTTATATCTTCATCAAAAGGATTAGCTGCTACTACAATTATTAGTATTGCTATACCAAAAAATAATGATAACAATCCAATGGAAAGCCATATCTTTGAAAATGTTCTCATGCCATCGCCCCCCTATTCTTAAATGGTAATCTACATAGGTCGATAAAGAAGCGAAACATTGCTGGTAATACCTTTCTGCAAATGAAAATACAGAATAATGTGAGTAACATACCAAGTCCAAACAGGATTAAACTAACACCTACAAATAATATACCAATTAGTGGTACACTTAATTGAATCAATCCATAGAAGAATACAGCAATTCCAGATGCAATTAAAGCAATACCTGCAACACCAAAGCCAAGTAGTATTCCTAGTACTGCGCAAACTAATCCGAATACAATTCCAAGGATGGATAAAAATACTGGAAACCAAATTGGACTGGTCAGTAATGCTATTATAATAATAACTGATCGATTGGAGACATTTCCGTTCGTATTACGGCTACTAGCACCGCGGTCATTTGAGCCTTCTTTTGATTCATAATAGGATTGCTGTGTTTTCTGTTCTTCTTTTCTTTCCTCCTGCGCCTTCGATGCAGCTCCCACAACTTCATACTTTTCTTCCTTGTATATGGTATCCTGATACCCCTTTTCCGTGTAGTATCCTCTGCTTTCACGTTCGTCAGGATTTGCACTTAGATCTGCCTTGATAATCGCAGCAACTTTTGCAGGTGAACCAAGCTCCTTAATAATATCCTCTTCATGCTCTTCGCCGGCATCTTCAAAATATCCGTTGTAGTAACGCAGTGCTTCCTCTCGCTCTTCTGAAGGAATATCTGGCAATAGTTGCTCGAGTTCCTTCATAAATTCCAGCTTTGTCATCTATTTCACTCCCTCCATAATATCATTGATCTTTTTAATATATACTTCCCATTCATCGTAATATAATCTTAATTGTGCCATTCCTTTGTCTGTGATTTTATAATAACGGCGATTTCTACCTCCAAATTCCAAATCATATACTTCCAGGCACTCTTCTTTCTGGAGCCTTCTAAGAACCGGGTATAGTGTGCTCTCTGATATTTCAATTGCCGTTCGAACATCCTGGGTTATTTTATAACCGTAGGTTCCATCCGGTTCCTTAGATACAACAGCGAGAACAATAGCATCGAGTAATGCTGAACCGGTATTAAATATCATAGGATCAACTCCTTCCTTATCAAATTATAATATTATTACTAAAGTTATATTGTTAATTTAATAATACTATACATCGTATAATATTATATGTCAATATAGAGAATGATTAATATTTGATTAGAAGAATTTAATGTCATACTACAAAATAGTTTTTGAAAATGACATTAAAGTTTTTAAAAATGGGGAAATGAGAGTCGAGCGTGACAAAAAAGCAACAAGTTGAGATACTTTAAATCTCTTTTCCTTATTCTTTAAAAGCATAAGCACTGTTTTTGCTTCATTTACACATAAATTGTTAGCTCCACCCCAATCTTTTTGCTCTCTTTGTAGTCCATCAATTTCCCATCCACAAATGAGGCAAATATCATAGTCTTCAGGATAATCAAAAGAATATTCTTCACATACAGGACAAATCGATTCTTCGCCATTCATAACAACTTCACCACCTATATTAAAAATTTATAATTGTTAACCGTTGTGATGCTTTTGAAAGCTTGCAGACTTATAATTACTGTATTTTATCATTTATTAACGTAGTATAAAAATAATTTTGTAGGCCTATGTATCTATGGAAATCTGACTAATCTTCATCTTCAGTATCCCATAATTGCCCTCTTTCTTTTAATCCAGCATAAGTATAATGGCAGATATTCATTCCTATCGGTTCATTACATAATTCTGAATGCAACAAGTAATTAATAATTTCTGCAGGCAGATTCGGGTGATAATTTGGTAAATTACTTATCTTAATATTTTGAAGATATTTTAATAAAGCCTTATTTGGTCCTGCTTGTCCTTTGGGATTTGATACCACTATTGTTTCACTGGTATTGATATCATATTTTACATCAGTTCTTAGAAATAATTGAACTGACCAATGCGGGAGAAATGGTTCTGAATAAGGTTCCTTAGTAGCAATCAAATGTCCAATCGGAGTAATATTAGCTCCTATTTCTTTTTTTCTCCAATGAAATATTTCAGCTATAACACTACCCTGGACTCGTGCTTTTAATTTAATTTCATACTGTCCTAATAATAAGTCCATATTAAAATCCCCCTTTCTGAATAATAGTTTCATCTAGTTAATCAAAACTTTCCAACCGCCTCCACTTCCATGATATGTATCTACACATAATGAAAATCTGCAGTCACAATAATTACATTTAAAAACATGGTATAGAACATCATCAGGAAAAGGCTTGATTTTAACTATTTCATCAAAATTGCAGTTGCCTTCCAATAATATTAGTAGACCTTCTTGCATCATAGCCTTAATCAGGTCAACTATATTATAATATTCATAAGGATGCTTTATTTTAATATTCTCATGTAAAGCTTCACATATTTGGCACATGATAAACCCTCCTTACTTCGCATAATGCTGTCGTTCTATAAATGAGTTCTCTCCATCTTTTCTTAGTACATATAGTGTCTCGGACAATTAATATAGTAACATTCGCAGAGAATATAATAATAAGAATCCGACTTTGGAACTACATCCTCATTAAAAATCTCATTATAACATCTCCATATTTCATCTAATCGCTTTCTCTCTGATGATATATAGTTTTCTAGGTCCTCTTCATCTTCAAAGTCTGATGGATTACTTTGCTCTTGAAGAACATCAAGTTTTATCTTTTCTGTGATGTCATGTAATTTTTCTAAAGCCTCTTCGAAATTACCGAGTTGTTTCAAAGAGTAAAAGTATTTATTAAGCCAACTTGCGTCCTCAAGAAAATTACATCTATCGTATAAATCAACACATGCCTTATAATCCTTTAAAATATAAAGGTAATCAGCCATTTCGTCTATTTCAATATCAAATTCCTGGTATGATGTATCCATAAGCAATTGGGCGATTTCTTTCGCTCGTTTAATATCACCTATAAGTGCTAATTCTCTTCCAAGGGTTAGTGCAACTTTTGCGTCTTGTTCTTCAATCTCAAATGGATATACGTATAGAGATTCTAATATTTTAATTCCCTCTTCAAGTCTTGAATCTGCCAACAAGCTTACTGCTTCACAGTATGAATATATTCTCTTTTCCGAGTTAATAAATGCTTTATGGAACCATTCTGCTGCTATTTCGAATCTCTTATTTTCGAAGTAGTATTTTCCCAATGCATAGTATGTATTAGGAAAGTTCGAGTTACGAAAAACTGCGTTTTGTAGCAGTTCAACTGCTCGCTGCTCTTTTTCTTTCCCACATTCCTCGAGATAAAAATAAGCTATATCAGTAGCCCATAAAGCATAGCCATCATCCGTAAAAGTATCTTTATTCTTATCATAGCATTCTTCTAATACTTTAAGAGATAGGTCCGTATCTTCTCTTAATTCACACAGTACCATCGCCAGCAAGCAAAATGCTTCTATGTTTTTAGAATCCGAATCGATTATTTGTTCTAAAAGTTCTTTGTACTCTGAAAATATTTCAGCTCTTTCTTCAAAATTCAGTGTCATAGAGCTCTGCAATTTCTGTATTATATCATTTAAATCCAATTACTCACCACCTGGTCTGATAATGTCGCGATACCTGTAGGTATTATAACATTATATAAGTGTAAATTGCAGTAAATTTTCCTGAAGTCTCTATATGAAAAGAGAGGTACGGACATCTTCAATCCTGTACCTCTCTCAATTATTCATAAGTCTATCAGTTTTATTCAAAACAGCTTCATGGTAGAAGCGACTATCCAGACCAATATCAAGGTCTTAATATCGCAATTTAAGACACTCATCTTTCAGAACGAGGAAAAGGTTCTTTAAAAGATTGTCTTGTGTCATTAAAGAGTTCTTTCGTGCGAGGGCGAAAGAGCTCTGTTTCCATAGTATGAAATATTTCATAATCTAGTCCAAAAAGAGCTTCAAGTATTTGAACCTGTAAGAGGTTTTGAATATCTACATCTTCGCTATTCGCCATCTCTTCCATGAAGTCTAAAATACGATTTAGGAGTTCGACATTCACAATCTCCCTTTTTAGCAGTTTCAAAAATAAATGTTCAAGAGATTCATAATAACAATACATTGGTATTTCTTCGTCTAACCAAAGTTTTTTCGTTTCAGAATATTCATCCATTGTAAAGATTTCTGGAATATTCTTATCCAGAATCTCTCTCATTTCAGCGTACTTAAACACAACTTCTCATTCACCACCCACCATAAAATATAGATTTTTCTTACTCTCATTCCAAGTAATAAACCTTAATTTATTAAGAGAGTCTTTATTAAAAATAGGTACGGGCATATTCCCTGTACCTATCAAACCTTCTATTATTCCTATCTCTTAAGTCAAATAACAGTTCGCCTTTCTATAATCGCAAACTATAGATACTGGCATAATCATCTTAGTATATTCACAATTTCTTTTCAATAACTATTTTGTAAGCCTTTTCAAAAACTTTTTTGTAATTTTAACATCCGGTATACTTATTTTTCTATTTGAAGCATTTCTACAGAAAAGTACCCCTTTTTCAAAATCTTTAATGTAACACAGTAAATTTTCCCCATTATCAAACCCTTGAAAACAGGGCTTTCCATCTTCCGATTTTCAAAAACTATTTTGTAGTATGACATGTCTAATAAAAAGTAGTACCAAAAGTTTTATCTTCTAGTACTACTCTATCTTTCACAACACTATTTATTTTACTGAACTAGCCATTACTTACACTTATAAGTATGCTCCAAGTGATAATGGAAAGGTAATATAATTGTCGCAATATTCTTATGCTTACTTAAGTTCTGGCTTAAGAAATAAGTCGTCTGGTTATGCAGGATATTATCGTACCAATGCTCTGTTATAAATTTCAGAATAATAACAGAAATATTCTCACCATGCTTTAGCTCTTTTTCCCTTTGGGATAGATATTCATCCATTGGTTTTATAATATCACGATAAGGTGTCTCAATAACCTTAAGTTCAATTGGTATTTTTAACTCCTCCCATTGTTGTCTAAGAACTCTTGCATGTTCTGGATGACGGCACACATGCAGAGCTGTTATATTATTGGAAATTGAATTTGCATAATTAATAGCTTTTAAAAATGGTTTGTTAATATCATGCACCATTAAGATACAGTGTGTAGTGGATACTACATCCTTATCATAATAAGGATAAAAGGAATTTAACTTTAACTCCTTACTTATTGATGCATAATGACGTTGCACTGACCACATTGCAATCATAATAGTTGGAAGTGCAATTGCAAGTAACCAGGCACCATCCATAAATTTGGTATAGAATACAATAACGGAAACTACAAGAGTAACAATAGCTCCAAAGCCATTGATAGCAGCTTTGTATTGCCAATGCTTCTCCTTATTTTTAATCCACTGCTTGAAAATTCCATATTGAGCAATTGTAAAGGATACGAAAACTCCTACAGAATAAAGCGGTATTAATAAATGCGTTTCACTTCTAAATGCAATGATTAGAACGGAAGACATAATA
Organism: Bacillota bacterium; assembly: GCA_023399055.1. Taxonomy (GTDB): domain Bacteria; phylum Bacillota; class Clostridia; order Lachnospirales; family Lachnospiraceae; genus Mobilitalea. The sequence goes on along the minus strand of JAEWQV010000002.1, from coordinate 204,759 downwards.
AATATGAACATAATACCATTAGAAAAGCTTAATTTCGTACCTCTTGAGGAAAATTGGCGAGGTACATATCCGTCATGTGCCAGGATATATAAAAGCTGTGGTAACCCATTATAAGCAGTATTTGCTGCAAGTATAAGAATAAGTGAGGTAAATACTTGTATCATATAATACATAAAGGTATGACCAAAAACAGCGTTAGATATCTGTGATAAAACGGTATGTCCATGTACTGGCGCAACCTGTAAATGTACAGCAAGTATTGATGTGCCACCGAAAATAAATAAGATTATCGCACCAAGCATAAAAAGAATATGCTTTGCATTTCTAGTGGATGGTTCTTTAAAGCTAGGTACGGAATCGCTAACTGCCTCAACACCGGACATAGCAGAACATCCGGAAGAGAAAGCCTTCAATAGTATTAAGGCACCAATACCCTGCAACGTTTCTTCTGGAATTATTGGTGTCGTATAATCGATTGGTTCCAAATTACCGGATAATAGCTTAATAAAACCGGTAATAATAAGAATAGCCATTGAAAAAATAAAGATATAGGTAGGTAAACCAAATACCTTAGAGGATTCTCTGATCCCTCGTAAATTAATTAATGTAATAATTGCTACACAAAATAAAGAGAGTGGTATTTTATAATCTTGCAGAACAGGAAAGGCTGATGACAGTGCCGCTGAAGAAGAAGATATACTAACTGCTACCGTTAGGATATAATCGAAGGTTAATGCTGCTGCCGACAATAGGGATGCTGTCTTGCCTATATTCTCTTTTGCAACCACATAAGCACCACCGCCTTGTGGATATTTATCTATAATCTGTGAATAGGAAACTACCAATATTAATAGAAGCAGTATGATGGGTAATACGATAAATGGCAGGGCATCAAAGGCATATAAACCTATGACAGGTATCAAAACAAGAAGTATTTCCTCAATTGCATAAGCAACAGATGAAACAGCATCACTTGCCATAATTGGCAATCCCCACAACCTCGATAATTTCTCATGGCTTAGCTCGTTATTTTTTAATGGTTTTCCAAGAATTACTTCTTTGATGTTCATATATTTCTCCCCTTGTGACTTGATGTAACCGCCTCTTAACCCCTATAACACCTTTGTTATGGGGTGCGCCTTGCTGTAAAATGAAGCACCTTATCCTCTAACAACTTTCCATTATATCGCCATCGATATAAAGATTGTATAAAGATTTTAACAACCCCCTTAAGATTCTATAAATATATTTTTACATGATTGCCCTAATCGTATACTTCCATTATCTTCTGCTGAACTGGAAAAGCACACTACGTAAGACTCTCACGGCAAAAATACAGCCGTTGGTACCGAAGTTCGTTTTTGTCAGCAAAGTAGCCTTCGTTTATACTTCACTTAACTGGCGTAAATCAAAAAAAGCTGTTGAAACAAGGTGAATTACACTTACCTTCGTTTCAAACAGCCTTAACTTAATCCTTAACTTAATATAGATAAAATTATTTAGTTTTCTATAAATTATATTACCAAATACCTTGTGCCATCATAGCAGTAGCTACCTTTTCAAAGCCTGCAATATTAGCTCCTATGACATAATTACCTTCTGCCTCATATTTCTTTGCAGCATCATCCATGCTATGGAAGATATTAATCATGATTTGCTTTAATTTTGCATCTACTTCTTCAAAGGTCCAGCTATAGCGCTCGCTATTCTGAGTCATTTCTAAAGCAGAAGTTGCAACACCGCCTGCGTTAGCTGCCTTTCCTGGTGCAAATAGTACTTTGTTAGCCAGTAAATATTCAGTCGCTTCAAGAGTGGTAGGCATATTAGCACCTTCCGCTACCGCAATACATCCATTTGCAACTAAAGCCTTTGCGTCCTCCAGCTGAAGCTCATTCTGTGTAGCACATGGAAGAGCGATATCACATTTCACACTCCATACGCCCCTGCCTTCATGATATTCGGAATTTGGTCTGTATTTTTTGTATTCTGTTAATCTTGCACGTCTTACTTCTTTGATTTCCTGAAGTGCTGTTAAATCAATACCTTCTGGATCATATATCCAGCCGTTAGAATCACTACAAGTAACACATTTAGCACCTAATTCATGAGCCTTTTGAATTGCATAAATTGCAACATTACCTGAACCTGATACGGTAGCAATCTTACCTTTGATATCCTTACCATTACATTTTAACATTTCTTCTGTTAAGTATAGTAAACCATAGCCAGTAGCCTCGGTTCTTGCTAAGGAACCACCATAGGTTAATCCCTTACCGGTAAGTACGCCTTCGTAAGATCCGGTTATTTTCTTATACTGACCATACATATAGCCAATTTCTCTACCACCAGTGCCAATGTCCCCTGCTGGAACATCCACATTTGCTCCGATATATTTATATAACTCTGAGATAAAGCTGGTACAGAAGGCTAAAACTTCTCTGTCTGATTTACCCTTTGGATCAAAATCAGACCCACCTTTGCCTCCGCCGATAGGTAGACCTGTTAGTGAATTTTTGAAGATTTGCTCAAAGCCCAGGAATTTGATAATACCAAGATTTACAGAAGGATGTAAACGTAAACCACCCTTATATGGTCCTATTGAATTATTGAATTGTACACGATAACCAGTGTTAACCTGTACCTTGCCGTTGTCGTCCACCCACGGCACTCTAAATTTGATTTGTCTGTCTGGTTCCACAAGTCTTTCTAATAAAGCCTCTCTTCTGAACTTATCCTCATTGGCATCAACAACTGCTCTTAAGGATTCAAGTACTTCTTTCACAGCCTGGTGAAATTCAGGCTCAGCTGGGTTTTTCTTAACCACAAGCTCGATTACCTCATCTACGTATCCCATTTTTAATCTCCTTTGATTAAAATAAGTTAGTTTGCAAAAAATGTAATAATTAATTTGCATGTATAATTATACCGAAATCATTGTTTTAAGGCAATAAATTTATTATTAGATTTCTATATTTATAAATTTCTTCCTAATTAGACGCAAGAAGATAAAATTATACCCAAAATGTTAATTCTATAATTTGGTTCTTCAGAATGTAAGGGTATTCATTTTAATGCTTCTATGCTATAATTCTTTCAGAGAATTCGCATATTATAAGAAAATACTAACTGAAAATACGGATAGTTTTTTAAAGGAGATTATATGGCATTTGATGGAATCGTAATTGCCAATGTAGTAAAAGAATTACGTGATACCCTACTTGGCGGTAGAATAAATAAAATAGCGCAACCCGAAAAGGATGAATTGATATTAACAATTAAAGGACAAGCAAGAGAACAATATAAGCTGCTACTTTCTGCTGGGGCAGGATTACCTTTAATTTATCTAACAGAAACTACAAAACCAAGTCCTTTGACCGCACCTAATTTTTGTATGCTTTTAAGAAAACATTTAAACAGTGCCAAAATATTAGATATTACGCAACCTGGGCTGGAGCGAATTATACAATTTAAAATGGAACACCTGGATGAAATGGGTGATGTCTGTGTCAAATATCTTATTATTGAATTAATGGGAAAACACAGTAATATCATCTTCTGTGATGAAAATATGAAAATCGTAGACAGTATCAAAAGAATTAATCAATTTATAAGTTCTGTAAGGGAGGTATTACCCGGAAGAAATTATTTTATTCCTGCCACACAGGAAAAACTTAACCCTCTGGAATTGACTTACGAAGAATTTTGCAGTGCTATCTTATCAAAACCCCAAGCAGTGGGTAAGGCTCTTTACACGAATCTAACAGGTATTAGCCCCCTACTTGCAAATGAGTTATGTTATCGTGCCTCCATTGATGCAGAAGATTCCACTGAAGCTCTATCTACGGAAGCAGGTTTACATTTATTTCGTAATTTTGAACGCTTTATAGATGAAATTAAATCCGGACATTTTACCCCTAACATTGTAACTGATGGAAACAGTGCGATAGAATTCTCCAGCGTCGCTCTCACTTGCTATACTAACTATGAGGTACGTTCCTATGAGTCAATCTCTGCACTTTTAGAAGACTATTACGCCTCTAAAAATGCCTCATCTCGTATGAAACAGAAATCCTTTGACCTCCGCAAAGTTGTCTCAAATTTAATAGATCGAACCAGTAAAAAGTATGATTTACAAAGAAAACAATTACAGGATACAGACAAAAGAGATAAGTTCAAGGTATACGGAGAATTATTGACTGCCTATGGTTATGGTCTTGAACCGGGTGCTAAGGTACTAAATACCGTAAATTATTATACTGACGAAGAAATCAGTATTCCGCTCGACCCAACTCTTTCGGCAATGGAAAATGCGAAGCATTATTTTGAAAAATATAATAAGCTCAAGCGTACCTTTGATGCTCTCACCAATCAGGTGCAAGAGACCGAGGACGAATTAAAACATTTGGAATCCATACGAACCGCCTTAGAAATTGCTTCACTTGAAGAGGACTTAGCTTCCATAAAGCAGGAGCTCACCGAGTTTGGATATGTTCGACGTAAATTTACGAGCGGTAATAAAAAGCTTGAGAAGAAAGTGAACCCTAAAAAATCCAGTCAAAAGAGCAAGCCTTTGCACTTCATTTCCTCTGACGGATATCATATGTATGTGGGAAAGAATAATTATCAGAACGATGAACTTACCTTTCAATTTGCAGACGGTGGTGATTGGTGGTTCCATATCAAAAATAGTGCCGGTTCCCACGTTATTGTAAAGTCAAAGGGTGAAGAACTTCCTGATCGTACCTTTGAGGAAGCGGGCAGATTGGCTGCTTATTATTCCAGTTCCAGAGAGGCCGCTAAGGTAGAAATCGATTATACCCTAAAAAAGAATGTAAAAAAACCTAACAAGGGTAAACCTGGCTTTGTGGTTTATTATACAAATTACTCCATGATATCTTCTACCGATATTACAGGTATCACCCTAGTTCAATAATATATAAATAATACGACACTATTCTTATGTATTATTCTTAACAGAACTTGCTGTAACTCCCTTGAGAAGGGGGCTACAGCCTATGCACAATGTTACATATTAAATATGCTTTTTAAGGTCAATACTTTGCATCTGAAAGGAGATATAAATGATAATCGCAGATTACCACGTTCACTCTGATTTCTCCAGTGATTCAGTTACTCCAATGGAACAAATGATTGAACGTGCAATAGAATTGGGACTTAAGAAACTTTGTTTTACAGATCATATGGATTATGATTACCCAAAGGTGAGTGACCTTCGCTTTGTATTTGATCCGGATGCTTATTTCAACAAACTGAAAGAATTAAAAGATCGTTACAAGAATGAACTCCAGATTCTAACTGGCGTTGAATTAGGCTTACAACCACACCTTGGAGACAAATTGAATCATATAATAAATAACTATAACTTCGACTTTGTTATAGGTTCCTCCCATGTGGTTAATTGTTTAGATCCCTATTTTCCCGCCTACTGGGAAGAACGCACTGTATCCCAGGGAATTAATGATTATTTTCAATCCATTATTGATAATTGTAGAGCTTTCCAAGGTTTCCATGTCTATGGTCACTTGGACTATATTATTCGCTATGTTCCTGGTCAAAAGGAGCAAAAGATAGATTATTCCTATTCCGACTATGCTGATGTACTAGATGAAGCCTTAAAGACCATTATCTCCTATGGAAAAGGAATTGAAATAAACACAGCAGGTCTAAAATATGGTTTGGGTTATGCACATCCCAAGCCAGAATTACTTCGCCGTTATAAAGAATTGGGCGGTGAATTAATTACTGTTGGCTCCGATGGTCATAAATCAGAACACCTTGCCTACGACTTTCACGTAGTACCTGACCTATTAAAAAGCTGTGGCTTTAAATACTACGCCACCTTCGAACAGGGAAAACCAGTATTTGAGAAGCTATAAAAAACAATTATTAGCCTGTAGGTGTTGAAAAATACTAAATATAATGAATTTATCGGGAAATGCTAATTATAATGAATTTGTTATGAAGCTGTTTTTTTGAGTACCAGCCATATATAAAAACAAAAAAGAAGTTCTTTCCCTATCATCATTTAGAACGACAAGAAAGAACGGATAATCGTTTCCCCAAATGCACTGTTTGACAGACAGCTTGCTGATTATGTATGACAAGGAGCAAACATTTATGTTTGATACTGGCATACATAATCAGCAAGCTATCTGTCAATCTGTGTGTGGGAGAAATGGTTATCCGTTCTTTCTGTCCCTCATATATATAAATAAGCTTCCTATTTCATTATGGTTCCACCACCAAGCACATAATCTCCTTGATAGAAGACAACTGCTTGTCCTGGGGTAATTGCACGTTGTGGTTCTTCAAAAATACAAACTAGTTCATCTTGTGAGGTCTTCTTAATCCTACACTTTGCACCTTTATGACTGTATCTGATTTTAGCTTCCACTTCCATTTCGCCGTCCAAATCCTCAATAGCCATAAAATTCAGGTTATTTGCATATAACTTATCGGAAAATACTTCATTTGCATTACCTAGTACCACCTCATTTGTCTCTGGCTTTAATTCCACAACAAACATAGGTTGTCCCATTGCAATGCCGAGTCCTTTTCTCTGCCCAACTGTATAGTGAACTAACCCACGATGCTTACCAATGATTTCTCCGGCGGTATTCAAATAATTACCTGGTACTAGACCACCCGTCTGTAGGGACGAATCCAGTAACTGATTTTTTTCTTTTAAGTACTCGGTAATGAATCCTGCATAGTTTTGATCCGGAATAAAACAGATTTCCTGACTATCCGGTTTATTTGCTATGGGAAGGTTAAGAGAAAGTGCTATCTCTCTAATCTTATCCTTGGTGTATTCGCCTACTGGCATTATGGTATGTGAAAGCTGATGCTGGGTCAAATTATATAAAGCATAGGTCTGATCCTTTGCCTGAGTTACCGATTTTTTAATAGCAAATCTACCATTCGGTAATTTTGCTATACTGGAATAATGACCAGTAGCAATATAATCTGCACCAATATCTAAGGACCTCTTAAGTAAAGATTCCCATTTCACATAGCGGTTACAAGCGATACAAGGATTTGGTGTTCTTGCCTGCAGGTATTCCGCTACAAAATAATCTATCACATTTTCTTTAAATTCATTTTTAAAATTCATTACATAATAGGGAATGTCTAGAGCTGATGCCACTCTTCTTGCGTCTTCAACCGCACTAAGTCCGCAACATCCACCCTTTTCTTCCATGGAACAGACATCCTCGTCCTGCCATATCTGCATGGTAATGCCGATAACATCATATCCCTGTTCTTTTAACAGATATGCCGCTACGGAAGAATCTACTCCACCAGACATACCCACTACTACTTTTTCCATGCATTTCTCCATTATAATCTAAGTTGTTAAATTTAAGAAAGTTCTTTACTTACGAAACTCTCTTTCTGAATAATTGCTTCAATGAATAATATCACAGCAACAACAAGTAATCTCGAAAAATATGAGTATATTCTATCCATACTATATTCGTCAAAGGTAATCGGACCTCGAAGCAATACTATTAATACTCTATTGTCTCCTCTTCCTCATGTATATCGGACTTTGGCTTTTGTAAGCCTTCTATTTTAATTCCTTTTCTTTCAGCATAATCCCAGAGAGCAGCATGGATTGCTTCCTCTGCGAGTAAAGAACAATGTACCTTAACGGGCGGAAGGCCATCAAGCGCTTCCATAACCGCTTTATTTGTTACCATTAAAGCTTCTTCAACGGTCTTACCTTTTACAAGCTCAGTCGCCATACTACTGGTTGCTACCGCTGCTCCACAGCCAAAGGTTTTAAATTTAACATCATTTATAATACCAACTTCATCTATATCAAGATAAATTCTCATGATATCACCGCATTTTGCATTGCCAACGGTACCAACGCCGCTTGCGTTCTCGATTTCCCCTACATTTCTAGGGTTTGTAAAATGATCCATAACTTTTTCTGTATACATAATTCTTCCTCCAATATTTCTGTATATCAACAATCAGTATTTTAGCTCAGTAATCCTATCTCTTCTTAACAAAATCCTCATAAAGTGGAGACATGTTACGAAGTTTCGTAACAATTTCTTTAATTCTATCAACTGTATAATTAATTTCTTCCTCTGTGTTTTCATCACTTAAGGTTAGACGCAAGGAACCATGTGCGATTTCATGGGGCAAACCTATCGCCAGAAGTACGTGGGAAGGATCTAAAGAACCCGAGGTACACGCAGAGCCACTAGACGCACAGATATTGTTCATATCAAGCATGATCAATAGGGATTCACCTTCAATGAACTGGAAGCTAAAATTAATATTATTGGGAAGTCTTCTTGTTTTGTCACCATTTACACGCACATAAGGGATTTCATCAAGAACTCTAGTAATTAATAAATCTCTAAGCTTTCTCTCTTTGTTTGCTCTTTCTTCCATGGTTGTTAAAGCAATTTCAGCTGCTTTACCAAATCCAACAATACCTGGTACATTCTCTGTTCCAGCTCTTCGCTGTCTCTCCTGTGCACCGCCATGAACATAGGAGCGGATTTTTACACCCTTTCTTATATAGAGAAGACCAATGCCTTTTGGACCATTTAATTTATGAGCGCTTGCACTTAGCATGCTAATATTCATTTCATTTACATCTATTGGCACCTGACCAAAAGCTTGTACTGCATCCGTATGGAACAACACATCATGTTTCTTTGCTATCTCACCAATCTCTTTAATTGGCTGGATTGTACCAATTTCATTATTTGCAAACATGACAGATATCAATATGGTTGTCGGGCGAATCGCCTGTTCCAACTGATCTAACTTAACAATACCATACTCATCTACATCCACATAGGTAACATCGATACCATGCTTCTCCATATATTCACAAGTGTGTAAAATCGCATGATGCTCAAATTTTGTGGTTATGATATGATTTCCCTTAGCTGCATAGGCCTCAACTACCGCTTTAATTGCCCAGTTATCTGATTCAGTACCACCAGCTGTAAAATATATTTCTGAAGTATCAGCACCAATTACATTGGCAATTTTTGCTCTCGCATCATCCACTGCTTTTTTATTCTGTGCTGCAAATTCATATACACTTGATGGATTACCATACAACTCTGTAAAGTAAGGGAGCATCGTTTCAACTACCTCAGGCCTTGTTTTTGTAGTTGCTGCATTGTCAAGATATATCTTCTTCTCCATGTTGCCATCTCCTAATTTATAATTATAATTATGACTTATCTTTGCTTATTTTATTATCTATCTCTTACATTCCGCAGGTCTGCTTTGCTTTCGGGTCTCCTTCTATTTTGGATGGTTGAACTTTCTTGCTTTCCGCAACAAGATCCGACAGCATAATACCATCAACAGCACCATTTATACTATCACTAATACGCTTCCAAACATATTTTGTTACACAGGAATCCGAGCCACTGCAGTTACTTTCCTCATTGTTAATTACACAACAATCTACCGGACTTAAATCTCCTTCCAGTGCCCTTAAAATATCACCAACGGATATATTCTCTGGCGGCCTGGCAAGCTTATATCCACCTTGAGCGCCTCTAATACTATGGACAATACCAGCTTTTTTTAACTTGGCAATTAATTGCTCCAAATAATTAATTGATATATCCTGACGATCTGCTATCTGGCTTAAAGCTACTGCTTCCTCTTCTTCATGGACTGCAAGGTCAAGTATCGCGCTTAATCCGTATCTACCTTTGGTAGATAGCTTCATAATAACCTCCATTCCGCCTTATTAAGGCTTTACCTTATCATAATATTATTTCTTAAATCATGCTATTTTAATTCCTACTATTTTATTTCCTATCAAAATACTTGGATTTAAATATAGCACTTTGTCTATATTGTGTCAATAGAATTTCTACTTAATTCTATTTTTACTATTCCCATCCTTTCATTGATTTAGGAATATAACAATCCTTATTCCCTAACATAAGTTTTTAAAACAGACAATATATATACATAGAGTAGAATAAACAAGGATCAAGCGTATGGAACAAATGGTAATTAGTGCACAACAAGCAAGAAAGATGAGAAGAAATAACATTGTTAAAGGAACCTTAATTTTAACATTTGCAGGTTTTGTCACCAGATTTATCGGTTTTTTTTATAGAATATTTTTATCAAATACTATGGATGCCGAGTTACTTGGCATTTATCAATTAATCTTTCCCGTGTATGGAATATGTTATACGGTTTATGCTATGGGGATACAAACATCCATCTCCAGCTTAGTTGCTGCAGAAATAGGAAAACGTAATCCCAAAAATGTAACAAAGATACTTAGAGTGGGACTTATCCTCTCTGTGTCCTTAGCTGCCTTTCTTTCACTTCTTGTATATATAAATGCTGATTTTATTGCCTACCGGTTCCTGCTTGAAATAAGAAGTGCCGATTCGTTACGAATTATGTCCATTGTTTTCCCGTTCTGTGGCATCACCGCTTGTATTAACGGATATTATTATGGTCTTAAAAGTGCAGGCGTTCCTGCTTTCACACAATTGTTGGAACAGGTAGTAAGGGTATTTGCTGTTTATGTAATGGCATTGTATGCTGGAAATGGAGACATGAGAGTTACCTGTGAGTATGCTGTTATCGGCTTAGTGATCGGTGAAGTGGTCTCCTGTGCCTATAATATTTTTTCCATGTTTTTAACTAAGTCACCTTCCGAATTAATCCCACTTGGACCCGATGCGAATGCAAAGCCGAATAGACGAAGAACCATTATTCGTAATATGTTAAGTCAAAGTGTACCACTCTCAGCAAACAGACTTTTACTAAGCATTTTACATAGCATCGAGGCCATTATGATACCAACCATGCTTCGGCGGTATGGGTTATCACCTCAAGAATCTCTGGTTATATTCGGTGTTTTAAATGGAATGTCCATCCCTTTTATCATGTTTCCAACTGCAATTACCAATGCTCTGTCCGTTCTGCTGTTACCTACTATCTCAGAAGCTCAAGCTATTAATAACGAAAAGCTAATTGGCCGAACTACTGCAATCTCAATTAAGTACAGTCTAATCATTGGTATTATAAGTACTGGTTTATTCATTGTTTTCGGTCAGGATTTGGGTGATACAGTTTTTAACAATAAATCTGCAGGAGCTTATCTAGTCATCCTGGCATGGTTATGTCCCTTCCTGTATTTAGCAACTACACTTACCAGTATAATTAACGGTCTGGGTAAAGCACATGTACCCTTTATTAATTCCGTTGTTGCAACTCTATGCAAAATTGGACTGATTGTGTTCCTGATTCCATCACACGGAATTACTGGTTATCTTATCGCCCTACTTATTGGCCAATTAATTGTTACAGGCCTAGATATGATGGCTGTGGTCCGACTGGTACACTTTGATTTAGATAGTATTAATTCACTTATCAAACCAGCAATTATCGTGGCCGCATCCTCCTTTATGGTGAAAGCCTGCTATGATTACATACAAAAAATGACGCACATCAGCGGGGTGATTTACTTACTCACCTTTTGCATGTTGCTATGCGTCATTAGCGTTATTTTATTATTGATTACCGGGGCTATCTCAAAAAAGGACATCAAATAGATACAGAGCTATATAACTTATAATCTCTTTTCCCCTGTTCCTTGGCTTGATACAGTGCTTTATCTGCATGATCCATTAACTGTTCGCAATTGTTACCAGTTTCCGGAAATAATGCAATTCCAATGCTACCTGATATATCTATTGCATAATCATCAAACCTATAAGTTGTATTAAGTTCTTTTTTTAGAATTTCAGCTTTCTTTATAACTTCATCAATGTTACTTACATTACCTGCAAAAACTATAAATTCATCTCCACCAATACGACCAATAATCTCACCATCCGAGAAAACCTCTTTGATTTGACTAATCACATAGATGAGAACTCTATCTCCACGTAGATGTCCATAGGTATCATTTATGCTTTTAAAGTCATCAAAATCTACAAACATCAGCATATGTATGCCGCCAGGGTTACCCGAAATAAATTTATCAATCTTCTTAATTGTAACCTCTTTATTATAGACACCAGTCAGAGGGTCTCTGGTTGCACGGTACTCCAGTGCTTCCAGTTCACGTTTTTGGGAATCCACATTTACTATTTTCCCAATGACTCTGATTGGTTTCTTAAAATCGTCATAGATTGTTTTACCCATGATCTGACACCATATATATTCGCCCAGGATATTTTTAATACGAAACTGTGACTCGATTAAGCTTGAGCCAGTAGGTAATTCCTGGCATAATTCTAAATAAATACCCCAATCATCAGGATGCACCATATCTCTACGGTTTTCACAGCTCGTAAGATAATTCTGAATAACTGGAGAAACACCGAACATGTCCCTATATTTTTCAGTATAGACCATTTGATCCAATTTAATATGGTATTCAAAAAGAATATCCTTTGACAATTCAGTCGCTACCCGATAACGTTCGCCTTCGAGTAGAATGAGATTTTGCATCTCTTTTTGCTCACTTATATCAACAAAAACTACGGATAAGGTATGTCTTCCATCCTTACCCATTGTACTATTACCGTTCATTAGCATGTTAAGCCTGTTACCTTCTTTTGTCAGCATCTGAACTTCACATTTGATGGTATCCTGCTTCAACTGCAGCTCAACATTCTTTACAAATTCATTATGATCAGAGGCAATAAAATCAAAAATAGTCGTCTTATTTTCACTCTTAACAATGGTTTTATCATATCCAAGAATATCATAAAAACCCTTGCTGGCATAAAGAATTCTACCTTCTTCTTCAAATATAAAATGAACTAAACCCGCACGAATGCTGTTCGTTATTTTCTTTAACTCTAACATCGCCCTGGTCACTCGTTTTTCGCTTTCAAGTCTGTAAAGTAATATAATAACGAATACAATTATACAAATACTTATGAGAAATATCACAAGTGTCAGCAATAGTGTGGGATCCCTCTGTAAATCGCTGATCAGTTTCATCATCTTATCCCCTATCTTATAACATGCAAATTTGCATTATGAACATACAAGAGGTCTAATCATATCGACATTTAATTACTGCCTTTTCCTTGTATTCATTGAAAGGACACCAATCCCCTTCTACTAGGATAACTACAAAATATACGGAGTCTCCTGATATACATAATAATTGAGCCAGTTCGTATACATTGCATTCGCATGTGCTCTCCAAACGAGATTAGGTCTTTGCCCAGGCTGATTTTCAGGGTAGTAATTCTGTGGTACTGCAATTTCCAATCCCTTTGCAACATCCCTTTTATATTCCTTATCAAGAGAAACTCTATCATATTCCGGATGACCCATTACAAAAATCTGGGAAGCGTTTTTCGCCATCACAATAAATACTCCAGCTTCTTCAGATTCAGCTAAAATAACAAGATCCTGGCATTTAAGGATGTCTTCTCTGGAAACTGTTGTATGTCTGGAATGTGGTGCATAAAACACGTCGTCAAAGCCTCTGACAAATGGTACACGCCGCTCAAGTACCTTATGTTCAAAGATTCCAAACATTTTATTATCTAAAGTTGTCTTTTGAATTCCAAAATGATAGTATAGTCCAGCTTGTCCTCCCCAACAGATGTGAAGAGTTGAAGTTACATTATATTTTGACCATTCCATTATTTTAACTAATTCATCCCAATAGGTAACCTCTTCAAATTCCATTAACTCGACTGGGGCACCGGTAATGATTAAACCGTCGAATCTTCGGTCTTTCACATCTTCATAGGTCTGATAAAACTGATCCAAATGACTGGTCGGGGTATGAGACCCAACATAGGTCCCAGTTGTAAGAAAGGTTACATCCACTTGAAGCGGAGTATTAGACAAGCTTCGAAGCAACTGAACCTCAGTATCCTCTTTTACAGGCATAAGATTTAAAATAGCGATTTGCAAAGGTCGAATATCCTGATGCCTCGCTCTGGTTTCATCCATAATGAAGATATTCTCATCTTCTAATATTTTTTTTGCCGGAAGTTCACTCTGTATTTTTATCGGCATAATCAATCACCATTTTCTATAATTTTTCAGTATTATTCCATCTTAACATGGTTTATGGAAGAAATCAACCAGCAATGCAGGTGTAAACCGTTATTTTCCAATTGCAATAACGTTAATAAGCAATCAACTTACAGAAAACAAATGTAGTTATAGTAACATCACCAATATCTCTTCTTCCGTTAGTATCTGCACCCCTAACTCTTGTGCTTTCGTTAGTTTGCTGCCAGCATTTTCTCCTGCAATTAAATAATTCGTTTTCTTAGAAACACTGCCGGATACCTTACCTCCATAGCTCTTTACTAGTTCTTCCATTTCTGATCTTCCCATATTGGGTAAGGTTCCAGTTATAACAAAGGTTTTATCCACTAGTCGTTGGTCCTGTGTTTCTTGTTGCTGGGAATAGAAGTTCATTCCTGCTTTCTCTAAACGATCTAATACGGCTTTATTTGCATCGCTCGAAAAGAACTCTACGATAGCGGAAGCACTGATGGTTCCAACATCTTTGATTGCTACTAGCTCTTCATAGGTTGCTGCTGCAAGTTGTGTAATGGATTTAAATTGTTTTTTTAGTTCTGCCCCAGCTTGTTTTCCAATGTTCTTAATTCCCAAACCGGTAATTAATCGATCAATATCATTATTCTTACTATCTTCGATTGCTTTTAATAGCTTATCCGTGTTTTTTTCTTTTCCAATAAGGCCTTTTTCTATTAATTCGTCCCGATAATTATGCAAATAATAAATATCAGATATGTCCTTTAAATAGCCCTCTCTTATTAAGGAGATAACATACGCCTCACCAAATCCCTTAATATCCATTGCACCTCGACCAACAAAGTTCATAATATGCTGTTCCAATTGTGCTGGACAATTAATATTGGTACATCTGGTGTCCGCAGAATTCTCGTCTCTAGACGTCGGTTCCTGACAACTCGGGCAGGTTGTAGTGATAATATATGGTTCTGTGCCGGAAGGTCTTTTCTCTTTTACAACGGATAAAATTTCAGGAATTATTTCGCCTGCTTTTCGAACTACAACTGTATCTCCAATACGTATATCTAACTCATTAATACGGTCCTGATTGTGAAGGGTCGCACGTTCCACATTAGTTCCGCATAATCTAATTGGCTCAAAGATGGCTGTCGGTGTAATTCGTCCAGTTCTTCCTACCGAAAGTCGAATATCCTTAACAACTGTTTCTTTTTCTTCCGGAGGATATTTGTAGGCAATTGCCCATCTAGGTACTTTTGAAGTAGCACCGAAAAATTCACGGTCATTTAAATTATCTACCTTAGCAACAGCACCGTCTATATCAAATGGGAGTTTACCTCTGGATTCCCCTATTTCAGTAATCGCCTCCCACACCTCGTCTGAAGTATGACATAGTTTGTAATCCTCAATGACTTTGATACCTTGTTTACTTAACCATTCCAGACTCTCAGAGTGAGAAGCGAAGTTTATCCCTTGTACCTCTTGAACATTAAATACAAACAAAGAAAGCTTTCTTTCCTTTACCACTTGAGGATCTAGTTGACGTAGTGTTCCAGCCGAACAGTTTCTGGGGTTTGCAAAAAGTTTTTTACCAGCTGCCTCAAGCTTTTCATTCACTGCTTCAAAGTCTGCATTCTTCATATAAACTTCACCACGAATTTCAAGGTAAGGAACTGGATTTTTAAGTTTAAGTACAACATCCTTAATCATCTTGACGTTTTCTGTAACATCTTCACCCTGACTTATTCCATCACCTCTGGTAATTGCTACAGATAGTTCACCCTCCACATAACGTAGAGCAACTGAAAGTCCATCTATCTTTTTCTCAACAACAAATCTAGTCTCAGGGCGCTCTCTTTTCACTTTATCTACAAATGAAATAACTTCTTCTTTATCAAACACATCCTGTAGACTTAACATTGGTACTCTATGCTTAATAAGTACGCCTGCTTCTCTTTTGGCTACCCCACCAACTTTCTGTGTCGGTGAATCCTCCTCTGCATACTGTGGATATTCTTGTTCCAACTTACGCAGTTTAATTGACAATTGATCATACTCATAATCTGAGATTTCCGGATCATCCTGATTGTAATAGCGGTCATTGTGGTATTTTATCTGTTCTCGTAGTGACTCTATTTCCTGCTTAATATCCATATAAATAACCCTTTCTCACTTTGATATATGAAGTTTAATATAGAAGGTAGACACCTGGTGTCTATTTATAGAAGGAACGATTAAGTTCTTCAATTTCTTTTTCTGTTACATTACGATAATCTCCCGGTTTTAATCTACCAAGTTGTATGTTCATAATTCGAATCCTTTGTAATGCAACTACACGATATTCCAAATGCTCACACATTCGTCTAATTTGCCTGTTTAAACCTTGGGTCAATACAATATTAAAGGTAAAACGATCGATTTGAGTCACCTTACAGGGATTCGTTACTTTATTAAGAATTGGTACTCCCTGTGACATTCTCTTGATAAAATCAGCCGTTATCTCTTTATTAACTCTGACAATATATTCTTTTTCGTGATTGTTTTCTGCACGTAATATCTTATTTACAATATTACCGTCATTGGTTAATAAAATTAATCCTTCCGAGTCTTTGTCCAAACGGCCAATCGGGTAAATTCTCATTCCATATTTAATAAAATCAACAATATTGTTCGGTTCCTTAGGGTCCGTGGTACAAACAATTCCCTCTGGTTTATTAAATGCAATTAGAACCAGTTTTTCTTCCCTCTTTACAGGTTTATCACAGAAAGTAACCATACTATTCTTTGTTACTTTTGAACCCATTTGTGCAACAATTCCATCTATTTTAATTTTTCCCTCAGTAAGGTAGCGATCTGCTTCTCTTCTTGAGCATACCCCTGCTTCACTTAGAAATTTATTAATTCTGATTTCCTCTTTCTCTTCCCCTTGAGAGGTTAATCGTTTCGTTCTCTTTGCCATAGGTTACCTTGCCTTTCCATACCAATATGACCTTTTGCCATATGTTTCAATTATTCATTATACTTGATTTTATAATGGGAGTCCACTTGTTTTTCCTAGGCTTATTAGCAGATAAAAACTGCTGTAGCGATATTTAACTCGTTACAGCAGAATAAGAAAACGTATATTTTATGAGTACACTTATCACGGCTTTATACACATACATTATCTACCTTTATCTAGCTTAAAGGTACTTTTTCATAGTTTCAATATTTTTCTCTTCTTTTTTAACAAAATCTTTAGCAATATCCGTGCTTACTCCATCCGCATTTTTCTTTGCATGGATTAATTTTGTCATCTGTGTTACACCCATAGTACTGCCCTGAATTACCATTTGTGCGATGCTACTGTCCGTTGGTCTCATCAGAATATTTAATTTTACATTTCCCTTCATAATACTTCTTGTATAAAAGGATTGCTCTTTCACCTTTGTTCCATTTGCTATAAGCTGTTCTTTGGATTTATTGGCTATCTCGCGATAGTCCCTAAGTTGTTGGTGTAATTCCTTATTCATTTCTCGATTTTCCACTTTGTCCATTACAGCTTTAAGAGCAGTAATTCCAATGGAAGCATTCTGGTATGTTTTCTCTAATAAATCTAAATCCACGTTTCCAATCATAAAAATACTCCTTATACTTTTTAATTAGTATAAGGAGTTCGATTTAAATTATTCCAATTAGTCTTTTTTTGATTCTTCTTGACTCTGCTTGCTATTCGCCATTTCAGCTACACTATTCCAGAAGTTCTTAAGATCTTCATCCTTATCCATTGCTTTCTGGCTCTTCTCATTGGTTAAATTCATTAATGCTACCACATCTTCATCATTACTGCGTTCATTATAATACGTTTGCATTTCCTCATCCATTGTTCCGGAGAAGAATTTAAGTTCGTTATTCTCATCTGTTATTACAAGGAATTTTGAAAGACCTGGTGCAGTTGTGTTTATGCCAGTAAATTTAATTTCATGATAAGCATATACTATATAAGTGCCTTCCTTAAAGCTTTTCTGAACATATGCTTTAACATCAAGATAGTTCTCAATATATTCGGTCTTCTGCTGAAGTTCTTCCTGGCTTTCTACAGCCGAAGGATCACTTGATAATGCTTTAAGGGCTTCAACATCACGATTATTTTTAGCTGTATAATATTCTTTTACTAGTTTTTCAATCTTAGGATACCCTTCCTCTTCAATTGGATATATTGGAAGTGGTGTAGGGGTAGGTTCCAGTGTTGGAGTAGCTATCGCTGCACTTGTTGCATCAGCAACACCTAAAACCTGTACGCTCTCATCTTCACTTTCAGCGTCCACATCAAAAGCCTCGGTTTTCATAGTAGCCGTTACACCAGAATTATCTTCTGCTGTTGTCTTATCATGACTAAGAGAAATAGTTAATAAGCCAATACCCATAGTACTCATTGTTGTCAATAAAATAATTTTTTTATACTTAAGTTTCATGTAAAAAACCATGCCTTTCTAGTAACTTGCAAACTTTCGGCCCAAGGCACAATATTTGCAAAGTGTGTCCATAACAAAAATCACTATGCTTATTTTATCAGAGGTTGATCAAAAAAGCAACTTAAATATTTCATCTTTTTGTAACACTATGTAACAATTTCGTAACATTTTCTAAAATTCTACAAGAAAGTACCCTTTTAACCAAATGAAAGGAGAACAACTTGTTGATTAAATTCAGGCTACAATTTTCATTATATTTTAATTATACAAAAGAATTAGAAAAATGTATAATGGGAATATAAAACATATAAGGAGGGCGTGTTCCTATGAAGAATATATTAGAACAACATATGCTTCATTTAAAAGCAAAAGAACAAAAGTTGTTTACAGAGCCAGAAAGTTCATTGAAAAAAAACACCATTGATCCTTTATTGGAAAAAATACAGAGTAAGATTCCTGATAAATTACGCACCACTTTAAATACTGCATTTTATAAAGGTTTTCAGTTAGTTTTTGAAAAAGGAAGTCCCTACATTGAAAAAACCTATGATAAAGATAAGCTCCAAGTTGATTTTGACGTAAACGACTACGCTGTGGATAAACACACATCAAAGAGACACATGAAGCGTCTTGATAAGCAAGCCTCTAAATCACAACTAGTAAACACCTCGTTATCCGCCTTAGAAGGGGGCATCCTCGGTGTGCTCGGTGTCGGTCTCCCAGACATTCCATTGTTTATATCTGTAATTTTAAAGACAATCTATGAAGTTGCACTTAGCTATGGCTTTGATTATACCTCTGATCAGGAAAAGACGTATATTCTGCTTTTAATTAGCAGTGCAATGTCTAAGGGTGAAGAGCAGAAAAAAAATGATGAAGAGTTAGAAAAGCTAGGCACATTATTAGATCATAATTTAATGAAAGAGGTTGACCTTACCGCTCAAATGAAATCCACCTCTGAAGTATTATCAGATGCTATGTTAACCACGAAGTTCATTCAAGGTATACCAATTGTCGGAGCTGTTGGTGGAGTTGCGAACTATACTATATTAAATAAGATTACTAGTTTTGCGCGTATTAAATATAAAAAGAGATATTTAAATAAGAAGTTAACGGAATAATTAATTGCCCATACTCCTATGAAATCATCTTCACCTCTTATTTAAAGTAATACATTTTTAGACCTTTATAAGAGCAAATGTTGCTTTACTTTGCAAATTTATTATTATATAATAACATAGTCCGAAAAAGCGATGTTTCGCTTTTTTGTACTATGCACCTGTAGCTCAGTGGATAGAGCGTTCGCCTCCGGAGCGAAAGGCCGCCGGTTCAAATCCAGTCAGGTGTATCTCATATCACCTCTATCAAAATATAATGGATATCAAACAAGTATATCCACATATATTTTGATAGAGGTGATTTTTTATGAATTCGTGTGAACTTGTATCAATGATAACTGCTGTGGCTATAACAATAGCAAAGTCAGTTCCACCAGAGGAACTGACCTTAATCACTGCAGTCTTTGGGGAGCTTGCCAGTACTTTATCGACAATACGTATTAAAGAAGCCCTAATTCAAGAAGCAAAAGGGCCCGAAACCAACCTCAATCAAGAACAAAAATTAGAGCTTGAGCCTGACGTTGATCCCGATATAGAACCAATTCTTTTCCCTAGACCAGCTCCTGGCACCTTTCCTGTACGTTAAGGCATTAATAAAAGCTCATTGCAGAAACTGTATATAATTTAATTTTCATGAGAAAAGGAATGAAACCATTTATATGTTTCATTCTTTTTTTATGCTCCTTGTGTATAGAAAGAGATTTTTCCATTATTAAACATTAACATAGAAAGAAAAAAGATAATATCAAAGCACAACAATCCACAAATATTAAAGTTTAATATTATCATTGACTTTAATAATATTAAAGCATATACTTAATTTTATTAAAGGAGGTTAGTCTTATGGCAATAGAAATTGTACCGGATTGGATGGTAAACCTTGAAGATGAGGATATTGTTTTTATCAAAAAATTTTTACTGGCATCCGGTTCCTTAAAAGAGGTATCCAATCAATATGGTGTTACCTATCCTACAGTGAGGTTGCGTTTAGACCGGCTTATTCAAAAAATTCAAATTAATGAGGACACTAATAACGAGCCGTATATTGCATTAATTAAGAGATTGGCTTTAAATGAAAAAATTGACTTTGATACTGCGAAAATATTGATGGTTGAATACAGAAAATCAAAAAAGGAGAATGAATAAAATGAGAGCACCAATAAACTTACTGATAGTAATTATATTTGTGGCTGGCATAATTTGGCTGCAAGTCTTTCTTGCAAAAAAAGAAAATAAAATACTCGGGCTAATTCTACCGTTCATTTCTTTTGCCTATTCATTACTTAATGTATTTTCAATTCACATAGTTGATAATATGACCACTTGGGAAGTCTGTAAGTTAATTGCAACACCTTTAATTATTTTAAATATTCCAACATTAATATTGGGAGCTATTTATTGGAGTTATAGGGGAAATGCATCTCGAAAAAGAAACCTGGAAAAAATGAATATTCAAGACTTAGAATAAGGTTTTCTTCAATATAAACCATATCTTTTATTTCCAATAATTTTTAAAACGTCAATCAAAAAAGGAATGAAGTCAAAATTGATTCATTCCTTTTTAATAGGCTCAGTATATGTTCATATACCGAGCCTATATTAGTTCTTATTTATTTTAGCTTATCTTATTATTCAGCAACTGTATCATAGAGAGAAGCAAGTTTAACTAAGTGATTGTACTTAGCTGCTGCACTCTTTTCAGCATTTGCAAATAACTCTTCTGCTCTTTCAGGATTTTGACGAATTAAGGAAGAGTAACGAACCTCATTCTTA
Source organism: Bacillota bacterium (assembly GCA_023399055.1). Classification (GTDB taxonomy): domain Bacteria; phylum Bacillota; class Clostridia; order Lachnospirales; family Lachnospiraceae; genus Mobilitalea. The sequence goes on along the minus strand of JAEWQV010000002.1, from coordinate 183,389 downwards.
ATGAAATCCTGATAGCTTGCGGTAGGAGCCTTGCTATCTAACTGGAATGGATTCTTTCCTTCGTTGCCAACGCGTGGATCGAAACGGAACATATTCCAGTATCCAGATAATACAGCATTCTTAGCTTCAGTCTGGGATAATCCCATACCACCCTTGATACCATGGCTGATACAAGGAGCATAAGCGATAACGATGGAAGGTCCATTGTAGCTTTCTGCTTCGATCAGAGCTTTTAAGGTCTGGTTGTAATCTGCACCCATGGAAACCTGTGCTACATATACATAACCATAGCTCATTGCAATCGCTGCTAAATCCTTCTTCTTAACTTCTTTACCAGCTGCAGCAAACTGCGCAATAGCACCGGTAGGAGTAGCTTTTGAAGACTGACCGCCTGTATTAGAATAGATTTCTGTATCGAATACTAAGATGTTAACATCCTGGCCACTTGCGATAACGTGATCTAAACCACCGAAACCGATATCATATGCCCAACCATCACCACCAAAGATCCACTGTGACTTCTTGGATAAGAAATCTTTATCCTTTAAGATATCCTTAGCTTCACCGCTATCAACAGTTTCTAATGCTCTAACTAATGCACTAGTTGCACCAGAATTCTCACGACCTACTTCATATGTTGAAATATATCTTGCAGCTGCTTCTTTCACATCTTCACTGCTTGTGGATGCTGCTAAAGCTTCTACTTTACCTTTTAATCTATCTCTTAATGCCTGTTGAGCAAGTGCCATACCATAACCATACTCTGCATTATCTTCGAATAAGGAGTTAGCCCATGCAGGACCCTGTCCCTTCTTGTTTACAGTGTAAGGTGTAGAAGGCATTGATCCACCCCAGATGGAAGAGCAACCTGTTGCATTAGCGATGAACATTCTATCACCAAATAACTGTGTTACTAACTTCGCATAAGGTGTCTCACCACAACCTGCACAAGCGCCGGAGAACTCAAGAAGAGGCTGTTTGAACTGGCTGCCCTTAACAGTAACATCTTTGAATTTCTCTGCAACTTCAGGTTTTTCTTCTAACTTAAATGCATAGTCAAAGTTGTTCTGCTCACTTAACTGTGATTCAAGTGGATTCATGACAAGAGCTTTGTTGCCCTTCTTACCAGGACATACATTTGCACAAGAACCGCAACCTGTACAGTCAAGTACGGATACGTTAATTGCAAATTCCATACCTGGAACACCTGTCATAGGAACCTTCTTCATTCCTTCTGGTGCATTAGCTGCCTCTTCCGCTGTCATCGCTACCGGACGGATAACTGCATGAGGACATACATAGGAACAGAAGTTACACTGAATACAGTTCTCTGGCTGCCAGGTAGGAACATCCACAGCGATACCACGTTTTTCAAATGCGGAAGAACCTTGTGGTAATGTACCGTTAGCTTCTGCAAGGAATGTAGATACTGGTAAATCATTACCTAACTGTGCATTGATAGGAGTAAGTACGTTGTTAACGAAATCAACAACATCTTTTCTATCTCCGCTTACCTTATTATGAATTTCTTCGTCAGCAGAGCTCTTCCAGCTCTCTGGAACAACGATTTCCTTAATACCTGTTAAACCACGATCAATTGCTTCATGGTTCATTGCAACAACCGCTTCACCCTTCTTGCTGTAAGAAGCAGTAGCTGCGTCTTTCATATATTTAACAGCTTCATCAACTGGAATAATATTAGCCAATTTGAAGAATGCCGCCTGAAGAATCGTATTGATACGTCCACCTAAGCCGATTTCTTTACCAATGCTGATACCATCAATGGTATAGAACTTAATGCTATGATCTGCGATATAACGCTTAACCTGACCAGGTAACTGTCTTTCGATTTCTTCCATATCCCAACCACAGTTAAGTAAGAAAGTACCGCCATCCTTTAATTCCTGAACCATGTTATATTTTCTAACATAGGAAGGATTGTGACAAGCAACAAAATTAGCTTCTGTGATTAAGTAGGTTGACTTAATTGGTTTCTTACCAAATCTTAAATGAGACATGGTAACACCACCAGACTTCTTGGAATCATAATCGAAATATGCCTGTGCATACATACTGGTATGATCACCAATAATCTTAATGGAGTTCTTATTAGCACCTACAGTACCATCTGCACCAAGACCCCAGAACTTACAGCTAATGGTACCTTCTGGTGTTGTGTTAGGATTTTCATTAATATCAAGAGATAAATTAGTAACATCATCTTTAATACCGATGGTGAAGGTCTTCTTCTCTGTATTCTTATATACTGCAATAATCTGTGCAGGAGTTGTATTCTTGGAACCCAAACCATAACGGCCATTGAATACTGGGATATTATGGAACTGAGTATCTCTTAATGCTGTAACAACATCAAGATATAAAGGTTCACCAAGAGCACCTGGCTCCTTCGTTCTATCAAGTACAGTAATCTTCTTAACGGATGCAGGAATAGCATCAACTAAGTGTTTTGCACTGAAAGGACGGTATAAACGAACTTTTACAAGACCTACTTTAGCACCATTTGCATTTAAGAAGTCAATAGTTTCTTCAATAGTATCATTAACAGATCCCATAGCTACAATAACATGGTCAGCATCAGCAGCGCCATAGTAGTTAAATAACTTGTAATCTGTTCCTAATTTAGCATTTACCTTGTCCATGTATTCTTCAACGATACCAGGTACTGCATCATAGTATGTATTGCAAGCTTCTCTTGCCTGGAAGAATACGTCAGGGTTCTGTGCAGAACCTCTAAGTACAGGATGTTCAGGACTAAGAGCGTTACGACGGAATGCATCAACTGCATCCAAGTCTGCCATTTCCTTAAGATCTTCGTAATCCCAAGCTTCTATTTTCTGAATTTCATGGGAAGTTCTAAATCCATCAAAGAAGTGTAAAAACGGTACTCTTCCTTTAATTGCTGCGAGATGCGCAACTGCACCTAAATCCATAACTTCCTGTGGGTTGGTGCTTGCTAGTAATGCAAAGCCTGTCTGACGACATGCATAGATGTCGGAATGATCGCCAAAGATTGATAATGCATGGCTTGCTACAGCACGAGCAGATACATTGATAACTGCTGGAAGTAACTCACCTGCCATCTTATACATATTGGGAATCATTAGCAGTAAACCTTGGGATGCTGTGAAAGTTGTTGTTAAAGCACCGGCTGCTAAAGAGCCATGAACAGTACCTGCTGCTCCTGCTTCTGACTGCATCTCAACTACTTTAACCTGTTGTCCGAAGATATTATTTCTTCCGTCAGCTGACCACTTGTCGGTTACTTCAGCCATAACAGAGCTAGGAGTAATTGGGTAGATCGCTGCAACGTCGGTATACGCATAAGAGACATGAGCTGCCGCGGTATTACCATCCATTGTTTTCATTTTCCTTGCCATTGAAATGTCCTCCTTAAAATTTAACTGGTTTCTATGATATTTTGCACATGAGCAAACGAAAAGCTATTGTTAAAACTGGAAAAAACACGCACGGCGTGTTACTTCCAGTTAACGCGGGTGCGTTCGTATTTAACAAAGTATTGCTTTGTTAAATATTTCACTTTGCATTCGCGTAAATAAAACAATTACACTTGTATACAAGTTTTCATCTGCAGCTTATTGTTGTACTATTCTTGTGACCAAAGCAAATATCACATGAAGCTAAAACCTCATTTGCTGATATGATATCTATTTTTTCCACAGAAACTTAACATATTTGTAATGCGCTTAAGAAATTAATCAACATAGATAACCAAATTGATGAGAATCTTCTTATCTTTTATTCATCAATTCATAATTATAACACATTGTGAAAATAATTGAAACATAAAATATAAGAACATAATAAAAATCTTATAAATAAATGTTATATTATGCTGAATCTTATCTATTTTAACTAGAAGGAGTGACATTCTTATCGTTCTAACCTCTTATTGTGTTATTACATTCTTTGATCTGGAGTAATAATAAACTTTATCGGATAGAACCTCATCTCCAGCAACCTGTGTTAGATTTACCTCTTGTACCATTTTAGTAAGTTGCTGATATGAGATAGAGTTATGATAGGGAATTAAGATTACTTCGTGAATACTGCTTGGAAGTATGAAAAAATCAGACTGAAGTTGCTCTGCAAATTGCTTGAGAACATTCTTATATAGGATACAAGTGGCTCCGTTAATGCCGTTGCTATTGGAAAGAATATACATATTTATACTATTTTCTTCTCTTAATTGTCGTGTTTCTTGTTTAAAAAGATCAATTTCTTCTTGTAAATCACTAGGCAAAGACGGTTCTGTAAGTTCTTCAATTAGTAATTCACCAATTACCTCTTCCATGGAACGAATAGTTGCAGGGAATTTTTTCATTGTATTCTTCAGGGCTAGAGACTTCATCTCCTCTACAGTCATTTTACAAAGCTCCAGATGTTCGTTTGTAATTCGTATTGTACCCAGCCCTTCGCCAACATTATGTACTAAGCAATGAAAGATGACTGCTAAGTCCAAAAACTTTATATATGGTATACTCTCTAATAACTTTTTATTTTTATCATAGTTAACAAGTCTAATGACTATATTCTCTCTCATTTCTTTCGTTGATAGCTCCAGATTCTTTTCTGGAAATGGAGCAGAATAATTATTAGCTGCCAAGCATATTCGATTTGTCAGTTCTTGTAGACTCACTCCATCCATAAATGCCTCGTAATAAGGCAGCAAATAAATATTAGGTGCAAAATTTCTTCCTTTTTCCCTAATAACCAGACTATCCAATTCAATGGAATTGTTCTTTGTTACTTTAATGACATTAATGTCGTATGCCCTGCCCAGTCTGCATTTTACCATCTCGGTAATATCATCAACAAATGAGGCATAACTAATTCCAGATTCCTTTAATACTTGCTGCATAAGCAAAGTCCTCCTATTTAATTTTAAATTGAGTGTTTATCCGAACATGGATAAGGATAAAAGAAGAATTAATCAACTAAGATGTTTTGTATATGTTTTTCTAAAAGATAAATTACCTAAAAATTATTGTAACAAATATGCCATCAATTGACAAGCATTTACATTACATTTTTTTCCATAAACTTATTGTAATTTTTTGTACAAATTAACGAAATATAAACCTTTTACTTTGTTTTACACTGATTCGTTAACATTTTCTTTTGCAATTGCTTGAGTGCTATAAGCGAGTAAAACCTGCGACGGTGCATAGAAAGTCCACATTAAGATTGAAGAAAGCGAATACACTACGACATAAATATTTTCTGGCATTGTGACAAATGAAGCCATATTAAAAAGACCTACATTAATATCACAAAGCAAAAATAATACCATGCCGATAGTAAAGAGCTTCATGCTAGGTCGTTTATATTTCGCACTCGTTGCAACAGCCATAATCGCTAGAATCGTATTCGTTAAAATATATATAAAATAAAAGATAGTAGCAACCAGTAGCGGATTAATCAAAACGTTAATCTGTTTAAGAATAAATGCAATAAATAATGTGAGTACTGCTTGTATTATTATTCTTGTAGTGAATTCTTTAACTAAATCATGTTTTTTCACAATGCTGATTCGAAGTCCATAAAAAATCTGAACAAGAATAAACGTAAGTATACCTAGCAGTTGAATATCAAGCACAAGCAAGAATAAATCAGATAGTACAGTGAAAAACATCGCTAACTTATGCAAAAGGACTGATAAAAAAAGTATGCTTCTGCTAGCGCTCTTGGTAAAGAACGCATAACAAAAACATACGATAATTATTGTGTATTTTATTGCCACGGAAAAATTAGGAGCTGAATCTGTTAGATCTAATGTAAGAAAAGCCAGATATAGTATTATTTGCAGAATACCAAATATCACATTCGTTTTTCTAGAATATAACATAATGAGTATCCCCTTTACTAATTTCTTGGGATTTAGTTACTCGCTAAATATGAGCCCTACAAAATCCTATGTATCTACATCAGATTATTTTTTTTTAAAAACTGAACAGCTTTGTCAGTCGGTACAGGTTTACTATATAAAAATCCTTGGGCCATATCACAATTAGATTCCTTTAAGAATACCTCCTGATCAGAACTTTCAACACCTTCTGCAATAACATGTAGGTCCAGATTTCTAGCAAGAGCAATTATTGTTTGAATGATTTTCTGATCACTCACATCATCCATTACGGTATCTAAGAAACTCTTATCAATTTTCAAATTACTAACTGGAAGCCTCTTCAAGTAATTCATGGAAGAATAACCCGTTCCAAAATCATCTAATGAAAAGTTTACACCAAGCTTTCTTAACTCATGTATTGTAGCGATTGTGTATTCAATATCATCAAGTGCTATTGTTTCTGTTATCTCAAGCTCCAAATTTTTGGGATCAATACCAGTTTCATCAATTACTTCATTTACCTGTCTAACGAATTCTCTATCCTTAAATTGCCTTGCCGATAGATTAACAGCCATAGTTATCCCAGGATATACGTCAGACCATTCTTTTAATTGCTTACAAGCCGTTCTTAACACCCATTTTCCGATTGGAACAATAAGTCCTGTCTCTTCTGCAATCTTAATAAAGTCTACAGGTGATATTAAACCTTTCGTCGGATGGTTCCATCGAATTAATGCTTCAAAACCAACCACTTGCTTTGATTCAAGATTCATCTGTGCCTGATAAAACAGCTCAAATTCATCTCTCTCCAGTGCTTTACGCAGTTCTGACTGTGTTTCAATTTTTTCTGTCAACTTTTGATTAAAAGAATAATCAAAGTATGCATGAGTATTCTTCCCATTCTCTTTTGCTACATACATAGCAGAGTCAACATTTTTTATTAAAGCCATGGAGGTCTTACCATCCTTAGGTGCAAATGCAACACCTATACTCACGGTAACAAAATACTCTTTCGTAGAAAGAACAAAGGGATAACTAAATACATTTTTTATCTTCTTAATCTTTTCTTCAAAAATCAGATTATCCGTAAGATTCTGCGTTAGAACAATGAATTCATCTCCACCAATTCTAGCTAGGTAGTCATTTTCATCCATAACTTGTTTCAAGCGATAGGTTACGTCGATTAAAAGCTCATCACCATAGGAATGTCCCAAGGTATCATTAATATTCTTAAAGTTATCAATATCGATATCCAGTATTGCAATGGTTTCTTCACTACGTAGGGTCAGCATAATGTTATCAAGCATTTCCGTAAAGGCTGCTCTGTTCGGTAGTTCCGTAAGATAATCCGTATATGCCAGCTTTTTCATGTTCTCTTTATTCTTATTTAACTCTTCATATTTACCCGTTAACTCATTAAAGGAAATCATTGAGGTGTTATAGTTTTCCTCTAATTCACGGAAACGCTCTTTTATTCTTTGATTTTCCTGATTTATCTGTTTATTTGAACGCTTACTTCTTTGAAGACGAACAGCACTAATAATTGACAACGTCAGTAAAATAACTGATGCTACCATAAAAGTAATTCCAACAGATCGGTAAATCATTACATAATCCATAAGTCCTCCAATACGTTCCCCATAACGCATCTCTTCTGTGATCTAGTTTTAAATATTCAGTTAGCTTTTTAATCCTGATTTCTTAAATACTGATCTATTCCTACAGCTGCCGCTTTCCCTGCTCCCATGGCAAGAATAACCGTTGCTGCTCCTGTAACTGTATCCCCACCTGCAAATACACCATCTTTAGATGTTATACCTGTTTGTTCTTCTGCAATAATGCAACCATGCCGATTGGTTTCAAGTCCCCCAGTCGTTGATGCAATCAACGGATTAGGGCTTGTTCCTAGTGACATAATTACTGTATCTAACTCAAGAAGGAATTCTGAATCCTTCTTCTCAATTGGCTTTCTTCTTCCCGATGCATCCGGTTCTCCAAGTTCCATTAGGGCACAGCGCATTCCAGATACCCAACCATCCTCGTTCACCAGAATTTCCTTAGGATTTGTTAGTAATTTAAAAATAATTCCTTCTTCTTTTGCATGATGCACTTCTTCCACTCTCGCTGGTAGCTCTGCTTCACCTCTACGGTACACAATATATACCTCTGCTCCAAGTCGTAGTGCTGTTCTTGCTGCATCCATAGCTACATTACCACCGCCAACGACTGCAACTTTTTTCCCTGCAATAATTGGTGTGTCGTAACTAGCATCAAAAGCTTTCATCAAATTACTTCGAGTCAGATATTCATTTGCCGAAAATACTCCATTTGCATTTTCACCAGGAATACCCATGAATTTTGGAAGTCCTGCACCGGAACCAATAAATACTGCTTGAAAACCTTCCTCTTCCATAAGCTCATCAATGGTAATTGATTTGCCTACGATTACGTTAGTTTCAATTGTAACACCCAATGCAATTACATTCTCAATTTCTTTCTTAACAACTGTTTCTTTGGGCAAACGAAATTCTGGAATACCATACACCAGAACTCCTCCTGGTTCATGAAGTGCCTCAAAGATAGTAACCTCATAACCTAGCTTAGCCAGATCGCCAGCACAGGTTAAGCCTGCAGGGCCAGCCCCAATCACAGCTACTTTCTTACCATTTCTAACCTTAGGTTGTTCCGGAGCAATCTTATTCTCTCTTGCCCAGTCTGCCACAAAGCGCTCAAGCTTACCAATGGATACTGGTTCTCCCTTGATACCTCGAATACATCTCTGCTCACACTGGGTTTCCTGCGGGCAAACTCTTCCACATACAGCTGGTAATGCAGAGTATTCACTTATTACCTTAAATGATTCTTCTATATTATTATTTGTTATTTCTTTAATAAATCCCGGAATATCAATGGAAACAGGACAACCTGCTACGCACTTTGGATTCTTGCACTGAATACATCTTGTTGCTTCCGTCATTGCTTCTTCTAAATTATATCCATAGCACACTTCTTCAAAATTAGTTGCACGTACTTCAGGATTCTGTTCTCTAACAGGAACCTTCTTTAAAACATCCATACTATACCTCCACACGAGAATCCTCTGTCATACTGATATTAAAACCTAATCGGTATCGCTTACCTTTCCTCGTGGCATTCGCAGCCTGGATGATGGTGTGTTGCACCTTCTTTTTCACGCAGTACTACTTTACCCTCTTTGGTCTTATACATCTGCACCCTTTTCATTGCTTCATCAAAATTAACCAAATGACCATCAAATTCTGGACCGTCTACACAAGCAAATTTTGTCTCATTTCCGATGGTAAGCCTGCAGGCACCACACATGCCAGTACCATCCACCATTACTGGATTCATACTAACAATTGTTTTTATTCCTAATTCTTTTGTCAAAATACAAACAAATTTCATCATTATCATTGGACCGATCGCGATTACAAGATCATAATGAATTCCTTGATTATTAACTAGATTTTTAATACAATCGTTTACATTTCCCTTTAATCCGTAAGAGCCATCATCGGTGGTTATGTAAAGGTTTTTCACATAATTCTTCATCTGATCTTCGAGAATAATCAGCTCTTTATTACGTGCCCCTATAATGCAATCCACCTCATAACCGTTCTCCATCATCCACTTCACCTGAGGATAAACAGGAGCTGTACCTACACCACCTGCCACAAACAGAATTCGCTTTTTTGATAATTCTTCTCTTGGCATATCAATTAACTCTGATTTATGACCTAATGGTCCAGTAAAGTCACGGAAGGCTTCCCCTTCTTCGTACTTGGCCATTAATTGTGTTGAAGATCCAATTGCCTGAAATACGATGGTAACAGTTTCCTCTTCCCTGTCATAATCACATATAGTTAAAGGAACTCGTTCGCCTTTTTCATCCATCTTAATGATAACAAATTGCCCAGGATAGCAGTTCTTTGCTACTCTTGGAGCTTTTACATCCATTAAATAGATGGTATCTGACAACCTAACCTTTTTTGTGATTGTGTATTTGTAGTTTCCCACCATATTACTTACCCTTTCTCTGTGTCTTTATACCCTATTATTCATGTGGATAATCATATCAATTATACGGTAACTGCATTAAAAAATCCACATAATTTTTGTGAAATACCTTATCCTTGTCGGTTTTCGTCATATTGAATATATTTTAACAGCGTTCATTATTAAAAACTTTGCTTTCTTAAACAGAAAGGACTAAAATGCAATCAATTATTGTGATATTTCATAAATAGCTATCCTATGTCGTAGCTATTTGCATAAGTATACAATAATTAATAGTATTAGTCCATTCTAAAATTCCATTATTTTGTTTATAGCAGAAACGACTTGTCGATTTGCTTATTTGTTAGTATTTAGAAGCATTGGTAGTATTTAGAAGCAGCTGCAAAAACCTATTATATTCTTCTTCAACTTCCTTTTTACTACTCCCATCTCTTCCCAATCGATCGCTTTTACAAAGTAAAGCAATTTCATAAGGATCTACATGTATTGACAAGCCTTTTTTATCCGCAAATGGCATATTTTTAAGTATAAATAACATATGCATGTGATACCTGACCATATGAGCTACATTTCGTATAAATTCCTGATCAGTAGTAAAATATTCTAAAAATTGTATGCATAATTTTTCACCTACCGAGTCGTGGTCATAAGAGGTAATTTTACCATTTTTATTGCGAGTTGTAGATGGCTTACCTATATCATGTAACAGAGCCGCCCACATAAGAACTTTGGGATTTTTGCTTTGAATACGTAACTTGGCAGCTTCATCTATTACCATCAAAGTATGGTTCCAAACACTTCCCTCTGGGTGATGTGCCTTGGATTGCTCAGTTGTTTTCATTTTCCACAACATTTGAAATGGATTAATCGCATATTCTGGCATATGCGATAATTTATTAATATAACTAGAGGGCACCTCATCAGATAATAGATGTTCTGTTATTTCTTCGTATAATTGCCCAAGATTTAAAATAGTCATCATCCCCTTGGTTCATGATTTGGTATTCTTTGTGGATTTGCTTTTTCATGTCCTGCTTTTGCTTTTCCTTGAATTTCTGGAACAGGTGCTTCATCATTCTTTTGTATATGCATTCTTTGTCTACCCTCAGTACCATGAGGTTGTGTAACATTTGGTCTTTTCATCCCTGCTTTAGCCATAAGATCCTCCTATTATATACTGTATTGTATTAAAACAAACATTTATATAACTTCTACATCATACATCATTATTTTCAATGGAATGATGCTTGGCATTTTTATTTTTATTCTGATTTTCTTTGGTAATTGGTGTTTGTCCGTTTGCTTTTTTTACCCTAGCTCTTTTGTTATCAGGTTGACTATCTTTCGGCATATGAATTACCATTCCTTTCGTGGCATCTGCAAGATTTGGCCTTAAGCACAAATTTGCGACTTATATCTACACCATATATTATTAACGGTAAGTGGAATCATATCCCCTTTTTTATTTATATATTTTATAACAAATCTTCAATTCCAGAAAGTTTGGACAAATGATAATTAGAAAACCTTTTATCCATTGAAAGTTCTTTACCAAACCATTCCGGAGCTATAAAATCATACGCGCTTTCTTCATCTGGAAATTCCACCTCAGCAAATACAAGACCTTTTAGCTTATCATTAAAGACATCAAGTTCTACTGTTAATCCACTTTCTAAAGGAATAAGATAACGGATTTTATGGACTATATTACCTTCTGTTTTTTCTTTTAGTTTATAATAAGCCTCTTCGGTTAACGGAAGCTCCACCTCGTTATTGATGATGGGTGCACCTTCCTCCTTCTTAGGAGAAATTTTTGATTTATAGGTAAGAATATAATCCTCATTACTTTTTCGAATCCTAATAGTTGGATTGTGGCATAAATACCCTTGTTCTATCACCTTAAAACTATACTTTGATAAATCCTCCGGAATTTGTTTAATTTGATATTTTCTCTCAATCTCCATATAATAACCATTCCTTTCTACTTAACCATTATATTCCATATATGTAAACTCTTTCTATCCATTATTATCTATTGGTCGGAATATCCAGCCAACATTCGTGCATAATAAAAGTATGAAAAAACTTTTCCTAAAAAACTTTCTTATCTGCGGGTTATGTGGCTGGTGCATGGAATGCTCTTGGACCGGCTTAATTGCCATTCTAAGACATAAGGATCGAACTCTCTCCTGTCGTACCTCCGTCTGGATGTTTCCTATCTACGGTTTGGCTGCCTGCTTATCTCCAATATGCAAAAAACTTAAGACCCGACATGCGTTACTTAGAGGAGGTGTTTACGCTTTATTAATTTATTTTGCTGAGTATTTATCTGGAGTAATGCTCAAAAAATACAATGCATGTCCTTGGGATTACAGTAAAGCAAAACTTAATTATAAAGGAGTTGTCCGTCTTGACTACGCACCTGCCTGGATGCTTGCTGGACTATTCTTTGAAAAAATTCTAAACAGAGATTAGCGGAATGATATATGTCCGCTATTTTTGTTACCTCATTTTTCATTATACCATGAACATAATTCTGTTCATGATCTTGTTACTCCAATCGGTATTTGCAAGCAAGCTTGCAATACCGCTTTCATTATATCATATTTAGAATTCCTGCAACAGATAAAATGCTGTCTTGAAAGCACATATAAAAAGTTGTATACTTATATTTATCTAAAAATTTGATGCAAAGATTCAAATAGAAAGGGGTCATCACTTGGAGAGTATAAGGAATACGAAGCAAAAAAAGTTAATATTAGACATTCTTAAAGACGCTGATCGCCCTATTTCCATTAATGAAATCTATCTAAAAATAGTTGATCAACTTCCCAAGATAGCAAAATCAACAATATATCGTAATATAGACTCACTTGTTAACCAGAACTTAATTGATAAGTATCACTTAACAGATACGACCGTTTTCTATCGGATTAAAGCGCACCAGTTGGAGCATAAGCACGTCGCTGTATGTGATGAGTGTAAGAAGGTATTTGATTTGCCAAGTTGTCCAATCCATGAATTTGAGAATGCTATGGAAGAGGAAGGATTTATAATTAAAGAACATCAAATACAAATTAGCGGAACATGTAAGAGTTGTTTTAAAAAAGAAAGTAATTAAAGGGTCTTCTGCAATGTATATTGCATTAGACCCTTTTTAAACCCATTGCTTAACGTCCAGTACCGTTTGTTGTTCCGTTCGTATTTCCTGTTGTACCATTTGTTGTACCAGTACCTGTACCATTCGTTCCTGTTGTACCGTTCGTTCCTGTTGTACCGTTCATTCCTGTTGTTCCGTTCGTTCCTGTTGTACCGTTCGTTCCTGTTGTATTATTGTTATTGTTGATACCATTATCGATATCATCTGTGACATCATTTACTCCATTTTTAATGTCATTTCCTACATCATTGACATCATTGTCAAGATTATCATCCATATCATCTAGAGTGTCATCTGTTCCAGTAACATCATTGTTATAGTCGTCATTGGTAGCACATCCAACAAATGCAAACATCATAATACTACATAAACTAATTATTAATGCAAGTTTCTTTTTCATTAATTCTCCTCCTATACACATTCAAATTACAAGCTTAGTATCTCACTTGACATATAATTTATACAAATAAATAGTTTGCAGTTATATGAATAGATGGAATTATATACCACTTATAAAATTGTCTAGGATTAAGAATATAGTAGTTCTCTTATATTAGAATAATATTATACGATTACTATTGTTTATTATTAAAATTAACGTTTTTCTTGAAACTCCGTCATATCATTTCGAAATCGTAACGGGAGATTATTCCTTTGCAATTTATAGTTCTCTCTTTCCTTAATTGCAATGTGTTGAAAAAACGCATTCCATAAATCACGATACTCATCCTCTTTTATGGTCATATCCTCAAATTGTTCAAGGTCTAGTTCTGGTATATGAGCCAAAATCCAGGGATTACCAGGAGCATGAAGTGCAGCTATCTTCCTATTTTCATCATAAATAAGAAATCGCTCTTGTGGCATTCGATCTGCGAAATGGGGCATGATAATGGACAAAACATTGTTTTTGGGATGGATCACCGAAGTCAATAATCCATTTTCTTTTTCTGAAAAACGTACAAATCCTAAAAAATGATGTGCTTCATAACTTACATTCTTATTAATGCGAAACATCTGATTAACTACAGGATTGCTTAGATGCTCCAAAACATCTTTTCCAATAGAAAATCCATAAATAAGAAAACGATAAATTAAATCAGACTTATCTGTAAAGTCAGATAAAGCGACCCTGGAAATAATTTGATAAGCCTCGTTGGAGATTTTTTTCTTAATGGAAGTTGCTACCTTCTCGGCCAATACAGGATCTGTGTCAGCCACATGATATTCAGCAAATAATTCAATATTAGAGTATTTACTATATTCATTCTTCTCTTTTATTTTAATATTTGAATGTCCATATTTTGAACTCCAGGCTATATATATCGCTGAAAAAATCCCTTCCAAACTGTCATCACATAAGTAAATCCTTGTGTTAACCATACCATCACCATTCTAAATAAAACTATAACCACTAGATACAGATACGTGAAACGACAAGTCATTTCACTTGTTATGAATAAATCAAGCATTGGCGATTTGGGAATAATACCGCTGCTCTGGTTTAAAATTAACATCATCAAACAAAGAGAGTTGTTGATAAGTTATATTCTTATCAATCCCCATTGGAATCTGATCTTTAAGCGCTACCAATTGTCTGGTAATAAAATTTTCCTCCACATTAATGGAATACATCATTCTGCCTTTGCAAGTGATAAAATATATCGCTCTCTTTAAAACAATTCCCATTCTCTTTAGATCAGCGAAATCTAGTGTAGCACTCTTTCTGGCAGCTACAATTCTATTTGCTGAATTAACACCAATCCCAGGAACACGAAGTAGTGTAAAATAATCTGCCTTATTCACTTCAACCGGGAATAGCTCTAAATTTCTTAATGCCCAATCACACTTAGGGTCTAACAATATGTTAAAATTAGGTCTTTTTTCATCTAATAGCTCGGTAGACTGAAAACCATAAAAACGAAGTAACCAGTCCGCTTGATACAATCTATGCTCACGTAATAAAGGTGGTCCTTTATCTGTTGAGGGTAACATAGAATCCTGATTTACATTCATAAATGCGGAATAAAATACACGCTTCAAATCAAAGTTATTATATAACGCTTCTGCCACAGACATAATTTGATAATCACTTTCCTGGGTCGCACCTACAATCATCTGTGTACTTTGACCTGCTGGAACGAAATTTCTCTTTGACATAGATTTACTCTTATAAGGAATAATAACACCTTTATTAGACGCTACAACCTCATCAATCTCTTTATCCTTGCTGCTTATGATATGGCTCTTTTTTTGTTGAACTCCCGGAGGCAAAATAATCTGACTGCCTGAGAGACCAATCGCTTCTCTGTGACCTTGTCTTCCTAATTGAATCTGACGAATTGGCTTTAGTATATTCTTTCTATTCTTATGAGGCGCTAATTCCTTAAGACTTTCCGCTGTAGGAAGCTCTAGATTCGTACTCATACGATCCGTATACCAACCAAGCATCTCAATTAAGGCTGGATCAGCACCTGGAATGGCTTTACAATGGATGTAGCCGTTAAACTGGTGCACTTCTCTTAAAAGACGAAGGGCTTCAAGGATTAATTCCATCGTATGATTTGGACTCTGGATAATACCAGAGCTTAGGAACAAACCTTCTATATAATTTCTCCTATAAAACTCTATTGTAAGGTCACTAAGCTCCTGCGGAGTAAAGGAAGCTCTTACAACATCGTTTGAAGAGCGATTCGCGCAATATTTACAATCAAAGATGCACTCATTTGTAAACAATACCTTCAGCAACGAGATACATCTACCATCGGAGGAAAATGAATGACAGATACCACAGGCAACACTATTTCCGAGACTTGATCCATTTCCTTTTCGATCAACACCACTGGAGGTACATGCAACATCATACTTCGCAGCCCCAGATAATATTTCAAGTTTTCTCTGGACAGACATATTTTCTTGAATTACCATGGATGTTCTCCTTTTCCCAAACAAATGTTCTTGATTTAGTATATCAATTTATATATCCTTTGTCAATTATTTTCAAACACTTGTTCTTGTTTTTCATTATAACCTAACGTACGGAGTTTATTACATGGTAATAAATAGAATAATGGGTAAACTTGTAATCGATATTTTAATGCATTATGGGATCTCATAATATAACATAACTTGGTTGTTATTACCATTCAAATAAATGTTTCTTAGGATTGACTTTCTAAGGATTTGGTTGTAAGATAAATCCAATTATTAAGTTTTAACTTTAGAGACCATAAATGATGAATTTTCCTTTCAATGGAGAAAGCTATTATTTGTGGCTTTTTTTGTATCACAATTGCATTCATCAGTCATTAGTAAAATTTATTCATGTCATTAAGACATGGTAAGTATTGAGAAAGGTAAGGTAATCTATATGCGTATTGCTGTCTGTGTAAATGCAGAGGACATAACCGCTTCTCTGGAAGATGTTCATCTTGTAAAAGTGTATGAACGAAAAGAGGAGCAGTGGGTTTCCCTAGAGGAATTCCCTTGCTCCTTAGAATTAACAAATGGTATTGCTGCCGCGAAAGGCGCAATTGCTAATCTTCTTATGCAATTAAGAGACTGTAACGTTTTTGTTGCCACTAAAATATCCGGTCAACTTTATTATTTATTAGAAGCAAACAACTTTAATTCCTACGAGGCTGACGGTCATCCACTTTTATTTCTTGATTCCATTTATGAGAATGAATTCAAGGAAATTGATCTAAAAGCTTCTAAAAACGCTTCAACATCAAATAAAACTGATCCTGCGATAACCAGTCTTTTTGTTGAGGAAATTGATCATCCAAGCTATTACAATATCAATCTTAAAAGTGCCTTACTTCAATATCCTGAATTATCCTCTAAAAAGTTACTTAAGCCGTTCTTAAATAAAAAAAAATTTAAAGAATTAAATATCCTATGTGATCACTGTCCGAAATGGTTTGAAACTGAATTACATAGTATGGGTTTACAGTACGGTATGCAGCAACTAACAAATAACACCTGTCCAATACGAATAACCTTACAGGATAAGTTATAAAGTAATATAAATAATTATATATAAAAATAAAGCTTGCTTGACTAATTTTAATTATGCTTGCTTTTCAACAGTAAACTTTATTTTATAAGTTTTGAAATTGTTTTAAAGACATCGCCCTTTGCTATTCTAGTTAACTCAAAAAGAATGGATTCATAGGTTGTGATAACTGCTCCTTCTGCACGTGCTCTTTTCATACCAACTTTCTTATCATTGTGTTTTCTGGAGCTCACGCAATCTTCTACAACAATAACATTATAACCCTGTTCGATAAGATCAACTACAGACTGTAGTACACAAATATGTGCTTCGATACCACAAATAATAATATTCTTTTTTCCAAAATCCTTTATCTTATTTGCAATATTCTCGTCATCTGCGCAGCTAAAGGCTACCTTATCCTCAAAACTAAATGCTTCACCAAAAAGTGTAGAGAGTTCAGGAACAGTCATACCAATACCTTTTGTATATTGCTGTGTTACTAGCATAGGTATACTTAATGCCTGTAATCCTTTTATTAATATTTCAGTATTATGAAGGAGTTCCTCTCTTTGATGCATTACTGGCATAAGTTTTTCTTGAAAATCTATAACCAAAGCCATTGTATCTTCTGCTAATATTCTCATCTTCTAACCTGCTCCTTTTACTATTCATTTTAGTTGAGTATACAAATAATTATAAATTGATCGTTATATCAACAAACATTTCGATTATAGCACTCCTCTTAGCGAGGGGCAATCCTTAAACAAAGAAAATACAAACCAACTCTATTGTCAAATAAAATAGTATTATCAGTCACTAATAAATCACACATATATATTCCATAGAATGAATTGTCTACTTACTCATTTAAAAGGTGATATTCTGATAAAAGCACCTTCAAATATTCTTCGATAAATTATCATCAACATTTGAGGTGCTCTTATCATTTAACTTCTTTGCAACATCTTATAAATTTTTCTCCTGAATAAAAGCATATAGCTCATTATCTTCCTTATCAATTCTTTTCATTAAGGCATTGATTACTTTCTTTGCTTCTATTAGGAAAGTATCCGGCTTAGCTTGTATCTTAATGGCAGTATTATATGCTGTCTTAAAACGAGTATATTCATCAGATAAATCACCCATTTCATCAATGTATTGTTTCGCCATTGACTGTACCTCAGCGTCTGCGCTCTTTAATAACTCCGGATAAAGAAACTTATCTTCTTCCAGCATATGTATCTTAATCTTGCCTGCTAATCTACTGATACGCAGAGCAACTTCTGTTACATTTATTGAATTAGTATCTTTACTAATTTCATTAACTAAAAAATCAATATCTTCTTGTATGGATGCATGTTGGCGTCGCATATTATCAAAGTGTCTCATAGATAACCTCCTGCTTTTGTAGTTTTACATACAAAATTCATATTACTACATAGCAAAAGGTTTGTCTGTAGCTATGGCTACATTTTGTCAACGTTTTTTTGGTAATAAATGAATCGCCATGTCTTCCACATCTTCTACTGCTTCGGTTATTGCCTCGCTATAGGTGGGATGAGGTCTGATAATGGAGGCTACTTCGCTTGTCGTCATTCCTTTTGCGATGGCTGTTGAAAATTCACTCACCAAATCCGTAGCACGGTCACATAGAAGTTGTGCTCCTAGAATACGACCAGTATCTGCTTCGCTAACCACCTTAATAAAACCTCTTTCCCCTCTGGATAATACGGTTTTACAATTTCCAAGCATAGGATACTTACCAGTTTTAATACGATATCCTCGCTCTTTCGCCGCTTCCTCGGTAAGCCCTACCTCCGCCGCTTCGGGTGTGGTGTAAAGGCAGGAAGGAATTACAGATAAATCAATGGAGAGGGGTAATTTTAACATGCCTTCTACAGCAGCAATTCCTTGCGCTGAAGCTGCATGGGCCAATTGTTTTCCAACTATGACATCTCCTATGGCATAGACACCTGCCAAACTTGTTTCGAATTCTGCATTTACCTTAATGCAATTACCTTCTCGTTCAATTATAAGGTCAGATGTAAATAATCCTTCAAAATTAGCTCTTCTGCCAACAGATAGCAATACTCCATCTGCGTTCGTTGATTTTATACTATCTTTCTCCTCATATTCGCAAACCAGCCCTTCTTGTTCACCCTTAAGTAATCTCACTACCTTTGCCTTTGTATGAATAACGACACCTTTTTTCTTCAAACTCATAGCGATGCTCTGGGAGATTTCTTTATCCATGTTGGGAAGAATCCGATCCATTGCCTCTACAATTTCAACTTCACAGCCAAGGTCACAATAAATTGATGCAAATTCCACACCAATGACTCCTCCACCTATGATTAGTAGTTTTTTAAATACGTCCTCTTTCATTAAAAGTTCATCACTTGTAACAACCTTTGGTAAACTTATGCCCTCCAGTTTTGGCACCACCGGGCTAGAACCTGTAGCAATGAGTATTTTACCCGATTCAAGTGTTACTTCAGAGTCTGACTCCGGTCCTTGAACTTTTACGTGAGCGTTATCTAGAATTGTAGCTTTGCCATAATAAATGCCTATCTTATTAGCTTCCAGCAAACCCACGATGCCCTGTCTGATTTTTTGAACAACTTCCTCTTTTCTCTTTTGAAGTTCCTCCATATGAAAGGATAACCCTTCAAAGTGGATACCCGCCTCCTGAAAACTCTTTGCCTCCTGATATAAATGAGAACTATGCATAAGTGTCTTCGTAGGAATGCACCCTCTGTTAAGGCAGGTTCCACCGATTTCCCTGGCTTCTATAATTGCTGTTTTCATTCCAAGCTTCGAGGCCTTTATGGCAGCAACATAGCCACCTGGACCCGAACCTATGACCACTAAATCAAATCGATCCATTGTACCTCCTGTGTGATTGCTGAATTATCAAAAGCCAATCTAAAGTCATGCTTAGTGATAATTTATTGTATTATATATTCTCCTTGCGAATTAGTTCTTGAACATCAATCATCATTTCTTTTTGTTTTTCAGTCAGGTTAAGCTGCTCCAGTGACTGGCACATTTCTACGGAAGCAAATCTACAGCCGATAAGCGTACTTGCTATTAAATCAAACAGGTCAATTTCTAAAGCGTCCGAATAAACCGAGCATTCTTTTATAATACCGGTATGAATGACCAGCTTGATATCAATATCACCCCAGGCAAATCTTGAATCCATGGAATAATTAAATTCCAGTTTCTTTCCAAAGATCCAATCCTGACTGGCAAATTTATGCTCTAATTCATCTAGAACAGCCAAATTACTCTCCTCTAAAACTAACGGTTCCGGAGTTAGTTCGTAAACAGTTGCAAAGGCTTCCAATAGTTCTTTTTTCATATAATCTATTGTTAGTGTATTGTCATATTCCGTCAAATTCGTCACTCTGGAACGTACCGATTCCACTCCCTTTGAGGACAGCTTATCTCTGGATACATTTAAATAAAGCGACAACTTACACATATCAACATTTACAAGAATTGTACCGTGATGATAACAATGAATTCCATCGGAGAAAAATGCATTTCCGGAGAATTTCTTGCCTTCTACACTGATATCATTTCTGCCTGTCTTCTCAGCAGGAATCCCACGTAGTTTTACCGCCTCCAAAATAACCTGCAATTGTCGTTCTACGTTATAATTGTCTTTTGTGGCAAAGAAGGTAAAGTTAAGATTTCCAAGGTCATGGAATACCGCACCGCCTCCTGAGAGCCTGCGAACTAAGCTTCCACCGTCTGCTTCAAGTTCAGCAATTTTACACTCTTTCCAAGGATTTTGGTTCTTCCCAATTACAACGGTTTTCTCATTCTGCCACAAATACATAATACATTCATTATCTTTAACCGTCTTTAAAAGATATTCTTCTAATGCAAGATTTTTATATGGATTTGTGTTGGTTGACATTATAAAATGTATTTTATCAATCATGCCTACCTCGCTTCAAAATGGTATCTTACAATTGGAGTTCTGGCTGCTGTAACTTCATCCGGTCGGCCAATTACAGTTTTAACAGGCGCTTGATGTAATACTTCTGGTTCCGCAATCGCTTGCGTCAACACCTTTTGATATACTTCAACAGCTGCTTCCAATGTTTCTTTCGATTGTGTCTCGGTTGGCTCTACCATTAATGCCTCATGTACAATAAGTGGGAAATACATGGTAGGCGGATGCATACCATAATCCAAAAGGGTCTTTGCAAAGTCCAGAGCAGATACACCCTTTTCTTTCTTTAAGTTTTCTAAAGAAATAACAAACTCATGCATACAAAAGCCAGAGAAGGGGATATCAAAGCTTTTCTCCAAGAGTTTTTGCATGTAATTGGCATTCAATACCGCATTTTCTGAAGCCTCTTTCAGTCCTTCACCACCTAAAGTTAAAACATAAGTTAACGCTCTAACCACAATAAGGAAATTACCGTAGAAGCCTTTCACTCTTCCAATGCTTAATGGTGACTTATCTTCGTAAACATAAGTTCCAGCTTGGAGAGTTATCCTTGGAGATGGGAGATACTTTATAAGTAATTCCTTACAGCCAACCGGACCACTTCCTGGTCCACCGCCTCCATGAGGTGTGGAAAAGGTCTTATGAAGATTAAGATGCACTACATCAAAGCCCATATCTCCAGGTCTTGCAATTCCCATAATCGCATTAAGATTTGCGCCATCATAATAATTAAGTCCACCTGCATCATGTACAATCTTTGTAATCTCAAGAATATTCTTATCAAACATTCCTATGGTATTGGGATTTGTAAGCATAAAGCCTGCGGTATCCTCTCCCACTGCCTTTCGAAGAGCGTCTAAATCTACATAACCTTCTTTGGTAGAAGGAATATTAATTACACTAAAGCCAGCCATAGCCGCACTCGCTGGATTGGTACCATGTGCGGAATCCGGTACTATTATTTTATTTCTTTTTAGATCTCCACGTTCTTTATGATATGCCCAGATTAACTTTAATCCGGTATATTCACCATGTGCCCCTGCTGCCGGTTGGAAATCCATCGCATCCATACCAGTAACTTCACTAAGATAATCCTCGGCTAACTTCATTACCTCCAGGCATCCTTGCACACTGTCTAAAGATTGCAGAGGATGAACGCCTGCAAAACCTGGGAGCTTAGCAACATCATCGTTAATTTTAGGATTATATTTCATAGTACAGGAACCGAGGGGATAAAATCCGTTGTTCACTCCAAAGGTACGATTTAAAAGTTCGGTATAGTGTCTGCTAAGATCATTTTCAGCCACCTCGGGAAGATGCAATTCTTTCTCTCTAAGGAATTTGCTCGATACACGCACCACTGGCACATCACAGCCCGGAAGTATTTCGCATCCTCTATCTGGAATACTTTTCTCAAAGATTAAATTCATACAAATAACCATGCCTTTCTAGGAGCCTGTTAACTTTTGGTCACAGGCACAAATTGTGCGTGAAATGTTTTTTATCACACTAGCTCTTTAAGGATTGCAACCAAAGTATCTATGTCTTCTTTTGAGTTCATTTCAGTTGCACACCAGAGAATACGACCTTCGTCTTTTCCTCTTAATGCAAGACCGCCAAGAATTCCACGTTGCTCTAAGGCTGACAGATAGTTATCCACATTTCCTTTGCAGGTTGTCACAAACTCATGAAAGAATTCCCCTTGATAAGCCATTTCCACGCCATCAATTTCACATAATCTATTTGCAAGATAATGCGCTTTGGACATTGAACTTTCCGCTGCCTGCGCAATACCTTTTTTACCCATAACATCCATATATACCGCTGCGGTCATCGCACACAAAGCTTGATTGGAGCAAATGTTGCTGGCTGCTTTTTCTCTACGGATATGCTGCTCTCTTGCCTGAAGAGTTAAAACAAAGGCTCTTTGACCCCGATTATCTTTGGTCTCTCCAACAATTCTGCCAGGTAACCTACGCATTAACTTCTCGGTAGTTGCCATAAACCCTAAATAAGGTCCGCCAAAAGATAATGGAAGTCCCAAGGGTTGCCCCTCACCCACAGCAATATCAGCTCCATATTCAACCGGAGTTTTTAAAATTCCAAGAGATATTGGATTACAGCTTAATATAAATTTAACATCACTGTTCGCAGTAAGTTCTCCTACCTGTGCTGCGTCCTCCAAAAGTCCATAATAGTTTGGTTGCTGTAACAGTACACAGGAGGTTTCTGCATCAATCAGTTCTGCTAACCCTGCCAGGTCAGTCACACCATCTTTTTCAGGTGCAAGAACAACCTCCATGTCAGTACCTTCACAGTAAGTTCTTATGGTTTCAATGGTATGCGGATGTAAGGTCGGAGATAAAACTGCCTTATATCTTTTTCGCTCCTTGCACATAATAACTGCTTCCGCGGCAGCAGTTGCACCATCATATACGGAAGCATTGGAAGCCTCCATTCCAGTTAATTCACAAATCATGGTCTGATATTCAAATATGGATTGCAGTACACCCTGGCTGATCTCTGCCTGATACGGTGTATAGGCAGTAACAAATTCTTCTTTGGAGGTTATCTGACTTACAATGGATGGAATGTAGTGATGATAAGCTCCTGCTCCTCTGAAAATGCTGTGATATACTTTATTCTTTCCGGCAATTTCGGTCATTTTCCTTCGAACAGACATCTCTGATAAGCCTTGCGGTATCGCAAGAGGACGGTTAAACTGTACCTCCTCGGGAATGGTCTGAAACAGCTCCTTGATGCTATCTACGCCAATGACTTCCAGCATCTCCTGCTGTTCTTTTTTTGTATTTGGTGTATAGGTGCCCATTGCATCCTCCCCCTTATAAGCTTGCCAAATAGTCTCGTTCTGATAATAAATCCGAGGTTTCAGAAACCTCTTCAACTTCAATAAACCAGGTATTCAAGGCATCAGAATTAACAAGTTCAGGATGATCAAGTAATTCTTCATTAATAGCTTTCACTCTTCCAGTTACTGGACTGTATACTGCTGAAACTGCTTTAACAGATTCAACATCACCAAATTCTTCCCCCGCTACAACTTCATCTCCAACCTCTGGAAGGTTAATAAACACTAAATCACCAAGCTCTTTTTGTGCATGTTCTGATATACCTACTCTTACTGTTGCTGCATCCAAATACTGTGCCCACTCATGGGATTTCGCATAGAAAAACTCTTTCTCGTTCATTAATAAATCCTCCATCGATATTAATATTATTTTGTTTAAAATTTAAAATACGAAATCATATTATTAACTATTATAAGCTAAATAATCTTTTTATTTATAAAATACGGTATCGTTATTTAAATCAACAAGCTCTAAACAGTTCTTTTATAGAAAGGTAACGCAACTATCTCAGCTGCAATCTTTCTACCACGCACCTCTACCTCTACCTGGGTTCCAATTGCACTATGCTCCTTTTGCAATAACGCCATTGCAACTGGTTTGCCAAGATAAGGGCAATGCGTACCAGAAGTTGTTGTTCCAAGTAATTTATCACCTAGATAGACCGGACATTCTTCTCTTGCAATTCCTCTTCCTGTGATATGCAGTCCAACTCTTGTAACCTTTGGGGTGCCTCTTGAAATAATTCCTTCTTTGCCTATAAAGTCCTCTTTTTCTAATTTCACTGCAAATCCAAGTCCCGTTTCCAGTGGTGATATCCTATCATCCATCTCATGACCATATAAGGGCATTGCAGCCTCAAGTCTTAGGGTATCTCTCGCACCGAGACCACAAGGTATCAGTAATTGTTCTTCCTCTTCTTTATGTACGTTGTAATTACCTGCCTCTAGTAATGCATCCCAAAGCTTCATTGCATCTTCCGGTTTACAATATAGTTCATATCCATCTTCACCCGTATATCCAGTTCTTGATACCAAACAAGCTATATTTGAAACTAATACATTGTCCTTAAAACTATAGTACTTTTCAGGTAATTCCTCTGGATTTGCCAGCTTACTTATAATTTCTTTCGATTTTGGACCTTGCAATGCTACTTGTGCCACCTCATCGGAGATATCTTTTAACAAGGCGTCTCCAAATAGCTGCTGTTTCATCCATTCAACATCCTTTAAACGGTTAGAAGCATTAATAACGATTAAATACTCTTCTTCATTCTTACGATAAACCAGCAAATCATCTACTACGCCGCCATAAGAATTGCACATGGGACTGTATTTTACCTGACCGTCATACATTTTACTACAGTCATTGGTTACTAACTTCTGTACATTAGCCAATGCATCCTTACCACTTAATAGTACCTCTCCCATATGAGAAACATCGAACAGCCCTGCTAAGGTTCTTACTGCCATATGCTCTGCTATAACACCGGTTTCATATTGCACCGGCAGCAGATAACCTGCAAAGGGAACTATTTTTCCACCTGCCCGAACATGAGCTTCGTAAAGAGGTGTTTTTCTTTCCATACTAATAACCATCCCTTTCTCCTTATACTAATTGGGCACGTCTTTTTACGCACAAAAAAAGACGTACTGAAATAAATCAATACGCCTCTGTATTTTTACCTGAAAGATTCTCTCTTACATCAATTACAATGCAAAAAATTGCTTCTTCGGTGTCCTTACGCTTTCCAGAGTATCGTCCAGATCTGGTCCTTTTGCCTGAGAGTTTTCGCATTCACCTTCGGCGCTGTCGGCTCACAACCAGAGCCACCAGTCTCTCCCAAATCCTTCATACGATGATAGTAACATTATATTATCGTAAGCTTGTAAAGTCAACAAAAGCAAGATAGATTTGGTATTTTTTCGTTACAGACATTAGCAAAGCGAAATCAAGCTTAGGGCTATACTGTAACATTTTTCTATTACTGCTATTAATTTATAAAAATATGTATTGATTAATTTGTAAAAGTGTGTTACAAATTTAACATACATGTTCTAAAACATGTTCTATTTTTACATAATATGGAGGGCATATGAAAAGTAAATTTATCAAAACCACTGGCAAAACAATGTTAGCCTTAGGGTTGGCAGCAATGCTTCTGGTTACTACAGTGACCGGCTGCGCTAAGAAGGATACGGATACCAGTACCGATTCCAAAGCAACCCCAGTACCAACTCAAACAGTTACAGCAACAGACGAAGCAGTAACTTTTACTCCTGGCACGTATACTTCAACCGTTACCGGAATGCACGAGATGACCGTAACCGTTACCTTATCAGAAACAGAAATTGTAGATATTCAAATTGATCATCAGGAGACTCCAGGTGTGGGTGAACCAGCTGTTCAGTCCCTTCCGGCAGAAATTTTAGAACTTCAAGGTTTGGGTGTAGATGTAGTATCCGGCGCTACCCTGTCCAGTAATGCCGTAATAAAAGGTGTGACAGAATGTTTAAAGCAAGCAGGTGTTAGCGAGGATGGCATCACCAAATTATTAGCTGTAACAAAAACTGCTGTTCAGGAAGCAGACCAAACTTTAACTGCTGATGTTGTTGTTATCGGTGCCGGTGGTGCTGGTATGGCTGCTGCTGTTACTGCAAATCAGGCAGGTAAAACTGTAATTGTTATTGAGAAAGCTAGTAAGATGGGTGGTAACACAATTTTATCCGGTGGTGCACTTAATGCTGTAGATGAAGGCAGTGAAACCGCCTTAGCTAATAATGACAGTGTAGAAAATCACTATAACCAAACCTTTAACGGTGGTGATGAGCAGGGTAATCCTGTCTTAGTACATACCCTTGTGGACAATGCCTGGTCAGGTGTAGAATGGCTTAAGAGTTTAGGAATGGAATTCTATGATGGAGTATTCACAGTTACCGGCGGTATGTGGCCACGTGCTCACAAACCAGTAGAACCAGAAGGTACCGGCTTCTTTAAAACTTACCAGAATTATATGGATACCCACGAAGGTATTACCATGGTTTATAATACAACTGCAAAAGAATTTATTGTTGAAAATAATGTTGTAACCGGCGTTACTTGTACCGGTGAAACAGGAAATACCATTACCGTAACAGCAACCAATGGTATGGTGCTTGCTACCGGTGGTTTCGGAAGAAACATTGAAATGCGTGTGAAATACAATGATATAAATAAAAAATGGCCTACTCTTGATGAATCCATTCCAAGTACAAACACCAGCGGTATAACCGGCGACGGCATTATCATGGCGGAAGCAATTGGTGCAAACCTTGTTCAGATGGAAAATATTCAGTTACTTCCTTTGGGCGATCCTGAAACCGGCAGTCTCTCCGGTAACATTGAACACGCTGTTGAAAGCCGTATCTTCATTAATTTAGAAGGTAACCGTTTTGTAAACGAGGGTGGACGTCGTGATGATATGACTCTTGCATTATTTGATCAGACAGAAACAACCATGTATATTGTTATGGATAGTGATACTTATCCAGAAGGAAATGAAAAGAATAACTTTGGCGAAAGTATTGCAGATTTAGTTAGTGCCGGACGTGCTTTAAAAGCAGATTCTTTAGAAGAGCTTGCTGCTTTAATGAATGTACCTGCTGAAAACCTTATTGCTTCTGTAGAAGATTACAACAAATATTGTAAGGGTGGCGAACTGGAAGGTCAGACTGACAGCTTTGGACGTACTCTGTTTACCGATACTGACGGTGTAAACAATGGTATTAATAATGCCCCCTATTATGCAGCAGTACGAGTACCAACCGTACATCATACCATGGGCGGTGTTCAAATCAATGAGCATGCTCAGGTAATTGATACAAACGGCAATGTAATCTCCGGTCTTTTTGCAGCTGGTGAAGTAACCGGAGGTATTCATGGAACTAACCGTTTAGGCGGAAATGCGTTAACCGATACTGTTACTTTCGGTCGTATCGCAGGTACCAGTGCTTCAGAGTTTGTTAGAAATTAATTGAAAATGATTTTTGTCTCCTCTACAAACTGATTTGGCAAGCAAACCAAATCCTTCTCTGATGCCGCTGATGTAGATTAGTGCCTTAGAAAACCCATAACGTTTATCATATCAATGATTATAAGGATAGCGTGTGATTATTCATCACACGCTATTCTTATAATTATTTAAATGTGATAAACATCACTAATATAATAGAGTGCTGCACATTTCGTGCGATAACCCTCTTGCATTTCTTTCGATTAATGGTATTATATTTTAGAAAACTCTTTCAAATTTCCTTAAAAATACATTTATCTGAAGGGATTAATTATTATGAATATAGAAAAAAAATTTAATATGCGAAAACAAGAACTAATTTCTCAGATAACCGATATTATAACCAGGGACGGGTTTTCCAATTTAACCATACGCGGAATCTGCCATGACTTAGGCATCTCCACTGGTACTTTTTATCACTACTTTCCTGAAAAAAATGATCTTGCATGGATTTTATTTTCTGATATCGATAATTATTTTGATACTGTCGTAACCTCAAAATTAACTGACAATGAACCGGAGAACCTCATTACTTATTGCAGGGAGTATGGCAATTATGTAATAACCAACGGAGTAGAAACTTGTCGTTGCATCAGTGTTGCTCCTTTTAAACATCTTAGTCACAATTACCTTGATGAAGATCGCAGTGTCTTTCAAATTCTTCAAAACATCATAGCTAGAGGTATTGAAAAGGAACAGTTCGATAATACACTTCAACCGATTGAACTCGCACGTATGCTTATGATAGTTTTGCGCGGCTATAGTTCTGACTGGGCTAAGCGAAATGGTAGTTTTGATTTAACTCAAAACCTTGAAGTATATATTCGTTTATTTAGTAAGAGCATTGTAAACTAATCTTGTATTTGTTCTAAATCCTTAAAATATTCAATAGGCTGTTGCAAAAAGATACCTATGTGAAAGGAGTTTATCTTCCCTTTTCTCTAACCATAGTTGCCTTTTACAACAGCCTGTTTTTAGCTGATATTTATAAAACAATCCTATTATCCTTAGCCCTCGCACCATATGCATAATCTTCATATTCACGTAAAGGTAACGGATCAGAAAATACAAACCCTTGAATCATATCACAGCCCAATTCCTTAAGCATACTTGCTTGAATTTTATTCTCAACGCCTTCCGATACCACTTTGATATCAAGTCTTTTGGCTGTTTCTATAATACTCTGTATAATATTAATCCCTCGATTGGTCTTTTCACTTCCCAATAAGAATTTACGATCCAGTTTCAGCTCATCAATTGGAACATGGTATAAGGTATTCATGGAGGTTGTTCCAGTTCCAAAGTCGTCCATGGATATAAGGAATCCAAAATCCTTTAACCGTTTCATCAAAGAGGTAAGAATCTCCTGGTTATCCGATACAACCTCTTCCGATATCTCAAGTATGATCAAATTAGCCGGAATGCCGTATTTCTCCAAAGTGGCTTCTATCTTATCAATAAAATTAACATCAAACAAATTGAGTCTGGAAATATTAATTGATAACGGCATTGGACGATAACCCTTACCAATCCAAATTTTAAGCTTATGACAGATCTCATCCAGAATATACATATCTAGCTTTACTATAGATCCATTCTTTTCTAATACACCGATAAAACGGCCCGGATACATCAAGCCTTTCACTGGATGCATCCACCGAACCAGAGCCTCTGCGCCTACCTGCATGCCCGTTTTCAAATCAAACTTTGGTTGAAGATAAACCAAGAATTCTTTCTCTTCCAAGGCGGTATAGAGGTGTTCTTCTATCTCTTTTTCATCAATTATTTTGTTTTGCATGACACCATTATAGTATTCATACATCTGGTTTTTATCATCCTTAACCATAAACAAAGCGTAATTTGCTCTGTTTATCATTAGGTCTAAATCTGTATCCTTGTTTTCCAGACAATAGATCCCATAATGTAGTCGCATTTCGTACTTCTCATTTTTACTTTCTGTACCTTCAAAATTACCTATCTTCATATCAAGGAAACCGATTCGATCCGATAGTTCATTTTTATTGTGATATTTTAATAAAAGCACAAAATACTCAGTATTTAATCTGCAAAACAATTCATCCGCCTTAAGATTTTCATGTAATACTTCGGAAATATGTTTTAAAATACGGTTACTCTCTTCGGTGCCAAAGAATTCATTAATATATTCAAATCGGTCAATGGCTAACTCAATGACAGCATAGTTAATATCTCCTGATTTATCAATTAATTCAAGTGCATCCTTTTTAAAACGATTATAATTAATTCCCGCGGTGATGTCATCATAATAGGCTAGGCTTTCTACCCTATTTCTCTTGGCACATTCTATCAGAACAAACAAAACTAACAATAAAGCACTACTTATAGCTAAAATGAATAATGCCAGAATTACTCTGTTGTTAACTGTGGTTAGTGTTTGTTCATATAAACCTTCTAATTGGTCTTTGGGAATAATAATTAATATCCCACCATTACTGATATCTTTTATTCCCGAATAGCTAAGCATAGTACTTACATTTTGCATCTTAACTTCAGTTAATGTGGCTTTTCCCTGTTTCATAATCTGTTTTAATTCAGTATAATTGGTATTCTCTTTGTCCAGTAAGGAGAATAAATCTGATGTTTCCAAGTCCTCACCCGATTGATTTAATAAAATTGTTCCATCTTGCAGAACTAGATAGATTTCCTCTTTGCCACGAAACGTATTGACTGACATCATATCTAACAGTGTTTCCAGACCCATCGATGCTCTTATGACACCCGCGATTTTTTCATCTTGATAAATAGGAGTTGTATAAATAATGGAGGGTGTAGCATCTGTTTCGTAATAATTAGATAAGGAAATTACCGTTTCTCCCATTAACGCTCTTTGATAATAGGAACAGAAGGCAACCTTCTGTTCCTTTCCATCTAAATCAAAACCGTTCCCATTTACATCACAAATATTTATTGCCTTCCAAGTGAGTTGTGTACGCAGATTCTTTAACGCAGTCACTAAAGCATTCTGTTCCAAGTCCTGATTATCTACCTGTGCCATTATTTTAGAAATAGTTTCTACGGTACCCAAATCCCCTGTTAAACTCATATTTATTTCTTTTGTTATTAATTCTGTTGTACTTCGCAATTGCTCTTCTTCATATTTAATGCTCAATTGCTCCGTATCTCTTTTCATATATAAACTTAGAAGACCTACCGCTACTATAACAACTAACCCTAAAATTACAGCTATAAAGCTTTTTAACTTCATTCGGATGCCTCCTTATGTTTCTTTAATACTAAACCGCCCAATAATAGAGCAATACCGGAAATTGCTGCAGCTAATAAGATAAATCCATAGATATTTTCATCATCAGTATGATCAATATCTACCCTATATTTGGCTTTGTAGTCTATCATGTGCCCAGATTTCTTTACCTTATCATTGACTGATGTTAATTCCGTATCATCTTCAGATAATAACTCCTTCTCATCATAGATTAAATATTGGTTCGTGGGTTCATCATAGACCGATATATAATTAGCAGTTTCCTTACTACTATTTTGTTGTAGCGTAATCACACTAGAAGCAGCTTTGTCTTTATCAGCTTTTTTGCTATCAGTGGATACTAAACCATTAGAAGCACCCTTTTCCTCACGGCCCTCTGAATGCTTTGACCCAGCTTTACCGGCTTCCTTATCCTTGTCGGAATTGCTGGAATCGTTGGAATTGTCGAGCTCTTCTGATTTACTCTCTTTTGTGGCAGCTTCTTCTAAAGTAACCGCTTCAGAAATTGTATCTTCTGCTGTTGCCTGCAAAATGTCCTGTACCTTTTCTACGGCTTCTTTGATTGCTTCTTCTAATGAAGATTTTAACTCTTCAATAACTTGAACTGAAATCCCCTTATCCGACAACTTCTCAATCATAGCCTCCAATTGCTCCAGTTCTTCCTTTGTGGCACCATACCTGGCAACCACAGCAATTGCTGCTCGAATAGAAGCTAACCCTGTGTCTTCTGTTTGAAGAAGTAATTCCTCCAAAGTAAGTCCATCACTCGCAATTACCTGATCATCAGAGATTGTTACACCATTGGTAACAACCTCGTCCGGGCTATTCTGACTTATTATTGAAGTTGAATTTCCTCCAACAGCGATAGTTGAATTATCCTGTGCTTTATCACCTACAATTGTACCATCGTCCAGTACAAAGGTATCTTCCACATATACTTCCATTGAGGTATCCTCGTTAATCACTCCTATTTCAGAAGTGACAGCGTCCCCATTGACTAAATTCGCTCCATTGACTTCAGCCCAACCAATATCGGTAATATTAGTTTCAAAGGCAACTGCCTCCATATATAAGGTAGCAAAATTGGTCATGGAAGTATTGGCTGATCTTCCAAGGAAGCCATCATCTGCCGCCAAATTAGTTGTGGTTCCTCTCGGGCTGTCGATATTCAGCATTTCGCCTGTAATATAGTTAAAACCTGCCACTGCCCCATCGTAATATCGTACAAGGACAATATGGTTGGTACTGTTGATATTGTTCGTCATATACTGAATATCCGAATTATCAAAGCCCTCAGGTAGGTTTAACATATTATCTGTCATATCAACAATCCTGCCGTCCGTGGATAAAATGGAGCAATATTTACTGCCATTGTAATTGTCCAGAATTAGGCTATCCATAACCATAGATAAGGTAGATGAAACTGCTGATAACTCCTCATTCTTAACATATAACCGCAATTTTTCTCGCTTCGTTTGATTAACTATAGAATAGTTCTTATAGGTTTCAATGGTATAATCTGCATAATCAAACTTATGAAGAGGTACTTCTTCCTCAGCAATACGAATACCCTTTATATTTCGAATCACTTGTCCGGTTTGAACATCATATACATTGCCATAGACATCCAATACATGCCCTGCATACAGGTTCACATATTGGCCAGGCAGCGTTATATTGCTTCCTTCCACCTTATTCGTTGCTATGTAATAATAATCAGCATTCCAGGTCATGATGTTTCGATTAATATCCTCTGGCCACACCGTATAACTTAACTCGTCCAGTCCATTGTTAATTATAATTTCCAGTTCTGTTTTAAAATCATAGTCCAAGGTAAAGGTTCGCTGATTAATTATACTTTCTGCAACAGTTTTACCATTTGCAATTACCTTAAAGGAGGCACTATCATTTACTTCAGTGAACTCAATATTTATTTGATCTGCGTCCACCGTGTAAAACTCTGCTTTGGGTATATCGAAAGACTGGGTCTTTAATAAGCTTCTTTTTACAGCATTTGCGCCACTTCCCGGTACAGGAATTCCTCCATTGTAGGTTTCATATTGATACACATACAGTCCATTGCTGTCTATCTTAGCCTTTCCTTCATTTAACGGATCAGCTTCATAACCCTCCTGGAACTTTAAAATCCTCATGGAACTTGTCATATCATAATTATTCATTGGAGCATAGGTTAAGTAGGGCATATACCCCCTAGTCAAACCGTTATAATTCCAATATCTCGTAGAATAATTAGAACTTGTAATTCCTGCGTCGGAACTCCAAAAGAGTTTATCCACATAGGTTGACTGGGTTTTCATCTCAGCCGTTGTTACAAATGTAATTTCATCTCGAAGTAATAAAATCGGATTTGCCTGATAATAGGCAACCGAGGTGCTAGTGGTAGTACCGAAGGTTATCTTACTGTTTTCATATACCAGTGAACTGGTAATTCCTCTTGCATCCCCCAATTGCTTATTTAAGAAGAAATTACCTTTACCAGAAGCCCCTCTAACCACAACGTCACCCGCCATTAGCCAGCCTTGGTTAACATTGTATAAATCCTGTTCCATTTTCCCGACGATACCACCCACATAATCCGGTGCTGTAACTGTTCCAGTATAGAATACATGATTGATATATGGTGTCTCACTCATACTATATAAGCTGGTTGCTCTTACCTTACCGGCGATACCTCCTGCGTTGTAAGTCGTTGCAGTTACATTACTATTGCTATAACAACTTTCAATATAACCTCTTAAATGACTGCCCACAATACCACCGATGTCTTCTGCCCCATAGATCTCACAGTTTTGCGTCCCACTGGAGGCAATTTTATAACCACCGGAATTTTCGGCCGCCTGTTCGGTACGAGCTACAATTCCTCCAACCGAAACAGCGCCAAAAGAACCAATACGGCTATTTGCTACGATACAATTATTTATTGTTATACTTCTTCCGCTAATTCCACCAATTCTTGTATTATTATTCCCAGTGAAACTTGCCGCTGACCAGGAGGTAGTTCTTGCTGTTGTGGTCAAATACCCAAGAACCTTAATGGCTTCCGTATATACCTTTTGTGCTTGAACATTTGAAGTTCCAGCAAGTAATCCTTGATAATAACTTATCCTATCATTGACTGAGGCTCTAAATACGGTATTACCGGTGTCTCCCACATTTCTATCGTATACAGAGCCTATGGTAGAATCTGTAACCGAGGAGAAAATGGAGGAACCATTACCACTGACACCACCAATATTATAGATACTATAAACATACGAATTTCTTACCTGTGCACGATTTGCAACACCCTGTCCAACAACTCCACCCGTATTACTACCGGTACCAGCCACAAATACCTTTTCTGCCTTAACCAAATACTTATCGTTGTCTATACTGCTAAGTCGGCTGTCTCC
The DNA here is from genome assembly GCA_023399055.1 of Bacillota bacterium. Classification (GTDB taxonomy): domain Bacteria; phylum Bacillota; class Clostridia; order Lachnospirales; family Lachnospiraceae; genus Mobilitalea. The sequence goes on along the minus strand of JAEWQV010000002.1, from coordinate 148,747 downwards.
AATAAGACTGCCTAAACCTGCTACGCCTCCAACATAGGTACTTCCTTCCACCACGCTGTTCTTAATACTACAGTTACCAAATACATTCTGCAGGGAAGTCACATCCGCATACCCTACAACACCGCCAATGTAGTTATAGGAAGCATTCGCTGCGGATACTACTGCATTATCAACTTTAATATTCCATAGATAACGACCATCCTCCTGGGTGCCAACAATACCACCTACATAATCTCTTCCCTGTACGATTACGTTTGTTGCTGTTATGTCGTAGCATCCACCGGAACCGGACAACCTTCCGACCAAACCTCCTACCGCTCTTTTTGCGGGTATTGTGGAAGCGTAGGTATCATATACGGTTACTCCGGTTAAAGAAATGTTATAATTCATACCATATGCTAGGGGCACAATACCCGCATAGGCACTGTTATAAGCGTCCAGTTTAACCTCCTTAAAGCTTACGTCATGCATATCACCAGTCACAGCACTAATGATTCCGTAACTATTTATCGCAGCCGGGAACTTAGTCTGGGATTTTGTCAGTGTAATATCCTCAAAACTCAAATAGCTGACATTACCATAAGCCGCTTTAATAAAGGATTCTGAAGATTCCATATTAATGCCCTTAACTTTTTTCCAACTGCCTGCTGTGAGTTCGTTACCCATGATATGGTTAACTACTACATCCTTCGCCGCATTACCATGGTAATCGTTAAAGTTCAAGTCACCTGTTATCTGGATATTATATCTCTTCGTTCCAAACATCTCTTTGGACATTAACGTATTCCATTCATCCACGGAACCTATTTTTAAATACTGTGGCACAATACCAACGCTAAGGTATGCATCTTGATTCTTAGTTTCTGGTTCTCCCGTCAGATTATAATGAAACCCTGTTAAATAATAGCAGTCATAATAACCCTCAATGCCAAGGACATACTCCAAGGTCGTGCCTAGCTCTGTTCGGGAAATCTTTATTTCAGCACTAGGGTCACCTAAGTCAGCTGGTAACAATCCATTAAAGGTCGCACCTGTAATGATAACCTCCGGTGCATGCTCTGTAATTATTTGAACTGTATATAATTCACCCGTACTGTAATTCTTACTGGAAATGCTCTTTATCTTAATTGGACTATTCTCCAGGTGATAATCCTTTTGGTAGGGAAGAAGCCCTGTGCCATCTATACGATTTAGCTTTGGCAAAATGCCATTAGCAAGCTCTTCTTGGTTTCTCACAAAGTCAACATCCCAGTCCAAAATTCCACCCTTTTCATAAATGGTTGGATCAATGAGTTTTTGATAGGTGAGTAACGTACTATCATTGTTAATAGCACCATTTAATATAGAGTATTCATAACCATAAATCTTACCGGAGCTAACCTTGTTATAGCCATAGAATCTTCCCACATCCTCTGCACCTGGCAAGCTCGTAACGGTATTACCCAGCACAAGTCCTGTTTCTTCTAATTCACCATTGGCTACCGTGGAGAACCCAACAATTCCACCAGCACGCTTTGTAATCGTAGTAATATCCACATCTACATAGTAATCCTTCAACATATAGAAGCTCGACTCTGAATTGGTATAGGTATCAATCGCTCCGATTAAACCTCCTGCATTCTTATAAACAGTGTCAATCTCACCATTTACTACATAGACATGGTAGATTTCGGCGCTTGCTCGGATAAATCCAATCAATCCGCCTACACCGCCACAATCTCCTGCCGCCAGTACGTTCAAGTCCACTCCATCCACATAACTGTTAAGAATGGTCAGATTTGCATAAAGATTATTCGTACCAGACAGTCGGTGCTTGCCCACCAAGCCTCCAATATACTGCGCATAATTCCCGTCCGCAGAGGACTGAATCTTCACATCATGTGCAGAAGAGTTCATAATGGTTGCCGAGTAAACATCACCGGCAATGGCACCACAGTGTTCATAGCTGATGGCCTCCATGCCCAGAATATGTACATTGTCTACCACAGAGCCCTCCAGCATTCGCCCTATAAAGCCCTTGAACTGGGTATTTCCTTTGGTAGCATCCAGGTTTTCCACTGTTAAGTTCTTTATCGTTCCTTTTAATTTACCAAAGATGTATCCGTAGGTTCCGGTATCTGCAAAGCTTATCTTATGGTTATTACCATCCAGCTTTCCGGAAAAGGCATCCTTGCTGAAATTCGCATCCGAGGTTGATAAGGTAACATTTGCCGGCATTACTAGAATCTTTGGATCGAGGAATTGGAAGCTTAAGTCCGCATACAAACGATAATTCTGACTATAATCATCCTTCATGGCAGACCACTTTTCAATCGTATCAACCGGCTTATAGAACTCAGCTGCAACCGTAGGCTTATTATCCTCCAGGTAGTCCACTGTTCGAATAATATTCTTAAAGCCTAACATGTAGCTAAAAGTTATAATATCATAGGACGAATAGAACTTGGTTTCTGCTGCCTGGGTTAAGCGTACTGTTACACGATAAAAGTCACCATCCTCTTCCTGTGAAAGAATTTGAGTATTTAGCCACTGAATTCCAATGGATTTAATTTCAAACTTATCCGGATTGTCAAAGGTTATGACAGCTGTGGCAAAATTTTCACCCTGTTCTGTAATATAGGTGTCAACAATATTGATATTATCCTCCTCCGTAAGCTCTGGAAGGGGATTGTAATCCTGTTCGGGCATAAACCTCGGCCATACCACCTGTGGATAGAAGCCTAATTCCACGGCATCCATATTAAACTGGTTTCTGACCGTACTATTCGAAGCATTAAATAAACGGTCATACCAGCTATCATCATACAATACTAATTTTGAAATCTCTTTGTTTACCGTTTTTCCGTAATCATTTTCAGAATAATAATAGGTATCTTTAATAGAGCTGGTTGCATAGCGGTTTCGATATGCAGGACCATATCCCTGCCAAATTTCACCGCCATAATATACATCACCAGCATAAAAACTGTTTCTTAAGGTACCATCATTTAATCCGACCAAACCAAAGGTATAGTCATTTACTGACTTCATTTCTCTGGTTTCTATATCCATGAGGGAGTATACATTTTCAATAATACCGGTCTGACGATTCACCGCAACAATACCACCTAGATTATTATTGGCAGTAAACTGATCCTCTGTCAGTGTTTCCTTTGACGTTCTTTGCATAGGTGCTCCGTAAATATACCCATTACGGATAATGCCTCTGTTATACACACAAACACCGGCTGAATTCGTTGTTGTGATAAAAGGATCCATGGTCTTAACTACAAAGTTCTCTATTACACCGCTTTCATAATTCGTATGGCAGATTGCGGCACTGTCAGTTTTGTAGGTTTGCGCTTTATTCCCATTATTACGCAGCGCCAGAATATTACTGATCTTGCCGTAATTATAGGTAACAATGCGATCTGTCTTTCTCTCGACATCACTGCCCCAACCATCAACATAGGTAAATACAAGATTTTTCAGCTTTCCATAATAACCAATCGTTGAGATAAGATTAGCGGTACTGTTATATCTCAGCGTATGCCCTCTAAAGTCCAGTTCTCCGTTAAAGGTCTGGCTGGCAGTTATGTTATTCCAGTTCAGCGGGAATACAATATCCTTGATTACATAGTACTTCTTATCTAACCCATATCGAACATCTGCCAGTTCATCTGCGGTCTTAATACCGATAATTTCTCTCTCTGTTGTAAACTCTTCCTGATCTAATGAAATTTCATAATCAAAAACCACAGCCCAAAGATCAAAGCGGTAAGTATGGTAGCCCTTCTCCACTTCATAGTAAAAGTCCGTATCACTGGTACGCTCACTGCCACTATATACTTTGGAATCTACCAAGGTTTCTGTTTTATCCGGAGCCACCTGATACATGCGCAGCGTATAGGTTCCATCACCATTGGTTGTCCATTCCTGTCTTCTGGTATCAATCCACGCCCCATCCTTATAGATCTTAAGTAAATAAGAAGGAGTTGCTCCAAGTTCCCCACGCTGGTCGCTTACAATAGCATTGATATTCGCATAATAATGGTTATCGTCACTTAACTGTGTCTTATGAAAACGAACTCCCCATAAACAGTTAATTCCACCCGTCCCATCCGCAGTTTCTGCCACAATATAAATTCTACGTACCCCCGACAAGGTCAGGTTATCGTCAAAGAATTTAACGTCCGACCAGCGACAATATTCTGTGCCCCTAGTTAAATCAGTTACGGACTGGGTAGCAAAAGGAACGGCTGCTTTATTAACATCCGGATCATCTAAGTAGAATTTAAAATTCGTTGCTCGATTAACATAAGAATAGCCAATCTGCAGGCTGTTCCATTGCTCCTGACCAAAATCAACATCTAAGCTGAATTTAGCCTTTGTTTGTCCATTACTGCCAAAACGATAATTTTGATACAATGTGACTCTGGTATTGTAACTGGTAATCTTTTTCGCAGGAATTTCTACTGATTTAATTAACTTATTTTTATTTAACTGCAGAATACTGATATCACCAGTAATTGCCTCTCTGGTTGCAATCTTAAGGTATTCTTTTTTTTCAAACAGCTCTGAATAATACAATTCATAATTTTTACGATAGGTCGTTCTGTCATAGCCATTATTAAATTCTTTTGCAAAGAAACGGAAGGTGTAGGTCTTATCCTTCTTTAACTTTGGCACATCAATAATTGATACCCGTTCCTTCGAGGTTATCTCAAAGGTCGCTACCTGCACATCACTTTGATCATAAACAGCTACGGTAACCGGATAAGTTATTACTGCAGTATCCGGATCCTTCACCGTCACTCCGTATAGTTGTATAAAGTTGGAGGAAGCATAGACTGCTTCTATGTCAATGACAGGAGATTTTTTCAAGGTATGGAAGACATCAGGCGTATAATAAGTTTCAATCTCTCGATAGATTTCATTTCCCACTTGGCCCATCTGTACCTTAGGCTTAATTTTTATCTTGTATTCCGTAAAGCTCTTTAGATTGTTCACATCAAAAACATAGGTGACATTACTGCCATCCTCGTTATTGGTTTTCATTAACTCCAACTCTTCGGGAGTCATAGATATAATACCGTTGTTCACAACCTCAGACGGAGGGTCCGATGTTGGTGCTTCTGTGGATTTATGATAGGTGACATCAACACCAGTTGCCTCAGTGCCATCTGCATTCACAAAGGAAATATCTAAGTTGCTGATTAGTTTCACCAGTCGAGCATCCGTTCTTGCAATATCCAGTCCAATGGCAATGGCAGCACTTGAATCATCCACGGACTTAACTTCCACTTTAAAGAAAGCATACCCTAAGGAAGAAATCGGCATAGTGGTAAAACTCATCTCTCCAATGGTGGCACAGGGATAGATACCGCGATTATCATTGATGTTATAATCACAATAAACGCGTATCTTATACACCTCATAGTCAAGTAAGTCCAGAAACTGTACAAAACACCCCTCCAGCGGAATGGCATGGGCTTCCCCATTCTCATTCTGTACCAGCTTATTTCCTGCTTTATCGGTAAGATTAACGGTAGTTAAGATTGGGTTGTCATTCTTATCAAATACGCTAAAGAATATACTTCCCTCACTTATTTCAGCCATATCCTCGTTCTTCACATTAATTTTAAGCTCAATATTCTTTACTTCATTTTTAACCAGGATAATTTCTGCTTTGGGAGGTTGTTTACAGGTATGGCTGTTCCCCTTTATGGAACCCTCTAAGGGCAGTACATTACCAAAGCGATCATAACAGATAAATTCATAGTCGTACTCTGTGTTAGAGAGTATTTTTCCGTTGGATTCATAGACAATCTGTACTCCGGTCTTAAGTCCAGCCAAATCTTTTGCTGATACCGGAAGAACATACTGCACTTCTGAATCTGTTTTTGAGGTTATCATTACCTCAACCCGGCCCATATACTGGACCGTCTCAATATACTCGTTAATTGCAGCCAGATTACCTAACTTATCGGTATACTGACTGGAACTGCTGATAGCGTTGGTTATGGATAGATTAGCCAATTGCAGCTTATTGTAAAAGATATTGCCATTGGTCCAATTCAGTTTCAGTGGCACTAATTCCGATAAAGGCTTTGTATGTACGTTTGCCTCAGTAATATCCTCTGTTATCTTTTTACCATACTTATCCAGGTAATCCATTTGAACAACTACCTGATAATCTGTATCCGGTTTTAAAGGGGCAATTTTAACATCCGCAGATGAGCCATAGGCTTTTTTCATGACCAGCTTCGTGCCCTCATACACACTAAAACTAACGCCGGTTCGATACAGGAATTCATTATTTTCAATCTCTAGACCTCGAGATAGGATGGAATATACTGTAGTTGAAAATGTGCCTACCTTGGCAACAGGTTTTTTCCAATTAGGATTCCCCGGCTCCTCCTCTTCCTCATTGCCTCCTGGTAAGTCAACTGGCTCCTCACTTACCTGGTCCACTACCTCGTCGGGAAGTACTAGATCGGGTAATTCCGCTACTGCGGCAGGTTCCGGAGGTTTGGGAGTTACTTTGATATCCTCTTGTCCCAGTCCTACTGGCGTAGGAGCAATCCCCACTTCTTTCTCTTCTTCCTCATCCTTCTGATTTTCTTTCTCTGGCAACTCTGTAACAGTAGGAACAACTGTTGGTGTAACAGTTACAGTAGGCGTTGGTGAGACCTCAATTTCCTGTAACTGACCAGCTTCATTTCTTTGGTTTTCTCCTCGGGTATCCATACTATTATTTTGACCACCATTATTAACTTGAATAATAATGGGTGTCGGGGTTGGCGTCGCTGGTATCTCTGTTACAGTTAGTTCTGTTTCAGTTTCCTCTTCAGGTGCAGCATCTTGCTCAATCTCTAATAGCTCTGCCTTATCATATAACCCTAGCTTCTCTAAGAAATCATAATAGTAGTACGTTTTCGAATTAATAGTAATTGTAGATGCACTGTTCAGTGGTTCAATTATGTAGGGTTTAAATTCCCCATTTGTTTGACTGTAATAACGTATTTCATTTTCCATGAAATGAAGGATGGAATTCGCAGATATGTTGTTAGCAACAAAAAAACTTCCTGCCACATCAATTGACATGGTGTTAATATATAATCCATTTTCTAAGCTTAATAGAATGAACTCCTCACGATAAGCCCTCTCCATATCTGGATTAAAACTAACTCCATTATTAATATATAGTCCACTGTAGGTTGGAACACTTTCAAAGTCATCTGCGATAAGATTTGCCGAGCTATTGATATTTAGAAGGGTTGAGCCTCCATTCACAAACAGAGGATATGCTTCCTCAATCTTCGTTTTTTCTTCACCCATATAATAACTACTACTCTTTTTATAAACTACATCAGAGGTACTAAAAGCTACCCCTTCGTACTCTGCATTCTCCAAACTCATTGTTGAAGTAAAAAGGTTCTTCGTTATGGAATTCTTACTAATTGCATAGCCATCGTTATCCATAATTAGAAAGGTTGTATAGTGATTTAATCTAACAATGCCAATCGTGGATAGCAATACAGTAAATACAAGAAAATAGAGGAGTCCTATGATTATCCTGTTTTTTTTCATATACGTTTACCTTTCTATTCAGCATTCCTTAGTAATGACGGTTCTGAAAATAATATTTGTTCCTGTCCATCGGGACGATATAAAATATCCTGACTAAGATTAAATTTAGTGTTGCCAGTGATAGTTGCTTGTACTTCTTGATAGCCGCCCAGCTGGTAAGTCATATATTCAGCTGCTGCGTAATTATAGACTTCCAACTTTCCATCCGCTGTCACTGTTACACTTGATAGCGGTGTAATAGTTATACATTCTTCCTCCCAGCTAAGCTCTGTGTAATTGAAGAAAATATACGTATCCTGTCCATCAAATAAGACAATATCACGAAAGGTTCTCTTTTCGTCTCCCGTCGTAGCGTAGACAATTTCATCTTGATAGAACACCTCTGTCATAGCAGATAATTTATTCATCTGATACTTGCTAGGCTGAACTAATACATAATCGGAAGGCAGTAACAACTTGCTCCCTTCAGCAAAGTACATTGGTGCACTTTCTAATAGAAAACGTTCGGCTGCATGTTCCATAAAGTATCCCTGGCCGGTGTAATAAAAGTTCTTATCACCCAGATATTCATAGCGAGTTTCAATAAAATACTGGTAAATATCACTGCTTAAGGTAACTTTATCTATACGCTGTGAAGCTACGGCATTATCTGTTACAAGGTGATTATAAAAGGCGCTATAGGATAATTCCGTATCCTGAAGTTCAACCTTAGTCATAAAATCAGTCATCTCTATTTTATAAAGTTTCAACTTATTGTCATGTAAATTGCAGTAAGATATCTGGTTTTCACCAAACTGGATAATTGAATTAATCTCTATACTTTCTATGCTGTCTCCATTTAAGATATCTATTTTCTGACTATTCATGTAATAGCCATTGGGCAAGCCCAAAAGAATGATATTTTTATCACCGTCTCTATGTTTTTGCTGGTTAAATACCTTTCCCTCACTTAAATAGGTATATGGAGTTGCTGCTATCTTTTCAAACGAATCAGTTATTAAGATAAACTCACTATGATATAAGTAATAAAAAGCACCATTATCGATGAGCAATGGGTACTCCTTATTTATTTGCTGGCGACCTTTCTCTATTTGAAGAAAATAATTATTTCCCTCTTGAGCAAGCTTACTGTTCTCTGTAAACTCAAAAAACGCTTTGTTCCTTGCTTCTTCGGTGCTTACCCCTGTCATCAAGTCAGTAATCCGGTTATTTACCATAGCTAGTCCAGAGCCTGCTAATGGATTATGAGCGTTGTCCTGCTCCTCCCCTTCTGTAAAGGAAACTACAGCTATAGCAGCGGATATAAAGAAGATTGCGGCAAGCATGACTAAAATCAGGGTGTTCTTTATTAAAAAGCTGTGTATCCTATGAACTGTCATTTCTATCTTCCTTCCGTACAATTCATTATTTAAGGTCTTCCAAGAGATTTGGCTGTAAAAACAGCATAATTTCCTGTCCATTTTTTTCAGACATAATATCCGTACTAAGATTAATTATAGTTCCCGAACCCAAGGTAGTAACAACATTGCAGATGTTGGTATCCAGTGTTATGTAACTATCATTTTCGCGGTTATAGGCTTCAATTGATTGATTATATTTCACCCTTATATAAGAAAAGGGAGATAACTTCATGGTCTGATCTTCCCAGGTAATTGTTATTGGCTCAAAAAATACATAGGTATCTCTTCCGTCATATAGGAAGAAATCAGCAACCTTTACTGTGGTCTTTTCATCTTCTACGTAATACTTACCATTCTTTTCATACAAGTAACTCATATTTGCTATTCTGTTGGTCAGCGATAATGTAGGCTGGACGATGGATATAACCGTAGGTAGTAAGATTTTATTTTCATTTACATAGTAAAGGGGTGTATCCATTAGTTCATACATCTGATCCTTATTCTCTAGAATGCAGGTTAGGCCTGATTTAGAAATAGTCTTTTCACCAGCATATACTATCTTTCCGTCTTGTGAATATTGATATAAATCTTGCGTGATGGTCTGTACATCCACACGATTCAAATAATAATATGGTACCAGTGTCATAAGAACACCAGTAAACAGCAGAAGTGCCTGCTGTCCAATGCCTTTGTAATTTAGTTTGAGTTTTTTATCCCTATTACCTACGATACCCCTAATGCATAAGATGCTGCAGTATAAGGTGGACACAAGAATAAAAGTAACAATTACGATCTGCATTGCTACCAGAATTCCTTTTACCTGAATTTCTGTTAAATAAGTTCGAATTAAACTACTGGAATATAACTCTCCAAAGATGGCAGCAGTATAAAGAACATCAAATAACAACACTCTTAAGTCAGCTATTAAAATATGCAGAATAATTGTCAGCAAAGCACCATAAAGGACCTGAGTAACCTCTAGTTTTGTAGAAAAGATAACTACAGACCAAAGGAACAACAGACGAATCAAGACCAAAGACAGTGCAATTAGTTTTTCTCTCTTTATTCCGATGAATACTCCATAAAATCTTAAGGTTACTGATTGCCATTTTATATAGTGCACTCCTGCTATTCCGGCAAAACCCAGCAGAAAGATGACTAACATTGTAAAAAGTATGTAATTGATATAAGAGCCTAGGTTACTGATGATCTCACTCCACATGTGAGTCCTCCTTAATCAGAAGCTTAAATACATTATTTTTCATAACATAGAACCCGCTGACATTATCCAATGTAACTTCTTCTTCCTCTGAAACAATTACCAGTCTACCCTCCAGCTCACCCACTACAGGCATATAATCCACCATCATTAGTAGATTATAGTCTTTACTGTACAAGCGTATTATCTTTACATTATGGTAAATTTGAAACCCATTTTGGAAACTGATAATGATAACCTCAATCAACTTTTTTATATCCCTAGCTTCCTTCGCCATCTTGTATCCTCTTTCCTAACCCAAATTATGCATCTGGTTTTGAAACTTTATAATCATGGAGATTACCTATGTAGGAAAATCTGTTTTCATCGGTGGTATCATATTTGCCAGCAAGGATTGCTTCTACATCATCTAATACATCACTGATATTAACAAATTTACCTGGAATGTTAGTAAATTGCTCCGCAATAAACATGGGCTGTGTAAAATAATTACGAAGCTTTCTGGAACGGAAGAATATATTATAGTCCTCTGTGGATAACTCCTCAATTCCCAGTACCGCAACAATCTCCTCCAGCTTTTGATATCTGGACATATAACGAACAACTTCCTGTACCAATTTGTAATGACGTTCTCCGATTTTATCTACACTGATTAATTTACTGGTGGTGCGAAACACATTGACTGCAGGATAAATTCCTTTTTCCGCAACCTTTCTATCCAGCACAATCTGTCCGTCAAAATGTGCTGTAATTGCATGGACAGCTGCATCGTTCATATCATCTGCAGGAATGAATACCGTCTGGAAAGAGGTAATTGATCCATTCTCAGTGGAGTTAATACGCTCTTCCACCGCTGCTATATCTGATAACAAAGTAGCGGAATACCCATTATCAATCGGCATCTGTTCCATTTCTGCCGTAATTTCTGCATTCGCCTGTACAAAACGGTAAATGTTATCAATAAACATAAGTACATCCTGATGCTTTTCATCACGGAGATACTCTGCCTGTGTTAAGCCTCCATAGATTGCTCTGGAACGATTCATGGAGTTCTCACCCATTTGACCAAAGGTGATTGCCATTTTATCTAGAAGGTCATCTTCTAACATCTCATCATATAGTTCTTTACCTTCTCTGGAACGTTCTCCAATTCCAACAAAGACGGAGTTAGATCTTAGACCCTTATATACATTGTTAATTAATTCCTTGATAAGAACTGTTTTACCAACACCGGCTCCACCCAGCAGCCCCATCTTAAAACCCTTTTGCATTGGTGCAAAGAAGTCAAGAACTTTAATACCCGTCCATAGGATTTCACCTTCTATGTCGATTTCATTTAACTTCATATTACGTTCATAAACGTTCTTCTTAACCTCCTGATCAATTGTCTTGCCATCAATCAGATTACCGTAAGAATCAAATACTTTTCCCAGTATCTCATCAGAGTATTGCATGGATAGACCGCCTTCTTCCAGCTCCACTACCATACCTCTGCGAAGTCCAATCACATTCTCAAAGGGAATTGCCATTGCTACACTTCCATTAATATACGCAATCTCAAACCGATAGGTTGTATCCCTTAATTTCGTACTAACGATATCACGAAGTTTTATTTCACTATGATCCAGTAAAATTTCAATTCTCATATTGGAGATTGAAATTATTTTTCCCACACCCATGGTACCCTCCATTTCTACGCCAAAGACGTACTCAACGTTTGCTTCTTCTCTTGGTATAACTTTCGATTACTTTACTTAGTCCTTTTTGGGTTTTTATCTTACGGCTTTCCAGTAATTCCTCTTCCTCACGCTCCTCTATTTTCTTAAGGGACTCTGAGGTGGCATTCTGTCTCATAATATTTTCCGATGCAAAACTGTTCACTTCTGCAATTTTAACTTCATAGTTTAAGTAGGAGGTTACCAGATTAATTAATATGGTGTTGGCATCCCCTTCTACATAGTAATCTTCTTTGTATTTGCCCTTTCCCTCTGCATCCATCGGAAACGGAAATATCTTTTTCTTAATAATTTCAATGTTACTTGTATTATAAAAATGGTTATAAATCAGATTAATTTCTGAATGCTCTCTACTTTGTAAACTCTTTAATAATATTTTTTCTATTTCCGCATACTTTGCTACAAAGTCTTCCCGCGCAAGCTTTATGATTACTCCCTTACCAGTGTTACGAACCTTTTTGCCAATCAATATTTTATCTGCCGTTTCGTCCTTATCTAATAATTGATTCACCTGAAAATTAATGTTACCGCAGAATCCGAAATCACTTCCAAAGTAAATATTTAATGCTGGCTTTTTAGAATCAACCTCCCATAATTTTTTATCTAAAATAAAATTACGGTTATTAACAATCATATCGATAATATCAGAGGCTTCCTTTTCCAGTTGTAAATACTTCTCTGCTTTTTTCCTGGCAACATCAACACGAATCAGGGAATGAAAGTTCATAACCTTGACAGTGATCTTGATATTCATATGAAGCACCAGTCCTTTCTACTTTCACTAATTGAATTTAACCAATCCATCAAACAAGGTACTCATTTCATCTAAGGACTTTGGAGTAAACTTATATTGCTTCAATCTCTCTCTGATCTCTTTTCCGTTCATCATTTTATATTTAAGTTCAGAGCTCATTTCATCCATATTAGCTAACTCATATACTTCACTGGTTTCCAGGTAGGACAATAATTCTCTTCTGACCACAGCACCAATTCTTTTTATTTCCTTGGTCTGTACTGCTCCGCCCAGACGGGAAACAGAAAGTCCATAATCGATGGCTGGTTTGTGTCCATTCTCAAAATTCTTAGACGATAACACAATTTGCCCATCTGTGATTGAGATAACATTACTGGAGATATAATCCGTGATATCTCCACCCTTTGTCTCAACAATCGGTAATATTGTGATAGACCCGCCATCCTTATGTTGACAGCCTTTTTCTAACATTCTGGCATGAGTATAGAACATATCCGAAGGATAAGCATCTCTTCCTGGAATCTTACCGGTTAATAAACTGATTTCACGATATACATCCGCGTGTCGTTTCAGATCATCGATTGCAACTAAAACATCCCTATTATCCTCGCGCATATATTTTTCTGCAATCGCTAGTCCCACCAACGGAGTATTTACTAATACAGGGGGACATTCATCATTGAAGGCCGCTAAGATAATGGTATATTCCATTGCTCCTCTGCGTAAAAGCTCTGAATATACTTCTTTCACTTCTCTTTTCGTCTTACCAATTGCTATATAAATACACAAAACATTTTTCCCTTTTTGATTCACAAAAGCATCTAGTATAATTTGTGACTTCCCAGTCTTTTTATCTCCTATAATAAGCTGTCTTTGTCCGCAGCCCACCGGATAAATCATATCGATACCAGTAATTCCTGTAAGCATTGGGCGGTTTACCTTACTGCGTTCCATAATAGGTATGGGCTTGGTTTCAATGGGTAACTCAACAGTTTCATCAAATTTATTGCCAGTAAGCTTATCTTCTCCGAACATATCCGTAATGTGACCCAAGGCATCCTTTGAAAATAAACCACAAAATTCTTTCCCCGTGGCAGTAACCGCATCACCAATATTTATATTCTCCTGCTTCTTGGTAATGGAGATTACTACATTCCTCTGATTAATAGCGCTGACATACCCCTCCGCCTTTTCATCAATCTTTACTAATTCAAAGAAACCAATATCTTCAAGGCCTTCCACTTCAATAATATAATTTTGAACTTTGGAAACTCGTCCTACCTCATAGATATTTTTTCTTTGCTTAATGGCACTTATCTTCTGATCTACCAATTCATCGATATGCTTACTCATAGTTATCTCCAATCCCCTTTGCTATATCAACTCAAACCTACGAATTCCGTAGTCATACATTTTACTCCCTGTAAATATCTGAAAGCCCTCGCATAAGTTATTATCCTGCTGAACTTGAATTAAATCACTGATATGCTTATAATCTTCCCCTGCTTTAGAGGATTTGACTAGAATTGTATTGCATTTTATCTTTCTTTGCAGGTATAGCCAATGATAGAAGGTGATGCAGTGAAAATTTCCATACTGCCTAAGGAACTCCTCCATCAAGCTCTTTTCCTCTTGATTGATAATATCATTCATTATTTCCAGCTGCTCTGCACTATCGAAAGCGGATATCTTGTAAACAATATCCAGACTAAGCTTACTTAGTAATTCCTCTAAAAGTTTACATTCTTGCTCATCCTGCTTTTCCTTATTCTCAAGATAAATATCCTTTATAATCTGCTCTTGATCAAAAGCAAACTGATTTTTAATGTTTTTGTAATCCCTGGCAAAATCAATATTGCGATAACGTGCATCTGCAGTTATAATTACACCTTCCGGAGTTATTTGATTATTGTCTAAGCCTGATTTACCGCTTTTTTTTAGTTGATTCGTTTCGTGTTCCATCTGCTTTCTTATTTCCTGCAGTTCTGCTTCTTTTTTCTGTATTAAAGCATCATAAGTCTTCACCTGGGTAATGACATTATCCCGTATTTTATCCCCCGTACTTGCGGCAACCATACGCAATATGAAAAAAGTAAAGGCTGTAAGAAGTATCATAACCAGCAGCGCAGCAATAAAACCTGAATTCATAGGAAAGCCTCCACTTCGTTAATTGATTACATAGGGATTAAAATATAACAGCAGGAAGATAAAAGAAAATAAAATTAATAACAATACCGTAAGGACAATTGCAATTACCATAACTGAACGAACAATATCATTTTTTGTTTCCGGATTACGTCCTACTGCTTCTGCCACTTTTGAACCCATAATACCTAGACCAATTCCGATCCCTAAAAAGGCAAGTCCAAGCATTAGCCCAATTGCGGAAATTGTAGATGATAAAATTGCTTCCATAGTTTTCTCCTCATATTAAATATTTCTATTTTTAAATTTATTGTAACTATTTAAAACCCAGCTTGAAGCTCCGCTGTTTCCTCGTTGTTTTGCTCAATTACTTGGTGCCACTGTAGGTGTAACAGTTTGATTGTTTGCATTCTCAGACTCCACTGTAATCTGAGTACTTTGCGAAGCCTGCTCCGTACTTTCCGGCAGCGTTGCTTTTACAATAAATACATCCGGTAGATTAAGCACCGCTCCCTGATAGGTTACATTATTAAATCTTATTCTTAGTTCTTTCTCAGCCGGGATACCAGTGAAGATATAATTCCAGCCATTATCTGTAATCGCTGCTGACACATCAATGGCTATCTCTGAACTATATAGTCCATCCATTGTATAGACCACCAGCGTTGCTCCCTGATCGATTACATAATTCTTGTCCAGTTTTACATTGCAATCCAAGGTTTTATTTGCCGCTGAATAGGAATTAATGCTAATTTGCGTAAAGATAGCAGCAGTTCGAACTGTAACAGAATCCACCACAGTGTCTTCCTCATCACCATAGCCTCTGTAGCCTATCTGTATTATGTAGCTGGTATCGGGCATAAGATCATAGATATCTATACTAATGTCACTAATATCAATTACTTTTCTAATCGCAGAATCTGTCGAACCAGTAGAATTCTTGGGTGATACCATTATAAAGATTTCGCCAAAGTTACCTTGAGGATCAATTACGTTATAATTTACGGTTATTCTGTTGGCATAGGTTGCAACACCTCTAAGTCTTATGTAATTCAGCAATGGATTCTCTGCTGCACTACCAGTGGCTCCATCTCCACCGTTACCGCCTTTACCTCCATTGCCGCCTTTGCCTCCGCTTCCGCCATTACCTCCGTTGCCCCCATTCCCTCCGTTACCGCCATTACCTCCGTTACCACCGGTTCCACCAGTACCTCCATTGCCCCCGGTTCCACCGTCACCACCATCTCCCGCATTACCTCCGATGCCTCCAGTGCCTCCGAGGCCTCCATCGCCTCCGACTCCACCGTCACCACCGCCTCCTGCATTACCTCCGTCACCGCCGAAGCCTCCATTCCCTCCAAAGCCGCCATTCCCTCCTCGGATTACCAGATGGATTACATCTTCGGTTTCTTCCTTCACTTCTTGAGTAATCACCTCTGTAGCTTCCATTGCATCTGCCACTGTAATATCTGCTACTGTAGCCTCTGCTATGTCCTCTGCATTATCTTCTTCTGTGGATTGTAGATAATCTTGCATTAACTCTGTAAATTCATTGGTACTGCCGTTAATTGTTTTTAAATCAACTGCAGTATTACCATAATCCAGTTTCTCTCTTGCAATATCAAAGGCTAACGTATCACATCCCAGTACGATTGGCTCAATCGTTTTTGTATTTACCTCAAAGTTTAATAATTGTGCATTTCCTGATTTATCAATCAAGATATACACATAGTTACTGGTTTTGAGCGCACCGTCGGAGGATTCAATTGAATTTCCTGTTAGCAGATATTTTCGATCACCTAACTTATAAAAACCTGTAGTGTTAAAATCACTGATTTCTAACATTTCTGGCAGTTCGACCACACTAGCATCATCCAGCACCTGATAACCACCACCAAAGGTTTTGATAACACCGCTACTCACCTCATAGGCTACAGCCTGAGTTCCCAGACAATATTCACCTTGGTTTGGCTGTTTTAAATAATAGTTGCCATCCCATTTGATGGAAATGCTACCTTCGGTGGTTATCGCGATTGGTCGGCTATTCTCATCATATAATACACTGTCTGCAGCTAAATAATAGGGCTTGGCTTGAGCTTCCACCTGTTTCACTACCATAAGAACTATTAACCCAATAATAGCCACAGTAACAGCACCGAAAATATAGATGGCTATAAAGCTTTTTCTATCTAATTTACGCATTTTCTCCTCGATTCCCGTACATGTTTTTTGTAAGTTTTGTGCCGAGAATTACACCGGCACAAAACTCTCGAGATTGAAAGAGCTTTTACTTTCAATCTTTTCCTCCGGCATTAATAGTTTTTAAAGTAGGTCAAAGCAACATCCTTTAGCTGCGTCATTGTTTCATCATAAAATCTAACTTGAATCTGATATACCCCAAGTGTCTGGAACCTATGACTTAGCTCATAGTAACTACTTGTGGAGTTTGCTACGACAGGTGTAAATAGATCGTTATAGCTATAGCTGACACCTGCTTCGTTGACAATTACGTAACGAACGTATTTCACAATGCTTAAGTTAACTGGATTTGTGAAATAAATTCTGGCACGTTCACTGCTGCTCTGAGCAATCTGCATTTCTCCCAGATCATAGCCACTTTCACCTAGTGGATATCCCGTATAACTTACTTTTAGATAGTTAACAGGAGTCTCTAATGCTTCATAGGCAATATCCTTAATATCAGGAAGTGCAGTCCCATTGCTCGCTAATCCATCGTTTTTCAAATCATAAACGGTATAAATTTTAAGAACTGCTCTATCACCATCTGCTATATTATTAATGTTAATACTTACTGGACTTGCACTTGAATAGGTTATATTCTTATAGCCTTCCGGTGTAATATCTTCTCCTGCACCATTTAAGACTTTGATTTTATAATGTCCATATACCATTACTTTTCCAAGATCAACGATGGAGATCTGGAACTTCACTGCATTATCATTTGGTATGGTCTTGATATTATAAAATGGCGTATTTAAGGTAGGAACGTTCAATTGCAAATACACCGGTTCACCAAGTAATATTGATGCGTTTGTTTCAGATACTGGTTTAATACACAGGTAATAGTCCGTGCTATTAAAGGGGAAGTAGACCGTATGCCCATCTTCCATCCAGTACAATTTACCGGGCTGTAACATCAATCTTTCATCCGTCATTATCTCTGTCTTCACCATAGGCGAACGAATAATCCCTCTGCTTGCCAAGTCATCCGTGCTTAACAGTTCCGTATAAGTAGTCCCTACTTTCTTAACGATGGAATAATCAATATCAAAGCCTAAGGTCTGATTCAAGCTATAGCCAATCTGCAAATATTTATCCAAATAAGAGTTTGCCACATACCTCATAGAAAGTGATGACTGCGCTATTACAATATCCTCATTGGTTGTAAAGGTATATACATTGGTAGAAGGCTCCACATCCGGCCGATATGCATTGATCGGATAAATCTTATTATTCGTCGCCGTATCATAGTAGTAAATCTGAATACCATACTTGGTATTACTCATCAAATCGGATATTAGAGTATCATAGCTATATACCTTTTCCTTTATAACTGTTGGTATCGTAACCCCGGTAAATGTCTTAATTCCCAGATTATTAATGGTATATAAGTCCATATACATGGTGCTGTTTTTAATCTCATTCAGTTTCAGCTTCTCATCCTGACCTTCTAATTTCCAGTGAACCGTAGCTGAAGTTACCGTTGTATCAATGGTATATGCCGCACCTCGGTTAAGGTTTATGGTTGGCGTCATTGTATTAAAAGTAAATTCTGAAAAGGTTTCTTTGGTTACCGAGTCCGCCAACGGTAAGATTACTTCATCCAATTTTTTCAGGGTGGCATTAGGTAACCCATTTAGATTTTGAAGTCTTGCACCACTCTGATTGCAAACCATACTAAGGGAACTGCTATAGGTGCTCTCTAATGCACTTTGAAAATTAAAGGTAACCACGCTTGTCTGATTATTCATACCACTCATATAGAAGTAGGAACCCTTTGCATTACCGGAAACGTCTTCACTAAGTCCGCTGTAGGTATAATTTAACGTAATATAATTACCCTTTGCATTCGTCGGAAGCAGTTGAATCGCACGGTAGGAGTTTTGCGCACCCATAAATCCAGAAATACCGGAATCATAAACTGCAGTAACCGTGTAGTATAACGTACTTCCAAGAAATTCTTTTATATCGCCGTATCGAAGGAACCCTACACCAACCTGCCCTGTAACATTATCCAGTGGTATTGTAATTGTTTTTACAGGAGTTCCGGTCTTACTCTTATAAACCTGCACTTTAGCAGCTACAACTCTGGATAGATGTTCTGCTGTGGAGGTATCATTTAATGTTAGTCGGTAACGATTTTGTAAGGGCAGGTCCTCAAGTTCATAGGTTAAGGAAGTCGTATTCGTCGTAAGCGCATATAACGATTCAAAATACTGGCTAACTAAACTTACTTCCACGGAACTGTTATATATATTCTTGTATTGCTTGGTTCGTATGGTTAAATTATAGGTGTTACTTCTGGTTAACCCATTAATGGTGACTTCTACCTTACTATTAATATCATCAAATTTATTAAGGATTGGTGCAGCACTGGTCAAGGTACCTTTGGAGGTACTAAAACTACTGGCTATTGCCTCTGTATCCGGAGATTTAATATAGTATTTCCAGGTTACACTGTTAGCATCGGAAACCCAGGGATAGAAGAAAAATACCGGGGTCTGGTAAGGTGCTCTGGCTGTTCTGGATCGAATCACAACCGCTGGGTCCACGCATTCCGGGAAATATTCTGTAGTACCATGATCATCACCCTGTTTTAATTTTGCGCGATAAGTGAATACATATCTGCTGCCTCGGCTCATACTGCTCGCTTCATTCTGTCCGAACAAGAATACTGCTCTGGGCACGGTATTCGTCTCAGGAACACTTACCTCCAGCATTGCCAAAGGTGTATTATTCATATAGAACGATGCCGCTGTAGCTGCCGTCTGATAGTTCGCTTCCTCATAAGCATAGTAAATAAAGCTTTGTACTAATCCAGCACTATTATCAAAATACGCTGCACTGATTTCATAACCAAACACAACATCCGCATCATAATTTTCATATTTATATAACTCACTGCCAGCTACATACTGACTAATATTAGCTAGTGTGATAGGCGTAACAATTAAACCATTGTCCTTATCAATGGTACTTAAATCAGGAAGTGTTGCTTGCTTTGTAAAAGTTCTCACATTATTTGCAACAGTAAATTCATTGCCATATCTGGTATAATCTCTTACTGCACTAACTTCCACGGTATACTTCGTAGAGGTGATTGCTGCAGCACTGATATTAAAATCCTTCTCTGTTAACAGAAGTGTATTATTTCCATACACCTTACTCATCAGCGTACTGTTGTAATTCTCACCTTCTGCACCCTCAAGGGTATAGGTAGCCACAGGCGCCGTATTATTCACGGCTGTTTCATCACCATTGTAAAGATTAATTTCAATATATTCGATGGTACTTGCCTCATACAAACTAGATACCGCCGGTATCGCATCTGCTAAATTAATGCGGAAGGAAATAGGGCTTGTTAAGTTTGTGTCCTGTGAAAAATTTGCTGTAAATCCCTCCGGTGTATCCGTTTTTACAACAACACTGCCAACAAGACTTCGCTTCCTTGCACCTACACCATCATTTAAATCAACGGTACCATATGCACTTATAATGTAATTGTCTTTTGCTAGTAAATTGCCTTCTGTGAATGGAATGGTATACTGTATCTGTTTTTGATCCAACAAATGATAATCTGGTAATTCTGTCAATTGATAGGTATCCGTATCCCCCTTGGAATTCTTGTATTCAATGATGAGTGGATTTTGCTCATTCACCGTCAGGATTGCTCCATTGGTATTAATGCATAGTGTACCTGTAATCTTATCGTGATGGGTTTGAACTTCATCCTTTAGGAATAGCACGATTGGGAAGTTGTCCCCTGTGAGATTAAACATCTCTGAATAGGTACTGGAGTACTCTACTACTTTCTCGTTATCATAGCACTCCGCCACAATACGCATTCTATAGTTGTAGCCGTGCTTAATCTCCACATCATCCACGTAACAAGGAATCATATCATTGGTTGTATTATATAACCGCTTTGCCAATCTTTCGGTTCCATCATAGCCTACTTCATAGATTTCATAGCGGAATTTCGTGATGGAGCCATCCAAATCCTCTACACTATCCAGTTTAAACTCAAAGGATGCATTTCGTTTATTCACCACCACTACTGGAGCACCTAAAACCGGAGATTTCTTTAAGGTCCAATATGCTTCGTCTTTCATCTGTGGAGGCAATACTAAATTGGTGTCATAGTTTAGTTCAATATTAACTACCTTGACTTTATATAAGGTATTGGAATTCAAGTTCTCAAATACAATTATTTCTCCCGTATCCTCTCCTGCCAAAACCATATGAATTTCAGTTGTACGAATTGCATTACCCGCCGAGTCCGTTAGCTGTAAATCAGCACTTACAATGTTCGTATAGTCCTTTGCAGATACTTTGACTGCAAGGGAATTTGCAGTTGCATAACTCTTTTCCACACGAATACCTAACGCATCTGTTACAAACAATTTATTTACAAAGAAGCGATTAAAACTTACGTTATCAACAATATAATCTGCGGATAAAACCAATCGATATTCACTATCTGGCTTTAATCCATTATAAGTAATGGTAAAGTCACGATTACTGGAATCCACTTTTTCCATATAAACTTGTTTACCTGTACTATTCTCAACTATCTGTACTGTAAATTCTTTGGTAGTATCCAACCGATTCTCTTCATCTACAACTTGAATGGATGCTGTAACACTGTTCGTCTTTACCTCTAATTCTTTTACATCGAATTTAGGTAAAAGGATTCCTTCTATATCCTCTGAGCCACCATTGCCAGGATTACCCGAAAGCTCATCTCCTGATTTGCCTGCTTCCCCCTTAGCACCATTGGCTCCTGCAGCACCATTGGCTCCTGCAGTTCCATTTAATCCATTTAGTCCGTTTACGCCTGTGGTACCTGTTGCTCCTGGCTCTCCTGGGTCACCGATAGTTCCATTCGCTCCGATAAGACCATCGTCACCATCATCGCCATCCTCCCCGGATTCACCAGCTTTACCAACCTCACCTTGCTCACCCTCGGATCCTTCCTCACCATCTTCACCAACTTCTCCGTCTTCTCCGTTGAGACCAACCGTTCCATCCGTGCCATCGATTGTCTGAATATCAAATTTAGGAATTTTTACTGCTTCTGCTTGTAGCTCTGCCTGTTTCTCTGCCTGTACCTCTGCTTGTACTTCCTCTTTCTTCTGCGCTGGAACAATATTAATATTATCGTCGGAACCTATCACCATTTGTTCCAGGGAAAGCTTTACTATACTATCCGCCACTACTGTTTTATTAGATAAGTTTAAGGCTACTCCATTATCCAGTGTTGCAATGCAGTTAGCAGATGCTGTCTGCCAAGTTCCTTCTTTGCTTACGATTCTAATAATTCCAGTATCATAATACGCTAATTCTACATAGTCTTGAAACGTGCGTTCATTACTATCGGAGAATTCCAGCTTAATATTTTTAGAAACCAATAAGTATTTATTTCCATCTATTTTCCATACAAAGTCATCAAAGCTCATGGAATTACCGCTATTATCCAGCATGAATTCATTTCCGTTGCTTTCCATTATTGATTCTGTTGATAGACCATAATAATTTGTAATCGCATCATTAAGATTATTTAAATCCATCATAACTCCCTGTGTTAAGGAGCTAATGGAACCATCGTTGTAATGTACAAAAGAATTATTATCCACTACTATCTTATTCTTGTTCTGATCCTCGAAGATAATTTTACCCGGGTAAACTTTCTTATACTTTGTCCCCTCTTCAAAATATATCTGTGTATTAATATCATCGGAATACGTGGAATCCGGTGATAACAAAATATATCCTGAATTATTAAACACCTCATAGTTATTAGAATCCCTGTAAACGCCATAAGCAATTACACCAATTATGGCAACGAACGAAATCAAAAAGCATAATAACAAACCCCTTAGCTTCAGCACGACCTATGTCCCCTCCAAAATAAATCATAATATAATAAAATATTTTTTCTAGTACAAAATTACTATTTTATTCTAAATTCTTTTCTATAATCTGTCAACAGATTGGTATATTATTTGCCAAAGTTTGATAAATTTTTATTATACTTTACATTTGTTTTTAATTGACTGTTTCCATTTGTTGCATAAAAACACATCTGGATTACCATAAAGGAATATTATGTATAGTTTCTAAAGTTAAGTAACCACTTATTTGTCCCGTCATATAATACTGTATAAGTAATTTTGGAGGAAAACTATGGGCGAATTACTTCAAATTGAACACCTAAGTTATACCTATCATAGCCTTGAAGGGGAAACGCCGGCACTCATCGATGTTTCTTTTCATGTTAAGGATGGTGAATTCGTTGCAATTGTTGGCCCAAGCGGTTGCGGCAAATCAACCCTCCTTTCTTTGATTGCCGGCTTACTCTCTCCCAGTAGTGGTTCCATATATATCAATGGAAAGGATATCAAGTCCTCCGGAAAAAATATTGGATATATGCTGCAAAAGGATCACCTACTGGACTGGAGAAATACAGTGAACAATGTCACTCTAGGTCTAGAGATACAACATAAGCTACAAGATGACAGTTATGTTCAGATAAATGAATTATTAAAAACCTATGGTCTTATTACCTTTAAAAACTCTTACCCTTCCGAGTTATCCGGTGGTATGAGACAAAGAGCAGCTCTCATTCGTACCCTACTTCTGGAACCAGATATCTTACTGCTTGACGAACCATTTTCCGCCCTGGACTATCAAACCCGCCTAGAGGTAGCCGATGACATCTGGGGAATTCTTCGCAAGGAGAAAAAAAGTGCCATATTGATAACCCATGATATATCAGAGGCCATCAGTATGGCAGATCGTGTTATTGTGCTATCTTCCCGTCCTGCTACAATAAAGCATATATTCGATATCCATCTTTCCATAGAAAACCGTACTCCCCTCTCCGCCAGAAGTGCACCCGAATTCAAAGAGTATTTTAATTTAATATGGAAGGAGCTTACGCATCATGAGCAGGCAAAGCAAACGAACTAAAGGTCTTGTCCACGAGATGTCCGCTGCACAAGAAGCATATGTAAGAAAACATCTCATACAACGTCGCTGGGTTCGTTTTTATCAAATTCTTATCTTGGTAAGCTTTGTAGCCACCTGGGAAATCACTGCCAGACTTGGAATACTCAATTCCTTTGTATTCTCCAGTCCCTCCCGCGTAGGCAATGCTATTATTGCTATGGCTTCAAATGGTCAGCTCTTTTATCACGTCGGTATCACACTTCTGGAGACGTTAATCAGTTTTGCTCTGGTAAATGTATTAGGTATCTTGGTTGCTATCCTTCTATGGTGGAATGAAAATGTCTCCAAGGTATTAGAGCCCTATCTGATTGTACTAAACAGTCTTCCTAAGTCGGCACTTGCCCCCGTCTTTATTGTGTGGCTTGGTAATAACATGAAGACAATAATCGTTGCAGCCGTCTCTGTGGCAGTATTTGGTACCGTGATAAATCTCTACTCCAGTTTTAAAATGGTAGAGCAAGATAAGATAAAATTGATTTATACCCTTGGCGGCAATAAACGTGATGTTTTATTTAAAGTTATACTCCCTTCCAATCTTTTACCCATCATCAGTCTTATGAAAGTGAATATCGGGCTTTCCCTTGTGGGTGTAATTATTGGAGAATTTTTGGCTGCGAAAGCAGGGCTAGGTTATCTTATTATCTATGGCAGTCAGGTGTTTAAACTTGACTGGGTGGTTATGTCTATTGTTATACTATGCGTGGTTGCAACCGGACTATACAAACTTCTAACCTATTTCGAGAAAAAGTTCTCAAGATAACCCCTTGCCTAATTGGCTTCATCATAGGCTGCTCCCGTTTTCGGAGTGGCCGTACATAGCTGCAGCGTATTTACTTTTTATATCTCATTTATCCTGTATTTATCCTCTTTCTGAATATCTACATTATCAGTTCTCCATCCTCTATCACAAATTTTTTTGTACACATATCTGCATATTTTTCGTCATGGGTAACCAACAAAACGGTATTTCCTCGTCTATTAACTTCTAATAGTAATTCAATAATTTCATCTGCAGATTTCTTATCAAAATAATTCATTGGTTCGTCAATCATAATAATCATTTATTTATTTTTTTACAAAATCCTTTACGTATATTGTATATTTTACAAAATATGTTATTATATACCTATATTTTGCAGAGGAGGATGTACTATGGATTTTATTGATGATTTAAAACTATTTGCCACAAGAGTTGCTAAGATAAAAGACCAAATAGCAACTGAAGAAGCTACAAAAATGTCTTTAATTGTTCCTTTCTTTCAAATGTTAGGATATGACGTATTTAATCCAGATGAGTTTACCCCAGAATATATAGCTGATGTGGGAATTAAGAAGGGTGAAAAAGTTGACTATGCTATTATGAAAGATGGAAAACCCGCTATTTTAATTGAATGTAAGGGTTGTAATGATGTCCTTGATAAACACGGCTCTCAACTTTTTAGATATTTTGGTACAACCTCTGCTAAATTCGGCATCCTAACTAATGGTATCCTATATAAGTTTTATACCGACCTTGATGAAGCTAATAAAATGGATTTAACTCCATTTCTTGAATTTGATATACTTAACATTAAACCAAATATAGTAACAGAACTAAAGAAATTTAATAAGAGTATATTTGATGTTGATAATATCTTCAGCACAGCTTCTGAATTAAAATACTCAAAAGCAATAAAAACTCACTTCTCTAACCAATTAAAAGAACCTACAGATGATTTTGTTAAGCATATACTAACTAGCGTTTATGAAGGGGTTAAAACCCAAAATGTAATTGATAAGTTTAGAGGTATTGTTAAAAAGGCTCTAAATGACTACATAAGTGAATTAATGAACGAGAAGATATCTACAGCGTTAAAAACAGAAACAGAAGTTGCTGTCACTGTTGAAGAAATTGTTGAACAAGATTCCCCTACTGAGATTTCAAAAATTACTACAACTGGTGAAGAAATTGAGTGTTTTTACATAATTAAGGGTATTCTAGTTGGATCAGTTGCTCCTAATGATTTATCTTACAAAGATAACGAGAGATATTTTTCAGTCTTGTATAGGGGTAGTATCCGAAAAACAATCTGTCGTATTAATTTAGATACTAAAAAGAAACAAATTATGATACCTAATGATAGTAAGGATTTTGAAAGATACTATTTTGAATCCTTAGATGAAATATATAATTATAAAGATTTATTGTTGAAAGTAGTCTCTGGGTATATTGAAAGATAAATTCACCTTGAACCAGATTTTTATCTAAAACGTATTATATAAATTTTTGAGGCCATTATCTTATAAACAAACCTTGATCAAATTAGAGCAAGGTTTGTTTTATATTAAAAAGTATTTATCTTGAATAATTATAAATTTTTTATAAATAAACAATAAATAAATTCTAATCTTCTATTGTAATAATACAACTCCTCTAGTAAAATAGTAATAACAAAAGATCTGGGAGGAAATATGAGATGAAGGATTTTATAATTACAGCTGATTCAAACTCTGACTTACCCGAGAGCTACATAAAAGAGAATAACATTGTTATCATACCTCATTATTATGATTTAGAAGGTATCACTTATGGATCAGACATTACGCTTACTCCAAAGGAATTCTATGATAAAATGAGAGAAGGTAAAATGCCAACAACTATGGCAAGTAATCCCGATGTAATTCATAGAACATTTCAAACCCTAATTGAACAGGGTTATGATATATTACATATCAGTTTTTCTTCTGCTTTAAGTGGAGGTTACAGCAATGTTTCCGTGGGTGCACAGGAAATATGTGAAGAAAATCCAGAGGCAAAAATCATTGTACTTGATACCTTGAATGCCTCACTTGCAGAAGGTATGTTTATTCGTAAAGCTGTTGCCATGAGAACAGAAGGAAAAACTCTTGATGAGGTTGTTACTTGGCTCGAGGAGCACAAACAAGAATTTTGCGTTCGCTTTACCGTTGATGATTTAGGTCATCTACACAGAGGTGGAAGAATTTCGAAAGCCACTGCAATCATTGGTTCCATGATTAATATTAAACCCATTCTTTACGTTAATCCGGCAGGCGAACTGGTTTCCCTTTCCACTGCTAGAGGCCGCAAGAAATCTCTTTCTGTAATATGCAACGAGATGATTGATAGTATGGGTAAATACAAAGATTCCGATGATGCAATTGGTATCGTTCATGGCGATTCACCTGAAGATGCTGAATACCTGGCAAACTTAATTCGTGAGCAACTTCCAAAGAAAGAAATTATTATCAATACAATAGCACCAAGTATTGGAGCACACTCCGGCCCAGGTGCAATTGGTCTATGCTATATGGGTGAGAAAAGATGAGTATATTACGATAAAGGTGAGAAGGAGGATAATCCTCCTTCTTTTTATTCATGACAACATAAATGTATGCTTTGCGAGGATTTTGATGTTCATGATAAGTAAAACAACTTATGGTTTCATCTTGTTTAAGCTAAGGGAAGCAAGGATTAACAAAGCTTGCTAAAAATTATCTGTTGTACTAAATATATCTTGAAATTTATAACTGTTTATAATAGAATAGTTGAGTAGTCAAATTGGGGGGCAACATTCAGTATGCTTACTTAATTCAATTGGTATATATGACTTGCTGGAATAGCTCAGTTGGTAGAGCACTTCACTCGTAATGAAGGGGTCGAGGGTTCAAGTCCCTTTTCTAGCTTAATGGAAAATATGGATGAATTAAGGCTTATAGGATTTATAAGACAACGGAAACCACTCTGGAAGGAGTGGTTTTTGAAAGTTTGGTAACTATTTGATAACTATTACAATAAAAAGTTCGTTGGTTCCGTGATTATTAAAGGAGGATAGCTCTCTATATGCGCTTACTAAGTATATTGCTCACAGCTTAATCATCTGCTCTACAGTCATTTCAGCCAAGCATCGTTAACCTTGCCGCCTTAGCTCTAACTAGTTATATGCTTGGCAAGATCCTTATAATTGTAATGTAGTGTACCCCCCCATTTTTATGTACAATAAAAGCGCCCCGAAAGACGCTTCTCTTTTCATTTCATTTGCTATTTTCATTTATCAATATGGCGCGATATACTACCCCTTCATACTCTGTATCAGGTCTTATTCTGTTTATAAAACTTGCATTCATAGTGTATCCCTCGCTAAGAAATGCATTTACCATTTTTTCAAATGTTGTTGCATCTGTTTCTTCTATTACCCTTATTTGCTGTTTCATTGCGTAATCCCCCTTTTACCCAGATACTACCACAATATAACAGTATTTGCAATGAAAAGGAAATAAAATGGCACCCTTGAGATAAACTCCCATGAGTGCCATGCCTACGCTCTTTAGGTGTAATTATTTATCAAGTTTTCTTTGGGTACTTATTAGCCAGATGTATCAATTGCTTTTTAATTTCTTGAAATCTTTCTTTTTCTTCCTCTTCTTCAAGTGCAACCGTCTTACAAACAACCTTATAACCATTCATTTCAAATGTCACTATTTTTTTGTATTCCATATCCATTGCCACCTTGACACGTTATGATTTTAATTATTTATTTTTGCCATTTTTGCGTTTATACCTGCGTCGTTTAACTTTGAACCCATTTAACGTCTACCCCATAGCCGAGTTACAAGGGTCTAAATTAAAATGCGTTTATTTTTGACCGGGGTATTATATTATTACATAAAAAAGATGAAAATCTTTTATCCATATAATATTTAAATCCTATTCAATTTTCGTATGTACAGTCTTATTTATTCCATCAGCATTTATATTGATTATACTTATATATTTATTATTTGCGACTATATTACTAGAAATCTTTTTATATTTATCCTTATACTCTTTATTTGCATCTTCTAAATCAAACTCTGAAACAAATCCACATATATAATCAGCAATTCTGACTAACTCATCATAAAATATATCGCTTGTTTGTCCAGCTAGACAAGTTATAGGTTGTTTGTAATTAACCCCCAAATATTCAACACATAAAGTATGGTGCATTACCACATATAAAACAGTTGCAATTTCACCATATCCACTAACAATTTTATCAGGATCAGAAAACCATCCGATTATATCAATATCCATTTCTTTAATTAATATATAGGTTAAATAGCTTACTAAAAAGTTAACCAGAAATATTTCTTTAAATAATCTAAGATTGAATGTCTTTCTATTAGTTTCATTTAATAAAACATTAAACTTTTTAATTTTTTCTTCATGATCATTCTTTTTCTCAGGTTGATTTTTTATCCAAGTTTTAAGCATTTCGATATATTGTGTAATTAGATTTCTGACGCTTTCCACTGTTATACCGTGGCATATACAATTATCCTCATTTACAACAAAATTCATTGAATAGAATATCCCACTGTGATATAAATCACAAAACTCATCACTGATATTCTTTGTGTGTTTTAAGTCCACTTTTGCTCTGTTTTTTATGTCTTCTTGCAACTCATCTAAACTATAAACATAGGGATATATTATAAATGAAATGCAATTATTACTTTTATTTGGATCATCAAAACAATAATCACTAATTATCATCCATTTTTTTATGTTCCTAAATGGTTCAAGGTATTTTCTTAGCTCGATGATAGTACTTTTTTGTATAGTGCTTTCTAATAATTCTATATATCTTTTCAAACCTTTCACTCCAATTCAAATTAATCTATATAATATTATCTGGTAAATATAATAACATTATACAAACTCTTCTAGTATTTATATCTACATTTACCACCTCTCTACGGTTAATGGTTCCTTCTTCTCTTTCTGCCTATGTCCATGTACTTCCTCGTGGCAATCGTGGCACAGAGGAATGAGGTTACTATATACAACTCCCTGGCTTGGATGCTTACGAACGTATTGAACATGATGCACATGAGTAGCCTTAGTATATAACCACGTATCAATATCCTTCTCTACAAAAAAATAACCGGAGCTAATTGTTTTTGCTGGATCTATTATTCTATCAAATGACTTTTTTGATAATACCTTTTTCCCTGTTTTGATTATAACACTACTATAATTACCATAACTACCTGTTACTGCTACCCCATTGTAAAAATCCGTCATAAAATTTTCACCAGCTTTAAGGCTGAATATTTTATACCTTTCTTATTAATGCCGAATTCCGTACTATCCTTGTAATTATGTACAATAGCTACCCCATCATAAATGTTACTTTATATTAAGTGCATCTTTGACTTCTTTACCGATTTTACCATCAACGGTTAAGTTATTATCCTTTTGGAATTGCTTAATGGCTTCCTCGGTTTTCTTTCCGATTACGCCGTCTACCTTCCCACAATTATACCCTAAGTCGTTTAAAGCTGTCTGAACTCTTTTAATTAATTCTTTTTGTGTGTTAGTGCTTGCCGTTTTATTTAAACTGTTTGAATTAGATTTTGGTGTATTACTACTTACCTTAGATGAATATGGACATACTCCGTTTTTATGTAAGTGTGCTGGGTTGCCCCCGCAATGATAGTGATAACTGCCTAATCCACTTTTATTTTTATTATCTTTATGTCCCCCGCTTGAATCTGTCCTTCCAGAATGCGCTTCGGTCACGAATCCCTCTGATAGCGATTGAATTACCGTAAATGTTGACGCTGTAAATGAAATTATCAACAAATAGATTAATAATAATTTTAATCGTTTCTTCATAGTATTCCGCTCTCCCTTTTTATCCAAACAATATCACATTCTGACAGCATTAGCAATAAAAAGGTATAATATGGATATACAAACTTTATAATAGAAGAATATTAATGTCAAAAGAATCCTATCTAATCCCTCTTTACAGCACAACTAAATCGTATTATAATATACTCAAATCGAACAAATGTTTGTATTTGCTTGTTTATACTTTTGTGACATCTTAACAGGCAATACAGATCGGAGCATTATGGATAAAACAATTTTTCATGTTGATGTTAATTCTGCATTTTTAAGCTGGGAAGCTACTTACCGCATCCATGTCCTTGGTGAGAAGAACGATTTAAGGGATATACCGTCAGCTGTGGGCGGTGATGTAAAAAAGCGTCATGGTATCATACTTGCAAAATCCACTTCTGCTAAAAAGTATGGTGTACGTACTGGAGATACAATTGCAGAGGCATTAAAACTATGTCCTAACCTTGTTACCGTTCCCCCACATTATGATTTATATGACCGCTGCTCTCATTCCTTTATGGATATATTAAGGGAGTTCTCGCCGGATGTGGAGCCTTATAGTTTAGATGAAGCATATGTTGATATGACCCATACGATAGATTCGTTTGGCCCTCCATTAGCCGTTGCGCATACAATTAAGGACAGGATACGCGATGAACTTGGTTTTACCGTCAATGTTGGTGTGTCTTCTAATAAGCTTTTAGCAAAAATGGCAGGTGATTTTAAAAAGCCTGATCTTGTGCATACTCTTTACCCCGACGAGGTTGTGAGTAAGATGTGGCCTCTGCCTGTAGGCGATTTGTTATTTGTAGGCCATTCAACCAGACGCAAATTATATAATCTTGGTATCTTTACAATTGGTGATTTAGCAAAATCTGATTTAAATATTATTCATAATCATTTTGGTAAAGTTGGTGATGTTTTATATTCGTTTGCTAATGGTATTGACCTAGCTCCTGTTCTAGATAGCGCTCCTGCGAACAAAGGTTATGGGAATTCTTCTGTCATACCATTTGATGTTAACCGAACAGATGCAGCCAAAATAGTATTACTGTCCCTTGCAGAAACTGTAGCTGCCCGTCTACGGACTGACCATGTTATGATTCGCGTTGTGTCAGTAAATATTGTATATACCGATTTTAGCCACGAATCCCATCAGGTGACATTAATGACCCCAACTAATATTACCAATGAGATACATCGCACTGCTTGCAAATTATTTGATGACCTTTGGTCTGGTAGTCCAGTGCGTAATCTTGGAATTCATACCAGCAAAGTAACACCTGCATCCACAGAGCGTCAGATAAATATGTTTGACATGCATCAATTTGAAAAATTATCCCAGATTGACTGCACCGTGGATGTGATCAGAACTCGTTACGGTCAGGATTCGGTTAAGAGGGCCGTTTTTGTAGATAATCCGATTTATCATATGTCTGGTGGCATTAGTATTGAAAAACGAAAACCAAAGTATGGAGGTGGCATTTTGTCGTGAATATAGAAGTAGATATAAGTGCAAGATTTAATAGAAAAGGTATGATACGGCCCGATTATATTCAGTTAACCGACACGGAAGGTCAGTCCTTTACTTATAAGATTTTACAGCCTAAATTCTTGCAGGTAGAGAAATTTGCAGGTACAACTGCTCTATTGTTCAGTTGCTATATTCAAGTCAATGACCGGATGCAGCCAATAAAAATTAAATATCATGCAAACACCTATCAATGGGTATTGGTCCAATAGCCCGGTCATCTCTGACCGAGCTATTTTTTAGTGTCTATTACCTTAGTAGGAAACTTACAAGTTATACGACTTTACTATCAACTATATAGTTTACTTTTTTCTTCCAGCATTCAATGCGTTAATGGTCGTTTTGCCAATTGCTGTTCCATCATCTTTTAGATTGGCCCAACCAAGCTGCAACCAGTAATGTAATACAGCAATACGCATTATAGGATTATATACTCCATCGATAGCCAAAGGGGTTATTCCTTTTATCTCCGGTAATACAGCATTTAACTTCTCTTTTGCCCAATTAATATCCTTAGCTGTGGATTGCGGGGTAATTGTTGTCGCAGGTATATAGATTTCTGGTACATATTTAACTTTGGTATACTCACATACACCCTGACAGATCTCCTGTGCACATTCCAACCAATATTCTTCATTTGCCATCATGGTTGTTGCTTCCTTGAGGTTGGTCATAAAGGCAAGCTCACAAAGAATTGCAGCTTTGGTATTCAAAGCAGTACAATTACACATTGCAAGTGAAGACTTTGTTACACCTCTATTTTTTTGAGTTGTTCCACCTGCGAGATACTTAAGTACCACCGGTGCTAATTTATCTGACTGACCAAAGTTTTTATCATGGATATATATTCCAACCCCTTCGCCAGTGTTAAAGCTGCTGCCATCTCCAAATGCATTAAAATGAATTGATATACTGTAATCGCATTTGCCTGCTGTAATTGCCTTTTGACGATTGGCTAACGAGGTATCTGTATCGTCAGAAGCGTCCGCATCGTTAAAGCCAGTCTGCATTGTATCAAATCCACAACGTTTAAGCTCTTTAACTAAGAAATTTGCCACGCCGACTGTAGCATAATGTTCCCTGTACTGCACGCCCTTTTTAACGTCAATTACTCCATCCTTATTAATATCAATGTCCATAGGCATGGGTGGTGTACGCTTTCCAATTGTATTTGTTCCATGACCAGCATCTACATTAATCTTCATATGGTTTATCCTCCTTTATGATGTCAATATCGACACTCAATATTATTTAATAGTTATATAAATACGTTAAAACTTTATGGTTCATATTAAAATATAATACAATGTAATCTATATTAATTTGCATTGCCACTAGATAGACAGGCAAAAACTAATCGATATATTACTACCTTATGCAACTTTTGCATAATATGTTAATCCCATCTAATACAGCTCTGTCCCTATTAAACTTACATATAAACTTATTAATGATACCACCTATCTCTTCATAAGAGCACACATTGAATGCGGTTTACATTATAATTAATATGTAATATAATTACATGGTAAAAATAGTATGATATTGGAGGGAACCAATGAAAAAATTAATAACTATACTGCTATCACTAATCTTATGTTTTACCTTAATCTCCCCAAGCACTGCATATGCTGCAACAGTTAAGCTTAGTAAGACAAAATTGACATTAAATGTCGGAGGAACTTCTACATTAAAACTTACTGGAGCATCTGACTCAATAAAATGGGCAAGCAGTAACAAGAAGATTGCAACAGTTTCTTCAAAGGGAAAGGTAAAAGCAATATCTGTAGGCAAAGCTACCATATCCGCTACTTATAATAAAAAAGCGTATAAATGCTCTATAACGGTTAAAGATAAGGTAACGAAAGTAATACTAACCGCATATATGTATGATTCTATTGAAGAATATGCCAAAGAATATAATGAAGATTCTACTTATATTGATGCTCAAGTATATGATGAGAGCCATATTATTGTATCTATGTATGAATCAGAGAGACTTGCAAACCTTAAGGAGTTTAATGATAATATAGATATTATGCTCAAGGAAATACTAACAAGTGAGGATTATAAAGGGATTATTACAGATATAAAAACCGATAGTCTACTAAAAGATATTAAAGTATATTCTACTAAGAAAAATTATGAAAAAGATTCCTATACCGTCCTTGGTATGGCTATCGGCCTAGCTTTAGTAGCCGATGTCCTTCAAGCATTTAACCTTATAGATATCGATGACCGCGGAACTGTATTTACTGTAATAGATAGTAAAACTGGTGATGTTCTGTTTTCAAGTGAAGAAAATGATTTCTTTGAGTAATTAATAGCGTATTTTAAATTAATATTATGGTTGTGAGATACCACAAAAGCCCCTAGGCAGGGTTTACATCATACCCTACATTATATAATTCTATATAACTTAAGCCATTGTACTAAGGAGAACGATTATGAAGAAATTACTTACCGCATTATTAATTTTTGTACTCTTTTTATCCATTATCTCACCCACCCAAGCATATGCTGCTATAAAAATAAGCAAGGCAAAAGCTACCATGGAAGTCGATTCTTACTTATTATTAAAAATAACAGATACGAAAACTAAGATAACCTGGGGTTCCAGCGACAAAACTATTGCTTCCATTGATAAGACTGGTTTAGTTACAGCTATATCAGATGGTAAATGTACCATAACTGCAAAAGTGGGTAAATCAAAATATACTTGTGTAATTACTGTAGTTGATAGTAATCCACCTATATTGAGTTGTCATTAACATCGTTAAATAATTACTTTATTTAATAGTCTCTACTTTTTAATTAATTCTTAGTACATAGAAATAATCAGTGAAAGTAAAAACGCCTCCCGTTGGATTTCTCATCCATTCTGGGAGGCGTTTATTTAATATATTCATAACAAGTAAAACGATCTGTGGTTTCATATTGTTGATATCTATACTTTGTTTAAATAATTACTTTTAAATCTTTTACTACATATTTATATTCTTCTTTTTGGACGAAATCAAAAATACTATAAGACTTCCAAACGAAACTAAGATTAGTAAATGTAACACTATATGATACAAATCTGGTATGTAAATATTATTCGTAGGTATTAATTTAATTGTATTAGCAAAGTAGGTACGTATCCTCCCCCAAGGTCCGAGTATTGTAATATACCAATGGGAATAAAATTGCGTCGCAAGCCAAAGAGAAAGCCATATAAGTAAAATGTATTTTCCAACCTTTTCTTTTAAAATAAATAGTATTAATGCTACAGCAAAGATTATAAAATATATTCCATTCCTCCTTGTATGATCTTGTCACCAAAATATTATTACCAAAAGATAAGCCAACCATATCAAAAAAACCAAGCTAATAAAACCAGATTTGAAAGTACTGTGATCTTTTTTATAGAATTCATTATAGCCTCCTAATATCTTATTTTAATTAATATACAAAAATAGCTATACCAACACTAAACAAATGTTGCCAGACATACATCCTTTACCTTCTAAATATATTACATTTTCTTCCTAACATCAACTTTCATTTACTGTATTGCATGCATCATCAGAATACTCCATTTATTTTAAAAGAACAAAAAAACTGCGATTTTCGCAGTTTTAATATTAATCTTTTATATAATTAGTCGAGGCGACGGGATTCGAACCCACGGCCTCTGCGTCCCGAACGCAGCGCTCTACCAAACTGAGCCACGCCTCGATTTTGCAATGCATCTACAAGAACACTGCATTAGTAATTATCTAATAAATACCTAAAAAAGTCAACTACGAATTCATGTATATGTGACTTCAAAATACACTATAACAGTCTCTCTTTTACATGATAACTCCTCACTACTTCTAGTATAAAATCTATTTCTGCCTACAGATTTTTCTATATATACGATATTAACTCAATAGTCCGCTCCCATCTACCGGAACATATCTACCAGAAAACTCCTCCCTAGCCTTCTGCGTATATTGCCTTACAAACTCGCCTTTTGCTTCAGTATATCCATCCCTGTCATAGGGATACTGTTCTTTTAGAATAGCTTTAAGCTTCGCATATTCTTCTGCAACATCCGGATAGGTTCTTAAATAATCTCTAAAATATAATTCTCCCCAATCACCACTATAACGAACATGAATATGTATGGCCTGACCTTCGAACCCCTTAGGTGTATAGCCCTTTAAATACATAATAATATCACTTTTAGGTGTATTAATACAGTAACCTTCTTCTTCCAATATTTCTGTAATTGCACGTATATCGATATCATCAGATATTTCAAGCAGGATATCAATTGTCGGTTTTGCAATTAGTCCCTCAACTGCGGAACTGCCTATATGGCTAATTCTTACTATCTTGTCACCAAAAATAGATTTAAGAAATTTTTCTTCCTTCTGATATTCTTCTTTCCAAGCCTCATTATGTTCATCAAGCGAAATTGGAAATAACTTTGTAAAACTGCTGCCAGATACCTTTGAAAAATCCTGCTTCATCACATTTCCTCCTAGCTGATTGCTTGCAACCAGCTTCATCCTAGTTATAGTAACAACAAATTAATAGCAAGAAGTTCCTTTCCCAATATTCTTATGTTATAATTCTGATTAAGTATTAGAAAAGCTTGTAACCACTTTACCGTATTAATAAAAGAGGTATCTTATGAACGATAAATTTATAAAGGGAATAAAGATTGATTGGAACCGTGTCTCAAACAACACCTATATCCAAAACATATCCTCCATCCAATCCATAAGTCAGCTGGAATTTAATAATAACATCACCTTCTTTGTTGGTGAAAATGGAACTGGCAAATCTACCTTATTAGAAAGTATAGCTGTCGCTTATGGTCTTAACCCAGAGGGTGGCAATAGAAACTTTAATTTCGCAACTATGGATACTCATTCGCAGTTGCATCAAGCAATTACAGTAATTAAAGGTCCCTTCAGACCAACTAACAGTTACTTTCTTCGTGCAGAAAGTTTTTATAATGTTGCCACCAAGATAGAGGACTATAGAGATGGGGATGACTATGCTTCCTACTATCAAAGTTATGGCGGAAAGTCCTTACATGAACAATCCCATGGAGAGAGTTTTCTTGCTCTAATCCAAAACCGCTTTACTTCAAAAGGCTTATATATTCTTGATGAGCCTGAAGCAGCCTTATCGCCTCAAAGACAATTAACCTTATTAATGTTTATTCATAATCTTGCGCTAAAAGGAACGCAATTTATAATTGCCAGTCATTCTCCCATTCTTCTTGGAATTCCGGGTGCTTCCATCCTATCCTTTGATGACGGAAATATCCATGAGATTACTTACGAAGAATCGGAAAGTTATAGGATTACTGAGTTGTTTATTAATAATAGACAGCTCTTATTAAATAATTTATTGAGCAGTGATTAGTTTGTTATCTTTTCTTTTACCGCTTCAGCCCAACAGTGTTCTGGAATATGTGGCCATATGCATTTACCAGTTTCTTTGCGACATAACTCCATTGCTCTTATTAATACTGTTCCGTGAGATACATTGCCTCCTCGCAAATTACTTTCCGTAATCAGACTCCAGTGGGGTGCTTGTTCATAAAGTCCTCCCTCGTGCAACTCTCTAATTACCTTTTCTACATCATACGCAAGGCTAATGAATTCTTCTGCCCATTCGCCATTATTTCCATGTAGGATTAGAAATTGTGTTTTCCCTTGGCTGCAATGAGAAATCCCAACAGCTCCGGGATTTAAAGCATATTTATTCTTATGTACAATCTTTCTCTGGGCATGAGTATGGCCACACAGAATCGTGGACGTATTCACAGAGTCCATAATTTCACTTGTTCTAAAATCATCTGGTAACATTTTCTCATTTACATTGAAGGGCGAACCATGACAGATTGTAAGTACTGGATATCCTGGAATTGTTACCTCCAACGCTGGCTGCATCTGTTCAAAAAAGTCCAAATCTTTGTGGGTAAGTTCATTATATGCATAAAGTAAAGCACCCGTGGTAGAATTCCTATCACTCCAGCCCTTTTCACCGCTTGAACGATAATTCAGCCAGTACTCTTCTTTATTACCTTTAATGAAATAACATTGATACTCTTTAGATAAATCATATAATCTTTGCATTGTTCTTTGCGGGTACGCTAATTCACCGACATAATCCCCTAGAAAGATAAATGTTTTGATATTCCTTGAAAATGCATAAGTAAGACAGCGCTCCAATGCCACATAGTTGCTATGTATATCCGATAGTACTGCTATTTCCATATTACCCTGCTTTCGTATGTATTTTTTAGTTTGAGTCCTGATTATTATTCACTAAATATCTTGTTACAAACTTTTTAATATTCTGATTATTCCTTATAGTCACAACCTTTTCGCTTCCCGTTTGTAATAGCTCGAATCTGTCATCCAATCCAAGGTATTTATACTATATGATTTTCGTTAGATAGCACCTTACTGAAACTGTGCAAGTATCTTGCCGTCGGAATTAGCCACATACCAGGTGACACTAACACATCTGCCTCGCCACCCATTACTGGTATCACTATAATCCATGCAAGTAACAGGAATTAATAGATAATTTCCGTATTCCTTTACACTTGCGCTATACTCAAATTCCTTTTTTTGTTTGTAAGAAATGTTAATAAACGATTCAACTAAATTCTTCTTATTAGTCCCGGAAGTAAATCGGGATACCGCAACTGTCTCTTTACCGTCTGTTTTAGCACAGTAAGTTTTATCTCCTAGAATATGAAAGGATTCTGTACCAGTGGTCTTATATATATAGGTGGTGGTTTTATTGGTCTTCGTGTTGTATTGATAATGTTTGTCGCTGCTATCGGTATCGTTATAGAAGATGCTATTTCCGTAATAATATATTTCTTCCTCGTATAACTGTTTTACAATAACAGATTTTTTATTTATACTGGTATTTAGTTTTACTAATGTCCCATACCAATAGTTGCCAGAACCCTCTTCTGCTCCATATTGATAATAATAATCTCCATTAATCTTGATTATATCGGACACCCTCGTAAAGGTTCGTTCACTTCCATTTAGCTGTATCTTGTCTGTAGTCAAAACGGTAAGCTTTGTCTGCCCCGGCTTCAGCGTATATAAGGTCAACTTAGAAGACACTTCATCGAATTGAGTAAAACATCTTGTACCATCTATGCTTTTAACAAAACGTAATGATATGTTTCCTGTATGTACCAGAGTAGCTTTTTTACTGCTATATTCTTTTTTATAAAGCTTACTTTCTTCGCCTTTTGTAACGGTATAATAAATACTCCTATCGTCAAGATACTGGAGGTAGCCATTACAAATAGTTTTTTTATCTTTTCCATTAATGGAAACCGAATATATCTTATAGACATCTTCTTCCCGAACATAGCAGGTATAGTACAAGTTATTATTATGAATCATCATAGCTAAAATCTCATTGTTTGAGGATAGTAACTTAGTTTTATTACCCGTGGCAATTTCCAACCGATAAAGGTCAAAGGAACATTCCTTATCATCTATTCTTTGAATATAATAAATATTTCCTCCGTCTTCTAACATAGGTAAATACTCATAAACTACTGCGTTACCAGCTGCACTGGCAATATAAATATTCTGTGGGAGAAGTAAACCAATTAATAAAAAAGTTAACATAAAACTAAGAATTCGTTTTGTTATTGTCTCCATTGCGTTCTCCTTATTAAATTCTGCTGCTCACAATTGCTTACTACATTGAACTGTTTCCACATAATTATACTCCAAGATTATCCATAATTCTATTAGTATTATGCAGATTTATAAATAAATCGTACCATTATTTAAGAAACCCATCGGTTCATCATTGTTCTTACAATACGAATATCGTATCACAGTTTAAACTAGCGATTATCCTTACAAGTAAAACAACCGGTTATGAAAAGAGGAAGAAATACACACTTATAGGTAAAAAAATAGACCTAAGATGGGCGTTACCCTAATCTAGGTCTGATTTCTTGATTAATTAATACGCTGTTATTATTCCACCCTCACTCGCATACATTGAGCTTACACCAGCAGTATCTACGATAAAGCAATCCTTAAAAGGAATTCTTTTTAAGATTTCTTCCTTTACAAATTCCGCTCTTTCACGATTATTGCAGTGTGCTATTCCAAGAGTTCTTTCGTTCGGTTTTATTACATCAGCTTCTATGGCCTTCGCCATTTGAACTAACGCCTTAACGATGCCTCTAGCCTGATCCAACTTACAGATGGTACCCTCTGGGGTAGCTCCCATTACAGGCTTAATGTTAAGTGCACTTGCAATGATTGCTTGTAGGTTAGTCAGACGTCCATTCTTACGAAGAGCATCCAGAGATTCTAATACAAATTTGGTCATGATGCTATCACGAAAAGCATTTACTTTTCCGACAACGGTCTCAAAAGGCACATTCGCTTCTTTTAATTCTTTGATCTTCATTGCGATTAGTGCCTGACCAACAGACGCTGATCTTGAATCAAATATCTCAATCTTTTTTTCAGGATGTTCTTCTAAATACAGTTTCTTAGCTAGTTCTGCACTATTATGAGAACCGCTTAGTTGTGAGGAAAGTGTTACTACATAAATGTCTCCCTCAAAATCAAAATATTTCATATAGTCCTCTGGTGATGGACATGCCGACTTGGGGCTGTTTGGACTGGCCTTTACTTTACTAAGGAAATCCTTCTGATTAAAGGTCTCATCGTCAATAATTGAATAATTATCTACAATGAGTGTTAGCGGGACTAACTTAAAATGAGAATCATTTTTCAAAGATTCTGGCAGATCTGTACAGCTATCCCCAATAATTATATAAGACATTTTTTTATCCTCCTAGTACTCAAATATTATATAATTTAAATCCATTATTTTCCTACCGCTGTTTCAATATTACATCATCAAGTTTTAATATCGTGTAATATAGTTTTCATTACTATATAATACCATACTCATACTATCTATTTCAATAGTTTTATTTGGTTTATAAAAATTTTAGGATTAAAACCAAGTAATCTAAGTTGCAGATAGCTTTAATGGTCAACATATATTCCAACTTGTCTGGATGGGGAAATTGTATTAGTATTATTGCATTAGTATTATTTTATTAGATGAACTTTATTAATAATAACTTTATAAAAGAGGTGTTTGCTATTAATGTTAACTCTATAATTAAAAAAATACTCACTGCGCTTAAAGCAGTTGAAGGTATTGAAGCCATTGTACTTGGAGGTTCAAGAGCGAAAGGTAACTATTCGGCAAAATCAGATATAGATATAGGTTTATACTATAGGGATTTTTCTCTGCTTGATAGGAAGAGATTAGATCAAATAGCCACAGAATTAGATGATACCCACCGGCCTAATCTTATATCCAAGATTGGAGAGTGGGGGCCATGGATAAATGGTGGAGGATGGCTATGCATAGACGGTTTTGCAACTGATTTCTTGTTTCGTGATTTGAATAAGGTTACAACTGTTATAGATGATTGCTTGAACAAGATGATTACCATAGATTACCAACCTGGTCATCCACATGGGTTTGTTAATGCTATTTATGTCGCAGAAACCTATTACTGTAAGATACTTTGGGATGTTAATAATCAAATAGTAAATCTGAAAGAACGAATTACTCCATATCCATTGGCTATAAAAACTGGCATTATTAATAAATTTTTATGGGAAGCCAGCTTCTCTACTGCTAATGCATATAAAGGTTTGATAAAAGCTGATATTGTTTATACGATTGGTTGCATTTACCGTACCATCTCTTGTCTTATTCAGGTGATATATGCATTAAATGAAACTTATATCATGAATGAGAAAGGTTCCCTAATTAATATTGATACCTTTAACCTAATCCCTAAAGATTTTCAAAAAAAAGTCGAAGGCATCTTTTATACTTTAACTTTACAAACTGATAATATTAAAAACTATCTGGATAATCTCTCAGAGCTTGTTCAAGATGTAGAGGTACTATGTAAGAAGCATCTTTAACTCTTCGATTGTTTTATTCTATCATTGTTAAAACCCTATGCTATAACAAACGTTAAAGCATAGGGTTTATATTATTAAACTTCTTATTTAGCCAAAGCCATCATAATCTCATTGCTTCTTTGAATGAACTTTGTCATTGCCTCTGGCTCTAACTGCTTATGGCTTAGTAGTGCAAGATCATATAACTGCTCACAAATCAATGGTGTCGTATCGGAGCTCTCGTTAGTCAAAATATACTGCACTAATTTATTATTTGCATTGAGAACTAAGGTCTCTCCGCCTCCAAAAGCATTCATATCCATTCCAGGCATGCTATACATACGCATCATATCCTGCATTCTACGGCTTTCCTCGGATAAAGTCATTACGGAAGAAACTTTCTCATTCTTGAATTTCTCCACTTTTACCTCTAACTTATCCTTAGCTAAAACCTTCTTAAATAATGCAGTCATCGCCTCGGTATTGTTCTGTAATACCTTCTTATCCTTCTTCTTGGTTTCTTCCTTGAAGCTTTCGGTAATGTCAGCATCGATTCTCTGGAACTTAATCTTCTGGTCCTGCTGCTCAACCTGTGTGATAAATGGCTGATCAATATTATGAGTCAGGATTAAAGCATCCACTCCTGATTCCTTAAACATATTAATGTACTGACTCTGTTGTTTAATATCAGTTACATAATATACAGTCGTCTTCTTATCTTCCGGAACTTCATCTTCGTCATGATCATGTTCGCAATCACAGCCCTCCTCGTGAGAATGATGATGCTCATGGTCATGATCGTGTTCGCAGTCACAGCCTTCCTTTTTCTCTGTTTTTGCTTCAGCTGTGTCTGCTTCAGGACCTTTCACTGCTGCAACATATTCTGCAAGAGAAATATACTTGCCTTCCAGGTTCTTATAGATAATAACATCCTTCATTTTATCACGGAACTTCTCATCCTTTAAGCAACCAAATTTGATAAATGGACTGATGTCATCCCAGAATTTCTCGTAGCTTTCTCTCTCCACTTTATACATTCCAGCAAGCTTATCCGCAACCTTTTTGGAGATGTACTCTGAGATTTTCTTTACAAAGCCATCGTTTTGTAAAGCACTTCTGGATACATTAAGTGGCAAATCAGGGCAATCTATAATGCCCTTCAAGAGCATTAGGAACTCTGGAATAACTTCCTTAATATTATCTGCAATAAATACCTGATTGCTGTATAATTTAATGAGACCTTCTAAGGAATCATATTCGGTATTAATTTTAGGGAAATAGAGAATACCCTTTAAGTTAAAAGGATAATCCATATTTAAATGAATCCAGAATAAAGGCTCTTTATAATCATGGAACACATCACGGTAAAAATTCTTATAATCCTCTTCCGTGCAATCATTGGGATGCTTTGCCCATAAAGGATTTGGATTATTGATTGGCTGTGGCTTGTTATCCTTCTTATCCGCTGCTTTTGCTTCCTCTACTACACCTTCTTCATCCACAGAAGCATCAATTACATCTTCTACTTCTTGCACCTCTTCTACTTCTTCTACTACAGGCGCATTTGCATTAACGAAGTAAATCTCAACTGGCATGAACGAACAATATTTCTTTATAATTTCTTTTACACGATATTCGTTAGAAAACTCATAGCTTTCTTCATTCAGATAAAGAGTAATGTCGGTACCACGCTCCTGCTTTGTACCCTCACTCATCTCATACTGAGTACCGCCATCTGACTCCCAATAAACTGGCTGTGCATCTAGCTGCCAGGATAGTGTATGAATAGACACACGAGTTGCCACCATGAAAGC
Source organism: Bacillota bacterium (assembly GCA_023399055.1). Lineage (GTDB taxonomy): Bacteria > Bacillota > Clostridia > Lachnospirales > Lachnospiraceae > Mobilitalea. The sequence goes on along the minus strand of JAEWQV010000002.1, from coordinate 104,662 downwards.
AGAATAAAAACCTAATCCAAAATGACCAATAATCTGATCTTCGTTGGTCTTATCCTTATATTTCTCCATGAATTTCTGTGCACCAGAGAAAGCGATTTGGTTAATATATTCTTTCACCTCATCCGCTGTCATACCCACACCATTATCGGAGAAACGGATGGTCTTCTCCTCTGGATTAATCGTTACTGTAAGCTTATAGTGATTATCCTCTGGGATGTTTGCTTCTCCCATTATTTCAAGCTTTTTCAGCTTTGTAATTGCATCGCTACCATTTGATATTAATTCACGAACAAAAATATCATGGTCAGAATACAACCACTTTTTAATAATCGGAAAAATGTTCTCTGAATGAATTGATAAATTACCACGTTCTGTGCTCATACTAACACTCCTTTTTCTTTTTTAATCTAAGTTAGGCGTGGTAAGCTTTGCTCACCACCATACATTTGCTAGCCAATCTGATCCATGGCCAACCCTTTAATAGTACTTCTTTGTTATTTATTTCTTCTAAAATATCATAATACGGCTATTTACAATTGTCAAGACAAAATTAGCACTCTATCAACTAGAGTGCTAACAAAAAATAATTGAACTCCTATACCTAGGCTGAAAAGTTACAGCAAAAATCCAATACCTTGTTCTTTTAATATTACTTTTACCTGTTCATCCCATTCTTGTTCCAGAGTTTTATCAAGGGTAAATACTTTAATTGCCGTTCCAGTTATAATTCGAAGTTCACCTTTATCAAATATAATATTAAGAAATAACCCACCGACGTTATCTATGGATAATCTACCACCCAATCGTTGAATCAATACCTCACATTGATGAATTGGTAATTGAAATATTATTTTAAAGGTTAATGGTGTTTTACTCCCCTTAATCATGGCATATACAACCTGCCTTACTTCACTCCATAGAATACTATTTTTGTCCTGGCGTTCTTCCAGCTCTTCTTTGCTAAAGAAAGCTTCATTTAGTTGACCTGTAATTTTGAAACCAGTAAAGGACTGAAGTTCCAATTCTTTTAATAAATACTCATCAAATGTTGTATTTGTCAAAAGCTTTGCCATAAAAGACTTAATCTCGGTAATACTTATAGAAATCATACTTGCCTCCATAGAAAAGTCAAATTTTAAAAGAAATAAATGTAAATTCAATAGCTATTTTCTAGTATAGATATGATGTCTATGAAGAACAATATAATATAAATATTTATAAATATATAATCCCTCGTTGACCCAAAATTAAGAAAAAAGGAGGATGTTGCCATGTATTTTGAGCCTTCCAAGAAAAGTTATTATCGTTTTCCATCCATTAACAGCGTTCATCAAATGGATTCAAGGAACTACTTTCCTGAAAAGCCCTATGCTTCCGGCGAAAATAATGCGAGGGAAGTTAGGTCAAACACAAATTTAACTACATCAGAACATAATAGTTCTTTTAAATAAATTGATAGATTAAAAATATAATAAACAAATGTGCTGGGTAAAAGATGTAGAATAAATATTTTACATCTTTTCCTTTTTTCCCATTATATAAAGCTATAGGTAACATAGCAAAATTAGCAAAAAGACTGATAACATAAAATATGCTTCTTGTACTCACAAATCCAGGTATATTACTTAATAATGCAGCCGTAATTAAGAACAAATATAACGAGGTAAGAATTTTTTTACCCCGGAAAATATAAAATACTAAAAATATCAATATTCCTCTATAGTCATAGTCAGTTTTAAGCAACACTGCTGTAAAACATATCAGTACTGTGATTACTACCTCAAGAATATTACAAATCAAAAGTTTCTGTATGGTTCTTTGATTTAACAGAACCCGTCTTTCAATCATATTTATCATGTGAATTAATAGTAATCCTAAAAATAGTGTAAAGAATACATTTTGATGTTCAAATAACCTACCCAGTACTACCCAAACTTCATTTAATTTAAAGCCACCTTGATATATTTGAGCTATGTCTTCCAATACATTCGTTTTATAATGAGTGGCATAAAATGCTAAGTCAAAGGGAATTTCCGATATTAATGCAAAAATAGCCATTCTCTTTAAATACTTCTTTACATTTCTCGTGTGAAAGTACCCTTCAACCACCAGGAAAACAAAAATAGGCATCGCAAGTCTTCCGATTCCTCGAAACAAAAGATGCAATTCCGGATGAGTATATGGTGAAATAAAAACTGCTCCTATGTGATCGATTAACATTGCAATGATTGCCAATGACTTTAATGCAAAAGTACTCATATCCTTCGTCCTTCCATTCTATTATTAAATTACTTTATTGTAGAACCTTAATTATTTAATAATTCGGCTATTCATTTTAAATACATTTACTTAACTGACGTATTTTCTTATATAGTAAAGACTATCAATATTCTATCTAACCTAAATTTAAAAGTCAAACGATATATATTCTTCTGTAGTTACAGCTCAGCTTTAATTGTACAACCATATGAGTTCGATAAATGATTTTGGAAATTTTTATCAAGCTCATATCATAGCCCGGCTAGGCTGAACTGTATTCTTCTATTATTGTCTGAACATTCTTCTATTATTGTCTGAACTGAACCCTATTGCTATTCTTTTTATGAAATGCTACAATAAATTTTATGGAAATTATGAGGGTATAAGGTGGTATAACAAATAACTTAAATTTCAAGTAGGAGGTATTCATATGTACTACAAGCAGTACGGCAATACAGATATGAAGGTTTCCGCTATCGGCATGGGAACCATGCGTTATGATGATGCAGACGTGAAAGCTGGCAATTTTAGCAAGTGCGCAGAGGTTGTTTTACATGCACATGAGAATGGTATTAACTTTTTTGATTCCGCTCCATTTTATTGTAATGACAAGAGTGAGGAAATCACCGGCTTAGCTTTATCACAATTACCAAGAGACAGTTATTATATTTCCTCTAAGGTTAACCTGGGTACCATCGGTGGTCAATTCACACCGGATATCTTTCGAAAAAGACTGGAAACCACCTTACAGAGGCTTAAAGTTGATTACCTGGATTTCTATTATCTCTGGTGCTTGCTTGATATGGAATCTTTTCACCAGCAATATGATCTTATGTATCATTCCTTTGAACAAGCAAAGAAAGATGGTTTAATCCGTAACATTACCTTCTCCTCCCATATGCAGGGTGATCAATTGGAGCAAGTAATTCAAACAGATTCCTTTAAAGGTATGTTAATAGGTTATAATGCTTTGAATTACCGTTTTCGACAGGCGGGCATTATGGCAGCACATGAAAAAGGAATGGGTATTGTTGTTATGAATCCACTTGGAGGTGGTTTAATTCCTAACAATCCAAAGATGTTTGAATACCTAACCCTGGGCACAGATTTAACGGTAGCACAAGCTGCACTTCGCTTTGTGGCTTCCCATAAGGAAATCACGGTAGCACTATGTGGTTGTACAACAAAGGAACATGTAGATGATGCAGTTAAAGCAGTGGAGAATTTGATAGAAAAACCTGCTACAGAAATTTATGAAGAATACGAGCAGAAAGGCCTTGCACTGAATACACTCTGTACTGGCTGTGGTTATTGCAAATATTGTCCACAAGATATCGATATTCCAAAATTCATGGATTCTTATAACGAAAAGCTTCTTGGAAATAGCATTCAAAATCGTCTGATGTATCATTGGAGAGTACCTTCAAAGAAGGCTGCGGAATGTATTAAATGCGGTCAATGCGAAGAACTATGTACACAACACCTTCCGATTATGGAACGTCTGGATGAGATTGCATTGATATGATTAGAGAAGGTTACTACTTTGCGATACTCTACCGCTAAATAGTAACCTTTTTTCATATCGTTATGCATCTTCATCAGTGGCAGCAACCTCAGCACCAATATCTCTCATTAATAAGGTAAGTACCTCACTTTCTGGCAAAGGCTTACTGAATAGGTAACCCTGAATTCTATCACAATTATATTGCTTTAGGTATTCCAATTGCTCTTGTTCTTCAACGCCTTCCGCAATGACACACATTCCCATACTCTTACCCAGTGTAACAATATTACCAGTCAGACAATTCTGTGTATCATCAATGATGGTGTCCACAAAGGATTTATCTACCTTAAGTGTTGAGATTGGTAATTGTCTTAAATAATTTAGAGAGGAATAGCCCTTACCAAAATCGTCCAGTGCTATTTTAATATTAATATCATGTAACCTCTTTAATTCATCCTTTATTTGCTCTACTGATTCCATTAAGACTGTCTCTGTAATTTCAAGCTCCAAATTCTTGGGCTCTAGCTCCAGCTCGTTTAATATTCCTAATACGATATCGCAAAAGCCACTTTGTAAAAGTTGGATCACAGAAATGTTAACTGAAATAGTGAAATCTGAATATCCTGCTTCAACAAGCTTCTTAAGGAAAATACAAGCCGATCTTAAAACCCAGGTTCCAAGCGGAATTATATAACGAGTCTCCTCCGCAACCTTAATAAATCTTAACGGAGAAACTCTGCCAAGTTCGGCATTAGTCCATCGAAGCAAAGCTTCAAATCCGGTAATTCTACCGCTATCAATATCCATCTGTGGTTGATAATAAAGTTCAAATTCATTATTCTCCATGGCATTCAGCAGATGTTTTTCGAGGCTCATCCGCTCCATGAATTCTTCATTCATTAAGGAGTCGTAGATAATAAAGTTCTTTTTGCCATCACCCTTTGCCTTATACATGGCAAGATCTGCATATTTTAATAATTGATCCAGTTCCATTCCATGATCCGGGTATAGCGCAATTCCAATACTAACACTGATACGCAAAACACTTCCATTAATTTTAAATTCCTTGTCAAACTCCTTTAAAATTGCATTAGCTAATTCCTGTGCCTGCTCAACATCCCTAATCTCTTGCTTGATAATGATAAATTCGTCCCCACTCAAATGATAGATGGTATCATCATCATCAAATAATTTCTTTAATCTTGCGCTAACCTTTTTAATTAATTTATCCCCGATTGCATGTCCTAAGGTATCATTTACATTTTTGAAATTATCAATATCAACAAAAAGTAAACCTACTTTCTCACGCTCTGGAGTTAATATGTACGGTGCCTTTTCATACATTGAAAGCTTATTTGGTAAAGCTGTCAACATATCATGATATGCCAGAAAGGTCAGTTTTTCTTCACCAATTCTTATTTTCTCATTTATCAATAATATTTCATCATATTGCTGCCTCATCTCTTCTTCAGAGGCGGTTAGCTCCTCGTAAAGCTGCGTCAGTTCCTCGTGGCTTTCGGCAAGTTTTTTCTTCATTCTTTGAATAATTCTTATATAAATAAGTAAAACACTGATAAAACATACCAATATACTTATAACGGCTATTGTTACTATTACATATTCTTTATAGGTCTCATAAAAAGAAAATGGTTTATTGATTATTTCCACATTATCCGGTATGCGATCTTTGTTGATACCAAAGCGCTCCATCTGCTCAAAATCAACCACTGCCACTGTAGATTCAGGCTGTATGATAGGCATATTCTCTATATCTGCACCTTCTAAAATCTGTAGTGCCATTTCAGCTGCATAGGTCCCTTGCTTATTTCCACTTAGTAGAACTCCCCCAAGTGTTCCATTATCTAACCCAAAATCATAAAGATGATATACCGGTACGGAGCTTTCTGCACTAATATTCTGATTTACAAAATCCATCTCTATGACTTTTCCAGTCACATCTTGTGAATAGGTTGTCACCATAACAGCACAATCCGTATCTAATTGGCCAACTGTTTTAAGAACCGAACTATACTCAAGCTTGTTCATCGGGATTATTGTTAGATTTGGAAACTTAGCTGCAACCGTTTCACTAATAATTTCTCCTGTGGTTAAGCCACTTTCCGTATTATCATAAAGAACATATAGATATTTCACTGAAGGGTTAATTTTGTAGATTAATTCAATTGTACCTGTTGGATCAATTACTTCTGTAACACCTGTAACTCTTTCTGTATTCTCTGCTAGTCGTATAACACCATCTTGATTTATGCCGGAAAAAACGATAGGAGCATCAGAAAAAATCTCCTTTCGATATTCGGTGGCAAATTCGAGAGCCGCATCATCTGTGGTTATGATAATATCAATTGGTTTATTCTCATATTTGAATTTATAATATTCGTATAATCTTTGTCTATTCTCGTCTGAAGGGTAATTCTTCCAATCCATGTACTCGATAAATAGATTGTTACTACTTTCACAATCACATAAAGTTTCCTTAATACCATCCACTTGACCACTGGTCCATTCAAGTCCTTGATGGTATGAATTCAGTATTAAAACATTATTTGTCTCAACTTGTTCAGCTGCAACTACTTTCAGAGGTACGCAGAATAAAAATAGTATTAGAAAAAATAAAATTCGCCCACAATGTTTTAAACTCCCCGTCATTCATTCCCTCCTAGCCATCATCCAAATTACTATTTATTAGTATTATAAATCATTTTCTACCATTTTCAAAGTAAATTTTCTAAATATCGACTAAATTTTTACTTTTTTGTCGACAAAATAAAATTCACTTGCAAAATCAGTAATATACGATACAATAGAAATGGCGATTATTTATAATTAGATTCGATGAACAGCAGGCTGTTGCATCATATTCGGTAAGTAACCAGGAGGTAGGATTTACATGATTCAGGCTAGTAATATTACATTAAGATTAGGAAAGCGAGCATTGTTTGAGGATGTAAACATTAAGTTTACAGAAGGAAACTGCTACGGATTAATTGGTGCTAATGGTGCCGGTAAGTCCACGTTTTTGAAAATAATGAACGGACAATTAGAACCCAGCAAAGGTGATATCATTATAACACCTGGGCAGAGATTATCCTTCTTACAACAGGATCACTTTAAATATGATGCATTTGAAGTTCTGGAAACAGTAATTATGGGTAACAAGCGTCTTTACGAAATAATGAAAGAAAAAGACATTATTTATGCAAAAGAAGATTTTACCGAAGAAGACGGTATTCGCGCAAGTGAGCTGGAAGGTGAATTTGCTGCTATGGATGGCTGGGAAGCTGAATCCAATGCTGCTTCTCTGCTTAATGGTTTAGGAATTGATACAGACCTTCATTATAAGAAAATGGCTGAGTTAAGTGGCTCTGAAAAAGTAAAGGTGCTGCTGGCACAGGCTCTTTTTGGTAACCCTGATATCCTGCTTCTAGATGAGCCTACCAACCATTTAGATTTAGAAGCAATCCGTTGGCTGGAAGAGTTCTTAATTAACTTTGAGAATACAGTTATTGTGGTATCTCATGACCGTTATTTCCTTAATAAAGTATGTACTCATATTGCAGATATCGATTATGCAAAAATTCAGCTCTATTCCGGTAACTATGACTTCTGGTATGAGTCCAGTCAGTTAATGGTAAAACAAATGAAGGAAGCCAATAAGAAAAAGGAAGAAAAAATTAAAGAGTTGCAGGAATTCATCCAACGCTTTAGTGCCAATGCTTCCAAGTCAAAACAGGCAACCTCCCGTAAGAAAGCACTTGATAAAATTGAACTTGACGATATCAGACCTTCCAGCAGAAAATATCCGTATATAGATTTCAGACCTAGCAGAGAAATTGGTAATGAAGTTCTTACCGTTGAAAATCTCTCTAAAACAATTGACGGAGTTAAAGTACTTGATAAGCTCTCCTTTATTGTTGGTCGTGATGATAAAATTGCATTTGTTGGGCCAAACACTGCTGCCACAACTACTCTCTTTAAAATACTATCTGGTGAAATGGAACCGGATGAAGGCTCCTATAAATGGGGAATCACAACAACAGTTGCCTATTTCCCTAAGGATAACACCAAGCTTTTTGCTGGCGATGAAACCATTGTTGATTTCTTAATGCCATATTCTCCTGAAAAAGATGTTACTTATGTTCGTGGCTTCATGGGCCGTATGTTGTTTGCAGGGGAAGAAGGTTCCAAGAAAGTTAATGTACTCTCCGGTGGTGAACGAGTTCGAGTTATGTTATCTAAGATGATGATCATGGGTGCAAATGTATTAATTCTTGACGAGCCAACGAACCACTTAGATATGGAGTCTATCACAGCTTTAAATAATGGTATGATGAAATTCTCTGGTGTTGCCCTCTTTACTTCACCTGACCATCAGTTCATTCAAACCACAGCAAACCGTATTATGGAAATTGTTAACGGTCATCTGGTGGATAAGGTATCTACTTATGATGAATATCTGGATAGCGACGAAATGGCTAGAAAGAGACAGATCTGCTTGTTTGATGCAGAAGTAGAAGACGGAGAAGAATAAATAAATATTGTAAAACATGCGCTTCGCGCACACTAACTATAGAGCTGCTACAACAGTACATATTAACTGTTGTAGCAGCTTTTTATATATAAACCCATTCTCCTTTCCTAGGACTTGCAATTTATTGCACAAAAACAAATATTTTGACTTCGTCCCAGCAAAAATCTCCGCAACATGAACAACCGATACGAATAAAATGAAATAAGAACATTTGTAACAGTTCATCCCTGCAGAATTTTGATACAATCTAGCTTATAGCTGAACAGTTACAAACCATTTGATAGGAGAACTCACGTGCCTAACTCAACTACTGAATTAGCCAACCAATCTTATGTTCCTGTTGTCAGGAATTCCAAAACCTCCTATGGCGGAAGCCAGATGTGGTTTTCAAAATCCAATTGGAATAGCATAGAACATATTATTCACACTTATGGCTGTGGAACCATTGCAACCGCAGACCTGTTTCTCTATCTAGCCTCACAGAAAAAAGAGTACAATACTACCCTGACCGCTATTGCCTTGCAAGACTCTATGCAAATCTTATATGATAATTACCTCTCCTACGTTCTGGAGGTTCATAATAAATACATCAAAACCAAACGTTATCTTGCGGTGCTTGGACCAAGTTTGGCACGAGCCATCAATAATTATTCCAATCAATTTACCCTTGGCTATGTTGCAACTTGGAAATGGAGACTTAGCTACTATGAAATGCTTGACCAGATGGAATCCATGCTTTCACAGGACATTCCAGTTATCCTTTCTATCGGTCCAAATACACCAAAACTCTGGGGCAGGCATGGTATTAGTTTCTATGAACACAAAGAAATTGAATACCAGGCTCCTCCGGAAAAAGTTATTAATAAATCTCCTGATGTAATTGACAGTACAACCGAAGCTGATGAGAACTTAATTATAGATATCGTAGACCAAAAAGAAGTTAATGATAATAAAACACATAATATTAAAAATGATATTGGAATCCATATGGATACAGAAATCATCAGTGGAGATACTGATGACTATAAAGCTATAGATGAAGATAAAGATATAAATGAAGATAAAGATATAAATAAATATAAAGATAACGATAGCCATGAGAATCTTAAAATCCCTAAAAATATTGACGTCCATATGCATATTGATAATCAAAAGGACAATAAAGATTCTAATGATTTTAGTAAAAACGCAAAAACTACGGATAATGAGAAGGTTACCTCTGATGCTAAAATAAGGCGAAAACCCTATTATTATAAATCTGCCTACGATGATATTCACGGCCATTATGTAACAGTGACTGCTATTGTAAAGGATGACGTTGCTGGGCGAATTATGCTTCGTATATCCTCCTGGGGCAGAGAATACTATATTAACTATGAAGAATACCGCGACTATATAGAAAGTTATAGTGGAACATATACCTCAAGTTTAGTTCACATTAAAAAGGATCGAATCTACTATTATCATAAATAAATTATGGTATTAAAATTATAAAAGATTATATTAATATAAATTTCTTAGGCACTTTACCAATTGTAATGTGCCTTTTTGATGTGAATAAAAATATTTACATTTACTATTGACATATTTAACCTTTATATATATACTCGGTATATACTATATACCGAGTATATATTGCGCGCAATAAGGAGTAACTATGGCAGTTAAACACATTTTTTTGGCTCTCTTATCTAAAAAACCCATGCACGGATATGATATAAAGAATGCTTTTGAAGAACTATTATCCGGACAGTGGTCCTTAAATTTCGGTCAAGTGTATACCACCTTGACTCGCTTGGAAAGAGATGGTCTGGTAGAAATTGAAGAAATCAAATCAGAGGACAAGACGGAAAAGAAAATATACCGTCTTACGGAGAACGGTCAGGAGCAATTAGATCAATGGCTAAAACAAGAGGCGGAATGGAGCGTATTCCAAGATGAAATCTCTTTTCAGATCTCTGCTTATGAACTTATTGATAGGGACAAAGCCTCCGAACTATTAAAAAATTACCAAAACTATTTATTACAGCTCATTGGTGAGTTAGTGCAGAAAAAGAAAGCTGTAAACGATGCGAACTCACTCACTACCTGGATTTTTGAACGAAATATTATGAAAGCGGAGGCTGATTTAAAATGGGTGGAACTATACCTGCAAAACAGGGAGAAGTAATTATCGATTTAATGGGTATCGGACGCAGTTATAAGAATGGTGGACAAGAAGTGAAAGCTCTAAAAGAGGTTGATTTACAAATTAAACAAGGAGAATTTATTGGTATTATCGGGCCATCTGCCTCAGGTAAATCTACTTTATTGAATTTACTTGGGTGCCTTGATACTCCAACCACAGGGGTATATCGTTTACATGGCAAACAGGTAAATGCCTTATCCACTAAGGATAAGGCACTGATAAGAAACAAGCTATTTGGATTCGTTTTTCAGTCCTTTCATCTGCTACCAGATCTCAATGTTAATGCTAATGTTGCATTGCCTTTAAAATATGGAAAGACACCAAAGAGACAACGAGCTACTTTGGTAAAAAATGCACTGTCAATGGTTGGCTTATCCGACATAGGTGAAAAATATCCGGATCAATTATCCGGAGGTCAACAGCAAAGAGTAGCTATTGCACGCGCTCTAATTAACAACCCGGATATTATACTGGCTGATGAACCCACTGGATGCCTGGATATTGCAACCGGACAGTCTATTATGGAAGAATTGTTAAGTCTAAGGAATGAGCTTAATCGAACGGTAATTGTAATTACACATGATCCGAGAATCGCTGGCTACGCAGATCGATTGATTCGAATTGAGGACGGTGTAATTAAGGAAGATACTTTGCTAAGTCAGTCAAACATATCAGTATCCGAAAGTAAGATAAAAAATCCTTTTGAAGTATTAGAACAGGAGGATTAGCATGAGTATATTCTACCGAAGACTACTTGCTATTGGAATAGCATTTGGTGTCTTTAGCTCTCTGTTTGTCTTTACTGCTGGACAAGCCAGAACAGCGTCCTTAAGAACTATGAATGAAATATTAGACTCTAACATACTGAAGCTTATTTATACCTCTGAATCTAATATCATTTATAGTATTAGTCTAAATGAAGCAACACAAATTCAAGAATCATTAGGTAACCACTATTTATCCGATTATGAAGCTACCTCTGTCTCGGGTACTGTCTCCTATAACGGAGAACCACTGCCGGGTGCTCTTCTTGGGACTGGAATTAATTACGATTCCTTAATGGGCTTTGAACTGCTTGAGGGCAGATATTTTACATTAGACGAACTTGAGGAAGGTAAGCAAGTTTGCGTATTAAAGAGTAGTTTTTATGAATTGATTAAGAATAGTAATCCTACTCATATTGATATTAACAATGTGGCATATGAGATTATCGGAGTTTTCACTGAAGCTAATAACAATACCCAGGTAATAAACCGAGATGTCTGTGTGCCTATAACTACCTTTTACAAGTCTATAGAAAATACGGATTATAATTCGCGAATAGTAAATCAGATGATTATCGATAGAGGTAATTCATCAGGTGAAGAAATATTAAAACTAATAACTGATAAGCTTAAAACAGATAGTCTTCCGGTAGAAGGCTTACAAATAATGCCCTACCAATATGATGTTTTTACTAACGTTGCTGCTCTTAAAGAAGCACTAAAGATACTAACAATTATGTTTTTAGCTTCTTTGTCAGTATTAATTATTGCTACCTTTAATATTATCCATATTGCTACTGCCTCCATTTTTGATCGTGAGCGCGAATTTGGCTTAAAAGCTGCAATCGGAGCCACTCCAAATCAAATTATGCACCAAGTGATTCGTGAAATTCTAGTTTGTTCCCTAAAAGGTGGTCTCTTAGGTATTACAATGGCCTGCATCTATAATAATATCTTTAACTATAGATATGATCGTCTGGTTTTAACCTTTGATATATACTCAATTTTGGCAGGAATACTATTAACAACGATTGCAGGTTTGTTAGCATCCATTCTTCCAGCAAGAAGAGCGATACAAATTGACCCTATAGCTGCATTAAGGGAGGAGTAATTCTATGAGAAAGTCCATTAAGAATATTCAATTAAATGTTCTAACTTATTTTGAAGTAGTAATTGCTTTTTTCGTGGTAAGTATCCTTCTTTCTGCAATTATAGCAGTTGACAGAACTCTATTTTCATCTTCTGTAGAAATCATATTCTATAGCATTTTTGCTGGCTTAGCATTGATTGTAACAGCTCTTGGTATAATGGGAATACAATTAATGCAGGTATACAGAAAAAAAGATGAAATTAGTCTGCGCAGAGCTGTAGGTGCAACGAAACTAGATATTGTTCATATGATATTTCGTAATACTCTTTTCTTCATATTAAGCCCTGCCCTTATCGGTAGTTTTTTAGGATTGTTAACCTCTATCCTGTATCCATTAGAACTATTATCCCACAAGGTTCAATTTAATTATATGACGATTCCCTTGTGCCTAGGTATTATCTTACTCATGGCTCTTCTATCAGGAATTCCTCCTGCAATAAAAGCTATCAGTACTAATATTCTGGATGGATTTAAAAGTTCAAAGGCTGTAGAACACAAATTTACACCTAAAAGTGTTTCATTCTTTTTTTATTTTTGTACAGCCTTCCTCCTTATCTCTGGAATATTTATAAATCAACGTTTTGAAGCGGCATATCAGCTTGATCTTAATAATACCCTGGGATCACCTCCTGCTGCCTCATCCATTGCGCCTTCCTTTGCATTCCTCCAAGAGGATGGTAAAATTATTAACTCCGATGATCTGTATGGAAAAACCTACTGTCTTATGATATATGATGTTAATTGCAGTGTATCAGAAGAAGCTTTTCGTGCAATAACAGAGTTGGTGGATAACGGTGACTTCAATGCTAAGGATATCTATCCGGTTTGTCTTGAGCAGACCCTTCCAGATGCTAAAAACTATTTAAATATGAATAACCTCTCTGTTCCACTTATGGTTGATTATGATAAGACTACAAAATGGGCTTTCAATGCACACATACTACCTGCAATCTATTTCATTGATGAAAAGGGAGTTATACTTGCAAGGTCAATTGGTTGGACAAAAGAAACACCCGAATATATACTTAAACTATTTGAAGAGAAATAATTATTTAAAGACGACAAACAACTGTTTCGTACTACAAGATTTATAAAAAAGCAGTTGTTTGTTTTTTTATGCAATTTTATTCAGAATTACATTGCATAATTCACAAAAAGTGACTATGATAGAAACTATGTTTGCTGGTCAGGCATATATATCCCTACGATAAAAAGAAATGAGATGATTACGATTAAAATAAGAATGATTGAAACCTACCGTGGCCTCCCAAGAGCCATGTACATTATGTTTGGTGCCACTGTCATCAATCGATTTGGTGAATTTGTTATGCCTTTCTTGACAATGTATCTTACCTTAAAAATTGGTCTATCCATTGAAGTTGCTGGAATTATTGTAACAGTAGCCTCACTGATTGGCATTCCTTCCTCCTTCCTGGGCGGTAAACTTGCAGATGAGTTTGGAAGAAAGAAAACATTTTTAATTGCTCAGGCTGGTGCCGCTCTATTCTTAGTGCCCTGCGCTTTTTTAAAGGATTCCGCAGCAATTGTAATTTGCCTTATGATATCCACCTTCTTTCACAGTGCAGTAAGACCTGCCATGACTGCCATAATAACGGATATTCTACCACCCCATCAGAGACAGTTAGGCTTCTCTCTGCAATATCTGGGTATTAATCTGGGGGTAGCACTTGGACCAATAGTTGCTGGATTTCTCTTTAATAACCTACTTCCGTTACTCTTTATTGGAGACGCCCTGACCTCCTTCATCTCATTATATTTAATTTGGAAATATATTAAGGAAGTGAAGAAAGACAATATTCAGGAAACCATCCACACTGAAGAAGAGAAAACTGAATCCGGAAGTACCTTACAAGTCTTATTTAAACGACCTCACATTATTTTGTTCTTAATTATCTACATCATCTATAGCTTCGTTTATACACAACATAGATTTTCCTTACCATTGGCTACTGCTGATAGCTTTGGTGACAGCGGTGCAAGCAAATTTGGCGTATTAATGAGTGTCAATGCCTTTACTGTACTTTTCTTTACCGTTGCCGTAACTGCCATGACAAAACACCTCAAACCACTGGTTAACATAGCAATTGCAGGTATTCTCTACGCTATTGGTTTTGGTATGCTTGGGCTTGTTCATACCTATCCTTTGTTCATCCTCTCCACAGTAATTTGGACCTTGGGTGAAATCCTTGTGGTCACAAACTTTGGTGTGCATTTGGCTAATCATAGCCCTGGTAATTTTAGAGCAAGATTTAACGCAATTGGCTCACTTAGCTGGTCCATTGGTGCAGCCTTAGGTACCTCGGTTGCAGGTAAATTCATTGAAATTACTGACTTAAATAATATATGGCTACTAACCTTCTTTTTATCTATCGTTGGAATGATAGCAATGTTTGGTATTCATATCCTGCTAGAGAAAAAGCAAAAAAAGATTTGGTCTTGATAATATACGTTTAGGGTATATGTTCAATTTCATATTGAGTGTTAATCACTGCCCAAAGCTGCGGAACGAATTGCATTATATTCCATAGACCAGTTCCGCTTAATCCTCTGTCAGTTATAAGTTTCATATTTGCATCCATGCTTCTGGCATCTACAAACCATACAACATGTTCGATCGGTATGCCTGTAATTTGCGTATTATAAGTATAAAACGGTGTTTGGGACAATTCATCAAATTGAATGTTAACATTATATTCTTTAGCAAGAGCTATGGCAGAATCTAATGATAATGAAGAGGCTTTTGACAGACCGACCGTATAAGGAAGTTCCCAATCATAGGCTATCAAAGGCAATCCTAATACCAATTTCCCCGGTAGAACCATAGGTAACAAATAATCAAGAAATTCATTTATCCTTGCAATTGATGCAATTGGTGCCGGTGGTCCAAGATAAGAACCCCATAGATAATTCAAAATAACTAATCCATCCGATTGCGCTGCAATCTTTGAATAATTAACCTTTTCATACGTAATCTCGGTTGCTGTAAAAATGATATTCGGTGATATTGTAACTAAAAAAAATAACCCTTCTTTTTTCAAGCGATTGTATGCTTTTGTATTAAAACTTTCATAAGCAGACAACGTCAAACTAGATAGTAATTCGTAGGTTATGTTTATTCCATAATAACCTTTCTTTTTTAGTAAATCTACCAAATTATCAATCAGTCGATCCATATTAGCTTCATTATTTAGTATTGAAAATGCATTCTCGACATTTATTTGACCCAGGGTGGATAAGCTATTAATAATCAATAAAGGCATTACATGATATACATTTGCTAATTGCAGTATATCCGAATCATCTATGTCAATAACTTCACCATTGCCTGTTACACTGTAGCCGAGAACAGAAAGATAGGTTAGATATGGTAATGTTTTTCTAAGTGTATCCCTGTTTATATAAGCACTTGCATAACCGTTTGTCGTAACCTTACGAATTTTTTTACCGTAACTGATTATTAACGTCTCACCAGCATAAATATATTGTCTGTCTGCAAGAAAAGGATTATTTCTCAACAATTCTAATACCGTAACACCGTTTTTGTCTGCAATATCCGGCAATGTATCACCCTCTTGAACAATGTAGGTTGTCTCTGGAGATACTATAACAATTGCCTGCCCAGGGACTAATCTTCCTGATACTGCGATTCCATTAACCAAAACTATTATTTCAACCGTAGTACCATATAGAGCAGCAATTGATTCAATAGTTTCACCTTGTTGTACGACATGTATTCTCATAATAATAACCTTGTTTCTTTGTACTTAAGACTATTATATGAATTTTGTTTCCATTAATTGAATTTTCTTAATGTATAGTAAGGAAACAACATAAAAATTGAAGGTTATGGCTATAACTCTGCACTCCACAAAGTATCCTTTGGTTTTGGACAAGAAAGGCCTTTTTTCACTGCTCTCGCCGCTATAAAGCAACCGCAATATCTGCACATTCCATTTAGGTTACTTTCGCAGGTAGCACAAATCTTTAATCTTTTCTCATATATTTCGTCACTCACCTTAATCTCGGGATCAAGATTAGCTATATAGTTCTGTAATTCTTTGTCCAAATCTTTCTCATACATCTCTTTTAAAATCGAGCACCATTTACAAGCTACTTTCTCCATACAATCCCATCCTTCAAGTAATTACTACAGGCTTCTTCATCAGCTCAATGCAGCTTTCGATAATTATATATTTAGTTTACTATATCATAACTATATTACATTATACAACACATGTACAAACCAAAAACAAGGGATTGCCTACAAAAACAACCCCCTGTCTTCTATAATAATATTTATTTAATAACACAACAAATAAACAGCTACCTTATTATTTCTATAACTGATTAATCACATTCTTCTATACTTTTGATAACGCTTCTCAAGTAATTCTTCCACCGGAAGCTCCATTAGATTCTGCAAATCCTGCTCAATAATTCCCTTTATGTTCTGTGCACACTGATTGTAATCATTATGTGCACCACCAGTCGGTTCTGGAATGATACCATCTATGATAGAGAATCGCAACAAGTCCTGTGCTGTTAACTTCATGTCATTTGCAGCTTGCTCTGCTTTCGTAGAATCCTTATAGAGAATACTTGCAAATCCTTCCGGCGATAAAATAGCATAAATCGAATGCTCCAGCATATATACCTTATCCGCAACGCCAAGAGCCAATGCACCGCCACTTCCGCCTTCTGAAATAACAACTGATATAATAGGAGTCTTAAGTAACATCATTTCCGCAAGGTTGGTGGCTATGGCTTCCCCCTGTCCTCGCTCTTCTGCTCCAAGGCCACAGAAAGCACCTGGGGTATCAATAAAACAGATAATCGGACGGCGGAACTTCTCTGCCTGCTTCATCAGTCGCAATGCTTTGCGATACCCCTCCGGATGAGGCATGGAGAAATTTCTTGCGATGTTTTCCTTTGTATTTCTTCCCTTTTGCTGTGCTATCACAGTGACAGGTATATCACCAAAAAAAGCAATTCCTCCAACAATTGCCTGGTCCTCACCAAAGTAGCGATCACCATGCATTTCCAGGAACTGATCAAAGATACGATCAATATAATCAAGGCTGGTTGGTCTGACAGGCATTCGTGCTAGTTTAACTTTTTCCCACGGTGTAATTTCCATATAATAAACCCTGCCTTTCACAATGCCTGCAAAACTTAGGATCGCAGACACACTATATTCCATATAACACAACTCACTTTAATGTAATTGTAAATCAATTACCAGATATTAGAATTTAAGTTCTTATCTTCTATCATCAAAATTTCCTGCTACTGGCGAATGTAGCTTAAGAATTGTTCCTAAGGTATTCTTTAACTGATCTCGCGGAACAATCTGGTCTACGAAACCATGTTCCAACAAAAATTCTGCTCGTTGAAAACCCTCCGGGAGCTTTTGCCCAATGGTCTGTTCAATTACTCTTGGTCCAGCAAATCCAATCAATGCTCCAGGTTCCGCAAGAATAATGTCACCCAGCATGGCAAAACTCGCTGTAACACCTCCGGTGGTTGGATCAGTTAATACCGTTATATATAATAGTCCTGCTTCAGAATGCTTTGCTACAGCTGCACTTACCTTAGCCATTTGCATCAAAGAAAATATACCTTCTTGCATTCTGGCTCCGCCAGAAGCAGTGAACACAATTACCGGAAGCCTTTCTTTTATACCTCTTTCAAATAGTCTTGCAAGCTTATCACCGACTGCAGTACCCATACTTCCCATAAAAAAGGCAGCATCCATGACACCAATAAGTACGGATAACCCATCTATTTTACCTTTACCAGTCACAATTCCATCCACTAATCCAGTTTGAGTCTGAGTTTTTATAAGTTTATCCCCATAGCCGGGAAATCCAAGCGGGTCTCTAGTAGTAACTTGTGCATCCAACTCAAGTAGTTCTCCATCATCTAAGATCATGGCAATACGCTCATTGGAGGATACCTTGAAATTATGCCCGCATTCGTCACATCGCTTATAGTTCTTAAGTAAAAGCTTGGTATAAATAACTTTTCCGCATTTAGGACACTTCGTCATTATACCTTGTGGTACATTTGGACGTTCCTCTTCAGGCCGTTCGATATCCTGCGGTCTGGCACGATATATTTTTGAAGTAGCATACTGTTTTGTCTTAAATGGATTTTTATTCATAATCCTACTTTCCCTCAATTAAGCCAGTATGGTAATTACCAGAGATGATTTCATCTCTTTCTAACAAATCATACTGATACTCCACATTGGTCGAAATGCCTTCGATTACTAGTTCTGATAATGCGCGTTTCATTCTGCTAATGGCCTCTTCTCTGTCCTTCCCGTAAGCAATTACCTTTGCTAGCATGGAATCATAACAGGCCGGCACTACATACCCTGGATAGAGAGCACTGTCTACACGAACTCCAAAGCCTCCAGGAAACAACACATTGTCAATACGGCCGGGACAAGGCATAAAATTCTTTGTGGGATCTTCGGCATTAATTCTACATTCAATTGCATGACCTTTAAATTCTATATTTTCCTGACGATATGGCATTACCTCACCGTCTGCTATTCTAATCTGCGCTTTAATCATATCAATTCCGGTAACCATTTCTGTTACTGGATGTTCCACCTGAATTCTGGTATTCATCTCCATGAAATAATAATTACCCTTATTATCTAAAAGAAATTCTATTGTACCTGCATTAATATATCCAGTTGCCTGTGCTGCCTTAACTGCAGCTGTTCCCATCTTCTTACGTAGTTCATCAGTCATGATTGCGGAAGGTGATTCTTCTATCATCTTCTGATTTCTTCTCTGTACCGAGCAGTCACGTTCGCCCAAGTGAACGACATTCCCATAACTATCCGCTAAAATCTGAAACTCAATATGTTTTGGGTGAATAATTAATTTCTCCATGTATAGATTGTCATCACCAAACGCCGCTTTTGCTTCTGCTTTGGCTGACAGGTATAAGCGTTCCAGATTTTCTGCCTCAAATACAGCTCTCATACCTTTACCACCACCACCTGCGCTGGCCTTAATCATAACCGGATATCCTATTTTTGCAGCCAAATCCAGAGCATCCTTTACCGTTTCAACTACCCCATCTGAGCCTGGAACCACGGGTACTCCTGCTTGCTGCATCGTTTCTCTAGCTCTTGATTTGTTGCCCATTAAATCAATTGTATCTGCCTTGGGTCCGATGAAAGTAATATTACAGTCCTCACACATTCTTGCAAAGGAGCTATTTTCTGATAAGAAACCAAACCCCGGATGTATTGCTGTGGCTCCTGTTAATACAGTTGCACTGATTATGTTCTGCATGTTTAAATAACTATCCTTGGATTTTGCAGGACCGATACATACCGCCTCATCCGCCAGCATTACGTGCAGCGCTTCTTTGTCAGCTTCTGAATATACAGCAACTGTTTCAATCCCCATTTCCTTGCAAGCACGGATAATTCTTACTGCGATCTCGCCACGGTTTGCTATTAATATTTTTTTAAACATCCTAGCTCTCCTTGATTATAGTATAGATGAAATCCTTATTCTATATTTACTTTATAAACCGAAGTCTTAGTGTCAGGTTATTGCAAAGGTAAGTATCGCCTCTGTTGCTATTTTATCTCCCACGTAGGCAATTGCAGTACCTACCCCAAAGCTCCCTTTATGTTTTGTAATTTCAACTTTTAAGGTTAACACATCACCAGGAACTACCTGGCGCTTGAATTTGACTTTATCCATTCCACCAAATAAAACTATTTTCCCTTCATTCCCGGGTAAAGTGAGCATACAGATTGCTCCCATCTGTGCGAGTGCTTCTAAAATTAATACGCCTGGCATTACTGCCTTACCTGGAAAATGTCCTTGAAAAAAAGGCTCATTCATTGTAACACATTTAACTCCGGTTGCTCCGATACCCGGTTCCAATTCATCCACCCGATCAACTAGTAAAAACGGTGGGCGATGTGGTAAGATCTTTTGTATTTCGTCTATATTTAACATTTAATACCATGCCTTTCAACCACATATATTAATTATGATACATATACTAGCTTTTATAACTCAATCTACTTACTGAATTAAAAACAGTGGCTTACCGAACTCCACCATCTCTTCATTATTAACTAGTATTTTAACTACTTCACCATCGTATTCACTTTCAATTTCATTCATCAGCTTCATTGCCTCAATAATGCATAGCACCTGGCCCTTTTTGACTTTGTCACCTACTTTAACAAATGGAGGCTTCTCTGGAGAAGCTGCAGTGTAAAACGTTCCAACCATAGGGGATACCACCTTCTTACCAGATAGTTCTTCTGCTACCTGGTCAATGCTGTCATTTACTGCAACATTGGTGTTGATTGAAAGGGTTGGTGTTGGCTGCTGTATTTGGGGTTGAACTGGTGCGGACGGCATTAGTCCTGGCAACATTCCAGGCATAAATGCTGGATACGTAGTAACTTGTGTATCGAAATCCTGCTTAGGGGCTGACTTCTCGAGAACGATATGAAGACCCTCTTCCTCTATTTCAAGCTTTGTAAGGTCCGTCTGATTCATTTCTTTCATTAAATTAAGAATTACCTTATAGTCCACGATTATACCTCCATATTTTTAAATATCAAAGTAGCATTATGTCCGCCAAAGCCAAGGGAATTTGACATTGCATAGGAAACACATGCCTGGCGTCCAACTCCAGGAACATAGTCAAGGTCACATTCCTCATCTGCAACGGTTAAACCAATGGTGGCTGGTATGAAACTCTTCTCTATTGATTTTATACAAACAATTGCCTCTACTGCCCCTGCTGCTCCAAGTAAATGCCCAACCATTGACTTTGTGGAACTAACTGGTACCTGATATGCAGCGTCGCCCATTGCAAGCTTTATCGCCTGCGTCTCTACCTTATCGTTTGTCGGAGTGCTGGTTCCATGAGCATTAATATAGGAAACTTCTTTCGGGCTAATGTTCGCTTCTTCCATAGCAAGTGTCATCGCTCTCGCTCCACCTTCTCCTTCCGGTGATGGTGCAGTTATATGATAAGCATCACAAGTCGATCCATAGCCAACAACCTCCGCGTATATTTTGGCACCTCTGGCTCTTGCATGCTCATATTCCTCAAGGACTAGGACACCAGCTCCTTCTCCCATTACAAATCCGTTTCTCTCTTTATCAAAGGGAATAGAAGCTCTTTTAGGATCCTTGCTGGTGGAAAGTGCAGTTAAAGATTGAAAGCCTGCAACTGCAAGCGGGGTAATGGAACCTTCTGTTCCACCTGCTAATATAACATCTGCATAACCATGCTTAATGTTACGAAACGCTTCTCCAATACAATTAGTTCCAGTCGCACATGCTGTAACAACATTGGTGCAAACACCCTTGGCCCCAAACTTAATTGCAATATTTCCAGCTGCCATATTGGTAATTGTCATTGGTATAAATAATGGATTTACTCTCTTTGGTCCTTTGTCTCGTAAGGTATTGGTTTCTTTCTCTATATCATCAATTGCTCCGATACCAGAACCCACGATAACCCCAAAGCGATCCATATTGGTCACTGCAAGATCAATTTTAGAGTCATCAATGGCTTCCTTTGCGGCAGCCACCGCTAATTGAGAAAAGCGATCCATTCGCTTCGCTTCCTTAATATCCATGGTCTGTTTTGGATCAAAGTCCTTCACCTGTGCGGCTAATGTGGCATTATAACCTTCTGTATCAAACCGATCAATGAAATCGATTCCACATACACCAGCCATAACATTATCAAAAAAATCTTCAACATTATTACCAATCGGTGTAATAGCACCCATTCCTGTAACAACTACTCTACGAATCATCATAACCTCCATGCTGCTGTCAGGCAGCTTTTATTAATATTTGCAACCCATAGGCTATCAATTTTTACATCACCATGCCGCCATCTACTTGTAGCACCTGCCCTGTGATATAGTTCGCGGCCTCCGAAGCTAGAAAGCTAACTGCACTAGCCACTTCAACAGCCTTGCCATACCTACGTAGTGGAATGTTTGTTATAGTTGCCTCTTTGATTTTATCAGACAAAGTTTCTGTCATATCTGTTTCAATAAAACCAGGAGCAACTGCATTAACTGTAATACCTCTGGAAGCCAGTTCTCTTGCCGCAGTTTTTGTCATTCCGATTACTCCTGCTTTTGATGCTGCATAGTTGATCTGCCCCACATTACCGGCTATACCCACAACAGATGAAATATTTATTATCTTACCGCTTCTTTGTTTTAACATTACATTTGAAGCGTGCTTCATACAGAAGAAGGTCCCCTTTAAATTAATATCCAGTACCTGATCAAAGTCCTCGGAGGACATTCTCATCATAAGATTATCCTTTGTTATACCAGCATTGTTCACTAATACATCCAGTCTTCCAAAGTGATTAACTGCCTCTTGCAGAAGTTTTTTAGCCTCTTCCTCTTTGCTAACATCTGCCTGAATGGCGATTGCCTCTCCGCCTAACTGCTTAATTTGGTTTAGCAATTCTTCAACTTGTGTAATACTGTTGCGATAGTTCAATACTACCTTTGAGCCATACTCAGCAAATTGTAGTGCGATTGACCTTCCAATTCCTCTTCCTGCTCCGGTAATTACAGCAACTTTTCCTTTCAGCATAAAAACCTCCACTTTATCCAACCAGTTTTATAGAATACTATCTTTAACTTCTTAAGCGTGTAAATAAAATCCTATAAAATCTACTATTTTGTATCTTCTACCTAAATCATTAACGCATTTATTGTCGCATCGAGGGTAGCAATATTTTCTACATTATGAATTACTGCTCCTCGGTCTATCTTCTTGACAAAGCCAGACAAGGTCTTTCCAGGTCCGATTTCAACAAAGTTCTGAACTCCGGCTTCTAGCATTTTTCTTATGCTTTGCTCCCAAAGGACACTGCTCATGACCTGCCTGTATAACAAATCCTTTACTTCTTTGGTATCCTTAACATAATCTGCATGTACATTGCTGATTAATTGTGTTTCCAATACCCCAAGGTTAATTCCATCCAGTTCAAGTTTAAGTTTATCCGCAGCTGGCTTTAACATAGAGGTATGAAAAGGTGCACTTACCGCAAGATCCATGCATTTCATTGCACCTTTTTCCTTTGCAAGCTTCGCAGCTTCATCAACGGCAGCAACTTCACCACCTATAACGATCTGTCCTGGGCAATTGAAATTAGCAGGCTCAACGATTCCATATTGCTTTGCTTCTACACAGGCTTCTCTAACCTTTTCTTCAGAAAGCCCCAGTACAGCGTTCATTTTTCCAACACCTACCGGTACTGCCTCCTGCATAAATCTACCTCTTTTACTTACTAAGGGAACTACCTGGGAGAGTGAGAATACTCCCGCCGCTGTTAAAGCGGAGTACTCTCCAAGACTTAGTCCAGCTACCATGTCCGGTGTAATCCCTGCTTGACTGATAGCACGATATGCTGCTATTGACATGGTGACAACGGAAGGTTGCGTATTCTCTGTTCGGTCCAGTTCTTCTTTCACGCCTTCAAAGATCAACTTTGCCAAGTCAAGGTGAAGACTATCACTTGCTTCCTCAAAGGTCTGTTTGCAGATTGGAAAAGCTTCATAAAGCTCTTTCCCCATACCGATATATTGGGAACCTTGACCTGAAAATAGAAATGCTGTCTTACCCATCTCTACCTCCAGTCCTTGCTAAGTAGATTCTGTGTTTCTTCAAATAACTCTAAAATTATATCCTTACAACTTTGTTCTTTACGAACTAGAGCTGCCACTTGACCAGCCATAACACTGCCATAATCCATATCGCCGTTAACTACTGCTTTTGCTAAGGCTCCAACTCCAAGTGCTTCAAACTCTTCTGCTGATGCTGCCTTTGCTTCCAGTTCGTTGAATTGACGTGTTAATTTATTCTTTAATACCCTTACAGGGTGTCCGGTCGGCCGACCAGTTACAATTGTATCGATATCTTTTGCATTTAAAACCTTTTGCTTGTAATTAGGATGTACGGTACACTCATATGCAGTAAGGAATCTGGTTCCTATCTGAATTGCTTCGGCACCAAGCATAAAAGCTGCTGCCACACCTCTTCCGTCCGCAATTCCGCCAGCTGCAATTACAGGAATGTCAACTGCATCTACCACCTGTGGTACAAGTACCATGGTTGTTAATTCACCAACGTGTCCTCCAGACTCTGTACCTTCTGCTATAATTGCATCTGCCCCACTGCGTTCCATTCTCTTTGCAATCGCAACACTGGGAACTACAGGTATTACTTTGATTCCATGTGCCTTCCAGGCTTCCATGTATTTACCTGGCGCACCTGCCCCAGTGGTAACTACCTTAACGCCTTCCTCGCATACCATATTTGCAATATCATCTGCATGTTCACTAAGCAGCATAATATTAACGCCGAAGGGCTTATTGGTCATTTGCTTTGCTTTTCTAACCTCTTCGCGTACATATTCTACCGGAGCTGTACCACCCGCTATAATTCCAAGACCACCAGCTTCTGATACCGCTGCTGCTAAAGATGCGTCTGATATTCTAGCCATAGCTCCCTGAAAAATAGGGTATTCTATATTTAATAGTTCACAAATTCTTGATTTCATACTTGCCTCCATGATGGTACTTTGCTACAACAAAATTTGAATCGACATATAACGAACCATAGAAAGATCTTTCAAGCTATTATTGTTCTTCGCTTTTCTTGGTAAGATAATTTTCAATATCACCTATGGTCTGAATAGCTTCTGTATCCTCGGTGGGAATTTCAATACCAAACTCTTCTTCTAAAGACATAATAATTTGAAATAAATCAAGGGAATCTGCATTTAAATCATTCTTTAAAGATGTCTCCTGTGTAAGTTCTGCTACCTCTACTCCTAATTGTTCTGCTACTACCTCTTTAATTTTGTTGAAATCCATGATAATTTTCCTCCTGATATGTTATTGTTATATTTACTTGCAATTTTTTAATATACTGTTTGCTGAGAGCCAAACAACGAGAAACCACAGGTTTTCGAGCTTGGTTCTGAACAATTATTACATTAATTTCACTAGCTATCAAATTATTAATCTACTTTATACTGCTATGATTATCTTGATAATATCCGTTTTAACACAACTTATACTTGAAATAGAATTGCTCCGCTGGTCATTCCTCCACCAAAGCCTACAAGAATTACATTATCACCTTTTTGCAGCAGCTCAGATACAAAAACTTCATCTAATGCTATTCCAATGGTTGCTGCTGAAGTGTTGCCATAGCGTTCCAGATTAACATAAAATTTATCAAATGGAACCCCCAGCATCTTCGCAGCATGTTCTAATATCCTAGAATTCGCTTGATGTGCAACAATGTATTTAATATCCTCTTGTTTTAAATTTGAACTATCCAAAACTTTATGAATTAGTTCTGTAATACTTCGAACTGCAAACTTAAAAACCTCTTGCCCTTGCATTGAAATTGTAGGATGAAGTGCTTCACTCTCTCCTTTCATAAAAGGATTAGATAAGGCAACCGCAGGTAAGGTCAAATATTCCTTTTTACGACCGTCACTTGCTAGATGAACAGCACTAATTCCCTTCTGCTCCGAGGTTGTCAATACCACTGCACCCGCTCCATCTCCAAAGAGTACACAGGTTGATCGATCCGACCAATCCAGGGTTTTTGAAAGGGTTTCTGCACCAACAACTAAAATGTTAGTATAGCGCCCACTTTCAATAAATGCGGTTGCCACGGAGATACCGTAAACCAATCCTGTACAGGCAGCTGCCAGATCAAAAGCTGCTGCATTTATGGCCCCTAAACGTTCCTGTATGATACAGGCCACAGATGGCATAAAGGAATCCGGAGAAATCGTTGCACATATAATCAAATCCAATTCTGATGCTTGAAGTCCCGATTTGAGTAATGCACTTTTGGATGCCTCAAATGCCAAATCCGAAGTATTCTCACCCGTCGAAATTCTTCTTTCCTTTATACCTGTTCTGGATACAATCCATTCATCGCTAGTGTCTACCAGTTCTGCCATTGTCTCATTAGTAACAACCAGCTGGGGTACGTAACTTCCAGTGCCAACTATTGTTGCAAATTTCATGATGTGAGTCCTCCTGTTATTCCTTTTTCGAACCCATATAGATTTCTTTTAAATGTGTATTCAACTTGCCCAAGGCGGTCAGAAGAATTTCCTCTTCCTGTGGGTTAAAATCCATCAAAACAGCTTTCACCATATCTAGATGGAACTTTTCATGAATACGATAAGCAAGTTTTCCTCTTCTCGTTAAGCTGATATTTACAATTCGCCGGTCAACATCACTTCTGCTGCGCTCTAAGTATCCTTTCTTAATCAGCTTATCTACTGCAATCGTTAAGGTTCCCATTGTAATCTCAAGCTCAGTCGCTACCTCAGACATAGTCTTTGAACCATATAAACCAACCGCATCAATTGTGTGTATCTCCGTGATGGATAGATTGCTAAACTCTCCGGTTTTAATTGAATATTCTTCAATACGGTTAACATCGTCATAGACTTCCACCAGCATCTTATTAATCATAATTAGCTTTTCATTCATCTGAACACTCCTAAGTATTTGCTTTGTATTGCAAATATTTTGATAATCAAAATATATATCATGGTTATAGAATTGTCAAGCGCATTTTATTTGTTATAGAAACTAAGCATGGTTTAAGCAATAAAGAGGACGAATACAAAACCAAATAATTAGTTCTGCATTCGTCCTCTTTACCAAGTTATATCATGAAAGATAGAGTAAGGGTATTATTAAACTTTATACTTCAAATAACAAATCAGCATAAGTAGGCACTGGCCATAAATCCTTATCAACAATTAGCTCTAAGGCGTCAATTGGCGTTCTTAATGCATTCATAGCTGCAACAACGTCTGAATGGAAGAATTCTGCTGCTTCAGAAGCTTCAGCAAAATCATTCGCCTTAACTGTAGCTGCCTGTAGAGCCTTTAATGCCTTCTGTGCTTCTGCAAGAAGTGCAGATGCTTCTACCAATAAGGAACTCTGAACACTTACATCAGCATCAGCTACAGCTGCTTTTACAGCATTGATAGAGTCAGCAAGTTTCTTAGTAAATTTAATTACTGCTGGAATATACTTAACACTTACCATAGAAATAGCAGTTCTAGCTTCAATGTTAATTGCCTTTGCATAGGACTCGAATAATATTTCTTCACGTGAATGTAATTCTATAGCAGACAATACATGATGCTTCTCAAATAACTTAATAGATTTCTCTGTAGCAATTGCAGGAATTGCTTCTACCATGGATTTAATATTTGGAAGGCCTCTTCTTTCAGCCTCTGCTACCCATTCCTCTGAATAGCCATTACCATTAAATACGATTCTCTGATGATCTCTTAAAGTGCTCTTAATTAAATCATGAACAGCAAGATCAAAGTTTTCTTCTTTTTCTAACTGATCTGCAAAATCGCTAAGAACATCAGCAGTGATGGTATTTAATACTGTGTTAGGCATAGCGATAGATGCAGAAGAAGCAACCATACGGAACTCAAATTTATTACCAGTGAAGGCAAATGGTGAGGTACGATTTCTATCAGTAGCATCCTTTGGTAGTGTAGGAAGTGTCTGAACACCGATCTTTAAGTTTCCACCATCTTTGCTATTCTTCGCTTCGCCAGTTTCAATTAACTGTGAAATTACATCCTGAAGCTGTTCGCCAAGGAAGATAGAGATGATTGCAGGAGGTGCTTCATTTGCGCCTAATCTGTGGTCATTACCAGGATTAGCTGCAGATACACGAAGTAAATCTGCATGAACATCTACTGCTTTAATAACAGCTGTTAAGAATAAGAGGAACTGAATATTCTCATGAGGTGTCTTACCAGGATCTAATAAGTTCTTGCCTGTATTAGTAACCATGGACCAGTTGTTATGCTTACCGGATCCATTTACACCTGCAAAAGGCTTCTCATGAAGCAGACAGGTAAGATTATGACGATATGCCACTTTCTTCATGGTTTCCATAACTAACTGATTATGATCTGTTGCAATGTTAGCAGTAGCATAGATTGGTGCTAATTCATGCTGTGCTGGAGCAACTTCGTTATGCTGTGTTTTAGCTGTAACACCTAATTTCCAAAGCTCAATATTAAGCTCTTTCATATAAGATGCAATTTTTTCTTTAATGCTACCGAAATAATGATCTTCTAATTCCTGACCCTTAGGAGGCATAGCGCCGAATAAGGTTCTTCCAGTAAAGATAAGGTCATCTCTCTTTAAGTACTTTGCTTTATCTACAATGAAGTATTCCTGTTCAGGACCAACCGATGTGGATACTCTAACAACTTCCTTATGTCCAAATAATTTAAGAACACGAACAGCCTGTGTACTAATTGCTTCCATAGATCTTAAAAGAGGAGTTTTCATATCGAGAGCTTCTCCAGTATAGGAACAGAAAGCGGTTGGAATACAAAGTGTAACACCTGCAGCATCTTCTCTTAAGAATGCTGGTGAAGTACAATCCCAAGCTGTATATCCTCTAGCTTCAAAGGTAGCTCTTAAACCACCGGATGGGAAAGAAGATGCATCTGGTTCACCTTTAATTAATTCTTTACCGGAAAACTCCATGATAACCTTACCGTCAGAGGTAGGATTAATAAAGGAATCATGCTTTTCAGCAGTGATACCGGTCATTGGCTGGAACCAGTGAGTATAATGTGTTGCACCACGCTCAATCGCCCAATCCTTCATGGCATTTGCAACAACTTCAGCAACGCTAGGATCTAAATCCTCCCCATTCTCAAGCGTCTTCTTAAGAGCTGCATAAGTTTTCTTTGGTAGGCGTTCAACCATTGTCGCCTCATTAAATACATCCGTTCCAAAAAGCTCAGTTAATTTCTCAGACATACAATATCTCCTCTCATGATTTAAGAAAAAGTTTCGCTTGCGAAACTCTTGCACCGAGCGCGGTCGGCAAAGCCGACATATTTCAACACGCGCGAGTGTGCATTCTTGCGAAGCATTTGCCATTAATAGGACGAACTATCCTATTAATTGTAAAAAGGTGTCCTCAAATAATTGAGAACACCTTTGCTCCAATAATAGTTTTAGATATAAAATTATATATCTTATATACCATGTTTTGCTGGAAAAGAAAAGTGTTTTTTTGTATTTTTTAATAATTTATGAAAAATAACCGAAACAGCTTAATTTTCATAAGTTATTCATACAAATTTATTATAATCTATTCCAGATACCACTGATCAAGACCACTATTCTCTTCTGATTCATCTGCTGGTGGCATATATTTTTTCAAAATTCGTTCCATAAATATTGAGGTCATGAAAGCTGAAGTAACAGGTGCAATAAAAATAACAATAGGTAGATACATAACACCAATGATAATGGCCGCTTGAATTATTAGCATTAATATTGTGAAAGGTAAATGCTTAATGGATATTAAAAAAACTGTTTTTATTAGTTGCTTCGTCTTCATTTCAAATCGAGATAACACAGGGAAAATGTATATTGTAACAAAAGATAGCATAAATGCAATCGCAATATAGATACCAAACAGTACTGAATTCATTGTTTTCTCACCATTCCAGGAGGAATACGTAGCCATAATATCAATCGCTAGAATTATATACATAATAACTAGAATTAGTCCAATGAAGGAAGCACGTTTAAAATTTAATTTAAATGATTTAAAAAATTCTCGAAATAAATATCCCCGTTCTCTTCTTAGCACCTTCACTGTTGCATAATAAAGCGCTGTAGTTGCCGGACCAATCGTTACGATTGGTATACAAAGTAACAAGTATACAACACTTAGGAAAATGACATCGCAAGCCTTTCCAAGAAATGTGAAAACAGGATTGTCCATATTAAAAAGATTACTCATATACTAACCATGCCTTTCTCTCTACCTGTTAACATAGGTCCACAGGTGCAAATTTGCGTGAAGCTTAATCTATCTTCAATTTTACCATAGCTTTAAGTTTTAAGAAAGAGAAGAGTGAAAGATTTTATAAATCTTTCATATAAAGTGGCTGTAAATAGCCATTGATATAGCAGGTGCGTTTATTTATACCTTAGCGCAATAATACAGACCGGTATAGAAGTATCTACACCGGTCTAATTTAATTAAGGTAACTATTATTCAGTTCGTTATTTCTTAGAAACAATCATCCAATAACTGGAAGTAATCTCTTGGGTGGTGACAAGCTGGACAAAGTGCAGGAGCTGCGTCACCTTCATGAATATGACCGCAGTTGATACATTTCCAGAACACTTTACCATCTTTCTTAAATACGGTACCATTCTCGATATTTTCTAAAAGCTTGCGATATCTGGCTTCATGGTGCTTTTCAACTTTAGCAATTGCTGTAAAGCGCGCTGCGATTCCTGGGAACCCTTCCTCTTTTGCAATTCTTGCAAACTCTGGATAATCGATTTCATGCTCTTCTTTCTCGCCGTCAGCTGCTGCTCTTAAATTAGCAATTGTATCTCCAAAAGCAAATGGATAGGTAGCATTGATTTCAACTGGAGCAGGATTCTCTCCATCTAAATGTTCAAGTGCCAGTTTCATAAATACTTTTGCATGTTCTTTCTCATTTTCAGCAGTCTCAGTAAAAATATTTTGTATCTGCTTATATCCTTCCTTGCCTGCAACAGATGCAAAATACGTATAGCGTGTTCTTGCCTGTGATTCACCTGCGAAAGCCTTCATAAGGTTTTCCAAAGTTTTCGTTCCTCTTAAATTTGCCATATGTATCCTCCTATCAATATCATAAAGTGACCTCAATTGCTGATGTACTATATTAAGGTCTCTTTTTGCATCATACCATATTTTTAGTTAAATTCCAATTGTTTTATAATAAATTAATAATATTACTCTCAATTGTTTATATTTTTTC
Source organism: Bacillota bacterium (assembly GCA_023399055.1). Lineage (GTDB taxonomy): Bacteria > Bacillota > Clostridia > Lachnospirales > Lachnospiraceae > Mobilitalea. The sequence continues at coordinate 73,318 of JAEWQV010000002.1, read as the reverse complement.
TATTTTTCAACAAATTCAAACTGTTCATCACAAGATAAAATAATAAAGAATTAGCCGTGAAAGCTTGCTTTCAACTGCCAATTCTTATTATTTAAGTTCTAGATACTATCTTCGTACGGCATTTGCAAGCAAGCTTGCAATACCTCATTCCGCTTTCATTATATCATGAACATAAAACGTGTTCATGATCTTGTTACTCCAATCGGCATTTGCAAGCAAGCTTGCAATACCTCATTCCGCTTTCATTATATCATGTAAAAAGCACATGATATTGGCACTTCGTGCCAGTGATGTGCACTCACTTTGTTCATATGATATAATGTCTAGCGACATTATATCATATGAACAAATAGTCCACTTCTTAGTTTTGGCTCAAACCAGGTAGACTTTGGAGGCATTAGTTTACCAGCATCCGATACCTGAAACAATTCTTCAATTGAAGTTGGATACATAGAAAATGCTATTTTCATATCCTGATTAACCCTTTTCTCCAGTTCCTTTAATCCTCGAATTCCCCCGACAAAGTCAATTCTATTATCTACTCTAGGGTCTTTAATTCCTAATACAGGATTTAAGAGGTAATCTTGCAGCAATGAGACATCTAGAGAAGCTACCGGATCAGTAATTTCAAGCAGTTCCTCCTTTGCAGAAAGTACATACCACTCACCCTCCAAATACATACCAAAGTCTGCCTTCTTATTAGGGGCATATGGAGTCTCACCAATTTTATTTACATGGAAACTTTCCTTTATACTTGCAAGTAATTCGTCTTTACTCAAACTATTCCAATCTTTAACCACTCGATTATAAGGCATAATCATCAGCTGATCGTGTGGAAACAGTACGGACAAGAAATAATTAAATTCTTCTTCTCCTGTGTATTCCGGATTCTCCTGTCTTCTCTTTAAGCCAACTTTAACCGCTGATGCTGCGCGATGATGTCCATCTGCGATATAAATACTATCTATCTCAGCAAATGCTTTCTTTATATCTAGAATTTGCTCCAGATTAGAAATGCTCCATACCTTATGGATAACCCCATCCAAAGCCTTAAAACTATATAATGCGCTTTCTCTTTTTGCCTGATCTACTATGTCATTTATCAACTGATGCGCACGATAGGCAAGAAAAATTGGCCCAGTTTGTGCATTACAGCTATCCACATGTTTAATTCGATCAATTTCCTTATCTTCTCGTGTGTTCTCATGCTTCTTAATCCGATTGTTTAGATAATCATCAATGGAAGCACAGGCCACCAAACCATTCTGTGATCTTCCATCCATAATTAATTCATACACATAATAACATTCTGTTTGTTCCTGTATTAATATACCGTCACGCAACATCTTAATAAGGAGCTCTTTTGCTTTTACATATACTCTAGAATCATAGGTATCTACAGAATCCTCAAAGCTGGTTTCTGGACGATCCACACGTAAAAAGGATAATGGTTCCCTAGATATCTCCTGCTTTGCCTCTATACGGCTGTAGACATCATACGGTAACGCTGCAACCTTATGAGCAACTTCCTGATGTGGTCTAAACCCGATAAATGGTTTGATTAGTGCCATTGCAACCTCCTATGTCCTTTTTATACTTTACATATTTGCTGTTCCCTACTACTTAACAATTCTTACCTTAAGTACACCATCAATAGCAGAAAGCTTCACAGCCACCTCATCATTAATCGTAGTTTCAACATCTAACACCGTATATGCGTAATCCCCACGGCTCTTATTCACCATGTCTGCAATGTTAACATTCATAGAGGAAAATGCACCAGTAAACTGAGTAAGCATGTTTGGAATATTTCTATGAAGAATTGCAATCCTACCTGCTGATGTGCAAACCCCCGCATCGCAATTTGGGTAATTCACAGAATTTCTAATTGTTCCATATTCCATATATTCACGAAGTTGTTTTACAGCCATAACGGCACAATTATCTTCGGATTCTTCTGTGGATGCACCCAAATGAGGAATCGCAATTACACCTTCCATTTTAGCAGTCTTTTCATTAGGGAAATCAGTAATATATTTTGCAACCTTACCGGATTTTAACGCTATTTCAATATCAGTGTCATTTACCAGAAGGTCTCTCGCAAAATTAAGGATAACAACGCCATCCTTCATCTTAGAAATACTGTCCGTGTTAATCATCTCCTTGGTATTAACGCTGGAATCAGCATCTGCGATTAAAGGTGTATGTACGGTAATATAATCACATTCTCTATAGATTTCTTCTCTGGTCTTTACGTGAACGATATCACGGGATAAATTCCACGCGCTGTCTACAGAGATAAAGGGATCATAGCCATATACCTCCATTCCCAAGCGGTTTGCTGCATTAGCTACCAAGACACCTATTGCTCCAAGGCCAATCACACCAAGTTTCTTCCCTTGTATTTCTTTACCTGCAAACTTGCCTTTTTCTTTTTCAACCAGTTTAGCAACGGAAGAATCCTCCTTGACTGTTTGAACCCAGTTAACGCCTCCAATTATATCTCTGGAAGCCAGCATAAGACCTGCGATAACCAATTCCTTCACGCCATTTGCGTTTGCACCAGGTGTATTAAATACAACAATACCTTTTTCTGCACAATCCACCAACGGTATGTTATTAACACCGGCTCCTGCTCTTGCAATCGCCTTCAAATTATCATCAAATTTCATGTCATGCATTGCAGCACTACGAACCAGCACAACATCTGCAGCACTCAAATTCTCCACTTTTTCATATTGTTCCGAAAAGATATTTAACCCAACATCTGCGATTGGATTTAGACAATTATATTTCATAATAAGGATGCTCCTTTGGATTATTTCGTATTTTCTGCTTCAAATTGCTTCATAAATTCTACTAACTTTTCAACACCTTCCATTGGCATGGCATTGTAGATAGAAGCTCTCATACCGCCAACAGATCTATGACCTTTTAGGTTTTCAAAACCTGCTGCTTTTGCTTCTTTTACAAATTTATTATCCAATTCCTCATCTCCGGTTACAAAAGGAACATTCATTAAGGATCTGTCTTCCTTTACTACAGTTCCCTTAAACATCTTACTCTGATCCAAGTAGTCGTAAAGAATGGCAGCTTTTTTCTCATTGTGTTCCTTCATTGCTGCTAATCCACCTTTATTTTTAATCCACTTAAATACTTTACCGCAGATATAGATACCATATGCAGGAGGAGTATTATAAAGGGATTTTTCATCTGTATGAATTTTATATTTCATCATGGTAGGTGTTCCAGGAAGAGTATCTTCTGTAATTAAGTCCTCACGGATGATTACAATAACTACGCCTGCCGGGCCAATATTCTTTTGAACACCACCATAAATCAGTCCATATTTACTAACATCTACTGGTTCAGATAAGAAACAGGAGGAAACGTCTGAAACTAAAAGTTTGCCTTTCGTGTTTGGTAAGGTCTTGAATTTAGTACCGTAAATGGTATTATTTTCACATATGTAGACATAATCTGCATCTTCAGAAATTGGAAGATCCGAACAATCCGGGATATAGGAAAATGTTTTATCAGCGGAGGATGCTATAGCATTGGCAGTACCATAGATTTTAGCTTCCTGATATGCCTTCTTTGCCCATTGTCCTGTAATAATGAAATCTGCAACCTTATTCTTCATTAAATTCATGGGAATCATGGCAAATTGTAAAGAAGCTCCGCCCTGGAGAAAGAGAACCTTATAGTTATCTGGAATACTCATTAAGTCCCTTAAGTCCTTTTCTGCTTCTTCAATAATTGCTTCGTACGCTTTGGATCTGTGACTCATCTCCATAACTGACATGCCAGTTCCCCTGTAATTAAGCATTTCATCTGCTGCTTCCTGTAGTACTTCTACTGGCAACATTGCCGGACCAGCTGAAAAATTAAATATTCTTCCCACTCTTTCTTCCTCCTTATAATATTACATTTATTCCTCACTTTAGTGTATTAAAGTATAAAACTTATTATATTACTATGTTATTTTTTTGTCAATTCCAATCTGCTAATAATATGGATAAGAGTGCCTTATATGGTTTCATTATTTAATGAAAGCAAATCCAAGACACTCTGTCATCCAAACTATATTCCCGCTAAATAACATTGGTAGAGTGTCAAAAGCATTGTAAGTTCTTTTAAATTGACTTCTGACACTCTATCCTTTAATTCATTAAATCTTCTTCTGCAAAAACTTCTTCAATTGCTGCTCCTGGTGCAACCATCGGCCAAACTTTGTCATCACGGTCAATCATGCATTCAATCAGGACAGGCTCATTTAAGGCAATTGCTTCCTTTAATACAGCTTCCACTTCCTCTTTTTCTGTAATACGATAAGCTTTTGCACCCATAGCCTCTGCCAGCTTTACAAAATCAACCTTATCCTTTAAATGAGTGTAGGAATATCTTTGCTCATAGAAAAGTGTCTGCCATTGACGAACCATACCCAAAACTTCGTTATTTAATACAATTTGAACAATTGGTATATCATAACGGGTAGCCGTAGCAAGCTCATTCATATTCATTCTAAAACATCCATCACCAGCAATGTTAACCACTGTTTTATCCGGTTTACCTAGCTTCGCACCAATACTTGCACCAAGTCCATATCCCATAGTACCAAGTCCGCCTGAGGTAATAAAGGTTCTTGGATTTTTATATTTATAGAACTGCGCTGCCCACATCTGATGCTGACCAACCTCTGTGGTTATAATTGCATCTCCCTCTGTCACTTCATATAGCTTCTCTAGAATATACGGTCCAGTTAAGCGATCATGTGCGTATTTTAAAGGATGCTTCTGCATTAAGGCGATAATATGATCCACCCACTCCGTATGCTTTTGCTGTTCTAATTCTTTATTTAATAAGGAAAGAACCTCTTTAATATCACCTATAACGCTATAATGTGTTGTTACGTTTTTATTAATTTCAGCCGGATCAATATCAATCTGAAGTATCTTTGCATTGTTGGCAAACTTCTTAGCGTTACCGATTACTCGATCCGAGAAACGTGCGCCAATAGTAATAAGAAGATCACATTCCGTTACACCAAGATTGGATGCCTTCGTACCGTGCATTCCAAGCATGCCCATATAGCGTGCATCCATTCCATCAAAAGCACCTTTTCCCATAAGGGTATCTGTTACAGGTGCATCCACCTTATCCACGAATTCCTTCACTTCTTCGTGTGCTTCCGAAATAACAGCTCCACCACCTATAAATACAAAGGGCTTCTTCGAATTCTGAATTAATTGAATTGCATTTTTAATATCCAGCTCTGTAATATGCTTTGTATCGCGAAGAATAGGTTCCGGTACTGCTGCCTGATAGTCCGTCTTAGCTGCTGTTACATCTTTTGTAATATCCACTAAAACTGGTCCAGGTCTTCCAGTCTGTGCGATTTTAAATGCCTTACGAATGGTTTCTGCCAGCTTAGTTACGTCCTTTACAATAAAGTTATGCTTTGTAATAGGCATTGTAATACCAGCAATATCTATTTCCTGAAAGGAATCTCTTCCTAATAGATTAACCGCAACATTTGCAGTAATAGCAACCATAGGAATACTATCCAAAAACGCGGTTGCAATACCAGTTACAAGATTAGTCGAACCCGGTCCAGAGGTTGCAAAGCATACCCCTACTTTGCCGGTAACTCTTGCATAACCATCAGCCGCATGAGATGCTCCTTGCTCATGGGAAGTCAAGATATGTTTGATTTCTGATGTGTGCTTATATAATTCATCATATATATTTAATATAGTACCGCCAGGATATCCAAAGACTGTGTCAACACCCTGCTCTTTTAAACATTTAATAACGATTTGAGAACCTGTTAATTCCATTCTAACCTCCATTCCTGCTCACATTCTTTATTCATATCACAGAATGTAATGCTTAAGTATATTATAATGCCCTATATTTACAACTATTTTATAATAATCTATTGCGCCTTAGGAACCTCTAAGATTGCCCCTCTGTTGCCACTGGTTACCATCGCTACATAGCGGGAAAGGTATCCCGTTGTTATCTTCGGCTGACGTGGCTGCCATTTTGCTCTTCTTGCTTCCAATTCTTCATCGGATATAACAAAATTCAAACTATTTGCATTAATATCAATCTGAATAATATCTCCCTCTTCCACAAGTGCTATATTGCCTCCTACCGCTGCTTCCGGCGATACATGACCAACACAAGCGCCTCTTGAGGCTCCTGAGAATCTTCCATCCGTAATCAATGCCACATGTGAACCTAGTCCCATACCCATAATTGCACTGGTGGGATTTAACATTTCTCTCATTCCTGGACCACCCTTTGGTCCTTCATATCGAATAACAACGACATCACCCTTAACGATCTTACCGCCTTTGATTGCCTCAATTGCATCTTCTTCACAATCAAAGACTCTTGCAGGTCCTTCATGCTTCATCATACTTGGATCAACTGCGGAACGCTTAACCACTCCTGAATCAGGTGCAAGATTACCCTTGAGGACTGCAATACCTCCAATTTCACTATAAGGATTATCAATTGGCCGAATAACCTCTGGATTAAGATTTCTACAGCCTTGTATGTTCTCGCCGACCGTTTTTCCTGTAGCAGTAATTAAATCGGTGTTGAGGAGTCCTTTCTTATTTAATTCATTCATAACAGCGTATACACCGCCTGCCTCGTTCAGGTCTTCAATATATGTATGTCCTGCAGGTGCCAGATGGCATAAATTCGGTGTTCTAGCACTAACTTCATTTGCAATATCTATGTTTAATTCAAAGCCAACTTCATGTGCGATTGCTGGCAAATGCAGCATTGTATTAGTAGAACAGCCTAGTGCCATATCCACGGTTAAAGCGTTCATAAAAGCTTCTTTGGTCATAATATCTCTTGGTCGAATATCTTTTTCCAGCAACTCCATAATTTTCATACCAGCATGTTTTGCCAATCTGATACGTTCGGAATAGACAGCTGGAATGGTTCCGTTGCCCTTTAAGCCCATACCGATTACTTCGGTAAGACAGTTCATTGAGTTTGCTGTATACATACCTGAACAGGAACCACAGGTAGCACAAGCCTTATTTTCGTATTCTTCTAATTCTTCTTCTGATAAGTTTCCTGCACTGAAGGCACCAACTGCCTCAAACAGCGAGGAAAGACTGGTTCTATTTCCATTCACTCGTCCCGCAAGCATTGGTCCACCGCTAACAAAAATTGTAGGAATATTCACTCTTGCCGCTGCCATTAAAAGTCCGGGAACGTTCTTATCACAATTCGGTACCATTACAAGTGCGTCAAATTGATGAGCCATCGCCATTGCTTCTGTAGAATCTGCAATCAGATCTCTAGTAACCAAAGAATATTTCATTCCTTGATGACCCATGGCAATACCATCGCATACAGCAATTGCTGGAAAGACTAGTGGCGTTCCGCCTGCCATTGCCACACCAAGCTTGACGGCATCGACTATCTTATCTAGGTTCATATGCCCTGGTACAATTTCATTATATGAACTCACGACACCAATGAGTGGTTTTCTCATCTCTTCCTTGGTCAGACCCAATGCATTAAATAAAGATCTGTGGGGTGCCTGGGATACTCCGGTTTTCACTGCGTCACTTCTCATCCTTTAACCACCTTTTCTTTCATATTTATAGTAAAACAATACTACAATACATTTTGCAACAATACCATCTCATCACTTTAAAGTAGTACAGTATATATTAATGTATTTCTTTCTAAAAAGCAATGTCAAATTTAAAAATAATATGGGTTATTTTCCATAACTATTTATAAATATACGTATTTGCCAATATTAATCTTACAATATTAATATTTTCAGTTAATATGCTTATTATAAATAGGTAAGCACTAAATATCAAATAAAATCTATTATTATCTTCTTGCCAAATATATCATTTGGAAAATTTATAATTAAATAATTATGCTTCATTTTAGGCATAATTACCATAGTAAATCATTTACAGTCTCTTTTGTGAAATCTATGTGAATTCCATGTAAATACTGTGAAATGTATTAAAAATAATGCAAAATTGATGTATTATTCATGTAAAATTTGATTGCGCATGTCTTTTATTCGTGTTAAGATTTGTTTGTTTGATTACAAAGATGTAATTATGATTAATTTTGTGTTTTAGGAGGCGCTTTATGAATTTTACTGAATTTCTGCAGCAACTGGTATCAACCCCTACTCTATTAATAACGGTGGCGTTGGTTTTGGGTGTTGTTTTAGTTAATGGCTGGACCGATGCACCAAATGCCATTGCTACCTGTGTCTCAACTCGTTCCATTAGTGCGAAAAATGCAATTCTTATGGCGGCCGTATTCAATTTTCTTGGTGTTCTAGTTATGACTATGCTGAACAACTCCGTTGCTCAGACAGTATACAAGATGGTTGATTTTGGTGGCGATTCCAAGAATGCTTTAATAGCACTATGTGCTTCCTTGTTTGCGATTGTTGTTTGGGCAACTGCTGCTTGGGCATTCGGTATCCCTACAAGCGAGTCTCATGCTTTGATTGCAGGTATAACTGGTTCTGCTATTGCGATACAGGGTGGACAAGGTATTAATATGGGTGAGTGGATGAAGGTTATCTATGGTTTGTTTCTCTCCTCTATTATTGGCTTTGGTCTTGGTTATGTAATTTCTAAAATAATTTCTTTTATTTGTAAAAATGCGGACAGGCGTAAAACTTCTTTCTTTTTTAAACACGCACAGGTTTTTGGTGGCGCTTCCATGGCTTATATGCATGGTGCACAGGATGGACAGAAATTTATGGGTGTATTCATGCTTGGTGTATTCTTGGCACAGGGAAAATCCGGTGTAACAGAGTTTTCCGTACCAATTTGGTTAATGGTTTTAGTCTCAATTGTTATGGCACTAGGAACCTCTATCGGTGGTTATAAAATCATTAAAACTGTTGGTATGGGTATGGTAAAGTTAAGTAAATATCAAGGTTTTGCAGCAGATGCTGCTGCTACGGTTGCATTATTTCTTGCCTCCGCCTTTGGTATCCCAGTTAGTACTACACACACAAAGACCACCTCGATTATGGGCGTTGGTGCTGCAAAAAGAATGAAAAGCGTAAACTGGAGTATTGTAAAGGAAATGGTTGCCGCTTGGGTATTAACCTTCCCTGGCTGTGGTTTACTCGGTTATGTTATGTCAAAAATATTTATGCAAATCTTTTAAATAGGAAGGAAGTCATATATTATGATTACAAGAAAGAATACTTATAGTTATTTTGATGCATTTGCAAACCTCTCAAAATATTCTACCAAATTAGCAGTTAGCCTCCACGAAACCTTAAGTAAATTTGATCCAAGCAAAATTACAGATAGAGTAAAAGCAGCACACGAAATTGAACATAGTGCCGATTTAGCAAAGCACGACATCATGAATCGTCTGGTTAAAGAATTTCTTCCTCCAATTGAGCGTGAAGATATCACCAGTCTTACACAGGAAATTGATGATGTAACCGACTCCATCGAAGATGTGTTAATCTATGTAGATATGTTCAATATTCAGACGATCCGTCCTGAAATTCTTAAATTCACAGAGCTATTAGTAACTTGTACTAAGGCTATGGATGAAGCTCTGGAAGAATTCAAGAACTTTAAGAGTTCCAAGAAATTACATGATAAAGTTATCGAAATTAATCGTCTTGAAGAAGTTGGCGATGCATTATATGTTGACTTTATGCGTAATTTATATCACACCTCAAAAGATCCAATCGAATTAATGTGTTGGACTGAAATTTTACATCGTTTAGAGCGTTGTGCAGATAATTGCGAAGATGTTGCAAATATTATTGAAAGTATTGTTATGAAAAACTCATAATGAGTCGATAATTCACATAGAGATAAATTGATCAAGAAAGGATCATTACATGTTGAATCTAGAGAAACAAAAGGCTTACCTCATTCGCGCGGCATTTATTGCCCTAATTCTAGGGCTAGTTTATGTTGGAATAAAATATTTTCTTCCGCTCCTTATGCCTTTTGTTATTGGCTTGATTATTGCAGTTACGTTTCGCCATTTAATTGATTTTATTCAGAAAAAGACTAAGATAAACAGGGTAATCGTCTCCATCTCTATCTTGCTTTTGTTTTATGGCCTTTTGGCTTATCTTGTTAGCTTAGTAGGATTCAAAGCATTTGATATTATTGTTGACCTGATATCAAATTTGCCTACCTTTTATAGCGAAACCTTGAAACCAGCCATATTAACTGTTCTGAATAATATAATGGAAGCTTTTCCGGCAACCAAACCTTATGTAGATAACTTTATAGTTGATGGCAATCAAACTATTTATGACTATCTGACCAAAGCTTCCTCTAGCATTGTTGATACATTAGCATCCTTTGCAGCCCAAGTTCCAACCTTACTTATTAAGTTTATTTTTACAATTGTTTCATCCTTCTTCTTTACAATTGACTATCATAAGATAACTCGCTTTGTTGTTATTCAATTCACTGGTGAGCGCAGAGCTATGTTGCTTAAGTTAAAAGATAATGGAATAGGTACAATTGGTAAATTTATTCGTGCTTATGCAGCAATTATATCTATTACTTTCGCCGAATTATCTATTGGTTTTTTGATTATTGGAATTCCAAATGCAGTTATTTTCGCTGCTTTGATCGCACTGGTTGACATTATGCCAATTCTTGGTACTGGAGCAGTTCTTCTTCCTTGGGCAATCACTGCATTGATATTAGGTAACACTAAAATTGGTATTGGAATTTTAATCATCTATATAGTAATAACTGTAGTTCGTCAAACGGTTGAACCCAAAATTGTTGGTCAGCAGATTGGATTACATCCTATTATTACATTAATTTTAATGTATATAGGTGCACAATTAATGGGTGTCCTGGGATTATTCATCCTACCGATTATGGCTACCATAGTAAAGAAGCTAAATGACGAAGGAACCATTCATTTGTTTAGAAATAGAAATTAGGTAATTATAAGAATATAAGCACATAAATAAAGCTGAAGTTATATGAATAAGAAGTTTAAACTACTTATTTTTATAATTTCAGCTTTCTTTCTACTCTTATTCTAATTTAAATAGAATAAAGGGTAATAACAATATTATTCAATTATTAACGACTGAATTAGCCTTTTGATACGAAAGTAGTACAATCTGTTTGCTCTGACTCTCTTGCATTTCTTGGCGCTACTTCAATTTTTTCTGCATAACAATGATCGCCGCTTACATAATATTCGCAAGTATTAACTACACACTTAATTCCTTCATTTGGTTTATCCATTTTCTTAATTGACATAACAACCTCCACATTTTTTGTATAAATGCAGAACACTGCATTTATCAACCTATATTAGTTACGCAATTATTATTTGTAGATATCAAATGAAAAATTCATATAAATTTTTAAAATTTAATCCGGAAACTGTGCTTCAATTCCTTCCGCCATCATATCTGCCATCTCTATTGCCTGACTCTCTATTGTATCAAAATCATTAATGCTTTCCTCATAATTACCAGCTATCATATTGGTAATATTTTGACTTAAGAGCTCCAAATGTTCATCCATCATTGCGCTCCAATCCTCAACGCTCCAGTTAGGATTAATGCTTGCAAAAAATTCTGCAATTTGTTCTGCATTGTCATGCCATCTTTGATCCGCATCCATAATAGCCTGATCATCATCTGCTAACAATGCATTTATAAGTTCCGCTGCGATTGTGAGATGACCATTCATCAAATCTGTAAACTCTACTGCTGCCTCCTCGCCATAATAAGGTCTTAAGGCATTTGCGAAGTCAACGGAATTACGGAGTAATCTTCGAAGAACAAAATCCGTCTCGGGAAGGTCATGAATAAGTGCCACTGCGGCCATACGGGTCCAATAAACATGTTGTACCCAGAGCATACGAAACAGGCTTGATAAGTCGTAAAATTCCTCTGTGTAAATATCCATATCATTATCCATATCATTGTCCATATTATTACTCATATTATTACCCGTACTATTACCCATATTATTGCCTGTATTATTGCCCATATTATTGCCCATATTACTGCCCATATTACTGCCCATATTACTGCCCGTATTATTACCCATATTACTGCCCATATTGTTACCCATATTATTGCTAATATTATTACGCATATTATTGCCCATATTATTACGCATATTATTATTCATATTGTTACCTGATGCGTTCTGTTGATTTGAATTAGTAGGGTAATTATGGTCTCCCGGGATTAGTGTAACAACTTGACCAATCCTTAAATTTCTTGGATCAATATCCGGGTTTAGTTCCATAATATCATCCACAGAGGTATTAAAAACTTGCGCAAGCATCCATATTGTGTCATAGGGTCTTATCGTATATCTGATTGTATTATTCATATTAAATACCATCACTATTAAAAAGTTCTATTTCACTTTATGATAAATAGAAAGATATTGTTACAAAAAATACAATTTTATTGAGCTAAATAAAACCATACTCTGATAAAGATTGATCCTTAAAAGTAAGCAATGTTCTAATTTAGCTTTACATACTAAAACTGCCGTCTATATTACTATAAACGGCAGTTTCCCCTCTATTTAACCAGTACCCAGATGTAAACATTCTTATTTTTTATTGATATAATTAATAAGTCCTTCTGCTTTAATTATTTTCTGCATAAACTCTGGAAATGCCTGACCTTGATACTGAGTACCCTTAGTCCTGTCATAGATAATTCCCAGGTCAAAGTCTACCTCCACTTGATCTCCTGCCTCAATCTCTTTTGCAGCAGCAGGGCATTCTATGATGGGTAATCCAATATTAATTGCATTTCGATAGAAAATCCTTGCAAAGGTTTCTGCAATTACACAACTTATACCAGAAGCTTTGATGGCAATTGGTGCATGCTCTCTTGAAGAGCCGCAACCAAAATTTTTATTTGCAACCATAATGTCTCCGCTTTTAACTCTATTTACAAACTCTTTATCAATGTCTATCATACATTTTTCTGCAAGCTCCTTCGGATCGGAGGAGTTAAGATAACGCGCAGGTATAATGACATCCGTATCTACGTTATCACCATATTTATGCACTGTTCCAAACGCTTTCATACTAGCACCCTTACCTTTCAGACGAAAATAAATTGTAACTATTCAGTCATCACTTTATAAAAAAACTCAGACTGTTTCATAAATAACTATTGTTTTCTCTTATAAGCCAAGTTCTTCAGGACCTGATATTTTCCCTGTAACCGCACTCGCTGCTGCTACTGCAGGACTTGCAAGATACACTTCTGATTCAACATGCCCCATTCGTCCTACAAAGTTACGATTGGTAGTTGCAACTGCTCTTTCTCCTGCTGCAAGGATTCCCATATGTCCTCCCAGGCAAGGGCCACAAGTTGGGGTACTAACAATTCCTCCAGCTTTAATAAACGTTGCAAGTAGTCCCTCTTCCATTGCCTGAAGGTATATTTTTTGAGTAGCCGGGAAAACGATAAGGCGCATACCTTTAGCCACTTTTCTGCCTTCAAGGATTGCTGCTGCTGTTCTTAAGTCACTGATTCGTCCATTGGTACAGGAACCTATTACTACCTGATCGATTTTAATTTCTCCCACCGTTTCAAGGGTTCTTGTATTCTCTGGCAGGTGTGGAAATGCAACCGTGGGTTTTAAGCTGGACAGATCAATTTCATAGGTCTGTTCATACTCAGCATCCTCATCCGCTGAATAGAGCTTATACTCCTTTGTGGAATGCTCCTTCATATAATCTATGGCTGCCTCATCCACAGGAAATATTCCGTTTTTTGCCCCTGCTTCAATCGCCATATTAGCCATTGCAAAGCGATCATCCATGGACAAATTACGAATACCATCACCTACAAATTCCATTGATTTGTATAAAGCTCCATCCACACCAATTAAACCGATAATATGTAGAATAACATCTTTACCACTAACCCATTTATCTGGTTTACCTGTAAGAACAAATTTAAGGGCAGAGGGAACTTTAAACCATGCTTTGCCTGTAGCCATTCCAGCAGCCATGTCCGTACTTCCAACTCCCGTGGAAAATGCTCCAAGGGCACCATAGGTACAGGTATGGGAATCAGCACCGATAACTACATCTCCCGCTACTACTAATCCTTTCTCTGGCAGCAAGGCATGCTCAATACCCATTTCACCAATTTCAAAATAGTTCGTAATATCATGATCCATAGCAAACTCACGCATACATTTGCAGTGCTCAGCAGACTTAATATCTTTATTAGGGGTAAAATGATCTGGTACAAGAGCAATCTTATCCTTATCAAATACCTTCTTTATTGTCATCTTCTCCATCTCATGTATTGCAACCGGTGCGGTCACATCATTTCCAAGGACCAAATCAAGATCAGCTTCAATTAATTGCCCAGCTATAACCTTATCTAAACCAGCGTGAGCAGCCAAAATCTTCTGTGTCATTGTCATTCCCATAAGAATATCCTCCTAAAACTTTTATTATTACCGTTATTTAAATCTCTTTTGCAATTAAATCTCCCATCAATGAGGTTCCTACCAAAGACATTCCCTCGGACATAATATCCACCGTCCGATAGCCCTTCTTTAACACTTCTTTTACTGCGTGCTCTATTGCCACTGCCTCTTCTTCTAAATCAAAGGAATAGCGTAACATCATTGCTGTTGAAAGTATGGTTGCAATTGGATTCGCCTTGTTCTGACCAGCAATATCCGGTGCAGAGCCATGACTTGGCTCGTATAATCCAAGCTTCGTTTCACCTAAGCTGGCTGAGGCTAACATTCCTATTGATCCAGTAATCATACTTGCTTCATCCGATAAGATATCTCCAAACATATTCTCTGTTAGAATTACATCAAATTGTCTTGGGTCCTTTACCAATTGCATTGCACAATTATCGACCAGCATATCGGAAAGCTCAACATCTGGATATTCTGCCGCTACCTCCTTAGTCACCTGTCTCCATAGTCTGGAGGAATCAAGTACGTTCGCTTTATCAACACTGCATACCTTTTTATTTCTTTTTCTAGCTATCTCAAAGGCCCATTTAGCAATTCTTCTTATTTCTTTCTCATCATACACCAACGTATCTGTTGCTTTTCTAACACCAGCCTCCACAGAGGTATGACGTTCGCCAAAATATAATCCTCCGGTTAACTCTCTCATAACTACAAAGTCAAACCCATCTCCGATTATCTCATCCCTTAAAGGGCATGCTCCCTTAAGTTCTTCAAACAAGATTGCAGGTCTAATGTTCGCAAAGAGATTAAGTCCTTTTCGAATTGCCAGAAGCCCGGCTTCCGGTCTTAAGTGAGGGGGCAAAGAATACCAATTCGACTGCCCGACATTACCTCCCACAGCTCCTAGTAAAACCGAATCGCTTCTTTTCGCGGTTTCAAGTGCCTCTTGGGTAAGGGGTTCCCCAGTTCGATCAATGGATATACCGCCCATAAGCACTTCCTCATATTGAAAGCTATGCTTATATTTATTGCCAATTTGATCAAGTACTTTTATAGCCTCTGCAATAATTTCCGGTCCAATCCCATCCCCAGGAATAACCGCAATGTTATAGTTCATATTGTAAGCCTCCATTTACACTTGTTCTTACTTTAGTACAATTAAGACACAGCTTCCCACTTAATGTAATAGTTCACTCATAAGCTCGATTTTGCATCATCCCACCAATATATATTTATTAGTCTTAAAATAATTATTGTCATTGTATCATAGTGTTTGGTATAATTAAAATACATATTAATAATAACTATTATAACTTTATATTATAACAAATTACAGCTATCTTTTCTTAATTAAGTTTTGGAGAAATTACTAATCCATATTTTAATGTGTATATGCCAAATGGCGCTAGCACAAACAAATGAAACGAGGTGTCTATGGAAGAGAATTTATCCCTGTATCATGTTTTTAACAGTGTTGCTGAACTTGGTAACATTTCCCGCGCAGCAAAACAACTCTATATAAGCCAGCCTGCTGTAAGTAAAGCAATTCAAAACCTGGAGGACAATTTAAAAACCACGTTATTTATAAGAAACTCAAGAGGGGTGAAACTTACCGAAGAGGGAAAACTTCTATTTGACCATACTCGTAAGGCTTTTGAGACCTTACATAGAGGTGAGGAAAGTCTAAAGCGTGTTCATGAGCTTGGAATTGGACATCTGCGCATTGGTGCCAGTACTACACTATGCAAATATATGTTATTACCCTACCTAAATGGCTTCGTACAAGAGAATCCTCATATTAAAATTACCATTGCAAATCAAAGTTCCTCTCATACCTTAAAACAGCTTGAAAATGCAACTCTTGAGATTGGATTAGTTGCAAAGCCCAGTCATATAGATTCTTTTCAATTTATATCCCTTGGAGAAATGGAGGATATCTTTGTAGCAACTCGTCACTACTTAAATAACTTAAAGAAGAGGGATGATACTATGGACATCTTCTCCTCTGCTAATATCATGCTTTTGGATGAAGAAAATGTATCCAGAAAATATATAGAGGACTACTTTAAGATGAATTCCATTGTACCAAAACAAATACTTGAAATTAGCAATATGGATTTGTTAATTGATTTTGCAAAAACAAGCCTTGGTGTTGCCTGTGTAATAAAAGCCTTTGTAGAGCAAGAATTAAGCGAAAATGCTTTAGTCCAAATCCCTCTCAAAACTCCGGTTAATAAAAGAGAGGTCGGCTTTTGCTATTCTAAAAGTGCCTACCTCTCAAGTTCCTTGCATAAATTTATTCATTATATAAATAATTTCAATTAGATATCTGGCTTAACCTCATCATCAATAACTGGTGCTGTGTCCTCTGGTGCGGTACCTTCTGATGCAGCGTCCTCTGGTGTACTGTTCTCTGGTGTTGGCTTAGGTGTTGGTGTAGCAGCGGTAGTTGGTGTTGGAGGTGGTGGTGTCAAATAGTCTGGACGTTCTGCAACAACAAAGTCCGAGCTAACATAATTAATCTTATCATTTGCTAAGAAGCTTGCCCATCCATTCTTTATTTCAATTACTTCAATTTCCTCCGCATGAACTAAGAATCCAATTACTTCTCCATCCTTAGAAGCTGCTGCACGTACGTTTACATATCCACCGTATTCATTAAGCTTAACATACATCTTGGTGGTTGCTCCGGTATAAGTAGTTTCTGGTTCTTGAGCAGACTCCGCAGCGGCAGGCGTTTCAGTATCCTCTTCCATCTCTGAAGATAGCTCATCCTGTGGTGCTTGTGTTGGTATAAAATTAGTCATTTGATCCTTATTACTACAACCAGATAATAGCACTGCTGCTGTTATTGTGAATAGATAAATGCTTTTTTTCATCATTACCTCACTCCAAATTCATATCAACACTTCTTAATATATGGTCATATATTAATTTGATGAACAAGCAATAAGAAGTATTCATAAACTTAATCTATATACTATCATAGCACATTTGTCCTATTTTACAACAAATACTTTCTTTATGGATTATTCTTCCACCTTAAGTCCCTGTATATAGGCTGAAAAAGCACTTGGAATGCTATACTTCCTAGTTATCTCGTTTCGGTCCGCCCATACATATGCTCCATCCGCCAGTAGATTAGAGTTCACTTCTGATACAATAATATAGTAGCCCTGCATTAGCCACTCCACATGGGAGAAAATATGCTTTGCAGCTCCAAGTGGTACAATCTCGGCTTCCTCTATCCCCTGCTCTTTTAGGATTTGGATAACACCTTCCACCGGTAATTCTTTATTAATTCCGGGCAGCTCCCATAAACCTGCCAGTAGCCCTTTATTTAATCTCTTATGAATTAGATATCGCTCCTGATGTTCTATTAAAAGTATGGTTCTATTTTCGATTTTTCGTTCTTTCTTTGCTGGTTTAACTGGTATCTGTGCAATTCTGTCTTCATGAAATGCTTGGCACAGATGCATGACCGGACACTTCTCACAAAGTGGCTTTCCATTCGGCAAACATACCGTAGCCCCCAGTTCCATCATTGACTGGTTAAAGGCACTTGGCTGATCCTCTGGTATTACAGCCAGAAGTTCTTGCCACAGCTTCTTCTTAACACTTTCCTTGGTAATATCCTCAAAGCTGCCAGCCATTCTCATGGTAATTCTCAGTACATTGCCATCTACTACAGGAACCGGAATGCCAAAAGCAATTGATGCAATGGCACTTGCTGTATAGGAACCGATGCCAGGTAACCCAAGAAGCTTTTCATAATCCGCCGGAAGTTCTCCACCATATACCTCACAGATTTGCTTAGCAGCTTTCTGCAGATTTCTTGCTCTATTGTAATAACCCAGACCTTCCCATAACTTAAGAAGCCGTTCTTCGTCAATCTCTGCAAGTGCTTTAATATCCGGTACCTCATTGATAAAGCGTTCAAAATATCCCTTTACCGCCTCAACTCTGGTCTGCTGTAGCATTATTTCTGAAATCCATACGTAATACGGTCTTGGATTCTCCCGCCAAGGCAAAATACGTGCATTTAAATCATACCAATCCAGTAAAAACGGAACTATTTTTTTATAATCATATGACATATTTACTCCATTTCTGTATATATCACTTGTACATTTAACCTTGATGAAACAATTGATTCTGCTGTGTGGGGTTCAAGTTTCTCACTAATTACCAATATTTCTTTATAAATCAAGGGGTTGTTGCCACAACCCCTTTCGCATTATTCTTTCTCTAAGAACTTGTATTGTGACAAATATAATTCGTGATAACGTCCGCCCATTTTCACCAACTCTTCATGGTTACCCATTTCCTGAATAAGCCCACCATCCACATATAGAATGCAGTCTGCATTTTTAATGGTAGATAGTCTATGTGCTATTATGAAGGAGGTACGGTTGGCTAGCAATCTACCTAAGCCTTCCTGTAATAATATTTCTGTTTCTGTATCAATACTTGAGGTCGCTTCATCTAGAATTAATATTTTAGGATCAGCCAGCAACGCTCTTGCGAAACTGATTAACTGTCTTTGTCCAACAGATAATCTGGAGCCTCTTTCGTTCACTTGTGTCTCATATCCATTTTCCATACTCATAATGAAATCATGTGCGCAGACTGTTTTTGCTGCTTCCATTACCTGTTCATCCGTTGCTTCCATATTACCGTAACGAATATTATCCATAATGGTTCCGGAGAAGATAAAACTATCCTGAAGCATAACGCCCATTTGTTTACGAAGGGATTTAATGGTTACCTTACTAATATCAACCCCATCAATATTGATTGTGCCAGAATCTAAATTGTAAAAACGGCTGATTAAGTTAATTATTGTAGTTTTTCCGGCACCAGTTGGACCAACGATGGCGATTGTATCTCCCACCTTTGCCTTAAAATTAATTCCATTTAATATTTTCACATCATCTTCATAGCTAAAGGTAACGTCTTTAAATTCAACTTCACCTTTAATTGCAGGCATTTCTACCGCGTCTTCTATATCTTTTACAAGTACTGGCTCGTCGATTGTTTCGAAGATACGTTCCAGATAGGACACTGCAGTTAACAGGGAGTTGTAGAAGCTTGCCAAGGTGTTAATCGGTGCCCAAAATCTACCGATGTAACCAGTGATTGCAACCAGAACACCTACTGTTATTCCCTTTACCCCTTGATCAATCCAGGCAATACCTAGTACGAATACTGCTACGTTAGTCCAGGTTGAAATATTCTGAATTGCTGGCCATAATAAGAAATTAAGCTTTACCGCCTTCATCCAGGCCACTCTATAATCACCGCTAAGGGTATTAAAAATCTTAATATTCTCTTCTTCTCTTGTAAAACTCTGAGTTACTCGAATACCATTGATACTCTCTGCGATATAAGCATTTAAATTAGAAGACTTATTGCTGGACTGCTGCCAAGCCACTCTCTGTTTCTTCTTTATAATAAAGATCATTGCCATAAGCAGCGGTAAACCAACCAGACAGATTAAAGTTAATCTTACATTGATGTATAGCATGAAGCCAACAATAAAGAATAAGCTGATTAAGTCTGTAATGGTATTAACAATACCATTGGATAACAAATCACTTAAGCCATTCACGTAATTTACAACACGAACCTGTATTTTACCATGTGGCTTATCATCATAATAGGAAAATGGCAGTTCCTGCAAATGTCGGAAGATATCACTTCGAATGGTATGTATAATGTTTTGACCAAGTCTCGAAGTAATGGTGGTTTTGGCTGCAATAATGAATGAAATAACCAAATAAATTACTAACAGGAGAATGCAAATCCAGATAATTCCCTTAATATTTTTCGCCGGAATATAATCGTCCATAATAATCATAAGAAAAATAGGGGTTACCATACCTAGTGCAGCTGAAATGGTATTTAATATTATAGTAAAAATCATATCCTTACGATAAGGCCTTATGTAGGTTGCAAGTCTCTTAAAATGACTAAAACTAAATTCAGATTGTAAGGTTTCGTCTATATCATATTTATTTCTTGCCACTTTAGTGCGCCTCCTTTGCTGTCAAAGAGTTGAAATCGCCATACTGATGGTGGAACACTGTCGCATAGTAGCCATTCTTCTCTAATAATTCCTCATGATTACCTGCTTCAATAATACAACCATTATCCAATACAAGAATTTGGTCTGCATCTTTAATAGAAGAAATTCGATGGGCAATAATGAATACTGTTTGATTTTGATTTAAAGCACCAAGTTCATTTTGAATCTGGGTCTCTGTCTCCATATCCACTGCTGAAGTAGTATCATCAAGAATGATTATGGAAGGATTTTTAAGGAGTGCTCTGGCAAGGGAAATTCTCTGCTTTTGACCACCGGAAAGACCAACGCCACGTTCACCAACAATCGTATCATATCCATCCGGCATTTGAAGAATAAAGTTATGTGCATTTGCAATCTTTGCTACCGCTTCCACTTCTTCAAAACTGCAATTTGGTCTACTGTAAGCAATATTTCCTTCAATGGTATCGGAGAACAGGAACACATCCTGCATTGCCATACCAATATTATCACGAAGAGAGTACAAATCCATATCCTTCACATTAACTCCGTCGATGATAACATCTCCGGAAGTAACGTCATAGAAACGACATAACAAGTTCATCAGAGTAGATTTACCGGAACCAGTTGCACCAATAATACCAACTGTCTGACCATGCTTGATCTTGAAGTTAATATCCTTAAGGATAACATCATCTTCTGCCCGATAACTCACATGAGAAAATTCGATGTTTCCTTTGAACCGTTTGGCGGAGATGGCATGCTCTGGAGCTTTGATGGAAGGCTCCACAATTACAGTTGAGTATATTTTTTCTACAGAAGTCACAAAACGCTGATAATCATTTGCCAGCCAGCCTGCTTGTCTAAGTGGCTGGTTCAACATCCATAAATAACCACTGGCAGTTACAAGTTTACCGAGGGACATATACCCTTTTACTACCATGATACCGCCGATTAGATATAGAATAATTGATAGTACATTCGCCAGGAACTCAAAGATAGGTACATACTTTTTCCAGATACTTGCCGCTTCAAGCTCTGCTTCCCGATATCCGTCATTCTCTTTCTCAAACTTCCTGATTTCGTAATCCTCTTTTGCAAAAGCTTTGATTACACGGTTACCACTTACATTTTCTTGAACCGCAGTATTTAAGCTAGAAAAACGTTGTCTAATCTTATGAAAGGCTGGCTTAACAGCTTTTAGCTGTTTAAAGGTAGCCCAAGCTGTTAAAGGAAGAACTGCAATCATAATTAATGCCAAACGCCAGTCAACCGCAAACATCATAATAAGTGCTATTACAAATAATAATATATTTTCATAGACTGAATATATAACATAAGCCACAAAATGACGGATAGCTTCCATATCACCAGTCTGGCGAGACATTAAATCACCAGTACGGTTCTTATTATAAAAGCTAAAGTCTTGCGCTAACATTTTACGATAAACGTAGTCTCTTAATGTATACAGCATTCCTTGAGAGCAGGTCTCAAAGATAACTAGGAACCAGTTTTTAATTACTGCTCTGAATAAGGTTGTAACCACCATAATTACCATCATCATAGGTAATAAGTCGTGGTTGCCTTTTAGTATAATGTCGTCCACAATAATACCAGATACATACGGATTAACAATCGCAATCAAGCATGATATTGTGGTTAAAAATGAGGCAAAAATCAGCCTCCTACGATATTTTTTTAAAAACGAATAAAACCATTGCATCGCAGTCATTTCAAAAATCCTCCCAGGCTGTATTTACTAAGGTAACTATGAAGGTACTGAATAGTACCAACTAAGTCACTTTATTATATCTCCTTCTGTCGATATTTGAATGGAGATTATTACTTAAGTCATGTTTTATTTTATAATAGGTTCCACCTATTTCTTCTATATAAGTCCCATTGCTACTATAAGACTTCAAAAGTTTAAAATCAACTATTTTTCGCTAAAAAATATTACCAAATTACATATGGATTTTTAATGCAATATTCATTCAATAGCAAGCTTTTTCCTTTCATTTACAAGCAGAAAGGAGGGCTGTGAAAAACTTTTAGCAATGTTCACTTACTTAATTCATAATTAACCTGTAAAAAATATTTGAAAAATTCATTTACCTATTTAATATACTAATGTTATAATATTTTAAAGATTTAATAAGTGAGATATACTATTCCCTAAAGTGATAACTACAACTATTCCCCAATGATATAAATTACAATATTACCGCTGATAGCGTTCATAGGAGGATCTATGGCTCTTGAATATGACTTAACTTATACAGATTTTAACCCATCCGTATTCTATGTGTCTAAGGTCCGGATGCTTGAAGAAGGCGTTTATCATGATCATGATTTTACAGAACTTGCATATGTATTATCCGGTAAGGGTAAATATCTGATTGAAGGCGAGGAAATATCTGTCGAAGCCGGAGATTTGATTATATGTAACCCTGGCGTAAAGCATACACATATTGTAGTGAATAAGAAAGAACCTACAATAGAATTTATCTTCGGTTTTACTGACTTTCAATTCAGGAACATGGCTCCAAACTCTATTGAGTTACCTGATAAGGGGTATGTACTTCATACCACGTCGGAGCTAAGGCAGGAAATTTCAAAGCTTTGTTTTTCCATGATAGCTGAAAGGGACAGCAATCAAATAGGCCGATATTTTATGTTTAAGGCACATTTGATGCAATTGCTTCTATTAGTCATGCGAGAAATTGCAGATGTTGAAAAACCTGAACAAAAAGGTTATAACTTTGAAACCTACAGCAAGAATTACGCTGTAAATCGAATCATAACTTATTTGAATGAAAATTATGAGAACAAAATATCACTGGAGCAGATTGCTCATAATATGTATCTAAGCCCAGTGTATATTTCAAAAATATTTAAAGAAGAAACTGGTGAATCACCTATTAACTATCTGATTAAAATTCGCCTGGAGAAGGCGAAAGATATTCTTCTCAATGAGGAAGGTGGCAGTATCAAAAATATTGCTAATCAGGTAGGTTATGATGACGTGTATCATTTCAGTAAGCTATTTAAAAAATATTATGGAATATCTCCCTTACACTTTAAGAAAAAGTCCATGACAAACTAATGTAGCAAACGATTAAGGAAGAAGGTTGATTAATGAATACTTTTGATGCAATGTTTTCGAGGAAATCGAATCGTCATTTTAAACATGAAAAGCTTGAGTGGGATGTCATTTCTGAAATCCTGGAATATGCGAATAAGCTTCCCATGCTGATGGAAGATATCGCAGTAGAGTTTAAGCTTGTTAATCATATCGAAGAAAAGCAAGGCTTCTCTACCCCATTCCATGTTAAAGCACCATATTATCTATGTATATCATCAGAAGACTGCGAGGGTTATCTTCTAAATGCTGGCTATTTAATGCAGCAGATGGATTTATTCCTTGCCACAAAAGGAATTGGAGCTTGTTACTCTATCTTAAGCCCGGGTAAGAGTCTCAAAGATACTATGAAATATAAATTTGTTATTGCACTAGCCTTTGGCATAACCTCCTCACCTGTTGTCAGAGATAGTTCTGAGGCACACCGTTTCCCAGAAAGTGAATTGGTAGTCTACAAAGAAGAAGTATCCGCAGATATAAAACAAATATTATCTGCTGCAAGGCTTGCCCCTTCTCTGTATAATAGCCAACCCTGGAGATTTGTTGTATACAATAACAGAATTCACATATTTGCAAAGAAGAACTTATTAATTGGTAAACTTCTGGATTACAATAAGATGATTGATATGGGTATTATGTTGGCTAATCTTCTGCTCGCTGCAGAAGAATTATGGATTGATGTATCCTTAACCATATCAGAAAATTTGAAGAATAAGCAATTCCAGAAAAATGAATATGTATGTACCATCGCAATTGCTTAAATTACACATATAATATAAATAATAAATAAAATTAAAAATTTTCTTCTATACGCATTGACAAACTTAACAATCTATAGTATATTATGTCATGTGCTTACGAAATAAACGAAGGCACAGAACATAATATGCGCGAGTGGCTCAGTGGTGGAGTATCGCCTTGCCAAGGCGAGGGTCGCGGGTTCGAATCCCGTCTCGCGCTTAATGAAATAGTTGGGAAGTCTTGATTTTTAAGGCTTCCTGATTTTTTTATGTATTTATAGCCTGTATACACTTGTAGACACCTTGCAAAGCCTTAGTTATAAGGTCATAGGTTAGCAAGCAGAGATAGCAAATCATGAATAAATTAATTCTAAAGACTATCATCACAAACTTTTTTTAAAAATCCTAATATCTTGTTACAATACTCTTTGTCATCAGCAACATTTACTAAAACACAATCCTTTACAATAAAATGTTCCCAAGAATCACGAATCCACAAATCTGCGTTTTTTGATACCGAATATAGTTTTTTTGTATTATCAACCGGTACACTGGTATCTCCATTTGATGCGATTAACAAGATAGGTCTATTATTTGAATTTTGTATCTGTGTAATTGGATTCATATTATTAACTTTATCAACGCCAAAGTTCGCAACAAGCGCTAAATTAAATAAAGGCTTTTCTATTGTGCATATGAATTTTGGTACTTTATAGTATTCCAAATTATCAATTACAACATCCTCAAACGTAGTATAAGCAGACATCGCTATTAATGCATTTATTTCCTTGTATTGACCGAATGCATTTATTGCAACTGCACCACCCATAGAAACACCTTGAATAATAATTGGGATATTTCTATATTCATTTTTACTTTTTATATAGTTTATTGTTGCCTTAACATCCAGTATCTCATCATATCCTAGGCAAATTTTATTTCCACCACTTTTACCATGCCCTCTAACTTCAAGTAATATAGAGGCATATCCATTGCTTTCCAACAGTTTCGCATGGGGATAAAATTGTGTTATTGAAGGCTGTTCAATTCCAGTTAAGAAAATCACAATAGCTTTGGGATTACTGACAGCTATTTCAGAAACCCAAAGTTTAACCTTGTCCTCTGTTTCTAGCGACAGTATATTTTCATTAAGGTTGTATTCTGATGCAGTATATGTCATTTGTAGCAATGAATCATTTCGATAATATACATGATGATTGGTTGCAACATATATAATTACAAAAGGAGCGATAAATAATATTGCTACCATTGTTAAAACAAATATTATAGCTGTTTTTATAATAATTTTGAAAAATTTTTTCTTTGTAATCGGTCCTCGTGGAGGATATTTTTCAGGGAACAATACCTTTAGCTTTTTATTAATACGACCTAAGCACCAGATACCAGCAATCAATATTGGTATATATAGCATCAAGTAAAGTAGATTTATAACAGACGGAAAACTACTATATACATTAGATTCGCTGGTCATTTTCTTATAAACAAATAACAGGAAAATTCCTAAAATAATAACTATTAATAATTTAATAATTAATCTTATTGTTTTTAATAAAAAGTATTGTTTTTTCATTGGTACTCCCTATATCGTACATTTTGAATCAATATCCATTATATTCCATATCCTTATATTTGGCAATCTATTGATTTTTTCAATCTAGTCAGACCTCCTCAATTATTCTAATCCCCCATGGTTCTATATCAACAGACTCTTTTGTCGCAACCGCTCTACTAGTGAACAATTCAATCCCTTCTCTATGTGGATATTGAAAAGTATTCGGAGTCATAGAGTAATTAAAGTAATAGTGAACAAGCTTACCCTCTTGATTTATTCCTGCCTTTGTAATTAAAGGAAATGCTATTTCCTGATCGTTTCCCCATAAACCTGCTCTAATTGCAACATTTTTTATGATTTTGTCCATAATCTGTTTGTTTGGGATACACCCCATATAAGTTGCAGTGCCCTTCCCATATTCATTTTGAGTAATCGCAGCATATTTCCCCCAATATGGATGATTATATCTTGCAATTACCTTCGCCGTATTAGGAACAAGAAGTTCAACCCATGTGTTTACCGTTGTATCGTCTTCGATTTCATACGGCAAATCCTTTAGAGTTACTTTATTTGAAGCAACAAATTGCGAATAATAAACACCGCAAGCTTCTCCAATTACTCCTGGTTGGTGTGAAGATCTAACCTTAACATTTTCATCCGAGAAGCCACTTCTTAAAGCGTAGATAATATGTCCACCATTTTCTACAAATCTGTTTAAACGATGTAACAGGGCATCTGATGCAGAGTATAAAGGTGGCACCACCAACATCGAATAATCTCCTATATTCTCACTGGAGGGGTCAACAAAATCACATGCAAGGTTCCTCTCATATAGACTATCATACATGAAACGTAATATCTCATTATAATCTAAGCCATTATGATGCTCCTTGAAGGAATCAAGTGCTGAAAGGGCATCATTACTAAAAAGCACTGCAATCTGATTATGCTTTTTTAAATTAATCAGTTTAGAGCTAAATCTTTTAAAATCATATCCAATAGTTTTTGCTTCTTCATAAGCAGGATTTGGTTCAAAATCATGGCTTAGGAGACCTTTCCAATAAGTCTCAACAGCATTATGCAGTGAATGCCAATGCCAATAAGCCACCATATTTGCACCGGAGGCAAGATGACTAAAAGCCTGAAGCCTTAGTTGACCCGGGTACGGAACCCAACTGGCAAACCCCTGCGCTTCTGTTTCTAATACCAGATAATTGCTTCTTTTCATTGAGCGTGCTATATCTCCACAAAAGGAAATATCGGATCCGGTAAGCTCGTCCTGAGATGGGTGATAGATATCAGCACCTGCAATGTCAAAGGCTCTGGCTGCATCAAAATGATTCACTTCCGGTTGAATGCCAAAGGATGCCTGTTTCCATCCATAATCAAAGTTATGTGTAACAAATTGTTCAGGTGTCTTATATTCATTAATGATAGAAACCTGCCACGCGAGGAACTCTGTAACGAGTTTTCGTTGAAATGTTTTAAATTCACAACTTAAGCTTGCATTAATTGTTGCATTAACATCAGGAAAGTCCTCCCAAGTGTTAATTCGATTGCTCCAATAATCCAATCCAAACTTATGATTTATTTCATCAAGACTTTTAAACTTCTCTCTCATGTATTTAACAAACATAACCTGTACATTAGGTCCAGCGGTGTGATAGGCTTTTGTTTCATTATCTGCTTGGTATCCAATAACCGCTGGATGATCCTTTACATGCTCCAACAATTTCCGAATGACTCTTTCCGAATAAAAAAGGTATGCAGGGCTTGTAATATCCATATTCTGACGAGGTCCGTATTTATTCTGACCTGACGGAGTGATTGCCAGGATTTCAGGGTGTTCCTTTGCCATCCAGGTAGGAACAGCATAGGTTGGTGTTCCTATAATAACCCTTATCTCTGCTGCATGCATTGCCTTAAGTACGCGATCTATATGTGTGAAGTCGAATACTCCATTCTGTGGCTCCAAGGTACTCCATGTTGATTCGGCGATTCGAACTACGTTTATTCCAGCCTCTTTCATCATCTCAACATCCTTATATAATCTTTCATAAGGCATGTATTCATCATAATAAGCAACGCCATACAGTAGTTTATTCATGTTAATACTCCTTTTCAAATTCCAGTTTTCATCATATAATATAAATATATTAATATGTTATCATCCATATTTTCGAATAACAATCTAAGTATTTTAACATCTATATGATAAAATTAAGGTGAATAATGAAACGAATGATTTTTCCCGTTATATCCGAATTTGATTTAAAACTTCCTTATTGTATTGAAGGAGTTGGATGCACTTATGAACAGGAATATATAAATCGACCCAATGGTTATCCTCATTACCAGTGGATACAATGTCGCAGCGGTAAAGGGGAACTTATCCTTCATAATAATGCTTATACGATTAGTGAAAACCAGGGTATGCTCTTTTTCCCAAACGAACCACACGAATACTATGCCTTAAGTAATTCCTGGACTGTAGATTGGGTGATTTTTCAGGGAAAACATATTGACGATTTTTTTATGAATACCGCTGAAATTAACAAATCAGGCATTTACTTTGTATCTAATCCGCATATGATATCTTCAAAAATAGCGAAGGCCTATGAAATATTGCAATCGGACAATCCTACTAAGAGCGTTGAAAGTTCTCGTATAGCTTATGATATACTTATGGATATCTTAAAGTTTTCTTCTTTAAAGTATGATAGCAGTATAGTAAGCCAATATAGTAAATTAAAGCCTCTTCTGGATTTTCTTGACCAAAATTATGACAAAAATCTCACTCTTACTCAACTTGCTCAGGTCGTTAGTCTAACACCACAATACCTCTGTACCTCCTTTAAAAAAATAACAACTCATACTATATCAGAGTATATCAATTTAATTCGGATTAAAAAAAGCAAAGAACTATTACTTCAAAGTAAAGATATACAAATTAAGGAATTAGCTAGAATCGTAGGCTATAATGATGTAAGCTATTTTTGCTCTATCTTTAGAAAGTTGGAACAAATGAGTCCGATTGAGTTCAAAAAGCTACATGTTTATTTTTAATATCACAATAGAATACCTACTTTACTCTTTACATACCTATACGTATCGTATTAAAACAAAGGGTTTTAAGCCTATAAGAGGCAATAATACAAACTTGATTACTAAGTGAATTATATTATGGGAGGTGTTCATAATGATTTTTATTCCAACGTTACATTGTGGCGGTCGTTGTGAGGAGGCAATTGAATTATATAAAAAAGCCTTTAACTTAGAAGTTGATTGGCAGGGAAAAAATACAGAGACAAACCTTATATACCATACGGAAGCCCACATTGGTAAACAAAGGATTAGGTTATCCGATGGCGGTGCAGACCGAGAGAGAATCCAAACAGACTCGTTATTCCTTGCTGTGGTCTTTGACACCGTTGCAGAGGTCGAAAGCGTATTTGATATTTTAAAAGAAGGCGGTACCATTATACAAGCTCCTCATAAACCAGAATTTGCAACCTGCATGAGTGAATTAAAGGACAAATTTGGCTTTAAGTGGTTCCTTATGGTTGACTAAAAAGATACTATAAATTTTCAAGATTTATTATGGAGGTATATTTATGTCTGAATTGTGGGATGTATACGATATACACCGACAGCAAACAACAAAAGTCAAAGAACGAGGAAGCTTTTCTGACAGTGAATATTACTTAGGCATAGAAATTTGCATATTCAATAATAAAGGCGAGATGCTAATACAGCAACGACAATCACATAAAAAATCCTGGGCTGGTTTATGGGATTTATCCGTTGGCGGTTGTGCTATAAGTGGAGAAACAAGTCAACAAGCTGCCACGCGAGAATTATTTGAAGAGTTAGGATATGTAAAAGATTTTGCATCGGAAAACTTACGCCCGTTCTTTACTTTAAATATTGAAAATGCATTTTATGATTTTTATAAGATACAAGAAGATATTAAGCTAGATGAGTTAATCTTAAGTTCAGAAGAAGTCAATGAAGTTAAGTGGTCCACAAGAAGGGAAATACTACATTTAATTGATAGTGGATTATTTTTACCCTATAACAAAGGGCTCATCGAAATGTGTTTTGATATGATAAATTATGATTTCCAATTTTATAAAACCAATACAAAGTCAGGTTAATAAAGAAAAGTCTGGTACATAAAATATTTGTACAATTATTTATTATAAATAGAACTGTATAGACCTCTCGTTTTAGTTATTACATAATGAGATTTGGTTCTGGAGCTATCTCATGCCTATTGTATAGCTATATCCTTTCATTTACGTCTTATAATATTAACTAATCATTTACCGTCAGGAATTAATAAATAATTTCTGACGGTTTTATTAACTATCTTAACATTATCATATGTTGTACTTTTCACGAATTACATTTAGCAATCCTTCACAGCCTGCGTAAATATCTTCATACGTTTTATCAAAATCACCAGTATACCAGGGATCTGCAATATCTCCAGACTTATATGTATAATCCAATAGTTTTTGAACCTTTTTCTCAGTGTCTATGCCAATAATTCGATGGATGTTAGAAATATTTCTTTGATCCATCGCAAGGATATAATCATATTCCTTATAGTCACTTTTTCTCATCTGTACGGCACATTTTCCGTCGGATGAGATGCCTAACCCGTTTAATAATTTTCTTGTTCCAGGATGAACTCCATTCCCTATTTCCTCCGTACTGGTTGCAGCTGATGCAATCTTAAATTGATTACTTAATCCCTTCTTTTTTACCATATCTTTAAAGACGAACTCTGCCATAGGCGATCGACAGATGTTGCCATGACAGACGAACAATACTTTTATCTCCATTCTGCTACTCTCCTGCTCTTATATAATATAAATTCTGCAATCTTTTTATCTATTTTAATTTTATCATGTAGCACATGAATAATCCAGACTTCAACAAACATAAAGTTTGTTGTCCTATTTCTCTTGGATAATTTATGATTGATTTAAGCGAACCATATAACAACTTAAATGGCAAAGAAATTGGATATACAATATGATAGATAATAGGGACAAGGTATAATAACTGAAGCTGTAAAGTGTATTTTAGAGTATTATTTTTTATTAAAATAACTTGTGTTTTTTTGCAATGTAGAAACATGTAAAGCAAATCCTTTCACTATATGGATTCACTTTACATGTTTAACATTTCTAAATCAGCTTAGTATTTTCATCAATGGAAACATTATTGACTCGCGTATATTTTCCTTTCCAGTTAGTACTTGAAATACTCTGTCAATTCCCATTCCCCATCCAGAAATGGGCGGCATACCATATTCCATCGCAGTGATGTAATCTTCATCCATCATCATTGCTTCTTCGTCACCATTTGATTTACAACGGGCTTGCTCCAAGAGTCGTTCTTTTTGTTCTAATGGATCAACTAATTCAGAATATGCGTTTATTATTTCTGCACCGTTAATAATCAACTGAAATCTATCAACAACTTCTGGATTATCATCATTTGCACGAGCGAGGGGTGATAAATCTGTCGGATGTTGAATAAGAAATGTAGGTGCTATAATCTTAGGTCTGCTTACTTTCTTATAAAGCAAATCAATTAAGTTTCCTCTTCCCAGGCTTTCCACATTTTCACTTAACTCAATTTCAATTTTGTTCTTTTGAATAACAGACAAAAGTTCTTTTGCGGTTTTATATTGATTAATATCTATACCGCTATCTTCTAACACCAGATCTCTAAAGGTAATAATTTTCCAATCTCCTGAAAAGTCAATCTCCTTCTCGTTAACGATAATTTTAGATGTTCCCCATATCTTACAAATAACCTCTGATAACATTCTTTGTAGAAATTTCATATTGTCAGTATAATTATAGTAAGCACAATATCCCTCTAGCATAGTGAAATCCTGTAGATGAGTAGCATCAATTCCTTCATTTCTAAAGCACCTTGCAAACTCAAATACTTTGGTAAAACCACCAACAATAGCTCTCTTCAAATATGTTTCAGGCGCAATCCTTAAATATACCTCCATATTTAGAGAATTATGATGTGATATAAATGGTCTTGCTGTTGCACCAGAAGGATGATCTATTAAAACCGGAGTCTCAATTTCTATATAATCATTATCTTCAAGATATCTTCTTATTTCCTTAATGAATTGATATTTTTTCAGAAACCTATCTTTTGTCTCATCATTCATACATAAATCCAGATACCTTTGTCTTTGACGTATATCTATATCATTAACACCATGAAATTTCTCGGGTAATGGCCTAAATGATTTTCCCAGAAAATAAAGCCTATTTGCCCGAATTGTTTTTTCTCCTGCATCCGTAGTAAATATTTCACCTTCAACGCCCATATAATCACCAATATCAAATGCTTTTTTGAAAAAATCATATTGTTCTTCACCAAGTATATCCCTCTTAATTGCTATCTGTATTTTTCCAGCGACATCAGCTAAGGATACAAAAGATAGTCTTCCCATTTTTCTCATAGACATAAGTCTACCAGCCACTCGAACATCCTTTGTACCATCCTGAAGAGTTGATGCTACACTTAAAACATGCGTAACCTCATATCTTTCTGGATAAGGATTAGTAATGCTTTTTACATAATTAAATTTCACCATTCTTGCTTCAAATAAATTGTTTTCCTTCATATTATCTTTTCCTTTCAATTTTTAGGGCAAAAGATAAATGAATAAAAAAATCTCGCCCCTGTTATCCAAGGACGAGAATAATTATCCCGTGTTACCACCTTTTTTCATTCATACTTCACAGCATAAATCTTTGCAAGTACAGATTTCCTATCCCTAAATGCAAAAAGCAAGTACGGACTTATATCGATACTCTGGTGCTATAACGGGCACACCCATCGTAATCTCAGCTAATTAGCAGTCGGTACGCAGCTCCAAGTCTTTTTTCGATTTTGTTACCAAAATTTAAGCAAAAATGCCCAATATCTTATTCCTTGTTCTTTCTCAGCTAACAGAACTCTCTGTAAAGTATTCAGATACCTACTCTTTCTCTTCATCGCTTTATCTATTCATTTTGAAATGTATTATAGATAATCTTTGCATTAATGTCAAGATAATTGACTTCCAATATTTAGTTATGTAAAATAAATATAACAAAATTTTAGCTCGCTATTTCTTACATAAATACACTATATTGGAGTCCTCACTATTATGATACATATGTATAAAATGCCCTGTAAAAAAGTACGGAGGAAAGTAAAATGCTATCAACGAAAACATATAACCAGATAAAAACCTGGGTTTACCGAAATGCAAGAACCCTTGAACTCTGCTTATGGAACTATTCCTTTGAAAAAGGAAACAAGGACGATGTAATCTCCGCTTTATCTTATTATCAGAATGAGGATGGAGGATTCGGTAATGCATTAGAACCTGATAACTGGAATCCTAATTCCACACCCTATACCACCTTATATGCCATAAGCATTTTAAATGATATCGAGTTTACAGATTTAAGCCATCCAATTTATAAAGGAATTTTAAAGTATTTGCAGAGTGAAAGAGATTTAATGGAATATGGTTGGAGGTTTTGCGTCCCTACCAATGACAACTTTCCTCATGCTCCTTGGTGGAACTTCAATGAAGAGGCAAACTTAACTGAAAGTATTGGAGTAACTACTGGCTTATCTATATTTGTGTTAAGATATGCAGATAAAAATTCTATTCTTTATCAAAAAACAAATGCGTTAGTGAAAAACTTAATGCATAACTTGATGGCTGGCAATAACTTTGGAGATATGGGAATCGGCGGGTATGTGGAGCTTTTAGATGCTTTAAGGGTTTTAGGCTTTAATGAATATGATTATGCTTCATTGCAACTAAGAATAAATGGATTAGTTAAAACTTCTATTGAAAACGATATTTCTAAATGGCAGTATTACGGTGTTCGTCCTTCCAATTATATTAAAGGTCCACAAAGTATTTACTATTATGAGAATAAGGATATTGTAGAGAAGGAATTAAACTATCTAATTGAGACAATACCTCAAAATGATGTCTGGGGAATCCCTTGGACCTGGTTTGATAACAACAGTAAATATGCCAAGGAATTTGCCATCAGTGAAAATTGGTGGAAAGCAATAAAGGCAATTGAAAAAATGCGATTTCTTAAAAGCTTTGGATATCTCTCATCTCATATGTAACTTTCCATTGATACCAGTCATTATCTATTATATAAGGAGAGACTATAATGATTTTTAGAAAAGCCTCAATAAAAGATGTTTCGGCGTTATCACAGTTACGAGTTGATATGTTGAATGAGGAGATTACACATACCTCTGAGTTTAATAATATTCTATCCTATAATACAAATGAATACTTTGCAAATGGTATAGCACAAGACTTATTACTTATCATTGTAGCTGAACAGGATGCAGCAATTATTTCTATGGGTTGTATAAGTTATTTCACTTTACCGCCCAATGATTGGTGTCCTTCCGGAAAAACCGCCTATGTGGGTAATTTATTTACAACTCTTCCCTTCCGCAGAAATGGAATTGCCAAAGAGATAATTAAATTATTAATCGATGATGCTAAAAATCGGTCATGCGAAAGAATACTATTAAACACAAGTGAATTAGGAGAACATTTATATAAAGAAATTGGATTTGACTTTTCACCCACAGCCATGGCTTATTATCCCTTTGGAATCAATTCATATAGTAAATAATTATGAAAGGACAAAGTAGATGGATTTACAGACTTTATATTTAAAGATAAAAAAGCACATTGAAACTATTGACTTTTCCCTGCTTTGGAAAGATTTTATACCCTTGAAGTTCGCTTTATATAATGAAAATGAATGTTATTTTGATGGTGAATACATAGAGAAAACAGAAGAACTTCTGGCAAATACATCTATTTTATTTCATGGAGAGCATATCGCCATTTGGAATGTTGTTAATGAAATAGATGATGTTATTCTGACATCAAAAATCGTTCATGAAATGTTTCATGCTTTCCAGCAAATTAATTGCGAGGTAAGATTCCCAAATGAGCTTGAAGCACTCAGTAAATATAGATATACAACAGATAATCTCTCAATTAAGTTGGAAGAAAATCTACTGATTGCAAAATTAATAGGTCATTTTGATAGAAATGAGTTTGACCGTCTTTTAGCTCTAAGAAAATATCGACTGCTTCGCCATGAGTATGAGTACCTATATGAAGCAGCTGTTGAGCAAATAGAGGGCACAGCAAACTATGTAGAACTAGGAGTTCTAAAACAGTTATCAAAAGAGACGTTTGAAAATACTCTATCCGAAATACTTAATCGCATACAGCAACCTGTTAGTTTAATACCAATAAGAATAATATCTTATTCTGTTGGTGCACTATTCTTTCACATTTTAAAAGAAAATAGTATTACGGATTTCGAACATTTTGCTAAACAAGCAACGGCAATATCAATTCTTGAAAACAAGCTTTCCTATATAGGCACTCCAATAAACTCTAGCCAAATACAAACTGTAGTTGATGCTTATCATCAGGAAACAAATAAAATCATTACAAGTGCATTGACCAGTGGTTATTGCGAAGATGTGGGTGAATTCGATTTACTTGGTGTAAATATATATAACGCAAGGTATCAGAATAGATATATTGTATCAACGTTTTTTGTTATGTATGGTTTTAAAGAAAAACCAAAGGTACTGTACGGAGATTTTGTTGTTGCGCTTAGCGAAAGCGGTAAGGCGACTCGGATTATTAGAATTAAGTAATTTTATGCGTTGCTTCAAATAAAAAGGGTGAACGTGGCAGCCAAATGATATATAATAAATATACCATCTAAAATCAATTTATGGA
This sequence comes from Bacillota bacterium, assembly GCA_023399055.1. Classification (GTDB taxonomy): domain Bacteria; phylum Bacillota; class Clostridia; order Lachnospirales; family Lachnospiraceae; genus Mobilitalea. Next base: position 37,493 of record JAEWQV010000002.1, on the reverse strand, counting down.
GGTGAGTATTATAAAAGTTATATTACTTAGAAAACATCACAACAAAGCAATATCCCATGCAGAATAACGATAATGTAATCTATTTCTGTATGGGATGAATAGGTATTACATTGTCTGCTTATTCTGCCTTTATTTTGCATCATAAATAAGGAGCGGATCATAATGAAATATATAAATGCAGCAGATGTATTGCCAGAAAAATTATTAAAGGAACTTCAAACATATGTAAAAGGCGATTTACTTTACGTTCCCTGCGATCTTGTACAAAAAGGATGGGGAGAAAAAAGTGGCTCTCGCTCTTACTACTTGAAAAGAAACAGTGAAATAAAAAAGAAGTACCGTGAGGGTAACTCCATTTCTCAAATATCTGATTTATATGGATTAGCCTTTGATACAGTAAAAAAAATCATATATAGTTAACTTTAGCAGGGCTCTTATTAGAGTCCTGTTTTTATGTCACAAATAAGTATAATTATTTGATGCATATATATAATCTAGTTAAATTGATAAAATTAGTTTTATAACATGTTTAGATAGAAAGAACAACGAAAATATCGTAAACATTACATAAAAACGTAAACAATTAGAAAGGGTAGATGCATATGATTTATGAATTTAACTTTTATAAGGATGAAGATTTTGAAGAAATTGAACAGCTAGTCCTTGCATCATATCAATGGGAATACCCAATCTGGGGCCTTAGCAGACATGAATTTTCAAAAGGTTTGCATCCGGCTTTTACTGGACATTATCACGCCTGGAGACATACTGTTGGTGTCTACAGAGATAGTGGAAAAATAGCAGCTTGTGTTATTAATGAAGGTAATTACAACGGAGAAGCCTTTTTCTTATTTGACTCAAAAGAACGAGGAACAGACATAGAACTTCTTAACGACATGATAAAGTTTGCAAAGACACATGCTGCCAAAACCAAAGAAGACCGAAGAACTAAGTCCTTGAACCTTTATGTACCTACTTGGAATACTACCTTAAAGGAAATGGTTTTACAATCTGGATTCCATGAAATGGAATGGGGGGAGGAATTATATATTCTACCTTTTGGGAAACAGCCTTATGACGTAAAACTACCTGATGGTTATACCTTTGCCGATGGTTATGAGGTTCCCGACTTTTACCTTTCAAATACTCACCGCTTATCCTTTAGCTACGATGGAGATTCCCATGCCTGTATACATGGTGAACAGGCCTTTCAGGATTTAAGAAAGATGAAACATTATAGAAAAAATCTCGATTTATGCGTTCTTGATAAGCAAATGAGACCTGTAGCAATGGCCATCATTTGGTATGATGAAACTATGCCCTATTGCGAGCTTGAACCTCTGGGTGTTGTTTGGTGGGAAAGAAGAAAGGGAATAGCATCGGCTATTTTACATGAAGCCGCTAACCGAGTTCAGCTAATGTTCCCTAAATGTACAGGAATGCTAGGTGGAGACCAAACCTTTTATAAAAAAATTGGCTATGAGAAAAAAGCATTTGTTCCACAGTATCACTGGGAACTAGAGGTATTTATTTCTTGGGAAAAGGAATCCTATGACAAGGATTATTCCAAAGAAGTATAGGACTATTTATATGTAAGATAGAAAAAGAGCTGCCGCTAAAGAATGCTATCTATTAAGATTATGGTATAATCTCCTGGTATACCATAATCTTAATATAATTCTTTTGCGACAGCATCTTCTATATGCCTTGAATTGAATAGTAGTCATCTTATAGGTAAGTTATAATCAAGTAATCGTATATTATATTAATTAAATCCCACTGCTTTTTGCGATAATTTATAGGCTGCCAGAGATATCTTATGTCCCACCTTACCCGGCAGATTAACGGTAACCCCCATAATTCCGTGTCTTAATCTATGATATAATTTAAGATCCTTTTCTTTTATGTATTGCCACAACTCTTGTTTCTTTTGAAGATTTTCTTCGGTACCAGACCGAATCATTAATATTGTGGATACCACTGTAATAATCTCAAAATAATTCATCATGTATTTACGTCTACTTGGTATTGATACCTTATGAATATCTACCAATTCCATCATTAATTTATTAACTCTAATTTGCTGGTCAATGCGGCTTATCATTACCTTTTCGTTTACTGACTGATCATCACGACCGATAAAATAACGATAGAAATCAACATTTAAATAATAAAGGTTATTAACATATGGCAAAGGAACAAAAACATATAAGTTATCCACATAGAAGGTATGCTTTGGCAGGTGAAGTCCACAATCTCTTAATAATTGTAGTCGATAAATTACCGAATGCATTAAAATATACTGCCCCTTTCTAAAATGCCCAATCTTATCCCAGGTAAAAATTCGTTCTTCTGGTAATACCTTACTATAATGAATCACTTTCTTATGTAATGCCCCCTCCTTTTCATAGACATAATTGCTTACCAACATATCCACTGTTTCATTCTCCATGGATAATTTCTCGAGGGTTGAAAGAATTTTAGCGTATGCCTCTTCATCTACCCAGTCATCGCTGTCAACAACTTTAAAATAAGTTCCAACAGCATTGCTGATTCCTGTATTTACTGCATCACCATGGCCACCGTTTACCTGATGAATTGCTTTTACTATTGTAGGATATTTTGCCGCATATTCGTCCGCTACCTCTCCTGTATTGTCCTTTGATCCATCATTTACAATAATGATTTCAACCTTTTCGCCTCCCGGTAAAAGAGCTTCAATGCAATGTCTCATGTACGCCTGTGAGTTATAGCATGGTACAACGATTGATAATAATTTCATTTTGCACATCCTCTTAGAATGGTTATTCCACTACTTAACATAGATACTACAAGAAACTGTACAACATTTGGATATTTCCCTTTATATTTATTCAAAAATATGTGTACCTTCTAATATTTTATTCACTGTTACCTTCATTTAATGCTTTATGCTCCCTTATCATAATTCTTCTTTCCTTCCATATAATAATCGATGGTAATTATAACATTGGTAAAGTCACCTCCTACCTAGAAATCCTTGAATGTTAATTTTTTGCAGTAAAAATTCCGCTAACTCTTAAAACTAAGAGTTAGCGGAATTTTATTCATGACAAGTGAAACGACTTGTCGTTTCATCTTGTTTATCTACCACTATCTTGTGGTGCTAATTGACTCTCCTGCTCTCCAAATCAATCCACTTGATCAAGAACCTTCATATCCTCATCACTAATAACAAAATCCACCTTTGCATTGGATATAATTCGTTCTTCCTTGGTTGACTTTGGAATAACAACCGTATCCTTTTGCACACAGTAACGGATACAAAGTTGTGCTGGTGTTACCTGATACTTCTCTGCCATAGACACAATCGTTTCATTACCAATAATTCTTCCAGTAGCCAGCGGTGAATAAGCTGTAATATTTATTCCTAGCGGAGTACAGAAATTCACAATTTCTTCTTGCCTATGACCAATATGGAACGATATTTGATTCATCATTGGTACATGTTTGCATACTTCTAAAAGTGGTTGAATATGCTTTGGTTCAAAGTTTGAGATACCAATTGCTCTCACCTTACCACTATCATAGATTTCTTCCAGAGCCGACCAGCTATCGATATTCCCTTGGGTACAATCTTGACCTATGCTGTGCCAGGGCCAAGGTGCATGGATTAAATAAAGGTCGATATAATCTAAATCTAATAAAGTTAATGATTTCTGAAAACATTCATGAGCTATTTTATACCCCTTATGTTCTGCGGGAAGCTTAGTTGTGACGAAAATCTCCTCTCTGCTTATTCCAGAGTCTTTCATTGCTTTACCAACACTGGCTTCATTCCCATAAGCCATCGCTGTATCTATATGTCTGTATCCATTCTGTAATGCCCAAAGAACTGACTGATACGTTTGATCTCCATCCGGGATCTGCCAGGTCCCTAATCCAATCTTTGGTACTTTAACACCATTTTTCAATGTATACGTTTCCTGTAAAACCATGTGTAACCCTCCATTTACTATTGATTATTCGTATTCGACTTCATGTGCCTGGTTCAACGTTTTTTACATTACAATTTATTATACATGTTAGAGTTAACTTTAAGTCAAGAGCTTATCTATGTACTTATTATAAAATCAATACTGAAAAAAATGTTAAGCTAAATTCATTAGTAAAAGAAAATTATATTGCGATAAATGCAGAAAAGGTATTAAACAATCATTATATATGTTTTAGTGGAAATCAAATTTAATTAATTATTTAAGTGTGGTATTATAACTCTAGGTGTCTATTAACAATAAGTTGAGGTAAAATACTATGGAAATATATACAAGGGAAGAATTAAATGATGCTCTGCAAGTTATAACATCCAATATCCGTAACTGTGAAAAAATACAGCCAAAGTTTGCAGAGTCTACCTCGCAGCACTCCCTGCTTAGGAATAGAATAAAAGCATTGTATATTTCTAAAGCTTTGATAGCAAATGAAGATATACGAAATAAATACACCACTGAAGAATTAACTGATGCGTTACGACCCGTATTATCACTTATCAGTAAATGTGAAAAAGGGCAGTTAAAATTCACAGAAGGTTCTCCTCACCACACCCGATTTAAAAAACAAATAAAAGCAATGAATATATCAAAGGAATTTATAACCAAGGAAATTAATTATAGAGGATAACACTATATTCTTATAGTTACGAAAGGATATGATATGGGAATAATTGAGGATTTGGTTACACAATCAGGAAGACCATCGGGTCTACTTGGACGGCTAATGGTTAAAATTATGAATCATATGGATTCAGGGATCAACAAATGGGTTATAGAAAAAGTCAACTATCCCACCGGCACTGCCTTAGATATTGGTTGTGGGGGCGGAGAAACAATTATAAATTTGTTGAAGAAAAATCAGATTAAGAATATGATAGGCATTGATTACTCTTTGGATGCTGTTACTGTAACATGTAAGAGAATTTCAGCTTTTATTAAAAAGCAACGGGCAAATGTAATTCAAGGGAATGTCAATGCCCTTCCCTTTACTCAGAATTATTTTGATATTATACTGGCAGTCCGTTCACATTATTTCTGGGATAATTATGAAGAGGCTTTTTCTGAAATATATCGTACGTTAAAGCCATGTGGAAAAATATTTATTTTTTCAGAGCGATATAAAATAGAATACCATATGAAAAAATATAACAGTGATGAGTCTATGAAAAACCTTTTACAGACAACTGGGTTTCATGATATTTTGATAGAAAATAGAGCTGCAATACAATGTATCACGGCAATAAAATAAGCGACTTTTTCAATATACATATTGGGTTATTGGATATTCTCCAATAGCCCTTTCTTTTGTTTGTATACGTCTATGATTTCTATTAATCAGTCGTCAATGTGTTCTGTGCCCCATTGGCAAAATGTATTTAAGATGGGCATTAAGGTTTTCCCTCGTTCCGACAAATAATATTCCACCTTGGGAGGTATTTGTGGATATTCATGCCTGACAATCAGATCATTTTCTTCCAGTTCCTTTAATTGATTACTTAGCATTTTATGTGTAATTCCTTCCAGTGACTTTTTCAGTTCTCCATAGCGCATGGTGTCACGTTTCCAAAGCCAAAATAGAATATTCATTTTCCATTTTCCCCCGATAAGGGATAACGCATATTCAAAGGGTCTTGAGTTTACCACCATTGAGTCTGACATATATTTGCTCTCCTTTTGGATAGTATCTATATAAAAAGTGCGTACTTTCTTTTTATTCTACTTTACCTTATCATACAGATATATGAAAAACAAGAAGGAGCTGTATTTATGAAGAAAGAAATCAATGTATTTGAACATGCCCAGGAAATATTACAAGCTGTACAGCACGGAGTATTGCTTACTACAAAAACAGACGATAAAATAAATTCCATGACTATTTCATGGGGAACGCTGGGAATTGAGTGGAATACACCTATTTTCACAGTTTTTGTAAGAGAAAATCGTTTTACAAAGCAACAGTTGGATAAGAATCCCGAATTCACAATTAATATTCCAGTCGGTGCATTTGACAAAAAGATCCTAGGTGTTTGTGGTACAAAATCCGGACATACAATAGATAAGATTGAAACTCTTGGATTAACTTTAGAGCCTTCCAATCTTATTACCGTCCCTGGCATTAAGGAATTACCCTTAACTTTGGAATGCCGTGTAATTTACAAACAGGAGCAGGATAAAAATGCTATTACAGAGGAAAACAATAAGAAATGTTATCCTCAAGACATAGATAGTTCCTTTCACGGTGCAAACCGAGATTATCATACCGCATATTACGGAGAGATTGTTAGTGCGTATATTATAGAGTAATACCTTCCATAAATTATAAAGAAACATATGCTTTGAGCTGATTCCTTTAGAATCAGCTCATTTAATGTTATATTATAGGAATGACCTTTCTCAAAACTATTATTAATGACCTTTGCTTGCTATCGATTTCTCATAAACCTGTGAAACCTTTCTGGCAAAGGCAATGGATGAATACTCCTGTAGCACCAGGTCATGTGCATTCCTGGATAGCGTTTTATGCAAATCTTCTTGATATAAAATTGCTGTTAGCCTATCTGCAAAATGCTCATAGGAGGTATACTGCCAACCATTAACCCCATCAATGACTACATTGTCAAGGCACGGGTCCTTCCTGCACAATGCAGGAACGCCAACTGCAAGTGCCTCCATATAGGTCAACCCCTGTGCCTCGCTAATTGATGCACAAACAAATACATCTCCAAGCTTGTAATAATCCGCGACCTCGTTAGGTGAAACCATACCAGTAAATTTAACCTGCCTCTCCAGCCTTAATTCCTTGACTAGACACTCCAGGTTGCTGCGATATGGGCCATCTCCAACAATAACTAATGTAATCTCTGGGTTATGTAATCGCTCAAGAAAGCTTATGATCTCCTCCAGATTCTTTTCTTTTCCTAAGCGTCCAATGGAAATAAGCACTTTATTACCATCTGGAATTCCAATCTTTGCACGAAGCGTTTGTAATTTTTCTTTATCCTGTTTTGTATTAAAGTTATGTAAGTCAATACCCGTTGGTACAACCATAATATCTCGCTTAACACCATATCCCATTAGCATATTCTTTACCTTATCCGTTGGGGCAATAACATAGCTTGTACGCCTTATAACCCCTTTTGTTAGGACAGATACCATCACTCTTCCAATCCTTTTATTCGGAAAGAAATAATGAGTATAATCTTCATAGACCGTGTGATAGGTATGAACAATGGGTATATCTAGTTTTTTTGCTAATCTACGTGCCATAAGGAAGGTACTAAATTCGCATTGGGAGTGGATCACATCTGGCTTCCACTCTATGATATCCTTGATAAAGCTACTGTTCATATGAAAAGCAATACGAGCCTCTGGATAAATCCAGCTTGCATTCCTTGCCCTTATATAAGTCACATTACCTTCCATTGAGGATTGATTGCAGTGTGATAATGTAAGTATTCTTACTTCATGTCCCATCTCCTGTAGTTTTCTTTGTAATATTAAAACTGAATTTACAACCCCATTGATTACTGGCGTATACCATTCTGTGGTAATAAGAATTTTCATATGTAGAATCCCACTCTCCTTCTGTTGAACTACCTTCCTTATTTTATTTATATCAATATTAATTATATCAATATCATTCTTTCATTCTTGATGATAACTTGATGCTCCATATGATGTTATATTACTCCTTGTTATATCACTCCATGTTATATTACTCCATATTATATCATTTTTGTTAAATATTTGCTTAAGATTTATTTAAGAAATAATTAATTTTTTGATTATATTTTAATATTTCTATATTTTCTATTATTTTAATTGGTAATACGTAATTAGATAAGACTATCCGTTAACACTAACAGATATGTTTAGTATATAGTATAAATATACATATGGTTTATAAAATACGACATTATATGGAAAATTAAATACATTTATGATATTATTACATTTAACAACCGGCTATAATTTTATTTAAATAATCACACAGATTATTTATGTAAAGATCATATAAGCGTACATCTGCATTCAAAATGACAATGTGCACGGAGCAAATTTCATGGAAAAATACTTTCATTTTAATAGGTACAAAACTCTTGAAGAGTTGGATGGTGAAGACTGGGGCTACCCAGAGTTCACATCTCATTTGGTCACTACTTGTCATGAATTAAGAAAAAAGCCATTATCATATTTTGAAGTTGAGGATTTTCGCATAATGATAGGGCAAAATTTTTGCCTCGATTTTCTTGTACCCTTAGCACTGGAGATTCTTGATGATAATATTTATTCCGAGGGCGATTACTATTCTGGGGATTTACTAGAAGCTCTATTAAGAGTGGACAAAGACTTCTGGAAAAATAATATTGCTTATAAGACAGACCTTGAGAATATACTTGAAAAAAACATTAAAGATTTGAATAGTAAGCTCTTTTCTTTTCACAATAAATTTTCATAACTCAATTAAAACTTTCGATATTCTCTAACAATAACGCAGAAGGTAAAACATAATATCATATAGAGATTGTTATAAATATTTACATAAAATCGTTATTACATAATAATTTGAAGGGGCTTGTATATCCCCTCGACTATAGGAACTAACTAACCTGTATTATATCGCTTCGGCATTTATAATAAATATCAAAGAAAGGAGTATTAGGATGAAGAAAATAAGATTAGTGAATGGAGGATACACTTTAAAATAACCTCTACAACTTTAAGGAGGAAATTTAATGGTTGTATTTATAGATGACAGAAAGCAAAAAGAACTAATATCAAGTACAATCCTTGCTGATTTACCCGATTGGTTCGGTTTGCCGGATAGTACTGCTGAGTACATAAAAACAAGTCAAGAGTTACCATTTTGGGCAGAGATAGAAAATAATACAGCTAAAGGGTTTATTGTATTAAAGGAAACCAGTTCTCATACTGCCGAAATCTATGTTATGGGTGTATTAAAGTCATTTCATAATAGTGGAATTGGTAAAGAGCTCTTTGAGGCATTTTATAACTTCTCTAAAAGTCGAGATTATTCCTTTATTCAGGTCAAAACGGTACAAGAAGGTCGTTACATGGAATATGACAAAACAATACAGTTTTATAAAAAGTTAGGTTTCAAAGAACTCGAATGCTTTCCTACTTTATGGGACAAATGGAATCCTTGTCAAGTTTACATTAGGGCAATTAAGTGATTCGACTACGGAGGTTAAAATGATAAGCAAAAAAATATTAATTAACAATATTCCCTCAATCATCTGGGGTGAGAACTCAGATAAAGTTTATATATTTGCTCATGGTAAGATGTCAAATAAAGAAAGTGCAGAAGCCTTTGCTGAGATTGCAAATTCAAAGGGTTATCAAGTTCTAAGTTTTGACTTACCTGCACATGGAGAAAGAACTGATATGAATTACCGCTGTGATATCTGGAACGGTATTCATGATTTAAGAATCATTAGTGATTATGTAAGCTACAATTGGAAGAACCTCTCTTTATTTGGATGTAGTCTTGGAGCATATTTTTCACTCCATGCATATCAAGATATTATATTTGATAAGTGTATGTTTCAATCACCAATTCTTGATATGGAATATCTGATAAATACTATGTTTCTTTGGTTTGATGTAACAGAGGAGCGGCTAAAGAGAGAAAAAGAAATATTGACTCCTATTGATGTTTTATCCTGGGATTACTATTGTTATGTAAAGGCTCATCCAATTAATCAATGGGCATCACCTACCTATATTCTATTTGGTTCAGAGGATAACTTGCAAAACCGCTCAATTATGGAGGACTTCGCACTTAAAAATCACTGCTCTCTCACTGTTTCTGAAGGCAGCGACCATCCGTTTTCTAGTAAAGAGGATTCGGAAACAATAAGTAAGTGGTTTGATAAGTATATCTAAGCAAATAGTAACAAAACTATATAGTAATAAATATATTTAATTATATGTCAAGCTGGTGCGTTGAGAGATGCACCAGCTTTTTTGCTCGAAATGGGTCCATCAAGTAACCGCCAACTTATGAATAATATCTTAGTACTACCTAAAAATTCGATTTGTAAGGTTGACTTTACATTCGACTTAATATATACTCAATGTAAGGTAAACATTACACGAGGTGAGTGATTTATGAAAAATAAAATTAAAGAATTACGCGAACTTAGAGGCTTAACACAGGAGCAGTTAGGCGAATTAGTTGGAACTTCAAGACAGGCAATCAATGCAATTGAAACAGAAAAGTTTGAGCCTTCTATTTGGCTCGCTTACGATATTTCAAACGTTTTTCAATGTACCATTGAAGAGGTTTTCATATTTGAAGAAAGCCTTAGGAAGTCGAGAGCTAATAGTAGTAAGGGGGACCGCAATGGCAATTAGACAACTACGCTATAACGATGATATAATTTTAAGAAAAAGATGCAAGGAAGTACCCGTGGTTGACGATAAAATCCGTCAAATGCTAGAGGATATGATGGATACCTTACATCAAACAGAAAACGGTGCAGCATTAGCAGCTAACCAAGTAGGTATACTAAAACGGTTGGTTGTCATAGATTTCTGTGGGAATTATTTAAAGTTAGTAAACCCCAAAATCATTGGATCTAGTGGTATTCAGGAATGTATAGAAGGTTGCTTAAGTTTTCCTAATCAATTCGTTAAAACCATCCGACCGCAGAGTGTAACTGTTGAAGCTCTGAATGAAAATGGTGAAGAAATTCTGATTACTGGAGAAAATGAGATGGCAAAATGTTTTTGTCACGAAATAGAACATTTGGATGGCATGATATTTCTTGATAAAGCAGTGGAAATAATAAATTAAAAGTGTAAAAGTAATTGACATTGACAAGCTAACGATGCCCGTCACAGTTGCTGCTATGAATTGGGACCAAATGAGTACAGTAAGAAAAGAAAAAGCCGAAAAAAAAGCCTCACAACTTGCAAAATCCATACATAAAAGAATTGGGCATGTAAAATCCGGTTTAAAGGGTAGCTTTATGTTCTTTATCATGAAGCAGATGCATAAAGAAATGGATTACAACCCACTTGAAGTGAGTTACTGGAAAGAGCAAGGCTGGATATAATATTATGCAGCCTTGCTCTTATAAACCAATACATTATGATATTCGTAATCCTTTTATGAACCAATGTTGCATCAGATATTAATTTTAATAAAATTATAGCTATCTCTGCACATATCTTCTAGCGTAAGCTTTGCCTTCCACCCTAGCTCCCTTTCCGCTTTTCCTACCTCTGCAAACACTTCACTTACATCTCCTGGGCGTCGATCTTGTAGTTCCCGATTTATTTGTAGCCCCGATACTTTTTCAAACGTTTCTATTAGTTCTAGGACTGTATAGCCAATTCCAGTTCCCAGATTATAGGCCTCCACTCCTCTCATATTATCCAGCTTCTCCAATGCCTTTCTATGGCCCTCTACCAAGTCAGCAATATGAATGTAATCCCTCACCCCTGTTCCATCTTTGGTTGGATAATTAGTCCCACAGACTTTTACTGATGGTAATTTTCCCACTGCTGCCAAACATAAATATGGCATTAGATTACTTGGAATACCTTTTGGTTTATCGCCAATGTAACCACTTGGATCAGCTCCGATAGGATTAAAATATCTTAGTATTGCTACGCTCATCTCTTGGTCAGAATTAGCATAATCTGATAATATTTGTTCTACCATAACCTTAGTCCATCCATAAGGATTCGTCGCTGATAATGACATATCTTCGGTAAGGGGTGATGTATTATTTATCCCATAAACGGTTGCGGAAGAACTAAACACCAGTTTCTTTACTTTCTGCTGCTTCATAACTTCCAATAAATTTATAGTACTTAGAATATTGTTGTGATAATAAAGTAGTGGTTTCTCCACTGATTCAGGTACAGATTTAGAACCTGCAAAATGGATTACGGCATCTATTTTATTTTCTTCAAAGATATAATTTACTTGTTCTTTTATACATAAATCGCACTCATAAAAGAAAAACTCCTTACCAGATATCCGCTTTATTTTATTTATGACAGAAGGTTCAGAATTACTAAAATTATCAACTCCAATAACTTCATACCCATTATTTAATAGACCTACGCAAGTATGCGAGCCAATATACCCCGTTGCCCCAGTTACAAGTATTTTCATTATATTTCGCCTCATTTATTTTTCAACTCGCAAATCGATTTACTGTAATTAGATTTTAGCTTAACTAGGTCGTCTTTCTCAAGTATCTAAAGTTGCAAGTATATGTATTTATGTTGCATTTGCTTCATATTAGACATATAGTATCTGTAAGAAGCAATTATTCAAGTTTATTGAGCTGCATACCTTCATTTCTAACATGAGCGTAGTAATACCAATACTTTAATAATCACCGGAGGGAAACTCTATGAGTGAAGAGCAAAAATTATCTTATATATCAAACGGCGATGAAGCATTATCCATTCGAGTTTATAATGTTGGTCGAGAACAATGTAAACCTCTCCATCAATGGGGTCCTGGAATCAGAAATTTCTATCTAATTCACCATGTAGTCTCAGGAAAGGGAATTTATAAAGTGGGTAAAAGAAGTTTCGAGATAAACGCTGGTAATACCTTTCTAATCTACCCCAACACTGAAATAACCTATCTTGCAGACCAAAATGATCCTTGGGAATATTATTGGGTGGGTTTTCAAGGAAATGATGCTAGAATAATTATTAATCAGACAGACTTTACCGAAGAAAATCCAGTCATATATGCCGATATAGATAACAATTTTGAAGCCTATTTAATGAACATCTATAATTCAAAGGGAAATGGTGATTCTGCAAAGATTAACATGTTAGGTTATTTAATGCTTGCGCTTTCCCTGTTAGTGGAAAAAGCCTCACATACCAAAAGGCAGTACAACTCTACTACCACTTATCTTCAAAAAGCCACGGAATATATTGAATATAATTACACACAAGAGCTAACTGTCCAAGGGATTGCAGACTACATTGGTATTAGCCGAAGCCAATTATTTCGTGTATTCAAGGAACATTACAATAAATCGCCGGAACAATTTATTCTTGAGTTTCGCATCAGACAAGCCTGTCAGTTACTCAAAACCTCACAGTTGTCCATTGGTTCTGTGGCATATTCTGTGGGCTTTAATGATAATCTGTATTTTTCAAAAGCCTTTAAAAAGATAAAAGGGATGTCGCCTCGGGACTATATGCATCGAATTGCTGAAAAATCAATATAGGCTTTGGCATATCACATTTACACCCAAATATTTAGTTGGATTTTGCTAAATTTATTGTCTTATTAATTCATAAGGTATATAATTTACCATATTATGCTAAATAAAACAGTTTACAGTTATTATCACGGGGACATTTATTAATATCCTCGTGTAAATATAAACTCCTAAGGAAAGGTGGATAGATAAGTTATGAAAGAAACTAAATTATCACTGTGGAGGGAAAATAAAAAATAGCGCTCCACGAAACAGGAGGGAACTATGTTAGATGTTAGTGTTAGGCTAGAAGTAGAAAGTGATTATCGTATTGTAGAAGAAATTACTCGTGAGGCATTCTCTTATCCCGGTCGAATTGAGAGAGGGGGTATCGGTTGTCCCTTTGAGCACTGGATGGTCCATGCTTTACGTGAAACAGATGGAATCGTTGAACTTAGTTACGTTGCAGTCGTAGACGAAAGAATCGTTGGTCATATAATTTATAGCAATGCCCATGTGGAAACACAGGATGGGAAAATTGTACCCGTGTTAAATTTCGGTCCCTTAAGTGTTCTACCAGAATATCAAAAGCAAGGGATTGGAAAGATACTGATGAATACAACCATAGCAAAAGCTGCTGAACTTGGTTTTGGTGCTATCTTATTTTTTGGCCGTCCAGAATATTACCCACAATTCGGATTTGTTGAAGCCGAGAAATTTGGAATTACGGATTGTAATGGTTGCAACTATCCTGCCTTTATGGCAATGGAACTCAAGAAAGGGTATCTTAAAAATGTTCAGGGCAAGTTTTTTGAATCCTCAATTTATGACGATAGCCTAAATCATGCTGCTGTTATAGAGTATGATAAAGTATTTAGAACGTCATAGATAACGATTACTACAAAAAGACCGTTGGAATATCTGCAGATCTGTATTACAAGGCTTCCTATAAAAGCCATTTTAAAAACTAAAATAATATTTTAAACATCAATACAAGCTATTACAAGGGTTTTAAAAAAAACTGACAAGTCAAAAGGAGAACCCAAATATTATTATGGATTGGATGGATACCTAAATAAAATCTTAGTATAGGTATTGAGACTTATAGGTTACTTAATTAACTGATTGCACTAAAGGAGTACACAATGTTTCAAATAAGATTAATAGATGAAAATGATAAGGTCTTTTGGTATTCACTTGACCGCCACTTACCAGAAGCCGAGTTTCATAATAAGGTAGCTGAAAAACGAGGTTATATTATTCTAGATGACGAGAAACCGATTGGATTATTACGTTATAACATGTTCTGGGACAATATCCCCTTCTTAACCCTAATCTACATTGACTTTGTTTATCATAAAAAGGGTTATGGACGAAAGGCTATGGAGTATTGGGAAAAGGAAATGTCAGAACAGGGGTTCAAGCTACTCATGACCTCCACTCAGGTCGATGAAAACGCACAGCATTTCTATCGCAAGCTTGGTTATAAAGACTGTGGATGTTTGGTACTTGATCTACCCGGTTTTGAACAACCTCTTGAAATGTTCATGATAAAGGCTATATAACTTATCAAGTAATTAATATATTTTACATAATACATACTTGAAGGACAGGTTGAAAAGAAAAGCATTTTCAACCGGCAAAAAGCATGTGGCGTGCTTTTCGCTTATTGATTGAGCTGTAGAAAGACAGCATGGAGGTTAATATGATATTTTCAGAAGTGAAACTCTTTCAGGTGAAACCTGATAAGCTTGAAGAATTCGAAACTCTGGTAAAGGAAATGCAATCCTTACAAAAAAAACAGGAAGGTAGTATTGACATCAATTATATGAAAAGATTCTACGTGTTTGATGAGATTGGTGAATTACCAAGACCGTTAACCAAGATTGTTAAATGTGTAAAATACTACTCCTTTTGGAAGTTTGATACCATTGAACATTACTCAAATGCTACAAAATGGTTTTTCCAGGAGTATGAAAAGAAGCTAAGTAAATTACTGATCATGCCCTTTGACATTATGTGTGGAGAAAGTATTAATTAAAAAGTGATAGGAAATTTACGATTAGAATTGAAAACGTGTTTTCTATAAAAAATTGTTTTGTCTAATGCTAGGGTTGTGAGAAACAGGACTGACGTTCATTATCTTGATTGGAATATTGCATAACAGTTTTTGGAGGCTCTATATGGAATTAACTTATAAAATACCAAGCTTTGAATATATGATTAATTCTATTCTTGAAATTGAAACTGAGAATATGGATGATTGCTTTAAAGGCGATTTATTTTATTTTTATCCTAGTATTGATAAACAGATATTTTATAAATTAGAAGAAGGTGCTCGAATAGAGTACCTAACTTCCAGCTTAAGAGATATATACATAAAAGAGCAGGATACCTTTGTACAAAAGATAAACAGCTATAATCAGTATTGGCAAGAAAATAAAGAGATTATTATCGAAGCATTTCAGGATGCATTTAAAATAAATCTTAAAAATGAACTAAATGATATGGTCAGCTATATCAATTTAAATCCTGTTTGTCCAAGATACCTTCATAATAACACCTTTGATATCTTCTATTTTAATTCTGAACGAGGAGCTCTAGGTATCTCCTTACATGAAATAGTTCATTTCATATGGTTTAAAATATGGCAGGAATACTTTCATGATGAGGTAACTGATTATGAGCTACCTCATTTAAAATGGGTATTTAGTGAAATGATTCCTGAATTAATCATGAGAGATGAAAGATTAAGGACTAGAAATCCTTATTTTGATGGGCATTGTGTATATGAATATTTTTATGAAATAAAAATTGATGAGAAACCTATATTAGATATTTTATTTGAGATGTATTCCACTCTTCCAATGCATGAGTTTATGGTGAAAGGTTATGAATTTTGCCAACAGCATGAAGAATACATAAGAAGTTGTATGCAATAGTCTGAAGCGATTATACCTTATATAAAGCTGTTCGAACATCCGGACAGCTTTTTTAGCATCGTTTTATACTCTACTCTCCAATGATGTGATCAACTTGTATCATTACTACAATTTATTAGATTTATTATTTAAAAATATATGGGGATAAATCTGTAAGATTTTTAAATTTTGTGAGTCTTATCTATGGGAGGTGAAAAAGTGACTGAAATAGAACAAGTATATAAGGCTTACTTCAATGATGTATATTTATTTATTCTAAGCCTTTCAAAGGATGAGCATATAGCATTACTCCTATAAGGGATTAGCGCTTGTAGCACTTCTATTTACTTTAGGCTTTTTGATTTATAAAAATAGAGTAATGATTAAATCTAAATTAAGAAACCAGCAGTAATATTAGGTAAACGAGAAAGGCATGGTACATAATATGACTTATTATAATTCAGCTTCACTAACAATTAGAGATATGCAACTAGAGGATGCAGATGTATTTTATAATACCTATTTATCTTATGGATGGCATCCCTCACTGGAAACCTATACCGGTTATTACAAGGATCAACTAGAAAATAAACGAAAAGTATTTGTCGCAGTATATGAAGGAAACATCGCTGGAATATGCACGCTTGTGTTAAATCCAGAAGAAGGTCCTTTTGGTAATAAGAACATCCCAGAAATTGTAGACTTTGGAGTGTTTTTTGATAAACATAAAAGAGGTATAGGAACCAAACTCTTAGACGTTGTCGAAGAAGAAGCTTTTAAAATAAGCGATTTAGTCTATCTAGCAGTCGGTGTACATTCCGGTTATGGAAATGCACATAGACTATACATTAAACGTGGTTTTGTACCGGACGGCACAGGCGTATGGTATCAAGGCAAGCAGTTAGATCAATATGCCCCTTGTGTGAATGATGATGATTTACTTCTCTTCTTCTCTAAAGAATTAATTAGAAAATAAGTAGTTACTTATCTTTATCTTCAAAATAACAATATCCTTAATCTTTATAAAACTTTATATAAAAATCCTCTTGACTCTTACGTAACGTGACCCAGTACTATCGTTTTGTAAGAGTCTTACCCTATCATTTTAGAACAAATTAGGTTCAATTAAAAAGGAGGATTTTATATGAAATGTTATTTAGTTACCGGAGGTGCAGGATTTACCGGTTCCAACTACATTCACTATCTTAGACAGAAAAATGGAGATAACGTTAGGATTATTAACCTGGATGCTTTAGCTTACTGCGGAAACCGACAGAATGTCAGCATCTATGAGACATCAGATAACTATGTCTTTCTGCAAGGAAACATCTGCGACGAGGAATTGGTTAAGAAGATATTTCGTGAATATGATATTGATTATGTTGTTCATTTTGCTGCTCAAACTCATGTAGACCGAAGTATTGCCTCCTCAAGAGAATTTGCCGTGACCAATGTACTCGGAACCTTAAATCTATTAAATGCTGCCAAAGACACCTGGCATACAAATGACAAACGCTTTTTATACATATCAACAGATGAAGTATATGGGGAATTACCTCTCCAGGGCTATTTTACTGAGGCGTCTCCCCTTCAACCCAGAAATCCATATGCAGCAAGTAAAGCTGCCGGCGATATGATGGCACTCGCATACTATACAACACATCAACTTCCTGTGTTAGTAACCAGATGTTCCAACAATTACGGACCTTATCAGTATGAGGAAAAGTTCATTCCTCTTTGCATTAAATCCTGCTTAAGCGGTAATTCGATACCGATTTACGGTGATGGTCTAAATATAAGAGATTGGCTCTATGTAGAGGATCACTGCAAGGCAATTGACAAAGTGCTTAAAGAAGGTAATATTGGAGAGGTATATAATGTGGGAGGTCATAATGAATATACTAACATTGAAATCGCTAATCTTATTATAGATATAATGAAAAATGATTACGGTTTTACTGACGCCTCCATTCAATTTGTTGAAGACAGAAAAGGTCACGACAAAAGATATGCCATTGATCCAACCAAAATCAGTTCAGAGCTTGGCTGGAATAAAGAGGTACAATTTGAGGATGGTATTCGCCAAACCATACAGTGGTATTTAGAGCATAAAGATTTCCTGAATATCTCCTCGCGCCATTAACAAAAAATACATTTACACTACTTTAGGAATTCTTTGAGAGGTCAGGTTTATGCAGGAAAATGTTTTATATACAACTGGTGATTTTGCTAAACGAGCAAATGTTTCAGTCCGGACAATACGGCACTATGATGATGCGGGTTTACTAAAGCCCTCTATTATTAAAGAATCTGGATACCGCTATTATTCAGACAAGGATTTTGCAAAATTGCAGAAAATAATTGTTTTAAAAAGACTAGGCTTTTCCTTAAACGAGATATCCAGTATTACTCACAATGGGATAAATACTGATTTTATTATGGATTCCTTTGATCTTCAGTTAAAATTAATTCAGGAAAAGATCTCCGAGCTAAAGCAAATGGAACAGGCTATTCTTGATGTGTCTCAATCTATTTCTGGAAAACCGGAAGCAGATTGGAATAAGATAATCAGCTTAATACATCTTACTAGTATGGAAGAGACTTTAACTAATCAGTATAAGAATTCAAGTAACATCAATGCCAGAATAGATTTGCATAACAGATTTTCATTAAATCCTATGGGATGGTTTTCATGGATTTATGAGAATCTTCATTTGCAAAGTGGTATGAAGATTCTTGAAACTGGCTGTGGAAACGGTCAATTATGGGCAGATAATCTTAACCTTTTACCTGATTCTATACAAGTAACACTATCTGATGTTTCCTCCGGTATGTTGAGGAACGCAAAAGAAAAGTTAAAAGCTAGAAGACATCTATTTAATTATCAATGCTTTAACATTAGCCAAATTCCTTACAACGATGAAAGTTTTGATGTTGTTATCGCCAATCACGTACTCTTCTATGCAAAGGACCGGGAAGAAACCTTGAAAGAACTTCATCGTGTCCTCAAAAAAGGCGGATTGTTTTGCTGTAGTACCTATGGAAAGCAACATATGAAGGAAATTGAGCTCCTAGCTAAGGAATATGATGATAGAATTGCTTTATCCGAAATTAAACTTTATGATATCTTTGGATTGGATAATGGTGCTATTGAATTATCTCCTATCTTTGATGAAGTAAAAATGTTAAAATATGAAGATAATCTTTTGGTAACGGAGGTTCAGCCCTTGGCTGATTATATTTACTCCTGCCATGGCAATCAAATGACTTATTTAAATGACAAACAGGATAAATTCATGCATTTCTTGTTAAAGAAACTTGGTAAGAAAGGCATCCACATTACAAAGGATGCAGGTATCTTTTTATGTCGGAAAAGGTCTTTCTGATAAATTAGAAGTGAACATACAACAATGGTAGTTCGGACAAAAGCAAGTTCCAATACAATGACATAAGTTAACTTTGAAAAGGGATATGAAAGCTTTTACTCTCATATCCCCTTTGGGTTAATTACATTATTGAAACTATTCGATAATAAATGTATCTTCCCCTTCACTATCTGTAATCTTAAGCCGCTCAACATTCATTTTGTCATCATAATAAAATACCATCTGTGTATCATTATCAAAAATGTAAATATCCCCGGTAAAGCCCGATAATTTTCCGGAAGGCTCTCCAAGTATACGACGCACATCTTCTTGATGAGTACCTAATACCTGTTCGCTTATGCTAGTAGGTGCATTAGTCGCAACTTCCTCATTAGCGCAGCTGCTTATGCCTATGATACTGAAAATCAGAAGTACAATACATGTCCATTTTCTTTTCATTTTATCATCCCCAGTCTCATAATTATTTTATTTCATTTCTAACGGAAACAATTACTCTATTGTATAATAATATCATAAGAACCATCCATGTGATATATCCTGATTTGGTCTATGACCCCATTACTAAAATATACCGTTACTTCAGTACCGTCTACAAGCTTATATACACTTCCTACCATTCCGCTACCAAAATAATGATTTGGCTGACCTAAAACCTCCATAGCACTTTCTGTTGATGTTCCATTTGTTAAAGTCTTTACTACATCTAGAGTAAGATGAGGATACGTCAAGTGCACTTGCTGCTGTTGTCGGCAAAGTTGCAAGTACCGCTAAAGCTGTACTGTTAGATGAATCCTCTGACACCTCTTCCGTCTTCTGTTTGTCGTAGTAATTCTGAACTGTTTGGGACACAGATGACTATTCCTCTTCTACTGATGTTGGTTCTGAGGCTAATGCTACTGCAGAGATATAAAACATCACGGCAACAATTAGAATTAATGATGTTACATTTTTGAAAATCCTTTTAGATTTCATAACAAACCTCCTTAATTTTTCATTAGATGATAAATAGTCTACAATTTTAAATCGTTTAGAACTACAAACTCCCTACATTGATTTGCTTAATTAGTATAATTTTCCAATTTTTTATAATGTTATATTTATCAATCTGCAATATCTAAAATAAGAATTGGAGAACTCTTTGCTCATAACTGGAATGTTTTTGACTTTCTATATTATGGAAGGTATAATTGGTTATAGATTTTATCATTGGAATTGCAAAAATATATCTAATTATTATAAAACTGCTACATGATTAAAAGAAGGTGTTTCTATGGTTAAAATACTTACAAGTGGTTTTACGAACGGATTTACCGATGCTTTTGGTAGTTTAATAAAGACAATATATCTGAACAACTATTAGACCTATCTGAAACCTATCCATTATATGGTTTATGCGATGACAGTGCTATCGTTTGCACAAATCATGCTATTTCATACTTAGGAGATGTATTTCTAATTGATAACAGGCATGTAACCCAGTTAAAATAGACACTACATTTCAAGGAGGTCAAAATGTTAAAGTTAGTCAGGCTTGAGTATAAGCACAAAGATTTGTTGTTTGCTATGATGGAGGAATGGTCCGCTACTGGAGAAAAAATAATACCATATTCTATTAGAAGACGTGATTATCACGATTTTGATAACTATCTCCTAGGTTTTGAGGAAGAAGTAAAAGGTTTGCCTGATTTTGTACCTGCCACTACGCTATTCTGTCTCGATATGGATAGAGGAATTTTTGTAGGTGCAGTCAACATACGTCATTGTCTCAATGAAGCTCTTCTTCTAAATGGAGGTCATATTGGTGATGGGGTAAGACCTTCTGAAAGAAGAAAAGGTTATGCGACAAAAATGATTGAACTAGCTTTGGAGGAGTGCAGAAAATTAGGTCTTGATAAAGTATTAATGGTGTGTGAAAGAACCAACATTGGCTCTGCGAAAACCATTATGAATAATGGTGGGATATTAGAAAATGAACTTGAGGTTAATGGAATTCTAGAGCAGAGATATTGGATTACTTTATAAGTCATATCTTACCATTATCTTTTCTAATGAAGATTTAAGTATTATTCTTTCGTTCCTGGTTATATAATTGCCTTAAAAGAACAGAATACAAAATATGTTAGGAGGAAATCCCTTTGAGGTTAATAATTACGGATACAGATGCCTCATTTTTAAAAACGAATTCAGAGGATATGGTTATCACTAACAATGATAAAATACGCAATTGCATTGGATGCTTTGGGTGCTGGATTAAAACCCCCGGTAAATGCGTCATTACTGATGGTTTTGAAGAAATGGGTAAATATTTTAGTAAGTGTACTGAACTAATCCTTGTAAGCAAATGTACATATGGAAGTGCTAGTCCTTTTGTGAAAAATGTTTTAGATAGAGCGATATCCTACATACATCCCGATTTTACGATTAGAAATGGTGAAATGCATCATAAAAGAAGGTATTCCAATAAGATTAAGCTATCAGCTTATTATTATGGTGAAGATATTCTTCCTGAAGAGAAAGAAACAGCCAAACGACTCATGCAAGCAAATGTGATAAATTATGATGGTGAAATTGGAAAGCTTGCTTTCTTTCAAAGTTTAGAGGAATTAAGAGGTGTAAACCTATGAAAATAGCAATGATAAATGGTAGTCCAAAATCAAAAGATAGTACAAGCGGACAAATTCTAAAGGAATTGAAAACCTGCTTAAATAATGATGTGACTTATACAGATTATCAATTCAATAAGCCACAACCCTCCGAGGACGCACTACTTGCCTTGAATGATTTTGATGTTCTTGTTTTTGCATTCCCATTATATGTAGACGGTATACCTTCCCACCTGCTATCCTGTCTTGAAAAAATACAACAATCTGGTTTATCGAACAAAAATATAACCGTATATTGTATTGTTAATTCCGGATTTTATGATGGTATTCAAAATTCCAATGCAGTGGAAATCTTACATAACTGGTGCAGACATATGGGACTTAAATGGGGAATGGGTGTAGGAATCGGTGGTGGCGGAGCTTTACTTTCTATGAGTGGAGTTCCACTCGGAAAGGGACCTAAGAAATCAGTCGGTTTGGCTTTTACTCAATTGGCGAAGAACATTGAACAAAAGTCTAGCTCTGATAATATTTATACTAACATTAACTTTCCACGCTTTCTTTATAAGATAATGGCTCAATTAGGCTGGCGACAGTTAATTAAGTTGAATGGCAAAAAAACCAGGGATTTAAACTACAGATACTAGATTACTCTCAGATTAATTATATTCTTTTCTAAAAAAGATTACCTGCAAGGGTGATCTTTTTATATGTTATACTTATTTAAATTTAATTGCTTGTTCTTTGTAACGAAAACTTAAATTACCGGTCTTATCCCTGAAAGTGAGGTGATGAATGTGAACTTTGATGAAATCTATATGCTTCATTTCGATGATGTATATAGATATGTTTTAGCAATAAGTCATAATGAAGCGATTGCGGAAGAAATAGCCCAGGAAACATTTTTTAGAGCTCTCCAGAAAATTGATAGCTTTCGAGGCGATTGTAAACTTCGGGTATGGTTATGCCAAATTGCTAAAAACATCTACTTTTCCCATTGTGAAAAGCAAAAGAAACAACACTTAGAAAATTTCAATGAGTTTTCTAATGAGACACCTTTTGAACTAAAGCTACTTCACAAGGAAACTGCGTTCATCCTTCATAAAAGACTACATATACTTGCAGAGCCCTATAAAGAAGTATTTACTTTACGAGTATTTGGAGAACTATCTTTTAGCGAAATCGGAGAACTATTTCAAAAAAATGAAAGCTGGGCCAGAGTCACTTACTACCGGGCAAAGCTTAAATTAAAAGAAGAAAATGGAGGTTACAATGAATAATCAATGTAATGTCGTGCGGGACCTGCTGCCCTTGTACTGTGATAATATTTGCAGCGAAGAAAGTAAATTACTAATTGAAGAACATCTCTTAAGTTGCGAGGAATGTACTGTAATACGCAATAAAATGCAGAGTAAGGATTCTGAACTTATATCTCCACTGCAACAAGATATAGAAAAAACTGATCTATTAAAAAGGATAAACAAAAGAATTAAGCATAGAAAAATCCTGATTGCCATCGGAACTATAATTTCCACTCTGGCAATTGTAGCCGGTCTGTATAGTGCAGCGGTTCTTATTGAAAAACCTATTGCCTATAAAGAAGGTTTATTGGAGGTTAGTCTCCCTTCTTCCGATAGTGCTATCGATGTCTTTTATCAAGGTTCCAATTATGCGAAGGCTTATGGTATGGAAAAAGTTATTACCGTTAATGGTGAAAAACAGAATGTAGCATATATCTATTATACGGAAAGCTTTTGGTCAAAACATATAGAAAAAAAACAGATACCGGGTACTTATCAGTTTACCATTGATAATGGTGTTATGATTAGTAACAGTACCCAAGTATCAGAACTTAAAGCAAATGATCCGATTACCGCAATATATTACCTAATCGGTGATTATTCTCAATTAATATCTTTAAGTGAGAAGGATTTTCAAAAATACGCAGAGAATTCAATTTTAATTTGGGAACGATAATGGATTGGATGAAGCATATTTCTGCTATATTTCTGAAGTTTGATTAATTTTATACCATTTTGCAAATCCTTCTTTACCAATTTTAACGGTAAAGGAGGATTTTGAGGATAGAGTTTTCACATTATCTTCTGAAATCAATAAGCTAGCATTTTTAATCTTTAATTCACAGGAAGAAACTGATTTGTTTGTTGGCGTTCATGCCGGAATGACTGAAAAAGAAATGATGGTTCCACTTATTGTAGTGGAAAGAAAATAGTACAGAAGGGAGCTCTTCTTGAAGCAAAAAATAAAGCCCTATTTACCATTTATATTCAGTGTTACTCTCATAGCCATTCTTCTGCTTACATATGGAAATATTGGCGTATCAAAAGGTGATTTAGAAAAAAACGCCAGAAAGAGTCACCATATAGATCCAACTTGGGAGGTTGCTATATCAGTTAATGAAAACCTTGGCGCCTTACTCTTTTATGACAAGAACACTTTTGAATATACTTATTCTATCTATCTTAATCCTCCTGGTATTTCCTATGGTTACTTTTTTAGAGAAGGTGGTGGTTTAATCGGTCTAGAGGAGGGTCCGGTTCAATTTACTAAAGAACAAGATTCTGTTATTTTTTCATTAAACCAAGATAAGATTAGTAGAATTGAATTTGGCAATAAAAAGTTGCCACCAATTACGATAGATTCATCGAAACCCTTCATAACTTTTGTACCTGACTATAGCGAATCAATCACTATGTATGACGTTAACGACACTATTGTACCATTTACTAATGTTATTGCAGGATTCTAACCTTTTTCTTCACTTTTATAGACGTATTAAGAACTGTTACTAACTATCTATAACAAATTGCTTACTTAAATGTATTACTAATCATTCTTAGAAAGGTAGACTGTATGATTATGAAAGTAATTAATAAAGCATATAGGAATATATTCTATTCTCTTTTCCTCGTCATCATTGTACTTAGCTTTTCTGGATGTAACAGTAAAAATCCCGTTAACTCCAATGATAAGATTACTACTATTGTGCCTACGCACTTACCTAATACTATAACTGCTTCTGCTATTCCAACACCAATTAATCAAGAGGAATTATCATATACTACAACTCCCACAGAGGTAACTCGTGATTACGAGGAGTGTTTTGATGGTTTTAACGGGTGTGCTGTTATCTACAATGTAAATGAAAATGAATACAACATTTATAATGAGGAAATGTGTAATGTTCAAACAACACCCTGTTCTACCTTTAAAATAATATCTACCCTAATGGGCTTACAGAATAATGTTATTGATTCCGAAGATTCTAAATTGGGTTATAGTGGAACTACCTATCCTGTTACTGAATGGAATTCTGATGTGACGCTTAAAGAAGCCTTTCAGTATTCATGTATTTGGTATTATCGTAAGGTCATTGATAAAGTAGGTAGGGAATCTGTCCAGGAACAACTTGATGCCTTATCCTATGGGAACTGTGATATTTCAAGTTGGGAAGGAAGTAATGCCAATTCATTGCCAGATTTAAATGGCTTTTGGTTGGAATCTTCCTTAAAAATATCTCCTACAGAACAAGTCAATATCCTTACTTCAATATTTGAAGGTAAGACCAACTATTCTGCAGAAGATATTGAGATCTTAAAACACATTATGAAAGCTGATAATAACGACGGCATTGAATTGTATGGCAAGACTGGTGCTGGTATTAATAATAACTCTTGGTATGTTGGCTTTTTTGAAGCTAATAACGAAACGCATTATTTTGCTGTTCATCTTAATGATGCTACGAAAAGCCGTGTAAAAGGTGCAGATGCCAAGCAGATAACACTAAATATCATAAATAAATTCTATATGGATAACTAATAAATATTTATATAAGAAAAGACCACAAACAATACTTCTTATTCACACAAAGGCATGAACCCTATATGATAATACCTCCGTGAAAATAACACTCATAGATTCTATTTCCTTTATAAAGAATTTCTTCATACCCCTGATACCATTCAAAAGCACCATCCGCCTTACAATGATAAGTATAATCCCCCTCCTGAAAGAAAGCTGGTCCACGATAAGGACTATCCGCTGGAACATTTGCTAAGGCATTTTTTAATACATCTCCATTAAAGTTTTCTCCAATAACTCTTCCACAATAATTCATACACCAGAAGGGTTTATCCACAATCCATATAGCTTCTTCCCCACCGAAGCGTTCTCCACCAAGATAGGTATCATAATAGTGTAATTCATCCTCACTAAATTCAAGGTCATGAGAATTTGTTCGCGAGGAAGAAGTCTCATTTCCAGATGCAGCATAGGTTGCTTTTTTAGCCTTTAACAAGAAACTAATTATCTTCTGATTATTAACCTTATTTTCATTTCCAAATTGCTTATTGCAAGCCTCTTTGTCTCTAATTAACCGGTCCAATGACACTTTGTAGAAATCACTTAACTGGATTAATTTCTCGACTTCTGGTAGGGAGTTTCCGCTCTCCCACTTTCCAATTGCTTGTCTAGAAACCGCCAAATACTCCGCCAGCTCTTCTTGGGACAATCCCTTTGCTCTTCTTAATTCTATTAGGTTTTCTGCGACGCTCATTCTTAATCTCCTTTTAGCTCTATGGCTATCTTAATTATGCTGAATATTACTGCAAAGCAGAATCATTCCATGTGAAAGTGCTTTTTTAACTCATCTTCCTCATTGTTTCATAGATACTAGAATATATGAAAACCTTACCACAGACAACCAACCATCTATATACATTTTTGCTACCCTTGGTTGCCTGCCTTACTTGTATTATTTTACAAATAATATAGTATTGTTTTATAATGTAGTCAATCAGATTAAAATGATTATTTTTCTAAACTATGCTATTTTCAAATAACAATTATTTCATATCTTTCTGCAACCAATACAACTTTTTCCGATTATATAGATGAAAGCTTTCAATAAACAGAGGAGATTAAGTGATGGAGGACAGCCAAATAATAGAATTGTATTTCAAGCGTTCTGAAGCTGCAATCAAGGAAACGAAAGCCAAGTATGGTAGGTTATGCTATCATATTGCTTTTAACATTCTAAATAGTAAAGAGGACGCTGAAGAATGTGAAAATGATACCTACCTTCGAACCTGGAATTCTATACCCCCTAAGGAGCCAGATCCTCTGCCTGCTTATCTGGGTAAAATTGTACGCAATCTTGCATTGCAAAAATATGAGTATTATACCGCGAAAAAACGTAATCGTAATCTAGAACTCGTCTACAATGAACTTGAAGAATGTATCCCAGGCGGCTTTGACCTAGAGGATCATTATTCGGAAGGTCAGCTTAGTGAGCTTATTAATACATTTTTACGTAGTATTGATCAAGAGTCTCGTATCTTATTTGTACTTCGTTATTGGCATACAAATCCCATCAAATTTATCGCAGTCCGCTTTCATATGAGTGAAAGTAAGGTCAAATCTTCTCTTTTCAGAACCAGAAACAAGTTGAAATTATATTTGGAGGAAGAAGGTTATTATCTATGAGTGGAAAAGAATTATATAAGGAAATTAACAATATAAGCGATGATATAATAGAAGAGGCAAATAATGCAATCCTTATCGAGCAAAAAACAATTCATAAACCAGTTTATCAGAGATGGTATACCATACTGGCGGCCGGTTTATGTTTGCCGCTGATTATCGTATTAGTAATTAGTATCATTATGAATAAACGTGAAACTATCTTACCGGAAAGCACCCAAATCTTTGCCAGTGATATTGTATCTCTAAATAATAATGCCCTTATATTCGGAGAAGGTTCCTCCACCAAGGCTTACTTTACTATGAAGGCGGAATCTTTAAATGACCTTATGAATTCACCTGTAAAGAGTAACTATGATGCCGACTCTCTTACGGTCTACCAACCTGGGAATATAGAAAACTATGATATATATTTTCAAGAAAGACTTCAAGCTGTTATTAATAATGCGAAGAATAACTTAGATATTAACTTTATACCTGGAGAAAATGATATTAAAGTTGATTCTACAAATCCCAATGTCAATCCTTATACTATAATAGATAGCAATATAATAAAAAACACTAAATACCACTATTATTCCGCCGATTTGATATCCGAAGAATATAAAATCTGGATGGATTCCTCGGACGAAAACTCTATAACTTATCGTATCTGGAACATAAATCCTCTGGTAAAAGATAATTTTAGATTATCCGGTAAAGAAATAGCTATAACTCTTGAGGAAAGTGACGAATCCATTAAAAGCAAATTGTCGGGAGTACTTTCCTTTGCTAATAAATTATTTAATACTAATTTTGAATTTCAGAATATTATTCGTAATCAAGATTACTTAGGAGATGGATACGTCTCGCTATTTGTTGAGGCATTTGAGCCTTCCAGTAATATTAGTCAAAGAATGTATAACCAATATCTAAACAAGTTTAGCTTCTATTTTAGTAATTCTATTAATAATAAAGCGCTTAAACTGGTAGGAATTTATTATACAGAACCTAATCTGGAGCGCGCTTTCCCAGAAGATACATCTATTATTACATTGGAAGAAGCAGAAGGATATCTCCATAAAGGCTACATTTTTGCTGGTCATGTATGTTCCTTCTGTATGCTTCACAATAATGCAGTAGACTTTGAAGATTATGATGATGTTGAGATTATCTACAGAGATGATGTTTTTGGCAAATATGTTATTCCTTTCTATTCTTTTTATAAGAAAACTGCCGATCATACTTATGCAGTGGCGTATGTTCCTGCCGTAGCGGTAGGTGGTCTGAAGGAATATTTTGAAGAACAGGAAGCTTGGCATAATAGCACTGATTAATATCGTATAGTAAAATAGTAATTTATTATTTACGATAATTTCGCTATAATTAATAGCAATGTAAACTGGACAAAATCGAACAAAGTAAATTAGGAAAAATATATTGCAACCCTTTACAATATATTTGAGGTGATAATTATGGACTGCATAACAAGTATTCAAAAGGCAATCGAATATATGGAAGAACATCTATTGGAGGATATTAATTATGAGGATGTAGCACGGCAGGTATACATGTCCAGCTACCATTTTCACAAAACCTTCAGTATGATTACAGGAATAACTCCAAATGATTATATCCGTAATCGACGTATGTCACTGGCAGCACAGGAGCTTAGTTTCTCAACTGCCAAGGTTATCGACATCGCATATAAATATGGGTATGATTCGCCCGAGAGCTTTACAAAGGCATTTTCCAGGTTTCATGGTGTAACACCTAGCGTGGCAAAACGCTCCGGTATGCAGTTAAAATTATACAACCGCCTCATATTAAAATTAATTGTGGAAGGTGGTACTATGATGGATTACAAAATTGTTGAAAGAGAACCCTTTACGTTGATTGCAAAGGTTGAGAGCTTCAGGATTGAAAGTATTAAGGAAGACAACAATAACGAGATACCTGATTTTTGGAAAAGAAGTGGAGAGGAAGGTGTGTTTACACAGCTTCGTAAGCATTCCAAACATCCAGATATTTACGGAGCATGCTCTCCTATTTCAAAGGAAAGTCAATTCTTTGAATATGGGATTGGGATGATACACGATGGTGGCAGTATTCCAAGTGGATATAAACTTTATGAAGTTAAACCTACTTTATGGGCTGTTTTCCCTTGTATTGGTGACAACGGCGAGTGCATTGGTGAGACCTGGGATCGAATTTACAAAGAATTTCTTCCAGCTTCAGAGTATGAAATGTTAGATGATACAGATTTTGAACTTTACCCTGATAATAGTGAAGGCAACCTTTTCTGTGAAGTATGGATACCCGTAAGTAAAAAATCAAAATAGAACATTTAGATTTCATCCTTCAGATCCCTTGTCTTTAAAGGGATCTGTTTTTTTAAATCATGGTTGTTAGTTTCTGTTAATCAATCTTATTCCTCAATATATGTTAATTAAAGGATTACTTTTTTGGCAAAATTATGTTTACTAATTTCTAAAATATGGTATTATTATATAAATTATATAATATAACAGAAAAATTTTTAATGTAAACTTCACGGAGGATAAATGATCTATAAAGGTTTTAAATTTGGCATGCTTTTGCAACTAGCAGTGGGTCCTATGTGTTTGATGGTATTTAACTCTTCTGCTACCTATGGTCTCATTGTCGGACTATCACTTGTTTTAGCCATTACTTTGGTGGATCTTCTTTTTATAGCTTTATCTGGTCTAGGCGTTGCTGCAATTATTAATAAAAATAAAGTGAAATTAATTATAAAGATATTAGGAAGTATCATACTCCTCCTTTTTGGAGCAAATATGATTGCTGGTTCATTTAACTTTACTTTATTACCTAACATCACCTTTTTTACAAATGTAAGTAAACAGAGTATCTTTGTTCAAGGTTTATTGCTAACAGCTTCTAATCCACTTACGATTATATTTTGGAGTGGAGTATTTTCCTCACAGGTAATTGAAAATAAGTATAATAAACTACAGCTTTTATACTTTGGTATAGGTTGTATATTATCAACTCTATGCTTCTTATCCTTTGTTGCATTGCTTGGCACTTTGATTAGTGGATTTCTGTCACCTATCATAATACAAATCTTGAATGTAGGTGTCGGAATATTGATTATATATTTCGGCATACGTTTGCTACTAAAAAAGCAATAACGAATTATGATTAATATTATAACAAAACGCATTTTCCACCTATGAATTTATAATTAAGTTTTTATATTTATTACCTTGAGGAAGGAGTGATTATTACTATGATTAGGCAAGAGGATGAATTAATTTCAATTATAAGTAAGTTTGCTGACTCTGGATGGGATGTCATTGATGCTCCATCAAAAGCTTGGCTGAATACAGCTTATGAAGAAAATTTATCTGAGTCAATTACAGCCCAGTTAATAGCTGCAGTTGAAGTAGCTGACACCGAATGTGGCAGCTGTGGTTGTGAGTTTGACCCACTTTACAAAAGAGCATTGCTACTATTATCTGCACAATAATTTATTATCATGAAAAGAGATCCTCCCAATGGGTTGGATCTCTTTTTTACGCGTGCTTCTTTCAGATTTTAATAGTTATTTTCTTTTACACGAATAGGAAGCAATAAATCTAACTGCATGGATGAGTCATCACCCTCAAGATCATACATATTGATAAAGTTCAGATGCTCTTCCAATGAGCCATACATACACTCTGGATCTCCTGCTACAATATCGTATTTATCACTACTTACTCCCCAATTGTATAGAAGTTCCCACTCTTCAAAGGCTCCCATAGGTATCATATGTGCTGCAAAAAGGCCACCTTCAAAGTGCTTTTTAACGAAGGGTGCTGTAACTTCTAAGTCTTCTGGTATGGTAATCCATCTTTCATAACCATGATCACTTCCATCTGGCTTTACCCCGTTAGGATGGTTAAATCCAAGATGTCTCATCTGAGGAAATCGCTTCACCAACTCATTTCTTTCGATAAACTCTTTGATTGGTGCTGCTCCTTTTTGTTCTGCTGTACTTCCCATAGAATGCAAAGCAGCAACCGTCATTGGTGGCAGATAAGTGATACGTACCTCTTTATCCGTTAATTTTCTGGGTTTAGCATTTTCTAAATTAAATTCATTCATTGATTTTTCCTCCTTTAATGTTGTTTTACTTACAGATAAGGATTCAACAATATCAAGAATAGAAATATCATCTAGTAACGTTTGCTTTAACTCAAGAGATGTAATTTTCTTTAAGCGTTCCAGAAACACGCCTAATATTGATCGGATTGTAGATAAAACTGTGATTTCCTCCTTGACTTCAGTTAACTGTTCATTTAAAACACGTATCATCTCCTTCGTGTTGTCATTATCCAGTAGAATGATAATATGTTTTAAAGGAATGCGCAGCTTTCTAAGCACAATAATTTGTTGAAGCCTCGTAATTGCCCTATCGTCATAGGTGCGATACGCATAATCTTCTTTCTTGCAGCTTTTTAATAACCCGATTTGCTCATAATAACGCAGTGTGCGTGTTGAGATCTGGAAGCTTTTTGATACCTCTGATATTGTTTGAAGTTCCATGGTAACTCCTCCTTTCGATATCAGTCTAAGGTGCGACACGGCGTCAAAGTCAATACTCTTTTTTAATATTATCATATAATTTTTAACTAGTAAAATTAGATTGAAGCTATTATATTAGTTTTATAAATGGCATTACAGAACTGTAATTGGAAAAACCACGCTAAGTGAGTTCTCATAGTTGTGTACAGTCATTTGTGACGTAGATGCGATTGTAGAATAAAAATTTAACAAAAACAAAAATATCACTAAATGATATTGACTTTCATTTTCAAATATGTTACATTGTACTTGCTGATGTACATAAAATATTCGGAGCACAATAGGCTCATAATAGAAATGTATCCTACAAGAGAACAATATCTTTTATTCAACAATCAATAAAATGCTGTATAGTCGTCGCCATACGATTATGCAGCTTTTTATTTTATATTTTTCAACTTCATAATTAATATTTTTCATGGCGAAGATATTGGAATATGAAGTTAGTTTTACAAAGATAAAAATGTGTTTACTTGCTATAGCAATAATA
Organism: Bacillota bacterium; assembly: GCA_023399055.1. GTDB lineage: Bacteria > Bacillota > Clostridia > Lachnospirales > Lachnospiraceae > Mobilitalea. The sequence continues at coordinate 4,761 of JAEWQV010000002.1, read as the reverse complement.
TGGCAACTAAGTTATAATCAAATAACATTTATAATATGTTAGCTACGTAGACAATACTAATAAAACTAATTGAAAGGATGAATTATTATGAAGATTATTATGTATGGTTCAGAAATCTGTCCTGATTGCGTAGAAGCTAAGGAACTATTAAGCAGTCACAGAGGCATCCAATTTGATTATCGAAACATCACAGCAACTACCACTACGCTTAAGGAGTTTTTATCTTATCGTGACAATGATCCTATCTTCGTTCCAGTAAAAGAAGGTGGCAGAATTGGTATCCCATTTTTCATTCTTGAGGATGGTACAAAGACTTTTGAACTCTCTGATATTATAGAATTTGAGAAAAGTCAGGCAGACAGTTCTGTAATTGCCTGCTCCATTGACGGAAAAGGGAACTGTTAAGTTCCTTTTTTTTAATCATTCATGTTTTTTGAAGTATTTTGCTAACATTACTATTTATTCTATTGAATAACTCTTTGAAAAGTGTTAGTATAGCCAAGGCGTTTTTTACGCCAATACTTCATTAGAAAGGACATGAATTTATGTCAACTCAATTAGAAAAATCAACTATTGCGAATCCTGCACCCCTTGGACTTCTAGGTTTTGGTATGACTACCTGCCTGTTAAATATCCATAATGCAGGATTTATTCCACTTTCCATTGTTATCGTTGCCATGGGCTTTGCCTTGGGTGGTGCAGCACAGATTATCGCTGGAATTATGGAGTTTAAGAAAAACAATACCTTTGGTGCTACTGCATTTACCGCTTACGGCTTCTTCTGGTGGTCATTAATCCTGATCTGGATGAATCCCTTTAAAGGAATTGAAGCAGCGGATGCAAACAGCATGGGCTTTTATTTAGGACTTTGGGGCGTATTCACCTGCTTTATGTTCATTGGTACTTTGAAACATAATAGAGCAACTCAGGTAGTCTTCGGTTCACTTACCATATTATTTATACTTCTCTCACTTGCTAATTTCACAGGCTCTGAGACTGTACATACAATTGCAGGCTACGTTGGTATTTTCTGTGGCTGTTCTGCTATTTATAATTCCATGGGTCAAATTTTAAATCAGGAATACGGTAAGAATGTAATTAAACTATAATTATAGATTATATAACTTAAAAAGCACTAGGTGACATATTGATTAAAATCAATATGCCTCCAGTGCTCTTCTACTTCTTGACAATGAAATGTTGTCATTCCGTCTTGCATAAGGTGTTATTTATTTATATTATTATGTCAACTAATGTTTTAAAATTATTAATTAAAATTTATTAAAAAAGTGTTGACAAAAGTCTCTGTATATTTTATTATATCTCTTGCACCGATTAAATTATGAAATGCGCGCGAGTGGCTCAGTGGTGGAGTATCGCCTTGCCAAGGCGAGGGTCGCGGGTTCGAATCCCGTCTCGCGCTTAATTAAAAAATAAGTTTATCCAAAAGGATAAGCTTATTTTTTTGTCCGAAATTGAAGTAAGCGATGAATAGGTTCTTTCCAGACTTAGTTGATTTGATAGAAATGTTCATTTAAAAACACCTTTGCTGTTACAAGGTTTTATCAATATTTCAAACTTAGATATACATTTTTTTACTTTTATGTTGACTATTGCTTCTATTTAATTATACAATTTCTTTAGGATATTGGTATTAATATCCATAAGGAGATTTAAGGAGGACACGTTCATGAAGAAATATAAACGAGTCAACAAATTCACAGGTCTATATTTAACAATTGCACTTCTCTTTGCAATGTGTATTAACTTAGCAGCTGGCGCCAAAGCAGAAGCGATGACAACAGAGGGCGAAACAAGTATAAACTATAGCATTGATTGGGTTAAATCAGATGGTAGTTACGGTTTTCCGGAATCACTCAGACATGAGAATGGGTACTTGATAGGGACTCAAGATCAGATTCGAGCGGCAACTCAAATACCCGATAAAATCTTAAAAACGATTTCAACCGAGGAATTAATAAGTCTAATATTGGAGTATCCACTTTTACCCTATCTTCACGCATATCGAACAGTAAAGGAGGGTTATCAAGTTATCAAGCCATACTTTAACGGATTTTCGGAACTACTTTTAAGAGAAGATGCGTTCTCTAAACTTATCGAAGCATATGATAACTATGCGATCCCAAGTGAAAAGATTATGGATTGGGATAGTTTGAGCAAAGATAATTTTGTCGACGAATTTAACAGAATTATCAGGGATAAGGATTACATACCTATCGTATTAGCTGATGGTGCTGTCTATAACTCAATAGACATCTTGGAAATGCTTATTTATGACTTAATTGAAACAAATAAAAGCACGAGCAATATGGAAAAATTCACAAAATCCTACATAGATAAACTAGGTGAAAAGATTGACTCCCCATATTTTGATGATGTTAACCCCGCAAAGCTACTTGTCTATATGACTGAAGCGAAAGAGAATAATGCTTTGAAAGATTGCATACTGGAGAAGCTGTCGAGCCTGTCTATTGACACAGGGTCGCAGGATTCTTCTCTAATATCCATTTCTGCCCAATCCATTCCTGCAGTATATAATAGTAATTACCCAATTACAACTCCGGGCGGTAATACGGCTTATGTAATACTTAACCCTAATATTCAAACAAGCTCCTATAGCGAATGGGCATCTTTAATTACAGCATACTCCTCTGCATCTCTTGTATCATTAGCCTCCAAGACATTTAATTGTCATTCCTTTGCATGGTTAAGCAGGCAGTATCCCGGTGTTGCAAGCACTACAAATATGAATTACCAAAATATGTGGCTCAGTCTCATTTCCTCTTTCACAAGTGACAGATATTACACAAAAATTAGCAGTCCCTCTACTGGCTGTATAGCAACCTGGGGTGCACATTCCGGTATTATAACAATGACTAATATTGGGTATGTTCCAAGCGGTCCGGAACATTTGATGACTTCAAAATGGGCGGCTGGTCCTATGATAAGTCACAATATGCGTGATTGCCCGTATTATAATAGCGGAAGTATAATTGATTATTATACCTGGTAAGTATCATGAAAAAGAAAAAACTCCTAACAACCTCTGTCATTGTTTTTATGGCAATCATGACTGCCTGTAAAGGCGTTGCTGATCCCCTATCAGAAAAAGATACCAACGCCGATTCTCATTCGGAAAATGATTGTATTACGCCAACGAAATATGAAACCATAAAACCGTCCATTGAACCGGTTCCGACGTATTTTAATGATCCCAATGTAGAAGAATACCTGGGGCTTATACATTCTGCCAAAGAGTGGCTGTCGAAGGGGTATCTTGATTATCCTTTTAGCCTGAATGATTACTCCTATCGCGATCAGGAAGATTATAAAGAGGCTTATGAGAGTGTTAGATTTTATATCCCGCAGGAAGCACTGGAACAAGCCGCAACAGAGGATCTTGTACAACTTGTAGGGCGAATGCCAAAGTACCCTCCGAATGCTTATGATTTTCCGTCGTATTACATAGAAACCATATCCTCATGGTTTAATGCTGTTGACGAAATGCGTACAAGAGAGGATTTCGCAAAGGTATTGCTGGAAAGCTATATAAAAAGTGAGTTCATGCAGATGCGTTCATTTGAAGATAGTAAGCAACAATTTGAATATAATGTTGAAACGTCTACACGGGAGAGGGAAATCCTTTCTAAAGAGATCTTTTTAGCTTGCAACAGCACTTTTGACCGAATGGACGACGAGATGAGGCGGCGAACCATTGAAGCAGTTATGGAGAAGGTTGAAATTCGGCAAAAAGAAGAATTTAAGTATATTAATAGTGTGTCGGGGTTTTTCGCATATGTGAATGAATTGCAAAACTTCGAGCATGAAGAGCGTATATCTCAGGACGATGAAACGATCGAGTATAGAACCATTCCTCCTGTAGGTAGTAAATGGTATGACTACATTGCTCAAACGCTTCAAGATGATGAGATAATAGAATATATTGATTCATTTTGGAATGGTCGTTATCTGCCATAAACAGATAACAAATCGCCTTACCCAGGAGAGGGTCGCGGATTCGAATCTCGTATCGTGCTTACGAAATCCCTTGATTTTCATGGGATTTTATGTTGCACTGATATGTGCATCGTCACTAGGGCAGTTTGACAACTGCCCTGCTCGCTCTCCGAAGGGTCTGCGACGCTTTTGCATCATCCCCACATCAAGAATACGAAGGATCCATGCACCGCATGGGCCTTCGTATTTTCGATTCCATCCTCTCTAAGTTGAAAATTTGCACTTTCATAGAGCTTTTTTGTAGATTCATCACATTTATTTGACTAACTTATACATATAAAAACTGAAATTCATTTATAAAATTAGAATCAGAGTGTACACATTATTAGAAAGTGTAGATAATATGCTATTCTAGATTGCGTACACTATTATTTATGTAGTTTCAGCAAATAACCTTCTAGATTAGTAGTTCGAATTGGAATTTATAAGAAATTGCTTGATTAGTATATTATATTGCATTACAATTACCCTATCAAAGGTAAGGAGGACAGTAATGAAGACAGAAAACAAATTAGTATATAAACTTGTCATATATTTATTACTGTTCCTTTGTGTAATTAGTATATCATTTCATCTGACTATTTATGGAGTTCAATCTGTTCAAGAGATGCAAGAGGCACAGCTAGCATCTGTAAATAATGAATATAATTATTCTAGTGACGGAGGCAATAATTCTTTACTGAATAAAATAATTAGTAATATACTTAATCGTATTAATGCAAG
>JAEWQV010000039.1 GCA_023399055.1 Bacillota bacterium | reverse complement strand
GTCTTTTTCATATCATTTTTTAGGGAAGTCAAATCATTTTCCGTTGCATATATAGATTGTTGCTAACCCCTTTTACGGGGATAAGGGGACGATTCACAAATATCACGTTGTTATTTGGCTGAAATCTTCCTTTTTTGCCTTGCATAAAAAGTGTATTTAACTCCAATTATTTGTTGCCATCTTAACCAATAAACAAGGGATAAATCTTCCTTTTTTCCACAATAAAAAGCGTATTTATCCCTTTTTTCATGGTGTACCCCCAAGTCAACAATCTGTTATTGCACTGTAAAATTGATTAATTAACTTCTAAAAAATCAGAGATATGAAAAAGATTGAAAATTCATTTGCAGTAACAGGTTTTATTGGTAAGGATGCAGAAATCCGTAGTTTTGAAACAGCAAGCGTAGCACGCTTTTCTATCGCAGTCAGCCGTGCAGACAAGGCAGGTGAAGAAACCTCTTATGTTTCCGCTTTCATGGGGATTGAAGCCTGGAGAAAGAATGAAGCAGTGGATTCCTTCGATGTATTGAAAAAAGGTGAACTGATTACCGTTGAAGGCTACTTCAAGCCGGAAGAATGGACGGATTCAAAAAGAGGGGAGAAGCGTAACCGCATCATTATGGTGGCCACCAAGTTTTATCCTACTCCGGAAAAAGAAGAAGAAAAACCGGATCAGCCTAAGAAGAGGGCTGCATCTAAAAAGAAAAAAGCCACCAAGTGATTGAAGCGGCCTAGTGCCGCTTTTTTTGCTACATATCCAAGAGCATTTTTGCGTTCACGCAGATTTTTTCCCACCCTCCCCTTCAGCGGAATGACTGTTCTCATTCCAGGTTTGCCCGTAGTCATCCGCTGTGCGGCTGATTATGGGTAAACCCGAAAAGAGAAATTCCAAACGTGGGCAGGATTGCAATAGTCATCATCCGGGGCTTCGGCCATGCCGAAACAACCTTCTTCTTCCGTTTTGCACCCCCTTCCTTTTACCGTTTGTCCCGGCAGTCCGTTGTTAACCCTTTTCCCCTGCCACGAGTGGCAGGTAGATAGGAATACGTCTTTGCCAGCAGAGCCGTATGGCTTGTTTTACTTTCCGTTCTGCCCTTTTCCTTGTTTTCTGCCTCCCCTTATGTGCGTTTTTCATAGCTCCATCTGAGAGCCTTTGTTTTTGAACGGCAAATTTATTTCGGTGGATGGATACGAAAGAGTTCCGGTCTTCGCCCTTTGTTCCGAAAAAAATAACGCCGGACGGCTTCGCTGTCCCCAACATTTTTGTCGTCCAAAACTTTTCTCAATCCCTCTTTCCTTGTTGATGTGTGCCGTAAAAAAAGGCTCATAAACTCAGATGGGGCATGAAAGCTCAAAAAAAAAGTCGGCAGAAAGAAAAGGCCATCCCGGAAAGGGGTTTTAAAAAAAGGTCTTTAAATCTAGCTGAAGCATAAAATCAGAAGTTTAACGTACAAATTAAGTAACAGAAGTATATGCAAAACATTCAATTTGTTTTTTCGGTCATCATCGCCCTTTGTGCAGTGGCTATGTTTGTCGGGGCGGTAATGACGTCAAGTCCGATAAAGGCTGTGTCGGTTACGTTATTGGCTCTCATCTGCTTATTCTCCTTGTTCCTAGTGAAATTGGCTTATTGTGAAATGAAATCTAAAAATGATATACTATGAAAGTGTCAGAACAATTTAAGAGTACCATCAAGGCATACCTTGATAATATGGCAGCGGTAGATAGTCTGTTTGCTCCGGTCTATCAAAAAACTACAAAGAATATAGATGATTGCATTACCTATATTTTAAACCAAGTGAAGAAAAGCGGTTGCTGTGGTTTTAGTGATGATGAAATTTTTTGCATGGCATTGCACTATTATCAGGAAGATAACATTGAGGTGGGTAGCCCATTGAAATGTAATGTGGTTGTAAATCATCATGTTGAATTGTCAGAGGAAGAAAAGAAATCGGCTCGTGAGGCTGCTATCAAAAAATTGCAAGAGGAAGAATTGGCGAAATTGAAAAAGCGTCAGCAAGCTAAACGTGAGAATAACATCGAAGTACAAACCCAGTTAACTCTTTTTTGATATGAAACCCAAGACAAAATTACAAATGGAAATCGTGAATGGGAGCAAGAAATTAGCTCCCGTTTCAGAGGCTCAAAAGCGTTATGCCTATAAACATTGCTTTGTACATTATTTCAAGCGTGATGCAAAAGGGTATTGTTTTTGTTTGGAGTGTGGGCATACGTGGCGGGATAAGGAAGATAAGAAAGACTGTCAATGTCCTCATTGCGGTATGGATCTGAAATTGGAGGATAGTAGAAAAAGGACGGCTATATATAAAGAATATTTTTGTGTGATAACTACATACAAGCAATATCAAGTTATCCGTTTTTTTATGGTGGACTGCCGGCTGAAAAAAGGATTTCCGGCAAGTTACTTTATAATTGAGGCGGTGCAGTGTTGGATGAACAAAGAGGGAAAGACGGAAACGCTGTCTTTGTTGCGGAGCATGTCTATGTTTTATTACGACGCATGGATATATGGAAGTGCTTTAGAATTGCGTAAACGGAATATGTATCATGACCGTATTTATGATATTTGCCCGGCAGTCATCTATCCGAGAATGAAAGTGATACCCGAACTTACGAGGAATGGATTTAAGGGTGCCTTTTATGATATTTGTCCGACTTCTTTCTGTGCGACATTATTAACAGATAATCGGATGGAGATATTATATAAGTCAGGGCAGATAAATCTGTTTTTGAGGTTTTTAGAGAGAAAATATAGTATGGATAAGTATTGGGTGTACATAAGAATCTGTTTACGGCATAACTATATGGTACATGATGTGGACTTGTGGTTAGACTATGTAGATATGTTGATAGAAAACAAATTAGATGCGAGAAATCCTCATTATTTGTGTCCGTTAAATGTGGAAGAAGCGCATGATTGGGTAATGGGAAAATGTAAGAAAGTGTATTCAGAAAAAGATGAAAAAGATTATATTTCTGCCAAATCACATTTTTTTAATCTCTCGTTTGTGGACGGAAATATTACGGTTCGGGTATTGGAAAGCCTTTCGGACTTTTACAAAGAGGGAAAGTTACTGCATCATTGTGTATTCAGCAACGCCTATTATAAGAGGGAGGATTCATTAATAATGTCGGCAACGGTGGATGGGAAACGTATGGAGACAGTGGAATTCTCGCTTAGCAGGATGGAGGTGTGCCAGTGTCGGGGAAAATCTAACCAATTGTCAGTCTATCATGACCGGATTCTGAATTTGGTGCGTGATAATATTTCGTTGATAAGGGAAAGGATGGTGGTATAGTGAATAGCCCACATATTTTGATGTGTGGGAGCTCTTGTTTGGAACATGCCAAATAAGAACTCCCAAAAACGTTGTCGTACACACCGTTACGCTTGGATTATTTGCTGACAGGCTTCAATTTTCCTATGCACTTTTCCATATTGGGGGACAATAGGAAAGAACCCGTTTTTTTCTGTTGTACCCCTGAATGTGGTTGGACGATAGAGTACCGGCATTTCAAAATTTTACCGATGACTTCCGCACTGTCACGGTTTTGGTA
>JAEWQV010000025.1 GCA_023399055.1 Bacillota bacterium | reverse complement strand
ATCGTGGCTTGCATCTGGATGTCTCCCGTCATTTCTTCCCGAAAGAGGAGGTGATGAAGTTATTGAACGTCATGTCTTATTATAAATTGAATACGCTTCATATGCATTTGACGGATGCCGGTGGTTGGCGTATCCAGATGGATAAATACCCGAAACTGACTACGGACGTGGCTTTCCGTACGGAATCCGATTGGCAGAAATGGTGGGATGGAAAGGATCGCAAGTATCTGCCGGAAGGAACTCCGGGGGCATATGGCGGTTATTTTACGAAAGAAGATATCCGTGAGATCGTGGATTACGCTACGGCTCGGCATATTAATATAATACCGGAAATCGAATTCCCGGGGCATTCGGACGAGGTGTTCGTGGCGTACCCGGAGTTGAGTTGTGCCGGCAAACCTTATACGACGGGTGATTTCTGCATCGGCAACGAGAAATCGTTTACGTTCATGGAGGATGTATTGTCCGAGGTGATCGAGTTGTTCCCTTCCGAATATATCCATATCGGGGGAGACGAGGCCGGGAAGGGAGCTTGGAAGACCTGCCCGAAATGTCAAGGCTTGATGCGCCGGAATGGGATGAAGGACGTGGATGAGTTGCAGAGCTATATGATTCATCGTGCCGAGGAATTCCTGATTTCCAAAGGCCGCAAATTGATCGGTTGGGATGAGATTCTGGAAGGGGGTTTGGCTCCGGAGGCTACCGTCATGTCTTGGCGGGGCGAGGAAGGGGGAATCAAGTCCGCTCGCATGGGACACGACGTGGTCATGACACCGGGTGGTTATATGTATTTCGATTTCTATCAAGCCGATCCGAAGACACAGCCGTATGCCATCGGCGGTTATACGCCGATCAAGCGGGCGTACAGTTATAATCCAGTGCCTGTGGATTCGTTGACTGCCGAGGAAAGTAAGCATATCCTAGGGGTACAGGCGAATACATGGACGGAGTATATCAAGGATGAGAAGCATCTGGAGTATATGATGTTCCCTCGTGCCTTGGCGGTCGCCGAGATCGGATGGACTCCGCAAGAGGATCGTAGTTGGGAGGATTTTAAGCCTCGTATGAACGCGAATATCCCGGTTCTGCAACGGATGGGTATCAATACGTTCACGCTCTCGGACGAGATCGAGACCACGATGGAGGTAGATACCTTGCGGCGAGAGATCAAGGTCATGTTGGATGCGGAGAAATATCCGGCGGAGATACGTTACACGACAGACGGCTCTATTCCCGCCGCCTCTTCCCGGGTCTATAACGGCCCGATCGTGGTGAAAGACTCCGCTGATATCAAGGCCGCTATCTTCCGTGACGGGCAGCTTCAAGGAACGCCTACCGAGAAGAAGGTGGATTATCACCGGGGTATCAATAAGCCTATACATTATAATAGTAAGCTGTATAGCGGTTATATGGCGGGTGGCATGAACGCCTTGCTGGACGGCTACAGGGGAGGCTTGACTTATCTGGACGGTCGTTGGCAGGGTTATTTGAATGACTTGGATTGCGTGGTGGACATGGGCGAGGTGACGGATATCCATAAGGTATCGTCCCGCTTTATGCAATTGATCGGCCCGGGCGTGTACCAACCGGGAGAGGTGGAGTTGCTGACATCGGAAGACGGGGAGAGCTATATCTCGCAGGGAGTTATCCCTACTACGATATCCAATACGGATAAAGACCTGTCTTTTCAGGAATATACGTTTAACGGCGATTGGAAAGCCCGTTATATCCGTATCAAGGCAAAAGAGGCAAATAAGGGTTTCATCTTCACGGATGAGATCGTGATCTGGTAAGTATGAATCAATTAATTATCAACTAAAATATATTTATCAAATGAAGAAACAGCTAATGACCTTCCTGTTGTGTGGCAGTCTGTTCGCTACGGCGCAGCAACCGGTAGATTATGTGAACCCCTTCATCGGTACGAGCAATTACGGTACGACGAATCCCGGCGCGGTTTGTCCGCAGGGTATGATGAGCGTGGTTCCTTTCAACGTCATGGGGTCGGAGAAGAACCGTTTTGACAAGGATAGTCAATGGTGGTCTACTCCTTACTCGGCAGACAATAAATTCTTTACGGGATTCGCCCACGGTAGCTTGAGCGGCGTGGGATGCCCGGAGCTGGGAGGTTTGCTATTGATGCCGACGACGGGCGAGTTGAACGTGGACTATAAGGCTTACGGCAGTGAGTACAAGGACGAGGTGGCTCACCCCGGTTATTATAGCAATACCTTGACCAAGTATAATATCAAGGCGGAGGCTACTGCCAGCATGCGTACGGGCTTGAGCCGTTTTACCTTCCCGAAAGGGGAGAGCCATATCCTCTTGAACCTAGGCGAGGGCTTGACGAACGAGACCGGCGCTACGGTACGTATCGTGAATGATACGGAGATCGAGGGGAGTAAGCTTTTAGGTACGTTCTGCTATAATCCACAGGCCGTATTCCCGGTTTACTTCGTGATGAAGGTAAACAAGGCCCCGAAGAAGATGGGTTATTGGAAGAAACAACGTGAGATGAAGGGGGTAGAGGCCGAATGGGATATCTACTCCGGCAAGTATAAGTTATATACCAGTTATACCCGTGAGATGAGCGGAGACGACATCGGCGTATGGTTCGATTATGATACGGACGAGGGCGAGGCTATCGAGGTGAAGATGGGTATCTCGTACGTGAGCATCGAGAACGCCCGCCTGAACATGAATACGGAGCAGCCCGGCTTCGATTTCGACAAGGTCCGTACGGCGGCTAGCACGATGTGGAACAAGGATCTTTCCAAGGTACAAGTGGAAGGAGGTACGAAAGACGAGAAAACGATATTCTATACCGGTATGTATCATTTGCTGATCCATCCGAATATCCTGCAAGACGTGAACGGCGAGTACCCGATGATGGAGAGCCTGAAAGTAGGCCATACCACCGGAAACCGTTATACGGTCTTCTCCCTGTGGGATACGTACCGCAACGTAAGTACCCTGATGACCTTGCTCTATCCGGAGCGTCAATTAGATATTATCCGTACGATGCTGGATATGTACCGGGAAAACGGTTGGTT
>JAEWQV010000036.1 GCA_023399055.1 Bacillota bacterium | reverse complement strand
GTCGTTTATTATATTTATATGGGGACCACAGATGAAGTTGAGATATCATCCGATTGGCCCAAAGATGAAGAATATAACAACCCTTTAATACCTGCAGAAGTACTGGAACAATTTGTACAGAAGCATTTTGATGTAACAGCCGAACACATTAGAAAATCTCAATATTACGACGCAAATGAGCACGCTTATTGGTCGGGAGGAATTGGAACTACGGTGGATCTCTACACAGTGGGCGCCGAACAAACCGATGATTTATTAACGATAAGATATATTGGGCATATAGACAGTACAGATTATCTGGCTACATGGGATGGAAATATAGTCTTGCGACTAGAAGAAGACGGAAATTACAAATATGTATCCTATGGGTTAAATAATTTTCATGAAGAAGCTTTTTAGAGAATAAAAGGTTTTGTTTTTATCCTTATGCAATGTTTTACCTTTTGCTTACAACTACTATAGATAGACAATTGCACGATTTATAAGCCCATGAGATAAAAACTTTTTTACAAAGAAGGGTATTCTAATGAGCAAAAAATGGTTAAATATTTTCTGTTGCTTACTGTTAATCCTCACTCTGACAGCCTGCAATACACAAGCTGCTTCGTCGGAGGAAAATAACACGAGCGAAAGCAGCATATCTGCATTATTAGAGTCGGAAGATTCGAGCCAGCTATCCAGCAGCCGACAGGAAAACAGCTTTGCCGAAACACAATTGCCCTCCCCTGTAATTAGTTACGATTCCAAACAACAAAAGTACTATGAGAGAGAAGCTAATAAACTATATTATAATTTAGTACATCCATTATTTTGGGCTGGAATTACCTTTGATACGTGGGATGGCGCCGAACAAATTCCCGCAGATAAATTGGTAACCTTTTATCAGGTGCAGTGCTTGTATGAAACATACCCGGACACGTGGACAACCATGACAGTTTTAGCAAAAGCTGTCGAGCCATTTATTCAGAACTATTTTGATGTTTCAACAGAACATTTACAACAAGCAGAATACTATGATATGGATTCTCGAACTTATTGGTTTGGATATGGTATGGGTGGGGGTGCAACCTTTGAAATAACGGATATTAAGAAGGACGATCGGATTTTAACAATTTCACTGATTTATATTACAGCAGAAAAGCCGTTTCGAAAATCTGAACTTAAAATTGATCTGTCAAACGGAGTGCGGTACCTGTCCTGTAAGGCAGAAGATATTCAATGAGTAAAGTATCAATTTTTTGAAAGAAGGTTATTTTAATGAGCAAAAAATTGTTAAGTAGTATCTGTTGCTTACTGTTAATCCTCACTCTGGCAGCCTGCAATATGCAGTCGGAATTTATATCAGCTGAGGGTAGCCACTCAGGTGTAAGTAGTGTGTCTGAGATATCACAGATAGAAAATTCAAGCCAATCTTTTACTGGCGAAACCTTGATAATTCAAAATCTTGACGAATTGGACTATAGGTATTTTAAAGATGTAGCTGATGCGTCAATTACATCGCAATCGTGGAATAATGCATCACAAATCAGACCTGAGTTCCTAATCAACTTTTTTGGGACACGTACTGGATTAAGCATTCTTTCAATTGATTCTGACTCCGCAACTGCTCCAGAAGAGCTTGTAGAGTCATTTGTTCAGATGTACTTTAATGTAGACACTGCACGTATGCGTCAATCTGTATTCTATAATAAAGAAGCAAACACCTATGATATACCTATCCCACCAGGCGGAGCTGCAACTTACAAAGTAATAGACGCAGTTATAGAAGGAAATATTACAACACTTTCCTACGAGTATTACAGTGCTGCTGACGATAAAACGGTTATTAGAAAGGGAATTTTAAAGATAGATACAACAGACAGTTTAAAATATAAATATATCTCTTGCGATACAATTGAGATAAACGAATAAACAATAGTCAATTTATTTATTAATTAGACAGATTTCCAGCGCATATTAAAATTTAAATATGCACTGGAGTCTTATTGATTCTTTAAATTTGAGATGTTGTTAATCTTTAAACTTCACGTATCCTAAAAAAGTATAGCTTGAGCCGAAATAGCCCTTCATATCTTTCTCGGTGATTCCAGTTTTTCTGATTACTAACTCGTCTCCTTTACGATTGGAATCAGAAAACGTCATAGTTTTTGTATTTCGATTATAAAACTCCACTACTCCAACATGTCCGTAGCCTCCAGTCCCTCCTTTCCAGCATGCGATGCTGCCGGACATAGGCCCTGAAAGCTGATTAACTGCGCTAGAATTCCACGCCTCTGCGGCTGTCATTACTGCTAATTTTTTCCCAAAATAGTTATTTACATAAATGACACATTGACCGCCGCAATCTCCTGTACTTGCCATGTTTTACACTCCTTTTTAATAATATTATTTTTAAAATAAAATGCTTTCTGCAGCAAGCACTTATTTTTGAGAGAATAAATAGTTTTGTTCTTTTTCCTTATGCCTCTATAAAGAGCAAACTGGCAGCTAAAAATTAAGGTCTCTGCAAATTAT
>JAEWQV010000020.1 GCA_023399055.1 Bacillota bacterium | reverse complement strand
CGCAGGTATGGTAGGTTTTCGGACTCACACTTTTACCCGTATAGGATCAATCATGGATAAAAAACAACCTGATAGTACAAAACTTGTAATAAGATGAGTGTTCTTAAAGTGAGTAATTATCTTTTAGGAAAAATGGATTATTTGTCACGTATAAAAAGTGATAAGTCAAATAAGATACTAAAGTATATAGAGTCTTTTGTCTGGATGATAAATCACGCGGGTAACCGTAGGCCAAGTTATGTCTCTGATAAAGATTATGAATTGATGCAAAAATCATTTGCGATTATTTATAGGAATAGTATTATCCATTGAGTAGAATCGAAAGTCTTTTTTAACTTTAGGCAAATGACTCTAGGCTAAATTCTTTTGATTTAGCCTAGAGTCATTGATAGTGTCGTAGAATCTTTAATGATTACAAACCTTTGTAATATCTACCGTGAAACCATTTTCGACAGGCATGAATTTCCCCTTTTGTTTCAGAAATACGATTAACTCATCCGTATCCATATTTTCTGCCGAACAAGTATAGAAACGCTGATCCTCACCAAAAGTCTTAACGATCGCTTCTTTTAAAGAAGCTTCTGAATAACTATTACCCTCCATCATATGAAGGACTTCGTGTGCATGTAACTGTTCCATAAATCAAATTACTTAATTATCGGATACAAAAATAAGGGGTTTATCCGTATAAAGGTGTAACAAATGTGACATCCTTTCAACTTTAGGCTTTTCTAAACAAAAATTAATCAAACCTGTTTAAATGATAGGACGTCTTATTTTTTAATAACTAAAATATATCACAATATGAAACGTATATTCTTCATGACATTGTTTGTCGCATTAACGACAATCACATATAGTCAAACGGATGATAAAGGATATGAGGAAGGCAAATGGGTACTGAAAGGTGTGACAGGTTTGAACTTGTCGCAAACAGCGATGTCGAATTGGTCGGCTGGCGGTGAGAACTCTGTTGCCGGAAATGCGTATCTGAATGGGACATTAACACATAAAAGCGGTGACTGGTTATGGGTAACCAATCTCGCTCTCGATTACGGATTATCAAAGACTAAATCGCAGGGAATGAGGAAAAGTACCGATAATATAACCCTGTCTACCCAATTAGGATATTCCACCAATAATGTATGGTATTATACGTTGATGGGAGATTTAAACACCCAGTTTGCCAAAGGATATAATTATCCGGATAAGACACATTATATATCGAACTTCTTTGCGCCGGCGTATTCGAATATCTCCGTAGGTATGGAATATCGTCCCAAAAGCAATTATTCGGTTTATCTTTCTCCGGCTTCCACGAAGATGACTTTCGTGGAGGATGATTACCTTTCCGAGTTAGGAGCTTTCGGGGTCGATCCGGGAGATCGCTTCAGAATGGAATGGGGAGCTTACCTGAAAGCTCGTGCGGAATTAATCGTGATGGAAAACGTGAACTTGATTACTACAGCTGACTTTTTTACTCCTTATAGCGATCAATTCGGAAATATCGATGTCAATTGGGATGTATTGATAAGCATGAAGATTAATAAATTCCTGTCCGCTACACTCAATACGACGCTTAAATATGATAACGACGTGAAAACTTTTGAGGATAATGGAGAGAAACGGGGGGCGAAGGTCCAGTTCAAGGAAATATTAGGCATAGGTGTCGCCTATAATTTTTAAGTGGCATTTACTTGCAGAAAATTCATAGTTATGACTACTTTCACTCATAGCTATGAATTTTTTTATAACTATGACTTTTTCTTGTAGTAATGATAACGCTCCAACACTTCCCGCACGTAATTATATGTTTCTGAGCCACGCAAGTATCCATGCTTGCAAACAGGATCGTTATAATACTCGGGATCATTTTTCAAACGAATATATTCCGCTACATTATTATCCCATTTATTGGGATCTTTTCCATATTTTCGGGCCAATCGCTGCGCATCGTAAATATGTCCGATCCCAGCGTTGTAAGCCGCTAGGGTAAACTTGACTTTTTCTTCAGGATCCGTAATCTCAGAAAAACCTTGACGGAAGCGCCGTAAACAATCTACTCCCGTACGGATTCCCGTATCCGGATCTTTCAATTCATGCGGGGTGACACCTAATGCCTTCGCCGTATTTGGCATGATTCCCATAAGCCCCTCGGCACCGGCCCACGATACAACCGTAGGATTGAAATGAGACTCTTGATAGGAAATAGACGCCAGCAGCTGCCAATCCCATCCGATGTTTTTCGCATGTTTCTTGAAAAAAGGGTCATACGGGGAAATATGTCCATTCTTTACCTCCGGAATATCTGCGGTAAAAGGTCGCTTGCTTAATTCAAAGTACCGCTTAGTAACTGCCTTGAAAGAATGTTTACCCGTTTTATCGGAAGCCCATTCATCGATGGCCTTCGCCAAGTCCGGACTACTTTTCCTTACCACCCATGAAGAGCGTTGGGGAAAACTAACCTTTAGGTCGACATTGATATTCCAATAATAAGTCTTGTTTAGGCGGGCGGTGTTATCATCGCTGATCGTATAGGGAA
>JAEWQV010000022.1 GCA_023399055.1 Bacillota bacterium | reverse complement strand
GGACTAAAGGATACGGAGGTTTTGGGCAAGCTGTACTGGATTTTATACTATCTTTGGGCCGTATAACAAAGCAATAGAAATCTAATCTTGAATATCATGAAGAAAGTAGTATCTGTATTATTTATCCTTGCGATTATCGTATTTTCTGTATTAATGGTAAGCTATTCGAGTGATCAAAAGCCGGAGAAAGTTCTTCGCCATGTTGTTATGTTCGGTTTTAAGCCGGATGTGTCCGAGGCGCAGGTGAAAGAGGTTGAGGATGCCTTTTGTAAGTTGCCTTCTCAAATCGACTTGATCAAAGGATATGAGTGGGGAACGGATTGTAGTCCGGAGGGATTGCAACAGGGCTTGACTCATTGCTTTTTCTTGACTTTTCATTCGGATGCGGATCGGGACGCCTATTTGGTACATCCGGCGCATAAAGCGTTTGGCAAGGTGTTAGGAGGGAAGGCATCGGCGGTTACGGTGTTGGATTATTGGACGAAATAAAAAGAATGGGCGGGATGAATCGATGAGTCATCCCGCCCGTTTTTATATTCCTCAGTTACTTTATATTATAACCATTGATTCATGAACTGATCCATCTCTTCCGCATGGGCTTCTAGGCTTTGAAGTAGCTTGAATTGGGCTTTTGTGCGGATTAAGTTATGTTTCGGGCTATGGATCTTGTAATAGGTATCGCCGTTGATATAATCGGTTAAGAAACGAACGGTCTGCATATAAGTCAATAAGCGTCCACCGTAAGGTAGCAATTTGATCTCGGTAGGAGTTAAGAACGCCTTGGCTTTTTCCATATATCCACGGGTATAGGCTTTGAATATCTCCATATTAACGTTTACATTATCCAGATTCTCATCGTCCTCGGCACCCGTATTGGCTCCGGTACGGATAAAGTCGCCGATATCGGAAAGGACGAAACCCGGCATCACGGTGTCCAAGTCGATCACGCAAAGCACCTTGTCGCTATCAGCGTCAAACATCATATTGTTAACTTTTGTATCGCAATGGTTCGTGCGTTTCTTCAATTGGCCCTCACGGTACAGGCGTTCTTGAATGCACATCGCTTCGGCACGTTTCTCGATCTCCTCTACCAAATCTTTCACCTCTTCCAACCGGCCTGCCGGATTAGCGGCTACAGCCTCATGGAATTGTCGCAAGCGGAACTCCATATTATGGAAATCCGGGATGGTCTCGCCCAGCGTACCCTCGGGTATATCGGACAACATAGTCTGGAAATCACCGAACGCTTTGCCAGCCTCATAAGAAAGCTCAGGAGTTACTTCCTCATAGCTTTTGCTGCGAGGGATGAATAGGCATACCCGCCAATAACTATCTCCGTCGAAATAATATTTTTTCCCGTCTTTAGTCGGCAAGAAGGTTAATACCTTACGGTCGATATCCGTTTCACCTTTTTCCTCCAGCTTTTTGCGGATATGAGTGGTAACCACATGGATGTTATTTTGCAGCATATCCACATTGGTGAAGATTAAATGGTTGATACGCTGTAGCACGTATTTGATCTCCCCTTTCTCGTTGGTCACTTTCAATGTATCATTAATGTGTCCGTTTCCGAATGGTTCAGCGGAAACTACTTTCTCGTCCAACTGGAACTGATCCAAGATGTTTAGTAATTGTTCTTTCGTTTTTGCCATGATATTTCATTATGTTAACTCCCGCGAAGATACAAAAAAAGGCCACGATACAAATCGTGACCTTTTTTTATTTCTTAAAGAAAGAAATCTTATTTCTTGTTACGGTTACCATAACGGCTCATGAACTTATCAACACGTCCGGCTGTATCGACCAACTTAGACTTACCAGTGTAGAACGGGTGAGAAGTGTTAGAGATCTCGACCTTTACCAACGGATAAGTTACGCCGTCGATCTCGATCGTCTCTTTAGCGTTAATAGTAGAACGAGTGATGAATACATCATCGTTTGACATGTCCTTAAATACTACAGGACGATAATTTTCAGGATGAATACCTTTTTTCATTGCTTTATTATCTATTTTAATTTATACTCTGTATATATTTGGTAACCGGTATTTTGGCTTGCAAAGGTAAGGGTTTGCCACAAACAAACAAAGAAAATCGTATTATTTTTTTCAAGGGCGTTGATTTTGTGTTATTTTATATGCTTTGAAGCATCATTTGTCGTGAATCTTGATTATCTTTGTGCAAGTTTTTAATCATTAACGTAATAACATAATAACAACTATGGTAAATTACAAAGATTTGGGCTTGGTGAACACAAAAGAAATGTTCGCTAAGGCTATCAAGGGCGGATATGCTATCCCTGCTTTCAACTTCAATAACATGGAACAGATGCAGGCTATCATCAAGGCTGCTGTAGAGACAAAATCTCCGGTTATTTTGCAAGTTTCAAAGGGCGCTCGCCAGTACGCAAACGCTACTTTGCTTCGTTACATGGCACAGGGTGCTGTTGAATATGCTAAGGAATTAGGTTGCCCGAATCCTCAGATCGTTCTTCACTTAGACCATGGTGATACGTTTGAGACTTGCAAGAGCTGTATCGACTCTGGCTTCTCATCTGTAATGATCGACGGTTCTCACCTTCCTTATGAAGAGAACATCGCTTTGACTAAGAAAGTTGTTGAGTACGCTCATCAATTCGATGTAACTGTAGAAGGCGAGCTTGGTGTATTGGCAGGTGTTGAGGATGAGGTTTCTTCAGACCACCACACTTATACCAATCCTGAGGAAGTTATCGACTTCGCTACTCGTACGGGCTGCGATTCTTTGGCTATCTCAATCGGTACTTCTCACGGTGCTTATAAGTTCACTCCGGAGCAATGTACGATCGACCCTGTTACAGGTAAGATGGTTCCTCCTCCATTGGCATTCGACGTTTTGGACGCTGTTATGGAGAAACTTCCGGGATTCCCTATCGTTCTTCACGGTTCTTCTTCTGTTCCTCAGGAAGAGGTTGAGACTATCAACAAATTCGGTGGCGCTTTGAAGGCTGCTATCGGTATTCCTGAAGAGTGGTTGCGTAAGGCTGCTAAATCTTCTGTATGTAAG
>JAEWQV010000030.1 GCA_023399055.1 Bacillota bacterium | reverse complement strand
AGCTGGAGAAGATCATCCTCGACTTCGTGAACTATGAATACGACGTATTGATCGCTACCAGTATCGTGGAGAGCGGCATCGACGTGCCCAACGCCAATACGATCATCATCAACAACGCCCAGCAATTCGGGCTTAGCGACCTCCATCAGCTACGCGGACGTGTAGGACGAAGCAACCGGAAAGCCATCTGCTACCTCCTTTCCCCGCCCCTCACCTCGCTGACGCAGGAGGCACGGCGCAGGTTGCAAGCGATCGAGAACTTCTCCGAGCTGGGTAGCGGTATCCATATCGCCATGCAAGACCTCGACATCCGGGGGGCCGGGAATATGCTAGGCGCCGAGCAAAGCGGTTTCATCGCGGATCTGGGTTACGAGACGTACCAGAAGATCTTGGAGGAGGCGGTAGACGAGTTGAAAAGCGAGGAATTCGCCGATCTTTACGCCGATAACACCGAAGGGCACCGGGATACGGGCAGCGAGTACGTCCGGGAGACCTATATCGAGAGCGATCTGGAATTGATGTTCCCTCCCACCTACATCCCCAACGACTCGGAACGTATTTCCCTATACCGGGAGTTGGATAATATGGAGGAGGAACGTGACATCCTCGCCTTTACGGAGCGCCTGAAAGACCGCTTTGGCAAGATACCGAAGGAGGGCAAGGAGTTGATCCGGATCGTGCGCCTCCGCCGCATGGCCAAGAAACTGGGCATGGAGAAAGTGGTCCTGAAGAAAGGGCAGATGAGCCTCTTCTTGGTGAATAACCCGGATAGCCCGTATTACCAAAGCGAGGCGTTCGGCAAGCTGCTGGGCTTCATCCAAAAGCATCCCCGTGAGTGTAACCTCCGGGAGCAGAACGGCAAGCGAAGTATCGTGATCAAGAACGTCCCTACGGTGGAAGCGGCATGCGGCTACCTGCAAGAGATGGAAAAAATAAACTCAACCAACTTTTGACACATCCTCTTACAAACACGAAAAGATATGGAAAAGAAAACGATTATAGACCTTTTTGAGAGTTCAGCCAAGCGATTCCCGAGTAATCCTTTTTTATGGGAGAAGACGGGCAAGCGATTCGAGCCAACCACTTACGCCGAGGTTCGCGACCTCGTCTATGAGGAAGGCGCCGGCCTCATATCGCTGGGTGTGCGAAAGGGGGATAATATGGCTTTACTGAGCGAAGGGCGCAACGCGTGGATCATCGGCGAGCTGGCCATGTTCTACGCCGGGGCGACGAACGTGCCCCTATCAATCAAGCTGGAGGAGGCGAACGACCTCCTGTTCCGTCTCGTCCACGCCGACGTGAAATATATCATGGTATCGGGCCAGCAACTCAAGAAAATCCGGGCGATCAAGGATAAGCTCCCCGCCGTACGGAAGATCATCGTACTCGACGAGCTGGCGGAATACCAAGACCGTGAGATGCCGCTGTCCGAGATACGCCGGATGGGGAAGGTCTATCTGGGTATTCATCCGCTAGAGGAGTTCTTGGCGATCGGGCAATCGCTGGGCAACGATGATTACGCCACCATCACCTATACCTCCGGCACGACCGCCGATCCGAAAGGCGTGATCCTCACCCACCGTAACTATACGGCGAACGTGGAGCAAGCGCTCACTTGCGTGGATATAGACGATACGTGGCGTACGTTGGTGATACTCCCGCTGGACCATTGCTTCGCCCACGTGGTAGGATTCTACATCTTCATGTCGAAGGGAGCCTCGGTAGCTACCGTGCAGGTAGGGCGTACCAGTATGGAGACCTTGAAGAATATCCCTATCAATATAAAGGAGTTCAAGCCGTACCTGATACTGAGCGTCCCCGCCTTGGCGAAGAACTTCAAGAAGAATATCGAGCAAGGTATCCGAGCGCGAGGCAAGAACGCCGTCCGCCTTTTCAACCTAGCCTTACGGATCGGTTATATCTATAACGGGGATAGCGACGAGGAGGAAGGAAAAGGTTTCCGCGTCCTCTTGAAGCCACTGGTCCGTTTGTTCGACAAGCTATTGTTCGCGAAAGTCCGTGAGAACTTCGGGGGCGAACTGAAGTTCTTTATCGGAGGGGGCGCCTTGCTGGATAAGGACTTGCAGAAGTTCTATTACGCCTTGGGAATCCCGATGTACCAAGGATACGGGCTGAGCGAGGCGACACCGATCATCTCGACCAACGGCCCCCGCCGCCATACCTTCGGCAGTAGCGGCGTATTGGTGCGGCCCCTCGACCTAAAGATCTGCGACATGGACGGCAACGTACTTCCTCCGGGGGAGAAAGGCGAGATCGTCATCCGGGGAGAGAACGTGATGGCCGGCTACTGGAAGAACCCGGCATCGACGGCCGATACCGTAAAGGAGGGTTGGCTGTACACCGGGGATATGGGATATATGCGCGACGGGCTTCTTTATGTGTTGGGGCGTTTCAAGAGCCTGCTGATCGGAAGCGACGGGGAGAAATACAGTCCGGAGGGTATAGAGGAAGCCTTGGTAGAGCATTCCTCTTGCATCGACCAGCTGATCC
>JAEWQV010000035.1 GCA_023399055.1 Bacillota bacterium | reverse complement strand
GACCAGCGGCTGGTGAAGGTCTATGTCGAAGGCTACGAGGACGTGGCATTCTGGCGCGGGATTTTCGACCATTTCCAGAATCCCTACCTGCGGTTCGAAATCTCGGTGCCCGACCGCGGCGACCTGCCCAAAGGCAAAAAGGTGCTGATGGGGATGATCCCCCGTTCGTCGGAGGAGACGATCCTCTGCGTCGATTCCGATTTCGACTACCTCTTCGCCGACCGCACGCCCCAGTCGAAGGAGGTCAACGGCAGCCGGTTCATGTTCCACACTTACGCCTACGCCACCGAGAACTACCTCTGCTACGCCCCCTCGTTGCACAACGTCTGCGTCAAGGCCACCAAGAACGACACGCGCATCTTCGACTTCGTGAAGTTCATGCACGAATATTCGTGCACGATCTACCCGCTGTTCCTCTGGTACGCCTACTCGGCGCAGCTGGCCACGGAAAACGTCTTTCCGCTGATCGACTTCAAGCAGTCGGTGCGCATCGGCTACCTCGACATCGAGGACAACGGCTCAAAGACGATCGAGTGGCTGCGGCGCAACGTCTCGAAGCGCGAGAACCTGCTCCGCCAGCGCAACCCGCGGATGATCGAACCCATGAAGGAGTTCGAGGTGCAGCTCCGCGGGCGCGGCCTGACGCCCGAAAACGCCTACCTGTTCATGCACGGCCACACGCTGATGGACAACGTGGTGCTGATCATGCTCAACACCGTGTGCGAGAAGCTGCGGGCCATGTCGATCGCCAAGATCACCGCCTCGAAAAAGCAGGGCGTGGCGCTCAAGAACGAGATGTCGAACTACACCAACTCGCTGCGCTCGATCCGCGACGTGCTGCTCGACAACGAAAACTACACCAAAAGCCCGCTTTACAAACGGTTGGAACGCGACATCGAGCGGTATATCGCCCGCACGATCTGGAACATGAAGCGCAACGGCGAAATCCGCGACACGTCGATGATCGGCATTATCCACAAACTCCGCACCGGACAGCAATAACGGAAAAAAGAGGGGCGGGAACGCGGACACGCTCGAAACGCATCCGGCGACTCCCGCCCATGAATCCGGCCCTTGGGACCGGTTATTCCCGTTTGCGGACCACGCGCACGGTGGACTGCGTGGCCTGCCGCACGAAGACCTGCGGACCGCGGGCGTAACGCCGCCACAGCTCGTCGGTATAGCCGCGCACCGTGAGCAGCTCCATGTTCTCGGCTTTCATCACGTCGAAACCCGCCTCGCGCAGCGCCTCGATGGCCTCGTCGATATGCCACGAGTTGTCGACGCACAGGCTCAGGTTCACGGCCGAATTGTGGATCAGGTTGGCCTTGATGCGGAAACGCTCCAGCAACGAGAAGATCGTGGCGAACTTCTCTTCCAGCACGAAGGAGAAATCCCGCGACCGGATGGTCAGCAGCACCTGGTCCTTCTTGAGGATCAGGATCGGAACGTCGACCGGGGCCGACATGCCTCGGATCACCGTGCCGGGTTTGCGCTTGTCGCCGAAGGGCCGCACGTAAAGCGGAATATTCTTGTTCTGAAGCGGCTTGATCGTCTTCGGATGGATGATCTGCGCGCCGCTGTAAGCCAGTTCGATGGTGTCGAGGTAGTTCAGCTCGGCGATCTGCACGGCATCGGGGAACGCTTTCGGGTCGGCGTTCATCACGCCGTCCACATCCTTCCACACCGACATCGACTCGGCGTCGAGAATGTTGGCCACCACGGCCGCCGAGTAGTCCGAGCCTTCGCGCCCCAGGGTCGTGGTCGTGCCGTCGGGCGCGCCGCCGATGAAGCCCTGTCCGATGAAGATGTTCTCGACGCATTTGCCCAGCGCGTTTTTCAGCAGCGAAGCCGAAGCCTCGATGTTCACCCCGGCGTCCTTGTGGCGCTGCTCGGTGAGAAAACAGCGGCGCATGTCGATCCAGCGGTTCGACACCCCGGCGTAGTTCAGGTACTCGGAGATAATCGTCGTCGAGACCAGCTCGCCGTAGGCCACGATCGTGTCGTACCACAGTTCGGCGTCGCCGGGTTTGTAGACGGTCTCCGTCGCGACCTTTTCCAGTTCGCCGAACAGCGCGTCGACCGCCGGCAGCCGCTTCGGCTCGTGCCACAGCTCGTCGATGATCTCCGCATGGTACTTCCGCAGCGACTCGACATGCTCCAGCGAGAGCTGTTTATCGCCTTTCTGAAGCCCCTCGAACACCTTTTCCAGGGCATTGGTCGTTTTGCCCATCGCCGAAACGATGATGAACAGGTTCTGCTCGTCGTCGATGATCTTGCGCAGATTCCTCACTCCGTCGGCATTCCGCACCGACGCACCTCCGAATTTATAGACTTTCATGTTATTTCGCTTATTAACCTAACGTACCTTCCTTTACCTTTTGCACAGTTGACCGCTGTACTCTCGCGGCCGATGGCCGCGTTTACAAATCTACCCCACCCCAAACCCCTCCCGCGGGAGGGGCTTGTCGCGACGCAACCGGGATTTCGACCGGGATTTCGACCGGATTTACAACCGAATATCCCGAAATGAAAAACCAATTTTTAATTTTTCATTCTTAATTCTTAATTACCTTATAGGGTACTCCGATGTTCTGGAACAGGAACGCGTACATGTCGGCCGCCTCGTCGATACGCTTCGAAGTGGGTTTGCCGGCGCCGTGGCCCGCTTTCGACTCGATGCGGATCAGAATCGGGGCGTCGCCCGCCTGGGCATGCTGCATCGCGGCGGCGAACTTGAACGAGTGGGTCGGAACGACGCGGTCGTCGTGGTCCGCGGTAGTCACCAGCGTCGCGGGGTATTTCACG
>JAEWQV010000032.1 GCA_023399055.1 Bacillota bacterium | reverse complement strand
ATTATTTTCTTTATCCGCTTCATATACTTTATCATTTAAATTGACTTTATCGTAAAGTACATCTCTAAGCTGAATCAAATGATTTGTTTTAGGAAGAACCCTTACAAAGATCCCATCATCCTTAAGAACTCTATTACATTCATCTATATCTATAGGACTAAATACAGAAAGTATACAGTCTAAAGTCTTATCTTCTGCTGGTATATGAAAGTTATTTCCTACTGCAAGCACACACTCTTTGTTAGCCTTTGCAGCATATCTTACAGCATCCTTAGATACATCCATTCCATAATAATTTACATTCATATTCTTTTCATCAAGGAATTTTTTTAAATTGAATAAGTAGTATCCTTCTCCACACCCTAAATCTAAAAGCTCATATTTTTTATTATTGCCTTTTTCATTTATATCGTTGTATATAAGTTCATTTATCTTATGGCATATAGGCATATAGTAATTTCTATTTAAGAAATCAATTCTTGCAAGTACCATTTCCTTAGAATCTCCAGGATTTTTGCTTCTCTTTTGATTACTTATAAGAAGGTTAACATATCCCTCTTTAGCTATATCATATGAATGATTATTTTTACACTTATATGTTTTTCCATTAACATTATCTTTGTTTAATAATTCCTTACAAATTGGGCACGATAAAACTGCATTTTCAGAAATACTTATCATAAATTAATTAACCTCTTTCATTATTATTTTGTTTTTCATCTTTTTCTTCTTCCTCTATATGATCATCTAACTCTTCCTGCTTAGCAAGTTCCATATTTCTGCTCTTAAATTTCTCTACCATTCTGTTGTAATAAATTCTTATAGTTGCCATTGTTGGTGAACCTAATATCATCCCAACTGGCCCCAGCATTCCTCCTCCAAGAGTAACTCCAAAAATAATAGCAAGAGGACTTACGCCAACCTTTTTACCAATAAGCTTTGGTTCTAAGTACCAAGCATCAAACTGTTGAAGTCCAAATAGGACTATTATAACCATAATACTAATCATAAATGAGGAAAATACAGTAACTGTAGCTGATATTATAATTCCTACTAATGGACCAAAATAAGGTATCATATTAGTAACTCCAACTATAACAGCAAGGAGAGGTGCATATGGCGCTCCTAATATTAATAATGCTATTAATGCTATAAAACCTATAATCGCCGAATCTATAGCCTTAATACCTACGTATGTACCTATCATATTATTATAAATTCTTATAAAATTAATAACTCTTTTTCCGTTTTTCTCCCTAAGAATCATAAAAATAATTGTTCTAGCCATTTTTAAAAGCTTATCTTTATCTGCAAGCACATATATAGATATTAAAAATCCAAAAACAACATTTACAACATTTGAAGTTAATGATAATAGATATATTGCAAACCCTTGTAATATGTTTACTGATATATTCCCTACTTGAGTCGCTAGATCTTTAATATTATTCATAATTCCAGCTTGAGTAATAAGTTCATTTATTCTATCATTTTCTAATCCCATATTGATCCATTCTTGAGACTTAGCGATATATGTAGGGATTTCCGCCGTAATATTTAAAATACTGTCTACTACACTAGGTATACTAAAGAACAATATTATAAATATAACTCCAATCAGCATAATATAAGTTATAGCTATTGATAAACTTCGTTTTAAATTAAAATATTTCTCTATTGCACTGACTATTGGATTCAATATATATGCAATTATAAAAGCATTTACAAATGGAGATAGAATAGATATTCCTTTATTTAATACATTGAAAAAATAATCATAATTATCAATAAGTTTATATCCTACTACTCCGATTAATGCAAAAATTAAAATATCTCTATATTTAATATTTCTATCTATAAACATTCACCCTCATCTCCTTTCTTAACTTAATAATACTTAATTATATCATAAGAATAAGTTGTAAATAAAAATTATTTATTCTTCACTTTCATTATTCGTATTCAAATAAAAAAGAGGATACTTACTTTATAAAGATATCCTCTTTTTAAAATTTATATTATTATACTACATTTTTTCTACTACACCGATTCCTAGTAAATCTAAGCCATTCTTTATAACTTGTAAAGCTGCTTTTACTAAGTTTAATCTTGTAGCTTTTAAATCTTCATCTTCTAGATTTAATACTGAATGAGCATTATAGAACTTATTAAATCCTTTAGCTACTTCAATAACGTATCTAGTTAAGATAGATGGTTCTAACTTATCTAATGCTAAAGTTATAGCATTGTTGAAGTTATCTATGCTCTTAACTAATTCGAATTCTTCTTTAGAAGATAATTTGCTGTAATCAACAGTTCCGCTGCATTCTCCAGCTCTTGTTAATATACTGTTACCTCTTGCGTAAGCATATTGAACGTATGGGCCAGTTTCTCCTTCAAATGATAATATTTCTTTCCAGTCAAATACGATATCTTTTTCTCTTGAGTTCTTAAGATATGTGAATATAACAGCTCCAACACCTATCTTCTTAGCAACTTCTTCTTTGTTCTTGATTTCTTCTTTATCTCTAATAGCTTCCATAGTCTTTTCTACAGCTTCTCTTAATAAATCATCAAGTAAAACTATTGAACCGTCTCTTGTTGAAAGCTTTCTATCAGCAAATTTAACTAATCCAAATCCTACGTGTACGCAGTCTTTAGCCCAGTCGTGACC
>JAEWQV010000027.1 GCA_023399055.1 Bacillota bacterium | reverse complement strand
ATTTTATTCAATATTCTTAAACCGGCTTATCTTATGAAGGCATTCTTTTACGATGGATGCGTATGTTTGATACTCTGGTATGTCTATTATTCGGAAGTATAAGCTTTTCAGAAACGCATTAATATTTACTTCCTTCACTAAATCATCCGGATAAATACCTGTTTTCTCGAAATTGCAAAAACTTCTAATCCAAGCTTCCACTTCCGAGGAAGATAGAAGATTTCTTCCGAGGACTGCCTTCACTGCCGTTATCATCCGTTCCTCTTCAAAATGAGTATAACCATAATGGCTTATATTCACCTTTTTATATATTGCATCTATAATAATTAATAAGTCTTCTCTGCCGATTTCATTACATCTCGCAAACTCATCGAGAGCATCTGCTCCGTGGGCTGCCCCATGGGCCCAGCCTTTCTCTTCGACATAACCTCTTACGTCCTGATCCTCGCTATAGAATTGGATCACCGCCTGAAAGGCTTTCTGAAGGTCATCCCCGGATAGGAACTTATTCTTTCTATGTCGATCAATAATCGTAGCCACAATCAGAACCGAGAAGGTTCTTGTAAATACAGTATCGTTCGTTTCTCCTAAACCCTTTAGAAGATGCCCCTTATCAAGCAATACCTCAAGCAGGTTATTGACCTCTTGATCTGATAGTTTCTTATCCGCAATCCAATTAGACAAAATCGTATAAATCAGGTCATCCCTCAGTTCCATATCTGTGTCACCGATATACTCCAGACAAACGACTGCCAAATCATACAGCTTTCTATTCTCCGGTATGATACTGTTACCATCATTAATACGAATCAATAAATCCTTTAGCTCTTTCTTCTCCATAGCTACCCCTCCCAAAATAAACACAAACAGTCTATTAAGCGCCCATAAAATGTCAAAAGAATAAAGCATAAAAGAACCCCAAATCCTGTTCCTAGAATTTGGGGTTGATCTACGAATGTTTAATTACTTCGCTTCTACCGGGTGAACACTAGCCTGTTTCTTATCTCTACCCTTGCGTTCAAATCTTAAAACGCCATCAACTAAAGCAAATAATGTATCATCGCCACCGCGTCCTACATTAACTCCAGGATGGATCTTTGTACCGCGTTGTCTGTAAAGAATATTTCCTGCAAGAACAAATTGACCGTCTGCTCTCTTAGCACCCAATCTCTTGGACTCGGAATCTCTACCGTTCTTGGTAGAACCAACACCCTTTTTATGAGCGAAAAATTGAAGGTTCATTCTTAACATGTTCTACACCTCCTAAAATTCTAATTACAAATCAGATCTAAAGTTACTGCTCCTTCACTTGTTTCAGCTTGATATATTTATCGGAATATTCCTCTGCGATTCCCTGAAGCCCGAGAGCTAAAGAGCTAAGTAACAGATTGGTATTCTTACTGAAAGGTGAATTCACATGAAATTCCATAATTCCTTTTTTCTCATCCTCTTTCAAATCAAACTGATCTGAAGTAAAATTCTCAATCGAATTTATGGCATTGATTACAAGGGCCGATACTGCTGCACATACTACATCACTGCCATATTCGGCAAAATTAGCATGTCCCGAGAGTTTAAACCCGGTAACCAAATTCTCTGCATTTTTATAAATGGATACGTTAATCATATCACATTTCCTTATGCGTTGATCTTTTCAATCTTAACCTTGGTATATGGCTGTCTATGTCCATTTTTCTTGTGATATCCAGACTTTCTCTTGTATCTGAAAACAATAACTTTTTTGTTCTTGCCTTCTTCAACAATCGTTGCTGATACAGTTGCGTTAGCTACTGTAGGCTCACCTACAACTAACTTATCGCCCTTGTTTACAGCAAGTACCTGATCAAAAGTATAAGTTGCTCCTTCTACTCCGAGCTTTTCAACTTTAATGATATCGCCTTCCGCTACCTTGTACTGTTTTCCACCAGTTGCAATAATTGCGTACATCTTGGCACCTCCTATTATCATTACTCGCCAACTATGGTGGATGATTTCTCAACACTTAAACCTCGTTGTGCGGCACACTAAATTATGTTAGCATATGCCAATTGCTTTGTCAATCCAATATTTTTACAAAATCGGCGGATTTCTGATACAGGTACTCGCGGTATCTTCCGCCTGCGCCGGTCCAAGGTGATATTGCCTGATAGATTAGCTCATATTCCTCTGATATGGGAAACTCTTTCGCCAGAACTTCCTTATGCCCTCTGGAAGAATTCTCCCATAGATTGAAATTACTATTCTGATGAAAGATATACTTTGGATGATTCTTATGAATGGTATCAAAATATCCCCAGACATCTTCCCTTGACATTTCTGAAAATGAATTTGAATTGTAGGCAAGGGTAATTCCTAAGTCTATATTAGAATGATTAGTGGAAGGGACAAGAATCAACTGATAGGTCTTCTGATCTTCTGATGTTATCTTACCATCCAACGCCCATTTTATTTTAATTTCTTTTCCTAAATAAGAAGCCGATTTTGATGTAAAATAGTAATTAATAAATAGTGTTTCCATAAGGTCACAAACGATATAACAAAAATTATCTAATATTTTATTTAAAAAGAAGAATACACCTCCGTAACCACCACCTATTTCAAGTATCGTTGGTCTTGTTTCAGCTTTTATCAACTTACTTATCATTCGCGCATGATAGCTATGCCTACAGGAGTTATACATAACTAAGCTTCCATCCATCACTAGACCAAAAGGATTACCAATATCAGGTATCTCTAACTCACTAACAGGCAAATCTCCGCAAAATTCTCGCCAGGTATCGATATCTAGTAAAATATCATTCACCAATCGTTCCTTATATTGTTCGTCTTCTATATCAGGTGCAGAGATCCCAAAAGAAATCTCATTTCTAAATAAATTACGAAATAGTGGCGCCAATTCTTCCTTATTTTCCTCTGCTAATAATCTTTTATAATTCTGTTGCTTATTTTCCTGTATCCAGGACCATTCCCCGCTTGCGCTATTTGTTTTATAGGCATATTCTCCATAGGCTTTCAACAATTCCTGTACTATTTTTTCATCTCTGTCATCTATTTTCTCTCTGCAATCAAAAACCCCTTGTAAATATTCATGATACAAGGGGTGTATTTTCTGTTCAATTCCTGCAAATGTTAATCTCTTCATAATTACTCCATGACATTATGTGCTCCTTATACAAATATGTTATATAAGAGCTTTGTGGAACAAAAAATGAAATATTTTTGCAATATGTAATTTATAGATGCCGGTCTGCGCCATCTGAATATATCGTTCATATTCATCTCTTACTGTTTAGGATGGTTTTTGACGCTATAATCACATTTCTATGTAAGTAGAGTGATGTAACAATGAGTATAACATCAACGTTCAGTTATTCCTAAGATAAGAAATTAAAATATCATATAATCGTTCCGAATGAATCACGTAACTGTCATGGGTTTCCCCTTCAATAATTTGCAAGGTACTGCTTGGGATACAACTTGCTATGTACTTTGTATGTTTCTCAACAATCACATCCTTACTACCAGCAAGAATAAAGGTATTCGACTTAATCTGTTTTAGTTCTGCTTCTGATATATTAGGTTGTGTTAACATAAGCTGATATTTGGCATCCCTGGTAAAAATATATAATAGCCGTATCAACCACATATACTTTGTTTTTATGCCTTTAGGATTAATATTTGCTCCGCTAATAATGAGCTTTGATAATAGTTCGGGATAGCGGACAGCCATAATTAATCCTATAATACCTCCATCGCTAAAGCCATAAAGAATTGGGTTAGTTATGTTTTGAAGTGTAATAAACTGTACAATATCTTCCGCCATCTGACCATAATCCAATGATTGCACTTTACTGCTGCTTCCATGCCCTCTGCTGTCAATGGCATAAACTGTATAATCCCTGCTTAGCTTTGGTATTAGTTTATCATAAATATCATGAGTCTCTCCATTCCCATGCAATAAAAGAATTGGAGTACCTTGACCACTTTTTTCATAGTAGAGTGACACGTCTTTCAGTTGTTGATACATACCAACTCACCTTTCCCTTAGGCTCTCCTAACATACAAGCAGAATTAGGTAATTATATATTATAGTTTTATCTATTTATAATTTTATCTATTTATTATTATATCTATTTAAATTATATCTATTTAAATTATATCTATTTTTTTCTCTATTTATAATGTTACCTATTACCTCTTTGAAGCAGCTGCGTATCAGCTAGTTAATTCTAAACCGCAACATCACATATGCTTGCAGATATATACTCAATCAGCTTTTCACTGGATAAGCACAATTGACAACCACGTACTCCGGCACTGATATATATTTCATTAAAAAGGATTGCTGTCTCATCCATGTAGGTAGGGAGCTTTTTCTTCATACCAATGGGGGAGCACCCGCCACGAATATAACCTGTGATACCTAACAAATCCTTAACATGGAGCATTTCTATTTTCTTGTCACCTATTATAGTAGCTGCCTTTTTCAAATCCAGCTCCATCGTTACCGGAATACAAAAGACCACATACCCTTTCTTTTCACCCTTTGCAACAAGTGTTTTAAACACCTGCTCGGGGGGTATTCCAATTAAGCTGGCAACATGTTCACCTGCGAGATTATTCTCATCTATTTCATATTCAAAGGATTTATAGTCAATTCCAGCCTGCTCGAGCAATCGCATTACATTTGTCTTAACCATATACTTTTGTACCTCATTTGATAATATGTAGGTTTAATAAATGCTTCACAAACATGCATACAACTAAGGATTTATCAATTTTCACAAGAAAGACTTTAGTATCACCTATAGTAAAAGTTATATTATGCAAATTGACAAATGATATCGTTTTTATCTGTTTTATGACACTTTAATTAAATTTATCAACCACTTCTGTCTTAAAATCTTCCATTTGTTCATGTAAGGGCTTACGTACTTTTTTCCGAGTCACTTCAACAAGTCCTAAAGCCGTCATATCCACAAGCATTGTCTTAATTGGATCTTTTTTAAAGTACTCTGCAAGTTCCTCCATCAAAAGCTCTTTATCTTTCTTTAGTTCCATATCGATAAAATCAATGATAATGATACCCGATAGATTCCTTAAGCGAATTTGCTTGGCAATCTCTTTTGCTGCTTCACGATTCACCTTAAGAAAGGTTTCCTGAACCTTTTTCTTACCTGCTACTGCCTTACCAGTGTTAACATCAATTACAGTCAGCGCCTCTGTTGGCTGTATCACCAGAGAACCGCCGGATTTTAACCAAACATAGGGACGTGTGGCTTCATTCAACTTATCATTCACCCCATAGAGATTGGATAGGGAAAGAAGTGCATCCTGATAAAGTCGTAACTTACTAATATCTTCTGGCTGATATGAGGTCAGAAATCCGCTGATATTGGAATAAAGACTTGCATCATCTGTAATGAACTCGTCCACATTGTCGGTATAACTGTCTCTTATATCACAAATATAATTGGGGGGATTTTTATAAATAAGTGAAAATCTATTTTGATGTACCCCGAATTTACGAATATTTAAATACTCCTGCGTTAGGGTTTCCATTTCTGATATGATACGTTCCTCTGGCACATGTGCAGCATTGGTTCGTATAATAAACCCATAGTCCGGATGTTGATGCCTTCTAGCCAATTCTTTCAGACGTTTTCGTTCTTTTTCATCTACTATTTTTGAAGATACTCCAAGAGCTGATTTTCCATAGGTAAGGGCAACATATTTTCCTGTAAAGTTCAGATTAGAGCTGACCACCGGTGCTTTCGTCTTAATATCCTCTTTTACAACCTGGACTAAAAGCTCATCACCGACTTTTACTTTAACTTCTGTTAACTTAAAATCTTCATTACCGAGATCTTTGTTATTCGCCATGATAGGATATTGATTATCACCTAAAGAATAATAACACATTCTTCCATCTTCTATTTCGACAAATGCAGCATTAATATTCTTTATAATATTTTTTACTTTTCCAAGATAGATATTTCCTAAAATACCTGCCTCTTCTGATGCATTAAGTGACACCTGTACCAAATCTTTTCCCTCAAAGAACGCAGAAATAATTGCGTCATTTTTTCTAGTGATAACCAATTTATTTCCCATTCTAACTCCTCCACTTCGTGCATTAATTATCTAACCTATATCCATCTATCTATGATTCATTGACAAAGAGCTTCTTAAACTATAAAGGTTGAATAAGACTGTATCTATATCCAGATGGCGCAGACCGGCAAAATTTTCTATCTTTCCACCTGGTTAAGCGCTGCAAATTTTCCAGATTCGCTGTCTTTGGTATAGACCTCTAATCTGTGCACCTGCCAGGCAAATTTCGTATAGGACAGATTGTACTCTTCATAAAAAGCTTCCATTACAAGCTCCGGTTTAAGATTGGCACTGCTGCCGGTATCAATCTGCATGTAGATCTTAATACCATTCTCATACTGTTGTGCCACTGTTTCCGTTAATGAAACCTTTGCAGGTTCCTTTACAAAATCCTGAAGCTTTGTAACATAATCTTTTTCATCAAAAGCTACAAAGCTTATCATTGGCTTTATATCTACTTCTGTTTCAGATTTCTTTGTCTTCTTACCTATAACAATTTCGGATTTCTCATAGAACTTAAGAAATGCCTTCTTAAAATCCTCTTGAGTAGCAAAGATGGTATCCGCCTCATATCCATCTTTAAAGGAAACCACATAATCTGCGCTAGCCACTAAGGACATAGCAGTTACTGTTCTTGTATTTGCTTCCGCCTCCAATAATGGATGAAAGTCGAGAATACATACTCCTTCTGTAAGGACCGCATTCAGTCTATCCACCATTACCTGTGCTTCGTCGCTGGATAACAGCTGAATATCCAAATACTCTGCATCACTGGTTAAGCCTACTCCAAGAGGTGCCGCAAAGGACATAATTTGATGAGGGCTATAGCCCTTGGTATACTCACTATCATAATTTGCCCTGCGAAAGGCTTTTTGAAAATAACGCATTACATCTAAGTGACCAATGAATTTCATTGCTCCATATTTTTGAAATTTGATTCTAGCCTTCATTGGTAACTTCCTCCATCACTACAGCTGTAGTATCATTATTTTCCACTACTTCTAACCCTTGTACAAAGCAAACACCACCGCCAAATTCCTTCGCTCCACAGTTAAAACAAGCTTGTTTACAGTTCGGTGTTATCTTTTCGTCAACGGCTCTCTTATATTCACGATAAAGGAATTTCTTTGTTACTCCAACATCAATGAAATCCCAAGGGAAGATTTCATCCTCACTACGTTCTCTACAGTTGTAGAACTCAATTTCAATTCCATTATCCTCAAATGCTTTCATCCATTTATCATAATCAAAGTATTCGCCCCAGGAATCATAGAGACAGCCTGCTTGATAAGCATCATAGATTGCTTTGCCAACTTTTCTATCACCTCTGGCAAATACGCCTTCCAGCTCTGTAAGCTTTGCTTCGTGCCAACGATATTTCAAACTCTTTTGATTCAACTGTTCTTTTACTTTATCCTTTAAATAACGTGCCTTTTCAATGAAGGCTTCTCCTGTATCCATGGCTGACCACTGGAAAGGGGTAAAGGGTTTTGGTACGAAGAAGGATGAACTTGCGGTAATACTTACCTTACCATTACGCTGCTCCTTCGGAATTGTATAATACTCTCTGGCAATTCGATCACAAAGAATTGCAATGCCTTCAATATCCTCCAAGGTCTCTGTTGGAAGGCCTAACATGAAATAAAGCTTAACCTGATTCCAACCGCTATTAAAGGCTTTCATCGCTCCTGTTAAGATAGATTCTTCCGTAAGACCCTTATTAATAACATCACGAAGTCTTTGCGTTCCAGCTTCCGGAGCAAAGGTCAAACTGCTTTTTCTAATGTCCTGAACCTTACTCATAACGTCCAGTGAAAATGCATCAATACGAAGAGAAGGCAAGGAAATGTTAACTCCCTTTGAACCAAACTCATCAATTAAAAAATACACCAACTCCTGCAAATGAGAATAATCACTGGAGCTTAGTGAGCTAAGTGATATCTCTTCATGACCGGTGGAGGCAAGCATCTCATAAGCACATTTTTTTAGATATTCCAGACTTCTTTCTCGGGTGGGACGATAAATCATACCTGCCTGACAGAATCTACAGCCTCGAATACAGCCTCTCTGAATCTCAAGTACAACTCGGTCCTGTGTTGCCTTGATAAATGGTACCACTGGTTTTGTCGGATAATACGCCTCACTAAGGTTCATTTCCACCTGTTTTCTTACCTTATCCGGTGCAGCTGGATTGTTCTTTGTAAAGCTCTTAATTGTTTTATCTTCATTATAAACAACATCATAAAAAGCAGGTACATACATACCTTCTATCTGTGCCACCATTTCCAGATATTCTTTTCTGGTCTTGCCTTGCTGCTTACTTTCCTTATAGGCATCTAAAAGCTGATCATATACCGTCTCACCTTCACCGATATAAAAGAAATCAAAGAAATCAGCGATGGGTTCCGGATTGTAGCTGCAAGGGCCACCACCAATAACGATTGGATCATTCTCACCACGATCCTTAGCATAAATGGGAATCTGGGACAGCTCCAATACTTGAAGAATATTGGTATAACACATCTCATACTGCAACGTAATACCAAGAAAATCAAAGTCTTTGATTGGGTCCTGACTTTCCAACGCAAATAAAGGGATCTTCTTCTCCCTCATCAGCTTGTCCATATCCGTCCAAGGGGAATATACTCTCTCACAATAAGTATCGGTTCTTCGATTTATAATATCATATAAAATCTGAATTCCCAGATGTGACATGCCTATTTCATAAACATCGGGAAAACACATACAAAAGCGTATATCAACCTTTGCAGGATCCTTCACCTGCATATTAACCTCGCCACCAATATATCTGGCAGGTTTATCAACTGTTAGTAATATTTCATCCGATAGTGCTAATTTTCTCATTATTCCTCCATAACGTCAAAGAGCTTTTGTCTTAAATTATCTACACAAAAGCCTATTTCGCCTTTTACTATCGGTTATTATAACTGATATAGGAGAAAATATCAACGAACAAAATTTCGGTGCTACAAAAGCAATAACACTACTTTATTGCCATTTTGCAATAAAATAGTGTTATTATACTTGGGTGAGTACCGGAAATCGAAGCTCTATTACAAACAATTCTTCCTCCAGATAAGCATTAATACTACCCTTCATTTTCTCTACTAATATTTTTGTTATAGTCAATCCAAGTCCTGTACTATGGTTGTTCCTAGATGAATCCCCAGAATAAAAACGATCAAAGATTAGCTCTAATTCCCTCTCTGATAGGTTTCCCTTATCATTTTGAAATCTTAAAATGCATTCCTTATTCCCATCAATTTGCTTGATAGTAAATATTTCTGACGAGTATTTTAAGGCATTTTGAATCAGATTATTGAAAATTCGGTTCAATTGTATTTTATCAGCAATCAAATCCGTTTTTTGTTCCATTAACTCTAAGTTCACCTGAATATTTTTCTTTTCAAATTCATTAAAATAAGCAACTGCTGTCTCTGCCAAAATTGTTTGAACAGTAACAGCTTCCAGCTTAAGGGGATAATCCTCTCCTTCAATTCTGGATAACTCGTAGAAGTCCTGAATGAAACCCTGTAAGACCTTTGCTCTTTTCTTAATAATTTGAAGATATTCTTCCTTCTCATTCTCCTCCAAATCATCGTTTTGAATCAGATCCACATATCCAAGAATAGAAGTTAAGGGTGTACGAAGATCATGGGAAATATTTTCAATTTCCCTTCTAATCTGTATTTCCCTTCTTTGGTATGCAATTCGCTCTTCCTGTCTTGCCAAGTATAGCTCATTAATTTTTTTTAACAATAGTTCCAAATTTTTATCAAAGGGTATATCTTTTATCTGCTGGTTTTCTTCAGGAAGTTGCTCAATGAGAGACATTTGTTTAACGGCAGCTTTTACAGAACGATATAGGAAAGATAAGCGCAGGACAAGTAGTACTACCAAAATAAATAAAATAATACTAATATAAATCATCGCTATCTCTCCTGTTCTATCTCTTTATATTTGTTTTAACCAACTCATGTAAAGTATCGTTTCTGCTACCTGACTTATGTTTTTGAACAATGCCAATTCACGTAATTACTTATATTACAGCACCTTTATTTTATCTCTTTCTTTCTAAATATTACATATCCTATCACAATAAATAATAGTGCTTGTAAAATACCAGCTAGCCAATTGCCTAGCATTCCATTTTGCTCCCAATAAAAACTAACCGATCCACTCATATCTGGCTTTGTTGCTAAGAGTAAATTCCAGGGTAATACTCTTGTTATAGTACGAAAGATTTCAAACTTCATCCCAAGGAAATTAAATGCTAATGGCATGGCAAGGATAATTCCAACAGAAGCAGTCATTGCAGCCCCAGTTCCCTCTAGAATAAAGTAAAAGCAATTAGCCACAGTAAGTGAGAATATAAATAGAGGAAGTAGGGCTAAACAGGTTTCCACCATCATATCCAAATACATCGGACCTGAGTTTTCCAGAAGAAGATATGCGCTACCTACGTGAACTCCTAAAATAATAATAAAGGCGGTTATTGCATAAATTATTTGGACAAAGACCTTGCCAAAGTATATTGTTCCGCGTGGAATTCCATAGGAAACACAATTTTTAAACGTATGATTGTTATGCTCATTATTAAAAACTGTTCCCGCAACCATAATACACATCAAAAATACATAGATCAAACCTCCACAAACATTG
The DNA here is from genome assembly GCA_023399055.1 of Bacillota bacterium. GTDB lineage: Bacteria > Bacillota > Clostridia > Lachnospirales > Lachnospiraceae > Mobilitalea. Next base: position 472,093 of record JAEWQV010000027.1, on the reverse strand, counting down.
CCGATTGCAAATGCAGTATCAGCATAGGGAAAGGTTGCATCATTCATTTTTACGAAAGCAATGACTATATTAGAGCTAAGTAAAAGTAAAGAACAAACGGCGATAAAAATATAAGATGATTTGGTATGAAGAATGCGATAGATCTCACTTTTTAAGTAGTTAAGCATTGGCGTTACCTCCCACTAATTGAATAAAATAACTTTCCAGATCAATATCCTTCACTGTCATACTATATAATCCAATTCCGTTATTAACCGCCAATTGACTAATTTTAGTTGGCTGATCCAGATAATCATACAGATGAATTTCAAAGTTCGGTGTTATTTTATAAGAGATGCAACCAAGTTTCGTCTCTAAAAGTGCAGCCATAGCTTCTACTTTATCAACTCTTAACTCAATATATTTATTATTATCCTGAGATATTTCATCAGCGGATAATTGTCGTAACAACTTACCGTTATCGATAAAGCCATAATACGTCGCTAGATTGGATAACTCTGTTAAGATATGACTGGAAATCAATATGGTAATATTTTTTTCTCTGCTTAACTTAATTAATAGGTTTCTAAGTTCAACAATTCCAAAGGGATCCAAACCATTAATCGGCTCATCCAGTAATAACAATTCCGGTTTATTCATAAGTGCTAAAGCCAAGCCAAGTCTTTGTTTCATTCCTAAAGAGAAACTTTTGTACTTTTTTTTGCCAGTGTCCTGTAGTCCAACTTCCTTTAAAACTTCTTTCACACATTCTTTACCGGGAATTCCACGTTGCAAGCGATAGTACTCCAGATTTTGCTCTGCAGTCATATAGGGAATAAAGCTTGGAATTTCAATAATTGCTCCTATCCTTTTGCGTTGTTCATTTAAATCACGTTGAGAAGTAGCTCCAAAAAGTGATAAGGTTCCTTCGGTTTGAAAAGCCTGACCTGTAATCAGTCTTAAAAATGTTGTCTTTCCTGCTCCATTCTTGCCTACGAGTCCATAAATCTCCCCTCGTTTCAGTTCCATATGAACTCCTTCAAGTGCAGTAACCTGGCTGTATTTCTTTGTAAGATTTTTCGCTGATAATATTACTTGACTCAAAATATTGCCCCTTTCATATCTGAATATTAATTGCAGGATTTAAATTCATCGACGAGCCTTCGTTACACTCGTCACTCTTTGTTTATCTTCCCTGCTAACAAAGTTCAGTATAGAGCGATTTACTTAAATAGTACTTAATAAATATTAAAGAAAGTATAAAGATTAAGTCTCAAGCTTAAACCCAATTCCCCATACCGTTTTAATATAGGAATCTTCGTCGTATTCCTTGATCTTTTTTCGAATATTGCTAATGTGAACATTAATTGTATTATCCTCACCATAATAGCCCGCTTTCCAGATTTCCTCATACAATAAATCCTTCGTATATACCCGGTCCGGATTTTGTATCAGTAAATGCAAAATGTCAAATTCATGAGCAGTTAATGTAATAAGATGGTTGTCCACAAACACTTCGCGAGAATGTATTTTCAGTATTAATTTCTTAAATTCCAAATCTTTTTCCTGCTTTGAACTCTGTTTATTTCCCATTGTCCTGCGAAGAATCGCTTCTACACGGGCTAAAATCTCTTCTCGTTCAAAAGGCTTTGTAATATAATCATCGGCACCTATTTTTAAGGCATTTACTCTATCCTCTAACGTACTCTTAGCTGAGATTACAAGAATAGGTGTGTTAGAATCCTTGCTAATAATCGGGATTAATTCCTCCCCTGACATACCTGGCAGCATTAAATCCAGTAACACCAAATCATATGCCTTCATACTTAATAAAAGTTTTGCCTCTGTACCAGAAAAGGCACTGGTTACCTGATATCCTTCTTTACTTAAATAACGGTATAAGATTCGATTAATGTCTTCATTATCCTCAACAATGAGTATATTTGCAGTCTCCATACTTCCCCCTATTTAAATTCCTAAATTCTTCTAACCCAATTTATCATATTTTACATTACAAATCCACTTTTATTTATGCTAGAACCCTGACCTTTCTCTTTGTCTGTGATATGAGAGCTTTCTGTGTAATATGTTTTATGTGCGTGCATCCTTCTTATGAATCACCTCACATTCAAGAACAAAAAATGCTTCCCCTTAAAATACAGTTCGTTCTTTGAACTTTATTTTAAGGGGAAGCCTATAATATTAAGCCTTATTCCAACCAACCCACCAGCCAATTTTCAACTTCCTGCAACGTATCGTTTCCCGTTACATGTTCCTGTATCATTGTATGTGTTATGTTACCAACTTTAATTTCAAACTTATCAATGACAAAAATAGTTACAAAAAGTAAGATGGCACAAACAGTTCTTACCATAAGCGAACGAAAGGAAGCTATATCCTGTTCTGTCTCCTCCGGATAATCTGTAGCTTTTGTCTTTTGAAAGAGTCCCCATTCTTTTGCGTTATTCTTATCCTCTACCTCAAGAACTGGAGTATCATTCTCCATATAATTTACATCATAGGCCCTAGAATATACCTGTGAACTACTAAGCTGACGTAAACAAGCTTCTCTTGCCTGCCTTATATACTCAGCTCTAGATAATGTCACTTGGGAATCCATTCTATGTTCGTTGGATACAAGGGGATATTCTTCCTTGGATGAAGAACTTTTTCTTCTATCTTCAGGTATTAAGCCAGTATTACTCTTCACACTGGGAAATTTTTGATCCTCATACAATCTACCAGTCATAAAAAGATCTTCATTAATATTATTTGATAAGCTCTTTTCTATCTGGTGTACAATTTTATCTTCATTATTTGCTGTATCCATAAGCATCCTCCCATACGTAAGCAGACAATCCGTTCATAAAGCTTTTAAGCTTGTTTTCACGATACATTATATTGTCCTGAGAGTCTACTTATACCAAATTACTTATGAAATTATAAGAAAAGTTAAGCTTCATCCACCATGCGATAGCCTACACCTACTTCTGTAATGATATACTTGGGTTCTGCCGGATTTGCTTCGATTTTACGTCTGATATTCGCCATATTAACACGAAGGGTCTGATTTTCATTCAAATAAGGTCCCCAGATTTCCTTCATAATAAAATCATGAGTTAGCACCTTTCCAACATTTTTGGAAAGCAAAACGATAATCTTATATTCAATCGGTGTTAGGTGCACTTCTTTCTCATCTATTTTAACTACTCTTCTATCATAATCAATACAAAATCCTCCAATGCATACCTTGCTCTCTATGGTGTGGGATCCCTTATGAAACGTAGCATTATGACGCACCGCTGTTCTAATTCTAGCCAGCAATTCCGAGGTTCCAAAGGGTTTTGTAATATAATCATCTGCCCCCAGGTCAAGCGCCTCCACCTTCTCACGTTCGAAACCACGTGCCGACACAACTATAATCGGAATATTGCTCCATTCTCGTATCGCTTTAATAACCTCAATTCCATCAATATCAGGCAGTCCAAGGTCCAGTAATATTAAGTCCGGGCAATGGGTTGACGCTAAAGCAATGGCATCCTTCCCTTTTTCTGCTTTCATTACCTGATAGTTATTATGTGTAAGTACAGTAGAAATAAAATTACTTATTGCAATTTCATCCTCTACCAGTAAGATTAATAGATTATTATTCATTGTCTCCTCCCAGTAATGGTAGTGAAAATCGAAATACTGCTCCGGATTCCGATTGATTGGCAGCTTCAATTTTGCCTTGATGTGCATTTATAATAGATTTACAAATGGAAAGACCGATCCCCATGCCTCTGGAGGAATCCGCTGATTTCTTGCCATTATGTGCAAATGCCTCAAATAAATTTGGTAATATCTGATCCGAGATTCCTTCTCCGTCATCCTTTACCTCAAACATTGCCATATTACCCTCTTTGTATAAAGATACCTCAATACTTATCTTATTTCCACTATGTTTTATGGCATTTTCAATCAAATTAATCATTACCTGTTCAATCAAAGTTGCATCCATTGGGACCATTAAAAGTTCGTCAGGAACAGATACATGAATTCTTTGTTCCGGAAAACGTTTCCTCATTCTGCTGATTGCAGCAGCAACAATTTCTTCAGCAGCTTCGGGTGTCTTAGTTACATTTGCGGTATCCTCATTGATACGAGTAACCGACAATAGATTTTCTACCATACGAATCAGCCACTGTGAGTCATCCTTTATGTTATGAAGCAGTTTATCCTTAGTGCCCTGATCAAGGGCCTCTTTATTCTCAAGGATTGCAGAGCTAGCCCCTAGAATCCCAGTTAACGGAGTTCTTAAATCATGTGAAATTGCTCGCAATAAATTACTTCTCATCTTCTCTTTTTCCGTATCTATTAATATTGATCGTTGTTCATCAGAAAGTCGTTGACGCTCCAATGCCATAGCCACAAGAGAAGCAATTCGACGAAGATAAGTTTTATGGTTGTGACTAAGTGCCACCTCATTTTTGCAGGAAATCCCGATAACACCAAGAACATTTCCCTGGGAAGTAACCGGCATATAATAAGCAGCAGAATTCGTCGAAGTGTCAGTTCCAGCACCAGCCCATTTTTGGTTTACGAATACCCAGTGAGCAACCGCCTTTTCTTCTGGAGAGGAAAGATACTCTGTATCCAAATCCTCAGGAGCACTCTCTATGATTCCCTCCAAGCCATTGACCGGATCATTTAAATAGAAAATTACCGAACGATCAAAAATCTTCATTATATACTCACTGGTTATACTGACTATATTTTCAAGATCTCTGGTTACCAATAACTTCTTATTAATCTCATATAGAACCTCGATTCTCTGCTCCCGGTCCTGTGCAAATTCTGCCTGTGCTTTAATTCGGTTCGTCATAGTACTGGTAATTAACGCAGTTAATAGCATTACAACAAATGTAATTGGATAATCTGTCTGTAGAACGTCTAAGGTAAAAAACGGTTCCATAAACAAATAATTATCAATTAAAACACAAAGAATGGAAGAAATAATCCCATAAATATAACCGGTCGTCATTCTGGAAATTAATAATATGGATAAAATATAAAGCATGTATAGGTTCTGATTTCCCAACTCAAAATCAGAAAGAAAGATAGCCACCAGCGTCGTAATTAATAAGATACCAAACATTTTAAGTAAATCATACCAGGAAAAGGAAAGACGTTTACGCAATAATATTCTACTTCTTCGATATTTCTTTTTCGTGATACTATCCGGGATAATATGAATCTCAGTATTGTCCAATAAGGAAATTAATTTATCCTCTAAATCAGTTTCAAAGAATCCTCTTAAGGTTTTTTTATTTCTACTTTTCCCTATAACAATATTGGTAATTCCTGATAACTTAGCATACTGGGCGACTGTAGTTGCAATATCACTTCCATTTAAAGTAGCTACTTCTGCTCCTAATTCTTCTGCAAGCTCCAAATTAGCTTGAAAACTTTTTTTATACTCATTTGTATGCTTTTCACTCTCATTATTCTCAATATACAACACCACCCAGGGAGCATGAAAGGCTTCCGCAAGTCTTGCAGACCAGCGAATACAACGAGCAGAGGAGGGGGAACTGCTGATACACACTAATATTTTGGTGCTTGTCCTCTTGTCTGCCGGGACGCCTTCGTGACTAATTCGGTCCGCTGCCTTACGCATTGCAATTTCACGAAGAAGTCTTAAGGTTTCTCTGGAGGGTATCTTTCGTTCAGCAGCTTTTTCTTCATTTGCTTGGATACTTCCTGCCTCATTTTCTAGACGGCGCAGTAATTCATCCGGTTCAATATCAATTAATTTTACCTTATCGGCATGATCAAAAATGTAATCTGGTACAGTTTCTGTCACAAATTCATAAGTAATGCTTTGAACAATATCCATTAAGCTTTCAATATTCTCTACATTTACTGTGGTGTAAACATCAATACCAGCATTTAGTAATTCTTCAATGTCCTGGTATCTTTTTCTATTTCGTACACCAAGTAAATTGGAGTGTTCCAACTCATCCACTAAGATTAATTTAGGCTTACGTTCGAGCGCGGCATCCAGGTCAAACTCTTTCTTTCCTTCTTTCGGACCTCCAATAAGTTTAGGAGGTAGCACGGGAAGGTCTTTAAAAAGTGTTGCGGTATCTGTTTTCATATTTGGCTTAATAAAGCCTACAATTACATCAACACCACTTTGATACTGAACCTGCGCATCATCTAATAAAGCATAGGTTTTCCCTACACCTGAAGCATATCCAAAAAATATTTTTAAATGTCCTCTCTGCTTTGATTCAGAACCTTCTGTTTGCCAGCTCATTAATCTCTCCTAATATAATCTTTTGATAATTTTTTATGTAATAGATGAATGCTTTATCTATTTACTTACTGTTTTTCAGATACTGAATTGCTAACTGTGTTCTATGCTCTAAACCTGTCTTTTCTAAAATCGTACTTATATGGTTACGTACCGTCCCATTCGATAAAAACAGCGTATCACCAATATCTTTATTAGAAAGACCATCTGCAATCAGCTTTACAATTTCTAACTCTCTTGGTGTTAAAATCGCTTCATATAAGCTTACTTCCGTGTTTTGATTCATTACTCTTTGACGAATGAATTCCAGCACATCAGCTTGAAAAACTGTTCCACCCGTATGAATTGCACGAATTGCTGAAAGAATTCGCTGTGCCGGACTATTCTTTAATATATATCCATTTACACCTGCTTTTAAAGCACGTAGAATAAAATCAGGTTCATCAAAGGTGGTTAGCAACAATGGTGCAGTTAGATTATTCTTAAGTAAAATAGTTGCTGCATCGATACCATCCAGGTTTGGCATACGAATGTCAAGAACTGTTACATCCGGAGTTAGACTTTCACACAATTTGACTGCCTCTGCTCCATCTGTTGCCACACCGACGAGCTCCATATCCGCCTGTGTCTCAATAATCATCTTTAATCCTTCGCGAATAATTGCATCATCATCTGCAATAACAATTCGAATCATTACTACCTCCTTGGGGATTCAAACCACTCAACCAGAAAGAAATCCACACACTTTTTATATTATATTCACTTAAAATACTGATTTAATCAAGCAAAAGCAATTTTATTTACTGCGAAGATTGAGTTAATAAGTAAATATATTTGTTACCTTAAAGCCTTTTTCTCCCTTTGTGAAAAAGCATCTTCCCTTTGACATAATTGTTCTTTCCTCAATGGCTTCCAGACCGATACCCTTTTCAAAACTCTCTTTGGAAGTTCCATTATCCTTATATTCAACTTTAATAACTTTATTCTTTATCTCTATTAGTAGTTCAAATTCAGAAGCATTGGAATGTTTTAATACATTGGTCAAACATTCCTTCACATTATCGTGAATGCAAGCCCATACCTCCAGAGAAATCATTTTAAGATCACCGTTTGCAATAAACTTCGTTGATTTATTGTAATTAACCTTAAACTCTTCCAGCATTGCAGCAATCTCATTTTTTCCTATTAAGTAATGTCCAGCTCTTTCCTCACGTAAGGAGGCTCTGATTTCATCCACACCTTCCCGAAGATTCGTAATTGCTTTTTGGATACTAGCCTCTGATTTATCCGGTTGATCCTTCAATATCAACATAGCTGCTTCTAACAATAAGATACTTCCTGAAATACCATGCCCTAATTGATCATGGATGCGAGCCGCAATTCGATTTCGTTCTTCGATAGAAACCGTATATTTTAATGTCTTAGTTAAACTTTTTGTATCATTAATTTTTTTAGTTTGCTCTAGAATGGTTATTTTCTGCTCTTCATTGGTTACTTTTAAGACAGAATACTTTAATAAAAGTATACGACAATATAGAATTAATACCATTTCAATAAATGTTAATGTACAAACTGTGATTCCTGGAAGAAATATAAAAAATGACAGGATTATGGTAGTCGCTAATATAAAATAATACATACTATTATCGATTAGATAGTCCAACAACTGAGCAATACATAAAACAAACAGAGGGTAGAATATCTCTGACCCCAATGCAAAACAGGCAACTAAAGTAATACCATTGATACTAATAATAATTTTCTTGTTTTCTTTTATTGTAATGGAAATCAAAAATTCAAATACAAAAACGCAGGCAAAACTAAGCGTCGATATTAACACGAATGTAGTATCGGCCTTAGTTGCTTGCGTTATCAAAAAGGATGCAATTATCGTAACTAATTTTGCTTGAAAGAAAAGTAAAGCCTTTTCCACCTTTTGTACCACCTAACTGCTTTTATAGTGCCCGGCATAGGAAACTGCGCCTAATAGTAGGAAAAGTAACGTAAATAAGGATAGTATTATAATGTGCGGATTAATATTGGCATGAACATCTACCTGTAGGCTGCGAAATGCATCCATAAACCAAAACTGCGGCAATATTCTTGATATATTCTGCATTGCCTTAGGTGCCATATCAATGGGAAAATAAGCTCCTCCAAGAATACAACCTATGGTTGAAAACCCTATTACAATTGATGTCATAGCATTTTTTGATAATAATACTACAGCAACCGCTAAGGAAAAGCAAATAGTAAATACACTGAATAAGGACATGATTATTATTAAAGAAGATAGGGGAACACCGGTTTTAATATCTGAATATGCTACATATCCGCAGAAGATAAAAACCATGATAAAACAAAGAATTAATCCAAATAATCCAGTTCCAAGAATGTAGTGTAGCGGTTTCACCGGAGCTATTTGAACTCTGTTATACAGTCCTTTTAATCTATCATCTACTATAATAAAATCGAAAACAATACTGATTGCAAATATGATCATTAAGAAAAAGCCAATGGTACTAATAAATCCAAACTTTCCAGCTTCTGCTTCCAGATCCATTGTGACCGCTGCGGTTTGAGTTACTTTTATGGTAGTGTTTTGATAATCCTTAAGTAAACTTAAAAATGTCTCTTCCTCCCCATTCGCTGCCGTGGAAAGCAAATCAATATTATTAAAATAGTTATTAATATAAACCTTCATATAGGCTGCATTTTCATAGTCATCCAGGGAAGTAACAATGACATTTTCTTTATTGCCTGCGGCATATTTTGTCTGCATTCCTTGTGGTATTTCTATTATAATGGATATTCTTCGATCAATCAACTTTGTACTTAATTCATCAAAGGTTTCCTGTTCAATAAGCTGATATTTCAAATCCTTTACTAAGTAATCTTTAAAATCCTTGGATAACTCACTGTTATCATAATCAATTACTCCAATGGAGATTACTTTATCACCAATTTGTGATGTCATATTGCCAAATAAGTTTAACATCACACATAACAGTATCCCGCAGATAATAGACAATGCTAATCCCAGTCGGTTACGCTTCATATTGATTTTAGTTAATAACCATATATTTTTCATGTTAACTACCGTTCCTTTCCTAAATGCCTATCCTTTTGAATTGAATTGGATCAATCCAATTTCTATCTCTCCTCTTGTTTGTGCTTAAATAATAATGCCCCTGCTGCTAAGGCAACAATCATTAAAGCGCCAGCCACGAAAATAATAAGGATAGCCTTCTGATAATGTCCAAAAACCGTTAAATCATATGCTGCTTGTTGAATTTGATAAATTGGCATAACTTCTGTTAAGCCTGGGATTTTTAATTCTTTTGAATAAGTACCACCTAAAAACATCATCGTCCATAGGATAGGAAATAGGACAGCCATTGGGTTTACTTTTATAACTATACCAATGACTGCTCCAATGGAAATCATACAAAGGGTCACGACTACAAAAAGCATAAACAATAGGATATTCCCTTCTACCGTTGAAGCATAATTGGCCTTAAAGATAAACACGCTCACCACCATAAGGATGGTTATCTGTATAATTGTCTGTGGTATCATACCAAGCATTTTACCAAGGAAAACATGGACTCTATTCTTTGGTGTCAGAATTAATCGGTTAATGGTCTTATTCTGTCTCTCACCCATAAATGCCCCCGCTCCACCCAGAACACTCATAAAAGAAATCATAGCCACCATGCTAACTGCATAATAATCAATCATAGTTCTGTTAACACCCAAATCCTTCTGCTGCACATAATCAGTTTGTTCTCCTGCGGACTTTAAACTATCTGATTCTTGAAAAAGCAGAGGATTCCTCAAATATACTGCCTGTATCCCCTTACTTGACTGAATAAATCCGCTAAAAATAGCATTTACAGCTTTATTCTTAATGTTGTTATTACCTTCATAAATTTGAAGCTCCATAGGGCTTCCGGTAAATAATACAACACATGCAATTTCATCTTTACCAGCCTGTTCTTTAGACTCTTCCAAATTATCTGTTTGCTGCAACACAATCATGGAATTGTCTTTACCAAGTTCTTTGACAAATTCCTGTATCGACGCTTGCCAAAAGACATCCTCTGTGTCTATTTTATAGTGAATCTTAATTTCTCCAATGGTATCTTCTGCTTTATCAAGATTAGAAAGCAGATTACCCAGAAGAAAGATCATTATGATTGGAAATAGGATTAAAAAGAATAAATTTGTTCTGTCATATAAAAATTCTTTTGTCTCCTTCATTATAATATTAAACATGCCATCCTCCATTTTTTGTAAATAACTGCGAATTTAAAGGTAAAATACTGTTACCTAAAGATTTAATCAAAATACCCCTGTTATCATACCTACACTTTAGATATTAACGTAATTCATGCCCAGTTAAGGTTAAAAACATAGTGTCCAGGTTAGGAACTTCTGTTTTAATATTTTTTATTGGTAGCCCCATGGAGAGTACCTGTTGTAGAATAATATTCATCGTATTCTTTTCAATGGAAACATCAATTCGGATGATATTATTATCAATAGCCACCGCTTTAACATCTGGCATTGTACTAAGCTTTTTCTTTAACTGCGAGGCTTCCATATCACTGGATAGCTTTGAGTCGAAATAAATGGATTGAACATCCGTTACTAAGGATACTAACTCTGATTTTGTTCCACTTGCCACCAGATGCCCTTTGTCAACGATTGCAATTCGATCACAGATTTCCTCCACCTCATTCATGTAATGCGAGGTATAGATCACTGTAGTTCCTCGTTCTCTTAAGGTTTGAATGGATTTTAAAATATGTTCTCTTGATTGCGCATCAACCCCAACGGTAGGTTCATCCATTACAATTAATTTAGGAGCATGAGCAATTCCACAAGCAATGTTTAATCTGCGTTTCATACCACCGGACATTTGTTTTGGCTTCATCTTCATTCGATCCGATAACCCTACAAAATCTAACGCTTCTTTTGCTGACTTAATTAATTCTGACCCACCGTGTCCATAGAGAGATGCAAAAAACTTAACATTATCAAGGGCAGACAAATGATCATAAACTGCAATATCCTGCGGAACCATACCGATTAATTGCTTTATTTTAATCTTATCCTTTCGAATATCAAAACCATTGATAATAATCTCCCCTTTTTCAAAATCAGATAAGGTTGTAATAACGCTTAAGGTTGTTGATTTTCCTGCTCCATTCGGACCTAATAAACCAAATATTTCACCCGTTTTTACTGCAAAGCTTAAATTATCAACCGCACACAATTCTCCATAATTCTTAACTAAATTTTTCACTGTAACAAAGTTAGACATAGCATTGCCTCCCGCAATTTTTCTATTTTCAATTAATGAAATAAAACTTCATCAAGTTTTTTCCTTTTTCTGATACATCAATCATACAACATTTCATCTTCACACGGAAGTGACGGATGTTACATCCTAACATGACATTTGTCATTAGTTTTAGGTAACAGTTTGTCACAGTTCAGCCATAAGCTCAATTTCGCTTCTACATAACCCTCTCTTTGTTCTTGTAAAATCAGATACTTTCATATATAATGTCTTTAGTAAAATTACGAAAAAGGAAAATGTTGAAAGATATAAATAATAGAAGCGTTTTCTAAATTTATAAGGAGGAACACCATGTCTACAAATGTTTTTGATATACTAAAAGATCGTGGATTTATTGAGCAATGTACTCACGAGGATGAAGTTCGTGAATTATTAGGAAAGGAATCCGTAACTTTTTATATAGGTTTTGATGCAACTGCTGACAGCTTAACCGCAGGACATTTCCTCACCGTTATGGCAATGATGCATATGCAACGTGCTGGACATAAGCCAATCGCTTTGCTTGGTGGCGGAACTACCATGATTGGTGATCCTACCGGTAAATCCGATATGCGTACCCTGATGACCGTAGAAACCATTCAGCATAATGCAGATTGTTTCCAGCGTCAGTTATCAAAGTTTGTTGACTTTGAAGACGGTAAGGCCATCATCGCCAATAATGCCGATTGGTTATTAGATCTTAATTATGTTGAGTTTTTAAGAGAAATCGGAATACATTTCTCTGTAAATAAAATGCTTACTGCTGATTGTTATAAACAACGTATGGAAAAAGGACTTACCTTCTTTGAATTTAACTACATGTTAATGCAGTCCTATGATTTCTGGAAGTTGAATAAATTATATAACTGTTCTCTTCAGTTAGGTGGTAATGACCAATGGTCCAATATTCTAGGTGGTGTAGATTTGATCCGTCGTAAGGAGCAAAAACCTGCTTTTGGTCTTACCTTTAAACTCCTTACTACCAGCGAAGGTGTAAAAATGGGTAAAACCATGAAGGGTGCTGTATGGTTGGATCCTAACAAAACAACTCCTTATGAATTCTACCAGTACTGGAGAAATATTGAAGACGTTAAAGTGGAAGAATGCCTTGGTCTCTTAACTTTCCTTCCTATGGATGAAGTAAGAAGACTTGGTGCTTTAAAGGATGCTGAGATTAATCAGGCAAAGGAGGTTCTTGCCTTCGAGATAACTAAGATTGTTCATGGTGAAGAAGAAGCCACAAAAGCTATGGAAGCTTCTAAAGCATTGTTTAGTGGTGGAATGAAATCCGAAGATATTCCTACTACGACCTATGCTGCTTCTCGCTTTGAAGAAGGCATTGACCTAATCACCATGATGCTTGATGCAAAGATGGCTACTTCTCGTTCTGATGCAAGACGTACCATTGAGCAAGGCGGAGTTACTGTGAATGAAGTTAAAGTTACTGATTTTGCAAAAGCATTTACAAGCAGTGATTTTGATGCAGATAAAGCACTATTAGTAAAAAAAGGAAAGAAAGCATTTCATCGCTTTATGGCTGAATAAAAAATATAGATTGGAGATGTAATCATGCCCTGGTGTCCAAATTGTAAAGCTGAATATCAAGAAGGTTATACTGAGTGTTCTGACTGTAAACTCGCGCTAGTTGATGATATCCATGAAGAGGAACTTCTGGTTCCTTTCTTTCAAGCTGAAGAAAAGAAAGTTGCTGAAAAACTGGCACGTTTCTTTGAGTATTCCGATGTGAATTCCTCTGTAAGCTTTGATGAAGAAAATTCTTTATATGTTGTATCCGTTTCTCCTCATCAGCAGTTGCAAGCAAAGCAATTATACATGGCATTTTATGAGGTAGAACGCGAACGCCTAGTTCAAGGGCATTCCGAGCTTGCTAAATCAAATAAACCAGGTAAGGGCGACACTAGTGAGGATGATTTCACTGATGAGGATTTTGAGGATTCCGAATCTGAAGAAACCGATTATTCCACTGATACACCAAGCGATGAAGCAACCGCCTTTGACGATTCGGATGAACAATCTCCTGCTGCTTATGTTATGAAGGAAGACCAGTACAAAGATTTAAATGGTACGGTAGGTGTATTCCTTGTGACAGGTTTCGCTGGTGCTGTCATTGTAATCTTAAATGTAATTGGAGTACTGAATTTCTTAAGCTGGTGGTTACCGCAGGCAGTTATGGGCGTTATGTTCCTTGCCTTTATCTATGTTGCAGTTACTACGAATCAAAAAGCCAAAAAGATTAAACAGGAAATTGCTGCAGAAAATGCATTAACAAAAGATATTAATGAGTGGTTGGCTAATCAGGTAACAGAAAATTATCTAGTCTCCCTTCATGATGATACTATTTCTGAAGAACTAAATTACCTTAAGAAAATGGATACGATAAAAGAATCCTTGCTTAAGGAATTCGGACCACAAAATCTATCTTATTTGGATCGATTAATTGAGGAATATTATAACGCAACCTTTGATCAAATATAAGTTAGCAGTGCAAAACATCTAATGGAATAAACGTATGTTACAATAAGAACCTTGAATTGGACAGTCTTCCGATTCAAGGTTTTTTGTTGGTAACAAAACAAAATACTGCCTCCTATTGTTGGCATTAACAGAAATATCAATTATGTTTTTAAGGTATTCATTTAAATATCTTATCTTTTTAAATCAATTGTCGACTCTTTGTATTTGATTAGTTGACAATCTAAAATGTTGTGCTATACTAATCCAGGTAGTTAAATTTACATTCATACATAACTTTAAAGGATGGTCCCCATGGAACTAAAAGAACAGGTACTTAATCTATTGGAAGCAAATAGAGGAATTTCCATAAGTGGTGCAAAGCTCGCAAATGAACTTTTTGTAACCAGAAGCACCGTATGGAAAATCATCAAAGTTTTACAAAAAGAAGGTTACTGTATTGAAGCCGTCACAAATAAGGGTTACTGCCTTCATACAAATAATGATATTGTTTCTGTTCAGTCCATTACTCCCTATTTATCAAAAGCTGCATTGAATTTCACACTAGAAGTCAGACAAAGTGTAACTTCAACTAATACAATAGCAAAGGAAATGGCCGCTAGTGGTGTAAAAGAAGGAACTGTTTTAATTGCTAGGGAACAAACTGAAGGTCGTGGCCGAATGGGTAGAAGCTTCTATTCTCCTGACGAAGGTGGCATCTATTTTAGCCTGATATTAAGACCGAAACTAAGTATTGAAGATTCTCTTTTAATTACAACTAGTGCAGCAGTCGCTGTTACAAAAGCAATAGAGGAAATTGCCGAGGTTCCAGCTACAATTAAATGGGTAAATGATATTTTTGTCCATGAGAAGAAAGTCTGCGGGATACTAACAGAAGCCTCCCTTAACTTTGAAAGCGGCGGTTTGGAATACGCTGTTTTAGGGATAGGTATTAATATAAGTACAAAGACATTTCCACAGGAAATAAAAGAGGTTGCAGGCTCTATTTGGGAGGATAAACCAAACTCCTCTCCCATCACCTCTAAACTTGTTGCCCAAATACTTAATAACCTGGCTGAATACATGCTTTCTCCTACAGACAGAACATATCTTGAGGAATATCGAAAGCGTTCGTTTTTGATAGGAAAACCCATCTTAGTCTATAAGGGCAAAGATGTGCTGTTAGCCAAGGCCATAGATATAGATGATAAGGCTAGATTAATTGTAGAATATGAAGATCAAAGCAAAGAGGCATTACTCTCTGGAGAAGTAAGTGTTCGACCGAATACCAATTGATTTTTATGACACAAGATATCAGCTTACTTATAAATTGTAACTGTTTAGAACCAATCAGAATATTTAAAAAATTAGTGTGAAAGCTTACTTTCTAAAGATAATTTTTAAATATCATCACTATTAACTTATTTATTAACGAAAGGAACTGCGAGAGATCTCTTGCAACTGCTCAAAAATGTCTAATTCTAATCAAACACCTGATTTACAGGCAAAAAAATATTCAAAATTTTCATTAAAGCAACTTGTTATCAGTGCTATGTTAACTGCACTCATCTGTGTTATGGCGCAAATATCTATCCCTGTACAACCAATTCCGTTTACTTTGTCACTATTTGCAATCTTTGTAACAAGTACCTTGTTAACACCTGCATATGCGGTACTTTCCATACTCACCTATTTGTTAATCGGTGCAATTGGTCTTCCAGTCTTTGCAAACTATAAGGGTGGTATCCAAGCTTTGGTTGGACCGACCGGTGGATTTTTAATGGCTTATCCTCTCATGGCCTTTATTACTTCCTTTTTTCATACATATATAAAATTGCCAAAAAAACTTTCAAAGGCAATCATACTTGCAATAGGAATGCTTTTATCCCTCGTGGTTTGTTATCTCTTTGGAGCATTCTGGTTTACCATAACAAATACTAGTGGATACAACTTCTACGACGCCTTAACCTTATGTGTGTTTCCGTTTATACCCTTTGATATCATTAAAATCATTTTAGCAATCACATCTGGCCTTATTATAAAAAATGCGTTGCGTCCGCTTGAATATTAGTTACAGTTCAGCATTGCTTCTACCTAAGCAAGATGCAGCGAAGCTAAAATGAGCTTATGGCTGAACTGTTATATAAACATCATATGTACAAAAAGATCATGACTTCCCTTATTGGCGATCATGATCTTTTTTGATATAACCCTTTATAATTTATGAAATCGGTGCAAATAAATCCTCAAGCTCTTCTCTGGACAGTGTGTTAATAAATACTTCCTTAGAACTGATGATAGAGTCTGACAGTTCTTTTTTCTTACGCTGTAATTTATAGATTTTTTCTTCAATGGTACCCTTAGTAATTAATTTCATAACATGAACCTTGTTCTGCTGACCGATACGATAAGCTCTATCCGTTGCTTGATCCTCCACCGCAGGATTCCACCAAGGATCATAATGAATTACGGTATCTGCTCCGGTCAGATTAAGTCCAGTACCACCAGCTTTCAATGAGATTAAGAACACCTTACCTTCACCTGCGTTAAATCTTTTTACATAATCATTACGATCTTCTGTTGCAGTAGATCCCTCCAGATAAAAATATGGGATATCCAGATCCTTTAATTCATTCTCTATAAGTCTCAACATGGAGGTAAACTGTGAGAACACTAAGATCCTATGATCGTTTGCAATAGCTTCCGGAATGACTTCCATGAGAAGATCCAGTTTTCCGCTTCCTCCTTGATAATTCTCAAGGAAGGTGGAGGGATGACAACAAATCTGACGAAGTCTTGTTAATGCAGCGAGAATCTTCATTCTGCTCTTTTCTACTCCATTTTCTTCAATTTCGCTATGAAGTTCACTTCTAATATTTTCAAGATAGGATAAATAAACGAGTTTTTGTCCCTCTGACATATCGGTTAACATCTTAGACTCATATTTATCCGGTAATTCTGTCAATACATCCTTCTTCATACGCCTTAATATAAAAGGTTCTATGTGTTGATGCAGATCTAATAATGCTGCAGAATCCTCTTTCAATATTGGTTTTTCATAAACTTCTACGAATCTTGAGTGACTATTCAGGTAATCTGGCATTATAAAATCAAAGATTGACCAGAGCTCCGATAAATTATTTTCAATTGGTGTACCTGTGAGGGCAAATCGATGTTTTGCTCTCAGTCTCTTTACCGATTTTGCATTTTGTGAAGAGTCATTTTTTATAAACTGTGCTTCATCAATAAATACTGTATGAAATTCAATTTTTTCATAAAATGTAATATCACGTCTGATTAAAGGATAAGAGGTTATAAGTACATCATAATCCTTATATTTTGCTATGGCATCTTGACGGTCATTTGGATTGCCTGTGATAACAATAGCTCTTAGATGGGGAGCAAAATTCTCAATCTCATCCTGCCAGTTAAAGATTAAAGAAGTTGGACATACAATTAAGGTATGGATACTCTTTTCCTCTTGAACACCTGAGGCAATGTATACAATGGACTGAAGGGTCTTTCCAAGTCCCATATCATCTGCCAGAATACCTCCCAGTTCATTGCCAGCAAGGGTCTTTAGCCATTTATATCCTGTCAATTGATAGGCTCTTAATGTAGCAAGAATATTATCCGGCATAACATATTCCGTTGTTGCTGGATTTAATATCCGCTCTGTAAGCGCAACAAAATCACGATCGCGTTCAAATACATAATCATTATCAGAAAATGCCTTATCCAAATAAACCGCATGCTGCTTCTCTAATAGCAATAATTCATTAATATGATTTTTATCACTAACATTGAGGGAATTTAAAATCTGCGAAATCTCTTGTATATTCTTATTATCAAGATTAATAAAACTTCCACTTTTTAAGCGATAGAACTTCTTCTTAACCTGATAGGAATGCAGCAATTCACGAAGTTCTTCCTTGGGTATCTCATCAAAATTCAAGTCAAGTTCCAGCATATTAAATTCAGAGTTCATGCGTACTCCAGCTTTAAAGCTACCAGGTGAACGAATTCCAAGTCTTCTGAAGTCTTCTGAATAGAATAATTGCGCAATCCCTTCCAAATCCATTACTTTTCCAGATAAAAACTCATAGATCATATCTTCATCCTTTAGTAAGTAAAAGTTCTTATAGGGTACAAAGCCAAGCTTTAATAATTCTGATATAATGCTATCTTCTCTTTCTCTTTGTCTCACTATAATGTAGGAGCCAGCTGCAGCATTTCCAAAAGAATTAAATTCATATTCACCATATTTATATTTTAATTCTGCTTTAATTCCAGCCTTATATTTATCAAAATAAAGCTTTGCTTCCATATCACAACTGATATATCTGCTTTTGAGCTCTTCTGGTACATCCAGCACCATGGTCTCACTAATCCTGGGTAATACATGTTCTAGAAAGCTTGTTTTATTATCTCCGCGGAAAACTAAAGGTTCCTTATCCTTACCTAAGCTATTATAGAAAGGCTTATAATTTCTAATAAATTTACTGTCAGGCATATAAATAGAGCCATCAAAGAACAATAATTCACCAGTTTCAGTAATTGGCATTACTGCTTCCTTACCTTGATAATCTACGGTTACACTATCCTCATCCAGTGTTAGTTGATAAGATATCTTCGGGTTACCTCTTTGGAAGGTCACATTGGTATATACTTTACCATATAATTCAAGGGTAAAACCATAATCCCTAATAATATCAAAGAGCTTTATTAACATATTCTTTGTAATAAATATCTGTGATTTAGAGAAAATCTTTGAAAAATGGGTACTATCAACCACTTCCTGTATTTCATATATTTCAAGCAGATAATCCAGAACTTTTAACGAAGTAGCATCAAAGGTGCTCTCTCCGCCAACATATTTAAACTCTTTCCCAAGTACAAAACTTTCTCTATGATAAATGTCTGCCAAAAATTTCTTCACAGTCTGAACTTTATATTTACGATTGCTGCCCCCTCGCAACGAAATCATCGCTCTTCCATTTTCACCTTTTAATATGGATGGAATACTAACGATTACTTCTAACTGAAAGGTCTCACCAATCAACTGAGTATCCTCTTGGGCAATAAAATAATCCAGCAACGTCATAACTTTACGTTCTTCCGGATTCTTAGACTCCGCCAATAAGGACCGTTCCTGATATTTTAGAACAAATAGCAATGCAGCTACAACATGTTTACAGGCACCCTGATCCTTAAGTCTAGAGGGACAATTACAGTTATAATCAAAGGAACCTTCTTCTTGCTCATCAATTGTAACGGAATAGTTGTAATTTCCTTTTACAACCAGTCGATATTGTTTATTGGTATTGGAATAAGCCGCATTAATTATGCGATTTTCCTTATAATATTGCAAACCTCTGGCATATATCGTATCGTTGGAGGCAAGGTTTCGGATTCCTGTACGTGAAATTAAAATCATACATGCACACCTTTCCTAAATTGTATCTGATTATTATAACACATTTAAAAGAAAAAGTGTGAACTATTTTATATAAAAAAGAGAGAGTATTAAAATATTATTTAACACTCTCTCTTTACCATATTAAATTCATTCTATTCTATTTGGTACATGCTGCCTTTCTATTTTCAAAATGCTTTGGTAATTGTCGCAAAGCTCTATTGGGTCTGTACCATTTTCATTTATATTATTTATCTCACACATAAGTCTCTGGTGGTTTGTACCTTCCTTTCTTAGATTTTTTGAGTAAAAAATTATGCGTTCAATGGAGTATACCAGCCTTTCTTTCGTTCTTTTATAACTTTACATTTCTATATCTTAATATTTCTATATCTTAATATTTCTATCTCTTAATATTTCTATATCTTAATATTTCTATATCTTAATAATTTAAATTCTTAATTTAAAATACTTATATTCTAATTCTGATAAATCTCGTTACTACTATATTTTGTCTTCTTTCCAATTCTATGCTAATACCTTACAATTCTAAAAAAATCATTATCTTTATAGTATATAATCTTCTTTTATTAATTCTATTAACTGTTTTATTTAGAGCACTTTATGTCTTCAATGGAATTTACCTCCTATTCTTTCTTTTTTGCAAAATTAAAATTAATTCCTATGTAAATGTTTTGCATCCTTCCTTCACTATAAATTCGATTTTACTAACATAACTTTCAATTCAACTTTATGTATTAAATTTGGATTTAGATTTAGTTTATGTAAATGCTACCGTGTACCTTCCTTTCATTTCGTCTAGGTCTAAATCAATTACTTCATCTAATATTATATTTACTGATATTAATAACTCCTTCCATTGAACTTTACTTCTATTTCATTCGTATCTAATAAACAGTTTATCTTTAGATTCTAATTAACTTAAACGTTAAATAAAGAAAAATCTTACAATAATGAAATTAACCTATCTATATTAATGATCGACAACTTACATTAAATTGCATTTATAATTTTTAACTGGGGAATAAATATTTAACTTTTCGTTTTTAACTTCAGTGTTTTGTAGCTTCATAACTTGTACCTTACTATTATATTTCATTGTATTAATAACTCTTTCTTTTAATCTAACATTAACTTCTTAAAACTGATGGGGTATGTCGTCTTATCTTTTCAAGGGACTCATTCCTTTCTAGTTGAATTTGTAAGTTGTTATCTGTTAATTTCTTTTGTATGAGTTGATTTTAACCTGTAAACTTTCATTTGTCAATACTATTTTCTGATAATTTAGAATTATTTTTAATATTATTTGTCTTTACTGTTATATAATGTAAATTAAGTATTATTGACACACATTTAACAATATTTATTCACAGTTTAGACATATAAGTATGGGATGCAATGTAAAGCAGAAAGTTTGTTTTCTACTTTACATTGCATCCCATACTTATAGGGCGCTCTGCCTAAGCGAGATTTAGCGAAGCGAAATCGAGCTTATAGCTAACTATTCTACAATTAGGTAAGAACCAATAATCCATTCATTTTATCTATCGTTTCATTACTCTTCGCTGTAACTTCCACCCATGCTGGTCTAAATCCGCTTTTAATTCCATTTCTAACAGACTTTAGATTAGACCAAGCTGCGCAATAAAAGGGTACCTTATCTCGTTCCAGAATCTCTAGGGCAAGTTGACTTG
The DNA here is from genome assembly GCA_023399055.1 of Bacillota bacterium. GTDB lineage: Bacteria > Bacillota > Clostridia > Lachnospirales > Lachnospiraceae > Mobilitalea. Next base: position 450,866 of record JAEWQV010000027.1, on the reverse strand, counting down.
TTAGTGCTGCTGCAATTCCACTTCTACGGTACTCTGGTAACACATCAATCCCTATTTGCCACATCGAATCACAATCTGCAGAGCAACCAGCTAAACCAATTAATTTATTACCATCATAGGCTCCAACCCCTAATACATCTAAGTGTTTTCTTTTTTTACTTAGGGCATTACTCCACTCGGGAGTATATAATTCTTCAAAATCACTTTGAAGTAGAACTCTAGTGGTGTAGTTACACTCTAGTTTATGTAAATAGTTTATGTCCGGAAGAAAATACTCTGCCATGAAACAGATTTGCATATCATATTTTTGCAAGGTTTTATTTAATACATATAAATTAGGTGTTTCAAAGCAATGCTCTATTGGGTATTTGCTAATGTAAGCTGCTACGTCCTCTTTAATTTCAGTATTTACAGATGCAACTACATTATTTCCATAGGACGTTAAATCACAATAAAATGGTAGCTCAAGATAACTACGACATTTTGAATTCTTTTCCGATACAACAATAACATTTTCTTTTTTCTCAAAATCCTCTTTCTTACAACTTAGATCAATCGCTGATTGTTGCATTGCAACCTGTAATATTTCCTTGTTTGTCATTGAAAGCTCTCCTGTATTTTTATTAATTGAGTTATTCACTTAAGTTAAGTAGAGTCATTAATTCATCATATAGCTTATTTATTTTAGAATCTCCCCAGTATCCAACATGATATACATCTCCTCCTATAAAGAGATCAGGAACATTATGAATCATAATCGACTCCATCCCATAGGTAATTAAAAAAGGATTCCCACCGTTTTCAACTCCTTCATCTTTTATTGATTTAAAGCAAATATGATAGGAGTATTTTCCCAGGATTTCTTGTAGTTTCTGATATTCTGAATCTTTAATAGTAAAATCAAAATTTATAAAATCTATTTTTGGAGTACCATTATCAACCGAGTTATTTACGTATGTTATATGTACCTCATTACTTTTGAATAAGTCTTTATCAAAAGGTATTGGCCTTATAGTGTATAATATGATACCTACAGCAACTATTATTAACGCTCCAACAATTTTCTTCATTTAACTGTTGACCCCTTACTATTAACTTCAAACTCCCATACCCTTCAAACATTCATTTTCGCCATTTCTGGCTTTCGTGTGTGCCATTTCTAAATCAATATCATAATAATCAGCTATCCTAATAATCTGCCCAAAGATATCCGCCAGCTCATCCCCAATATGTTCATTAATATTATCTCAGAAGAAACTGCCTAAGAGGAGTTTAATGATAAAACAAGGATTCAGTCTTTCAAATTATATTTTAGCATTCTTTCTTATAAATAAACATTCCATTCCCATAAGGGTCATCTTCAGCTCCAAATTCTTCCTTAAGAAATTCATAACCATTCTTTTCTAGTACTTTTATAGATGCCTTGTTCCCATTCATAACACGACCATATAAAACTCTTATTCCAAAAGTCTCAACTATAAATTCTGTCATTGCCTTTAATAGTTCCGTAGCATAGCCTTTCCCGCTATGTTTTTTGCAAATTGTATAACCTATTTCTACTTCATCCGGGCTTCCTTCTACTTTATTTACACCTGTATCACCTATCAATTCACCTGTTTCCTTTAACTCTACAGCTAATACATATGGTAAATGATTGTTCTTCACACAATTAATATAGAAATTAATTGCACTTTGCGTCTCTACAATATCCACATAACTTTCATTTGGAATCCATTTCTTCACATCTGCCTCCAAATGGTTTTCATATAAACAATGAGCATCCTCAAGCTCAAATTTTCTAATTCTTAAATAATCTGTTTCAAATACATAATCCATTTTTACTTCTCCTTAAATTTTTAACGCTTGATTATAAGTCAAGTTTTAAATTCTATCTCTAATATATATTAAGTTTATCCGTACTCATTTTGTAAATAAGCGTTCTCCATTGTCAGCCCTTGTTTATTTCATCTAGGAGCTTATTCAATTATGCATAACAGTTCGAAATACTGTTTTATCCTCATATAATACCTGGATTTAAACATTCATAACATAAAATGCTCTTTTATCATATTTGCTACAGCCTCTGCTGATAATTTTGAATTATCAATTTTAATGTAATTATCAAACGATACCTCACCCTCGTTACTAATACAACGATATCTATTATCATCATTAATAAGCCTTTGAGTAGAAAACTCAATATCACGTTTCGAAGCTTTATGCTTTAGACGATTTTCAGTAATATTTCTTTGCAATCTTATTTCTTGCGTAGTAACCAGCTCTACGTAATATACCTCGGCACCTTTATTTCTAAAGATTTCTGATACATGCTCAACATAATCCCAATCTTCCTTGTGGTCAAAAGCCCACATATAGGTAAAAATTAGTCCATAGTTGTCTGTGGATGCAAATTCTTCAAATATAACCTCTCTCCATCTATTTATTGATTTACCATGAAAATAGCCGAATATTTCAATCACTGGCTCAATAGTCATATGATTATGAAATAACCGTAAATCCGTAATTTTCATAAGTTCCTGCCCAACTGTCATCTTTCCTACCGATGCATCTCCTATTATAAAAACTAATTTCAATCTATTACCTCCAACCAATTAATATATAATACTATTTATTACCTCATCCTCTAATTACAATTTAACTAATGGTAATATTATACATTGCCTATTCATCTATATCAACAATTTTACCATTGTTATACTTCAATTCCTATTCGTCTCACTTTACATAAAAATACACTATTAAATCGCAACGATAAAATAGTGTATTTTACTTTACAATATATAATAATTAATAAGTGATTCTAAACTAACTTGTAATTAGCGAAACAAGTCTATAATCCATATCTATCTTTTATTTCTTTTGAGCATCTGCATACCCCATATACTTTAATCGATTCGACCGTTTGCTCCAGTAGCTCCAGAGTAACATCTTTCGGAAATATGCATAGCCCAACGAATGCCACTTTAATTTTAGGTTCGTTATTTTTTATAATCTTTTCAAGTTCTGCTTTTGTAAAAATTCCAACCCCAACCGAGAATTGGTAGCCAAATTTTCCTCTTTGCTCTAAAAGTTTTTTTGAGTCATTTTCGTGCTTTTCTAGTTGTTTTTTTATTGAATTCTTAATGAATTCCGTTCTTGTAGCATAATAACCTTCGCTAACCAGCAAATCAATATAACCAAGATCTACGGTATTAATATTGATGGTGATTTTTTCAGTTGTGTCTAGTTTTGCCTCATTCATATTGTATTCTCCTTTTCGTTTTTTTGTTTATTATACCATCCAGTTAGATGGTAGTCAACATCCAATTATAGTATTTTGATGAGATATGATTTTCTGTTAACTATAATAACTCATCCCCAAAGTCAGGTTACTGACAGATTGACTAAACCGGAATTGGCTCATCAAAACGCCCTACTAATAGTAGTAAGTATGTCAGCACCTAAAGCAAACTTTTTAAATAAATTATTTGCAGTTTCAACGTTTTTGTAATATAATACTTCGTTAGAGGCATGTACCGGAAACCAAAAATATCCTTGGTACTTGCGTCAAACATAACCATGGGAGGTAACTATGAGACATATTATCAGTCCAACTGATCTTACCGTTTCTGAACTTGATGAACTTCTATTGTTAGCTGAAGAAATCATTCAGGAACCAAAGAAATTCTCCGAGGTATGCAGGGGAAAAAAGTTAGCTACTTTATTCTATGAACCCAGTACAAGAACCCGATTAAGCTTTGAAGCTGCCATGTTAAACCTTGGTGGTAACATTCTTGGTTTCTCGTCAGCGGATTCCAGTTCCGCAGCCAAAGGCGAAAGTATTGCCGATACCATCCGTGTTATATCCTCCTATGCAGATATTTGTGCTATCCGCCATCCTAAGGAAGGCGCCCCTCTCGTTGCATCTACCTATTCTTCTATTCCAGTCATTAACGCCGGAGACGGTGGTCATAATCATCCCACTCAAACCTTAACTGATTTACTTACAATTAAAAATTTAAAGGGTCGGTTACAAAATATAACCGTTGGTTTTTGTGGGGACTTAAAGTTTGGCCGCACGGTACATTCCTTATTAAATGCTTTGGCAAGATATGAAGGAATTAACTTTGTATTAATTTCACCCGAGGAGCTGCGCATTCCTGCTTACTTACGAGATGAGCTATTAATTGCCAATGAAATTCCTTTTGAAGAGACTAAGAATTTGGAATCAGCCCTTCCCAAGTTAGACATTCTTTATATGACGAGAGTACAAAAAGAGCGCTTCTTTAACGAGGAAGATTATATTCGATTAAAGGATATCTACATTCTGGATGAAAAGAAAATGACTCATGCCAAGGAGGATATGCTAGTTCTTCATCCCCTGCCACGAGTAAATGAAATTTCAATTGAAGTGGATAATGACCCTAGAGCGGTCTACTTTAAACAAGCAGAATTCGGTGTCTATGTTAGAATGGCTTTGATTATGAAATTACTGGAGGTGGAAGCATGCTAAATATTGGTGTCTTAAATCAAGGTATTGTAATCGATCATATTAAAGCAGGCGGGGCAATGCAAATCTACTCCTATTTAGACCTTGAGAATAAGGATGTTTCTGTAGCTATCATAAAAAATGCTCGCAGTGAGAAAATGGGCAAGAAGGATATTATTAAGATTGAAGGAACTCTGGATGATCTGGACTTAGATATCCTTGGCGCTTTAGATCCAACAATAACAATTGATATCATAGATCATGGTACAATAAAAGAAAAGAAGAACCCCAAGCTACCAGAACAGGTAACAAATGTTTTAAAATGTAAGAACCCTAGGTGCATCACCTCTGTGGAACCTGGCTTACATCACAGTTTTAAGTTAACCGACCGTGTGAAAGGGACTTATCGTTGTGTTTACTGTGAACAGTCCTTCGACCGCAGATAAGGTGTTTTAAGTTTGCTTGGCACTGCGAAGCGGGTCAAAATGACTTTTCGTTTGTGCCAAGTATAATAATTTGCTTTAGTTATTTATATTGATCTATGAATTCTCTATTCCTGATATATGTAAAACTTTCTAGTATTATATTATCCTATGACTCATGTCCAGATAAATGCCCAATCCAGAGCGAACATAACTTCATAGCTCCACGAAAGCCCATAAAGGGTGACTCATAAAGGTTAAAACTACTGGATTCCGTGCTTCTTAGAATTTCTATTCCATAGGAATTGGATTCAATCTTAAGCTTTTTCTTGTCCGCTAGTAGTATCCCACCTTTTTCGATACGAAATCCTACTTCCCTTGCAAATTCACTAATCCCTTGCTGTTCATCAATTCCATCCACCCATAAACTTGCTTTGTCTCTGCCATACTGGGTCCATGCTTTACAGCTTTTTAGTACAAGACTCCCCTCTTGGAGCTCTTCTTTTATGAATTTCTCATCTGCTTTCCTACCCAGGATATCCTCAAGTTGTCTAATCCAGCTTAATGTATCCTCATACCCATAGGGAGCATGATGAAGATAAGGGATTCCATACTCTCTTTCCAACAGTTTTGCGGCTTTTAATCCCTCCTTGCGAAGCACCAGATTAATTACAGCCTCATCCATATGAAAGAGATTTTCTACTTTGACTTCGCTGGTTAAAGTACAGATTACCTCCATGTGAAAGGCCCCTTCCATGATACGCTTGATTTCACGAGCATCTGATGCAAAGCGGGCGGTATCGCAAACGCTACCGAAAATATTGAAATATTGTCTTTGTATCTTGACGTCTTTTACATCTTCTATTAATTCTTCTTTTACTTCTTCCTTTATTTTTTCCTTTACTTCTTCCTTTACTTCTTCTTTTACTTTTTCCTTTACTTCTTCCTTTACTTCTTCCTTGCTATATTCATTCTTATATTCCGGAAAAAATTTTACCAATTGATAGAGTGCTTCCTCTACTCCCTTACTCTTTCCAACTTTAAAATTACCTTCACCAAAGGATAGAATAGGTATTTGGGGATGACTATAAGCCAACTCATCTTTGATAGCCTCAAGATCTATACCAATCATTTCTGGCACGGAAGAAGGTAACAGAAAGATTGCTTTTGCTTCCTTCTCTTCTACTATTTCTTCCACTGCCTTCTCTAACCGCTTTGTTATTCCTAGTGCAATATCCTTTTCATCCAAGTGCGTGGTATATAGTCGTCCTCGATTCGCAATACCTGTCTGACTCATCCACTTCTCTGCATAAATCATATGGCCCATCGAGCCAAACTCAAGGACTGCAGCATCCTTAATTAAACCCAGGGTCCAAAGCAATCCCATACGACCGGAGGGTTCTGGCATATTCTTATATAATGGCACTTACTATCCCTCCAATCCTTTTTTCAGTAAGTTCACTAATTCATAACTTCGTTCAAAGCCAAATAACCTTTGCAGGGCTTGCAAACCCCTATCCTCTATTGTCCTAATCTGCAATGCTTTTCCTACACTTCCCAATGACAGTGTTTTATCAGAACCTTCATTATTATTAAGTATTTCACCGATATCTTCTCTATTTACAACATAAGTGACCTCTGGATCACATCCCGCGGTGAGAATCTCATCCCGCCAACTTTTCATATATTCATTGTATTCTTCGATATGTAATAGCGTAGGTCTCATTGAAAATGAGCATAGGTAGGCAGCTACTGCCAGCGTATCCGGTAAAATTGCAGTTATCGTAAAGTCAACTCCATTGAAACAACTACTCTCCTGTGTATGAAACTCTATCAATCTTTCGTAAGCTGGAAAGGCTTCTAAGTCTGGCTTTATATGTAATTTATCAAATAGCTCCTGATATTGTATCCAAATCAAATCAGGAGAATAGCTAATGGTTAAATTTATATATGGAATTTGATATTTTTTATATAACTCTTTCGCAAAAGGCAAATAGTACAAAGAAGTTACTATCGTTAACTTTGCATTTTTTATCTGTGTCAGCTCGTCGATATGATAACCCAGTTCAAAAATCCTACATTCATAGTTGTGGTCCAATAAGATACGTTTTAACTCTTTCCCTTCTTCTCCTAAAAGTGGACCTAAAACGCCCACCATTTGTTCGGTTGCAACTGTTTGACACTCTATAAGCCCATTTAGAGAACCTAAGACTTCATAATACCCTGCTTCATATCCGTTCCTTTTAAAATGTGCCATATCAATGCATACTGCTTTTGCCTCGCATTCCGAACTTATTTCCTGCGTTACCTCTTTAATATCTTCTCCAATCAATGCCGGAATACAGGTCATAACCACGACAATTGCCTTTGCGCCTTCCTCCACCATTTGAACAAGTGCATCCTTAAGACCGTCTCGACAACCAAACACTACCTCGTTGGAGTCAAGTATGTAGGTATAATGCAGTTCTCCCTGTTCTCCTTTTGTGGTATCCATTACGTATCTGCTATAAAAGCCGCATTCTGGCATACCTACCACAAGACTGGATACTCCTTTTATTCTACCAATGGTTGCAAGTGCTGTATGCATCGGACAATGACATCCCGGTGAAGCAGAGTATCTTGATAAACGAATTCCGTTGTTGCTACTAATCAGTGATAATCTATTAAACTGAACTCCTTTTTCTCTCACTTTTATCTCCTTTACAGCATCATAGCCAACTTCATATATTCCTGGGTCATTGGGCTATCAGGAAATGCACTTACCACTGTTTTCCCTAATGCTTCCGCCTGCTGTACCAGAGGATTTCTTGGTATGTGAAATATTAATTCCGTTTCTATTTCCTTAACTGCCTTCTCCACAAGCTCCAACTCATTCTCAATGTTTTTGGCATTCATAATGACCCCTTTTAGGGATGCATATTTTCTCTTGCCAAACATTTTTACTGCATGTGCTATATTCGTAGCTGCATAGAGAGACATCATCTCACCTGATGATATTATGTATACCTCTTCTGCATAACCTCCACGAATTGGCATTGCAAAGCCGCCGCAAACTACATCACCCAAAACATCATATATTACCACATCCGGTTGATAGATTTCAAAAGCCTGTAACTCCTCTAATTTCTCAAAGGCAGTGATAATCCCCCTTCCTGCACATCCAACGCCTGGCACAGGTCCTCCTGATTCTACGCATAGAACACCTAAATCACCTTGATATACAATCTCTTCTAAGGTCAAGTCTTCTTTATCTCTTAACAAATCTAAAACCGTTGAAATTGGTTTGCCTCCTGTCAAATTTCTTGTGGAATCTGCTTTCGGGTCACATCCAATCTGCATTACCTTTTTACCGCTCATTGCAAGCGCTGCTGAAAGATTGGATACCGTCGTGGATTTGCCAATACCACCTTTTCCGTATATCGCTATTTTCTTCAACTTGCCACCCTCTTCTTGTCTGAATTCTTTTTATTTAGTAATTGATAGGATATTAAGATAGGCTTATTTGTTCTGCTATCTGTTATGATGTCTGCATCAATGTCATATACCTTTCGTATGGTTTCCTTGCAGATAACCTCATTTGGCGTACCGGAACAAATAATTTCCCCTTGCTTTAGAGCGACCAGGAAATCAGCATATCTGGAGGCAAGATTGAGATCGTGCAGCACCATAACAATGGTACAACCATAATCTCTATTTAAGTCCTCCAAAAGTTCCAACACCTCTAACTGGTATGCCATATCCAGATAAGTAGTAGGCTCGTCAAGAAGAATAATATCAGTTTGCTGTGCTAATGCCAGTGCAATCCAAACTCTCTGTCTCTGTCCGCCGGATAAATTATCTACGAGATGATTTCTTATGGAAGCTAACTTTGTTACCTCCAAAGCCCAATCAATAATCTTTCTATCCTCATCCTTCAGTTTTCCAAGACCTTTTTGATAGGGGTAACGACCATAGGAAACCACTTCCTCCACTGTCAAACCCTCTGGAGCAGTGGGACATTGAGGTAGAATCGCCATTTTCTTTGCTAACTCCCTAGTGGAGAACTCTTCTATCTTAGCTCCATCGAGATAGATACTCCCCTTTTGGGTTTTCATAATGCGCCCCATGGCTTTTAAAAGAGTTGATTTACCACAACCATTCGGACCAATAATCGTCGTTATTTTACCAAGAGGTATCTCAAGTGTCAGCTGCTCAATTATTTTTAGATCACCATAAGCTACGTCAACCTGATTAATCATATAATCTTTCATTATTTGTCTCCTTTTCTTCTACGGTTCTTGCCGGCAATTAATAAGAAAATAAAATAAGGTGAACCAATGACTGCTGCTACAATACCTGCTGGTATTTCAGAGGGTTCAATGATGGTACGTCCGATGGTATCTGCAATTAGAACTAACAATGCACCAGTAAGGGCACAGGTGGGCAGTAACATTTTATGTCTTGCTCCCACCAATCTTCTTGCCAGATGTGGACCTATAAGTCCAACAAAGTGAAGACTACCGCTTATGGTAACAGATGTTGCTGCCAGAGCTACTGCAGTAAATAATAATTTCTTTTTCTCGCTGGCAACCTTTACTCCAATACCAATCGCCATGGCATCACCAAATCCCAAGACATCCATTTCCTTTGCTTTCAACAATAGATAGGTGAATCCTAGTATAATCCAAGGTAATAATGCTATAATCAACTTCCAGTTTGCTCCCCAGATACTGCCGGCTTGCCATACTGCAATAAAATCCACTTGATCACTATCCAGTTTTAATACAATTAAGGTCATTAAGGAATTAATTCCCGCTTGTATTGCTACACCATTTAATACCAAACGCATTGGGTGTAATCCAGTATTCTTCTGTATGGATAATAAATAAATCACCACACTTGTAAGTAATGCCCCTAAAAGTGAGAGGACCGGCAATAGCAGGGTTGCTCCTGTGGTCAAGGTACCATATAAGGTCATAAACACAACAACTACAATACCAGCGCCTGCATTAATTCCAAGAAGCCCTGGGTCAGCCAACGGATTCCGTGTAATTCCTTGAAGAACACAACCCGATAACGAAAATCCTATGCCGATCAAAATTGACAGAATAATACGTGGAAGACGAAATTCAAATACAATTAGTTTTTCCTTGGCACTTCCTCCACCCGAAAGGATTCGAAGTAAATCCGTAAAGGCAATGTCCGTATAGCCTGCATTCATGCTGACAAACAACATAATGATAAGAAGAAGAAATGCACTTATTAAGGTAATAATAAATCTGCGGTTTTTATGTAAATTACTCATACGTTTACGTTATGCCCTCCCTCTTTCCTTTTGTGCATAATACAAAAAGATTGGTACACCGACAAGTGAAATCAGTGCTCCCAGAGGAATCTCAGCAGGTCGATTAATAGTTTTTGCAAGATAATCTGCAAATACTACTAAAAGCGCACCTTGAATTGCACTTAGGGGAATCACCCACCGATAATCAGCACCTACCAGAAAACGTACAAAATGAGGTATCATAATTCCGACAAAGCTGATGCTTCCACATAAGGCAAAAGAAGTACCAGATAAGAGGACTACAATCACCGAGCATACACCTCTGGTTAATCTTGTATTAACGCCAATTCCCATTGCCATTTCTTCCCCTAAATTCATAATAGAAATTTTACGAGACAGGGTGAGTGCTATTAGAATTGAAGCAAGAATAACCGGTCCTCCAATCCATAGTTGTTTCCAACTCGTTCCTGAAACATTACCCATGGTCCAGAACATAATGTTTTGAGTTGCATTTGCTGTAATGGCAAGTCCTTGACTTAAGGCTGAAAATAATGTACTTATGGTCGCACCTGCTAGGACAAGCTTCATGGCTTGATTGCCACCAGGTACTAGCTTACCAATAATTTGAACACAAATAGCTCCAAAAGCTGCCCCCAAAAATGTTATTATCACAATTATGGAATAGGGTACCTTATGAAATAGAATTAAAGCAGCTGCCAAAAAGAGCCCTGCTCCTGAACTTAATCCCATTAAACCGGAATCTGCAAGCGGGTTCTTGGTAATTCCTTGCATAATAGCACCGGCAACTGCTAAAGCCGCACCAATTAGTGCCCCAGCCAGAATTCTAGGAATTCTCATATCCCTAACCAGAAGTTGTTGAGAATTAGTTGGATCAAAGGCTATAAATGCTTCCTTCATTGTTTGTAGGGATATGTTTGCTGCTCCACTCATCAGGGATAACACCATGACTAGTATAAGTATTGCTATGCTAAAAAAAAGAGCAAAGATCGCAACTTTAGTTCGATTCCTTTCCTTTCTATCAGCTTGATGATCAGTTGACATTATGACTTCCTCCAATATGCTGAATATAACCAGCTGCACTTTACATGATTTTTAATATACAACAAACAGATGCAGGCGCACTCCTCCCTGCATCTGTCCATACTAATTCTACCCCCAAAGGCAGCTTAAAACCCCAAAGAAACAATTCGCAATAACGTACATGATGCAGCTTTGCTGTATTGCCAATAACAAAAACTTGGTGTAGCGCCCTAGCGCAAACATCGCAGTTCTTCAACTGTCTAATATGCTTTTCCGGGACTATTCGCCTAATAAAGCCTTTGTAATAAAGTTTACTGTATAAACGGTAGCAAGGGGACTGCAAGCATGGCCACTACCATCTAATACATATACGTGATCATTTTGAACAGCCTTTAGTGACTGCCATACAGAATTGCCTGTCATTGCTTCATAGATTGCTTCATCACCGTCGAAGACATTTAAGAAGATATAGTCTGGATTCATTTCAACAATCGCTTCCATGGATACCTGCTCAAAGTTAGTTGAGGTAGTGTAACCTTCTGGAACGTTTAATCCAAGACCAGTTGCATCATCATATAAGTCAGGGCGATATGCACAGTAGTAATTGTCTTCTCCCATAACGGAGATCTGCATTACTGTTTGACCACTATATTGTTCTTCTAATCTAACTTTAGCATCCTGAAGTTTCTTATCAACTTCTGCAATTACTTCCTCGCCCTTTGCTTCCTTATTAACAAGTTTTGCAACCTGACGAACACTTAATCTCCAGTCCATCTTTGTAGCAGGACCAAATACTGCAACATTAGAAATTTTCTCGAGATTTTCAATTTCTAACTGACTTACGTCATATGCCTGTGATAAGATAATGTCTGGCTCTAATTCAGTAAGTAGTTCTAAATTAACTTCTTTTTGACCCATATCTTGTACACTGCTTAAATCATAGCCTTTAAATGCATCCCAGGTAGCGATATAGTTTTCTGCACCGGATGCTGCAATCGGCAGGGTATCCAGCAGAATTAAAGTTTCCCAAAGTGGTAAATAATCAACAGCCATCTTAACAGGTTCCTGATCTAAAGCTACTTCTCTACCTGCTGCATCCACATAGGTATAAGGATATGTAATTCCAGTACTCGTTTCTTCAACTTCCCCTGCGTCTGTAGAAACTGGTGCATCGGTAGGTTCAACCGTTGGTTCCACAGTTGTTGTATCTGTAGTATCCTCCTGTACGGTGGTATCCTTTGCAACATCTTCTGATGTATTCTTACCGCATGCAACAAGCATCATTGATGTCAGCACTGTAAGTATTGCTACTGTAATAAATCGTTTCATTCTATTGTTTCTCCTCTTCCGATTTTGATAGTCATTATCATTACAGTAAAAAAATATAACATACATTTCATTAGAAGCAAATGGATAAATTACTAATTAATATGGATTTTTTCCAAACTGATTGCGAAAGCTTTTCGGCGAAAGTCCAACATTTTGTTTAAAAATACGGCTAAAATGTAAAGAATCTTCGTATCCAACCATTGCAGAAATATCAGATATTGAAATATCTTCCTCAATCAGTAGTTCCTTAGCTCTCTTTATTTGTATCTCAACGATATACTTTTTAGGGCTAACCCCTAATTTTTTATGAAACTGATAATAAAATTGTTTTGGATTAAGTCCAAATTCCTCTGCTAACCCTGTCACATGTAAATTCATATGCAGGTTTTTATGTATATACTCCAATATCTTTTCAAGGGAATCCTTGGGTTGATAATCAGAACGCTCTTCTGAATATGCAAGTACTTTTGAGATTATGTCATACAAAATTGCCTTAGTGGAAAGTATGCTTTTTCTACCAGGCTGCCTATATTCATAGGTAAGCTTCTCTAGTAACTGCAGTATTTCTCGGTATCGATCTGAAAAGACTTTCAGGGTATAATGTGTGGTTAATAAAGAATTGTCAGTTTTATCCTCATCCAACACTTTGTAATGCATTAATATATACTCCCATTCTCCATCTCCAAGGGCTTCTTTACTTATATCCATACGTGATCCTGCATGGAGAATCGTACCATACTCTAGCTTATATTCACTTTCACACAAAGTAAATTTTGCACCTCCCTGTACTGGAAAAACAAAGCCGCACACACCCTCCATTGTTGTCTGCCCCAAAGCTTTACTTCCCGCAGGAACTTTCACCTGATAAATGCCATCTAGTTGAAGATTTGCTTGTGCATACTGTAGCAATAATTGATTTGAATACATTTGAATTCTCCCTTATCACATTGGTTAGCTAATATCTCAATTCACTTTCGATTGTTAGCATCTTCTAACACAAGATTATAACATACTGGTACTTATTTAGTCAGCTAGTTTTTTATGTAATAGGACAAAGTTTCTAATGCAGAACAAAAGTGTGCTATGCACACTCTCGCGTTCAAACATTTTTAAAGCACACCTTTTGTTCCGCGCGCGTAGCTGCGCATCATTAGCCCAAAGGGCTTTTTATATCATAGGAAATTCTGTGGAATTTCCTATGATATAAAAAACCGACCTCCAATCGTTAGGTTTATGTCTAACTTTTGGGGCCGGTAAAACACATTCACGTAACAGAAGCTACTTTTAAACTGGTTAATTAAAAAGCATACGTCCACCAACCACATCCCAGTTGATATCTGTCATAAAATTATGTATATAATCATTTTTATCATCCGCATATTGAAGAAAATATGCATGTTCATACATATCTAATACAAGTAAGGGTGCTGAATAAGCAATATTCCCAAGATCATGTGAATCTAAACTAATGTTACGAAGCCTGCTGCTTCTTTGATCATAAGCAAGAACTGCCCATCCTCTGCTTGCCTTGGCAGTAGCAATAAAATCCTCCTGCCAGTTCTGGAAATCACCGAAATCCTTTTGTATCTGATCCACAACAGCATCACTTGGATCCGATGCATTTCCTCCTATATTCTCAAAATACAGTTCATGTAATATAACTCCATCAAGAGCATAGGTTTCGCCTCTCTTTAATTCTCTATAGTAACTAAAGGTGCTATTGGATTGATCCCTTTGTGTATCCCCACTTTGAAAAATTGCATCAATTTTATTAATACTAGTTACATATCCCTCATATAGTCTCATATGAACATCGAACTGTTCCTTGTTAATGACTGTTATATCATTTGAGTAAGTAAAGGGTATCACTTCTATCATTATAAAAACCTCCTTAAGATATATATCCTGTATAAGTTATTAAAAAACTCTGAAAATGTTCTCGTTATAACTTGTACATCTTATATATCTTACGAGGAGGTAAGAGATTTTATGCCAGTATATTCATATTATTCTTTTTTTTCAGCTTCCTTTTCATAAGGATGCTTATCATGATCTGTTTTTTCAATATCCTTATAGGCTAATAAATAGTTAACACCTGAAACAATAATACCACCACCGACAAAATTACCTATTGCCGCAACAATCAAGTTATAAAAGATATTCGCCAGAGTAATTTCAGCTCCACCAAAATAAGCAATGAACAGATAATACATATTTGCTACCACGTGTTCTGTACCACTGATAACAAATACCGTGATTGCAAGCCATACCACAACTACCTTGCTGATTTCTTCTTTACAGCTATAAGCCAGACATACACCTGTACAAACTATGATATTACAAAGTACCGCACTGACAAAAAGTTGTCCAAGGGGCATGTGCACCTTATGTATTGCCTTCTCAATGACCAGGTTCATAACCTGTTCGTTAAAAATTCCTGCTGTTTTTGTTAGAAATGCAATTAGCATACCACCTAGTAAATTAGCAGTAAATATTAATATAAGTATTCCAAATATTTTGCGGACATGGGTTCGTTTTGCATATACCGCAGTCATTACCATACAGTCACTGGTAAATAATTCTGCTTGCATCAAAATAATAGCTATAATTCCTACAGGGAAAACCAGTGCACCAAGAAAGGAACCAAGTCCTGGGTCAGCCAAACTAGCGGAAAGCTTTAAAGCTCCAATTGCTCCAATAGCAATGTACATTCCTGCCAGAATACCTTGTACTAATAAAATGTTAATTGTTTTGTTCGCTTTGTGTTTGCTTTGATATAAAATATATTCTGTCAATGCTTTCGGTCCTGAATATTGTTTCATTAAATCTAAATCCTCTCTTTTTAAATCTATAGGTAATTATAAAAACGTATTTCTTATGTCACCCGCCTTATAATTACCTATTATATTCTTTTATTAAAATAATCCTATAATTCTGCCAGTATCATCTACATCGATACTCTCCGCTGCAGGTACTTTTGGTAATCCAGGCATTGTCATAACCGTTCCAGTAATTGCAACGATGAAACCTGCTCCTGCAGATACATAGATCTCACGAATATTGATCAGAAAATCTGTTGGCCTACCTAATTTAGAAGCATCATCGGATAAGGAGTACTGATTTTTAGCCATACAGATTGGCAGATTACCATAACCTAAAGCTTCTAATTTTTTAATTGCAGTCTCAACAGATGCATCATACGTAACACCCGATGCACCATAGATTTCTTTCGAAATTGCTTCAATCTTTTCCTTAATTGATAAGTCCAACGAATACAGTGGTGCATAGTTACTTTGCTTGTTATTTAAGGTCTCTAATACCTTATTCGCAAGTTCAATACCACCTTCTCCACCTTTTTCCCAAACCTCACATAAAGCAAAGTCACAATTACGACTCTCACAGAAGTTCTTTACATACTCTAACTCTGCATCTGAATCAGTAATAAAACGGTTTAAACTTACCACAATTGGCACACCATATTTTTGCAGGTTTTCAATATGCTTTTCAAGATTTACAATTCCCTTTTCCAAAGCTTCCAGATTCTCGTTTGACAGTTCTGCTTTTACAACTCCACCGTTGTATTTTAAGGCACGGATTGTTGCAACAAGTACTACTGCTGCCGGCTTTAAATCAGCCATACGACATTTGATATCGAGAAACTTCTCTGCCCCAAGGTCAGCCCCAAAACCAGCCTCGGTAACTACCACATCTGCTAATTTAAGCGCCGTCTTTGTTGCTCTGACACTGTTACAGCCATGAGCAATATTGGCAAAAGGTCCCCCATGAATAATGGCAGGTGTATTATCCAGTGTTTGGATAAGATTTGGCTTTAAAGCATCTTTTAATAAGGCTGCCATTGCTCCTACTGCCTTCAGTTGTTCCGCAAATACTGGTTCGCCCTTGGTATTATAGGCAACAACAATTCGTCCCAATCTAAGTTTCAAATCTTCCATATCATCAGCCAGGCAGAGAATAGCCATAATCTCTGATGCAACGGTAATGATAAAATGGTCTTCACGAACCACACCGTCTGATTTTTTACCCAGACCAATGACAATATTACGCAGTGCTCTGTCGTTCATGTCAACGCATCTTTTCCAGACAATCTGATTAGTATCAATGTTTAAGATATTTCCTTGTTGAATATGGTTATCTAATAAAGCAGCCAGTAAGTTGTTCGCAGAGGTTATCGCATGAAAATCTCCAGTAAAGTGAAGATTTAAATCCTCCATCGGAACCACTTGAGCATTACCGCCTCCAGCAGCACCACCTTTTACTCCAAAGCAGGGACCCAGGGAAGGTTCTCGAAGTGCGATAACAGAGCGTACCTTTAATTTACCAAGTGCTTGTCCTAGACCAACTGTAGTAGTGGTTTTACCTTCTCCAGCAGGTGTTGGATTAATGGCAGTCACTAATACCAACTTACCATCCTCATTATCTTTTACTCTTTCCCATAATTCATCGGAAAGCTTTGCTTTGTATTTACCGTAATACTCTAAATCTTCCTCTGTTATATGAAGTTGCGCTGCAACCTCCTTAATATGCTTGAGTGTAGCTTCCTGAGCAATTTGAATGTCTGACTTCATTCGTGTTCCTGCCTTTCTATGATTTTCACACTAACGGAATAAATATTTTAACTCAAGTTTTCATACCCACCCTATTATACAAGAACAAGACTAAATATGACAAGGAAAATAATTATTAAAAATTACTTGCTTTATAAACCAAAGATAGTATACTATTTTTATTACTCAATTACATAGAAATGCAGGAAATTGTTAATCAATTGCAATAATATCCATTTATTAACTATATTTGTATTGCAGTTAACCAAATTGATTGTTTTAGTGAAAGGATGTTCCCCATGAAATATGATACCGTGATTTTTGATCTGGATGGTACACTACTCAATACCCTCGATGATCTACGCGATAGCCTTAATGATGCCTTAATTCAGAATGGATACTCAACACGAAGCCTTGAAGAAGTAAGGCGTTTTGTCGGTAATGGTGTAAAAAATCTTGTACGTAGATCCCTCCCAGAGACTTCCAGCGAAGAGGAAGTTATAAAGATTATGGATATTTTTCTGGTTCATTATAAAAATAATATGCAGAACAAAACGAGACCCTACAATGGCATTATGGAGCTTTTACTGGACTTAAACCGTTACAATTACAAACTGGCCATTGTTTCAAACAAATACGATCCTGCAGTGAAAGCTTTGGCGAAGACCTACTTTGGTAATTTGTTTCCTGTTGCAATTGGCGAAGCTCCTGATATTAAAAGAAAGCCAGCACCGGATAGTATTTTTACCGCTGTGAAAGAACTCGGCTCGGAATTATCCAATACTATATTAGTTGGCGACTCGGAAACCGATGTACAGACAGCTAAAAATGCAGGAATTCCTTGTATCGGCGTTACTTGGGGTTTCCGTAACCGCGAGGTACTAAGAAGTGAAGGAGCAGATTTTTTAATAGATACTCCTAAGGAAATACTTACTATTATATAAGAAGTTTATCAATTCTTACAACAAAACTTATATTACTATAAACATTAACGATATAATAAATCACTGCAAAAACTCTAACGTAAAACAGCTTCCCATTACAGTATAATTAACTGTTTAGGAAGCTGTTATTTTAACCCTTTCTTTGTTTATCTTCTTTGTTTATCTTCTTTGTTTATCTTCTTGCTAATACTCCTCCAAATACTGTTCGAATTGCTCTGGAGACATAAGCACTTTTCTTGGTTTTGTTCCCTCTTCTGGTCCTACCACCCCAGCATCGGAAAGCTGATCCATTATTCTAGCAGCACGATTAAAACCAATTTTATACACTCTTTGTAACATTCCTATGGAAGCCTTGTCCTTTTCAATGATGAATTTACCTGCTTCTGCAAAATACTCGTCTCTCTCATCACTACTTCCCTGCAGGGAACCTTCTCCGGCTCTGGCATTATTAATCTTATCATGTACATCATCATTGTAAGTCGCTTCGTTGTTGTTCTTCTTTAAGAATTCCACTACAGAACTTACTTCTTTGTCACTGATAAAGGCACCTTGTATACGGACTGGTTTCGGATATCCTGACGGGAAGAACAACATATCACCTTTTCCTAATAACTTCTCTGCACCGGAACCATCCAAAATCGTTCTTGAATCAATTGCAGAAGACACAGCAAAGGCAATTCTGGAAGGAATATTTGCTTTTATAACACCAGTGATTACGTTTACAGATGGTCTTTGCGTTGCAATTATCAGATGTAGTCCAGCTGCTCTTGCTAACTGTGCTAAACGACAGATTGCATCCTCCACCTCCCCAGGTGCTACCATCATAAGGTCTGCTAACTCGTCGATGATAATAACGATCTGCGGAAGCTTTTGAAAGTTCTCATCTCCAAGATGTTCCACTTCGGCAACTTTCTCATTATAACCCTTTAGGTCCCTAACACCCACATCTGCAAACCTCTTATAACGATCTGTCATCTCCATAACCGCCCAATTAAGAGCTGCAGAAGCTTTCTTTGGGTCTGTAACAACTGGTATCAGTAAATGAGGAATTCCATTATATACATTTAACTCCACCACTTTCGGATCAACCATAATTAGTCGAACATCCGAAGGTTTTGACTTATACAGTATACTCATGATTAACGTATTAATACAAACTGATTTACCGGAACCAGTGGCACCTGCAATTAATAAATGCGGCATTTTTGCAATATCAGTTACGATACTTTGTCCACCAATATCCTTACCAACTGCAAAAGCAACACCGGAGGGGTGCCCTGTAAAGTCTTTACTTTCAATTATTTCTCTAAAGGTTACCATAGAATTTTCTTTGTTAGGCACCTCAATACCTACTGCTGCTTTTCCCGGAATTGGGGCTTCTATACGGATATCTGCTGCTGCCAGATTGAGTTTAATATCATCTGCAAGACTTGTGATCCTACTAACCTTTACCCCCTGTTCAGGTTGTAGTTCATACCTGGTTACTGCGGGTCCAACACTGGCATTGGTGATAGTAACATGCACTCCGAAACTTTCAAAGGTACTTTGAAGCTTCATTGCCGTGTCATTTAGTTCTTTATCACTCATTCCACCTTTCGTTGTTTTTGCTTTTGGAGCACTTAATAAATGCACCGGTGGGAAAATATATTCTTTTTGTTGGCTGGTCTGAGGTATTTCAAGCTTTTCTACATCTGTAGACTCCGCTTTATTTGCATGCGCCTTTTCAGTCGAAGCTCTGTCTTTCTTTGCTTCTGTGGCTAACGGAAGAATCGGTTCCTCTTCTTTGGTTACTTCTATGCCCTCATCAAATGGAACTTCATAATCATCCTCTGCATTATTACCAAACTTATGTAGCAACTCCTCTTCGTAAGTGAAGGTTGCATCTCCCTCTTCTTCCTTCTCTTTCTTATTATCTGTACTAAAAATTTGTTGAAATTGAAAAGGCGTTGTTTTGGTTTCAGGTGTTGTCTGCTCTTTTTTTGCTTTCGCATCTTTTAAAGTAATTACATTCTCATTACCATTTGCTCCGGTGGACTGTAACACGCTTCCAGACGTCTTTTTATCGGCGGAAGATGGGTTTAACAGGAAGGTTTTCGCCGGCCTCCTACCATGATCGGGCTTAAAATATTCCTGACCAGGAAACTCCTCCTGCTCCTCTTCTTCTTGACGCATTCTTTGATATTCTTTTCTTTCCTTTAAGGAGGCTCTTAACTGCTTACCCAAATAGAGAATAAGTGCTTTTCCCGTGATTAATGTTAGTGCTATCAGCATTACTGCAATTAGTATGACATAAGTAGCTGGAACAGCAAATAAACTGCAAAATAACATCACTAGCATTCCGCCAAGAATACCGCCTCCATTGCGGTTGTCTGAAGCATCTGTGTAATATTGCAGAATGTGCATGTCCGAATCATATTGGGTCGTAATTAATTGCAGGAAGGCAGACAGTGCGATAAAGAATATTAAAATGCTCATGATTTTTCTTCCAGCCTTACGATTACCCAAATTAGAAATACGAAATGCGGTAATAAAAAATATAACAAAAGGAAGTAGGTATGCCTCAAGACCTATCAGTCCAAAAATAAATCCGCTGAACGCTTTACCCACGGCACCACCTAAATCGAAATTACTTAAAAACAAAAGGATGGATATTACTAACGCGACTACCAGAATAATTTCGTCATGTATTACACCGGTTTCTTTTATATTCATTTGCTTTGCTTTGGTATTGCTGTTTTTTTTTGTATTTGATGGTTTTTTCTTAGTTTGTTGTTTTGGAGCCATTGATTTCAAATTCCTCCTATATATGAAAATATCCTACAGCATAGCTGCAATTTTATTCTATCAATCATTCTGTATAATATCTTTTTCATTCCCACTTAATTCAAATGCTAATTATCCGAATTTATTATACCTTTAAAAAAAACGTTATGCAAGATAAAGTTCCAGTTCAGTAAATATATGGCTTTCCTGCATTTATAAGCAATCGTAGTCTATACAAAAAGAACCCATTTCCATGTTGCTGTAAACAATCAACAATGGAAACAGGCTGCTTTCTATACATTCATATTTTATTTCCCTTTTATACTTTTCCCAGGTACATATTCTTCATTAAGGTAATCTTTCATATCAGTAGAATTGATTCGCTCAACAACATATTCCTCCCCATTCCTACGGGTTACGATTCTACCATTTTGAAGCATGATGTCCTTATATTCCTGTGGAGAAGTCTCCTTTGCCTGTGCTGCACTAAGCCTTTTGCTATGGTCAAAGGTTTCAGGTGCTGCGTAAATTCTTTCAAGGGGTTTCACTGTGTACAGCATCTTGCTTCTCCTCCTTTTTCGCATCAATCATTTCATTTATTTTAGCAAGAGCTTCTTTAATACCACCAACCTCATCAATAATTCCTTTTTTAACTGTCTCCTCACCAACTAAAATGGAACCAACATCCTTTGCTAATTGACTGGTATCCAGCATTAAGTTACGAAAACTGTTATAATCGATTTTTGAGTGAGTCACTACAAACTTTATAATTCTGTCCTGTATCTTTTCAAAATACTCAAAGGTCTGTGTTACACCGATTACTGTACCGTTCATTCTTACCGGGTGAATAATCATTGTGGCTGTAGGTACGATATAACTATAATCTGCTGAAACGGCTAATGGAACTCCAATAGAATGGGAACCGCCTAGAACTAGCGTAACAGTCGGTTTGCTTAGGGAAGCAATCATTTCTGCAATTGCTAGTCCTGCCTCAACATCTCCCCCGACCGTATTAATTAAAATAAGTAGACCGTCAATATCCGTACTGTCTTCAATTGCAGCTAACTGTGGTAAAACATGTTCATATTTCGTGGTTTTATTATGCTGTGGAAGGCATTCATGCCCCTCTATCTCACCTATAATGGATAATAGATGTATTTTATGTTCTCTTTTTCCATTTTCCAGTAAGGTCTGACCATATTCACTAATTTTTTGATCCTTTAAATCCTCATTTTCCTTGGCTACTTTTTCATTTTCTTGACTTTCCTGCGATCTCTTTTCCTTATCGCCTCTACCGTTATCATCCTGTGTTCTGTCATTTTGAACAATTTCGTCTTTCAGGTTTTCTTTTTGCATGAACTAACCTCGTCTTTCCAACAAAATAAAAACGAAGAATTACAGTTACTTATTATTTCATCCAAATCAAATGCAATTCCTCCAAGTTATTATGTGATAAAGACCGTATTTTATACTGATGTTATGTAACATCAATTCCAATATGAATTCATATTTTTTTCTTCCAATTCTTTAATAAAATTTCGTTTTAACCATAAAAAATACTCTAATTCCTTCAGTATCTGAAGTAAAGTTGCACGGTATTCAAACTCTTCTCTCGTCACAGGCAGTTCTTCTTTACGAAAATGTTCCTTAAGTTCTTCCAGCTCCTTTAACAATCCAATTGCATTGTTTCGCTCATGAAAAGAGGACGCGATACTTTCAATAAACTCTGCCACTGGATATGTTTGCCTTAATGCCACAGGTATACCTGCGATATTACACATAATGTCCTTTAAAACATTAACCTGAAGCTTACGCATCTCCAGATAGGAAAGTAGATATCTAGTATCCGTTAAAATCGTATTGCCAGCTTCTTCATACGCACTCTTTAACAACCGATTCAACTTCTTTTCTATTGGCATGAAATCAAAATACTGGTAGGTGACAGTATCTTCCTTCTCCTGTATCCCCGCACCTGGGCGAAAAACTTCTTTCTGCTTAAGCATTTGCGCTAACCCTTGCAATGATTCCTTGATGTCTTCCTCCAGGAAAAGTTGCTCTTGCTTAATCTTCTTCTTATTACTCACCATAAATAGATTTAATCCAATGCCGATGATCATACCAATGGCAAGTATGCATATTTCATTGATAATTAACCCAAAATCCATATTCTGTTCTATTAAAAAATGAGTCATTAAAACTGCATTCATGGCAATTCCATCCTGCAACTTAAAAAGAATGCAAAGTGCCACAAAAAGAAATACAAAGCCTCCAAATGCAACAGGTGTATAACCAATGGCAGTAAAGGAAAGATAAGCAACGATTACTGCTAAGACGAAGGCTTGAAATCTTTTGAATGCTATTTTTAAGGTATCCTTTTTGGTATTTTGTATTGTTAATAACGTTATAATTCCTGCGGAAGGACTGTACAATAATCCAAAGCTCTCAGATAACAGGATAGCAATTGCAGATCCAATTCCTGTTTTAAATAAAAATAATAGATTTACTTTTCGTAATTGTTTGATTGTCTTCACTATATCCCTTCTTTCTTTGTTATAGTATGCCAAAGGTTTTACTCAAATGCAAGGGTTGATAGGTCGGACTATAAAAAAGAGAGCCTGTTAGGGGTATTGACTTTGCAGTAATACAATACCCCCTAACAAGCTATCCTTAATTCAATATAACTATTTATTTCACTGAAATAGTTTAACTTCTATATACTTTATCTATCCGTGTTGTATTTATTGGAATAAGAAGGTTCCCCTTGCTCCCATCCAAATACAGCTCTTGCACTTTCTGCTTGTGGATCATGTTTCACTTTTTTAGAGTGAAATGTTCCATCTTCTTTCTTTTTATTTTTTGTGCTTTTCATTTTATTGCTCTCTGACATAATCTCTCCTATCCGTCTAACTAGACTAAGCATGCTATATTTATGAAACCTCCATTCCATGGACAATGAATTTCATATTTAGTATGCCAGAAATATGCCATAACATTCTTAAAAAATAATATTTATCCAAATAACGATAGTAGTACACCTGCGGCTACAGCAGACCCAATAACACCTGCAACATTAGGACCCATAGCATGCATTAGTAGATAGTTACCAGGATTTGCTTTTTGACCTTCAATCTGTGACACACGCGCCGCCATAGGAACCGCCGATACACCAGCAGAACCAATTAGCGGATTAATTTTACCTTTTGTTATTATACACATGATCTTTCCAATTAATAGCCCACCGATAGTACTGAAGATAAATGCAACCAGACCAAGTATTATGATTCCTAAGGTTTGCGGTTTTAAAAATTCCGAACCAGTAGCTGTCGCTCCAACAGTAACACCAAGAAATATTGTAACTATATTAATTAGTGCATTCTGCACTGTCTCTGATAATCTCTCAACTACTTTGGATTCTCTAAATAGATTACCTAACATCAGCATACCAATTAATGGTGCCACGGATGGTAACAATAAGATACAGAATACCGCTACTGCGATTGGAAAACAAATTTTCTCCAATTTGGATACTGTTCTAAGTTGCTCCATATGTATTTCTCGTTCCTTTTTTGTTGTTAGTAATTTCATAATCGGTGGCTGGATTAATGGTATCAATGCCATATAAGAGTATGCCGCGATGGCAATGGATAATAACAAATGTGGCGCAATTCGAGTTGCTAAATATATTGCAGTGGGTCCATCCGCACCACCGATAATTCCTATGGCAGCAGCCTCTTCCGGTGTAAACCCTAACATAATCGCAATAATAAATGCTATCACTATACCAAACTGTGAACCTGCTCCTATAAACAAGCTACAGGGGCGAGCAATGAGTGGACCAAAATCCGTCATGGCACCAATACCCAAAAATATTAAGGAAGGATAAATTCCTTTTTTTACTCCCAAATATAGATAATACAACAGTCCACCGACTCCTTCGGAATCAGAGGGTGCATCCATGATACCAGTTAGTGGTAAGTTTGCCAAAAGCATACCAAATGCGATTGGCAATAATAGCAGTGGTTCAAATTTTTTCCCAATGGCTAAATAAATAAGTACAAATGCAACTATAATCATAATAATAGATTGCCAGGTCAAAGAAGCGAATCCTGAATCTTTAAGTAATTTAGTTAATGAATCAAGTAACAAAGCAAGCCCTCCCTTGTATGTATATTAAAGTTTATTTTTTGCCGTTAACAACTGCTCTATGTTCTATCCTCTGAACAATAGTGGTAAATACCTTTATTATAGACCATAGGATTCCTAATACTGCAAAAACAACCGCTATAACAAATAATGCAATCATTATACTTTCTGGTATTGACATTTTTACACCTCACTTTTTTTAAATATAAAAAAAGAGAACTTCAAAAAAAGAAGCCCTCCACCCTTTAAGCTTAAAACTTGAAACAGTTTTCAAAACTGCCAACCGGAAATTTCAATTAATTTTAGCATCACTGGATTCGAGTGTCAATCGATATAAGCTTAAAAATAATGATTACTAAAAAAAGCACGTATATCCTATAATAAACTTTATTATATAAACTGTATTCCACTATAGTAGTTGATAAAGTAATCCATTCTCTGTACTGAACCATATCAGCATACCATGTCCGCTTTTAGGCATGTGAACATTTAAATTCCATTCCGGATATTGTTTTACTATTTGAATCCGGTCCCCTGTCACAAACGCCACAAAGGAAATGTAATTCTCCTTTGTCATGGGGTGATTACTTGTTATAAACCAATCCGTTTTCATATCCTGAACATCTAGCTTATCACTTTCCTTCGCTTTTTTCAAAGCCTGAACTGATAGCTTTTTTCCACAGCAGGAAACCTCTGCATTTCCCGTACAAAGCGAAATATTATGACAGGTAGGGCAAACAAAAAACTGCGTATTCTTCATATTACCTACAACAAAATCACTAGCAGAAACATCACCTGTTAATAAATTATAGATATCTACACCAAGTAGGTTAGAAAGCTCTGGAACAATTGAAATATCAGGAAGCCCTAAGCCTCGTTCCCACTTGGATATTGTTTTATTGCTTACATTCAGTTTATCAGCCAGCTGCTTTTGTGTCAGGCCTTGTTCCTGTCGTAATGTTAGAATGATTTTTCCAACTTTGTTATTTTGCATCATTTAACCTCCATAAATCTAATGAGGCATTATCTCAGACTCCGGTCTCCAATAGCGTGACCCATCTAACTCTCGAAGTAATAACTCATTATCTACTAGTTCACGCCTTAATATGAAATAATCTCCAAAGGTATGCCAATTTTCACAAATAGTGTTTACCTCTTTTTCGGTATAATTTCGTCCAATCTCAAATTTTTCTGCTAGATAGGAAAGCGTTGCTAACCTCTTTTTAGTTTTTTGCGATAGTTGAGTAATTTTTCCTTCCGTATCAAGAAAGCTACTGATATCTATTGTCTGTTGCATTATTACCAGCTCCTTTGACTAATCCTTTTCCTTTTCGTTCCACAGTTCCAATAAGGTGTTTATTTCTTCTGAAAATTCCTGTTCTGTTTGTGTTTCCTTTTGCTGTATTTCCTCCAGTATCTCGAAGGAAAAAGCACCTGCACCAAATTGATTCCATTCCTGGAACATTGATTTATCCGGACAAGTATTGGACGATACAGAGAATAAAAATCTATTTTTAATACCCTGTAAATCCATTGATGCGCGTACCCAATTGCTTGAATTATTATTACAGCTTATGCGATAAATACCACCAATTCGCAATCTATTTTTATAAGCATCCTTCAAAGCCTTCCTTGTGTTTCTTTCCATTATTTCACCATCCATTTTCATTATACAAATTATCAATGACAATATCTGCTTTGCCATTTAAGTTCGTTTAGATTAATGAAATAATTGTAGCTCTTAATCAATGACATTGCAATCTACCCTCCGTAGAGTTGCCAAATAGTTTCTATGCTATTATAACGAAATGTAATCTTCCAACACATAATAAAACGCCACTTATTACTGTGGCGTTTTATTATTGATCTATAATTATCCTACTTTTGCAATCCCCCACAAGCTTTGGGCGGATATTCCATTTTTTCGTCTGGATAAAGGGCAAAGCGCCCTTTGTCTGCGGGATGAACTGGTTCGTCACTAGACCAGGGCCAACCCCCGAACCCGGTTCGCTGGTAGTCTCGATAAGCCTGTTCTATCTCTTCTTCTGTATTCATTACAAAGGGACCATATGCAACCACCGGTTCATTAATTGGTTCTCCATCTAATAGTAATAATCTAGAAGTTGTGGCTCCATTGACGATTCTAGTATCCCGGTCTCCTTTCAGAAAAGCATAGGATCTGCCCGGCAATACCTGTTCCTCTATCTGAAAGGAATCGCCTTCATAACAGTATAGTCCGCGGTTAAGAGTTGATGAGATACCTGGCAGCACAATTACAGCATTAGGCTCCATTTCAATGAGCCAAATATTTACGTGGTTATTTGGTTCATGAGCCCAGGAATCTGGGTTTGCATCCAGATAGGTTATATCTTTATATGCTCCGTTTATAATTTTTATAGAGGTCTCGTATCCATTCTCATCCTTCTGGGTTATCACAGGAATATTTTCGTTCCAAAGCATTTTATAATGAGGATCAACAAATTTACTTTTCTTAGGTAAGTTAACCCATATTTGAAATAACTCCAGCAAATTTTCATTCTCCCTATCAAGTACGGGAAACATTTCAGAGTGTTGCAAACCTTTTCCTGCCGTCATCCATTGTACATCTCCGTCACCATATCGACCAGCCAGAGAAAGTCCGTCAGCATGATCTATCATTCCTTTTATGACAACCGTAACTGTTTCAAATCCTCTATGCGGATGATAGGGAAAACCCGGAATCCGCTCCCCATGATACATACGATAAGGCACATCCTCCCGAAAGTCATTCCCTTTGATTCGTGTGCTAATGTAGGAAATGGGCTCCATTTTTCCGTTTCCGGCTGGAAATCTATCCTTGTGATGGAAGCCAATAATGTATGGGGATAATACCTGCAATTGAAATCCAAGTTTTCCACTCTTTATAATATTTGATTCCAAGCTATCTCCTTTCTACTATTTGTAAGACAAATTAGTTATTTTACATGGTAAAACGAACTTTTATGTCCGATAGAGCCATTTAAAATAACTAAGATGTCTTCAATCTGTGTGGAAGATATATTCTCCCTATTCTCTAAACCTATTAGCCCTTTTCAACAGCCATATACTCTTTAACGCAACTATTAGAATTTTTCAACCCAATTAGCAAATGCAGCTACATACGTTTTAAGGAAATTTTGAGTACCCTCATTTACAAGATTACCACTTTCATCAAGCAATCCCATCACATTACCAATATATGCCTCTGGTTGCTGTAGAGGATAAACATCCAGGAAGGTAAGGGTCTGTCTAAGGTGATGATTTGCACCGAAGCCAGCGATGCCTCCCATGGAAACACTTACAATTCCAGCAGGTTTGCCGGACCAAACGCTTTGTCCATAAGGTCTAGAGGCAACATCCAAAGCATTTTTAAGTGCTGCTGGTACTGAACGGTTATATTCCGGTGTAAAGAAGAGATATGCATCCGAAGACTTTACTTCTTCTCTTAAGCGAGTCCAGGATTCAGGGGGATTACCTTCTAAATCTTCGTTAAACATATCGATACCATTTAGGTCAATAAACTTAGCCTCATATCCTTCTGGGAGTATGGATGCCACATAATTTGCAACTGACTTATTAAAAGATCCTTTTCTTAAACTACCTACGATAATTCCAATTGTTTTCTTGCTCATAATAGTTCCTCCTTGAATTAAATTGATTTTACATAGTTATTATCTATTACAGGATAAAATATAATTTAAAATGCCTTCCTGATACTTACAAGGCACTTTCTCCTATTGTATAAAAATAAAGCTACTTATAACCTTTAAAATCTTTTTGATTTATTTGGTTTATCTCTATTTGTTACTATTATAGTTACAAATAGGTTATTTGTCAATAACAAAATTTAATTTTATACAATTGATTTTCCAAGGCATAAAAAAGCTGATATATTCTAGGCTTCTCCCAGGAATATATCAGCTTTTTCCGTTAAATCTTATTTTTCATTCTCTACAACTTCAATTTTTCTAATTTCCTTAGTTCTGATTTCCTTACAGATTTCATTTACAAAAGTATCCAATGATTTCTGACCTTCATCGCCCAGGTAACGGCTACGAACGGATACCTTGCCTTCTTCCTCTTCCTTTTGTCCTACTACCAAAAGGTAAGGAACACGATCAAGTCTTGCTTCTCTGATCTTATAACCGATCTTTTCAGCTCTTTCATCAACGGTTACTAGGATATTATTATTTGCAAGTTCTTCTTTCACCTTTTTCGCATAGTCATGATATTTCTCAGAGATAGGTAATACACGAACTTGTTCTGGGCATAACCATGTAGGGAACTGCCCTGCATATTTCTCGATTAACCAAGCGAGCGTTCTCTCATAGCAACCCATACTTGTTCTATGAATAATATAAGGACGAACCTTCTCACCATTCTGGTCTACATAATACATGTCGAATTGCTCAGCAATTAAAGCATCCCACTGGATAGTAATCATGGTATCTTCTTTACCGTATACATTCTTTGCTTGAATATCTACCTTAGGTCCGTAGAAAGCAGCTTCGCCTTCTTCTTCCTTAAAGTCAATTCCAAGTTCATTTAATACGTTACGAATTCTGCCTTGCGTTTCTTCCCAAACCTCTGCAGTACCAATATATTTCTCCTTATTATTTGGATCCCACTTAGAAAGACGATAGGTTACATCTTCTTCTAAGCCAAGTGTCTTAAGACAGTATCTAGCTAAATCAAGACAACCCTTGAACTCTTCATCCATCTGATCTGGTCTCACGATTAAGTGACCTTCGGAAATCGTAAACTGACGAACACGAGTAAGACCATGCATTTCACCAGAATCCTCATTACGGAATAGGGTTGAGGTTTCGCCATAACGAAGAGGCAAATCTCTATAGGATTTTTGACTTGCTTTATAAACATAGTACTGGAATGGACAGGTCATTGGTCGAAGTGCAAATACTTCCTTATCCACCTTCTCATCACCAAGTACAAACATCCCTGCTTTATAATGATCCCAGTGTCCGGAAATTTTATATAAATCGCTCTTTGCCATCAATGGAGTCTTCGTTCTAACATAACCACGTCTTTCTTCCTCATCTTCAATCCATCTTTGCATGGTTTGGATGATCTTGGTACCATTCGGCATTAATAGCGGAAGTCCCTGTCCAATAACATCAACGGTTGTAAAAATACCCATCTCACGTCCAAGTTTATTGTGATCGCGCTTCTTGATATCTTCAAGATGAGCAAGATATTCATCAAGGTCAGCATTCTTTGTATAAGCTGTACCATATACTCTGGTAAGCATCTTGTTCTTCTCAGAACCTCTCCAGTAAGCACCTGAAGAAGAGATTAACTTAATCGCTTTAATATTCTTTGTACTCATTAAGTGAGGTCCAGCACAAAGATCAACAAAATCACCCATCTGATAGAAGGAAAGTTCTGCATCTTCTGGAAGATCCTCAATCAATTCAATCTTGTAAGGCTCGCCTTTATCCAGCATTAATGCAATTGCTTCCGCACGAGGAAGGGTAAAGCGGGTTAATTCCGCACCTTCTTTAATGATTTTCTTCATTTCCTTCTCTAACTCATCAAGAGCTGCTCTGTCAAGAGATGGAACATCGAAATCATAATAAAAACCTGTATCAATGGAAGGTCCGATTGCGAGTTTTGCATCGGGATATAATCTCTTCACTGCCTGTGCAAGCACATGTGAAGTTGTATGACGATATGCACCTCTCCCACCTTCATCGTTGAAGGTTAATATATTTAAATCGCTGTCACTCTCCACCAAAGTTCTTAGGTCTACCACTTTGCCATTTAATTCACCTGCGCAAGCCATTCTTGCTAAGCCTTCACTAATATCGCTTGCAATTTCATACACGGTCATTGACTTGTCGTACTCTTTTACTGATCCATCTTTTAATGTAATCTTCAAATTGAACACCTTTCCTTTCATAAATACGGATTGTATAAATTAATTACAAGAGTTAAAGCGCATAAAAAAACTCCTCGCTTTCGATTAACCCTTGTAATCGAAAGGGACGAGCGTAGCTTCTACGTCGCGGTTCCACCCTTTTTGGTAATATACCCACTTCATTCTGATTGATAACGGAATCACCGGACCGGATTAGGGTCACTCTGAGGTAGTCTTCATATGCTATCCTATAAGATACTTCCACCAAATCATATCTCTCTCTGCAAAGGTTCGACATATTACTCGTCTCATCTACGTTTTACATTCATTATATATTCCAATTATAGCATTCCACTCTTCTTTGTCAAGTAACAATTATTACATTAAATTCTTAAACAAAAATAATTAAATAAAATAAGATAAAATCAACACACCAACTCCTAATACACCTAGGGTTGGGGCGTTGACTGATTTACTATTTTTCATACTAGCGAAGGTATAAATAATAGATTCCAATAAGTACAAAAACAAAAATAGCAAATGTCTGTAGTAACCAGAACCACTTAGAATGACTTTTTCCTTTCAGCTGACTTTCATACATTCTCAAAGCTAATTTATCAGAATCATCCTTTAATTCGTTCTTCAGCAATAAAAAAGCCACATCTTCCTCAGTTTCCTCATTAACACTTTTTGTAATAGGTATGTCAATTTCATCATTGAGTAAAAAATCAGCAGTAACATCAAATATTTTCATTATCTGCTTTATATTTTCTGTATCGGGCAAAGACTCCCCCAATTCCCATTTAGAAATTGCTTGTCTGGATACTGTAATTTCTGATGCAAGCTGCTCTTGGGAGAGACTTTTAGCTTTTCTTAGAAAGAGTAACTTTTCACCTAATGTCATATTAAACCTCCTTTTATTAATGATTTAATCATAGCATTTAAAACGGTTCACTCTACCAATTCGAGCTAGAAGCTGCGCAACATTAAGTTGCAACACATAAAATTAAAAGACTTAATCACTGAAAAGTGGTTTTCAATGAAGTCGTAATGAAATAAACTCTTTAACATAAGAAAACCATTGTAAGTTATAATATCTTTTACCTGCAATGGTTTTCATTTATTCGTTTCTTATTTTGCTGATGGGAAGAATGGACGTAAAGTTGCAGCCACACTACTTACAGGCATTGTTTGTAAGATTATCTTTCCTGGTCCAGTAATAACAGTATTAAAGATGCCTTCGCCGCCTAACAGCATATTCTTAACCCCAGGAACTGTATGAATATCTATGGAACAGCTTTCTTCCATTGCCGCTAGATAACCCGTATCTAAAATCATCTGCTGCCCAGGTAGCAAATTGTATTCCATGGCATAACCATCGATTTCAATAAACGCTGTACCATGACCAGAAAGTCTTTGCATAATAAAACCTTCACCACCAAATAAACCAGCTCCTAAACGCTTTTGAAAATGCAAGGATAATTCCACACTTGATTCTGAAGCTAAGAACGCTGACTTCTGTACGATCATTCCATTACCAGGTGAAATGTTGAGTGCACGGATGGAGCCTGGAAAACTGGATGCAAAAGCTATCATGCCTTCACCACCCATTGCCGTATAACGGTTTTGAAACAAGGAATCTCCTGAAAACATTCTTCCTAATGCTTTTCCAATTCCGCCATTTGTTGAGGTTTCCATCTTCATATTTGGGCTCATCCAACTCATTGAGCCTCTTTCTGTTAATAAAGTTTCACCTGGATTTACATAACAGGTTACCACCGGTAACGGTTCTCCTACGATTTCATATTTCATATTCGATCTCCTTTCAAACTCTACTAATTGTATCCTAATTACTCACTCTCTTTTGAATCTTGTTTCTATTCCTGTTCTATTCCTGTGTTATATCTCATTTTTTATTTCTATTTATTTTTTTATTTCTATTTTTATTTGTTTTCTATTTGTATTTCTATTTCTATTTGTATTTCTATTTCTATTTCTATTTCTTTCTATTTTATAATCTATCCTAATTTAAACAAATATATTAGAGTGTAATTTTCTTTAAATCAATTTCTTTGAGATTCCCTACTAGAGATATGGATGCCTTAGATAAGTCAAAATAACGCTTTGCAAAATCATGAACAGCTTCAAGGGTAACGCTTTCAATCCCAGAAAGAACCTCCTCAATAGAAACTATTTTACCTCGATTAATCATTGACTTACCGTTGGAATTCATTCTACTCTTTGCGCTTTCACTACCAAGAATTAATTCTGTTTTAATTTGTTCTTTTGTCATTGAAAGTTCTTCTGCTAATACACCATTTTTCTTCAAATCATTCAAAATCTGTTTAATCTTTTTTATTACCGTTTCTGTCTGTGAAGGATTCATAGCTGCATAGATATGAAAGAGTCCTGTGTCCCGATACGAGCTACCATAAGAATAGATGGAGTAGGTTAATCCGCTGTTTTCTCTAATTTTTTGGAAGAGTCTTGAATTAATACTGCCTCCAAGGATTGAATTAAGTATCGTCAATATATAACGTTCATTGGACAAATAAGAAATACTGTCAAAGGCAATATTACAATGCAGCTGCTCGATATCCTTATCTTTTTTACAAATCACCTGATTATAAGTTGGAGCCTCTACTACAAACCCCTTTCTTTCTGATCGTGCTTTAATAGCAGAGAATTTTTCTTCCAAAAGGGCAATCATCTCTTTTTCATCAAAGCTACCAGCCAAGGATATTACCATGTTCTCTCCAACATAATAGGTATCCATAAAATCTAAAATCTGTTCTCTGGTTACACTTCGAACTACTTTTTTTGTACCCGAAATCAAATAACCCAAGGGATGATTTTTCCACACTCTTTGCTGTAGCATTTCATGTACCAAATCCTCCGGAGAATCATCATACATATTAATCTCTTCAATGATTACTCCCTTTTCCTTTTTCAGAGACTTTTCATCGATTAGAGAGTTTGTCAACATATCTGAAATGATATCAATTGCAATAGGTAAATGTTCACTTAGTGTTGTTGAATAATATGAGGTACACTCTTTGCTCGTAAACGCATTCATGTTACCGCCAATTTTAGCCATTTCGTCTGCAATTTGCTTTGCAGTACGAGATTTAGTTCCTTTAAAAAGCATATGTTCTATCATATGGGCAATACCATTATTCTTATCATTCTCGTTCACGGACCCAACTTTAACCCACACACCAAAGGATGCACTTTTTAAATATGGTAGTTTTTCTGTAATAACTGTTATATGATTGGATAATTGCTGTATATTTGTCATCCGGGTCCCTCCCTGTTGTAAACTTCTCATTTATATTAACTATTATAATAACTTATTCTATCTAGTACTTGTTCCTTATTCTACCATAAATCGTACTTGTAATCAACTGATATGATGGCTGAGAGACCGTCTCCGATTTCAGAAATATTTATCAACCCATATCATAAGATCTGGTTAGGCAAAACTGTATGACGCAAGGAAGCGGACTGAAGACATGCGCCAGCAGCCCGCTTTTCTTTTTCTGATTTTGTTACACACCTTATTTTACTTGTGTGAAGGAATATCCCTTCACTTTAAGCAAGTCTAAAATACTGCTGCCAGGTGTAAACTGCGTAATATCTAGCATTATAAAATAAGTCTTACTACCTTTCTTCTTCATCAGTCCATCGATATAAACTGCAAATTCATTGTTTCGATAATCGGTATAATTTACTTTAAATTCTTCCAGTAAAAGCTTGACCGCTTCGTCGGAATTATTATTTGAAAGTAACTCTTTGTTCTGTAAATACTTTAAATATGACTGTACATCACCATTTTTCCAGTTCTCCAGTAAGAGCTTCTGATCCTTAACAGCTTGCGTTGCACCTTCTGTATCAAAATATGCATCAATCGTTTGTTCCAATATATATTCCAAAAGCTCAGGTGAAAGCTTGTCAAAAATCTCTGACTTCTTCTTACCAGTTTCCATATCAACTACAGATTTATTGGAATATTGTGCATAGTTAAGAAGAAAGCTGTTTATATTGGTCTTATTTATTTCAGATTCAATCACCTTATTATTAAATTTCGATGTTTGAAAGGATGTAATTAACAAGCTTACAAACCATGGCTTGTAGCCCCGTATTATATCCTCTGTGACTCCAAATTCTATTGCCAGCTTAATTACTTCTTGATATGTTTCAGCAGAAATATGATCCTTTAAAGAGCTCCCATCTGTGTAAACTGCATATTCTATCAGTTGATACAGATTCTTAATGTTACTCTGGTTATTTTCCGTCGCAATAACTTCTGACTTTTGTAAAGCATCAAGTACAGTGTTGCTTATGGGATAGATACTATAAGAAGAATAAGGGATCGTGCCTAAAAGGTAAATCGTATTACCACCTAAACTTCCCTTCCAAAGAAATCCTTTACTCGCAACTCCCATTTTATTATAAATACAGGTAATCAGTCTTTTAGCAAATATACTCGCCTGCTCGATGCTACACTTTTCTTTTAACTTCTGCTCACCCTTGGCTTCTGTATAAATATTATTCTCTTTCATAAACCCTAGAACTGTCTTACCCTTTAACCCAATCACTGTCTTAAACTTATATCCACCGATTAGCTTATAATAATAGGTCAGTACTTGTTCCACCGTTAAAGTTGAGGTTAAGCTTAATGACTCTGATGTAATTAATACTTGATTTGTAGCTTTCAATTTTTTTCTTATATTACCGATTAAGGTTGTTAGTTGTTTTTTTGTAATTTCCTTGGTCATATCCAGTTCATACCAACTCTCTGGCAATAAACCATAGGATTCTGCTAATAATAATTCCTTTGCTGCATAACTGGTAAAGGTAAATCCAGTTGACGTATTAGCGGCGAATGCTTTACTTGCATTCATGTTAAGAGATAGTGCCATTGAGAATATTAGTAGAATAGATAAAATGCGTTTTGACATGTTAGTTTACTCTCCTTAAACAAATTATCTTCTAGCTGTTAAGTGCTTGAACAAGCTGCATGAAGTCCATACCCATCATATTACACATGGGAATATATGTCAATCACTGACTATATAATTTCGGGTTTGACTTTGAAGAGTTATAATTATTTTATTGAAAAGATTTTCTCCGATAACAACTTTCTATTTTTCTTAAAATCAATGGCAAGAATTGTACTGTTATCATAAGCAAATCTCTCATAGCTATCTATAAACGGTATATTATAAACATTAGTTTCATAATTCAAATAAGCTGGGGCAGTTAAAACAAGTAAAAGAAGTTCATTTTCCTTAATATTTGTCGTAATCTTTGGAAGTACTTTTGAAAGCAATTGGTTCATCTGTAGTATATTCTGTTCCCTTATTTTTTCAAATATTTCTTGAAAAAGCATTCTCTGGCTGTTGTTATCTTTATTGTCATAGGTAGTAGCAGCCTGTAAATACGAATATCCTAATACTTGCTTTCCATTTAATAGTTGTTTACCCGACTCTTTAAGATAATCTTGCTTTTTTGATTTGCCCAAACTATGATTAATTTTTGAAATATTAGAATTAATCCGATCAATCTCATCCTCTTTGACCTTAAGCATGATACCGCCTACCTCATCCACCAAGTCAATCACAATATCACTATCAGTGATAATATAGCTGTCTAGTTTGACCTTAAAATTAAGGTTAATGCTTTTTAGCAATAAGTCAGCTCCCCCTATGGCAAAGGCTTGATACAGGGTACCATAACCTTCTTCCGGAATTTTTACGTAGATATCTCTTGAGAAGGAAGTACTAACCGTTTTCTGTACCTCTTGTAACATTGATATTAACACAAAACTATATGCCTTGTCTTCCTGGCTGGCAGTCAAATCTTTACTTATAAACAAAATATTAGTTACATTCTTATCTTCCAGAATCTTTGCATTGTCTGCAATATTATCCTTTATCCTCTGCTCTAATAATTGAAGTTTATCTTCATTTTCTTTGATACTCTCACTATCCTGATTCATAACAGGGGTATCACTTTGTAATTCCTGTTCTTCTTTTGGTATTAAATCACTCAATTTGTCTGTTTCTGTTATATTATTTACAACACTATTTACTTCCTGATCTTCTACAGCTTCACTCGAAAACTCTTCCGTAGTATCTTCTATAGTGTCTTTTGTTATATCCCCTATAGGCGTGGAAGAATCCTTCTCTTCTGCACTTATTTCTTCCTTCGTTTTTGTTCCAAGATAAGTCTCATCCACTAGATTAATTTTATTAATATAGGAGTGCAGTATAAAATAAACTGAAATTGCACCGACAATTAGTACTCCTGCTATTGATAGTAGTGCTATCATAGCGATTCTTTTCACTTTTGATTTTGGCCTTATAGTATTCACAACGTCCTCCTCGCGTTCGTCAGCTCACAGGAGTAGTATCGCTAACGTACGATTCATCACCTGGGTATTCTAATACTATAATGTTTACAACATAGGCTTATTTATCCATTCTATGAAAAGAAATACAACATATTTGCTCGTACTAATTCGATAATTTTCTACATATAAGGATGATTAGCTTTCATTTATATTGACAATCCAATGAAAAAGCCGTGTAGGTAGCGATAAAATAGCTGCTCCTAAGCAGATATACTACCTAGGAACAGCCATTAATTTAATCTAATTTGATTCAAATATTTCATTAAAGCCCTGAAAATAATTTCAACTCGCTGTAATGAAAATTGCTATCAATTATTGTACATCCTTGATGCTAAAGCTGATTCTGCCCATCTTATCCTGACCAAGGCAAACAACTGTAACAACGTCTCCAAGTGTAAGTACATCTTCTACATGCTCAATTCTCTGTTTACTGATCTTTGAAATGTGAACCATACCTTCTTTACCTGGTGCGAATTCGATGAAGGCACCAAAATCTTTGATGCTAACAACCTTACCAACATATTTCTTACCTTCTTCAAATTCCGTAACAATCCTTCTTACCATCTCAAGTGCTTTTTCGATGCTTGCTTTGTCAACACCACATACGGATACTGCACCCTCATCAGTGATATCAATTTTTACACCAGTTTGATCGATAATTGCATTGATGGTCTTACCTCTTTGACCAACAACTTCACCAATCTTAGCAGGATCAATTTTAATCTGAACAATCTTAGGTGAATATGGTCCAACCTCTGCTCTAGGTTCGGAGATAACAGGAGCCATAATATCATTTAAGATATAGGTTCTTGCTTCCTTAGTCGTATAAATTGCTTTTTCAATAATCTCTCTGGTTAAACCATGAATCTTAATATCCATCTGAATTGCTGTAATACCCTTATGAGTACCTGCAACCTTAAAGTCCATATCTCCAAAGAAGTCTTCTAAGCCCTGGATATCGGTTAATAAAATGTAATCCTGGTCTGTATCACCAGTAACTAAACCTACGGAAATACCTGCAACCATACCTTTGATAGGTACACCTGCTGCCATTAAGGATAATGTAGAAGCACAGATACTACCCTGTGAGGTAGAACCGTTACTTTCTAATACTTCTGACACGGTACGAATTGCATAAGGGAATTCTTCTTCGGTAGGAAGCACAGGAACTAACGCCTTCTCTGCTAATGCACCATGACCAATTTCACGTCTTCCTGGACCTCTGGAAGGTTTTGTTTCACCCACAGAGTAGGAAGGGAAGTTATAGTGATGCATATATCTCTTTCCGGTCTCATTCTCATCAATACCATCTAATCTCTGTGTTTCTGCTAGAGCACCTAAAGTAGTGATTGTAAGTACCTGTGTTTGACCACGGGTGAACATACCGGAACCATGAGTTCTAGGTAAGATATCAACTTCAGCTGTAAGTTTTCTAATCTGATCGACCGCTCTTCCGTCAGGACGTTTTTTATCCTTTAAGATCATCTTACGAACAGTTTTCTTTTGGAATTTATAAATAGCCTCTCCAAGTAAAGGAAGCCATTCTGGATGAGATTCTTCATAACGAGCAACTAATTTTTCTTTAATTTCTTTGATATTAGCTTCTCTAACCTGCTTTTCATCAGTAAATACAGCTACTTCCATTGCTTCTGAAGTAATGAAATTAACCATATCCTCATATAAATCAGCTGGAGTCTCACAAGCAGTATAAGAGTGCTTTTCTTTACCCACTTCTGCTACGATTGTATCAATGAATTCTATAATTTTCTGGTTTAAGTCATGAGCAGCAAAAATAGCTTCAATCATCTTATCTTCAGCAAGTTCATTAGCACCAGCTTCGATCATAATAACCTTCTCTTTAGTAGAAGCTACAGTAAGAGAGAGAGTTGATTTTTCTCTCTGCGCTAGATTAGGATTAAATACTAATTCCCCATCTACCATACCCACAAATGTTGAAGCGGTTGGTCCGTCAAATGGGATGTCTGAAATACTGGTTGCTATTGCAGAACCAAGCATTGCTGTCACTTCTGGTGAGCAATTCTGATCTACACATAATACTAAGTTATTTAAGGTTACATCATTTCTGTAATCCTTAGGGAATAAAGGTCTCATAGGACGATCGATTACACGTGAAGTAAGAATTGCATTCTCTGAAGGTTTGCTTTCTCTTTTGATAAAGCCACCTGGAATTTTACCTACAGCATATAATTTTTCTTCATATTCTACGCTTAAAGGAAAGAAATCTATTCCATCTCTTGGCTTATCAGATGCTGTAGCTGTTGATAATACAACCGTGTCACC
Organism: Bacillota bacterium; assembly: GCA_023399055.1. Taxonomy (GTDB): domain Bacteria; phylum Bacillota; class Clostridia; order Lachnospirales; family Lachnospiraceae; genus Mobilitalea. The sequence continues at coordinate 411,295 of JAEWQV010000027.1, read as the reverse complement.
ATAATGCATTAATACAGCACCATTTGCCTGTGCAGCTACTCTTCCTACATCAACGGTCAGAGTTCTTCCGGCTAATTCCATTGAAAAACTTTTGTGCATGTTTTGTTCTCCTTTTTGATGTGTGGAGTTATTTTGTCCACTTATTAATTTATAGAGTCGGAGGCACCGAAACAACTGAAAAACCCACCGGAATCGAACAATTCGATAGCCTTTTCAGAAGTCTCGGGTTGTCCTCCCGTCACTCTAATGCAATATTATACCATTAAAATTACCATTATGCTACTAATATTTTGCAACAGTTTAGCTTGCAAGTAATTAGAGCTTAGGGCTAAACTGTTACAGCGACATATATTTTGATAAAATTAATGCGTTATGTCTTTAAGTATCTTCAAAGCAGGTTAGATTTAAACATGTTATAGATTAAAATGTAACTATTTTCATAAATCATATAAACCAAAATCTTTTTAATACTTTTCTAAATTTGCGAACTAAAAAAGGCGCTATGTCAAGTCTTGGGGCAGGATTCATAAGAATCCTGCCCCAAGACTTAACATAGCGCCACTAAAAAAACAGCAGATCCCCAACTTTCAGGAGTCTGCTGTTTAACTAACTCATAGAACTTAATTTAATCAACTTTACAATATTATTTCAACTCTAACATTCATTTTCAATTGGGTTATTAATTAGGGTAGCTGCTTCAAAACCATGTCTATGGCCATCGTTTACGGTGGTCAAGGATTCAATGAAATGAACGTGTCTATTACCCACAGGTACAGCACCACCAGTTCTACCTCTGAATTCATGAAAATGATTTTCATAAAAATCAGTTCTAAACGCTACTTCATGATAATGATCATTCATTCCGCAAGGGATTGCCTCTCCTGTTACAGTTGCAAATCTGTGATTATGAGGATCTTCTTGATCTGCTATTCTAACACTTCCAACAAGTTCATGCACATGTCTTTGATCTTCACGCCAATTATCGGAGCATCCATTGTTGCCGTTGTTTCCAAGATTACCAAGGTTACCATTATTACCATTGTTATTACCAAAAGTATTGTTATTATTAATACCGTTATTTCTATATTCCATAGTTTGTACTCCTTACGATATAGTAATTTGACTAAGCCAGCCAGCAATACATCTATCATGTATTCTTAATATTATATGTCGTAACAAGTAGAACTGTGTCATTATTTAAGTTTAAGTTCTATATTTCTACAATGTTTCTTAACCATTTCTTTTTTCGATATCTGTGATAACCTAGAATAGCCTTATACACTTCTTCAATAAGAATCATTGCATATACTAAGTATATCGGTAAATGTAAGAATAATCCGCCTATTACAGCCATAGGAATGCCTATGAACCATACTCCGGTTACATCCAGAAACAGTGCTGCCTTAGTATCCCCACCACTCCGCAAAATCGCTACTATAATTAATGCATTTAGCATACGTACTGGCATGTAAATTGCAAAAACAGTCAGACTCAAACGGACATAATCCGCAACAACCTCTGAAACTGGATATAGTGAAATAATTGCATCCTTAAGAAGAAAGGCTAAAATAGCACCTATTATAGACAGACCAAACATCATTACCATGTAATTCTTTGCATGTTCCTCTGCCTTCTCTAATTCATTGGCTCCGAGTTCATTACCAAGCACTACGGCAGCTGCATGGCAGATACCAAAGAAGAATACCATAGCAAGTTGTTCCACAGTACTTGTTATGGTGATTGCATTTGTTGCTTCAGCTGGCATTCTTCCATAAACCAGAGAATACATAGTAACCCCTAACCCCCACATGAATTCGTTAGCAATAACCGGGGCAGCTGTATAAAAGTATTTATAAACAAAAGGGTTGTTTAGGAAAGGAACTCCATTTTCTTTTGTATACTTTTGGTGAATAAAATCTCCAACACCGCCATCCCCTACCTTATGTCTGTAAACAGCAATTAGCAGTAAAATCACTTCAATTATTCTCGCTATTAATGTAGCTAGTGCTGATCCTGCAACACCCATAGCCGGCATACCAAAATGTCCAAAAATAAACACATAATTTAAAATCACATTAATTACAATTGAAATGGATGTTATAATAACAGGTAGTTTAACATAATTCATACTTCTTAAAATCGCTACGAAGCAGTTTGTGACAGCTATTAATGGATAACTAAATGCAATGATACCAAGGTAAATGGCACCAATTTCAACTTGATTTTGATGTATCGTTAGTATGCTCATAACCTGTTCAGGGAAAAATATTCCCGACAGAACAAATACAAACGAACCTCCAACACCAATCATAAGAGACATTTTTAGCACCCTTTTAATTCCCAAAAGATCGCGATTACCATAGTATTGAGAAGCTAAGATTGCAGAACCACTACATATACCAAACATTAGCAAGGAAAAGACAAAAAACACTTTGTTTGCCAATCCAACTGCCCCTACAAAATCATCACCAAGTTGTCCAATCATTATTGTATCAATCATATTAAGAACATTACTTAATAGATTTTGAAGTGCTACTGGAACTGTGATTGCAAAGGTCTTCTTTATAAAACTCTTGTCATTTAATATTCTTTGAATTATTTTCATTTTTCCACCATCTACTTTTAAAAAATATATAACTGAAAGATATCATATGTATATAACAAAATTTCCGTAAAACTTTGTTATTATGATAAAAGCTGTCCCACTTTAAGCACTAGGCTTTCAAGCGGGACAGCTCTTTTAACTTTGATATTTACTATTTTCTTAAACCTAAACGTTCAATAAGTGTACGGTAACCTTCAATGTCAGTTTTCTTTAAGTATTCAAGTAAACCTCTTCTTTGTCCAACCATCTTAAGAAGACCTCTTCTGGAGTGATGATCTTTCTTATTGCTCTTTAAATGCTCTGTTAACTCTGTAATTCTTGCAGTTAATAATGCAATTTGAACTTCTGGAGATCCTGTATCCTCAGGGTTTCTACCAAAATTCTTGATGATTTCTAATTTCTTTTCTTTGTTAATCATAATAAATTCTCCTTTCGCGATACCGCCTAATACTAAGAATAAGGTCGGAGTGTCCAAAATCTGAGTATTGGCTCTTATTTCACTATGGTATAGTAACACATTCTTATGTTATTGTAAACATTTTTTAGAAAAACATGTACAAATCAGCTTCTCTTCACAAGGATCCTAAATATCAAGTACCTGGCTATTAGCAACTCTGTATGTTCAGTAAACTTGGATTTTGTTCAAAAAAATGAATAGCTGCCAACGTATCTTCTTTCATTCGATCAATTAATTCCTCAACAGAATTGAACTTAAGTTCCGGTCGGAGAAATTCATAAAATACCACCTCAAGAACCTCTCCATATAAATCATCACTGTAATCAATAATGAAAGTTTCAACCCCAATAAAATCATCAGCGCCTACGGTTGGTTTATACCCAATATTAGTAACACTTTGATACCTAATGCCATTTATCACAGTTACTGTTACATAAACACCTAAAGGTGGTAATAGTTTCACCTTTGCAGGGATCATGTTGATGGTTGGCATTCCTATTGTTCGGCCAAATCTTCTCCCATGTACTACCTCAGCAGTTAAGTGATAGGGTTGTCCCAGCATTTCATTTGCTACTGGAATATCTCCTTGTTTAATAGCTTTTCTAACCAAGGAGCTGCTGATAACCTCATGTTTCAATTCCATCTTATCACAGTCCAGAACTTGATAACCATATGTGGTCTCATATTGCTTTAAAAGGTCAACATCCCCTCTTCGTTTGTACCCAAAACGGAAGTCTTTCCCTACTACAATTACTTTAACATCCAGTTGTTCCACTAAAATATTTTTAATAAAATCTTCTGGCTCCATACTTCGAGTTTCTGCTGTAAATGGATAAGAAATTAAAATATCAATTCCCATACGTCGGGCAATTTCAACTTTTTCTTCCTCGGTATAAATTAGTTCAAAATCTTTATCAGAGAATAGATTTCCTGGATGGAGTAAGAAGGTAAACATAACTGAGTTCAATCCATCTTTTTTGCACTCTAATGCTTTATAAATTAAAACCTGATGACCTAAATGAAGACCATCAAACTTTCCTAATGTAACTACTGTATTTTTGAATTTAAAATCTGTACTTCCAGATATATACTCCATTGTGTTCTCCTCTCTGCCAGCTTTCGGTGACATTTAAAGGCAGTATAACTTATGTGTTTAAAATTCGCAATATATTTAGGATAAAAACATTTTTACAGGTTTGAACTGTTCCTCCTCTGAATTATATTGATAGATACCAACAAATATTTGGTCCGCATCATAAACACGTACCAAATCGGTTAAGTTCTTATTATTTGTTGGCATCAAATGTTCCAGTTTAAAAGAGTTTCCATTATAAATGTATTTATGAAACTCTGCCTGCATATAAACCTCATCATAATGCTCAAACATTTGATCGACGGGTATAATATAAGGTTCTATCTCACTATTCTTCATCAGTTGCTCTATTTCAGCCAAGGTTAATGCATTTTCAAGTTTAAAGCTGCCTACTGCAGTTCTTTTCAGATATTTCATTGTACCACCACAACCCAGAGCTTCCCCAATATCATGAAGTAAGGTTCTAATATAAGTACCTTTGCTGCAATCCACCACCATAGTTACTTCCTGATCTTCTTCCGAGTAAGCAAGAATTTGAATATTCTTAATGCATACCTTTCTTCGCTCACGTTCAATTTCCTTACCCTGTCTAGCCAACTCGTAAAGCCGCTTACCATCGACCTTTATAGCGGAATACATTGGTGGTAACTGAAGGTATTCTCCTATGTAACTAAGTATAACTTCTTCAATTTCCTTAAACTGTACCTTCACTTCTGCCTGTTTTATAACAGCTCCGGTAATATCCTGTGTATCCGTGGTTATTCCGAGTTTAAGCACTGTCTCATAGGTTTTATCACGATCAGTAATCATATCAACCAGCTTTGTACCTTTTCCAAGACATACAGGCAGGACGCCTTCCGCATCAGGGTCAAGCGTACCGGTATGCCCAATCTTCTTCATTTTTAATATACCTCTCATTTTAGCAACTACATCATGAGAGGTATATCCTTTTTCTTTATATACATTTATAATTCCGTTAAACAATTCCTGTACTCCTTCGAATTCAAATCTGATATGAATTAATCTCTTTACTATTCATAACCTAGAGAAACTTAATTACATAATTTCTTTCAATTGAGCCTCAATGTGCGGGGTCAGATTATTAATTACATCATGTACGGAGCCACGCATAGTGCAGCCAGCTGCTTTAATATGACCGCCTCCACCAAAATGAACAGCAATTTTACTCACATTAACTTCGCCATTTGATCTCATACTTACTTTGAATTCATGGAAATCAGTTTCATAGATAAATATTGCAACTTCTGTTCCCTTTGTAACACGAAGCTGATCTATAATCCCATCTAAATCGGACGAAACGGCACCATAATGACTTAACATTTTTCGTGAAATTGAAGAAAACACAACTTTCTTATCAAGAATTAACATACTTCTCATCAAACAACGTCCTAATATGAGGTTTTGCAGATATGTTTTAGTATAAAAGGATTCATCAATTAAAGTGGAGGTATTGATACCTTTACTAATTAGTCTACCTGCAATCTGCATTGTTTGTTCTGTTGTATTGGAATGCTTAAACACACCAGTATCATGGATAATTCCGACGTAAAGGGCCGAAGCAATATCCTTTGTAATTATTGCCTCCTCCATTAGTGTATATAAAACTTCACAGGTAGAGGAAGCATCAGCGACAATATGGTTTACCATAGCAAATCCCTGATTACTAATATGATGATCTATATTAATTGTCTTTTTTGCGGTTTGAAAATATTTCAATGCATTTCCCAATCGATCTTGAGCTGCACAGTCAACACTAATAAACACATCATACTGCTGCTCTGATTCGTAGGAATGTTTTATCTCATTTACACCATTTAAGAGATTAAATTCATTGCCAAAGGATTCCAGATATACATCAATCCTATCAAATCCGAGTTGTTCTTTATTCTGCAGTAGATACAGATAAAGTGCTGTACAGGAGCCAATACAGTCCCCATCCGGGCGGACATGACCTGCAATTACAATCGACTTTGCGTCTGCTAACTCACCCTTTAAATTAATCATTGTTATTTATCCTCTTCGTCAGAGAAATCAGACTCGTCTTCATCCTCTTCGTCAACCTCATCTGGTTCTATATTTTTATTAACTTCATTAATTAGCTTAGACATATGAGCACCATATTCAATGGAATTATCAAGAACAAAAGAAAGTTCTGGAGTATTACGCAGGTTTAGTGATTTAGCAAGTTGACCTCTTATAAAGGAAGCAGCACTCTTTAATCCTGCTAAAGTAGACTTTTTAGACTCCTCATCACCTAGGACACTAATATATACCTTCGCTGTCTTAAGATCAGGTGCTACTTCCACATGAACTACCGAGGTCATCGGATTAATTCTTGGGTCTTTAATTTCCCTACTGATTAGTATACTTAATTCCTTTTGTACCTCACCATTTATTCTAGTGTTTTTAATACTATTTTTTCTCATATCATTACCAATACCTTTCCCAAAGACATTTCAAAAACATTTGTCCTTCCAGAAGCTTACTACACATTATTAGTAACAGCTCCCTTCTGACAAATGCTTTTGATTTGACTATTGAAATCAGTGAAAACTTTTCACTGCCTTTTGTTTTATCTTGGTACTTCAGCCATGACATAGAATTCTACTTTATCAAATTCTTTAACGTCATTAAACTTTTCAAATACCAGACCGCATTCATATCCTTTATCAACTTCTTTTACATCATCCTGGAATCTCTTTAAGGAAGCGAGAATTCCTTCATAGATTAATGTATTATCTCTAAATATTCTGGTTTTGCTGCCTCTGACTACCTTACCGTCAAGTACGTAGGAGCCTGCAATTGTACCAACACCGGAAGCCTTAAAGGTCATTCTTATTTCTGCGTGACCAATAATTCTCTCTTCAAAGATTGGATCTAACATACCCTTCATCGCTGCTTCAATGTCATTGATTGCATTGTAAATGACACGATAATGTTTTACATCTACCTTTTCACGGTCAGCTGTTTCCTTTGCTGCATTGTCCGGCTTAACATTAAAGCCGATAATGATAGCATTTGAGGCACTTGCAAGAATAACATCGGATTCATTAATAGCACCAACACCACCATGAATAATACGAACTGCTACCTCTTTATTGCTTAGTTTCATTAAGCTCTGTTTCATTGCTTCCACGGAACCCTGAACGTCTGCTTTAATAATAAGGTTTAATTCTTTAATATTACCTGCCTGAATCTGTGAGAACAGACCATCTAAAGATAACTTAGCCTTAGTATCTGCAATTAGTTTTTCTTTACCCTGGGAAAGATATGCTTCTGCTATTGTTCTTGCTTCTTTTTCCGTCGTAACAGCAAGGAAAGTCTCACCTGCATCAGGAACTTCATTCAAACCAAGAATTTCTACAGGCGTGGAAGGTGTCGCTTCTTTTACTCTTCTTCCCTTATCATCCATCATCGCACGAACTTTACCGTAGGAAGATCCTACCGCTACGTTGTCTCCAACATGAAGGGTTCCCTTTTGTACTAAAATAGTCGCAACTGGTCCTCTTCCCTTATCAAGTTGTGCTTCGATAACAATACCTCTGGCATTACGATTTGGATTGGCTTTTAATTCAACCATCTCTGCGGTTAAAAGAATCATTTCAAGTAATTGTGGAATACCTTCCTTTGTATGCGCAGATACTGGAACAAAAATGGTGTCTCCACCCCAATCTTCTGCTATTAATTCATACTCAGTTAATTCTTGTTTCACTCGCTCAATGTTAGCACTTGGCTTATCTATTTTATTAATCGCAACTATAATTTGAACGCCAGCTGCTTTTGCATGATTGATTGCTTCTATTGTCTGAGGCATAACACCGTCATCCGCTGCTACTACAAGGATTGCGATATCTGTTGATTTAGCACCTCTTTTACGCATGGAAGTAAATGCTTCATGTCCAGGAGTATCCAAAAAGGTAATATCCTCGCCGTTAATTTGAACCATATAAGCACCGATATGCTGTGTAATACCACCTGCTTCTCTTGAGGTTACGTTTGTTTCTCTAATTGCATCAAGAAGTGAAGTTTTACCATGATCAACGTGACCCATAACGCAGACAACCGGAGGACGTTTTTCCATGTCATCCTGATTTTCTTCCTCTTCTTTTAAGAGTTCTTCAACTTCATTAACCTTTTTCTCTTTTTCTGCAATAATCTCGTATTCAAGAGCAATTTCTTCTGCTTCTTCAAAGGTAATTTCCTGGTTTAGTGTTACAATTTTACCAGCAAGGAAAAGCTTCTTAATTAAAGCTGCAGAAGGTTTCTTCATCTTATCTGCAAGTTCTTTGATGGTTAATACTTCCGGAATAGTAATTACCTTAATATCTTCTTCAACAACTTGAACTGGCTTAGGCTGAATAAATTGACCCTTTTTAGGTGCAATTTTAGTCTTGCCATCTGCACCGTCATCGCCACGATCAAATACATTCTTCTCTTTGTAATTCTTTTCTTTGTTGATACGATCTCTATTTCTCTTGTTGCTGTTATCATTCTTTTCAGCAACCTTTTTATCTAATATCTGCTGATCAAAGGCCTTGCGCTCACCACCGCTTCTTTGACCACCGCTTCCTTTTTTACCAGGAGCGCGATTGCCATAGCTTGGCTTATCATCATCATCCTTACCTGAATCCTCAAAGCCTCTGGAACCAAATCCTCCTCCAGGTCTCTGATTGCTCGGTCTAGAGAAGCCTCCTTGGCCACCGCCATATCCGCCAGGTCTTGAACCACCCTGTCCTTGGCCAGCACCGTAAGGCCTGCTACCACCTTGACCCTGTGGTCTGTTGCCCTGATAACCCTGACCCTGTGGTCTGTTACCCTGATAGCCTTCACCCTGTGGTCTGTTGCCTTGGTAACCCTGACCTTGCGGTCTATTTCCTTGATAGCCTTCACCCTGTGGACGATTGCCTTGGTAGCCGGTTCTGTTACCCTGATAGCCTTCGCCTTGTGGACGATTACCTTGGTAACCCTGACCTTGTGGTCTATTTCCTTGATAACCTTCACCCTGTGGACGATTGCCTTGGTAACCGGATCTGTTACCCTGATAACCTTCGCCTTGTGGACGATTACCCTGGTAGCCCTGACCCTGTGGTCTATTTCCTTGATAGCCTTCGCCTTGTGGACGATTGCCTTGGTAGCCGGTTCTATTTCCTTGATAGCCTTCACCCTGTGGACGATTGCCTTGGTAGCCGGTTCTATTGCCTTGATAACCTTCACCCTGTGGACGATTACCCTGGTAGCCTTCGCCTTGTGGACGATTGCCTTGATAACCCTGACCCTGTGGTCTATTCCCCTGATAACCTTCGCCCTGCGGACGATTGCCTTGGTAGCCTTGACCTTGTGGGCGATTACCCTGATAGCCTTCGCCCTGTGGACGATTGCCTTGATAACCTTGACCTTGTGGGCGATTGCCTTGGTAACCCTGACCTTGTGGACGATTGCCTTGGTAGCCCTGACCTTGTGGGCGATTGCCTTGGTAACCTTCTCCTGCTGGTCTTTGACCTTGACCACTCTGTGCAGGTCTTTGATTATCCTGACCTTCGTAAGAAGGTTTGCCTTCGATAGAAGGTTTGCCTTCGTAAGAAGGTTTGCCTTCGTACGGTTTACCCTGTGGGCGATTATTTGCTGTATATTGACTATGTTCGCCTGATGTTCTTTGTGTGTTTTGTGAACCTTGATATCCTTGACCTTGTTGGCCTTGTTGGCCTTGTCTCATTGTGCCCTGTCCTCCTGCCGGTCTTTGTACCTGTGTATTTTGCTGACCTTGTTCTATTGTAGATGTTGTTCTTATACCACTTTGCTGTACCTGCTTCGTTCCATTTTGTTGACCAACTGGTGGCTTTGGAGAACTTGATGCAGGTTGATTCACCGACGAAGCCGGTTTAGTCACAGGCGCACTCTCAGCAACTTTATTATTGATTGCTGGTTCCTGCTCAGCCTGTGCTTTCACAGCAGGTTTAACAGGTGCTTGTTGAGCTTTTTGCGTCGCTACGGTTTGATTTGTTGGCTTTGGTGCAGGTTTAGACACAGGTTCTGCAGTTGCCTTCACAGCTTGTGAGTGTACTGGTTTATTATCTTTCACAAAATGATTTTTTATGAATTGTGCTTCATTTTCCTCCAGATTACTACTATGCGATTTTTTAACACCAAAACTTTTCTCAATAAAATCTAAGATATCCTTACTTTCTATTGAGCCTTTTGTTTGGCCATTTATGACATTCTTTAACTCAAATACTTTCATTTTTGACATATTATACTTACTACCTCCGTTCATATCACTGCATCATTTTCAGTTGCTTTTCAATTGCGTCCGCTAAGCCCTTGTCAAGCACAGCCAAAGATGCACGAAACTCTTTACCCATTGCATGACCTAGATCGTTTTTCTCACCAAAAAAGTAAATTGGTACATTATAGTAAGTACACATATTGGTAAACATTTTCTTTGTATTGTCAGATGCATCTGCAGCGACAATTACTAAAACTGCTTTATGTTCCTTCACGGCTTTTTCCGTAGAAAATTCACCACTTGCTACTTTGCGGGATTTTGTTGCAATTCCTAGTAAGTTATATACCTTCTTGATTTCCGGATTCAAGCAAAATCATCTCCTTCTCCAGTGTTTCAACCAATTCCTTCGGAATACTGGTTTTAAGTGAACGCTCTAGACCTTTTGTTTTAACTGCCTTTTGCAAGCAGCTAAGTTTACAGCAGATATATGCGCCTCTTCCATTTTTCTTACCGGTGGAATCGATGACAATTTCATCCTCGGGTGTCTTTAAAACACGAATCATTTCTTTCTTTGTTTTCATTTCACCACAACCGGTACACATTCTTAATGGTAATTTTTTCGCCATCTATTATCACATCCTTAATATTACTAAGATCAAAACCCAGCGCCTCAAAATGGTGCTATATTTCATGGAAGTTACTCGCTTTCAGGCGTATTAATATCCCATGCTCTGAGATTCACTCTTAATATCAATTTTATATCCGGTCAGTTTAGCTGCAAGTCTTGCATTCTGACCTTCTTTGCCGATTGCAAGAGATAATTGATAATCAGGCACAATTACTCTGGCACTCTTTTCTGATTCTTCAACAGTAACAGAAACAACCTTTGCAGGACTAAGTGCATTTTCGATTAATTTAGCTGGATCATTACTCCAATTGATAATATCAATTTTCTCATTGCGTAATTCATGAACAATTGTATTAACTCTTGCACCATTAAGACCAACGCAAGCACCTACTGCATCAACGTCTGCGTTGTTGCTCCATACTGCTATCTTAGTTCTGGAACCAGCTTCTCTGGAAATACTCTTAATTTCTACGGTTCCGTCCTGGATTTCAGTTACCTCTGCTTCAAATAAGCGCTTTACAAGCTCTGGATGTGTTCTTGAAACAGTTATTCTTGGTCCCTTGGTAGTATCTTTAACTTCTAGTACATAAAGTTTAATACGATCCGTGGGTCTAAAAACTTCACCGCGCACCTGCTCATTTTCTGTTAATATTGCATCTACTTTACCTAGGTTAATACTTACGTTATTACCTACATAACGCTGAACAATACCAGTTACGATGTCTTTTTCTTTTCCACTATATTGAGTAAATAATACTTTTCTCTCTTCTTCACGGATTTTTTGAACAACTACCTGCTTTGCTTTCTGCGCAGCGATACGTCCAAAGTTCTTAGGTGTTACTTCAATTGCAACGATATCACCCAAATCCTTCTTTGCATCCTTCATCTTGGCTTGAGCAAGGCTGATCTGCATAATTGGATCCGTAACCTCTTCCACTACTTCTTTCATGGCATAAACATTAACCTCACCTGTATTACGGTCAATGTTTACTTTAATATTGTCTGCTCTACCATAATTATTTTTACATGCTGCCACCAATGAGTTTTCCAATGCCTCTAGTAAAATATCTTTACTAATATCTTTTTCCTTCTCAATCTGGTTTAAAGCTTCAATGAGTTCCCTGTTCGCATCCATTTTCTTTCCATATCCTCCTTATAGTATATATTTTTAACAATCACTAGTTATAGGATTTAAATTCCTAATAGTATTGCATAAATTCATGGTTATCTCTTTTCTTTAAAAGAGTAGCTGCTTATCAAATAAACAATTAAAAATCAATTGTTAATCGAATCATTGCAATGTCTGATCTTTTTAAGACCATAGTATCTTCATTTTCTAAAGTAAGCGTAATTGACTCTTGATCAAAACCCGTTAGAATTCCAGTAAAGTCCTTCTGCTTATTGATTGGTTTGAAAAGCCTAAGCTCTACCTCTTCACCAATACTTTTTTCAAAATGCTTATCCTTTTTTAACTGTCTTCCAAGACCTGGTGAACTAACTTCTAAGATATAGGAGTCCGAAATATAGTCATGTTTATCCAGCAAATCGCTCAACGCTCTGCTGACTAATTCACAATCATCTACAGTAATTCCATTTTCCTTATCAATATAAGCTCTAAGAAACCAGTTTCCACCTTCTTTTACATATTCAACATCATATAATTCAAAATGATTTGCTGACAAAATTGGCTCCAATAGCTGCTGCGTTCTTAGTTCATAATCTTCGTGCTTTGCCATTTCTATTCCTTCTTTCCTGATCTTATGATAGCATCTTTCTATAGTAAGAGAGATGTTTATCATAAACAATAACAACGTTAAAGGCTCGCTTACTGCAAAAAGTAAGAGTGGACTTTCGTCCACTCCTAATTAGTCTTATCATTTTGTACCTTAGTTATTATATCAAATACAACCAAATATTGCAAGTATTATTTTTAACTAATAACTTTGATTAAACCGATATATCAAATATTATTTTATTATATCAGAAATGAGTAGTAAAACCGTAATACACAAACTTTTTTTACAATAACAAGTTTTAATCTAGATTATAAATATCAGGAAACTTAGTATTTAATCATATGAACGAATACATATCAATAATAAAAAGAGTAGAAATCTCTTTCCCCTAAATATGGTGAGCTGTTACTATGGACCATGATAATAATTTCATTGGCACTTTGATGCAAAATCTCATATTCTATATTATATTCTTTTTCTACCTTGCCCTCATAGTTTTGGATTACAAAATATAAAAATTCATGTTCTCCAATCTCTAATTCATACCAAGGAAATATAACCTCCCTAGTATCTTTATCATAATTTGGGACATCAATATTTCCTTCGAGCATTTGGAGCCTATGTATTTTGTATCCCTCATCTATCGAAAATACTACTTCCTTAGTTTTCGCATCAAACCTAAAAGAAATTGGATCATGTTGCGATTTTTTGAAGTTACTAACTACAAATACAACAACTGCGATTATAACGATAACAACCAGTACAGATATAACAATTTTCTTATTAATCTTCATAATTATTTACTATCCTTACGTATATTATTGTATAGATAATACCTGCAAGCGATTAATTAAAATTTATATTACAGCGGATATCATACATAGTGGTTGATACTTGTGTTCCAATTGTTCCAATTTTGAGCGTCAGGTAATCATTTGTCAAACGTAATGTAAATGGTGATGGAGTAGTGCAATTATAAGAGTATTTACTTGTCGAAGGATTGGATAAGGATATCGGCATAGTATAATAGAAATGCCGCGATCCACCATCGGAATTAGCAAGGCCAACTAAGTCATTATATAAACCAAAGATTGTGGATATGGTCGGATTAAGTATACTGCCAATTGTTTGTACTGACTTATATCCAAGGCTAACTAAGCTTCCAATACTTGTTGTTGAAGTATTGTCACCAACGCCTTGAATCTCGTAACCACCGAAATACATACTGTTACTTGTACCTGTATTGGTAATATTCACAATAGCAGTCGGCCTAAAGCTCGCCTCGCAAGGATATAACCAATCATCAATAAAGGCATCATAGATATCAACAGCAATTGAATCAATTACCTTTACGTTCATGTAAATTTGGTTGGAACTGTTATAATACATCTGAACACCAACGCGCGCAATACTTGTTCTATAAATTGGATACCCACCAAAATAGGTTAGATAACTTCGGTAGATGTTGGTATATGTAAGGCTTGTATCCCTATTATTGGCTTTTGATGTAAGTGTCGAGTTTATCGCTGTACACAATGAGTTTAAGGGTTGTAACATTGTGCTGCTGGCAATGTAAATGATGGTATTTCCAGACTCAAATTTAAAACAATTCACGCCATTATAAATCACTCTCACTGTATTGAAGCCCTGACTTAAGCGTGGAAAAAATAACCTGCATTTTGGAATCATCTAACATAATGGTTGTATACGGTCCATAAATAACGCTAGTGGTAGCTCTTGTCGTGGACAATTCAGAACTCATGGACAAAGGATCTTCGGGCCTATCATTAATAACTAGACCAATTGGTTTATCAACCACAACATCGTCCTCAGTGTAAATATAGTCAGGTACATGAAAGTTATTTGGAACCGAATTTTCTGCTGCAGAAGCGGAAACAGGCATTATTATAACGCTAAATACCATTGCAAATACTACTAATGACACAATTGATTTCTTTACTAACATATAATACCTCCTTATCATTTAACATATATTGTAATTATATCCCACAATTATACAATATCAAGATAAATTACAATTTAATAAGTTCTTTTTGAAGTATTAACTAGGTTTAACAAACATATTTAATATTGACTTATATTTTGTTTGTACGTCAATAAGATTTTTTACCAAAGGAAAATTCAGAATTTTGAGTAAAAAGGTATATTCATGATTTCAAGAAAGTATTTTATATTCCTATAAAAAATTATTTAATAAAACTCATTGACTGCCATTGTATTTGCTATAAACACGACAATATTATCTTTAATAGCTCTGATTAAACCTCTGTAAGAAATCTTTTGTTCTTTGATTCGTCGTATTATTGAATACTTCTTGTGGCGTGCCTTGCTCCACAATAACACCTTCATCCATAAAGATTACACGGTCAGCCACATCTCGCGCAAATGCCATCTCATGAGTGACAATAACCATAGTCATCTTTAAATCTGCCAGAGAACGGATAACCTTAAGAATTTCACCTGTAAGTTCTGGATCCAAAGCCGATGTAGGTTCATCAAAAAATAAAATTTTAGGATTTTGTGCAAGAGCTCTGGCAATTGCGACACGCTGTTGCTGCCCACCTGATAACTCGCAAGGATATGCTTCTGCTCGATCAGCCAAATTCATCTGTTCCAGTAATGCCATTGCCTTCTGTTTTGCCTGCTCCTTTTCTATCTTTAACACTCTAATCTGCGGTTCAATTATATTTTTCAATACGGACTTATGTGGGAAAAGATTAAAATTCTGAAAAACTAAACCGACACCCAGTACAATTTCGTGTAAGATCTTTTTATCTGCATAACCTTCGCCTGTAAAGGTATTGACCATCTGCTTTTCACATATTTCTATTTTCCCTTGATTCACCTGCTCTAATTGTGTTAGACACCGAAGAAGTGTTGATTTCCCAGATCCAGATGGTCCAATAATTGCTACTACCTCACCTTCCTTCACCTGTAAGGAAATTCCCTTCAAAATATCTTTATTATCAAATTTCTTTTGTAAGTTCTCTGCTTTGAGTAACATCACTACCTCCAAATCCTATAAAGTTAGTACACTGGTTAATAAAATTATTAACTAAGTAAGAATTAATAACTCGCCACTTATTACGTACCATACATCTTCATTTCCTACTAGTTCTTATAATAATCCATTTTCCTCTCCAGCAACTTAAAGGACACCTCAACTACCGTGTTCATTACAAGATAAAATAGTGCTGCCACTAAAATAGGGACTGTTGAGGAATAGGTTGAGGATGCATTGGAGGCAACCCGAAATAACTCAATAATACCGATTACTTGCGCAAGTGAGGTATCTTTCACTAAGGTCATTAATTCATTTCCAACCGATGGAAGTACTCCCTTAACCACCTGTGGTAAAATAATGCGCAGAAAGGTCTGCAGTTTTGTATATCCTAAAACCTTTGCCGCTTCATATTGCCCTTTGGGAATAGCTGCAATACCACCTCGAAAGATTTCACCAAAATAAGCGGCATAATTAATGGCAAAGGCAAGGATGCAAGCTGTAAACCGGTCATATAAGCTTACTTCAAATATGTAAAAAGGTCCGTACATAAAGAAAATCAACTGAACCATTAAAGGTGTTCCACGAAATAACAACTGATAAATCCTTGTTGGGAAGCTAATAAACCAAAGTTTGCTCTTCCTAGCCATTGCAACCAAAAATCCTAAAGGTATTGACAATATAATTGTAAGAAAGAATATCTTCAAGGTTTCTAATGTCGCTTCCAGCATATTGGGAACCAACAACTCCAAAGGTATCTTATCTAAAGTCATATAAACACTCCATTCTTTGAAGAACTTTACATTTGCGCTATAGCACAAATTCTATTGGCAAAATATGAGTGTCTATCTATGCTAATGGTGCATCGGGAGAAGACCATCGGTATAAATAGGCACTCATTTTCTATTGCAAT
Organism: Bacillota bacterium; assembly: GCA_023399055.1. Lineage (GTDB taxonomy): Bacteria > Bacillota > Clostridia > Lachnospirales > Lachnospiraceae > Mobilitalea. Next base: position 394,597 of record JAEWQV010000027.1, on the reverse strand, counting down.
ATCTCACTATTCCTACAACAATTAAAGGTTATTTAATTATTGTTATATCAGCTCCAAACCATTTAGTTGAAATCTCTGCAACAGTACCCTCTGCCTTTAATTCCCTTAAAGCAGCTTCAACAGCATCACATAATGCCTCGTCACCTTTTCTAAAACCAATTGCGTACTGATCGGGAAGTAAAGAACCTTCTATTTTAACCAGGTCTTTTCCTGCAGTAATCTTATAGTCAGCAACAACTGTGTCGAGTAAAACAGCATCCGAATTACCGGATTCTAGATCAAGCAATGCCACTTCATAGTCACTAAATGGAATTACTTCACTCAATGATTCCTTAAAGGATTTGTTATCCTCACTATTCAATGCATCTTCTGCAGATGAACTGCTCTGCAGGGCCAACTTCTTACCAGCCATATCCTCCAAACTCTTGATGTCACTATCACTTGTGACCACCAAGGATATATCATTTGTCAAATATGGCTCTGACATGGTCATACTTTCAATACGTGCAGGGGTAAGAGAAAGACCATTCCAGATGCAATCAATATTCTTTGTATTTAACTCATTCTCTTTTGTTTCCCATTCCACTGGCTGAAGTACTAGTTCTACTCCAAGCTTATCACAAACCGCCTGCGCAAGATCAATATCAAACCCAACAATATTATTGTTCTCATCTCGAAAGCCCATTGGTGCAAAGGCATCATCTAAACCAAGAATTAATTTACCATTATCTTTTATGTATTGTAAGGACTTATCCTCATTTGAATCATTCTTTTTACATGCCACCATACTGACAACCATGATTGCAATCATAAGCAAACTTACTATTTTTTTCATAAAATCCTCCTGTTTTTCGCTTTTCTTTGTTAGCACTTTACCATACTACCATAGTGATGTAATTATTTCAATTACTATTTTTAAAAAATAATATTTTAATTTAATATTTTTGATATACTTTTAAAGCCAATAAACAGTTGACACATCAACTATTTATCACTATAATTTCACTTACTGTATCGAAAGGAAGTGATAGATTGAAGGAAAAACATATTAACCTTACCATGTTGAACGGAAGTATTTACCGAAGTACACAGGTATATACTACTGAGGTATTGAAAAAATATCATCTTGGTAGTGGTTCTTATCCATATTTATTAACCCTATATCATTCTGATGGTCTTAACCAGAATCAAATTAGTAAGGAATTGGATGTAGATAAAGCAATGTCAACAAGAGTAATAAAAAAACTTATTGATTTGGGTTATATTAGAAGGGAAATTTCCAAAGAAGATAGCCGAGCAAACCAGTTATATCTAACAGATTTGGGCAGATCAATTATCCCAGATATAAAAAAGGAATTATTAAAGTGGAACGCTATACTTACCAGTGGACTAAATAATAAAGAAAAAGAAGTACTATTTAATTTATTAAGTATTGTAGTTAATGACATGAAAAATTATAGAAAACAGCAGAAAGTGGAGAAATAAAATGGAACAAAGCACTGAAGTAGTTTATAAAAATAGAATGATAATATTAATCAATGTTGTACTCATGACCTTTATGGCTACCCTCGACAGTAGTATTGTTAACGTAGCTTTACCAGAAATGTCAAAGCATTTATCGGTCAGCACAGAGGCAATTGCCTGGGTGGTAACCTCTTATTTATTAGTTATTGTGGGAACAATTTTAGTTTTTGGCCGCTTAGGTGATTTGAAAGGTAAAACTAGAGTCTTTCAGCTGGGAATTGTTATTTTCACCCTTGGTTCTCTCCTATGCGGAATCTCTGATTCCTTTATTATCTTAATAATAGCAAGAGGAATTCAAGGCCTTGGCGCGGCTGCCACAATGGCAACCAATCAAGGAATCATAACTCATGTATTTCCTAGCAATGAGCGCGGCAGAGCCCTTGGTATCTCCGGTACCTTTGTTGCATTAGGTTCTTTAGCCGGTCCCCCACTTGGAGGTGTAATTGTAGATGCCTTGAATTGGAAATTCATTTTTTTAATAAATGTACCAATCGGTATTATAGTTTATCTTTTAGGAATCAAAATATTACCTCGAACTAAGAATATTTCCAGTGAAAAACTTGATGTAAAAGGTGCTACACTATTCGCCGTTTCTATTGTCTCTTTGTTCATGTCCCTTATTCTAGGTGAAGAACAGGGATATCAACAACCAATTATTCTAGCTGGATTCCTCCTGTTTTTAATTACATTTATTGTCTTTATTGTAGTTGAAAAGAGAACCGAAGTCCCCTTACTTCAATTGTCACTGTTTAAGAACAGGTTGTTTACCTTAAGTATCTTCTGCGCTTTTACCTCTTTTATAGCAATTAGCAGTTCAACTATTATCATGCCGTTCTATTTGCAGTATACTAAGGCCTACTCTCCATTATTTACAGGCCTAATATTAATGGTCTATCCTTTAATTTTGGCTGTAGTTGCACCTGTCAGCGGTTACCTTTCCGATAAAATTGGTTCTGAGTTTTTAACCTTTGTTGGATTATCCTTAAATGCTGTTGGATTATTCCTAATGTCTACGTTACATGCGACATCAAGCTTAATTCATCTCATTTTGTTTGTAGCTCTCATGTCAATTGGCAACGGGTTATTCCAGTCCCCCAACAACTCCTTGATTATGTCAAATGCACCCACACATATGCTTGGAATATCCGGAAGTATTAATGCTTTAATTCGAAACTTGGGTATGATAAGTGGTATCTCAATAGCAGTCTTAATTCTTTATGGTCGCATGAGTCATAAAATTGGTTATAAAGTATCAGATTATGTTACAGGAAGAGATGATGTATTTATCTATGGTATGAAAGGCGCATATCTGACTGCTGCCTGTATTTGTTTGTTCGGTGCTGTATTAACTGCTATTCGTTTGATCAACCGTCGAAGAGCTAATTCTGAAAGCTAAGATTACACTAAACTATTTCTAAAAAAGCTGTACTTGAAATGCTTACCCTTTACAGATGCATTGAGGTAACATTTTAGTACAGCTTTGATTTATTCATGTGTTTTCTCGTGTAAGCTTTGTTGATACTTTATATTTCTTATATAGCACCGTAAATAATTGCTCTCATTCTTCTCATCAAATCTGGATTGGTTCCTCCACAGCGCTGAATCATATAAAGCATGACTAAATTCTCTTTGCGGTCTACCATAAAGTAATTACCTGCCCAGCCATCCCATCCAAACTCACCAACACTCCCATTACTACTAGCTTTCACTGGGTCAACAAGAATTCTCATTAAATTACCATAGCTGTACCCATTTATAGAATCCCAGTTATAGGTAATGGCCTGTTCATTGGTTAATTGTGGTTCTCCGATATAATCTACTGATTTTTTCCCAAGAATCCGTATTCCATTATACACACCATTGTTTGCTAACATTAAGGCAAATTTAGCATAATCATCTATGGTTGAGACTAATCCAGCACCACCGGATTCAAAAGCCGGGCAAGATTCATAATGATAAAGACCTAAAAAATAATTACGAAAAGGCACAAGTGCCTTTCTATCTTCAACATAATCATACATTTGTGCAAAACGCTCCAGCTTTTCACTGGGCACATAGAAATCGGTGTCTACCATGCCAAGTGGAATAAATATCTCATCTTTAAGAAAGTCTCGAAACCTTTTTCCGGAAGCAACTTCAATAACTGCTCCAAGAACATCTGCTGATGCACTATAATGCCAACGGTCACCTGGTTGGAAGGCTAACGGAACCTGACCCATACGATTACAAAATTCTATTGTATCAAAAGGAGTATTCTTTTCAAATAAATGTGCGGCCTCATCATATAAAGCACCCATTTGCCGTCCCACTTCAAAACTTCCATCCGGATAAACGACACCCGACGTCATATTTAATAAATCCTGAACCGTCACTAATCGATTCAACTCTACATGTCCATCTTCTGTCCACACCTTTTGATTATGAAATCCTTCCAGATAGTTAGAGACCGGAGTTAATAGATTAAGCTGTCCTCTTTCAAATAATATCATTGCTGCTGCTGCAGTAACTGGTTTTGTCATGGAATACATACGATAAATTGTATTTTCTTTTATAGGTTGTTTGTTTTCTATGTTAGCGAGACCATATTCTTTACGAAAAACCTGATTATTTTCATGAAGGATGCAAATAGCTGCTCCACTTATCTTTCCATCATCGATTTCCTTGTTAATTACATTATTTAAATATTCTAATTTTTTTACTTCCATTGCACACCATCCTACTTATATTAAATAATATCTATCTCAATATCCTGAGTCTATTGTACAATATATATTTAGTTTGTAAAGTAATTAAATTATATATCCCTTACCAATAGAAGATTAAAGCTTCCAAGTACAGAATAAAGAGTCTGCCATGGCAGACTCTTTATTCTGTACTCTATCTTCTCACTCTTTATTTCACTTTTCATTTCATCTTGTTGTATCAACATCCATGCTGTTTTCTTTTAGTTCATTATAGCTAATCATTCTAGATTTATATTTTTCCTTAAATAAATTTCTTTCCTCTTCTGTCATGTTCATAAAATCTGCATACTCTAAATCACTTTTATGTAATCTCATCCCACAATGAAGACACACAGCATCTGGCTTTCTTGACACCATTCGAATATTATAACAGGTTGGACATATATATTCTTAGCATACTGTGATCCTCCTCTTTTGAAGCAAACGTTCATTGAACTAGCACTGATATTATACTATTTTAGCCCTAAGATGTAAATTAAAATACGATCAAGCGTTTAATCACGCCTAATTATTCACTTTTCTCTTATTAAACGACAAAATATTAATTCTCCAGCACATTATTCGAGTTTAAAGTAATAAATTCCCAAACATGTTTTTATTCTACTACAACCCTGTCGAAATATCAACAGGACTTATCTATTATCACAACAAACTTTATCTATGTTTTGTACCCTAAATGATTTATGTTCCTATCATTATCAGGATGCCATGAATATCAAAAAAGCAACATGAAATCATTCCATGTTGCTTTTATTTAGCAGCTCGTACGGGAATCGAACCCGTGTTTCCGCCGTGAGAGGGCGGCGTCTTGACCCCTTGACCAACGAGCCTCAAGAACAATATCTATAATATACTATGGCAAATAAAAAAGCAAGTACTTTTTATAATATTTTTTAAATTGTTTTATCAATTGACACATTTTAGAAATCAAAAATCTATTTAATCGATGAAAACTCCTCTCTTTTCAATGATATGCCTTATGATTACCCTACTTTCGTATTTTTAATAACCATAAAATAGATGGAATTGTTCCTGCAATAGATAATATTTCTTCTTACAGGAACCTCCATCCTTTTTAATCTACTTTATATGCAAAGTAAAGTAAGCCCTAAATCTTAAGTTAAGAAATCCAGCAGTGACATTTGGTTTGACGCAGGCAAGTCTCCTAAAAGTCCCATCTTCGCCATAGAATCAACAACTGTTGAACTGACTTTACAACGTATTTTAAAATCATCTCTAGATAAAAATGTACCAAGTTTCGAAGCTTCCACCACTGCATCGGCGGCTTTTTCACCCAGACCATCAATGGTACTTAGGGAGGGCATTAATTTGCCATCAATAATCTGAAAGTCTTGCGCTTTGGCTCTATAGATGTCAATAGGTAAGAACTGAAAACCTCTTGCATACATTTCCTGTACAATTCGCATGTCCTTAAAAGTATCCTGCTCTTTCTTTGTTAAGATATTACTCCGTCTCTTATAATCCGCAATGTGCAATTCCAGCTTCTCTCTTCCCAGACACATAAGCTCATAATTAAAGGCTGATGCTCTAATTGAGAAAAACGATGCATAATAGGCTAACGGATAATAAACCTTAAAATAAGCAATACGGAAGGCCATCATAACATAAGCTGCAGCATGCGCCTTAGGGAACATGTACTTGATTTGCTTACAGGACCAGATGTACCAGTCCGGTACATTGGAAGCTAGCATTGCTTCCTCCATATCGGGAGTTAATCCTTTCCCCTTACGAACACTCTCCATGATTTTAAAGGAGACACCAGGTTCCACACCAGTGGCAATCAGATAGGTCATAATATCATCACGAGTACAGATTGCCGTAGCAAGGGTACAGGTACCGCTTTGAATCAATGTCTGAGCATTGTTCAACCATACGTCGGTACCATGGGATAACCCAGAAATTCGAACCAAGTCGGAAAAGGTCTTTGGCTTGGTATCCTTCACCATCTGCATAACAAAATCTGTTCCAAACTCTGGAATACCTAGACATCCAAGTTCACAACCATCCAAATCTTTCGGAGAAATCTTAAGTGCACTTAAATCATGAAACAAACTTAATACATTTTGTTCATCCAGCCTTATTTCTTTTGCATTAATTCCAGTTAAATCCTCTAGTTTACGTATCATGGTCGGATCATCGTGACCAAGAATATCCAGCTTTAATAAATTGTGATCGATTGAGTGATAATCAAAATGAGTAGTGATTGTGCTGGTGGTCATATCATTGGCGGGTCGTTGTACTGGGGTGAAGGAATATATATTTTCTCCATGCGGCATTACAACAATTCCGCCAGGATGCTGTCCGGTCGTTCGTCTTACACCTACAAGTCCCTGTACAATACGGTCTATCTCCACATTTCGCTTGTGAATTCCTCTTTCTTCATAGTAATTCTTAACATATCCAAACGCAGTCTTATCCGCCAGTGTACCAATTGTTCCCGCTCTAAAGGTATGCCCCTTACCAAATAATACTTCGGTATATTCGTGCGCCTTACTTTGGTATTCTCCAGAGAAGTTAAGGTCAATATCAGGTTCTTTATCTCCATAGAAACCCAGGAAGGTTTCAAAGGGGATATCATGACCATCCTTCTTCAAGGCTTCTCCACAGCTAGGACATGCTCTGTCGGGCATGTCACATCCGGAGCTACCTCCATATTTCTTTACTTCTTCGGAATCAAAGTCTGAAAAATGGCAGTTGGAACAATAATAATGTGGCGCAAGTGGGTTAACCTCTGTGATACCAGCCATAGTGGCTACGAAAGAGGAACCAACCGAACCTCTGGAGCCTACCAGATAGCCGTCTTCATTTGATTTCCACACTAACTTTTGCGCTATAATATACATTACGGCAAAGCCATTATTAATAATTGATTTTAACTCATGCTCTAAGCGGGCCTCTACCGGCCCTGGCAGTGGCTCACCATACATAGAATGTGCTTTCTCATAGCAGATATTACGTAGGTTTTCTTCCGAGTTTGGTAAAACCGGAGGACACTTATCCGGACGCACCGGTGATATTTTCTCAATTCGGCTCGCAATCAGATTAGGATTTGTAATTACAACCTCTTCGGCCTTAGCCTTCCCCAGGTAGGCGAACTCGTCCAGCATCTCTTCGGTGGTTCGATAATATAAAGCTGCCTGTTCATCTGCATCCTTAAAACCTTTTCCTGCTAAAATTATTCTACGATAAACCTCATCATCCGGATCAAGAAAATGTACATCACAGGTTGCCACTACAGGCTTATTATATTCCTCTCCAAGTGCAACAATCCTTCTATTTAGTTCCATTAAATCCTCACGGGAATGAACGTCATTTCCATCATTTCGGATTAAAAATTCATTATTGCAAATTGGTTGAATCTCCAGGTAATCATAAAAATTCATAAGTCTGTCAATGGTTTCATGGGACTGGTTGGATATCACCGCTCGAAATACCTCTCCTGCTTCGCAGGCAGAACCAACAAGAATCCCCTCTCTGCATTCCATTAGCAGACTTTTCGGAACTTTTGGTCTTTTATTATAGTATTCAATATGGGAAAGTGAAACCATTTTATATAGATTAACTCTTCCAATGTCATTTTGAGCCAGGAAAATTGCATGGGTAGCCGGCAGCTTTCTAATTGCTTCTGCTGATAACTTCCCCAGCTTATCTATTTCATTCACTCTGTATACCTCTTTGTCACGAAGCTTATCACATAACTTCATGAATATTTCCGAGGTTGCCTTTGCATCATCAACAGCTCTATGGTGATTTTCTAGCGAAACACCCAGTGCCTTTGCAACTATGTTTAGCTTATATCGGCTTAAATCGGGTAACAAAATTCTAGCTAACCCAACTGTATCTATTACAGTAGAATCTAGGGTCAATCCTTGTCGTTGCGCATTCTTAGATATAAATCCAACGTCAAAGGAGGCGTTATGTGCTACCAGTACACTATCACCACAGAACTCGAGAAAATTAGGTAGCACTTCCTCAATCTTTGGTGCACCTAGTACCATATTATCATTAATAGAGGTTAACTGTTCAATTTCATAGGGAATTGGAACCTCTGGATTGACAAAGGTAGAGTAGGTATCCGCTACTTGGCCATTTACAACTTTTACAGCACCAATTTCAATAATTTTATTCGTAGTTGCGCTAAAACCAGTGGTTTCTATATCAAATACAACAAAGGTATCCTCCAGACTTTGTCCCTTACCATTTGTTACTACTTCTTTTATATCATCCACCAAATAAGCTTCCATACCATAGATAATCTTGAAATCCTTAGCTCTTTTCTGTTCATTTTCATCTTTGTAATCCTTAGGATTTAACGCGTGATTTGCCTCTGGAAAAGACTGAACCACACCATGATCGGTAATTGCAACTGCACTATGTCCCCATTGAAATGCTCTCTTTACGAATTTCTTTACATCAACCACTGAGTCCATGTCACTCATCATGGTATGTGCATGGAGTTCAACTCTTTTTATTGGTGAGGTGTCCATTCTTGAAGCTGTGAAATCATTGATGGTCTTAATACCTACCACTGATCCGATTAATATATCTCTTTCGTAGGTATCCATCTGTGCTATTCCTTTTAACAAATAAAAGCCACCTGGTTTTAAGACAGAAGTAAGCTCTTCCATCTCAATTGTCTTAGCATATAGTTTTATCTTAATGGAATCAGTAAAATCCGTAATTATGAAGGTAATAATACTCTTGTCGTTTCCTATGTTTCTGGTTTCTGGCTTAATTAACTTTCCTCGAATTACGACTTCACCAATTTCTCCTACGATATCACAAATCGGCATGGAATTACCGTCAAAGTTTCTTCCATAGATCACGGAAGGGTCCGTTGGAAGCTTTCGATAGCCGCCCTTTGCTTTATCATAAACGCTTTTACCCGGCGCAGCTCCTTTATTGCTCTCGAATTTTCCACTAGTATCCTTAGAGGGTAATGCAGGTTTCGACACTTCCGCCTTTTGCATAGGTGCTGCTGCTTGTTGTGCACCTGTTTGCTTTGTAGTTGCCGCTTGTGATATAGCAGAATCTTTATTATTTTCACCATCAGTTACACCATCAAAGGACTGGTCCGACAATGCTTCTTCTTTCACCTTCATTTCTGTGAAAGATAACATCTGTGCCTGATATTCCTTGGCATGGTTTTTCTTCTTTTTATGCTCCTCGTATTCTATCTGAACTGTCACAGTATAATTAAATCGCTCCTGAAATATCGTCTGGAGGTAATCTTTCAGCTTTGTCATCCTTTCCTGAATCACACAGCTTTCCAGAATTCGAATTCTCATGGTTAAATCTTCTATACTAACTTCTGCTGATGAAAAAAGATGATAGGAAACTACACTATCTTCCTTAATCTCGTCCAGAATACTCTCCCTATACAGAGGATATAAATTTTCTAGATTATATTGTGCCGACAGGTCAAACTGCGGTTTTATCACTGCTTTATTATCTGTATGTAAAAAGAGCTGCCGGTTAAGCAGTTCTTCCATCTTTTTTATTTGAGCCCTGGTAATCAGTCTACTGCTTCTGATACAGATATATACGTTTTTATTTTGTTTTGATGCCAGTACTTTTACTACGTCCACTTCAACAAATAGATTTTTTAGCTCCTGATCTGTATTTAACTGATCAAATGCTTCAAAAAATAGCATAGTCTATTCTCCCTTCAAACTGGTACGTCCTATCTATTCCAGTTGGTTAGTTCATCTCTAAGCACATTTAATAATTGATCCTCTGGTACTTTACGAATTATCTCACCCTTTTTCATAAGTAAGCCTTCTCCCTTGCCACCAGCAATGCCAATATCAGCTTCTCTGGCTTCTCCTGGGCCATTCACAGCACAACCCATCACAGCTACTTTGATATCAAGGTCAAAATCTGCCACCATTTCTTCCACATCTGTAGCTAACTGAATTAAGTCAATATTCGTTCTTCCACAGGTTGGACAGGATACTAACTCTATTCCACCTTTTCTTAAGCCCAAGGTCTTTAAAATAATTTTAGCAGACTTAATTTCTTCCACTGGGTCACCAGTCAAGGAAACACGAATGGTATCACCGATACCTTGATATAGCATAATCCCTAGTCCAAGGGCGGACTTAATATTACCGGCATGCACCGTACCTGACTCTGTAATTCCAACATGTAACGGATAATTTGTCTTTTCAGCAATTAACTCATGCGCTCTGATGCACATCATTACATCCGAAGATTTAATACTGATTACCATCTGGTCATAATCCATGTCCTCGATACGCTTCACTTTATCTAAGGCACTTTCCACCAATCCCTCTGCAGTTACATGGCCATATTTTGCAATAATATCCTTCTCAAGCGAACCACTGTTAACCCCAACTCTGATTGGTATACTTCGTTCCTTAGCAACACTTACTACAGCGCGAAGCTTCTCTTCATTTCCAATATTACCGGGATTAATTCTAATTTTATCCGCACCATTCTCCATAGCAGCGATAGCAAGTCGATAATCAAAATGTATATCTGCTACCAAGGGAATTGATATATTTTTCTTTATTTCAGCAAATGCACTGGCAGCCTCCATGGTTGGAACAGTGCAACGTACAATTTCACATCCAGCAGCAGTCAATCTGTGTATCTGCTCTATGGTTGCCTTCACATCTTCTGTCTTAGTATTTGTCATTGACTGAATTAGAACTGGATTACCTCCGCCAATCACTCTATCTCCAATTTGAATAACCTTTGTATTATTACGGTACATATAATCACCCTTTCTTGCATTCTTTGGAAACAGTTCAAACTGCAATTTATGGTTGAACTGTTTCGTCCCTTCGAACATCTATATTGTAACTCTTTGGCTTCCATTTGTAAATGTGAGAAAACGTGAGAAAGGTTATGATCCCCTCTGGTCAAAACCAAAGCCAAGATCATAACCTTTCTTTTTAATCTACTTTAAATCATGAACACAAACCTTGTTCATGATCTTGTAAATACCTCATTCCGCTTTCATTCATTACCGAATGAATATATTCTTGATATCGTTAAATAGTACAAATACCATGAGCATCATTAAAAGCACCATGCCCACCATATGCACCATAGCCTCTTTCTCTTTTGCCACGGGCTTTCTTCTTACTGCTTCAATCAGTATAAACACTAACCTTCCACCATCTAAGGCGGGTAAAGGAAGCAGATTCATAACACCAAGATTTGCGCTAATTAAGATACTGAACTGCACTAAAGATAATAACGTAACACGAATTCCATAATCCTTAGATTCCGTTACAATGTCTCCTACATAGTTAACAATTCCCACTGGTCCTGCAATCTCTTTCACACTTACTCTACCAGTAACTAAATAGAATACACTTTTTAAAGTATTAACAATATTCTGCTTCACTTGGTAAAAACTATATTCAATTACTTCTAATGCGGATACTTTCCCATATCTCAAATTATATTCAAGACCTGTCATATAGTCACTTTTTACATATTTCGGAGTTACAGTAACTTCCACCGGATTATTTGCATTACCATCTCGAATGTATGTTATTTTTAAAGGTTTGTCTTCCAATGGATTTGCTTCTAAATAATTGGAGAATTCCAAACCTGACGCAATATCAGTTCCATTGACATTTATAACAACATCCCCTACCTCAAGTCCGGCTTGAGCCACTGGGTAATCTGCTGATATTTCAACTATCTTTGCAGGATCACCAGATGGATAGAAATTACAACCTAATAAGTAAAAGTCTTTTAATACAGGAGTAATATTTACTGTCTGCTCTTTGCCATCCCTCACAAAAGTGATAGGCACTACTTCCTTGGAATAAGGTTTGAAGTAAAGATTATACATAATATCACTACCAAAATGTACAGCTGAACCATTCATTTTAGTTATTAAATCTCCTTCTTGCAATACTCCATCTACTGGTGACCCTTTCACAGTGTTCTCTACAAAAGGCTTATCAACACCAACATTTCCCAAATAAATCAAAGACAGCACAAACGCAAAGATGAAGTTAAAAAATGCTCCAGCGAAAATAACAGAGAATCTTGCCCAAGGTCCTTTTTTATGAAATGCTCCTTCATCATCAACGGTCTCATCTTCACCAAGCATCATACAAGACCCACCAAAAGGCAGAATTTTAAGTGAATATCTAGTTCCCTTGTACACATAGCTTGCTATTCTTGGTCCCATACCGATTGAAAATTCTGTTACAGTTATGCCATTCTTTTTAGCTAATAAGAAATGTCCTAATTCGTGGATGGTAACTATTACACCTAATATTAATATCGCTACGATTATATTCATTCATTTTCCTTTCTTATTCTCTATGAATAATTATCTTACTCCCAGAGTTTTAGTATAGCCCTTTATAAAATCATATGTCTGTTGTTCCGTATTCAGAATTTCTTCCAGAGATGGACATTCAATCAATTGATGATTGTTCATTGCCTCTTTAATTAAGGTTGGAATCATTAAAAATTCAATTTCTTCTCTTAAGAATGCAGCGACTGCCCATTCATTGGCTGCATTATATACCGTTGGCATACTTCCACCTATTCGACCTGCTTTAAAGGCAAGCTTAAGCCCTTCAAAGGTATCCAAATCTGGCTCTTCAAAGGTCAATTGTTTTAGCTTATAAAAATCAACCCGATTATTTTGCATTGGCATACGTTCCGGATAAAACAGTGCATATTGAATTGGAAGTTTCATATCTGGCACACCAAGCTGCGCTATTACACTGCCATCCACATATTCAACCATGGAATGGATAATGCTCTGTGGATGTACCACCACTTGAATATCATCAATATCTACATCAAATAACCAGGCAGCTTCCATTACTTCCAGCCCTTTGTTAACCATGGTCGCTGAGTCAATGGTAATTTTCTGCCCCATTGTCCAGTTGGGATGTTTTAAAGCATCCTTAGGTGTTTTATTCTCTAGCTCTGACTTTACTTTTCCTCGAAACGGACCGCCGGAAGCCGTTAAGATTATTTTTTGTACCTGCTTTTTATTCTCTCCATTCATTGACTGGAATATTGCAGAATGCTCACTATCCACCGGATAAAGTGAAACATTTTTTTCTTTTATAAGAGGCATTATTATATGTCCTGCTGTAACAAGAGTTTCTTTATTTGCTAAAGCAATGTCTTTCCCTGCTTTAATTGCTTCAATGGTTGGCCTAATTCCAATCATCCCAACCATGGCAGTTACAACAACTTCTGTTTCCTCATATGTTGCGCAGGCAATCAATCCTTCCATACCAGAAAGCACCTGAACTGGTAAATCTTTCACTGTTTCTTTTAGTTGCTCTGCCTTTGCTCCCTCTGATACACAGACTAGCTTTGGCATAAACTCTCTTATTTGCTTCTCCAGTAAATCTATATTACTTCCAGCACTAAGTACTGTAACATTTAGTTCATTTCTATGTTCTCGTACAATTTCTAAGGTCTGGGTTCCAATGGAGCCTGTTGACCCTAAAACAGCAATTTGCTTCATCTTTAGCCTCCATATATTATGCTGAATTTCTAATATATATACTAATTTAAGTCGAATTAACTTCCTTAACCACGCAAAAGTACTGATAAGTAGTATACGATTGGTGCAGTAAATATTATGCTGTCAAAACGATCCAAGATTCCACCATGTCCTGGAATCAATTTACCATAATCTTTAATTTCATGATTTCTCTTTATTGCAGAGGCAGCTAAATCACCTATTTGGGATATAACACTGGAGGCTGCACCTATCACTGCAAAAGCTAAAATAGGATTTGACACTTCGGTAATATAATCTTTTGTGATAAGCGCATAGATTGCACCAATAGCAGCCGCTCCAACCACACCACCGATACACCCCTCAAGGGATTTTTTAGGGCTTAAAACTGGAGCAATTTTATGTTTGCCAATCAATACACCAACACAATAAGCACAGGTATCGGAACCCCAAGCACCAATAAATATTAACCAAACAATTAAAGCACCATCTTCCAGTATTCTAACTTGATAAATGTAAGATAACATAATACTTACATAAAATAATCCTAGGAACGGAACTGCGATTTGCTCGGTAGAATATTTGGGAAAAGCAAATACATAGGTAGCCATTAACAGCATCAAATAAACAATAAATAACATCAATTGAAATTGCTCTAATTCAAAATATAACAACAGATAGAATGCAACGGTACAAAGATATGCCAATCCACCAGGAAGTGCCTTATTAACTTTAACAATTCTACTTAATTCCATTGTTCCAATTAGGGATATAACTAATAAGGTAGCAAATAAGAGATCTCCGCCTAAGACAATAACGCCAATTGCGATTGCTAATAATATAATACCACTGATTAATCTAGTTCGAAACATTTTCCCCTCCATTGATGAACTACAACACAGCTCCGTATTTTCTTGTCCTACTACTATAGTATTCAAATGCTTTTTTAAGTTCTTTTTCATCAAAATCCGGCCAAAGGACATCTGTAAAATAAAATTCCGTATATGCTAATTGCCATAACAAAAAGTTAGATAGACGTTGTTCTCCGCTGGTACGGATTAATAAATCAGGATCCGGTATATCTCTGGTATCTAAGTACTGTTCAAATGCTGTTTCATCTATTTTATCTATGTCAGTTTTATTCATTTTAACATCAGCTGCAAGAAGTTTAACTGCCCGCAACATCTCATCCCTGCTGCCATAATTAATCGCAACCTGGAACTTTAAACCTGTATTATTCTTGGACGCTTCTTCCAAATTAACAATACTTTCATTAATTTCTTTGGAAAGCTTTGATCTGTCTCCAAGAACTCGAATGCACATATTATTCTTTGTACTAGTCTTTATACTGGTATCCAGATAGGTATGAAGTAATTTCATTAATGCGTCTACTTCCTCTTTCGGTCTTTTCCAGTTTTCAGTTGAAAAGGCATAGACCGTAAGATATTCTACTCCCATTTTATAGGCTTTCTCACATATTTTTTCTACATTTTTACTTCCTTGGGTATGACCATAATTTCTGGGCATTAGCTTCTTTTTTGCCCATCTACCGTTGCCATCCAGTATGATAGCTACATGCTTCGGTATCATCAGTTCCTGTTCCTGCATGAGGGTTCTCCCATCCGATCAATAAAATACCCTTGATCTTACCATTTCAAGACAAGGGTGTTTCAAAGGGTATTTCTATTCCTTTCCTAAGAAAGTAATGAAGCATCCCTTTGAACACACCCTATTTAAATAACTAAACTGTAAGAATTTCTTTTGACTTATCCTCTGTTATCTTGTCTATTTCAGCTACATAACGATCTGTAAGTTTCTGAACACTATCTTCTAAACCTTTGAATTCATCTTCAGAGATCTCACTTGCCTTACTCTGTTTTTTGAACAGTTCGTTGGCATCACGTCTGATATTACGTACTGCAACCTTAGCATTTTCAGACTTTTTCTTTACATCCTTAACCAAATCTTTTCTGCGTTCTTCTGTTAATTCAGGGAACACCAGGCGAATCACTTTACCATCATTACTTGGATTTAAGCCCAAGTCTGAATTAATAATTGCTTTTTCTATTTCCTTAATCAACTTACTTTCCCAAGGTTGAATTTGAATTACTCTTGGTTCTGGTACAGATATATTAGCAACAGACTGAATTGCAGATGGTTGACCATAATAATCTACCCTAAGTTTATCTAAAAGATGTGGATTTGCTCTACCAGCGCGAATTGTTGAATATTCTTCCTTTAAGTTGTCAATGGTCTTCACCATCTTACTACTAAATTGCTCTAACTTTGCGTCCATTTTTCATCCCTCCATTAATATTTGAAATATTCTAAACGGTAATATGTGTCCCGTTTGATTCTCCTTTTGCTGCTTTTACAATACTATTTTCTTCAGCTAATCCAAATAAAAGCATTGGCATCTTATTTTCTATGCAGAGTGCTGTTGCAGGAAGATCAATAATTCCTAATTTTTTATCTAAAACCTCTTGTAAAGGAATTTGATCAAACTTTTTAGCTTCTGGGTTTTTCTTAGGATCACTGTCATAAACACCATCAATCGCTCTAGCTGCTAAAATAATATCACAATCTAATTCAATTGCACGAAGTGAAGTTGCAGTATCTGTTGAAAAATATGGATGTCCAGTGCCACCAGCCAGGAATGCTACTCCACCCTGTTTCATACAATCAATCACATCATCTTTTGCAAATAATTTCGTCATGCTGCCACAAGCAAAGGGTGTATAAACCTGTGTTGGTATACCGACAAAGCGAAATATTTCTGATACATAGATACAATTCATTACAGTAGCTAACATTCCAATCTGATCAGCTTTTGTTCTATCTATTGTCTCGCTGGTTCTTCCTCTCCAGAAATTACCACCGCCAATTACTATACTAACCTGGATTCCTTCTTCTACTAATTGTTTTACTTGGTTTGCTACGCCAATGCAGGTTTCTTCACAAAAGCCGGTCTTCTTGTCACCCGCCAAAGCTTCCCCACTCAGTTTAAGCAGTACTCTTTCATATGCCTTCATTTCAATTATGCCTCCATGTGGAAATCTTACATTCGAATTGGTTAAGATGAGCTTGTTTCACACCTTAACACCTAATGAATATTCTTAAATAATTTACCACAAAACAACAGTTATTACTAGCCTAAATCTAATAAAAATCATTGTTTTATAAAGCTTATATATTAACTAAGTTAATTTTACTTCTCCAGCAGTAGTCTTTTGAATTCACTATTTTACTTGTAAATAGAATTACAGTTGAAACTTATTTCTTCTTAATAGTAAGCACAGTAACTGATACTGTGCTTACTAAATATTGCTTTTCATAAATTCCATAAAGTATTATTCAAAGATATTATCTACATCAACCTCGGAGTAACTTAAGGAGCAGAAACCTTCGATAACAGCTCCATTGTTAATTTGAACTGATTTTGCTTTAATATTTCCTTTAATAATGGCTGTAGAGTCAACAACAATAGGTCCATTAATATCAATTTCACCCTTAACCGCGCCAGCAATTACACCAGAAGTTGCAAGAATGTCACCTATAATCACTGTCCCAAGTCCTACTTTAACAGTTCCTTCACTTGTAATACTTCCTTCCAGACGCTCTGTATTAACATATACCTCTGCTGCTGAAGAGTTACCAATGATTTTACCGGTAATAGAAAGCTTTCCAAGACATTCTACATCTCCTGTAACATTACCCATAATGTCAAGAGAGCCATCGGAAGAAATGCTTCCGTTGATCGATGTTCCTTTTGAGATAACAGTTACTTCATCATCACTTACAAGGGAAGATGCTCTTACCTTGGGAGCAACCTTTTCTTTTTCTTCTACGACTGCCTCTTCTTCACTTTCAATCATTGCTTCCAATAATTCTAAATCGATATTATCATCCATGTCTTCTTCCTCTTCTTCCTCATTTTCTATTAACTCTTCAAGGTCTTCTTCATTTTCTATAGCATTCTCTAAAGCTTTTTCCTTATCTAATTCATAATCAAAGGTGTCTTCTAATGAGTCTCTATCTTCTTGCGCAAACTCTTCCAGCCATTCCTTCATTTTCTCGTTATCTGATTCCTCATTTGACGATAAATCATTCAAATCAAGTGTATTAACCATCTGCTCTTCTGATTCACTATCATCCTCAGCCAGCGCATCTTTCTGTACTGCTTCGTCTGGTAGTAGCTCATTGACAGCTTGAGTTAAATCCTCTTTAAAGTCCTTAAAAAAGCCCATAACAAAACCTCCCTATGTATAGTTACAATTTTATATTATTTGACTGAATCGGCCTTTATCATCTGAATGGGGGGAACATCCTTATTCAATTGCAGGAGCTCTGCTCCTCCCTGAAGTAAATCATCTAGTAGTGTCGGAAGTGAATCTACGGTTGCTCTTTTTGATTGAGAATCATGCAGCAGAACAATGGATCTCTTCTTGGCTTCAACACCACTTAGTACATTCTCTACTAATTGCTCCTCAGTATAAGTAACGCCAGTTGCATCACCATTCAAAACATTCCAATCAAAATACACAATACCAGCATCATTAAGATACTTTATAAAATCCTTAATACCATTTTCGTTCATTTGATTGGAACTTCCCCCTGGAAATCGGTAAATAGAAGGCTTGTATCCAGTAGTATCATATAACAATTTCCATAGTTTTGTAAAGTCCTTATCAAAATCTTTAACTGATTTATAGATCTTATCATACTTGTGAGAATATGAGTGCATACCTAACGTATGACCTTCCTCTACAATTCGCTTATACATTTCCTTTGAATGTTCATCCGTTTTTCCTACAACGAAGAATGTTGCCTTAATTCCATACTCTTTTAAAACATCTAAAATTTCATCTGTGTAAATACTTGGTCCATCATCAAAGGTAAGATATACTTGTTTATCTTTATAGATACCTTTTGTTATTTCACCCTGTGGTTTCAAGGTTGGTGATGGTACAATTGTAGATACTGCTTCTGTACTCTTTATTTGGTTGGAGGAACTCTCCGTAGGTATTATAGCAGATGTTGTATCTGTTGAATCATTGGGCATTTTTGTTGGAGTTATCGTTGGAGTTATAATTGGTGCTAACGTCGGTGTTATTTTTTGTGTTATGATCGGCGTTATACTCGGTGTTATAATCGGTGTTATGTTAATTGATTCAGCAGGTGTGATTATAGGCGTTATACTTATCGATGTCTCAGGTTTTATTTTATTAACATCAATTTCAGCTGCATATGCATAATTATTATGGTCAGGTTCCTTAGTACTCATACCATATAATCTATGTAATTTCGTTATTTCTGCTTGCAATTCAATCACTCTAAACCCCAAAAAAATACAACATATTGTTGGAATAGTAATTAATAAGATAATGGAGACAACAATCCCAACTTTCATTCTTTTAATGCGTTTTCTTTTATTTTCAACAAGCTTTATCGCATGATTATTCGTTTCATCCATTGTGTTATATATATCTCGCAAGTCGTCCACCCCTAGTTTTAGTACTTGCTTAATATTAACATATTTTTAGATATTTAGCAAAGCCTTATACGAGAAATTCTACTTAAATGATTACTAATATTACTAAAGTCTCATTTGTCAAGCTACCTTTATAGAAGTTAACTCTGGGTATCTTGCCATCCCTTCTACTTGCTTTGTGTAGTATTTTGCTTCGCTTATTTACGCAACAAAAAAGCACCTACATTTTCTGTAGATGCCTAATAGTTTTTGTCATTATTTATCATTTAGTTTGTCATATAATTCAGCTCTAGTCATTTCCTTTTTATTAGGTGCTTCCGCCGAAACTTTTGCTTCTACATTGCCTAATACAACTTGGCTATTTATTTTATTGTCAATACTGATTAAGCGGTCAATTATTTCTCCAAATCCATATATGAACATTGATAAAATAATGCCTGAAATACTTAATGTTATTGATCCAACAATACCTGCTTTTGCATTATAAGCGTGACTAAAAAAATCATTTATATCCCCATATTTTAAATAATCTTGATAATCAGACCATTTTGATAATGAATATAGAAGCCATATACACCCTATCAATATACTAGTAAATAATATTATTTTTGATAAACCTTTTAATTTATCTCCAATATCATCAAACATACTACACCATTCCCTCTTTCGTGAAATATTTTCCTTTATTATACTTTATAAAATAAAAAAAGGGAAGACCTATATGTAAATATTATAATATATTACCAGATACAGGAACTGAATAACTTCTAAATAAATTATGATAGATAAAAACGAAAAAAGCCTGAAATCCCTTAAAACATTGGATTTACAGGCTTTTATAATCTAGTTGTTAACGATGATCATTTATCCTTGATGAGCAAGCTTCTAAAAGAAGTTGTATCTTAGATATCTTACTGTCCCATCTGACGAGCAACTTCTTCAGCAAAGTTTTCAGTCTTTTTCTCAAGACCTTCGCCAGTTTCAAAACGTACAAAACGCTTAACAGCAACTGGTGATCCAACCTGCTTGGAAACGTTAGCAAGATACTGTCCAACAGAAAGCTCGCTATCCTTTACATAAGTCTGGTCAACAAGGCAGAACTCTTTTAATTCTTTCTGTAAACGACCTTCAAGCATCTTCTCAATAATGTTCTCTGGCTTCTTGGAGTTAGAAGGATCATTCATGATTTGTGCTTTTAAGATTTCTTTCTCATGAGCAATAAAGTCAGCTGAGATTTCAGACTGATCAACATACTTAGGAGATAAAGCTGCAATCTGCATTGCAACGTTCTTAGCTGCTTCTTGAACATCATCGTTATTAACAGAGCTTTCAACATCAACAAGGATACCAATTCTACCACCACCGTGGATGTAGGATACAACAAATCCGTTAGTAGCTTCGATTTTCTCAAATCTTCTGATGTTCATGTTCTCGCCAATGATAGCGATCATAGAAGATAATTCTTCCTTTACTGTCTTAGAGTTATCCAAGGACCAAGACTCTGCAAGGAAAGTATCAAGATCGTTAGTAGTTGATGCAACTACCTGTGCTGCAACAGCAGCAACGAAATCTCTAAATTTATCATTTTTAGCAACGAAGTCTGTTTCGCTGTTAACTTCAACGATGGATGCAACTTTGCCATCCTCGCTTACGTTAGTAGCAACAATACCTTCTGCTGCAATTCTACCAGCCTTCTTTTCAGCTGCTGCAAGTCCTTTTTCTCTTAAGAACTCAACTGCTTTATCCATATCACCTTCAGTAGCTGCAAGAGCTTTCTTGCAATCCATCATTCCAGCTCCGGTCATTTCTCTTAACTCTTTTACCATTCCAGCTGTAACTTCCATATTAACCTCCATCCATGTACTTTAATACATATTTAGTAAGCTCCATGACACTCTGTTTCATGAAGTCTCGTAATATTTAACGAAATGAATTATGCAGTAACTACATCTTCCATAGCTGCTTCATCAGAAGCTTCTGAACCAGCTGCATCTGTTAACTGAACGCCCTGATTTGCTTCAATAACAGCATCAGCCATCTTAGAAACGATTAATTTTACAGCTCTGATTGCATCATCATTACCAGGAATTACGAAATCTAATTCTTCAGGATCACAGTTAGTATCAGCAATACCGATAAGAGGAATACCAAGTGTATGAGCTTCTTGGATACAAATTCTTTCCTTCTTAGGATCTACTACGAAGATAGCATCAGGAATCTTCTTCATATTCTTGATTCCACCAAGATTCTTCTCAAGTTTTTCCCATTCTTTCTTTAACTGAATAACTTCTTTTTTAGGAAGAACTTCGAAAGTACCGTCTTCTGACATTTTTTCGATTGCTCTTAATCTATCAACTCTGCTCTTGATGGTTTTGAAGTTAGTTAACATACCACCTAACCATCTCTCATTTACAAAATACATACCAGAACGCTCTGCTTCGGATTTAACTGCATCCTGAGCCTGCTTCTTAGTACCAACGAATAATATAGTACCACCTTCAGCAACTACATTCTTAATTGCTGCATAAGCTTCATCTACCTTACCTACAGATTTCTGTAAGTCGATGATGTAGATACCATTTCTCTCTGTGTAGATGTACTCCGCCATTTTAGGATTCCATCTTCTTGTTTGGTGTCCAAAGTGTACACCAGCTTCCAATAACTGTTTCATTGAAATAACGCTCATAATTTTACCTCCATTTGGTTGTTTTCTTCCGCATATCTCATTTTCTAATCAGACCTTTTGCTCTTTGGCACCACTGTTAGAATCAATATGCGTGTATTTTGCCTTAAGAATTATATCACACTTACCTATGCTTGGCAAGTCCTTCTTTTTATATATTAATTACTTTTCTAACAACATTTTTATATATTTCTAACTTCTATCCTTATATTGACTTCCTTTAGTTCAGGTTTAATTCTTTTTAGTGATAGCATCTACAATATCACCATAAGTACTGTTGTCCGGTAACTTATAAGTTCCTACCTGAATTACACTTACTTTGTTTTTACCAATAAGATATTCATTAAAATCTTTCGCATCCTCGACCAAACCAATCTCTTGTAATAACTTTGATACTTTATTGGAGGACATTCCTTTTTGAATGGTAAAAGCTACCAGCTTCGTCTGGGAGATGTCCGGCTGCTGTGTATCCTCTGCTCCTGCCGTCACAACTGGCTGCTCTGTTACATTCGGTGCCGAAGTGATGGTTGGTTCCGGAGTGATGATTGGGGTCACCGTTAACGTAGGTGTTATACTTATTGCCGGGCTAGTTTCGGGTGCTATACTTATATCTGGTGTAACCTGTGGTTTCTCTGTAATTGACGGTTTCTTTATTACTTCTTTTAAATTATTATCAATTTCGTCTTCCATTACCATTCCAAGTTTTTTTGCTTGAGCGATAATTTCAGCATCAGTTAAATTTTCTTTTGTATTTGAAATGGACAGAATTAAAGTTGCAAGTAATATTCCAATTCCCAATCCTCTCATGTAATATTTTAACTTCATATCTATTTATACCAAGCCTTTCGAATTACTTCTTGTTCTTAAATAAGTCAATAACAAGTTTAACTTCACCTTGACCAAGTCCTAACAGCTTGGAAATTTCAATTACAGAGTTTCCTTGCGAATATAGCTTTAATATCTCAGTATTATTATTTGATCTAAAACTTTCACTCATTTCCTGTGATAAATGATTTGAATTCTGCATAATTGACTTATTTTCGATTTGTGTAGCCTGTGTTAAGGGTTTTTCTGCTCCTTGATATTTCTTCGAAGCTTGTTCCTTATTGCCAGTCATTTTTGCCTCTATTATATCTTGAACTTTTTTCTTTGACTGATCGATTTCCTTAACTGCTGACTTTAATTCCTTTTCTTTGTCATTTAACATATTATATAGGAATACAACTTCCTCATGGTTTCTTGAAATCTTTTCTAATATTTGATCGGAATACTCACTGACTGCCATTATTTTTTCATTTGAAAGCTTACTTAAGTTATCATCCGTTTGAATGATTGTTTCTTCACTTATATCTGATATTACATCTTTTAGTTTGCTTATTAGTTTTTGCTTCTCTTCCTCTTTTAAGGAATCATAGGAGAAGTCAAATGTGTTTATTTGTGCAACATTTTTTTGCGCTTTGTCAATCTGAAAACAACTAACTATTATTATGATAATTCCTAAGGCAACTAAGACAATTTCTAATAGACCCATGAAATACTCCATTTCTGACTTAGAGTCGAAAAATCAGGATTAAATACGTATATCAATTCCCTTATTTTTTGGTGGAAGTGAGGTACTCTTATCCTTCTTTTTCTCATCTTTTTTTTCTTTTTGTTTTTGTTTGGAGCTTGTATATTGATTATTCCCTTTTTCCTTAGCATCATAACGATATTCTGGGTTTTCTGATTTTGTCAGCTCCTTGGGCTTCGATTGCTGTTTCTCAATCATGTCCTTAAAATTCTTATTAGAAACCTCGTGCATATATTGTGTTCTTTGGGTTTCCATATGTTTAATTTGTGCTGCTTCCTGAGTTCGAATAATATCAAGTGGTCCCATTGTACACTCCTTATCCTGTATCCGAAGCTTAACGGATAACAACATTATCTTTTTTACTTTCTCTTAGCTCAATGGCGTTATCTTAATGTCTGCTCTATCTCTATGAAATTTACTATGATGTGTTTCATTTCTAATGTAATGTATTACATTAGAAATTACTAATTTTGTTCCCGGGTACACAATATCCTGTACTTTTATCACACCTGAAGAGGTATTATCCATCTCAACTCTCAAATCCTCATATCTTTTTTTTGCTTCTTTTATGGAAGTCTCAAGCATTATATTTTGCTGGGTAACCTGTTTCAAATACTCTTTCTTTTCATCAGTTATCTGAACTCCCATGGTTAACTTCTTTCTAAATATTGCAAGTGCTTGTCCTAATTTTTCTTTATCGGCTATCATTATTGCCAATTTCTTTTCAATGTCTCGAAATTCCTCGACTATTTTAGGATCAATACCCACTTCAAGAACTGTCATCGTTCCCACAACTGAACCAGCCGTCTTAACCGAAATCATCGATCCAGATCTCATTTCACCACCGGTAACAAACCCACGTTTTCCGCCTACAATGATATCTCCTTTTGCTGATACCTTACAATGTAAAATAGATTCCGTAGAAATATATCCACCTGCAATTACTTCGGCATTTTCTAGAAACTTTGCAATAATATTCCCATCTGCTCTTAAAATTCCTTTACTCATACCTTGCATACCACGTTTTAGAACAATCTGGCCACCGGCCTCTATATATGCGCCTTCTACAACGCCATCAACTTCAATATCGCCTTTTGCACGTATTGAAAATCCGCTAATAACATTACCATGAACTACAACATTTCCATCATACACAATATCGCCTGTGGATGCATCCACATCAGCTGGAACATTATAGGTATCAGAAACAAACACTCTACCATCCGTAAGACTAACATGTCCATCAACTTCCGAAAACATTTGCAGTCCATCTGGCGAAATCCTAATTTTATTACCATGTCTCAAAACTTTATTATTTACCTTTAGAGGCCGTATAATATTACCACAGATATCAATTCCCGGTCTTCCAAGGTCGACAGGAGTCAGGGTTGCAAGTAAATCTCCTTTACGACAATGACTGATCATATCCAATTGATGAAAATCAACAGTTCCATCTTCGTTCCTCTTTGGTTTTAGGGTTAAATCCGTGTTAAAATGATATGTAACAACTGCATCTCGCCCCTGCTGTGCGGGGGTAGCCTTAGCAACAATGTAATCTGTACAATAATGGCGATCCAACAAATACTCTTGAATTACATTTTCTTGTACCCCATATTTTATACCAGCGCGAACCAAGGAATTAATAATATCTTCATGCTTTAAAGGTTTCCCGTTTCCTACCGGTGGATAAAATCTTGCAATTGCATACATTCTCTCCTCCATAATATCAACCGTTACCAATTCATCGTTGGAAGGTATTATGGCCGGAGTTAGTTTTACCTCTACAACACCTTGCAAAGAGGTAATGGCTCTACCAACTGCTACTTTATCGTATTCGTAGATTTTCATATCGGTAAGATATTTACTAATTTCATCATAAAAAACAGGTTCACCACCTGCTTCTGCTTCATAAAGCCGAAGATATGTTCCATCAAATTTAGTAAATAACTCAAAATAACCATTTCTTCCCTTCATAATGCCCCTCCTCTCAAATTGACAACAGTCAGACATTGCGAAAAGAGAAATACACTACATATTTCTCCAATCAACCTTTGCCTATATTCTCTAACAAATGAATACTTAATAAAACGAATCAACCTGATCCCCATCCAGTATTACTATAGATTCGTAATAAGTTCCATATTATTGCCAAGTTTAAATTTCATTTTTTGTAAAGCTTTGGTATGTAACTGTGAAATTCTTGATTCTGAGACCTCTAAAATACGACTTATCTCTTTTAAGGTCAACTCCTCATAATAGTAAAGAATTATTACCTTCTTTTCTTTCTCAGTTAATGTTTCCAATGCTTTAATTAGTAATTCTTTCAGCTCTTGCTTCTCAACTACCTTATCCGGTTGATCATATTTTGCAGTTAGACTAGGATCAACCTTCGATTCACTTCCCTGGTCAATGAATTCATCCAGAGAAATCACATTAGAGACCTTTGTTTGGCTCTGCCAATTCTCTAATTCCTCCATTGATATTTCAAGCTCTGAAGCAACTTCTTCTTCACTTGCCATACGACCATACTTTGACTCAAGGTTTTGGTATGCCAAGTCAATTTTACGTTGCTTTTGTCGGATGCTCCTTGGAATCCAATCCATCTTACGAATTTGATCTAGAATTGCACCACGTATTCTTAATGAGGCGTAGGTTTCAAACTTAACACCTTTATTATAATCGAATTTGTCGATTGCATCAATCAGTCCAAAGGTACCATATCCTACAAGGTCATCATATTCAACATGATATCCTAGATACATACTTAAACGACCTGCTACCAGTTTCACCAATCCTGCATATTCAATTATGATCTTTTCTTGGAGCTCTGGTGTCCTTTTTTTGGTAAAATCTTCCCAAAGCTTAAGTTTGTAATCAGCGTTCATAGTTCCTCCTGAAATTTGCTACCCTTAATAAGCATATAGCATAGTCAGTCTCCTTGAGTTATGATATATTCTCCTCGTCAGAGACAGGTACTTCCTCCAGATCTTCCTCTTGTTTCTTTGCCAATTTTTTAAGACCTATTTGAAGAATGGCTTTCATGATTAAACCAATAACATAGAAAATGATGATTACAAGCAACAATCGTTTTAATGCTGTAACAAGTTCAACCTGATTTACAATGTTAATAATACTAGTTATGGCACCTGCTATGAGCATGATGAATGCCGGAATATATCGTTCTTTCATTAGACCTCCATCTAACTCTAAACAATCTTTTTATCCTTACCAACCGATTTAATTAACAGATCACCTGTTTCAGGATAGAATTCAATTGTTCTACCATAATTATTACCGGTATCCGCGGCTTTAATACTAATCCCTAGCTGTGATAACTTTAATCTGGTTGCTTCGACGTTTCTATCTCCGATACGCATCATGTCATTATTATTGCTAAAGGCAAACATCTGAGCTCCACCAGCAATTTTGGCAATTAAAACCCGCCTATCGGCCCCAATCTGTATCATTCTTTGAATTAAAGCATCAATACCAGTGTCAGCAAATTTAGCTTTATTCTCGTTATTTATTATTTTTGTGCTGTCTGGCAGCATTACGTGTACCATCCCGGCAATTTTTCTGATCGGATCATAGAGAACAATCCCGACACAAGAACCAAGACCAAGTGTTGTAAGTGCATTGGGAGACATACATACATTTAAATCTGCCATCCCAACCTTTATCATCTCGTTCATGTAATCACCCTATAATCCCAATGAAGATAAGATTGCTGAATACGAATCAATCGTAGGTATTAATATAAAATATCCATTTACTGCATGACCTTCGTCCCCGAATTCTGTCTCAATCAAAAGTGCCTTATCGCCAATCTTTCCAAACTCAATTGCTGGAACACTAAGAATTGCTCCTGCCATATCAATCGCCATATGGGGAACGCTGGAGGTAATTAACATATTTGTTAAGGTTGACAAGGAGGAGAGGTATGCTCCTGCAATAATATTACCTATTTCATTCAACGCAGACAATTCCATTTCAGAGAACTCGCCTGTAGCTGTCCCATAATCAGAACCTACCAATAGATTTACCAGATGTCTGGACGCCTCCAGATTCATCATAAACATCATCATTCCATCAATTTGGCCTTCTAATGTAAATAAGATACCAACTACTAAATTTTCAGCTCCGCCAACGATTTCTGATAACTCTTTGAATTCCAGCAAATCTACTTTTGGAACCTTCATATCAAGCTTAGAATTTATCATTTGCGAGAGTGCTGTTGTTGCATTCCCTGCTCCAATATTGCCGATTTCTCTAAGCACGTCAAACTGCATATGGTCCATTTCATTTAAATTAATTTCAGGCACTTCGCAAACACCTCACCTTTTATTCTTAATTTTGATTTATTTTTTCTATTTCTTTATATCCTTTGAATTATCCTTATCATACACAACTGCATTAATGTTTAGAAGGTTTATTAATTCATTTTCGTATTTACCAACGCCAATACTAAAATTAGCCTTCTCATCTTTTTCGTCGTAGGTCATTTTCTCAATTGCCTCTGTTGGTAAGGAAATTACTTCTTTCACTTCATCAACAATCATGCCAACCGGTGCTGCAGAAGCCTCAGGTCTTACAATAATAATACGAGTCTTTGTAGTAAAGGAGTCTTCCGGTAAATTAAGTTTACTTCTAAGGCTCATAACAGGCACAATTTCACCGCGTAGATTAATAACACCTTTGAAATAGGATTGTGCCTTTGGTACTCTGGTTATATTTTGCATTACTATAATATTATCAATCTGTTTAATATCTATGCCATACTGACCATTGTTCAAGTAAGCAACAATATATTGTTTTGTATCAATAATTTCCATCTTAAGCACCTCCTAAACTAATGAATTAACATCTAATATTAAGGCAACTTCACCATTACCAAGTATCGTGGCACCACTGATAATTCTATGATTCTTAATGTATTTACCAATTGACTTAATTACAATCTCCTGTTGACCAATTAATTCGTCAACAACCATACCCGCAAGTCTCTCACCTTTTTTCACAATTACAACTAATAGTTCTTCTGGTTCAACTTCTGCTGGAGTACACTTTAGGACATTACCAAGACGTACTACCGGTACAACATGACCACGTAAATTTATAACTTCTTTTCCTTGAATTGTTTTAATATCTGTACATGGGATATTCTCGACAGTTTGGATACTTCCAAGTGGAAGTGCATATTTCTCATTACCGATGATTACCATTAACGCTTGAACAATTGCAAGGGTAAGCGGAAGACGAATAATAAAGTTAGAACCTTCTCCAAGCTTCGTTCTCGCTTCAATCTCTCCACCAAGTGCTTCAATCTTCGTCTTAACAACATCAAGACCTACACCTCTACCAGAGACATCTGTAACCTGCTCCGCTGTTGAAAAGCTTGGCTGGAACAGTATATCAATAATGTCCTTATCCGTCATTAATTCAGCTTGATCTACAGTAATCGCACCTTTTTCAATTGCTTTTCTTTTAATCTTCTCTGTATTAATACCAGAACCATCATCACGAACTTCGATTACAACGTTGTTTCCATCCTGATATGCATCCAAATAAATGGATCCTGTTGGATTCTTACCTTTTTTTGCTCTCTCTTCATTACTCTCAAGCCCATGATCTGCAGCATTACGAAGTAAATGCATTAAAGGATCACCAATCTCATCAATAACGGTTCGGTCAAGTTCTGTCTCTTCACCGGTCATATATAGTTCCATTTCCTTTTCAAGCTTCTTTGATAAGTCTCTTATCATTCTTGGGAAACGGTTTACAACACTTTCAATTGGTACCATCCTTGTCTTCATAACTGAT
Organism: Bacillota bacterium; assembly: GCA_023399055.1. Lineage (GTDB taxonomy): Bacteria > Bacillota > Clostridia > Lachnospirales > Lachnospiraceae > Mobilitalea. The sequence goes on along the minus strand of JAEWQV010000027.1, from coordinate 365,260 downwards.
TCATGAAGATTTGTTGTTACTCGTTCCAGGTACTCAATTTGTTCATGGAAATTATTATCAAGTCTAATATCCGAGGTACTGCTACTGGAAATCAATCCATTCTTTGCTATGATAAGCTCGCTTACTAAATTCATTAAAACATCCAGTTTATCAATATCAACACGAACGGAACGGTTCGCAACTGGTTTTGCTGCTGGTTTTGTAGCAGGAGCATTACTTGCTTTTACTGCTCCAGGATCAACCGCTTGTTTCTGTTGATGAGTCGCTGCTTCATCCTGCTTAAGCATCGCGGTATAGGAAGACACCTCTGAATCAGATAATAGAATAAAGTCAGCTACTACTTCTTTTACTTCGGATACATTAGACGCTACTTTAATAAGCTTGTCCGGTGTCTCCTTGGTAATGATAAAAGCAGAATATTCAAAATCATACTTTTCATCTTCAAGATCCTGCGCACTAGGGAACAGCTTAATAATCTCACCCATCTCTTCCAGAGTACGATTAACCATAAATGCTCTTGCGCCTTTTAGCACACAGTATTCATGAATATATACGGTGAGTCCAACAACATTTAAACCAAGTTGTCCAGCTCTTACAATTGCCTTCTTCTCATGCTCTTCCAGTTTAATTGATTTGAATTTCATCTTTTCCTGGTCTGCGGATACAGCAGCTGTTTTTGGAGCTTCCTTTGCCTTTGGTTCTGCAACTGGTGCAGCTTTACCAAGACCTGCATTTAGAATATCATTTAAAGCATTCAGAATATCTTGATTATCATCCTCTCCTTCATTTGCATCGGATTGGATATTGCCCAGATAGGTTTCCAGAGCATCAAGTCCTTTAAACAGTATATCCACCAACTGTGAGTTTGCTTTCATATGACCATTTCTTATTTCAGAGAAAACATTCTCCATATCATGGGTTAAGTGCTGCATTCTTTTATATCCCATGGTACCAGACATACCTTTTAAGGAATGAGCTGCTCGAAAGATTTCATTTATTGTATTCTCATTTTCAGGTTCACGTTCCAGAATTAATAAATGTTCATTTAAACTTTGCAAATGTTCTTTAGTTTCTTCAATAAAAATCTCTAGGTATTGGCTTACATCCATTTAATTCACCCCCACATTTTTTATAATTGAATCAGATACCTCATTAAGTGCAACTACTTCATCCACAAGTCCAGCTTCCTTTACAACCTTGGGCATTCCATAAACAATACTGGTTTCTTCGTTTTGAGCAATTACATAAATATTTTTGTTTTGCATAAGCTGTGATATTCCGGCTGTACCGTCACCACCCATTCCAGTTAATACTACGCAAGTGATTTGATCAAAGTCGGTGTCTACCAATGATTCATACATGATGTCTGCACAGGGCATTAATCCTTGTCTTGCAGCTTCTTTGGATAAAGAAATTGCATATTGACCACAAGGCTGTTTCTTTACTCTCATCTGAAACCCACCTTTTGCAATATATACAGTGCCTTTACAAAGTATTTCTCCATCCTCTGCTTCCTTTACGGTCAGTTGACTTAATTCATTCAATCGATCTGCTAAGGATTTTGTAAATCCACCGGGCATATGTTGGACAATTAATACGCTTGCATCCAGATCCTGTGGCAGACTTGGAATAACGACATGAAGAGCTTTTGGCCCACCAGTAGAACATGCCAAAGCAACCAGTTTATTCGCATTTTTAGGTAGCATATTAGATAGAACCTTAGGCTTAACCTTGACTTCTTTCTTTACAACGATTCTTTCCTGTATGCTTATCTTAGCAACTACTCTTTCGATCTTAGTTGCAGTTGCCAGTGCACCCAATATTTTATCTGAAAATTGATTACTCTTTACTTCAAGATAACTTTCGGGTTTTGTTACAAAGTCAAATGCGCCTAGCTCCAATGCGCGTATTGTTTCTTTGGAATCCCTAATGGCAATTGTACTGACAACAATGACAGTCGCTTTTATATTTTTCGTTTGCAATTCAGATAACAATTCGATCCCATTCATTCTTGGCATATTAATATCAAGAAGTACTGCATCAAATTCATTGCCTCTATTCTGAAGGATTGTAAGTCCCTCCAAACCATTTCCAGCATATTCTGTAACCTGAAATCTGTCATCTGCATTTATTATATCAGAGAGAACCCTTCTCATAAGTGCAGAGTCATCAATTACTAAAATATTTTTTTTCATTATTCCGGCTTACCTTTCATGAACTACTAGATGACACTTTGTACTTACTTATTTCGTCGAATACGATCCTGTTCAAATATGTACTTAATTAGTTCTTCCCTATCCTTTATTCTCATATCAAGAAATTCAATTCTATTTTCAAATGCGGCATTCTTATCCAAGGATTTAATGGAAGCAATCACCTTAGCATTTATAACCAATCGCTTGATGCTACCGGATACCGCCAAATCCATTCTTACTTTAATTTTATCGCCATGTGCCTGTTGTATTGCAGAAAAGAATCTTGCGCCACCGCCGCTTACATCTATTACAATTGCTTTCATCCAATTCTTGTCATAGCTTTTTAATTGCTCTTTCCCTTGCTCTAATTCTTGGATATTCTTTATTTCTTTTTTCAATATTTTTTGTTCTAAGAGTTCCTCATCCAATGAGATAAGTCTATATTCTATGTCCAACAAGCATTCTAATCTAAAATACTGCCGCCTTTGATATTTTTCAAGTTTTGTTACTATTTTAACTACAGTTACCACTGTATTATTTTCCTTATGGTTACCTAAAACTTTGCAATTACATTTATACAAGCCTTGACTCGTATAAAAAAATAAGCTTAGGTACTCATCTGTATTTAGCATCAATACTCTACCAAACATAATTGGTGTTGCAATGTGAAGGGTATCCTGATCCATAATTTCAAGCAGCTGGCTAACAAAGCTTCTTGCATTATGAAGCGGAGTTTGATCCTTACTTAATGGTTTGATGTCAATTTTGTCGCCTAAGGTTAATACATCCTGAAGCATTTAGTCCCTCCCCTGCATAGATGCTATCATTTACATTTCTATTTTTTAATTCTAGAACGAAGAAGATTTGTAAAAAGCTGTGCAATACCAATCTTACGTTGTGGTTGTTGCTGTATATTTTCACATAAAATATCAGCTAATTCACTAATTGTCATTGCAAAATCAGAATCTGGATACAGCAATATCTCCGCTTTCTGTTTCATAACTGCCTTTGAAACCTTAGCATCTTGTGGTACACCACCAAGATACTCTAACTTAAGGTCTAAGAACTTACTTACCACGATACTTAGTTTATCGTATAATTCCTTACCTTCCTCAAGATTTTCAATACGGTTAGCAATCATTTTAATTACCGTATCTTGTAATGAGATATCTTCTTTTCTATTCAATGTTTTTAACAAGGCATAGGCATCGGTAATTGATGTTGGCTCCGGGGTAGCTACTAAAAGGACCTCAGAACTTGCAGCAACAAACTCTATTACAGAATCAGAGATACCTGCTCCGGTATCAATAATAATGATATCAGCACGCTCATCCAGTTCAACTAACTTCTGAATCAGATATATAATTTGCTCTTTTGATAGATTTGTAAGTTCTTGAATACCTGAACCACTAGAAATGAAACCTATACTTTCAGGACCTTCCGTAATAATATCGGAAAGATTTTTTCCACGAAACATCAAGTCTGCCAAATTATATTGAGGCCGTATTCCAAGCATTACTTCGACATTCGCAAGACCAAAATCAGCATCCAATATGATAACTCTGTGTCCCAGCTTTGAAAGAGCAATTGCTAAATTCACAGAGATACTGGATTTGCCGACTCCACCCTTACCACTAGTTACCGTAATAACTCTGGCAACATTTCTTGGGGCAGTCTGCTCTTTTATCATTTTTCTTAATTTGTCCGCCTGATCCATTTTACTGCCCCCTTAATAACTGCTTTGCTATACTTTGAGCATCTACTCGTGAAATATCATCCGGTACATTCTGTCCAAACGTAGAGTAAGATAACGGTGCCTCAGTTAACATACGTATATTAAACAGATTTCCAATCGAACTTGTTTCATCAAGTTTTGTAAAAATTAAACTATAATTTAAAATTTCTGAATATGCTTCTGTGATTTTTACCAAGTCTTTGTATTTCGTTGTTGCACTAAGTACAAGGAAAATATCCCTTTCCTCCACCGGAATGGTATTTATCAAAGATTCAATATCATCTCTCTGCTCTTTATTTCTATGGGACCGTCCTGCAGTATCAACGAACACCAGATCAAACTCACTATACTCTTCCTTTGCATTCCTCATCTCATCTTCACTGTAGATAACAGTTAGTGGAATTCCTAATATGTTTGCATAGGTTCTTAACTGTTCTACTGCGGCAATTCGATAAGTATCAGCAGTAAGAAATGCAACTTTTAATTTATCATTCACTCTAAATTTGGATGCAATCTTAGCAATGGTTGTAGTTTTCCCAACGCCAGTCGGCCCAATAAAAAATACAAACTTAGGAGTCTTTCCATTTAACTCAATGGTTCTAGGTTGTCCTAATTTTAAAACAATCTTTTGATAAATACTTGCTAAAATATTATCCATAGAAGCGTCTTTTTTCAAGCTACTCTCTACTTCTGTAATAATTTGATTTGCAAACTTCTCATCTACTTCATTTGATATTAATTGATTGTAGATTAATTGAATACATGCAAGGTTTTTATTTGATTCCGCTGCCTTTGCATCGGTTTTTTCTTTATTTTCCTTTTCTTTTTCCACCATCTGCTTTTCAATGAGACTTTGTAGATTATTTAGTTTAACCTCAATAGCTGAAGGATTCGAGACCGCTAGTTCACTCTTTGCAACCAAATCAAGGTCAGGCTCCTCATAAATAATATCTGGCAAAATTGGCTTTCTCTGTACGGGTAACGGATTCGCCACAGATTTACTTCTATCACTCTTGTACGTAATATTATCATCCACGGCAGCAGTTACCTCAACCAAAGGCTTGCGAAACATCTTGTAAATACCTTTGGGTGAGATTGTCTTAATATTCATTACAATTGCATCCTTGCCAAGTTCCTCCTTTGCAAGAATGATTGCCTCTGTTTCATTATTTGCTTGAAATTTTTTAATAATCATTATACTGTCACCATCCCTACAGATTGTAGTTCTACATTTGATTCAATCTCATTGTACGAAACTACAATTAAATCTTTAAAATAATCCTGTGTCAGACGTTTGAAATACATACGTACAATAGGAGATGTAATAATAATAGGGTTTCTACCTAAATCTTCCAGCTTATGTACTTCATTCTGAACAGATTCAATAATTTCTCTCGTAATTCCAGGATCAAGTGCTAAATAAGACCCTTGCTCTGATTGCTTAACAGATGCCATAATTTCTTGTTCTACTTTTGGATCCAAGGTAACTACGCTCGTCATTTCATGGGAAGGGAAATATTTATTTGAAATTGCTCGTTTCAAACTTTGTCTCGCATATTCTGTCAATACATCGGAATCTCTGGTGGTGGGCGCATAATCTGCTAATGTCTCAAAAATAGTTACCAGGTCTCGGATCGATATGCCTTCTTTCAGCAAATTCTGAAGGACTTTTTGTATCTCACCAATATTGAGAAGTTTTGGTACAAGCTCAGATACCAATGTCTGATGTGACTCGGAAATATTATTAACCAGATTTTGTACATCCTGTCTGGTAAGCAGTTCAAAGATATGACTACGAATGATCTCTGTCAGATGTGTTGCAATGATAGAAGGAGGATCAACAACCGTATATCCCAGAGTCTCTGCTCTTTCCCTCTGTCCTTCTGTAATCCAGATAGCAGGTAGGTGGAAGGAAGGTTCAAATGTAGGAATACCAGTAATCTCTTCTTCTACATAGCCTGGATTCATAGCCATATAGTGATCAAAAAGTATTTCCCCCTCACTAACCTGTATCCCTTTAATTTTTATAATGTATTGATTGGGATTTAGCTGAATATTATCTCGAAGTCTTATGATCGGGACAACGCAACCAAGTTCTATGGCAACCTGTCTTCGAATTAGTACCACACGATCCAGTAAATCACCACCCTGATTCGTATCAGCAAGTGGAATAATACCATAGCCAAATTCCAGTTCAATTGGATCAACCTGTAAAAGTGAAATTACATTTTCCGGTTTTCTTATTTCATTCGCGGATACGTCTTCAGAGGATACTTCGCTCTCTATAGATCCAACTTCCAATTTATTAGCAATTATTCTTCCTGAAATTATAAAAATAAGTCCATAAACAGAAAAAACAAGTGCATCTAACGGGGTAAGAAATCCAAGTACAATCATACTGGCACCAACCATATAAAGTACCTTGGGGATAGAAAATAGCTGTTTGATGAGCATATCCCCAAAATCAGCTTCTTTTGATGCCTTGGTGACTAAAATACCTGTTGCCAAAGATATCATAAGGGAAGGAATCTGACTTACCAGACCATCACCAATTGTTAGTAAGGCAAAATGCTGAAAGGCGTCCATCGCTGTATAGCCAAGTCGCGTCATGCCGATAACAGTACCACCAACAATGTTAATCACAGTAATAATCAAACCTGCAATTGCATCACCTTTAACGTACTTTGTAGCACCATCCATGGAGCCAAAAAATGCTGCTTCTTCTTGAATCTTCTCACGACGTAACTTGGCTTCTGTATCATTAATAGCACCCGTATTAAGATCCGCATCGATTGCCATCTGCTTACCTGGCATTGCATCCAGAGTAAATCTTGCTGTTACCTCTGCCACACGTTCCGAGCCTTTATTAATAACCATAAACTGAACAATAATCAGTATGATGAAAATAATAATTCCTATTACCATATCACCGCCACCCACAAATTGTCCGAAGGTAGTAATAACGTTACCTGGCTCTCCAGTTGTTAGTATTAAACGAGAACTGGATACATTCAGCGAAATACGAAACATGGTAGTAAAAAGCAATATGGTTGGAAATGCCGACATTTGAAGTATTTCTTTTGTAAATATCGAATTAAACAATACCACCATTGCTATTGAAATATTTAGTGCTAACAATATGTCCAATAAAAATGCAGGTACAGGTATTATTAAGAAAATAATCGCGGATAAAAGAAATAACCCAACAACTAAATCATTTCTCTTCAAGGATCTAACCTCCTCTTGGAGGTTACCCTCCAAATTTATGTCAACTCAATTAATTCTTTTTATTCAGTCCGTAAACATAGGCTAACACTTCTGCGGTCATTTGATAGAGTTCTGGTGGAATCTCTGCACCAACTTCCACATTATAATAAAGCATTCTGGCAAGTGGCTTATTCTCCACAATTTCAATGTTATTCTCTTTTGCAACATCTTTAATTTTCTGTGCCAGGTAGTCTGCACCTTTTGCTAGAAGAATGGGAGCTGAACTTGATTCCCTATCATATTTAACTGCAGCAGCTAAATGGGTCGGATTTGTTATGACAACATCTGCCTTGGGTAGCTCTTGCATCATTCTTCGCATAGAGGCTTCACGCATTCTTTGCCTAATCTTCCCTTTAATCTGTGGATCTCCTTCGGAATTTTTAAACTCATCCTTTACTTCCTGTTTGGACATCCTCATATCTTTTCTAAATTTCAATTTTTGATATATTAAGTCTGCAAATCCTATGACTAAAAATATCATACTAATTTTCAGTCCTAGATTTATGACGAGATTTCCAATTAATATAATTGCAGGCTCTAAATCCATTTGATAAAACAGCGTTAATGTTTTCCACTCGTTTTTGAGAGTAGAGTATGCAATATAAGAAATAATTATAATTTTAATCAATTCTACAATTAACTCAACCATTTTGTCCTTGGACAAAATCTTTTTGAAACCGGATACCGGATTAATTTTATTAAACTTTGGCTTGATAGTTTTTAACGAAACTTCCCATTTTACTTGGAATAATACAACTACAAAGGATATAATAACAGCCGTTGCAAAGATTGGAAGACATATGAATAAGATAGAAACTATCGCATCATTAAGAACAGCTTGAATCATTGCAATTGAGAATTCTGTGTCGGCTAATTTAGCTAGGTTATTGAAGCCATGTTGATAGGTCTCAATGAATTTTTTCCCCATATAACCAATAAAGATTTTTAATACAATGAATAAGGTCGCTAACCCAGAAGCTGTAATTAATTCTGTACTCTTAGCAACCTGGCCTTCGCTTCTGGCATCCGAGAGTTTCTTAGATGTCGGTTCCTCCGTTTTATCTGCACCTTCTGCAAAAAATTGAAGATTATATTTCAGACGATAGGAAGCATATTTTATTTGATCAATTTGTATCATATACTTCGCTCTTTCTTTGAATAAAAAAATCAAGGAATTAGTGTAACAGTCTAAGTGAGGAAACTAAAAGCTCTTTCATCTCGTCAAAGATAAAATATGCTACGGTCGGAATTAATTCAATAATAAGAACTAGAACAATTAGGCCTACAATAATCTTAATCTGCAATCCAATTACAAACATATTCATCTGGGGTGCTATTTTTGCTAGTATTGCCAAAATGGTATTAACTACCAAAATGGCAGCATAAACAGGAAGAACAATTTGAAATCCTATAATAAAATAATCTACTAAAAATTTGCCCATTAAGTGATAAGTGGCAGGATTCAATGTCATCTGACCAAGACCAATCACTTGAAAGGAGTCGATAATCGCCCTTAAAAAATAATGATGCATATCTGTAATAATCATCATTAGCAGAATTAAATAACCATATACGTTTGCTGTTATCGTTGTTTGTATATTCGTAGCAGGGTCAAGCTCGTTTATCATAGAAAATCCGATTTCCATATCTATAATTTCGCCAACAAAGGCTATGATATGGTAGGCAATGTTAGCAAAGAACCCCATAATCGCACCGAGTAAGGCTTCCTTTACTACAAGTATACTGTAATCCAGCACTCCAACATAATCGGGTGTTGCATTGGGTATAGTGTAAAACAAGATTGCTGCTAAAAATATAGCTAGTCCCGTCTTTACTTGAAATGGTACATTCCTTAATGAAAAAAAAGGAGCCGTTACTAGAAAGCCGGTGATCCTCACAAGTATCAAAAGAAAAGCTTCAAAGTTCTCAATTGAATAGGTCATATATTGTTAATGTAATAACTTAAATTTGTGAGTAACTCAAGAAAGAATTCCTTTAAAGAGTTAAGAATCCAACCTCCAGTTAACATCATAATCAGGAACACCGCAATTAACTTAGGAACAAATGTGAGGGTTTGCTCCTGAATTGAGGTAACAGTTTGTAATATACTTATAATTAAACCAACGACTAAAGAAACAACCAGCATAGGTGCAGAAGCTTTAAGAACCAAAAATAATGCCTGTCTCGCTATATCAATAACGACTAATTCGCTCATGTTAACCTCCGCTACCTGTTATATCTAATTCAATGCTAGTAAAATGTCTTTACAAGCTCTCCAATAATCAAATTCCAACCATCTGCCATAATAAACAATAGAATTTTAAATGGCATAGAAATCATTGTGGGTGGTAACATCATCATACCCATTGACATCAAGGTAGAGGCCACTACCATATCTATTACCAGGAATGGAATATAGATGAGAAAACCGATAATAAATGCCTTTCGAAGTTCACTAATGATAAAAGCAGGAATAAGTGCTGACATTGGAATTACATCTTCCTTACCTTCTTCCAGTGTGCTAAAATCAAACTTTGCAATTTCTAAAAATAATCGCAAATCTTTCATCTCGGTTTGATCTATCATGAATTCACGTAATGGTGCAACTCCTGCATCAATCGCTTCTTCTTGGGTTATAGTACCTGCACTCAATGGTTGAACTGCCACTGTATTAATCTGACTAAAAACTGGAGACATAATAAAGTAAGTTAAAAACAACGCCAGTCCGATAATGATCTGATTCGGAGGAGTTGTCTGTGTTCCTAAGGCAGATCGTACAAAGTGCAACACAATTACAATTCTCGTAAAGGAAGTCATCATAATCAGAATGGAAGGTGCAAGGCTGATTACTGTCAATACCAAAAGCATCTGCAAAGTTGATGACAAGCCATTTGAATCTTCATCTGTATTTAGATTAAATTCAAGTGGTCCTAAAGCACCCGATAAATTATTTCCATTCTCTGTCGTATCTGTAATTGTATCATCTATCGTGGTTGCCCTTGCGTATTCAGGTTTAAGAAATACTACAAAACAAACTGTTAAAATTAATATTACCAACGCAAACTTTCTTTTTATACCTGTTCTGTCATATGTGTCCATGGATACTAACCTCTACTTATTCAAATGCCGTACCTTATCAAACATCTGTTTAAACGTCTGTTTATCAACGGCATTTGTATTTTTAAATATAATCTCGGCTTCCTCTAATTCTGTAATATACAAAATTGTATCCTTACAAATTGCTATGACAATATACTTGTTTGCAATCTTAACAATCTGAATTACCTTATTTTGACTCACACGATAAGCATCAATTACTTGAAAATTACTATTCTTCATTTGTCCCATTTTCATACCACCTACGAATTTTGAGGTATAATAACAGGCAATTAAAACTAGAATCAACAAAAAAACCATACCAATTAACTGAACAAAATTATCCCAGGTATTTGTTTGATTAATAACTCCCTTGGTTGCTTCCGCTGTAGCGGATGGCGTAGGAGTTATCATCAATTCTGAGATTTTGCCCTGCAATAGAATCATAGTTTTTTCGTACATAATAAAATCAACCTACCGCTTTCTTTACTGCTTCTAATACTCTGTCTGCCTGGAAAGGTTTCACTATAAAGTCCTTAGCACCAGATTGGATTGATTCAATAACCATTGCCTGTTGTCCCATAGCAGAACACATAATTACATTCGCACCAGGATCCACGGACTTAATCTTCTTTAAAGCCTGAATTCCATCCATTTCAGGCATAGTAATATCCATCATTACTAGGTCAGGTTTTGTTTCCTGATATTTATCCACTGCTTTTAACCCATTCTCTGCCTCACCCGCTATGAGATACCCATTCTTTGTAAGGATGTCCTTAATCATCATTCTCATAAATGCTGCATCATCGCAAATTAAAATACTTTTTGCCATTTTGATTCTCCTATCTTATTGTGTTTTAGTTGTTTTACAAATTGACCTATGCCTTAGACACATCTCAAAGTTATTATTTTTGCTTCGTAATTTCAGTTACTCGAATACCAAAAGCCTCCTCCATTACTACGACTTCACCTTTTGCCACAAATTTCCCATTTACCAAGACATCAATTGGTTCTCCTGCCAATCTATTTAACTCAATAATGGTACCTGGCGTAAAATCAAGTATTTCTTTAATGGACTTACTGGTTCGTCCAAGCTCCACTGTAACCTCTAAAGGAACATCCATTAATAAATCAATGTTCTCAGGTTGTACTATATTGCTCATCATTGGTGTGAATGGAGCAAACTGTACTGATTGAACGTTTACATCCGGCATCTGCGGCATCATATAAGGCATTGCCTGCTGATTTGGATATGGGGCGTATTGCTGCATTTGCGGTTGCATCATTTGTTGCTGCATCATTTGCGGCTGCATTTGTGGCTGCATCTGTGGTGCAGTCTGTGACATAGATGCTTGTGGTTGTACTTTCTTTGCCACATTTTCCACGGGAGGCCTTGTAGGGATATCTGGCTCCATAGTTGTAGCTTGAACAAACTGCTTGTATAGATCTCTTGCAAAATCAAAGGGATATAATTGCATTAATACACTATCTACCAGGTCACCGATTTCCATGTGGAAGGAAACTCGGACAAAATCACCTTTTAGAAATTCAGCAATATTTTCGCCGTTCATGTGTTCATATAAATCGACAACTGCTGAAGTAGGAGGACTGATATTAACTCTTTTTTCAAGCATAGAGGAAATAGATGTTGCAGCAGACCCCATCATTTGGTTCATTGCCTCACTGATTGCACTTAGGTGTAACTCCGAGAGTTCACCTTCGATGTTGGAGCCATCTCCACCCATCATTAAATCAGTGATTACTTTTACATCTTTTTCTTTTAGAATTAATATGTTATTGCCATCAAGCCCATCCTCATAATATATTTGAATAAAAACACAAGGCTTGTCATAACTGTTTAATATATCTCTCCAAGTTGCATATTCGACAACCGGTGTTGTAATATTAACACGCTGATTAACCAAGGAAAACAGTGTTGTTGCTGCTGTTCCCATACTAATATTTGATATTTCTCCAATCGCATCCTTCTCAGCATCTGTTAATTGCTGTGAGCTGCTGACACTGGAAGCTGTATCATCAGAACCCATACCATTTAACAAGGCATTGATTTCTTCTTGAGATAGCATACCATCCATAGTCCGTTACTCCTCTCCCCGAATAATTGATGAAATCTTTACAGCATAAGAGCCTGCGGATGCACCTGGTAACGCGGTAAATTTATTTAAGTTACCTACGTACACCGATAACTCATCCTCTATTTTAGTGTTTAGCTTAATGATATCACCACTTTGCATATTCATAAAATCATTAACAGAAATTGTACTTTTTCCTAGCACTGCTCGTAACGGCACCTTTGCTTTTGCAATTGCAATTTCGATTACATCCTGATAGGATTTGTCATCATTTAATTGCATAGTAGAGTACCAATACTTTGTATTTAACTTATCTATTACTTTCTCCAAACATACATAAGGAAGACAGATATTCATCATTCCTTCGATGTTGCCAATCTTTATGTGAAGTGTAACAATCGAAACCATTTCACTTGGAGAAATTATCTGCGCGAATTGCGAATTGGTTTCAATGCGCAATAGTCGCGGCTGTAATTGAATTACATTCGCCCAAGGCTCACGTAACAAATTGGTACAAATATTAAATATTCTTTCAATTATTGTTAGCTCGATTTCAGAAAAATCCCTGACCCTATCAAGAGGATAACCACCGCCACCAAGCATTCTGTCCACAATTGCATATCCAAGATTATCTGCAAGTTCAATTATAATAGTACCTTCCAGCGGCGCAAAATCAACAATACCGAGTAGCACTGGGTTAGATAACGCATTGGAAAATTCGGAATATTGTACAGCCTCAGAACTCATAACCTCTACCTGAACATTTTTTCTTAAATATGCCGGCAAATTAGTGGATAAAAGCCTGGAATAATGTTCGAAAATAATATTCATTGTACGCAGATGTTCCTTCGAGAATTTGGATGGTCTGGCGAAATCATAATTTTTAACCTGCTTTTCCGACGTCTGCTTATAATCATCTGCATCCAACTCGCCACTACTAAGTGCAGCCAGCAGATTATCTATCTCATTTTGGGATAGGACATCGCCCATTGACATTACCTCCCTGATATACTAGATACATAATAACATAAAAAATTTATAAAATCATCATTTTTCTTGCATACTCATCAAAATTCAACGAGATTGTACTAAGATAGTACTATATTACCAAAGGACATATTAATTATAAAATCAGATTGAAAAAGATCACTAATCTTTGCTAATACTTTTTCCTTCACCTCATCCTTAACTTTTTCCTTGTTATTTAGAATTTCATCCATCGTATAATTGGAGAACTCTAAATTAACAAATTCTATTATATCACTTTCAAAATCTCCTACCTTTTTGGAAAGCCTAGCATAATCTTTATGTTTACTATTCATCGATAATGTAACTGATAACAAAGCATAATTAGCTTTTCCGTCAGCTCCCTTTTTCAGGTTGATTGTCAATTCTCCGTCAATCTCATGTTTTACAATATCCATAACAGAGAGCGTATCGCTATCCGGCGATTCAAGTTCTAAATCAACAATGGATGCCACTTTGGAAACTAGCTTATTTGTACGATTTGTTGATGGTACAATCGTAAATATAAGCAGTCCCGTAAGTATTGTATTAATTAATACAATTGCCATGATGATTATTGTTAGTATGTTTTTTTTCACTTCTTATCCCCCTTTATCTTGTGCTACTTGATTTTATATTACATTATCTGTAAAAATTGTTATTTCTATGTGTTTTATCACGGTTTTTCGTAGCATTCATATCTTACTTTTAGAAATAAAACTACTATCATATCCTCAATCTGCACCTATAAAAGCATCCTGCTGAATATTTCTTTCTTATAAGCAATTACAAGATTTTTTATTTCTTGTCCCGTTTCTTTTACTATAAACTTTGAACCGGAGGTAAGTGTTATAACCGTATCCGGAGTTTCCTCAACTTTTTCAATAAATTCGGCATTTACGTAAAATTTAGTACCGTTTATTCTGGTGACATATATCATAACCCTTTACCCTCCTAACAAATTTTTATGAATAATAGCTGAACTGTTAATTATTATTTATAAATGGGTGGCAGTTTTACCTGCCACCCAGCTAAACTGAAGTATGGCACTTTATACCCACATCAGCCCAGTGTTATCTCTTTAAATTGATTAGTTCTTCCAACAGGGAATCAGATGTCGTTATTATTCTTGAATTAGCTTGGAAACCTCTTTGTGTAGTAATCATATCTGTGAACTGCTGTGATAAATCCACATTGGACATTTCCAAAACACCTGTCGTTAAACTGCCGCCTCCCTGCGTAGGATCTTGTCCTATTCCATCGAAATCACCTGAGTTTTGTGTTGCTGCAAACATACTGTTTCCTACTGCCTCAAGACCAGCCGGATTAGCAAAGGTTGCAACTGAAATCTGTCCAAGTAATTTACTATCACCATTATCATATTTTCCATATATTTTACCAGAAGCATCCACGCTTACACCAGTCATGTTACCAACCTGCTTACCAGCTCCAACTCCAGTTAAACTACCTTTGTAGGCTTCTAAAGAAGAGGAACCGCTGGTTGAAAACATTGTTATGGAAGAGAAATCTACATTAACAGTTGAAAACGGATTGTTTTCTCCATCATCACTATCTGCACTTGCAGAAATAGTTAAACCAATACTTTTACCACCATTTTCATCATCACCTACACTAACGAAGGCTCCTGTTGCTCCATTAAAAGTTAATAATGGTGCAGATTCATTATCAATGCTTACAGTTCCATCCTCGTTAACTTCAACTCCAAAATCTACTCCACCAAAATTAAAAGTTGTAATTGATGACTCTGAATACGTAATATTTCCATCTTCATCAACTTCCTTTTTAACAAAAATTGATTGCCCGTCCTCATCCAAGATATTTTCAATACCAACTTTATAGATATTAGTACCTTCTTCTGTGCTCCATACCCTCAAATCGGCAGTAAAGCTATGTCCCATTTTATCATAGAAGGTTAGGTTAACTGCTTTACCTGTTGATGTACTTAACTGCGTATCTTTACTGTCAATATTACCTGTAATGTAAGCCTGTGTGGTAGCTTCAGGATTTGCATATAAATTAGCAGGAGACATAATTGTTAAGGGACTAACTGCATTTTTCACAGTTTTGGTAGAGTCTTCTTTATCAACCTGCCATCCCATTACTTTTGCACCAGATGGCGTACATAAATTACCCTGTGCATCTACTGCGAAGGACCCTGCCTTTGTAAAGTAGTTTGTTCCTCCACTATTTACAACAAAGAACCCATCACCTTCAATCATTATATCAAACGGATTATCCGTTCTCTGTGATGCACCACTTAATGCAATATTTGTTGTCACAGAAGCAACATTTGCTCCTAAACCAATCTGCATTGCATTACGTCCAGCTGTTCCAGTTGCAGCATTAGGTCCACTGGCACTTTGGGTGGTCTGATAAAACACGTCAGAAAATGTTACTGAACTAGCTTTAAATCCAATTGTATTTACATTTGAAATATTATTACCAATTACGTCCATCTTAGTCTGGTGAATTTTAAGTCCTGATACACCAGAAAATAATGATCTCATCATATCTTTTGACCTCCATTTATGCTTCTATCATTGGTATCCAATCAATCAGTCATGGATCCTTAAGCCCCCATTCGGTCCGGCTTATTACATGATTACAGCACCATCAATATTTGTAAATATCTTATCCTCTGCATCATTCACTGCAGTAATTACCGTGTTGTTTTTAATATTTACGATAAAGGCAAGATCATCTACCATTACTAAAGATTCATTGATTCCCTTCTCACTTGCTTTTTTTGCTCCACTTTCCAATCTAGCTCTCTGATCATCTGTTAAATCTATGTTCCTGCTTGCTAAACGCTCATTGGCATGCTTTGAAAATTTTAACTCAATATCTTCATTAGCTGCCTGTTTACTTTTAAGTATTTCGCTAAAAGGTGTGGAGTTCATCTGCTTCGCTTGAGTCGACGAATTACTTTTTGTCGCATTCAGCTGTTGCGTCATCTGCTCGATAGAAGGAAATTGATTTACTGGAATGTTCATCGCATCTCCATTCCGCCGTTCCTTCGGCCTATATTAATCTCTTTTGTTGTTTGTAAACTATTTAGATTTAGACAATCTCATCTGAATCATCCTGATCCTTTGGCTGGCTATTGTCTGTAGGTACTGCATTTTGAACTTTAAGTGTTACTTTGTCTTTCACCGTTGTGTAATAAGAATCATTAAATACTACATTAACCTTAAACGTTCCATTCTCAAACTCTTTCAGTGCATCCTTTGAAATTGTTACTTTGTTGCCGGATACAGAAACCAGTGAAGAATCAACAATTGTATTATTAATTACTACTGCCACATCGTCTGCTACGGTATCTCCTGAACCAAGGTTAACTTCAAAAGTTACATCTTTGGGATTTGCTCCATCATAATTTAACGTTGTAGCGTTTGTTATACCCGGAAGTCCCTTTTCTATGATATAAGTATCATCGATAACACTATCCAGTTTATCTATGCTGTAAAGACTGCCATTAATAGATAATTGAGCTTTACTTCCTGTCATATTAACAAAATCAACTCGTCCTGTAACATAGGTTGTATTTCCTGATGTACTTTCCGTCTTAACAATAACGCTCTTTCCAACTAATCCAAAGGCTTGTGAGTTTGTTGTTACCGTTCCTAGATTTTGCAATTGTTCCAACTGTGAAAAGGTTGCAAGCTGGGCAATATATTCAGTGTCAGTATTGGGATTTAAAGGGTCCTGATATTTCATCTGCGTAGTTAAAAGCTTTAAAAATGCATCCTTACCCAGTTCATTGTTAGAACTCTTTGAAGTTGAGGTTTTCGTTTGCTGAAGCACACCATCTGTTACTTTATTTATTAAATCACTCATTCATCTTCTCCTTTCATTCATATTTAGGAGTTTTATCACACTACTTACTTTATACCCTAAGCAATATAGTTTACTTGACTTCCAAGCAACTCTGCCTGTAATTCACTTACTTCTTCAAAGGTTTCATTCATTGACAATGCTTCTTCTAATGTTATTTTTTTACCCGAAGAATTGTCATCAGATGTAGCCTCATTCTGTGAATTGTTTTGATTCATTTGTTCAAACGCCTGATTAGAAACCGTTACTTCTATAGCTTCTACTTTTATCCCTTGATTCTGTAGGCTTTCACGTAGGATATGCATCTGGCTTTCAATGGCTTCCTTACTGATTTCATTCTGTACAACAAAATGTGCTGTCATAACTCCGTTCTTAGACTGAACTGACAAATTAACTTTACCAAGATTTTCAGGGTTAAGCTGCATTTCCATTGAGGTCTGATCTGTAGTCATTGTAATTCGAATACGATCTACAATCTGATTTGCAATGTCTCTTAACTGTGTAACCTGTGTGATAGTGCCATCCATCGCAGTGTTTAATTCTTTTGTAACCTGTACCATCTGATCTACAAAATTTTGAAAATGATTTGCGGACTTAGAATCCTTTGCTTCTTGCTTTGTACCATCTTGTTGCGATGCAAGTCCTTCTTTTTGTGTCACATTCGATTGTACCGATTGAGAATTTGATTGTGAGTTACCCTCATCTGCCTCTGTTTTAATGGATACAGCAGCATTATTCTCTTCACTCTGGTTAATTACCTGATGATTAACTTTTACTTGATCATCAGCGTCTACGGTCCCACCAGCATTAGCTTGCTGACTCTGCTCTTCTAACTTACTCTTTAGAAGTAATGCATCTAACTGTTCTTTCGTTAACGATAAATTTGCGTCAGTTTTCAGCTCTTCCACTTTTTGAAGCAATTCCTGCAACTGTTCGGTTAGCCCTTCGTCAGTAGCAAATGCTAATAAGCTTGTTTGACCATTGGTCGCTAATACAATTTTTTGCAACCCATCCATTGTTAATAAATCAGCTGTTGTCATCCCTTGTTCCTGCAATAATTGATTTAAATTCTCTTCCGTAAGGTTTAACGTTTTCATAACCGCATCAAAAATTGCTTGTAACATACCAAGTGCTTGTTCTTCCAATTGATCATCTACATCTTTTACTATTGTTTCCGGTTGGGTTTCTATTGTTCCTTCTTCTGTGGCAGCAGTCTTATCATATTGGCTACTATTCTGGGTTTCTTTCATCTCAACCTGTGTCACTGACTCATCTACTTTTTGATTCTCGTCTGCTGCAGAGCTCTCTTCTGTAGATTTCTTCACTTCGGTATTCTCTCTTTTAAAGTACTTCTTGTTAACGGCATCCGTGGCATTTCCTTGCTCAAATCCCCGGCTATTTATAGTTTGGTTCATTAGCAAATCAAAGCTACTCCCACTTTGTTTCTCTTTGGTATTAACGCTTCTTACATCGGTACTAAAGGTATTCCCAGACATAAATTTTACACTTTGTGTCATTTATGGTATTCTCCTTTCTAAATACCTGAATTATATTGGTATTTTCATTTCTATGATGAAAGCAATCGCTTTTATCAACAAATCAGTTTGAAGACAATTTTTCTTCGTCCATATCCAGCATTTTCTTCGTAATTTTTGCTGCAACTACACTATCCATTTCTGCAAGGATAGCCGCACTCTCCTTTGGCTTCATACTTAAAAGAATCTGTGCCACAGCTTCCACATCCGCAGACATAGTTTCCATAATCTTGGCTGCTGCTTCCGGATCCATGTTTTTATAAATATCCGCCTTTTCCTTTATTGCATCCGAATATTGAAGTTGTTCAATCACCTGTCGATAGATTTCCTCTGCATTTACAGGATCAATTTCCTCATAATAAGCCTTGTATTCCTCAATCCCTGGTGCAGCTTCCGCATAAACTACATTCTTATCAAATTCAGCAACTCTTTCTTCAAATGCCTTTTGGTTTTCTTCAAATACTTTCAATCGATCTATCTCTGCCTGAAGATCCGCTGTATTGGTACCTTCATCTACATTACTCTTTTCCATATCAGCAATGGTTGCTTCCAATTCATTAATCTTAGCAACAGCCTGTGCAATTGAAGTATAACCGCCCTCTTCCTCGTTCGTTGGCGCCAGTCCTTCTGTGCCGGGTAAAATTTTATTAACAATTGGCACATCCTTTAAAATTGGTCTTAGAACTCCCGAGCCAAAGCCTCCAAAATCCATCTTAATCGCAAAACCAAAGATAGCGAGCCAGATAACTACTATCATAAGAGCAATAAGGATAGTTAGAATCTTATTTCCCTCTTTTTTCTCAGTTTTGGCTTCCTTATTTTTTTTAGCCATTTAGCTGTCCTCCTCTGAAAGCGTAGGATTACTAAATTGGAAGCTGGTTCGTTCGTCAATTTCCTTACGATCCTCTGCTTCCAATTCCAGCAGATATTCATCAAAAGCTTTCTCTTTCAGTCGTTCCTGTGTTTTTCGTTCTACCATAGCATCATTAAGACGAATTCTAGCTACTTCCAAACGGTGCGCAGCATTCTTGACTGCTACTGTCTGTTGTTTTATATTCATAACTGTTATTTCAATGGCATGTTCACACTGCTTTATTTTGAGTAAATCAAGTCTATTCATCCTTAGAGATCGAAGTTCCTCTTCTAAAGCCAACTTTTTCTGCTCAAGCTGCTTGAGCTTCTCTTCTTCTTGTGTGAGACGAGTTCTAGCATTCAAATACGCTATCCTCATTTGCTCCTCCATTTTCATTTTTATCTGGAGAAGACTTTCCATTGAATATCTGAATTTTTTCATTATTTATTAAATATCTCCGTTAGCATATTAATTTCTTCTGGAAAATCAAGTTTTAGATTTACGTCCTGTTGAAGGAACGCATTAACTTCCTTAATCTTAGAAATCGCATAGTCAATATCGGCATTAGATCCACTTTTGTAAGCACCGATATTGATTAAATCCTCTGCATCCTGATAAGTTGCAAGTACATTCTTTAGTTTACCTGATACTGATTTATGATCAGATGTCACGATTGAACTCATGCATCTAGAGATACTCTGGAGGATATCAATTGCAGGATAATGATTTTTATGTCCCAGCTTTCTTGATAACATAATATGCCCATCCAAAATACTTCTAGCTGAATCAGTAATTGGCTCATTAAAATCATCACCATCTACAAGTACTGTATAAAGCCCAGTAATGGAACCATGTTCCGAATTACCTGCTCTTTCTAAAAGCTTTGGCATCTCAGCATAAACACTTGGGGGATAGCCTCTGGAAACCGGTGGTTCCCCGCTGGCCAAACCAATTTCTCTCTGTGCCATTGAAAAACGAGTGAGGGAGTCCATCATTAAAAGAACATCTTTCCCCTGATCTCTGAAATATTCAGCAATTGCTGTTGCAGTTTTGGCTGCCTTTTTACGAACTAAGGCTGGTTTATCAGAGGTAGCTACCACTAACACAGAACGTTTCATGCCTTCTTCACCAAGATCTCGTTCAATAAACTCCCGAACCTCTCTACCACGCTCTCCAATTAATGCAATAACATTAATATCAGCTTTCGTATTTCTTGCAAACATGCCTAAAAGTGTACTCTTTCCAACACCACTACCTGCAAAAATACCGATTCTCTGCCCTTTACCAACGGTAAGCATAGCATCTACCGCTTTTACACCAAGCGGCAAAACTTCATCAATAATTTTACGTTTTAATGGATCTGGCGCTGCTGAATCTGCTGGATAAAACATATTACAGAAATGTTCGGTACCATCCAACGGATTCCCTACTCCATCCAACGTTTTGCCCAGTAATGCTTCTCCAACTGGAACTTTAAAGGACATACCAGTATTCTCAACTAGACTACCGATTCCAACACCTGTCATATCATCATAAGGCATTAGAAGTATTCTATTTTCACGAAATCCGATTACCTCAGCCAGTTTCTTCTGCACTCCATCGGACCCTGTGATATAACAAACATCATTCAAATTGGCACTTGGACCAGATGCTTCCAATGTAAGACCAACCATTTTTACAACCTTACCAATTTCCTGTACATAGGATTTATCAAGTAGTTGCCTGTATTTATCGAAATTGATATCGATCATTCTTACCTGCCTTTACTACAATTTAGGTTGTTACTTAACTATATCGGATCATATGATTAATTACTGAAGTCCGGCTCTTAAGGAGTTAATTGCCATTAAACACTACTCATCAACTTTAAATCCGTTATTAGATTCTGTAATTGCAAATCCAAACTGCAGTTAATAATTTTACTCTCTGTCTCAATGAAACATTGATTTTTAGCCAGTGTATAGTCCTCCACAAGATTAATATCCACTTCACGACCAACTGCATCCATAAGAAGATGTTTACGTTCGTTTAAGTACTCATAATCTTCTTTTGAAACTTTTATCACATATTCCTTTTGTTTATCGAAATCCCTTACTGCACGATTAATAAGATAAATTATAATGTCTTCTTTATCTTTCACAATAACTCCTATGAGCTTTTCTATTAAGCTCGCAATCAGATTAGCCATAAAAGGCTCCAATGCTTCCACTTTTTCTGTATATGCATTCATCAGCTGTTCTTCTTTTGCTGCATACTGTGCTTGCATTTGCTGTAGTTCATTTTTTGCCTTTAGATTACCAGCTTCATATCCTTTGCGCTCTGCTTCTGCATAGGCCTTCTGTTTTATTTGTTCCGCTTCTATTTTTGCTTGCTCAATTAGCTGCGTTGCTTCTATTCTAGATTGCTCCCGAGTTTCAGCACTTATGGCATGTTGTTCTTCAAGAGATGGAACAGTCTCCACAACAACAGCCTTTATCCCCTCAACAAAACCATCGACAAACCCATCTGTCTGAGGCGGAAAAACCGCAAAAATTGAATTCTTATGTTCCTCTATCTCTTTATCTATACGCAAATGAGTATCAATTGTCTTAGCCGCTTCATCGTAGCGTACAGAATACGCTTTAATCATATTAGACAACTATCTCGTCACCTCCGCCTCTCGATATAATAATCTCTGAGGAATCTTCTAATTTTCTAATAATATTAACAATCTTCTGCTGTGCCTCTTCCACATCTTTAAGACGTACAGGTCCCATAAAGTCCATATCCTCTCTTATCATAGCTGCAAGACGTTTTGATAAGTTATTAAAGATAACGGTCTGAACTTCCTCATTAGAACCTTTAAGTGCAACAGCAAGTTCGTTGTTATCCACTTCACGAAGAACTCTTTGGATCGATTTATCATCAAGACTAAGAATATCTTCAAATACAAACATTTTTCTTCTAATTTCATCTGCTAACTCTGGTTCCTCAATTTCAAGGGTCTCCATAATATGCTTCTCTGTACCACGGTCCACTGTATTTAATATCTCTACGATGGAGTCCACGCCACCAACAATGGTGTAATCCTGATTTACTAAGGAAGCAAGCTTTCTTTCCAGCACCTTCTCCACTTCTTTAATAACATCCGGCGAGGTTCGATCCATCTGCGCAATACGTTTTGCAACATCTGCCTGTTTATCAGGTGCCAAGGATGATATAATTGTAGATGCCTGTCCCGGAGATAGATAGGATAAGATTAATGCAATGGTCTGCGGATGTTCATCCTGAATAAAGTTAAGCAACTGCGACGCATCTGTCTTTCGTACAAATTCAAACGGACGAACCTGTAAGGAAGCAGTAAGCTTACCAATAACATCCTTTGCCTTATCAACACCCAGTGCTTTCTCAAGGAGCTCTTTTGCATAGGCAATACCGCCTTCTGCAATATATTGCTGTGCCAGACATATCTCGTAAAACTCATCTAACACCTGATCTTTTGTTGAAGGCGAAATACTTCTTGTATTTGCAATTTCAAGAGTCATCGTTTCAATTTCATCTTCCTTAAGATGTTTAAAAATATTTGCCGAACGCTCGGGACCTAAGGAGATTAATAGTATAGCGGCTTTTTGTATTCCTGAAATATCACTATTCTTAGCCATATAAATACCATGCCTTTCTTAATATCTACAACCTAGCTCCAATCCTCATTCAGCCAATTACGCAGAAGCTGGGCTACTGCCTCTGGCTTCTCATCTACAAACTTCTCTATCATACGACGAACTTCGGATACTTCATTAAATTCAATATCCTCAATTGTCTGATTTTCTTTTGTCGTTGCCAATAATTGTTCCACAGACAACTCTGGCTCAAGTTCTGTAACCTCAACAGGTTTAACTCCACGAAATACTACAAACAATAATAAAGCAACGATTAGGACTGCCAATATAATTTGTAAATAATCCGTCCAGTTTCTTTCTACTACTACCTCAGGTATAAATACCGGTTGTTCAAATGCAGTTATTGTAATATTACCAGTCGCAATACCCGTTGCATTCGAAACTAACGAAAACAAATCCTCATCTGCTTCAAGTTTAATACGCTCACTATTTGCAGCAGCATATTCTTCAAAGGTTGTATTGTCTAAAAGTCCCTGTGTTTGCAAATCTTCTTCGTGATAAGTTTTCCCTCTGGTTAAGACAATGGAAATAGAGGAGTTTTCTTTATTCACCACTCCTACTTCACGTTCAATATTTGTAACTCTGGAGTTTGGTAAGTATTTATTGTCTTCAATTTCAACATTACCAGTGGTTGAAGAGGTATCTACACCATAAGTGGTCTCATCGTTTGAGTCAGTTCCTGGCACTCCCCCAGAAGCCCCTGCATTCTCGGAGCTGTAGGTATAGCTACTGCTCAAAAGTCCTTGTTCCTGCCCATCAGCAGGCAAATACTCTGTAAAAAGCTCCTCTGCTTTATCCATATTAATATCCAGATTCGGCATAATTACTGCGTTTTCGAAGCCGTAATTAATTACACCCATATAGAGATTGTTAATAAAGGTATTTCTTAAACGTTCTTTAAAATCAGCCATACTGTTGGCACTTCCGGAGTACAAATCATCTCCACCGCCGTATAACAGATTACCATACTGATCAGCTACTTTAATACTATCCGGTTTCTCATTACCAATGACTGCTGCAACCACCTCTGCAATCGTTTGTGCTGTGGATGTTTTAAAATCATCGTTTATGGTTAGCGTTACACTTGCACTGGTATCTTTTGCCGCAGAGAGAATCGAGTCCTTATCTTCATTAGGCAGATAAGTTACCTCTGCACCTTCAATGCCTTCCATTTTCAAAATACTGTTACGAATCTGTTGTTGAAAATATAAATTCACCTTTAAGGTACGATCATAATTTGTTGTACCTAAACCATTGTTAAACAATTCCTCAATCGCAATTCCGGTGGACGGCATATCATTACTTGCCATTAAAAAAACAGCATCTGTCTTTTGTTCTGTATCTACATAAATAGTTAAATTATCTTTACCAACCTTATGTGTTATTCCTTCGTTTTCTAACAAAGTCACAATATCACTTGCATCTTTTGGAGTTTCAGCAATTGTAAGTTTTTCATATTCTGTCCTTTGCATTAATGTAATTAATAATGCAAAAGCAAGAATAACCACACAAACAACACTGATTATAATTGTCTTCTGCTTTGTGGTATATTTATTCCAAATATCCAAAAGCTGTTTCAGTAATTGCTTCGCTCTATCAGCCATTCCCCTAAACTCCTCTTCGCATGATTACCTATATTTAAAACTGCAGGTTCATAATCTCTTTATAGGCATCCATTACATTATTGCGTATTGCTACCGTATATTGTAATGCTAAGTTTGCTTTCTGTTGAGCAACCTGTAGGTCATGTGTACTATCCGTAAGACCAAGCGCATAGGAGGTTTCGGCTTCCTGTGCCGCATTTGTATAATCATTTGTTTCCTTAACTAAATTCAAAGCCGATTTAAATATACTATCAAAGCTATTATCACTACTACCGACTGCAGCTGAAGAATTGACACCCAATTTACCTAACTGACCGATATTATTAATAGATGCAATATTCATTCTTAACCTCCATTATGGCATCATAAGCCACAACCCTTTTGTATTTGCCTTTTGTATACAACCTTAAATTAATATATTTATTTAATTATATATTACTTGCCTACTTCAAGGCCTTTCATCGCCATGTTCTTTGTAGCGTTAAAGGCTGTTACGTTCGCTTCATAGGATCTGCTCGCATCAATCATATCCGTCATCTCTTGTACAATATTAACATTCGGGTAAGTTACATAACCATCTTCATCCGCATCCGGATGGGAAGGATCATATACTTTTCGCATTTCTGCATCAGTGTCTTCTACAATTTCAGTTACTTTAACACCGTTGCTTACTCCGCCAGCTGTTTTCATTAGTATATCACCAAATGGTGTGGCATCCTTTTCAGAAAAAACGACAGTCTTTCTTCTATATACATTACCATCCTCATCTCTGGTTGTGTTCACATTGGCAATGTTCTGTGATATGATATCCAGACGTAGTCTTTGAGCCGTCATACCACTGGCACTGACATTCATTCCACTCATTATGGACATATCGATCCCTCCAAAATTATTTCTTTGTCACAATTGTCATTTTATTTTCAAAAAAGCTTTTATCCTATAGAAGTTCTTTCATTTTTTATCGTGCAAGTACCGCTTTTATTCGATTGAATTCCTGTGTCATCGAATCTAACAAAGCGTTATATCTGATTTGATTTTCAGCTAAATTCGCTGATTCTGTATCAATATCAACATTGTTACCATCTAGTCGATAACTGGCTTGCGCATAGTCTGTGTATACGGTTGCATCCAATTTATCAAGATCGGCACCTGCAACCCTTTGATCAAGAGACCCATCTCCCATCAAAGCACTATGAAGATATGTTTCAAATTGAATATCCTTACGTTTATAGCCAGGGGTGTCCACATTCGCTATATTGTTAACGATTAATTCATTACGTTTCCAGCTTGCATCAGCTGCTTTATCCAGTACGTTAATGTAGTTAAATGCATTAGAGCCTATCATATCATTACTCCTTTCCATCCTATAAACATTATAATAAATATTTCGAAAAACACAAGATGTATTTGAAAAATTAGTAGAATAATACTAAACCTTGTGGAATTATGTAAAAATATAATAGTTCTGTATACCTATTCCAAACATATTAATTCCTACTTTTAGGTGTAAAAATATCAGCAAGGCTGATACTTGTTTCACTATTCATATACCGTCATATGCAGATAATTCGACAATTCATTTCACTTGTGATGAAGAACAAAATGTGCTATGCACACTCTCGCGTTCAAACATTTTTAAAGCACACCTTTTGTTCCGCGCGCGTAGCTGCGCATCATTAGCCCAAAGGGCTTTTTATATACTAGGAAATTCCGAGGAATTTCCTAGTATATAAAAAAAGGACTTACAGGAGGCAACTCCCACAAATCCTTTTGCGCTAATAAGTCCTTTTATCTTTATGAAATATGATTCATATTATTTAATTCATCAAATACTACGTCATTTAAAACTCTAATGTAAGTCCCCTTCATACCAGAGGATCTAGATTCAATAACACCTGCACTTTCAAATTTACGAAGCGCATTTACAATCACTGATCTTGTTATTCCAACTCTGTCTGCTATCTTACTAGCAACCAGAATCCCCTCATTACCTTTTAATTCTTCAAAAATATGGGTAATCGCTTCAAGTTCTGAAAAGGATAAAGTACTAATGGCTGATTTTACAATCTGAACCTTACGATTTTCTTCCGCATTCTCTTCATTCACAGAACGCATCATCTCTAACCCTACTACTGTTGTTCCATATTCACTAAGAATGATATCATCCAATGTATATTGAAGACCTGATTTATATAAGAATAACGTTCCTAATCTCTCACCTGCAATATCAATAGGTGTAATAATCGCATGATAGGTATCTACATTATCAAATTCAAAACCTAGTGTTCTTAGATTTACATTTTCCTTTGTAGATAAAATATTTAAAAGGCGTTCATTCAAGAGTCCGTCTATATGTCGACCTACAGCGTCTTTAATCAGTTCTTTTATTTCAATGATATCGTTGCGATTTTTTAAACCAAGTACTTTTCCCTTTCGACTAATCACTAAAACATTCGATGCAAGTATTTCGCTTAAAACCACACAGATGTCATTAAAAACAACCTTATGCGAATTATTATTATGCAGCAGATTGTTTATCTTTCTTGTTTTATCCAATAACTGTACGCTCATTCCATAGATCCTCCCGGCTCACTTTTCCCTTATAGCACCCATATATTTATCCACTTAAAGATAGAAACCGAAAGAAACTCCAATTATGAGTTACTCCGGTCTGCTTTACGCGTTCCCTACGCGTATCTAACAAATTTCATATTATGTAGAAATCTGTTGTCATGAATAAAGGCAATACAATAAGTTATACACTTAATTGTATTACCTTTTAGATTTTATCATAACTTATTCTCAAAAACAATACTCTTTTCTGAGTTTTGACTCACATTAATTGATAATTTCACATTATTTTCGTAATTTTATATACTTATAAATTATTTTAGACAGTATAGAACTTGTTTTATTTCGCCATGTTTGCTACATTACCACATTTTGGGTTCTCACATACTAATTTATTTCCTTTTTCTAAGACAATTCCACCACATTTTTCACAACTGGAACTGGAGGGTTTTTGCCATGTCATAAAATCACAATCAGGGTTATTAATACATCCATAGTATTTTCTACCCTTTTTGGTTTTTCTTAGAACAATATCGCTGCCACAGTTTGGACACGCCACACCAATTTTTTCTAAATATGGTTTCGTATTCTTACAATCCGGAAAACCAGGACAGGCTAAGAACCTACCATGAGGTCCATATTTAACCACCATATTTTTACCACAAAGTTCACATATTTCCTCTGTAACTTCATCATCAATCTGTATCTGATCAAGTTCAGCATGTGCATTATCTACAGCTTCCTTTAAATCCGGATAGAAGTTACTCACAACTGTTTTCCAATTAACGGTACCATCTTCAACGCAGTCAAGTAGTGATTCCATATTTGCTGTAAAATTAACATCTACGATAGTTGGAAATGCTAATTTCATAATTCTATTTACTGCCTCGCCCATCTCAGTAATATAGAGATTCTTATTTTCTTTCGCAACATATCTTCTGGCAATTAGCGTTGTAATTGTAGGTGCATAGGTACTTGGTCTGCCAATGCCTAACTCTTCTAAGGTTTTTACAAGCGAAGCTTCTGTATAATGTGCTGGAGGTTGTGTAAAATGCTGACTCTTTAATAATTGAAGTAAAGTTAATGTTTCACCTTCCTTAAGACCGTCAAATGCTACACCAGCTTCTTCCTCTTCTTCCTCTTGTGTATAAACGCTCATAAAGCCTTCAAATATTAATTTAGATGCCGATGCGGAGAATCGATAATCATTCGCTTCTATTTTAATTGTATTGGTTTCATATTTTGCTGATTGCATTCTACTAGCAACAAATCTTTTCCAAATCAATTGATAAAGTCTAAATTGATCCCTACTTAAAGATTCCTTAATGTCACTCGGACTAAACTCAATATAAGTTGGACGAATTGCTTCATGTGCATCTTGAATCTTCTTACCAGTACGACCCTGATTCTCATCAGTTGCAACAAAATCTGCACCGAACTTTACCTTTACATATTCCTTTGCTGCAGTATCTGCCTCATCACTGATACGAATGGAATCCGTACGTAAATAAGTGATTAAACCAACGGTACCATGACCTTTAATATCCACACCTTCATATAATTGCTGTGCAAGTTGCATGGTCTTCTGAGTAGAATAATTTAGCACCTTGGAAGCTTCCTGCTGAAGGGTACTGGTTGTAAATGGAAGTGGCGCTCTACGGATACGCTCACCACGTTTAATTTCTTTTACACGAAACTCTGCGTTATTAAGATTACTTAATACCTCATTCATTTCAGCTTCAGAACGGATTTCTTTCTTAGAGGAACTGAATTTAGCCACAAGGGGTTTCTTCTTTCCTTTTAGTTCAAACTCCGCCTCCAAATTCCAATATTCTTCTGGTACAAAGGCATTAATCTCATCTTCTCTATCACAGATGATACGCAACGTTACGGATTGGACTCTACCGGCACTTAAGCCTCGTTTTACTTTTTCCCATAGGAGCGGACTAATTTTATAACCCACCATACGATCCAGTACTCTTCTTGCTTGTTGCGCATTCACCAGCCCCATATCAATTGGTCTTGCCTGTTTGATTGAGGACTTGACTGCATTCTTTGTAATTTCGTTAAAGCTTATTCTGCTTGAATCTTTATCTTCTAATTTTAATGTATGGCTAAGATGCCAGGAGATTGCTTCTCCTTCACGGTCAGGGTCAGTTGCAAGATATACCTTATCTGCCTTTTTCACTTCCTTACGGAGTTTAGCAAGTAAGTCACCCTTTCCTCGTATAGTAATATACTTAGGCTCATAATCGTGCTCAATATCAACACCCATTTGACTTTTTGGCAAATCCCTAACATGGCCGTTGGAAGCAAGCACTTCGTAATTAGCTCCCAAAAATTTCTTTATGGTCTTGGCTTTCGCCGGTGATTCCACGATAACAAGATTTTTTGGCATATGAAAACCTCATTTCTATGTTAATATAAATAATTATTCCTTTTATTTCAGATATAAATGCTCTTCTGATTCAATGTATACTATGAAACTCTTCAAAATAATGATACTTACATGGGAATAAT
The DNA here is from genome assembly GCA_023399055.1 of Bacillota bacterium. Taxonomy (GTDB): domain Bacteria; phylum Bacillota; class Clostridia; order Lachnospirales; family Lachnospiraceae; genus Mobilitalea. Next base: position 335,272 of record JAEWQV010000027.1, on the reverse strand, counting down.
TACCTTGTCTCGCAGAAATTTAATTCAGCATCATCTCCTGCGTAATATAATAATTCTTCCTAGTCTGTTTGATATAGCCTTTAAGTTCAAGCTGCAACAGCTGTTCCATCAGTATATCAATTGTAAATCCGGTCTCTGACGCTATATCATTTACATGTTTCGGCTCCAAACATAGTGAAGCATACACTATTTTCTCATTCAATTCAAGCAGATTATTAATTTTTTTCAAATTTGGTAAAGATTGCTTATATTCTAAAATATAATCTTCTAAGATATCCTGAGGTTGTGTAACTAATTTTGCCCCCATTTTTATTAAATTATTACAACCACCGCTTAACTGGTCCGTAATTCTCCCAGGTATTGCATAGATGTCCTTTCCTTGTTCCAATCCCAGGTCAATCGTTATTAAGGAACCACTTTTATTCTTCGCTTCCACGATTAAAATTCGATCACTTAAAGCACTGATAATACGATTGCGCATAGGAAAATTACCTGCATAGGGTTGGACTCCCGGTCCATATTCAGAGATTATGCCACCGATTTTTTGCATTTCCATATATAGTCCAATATTTTCTCTTGGATAGCAAATATCGATACCACTACCAAGAATGCCATAGGTAACTCCCCCAGCACTTAAGCATCCTTCATGTGCATGTGTATCTATTCCTCTTGCGAGTCCACTGATAACTGAAATCCCCTCTTTTGCAACCGCTGCTGCAAAGTATCTTGCTATCTCCCTTCCACCATTTGAACATTCTCTCGCTCCAACAATTGCAAGAATTTTCTCTCCTTCCCTTGGGAGCCTGCCTTTATAAAACAGTGAATACGGAGCATCAAAAACATTGCGTAACTTACTGGGATAAAGCTCGTCCTCCTTAGATATATAGGAAATCCCCTTTTCTTTTAGTTTATTATAATTTTCTATGATTTTTTCTGGATTTCTGCTTTCGCAGATAGCGTTAATATCACTATCATTGAATCTTAAATTTCCTGGGCAACATTCCTTCTTAAATAATTCCAAATCCTCTTTCTTCGCATGATAAATACCTTCTGCACTAACAAAAACTTGTAAAAGCAGGTTGATTTTCTTAATACCTATTTTATTAATATTACCTAACCAAAACCGATATTCTTCTATAGTCATAACATCCCTTGTCTTTCCGTGGCACCAGTACAGTATAAACCACAAACATTCAAACTATCATACTTTGAGGGTTGTATTTATTCTCCCCAATATTTTTGATCCATACTGCGGTAGCAAATAGCCTCGCTAATATGCTTTGTTGAAATCACTTCGCTATCGTCTAAATCTGCAATTGTTCTTGCTACCTTTAAGATTCGATGATATGCTCTGGCACTTAAATTCATTTTAATAAATGCTTCCTCTAATAATGCTTGTTCTTTTGCTTCTAATTTGCAATACTTTTTAATCATACTAGGTGTTAACTGTGAATTAAAATATATATTCTGCTTTTTATATCGATCCAATTGTATTTCTCTTGCTTTACTGACACGTGCTCGAATCTCATTTGAACTTTCCTGTTTTGATTGAACTTGCAGATCCTTGTAATTCATTTGCATGGCTTCAATACAGATATCAAAGCGGTCCAAAAGTGGTTGTGATATTCTACCCAAATATCTTTTTACATATGGAATCGAGCAGTTACACCGATTACGATCAGGATAATATCCACAGCCACAGGGGTTCATCGCCGCCACGAGCATAAATCCTGCTGGATAACGGTAGGAACCACTAAGCCTCGCAATGGTTACAGCTTTATCCTCCAGTGGTTGACGAAGCACTTCAATTGTATTCTTTTGAAATTCGGGAAGTTCATCGAGAAACAATACACCATGATGCGCCAAGCTGATTTCACCAGGTCTTGGAGATATACCTCCACCTACTAAAGCGGTTGTTGTAATGGTATGATGGGGGTTTCGAAAAGGCCTGGCTGCAATCAAAGCTCTTTTTTCCATTAAGCCGGCGATACTATATATCTTAGATAACTCCATACTCTCTTCAAAAGATAGTTCGGGCATAATACTTGGTATACGTTTTGCCAGCATAGTTTTTCCCGAACCTGGTGGTCCAATCATCAGAATGTTATGCATCCCCGATACAGCAATTTCAATCGCACGTTTTGCAGCTACCTGTCCCGCCACTTCTGAAAAATCAGGTGCATCATCCTGCTTGTTTTGTGAAAAAATTGTGTTGATATCCACCTCATCCGGTTTTGGATTAGCCTTTTTGTTTAACAATTCCACAGCCTCATTAAGACTGTTCACTCCATAGATTTCAATTCCGCTGATTACTGCGCCTTCAGCAGCATTTTCTCTTGGAACGATACACTTTCTAAAGCCCTGCTCTTTTGCACACAAAACAATAGGCAGGACTCCATTAACTCGATTAACATTACCATTTAAGCTGAGTTCTCCGATGATTAAGACATCTTTTAGATGTTCCTCGGTTAGATGGCCAAAGGCCATAAGAATAGCAATCGCTACTGCGAGATCAAAAACAGTTCCTTCCTTGCGAATATCCGCAGGTGATAAATTAACAGTAATTCTTTTTGCGGGTAAAAGATAACCAGAATTCTTAAGAGCTATTCGTACCCGCTCTCTTGCTTCTTTAACCTCCGATCCCAAAAGGCCAACCATTTCAAAAATAGGAAGACCATCACTAACATCTGCCTCAACTGAGACAATAATACCATCAATACCATGAATTGCAGCACAATACGCTTTGCTAAACATGTTTTCTCCTTCCTTGTCTCTCTACAATGAAGGAATCATTTGCTTAAATTAAAGTATACCAAGTTTGGAATTTACTGACAAGCAAGTTTTTATCTTTGTAAGTAATGTCGCTTTTTTAGTCAATTATTATGCAACTTACCTAGTGCATTTATTGTAATATATAGGTCTAAAAATAAGACCTTTTCCAGTCGCACTTTGTTATCTCTATTTTATATGTTATATAATATGAAGAAACTCAACCATAAATAATTTGAAGTTGTTTAGAGTTAAGCAGATTATATCATAATCAACTGCGAATGCTTGCTTCCTAAGATAAATTTATAAATATCGAAACTTGCTTTCAAAGCATTAGAGTTAGTCAAGTTATGTGCATATAATAAACCAAGATATCTATTTGATACTATGTCCATCATAATTACAATCAAGCTATGATAGGGTTATTAATTATAATGTCTCAAGTATCAGAACGTAATATTATATGAAATGGAGGTATTATATGCGCATTTGTGAGCTTAGGGAAAAGGAAGTCATAAACTGCAGAGACTGTATGCGGTTAGGCTTTGTTTGTGATATTGAGTTCGATATATGTACTGGACATATTACACATATTATTGTCCCAGGCCCATGTAAGGTTTGGGGTATCTTAGGTCGTGACCATGATTATGTAATAAGCTGTGCACATATCAAGCAAATTGGAGTCGATATCATCCTTGTAGATATAGATATTGAAAAATGTCTGGTAAAATGCATTTAGAACAGATAATTATACAAGTTAGTTTTTACGAATTGTAATATATTTCTTGACCTCATGGAGTTTCTTCCCTTATAATCATAATATATAAGAAAATATCAGAAAATTCTTTATCTTTCGATGGATTTACTGAACCTATTAGGAGGATTTTTTCATGAAATGCCCGTTTTGCAGTAAAGACAACACTAGGGTAATTGATTCCAGACCAGCTGACGAGAATAATTCCATTCGCAGACGTAGACAATGCGATGAATGCAATCGTAGATTTACTACATACGAAAAGGTAGAAACAATCCCCCTTGTCGTGATAAAAAAAGATAATAATCGTGAACCGTATGACCGTTCAAAAATAGAAGCAGGAGTTTTTAGATCCTGTCATAAAAGACCTATTTCCATTGATCAGATTACAGCACTTGTTGATGAAGTTGAAACAATGATTTTTAATCGTGAGGATAAAGAAGTTCCTAGCCACATTATTGGAGAAATCCTTATGAATAAGTTAAAAAATCTTGATCCTGTAGCATATGTAAGGTTCGCATCTGTATATCGTGAATTTAAAGATGTTGAAACCTTTATGGATGAGTTAAAAAAAATATTAGTGTATACATAATTGGCTCCATCTATTATATTAAGCTGCTTCTAACTACAACATATACGATAATTTAATTGTATATGTTGTAGTTAGAAGCAGCTTAATGCTTATTTACTGCCTGGTACTTTAAAGCCAGGCTTTAAATACTTTTCTAATTTGGAATATTCTCTTTCAAATTCTACATGATCTCCAATATAATGCGGAACACTTAAGCTGATCCCCATAGAATTAGGTCTATAATAACTATAGATACCAAAACTATTTTTAGAGTTAATTTGATCAGCCTGTAAAAACCCACGAAGTAACTCCTCGTCACTGAGACCAGCCAAATAGTCTTTTACTGCCTTTCTTAGTTCTTCATTGTCATTCTCAAATAAAATAAAATCCCAGGTTCGAAAATTCTCAACAAATTCTTTATCCAGTTTTACAACATCTTTTAGTTGCAGCTTAGTATTCTTATCCTTATCAATATTGGTGGTATAGACTAATTCTGTTGGATAAGCGGAAAAACTGCTGTGAAAAGCAGCTCGATACAAAACACTGAATATTGTAGGATTATTTACCATCAACTCATAATTTATATTTAAAATAGTAGGAACAGAGTCAGTTGGGGCCTGCGTGAGCTCCGGAAAAGGTTGAAAAGAATAGATATCTAGTATTCGTTTAAAATCTTCACTGATCAACCTGTTCCATTCACTGATTGCCTTCTCTGTTCCACCACCTACAAAGGTTGGATATCTTGCAACTACTCCATTCTTTTTATAATAGGTTGATATGATATCCTTCTCATCCATGGAATTAGATGAGGTTTCAATCGTCACCTCATGTTTGTACCCAAAGACAGAGAATGCAAAAAGTATGACTAACATTGTAGCAGTTCCAAAGAATAATGTTTGTATCCGAAACATAACTTTATTTTCTTCCCCGCTTATTTTTGTTCCCCTTATTATTTTCACAACACTTATATTTTTTAAATTAATTATCATCCTCTTCATAAAGGCAATCATTTTTCTAACTGCTGGCTCCTACTTCCTTTCTATATTCTATGCAGTGTCCACAAAGAATAATAACAATTTGTATATGTTCAGAACCAAGCAAAATCTATAAAAATTAGCCGTGAAAGCTTGCTTTCTAAGGGTAATATTTATAGATTTATGTTTGACGAAAGCCAAACAGCTAGGAAACCGCAGGTTTTCGAGCTTGGTTCTTACGAAGCAAAATCTATAAAATTAGCCGTGAAAGCTTGCTTTCTAAGGATAATTTTTATACAAGATGAAACGAAAAGTCGTTTCATCTTGTCATATATTTACGTTTGGCGAGATCCAAACAGTAAGGAAACCGCAGTTTTTGAGCTGGTTCTGAAGTATTACTTTAACTTTATAAAAAAATTACATATAATAGTTAAGAAGGAGTAATAAACAAGGAGGTTTTGTTATGTTATTAGGTGCATTGGAAGCTGGCGGAACAAAAATGGTATTAGCAATTGGAGATGAGTCAGGGAATATTGAAGAGCAAATTGAAATACCAACAGTAACACCTGAAATAACCACAAAAAGAATAATCGAATATTTTAAAAACAAGTCAATTAAAGCTCTTGGCATTGGCAGTTTCGGTCCAATTGATTTAAATCGCACTTCAAAAACATATGGATATATAACCTCAACACCGAAATTGGCATGGGTTAATTATGATCTTGTTGGGGTTTTACAGAAAGAACTTGATATTCCAATTGGTTTTGATACAGATGTGAATGCATCTGCACTGGGTGAAGTGACCTTTGGATGTATGAAAGGCTTAAATTCTGGACTTTATTTAACGATTGGAACCGGTGTTGGTGCTGGAGTTTTTATAAACGGAAGTCTTTTGCATGGTATGCTGCATCCCGAAGCAGGACATGTTTTAATCAATAGACACAAGGAAGATTCCTTTGAAGGGATATGTCCGTATCATAACACCTGCCTCGAAGGGCTTGCCAGCGGTCCAGCAATTGAAAAACGCTGGGGACATAAAGCAGTAGAATTATCAGAAAATGATAAAGTTTGGGAAATGGAAGCTTTTTACATAGCACAAGCGCTTATGGGATATATTCTTACCTTATCACCTGAAAAAATCGTTTTGGGTGGTGGTGTAATGCACCAGCTGCAACTATTTCCATTAATCCGCAACCAAGTGAAACATCTATTAAATGGGTATTTAAACACTCCTGAGATAAACAATTTAAAAGACTATATTGTACCTGCCTCGTTGGCAGATAAGCAAGGAATCATGGGTTGCCTGGAGCTGGCGCGCCTGGAGTTGAAGCTCGTCTAAATTAAACAGATTGAGACCACATTCATAAGCTCGAAAAAGGGGCTGTTACAACAGGTTACAACAGCCCCTTTCATTATTTATTGTTCTATCTTCTGCCTTAACACCATTGGTAAAATACCACCATGTCGATAATAATCTACATCCACTTCAGAATCAAAACGTACAAGAACTTTAAATTCTGTAATCGCATCATCACTACTCCAGGCAGTTACCGTTATTACCTCTCTAGGTTTCACCTGATCTGAGATTTTAATCTCAAAGGTCTCTTCTCCCGATAAACCAAGAGTTTCTGCATTCTCACCCTCCAGGAATTGAAGCGGAAGAACACCCATCATTACTAAGTTTGAACGATGGATTCGCTCAAAACTCTCTGCTATGACGGCTTTCACTCCCAGTAAATTAGGTCCTTTTGCTGCCCAGTCACGAGAAGATCCCATTCCATAGTCTTTACCTGCAATTACAATAAGCCCGGTACCATGTTCCTGATATTTCATACAAGCATCATAGATTGGCATAACTTCCTTGGATGGCCAATGCACCGTAAATCCACCTTCCGTACCAGGTGCTATCTGATTTCTAATACGAATATTCGCAAAGGTTCCTCTCATCATTACTTCATGATTCCCTCGTCTGGAACCATAAGTATTAAAGTCCTTACTATCTACACCATGCGCCAACAAGAACTTTCCTGCTGGTGTATTCTTACCGATAGAGCCAGCCGGAGAAATGTGATCTGTTGTAACCGAGTTACCAAAGACAGCTAACACTCTCAATCCATTTAAACTACTTATTTTATTCGGGTGCTTCGATAATTTTTGGAAAAACGGTGGTTTTTGAATATACGTTGAAGTTTCATCAAATTGGTACAATTTTTGATTGTTGGATTGAATATCATTCCATAACTCATTGCTCTTATATATTGAGGCATATTCTTTTTTAAATAACTCTGGTTTAATATATTGATGTACCAACTCCTCAATTTCCTTTGACGTTGGCCAGATATCTTTTAAATAAACCGGGGTTCCATACATATCTTCCCCTATTGCCTCCCTTGTCAGATCAATATTTACTGTACCTGCCAAGGCATAAGCTACCACAAGAATTGGTGATGCCAAATAATTCGCTTTCACTTGTGAGTGAATTCTTCCTTCAAAATTGCGATTACCCGAAAGTACTGAGGTGACAAGTAAGTCCTGTTCCGTAATTGCTTCTGATATCTCTGGAAGTAAGGGTCCAGAATTTCCAATACAGGTAGCACAACCATATCCGATTATTTGAAAACCAAGTTTGTCTAAATATTTTTGAAGATCTGCATTTTGTAAATAAGCCGATACTACTTTAGAACCTGGAGCAAGAGAGGTCTTAACATGAGCAGGAACAGATAACCCCTTTTCAACTGCCTTCTTTGCTAATAGTCCCGCACCTAACATAACGGTTGGATTGGAGGTATTGGTACAGGAAGTAATCGAAGCAATGACAACTGAACCTGTGGTCAGGGTACTTTTTCTTCCATCTTTGAGTACAATATCAGCTTTTTTCTCAAATGCATCTTTAGTTAATCCATGCCCTTGATTTCCCATCGGAGCTGTAATGGACTTCACGAATTCTTCTTTCATCTCATCCAGCAATATATAGTCCTGCGGACGCTTTGGACCAGAAAGAGCGGATCGTATTGTACTTAGGTCCAGATCGATAACTTGTGTATACTCCGGCTCTTCCTCATAATTCAACAACATAGAATTACGATTCAAGTAGTCCCTTACCACTTCAATATGTTCCTTCGTTCTGCCTGTTAATTCAAGATATCCTAGGGTTTCCTCATCTACCGGGAAAAAGCCACAGGTTGCACCATATTCCGGTGCCATATTTGCAATTGTAGCACGATCTGCTAAGGAAAGCTTTTTCATACCTGTTCCAAAGTATTCAACAAAACGGCCTACAACTCCTTTTTGTCTTAAAACCTGCGTTACCCGAAGTGCCAGGTCTGTTGCACTTGCACCAGCCTTAAGCTCTCCAGTAAGTCGAACTCCAATTACCTCAGGCATAGGAAAATAGGAGGGTTGACCGAGCATACCCGCTTCTGCTTCAATTCCTCCAACACCCCAGCCAAGGACACCAAGTGCATTAACCATTGTAGTATGCGAATCAGTTCCAACAAGAGAATCCGGATAGAGCAGTATTCCCTCCTCTCCTTCCGCTTCAATCACTACACTCGCCAGATGCTCCAAGTTAACTTGATGAACTATACCTGTAGAAGGAGGCACGACAGTAAAATGTTCAAATGCCTTCTGTGCCCAGTTTAAGAATTGGTAACGCTCCTGATTCCGCTCAAATTCAAGTTTTTGATTAATATCAAAAGCTTCTGAATTACCATATTGATCTACTTGGACAGAATGATCAATTACCAGATCCACTGCTACTTCTGGATTAATCTTATGAATGAATTCCGATAACACAGTATTCTTATCTATTTGATGCTCCTGTAACAAATTTTCTTCCACAATTGCAGCTCTCATGGAGGCAAGATCCAGCACTGCTGGAACACCTGTAAAATCCTGCAGGATAACTCTAGCAGGTTTAAAAGGCACCTCTTCTTCGCCTTTTTGCTCTTTGCTCCACTTTGCTATTGCTTTAACATGTTCTTCCTTTATATTATATCCGTCGCATTGACGAAGAGCAGATTCCAGTAAAATCCGAATAGAATACGGTAACTTTGCAATTAAACTGCCATTCTTATCCAGTGACTTTATATCATAGAAGATATAGTTTTTCCCATTTACTTGATACATTTTTTTTGCTTTGTTTTTTAAATCTTGCATCGGCCTTACCCTCCTAGTTTCCATGATTTTTATCAATTATACTATTCCAGAGCAAATTTGGCAACTGCGGTGCTTACTGTTTCCTTTTCTTTACCATACGAAAATGTATTAGCAAGTATACTAAAAAACTGATGATCAGAGGTAAATAAAAATTAATCATGCGGCTAAGTATCATTGCGGATGGTAGCTCCGTTAGGGAATAAAATTGACCAAATAACATCAAATATGCTTTTTCCGCAATTCCAACAGATCCTGGCACTGGAACTGCTGCAACTGCTATATTAATCATTGCTTGCCCTGAGATTAAATCAAGAGCACTGTGTTCTCGATAGCCAAAGCTTAAATAAACAAGATAAGCTACCATGTAATAAGCAAACCATTGAAGTATTGTAAGTATAAATACCTTTATAAAAAGCTCCGGATGTTTTAATAATACCTTAGATTTTTCATGGTAAGATAAGATAAATGCTTCCATCTTCGCTTTTGCAATTTCTGGGTTCTTTAATATTTTTAATTTAATGCATATCTTAAGTATTTTATTTCCTATATAGGGTACAACTTTTCCTAAAAACATTAGTGCAATTAATATAAGTGTTAGAATAAAAATTACTGCACCGCCTGCTAATAACAGATATTTCATCCAATTCTTTAAATTAGACAGTATCGGATAACGTAGTATTGCAAAAATCCCACCTAAAAATAAGATACCAAGCTGGCTAATAAATACCATAAAAAAAACAGTAATTGCAGAGATGTCAACATGAATTTCATCCTTATTCATATAATATAGTTGAGCAGGTTGTCCACCAGTGGCACCCGGAGTTATAGAACCGAAATAATTACCGACATAAGCATATTCCAAACAATATTTATAGGAAGATGTATGACCTAAGCTTTTTAAAATCATATAGAAATTCATTGCCTGACAACCAGCGAATAGAAACATCATACAAACTCCCGCAATTAGATAAAAGGGATGTATTCCTTCGATTACATGGATAATTTCTTTTACTGAATATTCTCTTAGTAAAACGGTAAGTGTAATTCCCATTACCACCAGTACAAAGGCGATACTTCTAATTTGATTTTTACCGCTTATCACTTGGGTTTTCAAAACATCACACCTTTCCTTGCTGACTTACTTTCATCTAAACACTCATATAAGTATGCGAAGATAACCCTGTTTTTTATTCCACAAAAAGACGAATTAAGCAATGCCTAATTCGTCTTTTCACCTTACCTTATACCTTTGGATATTCCATATATACTTTCTTTACATTTTTATGATAAGTTCGACCAATGGAGAAAAGTTGACCCTGCTTCATTTTAACAATACTTCCTTTAATTGCTTCAACTTCCTCCAAGTTGACAATTACACTTTGATTAATCTGTAAAAAATTATTCTCTAACCTCCCAATCAGTGAGGTAATGGATTCATACACTGAATGGTTTACTGCTTTCGTAACAATAATGCTTTGTGATTTTACCCTCTCAATGTACAGAATTCCTGCTTGACTAATTTTCCTCTTTACATTCTCTTCAGTAATTATTAATGGCACTCTTTGCGAACGATTTTTCAAATCATATACCTGAAGAATTGCTTTTTTAAAAATTCTCTCCATACGCTCCAAATCAATCGGTTTCAGCAGATAGTTAAAGGCTTCCACCGAAAATGCTTCCAGGGCATATTCTCTATGTGCTGTAATAAAAATAATTACAACTCTGGGATATTTCCTTTGAATTTTAGCAGCTAAAGAAAGTCCATTTAATCCCTTTAGATCAATATCCAAAAATATAATATCAATTTCATTATTTTCAATATACTCAATTACAGCTTCTCCGTTAGTAAAACCTGTTACATTAGCGTCTAACTTGAATTTTTTAATAAATTCCTCTACATATGTAATATTAATCTTTAGTGCTAAGCCCTCATCATCACAGACAATCATATTTATTTTCATTGGTAATTCTCCTTTAACTGTCCATTCATTCTTCATTATTGCTAAGAAGGTATCAAAATGCGAACATGAAAAATCTCATCATCATATTCAAAATTAACATCCCCATTGTATTTGCTTACAATATCAGTAATATTTGCCACACCAAGCCCATGTAACCAACTATTTTCTTTATGAGTAACAAACTTCCCTTTCGATAAGTTCGGTCGTAAACTAAATGAATTCTCACAGGATATAACACTACCTTCCTCTGTTCTTTGAATCATTAATTGAATATACTTTTTACCACCAGAACTTACAGCAGCTTCTATTGCATTATCTAATAAATTCCCAATTAACGTACACATATCTTTATCTAGCATATTTATATCGGAATGTAATAACATACTAGAAAATTCGATGTTTTTGCTTTTAGCAATGTTCTTTTTAATGTTAATAATAATGGAGAGGGCTTTATTACTGGTTAAGACTAACTCATTTGCAATCTCGACATCTTCATAAATTGAGTTAATATATTCTTCCAGATCCTTATATTTTTTTGAAACCAAAAATGCCTTTATGATGCTAAAATGATTGTTCATATCATGTCTAAGTTTACGTAGCTTATCTGACACATTAATAATATCATCTTTTAGTTGCATCTCCAACTCAAATTGCTGAAGCTTTAATTTCGTTTCCATTTGCTGTTTGGATTTTTTCTCTAGCTGAATGATAATAAAAATAGCATATGTTGTAATAATTACAACGGTTACGAACACAAATAATATGATAAAGTCCAAATCCTGTACCATACTTTTTTTATAACTAAAAATGTAAATTGTCATTAATAGCAAAATCAAGTTCATAAATACTATAATTGATATCTCATTAAGATAGGAATAATGTATGAATTGCTTTCTAGTGCGCTTTTTAATAATCCACTCAAAAAGAAGCTCTGTTAACAACTTGCATATAAAAATTATGTAGGTACTTTTTATATCTTGTAAAGCATCTGCGATTGGAAGATCAATAAAAACTTTTAAAATTAATAACATAATCAAATCTGTTATTGCTAACACTGCAAAAAAAACAAAAACCACGATAACTTTTTGCATCAATGGATTCTTATTTAAGATTATAGTTATTATAAAACAATATGAAATTGTAACTATGGTACCAATAAACATGTAATTCTTTAATTCGGGTAAGTCAAAAATATGCTTTTTTAAAACTAATATTATGTACATAAAAACTATAGCTAATTTTAAATATTTTTTATTATATTTTAGTTCTAAAACACTATTTAATCTCCAAAAAATAAAACATTCCACACAGAATATAACATAATAATTAATTTGAACAGCAAGTTCCATGTCTTTATCCTTCGCAATTTCACTATTTTTTTAATTATTATTCCACTAAAATATGAGACCAATTTCCTATAGAAGTCTCATATTAATTTTACACATTTTTTCTAATTTTGCAAAGAATTTTTGTCAAATTAAAGTACTAATTTGACAAAATCTTGACGTCAAAAAAACACGGGTAACTCTCCTCTTTAGGAATGTTACTTTCCGTGTTTTTTTCTAATAATTTTTTATACTAAATGGTTTCTCATATTTTTTAAGGCAGACTTTTCCAGCCTACTTACCTGCGCTTGGGAAATATTAATTTCTTTTGCAACCTCCATCTGTGTTTTCCCTTCAAAGAATCGAAGCTTTATAATGTTATGTTCTCTTGCTGTCAACTTATCCATAGCTTCCTTCAAAGAGATTTCTTCAATCCAATTCTCTTCCTTATTCTTTTTGTCACTAACCTGATCCATGATGTACAAGGCATCTCCACCTTCTACATAGACAGGATCATAAAGAGATACTGGACTTTGAATTGCGTCGAGAGCATATACAATATCCTCTTTACTGATACCTATTTCTGCTGCTATTTCATTGATTGTTGGCTCTTTTTCATTTTTTTTCACCAGAGCTTCCTTTGCATAAATCGCTTTATAGGCTGTATCCCTTAAGGATCTGCTCACTCTTATGGCGTTATTGTCCCTAAGATATCTTCGTATTTCACCTATAATCATTGGAACCGCATAGGTAGAGAATTTTACATTTTGGGTTATATCAAAATTATCAATTGCTTTCATCAATCCGATGCAGCCAATCTGAAACAAATCATCCACATTTTCATTGCTATTGGAGAATCTCTGTATGATTGATAATACCAATCTTAGATTTCCCTTAATATATAATTCCCTTGCTTCCTTATCCCCAGCCAAAATTTTGAGAAACAATTCTTCCTTTTCACTATTTTTTAATAATGGCAGTTTAGATGTATTAACACCGCATATCTCGACCTTATAAAGAGCCATATCGAAACCTCCGAATCATATCATTTTCATATAGAATGATTCACGTTTTGACTCTTATTTATACGAGTTTAAGAAAAGAATTTATTTCCAATCTATTCGAATCTTACCATTTCTTTTTTTAGTCTTTTAATTATTTTTTTCTCCAATCTAGATATGTAAGATTGAGAAATTCCAAGTAAATCTGCCACTTCCTTTTGGGTACGTTCAACGCCATCATCGGTATTTAAACCAAAGCGTAAGTCAACAATGACTCTTTCTCGATCGGATAACTTAGATAACGCCTTTCGCAACAGTTTTCGATCCACTTCTTCTTCAATGTTACGATAAATAACATCTTCTTCCGTTCCAAGTATGTCGGATAAAAGTAGTTCGTTTCCGTCCCAGTCCACGTTAAGAGGCTCATCAATTGATACTTCCAGTTTTGTTTTATTATTACGCCTTAAATACATCAGAATTTCATTCTCGATACAACGGGAGGCATAGGTCGCAAGTTTTATATTCTTATCTGGATTATAGGTGTTAATCGCCTTTATTAGTCCTATGGTTCCGATGGAAATTAAATCTTCTACGCCAACACCCGTATTGTCAAATTTTTTTGCTATGTATACTACAAGACGAAGGTTATGTTCAACTAAGATTGCCTTCATTTCGCTGTCTCTTTCTGTTCCTAGCTTCTCAATTACCTCAGCTTCTCTTACCGGGTCAAGCGGGGGAGGCAGAATTTCCGCACCACCAATATAGTGAATTTCTCCCTTATCCCCAAAAAATATCGTCTTTATATTCGGAATCATCCGAAACTGAAGCTTATTTTGAATCGACAATTTTAATAACATTGATAAACCTCCCATAATTTATACACATACCATCCTCAATTAGATTTTATTGTAACTATTCCGTTGAAAATATCTCGCTAACAAATTCCTTTATGTAGTATGACATGGTAGTCTCCTTTGGAGGATAAGCGATTATCGCATATTGCTGCTGTAACTTTTTCATTGCATATGTTTTCGCTATCCTTATGGATGAAGACTTGATCTAGTAGCACCGCAAGCATCATACCCTGCTGCTTCCCGATTGATTGAAAGGGAATAATTCTTACATTTAATTCATGTGCTTTCTCTAAATTCCGCTCACTACTAGAAACATTTTTACCTTCAAATTCATCTTTCACATAATCAAATTCTTGCTTTAACTCTGGGGTAAACAAATCATTTAATACCCCATATTCCATTATTATTACCGGCTTATGTAAGATTGGATCAAATAAACAATTACCAGAATCTAAAAATCCTGTCGTGCTAATTTTTTTATTACGATAGGTTAATTCTATCTGGAAAATTTCACGATTATTACTCTGATAGTGTCGAAACAACCGATGAAATAAAATGGTGACAGGTACAATTATGAATATCATTGCTGCAATAAAAACCCATGTAATCTCTTGATAAATAATCAACTTACCTATACGAATTAAATGAATTCTTGCATTAGTGTTATAATAGATTGAATTCATCAATCCACCAATTACATAAGTAAGTAAGTACAGAGCAATTAATTGCTTCATAAAATCTAAAACCTTTGCTCGTTCAAAAGCAACAAGGAGCATCAGAACTGCTGCAACAACATTTATAATAAAAAATCGGATCACTATATTTAACCATGGAAAAATTCCTATGATGACTGCAGCTATTGCACCAATAACAGCTGCAAGAATTCTCCTCTTTATTGAACTTTTTTTTCGATTTACTATCTTTAATAGTGTAAGAATAATAAAATCCAAGATAAAATTCAGAATAAATATAACATCCGGATAAACTTCAAGAAACAAATTTCACCTCCAACAATTTAAGTCCGTTATCCATAGTATTTAATTTTAAATAATGTTGTTAATTTTGTATGACAAAAGCGAACATCAATGTTCCATCTTGACGTACGATATAATTCTTGTCTTTAGATGTTAAATGAATTATAACTTGTTTGGTTTCCAATTTATGTCATTTTCTGTTGTGTAAAACGTTGTTTTCATTTACTTTTATTTACAGCAAATGTTAATTTCCTCGTTTTTTGCACAAAAAAAGCTGCCAGACTATTTAAAGTAAAATAATCTGACAGCCTAAATCTCTTATGTAGTAAGATATTATGACTGTTAAAAAACAACGATTTTTATAATGTTTTCTAAAGTTAAAGTTTTATTATGTACTTTTAAAAACCAATTCGACAAATTGTCGAACCCCTAGCCAAACAGCAAGGAAACCGTAGGTTTTCGAGCTTAGTTCTAGATAGTTATACATCTACTTATTGTGTCTGTTTTTTTGCAAAAACTCTGGAATCTTAATACCGCTAGGATCTGTGTTCGTATTAACCGGTGATTTTGCAGGTTGGCTAACCGGACGTCTATTGGGATCAGTATTAAAGTTTGTACTTGGAGTATAACTTGGTTGTGATACTGGCTGACTAGTTCCGCCATAAACACTGGAAGGAGAATATGGTCTGCTGGTATTCATATCAGGCTTGAAGCTTGGTCTCATTCCACCAATTGGATTCGTATGTTTCTTTAAGAAATCCGGTGTCATTACTTCTCTTGACTTCTGATCAAGTCCTGTTGCAATAACTGTTATAGTTGCAGTATCAGGATTCATGTCATCAAACATCGCACCAAAGATTATATTTGCAGTGTCTCCTGCTAATTCTTGTACTAAAGTAGCCGCTTCATTAGCTTCAATCAAACTGATATCACCAGAGATATTAATGATTACATGTGAGGCACCTTGGATTGTAGTTTCAAGTAATGGACTTGTGATTGCTTGCTTAACAGCGTCAATACATTTATCGTCGCCACTTCCCATACCAATACCAATATGCGCAACTCCTTTATCTTTCATAACCGTTTGAACGTCTGCAAAGTCTAAGTTAATTAAGCCAGGAACATTAATCAAGTCAGTAATACCCTGTACGCCTTGCTGTAAAACTTCATCTGCCTTTCTTAACGCATCAGGCATAGTGGTTCTACGGTCTACAATTTCTAATAATTTATCATTGGGAATTACGATAAGCGTATCCACATGCTCTTTCAAACGATCAATACCACTAATAGCATTGGTCATACGTGTTTTTGCTTCAAAACGGAAAGGCTTTGTTACGATACCAACGGTAAGTATACCCATATCTTTTGCAATTTGAGCAACTACTGGCGCTGCACCTGTTCCTGTTCCGCCACCCATACCACAGGTCACGAATACCATATCTGCCCCTCTAATAAGTTCTGCCAACTGCTCATAACTTTCTTCCGCAGCTTTTTGACCAATTTCAGGTTGTGCTCCAGCACCAAGTCCTTTGGTAAGCTTTTCTCCAATTTGAATTACCTGTGGTGCTTTGCAGTTTTTTAAATGCTGCTTGTCCGTATTAACACACACAAATTCAACACCCTTTATATTCTCTTCTATCATTCGATTAACGGCATTATTACCTGCTCCTCCTACCCCAATAACGAGTATTTTCGCTGTACTATCCGCCTCATTTGTTCTAATCTCAAGCAAGGTCTATTCCTCCTTTTATCGTATTCTCCCTAAAATCACTATAATATTAACCATTTCTTACACCAGCAATATGTATAAATTAATCTCAACTTTTAATTCCAATTTTCTTCCAAAACCACATTATAAGGGGATTATAACCTATCCAACTACTATCTGTGGTGTCCATATATTCTACCTTATATGATATCTTTAAATTCCCAAATAATCAAGCAGAATTTTAAAAAAATGTGACATAATTAGGACTTATTCATTACAGTGCTGCAATAGGATGCCGCGTGGTGTTTTCAATAACAATACCCATGACATACACTTACTTTGGCTTCGCAATTATGTAATCTTTGTCCCTATCATAATTACGCATATCTATCGTAAGACTTTTACCCTTCGATTCTTTTAATATATTTTTCAGCTCTGCCAAAGGTTCATCATAAGTGTTTTTCTTTCCTAAAAGTATTGTATTATTACCACTTTCCATTGTTACTTCATAATCATTTTGAAAGCGGATAGAATCAATTTCCAGCTCATATAATTCAATTAACTGTGTCAGATTCATTATAATATCAAATAATCCTTCTTTCTGAACAATTAACTTTTTACTTAATACAATCTGTGTATACTGTAATCCCTTAATTAATGGAATTCCTGGGAGTTTTTCTGCTGTACTTTCAACTACAATACCATCCTTATCAAAATATAAGTATTCTCCCATAAATTCAACACATCCGGCTACCATCTTTTCATAGACAAATATGGTAACCGAATGGCTATCATTCATTTTAACCTCAATTTTTTCAACAAAGGGAAGCTTTGGCTGTTCTAAGAATTGATATTTATAATACAAATACGCAGAATTTCGATCAATTTTTTCTTTAAAAACAAAATCCTTGATTTGCTCCTCATTATATTGATTTGCTCCAACTACCACAATATTTTTCACAGAAAAGATATTAATAAAAAATAGAATTGGTATGCCGATTATAATCAAAAATAACAACACTTTGAAGAAAAAGCGTATTAATGTATTATTCGAATTCTTTCGCTGGTTGTTTGCCATATTACCTCCAAAGCCTTGTAAATCATTTTCTAATTAATGTTATATATTCTCACTGCAGAATCTGATTTTCGCTCCCAACAGGGAAAGATCCCTGCAGATGTTCTCATAGCCGCGTTCAATAAAAGAGGCATCCTTAATAATTGTAGTCCCCTTCGCAGCAAGCCCTGCCATTACAAGAGCTGCTCCTCCACGTAAATCATGTGCATGCACAATTGTGCCATTTAACCGTTCTACACCTATAATAACAGCCTTGGTACCATTATCTTCTACACGGATGATAGCACCCATTTTTTCAAGCTCTCCAGTAATCTTCAATCGAGATTCAAATATTTTCTCAACAATCGTAC
Organism: Bacillota bacterium; assembly: GCA_023399055.1. Lineage (GTDB taxonomy): Bacteria > Bacillota > Clostridia > Lachnospirales > Lachnospiraceae > Mobilitalea. The sequence continues at coordinate 316,798 of JAEWQV010000027.1, read as the reverse complement.
TCTCGCCATTCGCCAAACATAGTACCGTTAAGATCTGTGATTGCATATCCGTCGGAAACCCTGGATATGGTTGAGTAATTAGGAGCTTAATAGGATCTGGACGATGATTGTTACTAACCTTTATCTCATCACCAGATACATCTATTTTACAACCTGTTTTCCTTAACATACGAATAGTTGAATCCAAATGACCAGTTGGAGCATTCGTAAACACAGCTTTACCTCTGGTCGCAGCAACCGCTGCCATATATGTTCCTGCAACGATTCTGTCTGAAGAAAGATTAAACTCAACATCATGTAGACTCTTAACACCTTCAATTAGAAGAAAGGCAGAGCCCCTTCCACATATCCTTGCACCTGCTTCAATAAGATAGTCACACAGTTCAATAATCTCTGGCTCTCTTGCTGCGTTGTATATTCTGGTAACTCCTTCTGCAAGAACTGCTGTTAAAATAATGTTTTGTGTGGCACCTACACTGGGAAACTCAAGAAAAATATCATTTCCAATAATTTTATTCGTATAGCAATGTATCATGCTTTGATCTTCTCTTAAGAACTCTTGGGTTACATTTAGCTTTTTTATACCTTCCAAATGTATATCAATTTTTCTTTCACCAATGGAGCAACCACCTGGATACGCAATAGTTACTTCATGGAAGCGTCCAAGTACAGCGCCTAGATAAAGAATCGAACTTCTCATCTTGCGTACTGACTCTTCTGGTACTTCATAAACACTGGCTTTACTGCTATCTACAATTAGAGTATTTTCTTCCCAGGAGGTATTACATCCCAATTCATCTAGTATTTTAACCATATGAACAACGTCGTGGATTTTGGGACAATTCCTTAGTACGGAAACTCCTTTATTCAAAATAGTAGCAGCAATAACCGGTAATGCTGCATTCTTTGAACCTTGTATTTTAAGCACACCATTCAGCTGCTCTCCGCCGACGACCTCTATACTCGACATGGCACACCTCAGATATTGAAGGAAATATACTACACTATATGATTTAAAGCTTGTCCACGTGAATTGCTATCACGAATGGAATTCGTGATAGATAATTTTAAAAATAAGGCAAACCTTTATGTAAACTATTATAGTGAAGGACAAGACCTTCATCGTTCTCCTTTTATTTGATTTGAAACACTAAGTACAATTCCCATTTCAAAAAGAATTACCATAACCGAGCTGCCTCCATAACTGACAAAAGGTAACGGTATACCAGTAGAGGGAATTGAATTGGTCACTACTGCTATATTAATTAATACCTGCGTAGCAATATGTGCTAATACGCCAGTAGCAATTAAACCACCAAATAAATCAATTGAGTTTATTGCTATGATAAAAATACGCCATATGAGCAATAAAAACAATAGAATTAGTACGAATGCACCAAAAAGTCCTAGCTCCTCACAAATAACCGAGAATATCATATCATTATGTGATTCCGGGATAAAGCCCAGTTTTTGCATGCTTTCTCCAAGTCCTTTGCCAAAAACTCTACCTGAAGCAATGGCATATAGACCTTGCAGTATCTGATAACCTTTTGGTTCTTCTTCTACATTCAGCCAAATCTTGATACGCTCGACTCGGTACGGGAATAGCAAAATAAAAATTGCACCTGCACCACCAAATAGAAACCCCGTAGCAATATAGTATATTTTCTTTCTACTGGCGATAAAACAGATTGCAACCATAATCACACCTGTTGTTAATGCGGTAGAAAAGTTTTCAACTGCTATTAAGACGATAAGCGGAGCAATGAAAAATACTACCCTCAAAAATCCTCGGAATTTATCCAGCTTTTTAGGTGCAACATTTACTATGTAAGCAGTAAATAGAATTACTGCGATCTTTGACAACTCGGAGGGTTGGAATCTTGCTGGACCTATTTCAATCCAACGTTTCGATCCCTTTACTTCACTCGCAAAAATTAATACCGCAACCTGTAATAACATACAAGCAATGTACAAAGCTATAATCGGATTGATCTTAATAACCGGAAGCTTTTTCAATAATAATCTATAATCAATTTTTGAAACAAATAACATTACCAGGATTCCCAGACCTGCAAATAAAGCTTGACGTTCCAAAAAATAAGTGGGATTCCCGTAGAGTCTCTGTGCATTATAAGAACTAGTACTATAAATCATAACTAATCCAAAACAGACAAGAAATAGGATAAGAAATAATAGACTATAGTCATAGTAGCTATGCATTCTTTTATTTTCATCTCGTACTGTTCTGCTCATAATAATAACCATGCCTTTCTTGGTATCTGTGGGTCTACGCCCTAAGCTACCTAAATCTATAGGATGAATTCATTGATTTTAAGTCAATGAAATTTATAGTTCACTCACATATTGCTTAAATAAATTACCTCGTTCTTCGAAGTCCTTAAACATCCCCCAACTTGCACAGGCTGGAGATAATAACACCACATCCCCTGGTGCCGCAAGAGATTTACTGATAGTTACCGCTTCTTTAAGTGTTTCTGCCATTACAATTTCCCCAAACCCATGCTTTCGTGCAGTTCTGGCAATTTGCTTCTTTGTCTGTCCGATTAGGATTAAATGTTTCACCTTTTTATCGAAGGCTTTCACCCATGCATCAAAGTCAGTTTTTTTATCATATCCACCTGCAATTAAAATGGTTGGTTGTTGCATCGCTTGAATAGCTTTAATAGAGGCATCCGGATTTGTTCCTTTCGAATCGTTATAATAGGTTACTCCCTCTATTGTAGTAACATATTCAATTCGATGCTCCACTGCTTTAAAATTAAGTACCGCTTTCCTTATGTATTCCAATGGAATCCCCATTGCAAGTGCAATGCCAACTGCAGCCATTATATTTTCATAATTATGTCTGCCCAAAACATGCAATTCCTTTACGTTACAAATAAGTATCGGACCATTTTGATTTGAAAAATAAATCTCATCATCTTCTAAATAAAGTCCCTCGTTAAGGGTTCTCTTACTACTAAAAAACATGATACCAGCTTTTGAACGCAGCGCCATTTCTCTAAGAACTTCATCCTCATAATTAAGAATACATAGTTCATTGTGTGTCTGATTTTTAAATATCTGCTCTTTCGCAGCAATATAGGCTTCCATCGTATGATGGCGATCCAGATGGTCTGGAGTTATATTCAATATAGCGCAAATCTTTGGTTTAAAGTCTATAATTGTTTCAAGTTGAAAACTGCTTAATTCAATTACCACAACTGAATCCGGTGTGGTTTGAAGTGCGATGTCACTGTAACAATTACCGATATTACCTACAACATATACCTCTGAAAAAAATGTTTTCATTATCTTTCCCACTAGGGTTGTTGTTGTCGTCTTACCATTGGTTCCTGTAATCCCAACAATTCGACCTTTCGTATAACGAAATGCCAGTTCAACTTCTCCCCAAATAGGAATACTTCTTTCTTTAATTCGAAGAATATCTGGATGATCACAAGGAACACCCGGACTTATAACTACAAGCTCGACAGTGCTCAAGATTTCATCTGTTAAAATACCGGTCAACAAAAGACCCTTCCCATCTGAGTACGAATAATCTTCAAAATCATTGCTCATTAGGTTCGTATTACAATCATACAAAAGCACAAAAGCACCAAGTTTCTGTAACAGATTTGCTGCAGAAATTCCACTTTTAGCTGCACCATATACCAAGACCTTTTTATTATCTAACTGCATACGCTCCTCCGACTCATTTCCATAAAGAATATGACTTGTTTCAATTTCTTTATCCTTCGTAGGAGCTACCTTTTGTTAATTAATACCCATTAGTGCAATTAAGCAAAGAATGGTTGTAACGATTGAAAATATTGCTACGACTCTGGTTTCCGACCAACCAACTAATTCGAAATGATGATGAATCGGTGCCATTTTAAAAATTCGCTTTCCACCGGTCAACTTAAAGAAACCAACTTGCAGGATTACAGATAATACTTCTACTAAATAAATCAAAGCCACAATTAAAATAAATAGAGGCATTTGTAACATATATGCAGTAGCAGCTACAAAACCACCCAATGCAAGAGATCCTGTATCACCCATGAATACCTTTGCCGGATAAACATTATATACTAAGAAAGCCAACAAGCTTCCCGCTACTGCTCCTGTAATTGGAGATACACCACTCTGCATTCCTATTGCTACTACGGAAAAAAAGGTAGCGATTAATGCTGTCACACTTGATTCCAATCCATCCAGTCCATCTGTAAAATTAGAACCATTTACCGTACCAAGTACAACAACAAAGAAACTTGGTATGAAAAGGTAAGATACATCTAGATACTTGCCACCTGAAAAGGGAATTAACATAGAGGTACCAACATCCGTAAAGTTAATAAGATAATAGCATAGGATCGCAGTTACAAGTATCTGTCCTACGAGCTTTTGCCAAGCTCTTAATCCCATGGAGCGTTTCATGACCACTTTAATATAGTCATCCATAAAACCTATAATACCAAACCCAATGGTTGCAAAAAGTACCGGAATGATTTCTGGATAATCCTTTATATACACCAAAGAAGTAATGGCTATACTTAATACTATGACAATACCACCCATGGTCGGAGTACCAGACTTTTTTTGATGCGATTGTGGACCTTCCTCACGAATATACTGGCCAAACTTTAGCTTTCTCAAAAACGGTATCAATAAAGGACATAGGATTACGCATACTCCAAATGATATTATGACAGGCAACACTACACTAAAATCCGAAAAATTCATATGTTATCTCCATTCCGCAGCATTTTAATCTGCACATACATAGTATAAAGTGAAGGAGCCTATTTTTAACTCCGTCACTCTTATGTAAAAAATTTCTTTTCTTTTGCATTCAAATACTTCGCTTATTATATGTTATCACATTTGAATTGACAACCCAAAATCTATATGGTTTTACCTAATCTTCATAATATAAAATGATATCAGTATCCTTATCCACTGTTTCTCCAGGAAGCGGAAATTGCTCCTTTACCGTATCTCCTTCTCCAAGAGCATGTAAGTCTCCAAAATCATAAATTTTCAGTAATTCATTCACTTCCTTTTTTGTTTTTCCAACAAAATCCGGAACCTCGAAGGAGCCAATATTAAATTCCTTTACTTCCTCCTCGGTGAAGTTCTTCTCGATACCCAGGTAAGGAAGAACATTATCAAATAATTCAGCAATGACAGGTGCAGCAACCGTTCCTCCGTAGTATATTCCTGTAGGTTCATCAATTAGAACCAAAGCCATAATCTGTGGGTCATTTGCTGGAGCAAAACCGATAAAGGAAGAAATATATTTATTGCTGCTTCTAGGGAGTTTTTCCGAGGTTGCCGTCTTACCGCCAACACGAAATCCTGGTATATAAGCACGTTGCCCTGTTCCATCGGAAACAACTGCTTCCAATAATTGCTTCATCGTCTCTGAGGTTTCCTTAGAAATTGCATTATCTGTAGTTTCATAGTCCAGTGCACGAATTTTTGTTCCATCTGCAGATCTTATTTCTACTCCCACATGTGGTGTCACAAGAGTCCCACCATTTACAATTGCACTTGCTGCAGTCATCAACTGTAAGGGAGTTATCTGAAAGGACTGTCCGAAGGACAAGGTAGCAAGCTCAACTGCTCCTATAATATCCTTTTTATGCATAATTGAATTGGCTTCACCGGGTAAATCAATGCCGGTTTTTTTAAAGAGCCCAAGCTGCTTATAGTAATCATACATCTTGTCAACACCTACTCTAGCACCTATTTCCATAAAAACCGGGTTGCATGAATTCATAATTCCTTCAATAAAGGTTTGACTTCCATGACCGCCAACCTTGTGGCAACGAATGATACGATCTTCGACTTTTTTATAGCCTGGGCAGAAAAAAGTATCGGTTAGTTTGACCACACCTTCTTCAAGTGCTGCAGCTGCTGTAATTATCTTAAAGGTCGATCCAGGTTCGTAGGTATCACTGATACTGGCATTACGCCACATTCCATTTAAGGCATTGTTCTTTTGTTCCTGTGTTAAAGTTTGCCCAATATAATCATCAGCAACTTCGTCAATTAAAGTATAGGGGTCATTTAAATTAAATTCAGGAACATTCACCATCGCTATGATTTCACCGTTTTGCGGGTTCATAACGATTAATTTAACATTGTTCGCATTCTTTGATTCCATTACCTTTAATGCAGCCTGTTCAGCAAAAAGCTGTACATTAACATCAAGACTGGTATATAAATTATTACCCGGTTGGGGTTCAATTCGGTCTTCAGCTGCATTTTCTATTTCCACACCATATGCGGTTGTAAGTGTAAGAATTGTTCCATCAATTCCTTTTAAATATTTATCATACTTCACTTCCAACCCTATAATGCCCTGATTATCACTTCCGGTAAATCCAATTACTTTCGATGCTAATGTATTGTAAGGATAGTAACGTTTATAATCTTCATCGACCATAACACCATCCAAGTCATACTCTCTGATCTTATCAGCAATTTCCTTTGCAACATTGGATTTAATTCTTTCAATGGAGGATTTTTTCTCCACTCTTTTTCGAACAGCCGCCTCACTTAAGCCGAGTTCTTTGGAGAGCACCTCAATAACACGTTCCGGTTCCTTAATCTGTTGAAAAATAACAGATATGGTACATACCGGCTTATTGGTGGCAATCAAAACTCCCTTAGCATCAAATATACTTCCTCTTTCGGCTTTGATCGCTCGTTCTCTTTCATGAAGTGCTTGAGCTCTTGCTGCATATACTTCTGATTTCACCAGCATCAAATAACCCAGCCTACCAAACAAGACTAGTGCCGTCACTATGACTACTGTCACAACAATTAATATATTTCTTCTATTATAAGTTCTACTTTTTGCCATACTACCATAACCTTGCAACTCTTTTCGTTTCATTCTATTACAAAGGTTATTGCTTTATTCATGGATTACTCTAATACGTCGGGATTAAACTCATCTTCCAAGGGATCATTTGCCAAATCATCATTTTCTAACCCATCCTCTGATTCCTGTGAGCCATTTGAATCGTCTTCATTTTCTATTCCCTGTTCTAATTCATCTTCGGCAGTATTATTACCGGTCTCTTCACCTTCTGTAGTTTGTTGCTCATTATCTTCTGCAATCGGTTCATTATTTGCAGCTTCTTCATTTGTATTTTGAGCATTTGCATTTTCACTATTTGCATTTTCACTATTTGCATTTTCACTATTGGTATTATTACTATTTGCATTTTGTGTATTTACATCTTCTGAATCAGGATCAGTAAGTAAATAATCAATATCACCATCTGGAAATATTCCAAGAGCCGGTAAAATTTCTTTTAATATTTTACTTGCAAACCTTGTAGCAATGGAGCTATCCGCCTGTTTTACAACATTTTGAGGTTCGTCTATCATTACATAGATAACTATTTCTGGATTAATCGCCGGTACGCATCCTAAGAAGGAAACGATATATGTCTTTGCATCACGAGGAAGTTTCTGTGCAGTTCCTGTTTTTCCACCAACTGCGTAGCCTTCAACTTTTGCTCCACCTGCAGTTCCAGCCTCAACTGTTTGGTACATATATTCCTGTATGAAATCAGAGGTTTTTTTGGATACCGTCTGTTTTACAAGGATCGGATCCATTTCCTTAACTGTCACACCACTATCGTTGACTATTTTCTTAACCATATGAGGTTTATAATAGTTTCCTCCATTAACCAATGAACAAAAAGCACTTCCCAACTGTAGTAACGTACTTTCAAAGCCTTGTCCAAAACTACTGGTAGCAAGCTCAACAGGATTTAACTTGTCATAATCAAAAATAATACCTGACGCTTCACCTGGCAGATCAATTCCTGTGGTCTTACCAAACCCAAAAGCTGTTTCATACTGATAGAAAGTATCTTTACCTTCAGCTGTAACCACCTGCATTAAAACATCATTACAAGAGAGCATCAGAGCTTGTCCAAGTGTAATTTCACCATGACCAGCCCTCTTGTTACAAGGGATATAGGTACCATGCACCATTTCACCGCCATCACAAATATAGGTGTGTTCCGGCTCACTAAGGCTTTCTTCCAAAGCTGCTGCAACAGTTATTGGTTTGAAAGTAGAACCTGGTTCAAATCCACTGGAAATAATGTCATTTTTCCAAAGAGCATTTAGTACCTCTGTTTTTTGTTCAGCTGTCATGGAAGTTATCTCATCCTCAGAATAAATACCGCTTAAGTCTTGTGGATTATTTAGATCATACTCCTGATTCGATGCCATTCCTAATATCTCGCCATTGTTTGGATTCATGACAAGAACTTCAATGTTTTTACTACCAAACTCTGTATTAAATTCTATAATCTTCTCTTGGATAATTCTCTGGACATTAGCATCTATGGTACTCACAACCGTATTACCATTAACCGCTTTTTTGACAATTCGCTCTAAATTAAGATTTGAATCGTAATATCCATATTCTCTTCCGTTTATTCCGTTGAGCTCTTCATTGTAATACTCCTCCAAGCCCCAGAACCCTGTATTATCAACAGAAGTAAAACCTAGGACATCACTTGCAAGTGTTTTAAAGGGATAGTTTCTAACATATTCCTCTTCAAAGTAGACACCTAATATCTCTTCATTTTCTTTCTTATATTCATTAAAGCTTTGTACCAGATCGTAATTCACATTTTTTAGCATGGTAACATACTGACTTTTTGGCTTTGTATCCAAAATATCCTGCACAGTTGCTTCCGTTATTTCAAAATATTCCTGCAAAGCTTTCATTGTTGGCGCTTGTGCTTTCGGATTATCATTAAGCTTTAAAGGATCAAGTATTAACCGATACATGAGTATGCTCTGTGCTAGTACGGTTCCGTTTCGATCTGTTATACTCCCTCTTTTGTAAGGCAGCACCGCACTGGTATAAGACTGTCTGGATAGTACCTGCTTCGTATAGCGATCTCCATCCACCTGCATAATGTAGATTAATCTCCCCATTAGGGCAACCATTAACAGAGAAATAGCACAAAATACAAGCAAAAGTCTTGCTTGCATTCGTGATGTAAAGCTTCTATTTGTTTTACCATATGCTTTTTCCATCGTATCAATCCCCTCACTTTTAGGTTAAGGATCTAATCCGGTATGTCTTCGTATTGTCTGACATATTCCAAATCACTACCTTCATAGGTTATCACTTCATTGTTATTGGGATAAACCATACCAAGTTCCTCAACCGCAATCTTATATACGTAATTTAAGTCATATGCCTGATTAATTGCAGCATATGCTGCATCATTTTCATTTGTTAGATTTTTAAGACTTGTCTCATATGTTTTAATTGATTTTTCCATTCTGCTAACCTCTGTTTGCAGCTGAAGAAAATTAACACACATATATAACGTTGCGACAATAGCTGCAACTAGAACTACCAAGGACGCAAAGTTCATATTTGACAATCCCCTAGGCTGCCTTTGTACCTGTCTGCGTGGTCTAGGAGCTTCGGTTGGCCGCTCTTCCCTTCTTCTTTCTGGAACAGCATTAAGCTTTCGTACCGTATTGCCCTCAATATAACTTGTCCTGTTATTGCTATAATATTGTTTCTTTTTTGCCTCCATGCAAGTACCCCTCTTTTCAGTTATTATTACCCTGTAATGTATATTACATTAACCGTTATAACTGCTCCAATTACCAGCCCTTTAAGGAATACAAGAGGTTCAAGATGAGAATTCATCAAGCCTTTTCAAATACACGTAATTTTGCGCTCTTTGATCTCTTATTGTATTCCAATTCCTCCATTGTGGGAAGAATGGGTTTTCTGGAAATTATTTTCCCTTTTGAATGGTTTCCACAAATACAGATTGGAAAATTCGGTGGACATGTACAAGGATCTTCCTGATTCTTAAAACAAGTCTTCACAATTCTGTCTTCTAGTGAATGAAATGTTATAATACATAATCTTCCTCCCGGTGACAGAAGATCAATCATATCATTTAAAGTATCCTTAAGTACCTCCAGCTCCTTATTAAGCTCAATTCGGATTGCCTGAAATGTTCTTTTCGCTGGATGCCCTGTATTCATTCTTATCTTCATAGGTATAGCCGCCTTAATAGCCTCGACTAATTCATACGTTGTCTCAAATGGCTTCTCTTGTCTTCTTCTTACAATGTGTTTTGCTATATTCTTTGCGAAATTATCTTCACCGTAATCACGAATCATTCGAAACAATTCCATCTCTGTATAATTGTTAACAATGTCCTTGGCAGTAAGTTCCATTCTGGTATCCATTCTCATATCCAGAGGTGCATCCTCTTTATAGGAAAAACCTCTCTCCGGTGTATCTAACTGATAAGAAGATACTCCCAGATCCAATAGAATTCCGTCTACACTTGTAATAGACAACTCCTTTAAAACCTGTTTCATATTACAATAATTGCTCCGAACAATGGTAATCTTTTCTCCGTATTCCTTGAGACGTTCTCCCGCTGCGGCAATGGCAGCCTCATCCTGATCTATACCAATGAGTCTTCCGGTGGTCAGACCCTTGACTATTTCGTAGGAATGACCTCCACCCCCTAGCGTTCCATCAACGTAGATTCCGTCTTCTTTCACCTTAAGGTTTTCTATTGTTTCTTCTAATAAAACCGATTTATGTTGAAATGCCATTCATATCCTCCTACAGTACCTAGTCACATGGAAACCGCTTTAGAAACTAATTCCGTACTGTGACATATGTTCTGCGATCGCATCCACATCATCATAATCGTTATTGTTCTCCCAACGTTCCTTGCTCCAGATTTCAATCTTGTTAAGTACACCAACAAAGACGATATCCTTATCTAATCCTGCGCTCTCTCGTAACTTAGCAGGTATTAATATTCTTCCCTGCTTGTCCGCTTCACATTCAGCTGCTTTTGCTAAAAAATAACGCTGAAGCTGCCTTGCTTCCTTTGTTCCTGGTAGTTTAATCAGGCCTTCCGAAAATGTCTGCCATTCATTTTTAGGGTACACAAATAAACAACCATCCAGCCCTAGGGTTATAACAAAAGCTTCCCCGAGTTCTTCTCTAAACTTAGATGGTATGATGATTCTTCCTTTTGTATCAAGTGAGTGATCGTATTCACCCATGAACATATGGCAGCACCCTCTTCATCCTATGCTTGAAGCAATCATAGAAAGTTGTCCCACTTTTGTGGTATTTCACTCCACTTTCCACCACTTTGCTCCACTTATGGGTTTATTTTATATTAGAATAGGGAATTAATCAATAGTAAAATCAAAAAAAATAGCACAGAAACCCTTAATTTACAAGGCTTTCCATGCAATTTCGACAAGTTATTACCACATCTTGTATTGAATTCTAAAATCGAACAAATTATGTCAATATATAGACAAAGCAACAGGGTGTGGTAAATAAGTCCCACACCCTGTTTTTTCCATTGAATATTTATACACTTACATTTTCTTTTTTATTTGTTTCTTTAAGTGCAAACTTCTGCGTTTATAGATGATACCTACTACAGCAAATAGCACAAGTGCTGCCGATAGTAATTGAGAAACTGCAAATGGGGTTCCCCACAAAAACAGCTGATCTGTGCGAAGACCTTCAATCCAAACTCTGCCAAGGCCATATCCGGCCAGGTAAAGTAACATTACTTCGCCATGAAAGCGTTTGTGTTTTGTATATAAAATTAATATAATTAACAAGCATAAGCTCCATAAGGATTCATAGAGAAATGTGGGGTGAACCTGAATATATTGTATACCATCAACATTAACTACCTTATCTCGTAATTCTATAATACGCTCAAGCGTTGCAGGTCTTCCCTCGTATATCTGCGCAAGTTTTGCATTTGATATTGAGCTTTGAAAAATACTTGAAACTACTCTTCGGTCTATTTGCATAGCGAAAATATTGTCCGTATATTTACCAAAAGCTTCTCTGTTAAAGAAATTTCCCCATCGCCCAATCATCTGGCCTGTGATTAATCCTATACAAGCTGTATCTGCTAAAAGCCAAAACGAATATTTTTTGATTTTTGTATAAACAAATGCTGTAATAACAGCAGTTATAATACCACCATAGATAGCCAGCCCACCAGTTCTAAGGTTGAATATACTTAAAGGTCGTCCTGAAAATTCATCCCAAGCAAATACTACATAATATGCTCTAGCACCAATTACTGATGCAATAATTGCGTATAATGCAAAGTCCAGATAAACTTCTTTATCTTGGCCCGTTCTTCCTGCCATCCATTGCGCCACCAACCAGCCACTCAGCATACCAAAGCCAATGACAACACCATAAAACGCAATTTGAAATCCAAATATATCAAACCCGCTCGCTATATTTTTTAATTCAATTCCCAGGTTCGGAAATATTATATTTGTACTTAACTCCTCCAGCAATTGATCACCGCTTTCTTTTACTTATCAGACATTGAAACGGAATAGTACCACATCTCCATCCTGAACCACATATTCCTTACCTTCAGAACGAACAAGACCTTTCTCCTTTGCAGCATTATAATTGCCACATTCCACCAAATTATGATAGTTAACAATTTCAGCTCTAATGAAACCACGTTCAAAATCCGAATGAATTTTTCCCGCTGCCTGTGGAGCCTTGGTTCCAACCTGAATTGTCCATGCTCTGGTTTCCTTTGGTCCAGCAGTCAAATAACTAATAAGACCAAGGATATGATAACTCGCTTTAATCAGTTTCTCCAGTCCGGACTCATTTAATCCTAATTCCTCTAAGAACATCTTCTTTTCATCATCATCTAACTCTGCAATCTCTTGCTCTATCTGTGCGCTGATTACGAATACTTCAGAATTCTCTTCACTTGCAAATTCTCGAACCTTAGCAACATAAGCATTGTTTTTTCCATCATCAGCCAAATCATCTTCTTTTACATTAGCCGCATAGATTACCGGCTTAGCCGTTAAGAGATTTAACTCCCCAAAGATTGCTTTCTCTTCATCATCTAGGTCACTATAGGTCTTTGCCATAAGTCCTTCTTCCAAATGTGCTTTCAGACGCTGAAGCATTTCTAACTCTTTGGCAAGTGCCTTGTCATTCTTTGCACCCTTTGCAGTTTTAGAAATTCTACGTTCCAGAATTTCAAGATCGGAAAAAATCAATTCTAAATTAATTGTCTCAATATCACGTAGAGGATTTACGGAACCATCCACATGAATTACATTGGTGTCTTCAAAGCAACGTACTACATGTACAATTGCATCCACTTCTCTAATATTTGATAAAAACTGATTGCCCAGTCCTTCACCCTTACTTGCACCCTTAACCAGACCTGCTATATCAACAAATTCAATAGCTGCCGGAACTATTTTTTCTGTGTGATATAAATCTCCCAACACTTTTAATCTTTCATCTGGAACCGGAACGATTCCTATGTTAGGATCAATTGTACAGAAGGGATAATTCGCTGATTCCGCCCCTGCCTTTGTTAAAGAGTTAAATAATGTACTTTTACCTACGTTAGGTAAACCAACTATGCCAAGTTTCATTTGTTTCTTCCTTCCTTGTATTCATTTCAAATAACTAAATCTTTATGATTGCTGCTAGTCCTTTGTTTCCATCACCAGAAGGATACCTTCCTTAAATTCCACACCGGCCAAATCATCTTTAATTACATTACTTACTCCCAGACTACTTCCAGATAGTAAAGTATGATTATTCAACGGATATTTACAACCTGTTAGGGTTAGTCCAATCACTTTTTCTGTAAATGGTAAAAATGATACGTGACTACCATACTGCAACTTCTTTTCTATCGTAAAGCTTTCCTGCTTAAGATATATCTTATTATTTGCGTCAAGGATTGATGCAAATACACCAACCTGCATAGGCAACATAAGAAGGTGGATATTGGCAAAGGTATGATCCAAACGACTTCCAGTAGCACCAATAATATCAATATGGGTTGGAGTGTGCATAAGAGCCAATTCAATGGCAATCTCCGTATCCGTCTTATCCTTTTCTGTGGGGAACGTTTTAATCGGTACAGATAACTCCTGGTATTTTTGAAAAACCTCCTGTGGCACAGAATCAAAGTCACCCACAATATAATCCAGTTTTATGCTAAGCTGATCTGCAGCTGTCATACCATTATCTGCTGCAATAATCATACCATACTGTTCTATCTGCATCCACTTGGCTAAAAAGTCAAAGTCAATATGCCCACCTGTAAGAATTAAAATTCTGTTATTCTTCTCCATATATCCTTTCGCTCCTTTTCATCTCATATAGTATTTTGTGATACCTACAATATTTCTAGAGCGTTTCTATTAAATTAAATGTCAACTGTTCTTCTTAGTTAAAAAGATAAAACTTATCCTGAAACTCAGTTACATTCTCCTTCATATCACCTTTAAATACTGACGTTCCAGCAACAATAATATTGGCACCTGCTTTTATCACCTGTTCCACATTTTGACTTGTAATTCCGCCGTCCACTTCAATATCAATCTTATTACCATTCTTTGCAATCATTTCTCTCATGCTCTCAATTTTTTGCAGCATGGAGGGAAGGAAGACCTGTCCACCAAATCCCGGATTCACCGACATAATTAAAACCATATCCAGTTCATCCATAACATGCTCCAATACATGAATTGGAGTTGCCGGATTTAAGGAAACTCCTGCTTTCATTCCTAACTCTCTGATTCGAGATAAGGTTCTATGAAGATGAGTACAGGTTTCGGCATGTACCGTAAGAATATCTGCACCTGATGCTTTAAAGGCTTCTAAATATTTATCTGGGTCTTCAATCATTAAATGTACATCAAAAATAAGCTTCGAATTCTTTCTTATCGAAGCTATCACAGGCATTCCAAAGCTAATACTTGGAACAAATTTTCCATCCATTACATCGATATGAAGGTATTCTACTCCTGTACTTTCCAGTAGAGTAATCTGCTCCCCCAGTTTTGTAAAATCAGCTGCTAAAATCGATGGAGCAAGCTTTATCATATTCATACCAACCTTTCATGTAACCGTAACAATTAGCTATAATATAAAGTAACTAACTTCTTAGTTCGATTTAATCAAAACAATTTATCTAAATTAATTTACAAAGTGCAAATCAATTAAAATCCAACTCAAATTAGAACCGTTTATTTAATATCTTTTCTGATCTTTTAATTCATCATATAAGATAAGATAATTTTCATATCTAATTTTACTTATTTTCTGATCTTTTAAAGCATCCTTAACTCCACAAGAAGGTTCGTTTCGATGGCTGCAACCAATGAAACGACAATTCTCTTCATATTCATGGAACTCAATAAAGTAGCTCTTCAAATCATCCTTATCAATCTGATCAATATATAGGGAACTAAAGCCTGGGGTATCCATTACATAAGTGTCCCCTTCAATATGAATAAGCTCGGAATGTCTGGTAGTATGCTTTCCGCGCTTAATCTTCTCACTAATATCACCAGTTTCCATCTTTATCTGTGGTTGCAGCAAATTGATAAAAGTAGATTTACCAACTCCTGATGGCCCTGCAAGTACGGTAGTCTTACCTTTTAAAAGGTCGGTGACTACATCCACACCGTTTAAATTTCGCATACTTGTAAAGAGAACTTCATAGCCGCATTTCTTATAGGCTTCCTTTAACAGACTCATTTCTTTGTCAGAAACAATATCCATCTTGTTAAAGCATACAATTGTATTGAGACCTTGCTTTCCCATCATAATTAAAAAACGGTCCAAAAGATTTAAATTAGGATTAGGCTCTGCAGCTGCAAAGATAACCATAGCCTGGTCAATATTTGCAACTGCTGGCCTTATTAATTCATTTTTTCTAGGATATATTTCAACAATAGTGCCTTTGCCCTCTGGCTGGTCATCGGTATCTATCTCCACTTCATCACCCACCAAGGGTTTAATATTCTGATTACGGAATATTCCCTTAGCCTTACATTCATAAGTCATGTGATTAATTGGCGAATGCACATAATAAAATCCTGCGATACCTTTGATAATTTTACCTTTCAAATTAATCCTCCAAAGATGCAAAAGTTGCTTCCCAGGTTAATGGTTGTGTATCACCTGGTATTGTAAATAAATCTCCGTTAACATACATTTTCACAGTACCTGTTTCTCCATTAGGTTCTTGTAAATCCACAGTAGCAGGAAATTCTGATGGAGACATCGGCCCGTCAAATACATTTGAAATTTCTCCATTTTGTTCCATTTCCAACACGATGTCTGCGATATCACCAAGACCCTCAATATAGTCAAAAGGATTAACATCTATTGTCACTTGACCAACATACACTTCATCCTCCGGCTCCACCGTAGGTGTTACTGTAGGGGTAGCAGTTGCTTTACCTGTACTGATTGTTATATCTATCTTGGTATTCGTATCCACACTTTGGCCTGCTGATGTGCTCTGATAACTTACCTGACCCTTTGCATATAAATCAGAGCTTGCATAATCAACTGAACCAAGTTTTAAGTTTAATGCTGTTAACTCATTAGAAGCCTCTAATTCCGTTTTACCCAACAGACTTGGTACATTTACCTTTTTAATCTCTGGTCCGGTACTTACAATCACTTTAACGGTATCTCCTGCTTTGACCATAGTGCCACGTTCTGGTACCGTACTAATAACTTTACCACTCTCAACCTCATCACTTGGAATCCATTCGTGGTCGAGTAGTAATTCTTTTTCAGTTACTTTCTTATCTGCTTGTTCCTCTGTTAAACCATAAACATCTGGAACCTCAATTGGCTGCTTACCTACACTAATTGTAAGAATTACTTTGCTACCTTTTAAAATCTCACTTTGTTCGGTAGGATATTGCTTCATAACCTTACCAGCTTCATATTCATCAGAATAATCGTCATTACCCCATTCGATTATCGCATCTGGATCTTTGGCTTTTATTAAGGTGATAGCATCATCTTTTGTATAACCTGTCACCTTTGGCAAGACGTAACTTTCTCCAATAGGTACTCCTTGAGTTGGTGCTAGGGATGGTTCTGGTGAAGGAGTAAGGGTCAATTCTGTACTGATGTCGTCATTCGGTTTATCATTCTTCCGATTGGAGGTTAAAAACCACGCAACTGCAGAAATAATAACAATCATTAATACCACTGCCGCAACAATTGAACCTATTACGAACACTTTTTCCACCTTAGAATCTACCGTATCCAATTCCTCATCGTCTTCCTCTGGAGCTGCAGCAGCAGCTAGATTCTTGGTCGATCGCATGTCATCGTCCAGGAAAGCTCCATTCTTAATTTTCCCAATTTCTTCTGAAATATTAATGGTTGGAGAATCCGTCGGAACGAAGGCAGGAATTTGCACGAAATCTCCATCCGGATTGGTAATCGCTCTTTTTAAATCAGAAATCAACTCTGAAGCTGTGTGATATCTTCTTTCCGGTCTCTTCTGCATACATTTTTGTACAATCTTATCAATACTAAAAGGAATCTCCGAATCTAATTCCCGAAGCGGCATAGCTTCTCCCTGAATATGAAGCAGTGCTACGGAAACCGTATTATCACCTGCAAAAGGAACTTTACCAGACAGCATTTCATAAAGAGTAACACCTAAAGAATAGATATCACTTTTCTCGTCACTGTATCCTCCTCTTGCTTGTTCCGGGGAAAGATAGTGTACTGATCCCATCGCATTGGAGGTAATTGTATTGGAATTGGTTGCTTTAGCAATACCAAAATCAGTAACTTTTACTTTTCCATCTCTGGATATAATTATGTTCTGTGGTTTAATGTCTCTGTGTATAATATGGTTGTCATGAGCTGCTTCCATACCTTGTGCAATTTGAATGGTAATTCCAACAGCTTCCTTAACTTCAAGTTTACCCTTTCGCTCAATAAATCGCTTGAGTGTAATACCTTCCACCAACTCCATGACAATAAAATGTAAGCCACTGTCATCACCGACATCATATACATTTACAATGTTCGGATGAGATAGACCTGCGGCCGATTGTGCTTCACCTCTGAATTTGTTCACAAAGCTCTTATCACTGGAGTATTCCGGTTTTAATACCTTAATCGCTACAAAACGATTTAATCTCTGGTCTCTGGCTTTATAAACATCTGCCATTCCACCTGATCCTACTTTATCAATCACCTCATAGCGTTCACTGATAAACATACCGGGTTTTAACATTTTAATCACCTCATTCTTCATTCTTTTCCCAAGCTTTATTACTACAGCTTGGCCGGATAGAAGAAATTCAAAAAAATGTGCATTGACTTCTTTTTGATTTCCTCATAAGTGAATTATGTACCATTGATAACCCACTTTGGAACTCCTGCATTTGAAGATACTTTCATTTGCAAGAATTATGAATTATTCATTGCCTCATATTCTAATTAATATAATAGCTATGTTGTCCTTCCCGCCATTTTGATTTGCAAGTGAAACTAGGGTTTCCACTGCGGTTTGCAAATCTTGTGTTTCTTTAATTATCTGTTCAATCTTTTCATCTTCAAGCATATTGGTGAGTCCATCGGAACATATCAAAATAAGATCATCCTCTTCAAGGCTCACTTCAAAGAAATCAGGTTCTACTTCTGAATTAGCACCTAATGCTCTCGTTACCACATTCTTATTTGGATGAACTCTGGCTTGTAATCGGTCCAATTCACCAGACTTAACCATTGCCTCCACAAGGCTATGGTCCTCTGTTATTTGCTTCATCTCTTTGCCAATAACATATAGCCTGCTATCCCCAATATTAGCGACATATAATTCGTTCCCAATAATTGTCGCAGCAACAAAGGTTGTACCCATGCCTTCCAATTCAATCTGCTCCATCGCTTTATTGCGAAGAGCTTTATTTGTCTCTTGTATGGCGTCACCAATGGATGCTATCGGTAACTCCTTGTCACTTTGTTCGATTTTTTCCTTAAAAAATTCTACACAGAATCTTGAAGCATAATCACCCGCGTTATGTCCTCCCATCCCATCGGCTACAATAAATAAATTAGGTAGTTTACCAATGGCAGCTTCACTGCAAAAGACATAATCCTGGTTTATCCTCCGTCGCTCTCCAATATCAGTTATTGAAAATGCTTTCAAGTCTGCACCTCCTCGTTGTACAACCTTTCAGAGCCTTAAGCGTAACATTTCATTACATTTTATCAATATAACTCTTCCGTAGTTGCCCACAGGCAGCGTCAATATCCGCGCCCATTTCTCTTCTTATAGTAACATTTATTCTATTTTTTTCAAGTATATTTTTAAATTTTTGTATCTTTTTGTTCTCTGATTTCCTGTAATCACGCTCTTTTATAGGGTTTACAGGAATTAAATTAATATGACAATTTAAGCCCTTTACCAGCTTGGAAAGCTCTACTGCATGCTCTTCTTCATCATTTACACCATCTACAAGACTGTATTCAAAGGTCAATCTTCTTCCAGTTTTATCATAATAACTACGAAATGCATCCAGTACTTCCGACAACTCATATTTAACTGCCACAGGCATCATTGTCTTTCGTATTTCATTGTTGGGTGCGTGCAGGGATAGCGCAAGGGTAACCTGCAAGCCTTCATCACCAAATGCTCTAATTTTATCAGGTATTCCGCAAGTGGATACTGTTATATTTCTTGCACTAATGTTTAGTCCACCAGCATCGGTAATTATCTTTAAAAATTTAACTAATTGCTTATAATTATCCAATGGTTCACCTGTTCCCATAACCACGATATTGGATACTCGTTCTCCCGTTAATGCCTGAATTCGATAGATCTGATCCAGCATTTCCGAAGCAGTAAGGTCGCGTTCCTTACCTCCGATGGTGGAGGCACAGAATTTACAGCCCATGCGACATCCCACCTGCGAGGAGATACACACACTGTTTCCGTGATGATATTTCATAAGTACACTTTCAATAACTCTATCATCTCTTAGACGAAACAGATACTTTATCGTTCCATCTGAAGCCGAATGTAAGGAATCCACTACAGAAAGTGCAGCAATCCAAAAATGTTCCTGCAATTTCTGTCTTAAGTCCTTTGAAAGATTCGTCATCTCTTCAAAACTGGTGACTAGTTTTATATGAAGCCATTCGTATATTTGCTTGGCACGAAACACCGGAAGACCCATCTCTTTTAGTTCACTGGTTAATTCCTCAATATTTAAGGATTTAATATCAATTTGTTCCATCATTTTTCCTATTCTAATTGTATAAAAATAACTAATTATTTGTATAAACTAAGTATCTACTTTTTAGTATGCTAAATCTTCAAATTTTAGAACCAATCAAACTCTCTCTACTTTCTTCTAAATTTCGCAATAAAGAAGCCATCCGTAGAATGAACACCCTGCAATAGTTGCAGATAACCTTTTTCTGTGGTTTCACTTTTTAACTTGTCCGGTAAGTAAGCATCTATATTCTCCGGAGTAAAATCAAAGTTATTCAAAAACCACTCCATATTATCCGTATTCTCTCCGTGATTTATCGTACAAGTACTAAACATAAGTACTCCGCCTTCTTTTACATAGCTTTGAATTACACTTAAAATCTTACGTTGTAATTCCACAAGCTCTTTTTGTTGGTTTGGTAAAAATTTATATTTTAGATCAGCCTTCTTCCCGAATACTCCCATTCCACTGCAAGGAAGATCAGCAATCACGACATCTGCTTTCCCAATCAGCTCCTCATCCAGTACCGAAGCATCCCATACCTTTGTTTGGACATTGGTAAGCTCTAATCTCTTTAAGTTCTCATTAATTAAACCTACTTTATATTCAGTGAGATCTCTGGAAAATACTATATTAGCTGTTTGCGCAGCATGCATAGTTTTACCACCAGGCGCAGCACAGACATCTACTACCAGATGTTTTTCATTAATACCAGCTACTTCACATACAAGCATAGAGCTTACATCCTGAACTGCAAAATAACCCTTTTGGAAGGCATTAAGTTTTTCTAAGTAATCATAATTTTTTAACTTAAAGGCATATGGTAAATAGTTGCTCTCTTCCGCTGTGACTCCTTCTGCTAATAAGATCTCTTTTAACTCTTGAGGAGTAACCTTTTTCAAATTCGTGCGAATTGTAAGCTCTTTTTCCGTCAAGGAAGCTGCAAGAATTTTTTCTACCGCAGCAAAGTCATACTGTGTCAAAAGCTCGCTTACCAGCCATTGGGTATAAGAATAGCTAATTTCTAAGTACTTTACCGGATCTAGTTGTTTATCTGGAAATTTTATATTAGCTTCATTTCTTATGATGTTACGTAGTATTCCATTTACAAAGCCAGAAAGCTTATCAAAACCTCTCTTTTTCGCTAGTTTAACTGCTTCATTACACACTGCAGAACTTGGAACCTGATCCATATAGCGAAGCTGATACACGCTCATTCTTAATAGATTGCGAATCAAAGGTTTCATTTTTCGCACCGGTAAGGTGGAAAACTGCTCTATTATATAATCAAGTGTTAAATAAACTTTAACTGTTCCAGTAAATACTCTAGAAAGAAAAGCACGCTCTTGTTTTTCTAGCATTTGATAGCGCTTTAGCGTTTGATTCTGAACTGTATGACTGAATTTACCTCCTTCTAGAACTTCTAGAAGCATTTCAAGTACTATCTCGCGTGAATTATAAGACTCAGTCACGTCTTCTTCCTCCAAATAATAGGATTAACCTAAGTAATTGTAATATGGTTGCAGCGGCAGCTGCCACATAGGTTAAAGCTGCTGCATCCAGTACCTTCTTTGACTGTTTTAACTCTTCCCCATATAATATCCCAGTCTCACCAAGAATGGCAATTGCTCTTCTGGAAGCATTGAATTCTACTGGCAAGGTTATGATTTGAAAAAGAACAGCTGCTGCAAATAAAAGAATACCTATATTAATCAATAAGGAATTATAACTCAAAACTATACCCAGTATAATGATTGGCCAGGCAGCCATGGAACCAATATTAGCAACTGGTACCAATGTACTTCTTAAAATTAAAGGCGCATAGGAATTCTGATGCTGCATTGCATGCCCACACTCGTGTGCCGCAACGCCAATTGCTGCTAAGGAATTCCGTCCGTAAACAGTATCGGATAAGCGCAGTACTTTAGATCTTGGATCATAATGATCACTAAGATTGCCGGATACCTGTTCAATTCGTACATCATAAATGCCGCAATGATGAAGGATACGTTCTGCAGCCATTGCTCCTGTGATAGAAGACCTGCTACTTACTTTGGAATATTTTGAAAAAGTTGATCTTACCTTTGCCGAAGCTAATAAGGTAATTACAATACCAATGATAACGAGGATATACGTAGGATCATTGAAGGCACCATAATAATAGCCATAACCCATAAAAAATCATTCCTTCCTAAACGACCTAAGCTCTTAATATCTTAGGTGAACCTTTTAATTAATTTGCTACAGTTAATGTTCTTACTTAGTTGAATCGTACTTTGTGATACGTACTTAATCTATTTTACTTTGCTGATTCTTAATTAGTCGATTCACAGGTAAATAATAGAAATATTAATGATGCATACGGATATCATTCCAGCTAAGATTTTACCGGGGCATTTATTCGCCTAATTTCATACCAGCTTTCAATTGGTAACCACGGAGAAAAGCCTCTGCTGTCATTCGTTTTTTCCCTTCCAGCTGCAATTCCTTAATAACTAAAAGTCCGTCTCCAGCCCTAACCACAAACGCATCTTTTCTTATTTCAATAATTTCTCCAGGTTCCGTTGTTTTATCCTTTAATTCTTCGTTATCCTCAAAAGGCTCAACTTTTGCCAGCCATATTTTAAGAGTCTTGCCCTCTAACATTGTATATGCACTTGGCCAGGGATTAAGTCCACGTATCATACGCTCTATTTTTGTCGCTGATTGTGTAAAATCTATTCTTCCCATTTGCTTATCAATGATTTTAACATAAGTTGCTTCCTCGTTATTCTGAGGAGTACGTACTGCGCTTCCATCTTTAATAGATATTAGCGCTTTTACCATGAGTTCAGCACCTAGTTCAGCCATCTTATTAAATAGGCTTCCACCAGTTTCTTCCTCGTCTATAGCTAATTTCTCCTGAAGAATCATATCTCCGGTATCTATACCCACATCCATATACATTATTGTAATACCGGTTTCTTTTTCACCCTCCAATATAGAGTACTGAATAGGAGCTGCGCCGCGATATTTGGGCAATAGTGATCCATGCACATTGATACAACCAAACTGTGGAATTTCCAGCAATGCCTTTGGTAAAATTTGTCCAAATGCAGCGACAATTATAACTTCCGGGGCCATCTCCTTTAATTTCTCAAGAAATTCAGGTTCCCTTACTTTTAATGGTTGATATATAGGCAGGTTATGAGCAAGTGCTAATTCCTTAACCGCGGAATAACTTACTTCTTTACCTCTACCTTTTTGTTTATCCGGTTGTGTTACCACCCCGATGATTTCATGTTCCTCTTTGATTAATCTATCTAAAATTGTAGCCGCAAAATCCGGCGTACCCATAAACAATATTCTCATGAGCAACCTTCCTTTCGTATATTATTCAATACTACAATTATTCCACTTCTTCCGTTATATAATTATTACGCAATTCTCCGATTGCAACTTCTGGGTATAAAATGCCATTTAAATGGTCAATCTCGTGGCATAAAGCTCTTGCTTTCAGTTCCACACCTTCCACAATAATCTCTTCAAATCTTTCATTTAAAGCCTTCACTTTAACATAGTTCGGTCTGCAAACGGTTCCAACCTTACCAGGAATACTCAAACAGCCTTCATCACCTGTCTGCTCTCCTTCTGTTTCCAATATCTCTGGATTAATCAGGACAATTGGTTCATCACCTTCTTCAGATACATCAATTACTATGACACGCTTTAATATTCCAACCTGTGGTGCGGCTAGTCCTACTCCGCCAGCATCATACATAGTATCTATCATATCATTGATTAAAGTAATCAGCTTTCTGTCTACTTCTTTTACTTCCTTACTTACTTTTAAAAGTACGGAATCTCCGATCTCTCTAATATTTCTAATTGCCATAACAAACAATCCTCTCTAAACAAATTTAAAATTCAACAGTTAAAACCCTTTATTTTTATGCTTAATTTTTGATTTAAATATATATAAACCATTCCTATTCAAAGGAATTATACTATCATACCATAACCTTCCTACCTTAATCAACTAATTCCTAATAGGAACTCATTGGGTTAAAGTCAAATTGCAAATTAGTACCAGTAAAATATTCGGAATAATTATAATATCCCTCAATATAATTTTTTACTTTAATTAAAGTAGTATATTCTGAATGCTTCAGATAGATTACATATCGGAAGATGTCATTTACCTTTGAAATAGCCGCCGGTGCTGGTCCAATAAGTTCCACCTCTTCCGCATTCTCAAAATACATTTTTATTGCCTCTGAAAGATGTTCGGAGGCTTTACATGCCTTTTCTTCACCCTTTGATGTTATAATAAGTAGTAATATATGGGAAGCCGGAGGGTATTTCATTAATCTACGATATAACATCTCCTGTTCAAAAAAGGCTTTGTAATCGCCCGTCGCTGCAGTGGTCAGGCTATAATGCTCTGGATGATAGGTTTGAATGACAACTTCTCCAGGCAAGGTATCTCGTCCAGCTCGTCCTGCTGCCTGACAAAGTAATTGAAAGGTTCTTTCACTCGCTCTAAAATCTCCTGTATACAGAGATAAGTCAGCAGCCAGAATTCCTACGAGGGTAACCTTTGGAAAATCATGTCCTTTTACAATCATCTGTGTTCCAACTAAGATATCCGCCTGATGTTTTGAAAATGCGGCTAAAACCTCTTCATGTCCACCTTTCCTTCTGGTGGTATCTGCATCCATTCTCAGTACGCGAGCTCCCTGAAATTCTTTCTTTAAAAGCTCCTCCACTTTTTGTGTTCCTGTACCAAAGGCTGCAATATATTTTGATTGGCAGACCGGACAACTCTTTGGCAGAGTTTCTTCATGTCCACAATAATGACATTGTAGCTTTCCGTCATTATGAGCGGTTAACGAAACATCACAATGGGGACACTTAACTACATAGCCACAGCTTCTACAAGAAACAAAACCAGCATACCCACGTCGATTTAAAAATATCATAATTTGTTCCCGCTTATTTAAGCGGTCTATGATTAACTCTCTAAGTTTATTACTAAAGATAGATTTATTCTTATTTTTTAGTTCTTCTCTAAGGTCTGTAATCCAAACCACAGGCGGATTCGCTTTTTTCGCACGCTTTGTAAGTTCAAATAAAGTTATTTCTCCTTTCATCGCCTTACAGTAGGTTTCTAACGATGGAGTAGCAGAACCAAGAACTACAGCAGAATTCGTCAACTTGGCACGCCAAATTGCCACCTCAACCGCGTGGTATTTGGGTACAGTTTCACTTTTATAGCTGTATTCATGTTCTTCATCCACTATGATTAGCCCAAGATTTAGAAATGGTGTAAATAAAGCCGACCTAGGACCAATGATAATATCAATCTCCCCATTCCTAGCACGCAAGCTCTGATCATAGCGTTCCCCTTGGGACATCTTCGAGTTCATAATACTTATTCTATCCTGAAACCTTTGATAGAATCGCATTACCGTCTGATAGGTCAGAGCTATTTCCGGTATTAAAACAATAACCTGCTGCCCCTTGGCAATTACGGAAGCTATAATTTCCATATAAACTTCTGTTTTACCACTGCCTGTAATTCCATGAATTAGATAGGTCTTCCGTAATCCCTCATCATAATCTTTACAGATTCCCGTCACTACTCTCTCTTGCTCTTCATTCAAAGTTACTTTTTGCTGTGATATAGTAGTGTTGACTACTGGATTTCTATATAACTCTTCTGAAATAATTCTCATAACCCCTTGCTGTTCCATCCCAGAAATCGTTGTTCGTGGAATATTAAGCTTGTTAATGGCTACGTCATAGTTCAGAGTATTTTCCTTCATTAAAGCTTCTAGAAGCCTTAATTTTGCTTTGTTATTCTTTCTTTGATACTCCACAAACAGCTGATTGGCTTCTTCTTTTCCAATTGCCAGCTCTATGTTTCTTAACTCCTTACGTTTCACTGCTTTTCTAACTGGAATAACAGTTTTTAAGGAATCATTTATAGTCCCTCCAAAGGTCTCTTTCATCCAATATGCCAGCCCAATCAGATGACTTTCAATCTTAGGGGCATTTTCCGGAATAGAAAGAATCGGTTTAATTAACTCTGGTTGTATTTTAGCCTCTTCTGATAAACCAACAATATATCCTTGTATACTCCGATTGCCTTTTCCGAAGGGAACCAAGGCCAAAGCACCTATTACAGCTTTCGGCTGCAACTCCTGTGGGATGGCATACTGAAAGGTCTTATCTAAATTTTCATGAGAGATATCAATAATAATATCTGCGTAGACTACCATCCTGTCCTCCTTCGTTAATGTTATCCTTCGAATGCACTAAATTAATCTTATTAATGATTAAAATATAGTACTATAGAAATACGTTTATTCTATGAACAACTCGTTAATCTAAGCTTAAAATTACACTAAAAATCCATTCTAACTATATGAATTCGTCTATTTACCTTCTAATATATCAGCAATTAATTCTCTCTCATCCATATGATATTTCACACCATTAATTTCCTGATAATCTTCATGACCTTTACCTGCAAGGACGATGACATCACCTTCCTGTGCGTTATCCATACAATATTTAATGGCTTCTTTGCGGTCTATGATTTCAACATATTTGCCCGGTCCTTTTTTTACACCAGTAATAATATCATTAATAATCTCTTGTGGCTCTTCTTTTCTCGGATTATCCGAGGTAACCACCGTAAGGTCTGCTAGTGTTGAGGATACCTCTCCCATCTCAAATCTTCTGTTTCTATCACGGTTTCCTCCGCAACCAAACAGGCAGATAAGACGTGCTGGCTGATATTCTTTCAATGTAGTTAACAAACTTTTCAAGCTCATTGCATTATGGGCATAGTCAATCATTAAAGTATAGTAATCACTTACAGTAACCAATTCTACTCTACCCCTTACATTCACATGCTTCAGTGCTTTTGTAATTTCTTCTTCCCTCACTCCAAAATGTCTGCAAAGGGCCACTGCACAAAGAGAATTATAAACATTGAACTTCCCTGGCACATTCATCTTCACACTCATATTCATAAGGCCTTCCACCTGATAAGCAATACCAAGGTAACCTGGTCTCTGTACTAATTCTACATTAGTTGCTCTCACATCTGCCTTATCCGAAAATCCAAAGGTCTCCACCTTGCAGGTATGACCTTCAAGGATTTCATCAGCATGGGCATCATCTATATTAATTAAGCCTACGTTACATTGCTTAAATAACTTACTCTTACATCTTAAATAATCCTCGAAATCCTTATGCTCCGCTCCGCCAATATGATCATGCCCTAAATTAGTGAAAATACCATAGTCAAACACAAAGCCAGACATACGATGCAGCATAAGCCCCTGGGAAGATGCTTCCATAACGACACAGTCACAACCTGCTTCTACCATTTCTGCAAAATACTGCTGTGTGAGATAAGATTCCGGAGTTGTATTATTCGAGGGAATTACTTTATCCCCAATAATGGTCTCAATGGTACCGATCAACCCAACCTTCTTCCCTGTATTTTCAAGAATGGACTTAATCATATAGGTAGTTGTTGTTTTACCCTTGGTTCCAGTGATACCAATCGTAGTCAGCTTCTTAGCTGGATGATCAAAATATGCGGCAGACATATACGCCAAGGCTACTCTGGTATTTTCCACTTTAATAATTGTAACAGACTCTGGTACTTCAACCTGTTTTTCAACAATTATAGCTGTTGCACCCTTTTCAACTACTTCCTTTATAAAATTATGCCCATCTACCACTGCACCGCTGATACACACAAATACAGAATCCTGAATTACATTTCTTGAGTCATATACTAATGTTGACACATTAGTAGTAACATCTCCTTTTACAGCTGTATAATCCAACTCCTTAAGTAATTTCTCCAGCAACATATATGATCCTCCTAAAATTATTTGCACTTATCTATTGATTCTTAACTTAAAACACCAATTCTATCACCAAATTCCACCTTATTGTATGTATAGTAGGATACTATCTAGACTTGGCAAACTATAATTTAATCTTACTGATTATCCTATTCCTTTTGGTTATCCATCATAACTACCTTATATAATTATAGTGCAAAAATAATCTTTGTAAAGATAAACCTCGATTGTCAAATCGAGGTAGTATGGTCCAATCTTCACCTTATAATAATCCCGAAAAGACTTTTTGTACGAATTTTCTATACAATCAATCCTTTTGCATTCAGAATGCGCAAACTTTTACATAAAAAACTCGTGTTTAGTAAAAACACTATACACGAGTTTTATAACTTGATTATTATTTCATAAAAATCTTCAATAGTCTTAAATAGTGATTTGCTTCTCGTAACGTATGATCACCTAATAATGGTATAATGATTGACTTGACTTTACATTCAATTAGACCTTGCGTGCCTTGAGCTTTAAAATCTCTAATTTTCATTGTAGCGTCTAAGCTATCCTCAGTCACCTGATTAGCGGAAATGGTATTATCCATTGCTGATTTGGCCTCTGCGGTTAGCTGATCGAATTCATTTCCGAAGTTATTTGCTGCGATAATTAAATCGTTTTCCGTAGGATCAAGTAAACCACGAATAAACTTTGCATGCTCTCCCATGATTCTATTCCAGAACATTTCTTGCTTTAAAGCTTCATTTTCAATATCCAACTCCACTCCACTTTGTAAATGTTGAATCATTGTTAAATATAATTTAGCTTCGCGCATAATATGATCTATTAACAGCGGATAGTTCATGGTAAACATTTTACAAGACAATACACTGGATAAAATTGTAGCTTTAAACTGTATCAGCGATGAGATTAATTCTACCGCTCTTTCATTAATGTCATAAACTGTTCTGTCCAAACTTTGGTTTATGGGTTTCCTTCTACCACTCATTAATTCCATTTCTGCTCTTGTTAGTTCCGTTGGTATTTGAATTCCAGTATAATAGGAAGAAACCATTTCAGCATTCATTGTATACTGTGTAACTACTTCCCCAGAATTAAGAACATCTTGGCTGACTACACCGTCTGATACCGAAATAACATCCCATAATAATCTGTCAAACTCTTTGCGAAAAATATCCGCCTGCTGAGTAAAATTAAAATCTCTCGGTGTAAATCCTAACTCAAGAAAAAAGGAATGTTCTTTCATTATTCTTCCAAAAAACAAGTGCAACTCTAATGACTGACGAGCAAATTCATTGCTCAAATGCATTATATTGTCCCCCATAAAAAGCTTCAATCTATAATATGAATCTGTTAAACATTTTGTGATTCTTTGCTCAATCATGTTTATTTTGAATCAAATTTTTTAATCTCTGGCATCATCGAGCAAGCAATTGCTATTCCGAGGATTAAAACACCTGATATTAAAAACCAGTGGTTTACACCAAATCGATCAGCTAGAAACCCGGAAAGAATTAATCCTAGTGGCATAGCAAGTGACATGATACTTCCGGTGAAGGAAAATACACGACCTAAGTATTCCGGTTTAATTTTCTCCTGAAAAAGAGCCGTTTGTACACCACTGTAAAATGGTACTGAAATACCCATCATTGCACAGCAAACTACAAACATAGCAAATCCATTTGGAGGAAGTAACCCCGATACGGCTAGACTCACTCCCATCACAAAAAATGAACCGGTTATTAATTGAACACGCTTTTCGTAACCTCCCAATCTTCCTAATATCAAGCCTCCTACTAACATCCCCAAGGCAAAAGCAATTTCGGTAATAGAAATATGCATGGGTGTTCCATTAAAATATTCCATGCTAAATAAGGGGTATAGTGCATTGATTGGCATATAAACAAATGTATATAGTGTTCCTAAAAGTAATAAGGCAAATAACCCTTTGCTTTGTCTCAATACGACAATTCCAGCTTTCATTTCCTTTAGAAAATTAACTTGCATACTTTGCTGATCTACATTTAGCTTTGGAATATTCACAAATGCGACTGTGAGACTAGCAATTACTGCACCTAGCACATCAATGGCTATAATCGCATTTAATTCCCAAACAGAATATAAAAATGCCGCAACTGCTGGACTTAAAATATAACTTAAAGACTGTAAAGACTGACTATAACCAGCACATTTGGTCAACTGATCCTCCGGAACTAAAAGCGGTGTAACCGCATTCAAAGCAGGGGAATGAAAAGCTGTTCCGATACTACGGATAAACAATACTACCATAACCATCCAGACGGGTAACTCCATATACAATGTAATAATAGTTAGTACCGCTCCAGCTATAGCGATAATTAAATCCGCTCCTATCATTATCTTTTTCCTATCATAGCGATCCACTAGCACACCAATAGCTGGACCAAAGACCGCATAGGGCAGAAAACCAACAAGTGAAGCCATAGACAAAACCATCGCAGATTCTGTTTTTTCTGTAAGATAAAAAATGATTGTCATTTGTAGAATGGCACTTGTAATCAAAGATACAGCCTGCCCTGCCCATATTGTAAAGAACTTTAATTTCCAATTATTATGTTTTTCCATTTGTATTATCTCCTACATTTTATTTTGCTTCAATTTCTAATTTGAACAATACTTTAAGCAACAAGATGAAACGACAAGTCGTTTCACTTGTCGTGAATAAAAAATGCAGGCCAAAATCCGCAATGTGGCTTTGGTCTGCATTCATACAATATGGAAACATTCTTAAAATGACATAGTCAAATAATGCATAGTTAAATAATCTATATTTACCTACACTAAGGAATGCTCTCAATATCGTATAAATAAGCGCAACAAAAAAGCCTATCTTTGGGATAGTTTCTGCTTTTTTTATTGCTAGCTTATCTTAAACGTATTGAGGCTGTCATAGTATCGGTTCCTCCAAAATTCATATTTATTTCGAGACGAATTGTAGCATAATTAGTCAGTATAGTCAATGTTAGAATTTATTTATCTTATTAGAAATTATTTATCTAATTATCATCTGATTATTTTTGATAAAATCCAAATATCCATTCATTCCCTAGTCACCCTATACCCTTTTAGTTCAAGTTTTTGACCGTCCGTCCATATTTTTATAGCTCCTACTTTATTTGTAACATGATAACTGCTCCCAAATTCTTTCAGTCTGTCCAACAACTCCCCATGGGGATGACCGTAAGAATTATCCTTTCCGCAAGAGATGATAGAGATTTTAGGCTGCACTAGCTCTAAAAATTCTTCTTTCGTAGAAAATTTTGACCCATGATGAGCCACCTTCAAAACCTCATAAGCTTCTGGCAGCTTCAGCTTCACTGGTGTATCCCCCCTATACGATTTCTGTAGTAATCCTGTCAGAGCGGTCTCCCCACCTTCTTCTAAGTCTCCCGTTAATAACAAGTCAAAATCTTCATAGGAAATACTAAGCACCGTCGAATAAGAATTAACAGAGGTTGGTACAAATTCCGGTGTCGGATGAAGACATAGCAGTTGCAATTTCTCATCCGTTATGTAATCTCCCGCCTTAATATACCGCACAGAGATTCCCTTTGATAATGCCAGTTCCTTTAGTTCTAAATAAGCAGAATCATTCTCTTTAAGAAAATCTTCTTTGAGATATGGAAGTAATAATGTATCTATATTTATTAGTTCCTCTTCTATCAACTCTTTAATTCCACTAATGTGGTCATTATCAGAATGGGTGACAATCACATAATCCAACCTACGAATTCCTTGTGAGAGCAAAAATGGTTTTATCCGATACTCTCCAACTTTTTTTATGTCGCTGCTGCCACCATCAACCAAATAACTTGTACCGGTTTCGCTTCTTATATAAATAGAATCCCCCTGCCCCACATCTAAGAAAGTAACTGTTAACCCATCCACTGGTTTTGGTATTAAAAATATAAGCACTGCTAATATTGGTAGTAAATATAAAATTTTTGATTTATATTTTTTCACACTAAGAACAAATACTCCTAAGGTAAATGTATATATCAAAATCGAAATCACAGAAGGCTTTCCAAGAGTCAAAAGATTATACGGCAATTTAGCTGCTATTCTACAAATCACTTCATAAAACTGTAGAATATAATTAGAAGCTCCTATTAAAAAGACACCTGCCGGTAGGTACATCAGTCCAACAATACCCGAAAGAATTGATGTTAACGTAAGAATTGTTACAAAGGGTAGAACGATCAAATTTATTACAATACCGTAGCTAGGCAATTGATAAAAATAGTAAAGGACAAAAGGAGTTGTGGTTAACTGAGCACTAAAGCTAAGGAAAAGACTGTTTAAAACGGGATGCTCTGATTTTGTTAATTTCTTTAATGCTGGATATATTACTGCAATACCAATTATTGCTCCATAAGAAAGAAGAAATCCTGCGCTAAAAATTTGGAGAGGGTTATGTACAAGAATGACAAAAGCGCTCAATGCGGTTGCTGAAATCGTATCATAGGTTTTTCCAGGTATGGCAGCTATTAAAAGTATAGCCATCATAATTACTGCACGTTGTGTGGATACACTAAAATTAGTAAGAACACCGTAGCTATAGATGAAAAGAATAGAAAGAATTGTTGCAAAGATGCCTGGAACCTTAGACCATCTCATTAGTTTAAAGACGAACATCCCAAGTAAGGATATGTGCAAGCCAGATATTGCAAGCAGGTGTGCAATCCCATTGTTTTGATAAAGGTCTTTAATATCTTCTTGGAGCAATAGTTTTTCTCCCAAAAGCATAGCAATTATCGCACCGGATTCCTTTGTGGAAAGAAGTTTTGTATAAATATCAACTAAATTTTGCTTTTGTTCAGATAAGAACTGACGATATTTAGAATAACCAGAGTCAATAATAGAGATTTTCTCTGCATACATTTTGAAATCAATATTTTCTATTAGATAATAAAGTTGTTCATTAAACTGACCGGGATTTGAGGGAGCTGAAAATTTGATTAAAGTACCTTCCACTTTGATCTTATTGCCAATTAAATAATCAGAGGTATCGGAAGAATAAATAAGAAGTTGTTCAGAAAGATAGGAAGTTTCATTATTGACATAGATTTGATTATTCTTTAGGTAGATTGCCTTACCCGTTGGTTTATCAACAATCAAAGTAATTTGACCAGTCACTTCACATGGAAGCTCTTCCTCAAAGATATTATATACAGCGGGAACCTGAAGCCTTACCTCTGTTACATGAAATCCAACTAAAAAAATTATAGGCAGGCTCCATAAAAACGTATCCAGAAGTCTCTTAGCTTTTTTCCAACGTAGGAAATTAATCAATAAAAGGATTATATAGCTTATTAAAATAAACAAGAAAACATAAGGCAAGGAAATATCGTTCCATGCCAAAAATAACCCAGTAAGGTATGCTCCAAGCATCCCTACCATTGGTCGTTTTATCAACAACATCCCTCCGTATTCCTAATAGTTTTAGGTGTTTACTATCGCTCATTTTATAAATGTGTTATAACCTATCAATGATTAAGCTGCTGGGTCATAACACATTTTAAATAATCTTAGGTTTTATTCAGTGGGTTTTATTCAGTGGATTCTATTCAATAGATTCTATTCAGTGGATTTTATTAAATTTAAATTACGTTCAAAAAGTCCATCAAAATCAATGTCATCACCATAAGTCTCAACCGTTTTACTTTTAATGGTAAATTGAACCTTATTAATATCCGGTAGTTCCACCAACGTATTTACAATCGAGTTAATGGTAACTTCAGGTTTTACATCAGGAACCTTTTCTAAAAACGCTTCGTTAAAGTCAACTGTGCAAATTCCATCACTCTTAGAAATATGAAGTAACTTTGTTCCTTCTGGTATAGCACTTAACATTGCAATGTTCTTTGGACCTTCAATCAGCTTATTAATAGCCAATTCTTCCAAGGAACTGGTTCCAGTATAATTAATGCTGGTTCCGTAAGCAATGAGAGCATCTCCCTCTTGATTAGCAAAATACAATTTAACTTTATAATTCGTATTGGTGTTGGTATTATCCACAAAGTCTTCCACTGACATCGAATCAACAATTTCACCATTAGAATCAATCAGTGGGCTACCATTCACCCTAAATTGAATAGTTTCTATCACCTCCAACTGACCTAAGGTTTTTACGATTGCTGCTCTGCTTAAAACTTCTGATATTCCAGAAAGCTCATTGTAAGTGGTATCAAAATTAATTGTAAGAACATTATCCTTATTTAACTCGCAAGTGTAAGTTACCTTGTCCGGCAAAACACTTTTATAAGTTAGATTCTCCGGTGATTTTTTTATCATATACAACAACTCATCTACTTGCTCACTTAGTTCCGTTCCTATTAATTTATACTTTTCACTGGCAAGACCTAAAGACTTCGTATTAATATAGTAAACATTTATAGTAGAAGTATCCTCTTTTGAGTTTCGATTATTACTACAGCCAGTCAATACCCCTATAACAAGGATAAAAAGTAACATGGATAATTTTTTATACATCATTCCCTCAATTCTACCATGGTTAATGGCATTTCCTACATTTATACTACATAATTCATCGGTATTCTAACATTAAAGGTGGTCCCTTCTCCTTCTTTGCTGTATACCTTGATAGCCCCCCGATGCATCTGAATAACATTTTTGGTGATGGATAAACCTAACCCGGTTCCACCAGTCTCTCTGGATCTCGCCTTATCCACTCGATAGAAACGTTCAAAGATAGAGTCCTGTGCTGATTCCGGAATCCCGATTCCAGAATCAGAAACCTTAACAAAAAAGTACTTATGGTCTGCATTTAAAGAAACTCTAACCCATCCATCCTCTACATTATACTTAATGGCATTTTCAATCAAATTTGATATTGCAAGCGAAAGCTTAACTTCGTCTACTTCGGCGATTACCGGTCGAAAACTTTCATAAATCATCTCAATGTTCTGTCTTTTCGCAATTGGTCGTAGCCTCTTAAGAATTTGCTCTAATAACTCATTGATATTGATTGCAGTAATATTCATATCTCCTGCAGTCTTGTCCAGTTTTACCAAGGATAATAGGTCATTAATAATTTTATTCTCTCTTTCAATCTCATCCGTAATATCCAACAGAAATTCTCTATAAAGTTCGATTGGTGCATCCTCTTGCATAACCAAGGAATCCGCCAGTACCTTGATTGAAGTAATTGGTGTTTTTAGTTCATGGGAGACATTAGATACAAACTCCTGCCTTGAATTCTCAAGCTTTTGCATTTGGCTAATCATATGATTAAAGGAGTCTGAAATTTTTTCTATTTCATTGTACCCCTTAATGGATACACTCTCTTCCAAATACCCATCTGTGATTCGATCGATGGAGTTCACCACATTCGTTAGCGGCTTTGTTAAAGTTCCTGAAAAGTAAATCGCGAATACAAAAATTAATACCGCTAAGGTAATGGCAAATAAATAAACACGCTGTTCTAAACTTTCTTTAATATTTTCAATATCCTTTGTAGAAAAGGTCATAACAATAACACCCATAATTTGCTTATCATTATTATGAGTGATTGGATAATTTAGTCTTAAGAAATGTGTCTTTCTGTCATGAACAGGTTCCGTACTAATTCCACTTAAACATTGGACAACATCAGAGGAGATCAGTATTTTGCCCTCTTCCAACGAATAGGTGTCATTTACAATATTTAATTTATCACTTACTAATATAATTCTACCGTTATAAATATCTGCAATTCTTGCAATTTCTACTTTAAGGTCTGGATTTACACCCTTTGCCAGGTTTTCACTTTGCCCAATTTTATTGGAAAGATTTTTACCCTGGCTTTGTAGCTCCACTGTTTTATTTTGTATTGCTTTATCTTCGTAGTTATTTAATAGGACGTAAGTAAAAATAGTCAATGGAACGACACCTAGTAATATAAAAACCACTAGAAGATATACTCTCATACTATTAAATATTCTTAACTTACTCTTGATTTTGGAAAAAATATCCTACACCCCATTTTGTATGTATATATTTTGGTTCGCTTGGATTGGTTTCAATCTTCTCACGTAATCTACGGATATGAACATCCACAGTTCTAACATCACCAGGATAATCATAGCCCCAGACGATATTTAATAAATTCTCACGGCTATATACCTTGTTTGGGTTAAATACCAATAACTCCAATAGATCAAATTCTTTTGCTGTTAAATTCACTTCTTTACCAGCAATATGAACTCTTCTGTTCTCACAATCTATTTTCATATCACCAAAGGTAATAAGCTTTGCTGTTTGGGTACTGTTAGAAGCCCCTTTACTATTACGACGAATAATTGCTTTAATTCGAGCCTTAACCTCAAGGATATTAAAAGGTTTTGTAATATAATCATCTGCACCGTATTCAAGGCCAAGAATCTTATCCATGTCATCACCTTTTGCAGTTAACATAATGATTGGCATCATAGAAAACTCTCTAATCTGTTGGCAAACCTCAAAACCATTAAATTTAGGTAGCATCACATCTAACAATACCACATCATATTCCTTTTTTTTGGCAGCTTCCAGCGCTTCTTCTCCATCATAGGCACAGTCAACTTCCATACCATCCTGTTCCAGGCTGAAACGAATACCTTTTACAATTAATTTTTCATCATCTACCACAAGTACCTTTTTAGCCATATAAATAACCATACCTTTCTACGCACCTGCAAGCTTTTAGCTGCCGGTATTTATTTATTAAGTGATTACACAATGCAACAAGACTTCCTATCTCCCTTACATTGTGCAACCAACACTCTTACAAAAACTACACTAATACTACTATAGCGTATATGTTAGCTAATTTGCAACTATCATATGGGAAATCTGTTGAAATAATCCCTCTTTAATTCCAGGAATATCCATAAGATTTTCAATTGTTTGAAACTTACCATTTTTTTCACGGTATGCAACAATGCTGTTTGCCTTCGCTTGACCTATTCCCGATAAACTCATTAACTCCTCTACACTAGCGGTATTAATGTTAATAAGCACAGAGGAGGTTTCCTTTGTATTATTCCTTGTAACTTCTTCTCCCTCAATCCGTTGCTCTAAGGTTAGATTCTCTAACTCTGATTCCTTCATAACATAAATACGTTGACCGTCTTCTACTGATTTTGCTTGATTAATATAATCAGCTGCGGCTTCCTTCGTTAGACCACCAGCTAATTGAATAAAATCAACTACCCTTGCTCCCTGCTCTGCTTCATAGACACCAGGATTTACAACCGCTCCACAAACATGGGCATAGATAGAAACCTTTTCTTCAATCAAAGACGCCTTTATATCTCCTACCTCCGAGTCGATAAACGGTAATATATCTTCATCTTTTATATTCTCACTCGATGTTGTCTCTGTAACTTTTCCATTCTCTTTTAACTCCAAAGTATTTAATACAGCAGTATCCTGCTTCTGAAACGCACAACTGTAGCAAATCCCCGAAATAATAAGAAGCGTCACAGTTAATCCTACTACAATCCATCTCTTTTTCATAATCGTCTTCCTTTTGTCCGACGACTTAAAAGTACCCTCTATACTTTTTAAAGACTATTTTATTTTACATAATTTGCCCATCTATTACAATAGGTAGATTAGCTATAATTTCACAGGTTTCATGAACAATTTTCTCGATTCCATTGAAACACCACGATACCTGCAACGATGATTGCTACACCTAGCAGTTTTCTCCACTCAAAGGGGACTTTCTCTGCTCCACACAGCCCAAAAATTTCAATCAAATATGCCACAATAAGCTGCGCAGTTATGATGAACATATTTGCAACCGCTGGTCCGAGATTATCTACACTTTTAATTACAGTATAAGTGATAAAGGCGCCTAATACACCGCCAATCAGCATATATTTGTGATCAATTTTTAATAAAGCAGCAAAATTACCTTGTCTGCCTGTTACAAACCAAGCTATAATACACACCAGTAATGCGCTAAATTGAACAAAACTGGCAGACACCCAGATACTCGTTTGTTTTGTTACTCCAGTATTAAGAACTCCTTGCGTGCTCATCAACGCACCGGATAAGATTGCAATCAGCATACCCCACATAGTTTCACCAAACCTTTCTTTTACAATTATCCTTAAGATTACCAGTAAAAGAGTTCTCTATTCAGTATTTTGGCACTTCTTATATGAAACAATGGAAAAAGCATGGACCACAACATATTTATGCTGTTATCCATGCTTTTTCCTATAATAAATATGGCATACCTTTAGCTCAAAAGATATCTTTCAGCTTATCTAAGAGCATTTACTGTCATTCCTTTATCTTACTAAGACAATCCTCCAGAATCTGTATCATTTGATCGATGTGTTCTTTTTCAACAATTAACGGCGGAACAAAGCGCAGGACATTTGCTCCCGCTGATATTACAATTAACCCTTGTTGCATTGCTGCTGGAATAATATCCTTCACTGGGATACTAAACTCCAAACCCTGCATTAATCCTAAACCGCGTCTTTTTTCTATAATATCGTATTTCTTTGTGAGTAACTCCAGTTGTTCCTCCAAATAAGGGGCAACTTCTTTCACATGGTTAAGCAGCTGCTTCTCTTCAAAAATATCAAATACTTTACTGACTGCTGCTGTTGCAAAAGGATTCCCTCCATAGGTGGTTCCATGGTCACCAACTTCAAATGCCTTTGCCACTTTTTCTGTGGCTGCAAAAGCCCCAACCGGTAGTCCGCCTCCAAGAGCTTTCGCACTTGTAAGAATATCCGGCAAAATACCATATTGTTCAAATGCGAACATTGTTCCGGTTCTACCCATCCCACATTGAATTTCATCAAATATTAAAAGGATATCCTTTTCATCACAAAGGTTACGTATCCCTGCTAAAAATTCCTTGGCAGCCGGATATAGCCCGCCTTCTCCTTGTACTGGTTCAACTATAATCGCACTGGTATTGTTCTTAATAAGAGCTTTGACACTGTTTAAATCATTATATTCAGCAAAAACCACGCCTCCAACCAATGGTTCAAAGGCTTCACGGTACTTTTTATTCCCGGTAACGCTTAAAGCTCCCATGCTTCTTCCATGAAAAGAGTTTTGCATGGATATAATCTCACTTCCAGTGTTTCCATTCTTCTTATAGTAATACTTTCGAGCTAACTTGATTGCTCCTTCAATTGCCTCAGTCCCGCTATTTGTAAAGAAAACACGATCCATTTTGGAAGCCTTTGAAAATTTAGCAGCTGCCTCTATGGCAGGAACTGTGTAAAAGAGATTGGAAGTATGCAAAAGTTTATCAATCTGTGCCTTTAATGCATCATTATAGTCCTTATCCTGGTATCCAAAGGCAAAAACAGCAATACCCGCTGCGAAATCCAAATATTTTTTATCATTCACATCATATAAATACATACCTTCCCCACGGTCTAATACAATCTGATACCGACTATAGGTTTGCATTAGTACTTGATCTGCTTCTTCAATATAATGCTTCATAATTAATCCTCCCCTCTATAGTTCTTCATTTTCAAAGATGCTTTCCTTGTCAATAATGGCTGTGCCAATACCTTTATTCGTAAAGAACTCCAGTAATAGACAGTGCTCAATTCTGCCATCCAAAATATGTACTCTAGATACTCCGTTACGAACCGCGTCCACACAGTTTTTCAGTTTTGGAAGCATCCCCCCGCCAATAAAGCCGCTATTAAATAATTCATCTGCTTTATCTAAAGTTAACACAGAGATTAAACTGTTCTTATCATTGGGGTCTGCATATACACCCTCAATATCAGTTAAAAAAACTAACTTTTCTGCACCAATTGCAGTAGCCACTGCACAGGCAGCATCATCGGCATTAATATTATAGTTTTGATATTCATCATCAACGCCGATTGGTGCAATTACAGGTACAAAATTATTATCTATCAAGGTATCAATAAGCTGAGTATTAACTTCTTTAATATTACCCACAAAACCAATATCCTGCCCATTTACACTACGCTTTTCTACCTTTAAGGTACTTCCATCCTTACCACTAATGCCCACAGCCTTTACACCAAGCTTCTCCACCAGTTGTACAAGATTCTTATTTACCTTACCCAGAACCATCTCTGCAACCTCCATGGTTGGCGCATCTGTTACACGAAGACCTTCTACAAATCTGGATTCATGCCCCATCAACCCCAGCCACTTGGTGATTTCCTTCCCACCACCATGTACGATGATGGGCTGCATACCCACAAGTTTTAACAGTGCAACATCTTTTATAACATTGAGCTGTAGATTTTCATCGAGCATAGCACTTCCGCCATATTTGACAACAACCTTTTTATTGTTAAATTTTTGAATATAAGGTAACGCTTCAATGAGTGTCTGCGCTTTTAAGAGAATCTGATCCATCTGTTCCATAATGAATTCCTTTCTAATCTATGTTATTGTTTGATTTTGTTTAAAACTTGTACGGTATATTATCTAATGCAACTTAAATAATTATTAACTATTAGGAGCGATAATCCGCATTAATTTTTACATAATCATAGGATAAGTCACATCCCCAAGCGGTTGCTTTCTCATTTCCAGCTTTCAAATCCGCCACTGCTTTTACTTCCTTTGCTGAAAGTATTTTTGTGGCAAATTCTTCTGAATAATCTGTTGCCATCCCGTTTTCTACGAGTTTCAGAACACCCTCCACACTTTCGATCACAAGATCCACCTGCTCTGGATCAAACTCAATACCGGAATATCCCATAGCGCATAGAATTCGTCCCCAGTTAGCATCGTTACCAAACACAGCAGTTTTCACTAAACTTGAGGTTATAATGGATTTACTAATGATAACTGCATCCTCCTGTGTCTTCGCGTTAGTAACGGTAACTTCAAAAAGCTTTGTAGCACCTTCCCCATCCGCTGCCATCTGTTTCGATAAATCTGTGGTTACATAATTTAAGGCCTCACAAAAAACCATATAATCTGCATTCTTTTCTGTAATTGTTTTATTTCCAGCCAACCCATTGGCAAGAACAATTAGTGAGTCATTGGTTGAAGTATCTCTGTCCACAGAAACCATGTTAAAGGATTTCTTTACATCAGCACTCAATGCCTCCTGCAGAAGTTCCTTACTAATTGAAATATCTGTAGTAATAACTCCCAACATTGTAGCCATATTGGGATGAATCATGCCGGAACCCTTTGCCATACCGCCCACATGTATTTCTTTCCCCTCCAGCAGAAAACTAACGGCGGACTCCTTCGAATAAGTATCTGTTGTCATAATAGCCTGCGCAGCAAGAACCCCCGCCTCAGTACTATCCTGTAAGCCCTCCGCTAAAAGCTTCACGCCCTCCTCAATAATCTCAATCGGCATTTGCTTCCCGATTACTCCAGTCGACAAGGTATAAACGGCATCTACTGGCAGTTTCATATTATCTGCCACTGCTTTTGCCATTCTTTCATTATTAATATCACCTTCTACTCCAGTACATGCATTGGCAACACCACTATTAATGACAACTGCCTGAACAAAGGGACTATTATTTGTAATTTTAATATCCCATTTTACAGGAGCCGCCTTTACTACATTGGTTGTAAAGGTACCAGCTCCAACTGCAGGAACAATAGAATAAACCATTGCCATATCTTTCTTCTTCTTTTTAATTCCTGCATAGACTCCTGCTGCCTGAAATCCCTTTGCTGCGATTACTCCACCATCTATTTTTTTCATTATTATTACCTTACCTTTCTCTTCCTGTAAATTAAACTGATAGCATTTATATTTTTCATTTTATTTTCTATCTCATGGACAACCATTAATTATCTATGCTAATTGTATAATAATCTAGATCTTCTCTGTGTTCCCAGCCAAGGTTTCTCCAGAATTGCTTTCCCTTTTCATTTTCTGAATAGCAAACCAATCCAATTTTTACAATTCCTTCTTCTTTTAATGACTTAATAACTGCCTCAATCAACAGCCTCCCTATTGATCTTCGCCTGTACCCTTCTTCCACACAGACATGGTAGAGGTATCCTCGTCTTCCATCGTGTCCGCATAAAGCAGTTCCAACTATCTTCCCATTTTCCTCAACAACAAAGCTTGTATTTGGATTTCTTTTGATAAATTTTTCGATGCCCTCCTTCGAATCGTCAGGAAATCTAAGTCCAACCCCCGGTGAATTCGTCCAAAGTGCAACTACATTATCATAATCCTTCGTATTGAACCTACGTATCAAGAACCACACCCCCTGATATGATTTTTGACCGTCTTTTCAGGCGGTCAAAAGCTTATAAAAATTATTTATAATTATACATCCGGATTTAAATTTATGCAATAGTTAATTTAAACTTTTCATATTAATTCCTTTTTTTAATAGTTCTTCATATATTCTGGCGATAGGAAATCCAACAATATTATAGTAATCTCCTTCAATTTCTTTAATATGAATACCGAACTCACCTTGGATTGCATAAGCACCAGCTTTATCCTTTGGTTCGCCAGTAGCAATGTAATCTCTAATCTGTTCTAAAGAAAGAGGGTTCACTCTTACCTTAGTACCTACAGCAAAGGATATCTCTTCTTCAATCTTTTGCTGCTTTCGAAGAATAAGATGAACTCCGGTATATACCTCATGCTCCTCATCAGATAACATTTCAAGCATTTGCTGAGCGTCATTTTCATCCTTCGGTTTGCCCAATGCCTGATTCTTATAGAATACCAAGGTATCTGCAGCAATGATTATAGTCTCCTCATATTTACTTAATTTATCTTCAAAGCATTGTAAAGAAGCATCTGCTTTTAATTTTGCCAGTGCTTGGACCATTTCTGATGGTATTGTTTCCTCCACCTTTTCTTCAACTTCTGCTGCCAAAGTTATAAATTTAATTCCCATCAGCTCCATTATTTCTCTTCTTCTTGGGGAGTTAGATGCTAATATAATTTGATACATATTAATTCCATCCTTTCGTATTAGTACCAGTCTTTACTTTCATTATAATAGTAATCTTTTTTATGTAAAGGGTATCTGTACCTGTTTCCTGTCATATATATATGCAATAATGTATTTTTATACTTTTTATAATTTTGTTCTTGCATAATAATAAGATGTGTTGTATATTTAATCAAAAGTAAAACTCTTGTTGGTTCCAAATAACGCATAACTGGACTTCCTGGGTGCGTTCACATCAACATAGTAGTCTTTGTTGATATTTCGCTTTACGTTCGCGAAAGGTAATGAACCGATAACAATAATTAGGAGGATGTTAATATGAAGGAGAAAGTAATTCTTGCCTATTCCGGTGGACTTGATACTACCGCTATTATTCCTTGGTTGAAAGAAAACTATGATTATGAAGTAGTGTGTGTATGTATTGATGTTGGACAGGGAAATGAACTTGATGGTTTAGAGGAACGCGCGAAATTGTCTGGAGCAACTAAACTATATATTGAAGATATAGTGGACGAATTTGTTAACGATTATGTGCTTCCTTGCGTGAAGGCTAATGCGGTTTATGAAAACAAGTACCTGCTTGGTACCTCAATGGCTAGACCAGTAATTGCAAAAAGACTTGTTGAAATCGCAAGACTTGAAGGTGCTACCGCTATTTGCCATGGTGCAACTGGTAAAGGTAATGATCAAGTACGTTTTGAATTGACTATTAAGGCACTTGCTCCAGATTTAAAAATAATTGCACCTTGGAGAATTTGGACGATGGCTTCTCGTGAGGAGGAAATTGAATATTGTGAAAATCATGGAATTCACCTACCCTTCTCTGCGGATAATAGTTATTCACGCGATCGAAATCTTTGGCACATCAGCCATGAAGGGCTAGAACTCGAATTCCCCTCAAATGCACCGAACTATGACCATTTGTTAGTTCTTGGTGTTTCACCTGAAAAGGCTCCTGATGAAAGTGTTACCCTTACTCTAACCTTTGAAAATGGCATTCCTACTGCCCTTGATGGTGAGAAAATGACTGCAACAAATATCATAAAGGAATTAAACGAACTCGGTGGAAAACACGGTGTAGGAATTGTTGACATAGTAGAAAATCGTGTAGTTGGCATGAAATCCCGTGGGGTTTATGAAACTCCGGGTGGTACGATATTGTTAGAAGCACATATGCAGCTGGAAGAGCTAATTCTAGATCGTGCTACTCTTTCTGCAAAAAAAGAAGTTGCTAACCGTTATGCAGATATCGTTTATGAAGGAAAATGGTTTACTCCTTTAAGAGAGGCATATCAGGCATTTAT
Source organism: Bacillota bacterium (assembly GCA_023399055.1). Lineage (GTDB taxonomy): Bacteria > Bacillota > Clostridia > Lachnospirales > Lachnospiraceae > Mobilitalea. Next base: position 272,524 of record JAEWQV010000027.1, on the reverse strand, counting down.
CGACGTAACACAGCAATATGTAACTGGAGAAGTAAAACTGAAGCTTTATAAGGGTAATATTATTAAACAAGGAACTACCTCTCCTTACTCCTTATATAATGAAAGCATCGCATCGTTTACTACTGGTGAACTTTATAACCATAAGGATGCAGAAGGCTTCATTAATCTCTTTGGTTTATCACTAAAGGTACGGGCTATGAACATGGCAAACATAAACAAAGATTAAAACATGAAATCTCCAGCAGGAAACTACTTCCCATTGTGGAAGCTATCCTTGCTGGAGATTTCTAAATACCTTATTTAAGAAATCAATTATTCTATACTCATATTCACCAGGCTTCTTACAATAACAATCTGCATGCTTTGCTTTGGCAACTAAATAAATCGCTTTATTCTTGGGTTTTGCCTCATACATCTCTTTGGACATACTAGCTGGAACCATGTTGTCAATTTTACCATGAATGAAGAGAATGGGTGTATCCGTTTGGCTTACCACCTTAATTGGTGATACCTGCCGAAACCAGCAGCCAGCTCTTAAATACATGATTGCGCTTTCAATGGGAATAAGAAAACAGGGTAAATGATAAAACTGCTTTAATTGATGTCGTAATAGCTGGTCTAAATCAGAATATGGACAATCTGCGATAACACCTTTTACTCTATCGTCAACTCCCAGATGCAATAAAACCGTCGCTGCGCCCATAGATTCTCCGTGGGTAATAATCTTACAGTCATCACCATATCTATTATAACACCAGTCAACCACATTGATTAAATCGTATTTTTCATAGAACCCCATGCTTGTCAATGCTTTCCCGCTGTTACCATGATTCCTATGATCATAAATTAATACATGAAACCCTAATTTTAAGAACAATTCCATGTATTTTATACTTCCATATCTTGCATATCCAAAACCGTGACAAAGGATGACAATTTTCAAGTCCTTGTTATCTTCAGCCTCTACCAACTCACAGCACAGTGGATATCCATAATCAGATACAATGGTAAAGTTCTCTTTTTTTCGTTCGTTATATATTTCAAAGTCAAACTTCTTACAGTCCTTCTCTCTTTGTAATCCTTTTTTATAAGATAACATACGTGGTTTCATCAATTGATTGGACAATAACCACATAAATTCTAAAAACCAAAGAACAATGAATTTAATCATAATAACCATGCCTCTCTAGGTGTTACCTTGAAAAATGATATAAGGTGCAAAACATATTACACCTTATATCATTCAGATCAGATACTTATATTTATTCCCAAATCCAAGGTATTCCATACTCTAGGAAAACATGTTCTTCGTATTAATAAGAATAAGTATCCCAATTATAAATCATTCGTTCCCTCTGTGCTCTTTGCCGGTATAAAACTGTCGAAAATAAACAGGTCGTAATACTTGCCACTTTTATCATACTGCTCCTGAGTTTGAATGGTCCAGGCAACTGATTTAACTTTGTACAATTTACGGCAAAGGGTAAAGGATAGACTATCCTTATATACATGGTGGTAGGCAATAAAATCTGGTTTTGCAAGAAAGTTCAATAACAAATATTTGATTAATAGGTGTTGAAGGAGATTACCGGTAATTTTTTCTCTAAGGAAATCTGTTGATAGCTGTCCACGAACTACCCCAGGTAAATGCTTTTTATACCAGATAAGTGCTAATGTATTAAAGGACTGTATGCAATATACCCCTTTATAATCCATCAGGGTATCTGCTACAACTTTACAAAGTTTAGTCGTTATTAATGGGGCCTTTAATTCAATAATAATTGGTACCTTTGAGTTAACTACTTTCAGTACCTGTTTCAAGGTAGGTATCTTCTCCTTGGAATAAAAAAGGGCATACTTACTTATTTCTTCATAGGTTAATTCTGTTACTTTATATGCAACACCACATGCTCTCTGCAGATTACGATCATGAAAAATAATTGGCACCATATCTTTGGTTAACTGTACATCAAGTTCTATTCCATATCCCTGTTCCACAGCCAGATGAAAAGCTTTAAGTGAGTTTTCTGGAGCTATACCTTTGTTATCATGTAACCCACGATGCGCATATAACCATCCATCCAATTTGTCGCTCTTTGGATTGCGCTTTAGATTTGGCATAATGGCTAGTAAATATAAAATAATGAGAACCATAAAAATAATTATTGCTATTAGAAAAGCTGGATTCATAAATACCTCCTTTTCTCACTTACTTCGCATGGTTTGTAAATACATATGCCCCAATTCCAACAGCAATGGTTAAATTGAGGGAATCCACCTCCGGTGACTGTGGAATAAAAATACTTGTGCCAATTTTTGAGAAGGAGGGATCCAGCCCGGTTGCTTCATTTCCAAATACGAGGGAAAACAGCTTGGATTTCGGGCATTCTTCCAGAGTTAATGTCTTTTCCCCATCCAGCATAAAGGTGAAGATATCATGGCTGCCATATTGCGCCTGATACTCCTCAAAGGAATTAAAATGTCTAAGATTCAGTCGAAATAGTGCCCCCATCGAGGAACGGACCGTTTTGGGATGAAACACATCTGCCCCAGGTAAAATAATCCCTATATTACTGATACCAAACCCTACTGATGTCCTAAGAATCGTTCCTAGGTTTCCCATATTACTTGGATTTACTAGTACAATGTGTGGTTTGTCTTCGTCAAGCTTACTCTCATATTTATTAAATATCCCAACGACATAGCAATTATCCTTGTCCGACAATTTTGATATTAACTTTGGATTGATTTCTATAACTACCTTCTTCTCTTTGCATAGCTCTCGAAGATGATCCATGTCAGTAAAGCTTGGATCTACTAGAACTTTAAGGACCTGTTCCGGCTTCGTCTTCAAGAGTTCGAAGGTAGGAAATGCGCCTAAAGTATAGGAATAATCCGAATCCTTTTTATATGGCTTAATTAATTGGTTGTTATTCGATGTATTATTAATGTCCTGTTTCATTTTATTCCTCCAAAAACACTGATAAGTTACCTATGATAAGAGATAAAAAAGACCCGTAGATTAAATGTACTGACCTTCTATAAGTTAGATCTTGAGGTCTAACTTATAGGGGCAGTATAACCTCTGCTACGGGTCTGATGTTATAGTTTACTCTGATTGGTTGCCGGAATAAACAAGTGCCAGCATACCGGGTCCTGTATGTGTTCCTATAACAGGCCCAATGTTTGTTATTATGACATCCTTAACTGCTTCTTTACTTCGAATTAGCTTTTCCAGTTCCTGTGCTTGTGCCAAATCATCGCCATGACCAATAATTACCGTTTGATTCGTAAGATCAGTTCCTTCTGTTTGAAGCTTTGTAAATAAATAATCTAGTTCTGCTTTATTTCCTCTGATTTTAGACAGAACTACAAGTTTACCTGCTTCATCCGTGCTTAATACAGGTTTTATCTTTAATGCAGTACCTACAAAGGCTTCTATAGAGGATATTCTACCACCTCTTTTAAGGTAGAATAAATCTTTCACAGTAAACCAGTGGCGAACCTTAAGCTTATTCTCTTCCACCCAGTTCTTAAGTTCTTCTAAATCCATTCCACTCTTCTTTTTCATAGCTGCTTGTAATACCAGTAGACCTTCTCCTACAGATGCACAAAGAGAGTCAATGCAGTAGATCTTCTGATTTGGATAATCTTGTGTCAATTCCTGTTTTGCCAATTGAGCAGCTTGAAAGGTTCCGCTTAATCCAGAGGAAAAGCCTATGTAAATGATATCTTTCCCTGATTTTAGTATCTCCCCAAAAAATTCAATAAACTTTATTGGTGTTATTTGGGACGTATGTGATGTTGCACCATTTTTTAATTTTGAATAAAAGTCAGCTATATTAAGTTCCCTCTCGTCCGGATAGTGAGTGTATTCCGCATCATCAATACTTACCCCCATTGGAATTACAGAAATCTTATGTTCTTCAATAATATTTATAGGTAAATCTAATGTAGCATCACTTACAATTACATATTCATTCATCATTATAAACTCCTTATATAATCTCTACGAATTCTCACTTATCTAACCCCAAGCTCCCACGAAAGAAATCACTCGTATTATTCATTTTACTACGATTCCATACTATAAAGCAAGACACAATCCGGAATTTTCTAGGATATGTCGACCAAAAATTGTAACAAATCAGCCATAATTTTATATATAACTCATACCCTAGACGTACCCGTCTGTACTGTTATACAACTATGTTATAAGCAAATTAGCAACAATCATAACCAAAGGAATTGTTATGATTGATAAAATGGTCGTTACAGCAAAAAGTTCGGACGCGTACAAATAGTTCTTATCATACTTCAAGGCAAAAAGATTGACGCTTGCTGCAGTAGGACAGGCAGCTGCAAGAATTGAAGTCAGAAGTACAATTCTTTCCATATCAAATAAATGGAATAAAAATAGCATTGCTACTGGGATAAAAATTAATTTCAAAAAAGTCAGGTAGAAAATTTTAATTTTACGAAACAATTTTATTAGGTCTGTTTGAGCAATGGTTACACCGGATACCAACATTGCTAAGGGTGTGTTCATATCGCCCAGATAAGATAACGCTTCTATCATTACATTTGGAAGCATTATCTTACATACAAAGAATAAAAATCCTCCTATGGTCGCTAAAATAGAGGGTGATAATAATGCTTTCATTATCATCTTTTTGTCAGTTCTTCCCGACATCGTTATCATACCATGCGTCCAAATAAAAAGATTAAAAATAGTCATGTAGGCTGTTAAATAGAAAACCCCTTCACTCCCTAATATACCGTTAACTAAAGGTATTCCAATAAAACCACAATTTGAATAAATAATAGCAAATCGTTCTATAGTTAGATCTGGTTTATTATTCTTCTTCCGAACAAGGAAACGCGCTGTAAATATAGCAAAGAAATGTGTTATAGTTGCCATCAAAAAAGAGATTAATAGCCCCGATAGTAAATTTGCTTGAAACTCTCTTTGATAGGAAACAAAAATCAGAATTGGATTGACCAGCACGAGTACCAAATCAGCTAGTTTCTTATTCATTTCGTTATCGATTAATTTTGTTTTATAACATACTATGCCTGCTAAAATAATAAAAAACATAATCATTATCTGCATAAATGCAGTGATGGCCAAATTCATATACTTCCCACTTTCCTATGTAATAGCTATCTTATGTCAATGAAGCAGATAAAACAACCTTATTTTATGCCTCGCTAGATATTATGCACTCATTTGCAACTATGTTCAAGATAAAGTTGAATTTTCGTAACAGTTTAGTCCTAAAAGTTGTAAGCGATATCAGGCTTATGGCTAACCTGTTACGATTTTTATATATAACAAGTAAAACTTGTAATAAAAAAGTTGGTCTCCAGCATATTTTATTGTATCGGCAAGTCCTTACAATTATGACTATTGGATTGCCTGACTAAGACTCATGCCTTTTGCCTTTGCATGAGCCTTCTTTATGCCTTTCATATAATTATGATATATTTCACCTTGGAAAGGAAATAACCCATGGATTATACAACTCTTTTTCTTCTTGCACTTGGTTTATCAGCAGATGCCTTTGCAGTAGCTATTACCAATGGAATTTATCATTATCGCATTTCAAAAAAAGAATGTCTATTAACCGGATTAACTTTTGGATTTTTTCAAGGATTAATGCCTATAATCGGTTATTTTCTGGGTTCTACCTTCTCCGATGTCCTGAATAATTACCATCACTGGATAGCCTTTTTCTTACTTGGTGCTATTGGGTTAAATATGGTTACCGAAGCCATTAAGGAGAGAAAAAATCCAGAAGCTGAAGTTGAGGCTGTGGATATCTTTGCGCCAAGAAATTTAACCCTGCAAGGGATTGCGACTAGCATAGATGCACTAGCGGCAGGGGTAAGTCTTGCCGTTTTAGAGATTAACATAGTAACTTCCGCCCTGCTGATTGGAATAATTACATTTATTTTTTGTACTCTGGGTGTCTACATTGGCAAAATGTGCGGTTCCTTATTAGGGTATCGGGCAAGGCTACTGGGTGGCTTTGTGATAATTGGAATTGGCTCTAAAATCTTTATTGAAAACCAGTTCCTCGGTTAGAAAACAGACGAACATGAATATTTTGGATTGATAATTTATCACTCTTGTATAATAATAAAAGAAAGGTAATTATTCAGAGATACCTATGGAAAGGAGTTAATAATGTCATACGAAGCATTTTTTAATAAATTGCCACACATAGAAACACAACATTTAATCCTGCGTCAAATTTCTGAAAGCGAGGCTGACGGCAGAGATAGCCTTGAGTTCATTAATGACTATAGTGTATATCGTTTTTGGGGAATGTATGACGAATCTAAAGATCTAAATGGTCGTCGACGACCCAAGAAAAAAATTAAATTGGATTATCATTATAATGTTACCATGAAAGAATATAGAGCCGGTCGGGAATTATCCTGGTTAATGGAGTTAAAAGACTCTCATAAAGTAATTGGAGAAATCGTTCTTTATGATTTTAGGCTAAAAAAGCAAGCGGATATTGGTTATCGTATTAATAAGGAGTATTGGGGAAAAGGATATGCGCCAGAGGCTGGACAAGCTATGGTTAAGGCAGCCTTTGAATACCTGGATTTAGATCGCCTTCAAATTCGTTGCTTTACAAATAATCATGGTTCTATCCGTGTAGCACAAAAACTGGGTTTTACCCAAGAAGGTCAAATTCGTGGTGGTGCCATATTAAACGTAATGACGGATTATTACATCTTCGGATTATTAAAAAAAGAATATGATTTGCTACCCATTAGTAACGAAATTGCAAAAATAGAAGAAGCCTAGAAGGGAGTTACCTAGTATGAAAAAAGCATTATTTATAGGAGGCACCGGTACCATAAGTACTGCAATAACAGCACTGGCACCGCAATGTGGTTTTGAATTATATTTATTAAATAGAGGAAATAGACCAGCTCTGGTTCCTGACTCTGTTAAGGTAATTGAAGCTGATATTAACAATGAAGCTGACGTGAGAGAGAAATTAAAGGATCTTTCTTTTGATGTAGTCGCTCAATTCATTGCATTTACGCCGGATGCCTTAGAACGAGATGTACGTCTATTTACTGGTAAGACCAAGCAATATATTTTCATAAGTTCTGCTTCCGCATATCAGAAACCCCTATCTAGTCCTGTTATAACAGAAAGCACCCCCTTATATAATCCATTCTGGGAATATTCTCGTAATAAAATTGCCTGTGAAGATTTTCTTATGAAGCAATATAGGAATCATGATTTCCCAATCACTATCGTTCGTCCAAGCCATACCTATGGAGATTCCAGTATTCCATTAGCAATACATGGTAGAAACGGCAATTATAGTGTAATCAATCGAATTAAGCAGGGGAAAAAAGTTATTATTCATGGTGATGGAAGTTCTCTATGGACCTTAACACACAATACCGACTTTGCAAAAGCCTTTGTTGGTTTAATGGGAAATAAACATGCCATTGGCGAAGCTGTGCAAATTACTTCTGATGAAAGCCTAACCTGGAATCAGATTTATGAGATTATTGGCGATGCACTGGGTATTGCGCCAAAGATTGTCCATATCCCCTCCGATACTTTAGCAAAAGCTCATCCAGACTACCTTGGTGGTTTAATTGGAGATAAAGCAAATTCTGTTATCTTTGACAACACTAAGGTAAAGCGATTAGTTCCAGATTATAAAGCTGTAGTACGATTTGATCAGGGTATCAGACAGACTTTGGCTTATATTGAACAACATCCAGAACATCAAAGTGAAGATAAAGAATTTGATGAATGGACAGATAAGATGATTGAAGCCTATGAAGCCTTTGAGAATAATCTTCCTACCTTTTAATATTAATACAAGCGTCAAAAGCCAGTTTGGTCTACGAAAATGAATATAGATTGTCATATTCAACTCTTATAGTTCAGTAAGGCTTATGACGCTCGAATCAATAGTCTTACTTTAAACTATTGTACCCATGTAACATTTTAGGTACTAAGAAAGGTATATTCACTTATGAAAACACTTTATATTTCCGATTTAGATGGTACTCTCCTACAACCTGATATCACTTTATCCAAGAATACCATAACTACTTTGAATTCACTAATGGAACAAGGTATGAATTTTTCTGTTGCTACTGCAAGATCCATTGCCTCTATCAAGCATATATTAAAAGACGTGCAGATATCCCTTCCAGTAGTCTTAATGAATGGGGTTTGTATCTACGACCTAAACAAAACAGAATATCTGCATATAGAATTCCTGCCAAAGCCAAGTGTGGATGCTCTGCTTGATTTAATTAAAACAAATCATTTAAAGGGGTTTGTTTACACCATAAAAGATGGTGCCATGTCAACTTATTACGAGGATTTGAGCTATAAAGCTCTAAAGGATTTTTATCAGGAACGTGTTGACCTCTATCAGAAGAAATTTACACAGATTGATGATTTCTCTTTGTTGCGCGAGGAACCTATTATTTATTTCTCATTAATGGACCGGGAGGAAGCACTTCAACCCACCTATGAACGATTAAAGTTAATTCCTGATCTAAACTGCACGTTTTATAAAGACAATTACTCTCCAGATTTCTGGTATCTTGAAGTATTTAGCAAGAATGCCTCAAAATATCATGCTGTCAAACGACTTCGAGAGATGCTTGGTTATGATCATGTAGTATGTTTTGGTGATAATCGCAATGATCTGCCAATGTTTGAAGCCAGCGATACCAGAATTGCAGTTGGTAATGCAGTACCCGAACTTAAGGGAAAGGCGGATTATATAGTCGGTAATAATACCTGTGAAGGGGTTGCTACCTGGTTAGCAGAGAATTTCAAATAGGAAAATATAGAATACTTAGATTGTTTATCTGGTTACATTAATTACCAATGAAGCACAAATAAAATTGGTATCTAAAAAATCGCTGTATATGACAGACAGTTCTCTACTGTTCTACTCATATACAGCGATTATTTATAATCCGTTCTATGCAAAAAATTTAACTCTATGTAGGTGATTTAAGTTCGAGGTTTCGCACCATCTCGCCTTAGCTCTGGATGACCTTCAAGATGTGCAGAATCATTAAAGCGCTCTAAATAAAATCGATCTTTTCTTATGTTATAGATTAACTGGGTAATGCTTGTATCTTCTAAGGAAACACCGAACAAAAATCTTCTAGCCTGACTTCGTCCAAACAAAGCTGCTAAGAGAACACGTATGGTACCGCCATGTGTTACAACAGCGATATTACCTTTTCCACTTTGGACAATCTCCTGAATTACAGGCATTGCACGTTCATAAACAAATGTCCCATTCTCTCCTTCTGGATATGGAATATCTTCCAGAAGCTTTTGTTGTTCAATTTTAAAATCCCTAAAATGTTCTGAATTATATTCATTTGAGTTACCTTCCAGTAATCCAAAAGATATTTCTCTAAGTTCTTCCCGTATTTCATGCTCCAGGCCTAAAGTAGCATTAATAACCTCTGCTGTCTGCTTGGCACGAAGCAAATTACTGGAGTATAAGGCATCAATATTGTAATGCTTAAGGCGTTGTGTTAATAACTCTGTCTGAATACGTCCCTCTTCTGAAAGATCGCCATCAAAATTACACAGATTACTATTCTGTCTACCATGCCGGATTAAATAAAGATTTACCATATTCACCATCATCACCTCATCCTCAGATATCGGTTTATAATTCGTAAAGAATAAATTTCCTTACGCCAACTACTATGAACCTTATTTTACAATCATTTTCATATACTGTCAATCTTATTAGATGCGTGGACGAGGCTGTACTTATACACTATTGATTATGGTCTTTCGAATGCTGTTGTTTTAGCTCGTAAATTGTCTGATAAATTTGCATTCTGGCTACAAAATCATTTTCTGAAATTAATCCTGCCTGATAAGCGTATTCAATAATATAACAGGTAAATGCAACAAAACGAAAATGTCCAAACAATAAATCGAAACGTTCGGTCTCGAAGTATTTATTTATAATATCCCAATAATGAGTACTTAACTCATTCACTACATCGCCTGGTTGTTCATGCAATAACTCATTAAGCTCATCTAGCTTATTTTCAGAAAATAATCCCTTCAGGTCAGCATCTAGTTGTAAATATTCTTCCTTCATATTTTTCTCCTCTCGATGTTCTCTACGCTAAATTCCTGTCCAAGTATTTTACATGATATCTGACATATTTACAAGTAGATTACTCGCTTATATTTATGACTGTATTATAACCGATTAGCCTCAATTTTAAGTATAGTACGATCTATCTAATCTTTAATTCTAAACTTAGCTAACTCATTTTGCAGGCTTTGGGAATACCTTTGTAACTCTTCAGAAAACCCAGCTAATTTTTCCATTATTACATTTTGATTTTCAATGGAGGCTCCCATTTCAACTGCAGAAGCAGAAGTTTGTTGTGCCACCGCAGTAATTCCTTGTATGGAGTCCAGCGTTATTGCTTTTGATTCTTGCATACTACTTGTACCAGCCGTGATGCTATCCATAGTTGCATTCAACCTGTTAACATACTTATTAATGTCTGCAAACGCTACTCCTACATCCTTCAGTGCAAGTTCCTCTGCTTCTAATATTTTATCAGATGAATTTGCACGACCCAACGTTTTATTGGTCTGTTGTTGTATTTCTTGAACAATAATTCCAATCTCTTTTGCTGACTCAATGGAACGTTCGGACAGTTTCTTTACCTCTTCCGCTACTACTGAAAAGCCTTTACCAGCTTCACCTGCCCTTGCCGCTTCAATACTTGCATTTAAGGCAAGTAAATTCGTCTGATCACCAATATCCGTAATAACTAGCAAAATATTGCTAATATTTTCGATTTTCTTTCCTAAGATTTCAACCTCTGTACTAATATCATGAATTAAATCCGCTGTTTCTACTGACTTATTACTCAATTGATCCATGGACTTTATTCCATCATTAACCACCTGCTTCGTACCTGTAGAAATTCGGTCAATTTCATCAATGGAACTTGTCACACTTGTAATCTTTTCAGATAACAAATCCATCGTTTCCAAACAATGGGTCGAATTATCAGCTTGTTGTTCCACTCCAAGTTCTATCTGTTGTATGGAAAATCCTATCTCTTTACCTATCATATTAACTTGCTGGCTAGTTTGATTCACTGTTTCCACACCTGCTCTCATTTGTGTGTAAACTTGTTGAACATTACCAATTAGACCACTTACGCTCTCAATCATATCATTCATGCTATTACTTAAATCCAAAAACTCATCCTTGCTTCTAGTCGTAACTTTGAGGGTCAGATCACCTTTTGCTGCTTGCTGCGTGGTTCGAATAATTCTTTTAATATTACTGCCCATGTCTGCCGCAATCATTGTACCTACACCAATGGCAAGAATGGAAGCAACAATTACATAGATGATAGTAAGTTGCTTAATATCTTTCGTCTGTTCCCCTATCGTAGTCTCCGGTAGCAATGCTAATAAATTACACCCAAGGTTACCAATGGAGCTGTAGCATAGAATATGCGGACTTGATTTATATGTTATATCCATAAATCCTTCCGTATTCGTTCCCTGTAAGATATCATTATATTCTGTTGAATTTGCTATTAGCTGTTCTTTTGATACATCGGTAAGTAACTCCAAAGCTACCTCTGTTCTATCCTGACCAATTAAAACAGCTTTACTATCTGTACCAAAATTTAAATCTTTTAGAATATCTGCCATAACCTCGTTCATTACTTCAAGTATTAAATAACCAACAAATTCACCAGTTCCTGCATCTGTAATTGGTTTTGTCAACGTAAGAACGGATTTTCCTTCTCTGTCCTGATCTATTTTCGAAAAGAAGTCACTATAACCTGACCATAACTTATTTTTTCGTGCTGTTATTTCTACATAGTCCTTTGATTTTATATAATCCTCATAGGAACTGCTATCAAGATTAATTGCGCTGTTAATCGATATATTTTGACCATTTGCTGCGATTAAATATCCAAATTTCACATATTCATTTGAGGAAATATGTCCTTTAAAACTCTTTACAACAGCATCAAAATCCTGCTCTCCTTGTTCCGGATTTATATAATAATCTAAAATAGTTTTGTCGGTGGAAATGCGAAAGCTTGTATCTTCCACGGACTTCATTAATAAATTTAAATAGTCTGCAGCTTTTCCCAGCGTTTGAAGGGTAGACTTTTGATATTGGTCCTTTACTGCAGCTGAAGTTCTTTGATAGGATGTAATTCCCAGTACAATAATACAAGTTACAGGCAATAAAAAAGCTAGTATTAGCTTAACTCTTATATTAAAGATTCTTCTTTTTTTCATAGTATTTTCCTCGTCTCCCAAGTACCTTCTAATATGCAAATGTATGTAGAATTTTCACTTTTTTTGCGCAGAGCCCATTTACGCATTATAATTTATTTAAGAACAAGGGGCAGTGTATAATATTTTCATATCATCATACATGCCCCAGTTATTTTTACCTATTAGTTATCTAATTATGTCTATTTATTACTTACTCTTTTTTCTTGTAATAACGTCAAAGGCAACTGCTAATACAAAGATTACACCTTTAACAACATACTGCCAGGATACGTCAATACCCATGAGGTTCATACCATTGGTTAAGGACATAATTACTAATGCACCGATAATTGTATTCGTTACACGACCTATACCACCACTTACAGATACACCGCCGATATAAGATGATGCAATTGCATCTAACTCGAAACCAAGTCCAGCTTGTGGTGAAGCAGATCCAAGTCTTGAAGTATATAAGATACCTCCAAGTGCTGCTAACATACTTACAGAAGCAAAGGCAAATAAAGTAACCTTTTTAACATTAACACCAGAAAGTTCTGCTGCCTCTGCATTACCACCAATACCATAGATGTAACGACCAAGTCTGGTTTTGTTTAACATAAAATGATAGATAAATAACACAAAACCAACAATGACTGCTGTCCAAGGAATACCCTTATAACCAGCTAAAATCCACATGATTACCATAATAATAAGTGAAATGAAAAGTACCTTACCAATGGCAATTGGTAATGAACTTACGTTAAAGTTATACTTACGTAAATTCTTTCTGGATTTTATCTGACTAAAGATTACTAAAATGATTGCTACCAATCCAATCAAAAGAGTAAGCTCATGAAAACTACTTTTAATTGGAAGATCAGGAATAAATCCATTGGAAATATTCTTAAATCCTTCACTATCTACAACAATTGTACCAGTTCCTGCGGTTGTTAAGGATAGCAATCCTCTGAAAATAAACATACCTGCCAGCGTTACAACGAATGCTGGTACACCAACTTTTGCAACAAGGATACCTTGATAGAGACCAATTGCACATCCTGCAAGTAATACAATAGGAATAACCACCCAAGGAGACATTCCGCCCTTCATCATAATGGCAGCAATCGCTCCAAGAAAACCTGCCACATAACCTACGGATAAGTCAATATGTTTAATAATAAGGATTACTGTCATACCAATCGCAATAATGGATACATAACCAGTTTGTTTTATTAAGTCACTTAAATTTCTTGACGACAAGAAAGTACCTTCTGTTTGAATATTAAAAAATATAAATATTAAAACCAGCGCAATGTACATTACATAGTCTCGTATGTTACCCTTTAATAAGCCTAGTAATTCCCTTCCAAGGCCTTCTCTTTCATTTACAACATCTCTATTATTACTCATTGTGTAACCTCCTCCACTCTAGTAGCTAATGCCATAACACTTTGTTCTGTGGCTTCTTCTGCGGATAAGCAGCCTGTAATTGAGCCTTCGGACATAACATAGACACGATCACTCATACCTAAGACTTCCAGAAGTTCGGATGAAATCATTATAATACTCATACCCTCTTCCACAAGTTTATTCATTAGAGAATAAATCTCAAATTTAGCACCTACGTCAATACCTCTCGTAGGCTCATCCAGTATTAAGACCTTAGGACCAACAAATAGACATTTTGCTAATGAAACTTTTTGTTGGTTACCACCACTTAAGTTGCCAACTAACTGCTTTATGGAAGGAGCTTTAATATTAATTGATTTCTTATAATCATTTGCTATATTAATCTCTTTATTCTCATTGATGGAAAATCCCTCCGTCAATGCTTCTAGATTGGCGATTGAAATATTATATTTAATGTCCTGAATTAAAACTAATCCATTTCCTTTTCTATCTTCGGATACGTAAGCAACACCTGCTTCTAATGCTTCTTTCGGATGCTTAAAGCTTTTCTTAGCACCTTCTACATAAAGCTCTCCGCTTGTAATTTGATATCTAGGTGTATTGCCGAAGATACTTAATGCTAATTCAGTACGTCCTGATCCCATCAGACCTGCAATACCTATAATTTCACCTTTGCGGACATTTATATTAACGTCATGCAAGATCTCACGATCTAAAATTGGATTACGTACGGTCCAATTTTTAATATCTAAGCAAATGTCTCCGAATTCTTTCTTCTCTCTCTTTGGGTAAATGTTTTCAATTTCTCTGCCAACCATGTGCTTGATGATTTCTTTCTCAGAAATCTTTTGTTCTTTCGCATTCATGGAGCAGATGGTGCTACCATCACGGATTACAGTAATTGTATCAGCAACCGATACAACTTCCTTTAATTTATGAGAAATCATAATTGATGTAACGCCAGTTTCCCTAAGCTGTTTTAATAATTCAAGAAGATTTGCACTATCGTCCTCATTTAGAGCAGCGGTTGGTTCGTCTAAAACCAAAAGCTTTACATTCTTACTTAGAGCCTTTGCAATCTCAACTAATTGTCTTTTTCCAACTGATAAATCCTTAATTTTCATAGAAGGATTAACATCTAATTTTACCATCTTAAGCATTTCCTGCGCACTAACGATGGTCTGGTTCCAGTTAATCACTTTTCCTTCCATAATCTCATGACCAAAATAAATATTTTCATACACACTTAACTCTGGAATTAAGGCTAGCTCTTGATAAATAATAGCTATACCTTCTGCTTCAGAGTCTGCTATTGATTTAAATCTTTTTTCACTTCCATTGTATATAATATTACCATTGTATGAGCCATGAGGATAAACCCCGGAAAGCACCTTCATCAAAGTTGATTTTCCTGCCCCGTTTTCTCCTACCAAACAATGTATTTCGCCTCTTTCAACCTTGAAATTAACATTGTTTAGAGCCTTGACTCCAGGGAATTCTTTTACTATGTTTTGCATTTCAAGAATATAATCACTCATTACTTATCCTTCCTTCTAAAACAATTTTCATGTTTCACATGAAAATGCGTTGTCTTAAATTCGAGACCGGTTTAAGAATAATAAACATTATTTTTAAACCGGTCTCAAGATGACTTAATTTATGAATTTAAAATTATTCTAATCCAGTAAATTTATCAGCTGCATAATATCCAGAATCGATGAGTTCTTTCTTAACATTTTCCTTTGTTACAACTACTGTAGCAGTTTGTTTAGAAGGAACATCAATATTCTGATTGTTATAAGTTGAATCTGTAGCAGGTGTCTTTCCACCAATTACATCAATTGCCATGTTCATAGCATCAGCTGCTAAAGTACGTGTATCTTTAAATACTGTCATGGACTGTTTGCCATCAATGATGTATTGAACAGAAGCTTGTTCAGCATCCTGACCTGTAATGAAGTAACCAGTTACGTCTGTATCAGCTGCAAATACGTCAGCGATAGAACGAGCGGTACCATCGTTAGGAGCAAGAATGAAACATTGACCCTTATCTGCTGCAGATGCGCTTGTTAAATGAGCTTCTGCTTTGGACTTAGCTTCGTTGAAATCCCAGTTAGTAGTAACCTGACCAATGATTTTGGACATTTCGTCACGAGTTAAAGTAGCTTTATCCTGAAGAGCAATTGCTTCAGAAGAATTCTTGATTACGAATGTTCCATCAGCAATCTTAGGCTGTAACTTATTCCAAGCACCTTCAAAGAATAAGAAAGCATTGTTATCTGTTGCTGCACCAGCATATAAGTATAAAGGAAGACCTGTACCAGATGCATTATCAACTAAATACTGACCCATAGCTTCACCAACTGCAACGCTATCGAAGGTTACATAATAATCAACTGCATCAGTGTTAGTAATTAAACGGTCATAAGAAATAACAGTAATACCAGCTTCTTTTGCTTCTTCTACAGATGCTGCAGCAGCTGCTGCATCCTGTGCACAGATGATAAGAACTTTGATACCTTTTGAAATTAAGGTCTCTACGTTAGTTTTTTCATTTGCAGAGGAACCCTGGCTAAATAATACTTCTACTGTATAATCTGTAGAGGAGATAACATCCTCAAATCTTGCCTGATCTTGTAACCATCTAGGCTCGTCCTTTGTAGGTAGTACAATACCAACGTCAACTTTGCCTTTACCACCATTATCCTTTGGTGTGTCATTGGAACCAGCATCGTCTTTCTTACCACAAGCAGCTAAAGATGATACTAGAACTAAGGTTAGTAATACTGCAATAATTTTTTTCATACCCTCAATCCATCCTTCTTTTAAATATTTTTTAGGCTCCGTCGATTATTCCAACAAAGCTTTGTTACATTAGTATATTACAATATACAAAAATTATTATCAATGGATTGGATTGTTGTACATATTGACTATATTGCTCATTATTTTTAGTTTTTTGCAGTTCTGTAAAATCTTGCTCTCCAAATTTAAAAAAACGAATTATTCCTTATAATTTCCATTTATTTCAAGTTTATAAACTATTACGTTCTATGCTCTTAAACCTGTGGTTTCCTGTTGTTAGCCTCATTCACACCTAATTCGTAATATTGTGCTTTCTGAACAGTATGCAGTTTACTTATTACAATTAAGAACCTCCTTATCATAGCAAAAGCACACAAATTACAAAAATTGCAATTTGTGTGCAGGTATTTTCGGAATAATATTTAAGTATTAGTACATTAATCCATACTTTTCTCTTCTGTCTGATATACATCTTCATATAGATGAAAACCACCTTTTATAACAGTCTCATCTATATTTTCTTTCGTTACAGCTTGTACATCAATATAGATATAAGGAATATCATAGGTTCCATCGTTAATTGTTTCTTGGTCACTAATTTCCTGACCATTGGCAAGTGCAAGGCATACCTCAACTGTTTTCTTAACCAGATTTTTTATAGGTTTATAGATCGTTAGTGCCTGTTTACCATTCACAATTCTTTGGCAAGCCACCAAATCCGCATCCTGGCCAACTACCACCACTTGTTCTGCAATTTGTGCTTCTGATAATGCATCTATAACGCCCCAAGCCATAGAATCATTACCACATAAAATCGCCGTAATCTTATCTCCATTTTCTTTCACCTGGTCTACAACAAAGTCATAGGCACCTTCTCTTTTCCAGCCATCCACCCAGATTTGATCCATTATCTCAATTTTTTTATCTTCAAGATAAGGTCCAAACACGCTCATAGCCCCATCATTAATCATTTTTGTATTACTATCGGTCTTATCACCGTTTACAATAAGATATCCACCCTCGGGGGCATATTCAAGCATATACTGTGCCATCAGCTCTCCAACCCTTGTATGGTCAAAGGAAATGTAGACGTCAACATTTGCATTGCTTACTAATCTGTCATAGGAGATTACTGGTACATTTTGATCTTTCGCTGCCTCCACACATCTAGCTTCAACAAAACAGTCATTGGGGGCAATCACCAAAACATCTATATTTTGCTTTAACATATTTTTCACTTGATCAAATTGAAGATCAGAATCATTATTTGCATTACTAACAATTACACTTATTCCATGCTGCTCCGCCTCTGAAATAAACATCTCCCTATCACGAATCCACCGATCCTCCATCAGCGTACCCATGGAAAAACCCACAACGATACCCTCTTCCTCTTTATCGTCTTTAATCTCTGGGTTTTTCTCCTTACAGCCATATAAAGTAATGCTCTGAATGACTATTAGGACAAATATAAATAATTTCTTTCGTAGTAGCCTTCTCCCCATAATCCATCCTCCATTCTACCCTCAAGGGCAATTTTATTGAAGTGCCAAAAGTACACTACGCAGCCTCGTCCCCACAGCAAGGCATTTTTGTTGCTGCTCAGTCATAAATAATTTCTCTGAACAGTTACATATTTGTTAGGCGGTGTACATTTTTTTATATTCACTTGCATTATAACCTGTTGATTTTTTAAAGATTTTTGAAAAATAGTTTGGGTCAACATAGCCTACCATAAAGGATACATCCTTCACAGATAAGTCTTCTCTTTTCAATAGCTCCTTGGCTTTATCCATTCGAACTAACACCATTTTGTCAATAAAACTCGTGCCTGTTGAGTTCTTATAGAATCGGCTAAAATAATATGAACTTAGGTTAACATACTTTGCTATTTCATCTAACGAAATATCCTCTTGATAATGCTCTTCTATATATTGGTCTGCTTTTTCTATAATGGAATTCGCTTTGCTTTGTCTACTGGCAGCAATTGCTTTCAATGACTCTTGTAAATATCGTTGCCCAATCAAAAAAAGTGCTTTTTCATCCTTTGCACTTATGATATCTCCCAGCACACGATAGTCATCCTTTGCCAATACCTTTTCCCAACGTTTTTCAAAGCCAACGATTAGTCCAATCATCCACTTCTTAATTGTATCAAAATTCATGTTTGGATCTGAACTCATGCGTTCATAGAGTTGTTCAAAGGATAACTCAACCATCTTATCTTCATTTTCTGAAACTCTGGCATAGATTTCAGTTTCAATTAACTGCTCATAGTCGCTTTCCAAGCCTACATTTTTATCAATGATATCATCTTCATGAAGGATATGGCTAAAAAGATTTTCATTCACTGCATCGCTGGTTTCCAACACACTTAAGGTATGAAGTGCTTCTTGATAGGATTTTTTTGCGTTATTAATGTCCTTGTGATAACTACCAATTCCAATATAAATATCTGGATAAAGTCTGACCGCTCTCTCAATAATCCTCTGTGCAATTTTAACCGATCTTGCCTTTTGGTCATAGTCTCCTTCTTCACCATCGTCAAAGATGTAGACTATAATTCGATTTAACATGATAGGACTTACAATACAACCCACGGTTCCCTTAATGATTTTCTTATATTCTTCATACATTTTTTCACCATGGATACCTGCACCGATTTTATTCTCTATGTTATTTCTATTTTTTTGCCCAAACTCCAATGCCATAACATATCCGCCGGTGTTGGAATAGCCAAATAGGTTGCAGTAGTTTTGCAGCTGTGAGGTGTCCTGTCCATACATACATAAGGAATTCATAAAACCTGTTTCCAAGATTGGAATAATCATCTCTAAACGTTCCTGTTGTTCCAGAGTTTCCTTACGTTTTATGTTATTTTGCTCAATTCTATCTAGCACCTTTTGAAAGGTCTCTATGAATTTAGTTTCTTTTACAGGCTTTAATAAATACTCTTCCACCCCTAAAGCAACAGATTCCACAGCGTAATCAAAATAATCAAAAGCTGAAATAACAATAAAACTAACGGATGGATCAACTTTCCTAATTTGTCTCATCGCTTCCAGACCATTAATACCTGGCATATTAATATCCATGATAATAATATCAGGGTGGTTCTGGTAGGATTTTTCAATGGCATCCTTTCCAGAACGTGATTTATCAATTGACTTTATATTTTCAAAATTCTTTAAGATCATATATTCCACCGATTCTACTGCAATCGGTTCGTCATCTACGATTAATACCTTGTACATTTTTGCTATCCTTTTATGCCTTTATTTTTTATAGGCAGTTTTAATATAAAGTTCGTCCTGCCATTACTATAGGTTATGTTCATGACATCCTGCTTTTTATAAAAAAGCCTTAGTCGATTAAGCACATTATCGATACCAATCCCTGTGGTATGTCCTCTTTTTTCTTGGTTCTTCTCTTTTTTGTACTTTCTGCTCAAAATTAACTTTACAGTTTCATGGGGTATTTCTTCACCAGTATTTGAAATTGTAATGTAGAGATTATGAACTTCTTTTTTAACACTAACTTCAATAACCCCGCCATGTTCAGACTTACTGATACCATGAATGTATGCATTTTCCACCAGAGGCTGCAGAGTCATACGTGGTAAAATAAAGTTATCAATATCTTCACCTTCCGGTCTGTTTAGTTGAAAATCAATAATATCTCCAAATCTAGTTATGAGAAGCTTCATGTAGGCTTCTACATTATTTAACTCATCTCCTAAGGTTGCATCATAATTCAAACCCTTTAGATTGTAGCGAAATATTTCCGCAAAATTTTCCAGATACTCACAGGTCACATTATCACCTTGCAGCATTGCGACCTTTGCCCCAATATTGATGGAGTTAAATATAAAATGCGGATTTACCTGGGACTGTAAAGCTAGTAATTCTGCCTCATGCAGAGCACTTTTCATTTTAATATTATTCAATTTTTCTTCCGTCAATTTAATTTCCAGACGCTGCTTTTCCTTCAGCTCATTGACAAAAGTCTTTATACTCGCTGTCATACTGCTAAAGGTTTGATATAAGATATTAATTTCTCTACTTGCATTCTGTTCGTGTATGACAACATCAAAATTACCTTTAGACACTTCCTTGGCATAGGAAGCAAGTTTCGAAATTGGCTTGGTAAATTCCAAACTAAAGATAATGATTAGTATGGTAATTAAAATTACTGTTACGCCGAACATAAAATAACTAATTGCTGTATTCTTATCAATTTCTCTTTGAATTTCAATATATTGCTTTGCACTTTCACTTAAGTCAGTACTCATCATATCTTCAATATACTCGCCGATATAAGAGTTCTCTTTTACCGCCTGATGATAACCTTCAATATACTTTATTTGTCCCTTACGTTTTTCGATTACGGTCTCATCCAGTACCGATAAATAATGTGTTATCATTCCGGATATATTTTTTATTTTAATTCCTCTTTCGGAATAATCGGAATTCCTCTCAATTCTACTGCTATGCTCTTCAATCGAAATACTATAATCATAAAATGCATTGAGACTGTCCGAACTTCTTGTGGATAAATAATCCTCAAAGTACATATGAATATTATCCAGCTCATTATATAGCGTGGTGATATCCTGTGTCTGACTTAATAACCGGGTCATATCACTCATAATCACGCTTGAAGACTTATAAGTATAGACACCCACTAAAGCAGTAAAGGAAATTGCCAGAAAAAAGAAGCCCATTAGCTTTGTACGAAAAGCCATTCCTTTTCTCATTAATTTCATAAGTAACCAAACCTTTCAACACCCTTCTACCAAGGGTCTATTCTGTAACAATATCCTCCGAATACTCGGCTACATTACTCTTATCTATGGTATGCAAGCTAGTACTAATCACGTTACTGATTTGCTCACCTTCCAGCAGCTGGGTCAGTGATTTCACTGTACTATAACCAATTTCAAAGGAATCCGGACTTATTGTACCATAGATTACACCATGTTCTATGAAATCTAAGGTTTGCGGACTCACACCATACCCCACGATTTTAATATCACCTACCAAATTATTATCTCTAATAATTTGAGCAATTCCCGAAGTACATTTTGCGTCCATACAGATAATCAAATCTGGCATATCTGGTTTTTCAATAATACTAGAAGTAACTTTTTCTGCCTCGAACATATCCGTATCAATTGTGTAAATATTATCTTCCGATATATGCATAGAAGAATAGGAATCAAAGGCATTATTAATTCCTTCGATAATTAAGTTCTTGAATTCCTTGTCTCCTTCATTACCCGAATTATTAATGACTACTGCCACATCAGCCTGTCCATTTGCAGCCTCTACCGCCATTTCACCAGCATAAGTTCCAAGACTATAATTATTCGTGCCCACAGTAGGGGTATCGGATAGAATATAATTATTATTCTCATATGTCAAAATAGCAATCCCCTGTGATTTCGCAATATCAATCAACTCTTGGGTTTTCTCTGAATCTACCGCTTGCAGTGCAATCCCATCTACTCCAGAATTAATCGCCATTTCTACAGTTTTGCTTAAACTTTCAATATCCATTTGCTCCAAAGTAACCAGCTCAACATAGACACCAAGTTCTTTTTCTGCTGCTTTTGCACCTTTCTCGAGGTCACTCCAGAAGCTCTCATTTTTATCCTGCACAATAAACTGAAGATGATATTTAGGATTATCAAGTGTAACCTGCTCTTCTTCCTGATGTTTTGGATTAATGAATAAACCGCCGAACATTATTAATAACGCTAATATCATAGTTATTAATATTCCATAAATAACTTTTAACATAAGTCACTTCCTTAATTGCGAATCATAAAACAAATATAAAACAGCAACCACAAACTACAAAATATGTAAATTGTGTTTAATCATTACTTTTATTATATTTCATAAAATTACATTTATCAATTGCTATTTAAAGGTAGAATAAAGGGTTCTTATCCATATGTGCACTTTCATATGCAACCTAGAGGATAAGAACCCTTATTATCTTACTTGTTTAAAAAACATATTACACTGTTACTTCTTTGTTACTACTTTGCCAATTCCTTCTTACCGCTAACTTTAGAAGTCTCATCCGCTTTAAATGAGTCCATATATTCCTGTTTAGTAAAATATACATTTCCTTCTACTTCGGTATCAATTAACTGGAAGTCTGCAACATCAACATAGATATCGCCTTTAAATTTACCATGCTGAATACTAGCCTTTGGGCTTTTTACTGTGAGCTTAGGTGCAGTGAGTGTAAAACGATTGGTAATGTTTCGATCCGCATCCTGTGTATATAAAGCAATTTTTCTTTGAATTACATCTTTACCTGCTTCATCCTGCTTACCGTTCTTGAATTCGCCTTCAAGTACAAGTTCTTTGTCAATTGACATATCACTTAAAATTGCTATAATCCAAGTTCCATCCTTGCTGATAGCCTTTAAAAATGCATCCTCTGTGTTAACTATTGATGCTGTTGTAACTGCGTCTGTATCATCCGGTGTTTGTGTCGCAGCATTTGTGGGTGCTGTTGTGGTCGCAGTTGTTGGTGCTGTTGTAGGTGCTTTCGTTACTGCTGTTGTAGGTGCCTTTGTTGCTGCTGCATTATCGTCGTCATTATTTCTTCTACAACCAGTAAATACAACAGTAAAGATAATTAATAAGATAACTAAAATTCGCGCTTTCATAAATAAATCTCCTTTCAAAAATCAGTACTTCTAATTATCTCCAAAAAATCAAATACAATACAAAAACGAAATTTTTCTAGCATTTATTTTCTAATATGTATTCGTCATTTTGATAATTACCTAATAATAGTATCTTTTTTAACCTATTTAATTCTTTGAGCAGGAATTTTGCCTATTATGTAACAAGTCTGTTTATTAGGAATATGATATTAATAGCAAATAGAAGGGATGTGTCTCCATGCCCATTAAAATATTTATCGACCAAGGTCATAATCCAACCGGATTTCACAATGCTGGAGCAGTCGGGAATGGACTGTTCGAACAAGATGTCACATATCAGGTTGGTGTTTATCTAGCCAATCTCCTTAATAACGATCCAAGATTTGATGCACGACTCTCACGACCTACTCCAACAACTGTTTTAGGAACCAATAATTCAACTAGCCTAGCTGAGAGAGTTCGACTTGCAAATGAATGGCCAGCAGATTATTTTATTAGCATTCATTGTAACGCTAACAATAACCCAGCAGTTAACGGTACTGAGGTTTATATTTATCAGTTTAATACACAAGCCCAGTGGATGGCACAACAGATTTTAAATGGAATTGTTCAGACTGTGGGCACGAAGAACAATGGTGTACGATTGAATCCATCCCTTTATGTTCTTCGCCGAACTCAAATGACAGCTCTACTGGTTGAGCTTGCATATGTTAGCAATGTTTCCGATGCGCAGAAGCTTGCAAGTAATCAGTATGGTTTTGCTTATGGCATATACCTTGGGATTATGCGGTATTTTGGATTCGCATAGGATTGATATATAGCAACTAAGGAACGGAAAGAACGCAGTATGCGTTCTTTCCTGTCTGTGAGTAAATATCTCTGTTTAATGATTTATTATAGAAAAATAGCAATCATAACAATCCAGTATTAAAGCTATGGTAATGAATAGCTAGAAACTCGTTGAATTTATTCATTTAAGTCAATAATGATTTTTTTACATTCCATACAATAAAAGGCTTCTTGTGAAGCAGGAAATAACAAATAATATTTTGCCATTAATACACCATTCTTTGCTATTGAGTATTTTGTAGGTCCTTTTCTCCGCTCATTACTTGGAGACCAACTCAATGTATCATATACATCAATTGATCCAGGCTGCATTAGTTTTTTACAATAAGGGCACTCCAATCGTTTTACATCCTTTCTTTTTTTATCAACATTAATTTATTGTTGCATTTCTGTTAATTTTCCTCTCAGCTATTGGTAAAAGTATAACACTCATGGATATTACTGTAAAATAACTTTTTGCAATTTAGGATGTGTAACAAAGTTTAAATAATTATAAAAACTTATTGTGGTAAATTCATATGTAGAATACAATAAAAACATGATAAATTGACCTGTTATGATTCTTTTGCATGCATTTATATTGTTAATCCACGAAAGATAGAAAGAGGTATTTATGAAAATTAAAAGTAATATTGTTTGTGATTATATTGCAGGGAAATCTATTCTATCCTATAAGGAAGAATGGTTTTTCAGAGCAGAAGGTTATTCATTCGAAGAACCTTCTTATGAGGCTGAACACAAAGAAGCTGTAGGACGGATATGCAAGTTAATTATTGACTCTGTTAAGGATTTCTACCCCTGTAATGTTTCTATCTGGGATGCGTTGTTTCCGACGTGGAGACATATCTTAGAGGATATCACTATTAATCTGATTATAGGTTTTCCAGAACCAAATGATGCCACTGTTTTAAAGTCCCCTGATGGGCAATACAATGTACTTTTGGATTTGGGTTTATGGGCGAAATACGAGGGAAAATGCGATATAGCAAGTGTAGTACATAATCTGCTGACTCATGAATTATGTCATGTGTGCATTAGCAAAACAATAGCTGGTATTGACGATGATATAGACCATGGTGATTACATTTCACAGCTTGATGCCCATACCTTCCATGAAGGATTTGCACATCTCGTTTCCTATGATGATAAAGATATTAATGAAGTAGACTGGAATAGTGAAAAATTACAGCAGGCAAAGTACAGAAGTATAGAAATGATGAAGTTGGCTATAACCTCTTCCGATAGAACAGAGCAAAAAGCATACCTACATAATGCAATCTATGGAGATTATTATGACAAATATGCCTGTATGTGTGGTATGTTTTATCTAGTGGATTGCTGGAAGAACAATAACATTCCAGGCATTGTAGAAGAATTTAGAAAAGGATATAAGGGTTTCTCAAAAAGAACCATAGTTAATTATAAATAAGATAATACGAGGAGTACCTATGGCAAAAGTATTACTGACAATAACAGAAAGCAAGTGCAGAGGTGGATATCATAAAACAGGTGAAGAATTTATTGTGGAGGATTTATGTCCACCAATATGTCATGAACTGTGGCATAGTATATATCCCTTTGTCTATGCCTTGCAAAATGGTGCTGACCTGGATTACGGAAAAGACAAAGCAGGTATATTTGATGCGAAATGTCCGGATGGTGGTCGCGTGTGTGTGAATGGAAAACGTTTAGTAGATTAATATTTACTTTATGTCTATTCCTAAATCTTAATTGTTGAGTTAACAGTTAGTGAGCTTCCTAGCATATCCAATTATACTAACTATAACATTTTATATAGCTACTTCCAAATAAATCAGTGTCAATATAACAAGGTGGAATAGACCGGCATCTAGTGGTTACATTTTTGCAAACACTGAATGCCAGGCAAGTCCAGATGATTATATTGACACTTTATCTTTTTGCAACTATTTTGTTTTTATTTATCTTATTGAGTATAATTATCTTTACTTTTTACTTCCATTTTTTCAGCTCTTCATCCGTTGCCAGTACATAATGCTGCCCACTGATATGCTGTTGTTTTCCCTTATGATAGTCGATTCCACTGGTAGCATAATCATAAGAAACAGAAGTCCGCTGCTTTTCTACCTTCGGATTTGGCTGGGGAATTGCAGAAAGTAAGGATTTTGTGTACGGGTGGATTGGATTATCAAAAATTTCATCTTTTGTACCTGTTTCCACTAAGTGTCCCAGATGTAACACTCCAATTCGATCGGATATATATTTTACCATGGACAAATCATGTGCAATGAATAGGTAAGCCGTCTTTGTCTTAACCTGAATGTCCTTCATAAGGTTGACTACCTGTGCCTGAATGGATACATCCAGCGCACTAATTGCCTCATCTGCAATAATAAGATCAGGATTCATAATTAACGCTCTTGCAATTCCGATACGCTGTCTCTGTCCACCAGAAAATTGATGTGGATAGCGAGTTGCATGTTCATGGGATAAACCCACCAAATCCAGCATCTCATATACCTTATCCCTACGCTCCTCTTGGGATTTGTATAGATGATGAATATCCAGACCCTGAGCAATAATATCCATTACCTTCTTTCTGGGATTCAAACATGCCATAGGATCTTGGAATATCATCTGCATTTTAGTACGTAATAGCTGTGTATCCTTCACTGATAATTTACCCGAGATATTCTGACCATTAAAAACAACATCTCCAGCCGTTGGCTCATATAAACGAATAATTGATCGACCAATGGTAGATTTGCCACTACCGGATTCACCCACCAAGCCGTAGGTCTCACCTGGATTGATTTGAAAACTAACGTCATCTACTGCTTTCACCGTGAACTTACGATTGATTCTAAAATACTGTTTTAAACCCTTCACTTCTAAGAGAGGCTTATTATTTTCCATCGTCTATCGCCTCCGTTTCTTCCAGTGATTTATTCTCAGGTTGTTTTACAACAGAAGCTTCAACAATGCTTGCTGATGTATTCGTAGTTGCTAATACCATATTCTTTTCAGTATTCTTTTCAGTATTCTTTTCAGTATTTTTATCAGCCTTTAAATCCTTCAACATCACTTCTATTCTTGTACGAAGCTCACTTGGCATATCTATCTTTGGAGCATCCTCATGCAACAACCAAGTCGCCGCATAATGAGTATCCGTGATTTTAAACATCGGAGGCTCTTCCTCAAAATCAATATTCATGGCATAGATATTACGTGGTGCAAAGGCATCGCCTTTAATGGTATGTAATAGATTTGGAGGACTACCCGGTATTGTATATAATCTATCATCCGCACTGTTTAAATCAGGCATTGCGGATAATAATCCCCAGGTATAGGGGTGCTTCGGCTGATAAAAGATCTCATCCGTAGTCCCCTTTTCTACAACCTTACCGGCATACATAACTGCCACATAATCAGCTACCTTTGCAACAACACCAAGATCATGAGTGATATATATTACAGAGATACCGGTCTTTTCCTGAATACTCTTAATTAATTCTAAAATCTTAGCCTGTATGGTAACATCCAGAGCTGTAGTCGGTTCATCACATATCAGCAGTTCAGGATCACAAGCAAGTGCAATGGCAATAACAACTCTTTGTCTCATACCACCGGATAATTGATGCGGATAGTTCTTCATTCTCTTTTCCGGATCAGTAATTCCAACTAACTCCAGAAGCTCCACTGCCTTTTTATGTGCTTCTTTTTTGGAAGTTTTATAGTGATAAATCATTCCCTCCATGATTTGGGCACCTATGGTCATGGTCGGATTAAGTGAGGTCATCGGATCTTGGAATACCATAGCGATTCGTTTACCGTTAATACGACTTCTCATCTCACGTTTTGTTAGCTTTAATAAATCCACTTCAACAGGCTGACCATCTCTGTCATATTCAAATTGAATAGAACCGTTATTAATCTTACCATTGCTACTTAGAATACCCATAATTGCTTTTACAGTTACTGATTTACCACTACCGCTTTCGCCAACGATTGCGACCGTTTCACCCTTATGTAAATCTAAATTCATTCCTCGAATGACATTTACTGTACCTGCAGAAGTTTGAAATGAGATTGATAAATCTTTAATTGATAGTATTTTATTATTCTCCATCTCGTACCCCCTACATTTCCTTCATCTTTGGATCGAACGCATCTCTTAAACCATCTGCCATCATATTGAAGCTAAGCATAATAATTGCCAATACCACTACCGGGAATACAATCATGTAGGGATGTGTTGTAAATGATTTAAAGGCATCGCTGATTAAGGAACCAAGGGACGCTAAAGGTGCCGGAACACCTAGTCCGATAAAAGCAAGAAAAGCTTCTGTAAAAATAGCATTTGGAATGGAGAACATGGACATAACAATTAATTGTCCAAAAATATTAGGAAGAATTTCTTTGAATATAATAAAGAAATTCCTTGCTCCCAAAGTCTTTGATGCGAGAATGAATTCTTGTTCCTTTAATTTAAGTACTTGAGCACGCGCAATTCGACTCATTCCAATCCATCCAGTAATTGCTAAGGCTAAAGTTATTGTGACTAACCCTGGTCTAAACACCAATATTAATAAGGTTACAATAACCAACGTTGGTATACCATTTAAAATCTCCGAGAAACGTTGTAGAAGCATATCCACTCTTCCGCCAAAATAACCGGAGATAAGTCCATATATCATACCAAAACACATATCAACAATAACAGCAACAAGTGCAATATAAAGAGAAATTCTTGTTCCAGTCCAGGTTCTGGTAAAGATATCTCGTCCAAGTACATCAGTACCAAACCAGTAATAAATATCTTCGAGTCCTGTTGTAACAGATGGGTCTTTTGATACATATTTATTCTGAATTATAGTTCCAGTGGAGGTATGCATTTTCTCTGAACCATCAAAAATACCTATGTTTTCAATTCCTTGCATTCTAGGTGCTAAGTTTTGATGGGCAATAATTTGAGACTCATAGGTATGTTCCGTCATATTAGGTCCAATTAAAGCCATAAAAAGAACCACTAAGATAAAGATGAGACCGATTACTGCACCTTTGTTCTTTTTAAATCGTGAGAAAATATCACTCCAATAGGACTTACTTGCATAAATTTCGTCAACATGTGCTATTTTATCAGCACCAACAAAGGTAAAATCTTTGGCTGTTAATTGTCTATTCATATCACTCATGCTGATTCTCCTTTGCAAGTCTTATTCTTGGATCAATAATACCATATAAAATATCTACCACTAACATAATGCCGATATACATAACACTATAAATAAAGGTTAGGGCGATAACGACATTGTAATCATTGGATTGAATTGCAGATACCAATAAGCTGCCGATTCCAGGGATAGAGAAAAGCTTCTCAATTACCAAACTTCCTGTCATTAACCCAACAACCAAAGGTGCAAGTACAGTAATAACTGGAATCAATGCATTTCTTAGTGCATGTTTAAAGATTAAAGCAAAACTATTGATTCCCTTGCTTTCTGCTAAAAGCATATAATCAGAACCTAATACTTCAAGTAATTCTGTTCTAGTAAATCGTGCAACCGTAGCAATAGTAAACATACAAAGCGATATTGTTGGGAGAACTGAGGAGTAGAAGGGATCTTCTGCTCGGTATAACAACGGGAACCATTTCAGCTCAAAACCCATGCTGTAGATTAAAATCATAGCAAATACGTAAGATGGTAAACTTACACCTAATACGGAAATAATAGTGGTAATCGTATCATAAATCGTATTATGCTTTAAGGCTGCAATAATTCCTAATATCAAACCTATTAAAGTTCCAATTAAAATCGCCTGTCCACCAATTCGCAGGGAAATTGGTAATCTGCTTTCCAATAGTACAGTGATAGGTGTGTTCTTAGAGATTGTGTAGGAAACACCAAAATCACCGGAAAGCATTGCTTGTATATAGTTAAAAAATCGTATAATAATAGGCTGATCCAGTCCATATTTTGCATTAAGCAGGGCTTTCTGAGCCTCATTTAATTTCTCATCGTTAAAGGGTGAGCCAGGCATAAATTCTAACATTAGAAACAATACCAGTAAAATTACAAGTAAGGTTAAAATAGAGATACCCAATCTCTTTAAAATGTATTTTCTCACAGATTCACGCTCCTTACCATATCTGATACCTACAACTTAGTAAAGTATCTTTATCGTGAAGAAAGACGCTGTCACAGGTGGTACACACGCCTGACAGCGCCATAACTTCTACTATATGGTTTATTTGTACTTAGTTCTTTGTTGCATTTTTATAAATTCTATTAATACCTACGGAGTGGAATTCTATGCCTGCAACGCCATTTTTAATCATAACTGCATCACCTTTTTGATAAACAGGTAGGATTACTGCGTTATCCATAGCAATTTGCTCTGCTTCCTTTAATGCTTCCCATCTTGCAGTAACATCAAGAGCTAGCTCACCATTCTTAGCTGATGCAATGATTGCATCATAATCAGCATTTGACCAGAAACCATAGTTATTAGGGCTGCCTGTGGTCCACATATCTAAGTAGGTCATAGGATCTGCATAGTCAGGACCCCAACGAGTTAAACCAAGTTCAAATTCGCCAGCCTGCATTCTTTCAACACGATTTTTCTTAGGCATTGTTTCGATGTTAATTGTGATACCAGGAAGTGTAGTTTCAATTTCACTCTTGATAAACTGTGCAACGTTCATAGCTGATTCGGTATCTTCTACGATCATTGTATAAGCTAACTCTGTCTTACCAAGTTCTGTCTTTGCGGTTTCCCAATATGCAAGAGCTTGAGCTTTGTCAGTTGTAAAATATGTACCTGCTGTTTCACGATAATCTTTACCATCAGGACCTGTTGCTAATTTGGTAGGAACTGCAAAGTCTGCAACGATGGAACCATCTTTTAAGATGTTGTTTACTACGGCAGCTTTGTCATATGCCAGCGCAAGAGCTTTACGAAGATTTACATTTTCAAGACCTGCAACTTTCTGATTTGGTGAAATGTACCACAGATAACCAGCCATAATATTAGTGAATTCTGGATCTGCCTGGAACTGCTCTACCTGCTCACCAGAAAGAGTAGCAACATCTAAATCACCATTCTGATAGGAAAGCATAGCCTGCTGTGAATCTTTAATAACCTGATATTGAATTCCATTAAGAGCAACTTTGCTTGCATCCCAATAAGTCTCGCTCTTAGTTAATGTAATCGCTGTAGCAGCTGGCTCATAAGCAGTAATTGTAAATGGTCCATTGCCAATTATAGTATCCGGGGAGGTACCAAAGGTATCACCTTTCTCTGTAAAGAATGCTTCATTCACTGGTAAGAAAGAAGGGAATGCCAACAAGGATTCAAAGAATGGAACCGGAACAGTAAGTGTTACTACCAAAGTCTTATCATCCTGAGCAGTTACTCCAAGCTGGTCAACTGGTGTTTCACCAGCAGTAATGGACGCTGCATTCGCAATACATGCAATATCTGCAATAAAGGAATATTCACTAGCTACTGCTGGATCAACAAGTCTTCTCCATGCAAATACGAAGTCATTTGCAGTTACCGGAGTACCATTGGACCATTTAGCATCTCTTAAAGTAAAGGTATAAGTTAAGCCGTCTTCACTTTTATCAA
The DNA here is from genome assembly GCA_023399055.1 of Bacillota bacterium. Lineage (GTDB taxonomy): Bacteria > Bacillota > Clostridia > Lachnospirales > Lachnospiraceae > Mobilitalea. The sequence goes on along the minus strand of JAEWQV010000027.1, from coordinate 240,836 downwards.
CCTTTTCAGCCATTGCAAGAATTGGTGTACCTGCAGCATCAACAGAATATAAACCTTCTGTGGTTGCAGCTATAACTTCAAAGGATGTACCATCTGTTGCAATTTGTGGATCTAACGAAGCAACCTCAACGTCGAACTGTACGTTTAATACATTGCCTCCTATTGCTGTGTCATCATTACCTGTATCACCCTCAGAAGCTGGGGTGTCTGTACCTGTAGGTTCAGTATTTGACTTAGAATCATTCGATTCTTTTCCGCAAGCAGCCAGCGACAGTACTAACATAAGTGCTAGCAAGAATGCAAAAATTTTACTTGTTTTCTTCATAAATCTCCTCCTCAATGTTTCTATAAAAATTGAATAGACCTATAAACATTTTAACACCTTATTAATTTAGTGTAGTAAAGTGTTTTGTTAAAAAAATATGGCCAAAAATTATATGTATTTTTGACCACATTGTCTTATGTCTAACCATAAGCTATTATAGACAGCAACTTACTGCTTTGTCAATACTTTTATTTTACCGGTTTAAAGTATCAGTCTACTGATGCTTTAAACCAATACTTTGGCAATGCTTCAGCGAAATACAAGGAAATATATTCCTTACATACAACAAAAAAGAACCAACAACTTCAAGCTCTACATTTAATGTAAAATCACAAGTTATTGGTTCTTCGTTAATTTATATTATTCTTCTTTTCTTAATATTCTTCTCGAACACCGAACTCTGCTGACTCCACCCATTCCTCTGGTCTGGATAACATAATCACTAAGTCCTCAAATAGCTTCATGTGCTGCTGTTCCTGATGAATTAAAAATGTATAAAGCTTTTGATTAACAGGATCCATAGTTTTAGTTAATAAATCAAAATATAAATGGATGCTTTTTTCTTCTAAGCCATATGCAATTCGATACACATCTAGTTGCTTTTCTTTGTTCTGTGGAATACTTTCTAAATCAGAAAAGACATTCTTTAAATCCATCAACGTGCTATCGTGATAGGTAACTGTTTCGGAATTCTTTCTTCTTACTAATAAGTCATAATGTGACTGCTCTTCTTTCGCTAGAAATAAAAATACCTTTTCTAATTCATTTCCCTTGTTTAACTCAGCTTGTTCCAGGTAGTAATCGTGACCATCCTTTTCCATTGCAATTGCATAATCAATTGTGTTCATTATTAACCTCCTTATTTGTACTTAAATAAGATATATAAAGCTTTGTGTACTGCTCCTAAGAGGCATTCTTGTTTCTTAAAGCAGTAGGGCATTACTTATGATAGGGTTGGTTATTCATAATTCGGTAAGATCGATATATTTGCTCCAATAAAATCATTCTCATTAACTGATGTGGAAAGGTCATCTTAGAAAAACTTAATTTATAATCGGCTCTTTTTAATACCTCTGATGACAAACCTAAAGAGCCTCCAATTATAAAGCTGATATGACTTTGTCCGGATACCCCAAGAGACTCTATTTTCAAAGCAAGTTCCTCCGATGCCAACATAGATCCTTCAATTGCTAATGCAATTGCATAGGAATCCTCTTTTAAAGCTTTCAGTATTCTCTCGCCTTCTTTTTTTCTAATAATGTCTTCCATTGCAAGCGATGCCTGATCAGGTGTCTTCTCATCCTGCAGCTCTACTATATCCAAAGCGCAATAGCGACTTAGCCTTTTTGCATATTCGTCAACACCTAAGGAAAGATATTTTTCCTTCAGCTTACCCACACAGATCAGTGTTATCTTCATTGTTCCTTATTACCTCTGGTTCTTCTCTTAGATATTCATATAACACACCATTTTTAACAAGCTTTAATTTCTCACCTAAGAATCCCCGCTTACGTAATTCTTTCTGAAAATTATAAAGCATAAAACCATGAAAGACAATTAATACATTATCTTTCGACCAATCAATTCGATCCAGGAAATCATTAATTCTTTTTTTAGTCTGAATTCTAGTTTCTGGCTGACTCTTGGATTTAAAAAACCAGGCAAGCCTTCCACAAACATGCCAAACCTCAAAGGGAAGTCTTATCTTATCTGTATTAATAAAAGGTGCATTATCAACTTCTCTAAGTAGTTTATCTATCTTAAGATTTCCACTGTAAACTTCTTTTGCAGTTGTAATTGCTCTTGGTAGGTCACTTGCATAGCAGATATCCCATTCTATATCAAACATATCAACTTTTTTCTTAATTACTTTTGACACTTCATATTTCTCAGACCATTCACGAAATTCACTGGATGTCATCATTTTCGCATGCGGACAGTTAACCTTAAAATGTCGTAATAAACCTATTCTCATAACCTTCTCCACTTCTTATTACTTAGTAAATCCCTAGTAGCTGTAAAAATGGAATGTTTATTTTCCAAAAGCAATGGGTTTGTTATCTATTCTATCTTTTTTAGTAAATAAATTCAAGCAAAAGTAAGTAATAATTCCTATCTATTTTCACCATTCCCTCCACTAATTACCTGCAAACAGACGCATTAAGCTAAGATGCTAGGTATTTCCCCTATGCTGTGTTAACGAGATACATACAAAAGCAAGCTTTCGCCTTTGTACTATATCAAATATTACATGATCTGGCCGTGATAAAATATAGCAACAATTATATGTATTTTACATTTATCTACTATTGACATAAATTTGGACCAAATTGTTAACAAAAAGTATTTATTTTATCCATATTTTAATCATAAGTTCCATTTATACTATGAATTAGAAAGTGATATATATTCACTCTCCTCCTCCCTACATTATAAATTAAAAAGAGAGTACACATCGTTTCGACGGTGTGCACTCTCTTTTATGCTGTGGACAAGATAAATAATAAAATTTTTCAAAACTTGTTTTCATATTCTTTTAATAAAAGCTTCACAATGTGAACACATTTAAATTTTATAATATTCTCATAGTCAGTGATAAAACACTTTCTACTCCCACCCTATTATACGCTATATTACATGGCTCCCCGGCTGTGTAATAGAAAGAAAGACTACACCGAAGGATAAACCTTTTGTGTAGTCTTTCTTTTTATGTTTCTGGATGATAAATTTCTTTAAAACTTTAAAAGAGTAACGATTATTCAATTTCCATCTGCTAAGGGATAGTATCTAAATATTTATAAATATCAATCAAAACATAGGAGCATTGTTAATAGGAAGTGACTGTTCCGGCGTAATATACAGTAAAGGAATAGGAATATAGGTTATAATTCGGGTAGCTTGCTACAAAGGTAGCAGTTACATTACTGATACCGGTACATGGAAGCGTACCTCTATAGGTACCATCATCATAACTGTAACTGGAGGTGGAGATACTTTGTAATACATTTGAAATAACATTATCCGGAACTGAAATAGTATATGGGATATTGACAGTAACCTCTTTTGTACTTGGTTGTGTATATCTTACTACTGTACCGGTATAAGTTACTGTAAAAGTATAGTTATACAAGGTCATATCTGGATATTGAGCCACCAGCGTCTGTGTCAAAGAACTTCGTCCGGCATAAGGTAGAGTTCCTTTGAAGCTCCCGTCATCGTAAGTGTAGGAAGAGTTTGCGATTGACTGTAATACCTGATTGATTACAGTATTAGGAACAGTCACACTTTGAGGTACAGTTACAGAAACTACTTTACTTTCCTCTGCCAGCACAGTAGCACTTTTACCGGCAAGCAAAAATAAAAAAGCAAAAGCACAACATAGAACTAATTTAAATCCGACTTTTTTAAACATAGAATCACTCCTTTACATAGAATGTGAGCAAATGGAAATCAGATATTTAATTGTAAATATCTACCATTATTATGTTGAAAAATTTTATGTTTGTCAAGAAAAGCTTTGGACAGTTAGTACTGGTTAATTAGTAATACCTATCTGTATTTCAATTTATGCACTTATATTTTGGCAAAAAAACAGGGCTGATGCCCTGTTCTTTTTTGATTTCTTTATTTGGTAATTCATTTATCTCTATTCTTCTTCAACTGTCTCAGTATTCTTCTCTACGTTCGTTGGCAGCTTGGTGATTCTAACCTGTTGTGTCATCTTATTTCGAGTTTCAAGAACATCAAACTGATAACCCTCATGAATTAATGTCACTTGCTCACCATCCATTGGAATTCGATCAATTAATGAGATTAGCAAACCATTCAAGGTATCAAAATCCTCATTCAACAACCTGATATCTAACTCATCTTCTAACTCATCAAGTCCAATAGCTCCTTTGACGAGCACACTATTTTCTTCGATTGCTATTATATTACTTTCATCTTCATCGAACTCGTCATCAATATTACCAACAATCTCTTCGAGGAAATCTTCCATTGCCACAAGTCCAGCCGTTTGCCCGTATTCATCAATAACAATTGCCATGTGAATATTCTTAATTTGCATTTCACTAAATAGAATATGGACATTCATCGTATCAGGAATAAAATATGCTTCTCTTGCAAGATCTTGCAAAGGTTGTTTTCTTAATTCTTCTGATATGTATGCACTTATGACATCCTTAATATATATGATACCAATAATATTATCTCGATTGTCCTCATATAAAGGATACCTGGAATACTTCTCCGAAAGCATAAATTGTAACGCTTCCTCAACTGACATCTCAGAATTTAAAGCAATGATTCGTTTCTTAGGCGTCATAATATCCTGGGCTTCTTTATCTCCAAGCCCCATAATATTCGATATCATTTCCACTTCTCCAGCATCTAAAACGCCTTGTTCCTGACCTTCGTTCACCATAGAAATAATTTCTTCCTCGGTTACATTATCCGTCAAATCAAAAGGCTTAATGCCAAATAATCGTAGCAAAATATTCATTATTAATTCTAACAACCAGGCAATCGGATAAAAAACCACTCCTAGAAACTTAATAACGCCTATCAAGGGATATGCCACCTGCTCCGCATATCTCGTAGCAAATCGTCTTGGAATGATTAACCCGAATAATACTGTGATATAAACCAGCAATATGGTAAATAACACATAAGTTAGTATTTTAAGAACAAATACCATTGTCCCTGTTCCTTCGTCCGCAAATGCAGTTTCAACCCGTGGAAGAACATAAGAAAAATATGCCATACCAATTAATATTGCGATGAAATTCTGTACAAGCTCCATCACATTCAAATATCTCGTTGGCTTTTCTACTATTGGAAGCAGCTTTTTAGCTTTTTTAGACCCAGCTTCCGCTTTCTTCTTGACAATGTTGTCATTCACATTACTAATTGCATTTTTTGCACAAACAATGACTGCATTAAATAAAATTAAAAGTAAAATGATTACAATTCCCGATAAGGGATCTCCCTCGTCCATCGTATAATATTCTCTCCTTTTTTCGTATCGTATCTATCTATTATAATATGTATCTAGAGAAAAACTGATTATAAGTGCTTTATCAATTTTCTTTAATACATCCCTATCCAAATGACATACTTTTTCTTTCAATCTGGATTTATCAATTGTACGCACCTGCTCCAATAAAATAACTGAATCCTTAACAATTCCATATTTCTCAGCATCCAATTCCACATGTGTGGGGAGCTTGGCTTTATTCATTTTTGATGTAATGGCCGCACATATAACAGTTGGACTATGTTTATTACCTGTATCATTCTGAACAATCAGAACCGGCCTGACACCACCCTGTTCAGATCCTACCACTGGTCGCAGATCTGCATAGAAGATATCTCCTCTTTTAATTACCACTCAATTCACACTCCAATATCAGCTTAACCTTATTATTGCCAATTTCTTCGTGTGTATTCCTTACCTTGCATGGTGCATAAAAAAATCTCCAGCATTTCAATAAAAATATCGTAAAGATTCAGAACAAATCTCCATTTATTTTGTTTCAATATAAAATCTTGGTATTCTTTTTCCAACGGTACATACCAATTCATAGGCAAAGGAATGTGACCATTCCGCAAGTTCTTCTGCCATAATACTTGCACCTTGCTCCTGACCAAGTATAGTTACTTCATCTCCTTGTTTCACATCATCAATGTCAGTAACGTCCACCATAAATTGATCCATGCAGATTCTTCCAACAATGGGTGCATATTGACCATGTATAATTACTTTACCATAGTTTGAAAGGTTTCTAGAATATCCATCGGCATAACCAATTGGTATCGTGGCTATTTTCATTTTTTTACTTGTAATGTAGGTAGCACCGTAGCTAATTCCTGCTCCTGCCTCCACATCCTTTACAAATATGACATGTGATTTAATTTCCATGGCAGGTATTAAATTGATTTCTTCTTTCTTTACCATATCCGAAGGATAGATTCCATAAGTAGCTATCCCACAACGTACCATATTAAAATATGCAACTGGGAATTCAATGATACCTGCACTATTTGCAATATGCTTGATTGGAATAAAAATATTCTCTTGATCCAGCCAGGAACAGAATTTTTGAAAACGGGCCATTTGATTTTCCGTATAAGTGCGGTCTGTTTCATCCGCACATGCAAAATGAGAAAACAAACCTTCTATTTCCAAATTAGGAAGCTTACCAATTTGCTTTATCGCATCAATACTTTCTTTAGTATCAGAAAACCCAATCCGATTCATACCAGTATCAAACTTGATATGAACTTTCACATTCTTATTCTGCCTGCAGGCTTCCTCTGACAGAGCCTTTGCCATCTCATACTGAAATACCGTCTGTGAAATATCATAAGTCACAACATATTCATATTGTTCCATGGGTGTGTATCCAAGAACTAATACTGGTTTTGTAATACCCGCTTGTCGTAGTTCCACAGCTTCTTCAATGATTGCAACACCATACGCATCAACAACTGTACTGTCTCCAATTGCTTTTGCAATTGGTACTGCACCATGACCATAGCCATCTGCTTTGACTATAGCCATTAGCATAACGTTATCCTGAATTTTATTTTTAACTTCTTGTAGGTTATGTCTGATTGCATCTAGATTGACACGCGCCTGAACTCTATAAGAATTTCGAATACTCTGTGTATTATTTTCTAAATTCATCATTTCAATGCTAGCCTTTCCTGCAAATAACTTTTTCTATGGCATCCACCACATCACTTGCGATTAAGGAATAGACACCTTTCTCTAAGGCTGCTAAGTCTCCTGCTAAACCATGAATATAGGAGGCAAGGCAAACAGCCTCATAAGCTTGCAATCCCTGTGCAAGAAATGCTGCTATAATACCGGTTAAAACATCTCCTGTTCCGCCGGTCGCCATTCCATTGTTTCCAGTTACATTGATATACATATCCAATCCACCAGTCACCAAAGACCTGGCATCTTTAATATTGAATATCAACTTACTATTATAAGAACATTGTCTTGCAGTGTCAATTAAATTATTGGAAATATAAGAAACCGGAAGTCCAAGCAATGACGATAACTCTTTTAAGTGTGGCGTAAGTATTGTATTCTCCGGTAAGAGTTTATTAAGACATTCTATACGTTTTAATGCGTCCAACCAACCTTGCTCTGTTACCAAATCTGTAATTTGTTGATTCAATGCAACGCAAATTCTACTAGATAATAGTTGGAGAGCATCCGCATCAAGAATGAAAGGAACTTTTGCTTCCTCTATTACAATATCCAAAAGTTTACTTGAAAGCTCTGTTCTCCCAATCCCAGGTCCGATAACAATAACAGACGCCCATAAAAGAGCATCCTGAATATTTTTTATAGCTATTGTATTATTCATTTCCTGATCATAAGCTGCAAAAAGTGCTTCCGGCAATAAGGTCTGTAATATAATCCGATTAGTGTGAGAAGTCAATATCTTTACAAGCCCTGCTCCACTTCGATAAGCTGCTTTCGCTGATAAATATGCAGCTCCACTCATTCCATTACTACCAGCTATAATAAGAACTTTGCCATAGCTTCCTTTGTTGCTGTAATTATATCTCTTTGGTAATCTTATTAAATCCTCTGACTCATAATAGCAAATTTTTTGCTTTAATAATTGTTCTGATTGGGTTGAAAATCCAATATCTATTAGGGTTACTTTCCCTACATAATCTACCCCCGGGTATAATAACATCCCAAGCTTTTGATAGCCGAAGGTAACCGTTTCGTCAGCTTCCACTGCATGAGATAACACCTCTCCAGTATCAGCAGAAATCCCCGAAGGTATATCCACAGAATAAATGTAGCTCTGATTGAGATTCATCATATCAATAACTGTAGCATAATCACCGGTTATCTCTCTAGTAAGGCCCACTCCAAATAAAGCATCAATTAGTATATTATATTCAGGAATTCTGTCTCTGTGTTCGAACACAATACCAATATTCTTTGCCATTTCCAGTTGCATATTCATTGACCTGGACGTTTTCTTCTGGTCTCCAAGAAGAAGCACTGCAACCTGGTAGCCTTCCAAATGCAAGAGCCTGCTGGCTGCAACCCCATCTCCACCATTATTACCCGATCCACAGATGGCCAGTATACGATCTGATTTCGTTATGCGTGTTTTCATAACTGCCACTAATCCAGCAGCTGCCCGCTCCATAAGTTCAAGTGCAGTAATTCCAGCAACCTCAATAGTATAATCATCCACCATCTTCATCTGCTGTGAATTAAAAGCATATCGCATACACTACGCCTCCCCTACTACAAATGCATTGGCATATTCCTTCACATTACTAATCGATACATGAACTGTCTTAATTTCTCTGGCTCTCGCCAACTCCTGCGCTCTTGCAAATAAGTTAACATAGGGTTTTCCTTGCTCATCTCGCAATACTTCTATATCAATTGGAGCAAACCCCCGAAAGCCTGTACCAAACATTTTCGCAACTGCCTCTTTCACAGCGAAATTACCTGCTGCTTTCTTATAGTCCGTGCCAATGAACTCAATTTCCTTTTGCGTAAAATATTTTTTCTGAAAAACTACCTTTTGATAAGCTTTTTCGACCCGGTCAATCTCAATTAGGTCAACTCCAATTCCAATGATCACATTATCCTCCCTAGAATTCCCTGTCAAAGGATTCCATTAAATCTGCACCGAGAATGTCATGCATATATGTATAAATTTTAGAATTTTTCATTTCTAAATCCTGCTTCAACAGAATTTTTAGCTTTAGTTCTTCACGAATTTGATTTATCCAATTTGTAACATCATTAATCTCCTGCTTATTTTTCTCTAGCAGATCATAAAAAATGTGTATACTTTCTGCCATTAATTGCTCATTTACAGCTTTAATTTCATACGGTAAATTAGCAAGTTCATCCATGGATTTCTCAAGCTTTATATTAATCTCATTGATATAATTCTTATTCTTGTCCAGCTTTTTATCTTTTGCCTTCCCAAGGGCATCAGAACGAATGTCCATATTCTGAACAATTTCTTTCATAAGATTCGACTTTAATTGTTTTAAATCTTTAATATCATTTACAAGCTTACCCTGTCTTTTTAATAATTCATTTACCTTTTGTTCCAGGTTTTTCATTTCAGGGGTTTTATCCTCCTGCGGAAACAAGTCATGCCACCTGGTATCTAGCGACAAAATCGGCAGTTTTTTATTCTTAACAATATTCTGAAATTCGTTGCGTTTCTCCTTCTTTGCCATATGAGAAATTACGTTTCCTTCCTATAAATCCCCATCTTAACCTTCCATTTCACCCTTTCCGGATAAACGATAGGATAGCTTCATTAAGCTTTCTGCAAGATGTACATTTTCCACTGTTACTTCTTTTGGTAGATTTAGATCGGTTGGTGCAAAGTTCCATATACCCTTTACTCCCCATCTAGCCAGATCAGCAGCTAACGCCGGAGCTTTCGCCTTAGGAACCGTAATTGCTGCAATATCAACTTTATTTATTTTAATATAGTCCTCTAATTCATCATTGGATCTCACAGTAATTCCTCTGATATCTGAGCCTATCACCTGCGGACTAATATCAAAGATAGCTTTCACATAAAAACCTCTTCGTTCAAAATCAACATAGTTAGCCAGTGCCTGACCAAGATTACCACCACCTATGATGATTACGTTATACTTTGTATCAAGTCCAAGGATTTTACCTATTTCAGAATGAAGATATTCTACATTATATCCGTATCCTTGTTGACCGAACCCTCCAAAATTATTTAAATCTTGCCTGATCTGAGAAGCAGTCACCTTCATTTTCTCACTCAGTTCCTTTGATGAAATACGAACGACATCTTTTTCTAATAAATCTCCTAAATAACGGTAATATCTGGGTAATCTATTAATAACGGCTTTTGAGATTTCTTTTTTATACAATGCTATCCCTCCTAATCTAGTTTCAATACTAACTTAATTATATAGAATTGTTAATAATAAGTCAATGTAATCTAACAGTTACAGTTCATCATAAGTGACCCTTATCTTTCCTTTCTTTACTTGTTCCTATTCCTATGTTAAAATAAACAGCAAGGTTTACAATAATTGAAATATAAATTTGGATAAATTCTACAGCGATTTATTTGTCCAATAAAATAAATGAGGTAAAGAAAATGATATTAGCATGTAACAACATCAGCAAATCTTTCGGCACGAATCAGATCTTACAATCTGTTTCTTTTCATATTAATGAAAGAGAAAAAGCTGCAATCGTCGGAATTAATGGTGCAGGAAAATCCACCCTATTGAAGATTATTATGAAAGAAATGTCCGCCGATGAAGGTGAAGTTATTCTCGCAAAGGGCAGCACCATTGGTTATCTGTCCCAGCATCAGAATCTTTCTTCTGATCATTCCATCCATGAGGAAATGCTTACCGTCAAACAAGACATTATAAAACTTGATCAAGATATTCGAACCTTAGAACAGGAAATGAAACATGCGGAAGGTGAAAAGCTCAACCAAATGCTCGCTTCCTATACAAGACTAACTCATGAATTTGAATTAAAGAATGGTTATGCGTATCAAAGTGAAGTAATCGGGATATTAAAAGGTCTTGGTTTTGTTGAAGAGGATTTTGATAAGAAAGTGAACACTCTTTCCGGAGGACAAAAGACCAGAATTGCACTTGGCAAACTACTCTTATCAAAGCCCGACATCATCCTTCTCGATGAGCCCACCAACCACCTTGATTTATTATCCATTGCCTGGTTGGAAACTTTTTTATTAAATTATAACGGTGCTGTCATTGTTGTTGCTCATGATCGCTATTTCCTTGATAAAGTGGTATCTAAGGTAGTGGAACTCGATCACACAAAGTGTAGAACTTATGAGGGAAATTATTCAACCTATACCGAAAAAAAAGCAATGATTGAAAGTGCTATGTTGAAGCAATATTTGAATCAACAGCAAGAAATCAAACATCAGGAAGAAGTTATTGCTAAGCTTCGTTCCTTTAATAGAGAAAAATCCATTAAAAGAGCTGAGAGCCGTGAAAAAATGCTGGATAAGATTGAGAGAGTCGACAGACCCCTCGAACACAGTGAAATGCACTTTAAATTGGAACCACAAGTGATTAGCGGTAATGATGTTCTTAATGTAACTGGGCTTGCCAAATCTTATGGTCATCTTACTTTGTTTACAGATTTAAACTTTGAGATTAAAAGAGGAGAAAAGGTATCCATTATAGGTAACAATGGAACTGGTAAAACTACCATCCTTAAGATTATTAATGGACAGGTTCCCTCTGATTCCGGTGAAATTAAACTTGGTTCAAAAGTAAAGGTTGGTTACTATGATCAGGAACATCAGGTCTTAAACCCTGAAAAAACGTTATTCGAAGAATTGCAGGATACGTATCCCAACTTAGGGAATACAGCAATTCGAAATATACTTGCTGCCTTCCTATTCACAGAAGATGATGTCTATAAGCGAATTAAGGATATTAGTGGTGGTGAGCGAGGTCGGGTTTCCCTTGCAAAGCTTATGCTCTCTGAAGCGAATTTATTAATCCTGGACGAGCCAACCAACCATTTGGATATCACTTCAAAAGAAATTCTTGAGAATGCAATCAATCATTATAGCGGCACCGTACTTTACGTTTCCCATGACCGTTATTTTATTAATAAAACAGCTACTCGTATCTTGGACTTAACCCAACAGTCACTCTTAAATTATATTGGTAATTACGATTATTATTTAGAAAAGAAATCAGAAGTCGAGGCTGCTTCCCTAGGTCAAGCAATTGTACCAACTAATACTTCAACCGGTGGAAAGCCTGGTGCCTTCCCTACAGCTGCTTTTCAGTCTAATACAATAAATCAAAACACTATCGACAATGATAGTGAAAACAAATTGAATTGGCAGCAGCAAAAAGAGGAACAGGCAAAAGCTCGTAAAAGAAAGAATGATTTAAAAAAGGCAGAGGACGAAATACATCAATTAGAACAGCGAAATGAAGAGATTGATGCTCTTCTGACAAAAGAAGAAATATTTACAAATGTCTCCAAGTTGTTAGAACTTAATAATGAGAAAAACGCATTAGAAGAACGACTTCTTACCCTCATGGAATTGTGGGAAGAACTTGCTTCGGAAGAATAAGGCAAGATGAAACGACATGTCGTTTCACTTGTCATGAATTATAGGGTCGATGCAGAATGTTATTCATATTCCTTCTGTATCGACCCTATATTATTAATAATCAGTGTTTATTCAGGAATTTACCTTTATCGTTACCATATCTCTACTTCATTAGCTATCATATGCTATATTTTATATAAGCCTTGATCACTAATATTTTTAATTGTTTTCATGATATGCTCATGTGCTAACTCTTCTGCTAAATTCCCATCTCTTTTACGGATGGCATCCAGTATAGCCGCATGCTCCTGACTGGATTTTGAAGCTCTATCTGGTACCGCCAAAGTAATTTTACGAATACGTTCTACATATCTGTGAAAATCAGAGAGCACATGATCTAAAATCTTACTCCCAGAGGCTTTGTAAATTAAATCATGAAATTTATTGTCCAGTTCTACTAATTGCTCGTGATGACTGCGTCTTGCATGAAAATCAGATAAGTATAAAACCTCTTCCAATGCTTCTATCTGTACTTCCGTTATATTTTCACATGCCCATCTGGCACAAAGACCTTCCAAATAGGAGCGAATGATATAGATATCATGAATATCCTTGGAAGTTATCCCTGTCACATATGCACCTTTATTGGGTACCATCGTAACAAGACCTTCTAGTTCCAATTGTCTGAGTGCCTCTCTAACCGGGGTTCGACTAACGCCAAGCTCCTGACCAATCGTATTTTCTCGAAGCTCCTCATTTTCATGATATTGTCCTGATAAAATATCTTCTCTTAGCTTATTGAATACACGTCCACGTAAAGAATATTTATCAGACCCATCTTTTTGAAGATTAAAATCTTCCAAGGAATTACCTCCTTCATTTATTGCCAGCCTTGGAAATGTATCTTACAGGGCTTCAATGGTTCCCATAAGATAGTCTGCAAATTGCGCACCGGTTGCTCCAGTTGCTCTACCTGTGGTTACAACCTTTTTCTCAGTTACTGTACAGATATCAAGTGCACGATATAATTTGTCTGCTTCCTTTACATAACCTATATGTGCTAAAAGCATTGCACCTGCACGAATCATACTACAAGGATCAGCATAGATGTCTCTGCCCTCTTCTACCATTCTAGGTGCAGACCCATGAATCGCCTCAAACATTGCATATTTCTTACCAATATTCGCACTGCCTGCTGTACCTACGCCGCCTTGGAATTCCGCTGCTTCATCAGTAATAATATCACCATAAAGATTAGGAAGTACAACTACCTGGAAGTCCTTCCTTCTCTTTTCATCCACGAGCTTAGCAGTCATAATATCAATATACCAGTCATCTGCTGATATTTCAGGGTATTCAGCTGCAATTTCTTTAAAGATATCTAAAAACTTTCCGTCAGTGGTCTTAATAATATTTGCTTTTGTTACTGCAGTTACTCTTGTCTTCCCATTTGCTTTTGCAAATTCAAAGGCGGTTCTTATAATTCTTTCTGTCCCTTGGGTTGTAGCAACCGTAAAGTCCACGCCTAAATCTTCTGTTACGTGGATACCTTTACTTCCAACTGCATAAGCTCCTTCGGTATTTTCACGGTAAAAAGTCCAGTCAATACCCTGTTCTGGGATACGAACCGGTCTTACATTTGCAAAAAGGTCCAGTTCCTTTCTCATCGCTACATTAGCACTTTCTACATTTGGCCATGGATCACCTTTTCTAGGTGTAGTTGTAGGTCCCTTCAGGACCACATGACATTTTTTAATTTCGTCCAATACTGCTGGAGGGATTGCTGCATTCTCTGCTGCTCTTCTTTCGATGGTTAATCCATCAATTACACGAAATTCTATCTTATTCTCTGCGATATCCTTAGATAGCAGATACTCCAAGATTCTCTGTGCCTGTGAGGTAATTGCAGGTCCAATACCGTCGCCACCGCAAACTCCAATGATTATTTTATCCAGAGCTTTATAATCGACAAAATCACCCTGTGCTTTCATCTCTTCCACTCTTTTAAGCTGACTCTCCAATAATTGACCAAATCTTTCTTTTGCTGCTTCAATTCTTTCTGCTGAAATCATTCTTCGTACCGTGCCTTTCTGTAGTTTTATGCATATCAAAACCATGCTTTACCAAGTAACATTGTATTAGGTAAGGCATGGCTTGTCAATTCTAATGTAGCTGATTTGTCAGAGTAATCTGTACCTGGCTTGTAATACTAACCCCCAGATCGGCTTCTGCTTTATGTATGATTCGAATTAACTCCTCATCCGTTATAACAGTTACGCGACCAGTCTCATACTCTTCATCCACCCATTCCTTAACCTTATTTACAATTGGATTGGATTTATCCACTGCTTCTTCCCCTTTTAACTTAAAAAATGTATTAATCCAGTGGGCAATGCCTGCAAGGCCTGAGGTATTAGATACTGCAACTAACACCGGACGATTAAGGAATTTCTCTGTATCAAATATATTATATATTTCTTCGTTCTTTAATAAACCATCCGCATGAATCCCTGCTCTGGTTACATTAAAGTTCTTACCTACAAATGGAGTTCTTGACGGAACTCTGTAACCAATTTCTCTTTCGAAATACTCTGCAAGCTCCGTAATGACTGTTGTATCCATTCCGTCCAAAGTACCTTTTAACTGTGCATATTCAAACACCATAGCCTCTAATGGTGTGTTGCCAGTTCTTTCCCCTATGCCAAACAAGGAACAGTTAATAGAACCTGCACCATATAACCAAGCTGTGGTTGAATTGGATACTGCTTTATAAAAATCATTATGTCCATGCCATTCCAGCCATTTGGAGGGAACACCAGCATGAGTCATAATACCATATATAATACCCTGCACACTTCTAGGGATTACTGCGCCTGCAAAATTCACGCCATAACCCATGGTATCACACGCACGGATTTTGACCGGTATATTATATTCCTTGCTTAATTTCATAAGTTCACTGCAGAAAGGGATTACAAAGCCATGTATATCAGAGCGTGTTATATCCTCCAGGTGACATCTGGCAGCAATGCCTGTTTCTAAGCACTCCCTTACAACACTTAAATAATGCTGCATTGCTTCCCTTCTTCTCATCTTCATTTTATAAAAGATATGATAGTCGGAGCAGCTTACCAGTATTCCTGTTTCTTTCATACCGATGTCTTTCACTAACTCAAAGTCTTTCTTACTGGCTCTAATCCAAGAAGTCACTTCCGGGAATTCATAGCCACGCTCCATGCATTTATAAACTGCATCTCTATCCTTTTTGCTATATAAGAAAAATTCACTCTGCCTAATAATTCCCTTTGGTCCACCCAGACGATGAAAATAATCATATATAGTTACAATTTGTTCTGTTGTATAAGGAGCTCTTGACTGCTGTCCATCACGAAAGGTTGTATCCGTTATATAAATATTCTCAGGTAGATTATGAGGAACAATGCGATCATTGAACGCAATCTTGGGTACTTCACAATAAGGAAATAGATTACGAAAGGTATTTGGCTGATCTACATCCACAAGCGGATAAATCGGTTCCTCTACTTGCAACAAATTATTTTGTGGATTTATAAACACTTTTCTCTCATCCATATGGCAGCTCTCCAATCAATAAACAAAAATTTGTTTCATTGTATACAATTATACTTGTATTGTCAATAATTTATTCATAATTATTTTTAAATATACATTTCAGCAGGTAACAGTTCGATCCTAAAACTTGTAGGCAATCTGCCTAAACAAGCTGTAGCGAAGTGAAATAAAGCATAGGCTGAACTGTTACTTTATTGAAACTTGCAATGAACCAATTAGTTAGGATATGAAAAAACACCTTAAATGCTAGATACGTTCCAACATTAAGGTGTACTTTTTAATTGCGTTATATGCGTTTTCGATCCCTAGGTACCGGTAGGTACTTCAACCAGCCAAAGGAGTGTTTAGTATTTCGTATATTTTTCAGGTCTAATTCCAAGGCACCACGAAATACTGGCACCTAAAGAAATAAGTAATGCGGGTATTAATCCATAGTTCTGCTGTCCTTCTAACATAGAAGAGTTTACTATTATAAAACCTATAAATAGAATTGTAATAGCAACTATCATTAATTTTATAATTTTAATTGCTTTCATTAAAACTTCCTGCATTAGTTATCCCCCTATAATTAAAGCCTGTCTGGATTTACTCAAACGTGTACTCTAATTATAAAACGATAACGGGTATGGTCAATATCATTTGTAATTAATTTACAATTACATATGTACTAAATATCGCAGTTTATAACATAGATTTAATAAATCTTCCTTCTTTCAACAGCAATAAAATCCGATTACGTCGATTAAGGTCAAATAAAGCTATTTTATCTAAAATAATGTTTTAATGAACTCATATGCAACTGGAACCAGCACTGCCGGTAGTAAATTACCGCATTTAATCTTTTTACCAAAAATCATATTGATTCCGATACCAAAAATTAGAATAGATCCAATCAAGGATATATTACTAATTAGCTGATCTGATAAATATGGTTCAATAAACTTCGCTGAAATTGTAATACCTCCCTGATAGATGCCTAGAGGTATTATAGAAAATAAAACACCGATTCCTAAAGTCGAAGCAAAAATAATGGCACTAAAACCATCAATAATGGATTTTGCAAAGAGCATGGAGGCGTCACCCGATAACCCATCGTTCAAAGAGCCAATGATAGCCATTGCACCTACACAAAAAAGTAGTGAGGAACTTACAAAGCCTTCCACAAAGTTCTGACCCTTTTCACCCTTTACGCGAAGTACTGTTTTGAGTAACTCACCTACACGGTCAAGCTTAGCCTCGATGTCAATTAACTCACCTACCAGCGCACCGATTGCCAGAGACACAATCATTAACATCATATTTTCCGTCTTAAGGCCTTGCCCTTCCACTACAAACAGACCTTGAAGTGCACCACTAAGCCCAACAAACATAACGGATAATCCTAACCCGTTCATTATGGTTTCTTGAAGCTTGGGTTTTAATCCTCCATTAAATAGAATACCAATCAGGGAGCCCATAACAATTGTTACAATATTTACTAACGTTCCTAATCCAACCATGGTTAAGCTTCCTCCCTTGTATTAACTTATTTTTTATTAATTCCACTTAAATCCTTGATTACTTCGCCTGCAAGAATTAATCCTGCAGTTGCAGGAACAAAGGAATTGCTGCCTGGAATCTGACGTTTTACAGTACATTTACTGGTAGCCCCGGGAGGACAGATACAATTAGTTTTACAACTTAAGGACATATCTTCTAACGGCTTATGTGGTAACTCTTTGGTATATACAACCTTTAACTTCTTTACACCACGAACCTTTAGTTCTCTCCTCATTACCTTTGCTAATGGGCATACGGAAGTTTTATAAATATCCGCCACTTCAAATTTCGTTGGGTCGAATTTATTCCCTGCACCCATACAACTGATAATTGGTATGTTTTTTTCCTGTGCACGAAGCACCATTTCTATCTTTGCAGAGACTGTATCAATAGCATCTACAATGTAATCATACTCTGAGAAATCAAATTGATCCGCTGTTTCTGCGGAATAAAAGCACTGATGTGTTGTGACATTTGCCTTGGGATTGATTTCAAGAACACGATCCTTCATCACATCCACTTTATATTTACCAACAGTTTTTCTGGTTGCAATTAATTGTCTATTAATATTGGTCATACATACTTTATCATCATCAATTAGATCTAGACTTCCAATACCGCCTCTAGCCAGTGCCTCCACTGTATATCCACCGACCCCACCGATACCAAACACGGCAACTCTTGCATTTTGAAGCTTTTCCATGCCTTCTGCACCAAACATTAGTTGGGTTCTTGAAAACTGGTTTAACATTTTGGTGCTCCCTTCTGGTCATAATCATCTAAGAAATTATACGTCATAGTTTTATCATGATAGCCGATGATTGTACTAAGATTAACATCATGTACACTTCTAAATATATTCATATCAATACTTGGATTTGTTTGACGGAATCTCTTAATAAGTCCCTTCATCTCCTGTCTCTTAGATCCACCGCCTCCATTATCACATAGAGTACAGTTCTCGGTCAGACGGCAAGCACACTGAATAAACTGAAGTTCATGATAATTCTTCCAATTAAGAATATCTGCTTCCTTCACAAGATACATCGGACGAATTAACTGCATTCCAGGATGATTTGTGCTGTGAAGTTTTGGCATCATGGTCTGAATTTGACCACCATAAAGCATTCCCATTAATATAGTTTCAATCACATCATCAAAATGGTGACCCAAGGCTATTTTATTACAGCCCAGTGCCTGTGCTCTTTTATAAAGATACCCTCTTCGCATTCTGGCACAGAGATAGCAAGGGGATTCGTCCACTCCTGCCACTATGTCATATATTTGAGTATCAAAAATATCAATTGGTATGTTTAATAGCTTTGCGTTATTAATAATAGTCTGTCGGTTGATTTCATTATATCCAGGGTCCATAACAATGAATTCCATTTCAAAGGGAATCTTTCCATGTCTTTGAACCTCTTGCATCAATTTCGCAAGAAGCATGGAATCCTTTCCGCCTGAGATGCAAACACCAATTTTATCGCCCTCTTCAATCAGCTTATAATCATTAACACCATTGATAAATTTCTTCCATAAAGGTTTTCTATATCTTGTTATAATACTTCTTTCTATTTCTTGATAACGTTCCATTCTCTTTTCACTTTCTAAATCTATAATATTATTAGCCGACGGTTAGTCTTTGATAGCATTTATCAAACGCTTCCATCAAATAATCCAGCTCCTCTTTCGTGGTTACATGACTCAAGCTAATTCGAAACGAACACATAGCATTCTTTTTATCTTTCGATACAGCATAGACCGGTCTTGACGGAGAACCCGGTACAGAACAAGCGGATTTCACAGAGATACATACCCCTTCCTGTTCCAACGCTTCCTGAAAAATAGTACCTTTCACACCTTGAACACTTAGGTTTAAGATATGTGGTACCGAATATGTTGTACTGTTAATTCGTACTTTCTTATACGTTAATAAACGCTTTTTTAGATCTTCATTTAAATCTCTTACCCAAGCCAGACGTTCATTTTGTTTCTCTAAAGCAATTTCCAATGCTTTATCTATCGAGGCTGCCAAAGCAAGTGCCGGAGTACCGCTTCTGTAAATCGTAGTACTTGTTCCTCCATGAATAAGCGGGCTTAATACTACCTCATCCCTTTTAATTAATACGCCGCAACCATTTAAGCCAAAAAACTTATGTGGCGTAAATGTCATACAATCGACAGATTTTACAGCAACCGGTATCTTTCCAATCGCTTGGGTTGCATCCGTATGAAAAAAGCAGTTTGGATAGTTTCGAAGGATTTCTCCAATTTCTTCGATGGGTTGACTTACACCAAGTTCACTATCAACACTGCAAACAGACACTAATACAGTATCTTTTCGTAATAGTTCCTTTAAATGTTGAAGATCTACTAACCCATCGCTTGTGATATCAACAAGGTCAATTTCATACCCTAAGGACTGCAAATAGGTTAATGCTCCACTAACCGAAGGGTGCTCCAGGCAGGTCGAGATAATATGCTTTCCATTATGACGATATGCCTGAACGAGGCCTTTAATTGCTAAGTTATTCGCTTCACTTGCTCCAGAGGTATAAATAATCTCTGATGCCTTTACACCTAGTAAATCAGCTAAGTGTTCTGTAATTCGATCCAGCTTTTCCTTTGCCTCCCGTCCTAAAACATGGGAAGAATTCGGATTTGCTATATAGCTTGTATTATAATCAACAAAACAGCGCATTACCTCTGGATCCACAGGGGTATTCGCTGCATAGTCTAAATAAATCATTCTTTCACCTCATACCTGTGTCTCAAATTACGACAATAGTATTATCATAATTCCTAATAACATCTATGTCAATGTATTTTATATAGTAAGTAAACCATAAGATACACTCGGTATAAGTTTCACACATATGTCTAACGTCGCTAATCTCGTAACCATTTGCCCGTACCTGGAATAAAAGTGTGCTATGCACACTCCCGCGTTCAAACATTTTCAAGCACACCTTTTGTTCCGCGCGCGTAGCTGCGCATCATTAGCCCAAAGGACTTTTTATATACGAGGAATATCCTCTATATAAAAACTGCCTTATTCAGCTCCTAAGTTGGAATTAAATAAGACAGTCTCGCATTCATTTTTAATTAAACTTCCTGGAATTCTTCTTTGCTTACTCCGCACAGAGGGCATACCCAATCATCCGGTATATCTTCCCATTTCGTTCCGGGTGCAATCCCACTATCAGGATCGCCTAATGCTTCATCATAAATGTATCCACAAGCAGTACATTCATATTTCTTCATATGATACCTCCATTTAAAAAGTATATTAAGACATGTCTTAATATGGATAATATACCATAATTTAATAACAATCTCAAGTCATAAAGACCGATAAGTTATAAATTTTTTAACAATTCAGCCAAGCAGGTTTATACAACAATAGAAAGGTGAAAGCTTGTAGGGTACTCTTCCTAAGCGAGATGTGGTATAAAGAAATCGAGCTTATGGCTGAACCGTTCAATATCTTATATAAGTTTCGGTTATATTTATGAATTTATTCAATATGTGTACGATAAATTTGATTGCTACCGAAAATATAATTTTTATATAATAAAATACATTAATAGTTCGGTATTCGTTTGCATTAATCGAATACATTTACATGAAAAACAGCCTCCCTTTACACATATTTATAATTTGTGTAATAAGAAAGCTGTTTTTATTTTTTTACATAGAAGCTAAATTTAAATTATCCAAAAATTAATTATTTGGTTTCTAAGATATATTGATTTAAAAGACTCTCAAGCATTTCCTGTCTACCTGAGGTGTTAGGTGTAGTACCATTCTTAAGTGCAAATGCTTCTAATTCCTTAAAACCAACATTACCCTCAACAATGTCTTTTCCAAGTCCTTCACTATAGCTTGCATAACGATCCTTCTTGAAGTTCTCAAGAACTCCGTCCTCAATAAGTTTAGCCGCAACCTTTAAGCCCTTAGCGAAAGCATCCATACCTGCAATATATGCATAGAATAAATCATCATCCTGGAAGGAAGCACGACGAACTTTAGAGTCGAAGTTAAGACCACCCTTAGTTAATCCACCGTCCAGAAGAATTTCATACATAGCCAATGTTGTATCATATACGTTAGTAGGGAACTGATCGGTATCCCAGCCAAGCATAGGGTCACCAGTATTTGCATCTACGCTACCAAGAGCGCCGTTAATTCTGCTCATGTTTAATTCATGCTGGAAGGTATGTTGTGCCAAAGTTGCATGGTTTGCTTCAATGTTTAACTTGAAGTAATCCTGTAAGTTATACTTTCTAAGGAAGGAAAGTACAGTAGCAGCATCAAAGTCATACTGATGTTTTGTAGGTTCCTTTGGCTTAGGCTCGATTAAGAACTGACCAGTAAAACCGATTTCTTTTGCATAATCAACAGCCATCTTAAGTAATCTTGCGAGGTTATCTAATTCTAAGCCTGTATCAGTGTTGAGTAAAGTCTCATACCCTTCACGTCCACCCCAGAATACATAATTTTCACCGCCTAATTCTTTGGTGATTTCCATAGCTTTTTTAATCTGAGCTGCAGCATAAGCAAATACTGTAGCGTTACAGGAAGTACCTGCGCCATGTACGAATTTGTCATCAGTGAACGCATTGGTGGTGCCCCATAAACATTTAATTCCGGTACGAGCCATTTCTTCTTTAATAACTACTACGATTTCATCAAGTCTCTTGTTGGTCTCTTCTAAAGTAGCTGCACGAGGTGCAATATCCTGATCGTGGAAGCAGAAGAAAGGAATCTGCATTTTTTCCATAAATTCAAAAGCTGCACGAACTCTATCCTTTGCTCTCTTCATCGCGTCCTCTGTATTATCCCAGTCACGATACATAGTAGCACCACCGAATGGATCGCTACCCATATAAGTAAGTGTATGCCAGTAGGACATAGCAAAACGTAATTGCTCCTTCATGGTTTTACCCATTACTATTTCCTCGGGATTATAATACTTGAATGAAAGTAAATTTTTGCTTTGAGGTCCTTCGAACTCAATTTTTCCAATGTTAAAAAAAGACATGTATTTTTCCTCCTTATAAATGAATTGTTTCTTTTCGTATTTTGATTTATAACTCAAATTCTTATAGGCATATTGTCTATAAAATGCTGACTACCTATTCCATAAAATATTATAATTCTTTTTAACATATATTTCAATATGAATTTGTAAATTTATTAAACTAATTTGGTTTGAGGTAATAACTAAGCGGATACAAGGCGTTTTGCCAAAGAGAAATCAAACATATGCAAATCTGTAACAATCTATCAACCAAATATAATTGAATCCCTAGTTACATCAAAAAAGGGCAACTTATCGTCACCCCACTTTTTAACTATTATTCTAAAAGTTTTCTAATATTGAGTAAACCCCATCCTTGTTTTTCCCAATGCTGTCCCAAATCCACTGCACAATCACGTAGTTTTAATTTCACCTCGCGATTTGTCAAATTTGGCTTAGCAGCTAAAAGTAACGCAATTGCACCGGATACTACCGGTGTTGCCATTGAGGTGCCACTTTTCACCGTATACATCATTGGAGAATCACTGCTCGTTAATCTAAGCTCACCATTTTTACTTCTACTGGAGTACCGACTAATATTACAGGAAATTATATTTGAACCAGGAGCAACAATATCTGGTTTTTTAATACAGAAGGGTGTAGGTCCTCTTCCTGAATAATCTTTTGATCGCCCGCTTCCAAAAACCTCTACAGCTATACTATCATCAGAAGATCCTACCGTAATAACTTTCCTACTTATACCAGGTGTTGAGATTGACATTGGACCGGGGCCATTATTCCCTGCTGCCACCACCACCACTATCCCACTATCCCATACTGCATTTACCCCCTGTACTAGCAGTGAATTCTCATCTAAGTTATCTTTTGCAGAAGTTCCCACCGATATATTTACAACTCTAATATTGTATTTCTTACGGTTATCCATAATCCATTGTAACCCTGCCAATACATCTGAAATATTACCGTCACCACGATGATCCAGCACCTTTACTCCAATAAAATTGCAATCTGGGGCAACCCCTTTATACTTTCCTTTTGAGGAATAACCGCTTCCCCCGATGATCCCTGCTACATGCGTGCCGTGTCCATTGTCATCATAAGGTTCTGTTCTATGATTAATAAAGTCTACAAAAGCGGTAACTCTATTCCTGCTTTCATAAAAATCCTTATGCAAAGCAATGCCTGTATCTACAATCGCTACTCCAACACCCTTACCATAGTAGCCCCTCTCATGTGCCCAATTACTTTCAATTACTTCGCCAACGCGATTCATTTGGGCGGTGATGTGAGTATCTACTTCCATATCAAGGACGCCTTCCATCCTTTTTAATTTTTGCAGTTGTTCCTCATCTACTTCAATAACATAGGCATTAATCATTGGTAGTTTATATTTAACATTACATATATTCTCGAAAAAGGTTTGCCGTTTTTCAAATTCTTCGCAATGAATTATCACTTGGACTTTTTGCTTATCTACCATAGCAATGCTCCAATGTTTTTTCTATATACTATTCTGACAGCTTTACCAATATACTTTCAAGTTTTATGATTAATTTTGCGATATTCTGATGGGGTATAATATACCTTCTTCTTAAATAATTTACTAAAGTAGCTGATGTCGCTAAAACCTGTTCTCTCGCATATTTCTTCGATACCAAGTTCTGTATCCCTAAGCATAGCACTGGCCATCATTACCCTCAATTGAATGAGATAACTGTTAATGGATTGCCCCGTATATTTTTTAAAGTCTGTTACTAAGGTGGTTCTATTTGTATGAAACTCTTCTGCCAGCCGCTCAATCGTTATTTTTTTGTTATAACAGGTCTGCAAATAATAGATTACATCGATGGCAAGACGTGAGCCACCATCATAATAAATAAGTGAATTTGCCATATATTCATCCTCTTCCTGCCTTGCAAGACAAAATAATATTTCTAAAATATAGGACCTACTCCGGCAAGGCCAACTATTCGTGTTCTGCAGCTTAAGCAGCTCCCCTATTAAATGTAATTTCGCCTCAATGGTGGTAGAATCTATGGTATGTAAGGATAAAATTTTCATTGAATCCTTTGCCTCATGCAGAAATTGTCTTAAAAAATGTATGTCCTGATATTCTGTGGAAGTAAACATCACCTCGGTACTATTTATACTTTCAAAAGAGAATAACCCATTTAAAAGGTAAGGTTTAAACCACAAAATACTCACCTCATTTTCACGAAGATCAAGAAACTCAATTCGGTCTATCTCATTTAAACAAATAGCACTAGCTCCTGTTAAAATAAACTCTTTGTCATTCAGTAAGAAATGACAGGGTCCCTGTTTGATATAAACTATCTTATAGTAATCCTTCGATTCTTCATATTTCAGTTCTAACAGACTTGTACTAATTGAAGCCGGAAATGTATATCCAATATAATATTGAAACCCCAGAGTTTGAAACACAGTAAAAGCACCTGCCATCCTTATAATTATAGTAATGTTAAAATTATAACGGTAGGCAGATGCTTTGTAAATATATGTAGATTAGTTATTTGTATCTAGATTTATAGATTACTAGCTTATGTCTATGTTATAAATAGTTATCTATATCTAAGTGTATTTGTTACATGGTATACCTTTAAGGTCTCCTCTGGTAAATCCTCTTTTGAAATTTCAATTAGATTTTCCACCTCTTTTACATCACCATATAACTCACCTAATTTTGTAATATCCTCTGCTGTATAATGTGTTGGTATAATTATTTTCGGATTTACTTGTTCAATTAAATGAAATCCTTTCATATTCTCCATATTCATGTCGGAATAGCTATTGTCAAACTGCATAAAGGCAATGTCAATCTCCCCCATGGCTTCCAACTGTTCTTTCGTCATTTCCGTCTGTCCAATATCTCCCATATGTGCAATTCGTAAACCATCCACCTCAATTACCATGATGTAATTGGTCCCTATAATTACATCCCCTTTATGGGATGCCTTAACTGAATAAATGTGAAAATCATTCGTCTGTATTTCGCCTTCCTTATATTTTAATATCTGCGCGTTGGGATTCGATTTAACAAATACCGAATCATTATGGTCCGGATGATCATGTGTGCTTATTATGGCTGCCGGATTAATATCAAGAATAGACTTTTTCGGCATTTCCGTCCCATCTACTACTATTTTTTCACCATTTACAGATGTGATGATAAAAGAGGTAGTGGGATAGGTAATTGATGAGGAGACCGTCTGAATCGTGACCTTTCCTGTATCATTTGTTAACACCGGTAATACAAGTGGACGAGGGGTAGGAGTCGTTGGCACCGGACTTACCGTCATTGTTGGTGCAGGTTGAGTTACTGCAGGCGTTGTTGTAGTCATGACGTTATCACCATTTGTTTTCTTATTCGCCGAACAGCCTTGAAATACTAACAGTAACATAAATATTAATACAATTATTTTCTTCATAAAAAACCCTCCTATTAATTGATTTCGAATGAAATCTTATCATAGAAGGGTTGTAAATCCCATGTAATATCAGCAATAAAATTTGTATTTTTATCAAAATATTACAGTAAGCTGCATTTTAAACTGCTCCTCACCATATACAGCATGAGGCATATGATTAGGCATTACTATTGTTTCACCCCTGCTTAAGTAAAACACCTCATCACCTACTGTAAATCTACCTTTTCCATCCAGTACTGTCACCATTGCATCACCATCAGAAGAATGGGAGCTGATTTCTTCTCCTTTGTCAAAAGAAAATAAAGTTACACTAACATTTTTGTTCTGAACCAGTGTCTTACTTACTACTTGCCCTCTCTGATAACTAAGCTCTTCCTCTAGTCTTAATACCTTTCCTACTTCTATATTCTTCATTTTGTATTGCTTTGCTTTTTCCATACGATTCCCCTTCTCATATTTCTTATTATTTATAATTATTTAACCATAACTCCTGACATACTTTTCCTTTGAAATGCAATTGGGAAAATAATGAATATATTTCTTATATTTTTTATTATAATCGTTTTTTATTTCACTGATGTAGCCATAGCTACACTTTCTATACATTATGTCACTCAATCCGCAGAAAAAAAAATATTTATAATAATGTTTACAAATTTTTCTATAATTACTTTAAAAAATAGGAAATCAGTCAAGCTAAACTTCATATGATACATTGTAATTATTATTAGGAGGAACATACAATGAGTGATTTACAAGCAACCCATTGCGACAGCGGAAGAAGTGGTAATGATTGTAGTTGGATTTTAATCCTCATACTGTTATTATGCTGCTGTGGTGGCGGTAACGGTTTCGGATTCGGTGGCGGTTTTGGAGGCAGCTGCAGTTCTGACGGTGGTGGCTGCGGAAGTATATTGATTATCATTCTTCTCCTCTGCTGCTGTGGTGGCGGTAATGGCTTTGGCTTCTGCTAAAAAATCTTTTTCTGACTAACTTCTAACCTAAAGAAAAAGCTGCGAAAGCAGCTTTTTCTTTTTTTATGTAATAGGGACATGTATTGTCATCTTGAAATAATATAAACTGATTCCTTACCTCTATAAGTCAATGTCTTCCTCATTTATGCTTTGCTAGCCCTAGACGAGGAAGACATGTTCCTTCTATAATTAAATACTTATTAAATACTTCTTTCTTTACTTCTTTCTTTACTTCTTTTATTGCTTCTTTTATTACTTCCTTTCAACCACTATATAAACCTTAAATTATCTATCTTCCATAAATCTTAATCTTTAAATTTTAATTTACATATTTCTTCTTTCCTGATTCTTACGTTTTCTTTGTTTGCTTATTCTTTCGTAACACTCCCTATCAATCTCATAAACTGTATTTTCTTCTATCACTAAGTCATCATCTACTTTACTTCTATTCATGCTTTTATTACTTCCTTCATTGGTAGTTCTTTTTGCTTGATTTAAACCATAGTTGTTACTATCATATTGAAAGCCGGAGCGCATACCGGAAGCCAAAAACTGTTTACGCATCTTGTGCCTCAGAATTATGTTTTCATTTTAATATATGATTATTTTTTAAGAAATGACCTAAAAACAATTGAATCTCCATTTTAATTAACACTAAACTTTCATTGCCTCTTACAAAACCCAATAATTAATAAATAACGATAAGTGTGTTATTACTCCACTATTTCAAATGTAAATACTACTGGGTTAATAATATTATTCTTAAGGGGAGATACATCAACTGCTTTAATTTTCAATTTTATTCCCAATGCTTTTTGGTATTCATACAATCTTCCACCTGCGCATCTTTCAAAATAAGTTTCAATAGAGGCTGGAAATTGAAACAATCCTTTTGGAGCATGCTTATAGTATCCATGGTGACAGGCAAACGTAACTGTTATTGTATTATCATCATTCAAAACAGCCGTTCTTCCAAAGGTATTCTTAAATAATTCAAGTCTTTCACCAAGTGTCTTGTCCGCATGTTCAAGTGCAAATGCTTTACGTTCCTTATCGTACCCAGTTCCATTACAACTTCCATTTTGTTCGTATAACCGGAAACGTTGCTCCTTGGTAAGCAGTTTTTCCATCGCCTTTATAAATTTTTCCTCACATTCATTTCCACTATATGTTTGAACAATATCCTCAAACAATGATAATACATCCTCAGAAATTTCGTTTTTACGCATTCGCATAAGTTTTAACATTGTTTTCATTTTCATAGACCCCCTTTTAATATTCATCAGAAAATATGCTCACTATATTATAAATATATCATACCAAACATTTCCTTTCTACTGATTTGTAAAAAATATAATTTTTTGCTTAATTATAAACCGTATTTAATAATTATAAATTATTTAATCATCCTGCCATCTCTTTTCTAGTAGATACACATTAAGAATCCTTGTATTTGCTTTAGATAAATTAAACCTTTTTCGATGTAGAAAGTTGTTGACAACATGAATATTATAAGTATAATTTATATTGTTTGCTGTTTAGCGTAACTAAACTTTTAGTTTATTCTCAGTAAGAATTTGAAAGGACGCGCTCAATGAATATAGGATCAAAAATCAAAGAACTACGCATCCAGAAAAGCCTCACACAAGAGGAGCTTGCAGACAGAGCTGAGTTATCCAAAGGCTTTATCTCCCAGCTGGAAAGAGATTTAACTTCTCCCTCCATAGCAACTTTGGTAGATATTCTACAATGCCTAGGAACTAATCTTGAAGAGTTCTTCAGTGGAACTACAGCTGAACAGGTAGTTTTTAAAAAATCAGATTATTTTGAAAAGTATGATACTGAGCTTAAGAATGAGGTAAAGTGGATTATTCCGAATGCTCAGAAAAATATAATGGAACCCATTCTTCTAACTTTAGATATTAACGGTTCCACCTATCCGGACAACCCACATGAAGGGGAGGAATTCGGATACATTTTAAACGGAAGTATCACCCTACATATTGGAAATCGAACCTATAAGGTGAAGAAGGGTGAATCCTTTTATTTTACTGCTAATAAGCAGCATTATATCACAGCTTCCGAAAAAACAGGCGCCACTCTTTTATGGGTATCCACGCCTCCCAGCTTTTAATAACTAAAGGAGGAATACCGATGACGGATAATAAATTAATTAACTTAATGAACATTTCAAAATCTTACGGTGAGAATATCGTACTGGACGATTTAAACTTATATATTCGCGAAAATGAATTTGTGACCCTGCTTGGTCCATCCGGTTGTGGGAAAACAACTACGCTTCGTATCATAGGTGGTTTTGAAACACCGGATAAAGGGCAGGTTATTTTTGAAGGAAAAGATATTACGAAACTTGCTCCTAATTCTCGTCAGTTAAATACAGTATTTCAAAAATACGCTCTATTCACACATATGACCATTGCAGAGAATATTGCTTTTGGTTTAAAGATTAAGAAAAAATCAAATGCTTATATTCAAGATAAGATAAAATATGCTCTTAAACTTGTTAATCTGGACGGTTTTGAAAATCGTATACCAGATTCCCTTAGTGGTGGTCAGCAACAGCGTATTGCAATTGCCAGAGCAATCGTTAATGAACCCAAGGTTCTTCTTCTGGATGAACCACTTGGTGCCCTTGATCTTAAGCTTCGTCAGGATATGCAATATGAATTGATTCGTTTAAAGAACGAGCTTGGAATTACATTCGTTTATGTAACTCATGATCAAGAAGAAGCCTTGACCATGTCCGATACCATCGTAGTTATGAATCAAGGTTATATCCAACAAATCGGCACTCCTGAGAAAATCTATAACGAACCAGAGAATGCATTTGTTGCCGATTTTATCGGTGACAGTAATATCATCCCCTCTATTATGATGGAGGATAAACTTGTGAATATCCTAGGTGCTCATTTCCCCTGTGTTGATATCGGTTTTGGCAGAAATAAACCTGTGGATGTTGTAATTCGCCCAGAGGATATTGATCTTGTAAAACCTGAAGACGGAATTATTAAAGGACGCGTAACTTCTCTCCTATTCAAGGGGGTACATTATGAGATGGAAGTTCATGCGAACGGTAGGGAATGGTTGGTACATTCCACCGACTTATCTCCTGTTGGCAGTGAAGTTGGTATCAAAGTAGATCCTTTTGATATTCAGATTATGAATAAACCCGCTTCTGAGGATGAACAGGCTGCTGAAATAAGCGAATAAGAACGACATTTTACAGAAATTTTAGAAGAATAGGAGTGAAAGTCCTATGAAGATTAATCATAAGCTTAAAACCCAATCAGAAAAATCCACAGAGCATGGCTTACATATGCCTCGTGCCATGAGCGTGAAGTGGCTTTCTTTTCCCTACCTTATTTGGATGGCAGGTTTTATTATAATTCCGCTAATTATGATTGTATATTACGGTTTAATATCGAAGGATGGCGGATTTACGTTAAGTAATATCGCACTTATTGCTGATCCTGTTAATCGGAAAGCTTTGTTTCTTGCCTTAGAACTTTCCATAATAAGTACCATCATTTGCTTAATACTAGCCTACCCTCTGGCACTAATTCTTAATAACTCCAATATGAAGAGCAATAGTTTTATTGTATTAATCATTATCCTTCCCATGTGGATGAACTTTTTATTAAGAACGATTGCTTGGCAGAATATCCTTGAAAAGACTGGTGTTCTGAATAATATCCTAAGTTTTTTACATCTGCCGACCCTAAATATTATCAACACTCCGGCAGCCATTATCCTTGGTATGGTATATAACTTCCTACCCTTTATGGTACTTCCCATCTACAATGTTTTAATTAAGATTGATAAAGATGTCGTAAATGCAGCTAGAGATCTTGGTGCGAGCAACAGCCAGACCTTTCGTAAGATTATATTCCCACTCACACTTCCCGGCGTTGTCAGCGGGATAACAATGGTATTCGTTCCCTCCTTGACTACCTTTGTTATCTCAACCATTCTCGGTGGAAGTAAGATTTTATTAATCGGTAATGTGATTGAACAACAATTTAGCAAAGTAAATAATTGGCATGCGGGCTCCGGTCTTTCTCTCGTTTTAATGATTTTTGTTCTAATTAGTATGGCAGTCCTATCAAAATATGACAAAGGAAATGAGGGCGGCAATCTATGGTAAAGAAATTATTTAGCCGCTTCTATGTCGGCATTATTATATTGTTTTTGTATGCTCCAATATTAATTCTGATTGTACTGTCCTTTAATCAATCAAAATCAAGATCCAAGTGGGGAGGCTTCACCTTTCACTGGTATCAGGAGCTCTTTCGCAATGAAGACATTATGTCAGCTCTTACAACAACCTTAATCATTGCCTTTTCCTCTGCATTGATTGCTACCATCATTGGTACTGCTGCGGCAATCGCAATTAACAGCATGAAGAGAACACCACGAACAGTTTTACTAGGTATTACTAATATCCCTATGTTAAATGCAGATATTGTAACCGGTATCTCTTTGATGTTAATCTTTGTGGCATTGAACTTTACACTTGGATTTTTCAGCGTATTACTGGCGCATATTACCTTTAATATACCCTATGTCATATTAAGTGTAATGCCAAAATTAAGACAGTTAAATCCTCATACCTTTGAAGCAGCGCAGGATCTAGGAGCATCTCCGTTCTACGCCTTCTTTAAGGTAATATTGCCAGATATCTTCCCTGGTGTAATATCCGGTTTCTTTTTAGCCTTTACAATGTCACTCGATGACTTTGTTATCACGCATTTCACCAAAGGCCCGGAAATCAATACCTTGTCTACTAAGATTTATACTGAAGTAAGAAAAGGTATCAAACCTGAGATTTACGCATTGTCCACTTTAATGTTTTTAACCGTATTAATACTGCTTATTTTTATTAATCGAAGAAATGCTGATAAGAACACACCAATGCGAAAGCTATAATTAGAATAAACGGAGGTAACTACTATGAAGAAAATAATCTTATTACTGGTTGTACTGCTTCTTTCTGTTAGTCTTCTTTCTGCCTGCAGTAAGGAAAGCAAAGAAAAGGTATATGTGTATAATTGGGGCGAATACATTGATGAAGAGGTTCTTGATTTGTTTGAAGAAGAGACCGGAATTGAGGTTGTCTATGATGAATTTGAACAGAATGAGGATATGTATGCGAAAATCCAAGCCGGCGCAGTACAGTATGATGTTGTGTGTCCATCCGATTACATGATTCAAAAAATGATTGATGAGGATTTATTAACAGAGATTAATTTTGATAATGTACCTAATATTAAAAATATTGATCCTGTCAACTTAAAGAGCGCTGAAAATTTTGACCCAGGCAATAAATACAGTGTCCCTTACTGCTGGGGAACTGTAGGAATTTTATATAACAAGACCTTGGTAGATGGGCCCATTGATAGCTGGAGCGCATTATTTGATGAAAAATACTCTGGCGATATCTTAATGATAGACAGTGTTCGTGATGCCTTCATGATCGCCCTCTCTTATTTAGGTTATGACATTAATACCACGGACGAAACACAGCTTGAGGAAGCAAAGGATTTACTTGCTTCACAATATCCTCTGGTTCAAGCCTATGTTGTCGATCAGGTTCGTGATAAGATGATTGGTAAAGAAGCAGCCATTGGTGTTATCTATTCTGGTGAAGCAATTTACACGCAACGCGAAAATCCTGATCTTGAATACGTAGTACCAAAAGAAGGCTCCAACGTATGGATTGATGGCTGGGTAATTCCTAAGAACAATAGAAACAAAGAAAATGCGGAAGCCTTTATCAACTTTATGTGCGATCCTGAAATTGCCTTAAAGAACTTTGAATATATTACGTATTCAACACCAAATATGGCTGCTAAGGAAATGATTACAGATGAAGATATTAAAAATAGTCTTGTAGCATTCCCAGAACAATCCACACTGGAAAATTGTCAGACTTTCCGTTATCTTGGAGAAGAAATGGAAGCTCTCTATATTGATAAGTGGAATGAAGCAAAATCCGGTATCAACGAGTAAATACAATAAATTTTGCAAGGAATTACTTTACAACATCTACGATTTCTATGACAAGTCATTTCATTTGTTACCAATAAAATAATAAGGTGGTAACTGCTAATACAACTTTGGCAGCTACCACCTTATTTTACTCTTACTCTATAACGATATTACGTTTCTCACCTTTTTGATAAGCTTCAATATTCTTGTATACCTCTTCTGTCACTCGCTGCCTGGCTTCAACTGTAGCCCACGCTATATGTGGAGTTATGATGAGCTTTGTGCTGTCCTTAATTTCAATTAAAGGGTTATCTGCTGACATCGGTTCACGAGTTAAAACATCCAACCCCGCTCCACCAATCCAATTTTCTTTCAGGGCTGTTGTCAATGCCTGCTCATTCACAATCGGTCCACGTCCAAGATTAAGAAGTATTGCACTATCTTTCATCTTACGAAGTTCCGCTTCACCAATTAAATCTCGTGTAGCAGCATTAAGCGGAGCATGGATGGAGATAACATCTGATTCTTTCAACAGAGTATCTAGATCAACCTGCTGATAGGTTGAATCATTGTTTTTACCAGAGGTTGAATAATAAATGATACTACACCCAAATACCTTGGCTACCTCTGCCACACCTTTGCCAATATCGCCTAATCCAATAATCCCCCAGGTCTTTCCTGCAAGCTCATGGAACTTAGTCACAAAGTGGCTAAAGATATCAGAGCGAATATAATCACCAGATTTTACAAAGTTATCATAATAACTTAACTTTTCATAAAGATAAAAGAACAGCGCAAAAGTATGCTGAACAACTGACTGGGTGGAATAGCCTTTTACATTAGCAACAGCAATACCCTTTGCATTGGTATAATCAAAATCCACAATATTGGTACCTGTTCCAGTAATACAAATCAACTTTAAATTCTTTGCCTTATGAAGTGTCCTGTCATTCATGGGAATCTTATTAACAATGACTATGTCTGCCTCTTCCACTCTATCTGAATTTAATTCTTCATCCGAACAAGGGAATTTCACTACCTCTCCCAAATTATCAAAGGGCGTCAAATCCACATCTTGACCAAGCGTATCCGTTTCCATAAAAACAATTTTCATGACTGATTATCCTTTCGATTCCTTTTCTTTAAAACTTATTTATGTGTAATTGCTACAATAATATTAATATTCTTAAATCACTTTATTATAAAGAATTCAATATTTTCTTTGAGCTTTAATTCCCCTCTAGATAAAGAAACAAGGTGGCATAAAGCCACCCTGGTTATTATCTAATTCGTTCCGGAAACCCTACCTTCTTTTGAACCTTGCGTAAGGTCTTTGTAGCGTAGTAGTTTGCTTTATCAGCATTTGCCTTTATGATACCATCAATATAGTCTTTATTCTTAGAAAGTTCCTCATATCTGGTCTGTAGTGGTGCTAGCAAATCAGCTACTGATTCACCAACAGCTAATTTAAAATCACCATATCCTGAATTAGCAAATTCGTTTTCAATTTCTGTTACTGATTTACCTGTAGATAGTCCATAGATTTCAATCAGGTTCTTAATTCCTGGTTTGTCATCAGATAATCTAATCTGGTTATCGGAATCGGTTACAGCTCTCTTAAATTTACGAATTATTGTATCACGATCATCCATCAGATATATGCTCGCATTTAGATTCTCATCGGATTTGGACATCTTCTTCTCTGGTTCTTGAAGACTCATTATACGTGCGCCTTGCTTTGCAATATGCGCTTCTGGTATCGTAAAGACATCCCCATAAATTGAGTTAAAGCGTTGCGCAATATCACGCGCAATCTCTAAATGCTGCTTCTGATCAGAACCAACGGGAACAACATCCGCCTGGAACAGTAAAATATCTGCTGCCATCAAAACCGGGTACGTGTATAAACCAGCATTTATATTATCCGTATGCTTGGCAGACTT
The DNA here is from genome assembly GCA_023399055.1 of Bacillota bacterium. Taxonomy (GTDB): domain Bacteria; phylum Bacillota; class Clostridia; order Lachnospirales; family Lachnospiraceae; genus Mobilitalea. The sequence goes on along the minus strand of JAEWQV010000027.1, from coordinate 205,837 downwards.
ATCCTTAAACTGCGTCATACGATTTAATTCCCCCATATAGGTAAAGCAATTTAAAATCCATGCAAGCTCAGCGTGGCCGGATACATGGGATTGATAATAAATACAATTCTTATCCGGATTTAGTCCTGCTGCAATGTATAAGGTAAGTAATGCTCTGGCTTTCTTACGAAGTTCTGCGGGATCTTGTCTGACTGTAATAGAGTGCATATCAACCACACAGTAAAAGCATTCGTATTCGTTCTCAAGCTCCACCCAATTTTTTAAGGCACCAAGATAATTACCTAAGGTTAAGGACCCAGTTGCCTGCATTCCGCTAAATATTGATTTCTTTCCGTCTAACATTCTTTCACATCCTATTAAGTAGTCAGGTATTGTAATAATTGCATCCCTGCATAAATCTATCTATTTCAATATATAAAGAAAGCAGAAAAATGTCAATCTTTACTTGAGTACTCTAGAACTAATTATGATAAGAGCTATAGATATAAAGTACTATTTCTGATTATCTTAAATAAGTAACCAAATCGTTAAGCGAATCTATCGCAGCAACATAATCCTCTACTTCACCAAAACCATAACGTGCAAATATAAATGGAACACCAGCTTCCTTTGACGCCTTTGCATCTCCTAAGGTATCACCTACATACATAGGACTTTCAAGCCCATTTCGCTCAACAACCATACGAATATTGTCTGCTTTAAGCTTACCGCTTCTGCCTGGATACTCAAAATCTAAAAAATACTTCTCCAAATGTGGGTATGCCTGAAAGAAGCATTGAATATATCCTTCTTGACAATTACTAACAATATATAATTTATATTTTGATGAAAGCTCCTTTAATGCCTCTTCAAGTCCTTCATAAAGCGGAGCTCCATGTTGTGCCAAATACTCACATTCAGAATCGCAACAATGCTGCATCACCTTTATGGCGTGTTCCTCATCAACACTTTGAAACAATTTAACTGCGATCACATCTAAAGGTAGTCCAAATAGACTTTGTAAACGCTCTGCTGTTACCTCATCGGTTACTTCTGGATAATGTTCACTTAATATCTTATTAAATACGATTGCTACTTCTTTTGTCGAATCCCAAAGAGTCCCATCCAAGTCGAAAATAATACTGTCTGCCATTTCATCCGTTCCTTTTAGTTATTAAAGACTGTAAAGTCTTCAACTTATATAATGCCTTTTTCCTTCTTCAATGTCAATGGATTTCCATAATCCTCTGTCCAAATCAATCGTAAGAACTATGACGCCAATTATGACAACACCTGCTATTAATGAAAAGGATATATTTGAATTTATTATCTCTCCTAAACCAGTTTTTAATAGGATGTTTTCTGCATAATTTAGCAATATACAACTTAAATAATGTCCAATATTTAAACCAAGTGGAATCGAAATCATAATTAAAAATAGTAATTGAAGTAAAATCAGCATGCGAATTTGCTGTTTTGTACCTCCTATTGTAGTTATAATAATATAGCTTCTTAGACTTATTTTCATAATATTATAAAACTGATAACCTATAAAAAGTATTAGGGCAACGACAAATACAGCTCTAATACTATTTAAGATATATCGATATTGTGGAAGATCATTTTTTGAATAAATAAGAAGAAGATTATCAATATATATGATAAAAATCGTTGCGGCGATATAAGATGCTATTAATGATAAAATAATTAATAAGTACCTAGTAAAATTTTTACGAATAATCAGCTCATAAAATGCTTTGTGTAAACTCATAACATCCTTTCTTTATCAGTCAAAAGTAAGAATGCCTGGAATAATAATCCAGGCACCTTGCATTTGTGATTCTTTCGAACCTGCTAAAGTATTTATTCCCCAATAGATACTTTTAACGGAAAAACTTTAAGATCCATTCTAGAAATTCTAAGCTATTTGTGGTCATCATACGTATTCCTCCTTAAAAAGAAACCTTCATATGGAATTATAAGATTCCTAAGTTGCATAAAAAAAACCTTGTTACAAGCTTTTTATAGCATAGTAACAAGGTCCTATCAATGCACCGAAACATGAACGTCGATTTTTCATGTATGAACGTCGATTTTTAAAAATTATACGGATAATAGATTACTTATCTGTTCTTTATCCATTGTTCAATCTCTTATATCACTTTTAATTTTCTTCTTAAACCCTCCTGAATATTCCTCATTTCAATTTCTAATATCATTTTTTGGTCAATAATTTTATAATTTGCACTGCCCTGATACTTATCCACACTACGCATCATGTTCTTAACTCCATATCCATGTGCTTCCTTATTGCTCTTTGATGTAGTGAGGTTCTTAACGTTTACTGAATTATTACCAATTGGATTCACAATATCAATATATAAGTCCTCTTTAAAACTCCGTATCTGAATATCTACGAATTCAGAAGTTTCCAAGGATCTATCCATGCGTTGGATTGCTTCAACTGCATTGGAAATAACATTAGCAAAGATAGCGCATAAGTCCATAGCCGATATGTGTAAGGGGTGTGGAAACCCTCCTTGTAAACGAAGAATAATATTATCATTTTTACACCGACTTTGAGCATCATTTAAAATAGCATTCACGATATCATTCCCAGTATCAAATAGGGTTTCAGAATTGTATGAGGTATCAATCAGCTCTTTTAAATATTGTTCCATTTCTTCAGCCTTTTTAGATTGGCTAAGACCATAGATACAGGATAAATGATTTCTCATTTCATGTCGAATGCTGCGCATTTCCTGTTGTTTCTCATTTACTAATGAATAATATTGCTGTTGAGATTCAATAATATTTTGACTAACAATTGAGATTGTCCTATAATTATCTCTAGATTCAGTTATTACAATCATCATAATACATGTAATATTATAAGCAACAATTGCTATTATTGTAACTAATACAACCAATTTTTTTCCGTTTAAAGGCATATTATCATTACTCTGCGCAACTAAAGCTGCTAGAATCATTACTCCAGTCAAAGCACCTGCAAAAAGAAGCATAATAATTCGTTTTGAAATATGTATTGGTGTTTTACTGTGAGGACGAAATTTTTTTATTATAACAATAATCAGTAAAGTTATAATATTAAAGCCACTGTAAATATAGATACTTATAGATTCATTTAGGAACTCAAGCCCAGCTTGATCCGTAAATAACGAAGCACCAAACATAAGACAGGCATCTAAAAATACGATAAGACTATATGCCAATAACGAATATATTAGTTTTTTAATAAATTTTCCTTCAAAATATAATCCTGTAAATATAATAACCATAATACTCCAGATATTAGCAGATATATCTGGATTTTTCTCATAATAAAATGCAGATATAAAAATAAAGATTACTTGTGGCACTGTCACAAGTATATATTCTTTATAATTTCTGGTTAACTTAAAATTCATAATTCCCCAGAGCACCATCCACATTTTTAAGAAATCCATGAGATAAACAAAAAAGCAATATAGAACATCCTTCATAATTCTCTCCCTACCTTGCGTTCCTTCTTCTGTACTCTTTACAGGCTTTTTTTAATTTACCTACTTGTCTTATAGCTATTTCAACCTTTTCACCATTCTCTAATAACACTTCTTTGTTGATTTCTTCAATATATTCCATGTTTACAATATAAGCTTTATGTACTCGAAAAAAATCACCTGTATCCAATAGCTTCATCCAGTCATTCAAAGTCATATAACTTTCATAGGTAGTTTTCTTCGTACGCACCACGGTCAACCGATTAACATACTCGACGTAGATAATATCCCTTAATTTAAGGTACTTCGTCTCTCCGTCTACACCTACAATCGCTTTTTTATTTTTTGTAATGTCTCGAATTGCCTCTGCAAGGGTTTGCGTAAACTCCTCTTGCTTAGCAGGTTTTAATAGATATCTAAAAGCTCTAACTTTATATCCTGCTTGCATATATCCCTTAAAACCTGTCAAAAAAATTATAATTAAACTATCATCCGTTTTTCTTATTTGTTCTGCTGTTCTTAACCCATTTAATCCTTTCATCTGAATATCTAAGAAAAGAATATCAATTGGTTTATCATAAGCTAATAGTTCCTCTCCAGAGGAAAAGCACACAGTTTCTAATTCACATATATTAGACATACTATAATCTATACAAAGTTTAACTATCCCATCGCGAATGACGGCTTCATCGTCGCAAATTCCTATCACCAAAGCTATCCACACCCCTAATTACAAAGATTTACCATGAAATCATAATATCAAGATGCAGAGAATTCGTCAAGGTTTTACATATAAACCGTTGTTTAGTCAATTAAAATATGATAGTATTTTCTTCTTATTCACCGCATATAAATGTAGTTAATTTATTTCACTCATAAGTAATAATAAATTTCATTAAGTAGGAATTGAAGAAATCCATGATTCGTGTTATGGTAAAACAAAAAATATAAAGGCAGGGTAAACTATGAAGCAAATAGCAAGTTTTACAATTGATCATATGAAATTATTAAGAGGTGTTTATGTATCCAGACAAGATAAAATTGGTAATGAGATAATTACAACCTTTGATTTACGCATGACTCGTCCCAATTATGATCCTGTGATGCAAACAGGTGAGATGCATACGATAGAGCACCTTGGTGCTACTTTCCTTCGTAATCATGAGAAATACGAAGATAAGATTGTGTATTTTGGACCAATGGGATGTCGTACCGGTTTTTATCTCCTATTAGGTGGTGACTACACTTCTAAGGATGTATATCCACTAATTGTAGAAATGTTTGAATTTGTCCGTGATTTTGAAGGGGATATCCCAGGTGCAACCGCGGTGAATTGCGGAAATTATTCCGACATGAATTTACCTCTTGCAAAACACTATGCGAAGCAATATCTTGAGGAAATCTTATATAAGATTGATGACGAACATTTAAACTATCCAGAATAGGTCGGCCTAGTTTGGTAATAAGCTCATTTTTCATTCTATCCCTGAATATACTATTATGAGTATGTATAATGGGAGAAACTATGGCAGACCAGGACCTGTTACACACTTCAGAGATTATGAAAGCCGCTATGCCTTATATTGAAACAAAAAACAAGGGTTTTATTGAGATGTTTGTTAAGGTCTTTGATCTAATGGGTACTATGAGATCTTTAAAAAACCCTAAGGAAGTGGCTGCTCTAGGTCTCGCTGGTACAAAAATAGATTTTGAGGGTTTATTAAATGCAATAAGACCCTTGTGTTCCCTTCGGGAACGAGAATTTGTCGATCGCTTTCTTAATTTTTTTCAAATGAAGCGTATGTTTGATATGTATAATTCAATGATGGAAACCATGAAAACGATGCAGGAATTCGGGGGCTTTAACTTTAGCGATTCCGGAAATGATGATACAGATAATGTCACTGGTAATTTTTCAAATAGTAATTTTGAGTCTATCTTCGAAGCTTTTAAGAATTTTTCCTCCGATGGTTCAACCGAGAATCAAAATAATCAAAGTGATGTGAACTTTTCTTATGACAATACTAATGAGGACAATTCAGCATTTTCCAATCAAACTAACTCCTATGATTCTCAAACTGAAGTTCCAAAGGATGAGTCTCCTAACGATTCCAACTCCTCAAATAAGTCAAATAATATGATGTTTGAGATGTTAAAGAATATGGTTCCTCCAGAACAAAAATCAACTTTTGAAAACATTAGCATGCTTTTAAATACCATGTCATATGATAATAGTAGCAAGACTGTGGAAAAGGAGCATGAAGATGACTGATACTTCCTGGAGCAACAACCCAAAGCTTAAGAATATTGATCCAAGAAAAATGGCGGTATTATTGGACTTAATAAAAGAGTCTGAGGGGAAATCTATGGATAAATTAGTACCTCTATTAATGAACACGAATAAAAGACTTCAGCAACAAAATCTAACTTTTACAAAGGAAGAAAGTAGTCTTATGATAGATTTACTAACAAGAAATATGAACCAAAAAGAAAAACAGCAGTTTGAAATGATTAAAAAAGTAATGACTAGTCAGGGTAAATAAGTAATTTGGACGAAAGAGACCATTGCAGGTTAGTGTACCCTATTAAAGAGAACGGATATAGCTTACTCAAACATAGATTGTGCATTTGGGTAAGCTATATCCGTTCTCTTCTTGTTAAGACTTATATACAACGGTCTTTTTAATCTAACTTCTCAAGTTTCGCATATACTCGTAATATTTCACTGACACTCCATGCCTGTGCGTAGCAACCCTGTGAGATTGTAGGTGTCTCGCCATCATAGATTTCAGCTATCTGTCCTACACATCCCTCCCTCATGCATGCCATTAGTACTTCTAGTTGCTCCTTAACCTTGCATATGGCTTCTTCTGACTCCTTATGCACCTTAAGGTAGGCCAGATAGTAGCCACCGATTGGAAACGGCCACACAGTCCCCTGGTGATAAGCCATATCTCGTTTAAATAAGCTTCCGCCATAATTGGGTTTGAAACTATCATCTTCCTTATTTAATGTACGCAGTCCATAAGGCGTATAAAGCTTCTCAAACACCTTATTTACCACCTGTAGTTCTTTCTCCTGATCCAACATCCCAAATGGCACTGAAACCGCCCAAATTTGATTACAACGGATTTGCAAATCTGCTTCTTCTCCAGACACTACATCTTTAAGACAACCCTCTGCTTCATTCCAAAACTCTTTGCAGAAGCTTTTCTTTACATTTTCAGCAAGCTCCTCATATCCATGTCTTTCTTCTCCCATAATATCTGCGAAAACTGCTGCAATTTTTATTGCATTATACCAGTAAGCATTTATTTCAACTGGTTTACCATGTCTTGGTGTAGGAAGAATTTCCTCATAACGTACATCCATCCAAGTGACCTGCTCCAAGCCGCTGCCCGCCTGAATAAGATAATCCTCGTCCATCTTTATATGAAAATCTGTTCCTGCCTTATACCATTCAAGGATGTCTTTAATAACAGGGTATGCTTCTTTTATAAACTCAATATCCTTGCTTTCTATATAATATTCATATACCGCTGCAACGAACAACAAAGATGCATCCACCGTATTATAGATGGGATCATTGCCACCTTCCGGGAACATGTTTGGCATTAGTCCTTTATTACAGTACTTCATGAAGGTTCTAAAAATACCTTTTGCATCTTCAAATCTACGAGTAGAGATACAACAACCAACCATTGCAATCATAGTATCCCTACCCCAATCTGCAAAAAAGGGATAACCAGCCATAATAGATTTACCACCAGTTGATTCCCGTTGCACAATAAACTGATCCGCACTAAATACAAGCTGTTTTCCAATCTCATCAGAAATTCCAGCTTGATTTACTATTTTAGTGATACGTTCTGTCTCTTCGTCTTTTATAGTATTAAAAGATAAATTAATAGGCTCCATACTGTAAATTAAATCACAGATAATATTTTTATTGGCTGGTAGTTTTATTGTTAATTCATGATTGTGAGCGGTTCTACCAATTGAATCTCTACCATCTCTTGCATCATAGGCATAATATAGATCCTTATGAAACTCAGTAGGATAGCTTCTCGTCTCTGCGTCTGTTTGAAAGTACAATTGTAATCCGTTACTTTGAATACAGTTGTCTTTCACATAAAATTCTTGATGTTCGGATAACAGCTCACCCTTGGCAACAAATTGAAGTTGAGGCACTATCTTAAAGCTTGCTGCTCCACCCATTCTATTGTCAAATGTGTATCGAATTGCAAGTGTATTAGCCTCGTGGCGCATAACTATCGTCTTTTTTATCTCAATACCATCATACTGGATTAGCCAATTGGGGAATAAATCAAAATTAAATTGTTGAAGGTAGCGATAACCTTCTTGATTCTTCGTATAATTAACAAACTCCTGACTGGATAGAATAACCTCCTTACCTGCCACCTGAAGTTTCTCCTCCATTCGACTAATCATATGATAACGATGATTTGGCGCAGTTGTACAGGCCATAAATAGGGCATGATCATTACGAGCCACAGACCCAAGAATTGTAGTTGAAGAAAATCCACCTAGACCATTGCTTAGAAGATAACAATTCTCCTGCCCTCTTGCCATTGTATTCCAATCATGCTTTCCATAGATAAATTTCATGTTTTTCTCCATTTCTGTCAAAGTTATAGGATGAGCTGCTGCACTCTTTAATTTTGCAGCAGCTCCTATTATAAATGTCTATAAACGTTTTAATCTAACTTATATTAAGAAATTATCCTTAGAAAGCAAGCTTTCCAGGTTAACTTCTTAATGTTTTACTTGCCTGTGAACTATACAAACTATTTTAGTATGACAATGGAATACAGAGGCATATCTAATACTCCATCTGTTAAAGTAACTTCGCTTCCCTCAACAGTTAAATAACCTCTTATATTCATGTTGTCAAGTCCTGCTGTAGAAAGGTCAACTTGTGTTGCTGTTTCTTTATTCATATTATAAACAACTACAACTTTACTACCTTCATATATTCTCTCAAAGGCACAGACATCAGCGGTAGTTAAACTTTCAACCACACTAACACTTCCACGAGCAATTTCCGGATTCTCATTTCTAATACGCAGGGCACGCTTATAGTAATTTACTAAAGATAGTGGATTCTTTAATTGCTCATCCAAAGGTGCAAACTTTTGTTCCACAACATCCGCACCAATCGGTGCTTTTGTAATACCTGTTGTATCAGTTGTTGACCAGTTCATTGGGAGTCGTTTATTCTCATCCTTATCTCCCATACTGTTCATACCAATTTCTTCTCCATAGTAAACGAAGGGACTACCCTTTAAGGAGAGCAATACACCAGCAGCCATCTTCATCTGGTTTTCATCATTCACACATTGAGCTGAAACTCGGGTATTATCATGGTTACTTAAGAAAGGGGAATCAATATAGTCTGGATTACTTGCAAGATATCTTGTATCCAAATCTAATATCGCACTTGCAAAAGTCTTTGCATTAGAGGTTCCAAGCTTACGTACAGAAGATACAATAATACCGTTATATTGTGCTAATGGATAATTAAACATACTGGTTAATCCACTTTGATAATAGGAAGCAATGATAGCTGCAGCATCCCAACATTCTCCGACAACAAAAGCCTCTGGATTTACACTTTTTACATAATCAGAAAACCATTGTAATACTTCAACGTTTTTACCGGTCTCACCTGTGTAATACTCTTTGATTGCATCTAGTCGGAAGCCATCCACACCCATATCTAACCAATACTTTGTGATATGTTCAAGTTCACTTCTAAGAGCTGCAGATTCTAAAGCTAAATCCGGCATCTGATCCCAGAAAACCCCCTCATAATAATAATCCGTGCCAGCAATTTTGTAATATCCAGTTTTACCATTTGTTTCTTTTGTAAAATGATAATATTCCACTGAAGGACATACGCTTGGATCAGGTTCTTGATTCTCTTCCAACCCTTTTAGATATGTTACAGCGTCCGTAAACCAAGGATGTTTTGCAGAACTATGATTAAACACATAATCTATAATTAGTTTAATATTTCTATTATGGCATTCTTCAATCAGCTTTTGAAAATCTTCAAGAGTTCCATAGGCTGGGTCAATGGCATAATAATCCGTTACATCATACTTGTGGTAAGTTGGTGAAGGCATAATTGGCATAAGCCAGATACCATTAAAGCCCATCTCACTAATGTAATCCAACTTTGATATAATACCCTGCATATCACCGATTCCGTCTCCATCACTATCACAGAAGGAATATACAAAGATTTCATAGTAATTTCTATAATTATCTTCAATAATATTGAGTTCTTGCACATATGGGTAATTATCTACAGGACTCTCACCATCATCACCATCTGAATCCCCTTCAACTGGTTGTGTAACAGACGGCTCTGACTTAGTAGGTGTTAAATCGTTAGTACCATTAGTTGAATTACCATTACCCCCTGAACTACACCCCATAAGTAATAACGAACCAACTAAAATAAAGCATAACATACTTGTAAGTTTTTTTCGCATACCAGACCCTCCTTGGGAGGTTTTCACCTCCCTTGCTTTTTAAGGAGGATTATACCTCCCTGATTTTTTAAAAGGAAAGCCTCAATATGATTAAGACTTTCCTCTTCATTTTTATATTAGCCCTTTACAGCTCCTGATACCCCAGCCGCATAGAATTTTTGAGTAAATACAAATAATATTGCAATTGGTATTGATATAATAATACAGCCTGCAAAGAAGGTTGTATAATAATACTCTATAAACTCTTTCTCAAGCATTGTCCATAAACCGATGGCAACCGTATAATATTGTCTGTCCTGACCAAGAATAACCTTTGCAAAAATATAGTCAATCCAAGGTCCCATAAAACTGGTTAACAAAGTGTATACGATAATAGGTTTTGATAAGGGGATTGTAATTTTTCGAAATACGTCCCATTTGGTTGCTCCATCAATAAAGGCTGCTTCATCAATGGTCTTAGGTATAGTATCAAAAAAGCCCTTAGCAATATAAAATCCTAATCCCGCTCCTCCTGAATAAACCATTACCAGTGCTACTAATTTTAACTGTCCTACTTCCATAAAACCAAAGCCCTTTAAAATATAATACACTGCAATCATTGATAAGAAGTTTGGGAACATGCCTAGGATTAATGCAATATTCATCATCTTTTTACGCATGCGAAATCTTAGTCTTGACATTACATAGGATACGCACAACACAAAGAATGCTGATAATAAGCAACTTACAATCGCTACTAAAAGTGTGTTAATAAACCACTGTGGAAAATCAAGCGTTCCTTTGTTAGTAAAGAGATTTTTATAATTATCAAAGGTGTAGCTTTTTGGAAAAATATAGCTTTTAGCCTGCCCGCTTTCCTCTCTAAAGGAGGTTAAAAAAGCGAAAAATATCGGTAGTATCCATATGATTGCGGCAATTGCAAGACTAACATGAACAATTGTATTCACAATAAAACGCTTTGTTTTTCCGCTACTATTCTTCTTATTCATTATTGAAAAGCCTCCTCATCTTTATAGGATGATGTTTTACGATATGCTAACAAGGATAAGGTAGCCATAATCACGAAGACAATAATACCAATTACTGCTCCAAGGTTATAGTCCTTGTTTGTTAACGTTAACTTATATAACCAAGTAACCAAAAGATCTGTTTTTCCTGCCGAATAATACTCTAAGGATTCCGGACCACCACCTGTTAGCAGGAAGATAACATTAAAGTTATTAATATTTCCTACAAAGGCTGTAATCAAAGAAGGTGTCATAATAAACAGCATGTAGGGCATTGTGATTTTAAAGAAGGTAACAACAGCATTGGCGCCATCCACCTTAGCAGCTTCATATAAATCCTTTGGTATATTATTTAAAATACCAGTAGTCGTAAGCATGGTAAATGGTACACCTATCCAAATATTAATACAAATGATTGTTATTTTAGCCAGAGTAGGATCTGCAAAGAAAAGCACTGATTCTCTAGGTCCAATAAATTCTAAATGGCGTAATATAACATTAACCGGTCCATTTGCACTAAAAATAGTTCTCATAGTCAATAATGATACGAATTGAGGGACTGCGATGGATAATACAAAGATAAATCTCCAGAATCCTTTGAATCTGGTTCCCTCACGATTAATTACAATTGCTAGCAATAATCCTAAGAAGTAACAGGTGACTGTTGCAAAGATTGCCCAAACAAAGGTCCATTGCAGGACAGGCCATAAGGTATTAGCAAGGATTCCTCCCGACTTAAACATTTCACTAAAATTAGCAAGACCTACCCAGTCAAATAAATTACCGGGCGTCTGATGATTTCTGTCATAGCTGGTAAAAGCGATTAAAATATTGAATACTAAAGGTACTATACTAAATACAATTACTCCTGTAATTGGAAAAAAGAGTAGTGTAGTTTGAAGCTTTTCATGTTTTAAGGAAGAAAGGTCATCCTTAAAAGTAGGTACTTTCTTCCCATTATTAATTTTTAACTGGGTGTCATATGCACTTTTCACTGATGATGTTAGTATTAGTATAAAAAATAAGGTAACAAACAGAGTCACAACCCCATAAAGCAAACAAAGCATGGAATTGTCTCCAGGTATATATTCATAAACCTGCTTTGCTTCATTAAAAACTTCTTCCTGAACCTTAGTTCCTAACGTAAATAGATCTCTGATTGCTCCGATACCAAAGTTAATCATAAATATTACGTAGGCACATTCCAAAGCAAGATATAAAAGTCCACGTATGATCTGTTTATGAAGGATATTGCCCAAGCCAAAGACTAATGCAGATAATTTAGTAACTGCATTCCCTGATATGAATGCTCTACCAAAACCATAACTGCCTGACTTTGCCGGTAGATTGAAGTTATTTTTCTTATTTCCGGCCATAATCTTCCTCCTCGTCTTTCTATGAACGAATACCTATTCCATTCACATCATACTTAATAGAAATAGATACCATTCCTGTAACTGTAACGTGATCTTATACAGTTATTTACTGATTTATTTAAACCAGCATAACTAATTGTCACTATTTTTATGCTAGAAACGGAATGTCCAAAATTGTAGGAACATCCCGCTTCTACTATAATCCTACTGTAAATATTCAGAACCAAGCTCGAAAACCTGCGGTTTCCTCACTGTTTGGCTCTCGCCAAACAAATTGTCAATTATTGAACAGCCATTGTAGATACAAACGTATCAAGTTTTTCCTGTACATTGTCTTTGTTTAAATCACCACTCTTAATTTCAGTTGGGATTGCGCCAGCATTTGTCCAGTATCTGGAGCTGAATTCTGCACTGGTAGGCTGCATAACAGATGCCGTGTTTACTTCTGCAACGATAACCTTAGCTACTTCGTCAGCCTGAACCTCTGCAGATTCACCTGCTGTTAAGTTAGTAGGAACCTGACCAGTTTCAGTAAAACGTTGTAACTGCATCTCTTCTCCACCTAAATATGCGGCAAATGCAACTGCTGCTGCCATGTTCTTAGCCTGTGCGTTAACACCGATTGCTTTTGAACCATAAAAACCTTTTAACTGATGTGTTGTACCTTCTACTTCAAAAGTAGGAATAACAGCTAAGCCTAAATCATCGCCTAAAGCATCTTTGTATAATTGATAATTCCAAGAACCGTCAAACCAAGCACCAATTCTGTGAGCTGCTGCTAACTCTGATACTGAAATATCACCATCATAGGCAGTCTTAGGGTTGTGAATTAAGTCAATTAAATAATTTGTAACTGCTACACCTGTAGGGTTATTCCAGTTAGCTCCTGCTGCAAAATCAGTTGCGCTATCCCCGTAGATTGTAAGGCCTGCACCATAATACCATGCACCTAATTTCCAACCTCCTGCAGACTCGAAATAGAAATTATATACATCATCTGCTGTTTCTTTCGCCATAATGGATTCCACTGACTTAACATCATCTGCTGTTAAAAGGGATTTATCATAGTACATAAAGAATGTATTGTGTGTAAAAGGAATTGCATAAATTGCATCATCAACTGTTACAGTATCAACTACTGCTTCAGCCATAGTTGTTTTAACCATTTCTTCTGTAGAACCACCAAGTCTTGCAATTGCACCTGCATTTACAAGTTCTCTTAACTGGTCATTAGCGAAGAAGAATACATCACCAGCTGCTGTTACGTCTTTTAATATCTCATCTTTCGCTGTATCCTCACCCTGTGTTACAACTTCCCAGGTAATGTTCCATTCTGGATGTAAAGCTTCAAAGGATTCACACATGCTATTAATTGTGCCTGGTTGAATCTGGTTTTCTGGAGCCCAAACCTTTAAAGATACATCTTCTACTTCAGCAACAGGTGCTGTTGTAGGTGCTGTTGTTGCCTCAGCTCCTTTGGTTGGATTAGTGTTTTCAGGAGTTTTATCATCCTTTTTGCCACATGCTGCGAAACTGCTGATTACTAATAAAGTAACCATAAGTAGCGCCATAAGTCTTGATACTTTTTTCATAATCTCTACCTCTTTCCTTTTTTGCATTTTCCTAAGTCTCATGCTTGAAACCCGGTAACATTATAGAGCGGCAATCACTTGCCATGTATACGGGATAGTCTCCCGCTTGAATAAATATGCCTAGGTGCATATGAATTCCATTAATAAAATACTTACTTCCAAACCTCGTTAGCATAATCTCTTATGGTACGATCGCTGGAGAATTTACCTGCATTTGCAGTATTAAAGAAACACTTTCTTCGGAACTCATAAATATCCGAATAGTCTTTATTTGCTTTCAGTTTCGCTTCACAATATGGAAGGAAATCTAATAGCAGGAAGTAGTGATCTGGCTTGTGCCAGTGTGCACCTTCTAAAATGGAGTTATAAAGTTCAGCAAACATCCCTGTTCCGCCATCACTAAAGGTACCATCTACCAAAGTATCCAGAACCTTTTTGATTCTAGGATTTTTCTCATAAATATCTTTTGCATTATAGGAATCTTTAATCTTCTCAATATCTTCTACTCTTGCACCGAAGATATAGTTATTTTCTTCTCCTGCCTGCTCCACGATTTCCACATTAGCACCATCAAAGGTACCAAGTGTCACCGCACCATTTAACATGAACTTCATGTTACCAGTTCCAGAGGCTTCGGTTCCGGCTGTGGAAGTCTGCTCTGAAATATCTGCGGCTGGTGTAAGCTTTTCTGCATAAGATACATTGTAGTTATGAACAAAGATTACTTGTAACTTGTTATTTACTTCTGGATCAGCTTCTATCAGCTTTGCGATTTCGTTAATGAACTTAATAATTCCCTTTGCTCTAAAATATCCTGGTGCTGCTTTCGCTCCAAAGATAAATGCAGTAGGATTAAACTCCTTAATTCTTCCATCTTTTAATCCAAAATAAATATCTAAGATGGAAAAAGCATTTAACAACTGGCGTTTATATTCATGAAGTCTCTTTACCTGAATATCAAAGATAAATTCAGGATTTAATTGAATACCTTCTTGTTTGAAAATATATTCTGAAAGTTGTCTCTTTTTAATACGCTTAATATCACCAAATTGCTTAATCACATTCTTATCGTTCGCAAACTTCTCAAGATCCTTTAAACGATCCAAATCAGTAATCCAGGAGTTTCCTATCTTATCCGTAATAAATCCAGATAGCTCCATATTAGCAAGTGCTAACCATCTACGCTGGGTTATTCCGTTTGTTTTATTATTAAAGCGATCCGGATAAATCTCATACCACTCTTTTAAGGCATCATTCTTTAAAATCTCTGTATGAAGTTTTGCAACACCATTGGTGGAATGGCTGGCATAAATTGCAAGTCTTGCCATGTGAATGGTGTTACCATCTATAATGTTATAAATCTTCTGCTCTTCTTCTGTTTCCTTACCAAAAGCCTTTAATTCTTTAACAAGTGCTTTCTGAAGCATAACTACATATTTATAAACTCCAGGAATTACTGCTTTAAATAAGCTTGCATTCCACTTTTCTAAGGCTTCTGCCATAACCGTATGGTTGGTATAGGCAAAGGTTTCTTTCGCTATACGAAGTGCTTTGGCAAAGGTTAATTTTTCATTCTCCATCAAGAGACGAATTAACTCTGGAATCGCGACTACCGGATGGGTATCATTCAACTGAATTGCATATTCAGAGGAGAAATGTGTAAAATCCTCACCAAATTTATTCTTATATCTTGCAAGAATGTCTTGAAGTGTTGCTGCAGAGAAGAAGTACTCTTGTTTTAATCTTAACTTCTTACCTTCATCTGTATTATCGTTTGGATATAATAAACTGCTGATTGCTTCTGCTTCATTCTTGTTTTTGTTGGCCTTATCATATTTTTGTTCATTAAATAATTCAAAGTTAAAGCTTTCCAACGGCTCTGCCTGCCATAAACGTAAGGTATTAACCGTCTTGTCACCGTAGCCGATTACAGGTGTATCATAAGGTACTGCATACACGGACTGATTTTTGTAATCAATACGAACCTTTTCCTCATCCTTACGAACTGACCAAGGGTCACCAAATCTCTGCCAATCATCTGGAATCTCTTTTTGAAATCCATCTTCAAAGTACTGTTTAAATAAACCGTATTTATAACGAATTCCATACCCATTTAACGTAATTCCAATCGTTGCACCTGAATCCAAGAAACAAGCTGCAAGACGACCTAAGCCACCATTACCAAGAGCTGCATCCTCAATATCTTCAAAGATACGAATATCAAGATTGTTTTCGCTCATCAATTCACTGAATTGATGAAACAAGCCCATATTATAAAGATTACTGTATACCAGACGGCCAATTAAAAACTCCGCGGATAGATAGCAAACTTTCTTTCCAGGTGCATCTAAACCACTTTCCTTTGTTAGGCTTTTCATTGCTGCTTTGGAAACAGCATTGTAAAGCTGCATGGTGCTCGCTTCTTTAATGCCAACTCCATAATCCAGATCGAGAATTGTTATTACATTTGATTTAAAATTATTTTCCATACTAACTCCATTCCGCCGCGTATGGCAGCTTAACTTATTTCGTATTTGACTACAGCTTCATCCTTAACTCATTCGAGCAAATAAACAGGAATACTGATAGAGAAGTTCTTCCCTAAGTTCCTTATATTGCTCTTTGGTCACGCGCCATTGCCAATTTCCGCCTATCGTTGACGGGAAGTTCATTCTTGCCTTATTATCCAACTTTAATAAATCTTGCATTTGAACTATTACAATATCTGCAATACTTGCATATAACGCTCTAATAATTGCATATGGCAGGTCTTCTTTACTTTTAACGTCAAAGTATTGAAGTGCAAATTCCAGCTCTTTGTCTGTCTTACCACCCAGATATCCCATCAAGGTTTCATTATCATGAGTTCCTGTATAAGCAACCAAATTGGTGGTTTTATAGTTATGAGGAAGATACTCATGATTTCCTGGACCATCTAATCCAAATTCCAGAATTTTCATACCCGGGAAGCCAGATTCCTGAATGAGGTCTCTAACCTTCTGCGTCACTACCCCAAGATCTTCTGCTATAATTTTTGCATTACCAATGGATTCTTTAATAATTCTAACTAACTTCTCTCCAGGTCCAACTCTCCACTCGCCAACCACTGCCGATGGTGAAGTAGCCGGAATAGAATAAAAATTAACTACACCAATAAAATGATCAATACGAATGATATCATAAAGGTCTGCTGATGCCTTCATTCGTTGTCTCCACCAGGAATAATCCTGTTGTTCCATTACATCCCAGCGATATAAGGGATTACCCCAGCGTTGTCCATCCGCTGAAAAGGCATCCGGTGGAACCCCTGCAACATTAATTGGATTTTTTCTTTCATCCAGTTCAAACAAGTCACCGTGTACCCAAACATCGGAACTATCAGAGGATACGTATAACGGAATATCACCAATCATCTGAATTCCCAGTTTATTTACATAGTTTTTTAACTTATTCCATTGCTGACTAAATTTAAATTGACAGAACTCCCAGAATTTTATCTCTTCCTCCAGTTCTTTGTTATATCTTTCAAGCTCTTGTGGGTCACGGAGTTTTATCCCCTCATCCCACAACAACCATTCTCTATTATTAAAATGTTCCTTCACAGCCATATAAAGACAATAATCCTTTAACCAGAAGGTATTTGTTTCGCAAAATTCTTTGAATTCACTTAATTCCGTATGTTTACTTCTTTGAAATGCTTTTTTGAGTATTACAAAACGATTCTGATAAATTGTTGCATAGTCAACGCAATCTTCTGTCTGTTGCCACTGCAGACTTTCTATCTCATTTTTGTCCAATAATTTTTCCTGTACTAGATAATCTAAATCAATGAAATAAGGATTACCTGCAAAAGCTGAAAAAGATTGATAAGGACTATCACCAAAACTTGTAGGTCCAATCGGTAGTACCTGCCAATATTTAATACCAATACGCTTTAGAAAATCAGCAAATCGATAACTTTCCTCTCCCAAGGTACCAATTCCATAATTTGATGGTAATGCACTGATTGGCATTAATAGCCCAGCACCACGTTCTAACTCTTGTTTAACTTCACTCATTCACTTAACCACTCCATAACATAATCAATATGCAAATCAAAATAAATATCAAATTACCAACAAAAATTGCACTGCATATTACTATGTTCTTCATTCTTACGCATGTTTATGTATTCTGCATTCCTTGTGTAAATTTTATGTTTTTCGGTAATTTTCGAAATTGTATACTAAGAATACCATTATCACCCTACTTTGTCAACATATATTTTAGCTTTTATAGTAATTATATCTAGCTGCTTTGCTTTATTCTTTGCTTTATTTGTCAATTTTAACTACTATCGCAATATACGACAAAGAAATTAAATTAATTTAAGTTAAAACAATTTGCAAAAAAGCTTGATTTTAGTGGGTTTACTAAATATTTTTCGAAAATTTTTAAGTGAATTCGAATTATTTTAATTGATTTAAAAAAATTCACTTTATGTCATTTGACAAAATAATATAAATATGCATAAAATCTTCTATGTAATTCTGTAACAAAAGTCAAAAACTTAAACTTATGTTGTATTTGCATAAGCTTGGGTTTATACTGAGAATAATTTAACAAATGAATTAGCTGGGGAGGAGAAACATGGCTACAATTAAAGATATTGCGAATAGGCTAGGAATAGCAGTAAGCACTGTGTCTAAGGGGCTAAACGGTGCTAGCGATATCAGCGCGGATATGAGACAGCTTGTTTTAGATACTGCTGTTGAGATGGGGTATGCTTCTAAGAAAATGAAATCGACCGGAACTAGAAAGGTCTGTATTTTTATTGAGAATATGGATTACGAAAATATTGAACAGTTTGGTTATGAAATTATTGTAGGCTTCAAATTATCCGCTGCCAGAAGGCACTGGGACGTATCCGTAGTCCCAACAAACCTTAATATGCAAACTGCAGAAAAATTCGATACCTACATGTTGAAAAATGGATATAGCGGAGCCTTTCTACTTGGTTTTGCACTTCACGATGATTGGGTCCAGCAACTTAGTAAAACTACTGTTCCAACTGTCCTACTTGATAATTATATAGAAGGTAACAATCATGTTGGTTATGTAGGAACGGACAGCTTCGAAGGAATTGATCTAGCTGTTTCACACCTTCATTCACTTGGACATACAAAAATTGCCTTCCTTAATGGTTCTAAAAATTCCATGGTTTCTGAACAACGCCAGCAGTCCTTTGTAACAAGCTTGGCAAAGCATGGCATAGAAGCGAAGGACGAATTAATGGAATACGGATACTATGTTCCTGATTGTGCAAAGTACCACGTACCGGGCTTTATAAATAATGGAGCTACCGCTATTATGTGTGCCAGCGATTTGATTGCAACAGGGGTATGTATAGAGCTTCAAAAATTAGGACTTAAGGTTCCTGAGGATGTTAGTGTGATAGGTTTTGATGATTTACCGATAGCCTCACAGTTATCTCCTTCCCTTACAACCATCCGGCAGGACCGTACTGATTTAGGGAAAAGTGCTTTTCTTTTATTAGATGGATTAATTCATAATATAACCATTAGCAAACTATTGCTTCGTGCAAAATTTATACAAAGAGCAAGTACTGGACCTTGTAAAAAAAGATAGAATGATAATAGTTAAAGCCTGTCGTTAAACGACAGGCTTTTTTACTGTATGATAGAGCATTCTATATTCGTTTATATACATTAGAAATGAGAGTAACAAAAATCCTCCGCATACTAGCATCAAAATATTTTTAATATCCTGTGCTAAGGTTGGTATTGCAACTAAGAATAACATAACCGCATAGAATACCATTGTTGATACCTTACCAAACCATTTGGCTCCATTTAATTTTGTGCCCTTCTTTAACATTACAATTCCTGCCACCAACATAAATAATTGCATAATTACAAAAAGAATTAATAGCAGAAACATCCATTCAATTTTTATAACAAGAACAAAAATCAAAGCTGCCTGTGTTAGCTTATCTGCAAGAGGATCGATTAATTTGCCCAGCTCTGTTATCATATCAAAGCGCCGTGCAATAAACCCGTCTAAAAAATCCGTGAGACCTGATAAGAACACAATTCCAGCAGCTTGTAAATACTCTTTTGGTTGATTTGCCTTCATATAGAGTACTACAAATACTGGTATTAATAAAAAGCGAATATAGCAAAGCAAATTAGGAATACGCCATAAATCACTTTTTGAAAATTTAGTAATGACTTTCATAAGTTAACCTCCCCTATTTTCATTATTAGTTTGTAAATATGGGTATTAGCATTTCAATATTAACATAATTATTTCCAATATGATAGATGGAATTATTAAATTGTATTGAATTAATATAATTTGAGGCAAATCGAAATTGAGCTTATGGCTAAACTGTTATAAAAAATAAAGGCGAAAGCTTTTGGTTGAACTGTTACAATTTTTACTCAAGTATGAAAAAAGAACAACTGGAATATAATTATTTATATTAAAGCTGTTCGAGGTTCTGATGAATACATTAACAAATCTTATTTCTGATTACGGTTTAATCGCCATGTTTATTATAATAATGCTGGAATATGCCTGTTTTCCAGTATCCAGCGAAATCGTTCTTCCCTTTTGCGGTGCAGTTGCCTCTGCAAATCATACCAATTTCTTTGTAATACTTCCTCTAAGTATAGTTGCTGGTTTAATTGGGACTGGGTTTTGCTTTACAATTGGTTGGTTTGGAGGTGGCACCATTCTAAATGCCATTGGAAAGAAATTTCCGAAAATGAAGAAAGGCATTGATGCTGCTAATCGAACTTTTCTAAACCATGGTTCTGCAGCTGTCTGTATTGGAAGGGTTATCCCCTTGATTCGTACCTATATTGCATTGATTGCAGGAGCTTCAAAGCTTAATCCTATGACTTACTTTGGCGCTTCTGCAATCGGCATTACAGTATGGAATACTTTATTAATTGGTCTTGGTTATATGCTTAGAGAGAACTATAACAATGTTGCTGTGTACTACGAAAGGTACAAACACAATTTAATACCTGTTTCAATTGTCTGCCTAACTACTCTTATCACTCACATTATATATAAGAAGATTAAAAAAAGAAAAAAAATAAAGTCAGCTATTAAAGAGGCTATGCTCTCTGAATAAGTGATTTTTGCTGCCACTTACCAGAAGCTTCTCTGGCTATTCCGACGATTGCAGTAATCACCCAGTTAATACCAGTTGCCCACCAAATACCATAATATCCAAAGAATATAGTTAATACATTTGCTAGTACAACTCTGCAAATAACTTCGGTAATACCCATAACCATAGGAATAGCAATATCTCCTGTTCCACTTAAGAAATTTCTTGAGACAAATATCATACCCACTGCAGAATAAAAGAAACAAGTAATTCTTACTGCATGCATACCAATAACTACTACTTCAAAGTCTTCTTTTTTCGTAAAGAGTCGAATAATATATTCTCCACCAAAATACATAACCGGGAGCATACATAGACTGAATATGATTATGATACGAGCAGCAGATTTATACCCTTGTCTAGCTCTATCTACCCTGCCTGCACCTATGTTTTGCCCTGCATAGGCAGCTAATGCTGCACCTAGGGACATACCTGGTAATAACACTAATTGCTCAATTCGATTTACTACTGTATATGCAGCGATTACAGTATCATTATAGCTATTAATAACTCCCTGAAGCGCCATCATTGATATTGATACCAGAGAGTTTTGAAGTGCTACCGGTAATCCCAGTTTTAAACACTTTTTTAATATTTCTTTATCTGGTTTAAACTCTTTTAATGGCATTCGAAGTATTTTTACTTTGGCTAATGCATAAGCCACGCAGCAAATAGCAGAAATAATCTGTGCTAAAACAGTTGCAAATGCCACGCCTGCAACACCCCAATGGAATACTAGTAAGAATAGAAAATCAAGTCCAATATTAATTAAACATGCTAAAGCAAGAAATTTTAAAGGAGTTACGGAATCACCCAGAGCTCGAAGTATTGCTGCCATACCATTATAACAAGAAACACCAAGTATACCAGCAAAGGTAATTTTCATAAACTGGTCCGCTTGGTTAATAATTGTATCCGGTGTATTCAAAAGCTCTAGTAACCATCGGCTTGAAACGAAACCTATGATACCCATAATTGTTGATACTATAATAACTACGTAGGTTGCTGTAGCAAAACCTTTTCTAACATTTTCATAATCCTGAGCACCAAAATACTGACTAATTACAATTGAAATACCTGCTGAAAGACCGAAGGTAAGTCCCAATATTAAAAATACAAGTGAGCCAGTTGCTCCTACAGCAGCAAGTGCCTCACTACCAATAACTTTACCTACAATAATTGAATCTATCAAATAGTAAAACTGTTGAAATAGATTACCGATCAACATTGGTACTGAAAATTTTAATATTAATTTAGCCGGCGAACCGCTGGTCATATCTCTTGTTATTGACTTTTCCATTCTGCACCTCAAATTCAGAGTCTATATCGCTAATTTCATAAGCAATTCCTGATTACGTAAATAACGTTACTTGATGTATTATACTCTATTTTTTTGTTTTGTAAATGAAAATTCTTTTTTGAATCCTTATATTTAGTTTCAATACTAACTAATATTACTTCCCAACAAATCACTTACTTGTCATGTTATATATAGCTATTCCTAATCATATTCCCCTGTCTCTTTCATATAATTAAAAGAAGATTGACCATACTGGGAGTGACCGCAATGAATTGGCACAGCTTATCCGTTGAAGAAACATTGAAAAAACTGGAGGGTTCACGGGACAAAGGCTTATCCACCAAAGAAGCAAAAGATCGACAACTAATCTATGGGAAAAACATGCTAACAGCAAAAAAAGGAAAGCCGCTAATATTAAAGTTTTTCGCCCAGTTTGCTGATTTTATGATTATCATATTAATCTTTGCTGCTATCTTATCCTTTTTAGTTTCTTACATGGAAGGTGAACCTGACTACGTTGATCCTATCATCATTCTAATCATCATTACTGTCAATGCTACCTTAGGTCTTGCTCAGGAAGCAAGGGCAGAAAAAGCATTAGAGTCTTTGAAAAAACTATCTGCTCAAACCGCACATGTACTAAGAGACGGCAAAGTAATCCAGATTAATGCGGAAGATTTAGTACCTGGAGATATCATTTTGCTGGAAACCGGCAACTATGTTCCGGCTGATGCAAGGTTAGTTAATGCTATGAATTTGAAAGTCGAGGAGTCTTCCTTAACCGGGGAGTCTCACCCTGTAGAGAAATCAGCCGAAGTAGTCCTAGTTCCTGATACAGGAATTGGAGATCGAGTTAATCTCGTCATGTCTGGCAGCAGTATTTCCTATGGAAGAGGAATTGCAATTGTCACTGACATTGGTATGAATACCCAGGTAGGTCATATTGCATCACTAATTATAAATGAAGAAACACCTATGACTCCTTTACAAAAGCGTTTAGCTGATACAGGTAAAGTGTTAGGTATTGCTGCTCTTATTATCTGCGCAATTATTTTTGTCATGGGTTTATTAAAGAACGTTGGTATCTTTGAGATGTTTATGACTTCTGTAAGTCTTGCAGTAGCCGCAATACCAGAAGGTCTGCCAGCCATTGTAACCATTATGCTCTCTTTAGGTGTTATGCGTATGGCTAAGAAAAATGCAGTCATTCGTAAACTTCCAGCAGTTGAAACACTAGGAAGTGCTACCGTAATTTGTTCAGATAAAACCGGAACCTTGACACAAAATGTAATGACGGTAACTCAAATTAGCTCTATTCAAGGAAAAGAGGAGTTTAAAAGCGACTTTGGCTCCTTCCTTTTATCACACGCTGCACTTTGCAATGATGCAATTCTAGAACTTGATAAGCAAGCCATGAACATTACCGGAGAACCCACGGAAAAGGCACTTGTACTCGCAGCTTATCATACTGGTTCTAATAAACTAAATTTAGATCGTACTTATAAAAGAGTACATGAAATTCCTTTTGATTCCACCCGTAAGCTTATGACAACAGTCCATGGTTCTTTTGATCATAATTATAGAAGCATCACAAAAGGTGCCTTTGATTTCCTACTTCCTCTCTGTACTCAATATTATTATGAAGGAAAGCAATATCCTCTAACAAATAGAGAAAGAAGCCGAATTACCGATCTTAATAACGAGATGACTGGAAAAGCATTAAGAGTAATCGCTGTAGCATATAAGAATTTGCCTACACAAAGCAGTAAGTTACCTGCTAATCAACTGGAGTCCGGCCTCACTTTTGTGGGTTTAATTGGTATGATTGATCCTCCTAGACCTGAGGTGAAGGATGCTGTTGCACTCTGTCGTCAGGCTGGAATTCGCCCTGTTATGATTACAGGTGACCACGTTCTTACAGCGAAAGCAATTGCAAAAGAACTTGGTATTCTCTCCGAAGGCGAGGAAGCTATCACTGGAGATATGCTAAACCGTATGAGCAATGAGGATTTAGTAGAAAGTATAGATCGTTATCGTGTTTTCGCAAGAGTTTCACCAGAACATAAGGTGCGTATTGTCAAAGCCTTTCAAAGTCGTGGGAACGTGGTTGCCATGACTGGCGATGGAGTGAATGATGCGCCTGCTCTGAATGCTGCTGATATTGGTTGCGCTATGGGCATTTCCGGTACTGACGTAGCTAAGAATGCCGCAGATATGGTGTTAACTGATGATAACTTCGCGACAATTGTATCTGCCGTAAAAGAAGGTCGGGGTATTTATGACAACATCAAAAAGGCGGTACATTTCCTTCTTTCCAGTAATATTGGTGAGATACTTACCATATTTGTAGCCATTTTCTTAGGTTTGCCTACTCCACTGGTTGCTGTACAGTTGCTTTGGGTAAATCTGGTGACAGATTCTCTACCTGCTATTTCACTAGGCGTAGAGCCGACAGATAAAGACATCATGAAGAAGAAACCGATTTCAGCTAGTAAAGGCATGTTTGCAGATGGTCTTGCTGCAAAAATAATATTAGAAGGTATTATGATTGGAACCTTGGCACTCCTGGCATTTATGATTGGCTATCATATGTATGATTTGCCAACTGCTAAAAGCATCATGCATATGCCTGACAGCATTGCAAACGGTTCAGTTACCCCATGGGTTGGCAGAACGATGGCATTTGCTGTACTAAGTTTATCCCAACTCTTCCATTCCTTTAATATGAGAAGTGAACATTCCATATCACAAATTGGACTATTTTCAAATCGTAAACTTGTTTACTCTTTTATTATTTGTGCCTTGCTTCAGATTTCAGTAATTATGATTACACCATTAGCTAACATATTCCAGGTTGTACCTTTAAATAATAGACAATGGGCAATTACCTTACTTCTTTCCTTTGTTCCTATTATTATAGTGGAGGCTCAAAAGAAGTTTAGTTTCAAAAACATTCATAGTTGAACTATTATAAAATATTTTAGTCTAGAGAATTAGTGCTACTTGAAATCTGCACTGATTCGTTATATAGTTAGAGATAGCAATAACCATATTTGAAATACATATAAGGTTATTAATCTTATTTGTGAGGTGCTGGTGTGAATCCTAACTCCAATAATAAAACTCCGGTCACTCCATATGATGATAGTATGTGGGATCGTAATTCTATGTATGATAAAATGCCATATGTGTGGGACCCTGACTTAAACGTAGAGAAGGTTTTTCGCAAAGTTACCGGGAATATTATTAAAGCCTACCGGTGTAAAACAGATGTTCCCTTTGAGCTAAAGCACGAATGATAAAAAAAGCATTTTAAGCTGTACCTAAGGGTACAGCTTTTTATACTTCAAAAGCTAGTATCTTCTATTAGGATATAGAAAACCTGAAACTATATTAAATATTTAATATAAAATATATCTCACAAGGTATATTATTTTCTTTTAAATGAGGTGTAAAAATGAAAGTTTTACATGTAACAAATAATCATACAAACTGCTATCTATTACCCTTAGAAAAAGGTTGGTTAATGATAGACACTGGTTTACCAGACACCTTTTCTAATCTACTACAATTATTAAACCAACAGTCTATTCAAATAAACGAAATAAATTATCTACTAATAACTCATTTTCATCCTGACCATGCAGGACTTACTCAAAATCTTTGTGATTTAGGTATTACGCTTGTTATTCACGAAGAACAATATCCTTACATGAGCAAGTTGAACCTTTTTTATAAGAAGAACTGGAAAGCCAATTACAAGGATATCATTCCAAGTCAGGCTCTTATCTTAACAGATGATAGTAGTTCACGCTTTTTTGATGAAATCGGTATCCATGGTGAATTAATTACTACACCTGGCCACAGCGATGATAGTGTCAGCCTTGTGCTACCAAATGAATGTGCCTTTACTGGAGATCTCCCTTCCTTCTACTTAAAGGAGGCTTATAACGACTTTGTTATTGAAGATAGTTGGGACATGCTATTGCAATACCAACCCAAAATTATCTATCCAAGTCACGCAGATCCTTATAAAATTGAAGCTATCCAGTAACATCCTTTGTAACCCATTTTATCAACAATCTAAAGGTGCATCTAAGTTGTATTATTGCGTTGTAGGTAATAAAATTCATGTTTTCAAGCTTTAAAAACTATAGCAAAGACTATGGGTGTATATATTCAGCTGGCGCAGACCGTCCAAAAATGAATTACCAATCTTATTGGCTATCATTTTATGGTAAGGCAAGTCCAGATGATTATATACACCCATAGTCTCTTGATATCTAGATTAAATTACATAATTAGAATACCTTAAAAGCATCTTTTCCAAGATATCTAGCATTACATCCAAGTTCCTGTTCAATACGAAGTAACTGGTTGTATTTTGCAACACGATCTGTTCTGGAAGGAGCTCCTGTTTTAATCTGTCCTGCATTGGTTGCTACTGCTATATCAGCAAGAGTAACATCCTCTGTTTCACCTGAACGATGGGAAACTACTGCTGTCCAACGATTATTCTTAGCCATTTCAATCGCATCTAATGTCTCTGTAAGGGAACCAATCTGATTAAACTTAATTAATACGGAGTTTGAAATACCCTGTTTGATACCCTCTTTTACACGGGTTGTATTTGTAACAAAAAGATCATCTCCAACAAGCTGAATCTTATTGCCTAAACGTTCTGTTAACAGCTTCCAGCCCTTCCAATCCTCTTCTGATAAACCATCCTCCAGGGAAATAACAGGATATTTATTGCAAACATCTTCCCAGAAATCAACCATTTGTTCAACAGTCTTATATTCACCGGATTTCCAGAACAGGTAATCTCCTTCTCTGCCAGCCTTCTTTGCTTCATCATACATTTCTGTAGCAGCAGCATCAATTGCGATATAGAAGTCTTCACCTGGACGATATCCAGCAGCTTCAATTGCTTTTACAATATAATCAAGTGCCTGTGTATCGCTGCTAAACTTAGGTGCAAAGCCACCTTCATCACCAACAGCTGTTACAAAACCATCATTCTTTAATAGTTTTTTAAGTGTATGGAATACGGTTGTACTATGCTCTAAAGCTTCAGAAAAGCTCGTTGCACCAACTGGCATAATCATGAATTCCTGAATATTAAGACTGGAATCCGCGTGCTTACCACCATTAATAATGTTCATCATTGGCACTGGAAGAGTTTTCGCATTTACACCGCCAAGATAACGATAAAGTGGTAGTTTTAAGGAAGTTGCTGCTGCCTTAGCTACTGCTAAAGAAACACTTAAGATTGCGTTTGCTCCAAGTTTACCTTTATTATCAGTACCGTCAAGTGCAAGCATCTTAGCATCAATTTCTGTTTGCTGTGTTGCTTCCATTCCAACGATTTCTTTTGCTATTAACTGATTAACATTATCTACTGCTTTTCTTACGCCTGTTCCCAGGTATCTGCTCTTATCACCGTCACGTAGTTCAACTGCTTCGAATGCTCCTGTTGATGCACCGGAAGGAACTGCTGCTCGTCCCATGCTACCATCTGCAAGAAAAACCTCTGCTTCAACTGTAGGATTGCCTCTGGAATCTAAAATTTCTCTTCCTATCACTTTTTCAATTACTAAATTTTTCATGATGTTATTCATCCTTTCATAAATTAAATATTGGTTTAACCAAACTTAACGCAATCGTCCAAATAGATGACAAATATCATATATATTATACGCTTCTAAATGGAACCTATGCGGATAAAATTACTACTTCTACTATCTATCCTACCATTTTACATCCATTATTTTATTGATAAAATTTGTAAGATGCGAGAGAATATGGTATGATACGCTTATTTTAACTAATATTTTTGTTCCAAGCAATAGTAATCTGAATTTTTATTGAATTTTTACAATATTCTGTAACAGTATAAATTTTAAATATATAAATAGATTAAATTGCTAACTGCTTGGAATGTTGTTATACTATGTTTGAACGAAACAAGATGAAACGTCATGTCGTTTCACTTGTGATGAATTAGGTAAAGCTTCCCAAGATATATTCTTGTTTAAGCTGTGCAATAATCGATATAATAATGACATGGAAGGAGAACTTATGAGTAAAACATTCGAAAAAATACAACCTTATTTAGAGAAAACCATGGCATTTCAATCCGCACGTACTTTATTTGAATGGGATGACCAAACCAGCGCTCCATTTGAAGCTGCAGAATATACCTCTAAGGTAATTGGAGTATTATCTGATGAGTACATGAAAAGCCTTATTAATGACGATGTAAGAAAGCTACTGAAAAAGCTTCAGGAGGAAAAAGAACAAAAGGAACTAACAGAAACAGAAAAAGCTATAGTTAGAGAACTTGCGAAAAACTACGATCAGTTAGAGAGCATACCTCCAGAGGAATATCGTGCATTTAACGAATTGACCTCTATTTCCAGTAGAAAATGGTCCAAAGCGAAAAAAGATAATCGTTTTGAAGATTTTGCCCCTTATCTAAAACAGATTATAGACTATAAGAAAAAATTTGCAAATTATCGCCTAAAAGATAATAAAAAGCCTTACGAAGTTCTCCTTGGAGATTTTGACGAATGCTTTTTAATTGAAGAACTTGATGTGTTCTTTGACAAAGTAAAGAAAGAAATAATTCCCTTGCTCAAAGAAGTATCAAAAATTGCTGACTCTGTGGATAAGGGTTATAATTACCTTTCTTATAGCGTAGATAAGCAACGTGAATTCTGCAAATACCTTGCAGGATATGTCGGCTTTGATTTTAATCGTGGAGTTATAGCAGAAAGTGCGCATCCCTTCACCACCAATCTTCATAATCATGATGTGCGTATCACAAGCCGATACATCGAGGATAATTTAGAAAGTGCTATGTTCTCAATGATACATGAAAGCGGTCATGCCATTTATGAAATGAATATTGATAATTCCATCACTCAAACCTTGGTAGGCGGTGGTGCTTCCATGGGTATGCACGAATCTCAATCCAGATTCTATGAGAACATCATCGGTCGCAGCAAAGAATTCTGGACTCCTATCTACGATAAACTGGTTGCAACCTACCCTGAAAATTTAAGTAACGTCTCCCTTGATCAATATATCAAAGGAATTAATAAAGCTCAGCCAAGTCTAATTCGAACAGAAGCAGATGAATTAAGCTATTGTCTTCACATTATTATACGTTATGAAATCGAGAAAATGATTTTCGCTGATGAAGTTACTGTGGAAGAACTTCCTGCCGTTTGGAACCAAAAATATCAGGAATACATGGGTATTACTCCGTCCACTGATTCCGAAGGAGTCCTACAGGACACCCATTGGTCCTGGGGTGAATTTGGATACTTCCCTTCCTACGCTATTGGAAGTGCTGTTGCAAGTCAGATTCATGCCTGTATGAAAGATAAAATGCCTCTTGAGGAGTACCTAAGTGAGGGTAATCTTTTACCAATCCGTGATTATCTAGGCGAGCATATCCATAAAATTGGTGCTGTTAAAAATACCAACGAGATATTGATGTCTGTTTGTGGCGAGAAATTTAATGCAGATTATTTTGTCGCTTATCTTAAAGAAAAATATACGACATTATATCAACTATAAAATTGAACCATCAAAGAAGTTAAAGTGTAAACACTACATGTGTTGCTTATAAATCCAGCAGAAAGTACATGTGATATACCCGTTTACTTAATCTAATAAAAGGAAGACCAGGAAATAACATCTGAACACATTCATTTCAGATGTTACTCCTGCTCTTCCTTTTTTATATCTCATAGAGCCATTTCGCTAGATATTCTATTTCATTACTACTATTTCTATATTCTAAGGTTCCAATGCTTACTTTTCTTAGAATGTATGCATTTTTCATGCTTTTGAAATGAATAAATATAAATACTTCTTGAATATTTTTAAATAATAAGATAAAATAAAGAAATATATTTATAAAATAAAATTTGTAAACCGATCGATTATCAAATATTTCACAGTATTAATTATAATAAGACCTTCTGTTTGCTGGATGTATATACTTACACTGCAACTGAAGCAATAACTACATACTACTAAATTAGAACCCACACGAATAGAAACGAGGTGCTACAGATGAAATTATGGGGAGGACGTTTTACAAAGGAAACCAATCAGTTAGTGCATAATTTTAATGCCTCCATCTCCTTTGATCAAAAGTTCTATCAACAAGATATTCAAGGAAGTATTGCTCATGTTACTATGTTGGCAAAACAAGGCATTATTTCCTCTGAAGAATGTGACTTAATTAAACAGGGATTAACTGGTATCTTGGAGGATATCAGTAATCATATTCTTGAAATAGATTCCACTTATGAAGATATTCATAGCTTTGTCGAGTCTCACTTAATTAATCGAATTGGTGATGCGGGTAAAAAACTTCATACCGGAAGAAGTCGTAATGATCAGGTAGCTCTTGATATGAAACTTTATACCAGGCAGGAAATCAGTGAAATTGACGAGTTACTCAAATCACTGCTGTTAACATTGCATGAAATCATGAAATCAAATCTTGATACCTATATGCCTGGCTTCACTCATTTGCAAAAGGCTCAGCCAGTGACTCTTTCTCATCATATTGGGGCATATTTTGAAATGTTTAAGAGAGATCGCTCCAGATTACATGATATTGAAAAAAGATTAAATCTATCCCCTCTCGGAAGTGGTGCTCTAGCAGGAACCACCTATCCACTGGATCGAGATTATACCGCACAGTTACTATATTTTGATGGACCGACTCTTAATAGTATGGATAGCGTATCAGATCGAGACTATCTTATTGAATTACTTAGTGCTCTATCCACAATAATGATGCATTTAAGCCGTTTTAGTGAAGAAATTATTCTTTGGAACAGCAATGAGTATCGCTTTGTGGAATTGGATGATGCTTATTCTACCGGTTCCAGCATCATGCCACAAAAGAAAAATCCTGATATTGCAGAGTTGGTTAGAGGGAAGACAGGTCGTGTCTACGGAGCTTTAGTTTCTTTATTAACGATTATGAAGGGCCTCCCCCTGGCTTATAACAAAGATATGCAGGAAGATAAAGAATTCACTTTTGATGCAATTGATACCGTAAAAGGCTGCCTTGCCTTATTTACTGGTATGATAGCTACTATGAAGTTTCATAAAGAGAATATGGCAGAAAGTGCAATGGGCGGATTTACTAATGCCACAGATGCCGCAGACTACTTAGTGAATAAAGGTGTTCCCTTTCGTGATGCACATTCCATCATAGGACAATTGGTACTTTTCTGCATATCAGAAAACCTTTCCCTAAGTGACATGTCGCTGGAACAATATCAAAAAATAAGCCCAATCTTTGAAAAGGATATTTATGATGCAATCAGTCTTTCCTCCTGTGTGAGCCGTAGAAACACCATCGGAGCACCTGGTTTAGCAGCAATGTCCCAGGTTCTTAAGATAAATGAGGAATATCTAGGCAAAGAAGCTTAATTAACTTAATTATTAACTGATTTTCGGTTTTTCCCCCCATAAAATATGCTCCGCTTGGAATAAACAGTTTTACTGTCCAACACAAGCGAAGCATATTTTACCTGTTGAAAATCTACTGTATGATATATAACTTTTAAAATCAATTAATCAATATATTTTATTTTATGAAACCATGAAAAATCAGGGTATTTAAACAATGCCTTTCCTCTAATCTTATCCCGCTCTACGAATTTATTAGTCCAATATCTGGCATCTTCAGAAGCACCTCTATTATCTCCCATCATAAAATAACCGTCCTTTGGGATATTAAAAGGTCCAAAATCGTTTGCTAACTCTTCCATGACATAGGGCTCTTGAAGCGGCTCACCATTAATATATACCAATCCATCTTTCCCTTCGATTGTCTCTCCAGGTAAGCCAATAATTCTTTTAATATAATCAATACTTTCATCATCTGGATAAGGGAACACGACTATATCCCCTCTCTTTGGATCTTGAAATAAATATGCCTGTCTTGATGCTACAACCTTGTCACCAATAAGAATTGTTTTTTCCATAGAACCGGATGGGATCTCAACTTTCAAAACGATGACCTTTGTAATAAACTGTGCCAAACCAAAAGCTAGAACTACTACAATTACCCAACTTACTATTTCCTTTATTAACTTATCTGACATATAGGTACTCCATCTCTTATGTTATAGAATGACTTACTTATTAATTATAAGCTTTGACCCATAGTTTGTAAACAAAAAGGATGGAGTATCTCATTTATACCTTTTCAATTGTAAAAATATTATCTGCTACCATCCAGAGACCGGGGAAGAAATTCATAATTTGCCAAACACCACCACCACGTAACCCAAACTCGGGTATTAATCGTAGTTTTGCATTCATACTTCTCACATCATCAAACCAAACCACATGCTGAATTCCTTCTTCATTGGTGTAGAAGTAATGTGGAGACTGGGTTAGCTCGTCAAACAATATTACTGCATTATACTGCGCTGCCCGTCTGATTGCTTCTTGGTTACTCAAAGATTGCGCTCTGGTCGTTCCTTTCACATAAGGCAGCGGCCAGTCATAGGCGTAGTTTGCCACCCCCATCAGAGCCTTATCCGGATCAATGACAGAGGTACCATATTGCAGTACACGACGCATGCTGTTAATAGGAGCTGTTGGCATTGGGCTTGAATAAGTATAACCCCATTCATAAGTCATTAAAAGTACAATATCAGCTACTGCACCAATGGTCGGATAATCATGCGCTTCATAAAGTAAACCAGTCATTGTACCAGAAGTCTTCGGAGCAAGTGCTACGAGTGTAATAAAACCTTCTGCATCTAATCTAGTGTTTACAGCTGTAATAAAAGATAGAAAAGCTGCTTTATCCTCTGGCAGTACAAACTCAAAATCAATGTCTAGGCCAATATATCCCTTCGCCTTCATTGTCTCTACAATATTATTGATTAATGCTTCTTGTCCCTGAGGATTTATAAACATTTGATGTGCAATCTGGCTATCAAAAGCTTGCTGTTCATTCATAGGTGCTAACATCATAATTGGGCCGACTCCAAATTCTTTTGCTATTGCGATCAACTCTGAATCATCAATCGTTACAAGTTCTCCAGCAGGAGTAAAACCATAAGTAAAAATAGAAAGGTACGTTAGAAACGGAAGCGTTTTCCTAAGTACTGCACGATCGATAAATGGGTAAGCATATCCATTAAATTCCACAGAATCTAAAACTTCTTCCCCTTCATAATTAATTACAAGTACTTCTCCAGGGCTTAAGTTTTCTCTTGCTGCTACCTGTGGATTATTCATAAGAATTTGGTTGGCGTTAACGTCGTAGCGTTGAGCTATCGAAAATAAGGTATCCCCTTCTGCCACCGTATGTGTGACATCTGGCACCCGAATTCCAATACTTTGACCAACTACAAGATTATCTGGATTAGGCAACTCATTTTCTAAAATAATTCGTTCTGCTGATACTCCATATTGCGTTGCAATGGAGCTCATCGTATCTCCCGCCTTTACGATATGAATTGTCATTTCATTCATTCCTCCGGTGATGCAAACTCTATAGTC
This sequence comes from Bacillota bacterium, assembly GCA_023399055.1. GTDB lineage: Bacteria > Bacillota > Clostridia > Lachnospirales > Lachnospiraceae > Mobilitalea. Next base: position 171,820 of record JAEWQV010000027.1, on the reverse strand, counting down.
AGTATATGCCAAAAGAAATACTTGGTGAAATTTTTATCGGAAGTTGCACGTTTGGAGATACTATCGTATAATGCATATATTATTTGTTTTATGAATAAATATTTTTGACGAAAGGATTGGAATTAATATGAACCAATTTAAAGAAGTGATTCCTAGCTTGATAAGAAAAAATCCCTTCCAAGCAATCGGTAAGGAATGGATGCTGATAACAGCCGGCAATCAGGAAAAAGTAAACACTATGACAGCTTCCTGGGGTGGTCTCGGGGTAATGTATGGAAAGGACGTAGCTTTTGTAGTGGTTCGTCCACAGCGTTATACAAGAGAATTTATTGATCGGGAAGAGACCTTTTCCCTAAGCTTTTTAGATAAAAAACATAGAGATACTCTAAACTATTTAGGAAGTGTGTCTGGAAGAACCGAGGATAAAATTAAAAAATCCGGTTTGACCTTAGAATTTGATAACAATATTCCCTATTTTGCTGAAGCAAATCAGGTCTTCCTGTGTAAAAAGCTGGTAAAACAAGAGCTTGGTAGTGATTCCTTTTTAATACCAAGTTTGGATTCCACCTATTATCCTAACAACGACTATCATATCTTATATATTGTAGAGATTGTAAAGACATTACAGGCTAAGAGACAAGAGGCTAAATAGAGCTTATCCACATCATATAATCATAAAATAATCGTCTGCTTCTTATAAATCCTTTTTAGGATATATAATACCAGACGATTATTTACACTAAGGCATAGCAAAGCCCATCTTTTTTCTTCTAGCTATAATTTCTGAATCCAGGTACCCGCCATTGTAATCCAGTTCTGACATTCAGTCACTAATGGTTGTCCCTTATCGTAGATACTTCTCGTCTCTTCCGTTGCCAAGGATAATCCATGACCACCTTTTGGATAGATATGCAGTTCAAAAGGAATATTCTTTTCTTTCATTGCCTGACAGAAATATAGAGCATTTTCAACTGGTACCACAGTATCCTCAAAGGTATGCCATAGAAATGCGGGTGGTGTCATTTCGGTTACACGGGTCTCCAAGGACATTTGCTCAACCAACTCATCATAACGATCCTGTAATAATGCTACAAACGAATCTCTATGTGCATATTCTCCTGAAGTAATTACTGGGTAAGATAAAATAATACCATTTGGCTGATAACATTCTTTTGGTATCTGAAGGATGTCCTCTAAGAACTTCTCCTGCCATAAGGTTCCTAAACTAGCGGTCAAATGACCACCAGCCGAGAAGCCTGCAACGATGATTTTATCCGAATTGATATTCCAGGTTTTAGAATTCTGTCTAACGTAAGCAACCGTCTTTGCCAATTGCGTTAGTGCCACCGGAAATTTGGCAGGATGAACGGAATATCTTAAAATGCAAGCATGGTAGCCAAGGGCATTAAACTGAAGGGCAATCGGTTCCGCTTCACGATCAGAAGTAAAACGATATCCACCTCCTGGGCAGATAATTACCATGGGTCTTGTTCTCTCTGGATCTACCTCAACACTATTATCTATTATATATGTGGTCAATAAGGCCTTCCACTCGCCTTCGATTATATCAATCTTCTCATGTATCATTCGTTATCTCCTCACTTTGTGCTTTTTAAATCAATATCCCTAATCTTTAATTTAATCTCATTCTTTATAATCATCTCATTAAGAACGCCTTGAAGTTCCTGCTTATACTCCGTAAAAACAGAAGTAAGTAATTCATCTCTCTGATTCTTAGGTATCGCTTGTATCACCGCAGATAATACATTCTTTGGAAGGTCGCCCCACTTGGATAATAACTTTGCAATACGACTAGCTTCCCCCTCTTGTTCCTGTAACTTCTGCATAATTAAGGGTAGCAGATTCATAATTGTTTGCTCGTAATCAATGTCTTCCAGTACAAGTTCGATACGCAACATATCTTTTCCACTCCTTTCTAAAACAAGAAAATCTAAATCTTTTACAACTGCAACAATTCCATTTTCAATAAAGGTATCATTAAGATATTTTGTAATCTCAGCAGAATGATTTGATATCAAAGTTGCTGCCAACTGCTCTTTTTTTGGAATTACAGAGAGAACAAATTTGGAAAATCCAGAAGCTTTCTTTTCCTTACTAATTAGCTTTACTAAAAAGTCTAATAGTAAACTGTCTTGGTCTTTACACCATTTTAATAAATAAGGCATGGCAAAATCTGCAACGGAGGCATAATCTATGTCATATAGGTATAGTTTCGCTATCAGCATATATTAATCTCCTTTCTTGTACAAAATTCGTACTATTTCATTATAATATGTAAGCCTCCAATTAACAATGTATTCTATTCTTAGAATTTGTTGCTTGGACCAAAGTAATTAAAAGTAGGAATATGTTTTTCCACGTAGAAAAACTGCAGGTAATTGCCCCTGCAGTTTTAAATATTATTTTATTGCTTTTAATTTTTACATTAATATAAACTTCTTTATCGCCTATCACCTTACAGTGAAAATTGTGTGCGAACTCTATATTTATAGATTAACTCGTTTTCCAGCTTCCCTAATGCTTTCTCAAAGAAAATTAAAACTGCTTCAACCACTTTATAGCAAAGATCTACAATAAACTTAATATCTATATGTACCTCTTTAAGCGCGTTCAAGTAATTCTTATGAGTCTTCTTGATGTAGGTGATTATTTCCTCAAAAGAAGAAAACTGCTGGTTAAACTGTCTTGGTCTCTGTGTATCCTCTCGTAGTAAATATTTACGCAAAGAAATCTTCAGTTCCTTTTCGTATAGAACATGTTCTTTAATATTACCTTTGAAAATAGAATTATGTGGAAAGGTACAATAATCTGAAAGATAATGTGTGATTACACCCAGGTGTCTTGCGTAGTTTCGGTCAATGCCTCTTGTGATGTCGTACTCAACAGTTATTTTCTTTATAACTTCAATTAAATCCTCGAAAGTCTCGTCAATTGTATGTCGTTTTGTTAAAAATGATGGTTTTAAATCCGGTAGAATACTGCCTAAATAAAATGCTTTTCTATGATCGTTTAGTTCTTGAACCTGCATATTATTAGCCAAATATCTAGCTAACGAAATATGTGACTTCTTTCTCAATACATTTCCTCCTAAATACTAGGTAACCACTGGCTGTATACAAAACTCCAATCCTCGGCTGTTCTTGGTACCAACTCACATCCTACACTATTTTCAGCCTTATATCAATAGGATTCAATTGATACTTATAGCACAATTCGGATAGCATGATTCGACATAATTTGTACATAACCCAGTGCCTCAACAAATTAGTAAAAAGAAGAAAAAGGCTGGAAACCTTGACATTGGTATAATCTTACTGTAAGATTGTTAAATATATAGAACTTATTTATTATTAATTTAAGAATTAGGAGATAATTATTTATGGAACCCAGCGATGTCACGCAGCTGATCATTTTGTGCATTCTGTTAATGTTATCCGCTTTTTTCTCTGCTTCTGAGACCGCACTAACGACAATTAATAAACTGAGAATTAGAACTTTAGCCGATGATAACGTTAAAGGAGCTAAGACTGTCAGTAAATTAATTGAAAATCCCAGCAAGATGTTAGCTGCAATATTAATTGTGAATAACGTAGTTAATATTTCTGCTGCTGCACTTGCCACTACTCTAGCCATTGAAAATTATGGTTACGATTCGGTTGGACTTATAGCTGGTCTTCTAACATTATTAATTCTTATCCTTTGCGAAATTACACCCAAATCCATGTCCACCATTTATGCAGAAAAAATATCCCTTGCAGTGGGTGGTATCATCTATTTTTTCACAAAACTACTAACCCCTGTTATCTTTATACTCAATACAATCTGCCAGGCTATTTTAATCCTGTTTCGGATTGATCCAAAGGCTAAAGCTTCTGCACTCACCGTTAATGAACTTAGAACAATACTTGATTATAGCCATGAAGAAGGTGTAATCGAAAGCGAAGAACGACGAATGCTTACCAACGTAGTAGACTTTGGTGACTCCGTAGCAAAAGATGTAATGGTACCTCGGATTGATATGGCATGTGCTAATGTGGATTACACCTACGAGGACCTTGTTCAATTATTTTCCGAAGAGAAATATACCAGAATGCCGGTATACTCTGAAACTAGAGATAATGTGCTCGGTATCGTTAATTTAAAGGATGTCTTTTTTTATAAAGGTGACCCAAAGGATTTTAATATTCTTGATATCATACGAGAACCTTACTTTACGTACGAATACAAAGGAACCTCAGAACTGTTAATAGAAATGCGACGAAACTCAATCTCACTTGCAATTGTCTTAGACGAATACGGTACAACCGCCGGATTAATTACAATTGAAGATTTATTAGAAGAAATCGTAGGTGAAATTCGTGATGAGTATGATGACGATGAAGAAGATAATATCAAAGCCATTTCTGAATACGAATATATCGTAGATGGTTACACCAAACTATATGAAATTAATGAAGCTCTCGGCTTATCACTGGAGTCTGATGACTATGATTCCATTGCCGGACACATCATTTATCTCCTAGATCATCTTCCCGAAAAAGGGGAAACGGTTACAGATAAGGACATTATCTTCACCGTAGTATCAGTTGATAAGAACCGTGTTGATAAAGTACATATTGTATTACCCTCATCGGATAAAAATGATGAGAATGAATAAAATATCCTTAAGGAATGTCAAAATGGCATTCCTTTTTTATTGTTATAATCCTTTTTTATTGTATTTCTTATTGTATTTCTTATGTTTTACGTTAAAATTTAAACTTATTTGCAAAAATACTATTTTCATATTGACAAACAAAGTTAAATTGTTTACAATCTTATTGTATAAAATATTATTTGAGAAGGGATTGGACATAATTATGAATTCAATTTATGATTACCGTGTTAAGGATGCCAAAGGAAAAGAAGTATCATTGGAGGAATATAAGGGAAAGTTAATGTTAATCGTTAATACAGCTACTGGCTGTGGCTTAACTCCTCAGTATGAGGGTATTCAGAATTTATATGACAAATATAAAGACAGCGGTTTGGAAATTCTAGATTTTCCATGTAATCAATTTGCTGGACAGGCGCCTGGTACCGTAGATGAAATCCATACCTTCTGTACTTCTAGATATGGTATAACCTTCCGACTTTTTGAGAAGATTAATGTTAATGGTAAAGATGCAGACCCATTATATAAATACTTAAAAGAAGCAAAAGGTGGTATCTTGGGCAGTGAAATCAAATGGAACTTTACAAAGTTTCTTGTTGATCAAAATGGGAAAGTTATTAAGCGTTACGCTCCCACTGTCTCCCCAGAGCATATAGAAAAAGATATAGAAAAATATATAAATAAGTAAAATTGCAATATATATGATATAATGTCAATAGACATTATATCAGCGCTGAACGAAGTGAGTGCGCATAACTGGCACGAAAGACCAATATCATGTATTTTACATGATAAAATAAAGTAAAGTTATAATCAGCTTTGAATGACAAAAAACTGAACAGAAAGGATAACGTAACATTCTCTACACGAAATGTTACTCGGTAAGTGTATGAATATCTATGATTTTACAGTTAAGAACCGATACGATGAGGAAATCTCCCTTTCAGATTACAAAGACAAGGTCGTCCTAATTATTAATACTGCAACACAATGTGGTTTTACTCCTCAATATGATGCACTCCAGGATTTATATGAGAAATACTCTCCAGAAGGTTTTGTTATACTCGATTTCCCATGTAATCAATTTGGGAATCAGGCTCCAGGCAGCAACGAAGAAATCTATAGCTTCTGTGATGCGAACTATGGTGTAACCTTCCCTATCTTCTCTAAGATTGAAGTAAATGGCGATAATGCACACCCATTATATAAGTATCTAACCAGCCAGAAGGGCTTCGGAGGCTTTGATTTAAATCATCCAATTGGCGAGCGTTTAGTGGCTAAGTTATCTGCTGATGATCCTGATTATGCCAACAAACCAAGTATTAAGTGGAACTTCACTAAGTTCTTAATCGACCGTAACGGCAATGTGGTGGAACGCTTTGAACCCACTTCCGATCTCTATGATCTTGAGTTTAAGGTAAAGGAATTATTATAAGATATTAATTTATAAAACGGTCGTTTTACTAATTGATATCCTACTTTGAGTAAGATGAATGACTCTATCACACTCTTCCAAATATTTATTATGGAGCCAAATATTTTAGAAAGCACTGTGTTGCACCAATGCACAGTGCTTTCTTTCATCTTGATAACTTAGTTACGTAAATTAACACCATTTAATCGGTATATATAGCTCTAATCAATAAATTGCACCTGTAGTATAATCATCTCCCATTTTATTGCTGGAATAATAAATAAAAGCATCCCCCGCGAAAAAGCGAAAGTTTGGTCCATTGTTACTAGTTTTTGATAACGGTGGTCCTTCCATTACCCACATACTGCAATTCCCATGGTTTGCATAATTAGTAGCATTTAAATAACTTAAACGCTTGTTCCCGTTACCATCCAAGGTGTAGATGTTTAAATTTACTAAGATATATCCATCGGTTAACCAAAACTTCTCCGAATAATTAACTCCATATTTCTCAGCATAATCAAGGACATCAAAATTCTTTTTAACCACATGAACAAGGTTTGGTATATAATATTGTCCATACCACCGTTGCATAGATTTTTCTGCATCGCTTTCTTTTATACCACTTGCAATTATTTTATTAAAGCTACTTAACTTTTTGATATTATCTACATACTCTTGCCCTATCAGTGTTCGAAATGCGTAATTTAACTGTATTTTTGAAAAATTAAACATTCCTGACTTTTGCCAGAAATACTTACCATACTTCATTCCTCTAAGAGCTGCAGTAACCTTCATTTCGTCTCGTGGTATGGATAATCCTAAATCACCTGTGGTATAGGATTTAATATTAACGGAATCCAAAGCACTACCTACTTTAACGAGATTTCGCGTTTTACCATTGATATCTTCTGTGTAATACAAGTCCACTGCTGTTCTGTTTTCTCCTTTTGAATCAACAAAATAAAACGAAGGCTTAATAACTACACTAGAACCATCGGAATACATAGTACCGATGGTATCCAGAGAAAAACGTACCATATATCCGGTCTTTAATATGCCTTGATTTTTATAATATGGATGACTGCCATTGGTTAGCGGAAATGTGTATTTGATATTTCGACCAGTATCCTTTCCGTATTGATCATTGATTCCAAGAGCATAGGTATATGAATAATTTTTGCTGTAGTTTGTCTTTCCAGTACCGTCCAAATAACTTGAACTATCCTTTTTAAAATCAGAAGATTTCGGGACTCGAAAGGTTTCTTCCCAGACAGGGTAGTCTGCTATGTCATAAATTTTTAGCCCATAGATTCGTCCTGATACCTCAAAATACTTAGTGCTTGTTGCTACATAGCGAGATCTGGTTTTGTTTGCATATGTTTCCGTACTTGTCAAACTATCTTCCCCATTTACAGTGACAGTTCTAAATTCAGCTTTATAAATTCCTTCTTTTGTCCAAATAGGCAGATAAAACCTTGCTGTATTCTTTCCGAGGGTAATCCAGGTTTCTGCTTTTACATAATCATCATTTACACTTTTATTGTCACTGCCAACATCTACAAATACATCAAAGGGGAATTTGACTTCATTTCTAAGTAATCCATTTTTAGCCGCTATATAAGAAGCCATACTATTATGTAAAGATTTTGAATAATCCCTGGTATAATATCCAGTTATTCCAGTGTGAAAACCAGTATTCGATATGTTAACTGTAAAATCCGATAGAGATGAATCTGGATCAAGAACAAGTTGGATGTGGTTTGCAGATGGAGAAAGAAGTTGTACATACTTATTATTATCTGCTGTAACAATTGGATCGCAGATTACTGGCGTGTGAATAATTACATCTTCTAAACCATTTATAAAGTAAGTTAATTGTGATGATCTAGTAGAATTAACCTGTGCCATAGCTTTGTATACTACTGTTCCGTAAGAGGAATACGTTCCATTTTTTTTCGTTGCCAGGATGACTTGATCCTTTTTATATAATACATTCTCATCTATTACTGTCGTACATTGAGGTAAATAATCAATATTAATATTGGGTGTCTCGAGTTCCTTTATTTGATTACTCATTATTGTATTGCCATCAAAGATCAACAAATCACTTCTAACCCTTATTTTCCCTGTGCGAGCTAAAGCAAAGTAAGAAAAATCCTCTTCTTTGATTGCTGGTTTTGTTGTATTCGGGGAAGTAATAGTTTCAGAAGGTAAAGTAATACCATTTTCAACCTCATTAGGAGGAATAATGTGATAGTCTTTACTGGAAGAATGCTGATAGGATATAGAGGGTGGATCATAGTAAGATAGATTAGGAGAAATGGTAATTTTACCATTTGGTAGAGCATAATTCTGTAGTTCTGCTTGGTTGATCGTATAGTAATCTAAATTAAGTATTTCCCAATACCCATATGCTCTGGGAACCATAACGATCTGTTCTACCGTAACGGTTTCTGTAACTGTTTTGGGTCCTCCTGAGCCTGATGGTGTTGCTGTATTCCATTTTAAGATATAATCCTTTGATACCTTAATTTTATAATTTTCAACACCAACCTTCTTTTCAAAGGAATATCCGAGCAAATAATCTCTTGCTATCACCTGCCCGTATAAGCTTTCGGTAGTTGGTATTCCTGATGTAACAGTGAATTTTTCAGAATTTCTTAAATCAGCTCTAATGACTCCCGATGTTTGGTCCTTTGTAAAACCAGAGTACTCGTTATCTGCAATAGGAATAATGATAGGCGGTATGGTTGGTGTGGGAGATGGCGTTGGAGTCGGTGTTACACTTGGGGTGACTGTTGGGGTTACCGATATGGTAGGAGTTGGTGTAACGGGAACGCCTTTTTTATAAACTAGATAAATATTCATTCCACCAGATTCAACTGCTACCTTATTACTTTTAATTTGACTTATCTTCCACCCATCCTCTTTATAGCAGGATACAATCTTAGTTGAACTATCTTTTTTAGTAACATAATATCCGATTAGTTCAAAAGTGTCAGTCCCTTTTGTTTTTTGTTCGTCCTCATTCAACCAGGATACGTATTGGCCAGTGACTACAGAATCTAATTGTTTTGAGCCAAGACTAACAGGAGTAGCATCGTTCGTTTGATAATACAACGTATTTTTTTGCAGTTTATCGTAAACCAAATGAACATTCATTCCACCAAGTTTAACTTCAACTTTGTTGCTTTTTATATCACTTATTTTCCATCCATCCGAGGTATATCGTGATACAAGCTTAGTTGTACTACCCCTTTGGGTAACATAGTATCCGATTAACTGATAGGTGTCAGAGCCTTTTGTTTTTTGCTCCTCCTCATTCGACCAGGAAACAGTTTCGCCAGGAGCTGCAGAAGCTAATTGCTTTGAACCTAAGCTGACAGGCGTAGAATCTTTTGTTTGATAATACAACGTATTTTCTTGTTGTTGGGGTTTAAATTTCAGGGGCATATTGAAATATTTATCAAAATCATTGAGTGAAGCAGATCCCCAAGATTCTGCTTCCATAATGTCCTTCCAGTTTCTTAAATTATCTTTCCTAATGTCAACTCTTGTCTGCGTAGCCACATTGAAATCATAAGTCTGAAAGATACAATGCAAGTATATGAATTGGTTCTTTGTTAAATTTTCAAAATCACCACCGACTGCCCATTCTACTTTATTCGCAGGATACTTAATCATTGTTATAACTGTATCACCTACAGGTACGTCTGTTTTCATTCCATCTCTAAACCATAATGTATTAACTGTACCTGCACTGCTGACCAGACCAGGACCCGTTCTATTCTTTGAGCGAACTTGTTGTGTAATTGCTTTTGTTGTAATTGATAATCCAGAAGTCTCCCAGCGAATTGAGGATGTTCCTTTCTTAGAAATACCTACAATGGTAATTTCACCTTTATACATTGACACGGTTAACTCCGCTATACCGTTTGAATCAAATATTATATATTTAGAACCATCTTCATCAGCTGCATTATCATCAGCTCTGCTAACCACAGGAAATAATCCGTTGATTAATATTGCCATAATAATAATTAATGACCATATTTTTTTTAATTTGACTTCATACAAAATAACCTCCTTCCTAGTATACATTCATCTTATCTCCAAACCAAGTTAATTGATCTATAGCAAATGATGAACCATCGCCGTTGGAGCCATCATTTATTCCAAACCGTATATCAAAGATTCCTTCTCTCCATACACCGCTCTTTAAGTTATCTAAGTAAGGATAAGCAGAATAAATGAGATTGTGTTGTTCTTCCGTTATATTCTTAGCTGTAATTCGATATCTCACGTAAGCTCTCATGCAATAAACGTTGTTATAATACAGCATAGATGGTTCAACTGAAATAATGGAACTTTCAACAATAACTCTATTTGCTTTCATTTTTCCAATATAATAAGTCTTTATCATATCTGCCATATTTAAATTACTTTTTGTATAAAGACCTCCCAATCCATTGATCCATTCATCATCTACCGTTCTATAATCCACATTAAAGACATAATTAAGATATTGCTCTGCCAACTCCGCCCAATCATAAAGATACTTGTCCATTTCCTGTGAGAATGGCCAAGATTTATGAAGGTTTGCAAAGGTAGTATTTTTCATTCCTACAGGAAATTCATAATAATCCTTACTTAATGTTCTCCAATGCTCATACATCATAAATTCAAACGGTCTTTCATAAAACTTGTTGGGATAGCAAGCCAGGATGTATTCAAATTTACTCGCATTCTTAGGTAAATTTGTTGTCCTTATCAACATTCCATCCGGACTTACCTTGGCTCTGCTCTTTGGATTTATTAATAATTTGATAACAGCTGTAGCATCCGTAGCTGTTAAATAACTTTTCCCTTTAAAGGATCTGTTTTGTATATAATAACCGTTAGAAGTGCCAGTAAAAATCCCTTTTGCAAAGCACTTAGCAACTGATTCACGTTTACTACTCGAAATCTTTGTTATATCAGAGATTCTTTTCTCCAAAATTACTTTTACTAAATCTTCGCTTACGGTATCCCCGTATAGGTATTCATCTGCTCTATTTAGTAACACCGCTGCATCCCCTCTTGCAATATAGGAAGAATATTTCTTAAACTGTCCCTTTTTTAAGATACCGGCAGTTAAAGCTGCATCAATGTAGGGTGTTTTTGATTTAGAGGTATCAACCTTCAGCTTTATCGACACGACCAATTGCTTAATAAATGCATCTACCGTAATGTATTTTGTTGCTGCAAATACTTCAGCAGTTTTTTGTGATCCTACACTCGATACTAATACTGAAAAAACAACTACTAATACAATCATTTTCTTTTTTAAGCTTTTCCCCATACCATACGCTCTCCTTTGTTGTGTAAAATCCCCATTAAACCCACATGATCTTTATACTACAGTATCCATATTTTAGCACATAACTTCCTTATTTACGACAAATATTGAAAATTATTTACATTATCAGAGATTATATAAGTACTATGGGTAATCAGGTGCCTGAACTCCCTCCGAAGAGCAGATTGGGCAGGCATATGCACCAGCCTTTACACATTCTTTGACCTCATAATATGGAGCCTCCATAAATAATATTCCATTTTTACCTAGTTCTTCGCAGGTATCTTTATGATAGATCAGATACCAGTCTTTTTGCTCCAAATAATAAACGTTCTTCTTTGATATCTTGACTCCCGCAGATACAATCCGATTATAGGTTTCCCTTGCTTCAGTTCCATAGGGATATCCCTGAAAAACCACAAACATACTGTTTGTTTCCAAGTATAATTCCCAATCATCTTTATTTACTGTGGGTAAGGAAAAATTATATGTAATTCCATATTGTGCTGCAATCCGATTGTGTCTACTTGTATAATAAGCCAGAGATTTCTCAATTACTTTTATTAGAATTCCTTTCTTCCTTTCATCATATCCCGCTGACAAGAGAAAACTGTTTGGTCTTTTACTCCGAAAGGAAGAATATTCAACTTTTGTACTTAAGTCATGATAATCTACTTTATAATATTTTTGACTACCATTATTTGATAGGATACCATTTTTATCGTATAAACTTATAACATCTCCCAAGGTAAATCCATAGATAAAATCGTTATCCTCATAATAGTACGGTATTTTTTCAGACCATCTTTTCGTTATTGTTGTAACCCCTTCTAATTCTTTAATCGTATCACTATGAAAGACATAAAAGCCATCTTCCATAGTAATTGCAACAACCGGTATATACATGGTTAATTTTTCAATGGCTTTGGGGTCGGATAAAACACCAAAGGAGGTTTCCAATGATTGAAAAAAGCTTTGCATTGCTGCATCCTTATTAATTGATATTCCGTACTTGTCTTCTGATTTTGTTAATCTACTTATCCCATCATCTAAGGCTGTATTTAGATTTTTGTCTATCATTTCTTTGTTCGCTATTATCGCTTTCAAATCATTGGTTTCTATATCTAATACAATAACAGTAACTACAGCTATTAGCATATAAATCAATATATAATGATAAAGCTTCATTGGTATCCCTATCTCCTAAGTTTGTAATTACTGCCAGCCAGTTTCTCTTATATAATCACCTTGTTTTGATCTGACGCTTCCTTCAAAACTAAATCCATATATTCCTGACGTTAATTTTTCTCCTAAACTTTTTCCATTGTTTTTTGCATCAATACTGAAATAGTCCCTTTTTGAAAGATAATAAATACCTGTACCTTCATATAGTTCTTTCAGAATATCATCCTCATAAATATCTACATAAAACTCGGATATTTCTCCGGTAAAAATCGGTGTTAATGAAGCGCAATATGGGCAACCTGGATCTGATCCATCGTGATATAACTCATACATTCTATTGCAGGTGGAACATTTGGTTAATTTTCTTCTATTCGTTACGGATAACAATACATTTAACCCTTTGTAGCTGAGGGTAATATTTTGCACTCCAATATATCCCATGTCCAAATTATCCACATATTCATTTGTTAGTAGCTCCGTCCTACCATCTAAATATGTAGCTAGTAAGGTTACTCCATTTTGTGCTAAGGTAGTACTGCTATAAATTATAAGATTACCTGATGTCGGGGTAACGATTTCAAGTTTCTTTAACCACGCCTTACAATAAGGACAACCCGGATCAGACCCGTCAATGTTTAAATTATAAGTGTGAATATTAGTGCAAATCTTACTTCGAGGTATTACCGTTACTGTTATATTACATGTTTTACTATACGCATTTGCTTCTATCGAGTAGGAAAAAGTTAGGGTATCGCTTATATTATGTACTGGATTATTTGTCACTAAAGAAGAACTTGCAATTACTGTTTTTTGTGAACCATCCAAATACGAAGCTCTTACTGTGGTTATAAATGGATCTCCTATTGCAACAGTTTGTACTGCATGAGTAGGAACTATTGATGTTACGAATAGATTACAAATAGGATAAACCTGTGTGTTATCGTTGTAATAAGCTCCAGCTGTTTTACCACAGTTAAGGGTGTATCCTGACGAGGTTGTTTTCCCACATGTAAGTCCATTATACTGTGATGATGAGTTTGAAAAAGTATACTTATCATGACAAATACTACACTCACGGTACCAATAAAGTACATAAGTACTATAATGTCCGGCCGCACATTTATAACTTCCATAAATACTATTTATTGTTACCCAATTACCATCATTAGCACAATAAAAGCCTCCCGCCCCACCCAAGTCTGTATTGACAAATGATATTGGTAATGTACAAGAAGTTGTTGAACCAGCCCCGCCATGACAACCACCTCCCGATGATGAGCTGCCTGTATGCGTATGCTTTGTCCCCTGATAACAAGCATCCGTATGGGAATGTGTTGCACTAGCAGGGGTATTAACAGAGGCTGCTATGACACTGGCATTTGTCTCAGTGTTTAAGGCACCTGAATTTACAGGATCATTTACAAGTGGCTTATCCGTTGATATTGGATAGTAATGATAATCGTTGGAGCCAGTATAGGAATTGTTTTGATCCTCAATAACTTCCTCGGACGTTCTAAATCGATAGAGAGGATTATATACTACTCTCTCGTGCTTAAGGTCAATGGTATACAATAACCCAGTACCAACCAATTCCTCTTGATAGTTGTCGTACATCTCTTTTGATAAATAACCTCTGTTTTTAATTTCATTTAATAAGCTACTTGAAGCTAATTCAACCTCCGTATTCATAACAGCATCTTGTTTAAGTGAAAAATATATTAATGGGAAAAGGAAAAATACTAACAGTGCCAGGCAAATATCAATAAACTTTTTTAAAGGAATGTTCATTTAAAGTATTACCTCACCTCCGTAGGAATAGCTTTCTCTTTTTCTATCCTCTAATCTAATTACATTAAATATATTTCTTAACCTTGCACTTACCGAGGTTTGAGATACCGACGCTGTAACAGTTATGTACTCGCCGTTTTTTAAGTAATATATTTTATCTTTATATAAGATATCTAGAATTTCATGCGTATAAACGGTATTTAAATAGTTTATGGTAGTCTTACTATTGGATGAGCCACAATATGGACAACCGGGGTCAGAAAAATCTTCATTTAAATAATATTCTAATCCACAAATGGAACATCTCGTAAGATATGGATTCTTAACAACCTCAATCGTTAATTGTGTATGAAGGTCACCGTACTTAACCATAATCGTCTGTATTCCCATAAGGTCAGGATTAAAACCCTCAACTTCCCATCCCGTATACGTGGTTTCCCTATGATTATCTTTATATATTAGTACTATTTGTAAATTTAATTCTGAATGATACGATATTGTTGTACCTCCATTACGAAGGGAAGCTTCTATACTTTTTAAGGTGACCGAACATACCGGGCATCCCTTGGGATTATCTTCATGCCCATAAGAGAGGCCGCAAATAGCACAAGTAATAAAGTTATCATTTACAACGGTAACCTGAATCGTATCTATAACACCTTTATAAATAATCAAAGCCTCATAGCTTCCCGCTTTATCTGTTGTAAAATTCGTACTCCATTCCGTGATATCCTCTGTATGGCCATCCTTAAAGGTTCCTAATACGGTGATATTTAAGTCGCTATTCCTATTCACACTTATGTTCTTAGGCGAAGCAGAAATACTGACAATTTCCTTACTACAGATAGGACATCCAGAATCAGAACCATCCTTGTTAATCTCATATTCTGTGGAACAGATAGGGCATGCCTTATAATCTGTAACATTTACAAGCACTGCTGTTATAAATCCATCATAGGTAATCTTTACACTCTGATAACCAATCAAATAAGAATTGTAGTTGCTTGTCCATCCACTAATAATTCCTTTTTTACCATTTTTAAAGGTAGCTGTTACAGTCAGGTCCAATCCTTGTCCTCTCGCTACTTTTAATTCTTTTGGAGCTGCACTTATGCTGGTTATTGTACCTGCACATACCGGACAACCCTGATCCGTATCATTTTTATCTAGATTATAGATAGTTCCGCAAACAACACAAAGGCTTGTCAGAACAGTTACTTTAATATCTATATTTTTTGTAGTTGTTATGTTATTTTCGGTATATTTTACAATGATATTCTGTGTTCCTAGTTTTGTATTATCAAATCCATTTAAAAGATATCCACTCTCCAGTACCTCACTGGTATCATCATCATATAACGCTGTCACAGTAATCAATGGTTGTGAATACCTAGTTACCGATAGGCTACTTGGCGATACCGTTATACTTACTAAGTTTCTCAATATAATATCAACATTCACATTACAAGTCCTGGTACCTGTGGTTCTTGCATTTCCAACTAAGCCGTTATAGGTAAGTGTTACAACTTGATTACCTGCTTGATTTGGAATGTAACCAGATACATTGCAGTTTACCATTCCAGTCGTGCCATTCAGATAGGTTGCTGTTGCAGTAGTAATTAGTGTCGCTCCATTATGTAACGTTTGTATTGGTTTTGTTGCAGTAATTAAAGTTACAACCCTATCACAGATAGGAGTTGTGTCGATGTTGCTATAACCACAGTTATATCCAGTGGATGACCCACAACCCAAAGAATAAGACGTAAACGTACCAGATATTCGTCCTGAACCTCCGCAGAAGGAACAGGAAGTAGTTGAATGAGATCCATAAGATGTTGAAGAACTTAAATGGCCACAGCTCCATACTTTTGATGTTACCAATGTGGCTCCACAGATATTACATTTTGTCCAAGATACATTTGCACTGGGATACCCTTTACATACAGAGCAGTAGGTTTCTCCATTGGAGTAAAACTGCGAATCTGATCTGCTGCTTCCACCCAAACAAGACCTTCTTCCTGACCCACTACAGGTACTACAAGTATAGGAATATGGTGTATCCACTCTTACGGTATAGCATCCACCATACGAAGAGGAACTACCACTATGCGTATGGTAGTTGCAACCACTGGCTGTATGATTATGACCTACATAGCAATTTGCTGTATGAGTATGTGTAGCTAATAGGGTCAAACCTGTATTAACCTGTGCTGTCATGTTTTCCTTTAAACTAGATAAAGTTGGTAATACGAAAACTTCCTTCGTATGTTCATATGATTGTTCATCAATAACTTCATGTAAATCTTCCTGTGAATTTTTATGAACAAGTTCTGTATTTCTATTACTTGTAGATTTAACACCGTATACTGGTTGAGACACCTGGAGCTCAACATTATAATGCTCACTAGTACTCGATAAATCATCTAATAATTCATTGTATTCATTTATAGTAAAATACCCTTGTTGCCTGGCAGTATCGGTAAATTGTCTTGTGCTATATTTAATAATACTACTAGATACTTCCCCTTGATTCTGTGCTATGTACTGCAATGGAAAAATAAAAATCAATATAACTGTTATTAATATCGCTACTATCCTTCCTGTTGTATCCATGTATTCGCATCCTTATCAACTTATTGTATTTCTTCCAGGAGTTTTTGACAGAAAAAAACTTCTCCTTGAAATGCGTAAGCTTTTGTATTCTTCATAAAAATCTTTTTATATTTTTCCTTTTCCTGTTTATTTTTATTAATATTACAAGCAGTCTTAACTCTCTGAAAGTTAATATCCCCTTTCCCTTTTAAATAATCTTGTAGCTCTCTATCTTCCTTAAATGGATTATTTTCTATCAGTGTAAGAAACATTTTTTCTGCAGCAACAATATCACGTATTAACTTAGGTACGTTATCATTTACTATATTAAAATCCATCAATGATTTTTTCGCTTTATCCCAATCCTTATTATCCATATAATAATAGCACTCAAGTATTTTGTGATACCCTATAATGGAATTTGTCAGATCTTCTCCTTCAGGTACAACATACATTTCTTCAGGAAGTTCTTTATAAGTGAACCCATTCATTAAGTTTAAAGCCATTAAAAGTTGGGTTCTGTTATATCCTCTTGCACTTATGTTTTTTAATTCATTTAAGGACGCTCCGTCACTTAATTGAATACTTGGTAATATACTTATAAATGCCATTCCATATCCATAAAAGACAAATAAAAACAACCCAATACTGTGGAGGAAATTTTCAATATATTTATTTATTATAATTAGTACAGCTATACTTGCTGTAATCGTATTCATTATTATTCCACCTAAAGTGATTAACTTATAACTGTAATCAACCTTTTCAGGTGGATACATTAAGCATTGTCCTAAGGAACCTTTTAACCTGTTTATTCTGAAAACTAGTCTATTTCTATTTTTTACAATGGTAAATCCAAACAAACGAAACGATATAAATTTATATCCCGATATTAACCCAAAGATTAAATGGCCTACTTCATGTAATATTAACTGGGCAACAAATGCAAAAAATAGAAAGAATATCATACCTATAAATTCAACGTACATTTACTTATTCCTTTCCGTTAATTTCAGTATAAGTAATAAATATAATTTCCCCATTATTGTTATACATATAACTTTTTTTATAGTTGGCGTTTACTATTTCATTATTTTGAAGATCTTCTGGGTCATAGGAATTCCTTTCAATAACAATATCATTTATTTTTATATTGTAATCTAATTCATTATATAGTGTTGCTATTAGCTCCCCATAAGTTATGATATCCACGTTATCTCTATTTTCCTGTTCCAACACCTCTTGCTCTTTATAACTTTCTCTTAGAATAGTAAGTGTTTTTCGATACTCTATAGCATTATTTAATAGTAAGTAAACGCCAATACAAAAAATAAATGCAGAAAAAGCGAGATATATCATATTGTTAACCTTAAACATATCGTCACCTTATCTTTCCCTACTGCCAAGATAACCGGCAGTAAATTAGCTAAACATAATCCTCTCTATTTTTGCTCAAACTTTACGCCTAGAATCACTTTATTTTCATTTATTATGACTTCCCCACGAAAGAGACCTGTTGGCTTTATATAATACTCCGTATCAGTAAAGTCATAAAAGTAGTCAATATATGCTCCATTCATATATTTATGTTCAGAATTATTCGTTTTAACACTAATATAAATTTCTCCTGTTTCACCCTCAGAATAATCACCTAAATATTCTTTGATAAAATTAATTATTTCCGAGCCTTGAACCTCTTCCTTATCAAACTTTGTGATTCCACTATCTTTTATGTCATTGTTTAACTTAGCAATTTGCTCGTTAGCAGAGAAAGCTAACTCCTTGCCTGTATTCATGGCAGTAAACCCTATCCAAACAATTACACAGGTAATAATTGTTGAAGCCGCTAAAATTAATATGTACGTAGCCTTTTCAATATTGTTAACTCTCATCTTGTACCTTCCTTATTTTTGCTCAAACCTTAAGCAAACAATATTTCCATTTACACCTTTATGCGTAGTACAAACAAAATTACCCATTTCACTTATATACGCAGATTCAGACCTCACCCTTGGAGCTTCCGTATCGGCTCCTTCTTTGTTCAAACTAAAATCATTATGGTCATAAATATAATTATAAGATCTTGATGAACCGTCCAGTGTTACTACTTCGATTGAAACAAAATAATCGTTATCAACCATTTTCCTTATCAAACTTCTAACTTCACTACCGGGAACAGTACTTCCTTCGAATAACTTCAGTTCTATATCACTATATTGATTTGTCATATGTGTAAATTGATTAAAAGTTGTAGTAGTTGCTGATTTACCATTGTTTGTTATTTTAAAACCTACTGTACACAATATACAAACTACAAGGGCCGTTGCAACCATAAGTAATATTTTAACTGCTTCACTTAGAAACATACCTCTCATCTGCTGCCTCTTAGTTTTGCGTAAATTCGATACAAATGATTATATTATTTGCATCTTTATATACCTTACCATCAAAAGATGCATTTTCATTTATGTAATGACTAGCAGCCTTACTTTCAGTAAGTTGTGTATCTGCAGCACCTGACACTTTAGTGCCTAAGGACGAAGCGGCTCCTGAAGCACCTGGAACAAAAACATAATTATAGTCTCTGTTAGTAGCAGCTTTTGTACTAACTCTTACCGCCAAGTATTCTCCTGTATTAATTGTATTTTTTATAACATTAACCACCTGACTTCCTTGTACTGTCGCACCGTCATAAATTGATTTATCAATATCACTGTATTGACTTGTCATGCCATTAAGATTACTGGCACTTGCATTGACAGCGGATTTACCCTCATTTGTCATTTTAAAACCAACTGCACACAATACACATACGATTAGGACAGTCCCTACATAAATCAAAATTTTTGCAGCCTCACTTATATTATTTGCTCTCATATTATTTCTCCTCTGAATCTTATAATTATATATTTCCCATCATTTCTCTAAAGGTATCCAGCTCTTTCATACACGCCATCACCAATGGCAGAGTCAAATATATGATTACTAATACTGCTGGTATATAGGACAATAGCTGTGCATTATCTGCCCTTTTCTGTATTGATATTTCATTCTCTAGTTTTCTTCTTTCATGGTAATTGTCCCGATCAGAGGCAATTTCATCAAAAGCCTTATAAATAGGCATTGCATCACATCGAATAAAATTATCAACCATTCTTATAAAGGGACCAAAGGATTCTTTCTCCTTAAGTTTATTTAAGGCTTCAATTTCACCGCTGTTATACTCATTAATACATTCCTGTATCGATTTCTTAAATATAACCGAAAACAACTCAATTTCCTCTAGTAAGTCTTTAACGGTTATATGTTCGTTGTACATTAGCATATAAATGATTGAATTTAACTGATTTACCTCATCTTCCATACTATATTTCATTATTCGCAATTTATATATCACCATTAGAAAAGGTACATAATATGCAAATAAGGATAATGCCAAACAAATTAATAACTCATACCATTTAAAATACTCATTTTTATAAAGTGTTATTTTTTTTATTACTTCTTCCATAATTCCTTCATTGATTCTGGTATTATAAAACACTCCTTCCTTATTAATCTGATTAAGTAAAAATTCTTTATTCGCAACCTCCTTATCTTTATTTTCATCCACATATTTAAGTATCGTCTCCTTTATTAATTGTGTCTGCAAATTATTTGCTGACACTATTTTTTCAGGAAGATAAATTACTTTATTAGTTATATTATTTCTATTAATCACGTGTAAATAATTACATAAAGTCACGGATACCATACAAATGCTTAGCGACAGAATTATTCTTTGTAAAATATGTTGCCTTGGTGATACTGTTTCACCTATTCTCTTTAAGTTGTGTTTTAAGGCATCTAGTTTTGACGGATGTTTTTCAACATAATTATCCAGTACTTTTTTAATAATAAAATTCTTCTCTATTCCTTTAAGATAAGAGTGATTCTTAGGTACAGGTTCTGTCATATCTTTAAGCTTATTATTTAAAATATAGATGAATAAAGCGATTACTAAAGTAGCAATTACATATAAAACACCCAATCGTCCGTTATAAAAACTATCTAATTCAGGCATCATTGATATACCGTAGTTTTTTATTGTATTAAGGGGTAGACAAACACCGATTGTTATAAAAGTTAAACCTGAAAATTTATATCCAATTTTCTTTATTTTTAAAGCTTCAGATGAAATTTCCTTTTTTAAATTGTCTAAATTAGTCGTAAATATTTTAACTCCGTTAATTGATTTATTACTATACTCCATCACATTAATACATAAAGCCAGAAACATCTTTAGATACTTGTTATGCATGGAAGAGTTATATTTGATTATTTCATTTTTGATATTACTTGATATCACTATTCGATATATTTTTTCAGCATGTACCTTCATTTCATAACGCTTAACTTCTTTTATTGAGATAAGTATGGCATCATCCACCATTTGATTGATATAAAAATTATGACGGACATTTGATACAAACGCTGCTATTTCATCCATTAACTTTAATTCAATTTGTATCACCATAAACCCTACAATTTCCGTGTTAATAACATAGATTAAGAGTAAAGATACAGCCATATTATTAAAATCTATATCTGTTAATAAGATGATTCCTGTCGCTATAGTACATATCACCCAAGTAACTATTACCGTTTTTACAGTATTAATAGTAATATCGTTTTCTTCTCCTGGGTACATCATTTCATATCTACGCCTAATTTGTTCTGTATACCCTCTAGTTAGTCCATTCCCTTTTAGCATTTTATAAAGGAATAAGGGTATTTGATTTCTTTGTTTTTGGCTTAAGGCAGCTCCGATGTTGTTTTTGGCCTTGTCTTTTTTATCTTGCTTTTGAACCAAATAGAAGGTGATAGGCAAAACGATGACTAAAGCTGCAGCCATAATAAATACTAATTGCCCATTCATCCAACCCCTCCTATTTTTATGTGAAACAATAAAAACTTCTCCCGCTCCTCATTACTTAGATTTTTTATTATTCTCTGAATGCAATTTTCTGAAAGAGTATTTTTTAAAACATATTTGCCATTTTCATACACAATTATTTCTCTTGTTTCAAAGGCTCTACGCCTTGCCAATACACCTAGTTGTATCGCAATATCTTTAAGGCTATCACCCGTTTCAACAGTAGTTCTAGGTAAAGGTATAATTTCAGTGATATAACTGATATATCTAATACCATCCGCTGACTTTTCCCAATGAATATCAAGGTCTATTGCGTTTGCTACTTGTTCCTCCGCTGTCATTTCATTTGTAAATATTCCATCCTTTGACAGCGTTGCATTACGAAAATAATCGACCAAGTTGGAAGGTGAATTCGTATGACAGGTTGCCATAGTACACTTTGTTCCAGATTGTGTCAGTGTTATAAATGCGTTTGCTTGCGCTGCATCGTTAATTTCACCGAGAAGCATTATCATTGCCTCTGTTTTTTTCCCTAGATTAATCGCTTCAATAATACTCACATCTTCTGTTTTCCTAAACGGAACAATATTTAAGCCGGTATATAGTTGATTAAGCCATAACTCAAACTCTGGTTCGAAAGTTCTTATTTCATATCGCTGATCAAGATATTTCAGTATCTCTTTCAAGAAAGTTGTTTTCCCAGACCCCATATCACCGGATATAATGATGTTTAACATCCCTTTTACAACCCAGCCTACAAATTCAATAACAGCTTCCTTGTTTTCTCCTTTTACCAGAGTATTTATATCCATTCCTTTTGAACTTTCAAACTTACGAATGAAGAACGACCATCCGGCTGTAAACTTAGGTCTAGTTACAACAATCCTGCTGCCATTACGTAAATAGGATAATTTATAACCACTGGAGGAGGTAAGATGTCCTACATTGTCATAACGATATAAATTCTTGCATACCCTGATAAGTTCTTCTCTGCTATCAAA
Source organism: Bacillota bacterium (assembly GCA_023399055.1). GTDB lineage: Bacteria > Bacillota > Clostridia > Lachnospirales > Lachnospiraceae > Mobilitalea. The sequence goes on along the minus strand of JAEWQV010000027.1, from coordinate 148,909 downwards.
TCCAAGAAAAGACAACCTTATGGGCCTTCCACCTAGTACAATCCATATACTGTTATACGATTTATCGATGGTAATATCTTCTGACTTCATTATTTCTTCCATGTAGTTATATTGCTCTTCTGTTACACCGCTTGTCCCTCCTAAGATACTGTCAATTGATTTTTGATAAACTAAGTCATCAATCACACCAAAGCCGAACGTCAACTGAAACAATCTTTGTGCCAAAACCTCCAGCTTAATAACATAGGTAAGTACTGGTTTTATGAACAAATATGATTTATTTATATCCTCTTTTGTAACTTCATAATACGACCCTTTTTCATTTTGTTTTTCCTGATCAAACTTACATGTTTTATTAAGTTCGCCAAAGGCATCTAACCCATAATCCTGCTTATATTTGTTTAGCAAGATTTCAAATTTATCTAGCTCTGTAAGTTGTGGTGTATTTTCATAAGGAATCACAAAATCAATGGTTTCTTCATTAATTCTAAGCTTGCTTTGCATTAAATCTTTTATGTAATCTTTCAGATATTCTCTCTCACCTAAATAACCTTCTGCACAAGATCTTATTGCCTGATTTAATCTCTCTTTTTGTTCCTTTCTTTTTTCTAGTGCCTTTCTGCTTATATAGAGCTCGGAGAGATTTTGATTGAGTATATCATTAAAAATTATCTTTAACTTTTCACTAAGATATTCTAATGTATATTCATTAATATCTGACTCTTCCTCGTCAGGTTCTACATCCTTCTTAAAAACAAAGTATATTACCAGTAATGCTACTGCAGATATCAAAGCAAGATAAATTGTATTATTTTCAATGAACATTTATATGCCCCCTTATTACTTGCTTCCTGCTAGTTTTATTATTTTTTCCGCTGTATTTATCGATTTTCTTATAAAATACTTTTCACTTTCCTTGGGATTATCAATACATTTTCTTACGAAAGTTACAACATTTCTATCAATAAGCGCATCCTTAAAAGCCGTATTATAAGGTATTGTTCCTGAATTTATTATCTTTATTTCGTTATATATTCTCCGTATATTGCTAATGTTGTATTTTGAATTACTATCATAGGACCCAAATAAATAAAAAATCTTACTACTTATTTTCTCTTTATATTCTTTTTTAAACATTTCAATAATACCTATGTTTTGGCTCAGGTTTACCACAACTAAGTCCGCATCATCTATTAAATTCATTGATAAACTATTTGCTGATGGACTTGCATCAATAAATACGAATTCATAATGCTCTTCAATTTTTTTTAATAAAGTGGATGTTACTTTACCCATTTCATAGTCAAAAGAACTTCGATTCGTTTTTGTTGTCCCTGGTAGAAGAGTGACATTTGTATTTTCTAAAGGAATACTGCAATTCTCAATTGTCTTTTTGACAATTTTATCTGACTTAAAATCTCTAATAAGCGCATCAATTCCAATATCTAAAAAATAAGCTGAATTTTCTTTGGAATTACTTTCTATTAAAGGTGCTTCGAGGTTATTAAAGCTAAAATGAGTTTGAGTAATAAGTAATTTCTTCTTAAGCAATATTCCTGCTATCAGAGATACCATAAGAAAATTGCTTGTCATGACTGTTTGTCCATGTACTGGCGACCAAAAAACTATTCTCACAATTAATCACCTTTCCTTGCAGCTTTATACGCTTCCCGCAGCTTTTTTTCTTTTAGATCAGGATAATGCATCCCTGCTACTTTCAAAAGATACGATTGTAATTCTTTATTTATCGCAACAAATACAACGGACTGCTCTGAAATACACCGAATTGCATTGGCGAGGTTTGACTCATCTAGATAAACGAAGTCAATTTTATCCTTTTCTATCAGTCCCTCTAATTCATTTGATATGTTTTTGCTGCCATAGTTCGTGCTAATCATATTCCTTATAAGAACAGTTTTGTCTTTGCAGAGTAGCTGCGAAATCATATTTTTAGTCGTAGCTAGATTATGTAAAAATGGATCTGAAACAATAGTTACACGGGTACAATACTCTGAAACATCACCGTTCATTCCATAGGAAATTAATATATCGTCATACACATTAATAATATCGTCTGTCAGCGGAAACTTACCGTAATCTAAATGTCGATAAGTAACAGGCTCTTTGTTAACATTAATACCATTTACAGAAGGGAAAACGTATTCAAAAGCTTTTGAGTTACTACTCTCTAAAATAAGCACTTTACGGTCTAATTTAGATAAGATTCTAGCAAGATATAGAATGTAATCAAAGTTTTCTATCCCTATGTAAGCAACAATATTATTCGCCATACTCTACATCACCTTCCCTCGCTTCTTCCTCGTCTACATAAAACATATACTCATCCCTGATTTGCTCTTGTTGATATTCCACCGTTCCCAACTCTCCAACTTCTTTTTCAACATCAGGAATGACGCTAGGTTTGATAGCTACCGATTGTTCTTCTTCGGTTAAATCTTCTTTAATATCATTAAATTCATAATTTGATACGTCCCAGGCAGCAGCTAACACATCAACTTTCATACTTGCAGCAAGACGATTTTCTAATGACTTTCTAACTTCTGCACTAAGTTCCTGTGTATATAGTTCAATAATATCTGGATTACTTTCGATTAGTGACATTACTTGAAGACTTGGTGTATAGGTAACTATTGACGCTTCTTGAATACTTGGCTCAACATATTTGGCTGTAATTAATCTAGACCCTTGATATAACCCTGCATCCACGATAGCAGCTGACATATTTAATAATTCATCTTCGCTCAGCCAAAAATAACAGATGGCACTTTCCGGTTGAACTCCTTTAATCGCCTTTTTTGATATAACTACGTAGCTTTCACCATTGGGATATACAATTCTAATATCTACTGTATCATTACTAACAATGTTGGTATTTATATGAATGACTTCATATTCCATTTCCCTTTGATCTGTGGTAACTGACTTATCAGTTAACATGCCTGATAGCAGTTGTGTTCCTGTCATTATTGGAATTACAGACACTTTTCCAATGTCTGCTTCTGTAATAAAGGTATCTATGGGTTGTTGTGAATAAACAGTTTGAATTAAAACATTATCATTAGTAATCAATTCTCCTGCTGCTATATCCTGATTTGCTATATAAATAGTTCTTTTGTTTTCTGCCATTTCTCTATATGCATCTTTCAGTAGTAATGAGTACTTATCCTTGACCTGCCCTGTAATTATTATAGACGTTGCAATTGCTGCACCGCCCATAACCAGAATACAAAGCGCTGCAACAATCATATATTGCTTCGTCGTACGTTTTAGTTTTCTTCTCATATTCACCTCCAATTTACGAATGCCCTATGCGTACAATTCCAAAGTATCAACCTCTATAACAATACGATTAAGTATAATAGCTTTATACTTACATTAATGAACTAGAACGGATATACCTAGCATGAGTAGCAATATTGTGACAAAATACGTGAGAACTACCCATTTCTTAGATACAAGAGTCATTATCTGTGAAGACTTTTGTTTCTTTCTTTTTAAGTATTTACCTCCTGTCGCCCCAATAAGGAACAACAGGCAGGCAAACAAAAATGTACCCAATAGGAGGAAACCTACAATTCGAATTAACATTATTGCAGACACATTAGCTCCTTTTGCCTTGCTAATTCCACAGCTCTTCTAACAATAATACTTGTGGACTTCTTCACAGAATTCATAAAAATATAATTTGGATTTTCCTTAGAACCGTTATAGTTACGAGAAATAAACTCAACAACATCCCCGTTACTATAGGCTGTTTCATAAGCTTCATTTCTTGGTAAAACAACTATATTTTCTGGGTTAATCCCATATTTACTGATTAAATATCTTGCATGCAATTTTGTATGATTATCATAATTACTTAGTAATAAAATAGATTTGGGAAGCAGAGAAGAATAATTAAGAAAGAAATCCTCAAGAATTGATTGTTTTTGACACAGATTAACAACGATAAGATCGGAATTATCTAGAATAGTTTTTGTACTAAGGTGAAGATTACTTGCAGTATTAAAAAAGGTTGCATCGCTAAAATCGTTTAATACCTCCAGTAGTTGTTCCATACAATGATCAAATTCATAATCAAAAATCTCATTATGAATTACCCTGCTCTGTGGTAGGTAATATAAATGTTTTGCAATAATTTCCTTACTGAATTGCTGCATCATTGATCTGGTAAAATCACCACGATAAATTTTACGGATTAACCCTTCTAACCCACCTCCATCGTAATAATTTGTTCCCGAATCACAAAATAGATTTAGATTTGACCTTCCTAAAAATGCCTTACCGAGATTGTTACTACATAGACTATTCTCTATTGCCATGACGGAATATGGATAGCGAATTACCGTTGCAACACAGATGGCTGCTAGATTTGCTGAAACCTGACACTTTTCGTTGTCATTGCTCCAAAATGCTATTTTCAATAAATAAACACCTTCTTCCAATATGATTTAGTCGCGTATTTCAATTACTTAAAATTTTTATATGGTTATAGAAAGACTTAGATTACATGAAATTATAATCCCTCCAAATATGATTTAGCTTGAATAAATTTATAACTTCGTAACACAATTAATCCAGTGAATGAATCAAACTTAAAAATAAATATGTTTATAACTGTTTGGATTATGTAAGAAATTGATTTGGATGAAAGATAAGAATAAAACGATAATGATAAATCAGAAATGTTAATTAATGGGAAATCAAAAAATACTTACCAGATAAATCTGTTTTTATATTACCAGTATTTCAAAAAATTGTAAACAAGTTTTCACTCATAAAAATAAACATATTTTTTGTAGATTTATGTATATTTATAACAAATAATTTTTTATTATCTAATTTATTGGGCTTCGACTTGATATGCAGCCTTACCCTCATGCATAGCCTGATGTAATTTCTGTAGGTCAGACCAGAGATTTGCCCACTGATTAGTATGTTCCCCGTATCCAGCTTCCTTCAGATTCCACTTCACGATGGACACCCTTGCCTTTTGGCTATATCCTTCCCACTACCGGGCGGATTCGGGACTTGCACCCGTTAGAACGTGCGCCCGCCGGGCGCACATATAGGGGAGATGTTTCATATTATTGATTAAATAATATTGTACATCTCCCCTATTAGCAATTAAATTACTCTTAATAATTTGCTATTTCGCTGAAACCCTTACTGACAAGCTAAATTATATATCGTAACAACTTCTTCCTTGGTCGGCTGAACCGGATTAGATGGCATACAGGTATCCACCATAGATAGGTCAGCTAAGGCATTAAAGTCCTCTTTTTTTACATTAAACTCTTTAAAACTCTTTGGTATTTCCACCTGTCTGCATAGGTTCTTTATGTATTCAATACATGCTGTCGTAGCTACCTGTGGTGTCATTTCTCTGCTGCCCTGAATCTCTAAGGCGTCCGCTATTAATTTATATCGCTTCTGTACCTCTGCAGATCTGCCATTAAACTCCATAACATAAGGTAACAATATGGAATTACAAACACCATGAGGAAGATTATATAGACCGCCTAGGGAATGTGCCATTGCATGCACCATACCAAGTCCACTATTGGAGAATGCCATGCCTGCTGTATATTCCGCGTATGCCATCATATCTCTGCCTTCCACATCATTTCCATTCATAACAACTCGGGGAAGAAAGTCTTTAATTGTTCGAATCGCCCACAAAGCGTCCTTATCCGTTAACGGAGATGCATCTCTGGATAACACTGCTTCAATTGCATGTGTCATGGCATCCATACCCGTGGCTGCAGTTAACTTCTTGGGCATGGATAACATAAAGTCAGAATCATTAATGGCGATACTTACCATACAATTGGTATCTACCATAACCATTTTTGAATGGGTTCTTGGATTAGTTACAACATAGAAGCAGGTTACTTCTGACCCGGTTCCTGCTGTCGTATTAACCGCTACGATTGGAATCGAAGGGTTCTTGGATTTATTAACACCTTCATACTGCTCAATTTCTCCACCATTGCTTAGAACGATTCCTACAGCCTTAGAGGTATCAATGGGGGAACCACCACCGACTGCTACCAATAAGTCGACCTCCAGGGTTCTTGCTGCCGTAATACACTCTTTGATAATATCCACCGTTGGATTAGGAAGTACATTATAATATATAGCATATTCTATTCCAGCCTTTAATAACTCATCTCCCACACGAGTTGCAGTTCCGGACTCATATAGAAACTTGTCGGTTACAATTAGCGCACGCTTTAAATTTCTTTTTTCTAATTCCTCTGGAAGCTGACAGATGGAACCTTTTCCAAAAAAACTGGTGGTAACCGAGTTTACTCTTTGCATCTGCATATTTCACTCCATTTCTGCGTAAATTTTTCTACGCATCTATCATTTGTGCTAAGTGTGCTTCGCATTATGTATGCATGCGTACAACTTTTACCTCTTTCTTAACATCTAATCCTTTTCCTCTAGAATTCAATATTTCTGTAGTCTTTGGTGTCTATTCTCTTCAACATCATCATTTCTTCGCTGGTAGGCACTGGTGTATACTCAACCCTCGTATTCCTAATTTCAAATGCTGTATTAGCTATGACTTCTTCTAAACTTGAGGTTGGATGTATGGTATCAAGTACAAGTTCTCCGTCTTGGTACTTAAAGATACAAAGCGGTGTAACAATGCGATCTATATTTCCTTTGGTGGTGACAAAATCCACTTTTTTAACAAAGGTTCTGATATCATGCTTCGTACGCCAGATAATAGCTCTTTTTGCTGTTGGAATCAGTACTGCACTGCCTGCTCCTCCGGGCATACGAACTTTAGGTTTATGATAGTCTCCGATTACCGAGGCATTCACATTGCCCTGAACATCAAACTGAATTCCACTCAAGAAAGCAACATCCAGTCCGCCTCTCATGGATAGGTCAAATACTTCCGCCAAGGGGAATTCCGAGACACTGTTTTCAAATAATTCGGCTCCAGCACTGGTATGTTTCATAAGCATTCTGGGTTTTGGGTCTACACCGCCCGGAATATTCAGATGTACCGCATGTGGCGCATGAAGTGCCTTTGCAAGCAATAAAGCAATCATAGGCATATGAGAAGATACACCGTGAAATACAATATCCTTATCCTTTATCAATCTTGCCATGGCACAGACCATGATATCGCAGGGGCGTGAGCTATTACTATGTAATGGACTGCTTTCAGCTGTTTTATATAACATTCTGTATTCCCCCTTATCTTTTAAATTCTTTTGCTTTATATTTATCCAAATACTTTTCTAGTTCATCTCTATCTTTTATTGCTTTAAACTCATCCAGCTGTTTTCGATCAATATCATACTTAGAAGGACAGGAACAGGGTGCTGCACCTTTTGGAGCGTGAATAACTGCTGCTACTAAGAAATGTGGTATGTCCGCTTTTTCTTTGGAGAAGGCAAAGGTGTTCTCCTGTACAATTGTTTCTGCTGATATAATTACCTGTTTTGCAGCTCTGGAGAACAGAACATCCTCATATTTTGGGCCGGTAATTCTTGCATTTCCATTACAATCCGCTTCTTGTACATGAATAATTGCGACATCCGGTCTTATTGCCTTCACCACTGTTACCAGCTCTCCTGTGAAAGGGTCCTGTATCTTGGTAAAATAATCGTTTGCCTCTATCAGATCACTGATTTGCAAACCTCTAACTGGCATAAATCCTACTCCCATACTGGCTGCCCTTAAAGCAGATATAACGGTGTAACAGGCATGCTCGTTGCCTTTCACTGTTGCGTCCTGTACTGCTTTTCTATAATGTCCTGCAAGAGAATATTCTGTTTCATAGCTAATAAAGCCTGCATCGACACTACGAACACATCCAGCGAGACAAAGTAGATCCACATCCATGGCACCCGCGGTCTTTACCAGTTGTAAGTTTTGCTTCTTCTGCCTTGCAATCTCATTAACCAAAGCCATAGGTGCACGATGCAGGGCATTACCGCCTATTCCTACGATATCATTATCCTGAATGAGTTCCACTGCTTGTGTGAGTGACATTAACTTGCTCATGATTACTCCTTTCGTGCCTTTACTTTGCAAGGTTACATGCAATTTGAATTGCATCCCATACACCAGAAAATGGTGGTGCATATACGAGATCCGTCATACCTAATTCGTCCGTGGTCATACCGGCATGAATGGCTACTGCAAAGGAATCTATTCTCATAACAGCACCTTTTTCGCCGCAAGCCTGAGCACCTAACAGTTTTAGCGTACCAGCTTCGTAGATAACTTTAATGGTAATTGGTGTAGGATTAGGGTAATAGGCTGGATGATCGTTCGCTTGAACAATAACTGTTTTATATTTTTTCTTCAGACGTTTCGCATCTGCTTCTCCAAGACCTGTTCGTCCCATTTCAAGGTTGCAGACTTTAATTGCTGCAGAACCCAGAGCACCAATGAATTTCTGATGTTCTCCTGCCAGGTTAGCACCCGCAATACGTCCGCATTTATTCGCTACAGTGCCAAGTGCCAGATAGCTATCTTCCTCCATCGCTTCGTTATACACCAGAATACAGTCACCTGCTGCATAGATATCTTCAATGGAAGTTCTAAGCTCTCTGTCTACAAGGATCGCTCCGTTCTTTGCCATTCGTATTCCTGTATCTTTGAGGAACTCTGTGCTTGGACGAATACCAATAGCAACGATTACAAGGTCTGTATTGTACATACCCTTATCGGTCTCAATTTGATTCACCTTACTGGCTCCATGAAAAGCTTTTACCTTTTCATTCAGATGAACTTTCACACCATGCTTTTCTATTTCTTTCTGGGCTAGCTCGGATAATTCTTCATCAAAGGGAGTTAGAATTCTGCCCGCAGCTTCAATTAGCCTTACTTCTTTACCAAGGCTTAAAAATGCTTCCACACATTCAATACCTATGTATCCACCGCCGACAATGGTCACATTTTTAATTTCTGGATTTGCTGCGTATTCCTTTAAGAAGATTCCATCCTCCAGAGTTTTTAACACATGAACCCCTAACAGATCAACTCCTGGGAAGGGAGGTACTAGGGAGGCTGCACCTGTGGCTATCATCAACTTATCATATTTATCTATAAACATGGTTTTGTCTTTCAGGTTATTGATGAATATCTGCTTTTTCTCAACATCTACCTTCACAACTTCATGATACAAATGGGTTTCAATACCTGCCTCACTGAATTTCTCTTGCGTACGTGCGATCATACGTCGGTAATCATCATTATAATCACCTACATAGTAGGGAAGTCCACAGGCTCCATATGAAAGAAATCCACCTTTCTCGTAAACAACTACTTCACATGTTTTATCCATTCTGGCAATCTTGGAAGCCGCTGACATACCTGCCGCTACTCCTCCAATAATAATTATTCTCATAACAGCTCCAATCTGCTTGTGTTAAATGCTACTGTTTTAGTCGATTTGATTAATACGTTGTTCTGTATCAGACATTGCTGCCTTTGCTGATTTTCTACCTGTAAAAGCATTTGTGATCTCTTCATAAAATGCATTATTCTTATCACCTGCTGCTACTATACTGGGGATTGGTTTTGCATTATCAAACATGCTTAACTGGCATTCATACCAGGGATACTGTGATAATCCATCGATATAACTCTGTCTGCGAATGGGTGCTCCGCTATGCGCGCCAGCAATTTTATCTATGTGCGGAGAACGCAGGAAATGCAGGAGTTTTTTTGCTTTTTCTTTATTCTTACTGTTGGCACTGATGGCAAAGGACCAGGTCACATTCCAGGCAGTGTTGAAGGTAGTGAAGCCCATATCGTCTTTTTCCACGCAGGAGTCTGTATATACCACACCTAATTGTCCGCTCCAGGTGACTGCCATGGCAGTTTTCTTCTGTTGAATTGCTGTAACAATCTGTTCGTTGCCGTAGGTATCAGTATCCAGCGCTGCATATTTTCTTAATTCGCAATACGCTTCTAAGCCTTTGACTACTTCTGAATTATTGCATGAAACCTCAAGGGATTCCTTATCATATACATCCGTACCACCCATTCTTAAGAAGGGAAGTGCATCCGTAAATATTTCAGAAGGGTGCGCCTTCATGGCAACCGCTGTCAGCTCGCTGTTTGAACCGAGGACTCTAGCAGCTTTTATGTATTCAGCAGGTGTAATAACATTATCAAATAGCTTTCCGTACTTCTCCTTTAGGAGGCTTTTACGGTATACCACCATATGTCCATCACAGAAGGATGGGGATAAGTATGTTTTATTCTTAAACTTCATTTCCTGCAGAATGACAGGCAGAATGTCTTCCTCTTCTAATTCAAGAGGTTCCAAGTAACCTTTTTCAGCAAAGTCACGTAACCAGAGATGTCCCGCAACCATAATAACATCGTAGGATGCTTTTCCAGCAAATACCGCAAGCATCGTTTTATAATATTCTGCCCAGGGCACTACATCAAATTGAACCTCTTCTTCAAATTGATCCAGTAGATTTAACTTTTTATCAACATACACTGCAACTGCAGGGTCTGCTACTGCCAAAACCTTTATTACTGCTTTGCTCATAAAATCTCCATTCTGCCAATGCCTGATAAGTGATGCATCCGCACAAAATATTCAAACTATATTAATAAGACTTCTACCTTGTACAATGAAGTTGCATTATTTATAAGAAAAGGGCTGTACTTTATGAAAAGTCAGCCCTGATTATTCATATTAGTACTAACTACCATGCCTAACCTTCGTATTAGATTTCTGCTTGTGGTGGTGCATCTATAATACCAACAACTATAGCATCCAAAGGAGCAGACCTATCTATCGCAAATTGTGTTGTTTTACCTGTGGTAATCAGTACTAACTCGCCTATTCCTGCACCTAAAGTGTCTGCCGCTACAAAGATTTTGGATTTCTCTCCATAATACGGTTCAATAAGCAGTAGCTTATAACCCACCAGATTACTACATTTTCGCGTAGAAACGATTGTACCCTTTACTGTACCAATAATCATCCTTCTCTCCCTCTCTGCTTTATTTTAGATAAATATTTGTGGTATATTTTTATCTAGGTGTATGAAACACTAATCTGTCTTATATTCACAATTATCTATTTGTTTTCTCTTATTATACTTACCAGCTGCCCCTGTTGTATTTGAAAAGCACTCGCATCATCTGTATCAATATGACAATCTAAAGCGTACTTCGAGCTGACACGAATACATACATTATGTAATATGCCACCCTTATCACCTGATACTAGTAAATTAACTTTCTGTCCATCCATAACATTAAATTGTCTTGCTTCTTCCGGGGTCATATGTATGTGCCTATCAGCAATTATAACTCCTTCACTAATTGTAACTTCACCCTTTGGACCACGAAGGGTAATTCCAACAGATCCAATAATATCTCCGGAGGTTTTAACAGGGGGCTTAACTCCCAGCTTTCTTGCATCAGACATTGCAACCTCAACTTGGGTATGTGATCGTTCCGGTCCAAGTACTCTTACTTTAGAAAGTGTTCCTTTCGGTCCAATCAATTCCACCGTTTCGTTGGCTGCAAACTGTCCAGGCTGGCTTAACGGTTTCATATGGGTTAACTGATATCCTTCACCGAATAATATATCCACATGTTTTCTGTTTAAATGCACATGCTTTGCAGAAATACCAACCGGCACCTCAGTTCTAGTCTCTGAAAAATTCTGCAAACTTTGTATTACCAGCTTTGTTACCTGTTCAACGAATACCTTATCGTAATTCATAGCCTTACCTCTTCTTGTCTCATTAAAGAACGTGCCTGCATATGTCAGTTATTGGGGGGGGATTATGCAGGCACTAAATGGGGAATAACATGTTTTTTTTAACTAATTACTTCTATTGAGATTAGGTACTATAAGCTTTTATCGATTAGTAAAATAAATTTCCTTCTGTCTTTCCTAAGCTGTCTCTTATGTTGAACTTATAGCACCTAATTTCTAGCATTATTTGTAACAATTCAGAACCAAGAAAAATATTTAGAGCCAAACAGCAAGAGAATCGCAGGTTTTTGAGCTTAGTTCTGTATAGTTATCATTATTTAATAAATGGAAGAATTGATCCAACACCATTATGTGGTCTTGGGATTACATGAACAGCAACTAATTCACCAAGTCTTAATGCTGCTTCTGATCCAGCTTCTGTTGCTGCTTTCACAGCACCTACATCGCCCTGGACCAAAACTGTAACTAAGCCTGAACCAATTTTCTCTGAACCAACTAATTCCACTGCGGCAGCTTTTAACATAGCGTCTGCTGCTTCTATAGATGCTACAAGACCTCTGGTTTCTATCATTCCTAAAGCCTGCATACCTGATTTACTTGTCTTAACTGCTTTTGTTTCTGTGCTTTCTGTTGCCATTATGTACCACCTTTCTAATAGCTTACCAGCCATTTATAGCCAGGGGTATCGTGATTTACTCACTTTACCTTTGCATTAATGAGATTTAATAATTTCATAATCTCAGGATGAGGATTGCTTATTGTGACTGCAACCTTTAAATTATCCTTACCAATGATACTTTCCGCCGCATTCGCAGCTTCTATTGTCGCATTTACCGCCGAGGTTTCACCAGCTACGATTGTATGTACCATTCTTCCGCCAAGGGTTTTGTGGCAGCTAACCAGCTCCACTTCAGCCGCTTTCATCATCGCGTCAACAACAATGACAGAGTTAGCGAAATAATTTACTTCAACTACGCCTATTGCGTTTCGTTTCAAGTTAACAACCCCTTATTATTTGATGGCAGGAAGAATTTTAGCAATATCAGCGTGTGGTCTTGGGATTACATGAACTGCAACTAATTCTCCAAGTCTTGATGCTGCTTCCATACCGGATTCGGTTGCAGCTTTCACAGCGCCAACTTCACCTTTAACAATAACAGTTACTAAACCAGAACCAATTTTCTCTGTTCCCACTAATTCTACATCTGCTGCCTTGAGCATTGCATCTGCTGCCTCTATTGATGCAGTTAAACCTCTTGTTTCGATCATTCCAATTGCTGACATAATAATTTACCTCCAATAATAATTTTATTTTGTAATGTCTTTTTATATTTTATTGTTATATTTTTCTTTTGTTATATTTTTTGTTTTTTTTTGCTATAATTTGCTTGTTTTAAATTTTACTTTTGTAATACGTGCAAGCTTATCGACACCTTCATAGGGTAGTTCGATCATTGAAGTAATTACTTCTTTTTCCTCATTAAACCTAAGAGCTGCTTCCTTTGCGACTTCAATCGCAACTTTAACATCTGAAATGCTGCCTTCAAATTTGACCTGTGTGGTTAATGGAATAAATGCACTTGTATCTTTAGGGTTAATGGTATCTATTCCTAGAATTATTATGTCTGCCGCTTTACATGCCTTATCCATTGCATAGAGTAAAGCACCATATCCTGCACACTCCAGAAATCCAATTGCCATTTCATACCTCTTTCTAAACTATGTTCAAGCTGTCTACTCTGCTGTTTACTCCTTAGATTACACGAAGGCCGCCATCTGCCAGCATACATCTTCTGCGTCTTGTAAAACTCTTGGCACAAGTGATTCCTTCTCCGGTTGGACCTGCGATTGTCATAGTTGCATGACCTTCACCGCCAATGCCTACCCCTTGCAAAGTACATCCATTCTTAACAAAGATGGTTGTCTCAACTTTTCGTGCAAATTTTGTCATGTGATCAACATTTTTTGAGAACATAGACGCCGTATGACGATTGCCATCCTCGGCAATTAATGCATATTGAATTGCTTCCTCCAGATTATTGCATCGAACAATCGGAAGTACTGGCATTAATTGTTCTACCAGCACAAATGGATTATCATGTGCTACATCACAAATCAGTAATTTCACATCTAATTTGCCTGGTATCCCTATTGCTTCCAGCATTTTTCCAGCATCCTGTCCAACCCATTTCTTATTCACTTTATATTCCCCATCATAGAGGAATACAAGTTTTAAGATTTCTTCAAGCTGTACACCATTTAATAAAAACGCGCCTTCTTCTACCATATGGTAGATAAAATCATTCGCTACCTCTTTTAGAACAAATACTTCTTTCTCAGCAAGGCATAATAAATTATTATCGAAGGAGGCTCCATAAAAGATGTCTTTTGCTGCTTTTTTAATGTCTGCTGTCTCATCTACGATAACAGGGGGATTGCCTGCTCCTGCGCCGATTGTCTTTTTACCGGATCTTAAAAGTGCATTTACCATAGGTGTTCCACCGGTACCAACCATTAATCGAATCTTTGGGCTGGAGGAGATTATATTTACAGTATCCATGGTAGGTTCTTTTGCCATTGTAATCAGATTGGCTGGACCATCATTTTCAATAATTGCTTTATTAATCATCTGTAAACAATAGGCACATACATTTTTTGCACTAGGATGAACGTTGAAAACAACGGTATTACCACCGGAAATCATACTAATTGTATTGTTAATAATAGTTTCTGTGGGATTAGTTACCGGTGTTATAGCTCCAATCACTCCAAAAGGTGCATATTCTTCAATCATTAAACCGCTATCTCCAGAGATAGCATCTGTGGTCAAACATTCCGGACCAGGGGTATTATCAATTACGGCAAGATGTTTCTGAATCTTATCCTCATAACGTCCCATCTTACTTTCATCACGTACCATCCTAGCCAGTGTCTCAACATTTTCACGAGTCACTTTACGAATTGCATCTACTAATCTTTTTCTGTCTTTTAACTGATACTTCTCTATGTAAATCTTCTGTGCCTTATATGCAGCCTCAATGGCATCTTCTGCTTTTTCAAAAACACCATAGTTACCATTATCATAATTAGGGAATGTTTTACTCGCTAAAAGTCTTGGATTATTGATTTCAAGATTCTTTAGAACCTGATTAACAATCATACTAATTTCATTTGCTCCAAATTCCATTTCTACCTCCATGCTTTCGCAGCTCACACTACCCCTTAAATTGGCTTGTGACTTGTTCTGTCACACGGCGTACTACTTCAGCAATTATGTCTTCTTTACTCTGTTCTTTGGTAACTTTTGCTTCTGCTGCCTTCATCAAGGTACCTCCACAACCGCAACCTATATTAGTAGTTTCGGTTTTAGATACAGGACGTACTAACGATGTAACACCTTGTAAAGGAACTTCATTATTCCTCATTGTTGTAGTCGTTTCCGCCGGGACGGAGGATACAACATCTCTGGTATTGCTGGCATTCACAGCACAGGGTGGAACTCCACCTTGTGTAATACCAAGATTTTTACGTACCACTAAGAGATCATCCACTTGTGAACAGGACAGCTCATTTTGCTTTCCAATAATTCTTTCCGTATACATTAATACGGTCGCATAATACTCAATTGACTCTAATCGGAAAAATGCTTCAAAGATATCTTTTCCCCAAGTTAAAGCACCGTGATTTGCTAACAATACTCCATTATGAGTCCGGCAAAATGGTGCAATGGAATCCGGGACTTCCTGTGTACCTGGTGTTGCATAGTGAGCAATCGGTACAGAGCCTAATTGCACTACTGCCTCCGGAAGAATTGCTTTATCCAGGCTAATTCCTGCAATAGCAAATGAGGTTGCTACAGGTGGATGCGCATGCGCTACAGCTCTAACCTCCGGATTTTCCTGATATACTCTAAGATGCATCTTTATTTCAGATGAAGGTTTGTGAGTTCCCGAAAGAATCTTGCCGTTCATATCGATTTTAACCAGCATGTCCAGTGTCATAAAACCTTTTGAGACACCGGTTGGTGTTGTCCATATTGCATTGGGTCCAACCTTACAGCTGATATTTCCATCGTTCGCAGCAACAAAACCTTTCATATACATCCGCTTTCCTACTTCTAGTATTGCTTTTTTAGCTTCAAAATCGGATGGATATTTAACACCTTGAACCATCATATTATAATCACCTTCTTTACTTCTTTTTTGTTTATGATGAAATCATACTATATTTATGTGGTTTTGTCAATGTATTGTTTTGTATATTATCGGTTTTACCTTGCTTTTATTTGTGTTGTTTTGTGTTTTTACGTAAATATTAATAGCTTTCTATAATATTTCTTTACATGTACTTAAAAATATGCAATAATATATTGCAAAGTAATTAAGAGAATACGCCTACAACAAAAGGGTATTCCTTAAATATATAAAATACAAAAAGAACAAAGAATTTTTTATGCGAATCGGGGTGGATGAAATGCTTGCAATAACAAGAAAAGCAAAAATCAAAGATATAATATTAGAGAAAAAAAGTGTAGTTGTATCAGAACTAGCTGATTTTTTCTCTGTAACGGAAGAAACCATTCGAAGAGATTTAAAGACCTTGGAGGATGAGGGTTTTCTTATTCGTACTTATGGTGGTGCCTTTATTCAGGATGGTGTACAAAACGAGGTGGAGCTATCTATTCGTGAAACAGCCTATACGGAAAGCAAACAACTAATCTCTGCTAAATGTAAGGAACTTATACATAATGGAGATTCCATTTTCCTGGATGCCTCCACCACTGCATTATTTATTGCAAGAGCTATTAAAGATATGCGTCTTACCATTTTAACGAATTCTTTAAAAGTGATAAATCTTCTTACCGATTGTCCAGATATTCGCCTTATTTCTATAGGAGGTACTTACAGTCCAGGTAGTATGTCCTTTACCGGAAGAAGCGCTCTGCAATCCTTAGACAATTATTACGTGGACAAGACTTTTATGTCTTGTCGATCACTTTCTCAAGTTCATGGTATTACAGATTCAAACGAAGGAATGTCCGAGATACGACAAAAGCTATTAACCCGCAGCAATAATATTTACGTGGTTGCTGATCATTCTAAGTTTGATAAGACCTCCTTTATTAATATCTGTAATTTCAATAGTATTACCGGGCTTCTAACCGATAAACAGCTTGATCAAGAGTGGATAAAATTTTTAGCCGATAACAATGTAACATACTACGAATGTAAAAAATAATTTAAAGAGGAAGAAACAGTATAGCGAGTTTCTTCCTCTTTTCTATTGTATACAATAGTAATTTTACTTTTAATTATCTGCCATATATAAAAATGGGAGGCGCTTTTGCGTGCGTCTCCCATTTTTATATAGTATTTATTTTTTTGCTTTAGCAGCTGCTTTTTTTGCAAAAATTTCTTTTAAGGATTCACTATATGGCGCTCTTGCAATACCATACTCAGTTATGATTCCAGCGATTAAATCATTATCAGTTACGTCAAAGCAAGGATTAAATACCTTAACTCCCTCTGGAGCCATACGCTCTTTGTACCACATTTCTGTAATTTCTTCTGCTGGTCTCTCTTCAATATGAATATCAGCCCCTGTTTGTGTATTCAGGTCTATAGTAGAAGTAGGTGCACAGATATATACAGGAACATTATATCGCTTTGCAACGGTAGCAACCACTGAGGTACCAACTTTATTGGCTGTATCTCCATTTGCCGCGACACGATCACACCCTACAAATACCGCATTAATCCAACCATTTTTCATAACAGTAGCAGACATATTATCACAGATTAGAGTTACGTCCATCTTTGATTCGTGTAATTCATAAGCAGTAAGTCTTGCACCTTGTAAAAGGGGTCTGGTTTCATCAGCAAACACTCTAAAGTTGTAACCCTTCTTTTGTCCAAGATACATCGGCGCTGTAGCTGTGCCATATTTTACGGTAGCTAACTGTCCTGCATTACAATGTGTCAAAAGACCGTCACCTGGTTTAACTAATGATAATCCGTATTCGCCGATTTGAGTACAAACCCAAATATCTTCTTCTCTAATCTCCACTGCTTCCTTATGTAAGATCTCTTTCAGCTCTGAAACAGTTTTATCTGAATTCGCTTTTACAACGTCATCCATACGGTTTAATGCCCAGAACAAATTAACTGCTGTAGGACGAGCGGAAGCTAAGTAATCCTTTGCATCTTTAAACTGCTCATAGAACTCTTCATAGGTTTCTGCCTTAATCTCTTTTGCTGCAAGATAAATACCAATTGCAGCAGCAACACCAATCGCTGGTGCCCCTCTTACCTGAAGCAGATAAATTGCATTCCAAATCTCTTTCTGGGTTGTCAGACTAAGTATTTCTGTATTATATGGCAGCTGTGTCTGGTCAATTATAACCAATGCACTTTTCTCATCATCCAAGGCTACGGTATCATAATCTAAAATAGACTTTTTTGTACTCATGTTGTCTCATCCTTTCCATATTAATTACAAGCTTTCTTTTTTGAAATACATAATTATGTTAAGTTTGTAATTATCACACTGGTTTCGCTAGAATAATTTCTATTTTATTAGAATTTTGCAATTGCTTCTTCGATAGCTTTTCTATAGTCAGCTCCAGATAAGAAGCTATCTCTATTCATGATATATTTCTTAGCTAAGGTAATTACAATTTTTTCTGCTCTTGCACGTTTATCAAGATCTGGTATCGATGTAATATCTTTTACATTAGCCATACCAACGGTACGTCTGATGGATTCTAAGCCTGCAACCGCCGCTGTATCAGCCAGAACTGTTCCAAGGTACCATTCCAGGAATCCATCTGTCTTAGCCATGGTATCCGTTACATTCTCTTTATAACATACTTTGAATTTTGCAATAAACTTGTCTACTATTTCTTCGATAGCATTAAGAATCCATCCGCAGAACTCTGCTTTCTTATGCTCATCTTCAATCGTAGCATCACCATTACACCAAGCAAAGAACATATTGGCAATTACATTACCTATGTCATAACCCATTGGACCATAGAAAGCAAACTCTGGATCAAATACATAGATATGTTCTTGATTAATGAAGATTGAACCGGTATGCAAATCACCATGTATTAATGCCTGAGCATTGTTTAAAAATTCAAACTTTAATTTTGCTGCTTCTAAATGAAGTGCCTTATCTTCATATAACTCTTTCTTAACAAAATCTGCTATTGGGGCAAATACATTATTTCTATTATTATAATCAATAAATGGCTCACTATAGACTAAATCCTCACTAATTTCACACAAGTCAGGATTAATAAAGCTTTTTACATTTTCCTTCTTGTCTTTATGCCCCATAACTACATCCGTGGACAAAAGAAGTGTATTTACTAAAAATGTCGTAATATCCTCTGCGAATTTAGGATATATCTCATGATTAATTAAGCCTTTACGCATCATTGTATGCCCAACCATATCCTCCATGATCATTGCACACATTACTTCGTCGTACAGATATACCTCTGGAACCAATCCAGGTGCATACTGTCCTTGAATTTTTAGTATATTAGCTTCAATTCTTCCTCTATCGGTAGAAAGCTTCATATCTGCAGAAATTCTGGTAACTTCACCAGCCTGTTTAACAATGACTGATTTACCGGTATTTGTGTCCACTAATCGGAATACATAATTAAGATTTCCATCACCAATTTCTTTGCAGTCTATGGTTGCATCCGCAGGAAAGAAAGCTAATTTCTCCTGAACATATGCTTCAATATCTTCTGTTTTCATTAAAAAATAAGTTTCAAAACGCGACATATCGTATCACCTTTCTCCATAAGAATTTTTACACTCTGCATCCTCGGATACAGAGTGTTGATTTGTTAAATTCTATGTATTGTATTGATATCATACTTACTTCTTAGTTCTTGAATAAGTTAACGCCAAAGCAATCGCCAATACACCACCCTTGATAATATCCATAGCATAGTATGGAACGGACATCATGATAAGACCATTCTCTAGCATACCAACAAGCACTGCTCCAGCTAAGGTTCCTAATGCATTTGCTTTTCCTGCACCTGCAACAGAGAAACCAATATATGCAGCGGCAACCGCTGGCATTAAATACGCTCCACCTGCATTAACCTGTGCGGTACCAACACGTGCTGCAAGGAATACACCACCAAGTGCTGCGAAAGCTGCTGATAAGAAATATGCTAAGACTCTATATTTGTTAACCGGAATACCAGATAATCTAGCGGCTTCAGGATTACCACCTACTGCATACATGTATCTGCCATGCTTTGTGTAATTCAAGAAGAAGAAAGCAAATGCTACAACAATTAACATAACAATGATTAACCAAGGCTCTTTACCAAGTGCACGGAAGGCTGCTGGTACAAGTCCTTCAGCGATTTCACCATTAGGTCTAGTCATACGTTCTGTAATTGCACCACCATTTGAATAGGTCATTGCAACACCCTGAAACACGAACATTACAGATAATGCAGCTACCATATCCGGTATTTTCAATTTAACTATAAGAATACTATTGATCAGCGCAACACTTAAACAAATTAGTACTGTAAGGAAGATGGATAATCCAATGCTACGTCCATACCATACAAACATTGTCATAACTAAGAAATCTGCAAAGTTAGCGTTTGCACCAATGGATAAATCCATACCATTTACAGTTAAAGAGAAGGTTAAACCGATTGCAATAATCGCTGTGATTGAAATACTTCTTAAAATAGTAACCATGTTGCTGGCAGTTAAGAATATACTGGAGTTTGTTTTATCATTCCAATTGGCAAAGGTAAAGAGTACAAACAATATTAGTATTGTAATTAAAGTGCCCCACTTTTGAATAAAATTCATAACCGTATTGCCCACGGCTTTATTCTTTATTGTCCCTGCTTTTCCAGTCATTTTATTTCCCTCCTGTTGAAAAATAAAGCAATTCTTTTTCATCAGTGTCTGCAACGTTCAACTCTTTTACGATTTGTCCATCATACATTACATACACTCTGTCAGCTATCGTTAATATTTCTTGAAATTCACAAGTCGCATAGATAATTCCCTTACCACGCTCTGCCAAATTTTCAATTAATTCATACATATCTCGTTTTGCACCAACATCAATTCCCTTTGTAGGTTCATCAAAAATATAGATTTCTGATTCTGAATTAAGCCATTTGCCAAGTACGACCTTTTGTTGGTTACCGCCCGATAAAAGTGCAACTGCTTGATTTTCAGAAGGGGTTTTAATTCCCAGGTCCTTAATCATCTTACAGGCATCTTTCTTTTCTCTTAATTTATGTACCACAGAAAATAACCCTGTATATTTCTTCATTGAGGCAACGGTTATATTGGTATATACCGGATCAGTAATTAATACGCCTTCTTTCCGCCGTTCCTCGGGAACCAAGGCAAATCCTCGTTTTACTGCTTCGTTTGGATTTCTGTATTTTATTACTTTTCCATCTAATGTAATTGTTCCTCGCTTCTGTTTATAGGCACCAAATAATGTCTTGCATAACTCGGTCTTTCCAGCACCAACCAGCCCGGCAATTCCTACAATTTCTCCACGTTTCACAGTCATGTCAATGTCTTTTACTCTGTTTTCAATTTCATTAAGTCCTTCTACTTGTAACAGAGGTCCACCAATATTAACTTCTTTTTTTACATAATTATCATCGAATTTACGTCCCAGCATAAGCTCAACAATTTCAGTTGTCTCAAGCTCTGGAGTAATTGGCATGTTTTTTACAACACTGCCATCTCTCATTACAGTAATCGTCTCACATATTTCAAACAACTCATTTAATCGATGGGAAATAAATATTATTCCTACTCCCTCTTTGGCTAATTCGCGAACAATACGGAACAGTTCCTGTGTTTCTGAATTAGACAACGGAGCGGTAGGTTCGTCTAGTATTAGAAGACGGCACTTTTCTACTACACATCGTGCAATCAACACCATTTGCTTTTCAGCAAGGCTCAACTCTGAAACAACTTGATTAACGTCCAAGTTTACGTTTAATTTCTTTAATGTTTTTTGAGCTGTTTTTCTAATGGATGCCCAATTAACAAATTGTTTTTTGCCCATATTATTCGCCAGTACATTGAACATTACATTCTCTGCAACCGTTAAATAAGGAATCAATGCTGTATCAACCTCTTGATAAACAATTTCAATACCTAACCCTTTAGCATTTTTGGGGGACCGGATTTCAACCGGCTCCCCCCCAACAAATACTTGTCCAGTATAGTGTGCATTAGCGCCAGCCAAAACTTTCATCAAGGTTGATTTACCAGCGCCATTTGCACCGATAAGCGCATGAATTGTTCCACCTAACATACTGAAATCCACGTTGTTTAGAGCTTTTACTCCCGGGAATTCAATGGATATGTCTTTCATTTCAAGTTTAAATTCATTCATTTTGCGTCATCCTATCCATATATTACTATACTTTGCAATTTATTTTTATTTCTATTTCTCTTTTACTGCTTTTAACCAATCAAAGTTGAAGGTATCCTCACCAGATGCATCTCCCCAACCATCAATTACAGTTCCAAGGTTAGTCATATTAATATCAGAGCTTAACTGTGAAGTTAAAACATTGCTAGCTGATAAGTTAAAGTATTCCGGAGTTTCAATTCCTACAAATTTCATAGCTAATAATCTTGTGTCTACAATACCAATTAATTTAGGATCTACTGCTGCTGTTGATTTCCATACGTCGCTGTTAGCAAGCATTAACTGAATATCATCGTTGGAAATATCAATTGTATACATAGGGATATCAGTACGTCCTGCATCGTTTAATGCCTGTAGTACACCCTTTGCTAATTCATCATAACATCCCCAGATTGCATCAACGGAACCTTCTTCATATTTAGGAAGAATAGCTGCTGTCTTCGTAGTCATATCACCACGTGCATTTGCTGTATCTGTAGGAGCAATTACTTCAAGTGTTTCAATCTTACCATCTGCTTCAAGTTGTGCATATACAACATTACGTCTGTCTAACGGAGGGATTCCAGGGCCCATGAATGTCTTAAGAACCTTCATAGGATATGTACCGCCATTTGCTTCAAACTCTTCCATCATATAACCTAGGGATAAGGTTGCAAGAGCATTATCGTCCTGGGCTGTAGAAGTAACACCTTCTAATAGCTCGCCATTTGCATCACCATCTTTATGAGGCATACTGTCGAAGGTTACAACTTCGATACCAGCATCTCTTGCAGGTTTTAACATTTCATAAGTATAGGATAATTGTCCGTGAGATAAAATAATTCCGTCATATCCTTTAGAGATACATTGTGCAACAACTTCCTGTGTTCTAACATCATCACCATCTGTTACATAAGTATCTACGGTAAATCCTAACGCTTCACCTTCAGATACGCAACCATCCAAGAACTGTTGGGTATGATCACCTGCTGCTAAGTTACGAACAACTGCTACTTTTTTCCCCGCTAGTATGGATGCATAATCTGTTTCACCAGAATCTGTGTTTGCTGGTGCATCTGTTACAGTCTTGTCATCATCTTTCACATCCGGTGTTGTCTCTGTATTGCTTTTACAAGCTGCAAGAGAAAATACCATTGCTCCCACTAATAATAGTGATAAAAACTTCTTCATGAAACTACCTCCTCAAATTATGTACATTGTTGTTTCATACCATGTTTATATTGTATCTTTTGGCATGTTTAAATAATATCACTAATTCAAAAAAATTACAACATTTTTATCTTAAAGATTATATTTTCAACACTATTACCTGTTTTACCGCCTCCTTTTTATGCATATTTAACAAGCAAACATAAGAACAGGGTAAATATTATTATCTTTTTTATATAATTTCATTACTATTATTTTTACAACAACAAACAAGAATATTCGTACTTTATATCCGTTTATTTTGTTTTATAGTTGATTATTCTGTTTTTATTTATTTCTACCCTATACTTTATATATTTATTGCGCTTGTTATTGTATGTTTTTTTTTGGTATTTTATGTAAAAAAGCACCGGCTTTGCTTTATTGCAAATTAGTGCTTTTTTCATAACAACATCTCTCAATAATACTTTTAAAACATTGCTTTATTATATTCTTTTCGTATACCCTATATTAAACTCCTAGCAAATGCCTCAAATATTAAAGCAGCAACTGTTGCACCCGGATCTACCAAGCTAATGGAAGCAGTTCCTCGAATTGCAGCTCTACCGTGCATCGCTTGCATTGTAGTAGTCTTTTCAACACCTTGCTTTGCAGCTTGTACAGCTTTAATTGCAATAATATCCCGGGTATCCCCTTCCTGCACAGCTCGTTCCATGGCCGTGATCGCAGGATCAATACCATCCAAGAAGGTTTTCTCACCAACCTTTGCTTTACCGAGATTAGCTACTCCATCCATGAAACCACGAAAAAGCTCCACACAATCTTCATTTGTTAATTCCGTTTTTCCCTTTAATACTTTTCCAGCATTCATTAAGCCTGCTGCCATTAAGGTCCCCATTGTTGAAGGAACAGCATTGCCCATCGCTTTACCAGCTGTATAAAGAAGTTTGCCCACATCCAGCTCATTATTTAACTTTACAGCTTCATACGCCGCGGCAAAACCTCCCTCCATAGTAAGGCCTAAGTCTCCATCTCCAACCACACTATCTAGTTCAATTAGATAATCCTTATTCCGACTCATTATATCTTTTAATTCTCTCAAGAATATTTTCAAATCAATTGAATTCATTTTAACCTCCATAATGCCGCTTCAGCGGTATTTCAGAATCTCCGAAGAATAAGGAGTGAGCACCACTGTGCTAACTCTTAATTCTTCCTGTGTGAATTACTTTTTAATTCACACCCACGCTTCTTTTTTATTGTCTAAAAAATGGCGTATGCGCCGGTGCATCCAGGTATCTGGTTAATTCCTCGTCGAGTCTTAACATAGAAATGGACAGTCCAGACATTTCAAGTGAGGTAACATATTCTCCTACATAATATCTATGTACTTTGATATCCTTTTCTTTTAAGTACTGGTCAATGCGTCTGGTAACTATATATTGCTCATCCAGAGGAGTTGCTCCTAGTCCATTTACTAATACAGCTACTTTATCACCGCTAGCAAAAGGCAAATCCAACACAATTTTATCCAGCATTTCATCTGTAATAGCATCAGCAGACGCAAGTTTAGTACGACGAATTCCTGTTTCTCCGTGAATTCCCATACCGATTTCCATTTCATCCTCACCGAGTGAAAAACCAGCTTTACCAACTCTCGGAACAATACAAGGGGTTAACGCAACACCCATGGTTCTGACATTATCACAAGTTTTCTGGGCTATTCGCTTTACCTCTTCTAGCGAAAGTAAGTCTGCTGCCGCTGCACCTGCGCATTTGTATACAAAGAAGATTCCCGCAACACCACGTCTAAGATTTTTTTCGCCTTCCCTCACAGGTGCTGCAGAGGCAACATCTTCTCCTGCTACAACACTTTCTACTTTTATATCTGCTTCAAAATCAGCCATATCGGCTGCCATATCAAAGTTAAAAATATCACCGTTGTAGTTACCATAGATATACAGTACACCTGCTCCAGAATCGATAGCCTTAGTAACCGCTAACATTTGTTCGGCACTTGGTGATTGAAAAACATCTCCAACAGAACATCCATCCAGCATTCCTTTACCGACATACCCTAAAAATAAGGGTAAATGTCCCGATCCTCCACCAGTTGCAATTCCTACCTTTTTCCCAACTTTATTGGTAGTAATCAAGCATCGAAGGTCATCATTTGTATATGTAATCAGATCACTATGCGCCGTGTATAAGCCTTCCAGCATTTCATTTACGTAGTTTTCAGGATTATTAATAATTTTCTTCATTTATCCTTCTCCTTCTTATATTTTGAATATCTTTATCGTTTCCTTTAAATCTCCTGCATTCCCTTGTAACTTTGATGCAGCTACATTCAGTTTTTCAACTACCCTTAATTGATTCTCCGCTGTCGCCGATAACTCCTCAGTTGCAGAAGCTGTCTCTTCCGAGATTGCAGAAATGTTTTCAATTGCACTTAAAGTATCATTCTTTGTATTTTTAATATCTTCAATTCCGTTAACAATGACATCTAGATTTTTAGCCAGATTAGTAACATCACTATCAATCGCTTGGAATGCCTCTACGGTACTTGCTAAAGCTCTGGTTTGCGATTCAACTATTACTTCTGTCTCCTTGGCGGTCTCAACTGTCATTTGTGTTTGCTTGCGAATGGAAGCAATAATATTTGATATTTTCTTACTTGCAGCTGCGGATTGGTCAGCCAATTTATTAATTTCACTGGCTACAACCGCAAAACCTCTTCCATGTTCACCAGCTCTTGCTGCTTCTATTGCAGCATTTAATGATAATAAAGTCGTCTGATCAGCAATGCTGTCTATAATATCAACAAATTTAACAATCTCTGAAGATTGTTCTTGAAGCTTTTCTATTTCAGCAATTACATTCTGAGTAATATTATTTGTGTCTTTTGCCTTTTCCCCAAGTTCATCAATGATAACAATACCTCGGTCCACAGTATTTTTCGTATTTCTAGTTGCATCATTAATCTTAACTGTGTTCTCTAACATACTGTTAATTTGATTTGATAACTGTTCCATCTTGCCTAGGCAGCTTTCCGCATCCTGTGCCTGTTGAATTACACCTTCACCAATATCATTAACAGAACTTGTTATATCTTTCGTTGCAGTTAATAGTATTTCAGCACCGTCTACAACATCCTCTGAAGCAACGGTTACCGTATCACTTACCCCTGTCATCTTTCCAATTAAGTTCTTCATACCCAAGGTCATATTATTGATACCTGAAGAAAGAAGACTGAACTCATCCTTACGCTGTACGGAAAGGGTGGAAGTCAGATTGCCCTGGGAAACTATTTCTAAATATTGATTTGTTTTATTGATTGTTCTAACAATGCCTGTAGACAAATACGTACCTATGGAGCCTGCAACAATACATGCTACAACTACAATTAACATAGTAATATTTTTCAAATCCACTGCTTGCTCAATAATTACAGACTGTGGGACAAGTGCACAGATTGAATTTCCACCCACACCATTTAAGGAATAGATATATCGATAGGTTTTTCCACTAAATTGGACTGTTTCCATATCTTCCGGCGTTGCATTCTCTTCTGTTATTTTTTTAGTACTATTTTGGTAGAATTTTTGATCTAAAAATGAGAATTTCTCTGAACCAGCTCCTGTAATTATTTCTTTATTATCAGCCGTTATAAAGCCAATAATTCCACCTTCGCCAAGTTCCATTTCAGCAAATGCTTCTTCAATCATATTCCTTTTTATGTCTATAACAATAAATCCAATATTGCTATATACAGAATTCTTGAGGTTCCCCACACAGGATAAGCCATACTTCGAGCTGTCACTTCCCGTCTTTTCATCCAGATAAGAATGTTCTCCCACCCAAATCTCATTATCAAAGGAATTTAGCAACTTACTACCTTCTGTGGTAGCAGAGAATTCATTATAATAATCACCTTCTAGTACCCCTGCCGTGGAAATAGCCTTTCCGTAATTAGCAAACACATAGATTTCATCAATGTATTTATCAGCCTTAACAATTGCTTTTAATGCTTTTTGAATTTCTTCAATACTTTTGTATTCTTCATAGGGTTCATCTTTTAATTCACCACCATAATAGGTGGTTAACATATTATTGGAGTTCAGTTGTGTAACCTTGCTCGCCACTTCGTTTAATACTACTTCAAAGTATTTTTGAGTCATGTGCAATGTATTCCGGGTAGAGCTCTCATATTTATCAATCATTCCACTGGATGCTTTTTGATATGATATAATTCCTAAAGCAATAATGAATATTACTGATATTAAAAATCCACCGATCATTCTAAATGCTACACTTCGAAAAAATGAAATTGATTTACTCAATTCTTTTATAATTCGTAATTTCTTTTTACCATTTTCTCTACTTATTTTTTTGGTCTTTTTTTCTTTCGTAGTCATTTTACCCCCCAAAGAATGTAATATTTTAGTAATACCAAGTATTCTAGCATAATGTTTTTTTATTTACAAGTATTTATACTTATATCTTGCATTATTTGTGTTTGATTTTGTGTTTTTCTGTGACTAAAGTACTATGTATTTGATTTCCATTTTTTTAATATCATAGGAAATTGGTATTATAATTTCTACATAATTCACTCTTTTTCAACAAATGCATATTTTATATTACATGGAGTTCATAGCAATGACAGATAGCAAGATTGCTTAATAGAAAGCCAAGTTTCATTGTGCTTTCTTTGAACTCACATTGAAAGGAGAATATATCATGGGATGTAACGAATGCGATCGCTATAACAATAGAAATAGATTTGATCGATATCCATACGAATACGAAGTTGGTCCATATCCACCAAGACCTTTTACTCCCCCGTTTTACCCAGAATCCGGTTGGCCATATCCAGCTGGACCCCATCATCATAGACCATATCCACATAAACCACATCCGTTTCGTCGTGATCGTAGATTTTATTAAGACAAGATATCAAAAATAGCTTTACTTCAATACTATAGAGTGTTAAAATTACACTGTGTGAATATTTCAACACAAATAGATGAAAGGAGTCACATTGATGAGCAAGAATATCCGTACTGATGCGGTTGATCATCTCTTTGAAGCTATACTAAATTTAAAGAATCCCGAAGAATGTTATATATTTTTTGAAGATATTTGTACTGTGAATGAATTACTTTCCTTATCACAACGTTTTGAAGTAGCCCGTATGTTACGTAATCATAACACCTATCTTGAAATCGCCGAGAAAACGGGTGCTTCTACCGCCACCATCAGCAGAGTAAATCGTTCTCTAAATTACGGTAATGATGGATATGACATGGTTTTTGCACGAATGAAGCAAGAAGATATCGAGTCCGAACAACTTCATTCTTAATTAACAGTGAACAAAATACAACTAATATAAGTATCTTATTACATTAGGTTGTCATGAATAAAAATAGCTCATTACTTTTACGGTAATGAGCTTTTCTTATCAAATCTTTACTTCTATTGGTTTATCTAAATACATTTCATTTGGAGTCACATAACAATCATACGCCAATATGGTTACCCCTGATTTTTTAGCCATAGCCAAGGCTTCTCCAAATGCTGAATGAGTTTCCCAATTCGGTGTTAAATAATGAATTTTCTTCATCTGAATTACAAACACCATATATGCAAGGTACCCATCCTTTGAAGCACGGCATAATTCATAGATATGTTTTATTCCACGCTCTGTTGGTGCATCCGGAAACATTGCAATTCCATCTTCCTCAAGCGTAACACCTTTTACTTCAATATATGCTTTTTGAATATCACTTTCCATATAAAAATCAAAACGTGAGTCCCCAAAGCGACTTTCAGCTTTTAATAAAGTGCAGGGTTCATCAAAACCAGGAAGTTGTATATGTCCATTCATAATTGCTTCCCGAAATGCTTTATTGGGTGCAAGCGAATCCAGATTAATCATAGTCCCTGACTTTTCAACGGCAATCAAAGTATACTGTGTCTTACGGCTGGCTCGTAAATCCTCTTCTAAGTATACCTTACAACCTGGTATTAATAACTCTCGACACCGTCCAGTGTTTCTTACATGAGCATTTATTATTTTACCATCCAATTCACAATCTGCGATAAAACGATTGGGCCTTTGTAGAAAAACCGCTTGTTGTATATTATTGTACTTCATTTTCATTTCCTCTTCATAAGATAAACCACCGACTTAAAGCCGGTGGCTTATGTTTAGAATATTTATTTAATCTCTGACTTTTTGGGTTCTACTTTTTTAATTACTGGCTTTTTAGCATCCGGTCTTTTCACTTCCGGCTTCTTTACCTCCGGTTTTTTATTCTCACCAGATTTAACAGAGGATTTCGCATCCTTCCTACCCATAAGTGCACTGTCAATCATTTTCTCAATCATATGCTTTCTCATATAAACATCAAAACAAAGCAGACTAATGAAGGAAAATACAGTAAGGAATTCACGATCCTCTTTATCCGTAACCTCGGGAAAAGATTCCTTTGCCTTGGTCATCTTACGAATCATATCCTTTGTAATTGTATCAACTTGCTCTTTTTCCATTTTAAAGATCTCAGCATATATTTCTTCCAACTTTACACTGGAATCTTCCCCATAATAACGTTCTGTCAATGGATTGAAAATACTCTGTATATCATTTATAGAAAGAATGTTTTTAAAATAATAGATAAAAATCAAAAGGAACATATGCTCCTTCGTATATTTTTTCTTATTTGGAGGAGGCAAAAGTTCATTCTTCGTATAATTGTTAATCATTGTTTTGGTCAATAATTTATCTTCACTATAGCGTTTGGAGGACTTTAGATGTTTGTCCATAAACGTTGTGACCTGGTCCATATATAAATCAATATTTGGTATATCATCCGGCATAATATATTTGACATCCATCAAACTATCAATCATGCTCTTGATATACTCTTCTTTCGTCATATCCAATTCTATCACCTCTGTTACATTATATAGTATTTGAAACTAGATGTCAAAGCAATATTGTAACAGTTCAGCCCTGCTGTTTTTGAAACAATATCAAGGAGAAAGCTTTCTTTTGCATAGATATTATATCGAAAACTTGTAGAGCTAAACGTCTGCATAGTCTTAAGCTTATCAACAGGATCATTTACTTCCAATACATGATTGAAACTACCTATACACCATGCTATAATAAACATATGTTTGTAGTTTAGACGCTACAAATAGATAACATAGAACAGGCAGGTATTAAACATGAGTATATACGACACTTTAAATCCAGAACAAAAACGAGCAGTGCTTCATGATAAGGGGCCGCTTCTAATTCTTGCTGGGGCTGGTTCCGGTAAAACCCGTGTTCTCACACACCGCATTGCATATTTAATTGAGGAAAGGCGTGTGAATCCCTGGAATATTCTTGCTATCACCTTTACTAACAAAGCAGCGAAGGAAATGAGAGAACGTGTGGACAAGATTGTTGGTTTTGGTTCCGAGGATATCTGGGTCAGCACCTTCCATTCTACTTGTGTCCGAATTCTAAGACGTTATGCCGATACCATTGGTTATACAAGAAGCTTTACCATTTATGATTCCGATGACTCTAAAACCTTAATGCGAGAGGTTTGTAAATACTTAAACATCGATACTAAGAAAATGAATGAGCGAAGTATCCTTTCCGCTATTTCAAAGGCGAAAGATGAATTATTAACACCTGAGGAATTTGCAAGATATGCCATCGGTGACTACACGAAATCCAGGTATGCAGATGCCTATACAGAATATCAGAAACGTTTAAAATCTAGTAATGCACTGGATTTTGATGACTTAATCTTTAAGACAGTTGAATTATTTCAGACAAACCAGGAAGCTCTTTCTTACTTCCAGCATCGCTTTCAATATATCATGGTGGATGAGTATCAGGATACCAATACCGCACAGTTTCGATTAATTGAACTCCTTGCCTCGGGAGTAAATACATATGGAGAAAGGGAATATAATCTCTGTGTTGTAGGCGACGATGATCAATCCATTTATAAATTCCGTGGTGCTAATATCTATAATATCCTTAACTTTGAAAAAGCATTTTCTAATACGAATGTAATTAAGTTGGAGCAAAATTATCGCTCTACTAAAAATATATTATCTGCTGCCAATGAAGTAATTAGCAATAATCAGGGACGAAAAGACAAATCCCTTTGGACGGACAATGAAGAGGGGGAACCAGTTCATTTTACTCAATTTGATACAGGATTTGACGAGGCAGATGCAATAACCTCAGAGATTAAACGTATGGTTGAAAATGGAACTGTAACCTATAAAGATTTTGCTATTTTATATCGTACCAACGCACAGTCCCGTCTGTTCGAAGAGAAGTTAGTTCTTCGAAATATACCTTATAAGATGATTGGCGGTGTAAACTTCTACGATCGTAAAGAAATTAAGGATATCTTGGCTTACTTAAAAACAATTAATAACGGTCTAGATAATCTGGCGGTTAAACGAATTATTAATGTCCCAAGACGCGGTATTGGCTTAACAACAGTGGATCGTATCAATGATTTTGCTATAACCAATGAGATAAGCTTCTATGATGCACTTATCCGAGCTCGCAGCATCCCTGGCCTTGAAAGGTCAGCCTCCAAACTCAATCCATTTATCAGCTTGATTGAAGGACTAAAATCAAGGGTTAATCAGGAAGGCTATGCTCTAAGAGAATTGATTGATGATATTTTAGATGCTACCGGTTATCTAAGAGAACTTGAAGAGGAAGGTGAAGAAGAATCTCAGGATCGTATTGCTAATATTAACGAGCTTGTTAATAAGATGGTTTCCTATGAGGAAAATTCCTTGGAGGAACCAACCTTAAGTGGCTTCCTGGAAGAAGTTGCACTGGTTTCTGACATTGATAATCTTGACGAGGACCAGGACAAGGTAGTGCTAATGACTCTTCATAGTGCCAAGGGCTTGGAATTTCCATATGTATATCTCTGTGGTATGGAAGACGGAATTTTCCCTAGCTACATGTCCATTCATGCAGATAATCCTAGAGAAGAGATTGAAGAAGAACGACGTCTTTGTTATGTGGGTATAACTAGAGCAATGAATCAATTATCGATGTCTGCTGCAAAACAACGTATGATTCGTGGTGAGACCCAATATAACAAGCCTTCCAGATTTGTTCATGAAATACCACGATATTTGTTACAGATGTCTGCGCCAGTAAAAACTACTCCGGCATATTCATTTGGTTTCACGCCTACAACTACCTCTCCTACTACCAATAAGGACTATAAACCTTTTATAACTCCAGCTACAAAACAGTTTGGCAATAATCAGGCAACCAGCATAGATTACGGAGTTGGTGATACAGTAAAACACATTAAATTTGGAGTTGGTATTGTAATTGATATTACCAAGGGCGGTAAGGATTATGAAGTAACTGTGGACTTCCCTAACTTCGGAGTTAAAAAACTCTTATCTTCTTTTGCAAATTTAATAAAAATGAATTAAAAAGTGAATAATATTATTAAGGTTTTCAAATATTATAGTAAAGTAAGGGTTATTATGCTATACTTGGACTGGTATAATATAACAGAAAACGATTTACTACTTAATGCAAGTAAAGAAGGGAAGCGTTGTCATGGGAAATAAAATCGATGATTTTTTAAGTACAATGAAATTAGGAGAATTAATTCACAGAAAAGATAATATGGAGAAAAAAAGACATATGATAATCTGTGTATTAGCTATTCTTGGCGCTGTAGCCGCTGTTGCAGCGATTGCCTATGCAGTGTATCGTTATATGAATCCTGATTACCTTGAGGATTTTGATGATGATTTTGATGATTATGAAGATGATATAGAGGACGAAGAACCAGAAACGAACACCTCAAGTACTATAACAGAAGAAGAATAGTAACTATTATGTTAACACAAAAAGCTGAAGTCTCACCCTTTATTTATGGTGATTACTTCAGCTTTTTTCAGGACAAGCAAAACGACTTGTGGTTTCAGCCTGTTTATAATACTAGCGCTTTATTATACCTTTACTTCTGATCAATTGCCTTTTTTGCAAAATCAGTATTTACCACATCTTCATAGGGTGCTCTCTCAGTAACAACACCTGCATCCACAAGGATATCTTGAAGAAGCGTTAAGCTTTCTTCTTCAAAAACAAGATTATCCTTCCAAGAGTCCTGATTATTATATCTGTTTAGAATCGCTACTAATTTTGAAAATTCTGTTTCGGAGAACTGTGTATGAATAACCTTAGCAATTTCATCGGTATTATGTGTTGCAACATAGTCCATACCTTTTTGCAGTGCATTAGTAAACTTTTGAATAATTTCTGGATTTTTCTCAATGTAACTCTTCTTAGCAGAGAAAGAAGTATAGGGTACCAACCCACTTTGAACACCAAGAGATGCCACTACCTTACCTTTTCCTTCTTGTTCAAGAGAGGTAGCTGCAGGTTCAAATTCAATGGTATAATCTCCCTGCCCTGAAGAAAATGCCTGTGCAGTTAATCCAAAATCAATATTTTGAATTATTGTCAAATCAGTCCGTGGGTCTATGTTATACTTTTTCAAAATGTACTCAAACACCATTTCCG
Organism: Bacillota bacterium; assembly: GCA_023399055.1. GTDB lineage: Bacteria > Bacillota > Clostridia > Lachnospirales > Lachnospiraceae > Mobilitalea. The sequence goes on along the minus strand of JAEWQV010000027.1, from coordinate 114,950 downwards.
GCATACCACCAGCTCTACCACCAATCACTGTTTTACCTTTGAGATTATTCCAATAAAATTCTTCATTAACATCACTTGAAATCAAAAAATTTCCAGCTCTCTGGGTAAGCTGTGCAAAGTTAACCACATGATCTTCTGCACCTTCATTATAAACATAGATACTTGCTTCCGCACCCATAAAGCCAATTTGAGCATCCCCACTAAGCAATGCTGTCATTGTCTTGTCTGCGCCTAATCCATTCACCAAATTAACCTTTAAGCCTTCGTCTTCAAAGTACCCCTTTTCAAATGCTACATACATGGGAGCATAAAAAATCGAGTGTGCCACCTCATTTAGTGTAATTTCTACCAAATCATCGCTATTTTTGCATGCTCCAAACATGGAGAAAATTAATGTAACAATAGCCAGTACACTTATAATTCTTTTCTTCATAAAGCCCTCCGAGGAATATCTTACTCTACATATATATTGGATAAACCCAGATTTGTGCTTGTATAAGCGATTAATATACCCCGCTAAATGCAATGATGTTATGACTAATTGCATAAAAGGACCAGAGGGCTTAACCCATCCGGTCCTTAATTTTGACTATACGTTAAAAATTATTTGAATACTGTTATACGATTATTTAGAGTCAAGAGTAACCTCCAACGTTTTCTCAACATATTCACCATTTTCTTTGACCTGAACAGTAATATTAATTGTCTGTCCAGCCTTCTTATAACTAAGAATATCTTTTAACTCATCTATGGTTTTAATTGTAACTCCATCAATGCCTGTGATGATATCACTTTGCTTTAGCCCTGCTCGTTCCGCAGGTGAATCCCCAACTACCTCATTCACATAAACTCCAATTGGCATACCAAAACGTTCTGCAATTGCATCAGAAACATTCTGTGCTGTCGTAACATTAATACCTAAAAAGCCTTGCTCATTCGCTGCAACCAATTGGCGGTCAATCAATTCATTAATCATTGGTATGGCACCGGTAATCGGAATCGCATATCCCATTCCTTCTACACTTTCTTCGCCGGAATCCATAATCTTAGCAGAATTAATACCAATGATTTCGCCATTTATGTTTATTAATGCACCACCACTATTACCTGGATTAATTGCTGCATCTGTCTGTATTAAGGTTAAAGTAAGATCTTCAATTGTTACTTCCCTGTTCAATGCACTAACATAACCAACCGTCACAGACTGCCCATATCCTAATGCATTACCAATGGCAATTACCATATCACCCGCGTCTAAGGTATCAGAATCACCTAAGGTTGCAACCTTAATTGAATTAATGGTTTCTTCTGAAAGGTTACTTAAATCTACGCTTAAAACTGCTAAATCAGCATTTGCATCAGTTCCCTTGATTTCAGCTCTCGCAGTTGAATTATCCTCGAATACAATTTCAACAGTATCTGCTCCATCTACAACATGATTATTGGTAACAATCAGCATATCTGATCCATTATTACCAACGATAATACCTGAACCACTTCCCTGGGCCTGCTCTGTATAACCTCTTCCAAAGAAATCATAGCTTGTAACATTAGCTGTTGAATTAATTGCTACAATAGAGGGCATTACCTTTTCAACGACATCGGATACATCAGACACCATTTTTCCAGAGGATAAATCTGCAGTGACTACCTCACCGTCCGTTGTACCCTGCTGTGATACTTCTGTTACTTTAAGATTATCTTCTTTCACTTCTTCAGTATCTGGTCTTGTAAGGGCATAATATCCTTCAAAGGATGCTGCTGCCACCAAGCCGAATACCATCGCTCCTGCTGTTAATTTTATTAGACCAAAAATCTTACTTTTCTTTTTTGGCTTTTTCTCATTTAAATTCTCTTCCGCGTTAGCTACGGTATCTTCCTTATGTTCAAATTCATTGTACATATTAATCCTCCATTCTTACTAAAAACTACTTTCCTTTTTATTGAAATACAAGTAAAGGATTAGTAATTAATAAATCAGTAAACTATTAATGTTAGGTAATCTAAGTCAATACTTGTATTTCATCAGGTATGACCTGTTATCTGCTTTTGATAAAATCAGTTTATCAAATAATTATGTTTACTTTGTGTACAATTATTTAAAAATATGTGTAATAATAACCCTTTTTTATCGTACTGGAATATAGCATCCAAGTATTTTCATTTCCAGAGCTTCTTCTTTGATACTTAGTAATGCATTTTTCACCGCCGCTGAATTAAGGCTTCCTTCAATATCAACAAAAAATCGATAAGCAAAAGCTTTCCCTGCGATTGGACGGGATTCAATTTTTGTAAGGTTAATATTATTATAGATAAAATGTGAAAGCATATGATAAAGAGATCCACTTTTATGCGGAAGTTCGAAACAAATGCTGGTTCGTTTGGAACCTTTTTGATAATACTTTTGCTTTGTAATTATGATAAATCTGGTGGTATTATGATCCTCATTATGAATATCTCCTTGAAGCAGTTTTAAACCAAGAACTTCTCCAGCCCTTTTACTTGCTATTGCAGCCTGGGTAACATCCTTACCTTCCAGAACAAGTCTTGCACTACCAGCTGTACTAATACCATCAATTAAATTAAACTCCTGATGTTGTCCAAGAAATTCAGAACACTGAAGTAACCCTTGCTTGTGTGAATATACTTTTTTAATATCAGATAGCTTAGCTTCTGGTAATCCCCAAAGATTATGTTCTATTTTTACTAATTGCTCACCAATAATGAAATTATCGTATTCAGCAAGAAGATCAAAGATATCAGATAAAGTACCTGTTGAGGAGTTTTCTATTGGAAGTACACCATATTCTGCTCTTTTGTCTTTAATTGCCTGCATAACCTCTCCAAAGGTATCCAGAGCCACACCTTTAACTTCAGAAGAAAAGTAATTCATCATTGCCTGTTCGGTATAGGACCCTCTTTCACCGTAAAAAGCCACTACAGTATTCTCATTTGTAACCAATTTTTCAATTTCCACAGGACCAAGGTTTTCCAGATTATCCAACAAGGTATATTGAAGCCTTCTACTTAAAGACATAATCTGTTTAAATAAATCAGATATTGCTTTTTTATTAAATTCGTCTTCTGTTAATCCTGACAAAGTTGCTAATTTTTCTTCCTCTCTTGCTAAATCAAAGATTGGCTTGCCCACCGCTTTCTTATATTCAGCAATATCTATCGCAAGCTGCATGCGCTGCTCGAATAATTCAACAATTTTACGATCTACTTCATCAATATTTTTTCGGCTCTCCTGTATATCTATCATTTAAATAACCATGCCTTTCTAGCTTCCTGTAATAATTCACCCACAGGGCTTTTCTTATCGTAACCTTTGACTAATTATACTAAATACCGTTTTTACTTGCAATATAATTCCCAATATAGGAACCAAATCTATCCTGCTCCTATTACCCTTCCCCTCCAAACGTATTATTGCATAATTTATTATGTCGATATATAATAGACCCATATTCAGGAATACAGATTTTATTCTAGCCCAAGGGCTTTTTATATAACAGGAAATTCAAAGGAACTTCCTGTTATAAATATAATTTTGGAGGAATCCTTCATGTTTAAAATGATTGCTAAAATACTACTTGCTCTGACTTTAATCACTATAATAGCCGTCACAAGCCTTTATTTCATTAACCGAGATCGCACTTATTATAATAAAGATACTGAAATTGGTAATACAACCGCAAATATTTATAATGGTGGCTTATTCTGTGAGAAAGACGGACAAATTTACTTTAGCAATCCGTATGATAATGGTAAACTTTATGTAATGTCCGATAATTTAACCAACATTCGCAAACTATACGATAAAAAAACTGTTTACATTAACGCGGATTCGAATTATATCTACTATGTTTTAGCTAATAATATTAAAGAAAATAACAAGAAAGGCACCTTACCCTTCTCTAACTCTGGTGTTTATCGAATTAAGCAGAACGGAACTGATCTTAAAGCTTTTACGGGTAACCCAAGCGCCTATCTACTTTTACAAGGTAATTATATCTACTCACAGCAATATAGAATTGACCAAGGCCTTGGTCTATACAGGTATAAAATCGATGGAACCAAGGAAATGAAGCTTCAGAACAAGGTTGCTTTTGCAAGTTCTGTATCTGATAATACTCTTTTTTTCACCGGAACCACCAATGATCGCAAACTATATTCTCAGGATTTGGAGGAATATAAAACTGCGGTAATATCAGAGGGTTCTTATCTCTACCCTATCTTTATAGAGGACAAACTTTATTATATAGATACCACCAAGAACAATAATATCTATATAAGTAATAGGGAAGATTTTAAACCTTCCCTACTTGTTAAACATAATTGTACGGCTTATAACATAAGCAATTCTGGTAAGTATCTCTACTATTTGGTATCAGACAAAAAAGGAAAAGGTATCTATCGTATGAATTTAGATACAGGCAAGGAGAAACTTCTTAAAAAAGGGTCCTTCAAACAGATTAATATTACTAAAAATTATGTGTTTTTTAATGAACACGATAATACAAATACCTATTTCTTAGTGGCTGATGGTGGAACTGTAATTAACACTTTTGATACCTTATTTGCTACAGAGTAATTGTTCCCTAACCTCTCCCAAATAAGAAAGAGATCCAAAGGCAAGGATAACATCCTCTCTTTCAGCATTTTTATAAGCTAGTTTAACTGCATTTTCAACATTATCAGCATCAAAAACTAAACCATTACAATATTTCTTAGCCTCTATTGCAAGTTGTGTAGAGGCTAATCCCCTAGTATTCTTTGGTGTAATTGTATAAATTATATCTGCAAGAGAAGCCGTCTGATTTAATATACTATGGTAATCCTTATCTGCTAATACCCCCAGAATAAAAATAAGTCTTCTATCTTTAAAATAACGTTCTATTGTATTCTTTAACTGAAGAGCAGCATCAGCATTATGAGCACCATCAATTATAAAGAAGGGGTCTTTTCTTAATATCTCAAAACGACCACTCCAGTAAGCTTCCAGTAATCCTGCCTTAATTGCTTCCTGCGTAATAAATATACCAAGCTTGCGTAACTGTAATACAGTTTGAATAGCCAATGCAGCATTACTTACCTGATATTCCCCTAACATGTGAATGGAATATTCCTCTTGCTGATACGCAAAGGCCGTTCTTTCTGATAAATAATTCACCTTGTCTATTTCTAATGGAGAAGTTAGAATCAGCTCTGCCCCTTTTTCCTTGCAGGTCTCCTCTAGTACCTTAAGAATTTCCTTATGGGTATTTCCAGTTACTACAGAGGAGCCTTTTTTGATAATTCCAGCCTTTTCTTTTGCTATCTTATCCAAAGTATCTCCCAGAAATTCCATATGATCAAGACTGATGGAGGTGATTACACAACATAATGGTTTCGCAAATACATTTGTTGCATCCAGTCTTCCACCAAGACCAACTTCTATAATTGCAAAATCTACCTGTTCCTGATAAAGATATAGAATTGCCATTACTGTTTCAATCTCGAAAGTTGTTGGATGTTTTAGTCCTTCCAGCAACATTTGATCGCAAATAGGCTTAATCCTTTCGATTGCCGCACTAACTCCGTCTTCACTCATTAACACTGTTGTCATTCCAGTCATTGTTTTAGTGGTTATTTGCACTCTCTCTAGGTAGTTAAAAACTGCCGGAGAAATGTATCTTCCAACTTTATACCCCTGTGCAGCAAGCATCGAAGCAATAAAAGCTGTGGTTGAACCTTTTCCGTTCGTACCTGCAACATGAATTACTTTAAGTTTATCTTGTGGATTATCTAATCTTCTAAGTAGTTCCATAATTGCCGTCAACCCAAGTTCATTGCCATACTTAACAGAAGCATCAATATAATCTCTGGCATCTTTATAAGTCATCATAATTCAACTCACTTTCGTACCTCTTTATTTCTCATTTACTATTTGAAAAATAAAGAATTTTAAATAATAGGATTCATCTGCAGCCCAAAGGATTGGATGATCGGGAGCCTGTGTTCTATACTCCACTTGGCGAATTCTCTTTTTTACATTCTTGGCAGCTTGTCCTATTGTCTCGGTAAACAGTTCCGGTGTCATAAAATGTGAACAGGAGCAGGTAGCAAGATACCCTCCGTCCTTAACAAGCTTCATTGCTCTAAGATTAATTTCACGATAGCCTTTGATTGCATTCTTTACAGAGTTTTTTGATTTCGTAAAGGCTGGCGGATCTAGTATTACAACATCAAATAACTCACCATTTTTTTCATATTCAGGAAGTAAATCAAATACATCGGCTGTAATAAAGCGCACTGTATTTGACAACCCATTTAACATTGCATTCTCGGTAGCTTGAGCAACTCCAAGTTCAGAGGCATCAACACCAATAACCTCGCTTGCTCCACAAATTCCAGCATTGAGAGCAAAGGAACCAGTATGGGTAAAGCAATCAAGTACCCTTGCGCCCTTACATAGCTTTCCAATTGCAGCGCGATTATATTTCTGATCCAAGAAGAAACCTGTCTTTTGACCTTCTGCAACATCCACCAGATACTTAACTCCATTCTCAATTATTTCGACTTTGGTATCAAAAGGCTCTCCAAGAAATCCTTTCACACGCTCCATACCTTCATTGATACGAACCTTAGCATCACTACGTTCGTATACACCGCGAATGGATATGCCATCTTCCTTCAGTAATTCCTTTAAAATATCAAGGATAGTTTCTTTCATGCGGTCTATCCCCAAAGCCAGGGATTGAACCACAAGGATATCAGAAAATTTATCAACCACGAGTCCAGGTAGGAAATCCGCTTCACCAAAAATAATTCTACAGCTTTGGGTATCCACAGTTGTTTTTCTATAATCCCAAGCCGCCTTAACCCTCATTTTTAGATACTCCTGATTGATTTCCTGACCTTTCTTTCTACTCATAATTCTAACTGTTATTTTTGATTTTGTATTAATAAATCCACAACCCAGATAAAAATCATCAAAGTCATGCACATTTACAAGGTCGCCATCCACAAAATCCCCAACGATGTGATCAATCTCATTGTCGAAAATCCATAAGCCACCACTTTTTAAGGATCTTCCTTCACCTTTTTTTAACTTAACTATTGCTTGTTCCATTACTAACCTCCTTAAAGAAAGCTTAAGCAGTTTTTCTATATCTATCATAGAATTATACCACTTAAGCTTGCTATCTATTTTTTATCTTGCAATTTACCAAAAATGAATACTTTACTAAAAATATAATTTAAAACTATAACGATTACTGCCAAAGAAGCTTTTACCATAAGTCGATGAAGCCCTAATTGCTCTACAAAGTAATACATTCCTGACTGCTCAATGCCTAAAGTAATTAGTCTAGCAGCAAAGAACTTTGCTATATTTAGAAGTTCCTCAAGTATACCTGAACTCTTGGCACGAAATACGCTTATTTTGTTAACAATATAGGCAAAGGTAACAGCAATCACCCAAGCCCAGGCATTGGCTGTAAGATTAGGAAGTCCTATTTGATACAGACTTTCATAACTGATAAAATTAACGGCAGTCGTCAACCCACCTGCAATCATATAAGTAATCGTTTCTCTATTAATGAGCTTGTCCAAAACCCGTTTAACTAAGCTATTTTTCTCATCCAGAATCATACAAATCTCCTATAAATAATTAATATAAGACACTCTGACTATTCTATCACATTATTTTAAATCAAACAATCCTCTTCTAGGCAAAATAAATTATATAACATTTTATAGTAATTAATTATATAAGAATAAAAATTGTAAAAATTTATGTAACAGTTTAGCTATAAGCTCGACTTCGCTTCGCTTCTTCTCGCTTGCGCAAAACTTGCAGGGCTAAACTGTAATATTAAATTGTAATTTGCAGGGTTATCGTGTAAAATAATATATCAAAGTGCAAAAATCAGGGACACAAGTCCCTTCATAAGGAGTTTTATAGAAATGAGTATATTAAATGTTACCAACTTAAGTCACGGCTTTGGTGATCGTGCAATTTTTAAAGATGTATCTTTTCGACTTCTTAAAGGAGAACACATTGGGTTAATTGGTGCCAATGGTGAGGGAAAATCTACCTTTATGAATATTGTAACAAATAGACTAATGCCCGATGAAGGCAAGGTTGAATGGTCCAAACATGTCCGTGCCGGATACCTTGATCAGCATGCAGTATTAGAGAAGGGAATGACACTAAGAACTGTATTGCAGTCAGCATTTGCTCATCTGTTTGAAATGGAAGAACGAATGAACTATCTATGCGATAAAATGGGTGAAGCTGAAGGCGACGAACTGGAAGAAATGATTGAAGAACTTGGTGTAATTCAGGATCTTCTCACAGTACACGATTTCTACATTATTGATAGCAAGGTTGAAGAAATTGCCCGTGCTCTTGGCTTGGATGAGTTAGGACTTGAGACAGATGTTGACGAACTAAGCGGCGGACAAAGAACTAAACTCCTTCTTGGTAAACTGTTACTTGAAAAACCTGACATTCTGCTCTTAGATGAGCCTACCAATTACCTGGATGTATCACATATTGAATGGTTAAAGCGTTATTTGAATGATTATGAGAATGCTTTTATCCTTATCTCTCACGATATTCCTTTTCTGAATAGCGTAATTAATATTATCTATCATATGGAAAACCAAGAATTAAATCGTTATGTTGGAGATTATGATAAGTTCCTGGAAGTTCATGAGATGAAAAAGACTCAATTAGAGGCTGCTTATAAGCGTCAGCAAAAAGAAATCGAAGACCTGGAAGACTTCGTAGCACGTAATAAAGCCAGAGTTTCTACTAGAAATATGGCGATGTCCAGGCAGAAGAAATTAGATAAGATGGATGTAATAGAACTTGCAAAGGACAAGCCAAAGCCCGAGTTCAACTTTAAAGAGGCCCGAGCTGCTGGCAGATATATCTTCCAAACAGAAGACTTTGTGATTGGTTATGATTCTCCTCTTTCTACTCCGCTCACACTTTCCATGGAACGTGGTGATAAAATAGCCCTTTATGGTGCCAATGGTATCGGAAAAACAACTTTGCTTAAGAGTATTCTTGGTTTAATCCCTTCTTTAAGCGGTAAAGTAACCTTAGGTGATTACCTTAGCATTGGTTATTTTGAACAGGAAATGGCACCTGGTAACACAACGACTTGCCTGGAAGAGATCTGGAAGGAGTTCCCCGGCTTTACACAGTACGAAGTACGATCCGCACTTGCGAAATGTGGTTTGACAACAAAGCACATTGAAAGTCAAGTTAGAGTACTAAGTGGTGGCGAGCAAGCAAAGGTTCGACTCTGTAAATTAATTAATCGTGAATCAAATATCCTGCTGTTGGACGAGCCCACCAACCACTTAGATGTGGATGCCAAAGATGAATTAAAACGCGCTTTGAAAGCATATAAAGGAAGTATCCTATTAATCTGTCATGAGCCAGACTTCTATGAAGGTTTGGCAACTAAGGTATGGGATTGTTCCAAGTGGAGTACAAAAAAATAAATACAGACAAGTGAAATGACTTATCGTTGTACTTGTCATAAACAAGATGAAACGACAAGTTGTTTCACTTGTCGTGAATAAAAGCTGAAGACTGAAATTGCTACCGAACTGCAATATTCATCTTCAGCTTTTCTATATAGCTTTTCTATATAGCTTTTCTATATAGTTTTTTATCAAACTTTTCTATCAAGTTTTTTTCACAAATTCAGTTTTACATTTCGGACAGGTAATACATATCTTACCCTTTCCTCTAGGCACTCGGATGGTTTGTTTACAGTGATTGCATTGATAGTATTTATGTGTTTTTGTACCAAAAAATAGATTTTTTAAGTTAATCACGAATTTCTTAAAACTATTTATAACAGTACAATATAGAACATTTTCTCTTTCTCTTTTTGTTATATTTTTTGAAAAGGTTCGAAATAACGCATAAGCAATCGGCAAATAAGAGCCATATACCAGAATTGGATTTCTACCAAAGGAGCCAAGAACTGAAAGTAATAATGCAATTACAATTAGTGCTCTTGTAAACTGATCTAACCCATATCTCCCATACATAAATTTACGTATACCATTCATAAAACCATTCATCCTAATTCCTCCAAGGTAATTAATTATGCAATAACACCAAAAATATTGATTTATCAGCATTAATAATATCTATACTGATTGCTTAGAAATATCATACTATAATTCCATTGCTTTTCCCATTAAAATTCTATTAATTTTATCTTAATCAGTCCGAACTATATCTTTAAGTTACAAACTTTTGATTGAAAATGTAAAAAACCTTTGTAAGTAATAAAAATATCTTATTACCTACAAAGGCGCTTATCTATGACTATTAATAATCACATTATCTATAATTTATAACTCACGAGTAGATTGTCCGATTACTAGCTCTGCAGAAAAAGTTTTACTTTCTCTCTTCAAATTACCCTCTATAAGATCAAACAGAATTCTTATCGTCTCTTCTGCCATCTCTTCTACTGGTTGCCTGATGGTTGTAATTGAAGGGTGGTAATAGAAAGTTATCTCCATACCATCAAATCCTGCAACGGAATAATCTTCCGGGATTCTCTTTCCTGATTCAAAGATTGCCTTACAGGCTCCTACCGCTGTACTGTCTGAGATCGCAAATATTGCTGTACAATCAATCTCTGATGTAATAAGTTCCTTTGTCACTTCATAGCCATATTGCATGGAAAAGGTCTCTAAGTTATCATTTTTTAGGTATCTGATTAATTCTTGATCGCAATTAAGACCATTATCCTTCAGCGCATTCATATATCCCTCTAATCGAAGTTTACCAATGCTTTCTTCCATTGGTGGTGCAGATATCGTTGCTATTTTCTTATGACCAAGCTTGCAAAGATAATCCACCATTTTATAGCTCTCTCTTGCATCATCTACCGTAACAAAGGAATAACATTGTTTATCAATTTTTTCAGAAACACCACCTGTGCTTAGAACAAAGGGAACCGTTAATTGCTTTAATTTATCTTCAGACTGGGAAAAGAAACCTCCGAGAAATACAATTCCCTTTAAGCGTTTTTCCTTTTCAAGTAAAAGTGCTACCTCTATCTCATCCTCATGCTCTTCCACTCTATGCAATAGAAAAGAATATTTCATTTTTTCAATACCATTCTCAAATACTTTCAGCATGTTATTGAAAAATGGATTACTGATACCTTTTATTAATACAGCAATTGTATTAGACTCTGAGCGTTTTAAATTCCTTGCACTGTTATTAGGAATATAATTATGCTCTTTAATTGCTTGCATTATCAGTTGCTTCGTTTCGTCATTAATATCCGGATGATTGTTAATCGCTCTGGACACTGTGCTGACACCTACTCCACATATTCTGGCGATATCTTTAATTGTAGTGGATTCCATAAGTACTCTTCCTTTGCATTTGACATGATATAGCATTATACCAATTCTAACAAGAAAATGCAATCAGGACTACTGTAACCTCAAATTACCCCTTCACTGCACCTGCCACCACACCTTCAATAATATACTTCTGGCAAGTCAAATAAAATAAAACTATGGGTACAATTGCTAATACCAGCATTGCCATCATCGCGCCCATATCGATGGAACCATAACCACCCTTAAGGTATTGAATTGCAATTGGAATTGTCTTATATTCTGTTCCAATTAATAAATATGGCAGTAAATAATCATTCCAAATCCACATGGTATTTAAAATACCTACTGTTATGCTAATTGGTTTTAACACAGGCATTACTACTCGAAAAAAGGTAGAAATCGGATTACAGCCATCCATCATTGCTGCTTCCTCCAGTTCAATCGGTATCGATTTTACAAATCCACTGAATAAGAATACGGATAAGCCAGCTCCAAAGCCTAAATATACAATAATAATACCTAGTGGATTATCTAAATGAAGCATATTTGCTACTTTCGTCATTGTAAACATTACCATTTGAAAAGGCACAATCATTGAGAAGGCAAAGATATAATACAAAGTTTGATTAAATCTGCTTTTTACTCTAGTAATATACCAGGCGGTCATTGAGGTGAAAAAGACAATGACAGCGACCGAACAAATTGTTATAAAAAAAGACCAGCCTGCTGCCTGAATAAACTTTGTCTTATCAATACCACTAACATAATTGTCAAGTTGGACAAAGGTTTCTTTATCCGGAAGTTTGAATGGTACTTTGCTGATGAAAAACTTACCCTTAAAAGAGTTTATAAGTACGATAAAAACTGGTGATAAAAAGAGCAAGGATAATAAACTAACAATAAGAAAAAGTATTGTATCGATTATTTTCTTTTTGGTCATTAGTTTTCTACCTCCTTGGTTCTGGTTATTCTAAGCTGGACAAATGCAACAACAGCAACGATTAAAAAGAATACGACTGCTTTTGCCTGCCCAACCCCTTCACTTCCTATAGAAGCATAAAAGGTATTAAAGATATCCAGTGCTAACATAGCCGTTTTCTTGGATGGTGCACCTGCAGTCAGTGCGAGGTTCTGATCGAAAAGCTTAAAGGAATTTGACATAGTAAGGAAAAAACAAATAGTGATGGAAGGCATTACTAATGGTATTGTTACACTTCTTAATGTATGCAGAACACCTGCTCCATCAATTTTTGCAGCCTCTATCACGTCCTTTGGAATATTTTGAATACCAGCTATGTAAATTACCATCATATAACCAATCATTTGCCAGTTCATGAGCACAATCAGTCCCCAAAAGCCGAAGGTCGGAGAATAAGTAAGTGTGACTCCATAATGATATAAGATACCATTAATAATTAACTGCCATATATAACCTAAAACTATACCACCTATTAAATTAGGCATAAAAAATACCGTTCGAAATAGATTGGTTCCCTTTATCTTTCTAGTTAAGAGTAATGCTAGCAGAAAGGCAAACACATTAATGGTTAAGACGGCTGTTACTGCAAATTTCACTGTAAACCATAGAGCATTAAGAAATTCTTTGTTTGCAAATACGGCTTTAAAATTCTTAATACCAACCCAACGTGCATCAATAACCGTAGTAAATTCTGTAAAGGACAGTACAATACCAAGAAGAAAAGGTATAATAAATGCAACGGTAAATGCAATTAAGGTTGGCAATATAAATATAGGGAAATATCTTTTATTGTGTCTTAACATATATTATCAACTCCATATCATGTGACTTTACACATTAGCAAGGGAAATACCTGTGAATAGTGCGATACCGAGATTGAGGAATGTTTCAAAATAAAAGATGTATTTTGAACCATTCCTCGCCCCCTTAGTTTACTATATTCTTATGTATCACACTTACACAAATCATAAATGTTTTTATCTACGTTATTCGTAGCTAAAGTAAGTGATACTTAAGTTTCTATTATCTTATTTTGCTCTTTCTGATTTCCAGGAATCTTTTACAATTGTCACAACTTCTTCCCAGGTCTTACCATTCTGAACATACTCAAGCAGTGCATCACCAAAATAGTTTTTGAACTCTTCACTAGGGAATGCTGCGAATGTCCAGCCAACGGAAGAGATACCATCCTTCTCCATCCATGCCAATACTTCTCTTGCTAATGGATCGGAAGGCTTTTCATCATCACTAAAGGTAGTGAAAGGAGCGATAAAACCTAACTTGTTAGTAACATAATCCTTACCTGTATCACTGGAGAATAACCAGGTAATAAAATCAATGGATGCTTTCTGTTTAGCTTCGGATACCTTGCTGTTGATTGCAAAATAGTTCTCTGTACCAACACACAAACCTTGAGATTCTTCTCCTGCTATCCCAGTGTAAATAGGTAAGAATTTGATATCTTCAGACTGAACCACATTCCCTTCTACGCCACTAATCTGTGACCAAGCCCAGTTACCATTTTGTACCATAGCAACCTGACCGAGTGCAAATTCAGCCATAGAATCATTTACTGTCTTGCTACCTAAAAGACCTTTTGCAGATGCTGAGTTGTTGGTATATAAATCAAAGATATTCTTAAAGTTTTCTGCGTATTTAAATTCAATTTCATTTGCAGCCAGACCTGCGAGAACCGTGCTATCAAATGCAGTGTTATCTTTAAATTCGTAGAACAGCGGCATATTAGCCAAATGTGTCTGCCATCTCCACTGTTCACCAGCACTTAAGGAAGTGGAAGCAAAAACACCTTCAATGCCAAGTGCATCTAAATGAGCAGTCATATCTTCTGTCACTGCCTTTAACGCTGCAAAGTTATTAACCTCTGCCATAGAAGTATAGGTGGTTGCCTTATCTGCTAAAGTAAAATATTTATCCATAATGGCGTTATTATAAATGATACCATATCCCTCAACTACGTAAGGTATACCATAAACACCATCACCGGATTTAACTGCAAGACTCTGATCGGATAAAGCAGCAAATAAATCAGTTCCGCTTAAATCTGCGCAATAATCTTTCCATGCTTCATAACCTACAGGTCCGTTGATCTGAAAAATGGTCGGAGGATCTGATTTTGCAACTTCTGACTTTAAAGTCTGCTCATAGGTACCACTTGCTGCTGTAACTACCTTAACCTTGATACCAGTCTCAGCTTCGTAATCAGCTGCAATAGCTTCGTAAACCTCTGCGATTTCAGGCTTGAAATTTAAATAATAAATTTCATCTACTGCTTTCTCTTGATCACTAACTTCTGGTTCTTTGGTGTCCCCCGTTGTAGTATTCGTGTTCTTGTTTCCCTCATCTGAAACCTTACCCTCTTCCTTGTTACCACAACCTGCTAATGATCCCATTATCATAACAAGTGCTAGGAGGATTGCTACTACTTTACTAAACTTTTTCATGACTTCCTCTCCTTCTCTTATGAAACAACTTTTTAAGTTATTTCAATTTTATTTATTTCGGCAACGTTATCGGTAACGATTTCGGTAACGATTTCGGTAACGTTTCCATAAAATTATATTACCATAATTTTTCAAAAGTGCAATAGCTTTTTATATAATTTACACAAAATATTTTTCACAACCAATACAATCTGGTCATAATGACGAAAATTAATATTTTGTAAACATAGTAACAATCTAATTATTAAATACGAAAGATATGTATTGCTTCATTCAGCTCTTTTGCGTTTTCACTCATTTCTTTGGAAGCATTATCAAGAGTCACCACTGATTTTGCTTGCTCGTATACCGTCTCTTCAATTGTATTAGAGTTTGCTAACGTTTGTTCTGCAATTGCAGAGATATTCTCCACCGCCATTAGAGATCCTTCTCTAGCAATCTCCATATTCTTCATGTTGTTGCCTATTACAGATAGATTAGCAATTAATCTTTCTATTCCTGCATTCATATTACCAAATGCGTCAATGGATTGGCTAACTGCATCATTTTGCATATTAACTACATTCTGCGCTTCCTTTGCTGATATAACCGTATCTGCTGTTTGCTGCATAATTTTATCAATTACCTCTTTTATTTCATTGGAAGCTGTCATTGATTTATAGGCAAGTTTTCTAATTTCAATTGCTACAACCGCAAAACCTTTACCGACTTCTCCTGCCCTAGCTGCTTCAATAGATGCATTGAGTGATAACAGATTTGTTTGATCGGCAATATCATTAATTACCTGAATAATATCAGCGATGGATTTCGTCTTTTCTTCCAAAGCTTCGATGTTATTCATCACATATCTGGTTATGTCATTGGTTGCCTCTGATTGCTTAGTAAGTAAGCCCATGGTCTGAATTCCATTCGAAACCATTTGTTTCATATCCTCTGTCAGACCTTCGATTTCAGTTAGATTCGAATATACCATACTAATTTTCTTAGATAATTCATCCATCTGTGTAAGAGAGTTCTGTGAATCTTCTGCTTGCCCTTCAATACCTTTCCCAATTTCATCTACTGCTTTTGTAATATTAGAATTAGATAGTGCAATTGATTTCGATGCTTCCATTACATTGGATGCTGATTCAGATACCAGACCACTCACGTGAGCCATTTTCTGAATTAGAGCTCTCATATTATTGAGCATGTCCATTATATTGCTTGCTAAGATAGCAAACTCGTCATTTCTCTTTACACTTACATGAACTGTTAAATCTCCTTCAGATACTTGCAGAAGTTTCTTATTAATATTTTTAAGTGATTGACCTATGCCTTTAGATATCACTATACCTATGGTAACTGCAAGAATACTTGCAAGTAACACAACTATAATTGTTGTTGTTCTAATTTCTCCGGCTTGCTGCATAAAACTTGACTTGGGAATTAATGCGCAGATGGTTAACCCTGTGTCTCCCAGCTTACTATACATGAATAAATGCTGTTCAGATTTATATTCAACATACTCTGATTTTTTGAGATTAGTATCTTGTTTTATTTTATTATAGTAATCCTGATTTAAAAAGCTAAAGTCAGTGTCTGTGGGCTCTCCTTCAGCAACACCATTTTTTATAATTATTTCCTTACCTTCTGCTGTCGTTAAGGCCACAATACTATTCTCCCCAAGATCGAGTTCCATCAAGAATTCTGCAATTTCATTTGCACCAATGTCAATCACAATACAGGCATCCGAATCTGGAAATTTACGAACGAATGAGATTGCGTAATCTTCTCCATCAAGATCAACCTTTTCATCAAGAAGAGGATGACTGCCTATCCAATAATATTCCTTATCTTCAACTTTTAGATTACTGCCTTCGTCTGACAGCAAAAACTCATCATAGAACCCATATAAGTTCTCCATGTCACTTGTGAGAACCGGTATATTTTCGTTAGCAATAATATGTAAGTTTTCAATAAATTTTTCTAAATTAGCCGTTTTTAGAAACTCATTATTCATTGTCATTACATAGGATAAGCGTTCCTGTTTGTCGGTATATACCAGACCTCTTGTAAAATAAGATAAGGTTTTATCCTCCGAATACTTTACACTCAACGCATCTACAGAACTAGCCACATACTCCAAGTAACCAGTTGCCATCGAAATTGTGTTATCTGTGGCCTGCTCATAGTTTGACAATAATCCCTCAGAAGCTTTTTTATACGATATCACTCCCAGAACAATAATAAAAGCAACTGGTATCACAAATCCCATAATAAGTCTTGGCAAAATTCCAAATCTTACTTTAATGACACCGCTGCTCTTCTTCAATGATAAATCCTCTGATTTTTGCTTCACATGATGTTGCGACGTTCCCCTAAATCGTAACCTTGTTTTCATAAGTACCTCCTCCAAATGAATTTTTTCCATTAAATCAAATCTTACGTTTTAACAATTGGTTTCGATCAGAATTTACAAACAACCTTGAAACTCCTCACTACGCCCCATTATATCTTAGAGTTTTAAAAAAGTATAGTATATATTTCGAAAGTTTTCGATATATTTATGCATTAATACCAAAACCTTCTTTTACTAATAAGCTAAATTTATTTCATCAAGAAGAAAAACTCCAAAAATTCTGCAGGAAATAAAGTTATAGTAACAGATGAACAAAAACTGTTTTTAATCTATGAAAACACCTCCAAATGCAGTATTGACACAGAGCCTTTATTTCATAAAAAAACCCAGGTAACACTTGTGATTGTTATCACACTCTGTTCCTGGGTTTTGTTAATATTATATATCTGTATGCTTCATATCTTTATTTCTTACTATCAATAACTAAAAGAGGTTTTATTAATATAAGTTATTCTTCATCTTGCAGTGCATCATATCCCTCTTCACCTGTACGTACCTTCACTACATTCTCTACATCGTAAACAAATATCTTACCGTCACCAATATTTCCGGTATATAGAACCTTTCTTGCTTCGCTAATTACAAGATCAACTGGAACTTTACTAACAATAATTTCAACTTGAACTTTCGGTAACAAATTCATCTCAACAGGCACACCACGATAATATTCTGTGGCTCCCTTCTGAATACCACAACCCATAACATTCGTTACGGTCATACCGGTTACACCAATTGCATTCATAGCTGCTTTTAAATCTTCAAATTTATTCTGTCTGGTGATAATCTCAACCTTGGTTAACTTAGGAGCATTACTTCCTTCTTTCTCAACCTTCACACGGGTAACAGGAATTGACTCTGTTACAGGTTTAATATCCTTTATTTCGCTACTTACGCTTCCTCCAACAGTTGCTAATGGCATAAAGTCTGCATAAGCACTTACAAGACCATGCTCGTGAATATCAAGACCATCAAGTTCTTCTTCCTTAGAAACTCTAAGTCCAACTGTCTTTTTAATAATAAAGAATACGATAGAAATAGCTATTGCTGCATATGCTGCTACGGATGCAACACCAATCACTTGTGTTAATAAATAAGATGCGCCACCGCCATAGAAGAGACCGCCATCCAATGCAAAGCACCCAACAAGAATTGTTCCTAGTGCGCCGCAGACACCATGCACACCGACAGCACCTACTGGATCATCAATTTTAAGTACTTTATCAATAAATTCAATGGCAAATACAATTACAACACCTGCAATTAAACCTATCATTGCTGCTCCAAATGGGCTAACCACATCACATCCTGCCGTAATTGCAACAAGACCAGCCAAAGATCCGTTTAAAGTCATTGAAACATCAGGTTTTTTATATCTTATCCAAGTTATAATCATAACAGTTATTGTAGAAACTGCTGCTGCCATATTTGTTGTAACAAAAATACTACCCATTGCAAGTAAGGAACCATCACCAGTTGCATTTACTGTAGAACCAGGGTTAAAACCAAACCAACCAAACCATAGGATAAATACACCCATTGCACCTAATGTAATGCTGTGACCAGGGATGGCTTTGGATTTACCATTCTTATCATACTTACCAATACGTGGTCCTAATATTTTAGCACCTACTAACGCACATACACCACCAACCATATGAACTACAGTGGATCCTGCAAAATCATGGAAACCCAATTCATACAACCAGCCACCTCCCCAGATCCAATGTCCGGATATTGGATAGATAACTGCGCTAATTACCACACTATAGATACAATAAGCAGAGAATTTTGTTCTTTCTGCCATTGCACCGGATACAATCGTTGCCGCTGTAGCACAGAATACCGTCTGAAAAATCAAGAATGCCATCAACGGTACACCATCGGGAAGTGCATAATCTCCTAAAACCATCGGATCAAACGTACCAAAGAACTTACTACCTGCTCCAAACATAATGCCAAAACCTAATAACCAAAATACAACTGTTCCAAGAGCAAAGTCCATAAGGTTTTTCATGATAATGTTACCTGCGTTTTTGGCTCTTGTGAATCCCGTTTCTACCATTGCAAAACCTGCCTGCATAAAAAATACCAGTGCTGCCGCGAGTAAAACCCATATTGTGTTTACTGATGAATACATAATTTTACCTCCCTATTATGAATAATAAAAAAAGACATGTTGAACGCTATAATCTAGCATCCGACACATCTTTGTGTAAAAGACAAATGCGCTGAGATTTTTCTCAGCGCATTTGCTTTCTATTTGTTGATAGTATATCTGCAATGTTTTACTTTGTCAATAGATTAAAATAAAAATATAAATAATTTGCAAAATAGTCTTGAAATTTATAAACACCGACAGTTCAAACGTTGCTAAATGTTTGAGTATAGTTATGGCTCAAAGCATTCTCTTAATTTCTTTAAAGCCTTTTTCTCAATTCTACTGACGTAGCTTCTGGAAATTCCAAGTTTATTTGCTATTTCTCGTTGGGTTACTTCTTTTCGATTACTTAGTCCATACCGCAGACAGATAATTTCTTTTTCCCTGTCTGTTAAAACCTGCCCAATCATACTGTATAATTTTTTGATATCATCCTCAAGAACTATATTTTCTACAATATCGATCTCGGTCTCTTCAATGATATCCAACAGATTAATTTCGTTACCTTCTCGGTCCGAACCAATTGGGTCATATAAAAATACTTCTTTTGATAAATGTCTTCCGCCTCTAAGCATCATTAATAACTCATTCTCAATGCAGCGGGAAGCATAGGTAGCAAGACGTATTCCTTTTTCGTCGTCAAAGGTATCGATTGCCTTGATGAGTCCAATGGTACCAATCGATATCAAATCATCCGTTTCCTTATCAATCATATTGTACTTTTTGACAATATGTGCTACCAACCTCAAATTATGTTCAATTAGTTTATCCCTGGCGGCTTTGTCGCCTTCTTTACATCGCTGTAAATAATCAGATTCCTCCTTGGTGCTTAGCGGTTTTGGAAACGACTTCAAGGATAAGCACCCTCAATACTGAATGTGTTGTTAATATGTTATGTGCGGTATTGACATAAAGTGCCTATCCCTCTTAAAAAAGGACAGAAGGACTTACTTTTTTTAAATATGTAACCATCAGAACCAATAAGAATACAAAAAAGTATCCATGAAAGCTTGCTTTCTATGGGTACTTTTTTGTATTCTTGTTTGGCGAGAGCCAAACAGCTAGAAAACTGCTGGTCTTCTAGCTGGGTTCTGAATATTTATATAGTTTCAAAAAAGGATTATACTTCGTCCTCTTTTCGTCTTAAAATATCATATTCTTCTAGCTCAACTCCAAGATCTATATAAATTAGCTGCTGAGGATGAGGACAGTTATCAATCTCAACACCTTCTTTATCCTTCATTCCCTTAACGACAACTTCTAAAGTCAATCCACTTGGCTTAATTACTTCTATCGCCTCGCCAACACTGAACTTATTCTTCTGTTCTAATTCATAGAACCCATCTTTTTTACCTGAAATAGTTCCAAGATAGGTGTATGCCTTTTCATAGGTATTATGATCATATATCTGATCCTCATGCTTAGGCTTATCAAAAAAGAAGCCAGTGGTAAACTGTCTATTAACTCCTTTGCGTACCTCTTCCATATACCAAGTCTTATTTTTTTCATAAATAGAAGGATCTTCAAAGAAATCATCAATTGCTTTACGATAGGTTCTGGCAACTGTGGCAACATACAAGGCAGTTTTCATTCTTCCTTCAATTTTAAAACTATCTATCCCCGCTTTCACAAGTTCCGGGATATATTCAATCATACAAAGATCTTTGGAATTAAAGATATAGGTACCGCGTTCATTCTCTTCAATTGGTAAATACTCACCCGGTCTGGATTCTTCAACCACATGATATCTCCATCTGCAGGAATGTGTACAAGCTCCTAAATTTGCATCTCTTCCCGTAAAGTAATTACTTAATAAGCATCTTCCAGAATATGCGATACACATCGCACCATGAATAAAGGTTTCTATCTCCATGTCTGCAGGTATTTTAGCACGTAACTCCACTAATTCAGAAAGAGATAATTCTCTCGCTGAGACTACCCTGGTTGCACCTAGTTTATGCCAAAAACGATACGTTTCATAGTTCGTATTATTTGCTTGAGTACTGATATGAAGTTCTATACCAGGAATTTCTTCCATAGCAACACTGAACACACCTGGATCTGAAATGATAATTGCGTCAGGCTGATGTTCACCAAAAGCCTTTAGTTCTCTAAAATATGCTCTTATTCCCATCATATCTTGGTTATGTGCTGTAATATTAGCAGTTACATATACTTTTTTCCCATGCTGGTGAGCAAAGGCAATTCCTTCTTTCATATGCTCCATGGAAAAATTCTTTGCTTTTGCACGAAGACCATACATATCTCCACCAATATAAATTGCATCTGCGCCATACATAACAGCAGTCTTTAGTGTCTCTAAATTGCCAGCAGGAATTAATAACTCTGGCTTTTTTATATTCTCTAACATGTAATCACTCTTTCTTTCTAAGGCATTATTAATACCCACTAACTGTAAAGGAATTTAACAGTTAACAATAACTTCAATTACGATGACTTAATGCCACTCCATCACCTACTGGTAATACTACTGATGACAGTTCCTCCATATGCGTTATAGCATAGAGGTATTCTCTCATCCTGGTGTGGATGGTACGATCTCGCCTTGTAATACTATATCTAGACTGTGTAACAGTTCCATCTTGTAGGACATTATCTGTAATTAACATACCCTTACCTTCAAGTAAATTCACTAGCTCCGGTAAAAAGCTCATATACTGTGCTTTCGCTGCATCCAGAAAAATCATATCGTATTGTTGCTTCTCCTGAACAAGCTGCTTAAGAATCTCAAGAGCTTCCCCTTGCAGCAGCTGAACTTTAGCTCTATGAACAAAACGTTCATCATTTAAGTTCTTTACAGCCTCCTCAAGTCTCATTGGAACCTTTTCAATGGTTGTTATTCTACAGTCTTTGCTACTATATTCACTCATAAAGAGGGCGGAAAAGCCAATGGCTGTTCCGACCTCTAAGATACGTTTAGGTTGCTGTAGCTGGAGTAAGAACTTTAATACTCCCTGTGTTTCTTTTTTAATAATAGGCACATGCTTTTGCAGTGCTTCCTTTTCCAGTGCTAATAGCTCCGGTGTAAGTTCAGGCTCTAAGGAATTGATATAAGCAGTAATTCTTTCGTTTACAATCATAAGTTCCTAACCTTTCTTGAAGCTGAAACTGTGTTTCTCCGTGGTTTAATTAATTTGAATCGGTATCCGAACCTAATTCCTCTTCTTCCGCTTGCGGATCTTCTTCTTGAATCATTGACGCAGAATAATCCGTTATTATATTTAGAATTTGAGTATAGGTCATATCGGAGTACAACTGATAGGTTCCTGGCATAATATTATATTCCTGTAATTTTGTCTTCAAATAAAAGGAATACTTATTTTCAATGGCATTATACAACTCAAGTTTTGTAGCAATGTCCATGGTCTTTTCACCCTTTTTTATCTGAAATATGATCTCTTTACCGGAGCCGACTGGGTCTACGGTTGCATTACCATATAGCTGATAGGTAAAATTATATGCTAACCTACTAAAGTTAACTATCATAATAACTAAAAGAATATAAAAAGCAATATTTAATAATAAGCGAAAAATAAAGCTGGATATTTTTAAAGTTATCTTCATTGACGTTGAGTTGTTTGCCATATTTGCCTCATTTCCTCAAAGTCCTGCATACTAGCTACAAGTCTTTGCCTTAATAAATTTATCTATCTACTATGTCTATACTTCCATGATAATAGGAAGAATCATTGGATTTCTCTTTGTCTTTTTCCATATAAAATCACCCAGGGAATCTCGAATCTCAGTCTTCATCTTACCCCAGTCCGCGTTCTTTTTGCTTAGGCATTTATCCAGTGCTCTATCAACAATTTCACGCGCTTCCTCCATTAGGTTTTCAGATTCTCTGACATAAACAAAACCTCTGGAGACTATGTCTGGGCCAGCCACAACCTGATTACTATATTTCTCTAACGAAATTACAACAATGATTAATCCGTTTTCAGATAAAAGTTGTCTGTCTCTAAGAACAATATTTCCAACATCACCAACTCCAAGACCATCCACAAGGATACCTTGTGCTGTAACCTCTCCTGTGATAGCTGCCTTCTCCTGGGATAAGGTCAATACTTTACCAGAGGATAAAATAAATATATTATCCTTAGGAATTCCAAGTGATTGCGCTAATTCTGCATGACGAATTAAGTGTTTATATTCACCATGTACTGGTATAGCATACTTAGGTTTTGTTAAGGTATAGATTAACTTAATTTCTTCCTGACAGGCATGACCAGATACGTGGGTATCTTGATAAATAACTTTAGCACCCTTCATGGAAAGATCATTGATAACCTTAGATACCGCTTTCTCATTACCTGGAATAGGTGTAGAACTTAAGATAACGACATCTCCCGGTTTAATAGATACCTTTTTATGAATGGAGGCTGCCATACGAGGTAAGGCTGCCATGGTTTCTCCCTGACTTCCAGTTGTAATTAATACCAACTGATCGTCCGTATAGTTCTTCATCATTTCAATATCAATTAACATATTCTCCGGCATTTTGATATAGCCAAGTTCTGTTGCTACGGAGATGATATTAACCATACTTCGACCTTCAACTACTAGCTTTCTGCCGTATTTTGCAGCGGAATTAATAATCTGTTGCACTCTATCTACATTAGATGCAAAGGTAGCAACAATAATTCTCTGTCTTGCATTATCTGCAAATATTGTATCAAGGGTTTTTCCTACGGAACTTTCTGACATTGTATATCCGGCACGTTCCACATTGGTACTATCACATAATAATGCAAGTACACCCTTCTTCCCTATCTCACCAATTCTTTGTAAATCAATTGGTTCACCATAAACAGGTGTATAGTCCACTTTAAAGTCACCCGTATGGAATATAATACCTGCAGGAGTATATATTGCTAACATAGCTGCATCCGCAATACTGTGATTTGTACGAACGAATTCTATACGGAAGCACCCAAGGTTAATGGACTGACCATATTTAATAACTTTACGCTTAGTGTTTTTTAATAAATTGTGTTCTTTTAATTTGCTTTCTATAATAGCAGTTGTAAGCTTTGTTGCATAGATTGGAACATTTACTTCCTTCAATACATAGGGCAGAGATCCAATGTGATCCTCATGTCCATGGGTGATTACAAAACCCTTTACTTTATCAATATTCTCCTTAAGATAAGTGACATCTGGGATTACTAAATCAATTCCCAGCATCTCATCCTCTGGAAAGGATAGTCCACAGTCAATTACAATGATTGAGTCTTCATACTCAATTGCTGTGATATTCATGCCTATCTGTTCTAATCCACCAAGTGGAATAATTTTAACTCCTTTTAAATCTGTTTGTTTCATTAATTTTTCATTTTCCTTCAAATTTGCACCTCCAATGGTTTTATGTAAGTTCTATCCATTAACTAAGTGCAAGGTATAAACAAGCTCTAAGGCTTGTAGATATAGATTTTATAGATTATTTGCCCGTGCAATTATTACAGTGACCGTATAACTTTACCTCGTGATCGACCACTTCAAACCCCGTTGTCGTTTTAATCCGCTCTTCTAAAGTTTCTAACAGATCATCCTGAAATGCAAAAACACTACCGCAATCGAGGCATATTAAATGATGATGATGGTGACTGGTGTCCGTCTTGTCACTTTTGCTAATTTCATAGCGTACATATCCATCATCTAGATTTAATTTGTCTATTAGATTTAATTCCGATAACATCTGAATCGTCCGGTAAACAGTGGCAATTCCAATATCCGCGTATTTGACTCTAACACAGTCATAGATTTCTTCTGCTGTTAAATGCCTACCCGGCATGCTGTCTAGCACTTCAAGAATTGCAACCCTCTGAGTGGTAACCTTTAATCCGTTCTGTTTTAATAAATTCTTAAATAATTCTTGATTATCAGGCATTTCATCACCTATTTTCATCTTATCTTATATCTTGCAATTAATTTAATTCAATATCATCTAATAATTCCTGGAATATCTTGGCAACTAATTCCAGTTCACTATCATCTTCTACAATATCGTATACTGCATCTTCATCAGTATCCTGGGAAACCTCTTTTAATATAAGAGCTTCCGCTTCTTCTTCATTTTCATTTGTCGTACTAACCAAAAGATAATTAATGCCACCTAATCTTGTCTGTTCTATGACAGCAAACGTAACTTCTTCGCCATCCTCTGATATGAAAATGATTTCTTCTGGTTTATTGTCCATTCTTTGCCTCCGCTATAACAATAATTTGCGAACTTAATCCATATTTGTATTTTCTGTCTCGTCTAATTCTTTCTTTTTTATAAAGCTTAACTTATCAAGATAGCCTTGTAATATTAATACTGCTGCAAGTTTATCAACTACCTTAGCCTTTTCTACATAATCCAACTTTGCTTGACTTAAAACCTGATGGGCCGCAACTGTTGTCAGCCTTTCATCCCAGAGAACAACCGTAAGACCAGTTCTTTGCCTAAGCTTCTCTGCAAATTCCTCCGATTTTACTGCCCTTTCACCAACAGTGTTGTTCAAATGTTTTGGATAACCTAAGACAATGGTATCAACCTCATACGCAGCAATCAATTCTTCTATTCTTGCTAGTGTCTGACGTAGTTTATTCTCTTGTTTACGATGAATTACCTCTATTCCCTGCGCTGTTATTAACAAAGCATCACTGATTGCTACCCCCACTGTTACAGAGCCATAATCAAGTCCCATAATTCTGTTCATATTTACTCCTATTCCTGCGCACGGATTTTTCATACCTATGGCTTGCTTTTCAAGGTTTACTATTCAAGAACCTCTTGCATTCCACAGATACAACCTGTATGAGTAAAAAATCCATAGAATTTTTCACTTTTTCTTTTCTTACTTCTTATGTGAATAGTTCGATTCCTTATCAATGTAAAATCGTAACAATTCTTCAATTATTTCATCACGTTCAACTTTCATAATAAGGCTTCTTGCTCCCTTATGGCTTGTTATGTAGGTAGGATCTCCTGACATAACATATCCGACAATCTGGTTTACCGGATTGTATCCCTTTTCGGTTAAAGCGGAATACACAGTTCGAATAACTTCGCCTACTATTACTTCTGTATCTTTCTTCACGTTAAAATATTGTGTATTGTTTAATTTCTGCATTGATTCACTTCCTTTTTTCCAGTTTTTAATATATGCAAATGGTTAATCAAGCATTTTACCAATCTTTACTTAATATATTAATATATTTGCTCAAAAAATTCAATTAGTTATTTCAGAAAGCATAATTTCTTCTGTCAAATATCCACAAATCCTAACATTTAACACCTGATTTGATAAATCTGCAGTACTTTCCACAGCCAATTTGAGATATCTTTCATTATGCCCCACTTGATATTGCTTACCATCTACAACAATTTCTTCTTCAAAAAGGATCTTCTCTAGTCTGCCCACAAAATGGTCCATATATTCTCCTCCCATTTTCTGTGCAAGAGTAATCAGTTCTGTACTTCTGACATTCTTAATCTCTTCCTGTATCTGTTCTGGCATCACTGCTGCCTTAGTTCCAGCTCGTTTGGAATATTTAAATACATGAATATCAGCAAATCCAACTTTTTTCACAAATTCCAGCGTCTGTTCAAATTCTTCCTGTGTTTCACCTGGAAAGCCAACAATAACATCTGTAGTAAAGGATGGGGTATCAAAAAAAGTTCTGATTAATTTCACTCCTTGATAATACTCGTCGGAGGAATATTTACGATTCATTCGCTTTAACACACTATCGCTTCCGCTTTGCAGGGATAAATGAAAATGAGGACAGAACTGTGATACTCCTGCAATTGCTTGCAGGAATTCCTCTGTTATTATTCTAGGCTCCAGTGACCCCAGTCGAATACGTTCAATACCTTCCAGCTCACCAATTCTTTGTATTAACTTTGCAAGTGGCAGCTCTAATTGTGATTCGCGTTCTGATCCATAAGAAGATATGTGTATTCCAGTAAGAACAAATTCCTTATATCCCTTTTCTATTAAACCTTTAATTTCAGCAAGAATCTCCTCTTCCTGCCTGCTTCGAACCCGACCTCTAACGTAAGGAATGATGCAGTAGGAACAAAAACGGTTACAACCATCCTGTATTTTAATAAACGCTCTGGTCTTTTCACTGGCAGTAATATTGTTCAGCTCTTCATACTCAAACTCTTCGTTAATATCAACTACCAAATCCTCTTTTTTGTTGGAATTAAAACATCGCTCAACCATTGAAACAATATCTGATTTTTTATTATTACCAACCACCAGGTCAACAGCACTGTCAGCCAAAAGAACTTCTTCAGCCGCTTGTACATAACAGCCAACCGCTGCAATCACCGCATTGGGATTTCTATGTTTTGCCTGATGCAACATCTGTCTGGACTTCCGATCTGCAATATTAGTAACTGTACAGGTATTGACGACATATACATCTGCTGTATCTTTAAAATCCACTATATCATATCCTGCCGTTTCAAACATTGACCTCATTGCTTCGGTTTCATAGGAGTTCACCTTGCACCCGAGTGTTAGAAACGCTGCTTTTTTCTTCATTGTATCTCTATTTCCTTTCCTAAATAATTCACATAGATTTTACATAATATGGTTATTCTTCGCCTACCTATACAACTTTTCCACCTTTTTTTATCTACTTTGTATATTGACTTTTATTTTGCTAAATTATAGTATATAACTATAGTAAATAAAGGAGGAATCATTATGAAAACAGTAAAAATATCATTAAACTCAATTGATAAGGTAAAGGCATTCGTAAATGACGTAACAAAATTTGATACCGATTTTGATTTGGTTTCTGGTAGATACGTTATAGATGCAAAATCCATAATGGGTATTTTCAGTCTTGACTTATCAAAAGTTATAGACCTGAATGTCCATAGTGAGGCAGACTTAGATAATATTCTTGCTATCCTAAAACCTTACATTGTTGAATAATACGTATTACCAAGAGGTTGCCAATTAGTCAGCCTCTTTTTTTATGTAATAAGAAGTACCTCCTATTGCATAAAAAGAACTTAGCACATATGTATGTAGCTAATTTGGCACTCACATTTATAATCATATAATTAGTATTCTTACTTAAGGCGATATCCTGCATATTTCATACCATGCAGGATATCGCTATTGGTTTAACCCACCATAATAACTTCTACTGTCTCAAAAGCAGTTGCAATCAACTCTTCAATCTTTTCTTCCAATTTCTTTTCTGAATTGCGAATTACCTTGGCACTTGGTTTTGTAACCGGATGCTTAGCAACGAATATCGTACAACAATCCTCAAATGGAAGTATTGAGGTTTCAAAGGTATCTATCTCTTTCGCAATATCCACAATATCCTTCTTATCAAAAGCAATTAATGGACGATACACTGGCATATTACAAACCTCATTGGTTGCAACAAGACTCTGCATTGTCTGACTGGCTACCTGTCCAATACTTTCACCGGTAACAAGACCAAGACATTTTTCCTGCTCTGCTAGTTTCTCTGCTATTTTCATCATATATCTTCTCATGATAATAGTTAACTCCTCATGAGGACATTGTTCATAAATGTATAATTGGATATCGGTAAAATTAATTACAAAAAGTTTAATCTGTCCTGTGTATTTCGATATTTTCTCTGCCAAATCCACTACCTTTTGCTTTGCTCTTTCACTGGTGTAGGGTGGAGCATGGAAGTAGGTAGCTGCCATAGATACACCACGTTTAGAAATCATATAACCTGCAACCGGGCTATCAATACCACCGGACAAAAGAAGCATTGCTTTGCCATTACAGCCTACAGGCATACCACCAAGACCTGGAATTATAATGGAATAAACATAGCATTTTGTACGAACCTCTACGGTAATACGGATGGATGGCTCATGTACATCAACCTTCATTTCAGGGAATCTCTTTAATAAATAAGAACCCATTTCAATACAGATTTCAGGTGAAGTGTATTTATAGTTCTTATCCGCACGTTTTGCCTCGACTTTAAAGGTAAACGCCTTGTCAGGATACATACGCTCTACATAGTCACCTACACCTTGGGTCAATACCTCCCACTCGGAGCTTTCAATTACTGCAACCGGACAGATAGAGGATATACCAAATACCTTCTGTAAAGCTGCTACCGTTTCATCATAATCATAACTTTCAGGGCACTCTACAAAGATTCTCCCCTGTTCTTTGCTCACAACATATTCGCCGATTCGATCTAGAGCTTCTTTTATACGGTCACGTAAGGCATTTTCAAACATATATCGATTATTACCTTTGAGACCAATTTCAGCATACTTAATTAAAAATGCTTTAAACATAATTTAAAATTTCCTCCCTTTAAGTGCTTATAGCCTGTTATAGACCCAGCAACATTTTATCACAAGTAGTTCCTACTCTATTTTGTGATACCTTATTTCCTTGTATATCTTCTTAACTTAGGCAGAATTAATGCAATCTGCTCTAAGGTATATTCAATCTCTTCCCTCGTGGTATTATCCGACATTGAAAAACGAAGTGTGGCATCCATCAAATCTTTGGATAAGCCAATCGCTGTCAAAGTAACACTCGGTGTTGTATGATGTGTACTACAAGCAGAACCAGAGGAAACATAGATTCCTTTCTCCTCCAAGGAATGCAGGAACACTTCACTTCTTACACCAGAAAAGCTGACACTCATTACATGAGGGGCTGTTTTCTTAAGATGCTCAAGTTCAAAGTCCTTCGTGCACTCTAGTGGAATCCCATTCACGGAAACGCCCTCCAGCTTGCTAACCTC
The DNA here is from genome assembly GCA_023399055.1 of Bacillota bacterium. Taxonomy (GTDB): domain Bacteria; phylum Bacillota; class Clostridia; order Lachnospirales; family Lachnospiraceae; genus Mobilitalea. Next base: position 84,777 of record JAEWQV010000027.1, on the reverse strand, counting down.
CTGTAAAAATCTCTGCTTCAGCTCGTACATATGAGCAATCTTCTTATCAAAATCTTGATAAAGTTCAGCAACCGCCTGTCCTAAGCCAGCAATGCCAGCCACATTTTCAGTTCCGGAGCGAAGACCACCCTGATGTCCACCTCCCAGCAGAATAGGCTTTATTTTTACTTTCTCACTGGCATAGAGCGCACCTACACCTTTGGGTCCGTGTATCTTATGTCCGCTAAAGCTCAAGAGATCGATGTTCTCTTTCTTCGGATTAATACGATATTTACCAAAGGCTTGTACTACATCAACATGAAAAATAATATCTTTCTTTTTATTTTTAATTGCTGCTCCTATTTCTGCAACTTCTTGAACGGACCCAATTTCATTATTCACATACATGATGGAGACTAATAATGTATCTTCTCTAATCAATTCTACTAGCTGATTTATATTAATTTTCCCTGTGGAATCAACTGGCACAAAGCTTACCTCAAATCCCAGCTCTTCAAGATATACAACGGGTTGATGTACACTCGGGTGCTCTATTCTAGAGGTTATAATATGGTTTCCTCTTCGCTTATTTGCCATAGCAGTTCCGATAACAGCCAAATTATTTGCTTCTGTGCCACCTGAGGTAAATATAATCTCCTTTGGCTCTACTTTTAAACTATTCGCTATAATTTTAGCGGATTCCTTCAGATACTGTTCGGCTTTTACACCTAATCGATGCATGGAGGAAGGATTACCATAATCCTCGTAAAGTGCCGTAATCACTTTGTCTCGCACTTTTTCTGTAATTTTAGTTGTTGCTGAATTATCTAAATAAACTTCCATGAATTCTCCTGGTCGTACTTATATATTTCTAATTTATCACTGAATAAGTATACCCTATTCTTAACGATTTAGTAAAGCTTTCTTTTTGTTTCTAATATTTTTAAAATTTGAAAGGGATTTACGCTCATTTCACCTATACTTGAATTCACATAAATTCCAAGATGGAGATGTACATCAAACTGTCCTATGGTTCCTTCTGGCCCATAGCCACTATCTCCCATAAAACCAAGTAACTGACCAGCCAACACAGTATCCCCTATCTGGAGTTCAGGAGCATAAGAAAAAAGATGAGCATAATAGAAATAACCACCCCGCTCTGTTCGTATCCCAATTCGATAGCCCCCCTGTTCCAGCCACCCCATTTTTTCCACAACACCTTCTGTAATACTAATAATCGGAAAGAAACCACGTTTATTGTTAGAAGCCATTAGATCACAGCCCTCATGCCTACGGTTCCCTCCATAAGTTCTAAGTTGGTACCAAGAATCCGTGTAGCTTACCTCTGCTGTTTCTAACTTGGGAACTGGAAAGTATGCCAATCCTGATAACACCGCACTATAATACCCATACAATTCCTGAAAGGCTTCATTCTCCTTAATCTTATTAACTCCCTTAAGAAATGTAGCTTCGCTAACTAGAGCGTTATTTATCAGATCATAATTATTTACCAGCATACTAAACGTGATGTATCCCATTGCATCAAGGTAATCTAACGAAGCAAGATCAGGTTCCTTTTTTAATATGTGACTTATTTTATTCTCTGCCTTCTCTATTGTCTTCTTATCTAATTTCATTTCCCGAAAAGCATCATAATTAATACCTTCTTGTAAAACACTCTTAATGATTATGTGTGATGAAATAAATCTATGTTCAAGGGCTATTAGTATTAGGAATGAAAAACTAAGAATAAATAAAAGTAGAATATGCTTATCAATTATTCGTCTTTTCCTAGTGAAATATCTTCCCTTTCGTATTACCTTTTTTAGCGCTCTGTTATCAGCAGCCAATCTTCTTGTGATATCATTATATGGCATAAAACACCTCGAATTCTTCTTACTCAGAAAGAGCTCCTGTTAGTTAGGAGTCACAAAATTATATGTTTGTCTTAGTAAGAATATTCGAGCGAAAAACAAGTGCATTTAGTCTCTCATTATATCGAAACTAACTGCACTTGTAGAATATCGTCATTTGGTCTAACTATTATAATCTAATATCAAACGTTAAAACAATCTATTCTTTTCAATTTCAATTCGTAGTAGTTTCGCCATCTTCCGTATGATCTGGTACTACACTCTGTGTGGTATCATCTCCAAAAATGAAACTGTGAAGGGCTTCTATATTAGTATCCCATTCAAGTATTAATACAGACATTCCACGAACTTTCATCTGATCATTAAAAGCTCCGTCTACAGGTACTCTTAACTGTGACATATCCGTTGTACCCATTTCAATAAATGTGTTTAATAGCATTTGAAACCCTTTGCTATCAATATCTGTTTTAATCATTGGAAGTAATTCGAGAATCATGGATGCTAATTTTGTCTTACTCTCGGTTTTATACTTATCAAAGATAGCATTTAGTACGATACGATGCCTGTCTGTTCTACCATAATCATTATTATTCCCTGTGATTGTAGCTCTCTTACGTACACGACTATACCCAAGTACCTGATTACCGTTGAGTAACTGGGTTCCTTCTTTTACATTACGATAAGCAGGGTTAGAAATATAATTGGTAGTATTCAAATACTTTGCTTCACCAGCTGTTAATGTTATTTCGAGTCCACCCAACTTATCAATAATTTCTTCAAATTTTTCAAAGTTTACCAATACACAACCATCCAAATGTAAATCGTAGTTCAACGCAATTGTCTGGTAAAGTAAATCAAGACCACCCTTTTCATAGGCTGTATTTAATTTATTATCATTATAGCCTGGAATTTGCACAAAGGAATCTCTCATTAAGGAAGTTAACTTAATTGTTTTATTATTGGTATTCATGGTCGCTATAACAATAACATCGGTACGGCCACGGCCGGAACCCGACCCAATGGCTTCCTCACCTAAAAGAAGAACGTTATAAACTCCTTCTTCTTTTCTACCTTCTCCGAGATGGTTTGGCCATACAATGGTACTGACATCGATTTCCTCACCTTCAGAGGTCAAATCATCTTCATCTAAGTAATCAACATCTTCAACAACATCTGTTCCATCATCAAAGTTCCCAGTCCAGGCTGCCCAAAGTGTACCACTTAAGTTGACCCCCATGCTCATTAAAAGCCGATTTCCAGGTTTCGTAAATCCAAGTAGAAAAGCAAATCCAATGATACAAAGTAAGGAAAGTACCACGCCACTCTGAATTTTTAAAAGAATTTTCTTTTTCTTCGTGTTTTTTTCAGCATCTATTGTACTTAACTCATCAGATATCTGCTTTGCCAAAGAGGAGTTAATCCCAATCAACTCGTCTTCGATATCTTCTTCAGATACAATACTGGTTTCCGTTGATGAAGCCGTACTCTCTTTATCTGTAGATTCCTTGATCTCTTCTTCCATGGCACTGCTTTTATCAATCGGTACCTTTTCTTCATCAATCTTAGGATTAGATTCTATAACATTATTGGAGTTTTCTTCCATTTCATTTTGCTTTGCTTCTTCTTTTATATTAACTTGGTCCCCTAATGCTCTTTCAATATTTTTGTAAAAATTCTCATTGAAATCCGGATCATTCTCGATATCAAATGAAGAATTTTCTTTTTCCTTATCCATCTTTTTCATCTCCTAAAAGTAGAACAGTCTTATTCCCCGATTTTGTCGCTAATTATCTTTTCTAGGAATTGATACACACGAATGGTGGAGGATACACTCATCTTTTCCTCAACGGTATGAACCGCAGTAATGTCAGGACCAATGGATACAATGTCGATGCCCGGAATTTTCTCCGCAATCAAACCACATTCCAAACCTGCATGAATTGCTTCCACCTTCATATCCTTTTGATATAAATTACGATACCATTTTTGACAATGGTCTCTCAGTTTTGAATCTTTTTTATATTCCCAAGCTGGATATTCCCAACGAACAACATAATCTCCTCCAAGAAAACTTGTCAGGTAGTTTAATCGGTTGCTTAAGAAATATTTATAATTACTTAGGGAGCTTCTTACAGAGGTAAATAACTCAACTCTATCCGCTTCCGTTTTAAAAATACCCATATTTAATGAGCTTTCTACCAATCCATCTATGTGAGAACTCATTACCTGAACACCGTTTGGCATATTGATCAACATAAATATCATTTTTTCAAAAGAAGCTGGATGCATCACATCAAAGGTGCCCTCACCCATATCCTCAACTTCATATGCTAAATCAGGCTCACTTGCTGAATACTCTTCCTTATAGTTCTTCATTATATTTGCAACATGATTTTTAAGGTTGTTAAAGCCTTCCTGTAATTCGTTTGCATCTTCCGATACGATTAATAGCTCTGCATATGCCTCACGTGGAATTACGTTATCCTTAAAACCACCCTGCATATGAACAAGACCAAAAGAGGTTAATTCTCTTAAATCAAAAAGTAATCTACCCAACAACTTTGTTGCATTTGCTCTGTTATTAACAATGTCAATACCTGAGTGTCCACCAAGCATTCCCATCAGGCTCACTTTAACTTTTTTACCAAAGCCAGACACACGTTTAATAGGAATAGTACTTGTGCCTGTTAATCCTCCTGCACAACTACATAGGATATATCCTTCTTCCTCTGAGTCTATGTTTATCATATACTTACCTTGAAGTTTAGATAAATCAAGGGCCTTAGCACCATGCATACCAACCTCTTCATCTGTGGTAATAATAGCTTCTAATCTTGGATGCTCTAAAGTTTCATCTGTAAGCAAAGACATAATATAAGCAACAGCAACCCCATCGTCCGCTCCTAGAGTAGTACCATCCGCATGTAAATAATCCCCCTCAAGAATTAAAGAGATTTCATCCTTTAAGAAATCATGTGTATGTTCTTTTAACTTTTCACAAACCATGTCCATATGTCCCTGAAGGATGATGGCTGGCTCATTTTCATATCCTGGAGTAGCAGCTTTAATCATAATAACATTATTAGCCTCATCCTGATAATGTTCTAAATTATTTTCCTTTGCAAAAGAAACCAGATAATCACTAACCTCTTTCTCATTCCCCGACCCCCTCGGTATTTTTGAAATTGCACTAAAGTGTTTAAATATCCCCTTATAATCGATCTGTTCTAAGTTCTTATTCATTATAGCACACACCTTTCATTGAATTTTGTGAGTTTCCCATAACTTATGAAAGAACCGAGAACCAATTATCCTGTAGTGATGTTGTCATACATCATTAGACGACGGATTTTTCGGCTCGGTTCAAGTTAATTATTTACATTCTTAGAATTAATTCTTAAAACTATGAATTGGAGCTGGAATTCTACCACCTCGGTTAATAAAGTTATCACAACCAAACGCGTTTACCTTCATAACTGGCGCATAACCCAGCAGACCACCAAATTCCACACGTTCTCCAACTGTTTTCCCAATAACCGGGATGATACGAACAGCTGTAGTCTTTTGATTTATCATACCTATAGCCATCTCATCAGCGATTATTCCAGAGATTGTAGTTGCCTTCGTATCTCCTGGAATCGCAATCATATCTAGTCCTACAGAACAAACACAGGTCATTGCTTCCAACTTCTCAATGGTTAAAGCACCTACTTCAACCGCGTTAATCATTCCTTGGTCTTCACTGACGGGAATAAATGCACCACTAAGCCCTCCAACATAAGAAGAAGCCATGACACCACCCTTTTTCACCTGGTCATTTAATAAGGCAAGTGCGGCAGTTGTACCTGGTGCTCCTACATACTCAAGACCGATTTCTTCAAGTATTTCAGCAACACTATCGCCAACAGCAGGTGTAGGCGCCAAAGATAAATCTATAATACCAAAAGGAATTCCAAGACGTCTTGAAGCTTCCTGGGCTACTAACTGTCCAACTCTGGTTATTTTAAATGCAGTCTTTTTGATGGTTTCACATAAAGTCTCAAAGTCAGCTCCACGAACAGATTCCAGCGCCTTCTTAACAACTCCTGGACCACTTACACCAACGTTAATCACCGCATCGCCTTCTGTAACACCATGAAAAGCACCTGCCATAAATGGATTATCATCCGGTGCATTGCAAAATACCACTAACTTTGCACAACCAATGGAATCCCTTTCTTTGGTATATTCAGCGGTAGCCAGGATGATTTCTCCTAATAATTTTACTGCATTCATATCAATTCCTGTCTTGGTAGAACCAACGTTCACCGAGCTGCAAACACGCTCTGTTTGGCTTAAGGCTAACGGAATTGATTTAATCAGTAGTTCATCACTTGCTGTCATTGCTTTACTAACTAAAGCAGAATACCCTCCAATGAAATTTACTCCAACTGTCTTAGCAGCACGATCCAAGGTTTTAGCAATCGTAACGTAATCCTCAATGGATTTACAAGCAGCAGCTCCCACCAACGATATTGGTGTTACAGAAATTCTTTTATTAACAATCGGAATTCCGTATTCTTTTTGTATCATATTACCAGTTGCCACCAAATTTTTTGCTGTTGTCGTAATCTTATCATAAACCTTACGGTTTAACTCCTCAAGATTTGGGTCTGCACAATCTAATAGGCTGATACCTAACGTAATCGTCCTGACATCCAGATTTTCCTGTTCAATCATCTTATTCGTTTCAATGACTTCATGTATGTTAATCATATTATCCTCCATTTACACCTGGAAATACCTATTTATGAAATAAGTACTTTATCTTATCTTAAGAAAGATAAACCAAGTTATTCTGCAAGCTTTAAATTCGGTGCATTTTATCAAAGATATCTTCGTGCTGAGTCTTAATTATAACGCCGATTTCTTTTCCAATCTGCTCCAACTCATCAGAAATAACATTAAAATCCTTTGGTGTATCGGATAAATCTGCAATCATCATCATATTAAAAAATCCCTGAACTATAGTCTGGGAAATATCCAGAATATTCACCCTATTATTAGCAAGATAGGTACAAACCTTTGCTATAATTCCTACGGTATCCTTTCCAACTACAGTGATTACTGTTCTCTTCATGCAAATAGCCTCCTTATGTATTATATAAAAACCATTTCGGTTGGTTTCTCTCTTAGTGCTACTCTAACATTCTTAGCAAAAGGATTATTACCACGTTTCACTAACTCACAACATACAGTTTCATATGCAAGCTCTTCGTAATTATTTTCTTTACTTAAATGTGCTAATAAAATACTTTTTAGACCTGGGTGGATTAATTTGCTGATTAAGTCAGCAGAGGTTTCATTGGACAAATGCCCTCTGTCACCTAGAATTCTCTGTTTGAGATAATAAGGATAACCGCCTACCATTAACATGTTCACATCATGATTCGCTTCTATATAAAGAATTTCGGAATTGGTTAACTTTGAGACAATATAGTCATCGTATTTACCAAGGTCAGTCGCAATGCCTACTTTATGCCCTTGTGACTGCAATGTGTAGCAAACGGGATTCGAAGCATCATGTGAGGTAGAGAAGGGTTCAATACTAATATCATTAATGATAAATGTTTCATCTGGTTTTATATATTTATATAACTCTGGAGGCATGTTACTCATACCCTTCATATTTTGAATGGCACAAGAGGTTTCGTAGGTAGCGTAAATCGGTATGTTGTATCTACGGGCAAGTACCCCTAGCCCTGCGATGTGATCCGAATGCTCATGGGTAATTAAAATACCTTGAATTGTATCAGGTTTAATTTCAATCTCATTTAATCCATTCTCAATTCTCTTTGCACTAATTCCCACGTCTACTAGGAGGTTGGTATTATCACTGCCTACATAAATGCAGTTACCACTGCTGCCACTTGCAATACTGCATAATTTCATGTAAATCTCCAATCTATTGTTAAATATGTGAGTTCTAGTTCATTCCATCACATGCTTTACACTTGTACAGGTAATATCAAGTTTTATCATAAACACGTGACAAATTTACTATGCGCACATTTGTCACGTGTTTCTAAATGAGTATCCCTCATTTTATGGGTTTTGTCAAGAAAAACTAAACCTTTCGCAATAGTTTATCCACCTGTTGTTCTAACCTAAAATAGTCACCATCATTCTCAATCACTAACGAAAACTTAGCACGAAAATCTTCATCTTTGCATTGATTTTTAATAATAGATTCTATCTTTTCTACAGAATAATTACGTTCCCGTATAAGACGGGCTCTACGTTCTTCCTCCGGCGCATAAACATACCACACTTCATCACAGATAAAATCATATCCTGCTTCTATCATAAGTGCCGTCTCCACAACGAGATACGGTGTCTTTGCCTTGCTTCGATGTTCCTTAATTACTTGAATTACTTCTTCCAATACGATGGGATGCGTAATCTCATTTATTTTCAACCGCTTTGTATCATCTTCAAAGATAATGTTAGCAAGCTTTGGACGGTCAATTGTCCCGTCGGAAGCTAGAATTTCCTTACCAAAATAATCTACGACCGCCAAGTAACTAGCTCCACCCGGTTCCATCTGCCTTTTTGCAATATCATCTGTAGTGAGTAGTTCTGCGTGATATTTATTTTTCAATATATGTGCAACCAGGGATTTCCCACTTCCTATTCCCCCAGTTAATCCAATTACCTTCATATATAATCATACCTTTCACAATTCCTGCAATCTGCAATCAAAGTGTATTCAAATTGTATATGTTCATAACCAATCAGTATATATAATAAATTAGCCATGCAAGCTTGCTTTCAAAGGATAATTTATTATATTCCTGTTTGGCGAGAGCAAACAACGAGGAAACCGCAGTTTTTCGAGCTTGGTCTGAATAGTTACCATTAATGAGGAACTTCATCATTGTAGTTTGAAACTACTTGGCTTCAAACCAGTTATTCCCCTGCTTTACCTCTGCTTCTAACACAATTGAAAGCTCTGCTGCTCCCTGCATCTCTTCTACCATTATTTTTGCCACTTGATCCACTTCGTCCAGGTGTGTTTCTACCAGAAGCTCATCGTGAATTTGTAGAATTAATCTGGAATGTAGATTCAGTTCCTTTAATTTATCATTTACACGAATCATTGCAATCTTGATAACATCTGCTGCTGTTCCCTGAATTGGTGAATTCATAGCAACTCTATCCCCGAAGGAGCGCACCATAAAATTACTGGAGCTGATCTCTGGAATTGGCCTTCTTCTGCCAAAGAGAGTCGTTGCATAACCATTCTCCTTTGCGTCCGCAACCAATTTATCCAAGTAAGATTTGACCTTTGGATAAGTTTCAAAGTATTTCTCAATATAACGTTCCGCCTCTTTCCTCGTGATACCTAAATCCTGTCCGAGACCAAAGGAACTAATACCATAAACAATACCAAAGTTTACTGCCTTAGCACTGCTTCTCTGTGCGGAGGTAACTTCTTCAAAAGGAATATGGAACACTTCGGAGGCAGTAATACGGTGTATATCCTTTGCTTCTTTATAAGCATTAATTAAACGCTCGTCCCCAGACATATGAGCCAGTACACGAAGCTCTATTTGTGAGTAATCGGCATCTAAGAACACATATCCGTCTTCTGGGATAAATACTTTTCTTATCTGTCTTCCAAGTTCCATTCGAATAGGAATATTCTGAAGATTCGGGTCAGTGCTGCTAATTCTTCCGGTGGCAGCAATCGTTTGATGGAAGCGTCCATGAATACGTCCATCTTCTTTAATATACCCTGCTAACCCATCCGCGTAGGTAGATTTAAGCTTGGTTAATTGCCTGTATTCCAATATCATCTGCACCACTGGATGCTCTGATTGCAGCTTCTCCAGAATATCTGCCGAGGTGGAATACCCTGTCTTAGTTTTCTTACCAAAAGGTAATCTTAACTTTTCAAACAAGATTACACCCAATTGCTTTGGAGAATTAATATTAAAAGATTCTCCTACCTGTTCATAAATTTCCTTTTCCAGTCGATCAATTCCAAGCTGAAGTCTATCACCATATTCTTTGAGTTCTTCTTTATTAACACGAACTCCTCTGCACTCCATATCATAAAGAGTGAAGATTAGAGGCATCTCAATTGTTTCAAATAAAGGTAACATGTAAGTTTTATCTAATAAATCCTTTAAAACTTCCGCAGATTTATATGCTATATAAGCGCTATAACCAGCATAGGTAACAACCGCCTCTATTTTATCCTCTATTGCCTGTGCTACTGTATTTTTTCCCATTAAATCATTCTTAGAAGGAAGCGTCATACTAAAATAATCTCTTGCAATATCATCATAACCATAGGAATCTGTTAAAGGGTTTAATAAGTAAGCGGCAATTGCTGCATCGAATACACGATCTGCATTCTTTATTCGAAGAAAGGGAAGCTGCTCTTTTAATCCAATTACCGATAGCCTGGAACCTTCCTTTGCAAAGCTACTTGCTTTCTCACTTAAATATTCTTCAGTAATTAATCCGGTACATATAATGACATATACCGCCCCTTCCTCCTTACAGATACTCATACCAAAAAGCTTGTCCTGCTCCATTATTAATTGTAAACCAACTACATTACCTGGCTTTGTGTCTAATACAGTAAATACTTGTTCCGCTTTTGACAAATCTTCGATTAGAATAATGTTCTGTTCGATTCCAGTGGTGTGGCTAACCTCTTGCTTTTGAAATTTTGATAATAAATTTTTAAACTCTAATCTTTTAAATAAAAGATACACCTCTTCGTTGAAAAGATTATCAAGTTTTGATTGTTCCATTTCAAAGCCTAGGTCACAATCCGTACAAATAGTTGCTAGCTTTTTAGATAGAAAAGCTAACTCTTTATTTTCTTTTAAAGTGGTGGTAACTTTTCCAGGTGACAACTCATCAATGTGCTCATATAGATTTTCTATAGAATGATAACTTGCCATTAATTTAGCTGCTGTCTTTTCTCCGACGCCTGGAACCCCCGGAATATTATCGGAAGGATCCCCCATAAGGCCTTTTAAATCAATGAACTGTGTTGGAGTTACGCTATATTTTTCAATAACATCCTTATCATAATAATCTTCAATTTCAGTTCCTGTTTTCTTGGTCTTAGGAATTCTAATTTTAATTTTGGTACTAGCTAACTGTAATAAATCTCGATCTCCGGAAACCAGGGAAACATGATTCCCGCTTTTTTCAGCTTGTGTTGCTAGTGACCCAAGAATATCATCCGCTTCAAACCCGGGCTTTTCAAGCACCATAATTTTCATCGCTTTCAAAACCTCTTTCATCAAAGGCACCTGTTCCCTTAACTCCTCAGGCATTCCCTTTCTTGTTCCCTTATATGCATCAAACATTTCGTGGCGGAAGGTTGGATGATGGGTATCAAAGGCAACGGCTAAATAATTTGGTTTCTCCTCATCCAAAATCTTTAGCATAATATTTATAAATCCAAGAACTGCGTTGGTATGTTCCCCCTTTGCAGTAGTCAGATCAGGTAGTCCATAAAAAGCTCTGTTCAAGATACTATGTCCATCAATTAACACAATTTTTTTATCCATAAATTTATCGCCCAGCTATAAAAAATCCAGGCAAACTCCTTTCTCATTATAGTCGAAGTATCAATTACTCCACTTCATTTATAGCATTATTTCTTTCATACTCTTCCAGATATTCTCTGAATTCAATACGATCCATCCAATCTCTTTGCACATTATAATCCATAATCCTGTGATATTCTTCTTCAGAAATTTCTTTGGGTTCTTGAAAACTTATATCAGCATAACTTATGCTGAATAAAAATGCCAGTAAAATCATAGTAAATATCAGCACTGTTATCTTACGATAATATGTATACTTGGCATGTATGATCCTTTCTTGTGACTTTTCAAGTTTAATATTTAGTTCTTGTACAAAGTCACTGGAAAGATTTTTGTCCTCATCCAGCTGCTTCATTGCTGTTAAAAGGGCATAATACACTTCCAGCTCTTCCTTACATTCCTTACAGGAATTTATATGCTCAAGAAACCCCTCTAGTTCTTCAAGGGACAATTTATTATTAATAAAGGGGGTTATCATACTTTGCGCTTTTCGGCAGGTCAGGGAAATCAACTCCTATTCATAAATAAAATTATTTTATACCATTTCGGCCATAAACTCAACCTAAGCGGAACACAGCGAAACAGATTTGAGCTTAATCTAAGTTGTTACTTATTTTCTTCTAGTTTTTTATTTTCATACTTGAAATATGAAATTAGTTATGTTAGAATAGTCCTCGTCACGAAATGCGGATGTGTCGGAATGGCAGACGAAGCAGACTCAAAATCTGCCGGGCAAACACCCGTGGGGGTTCGAGTCCCTTCATCCGCAGTACTTGTGAAGAATTCCTTAAATCTTTGTTAAGCAAAGGTTTGAGGAATTTTTTTGCATTATATTTTAACAGTTTAATCTTTACTTTTTTGTTGATTTAAAATAGTTTATTGTATTATAACACAAGTTTATTGCATATTTAACATTTTTTTCTTTCTAGACTGTACTTCAACACAAGCATGGGCAAGAACCATATAAAATGGTCTTGCCCACAAGTTCTAATACCTATTATTCTTAGTTGTAATATCAGTCTTTATAAATCTTTATTTCAAATATTAATCCAATCTGATTAAAAAAGTCCTATCACCATTACCCTCTTGGCTTTACTGTTGGTATATCACAGTTATGAAGTACACCTTTTGCAAGTAGAAAGCACACAAGTCCCGCAATAAGTTCCCAAGCCGCAATTATTAGTAGCCCAACCACTAATCCAACATTTCCTCCGATAGCAATACCCACGATAATTGCTGGTACAAGTCCAGGCAGTAGGAATATTATAATTAATATCATGTATATTACTAGCAACAATCCTGCACTAATATTAGCACCTGTAAATCTCATTATAAAGTAATTAAGCCCTACGAGATAGAATGCGAACAATGTATAGACTAAAATACACGTTAGCACAATAAATACATTTTCCTGCAGTAATATACCAGAAATTCCAAAGATTAATATGCTTTCAATTGCGGTCTTAACCATAACCTCCATATTGCTCCATATAATCTTCTTAAAGGAGCTTTCGGGTATTAAATAGATATAGTGATAATACGTATCCTTTAGACCTCTACCCGTACCAATTAAAAATACCTGCATCCACATAAGTATTTGTAACGTAATAGTTAGATCCTTTGTAAGGACGGAACTAACAATGGCACCTATTATAATTATAAATGACACCACTGATAAAAACCCTAATCTACTCTGCCTAAAACTTTCTCTTAAATGCTTACCCAAGAGCGTGGATGCACCAAATCCTGATATTCCTGTTTTCACAACCTTAATTTTGCTGGCTGTAGCATTCGCAGCATTAAGATTACCTTCTGCTATCAATCGTTTTTTCTCAAAATTCGTTTCTGTAGCTACTAAAGTATCTTCATAATAATCTGGGTTTGTTAAGACAATGTATACAACTAGCACTACACCAAAGAATATTGTTATTCCAAAAAATAAAAAACCTTTTATAATTTCACCAGTTAGAAACGCCGTCACACCTGCTGACATCCACCCAGCCACTGGGATATAAGTCATTGCTGGTGATTTGATTGCTCCTTCTAATGACAAAATTAAATTTTGGGATTCTAAAAGATTTAGACCTAAAACTATCAACAAGGGTAGAAAAACAAGGATAGTAATGACCTTAACACAGGTTTTTCTTTTAACATTTCCGTTTACTACACTATATAAAAGTAATGACACAATGGAAAGTACGATTACAGATATCATAGTTGCTAAAAAAGTTAATAATACTCCACCGTAGTTAACCCCAAAGTTTGCCAATGAACTTGCCTGAAAAAGAATAAAAAATACAGCAAAAAATGCAGTCTTTGTCAGTCGTAGGATACCATAAAATAATATCTTACTAGGATTTATTGGTGATACAAATAACAAGTTAACATCATTCATTTCAAATATTGCATCACCATTAGAAATACCTTTTAACACAGCCATGACTACGAACATTCCAAGAAAGGCAAATAAAATTCCCGTAAACCAGAATAACGATGCTTGATTCTGTTCTGGTGGGGTTGTAAATAATGTAGAAACAGCAGAAATTACGATTAATAATATTAAACAAATATAAAGAATCAATTTACCGGGCTTATGTAATAGTTCCAGTAAACTATTTTTCATACTTTTTCTGATAATATAAATTAATGCTTTCATTGTGCCTCACCACCCTCGGTAATTGAAAAATAAATATCCTCCAAGCTTTTTCCCTCTGGTAAATCACTTCTTCGACAAACTGCAGCTATTTTACCATTCTTCAATATATAGGTAGTGTCCCAATTCTCTTCCATGCTTTCAATCATGTGCGTACTAACTAGTAATGCACACCCCAGGTTTTTAAGCTCATTTATCATTGCTTTAATCTCACGAATACCATGAGGATCAAGACCAATGAGCGGTTCATCAAAAATTACTGCTTTCGGTTTTGGTAACAAAGCACAACAAACACTTACCTTTTGCTGCATTCCCTTACTAAGTTCCTTACCCAGTTTTAAACGTTTATCATCCAGTTCAAATCTTTTTAGCAAATCCTCTGCGTATGGTTCCCAATCCTGTAAACGATATGCCTTTGCTATAAACTCCAGATGTTCATATACCGTTAACATCGGAAATAACATTGGCATCTCTGGAACATATCCTAGTAACCGCTTCGCTTCCGTAGAATGATTCTCATGGCCACCTATTGTTATTGATCCTTGAAAGCGTAACAATCCACAGATTGATTTTATCAGTGTTGACTTACCAGCGCCATTTGGACCAAGTAAGACAGATAGTTCACCTGGTCGAACCATTAGCGATATATCATCATTAGCTAGAAATTTACCATAGCGTTTTGAAACGTTATTAGCTATCATCATAGTAACAAACCTCCGTTGTTTATGTGATTTTATATTATAATACTTTGTCATATATAGAGACCATTATAATTTACAATATTATAAAAATCAATTAACTAATGATATTCCTATACTTTTTTAATCACAACTTAATAATTGATCTCCGCAATATATGTAAAGCATACTTTCCATTTCAATATAACATCATACTTCATTAATGTCAAGTACGCTTTCCATAGCTTTATTTAGAAAGCCTTATACTAAAGTCAATTGATCACGGATATGAAAGGCTAGTTCGGAGTGTCAATAAATTCTTTAATAAAGTTTACATAGTTCTCGGGATAAACCAGACTAAGTTCTCCATGCTTCATTTTGGGCGCTTTAATGAGTCTAGGAATTCAATACTACAACACACACTGACCGATTTGGTTAGTGTATATACTGTAACCTGACTGACCAAATCTGTAAAGGGTATGAAAACTGGTTCCATATAAATGTGCTCAAATGCATGAATAAAGAGTATACACTAACAACTTTAGACACAGTAATGGGATGGAACTTACAAAATTCCACCCCAACTATGACCAGAACTATAAAATTGACTATTTCTATGTAAACTTTCTACTACTCCATACTTGACCTTAATTCTTTAACATCTTCTGAAACAATTTAGGTAACATCAAAAGATCAAAGAGCTTTTTAAGCCACTTGTTTGATAAAAGGAACGTAAGAATAATACTTCCACCTAAGACTAAAAATATTAAATAACTCGGTCCATCTTCTATTAATATAAAAAAGCCTGCATATTCCAAAGCATTCCTTACCCATATATGCAGCATATATACCTGCAAGGTACGTTCCCCATATTGAGAAAAGAATAACCTTCTTCTCGGTACTAGTTGCATTATAGCTGCAGACATCAGAATAGCTGCAAGATACCATACTCCTCTTACAAAAAAACCATAGTTAGTAAACTCTCCAAGAGCACTTCGATAAGGTGTTCCACCATATACAATCTCCCTAAACGGACTTATTTGCTCCCAAAACAAAATGATACACCCAAGGAATGTTATTAGCAAAGCAGATGCCGGTATTCTTAACTTCCGATTCAGAAATACTTCTAACTGCTTTTCCGTCAAACAAAATCCCATTATAAAAAAAGGAAAAAATACAAATACTCTGGATAAGGAAAATATTTCTCTAAAGTTACCAATATACCCAATCATCAAACTAAAGAAAATTGAACCGATAATAAGATACTCTTTCTTTATTCGTTCTAATACAGGTACTGATAAATACCAAATACTTAAGGCAAGAAGATACCATGGAGCTGCTTTATCCCTAAACAAATTAATATCTATCCCCTGATGAAATATAAATTCAAGTATTACATTACCTATCTTAAAAAGCAAATACATCCACAGAATCATGAATATTTTATCGACTTTGAGCTTTCCTCCGCAATTCATACGTTTTGCCAGATATCCGTTGACAAATACGAAACAGGGCATATGAAAGATATAGATAAAATATATTAAAAATTTTATATCATTTACATGTGTAAGCTTTAATGCAAAATGTGAGATTACAACAAATAATATTAAAATAAATTTCAAGTTATCCAAATAATAGTTTCTGTTACTTCCGTTACTCTCCATATATCCCTATAGGATGATAGCAAAGTTTTATCAGGCTGTTCATACTTTCTCCTTTGTAATTGTTTGTCTATATTATAACAGAAATGACAAAAAAAGCAATATTATGTAAAAAACGGACTGTTCCATTGAACAGTCCGTTTTCTAATTCTTGTTAAAAATACTTCTTATTACCCCATAGGTTACTTTTCTTAAGATCCACATACTCATTATAGGCACGCTCTAGAATTTGCTTCTCATTGGCAAACTTGAGCATATGATATGCTTCATGAAATTTGTAGTAGCCAGAGTCCATAAAAAATTCTTCCCGTTGTGGTTTACTGTAATAGCTATCAGACATCATTAAATACCAATGAACATCCTTTAATACTGTATTCTGCGGTGTGCTAAAAGAATATTGACTTTTCCCGATATACTTGATAATAGAAGCATTCGTTCCCGCTTCCTCCAAAACTTCACGTATGGCAGTCTCTTTATATTCTTCACCCTCTTCGACGGTTCCTTTCGGTAGCACCCACCCTTCATATTTATTCTTATAATTTTTATACAGTAATAAAATCTTTCCTCTGAATATCACTACACCACCACAGCTCGTTGCTTCTACCATCGCAATGCCTCCTGCCTTTGGTGTATCTTCTTAATCTGAATAAAAGTATACAACAATACTTCTAAGTTTTCAACCTATTATTTATAACCGTTCAGAACCAAGAAGAATATATAAAAAAATTATCTATGAAAGCATGCTTTCTTAAGATAATTTTTTTATACAAGATGAAACGACAAGTTGTTTCATCTTGTCAAGTATTTCTGTTTGGAAAGAGCCAAGCTCGAAAACTTTAGGTTTTCGAGCTTGGCTCTGAATAGTTAATATAAAATTAAGCAGGGGTAAATTTATATATTTAATCTTTCAAATACTCTTTTATAATTTTTTTTGCAATAGGTACCGCGTATTCACTACCAGTACCAACACTCTCAACAATTACGCTGACTGCTATTTGCGGTTCGTCATAAGGAGCATAACCAATAAACCAAGCATGAGCTTTCCCTTTGCCATGATCCGCAGAACCTGTTTTTCCTGCTACCTCTACCTTCAAATTATCAAGGCCGGAACCTGTCCCCTCCGTTACCACTAACCTCATCATTTCGCCTAAACTGAAAGCTTCACTTGGAGTCATGGGTTTTGTAAGCACTTGAGGTAGGTATTCTTTCACCATACCACCTTCGGCATCTTCAATATGATCTACAACATATGGCTTCATCATCACTCCACCATTTGCAACTGTTGCTGCAATCATAGCATTATGAAGAGGTGTTATTAAGGTGTGGCCTTGCCCAATTGCTGTCTGCATCGCCTCTTTCGTGCCTGATATTCCTTTTTGCAAGGCAAATTTACTTGGATTACTTACTAAAGTAATAGGCAAACTTTTATTAAACATAAAGCTTTCGCATAAATCGTAAAATTTATTTAAATCCAGGTCCTTTCCTATGGATGCAAAAGATGTATTACAGGATTTTGCTAAAGATAGCGGTAAATCAACTACCTTGTGTGCTTTGTTATTATAACAATGAATTACCATTCCCTCGTATTCTATGCTACCAGTGCAATCATACTGATAATCCTGATATAATACATTCTCTCTCATATATTCCAAAGCAGTTAAAACCTTAAATGTTGATCCGGGCGGGTAACGCCCCTGGGTTGCTCTATTTATTAATGGTGATTCATCTTCTTCATCCGCAACTAACTCATCCCAGATTTCATCTATGTTGTTGGGGTCATAGGAAGGTTTTGAAACCATAGCTAATATCCTACCTGTTGATGGTTCCATTACTACCACTGCACCTTTATATTTGCCAAGAGCATCATATGCAACCTGTTGTAAATTAGAATCCAGCGTGGTTATAATATTGTCCCCCGGACTTTTTTCACCCAACAGGTCGGAATACATTATCTCAAACGAATTGATATTAGAAGTTAGAAGTCTAATATTCTCTGTTTCTTCAAGTCCTGATTTCCCTTTGGAATATCTGCCTACTACATTTGCAAATACCTCTGCAAATGGATATTCTCTTGTTTCATTACCATCTTCATCAACTACTGTTTTTGCAAGTATTTCACGGTCAAAAGACTGTATCTCACCTCGAACAATTCTTTCGGAGAGGACTTCCTGACGCTTATTGTAGGTGCTATTGATGACATCTTCACTTTTTACAATCTGAAAATAAGTAAAATAACCCATTATCATAAAAAGCAACCCTAAAAAGATGTAGATCGTATGAAAGATAGATTTTCTAGGATCTTTATGTTTAAAGTTCTTCATGCTCATCCTCCTCCATTACTTCCTGTACAGTAACTTCCTGTGGGATAGTTTGATGTTTTAAGGTTTTATCCCTCATATAGACTCCCTGTAGTAACATGAACATCACGATAGTTGTAAATACCGAACTACCACCTTGACTAATCAGAGGAAGCGTCACACCGGTAGACGGAATAAACTTAATAACTCCACCAATGGAAAGAATTACTTGAAACACTAACATAACAGCATATCCAATGGACACCAGGCGATAAAATTGATCCTCAAGCTCAAGTGCCATATTAATAAACATAATAAAACAGCTGGCATAAATAAGAATAATACAAATGGCAAAAAAACCACCAAGTTCTTCTGAAATTGCGGAAAAGATAAAATCGCTTTCTACCACAGGAATAGATGTAGGTAACCCACGATTAAGCCCCATTCCAAACCAGCCTCCAGTTCCAATTGCAAAAAGTGACTGTGTAATTTGGTAACCTTCTTTATCAATATATTTAAAAGGATTCTGCCATGCCATTACACGAACTCTAACATGAGAAAAGAGGCGATAGGCTACAAAGGCTGCTGCACTTCCTGCCAGTAAACCAGAAAACAAATAGATGGGTCTTGCTGTTGCTACATAAAGCATAAATAAATAAGTTACAAAGAAAATCAGCGCTCCTCCAAGGTCCTTTTGCACTACCAGGATTAAAACATGTGCAGCTGCCAGAACACTAATGAGAATAATTCTTTTAAAACTAGTACCTTTCCAGAACAAGGACGCGATGCTAAGTACAAAGAGTAACTTAACAAATTCAGAAGGCTGAACACTAATACCGCTGAACATTAACCAGTTTGTTGCACCTCTGAAATTAGTTCCCAAAATGAGTACTATTAATAAGAGCAGTATCCCTGCTCCACCATAAATCCAGCCTAGTTTTCTTAGCCAGCCTATGGTTTTCATAAAATAAGGAAGTAAAAGACAGGCGGCAAAGGAAGCTGCAACTATAATAAATTGCTTTACTGCCATATCAAAATTTAGCCTTTTTAACATTAGAAAACTTATGGTTAACAACATTAGCATATTACGCATTAACAATCTGGAAAGCTTAGGATAGAATATTCTGTAAAGTGCAAGTACTAAAATAAACATTCCTACTTCGGCACCATAAAGCATTACCAGCTTCATATTCTGGATCTGTAGCAATAATGCTCCATTTCCAACAAAGTGAAGTAGAAAAATGATTACGGTAAGTATGGAATAAACTCTATCCTGACCCTTTTTATTTTTATATCGAAACACAGTAAAGCTATAATAAGTGTAAATTCCTATTAATAGTATCATCTGATATTTAATTAGTTCTACAATTAAATTCATCTCTCACCTACCTAACTTTCAGTATCTATAACTATTCGCCGTATGGAAGAACAATTGATCATATCTGAATAAGTCTATTCCACACCTCGTTTGAAATGTCCTGTTGTATAGTCATTAAGTTCAATTAAACTCTTCCTGTTATAACAATACTCATCAATAAATACTTCAATGATCTTTTTTGTCTGTTCTTTGGACTCCTTAGTAAAATCAAGGCGTATTCCTCTGGGTTTCAGTTTCTGGAGCTCTTTCACTTGCTGATGAAGCGATAATGGTTGTCCGTTGTAAATAACATTGTAACAACCTTCACAATTAGCTTTGACAAAAAACTCCTTACCCATACGGTCGGTAAGAATTCCTCGAAATCCTATTTTAGCCCGTGTTTCGTCTTCTCGCTTCTTACCTTTTCTACAACCTTCGGTGTTATCAAAAAGACATTGAGTCGAAGTCATCATAGGAAGATATCCATAGACAATGAGATCACAATCTTCTATGCCGAGATTTTTAAGTTCCTGATAATTCAATTCCAAAGGAGCTGTATAATGATACAATTCCTGTTTCGCCCAGAATGATTTTGCTTCCTTATTAAAAATATACAGATTATGATTCAGAATGAGTTTCTTTTGAAGCCCCTTCTCCTTTAATAACGAGGTCAGAAGGGATATTTCTTCAAAATTCTTTACAATAAATCCATTAACATTCTTATTATCTATTATTTCAAACAAATCCTTTTTTAACCTTTCAAATACACCTAACCTACAAATATGTGGAAGTGAAAGATAAAACTTCTTATGATTTATTGCTGCCTGCGTAGACATACGAAGTATTTCTTCTTTTGTAATTGTATCATAATCTACATGAATATTTGTAACCTCTTGAAAGCCTAAGATACTTTCAAATTGATCAGCCATTTGTAGAGATACGCTAATTGTAGTCTGCTCTTTCAGCATATTATGTTCATATTCTACACCTTCATCCTTCAAAGGAGTTGATGTTTCAAATCCATTAAAGTTTAAACCAATTGGAGTACTTCTTTGATACTTTGCTACAACTTCTTCAGAAAGCAGCTTAATAGCCTCTCGCCTTAAATCATTCAGCCATGCGACCGGAACAAAAATATTCTCATCCGCATCAATCTCAATTTCTTCAAAATAATATAAGGTGTCTCCCGTCTTTTCCAGGGGTGAACGTAACTTTTCCAGTGTCATTGGTTGCTTTAAGGCAGGTTGAACAATATCATGATATGCTGTTACAGCACAGCCCTGACTATAAGCAGTAAACGAAATTCTCTCACTAACTTTGGCAACTAATTTCCCCTTAATTCCCAGTTTAGCATCCTTTGCAAGGTAATCCAGCTCCAATTCCCCTAACAATTCATTATTTCGTGTACGATACACCAGATCCCCTATTTTAATTATTTGTCGATCAATAGAACTTGCTGATTTTCCAGCACCTTTTTTATCCTTCAATTCTACCTGCGTTCGATTTCCAACATTCGTTCTTAGAATTTCACCTGGCTTATGGGGATCTTTAACTGTGAATTCATAAAGACCTTCTTCTAAATGCCTAATTTCCAGTACATCCTGAGCATGAATATCGTCTTTCACACTAATTGACACCTGCCCCTTACCAACTTCTTTGACCACACCAACAAGTACACCACTGTGATTTGGGCGGGATAAGGACATCATCTTTTTCCCATGATAGGTTTCTCCGTATCCTGTGGAAAAGCCTCCCCGGTTATAGACATCCTGTAGATTTGTCATATCATGTTGACATTCCGCAGAAGATAAAAAACTTTCATACTGTTGCCTTCCATGTTGTAAATAAAGGTCAACATACTTACGGTACAAAAAAGATACCATAGCGGCATACTCCGGTCGTTTCATTCTTCCTTCTATCTTAAAGGAATCAATACCAGCATCAACCAGCTCCGGTATTAACGTAATTGTATTAATGTCCTTTGGACTAAGCAGATATTTTTCTTCCTCCTTGGAGCTTTTCTTATTATCTGTGGAAAATTGATATGGCATACGGCAAGGCTGTGCACATCGCCCACGATTTCCACTACGTCCGCCTATTAAACTGCTCATCAGACATTGGCCGGAATAACAATAGCAAAGTGCCCCATGTACAAAGGTTTCGATTTCAAGGGTTGTGTTTTCCCTTATCTTTTTTATTTCCTTGATACTTAGCTCTCTGGAAGTAACAATTCTTGTAACACCATAATCCTTTAATAAATTTGCCCCCTCTGCCATTGTAAGTGTCATCTGAGTACTCGCGTGAATCGGCAAATCTGGAAAATGTTCATGAATAAAATTCATAACCCCAACATCTTGTACAATAACCGCATCAAGTCCCTGAAGATATAATTTTTCTATAAAATTATAGAGCTTTGACTTTAATTCCTGTTCCTTAAGAAGCGTATTAACTGTTAAATATAAGTTTTTATTCCTTATATGAGCTTCATCAATTGCCTGAAGCAAGGTACTCTCCTCCAAATTATTGGCATAAGCTCTGGCTCCAAAGCTACTACCACCAATATATACTGCATCGCAACCAGCATTCATTGCAGCCTTCATTGACTCATAAGATCCAGCCGGTGCCAGTATTTCAATCTTCTTACTCATTTAATTCCTCCGAAAAATGGCTTGTACTAATCAATTACAATTATAGATACTTCATTTTACCTTCGCGTATACACAAGTGAAACAACAAATCGTTTCACTTATCATGAATAAAAATGCTGCCCGTATAAGGATGTTCCCCTGGTTCTGTACCATGTTACATCTCTTAATTAGACAGCCTAATCATTCCAATTTTATCGTTTTTTCTCGATTTCATTCACTTCTGTCTCTAAACGCACAATTTTTTTCTGTGCCTCATAGAGCTCTTTCTTTAAATCCTCAATCTCTTTCAAACTAGCATCAAGCTTTGTCTGGGACATGATCAGTTCATGTTTAATATCAAAAATTTCATTCCCTTTTAATTCGTTCTCTTGCTCAAGCTCAATTATCTTTTCTCTTGCTTTAAAGAAATCATCGGCAATATTAATTTGCATTAAAATGTTTTTTAAATCGCTATCTAAAAAACGGTAGGCATCTCTATTACGAAACTCGGTATGTTTATTATTAATATAGGAAGCGATTTTTTGCAGAAATTCTTCGCTTTCGTATCCACTTAGGGTATATCTCTTGTTATGAATGATAACCTCAATATCATTATACTTATTCATAGTAACCCCCATCCTGCCATTAGGCAGCTACATTTATAACTTTATTCCAGATAAATCTTTTGTTTCTGTCCTCTAAGCGACCATTCTTGGCATTCAGCCTTATAAAAGCCCAAGAATATACTAATTTATATGCTTTGTCCATAGTAATTATAACTTAAGTCCTAGGGGTTGACAAGTCAATTTATTAGTAACGATTGTACACAAACCATTTGAATAGCTTACAGACCAATATGCCGGTAAGCGAGTTCTGATGCGACTCTACCTCTTGGCGTTCGAAGAATTAATCCATTTTGAACAAGATAAGGTTCATATACCTCTTCCACTGTACCCACATCCTCACCAATCGTTGTAGCAACAGCCTCAATTCCAACTGGACCTCCACCAAATTTCTCAATCATCGTTACAAGTATTTCTCTATCAATGTGATCCAGTCCCAGCTTGTCCACTTCAAGTAGATCAAGGGCAAGACCAGCCACCTTAACTGTAATTTTACCATCATATTTGACCTGTGCAAAATCTCGTACTCTTTTTAATAAACGATTGGCAAGTCTTGGTGTTCCTCTGGAACGTCTAGCCAGTTCAGTGGCTCCTTCTTCATCTATTTCTACCTGCAAAACCTCTGCAGATCTAATTATAATCTTCTTAAGTTCCTCTGTAGTATAAAATTCAAGACGGCTAACCACACCAAAACGATCACGAAGTGGAGGTGTTAGCATACCGGCTCTGGTTGTCGCACCTACTAAAGTAAATTTAGGAAGATCAATACGAATAGATTTCGCTGTTTGTCCTTTTCCTATAACAATATCTATTACATAATCCTCCATTGCAGGATATAGAAGTTCTTCCACTTGACGATTTAAACGGTGAATTTCATCCACAAAAAGGACATCTCCTTCTTGGAGGTTGTTTAAAATAGCCGCCATCTCGCCTGGTTTTTCAATTGCTGGTCCAGAGGTTACCTTGATATTAACACCCATTTCATTAGCAATAATTCCGGCAAGTGTTGTCTTACCAAGCCCAGGAGGTCCAAAGAACAGCACATGATCAAGGGTTTCCTTCCTTTGTTTAGCTGCCTCTATATAAATCTTTAAATTTTCCTTAACCTTAATTTGACCAATGTAGTCAGTAAGCATCTGGGGTCTCAAGGACCCTTCAATTCTTCTATCTTCTTCCGTAAATTCGGTTGTTATCACACGTTTAGCCATTGTTCTCTCCAATAAAGCTCTGGATTTTGTTAAAACCTAGAGACATTTTCTAATAAATTCAGGCATTACATCTTCTTAAGACATTGTTTAAGTATCTCTTCTGACGTCATATCCTCTGTAATTTCAATCTGATGTACAATTTTAAGTGCATCCGAGGCAGAATAACCAAGAACCGTAAGAGCTTGTACCGCATCTTCTTTCTTGCTCTGGATACCGGAATTAGATAACTTATTTTCCTGATTTATTAATCTTTGCTCAAAGGCTGATTCTAACTTGAATTTGTCCTTTAGTTCAAGAATTAACTTACTTGCAGTTTTACTTCCTATTCCTGGAGCCTTAGCAATCGCTTTTGCATCCTCTGCCAATACTGCAAAACGGATATCATCAGCTGTAATAGCAGAAAGAATACCCAGTGCTCCTTTGGGACCAATTCCATTCACTGTTATTAATAACTTAAACATTTCCAAATCGTCCTTTGTCAAAAATCCAAAAAGACCAATTGCATCTTCTCTTACATGCATATATGTATATAGTTTTATGACACTGCCCCTGGAAGGAAGGTCCATAATGGAAGAAGCAGGTAAATATACTTCATATCCAATTTGACCCACTTCCAGCACCACATAATTTTCCTTTATTTCGGCTAGTTCTCCCTTTAGATAACCTATCATCCTAACACCTCATTTGTATCCTTACTTCTTATTTATTATAGAAAAACTCTAGCCTTAAAGTCATACAAGCAAAAGTTAACTTTAATCAGACAAACGCTCAAACGTTCCCTTTGAAACATTAAGTCGTCCCTCTTTCACATAATTCAAAACCTCAAAAGCAGTGATGCCCAGTGCTTCTGAAATCTGCAAAGCATTACTGTTAGGAAATTCTTTCAGATAAGCCTCAATATCATCAAAATGATCACGATCAATTTCCTTGCAGGCACTACAGGCATAGGTCTTATACCTGGATTGAAATACTTTTTTACAATGTTTGCAAACATTGGTATGCATGATTTCAACTCCTTCTTTGGGGATGCATTATCTTATTACTCCAAAACAGCTTAGTAAATTTTATTACATTAAGGTTGAGAATAAATTCAATACTTTTTCATACATCTTAATCCAAACCGGTCTTTGTTTCCATTCTGCAAGTGACATCTCATGTGATTGATCCATGGTGAAAAGAAGATCATCTCTGATGGTCTGTACTGTATTTTTATCACAGATCCATACCCCACATTCATAATGAAGATGAAAACTACGATAATCCATATTTATCGTTCCGATAATTGCACTGTCTTCTGTTAAAATAGTTTTTGCATGAATAAAGCCAGGTGAATATTCGAAAATTCTTACACCTGCTTCCAGTAATCTACCATAATTATAGGTGGTCAGTACCTTCACATTCTTCTTATCCGGTATAAATGGAGTGATAATTCTTACATCAATTCCGCTTCGTGCCGCAGTAATCAATGCATCCCTCATATCATCTTCAATTATAAGATACGGGGTGGTAATGTACAATACCTTCTTTGCATAATATATCATTTGCTTATAAGTATCTTCAATTGGATTCCTGGGATTATTCGCAGGGCCGTCCGAGATTACCTGGCAATATACATCGTTTTCTTCAAATACCTTTGATGGACGGTAAGGGTTATAATCCATAGGGGTTCCTCCGCTAGAAACCTCCCACATTTGCAGGAAGGTAACCGTTAACCCCCAAACTGCATCACCTTCCACACGAACCGCATTATCCTTCCAAACCCCATAGCGGTCAACAAGATTAACGTATTCATCCGCAAGATTCATGCCTCCGGTAAAACCAACATTACCATCAATAACGATTATCTTTTGATGGGATCGATAGTTCATGTAAAGTTTATCTGTATATTTATGGATTGGATTAAAGGCTCGTACTTGCATTCCTTCGTGTTCCAAGCTTCTTTTAAAATGCGTCGGCGTACGAAGTGTCGCGCCAAAATCATCGTATAAGAACTTTACTTCCACTCCTTCACGCATTTTCTTAAGCAAAACCTCATGCATTCTCCTCCATAAAACGCCATCTGCAACAATAAAGAAATTAAGAAGAATGAATTTCTCAGCACGCTCCATTTCTAAAAAGATGGCTTCAAAGACATCCTCACCCATGGGGTAATATTCAATTTTATTATTTTTAAATAAAGGGAAAGAATTGGATTCCAAAAATTTAGCCAATCTACTCTTAGTCGGATACTTATTTTCAAATCGTTCGGAAACCTCTTTATTAAACTCCAAAAATTGCGCACCACGCTGCAACTTTTGCAATATATGAAGATCAATTTTTCTCCTGCGTCGGTTACCCCATAGAACAAACATAATATGCCCTGTAACAGGAAGCGCTGCTATAATACAAATCCAGCTAATTTTATAGGAATTATTTCGATTATCATTCACAAGACCGATTACAATGATAATACTTAACACCTGAATACCCGAATATAGATAAATTGTATATCCTCTCAGAGCGTAGGTTAAAGAAATAATCATGGCAAATTGAGCTAACACAAGTAACCCCACAAGTGTGGCTTTCAAAAACCCACTTAAATTGCCTTTCAAAGTTCCTTTCACTTCTTCTCTAATATCTTTACTCAATGCACGTACTCCTTTTCTGCCCAATGTCTCACGCAAATCTCTTAATGCTGTCTCCAGTTTTCTTACCCTCATATTAGGGAAAGCCTCAAGAAAACGTATGTGGGTCTTTTGTATTTTAATGCTCTGATATCTTCCTATAAATTCTTTTAATCCAGTAGGAATCTCAGGCATACTTTCTTTCAACTCTGAAATAATCCTAACCATTCTTAAATTGGAAAGTTTCCCTAGTATATCTTCGCCTGTTTCGTAAACCCTACTGGTGCTAATATATTCGGTGATATCTTCTCGTAGTCGTTTCAATCTACTTAAAACTTTACGAAGTTCTATTGTAGAAATAATCGTTACAATAATATCAGTAAAAACCAGTGGAATTATTACATATCCAATAATTTCACCGATTTGTCTTGGAATTATTCCAAGTAAGTAGTGTATTGCCGGATGCAGGAAACAAACCATTATAACGGATAGCAATCCCCAAAATAAAGATACAAAAACACTAATTCTACCTTTCACATTCAAAGGAAAATTGCTATAGTCCCACCATCTAGTATGAAATGCCACCTCCATTAAAAGAGAGGTTATGTACTCTAAAACTGTAGCTAGAAGACAACCTGCAAAAAAAACAATTAACAGATTACTTCGATAATCCCATAAAACAAGGTAAACTATCACTGCACCAAATCCATAGATAGGAATTATTGGTCCATTCAAGAAGCCACGATTCACTAACTTCTTTTCTTGTACAGATATCAAGCAACTCTCATAAACCCAACCAATTACACTATATATAAGTAGCATATAAAAAAGATAATATAAATCATGTCCTAAAAATTCTACATTCCACATCCCAAGGTCCCCCATGCTTTATCTGAATGTTACTATTCATCCTTAGCAGCTTAAAAGCCATATTTATGTACAACAAGTCTGCTTTACATTCTGAACTGTAACACATCCACTATTCTAGCATAGGAATGTTAAAATTTCATTAAAATTTTCTAACATTTTCCTTTATAAATAAGCTTGTATTATAAGAAATAATGTCCTATCCTTTTCTTCTTAACCTTGCTGTGGTAAAATGTCTTTAATGAATTTGAAAGGAGAGCCTTAATGCTAATAAGAAATGACAATCACTTTCCACTGCCAGCCTATCCCTTAGAAAACGATTATGATCTTAATCAAGTTGCATTTTTTGATATTGAAACCACCGGTTTTGCGGCTGACATGACTTATCTATATCTGATTGGTTGCGCATACTACAGCGAAGGCTCCTTCCACTTAATTCAATGGTTCAGTGAGGGTATTCAGGAGGAGGCATTGCTCATTACCTCTTTTTTTGAATTTATCAAAGATCATCGAGTGTTGTTTCATTATAATGGCAACGGATTTGATATTCCATATTTACAACGGAAAATTGCAAAGTTAAATCTCGGCTATAGCTTTGATGCGTTTGAAAGTGTCGATATCTATAGAAAAATTCTGCCCTATAAAAAGATCTTTAAAATAGATAGTCTCAAACTTAAATCCTTGGAAACATTCTTGAATATTCATCGCCATGACCCTTTTAGTGGTGGTGACTTAATTCAAATTTATCAGGGTTACCTTGGGAAAAAGCATTATGAAACTTTAAAAGCCTTTCGAAACCCAGACCTTCCACTCTCTATACCAAGTGAAGCCGACCTTCTCCTAGGTCAGTTGTTACTTCATAATTCCGAGGATATTAAAGGATTATTATCAATTAGTTCTATTTTATCCTATATTGACCTATTTGAAAAGCCTATTCATATTATAAAGGCTGTGATAGAAAATGGATTATTAAGAATTCGCTTTGAAATATCTGCTTCCCTACCCACTCCTATTCACTGTAGAAATGAATTTGCACAGCTTGCTGCTCATAAAGTAGAAGCCGTATTATCAGTAGAAATCTATGAAGGTGTACTAAAATATTATTTTGATAATTATCGTGATTACTATTACCTTCCTCTGGAGGATTGTGCAATCCATAAAAGCGTTGCACACTTTGTTGACAAGGATCATAGGGTAAAAGCAAAACCTTCCACTTGTTACACGAAAAAGCAGGCTATCTTTGTACCGCAGTTCGAACCATTAATTGCACCAAATTTTAAACTGGAGTTTACAGATAAGATTTCATTTTTAGAAGTTCACACTGACTTTCTATTACAAGAAACGAACTTAGAACTGTATGTGAAACATATGATGGCGCATATGCTATAGATTCCTGCATCATGAATAAACGATAAGTTGCATTTAATGCATGGATAGTATTTATTAAGTTCTAGCATTAAACTGGAGAAACACGCCTATTTAAAGACATGGTGTAAAATTGGTATAAACCACAAAAAAAGACCTTCCGAGAAACCCCGGAAAGTCTTGATTTTTCAATTATTCAGCTGCAGAAATGATTTCTTTCTTATTGTAAGAACCACAAGCCTTACATACTCTATGAGGAACCATAAGCTCTCCACACTTGCTGCACTTAACTAAGTTAGGAGCAGTCATCTTCCAGTTAGCTCTACGGCTGTCTCTTCTTGCCTTTGAATGTTTACCCTTAGGACAAATTGACATTGTCTCACACCTCCTTAAAGTTGTTAAATATATCACGGATTACTGACATTCTTGGATCATAAACTGTCACATCACAGTCACAGGATTTCTCATTCAAATTCGTTCCGCAGTTTTTGCAAAGACCTTTGCAATCCTCGTCACATAAAAGTTTCATAGGAAATTCCATTAATATTTCGTCACTAATTAATGTGTCCACATCCAGATTGTATCCAATAATATAATTTGTTTCATCCAGACCTTCTGCGCGTTGTTCTTCCGTTAAATTGAAGTCAACTTCCTTCTGGAAGTTGATATCCATAGGATAAATCAATTCCTTCAGACATCTGCCACAGAATAGGTTCAGAGAAATATTCGTATTGCCCTCAATCAAAACGGTCTTGTTACCCAAGTTCGTTATGGTGAGGTTAACCGGTTCCTTATGAACGAATTCATAAGAATCGCCCTGGTATTCAAAGCTCTCCAATTCAATGGGGGCTTCAATCCGTGCTACCTTATCCTTCGTAGTCATTATTTCTGACAAAGATATTAGCATGTTAAATCACTCCGAATATTCACTGCATGATTAAGAACTCGTCTACGAATTCTTTACGCACTTCTTGTATTATACCTACTGACCAATTATTTGTCAATGACAAAATCGGATTTCTGATAATATATTACCGAGATTCCAATTGCTGGAGATTACAGTAAAGCAACTGTTTCTCTTGCAATCGTTAATTCTTCGTTGGTTGGAATAATGCAAACTTTAGTTCTTGATTCTGGTGTTGTAAGCATTACTTCCTGACCTCTGATCTTATTCTTCTCTTTATCAATTGTTACACCCAAGTAACCAAAATATTCACAAACCCATTCTCTTACTCTCCAGTCGTTTTCACCAACGCCTGCAGTAAATACGATTGCATCCACACCATTCATTGCTGCTACATAGCTACCAATATATTTTGCTACGCGATAACAGAATACATCAAAGGCAATGATTGCTTTTTTATTACCCTGATCCATAGCATCATTGATATCACGGAAATCGCTGGATACTTCTGACATACCCTGAACGCCTGATTCTTTATTAAGAAGGTTCATAATCTGATCAAGGGTTTTATTCTCTTTCTTTGCAATAAACTCAATGATGGAAGGATCGATAGAACCACTTCTGGTTCCCATTACAAGACCTGCAAGTGGTGTGAAGCCCATAGTAGTATCAATGGATTTACCATTCTCAACAGCGGTAATACTTGCGCCATTTCCAAGGTGACATACAATTATTTTAGAGTTATTAATATCTAAACCTGTAAATTCAGCACAACGTTTGGATACAAAGCTGTGGCTGGTGCCGTGGAAACCGTATTTACGAATCTTGTATTTATCATAATATCCGTTAGGAATACCATATAAGTATGCTTTTGGAGGCATAGTCTGATGGAAAGCAGTATCAAATACAGCAACCATAGGTACACCTGGCATTAAGTTTGCACATGCACGAATACCAATTAAGTTAGCTGGGTTATGAAGAGGAGCAAGATCGTTGCAATCTTCAATAGCCTTAATAACTTCATCAGTAATTATAGTTGAAGCTGCAAATTTTTCTCCACCATGAACAACTCTATGACCTACTGAACTGATTTCATCAAGTGATGAAATCACGCCATGCTCAGAGTTTGTTAGCGCCTCAAGTACCATACGGATTGCTACTTCATGATTGTTCATCTCTGTGGTTTCAATAACAACCTTATCTTTACCAAGTGGAGTATGTTTCAAGTGACTAACTTCCTGACCAATTCTTTCACAAATACCAACAGCCAATGCTTTCTCTGACTCTGAATCAATAAGCTGATACTTTAAGGAGGAGCTACCGCAATTAATAACTAATACTTTCATTTCATTATACCTCTTTCTTTATTTAATATGAGATAAATTATCTTAAGTCCAGATAACTAAGTTCTTTTTCTATGCCTTTACATTGCTAAGACTGTGAATCAAATCCCTTTGGAAAACCACTTCGTTTCCAAAAATGACTTCAATCACAGTCCTTTATACACAACAAGTGGAATGTTCATCACTTGCTTTAGATTATCCTATGCTTTACCACCTGTCTTAGTTAAAGGCAGCCTGTACAGCAGTAATCGCGATTACACCTACAATGTCATCTGCTGAACAGCCTCTTGACAAGTCATTTACAGGCTTAGCGATACCCTGTGTCACAGGTCCGTATGCTTCTGCTTTTGCTAATCTTTGAGCTAATTTGTAACCGATATTACCAGCATCAAGGTCAGGGAAGATTAATACATTTGCCTTACCAGCGATATCACTACCAGGAGCTTTAGAAGCACCAACACTTGGTACAATTGCTGCATCCAACTGGTATTCACCATCTATTTTATAATTAGGATATAATTCTTTTGCTATCTTTGTTGCTTCAAGTACCTTATCAACATCAGGATGTGCAGCACTACCTTTCGTTGAATGAGATAACATTGCTACGAGTGGTTCTTTTCCTACCAGTGCTTCAAAGCTCTTTGCACTGCTGCCTGCAATTGCTGCAAGTTCTTCCGCATTTGGATTTTGAACTAAACCACAATCAGAGAAAATAAAGGTTCCTTGATCACCAAAATCACAATTTGGTACTACAATAATGAAGAAAGAAGATACCAATTTTGTACCTGGTGCAGTCTTTAAAATCTGTAAGGAAGGACGAAGTGTATCAGCAGTGGAATGAACAGCGCCAGATACCATACCGTCAGCATCTCCTGCTTTCACCATGGTTACTCCGAAGTAAGGATAATCCTTTGTTAAGATCTCCCTTGCCTGCTCTGGAGTCATACCCTTGTTCTTTCTAACCTCAACAAGTAAATCAACATATCCCTGAAGCTTGTCTGTATTATTTGGGTCAATAATCGTTGCCTTTGATAAGTCTAAGCCTTCTGCCTTCTTAGCAATTTCATCCTCATTACCAATTAATACAATGTTTGCTACGCCTTCAGCCAGAATTCTGCTTGCAGCTTCCAAAGTTCTTCGATCTTCGGTCTCAGGCAATACAATTGTTTTCATGTTCTGCTTGGCTCTGTCTTTGATTCCATCAATAAAACTCATGATGTTTTTCCTCCCTTAACAATGAAAAATAAAATATATTTTTAGAATATTAAATCAATACCCTTTATTATAAGACAATTTAATAATTGATACAAGTATAAATTGTAGAAAAACGTAGGATTATTTCGTATATTTCTTGAGCAATAGTAACAATGTCTCATATAACACTTTTTTATGTTCTATTTAATTAATTATAGCAAGTGTTTTATAACACAATTGACGGTAACAATTTAAGATGATATATTGAAAAGTACAGCAATTAGCTATTTTATTTAAGTAATTCCCTGTTTTTTATTTAAAATAACTGTTCAAATATTTATACAATAGTAAGAAATGAGGTCGTCCATCCAAATATGAAGGTATTGGGTTTAATTACAGAATATAACCCGTTTCACAACGGACATAAATATCATATAGAAGAAGCGAAACGAATTACAAATGCCGATTATGTCATAGCTGTAATGAGCGGCAATTTCGTTCAAAGAGGTGCCCCTGCTGTTATTAATAAGTATTCCCGTACTGCTATGGCTTTAAACAATGGCATAGACCTGGTACTTGAACTTCCTGTCTGTTATTCCACCGCCAGCGCAGAATATTTTTCCCATGGTGCAGTGGACTTGCTTAATAAATTGGGTGTAGTAGATGCCATCTGCTTTGGTAGTGAATGTGGTGACATTGAACTAATTAAGGAGGCTGCTGACTACTTAATACAAGCTCCTGCTTCTTTTCATACCGCATTGCAAGAAGCACTAAAAGAGGGTATGACCTATCCAGCTGCCAGAACAAAAGCTTATTTAGATACCATGCAAGAAGTTTCAGCAGAAAAAAAAGAAGCAATTACTTCTCTTCTCCTGGAACCCAATAATATTCTTGGAATCGAATATGTAAAGTCACTCCGTCGACTTAATTCCAGCATAACTCCGTATACAATTAAGCGCTTATCTGCTCATTATCATGATGATATGCTGTCTGAAAATCAGGAAACCTCCATAAGTTCTGCAACTGCTATTCGCAGAGCGATATTTGAAAAGGATGCCGCAGTAAATTATTTTGAATTGATGGAACAAAGTGTCCCCGTGGATGTGTATCAAACGCTTTTAGATAGTTATGATAAAGGGTATCCTATCTCGGAGGAGGACTTCGCAGCCTCTATAAAATACAAATTGTTGGTGACTGGTCGAGAAAGCTTATCCGATTATTTGGACCTTACTTCAGATCTTTCCGACCGCATTAAAAAGTTATCCCCTTATCCGAAAGAAATCTCCGAACTTGCCCAATTAATAAAGACAAGAAATGTAACCTTAACCAGAATAAATCGTGCATTGGTGCATTTATTGTTGGAAATCAAAAAGAAGGACTTTGAGGAGTATAATGCAGAAGGTTATAACCGGTATGCGCGGGTACTTGGACTTCGTCGGGAATCCTCCATCTTGTTGCGGAATATTGAAGCAGACACAACCATACCAATTATTACAAAGGTCTCGAAAGCTTATGAAATGCTGGATGAACTTGCAATGAAAATGCTTAAGACGGATATTCTCGCTACAGATTTGTACAATCAAATTGTATTTGATAAATTTAAAATTCTTTTACCTAATGAATATCAACGTGTAATTATAATTAAATAACAGATAAAATGACGCGTTGTTTGGCTAGTTATGAATAGATAAAAACTCCCCTTTTGTCAGATATGTTCCAAAACGGACTATCTTCCTAAAGGGGAGTTTTCATTTTACACACATAAAGTATTCTTATAGTAAGTCTTGCTATAAATTATTATTCTTTATTTTCTCCCACGGGTTTCTTCTTTGCAGCCTTTTTTTCCGCAGCCCATTCCAAATTTTCTTGCACTCGATATTTTACAATTTCTTTTACAAGTTCAAAAGGAATAGGTTCCTCCACAGGAAACTGAATTGCACCTTTAGAAGTAGTATAACCTGTAAGTTTATCTTTGAATACCTCCACTCCACTTGGGCTGGGATAAAAACCAATATGCTTTTTAAAGGAAGCAAAATGTACTAGATTACCGTGGTAATCAAAGGTAGCCATCCCCCAGCTTATCTTCTCCTTTGCCTCAGGAGCACATTCTTTAATTACTTTTCGAAGTGCATTAAGCTTCTCCTGAATTTCTGGAGAAAATTGAGCAATATATTCATCAATGGTCTGAATGCTTTTGTTTTCTTCCATATTGTTTTTTCCTCTCTAACTCTTGGGGTTAATTGTATTACGTAACTTTGTCTGTTACGCCTTATGCAAGAAGCTCTTCCATCTGGTCTAATAGTTCTGCAAATAACTGAAGTGCCTGATTCACTGGCTCTTTCGTGCTCATGTCAACTCCAGCTCCCTTTAGCAAATCAATCGGATGTTTTGAACTGCCACCGCTTAAGAAATTAAGATAATCTTCCACTGCAGGAGCACCTTCATTTAATATTCTTCTTGATAATGCAATTGCTGCTGAGTAGCCTGTTGCATACTGATATACATAAAATGCATTATAGAAATGTGGTATTCTTGACCATTCCATATCTATTTCTGGATCAATAACAATGTCGTCACCAAAATATTTGATATTTAAGTCACGGTATACCTTACATAAGGTCTCTGCTGTTAAACTTTCACCGTCTTCCACCATTTTGTGAGTAATCATTTCAAACTCTGCAAACATTGTCTGACGGTATAAGGTTCCTTTAAATTTATCTAAGAAATGATTAATTAAGTATGCTTTATCTTTTTTGTCCTTTGTATTCTTTAACATATGGTCAATAAGGAGTGATTCATTACAGGTTGATGCAACCTCAGCCACGAAAATCTTGTAACCAGCATAAATATATGGCTGAGTCCTGTCTGATAAATAGCTATGGATTGCATGCCCCATCTCATGAGCAAGTGTAAATACATTATCCAGAGTGTCATTATAGTTTAGGAGTACATAAGGATGTGTTCCATAAGCTCCCCAGGAATATGCGCCACTACGTTTATTTTCATTCTCATAAACATCAATCCATCTATTGCTATAGCCTTCATTCAGGATCTTTTGATATTCCTCTCCAAGTGGCTGTAAGCCTTTTGCAACGATTTCTTTCGCTTCTTCAAAAGACACTTCCATCTTCGCATCAGCAACAAGAGGTGTATAAAGATCATACATATGCAATTCATCAACTCCAAGTAATTTCTTGCGAAGTTTGACATAACGATGCATTAATCCCATATTATCATGCACTGCGGCAATTAAATTAGTATACACCTCCATCGGAATATTACCGTCATCCAATGCCTTTGCCAAAGTGGAAGGATACTTTCTTGCCTTTGCAAAGAATACTTCCTGCTTCACATTGCTGCTAAAAGCTGCTGCCAAAGTATTTCGATAACTCTGATAGGTAGCATATAAGCCCTGGAAGGTATCCTTTCTTACTCTACGGTCAGGACTATCCATTAATTTTATATAACGTCCGTGTGTAATCTGGATATCCTCACCATCTTCATCCTTAATAGTTGGGAATTTAATGTCCGCATTACTGAACATGGTAAATATATTACTTGGCGCATCTGCAATCTCGCCCGCATCCGCAAGCAGCTCCTCCATCTCTGGTGAAAGGATATGTGCCCTGCGACGTAAAATGTTTTTTAAATAAAAATCATATACTTTAAGATCTTCCACTTCACTTCTAAATTCAGTAATAACATCTTCTGGAATTGTTAATATTTCAGGGGTAGCAAAGGAAAGGGCACTGCTTACCTGTACCATAAGGGCTCCTGCTTTATTAGAAAGATCCTGATAGGTTGAATTAGCAGTATCTTCATGATATTTCTGGTTGGAATAAACATAGACTCTCTCAGTCAACATACTGATCTCATCTGTTACTTGTAGAAAGTTTAGTAACAAATCAGCTGATTTTGATAATCTTCCCTGATATTGCGTTGCTGTTGGCAACAATTCCTTAATCTTATCATACTCCACCTGCCACTCGGTATCGTTCTTATAAAGATCTTCAATTGCCCAGGTATGTTTCTTTTCTACTTCACTTCTTTTTTGTAATGCTTTATTCTGTGCCATTACTATGTCTCCTTTCATTATCGCAAATAATAAATTCAGAATATCTTTATTCGAAATTTCTCTAACCAATTAACTTGGCTGAACTGTTAAGAATATTTTACCACTTCTTTCAATAAATTATAATAAACTTGTGTCTTGTCTACAAGGAGAATTTAATGATTTTACAAAAAATATCGATTACCCGCATAGTAAAAGGCTTGCTCCTCCTCTTCTTAGTCTCTATGCTGGTATTCTCAGAGACTGCAATTCATGGAGCCAGTGAGGGCTTATTACTTTGGTTCCATCATGTATTGCCTACCCTACTCCCCTTTATCATTGTATCAAATCTAATTATACGACTAAATCTATCTAAACAAATTAGCAGCTTATTCCACCCTGTTCTAGGAAGATTACTTCGTTTAAGTAAGGAAGGCTGTTATCCAATCGTTATAGGTTTTTTATCCGGTATTCCGATGGGCAGCAAAACCAGCGCAGACCTGGTAGTGGAACAGAGAATAAGTAAAAGCGAAGGACAATTTCTACTAACCCTTTGTAATAATGCCAGTCCGATGTTTATTATTGGCTATATATCAGTAACCCAATTAAAGCTTCCCCATATAAAATATGCTCTATTCGTTATCATATATGGATCTGCGATTCTGGGGGCAATACTGTGCCGCAAGTTCTTCTTTCGTCAAGGTTCTGAAGAAAAGAATTCTTTTAAGCCCGAGCGTATGCAACTAAAAGCCACCGACCACAACCAACGATTTTCGTTCCAAATGGTTGATAATTCCATTATGAATGGTTTTGAAATTATTACACGCATTGGCGGTTATATAATATTGTTTTCTATCCTGGCTTATATGATTAAAGAAATTAATATCATTCCCGACATACTTAAAGCCTGTCTCATGGGTGTATTTGAAATAACCACGGGCATTAGTAATATAAGTATAAG
Source organism: Bacillota bacterium (assembly GCA_023399055.1). Taxonomy (GTDB): domain Bacteria; phylum Bacillota; class Clostridia; order Lachnospirales; family Lachnospiraceae; genus Mobilitalea. The sequence goes on along the minus strand of JAEWQV010000027.1, from coordinate 46,916 downwards.
TAATATGTCAAATGAACTAAAAATAGTCCTAATAACTGTAATCACTACCTTTGGAGGCTTTTCGGGTATTGCCCAAACCAAGAGTGTATTACAGGAATCAGGACTATCGATTCATGCATATTTTATTGTTAAACTAATTAGTTCCATCATTGCTTTCCTAATGGCTACTGTCTATGTAAGATTTTTCTTTCTGCAATAACTTACTGGATATCTTGCATAAAGGTGTTTTCATCAAAATCAAAATCCTCGTCTGCATAGGCTGGATTTGCTTCATAATTCACTTGTGCTGGATTTTGAGGATAAAGCTGTTCATTTAGCTCCCTCTTATTATTGCTTACCACCTCAAGATTAGCCTTTAATGTGCCAATAAATGAGTCATATTTTGAAGCAGCGGTTTCATAAGCAGATGCCAATACTCGTTCTACTTCTCCTAACATTTCATTGGAATAAGCTAGGGCACTTGCTCTAATCTGATCCGCTTCTTCCGATGCCTCTCTATGTAATCGCTCTGCTTCTTCCGATGCCTGTGTAATCATTTCATTTGCCTGATAGTAAGCCTGCTGCATGATCTCATGCTCATTTAAAAGCTCTTTTGCCTTATCCCTCGTCTGACGGATGATAACTTCTCCTTTTTCTTCTGCATCAGCAATAATAGCATCTCGATTTGCAATTATTTTCTGATAACGTTTAATTTCATCCGGTGTTCGAAGTCTAAGCTCGTCCAACAAATCATACAATTCGTCCTTAGGTACAATTACCTTTGTGCTTGACAATGGCTGCATTCTGCAACTTTCAACAAATTCATATATATCCTCGATTAACTGCTCAATTCTGCTTGCTCCCATATCAGACACTCCTTATCAATTTATATTTATCAAAGATTGCTTGTTGGACACACTTTGGAACAAATTGTCCAATGTCTCCTCCAAAAGATGCAATTTCTTTTACCGCACTTGAGCTTAGAAAAGAATACTCCACACTGGTGGTAAAAAACACTGTATCAATCTCAGTATTTAATCTGTGGTTCATCTGTGCAATTTGTAGTTCATAATCAAAGTCAGTAATTGCACGTAGTCCTCTTACTATGATGGTTGCGTCTTTCTTTTTCGCATAATCAATAAGCAAACCATCAAAATCTTCCACCTCGATAGGAGGCAAATTAGTGTGTTCCCTTAAAACCCGTTCAATGAGTTCAACCCGCTCTGTTGATGTGAAAAGTGGCTTCTTCGCATTGTTTTTGAGAACTCCGATAATCAGTTTATCAACTAAACCGGAAGCACGTACTATAATGTCCAGATGTCCTAATGTAATTGGGTCAAAGCTGCCGGGATAGATACCGATTTTCATATACCCCTCCATTTTACTGATAGAACATGTAATTATTTCAATTCAATAAATACATGTTGATTTGTTTTATATTCTTTTTTCTTGAAAATCCGAAATCTCGTATCCTCAAGATAGTCAAATTCTGTTTTTAATGAGGCTTCTACCACGATAATGGTATCGCAATATATAATATTAGAGCTTTGTAGTGCTAATAAAACCTCTTTTTCCAACTGTTGATTATAAGGAGGGTCCATGAAAATAACATCAAAAACCTTTCCTCGAATCTCTAAACTTCGAATAGCTTCAACGACATTGTATGCCAAGACATCTGCTTCTTCCACTAACTTTGTGGTTTGTAAATTCGCTTTAATACAATCCAAAGCTGTTTTATTATTTTCTACCAAGGCAGCATATTTTGCACCTCGTGAAAGGGCTTCAATACCTATTGCCCCACTTCCAGAGAAAAGATCAAGGAAATCAGAATCAGCCAAATATGGATTTAAAATATTAAATAACGTCTCTTTCGTTTTATCCGTTGTTGGTCTGGTCTCAAAGCCTTCCGGTGTCTTTAGCTGCAATCTTCTGGCTTTACCTGCTATCACTCTCATACTTATCTCCATAAATCTTATAATAACTAACACTAATATTAATTAGATTATAAATAATTGTCAACTTGTTTTAACTTTAGTTTATCTTATCCTACACAAGATTTCAATAGAGAAAATCACAAAACTTAAGGACGTGTCATTTGACACGTCCTTAAAAGTTTTAGCTATATTTGTTATTTACCAGCTATTCTGTTTTCGTAGTCCTGAATCATCTTCTTAACCATATATCCACCAACGGAACCATTCTGTTTGGATGTTAAATCTCCATTGTAACCTTGTTTTAAAGGTACTCCGATTTCGTTAGCTACCTCATACTTAAAACGATTTAATGCTTCCTTTGCTTCAGGTACTGTTGAACTATTTCTTGCCATATAAACATCCTCCATTTCATATTTTGAATATTGTCCAAAATAGTTTGTGTTGTTGTTTACTTCTCAATGAAATACTATATTTTATATTCCATTAAGTTGTTACGATAATATTATGTGTAAAATGAAAGATATTACTCATGAAAATAATTCTTTTTTCTATGAAAATACAGGAAATTTTACAAAAATTATCTTATGGCCTTCAGAAATAGATATTTTACTTTTTTTTATTATAATAGGAAGATATGATTTAATTTTTAAAAAACAAACCTAGTACTTGTTTGAACAGGTGCAATGCTTGTATTTCTATCTGTCCGCCATCTCTGTGTAAGCACGATGCTTCGCGACACACTTATACGCTGGACGAATGATTTTACCTGCATTATTAAGCTCTTCTAAACGATGTGCACTCCAACCTGTAATTCTTGCAATTGCAAAAATAGGTGTATATAGCTCTTTTGGAAGATCAAGCATGTGATAAACAAAACCACTATAGAAGTCAACATTTGCACTAACACCCTTGTACATCTTTCTTTCTCTTGCAATAATTTCAGGTGCCAGTCGCTCAACCATTTCATATAAGCCAAATTCCTTTTGCATACCTTTTTCATCGGATAAGCTTTTAACATATTGTTTAAATACATTGGCTCTAGGGTCGGACAAGGAATAAACCGCATGTCCCATACCATAAATCAGTCCAGATTTATCAAACGCTTTTTTATTTAAAAGATCCGCCAGATAAGTACTAACTTCCTCCTCATCTGTCCAGTCCTTAATATTTTCTTTCATATCATCAAACATTTGCATAACCTTAATGTTAGCACCGCCATGCTTTGGTCCTTTTAAGGAACCAAGAGAAGCTGCGACCGAGGAATAAGTATCCGTTGCTGAAGAGGTTACGACATGGGTAGTAAAAGTTGAGTTATTACCGCCACCATGCTCTGCGTGCAACACAAGTGCAATGTCCAAAATCTTAGCCTCAAGCTCTGTATACTTCATATTTGGTCGAAGCATGTAGAGGATATTCTCCGCTGTGGATAGTCCCGGCTTTGGCGGATGAATAACAAGACTCTTACCATAATGATAATGATTATAGGCTTGAAATCCATATACAGATAAAAGTGGAAATACAGCTATCATCTGAATACTTTGGCGCAATACATTTTCGATTGTAATATCGTCTGCTTTCTCATCATAGGAATACAGAGTTAATACACTCCTTGCCAAGGTATTCATCATATCTTTGCTGGGAGCTTTCATAATAATGTCCCGTACAAAGCTTGGCGGTAGCTCTCTGTATTGTTCTAATAAATTCGTAAAATCATCTAATTGCTCTTTACTTGGAAGGTTACCAAACAGTAATAGATAAGTCACTTCTTCAAAACCAAACCGATCTTCCTTCATAAAACCATGTATGATTTCTTCCACATCCACACCACGGTAAAAAAGCTTACCTTCACACGGTACATAATCATTATCAACGATTGTATAGGACCGTATTTCGCATATCTCGGTTAGTCCGGTTAGTACACCTTTACCACTAATATCCCTTAGCCCACGTTTTACATCATACTTGGTATAAAGTTCCTGTTCAATCCTAGTATTTTGCTTGCATAGGTCTGCTAGTTCCATAATTTCGGGGGTAATATCAGTATATTTGCTCATGACTCCTCCATTCTGCCGCTTGACGGCTGTACATCAGCGAATTCCACTCATTTCATACAATTAAATATTCGGATGAAATGAGTATCAATTGTCACATCCTTGGTACATTATAGCACAAGCCTAATGCTCTGAAAACCTTTTTCATCAATTTGGTAAATCACATTCCATTATTTGTAATATTATATCCCTACAGGTTTTTGATACAATAGAAAGGAGAAAACTTGCTTACGAATACATATTGTACGAATAACTTGTAGGGTGTTCGCCTTAATCGAGCTTATGGCTGAACTGTTACTAATGCTTGTCGTGTCGTAACGGTTTCAACAGCAATATTTCCCACTTCATCTATTGCTCGATAGGTTATGTTATAAGTACCTTCACTCATAGCTACAATTTGGATTGACACTTTAATATTCTCTGATTCCGTATAATTATCCATCCATTTCATGCTTGATATTAAAAGTGCAAGACTCGGTGCTTCACCAGGTTTTAACCAGATTTCATTCTTGCTTGTCAGTTCTGGTGCCTTCTTATCTACTTTTATTATAGATTTTTGTGTTACAGTGTTCCCTTCGAGCGTAACACTGTAAGTAACTTCGTATTTATCAGCTCTGCCTACAATCTTAACCTTTATCAGGTTCTGATCCAGTTGTTTCGTTCCTTGCCAAAGCTCAACACCTTCTAATGCAAATTTTTCATTTACAATAAACTCACCATTTACAAGCTTATCACTTACTCCTTTTATCTCCGGTACAACGTTACTTTCTTTTACGGTTATATTAATGGTTTCTTTTGCTATTTTCCCCAAATTATCAGTAACAACATATGTAATTGGATAAGTACCTGCGGTTTGATAATCTATTTCACCTTCTACTTGAATTAGTTTTGTGATATCTGCTCCAAGGGAAGACTTTGCTTTGATTCCTTTTAAATAATCTATACTTTTACCATACTCTGTGTTTAGATTTTTAGCTCCTGTAATGACTGGTTGCAGTTTATTATATGGGTTTTCAGGATTCGGGTCTGTTGGATCCCACCGCAGGTTCCCTGAAATTTTAATTGGTTCCGGTTTCCCCAGTGGTCCAGGAGATTTCGGATCATCATAAATTGTAACCGTTGTTCCTACATCACAATTATCATAAATCCATTTAGCATCCGCTACGGATAAACGAATACAACCATGGGAAGCCGCTCTTCCTAATTTATTAAATTGATTTGTAGCCAGGGTTTGTGGATTCATACTATAATAATAAACTGAATGAAATAGGATACCTCCAACAATACGTGTTGAGTATTGTCCCCACACATCACCCATTAGCAACTTCCATCTGTATTTGGCCATTGTTCGAAAGGTACCTACTCTTGTAGGTGTCCCACTTAATCCTACAGAACATATCATAGCTTTGATTGGAACATTATATACGCCATTCTTGTCCTGTTCATAAATTGTAACTGTATTGTGACTTCGGTTGACCTTAATCAAATAGGTCTTTTTTTGGTTCTCCTCGGCTGATACCTGCTGCGTGCACGCCAGGAAAGACAAAACAGCAAAGCAAAGAAATAAGAATATCCTTTGTCGGCTGAATAATCTCCTTGTTGTGATTTTCATGCTGACACTCCTTAATTATGTTCTTTTCTTTCTCGTTTAATACACCTGTACAATATAAGTCTCAAATTCCAGTGAATTCTCCTCCGCACTATGATAAACAACAGTGCCAAGGCTCTTAAGTAATTGATGATTTAGATTAGTGTATTTTTCCTGTTCTAGCTTACCTACATAGATATATTTAACATCATATTTCGTTAAAAGCTGTTTTACTATATCCAGGTCAGTTGAGGTGTAAATCTGTTCTATATCTATCGTTCTCTCATCTAAAAGTGTTACGTCTGATTTCCATAACCATTCATGAGTGTGCCACCCTAATATGGTTGGAAGTCCTGTAATAACGGAAACTCTTTGATAGTTCGTATAACTGTCACCAGGTGCTTCTAAGACTACTGGCGTACCATTGACATTCTTCAATAACCAATTAATTGCTTTCTCATCCTCCGGCATTGTGGTTTCCATAAAAGCGGTTGCATCCAGTCCCTTGTAGCCCGAGGTTTTAAACACATTTCCATACCAGGAATTTACAGCATTCTGAATATAGCAAACGGATAGAGCAAACAATATTAACCCAATTACTGGAATAATTTTTGACCTCAAGGTTCGACCAAGCATAATTAACCTTGGGAAAATATATCCCATGCATATACCAAACATGATAAAGGCTTGATAAGTAAGTTTGAACATTGTGTTTGCTCGCTTGTAATCACCAGAATAGATATCCTTAATATAGATAATCTCCGGCATAAGGATTAAACCTATGGCACATAACCCAATTGTTATAATAAACAAGTCAGAAGCTGATAAACTTTTTAAGAAGCCCTGAAATACTGGTGATCTCGTTGGTGGCTCAGCACTCTCATCAATCTGATTACCAATTATATTGATTTGATTAATTCTAGTATTTCTCCAATAGTCTAAGATAACATAGCAGATTAAAGTCAAAACCATTATAATTGGAAGGCCCCATAAAATGATAAGCTGATACAGAGGTGTACGTGCTACGGTCAAGCAAATTGCACTAGATATTTGGTCAAATTTTAATGTAAAAGGCAGACTAACAATGACTGCAGTCAGGATAACTAATGCCCCCTGAAGAGCAGTGATAACAGCAACCCTTTTACCTTTAAAATTATATACAAGCAGGTTCGAAAATAGAATAACTGCACCAGAAACAATAAAATAAATTGGGAAGTCCCAATAATTAGTGGTAAAAAATACTCCAATGAAAAATCCAATCATAAGTATAGACGGTTGAAATACTTCCGGCAGCAGTAAAATTGGAGTGTCCTCTTTCTTACTTCTATTACAAAGCCATGCAAATAGGATTCCAAGTACCGTAAGCACAAACATAATATTAATTACGTGCGCATGCAGGTCTCCTAGAACAAAAGAATATGCCGGAAATTCATGAATTGTTTTGTCATTTGTATCCGGGTTATAACCGATATATCTCGTTGCATCCGGGAACCAATATTTGCCTTCTATCGGTTCCTTTCCAAGAATTTTTCTAAACCAGCCGACGAACCATTGATAGGTGGGATAATGCATGTTACCAGCAAAAAGTACTGCAATACCCGCAATAAATCCACTTATTGTTGGTATTACTCTAGTTATTTTCCCAATCTTGTCCCAATGTTGTTTAACTACATTTTTCACCAAAGAATAAGGTAGTACAAATGCAAATGTTCCGACCATCATTAGCATTAAATTGTACCCCAATTCGACTTTAACTGCTGAAAGTTTTGTTAAAAAGGTGGCTAGATACTGCCCGACATAATAATAATTTAAATTAGTTCCGGAAAACCAAAAATCCTGTGGTGGCATATAGTCGGTACGCATCATGCTAGTCATAAATCCAAAGTCCATGAATTTCTCTGTTCCATACGCCTCTGGTTTGAAGCCTCTAATATATGTAAGGACTAAAAACAGTATTAAAAATAATAATTCCTCACCTAATATAGAATCAATTATTTTGCTATTCAGTTGAAACAGAGAGCTTTTGCTTTTCTTTTGATGAGCTGCCTTGTTTTTATTTACATAGTACAAAAGCACACCGTTGCCGATGACACATATTATTACGGATAGAACGCAAGAAATCCCATTAAATTTCATAATATGAAGTGATGACATCAGCCACATGACATAGCCTGTAACAGCCACAGCAATTGACTTCGAGAATAGATACCCCTTATCATGAAAGGATGAGAAAAGAAACATAGTTAATGGTAAAAAAACAATTCCTAAAATAAGAATAGTACCCCACCACTGTAAGAACGCAGTATAATCCTCTTTTAATAGAATTTTTCCAAAAATGAATACTAAAACAGCAAGGACTGCATATATAATTTTCTTCATTATAACCTCCAACCTACGAGTTATCCTACCAGTTTTACTTTAATTCCTGGTTCATCTTTCGAAAATCAGACAATGCCTTTCTTCCTATCCCAATAATTCTTTTTAAATTAATGGAATTAACACCACCCTGTCTTGGGCGAAAAGTAACTGGCAAGTATTTTACCTTCAACTTTTTCTTAGCATATATAACGGACAACATAACGTTGGACAAATTATGATTCTTTGGTATTAATTTGATATACTCCTTCAAGGTAGTAGCTTTTAACAATCGAAAAGGTGTATTGGCATCCTTAATCGACACATGAAAGTATAACCATAACACAATCTTCAGGGTTTTTGTTACAAAAACTCTAGATCCACCATCCTGTCGACCTTTTCGATGACCAATAATCATATCATAGTCTTTTCTGGCATTCCAAAAATCCCAGAATTCCTCCGGTAAAGTCTGTCCGTCAGAATCTGTTTGAAAGATATAATCTGCACCCTTATTAAGTGCATATTCATATCCATATAAAACTGTAGCTCCATGACCGCTATTGGGCTTTGTAAGAGGCTCAAAAGCACTAAGCTCCTTTGCCTCTGTCACCATCATTTGATAAGTAGAATCTTTGCTGCCATCATCGATGATAACAAGCTTGCTGCCATTGCCTGCTTTTTCAACAATTGGATACCAATCCTGTATCACCTTTTTAATATTTGCTTCCTCGTTATATGCCGGAATGATTATATATAGTTTGTCCACCTATTTATCCTCCCTTTGAGACATTTCTTGTATCCCCCATACTATTTTTACGCACTACCTCTCAGTGGTAGCTCTAAATCTGGAAGAAGCATAGAACGGGCACTTTTGTGCGAGTTAGCTTCTTCCAGTGTGAATTTATTTTAATTCATATTAACCACGTGCCTTGATTTCCTCAAAGGCTTCCAGTGCTCTTTTTACAACACCATCCATATTATAATAACGATATTCTGCAAGCCTTCCAATGAAGAGAATATTCTTTTCCTTTTTTATCTCCTCCGCATAAAGTGCATAGCGTTCCTTATACTCCTTCGTTGGATAAGGATAATATGGATCACCTTCATCGCAAGGGAATTCCTTACCTATTGTAGTTTTCTTATTGCTTTGGCCTGTTAACTTCTTGTATTCGGTAATACGGGTATAATCATAGTCATTTGGATAATTCACAACTGGTGCTTCTTGATATTCTTCTTTATCATGGGTTTCAAATACAAAATTAATGCTGCGATAAGCTAGTTTTCCATGCTTGTAATCATAGAACTCATCCGTTGCACCGGTATATACCATAAAATCATTCTCAATATCTTTAATCACTTCTTTGTAGTTTGTATTCAGCATAATCTTGATATTCTTATTCACAATCATCTTCTCACACATTTTTGTGTAGCCGTGTGTTGGCATGCCTTGATACTTATCATTGAAATATCTGGTGTCACGGTTTAATCTAATTGGAATTCTAGAGATTACACTGGTGTCAAGTTCACTCGGATCAATGCCCCATTGTTTTTTCGTATACGTTTCAAAGAATTTCTCATAAATATCTTGTCCTACTTTACTTAAGGCAACATCCTTACTGGTTTGGATATCCTTAATGTCCTCTGCCTGCTTCTTTAAGAATTCCTCTACCTCAAAGCAGGTCAAATTTAAATTATATAACTTGTTGATGGTCTCAACTGTAATCGGCATCGGAATCAGATTTCCATCCACATAGGTTAAAACTCTGTGCCAGAAATCATTCCATTTCGTAAATTTAGAAAGATATTCATATACATGACGTTCATTGGTATGAAAGATATGCGGTCCATAATTATGAATCAAAACGCCATCCTCATTGTAGGAATCATAGATATTGCCTCCAATGTGTCCTCTCTTTTCAATAACTAATACCTTTTCGTTTAATTCATTTGCTATTCTTTCTGCTATGGTAAGACCAGCTAAACCTGCCCCGACGATCACATATTTAAATTTCATTGTATAATCCTTTCCTTTCTAGGTACTTGCCATTTTGAATTGCAAGTACAACATTTGAATAGTGAATATTTATATCCTCTTATTTCCTGTCAGTAAAATTGGCATTATTTATATACTTATATTATCTCTTAATTATAAATAGGTTGGGTTGTATCATATATTGTAAGCTTGTATTCACCCTCGCCCTCTGTATAAACTGCTTGATAAGTGTTATTGATATTTTCTTCATTAATTACATATAATTCACTGGTTCTATTGCTTCGATCCACGATAATATACCTAATCTGATTTACTCTGCATAGTAAGTTCAACTCCTGCGGTGTGGAGGCTTCATACATTCTGGCAACTTCCAGAAATCGCTTATTTGTATCATAGCCAGCTGACCACGGAAAATATGCAGAACCCTCAAATAACATAGCCCCGCCAAACACTACTTGGTTAATTGTATAATCTGCCGTTAGGAAAATATCCTTGGAGTCACTGTTCTCCCTAACCCACTTTGATAAGGGGTCATCTGTATTAAGAACTATGGCAGTCTCGGGAGAGTTTTTCTTTAGTACCGTCGTAAAATCATAGATACCTGTGGCTGTAAGCACAAAAATAATCAAAATGCTACCAAGAATGTAACTTATTCTTTTCCTCTCTAACAATTTGACGACAATGGTTGCTGCAAAGATTCCAAGTAAAATACAACTCATCATAATATATTTGTGATTTACAGTTACATCGATTGTTAACGATACAGTAAATGCAAAAAGCAATGGGATACAGAAGCAAATAATAAGATATTTACGAATTAACTTCTCTACTCCAAAAGAGACGAATAGTACCAAAGGAAGAAACCCTAGCAATCGTCCCAGATACGAAGCAACACCAGCTAATGTTTTATTTTCCGCGATAAATCCAAAGAGAAACTCTGGCGCAATTGCGGACCCTTGGATAAACAACTTACTTTGCGTTACAGTAAGTCCTATGGTAATTACAGCAACAATTAAATATTCCAATCGTTTCTCAGATAAGATAGCCATAGCAAATAAAATACATAAGCATCCAATAACTGCGGCTCCATGAAAGAAACCTAGACTTCCCAGTAAAATACCGATTGCAATTGCTTCCCTTGGATTTTGTATCTTCCAAGCATCGACAGAGAAAAATAATATTTTTATCTTACTCCAAATTATTTGTCCATTATGATTAACTTTCTTCTCCGAACTATCCTTCTCATCCAATCTATCTTGTAGTTTCAGGTTAACAGTCTTTAACCTTTCAAACATAGCATACAACCTAGGCAGCATAAGAATGATTACCAAGAACATAACTGATAATCCCAGAGCCAGATGACGTTGGTTACAATACACATTTAAATTCCATAAACCCCAATTTTCATTGGGTGTATCGGATATGAAATCGTTATTTTCCCAAAGTGCCTTTAAAATATTAGTTCCAGCTGGTAGATCTGCAATGTACGTAAATAAGGTTTTAGAACTGCGAAATGCAAAGAACAAGCAGGCGAATGCACCAACCAATCTCTTTCCTGTAATCTTAACCGCCAGTACGTACAGCAGTAAAAATGCTGATATAAAACTAATAATGCTGGGTAAATTGAAGGCGTAATCAATTCTAAGTCCCAAGTATTCCAAATTACCCACAAAGAATTGATACATAAAATGATATTTTATATCTTCCCCTGCATAGTGAGAATATGCGGTTGGGAAATTATTACCGTAGGAAAACGATCGTATCATTCCAAGATGGGGGGAGAAATCGCTAAATACCGATACTCCAATATATAGTTGATTCCCATATTGAAAAAAAGTTCTCCACATTAATATACTTGCCAGTAATGAAATAAATATTAGTAATATAAGTTCAAAACGTATTGTTTTCTTGTCCCGACAAAGTAAATTTTCAAATTTTGCATTTCTTCTAAATCTAAAGAATAAACTGAATCCACATATTAATACAGCAATTGGTATTACTATTAGATTTGCGTAGAACAAAGGCTCGCGCTGATTGCCAAAAAGATATCCCAACAGGTAGGTCGGCCAGCTAAGTGCTAATGTTCCTGTAACAAACCACGCTGGAAAAAGCAGCAAGTATGGACTTAACTGAATATTCCTATGCTCATAATCCTTATATACGAGTTGTCCCAGATTAGGAAAAACAGCTGCACAGATTACATTACCCACCGCAAAGCAAAGAAAGAAATACAGCAGTCCAATCATAACTGCTCCTCCTTGTCCTCACACGACTTGCCTCTGCTTGTCATACAATTGGAGATTAGATATCTCGGTCTTCCCTTTACTTCTTTATATATTTTGGTGAGATAAATCCCTATCATACCAAGGCTAATCATAATGGAGCTGCCTATAATTAACTGTAGGAGAATAACTGTTGTGAAACCACTTGTGGCTTGACCCGAAAACTTCATGTATAGAGTCTGAATTCCTAATAACAAAGCACCAAAGAACAGGAATATTCCAAGTACTGTAATACAATGGAGTGGTACCGAGGTATAGGAGGTAATCGCATTCATTGCCAGACGAATTAACCGAATTACTGACCACTTCGTCCTTCCATTGACACGATCTGCCACATCAAAACTAATCTGTTTGCGATCAAAACCAATCCATGCTGACATTCCTCGAAAGAAGGTCGCCCGCTCTGGCATTTGTTTCCAAGCTTCAATTACTCTTCTGTCCATTAATTTAAAGTCAGAAGCCTTTCCAAGATTAATATTTGCAGTTTTATATATTATAAAATAAAAAAACTTTGCTGCAAGTTTGTAAAATGCACTTTCTCTTCCCCTGGAGCTTTTTATTCCCTCTACGACATCATATCCTTCTTCTCTCCAGATACGAACCATCTCCGGTATTATATCCGGTGGGTGCTGAAGGTCGGAGTCCATAACAAGTATCATATCTCCATCCGCATATTCCAGTCCTGCGCAAAGTGCCGACTCTTTACCAAAATTACGACTTAATCTTAGTGAAGTAATATTTACATTATTATTTGATAGCTTAACCAGTTCACTCCAAGTATTATCCTTTGAGCCATCATCCACCAGAATAAATTCATATTTAATCTGATTGGATATTAATATTTTTTCAATTGTAGCAATGGAACTTCCTATATGTTCCCCCTCCTGATATACAGGAATGACAATTGAAAGTTTGGAATTAACTGTTCTTATTTTGCTTGTATAATCCAATAAATTTCCCATACGTATCCTTCTTTATCGCATTTAATAACTTCAATTATTATACATGAAACATCCACTAATTACCATGTGTTTGTTAATTATTATACTTTGTCCATTCAAATATTTCAAGAAAGCGAAAACAAGTATTATCTATGATATTACCTGTCTGCAAATTCTATAAGGTATTATTCGATCGATGAAGTATCTTATCCTCTAAGGTTGGATTATTTGTAAATATAAGCTCAACTTCATTATCGGTCATTTTCTTTACAGCTTCCGCTGCCACCTTTAGAATACTTGCATCTGTAAAAACATCACCAAGTTTAAAGTCCATCTCACCACTTTGACGAATACCAAAAATATCACCAGGTCCACGTAATTTTAGGTCTTCCCCTGCGATAAAAAATCCGTCATTTGATTTATTTAATATTTCAAGACGGTCCCAAGCCTCTTTACTACTGCTGCCACAGACAAAGATACAGTAAGACTGATGTTCTCCACGACCGACACGGCCTCGAAGCTGATGAAGCTGGGCTAGACCAAACCGTTCCGCATTCTCCACCATCATAACAGTGGCATTTGGAACATTCACACCTACTTCCACAACTGTGGTTGATACAAGAACATGAATTTCACCCTTTGCAAAACGATCCATTACCTCATTCTTATCCTTTGGTTTCATTTTACCATGCAAAAATTCTATTACTATGCTTGGTGGCAATTCCTCTTGTAGTCTCTGGGTATATTCAATTACATTTTCCGCTTCTAATTCTTCACTTTCCTCCACCATCGGACAGATTACATAAGCTTGTCTTCCTGTTATCACCTGCTTCTCAATAAACTTATAAGCCCTTGGTCTATAGTTGGTATCTAAAACACAGTTCTTAATCGGAAGTCGGTTGGCAGGCAGCTCATCCACAATACCAATATCCAGATCTCCATATAAAATAATTGCGAGCGTTCTAGGAATTGGGGTAGCGCTCATAACTAACACATGTGGATTTCCACCCTTATGCATCAGTGCCTCTCTTTGCTTAACGCCAAAACGATGTTGTTCATCTGTAATTACAAGTCCTAATTTGTCATATTCCACTTTCTCTTGAATCAAAGCATGCGTACCTATGACAATATCTGCTTCATGTAACTTAATACGTTCATATGCTTCTCTTTTCTCTTTCGCGGTCATTGACCCCACTAATAGGCAAACCTTTGTTTGAAATACCGCTAAAAGTGAGGTTAGGGATTGATAATGCTGTTTTGCTAAAACTTCTGTCGGTACCATAAAGCATACCTGATACCCATTTTTTACAGCCATTAGCGCCGCAAGCACCGCAAGGATAGTTTTACCCGAACCAACATCCCCTTGGATGAGTCGATTCATTACCAGTTCGCTGGACAAGTCCTTTTTAATTTCCTCCCATACTCTGATCTGTGCACCAGTTAAGTTATAGGGTAAGCCTTTAATCAAAGCTTCAGTCTCTTTCGCATCCTTCATAATGTATTCTGACTTCAAAATTACTCTCTTATCTTTTAGCTTACGAAGTGCCAAGGTATACAGGAAGAATTCATCAAAGACTAGACGTTGTCTTGCTTTCATCATACTTTCCTTATCCTTTGGAAAGTGTATTTCTTTCATGGCTTTGGTTCTATCCAGCAATGTATATTCTTTTACTATATGCTTTGGAATATAATCCTTTGCAAAAGTAATACCCTCAAGTGCTTGTTTCATTGCCTTAACAATGGCAGCATTTGTTATACCTTCTGTCAAGGGATAGACCGGTTGTAAGATATTCAGTAATCTATAGTAATCTTCTTTCTGATAATGTTGTGGCTGCTCCATTACCAAAATACCATTCTTTCTAATTATCTTTCCCCTAAAAATATAATGGGTTCCGATATGAAGAGTCTTTTGTAAAAACGGCATATTAAACCAGGTAAGTGACAAGGTTGAAGAAAAATCCTTCACAGTTGCATTAAGAATCTGAAGATTTCTAATCTTCTTTATCTTAGGATAAGCAGCTAGTGATGCTTCAATGGATACCGTCTGCCCTTCTGATACTGCGGAAATTGGTATTGGTCTTAAATATTCTTCATATCCTCTAGGATAATGCTCGAGCAAATCCTGCACTGTCTCAATGCCCAGCTTGAACATTGATTTCTCTGTTTTTTCACCAATTCCCTTAATTACCTTTATATTATCAATCGCTTCCATATAAATATCCATGCCTTTCTTGAAACCTGCAAATTGGGCAGCAGGTACAATATTTCTTCCAGAAAATTGGTTATCTTTATTGTTTTAATTATATACGATAATGGAAGAATAAAAAAGAATTATTGTAATTTCAATTTTTTGTTTGACAATATAAAACCAACAATGTATTATTGTATTATTGTATTAGTTGCTTAATACAGTAATACACAAAGTGATTTACGAGATTGTAGCATATGCGTTTTCTGTATGCATTCTTATTTCATATCACAGAAAGGAGTATTTATGAATTGGGATATAAATTCGGAACGACCTGTTTATTTACAGCTAGTGGAACTAATTCAAGCAGGTATTATTTCCGGATACTTTAAGCCAGGTGACAAATTACCTTCCGTTAGGGATTTGGCAAGTGATGCTACAGTAAATCCAAATACAATGCAGAAGGCACTTACAGAACTTGAGCGCACAGGGCTTATCTACACCAACAGAACCAGTGGTCGTTTTATTACTTCTGATGAAGAACTAATTAAAAATTTAAAAAAACAATCCGCAAAGGAACTCGTTCTTGATTTTTTGGAACGTATGAAACAGCTTGGTTTTGAAGGCAGTGAAATCTTGAATTATATAACAGAAATAATCAATAACAAGGAAACAAGCGGTGGTAACCGCGGATGGGAGTAAGTATATGAATACCATATTAGAGTGCAGGGCACTGACTAAAAACTTTTCCAAACTTACTGCTTTGAACAATGTAAATCTACGTTTAGAGCGTGGACGAATCATCGGTCTTCTTGGACCTAATGGCAGTGGTAAGACAACATTAATCAAACTAATTAACGGTCTATTAGTACCAAATGCGGGAGAAATCTTAATCGATGGTAAAAATCCCGGACCAGAAACAAAAAAAATCATCTCCTATCTCCCCGAGAGAACCTATATACCGGATTGGATGAAGATTTCTGATGCAATCGCTTTTTTTAAGGATTTCTACGGAGATTTTGATGAGAAGAGATGTCATGATATGTTGGAAAGATTACATCTAAATCCGAATGCTAAAATGAAATCTCTCTCTAAGGGAACCAAAGAGAAAGTACAACTCATTCTGGTTATGAGTCGCAATGCTGATCTATATTGCCTTGATGAACCCATCGGAGGGGTTGATCCTGCTGCCAGAGACTATATATTAAATACCATTATCTCAAATTATAATGATAAGGCAACCATTTTGATCTCCACGCATTTAATTTCTGATATTGAACGAATTTTAGACGAAGTAGTATTTATTAAAGATAGTAATATAACTTTGCATGCCTCTGTCGATGATATTCGTACAAAGGAAGGTAAATCCATAGACACCTTATTTAGGGAGGTATTCAAATGTTAGGAAAATTATTGAAACATGAACTTAACGCAACCTCAAGACTACTAATACCTCTTTATGTTGCATTGGCTGTATTAACTTTCGTTAATCATTTTGCACTTTATATCGAGGCATTTCATGGAATTCTTGCTGGTATAAAAGGCTTTCTTACCTTTGCTTATGTAGTAGCACTGATTGGAATTGTTGTTGTGACCTTTATCCTTATTATTCAAAGATTTTATAAGAATTTAGTTACAGATGAAGGCTATTTAATGTTTACCTTACCTGTAAAATCCCATGAACTAATTAATTCAAAGTTAATTGTTGCTCTGCTCTGGATACTAGCTAGTATCGCTGCTGTAATTTTATCACTTATTATTGTCTTCTATCGGGCAGACTGGTTTAGTGATCTTCCAACCTTTTGGGGGTTAGTAAAAGCAGAATTCCAGCGTGAATTCGGCTCTTCTTCCCTACTTCTGGTAATTGAACTTATTGTAATACTAATCACTGCTATCTTAAATAACATATTATTAATCTATGTATCCATTGCTATAGGACAATTAATTAACGGACATAAATTAATCGGTTCTTTTGGTGCATATATTGGTATTTATACTGGACTTCAGATACTTGTTATCATTTGCATGGGTATACTTAGTCTAATATTTAAACAAACTATCAATGACATTACCATAATACCTGAAGTAGTTCTACCATTAATGATACTTTACACCTTAGTACTTAATGTTATATTCTTTTTTGTAACCAATTTTATCTTTAAGAGAAAGCTTAATCTTGATTAAGCGGTTCCTTTGCATAATTTGCGGCTTTTTTTCTCTTAATATTAATCCTACTTTCAGATAGGATTAAACCAATTAACGTTAATGCTATACCGACAGTAGCCATAGGAGTGATTCTCTCCCGTAAAACTATAATTGAGGTTATGACTGTAATTACAGGAACGCCGTAGATATAGATACTGGTTTGAATTGCTCCTAATAATTTTACCGCATAGTTCCAAGTAACAAAACAAAGCGCTGAGGCACCTATTCCTAGGAACAGCAGATTAAATATATTCATGGGTTTTATCAGTAATTCGGGGGCAATATCTATTTTCATAAAAATCATTGCCGGTATCATAAATAATATCCCGTATGTAAAAATGCGTCTAGTCATAAGAATCATCGGATAACCATACTCACCCAGCTTTTTTGTTAATACGGAGTAGATTCCCCACACAAAAGCAGCTAATATAGCTAAAACATCTCCAATTGGATTTAACTTTAAAGAAGTGTGCCCATCAAAACTGATGATTCCAATTCCAATGATTGCAACTACAAAACCCATAAAAAAATTAACCTTTAATCTTTCACCGTGCAGTATAAAATGCGCCATAATGGCAGTAAAGATTGGTGCGATAGAAAGTACAACACCTATATTTGCAGCCTGTGAATATGTTAACGCTATGTTTTCCAGTAAAAAATATAAAGTTATTCCACATATTCCCGCACCTGCAAAAAGTAATTCATGTTTCCGTTCTGTTATCTTTAATCTTCTGGGAGCTGCTAATATCAATACAACTAAGGCAATAATAAATCGAAGAAACAAAATTTCAATTGGTGAAAAATCTCTAAGCAGCAACTTTGTAGATATAAATGTTGTTCCCCATACAATTATTGAAAAGAGCGATAATAAATGACCAAATGCTAATTTATTTTTATTCATACTTTGCCTCCAAGTTCTATGAATGAGTGCTTGCATTCATTCACAGGACGCAAACCTCAGTGTGCATGTGCTTTTCTTTCACACTTCTTCCTCAATCTTAACGTAATCTTCTATCCTCAAATCTTCTCATTGCTTCGAGACAATTGATTAACTCCTGAATTCGATTTTCGATAGGTCCTTCATTTACAGCGCAATCCAGAGCTACTGCCATATCATTAATCAACCTATCATCTAAATGTTTTTTGTTTATAATTAGTACTTCAAGTTTTTTACTGTAGGATTCAGCATCTAAAAAGTCCAATAGCACCGAGTTTACAGCTCCTTCTTCTTTTAACTCATAGTCATTATTAGTCTCTGAATCAACTTTTGATACTGGAACCTCTGGCGTACTCAGAACTTCATGTGCTCTTAGAACTTCTTGCGTATTCAGAACTCCTGACAAGTTTATCTCTTCCGGTTTTGATTCTTGAAATAAAGGTTTAAGATCAATCCGCTCAAAACGATATTGCTGTATAACCTCTGGATACTTAACACGGTCAACCTCGCTCATAAATTCCTCAAGTGGCCTCGCATAGGTACCAAAATCCCCATAGAGTGCTTGATAAATAACTATTAATTCTTCCGTCTGTGTATGTGTAGCTACCGTTATAATCTGGTACAGCTTATCCTTAAAATGCTTGTAGAATTCTCCTGGTCTTGGTATATTTCGTTCCATACGAACCCCCTTACTGTTTTGTCAAAGTTATTTTTGATACAATTCCTGTTACATAAGGTATCACAGTTATCTTTTCATGGTAACCTTATTCCTATGAAAATAGTGGTTCGTTTCATACGAACCACTACTTTAATTTATAGTTATGATTATTGTTTTCGTTTATTCCACTGACAATACATAATAATAGATTGGTTGACCACCGTAATGTACTTCAACGTCAACATTGGAATATAGCTGCATTATCTCATCTGCAAGAGCATTTGCTTCATCCTCTGTTACTTCTTCACCATAGTATAGGCTAATTAATTCTGAATCCTCATTAGCAAGACATTGTACCAACTCCAGTGTAGTTGCCTTAATATCATCACCTACGGAAAGAATAGTCTTATCACCAATACCCATGATATTACCTTGCTTTATATCCTTACCATCTAAACTGGTATCTCTAACTGCATAGGTTACCTGACCGGATTTTACCTTCAGCATCTCTTCTGTCATTCTAGCTGCATTCTCTTCTGGAGACTTATTATAGACAAAATTAATAACAGCTGTTATACCCTGTGGTACCGTTTTTGATGGGATAACAATAATATTCTTATCCTCTGTCAAATGCTTTGCCTGCTCTGCTGCAAGAATAATGTTACCATTGTTTGGTAAGATAAAGATATGGTCAGCATTCACTTCGCTAATTGCATTTAACATATCTTCCGTGCTTGGATTCATGGTTTGACCACCCTTAATAATATAGTCAACTCCAAGTCCAGTAAATATCTCATCGAGACCTTCACCCATGGATACTGCTATAAAGCCTGCATTCTTTCTTGGCTTTGCTGGAGCAGCTTTTACTTCTTCCTTCTTCTGCTCTTCTGCTAACTTCTCAGCATCCTTAATGATACGCTCATTGTGCTCTTCTCTCATGTTATCTATTTTCATACGTGTTAGTGAACCATACGTCAATGCCCTCTGAATTGCAAGTCCGGGGTCATTCGTATGTACATGTACCTTCACGACATCTTCATCCGAAACAACTACCAGTGAGTCTCCAATGGATTCAAGATAATCCTTGAATTCAATCTCTGTCTTCTCATTGTATTCTTTTTCTAACATAATAATAAATTCTGTACAATATCCAAACTTAATATCATCTGTTGAGATTTTTTCTCTTTGACGGCCTTCTGTTGCGGCAGTCTCTGTGGTCGTAACATTAGTAAAGTTAACTTCTTTACCGATCAGCGCATCATACGCACCCTTTACTATTTCTAAAAGTCCCTGTCCGCCGGAATCTACTACTCCGGCTTCTTTTAATACAGGTAACAGTTCAGGTGTATTCTTGAGAACTACTTCCATATGGGCAATTACCTTCTGACAGAAATATACTAAATCATCTGTTTCAGACACTAATTGTGCTGCTTTCTCTGCTGCACCCCTTGCAACCGTTAATATCGTACCTTCCTTTGGTTTCATAACGGCACGATAAGCTGTTTCAGTTGCCTTTTGTAAAGCGTTAGTCATTATAGTAACGTTGATTTCTTTGTAATCTTTAATTTCCTTTGTAAATCCACGGAAAAGCTGTGACAGGATTACTCCTGAATTACCTCTTGCTCCGCGAAGTGATCCGCCTGAGATTGCTTTTGCTAATTCTTCAATCGTTGGATTAGCTAATGCATTCACTTCCTTTACGGCAGACATAATGGTAAGTGTCATATTTGTACCTGTATCTCCATCTGGAACCGGGAATACATTCAATTCGTTAATTATTTCCTTCTTCGCCTCGATACTAGCTGCTCCGGCAAGAAACATTTTTTTCAGAGTGTTCGCATCTATCGTCTTAATAACCACTGGGTTTTCCTCCTTAAACGTTGTACCTCCAAGGATCAGTCTATTACTCTGACACCTTCTACAAATATATTAATCTTCTTAACCTCAAGTCCTGAGAATTCTTCTACATTATATTTTACATTACTGATTAAATTATCAGCAACAGCAGAAATACTCACGCCGTAGGAAACGATAATATGCAGGTCAATAGTTATTCTGTTATCTTCGATTGTGACATTTACACCATGACTTAAATTATCTTTTTTTAGTAGTTTAACGATTCCATCCTTCATATTGACAGATGCCATTCCAACTACTCCAAAGCATTCAACTGCAGAAGCGCCGGCATATTTCGCCAGTACATCATTATCAATTAAAATTTCACCTATATGAGTGTTCATAAATCCTTTCATAGCTACCTCCATTCCGCCTATGGCGAGCAATTCATTCTATATAATTACTATTCATCTATACTGGAATATAATTCATTATAACATTATTTTCATTTTTAGCAAAGCTTGAAATACTTAATCTATTATAGTATACCCAGTTTTTTTAAAAAGGTAAACATAAATACGTCTGCCTTATGCCTGCTTAGATAAATTGCCCCATATTTTCGTGATAAGCATAGGTTTCTCTGCATAATATATAGTACTCCACCTATAGATTGGAAGTGACAATCATGAAGAGAATGATTGGTTTTATCCTGTTTTGGATTGCAATTGGTATGACAATCATGCTATTCATAACCAATGGTATTCTAGCTATATGTATTATTATTCTATGTTTATTACTTGGTTATAACCTTTTTTGCAATTAACCAGCTTTTTAGTAACTTTGCTATTAATTGTTGTACATAACTTCGGCAACAAGACGAAACGACAAGTCGTTTCACTTGTCATGAATAGAAGCTTAAAGAATCAAAAAAAAATGGGGTGTCAAGATCTCCTGACACCCATCGTTTTCTTACGCGCGTTCTACTTTACCGGATCTAAGACAGGACGTACAAACATACATTTTTCTTGCAGCTCCGTTAACATTAACTTTAACAGATTTTACATTAGATTTCCACATCTTGTTAGATCTTCTATGAGAATGACTCACAGCGATTCCAAAGTGAGCACCTTTATCACATATTGAACATTTAGCCATCAAAAGCACCTCCCTAGATATAATATAGAACCTTCGGTCCTACAAACATTAACTATTTTATCAGAATATGTTTTATAATGCAAGCACTTTTTGCTTATTCCTGCAAGCTTGCTTCTGATTGGCTTTTAATGACCTCCTCAACTTTCGGGTCTAATTCATCCTTTTTTTTAGAGCCTTTGGTAAACTTTTGAATAAGGTCAGGTACCATATCAAGGATTTTTGTAACACTATCCTGTTCTTTAATATTAACTAATTTGGAGGTTCCATTTTGAATTACAAGCACAGAACTGGGTGATATTTTTCCTCCCATACCGCCACCTGCATTATTCTTGTTTTCATTAGCAAATGCACCAGCAGCAACACCAAAGCTCACTTCTACCAGTGGTAAGACGATTGTATCTGTATCTACTCTAACCGCATCTCCTACAACTGTTTTGGTTGTTATAAAGTTATCCATACCTTTAAATAAAGATTCTACCGTTGAATGAAATTGATTATCCGCCATTTATAGCGCCTCCTTTAATCGTTGAAAATTCTCTTTTAATAATTGAAATTTCTTATTTACCAATAATTTAATTGCTATCATAAGTATTGTCAGCAGTCTTATACGGCCTTTCGCCTTATGCTCTCCCTCCAATACCTTCTTTTCAAAATCAGGAATAACTTTAACCTTATCCCCATAAAAGCTGTACAAAATACTAATCACCCCAAGTGCTTGTCCTGTTGAACAAGGATCACCTGTTCCAAAGATGATAGTAGATTTAAGCTTCGTAGGTGCAATATGCTTTAAAAGTTTCTTTAAACTAGAGTAGGTCTCTTTTAGTCCTTCTTTAGTAACCTTATCTTTAAAGAAATTAATAACCGTAATCAGTTTGTTCTTCCAACTTGATACTGTTAAACCCCATTCCTTAACCCAATTGATCCACTTTGTAAAAGAAGCTCTTAAAGTCTTTAGTCGTTGCCAGATTAAGCCAAGACGAATTCCAAAGGATTTTCTCTTACCTTTTGCTGCTTTATACTTTGTCTTTTTATCTGTTAATATCTCTTCTTCTATAGTATCCTCCGGCATGGGTGGAATATCCTCTGTTACGATATCTTCAACCTTTTTGACCACACCTTCAACACTTTCTTTAACAACATCAACAATTTTATTATCTGCCTCTTCACTGCCTTCCGGAGTCTCGACCATTGTTTTTATATCATCTTTAATTCTCTCTTTGGCGATATCCTTCGATTTCACTACTTCAGAATTTATGTCCGATTGCTTATTTTCCAGCTTTTGGTTTTCTGGTTGTTTTAATCCATTTTCTTTTGATCTTAGGTCTTTGCTCTTATTTTTCTTGTCTTGCCTTGAGGTCTCTTTAAATATTTTCTTCTTCTTTAAAGACTTCTCTTTTTTCGTATTATTTATTCTCTGCCGTGAACCGAATCGCTTCTTTTCTTCCTTTTTTGGTTTTTGATTATCAAAAAGTAAAAAACAAAGAATTCTGACCTTGATCCTAAGCTCACCCTCAAGGTAGGACACCCTTGCACGAAATATGTGCAATAACCAGTGAACTCTAACATCAGCTTTTAATACCTCTTCCCCGTGTTGCGCTTCTATTTTATAACGAACCGGAACTAATAATACGATAAGAAGAATTAGCAGCAACAATCCCAAAATGGATAGAAGTAGTATTCCTATTATTTTTAATATCAAAAGAATGATATGAATCATCTTATCTTTTCAACCACCAATCCTATTCTAAATACGAAGTAACTATGAGCATTTATGTATAATAAGCTCTGACGTTAAAATTTCCAGTCTGTTTATAGACCTCCATAAGCATTTTTTCAACCAAACACAATGCCTCTCTCTTCCCCTTTGCCAAACCTACAATATAAATGTCAGATTTTTTGTAATAGGGAATCAGAAGTTGGTTAGCATCCATAATTTCAAACAGGTTGTCCGGATGCGTGGCAAAGGTAATGCAATAGACACCAAAGGTTGCTTCACTGTTATTAATGGAAGCAATAGCCTTATCTCTTTTCTTTTTAATCTTTTCGCCAACCTGAAGGCTAGATGTCCACGAAATCATAGAAATCCTCTCTAATCATACACAGTAAATATTACTTTTCATAAGTATACCACATATTACCAATAAAAATACAGTCCTACTCCGACATTAATTCATTAATAATCTCAAAACATGCTGATTTTTCATAAATATCACTGCAACGATCCAAACTATATAGTATATAATCCATTACTTCCTTGTGATCCTTGAAAAAAACAGGAAGCTTATTCATGGTGTTCGCCATAACCGCACGTGTAATAATCTTATCTTGTGAATGAAACAGTTCTGCTAATTCGTCCTGAAATTGTTTCATTTCCTTAGCCACTCTTTCTTCATTAACAATAGTCGTAACACGATCCTTAACCTCCAACTCAATAAAAATACTGTTGGATAATAAGCTTGCTGATCGTAACAAAACCTCCAATGACTGATTTAACATCAGGCTCTTTGTCAATTCTTCATGCTTAACTTTTATTATATTCAGAGTTTCTTCACAAGTGGTTAATTCAAAGAACAGGTCTTCCTGAACCCCTTCCATCGTGGCAAATTTATCCAAGAGTTCCTCTGGCAACTCTTTCTTTTCCATATTCTCAAAACTATCACTAACTTGTATTAAGATCTCTAAGGAAGCTTTGTCTGCTTCACAAGGCATCAAGCTCTCCATTCCTTGATATGGAGAACATAACAATAAAGCATACACTTCATTTACTATTTCCTGTAAGAAATAATATACCGAGGCTTCAAACTCCAGTGTAAGGGTTGCTGCTCCTAGAGTTAGTCTTGCCTTTTCATATTGCTCCTGACTCATATCTTTATAGCTTAGCTGTGATAATTCCAACTTTTGCTGCCATAACTTTGGAAATAGCTGCTCCATCGTTTCGTTTTGTCCCAACATTGCACAGGTTTTTTGCATATATAGGTATTGCTCCAAGGATGCAGAATCTGCACCAATATAAGCATATAGGCTATCTTTTAATAGTTCGAAGTACTTTTGCTTTGTAATTCGAACCGGTAACTGACCAATGATTTCTTTTATTTTCTCATTTACAATTACATTATCTTCGGTATCAAAAATAAAACGAAGAATCTCTCTGGCAAAATCCTCATCATCAATTGTGGGTAAATCCTCACGAAAACGATACTCCACACGATTTAAGGTATACTCGTAAATCTGGAAGATATCAGTATACGCAGTAAACGCTGTCATTTTTTCCATAATATCTGAACGGATAAAATCTACTTCGCGTATTGCTTCCTCTCGCATAGATCCATTTAATGAATTTATTACTCCACTTTTAATGATATTATTTAATTTCTTAAGAGTCTCAAGTGCGGCTTCGCTCCAGGTTCCTTCCTCATCACAATAGGTTTCATAAAGAGTATAATAGTGTATGGCCAGTCTTACACTTGCGTAAGTATAATAATTATCCGCTAAATGATTAAATAACTTTGGAACATTTTCCTCTAACAGTCGTCCACTTTGAATCTCTCTATTTAAGTCTCTTATTCTCTTGTTCATTCCCTTTACCATCCTGTCCTTTTTATCTTTATTACATGTATTTTATCAAAAAATACATCTATAATCATAATTATTAATAACATGAAAAGCGCTGCCGTAAGAAGCATATAGATTTCCACTCTTGAGGTACTGCTGCCATTGTTGTTTATCATTATAGCAGTAAATCCTTTCAGAAACCAGCTGTTTGGTATTGATCTAGCTATTTGATTTAGTATGCCTGAATAAAATCCAGATAACAGCTGAAAAAAGGAAAGTCCTCCTGATATAAGAATTGCTATTGCAGCAACTATTTGATATATCATCATTTTTTTTATTACCTTGGTAAGCAAGAGTAAACCTAGGCCTGAAACCAGTGCCTGTAACAATAAAAGCAGGTAAGCATCCAACCATAATGAGGGGCTTACGAAGGTAAGATGATAACGCATTTGGCCAATAAATACGAGAGTTAAAAGAGCTTCCCAAAATAATAAAGTACCAATATTCCCTATATCTCTTTTTACTAATCCAAATTGTGATATCCTAAGTCTTACTTCTATTCCCTGTTCCTTCTCCCTGATAGAGTGGGATATAAAGAACATAGCGATAAAACTCATTAATAAGGATAGAATTCCTATAATGAACTGCTGATATAATACTGCATTGGATAACTGAACCTCTGTACCACTGGGATTGCTTAAGGATATGTCAAAGGCAAAATTAAAACTCTCGCTGCTATCTTCATATTCTTGAAGAAATGCCTGGTACTCTGTTAAATCTAGAGCAGGCTGACCCTCGGCAGGTAACTGTTCGTAATAATGAAAACTTTTATATAGACTGATGGGGTATATCATAGCGCCTGCGACCACATCTGAAAGAATGGATGCTGCCTTATTACCTTCCTTATAAACCATAGTGATGAGGTTTGACACATATCCCCTTTTTAACTTTGTTTCATAATTTTCACGAATTACAAAAATAGAAGTAATCATTTCATCTAATAATAACTTCTGTAACTCCTTTTGGTCCCCTCTAACCACACGTATCGTCTCATTATCTTCTAATACTTGAATTAGATCTCTGGATGCACTTGATTGATCCTCATCAATGATTCCAATGGGCAAAGCGCTTAAGGTTTCTGCGGAACCAGTCATTACTCTAAGAAGCAGTGAAAATAGTAATACTGAAAAAACCATAACAATCACAGTGCTTCTATCCCAAAATATCAGCTTTATTCTCATACGAATGATATGAAAAATATCCATAAATAGTTCCTTACCCCTCATCCTGTATCACACTCCTTCTTTTAAGAAGATAAATACCTATGTGGGACATAAGCAGCGCTATTAATAGAATTCCCGTTGCCCAAAGAAAGGAATCATAGAACTTATTATAGTTAATGTTTAATATTCCTTTCATCAGATAGTAGTACGGTGTGAACTTTGTTAAAAGTAGCATATCCTGTGGGAGAAATTGTATTGGAATGATACCTCCACCTATAAGTGTTAACAAGAAAATCAAAACATTTCCTGTTAGGATAAAACTCTGAGTTGTCCTTAAGATTCCACACAGACATACAGCCATAGCTATGCTAAACATCGCAATGCAAATTGCAAAAACAAAATTAATTAAATGAATTTTTCCGGTAAGAAATGTTATTGCTCCTCCAAGGAGAATTGCTGGTAATATAGCCATTGCTATATTTTTTCCAAGTACGTAACGATATACAGAAAGTTTAGTGGTTCGAAGCCTTATTAAAGTTCCCTGTCCCATTTCTTTACGCAATTCATACCCTGCATATAAACCGAAGTAAAGACTTAACATAATAAATATACTGGTAATATAATAATTTGCTAAAGACGTGGAAGGAAATGTCCCAATTGCACGAAACGAAAAGAACTTCTCTTTTCCCAGTGCCGTTAAAATAAGATCTATGGATAACTTTGTATTCGTATCACTGATTAACTGCGGGTCCATCTCGTAAACTTCCATGAGTTCATATAGTCCTACTGCATTCACTTCAACCGCAGAAATATATCTTTCATAACTACGGAGAACGTTTTGTAACAGTATTGCTTTTGTGATGTCTATGGTATTAATCTCAACGCGTATCGGTGAGTGCTTTATATTAATTAAATTTTGTGCAAAGTTTTCGGGTATTTCAATAACAACATCCAACTTTCCGTTATCAAACTCCTGATTAATTTCCTCGTCCGTCCCCGTTATTACCTTTATAAAACTAGTAAAAGTTTCACTACTATCAAAATAGCTCAAGAGTAAATCGGAATAAGCACTGCTGTCCTTATTAATTACACCAATCTTCACCAATTCGGAGTAATTCTTCTGTTCATTTTTAACATTGTTCTTTATATGATAAGAAGTGCCTATTATTAAGATAATAAGCACTGTCAAAAATCCAATCCATATTTTTTTGTCTAAAGACTTTAGTTCCTTCATTATTGTGTGAAACATTTTCGCTCCATAAAAATTTATAGTCTATTCACTTTTCACATGCTCGTGAGTAAAAAGATGGTCCATGCAATATTCGTAATTACCTTCGCACTTGGAACAAAATCTGAACTCTAATTGATCTCCGTCTAATTCTGTCCTTCCACAGACAGCACACTTATGTCTGGTTATAACATTACGTCCTCGAAACTCTGTTACATTGCCATGATTCCTTGCTTCGTTCATTTGTCTTTTATAATTTGCCTTACGTCGCATCTCACTGGGGGAGAGTCTATGGCTATTACGAGTAGCTAAAATAAATATAAATAGATTAATAAACGTGGCAACAATCGGAACAATTGATAAGTATTCTTGTCTCATTATCATTCCATACACTCTATAAACATAAGTTGCACCTATAATTAATGCCCAGTACTTTGCCTTTATTGGTATTAAGAAGTAAATATAAAAAGAAGCGTTTGGATAAATTGCTGCAAAAGCAAACATTAGAGTTCCACATATTAAATCCAATGTACTAGGATATAGAAATCCAGTTCCTGTTACTAAATAAGTAATTAGTGAAGCGAGAATATTTAAGAGAATTCCCGTAAGAAAGAATAAATTCATTCGAAATGCTCCCCAATGCTGCTCCACCGTATTTCCAATCCAGTAATAAATATAAATAGACAATGCCGTAAGAAAGATTCCATTCATGGAGGAAGGGGGTATGATAAAGGTAATTAATCTCCATACTTGTCCTTTCATTACCATTGAAAAATCAAGCGGGAAATACACAACATAAATATATGGAAGGAAGCTACCTATCAAAAGTCCTATAACAAAAATAGCTACAATATATCTCATTAGATTAGGTATTGCATATCTTCCAAATTTACGTTCCATTTTATTTAGTAAGTTCATTTAGCACCTATGCCTTTCAAAACTAGAATACTTTTTTCTTCTTAAATACCAAAACTATAATAAATGCAATTACTAATGCCGTACTTACAATGACGTAGAAACCGATGGGACTATCTGTTCCTGGAATTACATCGAAGTTCATTCCATAAAAGCTTGCTATCATGGTAGGTATGGATAAAACAATGGTTACAGCGGCTAAAAACTTCATAACAATATTCTGATTGTTGGAGATGATGGAAGCAAAGGTTCCCATAATTCCGGTCAAAATCCCATTATATATATTCGCCATCTCAATCGCCTGTTTATTCTCAATAATCAAATCTTCCAGTAGATCTTCATCTTCTGGATAATGTTTAATGTTCTCTTGCTTTAGCATTTTTTCAAATACAACTTCATTGGAGCGCAGAGAGGTTGTAAAATAAACCAGACTTTTCTCTAATTCCAATAAATCAATTAACTCGCGGTTTTGTGTTGATATATGAAGCTTTCGCTCAATTTCTTCACTCTTGCGATCAATGGTACGCAGATTCTGAAGAAAGGTGGAGGCATTTCTATATAGAATCTGAAGGATAAATCTTGTTTTCTTAAAGGTATAAAAATCCCTAACACGTCCATCAATAAAGCATTTTAATACAGGAGTTTCCTCCAAACAAACAGTTATGATGTATTCATTTGCAACAATAATACCAAGAGGAATTGTCACATAACGATCCTTATCATTTCTTCTTTCTAGTGCAGGTATGTCAACTAAGATTAAGGTATAATTGTCTTCAACTTCAATTCTCGCTCTTTCCTCTTCATCCAATGGGGCTCTTAGATGATCCACCTCAATTCCAGTGCGCTCTGCAACCTCCATTAGCTCTGTCGCTGATGGGGCTGTCATTGCAATCCAACAACCCTCTGCAATTTCTGTCATTCTCTGCAGTGAGCCTTCTATAGTTCTAAAAATATCGATCATAAATGCTCCTTTCCACTGTCGCATAAGCAACGAACAACATTCACGACCAAAGGGGTGGATTAATCCGCCGGCAAAGCCTTGCTGTTATTGCTGCTTATAGCAGTCGCTATTCTGTTCTTCTCTAAGTTCTGATTCTGACTACTCGGCCCGGCTTCCATCCTTACCACATCCTTTTCATAATTATATCATGAACATAATACTTGTTCATGATCTTGCTGCTCCAATCGGTATCTGCAATCAAGATAACAAAACACATTCCGCTTTCATTATATCATGAACATAATACTTGTTCATGATCTTGTTACTCCAATCGGTATTTGCAAGCACGCTTGCAATACCTCATTCCGCTTTCATTATATCACAATCTCAAAAATGGTTATAACTTAACGAAAGAATACAGCATAAAACTGTATTCTTTTTCAAACTTATTATATGTTTTTCTTATATCTTTGTCAAATAACAAATTTCCTGTTATCCTTGAAATTATGTTGACTAAAATAAACCAGACCTTAATAATATTCTGTTAAAGTATAACTATCTATTCCTCCATTCCGTTTATATCATTGTCAATGCCCTCGTACAACGCAAGCCTCACTGATGTTCCTGGCTGTAAAATAATTCCACTTAATTCATTTAATGTGAGAAAATCTGCAATTCCATTTCCACTTTTCTCAAGAATACTTTTCAGAGTATCCCCTTCTTGCACTTCATAGGTAGTAACATCACTATAGTGGCTACGACCGGTCTCTGTATTGATAGGTACACATATAATAGTATCAACCGTAAGATTATAAACATCCACCAGAGGATTGGCTTTCATAATTTCACTGATTCCCACCTGAAATTTTCTGCTGATACTATATAGAGTATCGCCCCTTTGAATGACATAACTAATGCAATACATATGTTCTCCTTCCAAAATAATTCCCTATGTAAGGTAAAGTTTTCAATACAATATATTCATTTTTATGGGAAATGTTCCAAAAAGCAAGAATCGACATATTATAATAAAGTTCTATCTTTTGCTACTTATTTCTATATAGAATAGAAGCGTTACTGTGCATATTTTAGGATATAGCACAGATCAACCTTCGTCAGCTTGTATAACAATACGCCATATTTTCCAGTTATTAAAGGTATTTTTCGTTGTACCAAAGCTTCATATTTAAATATAGATAAAATTAAATTGTTGAAGTTCCGATTTATGTAGCGTATAATTAATAAAGTTATTCACAACATTTTGAATTCCAAAAAACTTTTTGAATTCGTATGTTTCAGCGTCAAAATGAATGCATTTTATTCCTTTGATTGGCATATGCATCGGATGATGCCGTGTAATTGTAATCATATAAAACAGTTACATCTAATTTCTAGACACTTCGATTTTTAATCGAAATTAAGGGAGATTAATACATGATAAACAATGGAAAACTAGGAATCGATATAGGTTCAACGACAGTAAAAATAGTGATCATCGACGCTGGAGGAAACATACTTTTCTCTGACTATGAACGTCACTTTGCAAATATACAGGAAACCTTAGCTGGTTTAATACGAAAAGCGCAGGAGTCCTTAGGAAATATCACCGTCTCACCAGTGATCACAGGATCAGGTGGACTAACCATTTCAAAGCATCTAGACATCCCCTTTGTTCAAGAGGTTGTCGCTGTATCTACTTCATTGCAGGATTTTGCACCACAGACTGATGTTGCAATTGAGTTAGGTGGCGAAGATGCCAAAATCATATATTTTACAAATGGTATAGAACAGCGAATGAACGGTATCTGCGCTGGTGGAACCGGTTCATTTATTGACCAGATGGCAAGCTTACTTAAGACAGATGCTTCTGGGTTAAATGAATACGCTAAGAATTACAAGGCAATCTACCCCATTGCTGCAAGATGTGGTGTTTTTGCTAAATCAGACATACAACCACTGATTAATGAAGGCGCTACGAAACCGGACTTGTCCGCTTCCATCTTCCAGGCTGTTGTTAACCAGACCATCAGTGGCCTTGCCTGCGGGAAGCCAATTCGTGGAAATGTAGCATTTCTTGGAGGTCCTTTACACTTTTTAAGCGAACTTAGAACTGCATTTATACGTACTCTATCGCTTTCCGAAGAACAGATCATAGCACCGGATCATTCCCACCTATTTGCGGCTTTAGGAGCTGCAATGAACGCAAAAGCTGACTCTACAAAAGAATTGGAGTCCCTGCACCAGTTATTATCGCAGGGCATTAAAATGAACTTCGAGGTCAATCGTCTTCAGCCATTATTTGAAAATGAAGAAGAATATGAAGCTTTTCGCGAAAGACATTCCGTACATACAGTTAAAAAAGGTGAGTTAAAAGAGTACGAGGGAAATTGTTATTTAGGAATTGATGCTGGTTCCACCACCACAAAGGTTGCATTAGTAGGTGAGGATGGTTCTCTGCTCTATTCCTTCTATAGTAATAACAATGGTAGTCCGCTTAAGACAACACTACGTTCCATCAAAGAAATCTACGAACAATTACCTGCGAAAGCTAAAATTGTACGTTCCTGCTCCACTGGCTATGGCGAAGCTTTAATTAAAGCTGCTTTAATGCTGGATGAGGGTGAAGTTGAAACGGTTGCTCATTATCATGCTGCTGCCTTCTTTGAACCAGAAGTAGATTGTATCCTGGACATTGGTGGTCAGGATATGAAATGTATTAAAATAAAAAATAAAACCGTAGACAATGTATTATTAAATGAAGCTTGTTCCTCAGGCTGCGGTTCCTTTATCGAAACTTTTGCTAAGTCCCTTAATTATGAAGTGCCCGAGTTTGCAAATGTAGCTTTATATGCGAAGAATCCTATTGACCTTGGTACCCGTTGTACCGTATTTATGAACTCCAAGGTAAAACAGGCACAGAAGGAAGGCGCTACCGTTGCTGACATTTCAGCTGGATTAGCTTATTCCGTTATTAAGAATGCTTTATATAAAGTTATTAAGATTACTAACCCGAAAGATCTTGGTACAAAAATGGTAGTACAGGGTGGTACCTTCTACAATGATGCAGTGCTTAGAAGCTTTGAAACCGTTTCAGGCTGTACTGCTGTAAGACCTGATATTGCTGGTATCATGGGTGCCTTTGGTGCTGCTCTCATAGCACGGTCCCATTATGAAAATGAAGAAACTACGATGCTAACCATTGATCAAATCAATGAGTTGACTTTCGATACCACTCTGGCAAGATGTAAACGTTGTACCAACAACTGCGTACTGACAGTCAATAAATTCACTGGTGGCAGACAGTTTATCTCTGGAAATCGTTGTGAGCGCGGTCTGGGTAAAGAAAAGAATGTTGATAATATTCCTAATCTCTTTGACTATAAATTACAACGTTATTTTGACTATCCTGCCTTAGCAGAGGATCAGGCGAAGAATGGTACTGTAGGTATTCCAAGAGTACTAAATATTTATGAAAACTATCCTTTCTGGCATACATTTTTTACGAAATTAGGTTACCGTGTTGTTCTATCCCCTGTTTCAAGTCGTAAGATTTATGAACTGGGAATTGAATCCATTCCTAGTGAATCAGAATGTTATCCAGCAAAACTCGTACATGGACATATTAAATGGTTGATTAATCAGGATATTAAGTACATATTCTATCCTAGCATACCATTTGAACGCAAGGAAGTTTGTGGCACAAATAACCATTATAATTGTCCTATTGTCACCTCCTATCCTGAAAATATTAAGAACAATATGGAGGAATTACGTGACTCCTCCATCGTATTTGATAATCCTTTCCTTTCCTTTGAAAGTGAAGAAATATTGGAAACCCGTTTAATCGAATTGTTTGGTAAGAGCAATTCAACCGTTAACGAGGTAAAAGATGCCTGCTCTGCTGCCTGGAAGGAACTCGAAAAGGCTAGAGAAGATATGCGTAAAAAGGGCGAAGAGACCATCGCATATCTAAAAGCAAGCGGAAGGAAAGGAATTGTACTTGCAGGCCGTCCCTACCATGTTGATCCTGAGATCCATCATGGTATCCCAGAACTGATTAACACTTATGGTGCAGCAGTTTTAACCGAGGATGCCATCTCTCACTTAGGTGAAGTAGATCGTCCTACCATAGTTATTGATCAATGGATGTATCATTCCAGACTCTATGCTGCTGCTTCCTATGTACGGACACAGCCTAACCTTGAACTTATACAGTTAAATTCCTTTGGCTGTGGACTTGATGCCGTAACTACCGACCAAGTAAATGATATTCTTACGAAGTCAGGTAAAATATATACTGTATTAAAGATTGACGAAGTAAATAACCTAGGTGCTGCAAGAATTCGTATTCGTTCTCTCTTGTCTGCAATAAGAGACCGTGAGAATAAACATGTGGAATGCCAGCTCTCCTCTTCAGCCCATCATAGAGTAATATTTACGGAAGAGATGAAAGAAAATTACACAATTCTTGCTCCACAAATGTCACCCATCCACTTTGACTTGTTGGAACCAGCACTTAAAGCCGGTGGCTACAACGTGGTGGTGTTACCAAATGATAATCGCAAAGCAGTTGATGTTGGTTTGCAATATGTGAATAATGATGCCTGCTTCCCTTCCTTAATGGTAGTTGGTCAGATTATGGATGCTTTATTATCCGGTAAATATGATTTGAACAAAGTGGCGGTCATGATTACTCAAACCGGTGGCGGATGTCGTGCTACCAATTACATTGGTTTTATTCGTAGAGCCTTTGAAAAGGCTGGAATGCCTCAAATTCCTGTAATCTCTTTAAGTGCTTCAGGATTAGAGAAAAACCCAGGCCTCAAAATAACTCCTAAATTATTAATAGGAGCAATGCAAGCCATTGTATATGGTGACGTATTTATGCGCGTACTCTACCGCACCCGTCCTTACGAGAAGATACCTGGTTCCGCCAATGAACTTCATGCAAAATGGCGTGATAAATGTATTCAGAGTCTTGTAAACGGTGGAAAATGGAGTGAATATAAGAAAAACTTACGACAGATGATTCATGAATTTGATACCTTAGAACTTCATGAAGGCTTAGTAAAACCTCGTGTCGGTATTGTTGGAGAAATCCTTGTTAAATTCCTACCCTCTGCTAACAACTATCTTGTAGAGTTATTAGAAGCGGAAGGCGCAGAAGCAGTTGTACCGGATCTGCTCGATTTCTTCCTATATTCTGCTTATAATAATAACTTCAAAGTTAGATACCTTGGTAAAAAGAAAATGACAAAACACATTGGTAATCTTACCATCTGGGCACTTGAACAGTTAAGAGCACCTGCAAAGAGAGAATTAGCAAAGAGTAAACGCTTTACTCCTCCGGTTCCTATTAAAAAGCTTGCTGATTATGCTGATCCTGTTGTATCCATTGGTAATCAGACCGGTGAAGGGTGGTTTTTAACTGGTGAAATGTTAGAATTAATTCATTCCGATGTTAAGAATATTGTATGTGCACAGCCGTTTGCATGTTTACCAAATCATATTGTTGGTAAAGGAGTAATTAAGGAGCTTAGAAGACAGCATCCAGAAGCAAATATTGTTGCTGTTGACTATGATCCTGGTGCAAGTGAAGTTAATCAGCTCAATCGAATTAAATTAATGCTTGCAACTGCAGTAAAAAATCTTGATAAGACAAATCAGGGGTAAAATAAAGTAATCGAACAATGATTTTGCTTCACCTAAAAGAGACATATTGCCACCAATTTATAGTGGATATGTCTCTTTTTGTTCATGACAAGTGAATTAACTTGTCGTTTCCTCTTTGTTAATGCGTTGGTAAAGTGAAATCCCAATATAAACTCTCGTTATAAAAAGTGTTTAATTATTTTTCATCTTTATCCTTGCTACTATTTTTACAATCACAGGAAGAGGTCATAGTATCCTTTGTCTTCTTTATGGAATCATCTTCTGAAAGCTCTTTTGAAAATTCCTGAGCAAAGCTGGATCTATAATTACCAGGCTTCATATTATCCTCAGTTCTTTCTTCCTTCACCTTTCCTGTAGCCTTCATAACGAGATATATCAGGGCATAAAGCACTGCCATTCCTATCCCTGCTAACAATCCTGCAGTTTGTCCAGCAATAAATGGCATACTACCGATAATTGCAATGATACTAATTAATGCAATCCAAGAGGTATATGGAAATCCGGGCATTTGACACTTTCCATTTGGAGGACATCCGTTACATTTACGAAATTTAATGTGCGTAGCCATTATTGCACCATAGGTTAATAAGGTGGCAAAACCGCCGGAGCTTATTAAAAACAAATATACTCTAGGAAAGAATAGCCCTGCTCCTAATCCAATTAACATGCAAAAACCAGAAAATAAAATTCCCTTGTAAGGAACATCCTTTCTATCCTGTAACCATAGAGGAGCCTGTTTTTCATCTGCCATAGAACGCATCATT
Source organism: Bacillota bacterium (assembly GCA_023399055.1). Lineage (GTDB taxonomy): Bacteria > Bacillota > Clostridia > Lachnospirales > Lachnospiraceae > Mobilitalea. Next base: position 10,519 of record JAEWQV010000027.1, on the reverse strand, counting down.
CGTCCAAGACCAAACATCGAAGCTAGCATAGTAGATAAAATTGCCGTTACCAAAATAAAGTTTATTACTGCTCCAGCCCAACCCATCCCCCATCTACTTAGGGCTGCAACCATTGGGCTTACTTCCTCAGAAAGTTCGGCTGTTGGTATTAAAGGTAGTAAAACTATCATGGACAAAATATAGAGACCCACAAGGCTCACCACAGTAAATAAAATTGACCGTGGTATCGTTTTATGCGGGTCCTTTGCTTCTGAAGAGGCCAAGCCAATAATTTCAAAGCCAGCATAGGAGAAGATTACAATCATCATACTTCCTGCAATACTCTTAATTCCTCCCGGCATAAAGGACTCATTTCTTAATTCACCAGCACCTAAGGCTCCTCTTCCACCAATGAGCCCTACAATTAATAATAGGGCTATTACGATAAATGCTACTACTGCAAATACCTTAACAATTGCAAGGCTGCTTTCTAATTTACTTAACTTACTGGCACCGAGGAGATTTACTAAGGTTACAACAATTATAATTGCGCTCCCCAATATAGGAATTGATATATTCGGGTACCATTCTCTAACTAAAATTGATGCCGCAGTTGCTTCACTTGACATGGCAAGTACCATTCCTGTCCAGTAAACCCATCCAACCACAAATCCTGCACCTGGTCCAAATACCTTTGCTGTAAAAGAATAAAATGAACCTGAATTCGGGTTTGCCACTGTCATTTCAGATAGTGCATATAATATAAAATAAACCAGTAGTCCACCTAATATAAATGATATTACAATAGAAGGTCCAGCTGCTTGTATCGCGACACCAGATCCAAGAAAAAAGGAACCTCCGATAACAGAACCTAACGCCATCATTGTGAGTTGCCAGGCAGATAAACCTTTTTCATGTTTCATCTTAAAAACCTCCAAAATGCAATTTAGGAAAATGCTTTGTTATAGTATTATCTCTACTTTACAAAATAACATTCTTAAGATTTTAATTTATGGCAACTAAAAATATTTGAAAATCCCCTCTTACATAAACATCAAAAATCACATTAATTTACTTTTAAATTTTTAAAAAGAAACCAACAAAAACAATTATTTCCTTTAGTACTAAACAAGGGTAGTGTAATATCCATCGAATATTACACTACCCTGTTTATACTTAATTACTTGTTTTTAAATATATGTTCAATCTGCCAATCAATTGGCACAATTGATTGTTTGCTTAAAAATTCATTTGTTTGACTAAAATGCCTGCTGCCAAAGAAACCTCGATATGCGGATAAGGGACTCGGATGAGGAGCTTCCAAAATAAGATGCTTTGGATTAGTGAGCATTGATTTTTTCGTTTGAGCTGGTTTGCCCCAAAGAAGAAATACGACTGGTCGATCCTGCGCATTCACAGCCTGTATTACCGCATCCGTAAAACGCTCCCAACCTTTACCTTGATGTGAATTAGCCTGATGTGCTCTTACCGTCATTACAGTATTTAATAAGAGGACACCTTGCTTCGCCCATTTTTCCAGATATCCATTGTCCGGAATATAGCAACCTAAGTCTGTTTTTAATTCCTGATAAATATTTACTAACGAAGGTGGAATATCCACATTGGGTTTTACGGAAAAGCAAAGTCCATGAGCTTGTCCTTCATTATGATAGGGGTCTTGTCCTAGTATCACTACTTTAACCTGACTTAGAGGCGTAAAATGAAAAGCATTAAAAATATCCTCTGCATTTGGATAGATAGTAGTCGTACTATATTCTTGTTTTATAAATTGATAGAGTTGCGAATAATAGCTTTGCTTAAATTCACTCTCCAATGCTTGTGACCAATCATTTGTTATTGCACCCATTACGGTACCTCCTTAAAAAAGTCGGATGCTATTATTAGAACTGCATCCGACTACTTGATATTTATATCTTAATAAGCTTTTTACGGACTTACTATATTACTATATTTAACCTAGAAAATAATTTATTTATAGTCTTACGCTGACACCTTTTTCACGAAGATATTGTTTCAAATCAATAATCTGCATTTCCTTATAATGAAAAAGTGAGGCAGCAAGTACAGCATCTGCTTTTCCAGTTGTAAAGGCATCATAGAAATGCTCTAGTTTACCCGCACCTCCGGATGCAATGACTGGAACTGATACATTTTCAGAGATAGCTCTGGTTAGATCAAGATCATAGCCTTCCTTAGTACCATCACAATCCATACTGGTAAGTAGAATTTCCCCCGCACCTAAATCACAAGCCCTCATTGCCCATTCAACTGCATCAATACCCATATCAATTCTTCCACCATTTTTGTAGATATTCCATCCGCTGCCGTCCGCTCTACGCTTAGCATCAATTGCCAACACCACGCATTGACTACCAAATTTATCTGCTGCTTCACTAATCAAAGTTGGATTAAGAATTGCTGCAGTATTCACTGCAATTTTATCTGCGCCTTCTCGTAAAATCATTTTAAAATCTTCTACTGACCTAATTCCTCCACCAACTGTGAATGGAATAAAGACTGTTTCGGCTACTCTTCGTACCATATCAAGCTTAATAGTTCTAGCATCAGAGGATGCGGTTATATCGAGAAATACCAGTTCATCTGCACCTGCCTTATCATAGGCAGCACCAACCTCCACAGGATCACCGGCATCTTGTAAATTAACAAAGTTAATACCTTTTACCACGCGCCCATTATGTACATCTAAACAAGGAATGATTCTTTTCGTAAACATACTAACACTCCTATCAAAATTAAATTCTTATCCTATAAAGTTGCAAAGTTTTTTAAAATGGAAAGTCCAACCTCACCACTTTTTTCAGGATGAAATTGACATGCGTATATATTATCACTTTCAACAGATGCATGAATTAAAGTACTGTAATCTGTAGTAGCTGATACAATGGCCTCATCTGATGCACTAAGATAATAAGAATGTACAAAATATACATGGGACTGGTCAAGCAATCCTTTATAAAGCCTTGCTTCTGGCTTAATTGATAACGAATTCCAACCTATATGAGGTATCTTCAGCCCTTCTTTATCCGGTATTCGAAGTATTTTACCTTTTAAAATAGATAACCCCTCAACGCCTGGTGATTCATCACTCTCTTCAAAAAAGAGTTGTAGCCCCAGGCATATTCCTAGCAAAGGTTTGCCACTATTTGCAACTTCCTTGATAACGTCAATTAATTGATAATTTCGCAGTTTATTCATTGCCTCGCCAAAGCTTCCTACTCCCGGAAGAATGACTTTATCTGCCTGTAAAATCTCGCTTTTATCCCTTGTAATACATACCTTCTCATTAAGGTGTAGTAATGCTTTTTCTACGCTTTTTAAATTACCTGCATCATAATCAATGACTGCTATCATTCTCTTCATTCCTTCACTATATACTAATGTTCAATGTTTTCTAATACCACATCAAATACTTCCATGCTATACTCACTCATATTCTCATTTGAATTCATGGCCACAGCTTCTTCTTCTGTTAGCATAAATACATTGCTAAGTTCACCAAGAATTTGAGATCTCACATAATCCAAGTCTGTTTTAATACCAAGCATAGTTGCAAGCTCAATATACTTATCATATCGCTTTAATCCTTTTAAGAGTGAATCCAGTGCTTGTGGATACTGTCCCATGGAATAGAAGTTATTATAGGAATTCAGCTGTTTATTTACAAACATTACTGTCATAATCTTATCATAAATCTCAATATCTTCTGCCTTTATATCAATCCCATAAACTTCATTGTATGCATCTGTGTATTCCTGCTTGTCAAAATAGTTTGTAGCATTCTGGATACTAAGGGTATAGGAGATTACATTAGTGCCAAGGTATATTAACATGGCAAATAAACCAAAGAATAAGAATACAATAAAAGCACCGAAACGATTAATTCGTCCTTCATCTTCTTCTATTTCATCAATTCTTTCAATATTTGCTTTTTCTTTCTTTGCTTTATCTTTTTTAGGTTTTTCTTTCTTACTTTTACTTGCCTTTGCTGCTTTAGAATTGTCTTCTGTAGCCTTCCCTTTTTTACCTTTAGCTTGTTTACTACCCTTTCCACTATCCTCAACATCTTCAGACGTAGCAGCAGTTTCCTTCTTACCTTTTGCCGCTTTTACTTTTTTGTCCGGCTTCTTTGCGTCTGTCTTCTTTGTTTGGTCAGAATAATCCTCTGATTCATTAGTAGTACTTTCAACTTTATTTGCTTTCTTTGCTTTATCATCTTTAACATTACCAAACAAACGTTGCCAAAAGCCTTTTTTCGGTTCACCTTCTTTGGAGCCTTCTATATTCTTTTTCTTTGATTTCTTTCCTTTTTTCTTTTTTTTGTTGTTATCCTCTTTTGAACTATTGATACTTGCTAATATTTCTTCCTCGTTCTCAATACCATCATTTAAGGATGATACCACCTTTAATACATCTGAAAATACCTCACCAACATCACTTGGAAGTCCCATTTGATTGTTGCGACTTACTGGTTCTCCATTTAGCATATCATTAATGGCTTTTACATCCTCTGTAACTGGATCATCTGTAGAAAGCTGATTTAATAAGGAAAGAAAATCATCTTCCTGATCTGCAGAATCTTGTTCATTATCCTGCCCCTCTCTTACAACCTCTTTTAAAGAGGATGAAAGTTCCTCTTCCAACTCCATATTTTTTTGATAAGTGTCTAGATTACTTAGTAAATCATTTAAATCCGGATCAAATTCATCCTCATAATTTTCCATCTCATCTAACTCTGAATATGTAATAAAATCATTGTCTTTTGCCTTTTGATTCAATTCGTCCTCTAACTTAATTTCTTCTTCTGTTTCTTCTTCTATATTTTCTTCGTTACCTTCTTTGTTACTTGTTTCTATAATTTCTTCTTTGTTATCTTCTTTGTTATCTTCTTTGTTATTTTCTTTACTTTCTTCAAATCCATCTATATTAAAATTCTTGCTACTATCCTCAGGGCTTGTATTCAAATCATCTTCTTGCTTTAAATCCCAATCATTCGTATCTTCCTTGGAAGCAGCATAATCTTCTATACCTAAATCCTTAAAAGACAATAGTTCAGAAATATCCTCTCCAAACAGATCAGCATCTCCAATGAAATCCTCCATATTAGAATAGTTATTAAAATCAATGATATCCTCGTCCATCACCGAAGAAGTCATATAGTCCTGGAAATCCGGTTCAGTAGAATGTTCCTCCTGGATTTCAGGACTATCAGGCTTTATAGTTTTATTTTGCACTACATTTGAAGTTTTTTTCTTATAAACATTTTCAACAGCCGGGGCAGAATTTTTGACAGAATTTAATAAACTGTCAAGATAAGACTCATTGGATTGCGTTATCTCCTTGTCCTGACAATTACTACAATATTCTTTACCGTCTACTATCTCTGTTCTACATATTTTACATTTTGCCATTCATACACCGTCCACTTATTTGTAAATATATATATATAAATCTTAGCCCTTGTTGTTCTTCCAAAATCTATAGATATCCTATTAATTATACTAGTTTAATAGCTGGATTAATAAATTTAATAATTGTTCTCATATCCACTAACTCAATCTTAACATCATCCTTGGTAACTACACCTATTACACATTCCTTAAAATTGGTAGAAAGCTTTTTACCAGGTATTTTAATATCTTCCACAAGTACCCTATGAATTCCTGCAACACTATCCACATGAAAAGCTATGTTCTCTACGTTTGTTACAATAAGCATCTCATTTTTATTTTCATCAATATCCTCTAATTTGAGAGATGATGTGAAATTCACTACAGATAATAAAACATCCCTTGGCATCAAAATACCTTCAATAAAAGGATGTGAATTTGGTACAGAAGTTGGTTTTTGACGATATGGTAAAATTTCTTGCACGTCACTCAAATTTATACCATAGATGTTGCCACCTGCCTTAAACTCTAAGATTTCTAGATCTGCTATAGCAGAATTAAATAAAACATCTTTATCCATAGATACCTCCATCATTCATTCTTCTGTAATTTATCCTAATATCAATTAAACTCGCAAGATTTATCTATAGTAATTATAGTGTTTCAGTCACAAATTGTAAAGACTACAAAATCTTCATATACATTTTTCCATGTTTTATACCATATTAATTTATATATCGGCAAATAAACACAATTAATTAAGAGAAATGGGTATAATATATTAATATTTTAATTAATCTTTAAACCCTTAAGCTCATTATAGATAAATCTTTTAAAATCTCTAAACAGTTGCTTTTCACTCATTTTATTTATACTTTTGAAGTTTAATAGAATAACTATTACTAATAAAATTTCAAACATAGAAATATATACGTCTTTTAAATCAAATATAAATAATCCTTTTAGCATAATGTAATCAAGACTACCGCCCCAAAACAACTTATCAATTAAGGAACAAACAGCACCAGATATAACAAAAAGGAATAAATAATCTAATGCACTACTCTTTGTATAGGTTGTCTTTATAAACTTAAATAGCACACTAATTAGAACAATCATTAAAATAACAACTAACGTATGAAGGATTCGGTTTATCCCAAGATTGAATAAGGAATTAATCCAGGAGTATTGATCATTCAAATAAGGTTTAAATTGTACAAATTCACCTATAATATTAAAATTGGTCATATAGAAAAATTGATTTATTATCAGCTTTATAACTTGATCTAGCATGATTAGGAAAATAACCATTCTAATAAATATTTTCTTGTCCATATTATACCTCACCTATTTTTTATAAGTTAAACATACCCTATGATAACATATATATGTCCTATCTTCTATATATTATAAAACAATTACCAGCACAAAAATAAACCCAAAACATGTTGTTTTGGGTTTATTTGCATTGAAGTATTCCTAAGAATACAACTTCCTGCGGTTTTTTATATAAAAATAAAGAATAACAATCACTTCAAACAAATATATTATTTTAAATACAACATTAAACTGATGCCTAATTTTATCCTCTTTTCTAATATCATCGTAAGAATAAGTCTTTATCGTTCTTTCCTCTGTATTGCTATTATAAGAATTAACGATAGTGCTTACGCTTTTATTTCTATGGTAATACACATATTCAATATCTCCAAATCTCATTTTACTTATCGGCTCACTAATAACTTTACTGCTCGCTACAACTGCATCTTGACCCACAATTGTTTCAGCAAAATCATTATTCACAGGTTCTACTGGACGTTCTACTGGAGTTTCTATAAATTCTTTAAATTTTTCAAAACTTTCAAAGGTTTGGCCCTTTACAAATAATTGAGGATAATTTGAATTACTTAATATACCTTTCGTACACATTGTGATAGCTAATGTTAAACCCAGAATAACTAAAAACTTCTTTTTTAATCTATTGTGATTGCTTTGTAAAATATTTTCCTTTTCGCCTATCAAAAATGATTGTCGTTGATAAATAACTTTTGTTATAATGTTGCCCACAATTAGATTTATAATAATCGATATAATCAGACATATTGGAATGACTTTGATCCAATCTTGAAAGATTAGTATACTGTTTATATAGGTACTGCTTCGAAATATTATAAATGGAGCGCACAAACAGAAAGCAATTATATTACAGAATATCACAGCATTTAAGTACTTTATGATACTATGTCTATAGGAATAAAGCTGATTCCCTTCAAATTCTTCTGCATTTGCTGCAGCTATTGCATAGGTGGTAAATATTATTTCTGATATAATACTAGCTAAAAAGAATGCTACGGCGAGTCCAAATCCTAGAATTGCTTGATAAAAACCATATCCACATACTAACATAATAATAAGCCCGGTAACTACCAACGATAAAGAAATAATTGATAGAACCTGAAATTTAGTTAAGTTACGATCTAAAATATATTTAATTTGTATTTGTGTTTTCTGAAAAGGTTTTTCTGATACATTTTTATTATTATCTCGTTCCCCTTTTAACAATTCATCTGAAGTTAATTCAAAAATCTCTGCGAGAACTGGAATTAAGGTTAGATCTGGTAAACTCTCATCTCTCTCCCATCGACTAACAGTCTTATTTGAAACATTCACCCTATCAGCTAATTGCTGCTGTGTCATACCGTTTGCTTTTCTTAATATTGCTATAAAACTACCTATTGTTTTTTTGTCCATAGATATTCCCTTCCATTATCTGTATTGTCCATTGAGTTTATTCTATATTATAGTCAATGAATTATCTATACAAAAAGTCGAGATTAACTCCCGCATTCCGAGAAAAGTAAAAGAAACAAGCTATTTGACTTCATAAAACAGCTCAAATCATTTCTGACTTGAGCTTTATATTGTATTTATATAACATATCAATATATCTTTTACTATTTTTTGATATAAAAAATATTTTGCATCTGCCATAACTATTGCCATATTTAATTATTTTTAACTACACCCTTTTAATAAGAAAATCAATACTAAACCGATTCCCCCTAGAATTAGTGAAGCTCTACAAAAGTTACTAAGAGAATCGTTTTCGCCTCCAAACGATAGATAAAACAAAGTAATTATATTAACAATTGGTATAGCTAATAAAATTAAAACAACTATCCACATACCAAGTGAAATAACAGCATCTCCAGAAGCATATATTACATTATTGTCTGGTCCAATACCAGTATGTTGTGCATTTTCTTTCGTTCTGGTATATATATCCTCTTTTATTATTGCATCAGATAATGTACTGTTGCAATTAGAGCATATCATTGCTGAACCACTATTAATCTCATGACAATTCCTACATTCTTTCTTTCTCATTATCCACCCCAGATTATTGCCCCACAAATTTTAATCAATTTTCAATTGTTGGTGCTTTTATTCGCTGCATTCCAGCCATCTAGACTTACCATTTTAACTAAATAAGCAAAATAATTTGTATTCTTTATATAATAGTACTTTACCTTATCATTGTTTACATGTTTCACAAATAAATCTTTGCTGTCTGTAGGATATAGCTCCATCAAAAAACCATCCTCATAGCGTAGGGTAACAGGTTTCTCATCTGGTGTTTTATCAGCAGAAGTAAATTCTACCATCTTATCTGAAACTGTATCCCATATAGGAAATCGATTTTCATAGGTTATTTCGACAATTTCACCGTCATATTCTCCATACATTACCAAATCATTATTCCCTGCATGCACAGATACTTGATTATATATAACATTACATTGATAACTAAACATAAGTGCTTTTACAATAAAGGCTATTATGACAAGAAATACTGAAATTCCTAGGATACTTAAAATCACCCATTTGTTACTCCTAAATCTACTTACAACTAGCTTCATAAATTTAATACCTCCATAACATAGTTTTATTTTAGTCCTTACAATCTCAAGTATTTTAGATTTTCCAAAAACTACCTATTTCATTAATGCCTTTATCTTCCCATATTGCCTATTAAATTCTTTTTAAAAAGAAATACTCTGAAAACCCATCTATTTCATTCTTGTAATGACCTACTTGTTCATATCCTAACTTTTCATAAAACTCTTTTCCTTGCCAATCAAAGGTATCAAGTCTTATCATATTAGCGCCAATCTGCTGTGCTCTTCTTTCCATTTCTTTTACTAAAAGTCTTCCAATTCCTTTATTACGGTAAGCTTCCTCCACATAAAGAGTGGATACATATAAAATTCGAAAGGCAGTCATACAACCGTTAATACCACCAACGAGCTTTTCGCCAATTCTAGCACCAATTTGTATATTGCCTTCCATTTTAAAAGATATGTGTTTTAAATCATATTCTTCAAGATTGTTTTCTATCTCTTGGATTTGATCATCATTTAAATCTTGTATCTTAACCTCCATTGTGTCCTCCTTGGTATGTTTTTAAATGCATCTTAATTAAATATTACATTTATCTTATTAGGTTTGTTATTTTCTGTCAATTTGATTATGATTAAAGTTTAATTAGAATTTAATCGCCATATGTATATATATTTTTACACATAAAAAAACCCGAAACATTACTGTCTCAGGCTTCAAGTTATTCCTATTCAATTGACTAAACTCTACACACGAAAATGTACATCCAAAGTATTAAGCTAAGTTTAATACTCTTTGAGAACGTTTTTTGTTCTCTTAACTGCAAACCATATTAGGTCAAGCCCTCGACCTATTAGTAACAATCAGCTGCATGCGTTACCACACTTCCACCTTTGTCCTATCTACCTTGTCGTCTTCAAGGGGTCTTACTAGCTTGTGCTATGGGATATCTCATCTTGAGGGGGGCTTCACGCTTAGATGCCTTCAGCGTTTATCCCTTCCAAACTTGGCTACTCGGCCGTGCACTTGGTAGTACAACCGATACACCAGTGGTTCGTCCAACCCGGTCCTCTCGTACTAAGGTCAGCTCCTCTCAAATATCCTACGCCCACGCCGGATAGGGACCGAACTGTCTCACGACGTTCTGAACCCAGCTCGCGTACCGCTTTAATGGGCGAACAGCCCAACCCTTGGGACCTACTACAGCCCCA
>JAEWQV010000043.1 GCA_023399055.1 Bacillota bacterium | reverse complement strand
GGCTTGGTCAGTTCTTCCGTATCCGGATGGCACAGACAAAGCAGCGAGTCCGCGAAACTCACCAAGCGCGACAACGGAAGCATCAGCGCGGCGAAAGCGACAAGCGCGACAATTAACGATCTTTTCTTAGTCATGGAAATCTCCTATGGATAAGCACAGCAATTTTCATTGGTTTCTCAATCCTTCTCTTATCCTTGGTTATTTCGACGCACACGCACGCACCATCTGAATGACCCGCGTCAAAGCCTTGTAGTCGTAAAAGCACTCGTCGCTCTGGCGATACAACGCGCGGCGGCGCAGCTCCCTGAGCTTCGGACTTGAGGAGCTTGCGGAATGTTTCTGTAAGCTCCTGACGGCCCTTCTCGCCTTGGCCAATCAGATTTCATTCGAGTGTCTCCACGAGTTGATATCGGATATCCGAATCCTTCTCCGTCCCCAGCCGTTTCATCAAGGCCTTGGTCAGGTCGGCGAAATCCGGCATAAGAAACCTAATCGCACCCAGGGCATTTACGCGAACCTTCTCAGTCGTGTTTCCCTGCACCATGCCCTTGATATCGACGATCTCATAGCCGGGCACGGCATCTGTGTTCACGACAATCATTTCTCGTATCCTTTCTGTTGTTTAGATTTCCGAGCTTTGTTGTTAATCGAATACACAGCAGCTTCTTATGGCGCAATCATTGCACCATACGGTCCAACGCCACGCAACAGCAACTCATCTCTCTGTAGCAAAATCAACTATTCGCCGCTTAGTCAAATGCAGTCAATTGCTTCCCCAATGTCCGTACAGGACACTCTTCTCGACATCGTAGAAGAACGAGAATCCTGCGCAGCTCGGATACCCGTCACCAGTTTCTCAAGCTTCAGAACGGCACGACCGCTTGTCTGCCATCTTCCGCGCACTGGCCCCTGCCTCGGGAATCTTACGGTAGCGAACCTTGAACAGCTTGAGGGCACGTCCTCCGACGGCGAAACCGCAGCCCTTGCGCCGAGGCGAGAAGTGTTCTTTGAGATGATCGGAATCGTCCAGCACAAGCTTGCCGTCGAACCAAACCGAAATTCGCTGTCCGTTGACGGCGACGCACAGTTCGTGCCGACTCCCTTTGCCTTTGTCAAGCTTCCAGTTGAGCCGATCGCCGTAATCCTTGCCGTTCCAGCCAACTCCGTACGCAGAGAAGACGGGTCTCGTTCCATCCTCCTTCGTCCACCGCATGGCAACGTTGATCGACGGATGTCCTCGCGGCACTCCGTTCTCGTCGTCCCCGAGCCACTTGTTGTCCAACCGCAAAGTGATATCGTTCTTCGTCTCAAACGAAACTTCAACCTCATAGTTTGCCGGCAGGGGATTTATCGCAGCGATGTCACCGTTCTTCGTCTCGCAGCATGTCTTGTGGAAAGTCCAATCCGTTGAAAGGTTTGACGAAGCATAGCAACCTTTCCACCCCGGGAAACCTGGCTCGAGGGACATTTCAATCCATTCGCCGTCCTCTGATTTTTCCGAGCCGATTTGCGCCATGCGACGCTTGACAACCTTCTGTTCAGCGGGTGTCAGCTCATCAAGTTTCAGCGAAAGCGGCGTCAGCAGTTCCAAGGTCTTGATCCTGTACGTGTCGGCAACCTCCTGTTTGCCGTCCAGATTGCACTGACAGAACTTTTCAAGGGCAATCAGAGCAGCGGAATGAGGACCTCCCACAGCTGAAAGCACCAATTCCTGCTGCTCGTTAAGCACATAGCCCTGGCGGACAAACTGCCGCGGACATCCATCAAGCAGTTCACGCTTCCGCCTTGCCGCCTCTTCCCAATCCCCCGTTGTCCAGAACATCTCCACAAGGCCCTCTCGCGCGGCACCGTTTGCAGCGCAGCCCGCACATTCGTCGGAAATGACATATTCCATGCCCTTCACATAACGCTTCCGCATCTCGAGGTCCGCAAAGACACGCTTTGCCGGATCCCTCACCCCAGCCAGCTTCTGCTCGTCGTCAATGGTTCGAAGCGTACACGCTGCAAAAAAGGGCAACCTCGTGTCAAAGCGCTGCGTATTCCACACGGCATCGGAAAGTTTCCGGAGATCCTCAATGCTGCCACCCCACCTGAGAAGCATATGAAACCGATACGTACCCCAGGCGTCCGAGTTGTCGACCTCGCGCAACAACACCTCGGCGAACCATCGGTCCGTCTCCGCCCGATCGCACTGGGGAGCGACAATATCCAAAAGCAAGACGGCGGCATCTGGAAACTCAGGGTGCAGCTCATGCGCCTTGAGCGCCTTTGCCTTCGCTTTTTCCAAATGCTCGGCAAATCCTCTCCACCCCTCCTCCGTGACCGAGTTCGCGAAACCGCCGCCTCGGCCCCGCCAAGCCGCCAACCGTTCGGCCTCGGCGTCAGCCAACAGCGCGATCCACGGATCCACCCCCGGTTCGCGCGCCGCCGCCGGACACCCGATAATCGACCTCACCGTACGCAAGTCCTTCGGGCGTTCCTTCGTCGCCGCGAAGAGCGCACGGTCGGCAATCGCCAAACCCTCTTTGTCCACCGTCACCGCCGCGAACAAATGCAAGGCCAACGCCGATCCTCCGCGCAGTTCGCTTCCCAGCGCTTGCAGACGAGCGCTCAGCGCTTTCGGTCTGCAACCGGTATGGTTCGTGACCCACGCACGAAAATCACCCTGTGCCGCCAAGCTTCGCACCGTCAGGTTCGAACAACCTGCCGCGACCAGCTTGCCTGCAAGCTCATAGGGAACCGACAGCCGGAATTCGAGCGTACTGCCGGAACTCGGCTCCCACAATGCGTCCGCCACAGCATCGGCC
>JAEWQV010000026.1 GCA_023399055.1 Bacillota bacterium | reverse complement strand
TTGGTAATACTTGCGTGGCGGTCCTTGCGTAGATTCTATCCACTGATAACTTAATAGCTCGCTATTTTTTAGTCGGGTTAAAAGAGGATATAAAGTGCCTTCCACAACGATCAACTTCGCTTCTTGTAACTTCTGAATGATATCAGAGGTGTAAGCGGGTTCCTTTTTGAGAAGCAGGAGGATGCAATATTCCAGCGTCCCTTTCCTCATTTGTGATTTTACGTTCTCTGCATTCATCTCTTTTAATTTTATGCTACAAATGTATGTATTACATATGTACTATGCAATACATGCTACTATGAATTATTATTATTTAACCGAATACTTGCACAAAAAGAGCAATTATGTGTAAAAAAAGGACTGATGTCGTGTCTTTTAGAAGAGAAAAGCGTACTTTCGCGGTATCAATTCAAAATAAGGAATTATGATTTATTATCATTTCGCCGAGTTAATACACCGTCAGGCAGAGAAATATGGGAACCGTACAGCGTTGAAACATAGAGATAACGCTACGGGGAAATGGTTGAAGATTTCTTGGAGGGAGTTTTCCGATAAAGTTATGCTTACGGCCAAGGCGATGGCTGAGTTCGGGATAAAGGTACAAGAGAATATCGGGGTTTATTCCCAGAATATGCCTCAGTGTTTATATACGGACTTCGGTGCGTATGGTAACCGGGTGGTTTCCATCCCGATGTACGCGACGAATTGTCCGGGACAAATCGAGTACATCATCAATGACGCTAAGATCCGCACGTTGTTCGTGGGTGAGCAATTGCAGTATAATAACGCTTTCAAGGTACAGAAGGACTCTAAGTATCTGGAGCGTCTGGTTGTCTTTGATCCGGCGGTCAAGATGAATCCGGAAGATAAGACGTCCATTTATTTTGATGATTTCTTGCGCTTGGGGGATAACGCGCATGCGGAGAGCACGGTGAAAATACGTATGACGGAAGCCGTTCCGGAGGATCTGGCTACCATTATATATACGTCCGGTACGACAGGTGAGTCGAAAGGCGTAATGCTTCCTCATTCTTGCTATCTGGAGGCGATGCGGATACATGATGTACGTCTGCCTCTGGTAACCGACAAGGATCTATCCATGAGTTTCTTGCCAATGACTCATATCTTCGAGAAAGCTTGGTGCTATTATTGTCTCCATAAAGGGGTTACGATCGCTATCAACCAAGACCCGAAAATGATCCAGAAGACATTGCCGGAGGTTCATCCTACCTTGATGTGCAATGTGCCTCGTTTCTGGGAGAAGGTGTATGCGGGCGTGCACGAGAAGATCAACTCCGCCTCTCCGGCCATGAAGAAGATTTTCTTGGATGCTATCGAGACCGGGCGAAAGTATAATCTGGAGTATAAGAATAAAGGTATTCCGGCCCCGTGTAGTCTGAAGTTGAAGTTCCAATTTTACAATAAAACGGTTTTTACCTTATTGAAGAAGGTATTGGGTATTGAGCGTGGACGGTTTTTCCCGGTGGCGGGCGCTCCGTTATCGGACACGATTAATGAGTTCTTGCAGTCCGTGAATATCCCGATCGCTTATGGTTATGGACTGAGCGAGACGACGGCTACGGTTTGTTTCTACCCGGAGATCGGATTCCAGTTTGGTTCTATTGGTGAGGTAATGCCGGGAGTTCAAGTGAAAATAGATCCGGGGAATAACGAGATCTTGGTGAAAGGCAAGACCGTGATGTCCGGGTATTATAATAAACCGGAGGAAACGAGGAAGGCTTTCACCGAGGATGGTTTCTTCCGTACCGGCGACGCTGGTCGTTTGGAGGGTAATACGTTATTCTTTACGGAACGAATCAAGGATTTGTATAAGACTTCAAACGGAAAATATATCGCCCCGCAAGCGATCGAGATGGTGATGAGCGGTGATAATTATATCGAGCAAATCGCTGTTATCGGCGATCAACGTAAGTTCGTGAGCGCCTTGATCGTGCCGGCTTATCCATTGTTGGAGAAGTATGCCGGGGAAAAAGGCATCTCGTTCGAGAGCCGGGAGGAGTTGGTGAAGAACAAGGATATCATTCGTTTCATCGAGGCTAGGGTAGAGGAGCACCAGAAGAACTTGGCTTCTTACGAGAAGATCAAGCGCTTTACCTTGTTGCCGGAACCCTTCATGATGGGATGCGAGCTGACGGATACGCTAAAGTTGCGCCGTCCGGTCGTATTGCAGAAGTACGCTACCGAGATAGAGGCGATGTACGAGGAATAACGAGTTTGTCGGCTATCAACTATTTCTTATCTTCGCGGTAAATTTAAAAAAGAAAAGAACATATGATCACATCAGACCAACTACATGACGTGTTGGAGCGCGATAAGGCGCTGAGGGGGTATCTTTGACATCGATAGCAAGACCATTCAGTTAGAAGAGGAGGAGCTACGTACGCAAGACCCCGGTTTCTGGGAAGACGCCAAACGTGCGGAAGTCCAGATGAAGAAAGTAAAGGAGCTAAAGAAATGGATCGAGCTTTACGGTGAGGTACATGCGGCGGCTGAGGATCAAGAGTTGGCTGACGAAT
>JAEWQV010000021.1 GCA_023399055.1 Bacillota bacterium | reverse complement strand
AGAAACGCGTACCTTTGCAAATGACTGATTAAAACGATCGTTTATACTAGCCGTTTTATTAGATAAATCAGTCCTTGATATTATTGGTATGTATTACTAAAACCTATTCACATATATCATATTCTTTAATGTACGTGTACATATATAATATAATTTCCAAAAATCCTCCTCTAGGTTAGCGCATACTTGATTTCGCAGGCCGTAGAAGGCTTTCCAAGTGATCAGTTATTCACTTCCCGAGCCGTTAGTTAGCGGCTATATATAGCCGCTAGTTATTCATTCGACAAGCCGTTAGTTATTCACTTCAGCAGCCAATGGCACTCTATCAAACAGCTAGGCCTCCCTACTCCGATAAACAATCGTGCCCCAAAAGACTTTGAACTCACAGAGCATGCACCGATAAGTCGGCACTAAGCAACCATTAACAGATATAATGGCTAAAACAGGCTGGAATGACCGCACTAAATTCAAACGGAAATATATCAATTTTAATCTGTTGTCATGATTTAAGGCTATCCCCCATGAATATCGGATGAGTCGGAATTTCTACTGCCTCATTGTTTTAGGAAAGTGGTAGAGAGCAAAAAAAGGAGTTAAGCCATAGACTTAACTCCTTTTATCTCAGCTTTAGTCGGGATGACTGGATTCGAACCAGCGACCACACGCCCCCCAGACGCGTACTCTAACCGGGCTGAGCTACATCCCGCTTTTATTTTACGGGTGCAAAGGTAGTTTTTTTCCGTTAAATGCCAAAACTTTCACGATAAAAATCAAGAGACTCCAAGATTTTTTCCTTGGTGACCGATTGGTTGATACGGACATCTCCTACATTTTTCAGTAAAGTGAAGTTGATGATACCGCCCTCATTCTTTTTATCATGTGTCATTAACTCATATAAGGTATCGTAGTCCGTGCAGTCAAAGAAGAGCGCCGGATAATACTCTTTTATATAACAAACGACTTGACTCAATTTCTCCATCGGGAAGCCACACAGCTTATGCGAGAGGTAAAGCTCGCTCACGATACCCGCCGCTACCGCATGACCATGCAAGATCGGACGCATTTTCAGGAAAGACAAGCTCTCGAAAGCGTGGCCGATCGTATGACCGAAATTCAATGCCTTACGAATACCTTGTTCCTTGGGATCTTCCTCTACGATCCGCTCTTTCACGGCGACCGACTGGCCTACCAAACTATTCAAATACGAATAATTCATGGTGTCGATATCAAAAAGCATGACAGACGCATAATTCTCCATCGAACTAATCAACCCGTGCTTGATCATCTCCGCATAACCGGAAAGGATATTATCGCGATCCAACGTGCGCAAAAAATCGCAATCGATGAATACACACAAGGGGGGATAAAAAGAACCGACCTCGTTCTTCAACCCATTGAAGTTTATACCCGTCTTACCGCCAACCGCAGCATCGACGGACGCCATCAAGGTCGTAGGGATATTGATCGTACGGATGCCCCGCTTGAAAGTAGCGCCGGCAAAACCACCCATATCCGTAATCATACCGCCGCCCAAATTCACCAGCAAGGAGTTACGGGAAGCCCCCTCATTCGACAAAGCTGTCCATATCTGGGCTAATGAGACAAAACCCTTATTCATATCACCCGCTTCCATCACGAGAATCGGCGCCTTTTGAAAGGCCGGTATATCCTCTACCAAGGGAAAACATTTCTCTTTGGTATTCGTATCCATAAGGATGAACAACTTATCGTATTTTAGAGAGGAGAGAAAATCTTGCAGTTCCGATTTCAGGTCCTTGCAAATAACCACTTTTTGCTCTGACATATCTTTTTTATTTAAAACCTTAGACCACAAAGGTAAAACATGTATTCCGATTATCAAAACGACATAAAAAAATTCCTTCGGATGGAATTCTTATTCGATCCGAAGGAATCTATCATTAAGTCCGAAAGAAAAGTCAATTTCTTCCGAACCGATTTTACTGTACTCCAACAGCCTCTTTCACAGCGCCAACCGCAATGGAAAGGCCCTCCATGTTCTTACCGCCGGCCGTAGCGAAATGGGGTTGTCCACCACCACCGCCTTGGATATGCTTAGCGGCCTCTTTTACGATCTTACCGGCATGCAAGCCCTCTTTCACCAAATCATCGCTTAACATAAGCATGAGCGTGCATTTGTTATCGTCTATGATACCGGCAACAAAGACAAAGCTATCGGTTGTCTCCGCCTTGATCTGGAAAGCCACGTTCTTCATAGCGTCCGCATTTGCCTTACCAACGAACTGCATAACCTTGATACCATTGCTCTCCGAAGCTTTCGCCACGATCTCCTCTTTCAAACGCATAGACTTCTCACGGATATAATCCTCGATCTGTTTCTTCATCTCCGCGTTCTCCTCGATAGACTTTTTCATCGCTTGCGCCAAATTCGGCATATGGTTCATCAACGCACGCAACTCACGGATCAGATCTTGCTGGGCATATACGAATTGCTCGGCGCCCTCGGCCGTAACCGCCTCTATACGACGGACACCTGCGGCGATAGAGCTCTCTCCTATCACGTGCAAAGAACCGATCATACCGGTTGCCGGGATATGCGTACCACCACATAGCTCCACGGAGCTTCCGTATTTCACGACACGTACCTCATCGCCATATTTCTCACCGAACAAAGCCATAGCCCCTAGCGCCTTTGCTTCGGCGATTGGCATATTGCGATGCTCTTCCAACGGGAAGTTCGCACGGATCTTCTCTCCAACCAATATTTCCACCTTACGGATTTCCTCGTCCGTCACTTTCTGGAAATGAGAGAAGTCGAAACGTAAAGAATCAGGCGAAACATACGAACCTTTCTGCTCTACGTGCGTACCTAATACCTCACGCAACGCCTCATGCAAAAGGTGCGTGGCAGAGTGGTTACACTCACACTGGATACGCT
>JAEWQV010000010.1 GCA_023399055.1 Bacillota bacterium | reverse complement strand
CAGGGGGTATAACATGCCGAACGACAAAGTAGATAATGAGTTAAGCTTGGCATTGGATGTGAATCCAGCAGATCGTGAAAAAGCAACAAATTTAGATGTAGGGTATACACCCGATACCGATATGTGGGAGTTAATTATAAAGTATAATGGAAGTTTAGAACCAATACGGGAACAGCTTAACGTTTCCGTAGTGGAATTAATGAATGGTTTTGCAATACTAACAATACCCGAATATCTGATTGAACGTTTATCAGACTTTGAACAAATTGAATTTATAGAAAAACCAAAGAGACTCTTTTATGAAGTGAATGAAGGTAGAACTGCGTCCTGTATCAATCCGCTACAAACAAGTACCTATAATTTATTTGGTGTAGGTGTACTTGTGGCAGTAATTGATTCTGGAATAGATTATGCACATCCTGATTTCCGTAATCCGGATGGAACAACAAGAATAGCTGTGTTATGGGACCAAACAATCCTAGGCAGCCCACCTGTTGGGTATGATATAGGAACCTTATACACAAGAGAAAGAATTAATGAAGCCCTAGTCACTCCTATGCCAGAACGTATGGAAATAGTGCCTAGTACAGACCTCACCGGACACGGAACACATGTAACTGGAATTGCCGCTGGTAATGGAAGAGCCAGTAATGGCCTTTACCGGGGAGTAGCATCACAAAGCGACTTACTTATTGTAAAACTTGGACTATCAGTAGGAGAGTCCTTTCCAAAAACAAGCCAGTTAATGATGGCAATTGATTTTACTATTCGCTATGCCATAGAGGTCAATATGCCAGTAGCAATTAACATAAGTTTTGGTAATAACTATGGTTCCCATACAGGGGCGACACTACTAGAAAGTTATATCAATGCAATGGCACTAACCTTTAAAAATAGCATTGTTATCGGTACCGGTAATGAAGGTGCTTCGGGAAACCACACCCAAGGTATACTGACTATGAGTCAAAATTCCATTGTGGAACTAGCAGTCAGTGAATATGAGTTTTCGTTGAATATTCAGATCTGGAAGAACTATTTTGATCATTTTGACATCATATTGACTGCGCCTAACGGTACTAGTGTTGGTCCAATTCCAAGAATATTAGGAACGCAGCAATTTACGGTTGGGCAGACGAAGATATTCTTATATTATGGAGATCCTACGCCATATAATCAACAGCAGGAGATTTATATTGAACTAATTCCAACAAATCGGTACATTAATTCAGGTGTATGGCGAATTGAGTTGGTACCCAGGCGCATTGTCACCGGGAATTACGATATGTGGCTTCCGGCAGGGGGGATGAAAAATCCAGATACTAGATTTCTAACTTCTAGCGAATATACAACCCTTACGGTTCCCTCCACAGCTTATGGGGCAATTAGTGTAGGAGCCTATGATGCTCACACGGATAGTTATGCGCCTTTCTCGGGTAGAGGCTTTACTCGTAATCTAATGATTAAGCCTGACCTGGTTGCACCGGGTGTTGATATTAATTCCTGCGCCCCAGGCGGAGGGTATTCGGTTCGCTCAGGAACTTCTATGGCGACACCTTTTGTTACTGGAAGTGCTGCCTTGTTGATGCAATGGGGAATTGTGAATGGGAATGATGCATATCTATATGGTGAAAAAATGAAGGCTTATTTAATTAATGGAGCCAGACAACTAAGGATTGAAAGTATTTATCCCAACAGGACATTGGGGTACGGCGCGTTGTGCTTGGAGAATACGTTTCGTTATATGAATTTATAAAATTGGTGGAGTGTGTCAGTGATGCGCTCCACTTTTTATTCATGACAAGTGAAACGATATTGTCGTTTCATCTTGTTTACTTAAATCAGCCCCTTCGGGAAATGACATGTCTAGCGGCGGATAATTCGAAGATATATTGGTTGTTCTCTGTTTTTGTATATAATATGATAAAATCAAGTATTGGAAGAGTCAGGTTAGGGCAATGATTCTAATGAGTAAGAGTTAATAAAGTATTAGAAAGGAAATGCTTTAATTTAATAGAATGATTATACTTGAATTTTGTTGAACTCTCATGCATAGTAAAAGGTAGAACTTCAAAAGTTGTAATATTAGTTTTTATAATTAAACAAAGGGGGCTTTAAGGATGCAAAAACAAAAGGTTTTTGTTATTGGGCACAAGAATCCGGATACAGATTCAATTTGCTCGGCGATATCATATGCCTATTTAAAGAATAAAACGGATGACTTTGAATACATTCCAATGAGATCCGGTAAGTTAAGTGATGAGACAAGGTTCGTATTAAACCGATTTTCAATAGAAGACCCGGAACTTATGAAAGAAGCAGGAACACAGGTAATAGATATGGAAATAAGGAAGATAGAAGGTGTTGATCAGGGTATCTCATTAAAAACAGCCTGGTCATTAATGAAGGAATTAAATGTGACAACACTTCCTATCACTCATGAGAAAAAGCTGATTGGTTTGATTACTACGGAAGATATTGCCCAGTCCTATATGGATATCTATGATAGTAGAATTCTGTCAACAGCGGATACACATTATAAGAATATTATAGAAACACTTGACGGAGAATTAGTCGTGGGTAGTGACGATATACATTTTAGTCAAGGGAAAGTTCTAATTGCAGCAGCAAACCCTGACCTTATGGAAAACTTAATCGATAAGGGAGATATGGTCATACTTGGAAATCGTTATGAGTCACAGTTATGTGCTATAGAAATGGAAGCGGCATGCATTGTGGTGTGTGAAGGCGCATCTGTTTCTATGACCATTAAAAAAATTGCAAAAGAACATAAATGTACAATCATCAGCTCCCCACATGATACCTATACGGTAGCAAGACTTATCAATCAAAGTATGCCTATCAAGTATTTTATGTGTACTAAGAATCTAATTTCTTTCCAAACAGAGGATTATATAGAGGATATAAAAAATGTTATGGCTAAGTTTAGGCACAGATATTTTCCGGTGCTGGATAATTGCAAAAATTATTTAGGGGTGATTTCCAGAAGAAACTTATTGAATGTATCTAGGAAAAAAATAATACTTGTTGACCATAATGAAAAAAGTCAAGCTTTGGATGGCATTATGGGAGCTGAAATTCTGGAAATTATTGATCACCATAGATTAGGTACGATTGAAACCATTAATCCAGTCTATTTCCGGAACCAGCCTTTAGGATGTACAGCTACTATCATATATCAGATGTTTTGTGAAAAGGGAATAGAGATCCCTAAGAATATTGCAGGCTTATTATGTTCGGCTATTATATCCGACACCTTGCTTTACTCTTCCGTAACCTGTACAGATATAGACAGAACAGCAGCAGAGAATCTAGCTAAAATTGCAAGCATAGATAGTAAAGAATATGCAAAAGAGATGTTTAAGGCGGGGAGTGATTTGAAGGAAAAAACGGGTGAGGAAATATTTCATCAGGATTTTAAAGTATTTAATGTTAATGATAAACATTTGTTTATCGGACAGATCAATACCATCAATAATGATGAAATGGAAAACATTAAGCTTAAAATAACCGAGTATATGAAAGCTAAATATACAGAATCAGAAACGGAAATTGCGTATTTCATGCTAACCAGTATCTTGGAGGAGTCAACAGAGCTGATTTACTATGGAGAAAAGGCAAGGGAGATAGCTCAAGATGCATTTGAAGTGGAAGGGGATGAAAATTCCATGTATCTAAAGGGAATTATGTCCAGGAAAAAACAAGTTGTTCCTGCTTTGATAGAAGCTATCCAGGATTTGTATGAGTAATTAATTATTTGTGAGTAAAGAGCCTATCGAAAGAACGGTGACAGAGCTTGAAAAAATGGATATTTAGTGAAGGATGGTGCTCGAACATCAACTGCTTATTTTATATCAGGAAATTATAGTTTTATCACGGGAGGTTGTATTCGTATGAACATTCAGATATTTGGAACTAAAAAATGCTTTGACACCAAAAAGGCGGAGCGATATTTTAAAGAGCGCAATCTGAAGTTTCAATTTATTGATCTGAAGGAAAAGGGGTTAAGTAAAGGAGAGTTCACCAGTGTCAAGCAAGCGGTAGGTGGTATTAGCGCTATGATTGATGAAAATGGTAAGGATAAGAATACCTTGGCTCTGATGAAATATCTTTCGGAAGAGGACAAGGAGGAGAAGTTATTGGAAAATCAGCAGCTACTTAATACTCCTATTGTAAGAAATGGAAAGCAGTCTACTGTTGGTTACAAGCCTGAGATATGGCAGGGCTGGAGTTAGATGTGCTTGAAACTTTAAAGACAACATAAAGGTAGCATTCTATAGTAATAATCGAAAAAAACAAGTCATGTAGATTTGACCTACAGAGACTTGTTTTTTATCAATTCATATACTTTTTAATCTCATGCTGCAAGTGAAAATTACTGAAATCATATAAGAATTCTATTTAAATACATATGGTAAATAATTATAAAGGTATTGATGAACAAAGTACCAAATATGTGATCCTCCATCCTTTACCATATAATGTAGGTTTCCTTTTGTGAAATCATCCGAAAATATAAAGGTGTCTTTTAGTTTTATCATTTCATTTATCTGTTTCGTTAGGTTACCTTCTGCAATGTCAATAGAACCAGTCGCGCTAAAGATATTAAATTCATTGGTCTTATACCCAGATTTCTTAACTACATCTGCTAACATTTCTGCAGTTTTTTTGGGCTGGGTACCTCCGGCACCTTGGCCTAAAGCCCAACAATCACCGCTAAAGGGCATGAAGTATTGAAAATAATCCAAACAGTTAATAAAGGTATACCAAGTGCAAGCAGAACCCATGGAAAATCCGCCGAAAGCACGGTGGCTTCTTGTGGCGATAAGATCCTCCGTAGTAGTGGATGAAGCGTAGGAGTTATATTTGCTTTCAACTGCAGGAATGATATCATTGACCAGTTCCTGATGAAAATTCTTTACTAAAGCCATGGCATCATTATTTCCTGTATTATAGAAGGTAGGGGTAACAATGATGAGAGGCTCAATTTCCCCATTGTAAATCATGTTATCAATGATTTTCATAAACATTGAAGTTTTACCGGCACCACCAAAGATAGTATCCACATTCTCTCCACCGCCGTGCATTAGATACAATATATTATACTTTTTTGAAGTGTCCTCTGAATTATAGCCATAAGGAAGATATACATTTACATATTTTTTAAGATTCTTATTTTTTGAATCATAGGTTTTGGTTTTATAATTTAGTTTTTCTACTATTCCTGGATTTTCATCCTTTGCGGTATACGATATAGGAATTTTTTTAAGTTTGTCTACTGTAATATTACAGCTTAATTTGTATTTTTTACTGGATACGCTAATGTTACAATAAATTGTTGCAGTGCCTGCATTAATCCCTTTGACAATCCCTTTGGAGCTTACTTCGGCCACCTTCTTATTACTGGATGACCAACTATACTTGGAGCCTTTTAAAGAGTTTTTGAATTTTAATTCCAGAGACTCGCCCACTGAGATAAGTGCGGACTTTTTAAACAATTCGGGTTTAGAAGCTGCAGATACCACACTAGGGTGAGCGCCTGTGGTTACTAACATCATTACCATAATTAGTATGCCAGTAACGAAACATTTAAATCTTTTGTTCATAATAAAATACCTCCTGATAATTTTACTGCCATAGAGTTTTTGCTCTTCTGATGATTAACAGATTAACGGATTGAATAGGTTCATAACTTGATAAACAATTTGAACATAAAGTGTAATAATTACGCTGTAACAGTATTATTATAAAATCTATACAATTATCAATCAATGATATATAATATTGTAAAATTAACATATTGTAGGATGTGATTAAATGTTTGCTATACGGAGTTTGGGATGTGATGCGACGCATGGATCAGATTTTCATGCATATATGCCCTCGGGATGGGATTGTTATATGATTTTGTTTGTAAAAACGCCAGCTTTATTTATATTTGGAGAGGAGTCTACCTATACTCAGCCGGGGACATTTGTTTTGTTTAATAAATCAACTCCACTAAATTATCGTGCTGTAACGGATAGGTATATTGACGACTGGATTCATTTTAAAGGTGAGGATGCACTAGTACATAGCTTGGGCATCCCTTTTGATAAACCTGTTTTTATTGGAAATGGTGTACCGATTGCTGATTTTTTTAAATTAATGACAGCATCTTTTATGACAGAGAATAGTTATCGCCATATAACCTGCTCTTTACTATTAAATTCATTATTGACGTCGGTATCTGGTTTTTTATGTATAGACTATAAATTAAGGAGCTATTATGGGCAGTTACTTGAACTTCGCCGTGATATTTTTAGTCATCCAGAGAAAAAATGGAGTAATCCAATTATGGCAGAAAGGTTAAATGTGAGTAATGCTCATTTTCAGGAATTATATAAGCTAACCTTCGGTATATCGGTAGGTGCGGATGTAATTCGTATGAGAGTGTCTGCCGCGCAAAACCTGCTTACGAATACCAATCTTCCTATTCGTGAAGTTGCTTCCTCCTGTGGCTACAGTAATGAAATACATTTTTCCAGACAATTTCGCCAAATGACAGGTTTTACACCAAGCGATTATCGTAAGCATGGTGGTAAAATAGAACGATATCCACTCATTGATATTTAAAGTTATATACATTTTTACATATACACATTACATAATGCCATTATCATTTGTGAAAAATGATGGTACCATCAGTATAGTTCTAAAGGAACTGATAAATACGAGGAGGAACGTGAAATGATGAAAAAACTATTAAGGATTCTTGTCAGTGTAGCAATGTTAGTAACACTTATGGGTGGATGTGCAAAGGATACACCAAAGGAGTCTGTGGGAGACTCTGACAAGGTTACAACTGCAGTAACGAAAGCGCCTGATTCGGGAAAAGATTCAGAAAGTGACTCAGAAGCTAAAGAAGGTGTAACAATTTCTTATGCTGTATGGGACTCTAATCAGGCAAGCTTAATTCAACAACTCGCAGACAGCTTTGAAGCAGAGACAGGAATTCATGTAGACATTCAAGTGAATGGATGGGGTGATTACTGGACCGGATTGGAAGCAGCAGCAACTGGTGGTTCATTACCTGATACCTTCTGGATGCATTCCAATAATATTTACTATTATGCCTTCAACGACCAGCTGCTTGACTTATCTAGCTACATAGATGCCAGTGAGTCCGTTGATTTGGCTAATTATCCAGAAGGCTTAAACCAGATTTACAATCTAGATGGTAAGCAATATGCAATTCCCAAGGATTATGACACAATTGGTTTATGGTATAATAAGACAATGTTTGATGCAGCCGATGTTTCTTATCCAGATGATACCTGGACCTGGGATGATTTAAAGGCAGCTGCAAAGAAGTTAACGAAAGAAGATGGTTCCCAGTATGGAGTTCTTGCTCCGTTACATAGCCAGGAGGGTTACTATAACTTCGTATACCAAAATGGCGGAACAATCGTAACAGACGATAGAAAATCAGGCTATGACGATCCAAAGACAATGGAAGCGATGAAGTATTATTTTGACTTTGTTAGAGAAGGATTGTCACCAGCAATTACTGATGATGCAGCAAGAGGAGAGGCCTTCCAAAACGGTTTAGTTGCTATGGCATTCTTTGGTTCCTGGAACTTATCTGGTTTTGCTGGAAATGATTATGTGGTTGAGAACTGTGATGTTGCTGTGCTTCCGAAGTCCAATAATGGTGGTCAAGCATCTATATTTAATGGACTTGGCAATGCAATAGCAGCTAATACTGAGCACCCAGAGGAGTCCTGGAAATGGATAGAGTATTTAAGCAATGAAGCTGGACAGAAGAAGCAGGCAGAGTTAGGTATTGCTATATCAGCCTTTAATGGAACTGCGGATGCCTGGGCACAAGCCTATCCACAGTTTAATGTGAAATCCTATATGGATATGATTGGTTATGCAGTTATTAGACCATATACAAACCAGACCAGTGTATGGGAAGATAAGGCTTATGAGTTATTAACAGACGTATATAATAATGGCGGTGATGTAGACGCAGCCTGTAAGAACGTTGCAGCAATGATGAATGATGCAATTGCGCAAGAGCAATAAAACATTATTAGCGAAGGATACGGCAACCGTAATGGTTGCCGTAACTTTTGCTAAAGACTGTGTTATATGATCATACGTAAGGTTATAGGAGGTTGTAAACGTGGCAAACCATAAGGGAGAAAAGGGCAAGCAAAGAATACCAAAAAATGTTTTAAACGAATGGAAATGGGCGTATCTAATGATCGCACCAACTATAATCGGATTATTTGTCTTAAATATTATACCTATTTTTCAGACCATCTACTTAAGTTTTTTTAAGAGTGGGGCCTTTGGAAAGGGAAATAAGTTTGTTGGATTGGAGAATTATCAGAGGATGTTCTCTGATGTTCAGACTTGGTATGCAGTAAGAAATACACTGGGTTACACTTGTCTGGTTGTACCGGCAACAATAATACTGGCTTTAATCATTGCCGTATTACTGAATGATAAGGTAAAAGGGAAAGGAATATACCGAACAATTTATTTTATACCTATGGTAGCAGCTCCGGCAGCTATCACAATGGTATGGAAGTGGTTGTATAACTATAATTTCGGATTTATTAATCATGTTTTAGAAAACATTGGGCTCGACAAAGTAAAGTGGGTGGAAAACCCAAGTATTTCGCTAATCTCAATTGCTATTATCGGAGTGTGGAGTACACTGGGGTATAGTATGGTAATTCTTTTAGCAGGACTACAGGAGATACCGAGAGATTTTTACGAAGCCAGCAATATTGACGGAGCCTCACCGTTTCGCCAATTCTTTAATATTACTCTTCCATTGGTATCACCGACACTGTTCTTTGTATCAGTTACAAGCATTATTACAGCATTGCAGGTGTTTGATGTAATTTATATGATGGTCGACGTTGCAAATCCAGCATATAACAGCACGGTTTCACTTGTTTATCTGTTTTATAATAATTCGTTTAAATACACCAATAAGGGTTACGGTTCAGCTGTTGTCGTATTACTTCTGTCTATTATTATGCTAATAACGTTCATTCAAATGAAGGCGCAGAAGAAATGGGTTAATTATATGTAGGAGGATGCCATGAAAACAAAGAGAATATATATACAGATATTGGTACATGCTTTATTGATCCTGGGTGGGGTAGTCATGTTGTTTCCGTTTATTTGGATGTTACTTACCTCATTAAAAACAGTGACTGAATCCACATCAATGAATCCTTACGTTTATTTTCCGGTGAAAGCTCAATGGGAAAACTTTGTGAAAGTATGGGAGAATAATGATTTTATACAGTTGTATTTTAATACATTTGTAATGATTGCTTTACGAGTTATTTGTGCCGTATTCTTTTCAGCTATGGCAGCATATGCCTTTTCGAGATTGGAGTTTCCGGGTAAGAGGTTTCTTTTTGGTATCGTACTTTTTCAGATGATGGTTCCGGTTCAGATTTTTATTATACCCCAGTATTTAATGGTGAATTTTTTGAACCAGCAAAATACTATTTTTGCACTTTTGTTTCCAGGACTGGTAAGTGCGTTTGGAACATTTCTTTTAAGGCAGTTTTTTATGGGTCTTCCCAAGGAGCTGGAGGAATCAGCCAGATTAGATGGTTGTAATATTTGGAAATGTTTTTGGAAAATAATGCTCCCGCTTACGAAATCAGGTCTTGTGGCATTAGCAATCTTTACAGCACTTTTTGCTTTTAAAGATCTTATGTGGCCTTTAATTGTTAATACCAAATCAGATGCAGCAACCTTGTCATCGGCCCTAGCAAAGATTCAAAGTGCATATTCTGTAAAATATCCTGAACTTATGGCTGCATCCGTGTTGGCTATTTTACCAATGATGTTAGTTTATGCTTTCTTTCAGAAGCAGCTTATTGAGGGGATTGCAACCAGTGGTGGCAAGCTATAGGAAATACATTATATATTTTAGGTTATGTACTTAGGAGGTAATATTTTGGCAATTAAATTTATAGAAGATGAAAATAGATTTCTGTTACTAACAAAGGAATCGTCCTATCAGATAAAAATTGGTCCCTATCGCACACTGCTGCATCTATATTATGGAAAGAGAGTCGAAGGTAATCTGGATTATCTGATTCGTCTCAAGAATAGAAGTGTATGCGGAAATCCAAATGACGCAGGCACAGACCGTACCTTTTCAATGGATACGCAGTTACAGGAGTATTCCACCTTTGGAATGGGAGACTATCGGTCCTCGTGCTTGGACGTCATTAATCCAGATGGAAGTTGTGCTGTAGACCTAAGATATCATTCGCATAAAATCCTTGAGGGTAAATATAGTCTTTCAAATTTACCTGCAGTTTATGAAACTGTGGATAATCCGATGCAGACGCTTGTTATTACTTGTAAGGACACAGTGAATGATATAGAGGTGGACTTATATTACGGTGTGGTGGAAGCAAATGATGTTATAACACGTTGTGCGGTTATAAGAAATACGGGTACGAAGTCTTTTGAATTAACTAGAGCGCTTTCTGCTTGCTTGGATTTTTCGGATAATCATTTTGATATGATTCATTTTTACGGTAAGCATGAGATGGAGCGGGAGTATGAAAGAATTCCGGTTGGCCGTGCAAAACTATCAGTGGGTAGTACACGTGGTGCTAGTAGTCATCAACATAATCCTTTTAATATTCTGGCTGATATTAATGCGACAGAAACAAAAGGAGAATGCTATGGTTTTTCTCTAGCCTACAGTGGTAACTTTCTGTCAGAAGTAGAGGTCGATCAGATTGGACAAACGAGAGTAACGATGGGGATTCATCCGGCTTTCTTTCGGTATGAAATTGAACCTGGTCAAGAATTTGTTACACCAGAAGTCATAATGAGCTATTCCTGTGATGGACTTCAAAAGCTTTCACACAACTATCATAAATTATATCGAAGCAATTTGTGTCGAGGGAAATTCAAGGATGTTCGGAGACCAATATTGATTAACAACTGGGAAGCTACTTATTTTGATTTTAATACCGATAAACTTGTAAATATTGCAAAAAGTGCAGCAGAGTTGGGCATCGAAATGCTGGTGATGGATGATGGATGGTTTGGCAATAGAATAAATGATGAAAAGGGGCTAGGAGATTGGGAGGTTAACACAGATAAGCTTGGAACAACGTTAAAGGAGCTTGTGGATAGAGTTAATCATTTCGGACTTAAGTTTGGAATCTGGTTTGAGCCTGAGATGGTTAATGAGGATAGCAACTTATATCGCGAACATCCAGACTGGTGCTTGCACATCCCAAACAGGCCGGTCACAAGATGTAGATATCAATTAGTTCTTGATTTAACAAGAGAGGATGTAAGAGAGTACATATATCAATCAATCTCTAGTATTCTGAATAGTGCTAATATTGAATATATCAAGTGGGATTTTAACAGAAGTATAGCGGAAGCTTGGTCTTCTTTGAAGGATAAGAGGCATCAAGGACAGGTTTTTCATGATTATATCCTAGGATTATATCAACTATTGGAACGGATTGCCACGGATTATCCCAATGTTCTGTTAGAAGGATGCTCTAGTGGAGGAGGCAGATTTGATGCGGGAATGCTATATTATACACCGCAGATTTGGTGCTCTGATAATACAGATGCATATGATAGACTAAAGATTCAGTATGGTACTTCTTTTGGATATCCGATAAGTGCGGTTGGCAGTCATGTGTCTGCAGTTCCGAATCATCAGACTGGAAGAACAACTCCAATTCATACCAGAGGTATAGTGGCTATGTCCGGTACCTTTGGCTACGAACTAGATGTCAATCACCTGTCTGTAGAGGAGAGAGAGCAGGTGAAGCAGCAGGTTGTAACTTACAAGAAAAATTATGACTTGATAACGCAGGGTGATTATTATCGATTATCTAATCCATATGCGAACGAGGATTTTACCGCATGGCAGTTTGTATCTAGAGACAGAGAAAAAAGTCTTCTCAACGTTGTATTTCATGCAAGTCGCCCAAATTCGAATTTTCACAGGGTTTTACTAAGAGGATTGGAGGAGAAAAGTATATACCGTGTCAATGATAATGGTACGGAATACTCAGGTGAGGCACTTATGTATGCTGGAATGACTCTCCCTATACCAATTGGAGACTATCAAGCGTATCAATTTGAAATTACTAAGTGTTAAGTGAAATTAAGCTTCTTACTTATAAGAATTAAAAATCGGTAGAACGAGATTCATAGAATTGTTCTACCGATTTTTTTATTAAATAATATTTAAAATATTATTTAAAATACTACATATTATTATTAAGTTATTTAATTAAGATAGTTATTCTGTGTATCCTTATCAGAGGTTTCCAGAGTATCAGCTAGATTTCGATAGTTAGTAGGATTTACGCCATACGTTTTTTTAAAACACTTGGAAAAATTCAATGCATCATCATAGCCTACCTTACAGGCTATTTCATTAACTGGTAGTGTTGTGTTCTTTAACATTATACTTGCTTGATTCATCCGATAGTTTTGAATGTATTGTTGTGGCGACATGTTTAAAACACTTTTAAAGCAATTTGTTAAGTAGGAGCGTGTAATACCAATATAATCTGCAATACCTTGAACCTTAATGTTTTTGTGATAATTATGCTCAATATACTCCAGGGTATGCTCAACATATACTTGATAAGAATAATCATGAACCTCTTCCTTATGCTCCTGACTTTGGCAGGCAAGAATTAGAGAAGAAATAAACTGATATAAATAACCTTCCCTTGCTAAGTCATTGGCATAGGTTAATTGACTTGAGTTTAGCATACCGTCAACATATCCAACGAAAGGGTCGAAATTTTGAATGTATAAAATATGGTTGTTATTGGTAAAACCCGCATGTTTTAGAGCGGTTTCAGCCTTCATACCATTAAAACCTACCCAAATATATGTCCAGGGGTCATCCTTACTGGCAGCATAATAGGTGGTCACATCAGGATAAATAAGAAACGCAGTATTTGGACCTATCTCATACGTTTTGTTCCCGACTTTATAGATCCCTTTGCCACTTAATACAATGTGCATTAAATACTCGGTTCGTTTTATAGGTCCATAGGCATGACCAGGACTACAGATTTGTGAACCGCAATAGCATAAATATAAATCCAAAGAGGCCTTCTTTAAGTATTCCAAACATTTATAACGAGCAGAATTTGTATATTTGGTTGTTACCGGTATGTTATCCATATTCCTCCTATGTAGGGATATTAATTGAGAAAGGTTTATACTAACCTAGTGTTACAATAAACGTTAATAAGCGTTTTTAAAGATGACTCTCTGTAGTGTTATTTATAATTTATTGTAGCAAATTTAATTTAGATTGTCCATGCTTGAGGTTGTCAAACTAACACGAAGGCAGGTGAAATACTTACAATCTTTTATCCTGCAGAAAATTCTGAATAAACCTGTCATATCCAACATAAATTATACAAAAAGTATCAGGTGCGTTATGAAAATTAAATGGAAAGAATTAATTATTAGCATCGCCATCAGCCTGGGAGTTGGTGCCCTATCAGGTTTTTTAACCAGAAATAGTATGACCATATATCAGGAATTGGTCAAGCCGCCGCTGTCGCCGCCAGGGTGGGTATTCCCTGTTGTATGGACGATTCTTTATATCCTTATGGGGATTTCGGCATATTTAATCTATACCTCTGATTCAAAAGAAAAGGACCAAGCTCTACTAATCTATGCACTTCAATTGATAGTAAATTTTTGTTGGTCCTTAGTATTTTTTAACCAACAAAATTATCTATTAGCATTTGCTATTTTAGTAGCATTGTGGGTACTGATTATATTAATGATCAAAACATTTCGAGAGATTAATCCCCTGGCTGCTTACTTGCAAATTCCATATTTGCTCTGGGTTACCTTTGCAGGGTATTTGAATTTATCAATTTACCTTTTGAACAGATAGGTGGTATAAATATACATTTTAAAGAGGATAAAAATGCTTTTATGCATAGATAAAATAGTTAGTTGAGTGGTTTAATTTACCTGCTTGTATTAAGTGCATATAAACGGGTTATTTTTTTGTGCATAATGTTGTAAATATAATAATAATACAATTATTTTTGTTCAATTAGAACAAGTAAAGTTCTTGACAAATTTCGTATATAAGATTAAAGTGTAAGTAGAAATACCTATATTTTGATAAAATGTAGTATTTTGCGACAAAGTAGAAAAGGTATTTTAACAAATCTCTCATCCAATGGAACAATTAATTAATATAATTCAGTTTGGAGAGGGAAATTTTTTGCGTACTTTCATAAATTTAATGGAGGGACGTATGGGGGCAAAGGTTATAATTATTTATAACGTAAAGGTTTAAGAAACTATCTTAAAGGGAGGAATAACTCTTAATGAAACAAATGATTAACCGCTTATTAAAAAGTACAAGATCTCAGATGCTGCTTATTATTGCTTTAAATCTTGGTCTATCCCTGCTATTGCTGGTAATACGATTTATTAGCGCTGATGTTGCATCGGTTCTGCTTCCGATTGGCCTTATTATTATGATGGTTTCTATAGGGTATTTATTGTTTCTGTTTATCCGATTTTTCCGTTCCATTGATATTATTGATGAGAGTGCAGTAATGTTGTCACAAGGTAATCTTAATATTAATGATATCACCTCGGGTAAAACCAAAGGACTTGAGGTGCTTACCTCTGCAGTTGACGATATGAAACGTAATCTTCTTAGTTATATCGAGTCCACGAAAAGCAATGTAATTATTTTGTCCGATGCAGTTGATAAAGTAACCAAGAGCATCGACATGAGTTATAAAGGAAATGAGCAGATAGTAGCAAATATGACCACAGTTGCTGAAAAAGCACAGGAGCAGTTAAAGAATGCGAAGGAGTCACTGGAAGGCATTGAAGCTGTAAGTAAAGGTGCTGCTAAAATTACCACCACCTTGGCTAGCCTGGATAGTTTCGTGGAGAATACAGTGAAATTAACTTCCGATGGTACTGCCCATCTTGGTAAATACAATGAGCAGATGGAAGTGATTTCAACGAACCTGGCTGATACGACCTCCTTTATTGCTAACTTAAAATCATATCTTTCCGACATTAATCAATTTGGTTCTCTCATTATTAACATTACCGAACAATTACGTCTCTTATCCCTTAACTCACAGGTTGAGGCTGCAAGAGCAGGAGATGCAGGCAGAGGCTTCCGTGTAGTTGCTCAGGAAATGAATAAGTTATCTGATCAGACCAGGGACAGCGTTACACAGATTAACAAACTATTAGATAACGTAATGAAGAGTAATGCAAAAGTAAGTGAGTCTCTTAATAATGTAAATACCAGCTTTAATATAAGTAAAACTATATTTGCTTCTGTAAATGAATCCTTTGATATTATTAATAAGAATGCAAACATCCTGAATTCTGACGTTAAGACTGTATATGAAGAGTCCAGAATGATTAGTGAGAATACCATTGGCATTAGTAGACAGAGCTCAATTTTATATGATGTATCCAATGAAATTTCTAGTATTACAGAGGATGTGGCAGCAGTAACACAGGAAGAGCTTGCTGAAAATGAAGAAATTAGTAACCAGGCACAATCCTTAAAGAAGATGTTATCCAGCATTGAAGTTCTATTAAAGAGATATAAGACATCAGTTGATCCAGTTGCAGCTGCAAGTACTAAACCTCTTAAGATTGTAATGGTAAGCCCAGCTGATAATTCCTTCTGGGAAGCTGTTCGACAGGGTGCTTTCTATGCACAAACTGAATTAAAAGGCAAGAATGTAGATATTGAGTTGATTACCTTTGAAAAGGAAGACAATGAATTTGTTCAAAGTTTGTTAGAAAAGATAGACAACAATTGTGATGGACTTATTCTTCCGGGATTTCTTAAGGATGCTAAACAATTTGTTGATCGAGCAAATACGAGAAATATACCAGTTATGTCTTACAATTGTGACTTTGCAGAAGGTATAAAGAGACTTTCTTACTTTGGACCGGATATAAAGAAAGTTGGATCTCTGGCAGGTGAAATGTTAGCTCGAGGTATTGATGAAGAGGGTCGTGTAATTATATTTAAGGGTGATACAACCTCATCAATTAACCAAATTCGAAGTGAACATGCAAAGAAAGCCTTATCAAAATTCAAGGATATTAGTATTGTGGCTGAAGTATCCGATGTCACCATTAATGGACTTGTTAATAAAAAGCTAAAAGAAATTTTATATGAGCAGCCAAATACGAACGGAATTATCATTGTTGGTACTGGTGTGCCAGGTGCTGCAAGGGCAATTGAAGAATTACATATGGTTGGTAAAGTAAAGATCTTCTGTTTTGATTATGATGATGAGATTATTGAATTAATTAGAAAAGGTGTTGTATACAAGGCCATGGGACAAGATCCATTCGGTCAAGGACACGATCCTATTATTTATCTCTACAATTATCTTGTAGCTAATCAGGTGCCTGAAAATGTAACTTATACAAGAACCGAAGTAATTGATATAAGAAGCGTATAAGGATAAAAGTAAATTACACTGCAAATAAAAAGCAAATAATAAAGCATCCCAATTGGTTTTTAGAAATCCATAGGGGTGCTTTATTTTGTACTTTTATAGGGGAACATATTTTATTAAAATAGAAAATACAACCAATATGTCCTTGAAGAAATTGTAAGAATAATATAATATTAAAATAAAGGTAGCTATTTAGAACCAAGCCCGAAAACCTGCGGTTCCTCGCTGTTTGACTCTCGCCAAACAGTAACATTCATGACAAGTGAAATGACTTGTCGTTTCAGCTTGTATAAAAATTATCTTTAGAAAGCAAGCTTTCGCAGTAAATTTATTAAATCATCTCCTTGGTTCTGGGCAGTTACAAATAAAGATAAAACGTAGGTGGGTATCGTTAGCAAACGTATTAAAATTAAGTAGGAGGGCAAATACATGGCTTTTTTTGATAAAGTTGGAGAAACAATCTCAACTAAGAGTAAAGATGTAGTAAAAAAGGCAAAGGATCTTGCAGAAATATCAGGCCTGAACGGACAGATCAATACACAGGAAGAAATAGTTAATAAAGCTTTTATTGAACTGGGACGTACCTATTATGAAGAACATAAAGATTTAACTGATGATGTTCATGTGGCTCAAATTAATATTGTAAAAGCAGCTTTGGATCGAATTCAACAATTAAAGGCTGAAATCAATACCATCAAAGGCGTAACAAACTGCACGACCTGCGGTGCGGAAATGGCATCTGGTAGCATTTTTTGTTCCAGCTGTGGAACTAAAGTCAGTGCAGCAGTAGTTGTATCAGTTGAAACAACAGTAAATATTGAAAAAATTTGTCCTCAATGCAGAGCTTCCGTTAATGAGGAAGCATTATTCTGTACCTCTTGTGGTCAAAAATTATAAGGATAAATTTCAATGTATGAAAGGATTTGAATTTCATTCCAAGGAAGTTCGAATCCTTTTTAAGTTTAAAGTGATATTTGATACACCATAGATTTTACTGAAGGAAAAAGGTGACATAATGAAAAAAGCACTCATTCTAGTAAATGCATTTAGCAAACTAGAATCTCATAAACATCAACCGAATAGGCTGAAAGAGGAGCTAAATAAGCTGGATGTAGAGGTGGATATTAGACCAAATAGTATGGATACTGCAATGATTATAGCAGGTAAGATAGAAGCTTATGTAAAAGATTATGACTTTATAGTCTACTTGGATAAAGACAAGTATAGTTCCGCGTTATTAGAAAAAGCGGGCATCCGGATATTTAACCGACATGAGTCAATTGTGGTATGTGATGATAAAATGGAGACACATATTAGACTTGCTAACCATGGGATTCCTATGCCGGATACCATTCCTGGCTTATTGTGTTATTATCAGGAGGCCCCACTGGAATTAGCTTTCGAACGAGTAGAGTTGGTGGAGAAACAGCTAGGCTACCCCTGTGTGATAAAAGAATGCTATGGCTCTCTTGGTACAGGGGTATACAGGGTGAGTAACAGAGAAGAACTCCTTTTCTATATGGGGAAGGTGAAATGTAAAGAGCATTTATTTCAAAAAATGATTGGCAATGGGAAAGGAAGAGATGTAAGGGTCATTGTGATAGGTGGTAGAGCGGTGGCTTGTATGATGAGAACATCTGAAACAGATTTTCGTTCTAATATAGAGCTGGGAGGTAAAGCAATCCCTTATGAATTACCAGTGAATTTTCAGAATTTAGCAGAGAAGGTGGCAGACATACTTAAGCTGGATTACTGTGGTATAGACCTTTTAATCGATGAAACAGGAGAACCTGTTGTATGCGAGGTGAATTCCAATGCCTTCTTTGGTGCAATGGAGGCGACAACTGGTATTAATGTTGCAGGTTTCTATGCGAAATATTTATATGAGACGGTTTATTCATAGATAACAAAAAGAATTCAATATTAGGAATCATTACTGTTATATTTTGCTCTAGACAAAAGTATACGATATGATTAAGATAATAGTATATAATTTAATTAACCACAATTATTTATTTTTTAATCATATATTTGAAATGAAAAAAGTTAGGAGATTATAGTATGGAATGGTTTCAATCTTTAGATCCCGTCCTACAAGCCTTGATTGCAACTCTATTTACCTGGTTTGTAACAGCGCTTGGAGCAGCAACGGTATTCATATTTAAAACAATTAAGAAAAACGTATTAAATGGCATGCTAGGTTTTGCAGCAGGTGTTATGATTGCTGCTAGTTTTTGGTCATTACTTAACCCTGCAATCGAAATGGCAGAGGAAGCTGGAATGATAGCTTGGGTACCTGCAGTTGTTGGATTTTTGGCAGGTGGTATTTTTCTATGGTTAGTGGATATTATTATGCCTCATCTTCATTTTGGTCCAGAAGAGGAGCCGGAAGGTGTAAAGACTGGATGGAAGCGCAGCGTATTGCTCGTACTGGCAATTACCCTTCATAATATTCCAGAAGGATTAGCGGTAGGCGTAGCTTTTGGAGCAGCGGCAAACTCCCCAGTTGCATCGTTAGCTGGTGCAATCGCACTTGCCTTAGGTATTGGGCTTCAGAACTTCCCGGAAGGAGCAGCGGTATCCGTACCATTAAGAAGAGAGGGTTTATCCAGGAAGAAAAGCTTTCTCTATGGGCAGGCATCCGGAATAGTTGAACCAATTGCTGGTGTTATTGGTGCCTTAGCAGTTATTGCAATGAAACCTTTGTTACCTTATGCATTATCTTTTGCAGCTGGAGCCATGATTTATGTAGTTGTGGAAGAACTTATCCCAGAAGCGCAGCTGGAAAGACATCACTCAAATATTGCAACCCTTGGTTGTATGGCAGGCTTTGCAGTAATGATGTTATTAGACGTGGCATTGGGCTAATTAAACGGAATGGTTTTAATGATATTATTGAATGAGTTATAAAAATGATTAAAAACGGCTTCCCGCATAGTCAGGGAAGCCGTTCTTTTTTTCCTTATATTTATATTATTCTGCTTTTTTATTTCTTTTGAATTTGATATTTGTAACCTTACCAAGTATTACTACAATCAAGGTCAGGATAATAATAACAAGGAAGATGGAAGCCATACCTTTTCCCATAATCTCTAATGCATAACCTAAATTTTCTGTGTTCATATCGTTCCTCCTTTACCCTATTGTATTTAAAATATCACCTACAAGTTTAATTACAACACCACCGGCAATAACAGAACCAATCTGACCGGATACGTTAGCACTTATGGCATGCATCAGAAGGTGATTGGAAGGATCTTCTTTCAGACCCATCTTCTGTACAACGCGTGCTGACATAGGGAAGGCAGATATTCCGGCAGCACCAACCATTGGATTGATCTTCTTCTTTAAAAAGAGGTTTAGGAACTTTGCAAATAAAACGCCACCAATAGTATCGAAGACAAAGGCAACAAGACCTAAGCACATAATTAATAAGGTATCAACATTTACAAAAGCCTCTGCTTGCATACTGAAAGAAATAGTAATACCAAGAAGTAAAGTAATTAAGTTAGCCAAATTATTCTGAGCTGCATCGGATAAGGAACCAAGAACACCGCATTCTCTGATTAAGTTACCAAACATTAAGAACCCTACTAGAGCAACTGATTGAGGTGCAATTAAACCAGCAATTAAGGTAACGATAATTGGAAAGAGAATTCTGGTTAGCTTTGTAACCGATTTTGGATTATAGTCCATACTAATTAATCGTTCTTTTTTTGTTGTAACAGCTCTAATAGCAAGAGGCTGAACAATAGGAACTAATGCCATATAGGAGTAGGCGGCGACGGCGATAGCCCCAATGTATTTTGAGTCTAACATCTGTGATACAAGTAAGGAAGTTGGACCGTCTGCAGCACCAATGATACCAATGGAAGCGGCGTCTTTCAAATCAAAGTTTAATAATACTGCAAATGCGATGGTGATAAAGATACCAAATTGAGCAGCAGCACCAAATAGGAACATCTTAGGATTGGATAGCAACGGTCCGAAATCAATCATAGCACCTATACCAATAAACAGTAAGATAGGCAGAGCTTCGGAGGCTTCTATTCCTGTTTCAAAAAGCCACTGGATAATACCATGAGTATTGCCAACACCTTCAACATATTGATCAATTACTCCGGAAAAAGGGATATTAACGAGAATAGCTCCAAATCCCATGGGTAAAAGCAATGCTGGTTCAAAGCCTTTTTCAATTGCTAAATAAATCAGTAATGCACCAATGACATACATGACACATTGCTGTGGCGTAATGGCCATAATGCCTGACAATAAGAAATCCATAAAAATAGTCCTCCTTAGGGTGGTAATGTCTATTTTAAAATTATGTAAATAAAATCAATAAAAATTACCCGTAAAGTGCAGATAATTCACATAAAATTTCATTAAAATTTTAAAAGGACAAATACATGAAATTGGTTCTATTGTAGCTTATTTTAATAAGTTGTGTCAATCAATTTCAAAATTTTTTAGTCGAAAAGCATATTTTTTTAACAATCATGGGATCTGTAAAACTAGTTTTTTGGGTGTTACGTTTGCACCTAACTATGTTTGATTTTTTGATACTTTTATATGACTTTGTGTAAATTAACCTAAAGTTATAATGCAAAAAAAGCAAAATTAAAACACTATACATTCCCAAACGACAGAATGCATTATAAATAGTATTAGTTGTTGTTAAAATATTATAATATAATGGCGATATACAGTGATATGCATAATTATAATTGTTAATAATTACCCAAAATAATAATTGTAAAGAATGTGTATTGCACAATTTATATAAAAGTGATACAATTTTTCCCAAAGCGTTTTTTTGCTTAAAAAATGAAAAGGAGATGAGCATTTTGGATTTATTAGCATTTCAAATTGCATCCATTGTAATATCAGTACTGGCATTTGCAGCAGCTTTCTGGTTATACAAGTGGGTGGAAAAACAGCCCTCCTCAAATCAGAGGATCGCAGAGGTTAGCACCTTGATCCGTAATGGAGCAAACACATTTTTAGCAAAGGAGTACAAAACTCTAGCCAAGTTTTGTGCAGTAGCAGCAATTGTAATTCTGATATTTTTACCTTCACCAATCTGGAAAGGTGATATATTAGAAAATGTTTTGATGGCTGTATCTTACATATTCGGTACTGTATTCTCTGGTATTGCAGGTAAGATAGGTA
Source organism: Bacillota bacterium (assembly GCA_023399055.1). Lineage (GTDB taxonomy): Bacteria > Bacillota > Clostridia > Lachnospirales > Lachnospiraceae > Mobilitalea. The sequence goes on along the minus strand of JAEWQV010000010.1, from coordinate 958,398 downwards.
TAACAATAGCAACAATAGCAAATGTAAAGGCTGCAGAGACAGCCACAAAGGGAATTAAGCCTTCCTTTATGTCAGGTTTTCGTGGAGGAGCTGTAATGGGAATGGCAGTTGTAGGATCAAGCCTTCTCGGTGTAACCTTGGTTTTGTTACTGACAGATAATACAACGGCTTTACTTGGCTTTAGCTTTGGTGCAAGTTCAATGGCATTATTTGCAAAAGCAGGTGGTGGTATCTTTACAAAGACCGCGGATATCAGTGCGGATTTATGTGGTAAAGTAGAACTTGGTATTCCAGAAGATGATCCAAGAAATCCTGCGGTTATTGCAGATAATGTTGGCGATAATGTTGGTGATGTGGCAGGTATGGGTGCAGATTTATTTGATTCCAATGTTGCTTCCATGGCAGCTGCTTTGGTTATGGCAGTGGCACTGGATAAAGCACTTGGTGGAAGTATGAATGTAGCAATGGTATTTTGCTATGCAGCCATTGGTTTATTTGCTTCTATTATTGGCGTTTTAACTGCAAGGATGAAAGAGGGCGGTGATCCAACCAGAGCCTTAAATAGTAATACATATGTTACAACCATTATTTTTGGTATTTTAACAGCAGCAGCCACCTGGGTTTTTGATTTTGAATGGAGAATTTGGGGTGCCAGCGCAATTGGTCTTGCTGTAGGCGTAATCATTGGTTTGGCTAGCGACTACTTTACCAATGACAATAAACCTCCAGTACGAGCAGTAGCAAAGGCTTGTGAGTCCGGACCAGCCTTTACAATATTATCGGGAATTTCCTATGGTCTTATGAGCGCGCTTCCGTCCATGGTCGGAATTGGTATCTCGGCACTCGCTGCTTATAATATTTGCAAACCACTAGGAGATAACCTTGGTGCAAATGGACCTATGACCTATGGCATGTTTGGTATTTCTATGGCTGCAGTTGGTATGCTCTCCATCGTAGGTATGATTATTAGTAATGATGCTTATGGTCCAATCGTTGACAACGCTCGTGGTCTGGTGGAAATGGGTAACCTGGGAGACAAAGCTCTTGAAATAACAGATACTCTGGATAGTGCAGGTAATACAGTAAAGGCAGTAACAAAGGGTTTTGCGATTGGTGCAGCTGGCTTGACTGTAATCGCGCTTCTCGGTGCCTTTATGAGTGAGGTTAATACAGGTATCGATGAATTAATCGCTAAAGGTGAGACAACAATTGAGCATATCACAGGTTTTGATATTATTAATCCGGTAGTGTTCTTCGGCTTATTGATTGGTGCAGCAATTCCAGCTTTGTTCTCGGCAATGTTAATGCTTGGTGTAGACAGGAATGCACAGAGAATGGTTGCAGAGATACACCGTCAGTTCAAGGAAATCCCTGGACTGAAGGAAGGTAAAGAAGGTGTTGTCCCAGAGTACGATAAATGTATTGAAATCGCAACAAAGGGTGCTATTGCAGAACTAATACCTGCTGGTGTTATCGTTATTGTAACCACATTGGTGGTTGGATTTGTTGGAGGTGTTCAAGCAATTGGTGGTTTTATCACTGGCAATATCGTAAGCGGGTTACTATTTGCACTATTCATGTCCAATTCAGGTGGACTTTGGGATAATACCAAAAAATACATTGAAGCAGGTCATAATGGCGGAAAGAACTCGGAAGCACATAAGGCGGGTGTTGTTGGAGATACCGTAGGTGATCCATTTAAGGATACCGCTGGTCCCTCCATCAATACACAGATCACCGTGGTTACCTTGGTTGCTTCTTTAACAGCAACAATCTTCCTGTCTTTCTCTATTTTTGGTTGATTATATTAATTGATTATAATTGTAATAGTGTTTACACAAGATAATTTAAAGGAATGGGAATCAACATACTTCATATGCTGATTCCTATTTTTTATAGAGTATGAAGATCCATTCGAAAGCAAACGTTCAAAGCTGATTTTTATATAGTTTGATTGGTTCTGAACTATTAACTTTTATCTTTGCATTATATCGTGAATTTGTATCATAAATTTGCAGGGCTGAACTGTTGTAAAATCATGGATTATGTAGTATAATTATACAGGAATACAAGATATTGCGGATTGATATGGTTTTACCACGGAGGAAATGGAGATGAAGAAAAGACTTCTTTCTATAGGAATACTAATTATCATAGTCATGATGGCTGGCTGTAGCTCGGCAGACAGTTATTATAAGGATGGAAAGAAAAGCTTTGAGAAGGGAGACCTGGTTAAGGCAATAGAAAGCTTTGCATCTGCAATTGAACAGAATCCAAATCGGGCAGACTACCAAATTGATTATAGTTTGGCACTCATTGCACAAGAGAAGTACGAGGAAGCTCTTATACAGCTAGATCAAGCTTATTCGGAAAAAGATATGCTGATTGTTCGGGAAAACAATAAAAAAGTTTTTAGAGCGAGAGGTATTGCTTATTTTTTAATGCAACAGGATGAAATGGCAATTGAAGAGTTCAACAAAGCACTGGAGATAAAAGAGCTAGATAGTTTAGACATGGATATCTTGTACTATATGGCTGATGCCATGTATGGAGTTGGGCGATATGAGGAAGCAGTAGCTGCCTATACAACAATTATTGAGAATAAGAAAAAACCTGCACAGGCATATGCAAAAAGGGCAAGCTGTTATAAGCAGTTGAAAGAAGATAATAAAAGCCTAGAGGATTATAATAAAGCAATTTCTTTAGATTCAAAGAATTATGAATATCACTTCGGAAAATACTACCTATTAGCCGATTATGGTGATGAAAAAGGAGCATTAGAAGCAATATCTGAAGCTCTGGAAATTACAGCGGCTACAACAGAGGATAACTATAATGTTGCTAAATTTCATTTTCTTCAAGGAAATTATAAGGATGCTCGTACAGAGTTAGAAGAAGCGTATGGTAATGGATTTTTAGAGGCATATTATTATATTGGTGAAAGCTATCGACTTGAAAAGGATTACACAAAAGCAATCTATTATTATGATTTATACTTAAAAAGTGGAGAACTTGTTACGGCAAAAGTATATAATCAGATGGCAATCTGCAAACTAAAGCAGAATAATGCTGTAGAAGCGCTTGAATTTATAGAAAAAGGACTTGCTCTTAAGGAAGCTCCAACAATACAGGTACTTCAAAGAAATGAAATTGTAGCCTACGAGAACCTTGGTAAGTTCGAGGAAGCAGATATTAGATTAGCGAAATATCAAGTAAACTACCCCGGTGATAAGGAAGCTATTAGGGAGGCATTATTTATTGACAGTAGACTAATAACCGCAGCGGATTAGTAAAGGTTGGCATAATAATTAAAGCTATAAAGTTTTAACAGCAGAATGGAGGCACATATGGCGCAAATGTATGATATTAAGGATGAGATTGAGAGGTTTGTCTTAGTGGGAGTTGCCTCCGCAGACAGTGATGATACCGTTGAGTCCCTAGACGAACTGGAAGAGCTTGCAGCGACAGCTGGTGCTGTTACGGTAGGAAAGATTATTCAAAATCGTGAAAGAGTTCATCCAGGCACCTATATTGGAAAAGGTAAAATAGATGAAGTAAAGGCATTGGCAGTGGAAATGAATGCCACAGGTATCGTTTGTGATGATGAGTTGTCACCAGCGCAGCTTAGAAATCTTGAAAATGCACTTCAGATGAAGGTTTTAGATCGTACGGTAATTATACTCGATATATTTGCCAATCGAGCTTCCACCAGAGAAGGTAAAATTCAAGTAGAGCTAGCGCAATTGAAATATCGATCCAGCCGTTTAATTGGTCTACGAAATTCTCTTTCAAGACTGGGCGGTGGAATCGGTACGAAGGGACCCGGAGAGAAAAAGCTTGAGATGGATCGTCGATTAATCAATGATCGAATTTCACAGCTGAAACATGAGTTGGAGGAAATAAAACAAAACAGAGAAACCTCTAGAAGTTTAAGAAGCAAGAACAGAGTTCCTGTTATTGCGATTGTTGGTTATACCAATGCTGGTAAATCTACGTTACTTAACCATTTAACACATGCAGGAGTGCTGGAGGAAGATAAACTTTTCGCTACTCTTGACCCAACTACTAGAACTTATGAATTTGAGAATGGTCAGCAGGTACTTTTTACAGATACCGTCGGATTTGTTCGTAAACTTCCGCATCATTTAATAGAAGCGTTTCGTAGTACTCTTGAGGAAGCAAAATATTCGGATATTATCTTGCATGTGGTGGATAGCTCCAATCCCGATGTAGACCGACAGATGCACATTGTCTATGAAACTCTTAACAAACTGGGAATTCAGGACAAGGTAATCATAACTGCTTTTAATAAACAGGATAAATTAGAAGCCTCTCAGATTATTAAGGATCACAAGGCAGATTATACTGTTAAAATATCAGCCAAGACAGGAGCAGACGTTAATAAGTTATTAGAGCAGATAGAAAAGATATTAAACGAGCAGAAAGTTCTAATCGAAAAATTATTCTCCTATCAGGATGCAGGTAAAATACAGCTGATACGAAAATATGGACAGTTATTAGAAGAGGAATATGTTCAGGATGGTATTTTTGTAAAGGCATATGTACCCAAGGACGTTTACCAAGGATTGTAATAAGAAATAACAGTTCAGACATAAGCTTGACTATGGTTCACTGTAGTTTGCTTAGGCAGAAGGCCTTACAAGTTTTTGGTACAAATTCATTTGATATTATATTAAAAATATTGCTGAACTATTATAAATTTATCGGTATTATTTCGAAAAAAATAATAGGTAATTGATACTATATTAAATACTAGATATTGTGTTTGTGGTGAAAAATAAACATATATCTGGTATTTTTTATGTTGACGAACATGGCGATATCTGGTAATATTAAAGCATTGAAGTTCTTGATATTTCTTAAGTAAAAAAAGGGGAAGGAGCCAGTTACATATGATTAATGTAATAAAAAGAGATGGACAGATAGCAGAATTCAACCTGGGGAAGATTAGTGAAGCTATTACAAAGGCATTTAAGGCGACAGAAAAATTTTACACCGACGAGATTATCAGTTTATTAGCACTTCGAGTAACATCAGATTTCCAAACAAAGATTAAAGATGAAACAATTCATGTTGAAGATGTACAAGACAGCGTGGAGAAAGTATTGGAGCAAACCGGATATACAGAGGTTGCAAAAGCGTACATTCTTTATCGTAAAAATAGAGAAAAAATTCGTAATATGAAATCAACAATTCTTGACTACAAAGAGATAGTTAACAGCTATGTTAACGAAGAGGATTGGAGAGTAAAAGAGAATTCAACAGTTACCTATTCTGTAGGTGGACTGATTTTACATAATTCAGGTGCCATTACCGCTAACTATTGGCTTTCCGAAGTCTATGATGAAGAGATTGCTGCGGCTCACCGTAATGCGGATATTCATTTACATGATTTATCCATGTTAACAGGTTATTGTGCAGGGTGGTCGCTGAAGCAGTTGATTAAAGAAGGACTTGGTGGAATACCTGGTAAGATTACCTCTTCACCAGCTAGTCATTTATCTACCCTATGTAATCAAATGGTGAATTTCTTGGGAATTATGCAGAATGAATGGGCGGGTGCTCAGGCGTTCTCCTCTTTTGATACTTATTTAGCACCGTTTGTTAAGGCTGACAATTTAAGTTATAAAGAAGTAAAACAGTGCATTCAGTCTTTTGTCTACGGTGTTAATACACCCAGCCGTTGGGGAACACAGGCTCCGTTCTCTAATATTACTTTGGACTGGACAGTTCCAAGCGATTTGGCAGAATTACCCTGTATCATTGGTGGCAAGGAAGTTGATTTTAAATACAAGGATTGTAAGAAAGAAATGGACATGGTGAACAAAGCCTTCATTGAGATTATGATTGAGGGCGATGCGAACGGAAGAGGCTTCCAATACCCGATCCCTACCTACTCCATTACAAGTGATTTTGATTGGTCAGATACTGAGAACAATCGTCTTTTATTTGAGATGACTGCAAAATATGGTACACCTTATTTCTCCAATTATATTAACAGCGATATGGAGCCCAGTGATGTTCGCTCTATGTGCTGCAGGCTAAGACTTGACCTAAGAGAATTGCGCAAAAAGACAGGTGGCTTCTTTGGTTCAGGAGAGAGTACAGGTTCCATTGGCGTTGTTACAATTAATATGCCTCGTATTGCATACCTGGCAGCGGATGAAAAGGACTTTTTCCAGCGTCTTGACCGTATGTTAGAGATTTCGACCCGTTCCTTAAGAGTGAAAAGAGGAGTTATCAGCAAGCTTTTACAGGAGGGATTATATCCATATACCAAGCGTTATCTAGGTTCCTTTGATAGTCATTTCTCAACCATCGGATTAATTGGTATGAACGAAGTTGGGTTGAATGCAAACTGGCTTGGAGAAGATATGACTCATAAGAAGACGAAAGAGTTTGCGATTAAGACTTTAAACTATATGAGAGAACGTTTATCCGATTATCAGGAGCAATATGGAGATTTATATAATCTAGAAGCTACGCCTGCAGAATCAACAACCTATCGTCTGGCGAAGTTTGACCGTAAGCGTTGGCCGGATATTAAAACTGCTGGTAAGGATGGAGATACCCCTTACTACACCAATAGCTCGCATTTGCCGGTTGGTTATACAGAAGATGTATTTGAAGCATTGGATATTCAAGATGAGTTACAGACGCTCTATACTTCTGGAACTGTATTCCACGCCTTCCTGGGAGAAAAGCTTCCGGATTGGCAGGCGGCTGCTAAGCTGGTAAGAGCTATCGCAAGCAATTATAAATTACCTTATTATACCATGTCACCTACCTACTCTGTATGCAAGACTCATGGCTATTTAGTAGGGGAGCAGTTTAATTGCCCTCACTGTGGCGAGGTTGCTGAGGTTTACAGCAGAATTACTGGTTATTATAGACCGGTGCAGAACTGGAATCCTGGGAAAGCACAGGAATATGAAAATCGTAGGCTTTATGACACTGAAAATATAAGTGCTACGGATAGTGCAGAAAGTAGAGCACAGATAGCTGCAGCAAAAGAGGAAGGTGACATACAAGACGGCTTATATCTCTTTACTACCAAGACCTGTCCAAACTGTCATATAGCGAAAGAAGCGCTTAGTGGTATCACGTATGCTATTGTTGATGCAGAAGAGAATTCAGATTTAGCACGTAGCTTCAGTATAATGCAAGCTCCTACGCTGGTTGAGATTCGAGATGGATTGATTAAGAAGCATGTGAATGCCTCTAATATAAAACTCTTTGCCCAGGAACAGATGATAAAGTTATAATTAAATAATTAAGCTTACAAGTTAACTGACATAGATATTCGTATCAGACCAGTGATTCCCCCAAACAATGACTGGCTGATACGAATGTTTTTTCTTGCCTTAAAAAGCGCAGTAAGGTAAAATGTTTTAAGAAGAGTTAGGAAAGGAGCATTTCATGAGTGCAGCAGATCGAATTTTCATTGACATGTGCAAAGACATTTTAGAGAATGGGTTCAGCACAGAAGGGGAGAAGGTCAGACCGAAATGGGAGGATGGAACCTCTGCCTATACCATTAAGAAGTTTGGTGTAGTAAATCGTTATGACTTATCAAAGGAATTTCCGGCACTGACTTTAAGAAGGACAGCTTTTAAAACTTGTATAGATGAGATTCTGTGGATATGGCAAAAGAAATCAAATAATGTAAACGAACTTAACAGTCATATCTGGGATTCTTGGGCAGACGAGAACGGCTCCATTGGAAAAGCATATGGGTATCAGCTCGGCGTAAAACATAAATATAAGGAAGGTGAAATGGATCAGGTGGATCGTGTTATCTTTGATCTAAAGAACAATCCTTACAGCCGAAGAATTATGACTAATATTTATGTACATGAAGACTTGAGCGAAATGAATTTATATCCCTGTGCCTATAGCATGACTTTCAATGTAACAAAACGACCGGATAGCAGTAAGCTGGTATTAAATGCAATACTAAATCAACGTTCGAATGATATCTTAGCAGCGAATACAATGAATGTATGCCAATATGCAGTGCTAGTGCATATGTTTGCACAGGTTTGTGATTTAGAGGTTGGAGAGTTGGTGCATGTTATTGCAGATGCACATATTTATGACAGGCATATACCGATTATAAAAGAGTTAATTGAGCGACCCACCTATGATGCCCCTACCTTTTGGATGAATCCGGAAATTAAGGATTTCTACCAATTTACCGTGGAGGACTTTGCGCTTAATAACTACAAGTATGGCCCGAAGGTTGAGAATATACCAGTCGCTGTTTAGTACTTGGGGAAGGAGAAAATATGAATCTTATTGTTGCAGTTGATAAAAATTGGGCGATTGGATATCAGAATGATTTACTTGTTAAGATACCAGCGGATCAACGATTTTTTAGGGATGTAACCACGAACAAAGTTGTTATTACAGGAAGGAATACACTTAGTACCTTTCCAGGAGGTCTTCCCTTAAAGAATAGGACAAACATTATTATTTCTACAAAACAAGATTATAAAGTAAAGGATGCTATTGTAGTACATAGCATTGAGGAGGTACTTGAGGCAGTTAAGGGGTATAAGCCAGAAGATATCTATATCATTGGCGGAGCCAGTGTTTATAAGCAGCTTCTACCTTATTGCACTGTTGCGCATGTAACAAAAATTGATTATTCTTATCTGGCAGACACTTATTTTCCGAATCTGGATGAAATGGAAGACTGGGTATTAGCAGAAGAGACAGAGGAGCATACTTATTATGATCTTTGTTATACCTTTTGCAGATACGAGAAACAGAAAAGATAAAACTGAAGTAAAGCTTAGAATCCTTCCATAAACCATAGTTATAATAGAAATATGAAATCATTATAAAACATCTGAGAAAAGACTTGAAATATTTCACTGGTAATACTACTATAAAGGGTATATAAAAAGCTGATAAACTCACAAAGAAACCAGTTTATCGCAATTAAACATACCAGTTTCATAAGGAAGGATGATAAGATGCTTAATATCAGAATTGAGAAAACCAACAGTCCTAAGGCATTACCAGAAGCCAATAATCCATTAAAATTTGGAACGATTTTTACCGATCATATGTTTATTATGAATTATGAGGTGGGAAAAGGTTGGTTTGATCCACGAGTGATTCCCTATCAGCCACTGAATTTAGAGCCATCTGCTATGGTCTTCCATTATGGACAGGAAATGTTTGAAGGATTAAAGGCATATAAGTCAGAGGACGGCAGAACTTTATTATTTAGACCAAACAAGAATATTGAAAGAGCCAATAAAACCAACAATAGAATTTGTATTCCGGAAATAGACGAAGAGGATTTCTTACAGGCAATTAAGACAGTGGTTGAGGTTGATGATGCATGGATACCAACCAAGCCGGGAACCTCACTTTATATCAGACCATTTATTATAGCGACCGACCCATTTTTAGGAGTAAGACCTTCCGACAGCTATTTATTTATGATTATTTTATCACCTGTAGGAGCGTATTATCCGGAAGGCTTAAACCCTGTGAAAATATGGATCGAAGATGAATATGTCAGAGCGGTAGTTGGCGGAATTGGAGAGGCCAAGGCTGGAGCAAATTATGTGGCATCCATGAAAGCGCAAGTAAAGGCTCATGAAGAGGGTTATTCACAGGTATTATGGCTGGATGGTGTGGAACGTAAGTATATTGAAGAAGTTGGAGCTATGAATATATTCTTTAAAATTGATGGAACAGTAGTCACTCCGGCATTGAACGGAAGTATTCTACCTGGAGTTACAAGAGACTCTGTAATCACTCTTTGTAAAGAATGGGGCTTACCAACGGTTGAGCGTAGAATTTCAATTGATGAAGTATATGAGGCAGCAAAGGGTGGTACCTTGGAGGAAGTATGGGGCACAGGTACAGCAGCGGTAATTTCACCAGTTGGGCAGCTTCGTTTTGGAGATAGTGTAATGCAAATTAAAGATGGTGGTATTGGACCAGTAAGTCAGAAACTGTATGATACTGTTACAGGAATACAATTAGGAAAAATACAAGATAATCATAATTGGATTGTTGAAGTTTAAGGAGGTAACTGATGAATCAGTTATATACTGAAGTTGGGGTAAAGAGAAAAGAAAATTCGACTACTATGATGTTACGTACATTCATGATAATCGGAATTGTTTTAGGAGCATTTATGCTTCTATTAGGTAGTTACTTTGCAATTGTGGGAGTAATTATAATTGCAGCATTGGTATTTTTAATGCCTAGGTTGAAGGTTGAATTTGAATATGTTTTTGTTGATGGACAGATTGATTTCGATCGTATCATAGCCGGAGCTAAAAGAAAGACAGCCCTTCGAATAGACATGGAGCAGGTTGAAATCGTAGCTCAAGAGAGTAATCACGCACTGGATAGCTATAAAAATCAGCAGTTTGAAAAAAGAGATTTCACTTCCGGCGATAAGGCCAAGAAGGCATATATCATTATAGCTAGTAAAGACGATAAGAGATATTATGTGAGATTTGAGCCTACGGAGGAAATGCTAGCGATGATTAAGCAGAAGAATCCTAGAAAGTTAGTACAGTACTAAAATTGCATGATGATATAAAAACAACGGGTGGAGTGACCCGTTGTTTTTTGCATTATATTATAAAATATAAATTACTCAAATTTCGCAGTTGATAATTTGCGCAAAGTTTGAGCAAATTACCTAAATTGAATAGTAGATTTTGTTGACAATAGTCTATGAATTAGTTATACTTTTAAAAATCTATTAAAAATTGCCTCATACAAATATGGGGCAATGAATTTATAATCAACTATAGGTATCGAAGAGGATAGCTTAATTCATTATAAGATGAATGCATTCTGTTATTTACACTTACGAGCCTATCCTACAACAGAAAGTGAGGAGATTACAGAATGGGACAAATTATCGGTGATGGAATTACATTTGATGACGTATTATTAGTACCTGCATATTCTGAGGTGATACCGAATCAAGTGGATCTGGCAACCAATCTTACCCAATCAATTAAGTTAAATATTCCATTAATGAGTGCTGGTATGGATACGGTAACTGAGAATCGTATGGCAATTGCAATGGCAAGACAGGGAGGAATTGGTGTTATTCATAAGAACATGTCAATCGAGGAGCAAGCAGAAGAGGTTGACAAGGTAAAAAGGTCAGAGAATGGTGTCATAACCGATCCTTTCTATTTATCTCCGGAACATACACTCCAGGATGCCAATGAACTTATGTCAAAATACAGAATATCGGGTGTACCGATTACTGTAAATGGTAAGAAATTAGTTGGTATTATTACAAATCGTGATTTAAAATTTGAGACAGATTTTACAAAGAAAATAAAAGAATCTATGACGACAGAAGGGTTAGTTACCGCAAAGGAAGGAATTACTCTGGAGGAAGCTAAGAAAATTCTCGCATCAGCTCGTAAGGAGAAGTTACCACTAGTGGATGATGAGGGAAACCTAAAAGGTCTTATTACTATAAAGGATATTGAAAAGCAAATTAAATATCCTTTATCAGCGAAGGATTCACAAGGGCGTCTCTTATGTGGTGCCGGAGTTGGTATTACAAATAATATTATGGAACGTGTGGATGCTCTGGTTAAAGCAAGAGTTGATGCAATCGTTATTGATACTGCCCATGGACATTCTGCTAATGTATTAAAAACAGTACGCATGGTTCGTGATGCATATAAAAACGTTCAAATTATTGCAGGTAATGTTGCTACTGGTGAAGCAACTTTGGATCTTATTAAAGCTGGTGTAGATGCAGTTAAGGTTGGAATCGGTCCTGGTTCCATCTGTACAACAAGAGTTGTTGCTGGTATTGGTGTTCCACAGATTACTGCAATTATGAATTCCTATGAAGTTGCGAAGAAGCATGGTATCCCGATTATCGGTGATGGTGGTATTAAATACTCAGGAGATATAACCAAGGCTTTGGCAGCAGGTGCTAATGTATGCATGATGGGAAGTATCTTTGCAGGTTGTGACGAAAGCCCAGGTACTTTTGAATTGTTCCAAGGTAGAAAATATAAGGTTTATCGCGGAATGGGATCTATTGCAGCTATGGAAAAGGGAAGCAAGGATCGTTACTTCCAGTCTGATGCTAAGAAATTAGTACCTGAAGGTGTAGAAGGACGTGTTGCCTATAAAGGAACCGTAGAAGATACGGTATTCCAGTTAATTGGTGGGCTACGTTCAGGTATGGGTTACTGTGGAGCAAAGAATATTACCAGCCTTCAGGAAAATGGTAAATTTGTTAAGATTTCTGCAGCTTCTTTGAAGGAAAGTCATCCACATGACATTCATATTACAAAGGAAGCACCGAATTACAGTGTAGAAGAATAAGTACGCAAACTTCTCAGTTAATAACTTGTTTTGCTTGATAAATTAGATAGTATCAAGCAACAATTAAGAAACGAACTGCAAAGTTAGAGTAATTAAATTATAATAAAAGACAAAAAAGCGGATAAAAAGGCAGGAATTTTCAAAAAATGAAAATATCCTAGCCTTTTTATCGTTTATAATTTTATAATGTAGTAAGAGCATTGTTAATGTAAGTAGATTATTTTATAGGGGAGGTAGCAACTGTAAAAATGAACAAAACATTATCAAAAGAGGAATGGCGTAAAAGAAGACGAAAACGCAGAAATATCATGGGGTTATTGGTTTTTAGTGTAGCTATGGTTTTTATAGTTCTTGCTATATTTTTTTATAGGGGAAACTATCTGCAGGGAATGGGCTTTACAAAGAATGAGACGGAAAAATTATCGGTCAGCTTGCAAAATGGCGAAGATATTAGGATAAATTATTTAACACCAAATAAGTATTCAAGACCACAGATAGATTTAGAAAGAGTAAGAGGAATTGTTGTACATTATACCGCGAATCCAGGAACTACGGCTGATAATAATCGGAGTTATTTTGAGGGATTAGGAGTCAAAGGAACCACCTATGCCAGTAGTCACTATATTATTGGGCTGGAAGGAGAAATAGTACAGTGTCTGCCTTTGAATGAGATGTCTTATGCTTCCAACGATAGAAATAAGGATACCATTTCAATTGAATGTTGTCATTCTGACCTTACGGGAGAGTTCAATCAAGAGACTTACGAATCCCTAGTTTCCCTAACGGCAGCACTCTGTGTGGAATTTAATTTGGAAGCAGAGGATGTCATAAGGCATTATGATGTTACTGGTAAACTATGTCCACTTTATTATGTAGAACATGAAGGTGCCTGGGACAAGTATAGGATGGATGTAGATAGTGCCATTACTGAACTAAAAACGAAATCATAGTAACTGTTCAGAGCCAAGCTTAATATTAATTATCTTTTAAAACCTTTACTAAAATTTTTAAAGATTATAACAGCTGGCATTAAAATAAGCCGGAGAAACATATTGTGATATGACTCCTCTAAAAGTAGACAGATTAAATATTGAAATCTGTTACATTGGAGGAAGCATATCATTGTGTGTTACTCCGGCAAACTTTATCATCTTATTTATTTTTAGAATATTTTATTAGAGTTAATAGTGTTTCAACTATGAGAGCAATAATTAATCCTATACCTACGAAGAAGAGATATCCAATGATACTTGTTAATGTTCCCCATCCAGGAGCAATATCTCCAAGCGCCACATAAAAAGCATAGATAAGACCGATGAGGATAGAGATAGAGAATATCACATAAAATACCTTTTTCTTAAAATATCCTGCAATACTTGGCGGAAGCGCCGAACAAATTGATAAAACAAGGATACCGGGGATACTGCCCATGACATAATCATTCGTAATAAGTAGCCTTGATCCTAATAATGCAGCAAAAATAACAATAAAATATAAAATAAATATAATCCACCAACGGCTTGATTTCTTTTCTGGTACCAATAGAATTCACCCTTTCATCTAAATTTATTAAAAGTAATTAAGTATATACAGTAGCATTATCTAACTTTATGATTAAGCAGGTGTATGAATAGTATACAATAAAAAAGGCTGTCGTATGCAGGCTTATCAAAAGCTTATAACACGAGACAGCCAAAGTATGACTTATCAATATATTTTATAGATTTATTTTAATTTCTTTACCCAGTGGTTTGTATTGTCGATAGTTAAATCAGGAAGCATCGAGCATTCGTTTGGCAGCGACCACAGAGTGCTTACTAATATGATTTTGGAACGTTTAAAAAATCGTGTACTCTCAGTAACTCGATTTCGTGCTTCATCTCATTGTCTTTAATATCTATTTCTAAAGCTTCTTCATATCTTAAATATTGAATATCAGCTTCCTTTAGGAGCTGTAAGCCAAGACCTGTTGGATATTCTCCTTTAAAAACTACTTTTTTAATTCCTGCTTGAATTAGATGTATACAGCAAAATACGCACGGTTGTGTTGTTACATAAAGAGTGGCCCCATTACAGCTCGTACCATGCTTTGCACACTGATTTATAGCATTTGCCTCAGCGTGTCCGGCTCTACAAAGCTCAAGACCTTGCCCTGATGGAATACCTCTATTTTTCCTTTCGCAGTAGCCTATATCGGTGCAATGAATAGCACCTGCTGGAGCACCATTATATCCTGTTGCGATTATTTGCTTATCCTTTATTATTACAGCACCTACTTGTCTTGAAAGACATGTGCTTCTTATTTTGCTATCTTCCGCTATATCCATAGCCCATTCAGTGAATAATTTTCGGCTCATGTAATTTCTCCTTTTCTTCTTCTGCATATCATATTAAATTCTTCAACTGATATTATTTTTCAAAGTCTTTATACATAAGACTTGGCTGTATTCCCGTATTGTTTTGATACTTGCCACTCGTGTACAAATCATATTCGCCATCTATATCGTGATAGTATATTTGGCATATTTCAACATTAGGATATATAATAATAGGTTGTACGCAGAATATTTCCAATGTCCAAAATCCTGAAAAACCTATATCACCGAAACCTGCCGTTATATGAATAAATAAACCTAATCTACCAGTAGAAGAACGACCTTCAAGCATGGGAACATATCGATTAGTGCTTGTAAATTCATTTGTTCTCCCGAGATACAAAGTATTTGGCTTTAAGAGTAGACCTTCTTCAGGAATAATAATCTTCTGTGTGGAATTTGGCTTTTTCATATCAAGGATTTCGTTATTATATACTAACAATTCATTAGCTAATGATAAATTATAGCTATTGGGATTTATTCTTTTCTCATCAAAAGGCTCAATAATAATTGATTTGCCTATCTGTTTTAAAATTTCTTTACCTGACAATATCATCCTACAACCTCCAACTTTTTCGATTATTAAGACTTACTTTCAAATAATTATACAGTATTTCACATAATAATGCCACTTACAATGATATTGCATTTTGTGAATTATGTAAATAAATTATTGCGTGTACTAATCAATCATTAATCTATGTTATTTAATTTTATAAGAAACCTTTAAGAAGGACAGAAATAGAAAAAGCGGAGATTATATAAACCTCCACTTTTTATTAATGACATTTTTATTAATTTTGTTTAATACAACCAATCTATCTAAAATTCATTTTGTAGATTACTACATTCATTACAAGGGAATAAGGGGGGTATACTTTGGCGCATTTCATGTGAGTGCCGGTATAATTTAAAATGGCATTAAATTCAGCATGGCATACATAGAGCTGTACCTTGTAAATTAATACTTGCTGCCAGCAATTTGAACTTTTATCAAATTAGTTGTACCTGAAGTAGCTAATGGAACACCAGCGGTTAATACAGCGAGCTCACCATCCACCAAATAACCTGCATCTTCAACAGCCTGAATTGCATGGTCGAACAACTCGAAGGTATCATGTTCCACTGCCATAAGAAGAGGAGTGACACCCCAAGCCATGTTAAGTTGTCTGCATACCATTGGATCCGTGGTACAGCCAAGAATCATGCATTCCGGACGATATCTGGAGATCATTCTAGCGGTAATACCGGAAGTGGTTACAGTAATAATCATTTTTGCATTTAAATCATGTGCTGTAGTAACTGTCGCACGAGAAATAGCATCGGAAATGTTGGGATTTTTAATTACATCTTGTATATTGAAACGCTTCTTATAATCTATATCTTCTTCAGCACGCATTGCAATTTTAACCATGGTCTTTAAAGACTCAATTGGATAAGCTCCGGCAGCAGTTTCCCCGGATAGCATAATAGCGCTGGTACCATCATAAATAGCATTGGCAACGTCAGTAGTCTCTGCACGGGTAGGTCTAGGATTTTTAATCATAGAATCCAGCATTTGTGTTGCAGTGATAACCTGCTTAGCGCTGTTATATACTTTCTTAATAATCATTTTTTGTATAATCGGTACTTCCTCATAAGGAATTTCAACACCCATATCCCCACGGGCAATCATGATACCATCAGAGGCTTCAATGATTTCGTCAATATGTTCAACGCCATGGTAATTTTCTATTTTGGCAATAATCTTAGTCTGTGAATTATGCTTATTTAACATCTTACGAATTTCTTTTATATCATCCGCTGTGCTGACAAAGGATGCAGCAATAAAGTCGATTTTGTTTCTGATTGCAAAGAGGATGTCTTCACGGTCTTTATCGCTGATAAAAGGCATGGATAGATGGACACCAGGTACATTAACACCTTTTTTATTTGAAATAAATCCACTGTTTTTTACTAAACAGGTGATATCAGTAGCATTAATATCAACTACTTCCATCTCGATCAAACCATCATCAATTAATACAGTAGTACCAATTTCTACATCATAAATTAAGTTGGGATAGCTTATCGAAACCTGTGTTTCGTCACCCTCTACTTCTCTAGAGGTAAGGACAAAAGTCTGTCCTTCTGTTAGGTGAACTTTTTTATCTTCTTTAAAGGTACAAACACGAATTTCAGGTCCTTTGGTATCAAGCAGGGTTGCAACCGGAATCCCAAGTTCCTCTCTAAGTTTTTCGATTTTCTTCAATCTGGCCATATGCTCACTATGGTCAGCGTGGGAAAAATTAAAGCGTGCAACATCCATACCGGACAGAATTAACTCTCTTAACACGTTGTCGTCATCTGTTGCTGGACCAAGGGTACATATAATTTTCGTTTTTCTCATATAAATCTCCATTCTGCTGTTAAGGACAGCTTTAGTTAATGAGGCGGGGTATAGTTAAATATTATATTCATCGGTTCCTTCGAACCGCTGCAATCAGAGTAAATGAAGGTAAACATATAATTTCATGAAATGTATTAAAAATGCAATTTACTGTTATGGCGGTATTTTATACTGGAGTGTGTTCGTTTCCAGAAATAAAGAACGGCAAAGGCTGCACTAAATAGCAATACGATAACTATAATAAGCAGGGCACAGTGAAGAAAGAAACTGTCCGGAAGCATCATAATAACTGGATCAGTGGCAGGGTCAAAAAGCCAGTAGTCATTTTTGAAAAACAATTTATGAAATAATAGGAAGGCACGGTCAAAATCCAGAGCCATAAAAAATGCAATTAATAAAGGTAATACAACTGCGGTTATAGAAGAGACAAGTAAGTAACTAAAGTCACCTTTCTTTTTCTTATATACAATAATAATGACAGCAATGATTAAGGTAAAGGCTGCGAGGTAATAAAATGAAGTAAAAATATTTTTCACCTCGACAAAATGCTGCAAACCACTTTCAGAAGCCGCTAGAGTTGGGAACTCAAGAGATCCTTTGAAGAAGGGAGAGGAATAATCAATTAAAGCATTATAATTTTGAAGTATTTCAGACTTTGGTAGTCCGGAGGCAGCTTCAATCTTCAGTAAACCAACATCCATATAATAAAGCGGTCTAAAGTTAATTGTGAATACAACGCTTAGGGAGATGAACAAAAGTGTAAATACAATTCCAATTACTATATCCGTAATCTTAAAACGTTTCATACTGATAATCGCCTTTCTGAGTAACTGTACTTTGGACCAAATATTTTTTGGCATAGCTATGCACTATAATTAAGTCTCAAACGAATTATAGTATAATTTGCAAGTGATTGCAATATTGCATTTTAGTAAATTTCCACATATAAGCACTTTATTTTTGATATATAATAAACAAGAAACGAAACTTATATATATTAGAATTTGCAATAAGATACATAAGTATTTATGAATTGAAATAAGAAATAGAATGATGTAGTATTTTCTATAGTAAAAGAATAGTTGCACTTCAAATAAAGATAGAAATATGAGGGAGACAAGCCATGAGAGCATTAATCAGTGTTTCGGATAAGACAGGAATTATTGAATTTTCAAAAGAGTTGGTTGCCCTAGGAATTGACATTATATCCACTGGAGGTACCTATGCCAAATTGAAGGAAGCTGATATTGCCGCAATGGAAATCTCTGAATTGACTGGATTTCCAGAGTGCCTGGATGGACGAGTAAAGACCCTGCACCCCATGGTACACGCTGGTTTACTTGCGATGAGAAGCAATCCTGCCCATATGCAGCAGTTAGCCGATTTGAAGGTGGAGACAATTGACCTTGTTGTTGTAAATTTATATCCGTTTAAGGCAACAATTCTTAAAGAGAAGGTAGAAAGACACGAAGCAGTTGAAAATATAGATATTGGCGGACCAACTATGTTACGTTCTGCGGCTAAGAATTATCAGGATGTTGCTGTTGTTGTAGACCCTCGTGACTACGAAGCCGTGCTAACGGAATTAAAGGAGAAAAAAGAGGTATCTCTTGATACTAAGTTCTACCTGATGCAGAAGGTATTTATGCATACTTCTTCCTATGACACCATGATTGCAGATTATCTTAAAAAGGAAAGAAATGATAAGGAATTACCCGAGACTTTGACAATGACCTTTGAAAAGGTTCAGGATATGAGATATGGTGAAAATCCTCATCAGGCAGCAGCCTTTTACCGTGAAATTGGTAAGAAGAAGGGTTCAATTACAGACGCTGTTCAGTTAAACGGCAAAGAGTTATCCTTTAATAATATTAATGATACCAATGGTGCGTTAGAGCTGTTAAAGGAATTTACCGAGCCAACTGTGGTTGCTTGTAAGCATGGCAATCCTTGTGGTGTTGGCAGCGCGGAAGATATTACAAAGGCTTGGAAGAAAGCCTATGAAGCAGATAAAACCTCCATCTTTGGTGGGATTGTAGTATGTAATCGAGAAGTAACCCTTGAGATGGCAAATGATATGAAGCTGATCTTCCTGGAGGTTATAGTAGCACCTTCCTATGAGAAAGAAGCACTTGAAGTTCTAACTTTAAAAAAGAACATCAGGGTGTTAGAGCTTAAGGATATTGAAGTGCCCCAGAATGAAACTTGCTATGATCTTAAAAAGGTAAATGGTGGACTGATTGTTCAGACTGTTGATAGTAAATTATTAAATGAGGAAGAGTTAAAGGTAGTAACTGATCGAACCCCATCCCAAAAAGAAATGCAGGATTTATTATTTGCTTGGCGTGTAGTTAAATTTGTTAAGTCTAACGGAATTGCGTTAGCAAAAGATTTGCAGTCCGTTGGAATTGGACCAGGGCAGGTAAATAGAATTTGGGCAACTAAGCAGTCCATTGAACATGCGCAGGAGCTCATTGGAGAAGGAGCAACCCAAGGAGCAGTACTTGCTTCCGATGCATTTTTCCCATTTGATGATTGTGTAGAAGCAGCTCATCAAGCTGGAATCACAGCAATTATTCAGCCTGGTGGTTCTAATAGAGATGAGGATTCTATTAAGAAGTGTAATGAATATGGCATTGCCATGGTATTTACTGGAATGAGACATTTTAAACACTAATTTAGCTGGGAAAATAAAATTCATATAAAAGGGATGAGTGTCTTACGACCTCATCCCTGTTTTCTGCTACAATCTGTCCTTATCAATAACTTTTAAAATATGATGCTTATACAATCGTTGCTAAACATAAGACGTATGGTTTCTTAACCTACAATTCATGCGGATTGCTACTGCTTATTGCAAGATTACTAGATATGTATACATATATATTAAAAATTACTCTCGGTTGCTTGGATTATAACCTTGTTACATTAGCAGCCTGAGGGCCTTTATCACCCTTAACTACTTCAAATGATACTTTCTCGCCTTCTTCAAGAACCTTGAAGCCGTCCATTTTAAGCGCTGAGAAATGTACGAAAACGTCATTGCCTTCTTCATCGGAAATAAAACCAAAACCTTTTTTAGCGTTAAACCATTTAACTGTTCCCGTCTTCATAAAAGCCTCCTAAAAACATAATAAGATTGCATTACTTCTATTAGTAATGATAGTATAAATTTAACATATGAGTATAAAAATGTCAAACATTATTGTTATATTTTGTAATATTGTAGTAACAGTTTAGACCTGCAAGGTTATGATACATAGGAAGTGAAAGCTTGCTTTCGACTTCCTATGTGTCATAACCTTGTAGGTCGCTCTGCCCAAGCGAGATGGAGCGAAGCGGAATCGAGCTTGGGGGCTAAGCTGTTGCCACAATTTGGGTAGAAATATGAAAGCTTGCTTTCAAATACATATTGCATCATAAACTTGCAGAGCGTTCTGACAAAGCGAGATGAAGCGAAGCAAAATCGAGCTAAAGGCTAAACTGCTACTACAATTAGCAAGCAAGAAGAATGCTTATATAGCTAAACTGTTACTACAATTTAAATAAAAGCACGTAATTTGATATAAAAGAATACGCAGGTAGGAAATGACAAATTAATATTTCTATGTTATTATGAATAAGCACATACTATAAATTACCATACTGATACATATATAAAAAAATGTAACTATTCAGAACTAAGCTCGAAAATCTGAGGTTTCCTCGCTGTTTGGCTCTCGCCAAACATGAATATTCATGACAAGTGAAACGACTTGTTGTTTCATCTTGTATAAAAATTATCTTAAGAAAGCAAGCTTCACAGCTAATTCTTAAATATTCTGCTTGGTTCTGAACAGTTACAAATAAATGATAAGAATACTGCAATACTTATTTAATACATGAAATATGGAGGTTAACGACATGAAATATGAAATACCCTCCTCATATGAATTCATATTTGAGGAAAAACTTGAAGACATGAACGGAGTAGGAAAGGTTCTGTCACACAAAAAGACAGGTGCCAGAGTTGTTTTAATTGAAAATGATGATAACAATAAAGTGTTTTCCATTGGCTTTCGTACACCGCCTGTTAACAGCACCGGTGTTGCACATATTATCGAGCATTCCGTACTATGTGGTTCTAAGAACTTTCCTGCAAAGGATCCTTTTGTTGAGTTGGCGAAGGGTTCTCTTAATACGTTTTTAAATGCTATGACTTATCCGGATAAAACCTTGTATCCGGTTGCCAGTATGAATGATCAGGATTTTAAAAACTTAATGCATGTTTATATGGATGCTGTATTTCATCCAAACATCTATCAGAAAAAAGAAATCTTTATGCAGGAAGGCTGGCACTATGAATTAGAGAATGAGGATGCTGACCTGATTTATAATGGCGTTGTTTATAATGAAATGAAAGGTGCCTTTTCTTCCCCAGAGTCAAGGTTATTCCGTTTTATTCAGAATTCCTTATTCCCAGATACTACTTATGGTGTGGAATCGGGTGGTGATCCAGATCATATACTGGAGCTTACCTATGAGGAATTTTTAGAGTTTCATAGAACTTACTATCATCCTTCCAACAGTTATATCTATTTATATGGAGATATGGACTTCACCGAGCGTTTGGATTGGTTGGATAAGGAATATCTTAACCAATATGGTAGACTATCAGTAGATTCAGAAGTTAAGCCACAAAAAGGCTTTACAGCGCTACGAGAAGTAGAGGCATATTATTCTTTAAGTGAAGATGAATTAGATGCAGACAACACTTACCTAAGTTTAAACTGTGTCGTAGGCAATACTCTGGATAAAGAACTTATGCTAACCTTCCAGATTCTTGACTATGTATTATTACAAGCCCCTGGTGCACCAATTAAACAGGCTCTTCTGGATGCAGGTATCGGCAGTGATATTATTGGTGGTCTGGAAGATGAGATTATGCAGCCTACCTTTTTAATTATAGCAAAGAACTCGGAGGCAGAGAAAAAGGATCAATTAATTGGGATTGTTCGTGATGTTCTATCTAATCTTATTGCAAAGGGGATTGATGAAAAATCACTTCGTGCAGCAATTAATTATTATGAATTCAAATACAGAGAAGCGGATTATGGACAGTTCCCCAAAGGGTTATTGTATGGGCTGAGAGCCATGAGTAGCTGGTTGTATGATGATAAGAAGCCATTTCTTCACCTTAAAGATTCCACTGGTTATGAATTCTTAAAGGAGAAGATCGGTACTGGTTACTATGAGAAAGTAATTAAGGACTATTTGCTAGATAATAAGCATTCCTCTCTCGTAACCCTTAAGCCCAAGAAAGGCTTAAATAATGAGAAGGAAGCAGCAATTAGAAAGACACTTGCAGAGTATAAGGCATCCCTATCAAAAGACGAAATTCAAAAAATCATACAAGAAACCGCAGAACTTCGAAAGTTCCAGGAACAACCCTCTACTAAGGAAGAATTAGAACAAATTCCTTTGCTTACAAGAGAAGATATTGGTAAGGAAATTGAACCTCTATTTAACCAAGAATTAAAACTTGAGGATGTCAAGGTCATTCACCATGATGTCCATACGAATAAAATAGCTTACCTTCGCTTCCTCTATAATATTAAGGGTTTGCCAAAGGATTTATTACCTTATGCTTCTTTATTATCCTTTGTTCTGGGGTATGTGGATACAAAGAATTATTCGTATTTGGAACTTTCCAATGAAGTAAATATTCATACAGGTGGTATGTCTACCAATGTAAGAAGCTTTTCAATCAAAGGAAGTCAGGAACAGTATTATCCAGTATTTGAGTTTACAACAAAGGTACTTTATGATAAGCTAGCAGAAGTTTTTAGACTGATGGAAGAGGTTGTATTTGGTACAAAGCTTGAGGATACTAAACGTTTGAAAGAAATTATTGGAGAAATGAAATCTAAGCTTCAAATGAATTTTAACTCCTCCGGTCATACCGTTGCAGTTGACCGTGCTATGTCTTATTATTCTGCTCATGGATTATTTAAAGAAACAACGACTGGAATTGCCTTATATAAATTTATTGAGGATTTATCCGATAATTTTGCTGCAAAGGCTCCAATAGCAATTGCTAAAATGAAAGAGTTAATGCAGATGATTTTCACAAAAGAAAATCTTATGGTCAGCATAACTGCAGACGAAGAAGGACTGGATATTTTTAAAGATAAATTCCATACCTTCTGTAACCATTTACCTGTAAGTGCGGACGCTAAGCTGTTTGAAGCTTATGATACTTCGGAATTAAAGCCACAATGTCTCAATGAAGGCTTTAAAACTGCAATGCAGGTTCAGTATGTAGCAAGAGTGGGTAATTTCTTACAGGAAGGTTTTGAATATACCGGAGCAATGCGAGTGTTAAAGACAATCCTTAGCTATGACTACCTCTGGGTAAATGTCAGAGTAAAAGGTGGAGCCTATGGATGTATGTGCGGCTTCTCCGGCGTGGATGGAGATGCGTATTTTACCTCTTATCGTGATCCTAACCTGAAAGAAACTAATTTGGTTTATGAAAATGCGGTGGAATATATCAAGAATTTCTCTGCAGAGGAAAGAGATATTACAAAGTATATTATCGGAACTTTCAGTTCACTGGATACTCCTTTAACTCCACAGGCAAAAGGTAAACGTTCCCTTAGCATGTACATTGCAGGTATATCAGAAGAGGAACTACAGAAAGAACGTGATGAAGTTCGCAACGCCACGGTAGAAGATATCAGAAAGCTGCACAGTGCTGTAAAAGCAGTGGTTGATGCAGGAAACATCTGTGTCATTGGTAGTGAAGAAAAGATCAATGCGAACAAAGATATGTTTAAGGAAGTAAAGAGCTTAATGAAGTCCAATTAAGCGTGGAAAGGTTAAGGAATAAGGATGAAAGAAACAAAGTACAAATCAGGGTTTGTCACATTAATCGGCCGCCCAAACGTAGGTAAGTCAACATTAATGAATCAGTTGATAGGGCAGAAGATAGCGATTACCTCTGATAAACCTCAGACAACAAGAAATCGCATTCAGACAGTTTATACGGATGAAAGGGGTCAGGTGATTTTCCTGGATACTCCTGGAATTCATAAGGCGAAGAATAAACTTGGTGAATATATGGTGAATGTGGCACAGAGAACTATGAGCGAAGTAGATGTAGTTCTCTGGTTGGTAGAACCCTCAACCTTTATAGGAGCAGGTGAACAAAAAATAGCAGAACAGCTGGGCAAGGTTAAGACGCCGGTATTTCTTGTTATTAATAAAATTGATACAGTGAAAAAAGAAGAAATTCTAACTTTTATCGCTGCATATAAGGATATCTGTAAGTTTGCCGAAATCATTCCAGTATCTGCACTTAAGGGTGAAAATACAAAAGTATTATTGGAAGAACTCTATCATTATCTTCCGGAAGGACCACAGTATTATGATGAAGATACTGTAACAGATCAACCGGAGCGACAAATCGTTGCTGAGTTAGTGCGTGAGAAGGCTCTTCGTCTTCTGGATGATGAAATTCCCCATGGAATTGCAGTAAGTATTGAGCGTATGAAAGAACGTCCGCAAACTAACAATAATCCTCCAATGATAGATATAGATGCAACAATTGTCTGTGAAAGAGATTCCCACAAAGGTATCATCATTGGCAAGGCTGGCGCTATGCTAAAACAGATTGGTACTCAAGCAAGAAGAGAAATAGAGAACCTATTAGATTGCAGAGTTAATCTGCAACTTTGGGTTAAAGTTAAGAAGGACTGGAGAGACAGTGATTTCTTAATGAAGAACTATGGGTATGGAAGAGACGAATAGAGTAAATTATAATAATTTTTTATAATAAATTACAATTGGGGATTCTAACCAGTTTAATTAGATTTAAAATGGGAAACCTAAAGATATAACTGATAAGGAAAAAGTACAACAGATTATCAGGACATATTAACAACGTTCAGAGAGCTAAGCTCTTCTTGATCATGGTTAGGGGGCTCATTATGAAGAATTATGATTTTTGGAACAAATTTGTCAAAACTGGAAAAATTGACGACTACTTACATTACATTGCCTGTACGCAGGAAGAAGCTATGGATGACTTCCTGCCGGGCATAGAGAGTGCAATGCAGCATTTGGACCTAGAAAAAGAAGGTGGAGTTAGTGCCGGTATCAACTACCGTGACGGGGATGGTTCTATCGGCCATGCCTGTTGGTGATTATGACAAACGTTTGGTTTTGCTAACGAAGGAAATGGGTAAAATAACAGCATTCGCAAAAGGCGCTAAGAAACCTAACAGCGCCTTATTGGCGTGCTGCCAACCGTTTGCTTTTGGCGAATTTGCTCTTTATGGCGGTAGATCTTCCTATAGTATTGCTTCTTCTGAAATCTCAAATTACTTTAGTGAGCTTAGGGATGATTTTGACGGCTTATGCTATGGATTTTATTTCTGTGAATTTGCAGATTATATGACTAAAGAAAACAATGACGAAAAACAAATTCTTAAGCTTTTATACCAGACGCTGAGGGTCTTAACTAGAAATAAGATATCGAAGGAGCTTATACGTGCTGTATTTGAACTAAAAATTATGGCACTTAACGGTGAGGCGCCGCAGGTATTTGGATGTATGAAATGCGAAAAGAACAAAAGTAATAATGACGAGGTACAATTACAGCAAGCCAACCGTTATTACTTTAGCACCCGAGATTCAGGGATATTGTGTGATGCATGTAGAATACAGGATAAGAATGCGAGGCTTATTAATACCTCAACGCTTTATGCCATGCAATACATAATATCGCAGGAAATTGAAAAACTATATTCTTTCCAAGTAACAGATGAGGTTTTGGAAGAATTAAAATATGTAGTAAAAGGTTATCTTACTAGCCATATAGAGCATACCTTTAAATCAATGGACATGCTTAATATTGTAACGGGTTAGATATATAAGTCTTGATACGATATGCTACCGTAAGAAACTTTTACTGATACAATATACCTGCGAAAGTAAACTTTCGCCTTCCTATTGTATTATAAACTTGCAGGGCTAAACTGTTATAAAAAGTGATTGAAATTATTGGATTTTAAGGGTAAAATGATATGAACGTCTTTGCAACACAAAATTACCGCCGCAAAGCGGTTGATGGAGGATTGGGATGAAAAAAATTAGTCTAGTTGCACTTGTCCTATTTCTAATATTAGGAACGGTCGGATGCACGAAGGATGACCTGAATATCGATGTGAATGAGATATCTCAAAATACATTTTTAGCAATGAAAAATGGTGAATTGAAAGTTGCGACTGTTGAGACCTTTGACAAAGCTTACTACCAGAAGGACGAGCTGGAGGCTTTTGTGAAAACGGAGACAGAGGAATATAACGCAAAGAATAGTGATGATAAAATCACTATAGATGAAATTGTAGTTAATGAGTCGAAAGCGGCAATGTTACTATCTTATAATGGTATGCGTGCATATTCAACCTTCAATGAAGTTCCAGCAGCTTATTTTAATGGTGGTTTAAAGGATGTGGCATTAGAATTGCCGACAACTCTTATAAGTGCAAAGAACGAAGATCTCGCAAGTACCGAAGAAGTTATTCTAAATGAAGATTATAAAGTTCTTATATTGTACGAGCCCTATGAAATCGTAGTAGAAGGAAAGGTGAAGTATTATTCCAATGGAGCTACTTTACTTAAGGATAACAGAGTGCAGGCAGCCGCCGAAGGATTAACAATTATTGTTTTTAAATAGCAGCTAATAGGATTGGTTTCAAATCCTATTGATAATATTAAAATTAAATGCGAGGATGAATGTATGGAAAAGACGATGGAGAAAATTGTTGCACTGGCAAAGGCAAGAGGATTTGTGTATCCAGGCTCAGAGATTTATGGTGGATTAGCAAATACCTGGGATTATGGTAATCTTGGTGTTGAGCTTAAGAATAATGTAAAAAAAGCTTGGTGGTCCAAATTCATACAGGAGAATCCTTATAATGTTGGTGTTGACTGTGCAATCCTTATGAATCCACAGACTTGGGTGGCATCTGGTCATCTTGGTGGTTTCTCCGATCCTTTAATGGATTGTAAGGAATGTCATGAGCGTTTTCGCGCTGATAAGATTATTGAAGATTATAACATGGAAAAAGGTATTACGGTAGAAGGTTCTGTAGATGCCTGGTCTCATGAAGATATGAAGAAATACATTGAAGAACATAGCATTAATTGCCCTACCTGTGGTAAACATAACTTTACTGATATTCGTCAGTTTAACCTTATGTTCAAGACCTTCCAGGGAGTTACCGAGGATGCAAAGAATGTGGTTTATCTTAGACCAGAGACAGCGCAGGGTATCTTTGTTAACTTCAAGAATGTGCAAAGAACTTCTCGTAAGAAAATTCCATTTGGTATAGGTCAGATCGGTAAGTCCTTCCGTAATGAGATTACACCTGGTAACTTCACCTTCCGTACCAGAGAATTTGAGCAGATGGAATTGGAATTCTTCTGTGAGCCAGATACGGATTTAGAATGGTTCGCATATTGGAGACAGTTCTGTATCGATTGGTTAAAAGCTCTTGGCATGAAAGAGGAAGAGATGAGAGTTAGAGATCATGATGCAGAAGAACTTTCTTTCTATAGTAAAGCTACTACTGATATTGAGTTCTTGTTCCCATTTGGATGGGGCGAGTTGTGGGGTATTGCAGATCGTACTAACTACGATTTAACACAGCATCAGACAGTATCCAAAGAAGATATGAGCTATTTCGATGATGAGAAAAAGGAAAGATATATTCCTTATGTAATTGAGCCATCTCTTGGTGCTGATCGTGTTGCACTTGCCTTCCTCTGTGCAGCATATGATGAAGAGCAGATTGAAGAAGGTGATGTACGTACGGTACTTCGTTTCCATCCTGCATTAGCACCGGTTAAGGTTGGTGTTCTTCCTTTATCCAAGAAATTATCCGAGCCTGCAGAGAAAATCTTTACAGAACTTTGCAAAACTTATAACTGTGAATTTGATGATAGAGGTAACATTGGTAAGCGTTATCGTAGACAGGATGAGATTGGTACACCATTCTGTATTACTTATGATTTTGAGTCTGAGACAGATGGCGCAGTAACTGTACGTGACAGAGATACAATGCAGCAGGAAAGAATTAAAATTGAAGATCTCAAGGTATATTTTGAGAATAAATTAAAATTTTAGAAAAAAACACTTTCCTATTCCTTAGTATCTATGATATAATGTGCACGGTAAGCGGATTCCTCCAGAAATCTCTTCAAGTACTAAATTTTAGAAGATTTTTGAGTACATTCGCTTAATATTACCATTGGCTTTTAGCGATTAGAAAAGCCTAAAACGAGTTATAATTTGTATATGAACTTTATCCTTTGAATGATAAAAAAGTGCGCAAACATAATGAAGTATTTTCGTTATGTTTGCGTAGTATATTGTCATGATTTGGATGCCGAAAGTGTCTTGTGGAGTCACAGAATACTTTCGACATCCCAATCAAGGGTGAAGCTATTACAAATTGTAAAATATAAATTATTTTAGGAGGGCACTTACAAAATGGCAAAATGGGTATATTTGTTCAAAGAAGGTAAGGCAGATATGAAGAACCTTCTCGGCGGTAAAGGCGCTAACTTAGCAGAAATGACTAACTTAGGTCTTCCGATTCCTCAAGGTTTTATAGTAACGACAGAAGCTTGTACAGACTACTACAATAGCGGTAAGAAGATCACAGACGAAATCAGAAGCCAGATTTTTGCATCTTTAGCAATTCTTGAGGAAGAGCAGGGCAAAAAATTCGGTGATACAGAGAATCCTTTACTTGTATCAGTTCGTTCCGGTGCTAGAGCATCCATGCCTGGTATGATGGATACAATTCTTAACTTAGGTTTAACTGATGCAGCTGTTGAAGGTTTTGCTAAGAAAGCTGGCAATGCTAGATTTGCATATGACTCTTACAGAAGATTTATCCAAATGTTCTCTGACGTTGTTATGGAAGTTAGCAAATCTAAATTCGAAAGAGTATTAGATGAAATCAAAGAGAAGAAAGGTGTTCATTATGATACCGATCTTACAGCGGATGATTTAAAAGAAGTTATCGCTGGTTTCAAAGCTTTATACAAAGCTGAAAAAGGTACAGATTTCCCTCAGAACCCTGCAGATCAGTTAATCGAAGCGATTACTGCTGTATTCCGTTCCTGGGACAATCCTCGTGCTATTTACTATAGAAGAATGAATGATATCCCTGGCGATTGGGGTACTGCAGTTAACATTCAGGCAATGGTATTTGGTAACATGGGCGATACATCAGGTACTGGTGTAGCATTTACTCGTAACCCTTCCACTGGTGAAGCTAAGATCTATGGTGAATACCTGATCAATGCTCAGGGTGAAGACGTTGTTGCCGGTATCAGAACTCCACTTCCTATCTCCAGACTTGAGCAGGACATGCCAGAAGCATATGCTGAGTTCATGAGAATTGCTACTCTGTTAGAGAATCACTACAGAGATATGCAGGACATGGAATTCACTATTGAAGATAAGAAACTTTACTTCTTACAGACACGTAACGGTAAGAGAACAGCTCCTGCTGCTCTTCAGATCGCTTGCGATTTAGTTGATGAAGGTAAAATCACAAAGGAAGATGCAATCAAGAGAATTGAAGCAAAATCCTTAGATCAGTTATTACATCCTACCTTTGATCCTAAAAAATTAGCAGAAGCTAAGCCTGCTGGTAATGCACTTCCTGCATCTCCTGGTGCAGCAGCTGGTAAAGTATACTTTACAGCAGAAGATGCTAAGAACAATCATGAAAAAGGCGAAAGAGTTATCCTTGTTCGTCTTGAGACTTCTCCAGAAGATATCGAAGGTATGCATGCAGCTGAAGGTATCTTAACCGTTCGTGGTGGTATGACTTCTCACGCAGCTGTTGTTGCTCGTGGTATGGGTACTGCTTGTGTATCTGGTTGTGGTGAAATCAACATCAATGAAGAAGAGAAATTCTTCACCTTAGCTGGTAACACTGTTAAAGAAGGAGATTACATCTCCTTAGACGGTTCCACAGGTAACATCTACATCGGAGATATCCCTACTGTAGAAGCTTCCATCAGTGGTAACTTTGATAGAATTATGACATGGGCTGATGAAATCAGAACATTAAAAGTAAGAACAAATGCAGATACACCTGCTGACGCAGCTAACGCTATTAAGTTTGGTGCAGAAGGTATCGGCCTTTGCCGTACAGAGCATATGTTCTTTGAAGGCGATAGAATCCACAAGATTAGAAAGATGATTCTTTCTAAGACTGTTGAAGCTAGAGAAGAAGCTCTTAGTGAGTTAATTCCTTTCCAGAAGGGTGACTTCAAGGGTCTTTACGAAGTAATGGAAGGTAGACCAGTTACTATCAGATTCCTGGATCCTCCTCTACATGAGTTCGTACCTACAAACGAAGACGATATCGCAGCATTAGCTAAAGATATGGATCTTACTGTAGCAGAAGTTAAGGCTGTTTGTGATTCCTTACACGAGTTCAACCCTATGATGGGTCACAGAGGTTGCCGTCTTGCTGTAACTTACCCTGAAATTGCTAAAATGCAAACCAGAGCAGTTATGGAAGCAGCTATCGAAGTTAAGAACGAAAAAGGCTTTAACATTGTTCCTGAGATCATGATTCCTCTTGTAGGCGAGAAGAGAGAGTTAAAGTTTGTTAAGGAAATCGTAGTTGAGACTGCAGAAGCAGTTAAGAAAGAATTAAACTCCGATATCGAATATCATATCGGTACTATGATCGAGATTCCTCGTGCAGCTTTACTTGCTGACGAAATTGCTGAAGAAGCTGAATTCTTCTCCTTCGGTACTAACGACTTAACACAGATGACATTCGGTTTCTCCCGTGATGACGCTGGTAAGTTCTTAGATGCTTACTACAAGACCAAAATCTTCGAGTCAGATCCATTTGCAAGACTTGATCAAGAAGGTGTTGGCCAGTTAGTTAAGATGGCTTCCGAAAAAGGCCGCGCAGCTAGACCTAATATTAAGCTTGGTATCTGTGGTGAGCACGGTGGAGATCCTTCCTCCGTTGAATTCTGCCACAAGGTAGGTTTGAACTATGTATCCTGTTCTCCTTTCCGTGTGCCAATCGCTAGATTAGCAGCAGCACAGGCAGCTCTTAACAATAAATAGTGTTGAAATTTCAATGTTTTTCGATGGTCGGACTTAGGTTAGACTTCATTGAATAATAGCGAAGAAATTTTATGGCACCCTATCATTGAAAAATGGTAGGGTGTTTTTGTGATTCCTTACGTAAATAGTTCATGAATTTTTGCAGATATTGTTTGTAAGTTGGATATTATTAATGTAAAATGAGAAAATAGCATGTAATAGAATAAAAGCCTAAAGTCTTGAGAAGTGAAAAACATAGGCAGAGGTTAAATCACATTCTGAATAAAGATGCACGAGATAAATATTACCAATATTATATGGAGAAATATATGATGATTGATAAAAATAATATAATTGATGCAATTAAAGAATTGGGAATAATTAATAAATCTGTATGTATACATTCATCTCTAAAATCATTTGGACATGTAGAAGGAGGGGCTGAAACAATTATTCAGGCTTTTTTAGATACTGATTGTACAATTTTGGTACCAGCTTTTGCTGACATGTTTGAAGTTTTCCCGCCTACTGACATGCGACCAAAACGAAATGGTGCAGGAGATTACTCGTATTTTGAAAACAAAGAATATCGCATTTCTAGTATATTTACAACTGACTGCAATGATATAACAAAAGAAGAGATGGGAGCCATTCCACAAGCTATAATAAATATGCCCACTCGAAAACGAGGAAATAATCCGCTAAATTCATTTGTAGCGATAGGAAAGAATGCAGATAATTTAGTGAAAAATCAGTCTATTGAAAACGTTTATGCCCCTCTGCAAGAATTATGTAATCAAAATGGCGTTATATTATTAATGGGTGTAACTTTGGATAGTGCTACTATAATACACTATTCAGAACAAGTAGCAGGCAGAAAACCATTTATTCGCTGGGCAAATAACCTTTATGGCAAAACATCATTTGTTTCAGCCGGAGGCTGTTCGGATGGCTTTAATAATTTTTCGGATTTACTGAAGCCTATTGAAAAAGTAGTTACTGTAGGAGAAAGTATATGGCGTTACTTCCCAGCAAGAGAAATGGTTGATATTTGCAAGGAAGCAATAATTACTGTACCTAACATTACACATTGTCAGAGTCCCTATTGTGATAGATGTAATGATGCTATGCTAGGCGGGCCAATCTGGTAGAATTAACGAAGTTATCGTCTTTTTAGTAATTAGTAATCAGTAGTTCATATTTTACTGTTAAACTTCACCGAAATATATAGTCTGAAAGCTTTATCAGTTATCCTGACGTAATTTATAACTATGTTTTCATTGAGGACTGCACAGGCAGTATTAAATAATAAATAATTTCAAATACAGAAAGGCAGTCCATATGGGCTGCCTTTCGTTATACAGCTTGTGCTGCTTGAGCATAGGCAGTTCTTAACAATAAATAATATTGATATTTCAATGTTTTGATGGTTTGACTTAGGTTAGACTGTAGTGAAAACACTGCGAAGAATACAGAGCACCCTATCATAAAAAAGTGATAGGGTGCTTTTAAAATATACTAATTAAGTAAATAATTACTACCTTAATATGCTGTATTATTAGTAATTGATTATTGAAAGGTAATAATATACAATACTTATTAGAAATATAAGCATAATGATATTTCTTTATACTATAATTATTATTAATCGTGAACGATAACTGCTTTTTTTAACTTGCTGAAATATCAAGCTTCATCTGATTCTCTGATATAATTTTACTGTAATGCCTTATTTTAGGCACTTTCAGAGATTCGAACGAATAAATTACTTTGTTGTTTTTTCATTTAGCTATCATAATGGATATAATTGGAATCTATAAAATATAAGTTAGAAATAGAAATCATGCGAAATGAAAGGATGGAATCAGTAATATGAAGTATTATGTAGATTCAAAATCATTTAATGGTGGAGATGGAAGTAAAGAGCATCCTTTTGGAAAAATACAGGATGCAGCAAATATTGCAGTACCTGGAGATGAGGTTATCGTAGCGCCAGGTATTTACAGAGAAAATGTTAATCCTATCAATAGTGGAACTGTAGACAACAGAATTATTTATCGTGCCGAGGAGAAAAAAGCTGCAATTATTACTGGTGCCGAGGAAGTTAAAAATTGGGAACTTCATGAGGGAAATGTATGGAAAGCACAAATTCCGAATGCTTTATTTGGAGATTATAATCCATATACAACCCTTGTTTATGGGGACTGGTATGTTGCAACAATAATTGCACATACCGGAGAGGTCTTTTTGAATAATAAGTCCATGTATGAAGTGACCGAGTTGGATAAAGTGTTAAATCCTGGGAAAAATATGTGTTCATGGGATTCTGATTTTACTGTTTACACATGGTATACTACTCAAGACACTGAGAAAAATGAAACTATTTTGTATGCTAACTTTCAAGATAAAAATCCTAATGAGGAAAATGTAGAAATCAGCGTTAGAAAAAATTGTTTCTATCCAAAAGAAGAAGGTATTGGATATATAACTTTTTCTGGGTTTACAGTAAGACAAGCTGCAACACAATGGGCACCACCAACAGCACTGCAGGAGGGTATGATAGGACCGCATTGGTCAAAAGGGTGGACCATTGAGGATTGCGAAGTTTATGAGGCAAAATGCTCCGGTATTTCCCTAGGTAAATATTTGCAAAAAGAAAATGATAATAAGTGGTCTAAATTAAAATTTAAGGATGGTACTCAAACAGAGCGTGAGAACATCTGTCAAGCGCAAAGAGAAGGATGGTCAAAGGATAAAATTGGCTCACATATAGTAAGAAGATGTGACATTCATGATTGCGGACAGACAGGTATTGTAGGACATTTGGGTGGCGTTTTCTCTAATATAGAGGATAATGAAATTCATCATATTAATAATAAACAAAATCTAGCTGGTGCTGAGATTGGTGGAATCAAAATGCACGCGGCTATAGATGTAATCATTAGGCGAAACCATATCCATCATTGCACAAGAGGTTTATGGCTTGATTGGCAAGCACAAGGCACTCGAGTATCAAAAAATTTGTTTCATGATAATTGTACACCTAAGAATGAAAATTTTGCAGATGTAGGTATAATGGGAGTAGGAGAAGACCTCTTTATCGAAGTATCTCATGGACCTACATTAATAGATAGTAATATTTTCTTATCAGACCGAGCTTTAAAGCTTCCAACACAAGGTGTAGCATTTGTGCATAATCTAATTGCAGGTTCGATGGTAGCAATTGGAAGAGGTGTAAATAATGGAGCAATGACTAAAATCTCACCACGCTATACTCCTTATCATGTTCCGCATCAGACAATGATTGCAGGCTTTATGTCATTTTTGCATGGTGATATGAGATTCTATAATAATATTTTCATACAGCAAAAAATTCGAATGGAATTACAAAAGTATGTAGATTCTATGGGTGAGAATGACTGGGATGATAATAATCTGTTTACTGGTACTTTCCCATATGAGAATTATCCGACCTGGGAAGAATACGAGAAGCAGTTTGAAGGAGATTGTGGTATGGGTTCAGCACCTAGTGATCGCTACTATAATCCGCTTCCAGTATGGGCAGAAGGTAATGTTTATTTTAATGGCGCGAAACCTATGTCAAAGGAAAATGCGGTTATTGATAATGAGCATACAATTACAGTTTCAGTTGAAGAAAGAAATGGAAAATATTCTATCAAAACAAATCTGGGTGATTATGTGCAAAAGTTAAAGGCTACTACATTAATATCAACAGAAACATTAGGAATGGCTTTTGAACCAGAGCAAAAATATGAAAATCCAGATGGAACATCCATTGTATTTAACGAGGATTATTTTGGGAACTCATGTGGATTGTATCCTATTGCAGGTCCTTTTGCAGAAAAGTTTTTTACAACAAAATAGAAATATCATAATTCCCGTTCTTCGCTGGGCTGGTGGTTGTTTTGCTGATGAATACCATTGGAAAGATGGCATAGGTAATTTACGGGATTGGCTTGAAAAAAAGGTGACAACGATATCTATCAATCCGGAAAAACTCGGCACACTTGTTACTGATGTTATAATAGATATTTTGGAGAACAAAAATACAAAGTACATGAATTGGACGACGCCTAAGGTACTTGAAGGAGATACGGTCAAATCGATTGGTGAGCGTGGGAGAGAAAATAACTAATGAAATAATTTTGTGATTTACGAGGAATAAGGAATAACTAATTCTTTGTATGTAAAAGGACCTAGTCATCTATTTACATTTTATAGATTGCTTAGGTGCTTTTTTATACGTAATGTTGTGTACATAAGTACATATTTACGGTGTTAAAACGCGAAATTGGAAGTCGTTTTGAAGAGCTGCGTCAATTCATAGATGTGAACGTAAAGATAAATTCTTATTTATCTGTGATTTAAATCACAAGTACCAACTAAATAATAGCAATTTGTCGTATACCAGCATCTGCTTCCATGCCATGTACAATTCCTGGGTTTATGACAAGAATACCTCCCTCCCGCAGCGTATATAACGTCTTACAACAGGTAACCCGGTACTTATTCTTGAAAGGCATTATGATTTCAAGAGGTGCATGCCAATGCAAAGGATATTCCTCACAATCTTCATTTGCATAGAGACGTATATTGGTATTCGTTTATAATTAACTGTTTCCTGTATTCCGCGAAGATTTTCTATCATAGTGGTATCCTTTCAATTGTTATAGAAAGATAATAGCAACAATTAGGCAATAGTAAAGTGTTAATTATGGGTACATGGGAAAAAGTTACAACAGCCATTAAATGCATAGAATATGCACAATAAAACACATGTTATATGCATTGTAATTATATAATATTTCTAATTTTCAATTAAAATGATAAAATTGACATATACAAAATAGCAGTTGATTTTATTGTATTTTGACATAAAACATATAAAATACACAAAAGTATTTTGGAAAAATAGCAAGATTTGATAGCAACATAGCAATTAATTGGGAGAATACTTTATGGGAATTTGCTACAATTAATTTGTAATAAATTTATTAATTAGAGGAGGTAGATTTATGAAAGTTAGAAAGTTATTGGCACTCGCTATGGTTTTTGTAGTAATGCTTACCGTAGCAGCATGCAAAAATGACAATGGTAACAAACCTGACAATGGTGACAACCCTGAAACGACGAAGGCTCCAACTAGTACCGCAACAAAAGCACCAACGGGTACAACAGATCCATTGGGCGATCCATCTGGCTTACTTACACCAGACAAAGATACAACATTGTCTGTTTGGTTGATGACAGCTGAGCAGGCACCTGCACCTGACAACAAGCTAAGCAAATTGCTCAAAGACAAATTGGGTGTTACTCTTAAATATGAAATAGTTACTCCGGACAACGCAGACCAGAAAATCGGTGTTATGCTGGCAGGTGGTCAATATCCTGACCTGGTTGGCACTACAGACTTAAAGATGCGTCTTCTAGAAGGCGGTGCACTGATTAAACTGGATGACATGATTGCTTCTGGAAAATACCCGAATCTTAAAACACACGTGGATCCATATATTAAAAAGATGAGTTATGGCGGCAACGAGGTGGATCCAGGACTATACATAATCCCGAACTATAATCGTTTTTATGGTGAGGTAACCGGTGGTACACACTGGGGTTCAGCATTCTGGATTCAGAAGGCTGTTCTTGCGGATGCTGGTTATCCAGACCTTACCAACATTACGCTTGAACAATATTTTAAATTGATTGAAGATTATATGGCAAAGTATCCTGAGATTAACGGTCAGAAGACAGTAGGTTTTGAACTTCTTTGCTCTACCGGACGTGAGTGGGGTATGACTAACCCTCCGAACTTCCTTGCTGGTAATCCAAACAACGGTGGCGTTGTAGTTGATAGCAATAATGTTGCATCAATTTATGCTGACAAGCAGATCGCTCATGACTTCTTCAAGATTTTGAATGCTGAGTATGCAAAGGGTGTAGTAGACCCTACTTCCTTTACAGAGAATTTTGACCAATATACAGCAAAAATTGCAACTGGTGTCGTACTTGGTATGCATGACCAGTATTGGAACTTCCAAACTGCTACACAGGCTTTACAAGGTTCAAAAATGGATGACCGTACCTATGTTCCAGTTATGCCAGTATATCCCGGTGCAGAGCCATATTATGCAGATCGTCCTGTTATGAATACGAACCAGGGCTTTGGCGTATCAGTATCCAGCGAACAACCTGAGGCAGCACTTACATTCGTAGATTTGATGCTGAGCGAGCCTTGGCAGAAAGTTCTGTCTTGGGGTATTGAAGGAGAAGACTATTTAGTTGACGCTGAGGGTGTGTTCTACCGTGATGATCAGCAACGTATTAACTCCAAGGATTTAACATGGCGTTCCAGTAACAAACTGACTGCATTACTCGATTTATTGCCGAAGCATAATGGTCAGTTCAGCGACAATAATGCATATAGCCCAGATGACCAACCTAAGGAATTCTACGAAACATTATCTGATTACGATAAGGATTTCATGAAAGCTTATAACAAGCAAACATGGGTTCAGTTCGTGAATAGCCCTCCTGATAATCCAGTATATTATCCATGTTGGAATATCGGACTGAGTGACGAAGCGAATGAGGTTAACCAACAACTTAATGATGCGGCAGTGCAGTATTTACCAAAAGCAATTACAGGTTCTGTTGATGCATTCGAAGACAACTGGACCAAATATGTTGATACCGTACACAAATTGGATGTAAAGGTATATGAAGATGCCATAAACGAAGGCATTCAGCAACGTATTAAAGACTGGAAATAATCAATATATTTTTACTAGACTATGGGGGGGTGCTTCAGTGCCCCCCATTTTGTGGGAGGTGCCGGATTGAATCATAAAAGAAAAAAAAGTGTGTGGGCTACCATCTGTTCCCAGAAAGCCTTGCTCATAATGTGTATACCATTACTTCTGTATCAAATTCTGTTCAAGTATGTACCGATATATGGTTGGTCTATTGCATTCCAGAATTTTAAGCCTGGACGCGGTCTGTGGGAACAGAAATGGGTTGGATTTGCCAACTTTAAGAAGTTGTTTACAGGCGTTATGGGTGAGCGATTCATGAATGATATCGTAAACACATTAGGGCAGAGCTTACTGACATTGCTCCTTGGTACGATATTTGCGATTCTGCTGTCACTGATGTTGAACGAGGTAAGAAACGTGGCGTTTAAGCGAGTTCTTCAAAATATTACTTATATGCCACACTTTCTTAGCTGGATTATTGTGGCAGGTATTGTTTCGGTTGCACTCTCTGCGCCAGAAACTGGCGGATTTATCAACTCAATACTCTTGTCGTTGCATATTATTCAGCAACCGATACAGTTCCTTGCAGAACCCGGATATTTTTGGGGCATCGCTGCAGGTAGTAATCTATGGAAGGAATTGGGCTGGAATACAATTTTGTATATGGCAGCGATGACGGCCATAGACCCTACTCTTTACGAAGCTGCAGAAATGGATGGTGCAGGTCGATTTAGAAAGATATGGAACATTACGCTTCCGGGCATTCGACCAACCATCGTCATTCTGTTAATTATGTCTACGGGTTACATTTTAGAGGCAGGGTTTGAAATTCCATATTTCTTAGGAAATGGTCTTGTAGTGGCAAAATCAGAAACAATCGATGTATTTGTTATGCGATATGGATATCAGATGGGAAATTACAGTTTGGCTGTTGTTGCAGGTATGTTTAAGACGATTGTAGCCATCTGTATCGTAGGTTTGGTTAATTATATTGCTGGACGGCTTGGCGAAGAAACCCTGGTATAAGGAGGCGAACGAGTGAAGAGTAAGAGATGGAAGTTAGGGAACATTATATTCACAGTAATTAATACAGGCATCTTATTATTGCTGTCTGCGCTTATGGTTTATCCATTACTGAACACATTGGCGATCTCTTTTAATGATGGAATGGATGCGGTAAAAGGTGGAATTCATATATGGCCCAGGATGTTCACGCTAAAGAATTATGAAGTAGTCTTTCATATGTACACGATTTATGATGCATTTTTTATTAGCGTGACAAAGACAATTGTCATTGTAGTCACAAATATTTTTTTCACTTCTATGCTAGCGTATGCAATTAGTCGGAGTGAGTTTGCCTTAAGAAGACCAATTACGATTATATTCGTATTAACAATGTACTTTAACGCTGGTCTTATCCCGAATTATTTATTAATTAAGGATTTACATATGTTGAATACATTTCAAGCTTACTGGGTACCGAATATCATCAGTGCGTTCAACCTCATTGTTATCCGAACCTATATGAAGTCTATCCCTGATTCACTTATGGAATCTGCCAAAATGGATGGTGCGGGTCATTTCCGTATATGGTGGAGTATTGTTATGCCACTGTGCAAGCCAACGCTTGCGGTTATTGCCCTTTTCGTAGCGGTAGGTAGCTGGAATGCTTGGATGGATACACTCTTATATAATTCAGGAGACCAGAAGCTGTCAACGCTTCAATACGAGTTGCAGAGACTACTGGCAAGCGCAATGAGTGCAGGAACGAATCAAGGTGGTATGGCAGGCGCAGCCGCAGTAGCCGGACAAGGCGGTCAGGTAACAACACCACTGGCTTTGCGTGCGGCGATTACCATTGTAGCTGCAGTACCAATTTTAAGCGTATATCCATTTTTACAACGGTACTTTGTTAGTGGTCTGACGGTCGGTGGTGTAAAAGAGTAATTTGTTTATTATATATATAAATTTGATTGATATTGCAAATCCAATATCATGTCATTAAGTTAAGACAAGATACCTAAATATCAAGAAGGACAGAGTATAAAATTATGCCCTGTTCTTTCTTTTGTATAACATAAAAAGTACATGACAAAGATAGAAAAAATGCCCCACATACTAACTCAAAAAGGAGATTGGGAAGAATGAATAATGGTGCTTTTTATACTGGAGTATATCAGAATTTATTATCAGAAATAGGAATTACAGAGGAACAAATTAATCAAAGAATAGCTCGGGTCTTTGAAACATTATTCTTTGATCCAGAGGAAAAGATATATTTTGAAATGGGTGAAGACAAAGGATATATGCTTGACACCGGCAATATTGATGCCAGATCCGAGGGAATGAGCTACGGAATGATGATGGCAGTTCAGATGAATAGAAAAGATATCTTTGACCGTCTTTGGTTATTTTCTAAGACCTTAATGTATCAGAGTAGCGGAAAATACGAAGGATATTTTGCTTGGTCAGTAGCTACGGATGGAAAAAAGAATGCGGAAGGTCCTGCTCCGGATGGAGAAGAATATTTCGCTATGGCACTCTTTTTTGCAAGTGAACGCTGGGGTGATGGTACAGCACCTTTTGATTATAGTGTACAGGCAAAAGATATTTTGAAGCATTGCATTCACCAATCAGAATTAGTAAATGAGGGAAGTCCTATGTGGGATCCCAATAATTATTATATAAAATTTGTTCCGGAAACGCCTTTTTCTGATCCGTCCTATCATTTGCCGCATTTTTATGAGCTATTTGCCTTAAGGGCGAACGAAGAAGACAGAGCTTTTTGGAAGAAGGCAGCAGAAGAAAGTCGTAAGTATTTACAACTTTCCTGTCATCCTATTACTGGTATGGCCTCCGAGTATGCAGAATTTGATGGTACACCAAAGCGTTTATTCCATGACGGGCAGTTTTATTCCGACGCCTATCGTGTTGCTATGAATATTGGTCTTGATGCATCCTGGTTTCATGTTGATGTAGCATTAGGCGATATTATAGACAAATTACAATTGTTTTTTAGTGAAAATACAAAATACGGTGAATATGCTAATTATCTAGTCGATGGAAGAGCTCTAGAACAGTCAGCTTTGCACCCTGTTGCAGTTATTGCAACGAACGCTGCAGGCTCACTTGCAGCAACAGGTAAATATCGTCTGGAGTGGGTTAAGGAATTTTGGAATACACCTCTTCGCAAAGGAGACCGTCGATATTATGATAATTGCTTGTACTTTTTCTGTCTGCTCATGCTAGCCGGAAGGTATAAGATATACTAAATATATAATTTATCCGGCATTAAGAAAATAGCAATTACAGTTAATAAGTATATAAATAAAGGGGGACTATTCAGTGGTTATTGTTAATGCGAGATTTCAATCGACGTACTTGAAACGTAGCGTAAGCTTTAGCGCGATCATTCCAACAATTAAGAGGGAGGATGTGTTGGAAGATACCGATGGACAAAGCAGTGGTTTTAAAACATTGTATATGCTCCATGGGTATGGTGTTGACTGTAATGATTATCTCAGCGGGCTAGAAATGCAGGAATTATCAGATAAGTATAAATTAGCATGTATTTTTCCAAGTGGTGAAAATTCCTTCTATCTTGAGGATGTTGATAAGGGTGAGGATTTTAGCTCTTTCATAGGAAAAGAGCTGGTAGAGGGAACAAGAAGTATGTTTCGATTATCAAGGAAAAGAGTTGATACCTTTATTGGGGGTATTTCCATGGGTGGATATGGAGCAATGATTAATGGATTACGATACAATGATACATTCTCTAAAATAATTAGCTTATCAGGTGCTTATATTGGGATAAACATTGCAGACAAAGGTGATTTTATCCCGGATCA
This sequence comes from Bacillota bacterium, assembly GCA_023399055.1. Lineage (GTDB taxonomy): Bacteria > Bacillota > Clostridia > Lachnospirales > Lachnospiraceae > Mobilitalea. Next base: position 916,504 of record JAEWQV010000010.1, on the reverse strand, counting down.
TGTGTCGGATGCGAAGTATCAGAGAAGAATTTTCCAGGATCCCAAGGAGCTAAGATTTACCACTAAAGATCCTAGATATTGCATGGAAGTTCTAAAAACATCTAAGAAAAAGTTTCCTGATATCTATTTTGTATGTGGTAAAGAAGATTTTCTCATTGAATCAAACCGGAAGCTCCACAACTTTATGATAACAAATGATGTCGAGCATTATTATGAAGAGGGTGAAGGTGTTCATGATTGGGTTTATTGGAAAAAGCATTTAGAGCCTTCGATCATGTGGGCAATAAAGTAACAATGTAAACAAATGCTATTAATAAGCTACTGGCAATAGAATTTGGAGGAAGCAGATTATGACAAAACAAGCATTTAATCCTTATTTACCGTCCTGGGAATATGTACCGGACGGAGAGCCTCATGTGTATGAGGGGAGAGTTTATGTGTATGGCTCTCATGATCTTTATAATGGACATGTATTCTGTCTTGGAGATTATGTATGTTGGTCAGCACCGGTAGATGATCTAGGTGATTGGAGATATGATGGTGTAATCTATCCAAAGACCTCTGACCCACTAAATAAGGAGGGAAAGATGTGTTTATATGCACCGGATTTGGTTCAGGGACCGGATGGAAAATATTATTTATATTATGTGTTAGATAAGGTATCTGTTGTTTCAGTTGCTGTTTGTGACAGACCAAATGGTAGTTTCGAATTTTATGGGTATGTGCATTATGAGGATGGCACACGCTTGGGAGAGAGACAGGGGGACCAGCCACAGTTTGATCCGGCTGTACTGCTTGAGGGAGATAAGGTCTATCTATATACTGGATTCTGCCCGAAGGAGGACGCTTCAAGAAATGGAGCAATGGTAACGATACTTGGGACGGATATGCTAACCGTAATAGAAGAACCGAGTTTTTTAGTACCAAGTGTTCCTTTCAGTGATGGAACCGGCTTTGAAGGACATGAATTTTTTGAAGCATCTTCCATTCGCAAAAAGGGAGATACCTATTATTTTATTTATTCTTCTATTGCCATGCATGAATTATGCTATGCTACAAGTAAAAGCCCAACAAAAGATTTTGTATATCGTGGAGTGATTATAAGCAACTGTGATCTACATATTGATAGCTATAAACCTACGACGAAGCCTATGGCGTATGGTGCCAACAATCATGGAGGTATCGTTGAGATAAATGGAGAATGGTATATTTTTTATCATAGACATACCAATGGAACATGGTATTCTAGACAAGGTTGTGCAGAGCTGTTGACGATTCAGCCGGATGGAACAATTCCACAGGTGGAGTTGACAAGTTGCGGTCTAAATCATGGTCCCCTTAGAGGAGAAGGAGAATATTTTGGATATCTTGCATGTAATCTGTTTACTAAGGAAGAGTCAATATATGTAGGTGGTGATCGCTTCCCTAAGATTATGCAGGATGGACGAGATGGTGATGAAGAACAAGGATATATTGGGAATATAACTGATTCAACGACAATAGGCTTTAAGTATTTTGATTGTCAGGGAGTGAAGAGAATTAGTATTAAAGTTCGTGGATATGCAAAAGGTATATTTGAGTTAAAAACAGCATGGAATGGACCAGTATTAGCACAACTTCCGGTAAATTACACCAATGTCTGGGAAGAATATGCTTCTGATTTAGAGCTTGAAGATGGAGTTCATTCTATTTATTTTACTTATACCGGAGGTGGTAATGCCAGCTTACTTTCTTTTACGCTAGAAACTTAACGAACGATGTTTCAGCCAATCCTATCATTCCTACCATAGAACCCACAGAATCAAACCTAGATAGGCATGGGGCGTAACAGAGTGAAATCATAGCTGTGTTTTCATTGAGGTCAGCACAAGCCGTATTAAATAACAAATAAGATGAGAAATTCTCCGCTGGGATGTTCGAGTTTAAATAGAGAAAGAGATGCGGTGACAAAAGAATTATGAAAAGAAATGTACGTTCACTAGGGAATGCTTAAGCACAAGGCAGTATTGAACAATAAGTAAGATGAGTTTTTCTTTGAGAGAAGAACGTAATTTATCTTGAATTAAGTTGAGAGATCCCTATATTAACTATAATAGTTGATATAAGGATCTCTCTTTGTTGCCTACCGGAGATAGATCTAACAAGTGAAAGTCCATAGTGTATCTAGGTAACGAGGGAGCACATATCTGAATGCAACAGAAATCAAATATAATTCTGGAAGAACTTAAATGAGGTGAAACACTGAGATGAGTTGTTATATATTTTTACATGAGATTACAAAAAATATAAAATCTGTAATTACTTTGTAACCCTATTTTCTTAAATGCAGTTATAATTAAGTTATAACATCAGAAGGAATAACAGGAGGAAGAGAAGTATGAATTGTAAAAAAAACGTAGTGATAAGTGTAATCGCTAGTATAGCAATAATATTATCTGGCTGCCAAGCAGTTGGAGATAGTGTAACACTGATTGATAAACCTAAATTAGCGGACGAAAAACAGGAGGATATCAAAGATGTCCTTGAAAAACTATTACCGAAAGACGCAGAATATGCAACTGCAGCTAATTCGATTCCAAAACAGTCAGTTTTTATCGAGGACATAGACAATGATGGAATCCAGGAAGTTTTTACCTTGTACTATGATACAAAGCAAAATAATTCGGTTCATCTAATCGTATTGAAAGAGGTTAATGGAAAGTGGAATAAAATCGCAGATACAAATACAGATTACAATTATCTTGATTATTTTAAGTTGGAGGATCTTGATGGAAATGGTATTAAAGAAGTAATAGTTGGCGTAGGGATTAAAGATGAAGCAAACAAGAATCAGCTTCTTATCTATAAGTTGGAAGACACTGGCTTGTATAATGTAGTAAATACTGATTATGAGTGGGTTCAAATAGATGATTATAACGCTGATAATATATCGGACATAGTTCTGTTAAAAGGTGATGTTACAATAAAACAGACCGGAGACTTATATAGTTATAGTAATCAAAAGTTGAAGCTACTGTCATCTATAGAATTAGCCCCGGATGCTTATCATGAAAATATTATCAGCGGAAAGCTAGCGGATGAAACGAAAGCGATTTTTATTGATAGCGGTATTGGAGCACATTCCATGCTGACCGAAATTATAACATTTGACAAGGGGGAACTAGTCAAAGTTGGAGATGATTATGATGGCACTTTGTTAAAGGAGTATCCATTATATTCTAGTGATATTAATGGGGATGGAATTGTAGACGTAGGAGGCATGTATATACCAAAAGGATATGAAGATGCTGCATTTGCTGAAATACCCTTCATCTATACTTATAATGATTATAGTATAGATGGTACCAAACAAACAATCGAGCAGCGTTTTAGTGATGATATGCATGGCTTCTATATAACTATTCCATCGGTATGGTATAATAAAGTTACCATAGAAAAGCTTGATCATGGAGTTCGGTTGATTTCTAATGAAGATCAAAAGACATTATTTGAAGTGAAGTGGAGTGAGTTGACTTCTTATAATGGTGCAGGTATTAAATTAGGAGAAACAAAGAATTTAATTTTTTATACTGAGCTTAAAGAAGATACTCATATTTCGACAGATAATTTTCATTTAACTGAAAATGATTTTGATTAATATATAACTTTAATACTGATTGGATGAAACAGAACTGGTGGAGAAAAGAATGAATACGATCCTTGTTATTGAAGATGAATTATCAATACGAACTTTTGTAAGTCTTAATTTAAGAAAGAAGAATTATCAAGTTATCGAAGCAGACAATGGAGAAGAAGCATTAAGAATAATCAAAAGCAATAAGATTGATATCGTATTACTTGATATTTCTCTTCCGGGTATCGATGGTTATCAGGTATGCCAGGAGATTAGAAGTTTAGGTTTATCCACTGGTATTATTATGCTAACTGCAAGATCACAAGAGGAAGATAAGATAAAGGGATTGGCGCAAGGAGCGGATGATTATCTAACGAAGCCTTTTAGCCTGGCTGAACTAGAGGTTCGAATTATCTCCCTGTTACGCAGGATGAATTATTACAGTAGTACAAGAAATATGTCAATATTAAGTTCTGGTCCGTTTCAACTGGATCTAACCAATAAAAATATGTCTATTATGGGAAAAGAAATTAAATTAACTCCAACGGAATATTGTTTACTGCAATTTTTGATTACAAATAAAGAACAGGTGTATTCTCGAAATGATCTTCTGGATGAAATATGGGGAGTGAATTATATTGGAGATGTCAAAGTTATAGATGTAAATATAAGGCGCATACGGTCTAAAATTGAAATTGACCCATCAAATCCAAAATATTTGATAACTGTTTGGGGACATGGATACATGTGGAAAGAATAAACAATGAAGCAAAAAATAATACTTTATTTTATGATTATAATCTTCCTTACATTAAGCCTTGTTACGCTAGGTTTTAATTTTGCGCTAAAACATTTTTATCAGCAATCCGTCGCAAATACATTTCAAACTCATGCCGAAGGTGTTAGTTTTAATTGGAGCAATGAAGTGTATTTATCCTTCGAAAGGCTAATAGGCTATAGTGAGCAAATAATAAAAGCTTATCAGTATAAAGAAGGTGAAGTCCAATTACTTAGTAGGGAAGGGGAACTTATACAATCTTCCTCTGGTTTTTATGAAACTGTGCGCTTAGACATAGACCCCATAGTTTTAGACGGGAAGACTATTTATAAAATTGAGAGTATGGAGGTTACAAAGGAAAAAATCTTATCACTCTATACGCCTTTGTTTTATCGTGGGCAGGTTGTAGGAGTACTACGATATATTACCACCTTAAAAAATGTAGACAATTTGATTAATACATTAACCATTTATGTAGTGAGTATCTGTATTGCAGTAGCTTTCCTCGTTTTTCTTATTAGCCTTCGCTTGGGTAATTCCATTGTGAAACCTTTAAAAGATATTATTCGTTATACCCAGAAAATGGCGAAAGGGCAATATAAAAATAAGATTGAAAAAACCTATCCCTATGAATTAGGTGAATTGGCTGATATGCTTAACTTTATGGGTGATGAGATTTTAAAAACGGATCGCTTAAAAAATGATTTTATCTCATCGATTACGCATGAACTTAGAACACCTCTTACTGGTATCAAAGGATGGATTGAGACAATACAGGACTCGGATGAATTAACCCAGGAAGAATTTCAATTTGGTTTAAACATAATAAATAGTGAAACGGAGCGTTTAATCGGTTTAGTAGAAGACCTGCTTGATTTTTCCAGATACCAATCTAATAGAATGGATTTGATTAAAACAAAAGTTCAGATAGATCAATTGATTCATGAGGCAACTTTTCAACTAAATAAGAAAATAGAGAAGAAAGAGCTTCAATTGATTGTCGAAACTTCTCCAGTTACTATTATAGTAGATAGGGATAAATTAAAGCAGGTGTTGCTTAATATCCTGGATAATTCAGTGAAATTCTCGAATAAAGGCGAGGAAATCCGTATAATTCAAACAACCTTTCAAAATGAGTTAAGAATTGAAATTAAGGATAATGGGATAGGAATAACAAAAGAAAATCAGAAACATATAATGGAATCCTTTTATAAAATAGATTCCAAATCCCTTGGAGCAGGACTTGGATTAGCAATCTCTAAGAATATTATTGAATTGCATCACGGTTCTATTCAGATTGAAAGCGAATACGAGAAAGGGACTTCCATTATCATATTGTTGCCAATAGTTGATAAATAAGGGAATCCTACAGATATAAAAAAGAAATTATAGTTCTGTTTTAATATCAGCAATTACAGGTAGGCGATGATATACAATCCTTTATAAAGTTTGGTGATCCAACAAAGGATAGCATTGGCGAGGCACATTTTAAAACCGGAGATAAATTTTTATCCGTGAATTATGATGTAGAAACAGGTAAGGTGTATGCGGTGTACTTATTAAAAGAGGATTTTTAAAGGGTGATAGATAGGAAGTTATTCAAACAAGATGGAAGAAGAATTGTTAATACTTAAAAATGCACCGTATCATATAAAAGTGATAGGGTGCTTTTAATTATTATGTAGTAGACGCTGGGCACATCTTTCAAAATACATTCCTCTCCTTCAAGTATTTGATTATTATTATTTATATTTTATGCTAAATAAGTACAAATATCACAATATGGTATAATATTATCTATACATAGAATATTTACAAAAATAACGCTTTGCATGAAACAATGTACAAAACATTGCAATAAATGTAAAGAAATATGTATATAAAACATTTATAATAATATAAGAAAGGCGGATTATATGGATTGGATTCAAAGTATGAATAAAGTAGTTGATTATATTGAAGATAATTTAACGAACGCTATAGAGATGGAATCAATGGCAAAATTAGTAGGATGTTCTGTATATGAATTCTCAAGAATCTTTTCATTCGTAGCTGGAATGTCTGTTTCAGAGTATATAAGACGGAGAAGATTATCTCAAGCAGTTTTTGATATACAAAACGCCAAAGAAAGTATTGTTGATATAGCTCTAAAATATTGTTATGAATCACAATCTGCATTTACACGGGCTTTTAAAGAATTACATGGACATACACCGGCAGCTGCTCGTAAAAAAGGCATTTCCTTAAAGACATATCCTAAAATTACCTTCAAGTTCATTATAAAAGGTGTGTCTGAAATGGATTTTAGAATTGAAAGTAAAGAAAGTTTTAAGATAATTGGGTATAAATGTAACGGTGAATGGAACGACTGGGTAAATTTTAATGATAATTATGATTACCGGCTGCGAAACAATAACTTCAACAAAAGTTATTATAAGGCACCTTTTTGGCAAGTTGGGGCTTATATGTTTAATCCGCCACAAAATGGTGCAAGTATGTTAGTTGCTTCCCAAAATGATTATCAATGCATAATAGGTGCAGAACTTACTGATGAGCCTATATTAAGCGGAATGGATGTAGAAGAATTCCCCGCAGCTACATGGGCGGTTTTTGCAGTTGAATACGAACCACATAATGATGCAACTGGTAAGACTTATGCTAAAGTATTATCGGAGTGGCTCCCAGTTAGTAATTATAAAAGAAATGAAAATATTCCATATCTAGAGGTATTTAGTAGCCCTGGTGAAGCGGATCCAAAGAGATATAAATGTGAAATTTGGGTTCCTGTCTTAAACAAATAACTACATAAGAATGCATTTGAAAGATGTTTTATAAAATGAAAATTACCAAGTACATGGAGGTGCTATAGAATTGAATGAATATTTTAAAAGTGAACGACTAGAATATCGACCTTATCAAATGAAGGACTTACCTACTTTGGTAAAACTAAGAAATGAACAATCCCGTAGGCGATGGTTTTATTTTCAAGAACCAGATATTTTAACTGAACATTTTGGAATTAAGAGTATTGAAGATAATATTTTATTATGGTCTCGTAAAATTGATATTCTCAAAGAAGAAGCGGGTTTGGCTATTGTGTTGAAAGAAACGGATGAATTAATTGGATTTATAGGCTTAGGTAAATGTCGTTGCAATGATGTTGAAATAGGATACGAAATTGGAGAAGCCTTTCAGAACAAAGGATATGCCACTGAAGCAGTTAGAGCAGCAGTTAGCTGGGGATTTGCTAGATTACAGGAATGTAATGCAGAACTTAAAATAGTAGGGAAGGTTGAACATGAAAACTGGTCATCGCGTAGAGTTCTTGAAAAAACTGGATTTACCTTTTTACATGCAGAAAAGTATTTGAGTGTATATGAATTAATTAACTAATGATTTTATATTTTTAATAGTATTGTTAAAAATGTATTGCGCTCACAATTATATACTCATAATGATATCTATAAATTAAGTTGTAATGATGTGTCGTTTAAAATGTGTTATATGTGAACCCCAAACCAGTTACTAAAATAATTGGGTTGGGGCTTTTAAAATGAACCGATTTTATTTTCATTACAATAAACAGTAAGAGATAAGATACAGACTGATTAGTTAAAGGGAAGGATAGCAAATATGACAGAAGAAGAGTTGAATTTATTAATAATAGCTTACGGAAGGCATTTATATAGTTTTTGCTGTAACCTTACTGGAAACAAATCAGAGGCAGAAGATCTGTATCAGGATACACTCTTAAAAGCTGTTGAGTTACGCCACAAACTTGACAGCAGTGGCAATCCGAAAAGCTTTTTAATGGGTATAGCAGTTAAGATATGGCAAAACCATAAAAAGAAATATGCTGTCAGGCAAAAGATAGTGCAGTTTGAAGAACTTAAGGAAGAACTTTTACAGTATAAGGATGGAACCAGCCTACAACCGGAAGAAAAAGCTATTCGTAAAGAAACTATTAATACAGTTCGCAGGGAGGTAAAGCGACTACCTGAAAAACTGCAAACAATTATTTATTTGTATTATACCGCTGAAATGTCTGTGGAAGACATAGGGAGAGTGTTACATATTCCTAAGGGAACTGTAAAAAGCAGACTTTATAAAGGAAGGATATTATTAAAAGAATTATTGGAGGTGCATTATTATGGATCATAAAGAGATAGATGAAATCTTAAAAGCAGCCCTTTCTCCAATAGAAACGCCCTCAAGTGAATTAAATCAAAGAATATTTATGAAAATGGAGGAACAGCATTCAATGAAATGGTCAAAAACGAAATGGATTGCAGCATGTGCTATTATATGTATTCTTGTCGTACCTACTACGATCTACGCAGCTCAAAGATTATTATCTCCTAAGGAAGTAGCACTGGAAGTAGGGGATGATAAGTTAAGCGAATCCTTTGAAGAGGAGGGTATAGAAACCTATCAGACTGAAACAGATGGGGTTTATATGGTTACCTATCTAGGGTATGTGAATGGAAAGACTATGAGCGATAGGACAGGTTCTGCCTGGGAGCTCAATCCAGAAAGAACTTATGTTGCTACTGCCATAGAACGAATAGATGGGAAAGAAATATCGGATATGGATACTCTGTTTGTGTCTCCGCTTATTCAAGGATTAAAGCCTTGGGTTTATAATATAGCTTCGATGAATGGAAGCTATGTGTCAACGATTATTGATGGTGTCCTTTATCGCATCATAGAGTGTGATAATATTGAAATATTTTCTGATAAGAAATTATATCTGATAGTTTCTGACACACCATTTTACAGTGTTGAGGCTTATGATTATGACGAAGAAACCGGCTTGTTGAAAGCTAATGAAGCATATGAGGGGACTAATATTCTATTTAATATGGAATTGGATTCTAATAAGGCAGACAGTGAAAAGGCAGAGGCATATATAAAACAGCTTGAGGATGAATGGAATTCTCAAAGTGAAACTACGGAAGATAGTAATGCTCGACAAGGCATGACCGAGAAAGATATATCTGAATTTCAGAAGGAAAAGCTTTATACGGATGTTGAGAATGGAATCAACATTAAGCTACAAAATGATGGTCCGTACGGATGGGAATCAAACGGTGAATATGCGGGAACTACCTTCAGCTACTATTTAACAGTGGAAGGGGATAACATTGAATCACTAACCTATACCTTAAATAAGGGAGAGTTTTGCTATTGGCCAAGGAATGATGTGGACGCAAGGAAACTCTATGGAAATAAATATAGTATATCCTATGAGGAGCAGAAGGATATAGATTATTATTACTCAGTTAATGTGAACGCAATTTTTAAGGATTATGGATATGATGAGGAATATCTAAAAAATCTTGCTGTGAAGGATAGTGAGGCGACATTTCAATTTTATCGTGATGTATTAAATGAAATGATTGAATCAATCGTAGTAACAATGGAGATAAAAATGAAAGATGGAAGTATTATTGAAAAACAATTATTATTAGAAAATCTTGATGTAGAAAACAGTGGATTTTTGATTGATGTGTCACTAAAGTAGGAAATAGCGGCACAGTTTTGAAAATACTTAAGGGCTGTTACAAAACTAACATTAAGTTAGTTTTGTAACAGCCCTGTCATGCTTTTTTATAAGATTGATTTTAATGAAAATTTAATGCATAATATTTACATATATTATGCATTGAAAAAATTGTAAGGGGCGAAATATGAAAAAAATATTTCTTATTTTTTTGCTATTTATCATTATCAATTCAGGGTGCGGGAAGAAAATTGATTATACAGGATTTTATAATTATGTAGGTGAAAATAACGGTTATTCAGAATATCGAGTAAATATACATATTGAAAAAGATGATAAAGATATTTATACAATTACTATTAAGGATGGAGATTATGCAGTAGACAATATTTTGATCGATAATAAATACGATTATTATGGAAATAAATATCGTGGAACATTTACTTATGATGGAGAATTTAAACAAAATAAAAAGTATTCATTTATCGTTGGACCTTCTGAATTTCCAGATATAGAGATGACATATAATACTGACATTATAGTTGAATTATTGTTTGATGAAAATAAGTTACTATATAAAAATAGTAAGAGCCTTTATATTATAGATAAAGATGAGTTTAAAAAACATGACTTTACCGAAATGATAAAAGTTGTTAATGATTAACGGTTATTTATATAAGTGCAACTAGCCTTTAGTATTTAAGCAAAGGATTGTTAAATTTTTACCTGCGGTTAATATGCGGGAACTACCTTAAGTTATTATTTAGCAGTAGAAGGGGATACACGGAGAAAATAACCACTGATATGCGGGTGTGTCCCCAACTTGTTGAGCTTCAAGTAAAAAACCTCCTAGGTTTTTAGGCTTGTAAGTTTTCCAACTACAAAAAATATAGGAGGTTAGCCATATGGTATCAGCTTACAGAAGCATTTTTGACTTTATAATTGCTAAATCGTGATATTTATTAATTCGCCCCCACCTTTTATAACCTAAATCCTTTTCAAAGTTTATATATTTAATACTCCATCTATCATTATTAAAAACTTCAATGCTTTTGGGGTTGTAATATATTATTGTTATAGGTTTATTTTTAAACATATCTGATAATATTTCTTCAAATTGTTCTACAATTTCTTTTGAAAATGGATTATAAAAATAAAAGACTGTTCCATTGGGGGGGATATTTAGTAAAGCATTTCCGGGAATAATTGTAACATTTTTATATCTTGAAAATTGTTTTGCTGTTTGTCTTGCAATTGTCCTATCCAGCTCTAGTCCATATATTTTATTCTTACATTTTTTAAAAATCCAATAGTTTATAACTCTGCCCTTACCGCATCCCACATCTACTAAAACATCATTTGTTCGGATTTTTACTAATTTAAAAATTATTGGTAAAACTGAATATTTTGAATGATAGATATCATTTGAACCAAGGGATTTGTAGGCGGTTTTAATATTTCCATTTAATAATCGATGGCTACATACTAAATCTATAATTAGGTTACAGACTCTTTCTCTTAAACAGTAGCTAGAAGCATAAATAATATATTTCAAAGTTTTATATAAACCTTCATTACAGATTCTTTTAAATAACCGTTGTCTTATATACATTTTGTAATCTCCCTAATATATTTTTGTGTTTAAAATAAAACTCGTAATTAGTGTTAACATCAATTTTTTTATTAACCAAAAGAATAAAAAATTTTCGTTCACTATATCTCCCTTCTCATACTTGGTGTAAACAGGGGTAAGAACCCAGGATATTGTTACCTACAAATGGACCAAGTACAATAGTTTACATATAAATCACAATATATTACATAGTTAAGCAATTAACAAAAATTATAACAATAAAGTACACAATCTAAGAAATACCGTTTCTTCTGAAAACCTTTTTGAGATGTTATAGTTTACCCATAAACAAGTTATCCATTTACTAACGAAGAAGAGACTAAATCAGTTAGAAAGAAGATGAAGTTTATAAAGGGAAAAGGGTATCTATTAACCAAGGTAATACGTAACTGTATTATAAAAAGAAAAGGAAGGTAGAGGGTTTATGAAGAGAATTATTAGTTTAATTATGGGTGTAGTTTTGGTAGGAACTTTATTGGTGGGATGCAGTGCAAAGAATGATGATACGAAGACACCAGGTAACGGAAATGAGCCAACCAAGAGTGCAACTGACACAGACAAAAAGCAATTTCGTGTTGCATACATTGCAAGAACACAGTCTGATTCCTTTGCAGCATGGCTAGCAAATGAGATGAAGGCAGCAGCAAAAGAATATGATGATATCACACTTGATGTATTTGATGGTCAGGCAGATGACGAGAAAGAAAATGCAGCTATTGAAAATGCAATTACAAACGGATATGATGCAATCATCGTTCAACCTAACAATGGTGAAGCACAGAGACCTTATGTTGAGAAGATCGTTAAAGCTGGTATCATTGCAATAACAACTAACGCACGTATTTCAGGTATTGAAGGTGCATCTTCCGTAGATGCTGACCCTTACAAACAAGCAGCAGTTAACGCAGCACTTGCTTTAGAGCAGGTTCCACAGGATGGTAAAGTTGTAGTACTTAATGGACCTTCTGGTAATTTCCATGCAGATGAAAGAAGAAAAGCATGGCAGGCAGAGTTCTTTGATAAGAGACCTGATGTAACAATTATTGCAGAAGATATTGCTAACTGGAACAAAGATGAAGCTATGGCATTTATGGAAGACTGGCAGACAGCTAACGGACAGATCGATGCAATCATTTCTATGAATGATAATATGGCAGCAGGTGCATTAGAAGTTGTTGCTGATCCTTCTAAGATATTATCCTATGGTGTTGACGGTACAGCGGAAGCTGCCCTATTAATTCAGGATGGTAAGATGACTTCAACTTGTTTACAATCTGCAATTGACTTAGCAGCATTAAATCTTGAAACCGTACACAAATTATTAACCGGTGAAGAGAAACAAATTGATACGGATATTGCGGAAGTTTTAATTACAAAGGACAACGCTGGTGAGTTCGTATCCATGTACAAAGAAAGAGGATTAATTAAAGAATAATAGTAACTAATCAGGACCATGTCCTTCATAGTTACTATATGCACACAAATCACATAAAGAACGTGATTTGGCGCATGTAAATTCTCGGGATTTTGCGCTAAATACGCGCAAAACACCTCGCGGAATATTATCAAGTAAATAGTAACAAATAATCATTAATAAAATATATGACCTTAATTTATCCGGCAGGAAGTGTTATCACCTGTCGGATAAATTATATAGGCGATTTTATTTAATTACATATTATATTCCGCAAAGGATACATAGACATTATTTATCTTACTATAAAGACTGGTGAGGTTAACAATGTCTTAAGGTGCAAATCATATGAAAATACTTACAAAATTCCATAGTATTAAAGTAAAAATAATTCTTTTATTAAGTATAATCATATTAGTGGTTAATGTTGGCATGGGATATCTATCATATTATATTTCCTCAAATGCATTAATCGAGAACTTAAATCAACTATTGCCTGAAATGGCAAAGGAATCAGCCTTATTAATTGAGAATAACATAGAAAGCAACCTCGATTTACTGGATGCAATCGTTTATAGCTTAAAAGACGGAAACCTGACACAGGAACAGATAGTAACTAAGTTAAAGATTCAGCAAACAAAGGGAAGATATTTACTGCTGGGTATTGCTGATACTAAGGGAAATCTGGCATTGTCGAGTGAAAAAGTCATTAATATTCAGGACTTAGCTGTTTATAAAAAGGCTTTAAAGGGAGAACGCACAGTGAGTGAACCCAGCCGGGATATGATTGGAATCTCGGGAATATCCACGGACTCCTTAATCGTAGTTTATGCTTTGCCTATAAAAGTTGGTGGCAAGATAGACAGTGTTTTGCTTGCGGTAAGATCCGGTAATGAATTTAGTACCTTAGTGAATGATATATCTTTTGGCAAAACAGGCAAGGCATTTATGGTTAATGAAAACGGTGATATGATTGCTCATGAAAATTTATCACTGGTATATGATAAAGTTAATTATATCTCTATTGCAGAGCAAGATAAATCGTTGCGTAAATTGGCTGATCTGCTTACTTTAATGAAGGCTGGTAAGGGCGGAGCAGGGGATTATACCTATAATGGAATTAAGAAGTATGCAGGATATGCTCCAATTGGTGCTACAGGATGGTCAATTGTTTTGTCTGGTGATAGCAGTGATATGCTGTCTGGCTTGAGGAAGTTAGGGAGTAGCTCTGTTATTTTTACCCTGCTTTTTGTGAACTTAGGTGTAATCGCGGTATTCTTTGTAACCAGGAGCCTGACCAATGGATTACGGACGATAGTAAATCATATTACAACTATGGCAAAAGGGGATTTAGCACAGCAAATTCCTACGATATTAACTAAGAAAAAGGATGAAATTGGTGTGTTAGCTGAATCCTTATCTCAAATGCAGGATTTTACCGGAAAGATGATATATAGCATAAAGAGCAGCTCTGCGACGATTGACGATCAATCAGAGAACTTATTTACCATCTCAAGGTCAATGACGGTTGCTTCAGATCATGTGACTACAGCAATACAGGATATTGCAAGAGGTGCAGGCGAGCAGGCGGACGAGTTAAGTAAGATGTTAGGCAGCCTAGATCATTTTTCACAGGAATTGGGGAAGGTCGTACTATTATTAGATAATATTGGTCAGAAAACGAACAATATCAGCACGATGGCAGAGGACAGCAATTACAATATGAAATCCTTGGTGAAGTCCTCCGGTGTTATTCAGACTTCTTTTGAAGATTTTAAGTCAAAAATATCAAATCTGGGAGAGAGTGTAAAGAAGGTCAACGAAATTGCTAACTTCATTAATTCCATCGCAGAACAGACGAATCTTCTCTCGTTAAATGCAACGATTGAAGCGGCAAGAGCTGGGGAAGCCGGTCGTGGCTTTGCGGTTGTTGCAGACAGTATCAGGAATTTTGCAGAGCAGAATAGGGTTTTATCCGTTAATATTAATTCCATTATTAGCGGTGTCACCAAAGAGACAGAGCAAATGAAGACCACTACATATTCCTTAGGTAGAGAGTTAAATCAGCAGATTGAAGTTTTAAATACCTCTATTCGTTCGTTTGAGAATATGATTGAGGCCTTCCAAAGAATTGCACCAGAAATAGATGTGGTAAATACTTCTATATACGAACTAGATGATGAAAAGAATCTGATAATTCAAAATATAGAAGGAGTAGCGTCCATAGCAGAAGAAGTATCTGCTTCAACCCAAGAGATAGCAGCCACTGCACAGGAAATGAGTGCTTCCATGGAGGATATAACCTCATCAGCCAGGATTTTAAACGGCAGAACGGGAGAAATGCAAGAACAGGTAAAACAGTTTATTATAGTAAGTGCAGAATAATTACAATTAGAACAAAAGCCGATTGACCTATATATACGCGAAGGTAATGTGAAGTATCAACAAAAGCTAAGCTTTGTTAGATACGAACATGCCCGCCATAACTGGAGAAACTTGCATAGCGTGTTTCTCCAGTTATTATAGGGAGCACGGCTTTTTTTGTTATCCATTCACAATATATTGCATACCCATCGCAATATAATACGTCAGTTAAGTATTTAACAATTTATTTATTAATAAAACACTTCAACACAGAAATTCTGTTTCTTCTGGAACTTTTGGATAGATGTTATAGTTTATTCAGAAGCAAGAGGAAGCCCTAATAGATATAACAAAGATTGGGAGGACAAAAATGGAACATGATATCAAACTAAGGGTCTCGCAGATAGAAAAATCTTTTCCCGGTGTAAAAGCCTTGGACAAAATTGACTTTAAAGTTAGGCGGGGTACCGTACATGCATTATGTGGGGAAAATGGTGCTGGAAAATCCACACTGATGAAAATCATCAACGGCATCTACAAGCCAGACGCTGGTCAGATATTTATAGATGAAAAACCCGTAAAAATACAAAGTCCAATTCATGCTAGACAACATGGTATTGCAATGATAGCGCAGGAGCTGAACTATGTACCGGAGATGTCAATTGAAGAAAACCTGTTTTTAGGAAGGTTACCGCTCAAAAAACTAGGAAATGTAGATTGGAAGCAGCTAAAAAGAAAAACAGAGGAGTTTCTAAAGGAAGAAAAACTACCTTATAAGCCTTCTCAAAAAATGAAAACTCTGACGGTGTCTGACATTCAGATGCTGGAGATTATTAAAGCCATATCTAATAATGCAGAAATCATAGTAATGGATGAACCCACCTCTTCCATCACACAGCGAGAAGTGGAGATGTTGTTTAAAAAAATTGAAGAGTTAAAGAAGCAAGGAGTAAGTATTGTATACATCTCTCACAAGTTGGATGAGGTTTTCCAAATAGCAGATGACATTACTATATTCCGTGATGGAACAGTAGTAGAAAGTCATCCAGCCAGTGAGATGACCATGGATCAGGTAATATCCCTTATGGTTGGACGTAAGATGGAGAATATCTATCCCAAGGAAACAGTTGATCTCGGTGAAAAACTACTGGAGGCAAAGAACCTGCATAGTGACGGAATCTTTAAGGACATTAACTTTCATGTAAAGGCGGGAGAAATTGTTGGATTTGCAGGTCTGGTAGGTGCAGGAAGAACGGAAGTAATGAGAGCACTGTTTGGACTGGATCCCCTAACTGGTGGCGAGGTTTTAATCAGGAATAAGAAAGTATCCATTAAAAAAGTTTCGGACAGCATCAATCACAAGATGGTCATGCTTTCAGAAGACCGAAGAAGATACGGTATCATTCCAATACGAAGTGTAATGGAGAATGCGAGCATATCGAGCCTTGAAAAAGTTATCTATAAGGGATATGCCCATGAGAAGGAAGAACGAAAGATTGTTGGAGAATATTTCAAGAAGATGAATGTAAAGACTCCTTCCTTGGATACTCCAATTCAGGCTTTAAGTGGCGGTAATCAGCAAAAGGTATTGTTTGCGAAATGGATGTTAAGAGAACCAGAAATCTTAATTCTTGATGAACCAACCAGAGGAATTGACGTTGGAGCAAAGTTTGAAATATATAAGCTTACCGTTGAAATGGCTAAGCAGGGAAAAGCAGTGATTATGGTCTCTTCAGAACTACCGGAGTTAATTGGTATGTGTGATAGGATCTATGTTATGAATCAGGGCAAGATCACCGGGGAACTTAGCAAGGAAGATTTCAGCCAGGAAGCCATTATGAAACATGCGACTAGTGTATAGGAGGAAAAGGAAATGTTAAGTAAATTTAAGAACACTCCTGCAAAGGAGAAGTATTCCATATTTATTGTGTTGTTTGTCATGATTTTCTTATGCAGCATAATGAACAAGAACTTTTTATCAGCCATCAATTTATCCAACATTATGAAACAGCTAGCGGTTAGTACAATACTGGCATATGGTGAAATGCTATTAATCATCAGCGGTATGTTGGATTTATCCTCCGGTGCGGTACTCGCTTTATCCGGTGTATTATCCATTAGTGCGTATCAGGCTACTGGATCCTTAGCAATAGCAGTAGTAGTCGGAATTAGTGTAGCTGTGGTATGTAACCTTGTAAATGCTGTTATGATTACAAATTTAAATGCTCCTCCGTTCATTGCAACTCTGGCCATGATGCAAATTGCAAGAGGTATCGCATTACTTTTTACAAAGGGTCAGAACTTAAATCAGTTAAAAGATTATGTCATCTTTGGTCAGGGAACCATTGGACCAATTCCAATCTCGATTATTATTACCATCTTTATAACAATTATTGTGTGGTATATATTACGTCACACAAAGCTAGGACGTTCACTATATGCAATCGGTGGTAATCAAGAAGCTGCTATTGCAGCAGGTATCAATGTAAAGAAGAACAAATATATCGTATTTATTATCAATGGTGTTTTGGTAGGTATTGCAGGTATCTTATTTATGTCCCGTGTTAATGCAGGTTTACCAAATGGTGCGGTAGGATATGAAATGGAAGGCTTAACAGCAGCAATCGTCGGTGGAACAAGCTTTTCTGGTGGTGTGGGATCTACGATGGGTACGCTGGCTGGTGCATTTATTATCGGTATGCTCAATAACATTATGAACTTAGTGGGTGTTGACTCCTATATCCAGCAGATTGTAAAAGGTGCAATCATTGCATTGGCGGTTATCTGGGATATCAGATCCAAATCCAAGAAAACCAGAAAGGTTATTCTTGTAGAAGAAAAGCCAGCAGCAAAATAAAGAAATTGGTATTTTTCATGATAAAAATAATAGAAAAGTTAAAAAGTGTTAGTAGAAGTAAGTGTATAGGAATTAAATAAAGTAAGTAAATAAAGTAAGAACCAGTTAAGAATAAACCAGTTAAGAAAAGTAAGTAAGAAGTAAGTAAAAAGAAGTAAGTAAGAAGAAACAAGTTAAAAGGAAATAGGACAATAAGTGATAGAGCGATAGAAGTTAATTCATTATAAATATAAAAGGAGAAGATAATATGACAAATAAAGCAGTGTATATGACCGGACTGAACAAGATGGAAATGAGAGATGTTGAAATGCCGAAGATCAAAGAAGATCAGGTATTAATTAAACTTGAATATGTTGGAATTTGTGGCTCTGACGTACATTATCTGGAGCATGGGTCAATCGGTGATTTCATAGTAAACGGTGACTTTATACTGGGTCACGAATGTGCAGGTGAAATTGTTGAAATAGGAAGTAAGGTATCAGATTTAACTGTTGGTGATAAAGTGGCTTTAGAGCCAGGTGCAACCTGTGGTCAGTGCGAATTCTGTAAATCAGGCAAATACAATCTTTGTCCGGATGTAGAATTCCTTGCTACCCCTCCTTATCATGGCTGTCTCGAAAATTATATTGCTTTCCCTGCCAATATGTGCTTTAAATTACCAAGCAACATTACAACCAAGGAAGGTGCCTTAGTAGAACCTCTGGCAGTAGGTATGCACGCAGCAGCTCAAGGTAATGTAAAGTTAGGTGACTCCGTAGTAATTCTTGGATCTGGTTGTATAGGTCTTGTAACCTTACTAGCTTGCAAAGCATATGGTGCAACTGACATCACAGTAGTGGATGTAATGCCAAAGAGATTGGAATATGCTATGAAATTAGGTGCTACCAGAGTAATCAATGCGAAAGAGGAAGATGCAGTCGCAAAGATTGACGAAATAACCGGAGGTAAAGGTGTTGATGTAGTAATCGAAACAGCAGGAAGCAAGATTACAATCAAACAGACCGCTTATCTTGTAAAACGTGGTGGAACCGTGGTACTTGTAGGTATGGCTCCAGAAGATATTATTGAATATAATTTTGCAAAGATTATGGCAAAGGAAGCTACCATTACATCCGTATTCCGTTACAGAAATATCTATCCTAAGGCAATTAATGCAATAGCAAAGGGAATTATCGATGTGTCCGGTATTGTTACTCATGAATTTGACTTCACTGATACAGCAAAAGCTTTTGACTTTGTAATCAATAATAAGAATGATGTTGTAAAGGCAGTAATTAAAATCGGATAAAAATATCATCTATAACATATCAGAAAACGCTCCGGTTGGGGCGATTTTCTGATATGTAAAGTTGTTAATGGGTATAATAAGAATTGAATTGACGAAGCATTAAAGTATGAATGAATTTTGACGCTTAAATCAATCATTGAAATATTATACCCATTGTTTTAAAATAAAGTAATAAATAGAACCAATATATACTGTATTTTTATGAGAACTTAAGGAGAATCTAATGCGAATTCATAATTACAAAGTAATTAGCTGTTTCTTAGTGTTGATTATCCTTCTTCTTATATTAACGGGATGTGCAAAGCCAGAGGAGCAATCGGGTAATCGTATTGAGCTGTTTGGTGAACCGGAAAATGAATACGGCAATATTGAAGCACCCTTTAACTTTGATTGGAAACAGTGTGAGGGTGTCAAACTCAATTTCATATGCGAAGATAATATCAATGCTAATATACTATCAAAAGAGGTTGAGAAGTTTACGAAGGTCACCGGCATCAAAGTTAATATAAAAAGAATGGATTTCAACAGCCTGGAAGAAAAGATCAACATGGAATTTATCTCAAAAACAGCGCAATATGATTTGATCTATGTGGATCCTTATAAAACTCTGAACAGGTTCTACAACGGTTTGGAGGATTTAAATAAATATGAAAATGATGAAACCCTGCCACATATTGTGGGAGGGTTAGATAGTTTTTCAAAGGAACAACTGCAAGTATGTTCTTACTTTGAGAATACGGACAAGGTATATGGCATTCCTTTTGATTCCACAACAATGATTTTATTTTATCGAAAAGATATTTTTGATCAATATAAAAGTCAAATGACACAGGACCTTGGATATGATCCAGATCCAGACAGCCCTGACTTTACCTGGGATCGCTTCATCGAGGTGTCAAAGTGGATAAATAATCAAATTGAAAGCGGTAAGATTAAGGAGCTAAAAAGCGGAAGCCTGACCATGTCCGCACAGCATAACTCCATTTACACAGCATTTTCAACTGTCTTAAGTTCCTATGGAGGAGATTATTTTACCAACAGGAAAGTAATGAGCCTTGGCACTGGTACAAGCTATGAAATTTTATCCAGGACCGAAGAATTTACTACCGCTTTGCAAAAGTTTAAAGAGATTGTGGAGCTGAATCCGGAAAATGAAGAGGGATATACCTGGGATGAAGTAGCGAATGCATTTACAGAGGGCGAAACAGCCATGATGATCAATTGGGATGAGAATATATCAGCTGTTGAGAATTCGCAAATGGCTGGCAAAGTAGGATATAGCATAGTGCCAAAGGGTTCGGCGCGAAGTGCTAATATTTATGGTGGTTCAGGAATCGGAATCAATAGTTATGCAAATAGTAAGAAAAAACTGGCGGCTTGGTTATTTGTAGTTTGGTCGACCTCTCCACAGGTTCAAATGAAGACCTTTTTGGAGAAAGATGGGGGCACGCTTCCTACAAGGACGGCACTTATAGAGGAAATCAATCAGAACTATTCCAAAGACCAGCCACAGGTAAAAGCCATGATTATGTCTCAAAAAGCGGAATATGCCTATTACAGACCGAAGCTGAAGAAGGGATATGAGTTTGAGGACATCATGATTTCTAATCTTTATGATATGGTATCAGGAAAAATAGACGTTAGAAAAACTTCCATAAATATAAAAAGTCAATGGACGGAACAGCATTAAGATATGCATAGTAAAGGGAGAGTAAGCATGAGAAGTATCAAAGAAAGGCATAGTTTTAGAAAACAGTTCCTAAAAGCGGCTATCTTCCTAATTATAATATTTTTAATTATATTCATTGTAATGTTTCAAAATTTTAGGAATACTCTACGCAGACAGTATGGCGAATCTGAAATGCAATCCGTGGAATTAATCGGTAATAACGCTGATTTTCTCTTAAATGAAGTTGAGAATTTATCAAATTCAATGATCTCCAATCAAGAGCTTTTGAGTAGCCTCAAAATAGGAGAAAATGATTATCTCATTGATAAGTTATACAGCTTTTATATCTCCAGTAAGAATATTGACGGAATCTATGTGATTACCCCCAGCGGATATCATCAGGTTGGAGCGGAGTTGAAGGATGGTATAAAAAGCTTCCCCAGGTACGAGTTGGATCAAACAACTGGTGAAATTGTATGGTTTCCGACCACAGAAAAAAACGTGAAGATACTCTCCGGAACAATGACAAAGAGGTATTTCTCCATGGGGAGGAAGATAATTGATATAACTTCTTTAAAGGAACTGGGCTATATTAATATTGAAGTGGATGAGAACGTACTTACAGGAGCATTTCCTGATTTGCAGGAGGATGGAAGTCGAATCTTTATCTGTGATACCGCAGGTAATATTATTGCCAGCACAGAGGATGACTTTACGACGATAGATAACAGTACCTCCAGTTATTTTGAAACAATGATTGAGGATGAAAATGGACCCAATTACGTCAGTTATCTGGATCAAGGTAAAAAGTATGTTGCCATATATACCTCCTTTAACTATGGTAAATGGTATGTGGTAAAGACTGTGTCAGAGGCAGTTTTGTATTCGGACTTAAAGAGGATGCAATTCTATACCATCATGATTGTATTAGTAACTCTGGTCATTATGATCAATGCAACCATTATGTATACAAAAAAGATTACGAAGCCCATTGAGATAATGATGCACCAAATGAAAAAGGTGGAAGCAGGTAATCTCAATGTAAGAGTGACGACAAACGTTTATAATGAATTGGATGATTTAAGTGAATCCTTTAACCAGATGGTAAATCAAATTAAGCGTTTGATGGAGGATATTGTTGCGGTAGAGCATAACAAGAATGAACTGGAATTAGAGGTTTTACATGCACAGATCAATCCGCACTTTTTGTATAATACCTTAAATACAATCAGATGGATGGCCAAAATAAAGGGTGAAGATAGCATATCCGATGCTTTGGTTGCCTTGGTAAAGCTGTTAAGAGTAAGTATTAGTTTTGGCAACAATATGATTATGTTACAGGAAGAAATTCAGTATATAGAAAACTATATTTTAATTCAAAGATTACGGTTTAATCAGTTATTTGAGATTCATTACAATATTAAAGAGGAGCATAAAGGGCTGAATATTCCAAAGCTAATATTACAGCCAATTGTAGAAAATTCATTGATATATGGGATTGATGAAGCAGAGAAGAGGGAGGAGCCGATTATCATTCAAATCTATACCAGAGAGAAACCAGATTGTATAGAAATTGTGGTAGAGGATAACGGCAGCGGTATTGAAAAAGACGTATTGGATAATATTTTCAAGCAGGATCAAAACATTAATCGGTTTAGTAAAGTCGGTTTAAATAATGTCAATCAGCGCTTGAAATTATATCTGGGTACAGAATACGGCTTGAGAATTGTTTCTAAGGTGGGAGTTGGAACAACGGTTATTATCAGTGTGCCAAATAACGCCTTATAAAGGAGAAGTGTATGTATAAAATAATGATTGTGGATGACGAAATGCTGGTACGAATCGGTGTAAAATCATTGATAAATTGGCAGGAGTTAGGATTTGAAATTGTAGCGGAAGCAAGTAATGGGCAGTCTGCGTATGAGAAATATGTTGCTTTACGACCTGATATTGTAATTACGGATATTAAAATGCCAAAACAGGATGGACTATGGCTGGCTAAAAAGATAAAAGAAGACAATCCAAATACGGAAATCATATTCCTGACTTGTTATGATGATTTCTCCTATGCAAAAGAAGCGATTAAATTAAAGGTTTCCAATTATATTATTAAAGCGGAAATGGAAGAGGAAGAACTTCGAAAAATACTATTGGACAAGAAGAGTAAACTAGATGCCCTGGGAGAGCTATCAGGCGGTAATGAAAATAGTAAGCTACTGCTTCGCAAACAACAGGAGCATTTATTAGGTTTATTGCTTAGTGATAATCGAAGTACTGAACTGGTCCGAGAAGAATTTGAGAAGGCTAATGTGGAATGGAATACCAAGCGCTACGCATTTATTCAATTTGATTTTCGCACAGGGTTAAAGAATGATAGGGATGTAAATTATCATACAGCTAATATTATCGCTGCTTGTATGGAACTGATCATAAATAAATTTCAGGATGAGGATGTTGAAATTTTCTCAAAGCAATTTGGAAAATCTGTTACCTGCTTCTTAATGGCACAAAATCTGAATGAACTAAAGCTTCAAAAATGCATTGATAATTTACAAGGCTCCATAAAGCAATACTTTAATATAGGGTTTAAAAGTGCCAATTCTCCAATTACAGATACCATCGAAGATACGAGAAATCATTTGCAATGGATGTTTCAGGTGTCCGATTATTTGTTTTATATATCCGATGGAGAGCATTTGACCAAAGAAACCATGAAGAAGAATTCTGATGGACAGTTTATATCCGATGCTACCATGGTTAAGGAGTTTAGCAAACTCATTGAAGATGGTGATAGTGAAGGAATCTATAAGAAAATAGATGAATTGGAAAAGCATCTGGATCAGTTGCGTGGGAATTCGTTGGAAGTTAAGCTGGAATTATCGCATATGATTAATGACATTTTGAAAAGGTTTGATGCATTTTTCCAAGAGGATAACGATGTCTTTGTCTTTCAAAAGAAAGTTATCAATGCTGAGGAATTAAAGGAAGTTATTGATATTATAAGAGAATTTGTTATGAATCTGATTGATGAGTTTGTCACCAACCGGGTGGATAATTCGGAACTTTTAATCAAAAAAGCAGTGCAGTACATTAATGACAATTATAATAAGAAGATATCTCTAGAAGATATTGCAAGCTACGTGGGGATTTCAAAGTATTACTTCTCGGTTCTGTTTAAAAAGGAAAAGGATATTACCTTCTCGAATTATTTAAACACTGTTCGTATTGAAAAAGCAAAGCAACTGTTAAAGAATAGTCAGATCACAATTAATGATATGGTTTATGAGGTCGGTTTCAATGACTCCCAGTACTTTAGCAAGATATTTAAAAAGTATGTTGGTATGACGGTTACGGAATATCGAAGTAAATATGTGAAATAATTGTAACAATTTCAGAAGATCAATTAGTAAAGCTTTCGTTTGATATTTTAAAGCTAAAGAATTACTATTTGATCTTTTTTCTGTCGATAAGGATATTAGAATGAGGCAGCCCCCAAGGGATGCTTTTTTCTGTTAAGAACGTAGCTTTGTGTTACTAAAAAACTTCATGTAAAATATTGTAAAAATGTCCTAATTGTGCTATTTGATGTCTGTATCGTTATAGGATAACTGATATTTTATTGCTATACTAAAGTATGTAATTAATTACCAATTGACAAATCTATTTAATCTAAGGACAAGCAGAACATAAAAGGCATTATCAATCTAAAAAGGAGGTAGTTTAAGGTGGTAAAAGTTAAGTCGTTTAAAAATTCTTTCTTTGTTATTCTTCTTATAGTAGCAATGCTTACTGCTACTTTTATGCCAAGGCAGGGTGTATATGCTGAGGTAACAACTGATTTCAACCAACTAAACCAATCGCAAATTGTAGCAGCAATGGGCGCAGGCTGGAACCTGGGAAATACGATGGAAGCTTTTAATGACTATGGTCCGAATGAAGAGGCCTGGGGAAATCCCAAAGTTACGTCAGAACTTTTTACAGCGGTTAAGAATGCAGGTTTTAATACGGTGCGCATTCCAGTTACACTATTAACAGCAATAGGTCCAGCTCCAAATTATGCAATTGACCCCGCAAGACTAGCAAGAATAAAAGAAGTTGTTGATTATGCCTACAGTCAGGGTATGTATGTAATTCTTGATGGTGTACATGGGGATGGCTATCATACAATCAACGGTGCGTGGCTGCTGGTTACTGCAAGTGATCAGGCAGCTGTTAGGACAAAGTACCAGAAAGTGTGGCAGCAGTATGCCAATCTATTTAAAGATTACGATGAACGTTTAATCTTTGAATCTATGAATGAAGTATTTGACGGTAATTATTATGATCCTGATCCTCTATTATACCAAAACCTGAATGCCTACAATCAAATCTTTGTAGATACTATTAGACAAACTGGGGGGAATAATGCTGCAAGGTGGTTGCTGGTACCTGGATGGAATACCAACATTGACCATATGACCCTAGACTTTGGTTTTGTTATTCCAACGGATAATTACAGAGCCTCTTCTATACCTAACAGTGAAAAGAGGATAATGATATCAGCTCATTATTACTCGCCTTATGAATTCACTCTGGACAACTCCAGTCAGATAACCCAATGGGGTTCTATAGCTACTGATTCCTCTAAAAAATCGAATTGGGGTCAGGAAGATTACATGGAGTCGCAGTTTGCTCAAATGTACTATAAATTTGTGGTGCAGGGCTACCCGGTAGTTATTGGCGAATACTGTGCTACCGATAAAACAGACAAAGATCCAGCGAGCAATACCTATCGTTCTTATTTTTGTAATGTCTTATCCAAGAATTGCAAGAAATACGGAGCGATTCCTGTTTATTGGGATATAGGAGCTCATGGTCCCGGGGGATCTGTGTTGATTGACAGAAGAACTTATGCTGTAGCAAATCAGCCAATCGTTACTGCAATCATAAGCGGAATAAACGCATCTGTTACGCCTCCTGTATCACCAACACCGACACCAGCTCCAACTGGCCCAGGAGCAAAAGTATCCGTCAATTATAAAGCTTCTGCTACCAGTGCAACAACAGGTGGGATAAGGTTCAGCTTACAGGTAAAAAACGAGGACACTGTGCCAGTACCACTTTCTAATGTTAAAATTCGTTACTGGTATACCCGTGATGATGGTAAATGGCAATCCTTCAATTGCTATTACGCAGTAATTGGATCCGGGAATGTAACTGGGAATATGGTTAGATTACCACTATCATCAGCATTTAGTACAGCAGATTTTTATTCGGAAGTTGGCTTTACTAATAGTGCAGGCAGTTTAAATCCCGGTGCTAATAGCGGTGAAATACAAATTACCTTGAGTAAATATGATAATTCTAATTACACTCAAACAAATGACTATTCTTTTAATTCAAGTATGAGTGATTATGGTAATAACTTGCATATCACAGCTTATGTTAATGGAATTTTGGCATATGGAACGGAACCATCAGGATCAAATCCTGTAACCCCGACACCAACGCCAGTCATAACGGTAACGCCAACGCCAATCGTGACAGTAACACCTACACCAACCATAACGATAACGCCGACGCCAATCGTAACCGTAACCCCGACACCAACGCCTACAGTTACCCCTACGCCGACAGGAGTTCCAGGTGCCAGCATTAAAGTACAGCTGGTCAATGCCAATACATCAACCTCCACGAATACCCTATATCCCAACTTTAAGATTATCAATAACGGAACTACAGACATCAACCTTTCAAATGTAAAGATAAGATACTACTTTACAAATGACGGTACAAGTAGTAACAACTATAACTGTGATTGGTCATCTGCCGGTAATGGGAAAATCACAAGCTCTTTTGCCACAATATCAAAGACCAATGCTGACCGTTACCTGGAGATTGGTTTTTCAAGTTCGGCAGGAACCATTGCTCCAGGAGCAAGCACTGAAGTAAAAGGAAGAGTATGGAAGAATGACTGGTCCAACTTTACACAAACAAATGACTTCTCGTTCAATTCAACAGCTACAAGTTATGTAGACTGGACTAATATTTCAGGATATATCTCAAATACATTGATATGGGGAAATGAACCATAATCGGTAACTTTCTTTATATAATACAAAAGCAACCCTTCACATGAAATGACCTCTGTCTACTGACGGAGGTCATTTCATGTGATGAGCTTTTTATCAATTAAATCTTCAATATCTTTTAAATCCACATTCGAAATATTAGATACCTTGGGCATTGTCTTAAAATGCTTTGTTGTATCACCACCCAGCCATAGGCTCCACAATTCAATTTCACTATCAGGTGTCATGTTTTTCGCCAAATATTGTTTGAACTTCAATAACGCTAGTTGGTTAAGGGAAATACCAAGTGAATAGTAATACTCTTTTTTTATAAACCTATCAAGCTCAGGATAAGATATTTATGCAAAATTTTAATTTCTAAAGCTTACGTTACTATGTTTTATTGTAAATATAAGTTAGTTTTAACATATGTGTATGTCAAATGACAAGAAATTTCAGTAAATAAGTATAATTTAAACTATATTTCTCTCTTAGTTATTACGGTATACTAAACATATCTATTATTAGGGAGGAACTACTATATGAAAAAAAGTAATTTCAGAATTCTAGCTTATCTCTTAATGCTTGTGATGATGGTATTTGCACTTGCAGGCTGTAAGGACAAGAACAAAGATACTGATAACAATGATGCAACTGTTACACCAGTGGTAACTGATGAGCCAACAACAGCACCTACTGAGACTCCAGCACCAACAGATGAAAGCAGTGATTTGACTTCTCTTGAAGTGGTAGAGCTCATGGGAAATGGTATTAACCTTGGTAATACCATGGAGGCCTATGGTCACAAAACCTTAGGTGTTACTGCAGAGGTATCTGCATATGAGACACTCTGGGGTATGCCTGTAACCACAAAAGAAATGATCAATGGAATGAAGGCAGCTGGATTTGATACCTTGAGACTGCCAGTAGCATGGACCAATATGATGGACTTCGAAAATGGAGATTATACCATTGCAGATGCTTATCTTAACCGTGTGGAAGAAATCGTGAACTATGCGCTGGATAACGACATGTATGTTATCGTTAATGACCATTGGGATGGCGGATGGTGGGGCATGTTCGGTTCCGCTACACAGGAAACCCGTGATAAAGCAATGGATCTTTATGTTTCTATGTGGACACAGATATCAGAAAGATTTAAAGATTACTCCAATAAACTGGTTTTTGAATCTGCGAATGAGGAACTGGGATTCAGACTTAACGATTTGGATTATGCTCCTGATTCAGGTTCACTTTCCGAAGATGAGTGTTTTGAAATGACCAATAAAATTAATCAGACTTTCGTGGATATCTTTAGAAAGTCCGGTGGTAATAATGCAGAGCGTTTCCTTTTAATCGCTGGATTTGGCACAGATATAACTAAAACTACGGATGACCGTTTTGTAATGCCTACTGATACAGCAAAAGACAAATTGCTTCTATCCGTTCATTACTACGACCCAAGTCCTTACACTATTTTTCAAGGTCTTGATAACTGGGGGACCTCGAAGGATTATAAAGATATGAATGAAATGCTTGCCAAGATGACCAAGTTTACCGATCAGGGATATGGTATCGTAATTGGTGAATATGGCGTACTGGAAGATGAAAATCGCAACCTAAAGAATAACGCACTATCTTATTATGAGAACTTCATTAATAATTGCGATAAATATGGATATGCTCCAATGCTTTGGGACTGTAACTTCCTCTTTGACAGAAATAAAATAGAAATTATTGATGCAGATATTGCAGCGTTTTATCTAGAGCAATCCTATGCTGCACAGTCCACCGTACCTAAGGATGACTTGATTTGGAAAGCAAACAAAGAAATGGACGAAGCTTTAGCAAATGCAGCTGCAGCTGGAGGAGTACCTGATGATAAAGCTCTTGCTTGGATTATGTATACCAGTGCAGATTGGGCAACTACCAATAGCGTAGGTGATGTATATGATTCCTACGCAAAAACGGGAGGTATTGTGGTAACGGAACCAGAGATTACAGGGGAAGGAACGTATACTGCAAGTGTTGACTTTACTGGGATCCCAGGAGGTTTTGTAGGTGGTACGGCTTTTAGTGCCCTCGCAATCGCAAATGGTGAAACCCTATTTCCAGGTTATATCATCGATGTTACAGAAGTTCTGGTAAATGGTGAGCCTTATACCCTTACCGCAAGACCATTTACAACTTCCGATGATGGTAAAACAACTCGCCTTAACATCTATAATAGTTGGGTTATGGCTATTCCAGAAGAAGCACGTACTTCTGATGGTAATGTATCTGATGTTTCGGCAGTGGTTATAAATCCAGAGGACTTTAGTGAGCTTAAGACACTTTCCATTACCTTTAATTATGGGCCAGCTAAATAATTTGATATACTGTATGGATATGGACAAATCTCATTTTTATTAATAATGATATTTGAATTATTTTAATTGTTAGTTAAATCAAAAAATAACTTACCAGATTATGATATGCACCCCAAACGTTAGAAAATCTAATGTTTGGAGGTGCATTTTTTATGTCTAAATATTCTCATGAACAAAAAAGTAAAGGCTGTTGTTAATGTTACCCAATATGGATTGTTATTGAGAGAAGCTGGAGAAATTAGTTTCTGTTAAATATTTATCATGAAATTATTTGCTAATTATGTTTTTTTAAGGTATAATATGGTAATTATAAAGTGCACTTTACAATTAAGTTGGTGGAGAAGCAGATAAAAGTACTTATAAAATTGGGAGGAAGAATATGAGTGAAAATAAAATAGTAGAGGCTAAGGGTTTGGACTATTTGTCTTTAGCACTATACGCATTTGGAGGTTTGGGAATAGAAGCAATCTATGCGTTTTTGCTTGAACCTATGATCTACGGAAAGCAGATGGAAGATTGGACTGTTGGTCAAAATATAATTCATTGGGTCGTTACTTGTATTACCTGGGGAATTATTACCTGGGTGATTATAAGATATTCTAAACGTAAATATGGCTTCGATATTTTTGTTAGAGAAAATAAAATGAAATTATGGCAGTGGTTAGGCGTAGCTCTATGTATTATATTCTCGATTTCCGTTTCATATATGGATTGGGACGGCTTTAAAGTGGTAAAAGAGTTCGAAAAAAAGGGGTTATTAAAGTTTATTTTTCAATATATTTATTATATTTTCGAGACAGCTCTATTTACGCTGATTTTAGTATATGCACAAAAAGCATTTGATGTATGGTTTAAGAGGAAAAATATACCATATGGTGGTATAATATTAGCATTAACTTGGGGATTGGTACATATTTTCACTAAGGGAAGTATCACAGTTGGATTAATGGCAGCACTAGGTGGTTTTACCTTTGGTATCGTATATTTACTTGTGAATAGAGACATTAAAAAGACATTACCAATCTTATTTCTCATGTTTGCGTTTTAATAATACATAAGCGACCATTTCATTAAACATAGCAGGAAGATTGTTAAGTATTGAAACATGAGGCGATAAGATAAATACTATGTATATATTAAGGTCTTATTTTGGAGACTTCTTAATCAGGAACCAGTATAAAATATTAAAAAAGTATGGCTGTTTAGGTCATGCTTTTTTTCTGCGAAATTATAGGAAGGCTTAATGTAATATAAGCAAAATAATAAAGGTATGAAACAAACAGCAGCTACATCTGACTTTTTCTATATTCCAAAGGAGTCATTCCCGTTTTTTTTCGGAACTGACGATAAAAGTGAATTTCATTGGAATAACCACACATTTGAGAGATTTGTTCTATGGTCAGGTTGGATGAGATTATTAAATTCTTAGCATATTCGATTCGCATATGAATCAAGTCTGATTGAAAAGAGATGCCGAAGAAAACAGTATATAGGTGCTGAAAATAGGAGGCACTTATCCCCAATAATTCCGAGATACTAGCTGCAGAATATTTCGTGTAAGGAGTAGCTTGGAGTGACAGCCTTATATTTTGCAGCTTTGTGTAATATGGGCTATAAGTCGGTAACAAATCTTTTTCCTGGTAAGCAAGAATTAAATTATTCAGTAATATCTGTAGAAGCATATTAACATTCTCATCCCTAAATTGTTCAGAGGAATAATTCTTTTCCCATAAAAGTTGTTGCAGGTATAAGGTGAACTTTGACGGGTTGCGCAATGTGATAATTTCATTAAAGATAATACCGGAGCTTCTGAAGTGTTCCTCATCATTACAGTCCAGATGCAGCCAGTCGTCTGTATAATCTCCAGCAGGATTATGGTATTGGTACGGAGTATCGCGATCTATCAAAACGGCACTTCCTGGTTTTGTAACGAAGCTTTTACCATGAATAATAAAATTGGCGGGTGACTTTATAATGAGCAATACATAATGATGTAAACCTTTTGGACGTGACATAAAAAATGAACTGGGATGCGTGGCATTACAACCTCCGTTTAACACAGTAAACATTAGAACCTCCATTATTGATATAGCAGAATAGGTTAGTATATAACATTATAAGTTATTAACTTAGGTAATTCAATTACTTATAATGGTTTTAAGCGTTAAATGAGTATTAGAATATATGTAAAGTATGGATACTTCATAAGTTTATAATGAAATGGTTTTTAGTTTGGAGGGAAGGTAATGGATAAATTAAAAGATATTAAATGGGCAGAAGAGGTTTCTAAAAAAATAAGGGAAAAGGTTAGCATAGTGGCAGATAGGAACCGGGACAAAATACCATACACTACAGTGGAAGGTTTCTATAATGATATGTCCGTTGACAATATCTGTTGGTGGACCAATGGGTTCTGGGGAGGTTTAATGTGGCAGTTATATCATGCTACAAAAATAGATAAGTATCGGGAAATTGCCCTGGATAATGAGGTTAAGCTGGATAAGAATTTGATGAATTATATGGGAATGGACCATGACAGTGGGTTTAAATGGCTTACTACCGCCATCGCTCACTATCGTCTTACCGGAAGCCAGGAATCTCGCAATCGAGGTTTATTGGCAGCGAATGATTTGGCAGGTCGCTTTAATCCGGCTGGACGGTTCCTTCGTGCCTGGAACGATGATGGGTCCGGTAAACTTGCAGGCTGGGCAATTATCGACTGTATGATGAATCTCCCACTGCTTTACTGGGCTTATGAAGAGACGAAGGATCCCAGATACCTTCAGATTGCAACCATGCATGCGGATACAGCAGAGAAGTATTTTATTCGTGGTGATGGCTCGGTAAATCATATTATTGAATTTAACCCTTTAACTGGTGAGATGGTAAAGACCTTTGGAGGACAGGGCTATGAAGAGGGTTCCTCCTGGACAAGAGGCCAAGCCTGGGCTTTGTATGGCTTTGTGTTAAGCTATACTCATACGCAGAATGAAAAGTACCTTAATGCTGCGAAAAGGATCGCAAATTATTTCATTGCCAATATACCGGAGAATGGTTTGATTCCTGTGGATTTCAGGCAGCCCACAGCTCCACTAATTGAAGATTCTTCGGCAGCAGCAATTGCAGCCTGCGGTATGTTAGAAATCGAAAAATACGTTGCAGAGCAGGAGAAGCATATTTACTGGAATAATGCCATGAAATTACTAAAGGCCTTGGAGAATTGCAGATGTAACTGGGAGGTAAATACAGATAATATATTAGAAAAATGTACAGCAGCCTATCATGACAAAAATCATGAGTTTGCACTTATCTACGGGGATTATTTCTTTGTCGAAGCAATATGGAAGCTTACGAAGCAGGAACTGTTTATTTGGTAAGATGGATAAGAGAGGATGGTAGAGGAAATGGTGTTTCAACCTAAAACGGTGGACTTTACATTAAGTCCCTATACTGGCTTAACCAGAGAAAGCTGGATAGAAGCCGGGGAGTATCTGTTATCAGGTATTTTTCAACATATTAAATCTATGGATGACCCTGTCGTGATGCCCAGGAAGGAGTTAATAATTTCCTACCCTAGGGAAGATAGTTCACAAGCACAGATAAGGGCAGAAATCTTTGAAGGACTGGCAAGATCATTTTTTATAGCAGCACCATTGATTCATATTAATCCTGACCTTACTATCTGTAATTATAAAATAAGAGATTACTATAAGTCACAGGTTTTAAGGGCTTGCACAAAAGGAGATCCTAATAGTGTCGGAAGTTACGAGGAACTCAAATTATGGGCAGGAAACGAGGACCCGTTCCGTGCTTTTCAGCAGACAGTAGAAACCTGTGCCCTGGTAGTCTGTCTGCAAAACTGTAAAGAAGAAATCTGGGATACCTATACAAAAGCAGAGAAAGATATTATTGCTGAATTTTTATCTGGATTTGCTCATGGCAATACAGTACCTCAGAACTGGCGTTTATTCAATATGCTGGATTTGGCCTTTCTTCAACAGGAAGGGTATCCGATTGATCGGAATATAATGAGGGATCATGCCCAGACAATTTTGAATTATTATGCTGGAGATGGCTGGTATCGGGATGGTCATTCCTTTGACTATTATTCCTGTTGGGCATTTAATGTCTATGCTTCTCTTTGGAACAGGTGGTATGGTTATGAAAACGAACCTTATATTGCACAAAAGTTTGAAGAAAATTCAAATCGATTAATGGAAACCTACGCAGATTTTTTTGATAAAGATGGGTTTACGATGATGTGGGGAAGAAGCAATATTTATCGAAATGCAGCGACCAGTTCCTTTGATGGTAACTTTATGTTGCGGAACACGGCTGCAGACCCGGGGCTGTCGAGAAGGATCTCTTCCGGGTCCTTGCTACAGTTTTTATCCAGAGAGGACTTCCTGTATAAAGGGGTACCAACGTTGGGATTTTATGGACAATTTACGCCATTGGTACAAGGGTATTCCTGCGCAGAATCTCCTTTCTGGTTAGGAAAAGCATTTCTTTGTTTGCACTTGCCGGAGAACCATCCCTTCTGGACGGCGACCGAGAACAATGGAAGCTGGGAAAAGCTTGGCGCAAAGGAAGTAAAGGTAACAACCTTAAACAATCCTGCACTTTGCTTTTCTAATCACGAGGCAAACGGTGAGACGATTCTTCGTACGGGTAAGGTGGTTAAAAATATTGGGGATCTGCATGGTATGTGGAATTATTCAAAGCTTTGCTTCAACAGCAAGTATCCCTGGGAAGCAGCACCTTCTGAAGAGGTAGAATCACAGCAATATGTTCTGAAGGATTTGACTTCCGGTAACTATGAAAAGTGTAATGTAACCTTCTGGCACGGAGAAAAAGAGGGGGTTCTGTATCGAAGACAGTTCTTTCAATATGATTTGGCTGGAGAATGCCACTGGAAGCAGGCGTTAAATTTGGCGGATTTCACAGTTCCATATGGGATTATTAGAGTGGATAAGGTGAGACTGTATCGAAGACCGATTTCGTTAACACTTGGTGCTTATGGCTTCCCGGATAATGGGACAGAGATAATAAAAATAAAAAAGAAAAATGCCAAAGCTATTATTCTAAAAGGACATGATTTTACAGGGAAGGCGAAACAGCTGGCTATGACCATATACGATGGATGGGATGAACTAGCCGTCCAAGACAGCAGAGGAACCAATCCGGATTCCGAAAAATCCATCATAATCTATTCAAAGCTAAATAGAGAAATACAGTATGGCTATGAACCCTTTGTTATGGTCTCTCAAATAATTACAAAGGAGAGTCTGGAGGATTTTAAGGAGGAAGATATTTTCCCTATTGAAAATATTGAGTATTCAGACCTTGAGAAATGCGGTGGGTATGGGCCGATTAGAATTAATATGAAGGATGGATATTATAAGGTCATAGAATTTGAGGGTATCGAAGGTAATCTACAGGTCTAATAATAAGATTACTTGCTATAGAATATATGAAAACGGCAGTCCGCAAGGGCTGCCATTTTCGGTGGTGGAGGTTTTCCTAAGGCAAAACCGTAATAGTTAGACGGTGCGGTAAAATAGTAATTCTCCTTTTATTGCAGATTGGTGCACTTGGTATTATGTCAGTAGTTACTCTTGGATTGAAGCAAAAGAGTATAGCTCATTGTAATATGTTACATTAATATTAAAATTATTACGAAATAATTAAATCGGCTATTGATTTTTGCTTTCCCTTTGGTATAATAGAGATAACAAATAATGTAAATAAATGGGTGATGCTATAATAACCTAGTTATTATAATTCGAGGTGACTACGATGAAGCTCAAATATAAAAAGGCTATTTTGTTATCAATACTATGTACAAGGGGGATGGGGTTACTTGTTATATCACTTGGCGATAGTAGTTTAACTTCGAAAGGGAATAATAGTAGAAGAACAGAACTGTCAGTAATGTCTGTGGAGACCAATGAACTTAAATATAAGAACTCAAAAGATGACCTGCAAGTGGTTATAACTCCACAAGATGTGACTTTAGCACCTAGTGCTACGGCGACACCTACTCCATTGCCGGTGTATAATCTTGAAAAAGATAGCCATCCCAGAATTACTAAACTTATAGAAAATTATTATATGGCTATGAAAAATTACGATTTAGATACTCTTCAAACACTAGTCAGTGATCCAGCTGCAGTTAATTCGATGAATGAGCTAAAGCAAATATCTGAATATTTTGATGATTATGTTAACATTGAGGTTTATACGAAAAGAGGTTTTATAGATGGAACTTATATCGTATATGCATATTATGAGATTGAAATTATCAACATAAAAACCCCAGTTCCCTGCCTATCAAAACTCTATGTGATTAGTGACTCAAAAGGTGATTTTAAGATTAATCTCGGAACGATAAAGGATAAAGAAACGAAGGCTTATTACGAGGCTCGAAATAAGGATGAGGATGTTCTGGATTTGATTAATTTGACAAATGAAAGATATGAGAAAGCAAAAGCTGGTGATGAGGATTTAAAAAACTTTTGTGAAAATCTAGAAACGCTTGTAAATAGTTCAGATTCTGATTAAAATGTCAAATAACAAATAACAAATAACAAATAACAAATAACAAATAGCAAATAGCAAATAAAATAACAAATAACAAATGTCAAATAACAAATGGTAAATAGCAAATAGCATAACAATTTACAAATTAATAAATAAACTGTTTGAGCTGTAAATCTGTTCCGGTTAGCTTGCTTTATAATAAAATCGTTTATTTAGTTTAAATTATGTTCTTGACAAAATTACTAACAGAGAATATTATTAACGGTGTTAGATAATTAATATGGAATTATGAAAGCAAGAAGGTGAAAGAATGGATTATACAAATTTGGCTCAGGAATTTATGGGGATTATGGGTCAGATGCGAAAGCACAATATGCATAAACCGATTAATGATTCCATGCATGGTGAGATCTTTGTACTTCTATACATTTCTCAGCATGAAGATAACGCGATACCCAGCGAGATCAGCAATGAGGTTGGAATCAGCACTGCACGAGTTGCAGCAACCCTTAACAGTTTAGAGAAGAAGGGGATGATTACTCGTAAGATTGATGTAAACGATCGCAGAAGAATTTTGGTGGAGATGACACCTTCTGGGAAGGAACTTATTGAGGATCATTTTAAGATGATTATGAAAATCACGATAAATATGCTCAGTTATCTTGGTGAGGAAGATGCAAAGGAGTATGTTCGTATCATGAAGAGGTTGGCAGAGAGAAGCCCGGACCATTTCTCTTAACATGCAGTCGCAGAATTGGTGACTGCATAAATTAAAGCCAATAACTAATAGTGTTAGATATATTCGGGGTTAAATAATAATAGAGTTAGATAATAATGGATTTAGAAAAAAGGAGAGTACAGTATATGTTTAAAATATTAAAGCGTTTAAAGGCAGCTGAATGGTTGCAAGCACTGGTGAGTCTGGTGTTCATTGTCTCCCAGGTGTGGTTGGACTTGAAGCTACCGGATTATATGTCTGAGATTACAACCTTAACACAGACTCCGGGCAGTGAAATGTCAGATATTTGGTTGGCTGGCGGAAAGATGCTTCTATGTGCACTTGGCAGTCTCGTAGCAGCAGTGATTGTTGGTTTCTTTGCAGCACGAATAGCTGCTTCATTTTCACAGAGACTTCGTAGCCAGTTGTTTTCAAAAGTCGATTCTTTTTCCATGGAAGAGATTAATCGTTTTTCAACGGCAAGTTTGATTACCCGTTCAACAAATGATATTACACAAGTGCAAATGTTGATCACTCTTGGGCTTCAAATGATGATTAAAGCACCTATTATGGCTGTGTGGGCAATAACAAAGATTACTGGTAAAGGACTTGAATGGTCAATTGCTACTGGGGTGGCAGTTGGTGTACTAATTGTAGTAATTATTTTTATCATGATTTTTGTAATGCCAAAGTTTAAGAAGATGCAAATTCTCACGGATAATTTGAATCGAGTAACAAGAGAAAATCTTACGGGCTTACGCGTTATTCGTGCCTACAATGCGGAAGAGTATCAGGAAGATAAATTTGAAGCTGCCAATGAAGAACTTACTGCAACACAATTATTTACGAATCGTGGTATGGCGGTTATGATGCCGGTAATGTCGTCCATCATGAGCGGAATGTCCTTGGCTATCTACTGGATTGGAGCATATTTAATTGACGGAGCAGCAGCTATGGATCGTCTTTCCCTATTCTCCAATATGGTGGTATTCTCCTCCTATTCCGTACAGGTAATCATGTCCTTTATGATGTTAGTAATGATTTTTGTAATGCTGCCCAGAGCTACGGTTTCTGCAAAACGTATCAACGAAGTATTGGATACGAAGCCTACCATCGTGGATGGAAATGTAAAGGAAGGTATAGCTGGTAAGAAAGGCGAGATTACATTTAATCAAGTAAGTTTTCAATATCCAGGTGGTTCGGATTATGTACTTCAGGATATTAGCTTTACGGCAAAGCAGGGGGAAACCGTTGCATTTATCGGTTCCACTGGTAGCGGTAAGAGTACTCTGATTAATTTGATACCGAGATTTTATGATGCCACGGAAGGTAGTATTTTTATTGATGGTGTTGATGTAAAAAAATACGCACAAGAGGCATTACACAATAAAATTGGATATGTGCCTCAAAAGGCGGTAATGTTCCGTGGCACCGTTGGTAGTAATGTTGGGTATGGAGACAACGGTAAAGCAAAACCAGATATTGCTGATATTAAAACAGCGATAAGAATTGCACAGGGAACGGAATTTGTTGAAAATATGGATGGACAATATGATGCAGAGATTGCACAAGGTGGTACCAATGTGTCCGGTGGTCAGAAACAGCGCCTTGCCATTGCCCGTGCCATCAGCCGTAAACCTGAAATCTATATCTTTGATGACAGCTTCTCAGCTCTTGATTATAAGACAGATCGCGTTCTTCGTTCCGTACTTAAAAAGGAAGCCGCAGGAGTGACCAGCCTGATTGTTGCACAACGAATTGGAACGATTATGGATGCAGATCAGATTATTGTTTTGGATGAAGGAAGAATAGTAGGAAAAGGTTCGCATAAGGAACTACTAAATACCTGTGATGTTTATAGAGAAATAGCCATGTCCCAGTTAAGTGAGGAGGAATTGTTAGCATGAGTGAAACCAATAGAAAACAAAATACAGCAAGAGGCCCAATGGGAGGAGGTCCCATGGGAGGTGCAGGTGAGAAACCTAAGAATTTTAAAGTAACTATGACAAAACTTTTGTTATATTGTAAAAGCTACTTAGTACCTATAATAATTGCATTGATTGCAGCGGCGGCAGGAACCATTCTTCAAATTATAGGACCGGATAAACTGAAAGAATTGACCAATGAAGTAATGAAAGGTCTCCCTGCGCTAGTAAATAACACCCCGGTCATTGGTGATATAGATATGACAGCAGTAGCAAATATAGCATGGGTTTTGGTGTTCTTCTATGCAACTGCATTTATATTGAATTATCTACAGAGTTATATTATGGCTACTGTAACGCAAGTAATTTCTAAGAGAATGAGAACAGATATCTCCCAAAAGGTAAATCGATTACCGCTAAAATATTTTGATTCTACCAGTTACGGTGATGTGCTTAGCCGTGTTACTAATGATGTGGATACTATAGGGCAAACCTTGAATCAAAGTATAGCAACTTTAATAACTTCTATAACCATGTTTTTCGGTGCTCTTATCATGATGTTTTACAACAATTGGATTATGGCATTAACCGCAGTGGGGTCCAGTATCGTAGGATTTGTGCTTATGATGGTAATTATGGCAAAATCACAGAATTACTTTAAAGCACAACAAGAGGAACTAGGGCGAATCAATGGACACATTGAGGAGATTTATTCCGGTCACAATGTTGTTAAGGTATATAATGGCAGCAAAGAAGCAAAGCAGGAATTTGAGAACATCAACAATAATTTGTACAAGAGTGGCTGGAAATCCCAGTACTTATCTGGTTTGATGATGCCTCTCATGGGTTTTATCGGTAACTTTGGCTATGTGGCAGTTTGTGTGGTTGGTGCAGCCCTTGCTATGAATGGAACAATATCCTTTGGTGTAATCGTTGCATTTATGATTTACATTCGATTATTTACCCAACCTCTATCACAAATAGCACAGGCTATGAACAACCTCCAAAGAACCGCAGCAGCCAGTGAGCGAGTATTTGCTTTCCTCGAAGAAAAGGAACTGGAAGATGAAACTGGTAAGAGCAAAGATCTACAACAAGTAAAAGGAGAAGTGGAATTTAGGAACGTAAAATTCGGATATTCTCCTGACAAGCCGGTTATTCATAACTTCTCAACAAAAATCAAAACAGGTCAAAAGGTAGCAATTGTAGGTCCTACCGGTGCAGGAAAGACCACTATGGTTAATTTACTTATGAGATTCTATGATCTGGATGGAGGAGAAATCCTCATTGATGGAGTGCCTATTCATAAAATCCCTAGAGAAAATGTTCACGAACAGTTCAGTATGGTGCTACAGGACACCTGGCTCTTTGAAGGAACCATTAAAGAGAATATCATTTACAGCAAACCTGGAGTCACTGACGAAGAGGTAAAAGCAGCCTGCAAGACAGTGGGATTACATCATTTCATCAAGGCATTGCCAATGAGATATGATACCGTGCTCAATGACAAGGCAAGCTTATCAGAGGGACAGAAGCAGTTGATTACCATAGCAAGAGCAATGATTCAGAATGCTCCACTGTTAATTCTGGATGAAGCCACAAGCTCTGTAGACACTCGTACGGAACGAATTGTACAGTCAGCGATGGATCAATTAACCGTTGGAAGGACTTCTTTTGTAATTGCACATCGTCTTTCTACCATTAAAAATGCGGATCTTATTCTAGTTATGAAGGATGGGGATATCATTGAGAGCGGCAGCCACAATGAGTTACTGGCAGGTGGTGGCTTCTACGCAGAGTTGTATAACAGCCAATTTGAAGCAGCTTAAGGGAAATAAAATAAATAGTTATGAAGGAAGGCAGCCTAATTTTGGGCTGCCTTCCTTCATGTTCTTGCTTTTTATATTCTCATATTTATTTAATAATGAAAGTTAAGGTTTATAGTTTATATAAAAGCGATAGAATAAAATTAGTAAGCTTTCCAGATGTGGGGGGAATTTATAATGAGCAGGACATTAAGATTAGAAACAAAAAGATTGATACTTAGAACCTTAGAGCTAAATGATGCACCTGCCGTTTCATATAATAGTAATAGACCAAGTGTGGCAGCTGAAATGTCTGATATGATTCTGCCTGATAAAGAAGCTGGGCTGAACTGGATTATTTGGATAAACAGTAAATCAAATGTTGAAGAACCTTGGCAAGTACTAGCGATTGAAAGAAAAAGTGATCATAGATGTATAGGACTTGTAGGTGTTATCCCACAGGAAAAAATAAATAGAGAAATTGAAATCCTATTTGAGATTGCTGATGAATATCAAAATAACGGGTTTGCTACAGAAGCAGCAAAGGAGCTAATAAGATGGTTTTTTGAAACAAGACATGATACGTATTTATGTGCCATCGTTAAGGTTAATAATCTTGCATCACAGCGAGTAATTGAAAAAATTGGATTTGAATATATGGAAGAAAGAGAAATAGTATACGACAATAACCCCACTTTGTTCAAATACTATCAACTTAAAGAAATTAACTTAGAGTAATTAATTATGTATAATGTATAAAAGACTTCAAAAGACTTCAAAAGACTTCAAAAGACTTCAAATGACTTCAAATGACTTCAAATGACTGTAGTAATACAGATATTCGAAGTCTTTTATGTTTAGGTCTCGAATATTATCAAACTTTTATCTACTTATTTTTATACTTGTATTATGGAAAATAATTCTATATAATCGTAGTAATTTGGAAGATTAAAGCACACAGTTAAAAAGGGAGAGCTTATATGATAATCAATAAGAAGAAAAGTTCTGATGTTCTTAGCAATCTAAAGTTTATTTTCCATTATACTTATCAGTGGCAAAAATCCATTTTCTTATCAATTGGATTGTATTCCATATTCTACAGTTTGTCGCCCTTTATATGGATTTACGTTCCTAAATTTTTAATTGATGAATTAACCAACGGGCAGAGAATCCAAAGAATTGTGTTAATCCTAGCTCTTACATTCTTAGTAGCATCCATTGTTGAGTTTATGACAGAGTTCTTGCAGGGAAACTTTAGAATGAAAATGAATGCTGTCAGATATCGATTCATTGGTATGCTTAGCGAAAAAACAATGGTAATGGATTATCAATATACCGAGGATCCACAGGCTCTCAATGAGATTGATATAGCCTTAAAGGTGATACAAAATCCCCGTAGCGGTATTGGATTTATTATTATAAAGATGCTAAGTATTCCAGGCAGTATCATTGGCTTCTTTGCTTTTTCTTTTATCATCTTGCGTCTGAATTGGATGATATTACTCTTTCTCATTTTATCAATGATTCTATCTTATTTCATTATATTAAAAAGCAATCATTATGAACGTTCCAGAAAGGACGACCTTTCTTTAGCACAGAGAAAGGCTTGGTATTCCAGCCGTATTCTATCTGATTTTCAGTATGGTAAGGATATCCGAGCTTATCATTTGGATCAGCTTTTATTATCTAAAAGAAAGAAATACAGTGGGAAAATACTTAAGATTACATCAGAGATCCAAAGTAATAAGCTAAAGAATTCCATATGGGATTCCATCCTTATGTTACTAAGAGAGCTGACTATTTATAGTTATCTCATTTATCAGATGCTATTTGCAGGTATGACCATTGGAGATTTTGTCATGTATCTAGCAGCAATAAAAAGCTTTATTACCTGGACAGAAACTACAATGGGGGATATAGCTGCTGTTTATACTCAAGCATTGTATGTTAATGATTTTCGAGATTTCCTGAACAAAAAAGAGCCTTTTAATAAACCACAACCGGTTAAAATACCAGTAAGTGAAACCTATGAAATTGAATTTGATAACGTAAGCTTTCAATACCTGGGTAGCAATCGTTACATCTTTAAAAACTTTTCTCTTATCATTAAAGAGGGAGAAAAGCTTGCAATTGTTGGCATTAATGGTGCTGGTAAAACAACATTGGTCAAACTTTTAACTAGATTGTATCAGCCTACCGAAGGCAGGATTCTAATTAACGGAATTAATATTAATGATTTGGATCGGAAAGAATATACGGAACTGCTCACCGCGGTATTTCAGGATATCAAGCTTTTTGCTTTTAATATTAAGGAGAATATTACTTTTGAAGAGAATACGAGTTCGGAGGATAGACTGAAGAAAGTGATTGAGATGGCAGGACTTTCGGATAAAATATCTACTTTAGAGAAAGGAGTTTCAACAAGCATTTATAAAATATTTGATAAAAACGGCATTGAATTATCAGGTGGGGAGAATCAGAAATTAGCTCTTGCCAGAGCTTTATATAAAGGCGGAAAAATAATTATCATGGATGAGCCGACTGCGGCACTGGATGCTCTTGCAGAATACAAATTATATAAAAGTTTTGATGAACTGATTGGAAATAAAACCTCCATTTACATATCCCATCGATTGTCCAGTACCAGGTTTTGCGATCGTATAGCCTTTATTGAAAACGGAGAACTAAAAGAGTATGGAACCCATGAGGAGTTAATAAAAAAAGGGGAACTTTACGCTGACATGTTTCAGGTGCAGGCACAGTACTATCAGGAGGAGGAACGCTATGCTTAAGAATATAAAGCTATTGATTTATTTCTTTCAAATGGTACATAAGCTTTGTAAATTCTATATTCTAAAGTACTTTTTTTATGCATTGTTTAGGGCTTGTACCCCATTTTTTAATATCATACTTCCAAAGTATATCATTGATGAACTGATGGGTAATCAGAGGGTCAATCATATTGTTTTATATGTATCCATATTAATTGTTGGTAATTTTATTCTTAGAGTTATGAATCAATATCTGTCAAAGGTAATAGAGATAGCCAAAGAGGACTTTGCCAATAAACTAGATGCCCATCTAGGTAAGAAATGTGCTGATATGGATTATGAGAATATAGAAAATCCGGATATTCTGGATTTAAAAGAGAATGTCTTCTTCTCTCTATATAATGAGAATGCGGTTGGGAGAACCTTTGAGAATGCCTCGACCATTATAAGTGAGTTAATAAAATTAATCGGACTTGGTTATATCTTAGCAGTTTTAAATCCATTGATTTTAATTGTTATAATAGGAATTGTACTTTTTAATGCTTCTATCTTTAAAAAAATTGAGAGAATTAGATATGAGGATAACCAGAAATCGATTACAGATAATAGGGCTTTCAGTTATTTTTTAAAATTAACCTCCGATTTCACCTTTGGTAAAGACATCAGATTATATCAGGCAGCACCATTTTTACTAAAGAGATTGAGACATTATATGGATAATTTATATAAAATTTATTCTAAGCAGAACACTTTGATAGGTAAATACATGGGAATAAGTAAGATTAATATTCAGTTTCAAGTTGTCATTATCTATGGATATCTTGCTTATCAAGTACTCAAGGATAAAATTAGTTTGGGAAGCCTGACCATGTATGCCGGTG
Organism: Bacillota bacterium; assembly: GCA_023399055.1. GTDB lineage: Bacteria > Bacillota > Clostridia > Lachnospirales > Lachnospiraceae > Mobilitalea. The sequence goes on along the minus strand of JAEWQV010000010.1, from coordinate 872,323 downwards.
CAGCAGGAAGCTTTGGAGCTTCGGTGATGTCATTAATTAACGCATTTATTGAAATCAATCAATTATGCAGTTATCTCGACCTTTATGTCCAGTTTGAGGAGGTAACTTCAAGGGATACCAAGGGAACACTCGACAGGATACAAACAGCGGATTATACCATAGAGTTTAAGAAGGTAAGTTTTCGATATCCAGGTAGCAATATTGATACACTAAAGAATGTGTCGATTACCATACCACCTGCACAGAAGCTTTCCATCGTTGGTCTGAATGGAGCTGGGAAGACAACTTTCATTAAGCTGTTATTTAAACTTTACGAACCTAGCGAAGGTCAAATACTACTTGGTGGAATCGATATTAAAGAGTACTCTCCAGAGGAATATCGAAAAATAATCTCCGTGGTATTTCAGGACTTTAAACTATTGGCTTATACCATTCGTGAAAATATCACCTTGGATCAGTTTACAGAGGAGAATCGAATTATCTCGAATTTGGAGAAGGCAGGATTTGGAGAAGATCTGTCTAAACTTGAAAATAATATTGATACCATAATCTATAAGGGTTTTGATAAAGCTGGAGTAGAATTATCCGGTGGGCAGGCGCAGAAAATAGCAATTGCCAGAGCGCTTTATAGGGATGCTCCTATTGTTATATTGGATGAACCAACAGCAGCCCTGGACCCAATTTCAGAATATGAGGTTTTCAATAGCTTTAATGAATTAATCTATGGGAAAACCGCCATATACATATCTCATAGACTGTCTAGTACAAGGTTCTCTGATATGATAGCGGTTTTTCACGATGGAACCATAACAGAGTATGGCACTCATAGTAACTTGTTGTTGAACAATTCACTTTATGCACAGATGTTCCAAACCCAGGCAAAATATTATGCAAATTAATTGTGATGTTAATGACATATGTAAATTTATTACGTAACCGCAATACCGACTGCTGTATGCATTCGTCAAAACTCGTGCAGTGTGTTTCTTAAGTATGGATTTATTAAAGATTATATGGATATAATAGGGTAAAGTAAAGTAAATCTTTGATAACAAAAGAAAGGACATATTAAATGAAAAAGCAGGTTAAAAACAATGTGTACTGGCTAGGTAAAGTTGATTGGGAACTTCAAAAGTTTCATGGGGATGAATATTCCACCCACAAAGGATCGGCTTATAATTCCTACTTAATACAAGATCAAAAAAATGTATTGATTGATACGGTTTGGGCTCCCTTTGCAGAGGAGTTTGTTGAAAACTTAGCAAAGGAAATAGAATTGGATAAAATAGATTTTATCATTATCAATCATGGAGAAGTTGACCACAGCGGGGCTCTGCCTTCCTTAATGAAACACATTCCTAATGTACCTATTTATTGTACTGCAAATGCTGTCAAGTCCTTGAAAGGCCAATACCATCAGGACTGGAACTTAAATGTAGTTAAGACCGGAGATAAAATTGATATTGGAAATGGAAAAGAACTTATTTTTGTTGAAATGGCAATGCTACATTGGCCAGATAGCATGGCAACCTATTTGACCGGTGACAATATACTTTTCAGCAATGATGCGTTCGGACAGCATTTGGCATCCGAAAAGTTGTTTAATGATCAAGTGAACCAATGTGATCTTTTTGCAGAGGCAATTAAGTATTATGCGAACATTTTGACTCCCTTCAGTGCTATTCTAAGAAAGAAGCTGGATGAAGTAATTGCGTTAAATCTTCCCATTGAGATAATTGCCACAAGTCATGGAGTTATTTGGAGAGACAATCCGATGCAAATTGTTGAGAAATATGTGCAATGGTCAAGAGACTATCAAGAAAATCAAATTACCATCATCTATGACACAATGTGGAATGGTACAAAACTACTGGCAGAAAAGATAGCGGAAGGGATTGCATTAGCCGATTCCGACGTAGTTGTTAAAATTCACAATCTTGCGAAAAGCGATGATAATGACTTGATTACGGAAGTATTTAAATCAAAGACAGTTGTTATCGGTTCACCGACGATTATGAACAGCATATTACATTCAGTAGCAGGATTTATTCACCTTATAAAGGAACTCAAGTTCAAGGGTAAAAAAGCTGCCGCATTTGGTTGTTATGGTTGGAGTGGAGAATCCGTAAAAATAATAAATGAGTTAATGGAAGGCGCTGGTTTTCAAGTCTTAAATGAGGGATATAAAAACCTATGGAATTTAGATGATGAAAATCAAAAAGCAGCAATAGAATTTGGTAAGTCGATCGCAGAATTTTAATATAACATGAATAGATAAAAAAATTGCCTCTTGTCTACTGAGGCAATTTTTTACGCGAAGGTAAAGTGAAGTAACAGCAAAGTCTATTTTGTTGCTACGAACGCACCCGCAATAAATAGAGAAACTCGCATAGCGTGTTTCTTAATGACAAGTGAAACGACATGTCGTTTCAGCCTGTTTTATCCCTGTGATAATTGATTTTTAATTGAGGTTATTTCGTTATCTGAAACCTGTTGAGCAGGTTGATAATATCCTTTTTGTTTGGCAGCTTGATATACTTTAAACTGACGTTGTTCGTCCTGATTTCTTAGCTCCTGGAATGTTTGACGCAATTGAGGATTATCAGTTTCGGAGATAATAGCTGCATATCCGGTTAAACTGCCCTTCATCATTGATAGATAGTCATTTACAATATCTTTTTCATTCATCATAAGATTTACCTCCTTACTGTAAAAATGTCATTAATTTTTGTTTGTTTTGTCTTGCTTCCTCTGCATCTGTTTTTAACATTTGGCTAATCTGGGGATCTTGACATTGCTGTGCCATAGCATCTAATTTATTAGCTATGGTTCCATGTGAACCTATTAAATGTCTTAAGTTTTGTAATTCCATTTGATTTAAATTTGTCATATGATTGCCTCCTTTCGCTCTTTTGCATTTTTATTATCTCAAATAAAGTGATTTCCTATTCTATATTTTCATGCAGTGTTCAAGGTAACATTTAGTACTTCGTTCACTATTAAGTAGAGTTTAAGCTACATAATATATTTACTATAAATTAGCTATAAATAATAACTAACATAAATGTAAATAATTAATAGAAGTATAAAATAATTAGCAAAATAGGAACAGAATTATGCAAATTTCCATGATACTCTTAATAATAAAAGGAGGAATACAATGGAGATATTTAAAGTTTCAGAAGCCCATTTGGAGGATTGTTTTGCGATAGCTAAACAGCAATATTTAAAGGAATGTGAAAGTGTAGAGGAACTGTTTGTAGAAGATTATGAGAAAGAATTATATCATAGATTGAAGTTACCTTGCGTGAAAGGATATGGAATCGTTTGTTATGAGGGAACTCAATTATGTGGTTATTTGATCACGGATAGGGAAATAGAAAATCATATCTTTGACTACATCTTTGTATCTGTCTGGGGGTATGGAGTAGAACATGACAATAGACGTAAAATCATGTCGTTCATGTTTCAGTATTTTTCCAGTAAGGTAATGGACATAAATTGTAAAGTTCAATTTAGTGTAAAATTATACGCACATGATTACGACGTGATATCCTACTTTGTCCTATGTCAATTTGGAATCCTTTGTACGGATGCAATTAGTAGGACAGCTGACAATATAGGAAACAACAGTGATATCACTTATAAAGAATTATCAAAAGAGGATATAATCTGTAGAAAATCTGATATTCTTACATTGTATCACAGCTTGGTCGAGCACTTACAGCAAAGTCCAGTATTTTATCCTGGTAAAGAATTTACTGATGAAATTTATATGCAATATATACATAGCAATATAACCAGATTATTTGCAGCTTTTGACGGAGTTAAGATTATAGGAATGATGGATGCATCGTTTGATTCGGAATGTTTTCTTTTAAACAACAATACGATTTATAATGTAGGTGATCTCTACGTTAAAGAAGCATATCGAGGTAAGAAGGTTGCACAGTCGCTTCTGCAATATGTAAGAAATACGTTGTTTGAGGAGGGTATCAATAAATTTTGGGTTGAGCATGGTACCGCAAATCCTAATGCAAGGGGATTTTGGGATAAGTACTTTACAAACTATACTTATACATTAGTAAGGAATATTGAAAGAGTGGACTATATAGGATAAGAATTTTGAACATTAAGACAACAAAGAAGAATAAGAACATTCATGGCTTTGGAATGAAGAGCTTCGGCATACTGCGGAGAAGTATAATGGTACGATAACCATAAAGGTAGTGGAAGATATCTTCATGCTGCAGATATTTATACCAATACCTTCAGAAAGATAATGTAAGGAGAAAAACACCTATAATAAACAGTATTTCTATGGTTTTATACATTTAGAGGGCTGGTTATAGGTGTATTTTTAATAGATTACATCTAGATAGCAGTTATTCATTTGCTTCTAGGAATGGAGAATATATAAATATTTGGTGAATAAGATTTGCATTAAATTTATGTGGGACATCTTGAAGGATGAAAGCTTTTTCTGTACAATATTGGGGATACATAATAATATGATGTGTAAGGATAGTTTGCATAAACGAGGAGAAAATATGGTTCAACTAAGGAAAATAACATTTGAGAATGTACATAAGGTATTACAATTAAAACCTGACGAAAGTCAAAGGAAATATGTTGAGGATGTATCTACAACCATTGCCTTGGCATATGCTGGAATAAACGAAGTATGCCCAGGAGAATGCAGCGTTATTTATTACGAGGATGAACCAGTTGGAGTAATCCTTATTGGTAGAAGCGAGGTAACCGAACAAGAACCGGAAGAACTCAAACAATATAAATATGCGTATAGAATAATGGGATTTTTTATCGACCATAAATATCAGCTTAAGGGAATAGGTAGAAAAGCATTTGAGCTTGCGCTAGAGAAGGTAAAAGATTACCCTGATGGCACGACGTTACCCCTATCCCTTGAGGTGAAAATTAAAAATTCGAGTGCGATTAAATTATATGAGTCGTTTGGTTTTTATGATACTGGTGTAAGATATGAAGATGATTGCGTGCTAGTTCGTTTGCCGTAAATGAACCATTGTATAAATTAGAGTAGATCAAATGAATAGCTTCTTGATGGATAAAGTGATTAAGAATTTTATGAGTTGTTGTGGATTGAATGATATATTAAACTTATTATATATGATGAAAGATAAGAAGAAAGGGAAATATCAATGTATACGAGAATATTTTCGGTGAAAAGGTTTAGTCGTAAGCTCCATGCAATTCTTTAGTTTCATTATTTGAATGTATGGGGCGCTATCATAAATAGAATAATCGAATATTGAAGAATTGCTTTTTAAGAATATTATAAAAATTAAAGGAGCAATTCAAGATGAAGATTGAAATAAAATTAGCAGATAGTACAAATGGTTTTATAATTAAGAATATCTATCCGTTATATTTACATGACCTGGCAGAATTACATGGCGTACTTCCTAATGAGTATGGAATATTTGAGGACGAACCAATCAAAACACTTGGTGAACAATATGAGATACAACAAATCTGGTTTGACCATCCCAATGAATTATTCCCATATTTAATTATGGTGGATGACATACCAGCGGGCTTTTGCCTTATTGCAAGTGGTAAATATGTGCCAAAAGAGATAGATTATTATGTAAATGAGATGTTTCTATTACGACCATATAGAGGAAAGTCTATCTCCTATCAGGCGGTAATACAAATTCTTAATAAACATCAGGGTAGATGGATGCTTTTCACGCATTCAACTGAGAATAATAATCGTGCAATAGCTTTTTGGCATAAGACAATCAGTAACTATACGAAGAATAATTATACTGCTATAGAAGAAATAATCGAGGACATGCCTAAGCTAGTATTTAGATTCATGTCAATTGTAATAAATGTTAGGGAAACAATATAAAGATTAATGTTCTGAAAGCCTTGATTTATAAGGCTTTTTGATTTATGACAAGTGAAACGACTTGTCGTTTCATCTTGTTTGTGATTTTCTATAGTCTAATATTTATTTCACAAATTCATGAAGTAAATCTTAGGCAATATCGAAATATGAAATAAATCTTAGGTAGTAATGTTCCTTTTGGAGTAAATATTATCTATTCTTTTTTGTTATAAATAAAAAAGCTATACAAATTGTGACAAAATATGGTATAATGTATATTTTTTTTAAGTATATGAACTACATGGAATAGCAATAATGGGCAGTAAAAAAGTAAAAATAGGAGTTTGTATTTAATTATGAGGAGGAGTTTATATTGCTAAGAATTTCAAGAAGATATTCATATTTTGATGGTTTGAGAAAATACAAAATATATATTGATAATGTTTATTGTGGTGATATCAGACCAGGCGAAACATGTGAATATAACATATTGCCTGGAAAACACGAGGTTGTCGCTAAAATTGATTGGTGTAGAAGTAATATTGTTTATATTGATGCGAATGAATCAGATAAAGAACTAGAGGTAGGAAATTCTATTGAAGGCAAGATGTTATTCTATGGGTTTCTATACAGTACATTTCTTAAAAATAATTATTTATGGCTAAATGAAAAAAGAGTTTGATTGGGTAAATAAATCTTAAAAGCATATTCATTTATTGAGTATGCTTTTTTAAATATTACTTATGTACGTAAAGTAATAAACATGTTTGTCGAAAATTTATTTCTTGAAGTTTAGATAAATGATTTGAAATAATATTAAATAAAATGGAATTGACAAAGATTTATTTCACAGAAGACCGAAGAATTATTAGCACCTCCAAGCACAGGCTAGTAGACCTGGTGATTAGTTTTAAAAAGCTATAAACGCCCTTTTTCATTGACCTATAAGAAGGTTGGCATTTATAATAATGCTTGGTTTCGTAATATATTATTAGCATTGATTTCAAATGGTTGGGGTATGTTATAATAAATGAAATATATAAAAAGGATGTAGTTATTATAGAGCGTTAGATGATATAATAAAATCGCAATGTGTATTGCATTAAAAATATCTTCTTTAAAATAATCTTCTTTAAAATAATAGAGGTGCTTAAGATGAAAAAATTAATCGGCTTTTTTACGTTAGATAAGGAAGCGTATTTATTTGATTCACGATTGTATATAATGAAAGCTATGGTAGCAGTTATAGCTACTTATTTAGTGGTCAGGCAGCTTCCGCTGGTCAATAAGGATTTGATATCCGTGCTTTTTGGGTTAATGATGACCTTGGAGCCGGTTACGGTAACTGGCATACGCAGTGGGTTAAGACAAATAATAGCGACACTTATAGGTGCTATTGTTACAGCAATCATAATATTTGTCTTTGGAATTAGTATATGGACATCTGCTATTTCGATCTCCGCAACTTTATTTATTTGTTTAAAAATCAACTGGAGAGAAGTATCTCCAGTAGCCATCTTTACTGCCATTTACATGACGAATTTCGTACAGTATACAGCGAATGGAGAACCAAGTATTCCAAGAACCTTCCTATTAAGAGTACTGGCATTGGGTATAGGTATTTTGATGGCAGTTCTTTTTAATTTTCTATTTTCCTTATTCTTTTATAAGAGAATGGAAAGAAAAAGAATCGCTCATATACTAACAACCTTAACTGGATATCTTCAAATTGTTAAGAATGGCTTGGAGTTAAATTCTATGGCGCAAGTGGAACAAATGAAGGAAGCCATTCAGGATACCTTTAAAGGTATTGATTGGTTAGTAGCCTTGGTAAGGGATAAAGAAAAGGAAGCCAGAATCAAACATAAAATATTATTTTTTTGTAAAGAAGATGAGAGGAATGCAACATTTCAAGAAGTGTTAATCGCTTTAAGAAATAGCTCACATCTTATTTATGATACAGCTTATATTATAACGAATCCCAAGTATCCGATTGACGAGAAGGATAGCCATGCAATTGTCGTTCGAATAGGTGAACTTATTGAGGCTTGTAATGATGTGGCAACCAAGTACAGAGAGGATGCTAAAATTTATAAGAATACAGATACGTTAGCAGTGTATGATATATTGGACAATAGACGTATTAATGACAATTTAGATGAGATACGAGAGATGCTAAATATTGTTAATCATTCATTGAAAGCCTGAAGGTATTAGGAAAGTATTGTAAACATAATATTCCTATGCTAGTATGTTATTCAAGGTATATGATGCTGTTTATAGAATAACTTTACCTGAATTTATATACGTGTGGAGTTGGAGGGAGATTAATATGAGAATTCATTATTTACAACATGTACCTTTTGAAAATCCCGGAACTATCGTGGAATGGGCAAATCAAAGAGATTATCCATTGACCTGTACGAAACTCTACGAGAATAGTGAATTTCCGGAACAATCACAATTTGACTGGTTGGTTATTATGGGTGGCCCTATGAACATCTATGAGGAAGAAATTTATCCGTGGCTGGTGCAGGAAAAGGCGTTTATCAAGGAAACAATAGAAAACAATAAGGTTGTGATTGGATTGTGTTTGGGTTCTCAACTAATTGCAGATGTGATAGGCGGAAGTGTAATTCAAAATAAGGATAAGGAAATAGGATGGTTTCCTATCACACTTACGGAAGAGGCTCGCACAACACCTCAATTTTCATTCTTCCCTGAACACCCGATTGTATTTCATTGGCATGGAGATACCTTTACTGATTTGCCAGAAGAGGCTGTGCTACTGGCTACCAATGAAGCTTGCAGGAATCAGGCGTTTTTGTATAAAGGCAGGGTATTTGGATTTCAGTTTCATTTGGAGAATACATACACCATGATTAACGACCTGATTAAAAACTGTTCGGATGACATGAAACCTGGTCTTTATGTGCAATCGGCAGAGGATATTTTAGCCGGTAGTACATATATGGAGCAGGATATTCAATGGATGAACTTGTTTTTGTCGAGCTTAGACATATGATGTGTTATCGTGCGCAAAAGGCATGGTTCAAATCCATGCCTTTTGTTGATTAATGCAATAGATTTATTACATTTAATTAAAAAAGTAATACAATAGAACCTACACCTATTAAAAGCAGAGTAAAACCGGCACTTACGAGTACCATAAGAACATTATATTTCATTGCATTCTCTTTTTCTTTTTTTACTTTTTCTTTATCCGTTTCTTTGTTTTCCATATAAGCCAGAATTTCAGAGTAGGTTTGAATATTGTTTTTCTTTTTAAGTCTTTCTGTCTGAAAAGCTGAGATAAACATTATAATACCAAAAAACAAAGGAATTAACAGTCCTTTCAAACCTAAAAATCTTAGTGCTGGTGCCAGTGTTAAGGGCATTAATAGCATTCCAGTAATCATACCCTTTCCCCAAAAATCCATTTTGTTTCGTGCAACTTCATTTTTCATCATATCCACATCTCCTTTTACTAATTCGTCTAAGGAAACATGAAACAGAACACTTAATTGTAAAATATTATGAATGTCGGGATAGCTTTTCTCATTCTCCCAATTAGAGATAGACTGTCTGGATACATATATTTTCTCTGCAAGCTTTTCCTGGGACAATCCATTTTGTTCTCTATAAAATTTTATCTGCTTTCCTAGTTCCATTTTTCTGTCTCCTCTTGTGAATATTAAATGAAAATGTTAATAAGTGCTATCAACTCCCTTTTACATAGGCTAAAAATGAGTGTAAAAGTTCTTTGACATCACCTATTCCTTGATATTATAGGAAGAACAAACATTGTGTTCATCCTCTTATTGCTCCAATCGGTATTTGCAAGCAAGCTTGTAATACCTCATTCCGCTTTCATTATATCAAAATTTTTATGCAGAACAATAGAGGAATAGATGAGCTTGTATTATAAATGAGGAGCATAAGCAGCAATTAGAGCAACTTCTAGCGGAACATCGCTTTCATATAGGTCAATCAAGAATGAATTGGCTTCTTGGAATCGGTGTAATTGTTTCTCCTGCAATATTGTCCTGGCTCCATAATACCTCAACCATTGGAATAAGCTTAAAGTATGCAGAATTTATTGGATTAGAAAATACAGATTTACCCTATCTTGTAATATGATGGCGTATTTTTGTTGAATATTAACTTGAAGTATCGTAGAATTTCATTCATATGGTATATATTAGATAATCTCGCTTTATCTGCCGTCAAAGGAGAGGTAATTATAGTTAATAAATAGTATGCTTATTTAGGAGATGAATAGATGGAATGGATTGAAAGATTAAATAGTGCAATTAATTATATCGAAGAAAATATAAGTGATAATATCAATATGAATAAGGTGGCGAAGCTTGCGTGCTGCTCTACTTATCATTTTCAACGAATGTTTGCCTACATGGCAGATGTACCTCTATCGGAATATATACGTCGTAGGCGAATGTCCTTGGCGGCTGTTGATTTACAAGATGGTAAAAATAAAGTGATTGATATATCTTTGAAATATGGTTATGAATCACCAACAGCCTTCCACAGAGCATTTAAGAACCTACATGGAATATCTCCTTCAAAAGTTAAGGAGGGTACAAACTTAATCGCATATCCACCTATTAGCTTCCAAATTACGATAAAGGGAGTAAGTGCAATGAATTATAGAATCGAAAAAAGAGAAGCATTTCGAATTGTGGGTATTTCTGCACCATTAGCACAAGAGATTGAAAAGAATTTTGCAATTGTACCACACATGTGGGGTAAGGCGGCAAGGAATGGTTTAATAACAAAACTCGCGAACAGGATGGATGGAAAGATATTAGGATTGTTAGGAGTTAGTTCCTGTAATAAAGCAGATAATTGGAGATATTACATAGGGGTAGAGAGCAGCCAGCCACTAGAGGAAGATCTGGAAGAGTTAACGATACCAAAAGCAACCTGGGCTGTATTTACTGGAGAAGGTAGTAATCAGTCAATACAGGAACTAGAAAAAAGAATTGTAACAGAATGGTTACCAACTTCGGGGTATGAATATGGGGACGCACCAGATATTGAAGTATACTTAAGTGCGGATCCAGAAAATGCAAAGTATGAGGTGTGGATACCTGTTTTGAAAAAGGAGGACTAAGATGGTTCATTTAGTATACTGTGATAATGAAGGGAAGAGTGGAGAAAAGGTTCTTGATAAGATTTTAGCGGGAACCAAAACTATGGTGGTGCGTGGGGCAGCAGGTAGAAAGATACCACATAGTAGGGTGTTTGAAGGAGAAGTTCTTTACTTTATGCAAAAAGGAACAAGTAAAATATCTGCTACGGCGACTGTTTCCAAAGTAGAAAATTATATAAAACTTACAGAGGAGGAGATCACTGAGATTTTAGCGGATAATCAAAGTAAACTTAATCTTTCGTCCAAGCAGAAGGAACGTTGGCATAAGAAATGCTTGTGCCTGGTTGAATTTAAAGACGTAAAGATAATAACACCTTTGGAATTTGAACATCAAGGTAATATGGACGATTGGCTAATTATAGAGAAAATAGAAGATGTCGTTGTTGGAACCAGCATTCCATATAATTATGAGAAATCAAAATTTTAGCTTAGGACGGCCTCAATTGATTTTCAAGTAAAATAATGGTATACTATTAAGTGACAACAGACAAACATAACATATAGATAATTGTGAATAGGAAGGATGAATTAGTCTGATGAAGAAGACAGGAAAGATAAGTAGTATAATCATAGCGGTAGCAATTGTTGTTTATGGTATTTACTATTCATTTTTCAATGTTAAAGGAACAGAAATAAGTGAACTACTTAAAAATAAAAATGGTAATTCGATACAAATTGAGAAAACTTATGAAACTTCAGAAAAATCAGACGTAATGAATAGGATAACTTTAAATGAGGAGCAAGAAGATAAGTTATTCTCCCTTATTAATAATTCTAAATTTAGTAAAATTCATTCTAGTGCTGTTCCATATACTGATAAGGATAGATATTTAATTACTCTAACAACTGCTGATCATTTGATTTTATTAAGAATGGAATCCTATGGGGGGGAATTTATAATTGTAGACTCATTACCAGGAGATTCTCCACCTAAGCATTGGAAACTAAAAATAAGGAATAATAATTGGAAAAAAACACTGGAGGAAATATTGGGGTAAGATAATTTATAATGATTATTACGCATTAAGTAAAAGCTTACTACAAGAACCACAACAATACTACAAAAGAAAAAGGTGACCAAATTGAAGAAAATGAATGTATTACTAGCAATTATATTGGCATTTGTTATGGCATTTACAAATGCCCCTACAGAGGCTTATGCAGCTTCCTTGAGCAATAAGGCACTTAATTGGGGATACACAAAAAGCAAAAGTCACAAATCACCTGCTGTTTCAGCGACTACAAAGGGATTACTTGAAAAATATGATGGGTATTATGTTTACAATACGAAGAAAAAATATATTTATCTAACCTTTGACCTAGGTTATGACAATGGTTATACTAACCAAATCCTTGATGTATTAAAAGACCACAACATACAAGCCACCTTCTTTGTATGTAAAGCAGCGATTACTGCTAATCCCAAAGCAATTAAACGAATGGTTAAGGAAGGACATATCGTAGCCAACCATACCGTTAAGCATATTCCCTTTTATAAGCAGTCCAAGAGCTCGCTAAAAGAAGAGCTGGAAGGAGTGGAAAAGGCTTATGAAAAGGTAACTGGGGAGAAGATGGCTAAATTCGTTAGACCACCAGAAGGAGGTTATAGCGAAAGAGCACTTGCATATACCCAGGAACTTGGTTACACCTCCATCTTCTGGAGCATTGCATTGCCCAATGATTGGAATTTGAAGAATCAACCTTCTAAGAAGACCACATTGGATTTATTTAAAAATCAACACCACAGAGGTGCAATTGTTTTACTTCATGGCGTTTCACCTATGGTAGCAGATAATTTGGATGCAATGTTAACTCAGTTAGAGAAGGAGGACTACGAGTTCAGACTGGTGAGTGATATGGCGAAGGTGGAAGAGACAAAGGTGGAAGAGACAAAGGTGGAAGAGACAAAGAGCAAGAAATAAAGAGCAAGAAATTAAGAACAAGAAATAAAGAACAAGAAATAAAGCGCAAGAAATAAGGGGCATATATAAGAAAGAAAGTAACCCGATATACATAAGTTTTAATTGTAAAATGAAAGAAAATAAACAGAAAGTAATGGGAGAAACATATGATAGAACTACGTAAGGTTGACGATAAAAATATATGGAAAATAATTAAACTGTCTGTGAATACAGAACAGGAGAATTTTGTAGCAACGAATACCCAGAGCATTTTGCAAGCTTATACTACAATTACTTCAGGTGGTATAGCATTGCCCTTTGGTATTTATGAGGACGATTGTCTCGTGGGATTTGTTATGTTTGCTTATGGAACCAATGGAGAAGAGGATTTACCAACGGTTGCTGAAAATAGTTATTGCATTTGGCGTTTTATGATTGATAAAGAATATCAAAATAAAGGAATTGGGCGAAAAGCGTTGTTAGCCGCCATAGATTACATAAAAACAATGCCCTGCGGTGAAGCTGATTACTGCTGGCTTTCCTACGAACCAGAGAATGAAGTTGCTAAGAGACTTTATACCTGGGGAGGGTTCAAGGAAACCGGTGAGATCTGCGGAGATGAGATTGTATCCGTTTTAAAACTAAGATAGACATAGGTTGCAGAAGCAATACCCTAAATTAAATAATCTATACGATAGAAAGACCAACCAATTAACTCTAGTATGAAATTCAAATACTGTAGTTAACTGATTGGTCTTTATTTGTCAAATAGTATGGCTTTAATAACGATTTGCAAAAGCACAATAATCTTAATGAAAGAATTATAAGTGCTTTTATCAGGTGATATTAATCAAATGACTGGATCTATATTTAGAAGGTGAAATACCAATGGTATTTTTAAAGGCTTTCTGAAAGACTACCGGATCATTATACCCGGAGATTGTAGCTATCTCTGCTATAGAAAATGTGTTGTCTTTAAGAAGGCTGCAGGCTTTATTAATTTTATATTGGGTTAAATATTTCTGTGGAGGTGTGTTTAAACACTCCTTAAAGATCGTTGTAAAATAGCTGCGGTCTAAGCCTACATAATTAGCCAGGTCTCCTACGGTAATGTGTTCCATGTAATTCGTATGAATGTAGTCGATTGCTTTACGAATGTATTGACTTTTGGTGGTATGAGGATTTACGGAGTTACTTTGTTGTGCGTTTTCAACTAATTCGGCAAATAAGGAATAGAGCAGGGATTGAATACGCAGATTTGTACTATGAGTATATTCGTTGTTTACCTTAACCATTTCTAACATGCAATTTTTTAGCTGGTCGCCTCTGGTAAATTTAAAGATTGGCTCTTCTTGCGTTATTTCAGATAAACGCAGGTAATTATAAGCATTTAAGCCATGAAATCCTACCCAGACATACTCCCAAGGATTTTCAACACTTGCTGAATAGATGGTAACTTCGTTTGGACTTAATAAAAATCCTTCATTTTCTTTCAAGTGATATACTTTATCCTTTACTCTTAAGGTGCCTTCGCCGGACAAAACATAGTGAATTACATAATGTTCTCTGATTGCCGGACCCCAGGTATGTCCCGGAAGACAAGAGGATATGCCGCAGTAGTACATATATAATTCGGAAGAGTTGGTATTATCATTAAAATGTAATTCCTTCATAGTGTCATCTGTATATATTTCCTTCAAATAGGAATTAAGATTACTTACCGTTTTACCATCATCGGATAAAAGCTCACAATGTTTTACTCTCATAGATAATACCTTCCCTTTTGGTACTTTACATAATGTCCTTAATATTATAGCACGGATGAGTTATGAATATCAACCGTGCGCTTGTGAAGTGCCCTCTAAAAACTATCCTAATAAAAAAACAGGTGAACAGATAAATACACACAAAAAGACAATAAAAAGTATCAAAATCCGTTTTACCCCTACAAAGGGCAGATGGTATTATGATTAGTGTCTAATATTATAATTTAAGCGTAAAAGCCTTCCTTAACTAAAAGGGATGAATATGAGTGTATATAAGTCTTATTCATCATTCATAGACTGGATTGGCTTTTGATACTCGAAACATATTATGGGTAGGCAGGTATGCTTTAAGAAAGGGTTGGTCATTATGGGAGAAAAAAGATACAAATTTTCAGAATGTGTGACACATTGCGGTTTTCAAAATTTACCCAATGTGGAACGATTCTTCGATTTATATGAGGAAGATATCCAAAGTGAGATAATTGAAAAGAGCTTTTTACAAGATTGTTTTAAAAAGTATCGGTTACCTGAGGAGAAAATTCAGCAGCTGGAAAAGGCTTTAAAGGAAATTGAAAATGATCCTATCCTAAGTTACTTTACTAAATTTTTAGTTTGGGATATGTGCCAGGCAATGAAAAGGTTCGAGGACAATTATTATACGAACTTAACACCGGCATGTTTACCTAATTATCAGCAATACTATTCCTTTATTCTCTTATTAGCATGTGTAAAACCTTCTATGGAAATCCTTGAGAGTCGGGGGGTTCCATTAAAATACTATGAAGAAATACCACATACCATGATGAAAAGACAGTTTGAAAAATGGATTACCCAGGAGGATCTCACAGTGAGTGACTTCCCCTGGGATATTAATTTTTACACTTGTTCCATATTTCTCATGGACAGATTTTACTTCATACCTTGCAAACTGGAAGAAGACATCAGTGTATATCGAAACGCTAGGGATAACCGCGTATTAGCACTACAGCACGCAAACTTTGCATTTCGCCGGGACGGTCAGTTTAGTGGAACGAATGATATCTATGATGAAGTGGGTAAATTCGTTTCACAGTGGCAAGAAGATGATTCAACAATACGGGCAAATGCAATTAATCCAATGGGTTTTGTGGAAAAGCTCCCAGTAGTGTTACAGAAATCGGATTGGAAGTTGTCTATAACAAAAGGGAATATATTATTAGCGTTCCATATCCCGGATGGTCCTGGATATACACCTCAAAAAGTTAGAAGCTGTATGGAATTAGCATTAGAATTCTATACGATGTATTTTAGTGAATTAGATATTAAGGGATTTTGGAGTGAAAGCTGGTTGTATGATTCCAGACTTTCTTTGGTCATGGACAATGAAAAGAGCAATATTGTGAAAGTCCAAAGACTGTTCTATCGTTATCCCATTAAAACCAGTGACACGATGCTATTGGAGCGGGTATTTGGAGATAAAGAAGTCGATTTATCGAAGGTAGATAGTAATAGCTCCTTACAGGCAGCAATTATCAATTATATGAAAACAGGTGCTCGTTTTAATACGCTTAGTATGTTTGTTCTAAAAGAAGAGGTTGCCGGGTTAGAGGATTGTCCTTATTTATCAGAAAGTGATGCCTTGAAATTTAAGGCAGTTGTTGATAGTCATCTGAAATAAAGTAAACCTTGTGGATTAATTACTGAGTTACTGATAACGAAGATAAATATGTCGTTGTTAAAGAAATTGAGAAATAGATATAGGACGGGTGTAATCCTAATATTTAAATATTGATAAAGATGCGCGAAAGGAATGTATCATATGACAAGAGAGGAATATTGCTCAAGAATAGAAGAAGTCATTAGTAATATGGATTTTCAAGGTGACTGTACACAGTATGAACGCTATGGAAATGGTCATATCAACGATACGTATGTCGTATCTACCACGCAGGAGGCTGGAACCGAAATTCGTTACATTCTGCAAAGAATCAATCATCAGATTTTTCAACAGCCTGAGCAACTGATGAAGAATATTGTAGGTGTGACGGATTTTATAAAAAATAAAATTCATAAAGCGAACGGCAATGTAAGAAGAGAAACCTTAAATGTTGTGAGAACGAAGTCTGGATATGATTATTACATAGACAGCATAGGAGCTTATTGGAGAGCTTATCTATTCATTGAGAAGGCTACCTCTTATGACGCTGTAGAAAAACCTGAGGATTTTTATCAGAGTGCTGTAGCCTTTGGTCACTTTCAAAACCTGCTTTCTGATTATCCTGCAGAGACACTTTACGAAACCATAAAGGACTTTCATAATACCCCGGTTCGATTAAAAGCCTTAAGGAAAGCAGTTGAAGAGGATTCCTTTGGTAGAGTGGGGCAAGTCACCAATGAACTTGATTTTATTTATAAACAGGAGAGCTTTACCCATATATTAATGGATTTATATCAGGGGAAAAAACTTCCCCTTAAAGTTACCCACAATGATACCAAATTAAATAATATCCTGATTGATGATGAGACCGGCAAAGCAATTTGTGTCATTGACCTGGATACCGTGATGCCTGGATTTTCAGTAACTGATTTTGGTGATGCTATACGTTTCGGAGCAACAACAGCTGCAGAGGATGAGAAAGATTTGAATAAGGTTAATTTTCAACTGGAGCTTTTTGAGTTCTATGCCAAGGGTTTTCTGGAAGGGTGTAATGGGAGCCTAAGTGAAACTGAAATAGCAATGCTGCCGGTTGGTGCAAAGATGATGACCTTAGAATGCGGTATCCGGTTTTTAACGGATTATTTACAGGGGGATACCTACTTTAGAATTCATCGTGAAGGTCACAATCTGGATCGAGCTAGGACACAATTAAAGCTGGTGGCTGAGATGGAAAAGAACTGGGATGAGATGGTAGCTATTGTGAAGAAATATAAATAAGCAAGTGATGTAGTTCAGCCATTAGAAATCGTTTGATATTTGCAAAGTAATAACTGGGTATTTTATTTGCAATACGCAAAAGTATAAATAAGATTAAAAATAGATTGGGATGGAGGTTATGCGGTGTCCATATTAGTTACTGGTGGAGCAGGATATATCGGAAGTCATACCTGTTTGGAGTTATTGAATCAAGGATATGAGGTTATAGTAGTTGATAACTTAATTAACTCCTGTGAGGAGTCTTTGAATAGAGTAAAGCAGCTTACCAATAAGGATATTAAGTTTTATAACATAGATTTACTGAATAAAGAACGTCTTACAGAAATATTTGAGCTGGAAAAGCCGGAGGCGGTCATCCATTTCGCAGGTTTGAAAGCGGTAGGTGAATCGGTAGAAAAACCCATGGAGTATTATCGTAATAATATTGTGGGAACTTTAAATCTTTGTGAGGCAATGAAAACAGCAGGAGTAAAGAATCTGGTATTTAGTTCTTCTGCAACTGTGTATGGAGATCCAGCCACGGTGCCGATAACCGAAGATTTTCCTTTGTCTGTTACAAATCCCTACGGCAGAACGAAGTTGATGATCGAAGAAATTCTAAAGGATATTTATACAGCCGATTGTTCCTGGAATATAATTATTCTTCGTTATTTTAATCCTATTGGTGCACATAAGAGCGGAAGAATTGGCGAAAATCCACTGGGTATACCCAATAATCTAGTACCATACATCACTCAAGTGGCAGTGGGTAGATTGAAATGCGTCGCTGTGTTTGGTTCTGATTATGGCACTCCAGATGGTACAGGAGTGCGAGATTATATTCATGTAGTTGATTTAGCACTGGGTCATTTAAAGGCAATTGAAAGATTAAAGCTTTTACCTGGACTCAACACCTACAATTTGGGAACCGGAAATGGATATTCTGTTCTGGAAATACTTCAGGCATTTTCAAAGGTATGCGGTAAGGAAATTCCCTATCAAATGCATCCAAGGCGCAAGGGTGATATTGCAACCTGCTATGCTGACCCTGCTCTTGCCGAGAAGGAGCTAGGCTGGAAAGCTGAACGTGGACTCATGGAAATGTGCGAAGATGCATGGAGATGGCAGAGCGGGAATCCTAAGGGATATCATATATAAAAACATATAAGGGCTAAATAACCAAGTAGTTGCTTACAGGTACTATTATATTAAACACAGAATTATCAAGATTTAACAAAGCAATGCAAAAGTAATTTTAAATTGTAATAAATTGATTAGAGTATCAAAAGTCTATTTTAACTATATAAACGTTACAAGGACTTTTGACACTCTAATCAACGATAGAACACTTTAAATACGATGAGGAAGGAAATATTATGCCCATAGTTTACCATGAAAAAGCAAGAGAGTTTCATTTATACAATGACGAGATTAGCTACTTAATGAAAGTAATGAACAACGAGCAAATGGCAAATTTGTATTATGGAAGCCGTCTCAGAGACCGAGAGTATTTCGGTTATCTTGTTCGAACAAAATACTGCTCCCAAGCTGCCTATACTTCAGAGGATGAAGAGCTTAAGCTTTCTTTGCAGTATATCCAACAAGAATATCCTTCTTTCGGAACCTCGGACTTTCGATATCCAGCTTTCTGCATTAAGCAATCCAATGGCAGCAGTATAACTAATTTTACCTATAAATCACATTGTATAATACCCGGTAAGAAGAAGCTGTCCGGTCTTCCAGCAACTTATGTGGAGAGTGACAATGAAGCAACGACCTTAGAAATTACGCTGATGGATGAATTAATCCATACGGAAATGATATTAAGCTATACCATTTATGAAGCAATGCCGGTAATAACACGGAATGTAAAGTTTATAAATCATGGTGCAGAAGCCATCTGTTTGGATAGAGCTATGAGCGCTTGTATTGATTTGCCCGATGATGATTACTCGATGGTTCATTTAGTAGGAGCTTGGGGAAGAGAACATTACGTCAAGGAAAGAGAGCTGGATGAAGGCATTCAGGGCATCTACAGTATGCGTGGCTCCAGCAGTGCAGAGCATAATCCATTTCTGGCTCTAAGAAGAAAGAATACCACGCAGTATAGTGGTGAGGTCTATGGATTTGCTTTAGTCTATAGCGGTAATCATCTGGAGCAGGTGGAGGTTGATCATAATAATATGACCCGTGTCTTAATGGGGATTCATCCGGATACCTTTCAATGGGAACTTGCAGAGGGAGAAATGTTCCAGACCCCCGAAGCAGTCCTGGTATATTCCGATAAAGGACTGAATGGCATGAGCCAGACCTATCATCAATTATTCCGCACGAGGCTGGTAAGAGGCTACTGGAGAGATAAGGCTAGACCGGTACTGGTGAATAATTGGGAAGCAACTCAGACAGATTTTACCGAAGAGAAAATCCTGCATCTGGCAGGAAAGGCAAAGGAATTAGGCATTGAGCTGCTGGTGCTGGATGACGGCTGGTTCGGAGATCGTGATGGTGAAAAATCCGGCTTAGGGGACTGGTATGTTAAGAATAATAAGAAATTGCCCGACGGAATTGAGGGTTTGGCTGATAAAATTGAAGGTATTGGTATGAAATTCGGTTTATGGTTTGAACCGGAGATGGTGAATAAAGATAGTGATTTATTCAGAAAGCATCCAGACTGGATAATACATACACCGGGAAGATTTCAATCACCGGGAAGATTCCAGCATGTTCTGGACTTTAGTAGGGTAGAAGTGGTGGATTATATATATGGGCTAATGGATCAATGCCTGTCAAAAGCAAAAATATCCTATGTAAAGTGGGATATGAACCGATATATTACAGAAGGTTATTCCGTAGCACAGCTGCCACAGTATCAGGGTAAGGTGTTGCATCAATATGTTCTAGGTGTCTACGATTTATATGAGCGTTTAACCAGTAAATATCCGCACATATTGTTTGAGTCCTGCAGCAGCGGAGGAGCGAGGTTTGATCCCGGTATGTTATATTATGCCCCGCAAGCTTGGGCAAGTGATAATTCGGATGCTGTTGACCGAGTTAAAATTCAATATGGAACCTCCTATGTATATCCTCTTTCCAGTATAGGGGCACATGTATCCCATGTTCCGAATCTTCAGAACGGCAGAACCACACCTCTATCGACCAGAGCAAATGTTGCTTTCTTCGGCGCTTTTGGATACGAGATGGATCTTACTGAATTAAGTGTTAAAGAAGCAGGTCAAGTGAAAGAACAAGTGGCATTTTATAAGAAATACCAAGAACTGTTGCATAAAGGTACCTTTTATCGGTTAGATAACCCATTTACTAATGATACTGGCTCATGGCTGGTTGTTTCAGAGGATAAGAAGGAGGCTTTGGTTGGTTATTACCGCTTAAATTTATCAGTAAATAGTGGTTGGAAATATTTAAAACTTGCAGGTTTAGATCCGAACAAGCTTTATAATGTGGACCAGGGCAAGCAGCTATCTTACGGAGATGAATTAATAAAGATTGGTATAATGATTGATGAATTCGCATGGGGGATGGAAAATGTTGAGTATGGTTCCAAAATAGTTCATTTGTTGTGTGAAGATTAAGATGCTGAAATATAGAAAAACCATTGTAAATACATAAAGTGCACATATTACATGTTGTATTTTATGTATCTATCGTGAAATAATACAACAAATCGTCTTATTTGCCCAACAATACTTCATATAAATGAGGATTTTCCTGTGCTATAATCTGTCTGTAAACAGTTAATATGTTGTTCTAGATATAACCAAATTAATAGTTTTCCGTAAGAATGGAGGAGTTTTATGAAACGAAAGGCAATTTCAATCTGCCTAATCGCATTGTTGGGTTTTGGCACAGTACTTTCTTCAAAAGATGTTGCTTCCGCAGAAGAAGCAGGTAATACGGATTATACAGAACACGTGATTGAAGCGGGAAAATCCTTTGAGGGTAACCCGTTAAAGGGTTTTGTTCCCTATGATGAGATTACGACAGGAGTCACAACAGATTTTCCTCATAGTATGGAATGGTTTTATGTTCCAGTAAAAGATGTACAAACAGGAATGGATAGCTTTGACTGGACGGCACTGGAAGAACGTTTAGACGCAGTTGCAGCAAGAGGGCATCAGGCGGTATTCAGACTTTATTATGACTATCCCGCTGTGGAATCAGGTGTACCACAGTTTTTGATTGATGCAGGGCTTGAACTTAGATATTATGATGAGCCGGATAATCTAGGCGGTGACGGATATAGTCCTGATTATAATAATGAAGAATTTCA
The DNA here is from genome assembly GCA_023399055.1 of Bacillota bacterium. Lineage (GTDB taxonomy): Bacteria > Bacillota > Clostridia > Lachnospirales > Lachnospiraceae > Mobilitalea. The sequence continues at coordinate 850,427 of JAEWQV010000010.1, read as the reverse complement.
AACTTCTATGATGAACTTAATTCAAGCTTTTGGTGAGAAATATGATGGAGATCCGCGAATAGCATGTATTACGCTTGGATTGTTAGGTTTTTGGGGTGAGTGGCATAACTGGCCTTATGACGAAGATACCTCGGATGGCAAACCGGATTGGAGCATTACCTCTGAACTTTATACCAAAGTTCTGGAAGCTTTCGATGCAGCCTTTGATACAACGCTTTTGGTGGTAAGAGAACCGAAGTGGGGTGTTGATAACGAAACGCCGGATATTGGGTTCCATGACGATTCCTTTGCCTATGCAACCTTAACAGCAGATGCAGGCGGACAGACTTGGAGCTTTATGCAGAAGTTATTTGATCTGAAGGTACAAGATAAATGGAAAACAAATGTGATCGGCGGAGAAGTATATCCACCCAGCCAGGCTACACTTTTCTCCGAAGAAAAGTGGGAAGGGGATTCCGGTCAAAGCTGGGCAGCTTGTTTAGATCAAACACACGTAACCTGGTTAATCAATGAGAAAATAAAAACCTATACCGGAGAGGATTTAACGGCGGCAAAAATTGCCTCCAATCAAATGGGTTACGACTTCCAGGTAGATAAGGCTTATTTCAAAGATATAGTAGATGGCAATTCTCTTTATTTAAAAATTGATATGAAGAATATCGGTATTGCACCTTTCTATTATGATCACACCCTGTGGCCAGTGGCAATCGGTGTACTGAAAGATGGGGAATTAGTGAAAAGCTGGAATACCGATTGGGATTTAAACACCATACCGGCTGATGCTACCGTTAATTCTTTTGGTTATACGGTAGATGACACAGATTTAGAGAGTGGGTCCTACACTTTAGGCATTAAAGTAATCAATCCTCTGGAGAACGGTAATGTTCTTGGATTTGCAAATGAAAACCAAAGAGCAGATGGATGGTTGGAATTAGGAAGTGTTACAGTTGATAATGCAGCAGCCTCTGATACTGGTAATGCAGAAAGTACTTCGTCCGAGGTTCCGAAAACAGGAGAAGGCAGCTTAATCACATTCCTTTCCTTACTTATGCTCACAGTAATCGCTGTAGGCAGTATTCTTTATAAATTTAAGAGAAGAACAACAAAGATATAACAGGAACAGCAAAGTAATTCTATAAAACGTAAACATAAAGTAACAGGCACTAGTAGGAACAGAAAAGATTAGATGGGAATAGAAAGGCACGGGTATAACATGAAGATAGCTGTAATTGGAGCAGGGCAGAGAGGAATGATATATGCAGAGTATGCGAATACATATTCCGATGTGGAAATTAATGCGATCGTTGATCCATCGAAGGAAAGAAGGACTTATGCAGCAGAGAGGTTGAACCTAACAAGTGAAATGCTGTTTGATAACGTAGATAGTTTCTTTGATAAAGGAAAGCTAGCAGATGCAGTAATAATCGCTTCCATGGATCGTGATCATTATAAGCAGACAATGAGAGCACTGGAATGCGGATATCATATACTTCTGGAAAAACCCATATCCCCTAATCCCAAAGAATGTATGGAAATCATGGAATGTGCCATTGCCAAAGGTCTTAATGTAATCGTTTGTCATGTACTAAGATACACCAACTTCTTCACTACAATTAAATCAATTCTTGACAGCAGGGAATTGGGTGATGTGATAACAATTGAGCACAGTGAAAATATTGGGAACTTCCATATGGCACATTCCTTCGTGAGGGGTAATTGGAGAAGGTCAGATTTATCAAGTCCTTTAATCATGCAAAAATCCTGCCATGATATGGATATCTTAGCTTGGCTGGTGGGAAGCGATGCAAAAAGAATCTCCTCCTTTGGTAATTTGACCTACTTTAAAGAGGCGAATGCACCAGAACATAGTGGTACGAGATGCTTGCATTGTGCGGCTGCCGAGAACTGTAGATTTGATGCCAGAAAGGTATATCTGCCAATTGTCGGTGAATGGCCAGCAACGCAACTCTCAACACTACAGACAGAGGAAGGGCTTTTAGAAGCCTTGGAAAACGGCCCATATGGGCGTTGCGTATATCGTTGTGACAATGATGTCTGTGACAATCAGGTAACTTTAATTGAATTTCAAAATGGTGTAACTGCCAGCTTTAATTTAAGTGCTTTCACAAATAAAATCAGCCGTACCATTAAGATTATGTGTGAACACGGAGAGATAAAAGGCGATGATTCTTTAAATACTATTGAGATAACACATTTTTCACCAAATGCAGTGGAAACCTATGAAAAGATAACGATATATCCTGGAACCGTCAACGGCGGACATGGAGGTGGAGATCTTGGGTTAACTATGGATTTTATAGAGCTTTTAAGAACAAACAGTGGTTCCAGCAGGTCGTCCATTACAAAATCCGTGGAAAGCCATATGATGGCATATGCAGCAGAGCAATCCAGAATTAGCGGGCTAATTATTGATGTCTTGCATTTAAAGTCAGAGATGAAAAGCCTAATCAAGAAAGAATGTAAAGAGTGTGGTGACAGTAAATGAGAGTAAAAAAGGATAATGTACAAAAAAAGACTGGCTTTATTAAGGAAATAAAGCAAAACCGAATTTTATATTTAATGTGTTTACCAGCATTAACTGTATTGATTGCCTTTTGCTATATTCCATTTACCGGTATCTGGATGGCATTCACCGATTTTAATGTTGTGGACGGCATTTTCGGAAGTAAATTTGTAGGTCTTGATAATTTTAAGTATTTCTTTGATGGCAACAGTACAGCCTGGAAGGTTACCATTAACACTCTAGTTATTAACCTCTTTTGCATTATCTTTGGTTTAATTGTGCCCATCAGTATCGCAATCTTCTTTAATGAGGTTAGAGGTAAACTCTTTAAAAAGCTTACACAAAGTGCAATGTTCTTCCCTTACTTTCTTTCCTGGGTAGTGGTTGGAGCAATCATATACGGATTTTTTGCCAGAGATGTCGGATTGGTTAACGGTGTTCGTGAAATGCTTGGATTTGATCCTATTAGCTGGTACGCGGAACCAAAATACTGGAAGGCAATTATTATCTTTGCAAATGTATGGAAATGGAGTGGCTATAATTCCATTATCTATATGGCTGCCATGTCCGGTTTTGATCCTTCCTTATTTGAAGCGGCAGAAATTGATGGCGCTAATAAAATACAAAGAATATGGTATCTGACCTTACCAATGTTAAAGTCAACGGCAGTAGTTTTGGTGCTATTAAGTGTAGGACGTATCTTCTATGGAGATTTCGGAATGATTTATGGAATCGTAGGCAACAACCCGAGCTTGTCAGATGCGGTTTCGGTTATTGATACCTATGTATATTCCTCAATGAGAATATTAGGCTTCTCCTATTCGACCGCGATTGGTTTATATCAGTCCATTATGGGGTTAATACTGGTAACCTTAGCGAATAAGTTTGCTAAGAAAATAAACGATGGAGAGGGGTTATTCTAATATGAAAATAAAAATGTCCTTAAGTGATAGAGTATTAAAAACAATAGCCTACCTGTTCATGGGTTTATTTGCACTAATCTGCCTCTATCCGTTAATTCTTACACTAAGTGTGTCCTTATCCTCTGAAAGAGAGGTAGCGTTGAAGGGATATTCCATCATACCACGGGACTTTACCTTTAATACTTACCTTTACATTTTTGCACATAGTGGAGCTAAAATATTAAAATCCTACGGGTTAACCATCTTTGTAACAGTAGTTGGTACCCTTGGAGCATTACTTATTACAACCATGATGTCCTTTGCTATATCCATTAAGACCTTACGCTACAGAAATGTGATTGCATTTTTATGTAACTTTACCATCATCTTTTCTGCTGGTTTAATACCCTGGTATATCGTATGCGTAAAATATTACGGCTTAAGAAACAGTGTGCTGGCATTGATTATTCCATCCATCTTCAGTGTATGGAACATGTTTCTGCTCCGAACTTATTTCTCACACATTCCTCAATCTCTTTATGAGGCAGCAAAGATAGACGGAGCTAATTATTTTAAGATTTACTATAAAATAGCTTTGCCGTTGTGTAAAACAGGCATACTAACCGTGGGTCTCATGTATGCACTGCAATACTGGAATGATTGGTGGAATTCACTGATGTTCATCAATGAAAAGGCACTCTATACCCTGCAATACTATTTATACAACATCTTATCCAATGTTAATGCAATCAGTTCGGGTGTGATTCCTTCCGGTGCTGCAGCAAATATTACGCTGCCGGCTGAAACTGTAAAAATGGCAGTAACGGTTATTACTATCGGCCCAATTATTTTCTTGTATCCATTTGTTCAAAGATTCTTTATTAACGGTATTATGACAGGAGCTGTAAAAGAGTAGGGTTTGCTTTACACAGTAGCTAGCAAACTACCTTGAAGACTAGGATGAATGAAATAGTTATTGATTAAGAAGTTGTTATTGATTAAGGAATTGCTATGAATTAAGAAATAGTTATGAATCATGAAGCAGTAGTTTAAGATGTGGAGCAAATTTGCTTAACATAAATTAATTTTAACAGGAGGGTTTTATGAAAAAACAAAAACTAGTAGTTATTGTATTAGTAATCTCCATGCTTTTGGGATTATTGGGTGGTTGCAGTCAAAAGAACGATGGCAAGGAAACAGGCGATCAGACAAATCAAACAGGTGATACAGATACAAACAAGGATGAGGGGGCTTCCGGAAAGATTGAGACCTTAACAATTTTATATCCTGGAGATGAATCAGATCGTATGTCACAGTTTATTGAAAATGAATTTAATGAAAAGATGGCAGCAGAACTTAATCTAAAAGTTGAAATGATTTTCGTTCCCTGGGATTCCTATTGGGAACAAAAAGACATTATGTTAGCAGCAAATGAACCAATTGATTTATATTGGGATGGTTTACCAAATCTTTCCCAGATGGTTAACGAGAAACAGGCAAGGCCTCTGGACGATTTACTCGTAGAGTACGGACAGGATTTACTTAAGGTTATTCCTATGAGCCATGTACAAGGTGCAACAGTAAATGGCGAGATTTACGGTATTCCAACCTCCTATGCTTCTTCTTCCGGTATGTATCAATTCGTTACGGTACGTCAGGATTTAATGGATGAAGTGGGTATGACTGACTTAAATACTCCTGATGATTTAAAGACCTACGCTACTAAGGTGGAAGAAAAGTATCCCGAGTTAAAAGGACCTGGAGATATCATCTTTAAACCTTTGACAAGATTTTTCCAACCAGAGCAGTATACCTTTGTAGCAAAAGAAGAAATGGCTGTATATGGTGAGGATACAGGCAAAGTATATAGCTATTATGAAACAGATGCTTTCAAAGAAGTTGCAAAATTCAATAGAGATATGTTTACTTCAGGATTATATGCAGATGAATTATCCACGAACTACAACGAAAGAACTAACCGTATGCAGACTGGTTTATACATATGGACCGAAGGCTCTTTTGGTAAAGATACTGAAATCTCTGATGCAGTAAAGGCTAATGCACCTACTTCTGTATTAAAAAACTATATCTTAGCAGACGATAAGCCACGTTATATCACAGCTACCGGTGGTGAAGTTCTTTGTATTCCACATACAGCTCCTAATCCAGAAGGTGCTATGAAATTCCTTAATTGGTTATATTCTTCCCAGGAGAACTACTTATTTGCAATCTATGGTGTAGAAGGAACTGATTATGAGATGGTAGACGGAAGAATTAACAGATTAGTAACCAACGATTTCTTCTATGAGTGGATGTTCCGTAATAAAAACTACACTGTATTTACACCAAATGTTGATGATGCCTATATCGAGCAGTATCAGCACTGGGATGATAATGCGAAGTTATCAAATGCAATTGGTTTTGTATTTAACAATGAAAATGTAAAAGAAATTGAAACAGCAGTTTTTGAAGTATGCTCCAAGGATTTAGCACCAATTAGAAATGGTTTCGTAGATTTTGATGAGAACTATGATGCTGCAATAAAGAAGCTAAAGGATGCTGGAATGGACGAATACATTGCAGAAGTTCAGAAACAGTTCGACGAATTTATGGCAAATAAAAGCAAGTAAATAAGACTTCGTACTACGAAGTTCGTGCAAACAAAACAAGTAAATATATGTGATATGAATATAACCGGACCACCTAAATGTAAAACTAAAGTAAGGTTAACTGTTTTATATTATGGTGGTCTTGCTATATCAAGAAATAAAGGTATATAAAATGACAGTAAATTAAACGGAGAAAATAATCAGTAACAAGGAGTAACCAATGAAAGAACGAATTTTAGAAAATGAATACTGGTATGGAGCTTGTGTGAAATATGGATTGGATATGCCACTTCATGAAAAAAGCGAGTGTGAACTGGATTTTAGCAGTAATAACACACCGAATCAGGCAATGCCCTTTCTAGTATCCAGTAGGGGGAGATACCTCTGGAGGGAGACTGGCTTCAAGATTAAATTTCATAAGGGTATAATGGAATTTCCTGATGATGTTCTTATGGTATCAGGGTATAGCAATCTAAAAGGTGCGTATCTGGCTGGAATGCAACGGCATTTTCCGTTTCATAAGAAGACTCCTGCAAAGAATTTATTTCATAAAAATATCTATTGTACCTGGATTGAATTAACCTTTGATCAAAATCAAAAAGATATTTTAAAATATGCTAAAAGCATTCTTGATCATGGAATGCCAGCGGGTGTATTAATAATTGATGATGGCTGGTCTGAGAATTATGGCGATTGGAGATTTCATAGCGGGAAGTTCCCGGATGCAAAAGAAATGATTGCAAAACTGCACGATATGGGATTTGAAGTAATGCTTTGGATGTGTCCTTATATCACAGCAGATACGGTGGCATATCGTAAGGCTTTAAAAAAAGATATTTTGGTAAAACAAGAAGATGGGGATACCTACATAGTGAAATGGTGGAATGGATATTCTGCTGTTTTAGATATATCCAATCCGAAAGCACAGGAATGGTTGAGCGAGCAATTAAACGAACTAAAGGTATTAGGTGTAGATGGCTTTAAATTTGATGGTGGAGATAGCTTGCATTATAGAGAAGATAATGTTACTGCGCTAAGTATTAGTCCCGATGAGCATTGCAATTTATGGGCTGGTTTTGGGGAGCAGTTTGAATATAATGAATATCGGTCTGGTTTTCGTGCAGGAGGCTATGCGCTCCTTCAGCGACTATGTGACAAGGATCACTCCTGGGATAATAATGGAATTAGTTCATTAATTCCTGACACCTTGCTACAGGGGGTGACTGGGCATCCTTATAGCTGTCCGGACATGATTGGCGGTGGCGAATATTTGAATTTTCAGGAAATGGAAGAATCAAATCTAGATCAGGAGTTGTTTGTGAGACATTGTGAAATTGCTTGTCTGATGCCAGCAATACAATTTTCTGCAGCACCCTATCGTGTACTTAGTGAAGAAAATTTCAAAGCAATAAAGAGAAGTCTTAAGGTTAGAGATAAATACCTTAATAAGATTATGAATTATGTTGATTTGGCAGCAGAAACAGGCGAACCGGTGATAAGATATATGAGCTATGAATTCCCGGAAGAGCCGGTGGAAAGGATTAGCGATCAATTTATGCTTGGGAATAACCTTTTAGTAGCTCCTATTTACCAAAAGAATTGTACCGGAAGAGAAGTATATTTGCCAAAAGGAAGTTGGAAATTAGGAGATGAGAAGGTATTAAGTCAGGGTGAGAAATTATATAGGGAGTCTCAGCCTGGATGTCCTTTGGTATTTGAGAAAATCTAGTTGCATCCAAAGGAAATATGTATAATAATATTCACATAGGTTTTCGTTAGACTGAAATCTTAGAGATTAGGAACAGCATACATTAACTGAGGTGAATACATGGCAAACATAAAAGAGGTCGCTGAAGCTTGTGAAGTGTCGATAGCGACGGTTTCGAATATTTTTAATGGTAAAGGTCGTGTAAGCGAAGAGACCAAAGAGAGAATTATAAGAATTGCAAAAGAAATGAATTATGTTCCGAATATTATGGCTAAGAATTTAAAGCAGCGAAGATCAAATGTCATTGGTATCATCACGGAAGATCTCACGGTATTTAATAGTGTGGGAATTGTAGATGGTATTCATGAATTTCTGGAAGAGCACGGATATTCCTTTCTGCTTGGTAACTTAAGATTATATAAAAAATATAACAATGACTTTTATCATAAAGATGAATATCATCAACAAGTGCAAGAGGAATTCAATATCATGAAAAGTGCACAGGTTGCAGGTGTAATCTATGTCTGTGCTCATTGTCGTGAAATTAAGTTCTTACCGGAGATGGATCAGGTTCCGGTAGCCATTGCCTATGGGTTTGCTAAAAATGAGAGAGTTTCTTCTATTATATACGATGATGAGCAAGCGGCCTATGATGTAACGAATGAAATGATCTGTAATGGACATCGTGAAATAGGTTTAATCATGGGAGATAAGTTAAGTATGCATACGAATGCCCGACTGAAAGGTTATCAGAGGGCACTTTATGACAATAGTATTTTGTTTAATCCTGGTTATATTTATGAAGGCGATTGGTCGAGAGAAAAAGGTAGAGATGCAGCCGAGGACTTAATTAAAAAAGGAGTTTCTGCTATTTTTTCCATGAATGATGAAATGGCTGCAGGAGTATATGATTATGCTCATGAAACTAATCTGATTATTGGTAAGGAACTTGCCCTGGTAGGCTTTGATAACCGTGAAATTTGTACGGCATTTTTGCCGGCACTGACGACAATGGCAATACCCTTGACAGAGATTGGACGCAAGGCGGCAGAATTAATCGTTAATAATCTGGATGAACAAGGAACCTACGATGGATATCAAAATTATGTGAAATGTAGCCTTGTAAAGCGTGATTCAGTAAATATTATAGAAGGATACTAGGATAAATAGTTGCAATAATAGCTATACAATAAACTATATAATGACAGGTGATTGTGGTGATACTGCTGCAATCACCTTTTTTGTTAGTATTAAGTGAAATAACACTTAAATAGTAGATAATTGTATAAAATGCATTGGTAAAACGTTATATCATGTGAATTTAATAATAATTTAGCACAATAAAACGAATGAAAATAAAACTTTAAAGTACTAATTAACACTATTACCTAAGATAATATGCATAAAAACAGAAAAAATATATAATAAGTATTGAAAAAAGTTATAATATGTTGTATTATTTGCTTATAAGATAAAACGTTTAATCATAAAAATAAAGGAAAAACGCGCAGATGAATAAATTGACTATTATTCCATTAAATAAGATTAAAATACGAGATGACTTTTGGGATAGATATATTGGTCTTGTTAGGGGAGTGATTATCCCTTATCAATGGGACATATTAAATGATAAGATCGAGGGTATTGAAACAAGTCATTGTATACAGAATTTTAAGATCGCTGCAAAGCAGGAAGCAGGCGAGTTTTACGGAGCTGTTTTTCAGGATTCTGATCTGGCAAAATGGATTGAAGCAGTTGCTTTTTCCTTGGCTTCCTCTCCAGATCAAGAATTAGAGAATAGAGTAGATGAAGTGATTGATTTGATTTCTAAAGCACAAGAGGAAGATGGTTATATTAATACATATTATACGATTAAGGAACCAGGGAAACGTTTTCAAAATCTAATGGAAGGCCATGAGCTGTACTGCGCTGGCCATTTTATGGAGGCTGCAGTAGCATATTACAAGGCAACCGGCAAAGATAAGTTAGTTCATGTTATGAGAAGATTTGCAGACTTAATTTGTGAGGAATTCTCAATACATAAAAATTCAAAAGGATATCCCGGACACCAAGAGGTGGAAATTGGACTTTATAAACTGTATGAAATAACTGGAGAAGTTCGCTATTTAGAACAAGCAAAAATGTTTTTAGATCGTAGAGGAGAGGAGCCAAACTATTTTCTGGAGGAGAAAAAAAGACCGGATTTTAAACATCTCTTTGATGAATTTAAGAAATATGATGTTGCTTATTCCCAGTCTCATCTTCCCATTAGAAAACAGAAAACTGCGGAAGGTCATGCTGTAAGAGCTGGATATATGTATAATGCCATGGCAGACATTGCTGCAGCGTATGATGATATTGAGCTGTTAAACGCCTGTGAGATATTATGGGACAATATAGTGAATAAAAGGATGTATATCACCGGAAGTATAGGAAGCTCCGGCATATTAGAACGATTTACAACGGATTATGATTTGCCGAATAACAGTAACTATTCAGAAACCTGCGCCTCCATTGCACTCGCACTCTTTGGGCGAAGAATGACACAAATTACAAAAAAGGCGAAATACTATGATGTTGTTGAAAAAGCTCTATATAATACAGTACTTTCCGGTATTGCCCAGGATGGACGAAGCTTCTTCTACGTTAATCCTTTGGAAGTGTGGCCCGATAACTGTATTCCAAGAACCTCTAAAGAGCATGTGAAGCCGGTAAGACAAAAATGGTTTGGTGTTGCCTGTTGTCCACCGAACATTGCCAGAACCCTGGCTTCCTTAGGTGAGTATATTTATCTGGCTGATGAAGATGCAATCTGGATTAATTTATTCATTTCAAGTAAAGTAAAGGCGATTATTCAGGAGCAAGAAGTTGAAATTGAGATGGATACAAGATTTCCAAATGATGGACAGATAACAGTTAATGTAAATGGTCCAGTCGGAGTTAGAGGTAAGATATACATAAGAATACCGGAGTATGTAAGAGAATATAAGGTTTGTGTAGATGGTGAAGTACTAGATTTCAAGGTGAACCAGAATGGATATTATGAGCTGGAGATAGAGATGTCTCATAAGGTCATTTTGTTGGATTTTGAAATGGAGCCCCGAATTGTCCGTGCTAATCCACTTGTGAAAGAGAATGTTGGAAAGGTATCAATCATGAAAGGTCCACTCGTTTATTGCATGGAAGAGGTGGATAATGAATCTAATCTGCCAGCATATTTCCTTGATACAGAAGCTGAATTAATTGAACATTTTGACACTGTGCTCCTTGGAGGAACGAATGTAATCAGTGGTAAAGGTAAGAAAATAAAGGCGGAGGGATGGGAAGCAGAAGCACTTTATACAGAAAAGAGACCAATATTTGAAGAAAAGGAATTGACCTTTGTACCTTACCCTTACTGGGGAAATCGTAAGACTGGTGAAATGCTTGTATGGGTCAAAGAATTATATTAAACTTTGAAGTGTGATTCAATTGTCAAAAGTCAGTTTTATGTATTGAGATGAATATATATACACACATATTCATTGCAGTATGATTAATAGGACTTTTAACAATTGAATCATGTGTGATAATTTTTTAAAAGTGATAATTAATATAGCCAAATAATTAGTAGAATTTGATATTCGAATTAAAATAATATTATAGAAAATCATGGGAAAATGAGAAGTAAATATTAATCCTATTTATACGACAAGCATGCGTCGTTAAAATAAAATAAGAGTAAAGGAGAAAAAAAGTGAAGAAAAATGTATTGAGTGGGTTGTTAGTAGCAGTGATGGTATCGACAATGGCGTTGGCAGGATGCTCTAAGGGTGGCGAGCAAAATGCATCAAATCCAGATGCAAATGTCAGTACTGAAAAAGATGGTGAAACTACCAAGGATGAGGGTAAGAGCGGTGACGAAAGAATTAAAATTACTTATGCACAATGGGGAAATGAAGTGGAAACAGCCGCAACTCAGAAGGTAGCGGATAAGTTTAACAGCGAACAAGATAGAATTACAGTTGAAGTTGTTAAAATTGATCATGATACTTATGTTACAAAATTAAATGCAATGGCAACAGCAGGTGAGCTTCCAGATACCGGTATCATGAGTGAAGCAGGTGTTCTTAAATTTGCTGAGAATGGATTGCTGGCAGATATCAGTGAAATGTATGGCGAAGGCGATGCAAAGCCTTTGGATGCTTTAACTTTCCGCTATGAAGATAAGCCAGTGGCTTATTCAGCTGCGAATGAAGTATTAAATCTGTGGTATAACATTGATTTATTAAATGAAATTTGTAAAAAGCAAGGATTAGATCCAGCAGAATTTACACCACCTGCGACAGCGGATGCTGCTTGGGACTGGGATACCTTTGTTAAAATGGCACAGACACTTACCATTGATATAAACGGTAAAAATGCTTTAGATCCTGACTTTGATCCTAATAATATTGATGTCTACGGTTGTACAGTAAATACACTTCCCTGGCAGCTTGAAGTATGGACCTTATCCAACGGTGGCGGTTACTACAGTAAAGATGGAACTGCCTGTACCATTGATAGTGAAGCAACTGTAGATGCACTTCAGAAAATAGCTGATTTATCCAGCAAATATCATTGTGCACCTCCTGTAACAAGTGCTGCAAATGCTCTGGAATCTTCTCTTGGAAGCAAGAAAGTAGTTATGGCCACTGATGGACAATGGAATGTAGGAACCTTCCTTGGACCAAATGCAGATTTTGAATATGGTGTAGGTGTTCTTCCTTATATGAAAGATAAGGTTACCATCTGTACTGGCGGACCTAACGTAGTATTTGCAACCACAGAGCATCCAGCAGAAGCAATGGAATGGTTAAAGTGGTATTCAAAGGAAGAAAATTCCTGGTCATTAATTGAAGCTGGAACTTGGATGCCGATCCTGGACTCCTGGTATACAGAAGCTGAAAAAATCGACAAGTGGATTGGTAACCCTAACTTCCCTGAAAAAGAAATGTATAAGAGTGCAGTTGTTGACTATGCAAAGAATAATATGGTATCCACAGCTTGGTATTATGTAAATGGTGCTGAAGAGTTCAATTCTACATTGAGTACAGTTTTTTCAGGTGTTTGGACTGGTGACCAGACCATGAAAGAAGCAATTGACGAAAATAAAGAAGAATTATATGGTATTTTTGAGGAAAGTAATCCACAATAAAAATTGAAATAAGTGTAATCAGGTGGTTGACAGGATGCATTTTGTAGACCACCTGATGATTACGAGGTGCTGGTATGAAAAATAAAACAAAATTAAAAATTACATCAAGAGCTGGCAAAAGGGAAGAACGAACTGCATATCTGTGTTTGATACCAGCGTTCCTGGGTGTAACCTTCATGAGCTATCTGCCAACTCTGGCGGTGTTCGTGTTAAGTTTATTTGATTGGAATGGGTTAAAAACACCGGAATTCGTAGGTTTTGACAATTTCATACGTATCTTTACAAAGGATATCTATTTCTTTGATTCTGTGAAAGCTACGATTCTATATGCACTGCTCGCTGTGGTTGGCGGTATTCTTTATTCGCTGGTGGTTGCATTGATGCTAAATATGAAGATTAAAGGAAGAACGTTATTCCGTTCCATTTTCTTTGTGCCCTATCTACTCCCTGCTATCGGTGTATTTAAAGGGTGGGAATGGCTGTATGAAGGTAATTTTGGACTATTTAATTATCTTTTACGTATGATGGGACTTCCCCCACAAAGATTTTTAAATAGCACAGAACAAGTGCTTCCTTCCTTGGTGTTAATTGCTATTTGGATCAGTGGTAATTTGATTGTTATTTTTCTGGCAGGACTTCAAAATGTACCAGGAGTTTATGTGGAAGCGTCAAAAATTGATGGTGCCAATGCTTGGCAGCGCTTCTGGCATGTGACTATTCCTAGTATTTCTCCAATTATCTTCTATAATGTTCTTACGGCTCTAATCACTCATTTACAGGTTATAAACCCGGCACTTGCTCTTACCGATGGTGGACCCAGCAAAAAGTCCATGTTTATGTCTTATGTAATTTATTTATACGGCTTCCAAAAGAATAAAATGGGATATGCAGCGGCATATGCAGTAATATTCTTTGTGCTGGTTGGTATTTTTACAATTATATTATTTAAGACGCAGAAAGCACAGATTTTTGGAGGGGAGGAGTAAATGTTGGCTAATGGTGTATTGAAAAGTAGAAAAAAGAAAGAAATAGTATTAAATCTTGCAGTAACCCTAATTGTATTTATTGTTTCTATGCTGGTGCTTCTGCCAATCTGGTGGAACTTTAGATCCTCGTTAATGAGCACCGGAGCATTAAATGAATATCCGCCTTCCTTTCTTCCGCATGAGTGGTTATGGTCTAATTATTCGAAAGCTTTAGAGACCTTTGAATACTGGCGATATTTTGTTAATACTTTTTCTATTATAATTCCAGCCGTATTTTTTGGTACAGTAACAGCGATTTTTTGTGGATATGCTTTTGCCAGATTGCGTTTTAGAGGAAAGAAGCTCATATTTAATATCTGTGTTGGGACAATTCTTTTGCCAGGAATGGTTACTCTAATTCCTCTCTATGTATTCTGGACAAAGGGACTTGGGCTAGGAGATAGTTACTGGCCATTGATACTACCGTTCTTAACAGGTGGTGGCTTCTTCAATATCTTTTTAATTAAGCAATTTTTAATGACAATTCCAATGGAACTGGATGAGGCAGCCTCTATTGATGGGGCAGGAAGAATGCGTATTCTTTGGACGATCTTAGTTCCCTCCATTCGGCCGGCTGTAGTCGTAGTTTCCATGATGTTGTTTATCCAGATTTGGAATGATATGCTTCAGCAGATTATCTACATAAATAGCATGACGAAATTTACCTTTGCCGTAGCCTTAACCAACTTTACTGGTTCCTTTGGTACAAATTGGCCGGTGGCTTTAGCAGCAACCTTTATGACCATCTTACCAGGTATCGTTATCTATATCATTGGTCAAAAGAGCTTTGTGGAAGGAATTGTATTAACGGGTATGAAGAATTAAGGGATGTTTGATTCTGGAGATGGAGTATACTATGAAAAAGAGATGGTATTTGATAGTAGGTACGCTGTTTATTATTTGTACATTAATATTTTATCTCAATACTGAGAAAAAGCTGTCGATACAAACAAATATTAAGTCATATAGTTCGCTTTCATCAGCTGTTAATGGAATCAAAATGAATGCCCTTGCTAATAATTTAAAAGATGCAGAATTTTACTGGACAACAAGCAATGGGGAATTTCTAAAGAGTAAATCGAAAGATAGCACTGGATTAAGTGTGACTTGGTGTGGCCCCTCTATTGATACACCTATAAATGATGCTATAATGGTTAATCTAACTGCAAAAAATAAGCAAGGAAAAATATTAGCATCCAGTTCGATAAGCATTGCACGTAACGGCGTAGAATATTATATTATTGAAAATTAGATTCGCTTTTTATATATAAAATCCAGTATTCCTTCCTGTTTCTTTTTGAATACTGGATTTTATTATTAGTAAAGTTTTAAGATTTATAATTTGTGTTGCAGTTGTATTACGTTCCAGCTTTGCTTTTCTACGACAACCTTTAAATGTCCATGATCAAGGAAAGTATTGTTACCTGCTTTTGGAACAACGTTGTTGGGGTTGCGCTCGGTGTTTTCTGCCTTCAAATCATCATGTGTTAATACCATATGATTAATAACTTGATAATCAACAAATTGCCTCAAGTCGCAGCTTATCTCCATATTATCTGATAAACTCTTATTCACAGCGAAAAGTGTAAGCGTTTCTGATTCCTCATCCATTAGAAGTATAGAATCCAGATAAGGAGCATCCCCGTGTTTGCTATCGTAGACAGGGGATTTTGTAATGGTATGTAAAACAGTGCCCAGGCCATATAAACTAGCATGAAGGTATGGATAGTAGATTGTCTGTTTCCAAGCACCAGTATCAGAGGTCATAATCGGAGCAATAACATTCACAAGTTGTGCTAGACAGGCAATCTTAACTCTGTCAGCGTGCTTTAAGAGTGTAATCAACATACTTCCAACCAGTAGAGCATCTTCAAAATTATATACATCCTCCAATTGATGAGGTGCACTGGTCCAGCGTTCCAATTTCTTGTCCTGATTGTTGGAGTGGTACCAGACATTCCATTCATCAAAGGATAAATGAATGCTCTTTTTGCTACGTTTCTTTGCTTTAACATAATCGCAGATAGAGATGACAGAATTGATGAAGTCGTCCATGGCTACGGAACTTGCAAGAAAATTAGGTGTATCATTATCGTGATTGCCATAATACTGGTGAAGAGAAAGGTAGTCTACCTGATCATAACAATGCTCAAGAGTTGTTGCTTCCCAGCTGGCAAAGGTAGGTATCTGCAGAAAAGAACTTCCACAAGCGACCAATTCTATAGAGGGGTCCACCATTCTCATGATACGTCCGGCTTCAGCAGCGATACGTCCGTATTCCTCGGCTGTCTTGTGCCCCATTTGCCAAGGACCATCCATCTCATTGCCAAGGCACCATAACTTGATGTTATGTGGTTCCTCATAGCCATGCTTTCTGCGAAGATCACTGTAATAGGAACCCTTTTCTATATTACAATATTCAAGGATGTTTTTTGCATCTTCAATTCCTCTGGTTCCAAGATTGACAGCCATCATAGGGGTAGTACCAGCTTTTTTTGACCAATCCATAAATTCGTTTAGACCAAATTGATTACTTTCGATTACAGACCATGCCAAATCCAGCTTTGGTTTACGATCAGCCTTCGGCCCAATGCCATCCTCCCAGTGATAGCCAGATACAAAGTTTCCACCTGGATAACGCACGAGGGGCACGGAGATATCTCTAATCAACTGGAGAACGTCCTTACGAAAGCCCTGTTCATCTGCAAGAGGACTGGAAGGCTGATAAATTCCATTATATACAGCGCGGCCAAGATGTTCGATAAAAGAACCAAAGATACGTTTGTCAACTTCTCCGACTATAAAATTCTTATCAATATGAATACTTGCTTTTAACATAGTTAAATAAATATTCCTTTCTTATTGTGTTTATATGATATTTTAGCATTTTATAGTACTTTAAATAAATGATTTTTCTTCCGTTATATTTGACATTTTATCCGATTTTTTAATATACTTAATTAGAGATAGAGATAGAGATAGAGATAGAGATAGAGATAGAGATAGAGATAGAGATAGAGATAGAGATAGAGATAGAGATAGAGATAGAGATAGAGAGGAAATAGAAATAGACATAAAAATAGGAAATGTAGTTAGAAGTGTAATGAAAAAATAATGACTATGAAATAGCGTGTAATGACAGGAGAATCTGCTGATGTATAATATAGAGTATTGTGGTTATAACGTTCACAACCCAGATAACGATATCATTAATCGGACGAATGGAAGTATAAGTTATTTGTTTTTACTGATACTGGCACCAATGAATTTCGAGATAAATGGTGAAGTAATCGTTGCAAAACCAGGCGCATGTATTATATATACCCCGGGATTTGCCCAAAGATATGAGGCTGTTAATGAATTTTATAATAGTTATTTGCATTTCTTTTCCGAAGTGGGGTTAGATATTCAGTTTAAAATACCATTGAATACTATCTTTTATCCGGAGGGGATAGATGATATCAATTGGTATATTAAAAATATACAGATAGAATATTTAACGAAACCACTGCATTACGAATTACAGATAGAGGCACTTATCAGACAGCTGTTAATTCATTTGGATCGTAAATGTCTGACGAAGGTACAAGATATTCCGGTGAATACCACCCTACTATCAGAGTTTCAGTCTCTGCGCTTGCAGATGCTCTCCTACTGCGAAGAGGATTGGTCTATAGAACGGTTATGTCAGTCGTTGAATCTGGAGAAGAGTCAGGTTTACGCCTATTATCATAAGTTTTTTCATACAACACCAAAAGTAGAGTTAATTAATGCACGAATTGATAAAGCAAAATATCTTTTAGTAAATGGAACATTACAGATTGGTCAGATTGCACGATTATGCGGGTTTAATGACATTTATCATTTCTCCAGATGTTTTAAGAAACTCTGTGGATGCTCACCGACTCTGTTTGTATCAGAACGCTGGAGCAAAAATAATTAAATACTTTTTAATAAAAATTAGGCGGCATCCTATTAATGAATAAAAATAGGATGCTCAGACGGCAGACAAATTAATATTTGAATTTTATTGAATTTTGGATTATGCCAAAATAGGATATTTATACAGATGAAAGGCACGGGGAATTCCGTGCCTTTAGTAAATCTACGTTATTAAATTGGAATTTGTTCAAGTGTTAATTACTATTATATTCCACATAATACCAAACTTATCCTTGACAGTTGCATGTAATGGACTATAAAAAGTTTCAGTTGCCGGAAGTAATACTTCGCCATTTTCTTTTAGTTCATAATATATTTTTGTTCCTTCATCCACACTGCTTGGATTTATAGTCAGGTATACCATACTTCCAGGAGTAACTGGTTTAGAAAACTCATCCGCAAAGGTAAATTGAGTGTCATAAAAATCCATTGTCCCATGAAGTACATAGTTACTCACATCTTCTTTTATTCCATCAGGAACATAATCATTATATCGTATTATTTTCTTATTCTGACCATCAAAGACTTTTTCGTACAAATTCATAGCTTCTTCACATTGCTTACTAAACACTATGTAAGGTGTTACCATAAATCATTTCCTCCTCTATAAATTCAAATTTATTAAAGAATACCATAAGCAAGGATAAAAATATACTATTGATTATTTATACACACATATATTTATATGATTCTTTTAATAATTGGCTTTGTCAACAGTCTGGGCATCCTATGAATAAATAAGAATGGGATACTTTTTAATTAATTGGAGAATTTCTTCATAATCATAATGTAAATAATGATACCTTTTTAAAATTAGATACCTTACAATATTTGGAAATTATTAAGATAATAAAGAGGGTCGTAATTATGCGTATAAAACCTTGCAAATTATGATTCCTAAAATGTAAGATGGAGGTGTTTTTGTGAAGAAAAGAAAATGGTCTAAATTTTGGGCAGTAGCAATGTCAGTGGCTTTAACGGTGACAATGCTGCCGGAGGTTACACCAAAAACAGTTTCTGCTGCTGTGGATGATTCGGATTACGCAGCAACCCCAGTTGAGGCGAGAGAAATAACATCGGGTGCAGCGGAGGATGAAAGGACCTGGGAAATCGCCTGGAGCGATGAGTTTAATGGAACCTCTCTGGATCAATCAAAATGGAGCTATTTGATTGGTACTGGTGCCGAGTATTCTGGCGACGGTTGGGGTAACAATGAACTGGAATATTATACGAATGGAGAAAATGCAAAGGTATCGGATGGTATCTTGAAAATAACCGCAAGAAAACTTACAGATAGCGAAAAGCCGCTTTATGGCGGAAAAAGTTACACCTCAACCAGACTGTGGACCATGGATGATTCCCCGAATCCCGGTGGTGAAAAGACTACAAAATTTGCGAAGACCTATGGACGTATTGAAGCCAGAATAAAAATTGGCAGTGATGCGACGGATGGTAATAGCACTGGTTTATGGCCTGCGTTTTGGATGATGCCTTCGGAAGATGTCTATGGTACCTGGGCAGCTTCTGGTGAAGTTGACATTATGGAAATCCGTGGAAGAACACCTAATGTAATGGAGGGGAATCTTCATTTCGGAAGCCAATGGCCTAATAATAAGTCCAGTGGAGGCGCTTATAATCCGGCAAATGAAGCAATAGCCTACGATGAAAACTTTACCGTTATGGAATATCATACTTATGCCCTTGAGTGGTTACCAGGAGAGATGCGTTGGTATATGGATGATCAATTATACCACACTACCAGTAACTGGTATTCTACCGCAGCAAATAATGCCACAGATTTTACATATCCAGCGCCTTTTGATGAGAATTTTTATTTGTTATTAAATCTTGCGGTAGGCGGCAATTTTGATGGTGGACAATTAAGTCAGTCCTGGAACAATGCCTGGATGGATGTGGATTATGTCAGAGTATATGACTTGGTGGACTCTGCTACAGGCGAAATAGCAGATTATGCTTTGATGGAAGGTCAAGTTGTTAAACCGGTGGACGAAGCAGATGATCATCTTGTATCAGGAGAAATCAATGTAACAAACTTTGTTGACTCTGCATTATCCGAAATAAAAACAACTTCCAACTATCCGTCAGAACCAGCGAGAGCTTGGTATCTATCTACAATGCTTAATGGGGCAGCGGCAAAAAGCGTAACTGACGATACCCTAAAAGTGGATGTATCGGCCGGCGGCGACCAAAATTACAGTGTTCAAATAATTCACAATGTTCCGCTAACAAAGGGATATCGTTATATATTGACCTTTGATGCAAAAGCGGATGCCTCTAAATCACTGGCAGCAAAGTATGGCAATATCGGTGGATATCCTGCCTATTCCGATACTTATACAGTGGATTTAACTCCGGACTGGAAAAGTTATACCTATGTTTTTGATATGGCAACCAAGACGGATGCAACAGGTCGAATCGAATTTAATCTGGGACAAACAACCGGAGCATGTTATTTCAAAAACTTCTCTGTAATATGTACTGGATTAACCCCTACAATAGAAGAAGATGCTGCCAAGTCCCCTCTTGGAAATGGTAATCATGTGTATAATGGTACCTTTGATCAGGGCAAGAATAGATATTATTTCTGGCATGCTTCTGATGCAAATATTAGCGTAGAAAAGCAATCACGCGAGTTGAAGGTGGTTGGTTCTACTGAGAGTTCAAAAGTTTTGCAATATGGCATGAACTTGTTGAGTGGCGATTCCTATAAAGTTTCATTGGATGCAAAAGCTGTAGCAGATGGGGACATAACAGTTAAATTAGTAAGCAAAAATGGAACCATTATTTATGCAGAAGAAACGATTGCTATCGATAACAGTTATAAATCGCAACCTTATACCTTTAATTTCACAATGCAAACAGGAGTTACAGATTCAGAAGCGGTATTAGATATAGTAACCGGTAATAATACCGTGTATCTGGATAATGTGTCCCTGGTAAGAACCAGTAACAATAATATGGATTGGTCCAAAGTAGATTTCTGGCCTTTATACAATGGAGACTTCTACAATGGAGCAGATGGTTGGAATATCTGGTCCGAGAATGCAGGATATCAAGACCATAACGTTACAAATGGTGTTCTCAATGTACATTCTGTAATAGGAGCGAATCCTACCTTCTATTGTGTTGGTGTTCAGAGTTCTTCCATGTCCTTTGTGGGAGGGGTTCCATATAAGTTTACAGTGCATTTAAATGGTAGTAAGGATAAGACAATTAAGATTGAGACACCGGATGGAGTACAAAAAGATTATGAATTTAAAGCTGGTGGCAATACAGTAAGTATAGAATATAAGCCAAGTGGTGACAAAACTGGGAAATTATCTATGTACTTTGGTATTGGTGAAGGTGTATACGACTTCTCTATTGACAGTATTGATGTGGAAGTGGATGGTTCCAAAATTGATATACCTGAAGGTCATGCTAAACCAGCAGGGGTAGCATCAGCGGGTAATGTGAAAGAAGGAACGCCAGTTGTAATTAAATACAATGATGAAAATTGGGCATCTAAGCTTACAACCACTTATGTGAATGGTACTGCTATTAATAGTAGTGATGTAACGGTTAATGGTAATAATACATTAACAATTGCAAGCAATGCTCTGCCTGTTGCAGGTAACTACTCCATCAAATTTGATGCAGCAGGTTATGCAACGACGAAAGCAATTACGCAGATTATTTTAGAAGCATCCGGTAATCTTATCACCAACGGAACCTTTGAAACTAATCTGGATGGATGGACTTCTTGGTTCGCAGACTGGAATGTTGTAAACGGTACAGCAGCAGCGGAAAATGGTAAAGCAGTAATTAATATAGTGAGTACCGAAAAGAATAATTGGGATAGCCAATTTAAGCAATCGAATATTGAGGTTGAAGCAAGTGAATATTATATCCTTCAATTCGACGCCTCCGCCTCTATTAATCGTCCTATTCAATTAGAGTTTGGCAGCTTAGGAACGCCATCCCAAACTATTGTTAATTTAACCACTGATACAGATACCTATTATATTACTTTTAGAGGTGTTGCAGCTTCAAAAGCAGCCTCCATACTATTCATGATGGGTAACGTAAATGGATGTCTGGAGGACTTCCCGAATGTTGGACCACATAGCATTTATTTTGATAACGTAAAACTATATGCGGCTACACCGGAACAGGTTGAAGCAATACAACTTCCTGCAATTTCATTATCTCAAGCAGTGATTTTAGGGAGTGATATTGTATTAAATTATACCGAAAATAGTGTTTGGGAAGAGAAACCTATTATTGTAACAATGAATGGCGAAAATGTGAATTCATTTGTTGTTATGAATAAAGCAGAGAATACCATCACCATTGATAAAAATGCAGTAGCTCAAGCGGGTACGTATAATTTTACAATTAAGGCTGACGGATATAAGGCAATTAATATTTCGTTTAAGATATTAGGGTCTGCAAGTGAAAATCTCTTTACAGGGGATTGGTTTACCTGGATTGGTGACGGAGATCAGGGTAGTGTTAACTGTAATGATAATAGTTTTACCGTAGATTTTGTAGCAACGATAACCTCACAGTGGGGAGGACCGGAATTCTGGTCCATGCAGGCAAAGAAATCTGGAATAAGTACCTTTGCAGGGAAAGAGTATAAACTGTCCTTTGATGCAGAACTTATCTATGATGATCCATCGGTGACGGATAATCGTGGTCTTGTAGTAGAGATGAGTACACAACCTGCACAGCAGACACTCGCAATTAAGCCCGGAATGGACAGCTACGAAATTGTAGTTTCACCTGGAGCAAAATCAGACTTTTATGTTTTATTCCTGGCTGGTGGTACAGAATTTGATGTGAAGCCACATACTTTAAATATTACGAATATACAGTTCAGGGAAGTGGTAAATGAACCAGTATTGATTGTACTGGATACACCACAGAATGTAAGTGCAATACTGCAGGAAGAGACTAATTCGGTAGAATTAACCTGGGATGAGGTTGCCAATGCAGTAAAATATAATGTATATCGTTCCGAAGGGATAAATGGTATTTTTACTTTCCTTGGAACTACTGAAATTAATTCCTATACAGATAATGGATTAACAGCAGGAACCTACTATTATCAAATAAAAGCAATTGCTGAGACTGGAAGCCAGTTATATAAGGATAGTGCTTTCAGTAATGTTACAGCAGGAATTACCATTGAAGTAGAAGAAATTGTTGCAACGCTGGAAAACGTTACTGCAACCAACGGAACAATTAACATTTTACTCGATAAGGTTCCAACAACTGCGCCGGTTTTAACAGATTTTGCTTTGACATTAGCTGTTAACGGTGGGAATGCAGATATACTTTCAGCCAGCAATTACAGTTGGAATGAAGCAACCAGGACAGTAGTTATTAACTTTATTGCATTGGAACAGATGTCCTTGGAACAGAATGTTATTGTATCAGTAACCTATCAAGGCACAACAATGTCTGCCGATTCCTTTAAGATTGCTGCTGTTGCTCCGGAAGAGATTAAAGTGGCGTCAATCACTGTAAATAGTAATTTATCTAGTGTAGAGAAAGGCTATAGTTTACAGATGAATGCAACGGTTTTACCAAACAATGCAACCAATGCCTTGGTGGTATGGAGTGTGGAGAATGGGACAGGAGCAGCAACCATCAGCACAAGTGGGTTATTAACGGCAACCAAGGTAGGTACAGTTTCGGTTAAAGCAGCAGCACAGGACGGTTCCGGTGTAACTGGTACAAAGGTAATCACGGTTTATAGTGTTCCTATTAACCCGGGTAATCCAACGCCTGCTCCTACAACAACGCCTACACCAACACCAATCGAGAAGGGCAAGATAGAGATTGAACTATCCTTAGAGGATATAAATAAGGTTGATAACTCAATTGAACTACCGGTATCTCAAGAGGAACTGGAGATAGCTTTAGCTGATAAAGAAGTTTCAAAGATTATAATAGCGGTTACTATGCCAGAAACTACGACAGGTTCTACCGATAAAACTCCAAATGTTACTTTGGACCTTGAGGTACTTCAGGCTATAAAAGAATCTGGTAAAGATTTAGTTATTAGTATAAATGATAAGGATGGAAAAACGGTATTTAGTTGGACATTTGATGCTAAATTACTTGCAACTACTAAGCAAAAACTTGCTGATGTTATTATTAATTTGGAGCGAGTTGGTCTAAAGGATGCAGAATTCTTGAAAGAAATAAATAGCAAAGGCAGCTTAGGAGAAGGTGTTGTCATTCATCTTAATCATAAGGGATTACTTCCAGCACAGGCAGGGGTTAAAGTATATGTTGGTGACCTTGTGAAAACAACAGGAACAACTAAGGTTTATCTCTATGGTTTCAACAAAGATACTGGCAAACTGGAAACACTTCCTTTTAACACAAAATATGTGGTGGATGCCGAGGGGTATATTACGCTTAATGTTCTTTATGGCTCTGACTTTGTGATTTTGCTTGATAGTGCGGAGGCAAGATACACCACAAGTCTTGTAAAACAGATTAAGGTAGCGCCTGCAACGACTACTTTATCTCTGACAACAAGTAAGAAGAAGTCAACCCAATTAAACATTGAACTGCCACTCTCTTTGGAAATAGTTAAGAAAATTACGGACCCGGCATCACAAAGTGCAATGGGTAGAGCAACAGTAACCTACTCTTCCTCTGACAAGTCGGTAGCTACCGTTGATAAAAATGGTAAAATTACTGCAGTTGGTAAGGGTACAACAGTAATTACAACAACAATAACGCTCTATAGCGGTAAAAAGAAAGTTGTAAAAACAGAGATTAAAGTTAAATAATTGAGCTTAAGTAAGCATTTAAAATCTTAATAAAATTTGATTAAAGAGACTACAGCATTAAGTTAAATCCGTCCCATGGAGCTTTATCGTGGGACGGTTTTTTTCATCCCGTTAAATCAAATTACGATTGTAGCAAATACCTGTTATTGGATTTTATTGAGATATCGTATATAATATCTTTAGATTTTGTTTAAAATATAAAACAATGCTTTGTATTTTAGGGAGAGGGAATCATGAATGAAAGTATTTTAATTGTAGACGATGAAAAGGAAATTGCAGATTTAATCGAAGTCTATCTGAAAAATGACGGGTACACAGTGTACAAGTTTTATACAGGGATGGAAGCATTACAATGCGTTACCACCACAAAATTGGATATAGCAATTTTAGACGTAATGTTACCGGATATTAGTGGTTTTCATATCTGTCAAAAAATCAGAGAAAAATCCTTCTTCCCAATTATTATGCTGACAGCAAAGGTGGAAGATACGGACAAGATTATGGGGTTAACCATGGGGGCGGATGATTATATAACGAAACCCTTTAATCCTTTGGAGGTCGTAGCAAGGGTAAAGACACAATTACGCCGTTATATGATCTATAATAACGTAAATGATAAATGTTTACCGGATATAAATGAATATGATATAAAGGGATTAGTTATCAATAAAGATACGCATATATGTACTTTGTTTGGGAAAGAAATTACCCTTACCCCTCTTGAGTTTTCAATTCTTTGGTATTTGTGCGAACATAGAGGCAAGGTAGTATCCTCGGAAGAATTATTTGAAGCGGTATGGGGAGATAAATATTTAGATAACAACAATACCGTAATGGCACATATTGGTCGTTTACGGGAGAAACTACATGAACCATCTAAAAATCCTAAATTCATTAAAACAGTATGGGGGGTAGGCTATAAAATTGAAGAATAAGCAAAAGAATCTTGCTAAAAGATTAAGGAACTCCTTGCTCTTGAGATTGGTAATATCACTTATGCTATATACTCTTTTAGGTGTTTTTGTTTATATGTTTGCTATTAATTTTTATAGTTCCAGGGTGTGGTTTGGACAGGAACTGTTTTATTTAATAGCACAGTGGTTTGGAATGAGGCTGGACGTTTTAGCTTTTGCATACATTGTCTTTGGGTATATTGTGATTTTTTTGTATTTCTGGAGAAAGCCATTTTCTTATATCCAAGAAGTTATTGGAGCTGTCGATCAGATTTATCGAAGTGATAATACGTTAATTGAATTATCAGATCAACTAAAAGAAATTGAAGCTAAAATGAACCAGACTAAAATGAATATCCAAGAGAATGAAAGGATTGCGAAAGATGCTGAGCAAAGAAAAAATGATTTGGTAGTGTATCTAGCGCATGATTTGAAAACACCGCTTACCTCTGTAATTGGATACCTATCCTTGCTAAGAGATGAAAGTAAAATATCAGAGGAGCTTAGAGAAAAGTATCTTTCAATCTCATTAAGCAAAGCAGAACGGTTGGAGGATTTGATTAATGAATTTTTTGAGATAACCAGATTTAATCTTTCTAATATTACCCTTGATAAAAGTCAGGTAAACTTAACCAGAATGTTGGAACAGATTACATTTGAATTTCAACCAATGCTTGAGGATAAGGGGCTTCAATGTACCTTAAATGCACCCTCGGATATCGTGCTAAAATGTGATGTTGATAAAATACAGCGTGTTTTTGATAATTTATTGAGGAACGCTGTTAACTATAGTTTTGAGAATAGTACGATAGATATTGCTGTAACGCAAAGGGAAAGGGAAGTTAAAGTTATTTTTAGGAATCATGGTAATACGATCCCACAGGAAAAGTTGCAGCGAATTTTTGAGCAGTTTTACAGGCTCGACACTGCACGTGCCACAAAGAGCGGTGGTGCAGGGCTGGGACTTGCAATAGCAAAGGAAATTGTTGAACTGCATGGTGGTTCTATTTCAGCAAGGAGTGAAGACGAATTAATTGAATTTGAATTGACGCTTCCTGCTTTGTAGGAAATTTGTAAGAATTTCAATATTAAAAAGTAAGAATCAAAGATAGGAAAACGAAGAAAGAGCATTTCTACTTTCGATATGATTGGTATATCGAAGTAAGAATGCTTTTTTGTTATAGAAAATTGCATCTATCTAAATCAAAAGTAGGAAGAGGAGAATTTGAAATGGATAAGAAAAAAATTGCAGTAATCTTTGGAGGAAATTCTTCAGAATATTCCGTGTCCTTACAATCTGCTTACGCGGTACTAACTAATTTAAATAATGTAATATATGAAATCGTTGCAATAGGCATCAGCAAAGACGGCGATTGGTTTCGATATGTTGGAGAATATGAGAATATTAAAAATGATACCTGGCTTGAAGATATAAGTAACCTAACGAGTGTAGTTGTTTCACAGAATCGAAGTGTTGGTGGAATTATTGAATTCAATGCTAAGGGTAATAAAATCATAAGGCTGGATGTAGCTTTCCCTGTCTTGCATGGGAAGAACGGTGAGGATGGTACGGTACAAGGATTGCTGGAGCTGGCGGGTATACCTTTCATCGGCTGTAACACGCTTTCTTCAGCTCTATGTATGGACAAGGATAGAGCTCATAAGGTGGTTAACAGTGCGGGAGTTTCAGTTCCTAAGTCTATAGTGATTCAGAAACCGATAAGTAAAGCTAAACTATATGCAGCTATAAAAGAATTAAAGTATCCCTTATTTATAAAACCTTTACGAGCTGGATCTTCCTTTGGAATAACAAAAATAGAGGGTAAAGACGAGCTATTAAAAGCTATAGAGGTGGCGTTTGAATTTGATCGTGAGGTTATTATTGAAGAAAATATAGAAGGCTTTGAGGTGGGGTGTGCTATCTTAGGCAATCGGGATTTCATAATTGGAAGAGTGGATGAAATTGAATTGACCGATGGATTTTTCGATTTTACTGAAAAATACACCTTAAAAAGTTCAAAGATTCATATGCCTGCAAGGATAGATGCTTCCTGCGAAAAACGAATACAGAAAACTGCCCAAGTGATTTATAAAGCTCTCGGATGTTCAGGTTTTGCAAGGGTGGATATGTTTCTAACTCCAACTGGAGAAATCGTGTTCAATGAGGTGAATACCATTCCTGGATTTACGTCCCATAGTCGTTACCCAAATATGATGAAAGGCATCGGTTTATCCTTTAAAGATTTATTGGTCAAGCTGATAGGGTTGTATATTGAAGAATGAAAACTATTACTTTGGAACGAGAAAAAATATATAGAGGTAATTTGATTTTAGTAAACGCTAACTTTCCATTACGCTCATTTCAGGAAGAAGGATTAATTGCAGCAGACATGAGATTTCCTGGTATTCGTATAAAAAGTGAAGCAGCCAACCTTTTGCAGCTTATTTTAAAGAAAATTGGTTGCTATGATGAGATTGTTCCGGTAAGTGGATATCGCACTGTAAAAGAGCAAAGAAAAATATATACGGATTCCATGCATGATAACGGAGAAAGTTTTACTAAAAAATATGTTGCACTTCCTAATCATAGTGAGCATCAAACAGGGCTTGCGATTGATTTGGGGGTTATGCAAGAAGAAATTGACTTCATTCGACCGGACTTTCCTTACGTGGGAATTTGTCAGGAATTTCGTAAGGCAGCAGTACGATATGGCTTTGTTGAACGTTATCAGAACAGGAAAGAACATATAACAGGAATTGCACATGAACCCTGGCACTTTCGTTATGTTGGATATCCGCACTCTGAAATTATGAGCAAAGATGGACTTTCTCTGGAAGAATACATTGACTTTATTAAGGGATTCCGGTATGGGGAGCAACATTTGCACATAGAAAATGACGGGAAGCAAATGGAAGTGTTTTATGTGCCGTATGATGGAGAAGGTACAACGATTTCGGTAGCAGAACAGGCGGTTTGTCAAGTGTCAGGTAATAATACGGATGGTTTTATTGTGACGCTGTGGAGGAATAAGAATGACTAAAAATAAATCTTATACAGGCATTGACTACTTTAGGTTTGTTGCGGCATTGCTGGTAGTGGCAATTCATATATCTCCATTATCTGCTTATAGCGAGACAGGAGATTTTATCTTCACACGTGTAATTGCTCGTGTGGCTGTGCCATTTTTCTTTATGACTTCAGGATTTTTCTTGATTTCTAGATATAATTATAACAATGATAAGTTAAAAACTTTTATTAAAAAAACAGGGATAATCTATGGTATTGCCATATTGCTATATATTCCATTAAACATTTACAGCGGTTATTTTACACAAGAAAATCTTCTACCTAAAATGATAAAGGATATTATCTTTGACGGAACCATGTACCACTTATGGTATCTTCCTGCTTCCGTTATAGGAGCGGCAATAGCATGGTTTTCCGTAAGGCGATTTGGGCTTAAAAAAGCCTTTGCTATTACATTAACACTATATGTCATCGGCATGTTCGGGGACAGCTACTATGGAATAGCAGAGAAACTACCACTTCTTAAAAATGTGTATGGTTACCTTTTTGAACTATCAGATTATACCCGTAATGGGTTCTTTTATGCACCGGTATTTATTGTTATGGGGGGGATTATCGCAGATAGAGCAACGCCAGTTTCAATGGGTAAATCAATTGTTGGGTTATTCGTATCTTCTGCCTTATTTCTTGCAGAAGGTATGGTATTGCATAGTTACGATTTTCAAAGACATGATAGTATGTATATAACGCTTATACCATGTATGTACTTCTTGTTTAGTGCTCTGACCCATTGGAGGGGATATCGAATATCCTTGTTTCGAACTTCGGCACTCATAATTTATATTATTCATCCCATGATGATTGTTCTTGTGCGTATGTTTGTCAAAATGGTTAACTTGCAACCACTTTTGGTGAAAGATAACCTTGTTCAATATCTGGTAGTAAGTATCTTATCTATTGCGGCTGCAATCTTTGGCAGCTATGTTTTTTATAATATAAAGCAATGGAAAAAGGATATAAGCGTGCAAGAGTCGACTATAGACCGTGCCTGGGTGGAAATCGATTTGGATAATCTAAGGCATAATGTAAAAACTTTAAGGCAAGCCATGCCAGAGAACTGTGAACTTATGGCAGTTGTAAAAGCTAAAGCCTATGGACATGGCACCTTTGAAATATCTACCTGCGTAAATCGAATGGGAGTAAAAGCCTTTGCGGTAGCAACAATTGAGGAAGGCATTGAATTAAGACGTTATGGGATTCAGGGAGAAATATTAATCCTCGGTTACACAAAGCCTCAAAGGGCGAAGGAACTTCATAAATTTGATCTGACCCAGACCTTAATAGACTATGATTATTCAAAGGAACTGAATCAACAGGGGTATCTACTTAAGGTACATATTAAAATTGATACCGGAATGCATCGCCTGGGTTTTGATTCAAAGGACACAGAAAAAATTCAAGAGATATTTAAAAGCAAGAACTTTAATATAGTTGGTATATACACTCATCTGTGTGTTTCAGACAGTCTCCTTTCGGAGGATGTAGAATTCACACATGGTCAAATTGATCGTTTTTATGAGGCGTTGGCAGTGCTTAGGGAGAGTGGAATTACACTTCCCAAAACACATATTCAAAGTAGCTATGGCTTGTTGAACTACCCCGAACTTAATTGCGATTATATTAGAGCAGGGGTTGCGTTATATGGCGTGTTAAGCTCTCCCAAGGATAAAACTAGATTAGAACTTGATTTACGACCGGTCTTATCACTAAAATCTCAAATTGTACTAATCAGGAAGTTAAAGGCAGGAGACAGTTTGGGATATGGGAGGGCTTTTATAGCTGATAGAGACAGTCTGATTGCGATACTTTCCATTGGTTATGCAGACGGTTTATCAAGAAAATTATCTTGTGGGAATGGAGAAGTATTAATTAATGGTATCAGGGTACCCATTGTTGGGCGAGTATGTATGGATCAAATGGCGGTGGATGTTACTGATATTCAAGATGTAGCTGTAGGAGATATAGTAACATTGATTGGAAGGGATGGTAACGAGGAGTTACATGCAGCCCAGGTAGCTGATTCTTCCGAAACTATAACAAATGAATGGATGAGTAAAATGGGTGCTAGACTAAAGTTTACTCATTGAGAGATTCATAAAATTAAATAATTTCATTTTTTAAAAACAACGTATTTGTCGTTCACAACGAAATTATAAATGAGCTATGTAACATGATTTTCGTTTGCTTGACTTAATGAACCTCAAAATGTATACTAAAATGGTGTTTATTTTTCTAGATATGATAATAATAGATTTGTACATAGAAAAAAACAGTAGTCATTTTAGGAGGAGTCTTAATGGGCGAAGATAATGTAAGCAGAATTGAGTATAACGGCAAAGAAATCATTCTGATAGCAACTGCACATGTTTCAAAAGAAAGTGCAGAGCTTGTAAAAAAGGTGATAGAAGAAGAACGTCCGGATAGTGTATGTATAGAGCTGGATGATGATAGATATCAGAATATAATAAAGCCAAAATCTTGGGAAAATACGGACTTAATTAAAGTAATTAAAGCAAAAAAAGTTGGATTTATGGTGGCAAATCTATTTCTTGGTTCCTATCAAAAAAAGATGGCTGAAAAGCTAGGCAATCCGGTAGGCGGCGAAATGATACAAGGTATGGAAAGTGCCAAGGAAGTAGGAGCAACTCTGGTATTAGCGGATCGTAAGATTCAAACTACCTTTCTACGTATCTGGAGAAAACTTAATTTCTGGGATAAGTCAAAATTAATCGGTAGTTTGCTTTTTACCTCAGAGGATGATACGGATATTACGAGTGATGATTTAAGCAAGCTTTTAGAAGAAGATATGATAGAGGCAGCAATGTCTGGTTTAAAAAAGGAATTTCCCAAGGTTGGAGAAATTCTTATCAGTGAAAGAGATCAATACTTGGCAGCTAAGATTAAGGAAGCACCGGGTAAGAAGATTGTTGCAGTGCTTGGTGGCGGACATGTTCCCGGAATTAAGCAGGAGATATTCAAAGAGCAGGATATTGAAGCAATTTCGGTGGTTCCACCAAAAAGCTCCTTTTCAAAGATTGCAGGTTGGATTATTCCCGCAATTATTACTGGTCTTCTGGTGTATTCCTTTGTTATGAATTTTCAAACAGGACTACAACAACTATCTGCATGGATTTTATGGACAGGTGTACTTGCAGCAGCTTTCACTGCGGTGTCTTTTGCACATCCACTTAGTATACTTACCTCTTTTGTAGCTGCCCCATTAACCACCTTACACCCGTTACTTGCTTGTGGTTGGTTTACTGGAATTGTTGAAGCTTTTATTAAGAAACCTACCGTAAAAGATGTAGAAAATATTCAGACAGATATTTTCACAATTAAAGGGTTTTTCACAAACCGTTTATTAAAAACTGTTTTAGTTATGTTTATGGCTAATTTGGGAGCATCCATAGGTACCTTTATCGCTGGTACAAGCCTGATTAGAAGTTTATTCTAAGGGATATCATAAATGTATGTGATTATTGAAAAGAGCATCTACTAAATATTTATAAATAAGGAGTACGATTGTCCGACAGGGCAGTCGTAC
This sequence comes from Bacillota bacterium, assembly GCA_023399055.1. Lineage (GTDB taxonomy): Bacteria > Bacillota > Clostridia > Lachnospirales > Lachnospiraceae > Mobilitalea. Next base: position 818,141 of record JAEWQV010000010.1, on the reverse strand, counting down.
TCCTTATTTATTGACGCAAAGAGGTGTTATAATTCATTCCCATTTATAAGTAACTGGTGGAAAATAAAACGTTGAATTGGAAGCATTGGCTGGTGAATAAATTCTAAAGAGATTGACCTATTGCAACACGTAGTAGTATTGTATAGATAGATAAACTAAAAAGAGGTAAATAGGGATGAGAATTGAAACAGAAGAATTAATTATTCGTAATTTTGAATTAAAGGATGAAAATGATTTGTGTGAGTATATGCTGCAGAGAGTTTCTGCTGAATTTGAAGCATACCCGGATTTTACTGCTCTTAAAGCAAAAGAAACGATAGAGTTTAGAGTGCATAATGATGAGTTCTATGCAATAGAGTTAAAGGAAGAACATAAGGTTATCGGTAACATCTATTTAGGAAATAGAAATTTTAATACAAGAGAGCTTGGTTATGTGTTAAATGAGAACTATCATCAGAGAGGGTACGGAAGTGCTGCCAGTAAAGCAGTAATCAATTATTTTTTTAGCCAAGGGGTGCATCGAATTTATGCAGAGTGTGCGCCTCAAAATACATCCTCCTGGAAGCTGATGGAGAAGATAGGAATGAGGCGGGAAGCGTACTTTAGAAAAAATGTTTCCTTCCGACAGGATGAAAAAGGAAATCCACTCTATTGGGACACCTTTGTTTATGCAATACTAAATCCGATGGACGAAAATGCATTAAATGCTTAGAGAAAATAAATTCTTAAAAGGGCAGCCTGCTGAACCGAACCCACAAGTTAGACCAAAATCCATCTCGCCATAAAGTCTAACTTTTAGGGGTCACATCATGCTTCCGAGCTGCCCTTTTTATTCAAATATGCATTAATTTGCTTGTGTTTGCTAACGGTGGAAAGCAGTGTATTTTACAGGACTATTCTTTGTCATTGATTATCTTTCTGTTGGTCAATTCTTGAAGTTTTTCTGCAAGTTGTCTGCCGTAGCGGCGGTGTGCCTTAAGGCTTGGGTGTTGGTTATCGGCACTTAAACCATCCTTAGGGTCCGGTGTAAACCACTCGCTGTACATGTATGGAGTAGTGGCATTGGAGTTAACGCGATCAATAACATTTTCAATCTGAGGCTTTAACTCACTTCCCATAGCGCCTAAGCAAGCAATAATGATACAGTCTGGATATTTGCTCTTAATTTCTTCGGCAAAGCGGACATATTCGTTCTCAAATTCTTCGTAGCTAAATTTCTTTCCCGGACCAACACCGGCACGGTCGTTGGTTCCGAGATTAATAATAACTACATCCGCCTGATATTCGGTATAATCCCATTCCACCGGCTTGCCCTTTTGAGAATAAATTTGAGGATCGACATAAGGCCATTGGGTTGGAAGGTCAAGTAAGTGATCACCAAAAAGGCTGGAGATTAAACCGTTACCTGAAATAGCGATAGTGTTCAGATCTGCATCCAGGAGGCGGGCAGCTTCAGCAGCATAAGTGGACCAGCCGTCTGACATCAGACCCTGATAAGCATCCTCTGTATATATGCCGTCACCTGCGGAAATAGAATCACCAATCACTTCAATCTTAAAATCCTTGGGCTCGGGAATCGTTGCCAGCTTGGCCTTGGAAGTGTTATTTGCTAGTACCTTTAATTCACTGGCACCAAAGGCTACACCTGTCAGAGTGCCAAAGTAGCCGCGATCACGCTTGCGAACCGTTATAGTGTGATATCCTTCTTCTAATCCTTCAATAAGGGTATACCATTCTTTGGGTTTGTCCAGTTTAATAACATGTGCATCCTCTGGTTCTGTTTTATCATCTACGAAGACTGATATAAATGCAGTTCCTTCGTTCATGTTCAGGGTTACAGGAGGTGTGTTGAGAGTCAGCAGAGCTTCGATACCTGTACCATAGAAACGAAAGGTAAATCCTGCATTTGACCAGCTGAACTGTACAGCACCTGTATTTTTATTTTCAAAAAATCTGCCTAGCAATCTTACATTGTTTTTGTTTACAGAATAGTTTCCGTTTTTTAAGTCTGGTTTAATCGTCTCGAAGTCCCCGCTCTTACTGCAACCGCTAAAAATACCTAGAAGTGACGTGGTTGCCATAAAAAAAGTTAAAGTCTTTAATATTGTTCTATGTTTCATAATAATATCACCCTTTCAAAATATGGTTTTGCTATGTAAATTTATAAAACCTCCTGTTTAGTAAAATCACTAATTATGAGATGAAAAAGCTCTTTTACCAAGTTCTAAAGCTCCTATAATCCCTTGATCGTCCTCAAGACTGGCAGGGACAATATAGGTATCAAGCGCTTGTAACTCTTTTGTATGGATGTAATTTGCATTTAATTCTTTCACTGAATTTCGTATTAGCGGAAATAGCTGCTCTTGATGCATTACACCTCCGCCTAATATAATTTTTTGCGGGGAATAGGTATAGATATAATTCGTAATAGCCTGCGCAATATAATATGCCTCTAATTCCCATACCTGGTGACTGTACTTTAGTGAATTAGCCGGGGCACCCCATCGCTCCTCAATCGCAGGACCAGCAGCTAATCCTTCGAGGCAATTATGATGATAAGGGCATTTTCCTGCATAGGTATCATTCTCATGAACTCGTAGTAGGATATGGCCAGCTTCGGGATGCAGCATTCCATGTAATAATTCACCATTTAGATATACACCAACTCCGACGCCGGTTCCAATCGTTATATAGACAACCGACTCTAATCCTTTCGCACAGCCAAAGGTTACTTCGCCTAGTACAGAACCATTTACGTCCGTGTCGAAGCCGATGGGTACCTCTAATGCTTTATTTAAATTGCCGACAATATCATAATCCTGCCATGCAATTTTGGGGGTCGTGGTGATATGTCCATACGTTGAAGAATTCAGATGAACATCAATTGGACCAAAGCATCCAATTCCTAAGGCATTAATTTTTCTGTCCTTAAAATAGTCAATAATCTTAGGGATAGTAATTACCGGATTATCTGTTGGGATGGAATGTCTGTCGTAAATAGTTCCGTTCTCATCACCGATGGCACAGACCATTTTAGTTCCACCGGCTTCTAAAGCTCCGATTATCATAGGAACCTCCTTTATCAGGGTTATAATTTGTAGTTAGACGGTTCTTGTAACCAGATTTTTGTATTATGCATTTGAAGTTAGGAGTGTAATTTCTGGCAAGAACTTGATGTAAAATTAATAATAAATAAAGTATACAATATAATATAATAAACTTCAAAATAAATAATGCAATAACATAGTGTATTATAAAATTACATAGATAAAATTGCAATATAAAAATAATAAATTAAGATAATAATTCAAAATAAAATAAAAATTTATGAGAAATAAAATATAAAGTCGCTAAAAATCTGAGACAAAAACTAGAAAATATAATTGTAGTAGGCTCCATTACGCTGATTTTATACTATTATATTTTTTAGAATATGAACTGTAACTAGTTATTGACAGCACATTACAAATAAAATAAAATAGGCGAGTAAAAACATACTAACATAAAATAAAAAATATACATTAAATTATTAAGATATTAATAAGTGCGATTATAATGTCCTATAATGAAGATGGAAGAGCAGGAAAGGAATAGGGGAATAACAATGAAACCGCTACAAACAGAGGATGTAATATTAGATAGTTATGAGAGTAATAAAGATCGTCCATTAAAAACCTTGTTTGCGATGTATAAAGGAAATTATTATAAGTTTGTAATGTCAGCCTTTTTTTATGTAATTAAACATAGTCCTTCCTGGATTATGCCTATTATAGTTGCCAACATTATAAATTGTATTACATATCAAGAGAGAAACGCTTTAAATACTATTTTCTTGAATTCGGCGGTAATCATGACATTGTTGTTACTCAATGTACCTATGAATTATTTGCATGTTCGTTTTGGGAGCCGAGTAATACGATTTGTAGAAGCGGGACTACGAAGTGCCTTGGTTAGAAAGTTACAGCAGCTTTCCATATCTTATCACAAGGATGTGCAGTCTGGTCGTATTCAGTCAAAGGTAATGCGTGATGTAGAAGCGGTCGAAGCTCTGTCTTCCCAGTTGTTTGTTGGATTATTAAATGTACTGATTAACATAGCGGTAGCTCTGGGGATAACTGCTTTCAAGAATAAGGTTGTATTTGTATTTTTTCTGCTTACTATACCGGTAGCAGCTTTAACCATTGTTATGTTTCGGAATAAAATCAAAAATCAAAACCATCGATTTAGAAAAGAGGTAGAAGTAACCTCTGCCAAAATTATGGAGATGGAGGAGATGATACCGGTTACCAGAGCCCATGCTCTGGAAAAGTTAGAAGTACAGAGAATGCAGGCGCAAGTGCGCAATGTGGCAGAAGAAGGATATCGCTTAGATATTATACAGGCAAATTTCGGATCTGTAAGCTGGGCGGTTTTTCAGGCATTTCAGGTAGGGTGTTTAGTGTTTACTGGCATACTGGCTATGAATAGTAATATACAGGCAGGAGATATCGTTCTTTACCAGAGTTATTTTACAACAATTATTGCTCAGGTGTCGTCCTTGATTACGTTAATGCCTACTATGGCAAAGGGGCTGGAGTCTGTTTCCAGTATAGGAGAGGTTTTAAATGCGCATGATGTGGAGGATAATCGGGGGAAACGAAAGATAGAAAATTTAGAGGGTAATTTTGAATTTAAAGGTGTTGAATTTCAGTATAATAATTCTGTGAATAAAGTGTTAGATGGTCTGAATTTAAAGGTGAAAGCCGGTGAAACCATTGCATTAGTCGGTGAATCCGGTGCTGGTAAATCTACGGCATTGAATCTGTTGATTGGATTTGTTGAGCCAACACAAGGAGTTTTATTGGTCGACGGATTAGATTTAAAGAAAATTAACCTTAGAAGTTATCGAAAACATATAGCGGTGGTACCGCAAAATACAATCCTATTCTCGGGGTCCATTCGTGATAACATAACATATGGACTGCCAACCGTTAATCAAACGCAGTTGGCGGAAGCAATTGAAGCGGCGAACCTAACCGATTTGATTATCAGCCTGCCAGAGGGTTTGGATACGTTGATCGGTGAGCATGGTAATAAATTGTCCGGTGGACAAAGGCAGAGGATTTCTATTGCTCGAGCAATCATACGTGATCCTAAAGTTATTATTTTTGATGAAGCTACCTCTGCTTTGGACAGTGTTTCTGAAAAGCTGATACTGGATGCCCTGGATAATCTAATTAAGGGCAGGACGACTTTTATTGTAGCGCATCGCCTTTCTACCATTCGAAAAGCGGATAAAATATGTGTAGTCCGAGATGGTATGTGCACAGAATTTGGTACCTACGAAGAGTTGATGGCCTTAAAGGGTGAGTTTTACCGAATGAAGACTTTGCAATCGTAAGTGGAATGGAATGTAAAATAAAATGAAACGACAAGCTGTTTCACATGTCGTGAACTGAAAAACATAGGAGATAAGTTACAAGACGTCAACTTATCTCCTATGTTTTTTATAAAAAGGGAATGTAGTTTGATTTAACTGGCCGTACTGCGGTGTACTCTTGGAGTACATGGCTATGCATAAGAGTGCATAGTTTAAGCATAAGGATTTGTACCAATGGAATCACGAATGATTAGTGATACACCGGATAGTAGCTTGGTATTGTTGCCTTGCACTTTCCCTTGAATTGCGCTCATTAGTAAGTGGGTTGCATTCGCTCCAATTTCATTAAAATTCTGCCTTACAGTGGTCAAACCAATAGAGGTATTGTGAGCTGAATCCCAATCATCAAAACCGATAATGGAAACATCCTGCGGGATACGAACGCTGCGTTCAGTTAGATTTTGAATTATCTTAATTGCTAATCTGTCGTTACAACAGAAGAGAGCAGTGATATCACGGTCGAGTATTTGTTTTTTTAATAAATCATAGTCGATATTAACTAAGAAATTATCCTTGGTTACTTCAAGTCCTGCTTGTCTCATTGCACTGCAATAGCCATCATAACGTTCTTGTTCTGAATTAAGGAAAAAGTGATATCCGGCAAATTTTATTTTAGTGTGCTTTAATTGCAGCAACTCATTGGTTGCCAGAACGGCACCATCGTAATTGCAACAGCCTGCAAAATAACAAGGGTGATTGACGTTATAACGATCCAGCAAAACATAGGGGATATTCTTTTGTTCAATTAACATGTAATTGCTTTTGCTTTTTATCGGGTCATAGGGATAAATAATAAACCCATCGATGTTTCTGTCCAACATTTTTTTAATTGTCTCAGCTTCTTGGGTTAAATTATTGCTTGTCCATTCAACGATGAGAGAATAGTTATATTCCGCAGCCATGCTTTGTGCACCCTTTATTATTTTCATGTAGGACACATCAAAGTAGTCTTCTGCAGAGAGCACCAGGGCAAATAATTTGCTTGCGGATTCTTCTGAAACGGGACCGTTTACGAAAGTACCTTTTCTTTTGGTTCGCTTAATATAACCTTCATTTGCTAATTCAGACAAGGCTTTACGAATTGTTATTCCGCTTACATTAAACGTCTCGGAATACTCTTCTTCGCTTGGCAGCTTATCGTTTGGCTTCAATTCACCGCTCTGGATTTTATCCATAATTGATTGCTTAACAACCGAGTATTTTAGGCTTTTACTCATTCATAATCTCCTTTTATCTACTATTTAAAACGAAAAAAATGCATTTATATCAATATCATTTAAAAGATAATTGCTTTGATTTTAATGGAATACAATGTTTTATGTAATCTTGCTGCCTTATTAATTGTATCAGAAACAGCAGTATTAATTAAAGTATACATTAATTTTTATGAAAATCAAGATAATTTTTTTTGTTTCATAAAAACTTTATAATAATTAATTTTAATTATGCTGTTGTGTGGAAAATTTAACATCATATGGATGACACAGGTAATGTATTACAAAATAAGTAATGGATTTTACAATTAATATAAGTGTTGACAAAGATCATTATGTGGTGTTATATATAAAAAAGTATACTAATAATATAATAAAAATATATTATAATTTATTAAGAACTAATATATATGCGTTAATAAAGATATAAAGGGGGATGCTTTGATGAGTTTTGACTTTGTAAAACATGCAAGATTTATGGGACGTTTTGATTTAAGCGATCCATCTGTACCAAAATGTGGTTGGGTGAATAGCGCGGTATTTATACGGTTTAAAGGAAATCAAATTAATATGATTGCGGAAGATTCTGATGGCAAGGGTCATGTTGAAATCGTCCTGGATGGGATTGCCCGCAATTGGATACCGCTTCATAAGGGAGTTCATGAATATGTAATTGATGATGGAGTGGATGACGAGGTACATACTTTGGAAATACATAAACGTACGGAAATTTTATATGGAGATATTAAATTTCATGGCTTCACTCTTCCAAAGGGAGGGGGATTTCTGCCTGCTCCTGCACCAAAAGAGTTAAAGTTAGAATACTACGGAGATTCTATCACGAATGGCTGCGGCAATGGTCATCCACATGTGTTAAGAGATGCGCCCCATCTGGATGATGGATATATGTCCTATGTGGGAATTAGTGCTCGATTGCTTAATGCTGAATATCATACCTTGGCTATATCCGGAATTGGAATGCTTCAGGATGCTATGGGAAATATCAATGGATTACCGCCTCATTTTTATGATACCCTCGGAAAGGGCTCTGTTTCTTGGGATTTTTCGAAATATACAGCAGACGGAGTTGTTATAAATTTAGGCCAAAATGATTATTCAAATCCGATTGATGATGAAAAATACATAGCTGCTTATATTGATTTTATAAATGAGATTTTAAAGAAGTATCCGGATACTTACATATTTTGCTGTGTTGGAACAATGAATAATAATTATATTGCAAGCGTGGAAAGAGTGGTATCGGAGTTTGTAAAAAGAGGTAACGATAAGATTTATTGCGTTGATTTGGGATTAATTCATCCGGAAGTTGAAGGCTGGGGCGGTGGCTTCCATCCAAGTACACAGACACATTTTCGAATGGGTGTCGAACTTGCAGCGTTTATCTCTGAAAAAACAAATTGGCCTTTGTTAAAAAGACCAACGATTGCAACCTGGTGTTAAGATGCAATTCCTAAGTAACTTAAATAAAAAGCTTAATAGATTGGTGTTGATTAATTATGAAAAAGATAGATCTCGTTAATGTTAAAATGGGTACCAGATCCACGCCCAGATATTCCAATGGGAATACCCTTCCTTTTACACAAAGACCTTGGGCAATGGCAGGATTTGCTCCTCAAACCTCCAGTGAACGTGGCCCCTGGTATTATTATCCTGATGATCGAAGCATTGAAGGGGTGCGCCTGACTCATCAGCCGAGTCCGTGGATTAGGGATTATGGAAATCTTGTATTAATGCCGCAGAGCGGTAAGCCTTTTATGACACCTGGAGACAGGTGGTCGGGCTATATGCCGGAAAAGAGTATCTTAAGACCTGATTATATGTTTATTGAATTTTTGCGATATAGAACCAGCCTGGAACTTACACCTACTTATAGAGGTGCAAGTATTAAATTGAGATTTGCTGCAGAAGAACAACCAAGACTGGGCTTGTTTCCGGTGCAAGATAAATTCGTTTGTGAGGTAGATCGAGTTAATCGTATTGTTCGGGGGCGTACAACGGCAATCAATTATCGCCATGCAAATAATTACGCCATGTACTTTGTTATGAAGTTTGACTGTGATTTTCTATTAGAGGAAAGTGTCAATGGAGAAGAGGGAGCGAATATTGCTTTAAAATGTAAAGAGGAAGCTGCAATACAATTGGCAATCTCTTATATAAGCCCGGAACAGGCGATGCTTAATCTGGAACAGGAATTAACGAACAAGACCTTTGAAGAAATACGACAAGAAGGCAGCCTGGAGTGGGAGGAGCTGCTTGGAAAGATAGAGATTGAAGCTGCTGATGAAGAGCAGAGGAAGATTTTTTATTCCTGTCTGTATAGGGCATGTATTTTTCCGCATATGTTTCATGAGTTTGATAGTAAGAATCAGCCCATTCACTATTGTACCCACGATGGTAAGGTAAGGGAAGGATTCTTGTATACAGATAATGGCTTTTGGGATACCTTTCGGACGGTGTATCCGTTGTATGCAATTGTATTTCCGGACAAATATGCAGAAATCATGCAGGGATATGTCAATTTTTACAAGGATTGCGGCTGGCTGCCGAAGTGGCCGTGCCCGGGTGAAATCGGAGCGATGCCTGGAACACTGATTGATGGGGTAATAGCGGATGCGGCGGTGAAGGGAATTATAAAGGGCAAAATCCTTGAAGATGCTTTTGACGGTATGCTCAAACATGCGGAACAGGACGCTGTTGATATTCCAAATGGAAGAAAAGGTGTAAGTGATTATCATGCCTATGGCTATATACCAAGAAATAGATATGGAGAAAGTGTAAATCATACTCTGGACTATGCCTATGGAGACTTCTGTATCGCGCAGGTTGCTAAACTGCTTGGTAAGGCTGATGTGGCAGAAAAGTATTATAAATCATCAAGATACTATAAGAATCTGTTTGATCCTGTTACTGGTTTTATGAGAGGGAAAGATACTTATGGCAGGATGGCGGAAGACTTCAATCAGTATGCCTGGGGAGGGGATTACTGTGAGGGCGGTCCTTGGCAAAATTCCTTTGGTGTGTATCATGATATTGATGGATTAATAGAGTTGTACGGCGGTAAGCAGGCGTTTCTTGAAAAGCTCGAGGAATTATTCAACGGTCCAAGAACTTATGATGTTGGAAAGTACAGCGGTGAGATTCATGAAATGACGGAAATGGCATATTATGATTTTGGACAGTGCGCAATCTCCAATCAACCCAGCTTTCATCTGCCTTGGTTGTTTGCTATGGCTGGTGATCGGGAGAAGACAGACTACTGGGTAGCAAAGATAGCAAAAGAAGCGTTCTCCAGTGATGAAAATGGATATCCCGGTGACGAAGATAATGGAAGCCTGTCCTCTTGGTATATCCTGGCTACTCTGGGGCTGTACTCGGTATGCCCCGGAAAGGAAGAGTACATTAAAAATAAGCCTTTAGTGGAGAGGGCGACAATACATTCTGTAAAGGGTGATATTGTTATTAATAAGAATAGTAATGGTTCTGTAATTACCTATAATGAATTGATGAATCAATAGAAAGCATAGTGTTGTGTGGTGCGTCATGGTTTAAGAGAAGGGAGATTTCGATGTATTCATTTGAAAAAAATACACTAAAACGAATTGATAACTTTTTTGAAAGATTAGTACATAAATATCATAAGATACTTGATGATTTAACCTGTACGGCATATATAACCAAAGAGCCGGTGCCTTTTTCGGAACGATTTTCTGGAGAAAAGAAGGAGATTATAATTGGGGATCACTGGGGTGACTTGTTTGATTGTGCATGGTTTCATTTCACTGGAAAAGTGCCGGAAGGTTACAAGGCAGAAGAATTAGTGCTGTTGATAGACGTGAGTGGAGAAGGTTTGTGCGTTGATGAAAAACGTGGTGCTGTAACCGGTATTACTCATGGGAGTGTAGCGTGGGAATTTGGTTCCATACGTAAGCACACAGTACCTTTAAACCTGTTAACGGTAAATGAAGGTGTGATCGATCTTTGGGTGGATGCGGGTTGTAATGACTTGTTTGGTAAATATATTGACAGCGGTGATTTGAAAGAGGCGCATATTGCACTGCTGTATCCGGAACTCCGCGCTTTCTATTATGATTTCTATGTGCTGAAGGATGCACTTGCAAATTTAAATGAAGGACCTAGACGCTCCTGCATTATTAAAGCATTAAATGATGCGATAAATGTGATTTATGATTATACGGAAGAAGAAGCGATAACAGCGCGGACGATATTGAAGAAGGAGTTGGATAAGGTCGGAGGGACTCCTTCTCTAACGGTTAATTGTATTGGGCACTCCCATATTGATCTTGCGTGGTTGTGGCCGATTCGAGAGACGATTCGAAAGGGTGCCCGTACTTTTGCTACGGTAAACCATATGATGGATCGATATGAGGATTACAGATTTGGTGCCAGTCAACCACAGCTGCTGCAATGGATGAAGGAATATTATCCTCAATTGTTTGAGGTGATTAAGCATCGAGTGAAAGAAGGTAAATTTGAATTACAGGGTGGCATGTGGGTTGAAGCTGATACCAATTTGTCCGGCGGTGAAGCATTGGTTAGACAAATTCTTTATGGAACTCGTTTCTGGAAAGAGGAATTTGGAGTTGAGGTGGATAATGTATGGCTCCCGGATGTTTTTGGTTATACCGGAGCACTGCCTCAGATTATGCAAAAAAGTGGTTTAAAATACTTTATGACCCAAAAGTTATCCTGGAACGAACATAACAACTTCCCTTATCATACGTTTCTATGGAAGGGAATTGATGGTTCTACGGTATTAACCCATATGCTTCCGGAGGAGACCTATAATAGTCAGGCTTCACCGACAACCATTCGCACTGTTGAAAGGAACTATCATGAAAAGGGTGTCTCGGATCAGGCTTTGGTGCTTTTTGGTATCGGTGACGGTGGTGGCGGACCTGGACCATATCATCTGGAGAAGTTAGCAAGACTTAAGAATTTTGCTGATTTTTCTCCTGCGGTACAACGTTTTGCTTCGGAGTTCTTCCGTGATTTAGATCATAATACCGAAGAATATCCGATGTGGAGTGGTGAGTTGTATTTTGAAAATCATCGCGGTACCTATACAACTCATGCAAGAAATAAGAAGTACAATCGACTTATGGAGCAAGCCTTAAGAGAATTGGAATTTGCATCGGTACTTGCGCTGAAATATGCTAAGTTTAATTATCCGAAAACGGAACTTGATGAAATCTGGAAGGAAGTTCTTCTCTATCAATTCCATGATATCATTCCTGGTTCATCAATTAAGCGTGTTTATGATGAGTGCATTCCCAGATATGAGATTATGTATCAAAGAGTGTGTGAACTGACCAGGGAGATTTATCGATCCTTATCCAAGGATGTGATAGCTGTGAATTCCCTTTCCTTTATGAGAAATGAATATGTAAAGAACGAAGATAAATGGTATCAGGTTACTATCCCTTCCATGGGTTATGCGGTACTTGGTGATGAGGTGGAAATTAGCCCTGCATTAGCTGTAACCGATAATACAATAGAGAATGAGGTACTAAAAGTGACCTTTTTAGAGGATGGTTCCATCTCGTCAATTTATGACAAGAACAATAGCAAAGAGGTACTTCCTGAAGGAAGTGTTGCAAATAAATTGAATATATACAATGATGAAGACGGAGATGCCTGGAATATTGAGGTTTACTATGATGAGCAAAAGCCAAGAGAATTCCGGCTTATCAGTCAGAGTTCTTTCCTGGAGGGTGTGGATGCTATCATGCTTCAGGAATATAAATATGGTAATTCAACACTTGTACAAAAAGTACGGATCAGACAAGGCAGCGGATACGTGGAATTTGATACGAGAGTTGATTGGCAGGAAGAAAAGGTTATGCTGCGAACAGCCTTCCCTGTGGATGTATATGTGGATGAAGTTACCTGTGATATTCAATTTGGAAACTTAAAACGCCCTACTCATAAGAATACTACCTGGGATAAAACGCAGTTTGAAAAATGTGCGCATAAGTGGATTGATTTATCCAGAGATGATTATGGTGTGGCGTTAATGAATGACTGTAAGTATGGGCATAAAGTTTTTGATAATGTTATGGATATGGCGCTGCTGCGAAGCAGTGTAAGCCCTGGAAAAGAAGCGGATCATGGAGAACATGAATTCCGTTATGCTTTTTATCCTCATGCCGGGAATGAAAAAACTGCAAAGGTAGAGCAAGTTGCCTTAGCTTTTAATCATCCTGTGGCTATTTATGAGGGCAGTGCGGATAATGTAATGCCGGTAAGCTATCTGTCCGTAGATTGTGCCAATATAGAGATTGTTTCTGTGAAACGTGCCGAGGATAGTGAGGATATAATTGTGAGAATGTATGAAACAAATGGTATTCGTACGAGCTGTATACTTGATCTTCCTGCTGATGTGCAAAAAGTAACGGCGTGTGATCTCATGGAGCAAAAGGAAAAGGCTCTGGAATGTAAAGGTTCTAAGGTGATACTTGAATTTAAGCCGTTTGAAATTATTACAATTGCTCTGGAAGATTAGGAGTTAAAATACTACTGTTGAGTGCTTAATAACAGTGATTTCGAAGAATGGTATAGCCATATGAAAGCATGTTACTTTAGGGAGAAGGATAAAGAGGTAGGATGGATGAATGTCAGGGAAGAAAGAAAAAGGTTTGATGAGAATTATGAAAGCAAGGAAGCGGTAATGCTTAAGTTTTATGGTGTTGAAGGGTATGATGTATATAATTGCTCTGTCCCTTTTTATTGGGAGGGTAAACACTATATTTTTGGGCGAGTGGAACGCAGAGTCGAATGGATGCGCTCCTGGGTACGTCTTTTTGAGGAAGTTGGAAAGGATGAGTGGAAAATTGTTCCAGATTTTATGATTTACCAGTTGGAGGACCCTTATATCAGCAAGGTGCAGAAGCAATTTGTTCTGGGAGGGACGCATGTTAAGGTGAAATCCGGTGAATTAGACACTTATTACGGTTATTTTTATAAGGGTACGAACCTTAATGATCTGTATTATTTTACAACAGGGCCTGATTATATGAAGGATATTCGCCTTGTGGAGCTGGCTGATGGTAAGATAGGTGTTTTTTCAAGACCTAGGAATGAAGAAATTATGAGGTTGTATGGATGTGAATCCATGGTGGGTTTTGCGGTGATTAATTCTTTGGAGGAGTTAACAGAGGGTGTGATTGAACATGCACCTTATGTGGAAGGTTTGTTTGAACAGGGTGAATGGGGAGGCTGTAATCAAGCCTATTTGCTGGAAGATGGCAATGTAGGTGTAATTGGACATATTAGTTATATTGAACAGGTGGATGGTCGTGAGATATCTTCTTATACAAATATGTCCTTTGTTCTGGACCCGAAAACAAGACAAGTGGAAGATTTTAAAATTATTGGTACAAGAAGCTGCTATCCGGAAGGTCCGGCAAAAATGCCGAATTTAATCGACTGCGCATTTACCTCCGGTATTGTAATGCGCTCGGATGGCCTGGTTGATCTCTATAGTGGAATTGGCGATTGCCAGGAAGGACGAATTGTAATTCCATATCCCTTTGAAAAACATGGTCCGATTGTTGAAAAATAAGTTTTTAATATAAGGTGATGGAAGGTATTTTGATAAAAAGACAGAGTCGAACGAAGCTGATGAAAGGCTGCGTATCTGCTCTGTCTTTTTGTAGTAAAATTATTCCTTTTATACTTAAGATATAACTTAAAAGAATGTTATATTTTATAATAAAAATTTAATAAAACATACTTTAATATAGCAAATATTAATATGGATATGTTTGGAATGTTTATTTTGTTTCATAATAAAGTGACACAATGCAAAATATACGCCTGCTCCGTGGAAGAACATTATAGAAAATTACTAAATAACATATATTGACGAGATAATTACAGTATGATATTATATGTATTATATTGATAATAAAACATATTTTAATACATACTTAATTGTAGGCAACCTAAGAAATAATTAAAAGTACCTTTTATAACTATAAGAATATTACATAAGGAGAGGAAAAGATGCAGTTACTAGACTTAAATGGTAAGTGGCAAATGAAAAGAGTTGATGAAAATGAATGGATGGAAGCTGCGGTGCCGGGTTCGATTTTTAGAGATTTGTTTCAGAATGGGAAGATAGAGGATCCTTATTATCGCGAGAACGAGCATAAAACCTACGAGCTTTCAAAGTTTGATTATGAATATAAAAGAAGCTTTTATGTAAAAGAAGAAGATTTGAAGCATGACAAGGTGCTTCTTCGGTGTGAAGGCCTTGATACCCTATGTGATGTTTTTGTTAATGCTGTTAAAGTGCTAAGTGCGGAGAATATGCATAGGACCTATGAAGTGGATATAAAAAAGGAGCTGAAGTCTGGAGAAAACCGAATTTATATCCTCATTAAATCAGCAACTAATTATATTGATGAAAAAAATAAAGAATTGTTCAATCCGAAAATACCGGATGATAAACCTGGCATCACACATCTACGTAAGGCAGTCTATGCTTATGGATGGGATTGGGGCCCAAAGCTTGGAGATATGGGAATATGGCGTAAGATAACTGTGATTGGTTATGATGAGGCTAGAATTGATGATGTCTATGTGGACCAAAAGCATCAAGATAACAAAGTGGAACTTGATATAAGAGTAGGCATAGATAGATGGGGTACAGGTGATTTTACAGTATGTGTAAAAGTGGAAGCGCCGGATGGTGAGGTGTTCGAGAAGAGCGTGCCACTGGATGGCAAAGAAACCCATGTAGATTTTGTAATAGAAAATCCAAAGCGCTGGTGGCCGAATAACCTTGGCGAACATCCCTTGTATCAGGTGAAAGTGGAATTATTACATCATAAGAAGAAAATAGATGAAACTGACTTTAGAATTGGTTTGCGTACAATAACTGTGAAGCAGGAGCGGGATCAGTGGGGACAGAGTTTTGCTTTTGTGGTGAACGGTGAAAGTATTTTTGCCATGGGCGCAGATTATATTCCGGAAGATGCAATGCTTGGTAATTGCTCTTATGAAAGAACGAAACAATTAATTGTCAGTTGTGTAAAAGCAAATTATAACATGATTCGTGTCTGGGGCGGAGGTCACTATCCGGAGGATTATTTCTTTGATTTATGTGATGAATATGGAATTATTGTTTGGCAAGATCACATGTATGCCTGCAAAGCTTACGAATTCAATGATGCTTTTAAGGAGAATATTAAACAGGAAACAATTGATAATGTGAAAAGAATACGCAATCACGCAAGTATTGGTCTGTGGTGCGGTAATAATGAGATGGAAATGCTTTGGGCGAATTGGGGCTGGGAAGGCCGCTACGGTACTAAAATGAAAAATGATTACTTATACCAGTTTGAGGTGTTTTTACCGGAGCTGACGAAAAGCCTTGATCCAAAAACCTTCTACTGGTCGGCTTCTCCTTCCTCCTTTGGACATCTGATTGATCCGGATAATCAAAACTTTGGTGACATTCACTATTGGGGAGTATGGCATGGAAGAGAACCCTTGACTCATTATAGAAAGATTCATCCAAGGTTTAATTCGGAATTTGGAATTCAATCCTTTCCCGGTCTCAAAACGGTAAAAACCTTTACTCTGCCGGAAGATCGCAATATTTTCTCGAGTGTTATGGAGTCTCACCAAAAGGATGGAACAGGAAATGAAAAGATACTCCACTATGTAGGTGATAATTTCAGGTATCCCAAGAATTTTGATTCGGTGCTGTTTGCTTCCCAATTGGCACAGGCAGAAGGAATGCGTTATGGCGTAGAACACTGGAGAAGAAACCGCGGCAGATGTATGGGTTCCCTGATATGGCAGCTCAATGATTGCTGGCAGGTGGCATCCTGGGCATGCATCGACTATTTTAATCGCTGGAAAGCGACACAATATCTGGCAAGAAGATTTTATGCTCCGGTACTGGCTTCTGTATGCGAAGAAGGAACGAAGGTCGAGGTGCATGTATCGAATGACACTTTGGCTAAGGTTGAGGGTGTACTTGTCTGGAAACTTCTGCAACGTAATTCCGAAGTTGTAAGAGAGGGAAGTATATCGGTTTCTTTGGAAAAACTTTCGACACAAATGTTTGCAGATTTGGATTTTGCAGATGTGATTGATGAAAATAACAAAAAGAATCTCTATTTTTCTTATGAACTAATGGTGGGTGGAAATGAGATTAGCGGCGGAACTGCAATATTTGTGAAGTCAAAGCATTTTAATTATGAGAATCCGGAGATTGCGATTGGCGTAGCAGAGACAAAGGACGCTTATGCAATTGAATTAAGAAGTAAGTCCTTTGCGAAATATGTAGAACTTGATTTGGAAGAGGCAGATGTAATATTTGATGATAATATCTTTGATCTGACTGCGGGTAAAGTGAAAAAAGTAAGACTGCCGAAGGATAGTTTGTCTTGTGAGCTGACCTTAGAGGAATTAAAGAAGCAAATTAAGGTAAGAAGCTTGTATAACACTTACGAATAGTGACAATGTTTGAATGCCGGCAGTATTGCAAATGATATTGCAGACATTCGGACTGATGAATGGATGGGAGAGTATGTATGGCTGAAAAGTTGTATTTTGTGGATGGCTACCATGGTGGTATTGAAGGACATATGCCGGAAGGTTCCTGGGAAGATATATTAGATGCTATGGAACGGCATCCGGAGTGGAAGATAAGCTTGGAAATTGAACCAGAGAGCTGGGATTATTTAAGGCTGCAGGATTTTGATGTGTATAAAAGGTTACAAAATTATGTGTCTAATGAGGAAACAGCGAACAGAGTGGAATTTATTAGCGGGAGCTATGGTCAGCCTTTTTGCTGGGCTATCGGCGGAGAAAGTAATGTCAGACAATTAATTCGTGGTGCTGAATTACTGCAAAAGCATTTTAAAAATGTGATTGTAGATACCTATGCTGTGCAGGAGCCTTGCTTTACCTCTGCTTTGCCGCAGATCTGCAAGAAATTGGGCTATGAACGTATTAGCCTGAAAAATCCTACTGCCTGGGGTGGCTATATGGGTAAGATGAAGGGTGGTATGGTCCGCCTGACTTCTGCGGATGGCTCAAGCCTTCCTGCCGTTGTGAGATACGAATGTGAGGAACTGGTAAGCTGCAGTGCAACCGAGGCTGCAGGATATGAATACTCTGTCATCAGAGATTTTGCTGACAAGTGCGTGAAGAATGGAATTAAACATCCGGTTGGAATGTGTTTGCAGGATTTGGGCTGGAGTTCTCATCCTTTGATTAATGATATACCGGTAGAATATGTAACCTGGAGAGAGTATTTCGACCGATTTAAGGAAGACCTGGAAGGTGAAGTGAAATTCTCGCAAGAGTCAGTGCTTTGCACTCTGCCGTGGGGGAATATCACGCTTCAACAAATGTGCAGAAAGGTTAGTGCGCTCGAAAACCGTACACTGCAAATGGAAAAATTATTAACCTTAGCTGAAATTCAGGGTATGGAATTACAGGATGCAAAGGATAAGTTAAAGGAAGCTTGGGAGCTGCTGTTGTTATCCCAGCATCATGATGGCTTTATCTGCGCGACTACACCCGGTAGTCCGTTAGGGAGTTGGGCTTTCCGTGCGGACTATCTTACAACACGAGGTCAGAAACTGCTGACAGAAGTACAAAATAATATCTTTGATTCTATGCAAGCGGATGATGCAAAGAACTGCAATAACTCCGAAGGTTATGTGAGGGTATATAATACGCTGGGAGCAAGAAGAACCGATCTGGCTGAAATTGTGATAGCTTTGCCTAAGGGGTATTTTGACTTGGAAGTATATGATGATAAGGGTGTAAAAACAGCATCTCAATTTCAGGTTATGAGAACATATGAGGATAAGAGTATTGCAGCGGCAAAACTTTTCTTCCGGGCAACCGTGGAAGGTGTGGGGTATCACACCTATTGTGTAAAGCGATTAAAGAACAATCCGGCGCAGCAAATTAATCTCGCAAAGACTACCATACAAAATACAATTGTAGTGGAGACCTCTCTTTTATCTGTGGTTTTTGACGTAACCAGAGGGGGTTCCCTTGTTAAATTATTGGATAAGGAGATTGGTAAAGATTTTGTTGCAAAGGAAGGAACTATAGGTATTCTAAAGGGCTTTAAGGTTGAAGAGGATGCTTTTGTTTCGAATGACAACAGTGTTGTGAAACATGAAATATTAATCAATGGACCAATTTATACCAAAATTAAATTTAACGGTGAATTCAATGGTATCAATTTTGAAACCATTGCTGAAATCAGAGAAGGAAATAAGAAAATAGACTTTACCAGCTCAGTGATGTTTCCAGAGAAAACGGATATAGGATATCCCGGCAAGCCAAAAAAGGGTGAGGAGTTTCATGGGACCAAACGTTCCAGCTGCAGGGAGGACTACAAGCTGGGAATTCGTATTCCTTTGCCGATGGAGAAATTTACGATAACAAAGCATGCTCCTTACGAAAATTACAAGAGTGAAGTATATGATACCAGATTCGATGGCTGGGATGAGATAAAAAACAACATAATTCATCAATATATAGATTTTTATGATTCAAAAGAGAATTGCGGTATTGGAATTCTTTGTGATCATATCAATGGATACTCCCTGGTGGAGAATCAGTTCTCTCTTACGCAGGCATTTGGATATCACGCCGGTTTTTGGTGGGGGTACCAACCGCTTAAGGGCAAAACCCAGATTGCATATTCCCTTGTAACGCATAAAGGGGATTATGAAGCGGGTGGTCTTCCTTTCTATAATGAGAAAAATAATGAACCGTTTATAGTGCAGCCAATGATAGCAAAACCGAAAGAGATGAGTTCGAGTGTTCTTTGTTTTGAAGATCCATCGTTGGAAGTGGTTGCTATGTTAAAAGCGGAAAAAGCATTTGTGGTACGCGTATTTAATCATAGTAAAATAGAAAAAGAATTGGTTTATACCCAGAAAATACCTGGATTTTATGGAAAAAAGGCGGATTTGCACGGACGCTTATCCGGCGAGGACAATGCTTTTGCGAAGACATCAGAAGTAATTACGTTAATATGATGATAAATTAGAGGTCAAAGTTTTGTGCCGGCGTAATCCTTGGTACAAAACTTATATACACAAAAACACGTGCAAGAATAGAGGTAATTATGATAAAGAAACAAGTTGTATCTACAGAGGGGATTGAAGAAACCTTAGGTAGATGGAGAGAAGATATTAAAGGTAAGAAAAGGGGGATATTCTCCTTTGAAGAGTTAACTAAGTTGAAGTTACAAGAGTTAAAAGAGTGTATCTATCCGGTTGTGAGACCGATTTCCCCCTGGCAAATCAAAGAATGCTATTACAAGAATGTTGGAGAGTATGAATTTGTTGACCAGGAATGGAGAATGATTGATGTTGGAGACACCTGGGGCGGGGAAGGATTAAGTGCCTTCTTTCGAAATAAAGTAGTGATACCTGGTGATCTGAAAGGTGAAAAAGTAGTATTGCAGCTTTATTTGGGTGGTGACTCGTTGGTTACAATTAATGGAGCGCCATATCAGGGACTGGATCCGTTCCGTAATATTGTGGTTTTGACGGAGTGTGCCGAGGGTGGCGAAGAATATAATGTTGAGGTCGAATCCTATTATATGTGGCATGCTGGGGAACCGGAAATTAAAAAAGTGGAATGTTCCTATATTGCAGTTCTTGACCCTGAAATTGAAGAAATTTTCTGGGATTATAAATCTGCCTTTAATGCTTTGTCCATGCCGCAGACGGATACGGTTTTGCTAAATGAAATAAAGGGAGTTTTAAAGGAAGCTGTGGCTTATATCAATGTTGAGGAAGAGAATGTTGATGTATTTAAGGAAAACTTAAGAAAAGGTCAGAAGATTCTGAAAGAAAAAATTTATGATAACACAAGTTATCGTCAAAATGGAACGTTAAGTTTAATTGGAAATTCACATTTGGATCTGGTTTTTCTATGGGATTATGCTGAATTTGTCCGAAAAGCAGGCAGAACACATGCGACTATGCTTCGGTTGATGGAACAATATCCGGAGTTTATTTTCTCCCAGAGCCAACCGGTGATGTATGAAGAAATTAGAAAGAACTTTCCGGAACTTTTTGAACAAATTAAGGAGCGTATCAAGGAAGGGCGTTGGGAAGCAATCGGGGCCATGTGGTGTGAACCGGATTGTAACCTGATCTCCGGGGAATCCTTCGTTCGACAGATCCTCCACGGTACCTTATATTATGAAGAGCATTTTGGGGTAACACCTAAAACCTGCTGGCTGCCGGATGTGTTCGGGAATAGTTATGCGATGCCACAGATACTTAAGAAATCTGGTGTCGAGTATTTTGTTACCCACAAAATGAATATTTGGAACGATACAAATCCTTGGCCCTATAATACTTTTTGGTGGGAAGGACCGGATGGCAGCAGGGTATTTGGTGTGGTACCTCCGACTCATTTTATTGGAACGATGGAGGCGGATAGCCTTAAGGCATGTTGGGATCGATACACAGATAAGTATAATGTGAAAGAAGTATTGTACTGCTATGGCTGGGGTGACGGCGGTGGCGGTGTGGATACCGAGATGCTGGAATATGTTAAGAGATATAAATCCTTCCCTGGATTACCAAGTACACAGGTATCGAAGGCGGAAGATTCTCTTGGACGAATGATGGAAAATGCAACGGATCTCCCGGTCTATAAGGATGAGCTCTATTTGGAAGCACATAGGGGAGTATATACGACCAAAGCAATTTTGAAGAAATTAAATCGTTATTCGGAAAATCTGTATCGGGAAATTGAGCTGTTTGGTGCAATTGCTGAGTTGATGTATGGATATCAATATCCTGCAGATAAAATAAAGGAAGGCTGGCTTAAGATACTGACGAATCAATTCCATGATAGCTTGCCGGGCTCTCACATCAATAGTGTTTATTATGACTTGCTCAAAATCTACGATGAGATTTTAAAAATAGGAGCAGAGGTTAAGAAAGAGATAACCGAAGCGTTATTACATAATATAAGTACAGAGATTGGCAAGGGCAATGCATTGGCTGTGTTCAATCCAATTGCACAGACAACCACCTCGATTGTAACGATTGATCAGGATGTAACGGTGAAGAACAAGGCCGGTATTGAACTTAAAAGTCAGACAGTAACCAGTCTGGAAGGTAAGGTTGGTACGATATTTGTTGCTGAAAAGGTACCTGCCGCAGGGTACGATGTGTATTATGCGGTAGAAGGCAAATCTGCTGATAAGGGCAAAGCGCTTCCTGTGACTAACACGATTGAAACAAAGAGATATTGCGTCACCTTCAATGAGAGTGCAGAAATTACTTCCTTGTATGATAAGGTCAATCAGCGAGAGGTAATCAGACAGGGGCAGCTTGCTAATAAATTTCGATTATTTGAGGATAGACCTGGTAAGTATGAAGCCTGGGATATTGTTGCAACTTATGTGGATCAGGAAATTGATGTTGCCGGTGGCAAGATTGTAGGAATTAAGGAAGGAGATGTATGTGTTGAAATAGAGATATCCAAACAAATACTCTCCTCGGAAATACGACAGAGAATTGTATTGTATCATGAATTGGATCGTATTGATTTTGATACCTATATCAATTGGGCGGAACGTAGAAAGCTATTAAAAGTAGAATTTAATGTAGATATCTATGCTAAGAATTATACCAGTGATATTGCCTATGCAACGATAGAACGATCAAACTGCCGCTACAATAAAGTTGACAAAGCAAAATTCGAGGCGTCTGCTCATAACTTTATAGATTTATCAGATGATGATTATGGAGTAAGTATACTAAATGACTGCAAATACGGTCATGAAGTTAATGGTAATACAATGATGCTTACCTTATTGAAGGGACCAATGAATCCGGACCCGGAATCTGATCTGGGAGAACATTACTTTACCTATTCCATTTATCCTCATAAGGAGAATTGGAAACGTGCAGAAACGTTGATGAGAGGTCTTCAATTAAATCAGCCGCTTTATGCGATTTCGTTTGTTCCTGCTGATAAGGGATTATCAGAAATGAGTTTTGTGTCTGTAGATGCGGATAATATTGTACTTGAGGCGTTAAAAAAATCAGAAGATGGTAAAGGATACATACTTAGAGTTTCAGAGAAGAAAGGCAGAAGTGGATTGGTTACTGTTGATTTGGTGAAAACCTTCAAGGACATTTACGAGTGCAATATGATTGAGCGAGATGAAGAGTTGTTTGCACAGGGAACGGATAAACTGTCCACTGTGATGAAACCATTTGAAGTAAAGACATTTAAAATGATTATTTAATTCGTTGTAAAATAGATAGTTCACTAAGTTTGTGTTATTAAACAAGAGTAATACAAACTTAGTATTTTTATAATAAAGTATTATTAATAATGCATAAAATATACTTTAATATATTAATAATAAAAATTGCTTGTAAATAACGATTAAATATATAAGTATAAACGTAAGATAATTAGTAAAAAAGCATACAAATAAGAAAAACTATATTGATTAATTACATACTATAATGTATAATATAATCTGTATTAAAAACATATAAAGTATAATATAATTTGATATATAAAGCTTATATGTGTTAATTAAAGTAGTTATTAATTAAATTACTTGTGGGGAAGATATATGATTAAAAAACATAGAAAATGTTTAACGATCTTTATTATAATAAGTCTTTTATGCTTTGTGTTCACAGCCTGCAGTAAGAAAGAGAGCAATCATGGTGATAGCCAATATGGGAAGTACGAGGTGGATGGTTTATCCTCTGTAAAGTCAGAAGATCAGTTCAGAGTGGTTCTTGGGGAAGCACTTACCCTAAAAGCATTAAATAAAGGCGCGGAACAATTGGTGAATAATAGCGGCATGAGCGGTTTGTGGGCGGCAAATCATCTGCATAATGATGCTGCAATGAATATGTATCTTACCGATAAGTCTGGTGAAGAAGGTGCTTTTGTTTTTGATACTGGAAAGACAGAAGCGCTCGGAAAAATGTACTTATGGAATTATAATGCAAAGAATGATTTGGACTCGGGAATAAAAGAAATGGATATTTACTATTCCAACGATAACGTTAAGTGGAATCGGCTCGGGACAAAAAGCTTTGAGCTGTCAAGATGCAGCGAAGAGGAAAATAAGAATAACAAGGGAAATATGCCGTCAACGATAAATGAGGATGCATTCTCTATAGATTTTGCGGGTATTCCTGCTCGATATATAAAAATAATACCTGTCTCTAACTGGGGCGGAGATGGGCATGGACTATCAGAAATTAGAGCTTTTCGTAACAAGGTTAGCAGCTTGGGCGGTGACCTTTTAACTGTAGACGCATTTACTCCTAGAAATGATGCGGATCAGGTTGAGAATGCTTTTAATAACTTAGGGATGAGAAGTCTTGAGGAAATTGAGAGTACACATAATAATGACCCGGAAGATATGTGGTATTCCGATGCAGACGATAAGGATTCAATGATAATAATCAATCTGGATGGCAATTATCCTTTGAAAGAAATGAAAATATGGAATTATAACAATCCGGATAATCTGAAACACGGGGTGAAAGAGTTCACACTTTATTATACTACTGGTGATCCCTGTACCATCAGTGCAAAACAAGGTGTTAATTTTAATGGTGGTGAATGGAAAAGATTTGGTAGTTATACTATGGAAATGGCTTCTGGCGAAAATGAAATTCCAGCAACCTTAACAATTGATCTCGAAAATCTTCATGCACAACACCTGAAAATAAAAGTAAAAAGTAATTTTGCAGGAGAGGATATTGGATACGGACTGTCAGAGGTTCGTCTTTCTTTAGGAGAGGGCTGGGCAGTAGAACCCGAAAGAAACTGGAGTGGATTGCTTTCCTCTTCAGGGCTGTTTCCTTATCAGAATGCTAACTTTGATTCCTATAGTCCATACGGCTGGCTGGCAGCAGATGGAATTCATGCTATTAATATAGGAACGGAAGAGGATAGTCAGTCCCAAGGTTCTGCGACAGAGGATAGTAAAACCTTCATTACGTTTCAGGACACCATGCAGGGTAACATGAAAAACTATGCTAACTTTACACCCAACTATGGTTATGATATGAATCACCGGGGAATGATTAATGAATCGTTTTTAATGATTTCAGGAACAAATCCAGATCCCACAAAGTCTCAATTTGCACTTAATGGGTATGCCAATGATGAGAATCAAAGCGGAGATTTGGTTCCAGGAGCATACTGGCTGGCAGATTCTACGGTAATTGGAACTTCCCTATATACCTTGGGTAATCATTTTTCGGGTCTATCTATACTTGGAGCTGATTTGCTGGAGTCGATAATTAACCCGGAAACTGGTTTTCCTGATTTTCAAAACAGATATCCAACCGTGGTGAAAGAATACAATAAAAATTACCAGGTAGTTAATGATGTTGAAATTAATTTTGATACCTTATTAGAGGGTACGGGTGAAGATAAAGATTGGATTTATACCTTTGCCAGAGCCGTTAATGGTCACATGGTTATGGCAAAGATTAAAAAGTCTGACTTTCCAAAATATAATAAGGTTTTCTATTGGACTGGCAGTGACTGGTCAGAGGATATCAATGTAATTCTAAGCAAAGAAGCGGAACTGACGAGGTATCGCCCGGGTAATGAATTTAGCGTCTCCTACCTTAACTCTGCTCCCTTTGAAGAAAAATATATCAATGTGTTTACCAGAAATAGCATTGATGGAGAAGTTCAAATGGCACTATCGGAGGATTTGACCAAAGGTTTTGATTCGCCAATAAATCTTTACTATGCGGTGGAAAAATATAAATTATCACAAAATGAATACAAGGGGTATGACTATAATCATAACGTTATGTTTGAGGAATGGAATTATAATGCGAAAGCACAGCCGGCTATATCGAGAAAAGGAGAATTGCTTATCACCTATCATTTTTCTGCCTCAAATCTACCTCCCATTAATGATTTTGGATTTACATCAACAACAATGGAGTACTCTCATCCAACCTTTTTACGGTTATACACAGTGGAGTAGACAACAGCACGTAGCTTCTTGAAAGGAGTATGGAAATGTGTAGTAAGATAAAAAGATTACTTAGCTTTGTATTGATATTCGCTTTGATATTATGTAGCGTTAACACGCCGTCATTAGCACAAGCTACAGAAGTTGAGAAAGAAGAAAGTACAGATAATACGGATTATTTATCTGGAAATATTGAAGATTCCAGCTATTACTATGTTTCTGATCAATATGAAGGAAAGGAATATAAGGGGGATCCTTTGGATTATAATCTCGCTCAGACATCAGAATTAGGTAATCTGATTGTGACGGATAACAAGGGATATGAAGGTGATGCAGTACTTCTTGATGCGGATAAAACCTTGGAGTTTCAAATCAACGTACCCCAGGAAGGATTATATTATTTTAATTTTGATTACTATACATTGACAGATAGTATGCTGCCCGCAGAGTTGTCTATGCAGATAAATGGAGAATATCCGTATTATGAGCTTAGGTCCTTTGTATTAAAAGATAATTGGGTCACCGATTATTCAGAGCTCGCATATGATCGTTATGGTAATGAAATTATCAAGAAAGCGGATAAATATCAGGGTTGGCTAAATTCCTATATTAATGATACTTCCTTTCGAATTACTCGTCCGCTTGGCGTGTATTTAAAAGCAGGCGAGAATCAAATAACCTTAAAGAACTATGAACGCTCGTTGTTATTAGGAAAGCTAACTCTGTATGGTGCGAAAGAGCATCAGTCCTATCAGGCTGACACAATTGCTGAAGGTGATGAAGTGATTACCATAGAAGCAGAACGTCCCACGAGCAAAAACGATCCTTCCATACGGGCAAAGGGTGAGTTCAATAAAGCGGTTACTCCCTATAAAGACAGCAAGATTGTATTAAATATGATTGATGCAGGTTCCTTTAAGGAAGGTGGGCAGCAATTAAATTATAATTTTGATGTAAAGGAAGCGGGATATTATTACATAGGCTTTCACTATCGTCAATCCAATAAAATAAGTGCTAACTTATACCGAGATGTCTATGTGGACAATGAAATATTGTACAGTGAGATGGAGGCGGTGCCCTTCAAATATAGTACGAAGTTTGCCAAAACATCTATAAAGGGAGCAGATGGTAACAAGATTGCAGTTTATCTTGAAGAAGGAACCCACGAGATTAGTCTTGTTGTTTCACTTACAACGGTATCGGATGCAATTTATACCTTTGAAAGAATTGTAAAAGAAATCAATGATTTGTCACTGCAGGTAAAAAAGCTGACCGGTGGAGGCGAAGAAGATAAATATAGAGATTTTGAGATCGAGGAATACATACCTGACATTAAGGAACGATTAACTGGCTGGGCGGATGAGATCCATGCGGAATGGGAGAATCTGTGCAAGATAAACAATAAAGATGAGATTGGGGAATATACCTCTTTCTTAACAGCCGAAAAAAGTTTAAGAAAATTAGCAAAAGAGCCAAATGATATACCGGCGAATATTGAAATATTGAATGATGATACTACTTCAGCCAGAGGAATGCTTGCAAGTGCAATTATGAATATGTACAAAAGCGAACTGGATTTGGACAAAATATATATTTACCAGGAAAGTGCAGATCTTGGTAAAGAACCGGGATTTTTCTCGAAACTATTCTCTGGTATTAAGAGATTTTTTCTTTCCTTCTTTAGCAAGGATTATGCAAAGTCCTCTAAGCAAGAAGAGGGTGTACTAAATGTTTGGGTGAATCGCTCCAGGCAATATGTGGAGATTATGCAGAAAATGGTGGACGAATCCTTTACACCGGAAACGGGAATAAAGGTGAAGCTTTCTTTGATGCCGGATCAGAATAAACTGGTTCTGGCAAAAGCAGCGGGAACCGCCCCGGATGTGGCAGCTTCTATTAGTATGTCGTCCGTATATGATTTGGCTATTCGAGGAGCCTTGATGGATTTTCGAACCACCGAGGATTTTAGTGAAATAGCAGGACGCTTTCAACCGTCTCTGTTTATGCCAAGTGTAGTGGAAGATGGAATTTATGCGGTGCCGGAAACCTTTGATTTCCTGGTTACCTACTATAGATCCGACATCCTGGAAGCTAACGCTCTCCAACCTCCGGATACTTGGGAGGATGTGTACAAGATGTTGCCGAACCTGCAAAGAAACGGAATGAACTACGCCACTCACATTTCACAGTTTACGTTTGGAATTAAGCCTTTATCGACAACCTTGCCTTACATATATCAGTATGGCGGTGAAGTCTTCGGTGATTCCATTGCAGATATACAGTTAGACAGTCAGAAGTCGTTAAAAGGTCTTGATGAAGCGGTTAAATTATTTACTGTTTATAATGCACCATATGAAGTTGCCAGCTTCTTTCAACATTTTAGAGATGGTTCTGTTCCAATCGGTATATCCGGAGCAAGTACTTATATTCAACTTTTATATGCAGCACCTGAAATAGCGGATAGCTGGAATGTTTCCTTATATCCTGGTGTTTATGATCAGGAGAAAAATGAGGTAGTTCGTTATGTGAATGGAGCGGCAGAAGGGTTAGCGATATTTGAATCCTCGGATATGAAAGAGGAAGCACTCAAATATGTAGAGTGGTGGACTCGTAAAGAGGTGCAGGTGGATTTCTCCTATTCTCTTCAGGCTGCTTACGGAAAAGAATATTTATGGATGACTGCCAATATTGAAGCTTTTAAGGAGCTGCCAATTAAAAGGGAACATAAAGACACAATTCTTGAGATGATGTCCTGGATTAAAGAGACTCAAAGAATACCAGGCACCTATATGATTGAACGTGAGCTTAGTAATACCTTTAACAATATAATTCTAAGCGGGAAAAACTCAAGAGGTACCATAACAGAGGCCATTAGAAATATTGATAATGAGGTTCGAAAAAAGGCAGAAGAATTTGGCTATATGAAGGATGGCAAGATAGTGAAAGAGTACCCAATCATTACGGAAGAAACATTAGAAAAGTGGCTTAAGGGTGAGTGAGTGGATAACAGGAGAAAATTAACATGAAGCAATTAAAAAATAAAATATTTCATGGCAAAAATACGCCTTATGTATTTATGTTTCCATATGTAATTTTATTCTTAATATTTATTTTGCTGCCAGTTTTGGCTGCTATTGGTCTTTCGTTTACGAACTTTAATACCCTGGAGTTGCCGGATTTTGTTGGTTTTCGAAATTATATTGGATGGTTGACAAATGATTCAACTTTCATGCAGGTTATATTACCAAATACTATAGTATTTGCGGTAATCACAGGGCCGATCGGATATATGCTTTCCTTCTTTCTTGCCTGGTCTCTTTCGCAGGTTTCCAAAGGGATGCGGACGATATTAGCACTTATCATCTACTCTCCGTCAATGACCAGCGGTATTGCCATGCAAGTAGTATGGAAGGTTCTCTTTAGTGGTGATAGATATGGGTATATTAACTCAAAATTATTAGAATTTGGTTTAATTGATACTCCGATCAACTTTCTTCAAAGCGCTGTATGGTTAATGCCCATCATGATTCTTGTTACGTTATGGAGCAGTATGGGTATCGGTTTCCTGGCTATGTTGGCAGGTATCATGAATATTGATCAATCTCAATACGAAGCAGCCAGAATTGATGGTGTGAAAAATCGTTTTCAAGAAATTATCTACGTAACCTTACCAAATATGAAACCGCAATTAATGTTTGGTGCTGTTATGCAGATTGTAGGTTCCTTCCAATTAGGAAACATTGGTGTCACCTTGAGTGGTTCTAATCCTACTCCGTTATATGCTGGTTCCGTATTTGTCACACATATTGATGATTATGGCTTCATTCGATATGAAATGGGATACGCTGCAGCTGGATCCGTACTACTTTTGTTATTGATTTATGCATTTTCTATTGTGGCACGGAAACTATTTATTGAAAAGGACTAGGAGGGAAAAATCAGTGCGCAGTTTTCAGATGAAAAAGGGAGAATGGAAATTCTATATTTATTTAATTCCAACTGCAATTATTATGGGTATTCCAATTGTATATATATTTTGTCATGCCTTTAAACCGATGGATGAATTATTTGCTTATCCACCCAGGTTTTTTGTTAAGAACCCCACGTTGAATAACTTCAGAAATCTTTTGCAAATGTCAAGTGGTTCTGCTATTCCGTGGACACGCTATTTGTTTAACAGCATACTTGTTACCACGGGAGTTGTGTTTTGCTCGGTTATCTTTAGCACTGCAGCTGGCTTTGCTTTGGCAAAGCTGAAGTTTAAAGGAAAGAAAATGTTTATGAACATAAATACTGCAGCGCTTATGTTTGTTAGTGGTGCTGTTGCTATTCCAAGTTTTTTGATTATAAATGAATTACATATTTTAAATACCTATTGGGCTCATATTTTGCCGATTATAGCAATGCCGGTGGGTCTGTTCCTGGTTACCCAGTTTATTGGGCAGGTACCGGATGAATTGATTGAGGCTGGTGTAGTGGATGGAGCAAGCCACTTTAGAATTTACCATAAAATAATACTTCCAATGATTAAACCAGCGATTGTAACGGTAATTATTTTATCGTTCCAAAGTGTATGGAACAATATGGCTACTTCCACTCTATACGTGGATGATGAAAGCCTCCGAACCTTTGGGTTCTATATGGGGACCTTGTCGAGTAATGCCAATGCGGTTGCCGGTCAGGGTATGGCAGCAGCTTCTGCTCTGATTATGTTTATACCGAATCTAGTGATCTTTATCTTAATGCAGAGTAACGTTATGAACACGATGGCACACTCTGGATTAAAGTAGAAGAGGAGCGAACGATGAAGAATATTGGACCAATAAGTAGAGTTATTTGCATTGTAATAATACTTATGCTGATGCTCCCGGCTACGGTACAGGCATCTACTAAGTCAACCTATCATGCAAAAACAATGTCACCGGAGGGACTTGTGGATTCTCAATTGCCCTATCTTCCGGAGTATACGATTACAAAGGTGGGAGATGAGGTACTAAAGAATCCGCAAGACCTTGCAACGGACACCTATAATAAGTATTTGTACATTGCAGATACGGATAATAAAAGAATTGTTGTTTCTGATTATGAAGGTAATTTAATTCGTATCATTGGAGAGGGAACCTTACAAGCACCACAGGGAATCTGCCTGGGACAGGAAAGTAAGTCCTTGTATGTGGCGGATCGAGTGGCGGAGAAGGTGTTTAAATTCAATTATGAAGGTGAATTGCTTCAAGAATATTCTATTCCCCAGGAACCGTTATTTGGTAAGAATTCAAAATTTCAGCCGGTAAAAGTAGCGGTTGATATTGCTGAAAATCTATATGTCGTATCAAATGGTAATACCAACGGCATTATTCAATTAAGTAATGATGGATATTTCTTAGGCTACTTTGGTGCAAATAAGACGAAAACAACTTTACTGGATATGATACGTAAAAAGTTTTATTCAAAAGAGCAATTAGCAAATGAAATAAAAAATCATCCTAAAACTCCGACAAACCTGGGCTCGGATCTGGATGGACTGATTTATACAATTACCCAAGGACAGTCCGGTAATGAGGATGGCTTAAAGAAATTAAATATGGCAGGCTCCGTAATCTTGAATAATCATGCGGATTCAATAGCTACGGATGTGACTGTCAGCAACAACGGAAGTATCTATGTGATTTCCCAGGATGGATTTATTATTGAATATTCCAAAGATGGGGGCATGTTATTTGTCTTTGGAGGAAAAGATGATGGAACCTCCAGAGTTGGTTTATTTACCAATGCAACCGGTATTACCTTTGACGAAAATGAAAAGTTGTATGTGCTGGACTCAAGTAAGAATGAAATTCAGGTTTTTAAACCCTCTGATTTTAAGCTGAGCTTTATACCGGCTTTTGATTTGTACTATAACGGACATTATGCTGAGAGCCGAGAACCCTGGGTACAGGTCTTGAAGCAGAATAGAGTATTCCAATATGCTTATCGGGGACTTGGTGAAGCGGAATATAAGCTGGGAAATTATGGTGCCGCCATGGAGGCTTATTATCTTGGCGGATACAAAGCAGGGTATTCAGAATCCTTCTGGCAGATACGTAATCAATGGTTAAATAAAAATATTATTACTTGTGTGTTTATACTGCTCATTATCTATATCATTAACAAGATTTTGAGATTTCTTAAGAAGAAGTATGGATACTTTAAAAAAGTTGATGACGTAATTGAAGAATTTAAAAGCATTAAGCTTTGCAGGGAACTAAGATACATGGGGGCTTTTATCAGGCATCCGATTGACAGCTATTATGGAATTCGTTTTCAGCGGAAGACGTCATTGGTTTCTGCAACCATCGTTTATATCGTGGCATTTATCATTTTTATAGTTAACAGATATTATGCAGGCTACATCTTTAAAGTAACGGAAGAGGGATATTTCAATGTGTTGTTTGATTTATTCTCCGTAGGTGGATTGGTACTGTTTTTGGTAGTTTGTAATTATCTGGTCAGCACAATCAGAGAGGGCGAGGGCTCCTTAAAGGTGGTATATATGTCGGTTGCATATACCTTTATGCCCTATATCTTAATCAAACCCATTCTCTTTGTATTAACACATGTATTGACTTTGAACGAAGCAGTTATTTTGAATATAGGTAATTCGGTAATTAATATCTGGACCTTTCTACTGATTTTCCTGATGATTGCAGAAATTCACAATTATTCGTTCTCGGGTGTTGTTAAGAATATATTGATTACTCTGGTTACCGCATTGGTCATGGCTGTCATTATCTTTATTATTTATCTTATGTTAAATCAGTTACTAGACTTCGTGTATTCGTTAGTGAAAGAGGTGATGTATCGTGTCGGTTATTAAGAATAGAAAGAAATTAATACTCGGAGCATTGCTGTTGGTATTCGTTGTTTTGGTAATTGTTATGATTGTACATAAAGCGTTAAAAACAGAAGTGGTACTTGAGGTGGAAAAGAGTGCGCTGGAATTAAAGAATCGTTTGGAGGCAGAACCGGATTATAAGGATAAATTCGAAGAACATTTCCTGATTGCTCAAAATGATAAATACAAAATGTATTTTGAAGAAGAGGGATTAAGCATAATCCTTATGGACAAAGAGACAGGAAAAGTCCTAAGAACCGCGCAAACGGTCAAGGGTAATGATAAAAACCTGAAAGCCTGGGAAGATTTTATGGCTTCTGGTTTATCAATTGAGATGTTAAAGAGTGGAACAAGACAAACGGTGCGCTATACCATGTATTCGGATAATGTTAATAAGGCTATTACTTATTTTGAAGATGGTTTTTCGGTTGATGTGGATATGACTGTTGTCGGAGTTAAGAAAGAAGAGCAGCAGGTAAAGCTGCAAATGGAGGTATTTCTGACCAACGATGGTATTGATGTTTATCTTCCCAGTAACAGCATACAGGATACCGTCGGAGATCAGATTGATAAGTTGTCGTCAGTTTTTATCTATCCGTTCTTGGGTTCCACTAATCTGGATGAAAAAGAAGGATATATGTTTATTCCGGATGGTTCGGGTGTAATTGTATCTCTGGAAGATAATAATGGACGGTTTACTACGCCTTATTCAGCCAGGGTGTATGGAAAAGATAAAGGAATTGACGCTGTTTCAAAAAAATATGATGCAGGGTATCCCGACCCAGTAGATGCAGAACCAATTTATATTCCGTTATATGGAATGGTGTATTCGGAGGATCAAACGGGCTTTATGGGATTGATTAAAAGAGGGCAGGAGAATGCGAATATCATTGCCTATCCTAATGGCGTATCGACGAGTTATAACTGGATTAGTTCTCAATTCTACTTAAGGGATTCTTATATACACCAGACCAGTAAGAATGGGTCGGAAGGTATTGCGGCATATGAGAAGAATTTAAAGGGAAGTGATATTTATATTTCCTATTACTATATGTCAGAGGATGCATCCTATAATAAAATGGCACAGATTTATAGAGATTACCTAATTGAACATGGTGTATTAGTAAGACAAGAGAATGCATATAAAATCGGACTGGATGTGATAGGTGCAGAAAATCAGGACGGGATTATCTCGGATCGAACCTTTGCAATGACCACCTTCGAGGACGCGGTGGATATGTTGGATTACCTGAAGAACAAGGGTGTAGAGGGTATTAACTTAATCTATCGCGGCTGGCAGAAAGGTGGATATGATGATAGTTTTCCGATTTCTGATGTCGAGATGGAACGTATGCTGGGTGGTAAGCAAGGGTTAAAGACATTAATTGAAAAAGTTCGTGATATGAACAATGTTGAATTGTCCTTATATGATGACTTTGGCACAGCTTCGAAAAGCAAGATTTATGATACCGGCAAAGATATTGTTAAGAGAATTGATAAGCTGATTTATGACGATGGCAGTTACTTTTTGACTCCAATAAAGTTATTAGAATTATCAACAGAGGTAATGCCTGAATATAAGAACCTGAATCTAAATTCATTGGCGATATCCGGTATTACAAATAATCTCTATACTTACTTATCTAATGATAAGGTAGTAGGCCGTGAGCAGACGAAGTTAGAGCAAATGCAGGTGCTAAAGAGTGTCAGTGAGGAGCTGCAGTTATACATGGATGCACCCTATGATTATCTTTGGAAATATGCAGAGGGTATCTACAATCTGCCTTTATCCGGATCGAATTATTCCTATACGGAAGCAGAAATTCCTTTTTTGTCCATGGTGTTAAAAGGTTATATCCCAATGTATTCCGAGTATTGTAACTTGAATGCCGCACCAACAGACTATGAACTTAAACTGGCAGAGTCGGGTGTATTTCCGAATTATATTATTACTAAGGAAGACAATACCAGGCTTATGAATACTTCTCTGGATTATATATTTACGTCCAAATTTGATGATTTCAAAGATAGAATGGTGGAATCCTATGATAATTTGAAGTTATTAAATGAAAAAGTGAGGGATGCAGTAATCGTAGAGCATCAAATTTTGGAAACGGATTTTGTTCGTGTCACCTATGATAACGGAGTTCGGGTTTATGTGAATTACTCTTCAAAGTCAAAACAGGCTGACGATGTTGAGATTGCTGCTAAATCATACAAAGTGGTGGAATGATTGGAACGTGAATACGGAGGTGGTATAAAGTGAAAAGATTTATAAAAAGACATCAGTTAATTGCGTATCTATTTCTGTTACCTTGGCTAGTTGGTCTAATCATATTTGTATGTTTTCCATTAGCAAGCAGCCTTCATTTTTCTACCAGTAAAGTAAAGGTGACCTTGCAGGGGTTAGTGCTTTCACCTTATGGGATAGAGAATTTTAAAGTTGCATTAAGTGATACCTGGTTCATTGAAAATATAATTAACTTTGCTGTTAAAACTGCGTTCAGCTTGCCTGTAATTATCGTATTTTCCATGATGGTAGCAATAATGCTGAATACGAAGATTAAGGCAAAAGGAATATTTCGAGTTTTGTTTTTTCTTCCGGTAGTTATCTCTAGCGGACCGGTAATGTCCGAATTTACCAATCAGCAGATGGCAACTGTACCGATGCTGCAGGAGATAGGACTTGAAAATATTCTAAGGAGTATTCTTCCACGATATCTTGCCCAGCCGATTGTATCTATTTTCGGTGAAATAATACTGATTCTGTGGTTCTCGGGAGTTCAAATCCTGATATTTTTAGCAGGACTTCAAAAAGTAGACCCTAACATATACGAAGCTGCCTCCATTGATGGTGCTTCTGCCTGGGAAAGTTTTTGGAAGATAACACTGCCTTCCTTAAAGAATATTACTTTCGTTACAACGATTTATACCTTGGTAGCGCTGGCAACCTTTGATAACAATGAAATTGTTGGATATATAAGAACAAAAATGTTCGATGCAATCAATGGAGGATACGGTATAGCCAGTGCCATGGCATGGATCTATGCGGCGGTTATCCTGCTATTACTCTTACTCATTCTGCTGCTGTTTGTTGATAAGCATTCAGAAGAGACAGAACGCAAAAAGTTTAAAAAACTAGAAAGACAGAGAAGACGATTACAACGGAAACAAAGAAGAAGGAGGCTGATTCATGAGTAAGGTTTATTTTAAAAGAATTCGTAATAAAGACGGAAAAATTAGTTACGATGAAATACGACTCAGATTAAGAAGCTTTCTCTTTGGATACGGCGGAAGGATGGGATTTGTAAAGAGCCTTCTTACCTATGGGCTGTTATGCATCTTCAGTTTCATTTATCTTTACCCAATTCTTTACATGCTTGCAACCAGCTTTAAATCACTCAATGATTTGGTAGATACGACTGTTAACTGGATTCCGAAAGAGTTTTCATTATCTAATTATAGTCAGGCATTTAATTCGCTGCATGTATTTAAGGTTATGAAGGATAGTGTATTGCTGGCTTTAATTCCATCCATAGGCCAGATTATAACCTGTTCACTTACAGGATATGCCTTGCAAAGATTTCAGTTTCCTGGAAAGAAGATCGTCTTTGCGGTCTTGATTATCACTTTTATTTTACCGCAGCAAGTATTGATGCCATCTATGTATCAGCTGCTGCTTAAATATGGCTATATTGGTTCGATGGCGGCGTTTATTGTTCCGGCATTTTTGGGACAGGGATTGAAAAGTGCAATCTTAGTGTTAATTTTTTACCAGTTTTTCAAAACAATACCTAAGGTGCTGGATGAGGCAGCACAGCTTGATGGTGCTGGATATATCAGAATATTCTATAAAATTGGGATACGTGCAGCAGTACCGGCTTATATCGTAGCATTTCTGCTCTCTGTCGTATGGTATTGGAATGAAACTTATTTAACTAGTATTTATATGGGAAATGCAACTAAGTCAGCGAAGACAATTACTACTTTGCTGCTGGAATTAAGAAATTTTGCCTTCAATTTTGATCAACTTTATGGGCAGTCCGGATCTATGGCAGGTGGAGCTTATAACGT
This sequence comes from Bacillota bacterium, assembly GCA_023399055.1. Classification (GTDB taxonomy): domain Bacteria; phylum Bacillota; class Clostridia; order Lachnospirales; family Lachnospiraceae; genus Mobilitalea. The sequence goes on along the minus strand of JAEWQV010000010.1, from coordinate 781,524 downwards.
TGTTAATGAAGGAATTAAGGCAGCAGCAGTACTGATAACAATTGTACCTATTTTAATACTGTACTTTATTATGCAGAAATATTTTGTACAGGGAGTTGAAAAGACCGGTATTACAGGTGAGTAATTGCTGCATAAAACGCCTCGTGATGTTCTAAAGCTGAACAGTTACGGGTGAACTGTTTCTTACGTTTATAAAGGAAACTTTATAATATATTAACTTGTTGAATTGAAAGGAGAATGGTTTTATGAGGAAAGGACTAATCAAGAGGGGAATATCTTTGCTGTTAATGGTGGCTATGATTATAATGTCTACCGCCTGTAGTAACAGCAATAAGACAAATGATGATTCAAAACAACCGACTCAAGCAGTGGATCAGAATAATGATGGAGGAGACGTGGAAGTTACACCGGAACCACAGGGACTGCCTCCGATGACCACGGATGAAATCGAGCTAACCTATGCTAACTGGGGCGATGATCCAAACGTTGCAACTGCAATGGCAGATGCCTTTATGGAAAAGTATCCGAATATTACAGTTTATATGGTTAACATGAATGCGTTTACATATCAGGATGATTTTTATGTAATGGCGCAAAGTGGTATGCTCCCTGACTGTTTCATGGTTATGGATGAGGTTGGCTGGACTTTGAATGGCTGGTTAATGGATATTACTGAATTGTATGATAATGATCCAGAGACTGATTTGGTTTTTGATTATATTAAAAACCTTGGTGTGACTGATGGTGTAAGAACAATGTTTGCAACAAATTCCTTACCGAATATTGCAATGCTGAATAAGGATTATTTTGATATGTACAATGAACCGCTTCCAACCTATGAGGAGTGGAACTTTGACAAGGCAATGGAAATTGCTGAAAGAATTACGCATCCGGAGGAAATGCGTTACGGTCTTGGTAAGGCAACCATGTTTAATGTAGACGTACTTCCTGATTTTGCGGATATTATTAAGAATGGACAAAGAGGTCAGTTCGGTTATAAAGAAGGAGAAGGCTATCTGTTCTCACAGGACTGGATTGATATGGTTGAGTTAAGAAATAAGTTGCATGTACAAGGTGTGTATGATGTAGCTACTCCGGAAGAAAAGGAAGCGGCACTCGGTGCAAGTGATACCTGGATGGCTCAAGCTGGTTATACTGCGATTAACCTGGATTACTTCTGGTCTTATGATGAATTAATGACTTCGGGTTCTAATATGATACCATATCCCTTCCCTACGACTGCAAATGGTAAGGTGCCTGTAAGTTCTGACGTAGTTGGTATTAGTGCTCAAACACAATATCCACGTGAAGCTTACGAATTAGCAAAATGGTTAACCTTTAGCCCGGAAGGTTGGGATGTAAAGGTTCAGGCTTATATAGATAATGATACAATTCCTGATAAATTACCTAATGTTGAAATTCCACAGGAGACAAAAGAAAAGTTCTACATTGCATATAAGAACAAAGATGGTATTGATGCAATTATGAATTCTATCGAAAATGGTTATGATGTTTCGGATTCTTATCCAGGTTATAAGACCTTTACAAATTGGTTAAGTGAGCAAGGGTATATGGGTCAAATATTAAACTGGTCTGCGCCCGAATTATCTGCAGCAGATATTGCGGATGAATTAACTGCGAAGGCGAATGAGTTCTATCAGAGCGAAGTTGAGGCTTTAAAAGGTGTTGTTCATGATTTACCCAAATACGTAATTGCTGACCATCAATAATTGGCGCACATTCTCTAGAGAATTGATATAGTCCTAATGGAGGGTATATGAGAAAATTTAAAAAATTAATTGTCATTTTGTTATTAATGATGGTTTGTCTGACCTTAGCCGGATGTGCGAAAGGTAAAGTATCTGCTTATTTAAATATTTCCACAGAAACAGGTGCCGGTGAATTTGCATTTGATTTATTTATTCGTTCTGATGATGATACAAATACGCAGCTGGCAAATGGAATTGATGGAGTTATGCAATCAATTAAGGCGTTTGGAGAGTCAAAGGCTATTGAATTTGAATTGGAAACCCGTAAAGAAACGGTACAAAAATGGGATGATAATGAGGAAGATGAACTGACCGAAGATCATGAAGCAGATGTAATCAATATTAAGTTCAGTTTTGACTCCTTAGAAGATTTAAATGCGAAAATGGTTACCTTATCAAATAACGGTGAAATTGCTACAACCAAGGGATTTGGCGAATTTATTCCTAATGCAGATGGTACAACAACCTTTTCCTATAGAAATAAAGCGCTTGAGGAAGTTGTATTGGCTTTAGAAACTCATGTTCATGATGATACCAATGCATATAGTGGCAGCGAAGCTGCTGATGGTTTGGCGGACACTGATTTATTCTATGTGACAGTGGATGATAACACACAGGAAATGAATCTTCAGGCATATGCCGCGTTTCCTAACAGACATTTTGAGGTAGCCGGTACCTATGTGGATGCAACTAAAATAGCAACCCCAACTACCGCACCTACTACGGCACCTACACTTGCGCCTGCCGATGAGGAACAAGGAGTGACACCTGTAGATAATAGTGGTACAGGCACTGATGAGAACAGTCCCCTTCCGGTTATAATTATAGTAATTGTGGTGGTTGTGGTTTGTGCTGCCGCAGCGGTAGTGATCTTTCAGAAGAAAAAACATAATAGCAAATAGGTGAAATAATAAAGTGTCAGTGATATTTGCCTGAAAAATAAACCCAATCGGTTATTTTGCTGATTGGGTTTATTAATTACAACTCAAAATTCTCGGTCATGGTATATCCTTTATTAGATTATTTTAATAATGAGGATTAAGCAGGTAAACGCTACTATTCAAGAACTTCATCAGTACTGTAACGAAATTTCAGCGGAGCTATGTGGTAAAGTTTCTTGAAATGTTTGTTAAAAGAGGAGGCATCCTTAAAGCCGCAGGAGTAAGCTATCTCTGTAACATTTAGAGCAGAATAGCGAAGCATTTTACCAGCTACATATAAACGATAGTTTATCAAGTATTGCTGGGGAGAGACTTTTTTATAAAGAATAAATAATTTATAAAGATATGTGCGATCAATGCATAGGTAATTGGCCAAGTCCCCTATCTTGATATCGTAGGTGTAATTATGATGAATAAAGTTCAGTGCTTTTGACATGTGTGTTTCTTGGATTAACTGATTTCTACTTCCATCGGAATAATACATGTGAGAGAAACATAAATATAGAAGCCCTAAGTAGGTATATTCATTACCCTTACTATCCAAAAAACTATCAATTAGCTTTAAAAAGCTTTCTGCTAATATCGCATTACTTGAACCATAATAGATCAGATTAGTTTCAGTTAGACCGCAGTTTTCAAGAATGGATTTCACATCATATCCATCAAAACCAATCCAACAGTATTCCCAAGGATCCGAATTGTCTGCACAGTAAAAAGTTGATACTCCCGGTGTTATTAGGAATCCATCACCTTCTTTAAGGTGATAAGTAGATCCGTATACCTGGTAGGTTCCCTTACCATGTAAAATATAGTGGAATAAATAGTGGGGACGTATAGCGGGCCCAAAGAAATGAGATGGGTAACATTGTTCGTGTCCACAATAGTATAGGGTGATTGGAATACGAGTGGATTCCTTATTATCATTTGAAACGGTTGTATTCATTATAATCGCTTTCCTCTATTAATGTATTTCTTAGATATTAGTGTTGCTCAATATAAAAGGGCAACGAGCAGCTTTATTCCGAAACTAACTACTATGCTGTAATACAAGTGCTTATCTTGCTGGAGTCAACATAATGACAAGTATTCGAAACATATGGCATATTGAAATCTCCACTGATATTATACAATGTAATATATAAATTTACAAATAATAAGGAGAAATAATTATGGTAAAGATTACTTTTATGGGGGCTGGAAGTACCGTATTTGCTAGGAATGTATTGGGTGATTGCATGTGTACTCCATCTCTTTGTGATGCAGAGATAGCATTATATGATATCGATGCGAAGCGGTTGGAGGACTCGGAAATTATATTAAAAGCAATCAACAAAAACGTAAATTTTGATCGTGCTAAGATTACGACTTTTTTGGGCGTGGAAAACAGAAAGGAAGCCTTAAGGGAAGCAAATTTTGTTGTAAATGCAATACAGGTTGGGTTATATGATCCTTGTACTATTATTGATTTTGAGGTTCCGAAAAAATTTGGGTTAAGGCAGACCATAGCAGACACCTTGGGTATTGGTGGTATCATGAGAGGGCTTAGGACTATACCGGTAATGGAGAGCTTTGCACGTGATATGGAAGAAGTATGTCCTAAAGCTTTATTTTTAAACTATACGAATCCGATGGCTATCCTCACGGGATTTATGCAAAGATATACGAAAATACAAACCATTGGTTTATGCCACAGCGTACAGGTTTGTTCAGAACATCTTTTAAAAGGATTGGGAATGGATGATAAATTGGACGGCAGAAGAGAATTAATTGCAGGGATTAATCATATGGGATGGCTTTTAGAAATAGAGGATAAGGATGGAAATGATCTTTATCCGGAGATTAAACGTCGCGCGGCAGAGAAAAATGCTTCCGGCAAACATAATGACATGGTTCGTTTGGATTACATAAAGCATTTGGGCTATTATTGTACTGAGTCCAGTGAGCACAATGCGGAATACAATCCGTTCTATATTAAATCTAAATATCCAGAGCTGATTGAGCAATTCAATATTCCTCTGGATGAGTATCCAAGAAGATGTATCAACCAGATAAAAGGCTGGGAGGAAGAGAAAAATAATATCCTTCAGGATGGTAAGGTAACACATCAACGTTCCCATGAATACGCTTCCTATATTATGGAGGCTATTGTAACAAATACACCAATTAAGATTGGGGGCAATGTATTAAATACCGGGTTAATTGATAACCTGCCTTTGGATGCCTGTGTGGAGGTGCCATGCCTGGTGGATGGACATGGAATTAATCCTTGTCATGTAGGAAGATTACCCGTACAACTAGCAGGAATGAATACAACCAATATTAATGCCCAGCTTATGACGATTGAGGCAGCTAGAACTAGGAAGAAGGAGAATATTTATCAGGCTGCTATGTTGGATCCACATACAGCTGCAGAACTATCCCTTGATGATATCGTAAAGATGTGTGATGAGCTGATTGCTGCTCATGGGGAATATATGAGTATGTATCATTAAGTCTTTTTCGCAGATAGAGTAGAGTGAGTTGCTGCGTTAATATAAAGTGAAAAGATAAAAAGAACCTGCCACAATTCAATAGAATTGTAACAGGTTCTTTTTGCTAGAAATTGGCTTTGATGTTAACCATTTTATAGGGTGGTACAACTACTTCTAATTCATTTGAATTTATATCAACAAGATCTGTTTCTTCCTCAAGAAAGGTACAGGTGCAGGCTTTTTCTATTTTCTTTGTAAAACTTATTTTACAAGAGGATGGCGAAGCAGAGTTATTCACAGCGCGTATAATAATACTGGATTCGGTATTTTTTGAGGGCAGGCAGGTGAGGTAAGTGCAGGCGTCTGAGGAAAAAGTAAAAGCGCTTTCATCAGGAAGTTTAAGTCCGGAAGGAATTGTGAAAGCTTTATACCCGCAGACATACCGATCTTTAGTCAGAACAAGTTCACAATCCGTTTGGGCTGCAATAGGCATAATAGCGTATTCGAATATTTGTCTTCCCTGCAATTGTCCGTCTGGTTCGCCGTCTGTATTAACTGTCTTTGTGAAACAGCGAAGTAAAGTGATATCGATACTGTTTTCCTTATCACCAGGGCAAGAAACCTCATGCAGACCACCCTTTGAGAGGAACAAAAGACCATGTGGATTTGCTTCGTCCTCAGAACGAACAAAAACCATGTTTTCAAAGGCTTTTTCTGTTATATCGGTTTCTTTCCAGGTATGGTGACCGTGGTCTTGACCAGTTGGCCTGGTGAGTATTAGATTGCATTGGTTTACCTGATATCGATCTGTGATTACATTGGTAGGTAAATGCAGTTGAAGGCGGTGGTCACGAATGTTATTATCGACTTCGGTATGAACGGACACCAAAGCTGAATCTCTTGTGATGGTAAACTCCGATCGAATAATGCAGGTTTCATATACATCACTACGTTGGATGAATTGAAAGTTGTGTACCTTTTCTTTTGGAAGTGACAGCTCGTATCGAACAACGAATTTACATTCTGCGTAACCATCAAAGGTCTTTTCGATACTAACTTGGCATCCCAGAGAGGAGATAGAACGATCTTCAATCGGTCTAATGTGGAACCAGCCGTCACCCATTTCTCCGCAGTCAAGGAAAGAGTGCAGACCGGAAAAGACCTGTCCGGTTTTTTTGTCTGTTATGGATATAGTTCCGTCCGGTGCGATCTCAAAACATATTAAATCATTCTGACAGGAAGCGGCAGAGTCGGAGAAACGTTCTGTGATACGATAAGGAAGGTGAAAAGGTTTAATGGTAAACGTGGTATAGCCGAGTGGTCTAAGCTTTGATATTAATGCGACCCGGTGGGTATCAGCAAGCCGCTTATTTCCGCCGAATTGCTTCACGTTCTTTGCTCGTGAGGCATGAATGATATTATATTTTAGCTCACAATTATCTTCATCCAGTATAAGGAAAGAGTTACGCTGTTCATATTTCATGTAGGGTAGGGACGTTACCTCGAAGGCAGGGTCGAAATCAATGTCAAACTCCAGGGCTCCCTGATATTCATAGGGAAGAGGATTAAATATTTTGACTAAACAGCCGGCTTCGCAGTTGTCATTATTAGCAATAGTTAAATTAGAAAGTGCATTAACCGCGCGGAAATACTCCTTGGAACAAAATTGAAAGAAATATTCGGCAGCAGTATGATAGGTTTTAGAAAAACGAGTAAGCATTTCTTTGTGAACGGCATCTATGGAGCAGCCGCAAATACTGTCGTGAGCGTGATTTTGCAGTAATTGGGTGTAAGCATGCCTGATATAAGAGTATAGGTATTCTGAACCGTTCATTTCGTCAATTGCAGAGGAGGGCATAGCATAATGCTCTAAAAGATTTTGGCACTCATCATTTATGCTTTTTAAGTCATAGCGGGAAGAAAGCGTGTGGGGAATGAGCTTAATGTGCATTTCATAAGCCTTGGCAAGTTCGGCGAGTTCGCCAAGCTTGTGATTTGGTTTTATGGCATTGTTCGTATTCAATGCGGCTGTATGCTGTTTCATGTTTTCGTTCAGCTGCTCAAATACGTCGTCCAAGCGCTCTTGAACCACTGGGCAATCAAAATGCTTTGCCAGACGTCCTAGTATTTCAGGCATAAATTCATGTATGGTTTCGTGATCCATACCATCTATAAGGATAACGTAAGGAAGTGAAGTTCGTGTGAGTTCACGTTCCACATATTTAATTGCTTTCTCGGTGATCTCGTCCAGATGCAGATGATAGTTAGGATAGAATTCACTTATGACTTCATAGAAGAAGGAACCGTAACCACAGATTTCAGGAGCTTTAAAGGTGAGGACCTCTGAACCGTCAGGGGAAGACCAGCGAAAAAAGCAATCCAGGTCGTGATCGTTTGTTCCACGGCTGATTACAGCATTTTTAATATCGAAACCTGATAATATTTGTGGGAGATTTGCTATATGACCAAAAGTATCACAGACATAACCTGCCTTAAGTGCTGTAGTTTCGTATTTTTCACAGATAGAATGACCAAGAATTAGATTTTGTATCATACTTTCTCCGGAGATTAGAAACTCATCAGGCATTGTGTACCATGGGCCGATAAGAAGACGACCGTCTTTAATCAGCGATCTTAAAGCATTATCATAGGAGGTTTCGCCTTGTATCACTAAATAATCGTCTAAAATACTGGTTTGACCATCTAAGGTAAATATCACAAAATTGGGGTCTGCCTTCAAAGTTCTTATAATTTTATCCAGGACAGGAACAAGTCTAAAGCGATATTCATCTACTGTTTTATACCATTCTCTATCCCAATGCGTTGCTGCGAAATAATATATCTTTTCTATTTTCATTGATACCTCCATTCCTTTCAACCATTCTGGTGCTTTCGTTATTCCACTCTTGTTGACTCTTTTTCTATTATATCGCATTCTATTAAAATCTTATCGTTTCCAACAGAATGATTTTTCATATATTTGATCAAAAGATTAGCTGCGGTCTCTCCGATTTCCGTACTTCTTTGAGATATGCAGGTTGAGGCAAACGGCAATATACCCTGATAATTTGAGTATTCATTATCAAAAAATACTACTTTGAGATCCTGTGGAACCTGGATACCACATTCACTTATAGCAGTATATACATTGATGCCAATGGTATCGCCATAAGATAACAATCCGTCCAACTCGGGATTGCCTTTTAAAAAGTTGCTGATAAGCTCTTTTTGATCAGGCATATCCTTTGTAACGACTAATATATTGCTGGATTTGATTAGAAGATTATTTTCCATATGGGCGCGTTCGTAACCGGATATTCTACGTGCGGTGCTGCTTCCGTATTCTGCCGGAACAGTGATTAAACCGATATTTTTACAACCCCGGTCAATAAGATGCTGTACTGCCTTTTTGCTCATTTCAGTATGGTCACTGCTAACAGAGCTGACATCTATGTTGCTGAGAGTACGATCTACAAAAACCACAGGAAATTTATTAAAAGCAAGTAAAAGCAGGTCCTTGTTATAACGGGCAGAGTTATTGGGAAAAACTATAATGCCCTTAACTCCTAAATCTACAAGATTACTGACTAAATTCTCTTGTACAAGTTCGTCCTCGCGCTCGCTCATTAGAAGGAGGTGATATCCATGCTGTTTGAGTATATTTCTTGCACCTGCGACAATATTGGATACAAAGCTGCTCCCTATATTAGGTAATAACATACAGATGAAATTCGAGGAACTCTTGGACTTAGTCTCCTCCTTCTCGGTATTAATATAGCTCCCTTTTCCTTGATAGCGGTAGATATAACCTTCCTCCTGGAGTTCTATTAATGCTCGCTTGGCAGTTATCCTGGAGGTGTTAAACTTCAGGGCGATTTGGTTTTCTGAGGGAAGCTTATAATGTGGGACCTGTTTATTTGTTTCTATTAACTGTAATAGATATTCTTTTATTTGTTTATAAAGGAAATTGCTCATATGTACCCCCCTATTGATACTCTACTTTGATCGTACTGATACAAAACAGAGATATATATTAATTTGATGTAATTATAGCGCGTATATTTCGTACATAATATATACAAGTTATACAAGTTGATATCTTAATATGATTATAAAGATTTAGCTACCAATATGTCAACAAAAATTTTACAATTAAAAACATTATGCTAAAATAAAGTGCAATATGCATAAATAAAATGTACAAAAGTTATATATTGTATAGCAATAAAGATAGTAACTATAAGAGATACAATAAAACTTATATCTTTTTGATTGTTTGAGTATACATAATCTAAAATATATATCATATTTATCAAGTTTGTGAGTTTTAAAGTATATTTTGTTGTTAAAAATGTTGACATACTAAGAAAATAGATGATATTATTTGGTTACAGTATTTAAACTTGTATATTAAATTTGACTTGATAATATCAAGTTGTAAAATGCTACAGGTTGTTATAATGATTTATCAACTACATATTAAACTAATTAGTAAATGAGGGCTTCAAATGAACAACATTGGATTAGAGTCAGCTATGAAAAGGAATAACAAGCTTAAAACAATAAGAAAACTAAAAAGAGCCTTATATGTAACGTCGGTAATGTTGTCGCTGCTTATATTTACAGTGTATTTCCTGTTTCCGTTTGTCTACATGATATCTATTTCTCTTCAAACGGAATCAGAGTTGATGACAGCGGTGGGCTTTCGTGACATGTTAATTCCGGATTCCTGGCGCTGGCAGAACTTTGTTGATGTGTTTAAACAAATCCCCTTTGCAAGATATTTTATGAACAGTGGTATTGTTACCGGGCTTACAGTTCTAGGTACCACCGTTTCTGCCAGCCTGGTTGCCTACTCCTTTGCAAAGCTTCGGTGGCCCGGAAGAGATTTTGTTTATTCTGTTATGCTAGTGACCATGATGATACCGGGATCGGTCTTAATGATTCCTACATATAAGATGTATAGTTCGATGGGACTTACAAACTCCTGGTGGCCCCTCGTACTTCCGGCCTTTCTCGGGGGTGGAGCCGGAAATGTTATATTAATACAACAGTTCTTTAAAACCGTTCCTAAGGAAATTTTTGAAGCGGCGAAGATCGATGGTTCGGGGGAAATGGGTATATGGTGGAGAATTATGCTTCCGCTTTCAAAACCGGTAATTGCCACAGTAGCCATTTTTGCCTTTTTGTTCTCCTGGAACGATTATATGGGACCTATGATTTATATTAATGATACGGCACTTACCACAGTGGCACTTGGTCTTAGGGCTTTCTTCTCGCAATTAAGTACGAACTGGAGCCTTTTAATGGCAGGATCCTTGATTTCTATGATCCCCAATATAATTATCTTTGTATTTTGTCAAAGATATTTTCTGGAAGGTGTTAAATCTGGTGCGGTAAAGGGATAATTATAATAACGAAATTTATCCTTGGAAAGCAAGCTTTCGCAGCTGATTTTAAATATTTTACTTGGTTCTGAACAATTACACATATTCTAAAATGTATGAAAAATGGAGGAAGAAGATATGAAACGTATGGGAATGAAATTATTAAGCTGTTTAGTGGCAATTACAATGCTCGCCACAGTGTTTTTGACCGGCTGCTCCTCATCGGATAAGGAGGGAGGAGATGTTACACTTAAGTTCTGGTCAATCTATCCGGAAGGCGATCCTAACTATGAATGGACACTTTCTGTAATTAAAAGATTTGAGGAAGCACATCCGGGTATAAAGGTGGAGTATACAGGCATATCCTTCTGGGATTATTTCACGAAGATTACTACTTCTATGACTGACTCAAACGGACCTGATATTTATATCCAGACGATCAAAGATACCACTGATCGTGCAAAGGGCGGGGTATCTATGGAGCTTACCCAATTCTTTGATGATACGATGAATGCAGATAATTTTTATGAGGCTGATTTAAAGCCAATGACCTATGAAGAAAAGGTATATGGTTTGCCTTATGCACTTGATAATAGAATTCTCTATTATAATGTTGACTTATTAAATGAGCTTGCAAATACTACCGATGATCAATGGACAGCAACAAAGGCCGCCGGATTGGAAGGAAGTACAATTACAGGAAAACCTGCTGATTTGGTGGGGGCAGGCGGCAATGTACGTGCACCACAAACCTGGGATGAATTACAGGCTTATCAGGAACTGCTGACAAAGCAGGAGAGTGGCAAGATTACACAGCTTGGTTTTGATGTTAGCGTGGGCAATTGTATGTTTGTGAATGTAGCTTGGAATAAGGGCGGTGAATTCTTCGATACAGATGGCAATTCCACAATTACGACTGACGCTGGAATTCGAGAAGGTTTTCAGACCTGGTATAATCTGACGCACACCTTACCAATTGCTAAGGTAAATGGCTTCTTAGATACAGCGGGAGATAATAAAACGAATCTTTTCTGGAGTGGCAATGTGGCTATGATGATCGCAACCAATGAAATTCCTTGGCAGAACGATAAGTTGGAGGAAGGAAAGAAAATTAATCTTGGTGCAGCACCTGTTCCATATGATTTAGTAGAAGAGAATCATTATAATTTTACCGGTGGTTTTTCTGTGGAGGTCTCTAATCGTCTTTCCGGTAAAAACAAAGCAAAGCAAGAAGCTGCCTGGGAATTTGTAAAATACTTATGCGGTGCGGAAATTCAAAGAGAAGTGCTGTTAGAATCCAGCAATATGCCTGCTAACGTAACAATTTATGAGGATTTATTTAAGGAAATTACAGACCCTGTGAAAACGGTAGTTCTTACCGAGATGGCACATCGTAAAGCTTATGATTATATCTATGATGCTCCTAATTGGTGGGGTGAAGTTCAGGGTGCGGTTACTGATATGGTGGCGGATAAGTATACCGTGGACGAAGCACTTCAGAACGCAGAGAAGGCAATTAATAAACTGAAAAGCTCCTATTAAGTAGGATGAGTTAATAAATGTAATAAAAGCAAGGAAAAGTCAAGTAAATGTCTTTTTCAAATGTGTAGGCTGCCGTAGAGCGGCAGAATGGAGATTACAATGACTAGTGTAGAGAAAAAGAAAAAAATCAAGAAATATAATCGGCGAGAAGCAGTCATGGGTATGTTGTTTGCGGCACCCTGGCTAATTGGTTTCATTCTGCTGATGGCCTTTCCGTTGTTTTATTCTCTGTACCTTTCCTGTACGAATGCGACTACAACCTCATTATTCATGGAATGGAGAGGGTTACAAAATTATAAAATTATCATATCTGATCCGGAGTTTTGGAAGAGCGTTCTATATACCTTGGAATTTGTAGCCTTGAGTGTTCCTCTAAATCTGGTATTTGCGTTATTTCTAGCAATGCTCCTGAATGCAAAGGTACGAGGTAAGAAAGTGTTTCGAGCCTTGTACTACATTCCAACCTTAGTAAGTATTGTGTCCGTCGTATATCTGTGGAAGCAGTTATTAGGTTCCACCGGTGTTTTCAATACGATACTTTCACTGTTTGGAGTAAACGGACCGGACTGGTTCCATGATTATAAGTGGGCTACGGTAGGACTTGCGATTATGGGTATGTGGAGTGTTGGCGGAACTGTTGTTATCTTCCTTTCCTCCTTAATGGATGTACCACTTGAATTATATGAAGCGATCTCTGTGGACGGCGGTAATACTATGTCAAAATTCTTTCATGTAACCATACCTGCAATTTCGCCGATTCTGTTCTATAACCTGTTAACTGCCACTATTGCAGCCTTTCAGGTGTTTGTACAGCCGATGTTGATGACAGGCGGAGAATATAATACCAATTACATGGGTTACTTTATCTACAATACTGGTTTTACGGTGGGAAGACAGGGCTATGCATCTGCCATGTCCTGGATCATGCTGGTAATTATATCGGTGTTTGTACTTATTATACAGGCAGCTCGTAAGAAATGGGCATTTTACAATGACTAGTGTGAAAATAAAAGGCTATTTTCACACCTTGAATTTAGGCGTGCAAGCAAGTTGCACGCATGGACGCTAGTGAGGGATAGACATGATTTATGGTAAATATATCAGACCGACCGCATTTGCCAAAGAAGGTACCTATGTACGCGGTCCGGAGAATGTTGTAAGTGGAGCTGACATGAGTGGGTATGGAGGCATGGAACATACCAGAGGAGTTGATCTGGAAACAGTGTGGCTGTCTGCCAGGGGAGTAACCAGGGATGTCTGGATTGGTTTTGATTTTGGTAGTGTGGTTCGCCTCGGATATCTGTGTATCTGGAATTTAAATCAGAGCGATGGCTATGGTTCAGGGCTAAAGAGAGTAAAAATATTTTATAGTTATGACAATGAAGAGTACTTTGAGTTTAAAGGAGAAGGTTATCCGTATGTGTTTGCTCCCGCTAACGGAAAACCTGGTCTGAAAGCCACAAACTTAGAGGATGGCAAGCATTCACCGGTAGCTTTTGCGGGCCTTTCTGCCAGATACATAAAGCTTGTACCAGACATCGAAAGTGGTGAAGGCTGCCATGGAAAGTATATTGAAGGTCAGACCAGATATGGACTAAGCCAGGTAAGATTTTTCTTATACCGGGAAAATCCTCATAAGGATGGTAGTATCTATGCGAGAGCCGTTCGTCCCGAGCTGGATGTTCTCACCTCCGAATACGGCATGGAGCAGGGGTTACAGGGAACAAATGAGCAGAGTATGTATCTTAGCGATGCGAACCCGGAGCATATGGATTTGATATTTGATTTGAATATGTCCACCTTCCTGAAGGGGATTGATTTATATAACTATAATGAGCCAACAATGCTTTCTGCTGGTTTAAGAAAGATAGCGATCTATGAGAGTCTGAACGGGTTTGAATGGAAGCGGCTCGGGGAATATGAGTTATCAAAGGGAACCGGCGAAGCTATGGAAGTCACAAGGTTAACGAACGGTGAGCTGTTACGGTTTGAGCCGATATATACAAGATTTCTTAAGATTACGGTTACCGGCGGTGCAGGGGTAGGAACCCATGGCTGTGTGAATGGATTCGAGTTTCGCTATGGATTAAGTAAGATACGTTTTATCAGTGCAGATAGCGGCTATTATGTGGAGCCCGCAAGGGATTGGACCAGTCTTTTCAGTAATTTTGAGGGTTGGACCGGTTCGGATGGTATTTTTATTACCAATCTGGAGGGTAAGGAAAGTAAGCCAAAAGGTAAGGATAGAGCAAAGATTAGAAATTTATTATCCTTTGGAGATACCTTTATCGGAAAGGTGAATCCGGTTACAAATTCCCGCAACCGCGCCGATATGGTGAACAATTCCTTCTGTTACCTGGAAGGCCTTGATCCGGCTAATGCAACAACTGATTTCTTTTGGGGAAGAAATGGAAGTAAGGAGATTAGCAACCTAATTCATAGTAATAAAGATTATACCTATTGGTTGCAGGACTGCATAATTACAGGAGGAAAATTCTATTCCTTCACAGACAATATTATCTCTGATTTGGAGAATGAGGATTTACTGGAAGGTTTTCGTTTTCATGTTACCGGAGTAGATCTGGTAGTATTCGATATAAAAGATGGAAAGCTGGACTTAGAAAGTCAGAGAACCATACAGACTCCGCTTTTTGAGAAAGATAAATTAATGTTTGGCTGCGGTATCTTTGCAAATACGGCAGAAGCAGGAATGGAGCAGCCGGATGGGTATATTTACATCTATGGTATCAAGGAGATGGGCTATGGGGTAAGACATCTGGTAGTTGCCAGAACCTTGCCGGAAGATATGGTGAACTTTGAGGCGTATACCTACTTTGATGGTCAGGGTTGGTCAAAAAACAGGATGGACTCCATGCCCATAGCAACCGATCTCTCTCCTGAAATGAGTGTTATGCCGATGGATTCTGGCAAGTATAAGGGAAAATATATCTATATCTATTCTTCCGGTGGAGTTGGCGATAACATTTTAGCACGTATTGGTGATACTCCTTATGGTCCCTTTGATCAGATACTTCCACTGCATTGTTTGAGTAAGATTGATGATTTGGATTACAACGGACTCAAAAAAGTATATCAGTATAATGCAAAAGCTCATTACAACATCGCAGAAGAAGGTGAAATTCTTATTACCTATAATGTCAATTGTATGGAGTATGAAAGTCATTTGATGAGCGGTAACTTATACCGGCCAAGATTTTTAAGATACAGGGAATTCTAAAAGCTAATCGAAGAAATCCCCATTGGGGTTTTGAATATGAAATATGAAATTATGGAGGAGGTTTTGTATGAAAAAGAATTTTAGCTTTTCTAAACTGGTACTTGTAGCGCTTCTGGCGGTGATTATGGTTTCCTTTGCAGCCTGTACTGCAATGCAGATTTCAACATCAATTGATTTAAAGGAAGATGGTTCCGGCAGCAGAACAATAACCGCATCAATTGCCAAGGATGATGATAATCAAGATGGTTATGGCAGTGCTTATTATTACTTTAAGAAACATGGCAGTGAACTTGCGGATTATTTAAAAGCTGCTTATGAAAAAGCAGTTCCAGGAAGCGAAGGATGGTTAACAATATCCGTTGATAACAGTGGTACTGATTGGGAGGTTATTAACTTTACCTTTGAATTTACTTCCTTCGCTGACTATAAAACAAAGCTTGCTTCCCTTGCTTACGATGAGACGGCAGCAGCTGCCTATGCAGCACCTGAATTATTGGTAAACGAGGATGGTACAGCGACCTATAGTGAAAATGCAGCTGCCTTAACCGCTATTTTCAAAAGTCTTCAGACCACAATTATGGCAGACGATACAGTTTTTGACTTTAACTCCACCAAGGACGGTACCGCTTTAAATAATGGTTCTGCGGATCTTAAGTCTCTTACGGATTATGGAGTTGAGCTTATGAAACCAGAAAATGGGAATGCAATTACAATTCAATTAGGGTCCGGTAAAGCGACAGCAGTTGAAGCAGCAGACGGCGTATATAAGATCACCGGAGCTTATGTTGCAAGTGCACCAGAGGCTGAGACAGATACAACTACAGATACCACAGAAACCAGTACAGAGAATACAGCAACTGAGGAAGCAACAGCGAATGATGAAACTGCAGCAGAGGTTCCGAAGACAGGTGAGAGTATAGCTATTGCGGTTATTTCCTTCGTTTGTCTTGCGGGTTGTGCAACAGGTTTTGTACTTATGAAAAAACGTAGTAAGAACCAATAAATGAATATAGTTTTAGAAAGGTATGGGTATTAAAATGAAGAACATTTTTAAAAAATACATTTCAAAAATTACTTTGGTAGCACTTCTTGCAGTTATGATGTTAGCATTGACAGGATGTACTGCAATACAGATTTCTGCAGCCATTCTCTTTAACGAAGATGGTTCCGGCAGCAGAACGATAACAGCCTCCATTCCAAAGAACGATGACAATCAAGATGGTTACGGCAGTGGTTATTATTTCCTTAAATTACACGGAGATAAGCTGGCAGATTATTTAAAAGCGAACTATACCGCAAAGGTAGCAGGCAGCGAGGGCTGGTTAAATATTACCGTGGATGACAGTGGCGCTGAATGGGAAATTGTCAATCTTACCTTTAATTTCAGTTCCTTTGAGGATTATAAAACAAAGCTGGCTTCCCTTGCCTATGATGCAACTGCTGCAGCCGGTTATATAGCTCCGGAGTTTATCACAGGTGAAGATGGAGTTGTAACCTACACAGAGAATACAGCAGTTTTAACAGCTATTTTTAAGAGCATTCAAACCACCGTTATGGCGGATGATACCATGTTTGACTTTAATAGTACGAAGGACGGAGTTGCATTAAATAATGGTACCTCCGACTTACAATCCCTGACGGATTATGGTGTTGAGCTTATGAAACCTGATTTTGGCAACTCTATGACAGTACAATTCGGTGCCGGCGAAGCAACACCGATTACTGCTACAGATGGAGTATATAAAATCTCAGGTACATATACAGGAGCGGAAGTTCCTACTGAAGAGCATGTAACTACTAATGTACTTAACTTTGGCTTTAATGGAGACTTAAGTAATGCCGGAACAGCAGCAGAGAATGACCTTATCTACGGTACCGGGTCCACCGAGGGCGGTCCGGTGTTTGCAGAAGGTATTGACGGTCAGGCGATTAAGTTAGATGGCAACACTTATTTGGCTTCACCTAATAAATCTTACAGTTACAATGAGATGACCCTTAGCTTTTATTACAAGATGGAAAATTACACAGAAACAGATACCGGAGCCAACATGATCGTTGTTCCGGCAGGACTTGGTGCTTTGGGCGGTGGTGTAATTGATATCGAGTTCATAAAAGATGGTGATGTAGAAGGTGTTCAATTATTAGCAAAAATGAATAGTGCTGACTGGCAGACACAGGATAAGTTATACTCCGAGGGATACTTTATGGAGGCTCATTTGAACGAATGGCATAACTACACCCTTGTGTTCCAGAATGAGTATGACGAATTTGGCAATATTAATGATGCCTTTGTGTATATGTATATTGACGGCCAGGTTGCAGCAAAAGCAAGATTATCCGTTGCAGCAGGACTTACTTATAGCTTGGGTCTTTTTGATGATGGAACCTATGGCGATCCAAACGGTGGTTTTAACATTGGTGGCTATTTTGAAAATGGGGCAGTTAAGAGAGCAAGCACTGGTCTTCTGGATAACCTGTTAGTGTTTGATGGTGCACTTTCCGCAGAAGAAGTAAACTCCCTCTGTTACACAACAGCGGTTGAAAAACCTTATGATCCTTCCGTTATTGATGAAGTTGGAGGTACGGATACGGCTGTAACAGAAGCACCGGCACCAACAACTGCTCCGGCAGTAACAGAGACTCCTGTGGCAGAAGACAGTGAGAGCGGAGTAAATCCTGTGGTTATAGTGGTAATCCTTGTAGTAGTAGTTGCTGCTGCAGTTGCAGGCGTAGTATTTATGAAAAAGAAGAAATAATTGTAGTTTAAAAAATGATGTAACTGCAAATTATGGCGAATAAATGTTTCACTTATATCTTTGCGTAAACAAGATGAAATGACAATTCATTTCACTAGTCAACAATTTAATAAAAAAGGAAAACGGCGGATCTGCCGCAGTTTTCCTTTTTTATATAAGGGGAAATTCCTTAGATTTTCCTATTATATTAAAACCTTGTGGGCTGATGATGTGCAGCTATGCACACGAAACGAAAGCTGTGCATAAAAATTTTGCAAAGCAAGAGTGTGCTACTTTTGTTCCTACATAAGTAAATTAATATTATTCTATGCAGCCACTGTTTTGGTGGCAGAATGGAGCAAGAAGATGATAAGAAACAGAAATAAAATAAAAATTGCTCTCCTTAGTATCCTAATAGCGGCAGCACTTACTTCCTGTGCAAAAGATGGAGGAAAACCCAAGGAGGGTGAAACACAAAATCCTCCGACAGGTAATCCGGAGCTTGGGCAGGAAGACAATGGTGCAGAATATATTGGTGCAACCACGGTGGTACAGGAGGTTGGGACGATGTTAACGCTAAATGCAATGGAAGAAGCATATCAGGCAATCATAGATAATTCTGGTATGAGCGGAAATAAGGGCAGAACTCATCTGCATTCCAATATTGTAAATGACATGTACAAAGGGGATACCACTGAGTTCCTTTTTGATATTGGACATATAGAGAAACTGGGAGAATTGTATCTTTGGAACTATAACGCCGAAGGTGATACAGAAAGCGGGTTAAAAGATATTACAGTTTCCTATTCTGAAGATAACCTAATATTTACCGGAGACACGAAGTATACGTTAGCAAAAGGCTCCGGAGAGCCGGGAATGAAAGCAACCAACACAATAGATTCAAAATCCATTCAATTGAATGGTGTAAGCGCAAGATTTATAAAGATAACGGTAGATAGTAATTATGGCGGCAACGGCAATGGTCTTAGTGAAATCAGACTCTTCCGATACAAACAGCCTATCCTGGCAGGTGAAAGCATCTCATCCTCACCGCTGGAGCGTTATATTAACGGAAAATGGTCAGCAGAAGCAGAGGATTATAACTTTGTCAATGGAACAGGGTTAAGTGATCTTACGAAAACAGCAACCCATGATAATAAACCGGAGCATATGTACAGCCAGAAGGCTACAGCGATTGATTTTCTAGTTGATCTAAAGGGTCAGTATCCGGTAAAGGAATTGGTATTATGGAATTATAATGACCCGGAGCATTTAGATTATGGTTTGCAGAATTTTAGAATTAAAATTTCGGATGACTGTACCACCTGGAAAACAATCGGAAATTATTCTTTAGACAAAGCGGAGGGTAGCGAGGCATTGGCACCTTCCTTGACAATAGATATGGGAAATGTTCAGACCCATTATATTCAGATTGAGATTATGAGTAATTATGGCGGAGACCGTGTCGGTTTAAGCGAGGTCAGTGCATTCTTAGGAGAAGGCTGGTACTGTGACGAGGCGCCGGACTATTCAGCTTTGCTTTCCAATTATGAAGGCTGGTCAGGGGCCGACGGCATTTATACTGTTACTCTGGATGGACTGGATTATAACTATGAACGAAAGGAGCAAGAGCAGAGTACCTTCTTCCTTTTTAGCGATACCATTCTATCTTCTGTGGATCCAAAAACTGATCTTCGAAGCGGAGTATCTATGGTAAATAATACAAGTGCCATTTTAACCGGAGGAATTCCGGACCCTGCGAAGATGAAGTTCCGTATTCCTGCAAGTAACAAAACCGCTAATATTATTCCGAATCCTTCCATCCCTGCAACGAAAGCAGGAAAAGAGATCTATTATTGGCTGGGAGACATCTTTGTGCTGGGTGATTATCTCTATGTATATTGTCTAAGAATTGATTCTGTACCTACGTTATTTGGTTTTGAACAAATCGGTGTGGATTTGGCAAGATATGATATTGTTGACGGAGTGGTTAATTATAATTCGCTTAAAATTATCAATGACGAGAAAAAGCAGCTCTGTGATGTGTCTGATACAAAAAGTGAATTCTATTTTGGAGGTGCGGTATATCAAAGCACAGAAGCTGCCGGAGTAATAAATCCGGACGGATACATCTATGTGTATGGTTATAATGATATTGAAAATCTAGGACGTCAATTGGTGGTTTCAAGAGTAAAACCTGAGGATATCGAAAACTTTGCGTCCTATGAGTATTTGGGCAGTGATAATAACTGGAGCAGTGAAGTACCCTCTAAATTCCTGTATCTGGAGAAGGATATCGCACCGGAATGCAGTGTGACACAGATTCAAACCGGCGAGAATAAAGGAAAATATTTATTTGTTTGGAGTTATCTGACAAACAGCGCAACGATTAAAGTATCAATGTCAGATACACCCTATACACCATATACCAAGCAAACAACCATTTACACCCATGACTCTACCTTAACAACCATTGGTAATGGCAATAATACTTATAATGCAAAAGCACACCCTGCACTATCTGGTTCAGAGGAACTGATTATTTCTTATAATGTGAACGGTGAAGATTGCTTTAAATATGGAGATATTTATCGACCTAGATTCTTAAGGCTTGCAATGGTATCTAAGTAAGGAGGTTAATGAAATGACTATGAATGAAAAAGATATTGATGCATGGGCAGAAGCTATTCGAAAAGAAGGAATGCGGACTTGTACCTATCACGAGGAATATATCGATCCGTTTTCCATTCCAATGTATATTTTCCAATCCATTGGAGCAGATCGTTTTATTCGAATTGAAAGTGAAGGCTATGCACCATTTTATTGTTACTTTCAGCCCTGCTTTGATAAATCAGCACCGCTGCTTGTCCATACTCCGGGTTACGGGAGTGAAATGAGTATGCATCCGGAACTGGCACAGCATTTTCATGTGCTGCACATTAATCCTATGGGCTATGTAACTCCGCTGGGAAAAGATGCATCAAAGATGACGATGGCAGGTTCCCCAAGCGTACTGCCGGATACCTTTCTTAGTGGAGCAAAGGAAGGCTATTATAACTGGCTGGTAAACTGTGTGATGGCAGTAAACTGGGCACTTTCACAGGAGAAAGTGCTGCCAGACAGGGTGTCTTTCTTTGGAACTAGTCAGGGTGGTGGCGCTGCGATGCTATTAGGATCAATTTTTAAGGATATTACCAGAGCGATAGCCAGTGATCAGCCGTTCTTAACGAATATTACAATGGCAGATCATAGAGGAGCTTACGGTATGGGATTAGAGTTATATTCGGAAGCTGACCCGGAGCTTGTAGCCAGAGCAAAGTATTTGATTGACACAGTTCATCACGTGCATCGGTTTACGTTTCCGGTATTGTTAACCAGCGGTGGTAAGGACGAGGTTTGTCCGCCTGATACAATAGAGAATTTATTCAGCAAAATAAAAGGAACAAAATCCTATACTCACTTTGAACATTTATCACATGGGTATAATCGTGAGTTCCTTCAAATGGCAAAGGCATGGTTTTTAATCTATGCTTAGTATTTAATTAGGTGCCAAAAGCAAATATAGATTATGCTTTGTCAATTTGCACTGTTTCATTATGTTTATGTGGTACATAACATAGTTTATTGCAATAAGCCACAACAGAGAAAGGGGATGGGTACATGTACTCAATTGGAATAGATATCGGTGGTATGTCGGTGAAAATCGGTGTTGTAGAAAAGGGCGAGATACTTGCAATTCGTACGATACCAACCAGTAGTTCAACAGAATATAATGCCTTCCTCTCACAGGTTACAGGGACGATGGAAGAATTAATCAAAGAAGCCGGAGAAAAAGCACTTGACATGATTGGTATCAGCTCCTGCGGGCTGATTGACAGCAAGTCAGGCAAGATAACCTATTCAAATAATATCAAATGGGAAGATAAGAGCATTGTTACCAATATTAAGAAGCGATTTGCTGTGCCGGTCCGTATTGCCAATGATGCGAAGTGTGCCCTGCTGGCTGAAGCAGTGCTGGGTGCAGGCAAGGACTATGATCGGGTTTGTATGATAACCCTAGGAACCGGAGTAGGCGGAGGCTTTCTTACCGGGAAAAAACTCGATAGCGGTACACCATATGCCGACGCTTCTGGTATTCTCGGGCATATGACGGTAGTGACAGATGGGAAAGAATGCACCTGCGGTCATCACGGCTGTCTGGAGGCGTATGCCTCTGCTTCGGCACTCATGGCTGCCTATAAAGAGGAGACTGGTCAGGATATCACTGCAAAGGATATCTTTGACAGGGTAAGAGGTGAGGAACCTGTTGCAATTAAAGTGTTTGATAGATTTAAAAAGTATTTGGGAGATGGGCTGGTCAGCTTTGGCAATATTCTCAGACCAGAAGTAATCGTGATAGGCGGAGGGGTAGCAAGCTCTGCTGACTTATTCCTGGATTATCTGGAGGATTATGTTAACAAAGGTATTTTTGGGGGAAAGGCATTACCGATTAAAATAACATCAGCAATGCTTGGCAATGCTGCCGGAATAATTGGGGCAACCTTATTGTAGATAGAAGAAAGATTGAAAAATCACTGATTTTTTAATCGGCAAAATTATGCTATCACCCATATTTGCGGGTTTGTGGCAGAACGGAGGACATCATGTTTAAAGGTTATGGTAATTATGATAAGTACCCTGAAAAAAGAATTAATGGATTTGAAGCGGTACAAGGTTATGAGGAAATCAGAGAGATTTTAAGGAAAGAGGCGGGAAAGAAAGAACGCCATGTTATCACCCTTGAATTGTATACAGAAGTTGATGTTACAGAAATATTGGGTGGCTTGGAAAGTCTGGAGGCTAGTTTCTTTAATGCAGAAGGATGTATGGTAGATGATGAGGAATATAATAGACGGATTAAGCCATATCTCACCGAAGATCGAGTATTTGGCATTATGAATACACTCAATATAAAGGATTTTTATATTCCCAAGAAGGTGGAAGCGATGCAAAAGGCGATTGCGGCAGCAAAGGGATTAATTGTTGTGTATGGTGTTGGTGCTTCCCTGGTTTGTGAGGGTGATACCTTAGTTTATGCTGATCTCGCCAGATGGGAGATTCAATGCCGATTTGCTAAGGGTGCTCCAAACTGGAAATCAGGTAATCCGGAGGCTCCAAAGTTAGCCAAATTCAAACAAGGCTTCTTTTTGGAATGGAGAATGGCGGACCGTTTAAAGCGCAAGTTATTTGATAAAATTGATTATCTTTTGGATACCAATGAGCCAGGAGTTCCTAAAATGGTATCAGGAGATGGCTTCCGAGCAGGGTTACGTAAGTTCGCCAGTGAACCTTTCCGGTTGGTGCCATATTTCGCACCGGAGGTTTGGGGAGGCCAGTGGATGAAGGAAGTCTGCGGACTTGACAAAAACAGTCCTAACTATGCCTGGGCTTTTGATGGTGTACCGGAAGAAAATAGTATCCTCATGAAATTTGGTGATATAAGAATTGAAGTACCTTCCATTGACGTTGTATTCTACTGTGCGAAGCAGTTATTGGGACATCGGGTTCATGCACGATTTGGGGATGAATATCCAATTCGTTTTGATTTCCTTGATACAGTAGGAGGTCAAAATCTATCCCTGCAGGTGCATCCGTTGACAGAATATATCCAAAATGCGTTTCATATGCATTATACCCAGGATGAGAGCTATTATATTTTAGATTGTGGAGACGACTGCGAGGTATATCTGGGATTAAAGGAAGGAATTGACCAGGAAGGAATGCTGGAAGAATTAAAGCAGGCACAAAATGGTGAAATTACCTTTGATGCGGAAAAGTATGTGAATACCTTCCCCGTAAAGAAGCATGATCATTTCTTAATACCTGCCGGTACGATCCATTGCAGTGGTAAGGATACGATGGTACTTGAAATTAGTGCAACTCCTTATATATTTACCTTTAAGCTATGGGACTGGGGCCGTTTGGGACTGGATGGGCTGCCAAGACCCGTACATATTAATCACGGTGAACAGGTAATTCAGTGGGATCGTACTACCGAATGGGTGAAAGAGAATTTGGTAAATGCAGTTACCACGATAAGTGAGGACAAACACAATAAAATTGAAAGAACAGGTCTTCATGAACGAGAGTTTATTGAGACCAGAAGATACAACATTACAACAGAGACTATTCTGGAAAGTGAAGGCAGTGTAAGTACCTGTAACGTAGTAGAAGGAGAAGGTGCTGTTATTGAAAGTCTGGATGGCAGTTTTGAACCTTACGAAGTTCATTATGCTGAGACCTTTATTGTACCGGAGAGCGTGAAGCAATTTGTTATTAAACCACTTGGAAAAGAAGTTAAAATTCTTCGTGCAACAGTAAGGTAAAAGAAGTAAAAGCTTATTTAGTTGATAATTGCGAAACAGCATTAGTAATTTATACTATTCCTAGAGTTGTGGAGTTTCACAATTAACTAGTATAGTTTGAATATAGAAGGAGAAATAATATGTCACAGATTAAGGAAATCTGGTGCATGCATCATAGTCACCTGGATATCGGATATACACATCCGCAACCTTTATTGCTGGAACTGCAAAGTGATTACATTGATCAGGCAATTGATCTATGTGTTAAGACAGTGGATTATCCGGAGGAGTCCCGTTTTCGATGGACCTGTGAAGCAACTTATCCGCTGGTACGCTGGTTGGATACAGCTGAGGCGGATCGAGTTAATTTGTTAAAGCAGTTAATTAAGGAAGGCCGCATCTGTGTAGCAGCCCTTCCTATGCATACAACACCGGGAAGTACTGCACCGGAAATGATTGCTATGTTAAAGGATTTGGATTTGCTTCGGGAAAGATTAGGAGCAGAGATTACGACGGCAATTAACCATGATGTAAATGGTCAGCCTTGGCCTTTGTCACAAATTTTGCTAGACAGTGGTATTGATTTTTATCTTACCGGTATTAATATACATTTTGGTGGTATTCCGCTGCCTAGACCAAGTGCTTTTCGTTGGCAGACCCCGGACAACAGGGAATTGTTAACCTTTTTGGGAGAACATTATTCACTTTTTAGCCAATTTTTCTTTACTTCGGAAGCAGATACCAAACGTATGCAGGAAGGTATTTTGGAATATGTGCAGCGCCTGGAGAGTAACGGGTATGACAGAGACTTTGTATTCTTAACAGCTACGAATCCGCCGTTATATGATAACAATTGTCCGGATTTAGAATTGGCTGATTTAATACGCAGATACAATGAAGAAGGCTATGAGTTTAAGGTTCGATTTGTTACACCCGAAATGCTAAGAAATAAGTTGCTGGCAGAAGCATCTCATAAGATACCTTTGCACCGTGGGGATTGGACGGATTATTGGAATTTTGGTTGTGCAAGCACTGCTAGGGAAACCAGAGTTAATCGTCTGGCAAAACAGAATATTCAGAAAGCAGAAATGTTGGAAAGTTTATGCGGCAGCCCAAACAAACACTATGACAGTGTAAAAAAGGAAAGCAGTTTAAATGCGCTTATATTTGATGAGCATACCTGGGGAGCGTCACAGTCAGTAACCGACCCTCATGGGGAAGAGACCTATTCACAATTCATTCACAAGATTAAAACTGCTTATCAGTCCGCAGATTTGTCCGCCTATTTAGTAAGTACACAGATGGAGCGGCTAGCAGGTAATCCCCATCAGTCTAATAGACCGGAAGGGATTGTGTTAGTGAATACCTCAGGAACCAAGCAAGTGGTGGATTTGGAAGTGCCAGCATCTTATCGGTTAGAAGGCAGACATTTAAGTGCACTTCGTTCCAAACAATATATTCCCTATATTGATAAGGAGGAGACCATTAACTATGGAACCATTTCGATGGAACCATTAAGTTATAAGATAATACCGTTTACAGTACTGGAAGCGAGAAAGCGGGAACAGAAAGATCATGAACCCTCCTATACGGTTACTGAAAATCAAATCATCACATCTGACTATAGAATAGATTTTAATAAAGAAACCGGCAGAATTCTACAGGTATATTCTGTTCAAACTGGCTGGAACCTGCTGAATGATAAGAGTGAATGGGGCTTTTTTGAACTGGTCAGAGAGACAATTGACCCAAGACATAATAAACAGATACGATCCTCTTTATTTCCTAGAGATGTAGATCTGGGTAACAAAAATATAACCCAGTGGAATCATGACTGGAAAGCATATCGTAGTGGAGTTGACAAAGTATTAAACTGGCATTTGGAACAAAGAGAGAATAGTATAAGCTTTGTTTGGGAACTGGAAGTAAGCGGAATGGAAAAAGTAGAGCAAACCGTTACTTTTTCTACAAATTCTCCTAGTATTAAAATGAAAGCTAAACTAAGAAAGCTACCAGTTAGCATGCCAGAATCCATCTATTTTACCTTACCTTTACAACTTAAGGGAAACTGGGAATGCAGCTTTGATACGGCAAGTGAATTTGTTCGACTGGATAAGGACCAGCTTGGCAGTGTATGTCGTGATTGGGTAACCGTTGATAAATCTGTATCCATGTATGATGGAGAAAAAGGCGTATTACTTTCTTGTCCGGATGCACCGATGGTACAGGTTGGAGATTTTAACTTTGGAAAAGAAAGCAAGGAGATAGAGCGTAAAGAAAATCCACTTCTATTGGCATGGCCGTTGAATAATTACTGGGATACTAATTTTATGGCGGATCAAAGAGGTACGATGGAATTTAACTATGAATTACAACCCTTCCAGGAGTTTGACGCAACTAAAGTTTATACAGCAAGTGTAGCAGCAGATAATCCTTGTGTCATAGGAGCAGCAGTTTTCTGTGAGAAAGAAGAGAGCGGAAGTTTATTACAGACGGAAGGAGAGGTAATGCCGATTTATATAAAACCCTCTAATCTGGTAGAAGACGGTTATAAAGGCTTTGTTCTAGTTCTGAAAAATTTCACTGATCAGGAGCAGAAATATAGTTTTTCAACTTCCATCTATTCGTCGTATTGTGCAGAAGAGGTAACAGTTCAAGAAAAACCAATCAAACAAATAGAGGTAAATAATCAGAAAGTAACGCTGACAATGCCTCCAAAAGCCTTTAAATTAATTCGTATTACACAGTCAAATTAATATAAATACCTCGAATAACTAAGTCAAATTAATATAAATAACGAATTTCACAGTTTAATAAATTAGCTCATTATTTGATAAAATCATAGTGGAAAAAATATTAAATTGTTAATCGTAGTTTATTCACACTGACTTCAATTTACAGTTGGAATTCACTAAGGGTTTCTCCTATGGTAGAGCAGAACTAAAAAATATAACAGTTTCAGCTGATTTTGCTAAAAAAGTAAAATCAGCTGATTTACTAAATGCAAAGATTTATGTTATTATAATTGAATTATTACATAAAAAAGGAAGTATGAGAATGAAAGATATTATTTTTGTAGAACCGGTTTTTAAGTCTATGGTTTGGGGTGGTAATAAGTTAAGAACTGAATTTGCCTATGAAATACCGGATGATCATACAGGAGAGTGCTGGGCGATCAGTGCACATCAAAATGGTGACTGTGCAATTATGAATGGGAAATATCAGGGTAAGACCTTAAGCTGGCTGTGGGATAATCATAGAGAATTATTTGGCAACCTTCAAGGTGAGGTATTTCCATTACTCATAAAAATAATAGATGCAAAGAATGATCTAAGTATTCAGGTTCATCCTGACGATGAGTATGCTAAAGTCAATGAAAATGGGTCACTTGGAAAGACCGAATGCTGGTATATTCTTGATTGTGAGCCAGAGGGTGAAATTGTAATTGGACATAATGCTAAGGATACAAAGGAACTGAAGGATATGATAACTCAGGAAAAATGGGATGAGCTGATTAGATCAAAGAAGATTAAAAAAGGAGATTTCTTTCAGATTGAGCCGGGAACTGTTCATGCAATAAAAAAGGGAACTATGATTTTGGAGACTCAGCAAAACAGTGATATTACCTATCGCTTGTATGATTATGGAAGATTGCAGAATGGTAAACCACGGGAATTGCATCTGGAGAAAAGTATTGATGTAATTAAATGTCCTCATACGGACATAAAAGCAGAAAATAGTTCTAAGCATACAGATAAAGAAGTAATTAATTTAATTGAATGCAAGTATTACAACGTTCATAAACTTATGGTGGATGGTCAAAAAGAATTTAACTACAGTCCTGATTTTTGTAATGTAAGTGTGATTGAAGGAAGCGGTATGATTGATGGTAACCCTATTAAAAAGGGAGATCATTTCATTATTCCAGCGGGTTATGGGTCTTTTAATATAGAGGGGAAATTAGATATAATTCTTTCCTATCTACCGACAGAGTAAGGTAAAAATAAGAATGGTTTTCCTGTAATAGTAAAGTTAATTACATGAGATTATTTATAAAAGTGCATGAAACAATAATTGATGAAACAATAATTGATAAAACAATACAAATGGAAAAGACCGAATAATGGCTTCTTAGAATACACAGGCTGATAACTTGTGTAGAAGCTGTTATACGGTCTTTCTTTTAAGGTGAAACAAATATGAGAATGATAATATGGATTATAGTTTAAACATAGATATTGATTTTTGCATTTCTTCTGCTAACTTGGACAAGCTTTCACTGGATTGTGCAATTTCATTCATGGAAGCAGTTTGTTCTTCAATGGAAGCGGTAGCTTCTTGTGTACCAGCTGCGTTTTCTTCAGAAATTGCAGATAGATTTTCAATGATACCAACAATTTCATCTTTCTTAATACCCATTTCATTACTGGATTGATTAAGTGTGTCAAGTAACTGATTCAACTGTTCTAATGTTTTTGCAATACCTTCAAATTTATTATTAGTTGAATTAACGCTAGTTGTCTGTTCTTCCAAATTAGTACCAACTTGTTCCATGGTCTTAACAGCATATTCACTCTTACCTATTAATTCTTCAATATCTTTAATAATTTCACCTGTAAAACGGTTGGCTTGTTCAGCGAGTTTCCTTATCTCATCTGCAACCACAGAGAAACCTTTGCCAGCCTCACCGGCTCTTGCAGCTTCAATGGCAGCATTTAGAGCTAATAGATTTGTTTGGCTAGCAATACTTAATATCATTTGACTGGATTTATCAATTTTACTTGCACTTTCATTGGTCTCCAAGATACTATTTCTAACGTTAATTGCTGCATGATTGGTCTGTGCAGTCTTTTTGACCAGAACATTTAAGATATCAAAACCATCATTCTTTAACCGTTCAACTTCATTTGTCAGGCTATTTAATTGGACGATTAACGTTTGCTCATTGGAAATTAAGTTACCAAGCAACTCGATTTCATAGGCACCCTTTTCAGTATCGTTTGCCTGATCCCCTGCTCCAACGGCTATGTCCTGTACAGCTCCGGCTACTTCATTGGCTGAAACCACTGCCTGCTGGCTC
Source organism: Bacillota bacterium (assembly GCA_023399055.1). Classification (GTDB taxonomy): domain Bacteria; phylum Bacillota; class Clostridia; order Lachnospirales; family Lachnospiraceae; genus Mobilitalea. The sequence continues at coordinate 752,017 of JAEWQV010000010.1, read as the reverse complement.
GTAGCAGTTAGCTCTTCAGAGGAGGCAGCAATATGTTCTGCTGACTGCGCAATATTTTCTACAAGGGTTCTTAGATTCCTTTGCAAAGAAAGGGTCGCATTGGCCATAACACCTATTTCATCTGTTTGCTTTGTATATTTATCTACCTTACTATTTTCTGATGTTAAGTCATATTGAGATATTTTATTTAAAATGGAAACGGAGTTAGTAATCGGATTAGAGATAGTTTTTCCAAGATAAATTGCTATAACAATACCTGCTGCAATAAATAGGAGGGAAAAAGTGATTAACAGTCCTGCCATCTTATCAACGCCCTCAGTTATTTGACTCTTGGGGGCACCCAGTCCTAAAATCCAATCTGTACCCGGTATTGTTACCAAATAAGCAACTTTATTTATTTTATCTAGTTTATAATTAACGATACCTGGGTTACCAATTCCCAATTTTTCTAATTGAACGCCAAAATCTTTAAAATATCCGTTTTCCTCTATATCTTTAATGACATTTCTTTGATCCATAACATATTCTTTTACACCATGAGCGTAAAAAGTTCCATCACTACCAATTACAAATGCATTTCCATTATCACCAAAGGTCATTTGTTCAATAATTTCATTGAGAGCAGAACCATCTCTTCTTCCGATAAGCGCACCAGTAATACCATCCTTAGTTTTGATAGGAACAGCATACATAATTACTGTACCATGGGTAACCTTGCTGGTCATAACATTAGAGAAGCATTTTTCACCCTTCAAAGCCTTCTGTACATATTCGCGATCACTTAGATCTGCTTCCTCACCACCGATTGCATAGGTTGCTTTTCCTTTTAGATCCACCACGGCCATATCAAGATAGCCTAAACTTTCTGCTTCTTTTGCCAAAACTGTGAGCATTTGATTAAGAGGAAGTTTACTAATTCGAGTTGATACTTGCTCCAAGACGCTGGTGCGTATCTGTAATCTAGAATCGATATTATTTGCTCCTTGCTTCGCCGTTTCTTCCAGTCCGTTGATTGCTTCCTTATACGCAGTATTGTAGCTTAACACTAAAGAGATTGTACCCAATCCTCCTGCGACAATAAGTACTAGTACGCCCACAAATAAGGCGATTTTGTTTGATAATTTCATTTCTGCTGTCTCCTTTGACACCGTTTCTTTTCATTTTAAGTATTTCTTTTTGCACTCAACCACCACCTGCAAAGCTCACCCTGGGAGAATATATTAAATTGCACAGAAGTTCTGAAAGATTAGTAGCTTGCAAAAGCCTTTAAGATTTTACAATACTTTAATTTATAAATCAACTGGTAGTACCAATTTGTTTGTAAAAACATGAAATATAGTTTGTTCATAGGCTGAAATACCTAAATTTATGAGATATTTAACAATGTTAATATGAAATCAAGGTCCAAAATTAAGAAATGATATATTGAATGGTACCATTACCGAGTTTATATAAACTCATATATTGATACTTTTTGTTCTACAAGGTATAGTAAAAATAAAAAGACTAAGGATTTATCAAAGGTTGTACATAAAATGCAAAGCAATAAGTTCTTTAAATTGATATCATAGTAAAGTAATTGCAAGAAGCATCTCAGCAAATGGTGGCTTTGTAATTATACGGAAATTATCAAAAAGAAAGGAAGACCATGTATGAACTGTTTTGATGAAATTGAGAAGGTCATTGACTATATAGAGAATAATCTTCATTGTGTAGATATCGGGAATATCTCAAGGCTCACAGGAGTTCCCGGAGGCCTGTACCAGCGGATTTTTTCTTATGTGTGTGGAGTATCAATTTCTGAATACGTGCGAAGACGTAAGCTTTCAGAGGCGGCACGTGAGGTCCTTCAAAAAGAGGACAGTATCATCAATATAGCGATAAAATACGGCTATGATAATCATTCTGCCTTCTCAAGAGCTTTTAAAGAACAGTTTGGAGTGCCTCCAACAAGCCTTACCGGTGACATCTATCATTCAAAGTTCTATCAGCGTTTTTCCTTTCAAAACGAAGATACCTATTATGTTATGAAAGAGCGAAGAATTATGGCAGATATCGTTAGAATTGAATATGTGGAAATGGCAGAGACCTTGTTAATTGGTATTTCGAAGACAAATACCGGTCTTGCCAATCATGAACTATGGCAAAAATATTTTGATGAGGGTCATTCTGAACGACTAGGAGAGTTGGAACAACATCAGAGTGAAGATATGAAAGAGGATTATATCGGTTTAGGATACGCCTCTGAGTTCTCAGACGAGAAAAGTCTTGGTAATGAATATGTGATTGGTAGGTATTTTAAACCAGGTACCAAAGTTCCAGAAAATATGGTTGGAAAAGTAATACCTCGGGGAATTGTAGCAAAGGCACAGATAAAAGGTAAAAATCTAGAGGATATAATAAATAGTGCCTACATTTTAATCAATGACATGGCAATAAAGAATGGATATCGTCTGGACTATCAAAATTTTTACTGGTCAGAAGTATACACCTACGAGAGATATTGCAAACCTGCGGAGAATGGTGAAAGCGAGATAATTTTAGATTGGTATATGCCCTGTAAAAAGGAATTATCATAAAATGTTAAATAGGAGGTTATTGCAGTTGATATATTTTGCAATAACCTCCTATTTATTTGTGGAAAAATATAAGTGAAACAAACTTATGATGATTTTTAGTTTCAGATTTTCAAAATTGTTTGTTATAAGGTAAATCCTGGTGTAAAATATATAGAATAAAATCATTTGACAATTATGATTCGGAGGCATCATATGAAAAAGTATAAAAAAATTATCAGAGCTTTTGCTGTAATCTTATTAATTGGACTAGTATTTATTCACTTCATACCTGTGAGTTGGGAAGCAAAGACTAACAGCAATTATAAAGCGGGCATGTATGATAAATATATTGGTGATGTGGTGTCACTCTATGCAGACAACCATGAGGAATTTACTGGTGTTACTGCAAGTTCTGAAAGCAAATATGAAATGTCTTGGAAGGGTAGAAATCTGTACCTTAAAGTTGAACTAGACGTTATTGATAAGAATAGCAACAAAAATAAAATAGTAGCAAGCTTTATAGGAAAGCGATACTGGACAGAACAATATACATGGAAAGAGGGTAATAAATGATTCAATCAATAGTACACATTGCACTAGTTGTTAAAGAGTATGATGAAGCAATTGAATTTTACACCAAGAAGCTTCGTTTTACATTAGTTGAAGATACCTATCAACCAGAGCAAGATAAACGGTGGGTAGTGGTATCTCCACCAGGATCCCAGGGAACTACAATTTTACTGGCTAAGGCGTCGAAGCCGGAACAATTACCCTACATAGGTAACCAGGCAGGTGGACGTATTTTCCTTTTCCTTGGAACCGATGACTTTTGGAGAGATTATAACGAAATGATTAACATAGGAATAGAATTCGTTAGGGAACCCAAAGAACAACCTTATGGTACTGTAGCTGTATTTAAGGATTTATATGGAAACCTATGGGATTTGGTGCAGTTTAATAAGGAGCATCCAATTGCGCAGCGAGTAAAATAGATAGCATAATATTAAATAGCAAAGCATATTTAGCGAATAATTAAGGTTAGGATATAGCTTGTATAGGAGGCAATAATAATGATTTTTGAAATAACAGAAGTAATAAAAGAAGAAGATAGAGAAGCAATTTTTCAGGGTTTGTTAGAATATAATTTAGCCAGAATCGAAGATATGAATAAGAAAGAACTTGGAGTTTATGTTAACGGTGAGACAGGGAAAAAGGTTGCTGGATTAATTGGAGAAACACATGGTAATTGGTTATTTGTAAAATATTTATGGGTCAGTGAAGAGTTAAGAGGGCAAAATATTGGCAGTCAGCTATTATCGCAGGCGGAGCTAACTGCTAAAGAGCGTGGCTGCAAGTTTGCATTCTTAGATACGTTTGGTTTTCAAGCTCCATTGTTTTATAAGAAGCAAGGCTATCAAGAGGTATTTATGCTTGAGGAATACCCTTTAACTGGAAAACGATATTACTTCACCAAGACCTTGTAAGTTAATAATAAGACTAAAATTAAATATTCAAATAAAATAAAGAAGGGAGTTATCATGAAACTTAAGACTATAGTTATTCTTATGACAGTTATTGCAATTCTTGAGGGGTTAATATTTAATTTTATTGGATTCGTGAATGATTACCAGCCCATAACAATCAAGAATGTAGCTGCTACAGCAGTCTTTATCATTCTTTGGTGGATAGCCTTACTAATTAGTATCAAGTATAGGTATTCTAGCTTTCTAAAATTTAGTTTAGGATTTTGGCTTCTAACATTATTTTTTGCAGGTGTAATAATCTATGTTAATTTAACAGATGCAATTGTTGATTGGGCAATCATCCCCGCAGTGCTGCTAATAAGCCAATGGCATGGATTGAGTTATTACATAGAGAACTATTTAATTATCGGAATAGTTATAGCAGGAGTATCGTCTGTGTTAGTTGGAATAACTGTGACTTCTTTGTTTATGAAGAAATATAAACCTATAAAAGTATGAAATTTGATTTAGCCAGTTTTAACTGCGTAGGTTATATTAGTTAATACTGAAGATAAAAGGAAATGTTGAATTATTATTTACATGATAAACCTTAAATAAAAACTTAATTAGGAGAGATTACTATGTTTCGATCATTATTTCAAATTTATGTAAAGGGAAGTGCAGAGGCATATGAATTTTATAAAAAAGCTTTTAATGCCACAGACGGATATCGGGATTTGGATGAGAATGGAGTTGTCATTCATCAAGAGCTTAATATTTGTGGACAAGCCTTTGCTGTGGGGGAAGCACATGATACCACGAGAGCCGGTGGAGAAAGTAGAATTACAGGTAACACCATGCAGTTCTGTTTTCAATTTGGTGAGGGACAAGAAGAAAGCGTTTTAAGAGCATATGAAACACTGAAAGAGGGTGGAACAATAATTACACCTTTATATGAAATGTTTTTTAGCTCCTGTGGAGTGGAGCTGATTGATAAATACGGTGTATGGTGGTGTCTTTTTGTATAGATTGCTGATAAATGATATAAGGAATAACAGTATTGAACAATAATAAATTTTACCGCTCATTTTCGGCGCTTTTGCAGAAGCGAGCTTGCTAAGCAGGCATGCTTTCTATGAAAGTATTACGAAAGAAAAGGAGCGGTTTTTATTTATGATAAATAAAACGACTTTTTGTTGCAGCTTGCTTACGCAATGGCAAAGTGTAGTATCAACAAAGCTTTGCTTTGTTGATAAAAAGATATTGAATTAACAATTTTGAAACAAAACCCTAACAGAATACAAACAAAATAGGTGTACCATCCTTGACAGGTAGCATCAATTACAGTGGAGTGTACCAATGAAAGATAAAAATCATAGAAATGAATTACAAGTTATAAAAACAACAGATAATAAATGGAGAGAAATTTATAGTAATAAAATGACTCGTTCCATCTATATAACCGGAGCGGCAGCAACTGCAAGTGCGGTACTAGCAAGTGGTAAGTTAATTATGGGAATTATCTCTTTATCATTTTTTGCATGTGTGAATTCCTTCTATACTTTTGGGATGATTTTAGCAAAGGCTATTGCATTAGCAGGTATTCGAAAAGAAAAGGAAGGACGAGAACAGTATCCGTATTATTATTGGTCAGGAGTTGTTTTAATCCTATCAAGTATTATCTATATTATATATTCCATCCGATTATTTTATCATCCAATCACCAGCACCTATCATATGTATGTCGCACTGGGGATTTCTGCTGTAACGTTTTTTGAAATTGGATTAAATATACGTGGTGTTATCCTTACAAAGGATAAACATAATTTGTTAATTCATGCAATTAAAATGATTAACCTGTCCGCTTCCCTGATAGCGTTGGTGTTAACCCAGATGGCATTGTTGTCTATTTCTGAAAATAATAGTGATCTGGTTGAAAGATCAAATGCAAATGGAACGATTGGGTTATGCATGGGCTTAGCAACAACTCTAATAGGCTGTTATATGATTGCCAGAGTAAAAAAGTTTGAAAAACAAGGAGACCTGTCAATCGAAGGTTAATGAGCCTGGCTCATAGTGGAGGAGGAACAATGATAAACATATTGGTTGTGGAAGATGATACGGAACTTAATAAGATTATCTGTACTTATTTAAAGGACAGCGGGTTTCAGGCAAAAGGTTGCCTGAATGCAAACGAGGCATATGATGAAATGTATAACAATATCTATGAGCTTATAATTTCAGATATTATGATGCCGCAAATAGATGGTTTTGAATTTGCAAGGACGGTACGTCAGGTGAATGGTACCATTCCTATTCTTTTTATGTCGGCTAAGGATGATTTGTCCTCCAAACAAAAAGGTTTTTTACTGGGTATTGACGATTATATGGTAAAACCCATTGAGTTAGTAGAGCTATTACTTCGTGTTCGAGCACTGCTTCGTCGAGCTAATATCGAAATGGAAAGAAAAATAACCATAGGTAATCTTACACTTGATGCAGATGCAATGAGTGCCACAATAAATGAGGAAGAAATAGCGGTTACCACAAGAGAGTTTAATATTATATTCAAATTACTTTCTTACCCTAAGAAAACCTTCTCCAGAGCACAACTTATGGATGAATTCTGGGGAATTGACTCTGATACAAGCCTTCGTGCAGTAGATGTTTATGTGACTAAATTGCGGGATAAGTTCTCCGAATGCAACGGATTTGAAATTGTAACAGTGAGGGGAATTGGGTATAAGGCGGTATTGGTATGAATTACACTTTAAAGGAATGGAGAATTTAGATGCCTAAAGTAAATAGAACAAGGTCGAAGAGAAGAAATTATATAAAGGTGCTGTTGATATTTCTTGCGACTTTATTCTTTTTTGGTTCCATAACTACAGTTCAATTCTTCATCCTCGGTAAATATATGGATTACAAAAACATAGCAGAAATACATGTTATCCTTATCCTTTTTTTCTGGTTTCTATGTGCTTCGGTTTTTACCTATCTTACCACAAGACAGATTAACCAATGGTATGAAAAACCGATGCAGGCTTTTGCTAAGGCAACAAATCAGGTAGCAAATGGCGATTTTTCTGTCTATGTGGAGCCGATGCATTCGGCGGATAAAATGGATTATTTAGATTATATGTTCTTGGATTTTAACAAAATGGTAGAAGAGCTGGGGAGTATTGAAACTCTGAAAACGGATTTTATATCAAATGTGTCTCACGAGATAAAGACACCCATCTCAGTAATTCAAAATTACTCGGAATACCTACAAAAGGAGTCAATTTCGGACCATCAGAGAATTGAATATGCTCGAGCAATTGAGGATAGTTCCAAACGATTAGCCAACTTGATTACGAATATTTTACGGTTGAATAAACTGGAAAATCAAAAGATTAAGCCAGAATTTATAAAATATAATATCTGCAGGCAACTAAGTGAATGTGTTATAATTTTTGAAGAGGTGTGGGAGAGAAAGAAGATAGAATTTGAGGCGGACATAGAAGATAAGGCAATGATATATGCAGATGATAGTCTGCTGGAATTGGTTTGGAATAATCTTTTGTCCAATGCCATTAAATTTACTGATACTGGTGGCACTGTAACATTAAAACAAACTTCTACCAAGGAACATCTCATAGTTTCTATTTCAGATACGGGATGTGGAATGAAGGAAGATACCTTGAAGCATATTTTTGATAAGTTTTATCAGGGGGATTCCTCTCATTCAAAGGAAGGAAATGGCTTGGGTCTAGCATTGACTATGCGGGTTTTGCAATTGCATGATAGTACGATTACGGTGGACAGCACACCAGGAAAAGGGACAACTTTTACGGTAAGGATACCGCTAATGGAAGGAAATATTTAAGTTGAGTTAAAAAGGGGATGGAGTATGGGCGAATTAAACAAAGATGCTCAATCGTTCGTGGGCTATGAATATAAGGAAGTTATTACAAATGTAACTAAGGTTTCATTCCTGATCGATGGTTATAAGAACTTTGGATGGGTGGTGGACGAGAATGTGAATCCAGGAATAGCAACACCCAATCCATTCGCTAATGTAGTTCTCCGGTTAAAGAGAAATCGAAAAATTATGAACAAAATGGAGCTCACCAGATTACAAAGAAATTTTGAATTTTGTTTAAAAGAAATAGATAAGCTCGAAAAATCAAAAACCTCAAAAGCTAGGATGTATGCGCTTAGTATAGGTATCATAGGAACAGCATTTATGGCTGGATCGGTTTTTGCAGTTACGGCAGCACCACCAATGATACTGTTATGTATTATTCTTGCAATACCTGCCTTTACCGGATGGATCTTGCCCTATTTTATTTATAAAAATGTTTCGCAGAGTAACGCAATAAAAGCTGATTTGCTAATTGAAGAACAGCAGGAAGAAATCTTTCATATATTTGAAAAAGGAAACAAGTTGTTATTTTAACTTCAACCAGCGCAATTATTAATAGGACATGTAACCATTCAAGGTTACATGTTTTTTTTATATACTAGGAAATTCCTCGGAATTTCCTAGTATATAAAAAGCCCTTTGGGCTAATGATGCGCAGCTACGCGCGCGGAACAAAAGGTGTGTATTCAAAGTGTTGTAACGCGAGAGTGTGCTATGTACACTTTTGTTCTGTAAATGGCAGCAAATTAATAATTTACAAACATGATTGAAACAAAACAGAAACATGATCCCATTAAAATTCGTTATACAGAAAACGAAAAGGGGTCATATGATGAAGACAAAAGATAAGAAGGATAAGCGGAAAAGAAAGATATTAAGAAAAGTGAAAAAAAGCATTCGGAACCAAATTGTTGCAACAGGTCTATGCCCGTTAGTTGCGATGTCCACATTGGTATCTATTTTATCCTTAAACGGATTTAACCAGATGGCTCTGGCAAACATAATTGCAATCATATTATTTGTTAGTGCAATTCAATTATATTATGTGGCGAATATTATTGTTAAGCCAATTCGCAAAACGGAAGAGTACATGATGCAAATAGCGGAAGGCAATTTGGATGTAATTATCGATAAAAAAGTGGTGGCACGTAAGGATGAAATTGGCTCGATGTCTGTGGCAGTAACCGTTTTAAGAGATAGGTTAAAAAATTCTTTTTATGACATTCAAAATGTTTCGGAAAAACTGCTAGATTCAGAAGAAACACTGGAACGAATGGTCGGAGAAGCTACTGTGGTTTCCGAAGATATTGAGTCAGCTGTAAAACGAATTGCAATGGATGCGCAGTTACAAAATAATAATATGAACGAAGCATTCTTACATATTAATGAGATTGGTACATTAATAGATAATATTGTCGGCAGTATGCAGCATTTGGAGGAAACATCAACTCGAATGATGCAGGATGGAAATCAGTCACGGGAGATAATGACGGAACTCAATCATTCTAATATCCGAACGAATAATGCAATCGGACGTATTAATAAGCAAGTTTATTTAACCCATGCAGCATCAGTTCGAATTAATGATGTAATTCAAATGATAACTGCAATTGCAAAGCAGACGGTGCTGCTTGCATTAAATGCAAGTATTGAAGCTGCAAGAGCAGGTGAACATGGAAGAGGATTTTCGATAGTTGCTGAGGAAATTACTAAGCTAGCCAACCAATCCAGTCAGTCAGCAAAGGAAATTGATGAGATTATTGGAGAACTATCAAAGGAGTCCAGTAAGATGCTAGATATCATGAAGGAAGTACTGTCAGATGTTGAGCAGCAAAAAGGCAAGCTAGTTACCACGCAAGAACATTTTAATAAAGTTAATCATGGAATTGATGACTCATTGCATGAGATTTTTGAAATAAGGGGACAAACGAAAACCTGTGAGATTGCGAAAGTTAAAATAACCAAATACATAGAGGAATTAAGAGCAACATCGGAAGATAGTGTTTATACCACCGCCAATACGCGTAAGTCAGTAACCTCATTAAATCATAACATAGGAGAGATTGATATTACTGCAACACTACTAAAGGATTATGCCGAAACTTTAAATCATCAACTGCAGTATTTTGAGGTTAAGTAATAAGTAATGAATGATTGACATCGTGCTATTATTAATAATTTTCAAACAGAACTTAAACATTATACAAATAAGAAAACGGTAAGATACAAAACATAGAAACCACCAGGTATAAACATAGAAAAGGAGCTTATAAAATATGGCAAAATCAAAGCTTATTGCAGCAAATAAAAAAATAGAAAGAACAGTTGTAGGTGGCTATAACAGGATTGAAAAAGGAGTTGTGAGTGGATATGACAAAGTCGAAAAAAGTGTTGTAGGCGGGTTTAATAAAATCGCTGATAGATTTGTTGATAACTTCCTTACAAGGGAGGGAGAATCCGTAGAAGAGGCGAAGAATAGACTATTAGCAGAGCAGAAGGAACGAGAAGGAAAAAATAGCTGTAACAATGAAAAATATAGATTTAAATTATATTCATAAAGGTCAATTAAAAAGATAGATAACTCCATTTAAATGTAATTATGGTAGGCACATTTATTTAATTCTATAGGTTAAAAGGAGGATAAAAAATGAAGAAAAGTAGTTTTGTCGCATTAATATTGAGTACCGTAGGTGGAATTTTGCTAGCGTTAGGTATGTGTATGTGTTTATTACCCGAGTGGAGTTTATTTAAACAGGGTATTGTTATGGGGAGTGTTGGCCTTGTTGTACTTTTTGTAATGGTACTTATTTGGAGGAAAATGGAGGATAAAGAGCCAATCAGACTTTCAGGGAAAATGATTGCTTCTATCTTGTTAGGTACAACGGGCTCTATCCTTTTTGGGGTGGGGATGAGTTTGACAATGGTATGGAGCCAGATGGTGATAGGAGTCCTTATTGGAATTTTAGGAATTGTAATGTTACTTAGTCTGATACCATATGTGAAAGGGCTTAGATAATTTGATATATAAGTGTAAGGTGAATAATCCGCGGTAGATAATTAACGTATTAATTTTATTAGCTGAAAACGACTTGAGACAAAGTTTTATTAGGCAGAAGGAGAGAATTTATGAAGGTACAGGGTAAGAATATTGTAGTAACAGGCGGAGGAAATGGTGTAGGGCGAGAACTGGTTTTTCAGCTTTTAAATAAAGGGGCAACGGTATTTGCTGCAGATATTAATGAGGAAGCTTTGAAAGAGACTGTGAGATTAACAGGAAATAATAAAAGATTGTTTACTTATGTCGTTGATATTTCTAATAATGATAGGGTAAAAGCATTTGCCGAGAAAGTAATAGAAGACCATGGTAAAGTAGATGGGATCATTAATAACGCAGGCATTATACAACCCTTTATATATTTGAAGGAATTAGAGATGAGTCGAATAGAACGGGTAATGAATATCAACTTCTATGGAACGCTTTACATGGTCAAGGCATTTCTGCCCTATTTGTTAAAAAGACCGGAAGCACATATTGTAAACGTGTCAAGTATGGGTGGTTTTTTACCGGTACCAGGGCAAAGCATATATGGAGCATCAAAGGCAGCGGTTAAACTATTAAGTGAAGGTCTGTCATCAGAACTTAAAGCTACAAATGTTAAAGTATCCGTGGTTATTCCGGGTGGAATAGCAACAGATATTAAAAAGAACTCAAATATAGCTCACAATGTTTCCAAAGACAGCACGAAGTCCAACCTGGTATTAACTCCCGTAAAGGCAGCTGAACTAATTATTAAATCAATGGAGAAAAAGAAGCTCCGTGCCTATATCGGTAAAGATTGCAAGGCAATGAATGCTTTGTATAAGCTTAATTCTTTCTTTGCAATGAGTATGATAAATAAAGTAATGAGCGCATCAGAGCACTGATAGTAGCCTTGATGAAACAGGTAGCACCTTGTCAGTTATTTGGACAAGGTGCTACTCTTTGCGAAGGTAAGGCGAGGTATCAGCAAAGCTTGCGTTGTTATAGGTTACTTATCTTTAAGTAGAAGTATCTTGGCAAATAATGATAAAAAAGAGCCATATTTCTTACTGTATGATATAATGAAAGCGAAATGTGGTAATGCAAGATTGTTAGGAATACTAATTAGTGCAATAAAACATATGGGACGTCGGAGGGAATAAGATGAAAGAACTCAAGGTTTTAGCAATTGGAAATAGTTTTTCACAGGATGCCACTCATTATTTGCATAAAATAGCAAAAGCAGATGGAATTGAAAGTAAGATTGTAAATTTATATATAGGAGGTTGCCCCTTGGAAACCCACTATAATAATATTGAGAAGAATAATGCGGACTATCTCTATGAAATTAATGGCGTTTCCACAGACAACTATGTAACAATACTGGAAGCGTTACAGGAAGAGTCTTGGAATTATATTGTTACACAGCAATCCAGCCATGATAGCGGTATTCAAGATTTGTATTATCCCTACATTAACCTTATCTTTGATTATTTAAAAGAAAAATCGCCAAATGCTAAGTTAAGAATCCAACAGACCTGGGCTTATGAAATTGATAGCGATCACGGGTGCTTTATGCGCTACCATAGAGATCAAAAGGAAATGTATGAAAGGTCCAGAGCTGCATATCAAAGAGCGGCTAAGGAAACGGGAGTACCTCTTATACCCTGTGGAGATGCAGTGCAATCTATCCGAATGAAGGAACCATTTCAATATGAAAATGGTGGTTTGTCACTTTGTCGTGATGGTTTTCATATGAGCTATATTTATGGACGGTATCTGCTTGCAGCTACCTGGTACGAAACCTTAACTGGTAATGATATACGTAATAACACCTATATTCCTAAAACTCCTTTTGCTCCGGAGGAGATTGTGAATGAGAAGTTATTAAACTTAATTAAAGAAGGTGTTCATGAAGTAGTAAACCAATAGTATTATTTAAGAATGTTTCTTGATTTCTAATTGGAAGCCAGAAAGATGAGGGGTATGGAGAATAAAATATTATTTGGAAATGCAATCTTGTGGGTTGCCATATGGCTTGGTTTTATGTTAGTTTACACATTTTTGGATGTTGTAATTTGGAGAAAATTATTCCCAGCTTATGAAAAATATTTAAATATCGCCTCGATTATTCTTTGCATAACATTATTCTTGCAGATACTAATTGGAAAAACAGGCTATAGAATAAGGTTACTGGAAAATATATCATTAGTGAATATTATTCTGGCTGTGGGTTGTGCAATACTGTTTTATTTGCTATTGGATAAGTGCTTGGATCCAGTTTTTGAAAGCTTATTTCCGGCAAGTGAGCAAAGTTATCAGAAAACAATTACAGAATTAAGTAATGCGCCAGTAATCAACCTATTACAAATTTGCATTTTGGCTCCAATGATTGAAGAAATTTTAATGAGGGGATTTATATTAAATGGGTTAAGTCTTTCCTATGGGAAAGTAATTGGCTTATTGGTCTCTGCGTTACTTTTTGCATTGCTTCATTTTAATATGGTTCAAACGCTGTCGGCTTTTATATGTGGTATCGTGTTGGGATTATTGTATATGAATACTAACTCCATCCTCTGCTGTATCCTTGCGCATTGTGGCTATAATCTAATCTCCTATGTCACGATGATTTATCCCCATGTAAAAAAAGGATAGAGAGTGTAAAGCAGGCATTACAAATTAGAAGCAAGTATAATTACAACCTGCAAATATTTTTCAATATTCTTATACCGTCTATGAAGTGTACCTTGGATATCCGGATGCAGGCGCACACGGACTAGGAGTAATCTTTACAGAGATAGCACAATCAATAAAATAGAAAACGACTTTTTCAACCAACTTTTATCTGTTTACTTAGTATTATACAAATAGAACAAAATACCACCTTAAAATTTGTAGAAATTGATAATTACAGAGTAAGTAATTATCTTTTCAATAAAAAATTGTAAGGTGGTATTTTTTATTTAGGACAAATGAAACAATTTATTGTTTCATTTGTATGGCGTTATTTACTTAAGCGTTGTAAAAGGCAGTAAAAATCAATTAGAAGCAGTAAAAAAGAAAGTAAAATAATAACACCATATTAATAAATAGGATACTGAAAAGAAACGTACGTTTTCTTACAATATAGTTAGAGTAAAATGTGAGAGGTGTATAAGATGAAGTTTGAATATTTGAACTCCGACGGAAAATTTAAGCTAGATAAAGCGGATGAAAACAGTTATTTGTATTTTCCGATTGGGAATGACGCGGGTGTTATGGCCAATGTTACTCCTAATCTTCATGGTGATAATAAAACTGGACAGAATTCCTTTTTACTGGAACCGGTAAGTGTAGAAGGATTACATACAACAAATAATGGACGTAATATATGGTTTAGAATTAATAAAAACACCGTGTGGGCTGTGAATGGTTGTTCACCAATGCAAGTAATGATAAAGCATGAAGCAGATGAAACCAAGAAGGATGTCGTTAGCATTGAAGCTGGAAAGTTATGGCATAAGATGACCAGAAGCAATCCTTCTCTTGGCATATCGGTTGCTGTGCTAAACTATGCACCAACCGGTTACCAAACGGAAATGATGAAAGTTACTGTGTTTAATGCCAGTAACGAAAATCTAACCCTTGAGCCTACCATTGCAATTCCGTTGTATGGAAGAAGTGCAGATAATATTAGAGACCATAGACATGTTACCAGTCTTTTGCATCGTACCTTTGTTAAGGAGAATGGAATAGAGGTAAAACCAACCCTATCCTTTGATGAAAGAGGGCATGTAAAGAACAAGGTTAGCTATGGAGTGTATGCTTTGGATGAGCAGGGAAGTAAACCAGTAGCGTTCTACCCGGAACTAGAGACCTTCATAGGAGAAGGTGGCAATTTAAATCATCCCAAGGCAGTAATGGATTCTGCTTATGGTGAATCTATCAGCAAAGTTAATGGTGATAAAATTGAAGGTTTCGAAGCGATGGGAGCTATGAAGATGGAAGAAGTAGTTTTAGCCCCAGGTGAAACCAAGGAGTATTTTATTATTTTAAGCTATAACGGTCAGGGCCAGGAACTTCTTAACCCAGAAAAAGAGAAGGAAGCCTTTGGAAAGACCGAAGAGTACTGGAAGGAACAATTAGGTATAGAAGTAAAAACAGGGAATGAAGAATTTGATCAGTGGTTAAAGTGGGTAGCAATTCAACCAACCTTACGAAGAATCTATGGCTGCTCCTTCCTTCCTCATCATGATTATGGAAGAGGTGGAAGAGGATATCGTGACCTTTGGCAGGATAGTCTGGCATTATTACTTAATACCAGAGAGTCCATCCGTCATCAGCTTCTAAACTATTATGGAGGAGTTCGTATTGATGGCAGCAATGCCACAATCATCGGCAAGGAACCGGGAGAATTTATTGCAGATCGTAATCACATCGTAAGAATGTGGATGGATCATGGTGTATGGCCTTTTATGACTACTCTTTTATATATTAATCAGACGGGTGATTATGGAATCTTGCTGGAAGAGAAGACCTACTTTAAGGATGCTGTAATTCATCGTGGTGCTGAGATGGATGGACTATGGCAGGAAGACAGCAAAGAACTTCATACCCACACCAATGAAGTTTATAAAGGAAGTATTCTCGAACATATTTTAGTTCAAAACCTTACTGCATTTTATGATGTGGGAGAGCATGGACACATGCGTCTGTTAGGAGCAGACTGGAATGATGCGCTGGATATGGCAAAGGAAAATGGCGAAAGTGTTGCATTCAGTGCTGCTTATGCCGGTAACCTTGAGAACTTAAGTATACTGTTATTAAACTTGTATAAAAACAAAGGATTGACAAAAATTGAGCTCTCTGCTGAATTAATGGAGTTGATAGGTAAGGATAAGATTATCTACGATTCTGTTGAGAAGAAGAGAGAGGTTCTTAAAACATATTGCTGTTCTTGTGGAAGTTATATCTCCGGCAAGAAAGAGTGGATTTCCTGCGAGGCATTAAGCAAGGACCTATTTGAAAAGGCAGAGCAGATTAGAAAGAACATTCGCAAAAAAGAGTGGATTACTGCAGAAACAGAGGAGCTAGGTGGTTGGTTCAACAGTTACTATGACAACCATAAACAACAAGTGGAAGGTAAGTTTGATAGCGGAATTCGTATGATGCTTACAGGCCAAGTGTTCTCCATCCTTAGCAGAACTGCAACGGACCAACAAATTTCTATGATTGTAAAAGCCGCAGATCAATTGCTTTTTGACGAAAAGGTTGGAGGCTATCGTCTTAATACCAACTTCAATGAAGTAAAAGCAGATTTGGGAAGAATGTTTGGGTTTGCCTATGGTAGCAAAGAGAATGGTTCTGTCTTCTCCCATATGACAGTAATGTATGCAAATGCCTTGTATTCCAGAGGTTTTGTAGCAGAAGGATTTAAAGCGATTCATCAGTTATTTGCGCAGGCATCTAATTTTGAAACCAGTCGTATCTATCCTGGAATTCCGGAATATTTCAATCAAAAGGGTAGAGGACTCTACAATTATTTGACTGGTTCTGCCAGCTGGTACATGTTAACAGTTCTAAATGAAATGTTTGGTGTTAAAGGAAGTCTTGGAAATCTATTGATTGAGCCAAAGTTAATGGCAAGCCAGTTCGATACAAATGGTAATGCTGCTATTACCTCCTATTTTGCGGGAAAGAAACTTACGGTAATTTATGAGAATTCTGAGAAAAAAGAATTTGGTGATTATGAAGTAGAAGAAATCTTAATCAATGAGTCCAGATATGATTGGTCGGGCAACCTTCCTGTAATTCTAAGAAGTCATTTAGAAGAGCTGGAGGATGATCAGGAACACATCATTCGAGTAAAATTAGCTTAAATAGATTGTATAGATAAGAAAGAACTTAAAGTGTGAAAGAAAAATACTTTCAGTCTGAGGCTTGCGTTCTGTAACTGAATGCAAGCACTCATTCACAGAACTTGGAGGCAAAATATGATAGATAATTCAAAAAGATATGTAATTGAAAACTATGGAAGAAAGTCGACCTTCTCCAATTTCTTACCCGGGATTGCAGGTGAGATGGGAATTCCACTATGGTGCTTTTATGTTAATCGTGGTCAGGCAATTACCAGCTTTGGTATTCAAGATAAGGACCATTCCATTATGCAATTCTATCCAGCTCATCAGTCATATCAGAACACAAAGAGACTTGGTTTTAGAACCTTTGTGAAAGCAGAGGGAAAGGTTGTAGAAGCTTTTTCAAAGGAAACAAACAAACATTCTATGGCAATTGGTATGAATGAACTTGAGCTTAAGGAAGAGAATGTAGAAGGCAAGTTTGATATTGAGGTTCTTTATTACACTCTACCTACGGAAGTGGTAGCCGGATTAGTACGTAAAGTTACCATTAAGAACACCGATGAATGTACAAAGGTATTTGAGCTGGTGGATGGTATGGCTGCAATTCTTCCTTTTGGAGTTAATTTAGGTAGTATGACAGAGATGGGTCAGACAGCAAAAGCCTGGATGCAGGTTCTTAATCTAGAAACGGGATGCCCAATCTTTAAAGTACGTGCCAGTATGGAAGATCACGCACAGGTGGATGAAGTAAGAGGTGGCAATTACGGTTTTGCAGTTGGTGTTGACGGTAAATCAAGAAGAGCAATTGTAAGCGCAGAAGCTTTATTTGGTTATGATACCTCTTTCCAGCAACCGATTGAATTAATGGAAAAAGACTTAGATGATATCTTCGCAAAGCGTCAGAAGCAGGAGAACGATGTACCAAGTTGTTTCTTTACAGATAGATTTGAATTACAACCGGGAGAATCTTACACAATTTATGAATTATATGGACAGACGCAGAACATAGATACTTTAGCAGAGCTGCAAAAGAAGGTTCAAAGCCAGGAATATTTACAGACAAAATATGAAGAAGCAGTTGCACTTCCTTTGGAAATTACTAAGAAGATTCATACGAAAACCGGACACGAACTCTTTGACTTATATTCCAGGCAAACCTATTTAGATAATGTGTTACGTGGTGGTGAACCAATTGTAATCGGTAAGAACAAGATATTCTATCTGTATTCCAGAAAGCATGGAGATATCGAAAGAGATTATAACTACTTTAAGGTTATGCCAGAGTTCTTTTCACAAGGAAACGGTAACTTCAGAGATGTTAATCAGAACCGTCGCTGTGATGTTAGATTTTCCCCTTATGTAGGTGAAGCAAGTATTCGCTTCTTCTATAATGCAATACAAATTGATGGCTATAATCCGCTGGGTATTGAACAGATTACCTATCGATTAGAAGAAGCAAAAGCAGAAAAATATCCACAGATAAAGGACTTTTTACGAAAGGTATTTACTCCAGGAAGCTTATTGAAAAAGCTGATGGAACATGGTTTAGAAGAACTGTTCCATACGATTCTTGAGGAATCAGAGGCAATTCAGAATACAGAATTCCATGAGGGGTATTGGTCCGATCACTGGACTTATAATCTTGATTTAGTTGAAGAGTATCTGGCTGTCTTCCCGGATGATGAGGAACAGCTGTTATTCGGGGACAGAAGTTATACCTATACTTTGGGTAAGGGCTTTGTACTTCCAGCAAGAAAACGTTATGTAGAAACAGCAAAGGGCTTAAGACAATATAACTTCATTGAAAAGCATGCGGATTTTATTAAAGGTTCTTTATTAAAGGATGAGAAGGGCTCAATCATTTACCACACCCTTCTTGAAAAGCTAATTCTCATGAGTGCCGTTAAAGTTGGTTCCTTGGATTTATACGGAATGGGAATTGAAATGGAGGGTGGAAAGCCCGGTTGGTATGACGCTCTTAATGGTCTTCCTGGACTACTTGGCTCCTCCATGGCAGAAACCTATGAATTAGAGCGTATGCTAGAATTCGTAGATGAAACGTTAAATAAATATGATGGCCAAGTACAAATTCCAGCAGAATTAGATACGTTATTGTCTTCCTTAGCAGAGAGTTCAAAGAAGTATCTGAAGTTAAACGAAGAAATTATACTTAAGTCCAGTAATCGAATTGACTTCTGGAAGGAACGTACCAGTGCTCTGGAAACCTATAGAGAAGCAGTAAAATATAAGTTATCTGGGGAAGAAAAAACTCTTTCTTTCCAAAGTATAGCTGAAGTAATCAAAGTATTATTAAAGGTAGTCAAGCTTGGAACCGCACAGGCTTGGGAGGCTCATAAGAAGGATGGCAGTGGGGTATGTCCGACCTATTTCTACTACACAGTTACCGACTATAAAAAGACAGACGATGGTATCGACATATTTGATGCAGTACAGGAGAAAACACCGGACTTCTTAGAAGGAAATGTTAGATTTTTAAAGACTAAGGTAGAAGACTCGGCTAAGAGAAATCTCTATGAAGTAATTCGAAAGAGCAATCTCTATGATAAGAAATTAGATATGTATAAAGTGAATGCAGATTTAGATAAAGCAAGTTATGAACTTGGAAGAGCAAAATCCTTTACTCCGGGCTGGTTAGAGAACGAGTCAATCTGGCTTCACATGGAATATAAATACCTGTTGGAGGTATTAAAGGCAGATTTATATGAGGAGTTTGCCAAAGACTTCCATCATGCAGCAGTACCCTTCTTAACAGAAGAGGTTTATGGAAGAAGCTTGCTTGAAAATTCCTCCTTTATCGCTAGTTCTGCAAATCCTGATGAGAAGATACATGGAAAAGGCTTTGTTGCAAGATTAAGTGGATCCACAGTTGAGTTCATTCATATGTGGCAGATCATGATGTTTGGTAAAACACCGTTCAGCTATAAGGATGGCGTACTCACACTTGGTTTCAAACCATTAATTCCTGATTACCTTATTGGTAATGAAGAAATTGAGGCGACATTCCTGGGCAGCATTGCAGTAAGCTATCAATTACCTGATAAGAATACCATTACGCCTGCTAATACTAAGGTAGCATCCTATGAAATCACAACGCAACAGGGAGAAGTGTTAACTGTAGTTGGGGAAGTGATTGAAGGTAAAATAGCAGAGTCGATTCGTAACAAAGAAGTAAGTAAAATTAAGGTTGTATTAGGAAAAAGATAAATTATTTAATCCAGTTGATACGATAAGCAGTTTTACTTGTCATGAATGCAAAAGGTTAACACTCTAATCCAATATTTGAGTGTTAACCATTATAGAGTTTTTCGCTGTTTCAATTACATAAAGCTTAAGTAATAAGAAAGGATGTAAAAGGATGAAGATTAAAAAGATAGTAACAGATTTTCATAATAATAATTATTGGGAGGAAAGCGAGCAGGAATTAAATGGTGTTAATCCAATGACTGCTCTCTGTGTTTATCCCGAGAGAACTTATCAGGAAGTGAAAGGCTTTGGTGGAGCATTTACTGAGGCTGGTGCCTATAACTTATCACTTTTAGAAAAAGATGGTCAAAATGAGGTTATGAATGCCTATTTTGGAAAAGATGGATTGAAATACAATCTGTGTAGAACACATATCAATAGCTGTGATTTTGGCCTTGGCAACTATGCTTATCTCGAAGAAGAAACTGACGCAGATCTAACAGGTTACACCATTGAAAGAGATGAGAAGTATCTTATTCCAATGATTAAATGGGCAAAAGAAATATCCAGCGAGGAAATCGTACTTCTTGCATCTCCTTGGAGCCCTCCGGCATTCATGAAAAGTAATAAGGAAATGAACAATGGCGGATTCCTATTAAAAGAATACTATTCCATGTGGGCTGACTATATTGTTCGCTATATTAAGGAATATGAGAAACAGGGTATTACCATTTCCATGCTAACAATTCAAAATGAGCCACAGGCAGTTCAGACTTGGGATTCCTGCATCTATTCAACAGAAGATGAAAAGATAATGGTAAGAGATCACCTTGGTCCAGCACTTAAGAAAAATGGATTGGAGCATGTTAAGATTTTAATCTGGGATCATAACAAGGATATTATTGTTGAACGAGCAAAAGGAGTTCTTGAGGATAAGGAAGCAAATCAGTTTGTTGATGGCGTAGCTTTCCACTGGTATTCCGGTGATCATTTTGAAGCAGTAGCGCTTGTAAAGGAAATGTACCCGGATAAAGAATTGTATTTTACAGAAGGTTGTGTAGAGTACAGCAGATTTATGGATTCTGATGAAGTAGCAAAAGCAGAAATGTATGCTCATGATATGATTGGTAATTTTAATGCTGGAATGAATGGTTATATGGATTGGAACATGTTATTGGATGAAAAAGGTGGACCTAATCATGTAAGTAATTTCTGTGCAGCACCGATTATGTGTAATCCCAAGGTAAATACGGTTGAGAAGAGACTTAGCTACTATTATATTGGACATTTCAGCAGATATATTAAAAAGGGTGCAAAACGTTTAGCATTCTCCCGGTTTACAGATAAGCTTGATGTTACAGGTTTTCTTAATCCGGATGGAGAAAGAGTCCTCGTGGTGATGAATAAGTCCAATGAAGATGTTGCATTTTCTATAAAAGAGGATGAAACAGGCGGAAGCATTACCATCAAAAAACATTCCATTCAGACGATTTGTTATCAGGTGTAGAAGGAGAACAAAAAGATGAAGGTAGAAGCTAAGCAGGATAGATCAAAATTGGCAAAAGCAATTCCATTTGGAATTGCTTTTCTACTGCTAATATTGATTGTGTTAGGAGTTTTATTTGGTAAAAAACTATGGAATCGATATATAGATGGGGTGAATCTTAAGAACGATATGAAGATAACTGATTTTCACAATGAGTTGTTTGGGGAGAATGTTTATATTTTTACTCCCGAAGATAAAGCAGAAGATGTAAATAAAGTACTAGAAGAGTTATGGTCAAAGCAAGAAACCAATCAATTTGGTGAGGATAGGTATGGAGTTTTATTTATGCCTGGGAATTATGATCCTTCCATTGAGGTAAAGGTTGGCTATTACATGGAAGTGGCTGGTTTGGGATTCCTGCCAACTGATACAGTTGTTTCAAAACTTAACTGTACCGCAACCTGGCTTGGAGATGATAACAATCATAATGCTACCTGTAACTTCTGGAGAGGTGTGGGTAATTTGACCGTAGACTCCAACACCATGTGGGCAGTTTCCCAGGCCACCTTCATGAGAAGAATGAATATTAACGGCAATCTTGCTTTCCATGACAATTATGGTTGGGCAAGTGGTGGCTTCTTAGCGAATTCCAGAGTCAGTGGTGTGGTTGATTCTGGTAGTCAGCAGCAATGGTTATCCAGAAACAGTGATTGGAATTTGTGGTTAGGTCAGAACTGGAATATGGTGTTTGTGGGAATGGCAGATAAGGATGCTCCAAAAGGTACCTGGCCGGGAACCAAGTATACCTCTGTGGCAGAAACACCAGTGATAGCAGAAAAACCTTTCCTTTATTATGATGAGAACGATGGTTATCAAGTATATATACCGGATGTGTTGGAGAATTCCAAGAGTTATTCCTGGGAGAACGATGGACATAGTATTAGTTTAGATGAATTCTATGTAGCAAAGGCAGATGTTGATACCGCGGCAACGATGAATGAGCAGCTTAGTCAAGGTAAGCACTTATTTTTAACACCGGGTATTTATCATCTAGAGGAGCCGCTTCGTGTTACAAAAGAAAATACAGTTGTACTTGGTATGGGATTAGCTTCTTTAGTTCCAGTGAATGGAACTGCTTGTATGGAAGTGAGCGATGTGGATGGTGTCAGGTTAGCAGGAATCCTATTTGATGCTGGTCCCAAGGAATCAGAAGTGTTATTGCAGGTTGGAGCCTTAGGCGAACCAATGCAGGCACGCACCAGTGAAAACCCACTTGTTTTAAGTGACCTATTCTTCCGTGTTGGAGGTCCAGCAGGCTATGAGGCTAAAGTTAAAAAGTGTGTTGTGATAGCAAGTGATCATGTAATTGGCGATAATTTCTGGGTTTGGAGAGCGGATCACGGAGATGGAGTAGCTTGGGATAAGAACACTGCGCCGAACGGTATTATCGTTGATGGTGATGATGTAACAATCTATGCCCTTATGGTGGAACATTTTCAGGAATATCAGACTATCTGGAATGGTGAAAACGGAAGAGTATACTTTTATCAAAGTGAAATACCTTATGATGTACCAAGTCAAGAGGTTTGGATGAGTCATTCGGGAACAGTAAATGGATATTCGTCTTACAAAGTTGGAGAAAATGTTCAAAATCATGAAGCCTGGGGACTTGGTATCTATTCTTTCCATAGAGATGCTCGTGTGGATCTTTTTTCTGCTATGGAAGTACCTGATGTAAAAGGAGTTAAGATACATAATACCTGCGCGATTATGATTACCGGAAATCCAGGAATCTCTCACGTAATTAACGATCAAGGCGAGGCTTGCAGAGTTGCTGGAGACAGGAAAATAATCGTAGAATATCAGGCGGGAATACAAAAATAAAATAACAACACCATTTTAAAAATTGAGTCATTATATAGGACCTAAGGAATTATTATAATTAATTTATCAACAACACAAGTTGTTAGAGAAAGGGAGGATATTATTTATGAAATTTAAAAAAGTTGCAGCATTATTGTTAGCATCCGTTTTAACATTTTCATTAGTGGGATGTGGCAATGCTAATTCAGGCAAAAATGACACTAAACCAACAGATAAGCCAGCTGTTGAGAGTGAAGACAAGGGTGAGGACACAACTACACCTGAAGCTGCTAAGCCTTTAGAAGGTAAATTAGTAGTTTGGACACTTGCAGCTGACCTTGAGCAGTTCTCTGCATATTTCATGGAGAAGAACCCAGGCGTAGAAGTTGAAACAGTAGTTATTGCACCAGCTGATTATCCTACAAAGGTTCAATCCGCACTTCTTGGTGGCGAGACAGAACCAGACATCATCGTTGGCGAGCCACAGATGTTACAGGATATGTATGATGCAGGCTTCTTTGAAGATTTAAATCAAGCTCCTTACAATGCACAGGATTATGCTGATAAGGTAGTTGATTATGTTTGGGAAGTTGGTCAGGATAAAGATGGTATCCAGAGAGCAATCAGCTACCAGATTACACCTGCTGGTTTCTACTATAGAAGAGATATCGCACAGACTGTATTTGGAACAGAAGACCCAGCAGAAATCAGCAAATTATTTGCAGATTATCCTACAATCTTAAAGACAGCTGAAACTTTAAAGCAAGCTGGTTATAAGATCTTCGCATCCGATGCTGAAACAAATTATTTCTCCGGAGACTCTGCATGGGTTGTTGATGGAACTTTAAATGTAGATCAGGCAAGATTTGATTACATGGATCTTTGTATTTCCTTATTCCAGAATGATTATACCGCATTTGCTAGCCAGTGGGCAGCTCCTTGGTATCAGGCTATGAAGGGACCAGTTCCTTTGTTAACAGCTGAAACACAATGGGGTACTGATGACATGAACATCTGGGATGCTGAAGCTTTTGCTGAAGCAACAGCTGGTAGTGAAACAGTTGAAGTATTTGCTTACGGTCTTCCTGCATGGGGTGTATTAACCATGAGAGATAACGTTGCTGAAACTTCCGGTAAATGGGGCGTTGCAGCTGGTCCTTCTTATGGATTTGGTGGTGGTACCTTCATCGGTGTTAGCTCAGCAAGTGAAAGAAAAGAACTTGCTTGGGAATACTTAAAATTCTGTACCTTAACAGAAGATACAATGGAATGGTGGATTGTTAAATCTGAAGGTGATACAGTTTCTTATATCCCTACTTTAGAGAAACATGCTGAAGATGCTAACGCTATCTACGGCGGACAACAGCTTTACAAGTTCTGGCTGGAACAGGCTAAGGGCATTGATTATTCAAAAGTTACAAGATATGACAAAGCAATCGGCGATGCATGGGGTGCAGCTATAACCTCCATCAAGACTGGTGAAAAAGATAAAGATACAGCTATTTCAGAGTTCTATGATGTTGTGGAATCAACCTATCCTGAAATTAAAGTTAATAGATAGGTAAAAATATTCTATTAAGGGATGGAGGATTCGTTAGAATCCTCCCCCTTTGTTCATAACGACTTATTTATCGCAGGGCGTAAAATTTGTTGTATAGAGTTGGAGGAAGCAGATCATGATGAATGGTAGAAAACGTAGTAAACTTGGTAGAAGAAATAATATGGCATATCTATTTATAATACCTTTCGTAGTAACATTCCTGATCTTTAGTGTTTACCCGGTCTTTCGTACCTTGTATTTGAGTTTCACTAACTTTAGAGGATTTGGTACTCCGGATTTTATAGGAATGGATAATTACACCCGTGTTGTAGGAGATAAATTTTTCTGGAGAGCTTTAGGCAATACCACAAAAATTTGGGGTGTTAATATAGTATTACAGTTAGGTATCGCATTTATATTAACCGTTGTATTTAGTGATATAAAGTACAGAATGAGAGGTCTTGGTTTCTTTAGAGCTGTATTTTACTTGCCAAATATAATCGCTGCTACATCAGTAGCCTTTTTATTTAAGACATTATTCGACTGGAGATATGGTACAGTAAATCAATTGTTAGCAGCAGCTGGCATCAATGAGACCAATCCAATTAACTGGCTAGGAAGCAGTGATGTAGCTCCCTATTTTGTGGCAGTCATTGGGGCGTGGATGTGGTTTGGTAACTCATTCATTATGCTGATGGCTGGTGTACAGGGTATTTCAAAAGACTACTTTGAAGCTGCAGCCATTGATGGTGCAGGAAGATGGAAGACATTCAGCAAGATTACGATTCCATTGCTTCGACCAATTTTACTTTATGTAGGAATAACTTCCTTAATTGGTGGACTTCAGATGTTTGATTTACCATTCTTAATGAGCGGTGGCACCATCGGAAATCCTTCCGGAAGTTTACAGACCGTAATCATGTACTTGTACAAATTTGGATTTGAAGTAGGGACACATCAAGTTGGTTATGCCGCTGCGATTGCCTATACTTTGTTTGCTATTATCTTAGTAATATCAATCATCCAATACAGGTTGATGCGTGAGAAGGAGGACTAATATGGCTTATATAATTAAAAAAACAATTTTGTATTTAGGATTAGCGATATTAGCATTAACCTGCTTATTGCCATTTATTTTAATGATGGTCAATTCGACCAGAAGTGGTCTTGATATTATGACCTCCTTTACCTTTATCCCAGGGAATGCTTTAAAAGATAATTGGGAAACAGTATCCGGTTATTTTAATCTATTCCGTGGATTTGGAAACAGCTTAATAGTTGCGATACCAGCAACGATATTAACAGCATACTTTTCAGCAGTTACAGCATATGCGCTGGCAGTTTATCATTTTAAAGGCGGTAAGATCTTATTGTTAGTTATTATCGTATTCATGATGATACCTGGACAGTTAAGTTTACTAGGATTTTATAACTTAATTGCAAAATTAAAGTTAGTTAACTCCTATATTCCTTTGATTATACCGGCAATTGCGTCTCCAGGTATTGTATTTTTCTTAAGACAGTATTTAATATCTGTTTTATCCAGATCATTACTTGAGGCAGCAAGAATTGATGGAGCAAGTGAGATACATATTTTCCATAAGATTGTATTCCCTATTATGTTACCTGGTGTTGCTACCATGTCAATTGGTGCTTTCATCGGTAACTGGAATAGTTACTTGGTTCCATTGATCTTACTTAACACACCTAAGAAATTTACTTTACCAGTTATGATTGCTTCACTTAACTCCTCACAGGATATAACAAGTAATCAAGGTGCGATCTACCTTGCAGTAGCAATATCAGTAATACCTATATTAATTGTATTCTCCTTCTGTTCAAAATACATTATTAGTAGTATTTCAGCAGGAGCCGTAAAAGAATAGGTGAATTTTTGTTAAAATTGACTATGAGTTATAACAAAAATCTGATATACTATAGTTATCGATATCGATTGATACTATTTAAATGGAAGAAGATAGTGGAATGAAATCGATATTGAAAAACTGAAAGATAGAGAGAATACTATGGCAAAGAGTAAAGGTATAATTATCCTAACTATTTGGATATTAATCATGTTTACCGGCTGTTCTGCTAATGATAAAGATGATATAGACCAGGCAGCTGACGGTACACCTGCCTGGAAAAAATATTCACAGGAACCGATTACATTTGATTGGTATATTAATTATTCTTGGTATACAACGCCTTGGGGACAGAATGCTGTCTCCAAGGCTATTACTGATGAAACGGGAGTTAATATACAATTTGTGGTTCCATCCGGCAGTGAAGTTCAAAAACTAAACGCTATGATTGCGTCCGATACCCTTCCTGATTTTATAACGTTAGGATGGTGGGAGACACAGGCACAAACCATGGTGGATCAGGACATGGTATATGCCCTGAATTTATTGGCAGATCAATACGATCCATATTTTTATCAAGTAGCAGATGATCAAGTGGTGTCCTGGTATCAAAAAGAGGATGGTAATCTTTATGCTTATCCCAATTCCTCTTACACTCCAAATGATTTCGAATCTGGCATTAACATAGGCAGTAATCAGAATTTTTTGGTTCGAAAAGACATCTATGAAGCAATTGGAAGCCCTGATATGACCACAATGGAAGGGTTTAAGAATGCAGTTATGAAAGCAGAAGAAATGTTTCCTATGGTAGATGGTGAGCCACTGTTACCCATTGGCTCGGATGAGTTTCTTGAAGAGGGATGTAATTCCTTTGATAAATACTTGCAGAATTTCCTGGCTGTTCCCTTTGAAGTTAATGGTGTATATAACAATCGTTTTGTTGACGAAGATTATCTAAATTGGTTGAAGATGTTCCGGGAACTAAACGAGATGGGATACTTATCAAAGGAAATTTTCATTGATAAGAGAGCACAATTGGAAGAAAAGATGGCAAAGGGAAGATATTTTTGTCTTTTATATCAAGGTAGTGATATACAAGCTTCACAGAAAAAATTAAATGCTACCAATCCGGAAAGTGTTTATATTGCAGTAGATGGGCCTAAGAACTCGAAAGGTGATGACCCGGTACTTCCAAGCACAGGAATCAATGGTTGGACAATTACTTTTATATCTAAGAATTGTAAGAATCCTGAAAGAGCCATTGCGTTTATGAGTTACTTGATGAGCGAGGAAGGACAGAAGAAGATATTTCTAGGCGTTGAAGGCGTTACCTATGATGTTGTGGACAATAAATATGTACTCAAACCAGAGGTAGAGGAACTTCTGAATGCAGATAGGAATGAATATGATCGTTTATATGGAGCAGATGATGCATATTGGATGTTGCAGAACAATGTAATGCAGGATCAATGGCTGGAAGAGACGGATCCGTTGATGAAATCCTTACGTGACTGGACCATTCCATACACCCAATATACTGGTCAGTATGATGTTGTATTTGAAGCAGACAGCAGTTTTGCACAGATAGATAAAAAGGTAAAGGTAGAATGGGGAAAAACCTTACCATTGCTCCTCTTAGCCTCATCAGAAGAAGAATTCGATTCAATTTTACAAAATTATATGAAAAAAATAAATGATATGGGATATGAGCAACTAATTGATGAGTGTACAAAGGTTATGCAGGAATCAAAGCGTAAACTAGGTTTGGATTAGGACGATGAAAATAAGACGATGGTTTTATAAGCAAAAACTCAATATTAAGTTTACTATCCTAATTGGTATGATTATTTTTATTCCGATCTGTGGTATTTTTACGCTTATATTTCAAAATCTAAAAACAAATAATAGTAAGCAGGCCATTAGTAATACAAAATATACAATGACTCAGATGTATGGAGTAGTTCAGAAAACCGTAGAATTATGTAATACCTCTACACAGGTATTTCTTAATTATCAAAAACTTAGTGAATTCCTTTTAGAACTTGAGAAAAATGAGACCCTTGAGACACTGGATTTGATGGAGTTTCGTCAGTATGATATAGGAATGCTTGAAAATATCGTTAACTCTAATCCGTATCTATATCAGATTAGAGTATATGCAGGTACAAATGATTTCCCAGAGATGTTTCCTATTCTTTTTCAGCATAACCGATTAAAGGAATTTACCTGGTACGATAACTTTGAATCAGGCAAATGGCAATTTGATTATCCTGATGCAATGTCCTATAACACCGTAAATACTTCTGAACATACGATGGGATTAATCACAACACTGTCGGATTATGAGTATGAAGACCTTGCTGTAATTGAAGTTGCCGTACGTATGGAGGAAGTATTTGATAATATATTCGAATCTACTAATGATAATTGGGGTGGTTTCATTAATGAGACAGGAACAATTTATAGTGGCTCCAAGGAAGAATGCATATGGGAAGAGAATAAAGAGGAAATAATTAAGCAAATTTTTGAGGAAAAGGGTAAAGTAATTGCTGGAGAACAATCCTTTGAAACAGAACAGTATTATGAAACAGAGCTGTTAGATAAAAAGGTTATTGTAGGTATTCTTCCAATGAAAGAGCTTTCTGGCACTTTTGTTCGTATTGTCAGTATGGAAGACAGTATGAAGACTGTTTGGAAATACCAGTCCCTTTATATGATTGCACTTGTATTTGCGTTTGTATGTCTGGTTTTCCTAATTAATCTTGTGGTTAAGGCACTACTTAAACGGTTCTATGATGTATTAAATACCATTACCCGAATTCAGGATGGTGAACTAAATGTCAGAATCAATCGTTCTGGAAGCGATGAGATGGGGCAGCTTGGCCGCGAGATTGACCTTATGCTTGATACCATTGATCGATTAATGCACGAAAACTTAAGCAGAGAGTTGTTAATGAAAAATTCGGAAATCAAAGCGTTACAAAATCAGATTAATGTACATTTCATCTATAATGTATTGGAATCTATAAAAATGATGGCAGAGATTGATGAAAAATATGCCATCTCAGATGCAGTTACCTCTCTGGGTAAGTTATTACGCTATGGTATGAAATTCAGTCCCAAGAACGTTACCGTAGAGCAGGAAATTGAATACATCAGAAATTATCTAGATTTAATTAATTTGAGATTTGACTATCAGATAATTCTAGCACTTAATATTCCTTCCGTATTATACAAACAGGAAATACCTAAAATGACGTTACAGCCAATTGTAGAGAATGCAATTTATCATGGAATTGAAGAATTAGCTGAGGATTCAAGCATTTATATTAAGGCTTATATAGAGGATGAATATAATTTTATTATTGAAATTACTGATTCAGGACAAGGTATGAATCAGGAAACAATTGATCAAATTCATAAAAAAATCGCTGGCGAAATTGAATCCGGTGGCGGTAGTGGCAATGGAATTGGTCTAAAAAACGTGCAGGACCGAATACGAATTTCATTTGGCTCTCAATATGGAATTAGCCTATATTCCAGAGAAAAGTGTTATACCAAAGTAGTTGTTAAGTTACCAATTACGCATAAGGGGGACTCGGGCAATGAATAAGGTATTAATTGTAGAAGATGAAAAAATGATACGTAAGGGTATCGTAGTAATGTTAAATAGAGCTCCAGTTCCAATTGATGAGATTATTGAATGCAGAAATGGGGAAGAAGCTCTGGAAGTACTAAAAACCACAAAAATAGATATGATGATTACAGATATACGAATGCCTAAAATGGATGGAATAACGTTGGTAAAGCAAATGCAGGATTTGCCAAACAAACCAGCCGTTTTGGTGGTAAGTGGTTATGATGATTTTAACTATGCGGTAGAGGCACTTCGAAATGGAGTAAAAGATTATTTATTAAAACCAATTGAGCGTGAGAAATTCTATAAAGTAATTGCAAACATTCAAGAAGAGCTTGAAAATAAAGAAGAAGAAAATGTAATAACCAAGAAAATAGGAAGTCAGCAATTAAAATATCTCTTGTTGAATAAGACAATTGCTAATGAAGAAATAACTGCTATCGATAAGCAATTTTCCAGTATGTTTCCTGAAAATACCTACCTTATCTGTTGTATTAATAGTAGGGAGCGTCATTTTAAAGAAGATGAATCTTTAATATTACTTAAGGATGTAGAAGGTCAAAACTTATTAATTCTGGATAGTGAACAGCTGAAAATACGTATGACAGATGAGTTGAAGGATTGTAGTATGGGAATCAGCAAGCTTCATACTGGCATTGGGGAGTTAAAGGAAGGTTTTCGAGAGGCACTGCTTGCAAGAAGAGAAGCCTTTGTCAAGTGTTTGCCCTTTTACCACTATGAGGAGTCTTCCTTTGATTATGAAACAATACCTGAGGATTTCCCGGAACAGTTTATCCAGTTATTTGGAACACAAAAAGTAGAAGACGGAATAAAGAAGTTTAACAGCATTCGAGTGAAAGCTAAAATGAATAAAATATCTGCGGAGACCTTGCTAGAGGTTACCAGAAGAATTCTTGATCAGTTAATTACCACTTATGAGCGTATGATAGAATTTGATCTGGAGGCCTTTCAGGAGCTAAGGGAACCATTAGATTTCACCAATGCAGATACTTATTATGACTATCTCGAGAGCTGGATTCGTAAAATGCAACAGCTGATTATGGAAGAGTTCGATGATTATAAGAATAAGGAAAAGATTAATCAAGCCATTATCTATATTAAAGAGAACTTTAAGAGTGATCTGAATATGGCTGTCGTTAGTAATTGTATTTCCATGAACTATTCGTTATTCTCCTTGAATTTTAAGCAATATACAGGAATGAATTTCGTTAACTATCTGAAAAAAATCAGAGTGGACGAAGCCAAGAGACTGCTGGAAGAAACGGATGAGAAAATCATTGATATCAGCCAGATGGTGGGATATGAGAATGATAAGCATTTTATGAAGATATTCAAAAGTGTATGCGGTGTTTCTCCAAGTGAATATAGAAAAAATAGTTGGTATCAGAAAAAAGATAAGAAGGAAGTTAAGGATAAGTAATGAAACCGGAATATATTGAAGTATCCTCCTATGAGGAAGTGGGTTATAAGCCAGTAATTGATTATATGGAGTGGAGAGTAGCCATTCTAAATTATATTGATGAGCTGGAAATTCAAAATATTGAGACGATGCAAAAGCATAACGAAACCGATGAAGTATTTGTACTCTTAAAGGGTAACTGCAAGTTATTCACAGGAGGTAATGGAGATATCATAGGTGAAATTGATGCTATTCAGATGGAACCATTAAAGCTTTATAATGTAAAAAGAGGAGTTTGGCATACACACACTCTGGATTTCGAGGGGAGCGTCCTGATTGTGGAGAACAGAAACACTTGTGATGATAATTCACCGAAGTTGCCATTATCTATGGAGCAGAAAGAAAAATTATATCAAGTGTAAGATAAGCAGGATAGGCAATAAACGTGGGAAAAGTTTACACCGAAAATAGTTATATGCGTTAAATATGAGATGGAACATAATAAGGGAGTATAAATAGAGGTTAGTAGTTGATTTAAATAATAAGGGTGTAAGAGGCACAATGTTAGCTAGGAGATTAGTTGACAAGGTGCCTTTTTAACCTTTTCCAACTGCATCACTTGACCCTGAAAATGAAGTGTTAATTCAAGAAGCAATTATCAGGTTAATCAAAGGAAAAACAGTAGTCGTTATCGTTCATCGACTTTGTACTGTTGTTGGGGCAGATAAAATTGTCGTGCTTGGTGAAGGTAAATTGGTGGAAGAGGGTATCCATGAGGAGTTAATAGAGAATAAGGGCTTATATTCTAAACTCTATCATATTCAACAGGAAAGCTTGGGTTGGGGTGTTTAAAATAACATATCTGCTAACCAAATAGGATAGCAACATCCAGTAAACACAGCAGTTAATAAGGTTATATTTATTTTTCAATCAGATACCAGAAATAACGAAATCTATAAAGACAAGATTTCGCTGTTTCTGGTATTTTTATATGAAAATGTGAAATACTTTTACTGGTACAAGAATATCATAGAAAAAATTGAATTATTTTCTTGACAAACTATATATGATGTAATATATTAATAACAGTAATCATTACTGATTTATAATAAAAATTAAAAAATTTCGGAGGTTAAAATTATGTCATTAATCGGAACAGAAGTAAAAGAATTTACAGCGCAGGCATTTCAGAATGGAAAGTTCTTAACAGTTTCACAGGAAAACTTTAAAGGTAAGTGGAGTGTGGTTTGTTTCTATCCAGCAGATTTTACCTTTGTATGTCCTACAGAGTTAGAAGATTTACAGAACGAATATGAAACTCTGAAATCACTTGGTGTTGAAGTATATTCTGTTTCTACAGATACACATTTTACACATAAAGCATGGCATGATAGTTCAGAAGCGATTAAGAAGATTACTTATATTATGATTGGTGATCCTTCCCATACAATTTCCCGTAACTTTGATGTATTAATTGAAGCAGATGGTCTTGCAGATCGTGGTACCTTTATCATTGATCCAGATGGTAAGATTCAATCAGCAGAAATCAATGCTGGTAATATTGGTCGTGACGCGAGCATTCTTGTTAACAAGATCAAAGCGGCACAATATGTAAGAAATAACCCAGGCGAAGTTTGTCCTGCGAAATGGAAAGAAGGCGGTACAACTCTTAAGCCAAGCCTTGACCTTGTAGGTAAGATCTAAAGAGAAATAGAACTGTAAGTAAATATTTGGTAGAGTGAGATTGGGTAGTTTGAATCTACCTGTATCTTCATGGATATCTATTTACAATAGTCATAGAAAGAGTCTGTCAGCAGGCTCTTTCGTTATAATATAGAATGGTACCAAGTACCATATTATGGAGGATTATAATGATATTGGATGCAGAAATCAAAGGACAGTTAGCTAGTTATCTGGAGCTTCTGGAAAGTGATATACTGATTAAAGTCAGCATTGGAGATGACAGTGTATCAAAGGAAATGTCAGAGCTAATTGATGAAATTGTAGCAATGACTTCAAAGATTAAAAGAGAGAACACAACCCTGGCAAGAACTCCTAGCTTTAGCGTAAACCGCATGAAGGAAAATACCGGAGTAACGTTTGCAGGAATTCCGTTAGGACATGAGTTTACTTCATTGGTATTAGCGCTTTTACAGGTGAGTGGTAGAGCTCCAAAGGTCGAGGAAAAATTAATTGACCAGGTTAAGAAGATAAAAGGGGAATACCATTTTGAAACATATATTAGTTTAAGTTGTCATAACTGCCCAGAGGTAGTACAGGCACTTAACTTAATGAGCATATTAAATTCTGGAATTACCCATACCATGATTGACGGAGCTGCTTTTAAAACAGAGGTGGAAAGTAAGAATGTTATGGCAGTGCCATCTATTTACTTAAATGGAGAGTTTTTTGGAAGCGGTCGTATGGTTCTGGAAGAGATTCTTGCGAAACTCGGAACCGCTCCCGATGCAGCAGAATTTGAAGAAAAGGCACCTTTTGATGTTCTTGTCATTGGTGGTGGCCCTTCCGGTGCCAGTGCTGCAATTTATGCTGCGCGTAAAGGTATTCGTACTGGTATCGTTGCAGAACGTTTTGGTGGTCAGGTAAGAGATACCTTGGGAATTGAGAATTTTATTGGTACCAAGTACACCCAGGGTCCAAAACTTGCTGAAAGCCTAGAGGCACATGTAAAAGATTATGACGTGGATGTTATGAGCTTGCAAAGAGCAAAACGTCTGGAGAAAAAGGAACTGATTGAAGTTGAACTTGAGAATGGTGCGATCCTAAAGAGTAAGACAGTAATCATTTCAACCGGTGCTCGCTGGCGTAATGTGGGCGTACCTGGGGAAGCAGAGTTTAAGAATAAAGGAGTTGCATATTGTCCTCACTGTGATGGTCCTTTGTTCAAAGATAAAGATGTTGCAGTAATCGGTGGAGGGAATTCTGGAATTGAGGCAGCGATTGATCTTGCTGGAGTAGTTAAACATGTTACTGTACTTGAGTTCATGCCAGAACTAAAGGCAGATGCAGTACTTCAGGAAAGACTTTACAGCTTACCAAATGTAACGGTATACAAAAATGTTCAGACAAAGGAAATTACCGGAACCGATAAAGTTAATGGTATTACTTTTGTGGACAGAGCAACCAGTGAAGAACAGCATGTAGAATTACAAGGAGTATTTGTTCAAATTGGCCTTGTGGCAAGCACAGAGTGGCTAGGTGATGCGGTAGAACGTAACCGAATGGGTGAAATTCTTGTGGACACACATAATGCAACCAGTCTTCCAGGTGTTTTTGCAGCTGGTGATTGTACTAACAGCCCTTATAAGCAGATTATTATTTCCATGGGTTCAGGTGCAACTGCAGCGTTAAGTGCCTTCGATTACTTAATAAGAAATTAAGATAAGAAATTAAGATAAGAGATTAAGATAAGAAATTAAGATAAGAAATTAAGCTAGCATTCGTGAATAATCCATAAACTAAGAAACAGCCTCTTTTTTCTAACAAAGATATCAATAGATAACTTTATAGAAAAAGGGAGGCTGTTTCTTACGGTTCATGGCAATGAAATTTCTTTCGGTTTGTCACTTGCGATTGCAATTTTAAAAATATATAATAAAAGAATGACTTAAACTTATATTAAAAAGTCAATGAAAGTATATATTACATAACAGCTTAGAGGTAATTGCAATGAAAAAGATAATGATTTACATACAACCATATATCCCGCGTATGCTGTTGGGATTTTTTATAAAAGTGCTTGGTACCTTCATGGATTTGGGTTTACCTTGGGTATTAGCTTTTATTATTGATAATATCATACCAGAAAAGAAAGTATCTTTAATTCTGTGGTGGGGTCTTGTTATGCTCGGATTATCAGTGGGAGCAAGAACCTTTAATGTTATTGCGAACAGAATGGCTTCCAAAGTTGCTAGAAATACGGTGGAGAAATTACGTCACGACCTGTTTCAGAAGATACTTAATCTCTCCGGAAATCAATTGGATTCCTTTACAATCCCCTCATTAGAGTCTCGAATGACTTCAGATACCTATAACATACACAATATGATTGGAATGATACAGCGGCTTGGAGTCAGAGCTCCACTCATATTAATTGGTGGAGTTATAATCACCTTCACTCTTGAGCCAGTTCTTGCATTGGTATTGATTGGAATACTACCGTGTCTGGCAATCGTTGTCTACTATGTTTCTAAAAAGGGAATTCCCCTATACAGCCAGGTTCAGAAATTAACAGATAAGATGATAAGGATAGTCAGAGAAAACATATCTGGTATTCGTGTAATAAAGGCACTTTCCAAAACTCAATATGAACAGGAACGATTTTCAGATATTAACAGTAAGGTTTCGGAGGAAGAGCAAAAGGCTGGTGGCATTATGGCGGTTACCAATCCAATCATGAATGCGATTTTAAATCTAGGACTAACGTTAGTTGTAGTGGTTGGTGCGTACCGGGTTAATATTGGAGCCTCCCAACCTGGTAAAATTGTTGCTTTCCTATCTTATTTTACGATTATGTTGCAAGCTGTCATGGCAATTACCAGAATTTTTGTAGTGTTTTCTAAAGCAAGTGCCTCTGCCGAAAGAATAGCGGAAGTACTAGATGCAGAGGAGGATTTGCAAGTCGAGCAATTGAAGGCTGAAGAACCCGAGTATCATATTGAATTTGAAAACGTGTACTTCTCCTATGCAGAAGAACCCTGTCTCACGGATATTAATTTTAGAATGAAAAAGGGTGAGAGTCTTGGAATCATTGGTGCTACAGGATCAGGAAAGACCACGCTGGTCAATCTTTTGATGCGGTTTTATGATGTAAATAGCGGTACTATCACCATAGATGGTAAGAATGTGAAGAGCTTTGATAAACAAGAGCTAAGGCAGAAGTTCGGGGTTGTTTTTCAAAATGATGTTCTGTTTGCAGATAAGATTTATGAAAATATAAGTATAGGCAGAAATCTTTCGCAAGATACCGTCTGGGAAGCTGCTAGATATGCACAGGCAGAGGCATTTATTGAGGAGCTAGAAAGTGATATTGATTTTAAATTAGCTATAAAAGGAAGTAATTTAAGTGGTGGTCAAAAGCAGCGACTATTGGTAGCAAGAGCATTAGCTGGCCATCCGGAAATATTAATTCTAGATGATTCTTCCAGTGCACTGGATTATCGAACGGATTCTTTGCTTAGAAAAGCAATCAGAGAACATTATCAGGATACAACCACCATTGTAATTGCGCAACGAATCAGTTCTGTTATGAAATCGGATCATATCCTTGTGATAGAAGAAGGGCATATTGCTGGCTATGGGACTCATGAAGAGTTACTCGATAATTGTAACGTCTATCAGGAGATTTATCAGTCACAGTTAATGTAATTTGGCCTTATATTTAATAAGGAATGTGATAGTTAGTGTACTACAATTACTATTAGGTATTATAAGAAACGAGGTGCTGTATGGCCGGTATAGCGAATTCCACAATGGGAA
Source organism: Bacillota bacterium (assembly GCA_023399055.1). Lineage (GTDB taxonomy): Bacteria > Bacillota > Clostridia > Lachnospirales > Lachnospiraceae > Mobilitalea. The sequence goes on along the minus strand of JAEWQV010000010.1, from coordinate 714,716 downwards.
AAGCAAAAATGAGTGAAAAAACGGATAAACCTAAAAATACAAAACTAGTCTTAAAACGTTTGTGGAACTACATGTTTCATTATAAATGGATGCTGTCCCTGGCAATTGGTCTTACCATAGTAAGTAACTTATTTGCGCTGCTAGGACCATTGCTATCAGGCTATGCAATTGATGCAATTCAACCCGGGAAGGGCTTGGTGGTATTTCAGAAAGTATTTTATTATGCTGCTTGGATGGTGGTATTTTATGTGATTTCTTCAGCACTTTCCTATGTATTGTCAATTTTAATGATACGGTTTAGTCAGAAAATTGTCCGCAGGATGAGAGAGGACTTATTTACGAAATTAGTTGACTTACCGGTGGGATATTTTGATCGTCATCAGGCAGGAGATATCATAAGTAGGATTTCTTATGATATTGATACGGTGAATACTTCGCTTTCCACCGATGTGGTACAGATTGCTGCCAGTGTAATCACCATTGTGGGCTCTTTAATTATGATGATCATCATTTCACCGGTGCTTGTTCTCGTAATGCTGGTTACAATACCGCTATCTTTTTTATATACCCGCTATATGGCTAACAAAGTTCGCCCTTTATATCGGAGGCGCTCCGCAAAGTTAGGTGAAATGAATGGATTTGTCGAGGAAATGGTATCTGGCCAGAAAACCATTAAAGCATATGCCGCAGAAGATTCCGTTATGTTGCGGTTTGATAAGATTAATACGGAGACCGTAGATGCTTACTACGATACGGAATATTACGGCAGTATGACTGGACCAACGGTTAATGCAATTAATAACTTATCCTTATCCTTAATTACAGTGTTTGGAGCAATTCTGTATTTATATAACATGATGTCGCTAGGTAATATTTCATCCTTCATACAATATTCCAGAAAGTTTTCCGGTCCGATTAATGAAGCAGCGAACATTATTAGTGAACTTCAATCGGCAGCAGCCGCAGCAGAACGAGTATTTCGATTAATGGATGAGGCAGCGGAAGTTAAAGATAGAGAGGAAGCAGTAGAGCTTAAGGATGTTACTGGAGAGGTAAAATTAGAAAATGTTTCTTTTGGTTATATACCGGAAAAAATAATTATCAAGAACTTATTTTTATATGCGAGACCGGGAAGTTTAACAGCGATTGTTGGTCCAACTGGTGCAGGTAAAACCACAATAATTAATCTTTTAATGAGATTTTATGATGTCTGGGAGGGTAGTGTATTCATCGATGGAATGGAAACCAGAGATTTGACCAGACGAAGTTTAAGAAAAGCTTATGCTATGGTGCTCCAAGATACCTGGCTGTTCCAGGGAAGTATTTTTGATAATATTGCTTATGGAAAAGAGAATGCTACGATGGAAGAGGTTATCAATGTAGCCAAAATCGCTGGTATACATTCCTTTATAAAAAGGCTTCCCGACGGCTATCAAACGATTGTTAATGAGGAGGGTATGAATATTTCAAAGGGGCAAAAGCAGTTACTTACCATAGCAAGAGCAATGCTACTGGATGCCAAAATGCTAATTCTAGATGAGGCAACCTCTAATGTGGATACCAGAACTGAAATTAATATTCAGAAGGCAATGAGAAAGCTGATGGAGAAGAAGACCTGCTTTGTCATCGCCCATCGACTTTCTACCATTCAAGGAGCGGATAACATTCTTGTGGTAGATCAGGGAAATGTGGTGGAGCAAGGAAGCCATGCGGAATTGATGGAAAAGAAGGGATTCTATTATAGATTATATAATTCACAATTTGAATAAGGGATGGAAATAAAATATTAATGAGAACAAATCAATTGTATGAGCAAACTGGCAACGTAGTTATAAATGAAAGGCTTTCCCACAATATGAATTGGTGAAATAGGAAGAGTTATAATATACTAGCGTGTTAGAGTATTTTTTGTTATTTATGTGTTACTATGGAGGTATTGATATGTTTTATGATTTAGTAAAGACCAGAAGAAGTATTAGACAATTTGAAGACAAAGAAATTGAAAAAGACAAAGTTGATAGGATATTAAAAAGTGGGTTGATGGCACCGACTTCAAAAAACGGAAGGTCATGGGAGTTTATCGCTGTAACAAATAAGGAACAACTTCAAAAACTTTCCGATAGCAGAGAAAATGGTGTGAGACAGCTTGCAACTGCAAAACTTGCAATAGTTGTGGCAGCAGATCCAGAGGTAATCGATGTGTGGGTGGAGGATGTATCCATTGCTGCTATTACGATGCAATTTACGGCTCATTCCCTAGGGATAGGTTCTTGTTGGATACAGATAAGAAATAGATTAGGAACAGATCATGGGGAATCACAGGAAGTTGTAAAAAATGCCTTAAATATACCGGAGAAATATCAAGTGGGTTGCATGCTCGTATTTGGATATCCAGCTGAAGAAAAGCAACCTCATGATGAAAGTAAGCTATTATATGATAAGGTGCATTATAATAAATTTTAAATTAAGTGTTCCATAGATTTATCTCCATGAAAGATAATAGCAAATGAAACGTTGATACATTTCTGATATTCCTGTTTATAAATCAAAAGAGTTTGTTAAATGTTTGATACTTACATTTCAACAAGCTCTTTTGTTTTATTCAATAATATTAACTTTTACTTGCAGCTTCATTTTTATCAACCATCAAATTATAGGCAAGACCCAGAAACACGATTAAACCACCAACCATTTTACCGGGAGATATCTCCTGCTTAATGAGAAAGTCAATTAATCCGCCTGCAAATAGCTGAGCAATAAAGATAAACAAGGTCATATAAAACGAAGATATTTTAGGAGTAAGAAAGCTGGATAAGGCTACCACAATTACACCCAGCATACCACCGAAATACGCCCACCAAGGTAAAGTGGATAACGAGGAACCACTTGGTAACAAGCTATTTTCAAAGATTAATACTAGACCAAAGGTTAGAACAAGACCGACAATATAGTTAAATAAGGTGCTCTGAAAAACTCCTATTTTTTCGGCTAGTTTATAATTTACTATACGATTAAGTACAATAGTAATACCAGCGAGCATTGAAACAATAATATATATCATTTAAATTCCTCCTACTAAGAATAAATTTAAGAATTTATAGGCCTAAGGATAAGCTATTTCCAAAAAATCATAGTTGCTATCCCAATTAGAATAATAATTAATCCAATAACTTTTTTATTGTTAAAGGTAATTTTATTCATCCCAAACATACCAAAGCTATCCACGAGGATGGAAGCAAAAGACTGACCTAATAGCCCAAGCGCAAGAGTAAGAGATACCCCAAGTGGAGCGACTGACATATTGTTAAACAGAACGGTTAAAATACCAATGGCTCCGGCGCTATAGTAATACCAAGGTATTTTATCCTTTATAACTATCTTGGATTTCGTTATTAATAATACGACTATTATGGTTACTAATCCAACTGCATGAATTATAACACTGGAAAAATAAAGCCCGGTTGCATCTGCAAGCCCACCGTTTATGGATATCATGATTGCGATAATCGCACCAGTTAGCATTGAGAGTAAATTGTACATGGAATGACTCCCCCTTTCATTTGCTTTAGGTTATCATAATTGTTATAATGTCGTATATGACATATGTCATAATGGATAAAAAATAAATCAAATAATAAATTAGTGGATTGAAAAAGATAAGTAATAAAGGCGATAAAATAAATAATGGTTAGTAATCAACGATAATTTAAGTACAAACGATATAGATTATAATCTTTATGGGATTTGCAATGCAATTATATTTAGTAATTGATTATGGGAGGTTGTAATGAAGAAACTTGAGGATAGAGAGTTAATTCAATTATATTATGATAAGTATAAACTATCCGAGATATTCAGTAAGGATATTATCCCCTATCTGGAGTTGTTTGCTTATGAGAAGAATGAGCATATCTGCACAGATAATCATAGACTTCAACACATCCTTTTTCTAGTAAAGGGAAAAGCAAAGGTATATAAGAGCCTGGCAAACGGGAGATCTCTTTTGCTATGTTTCTATAGCCCCTTAAAAGTATTAGGTGATTTAGAGCTCGTCAATCCAGCTGCGGCACCTTCTAATGTTCAAGCATTAGAACAAGTTTATTGTGTAGGGTTTCATTTAAAACATGTGAAAGGGCACCTAGCCAATGACCTAACCTTTTATAAATTTATTTGTACTTCCTTAGGAGAGAAGCTGGATAGGTCAAGCATTAATAGTTCTATTAATCTACTTAATCAATTAGAAAACAGGTTGGCAAGCTATATTTTAGCAACTGCTGAACAAGTTCAACGAAACAATTTAACAATACATCTATTCAATGAAAATCTCAGTAATACAGCAGAGCTTTTGGGTACAAGCTACCGACATTTGTTAAGAACATTAAGTTCACTGTGTGCGAACAATGTGTTAAGAAAACTAGGTAGTGGTTATGAAGTTATAAATATAGCAAGGTTGGAAGAACTTGCTTCAGATGTATATAAGTAATTATGAGAAGAACCTTCTTTGAAAATGGATTGTCCATATGACAATGTCATTCAAAGGAGGTTTTTATTTTTCTTTCACATAGAAAATTACAACAAAAATGCTGCAAAATAAAATTCAAAAATTATTTTAAGTTACCATATTGACAAATAACATATTATAAAATACAATAAGTAACAGATGTTAGGTAACACATGGTATGAATAAATGAAAGGAGGGAATTTATGCCACCGAAGATTAAGATCACACAAGAAGAAATTATAAATATGGCAGTTCGTATCGTTAGAGAAAAAGGGATTGAAAGTCTGAATGCGCGGGATTTGGCTAAGGAATTAGGGTGTTCCGTTCATCCGATCTTTAGAGTCTATACCTCGATGGAAGGACTTAAAACGTCAGTTTATAAAGAAGTAGAGAATTTATATAATAGACACATGGAAAGCGCTATGAAACAATCAGAAAATGGATTTCTTGGTATGGGCTTGGCTTATATAGATTTTGCTAAGAATGAGAAGAATCTCTTTAAACTATTATTTATGTCAGATGCCTTCCGAGAACAAAGTCTAATGGATATAGTTGGATCTACCGAAGGTGACGATGAAGTGATTGATATGATATGTCAGGGTACCGGGTTAAGCAGGGAAGCTGCGAGAGATCTTTATACGGGGGTCTGGCTCACGACACATGGCATCGCATCCATGTATGCAACGAACAATTGCCGGTTTAGTGAGGAAGAAAATAGAAAGATATTAAACAATTCATTTATGGGATTGATGTTTAAATTTAAATCAGAGGAGAAAAACAAATGACAAAAACATATACACAGAGACATCCATATGTATCAGCAATATTAGTTGCAATTATCTGTACCTTTATAACAGCCTTCGGATCAGCGCTTCCACAAGTTTTCGAGCTAGAAGAAGATCCACAGATACTTGTTATAACAGGCTTTCTACTAATTTCAATTATTGTTGGTGTTATTATTATGAAAAAATCAAGATTTACCGTTTCAGACTTTGGCTTTCGTAGAAGTGAAGAAGGTTCTACCAAAAAAGTAGGGTGGTATCTGCCCTTAGTAGTAATAGAAATACTTCCAATTGTTGTTTATGGATTTAATCCTGAGGTTATGCTGCAGCAATATATTATCCTATTACTTTTTGCTGTAGCAGTTGGTTTTAATGAAGAAATATATTTTAGAGGCTTGGCTCGTAAGTTTATGGAGGAAAAGGGCAGAAAGAAAACCATTCTATGGACTTCAATCGTTTTTGGTACTCTTCATACGGTTAATGTACTTAATAATAAAACGAACTTTTATGTTATTCTTCAAGTGTTCTTTGCATTTTTAGTAGGCTTTGTACTTGCTGAGATAGTATTTATTACAAAAAGCCTTTGGATCGTGATTCTTTGGCATGCAGCACATGATTACATATCCAGCATTACTGGAGATTCACTTGATACAAAGGCTTTAATAATTTTAGCATTTCAAGTAGTTGTTTTATTGATCTATGCAGTATGCATCTGGAAGAAGAGTACGGAAGATACGATGGTTACTCCTCTTGCAAATAATTAATAACATATTTAATGGTCATGGATTTTATATTTTTATCAGATTGAACTCGAAGATTTGGATAATCCCTTTTAAGTTCAACTATGTTAGAACGTTTATGACCAATGACCTGTGACAAATCCTTCGGATTACAAAGAATTGTAATATCCGAGGGATTTTCTTTGTCTATGCCAGGATAAAGTAAAGGCTTTATCATGTTGGTTTTGTCAGTTACGAGTTTATCCAAGTTGCCAACATCTGCTTTATAGCAATGTAAAGTTTTTGTGTGGATATCCTTAAGGAGTTTCTTCATTAAATCAAGGAAATATGCACTTTCCACCAATTGACGAAAAGCAGGGTGGAAGGGACCATAAAGAACTTCTTTACCTTCCGATATCAACTCCGTGGGTTGAAGACCCATTCTGATAACCGGAATTTGTGCACTTAAGAAGACCTGATACATCTCTTTCGTCCAAGCAACTGCTTGATCTATTGACAATGGTATATATTTTCCCTGATTACAAAGCTCTAATAATTCAGTTTCTTTAATTACAAGAGTCGGATAGATGCGTATACAGTCTGGCTTAAGTAAGGTAGCAAGCATAGAGGAGAATACCGTGCGTTCTTTTGTATCACCCGGTAACCCGACCATTAATTGAATACCCAACTGAAAACCATAGGTTTTAATTAGTTTTACTGCTTTATATACGTCTTGAACTTGATGGCCACGATTGGATGCAATAAGAACCTCGTCATGTAAGGACTGTACTCCAAGTTCAATGGTATCCACCAGATATAGCTTAAGCCGGTCTAATATCTCTGTTGTGATGTAATCCGGTCTGGTAGACAGGCGAATTGCATGGATTTTACCTGACTTCTTGTATTCAGCAGCGAGCTTAAGATACTTTTCTTGTAGTCTGGCATCAATTCCTGTAAAACTGCCTCCGAAAAAGGCAAGTTCAATATATGTTTTATCATCTAAAGTAGATGAGTAGGTTTCAATCTGCTCTGTAATCTCTTCCAAGGTCATAGCATTTGCTTTGGCTGTTATTTTTCTTTGATTACAGAACACACAGTCATTAGGGCAACCTTCATGAGAGATAAAGACAGGGATGTTGACGTGTTTATTATAGTTGGCTTTATTATCAGAAGTAGGTAATTGATGATGATATACCAGAATAGAGCCAATATCCGTTAAAGGAAATTCTTTGAAATAAATAACTTCTTTATTGCTAGCTTCTACAAAGGATACTATCTTTTCAAAGTCAGGATGCTCGCTCAAATCCCCATGGAAGATAACGGAGTCTTCAAATCTTCCACTGGCGCCGCCTAAAAATCCATAATCATGACCTTCCAGAAGGACATATCCGGGTTGAATCAGAAGCGTATTCATTTCAGCCTTTGAAGCCTGATGAATACCCTGATCACTGGTGATAATCGTAATGTCATTTACAACAACTGTGGAACATTTGGAATAACCTTGTTTGACAAAAATCAGCTTTTTACCAGAATTCATTGAATGCTGTAAAAGCAGTGGATTTGTATGGTTGAAATTATGGATAAGGTAGTCCCTTGTAATTACTGCATTGTAGGCAATATCATTAGGATAAGCGGCAGTAAGCCTTGAGGTTCCAAGTACATAGGGAACACCCAAGGCATTCAGTTGTTTTAATATTTCTATATTCGCATATTCATCTACAATTAAGGTATTATCGATAATTGATATAACTAAATCGGGATGACTATTAATTCTTTCATCAAATCTTTCATCCTTAGGAACCAGAACTACAGCTCCTTTGGTTTTCATATATTCTATTAATACTTCGTTCGCTAATTCAGATAAGAAAATTATGTTCATCGAATCAATCCTTTCGGATTAATTGTAACATCAGTAGGAGGCTTGTACAATGTTAAGTTGTTCTTAAGAATACTGAATAAAGTCTGCAATTAGCACAAATACACCTTATTATCGATTATTCCTTATCAGTTTTACAATATTTATAAAAAGATGTAATTACAACATATCCAAGTATTATTTGAAAAATAGGTATAAAATTTGTTCCTAGAGTTGTATATCTTAAAAGTTTAGTTTGTACAAAGGGGTTATCAATAATAGCATAATGGTATGTAAATGAAAAGAATAGAGGAGGAAATCCGACTATAATAAGTTTGAGTATGTTAATTTTCCAACTTCCAAGTTTTTTAAATTCTAAGATAAGATGTTCTATTCCTAATACCATACCAATAAACAAATTAAAAATGAGTGGTACAGTAATTAAAAGATTATAACTAACATCCGCTCCCCAAGATGAACTGAATTTATAATTTAGTTTGCTAATCAGATACTCCTTCAAAAAAACTAATCCACACATTATAAAAATATACATACAATACTTCAAACATAATCTTTTTCTCATAATTTCTACATCCTTTCGCTATGGTCATGAATATTTTTTTTATTATCATTTTGTTTTAAAACTCTTATATGGAATAGCAACATAATATAGAATACTTTAAGAATATTGTTGATTTGAATCACTCCTACAAGTAATTGAAGGGACTAGTATCCCTAAAAATAAGTAATATGTTAAGAAGCGACTTCTATTATTAATAATGAGCTATATTTATATAGACAACAAATAGCAGTCAATGTCAATTTTCATTTTTTAAGATCAGAATTACTTACTTGATCTGTTGTAAGATTAAAGTCCAAAAATGTCGTCTATGTAGCTATATAAATTATCCTGTTCTTTCTGGATAATGTGATTGTCAAGGCAGAGTTTAATCTTTGCAACAAATTCAAATCTTTTGTAAACTAATTCCATATCATTTTGGCGGCAGTAGTTGATAAAGGTTTTGATAATGCAAGTTTGATATTAATACTGTAGTTTGAATAAATATGCAATTATTCTCTTGCTACTCATTTTTAAAGTATAATACTATAATACTATATATCGAAAAAACTGTAAATAACTTACTCTGTTTTTTGATGGTTATGTAATATTTATACAATAATACACTAAGTTTGAAAGTATATGATAGCTAAGTTATAATGATTAAAGGTAGAAGGTTATAAATATAGACCCAATTGCTAGTTGATACCCAAAATGTTAAGAATCAGGTAATTGATTTCCTGAAGCAATCAGAGGTATAAAATGGTTCTAAACTATAGAAGCTAAGCACTAGTATTTCTTGTCACGTCTTCCAGAAATCACTGCAAAAAAAGTATTTTTAATGATTTAATTTGATAATGTATAAAATGATAGAATTAATTCACAATATAAGATTTTTTATTTATATTCGAATTACAACCTATGCCACAAACATTACAACCTATGCCTTAAAATCAACAAGGTATTTCTTTTATGCTATCCTCAATCTAGTACAAAGTGCTAATTTAACTGGACAATGAACTTGTCTGAATTTCCGTATGTATTATTCAAAAAGTCACGCTGCAGCACCATTACAGCTACGTTTTTGGATGCCATCTATAAAAATTCATCCACGTTTTCTGCCCACTTATTTAGAGACGTTGTACTGGTAAAACATTCATAAAGTTATGGGAGGTAGCTATGAAAGAAAAGAAACGTATTTCCATTATAACAGCAGTGATTACATATGTATTATGTGTGGCACTTGTTGTGGGACTAATTATCGGTAATGCCTATGCATTAAAGTATCAGAACCTTATTTCGGTATACTTTAATCAGTCCACTCAGAAGATTGTTAATTCCGAGGGTGATAAGGCTGATTACTATTCCAGTGATTATGCAACGGCAGAAGAAAGAACTGCGCATTTACAAGAACTTGGAACTAAGATTGAAGCAGAGGGTATTGTTCTTCTGAAAGATCAAAATGAGGTACTTCCTTTAGGTTCCGAGGCTAAGATCAGTGTATTTGGACAGGATAGTGTTGATCCAATCTATGGCGGTGGTGGTGCTGGTTCTGTAGATGCTTCCAAGGCAGTGAATTTAAAATCAGCTTTTGAAAATGCAGGCTTTCAATTAAATAAAACCCTTTGGGATTTCTACGAAACAGGGAAAGGTTCTTCTTATAGAAAGACAACTCCTGACGTATATGGACAGGGTGCTTTCGCAGTAAATGAAGTTCCTGCTGAGGTATATACGGACGAAGTAAAAGCAAGCTTTGCAGAATACAATGATGCAGCAGTGGTAGTAATCGGTCGTTCCGGTGGTGAAAGCTCTGATCTTTCTTCCGCTCCATTGGAAAGTGGATATGCATATTTACAGATTGACGATGCCGAAAGATCCATGCTCGAACTAGCAACAGCTAATTTTGATAAGGTTGTGGTATTATTAAATACTCAGAACGCAATGGAATTAGGTTTCTTGAACGAGTATGATATTGACGCTTGTCTCTGGATTGGTGCTCTTGGTGAAACTGGTGCTTATGCGGTAGCAGATGTACTCAATGGTACCGTTAATCCATCCGGGGCACTTGTTGATACTTATGCGTATAACTCTTTAAGCGCACCTAGCATGGAGAACTTCGGCAGTTATACAATAGCAAATAGTACAGTAGACCGTGGTAATGCATATATGGTATACGGTGAAGGCATCTATGTTGGTTATCTTTATTATGAAACCAGATATGAAGATGTTGTATTAGGCAATGAGGACAAAGCTAATTACGACTATACCTCGGCAGTACAATTCCCTCTGGGATATGGTTTGTCCTATACTGATTTTGAATGGTCAGATTACAGTGTAAAGGAAACTGACGATACATTTGAAGTTTCTGTTAAAGTAACAAATAAAGGTGATGTTGCTGGTAAGGACATTGTTCAGATATACATGCAATCTCCCTACACCGATTATGATAAAGCAAATGGAATTGAAAAAGCATCAGCTGAACTAGTCGGCTTTGCTAAAACTTCTTTACTTGAAGCAGGTAAAAGTGAAACTGTAACTGTATCTGTGGATAAGGAAGAGATGAAGACCTATGATGCAAAAGGATATGGTACTTATATCGTGGATGCAGGAGATTACTACTTTGCAGCAGGCCTAAATGCACATGATGCATTGAACAATATCTTAGCTGCAAAGGGAAAAACAACTGCGGATGGTATGGACTATGATGGTCAGTCAGCGTTAACTCATAAGGTTACTGTTAAGGAATTAGATAATAAAACCTATGCGGTATCTAAGGCTACCGGTAATGAGATTACCAATCAGTTTGAAGCAGCGGATATAACTTACTATGATCCGGAGTTCACTTATTTAAGCAGAAGCAACTGGACAGGTACCTGGCCAACAACTTATGCAGAAGGAACATTAACTGCATCGGATGACTTGTTAAAGGATTTAGAGATTTCCTTCACAGAAAATGACTCTATAACAGAACCTGTAACTTCTGCTACCAGTGAGGAATTCGGTAAATTAAATGCAGCTACTTTAATTGGTTTAGATTACAAAGAAGACTTATGGAATAGCTTAATTCAGCAGATGTCTGTGGAAGATTTGGATAAATTAGTACGTATCGGTGGATATTCTACCTCAAGTATTGAATCAATTCAATTACCTGCTACTGTAGATAAAGATGGTCCTGCAGGAATTTCAGGAACCTTAGTTGGCGGTGAAAGCGGTACCTCCTATCCTCCTGAAGTTGTAATCGGCTCTACCTGGAATGTAGATTTGGTAGAAGAGTTTGGTAAATGTATTGGTGAGGATAGTATTGCACTTGGTGTAGCGGTATGGTATGCACCAGCAAGTAATATTCATCGTTCTCCATACAGCGGTAGAAACTTCGAGTACTATTCAGAAGATAGTTTCCTTTCCGGTAAGATGACAGCAAGTACTGTAGTTGGCGCACAGTCCAAAGGCGCAGTAGTAACCGTAAAACATTTTGCATTAAATGATCAGGAGACTAACCGTGTCGGTGGAGCAATGTTTGCCAATGAACAGTCCATTCGTGAAGTGTATTTGAAACCCTTCGAAGTTTCTGTTCGCGAAGGAAATGCACTAGGTATGATGGCAAGTATGAACCGTATTGGTGCACGATGGACAGGTGGTCACTATGGCTTAATGACTTCTACCTTAAGAGATGAATGGGGATTTGAAGGTATGGTTATCACCGATCAGGCATCCTTCTCCGTATTTGCTTACGAAGATCTTCGTGAAGGGTTAGAGGCAGGAACTGACTTGTGGTTAAATACTGATGCGACTCTTTGGGTAATACCAGAGGATGAGATGACACCTACCGTTATCACAAACCTGCAAAGAGCTGCTAAAAATGTTGTCTATGCTATTACCAACAGCAATGCCATGAACGGAATTTCAAGTGACAGTAAAATCGTTGCTATCATGCCGCTTTGGAGAAAAGCTTTGGTTGCTGCAGATGTGGTTGTTGGCGCGCTGGTAGCATTTGTATTGATATTCATGACAACAAGATTGATAAAGCAGAAAAAGAGAAATAATAATTAAGAAGTAAGTAAATATTAAATGATATATTTCAAAAGTATAGATCTCTGCAACGATGAGTTGCAGAGGTCTTTGCTGTATAATATGATTAAAGAGTCAAAAGTCTGATTCAGCTGTGAAAGATTAATCAAGTATTAATCATGAAAGTATGATTACGACTTTTGACATTTTAAACAAAATATATATAGAAAGAAAAAAGCAGGAGGTCGTTATGAAGCTGGCGATTGTTGATGATGACAAGAAGGCAACGGATTTATTGGAGAGTTATATCACAAGATTTGAAAGTGAGAATAATATATCCATGCAGGTATCTGTATTTCATCACCCCAATGACTTTTTGAGTACTTACAGCGAGGATTATGATCTGGTACTGATGGATATTGAGATGCCAGGGCTGAATGGAATTGAAACAGCGAGGGAACTTCGGAGAATGGACAAGCATGTGGTTCTTATCTTCATAACCAATATGGCTCAATATGCAATTAATGGTTATGAAGTTGAGGCAATCGACTACGTGATAAAGCCGGTATCTTATGCTGATTTTATATTAAAAATACAAAAGGCAATACGCTATATTCAAAGAAATCAGGATAAAAAGCTGATATTAAACACTTCAGAAGGAGTGGTTCACCTCCATGTATCTGACATTCGATATATTGAAGTAATTCGGCATTATCTTCTGTATCATACCACAAATGGAAATTTTACGGTTCGAGGTGTGATGAAGGAGATGGAAGAAAGTTTGGCGGAGTATCATTTTGTTCGAAGTAATCATTGCTACTTAATTAATTTAAAATACGTGGAAGCAATTAGTGGAAACCTGGTTAAGGTTGGCGGTGATGAGTTACAAATCAGTAGGAATAAGAAAAATGATTTCCTAATGGAATTTACCAGATACGTAGGAGGTATGCAGTAATGAGTGCACTAGACATTTTTGAAGAATTACGCTTTATTATTGAACTTGTTGTTGCAGAGCAGCTTTTTGTCTGGTCCTTTGCAAAAAGGAAGAATAATTTCTGGACTAAATTCAGTCTTGGATTCCTTGTACTGGTTGTCTTATCAGTTCTGTACATTAATATTCGAAATTTTGTTGGTGGATATGAAATTGAGTTGCTGATGAATACTGTATCAATATCCTGGTACATTGCCTTGGCTATTTTAACGATACTACATATCCTAATTTGTTATGAGATAACCATAAGCGATGCATTGTTCATGGGAATTGCGGGATATTCTGTTCAGCATTTGGAATATATTGTCGTTAATGAGGTGCTAGCCAGAGGTATCTGGAAGGACCTGGTGAATCATTTATGGCTCTATATCGTTATCTGCATTATTACCTGTGCAATTTGGTATTATTTTATTGCAAGAGTATTTGCCACAAAACTAAAAGTAGCTGGTGGTGTTCTGTATGAAGATAGGATACAAACAGTTCTATATTTTCTCTTAATGTTTATTGTTTTGTTTTTCACAGCTTTTTTAGGTCAGGATATCTTCTTAAATGGTACCAATGACTATAGCAGTGTTAATTATCAGGGGGCAACCTTTGACTTCTTTAGCTGTACATTAGTATTGGTGGTGCAATACAGTGTTTTCCGTATCGTTAATTTGAATAGAGAAAAAGAAATAGTAAAACAGTTACTCTACGAGCGACAAAAGCAATATAAACAGTCTAAGGAAAATATTGATATTATTAATCAGAAATGCCATGATCTTAAGCATCAAATACAAGCGTTAAAGGCTGCAAAGAGCGAGGAATTAAATAAGTACATTGACGAGGTCGAGGATTCTATTATGTTCTATGACACAGTAGTAAAGACCGAGAATGAAGTTTTGAATACCATTCTTACGGAAAAGAGTCTCTATTGTGAAAAGCACCGTATAAAATTGTCCTGTATGGTAGATGCAAGTCAGCTCGACTTTATGAGTACTTTAGACATCTATGCCCTCCTGGGAAATGCCTTGGACAATGCAATTGAAAGTGTCAGCAAGAACATGGATAAGGAAAAGAGAGTTGTCAGCCTCACTATTTCTGCAAACGGTAGTTTCCTGTGCATTCAGACCAATAATTATTACGAGGGTAAAATGCAGTTTGAAGATGGAATACCAATAACGACAAAGAAAAATCGTACTTATCACGGCTTTGGTATGAAGAGTATGAAGCATTTGGCTGAAAAATATGGTGGCTCTCTGTATACAAGTCTAAACAATGATATATTCATGCTTCAAATTGTAATACCAATCCCAGCAGAATTTGTAAGGTTGTTAAAGGAAGCCAAGGCGGAGAAAGCAGGGTTGAATCGATAGTTAGAGCATAATTAAAAGCCAGAGCTACATTCATATGTTTTAAGTTTTAACAGTAGTTATTGAACGATAGTTATATGAAAAGTGAGGATATTAGCTTCCGATGATGCACTATTTGAAAGCTAATATCCTCACTTTTCATTCAATATACCAAGCATTTAATAGCTCCTGAGCAGATTATGCCTTATAAAAAGCAGTTTGTGCCATTCGAATTCAATAATCCTACGGATGTGCTATTATGTAGACAATGTATCAGGTAAAAGTACATGATATTGGCACTCCTTCGTTCAGCGCTAATCTAATGTAGTTATATTCTATCTGGAGGATAAGAATGTTAAAAAATCAGTCGATTATTAATAAAATGAGTTTAGAAGAAAAGGCAGCTATGATGTCAGGAAGAGATACTTGGACTACCGTTGCCTACCAAAATTACGGGATTCCATCCATATTTTTATCCGATGGACCTCATGGACTAAGAAAGCAAGCAGGTGCTGCAGATCACCTTGGACTTAATGCCAGCTTACCCTCTACCTGTTTTCCAACCGCTGCAACAGTTGCAAATAGTTGGGATGAAAAATTAGGTGAAGAACTGGGAGAGTATCTTGGGGAAGAGGCAGTGGCTTTAGGTGTGGATATGATCTTAGGGCCAGGATTGAATATTAAAAGAAGTCCTTTGTGTGGTAGAAATTTTGAATATTTTAGCGAAGATCCCTATTTATCCGGTAAGATGGCAGCTGCCTACATTCGTGGAATTCAAAAAAAGGGTGTTGCCGCCTGTCCAAAGCATTTCGCTGCAAACAGTCAGGAACTTCGAAGAATGACAAATGACTCTGTCATTGACGAAAGAACGTTCCGCGAAATTTACACCACAGGGTTTGAAATAGCAGTGAAAGAAGGTAAGGCCAAGGCTATTATGACGTCTTATAATCTAATAAATGGTGTTTATGCCAATGAGAGTTCCCACTTATTGCAGGAAATATTGGTTAAGGAATGGGGCTTTGACGGCGTTGTAGTATCCGATTGGGGTGGAAGCAATGACCATGTTCTAGGTGTCCAGAACGGAAGCCACTTGGAGATGCCTTCCACCGGTAAAATGGGTGCAAAGGAACTGGTAAAGGCTGTTGAAAGCGGAAGACTAAAGGAGCAAGTTCTGAATCAAAGAGTCGATGAATTACTTTCAGTAATTCTTGATGTTAGTGATGCTGCAAAGAAAGCAAAAAAGAAAGACTTTGATAAAAAACTACATCATAACTTTGCAGAAAAAGTAGCCAAAGAGAGTATTGTTCTGCTCAAGAATGATGACAACATATTACCGCTTTCAAAAGGTGCTAAGATTACGATTATTGGTGATTTCGCAGATAGACCACGCTACCAAGGTGCAGGCTCGTCCATGGTTAACCCAACGAAAGTAGATTCTACTTTATCAGTAATTAATGATTATGCTTTCGTATTAACTGCGTATGAGCAGGGGTATGAGCGTAATAAAAAGACGGATGTAAAGTTGCTAGAAAGAGCAAAAGAAGCTGCCAAGCAATCAGAATATGTGCTAATCTATGCCGGTTTGGATGAAATCAGGGAAACCGAAGGTATGGATCGAACAGACATGAAAATGCCCCAGAACCAATTGGAGCTCATTGATGAGATAACAAAAGTCAATAATAATGTGATTGTAATTTTATCAGCGGGTTCTGTAATAGAAATGCCTTGGATACATAAGGTTAAGGCTGTAGTTCATGGTTATTTGAGCGGGCAGGCAGGTGCAAGTGCCATGCTGGATGTAATAACTGGTAAATATAATCCTTCTGGTAAGCTGAATGAAACCTATCCAATTGAATATGAAGATACACCCAACTATCGTTTTTACCCAGGAAAAGAACGAACCAGCGAATATCGTGAAGGACCCTATGTTGGTTATCGCTATTATGAAACAGCTGGACAGGAGGTATTGTATCCCTTTGGATATGGTTTGAGCTACACCACCTTTACTTACTCTGACTTTAATGTTTCAAAGAAGGGTGCAACCTTTCGATTAAAAAACTCTGGTAAAGTGGACGGAGCTGAAGTTTGCCAGCTCTATATTGGAACAAGATCTAATCAGATTTTCAGACCAATCAGAGAATTAAAAGGCTTTAAGAAAGTATTTTTAAAAGCGGGTGAAGAGAAGGAAGTCTTTCTGCCCTTTGACGACAAAGCTTTTCGTTATTATCATATTCATACCAAGCAGTGGGAGATTGAAGGCGGCACATATACTGTTGAAATCGGAATTAATTCTAAGGAAATAGTGCTACAATCTACAATTGATATAGAGGGTACGAAAGCAAAATCACCTTATGTAAAAGAGATTCTCCCAGCATATTTTACTGGAAAAATAACGAAGGTGGATGATTATCAGTTTGAACAAATCTTAGATATTCCGCTACCGAATAGTAAATGGGATAAATCAGGATTACTTGGGATTAACGATTCCATCTGCCAGCTGTATTATGCTAAGAGTTTACTCGCAAGGCTAGTGTATAAGGTGCTAACCTCAATTAAAAATCAAAGTGAGAAAAAGGGAAAACCAAACCTTAATATTTTGTTTATCTATAACATGCCATTTCGTGGTCTTGCAAAGATGACCGGTGGTGCGATTACCATGGAGATGTCTTATGCGCTGGTGGAAATAGTGAATGGGAAGGGGTTAAAGGGCTTCTATCATTTCGTAAAGGCATTTTTCAAGAAGTAAGAGAGGATGGAAGTACCATGGACTTAGTGAATAAAATAAAAGTATGGAAAGACAACCATCCAAATTTATATGAATTTATACTATTTAATATCATGAGTAATGTTGCTACCATAACAAATTTCTGTGTACTTTGGTTGGGCAATGGTGTACTTTTTAAAGCACTTTCAGATAGGGACTTCTCCTGGTTTATCTTTGATTATTCCAAGGAGAATGGTGGACTTAGTGGGTTTTTAGCCTTTCTATTAGCCTATATCTGCGCACAAACGGTGAACTTTATTGTACAGAGAAAAGTTGTATTTGCAGCAACTGTCAAAATATCAAAGGTATTACCTTGGTATTTAATAACCGTTATTGTAGCGGGAATTATATCAATATGGCTACCACCCTATATGATTGCATTAACGAAACCTTACGCTGGTGGATTTGCAGCGACCTTGGCAAACGCAATCAATATTATTATACAGGTTGTGATTAATTATCCAATGCTTAAACTAGTTATTATGAAGAAATAACTGGAGGAAACACCACGCTATGCGGGTTTCTCCAGTTCTCGCGGGTGCGATCGTATCTAACAAAGCTAAGATTTGTTGATACTTCACTTTACTTTCACGTAAATACAGAAACAGCTCCGATACCTCAATAGAAAGAAACTTCAGAGGTATCGGAGCTATTCTTTTAGAACTCGCGTTTATTATAGAATGCTAGAGAGGTTTGCAGGGATATAAGCATAATTACTAACCAAATCATTACACCTATAAGTACTGCTGTAAATGTATTTGTTTCCATCCAAATGAATATATCATTCATCTGGTCAGAAGAAATTTTTTCTTTTAAATAATTAGTTAAGAGGATAACTACCAGAGGTAATCCTACAAATGGGAGATAAGCAAAAAACTTTGCTTTTGCATATCCTAGCTTGAAGTAAATAGGAATTTGAATTGCCTGGATAATACTAAAGATAGCAAACATGACAAGTGTGGAAACAAAGCTTTCTACTAAATTAAAATCTTTATTTAACACCATTGATACTAGATAGGCAAAGACATATGCTAATAATCCAGCACATGCATTTACTATAAGTGCAAATAAGTATCTTCCAACAACGACGGTACTTCGTTGAATGGAAAGCGTTGTATAAAGTGCATCAATGCCATTCTTTTCACCGACAGCAAATGGGTAACTGACATATAGTCCAGCAAAGACCATTAAAATTGCTATTGCGGATATGCTGTTATTTGAATTGAACATCATTATTATTGCAACAATTGTAAAGATGATAAGATTTTTCAAGGTCAGGTAAGGCTTAACTGTAAGATAATCCAGCCTTACAAAAGTAAATGCTTTATTCATATAATTTTGCCCCCTTGTTCATATAAATGATGATTTCGTCAAGTGTGATTGGCTCAAAGAGTAAAGTCTTGGGTAATTTATTCATATTTGAGGTTTCTGTCATTCCTTCAAATCCAGTATTATGTTCTCTTAGGCCAATAATCAGCTTCTTTTGCTCGGCACTTATTTCTCTTAAACCGCCTTTAACTAAGATATATTTTTCAAGAAGATTTTCTTTTGATCCTGTATATATAATCTGACCATCCAATATGAAGGTAATGTAGTCAGCAATTTTTTCAAGGTCAGAGGTTATGTGGGTGGAAAAAAGTATGCTTCTGTTTTCATCGGTAACAAAATTACTTAACATATCACAAAGCTCATCACGAGCAACTGGGTCTAAACCGCTAGTTGGCTCATCAAGAATTAGTAACTTTGCGTCGTGGGATAGTGCAACTGCTACCATTAATTTTACTTTCATTCCACGAGACAATTCTTTTACTTTCTTTTTCTTGTCTATTCTAAAAACGCTTAATAACTCTGAATATTTAGAGCTGCTCCAATTCTTATAGAAGGGTGATACAGCTTTCTCAACATCACCGGTGGTCCAATCTTCCACATAAAAAGGAGAATCCATAACAACACCTATTTGATCGTTTAACTGCTCTGCATGTTCTTTACTACTAAAACCGAATAGTTTTATTTCGTCAGCTTGATAATTAATCATATTTAGTATTGATTTAATTGTAGTGGTTTTACCAGCTCCGTTAGGTCCGATAAATCCCATAATGTATCCTTTGGGAATCTTAAAGGAAACATCCTTTAATGAAAAAGTATCATACTTCTTTTTAAGTCCGCGAACCTCTAATGCATTATTCATTGTTATCCTCCTTATAAAGAACTTCTAACATTTCAACAACCTCGCTCTTGCTAATTCCACCATTCATGGCAGCAGTGATAGCTTCTGTTAAACTAAACTCTACTTTACGAAGTGCATTTTCCCTTGCCATTTCTTTGTTTTGAGGCAATATATAACAGCCTTTCCCTTGTACATTAACAACAAAACCTTCCTCTTCCAAATCGCTGTAAGCCCTTGTGGTAGTTATCACACTGATCTTCAGATCCTTTGCCAGTTGCCGTATGGATGGGAGTAAATCATCTTCACGAAGTTCTCCCGAAAAAATAGCTTCTTTAATCTGCGATTTGATCTGCTCGTAGATTGGAGTCCCCGAGCGGTTGGATACTATAATTTTCAATTATTCACCACCTTTATATACACATATATACAGTATAATCAGTAATAACATTTCTGTCAAGCACTGAAAAGGAAAAATTTAAAACAAAATGCAACGACAAGTTGTTTCACTAGATGCACCCTATGATTAGTTATTTTAATCATAAAGTGCCTTCTATAGGGGTTAGGGTTTAAGTGTTTTAATCTATTAACTATCAAATATGCTATGCTCTTTTTATAAGTAAAGGTTTTATTGAATATGTAAGCAAATTAACGACTTAATACCCTAAAAAACCTCGATAAAACAAGGTTTTTCCCAACTGGCTTAATGGTTGAGTGGCTAAATCCACCTATTTTATTGACCTTCCAAGGGATTTGAGTTAGAATAATTTCAAACACTTGGAGGCTAAATATGGAAGATAAAAAGAAGTTTGGCGAGTATATTATCAAAAGAAGAAAAGAGCTTGGATTAACACAAAAAGAGTTGGCAAACAAATTATTTGTCACGGAATCAGCAGTCTCAAAATGGGAGAGAGGGCTGTCTTACCCGGATATCACTTTAATAAGAGAGTTATGTAATATCCTATCCATTAGTGAACATGAACTATTAACTGCCGGAGAAGATGTGGAAGCAAAAAATACTAAGAAGTTAGCGAAACGATATATAAATATAGTTAAATATCTTCGTAATATACAGATATTTTTATATGGATTAACGTTATTGGTTTGTTTCATTTGTAACCTTGCAGTACAGCAGGAATTATCCTGGTTCTTTATCGTACTTACTTCTGTAATGGTTTCCATGACACTGACCTTGTTACCGATAATAGTAACAAAAAAGAAGAGTCTAACTGCACTTGGTGCATTTACTGGTTCCCTTAGCTTACTGTTATTGACTTGTAACATCTATACCGGAGGTAATTGGTTTATACTTGCATTTACAGGCGTAATTTTTGGCTTACTATTATTGTTTTTGCCCTTTCTATTATATAGTATAAAGTTACCTGATTATTTTAAAACCAAAAAAACATTAATCTATTTTAGTATTATTTCTTTGTTATTGATTGTTCTTCTTTATGTGTGTAATGCTTATGTAGGGGGGAATTGGTTTTTTTCAATTGCAGTACCAATTGCTGTCTTTTCATTAATGCTACTTTGGGGTATGATGTTAGTGATTCGGTATACGAAATTTAATGTATGGTTGAAAATTGCCGGATGCATTGCTCTAGGAAGTGTATATCACTATACCGTGCAAGGCTTCATTGATTATATTTTAAAACAGGAGACCTATCATATCGGATTTAAATTTAATTTAATGGACTGGAGTGAAGTTTATGTTAGTGATAACATAAATGTAATTGTATTTAGCGTTTTAGTAATTACAGCAATTATATTTTTCATAAAAGGAATAATCTTAGATCACAATGATAGATTAAGGAAAGAAACAGAAGTTTTATTAAAATAGCCTTTAGATTGTAAGCAATAACAGATTTCTTGTTGTAGATTGTTACAAATGAATATAAAGACGAAGGAGAGGAAATTCTTGAAAATACAAAGAAGAGTTATATTGATTTTAACAATTATATTTGCGTTGATGACCATAAGTTCCTTAGCTTTTAATTATGGATTACCATTATATATCAAAAAGATGAGAGGCTTTTCTTGGAGAGATGCAAGTGCTATCGGAGTTATAGGTAGCGCCGATGGACCCACATCCATTCTATTGTCAAATTCTAAATATTCATTAATTACTACGCTCGGATCTTTACTAATGACTTTAGCGGGATTAACTTACCTAATATTCAAAAAAAGAAAAGAGATATAGTCAAAAGCTTTGGCCCACAAACTTTCATAGCATTGACTGTATAAGAATTATAGTTTGCCTACAGTCTAAAACAGATATTAAAGTCTCAAAAAGTCTTTAATATCTGTTTTTCATGCATCACAGCTTGGTGCAAGGTTTAATTCATACTTTTCAATCGCCTTCATCATAGCATAGTTTAAAATGCTATCTATTTCAGTATCAGACTCTACAGCATTATATGTAGAAATATCACTTTGTGAATCTAGAGTTTTATCTATATCATCAGGATAGTTATTAACTTCATCTATTTTATTTCTAATTTCTGGAGCTATATCTATATCATATTGTTTATCTTGGTCTAGTTCTATTTGATTAACTTTGCTTTCAAACTTATTATCTTGAATATTATCATAATCGTTACTTTTCTCAAATCCATTAACATAGTTATTTTTAACATCGGGCTCTGTGTCAGTATCAAAAGTGTTACGTATCTCTGGATGAGCTATAACGTCTTCTTTTAATTGAAGAGTAACACTTGTTGTTGAAGGCTGGAGTTTTAGAGGTATTTTACCAACCAGAACCTTATCGTCTCCAATACGTATTCTATATTCTAGTTCACTATCCTCAAGATGAGTGACTTTGCTATTAGGATTAATTTCATTATCATGATTAAATTCGTTACGGTGGCTAGTTGTGGACTTTTTCACTTTGCGCTTGGATCTATCCCTTTTCATTGTATAGTTTCCCTGAAATAATTTTTCGCGTAGAATAGCGCCACTGCAGGATAAATATTCAGAAAAAAAGTCACAAAAATCCATACCGACATCGTCGGTATAATCTTGTGACTCTTTGAAAGCTGAAACTTTATCATCATATTTATTTTCAAAGCGATGCAATATCCTGCCATCGCTATCTTCAATTCTTATATCAATTTCAATTATCATAACTTCACCCGACCCTCTGTAATATCTTTATCGGAAGATTGGATAAATATATGTAGTCTTTTGTGGAATTAATTTAAATGTAACTGTTCAGAACAAAGCTTGAAAACCTACGGTTTGCTCGATGTTTGGTTTTAACAGTTACAAAAGTGAATAGGGATTAGTCCTGATGAAACATCGTACTATCACGAAGGATCAAATTATAGTCAACATAAACCTGATGACTGAAGGCTGTCTTTTGGCCAAGAATATCAATCAGCAACTTTATAGAATACTCACCAAACTGAAAGAAATTCTGACGTATCGTTGTAAGAGGAGGTGCAGCATAGGAGGCAAGTGGAAGATCGTCAAATCCAACTACGGATAAATCCGTTGGAATTTTGCGTCCAAGTTTTTTCGCTGCACGATAAACACCCATTGCCATAACGTCACTGGCACAGAATAAGGCAGTGATTTCTGGATATCTAGTTAGCAGCACCAATGATTTTTCATAAGCAATTTCTTCGTTAAATTCACCATCTATAACGTACTCATTGACGATAGGTAAGTTACCATCAAGCAATGCTTGACAATAACCAGCGCAGCGTTCCAGACCAACAACAGATTTCGCTTTTCCGTTCACCGTACCGATGTGTTTATGACCACTGCGAACTAGGAACTCTACCGCAGAACGTGCCGCTTCTACGTTATCTATACTTATGCAAGAATTTTGCTTGCCAGGTAATGCAAAGTCGATGGTCACACATGGCAGGTCACTGTTGGAAGCATCTACATAATAGGGATCATCCGTGCGTAAACCGGATAGAACTACACCGGTTATATTATTTTCCCTACAGAATTGAGAATAGGATTTCTGCTTTTGAATCTCCGAAGTAATTGGATAGAAAATAATATCGTAATTGGTTTTATGAATATAGGAAAGAGCGCCTTTTAATATTTGCAAAGGAGCGACGTCATTGGTATCGCTTGTTTCCAGTCCGGACATAATAAATCCAATGATATTGCTGCTTTTTTGAACAAGCTTGCGAGCACTTATATTTGGAGTAAAGTTGAACTCATTTACAACTGCCATTACCTTCTTGCGTGTTTCTTCACCGACATCAGGATAATTATTTAATACCTTAGATACGGTAGAATAGGAAACCCCTGATTTCTTGGCAATATCTTTAATTGTTAACATAGAATAAATTCCCCCTCAAATTTATGACAAGTGAAACGACTTGTCGTTTCAGCTTGAATATTATAATAAATCCTTATGTAATCATAATCAGATATCCCAAGGAGTGCATTTAGCGCATACTTTATGTGTCAAAGGTTAAAAACTACCTTTATAAACTTTTAATTTCATCCCCACCTAGAAGCTTAATAGATTTTTCTATTATAACATAGTTGTTTTATATATTGAAAGCGTCCTTTAATTGGAACCAATATTTCTTAGTTTGTATTATGCGTTTATATAAGCAAGCTTACAATATCTCATTCCACTTTCGTTATATCATGAACAAAAACCGTGTTCATGATCTTGTTGCTCCAATCGATATTCGTAAGCAAGCTTACAATATCTCATTCCGCTTTTCATTATATCATGAACAAAAACCGTGTTCATGATCTTGTTGCTCCAATCGGTATTCGTAAGCAAGCTTACAATACCTCATTCCGCTTTTCATTATATCATAAAAAATTTATAAATCAACTACTTGATAAAACGTTTTCGGAGTGATATAATCACATTATCAGATTAAGAAAAGGTTTTCGTAAAATAACTTATGAAAACCTTTTAGTTAAAGCAAAGGGGATTTTAATGCTAAAATATGATAGTTTTGAAGAAGGAAAAAACAACTGGTTTGTAGATGAAGTTAAATTTGATGCTGCCCTTCAGGGAAAGACGGAAGCCATCATGTCCTTAGGTAATGGATACATGGGCATTCGATCCGCAGCAGAGGAGGATTACCTTTCTCAAAAGAGAGGAACCTTTATCAATGGAACCTTTAACCGCTTTAGTGAAAATGAAGTAAGCGAATTACCGAATCTTCCAGATGTAACTGCAATGAACTTTGAGTTAGATGGGTATCGCTTTTCCTTGGAGCAGGGCGAGATATTGGAGTACAGAAAACGCCTGGATTTAAAACAAGCACTTCTTACAAGAAATGTGGTATGGAAGAGTCCGGCTGGAAAGATATTTACACTTAGCTTTGAAAGATTCGTTTCTCTTTCCAGAAAGCATGTGTTGGGAAGTAGTATTAAAATTAGTTGTGATCAACCAGCAACCCTTAAGGTTTATTCCGGTATCAACGGACAGATTACCAATACTGGATCACAGCATTTGAATGAAGAAGATATGCGCTTCTTTGATAAGGAATATCTCCAGTTCAATGCTTCCACAACACAGAGCAAAGTACTTATTAGCACCAATACGGTTCATTGCGTAGAAGGTGAAGCAGCCAGCACCATGTCCATGGATCGTCGTAAAATTGAACAGATTTTAACGATACAGATGGAGAAAGAGGTTACAGTAAGTAAATTATCTGTAATATACACCTCCATTGACAAAGAAGTGGAAGGCAAGAACTGGGATGAAATAAAACAGCATGCTTATCAGGAACTAGTAGAAGTTAAGAAACTCGGCTTTGAGGTACTAAAGCAGGAGAATTCAGCACACTGGGCTAGCGAGGTTTGGAATCGATATGCAATCAGCATCAAATCAGAAAATAATTTTGATGAGCTGGCAATAAGATTTGCTCTTTATCATATGACTGTGATGGCTCCGGCTCATGATAATCGTATGGGAATTGCAGCAAAAGGACTCAGCGGTGAAGGTTATAAAGGCCATTCCTTCTGGGATACGGAAATATTCTTATTACCGTTTTACATTTATTCAAATCCAGCAGTGGCGCGCAAATTAATGGAATATCGTTATCTTGGTCTTGCAGGTGCTCGTAAAAAGGCAAAGGAAAATGGTTTTAGAGGAGCTATGTATCCTTGGGAAGCAGCTTGGCCAAGTGATGGTGAGGTAACACCGGTTTGGGGTGCGGTAGATATTATCACGGGAGAGAGAACCAAGATATGGTCTGGTTTTATTGAAATTCATATTACTTGTGATATAGCGCTGGCAGTTTGGCAGTATTATCTTGCAACCAACGATCAGGATTATATGGACCATTATGGTTATGAAATCTTATTTGAAACAGCTACCTTCTGGGCTGACAGATATGAATGGAATGAAGAAAAACAGCACTTTGAAATCAATGATGTAGTTGGACCTGATGAGTATAAGGAGCATGTAAATAATAATGCATTTACCAACTATATGTCCGCGAATAATTTAAGACTTGCTATCTCTAATTATGAAGTAATAAAGGCAAATTCACCTGAGTTGTTTGAACAGCTAAACAACCGATTAAATCTTGATGAGCAGGTACTAATCTGGAAGGATAGATTGGAAAAAATCTATTTGCCAAAACCGAATGAAAAAATGTTGATACCACAGGATGATACCTATTTATCTAAGAAAGACATAGATTTAGAAAAATATAAGAAAAACAGCAAAGTTGGTAGTTTATTTGATGATTACAACTTGGAGCAGGTGAACAATTTCCAGGTATCCAAGCAGGCAGATATAATGATGTTGTTCTACCAATTAGAGGATCAATTTGCACCAGAGGTTAAGAAGCTTAATTATGACTATTATGAGCCAAGAACCTTACATGATTCTTCCTTATCACTTTCCACACATAGTATTTTGGCAAATGATTTGGGTGACTACGAGAAGGCTTACGATTTATTTCATAGAGCTTGTCAGATTGACCTTGGTCAGAATATGAAGAGCAGCAATGATGGTATCCATTCGGCAAGTATTGGTGGTGTTTGGCAGTGTGTTGTTATGGGCTTTGCAGGAATGCGTATGTATAACGGCAAGCTAAGATTTGAACCACATTTACCAAAGGAATGGAGTGAGTTAACCTTCCGTGTTTGTTGGAAGGGAAAACAGCTGGATGTTACTCTAACTCATACCGCAATTTGCTTCAGCAGTCCTACCTCGGATAGCATATCCTTAACCGTAAAGGGTGCCGAATATGAGATATCGGATAAACTTGAGATAACATTATAAGGAGAACCTTCATGACAGCTTTTATTGGCTATACGGCATCTGTATTAAGTACCATTGCATTTTTACCTCAAGCAGTTTATGTGATTCGTTCACATGATACAAAAAGTATTTCACTATTGACCTATATTATCTTTGTGCTTTCCGTAGTTTTCTGGTTTGTATATGGCATCATACTACGGGACATACCGATTATTGCTTCTAATTTAGTATGCATCGTACTTGGCGGAATAATCTTAGGCTATAAGATATGGGATGTAATTCACAAAAAATAAGTTCAGTTATTCGCAGGAATTGGCCTGCTTATAATATAAAAAGAAAAGGAGAATGAGTATGAAAAAATTATTAGCATTACTTTTAGTAAGTGTTTTAGCATTTTCTTTAATGGGGTGCGCTAAGAAAGCGGACGAGAAAAAAGAAATTATTCTTTGGAATGCGGGTGTTCAAACCAGTGATACCACAGGGGAACTGGATAAATCAGAATTACCAGTTTTTCAGTTGGTAAAAGAATTTGAAGAGTCACATCCAGATTACAAAATTACCATTGTTGATTATAGCATGGATGATTTAAACAAGGCGTTTACCGCTGCCAATATGGCAAAAGAAGGTCCTGATATGGTAGCAATCTGGGCTGGTAGCTCAACTTTAGCTTATCAAGATTATTTAGTAGATTTTAATCAGTACTTAAGTGAGGATGAGATTAAGACTTTTGATACTTCCAGTTTAACACATAAGAACAATAATTCAACAGATTCCCTGATTGGTCTTACTTATGGTCTTAACGCAACAGGCGTAATGTATTATAATAAATCCATCTTAGATCAATACAACCTTACAGCACCAACAACTTGGGACGAGTTTGTAGCAGTTAGCCAAACACTTAAGGATAACAATGTAACTCCATTGGTACTTGGTGATAAAGATGGTTATACTTCAACTTGGGTTGTTACTAGCCTTCTTGGCAACATCTTAGGACCTGATAACATTGCTAACTTAGCTAGCGGTGGTAGCTTAAAAGTAAGTGGTCCAGAATTTACACAAGCATTAACAGTATGGAAAGATTATGTAGCTGCAGGTTATACCAATGTAGATTATTTGACCAAGTCTGACGGTGATGCAATTCAGGATTTTGTACAAGGTAAGGCAGCAATGTTAGTACATGGTAACTGGTCTGCAAGTGAATATGAAGGCATGGGAGATGCAGTTGAAGTAACTAAGATTCCTGCCTTAAGCACTGGTGAGTTTGCTGATTATATGTATTCCCAGCCTAACATCAATATCGCTGTAACCAACTATTCCAAATATCCAGAAGCTGCTGTAGATTTTGCAAAAATGCTCTGTGAAAATGAATTCACCGTACGTTCCAACGAAGCACTTTATTCAAAAGAAGTTGCTGCACGTCTTGCGACTACTGCAACAGAATTAACTTCAGAAGGTAAGAATGTTACTGGCTTTGACTCTATCATTAAGAGTGAATCTGCAAATGAATTTTATAAACTTGTACCTACCTACTTAAATGGTTCTCTCTCCCTTGAGGATTTCACTGCAAAACTTGATTCCTTAAATCAATAAGTAGGAAGGTAATGGAAGGGGAATAACTGTGAGAAAGAAAGGTTTTCGTAAACAGATAGAAGGAATGCTTTACATCCTGCCAGCAATGTTGTTATATTTCTGCTTTGTACTAATCCCAATTGTATGCATCTTTGTATACAGTGTCATGAAATGGGACGGTATGGGGGATATGACTTTTATCGGACTTGAAAATTATATAACAATATTTAAAAGCAGTGAATTTTGGATTTCAATTACGAATAATATGAAATTCTTTATCATTGGAGTACCGTTATGGACACTGTTTCCTTTGGTGGTGGCAGTATTACTTCAAGAAGAGGTAAAGGGCTGGAGATTTTTCCGTTCGGCTTACTTCTTTCCAACGGTTATTTCCACTTCGATTTTATCGACGCTGTTTAAAACCTTATTTCGGTATGACGGCGCTGCAAATAGTATTTTAAGTGTTTTTGGATTTGATGCGATCGAGTGGTTCGCCTATGGCAATATTGCCATTGGGCTTATCACCATCGCAATTAACTGGATGGGATTTGGTTCGGCTGTTTTGATTTTTCTAGCTGGTATGGCCAATTTCTCCAATGAGATTTTTGAAGCAGCCAACCTTGACGGTGCCAGCTGGTGGGCAAAGTTCAGATACATAACTGTTCCCCTAATTAAACCGACACTGCAGTTTGTAATTATGTTGAATATCATGAGTGTATTCTCTGGGTTGTTCGGTTTTGTATTTATGATTACCGGTGGTGGTCCTGGTTACGATACCACAGTATTGGAATATTTACTGTATGTAAAAGCCTTCAAGCTTCATGATATGGGTTATGCTGCGGCTCTATCCGTTGTTCTATTTGGCATCGTTGTAATCGTAACCTTATTACAGCGTAAAATTACCAACGCAGGAGAGGAGGCGGACGTATGAAAAAGCACATTAAATTTTCACGTATTATCGTGTTCCTCCTGCTAAGTATTCTCGCAGCCACAACGCTTTTACCCATTCTATATATGATTATGGCAACATTTCTGAGTAAGGATGAATATATGTTGAATATGTTTGCCATACCCAAAGTTCTGGATTTTCAAAATTATAAGGTGGTACTGGAAGCCTTTAATTTTGTAAGAATGACCTTTAATTCTTTATTTGTTAGTGTAATTACAGTAGGTACTTCTCTTTTAGTAACCTCATTGGCAGCCTACAGTATTAACAAGTTAACTTGGAAGGGTAAAAAACCCGTTATGGGCCTTATCACAGTAGGTATGTTCATGCCAGGACAGGTATTAATTATACCTGTATATCAGATTTTGATTGGTTTGAATTTGGTGAATAACAGCTTTGGATTAATAATCTTCTATGTTGCAACCTCTATTCCCTTCACAACCATGATGATGATTGCCAATATCAAAGGCATTCCAAATCAAATCCTTGAGTCTGCAACGATAGATGGAGCTGGAAGCTTTAAAATATATCTGAATGTGATACTTCCGCTGTTAAAACCAACTCTTGTAACAGCAGCAATTATTAACTTTATCTCCTATTGGAATGAGTTGCTCTATGCAATGATAATTCTTCAGGACGAACGTATTAGAACAATAACCGTAAGTATTGTTTCCTTAACCAATAAGTTCGGAAGTAATATGCCTTTATTGTATGCAGGTCTGCTCCTAAGCGCTATACCGGTTATTATCCTTTACTTAATCGCACAAAAGCAGATTATCAAAGGAGTAAGTTCAGGATCGTTAAAATAAAATTATATACTTTGCAGTTAATAATAATCCTATGCTTGATAAAACCAGCAACTTAAGTGAATATGAGATATTTTCAGTGTTTCTCAAGGAATGACAGCTGCAGGCGGTAAATATTTTATTGCTTCATAAAAAATGACAGCTGCAAACGATAAATACTTTCATTGTTTCATAAGGAGGGATGAACTTGCCACAATATATAATTACTTATAACAAACAGACAGATTATGCTATGGGAGTGAAATTACTTAACCCCGTCATAGAAAATACGCAGGATTCATCAATCCTTATCGAAGGTATTACTTATCCCATTACTAAGTTTGTACCGGAAGGAAGTCAAATTCTTGCATTTGCAAGCAATTGGGGGAGAGAGTTTTCACCCCAGTGGTACAGGCTGGATGAACGGAAGGAAGCATTACTGTTGACTACCGACCAAGGGCGATCCAGTCATGGCTATAGTCCCATGATCTATCTTTTTCAAGCAGATGGCAACTGTATTAGCGTAGCTATTTGTTGGTCCGGAAATTGGGGATTACGTATCTGTCCGGAAGGAAAGATTGAATTCGTGCTCTTAGAAAAGGATTTTACGACGATACTTGAACCTAACGAGAGTTTTAAACTGCCATCCATAATTTGCAGTAGGAGTGACAGCTTTACCGAACTTTGCAATAATACCTCAAATTGGTTGGAGCAGAATTGGTTTGCAGAAAGCAGAATAAATTCACCTATTGTGGAATGGAATCATTGGTGGACCTATGAAGATGTGGATATTAACGAAGACGTATTTCTTAAAAATGTTGACCGTGCAGCGGAACTTGGGTTTACCCTTTGTACCTTGGATGCAGGCTGGTTTGGTGACGAAACCTCCGATGTTCATTGGTCCAAATGCAGAGGCGATTGGTATTTAATAAATAGAAAACGCTTTCCCCAGGGACTTCGATATATTTCTGATTACGTACATCAAAAGGGTATGAAGTTTGGCATATGGATTGAACCTGAGGCAATGGGTAAATTGTCGGTACTTAGACAGTTACATCCTGAATGGGAAGCGATATATGATGGTAAAGAATATGAAGACCCCTACCTTTGCCTTGGAGCAGAGGGTGCTGCTGAATGGTTATTTGAAATTATGGATCGCCTAGTTATTGAGACGAATTGTGACTGGATTAAGTTAGATTTTAATGTTGACCCTGGCTATGGCTGTAACCGTTCCGACCACGGTCATCAGCCTGGTATGGGTTTGTATACACACTACCAGAAATATTATGAGGTGCTGGACCGTCTTCGCAGTAAGTACCCTCATTTAATCCTTGAGAATTGTTCTTCCGGCGGACTTCGTTTTGACTTAGAAATGTTAAAGCACACGGATGTAACCTACCTTAGTGATCCTGATGAACTTGCCCATAGCTTGCAATGTTTTTGGGGAGCATCCCTGACAGTGTCTCCCTCCAGATTATTGCACTGGGCATGGTCACAGACCAGAGAATATGAAGATGGTTCTCATGTATTCCCCGGTTATGAAATAGAAGATAATACCCCCGAATACGAAGTGATAGCGACACTACGAAGTGCTATGCTGCATTTAATGGGCGTCAGCCGAGATCTCACGACACTACCCTTAAAGTTTCTTACTATATTTACACGTGAAATTAAAATGTACAAAGAAAAAATCTTTCCACTCTTGTTCCAAGGCAGTCTGTACCACCTGACTGGACAACCACTGCGTTATGGTGAGAGAGTGGACGATTTTAGAAAAATAAGCAATACTTCCGATGAGTTAGTAAGTGAAGATAATTTTGCAGCCTTTCAGTTAATGAAAAAGGGCAAAGGAGCAATATTTGCCTTTGCGGTCAAGAAATCCTTTACTGGAGAGATTATGCTTGAAGGAGTATTGGAGAACGCGGAATATTTACTTGAAAATGCCGACACAAGAGAGCGTTTTTTCTGCTTTGGACGGGAATTATTGGAGCAGGGGGTACACTTAAACCTTGAGGTGGGACATTCTGGACTTTGGTTTATAAGTATACTGAAATAGTTATTCTAATATTGATTGGACTTAATGTGCAGATGATGCTGCAACTATATGCAAAAGAAAAAGGGACTTCTAAAAAAGTCCCTTTTTAAGATAAAAGAGGTAAAATGCCATTCATGGAGGTAGAAATATGAATTATAAAGCTTTTATATTTGATTTAGACGGAGTTATTTGTCATACTGACAAATACCATTACCAGGCTTGGAAAAGCCTTGCAAATAAACTATCAATTCCATTTGATGAGATAAAGAATAACCGTTTAAGAGGTGTATCTAGAATGGAAAGTCTGGACATTGTTCTTGAGGGCAGCGGACTTTTACTGTCACCAGAAGAAAAACAAGTTCTGGCAGAGGAGAAAAATGAAACCTACCGAGCACTTTTAATGAATATGTCTCCAGCAGATTTGAGTGATGAAGTAAAAAATACACTGATAAAGCTTAGAGAATTGGGATATCACTTAGCAATTGGGTCTTCTAGTAAGAATGCTCCCTTAATTCTTGATAAAATAGGATTAGGCGAGTTCTTTGATGTAATTTCAGATGGCAATAATATCACCAAATCAAAGCCGGACCCGGAAGTATTCCTAATAGCAGCAGAACATCTTGGAATTGAACCCAACGGATGCATTGTAGTGGAGGATGCCATTGCAGGACTTGAGGCTGCTAAAGCAGCAGGAATGAAGGCGGCAGCAATTGGAGATGCAGCAGGAAGCGAACTGGCTGATTGGAGTTTGAATTCCTTTCAGGATTTACTAAGAATTGTATAAGCCAAAGTTTGTTGCTATAAAATTTTATACTTAATTAAATCAATTACTAAAGTAATTATGAATGGAGACACCCATGGGATTGAAACAGCCGATTTATAGATTAGATGATTTGAAATTAGAAAATAATGAATTGCTGCTTAATGAGACCATATTTCATAATGCTAATGGTTACATAGGGATTAGAGCTAACTTTGAAGAAGGTTATCCAAAGGATTATGATACCATTCGTGGGACCTACATCAATGGCTTTTACGATATCGCCAGAATGCCGCAAGCGGAAAAATTATATGGGTTGATTGAAGAAAAGCAGACTATCTTAAATGTGGCGGATACCCAGACCATACAATTGTCTGTGGATGGGGAAGTGTTCAACATGTTTGAGGGTACGGTTCTGAAATCTGAAAGATGGTTGGATATGGAGCAAGGTATAACTGGTAGAAAGGTATATTGGCAATCTGTGTCAGGTAAAGAGATTGAGCTAACGATAAAACGAATGGCAGCCTTCCATCAGCCATCTCTCTTTACCATTGAATATAGTGTGAAGGCATTGAATTTTACTGGTACCATTAAGATAACCTCCCATCATTTAGGAGATGTAAGAAACTATAGCAATGACAAAGACCCAAGGGTAGCCGCAGAAAGCCCCAGGTATCTTCATCCAGTAAAAGCATTTCAGGAAAGCGGCATAACGTATTTGCAATCGCAAACTTCCAGTTCAGGGTTATTTGTTTGCAGCGCTGTATCCCACGTACTATCAAAAGATATAAGTTGTAGTACTATATGCAGTGAAAGCGACCACAAGGCTATTACCACCATGGAGTTTAAAATAAGTGCAGACGAGACCGTGACACTGAAAAAATACAGTGTTTTTAGTGATTCTATCCGTTATACAGATTGTGTCAGCGATGCCAGAGAGAAGATGGTGGAAGCATTGTCCAGTCCACTCGAATATCACTATGAGAAACAGAGAAAATACCTTAAGAAATTCTGGGAGGGCTGCCTTTTAGAGATTGAAGGGGATGATAACCTTACCGCTGCCTTAAACTACAACATGTATCAGTTAATACAATCTGTAGGAAAGGATGAATATTGTAATATTGCAGCGAAGGGACTAAGTGGTGAAGGGTATGAAGGTCATTATTTCTGGGATACAGAGATGTATATGGAACCTTTTTTCAATTTGACTGCCCCGGAGATAACAAAGAACTTAATCAGTTTTCGATATAATACATTGTCAAGTGCAAGAGAGAATGCAAAGTTGATGGGGCATGAAAAAGGTGCCCTGTACCCTTGGAGAACCATAGCAGGAAGGGAATGCTCTGGTTACTTCCCTTCAGGAAGTGCTGCTTATCATATCAATGGTGATATTGCATATTCTATTATATCGTATTATTTAACCACAAAAGATTTAGACTTTATCGCTGAAAAGGGTGGAGAAATCCTGTTTGAGACAGCCAGACTCTGGCTGGAAGTGGGTAACTACAGCCAAGACACATTTCGTATTAATGAAGTAACTGGACCAGATGAATATACTTGTATGGTAAACAACAACTATTACACCAATGTATTGGCAAAATATAATCTTAATTGGGCCGTAAAGTTTTATCATCTACTAAAAGCTGCCGAAAAATCGGGAGTAATCGAGAAAATCAGTTTAACACAGGAAGAGATAGATAGTTTTAAGAAAGCAGCGGATCGCATGTATCTCCCCTATGACGAGGAACTTAAGATTAATCCTCAGGATGATTCCTTTCTTCATAAAAAAACTTGGGATTTAGAAGCAACACCAAAGGACAAGTTTCCACTGTTACTACATTATCACCCGTTACATCTCTATCGATATCAGGTGTGTAAGCAAGCAGATACAGTGTTGGCACATTTTATTCTGGAGGATGAGCAGGATCTAGATACGATTAAGAACTCCTATGATTATTATGAAAAATGCACCACACACGATTCCTCTCTATCGACCTGCGTGTTTAGCATTATGGCAGCTAAATTAGGACGGATGGATAAGGCATATGATTATTTTGGTGATTCTGCTCTATTAGATTTATTTAATACTCATAAGAACACCAAGGATGGCATTCATACCGCTAACATGGGTGGAGCCTATATGGCTATCATTTACGGATTTGCAGGACTTAGAATAAAAGAAAGCGGAATAAGTTTTGCACCGAGGATACCTGGCAAATGGGATAGTTATAAGTTCATTCTTCAATATGAGGATAGTCGAATCCTTGTTGAAATTTCTAAGGATAATAACACTTTTACGCTGCTTGATGGTAGTAGTAAAGTAATAAAAGTATATGGTACAGACTATGAATTAAAGGATGTGCTTATAGTACCTACCTTTATCAAAGATTAACAATAAATTTTTCTTTCTGACACATTTGCAAGACACTTATACAAGATATTATTAGTTTTGATGAACTTGCCATTATTAGTAAATGGGGTTAAAATGATTACAAAGATATAAGGATATATTTGGATGAAAACAACGAATATATAATCAATTTAACTAAGATAGTGGACGGAGAAGAAAGATGGCTATTTTAACAGAGAATCAGATAAAGAATTTATACTTTAAAGATATTGGGGGATTTCCATCGAAAAAAAGTATGATAGAACTTATGGATTATCAGGGTGAGAATAAAGTGAGTATATTTTGTACCCAACTTGACTATATTTATAGTGAACGTGAGAAAAAACGAATACTGGTTGAGTGGATTGATTTTTTGAGTACAAATACAAAGGCCTTCAAATCATTACATTTTAATTCTCGCGTACCACAGAAGCTTTTTGATGCGGCATGCTGTCAGGAAGATTTAGAAGAACTTCGATTCAAATGGGGGGCATACAAAGACTTGTCTAAATTAAAAAAATTGGACAAGTTAAAGTATTTGTATATCGGTTCTGGTGCAAGTGTTCAAGATATCACATGTCTTGGAAGTTTAGATAACCTTATAGTACTTCAGGTTGAAAATTTTAAGAAAATTGAGGACTACACTCCACTTATCAGTCTTAATAAGCTGGAACAGTTAGTAATTAGTGGACCAATACTTGGTAATACACCAATAAAAGATTTAGACTTCCTATACAAAATGAAAAACCTTGTTTCACTATGGCTTCCAAACACAACTCTCAGAAGAAAATATAGTAAAGAAGAGTGGGAGAGGCTTCGTGCGGATTTACCAAACCTTCACATTATTTAGATCAAACTAACTACGAATTACGTATTGTATTGATGAAAGAGTGAATAGCTGTAGGGAATCTAGTAAATTATGCTTTCCATTATGTAGATGAATAATAAGAATAATATTTTTCTATAAATTATAAACGATATATTATCTTTGATTTAAGCTCTGTTATATAATAATATTGGTATAAGAATATACTATGAGGAGGGAAGTCAATTTTCCCTCCTTTTTAAGTTTCAATAATAAAATAATGTCCTTATTACCAATGATACTCAATTACCTACTTATAATTTTCTGTCGCAATAGTAAACTATTGTGATTTATATTTTTCTTTTATAACATCATATGCTTTTTTTGCATCTTTATATAAATTACTCTTTGTATCAATGATAAAGTTATCAGGTCTATCATCTATGCGACAAACTCCTTTATCATCAATAGTTACCTGCCCAGATATTTTGTCATTATGAATAAATGTAATACATATTGATTTATCATAATTAAATTCCTGATTTGTAGTTCCAGATAATTCAATATTATTGTAAGCATCTACAAGCAAGTCAATGGTTTTTTGTTCACACTTATCTTTTGCATCATAAAAACTGTTCCCGTAAGATATAGTAAAATATTCAGCATTAATATCCTTTACATTATTATTGCTACTGCACCCTATCATTGTAGAACACAAAATTAAAATTGCTATTGTAATAACACAAGTTTTCTTCATTTAGAACCACCATCTCTTAATACGTTATTATTAACAATTGTTAGTTAATGTTTGATATTATTATATACTATTTATTTTGATATCACTACCATAAAAGATTTTTTGTAATCATTACACAAGTACCTTTGTTTTCCGTTTACTTTGCCGTTTTTTATGACATGTAGAGAACCATAAGTTGGACATACCTGCCCGTCTGAAAAATGTTTTTCCTTACAATCTTTTTGTAAATCCTTTTCCATAGAAGTTATTGTTATAAGTTGACCATTGTATTCAAACAGTTCTGTTATACTAAACAAGAACATATGTTCAATGCCAATAACATTATCTAACAGAGCTTTGATTTAAATTAAGGCTGTGGCAATAGATCAATACTTTGAAACAGCCTTTTCCTTGTTCTCTACTTCTTTATATTAAATCTTAATTTTGATGGTGAACATCCATAAACCTCTTTAAACATTCGGTTAAAGACCTTATAATTGCTGAAACCATGTCGTTCTTGAATGGTTGTAATAGTATCATCTGTTTCCAGTAAATCTTTATGAATATGAGTTAATCGAACCTGATTAACATATTCCAGATAGGAAAAACCCATATATTTTTTAAAGGTTCTACAAAAATATTCCGGATTTAAAGCAACTAATGCCGCCGCTTCTGTAAGGCTAAGAGTTTCCATATAGTGCTGTTCCACATAGGTTATGACAGTACGCATTCGCATAAGATGCTTGGCATCTTTACTTTTTTCTACAGAATTCTGACGAACAGAATAATTGGTAAATAAAAGGTGCAAAAATAAGTAAAGGTTACTGCTAAATAAAAATTGATACCCTTCCTGGCATTGCTCGTATAAGTTTTTCATAGTAAGGATGTGTTCGACCATTGTCTGAAAGATTTCATCTTCTTGCAATTCCTCCTGCGGAAAATATTCTCTGAACTGTAAAAACTCAAACTGTTGAATGGCTTGATTCAGAAAATCGTAAGGAATCTGGAGCAATAAGACTTTTGTCTCGCCTTCACTTAGTGTGTAATGGATATCACTGGCATTAACAACAAAGAGATCCTTATGTCTAAGTGTGTATTTCTCATCATTACGTGTCAAATGTAAAGTACCTTTTAATAAATAGAGGACTTCGATATGATTATGCCAATGACTTGGCACCAACTGATTATAAGAGTCATAAATACCAAAATAAACAGGAAGCTGTGCTCTTCTGGTTATTATTTCATGAGTTGTCATTACCGTGGTATTCCTTTCCTTGATTTGAACGTCAAAAGCTATTTAATTCTGTGTAAGAGGATTAACCTTGCATATATATCCATCCATTAAAGTTTATTAAGGCTTTTGACGCTCAAATCTTCTTTGATATATGAAAAGTAGCATCAAAACTAAAAAAAGTCAATATTGACTGAATAGAAAGTCATAAATACTCTTGTGTGTTATTGTCAAAAATAATAATATGAAGTCAGAAACATAAAACAAAATATAGGAAGTTAAAAGATTACCCCAAATAAATTGTAATAATTATATTTAAGAAATGGAGAAGCATATGTATAAATGGCAAAGAGTTATGTATCAACCAAATCTACCCCTAGGAGCGAATGGCGAGAAAGTTACATCCTCCAAGGCACATAGAGAATTAGCAAAGGAAGCTGCAAAGGAAGGGATGGTTCTTCTTAAGAACGAGCAGCAAGTTTTGCCACTAAAGAAGGGAACTAAAGTGGCATTATTCGGTAAAGGAAGTTTTGATTATGTAAAAGGCGGCGGTGGCAGCGGTGATGTAACCGTAGAATACATGATAAACCTTTATGAAGGAATGAAGGCACTTAAGGAACAGGTTAGTGTTTTCGAAGAGCTATCTGATTATTATAGAGATAATGTTAAAAGTCAATATAATACTGGTGCTGTACCCGGAATGACAGTGGAACCCGAACTTCCAGATGACTTATTAAAAAAAGCGAGGGTATATGCAGATACAGCAATCATTACCATCAGCCGCTTCTCCGGCGAAGGCTGGGATCGCAATAACGAGGTTGAATTTAAGAATGCTGATATCTTCCAGGAAGAAGCGGCATTTGCGCGAAGACAGAAAGAAATATATCCTGAAGGTGATTTTTGCCTAACAGCTGCAGAAACGACTATGGTAAACAAAGTAAAAGAACAGTTTGGTAAGGTAATCGTGGTAATGAATGTTGGTGGTATGGTGGATTCCTCCTGGTTTAAAGAAGACACCTCCATTCAATCCGTACTAATGGCTTGGCAGGGTGGTATGGAAGGTGGCTTAGCAGCAGCAGAGTTACTATGTGGACTGAGTAACCCATCTGGTAAGTTATCAGATACCTTTGCAGGTAGTTTGGAGGATTATCCATCCACTGCTACCTTTCATGAGTCCGATGACTATGTGGATTATATAGAAGATATTTATATAGGATATCGTTATTTTGAAACAATACCTGGTGCTCTTAGCAAAGTCAATTATCCATTTGGTTTTGGATTGTCCTATACAAGCTTTGACTGGAATGTTGTTGAAATGAAAGAACAGCATGGAGTAATTAAAGCAAGAATAAGTGTTACGAATACAGGGAAAATGGATGGTAAGGAAGTTATACAAATCTATGCAAGTGCCCCTGGGGGACTTCTTGGAAAGTCATCAAAGAGTCTGGTAGCATTTGAGAAAACACGACCGTTAAAGGTTGGAGAGACACAGGTACTAGAACTGGAGTTTTGCGTGGATGCTCTGGCTTCCTATGATGATTTAGGTAAAATTCAAAAATCGGCATATATCCTGGAGGCAGGCGAGTATGCATTTTATATTGGTACCTCCGTTAGGGAGGTTATAAAGGCAGACTTTGTTCATATTGAAACACAGAACAGAATTGTGAAGCAGCTTTCTACTAAGCTAGCACCTACTTCACTTCCTAAGAGAATGCTTGCAGATGGCAGTTATGAGGAACTTCCAATGAAACAGTCGAATGACATGGATTCCAGTGCCATTGAGAAATTAACTTTTTTGGAAACAGAGCTTTACACTGCACCGGTAAGAGCGATACCGCCATATCGAATCTATATTGAACCTCACAAAGAAGGAAATATCCCCTTATCCGATGTTGCTGTGGGTAAAGTATCCTTGGATAAATTTATAGAACAGTTAACAGATGAAGAAATTGCTCATTTGCTGGGGGGTCAACCCAATACCGGTGTTGCTAATACCTTTGGATTTGGTAATATGCCGGAATATGGGGTACCAAATGTAATGACAGCGGATGGCCCAGCTGGTCTTAGAATACTACCAAGGTGTGGAGTTAATACAACGGCATTCCCTTGCAGTACTTTACTCGCCTGTACCTGGAACAGTGAACTAGTATACAGAGTAGGAGAGGCTGGAGCCAAAGAAGTAAAAGAGAATAATATAGCAGTGTGGTTAATGCCAGCAGTTAACATACACAGAAGCCCACTTTGCGGACGTAATTTTGAATATTATTCGGAAGATCCTTTCTTAACAGGGAAACTGGCAGCAGCAATGGTAAAGGGAATTCAAGCCCAGCATATAGGTGCAACGGTAAAACACTTTGCCTTAAATAATAAAGAGGTTAATCGTAAGAACAGTGATTCCAGAGTATCCGAACGTGCAGCGAGAGAGATTTATCTAAAAGCTTTTGAAATAATAGTTGAGGAGGCAAACCCTTGGTGTATAATGACTGCTTATAACGTCATCAATGGTCATCGCGCGTCCGAATGCAAAGAACTTCTTGATGGAATTTTAAGAGAAGAATGGGGTTGGAATGGTTTAGTTACTACTGACTGGTGGACTCGCGGTGAACATTATAAAGAAGTGAAAGCAGGAAATGACATCAAAATGGCGACCGGATACCCAGAACGACTAATGAAAGCAAAAGAATTAGGGTTGATTACTCGTGAAGAGCTGGTGATTAGTGCAAAGAGAGTTTTAGAACTGATATTAAAGGTAGATTAATTAGATTGTATTTATCATAAACAAGAGGAAGCGACTAGTCGTTTCAGTTGTCATAAATAATAAAAACGGATAATAGCTCCTAGGAGTGTTATCCGTTTCTTCCCGTTTATAGTGTGGTACATTATAATATTGTTGAAATACTAAAAAGTTAATAAGTCTTCTTTCTCCACTTCAAAAGTAAAGAAGAATTAATGATTACAGCTACAGATCCAACATTGTGAACTAAAGCCCCAAGAATCGGGTTTAAAATACCAGTAATTGCAAGTGCAATTGCAATAAAGTTCAATATCATAGAAGCT
Source organism: Bacillota bacterium (assembly GCA_023399055.1). GTDB lineage: Bacteria > Bacillota > Clostridia > Lachnospirales > Lachnospiraceae > Mobilitalea. The sequence continues at coordinate 673,519 of JAEWQV010000010.1, read as the reverse complement.
GCTAGATTAATTTTAATTGTCTGCATGGTTTTTTGGGATAGCTTAATAAGGTGTGGTAATTCCTTAATGTCGTCACTTACAAGTACAATATCTGCAGCATCAATGGCTATATCGCTGCCAACACCACCCATGGCAATACCCACATGCGCAGTTTTGAGTGCAGGAGCATCGTTGATACCGTCACCCACCATACAAATTGGTTCGTTATTCGTCTGATAGGAACGGATAAGTTCCAGCTTTGTTTCTGGAAGACAATCAGCTTGTACCTCAGAGATGTTAGTGCCTTTGGCAATATAAGAGGCTGTCACTTTAGTATCTCCAGTTAGAAGAACTGTCTTAACACCAATATCATGAATTGCCGCTATCATAGGAACAGCCTCAGGTCGAAGGACGTCGGATAGCGCAATGATACCAATAGCCGTACTATTTTTTGCAAGGTAAATGACTGTAGAGCCATTTTCTTTTGCTTTTTTAGCAATGGTCAACAGTTCTTCTGGAAGTATAATTTTATGTTCCTGCATTAGTGCTTCATTTCCGGCATGTACTTCCTGACCAGAAATACGAGCAATTACACCACGACCTGCAAGTAATGTAAATTCTTCCGGTTGTTCAGGCAGTTTGTGATTCTTATTTTTATAATCTGCAACAATTGCTTTGCCCAGTGGATGTTCCGAGCGTGATTCCGCAGCTGCTGCCAAGGTAAGAAGAGACTGTACATCAATATCAGGATCAATGCTATGTATTTGTGTTACTGCGGGTTTACCATAGGTTAATGTCCCGGTCTTATCAAAGGCGATACGCTTCACCTGTGATAAACGCTCCAAGGCATCGCCTTCTCGAATGAGAATACCAAATTTCGTGGCATTACCTATCCCAGCCATAATTGCTGTAGGAGTAGCCAGTACTAATGCACATGGGCAGAAAACTACCAAAATGGTAACAGAACGTATTATTTCATCTGTTACAAACCAGGTGATAGCAGCGGAGAGTAAGGCAACAACAACAATCCAAGTCGCCCATCTATCTGCAAGCCCAACAATTTTTGCTTTTCCGGCATCAGCAGATTCCACTAGACGAATCATTCTTTGCAGAGAACTATCTTCACCAACCTTCTGTGCAACCATATCGAAGGTTCCAAACTGATTAACAGTTCCACTGAACACTTCATCCCCTTCATTTTTATCTACTGGCAGAGATTCTCCGGTCATAACTGATTGGTTAATAGAGGTTTGACCTTTCAGAATTTGACCATCCACAGCGACTGTCTCACCTGCAAAAACGCGTAAAATATCACCAATTTTTATTTGATCAGCAGGTACTATTTCCTCTATATCCTCTATATCCCTTCGTATAACACGAGCGGTGGTGGGAGTTAAATGAACCAGTTTTTCAATACCAGCACGGGCTTTTGCCACAGTGTGTTCCTCCAAGTAAGCACCAAGAGCCATGATGAAGGCTACTTCACCTGCTGCAAAGGTTTCTCCAATAATGACGGAAGCTACAAGTGCGATGGATACAAGAACATCAGCCTTAATATCAAATTCGGTAACAAGTCCAACAATGGCACCTTTAATAATCGGGATACCACAGAGGATAATTGCTATCCATGCTAAATCAATGGGAAGTGAACCGATATGAAAGAAGCTGATAACTAACGCAAGAACAGATACGATTAAAAAAAGAATAGTACATTTATTCTCATCTTTAATAAATGACATCAATGTTAAAACTCTCCCTTCCATACCCCCAGGGGTATGGTTGCAGTATACCCCCCTGGGTATACTGTGTCAATGACTTTTATATAGAATTTAGTTTTTAAACGTACTCTATGGAGTGCAAAGAGCTTGCAAAACTTCAATTAATTTTATTTCAATAATTTTATCGCGACGAAAAGGGAGCAAGTTATTAATGTCCGGTTAGTGCTACCAGACTATTAATAATCTGCTCCTCTTAAAATACCTTATATATATTACAATTACATATGAATTATTAGGACATTCTTGAAAAATGTTCAATCGCCTTAGCAAAATCTGCAATAGTTTTATCCGAGTTGCCGTGCTCAATCCCTTCACGGACACAATGATTTAAATGTCCTTCTAAAACAACTTGTCCAACCTTGTGTAATGCGCTTTTTGCAGCATTTATCTGAATCAATACCTCTTCACAGGGCACATCTTCTTCTACCATTTTATCAATTGCTTTCAGCTGTCCCATAATTTTATTTATGCGTTTGTGAAGATTATCGCTATCCATACACTGGCGCATGGCTCCACCTCCTTTATACCCTTAGGGGTATAAGTAAATATAACAGTTTTTATACTTAACGTCAACTTAACCTCTAATTAACCAAATATACATGGATTGGAAATGTTTGCTTTATATTTTTGGGTATGTTATCATCTAACATTATAAGTAATTAGCGTTAGATGCAGTTGCAGGCTTATTCTAGTATTTACTACAGTGTTAAATTAACTGGTATCGAAAGTAAAACGGTATCTTATATCTATCCGGTATGAATGACGTTCCCATAACATATCCATTAGGAGGATAAGGATGAAAGCAAAACAAGCGAGGTTTACAGGTATTGGGATGATGATTCTTGGAATACTGTCCATATTGTGGTACAGAACTTGAGTAATAAATTATTGATTCCAAAGAATCTTAATGTGTAATAATAAACGATACATGCTTTTGCCATGGTACCAATTGATATTGTAGAAATTCGATTTAATCTTAACGATTGGTATGTTGTATTTGCAGCAAAACATAAGTGGAACAGAAGCATCGGATAACTTTGAAAACTGTTAAGTAGGTTGAATAGATATGCAAGATGTAACGAAAAGGGAGGATGTACTGGATTTAACTAAAAAATTAGTGACAGCTGTAATAAATAATAAGAGGAATACTTTTAAGAAGGTTCCTTATATGGGTACTGGTGAAATCGGTACTTACTCTTTATATGGGCTGAGTTGAAATATTAGGAAATAGTGTATTAAGAGTTTTAAAAAATACTCAGGAAGAGGGATATATAATGAAAAAAATGAAACTAAGTAAGATTATTGTTACTGGTATAGCACTTCTTATAATATTTATTGGAATATACTATATTCAATTTACTAGCCTGGGCTATTTTGAAACAGTACCGGTCCGAGGATTTACACATGTTAAAGATAATATATATCTGGATAATGACTTTAATGGCAATAGTTCTAACGTATTGTCAATTATAGAAGAAGCGAATCAGAGAGTAAAATTATTTTGGGGTGATATTAAAAGTGAACCTCGTATCATCATTAGTGATAATGACACGAAACTTAAGAAAATGGGCTGGACAGGAAGTCCAGCATTAACTACAACGTTGGTATTCTTTGGAGCACATAGTTATGTTGTAATTTCTCCCAATGGTTTGAATGTGGATGTTGTTGCACATGAATTAACTCATGCAGAATTACATAGCAGAATACATAAAGGAAAGCTGCTGAATAAAAAACGTATTCCGGTTTGGTTTGATGAAGGCGTTGCGACGCAGAATGATTATCGTGAAAATTATAATGATGATGCTTGGGTGAACGTAACAAATGACGGTAAGAATATTACCGATTTTTCAAGTTTAGAAAGTATAAGTCAATTCTATAATACTGATAGTAATATTCGTAGGTATAACTACATAATCAGTAAACACGAAGTTAGTGAATGGCTGAAAGAACATAGTATTGACGAGTTGATCGCAGTAATAGCTGCCGTTAATAAAGGAGAATCCTTTAACAAATTATATTCTATAAAATGAGCAGATAATAACACTTAAGGGTATATACAGTATTAGTATACTTAGGTTTATACATTGGTTAATAAGGGCAATTCCGCATGTAGTCGGAATTGTCCTTTCTCTATGTAGTGAAAAACAATAAGACAGGATTAATAAATGTGTAAGTAAATGAATAACTGTGCTAAACTAAATATATTTAGAATTATGAAGAATGACATAAAGAAGAGCTACGTTGTGCTTTTGCAATAAAACGAAGTACAAAAACTGAAGCACAAAACGAAGCACAAAACGAAGTACATAAATTGAAGTACATAAATTGAAGTACATAATCGAAGTACATAAAAAACATACATATTTTGTTGCAGAGAAGTCTTAAGGCTAAAAAGTAAACTAAATTGATTCATTGGGAAGGGGAAGGAACAAATGAAGAGATTTGATAACCTGTCAATACGTAAAAAGTTATTCATAGGAATGCTATCATTTTCCGTGCTTTTAGTTGTCCTTGTTACTGTAATTGCAGGGGTAATTACCTATAGGACGATGAGAAATCAGTTAATATATAACCAGAGAATGAGTATTCGATGGCTGCAGGATAGACTTAATTCTGAAGTAGAGAGCTACTCCGACCTATTTTATAAATTTGAAATTACAAAGAAATTAAAAAATGACATTGTATTATGGTGTGCTACGGATCAGGTGACCGACTATTCAGTCAAATTGGACCTTATTACTGCCATGAATGAGACAATCAGTATGGATAAGAATTTAAATTCCATAGAGATCTATAATTATACTAAGAATGAAGTACTGGAAGCAAAGCGCTCAGGTGCAAAGATGAGTGAAATTGACAATAAGTTGGCTTACTGGAACCAAAGGAACAAGGAACTTCAGACGAATATTGTATTTTCTAAAAACGAGAAAGAAATATTTGTATCTCATGAAATCTACAATTTCAGTGATAAAACACCGATGGTTTTGATTGTCATGAAGCTCCGACCCTATCATACGGAAGAAATTCTGGAAGATATTAAGACGACCGATGAAGAATCCATTCTTATTTTTAATGATCAGAATGAGTTGATTGTAGCAGAGTATGGAAACAATGCAAAGTTTGAACAAAGTAAATTAGATGACATCACACAACAATTACTTGGTTCAAAGGTTCAGGAAGCTTTTCAAGACGGCAGCTTTTGGTTTCTTAGGGAAGTGAACGGCGGGAAGCTGCGAATACTGATGACAGTACCAGTTAGCACAATCCTCGCTGCATTAAGCAGTACCTTATTTGCAGGTATAGCCATTGCAGTATTTGCGGTTATTATATCTACCATTGGTTCAATCTTATTCTCCAGAGTCTATAGTAAACCGATTATTGAACTATCGGCTACTATGCGAAACGTAACCATTGATGATTTCTCCGATGTGATTGTTAATAAAAGAAAGGATGAAGTCGGTATTTTGCATGACAGCTTTGGTGTCATGATTGAGCGAAACAAGAAATTAATTACTATGGAGTATCAAAGTAAGATTGAAAAGCGCGAAGCACAGATTAGAGCACTTCAAGCACAGATTAATCCTCATTTTATGTACAACACCCTTCAGGTTATTGGGGGAATGGCCTTGAAAAAGAGTGTACCGGAGTTATATAAAATTACCACCGCCCTTGGGGATATAATGAGATATTCGCTGAACTTCTCCAATGAGATGGTTTGCTTGAAGGAAGAGCTTGAGTATTTTAAGGCATATCTGACCATTCAGAATGAGCGTTTTGGTAATCGAATAAGGCTTGAAATTAATATTCCAGAAGAGTTAATGGATTACTTAATTCCAAAGTTAATTCTCCAACCCTTGCTGGAAAATAGTTTGGAACATGGTTTGTCTAACAAATCCGGTGAGTGGCGAATTATATTAAAGGGGGAATTACTTATGGAGGAAGACTTACTGTTATCTCTGGAGGACAATGGTATTGGCATTGAACCGGACCGATTAGTTCTAATACAGGAAAACCTAAAGAATGAGGCAGAAAAGTCCTTGAAGTCCAGCTCGCATATTGGGTTATGTAATGTTGATGCAAGATTAAAACTAACCTTTCCGGAAGATAAGTATGGAATATCAATCGACAGCGCTTATGGGGAAGGAACTCATGTGCAATTACTGACCAAAGCGATAAAAAACCAGAAAGCTGAACAACCAGAAAGCTGAGGAACAAAAATTAATCTTATTGTGGACAAACTAAGTATAGCATAAATAAAAAGAAAAGCAGTAAACGAGAAAAAGTTAAGTTAAATGTAATCAGAATGGAGAAGGTATGGGAAATTATAAAGTTGTTATTATAGATGATGAACCTTGGACAAGAGAAGTAATCAAAACACTGGCTAATTGGGAAGCCTTAGGTTTGGAAATAGTGGGGGAAGCATCGGATGGAGAATATGGTCTGGAGTTAATAAGGCTGATGTCACCAGATATCATTCTTACCGATGTTAAAATGCCGCATTTAAATGGTATCGATTTAATTGATACGTTAAGAAAAGAGGATAATCATACACCAGTTATATTTATCAGTGGATTCGATGATTATACCTTTATTCGAAGTGCTTTAAAACTGGAGGCAATGGATTATTTGTTAAAGCCTATCAAACCGGAAGAATTAAATCTGCAGTTAAGTAATTGCATTAAGCTCCTAGAGGAAAGAAAAGAGGCAAATTTACATAATAAAAGCATGGAAGTGGGATTTCTTAATTCTGTATGGGCCAATAAATTCTATGCATTAAGAGATAATTTATCGGATGCTCTAAAGTCCTTAGATTCTGCCGTTATTATATCAAAATGTGAGGAAATCTATGAGTTGGTAATCAAAAATGAAGGTGAGAATGTTTCAAAAGAGATAAATGTCTGCATCTATTATACACTGATGAATACCCTTGAGAACTTTATACTTAGCAGAGAATTTGAGGTTCGAGAAATCTTAAAGATGAATGATAGTACCTTTGTTTTCAGTAAAGATTGTTCTTTGAAGGATATGATGGAATTTATTAAGAAGCTTTCCTGTACCGCAACAGAACAGATAAAGGAACATAATCGCAACCGTAACCGGTTGGATATAGGCAAGATAAAGAAATACCTGGAGGAACATTATACAGAAGGGATAACGCTGGAACTTACAGCTGCGACTTATTATGTCAGTAAAGAATATTTGAGCAAGGCTTTTAAACTTTCCGTAGGGAAGGGTTTTTCAGAATATTTGACAGAACTAAGAATGGAGCGAGCAAAGGAGCTAATTCTTGATTATAAAATTCCGTTAAAGGATGTGGGAGAATTAGTCGGCTATGTGGATCAGGCACATTTTTATAAAAGCTTTAAGAAATTCTTCGGTAAAACGCCGGGGGAAATCAGAGGTTCAATAATTGACAATAAATAATACCTGTAAATGAAAATGTATTTTTAGTTAAAATCGAATAAGATTAATTTACCGTATTAGAGAAGGTAATGCGGTTCGGCACCAACAAGTGTTGACTAAAATACATAAAGTAGGAGGGTTTACAATGAAAATGAAAAAAAGATGGGTATCTCTTATTATGGCAATCAGCATGGCATTGTCATTGGCTGCATGTGGAGGGAATACAGAGGAAAAGCCAAGTTCCGGTTCAAAGGACATAACAAAAGCTGCTGATGGCTCACAAGATGATACCAAGAACGTAACAGAGGCAGCAGAACCAAGAGAGGCTGAACTTAATATTATGATGAGCTTCCCGCAGTATATGGATCAATGGGAAACCTATACGAAGCAATTTGAGGAGAAAATGCTGGCAGAGGAGAATATCAAGGTAAAGGTTAATCTTGAAATGCCAAGTACAGATCAATATGACAGTGTACTTCAGGCACGTCTTACCGGTGACGATGCTCCAGATTTGTATACCATACACAGCAATAATATCAGTACCTATTATGAAGCTGGCTATCTTGCCGATTTATCCGGTGAAGCGTTAGCATCTAAGATCTTTGATAATGTGAAGAAGACAGTAACCAAAGATGACAAATTATTGGCGCTACCCATCGAAAGTACAGCTTGGGGCGTATTGTATAATAAAGATATCTTTGAGAAATGCAATTTGCAGGTACCAAATACTTTAGATGAGCTGAAAAATGTATGTCAGGTATTAAAAGACAACGGTTATACACCTTTCATGTTAGCCTATCAGGAACAGTGGGTACCACAGCTTATGACAGCACTTTCCATCGGTGGAAAGGTATCAGGTGAACTCCCTGACTGGTTAGAGCGTATGTATGCGGACAATGGTTCATATTCAGAAATTAGTGATATCTTTGACTTGATTGATGTAGTAATGCAGAACGGTACCGACAGAGCGATGGAAGAGGGCAGTGAAGCAGGTAGTGCAGACTTTGCAATCGGAAAAGCTGCAATGTATATCCAAGGAACCTGGGCTTCCAATACGATTATAACAACTAATCCTGATATGAATATGGGTGTTTACGCATTGCCGGTAAACAACAATAAGAATAGTACTTTGATTAATCTATCCACATCTACAACTCTTGCAGTATATCCAGAAAGTAAAAATCTTGATATTGCTATGAAGTTTGCAAACTATGTACTGGATGATAAGGATTCAGCAGCATTGTTCCAGTCTTGTGGATTTAACCCTATTGCATCGATTCATGATTATGAGACCTCTTCCTGGGTAAAAGAAGCCTATGAATATGTGGAAGCTGGTCGTGCTTATCAGGATTTAGTATTACCTAATTCCGTAACCAATGAACAGGGCTTGTTATTGCAGGAGTATTATGTTGGCTCTGTAACAAAGGAAGAGATTATTGAAGCGTTGGATAAAGCGTTTAAAGAAGCGAATAAATTAAGCCAATAAAATAAACTGAAACAAATAAAATTGTGATATTGAGATAGAGAAAAGTAATTGTTGCAGTTGTAGATTAGGCATTTAATCTGTATAGATTAAGTAAGAAAAGTAGCTATAATTGACCGAAAAATATAAGGGTTGAGCAAGCTATGAAAATGACTTCAAAAATTTTATTTTAACAGCAAAATAAATAGGCTGGTGCAAATTTTGATCGAAATATAGAAAGGGCTAGATATCAGATTCCCCACAGGAGGTTAAGTAATGTCCTGCTGATATCAATACTTTCTAATCGGGTTTCTTTTGCAGCAGCCTTTTTCATTCAATTATAAATAAACTTTGTGTCAAAAGAATAAAGAGTTAAGGTTATAAAGCTGTACTCTATTTTTAACGAAATATTGGTTTTGACACTTTGTCTGATATAACTATAAGGAGGTAAGTGGAATGACAAAAAAAACCAGAGAAAATTTAAGCTTGTTACTGTTTGTTGCTCCCGCTTTCATTGTTTATTTTATTTTTAAACTGTATCCAACCTTTTCGGGAATTTATTATTCTATGACCTCTTGGAACGGACTATCAAAAAGTAAACAATTTGCCGGAGTGGATAATTATATAGAGATATTTTCAGATACAAACTTCTGGAAATCCATGATATTTACATCAAAGTATGTTGTAGTAATGCTAATTGTAGCAAATGTGTTGGCACTTACGCTAGCCATTGGAATTGAAAGCAGAAGCAAGGGTAGAGGATTCTTTCGTACACTGTTTTGTATGCCCAATATGGTCAGTATGATTATAGGTGGTTATATGTGGAACTTCATTTTTACAAAGGTTCTGTATTATATGGCAGATAATTGGGGGTTTACATTTTTGGATAAGTCCTGGATTGGTGATCCCAAGTATGCCTTTATAGCAATTGTAATTGTGTCTGCCTGGGGAATTGTCGGCTATCTCATGATAATCTACATGGCGGCACTTCAAGGAGTGCCACAGCATTTAATAGAATCAGCAAGTTTGGATGGAGCCACTACCTGGCAAAGATTTTGGAAGATAACCCTCCCTATGATTCGGCATTCGCTGACTATCTGCATATTCTGGACCTTGAACTCCATGTTCCAGGTATTTGATGTAATCTATTCATTAACCGGAGGAGGGCCAGGCAGAGCAACTCAATCCGTTGCGATTAATATTTATCAGGAAGCTTTTACAGGAAATATCAGATATGGATATGCAACTGCAAAATCCATGGTATTATTCCTAATCATATTGATAATAACTGCCCTACAATTAATCGTTATGAAAAGAAAGGAGCAGGAACTATAAATGAAAAAGAAAAGACGAATCAATAATATAATTGTCTACAGCTTATTAGGGATTCTTTTGCTGTTCTGGCTCTTTCCAATTCTTATGGCGCTTATGAACTCCTTTAAAACAAATGGTGAGCTATTAACCAATGTTATGTCATTGCCTAAATCCTTTAATTTTGATAACTATGCTCGAACGTTAGACAAAATGAATTATGTAAGGAGCTTCTTTAATACAATCATTTTAACAGGTCTGGGCGTTGGTATGATGATATTATTCTCGGCTATGGCAGGCTGGAGATTATGCAGAACGAAGACCAGACTATCCACATTCATATTCTCCTTATTTGTATTTTCAATGCTTATTCCATTTAGCTCTATAATGATCCCATTATATAAGGTTATTTTAACCTTTCATATAAAGAATTCCTTAATTGGCTTATCTTTTGTGTATGCCGGGTTTGGGGTAAGTATGGCGATTTTTCTCTATCATGGCTTTATTAAAGGTATTCCTTTTGAATTAGAGGAGGCAGCAGCTATTGACGGGTGCGGCAAGTTACGCATATTTTTTAAGATTATATTACCAATGTTAAAGCCGGTAACGGTTGCCATCGGAATATCCAATGTACTTTGGGTGTGGAACGACTTCTTACTGCCTCTCATTACATTATCGGATAATAAGAAGTATAGCTTGCTGCTTTCCACTAATATTTTATTCGGACAATACAGCAGTGACTGGTCAGCAATACTAAGTGCGTTAATCTTATCAGCAATCCCGGTTATTATCTTCTATGCAATTTTCCAGAAGCAGATATTAAAAGGAATAGGGGATGGAGCGGTTAAGGGGTAAGGCATTAATAGCTTAGTAATTACGTATAAAAGTATAATACTTACAATAATTCTATGTTATACTTAGGAAAAGACTTTAAGGGAGGAAAATCCTCCTGGTTCAAGTGGTGTAAATTATAAGTTATACTAGGGAGGATTTAGAATGGATTATTTGAAAGCAGTTGGAAATGATATATACGCCGGTAGTGAACGAATTCTTCTTAGGGGATTTGGGCTTAACGGTTGGTTTTTGCCGGAAGGGTACATGTGGAAGTTATTTAATAAGTGTGATCGTCCACGTAAAATGGAGGCAATGATCGAAACTCTATGCGGAAAAGAGTATGCAGACAAGTTTTGGACCACGTTTTTAGATCACTACATAACAGAGAAGGATATCGAGTTTATAGCCAAGGAAGGTTATAATTCAGTAAGACTTCCAATAAATGCAAGGCATATATATGAAAAAGACAACGGCCAGTTAATTCTTAAATTAGAGATGTTTGAACGAATTGATAAATTGATCGAATGGTGTCGTAAGTATCAAGTCTATGTAATTCTTGATATGCACGGAGCGCCGGGTGGACAGACAGGGCAAAATATTGATGATAGTGAGGCAGATCAACCGGCTTTATTTCTTGATAAGCAGAACGAAGAGGAGTTGATTTATCTTTGGAAAGAGCTTGTTAAGCGATATAAAGATGAGGTTGTGGTAGCAGGATATGATTTATTGAATGAACCTCTCCCAGAATTCTTTCGTCAGTATAACAATCAGGTGTTACCGCTATACCGTAGATTAATTAAAGAAATTCGAGAGATAGATAAGAAACACATGATTATACTGGAGGGTGTTCATTGGGCGACAGATTTCTCAATCTTTGATACCTTTACGAAGGAAGAGGCTGCAGATAATATTATGCTGCAATTTCATAAGTATTGGAGCAATCCGGATGTTGAAAGTATTAGTAAGTTTATAAAATATGCAAAGGATTTAGAGGTTCCTTTATTCATGGGGGAAGGTGGAGAAAATAACTGCGATTGGTATACTACAGCATTTCCCCTCTATGAGCGTTTGAATATCAGTTGGTCCTTCTGGAGCTATAAGAAGATGGACTGTGATAATTCGCCAATTACCTTTGAGGTGCCAAGGGACTGGAATAAATTAATACAATGGATGGATGGAAGTATTAATTTACTTGGGAAGGAAGCGATTGAAATCTTTGAACAATTTCTTAATTGTATTAAGAACGGTAAAGCGAATGAGAATGTATTACATTCCCTTACAAGAACAGTACCAGTTAGAATTCCTTGTGAAGCGTATCAGGATTACTCCATTAAATCCGAGAGAATACCGGGAGTCAATCTTAGAATGACGGATCCGGTGAGCCTGATTTTTGCGAATGGAAGTACAGGAGATGTGGACTATAGACGGTTAGGCGGTGAACAACAGTCTGATAAGGATAAGGTATTGGTACAATTATTTGCCGGTGATGGTGTTAATTATCTTATCAATTCAAGTGGTTATAATATGAAAGTAATTATAGCTGCTGATGGAGAAGGTGAGATGAAAGTATCTCTGAATTCACAAGAAGTAAGTGTTACAGTTCAAGGGCCATATAATTATGAGGTGAGCATTATGACAAATCCGGATAAACCTAATTATTTGTGGATAACCTGTACAGCTGGAAGTGTCAAACTGGATAACTTGAAATTATTAAAGTGATTAACAAAGATAATAAAATGTAATACAAGAGGAAACAACAAGTAGTTTCACTTGTAATTAATAATAATTGAGCAGAGCCAATGGTTGACCTGAACTTAAAATGTTAGATAGTATACATCTAACAAAGTGATTCAATCATTTATGTTCTGCTCAATTTTTATGTATGAGTGCTAAAAGTAAAACATCTAGCATCAATGGTTTCATACGGGAATCGAACCGTATTTGTAACTCTCATTTTAAGGCAACCTCTAATACATCAGCAAATGATTGTATATGCGGTCCAAGGGAAGTTAGCCAACTTTGAATAGATTCATCATTTTTGTATTTCAGCGGATTTTCTCTAATTACAACAGCCTTCTTTAATATATCAGGTTCAGGCGAAAGACCAGCATCGATTGCCCATTTACCTGCAGCTGTCTTAGATAAAACATCGTCAGTTTCTAGAGTATATAAACAACGGGAAATATCCAGTAACCAACCGGCAGAATACAAGTGTGAATTTGTTTGAACAGCATATTTTCTAATTGTGTTGTAATAATCTTCTGTTGCATTGTGAATATCAGACGGGGATGGATATGTCAACCTTTCTCTTTTATCTATACCGTAAAGTAACCTACCATATTTCAGTAACTCAATTGTTGAAAAGACATCAATCCGAAAGGAGTCTACTATTCTCTGTCCACTTGTGCCCCAATATACAACTGTTCCATTCGTATGATTAGCACAGACCTCCCAGGTAGTTATAATTCCTTCAAATGATCTAAAATATAGATTATCGTGATACTCGGTTAGTAATGTTTGTCGAAGTATAACTAGCTCATCTGCTTGAGTTTTTGTAAGTGGCTTCTCAGTTAAGCAGATGATATCAATATCACTCCATCCAAATTTAAAATCATCCATGACAACCGAGCCAAATAGATATATGGATGGTGAATTGTCAGATAAAATACGACTGAGTTTTTGGGTCATGAGATGTATACTGGTTTCCATATTTAAGCAACCTTTCTACTGCAACCTTGTGAAGTTTTCATGAGCAACTATAATTTATCGATAAGTGATCTTTGATTATGCAATCTAGCTATTACAAAATAGAAGCAGTTGCAGATATCAGCAATTCCTGTCCAGATATCCAAAGCCTAAGCTTTATTGTTGAGGTGTATTTAATATCAAGAAATCTGTCGTTGTTGGAATTCCCGACAGGATTTATTCTTTATGAAATAAATATACCAACCCACGCTGAATAACAACACAAATGCTATTGGAAGAATTAAATTCACAAAAGTCACTTGCAATAGGCTAGTATATATGTCTCCATAGGCTACCTTTTTGCTTATGTCAACATTATACATAAAAATAATTGTAATACTGCATATAATCACAATAGATCGAAAGATTAAATATACTTTAGAGATGGTTATCATATGTTTATTAAGTTTAAAGCAAACGAATGCGGTAAACGGGATAGAAAGAATGTAAAGGATTGCAATAGAAATAAAGCAGGTACGAATTGCAGGTGTTTGCCAAAGATTATTATAAGCAGGCATGATATAGATGAAAGCTTGATAAATATCTACGGCAATCAATGTGAAAATAAACAATAAAATAAATCCCCTTTTTTCTTCGGTATATTCAAACGGTTTTCGAAAGTCCTCCATGTTAATTCCTCCTATAACGTATATTACTTTTTGTTGATAGATAAAATAATATCATGCATTAAACATTATGTAAATAATGGAAATTAGAAATGTAGTGCATTAATAAATTTATAATCGTTTCTTAATTTATTATTGCTGCTAATTTGATATAATGAAAGCGGAATTAGGTATTGCAGCTAGCTTGCAGATACCGACCAGAGCACAAGATCATGAACATATTCAATATTCATGATATAATATATAAAAATGTGTTATTGAAAATTTAATTAAGCGTATTAGGAGGAAGTAATTTGAGAAAGGTTCTTATCAGTTTTGTAACATTAGTTATTCTTGGAGTAATGGGATTTATTTATTATTATCTAGCGCTTCCAGCAATTAATATTCATTCGCATGGTTTTTGGTGGTTTATTGTTATTGCACTATTTGTTATAACAACAGTGATTGGAGTAACATTCTACACTGACAAGCAAAACAAAGCACAGCATAGTAGAATGAAAGGAATAATATTTCAGATATTTTGTGGTGGCTCTATCCTTTTGCTGCTCATTTATTTCATTGGAATGTTCCTATCTTCTCCAATAGTTAATGCCAAAAAGTATCAAAAGCTTTTGACAATAAGCGATAGAAATTATACCGATGATATAAAGGAGATTTCCTATAAAGATATTCCTATTCTTGACAAAGATTCTGCTACTTTACTTGGCTCAAGAAAAATGGGTAGCATTCCGGAATATGTATCACAGTTTGAAGTGGCTGACATTTACACTCAGATTAATTATCAAGGGTCTCCGGTTAGGGTAACACCTTTAAAATACGGAAGTATCTTTAAATGGTTATCCAATCGGTCCCAAGGGATACCTGCTTATATGAAAATTGATATGACTACACAGCAGGTGGAATTGGTTAAATTGACAGAGGGATTAAAATACTCCGAATTTGAGCATTTTGGAAGAAATATTTATAGACATTTACGTTTTAATTACCCCACATATATTTTTGATGATATTAACTTTGAAATTGGTGAGGATGGGATACCTTATTGGATTTGCCCGGTGAAGGATTATACTATCGGTTTATTCGGTGGTAAGACCATAGGAAGGGTCGTTGTAGTCAATGCAGTCACTGGTGAGCTTACTGATTATGATGTAGAAGATGTTCCGAAGTGGATTGATAAGGTATACTCGGCAGACTTGCTTATTTCTTTATATGATTACTATGGTACACTAAAACATGGTTATTGGAATTCTGTTTTTGGTCAAAAAGATGCACTACAGACTACGGATGGATATAACTATATAGCAATGGAAGATGATGTTTGGGTATATACCGGTGTAACCTCTGTGGGTGCCGATGAATCCAATATAGGCTTTGTACTTATGAATCAGAGAACTTCTGAAACGAGATTTTATTCTGTAGCTGGAGCAGAAGAATATTCAGCAATGGCTTCTGCTGAAGGTCAGGTACAACATTTGGGCTATAAGGCGACGTTCCCGTTACTTTTAAATATTGGTGGTGAGCCGACATATTTCATTGCACTTAAGGATGAAGCTGGATTAGTTAAGAAGTATGCCATGGTTAATATAGCGCAGTATCAGATTGTTGCCATTGGTGACACCATTAACGAATGTGAGAAAGTATATCTTAACTTAATGGATTCCAGTGGAGTTACTGTAGTTGATACGTCAAAATACATGGAAGTTACTGGTATAATTGAGAAGATTGCAGACTATGTGGTTGAGGGTAACACTCACTATTTAATTTTATTAGAAAACAAGGAAGAAATATTTGACGTTACGGTCAATGATTTTGTTTCAATTATAAAGTATAATGTTGGCGATCGGATTAGTTTTACCTATACACAAGGCACAGAATCGAATACAGTACTTGACATTAAATAATATTTCATAAGATAATGATGATATAAAATTAGTTGCACGGGGGATAAAAATGAACTGGATTAATTTCTTTGGGCTTATTATAGTGCTTTTAATGTTAATACCCAATATGATTTATTATAAAAAGAATTCTTCATTTACGAATAAATGTAAGAGTAAGGTAATGAATACGTTGGAACAGTTAGGTAGATATGGCTCGATGCTATGGATGGTTGCCCCGTTCGGTGCAAAAGAATTGTCTTTTCATTCGGGAGAGGAATTTGCAATATGGTTGATAGCCATGCCAATCTTAGTTTTGGTGTATTTGATACTTTGGGGTATCTACTTTAAGAAAACCAGTTTTATTTTATCCATGTCTCTTGCTATAATTCCTAGTATTATATTTATCTCACAGGGTTACTTTTTAAGACATGGGGCATTATTGTTGTTTGGTGTGTTATTTGCAGTAGGGCATATCTATGTGACCTATATAAACGCTAAGGAGAATAGGTAGTCGATATAATAATTGTTCCATAAATATATTCTAATATAAAAGGGCGTGTAGAAAACTTTGAAAGTTTTACTACACGCCCTTAATAATTATGATATAACCCTTATTAACGAAGGGGTTTTTTTACGGTAATCTGGTTACAGTGATTGACAAATGGTTTTAGTAAGATAAAATTGTGAGAAAACAAGGCAATTAACAATATTTATTTAAAAACCAGATTTGAAATTGTAAAGGTAACTTCTATCTTTTTAGGTTTGTCTACTTTCGTTAAATTTAACACATGATTAATATTATCTGTCTTAACTTCCTTTACAAAGGAACCATCCCAAGCATTGAGTGGATCATTTGTATCCATAATACCGGAGGTCTTAATTGCTGATTTCGCTTTCTTCTGCGTAATGGTTAAAGGAACTCCATCCACTAATATTTTATCATACTTAATATCGCAGGATACCAACGCAGATTTATTGGATTTTCCTAAAGTAACTGCATGGTCCTTAATATATATCGCTCCAAAATCATTAAGGGAAGTAACACCTGCTTTTAATGCTGCTTTTGATAGGTTGGAAGCACAGTCAAAGGTAACAGTATATTGGCCATTCTTAGTTATGGTAATAGGTTTACCGGACTCGTTACTGTAATAGTTGTGAGCTCTATCTGAATAATATACATTAAGAGCTACTGTTAATTGATTGCTGGACTCAACAACGCTTTCTTTCACAGTTACAGACACTGTTTTCGTCAAACCATTGGACGAAGTTATGGTAATTGTTGCTTTACCTACCTTTACACCCACTATTTTACCAAGTGTGGATACGGTAGCTATGGATTCGTTAGAGGATTTATAGGTAACATAATCATCTGTTTTGGAAGGGCTAAGACTAGTTTTTATGAAAAGATAACTGCCTTCGTTTACCTGGTAGGATGTTTTATCTGGTGTGATTGAAGTGGCAGGTTGGGAGGACTTCTTAGCAGTAACGGTTATAGTTACCTCTTTCTTAACAGAACCACTTCTGGTAGAGGCAGTTAAGGTAGTGGTACCGATACCTCTGGCTCTTACCTGCCCGTTATATACGGTTGCAATTCCTGAATCTGCTGATTTCCATACAACAGTATCATTAGTAGTAGTTGGAGCTACGGTAACAGCAATTTTCTGGCTGTCTCCGATGGACATAGTCAGTGAACTGTTGCTTAAAGTTAAATTAGTAATCTTTTTGATAGTAGGACTTTTAACGATTTCGGAGGAATCTTCCTTGCTCAAAGGATAGGAAGTACCACGGAGTGCTGCATTAATAAGGTCTGGATATACTTCCTTTAAAGTTGCTCGATCAAATAGGGTCATGTTATAATCCGAAGGTTGCTTAGAAAGATCGTAATCGCCCGCATCCCAAGCTACGGCTACAACGCCATAACGAGCGCAAGCCTTAGTCATAACCTCATAATAATAAGCACGCTCAGCAGTATTATTCTTATTTGCTGCACCATATTCACCAAGGATTACAGGAATACCCTTTGAGGTGAAACTTGTGTAGAGTTTTTTTACTTTATTGATTACACCATTTGCGTTTATATTAGAGAATTTTGTGGTGTTCATACTGGTTACAAGCCCGAATGCATAATCGTACTCATGAACGGACAGGAACAATCTATTTTTTACTGTATCTGCGGGTAACTGAAATCCTAAAGCAGCGTTGGTAGTATTATCAATATTTGTATATCGTCCAGGAACAGAAAGCCATCTTTTTGCATTATTAGATCCAGTGGAACGCACTACATTAACAAAGATTTGATTTAAGTTTTTGATTACCATAAGGTCCTTTTCAACAGTGGACTCACCACCACCGGTAATTTCATTCATGGATTCAAAAATAAGATGCTCATCATAATCCTTAAATCTGTCTGCAATGTTTCTCCACACATGTTCAAACTTCTCGTAAACAGGATCGATATCTTCTTCGGCAACATTAAGCCAACCCATCTGTTCTGCACCATCATGATGAACATTGATTATAACATACATATCCTCAGAGATTGCATAATCAACAATATCCTGAACTCGGCTAATCCAGGAATCTTTAATAGCATAGTTATTTGAATCATCGATAAAGTTTCCATAAGTTACAGGAATACGAATAGTATTGAAACCAGTATCATGTACTTTTTTAATTAAAGCTTTAGTAGTTACATTACTCTGCCATACGGTCTCACCAGGAGTAAAGGTGGTATGACCATCCATGGTATTGCCTAAATTCCAACCAGTACCCATCTCATCTACAATTTGATCTACAGTAAGGCTGCGAAAGACTTGAGGATTAGCAGCATCCTTTGAGGTTACAAACATTAGGCTTGCCTTTGCCTTTTCGAGTGAATTTCTGGCAGACGTAAGAATTTTATCAGTAACGTTTTTCTTAGCATAGGTAGCTTTCGCAGTTTTTAAATCTTTTTGAAAAGCTGTCCAACTGGTTGAAGTATATTCCGTCTTATCCAAGTTACTACAGTAGGTGATTGTGTTTTTTAATAATGTTTTAGGCGCTGTTGCGGCTTCTGCGAAGTTATTTGCTGGAAATAACGTCACCAGTAAAGCAAAAGCACAGAGAAGAGAAATAACTTTCTTCCATTCTAATCTTTTAAAATTTTTTAACATAAATACCTCCTATTATTAATTGTTATAATCGTATAAAAAGATGGGTGTGGGTGTATCTATGTTCAGATGGCGCAGACCGGCAACCCTTATTTGTTTGGTTTTAACAAATAAGGGTTGGTAAGGCAAGTCCAGATGAATATAGATACACCCACATTCATCCCACATTAGAACCCAATTTTTAGTATAATATATTTACTAAACAAATTCTATGACAAGGCGGACATGTTTTAGCACGAAAGTGACACTGATTAACTATCAGCCAATAAAAATCAAATATTGACATACACAGCAATAGAAAAAATATTTAGAAAAATTATAATAAAATAAGATGAGATAAGCAGAGACTTTTGGCTATTTCATACATATGGAATCAATAGGAGAAAAGAGATTTCAAAGAAAAATTGTAAGAGTTGCTTAAATAAAAGCAGGAGGTGTTGTTGTTTTGAAATATGGATATTTTGATAATGACAAAAGGGAATATGTGATTGATCGGCTTGATTTGCCAACTTCATGGACGAACTATCTAGGTGTAAAGGATATGTGTGCGGTGGTTAATCATACAGCTGGGGGCTATATGTTTTATAAATCACCAGAATATCATCGTGTCACACGTTTTCGTGCAAATAGTGTACCAATGGATCGTCCGGGACATTATGTATATTTACGTGATGATGAAAGTGGGGATTATTGGAGTGTATCCTGGCAGCCGGTTGGGAAATCATTTGAGGAAGCAAAGTATCAGTGCAGACATGGTCTTTCTTATTCAAAATATTCTTGTGATTATAATGAAATTGAGGCTGAACAGACCTTATTCATACCAATAGAAGATTCCGTAGAGCTATGGGATGTAAAGCTTAAAAATAAGGATGCAAAACCAAGAAAGATCAGTATATTCTCTTATCTTGAATTTTCCTATCATCATATCGATATGGATAACCGTAATTTCCAGATGAGCAATTATGCAGCTGGGTCTTCTTATGCAGAGGGTATCATTGAGCATGATTTGTTCTATGAGGAGTTTGGTTATCAGTATTTCACTTCTAATTTCGAACCAGATAGCTTTGATTGTCTTCGTGATAAGTTTATTGGACTCTATCATACAGAAAGCAATCCAGTTGCAGTGGAAAAAGGTATCTGTGGTGGAACCTTTGAAAAGGGTAATAACCACTGTGGTTCCTTACATAAGAAGCTTGTTCTGCAACCTGGTGAGGAAGTTAGAATTATCTTCATGCTTGGAGAAGGCAACAGAGAAGCAGGAAAGAAGATACGCAATAAGTATTCAGAACTTCGTAATGTTGATCAGGCATTCCAGCAGTTAGCAGATTTTTGGAATACGAAATTAAATAAATTGCAGATTCAAACCCCAAATGAAGGTATGAATACGTTAATTAATACTTGGACGTTATATCAAGCAGAAATTAATATCATGTTCTCGAGATTTGCTTCTTTTATTGAGGTAGGCGGAAGAACTGGTCTTGGTTACCGTGATACTTCACAGGATTCCATGACCGTACCACATTCCAATCCTGCAAAATGTAAGCAGCGTATTGTTGAGCTCCTTCGTGCATTAGTTTCCAGTGGTTACGGACTTCATTTGTTCCAACCCGAATGGTTTGAGCCGAATAATGACTTAAAGCCCTTTAAGTCACCTACGGTAATTCCTACGCCAAATAAGGATGATATGATTCATGGAATTGATCAGGCTTGCTCTGATGATGCACTCTGGTTAGTAAGCTCCATTGTTGAATATGTGAAGGAAACCGGTGAATTTGAGTTCTTAGATGAGATTATTACCTACGCCGATGGTGGCAGCGGCTCTGTTTATGAACATATGACTAAAATTCTTGATTTCTCTGGCGAACAGGTTGGTATGACAGGAGTGTGTAAAGGACTTCGTGCGGACTGGAATGACTGTCTCAATCTTGGTGGTGGTGAAAGTGCTATGGTTTCCTTCTTGCACTACTGGGCACTTGGTAATTTCTTAGAGGTTGCGAAATACTTAAATAGAACCGAAGATGTTAGTCATTACAGTGCTATGATGGACAGAGTAAAAGAAGTATGTGATAAGGAACTTTGGGATAAGGAATGGTATATCCGAGGTATCACAAAGAACGGCAAGAAGATTGGAACTATGGCGGATAAGGAGGGTAAGATTCACCTGGAATCTAATGCTTGGGCGGTACTTTCCGGTGTTGCTACTGAGGAAAAAGGAATTCAGGCGATGGACTCCATTGATGAGCACTTATTTACTCCATATGGTATTATGCTAAATGGTCCTTCCTATACAGTACCGGATGATGATATTGGCTTTATTACAAGAGTTTACCCAGGACTTAAAGAGAACGGAGCAGTTTTTAGTCATCCAAATCCTTGGGCGTGGGCAGCAGAATGTAAACTCGGACGTGGTGATCGTGCAATGAAGTTCTATGATGCTTTATCACCTTATAATCAAAATGACTTGATTGAGATTCGTGAAGCTGAGCCATATTCCTACTGTCAGTTTATCATGGGAAAAGAGCATACTGCTTTCGGCCGTGCAAGGCATCCCTTTATGACAGGAACCGGTGGCTGGGCATATTTCTCTGCAACAAGATATATCCTGGGTGTTCGTCCACAGTTTGAGGAACTATTAATTGATCCTTGCATTCCAGCTGACTGGAGTACCTTTACAGTTAGTCGTGAATGGCGTGGTGCAAATTACAAAATTACAGTTCTTAACCCGGATGGCGTAATGAAAGGTGTTAAGGAGATCAAAATAAATGGCACAATAACAGACAAAATTATGGTTCAGCCAAGTGGCTCACAGAATGAGATAACAGTGGTCATGGGGAAATAAGGAAGTCAGAGTGAATTTTATAAATTCACTCTGCAAATATTGAGCCTGCGGCTCAAAGTTTGCAGGTAATTAGAAAGGTATGGTTATTCTTATGATTAAATTTGGTACCGGTGGTTGGAGAGCAATCATAGGCGATGAGTTTACAAAGACAAACATTCAGATTCTGTCCAAGGCATTGGCTACAAAAATGAAGGATGAAGGTTTAGCAGAGAAAGGAATTGTACTTGGCTATGACCGACGTTTCCTTTCAAAGGAAGCAATGAGATGGGCAGCAGAGGTATTTGCAGCAGAGGGTATTAAATCTTATTTGATTAATAAATCTTCCCCAACGCCTTTGATCATGTATTATGTTATGAAATATGATTATCCTTATGGCATGATGATTACTGCTAGTCATAACCCTGCAATTTATAACGGTATTAAGGTGTTTACCCAAGGAGGCAGAGATGCTGATGAATTCCAAACCCAAGAAATTGAAAATTACATCAGTCATACGGAAGAAACGGGTATCAATACATTGGAATACTGTAAAGCCCTTAATGCAGAGTTGATATATGAAATTAATCCAATGAACGAGTATATTGATAACATTATCGAAGAAGTGGATATGCAGGCAATCAGGGATCGTGGACTTAGAATAGCATTAGATCCCATGTATGGTGTTAGTGAAACTTCTCTTAGAACCATTTTACTCACAGCCAGATGTGAGGTGGCAATCATTCATGATAGACATGACACCTTGTTTGGTGGAAAGCTGCCATCTCCATCAGCAGCTACCCTTCGAAGTCTGCAAAATTATGTAATCGACCATCATAGTGATATTGGTATTGCAACGGATGGAGATGCTGATCGAATTGGCGTTATTGATGATAATGGTAAGTTCCTTCATCCTAATGATATCCTGGTACTCCTGTATTACTATCTTTCTAAATATAAGGGATGGCGTGGGCCAGCAGTTCGTAATATAGCAACCACTCATTTGCTGGATAAGGTAGCAGATAGCTTTGGAGAGAAATGCTATGAGGTTCCTGTAGGCTTCAAACATATTTCTGCTAAAATGAATGAAACCAATGCGATCATAGGAGGAGAATCCTCCGGTGGCTTAACGGTACGCGGTCATATCAAAGGGAAGGATGGCGTATATGCAGCCGCACTATTGGTAGAAATGATTGCTGTAATCGGCAAAAAACTGTCCGAAATCTATGCAGATATCGTGGCTGAATATGGCACTTACTATATGGAAGAAAAGGATTATTCCTTTAGCCAGGAGAAAAAGGAAGAAATCTTCCAGAAGCTTATGCTAGACAAGTTAATACCTGAACTACCCTTTGAGGTAACAAAGATATCTTATCTGGATGGGTGTAAAATTTGTTTTGAAAATGGTGGATGGGTGATCGCACGTTTTTCAGGTACAGAACCTTTGCTTCGAATTTTCTGTGAGATGCCTGATGCAGAGTCTGCAAAACAGATCTGTGACATCTTCGAGGAATTTTTAGAACTATATAATAATTGTTAGTAAGCTGGTATAAATTATGCTATAATTAAGTGGGTTATCCGATAACGATAACCCATTTTTTATATACTAGGAAATTCCTCGAAATTTCCTAGTATATAAAAAGCTCTTTGGGCTAATGATGCGCAGCTACGCGCGCGGAACAAAAGGTGTGCTTTAAAAATGTTTGAACGCGAGAGTGTGCATAGAAAATTCCTTCAAACTTCTTATTATATAAAAAAGCCCTGTGGGCTAATGATGCACTGCTATGCGCGCAGAACATAAGCTGTGCATGAAAAGTTTTAGAATGCGAGAGTGTACTATGCACACTTTTGTTCTAGAATATATTAGCTTAAAACATCGTATTGTACGATGGTGTTTCATAATATAAGAAAGTAAACGATAGTATCATTTTTAAATTAAGACCTTATTACATGGAGGTGTTTTGATGAAGAAAAGTGTTTCTCTTAGAAGACGTCTTTTGTTCTTGGTGGTAGCTCTCTGGATGTTTCCAGTTATTTTTATCTATTCGTTTATGACAATTTCCTACCGTCATGACATTATAAAGAAAACAAAAATATTAATGGAGGAAAGTCTTAAGAACTTTACTTATTTTAATGCACAGCGTATTGAGGAAGCAATTGACGCATCAAAGAATACCTCCTATGAACAGATTATTGAAAAAGCTTGGCTTAAATATCAAAAGGAAAAGATGTCAAGGTCCGAGTTGTATCGAGAGATTACCGGTAACCTTACAAGCAAATATTATAACAATAGTCGTTATGAAATTGCAGTGTTTTATTTGGCAGAGGAACCGGATCGAATTTATTACACCAAGCAAAAGGAAAGTAACTACATAGATATTTATAAGAAAGAAGTTGAAAAAACGGCACAGGAAATCACGGAGATGGATTCCTCCGATGCACACGTAAGAGTCATTAATGGCAGAATATACATCATACGAAATTTATATACCTTAACAAATTATACGAAGTTTGGAACTCTAGTACTTGAGTTGAATAAAAATAAGCTGATTGACGGGATCTCTTTAAATAAGGATTATGAATTCGCCTTCTATATTAATGATACCAGCTCTAGAATTTCCTTTGATAATAAACTCTTGGAGGAGAACAGGAGCGGAATATTAAATAAATTGACAGAGGTCTATTCGGTTGCCAACAACCGAAAAACGATAGAGGCTAAGGACATCAATTATCAAGGCATGATCTATCAGCAGAAATTTGATGACTTTCATTTTGGCGCGATTATGGTAGCCGACGAGACGGTAATATTCTCGGAATTGACAAATTTATATTTTGTAATGGTTTTTATTATGTTAATTGTAATTCCTATCTTTATTTATATGTTGTATTTCATCTCGCATCATATAAGTAAGCCTATGAGTCGAATGATTGATGCAGCAAAAACCTTAGAAGAAGGTGACATCGGCAAGCAAATTTCAGGAAAAGGAATGCCGAATAAAGAGTTTGATGTTTTGCAGGTATCCTTTAATCAGATGTCTTCAAGAATTAAGTACCTTTTTGATTATGCCTATAGTGAGAAGCTTGCCAGAAAGGATGCAAAAATTATTGCCTTGCAATCACAGATTAATCCGCATTTCTTAAACAATACTTTGGAAATGATGAATTGGCAGGCAAGAATGGCTGGTGATGTTGCAGTTTCTAAGATGATAGAGGCACTTGGTACTCTTCTAAATTATAGTTTGGATCGAAGCAATAAGAAGCTGATTAATCTATCGGAAGAACTTCGCTGTGTGGATGCGTATTGTTACATAATTTCCATGCGCTTTGGTAAACGTTTAAAGATAGAAAAGGAAGTAGATGAAAGTCTGTTGCAGGTACAAGTTCCACAATTAATCTTGCAGCCCTTAATTGAAAATGCTGTGGTACATGGGGTGGAGACTGTAAAAACAGGTACCATACAGATTAAAGTGTGGAAAGACGCTGAGAATGCCGTACTTCAAATTATAAACACCGGTAGGTCTATGAATAGTGAGGATGTAAGTCGTGTAGAGGCAATCTTAAGTGGAATCTACGAGCAAAGCATTGAAGAAAAAACAGCGCATAAGTCAATGGGCATTCGAAATGTAAACGAAAGAATTAAGTTGATTTACGGTGAGGAATATGGATTGACAATTCTTCCGCTGGGGGAGAATGAAACTGCTTCTACAATTAAGATACCTTTGGAGTATGATGATAATAAGGAAAATACAAAAGGACCAGACATTTTTTAGCAGTTAAAAAATCCATAACAAAAATAAACAATAATATTGCAATATTTTGTTTTTAAGATAGCAAGAATAAACAAATAATGTCAAGTTGAACTAAAGTAATTTGTGTATCATGTATTTATAATATAAGTATCCCAAGAGATGATAAGTTTCTCTTTTGGACATCTATATTATAATTTTAGGAGGGTATATTATGAAAAAAATGAAAAAAGTATTATCCGTGTTACTTGTATTTGCACTTGTAATGTCATTTACTGCATGTGCTAAGAACGAGGGTAATGCCGGTACCAAAACAGAAGATACTTCCAAAGACGATGCAACAAAAGCTCCAACAGATGCTCCAGAAGCTCCAGAAGCTACTGAGCCAGCAGCAAACAATCCTGTTACCTTAACTACAGTTTCCATGTACGGTGGTACAGATCCTAATGCTGCTAATTATCAGGCAATCAATGAACAGTTTATGAAAGATTATGATTACATAACTATTGAAGATGATTCTCAATCCGCTGATCAGGATTGGAAAACTAAAATCGCAGCTGACTTCGCAGTTGGCAACGAACCAGATGTTATCCAATACTTTACAGATGCAAATGCAAGTGATGTTTTAGCTGCAGACAAATTTGTAACAGTAGATGAAATCAAAGCAGTATATCCTGAATATGCTGGTGATACTCTTGACTCTGCACTTGCAGCATCCTCTAACCCAGATGGAGTTTCCAGAGCAGTTCCTACCACAGGATATTGGGAAGGTCTTTTTGTTAATAAAGACTTATTTGATCAATATCAGTTAGAACTTCCTACTGATTGGGATAAATTATTAAAGGCAATCGATGTATTCAAACAGAACGATATCGTTCCAATCGCAGTTTCTTTAAATAACGTTCCTCATTACTGGATTGAGTTCTTAATGCTTGCAGCAGCAGGTCCTGATGGATATAAATCAGTTCCTGAAACAGCTCCAGAAGATTGGTGCAAGGGACTTGATTTATTCAAGACTTTAAGAGATTTAGGAGCTTTCCCAGTTGATACAGATACAATTGACAATGATTTTGCTGGTGAAATGTTTAAGAATAAGCAAGCAGCTATGCAGTTAGATGGTTCCTGGTATGCAGGTGGTATTGTAGATCAAGATAATACCGTTCTTGTTTCCTTCCCTACCGTTCCAGGTGGCAAGGCAGAAGCTGGCTTTATCGTTGGCGGTATCTCCTCAGGTTTCTATATTACTAAAAAAGCTTGGGAAGATCCAGACAAGAGAGATGCAGCAGTTAAATTCGTAATGGCACATACCTCTTCCGCAGCAGTTCAGGTATACTGGAATGGTAATGGTCAGGCAGCAGCAGCTGTAACAGCAGTAGATAACATGACTCCACTTGGTATTTCCGGTATGGAATACAGCCAGGCAGCTACAAGCATTAGCTCTCCTACAGACTCAAGAATTAGCCAGGAAGCTTATAACACTTTAGTTGCAGGTATTGTTGATGTTTCTACAGGTGCTAAAACTTCGAAAGAATTACTTGATGAAGTTCTTGCTTTAAACGCTAAATAATATGTAACTGTTCAAAAACAAGCAGAGTAGTTACAATAATCAATTAATAAGTTACAAAGTAAAACTCGAAAGGGAGAGGGGATCAGTTTTCCCCCTCTCCCTTTTATAAGGATAAGGACAGGAAGGGCGAGATAATAATGCTATATAAGAAAAAATCACCGTTATTTATATTTTTGATACCAGGCTTATTGTTAATGACTATATTTTTATATGAGCCATTTATAGAGAATATAATTAATAGCTTTTACGATATGAAATCGGTAATACAACTTCCAGGGCAGGAATGGAAGTTTATTGGTTATGAAAATTATGAGAAACTATTTTCTGATCCTAAGGTAAAAATAGCAATATTAAATTCCTTGAAAATGATGGTATTATCCGTCGTATTCCAAGTAGGGATAGCATTTATATTAGCAGTTCTTGTTGGACTGATTAAAAAGGGACAGCATATATTCCGTACCATTTATTTCTTTCCTATCGTTATATCAGCAACAGCAATTGGTTTACTTTTCAAACTCTTTTATAACTATAGCGGTGGTATGTTAAACCAGCTATTAAAAATATTAGATATGAAACCATTTAACTGGCTATCGGTGGAAACAGCCTTTGCAATGATATCAGTTCCTATTCTATGGAGCTATGTTGGCTTCTATTTTGTAATTATTTTAACTGGATTAAATGCTATTTCAGATGATATCTATGAAGCTGCTGCCATTGACGGTTGTCCAAGATGGAAGCAAGTATTTTATATCACCATTCCATTACTTCGTGGTGTTCTTTGTACCTGTATTACTCTTGCAGTAACCGGCGCACTTAAGGTTTTCGATTTACCATGGGTAATCGTTCCAAAGGGAGCTCCGCAAGGTGTGACTCATTTCCTTGGTACTTATATGTATGAGCAGACATTTACCATTAGCAATATTGACTACGGTTCAACTATAGCCTTTTTAATTGTAATCTTAGGAGTTATTGTCTCTAAGGCAGTATCAAAGATTATGAGACCGGATGCTAACCTGTAATCATTAGGGCAATGATTGAAACTAAGCATTGCCAACCTTTAAGGAATGGAGAATATTATGTCTGTGAAAACAAGAAGAAGACAAAGTAGCTTTAAGATTTCAAATATATTTATTTATCTGGTATTAATCCTCTGGGGAGCAACAACAATATTCCCCTTTCTATGGATTATTAATAACTCCTTTAAACCATCGAGAGAGGTTATCAATTCCTCCTTTACACTGCCGACAGATTTTACTTGGAGCAATTATTTAAATGCCTTAGATAATTTAAATATTTTAGTCGCTTATAAGAACAGTTTGCTGATATCCGGAAGCGTTACAATTGCAGTTATGATTTTAGCAGCAATGATGGCTTTTGCACTGACAAGATATCAGTTTAGAGGCAAGGAAATAATCATGGCATTTATCATGGCAAGCTTGATGTTTCCAGCTTTCTCAACGATTATACCAGTATTTAGAATGATGTCTCAATTTAAATTAATTAATCATAATATTGCTGTAATCCTACCGCAGATTGCAGGTAACTTAAGCTTTGCAGCAGTCGTAATGATTGGATATATGCGTGGCCTTCCACTTGAGATGGAAGAGGCTGCTTATATGGAAGGTGCTAGGGTTAGACAGGTATTTACACGTATTATAATACCGCTGTCAAAACCTTCGTTGGCAACTGTGGCGATATTCACTTTCTTATGGTCCTACAACGACTTATTTACACAGTTAATCATGATTCGCAGACGTGCCATGTATCCGGTTTGTGCCCTTTTAAATGAGATTAGTTCCAAGTATGGTACCGATTATGGGTTAATGGCATCTTCTATAGCAATCATTATTATCCCAGTTTTAATTGTTTACATTTTCTTGCAGAAAAACATTATCAAAGGTTTGACAGCTGGAGCATTGAAAGGTTAGAATCAACTTAATTGAAATGTAGCAGAATAGGGGAAGATTGCAGATGTATAAGGTCGTAATAATTGATGATGAACCAATCATTGTGGAAGGAATTTCAAGAATGATTTCCTGGGAGAACTTTAAATGCAAAATTGTTGCTACCGCAAATGATGGAATGGAAGGTACGGAGATTATACATAAATATTCTCCGGATATTGTTATTACGGATATTGCTATGCCCGATATGGATGGGCTTGCTATGATAGCAGGAGTAAAATCACAGTTACCAGATATGGAGATTAGCATCTTAACTGGTTACCGTGAATTTGAATTTGCCCAAAAAGCGATTAATCTGGGGGTTACCAGGTTCTTATTAAAACCTTCTAATTTAGAGGAAATAGAAGAAGCTATATCAGCGATGATTAAGAAGCTTCAAGAAAATGGGATTGATCCAGATTCTGATACAAGAAACCAGCAAGATTTGGAACGAATGGATAACGAGGCTAGTAATTTCATTGTAACGAATGCAATCCGTTATATTGAACATAACTACATGCATAAGATTTCCCTTTCTGAAGTGGCAGAGAAAACCTATGTCAGTCAATGGCATTTGAGTAAGCTATTAAATCGCAATCTGGGACAGAATTTTTCAGAGATATTAAATAATATTCGCATAAAGGAAGCACAGAAACTACTAAGAAATCCTTCTCTTCGTATTGGTGACATTGCTGAACGGGTTGGGTTTATGGATATGGCACACTTTTCTAGAGTATTCAAGAAGAGTGTTGGCATTTCTGCAAATGAATATCGTAATTCTATTTCACAAAAGGATATCGAAGTACAAATAGAGAAATGAGAGTGAAATCATGTCTATTTCAGTGAAGAGAAAGAGTAAAGAGGTAACAGCTAATCACCGTGGGAATGGCTTTGGTATTCATGGAATTAAGGTGAAGTTATTATTCTCCTTTCTTCTTCCGGTAATTAGCATAATAGCACTGGGTGCACTGTCCTATCAGAAGGCATTGAATGGAATTATATCAAATTATGAAGATGCGGTAAGTGATACGGTCGAAACCACAGGCAAATACTTTGACCTGGGCTTTCAGTCCATAGAAGCCTCGGCAAATCAATTAGCCGTGGGTGACAACATGCAGGATGCCAAGGAGTATGGTTCCTATAAGAGCATACATAAATCCATCATTGCAAATCTAACAGCTAATAAATTTATGAGTAATATCCATATATTTTCAAAAGATGGAGTGGAAATATCTACGAAAACTGGTGCAAGGAAGGAGGATATTTATTCAAATTTTGCGGCATCAGAAACAGTAAGCCTTTTTGGAGAGGATAAGGATAGTATATGGGTAGGGAGACACGAAAATCTTGATGAAGTTTTCAAGCTCGATGCTTCAAAGTACGGTCTCTCCCTAATTAAGCAAATGAGAGCTACAAGTGGGTTCTCACAAACAGGAAACGATGTAATCGGTTATATAATTGTTGATATAAAACCAGAAATAATCCTAGAAACCCTGAATAGTTTTACTTGGGGGGAGGGAAGTATCACTTCATTTATCACCAGTGATGGCAGGGAATGGAATACGTTGACAAAGGATGCTGCACTGTTTACTACGCAAATATTCTATAAGAACACACAAAATAGCATAGAACCAAGTGGTGTTGACTATGTACAATATGAGGGCAAGGAGTATTTATACCTATATTCAAGAATTCAAACCTCTGGAGCCATGATCTGTGGGCTGATTCCGAAGGAACTTATTATTAAACAAGCAGATGACATTAAAATAATTACTATAATTATGGTAATCATAACTTCAATTGCAGCTATTCTTTTGGGAAGTTTAATGTCTGCAAGAATTGGTAGTGCAACTCATAGAATGGTGGGTGTATTAAAAAAGGCGTCCAAAGGCGATCTAACCTCACAGCTTAATGCCCATGGGAAAGATGAATTATCGTATCTGTCAGAACAATTAAATCAAATGTTTTCCCGTATGCGAGAACTGCTGGAAAAGGTAGCGACAGTCGGAATGCAGGTATCAGCCTCTACCACGGATGTGAGTAATACTACAGAGGAATTAATAAAAGCTGCCAATGAAATAACAGCAGCAATCAATGAAATTGAAAAAGGGATGGAAAATCAGGCGGCAGATACGGAAAGTTGTCTAAAGCAGATGGAAACCTTATCGGATAAAGTAAATCAGGTAAATTCCAGTACCGGTAAAATTGAGTCTATTTCAATGGAAACAAAACAAGTTACTGGAAAAGGAATTATATTGGTGGAAGATTTAAATCAAAAATCTCAAGCGACGAATGAGATAACCAAATCTGTAATTCAAAATATAGAACTTTTAGAAATTGAATCTAACTCTATTTCAGAAATACTTGGTGTAATAAAAGATATTGCACAACAGACGAATTTGCTGTCTTTGAATGCTTCTATAGAAGCAGCGAGGGCAGGAGAGGCTGGTAAAGGTTTTGCCGTGGTTGCGGATGCCGTTCGCGAACTTGCCGATCAGTCCTTACAAGCATCAGTTAAAATTCAAAGTATTATACAAGGTATTCAGGAACGAACGAAGCTAACGTTTATGTCTGCAAAAGAGGCGGAAGGATTCCTTCTCTTACAGGGTGTAGCTTTGGAAAAAACAATTCAGGCTTTTGGAGATGTTAATTTCCATGTAGAAAAGCTTACACATACTGTGGAGGGAATAACCGCCGAGGTTAGTGCAATTGAGCAAGTTAAGAATAGTACATTAAATGCAATGACAGATATTTCGGCAGTTGCACAGCAGACCGTGGCAGTAACAGAAGAAATGAAAGCAACCGCTAAATTACAGGTGTCTGCAGTTCAAAATCTAACCGAGACGGTAAAAAGACTTTCTGGTAATACATCAGATTTTGGAGAAGCTGTTAATACCTTTAGGTTTTAACAGCAGAGTATAAACCGGAGTATAAAAAGTAGCGTATAAAAAGTAGCGTACAAAAAGTAGTGTATAAAAGCAGAGTATAAAAGCAGAGTATAAAAGCAGAGTATAAAAAGTAGTCGATAAAGCAGTGTATAAATAGCAGAGTAACAAATGATATAAATGTACAAATTAGCAAAGTTAAGTTGTTGGTAAGCTTTCGATACGCTAATCAAAGTTTAATATAGAAAGAATGATAATATGATAATTAAAAATGCAATGATTTATAAAGAGAATGGTGAATTTGCAGTGGGAGATATCCTTCTATCGCAGGACCAAATTCAGGAGGTAAGATTTGCCCCTGGCAACAATAACTTTAATTTTACCCAAGTGCAAGCAGAAGAGAATGTGCTTGAAGCAGAGGGTCTATATGTTATTCCAGGATTAACGGATGTTCATTTTCACGGCTGTGCAGGTTATGATTTTTGTGATGGCACGCAGGAAGCCCTGAAAGCAATTACAGAGTACGAGGCTTTTCATGGGGTAACTACAATTTGCCCAGCAACAATGACGTTGCCAGAGGAGCAGATTGCTGATATCTGTAAAAATGCAGCAGGCTATGAGAACAGACGAGGAGCAATACTTGCAGGAATTCATATGGAGGGACCTTATTTATCCGAGAAGAAGAAAGGTGCTCAAAATGCTGCTTATTTACATAAGCCTGACATAGAAATGTATCATCGCTTGCAAAAGGTTTCGGGTAATTTATTTCGCATTGTGAGCATTGCACCGGAAGAAGAAGAAGCAATGGAATTTATAGAAAAGCTTAAGGATGAAGTGGTAATCTCATTAGCGCACACAACTGCTAACTATGAGGTCTCTAATGAAGCCTTTCAAAAAGGTGCAAGCCATGTAACCCATTTATACAATGCAATGCCGCCATTACATCACAGAGATCCAGCCGTAATCGGTGCTGCCTTTGATAATAAGCAGGTTAGTGTTGAAATAATTTGTGACGGAATTCACTTGCATCCAAGTGTAATACGGGCTACTTTTCAATTGTTTGGAGAAGATAGAGTTATCTTAGTTAGCGATAGTATGATGGCAACCGGATTAGAAGACGGGAACTATTCCCTTGGAGGACAGGAAGTTAAAGTAACTGGAAAGAAAGCTACTCTTCAGGATGGAACCATTGCCGGATCTGCAACTAATTTATTGGACTGCATGAAGTATGCTGTAAAAGAGTGTGGAATACCACTTGTTACAGCAGTTAAAACAGTTGCTGTTAATCCAGCTAAGAAAATTGGAATATATGAGAATTATGGAAGCATAACAGAAGGAAAAGCAGCAAACCTTGTATTACTAGATAAGAACTTAAATGTGAAACATGTAATTTTGCGAGGAGCTGTTATCCGGTAATACGAATTACAGATAAAGGAGTTTTAGAATGAGAATTTATAAAGCAACTGATTACAATGATATGAGCCGTAAGGCTGCTAATATAATATCTGCTCAGATTATCCTAAAACCGGATTGTGTCCTAGGATTGGCAACCGGCTCATCACCCATAGGTATTTATAAGCAATTAATTGAATGGTACCATAAGGGTGATTTGAATTTCAGTGAAGTAAAAACTGTGAACTTGGATGAATACAAGGGTGTAAGTGATGATAATCCACAAAGCTATCATTACTTTATGAATTATAATTTTTTTCAGCACATTAACATAGACACAAAAAACACGAATTTACCCAATGGGTTAGCTCTTGATACCGAGCAGGAATGTGAGCGTTTCAATGAGGTAATAACACAGCTTGGCGGTATTGACCTTCAATTGTTAGGAATTGGACATAATGGACATATTGGCTTTAATGAACCGGGAGAATCCTTTGAGAAAGGTACGCATTGTGTAGAATTAACACTCTCTACACTGGAGGCAAATTCCCGTCTGTTTGGTGAAGGAGAACAGATGCCGACACATGCCTACACCATGGGCATTAAGACCATCATGCTAGCGAAAAAGATACTACTTGTAGTCAGCGGAGAAGAGAAGGCAGAAATCTTAGCAAAAGCTTTAACTGGACCAATTACACCAAGTGTTCCGGCGTCCATACTTCAGTTGCATCCTGATTTTACTGTGGTAGTGGATGCCAAAGCAGCTAAATATTTGGAAGAGAGTATGTTTGCTGTTGGTGCTATATAATTTTAATTAAAGTTCATAAGTATAGTTGACTATATAGTATGTAAAGTCACACAATATAAAACTAAGGGATAAATGAGCAGAGCTTTTGTGGCACTGCTCATTTGTTATATTTATTAATTGCATCATGTGTTAAAGGTGGAACATTAAAGAATAGAAGATAATTTAATATTATGTTCGATTGTAATTATATGGTAACTGTGATAGGCTGAATTTAAGAGTAATCGTGTACAGGGTGTGTTAGCCTCTCGGAAGGGAGGTGGTGCCAATGGAATATGTTACATATGGTGATTTATTTACTTTTGTGCTTATGATCATTGCGCTGCTTACTTATTTAAACAATAGGAATAATAAGCATAAAAAATAACTGCCCCTGACTTGACCGGTCCTGTGGGCAGTTAAGCTAACTATGGGAGGTTAACCACTTTGTGGGCGGTTACTCCTTTTCCTATATTTAACATAGCATATATATTTATAAATGTAAAGAGGTTAATTCATGAACTTCTGTCCCTATGTCCAATAATACTTTGCTATGCTATTATATCACTAAATATGAATATTAAACTTATTAAGGTGATATATTCCACTATCATGAACGAGTTTTCCAAATCTATTTAGCTCAGAAAATGCTTCGTGAATGTCAAAGATTAATTCAGGGTATATATTTAAGTTATGATGTGCTGGAAATATCCTTTGTATGGATAATTGCTAAAGTTCCTTCATATATTAAATCGCCAGAATATAAATAACCTTGATGTTCTTCATAAAAACAGATATGTCTGGGAGAGTGCCCGGGTGTATGGATTACCGTGACCTCTCTATCTCCTAATTGTATTATTTCGCTGTCATACAATAGAAATGAAGGGTCTCCTTGATAGAGCTGATACCAGGCTAGTATGATTACCAATGAGGAGATAGCAATGAGTCTCTTCCCAATGTTTAATTCACTGATTATATACGTTGCATTATCTATCTTCTCAACAGTAAACCAATCATTCATATCTGCACTTCCTATAATTAAATAGTTTTTTATACATACAAAGTTTGAGTAAGAAATAGAGTATACATCAATTTTAATCCAAATGAGCCCTATAAAATCTTGCTTTAAAAGTTTCACTTCCATCAAACTTGCTATATTCACCGTCGTGATCAAAAACCAATCCGCATTTCTCCATGACTTTTCCAGATGCAATGTTATCTGCTGCATAATTTGAACTAAAATCTCTGGCGCCAAAATTATCATAAACATACTTTATCATACATTTGGTAGCTTCTGTTGCAAAGCCCATATTCCAACAGTCATATCGAAGGTTGTAGCCAAAATCCCAAGCTGATTTTTTAGAACTGTAACCAATATCGCCACTGCCGATTAACAGATTATTTTGCTTTAATACAAACCCAAAATGGTAGGTTTCATCATCTGATTCCACGGATAAGAGCCAGTTCCTTACATCTTCTATATTGGTATATGTTTTATAGGGCATATATTTAGTTACTCGAGGGTCACTAACCCATTGATAGACAGCCTCTGCATCCAAAGTGGTAAGCGGTCTTAAAATTAATCGATCAGTCTCTAAAATTGGTACTTCCATAGTTACTCCTCCTGTAAGATATGTAATGTAACAATAATAATCTATAACTCTGTAATATACTATACAAATATTAGTAGAAAATAAAATAACAGGAAAAATAAATAACAGAATAAATAACAGAAAAATAAATAACAGAAAAAATAAAATAATAGGGAAGATATAGTAAATACAAAAAGTAGAAACAAAAAACAATAATGGATAAATAATATTAATTGAAAACTAATAAGTAGGGTTGTTAAGAGCTATAAATATATGTATTTAAAAAAAGAGCAGATATGAACCTATTAGATTAAACATAGTTCACACACCCACTCTTTTATTTACAAAGAAAGCAGAGAGAAATATCAACAAGCTATACTTTATTAGATAGGAACGCACCTGCTATACTAACGGCTGTAAAGAGTCGCAAGAACTCGTATAGCGTGTTTCTTCTAGTTTTCATTACATGGAACTTATTAATCGTTCATTTTCTATCTCTTTAACGGGAGTACACTCTTTATTAATCGCCATTTGCGAGATAAAGTTCATCTGACTGTCCTGTTTAATTAAGTCTAAACCATCTCTCCTATCATAGTTACCGTCAGCGTTTAGGATACGTCCTTTTACATTGTCCTCCAGCATAATATTAAGGTGCTGTATAATTTGTTCTTTAATATTTGAATCATAGATAGGGCAGGCTAGTTCTACCCTTCTGGAGGTGTTGCGTGTCATCATATCAGCAGAGGAAATGTACATTTTTGCAGCTTCATTCTTACCAAAAAGATAGATTCGGGAGTGTTCTAGAAATCTTCCTACAATACTGATTACAGTAATATTATCTGTTTTTCCTGGTATCCCAGGAAGTAAACAGCAAATACCACGAATAATTAGTTTTATTTCCACACCTGCCTTGGAGGCATCAGAAAGTTTTTTTATAATGTCCTTATCCGTTAAGGAATTGGACTTTATAATAATGCTACTATCTTCCCCGCGCTCGGCCTTATCAATTTCGTCATCCATCATTTTCAGCAAATTATTCTTTAATGAATTTGGTGCCACTAAAAAGTGATTATAGTCTCCATTTAGATTAGAAATGGACATATTCTGAAAAAATAGCATTGCATCCTGACCAATATTTTTATCTGCGGTGATTAGTGATAGGTCCGTGTAGAGTTTGGCGGTTTTCTCATTATAGTTACCCGTACCAATCTGTGTAATGTAATTAATTATACCATGATCTCGTCTTGTAATAAGGCAGATCTTGGAATGTACTTTAAAGCCTTCGAAGCCGTAGATAACGTGGCAACCCGCTTCCTCAAGTCTCTCCGCCCACTCAATGTTATTCTGCTCATCAAACCTCGCTTTAAGCTCCATAAGAACTGTGACCTCCTTATTGTTTTCGGCAGCTGTGCAAAGATATTCAATGAGCCTGGAGTTATTAGATACGCGATATATGGTAATTTTAATGGACAGAACGTTTGGATCAGTTGCACTTTCTTTTAATAAATGAAAGAAAGGTTCCATTTGATGATAGGGATAAAATAATAAGATATCTTCACTTTTACAATGCTTTGTAACGCTTTCGTTTTTCTTTAGGTTTGCTGGATAGGATTGCTCTAATGCCGAATAGCAAAGTTGTTCCTTTTGTATTGGGGAGAATCGATTGTTCAACTGAAAAATATATCCCATTGCTAAAGGAGACTTACTGATAAAGATCTGATCTTTTTCCAAATGTAATTTATCCAGAAGAAATGCGGTCATTAGCTTATTCAACCGACCTTGAACCTCCAGCCGAACAGGAGTGAGGCGTC
Source organism: Bacillota bacterium (assembly GCA_023399055.1). Classification (GTDB taxonomy): domain Bacteria; phylum Bacillota; class Clostridia; order Lachnospirales; family Lachnospiraceae; genus Mobilitalea. Next base: position 635,817 of record JAEWQV010000010.1, on the reverse strand, counting down.
CTCTTTTCTTGAGGATTTTCTTCATATGTTCTCTATAATTATCATCTATTTCAAAGGCTTCATCATCAATACTGATATCTGCATTTCTTGTGACAGAAATGATAGCAGCGTTTTCGATTTTATACATACTGAAAATATCTTTTAGGTAATATTGCAAAATCTTTTCTGTCATTACATAACGAAACTCATCGCCTGGAATCATAATATATTTTGGTAAGGTTTTTGATACTGGGACCAAACCAAACTTCGTGTCAGTATCGGAAAAGATACAGAAAATATATAATTCTTTATTAACAAGGTGAGGAAAGGGATGCCTGGAGTTAATGACTTGTGGAGATAAAATCGGCAGCAAATACTCCTTATAATACTTTTCAATATGTTTTTTTTCATGTTTTGTCAGCTCGTTCATTTCAAGGTTGTATATTTGAGACTCTCTCAGTCTGCTTTCAACAGACTGAAAGACTGCATCTCTTTTTTTATAGAGATAAGCGGTTCTTTTAAATATTTTGTCCAACTGCTGTTTTGGTGTCATACCGGTTTTATTATCAAAATTTCCTCGTTCCAATAAGGCAAGGTCAGTTAAGCTACCAACCCGTATCATATAGAATTCATCCAAATTGCTGGTGAAAATAGATACAAATTTTAATTGCTCATAGATTGGGACATCCTCATCCTGGGCTTCTTCTAAGATACGCTCATTAAAGGTCAGCCAGGATAATTCCCTGTTCTGCATATATTTGCTAGATTTTTCATCCTGGGAATTCATTTCGTTTATTCTCCTTTAATAATTCTTTCGTATAAGTAGCCTTCACGAATACCATATTTACTCACAAGGATATTCTGGATTCCAAAATAATCAACAATTGTGTCTGCTATAATCATACCAGGCACAATTGTGTGAATTCGGTCAGGGATGTTCCTTAGCAATGGAGACAAGGTTGTCCTGTGACTGTTTTTGATGGATCTTAATATTTCTTTTATATGCACGGTATCTATCTCTGTATTATTACCTGGTATATTATAGATACTATTATTTAATTTTAAAATTCCTCTGATAGTACCGCCAACACCGCAAAGGGTATAAATCGGGTCTTTTTCAATGGGTAGATCTGAGATATAGCTAAGTACCGTTTGTCTTATGTTTTCTCTTTCCACTGGTTTGGGAATAATCTTCTTTACGTGTTTCACATACATGTTTAAGGAGCCAATAGGGATGCTGGTTGCATATTTTATTGTTTTGTGTTCAAAAATTACAAGTTCTGTACTTCCACCCCCGATGTCAACAATGATACCGGAATCTACATTAAGACATTTTGTTGTACCTAAAAAGTCTAGCATAGCCTCTTCATCACCAGAAAGGAGTTCAACTTCATAATCAGTATTGTGTTTGATAGCCTCTATAACTTCCTTTGTATTTACAATGTTTCTAAGGGAGGCAGTAGCAAAGATATGAACGTTATTGCTTTCCACCTGGAGATTATGAATCAGTGTCAAAAAATCATTTAAAATACTACTGGCCTTTTCAATTCCCTTATCACTTAACTTTTCATTTTCAATATAGTTGACCAGTCCTGCCATTTCTTTCTTTTCCAGCAGGGTTCTTACATAATTCTCCTGATGCTCATAGACACATAATCGAATCGTATTGGAACCTAAATCAATAATTGCACTTTTCATAGAAACCTCCATGCTGCCGTCAGGCAGTCCAAATAATGAGCGAAAAGCACACTCCGTGCTTTTTGCTGGTTGAAAAATATTTTTCTTTTCAACCTATGCACCTCCAATTTTAGTTTACGTAAATTACTTTATAAATATCAGTATAATCGATAGAAGAGGAAAGGAAGTTAAATCCATGTATAAATTTGGAGAATTTTCTGTAAAATATAAAGAAATTAATAATTTATAGTTGTAGGTATTTACTAAGCATTACACAGTTATTATTCTATTGCTTAGAGAAAAATTGGAATATAGCTGAAAGTAAAATGCTGTTGTTTCAATGGGTAAAAAAGTGATACAATTATCTTGGTTTTTAAATTGAAACTATTTAGCACAAATCATGAAGACTTGTAGTTTCCTTACTGTTTGGATATCGCCAAACTAGGTTAGAGTAATTCCAACATAAAAAATAAGGAAGAATAAAATTAGTACAAATATATTTTTGAAAGGTTGAAAAATACATACTTATGAAAATATTCCATATATCTGATTTACATATTGGCAAACAACTCCACTATTATAATTTGTGTGAGAATCAATTACGAATTCTTAAGCAAATTGTTGAGAAGGCAAGGCAGGAACAACCCTCCGCAATTATTATTGCTGGAGATATTTATGATAAATCAATTCCCTCTGCAGAAGCCTATATGATATTTAATCAATTTTTGATGGATTTGTCAGAGATTAAACCTTCCATACCTATTTTAATTATTGCTGGTAATCATGATTCAGCGGAACGCCTTAATTATGCAAGTTCCTTCCTGGAGAAGCATCATATTTACATATCGGTATTACCACCGCAAAAAGAGGATGAATTTTTAAAGAAAATTGTGTTAGAGGACGAGCATGGTGAGGTGAATTTCTATCTTTTGCCTTTCACAAAGCCAGGTTATGTTCGACATTTATTTGAAGCAGGAATAATTAGTAGCTATGATACGGCGATTTCTGCTCTTATAAACCGTGAAAATATTGACTATAATCAGAGAAATATACTGATTTCCCACCAATTTTATATAGCAGGTTCTACTGTGCCAGAGACTTGTGAATCGGAACAAGTATATATCTCTGTAGGTGGCATTGATAGTGTGGAGGTCAGTCACATTAAGAACTTTGATTACGTAGCCTTGGGACATCTCCATGGTCAGCAACACATCGGTGAGAAGCACATCATCTACAGTGGAACTCCTTTAAAATACTCCATCAGTGAAGAAAAACACGCGAAATGCATCGTTATGGTTACTGTAGGTGGGAAGAACTCTGAAATAATAATAGATAAGTTACCTCTTTGCCCAGAGCAGGAGGTTAGAAAGCTGAAAGGAAACTTAAGAGAACTTATTGAGTTCGCGGAGGGAAATAACTGTCACGACTATGTAAGCATTACCTTAACAGACGAGACGGAGTTATACAGACCCAAGGATCAATTGGAGGAGCATTACGATCATATTCTTGAGGTAAGGATAGAAAACAGCAGAACCAAGGCACAACTGGAACCTCTCACTGGAGAGGCATCCGTCTTAGACCCCTTTGAAGCCTTCAAGGAATTCTATCAGGAGATGCATGGGGTAGAGTTAAATGAAGAAGAAGAACAAATTATCGCAGATATTATTCATAAGGTAAAGGAGGCTGACGAGTAATGAAACCAATTTATATAAAAATGTCCGCCTTTGGTTCTTATGCTTCGGAGGAAACTGTAGAATTTGTTGAAGTTAATCAGGGTATTTTCTTAATCACCGGAGATACAGGGGCAGGGAAGACAACTATTTTTGATGCAATTACCTATGCTCTCTATGATGAAACCAGTGGTGGCAGGCGAAATGGTGAAATGATGCGAAGTCAATTTGCCAAAGAGGACATCCCTACCTTTGTGGAACTAAAATTCATATACAATAATGAAATCTATGTAATCAAACGTTCTCCAAAGCAAAACAGATTAAGTAAGAAGAAAAACAAAGACGGTGAGTATACCATAACGGTGGAACAACCTAATGTTGAATTAATTCTACCAGATGGATTACCTTACAGGGGTAAAAGTAGAGAAACAAATCAAAGGATTGTTGAAATTGTTGGTTTGGATGTGAATCAATTCACCCAAATTGCAATGATTGCCCAAGGGGATTTTTTGAAACTTCTTCATGCACCTTCCAAAGAACGAAAAGAAATATTTGCAAAGATATTTAATACTAAGATCTTTTGGAAAATGGAAGAGGAACTTCGAACACGGTCAAAAGAATTGTGGATTCAATTGGAGGATAATAAGAAAGGAATAGTTCGAGAATTTGAAAATGTACAGCTAATAGAAAATAGTGCGTATCAAGAGCTATGGGCAACCTCCCCACGTTTTCTTGAGAGTGATTATGATAAGTTAACAGAGCTCGTGGCTTCCATGATAGCAGAAGCAAAGGCAAAGGAGGAAGAAATCAACCATGCCTTAGCTGCGAAGCAAAAAGAAAGTGACCGCTTACTAGCTGAATTCAATCAAGCAAAAGAACTAAATGAATTATTTGCTTCATTAAAAGAGGCAGAAGATAAAAAGCTTGAACTGGATGCTATTTCAAAGGAAATGTTATTGCTTAGAGACCAGATAGAGTTAGCACAAAAGGCAGCAGTCGTATTGCCGAAAGAGGCTTCTTTGATAGCAAAGCAAAAGGAAGTTACAGAGTGTAGAGGGCGGAATACATATTTAATAGAAGTATTAGAACAAGAGAAAGAAAAACTCTCTCTGCAAAACGCTGTAAAATTAGCTGCTGAAGATAGCTATCTTTTTGAAAGCGCTAAACTGGATCCTCAAATAAGTAGCATCAGAGAACAGTTGCCAAAGTATGAACAATTGGAGCAGAAGGTAAGTGAGAGAAAGCAACTAATGATACAAAAATCAGAAGCTGATGCTAGACTTATTAAAATTGATTATAACATTAATCTCACAAAAGAAAGACAGACAAAGATTGGTAAGGAGCAGGAGTACTTAAAGAACGTTTCAGAACAGATACTTAACTTATCACAAACGGTTGACAATTTTATAGCTAGAAGAGATGCCTTGGAGGGTTTAATCGTTACCCATAGGAAGATGATAAATCAGCAAGCTGTGTTGGAAAGAGAAGAAGCAAGCTATCAGACCTATGAAAAATCGGTTGCTGATTTAACAAATCAATATGAGATAAAGTATCATCAATTTATTGAAGGGCAAGCAGGTCTCCTAGCTGAAAACCTTAGGGAAGGGGAACCTTGTCCTGTCTGTGGAGCTACCTCTCATCCACATATAACAATGAAATCAGAGATACTGATTAATCAAAGTGAGTTAAGCTTAGCTAAGAAGGAGCTGGATAATGCAATTACTCAGCAAAATGTCAAACGGGAGTCTTTACAAGAAATCAAGCAAGAGTATTTAAAGATTAGAAGCTTGGTAGAGTATGAAGGAACTAAAGTTCTTGGAACTGGGTTTTCCATTAATACATCCACCGAAGAGATGCTTTTGTCAAATTTATTAGAATGCAAGCAACTGCTTGAGGTTGAAGCAAAGAAGTTATCGGAGGCTAAGTTACAAAAGCAAAGATTTGAGAAAAACGAAGACGAAAGCAAGCGATTAACAAATGCTCTAGAAATACTTGAAAGTGATAAAATAGTTGGCAATCAATTGGCTCAACAAATAGACAACAAGTTAGCTGCTGTAGAAGCGGTACTTAAAAATCTAAAGGATAACCTGCTGTATGAGAATAAACATGAAGCTGTAAATGGACTAAAAGCAATGGAAGGTCAGCTGAAAGAGTTGGAACGAACTCGAACAGAAGCAGTGGAAGGCTACCAGCATGTGGAACGTCAGGTTATGGAGCTGCAAGGTAAGCTTAAGATAGAGGAAGAAAATTTAGTCCGACTGACACAAGCAAAAAATATTGCAGAAGCTGACTATCAGGGTGAGCTTCATAATCAAGGCTTTTCAAATGAGTCGGAATATCAGGTTGCAATTATAGTGCCACAGCAGTTGAGGGACTTAAGTGAGAGATTCCAAAACTACCTTAGAACAGTAGAGGTTAATGAAAGCAATCTGAAGATATATCGTAAGCAAACATCCGGTAAGAATGTGGTTGCTACAGAGAATCTAAAAGAGCAGCGAATTCAACTGGAGGAAGAAAGAGAACGATTGGGGTTAGAAAGTAAGACCGTCTATGGTATAAAGATTCTGAATGAAGCAATTCATGAAAAGGTCGGAAAGCTATACAAGCAGAGAGAAGGCCTTGTAAGCTCTTATAATGTTATTAAAAGACTGGATGCCACTGCTAACGGCAAATTAAGCCAGAAGCATATTAATTTTCAAACCTATATTCAAAGAAGATATTTTAATCTTATTTTACGAGAGGCAAACAAGCGATTATTTACAATGTCGGGCGGACAGTTTATCTTAAAGTGCAAAGAAGTTGACGAACTATCCGGTCAAGGAGAGGTTGGCCTTGACCTTGATATTTATAGTATGGTTAACGACCAGACCCGTGATGTTAAAACCTTATCTGGCGGAGAGTCCTTTATGGCAGCGCTAGCTATGGCGCTGGGAATGGCAGACATTATTCAAAATGCTGCAGGTAAAATTCACATTGATACCATGTTTATTGATGAGGGCTTTGGCTCTTTAAGTGATGAAGCTAGAATGCAGGCAATTCATATTCTGCATGAATTGTCCGGTGGCAACAGATTAGTCGGAATCATTTCCCATGTGACGGAGTTGAAGGCACAGATTGGAACAAAGCTGATTGTGACCAAAGGTGAAAAGGGAAGCAAGGTTAAATGGGAGATTGGGGAATAATAAATACTAAGGGAATACTAATTATTAGAATAGTGTCACTCTGCAGGACCAAAAAATATTTTACTATTTCAAAATTAAATCTATGATAGTATAATTGTTGCTGATTCGGAAGTTTTTATTAACTTCCGAATCATTTGTCTTATGCGATAAGCAGATTCTACTTCATCAATCCGCAACCTGATTACGATACTGACTTGGAGTTAAGGAAAATAGCTTACGGAATTGTCTCGTGAAGTAATTACTATCATTAAAGCCGCTTTCATAGGCCACCTCAGAGATCGTCATGTTCGATTCCTTTAAAAGCAAGCAGGCGTGTTGCATTCTTAGTGTTAGTATATAATTACCTGGAGTGGTCTGGTAAGTAAGATTAAAGATGCGAGTAAAGTGTCGGACGGAAAGATTAGATTTTGCTGCTAACCGTTCTATGGTAATGTCTTCTTTATAATGTCGTTCAATATAGGAAAGTGACTTTGCGATGTTAATTACATCCTCCTTCACATCAAAGGAGGTTAGACTATAAGCTCTGGATAACAAGACCACCAGCATCATAAACTGTGAATTCAAAAAAGTCTTCCAGCCGTATTTTTTTTGCTCATATTCTTGTATCATTCTAGCAATAATCCTATGAACTTCTTCAAAATCATCCAGTGGTAACTTTAATCGGCTTTGAAAGCTGCGTTCCATCGTAAAGTAAGGCTCGATTACAAATAAAGCATGAAACCCAGCCAATTTACGAATGTCAAGGTCAGAAGACTGCAGTTGATCAGGACGATACATTATGTTACAGATACGAAAATCATAAGCATTTTCATAACCATGGGAGGTATTGTTACTTATAACAAATACATCCCCTTTTTTTATGAAATATGCTTCCTTATCAACTCTGTGCATGGCAGTGCCGTTTAGTACAATAACAAGTTCGCTAAAATCTGCATGGGTGTGCATGTACAAATCTTCTTCGTGGAACCCATATTGGATATTAAAGGGGTAATTGGTATCCTGTGTAAAATATCTTAAGTACATCGTTTCCATAAAAATGACATCCTTTCATTGTGTCCGGATTGTGCTAATTTATGTCCTGTTAATTATAGAGAATATTAAGCTTTCATATTACACTATAAGCACTATAGCAAATTTATGATAAGTATTCAAGGAGGTTTTTTATGCCTAATCCATATCTTCCCCGATGGGAGTATATCCCGGATGGAGAACCAAGAGTTTTTGGTGATCGAGTATATATTTACGGTTCACATGATAGTGCCGGTTCAGATAAATTCTGTGATTACAAGTTAAAGGTGTGGTCCGCACCTAAGGATAATCTAAATAACTGGACCTGTCACGGTGTGAGTTTTCAAACACGAGATGATGACGGAAAAGTAAGTGATACACCTTGGACTGATGGTGAGTTATATGCTCCTGACGTGGTTGAGAAGGACGGAAAGTATTATTTATATGCCTACATTTTCTATGCAAAAGGCTGTGTTGGTGTTAGTGATAGACCAGAAGGACCTTTTGAATTACTATCCCAGTATAAAGTTCCAGAGAGTTCACCAAAGTTATTAGACGAAGCAGTGTTTGTCGATCCAGGTGTCCTTGTGGATGATGACGGCAGAGTTTATATCTATTGTGGTTTTGAAGGCTCTTATATGGCTGAGATTAATGCTGACAATATGTATGAGATAATGGATGGAACTTTCCAATTGGACATTATTCCAACCAGTGAGCCGTATCGGTTTTTTGAGGCTTGTTCCCCCAGAAAAGTTGGAGATACCTATTACATGATTTATTCTCCGAACCCTGGCAGCAGATTGGTATATGCTACCTCCAAATCACCAACAGGACCTTTTGAATACAGAGGAATTCTTGTAGATAACGGAGTAGATTATCCGGGTGGTAACAATCATGGTTCCATTTGCAATATCGATGGACAGTGGTACATTTTCTATCATCGCATGACCAACGGAAGTATTATGTCCAGACGTGCTTGCGTTGAACGTATTGAAATGCAGCCAGATGGAAGCTTTCATCAAGTTGAAATGACCTCTTTGGGCTTCGAGAAATCCCTTTCTCCATATGAGATAACACCTGCTGATCTGGCTTGTGTACTAAAAGGGGATTGCATCATTACAGAAAAAAATGTCTTTACCAGATTAGTTACGAACATAACTGACGGAAGTATCATCGGTTATAAGTATTACGATTTTGGTGAAGATTATAGCAGCAATTCCATGGAATTCAGTGCTCAGATTAATGGTCTTGGCTGCAAGGCGAACATGAGAATTCTATTAGATAGTTACGAGAACGGTGAGGAAATTGGTTGTGTAGAAATCGGAACTGATAATGGAGTTGTTACTTGTAAGGTACAGAAGGTAACTGGAAGACATGCAGTTTACTTTAAAGTTGAGCATGCTTTTGGAGGATACTTTACTGATATGTTCAAAGGAAGACATTTGTTTGAACTGGTATCCTTCGTATTTATGAAATAGGTAGTTATTAATATAACTATAGATAAGAGTAATTGATAAGGGGTAAATGTGAAGAAAGATAAGGTGCTAAAGTCCACCACCTAAGAATGCTTCACACTTGAAAGAGAACATTTTATTGTTTTTATTGTTAGAATGGAGGATGTATATGAAAAAATGGACAAAGAAACTGACATGTATGTTAATGATTTGCATTACAGTTTCAGGAATCGTATTTACTGGGTGCGGAAGCAAAAAACAAGAGGAACCAATTGAACTGACAGTATATTCACAGTTAGCTAATTATAGTGGCGAACAGGTTGGATGGTTTGCAAAGGTTTTACTGGATAAGTTTAATGTCAAGGTAACCATTGTAAATGATGCAGACGGAGTGTTTGTAACTAGAATGGAATCCGGTAATTTAGGTGATATTGTTCTATTTGGCAGTGATAGTGGTAATTATCTGGAAGCAATTGATAAAGGTATGCTCTTTGATTGGAATGAAGATGACCTACTAACAGAATATGGTCCATATATAAAAGAGAATATGCCAAAGGCTTTAGAGAAAAATCAAGGCTTGAGCCCAGATGGCAAACTGTATGGTTATGGTTTAGGAGTAGCATCCTCACCCGATGATCATGGATCAACCATCTATCATCCGGATGTTCGCTTTGATTTATATCGAGATCTTGGCTTCCCTAAGGTTGAAACTTTAGAGGATTGGATTGACGTCCTAGCTCAAATGAAAGAAATCTGCCCAACTTCTGACTCTGGACATGAAACCTATGGCGTATCACTATTTAGTGATTGGGACGGCAACATGGTAATGTTTGTTAAGGCTACAGCTGCTTTATATGGATATGAAGAACTAGGAATTGGCTTATATGATGTAGAAAATCAGACCTGGCAGGATGCTTTGGCTGGGGATGGTATCTACTTAAGATGTTTGAGTTTCTATAACCAGCTATATCAAAAGGGCTTACTTGATCCAGACTCCATGACACAGGGAGCAGATGGGGCACAAGAGGATTATACAGGCGGAGTAGCTTTCTTTAATATCTTTAATTATGCTGGTTCCATGCAATATAATATACCAGAGCATTTAGACGCTGGAAAGGCAATGTATCCTGTTGTCATGGAGGATCAGAAGACCTTAATGTCAGGACTTAATGTATATGGCAGTGCCAGAGTAGTTACAATTGGTGCAAAGACTCAGTATCCCGAACTTTGCATGGAGATTATCAACTGGTTAAGTACACCGGAAGGACAGATGACAAGTGATTATGGTCCACAGGGTGTAACTTGGGATTATGATGAAAATAAAAAGATTTACCTAACAGAATTAGGATTAAAGACAATCACTGACCAGGATACACCAATGACTGGAGATTATACAGGTGCATATCGTGATGGTACAAATCAGATAAATTATCAAGCATGGAATACCGATGCATCTAATCCAGATTCTAATGGAGAAAGTTATAATTATCGTTCTTGGGCAAGCTATAATGCCACCCAAAAATATGCCATACTGGATGAATGGAGAGCATGGTCCGGTGTTACAACACAGGATGAGTATCTAAGTGCGAACAATAAAGTGGTCGCAGTTGGAACCAGCTTCTCTGAAACCAAGAGGGATGATGATATGGAAGTTAAATGGCAGCAAGTATCAGGTGTAATTCGTGATTATTCCTGGCGAGCAATATATGCTAAGAGTGACGATGAGTATAACAGTATTGTTAAGGAAATGATAGAAAAAGCAAAGGGTTACAATTACGATGATGTTGCTGACTTTTATAGAAATGAAGCAGTTAGAAGAAAAGCAGCAGAAGATTTAGTTTTAAACTAAAGACTATGTAATATGGTGCCTGAGTTATAATATAAGAGAAGGCTATCCAGGGTTGTAAAATCAACCCTGGATAGCCTTCTCTTATATTAATCCTTGTTATTTTCGCATAAGCACTACAGTTGCAAATGGCGTTAAGTAACACACATAGCATGTATTGTTATTCTTATTACTGATATATTGTTTTAACAGCTTCCGGCACGTTGTCTGAAACAAAATAAGGTTCTGCAGTAGCCCAACAACTTCTGTTAGTGGTTAAACTATCGTTACCTCCACCTGTTTTTACAAGAAAATTTTAGTTGTTAAAGTTTAATTCTAACTCTTACAGAGAAAACGATTACTTAAAGTTCATTTAAGGTAAGAATGTTATAGTAATAATATAAGGTAAAAGTATCAAAAGCATTACAGGGACTTAGGATGTTGCTAATGTGCATAATTATAGCTCATGTTTAACGGCTATGGTAGCATTTGATAATGCAAACATTTTCTAATATAATAATAGGAAGACAGGTTGGGAGGCCAAAACAATGAGAATATTACTAGCCGAGGATGAAAAGGAGATGTCCAACGCTCTGGTGGCAATATTTAAACACAATAACTATTCTGTAGATGCGGTTTACGATGGGCAGGATGCATATGACTATGGACTTAGTGATAATTATGATGTGATAATCCTTGATATCATGATGCCAAAACTAAATGGCATAGAGGTTCTTGAAAAACTTCGTAAGGAGGGGATTCACACACCTATCTTAATGTTGACAGCTAAGTCCCAGATTGAAGATAGAATTATTGGACTTGATAAAGGTGCTGACGATTACCTAAGTAAACCCTTTGCCATGGGAGAATTACTTGCCAGAGTCCGTGCGATGGGCAGAAGAAAAGCAGAGTTTTTGCCAAACTTGATTACAGTTGGTAACATCAGTTTAAATAAGGAGACTTACGAATTATCCAGTGAACAGGGTAATATAAGATTAGGAAATAAGGAATTTCAAATGCTGGAAATGATGATGAGTAACCCCAAACGGCTTATTTCCACCGAGCAATTCATGGATCGCATCTGGGGATATGACGCTGAGGCAGAAATGAATGTAGTATGGGTTTACATCTCATATTTAAGAAGAAAATTAGAGAGTTTGGGAGCAAATATAAAAATTAAAGCAGTCCGTGGTTCAGGTTATGGTTTGGAGGAGACACAATGATCAAAAAGCTTCAGCGAAAATTTATTATAATTACAATGGCTTCACTTCTGGGAGTCTTACTATTTCTAGTTGGAGCAATTAATATATTAAATATCTATCAGATGAATAGTAAGATTAATGAATCTCTTGCCTACTTGGCGGAGAATGAGGGGAAGTTTCCAAGGTTTGATAAAGACTTTATGCCGAAAAAAGGAGATCCTCTATTTCGATTTGAACCAAACGAAGAAACGCCCTTCCAAACCAGATATTTTGTTGTGCACATGGATGAAGATAGGATGGTAGGAAATATAGACACGGGGCATATCGCTGCAGTAAGCTCACAGGATGCCAGAGAATTAGCGGAAAAGGTAATGGAACATAGTGCTAGCAGTGGTTTTGAAGATATTTATAAATATAGAATTGTAGAGAACAATGACGGATATATGATTATTTTCATTGATTGTCGGGATAAACTGCAAACAACCGAAGAAATATTTGCAATCTCCTGTACAGTTGCTTTCAGTGTACTTGTATTAATGTTCTTGTTAGTATCCATATTGTCGAAGAAGGCAATGAAACCTTTTATAGAAAATGCGGAGAAGCAAAAGCTCTTTATTACCGACGCCGGACATGAAATTAAGACACCATTAGCAATTATATCTGCAAATGCAGATGTTTTAGAAATAACGACAGGTCAAAATGAGTGGATTACCAGTATTCGTAACCAGACCACAAGACTTGATCAGTTGGTTAAAAATCTGCTGGTGCTTTCAAAAATGGAAGAAGAGCAGATTAAGTTATCTTTTCAGGACTTCGATTTAAGCGCAATAGTTATGCGAATTGCAGAACCATTTTCCGCATTAGCCCAGGCACGTAATAAAAAGTTATCCATCTACATTCAACCTGATGTGTATTTAAATGGTGATGTAGGAAGTATCGAGCAACTGGTATCGACCTTAATGGATAATGCTATCAAATATTCTGATGACGGGGGAAGTATAAAGATTTCGCTTACTACCGGGAAAAAGGGTAAAAAACTTGAAGTATATAATACCACAGGAGAGCTTGCTGTACAAAATTTAGATAAGCTTTTTGATCGCTTTTACCGCCTGGATAGTTCAAGATCTCGGGAAAACGGAGGATATGGCATTGGGCTTTCCATTGCCAAATCCATTGTTGAAGCTCATAACGGAAAAATATCTGTTAAGAGTGAGGATCAACATTCCATTTGCTTTACCGTACGTCTTCCTTAAAGTTCATATTGTGGGGCGATATCCCGTTATCTTTTTCTATTTGATGAAGATAACGGGATATTTTATAGTCAACTCAAGCATCGCATGTCAATAACTTTTCACTAAAATACTGTTTTAATCAAGTAAAAATAAACTATTAACTGCAAAGTTTAAGTGATTAATAATTTCATTACTATTTAAGAGTGAAAATTAGAATGTGAAAAGTAATTTAAATTTAAGTAAAAAAGTTTTTTGTACTTTAAGGTTCCTTTTAAGTTGGTCCTATATAATGAACTTAGAAATTGAAAGTTGTTGTAAACGAAAGCAGCTGTCTTTCAAGAATAAAAGAAAAGAGGTCAAGAAGGATGGGCAATTATCAGGAAACCTTTAAACGCTATGAATTAAAATACTTACTGTCAGATAATCAGTATCAGCTTTTACGTCAGAGGCTATCAGATAAACTTAAAATTGATCATTATGGGGTAACAACAATTTGTAATATTTATTTTGATACACCGGAGAAAAGGTTAATAAAAACCTCGTTAGAAAAACCAATTTACAAAGAAAAACTCCGACTAAGAAGTTATGGTACACCAGGATTAGAGGATACTGTCTTTGTTGAACTAAAGAAAAAATATAAGGGTATTGTTTATAAAAGAAGAGAAAGAATGGAACTTTTAAAGGCGCAGAATTATCTCTATGATGGGCAGCCATTAATGAAAGAAACACAGATTACAAAGGAAATTAATTGGTTTATTAAGAACTATCTCAATCTGGAACCTTCGATGTATATCTCCTATGACCGTATTGCCATGTATGGTATGGAGGACTCTAATCTTCGAGTGACGTTTGATAGCAATATACTTTGGAGAGAAGAGGATTTATGGTTGGGGAGTGGTCCCTATGGAAATGCCATATTACAACCGGGACAGCAGTTAATGGAGATTAAAATCCCTGGAACAATGCCAATTTGGTTAGCACATATTTTGGATGAACTAAACATATACCCCTCATCCTTTTCTAAATATGGTAAAGCTTTTCTTAAATCGATAGAACAACCACGCGGAGAGAAAAAATTAAGACAATTTAAAGGAGAGAAAAAATATGCTTAATTCAATTGTTACAACTACTTTTTCTATAGAAAGCTTTTTGATTTGTATGGCAGCATCTTTAATACTTGGAGGATTATTAGCATTTGTACATTTTCGTTTTAATAACAGCAGCAAAGGTTTCATAATGACAATTGCAATTCTACCAGCAATCGTACAAATGGTAATTATATTGGTGAACGGCAATCTGGGTACAGGAATTGCTGTAATGGGTGCCTTCAGTCTTGTTCGTTTTCGTTCCATACCGGGCAGTGCAAAGGAAATCAGCAGCATTTTTATGGCGATGGCAATTGGTTTAGCAACCGGTACCGGATATATTGTAGCAGCAGTATTGTTCTCTGTAATTGTTGGCGGAGCATACCTGCTATATAATCTTACCAGCTTCGGTGAGAAGAAGCAGAAAGAGAAGGAACTTAGAATAACAATTCCAGAAGGTATGAATTATATGGAAATATTCAACGATATTTTCAAGGAATATACCACCAAGACAGAATTAATTCGAGCAAAGACCTCCAATATGGGCAGTTTATATAAATTAATTTATCAGGTAAGTATGAAGGAGCCAATGAAAGAAAAAGAATTCTTAGATGAGCTTCGATGTAGAAATGGTAATCTAGAGATTAGCTGCGGTAAAATTTCCAACGAAGTATATGAGCTTTAGAGGCTCGAATAATATTTTGCATCACAAAGAAGTATAAAACTTCTGCAAATTGACGAATCGAAAACTTGTGATGCTTTTGGCCCCTAACCCTACTAGACGGCAATATGAAAGGAGTAATAAGATATGTCGAAAAAAGTAAGATATATAATGATTATTGTAGTGATAATCTCACTAATACTAACTGGATGCAGTTCAGCTAGCAAGACGTATACAAATGCATCAACAGAGGAAGAGAAAACTATACAGGAAGAGCAGACTACACAAAGTGGAGGTTCATCAACCATTGCCACACAGACATCTTCTGAAGTGGTAGTTGATACGGAGTTTTCAGCAAAGGATCTAGAAATCGGCTATGATGAAAGCGTTGCGACGAATATAATGCTAAAGGATAACGCCATTGAAATCACTGGTACAGGAGCTAGTGCAGATCAGTCAACACTAACAATTCAAGAAGAGGGAACCTACATTTTATCAGGAACTCTAACTGATGGACAAATTATTGTTGATACAACGGATACCGAGAAGGTCAGACTTGTATTAAAAGGTGTAGATATTCATTCATCTGATAACAGCGCTATTTATGTTAAAAATGCTGATAAAGTGTTTATTACCCTGGATAAGGACACTACTAATACATTATCTGATACTGCAAATTATGTTCAGACCGACGAAAATACAGTGGATGGTGTAATATTTAGTAAAGTAGATATTACCTTTAATGGGGAAGGAACACTTAAAGTGATAGGTAGCTATAAGCATGGTATTGTATCCAAAGACGATTTGGTATTCACAGGCGGGACCTATGACATACAAGCCATCAAGGATGCGCTTAATGGAAAGGATAGCGTTAAAATTAAAGACGGAACGTTTACTCTTAATGCAGAGACAGGGAATGGTATTCAATCTAAGCATGATGAGGATGTAACAAAAGGTTATGTTTATATCGCAGGCGGAACTATTACAGTTGCCAGCTCCGTAGAGGGAATTGAAGGTACAGCAATTATAATAGAAGGCGGAAACACCGATATTACTGCTTCTGATGATGGTCTTAACTCTTCTAGTGGAGTAACAGCAACAACCTCCACCTCCACCGATTCCGTATCGACTGATGGAGAGCAGAGTGCAGCCGTATTACTTGCAACCACAGAAAATGATCAGCCTCAAATGCCACAAACCAATGGTACTACACCAACATTCCCAAGTGACGGTACCCTTCCTGAAGTACCTAGTGATGGTTCCTTCCCGAACTTCCCTAGCAACGGTACTGACGGTTCTACCACAGATGGCAACGCCCAAGGAAATCGTGGAAATGGCTTCGGGGGCAATGGGATGCAAGGTGGTATGGGCGGTGGAGAATTTGAAAACAACGCTAATTGCTACATCATGATCACCGGAGGTGCCATTAATGTGAATGCTGCAGGCGATGGTATAGACTCCAATGGATCCATATATATCAGCGGAGGTACCATTACAGTAAGTGGTCCTACAGATAATGGAAATGCTGGATTTGATTACAACGGAACAGCTAACATTACAGGTGGAACAGTAGTAATTGCAGGAAGTTCTGGAATGGCACAAGGATTTTCCGATACATCGACGCAGTATTCCTTCCTTCATAATTTTTCTTCATCAATAACAGCTGGTTCTGAAATTGTAGTAACCGATGATACAGGAAAAGAAATTATCTCCTATGTAGCAGAAAAAGAATTTAATTCTGTTGTAGTAAGTTCACCTGATTTGGCAAATGGTAAAACCTACACGTTAACCAGCGGAGATCAAACAGCAGAGGTCACACTTAGTTCGGTAGCAACCTCAAGTGGTGAACAATCCGGAGGCTTCGGTGGAGGTGGAATGAGAGGTAACAAAGGCGGCATACAAAGACCATAATCGGTTTCCAGGTATATACTTTGCAACTGTTCAACCCACAAGGATATAGAATTGCAAATAAAGAAGAATTTATTAAAAAAGCTTATAAATAGTAAGCCTCCATCCGAGTTTTGCCGGATGGGGGCTTTTAAAATGTGAAGCAGTTGCTCGTTTTCTTCTTTAAATAGTAACACTTATTTAACTAAAACTTAATGAAATTGACTATAAATCGACATCTTTTTGTTTTATAATAGTGGCATGAATTGAAAACTGTACTTTTTTAAGTAGAATGTAGGTGTAAAATGAGTAGAAAAAAGAGTAAAAAAAATACAGCTAGTAAAATTAGAAACTTTTTAATTGCATTTGCTAGTGTAGGTATTATACTGCCACTGGTGATATTATATTTATATCCGCTTCAATATTACAAGGACCATTTCTATAAAAATACCAGTATTAATGGCATTGATACTTCCAATATGACTGTTGAGGAAGCAGAAGCTTTAATAACCGAAGAAGTAAGGGATTATAAAATTACTTTGGTAGGTAGAAATGGTATTAGCGACACCATTCGTGGCGGTGAAATTAATTTACATATGGTATATGAAGGAAGTATTCTTGAATTATTGCAGCAGCAGGATGTTGCAAAATGGCCGCTTAACATAAGGAAGTCACATGACTTAAAGATTAATACAATGCTGGAATACGATGAAAAGCTATTAGAAAAGAAATATAATAAGCTGGCTTTGTTTGAGGAAGCGAATATAATTGAGCCTACCAATGCCACAATTTCAGAGTATGGTGAGAATGGCTACGAAATCGTACCAGAAGACCCAGGTGCTAAAATTAACAAAGACGAATTATATCCACAATTACAACAGGCTATTCTTACCCTTGCACCGACCCTGGTGATAGAAGACACTGGAACGTATGCAAAACCGGAAAAAACCTCTGAATATCCGGATCTGGCGAATGCATTTAATGAAATGAAAGACCTGACCAGCGCTGTTATTACCTATGAATTTGGAGATGACATCGAGGTTTTAGATGGTAAAACCATCAGTGAGTGGGTTACGATTGATGATAACTACAAAGTGGAATTCCAGGAAGAAGGAATTAAAGAATATGTAGATTATATTGGTAAGACCTATAATTCCTTTGGCAGAGTAAGAACCTTTAAAACTTCCTATGGAGATACCATTGAGGTTAAGGGTGGAGACTACGGCTGGTGGCTGAATCGACCAGAAGAAGTAAAAGAATTAACGCAGCTGATTAAAGATGGAGAAACAGTGACTAAGAAGCCTGTTTATTTCCAGACAGCACAGCAATATGGCAAGGATGACATTGGCAATACCTATGTGGAGGTTAATTTAACAGCACAGCATCTTTATTTTTATAAAAATGGAAAGCTTGTGGTAGAATCAGATTTTGTATCTGGTAACGTATCCAAGAATTATTCTACACCGGTTGGTACCTATCCAGTACAGTATAAAGAAAATGATGCAGTATTAGTAGGTGAAGATTATCAAACCCCGGTAAAATACTGGATGCCATTTAATCGAAATATCGGATTTCATGATGCTAACTGGAGAAATAAATTTGGTGAGGATATTTACTTAACCAAGGGCTCCCATGGTTGTATCAATATGCCGCCTGCAGCAGCAAAAACAATGTTTGCGGAGATTCAGCGAGGAGTGGCGGTTGTTGTATATGAATTGCCTGGAACTGAAAATTACGATGTTGACAAAGATAAGGATAAAGATAAAGGTAACAAAGATACAACTCAGGAAACAAACACTTCGGAAGATACCACAGGTAATTCAACCGAAGATACTTCCAATTAATTAAAAGCACTTTGAACCGATAAATTTTCCTAATATGACACCGCCTAAGCTTAAAAATAAGTTAAGGGCGGTGTTTAATATTGCCAATGTATATTTGGAAGCATAGAACAGGCTTATGGTTTCATAACTAAAGGTTGAGAATGTAGTCAACCCTCCTAGAATTCCTGTTGCAAGAAAGAGCTTCATATTTTCTGAAATCAAGTTGGTTGTTGCAAACACCTCAAGAATGATACCGATAAGAAGTGCACCTACAACATTTACGGCCAGAGTCCCGTAAGGAAACTGGCTACCAAACCATTTTGTACAATATTGAGATACAAGGTACCTTGAAGCTGCTCCAAGGAAACCACCGATCCCTACAATAATAATTTTATCCATAATCATTACTCCTAATTAAAATATACGCGAAGGTAAAGTGAAGTATCTAACAAAGCTTGCTTTGTTAGATACGAACGCACCCGTGATATCAACGGCTGTAAACAGCCGCGAAAAACATGCTACGCTAGTTTTTCTGGTATACGCGAACGCACCCGTGATATCAACGGCTGTAAACAGCCGTGAAAAACTCTGATAATGTGATTTTATATTTTACACAAAGGTAATGTTTTATATCAAGAACGTGTACTTTGTCTGCCAAGTTATCTCTAGGATATTATATGACTTTATATATTAGGAAGCAAGATGGTTTTAAGGTTAAGTGAAAGAATACCAAGTCTGTATAGCCATCAATATAACGCTAGGAAATAAGTATTTGATAAAGGAGAAAATCCAATAAATTCTAATGTATTATTTGGAAATTAATTACAAAATTAATAATAATTATCATTATTAAAGTATCGCTTGAATAATTAAAATTCTTGGTATAGAATTGAATTAGATTTTCAAACGATACTAAGGAGGTTTTGAAATGAAAGGAACTGTAGTTTCAACTTGGGTTGATTCTTGTAGGGCGTTATTTGGTAAAAGTGTTGTTGATGAAGCATTAAAAGAATATAAATTACAGACAGACGTTGTTTTTTCTCCACTGGAGGATGTGGAAGACCGTATTGCACTTGGAGTAGTTGATCATATAGGCAAGTTAGTAGGAAAAAGCCATGAAGAAATATGGAAGATAATGGGCGAACAGAATATTAGTACCTTCAGCAAAAACTATCCTGGCTTCTTCCGTCACGAATCTGCATATCAATTTTTAAAATCCATGAATGATGTTCATGTTATTGTAATGAAACGCTTTCGAGGAGCGAAACCTCCGATCCTTGATGTAGTGCCGATATCTTCACACGAGATTAAGTTTATTTATCGCTCAAAAAGGGGAATGAATTACTATCTCCTAGGTTTGATAAGTGGTGTATCACAGTATTTTAAAGAAAATATTAAAGTTGAAGTACTGGACAATAATCCTAGTGAGTTTCAAATGAAACTGACCTTTGAGAACGAAATCCAATATACAAAGAAATATTTTGTCAATCAGCTGCTTTCTTTTGGTTTTATAAAAAACATAGCAATTAAAACGACAGTACTTAATACAATACTTGTAACATTAGGAGCTCTAATTCTGGTTCCTGATAAATTAACAGCAATACCAATCGGTATCATTACTTGTTTAGCATCAGCCTTATCTGCTTATGTTTTACATCGACCACAGAAATTACTTAAAAAGGAACTTGAGAAACTTGCAGGTAGTGACTTTGTAGAATACCTTGTAGTAAAATCTGGTGATGAGTATGAATCAATCATGGAACAAGTGAATGAAATCAAGAGAAGTGTTCAAAAGGACTTTATTGGGTTCAATGCAATTGTCGATGAGATGTATACCTTTAATCATTCAGTTACAGATATAGCAAAAACCATGCAAGAAACCTCGGATGATATAACCAGTGTTCTTGATGAGGTGGCTGTTGCTGCAACAACTCAGGCAGAGGACACTGAGCATTCAGTTACAATATTAAATGACAGTATTTTAAGTGTTACCCGAATTTCTGATGAGAGTCAGACAAATAAGAGCAAGATTGAAAAGGCAATGAGCAGGTTGGAGACTAGCTTCCATAATGTTCATGAAACCACAATGGAAATTAATAATGTTTTGGACAAGTTCAATCTTATTCGTACAAACAGTG
This sequence comes from Bacillota bacterium, assembly GCA_023399055.1. GTDB lineage: Bacteria > Bacillota > Clostridia > Lachnospirales > Lachnospiraceae > Mobilitalea. The sequence goes on along the minus strand of JAEWQV010000010.1, from coordinate 614,994 downwards.
ATCAACTTCGTAAGAATGCAGCAGGAATTACTCAGATTGTATTAATTGTTTCTTCCATTGCTAAGCAGATTAATTTGTTAGCATTAAATGCTTCTATCGAAGCAGCAAGAGCTGGTGATGCAGGTAAGGGTTTTGCGGTGGTTGCTGAGGAAGTACGCAGATTATCTGTTGAAACCAATAAAGCGGTGGATGAAATCAATAAGAGCTTAACTGAATTTGTTGAAAGTATTGGTGGGGTAGTAAGTGATATCGATACACAATACGGTGTGCTTGAAAAGGAAAGTCTTAAGCTTACCGATGCTGTTAATACTTCAAATAAAGCAAATAAGAATCTTAAATCTGTATCAGACCTTATGATTCAAACCTCACAGGAGCTAAAGGTTGAGGCGGATAACATTACCTCTATCTTTGATAATATGCACAGTCTTGCAGCAATTGCAGAAGAGAATTCAGCGGCTACTGAAGAAGCAAGCTCCAATGTGGCAATTTACATGGATCAAATTAATGAATTAACAAATCAGATTGGAATTTTTGACTTAATGATTAAGAACTTCCAAGAAGACCTAAGTAAATATAAGATTTAATTAGTATATCATGTAAAAAGCAAATAATATTGGCACTTCGTGCCTGTGATGCACACTCACTTTGTTCAGCGCTGATATAATTGTTGACATTATATCATATAGTATATATGTAAAGCCAAGAGGCTGAGAGTATGAAAATTACTCTCAGCCTCTTGGTGTCTATCATTATGCAAAGGCAAAGTGAAACGACCGGTCGTATCATCTTGTTGAATTTAATAGGCCATTTCAGTTGCTTGTATATAATTGTGCCTTGACTCATATGTATGAATGAGATGAGTTGGAGTGGTTAGTAATAAACTCCTTATTTTATAGCTTCCATGAAAGGCATGATGACAAGTATGAATGTATTCCCAATGTTAATGGCGATTTTAGCTGGTATTTTTACAACCATAGAAGCGAGTATTAATTCCCAGTTAGGGAAGTATGTCACCCCGGCTGTTGCAACTCTACATAGTTTAATCACTGGAACGACAGTTTTCTTAATCATTAATATCGTAAATGGCAGTATCGTAAAGTATCAAAAGATTACTCAAGTTAGTCCGATTTGGCTGATTGGAGGTGTTTTTGGAGCCTTTATCATATATTTGTCATCAAAGGCTATCCCTTCCCTGGGTATTTCTAATACCTTAATCTTATTGCTAACAGGCGAGTTGTTATGCGGGCTTTTGATTGATGCCTTAATACTAAATCATGCCATAAATGTACGTAAAATGATAGGACTTGTACTATTTCTGGTCGGAACAATTGTGTATCTTCAAGAAAAATAAATAGGATAAAATATTTATAAATTTTCTATGGAATTCTATTGGAAGTTAAGGTAGAATATAATAACAATAATCATTACTATATTTTATTTTAACGAAGGAGAACTTCCATGAATATTCAAATAAAGAAACGAAATGGTACATATGAGGCATTAAGTGTTGACAAAACTAAGAAGATGGTTGCCTATGCTTGTGAGGGTTTGGCAGGTTGTAGTCCGATGGAACTTGAAATGGATTCCAATATTCAGTTCCGAGATGGTATGAGCACAAAAGAAATCCAGAAAATATTAATACAGACAGCAATTGAAAAAGTAATTCAGTCCACGAAGGACAGTAGCGGGAATACCATTAAAAAGACAAATATCAATTGGCAGTATGTTGCGGCAAGACTGCTGATTTCGGATCTGTATAAGGAGGCAGCCATTAATCGAGGTTATCGTTACTTTGGTTATGGCGATTTCCTGTCATTGGTGGAACGATTAGTAGAACAAAAGCATTATGGGGAGTATCTCCTGACAGAATACACCCAGGAAGAGATCAAGGAGCTAGGGAATTGTATTAAGTCGGAACGAGATCTCTTGTTTAACTATGAAGGACTTAAGCTATTGGCAGACCGCTATTTGGTGAGAAGTTATGAAGGGGAAGTGTTTGAATTACCACAGGAACGTTGTCTTGTGATAGCAATGCATCTTGCTATTCCAGAAGGAGAACATAAAGTGGAATACGCAAAGAAATTCTATGACATCCTAAGTGGTCTAAAGATGACGACAGCAACCCCTACACTTGCTGGTGCTGGAACTCCTTTTCATCAGTTAAGCAGTTGTTTTATCTCTGTAGTGGGGGACAACCTCTGGTCTATCTATGATGTGAATCAAAAATTCTCCAGTGTATCAAAGCATGGAGGGGCGTTAGGAATTTATACAGGAAAGATTAGAGCTTTAAATAGTGAAATTCGTGGTCATAAAAATGCCTCCGGTGGAGTTATTCCTTGGATACGTCTTTATAATGACACTGCTGTTGCAGTAGATCAGCTTGGAAGAAGAAAAGGCGGAGCAGCCATCACACTTGATATTTGGCATAAGGATATTTATGAATTCCTTGATTTAAGGACAAACAATGGGGATGACAGAAGAAAAGCACATGATATCTTCCCATCTGTAAGTATTCCGGATTTGTTTATGGAACGATTGGAAACACGCGGTGAGTGGTCCTTATTTGATCCATATCAGGTACATAAGGTAATGGGCTATCATTTAGAGGATTTTTATGATGAAAATAAATCAGGTGAGTTTACGAAACGTTATTTGTCTTGTGAGGCTTGTGAGGCCTTAGATAGAGTTACAGTTACAGCACTTGATGTGATGAAGAAGATAATGAAGAGTGCTGCAGAGACAGGAACACCATTTGTATTCTTTCGAGACACCGTAAATAGAGCGAATCCCAATAAACATGCTGGAATGATTTATGCCTCTAATCTATGTCATGAGATTGCGCAAAATGTTAGTGAGTCAATTTTATTAGAGGAAGAAATTGTACCTGCAGGTGACCATGTGGAAGTAGTGAAACGTCTTCAATCTGGTGATATGGTAACCTGTAATCTGAATTCAATTAATTTGGGACGAGTAAGCTATGAAGAATTAAAGGAAACCATACCCTTACAGATAAGAATGCTGGATAATGTAATTACCTTAAATCAATTTCCAGTTTCAGAAGCAAGGATAACAGGGGATAAATACCGTGCAATAGGCTTAGGCACCAGTGGATACCATCACTATCTTGTAAATCAGCGTATTGCTTGGGAGAGTGAGGCACATTTTACTGAAGCAGATCGATTATTTGAGGAAATAGCATATCAGGCAATTAAGTCCTCCATGGAGTTAGCGAAAGAAAAAGGCTCCTATCCAGCCTTTGAAGGGTCAGAGTGGCAGACGGGTCAATACTTTGAACGCAGAGGATATGAATCCGAGAGATGGCTGAAGTTAAAGGAAGATGTCAAGAAGTATGGGTTACGAAACGGATATATCACAGCAGTGGCACCCACAGGAAGTACCTCTAATATTGCAGGAACCACAGCAGGTATCGATCCAATCTTTAAGAAGTTTTTCATTGAAGAGAAGAAGGGAAGCTTTACACCTAAGGCAGCACCTGATTTAAATGATGAGAATTTCTGGCTATATAAAGAAGCGCATCATATTAATCAGCAATATAGCATTAAGGCATGTGGAATTCGTCAACGACACATTGATCAAGCTCAATCCTTTAACTTATATATTACCCCAGAGGTTAAAGCGAAAGAAATACTTGACTTATATCTGTCAGCATGGAAAAATGGATTGAAGACTATTTATTATGTAAGAAATCAATCCCTTGAAATGGATGAGTGTACAAGCTGTTCCAGCTAGAATTAAAAGGGAAGTACATGTTTATCATTAAAGAGATCATTCTAAACTTGAATGTTTGAAAGAATAATTAATACCAAGGAAGTAAGGAGAACTATAGTATGATGTTAAAAAAGAAGATATTTAATGAGCAAGGAATTCGTGGAACCGAATCTATGATTAACGGAAACACCACTAATCTTAGAGAATGGAATCGTATCAAGTATACATGGGCAAATACCTTTTACCGTACAATGCTTAATAACTTCTGGATTCCAGAAGAAATCTCGCTAAATGAAGATATTAAGCAATTTCCGCTTTTGACGGATGGAGAAAGAAATGCCTTTGATAAGATTATATCCTTTTTGAACTTTCTTGACTCTGTTCAAACAGAAAATCTTCCGAATCTATCCAGGTATATCACATCTGCAGAAATCTCTTCTTTACTTAACATTCAGGCATTTCAGGAAGAGATACATGCACAAAGTTATTCCTATATCCTTGATACTGTAACCAATCCAGTGACCAGAGATAAAATATATGATGAATGGCGCGAGGATAAGAAATTATTAAAACGTAATCAATATATAGCAAATATATATCAAACCTTTAATGAAGAACCTACCCAGGATAACTTTATTAGAGTAGTTGTCGCTAATTATATTTTAGAGGGTATTTACTTTTATTCCGGCTTTAGTTTCTTTTATACCTTAGCAAGACAGGGAAAGATGACTGCTACCAGTACAATTTTTAAATACATTAACCGAGATGAAGTTACCCATTTGGTATTATTCCAAAATATTATTAAGGAACTAAGAAGTGAAAATCCGGATCTGTTTTCTGCAAAAGTAGTAGAGGAAATCAGGGAGATGATGAGAGTTGGTGTGGAACATGAAATCAGCTGGGGCCAATATGTAACGAATAACGAGATTTTGGGCATCAATGATGTTTTAATAGAGAGATATATTAAATATCTCTCGAACCAAAGACTTAAGGCGATTGGCATAGAAGAACTTTATCCTGAAATTACGGAAAACCCCATGGCTTGGATTGATGGCTTTTCTAACATTAATCAAACCAAAACAGATTTCTTTGAAGCGAAAGTTACGAATTATACCAAGGCAGCTGCATTTGATTTTGAAGATTTAGAATAAGAAGAAATAATAATTTAAGGCTTATCTAGGGAGAGGTTCTTGACTCTACCTTAGATAAGCCTTTAATAATTATCTATCTAACACAGCACGATTTAATTTTATTTTTAATTCGTCTGATATTTCCACAAGTGGGAGTCTTACTTCAGGGCTTTCGATTAAGCCCAGTTCTTTTAAGCAATATTTAATGGGGCAAGGATTTGGTTCTTTAAATAAGAGTGGTATGAATTCAGAAAGTTTCTTCCAAGTTGAGAAGGCAGCATTCATATCATTTTCCTTCATATTATTATAAACATCTAAGAAGAGTTCCGTTTTTATATGAGCAGATGCCAATATTCCTCCCTGACCACCTAAAGCAAGGGTTGAATAGAATAAGTTATCCTCTCCAGTTAGTATGCTAAAGTCTTTTGGAGGGTTCATGAGTAAGGACTGGGTTTGAGTAAAGTTACCGCTAGCGTCTTTAATTCCAACAATATTCTTTATTTCTGCCAATTTATATACGGTCTCATTTTCTATATTCACACCGGTACGGTAAGGAATATTATATAGTACAATATTAAGCTTTGTTTGCTCCGCAATGCTCTTAAAGTGAGCATAAATACCTTCTTGATTTGGACGATTGTAATAAGGGCAGACAGAAAGAATACCTTGAATGTCATAATACTCTGCTATTTCCACCTTCTTATTTACTCTTGCAGTATAATTGCCACCAACACCAACATATACTGGAACGCGACCATTCACGTATTCCATTGTCTTTTCAATCATATCTTCAAACTCGAAATCACTTAGTACAGGAATCTCGCCTGTAGTTCCGAGGGGAATAATACCATGTATACCTTTGCTAATATAATGATCAATTAAGTTCTTATAGGATTGACAATCTATTTTATCATTTTTAAATGGTGTAATAATTGGTAGCCAGATACCGGTTGGGTTCATTTAGGTCCTCCATTCTTGCAAAGGATCAGGAATTTGGTGAAAGCGCAAATTCGCCTGTGAAAACTAGGAAATCTTCACACTATCCTTTTTCATTACATTTGAATACAGTTTGCTTCTAATACAATATTACATGACATTATTTAATAAAAATAGAATTATAATGCTTTCAATATTGCAAATTATGCTATATAATGATGAGAGCGTTAAAAGCAAAATATAAATAGATAATAAGTTAATTTGCAAAATATAGACTTTCAAACAGTTGCTCACTGAACTATATTTTATATCACTTAATTGTTAGCTTATCCGTGTGCAAATTAACGAATATTAAGTATTTACATTGCTTATTACACAATAATCAATCATGTTTCAAGAAGGGAGGCTGGTGAATGAACGGGTTTGAAAAACTAGGTTATCTGGAAGACGATTTTAAAATATTTCATATCAACGATAGACAGAGGAAAGATTTTAATTTTCACTATCATGATTTTAATAAAATAATGATATTGCTTAGCGGTAATATCAATTATACGATTGAGGGTAAGAATTATATGCTTAAGCCCTATGATATTGTTCTCGTCAACGCAGGTGAAATACACCGACCCTCCATACTTGATAATTCAGCTTATGAAAGAATCATAATATATGTGTCAACCCAATTCTTAAGTAAATATAAAGGGGAAGAGTATGACCTGGGTTATTGCTTTGAACGGGCAAATACGGAAGATTCGAATGTTCTTAGGGTTGCCTCTATGGAAAAAAGCAAGCTCTATCAGGTTTGTCAGGAATTAGAGCATTCTTTTGAAGATCAGGCATATGCCAAGGAGCTTTATCAGAAAATCTTATTTCTGGAGTTTCTTATTCAATTAAACCGTACGGCAATATCAAATCATATTAATTATCTTGATTCAGCAAATGCAAACAGTAAGTTAATTAAAATTATAGAGTATATTAATGAGCATTTAACAGAAGAATTAAGCATTGATGTCCTGGCAGATCAATTTTATCTAAGTAGGTATTATTTAATGCACTTTTTTAAAGAAGAAACAGGGTATACGATAGGCAATTATATTACAGAAAAGAGACTTTTGCTTGCGAAGAGCTTGGTCCAGAATGGAAGTACAATTACTGAAGCCTGCTTTCAAAGTGGTTTTAAGAATTACTCGACATTTTCCAGAGCCTTTAAAAAAGCCTTTCGAACAGTACCTCGTAATGCAGTGTTTATTGATTAAAAAACTACCATAGCCGTATGATACATATATTTCAGAAGTGTAACACATTATGAACATACAATTAACACAATTTACGTATAAGATAAGGTCATAAGTGAAGAAACAGCACGTAAAAAGATGTTTATGAGTGGCAAGATAGGAGTTCTAGTGCAGATGAAGAATTTTATTACAAAACCGTACCGCTATGCGATGGTTTTTAGTTTACTATTAATACTAGCAGTGATTTTTATACTATTGGATACTTTTGTCATACCCAAATCCTATCAAGCTATCGTGCCGGAGAAACAAAATATAGTTGATTCAGGAATAAATAAAACAGACGATGAAGAAGACTCTGGAACTTATGATATTGACAGTGAGTTGGCCGATGAGACAACGGACGAGAAGGATGAACTGCCACAGCAGGACAATGCAAACACAGATTCTGTAATAACCACTGATTCTTATGAAGATTCCAATATTAAAATAAAAATTAGTACAATACGTGCTTACGAGTCCAATGTCTACATAGCGGATATTGAGGTTTCAGATGTTTCTTATTTAAAAACTGCATTGGCAGGTGATGTCTTTGGACGTAATATCAAGGATACTACTTCAGAAATTGCGGAAGAGCATCAGGCGATCTTTGCGGTAAACGGAGATTTTTATGGATTTCGAGATTACGGATATGTGCTTCGTAATGGTGTTCTATACCGTGATGTAGCAGGTGATGCAGAGGCTTTATTGATTGATAAAGATGGAGATTTTTCTATAATGGAAGAATCTGATATTGACTTAAGCACCATAGAATATTCCTCCTTGTGGCAAATAATGTCCTTTGGACCAGCCTTAATCAATGCTGGGGAGGTTGTGGTAGACAGCAATTCAGAGGTAGCACGATCAATGTCAAGTAATCCTAGAACCGCTATTGGAGAAATATCACCATTGCATTATATTATCGTAGTTTCAGATGGTCGAACAGATGAAAGTGCTGGGTTATCCTTACTTGAGCTAGCACAGGTGTTTTTGGACCAAGGTTGTGTCACAGCTTACAATTTAGATGGAGGAGGCTCTTCCACAATGTATTTTAATGGTGAGATTGTAAATGTACCAACAGATGGCAGAACCCTGAAGGAAAGAGAGGTAAGTGATATTGTTTATATTGGATATTAAAGAGCATAAAAAAATATTGCTAACTTACCTTGGGGTTGCAATCGTTTCTATTGTTGTTGATCGTATTTATTCCATCTTTGGTCATGGCGTTTATTCAGCAGCAATGTCCTTAATGTTTCTTTATCCCTTGTTAGCTGGTGTAATATATTTTATTTTGTTCGTGTTACTGTTAAAAAAGGCTCACCTTTCCTTTGGTTTTCGATTATTTAAGAACTTATATGCATCCATGGTGACGCTGCTAACGGTGCGAAGCTTCTTACAAGGAATCTTTGAAATAGCAGGTACAAATTCTCCATATTTAGTTTGTTTTTATTATGTCTCAGCCCTAATGGCTGGAAGCTGTTTTATGCTTGTACTATGGTTTACAAAGCAGAGTTTTATGAAGAAAATAAAATAAAAGAGGCTTGTAAATTTAATATAGAGAAAAAAACTGTGTTGTAATATTCATTTAATTGAGTATTTGTAACACAGTTTTTTTCTGACAAGTGTACGACATGTCGTTTTAACTTGTTCGGAATCCAATAGGTTAAAGAGTTAGTATTAATTCTATTTGTAAGATAATGCGAAAAAATCCAAGAAAGTCATATTTTAGCCACAAAAAAGCCATAAAGTTCCTTTAGCATATGCAATGACAAGGGTTTCTACCAACGATTTGATAATAGAGTCAAGTTATGGAACTATTGACGGATACTCGTAAACGACAACATTGCAAATGGAGAGGATAACCTGATGAAAAAAATATTTGCCAAGTATGTACTATTAACTCTGTTTTTGCTATGCTTTTCTGGCTTGTATATAAGTACAGCAGAAGCGAGTGTAGTAACAACACCATCGCCAACCGTAACACCGACACCAACGGTAACCCCGCCTGTGGTTGAAAAGTTTTCAGATCAGATAGCAATTACTAAATTACCTTCAAAAATGGTATATTCCAAAGGTGATAAACTAGATTTTTCTGATATGGTGGTGGAAAGCTACTATACAGATGGAACCAGTGCAGTAATTACAGATTATAGTATACAAAACTATTATCCGGATCAGATTGGACAACAGACTGTATTTATTTCGTATCAAAACCAAATAGCAATACTGCAGACACCGATTACGGTTGTACCAGCCACGGTGAAAAATATTACAACGACATACCATGATACGACAACACTAACATTATCCTGGGATGCTATTCCTGGTGCACTACAATATGAAATATATGAACAGGATGCAGCAACTGGTTTTTTTAAACTGGCGTCAGTTAGTGACATAAATAGTATTACCTTAAGCGCTATGGCAGGAACAGTACATAACTATCAAATATGTGTGGTTGAAATGTCAGGAGGAACTAAATATCTTGGACCAATGTCAGACACCTACACAACGGCGACAAATCCCGAGGCTGTTACGGGTCTGATTGTAACCGGAACTTCAACCAACTCCATTTCTTTAAGCTGGAATGCGGTTGCAAATGCAACTGGATATCAGATTTACCGCAGCAATGCTTCAGAAAATAAATATACATTAATTGGAACATCTGCAACCACATCCTTTGTGAGTGATAAGTTATCTTCGGGTAAGAGTTATAATTATAAGGTATGCGCTTTTTCTATCAATGAAAGCTATACCGGCGGTTATTCCAATGTAGTGGATACCAGCACCAATCCTGCGAAAGTATCCTTAAAGTTTAAGACAGGGGAACAAAAGATTCGATTGACTTGGGCAGGTGTGACAGGTGCAACTGCTTATGATGTTTATTTTGGGGATGCAGTGATGGGTTATACACTGATTACAACTCAAAAAGGTGGCAGCAGCTCCTATACTTATCTCGTGGAGGGACTTACATTAGGTAATACCTATTCTTTTTATGCGGTTGCAAGACGTGACTACAATGGTATTTCCTATAATAGTGTTACGTATGATGTTCAGACAACTATAATCTCACTGCTAGAACCTACAAGTGTAATGGGCAAGTTGTTTCCTTTAAAGAAGGATTTCTTAAATTCAGTGGCTTATCAGACCATTCCGTTTTTTAAGAAATATATTAATTATTCAAAAAGCTATGCGATACCTGGATTAGTAACCACCAATGTAGGGGGCTTTTCCAGTACAACCATGTGTCCTCAAGGATTAACCTTTGCAGAAAATTATGTCTTAATGTCTGCCTATGATTTAACTGGTGTAGAGAATTCAGTTATTTATGTGCTGGATAAGAATACAAAAGCATTATTATCAACGCTGGTTTTACCCTCTAAACCTCATTTAGGCGGGCTTGCTTATGATGGTGTTAATCTTTGGTTAACGACGGGCTCCAGATTATCTGCAATTCCCTATACAGATATTGTTGCAGCGGTTAATAGTAAAGCAGCTTATACCTATGTGAATTATAGAACAACGGTCTCCTTAGGGATAACGGCATCCTTCGCAACTTTTTACAAGGATAAATTATGGGTTGGGACCTATAATGAATTAAAATCAACAAATCTATACAGTTATACCATTCAAAATAAGGATACCATGCCGACCCTTACAAGAGTAAACACGATGGTTATGCCTACCAGAGTACAAGGAATTGCTTTCTCACAAAAGGGAACCATGTTTGTCTCAAGATCCTGCCAGCTTTACAAAGGTCTTCGTGGATATATGCGACAAATAGATGTATATAAGCCTGCTTATAGTAAGACAGTTAAAGGTGTGATACCCTTGGGAGATCCAATTAATATTGTAAGTATGCCTTCCATGAACGAGGGTATTGCAATTGATGGAGATTATCTCTATGTTACCTTTGAGTCCGCTGCTTTTGATAAAGCAAGTTATAAAATGGATATGATTACTGCTTTCAGAGTATCTAACGTTGCACTTAAGAATGTAACGGAGGAGGTAATAACTAATTTAAAAAAATAAATTTGTATTAAATATCATAGAATACAACAAAAGCATTATCATTTATCCCATTATAAGTGATGATGCTTTTTTGTATACTAAGGGTATAAGATTTTTGTATGCATTATAGAAATGGGAATTTAGAGAGTAAAATGAGTATTTAAATGTGACACTTGTATTATGAGGTCACAGGGTAATTAGAAAGGCATGGTAATGATGCAAGAAAATAAACAAATAGATATGATACCGTACCAATATCGGCATGCTTCCGTACCTGGCGGGGGATTTGTAACAGGATTTTGCTTTCATCCAAAGCAAGCAGATATTTTATATGCAAGAACTGATATCGGTGGTGTTTATCGGTATGATTTTAAACAACAGGAATGGATTTCACTCATGGATCATGTTACTGCACTAGAAAAATGGGAGAGTTATCCTCTTTCCATTGCCCTTGATCCTGCTAACCCCTCCTGGTTATATGTTGTAGCAGGGAATTTTAAGGAGAACTACCTCTGCAGATCAAAAGATTACGGAGATCATTTTGAATATTTTCCGTTGCCTGCTTCCGTCCATGGAAATGCTCCTGGACGAGGGACGGGGGAACGGCTTCAAGTTGATCCACATAATTCAAGTATTCTCTATTTTGGATCACAAAGTGAAGGGCTATTAATATCAGAAGATTATGGTGAACATTTTCAAACTATTTCGGTTAAAACCGAGGAAAGTAATATTGAGAAAAATCTGGCTTTTGTGTGGGTAGACCCCAGGTCATTTAAAAATGACCGTTGTCAGACCATCATAGTTGCAACCTCTGGAAAAGAAAATTCACCCGGAGGCAATTATCGAGGCCCCAGCCTTTACCTATCTAAAGATGCCGGAACAACCTTTCACATTATGCCTGGACAACCTAGTGCCGGGGATTTTGGAGCTTATCCGGGATTTGTAGGTCAAAGAATTACACGCTCCGGTAATTATGTGTTTATTACAATGGCAGCTACAGAAAGAGAAGGACACGGTTGGAGCAGCTACGCTTGTGATTCTGGCGGACGCGAGAAGGGTTGTATTATTCGGTATGAACTAACGGAACGAGGAGAGTTACTGGGATATGAACTTGTAACACCGGATTTATCCTTTATACAACCTATGGAGGGAGATATTTGTAACTTTGCTGGTTTTGGAGGGATTGACGCAGATACCGCTAACTCCGGGTATTTGATTTGCTCCACCCAGTGTTGTGAAAAAGGGGATGCGATTTTATTTTCAGAGGATTATGGGGTACATTGGAAACCCGTTTTATACCGTTTAAGTATAGGGGAAATTGACTTCGGGCAAGTGCCTTATATGAAACCAGAGTATAACAATAACGATAGCTTGATCCATTGGATGTCAGATATTAAAATAAATCCATTTTGTTCTGAGCAAGTATTCTTTAATACGGGTACAGGGATTTTTGCAACCAGCGATTTATTAAATAGTAAAAGTGATAGAACTGTTCACTGGGCACCAAGCTGCAAAGGGTTAGAGGAAACCGTACATTTAAATGTATATAGCCCTCCAAAGGGTGATGTTAAGCTAATTGATATTATTGGTGACTTGGGAGCATTTGCATTTACCGATTTAACCAAACCTGCGGAAAATTCTTTTGCTGACGAAAACCATCATCGATATATTACCTGTCTTTGTGCAGATTATCCTGATGCGGAACCAAGATTTGTTGCTGTTTGTGCCAGAGGCAATTGGATTGGTAAAACAACTGGAGGTTTGATTTGGTCCGAGGACCAATGCAAGACTTTTCGTAGACTTTCAGATCCATATGGCATTAGTAAGCGTATTGATAAGCTGATTGATGAAATCAGGAAGCCCAATACCAATTCTGGTTGGACCGCAATTTCCTCTGATGGCAGGACACTTGTCTGGTGCGTGGGGGAAAGATTCTCCTTGCCAATGGAGGCAGTGGTTTTCACAGAGGATTTGGGTAAAACTTGGCAGCAGTCTCGTATTTATGATCTTCAAGGTAAGTTGCTAACAGGAGACAAACAAACGCTTAAAGTATTTTCTGATCGTGTTGACTCAGAGGTATTCTATGGATTTGGTGAAGAATCCTGTATGTATATCAGTACGGATAATGCGAGAACCTTTTATCAGGTTAAGGTACCAGATAATTTCCCAAAGCTTGAATTAGCTGGGATTGACGGAAAAATGTCTGTTGAGATACGAATGGAAGCTGGAAAAACAGGTGTAGCGTGGATTTCTTTAGGTGAAGGTGGACTATGGAAACTTATCTTTGATAAGAGAAAGCGAACAGCTGAATTCATTCGTATTAGTAAGGAGAAGGATGTTATTTTCCGTCAAGGAATGGGAAAGGCAGCACCAGAGAGTTTATATAACACACTTTATGTGAATGGAATAATTGATGATGTATATGGATTTTATAGATCTATAAATGAAGGAGAAACCTGGCAGAGAATTAATACCAACAAGCAGATGTTTGGAGATATCAGAAGTATTGCAGGTGACCCACGTTGCTTTGGGCGTTTTTATCTTGCCACAGGGTCCAGAGGAGTTCTGTGGGGAGAACCAACAGAGAGTGCAAATTAACAAAGTATTGGTCTATATGACTTACGATAATCTAAAATAATAAAGTTTTATGTAACTATTCCGAACCAAGCTCGAAAGCCTGCGGTTTCCTTACTGATTGGTTCTCACCAAACAAGGATAATAAATTATCCTTAGAAAGCAAGCTTTTATGACCAATTTATTGTTATCCAGCTTGGTTCTGAACAGCTATAGTTTAAAATAGAAAGAAAGAGGTATATATGAGATACGAGATTAACGGGAATAGACTTATTTGCTATCAAGGAGAGGCAGTTCTTTGGATTGAACCCTGGGGTGAAAATTCTCTTCGAGTTCGAATGACAAAAGAAGCGTTCATGGACCAGAAGGATTGGGCATTAACCGAGCAGATTATACCTATTAATGCAGAGATAGCAATTGAAGAGGTTGAGGTTTTGGAGCCCTGGTATCGGACAAATCCAGAGGGGCATATTCAAAAGGTAACGGTTGCGAGCATTCGTAATGGTAAGATTACGGCTAAATTTAATATTGAGGGTTGGCTTTCTTTTGAAAATGAGAAAGGTGAGATACTTACACAGGAATATTGGCGTAATCGAGCAAGAATTGATCGATATGCAGTACCACTTGGTGTCAGTGCCAGAGAATTGAAGCCTATTACAGGTACCTCGGATTATCGACTGACCGCGAGATTTGAGGCATTCGAGGGTGAGAAGATATTTGGTATGGGTCAATATCAAGAAAGTAATCTTGATAAGAAAGGTGCAGTACTCGAACTTGCCCAGAGGAATTCACAGGCAAGTGTACCCTTTATGGTATCCAGTCGCGGTTATGGATATTTGTGGAATAATCCAGCGATTGGAACAGCAAGTTTTGGAACAAATAAGACAGAGTGGATTGCTGAAAATACCAAGAAGATGGATTACTGGATAACCGCAGGGTCGACTCCGGCAGAGATTGTGGCACAGTATGCAGAGGTAACGGGTAAAGCACCGATGATGCCGGAATATGGACTTGGGTTTTGGCAGTGCAAGCTCCGTTATCGCAATCAGGAGGAGCTGCTTGCGGTTGCAAGAGAGCATAAACGACGTGGTCTTCCCATGGATGTTATTGTAATCGATTTCTTCCACTGGACAAAGCAGGGAGATTTTAAATTTGATCCAATTGATTGGCCGGACCCAGATGGAATGGTTGAGGAGTTAAAGAGTTTGGGAATTGAACTTATGGTTTCTGTATGGCCAACCATTGACGCAACCTCTGAAAACCGTGAGAAGATGGCAGCCGAAGGCATGTTAGTTAAGTTTGACCGAGGCCTTGGTATCAATATGAACTGGATGGGAGAGACTGCTTTCTTTGATGCGACACATCCGGAAGCTAGAAAGTATGTCTGGGAACGTTGTAAAGAGAACTATTTCAAGAAAGGTATCCGTATCTTCTGGCTTGACGAAGCAGAACCGGAATATGGACCCTATGATTTTGATATTTATCGCTATTACCTGGGACCGGCATTATCCTGCAGCAATATCTACCCCGCTCTTTATTCCAAAGCTTATTACGATGGTATGCAGGAAGAAGGAATGGATCAAATTGTTAATCTGGTTCGTTGTGCCTGGGCAGGCAGCCAACGCTATGGAGCCTTGGTATGGTCAGGAGATATTCATTCCTCGTTCCGTGCGTTAAGAGAGCAGCTTCAGGCAGGCTTAAATGTTGGTCTTGCAGGTATCCCCTGGTGGACAACTGATATAGGAGGTTTTATCGGCGGTGACATTACAGATGAGAAGTTCCAGGAACTATTAATCCGCTGGTTTGAATGGGCAGTTTTCTGTCCGGTTACAAGATTACATGGTGAACGTCCTCCCTTCCATCCTCTAAAAGAGGAATTTAGAAACAATGTAAGGCAATTTTCCTCAGGTCAGGATAATGAAGTTTGGAGTTATGGAGAAGAAAATTATGAGATAATGTCCAACTACTTGTTTATGAGAGAACGTCTTCGCCCATATACCAGAAAACTCATGGAAGAAGCGCATGTAAAAGGTCATCCGCTTATGAGAACAATGTTCTTTGAATTCCCGGAGGATGCAGCGTGCTGGCAGCAAACCGATCAATATATGTTTGGTTCTGATATACTTGTGGCACCAGTTATGGAAGAAGGGATCAGAGAAAGAAATGTATATCTGCCGGCAGGTGTAACCTGGGTAAATGCCTGCACAGGAGAGGAAGTACAAGGCGGACAGACCATAAAAGCAGCGGCACCTCTTGAGGTAATACCTTTGTTTACAAAGAAAGGCTTTGAAATAGAATTATATACAAAATAAGATTCGAGGGTAAAATGTAAGATTGCCTTAGTGAAATATATATAAAAAATAAAGAAGCAGTATAAAGGTCAGAGTGTTAATTCCTCGTGGCAAGAGCGAACATTATGCTCGAGCATGCCATACGTAATTAACACTCTGTTTATTGATATAACAAGAAAAAAACAACGCCCGTAAGTTGACGTTGTTTTGCATTACATTATTATAGTTCATCTACAGCCATCTTCAACTGTTCCAAGGCTTGTTGTAAAATCTCTCGTGGGCAAGCAATATTAATTCGCTCAAAGCCTTCTCCTTCTGGTCCAAAGATATGCCCAGCATCGAGCCACAGTTTAGCAGAATGAACAATCAGCTGTTCCATCTGTTTTCTATCTAAGCCTAATGCATTAAAGTCCAGCCATACCAAATAGGTTCCCTCTGGCTCAATTAATTTAACCTTTGGCAGATTAGTTTTTATAAAGTTTCTAACATAATTAAGATTTTCAAATAGATATTCTTTTAACTCATTTAACCAAGTTTCTCCGTATTCATACGCTGCCTTGCTGGCTACGAGTCCAAGTGTGTTACACTGGCTGTAACCACTGGATTTTAATTCCTTCCTATATTTACTGCGAATGGTATCATTCTTAATAAATATATTTGAAACTTGTAATCCAGCTAAATTAAATGTTTTACTAGGTGCGGTGCATACAATGGAATTATCAGCAAATTCCTCTGACAAACTGGCGAAAATATGATGCTGATAACTGGGATAAGTAAAGTCACAGTGAATTTCATCTGAGACAACAAGAACCTTATGTTTTAAACAGATTTCTCCGAGCTGGATTAATTCATCCTTTGACCATACACGACCAACTGGATTTTGCGGATTGCACAAAATGAAGAGTTTTATCTTTTCTTCAATTATCTTTTGTTCAAAATCCTCAAAGTCCATTTTATATACCCCATCCTCATAAATAAGGGGATTTACAACAATACGTCGATTATTTGTTAAGATGGATTCTGAAAATGGATAGTATACAGGACGTTGAATTAATACACCATCACCTTCCTGAGTAAAGGCACGGATTGCCAAGGTCAGTGCGAATACAACTCCAGGTGTTTTCACCAACCACTGTTCTTCGATGTCCCAATTAAAATGTTTGTAGAACCAATCATGTACTACTTCAAAATAGTCTTTCTTTACATCACTGTAGCCGAAGATACCATGGGCAACGGCATTTTGGATAGCACTTAAAACTTCAGTAGGAGCCTGGAAATCCATATCTGCTACCCAAAGAGGTAGGATGTCAGAGGGTTTACCACGTTCCACTGCAAAATCATATTTAATAGAATTTGTATTCTTTCGATCAATTATATTATTAAAATCATATACCATTAGATGACTCCAATCTGTTATGAGATATGTTTACGCTTAAGGTAAGGTGAGATAACGTTACAATTATGAGGTGACTTATTCCAGTACAATTAATCTTAATAAGTTTGCTCTTAATCTTGATAAGTTTGTTCTTAATCTTGATAAGTTTGCTCTTAATCTTGATAAGCTTGTTCTTAATCCTGAAAAGCTTGCTCTAAATCCTGTAATAAATCCTCAATATCTTCGATTCCCACAGAAAGGCGAAGTAATCTATTGTTAATTCCTTTTTCTTCTCTTTCCAGCTCGGATAGATCCGCATGCGTCTGTAACATAGGATAAGTCATAAGGCTTTCAACTCCACCAAGACTTTCTGCATACTGAATTACCTGTACTTTTTGCAATAGTTTTACGGCAGTTGCTTCACAATCCACATGAAAGGATATCATACTACCGAAGCCTGAGGATTGTTTCTTGTTTATTTCATAACCAGGATGGGAAGGTAGTCCGATATAATAGACAGTCTTGACCTTGTCCTGTTTTGTAAGCCAGTCAGCGATCACAACGGCATTCTTTTGCTGTTGTTCCATTCGTATAGCAAGGGTCTTAATACCTCTTAAGATGAGCCAACTATCAAAGGCAGGAAGTCCGGCGCCGGTAGTTTTGCTGATATAACGTATCTTTTCAGCTAATTCAGCATTTGCAAGGACCAAAAAACCAGCAAGGGTATCATTATGTCCACCAAGATATTTGGTTCCACTGTGCATTATGATATCAGCACCGATTGTAATGGGATGTTGGAAATAAGGAGTTAGGAAGGTATTGTCAACGATAAATAGTAAACCATGTTCCTTTGCGATTTTAGCTGCCTGATGCAAATCAGTAACATTCATCATTGGATTCGTTGGTGTCTCTACATAGATTGCTTTTGTATTACTATTCATATGAGATATAATTTGATCTGCATCATTAGTATCCAAATAGTCGACCTGGATTCCGTTTTTTGAGTTAATAGCATTAAAGAGTCGAATAGTACCACCGTATAAGTCGTTGGTAGCGATAATATGATCACCGGGTTGGAATAATTCCATAAGAGCATTCATAGCAGCCATGCCCGAAGAAAACGCAACTGCTTCCACGCCTCCTTCTAAAGATGCCACAACTTTTTCAAGCTGTTCTCTGGTTGGATTTTGTGATCTGGAATAGTCGTAGCCTGTACTTTGTCCTACATCTGGATGAGCAAAGGTCGCACTCTGATAGATAGGAAAACTGATTGCTCCGGTATTATCGGTAGTTCTCTTTTCATTGTTACCATGGATGCATTTTGTGTTAAAATGATATTTCATGTAATTAACCTTCTTTCCTAGTGATTACAAAACAATCTTTATACATTATACCAAAACCAACAATATTACCTGGAATTACTTGAAGCCAGGCAGGGGAGTGGAGTAATCAGACTTGTTTGGGGGAGGAACTAAATAATACTATACATACCGTATAAGTATAATTTATAGAATTATAATATAACGGTTTTTAATTTTCAAGCATCATTAGAAAAAAATGCAAAATATGCGAGTATGCCGTAACAGTTCAGCCATAAGTTCTATTTCGCTATATCTCACTTAGGTAGAAGGCTCTTACAAATATTTCATACAATATATATTCATAAGAAAGCTTTCTTACATATCCTATCAAAACTTGGAGGGAGGAACTGTTATAAATCTTCTATATTTTCTGTGGTAAAATCTCAAAAATTGTTGTAATATCTATAAGGTAGTATTTCGTCGAATTATCTTAAAGTTACCAACTGAATACAAGTTGACAAAATACGAAAACCAACATAATATATAAAACAAATATGTAATATATGTTATGAGATGATAAATTGACAAGTGAGGTGCTAGATGAAGAATCCATTAGCCTATCAATCAACGGAATATGACTGCGGACCAACCTCGATGCTAAATGCAGTCAATTATTTATTTCATAGAAAAGATATATCCCCGGATGTTATTAAAAGCATAATGCTTTATAGCTTGGACAGTTATAATAAAAAGGGAGAAGCCTATAAAAGTGGCACGACAGGTATGGCGATGATGTTTCTTTCCAATTGGCTTAATCAGTTCGGAAAGGTAAAAAAGTGGCCAATTGAAGCAGAGGTTCTGCAGGGGGATGAAATTCAAATTAGTCAAAATAGTAAAATTGCAGTATGCCTGGGCCAGGGTGGCGTGGTAGTTGCACGTGTTATGCTGGGGTGCTGGCATTATGTGTTATTGACTGGCATTGATAAAGAATATGTATATTTATTTGATCCTTACTATAGAATTAAACCATTTACCGACGAGGGGATTATTATGGTAAAAGACCAGCCAACAAGAATGAATCGTAAAGTTAAGCATCATATACTCAATGGGGAAGGTTCAGGACATTATGCACTTGGAAAAAGAGATGGGCGTGAATGTGTACTGTTATATAATACTACAACACGTATTACGATGGAGAATATAGAGTACTTTATCTAGACCTTAATATTTTAATAATTAAAAACATAATAAAGCTAAAATGAATACCACAAATGTATTCTGCATAATATAAATAAGAAAGAGTGTTATCCCATAAATCAATTATAGGCAACACTCTTTCTTCTATTTACGTGAAGATGCATTCGTATCAACTAAGTTTGCTTTCTTAATACGAACGCATCCGCAATAACTGGAGAAACTCTCGAAGTGTGTTTCTTCCGGTTAGTAATGATAAATTAATTAGAGTTCTTACTTTTGGAATAACTTATATCATAAGAAATATAACAAGTAAAAAATTAATGTTTGCTACAGTCTAGATAAAGAACATTAAATTGTGATCTGATTTATGCTTCTCTGTTTCAGACACCAAGTCATAAAGGGTAACTTTCTGTAACATAGCTTTCACAACGCCGTCAAGTGGTTCATAGAGAGCTTCCCGAACAGCAGCTTCAATTTCAGGAGCTTTTTCCTTTATTGTTTCTTCCGTATGTTCAAATAAAGAGGTTTCCACAGAAGACAAGATATCATAGGCGGTGATATTCTTAGTATCCTTTGCTAACTGATAGCCTCCCTGTGATCCCTTAATGGAGTTAACAATACCTCCACGCTTTAATAGGGAAAATACCTGTTCCAAATATATTTTAGAAATATCAAGCTTTTCAGAAATACTAATCAGAGTGATATATTCGTTCTTATTGCCCGACCCAGCCATGTGGATGGTTGCCGCGAGTGCATAACGGCTTTTTGCTGAAATTCTCAAATTAATCCTCCATTCTAATGAAAAGTGCATCTTTGGGTATATTATGTTAGAAAGGATTTTAACTCTCACTAACCATCTTTTCATACTATATTAATATGTATTTTATCATAAGTGATTTGGACGATATTGTCAATAGCTTATCAAAGAAGGAGAAAGGTGAAATGCCAGATTTATCAAGGAATGTAGCTAAATCATACTATTTTAATAGGTTAGCAAAAAATGTTCAAAAAGGTGTTGACATTTACCAATGACTGTAATAAGATATTACTAAACATAGTAATCATATATGACATATAAAGAAAATAAAATGGAGGATATCATATGGCAAAGATTTATAAGAGTTTAACAGAACTCGTGGGTAAGACCCCACTCTTGGAATTATCAAACTATCAGAAGAAGAATCAGTTAGAGGCAGCTGTTATTGCAAAGCTTGAATATTATAATCCAGCAGGTAGTGTAAAAGACAGAATTGCAAAAGCTATGATTGATGATGCAGAAGCAAAAGGTAAGTTAAATGCAGATACCGTTATTATTGAGCCAACTAGTGGCAATACAGGAATTGGTTTAGCTTCCGTTGCAGCGGCTAGAGGCTATCGTTTAATACTTACTATGCCAGAGACTATGAGTATTGAAAGAAGAAATCTTTTAAAAGCATACGGTGCTGAGCTTGTTCTTACCGAAGGTGCAAAGGGTATGAAGGGTGCAATTGCAAGAGCAAATGAACTTGCAGAAGAAATCCCTAACTCCTTTATACCTGGTCAGTTTGACAATCCTGCAAATCCAGCAGTTCATAAAGCAACCACTGGTCCAGAGATTTGGGAAGATACAGACGGAGAGGTTGATATCTTCGTCGCAGGTATTGGTACAGGTGGAACAATTACTGGTGCTGGAGAATTTCTTAAATCTAAAAATCCTAATCTTAAGATCGTAGCAGTAGAGCCTTTTGATTCTCCAATATTATCCGAAGGTAAGGCCGGCCCACATAAGATTCAGGGTATTGGTGCTGGTTTCGTACCACAGGTATTAAATACAGCGGTATTTGATGAAATTGTAAAAGTTAAGAATGAAGATGCATTTGCAACTGGAAGAGAATTATCAAAAGCAGAAGGATTACTAGTAGGTATTTCCTCTGGTGCAGCTTTATGGGCAGCAACTGAAGTAGCAAAACGTCCTGAAAATAAGGGTAAGAAAATTGTTGTTATTCTTCCTGATACAGGTGAGCGTTATCTGTCCACAGCACTTTTCTCTGAATAATTACAGTAAAAGACAAATTGCTTTGTAAGTTATTATAGTAGAGAGCGAATGTTAGCGCATTCGATCATATAGTTAAGGAGCTCACTTACCATGAGCTCCTTAATTTATGATATTTACAAAGTTGAGTTCAAAGAGTAGAATATGGATAGAACTTTGTACTAATTATTAGGAGGAAATGTAATGCCGAAAGTTAGAATAATCGCAGATAGTACATGTGATTTATCAGAGGAACTAATTCGTAGGTTCGATATAACGATCGTTCCGCTTAATATTGTCTTAGATATGAAAAGCTATCTAGATGGGATAGAGATTACTCCGGATGAGATTTATGAGTGGGCAGATAAAAACAATGCTACTCCAAAGACAGCAGCTCCCAGCATGGGTTATCTCATAGAAGTTCTACAGCCATTTGTAAAAGCACAGGAGGATATTATCTTTTTTGGTATTTCCGAGGATATGTCTGTTACTTGTCAAAGTGTACGTATGGTTGCTGAAGAACTATCCTATAATAAGATATGGGTAATAAATTCACAAAATTTATCTACAGGTATTGGGTTACAGGTATTACGTGCAGCAGAGTATGCGCAAAAAGGAATGCCAGTTGAAGAAATTGTCTACGAGCTTGAAGCAAAGCGTAGTGAAGTTAGAGCATCTTTTGTCATTGATACCCTAACCTATTTACATAGGGGGGGACGATGTAGTTCAGTAACGGCATTAGTAGGAAATGCTTTGAAGTTAAAGCCTATGATTGGTGTGCAAAAAGGTAAAATGGGAGTTGCAAAAAAATATAGAGGCAAGCAGCAGGCAGTGGTGCGCAGCTATTTTAAGGATTTAAAAGACCAATTGGTGAAAGCAGATCCGACCAGAGTATTTATCACACATTCTGGTATCGATGATGCAATATTAAAAGAAACCTATGAAAGTTTAGAGAAACTAAGCTATTTTAAGGAAATATGTATTACCAGAGCAGGCGGGGTGGTTTCCAGCCATTGTGGTCCCAATACTCTGGGAATATTGTTTTATAGTTCAGAAGATGCAAATACAATATAATTCTTGACAATGGCGGCAAAGAATTCACATCGATATTCTTTGCTGTTGCTATCTGTAGATATCTAAAAAATGGTTAACAAAAGTAAGCAATCAGCAGGAGGAAGAAACCTGTAGTAGAAAGGAAAAATCAAATGGAAATTAGTAGAGATAAAGTTGTAATTATCGGAGCAGGTCAAGTAGGTGCAACAGTTGCGTTTAGTTTGGTAGTTCAGGAAGTATGTGCAGAAATCGTTTTAATCGATATGAATGAAACAAAAGCAATCGGAGAGGCAAATGATATCAAACATGGTATTGAGTATTTTGGCAGAAATGTAAAAGTTGAAGCTGGAACCTATGCAGATTGCAAGGATGCTGATATTGTGGTACTCACTGCCTCGGCACCTTATAGTGGTGAGCAAAATAGAATACAGATGATGGATAAATCCGCAAGTATCGTTCGTTCTATTGTTCCACAGGTTATGGCAAGCGGATTTGATGGGATTTTTGTTGTGGTAACCAATCCTGTAGATATCATTTCTTATATGGTATATCAATTATCAGGACTTCCAAAGAATCAGATTATTGGAACAGGTACTGCCATTGAGACCTCAAGGTTAAAGCAGTTAATTGGTCAGACCCTAAGCATCGATCCAAGAAATGTAGAAGCCCTTGCCCTTGGAGAACATGGTGATTCTTTATTTGTGCCTTGGAGCATTGCAAGAGCAGGCGGTAAAAACCTGCGTGAGATTATAAAGGACAATCCAGAATATTCTTCTATTGACTTGACACAGTTGGAAGATCAAACTAGAAAAGCTGGATTTGATGTGTTAAATAAAAAGGGAAATACACAATACGGAATTGCTACAATAGCAACAGGAATTATCAGAGCGGTACTTCGAGATGAATATAGAGCAGCACCTGTTTCAACCTTACTAGAAGGAGAATATGGTATAACGGATGCTTTCATAGGCGTTCCGGCTATTCTCAATCGGTATGGGGTTGTGGATGTTGTAGAGCTGCATTTAGAGGAAGAGGAACAGAAGAAACTGGAGGCTTCTGTAGCGGTAATTAAAGACAATATCAAGAAACTAGGCTTATAGCCAGAATTATTACGCATGAAAGTCCATGAAGCAGATTTGTGTGTTTCATTAGTTGTTATTAGGCTATAAGACCAAATACTAGCAGAAAACAGGGAGGAGCTATGATAAATAAAGATAGGCTGGTAAAAGAGTTTTGCGATTTGGTGGCGATTGATTCCGTATCATTTGGGGAAAGAGAAATGGCGGATGTGCTGAAAAGAAAGCTGGAAGATCTGGGATTTCAGGTAAGAGAGGACCAATCAGGCGAGATTTATCAAGGAAACTGTGGTAATGTCTATGGTTATTTAGAAGGTGAACTCGAGGGGGAACCGTTACTTTTTTCCTCACATATGGATACTGTTGTACCAGGCATTAACAAAAAGGCGATTGTGAGAGAAGATGGGACGATTACCAGTGATGGAACTACAGTACTCGGTGCGGATGATTTGTCCGGAGTCGCAGCTATTCTGGAAGCAATTCGATCGATTAAGGAGCAGGGGTTAGCACACAGAGGTATAGAAGTTTTATTTACCATTGCGGAAGAGGTCTATATCAAAGGGAGTGAGGTATATGACTTCAGTGCAATTAAGGCAAAAGAAGCCTATGTGTTGGATCTCGATGGACCAGTTGGGACTGCTGCAATTAAGGCACCGACCTTGGTAGCTTTCACTGCTGAGCTCACAGGAAAAGCTGCTCACGCTGGATTTGCACCAGAAGAGGGTATTCATGCCATTAAGGTGGCAGCGGAGGCGATTGCACAGCTGCAGCAAGGACGTATAGATGAAGAAACAACAGTTAATGTGGGTACCATACAGGGAGGCAAAGGCAGAAATATTGTGCCGGAGTTCTGCACAGTACAAGGAGAAGTAAGAAGCTTGAGCCACGAGAAAGCACTTATGCAGGCAGGAAACATTAACAAGGTGTTTGAAGCTGCGGCAGAAAAATACGGTGCAACTCTGTCCTATACCACTTCCTTTGGATGTATTGCTTACGAGGTTCCAACCTCACATTCTGTTATTCAAAGATTTGAGAAGGTATGTAACGAGCTCGATTATAAGGTTAATCTAATTCAGACCTTTGGCGGTAGTGATAACAACAACTTCTTAAGGAATTCGGTAACAGGAATAGTATTGTCCTGTGGAATGAATAAGGTGCATTCTGTGAATGAATACACACATGTGGACGAATTGGAACGCTGCAGTAATATTGTGTTTGGACTGATGACAAGCAAGGAATAAGATTTGAACGTCAAAAGCCAATAAATTCTATGTAAGATGAATAAGCCTGAATATATATCCATCTGGACTTGCCTTACCATCTTTGATTGCCTGAAAAAGGCAATTCAAAGATGCCGGTCTGCGCCATCTGGATATATATATACAGTCATATTCATCCATAAAAGTTTATTAAGGCTTTTGACGCTCAAATCATAACTATAATTCTCAAATCATAACTCTAATTAAGGTTATTGTGGAATGCTGGCAATTATATGAGGCGTAGTTAGCTACTGCGCAGAATTAATTATGATACATAAATTTATAGGGAGGTAATTATGTCTTTATTAGATAAAAAAACGGAAATTAAAATGATAGAAGAACTTTCCATGGCAAAAGGCATCTCTGGGTTTGAAGATGAAGTTGTTAAGATTATACGCAACTACTCAGAGGGGCTCGGAACAATGAAAGAGGACAGTCTTCGTAATTTGTATGTTTATCGAAAGGGTAATACAGGAAATCGTCCCATTGTTCAACTTGATTCCCATAGTGATGAAGTTGGGTTTATGATTCAGGCCATTAAGTCAAACGGAACTCTTCAAATTGTACCAATTGGCAGCTGGGTACCTTATAATATTCCAGCACATAAGGTATGGGTAAGAAATTCAGACGGTGAATATATTAGCGGAATTGTAGGAAGTAAACCTCCGCATTATATGAGTGAAGCTGACAAAAAGGCAAATTTAGAGTTGAATCACTTCTTTGTGGATGTAGGTGCCAGCTCATTGGATGAAGCAGTAAATGATTATAAGTTAAGAATTGGAGAACCTGTAGTTCCCTGTGCTGATTTTGAGTATAATGACAAACAGGGAATTATAATGGGAAAAGCATTTGATAATCGCCTTGGTTGTGCTGGTGCTATAAGTACGTTGAGAGCTCTTGCAAACGAAGACCTTAAAGTTGACATTGTATCTGGATTTGCTTCTCAAGAAGAAGTAGGTGCTAGGGGAGCAATTGTAACAACAAGAGTGATTAAACCAGATTTGGCAATATGCTTTGAAGGTTGTCCAGCAGACGATACCTTTCTTGGTACTTATGAAATGCAAACAGTTTTAAAGAAGGGACCAATGCTAAGACATATAGATGCCAGAATGATAACCAATCCTCGTTATCAACGGTTTACTTTAGATTTGGCAAAAAGAAAAGGTGTTCAGGTACAGGAAGCAGTTAGATCTATGGGCTCTACCAATGGAGGCTCAATCCATATTTCTAATTCAGGTATTCCAACGATTGTTATTGGAGTACCGGTAAGATATGCACACACCCATTATGGTATATCAAGTTATTTTGATTATGAGAATAGTGTTAAGCTAGCTTATGAGTTGCTTAAGGAATTGGATGCTGATATCATTAATGGATTTTAATTTGAGATAATGTATTAGTATAGAACTGAAACTTCGATGTACAAACCTTGATTATTGGCTTAATTAAATCAGTATAGAAACAATTTCTAACTGCGAAGTTTGAATATAGAATAGTAATATTTAATATGGGGGCTGTTGCAAAAGGTGATATAGACTTTTGCAACAGCCCCCATATGTATTACCATTCATATATTTCCTTGAACGAATTCGTGACTTCATCACGGATTCTCGCTCCAATATCTGAATTTTGCATTACTACAATTCCTGAACAATCAGCAGGGCAAAACATCATATTAGAATGATAACCAAAATTTGAACCACCATGTCCAAAGGTTAATCCTTTTTTACATTGATTAATGGCAAAACCTAATCCATATGGTGAGTTTTCATATGCTTTTGTTGTCATTAACTCTGCTGTAGCTTTTTTAAGATAGGTGCTTTCACCTTTTAAGATATTCATTATTTCAATACCAAATCGTGCAAGATCTGACGGCGTAGTCCATAATCCTGCCGATGATAATTCTGGCATTATATTATAGCCCCCTGGTAATTGCAAGTTATGATGATTATAGCCAAAAGAGATTAGATTGGATTTGTCTTTTGGCAGAGGTTGCGAGTATGTACTGTGTACCATAGAGAAGGGTGATAAAACTAAGTCATTCATTAAATCACAAAAATTGAGTTTACAGACATCAGTAACGATTTTTTGAGCTAGAACATATCCGCCACCTGAGTATTGGTACCCGGTTCCAGGAGCTTTAATTAACTTTAATTTTATATTGTTTGAGGGGAATGCACCAGTTAATATTTGTTGCACTGTGGGAATTTTTTGTCCTTGTTGATAACCAGCAAAGCCATGAAGATTTAAACCAGCGTGATGACTTAAGATCTGCCTCAAAGTGATTCTATGATTTTGATTATCGTAGGTAGGCACATTATAATCGATAAGGTATTCAGAAATGTTTGTGTCTATATTAAGGGTTCCACGTTCAGCTAAACGCAGGACGGCAGCAGCGAACACAGGCTTGCTAATGGAGCCTGCTTGAAAAAGTGTGTCTGTCGTAATCTTTTCTTTTGCCGTTCTTCGTTTTACTCCGTGAATATATGTCTCACGAATTTTGTAATTCTCAATGATTGCTATACTAATTGCAGATGTATGATATTCTTTCATACGTTCTGCAAGCGTTATGCCGTCATAATATTTTTTATTCTCGGCAATATCTGAAATTTTACTCATGTCCATCCCCATATTATATAGATAATTGGTACTTTACAATAATAAATATTTGTTCTTTTTTTATTATTAATGAGTTATATTTTTACAAGCAAGACTGCTTATACCTAATTCAATTTTCATTATACCATAATTTGAAGTGATAGTATTAATTTATACGTTTATGGCCTCGATAGTTGAATACCTGATAAAATAGATTTTATATTAGGTTTTTTATAACCCTCATAATTGCTATTACTAATAGTTGACAAAATCAATCTATAAATGTATATTAATATAAATAAATGTATAAATATACAATTATAACAACTAAAGGTTTTATTTTAATTTAAGTTAATATAAAACATTAGAAATAATTAAATGAGGTGAGCGGATGAAAAAAGTTTTTGTAGATGGATTAAGCGGAACAACAGGGCTTAAAATTCATGAACGACTGGCACTATATGAAGAACTTGAAATGATTACGATAGATTATGAAAAACGAAGAGATGCTAATGAAAGAACAAAGTGCTTAAATGAAGCAGACCTTGTGTTTTTATGTCTTCCCGATGAGGCTGCTAAAGAAGCAGTAAGTCTTGTAACTAATTCTAATACGAGGATTATTGATGCAAGTACTGCATATAGAACTTCTGAGGATTGGACCTATGGACTTCCTGAATTATCAAAGTTACATAGGGATGCAGTGAAGGAAAGTAAGAGAGTGAGTAACCCAGGATGTCATGCAACTGCTTTTATCTTAGGTGTTTATCCACTTCTTGCAAATAAGATAATGTCTCCGGATTATCCAATCACCTGTCAGAGCTTAACTGGTTATAGTGGTGGGGGAAAACCTTTAATTGAGAAGTATGAGTCAGAGGAAGGAAAGAATGCTTATACCAAAGCTCCAAGACCTTATGGTTTGAGTTTAAACCATAAGCACTTACCGGAGATGACAAAGCACTCCTTATTAAAGGAAGCTCCTGTGTTTGTACCGATATTGGGAAATAATTACAAAGGTCTTGCTGTTTTAACATCAATTCATACAAAGTTGCTTGCTAAGAAGCTTACTGCAAAAAATCTTCATGAAATACTTAGTGAACATTATCAAAATGAGAAGTTTGTTAAGGTTATGCCATTTGCAGATGACTCCTTGCTTTTTGATGGTGCAGTAGATATTACAGCTTGCAACGATACAAATAATGCAGAGATATTCGTATTTGGCAATGAAGCTAAGGGGAGTGCAGTTGTTCTCACAAGAATCGATAACCTTGGCAAAGGTGCATCGGGAGCAGCCATTCAGAATATGAATATTATGCTTGGTTTTGAGGAAAGTCTGCATCTATAAAAACAAAATAGTAAATGTAACAAACATGTGCATCAAAGAAAAAGCTCTAAACAATTATGTTATTAAAAAAAGACTCATAAAAGAAAGACTCATAAAAGAAAGCTTAGTTTATTTATTGACTGCAGCTCTCATGAGTCTTTTTATTTTTAGCATTTATTATACGATTAATAAATGTAAGCAAACATATTGACATTACAATATATGTAAGTAAATTAATAACGAAAAATCCCTCAACATAAAATAGTTGAAAGATAAACTATTTTTCCTGAGGGATTATTTTGTTGATTTAATCAATGCAGACAATATATAAATGTTCCAACTCTTTTTTATATCGTTGTGAATGGAAGGTCTCGGCTAAGGAACAATATTTATCGACCATACATACCAGGAAGGCTTCTTTACTGCGAGGATATTTTCGAAGTGTTAAAGGCCACATATGATGTTCAATTATATCTGCTTCTGTCTTGTTCAAGGGAAGTAGTTTACTGGCGTTATCCAGTGCACATCTGGCATGAGAAAAGCCATGTAATCTATGACTGTAATGAGGAATATGCCAGTCATACAAGTAGAAGTCGTGTAGCATAGCACCACGAACTATGCTTTTATAATCGAAATGACTTGGTAATGCCTTTGCATAACGATAGCTGCAATAAGCAACCATTAGACAATGTTCAAAAGTTGAAGTGTCACCATGCTGCACATATTGTTGCATTTCCTGCAATTGATCGTATCGAAGTAATTCTTTAATGATGTCTATAAATTCCTGCGCTAATTCAAGTTTTATTACAGAAGGAGATGAATTCATCTGCAGATCCTTTCTGTTACAGTGATTTTATATGACTATGCATTCTCCTCGGGCTGTTCAGCCTCAAGTTTCCTCATCATTTCGTGAAGACCATCAAGTAATCCTTTGGAATATTCGGGGGTAAGATCTAAGGTACAGATAAGGCTAACCGGAAAATTAGCAGCCTCCAACTTAAATGCATGCCCTTTCTCTGTTAATAGGATAAATACATTACGTTCATCGCAGGAACTTCTGGAGCGCTTAATATACTGCAGTGCTTCTAATTTTTTTAACATAGGGGTTAGAGTTCCTGAATCAAGATATAATCGTTTTCCAAGGTCCTTAACTGTAATATTATCCTCTTCCCATAGGGCCATCATAATAATGTAACCTGTGTACGTAAGTCCAAATGGATCTAATAAAGGTTTATATTTTTTTATAATTTCTTTGGAACATACATATAATGAAAAACAGAGCTGATTTTCCAACCTAAGCATTTCATTGCAGTCTCCACTGGACATATTAATCAGATCTGTGTTGTTAGTTTGATCATTTACTTCCATTTTGTTGCCTCGCTTTCCTTTTAACAAAAACCATATAATTACATTTATTTATGACAAGTGAAACGATTTGTAGCTTCAACTTGTTTTATATCACTATAATTGATGAATTAATATCTTTTTATCCATTGTAAGCAGTTATCAAAAAAATGTCAATCAAAGTATTGACAAATACAATTAATTATAATACAATTCAATTGTAAACAATTTAAATTAATTTTTATTACTTATACATAAATGGAGCAAAATCTCCAAATGTTATTTATTATAGCATGCATTAGGAAAGGAACGTTAATTATGTCAAAGAATTTTAAAGAAGTTATTGAGAACCGTAGATCATTTTATGCTATTTCAAAAGAGTCACCAATATCAGAGAAAGAAATCCAAGAAATTGTAGAACATTCCGTAAAATATGTACCGTCAAGTTTTAATTCACAGAGCGCAAGAGCAGTTGTATTATTTGGAGCACAGCATGATAAGTTATGGGATACTACTACAGAAGTGTTAAGAAAGATTGTACCAGCAGATTCCTTTGCATCAACGGAAGAAAAAATGAATGCTTTTAAGAGCGGGTTTGGAACAGTTTTATTCTTTGAGGATCAGGCTGTTGTGGAGGGGCTACAGGCACAGTTTGAATTATACAAGGATAATTTCCCGGTATGGTCTCTTGAATCCTCTGGTATGTTACAATTCACAGTTTGGGCAGCCTTGGAAGATGCAGGCCTAGGTGCATCCCTACAGCATTATAACCCTCTTATTGATGAGAAAGTAAAGGGAGAATGGAAGTTACCCGAAAGCTGGAAGCTATTAGGTCAGATGCCATTTGGTAAGCCAGTAGCGCAGCCTGGAGAGAAGGCATTCTTACCAGTAAGTGATAGAGTAAAAGTATTTGCATAAGTAAAATAATTATATTGCAAGCAAAACCTATTGCAAAGTGTAAGGTTTGCTGCAATATAATTGATATAAATATAGAAGGGCGGATATCCGTCCTTCTTTTTTCGTCACTGCTATAACTAGTTTTAAGAATCAACTCTTTTTTCCAATTTGCAAATTATTCTTTTCTATTTCTAGAATTCTTGTTATAATCAAGGAAGCAAATTGTTAAAAGGAGGGTATGACAGTGGAAATTCGTGATGATGAAAAATATTATGTTTATGTTACGTTTTTTACGACGAATACCTATATGGGTAAGTTGATTCGTTTTTCTACACGCAATCAATATAGTCATGTTACGATTTCTTTTGATGCATCTTTAAGTAAAATGTACTCCTTTGCTCGTTATCATATTAATTCTCCTATTTCAGGTGGATTTGTAGTAGAAGAGCCTGAACGTTATTTAAATAATAATGGTGATGTTCAAATTAAATTATGTAAAATACCTTTAGAAAAAGACGAGTACCATAGAATGGTAAAAGAGTTTACTTATTTTCAGGAAAATAAAGAGCAAATGCTTTATAATACATTGAATGCAGTTCTATCTCTTCTTAAAATAAAGTTATCAATGAAGGACTCTTATACTTGTTTGGAGTTTGTGGCCTATCTACTACACATGAACAACATACATGCCATAAGAGAGTTGGAAAGAAGACTGGATCAATATTTGGTTTACACAGGAAGTTTTCGAGAAATCGTGAAAAAGAATATGGAAACAAAGAAAGAAGATGAATACTTTATGAAACGCCATCGGATTGGTGTAGTTACAGATACTGTATTTCATTTTCAAAAGATAATGCTCCGTCTCATAAGAGCATAAACTTCTTTCTTTATATAAATTTACCGTAACTATTCAGAACCAAGCTAAAATCTTAGGGTTTCTAAAATAATACTTAGAAAGCAAGCTTTCAAGGCTTATTTATATATATTGCTTGGTTCTGAACAGTTACAAACCATTTTAACAAGATACTTAAGATAAAAGAAAGGAAGCGATATATGAATCAAGCATACATATATGACTCAAACTTTGGTAAAATATTGATAGCAGAAGATGGGGTTGGTGTGACGAAAATAAGTGTATTATCTGAGCCTGTGTTTTCTGATACCACGTCAGAATATATTCACGATGACACAACCTATCTATTAATCGAAACTCCTTTGTTAAAGGAAGCCTCCGTGCAGCTGAAAGAATATTTTGAAGGAAAACGCACGGAATTTAGTATTAAATTAAATCCAAAGGGTACTGAATTTCAAAAGAAGGTTTGGGAGGCACTAACAGCCATTCCTTATGGAGAAACCCGTAGCTATATACAGATTGCAAAACAAATTGGTAACGAAAAGGCAAGTAGGGCCGTTGGAAGTGCAAACCATAATAATCCAATCCCTTATATCATTCCTTGTCATCGTGTCATTGGAGCAAATGGAAAGCTTGTCGGATATGCTTATGGATTATCTATGAAAGAAAAACTGTTAAAGATGGAACAAGAAAGGACGAATGCATATGAATAAGGAATGGTCTTTGGACGTGTTATACAAAGGGTATGAGGATGAGAATTATATAAAAGATAAGGAACTGTTACCAAAGCTAATACAAGAAATAGCTGATTTTAGTGAAACCTTATCCAAAGAAGTAAATGAAGAAGAGGCTTTAATTAAATCCATTGAGTATATGGAGCAACTGCTGCTTTTAAGACTAAAATTAGGAGATTATATATCATTCCTCCAGTCAGTAAATACTTCAGATTCTCAAACTGCCAATGAGATGAATAATTTCGAAAAACAGATAAGCTTATCAACAAAACCCCTTGCTGTACTTACGAAGTTTGTTGCTCGTATTGAGAATTTAGAAGCTTATTATGATAAGAATCCTAAACTCAAAGAATATAATTATCTTTTATCAGAACTAAAAAAAGAAGCGGAACATCTATTAAGTGATGAGGTGGAAGAGGTAGTGGCTAAGCTGAATATCTCTGCTGCATCTGCTTGGGGAAATATGCAAAGCTTTCTTACCTCCACACTTGAGGTGGAATATCGTGATAGTGTGATAACACTTTCTGAAGTAAGAAATAAAGCATATGAAGAAGATGCCAACGTAAGAAAGGATGCTTTTATTGCAGAGGTAAAAGCCCTCGAAAAGATTAAGGATGCCATCAGTTATTCTTTAAATAATATAAAGACACAGGTTAATACAATTAGTGATCTTAGAAAGTATGATTCCCCTCTGGATATGACACTGATCCAATCTAAGATGAAAAGAGAAACCTTGGAGGCGCTTCTTGAAGCAATTCGCGAGTATTTACCTGCCTTCCATAGATATTTAAAACAAAAAGCAAAACTTCTTGGACACGAAGGTGGACTTCCTTGGTATGATTTATTTGCACCAATGGGAGAAAGCAATAGAACATTTACCACAGAAGAATCCAAGGAATATTTGCTAAAGCATTTCAGTAAATTCTCCAAAGATCTTGCTGACATGGTGGAAGAAGCATATGATAAAGAGTGGATTGATTTCTTCCCTAGAAAAGGTAAAGTAGGTGGAGCTTACTGTGCGAATATGCCTTATGTAAAACAGAGCAGAATACTTACGAACTTTACTGGTTCCTTAAGTGATGTAGTAACCTTAGCACATGAGTTAGGCCATGCTTATCATGGTTTTAACATTGAAGATCATCTTCCTTTAAATTGTGATTACAGCATGCCAGTAGCAGAAACAGCATCCACCTTTAATGAAGCGCTTATTATGGAGGCAGCGATCAACGAAGCAGAAGGCAAGGAGAAAGCGGCGCTTATTGAAAGTCAGCTTCAGGATTTTACACAGATTATCTGTGATATTTATTCCAGATATTTATTTGAGACTGAAGTATTTGAAAAATCCAAAACAGGTTTCTTGTTTGCTGATGAATTAAAAGAGATTATGTTACAGTCACAGAAAACAGCTTACGGAGATGGACTTGATCATGAGCAATTACATCCATATATGTGGGTGCTTAAGGGACATTATTATTCGGATGCTGTTAGTTTCTATAACTTCCCATATGCCTTTGGTGGATTATTTGCACGCGGACTTTATGAGAAATACAAATCTGAAGGTGAAAGTTTCGTACCAAAATACAAAGAACTATTAAGATCAACTACCATTAAGAGTGTGGAAGATGCTGCACGTGTGGCTGATATTAATCTTGAAGATCCACAGTTCTGGAGAACTAGCTTAAAAGCTGTGGAAGGCTTAATTGATCAATATATTGAGCTTACAAAATAAAATATGAATTAAAAAAGAGTCTCAAAATGAGTTTACACTTGTTTGGAGACTCTTTTTCGTATGTGTTAGGATATTGAAATGTGTGAAAGGTTCTGTAAATAATATTATCAATTAAGCCGTACAAATATAAATTAGAATTGTATGATAATAACGAATTAAACAGAATAAGGAAGAAAAATATCACATAAAAGTTTAAAAGCATCAAATACTATGGATGTAACACTTAATAAATTTAAATGAGTTTTATAGGATAAAGTTAAGCTCATAAGAGTTTATTTGTAGTTTTTAAGAAAGGAGCAACGACATGACTTTGATAAATCAAGATCTAGAGCTTCCAGTTGGCTTGGGTATGCGCATGGCGCTTGATATGAAGGCGATGACTAAATTTGCAAATTTGTCCGAAGAGGAGAAAAAGCAGTTAATCAACTATGTAGAAAGTTCGACAACAGGTGAGGACGCAAAAAATAGAATTTCTGAAGTAATCAGTAATCTTCATAATGGGGACTCCTTCCGGTAATGGCTGGAGATGGACGGAAAGTTTGAGAATACCAATTACATCCTAATATCGGTTTAAAATAAAATAGGTTATCTAATAAGTAACATTTATACCTATGAAAAACAGAACGGCCTGTTGCAATAGTGTACTTTTGCAGCAGGCTGTTTAAGGTGAAAATATTGTGATTGATGAATTACATAACTCTTATCTTTCTGTACCCATAAAGAATAGAGCTACGGTACCTGGGCCGGAATGAGCACCAATGGTAGGACTTACAAAGTGTATTAGATGTTCTTGGATGCCAAAACGTTCCTGTACAAGATCGGCAACAAACTGTGCATCTTCAAGACAATCACCATGGCTGATAAATACGATTTCGTTTTGGGTAATATCCTCTTTCACTCTGACTTCCATCTGATCCACTAATGCTGTTAGCGCCTTTTTTCTTCCTCGAACGTTGTGTAAAGGGATAAGCTTACCTTCATTGTTTACATAGAGAATTGGCTTGACATTAATTAAAGTACCAATAATTGCACTTGCTTTGGAAACTCTACCACCGCGGTGTAAGTGAAAAAGATCATCGACAGTGAACAGGTGGCATAGATTAAGTTTATTTTGCTCTAACCATTCGTAGGCTTCCTCTATTGTTGAACCATTTTCTTTTAGTTGGACTGCTTTATGTACCAGCAGGCCTTCGCCAAGAGAAGCACAAAGGGAGTCCACAACTAGAATTTTTGCTCCTTCGCGTTCGTCGCAGAGTTCTCTAGCAACAGTAGCAGATACAGAACAACTACCGCTTAGGGCAGAAGAAAAGGCAATATGCAAGACATCATAACCTTGATCTAATAAACCACTAAAGATTGTTCTGGCGTGCTCGGGATTTACCGCCATAGTTGTTGGAAGAGCACCCTGTCTCATAATATTATAAAATTCGGTTGGTGTTAATTTGTTTTCATCTCCGTAAATAGTTCCATTTAAATTGTAATATAGGGGCAGGAGGCTAACGTTATGCTTCTGCAAATAATCTTCCGGTAAATCGGAAGTGGTATCGGTCGTAATAATAAAGTTCTTCATTGCTTTGGCCAATCCTTTCTTTTTGATTTATATATTCAATCAAAAGATTACTACCTTTTGTCTAGGTAGTAATGATAACGATATGTCACATTATATCATACTATAAATGCTTGTTTCAATATGTATTATACCATATTAAGGAACTTATTATTATATAACAGTTTAGCCTAAGCTCAATTCCGCATTGCTCCATCTCGCTTTGCCAGAGCGCCTTACAAGATTTTGCTACAATAGATATTCGAAAGCAAGCTTTCAGCTATCTATTGTAGCAAAATCTTGCAAAGCTAAACTGTAATAAAAAACTCTTTTCTTATTTGGATTATTATGCTATAATGTGTAGAAGTAAAACGATGCTAAGGAGGCAAATCATGAAGCATATCAAGACTTTGAACACAAGAAACCTCAAAGACACCTTGAAAAAGGGTGGCTGTGGAGAGTGTCAAACATCATGTCAATCAGCTTGCAAGACATCCTGCACAGTTGGCAATCAGAGCTGTGAAAACAAATAGTTGAATGTACATAGAGGGTGACTTAAGTCACCACAGAATGCACTATCTGAATCTGGTTCAGCATTTACATGAAATGACGAAACTGAAGGTGTCTTAAGACGAACGTGTATCTTGAGGCACCTTTTGTATCATTATGGGGCTGCCTTAAAATATTCTTATTTTAATAAGGATATTTTAAGCCAGTCCCCATTCGTTGTGAAATAAAAGCATTTTAATCATGCGTGCCTGTGGGCCGCAAGCTCTGCAATTAATTGCAGTATTGTTAGGGAGGAATAACAGTGGTTTACCAATTTAAGAGTAATGGATATAATATCGTGTTAGATGTTAATAGCGGTATGATCCATGTAGTTGATGACTTGGCATATGATATCATAGGTCTATATGAGAAGAACAGCAAAGGAGATATTATCACCGCAATGGTGGAGAAATATTCCTGTCCAGAGCATATGGCTAAAATTACAGATAATCAAGAGGACTTTACGGAGAATATCGAAGCTCTTGTAAATCAGATTCAGGAAGTAATTGGAGATATTGAGGAATTAATAAAAGATGGCGCTCTATTTACTAAGGATCTTTATGAAGAGTATATAAGAGATTTTAAACAGCGTTCTACTGTCGTAAAGGCACTTTGCTTACATATTGCCCATGACTGTAACCTTGCCTGTAAATATTGTTTTGCAGAGGAAGGGGAGTACAAAGGTCATCGCGAGCTTATGAGCTATGAAGTTGGTAAACAGGCGATAGACTTCTTAATTGCCAATTCCGGTAAACGAAGAAACCTTGAAATAGATTTCTTTGGTGGTGAACCATTAATGAATTTCCAAGTGGTAAAGGACCTGGTGGCTTATGGAAGAAGTCTGGAAGAAGCAAATAATAAGAAGTTCCGATTTACCTTAACAACTAATGGCGTTCTGTTAAATGATGATGTTATGGAATTTGCCAACAAAGAAATGAGTAATGTAGTTCTTAGTATTGATGGCCGTAAGGAAGTCAATGACCGTATGCGTCCAAGCAGGAACGGTAAAGGAAGTTATGATTTGATTGTTCCTAGATATCAAAAACTTGCAGAGAGCAGAAATCAAACAAATTATTATGTGAGAGGTACCTTTACCCATAATAATTTAGATTTTAGTGAGGATGTAAAACATCTCGCTGATCTTGGATTCAAACAAATATCAGTGGAGCCAGTTGTTGCATTACCAGAGGATGCCTACTCAATTACGGAAGAGGATCTTCCAAAATTATATGAAGAATATGATAAATTAGCTCAATTGATTTTAGAATATAAGAAAGAAGGAAAGGATTTTAACTTCTTTCATTTTATGATTGATCTATCTGGTGGCCCCTGTGTTGCAAAACGCTTATCCGGATGCGGCTCAGGCACGGAATATTTGGCAGTAACACCTTGGGGTGACCTATATCCCTGTCATCAATTCGTTGGTGAAGCAGAGTTTCTAATGGGAAATGTCTACGAAGGGGTAAAAACACCGGAGTTAAGAGATGAATTTAAACTTTGTAACGTGTATTCCAAAGAGAAGTGCAAGAACTGTTTTGCGAAATTTTATTGCAGCGGTGGATGTTCTGCAAACTCCTTTAAGTTCCACGGCGATATTAACAATACCTATGATATCGGCTGCGAGCTAATGAAAAAACGTGTGGAATGCTCTATCATGATACAAGCTGCGATGGCTGAATAGATTGAAAAAATCAAGATTTTTCAGGTGAATTTGTGCAGGTGCTCAAATTTATAGTTTGGCAGCATGTTCATGAGGGGATAATTTGGGGGACTCCATGGAAAATTGGGTTTTAAAGAATAAAAAAGCAGACTTTAATCTCATTATGCAGGAATGTAACGTGAGTGAGGTTATTGCGAGGTGTCTTGTAAATAGAGGGTTAGAGTCTACAAAAGAAATGAGAGCCTTTCTATATCCGGAAATAGAAAAACTTTATGATTATAGTCTGATGAAGGATATGAATAAAGCTACGGATTTATTGGCAGATAGAATATCAAGGGGTAAACATATCAGGATAATAGGTGACTATGATGTGGATGGGGTAATATCAACCTACATTCTATTTCAGACCTTGTCAAAATTAGGTGCAAAGGTGGATTATGAAATACCGGATCGAATTAAGGATGGGTATGGAATTAATTCAAGAATTGTAGAGGCAGCGTATCAGGATCAGGTCGATACTTTGCTTACCTGCGATAATGGTATTGCTGCCATGGAACAGGTGGCATTAGCAAAAAGTCTGCAAATGACTGTTGTTATAACAGACCACCATAGCTTGGTGCAGACGACCGAGGGAGAAATTGTTCTACCGATAGCAGATGCCATAATAAATACAAAGCGCATAGACTGTGAATATCCTTTTAAAGGTTTATGCGGCGCAGCAATAGCTTATAAATTATGTATTTCTCTGGTACATCAATTTAACTTAGAAGATGGGGAAGAATTTCTCCTTGAATTAATGTCCTATGTAGCAATTGCTACGGTTTGTGATGTTATGGATTTGATAGAAGAGAATCGTATTATTGTTCATCATGGACTTACACTTCTAAAGAAAACAAAAAATCTGGGATTATTGGCACTCACAGAAGCAAGCAACGTTGATATTACACAGCTTTCGGCTTTCCATTTGGGATTTGTTCTTGGACCATGCCTTAATGCTTCTGGCAGACTGGATACTGCTAAAAAAGGTTTGGAATTACTTCTTTCCAAGACAAAGGAAGAAGCGGTTACATTGGCAACCGAAGTCAGAGCTTTAAATGATCTTCGTAAAGATATGACAGCACAGAATGTAGATAAGGCAATTCAGTTAATAGAAAACAGCGAACTTAAGAATGATAAAGTATTGGTGGTTTTATTAGAGGATTGTCATGAAAGTATCGCAGGAATAATCGCAGGAAGAATAAGAGAGAAATATAGCAGACCTGCCATTATTTTGACTGCAGGAGATCATTGTATCAAAGGTTCCGGACGCTCAATGGAAGCATACAATATGGTAGCAGAGTTACAAAAGTGCGGTGACCTCTTTATTAAGATGGGTGGTCATCCCATGGCAGCGGGATTATCCATATTACCTGAAAATGTGGAGGTATTAAGAAAAGTACTGAATGCCAATACCACATTGACCTGGGAGATGTTAGTTCCTAAAGTAACCATAGATATTCATCTCCCGCTTGGGTTTATCAATGAGGAGTTGGTGGAAGAATTAAGACTATTAGAGCCCTTTGGAAAAGC
The DNA here is from genome assembly GCA_023399055.1 of Bacillota bacterium. Classification (GTDB taxonomy): domain Bacteria; phylum Bacillota; class Clostridia; order Lachnospirales; family Lachnospiraceae; genus Mobilitalea. Next base: position 574,980 of record JAEWQV010000010.1, on the reverse strand, counting down.
CAATGAGAAACCGCTCTTTGCAGAGAAAGATTTAAAGATTAAATCAGCTTTTATCATTGGTAAAAATGCAAGTGGTTTAAGATTAAGAGTAGAAAATCAGTATGGTAGAGAACTTGATGCTGTTTATTTTGGAAATGTGAATGATTTTTTTGAATACATTGGGAATACTTATGGAAGTCAGGAAGCAGAAAAACTTAAGACAGGACGTGGTTTTAGTGGAACTATATCGGTAACTTATTTCCCTAAAATAAATGAGTACAATGGTTTTAGAAGCATACAACTCATGATTCAAAACTATAGATAGCATGAAATAATGGTAAAAATAAGAACTCTAACTACGGCGAAATACTGATTTTTAAATCGATTTATGAAATATTCTTTACGTAATAATAAATATAGTGATATAATTAGCATCAAATCAATATTTTTGTAATCCAATAGAATGAGTGAAAATGGGTTGGTTTGAGAAAAGTCGAGAAAGGCATGGTTTTATAGAATGAAAAAGATAGAAGAATATGTGAGAAGTATACCAGATTTTCCGGAGCCAGGAATTGTATTCCGTGATGTAACAAGTATTTTACAGGATAAGGATGGGTTAAGACTTGCAATTGATCAGATGCAAGAGCTTTTAGATGGTCTTGATATTGATGTAATTGCTGGACCAGAATCCAGAGGCTTTATTTTTGGTGTGCCAATTGCTTATAATTTAAATAAACCCTTTATCCCAATTCGTAAAAAAGGTAAATTACCTTGTGAAACAATTTCAATGGATTATGATCTTGAGTATGGTAAGGCTACAATTGAAATGCACAAAGATGCAATTAAGCCTGGGCAAAAAGTAGTTATTGTGGACGATTTGATTGCTACTGGTGGTACAATCGAAGCAATAACTAAGTTAATTGAATCCTTGGGTGGTGAAGTTGTTAAGATTATCTTCCTTATGGAATTAAAAGGCTTAGAGGGGCGCAAGAAGCTGGAAGGCTATGACGTCGAAGCCGTAATTCAATATGAAGGCAAGTAATTCGAAGAAATAATACAACGATTTCTTAATTCAAGGTTATAAAAAGTGCCAGGTGCAATAATGGAGGTTTAACTATGGAGGAACATAAAGAATTCGCAGGAAATGAAATTGATTATAATGCAGATACCAACGTACCTGCTGATTTTACTGCGCCTGAAATTCTTTATAAAGAATTGATTGATAAAATAAAGAGCTATCACCCATCTGCAGATATTTCCTTAGTGGAGAAGGCTTATCAGCTTGCTGATAATGCCCACAAGGATCAACTGCGTAAATCTGGTGAGCCTTATATCATTCATCCTCTTTGCGTAGCCAACATACTTGCAGATTTGGAACTTGATAAGGAAACCATTATAGCAGGTATTCTGCATGATGTTGTAGAAGATACGGTGTTAACCAATGAACAGATTACTGCCATGTTTTCCGAGGAGATTGCACTCCTGGTGGATGGCGTAACAAAGTTAACACAGTTAAATATGGATAAAATAGAACTTCAAGCCGAGAATCTAAGAAAAATGTTTCTTGCCATGGCAAAGGATATTCGTGTTATTTTGATAAAACTTGCTGACCGCCTGCACAACATGAGAACTTTAAAATTTATGGTTCCAGAAAAGCAGAAAGAAAAAGCGAGAGAGACCATGGATATCTATGCACCTATTGCGCAGAGACTTGGTATCAGTAAAATTAAAATAGAACTAGATGATCTTTCCCTTAAGTATCTTGAACCAGAGGTATACAAGGATCTATCAGAAAAAATTGCGACAAAGCGAAGTGAAAGACAAGCCTATATTGATAGTATAGTGGATGAAGTAAGAGAGCATGTGGAAGCCGCAGGTATTCAAGCAAAAATAGACGGTCGAATAAAGCATTTCTTTAGTATTTATAAGAAAATGGTAAATCAAAATAAGACACTGGAACAAATTTTTGACTTGTTTGCAGTACGAATTGTTGTTGATTCCGTTAAGGATTGCTATGCGGCACTGGGTGTAATTCATGAAATGTATAAACCAATTCCCGGACGTTTTAAAGATTACATTGCAATGCCAAAGCCAAATATGTATCAGTCCCTTCATACAACCTTAATTGGACCTCAAGGTGCTCCCTTTGAAATACAAATCCGTACTTATGACATGCATCGTACCGCTGAATTTGGTATTGCAGCCCACTGGAAATATAAAGAGGGGCAAGATGGTAAGGATAATCCTGAAAAGGCAGAAGAAGAGAAATTAACCTGGCTCCGTCAAGTCTTGGAATGGCAAAGGGACATGTCGGATAACAAGGAATTCTTGAGTTTGATTAAAAGTGATTTTGATCTCTTTTCCGACAGTGTATATGCTTTTACCCCAACAGGAGATGTAAAGACTCTGCCAGCTGGCTCAAACCCCATAGATTTTGCTTATAGCATTCATAGTGCTGTCGGTAATAAGATGGTAGGTGCAAGAGTAAATAATAAACTTGTTCCGATTGATTACGTGATTCAAAATGGTGATCGTATTGAAATCATGACTTCACAAAATTCGAAAGGTCCAAGTAGAGACTGGTTATCCATTGTTAAGAGTACACAGGCAAAGAATAAGATAAATAACTGGTTTAAATCTGAGCTAAAAGATGATAACATCACCAGAGGTAAGGAATTGATTGTTGCTTACTGTAAAGCGAAAGCGATTGTACTTAGCGATTTAATGAAACCTGAATTTACAGGTGTAGTGATGCGCAAATATGGCTTCCGTGACTGGGATTCTGTGCTGGCAGCTGTAGGGCATGGTGGTCTAAAAGAAGGTCAGATTGTTAATAAGTTACTGGACGAATATAAAAAGAAGAATAAAAAAGAGATTACGGATGATAATGTTCTTGAAACCATCGCTGATATTAAGGAAAGAACTCCTAAAAAGAAATCAAAAAGTGGTATTGTTGTTGAAGGTATCCATGATGTAGCAGTTCGTTTTTCAAAATGTTGCAGTCCAGTTCCAGGTGATGAAATTGTTGGTTTTGTTACCAGAGGAAGAGGTGTATCCATTCATCGAACCGATTGCATTAATATTATTAATGTAGCAGAAGAAGATCGTGCGCGTTTAATTGATGCAGAGTGGAATGAGGCAGATGGAAAAACTAACGGCGGAGTATATAGCGCAGAAATCAAAATTTTTGCAAATAACCGAAGCGGTGTATTAGTGGATATCTCTAAAGTTCTGACTGAAAACAAAATTGATGTATTATCCATGAATGTACGAACGAGTAAACAGGGTACGGCTACCATTAGTATTGGTTTTGAAATTCATGGAAAAGAACAATTAAATGAGATCATAGCAAAAATACGTAATGTGGAAAGTATTCTTGATATTGAGAGAACCGCAGGCTAAATACGATATTTAGAAAGGTATGAGGATTATGAGCGGTATTTTAGTAAAAACATTGGAGCTTGGTGCATTACAGACCAATTGTTCTGTGGTGAGTCAGACAGAAACCAAGGAAGCAATTGTATTTGATCCGGCGGATAATGCCGATTTAATTGAACAATATTTAAAGTCGAATGACCTAGTGTGTAAGGCAATCCTTCTCACACATGGTCATTTCGACCATATATTGGCGGCAAGAGAACTTGCAACGATAACAGGTGCAGCAATCTATGCACAGGAAGAGGAAGCTGCTTTGCTTGCCAATCCAAACTTAAACCTGTCGTTAAAGTTTTCTGGTAAAGCATGTAGTCTAACTCCTGATATTTTGTTAGTGGATGGACAGCTGCTGGATATCGCTGGATTTAGTATTCAAGTAATTCATACTCCGGGTCATACCCAAGGTGGTGCGTGCTATCACTTTATAGACCATGGAGTTTTAATAAGCGGAGATACTTTATTTCTTGAGGAGATTGGCCGAGCTGATCTACCAACAGGTGACTATGTAACATTGGTAGAAGCGATAAAAGCAAAACTAATGGTACTGGAGGATTCAGTTGTTGCTTATCCTGGCCATGGACCCTCGACGACCATTGGCCATGAAAGAGTTAACAATAGTTATCTCAACCTATAAGTATTGTTGGGAGGTAAAACGTATCATTACTATAGTGCTATCAGATAAAATATATGAAAATGATGTCTACCCACTTTTTAAAGCATTTTTTCCTTTAGAAGTAGTAAAGGTGAACTCGGAAGAGGAAATCTCTAAAGCAGAGGATTTCAAAATAGAAGAATTAAAAGCAGAGGATTCTAAAGTAATTCATCTAACTATTTTAGAAGATAGATTAATAATAGAGGGAAGTAAATCAGGTATTCAAACTGCAGATTATGAAATTCCAGCAGGACTTCCCAAACCCTTATACAAGAACGCTCTAAAAAGAATTCTTTATACAGTGTTATCTGACTACTGCAAAAAGACCTTACCCTGGGGTATCTTAACTGGTATTCGTCCCACAAAGTTAGTATACGAAATGTTGGATCAGGGCTTAAGTGAAACTGATATTCTTGATAAGATGCAAAAGGAATATCTCTGCTCAATTACTAAGACTAAGTTAAGCATACAAATAGCGCAAAGAGAGAGAGAATTGTTAAAGGAGATGGATTACCAAAATGGATATAGTATCTACATTGGGATACCCTTTTGTCCGACAACCTGCCTTTATTGCTCTTTTACTTCTTACTCGGCAGTGAAATTTGCTAATCTTATCGAGGATTATCTTACTGCCTTAGAAAAAGAAATTCGATATGCGGCTACCTGTCTTTTGAATAAAAAGCTTACAACGGTTTATATTGGTGGCGGAACGCCAACCACCTTAAGTGCTAATCAGCTGGAAAGGTTATTGAAACTTGTGAAAGCAAGTTTTAACTTTGCCCATGTGAAAGAATTCTGTGTAGAGGCAGGAAGACCAGATAGTATCACGAGAGAAAAGCTTCAAGTCCTAAAGGACTATGACGTTGACCGAATTAGTATTAATCCACAAAGTATGCAGCAAAGAACCTTAGATATCATAGGCAGACAGCATACAATTGATGAAGTAAGACATGCCTTTTCTTTAGCAAGAGAGGTTGGACATACCAATATAAACATGGATATCATCATTGGTTTACCAGGAGAAAATCCAGAGGATGTAATTGACACCCTTCATCAGATTAATGAATTAGATCCAGAAGGGCTTACAGTTCATACCCTTGCCTTAAAGCGGGCTGCAAGGTTAAATACAGAGAAAGAAAACTATTCTGAATTAAAAGCCACCGATGTTCCATTTATGCTAGAGAAGACAGTAGAGCATGCAGCTGGTAACGCTTATTATCCTTATTATCTCTATAGACAGAAGAATATGGAAGAGAATCTCGAGAATACCGGATATTCTAAATATGGTAAAGAAGGCCTTTATAATATTCTAATAATGGAGGAAAAACAGACAATTCTGGCACTTGGTGCAGGTGCCATGTCCAAGTTTGTATTCCATGCAGAGAATCGAATTGAGCGTGTTGACAATGTAAAAAGTGTTACCGATTATATCAGTCGAATTGATGAGATGATTTCACGTAAGCAGAAATTTCTTGAATATAATGAAGAACTGTTGTAATGTAAATAAAATGGGTTGAACGGAGGAATAGAACATGATTACACAAAGACCAAAAGGTACGCAGGACTGGTACGGTGCAAATATGCATAAGCGTACCGTAATCGAAGCTGCTGCCAGAAAGATTTGTAAGGCATATAACATAAAGGAAATTATTACACCTGCTTTTGAACATACAATTCTTTTTCAAAGAGGTGTTGGTGAAACCACAGATGTAGTTCAAAAGGAAATGTATACCTTTGATGATAAAGGAAATCGTAGCATTTCTTTAAAACCGGAAGGTACTGCTGGAGCGGTTCGTGCCTATTTGGAAAATAGTTTATATGCAGAAAGTCAGCCAACAAAATTATTTTATTTTACACAAGCATTTCGTTATGAAAATCCTCAAAATGGTCGTCTTCGTCAACATCATCAATTTGGTATTGAATTCTTTGGTTCTGCGAGTCCTATGGCTGAATTGGAATTGATTACCTTACTAAATGAATTTATGCAGGAATTAGGCATTAAAGGAGCTAAGCTTCACATCAACAGCATTGGTTGCAATGAATGTAGAAAGACTTATAATGAAGCACTCTTAGCATACCTTAACAAACATGAGGATCAGCTCTGTTCCACATGTAAGGAAAGAATGGTTAAAAATCCCCTTCGTGTTCTTGATTGTAAAGTTCCTATCTGTAAAGTAATTATGAAAGATGCACCAAGATCAATTGAATACTTGGATGAGGAATGCAGTCAGCATTTTGAAGAGTTAAAAGGTTTATTAGAGCAAATGAACATTCCTTATGAAGTAGACACAGGGATTGTTAGAGGCTTGGATTATTATACTAAGACGGTATTTGAATTTGTGAATGAAGATGGCTTTACCATTTGTGGTGGTGGAAGATATGATAACTTAATACACGAAATAGATGAAAAGCAGGATATTCCAGCGGTAGGCTTTGGCTTTGGTATTGAACGTATGATTAACGAGTTGGCAGCTGAAGGAGTGGAACTTGAAAAAGAGCCAGCGGTTGCTTTGTATGTTGGCATCCTAGGCAAGGATGCAAAAGCTGCTGCCTTCCAGATTGTTAGAGAGCTTCGCCATATTGGAGTCATAGTTGAAACTGACTATATGGATCGTAGTGTAAAAGCACAGATGAAGTATGCCAATAAAATTGGAGCTAAGAATACTGTAATAATAGGTGCAGATGAATTAGCGAATAATAAGGCTAATATTAAAAACATGGAAACCGGTGAGCAAACAGAAGTAACCTTAGATAAAATAGCTGAATATTTTATCTAGCAAGAGAATTTAGAAACAATGAGATTAAAAATAAGTAAGGCTAAAAATAAGTAAGACTGATAATAAGTAAGAGTAAAGCCCAGAGAATCATTGTAATTTGATTCTCTGGGCTTTTTACATGGCTAAAAGTAATAGAATATGTAACAGTTTAGCCATAAGCTCGTATTCACTGCTTTGCATCTCGCTTAGGCAGAGAGCCCTACAAACTTTGTTACAATAGATATTCGAAAGTAAACTTTCGCCTATCTATTGTAGCAAGATTTGCACGTCCATTCTGTTAAAAAAATGTGTTCCGACATTATAGATTTGTGTTGACAAAATGCGACGGCATTCATATAATAAAGACAGATGTAAGTGATTACTACGGTAGGTGGATAAAATGGGATATAGTTTATTACATAGGAAAGAACGGTTAATATTAACCACGATTGAGCTTATTGATGAAATTGGAATTCAGAAGCTTACGACCAGGGAAATTGCTAAGAGAGAAGGGGTATCGGAGGCAACAATTTTTAGGCATTATGCGAGTAAAAACGAGCTTTTAATTGGTGTATTGGATTATTTCACGCAATATGATGCTGACCTTCTTCAAACGGCTAAGATGAGAGAACTTAAGCCATTAGATGCTTTAAAGTTCATTATTAATTCTTATGCAGAGTATTATGAAAATTATCCGGCAATAACTTCTATTCTACAGATTTTTGATGTTTTACGGTATGAAGCGGATCTATCAGAGAAGATATTAGTAATACAGCAGGAAAGAACGGCAATACTTACCCAATTGATTGAAGCCGCTGTAAAAGATGGAAAACTAAAAAATACCACTAAGCCACAAGTATTAGCAGTCATGTTATCAGGATTTTTTCGAGAGTTATGTTTTAATTGGAGACTTAATCAATGTACCTATTCCTTAAGAGATAAAACACAGGAGGTATTTGAACTGATTGAGGAAGGTTTTCTCAATAATTAATAGAATTGTCGAATTACGTAAGTTTAACGGGAGGTGTATCAATGTCAGAACAGTTTACAAATGAACCATTACTGGATATGTTTTTATTTGAAACGGAACAGCTTTTGGAACAATTGGAACAGTCGATCTTAAATAATGAGAAAGAAAATGACTTTGGAGAAGCAGCAATTAATGAGATCTTTCGAATAATGCATACAATTAAAGGTTCAGCTGCCATGATGCTGTTTGACAATATTGCAAAAGTTGCTCACTCCATAGAAGATATATTCTTTTCTTTGCGAAAGGAAAAACCAGCAGCACTGGATTATTCAGTGCTATCGGATTTGGTGCTGGAAGGTGTCGACTTTATTAAAGTTGAAGTTGAAAAGATTAAAAGTGGTAATCCAGCTGACGGTACATCAGAAGATTTGGTGGAGTCAATGAAAGAGTATTTGCTTGGGATGAAGAATGAAGTAGTAAAAACACCCTCTGCAGAGCCGGATGGAAAGGAAGAAAAACATCAGTACTACATAGGTCAACTAAGGCAAAAGCAAAGCATAGAGCAAAATACCTTTAAAGCAATCCTACGATTTGAAGAAGGCTGTGAGATGGAGAATATACGAGCCTATACGGTTATTCACAACCTTACAGGAATTGCTACTGAACTAAGTTATTTTCCTTCCGACATTATAGATAGTGATGAGAGTATTTTTGTTATACGAGAGACCGGTTTTCAAATTTACATAAAGACAGAATATGATTATCAAAAGCTTTATGAGCATTTGAATCAAACCATATTCTTAAGAGATTTAGAACTAACGCAGGTCAGTGAGGAAGCAGAGAGCTTAATTCCAATTATAGAATCTGTAAAAGAAACGGTATCACAGGAAGCCTGGAAGGAAGAAAAGAGCAGAACTAATTCTTCTGAAGTGAAGGGGAAGACAGAGAAAGAAGTATCTAATTCAAATGTAGCACAAAGCATTATAAGTGTTAGCGTTTTGAAACTGGACAAGCTGATGGATCTTGTAGGGGAAATGGTAATTGCAGAAGCTATGGTTGTTCAAAACCCTGATTTAGATGGATTAGCTTTAGATAACTTTAAAAAAGCATCCAGGCAATTAAGTAAAATAACCTCGGATATTCAAGATATGGTTATGTCAATTCGAATGGTTCCGTTATCAGCAACCTTCAATAAAATGCATCGAATTGTACGAGATATGAATAAAAAGCTCGGTAAGGAAGTACAGCTTGAAATCATTGGTGAAGAGACAGAGGTTGATAAGAATATTATAGAGCACATTTCAGATCCGTTAATGCACCTGGTTCGAAACGCAATTGACCATGGAATAGAATTGCCGCAGGATAGGCAGAACAAAGGGAAATCAAAAAATGGTACGGTAGTATTGGAAGCCAAGAATGCAGGAAGCGATGTTCATATTTTAATACGTGATGATGGTAAGGGGTTGGACAAAGAGAAAATACTAAAGAAAGCTAGAGAAAATCATCTGTTATATAAAAATGAAGAGGATATGACAGATAAAGAAATCTTTAACCTAATTCTACTTCCTGGTTTTTCTACCAATGAGAATGTTACTGAGTTCTCAGGGCGTGGAGTTGGTATGGATGTTGTAAGTAAAAATATCGAATCCGTTGGAGGAACTCTTTCAGTAGAAAGTGTTCCAGACAAGGGAAGTGTATTTCTTCTAAAAATCCCATTAACCTTGGCAATTATTGATGGAATGAATATAAAAGTAGGGAAGGCAAGGTATACAATTCCTACCATCGCCATAAAAGAATCTTTTAGGCCGAAACCAAAAGATATTTTGAACGACCCTGATGGTAATGAAATGATTATGGTAAGAGGGCAGTGTTATTTAATAAAGAGACTGCACGAGATGTTTAAAGTGGAAACTACCGTAACCAACTTTGATGAAGGAATTATCATAATGCTAGAGCAGGATGGTAAAACGGTTTGCATCTTTGCCGATGAATTAATTGGTCAACAGCAAGTTGTGGTCAAGGCACTTCCAAACTATATAAGAAATTTCAAGAAAGTGAAAGAACTAGCAGGTTGTACGCTATTGGGAGATGGAAGTATTAGCTTGATTTTAGATGTAGCACAAATGGTTGGAAGATAAAAAAGATAATACTTATACAGTATGAGGTACAAAAAGGAGGAAGTAGAATGGAGGATATCTTAAGTACGACGGTGGAGTTAGAAGAAGATACCCAGAAGGATCGGTATCTGACCTTCTTAATTGGTAATGAATGTTATGGTATCGAAATAAGCTTTGTAACTGAAATCATAGGGATTCAAGCAATTACAGAAATACCTGAGTTACCAGAATATGTGCGGGGGATTATCAACCTACGAGGAAAAATTATCCCTGTTATGGATGTCAGAATGAGATTTAAGAAAGAGAAAAAAGAGTATAGTGATAGAACCTGTATTATTGTGGTTGATATTAAAGATATCTCCATTGGATTAATTGTTGATAGCGTTTCAGAGGTTACGACTATCTTAGAACAAGATATTGTAGATCCCCCACAGGTTAACAAAGCAGTGAACAATAAGTATATTAAGAAAATAGGAAAGAATGGCAGTGATGTTAAGCTTCTTCTGGACTGTGAAAAACTCCTGACAGAGAATGAGTTGGAGGCATTAAGTGAGGTACAGTAAACAGTAAACCGCATGTACAAAAGAAAAAGTAATAAATTTAGAAGTATATTTTAAAATATTTTGTTATACCCAGTCAGATAAAATGATCACAGGAGGAATTAAGGATGAAGTTTAATAACTTGAAGATTAAAACAAAATTACTGTCTTGCTTTATTGCAATGGCAATATTTACAGGAGTTGTGGGAGCTGTAGGTGTGTTAAATATGAGCCACATGTATGAAAATACAAAGTCTATGTACGAAGAATACTTTATACCTGCTCAGGATTTAAGTACGGTTCAAGTGCAGTTGGAGCAGATACGCGCTCTACATATTTATTTACTTTATGATCCAGATTTAAGTAAACAGCAGGAACGCTTGGATCAAATCCAACAAAAAGTAGAAAGTGATAATGCTTTGCTCGATAAGTTTGAAAAAACTATAACAGCAGATGGTGAAGATAGAAAAATGTTTGACAAGGCAATTACAAGCCTTAATATCTACCGCGATGAGAGAACAAAAAATCTGGATTTAATCATTAATGGTAATACTGAGGAAGCCGTAGCAACGTTGTCCAATGTAACGAAATCCAGAGAGCAGGCAGCTGCAGATTTTCAAGAGTTAATCAATTACAATATGAACTCCTCCAAAGAGAAGTTGGATTCAATAAAAGCTAATTATGATATGCTGGTAATTTTAATGACAGTTATTTTACTAGTTGCAATTGCAATCGCATTAGCGTTAGGGTTTGCTATCTCCAGCCTCATCAGTAAGCCAATTAAAAAGATGGTAAATGCTGCTGACAAGCTAGCCTTAGGAGATGTAAATGCTAATCTAGATATCAATAGTAAAGATGAAATCGGAAGTTTGGCAAAATCCTTTAATACAATGATTGATAATATCAGAGATCAGGCACGCACAACGGAGCGAATTGCAGATGGAGATTTAACGGTAGAAGTGGAAGTACGATCAGAAAATGATTTACTTGGTAAGAAATTAGCCCAAATGGTACAAAATAATAACGAAGTATTATCAAATATTGCAACGGCGTCTGAACAGGTGGCTGTTGGCGCAAGACAGGTATCGGATTCCAGTTTAGCTCTATCACAGGGTGCATCAGAACAAGCAAGTTCTGTAGAAGAATTAACGGCATCTTTACAAGAGATTGCTTCCCAAACAGAGATTAATGCACAGAATGCAAATCAAGCCAATGAGCTTTCAGAAAATGCAAAAGTAAACGCTGTGGATGGAAATAGTCAGATGAAAGAAATGTTGAAGGCAATGAAAGAAATAAATGAATCTTCAGCAAATATTTCAAAAGTTATTAAGGTAATTGATGATATTGCATTCCAGACCAATATATTAGCACTGAATGCAGCAGTGGAAGCTGCACGAGCAGGTCAACATGGCAAAGGCTTTGCAGTTGTTGCGGAAGAAGTTAGAAATCTTGCAGCACGTTCTGCAAATGCTGCAAAAGAAACTACGGATATGATTGCTGGTTCTATCAAGAAGGCAGAAGATGGAACAAAAATTGCTCAAGATACTGCCAATGCTCTAGATAAGATTGTGGTAGGCATTGAGAAAGTAGCTGATTTAGTAAGCAACATCGCAGTGGCTTCCAATGAACAAGCAATGGGTATATCACAGATTAATCAAGGTATTATGCAGGTATCCAATGTTGTTCAAACCAATTCTGCTACCTCTGAAGAAAGTGCATCCGCGAGCGAGGAACTTTCTAGCCAAGCTGCCTTACTTAAGGATACCGTTAGCAAATTTAAGTTAAAATCAACCACAAGAAGTTATGGTAATTATGAGAATATAAGCCCAGAGGTTTTAGCGATGTTGGAGAATATGAACGCTCATAAGAAAGACGCAGGGAATTTAGATTCAAGTACGTATAAGGAATCCACATCAAAACCCAAAATTATCTTAAGTGATAAAGAATTTGGAAAATACTAAATAATAAACCTAAATAGTAAACCTAAATAATAAACCTAAATTAACTTTTTATATCGATATCATACAATTGATAAAATTCTTCAATTTTTACCAACTTGGTATTGCATTGGAATTAGTATCAATTGTATGATATAGATAGATGGATATTACTTACAAGGGAGGGGCTGCCAATGATTACAATAACAAAAAAGGAATTTGAGCAATTGGCTGCTTTTATTAAAAGCAATTATGGCATTCATTTGAAAGCGGAAAAAGAGTCCTTAGTGATGGGCAGACTCCAAAATGTATTAATACAGAATGGGTTCAAAAGCTTTACCGAATATTATGATTACATTGTTTCAGATAAAACACAAACAGCAGTAACGGTATTGTTGAATAAAATAACCACCAATCATACTTTTTTTATGAGAGAAGCCGATCATTTTAACTACTTCAGTACAACCGTACTTCCACTATTATCGAATAAGATTACTAATCATGATTTAAGAATTTGGTGTGCTGGATGTTCCTCTGGAGAGGAACCCTATACGCTGGCGATGCTGATCGATGAGTTTTTTGGAAAAGAAAAATTATACTGGGATACAAAGATATTAGCCACTGATATATCCAGTAAGGTACTGGAGGAGGCTACCAATGGTGTTTATAGTAATAAAGATATTGAGACGCTTCCTTCAAAATGGAAGTTAAACTACATAAAACGGAAAAATGAATTAGAATCAGAATTTACTGCAAAGATTAAAGACGAGGTTATTTTTAGAAAGTTTAATTTAATGGAACCTGTTTTCCCGTTTAAAAAGAAATTTCATGTAATCTTTTGCCGAAATGTAATGATTTATTTTGATGATAGAACAAAACGTGATTTGGTACGTAAATTCAGTGATTCTTTGGAGAATGGAGGGTATTTATTTATCGGACATTCGGAATCTCTGGGTCGTGATGAGACAGATTTAAAGTATATAATGCCTGCTGTGTACCGAAAAATTTAAGTGAGGTGAAGTAATGGATGCAAAAGAGAATTAAAGTGCTTATTGTTGATGATAGTATACTATTTCGAGAAGTTCTACTAAGAGGGTTGAGCTCGGATCCTTTCATCGAAGTAGTTGCAACAGCAGGTGATCCTTTTGAGGCTAGGGATCAAATTCTTAAATATGAACCCGATGTTGTAACCTGTGATGTGGAGATGCCTAAGATGAATGGGTTGGAATTTGTTCAAAGATTAATGCCACAATATCCTCTCCCTATCATCGTAGTTAGTGCATTGTCATCAGCGGTCTTTGATGCGATGAATGCAGGTGCAATCGATTTTGTGGGTAAACCCAATATGTCGTCAAAAACCAGTGTGGAAAGCTTTATCTATGATTTAATAGGCAAGGTTAAAATTGCTGCAAATGCAAAAATTCACGGTAAAATAAATAGTGTAGTTAATCAAATTGATGCAAGTAAAGGAGCGAATCCGGATAAGATAATTGCTATGGGAGCCTCCACTGGAGGAACGGAAGCTATTTATAGTATCTTAAAGCAGTTGCCAAAGGATGTACCGGGAATCGTTATTGTACAACATATCCCTCCAAATTTCTCTCGTATGTTTGCTGAAAGATTAAATACAACCACAAATCTTGAGGTAAAGGAAGCAAAAACAGGTGATTATTTAGAAAAGGGTAAAGTCCTAATAGCACCGGGTGATCAGCATATGGTTATTAAAAAGATTGGTGAAAGATATAAGGTGGAATGCTTTTATGGCGAGAAGGTGAATGGTCATTGCCCATCTGTAGATGTTTTATTTGAATCTGTAGCGAAAGAGGCAGGGAAAAATGCCATTGGAGTAATCTTAACTGGAATGGGGTATGATGGTGCGAAAGGACTTTTAGCCATGAGGAGAAATGGTGCAAAAACCCTAGGACAAGATGAAAAATCCAGTGTCGTCTATGGGATGCCCAAGGTTGCATATAACATAGGTGGTGTGGAAAAACAAGTTACTTTGGACGCAATTGCACACAAGATGTATTCTTTAGCCTGCGAGTAAACAATTCGTAGTATTAGTTTTTAACGTTAATATAAGAAAGGTTAAAATACGAATGAGTAATATGTTAAAGGAATGGAAGATGCTGCCATCTTCCATATTAGCAAGTATAGGGGATGGAATTATTGTTTTGGATATGGCAGGTATTATTCAGTACATGAATTCAGCGGCAGAAAATATTTTGCAGACCCAAGCAAATAACACAATTGGCAGAGCTTTTAATGAGCTATATCCGTCCTATGCCACTGTAAGCCAGGAAGAGAGTCCAAATCCATTTGAATTTTTACTGAATTTAGGACAAAGTACAGAGTCATCACCAGAGCATTTGATCATTAAACTTGACCATTTACATGATAAATATTTAGCGGTAACTTGCTCCTTATTAAATATAGAGGAGAATAACCCAACCGGAATCGTTGTTGTGTTCCATGATGTAACAATACAGAAGCAACAAGAACTTAGCCAGTCGAATGAGAATAGTAATCTTAACTATTTATTTGATTATGCACCCTATGGAATGGTTATTGTTGATGAGGATGTTGCGATTATTCGAGCTAATGAAACGTTTGTGGATTTTATTAATCTAGATAAAGATGAATTCCTAGGCAAACGCTTTGGAGATACCATTAACTGTGTGGGTTGTAAAGGTAGTAATGGAGGTTGTGGAACTGGTCATAACTGCAAATTCTGTGATGTTAGAAATGCTGTAAATAGAGCCTATCGTAAAAATGAAGCAACCATTAATGTTGAGACGAAAGTATGTTACCTGGTAAAAGAACAGGAAGTGGAGGCTTGGTTTCGATTAAGTGTAAATCCTATCGTGTTCGATGGTGTAAAACGTGTTGCTGTAACTCTTGTAGATATTAGTAAGAATAAGATACAAGAGCTTAACGCAAAAGAAGCAATTGATTATCTTGCAAATATTCACAATCAGCTACCCTTTAATATATGGCTTGCAGATGAAAAATTCAACTGGAAGTACTCCAATAAAGATTTGGATGTAATTACCGAAGCTTTCTTTCATGTTAATTCCAACAATAGTTGGATAGAATTTTCTAGTCCGGGTGAGGTAGAGAATTTTTGGAGTACATTTAACTCATCAATAGAGGAAAAAAGCTCCTTTAATTTAGAAGTGCGAGTTCGACAAAAAGGTAATGGACATCAATGGGGACTTATTTCTGGAGTTCCTTACTATAATGATGGTGAATTTGCAGGATTTATTGGTTCCAGTTATAACATTACAGAACGTAAGGATGCCGAGGAGGACTTAAGGCGGTATCAGTCATTACTTATATCAGCCAAAGAAGCAGCAGAAGCTGCAAGTAAGGCGAAAAGTGAGTTCCTTGCTAATATGAGTCATGAAATCCGCACTCCAATTAATGGGATTGTAGGAATGATTGATCTTACTCTTTTAACTAATATTAATGAGGAACAGCGAGATAATTTGGTAACAGCAAAAGCCTGTGCAAGTTCATTAACTACAATTGTAAATGATGTATTGGATTTTTCTAAAATTGAAGCAGGTAAAATGACGCTGGCCAAGCATAACTTTAGTCTTAGAAACTTAATAGATGAAGTAATTCGCACTCACTTACCAAGAGTTAAAGACAAAGGTTTGGAGCTGGAATATACACTCCCATCTTCCTTGCCTGAATTTTTAATAGGAGACTCCAATCGACTAAAGCAAATCTTAAATAACCTTATTAGTAATGCTGTTAAATTCACAGAACAAGGTGAAGTAACAGTTGCGGTTAAGAATTTAGGTATGACCAGTGAAGAAGTGACAATAAGATTTACGGTTACTGACACGGGAATTGGAATATCGAAAGAGAATATTTCCAAGTTGTTTTATAGTTTTTCTCAAATTGAAAACACCTATACAAAAAAATATGCCGGTACAGGCTTAGGGCTAGTTATCTCTAAGCAATTGGTTGAAATGATGGGTGGTAGAATTGAAATGGAGAGTGAACTTGGTAAGGGAAGTAAGTTCTACTTTACCGTCAGCTTTAAAATTGGAAAACCAGAACAGCAGAATAAGACAATTTCACATAATTTTGTAAAAACGGAAAGAGCCTTACAAATTCTATTAGCAGAAGATGACCCGGTTAATCAAAAAGTTATTCGTAAGATGCTTCTGGAAAAGGGGCATAAGGTTAGTACAGCTGACAATGGGAAAGAAGTTCTTTCCAGTTATGAGCAACATAAATATGATGCGATTTTAATGGATATCCAAATGCCGGTGATGAATGGAATAGAGGCAACCAAGAATATTAGAAAAAAAGAATCAGGTAAGCAAAGAACACCAATTATAGCACTGACTGCCTATGCATTGCCAGGTGACAGGGAAAGATTCTTAAGTATGGGAATGGATGCCTATGTTACGAAACCTATTCATATGGAAGAATTATTTCATACCATAGACCGCTTAACTGTGTATAATGAAGAAAGTATGCCTCAAAATATTTTACTAGGCAATAATGGTGAAATTATTTATTCTTTTGAAACGGAAAAACCCTTAGCGAACTATGATGCCCCGGCAATTGATGAAATAATGTCTAAGATAAAGTTGTTAACTGAAATGAAAGACGAAATTGATATAGAAAGAGCGGAGCTCATTGCTAATCAAATTAAGCAGCTGTCAATAAAGCATGAAATGATTGATATTAAAGATACAGCCTTTAAAATTGAGCTAGCTGCAAGACGTGACAACTGGCTGGAAGTTAGTCGATGTATTGAACGTATTAATCAAGAAATAGAAATATATAAGTCTTCAGAAAAATAAACGGGAATAAACAAATGAAAAAACGTTAAAACGAGATAGGAGGACCATATGAGAATACTAATAGCGGAAGACGACATGACAAGCAGAAAGTTTTTATTTAAATTTCTCTCAACCTATGGGGAATGTGATATAGTAGTAGATGGATTGGAGGCCTTAGATGCGGTCCTGATCTCGATGAAGGAGAATAAGCTTTATGATTTGATTTGCCTTGACATTATGATGCCCAAGGTAGATGGAGTAAAAGTGTTAAAACATATTAAGGAGTTGGAGAAGCAGAAGGGAATCCTGGCAGAGAAGCGCTCTAAGATAATTATGACTACAGCGCTGGCTGAAGCACAATTTGTTCAGAATGCCTTTGAAATAGGATGTGATGCATATGCTGCAAAACCCATTGACACGGATAAGCTTGTTGAGGTATTAATTAAGTTGGGACTTGTACAAAATCAATAATTGTAGGCCGATAAAGCGGCAGATGGAGGTTAAAATGGTTAAACACGTAGTTAGTTGGAATTATGCAGAAGGGTTCACAGTAGAAGAAAATCAAAGCCATGCTTTACAAATAAAGCAGGAATTAGAACAGCTTAAGTCTTTAATTCCGGGTATTGTATCGTTGGAGGTGTTTATAAATCCCTTGGAGGCTTCTTCGGACAAGGATATTCTTTTAGACAGTGTATTCGAGAGTGAGGCTGCTTTACAAGCATATGTTGTTCATACCGAACATGTTAGAGTCGGGACTAATTTTGTGAAGCCCTTTACAAGAAATCGCAGCTGTATTGACGTAGTTTATGGTGAATAAATCACAATTGTTATTTATCAGTTGAAGTAAAAAATATGGTAACTATTCAGAATCAAGCACTTAAGATGTTTATAAAGAGAGCGAATTCAACTTATTCTGTGGATAAGTTGGTTCGCTTTCTTTTTACAAGTAAAAAACCTATGGACAGAACCCTTAAAATGAATTAAAATATATTGCATTGAATTGATAAGTATAGATAAGTTATGCTAACTTAGATAAGTATAAAGGAGATGGAAACGAACATGGCAGAATCAATGAAAGGTTATAAAAGAAGCCACCGTTGTACCGAGATTTCCAATAAAAATGTTGGGGAAACCGTTACAGTAATGGGATGGGTTCAAAAGAGCAGAAATAAGGGTGGTATTATCTTTGTAGATCTTAGGGATCGTACTGGTCTTTTGCAAATCATTTTTGAGGAGAGCGATTGCGGTAATGTTAATTTTGCAAAAGCAGAGAAACTTAGAAGTGAATTTGTTATTGCAGTGGTAGGAAAAGTTGAGGCACGTTCCGGTGCTGTAAATGAAAACCTTGCAACAGGTGATGTTGAGATTCGTGCAACTGATCTTCGTATTCTATCCGAAGCAGATACACCTCCTTTCCAAATAGAAGAGAATTCAAAAACAAAGGAAGACTTAAGATTAAAGTATAGATATCTTGATCTTAGAAGACCTGATTTACAAAGGAATATGATTTTACGTAGTAAGGTTGCAACTGTAACAAGACAGTTCCTGGCTGATGAGGGATTTTTAGAAATTGAAACACCTGTATTAACAAAGAGCACACCAGAAGGTGCCAGAGATTATCTTGTACCAAGTCGTGTACATCCTGGTAATTTCTTTGCTCTTCCACAGTCACCACAGATCTTTAAACAGTTGCTGATGTGTGCTGGATATGATCGTTATTTCCAGATAGTAAAGTGTTTCCGTGACGAAGATCTTCGTGCTGACAGACAGCCGGAATTTACACAGATCGATATGGAATTATCCTTTGTTGATGTAGAAGATGTGCTTGAGGTTAATGAACGCCTCCTTCATAAGATGTTTAAAGAGAGTATCGGAATTGATATTCCTCTGCCAATTCAAAGAATGACCTATGCAGAAGCAATGGATCGCTTTGGCTCTGATAAACCGGATGTACGTTTTGGATTTGAATTAAAGAATGTATCAGAGGTTGTGAAAGACTGTGGCTTCAGTGTATTCACAGGTGCACTTGCCAAGGGTGGCACAGTTCGTGGTATTAATGCAGAAGGACAAGCTGAAATGCCAAGAAAGAAGATTGATGCACTAGTAGACTTCGTTAAGGATTATGGTGCAAAAGGTCTTGCATATCTTGCAATTGATGCAGAAGGTTCTTACAAATCCTCCTTCGCAAAGTTCCTTACACAAGAAGAATTAAGCGCACTTGTTACAGCAATGGAAGGTAAACCAGGAGACTTATTGCTATTTGCTGCTGATGAAGATGATACTGTATTCGCATCACTAGGTGCCTTAAGAATTGAGTTGGCTAAGAATCTTGGACTTCTTCGTAAAGATGATTACAAATTCCTTTGGGTTACAGAGTTTCCTTTATTAGAATACTCAAAAGAAGAAGGAAGATTTACAGCAAAACATCATCCTTTCACCATGCCAATGGATGAGGATTTAGAATTGCTTACAACTGATCCTGCAAAAGTTAGAGCTAAGGCTTATGATATTACCTTAAATGGTACCGAAATCGGTGGAGGATCGGTTAGAATTTTCCAAAGTGATGTACAGGAAAAAATGTTTGAGGTACTCGGCTTTACAAAGGAAGCAGCATATGAAAGGTTTGGTTTCCTATTAAATGCCTTTAAGTACGGTGTTCCTCCTCATGCAGGACTTGCATATGGACTCGATCGTTTGGTTATGTTAATGGCGAAAGAAGATAGTATCCGTGACGTAATTGCCTTCCCTAAGGTGAAGGATGCTTCCTGTCTAATGACCGAGGCACCTAATCTAGTAGAGGCAAAGCAGTTAAAGGAACTGGGTATTGATCTTTCAGGAGAAGAGAATCCGATATGGAATTAACTTTTGAAAATGCTTTTCTAGTCTATCTCCTTGTCATAAGCGTTGTTGGATTTGCAATGATGGGAATAGATAAGAGAAGAGCAATCAAGAGGCAGTGGCGCATTTCAGAGCGAACATTAATAATAACTTCTTTCCTAGGGGGAGGAATTGGCTCGTTTCTAGGAATGTTTGTGTTTCATCATAAGACGAAGCATAGAAAATTTATAATACTTTTGCCAATTTCAGCAATTATTGTTATATGTTTCATATATATTATTTTGTTTTAAAAAGGTCTAGTTTACCATTATTCCTTATTATGTCGACAAATAATGTTTGACATGATTAGGAAAGAGTGTTATCATGAAGTTGTTGTTGGGAATCAACAACAAGATTATATATTTTGGAGGAATTTTTCATGAACAAAGGTACAGTTAAGTGGTTCAACAACCAAAAAGGATTTGGATTTATCTCTGACGAGCAGGGTAACGATGTATTCGTACACTACAGCGGTCTTAACATGGATGGCTTTAAGTCTTTAGAAGAAGGCCAAGAAGTTGAGTTCGAAGTAGTTCAGGGAGCTAAGGGTCCTCAGGCAACTAACGTAACAAGAGTATAATCAATGTTGGGTTTACAGTGTACCTTTTTCTAAACTATAAATTTTTTTATACGAATTAATTTATAAAGAAATAGTGTTATATTGTTTGAGACGATTGATTAAAGGCTATCCATTGGGAATACCAATGGATAGCCTTTTTTATTCATGACAAGTGAAACGACTTGTCGTTTCATCTTGTTTATGTATTAATTCTAGCATTATGGGGACAATTTTATTGCTTATTAAGTTTGTTTATAACGTAATATACTGGTTTAAATAGCAATAGTGCTATAAAAAAATTACCAAGACCATGGACAATGTCAAAGTAAATTCCATTAATCCAGCTGACAATTCCTGCATTTACTCCGCCAATAGCTACGATGCTTAGGGAATAGAGAAAACCAAAGCTTAGGCCATAAAATCCTGATATAACAGCCCAATAAAGCGGATTACGAACATTACGAAAAATTCTCACTAGGAAGAACAGTATTGTCCATATGTATAGGTACGAAAACCACCATAGGCTGAAGCCATATAGGAAGCCCTCTACAATAACAAAGGTATATATGATATATAACGTCCGATATCCAAATACCAATGTATATATGATAAGAAGTAAAGAAACTGGTTCAATGTTGGGAAGAAAGTTTCTTGCCTCCTTCGTTATAATTAGGATAGTGCTCATTAAAGCCAGTACGGTAATATCACGGATGGGTAGCCGTGGTTTCGCATGATTAGAATAATAATCTTCTTTAGTATCCTGTGGTAAGAGTGATTTCATAATGATCTCCATCAGCTATCATTGTATCATCAACACCAGTAGAAAGCATCTCACCTGATTTTGTGAAGTTCCACCATTCCTGTTTTGAATCATCTACTACACGACCATTTACTTCTGTTACGAATAAACCATACTCTGATTCTGAACCTTTTACAAGTTCTTTTTCCTCAAGTGCTTGACGAAGTGATTCAGCATCTGTATTTATAGTAAATTCTTCAGTGCTTTCATCAGGAATAACCACTTCTACAACAATATCCTTCGCACCCTTTTGTGCCTCAGGTTTAAATTGCGTATAAATCATAAACATTGCAGCAATTACTAATACAAAAGCTGCACAGGAAAGTACTACTTTCCATAAATTTTTATTGTTTTTCATATCAATTAACTCCTTTCGTTTAGCGAATTCACGCATTAATATGTATTTGGTGCATAAAAAAATCCCTTAACCTAGAGTTAGGATAAAGGACAACTTGGAGACACCTATTACGCAAGTTTCTTCAAGTTATCGCGGGTCCAGTTCATATCTTACAAAATAAGCTTTGTTGATACTTCACTAATACCTTTGCGTAAAATAAAGAAACTGTATAACAGCTCCTTATTGTACCTCTGTCCAACCCTCGTGGAACCTATGGTACCGGAATAAGCAGGTCTTCTGACTCTTGAATCATTGTTTGCTTTCCATCTTCCCAGTTTGGAAGTGTTATCTTCCTATTAACCAGTGATAGTTACAAGCTAAACTTGTGAAAGCAAACTCCTCAAATACAGCGGCGAGACCGTACAGGCATTGAACCTGTTTCCCTATTATGTCAAATGTTTAACAGTATATTAATATAACACATATTAAATATTTAACCACTTAATCCGTTTATAGTTTTTCATGCGGTCTAAGTATAGCATTGTATCTTTACGGTGTCAATAAAGGTTATTCAGAAATTCTTATTTGCTATTTTATAGTAATATGCTATAATTGTAAGCTAAGATGTCTATATTTAATGAGGAGTAGAAAGAAAAATGAAGATTACGCAAAAATCATTTGGTAAAACTGCGCAGGGGATTGAAACAACATTATTTACATTAACGAATGGAAATGGGATGACAGTATCCTTTACTGATTTTGGAGCAAATATTGTCAGCATCATTGTTCCAGATTCACAAGGAAAGGCTGCTGATATCAATCTAGGATTTAGTAATATTGCAGGTTATGAGATAAACACTCCTGGTTTCGGTTCTTTCATTGGCAGAAACGCAAATCGAATTGCAGACGCAAAGTTTGAGCTAAATGGTAAAATATATGAGCTTGAGAAAAATGATGGTACAAATAATCTACATGCGGGCAGTACGAGCTATAATAAGTATATGTATGAAACAGAAGTATATGAAGATGAGGATGTTATCAGTGTTGAGTTTTCAAGATTAAGTCCACATATGGAACAAGGGTTTCCTGGTAATCTTGATATTACAGTAACCTATAGCTTGACGGAGAACAATGAATTAGTATTAGAGTATCATGCAGTATCGGATCGCGATACGATTGTTAACTTAACGAATCATTCTTATTTTAATCTTGCGGGTCACAATTCAGGTGATGTTTTGAATCATAAGCTTTGGTTAAAAGCGTCACAGTTTACACCTACAGATGATAGATTGATTCCGACAGGACAATTACTGGAAGTTAAGGGAACACCAATGGACTTTACAACTTTTAAGACAATCGGACAAGATATCAATGCAGATTATGAGCCTCTAAAAATAGCAGGTGGATATGATCATAATTATGTACTTGATATTAGCGGAACTGAAGTTGAGAGAGTAGCAGAGTTAATTGAAGAAACGAGCGGCAGAAAAATGGAAGTCTTTACAGATCTTCCAGGTATGCAATTATATTCAGGTAACTTTTTAAATCCAGGTCCGAATTGTAAAGACGATGCAGAGTATCATAAGAGGAGTGGTATCTGCTTTGAAACACAATACTTTCCTAATTCCTGTAATACACCTGCATTTCCATCCTGCATGTTAAAGGCGGGTAAAGAATTAGATACTGTTACAATCTATAAGTTTTCAACTATCTAATAAATATAATTTGAAAAGCGACAGCTAATAATAGAAAAATCGGACATTCGATAATATCAGGAATGTCCGATTTTTTTAATGACAAATAAATCTGCATATGGTTTATCTTTTTAGTCATTTAGTTCCATAGATTCTATCACCTGCATCACCTAAGCCAGGAAGGATATAACCTTTTTCATTTAATCTCTCATCAAGACTTCCGATGTAAACATCAACATCAGGATGAGCCTTTGTAAATCTTTCTACACCCTCAGGTGCCGCGATTAGGCAAAGGAAATGAATTTTTGTAATACCTCTAGCTTTTAATAAAGTAATTGCAGCTGAAGCTGATCCACCAGTAGCGAGCATTGGATCAACGACATAAATCTCACGCTCATCAGCATCGGTTGGAAGTTTGCAAAAATATTCAACTGGTTCTAGAGTCTCTTCATTTCTATATAATCCAACATGTCCCACTTTTGCGCTAGGAATAAGGTTTAAGATACCATCTGCCATATGAAGACCTGCACGAAGAATTGGAACAATACAGAGCTTTTTGCCTGCAATTTCCTTGGCAATAGTCTTCACAAGAGGAGTTTCGATCTCAATATCTGCAAGTTGAAGATTTCTTGTAGCTTCATAGCAGATAAGCATTGCAACTTCGGATACCAAATCTCTAAATTCCTTCGTTGATGTTGTCTTACGTCTCATAATACCTAACTTGTGCTGAATTAACGGATGGTCCATGATAGTAACGTTTGCCATTATTATACCTCCTGAGTGTATTCTTTAAATTTCTACCGAACATTATAACAAAAAGTTGAGCTATAGGAAAGCTTTAATTTAAGGAATTTTAAATATAAGGTATTATTTTCATTTTTTCTGTTGATTTATGTCCTAAGTTGTGTAAAACTTATCATATCCATCTAAGATACTAATCATGTAAAACAGAAATATATTACTTTTTATATTGTAAAAACTACCTGACTTAGGGTGAATAGCAACAATAATATGAACAGACCATATATTAGAACATGAACGTAAATTACATTTTTGAACTTTTTGTCTTGATTTATATATGAAAGAAAATTTACTGTAATGTACACTTAAAAAAAATCAAAAAAATAAGACAGATATAAACTGTCCTGCTTCATCTCTACTGTGATATTAATTGTTTTCTCCTTTAAATAGAGGAGAAGCCCGGTAGAGGGGGAGGGTAGCTGCCGGGCTTATTTTATGAAAAAAATTATCTTATTAGCTTTTCAAGGTGTATCTAAGATTAAGTTTTATTACTTATCTTGATTATGATTATAAAAGACATATATGTTTATAGTATGGATATATTATGAACATTCTGTTAATAATTAAG
Organism: Bacillota bacterium; assembly: GCA_023399055.1. Lineage (GTDB taxonomy): Bacteria > Bacillota > Clostridia > Lachnospirales > Lachnospiraceae > Mobilitalea. The sequence goes on along the minus strand of JAEWQV010000010.1, from coordinate 550,155 downwards.
GTCGATTTTGTGTCATGGAAATATAGCAAATCTTTTGTATAAAAAGACATTTTTGCAAAAGGTTGAAGATTTATCTTATTCAAAACGTTCTATTTAAAAAGATAGTTATTTTAACCAATGGTAACATCAATTGCAGAGGTTTATTTTCTGTCCTCGGCGAATAATAGTAGTATAGATAATTAAAAAAGTATATTTTGTTAATGACTTTCACTGCAAATTTATTAATATTCAGATTGGTTCGGAGTAGTTACGAATAAACATAATAAAGACTGGGAGTAGGTGATTCTATGTCAAACGTATTTAAAAAATTAATTAGTAAAGAGCTGGGCGAAACAAATTATAAACGTTATTTTTCCTTTGTAAAAAAGAATGTAGAAGAAAAAGTAGGCAGTAGTAGTCAAACAGTTTTTAATGATATGTATGAAAAGTTGAAATATAGGGATATTAAAGCGATTACAAAAATGCACCATCGGTTAAATGATACTATGTTATTGGCGTTTCGAATTAGCAGAAACTTTTTTCTTGCTTTCATATTTTATTTAGGCGCGTGCATTTATTTAATTGCAAGGGATTTGCAGCCGGAGCTTACGATAGTTGCACTAATATTGATGAGTGTATGCTTCATATATAAAACCTACGAATTTATTACTAATAAGTTTTGCTATATTGATGCGCAGATCGTCCTGGTATATAAAGCGGTATTGGATCGGATTATTGTAAATGAGAATAAAACAACACAACAGAAGTAAGAATGATAGTAATATAATAAGAACAAAGGATATTAACTTTGGAAAGGGATTTTCTCATGAACATTTTTGATATAATGGGACCGATTATGGTTGGACCCTCAAGCTCACATACCGCAGGTGCAGTAAGAATTGGTTATACCGCAAGGCAGATATTAAGGGAAGAAGTAAGCTATGCAGATCTTTATTTGCATGGCTCTTTCTTAGCTACAGGTAAAGGGCATGGAACAGATAAAGCACTAGTTGCTGGATTACTTGGTATGTTGCCTGATGATGAAAGAATTCCCTATAGCTATGATGTAGCAGCACAGTTAGGTATGAGATATCATTTTTCAGGTATTGAGCTTCGCAATGCACATCCAAACTCCGTATTAATGAAATTACAGGGCAGGGATGGAGGAACAGTAGATATTCTTGCTTCTTCCATTGGCGGAGGACAGATTTTGATAAATCAAATAGACGGTGTTGAGGCTGATATAAGTGCTAGCTATCCTACATTAATTGTTCATAATGTAGATCAACCGGGGTTAGTTTCTCAAGTGACCTCTATCCTTGGGATGAGAGAAGTAAATATTGGTACAATGCGTATTAATCGTGATAAACGAGGTGGACATGCTGTTATGATAATTGAATGTGATCAAGAAGTACCGAAGGAAGCATTGATTGAGTTAAAAGAGGCGAAGGGAATTACAAAGGTTACATATCTAAGTATTGTGGAGTTAACCAAGTAATTAAACTGCTGTCTGAAAGGCAAGATTAATAAGTGCATCTTTGACACAGAATTTTGATGGTATAATATCTGCTTAAAAGTGGAGGTAAGAATGAGCTTTCGATCAATAGAGGAAATAATTAATCAGGGTAATGCAACGAATAAGTCTTTTTGGGAAACGGTTCTGGCAGAAGATATGGAAGAAAGGATGGTTACTGAGCAAGAGTCCTTTCAGCAAATGAAGCTGCTATATTTGACAATGAAGTCTTCGGATAAAGCCTATGATAAGAATCTGAAATCTTCTAGTGGTTTAGTTGGTGGCGATGGAGAAAAGATGAATCAGGCTGTTCGTGAGAATAAAGTAATTGGAGGACCATTCCTGGGAGACGTGATAGCAAAGGCTTTAAAGATGGGTGAGTCCAATGCCTGTATGAAAAAAATAGTTGCGGCACCAACAGCTGGCGCATGTGGAGTGCTACCAGCAGTACTACTAACTTATGAAGAAAAAAATCAGATACCCCTTGAGCGAATGGTAGAAGCCATGTATGTTGCTTCAGGTGTGGGCGAAGTAATTGCAGCAAGGGCATTTATATCAGGAGCTGCAGGTGGCTGTCAGGCTGAAATTGGTTCAGCAAGCGCAATGGCAGCAGGAGCGCTTGCCTATTTAAATGGAGGAGATTCGGCAAGTATTGGTCATGCAGCAGCAATGTCATTAAAAAACCTATTAGGATTAGTATGTGATACAGTGGGCGGGTTAGTAGAAGTCCCTTGTGTTAAACGGAATGTAGTAGGTGCGGTAAATGCAATTGCCTGCGCAGATATGGCGGTAGCAGGAATTTGTAGTAGAATACCGGTGGATGAAGTAATTGATGCAATGAGAGATATTGGAGAATCCTTACCGAGAACTTTACGTGAAACTGGTGAAGGCGGACTTGGTGCTACACCAACTGGCCAGGAAATCATGGCTTCCATAATGAGTGAGAATTAAAAATGATGGAAAGTAAACGGGGTATTTACATCGATATTAAATAATATTGATTAAATATCTTGTTTTTATATTAAGAGGTCAAATAATTGAGAATGGTAGATTACTAACATTAATGGAATGTTTAGAATAAGGAACGAGCTGTTCTTAATATACTATAGCAAGACAATATAATGATGTGGTGACGCTATGGGATGGAAAGATAAGCTGGAAATTAACCCTGAGCCTAGAGAGGAAGAATTAAAATTATCCAGTGGAACTTTATTCGTAAAAATAGGAATTATTGTTCTAAGTATTATTGCAATTGTTGGATTTGGCATAAAGGTTATTCCAGGAGCGGTAACGGTATCAAAGATAAGTGGTCGTAGTGATCTTCCCATTTATTGTGTAAATACGATTGATCAAAAAGTATCGTTAAGTTTTGATGCAGCCTGGGGAGATGACGATATTAATAAGATTTTAGACACCTTAGAAAAATATAAAATTAAGGCGACCTTCTTCATGACTGGCGAATGGGTGAGTCAATATCCTAAGGCAGTGAAAGCAATAGCCAAAGCAGGTCATGACTTGGGTAACCACAGTGAAAATCATGAACAAATGACAAAGCTATCGTCAAAAGAATGTGCGAGTGAAATAATGCAAGTTCATGATAAAGTTAATAATCTTACAGGTATCCAAATGAATCTATTTCGAGCGCCTTATGGTGACTATAACAATACAGTGATGGAAACAGCTAGGGAATGTGGGTATCATACGATTCAGTGGAGTATAGATAGTTTGGACTGGAAGGATTATGGAATAGATAGTATTCTTAATAAAGTATTAAAGAATAAGGATTTAGAAAATGGATCAATTATATTATTACACAGTGGAACGAAGTATACGGCGGAAACTTTGGAATTATTAATTGTGGGATTACAAGATATGGGTTACGAAATCGTACCAGTATCAGAGTTAATCTATACTGGAAAGTATGCGGTGGATCATACTGGGAAGCAGTTTAAGAAGTAAGTAAAAGTTCTATCAGTGCCTTTGTATGATTAATACTACACTAATAATGTACAGAATGTAGGGGTGTGAGATTTATTATATCCACACCCCATTAAGCTTTTATAACACTATATGACTTTTACCCTTGGCATAATATATTATTTACTATAATGCTTTTACTCTATTTTGTTCCACTTACAATGGAATAGTAAGCATTGGAAGTAATACGGTATACTAAAGAATAGAAGATTGCAAATATAACGACACTAATTCCAGCAGTTGTTAATAGTAATGGGAGATTTCTAAGGTTAAATAGCATTAGTAATCTACGAATCATTGGGAATGCGAAGGATAAATGTATAACTGCAGCCGCTAATGGCATAAAGAATACGGTTAACATTTGAGAATTTATATTCTTCTTTATATCCTTCTTTGACATACCAACTTTTTGCATGATATCAAATCTAGATTGATCCTCGAAACCTTCTGATATCTGCTTATAATAGATAATCAATACAGTTGCAAATATAAATACAGTACTAAGCATTATTCCGATAAAGAAAAGTCCGCCATAGGTACTGTAGAAATCACTACGATTTTCTTCCAGACTTTCAACATAACTAGAATATATATAACCTTCCTTGTTCTCTTCAATAGCTATATTACGGAACAATTCACGTATCTGCATTTTCAAATCCATTTCTTTCGCACTTGATTCGTCTGTGTTAAAGCTATAAAACCAGTTAAGCCTTAACATTTTATTGTCTTTATCATCTTTCTTATCTAGGATATTACGGAGATTATGTTCCAAATCAGGTAATACAACAATAATAGAGGGTATAATATTCATGAACATATCCCCACTACCTATAAATCCTTCTGTTTTTTCAGCAATTGTAAAGGTCTTACCACCCTTTAGTGTAAACGTATCGTAATTATAATCAGTTCTTACCGTACTAAGAAGAATCTGATCTGCAGCTAATACATGGTCTTCCTTCATTGCTCGGTTATAATCTTCTAAAGGTATAAAATATATTTGACGCAAATCATCAAAATTCTCTGTACTAAACTCATTAGTATCTACATCAACATCTAGAATTCCGTCCATAGTCAAACCTGCAATACTTGCTGTTCTATAATCTAATACATCAATTGGATTCACATGATTTTCATTAATAAGTTCCTCGAGTTTTCCACGAAGGATATCTATCTTGTCATAGCTTAAACCCTCAATAGAATTTACTGTTATTTCGGATGCAATATCACGTGGATAACGTTTATGAAGACTATCTTCGGCGCCAAAGTACAGACATGCAGAACCAGTAATCATTACAAGTACCATAGTACCAAGAATACAGATGGAGGCTAAACCGGCACCATTTCTCTTCATACGGTAAACCATGGAAGATATGGATACGAAATGGTTTGGGTTATAATAATATCTTTTATTTTTCTGAAGAATACGGCAAAATAGTACGGAACCTGCAATAAATATTAAATAAGTACCTATGATCACCATAACGACTGCTACAAAGAACCATATTAGGGCAGATAATGGCGATTCAATAGTAACTGCAATATAATAAGCGCCTCCTAATAACAGAAATCCTAATATTCCAAAAACCCAATTTGCTTTTGGTGGTTTTTCACCAACATTTTCGCTATGAAGCAGTGCCACAGGATTTGCGAGGTGTACCTGACGTAACCCATTTATTAATATAAGAATAAATATCACGCTGAATAAAATAATACTCTGTGTTAAAGCAGCTTTTGACACATGAAAATTATAATTGATATCCTCAAAAATTATATTTACAAGTCCTAGTTCTGCAAATTTAGAAAGAATAACGCCCATAAATAAGCCTATAACCAAGGAAAATACACCAATCATAATAGTTTCCCACAGAAGAATACGGCCAATATTAAACTTACCCATTCCAAGTATGTTATATAAACCAAATTCCTTTTTACGTCCCCGTAATAAAAAGGAATTGGTGTAAAATAGAAATATAACAGCAAAAATACCAATAACCCAGCTGCCAAGTCCCATAATCATCTTGAGATTTGGGCCTCCTCTCATATGATCGAGAACTGGAGTATAAGAGAGAAAAGAAATAATATAAAACATCATAACCATTCCTAAGCTTGTTAAGATATATGGAAAATATAGTTTCTTGTTTTTGCAAACACCATGAAAGGCTAATTTAGGATAAAAAGCAAACTTCATTATTTTTCACCACCTGTCATAAGTATGGCTAGTGTATCTGTAATTTTTTGATACATTTGTTCATTATTCGAATTACCACGATAGATTTGGTGAAATACTTCCCCGTCTTTGATAAACAAAACTCGATTGGCATGACTTGCAGCTTTAACGGAATGAGTAACCATAAGGATTGTTTGGCTATTTTTGTTAATCAAACTGAATAATCGTAACAATTCATCTGTGGCTTTAGAATCCAGGGCTCCAGTTGGCTCATCGGCTAATATCAACTTTGGATTAGTAATTAAAGCACGTGCTACTGCCACTCTTTGTTTTTGACCACCAGATATTTCATAGGGATATTTTTTCAATATACTTGTAATTCCTAATTGTTCTGCAATGGGAAGCAAACGTTGATACATTTCATCATAGTTTTTATTAGCCAATACCAATGGCAAATATATATTATCTTCTAAGGAAAAGGTGTCTAAAAGATTAAAGTCTTGAAATACAAAGCCTAAATTATCTCTACGAAATGCGGATACTAGAGATTCCTTTATTTTGGTTAAATCTTTTCCATCCAAATTAACTATACCAGCAGTAGGTTTGTCCAGAGCAGCTAAGATATTAAGTAAAGTCGTCTTACCTGATCCTGATTCACCCATGATAGCTACATATTCACCTTGCTCAACACTAAAGGTAACATTTTTTAATGCCTCAACTTTATTTCCTCCAAAGCGGGTCGTATATACTTTTTTTAACCCATTAACTTCTAATATACTCATAATAACCTCCATGCTGCCATGAGGCAGCTCAAATATTGAGTAAAAAGCACGCTTCGTACTTTTTACTGATTGAAAAAATGCTTTTTTCAATCATTCCTTCTAGCTCATTTCTATAGGTATTGTAACAAAAGAGAGAATTGCAATGCCATCGAATCGGCTTACAATTCCCCTCTCATTTCTTACATTTTTGTAAGATTTTATTCATACTCAATTTTATTATGAGATAAATCCATCTGTACTAGGGTTCCTTTATCTAAAACAGAATCTATGTGAATTCTATGGCCGAGGTTTGTACATACTCTTTTACAAAGATATAATCCAATCCCACTTGCTTTCTTATCACTGCGACCATTAAACCCTGTATATCCCTTATCAAACACACGGGGGATATCTTCTGGAGAGATTCCTATACCAGTATCTTGAATACATAGAAGGTTTGGTTCCTTCATAAATATTGTAATACTACCCGTTTGAGTATACTTTAAGGCATTTGATAGCAATTGTTCTACTACAAAAGATAACCATTTTTCATCAGTTATAACCACTGTATTTACGGGTTCATAAATAAGCTGGATTTTTCGATTAATGAATTCGCCAGCGAATTTTTTGACTGCTTCTTTCACTATCTGATCTAAGTCATATTCACGAAAGATATAATCAGTCGTATCAGATCCCAATCTAAGAAACATGAGCACCATGTCCACATATTGTTCAATTCGAGTCAAGTCCAGAGATATTTTTCGAGATAAGCTGCTATCCTCATTTTGCAGCCAAAGTCTTATGGAAGCAATGGGGGTTTTTATCTGATGAGCCCAGACGGTATAGTATTCTATCATATCAAAGTAGCGAAGGTTCATGTTATCTTCAAATTGTTTTTTTTCATCCCATAGCAAATGAATGATCCGTTGATAATTTTGATCGTCCATACTCTTTGCCGGAGGCAGTAAGTTCATTGCTACATCCGACAACTCTTTTATTTCCTGTAATTGAAGATAAACCAGGCGGCTTCTATAATAATCATATAAAAAGTATACCAATGCTAATAGAATACATAGCGTAGTTGGATAAATTACAGCTTTAAGGGGCAGGTGATATAAGGAAAAGGAGGTACCAAAAATGATTGCAGATATAGCATAGACAATGATAACTTTTCTCTTATGTTTTATATAGGTGAAAAAGAATCCCATCCCAATATCCTTTCTAATTAGTTATCTATAATATAACCAACACCAAATTTAGTTGTTATAAATTCCTTAAGTCCCACAGAATCTAGCTTTTTTCGCAATCTTCCCACATTCACCGTTAACGTATTTTCATCTACAAAGCTATCCGTTTCCCACAGTTGTTCCATGAGTCGTTCACGACTAACAACCTTTCCTTTATTCTCCATAAGGCTCAGTAGAATACGGTATTCATTCTTAGTTAATGGTATCTTTTCATTTTGATAGGTTAAGGTATTATCTCCTGTGTGAAGTATAGCATTGCGATGCTCTATCACAGGTACAACGGATGCAAAATCATAAGTACGGCGTAATAAAGCTTGCATTTTAGCGATAAGAATACTTTGGTCAAAGGGTTTTGCAATGAAATCATCTGCACCCATATTCATAGCCATAACAATATTCATATTATCTGCAGCAGAAGATATGAAGATAATGGGGACCTTTGATATTTTTCGTATTTCTGTGCACCAATAATAGCCATTAAAAAAAGGGAGTGAAATATCAAGTAAGACTAAATGAGGATCACTTTCAGCTAATTCACTCAATACATTACGAAAATTTTGAACACACTTTGCTTCTATATTCCACTTCATAGCTTGTTCTTTTATTGCCTCTGCAATTCCCATATCATCTTCAATAATTAGTACTCGATACATATATTCTCCTAATCTGCTTACGATGGAATAGCTGTTTACTTTAGAGCTTCCTATGGGTGATTATAACAAGTTTTTTTAAGTATTTCAATTGAAGCTGCATAAGCATAATAACTTTGTTAAGTTATTTGTTGCTTATATTTAGTACTTATTATTTTATGCTATCATTTACAATTTTTGATGTCAACCATACTTTAATGTTGAAAATGCATACAATTTATGATAAAATCATGTGAAAAATAAATTGTATGGAGGTATTGCATGACAATAAAGGCACCCATTCATAACTCTTTGTCTTGGAAACCGGTTAAGGCATTCTTGAAACGTCCGATTTATTTATCTCTTGCAGCTTTAATGGAGCAGGATATAGCGAAGGGGATCTTACCTTCAGGATCAAAACTTCCACCACAAAGAGAGTTGGCAGATTATCTGGGTATTAATTTTACTACCGTCACACGTACGTATCGAATGTGCGAACAAAAAGGGTTGATATATGCCATAGCAGGAAGTGGTACCTTCATTTCACCCAGTACTGATGAAACGGTTGAGGTTCCAGAGGGTAATACCCTCCAGGAAACATTGGAGCAAAGTAATAAAAGAGTACTTAGAGCAATGGAAACTCAGAAGAAGCTTCTTGAGACATCAAAACAACTAATTATAAATAATGGTTATAACAATGTTACAATTAGTGAAATTTGCGCTAAATGTCATGTGGCAAAAGGAACCTTTTACACTTATTTTGACTCCAAGAAAGATATTGTCAGTAGGATTCTGGCAGACATTAACCGTGATATGTTTAATGGGAAAGTATGGGATGAAGCTTTGTCTGCAAAGGAGCAATTTAACGAATATATTGATTTGTATATGCAATCAATAGATACTCAGGGTGTTGACTTTGCAAGGGTATTTTTGACGATAATCATTAGTAAAGAGTATAAGGAAGAAATGGTAGCATCCAATCTTCATGAAGATACCATGTATCAGATTATTGACAGAGGAAAGAAACGTGGGGAGTTTCGAAGGGATATGGCAACAGAAACTATATATAAGTATCTTCGAGGCTTTCTTTTCGGCATTATAATGGACTGGTGCTATGATTATAATAAATACTCCATTGTGGAACAGGGCGGTGTGGCAGCAAAATTCTTTTTGGATATGATCAGCGAGGAATAAATAAGAAAAACAAATGTAAATAATGTAAACAAACATAAAAGGATTGTTTACATTATTTTTTTATTTTTATTGACAAAATATTAACATAGTTGTATGATTTTAATTGACCAGGGTCAATGAATATATTCAAACTAACAAATTATATGGAAAGAGTTTAATCACAAGGAAGGAATAAAATGAATAAAAAATTATTTCTTGTTATTTTAATGCTGTCAGGATTGCTTATCACGTTTTATGGCTGTGGGAAGAGCGAAAGCTATTGGAATGATGGTGAGTATGAAGGTACTGCAGAAGGGTTACATGGCGAAATAGGAGTTAAGGTAGTCGTTGAGAAGGGAGAAATCTCAAAGATTGATATTTTGTCTCAGAACGAAACGGAAGGTTTATCTGACGTAGCTCTAGAGCAGATTCCTAAGAACATTATTGATAAGCAGAGCACAGATGTAGATACAGTAAGCGGTGCGACTGAGAGTTCTAATGCAATTATTGCAGCAGTAGAAAATGCGCTGAGTAGCGCAGAAAAATAAAAACCAGTATTTAGTATACGAAGCAATGTAGTAATACCTACATATAAAAGGGGAAACGTATAGCAAGGGAAAAAGTGGAAGCAGGAGGACATTATGGTACATAAGAAAAATAAAAAGTATATTGGTATATTATTAATTGCAACACTAATTGCTGCATCCTTTAGCGGATGTGCATCGAAAAGTGAAAATTATGATGTAGTGGTTATTGGGGCAGGAGCTGCAGGTATGGCGGCTGCGATTGAGGCGGCAGAGGTAGGGGCTAAAGTTGCTGTTATCGAAAAAATGCCTATGGTAGGTGGAAGTACAATATTATCCGCAGGTATTGTCTATGGAACAGGATCAGATCTACATAATCAGGCACAGGTGCAGGATTCTGTCGAGGAATTGGTGGCTTATTGGAGCGAAAGAGCGGAAGGAAAGGCGGATGAAGCCTTACTAAGAACAGTTGCAGAAAAATCTGGTGATACCATCAATTGGCTTACTGATACAATTGGTGTTCAATTTAATGGACCATTCCCTGCCGGGACCAGTCCGGTATCCAGAGCAGTTATGGCAGCTGAAGGTGGCAATGGAATCATCGCTCCTATGAAGAGATATGCAGAGAGTAAGAATGTAGAATTCTTTTTGGAGACAAGTGCTACGGAACTAATTACAAATAAAAAGGGTGAAGTAACAGGAGTTAAAGCAATAGGTAAAGATGATAAGAAGCTTACCTTTAAGGCAAAATCAGTTATTCTTGCAACAGGAGGGTTTGACCGAAGCGAGGACTTAATGCAGAAATATGCGGCAGAAGCAGTAGGCGAGTTTACTTATGTTGCGGTAGGTAATACGGGTGACGGTCTGGTTATGGCCGAAAAGGTTAATGCGGGTATTGTTGGTAATGGCAGCGTTATTGGTTTTAAGGGTGTGGAAGGAGAGTTAAATGCAGAATCCGAAATCAGTTCACTGATGTGGAGCCCATACCTTCTCGTTAATAAAGACGGAAAGAGATTCGTTAATGAAGCCTCTGACTACCCTATCATTCATGAGGCATTATTAAAGCAGGAAGACCTAAGAGCACTTTTAATCTTTGATGCTACTACATATAATCCCCTATTAGACCAGGCTGTTGAAAAAGGAGAGGCTTATGTTGCTGATTCATTGGAAGAATTGGCAGAGCTGAGCGGCGTTAATAAAGAAGCGTTCCTGGATACAGTTGGTGAATATAACCAAATGATAGACAACGGTGAGGATACCCTATTTGGTAAAGTTCTTACCGAGCAAACAAAAATTGAGACCTCAAAATTCTATGGTGTTAAAATTATAGCAGCCTCTATTGGTACAATGACAGGTATAAAGATCGATACAGAGGCACATGTACTGGATAACAGTGGTAATATCATACCTAACTTATATGCTGCCGGTGAAGTTGCCAACGGAGAATTTTTCTACAAGGTATATCCCGCAAGCGGTACCTCCATACAGATGTCTTTAAGCCTAGGAAGAATTGCCGGTGAAACTGCCTCGAAAAGCATAGAAAAGTAAATATTAGAGATTCTACCGTATAGAATCAAGAAAAGAGATTATTCCGGACATAGATTAAGGGATAATCTCTTTTCGTATATAAGTAAAAAACCAATATCTGCTAGACAGAGGTATAATGACGGATTACTGCAAAATGGCTCAAAAATAATAAAATAATAGTACAATTTATACACAAATTATGCTATAATAAAAATATTGCCTAAAAAGTCGAACATTGTTTTAAGCTTAACAAAGACCGAAAAAACTTTCACAAAGTCTGAAAAAAGCTTAACAAAGTCTGAAAAAATCTTAACAGAAATAGCGATTTGATTCAAATTGCAATTGAAAGATTAAGGTAACCAAAATATGTACGAAAACTATATGTTTCGAAAAACATGTAACTCAGCAAAAGCAACAAAGTAATAATCAAAAATTGAGGTTAATGCAATAGGATTAATTTCAAAATAGGAAAGAAAGAAGGCAGACTTATATGGGTAAATCAACATTCCCCGGGGGTATCCACACTTACGATGGTAAAGAATTGTCCATGGATAAACCCACAACAGTCCTATTACCTAAGGGCGAATTGGTATTTCCGTTATCCCAGCATATTGGTGCTCCCGCTAAGCCAGTCGTTGCAAAAGGCGATAAGGTACTCGTGGGACAGAAAATTGCGGAGGCTTCCGGTTTTGTATCCTCCAATATTCACAGTTCCGTATCAGGAACAGTGAAAGCGTTGGAAAAGAGATTAACGGTTCAAGGAAATATGGTCGATTCTATAATAATTGAAAATGATCATGAATATCTCAAAGTAGATGGCTTTGGGGTGGAAAGAGATTATACCGGACTTTCCAAAGAAGAGATCAGAAATTATGTAAAAGAGGCCGGCATAGTAGGTCTAGGTGGTGCGGGTTTTCCAACCCATATAAAACTGACACCAAAGGATGACAGTAAGATTGATTATGTTATTGTTAACGCAGCTGAATGCGAGCCTTACTTAACTTCGGATTATCGTATGTTATTAGAAGAGCCGGAGAAGTTAATCGGCGGCTTAAAGATAATATTACGTCTCTTCGATAAGGCAAAGGGAATCATCGCGATTGAAGATAATAAGCCGGAAGCGATTGAAAAGATCCAAGGCTTAACTGCTCATGAAGATAACGTTAAAGTTCATGTCTTAAGAACAAAATACCCACAGGGTGGTGAACGCCAGTTGGTATATGCTGTGACAGGAAGAAAATTGAATTCCAAAAAGCTACCCTCTGATGTTGGTTGTGTTGTAGATAATGTTGATACCGTTATTGCAATTTATCAAGCGGTTGCAATGAGCACGCCGTTGATTCGTAAAATTATTACGGTAACTGGAGATGCGATACAAAATCCATGTAATTTAAATGTGGCTACTGGTATCGAATATTCAGAATTGCTAGAGGCAGCTGGTGGATTTAAAGAACAACCTATGAAAATTATTTCCGGTGGACCTATGATGGGAAATGCTATGTATAACTATAATGTCCCGGTGACAAAGGTATCTTCCGCATTTCTTGGATTACTCACGGATACTGCTGCTGTGGAGGAATCACCGTGTATCCGATGTGGAAAATGTATCACTGTATGCCCCCTTCAGTTAATGCCCTTTGAACTGGCGGCACTTAGTAACCGAAGGGATGAGGATGGCTTTGTAAAACACGACGGTATGGAGTGCTGTGGCTGTGGTTGCTGTTCCTATATATGTCCAGCAAAACGAAGCTTATCCCAGTCCATCATGCAGGCTAGAGCAAGTGTCATGTCTAAGAAAAAGAAGGCATAGCAGCATGGATTACTTAGTTGCAATGGCTTTGAAATTAACATAGAAAGAGGTGTAAGTTTTGAGTGATTTGTTTCATGTATCGGCGGCTCCTCATAACAGGAGTTCCATTACTACAAGAAATATAATGCAGGATGTTGCCATAGCCTTAGTTCCTGCAGGTCTATTCGGCGTTTATAATTTTGGTATCCATGCTTTAATGGTGATTGCGGTGACAGTGTTGGCATGTGTAATTACAGAATTATTATATTGTAAATATATGAAAAAGGTTTCAACGGTGGGAGATTATAGTGCAGTGGTAACTGGTATTCTCTTAGCCTATAATCTTCCTTCGGGATTTCCCTTATGGATGGCAGTAATTGGTGGTGTATTTGCAATTCTGGTAGTAAAAATGCTATTTGGCGGTATCGGTCAGAATTTTATGAATCCCGCACTTGCAGCCCGAGCATTTCTATTAATCAGCTTTCCAACAAGAATGACAGATTTTGCAGTTGAAAAGATCGCATCCCCTGGGGCTCTGGATTACATAAAGAATGGTTTTATGGTGGTGGATGGTGTATCCGGAGCAACACCGTTAGCAGCCTTAAAGGTTGGAGAGTCCGTGGATCTATATAAAGTGTTAATCGGTCATGTTGGCGGAACCATTGGTGAGACTAGCGTGATAGCCATTTTGATTGGTGCTGTTTATCTTGTGGCTAAAAAAGTAATATCCTTAAGAATCCCTCTAACCTATATAGCAACAGTCGGAGTGTTTGTAGTGCTATTTGGTGGGAATGGAATGGATTTGAATTTTCTACTCGGGCAGGTCCTTGGTGGTGGACTTATGCTGGGAGCCTTCTTTATGGCAACAGATTATGTAACCAGTCCAATTACGGCTAAGGGACAGATAATCTTTGGTATCCTTCTCGGTTTACTCACAGGATTGTTTAGACTTTTAGGTGGTAGTGGTGAAGGTGCATCCTATGCAATCATCTTCGGTAACTTATTGGTACCATTAATTGATAAGGTTACACGCCAGATGTCCTTTGGAAAGGAGCGTGCCATTGTTGAAAAGTAAAGCGAAGTCTACTTTAATTATCGATGCATTAGCATTATTTTTAATCACGTTGGTATCAGGATTGGCTCTAAGCTATGTCTATGAGATAACGAAAGCCCCCATTGCTGATCAGCAGGAGGCAAAGAGGCAAAGAGCAAATCAGGCAGTCTTTACCTCTGCCAGCACTTTTGAGACGGATGAGGAACTCATGAGTCTTGTAGCAGGTACGGACTTAAAAACTATAAGCACTGAATATAGCGGTATCACCATTGACCAGATCAATAAGGCTATTGACAGTCAGGGAGAAATGCTGGGATATAATATTACGGTAACAACTACCCAAAGCTACAAAGATTACATTACCCTTGTTGTTGGATACTCATTAGAGGGTATTATCCAGGGTATTGAGCTTACAACCATAACAGAAACGGCTGGTCTTGGTATGAATGCACAGAAGCCAGAGTATCGGACACAGTACCTGAACAAGAATGTAGCTAAGTATGTAGTTACAAAGACAGGTGCTACCTCTGATGAGCAGATTGATGCATTAAGTGGTGCTACCATTACCTCAAGAGCTGTAACAAATGCGGTGAATGCAGGAATCGGTTTTATCCAACAAAACGCTAAGGATTTTGGAGGTGGAGAATAATGAATAAGTATGTAGAACGTTTACACAACGGAATTATTAAGGAAAACCCTACACTTATTATGATGCTGGGTTTATGTCCGACTTTGGCTGTAACCACCTCGGGAAATAATGGTCTGTATATGGGATTAACTACTACAGTAGTACTGGCGGCGTCCAATCTTCTTATTTCTGCCATACGAAAGGCAATACCTGACAAGGTTCGTATACCAGCCTATATTGTTGTGGTAGCATCTTTGGTTACAATCGTTCAGCTGTTATTGGCAGCTTACCTGCCGGTAGTCAATGAATTATTAGGGATCTATATTCCGCTTATCGTTGTTAACTGTATCATTCTCGGAAGAGCAGAGTCCTATGCAGCTAAGAATTCCATTGGGTTGGCTTTATTTGATGGTATTGGTATGGGCCTTGGTTTTGCTGTCGCACTGACACTTCTCGGTTCCTTCCGTGAAATATTAGGCGCAGGCACAATCTTCGGATTTCGGGTAACACCGGACTCATTTGAACCCATCACTATATTTATTCTTGCACCAGGAGCACTGCTTACCTTGGCAATTCTGACGGCAGTGCAGAATAAGCTAAAGCTTCCTTCTGCAACCAACGGATCAGCAAAGAATAGTATCGGCTGTGGCGGGGAATGCTCCACCTGCGGTGGAAGTATCTGTACAACGAACCGTGAGTCTATAACTGCAAAAGAAGTGGCAGCAGCAAAAAGTGATTCCAAGACAAATACATCAACAGCTACGAATCAGGGAAAGGATGAGTAATCGAGATGAAAGAAATGATTATGATAATTATCGGATCAGCCCTTGTTAATAACGTGGTTTTAAGCCAGTTCCTGGGGTTATGTCCTTTCATTGGTGTATCAAAGAAGACGGGTACGGCAGCAGGAATGGGTGGCGCGGTAATCTTTGTTATTACAGTTGCATCAGCACTGTGCAGCATTATATATCAGTTTATTCTGACTCCTTTTGATATGGAGTATTTGCAAACAATCGTATTCATCCTAGTTATCGCTAGTTTAGTGCAATTTGTAGAGCTTTTACTTAAGAAATATAGCCGTGCACTATACAGTGCACTTGGAGTATACCTACCCTTAATAACCACCAACTGCGCTGTTCTAGGTGTTGCGTTGATAAATGTGAATAAGGACTATAGCTTAATAAATAGTATCATTAATGGATTTGGAACTGCTGCAGGTTTTACCATAGCAATTATCATTATGGCAGGTATACGCGAGCGGATTGAATTCAATGATGTTCCGAAAGCTTTTCAAGGTTCCCCTATTGTGTTGGTTACCGCAAGTCTCATGGCGATTGCTTTCTTTGGCTTTGCCGGCTTAAGCCTATAGAAGGAGGATTAATTGATAATGTTGAATGAAATAATACCAGCAAGTGAATTATTAAGAAACCTGATAAGCGTCTCTGGAGCCGTCAGTGTTCAGGGTGTAGCGGTTGCAACAGTTATCGTAGCGGGCGTAGGGCTATTTATCGGCTTATTTCTGGGCTTTGCGGCGAAAACCTTTGCAGTAGAGGTCGACGAACGAGAGTTACAGGTTCGTGAACTACTTCCAGGTGCCAATTGTGGTGGCTGTGGTTTTCCGGGCTGCGATGGACTTGCCAGTGCGATTGCCAAAGGCGAGGCTGCTGCTAATGCATGTCCAGTTGCCAGTAAAGCAGCCCACAAAAGTATCTCTGAAGTGATGGGATCAGTAATTGAAGAAACAGAACGTAAGGTTGCTTATGTAAAATGTGCAGGTACCTGTGACAAGACCCAGGTGAAGTATGAATACTACGGTGCGCAGGATTGTAATAAGGCAGCTATGGTTCCAGGTAAAGGAAATAAGAAATGTAGCTATGGATGTATGGGCTTTGGCTCCTGCGTAAAGGTATGTGCATTTGATGCTATTCATATTATCAATGGTATCGCTGTAGTGGATAAGGATAAGTGTACCGGTTGCAGTTCCTGCACTAAGCAATGTCCGAACATACTTATAGAAATGGTGCCAGCTACAGCAAGACATCTGGTAACTTGCAGCTCTTATGATAAGGGTAAGGACGTTAAAGCAGCTTGCTCTGCAGGTTGTATCGGCTGTAAGCTCTGCGTAAAGGCATGTGCTTATGATGCAATTACCGTAGACAACAACTTAGCATACATCGATTATAGTAAATGTACCAATTGTGGCAAATGTGCTGCCGTATGTCCTGTAAAAGTTATCGAGGTACAACCAGAAGAAAACCTGCTAAAGTTGAGTAGTTAATATAGGTTGTTATATAAACTGGATATAAATAACGAAAACAGGCTGTTGAAAGAACAGCTAAAAGAATAGCTAAAAGAATAGCTAAAAGAACAGCTAAAAGAACAGCTAAAAGAACAGGGAGTATATTAGCTTCTCGAGATACACTGACAATCTGTGTGTGGAAGTTAGTATGATCCCTGTTCTTTCTATTTGGAATTTGCAACATTCCTCTCATGCTATATTACGACTAAGTGGATTTTTCCGTCATCCACTAGTTTTATTCGATTCCCCTCCACCCTTTCTTTGTCCAGTATGATTTCATCTGTAGTCATTACTCCTTTGCTTCTGCTTTCGATTTTAATATCATATAGTGCGGTTCCATATTTATATTGAATTGAAAAATCACCAAAGTTGGCTGGAGTTGCAGGATCAATAATTAGATAGCTGCCTTCTTTCCTAATTCCTAAAAACCAATTTACCAATCCTTGATACATCCAGCCTGCTGAGCCTGTATACCAGCTCCACCCACCTCTTCCGGTATAGGGAGCACCTAAGGAGATGTCTGCAATCATAACATAAGGTTCCTTTTCGTATTTCAGGGCATCCCTTCTATGTGAAGTGATATGAATTGGATTTAGCATTGTAAATAGGGTATGAGCAGTATTATAATCCTTAATCATTGTATTTGCTATGGCAAGCCATACTGCTGCATGAGTATATTGACCTCCATTTTCACGGATACCTGGATAATAATTTTTAATATAACCTGGATTTTTGTTGGTTTTATCAAAGGGTGGGGTAATGAGTAAGGAAATTCCGTCCTCTTCCTTGACTAAATAGCGATTGGTTGAGCGCATTGCGGACAAGGCTCGATCCTTTCTAGCACCTTTTGATATTACGCTCCAGGACTGGCTAATGGAATCGATTCTACATTCATCGTTTTCTTTTGAACCAAGCTTTGTTTGGTCGTCATAAAAGGCTCTTAAATACCATTCACCGTCCCAAGTATTTTCCTCGATATTTATATTAAGGGTTTCTCTTTTATTCTCAAGTTCTTTTGCAAATTCCAAGTCCTCTTCCTGATAACACAGAGGTACAAAGTCTCCAAGTACGGTAAAGAAAAACCATCCTAACCAAACACTTTCTCCGGTTCCATTTATTCCGACTTCATTCATGCCATCATTCCAATCACCTCCGCCCATAAGAGGGAGACCGTGAATTCCTTGTTTTGTATACAGTATTGTTTTCTTGCAATGCTCATATATAGTTCCTACCCTATCTGATTCTACAGGAGTGAACATTACATCATGTTGATTTTCCTCCAATAAGGGGCCTTTCAGGTAAGGAACCTTTTCTTTTAGGATGGAGTAATCTCCGGTACAACGTATATAGGCAGCAGTAGTATATGGCAACCATAATAGATCATCCGATATTCTCGTTCGAACTCCAATTCCCATAGGAGGATGCCACCAATGCTGTACATCGCCTTCTTCAAATTGCCTGCTGGCAGCAATGAGAATTTGCCTTTTTAAGGCGTCTGGATCTGTATACAAAAGAGAGAGTGCATCCTGGAGCTGATCTCTATATCCATAGGCTCCGCCACATTGATAAAAGGCAGCCCTTGCATTTATTCTGCAAGATATGGTTTGATATAAAAGCCATCCATTTACCATAATGTCAATGGCTCGATCACTTGTCTGAACCTGTATCGCCCCTAAGGTATTTTCCCAGTAATTCTTTACTTGATTAAGCTCCAGGTTGACTTTTGATATATCCTTATATTTATGTCTTAGCCTGCTGATTTCTTTGAAATCATCACTTTGTCCCAATCCAAAAATAACTGTCTTACATTCCTCCGGTTTGATGGCAATAGATACTTGTATGGTTCCACAGGCATCATAGCATACACCCGTATGGTTTGATAATTTTATATCCAGTCCTTGTGGGTTTAAGATTCCGCCTTTTAATCCAAAGAATTCTTGTCTGTCACCGGTATATCCGGTTATCATCTCACTGGAGAATATAAAAGCGTTATGTTTATGAAAATTATAATTATAAATACTTTTCGCGCTTAAATATTCATGTTCATTATTATAATCAGATAAAATATAGGGATTCGTCTGGTCTCTTAAGGCACCGAGCACCCACTCCACATAATAGGTAAGACTCAAATACCTTTCTCTGTCAGAGTTATTGGTTAGCCTTAGCTCCCACAGTTTTACCGGTTCCTCCAGTGGAGTGAATACAGTTAGTTCCTGTGTAATGCTTTCTTCTTCATGATGAAATATGGAATAGCCAAAACCATGCCTTACCCGATAAGTTCCCCGGTCAGTTCGTCCCAAAGACATGGGTGTGATAACCTTTCCAGTTACCTCATCTTTTATGTAAATTGCCTCCGAAGCTTTATCACTAACCGGGTCATTTGACCAGGGAGTAATCTTATTTTCTCTGCTATTTCCGGCCCAGGTAAACCCGGCACCGGATTCAGATACGAAGAACCCAAAGTTCTTATTTGCTATTACATTAATCCAGGGGGCTGGAGGCTTATTATTTCCCTCCAGAAGTATCTCATATTCTTTTCCCTTTTCAACAAAACCACCAAAACCATTGAAGAACTCATATGCAGTCTCAGCTGCAAGAGGCGGAGAGGGTGTTATATTGTTATCATTTTTTAGTATATTCAAAGAATTCATTATGTTCACCAACCTTTCATTAACCCGCTTATCAGATTGCAGGTTAAATATGTGTTAAATTCAAAAACTTCATTCGATTTTGTAATATTTTTAATAAGCCAATTCCTTATGAATAATCTTCAGATTTTAATTCTTTTGAAGTTTCCTTAACATTTCTAAAATTAATACCTGTCTTCTCGGAGAAAACAACTCTCGCAACAGTAAACAGTAAATCCAGCTCCGCTGGTATCATCTGATAGGCATGAAGTATGAAGAGACTTGGTTTTTCTCTGCTTGCATCATATATCTTAAGGGAACTTGTCATATCGTTTAGTAGATCTGTAAGTTCCTGCATATATCCGTGCTTTGCCTCGCTTAGTATGATGAGATCTACCTTAAGATGATTAATTCTGAAATACTCATAGGCCTTTAGTACATTCTTTATAATTCCAGCATCTTCCATGGACTTTACTTTTAGCAGTAGGACTGGATTGTCACCGGATACACCAAATTTCCATAAGAAGCTTTGATTTTTCCAGTTTCTTCTGATATTTTCAACGGGACCTCTGTAATAGCTTGATGGATAAAAGATTGGACTTATTAAATCTTGGAAGGCATTTAGCTGTGGTCTGGTAATATCAAGATATTTAAGCTCAATTTCACTTTGCAATCTAAACTTTTTAAGAATATCATCAATTCGATAGGTTACACCGAGCTCTTCACTGATTCTCACTGCTTCTTCTTTGCTGTCGCATACACCTGTGATAAAAGAGATACAAGCAGTTTCGTCCACGCCTAAGGTTATATTTACCCTCAAGCTCATAATTGGATCATTGCAAAATCCGGTGTTATTGGAAAGTATGATGCTATGTACCACTGCATCTGGGTTTTGAAGGGTGTTGTTTCTTCCAATAAACTTAAGTCTATCATTCTCATACTCTACATGTTTCATTAATTTAACCTGGGACTTAACCATATGCATAACGTAGGGGTTACCACCACCTTTGCCGCCACGTCTCCTGGATAAGAATACAGAATGATCCTCAAGAAACTCGCTTTCTATGAATAGCTTATTAAAGGCAGGATGGCTTAACTCAGCAAGATAACTATCCCCAACAATCTCTAGGTAACTAGTAATTTCAATTTGCTTTTCTTCCTTGCCATTATTGGTAAGGGTTAATTTACGAATTTCTAAATTATGGTTGGGAGATAAGCTAACCGCTGTATGAGACGATATTTCGCCGTCAACTCTTTTAAACTCTGCTTGGTGTGGTGAAAATACAGCTTGATACTCATCAGGTTCCGTTTTAGTAGGATTATAGGTAGCACTCCAATATTGATTGGAACCAAGATCTTTTATGTAAATATAATTCCCGGTGTTAGCATAGAGGTCGGCTCGCCAACGGTATAGCATCATATCATTGTAACTACTGAAACCATCTCCATCTGAAGTAATCATAAGGGCATATTTATTGTTGGATAGATAGCTGGCAACTGGGATTTTAGGGGCAACTTTATTAACATATCGGTTGCTTAATACATCTTCCTTAAAGTTCATTTTTTCTAATTTAATGGTATATCCTTTTTTTGCAATTGAGATAAAGTGAGACTGACGTTTCTCCTCAAGTAATACCTCTGTTGCCTTTACAGCTGCCTCTGCATGAAATCTTTTTCTCATGATACCCTCGTTTAGAAAATTATTAATTGCTACAAGATTCATACCTTGATGATGTGCCATGTAGGATTTAACGATACAATAAGGTGCCATAGTCAACGAATCTGGACTGTTAAAATCAATTGCTTCATAATAACCATAAACACCAAAGGCACCTAAATTGGTCATCCTCTTAAGGTTTGAAAAACAATCCTCTGTTGCATAATCCAGTGCCAAAAGAGTAGCATAAGGAGCTACAACTAAGGAATTCTTAAGAGCAGGTTGTAGGCGAAGCTGTGGAACACCAAAAGCTTTATATTGATAATTGGAATCCAAGTCAAAACGATAATATTGGGATTCAGAAATACCCCAAGGGATATCCATACGTTTGGCATACTTTATTTGCTTTAATACCGCTGCTTTGGAAGTCATTGCGAAAACAGAGTCTTCATATTCCTTCATAACAAGGTTAGGCATGAGATATTCAAACATGGTACCGCTCCAGGAAACAAAACACGGCAAGCCTTTGACCATAGTAAGAGGTCTTCCTAGTTTATACCAGTGTTTTAAAGGAACAGCGCCTTTGGCTACTGCTACAAAGCTTGTAAGGGAAGATTCAGAAGCCATTAAATCATAGCAACCCTTATCTAATGTTCCAGATGAGACATGATATCCTATGTGAAACAGCATACGTTTGTCATTGTATAAAAAGTTAAAATCTACGTTCTCTAGTAGATCATCTGAAATATAACTAAGCCGTTCTATTCTTTCTATCATTGTTTTTGCTTCTTTATTACCACTGAAAGCCAACAATTTTAAAGATGGTTTATCGGAAGAACGAATTGCTCTTAGTTTAAAATAGTCTGCTTCCTTTATAATTAATTCCATATTACGAAATAGTTCTCTGATCCAGGCTGAATTTTCAATTGGGAGTTGTTCTTTATTTATTAAGTGATCTCTTATTCTGGAAAGATCCTCTACCAATTCACCAATTGTGGAGTAGTTATCTTTTAAATCGGTATCGCTATCACAGAGTTTAATAGAATACCTAAGTTCTGTTAACAGGCTCTCGGAGAATATAGGTGCTTCAATTTGTTCTAAAAGTCCGTTTTTAAGGGCTATTAAGTGTCCCAGAAAGTTTCCGCTGTCAACCGTTGAAATGTACTCAGGATTTAACACATTAAGAGTGCGGATGTTATACCAATTGTAAAGATGCCCTTTCCATTTAGGGAGTTTAACTACGGTGTTCAGTAAATTCTCTATTAATTCTATGGTTGAACCTAAAGTTTCATAGCCAAGATCCCGTGCGGTTAAAATTGAAAGAAATTGTAGTCCAATGTTTGTAGGGGATGTCTTATCGCTAATTTTTTCAACATAGGCAATTTGATAATTATCAGGACATAACCAGTTGTTTTCCTTTGTGCCGTGATCTTTAAAGAATCTCCAAGTTCTACGAGCTGTCTCTAGCAGCATTTCTTGCTGCTCTGATTGTTCCAAAGGTGGAGTTTGCTGCCTTGGTTGGCTTATGTAATATGCAATGAGAAAAGAGAGACTCCAAGTAACTATGATCAAGCCAAATAGTACAAGTCCTGAAAGGGAGATTTCTTTGGTTACCAACAATGCAAAGAGAGCGGCAGCAGGAAGAAGGGAACTCCACATATGAAGGAAATAACCTTTTTTTGTGTTGGTAATAGAAACGTCTACGGTTTCTGAAGCATTCCACTTTAGTAAATCTTTTTTACTTACAGCTACTCTAAAAAGTGTTCTAATTATGGCATCTGTTGCAATATAGGCTCTATAAGGAATAAGAACAAATTCCAGAAATGCTCGCTCAAATATGATTTTAATTTCTTTAAATAAACCCTTGTATACGATAGCCAGCATAGGGCGTTTTATCTTTTGAGTAATAATTGCAACCAATAAAGTGACTAGTGTTAGTAGATCCGAGAAGAACACAAAAGGTAACCATAGATAATAAACATTTGGTAATAGGGCTAAGTTTAATAGGATAAAGAGAGTCTTACTGATGGGTACCAGACTGCGTCTTAAATTGTCAAACATTTTCCATTTGGATATAGCATTCATGGTTCTTCCGTTTGGGGTCTTATTCATGAACAACCAAGGTAACAGCTGCCAGTCACCCCTTATCCATCTGTGTTCTCTTTTCGTAAAAGATAGAACGCTGCTGGGGAAGGTGTCCATTATATTGACACTACTGGAAAAAGCAGTTCTAACATAACAGCTTTCCAGCAGATCATGACTTAAAATACTATTTTCAGGTATGGTATTGTCCAGGATACGATGAAAGGCTTCGATATCATAGATACCTTTTCCAGTATAGACACCTTCTTTAAAGATATCCTGATAAATGTCGGAGATTACTGCCGAATAATGAGCTAAGCCCGACTCTCCTCCAAATATTTCGGGGAAACGGCTGCTTTTCTTGTCCACAATATGATTTCGAATGGTAGGCTGAATAATTCCATAACCTTCCACTACCTTTCTGCTTACGGGATTAATAACTGGCTTATTCAATGGATGGTCAATTAATCCTACAAATTTAGCGGCATTATCACGAATGAGATTTGAATCGGCATCTAAGGTAATAACATACTTAAAGGTATCAAGTAATTGTTTATCACATAATAAGGTAGAAAAACTCGTATTTTCTTTTCTGTTTCCACGAAGTAAACTGTTGAACTCTTCTAATTTGCCTCTTTTACGCTCCCAGCACATATAGCAACCTTCTGATTTGTTCCACTTACGGCTTCTGATAAATAGAGAGAATTTCTGATGGTCAGAGGGGTAAAGCTCGTTAAGGTCATGAACGCGATTGATCAGTGTCTGCCTTAGTACTTGGTCTTTTGGCATAATAAGTTTTGGTGAGTCTTCAAAATCTACCAGAATTGCAAAGTATAGATTGGATTGTCGGTTTGCTAAATAGTGTTTTTCAAGCCGGTCTAGGTACTCGTTACATTGCTCCTTTGAATTAACAATTACAGGCATTACAACAAAGGTTCTAGCAGCATCGGGAATACCCTTCAAATAATCAAGGGATGGTAGCTTCTTCACAGGCAGTCGTCTTGTGAAAATATGATTTGTTATTTCTAAGGCTATTCCAAGAAGCACTGGAAGAGCAATCACTAGAACAAGTATGTGCATGGATAAATTATCAATGTTCCCTAGAGCGCTCATCGTATAACTGATAAAAATGCAGAGGAATGAAAGAATTAAAAAGGTACTTAGAAAATATAGGAAGCCTCTGACATTTTGTTTTTTTCTTAATTTTTTTGGTATTGGCTTGCCTAATATTTTTGCCTTTAATAGGGCATGTCCGTTTTCTAAAAGATATGCGCCTACATGCCGTGAACCATGTAAATCCTTTCTGCCCTCCATAGCAAGTGCTAGACAATCTTTGGCTATCTTGTCTTCATCGATTTTATATTTTAGTGAAAGTTTTACGATTTCACCACGATAGGTGCCTCTACTCTCAGAATCCATTTGAGAATAAATCCCATCTGGGTCTTTTGATAAGATACGTTCAAGAATGGAAAATTCTTCAAAAAACTTTTCCTCATCTACTTCGTTAATTTCTCGAAGACTAGAGATAAAGGAATGGATATTTGACTCAAGGAAAGATTCAAGCTTACCCTCTTCTGAAAATACTCTTGATGGAATGAAGTGCTTTCCTTTTATTTTAAAATGATAGGATACATATCTTTGTATTGCTTCTTCTTCAAAAGACATACTTCTTAAAAGATAAATAACATGAGCGTGGAAGGAGTAGTTATTTTTACAGTCTGAATCTATATCGCAAAGCAGTGTGGTGATATCCGGAATACCTTGCCCCACTGCTAACTTTTTCTTAACGAATTTATCAGCCTTCGATTTGATCTTCATTATATCTACGATATCTTCTGATACTTCAATAATGCTCTCTAACAGACAGAAGCCTATCATTTCTGGAAGAACCCAAAGCTCTTTGTCGGTTAATGAAATTTCTTTTTGATAGGAATTCATCATAATAGAAATATTCGTCTCGTCCAGATGTCCACCGGAAAGGACTACCATTTTCTTGGCAACCACATATATTCTGGGATAGCCTCGACACTCCTTGGTCTGAAGAATTGGCAGAACCTCATAACTAGTTCCAGAGATTCTTACTTTCTTAATTTCTCGATACATCATTTGAAAATTATCAAATAACCAACGGGCAGCAGGTATTAAAGATATAATATCCGAAGATATCTCAGATATATTTTTTCTGATGCGTTTTAATCGTTTGTAGGCAATTTTGTTAGAGCTAACTAACATAAAATTAAAACTTGATAGCTTAACGTTTTTATGGCTTTCTGACAATTTAGCCATCTGTTGCTCCCATTCACGATGACCTAGATTGTCGGTGGAACGTGTGAGCTCTGGAGGGAGATGAACTCTAAATCTAAAATGAATAAATCGATAATAAATTAAAAGTAGTAGGAAGAATAAAAAAAATATACTTAATGGGATTGTCAATTCTGGTAATGCAGTAATCAGATAATTTGATAATGTTTCTCTTGTTTGGGAAAACATTTTGTTCACTTCCTTTCTTTTGCATACAATATTTAGTGTTTTTACATTATACTACCAAATTTTATAAATTGCCAGATATTTTATCTTAAAAAATATATATACACAATGTTTTTAAACATTTGTTAGAAATATCGAACATGAATAGATAATAATAACGGATTAAGACAATAAAAAAGTTTAAATATACAATGTGAACATTTCAGGGTATTAATTACTTTTTATAAATAAATTTAGGAAACTTATAGTGTAATTAAACAAAAAAAGTATGCTAATATTTTTGATAAATATTAAATCAAGGAGATTAAGTATGAAAAAAGTAAAAGTTCTTTAGCTATAGTGCTTGTTATATCAATTGCTTTATTAGGTTTTAATAATGTATCCAGTGCTTCGAGTAATGACAGTATATCCAGTATTCGGAATGATAAAAATTATGTTGATAACAAAGCTGTAACAGATATTCTAGATGTAATCATTGGTGATTGTTCTTTCATGTTAAAAGCTGACGGGAGCGTATGGGGATGGGGAGATAACAGGTTATTAGGTATAAAAGGGATTTCGAAAGATGCAATTATTGAATCACCAGTTAGAATAGAGGGGCTATCGTCAATAGAAGAAATTAGAGTAGAAGATAGCCTTTTATTTGCTAAGGATAAGAGTGGCAAAGTATGGGGGAGAGATTGCTCTTCTGCTAAAGCAAAGACACTAATACAGATTTTTAAAGATATAAAGGTCGTTACCATTGTAAATACACATGACCATATTATAGTAAAAGCAACGAATGGAAACTATTATTTATTTGATGAAGAAACAAGGGGTTACCTTAAGCTAGATTTAAAGGATAGTAAAAGTATAAAGAATATGGTAAGTTGTTCTTTGCGAGGGGATGTTTTAATTGCTCAAACCAATGACGATTCCATCAATCTTTATATTTACGAAACTTTGAAAGGCAGGGTTGTAAAATTTAAAAAGCAACCATTGGATATTAAAAATGTTAAAAGTATAGTAAATAGTGGTTTTCTTAAAGTGGATGGAACTGTTTGGCTCTTTAAAGAAAGAGAAAATACAAACAGCTCGATTTTTACTATAGTTAAGTTAAAAAAAGCTAAAAACATTAACTATCTTTATGATGATGGATATGGCACATTAAAAATGATTGATGGAAACAATCATGTATATAAACATTCTTCAGAGAGTAATGAGAAGGAACAGTTAGAGTATATAAATACTTTACCAAAATATACGAAAAATGTGTTTCGTGATGGTGCAGCGATAAGTGGTATAGACGGTAAATTATATGTCAGTGATATGGTTATTAATAAAAAAAGTAACAACTATTACGATGTGCTTGAACTTAATAATATAGCTGCAATTGATGGGGCAATATATTTGGATAATGCCGGCAATGTATATAGTTTAGGACGCGATAGTTACAATGCGAAGGATAGAAATGTAGATCCAATAAGCAAATATAAAATTATTAGAGAATTAAAAGATATTAAATCAATTTCACATTATAATGGCAGTATTATGTTAAATATATATAGACCATTATCAGTTGCTGTTGATAATAAAGGATATGTATATGCTTGGGGTAACAATGAATTCGGAATAATATCTAATAAACTTAGCAAATTAGTTAATATACCTACAAAGATAGAGGGGCTTAGTGATATTAAGGTTGCTATAGCAGGACGATATTTTATAGCAGCATTGAAAAACGATGGAACTGTTATCATTGTTGGTAAAGATCATGAAATAAAAAGTATTATCGGAGCTAAGGATATAGTAAAACTGGATGTTGGAGATGGCTTTATAATTATGTTAGATGATAAGGGAACAGTATGGTCCTATGGAAATAATAATTATGGTCAATTAGGTAGCGGTACCTCAAATAATGATTCGATTAATGACTCTGTTACAGAAGTAATAGGTTTAAATTCAAATGTTGCTGATATAGGTGTTGCAGATAATTATGCAATAGCTGTTAAAAGTGACGGATCAGTTTGGACATGGGGGAAAAATGCACATTTTGAAAGTTCTCAGAGTATCCCAGTAAAAATAGATACTTTAAAGGATATTGTATACTGTAAAGCAGAGAGTGATGCAATGCTTTTTTTTGACAAAGATTATAACCTTCGGATTATATCAAAGTATACATATATAAAAGGTCCATTTGCTTGTATAAGTCAATATAACTCTAACAAAATCTTATCCGCAAGTTTATGTACTGGATATCCAGTTATTTTATTTCAAGATGGAGAACTGGCTATAATTGGTACAAAGCAATTTGGATTGTTTACAAAAATGACCAACTAACCTAAAAATCTGCCTCGTCAATATAAAAATGAGGCAGATTATTTAGTATGATATGTAATATGACATTAACTACTTATAAATCTCAATATCAATGTAGGCTGCTTCGGATAATACACTTCCATTAGTTGAATGTAAATAGATACGGTAATTTCCAGCCTTAAGAAGTGACTTATCTATCAAAATGTAATTGTCAGTGACATTTAACTGCGAAAATATATTAGTCCAACTTAGGGTGTCTGTAACAGTTACTGAATAACTGGATGCTGAAGTGACAGGTTCCCACTGTATTTTTATGTCTTCTAAGGGTAGTAAGTTCCCATTTGCAGGATTTGTTATTACGGGTGACGCTAGATCCTCAATACTAATATCAATATAATTTGGAGCAGTAAAGTCTTGATCTACTGCTGAACTAACATAAATGCGATAATCTCCACCAAATTCAAATAGAGATTTGTCTAATTCAAATGAAGTAGTATCGATTTTATAGTTTGCAAATATATTTTCCCATTTGTTGGTGTCTGTAACTACTAACGTATATCCTGTAGCCGAGGTGACGGGCTCCCATTGTACACTTATATTTGATAAAGGCACTATAATTCCATTAATTGGGCTTAATATTTTGGGTGGCAATAAAGCTTCTATATTAATATCAATATAGTTAGGCTTTGATAATTCTTCTCCAATTGCAGCCTGTACATAAATTCGATAACTTCGACCAGGTTTAAATAATGACTTATCTAAAATTTGTGAATTACCCTTTATATTATGAGTGGTTAAGACTTTTTCCCATATGTCGGTATCTGTAACAGTAAGTGAATAACTGGTGGCCGGGTCTACAGTCTTCCATTGAACTTCTAATTCCGATAACGGTAGAATTATTCCATTCATAGGAGATATTATTTCTGGAGGTAATAGATCCATAGCACTTAAATTAATGTATGATTGCGTTGTAGATTTAGTTTCAATAAATGGAGTTGGAGAAAGCTTAGTCACAGGATTTATATTTTTAGGAATATTTGATGCAGAGGTGGATTTATTTTGTGCAGGAAATAAGGTCTCATGAGAAGAATTATCTATTGTATTGTTTTGCTTTTTATATGTATTGAATACATTCGCAGATTTCATAGGGGAGTTTGCTAATGTTTTTATTGAATTATTTATAATGTCGGAGTTTTTATATAAACTAATTATTCCAAAGGTTAAGGGCATTAGGATTACCAGGATTGTAATAGAGACTAGCTTTATCTTAGTGTAGTTTTTTTTAATTATCTTGGTGCTAATAGGAGTATTATCATCGATAATATATGTAGTATTTTCGTGGGAATCACTAGCGCATTTTACAAACTCCACTGCAGGTTTTTCTATGGTCTCATTGGTTTGGCTTTCCCTTACTAAATAAGGAATGAATTTATCCTTGTTTTTAAGCAGATATAGGATTTCTTTTGTTGCCCTAAATAAAGTTTCTCTATCGTTATTTTCTATTTTTACAATCCAAGCATCAACATTTATCTTTATTAAATCCCCAGTATATTGGTTAAATTCATCACTTTTTATTATTTTAAGAACTCTGTCCTTTAAAAGATCACACTTTCCTTTATCCTTACAGGAATCAATGAGATATTCCAAGATTGAATTAATTAAAATTAAGTGTTTTGGACTTGAAATACCATTCATCCAATTATGAAAGTTCCCCTCGTTTATTTCAAAATAAAATTCTGGTAAATCAATTGCACTATCGACATGCAGTCTTAAGAATTCATAGTCGTCATAATTATATCCTTTTAACTTTCGTTGTTTGCTGTAACTGTTAATTTTATCAGCGTGAATGGCATTACCAACATCAATAGGGTAGATTTCTTTAAATATTACCTTGTAGATTAAACATAGTAAATATTTTCGGCTATTCATTTGACTCATCTGTTTTCGTCCAATCTTTAATTATATTAGATTAAGGCATTTTAGGAAAACTATAGTGTTTTTAACAGTGTTAGTATGCTAATGTTTTCCAGTAAATATAGTAATATACAGCATTATAGCATTGAGTTACATAATATGGAAGTGGGTGAAAGTGAATTATTATAAAATAATTAGAACTGACAATGCAGAACAAGAGAATTATTAAACTATGAAAGGTATCAGAGAAAGGGAGAATTATATGCAAATAATAATTATACTTATAGGAATTGGATTGTTTTTTGGGTACAAAGGAGTGAAGAAATATTTTAAATGGATAGAGTCGACTACTAATTATAAACCAATAAATAAAATCAGTATAACCTTAATAGTTTTTATGTTCGTGCTACCGATTTTAAATATTTATAGAAGAGATGCAGAAGCAATCTCTTTTATGGAGGTAATCCTTTTTATAATTCCTTTAGTAATTTTAGTTTATTGTAACAGAAAAGTAAAAAATTATATTCATATTATTTCGGTGACAATACTACAGGTAGTTTTTTCAGTTGCACTCTTCCTAGTAGCTGCTATGTTATTCGTGGCATCCTTAGCCTTTGGAGGGGGGACATCAGGTGGAAATAAATCAAATACCACTAAGAATAATGTAGATACATATGATTATAGAATGGCACAAATAAAGCAAAGTTGGGTAGGTCATGAAACGGATTATGATCGTGCTGTTAGTTTAGGATATAATACACCAGAGGAAGCGATGGAAGCAGGATATATGCATGATGGGAGTCAGATTTATAAAACATATGTATCTTAGTCAGCTACTAAATCATAATATTCATACAACGAATAAGCTTTAAATGATTACAATTTGGACAAAAAATTTTATCAAATGACGTATGATAAAAACAGTAAAACTGCAATAAAAATTGTAAGAATCAAATAGGCAGTCAGGAAAAGCCTTTAGAATTAAAGGTTTCAGACTGCAGATTAAATCCAGGGATAGTACCCTGGATTTTTCATGAATATAATTATGATTGTTTATTTATGATTCATCAACACAGTCTTGGAAATATAATTCTAGCTTTTTTAAGTTGGAAATATTTTGTATATATGATAAAGTATTATATGACTTTAAAAGGTATGGTAGGTGATCTCATTGAAAATTAACAACTGGAGAAAAGAAAGAAAAGTGAAAAGAGATGTTCGTTGTTTCTTAAAATTTGGGATAGTCTTTATAATAATTAATAGTTTGATTTGGAGTATAGCTTTATGTACAAAAGTAGAAGCAAAATTGGTTGCAATGGTAGACAATTTTAGCTATATATCTAAGGAACAGATACCTGCTACAAGTATTCCGGGTATTGGGGATTCATCTGAAAGGATTTCTGATATTAATGATTTTTGGGGAATTAATAACCAATATAATATTGCATATAGTGGACAGGATTTTGTTTATATAAGCATTTTGAATGAAAAGATGATATTACAGAAAACGTTGGAGATTAAAAAGGATCTTCCTATCGTAGGAAATGTCATTCAAGATAAAAAAGGGTATTACTACATAGTATTTGGGAAACATGATGAAGCTGATATTGAGAAGGGTCAAAGTGTAGGCACGGCGATCGTGATGTCAGTTGTGAAATATGATAGTTCAGGAAAGAAGTTGAAAAAGGTTTCTTATAAAGGCAGTGAGACTAAACCCTTTGAGGATGTTGGAGAAGGAACGAAAGAACCTTTTCGATATGGTAACTGTGATATAATTATTGATAAAAATGGTGTACTTGTATGTAGATACAGCAGATTAATGTATAATGAATTTAGCTCAAGTCATGCACTATACATTGATACAAGCACAATGTCAAAGCTTAATTATGTTGCTCCAATTAATAGTGGTACAGGGCAAAAGGTAATTGCTACTACAGATGGTGGCTATCTCATGGCAGAATCCAGGCATACTGGAGGACGTGGTTTTACGATATCAAAAATCAATACAGAGATTTCAGATTTGACTGCTATTCCTAGTTTTACACCTTTCCACTATAGAAATGGTAGCATTTATCACAGCACATATGCGGTTATCGGAGGTATTGTTGAATGTACCAACGGTTATGCATTATCTGGAGTATCGGAAAAAACATTGTCCTATGCTATGGCAAGAGATACTTATTTTAATGAACCACGTAATTTGTTCCTGCAGGTGTTTTCGAAAGACTTCACCTCTGATTCATCGAATAAGAAAGAAATTCAGCTTTTATTAGGAGAGACAAGAACACCAAATGATTCTTATATAGATGTTGGAGGGGGCTGCGAGGAAGGAGCAAAGGACTACGGAGTGCTTTGGCTTACCAACTATAAAGATAAGTATTATGCTTCTAATCCTAAAATGATTTCAATGGGAGAGGATAAGCTTCTATTTATGTGGGAAAAGAGATTATATTCTATTGAAGAAGATCAATATGTAACAAGTTATTACATGGTTGTATCAAGTACTGGAGAGATTATCATTCCAGAGACAGAGATACAAGGGATAAAACTGACAGCTTTTGGTGAACCAACATATCATAACGGCTATGCTTATTGGACAACGAGTAAAGGTGAAGCAAATACGTTCGATGTTCATAGATTGACCATTGGAGAGCTTACAGTAGGTTTCATAAAAGTAGAAGCTCTGTCAGCTGCTAATACTAATGTTATAGTACGAGCTGGACAAGTTACAAAGCTAAAGGTTAAAGTACTGCCTAAGGATGCTGATAATAAGAAGCTCATCTATAATTATGATGCGACTGGTTCAATTAGTATCAACGAGAATGGCTATGTCACTGTACTCACCCAGGGTAGTTCACAAGTATCTGTTTGGTCAGAGGATAATCCAGAGGATAAATTAACCTTAAATATAATTTCAACAGATAATGCACCTAAGAGTTTAAAAGCTATATTAGTCGATAAAGGAGATAAAACTTCGGTGAAACTTACCTGGACAAAAACAGCACTTTATCCAAGGTATGATATTTATCGTTCTACAAATAAAAAAGGTGGATTTATAAAGATTGGTTCTTCTGATACCTGTGAATATTATGATAACAGTTTGAAAAGCAACAAAACATATTATTATCAGGTCAAGTCCTCTAACTATCCATGGATAGATGAAAAAAATCATAATCCTTTGAGTAATTTAGCAAGTATCTATATCCCAATGCAGGGAGAGACTGTAAAAGTTAATTAGATCTATATAAATATATTAGGAGATATGTATGCACATAAAAAAGTCTTCAATTGTACTAATTGTAATAGTATTCGTTTTATTGATGGTTAGTACTACGAAAACAATATATGCACAAGGAACAGTTGCACCAGTAAAAGATCTAAAAGTTTTAATTATTGAAATTAATCCCTATTTAAAGTCCAAAAAGATGAAAGTAACAGATTACTTTAATACATTTGGATTAAATTTGAATTTAAAATCCTCTGTAAAGTCTATACAAGGAGACTTTGTAATGGGATCAAATGGAGTTGTAAACTGTAAAATTGTTGGTGTGGAATATTTGAACGAATTTCCTACTTATACTAAGAAGGTCACACTTTCGCATATCGACAAATCAGGTAAAAGGATTATAACAGGAAAAGATTATAGATTGGATGAGACTACCTATTTAGATATATTTAAGAATGGATGGAATGGTTGGTGGGATAGCATAAACACAACAACACTAGAAGGAATAGATAGTCCGTATTATTTTGACTATAATTATATCCTAAATAAATATAATCTAGTTGAACGCAAAAATGCCATGGAATTTGACATGGTTTGGGTTTTTAGTATTGATATGGTTAGTATGTGGGAAACTAGTATGGTTGGCCGAAGTGCGTTTGATGTGAATGGTGCTACCATATATGCAGATTGCGATAACTTTGTAATTGCTGGATTTAATTTTACTCGACCGGATAGTGCGTTTGAGTGTATTGGACATTATGCTGAAGCTATGTTAAATAATGTCTATCAGGTGAGTAATGAAGCTTATAATAAAAAATTGATCTTTACTTCATATAATGAGCTAAATACCTGGCAAAAATTCTACTTATGCTTAAACAAAGCACCATTAAATATGAAAAAATATGGGGTTGGACAAGTTCATTTCACACCAAATAGTACAAGTGATTATGATTGGGAAAATCAGACACCTGTAATAAGTACCTGGATTGATTGGAGAAATAACTATCCAAACTTAAAAGGAGAAACAGCTGAATTCACAGCAGATGTATATTTAAAAGAGGGGATGACAGCAAATCAAGCACATAAAAGATGGTGGTTTAGTTTAATGCCTCACCACCAAGGACGTGATTCCAATGGATATTCCAATAATTGGTGGGACTATATCCTGTCATTAGATTATGTAACTAGCATTGGTACTTCAAGTAAATATTTTGAAAAGAATGCAATAGATGAGTATCAAAAGACTATATTGCTTGAAACGGGGGATACTATTACTGATTTAAAATTCACTTTGAATTACAGGTCTGGGAAAACTAAAGACTTTATTATCAATAAAAAATATAATTATGTTTCAAGTAGTAACAACAAAGTCATATCAATAACTGATGGAAAAATTAAAGCATTAACGACAGGTAATGCGATAATTAAGCTCAAATATGATGGGCGAGAAAATTATTATAAGATAGCTGTTGTTAATGATAAAAAGGCATATCTCACTAATGTAAACAAAAGTAAATAGAAATAATGAAACACAGTGCTAACATATAAGGTGGCTCTGTGTTTCGTTTTATATTTAAGTTAAATTTCACTGATTTATAACATAAACATGTACGTTTTATCCAATAATAATTGGTAGGATAAAGCTGTTACTACATTGTTAAAAAATAGGAGGAATAGGAATGAGATTATCTGTAAATTTAAAAAATGTAATTAGCTTTAGTTTGGTTTCTCTATTTGTTGCAAGTAGCTTTTCTGCCTTGTCCTTTGCTGAAGAAAGTGAAAAAGTACTTTTACCTGTTGATGTAGAATGGAGTTACAATGATGAGGGAATTGATTTAGGTACAGAATGGATAAAAGAAGATTACGATATTACTGATTGGAAAACGGGCATTGCACCAATCGGCTTTGGAGATGCAGTTTCTGAAACAAATCCTGAAGTTTTACTAGGGACTGAAATTGGTTATGGTGATGATGAAGATAATAAGTATATGACTACCTATGCAATAACTAAAATTGATGTTGAATCTCTGGATGAATATGAAGCTTTAGAAATCTATGTACATGTTGATGATGGTGCGGTGGTGTATTTTAATGGACAAGAAGCATTTCGAAAAGGAATTGATGCAGAAGAGGAAGTGAATTACAATACTCCTGCTAAATTCTCAAAAAAAGAAGAAATTTTATATTTGCCGGTTGAAATGCTAAAGTCAGGAGTTAATACGATATCAGCAGAAATACATCAGGATGGTGGTGACAGCTCTGATTTATGGTTCGAAATGAGTATTACTGGCTTAAGGGAAGCACCTGTAATTATTGATTATACGAAAACTCCAATTCCGAATACAGAGGTTGAAGTAGGGGATGTATCCAGAGTTGTGGTTTCCATGAAGGGTGACACGAAGACAGAAAAGGGATTTACTTGGTATACTTCACAAGCATCCGCTAATAGTGATCTTCAAATAATAGAAAAAACTGATTTAGAAGAACCTGATTTTAGTAATGCTTTCACTTTTGCTGGCACATATTTAAGATCAACGAATGCACCTGAATATGTGGTACATAAGGCAGATGCCACAGGGTTAGAGCCAGGTACGGAATATCAATTCAGAGTAGGGGATGCTTCCCTTGACCTTTGGAGTGATACTGGTAGTTTTAAAACAGCAGATGATGATGGCAAATTCAGTTTCATTGACCTGGCAGACACGCAGGCAAAAACTGAGATTGAAGCAGAACTTTCGGCAGATACCTTTGAAAAAGCAAGTGATACAGTAAAAGATTCAGAATTTATTATAATTAATGGAGATATTGTAGATGCGGGTATTATAGAAGAACAGTGGGGATGGGTTTTTGATGCGGCTGATAGTACCTTATTAAATACAACGCTGGTAGGTGTTGCGGGTAACCACGATGAGGATCCTATGTCTTTTATTGAGCATTTTAACTTAGATACACCAACAGGCTCATCGACTGAAACTGGAGCGTATTATTCCTATAACTATGAAAATACACATTTTATAGTTTTAAATAATAATGAAGATTCAGAAGAATTTCGTAACTTTTCAGTAGAGCAAATTAATTGGTTAAAAGAAGATGTGGCGATTGCTAATGCAGATGAGAATATTGATTGGATAATCGCTGTAATGCATAAAGGGCCATACACCACCTCAAACCACGCAACAGACGAAGATATTATGGGAACAAACGGTGTTAGAGAAATAGTTCCCCCACTTTTTTACGAGTTGGGAATTGATTTAGTATTACAAGGGCACGATCATATTTATGCACGTACTAAGCCAATTGCTAATGGCGTGGCTGTTGAAGCAGAAAAAGTCCTGGGTGAATATAACGGAAATCAAGTAGAATACTCAGTTTATACGGAAGGAACCGTATATATGATACCAAGTACAGCTGGTCCAAAAGTATATTATAAGAACACTGAAATTGAGCAGGAATATTACGAACTGTTTGAAGTTGCTAACGAGCACAGTGCAGCTCAATATGGCCCAGATCCAAGTGACCCATCAAGACCGGTTCGCAGTCAAATTCAGAATTTTGTTGAATTTAATATTGATGGAAATAAGCTAACGGCTATTGTATATGAAATAGACCAGAGTAAAAATGATGGGGAACCTTATGTTATTGACAGTTTTGGATTAATGAACACTTTGGAAGGAGAAAGGGAAGAAATGCCCAAAACAGGGGATAACTCAAAGGGAATTATGCTTGTCGCAGGTTCTATTCTTGCACTACTTGGGGTAATTATAGTGAGTAAGACTAAAAATAGAAAAGCTTAAAAATAGTATAGTGTAATCTATAGAAGACGCCATCGGAGTATAACCGTTGGCGTCTTTTGAGCAATGTTTTACCATAGAGATTATTTAAAAACTAAATGAAAAGACTCTAATTCTCCAACGGTATCACTGACTGTCTTTCCGTAATTTCCACATCCAATATAATTCTTCTTTGTGCTACTGTTCCGGTGTCGATTTGTTCCATTAGAAGCTCAAAGGCGCATTCTGCTTTTGCAGTAATATTTTGTGATATCGTGGTTAGCTTAGGACTCGGGTAAATAGCGCTCTCAATATTATCAAAGCCAACAATCGATAAATCTTTTGGAATTACATATCCATTCCTGCGTGCACCTTCCATAATGCCAATTGCCATAATGTCCGCGGACGCTAAAACAGCTGTGACTTCACCTCTACGTTCACTGATTTCACGTCCGACGGCAACACCGGTTTCGTAGATTGGCATAGCAGTATATACAAAAGAATCCTGAAAACTAATATTTGATTCTTTTAATGCTGTTTTATATCCTTTAAACCGTTGATTAACGACACTCTCCACTTCCTCGGATTCAATAGGTCCAACAAAAGCAATATTCCTATGCCCCATACTTATGAGATATTTTGTGGCAATGTATCCGCCTTTAAAATCATTGATTCCAACACTTAAAATATCAGGATTATCGGAATAACTATCAAGAAAAACCATAGGTAAATCATTATGTGCGATTATTTTATGTACAATCTTATCATAATGTGGGAGCAGGAAAATGGCACCATCCATATTCCAGGTTTTAAGTAGAGTTGATACGTCAGAAGCACTGCTGACAGATCGAATCATGGCATAATAGCCCTTCCTTCTGACTGAATGCTCCACAACACCAATTAATTCACTTAAGTATGGGTCTCTAAAAAAATTATAATCGCCTCCACCAAGAGGAATGATGACACCGATAATCTTTGTAGATTTAACGGTTAAACTCTTTGCTGAAAGATTTGGTACATAATGTTTTTTCTTAATCAATTCATTAATTAACTCTATATTCTTGTCAGAAACCCTTGCATGATTACCGTTGATTACATTATAAACGGTCATTACGCTGACCCCTGCTTCGGCAGCGATTTCTTTTATAATCGACATGTTACACCCCTCCATAACTACTATTATTATCTATTTTCTTACAAATTGCAAGTGAGAAGCTAGTCTAATTGTTATATTAAGCAACCTAAAAAGGAATTGAAAACTTAGTTTATAGAAAGTAAACCGATAAACTATATTGTTGTAATTATTTGTAATTTAATAATTGATTATAACATATTTATAGACTTAATGTAAAACATATTTTTAAATATATATTAAAAATAACAATAAAACAGTTGAAAATTTATTAAATATATTGACAATGCACAAAAATGATGCTACGCTAAAAAAGGTATACCGATAAACCTAAATTATAGTCAAAACGCGGGAGGATATGAAATGAAAAAATTATTAGTAGTTTTACTAGTTATTACCATGATTTTCTCAATGACAGCTTGTAAAAAGCAAGTAACAGCAAAGTTTGAAGACGACTTGAAATGGGACGACGAGAAGCAAGAGTATGTATTTGAAAAAGATGCAAAATTAACATTTTGGCATGACAACGAGGTTTATGCAACAAAACTTGTTGAACTTTGGAATGCAAAGTATCCAGATGTTGAATTAACCTATCAGATTGTTGGCTCAACCGATACAGCAGAAAAAATGAAACTTGACGGTCCTGCCGGACTTGGAGCAGATGTTGTATACATACCTCATAACAGTGTTGTTGATATGAGAGAAGCTGGCTTATTATTTCAGCTTCCAGAAAGAGATGAAACATATTTTAAATCTATCATGCAGGATTCTGCAACGGCTGTAACCTTATATGAAGATAATATGTATGCAGTTCCCTCCAGTGTAGAAAATATTGCATTAGTATATAACAAACAGATCTTAGCTGCTTTACCTACATTACCTACCGTACTAAACCTGACTGCTACTAATTTATTGGAGCAGGTTGAAAGAGAAGAAATTTATCTTGAAGAATTATTTGCAGGTGTTGCAGCCTGGGGTAATAATCTTGCAGGAACAGGTGCTGAAATCCCTTACCTTACCGAACGTTTTGAGAGCGAGGGTGAAGATGGTGTTGCAGCTGAAGATAAACATACAATTCTCGCATATCAGTTGTATGATGCATACCACAATTATTTCTTATTAACCAAAGACGGTTATAGAGTATTTGGTGAGGATAATAATGATCCTACGAAGTTTGACATAACCTCACCAGCAGTTACCTCATCTATCAAATCTGTTATAGGGGATTGGTATGGTAATAAAGATGGTTCAAAATTATTCCCTGGCTTAGCTACTATTCAGGATATGGGATGGGATCAAGGACCTTCTCGTTTCCAGAAAGGTCAAGTAGCTATGACCATTAGTGGTCCTTGGGTGATTTCTGATATTAATAAGAATTTTTCTACCTGGGTTGAAACAGGCAAATTTGGCGTAACAGCAGATACAAAAGTTTCTGATTTATATGGTGCAATTAAGTTGCCTAGATTCAATAACGATCAGCAGCCTATTACCTTCTCCGGTGTACAGGTTACTGGTATGAATATTTACACTAATTATCCAAATGCAACTATGAATTTAATGAGGTTTTTAACCAGTCAAGATGTAATGAATGTTATTTATAGCAGCTTGGGCAAGATTCCGGCAGTTAGTGATTCCTCAACAGTTCCAGGATTAAATGAAGATATTATCAGCCAGGGCTTCTTAAGCCAGGCAGCCTTTTCCCATGCAATGCCTGTAATTCAGGAAGGTAATTATATGTGGGATCCTCTTCGTGACGTATGGACCAATATCTTTGACGAAAAGATGACGGTTGAAGACGCACAAGCAAAATCCATGCAGGATTATGAAAACATCCTTGCGAATTCAGGAAAAACTGCTGAAGAATAGATAATGAGCTTGATTTAAAACAAGAGGGTATTGTAGAACATTCCTAAGGAGTGTTTTGCAATACCCACTCTCAAAAATAAGGAGATTTAATCCTATGGGGAATAAAAAGAAAAATAAATGGTGGCATAAATTTATTGGTCAGAAAATGACACCTGCTGGATGGCTATCCTTTTTTATTTTCGGATTGGGCCAGTTAAAAAATAAGCAAAAGGGCAAAGCAATATTTTTCTTCTGCTTTCAATTCATATATGTATTAATAGAGGTCCTTACTAGTTCTATTATAAATCCAGGAATTCCAGGACAACCAAACTATTGGGGGTACGGATTTTTTACAAAGGGTATCCATGGCTTTATT
The DNA here is from genome assembly GCA_023399055.1 of Bacillota bacterium. GTDB lineage: Bacteria > Bacillota > Clostridia > Lachnospirales > Lachnospiraceae > Mobilitalea. Next base: position 509,474 of record JAEWQV010000010.1, on the reverse strand, counting down.
ACCTTGGGATATACAACTGGTGGAAGATTCCGTGATAACTCACCGGTTATGATGATTGAGGGAATTATAGCTATTTTCTTGCTGCTTATACTATTGGTAATCTGGCTGTTGAATATTAAGGATGCCAATGAAAACTATTTAAGTTATAAGAAAACAGGTGTCATTCAGTCCTCAAAAGAATTTTACAAAGAGGCGTTTGAAACTGGCTTTGCTTATGTTGTAAGTGCACCTGCTTTAATTCTGCTTATGTTTGTAACTATCTTACCTATTATTTTTTCTTTCTTAACTGCCTTTACAAACTGGGATGCCTATCATAGTCCCCCAGCTGATTTAATTGATTGGGTTGGCTTTGCTAACTTCTCACAGATACTTAAGCTTCCCGGATGGAGAAGTACATTTTTTGGAGTAGCCAGCTGGACAGTAATATGGGCTATTCTTTCCACTTTTACAACCTTCTTCGGTGGATTACTTGTAGCAATTGTTATTAATAACAAACGAGTGGTATTTAAGAAGGTATGGCGTACAATTTTGATTTTACCCTGGGCAATACCGAGCATGGTATCCTTGTTAGTATTTAAGAACTTTTTGAATCAGACCTATGGTCCTTTAAACAGAATGCTTGAAGCCAATATTCCTTGGCTGAACGATGCAGTAATTGCGAAAATAACCTTGGTAGTCATTAATTTCTGGTTGGGTGTTCCCTATTTTATGATGCTCATGACAGGAATTTTAACAAGTTTTGATAAAACGATATACGAAGCTGCGAAAGTAGATGGGGCAAACTCCGGTCAATGTTTTAGAAAAATAACCTTTCCCATTCTGTTCTCACAGGTAAAACCACTGTTAATTATGTCCTTTGCGGGTAATTTTAATAACTTTGGTGTGGTATTCTTCCTAACTGGAGGAGGTCCAAGAAATGTTGCTTATGAATATGCAGATCATACAGATATCTTGATTACTTGGATTTACAAAATGACCAAGGACTTCCAGATGTACAATATGGCCTCGGTTATGTCAATTATCATATTCCTGCTAATCGGTGGTATATCAACCTGGAACTTTTTACGTAGTGATGCTTTTAAGGAGGACAATTAATATGGAAAAACGCCACAAACGCACGAATACCATGTCTTTAACAGATCGCATTAAAGATATTCTGGCGTATATAGGAATTTACGCCTTATTGATTATTTTAGCTATATCCATATTGTATCCTGTTATCTGGATTGTAGGCTCTGCCTTTAATCCAGGATCATCCCTGGCTTCGGCATCAGCAATTCCTAAGCATCCAACTTTGAATAACTTTATTCGATTATTTAAAGAAACGGACTATGAGCGTTGGTATTTAAACACGCTTTCCATTGCTATCCTTAACACGATAGTTTCGGTTGTTCTTGTAGGAACCATGGGCTATATTTTTGCACGATTAAAGTTTGCAGGTAAGAAAGTAGGACTGCTTACCATTTTAATATTACAAATGTTCCCATCATTTATGGGAATGATTGCGATTTATGTGTTATTTTTAAATTTTGGATTGCTTAATCAACCCTTGGCACTTGTTATCATTTATTCTGCTGGTCAGATTCCTTATAATACCTGGCTAATCAAGGGTTACCTAAGAAATGTCTCAACCTCACTGGATGAAGCCGCACAGATAGATGGAGCAAGTAAGCTGCAGATTTATACCAAAATTATTTTGCCAATTATGTTTCCAATCTTGACCTTTGTGGCGATTACACAATTTATGGCTCCTTGGTTTGATTATATTTTACCAAGCTTTTTGATTTCGTCCACACAGAGAAAGACATTGGCAGTGGGGCTATATGAATTAATTAATACACAGACAAATACAAACTTCACAATGTTTGCTGCAGGTGCGGTATTAGTAGCAGTACCTATTGCGATACTATACCTTTTCCTTCAGAGATATCTGATAGATGGATTAAGCGCTGGAGCAAATAAGGAATAATTAATTTTTATCACCTGGAAAGGACGGACACCTTGGATCAGAGTTATCAGATTAATCCAAGCCCTCTTAGTAAACAGAAGAATACTGTAAGAGGCGATTATTATAGATTTACGATACTAACCCCATACCTGATACGTATGGAATATGATGTGGAGGGTAGATTTGAGGATCGCGCTACGCAGTCAGTGATTTTTAGAGATTTTGAAGCACAAAAGTTTCAAGTTATCGAAAGTAGTGACAATCTTCAGATAATTACCGAAGCAATTCACTTAATCTATGACAAAAAGAGATTTTCAAAAAATGGCTTGACGGTAAAGGTTAGATCTAATTTGACGACTTATCATAGCATTTGGAATTACTCGGACCCTGTAAAGAATTTAAAAGGCACAGCAAGAACCCTGGACGGTGTAGATGGAGAGATAGAATTAGAACAGGGCATCTTATCCCGGAATGGATTTTCAGTCATAGATGACAGTAGTTCCTTTCTCTTTACAGAGAAAGGGTGGCTGGAACCAAGACGTAAGGATGTTATTGATCTTTATTTTCTAGGGTATGGCAGAAATTATAAACAATGTTTAAAAGATTTCTATCAGTTAACCGGGGAGACTCCGCTTCTCCCTAAGTATGCATTGGGAAATTGGTGGAGCAGATTTTACCGTTATACCGAAGAATCCTATCGCACTTTAATCGAAAGATTTGAAGAAGAGAAGCTTCCTTTTACCGTTGCAGTTATGGATATGGACTGGCATTTGACAGACATTGACCCTAAGCTTGGTAGTGGATGGACGGGTTATACTTGGAATAAAGAGTTTTTTCCGAATCCTAAAGCTTTTATGAATTGGCTTCATGAGAAAGGGTTAAGAATCACGTTAAATGTTCATCCAGCAGATGGGGTTCGTGCACATGAGGAAATGTATCAGGCAATGGCAGAGGAATTAGGGGTAGACAGTAAGAATGGAATCCCAATTACCTTTGATGTTACCAATCAGGATTTTTTAAAAGCTTATTTTAAATACTTACACCATGACAACGAAAAAGATGGTGTGGATTTTTGGTGGGTTGACTGGCAGCAGGGAAACAAATCAAAGGTGGAGGGACTGGACCCTCTTTGGATGTTAAATCATTTTCATTTTCATGATTTACAAAGGAACGGAAAACGAGCATTAATACTATCCAGATATGCAGGAATCGGCAGCCATCGATATCCCATTGGGTTTTCAGGAGATACCATTATTTCCTGGGAGAGTTTGAAATTCCAACCATATTTTACAGCGACAGCCTCTAACGTTGGCTTTGGCTGGTGGAGCCATGATATTGGCGGACATATGAATGGTATTCGGGATGATGAGCTGGCCACCAGATGGTTACAGTTTGGAGTGTTTTCTCCTATAATGCGCCTGCATAGTTCAGGTAGTATCTTTAACGGTAAGGAACCCTGGCGTTATAATGACATTGCACACGCCATTATGAACCGCTTTTTACAATTGCGCCACCAAATGTTGCCCTATCTTTATACAATGAATTATCGATGCAGTGTGGATGGAGAACCGCTGATACAACCTATGTATTATCAGTTTCCAAACCACACCCAAGCTTATGATGTGGGGAATCAATATTATTTTGGCAGTGAACTTATCGTAGCACCAATTACCGATGGAATGGATCGTTCTTTAGGTCTTGCAAAGACTAAGGTATGGTTGCCAGAAGGTAACTATATTGATTTCTTTCAAGGTATTGTTTATGAAGGAAATAGATATTTGGAAATGTATCGAGGACTGGATACCCTTCCGGTTCTGGCTAAAGCCGGTGGTATTATTCCCATGAATGGATCAATTAGTTCCCTTAATGACTTGAAAAATCCTACGGAGCTGGAAATCAGAATATTTGCTGGTGGAGACGGGCAGTTCTGTCTTTATGAGGATGATGGAGAAAGTTTGGACTATAAAACAGGTGCATTTGTAAAAACAACAATGCTGCTTGATTGGCAGAAACACAATAATTTTATGATTACTGCCAGTGAAGGTCATACTGAACTCATTCCAGATAAAAGAAGCTATAAACTAAAATTTATTGGGTTTCAGGATTGTGAAAATATAGTTATCAAATCAGGTAATAGTACAGTTCAATATGCAAAAAATTATGATATTAACTTGAATGTGCTAGAGCTTACTGTGGAGCAAGTAGAGGTTTCCAAGGTGCTACTAGTGCAATTTGAGAAAATGGAATTATGCGAAAATAAAATAGAAGATAGGTTGCTGCAATTTTTAGATAATGCTCAAATTGAGTTTCAGTTAAAAGAAAAAATTTATTACTTATTTAAGGGGAATTCTAATACTACTAAAATGATATCGGAACTTCATACAATGAACCTTAGTAAGAATTTATTTGGGGCATTATGTGAAATATTATTTGCAAGCTAGCAAATAACCTATAGTTCTGATTTATGACACCTTTGGAAGGAGAAAACAATGGAATTGTCATCAATATTTCATAAGGCGGGCAGTAATTATGCCTATGCTTATAACGATAAAACACTTCATATAAAATTGCAGACAAAAGCAAATGATGTTCAAGAAGTGGTTTTAGTTTATGGAGATCCTTATGACTTTAGAGAAGAAAAAGTAACTGGTGAAGACGGGGCCTGGAAGTGGTTTATAAAGTATCAGGAGATGAAGAAAGTTGGGACTGACGGTATACATGATTTTTGGTTTGTTGAAGTGCAACCTGACTTCAGTAGAATGAGGTACGCCTTTAAGCTAGAAAGTAATAGAGTGCAATACTTATACGGGGAACGCAAAACCAATGAAATTACGGGAGTTGGAGATTCGAATTTAACAGATCAGAAGAATTTCTTTGCATTTCCATATATTAATGCTGTTGATATCTACAATGCACCGGATTGGGTAAAAGATACTATTTGGTATCAAATCTTTCCAGAGCGATTTGCTAATGGGGACAAAACCAATGATCCTACGAATACGAAAGATTGGGAAGAACCACTTTCGTCTTCTAAAGATTTTTATGGCGGTGACTTGCAGGGAGTAATTGATCATTTGGACTATTTAGAAGAGCTGGGTATAAACGGCATTTATTTTACACCTATTTTTCACTCTGACTCAAATCATAAATACGATACGATTGATTATTTATCTGTAGATCCGCGCTTTGGAGATAAGGAAAAACTAAAGGAACTAGTAGAAAAAGCACATAATAGAGGCATACGAGTTATGCTGGATATTGTCTTTAATCATAGTGGCTTCTTCTTTGATAAGTTCCAGGATGTAGTTGATAAGGGCGAAGATTCCCCTTATAAGGATTGGTTCCATATTCATAAATTCCCGGTTTATGATAGGAAGGATGAGTTAAAATCTTCGAAGGAATTGAACTTCGATACCTTTGCCTATACACCAAGTATGCCTAAATTAAATACAGAGAATCCTGAAATGAAAGAATATCTGCTAAATATAATTCGCTATTGGAGCGAGGAGACTGCTATCGATGGTTGGAGACTTGACGTAGCGAATGAAGTGGATCATCACTTCTGGAGAGAGTTTCGTAAGGTTGCAAAAGAGAAGAATCCGGAAGTTTATATTGTTGGTGAAGTGTGGCATGATGCTAACCCTTGGCTTGCCGGAGATCAGTTTGATGCGGTTATGAATTATCCTATCAATGATGCAGTCCTTGGCTTTTTTGCCAAAGGTGAGATGAACTCAATAGAGTTTGAACAGGAAGTAATTCGAACAAATTTCTTTTATCCTCAAAGTGTAAACAACCATATGTATAACTTGTTAGATAGTCATGACACCCCAAGGTTTTTACATCAGACAGGTGAAAACAAAGAACTGCTGAAGCTTGCCTATGTATTCCTTATGACACATACAGGTGCTCCTTCTATTTACTACGGTAACGAGGTTGGAATGACAGGAAATCAAGACCCTGACTGCCGCCGTCCAATGCGGTGGAGAACAGAGGATCAGGATTTAGAACTCTTATCATTTATGAAACAGTTGATAAGGATTAGAAAAACACATAAAACATTAAGAGATGAGGGCGAATTACGCTTTCATAAGTCTGTAAATCCTGATGTCTTGGTATATCAAAGGGTTAGAGAAAGAGAGAACTTTGTAATACTAATCAACCGTTCTAACCAGAGTCAGAACTTCCAATTGCCAGGGGAAATACAGGATAAAAACTTCCTGGATCTATGGACTAATGAGGAGATAGCACTTAAAGGTGAAATGGGACTTAAGTATTATGGGTTTGCAATTTTAAAGGAAATAATTTGAGATTTGAACCTGCAAAGTTTGAGTTAATAACAATATTAACTCGGTTTTATTTACGATATATGATATGGAGGTTTTATTAGTGGAAAGAAAATCTGTAGAATCCCTCACAAATTCTGTTAGAAAAGGTGGTATCCTAGTACATCCTACTTCTTTTCCAGGTTCCTATGGGATTGGAGACTTAGGAGCAAATGCGTATCAATTCATAGACTTTCTTGCAGAAGCTGGGCAGTCGATTTGGCAAGTGTTACCACTTGGTCCTACCGGTTATGGGGATTCTCCATACCAATCCTTCTCGTCTTTTGCTGGGCAACCTTTGATTATTAGCCCAGAGCTTTTAGGCGATATGGGATTACTAACAGAGCAAGAATTAGAACCAAAGAATTGGGAACAGACCAAAATTGATTTTGGACCGGTAATTGAATATAAGCTGGACCTTCTCCGTAAGGCTTATAGGCGTTTTGGGAACATTAATGATGCTAAAATGCTGGAGGAGTTTGAGACATTTTGCCAACACCAGAAGGATTGGTTGCAGGATTATGCCTTGTTTATGGCAGTTAAGGATGCTCACGGTGGAGTTATGTGGTGCCAATGGGATTCGGAAATTGCATTTCCAACACAGGAGGCTTTGGAGAAGTGGAGAAATAAACTTAAGAGTGAAATTCGATATTATTCCTTTGTTCAGTTTATCTTCTATAAACAGTGGTTCGAGCTTAAAGCATATGCGAATGCAAAGGGTATCTTAATTATTGGGGATATTCCTATATTTACTGCCTTTGACAGTGCTGATGTATGGGGAAACAAGGATTTATTTTACTTGGATAAAGAAGGATATCCAGTTGTGGTTGCAGGAGTGCCGCCGGACTATTTTTCGGAAACAGGCCAATTATGGGGTAATCCTCTCTATGATTGGGAAGTACATAAGGCACAGGACTTCAAGTGGTGGGTGAAAAGAATTAAATATACCTTAGAAATGGTGGATTATTTAAGAATTGATCATTTCAGAGGCTTTGAGGCGTATTATGCAATTCCCTATGGCTCACAGAATGCAATACAAGGTGAATGGCGTAAGGGTCCCTATAAAGATTTATTTTATGCCATTCAAAAGGAACTGGGTGAAGAGCTGCCTATTATAGCAGAGGATCTAGGAGTTATTACACCAGAGGTAACCCTGCTAAGGGATCACTTTAATTTACCGGGTATGAAAATCCTGCAGTTTGGATTTGATAATACCGAGGAAAATCCTTTTCTACCCCATCATTACCTACCGAGAACCGTATGTTATACGGGAACTCATGATAATGACACAACACTTGGATGGTACTTAAAGGCATCAAAGGACTGTCAGGATAAGGTACAAGGATATATGAAATCCACCTTGTCAACGGTATCCTGGGATTTTATTCGTACCTGTTATGCTTCCGTATCAGAGATGGCAATAGTCCCGCTACAGGATGTCCTGGGCTTAGACAGCTCTGCCCGCATGAATACACCTGGTACCACAATGAATAATTGGCAGTGGAGGTATCTCCCGGAAATGTTGGATATGGAACTTGCCAAGAAGTTACGAGACGTTAGTGTTATGTTTGGACGAACACAAACGAATAGAGGTGACTTATGAAAAGAAAAATAATATACCGATTGGTGGCGATTCTTATGGTTCTATCTATGTTGCCAGGCTGTGCAGTTTCTAAGGATAAAGTAAGTGTACCGAAGTGGTCTGACAATGCGACTATCTATGAAGTGAATATTCGTCAGTATACGGAGGAAGGCACCTTTAAAGCTTTTGAAGAGCACCTACCTAGACTGAAAGAAATGGGTGTTAAAGTTCTATGGTTCATGCCAATTTATCCGATATCCAGTGCAAAAAGACTGGGAAGCTTAGGTTCCTATTATGCAATTGCAGATTATCAAGAGATCAATCCGGAGTTTGGAACAAAAGAGGATTTTGCACATCTGGTAAAGACCTGTCATAAAATGGGCTTTAAAGTAATCCTTGACTGGGTTGCCAATCACACTGGGTGGGATAATGCCTGGATTAATGAAAATCCGGACTGGTATACCAAGAATACACAGGGAGAGATTATCTATCCTGAAACCTGGGAAGATGTTGCAGATTTAAATTTTGAAAATGAGAAGTTACAAAAAGCTATGATAAAAGCCATGACCTATTGGGTAAAGGAATTTGATGTGGATGGTTATCGCTGCGATTACGCTGGTGGTGTACCTCTGGAATTCTGGGAAAAAGCACGAACGAAACTTGAAAGAATTAAACCAGTTTATATGTTAGCAGAGGATGATAAATCCCTAGCACTAATGAAATATGCTTTTAATTCTAACTATGGTTGGAGTTTATATCATGATTTAAACAGCATTGCCAAGGGAAGTAAGAAGGCGGATAGTTTGGCAGGCTATTTTAAGAATACGATTAAAAACTATCCAGAAGAAACCTATCCTTTGCATTTTATTGATAATCATGATGAGAATTCCTGGATTGGCACTGTAGAAGAGAGGATGGGCGTCGCTCAACAAGCAATGCTGACATTAATTTTCACAGTTCCAGGTATGCCATTAATCTATTCCGGACAAGAGGTTAATCTTAACCATCGACTGGAATTCTTTGATAAGGATGAAATTGTTTGGGAAGATTTTCAGAATGAGGAGCTATTGACCAAGTTAATCCATCTAAAGCTGGAGCATCCGGCCTTATGGAATGGTAACGCAGGAGGAGAGATAGCTTTCCTGGAGTCATCAAGCGAACGCGTGTTAGTCTATGAACGTCAAAAGGAAGAGGATCGTATTATTGTGTTATTAAATCTGTCTGACAAGGCAGCAGATGTTAAGTTTAAGCTGGAAAGTGAATTTACAGGTACAGAATTAATGACAGCAGAGAGCATATCTCTAATTGCAGGCGAAAATGAAATGTCATTGGAACCCTGGGAGTTTGTGGTAATTAGTAAGTAAAATCTTAGTGCTATTTATAGTGTTTTATATGCCGTTTAATGATGATATTTTGGTATCTCATTAAACGGTTTTTTTAAAAATTGTATTTTTTACTATTTTAGGCTTTACATCGGAGGAACAATATGGTATATTCCCTTAGTAGGAATTGTAAATTAACAGAAAAGAAAGGAGACGTAGCAATGAAATTTAGTTATATTTTATCAAATATGATAACAGCAAAAAATCAAAAACAGAATAATTACAAAATGAATTATGCTATGATTGCTATAACTCCTGAATTGCACGCAATGGAATTCACAGGTAGATTATAGATAAAATACGGTAGCATGTGTTCAGGTGCTATCGGCAAATCATAGAGAATAATTAATGAGCCGATTATTGGTGGTATCTAGGTATCACATTAAGAGGCTCTTTTTTTGTGCGTTTTGACGCAATAATAGGAGGAAGAAAGAAATGGCCATATATAGAGAGGCAGTTTGTGTTAATTATATCGCTTTAGGACAATGCAATAAGGGAAGGGATGCCAGTCATGAGCATTATTGTCAAAAGTGCGATAAGTATTATCCAAGAGCAAAAGCGATAAACAAAAATAAGAAAAAACGTAATTTTGATAATAGTCAAAAACTTGGCGACTTAAAGGAGTTTGCTAGAAATAATTATTTTTGGTACAGATAGGATGAAGAATCAAAAGGATATACCTAGATAATATTATAGTTCCTTTGTCTTTTTAACAGTGGAGAAGAACAAAGTTTAAGGTATGCAATACAGGAGGGGTTAATATGGAGTACGTACGAAAAAACTATATATCAGAGAATGAGAATGAGTTTTGTGATTTTTTAACACGTATGTATAGGAATTGTAAATCTAGTCACTCAAGGATTGTATTGGAATGGCTCAGGAATGCACCTTATTTTGAAATGTTTCAGTTAGATAAGCTGGGTATATGGAGAGAAAACAATGAGATAGTAGCTTCTTTACAATTATTAAGTCCATGGAATGGTTATGTAAGAGTGGATAATTTAAGTGATACAAAGGAGCTACTAATTGACATTGTCAGATATGCAGAAGAAACATTTTCGGGAATGGAGAATGATAAAAAGTATATTGCTTTTTTTATTAATGAAAAAGAGAATGACTTTAAAGAAATATTACGCCAGAGGGATTATGAGGAGCTGACAAATGAGTTCAGTACTCTTCAATACTCTTTAAGTGATGATATCCCACAAGTAGAAATACCAGACGGATTTGTGGTAAAAACACTAGCTGAGGTTTATGATTTTGATCAGCTATGCAAACTAATTTGGGAAGGTTTTAACTATAAGGGACCGATACCAAAGATAGATGATGAGGTCTATCTGCCAATAAAACATGCCTGGTTAAATTATAATCGTGATATTTGTACCGTTATTCTAGCACCGGATGGTACCTACGCATCTTTCAGTGGTTTCTGGCATGAGAAGGAAACACAGACAGGGTATTTAGAGCCGATGATAACTGGCAAAGAATATAGAAACCTCGGATTAGGAAAGCTTGCTGTATACAATTCATTAAAGATATTAAAATCGTATGGTTGTAAAAAGGTGTTTGTTGATCCGGATGATGAGCCATATAATTACTATTGTAAGTTAGGCTTTGAAAAATGGGGTAATGGTCAATATTTTAAGAAAATATTAGAATAACAAATAATTATAAATAAGAATGATCATATTTAGGATATTACTCTATGGAAAATATTTAAGGGGTAATAACAATTTATAACAAAAAATTTTTAGTGAGGAATTTATGCAGAATATAGAGGGAAAATATAACACAGCCAAGGTCTTTACAGAAGTTGTAGGGGAAACTGCACTTGAGCAAATCAAAACTTTGTGCGATCAGGAATTTGTAAAAACTTCAAAAATAAGGATCATGCCAGATGTCCATGCTGGTGCAGGTTGTACCATTGGAACCACAATGACACTTAAAGAATCGGTGGTTCCGAATTTAGTAGGGGTAGATATTGGATGTGGGATGGAGACAATTCAGATAAAGAATTCACATATCGAAGTACAAAAGTTAGATAAACTTATTTATGAAAGAATTCCGTCAGGATTTAATGTAAGGCCAACAGCACACAGATACAATGACGAGATTGATTTGAATGACTTAAGATGCAAGACAGACGCAAAGATTAATCTGGATAGAGCGGTGAAATCCTTAGGAACCTTGGGAGGTGGTAATCATTTTATTGAAGCCAACAAAGATGAGGAGGGTAATATCTTCCTTGTTATCCACTCTGGTTCTCGTCATCTTGGCTTAGAGGTGGCTAATTATTATCAGGAACAAGCATATAAGTCGTTAAATGGTAATACTAAGGCAGACGAAATCCGACTTATAGCAGAATATAAGAAAGCTGGTAGGGATAAGGAAATACAATCAGCAGTTAATGAATTGAAGAAACAGGTGAAAACAGATATTCCAAAGTCACTCGCTTACTTATCAGGTCAGCTGATGGAAGATTATATTCATGATATGAGACTTGTGCAAAGGTTTGCCTTACTAAACAGAAAAGCAATGATGGATGAGATTATCAAGGGTTTAAAGCTTAAGGTAGAAGATGAATTTACAACAATTCATAACTATATTGATACCGATGCCATGATACTAAGAAAAGGTGCGGTTTCCGCTAAGAAAGGGGAAACATTATTAATTCCAATCAATATGAGGGATGGATCACTGATATGTACTGGTAAGGGGAATGAGGATTGGAATAATTCAGCACCCCATGGAGCAGGTAGACTTATGTCCAGAATAAAAGCCAAGAATACCTTTACTTTGTCAGAATTTAAGAAAGAGATGAATGGAATTTATACTACCTCTGTTAATAAGGACACCTTGGATGAATGCCCAATGGCATATAAGAGTATGGAGGATATCGTAAACAACATTAGTGATACTGCAGAGATAATTAAGGTTATTAAACCTATTTATAACTTTAAGGCAGGGGATGAATAAAGCAAATAACAACACATAAGAACAGAAAATTCTATACGGTATTTGAATTCATAAGTATCTATGGTAAAATATTCAAAAGGATTTAAATGTTTTGAATATTTTACTGGGAGGTACGAAGGATGAAGTCTAACAGGACAAAGGACAAAAACGAGATCAATAAGCAATGTAGGTGGTTCATAAAGCCATTATTAGCAATAAGTCTAACAGTCGGTTTCTTGCTAAGTACAACGGTTACCACAAGAGCAGAGGCAAAGGATATTGCAAAGGTTGATGATTTTAGCTTTTCGACAACCGAAAAGACACCATCTACCATCGATCCAGATATCGATTTCCCTTATGGAAAGGTATCTGAAATTAATGAATTCTGGGGTGTAAATAATCAATACTACATAGCTTATAGTGGTAAAAATACAGTTTATATCAGTATACTCAATGAGCAGATGAAGCTGCAAAAGACCCTGGAGATTAAAAAGGACTTGCCACTGGTGGGAAATGTAATACAAGATCAGGCGGGAAATTTTTATATCATTTATGGAAAATATGATACAGCTGATATGGAAACTGATGCATCAGCAGGGTCTGCAGTTGTTATGACAGTTGTTCAGTACGATATTACAGGAAAGCAATTAAATAAACTTTCCTATAAAGGAAGCGAAACCAGCATATCTAACGATAAAGGTTACGGAACTAAGGAACCTTTTAATTTTGGTAATTGCGATGTATTGATTGATTCTAAGGGTATCTTAGTCTGTACATACGGCAGAGTTATGTATAATACGCACCAATCAAGCCACACGTTGTATATTAACACGAATACAATGACAAAGCTCAAGTATGTATCTCCGTACACAAGTCATTCAATGGGTCAAAAGGTAATTGCCACCAGTGATGGGAGCTATCTAATGGTGGACCGAGGCGATGCATTTGATCGAGGCTTTCAAGTTCATAAGGTGAATCAGTATACGAAGGATAGGCGGTCTATTTCAAATTTTATTCCCTTCCATTTTAGAAATGGGTATATCTACCAGACTACCTATTCTGTTCTTGGCGGTCTTGCAGAATGTTCCAATGGTTATACATTATCTGGAGTATCCGAGAAAACACTATCCTATGAAACAGCGTCTGATCCTAATTACAATGAATCCCGTAATTTGTTCTTACAGGTGTTCTCCAAAAACTTTACTTCCAATTCTTCTAATCAGGCAAATGTTCAACTTTTGGCTGGAGATACCAGAAGAGCGGAAGGGACCTTTGTGGAGACAACGGGTGGTTGTGAGGCAGGGGCAGTGGACTACGGTGTGCTTTGGCTTACCAATTATACAGGTAATTATTATGCCTCTAACCCTAAAATGCTAGCAATCGGGAACGATCAACTTCTATTCCTGTGGGAAAAGAAAATATATTCACCATATGACAGCGACCAATATTTAACCAGTTGTTACATGGTGGTTTCAAGCACCGGAGAAATTATCATTCCTGAGACTGAAATACAAGATGTTTATCTAACGACTTTCGGAGAGCCAACTTACAGGGATGGCTATGTATACTGGACCACCAGCGATGGAAAGTCTAAGAAATTAATCGTACATAGATTAGCTGTTGGAAAAACCATGAAAGGCTTTACAAAGGTAGAATCAATTTCAACTACCAAGACAGAGTTAGCTCTAATGGCTGGTAAGAAAGTAAAATTGGATATTAAATTTTATCCAGCCAACGCAGATAATAAGAAACTTGGTTATGAGTGTTATGGGGATAGTAATATAAGTATTAGCGAAGACGGTTATATAACGGTGCTTGACCAAGGGAGTGCCGAAGTTGATGTTTGGTCAAAGGATAGGCCTGGGGCTAAAGTAACATTAAAAATCACCACAACAGATAATGCTCCAAAGAATTTAAAAGCTACAATGGGTTATACGTATTACGACAACGAATATGCGGTTATTCTTACCTGGACCAAAACAGCTTTGAATCAAGGATATGATATTTACCGATCCACGAAGAAGAATAGTGGATATGTTTTAATCGATTCGGTTTATGAATGTGATTATTTTGATACTAATATAAAATCAGGAAAGACATATTATTATAAAGTAAAGGCTTCAGATACTTCATACTCTTCAGATATAGAAAATCCTATGAGTAATGTAACAAGTGTTAAAGTGATACCACAAATGAAGAGTGCAAAGATAAAGAAGCTAAGCAATACCTCTGTGCAAATCAGCTGGTCAAAGTATAACGATGCTACCGGATATGAGATATATTTCTTTGATGATATGCAAGATGATTATGTATTAGTTAAGAATATTACTAAAAATTCGACTTTAACTTATACCAAAACCGGGCTGAAAAAAGGAAATATGTATTACTTTGCAGTGCGTGCATACGTAACTATAAATGGAGTTAAATATTATACTGGATTAAAAGAGTGTTATATTAGATTGTAGTTTATTAAAAAGACTAGAAAGGAGAACATCATGTATCGTATTAGATATCCCAATTAATCTTTAGCCCGACCACCACCAATTCCTTATATGATTTTACATTGAAATGATGAAAATTATATAAGGAGATGTAACATGATTTATTACAAAAACAAATGGCTTTTATATATAATTATTTTTTTTCAGAACCTCATACCAGCATATGTCATAGAGCGTTTATTTTATCAAGAGCGAGGAATGACGGTGCAACTGGTTGTATATTGCGAAATAGTTTATGCAATTGCAATTCTTCTTTTTGAAATTCCATCAGGAGTACTTGCTGATAAAATAGGTAGAAAAAAGTTGGTGGTTATCAGTTGTATTTTACAGTGCATTGAATTCTTTGCGTTGGTTTATGCTAATAATTTCTGGCACTTTGCAATTATTACTTTTAGTTCAGGCATCGGATCCGCTCTTAGTAGTGGAGCGTTTAATGCATTATTATATGATTCTCTAAAGTGTGTTAATAAGGAAAATGAATTTGAACGTATTTGCGGAAATATGAACGCGATAGAATTCGCTGCAGCATTAATTGCTGCATTGTGTGGTGGCTATTTAGCCTTTCGATTTGGTTTTACTTTTAATTATTGGCTTTCCACCGGTAGTGCCTTATTAACGGTTATAGGTTCTTTGTTACTTTACGAGCCATTAACGCAGATTACAGTGGAGCGGAGGATAACCTATCGTCAGATAATTACCACTGCATTTACATTCTTTCAATCCAATAGTAATGTATTTAAAATATGTATGAATTCGATTGTTATAGCCGCATGTGTGGTGTATATTGATGAGTTCTGGCAGCTATACCTGGAATATATATCGTTTCCTGTTAAATATTTCGGAGTAGTCTTATCGATAATATGTATAGGTAGCATTTTAGGGTCCATGTTTTCAACCAAGTTACTAAAATATTGGAAAAGAACGAATATATTAATTGGTGCTTCATTTTTATGTGGTTTTGGTATTATGATAGCGGCTTTCGTTCAAAGTGTTGTAGGTGTTTTGGGACTAATCTTAGCCAGTAGTATGGCAGCGTTAATAAATCCTTTAGTAATAGGGTATCTTCATCATCATGCTGATGATGAAGCCAGAGCAACAATCGAATCAATATCTTCGCTACTAGAACGAATATTTAGTATTGCGCTAGGTTTATTCTTTGGTTATGTAGCAACAAAAATTAATATTATAGCAGGATTTTGTGTAATCGGTATATTTGTTATAATAATTGCATTGGTTTTTTCTTTTGTATTTCATTCAAAGAGGTATTCTGACTGATAATAAAAGGGCTTATGTCAAATAGAAGTGGCTATTTGACATAAGCCTTTTAAACTGTCAGCTTAACTTATTTTTATAATTGGGATATTCTGATAAATTTATTTTTTATCATTATAGTTCCAACAATTTTCCTTTTAATATCACCGATTTTAAATTAAGACCTTTATCCAGTAATACAATATTAGCATATTTTCCAGTTGAGATACTGCCATACATCTCGTAAATACCGAGTTCTTTTGCGGGATTTACTGCAGCGCATTTTATAGCGCTTTCCAGTGGAATTCCATAGGATACGGCATTTTTCATGCATTTCATAAGATTCGTGGCTGATCCGGCAATTGTTCCATCAGAAAGGGTTGCCAGATTATCTTTGACACTTACGGCTTGACCGCCAAGGCTATAGGAACCGTCCTGCATTCCTGTCGCCATCATGCTGTCACTAATTAATACAATTCTATCATCTCCAAACAATTGGAAGGTGGAGCGGATAACGGAAGGATGGATATGTATACCATCACAAATAACCTCAACAAAGGAGTGTTTTGTATCAAAAGCAGCTCCGATTACTCCGGGTGAGCGATGAGAGGACGGAGGCATAGCATTATAAAGGTGGGTGACATGCGAGGCACCGTGTTCAAAAGCCTCCATTGAGGTATTATAATCTGCTGTCGTATGAGCGAGGGAGATGATAACCTTATCTTTTAGTGCATCAATAAATTCCATAGCTCCTGCTTCCTCCGGTGCTATGGAAACTATTTTAATTAATCCTCCTGCTAACTTCATCAGCTTCTCAAAATGTTCTGTGCTGGCATGCCTTAAGTACTTAGGATTTTGTGCACCCTTTTTTGCATGGGCTAGATAGGGCCCTTCCAGGTGAATACCAACCAGATCTGCACCTGCTTCATTTTTATAAGAGGCTGCGCGGGAGAGTATGTTAAATAACTGGTCATCTCCTAGGGACATGGTTGCGGGTGCTATGCTTGTGATACCATTTTGCGCTTGATATTTAGCAATTGCTTCAATTGCCTCTGTGGTGCCATCACAAAAATCATGACCCAAGCAGCCGTGAAAATGTAAGTCAGTCAGACCGGGAATAGCGTACAATCCTTCGGCATCTATAATATTACTATCATCAACGGTGACATCTGTAATAAGTTCTTTATCTATATAAATATCTCTAGGAATAAAAGTTCCATTCTTTGAAAATACATTTGCATTTTTAATTATCATAAGTTATTTCCTTTCATAATGTTCTTTCGGAGACTTTGCTCCTGGTCACGATATTGGGTTGGAGTCATACCAGTCTCTTTCTTAAATAATTTTGAAAAGTAAAAGTATTGGGTGTAGCCTACCTTTTCACAGATAAAAGAGATTGGTTCATTGGTTTTTACTAATAAATCCTTTGCGTAATTAATACGTAAGTCCTTAATATAGTTAGTGAAAGTTGTGTCAAGTTCCCGTTTAAACACCTGGCTTAAATAACTCGGATTAATGGTATAGGTCTGACAGATTTCCTGAAATGAAAGTGGAGCAGTATAGTTGTTATTAATATAATCAATAATTTTTTTGAAGTTGTTGTTCTTAATCAAATCCATATTAATGGTATTGCATACCTGGTTGGTATTACTTAAAAAGGTAATCAGGTATTGAAAGAGGTTTGAGATATCTTTAAAGGCTCTAAGTAATTCGGATGGAGAGCGTAGCTGATCTTCAAAGTAACTACCCTCCAATCGATAGAGCATAGACATACAAATGTTATAAATCATAATTACATCTTCCAAAGTCCGATGTTCAGGAGCATACAGAGTTTCGTAATTTTTTAATATATTAATTACATTTCGCGTATTATTCTTACTGGTTTCAGTAATCAAAAGCTCCACATAATCATTATTTGTTTCTTTGAAAGGAACCGCAAAGGTAGCTTTTGTTATATCAATGGGGTATAGGTAATAAGCGTAGATGCAATTTAACAGTTTCTTGATATCCTTACAAAAGTTTTGATTTAGATGAGAGGGCATATAACAATAGTTTTGTATCTTTTCCCGTAAAAACAACTGTTTTATGCGCTGGCTAAATCCGATACTACCTACAAATTCATTATCCTCAATGATGTAGATATAGGTATCGAGTTCATAAGGTATCTTATAATAATGAACATACCCATCCAGTTCCGTATGAATATCCTTAATGCTGGCAGCAAGGGTAATGTTACTAAAGCAATTCTTTTGTACCGTCAGATAGTTGGTAAAACGCGTAATGTTAGCTTCCGTAGGGGTATGTAACATGGAGTGAAAAAGTGTATCAAAATAGAATACCTCTTCTTCCAGGGTATCACTGACTTGCTTTAATATAGTCATAATTTCATCATCTTCCAGGGGTTTGAGACAATAATTCACAGCACCAAGATTTAATGCTTTTTTAGCATAGGAAAATTCTTCGTGCCCACTAATAATTACAAATTTAATCTGCGGTTGAACTTTATGGACTGCCTCCATTAACTGTAATCCATCCATCTCAGGCATTTTAATATCCGTAAAAACTAAGTCCGGTTTTAATAATAGAATTTGTTCCAGTGCTTCCAGACTGCTTTGAAAAGTTGCAATTACTTCAAAGTCTGTAGCATCCCAATCGAACGCTAAGGCAAGACTATTGAGTACCATTTTTTCATCATCTACTAATACAACATGATAGCTCATGAGAAACTCCTTTCTGGTCCGCGTACAGGTAAGGTTACAGTAAAAGTAGTGCCATCCTCTTCATTGCTATTTACGGATAAGCCATATTCATCACCATAGAGCAAACGAATTCGCTCATTAACATTGTAAATACCAATTCCCTGAGTTGTATTTTGTGAATTGGGGGCAGAAGCTTTTGAGAGTAGCTTACGTATTTCTTCAAGCTTTTCGGCATTAATTGATGAGCCGGTATTATTTATTTTTATTATAAAGGTAGTTTCATCACAGGTGGCAGAAAGAAGCAGCTTGGAGGATTCAAAGGTACCTTCAATGCCATGGACAATTGCATTTTCTATGAGAGGTTGAAGAATCATTTTTGGAATAATGAGGTCATAGCAATTAGGATTAATATCATATTCCACATAGAAACGATCTTCAAAACGCATTTTCTGAATGCTGATATAATTCTTTACAATCTTAATCTCATCCTCAAAGGGTACGTTGTCGCTGCCTTTTATACTGTATTTGAAAATTGTAGCTAAGGACTTGGTTGCTGCTACGATTTCAGGTTGCTTTTGCTCGGCGGCAATTCCTTTGATGCACTCTAGGGTATTGTATAAGAAATGAGGGTTTATCTGGCTGCGAAGATGGATTAATTCCGCTTGTTTTTTCTCGATTTCAATCTTATATAAGTTGTTATTTGCTGAAAGAAGGGTATGTGTCAGGGAATCAATTTGCTCCAGCATCTCATTGGTTTCCTTAGAGACAATGGTGATCTCCTTATAACCCTCCAAGTAAATATGCCGTTTCAAATCCCCCAAGTCGCCGCGTTTCAGGGATGAAATAAAATGAACCAGCTTATAAAGAGGTGTAATAATGTTAATGATTAAAAGTATCCATATAATAAGAACTGTGACAGTTACCAAAAGAATCATCATACGATAAAAGTTCTGTACACCTAAGGGGCCATAAATCGCATCTTCCTGCTTAATCACGGATACAATGGTTAAACCGCAATCTTCAACATTTGTCAATTGATATTCTTCCTTGGTCAGATCTGATAAGGTAGGAAGTCCATCGTCGGTATTTGCCCAAAAGATCTGTTTTGTACTATCCATAAGATAAAAGACAGAGTTGGTTTTATTATAATTGTGGTTATTTTGATCCATAAAGGCGGTATCATTCAAAACCATGTATACATCACCGATTTTCTCATTCACTTTAATATAGGTGCTGATGGAATTAATGGGATAATGGATGACAAAATAATTACTGTCTAACGTTGAGTTATGGAGCAAGGAGCTTAAACCAATGGAGTTCATATCCTCATATTGTGTAGGAAGTTCATAATCAGTATCGATGAGTGAATACTGATTGCCTTTGTTATCACGAATTACAATATCCAGAATGTGTGGATTTAGAGACATAATACTTGTAAGGTTTGTAATCATCTGCCGATAATAAGGGTATTTGGCTTCACTTACGGTATCTAAAAGGAAGTTCTGAACATCAGCGTGGTAAGAAATGAACTGAATGATTTTGGATAAAAAGGAGTAATTAG
The DNA here is from genome assembly GCA_023399055.1 of Bacillota bacterium. GTDB lineage: Bacteria > Bacillota > Clostridia > Lachnospirales > Lachnospiraceae > Mobilitalea. Next base: position 489,273 of record JAEWQV010000010.1, on the reverse strand, counting down.
AAATAATAGTTTTCTCCAGTTGATAACTGATTTCTTTTGTATATTCCGTACTCTTATTTTCATATATTTTCTGTGTCGTATGACCATAAATAAGAAGAAAACAAGTAAAGATAATAATGGTAATTAACGTAAGAATTATGATTTGAGTAAATAGTCGTAACTGTTTAAACTTTTTTATCATACTTACCTCCATTATGGACGTTTACTTGCTTTCTATTATTGAGATCCTAATTTTATCATATATTATGTCTACTGTATAGCAGAAGGGTGTCTATACACCGGAAGCATTACCAGCGGTTACAATCTTTTCCCAGAAGTTGCAGGCGGGGAGATATTGTGGTGCATCTGGATCAAATAAAACCCTTGGTTCTTCTAATTCTTCTATTACAGAAATTTTACCATCCAGGTATTGTTTTATTCTTTTTCTGGTCGATTCTAATCTGGTAATAACTCCGCCAAAGCGGATGTCTACAACTTCGAACCCGAAAGGTTTATTTTCTTCAAACCATAGTCTTTCCCTATAATCCTTTAATGTCTGCAATAGCAAAATGCAGCTAGGAATATCCTGCTCCAAAATGAGTTTAAGCGTACCTCTATCTTTCTGGTGATATGCCTCATGGATCTTAATTCCCAAAGATGCTTTAATTGATAGCACCTCTGCAAGAGTATAATAATAGTTTAAGAGTAGATTTTCTCCTGCATAGGGTTTTAACAGCTCGGTCATTTCATTATAGTATGTTCCAAGCTGGAAATCCTTTAACTGTCCGTCAAAGAGGGCTACCAGCGGATCTTGATAGAGACAGTATTTCGAGGGGTTAGGTACATCCATACCATTTGTAGGTATCTCGGTATGAGAATCTAAACGATCAATCAGCATATGTGCCTCGTAAGGGATACCGGTTAAGTAATGGAGCCTTTCCTTATAGGATTCCATGTCGAGAGACGCAGCATATCCCATTTCTGCAAAATATAGTACCGAGGGAAGACCTGCAAAATGAGGTGTTTCTGCACCGGAATCCTGCCACATTGTGCAAAGTGCATTTTTAATTTGAACATTTTTAGCTGCACCTAGTCCAGCATTGGTAGTGTCGAAGGCTTGTGTAAAATTTGGTACGAGGCCATTCCATGTCCAGCCACCACCTGCAAACCAGCAGCCCTTATCCATTTGATGATGTAAACGAAGGAATTTCTCGTAGAAATGAATATCGTGATGATAATAGTCCCAATAAGTAAGATGCAGCTTGTCGGAAGGTAATGTAACATGACTTAAATCCAATCCATCGGGCATATCATAATAATCACCAGTAGGGGAGTTAATTCTAAAGAACATATCGCTCCAAATAATACTCTCTAACTGTAGCTCATCACAGATTGATTGCACACGATTCAGATGTGTCATCATAAGTTCTTCTCTATTTTGGAATCCATTTTCGTGAAGGTATTTTCCAAGCCCCAAATAATGTGCTTCATCCATGCCGAGGTGAATTCGTTTACTGCGGAAGGGTTCACTGGCTGAAGTAATAATACTTTGAAGGAATTCAATTACCTCTGGAGATTCGACATATAGAATATCCTCCGTATCTCGAAGTGATGCCATAGCATTCCAACGAAGCGCACATCTTAGATGCGCAAGGGTTTGAATACAAGGGATAATCTCTATACCAAACAAGTCAGCATAGTCATCACATTCTTTTAATTCGGATTTTGTAAACTTGCCTCTATAAGCACCAAAGTAGGGATAGTTTTCTACTTCATAGGTATCCTCGGTATAAAGCATTAATACATTCATACCAACACTTGCCAGGAACCGAATATATCGCTTTACAGAATCAACGGTTAGTACAGCATTTCTGGAACAATCCAGCATAACACCCAAGGAGTCAAAAAAGACCTCACGAGTGATGGCAAAGGGTTCTAGTACAAGTGAGTTGTTTAATTCTTGAAGCAGAAGCATAAAGCAAAGGTAAAAATGTATTTTTTCTTTGCAATAGAAGATTGCGGTGGTACCATCAAAGTTAACAGAGAGCTGATTATTTGGTGCGAAAATAACCTCCAAGGTTATGTCAAGGTTAACCTTAGAAGAGGAGTAGGAAGTTAATAATTCTTGTATTCCTTCTTGATATTGCTTCGTTGACTCAGAAAAAAGAAACATATGTAATACCCCATTTCGTAATTAATAGTAAGGTTATGGATACTTACTCAAACTTTCAGGTATGATTTTGCTTTGGTTGATAAAATCAGTATTTAAGTGAATAAGAAAATATATACTGTAGTCTTTTCACACTGACTTATAAGTTTGAGTACTTAAGATTATTATAGAGGTATAAATCCGTGGAAATCAAGTGATTTTGCATTTTTACAGTATTATATAAAGAGAGGTTATGTGGTAATTTAAAAAGCTTAAAATACATAAATACAGGACATATTTAACTAATAAGAAGGCATATTGAAGAAGTGCTAAATTGTTATATAATAGTTTTAATAATGCATAGTTTTGAAAAGACTACAATAAATATTTTCATCAAACAATTTAAACCTGACAGTTCAAGTAATATTTAAGATCTTGTACTGCGAAGTTTGAGTTAAAAGGAATATATTTGGATTATAAAGACCTTAATTGGAGAGACAGGAGGAACCCGTTTATGGATAAGGCAATAAGAAACCTATTAAAATGGAGTATGATTCTTACCGCTATTGTATGTTCAATTATTATTGTATATTTAATGGTTAGTTATACAACTCATTTTAATGACAAATCTTTATTAGTGGAAAACGGGGATGATATGAAGGATAGGACTGCCATTAGCATAGGAATGTGGGATATTGGACAGCAATTAGTCGAGGATGAAGTACTGTCTGCAATAGAAGATAAGCTAAATATAACATTGATACCTGTGAATGTTAACTATACCAATTGGACACAGGAATACCAGAAAATGGCTGCCTCCAATAGCCTTCCAGATATTATCGTTCACGATATTGTTGGTTCTGCCACCTATTCTGCCTGGCTGTCACAGAATATTATTCGTTCACTTCCCAATGATTTAAGTGCTTATCCAAACTTTGATGAATATATGAGTTCGGAATATATTCAGAATTTTAAAGAAAAGGACGGAGAACTATATTTTGTTCCAAGGTTAACATATCCGGAGGAAAGCTTATGGGCGTTAGATCGTTGTATTGTACTGCGAAAGGACTGGCTGGAAGCCCTGAATATGGAAGTGCCACAAAACGACGAAGAATTTAAAGAAGTTCTCGAAGCCTTTGCAAAGTCAGATTTTGACGGGGATGGCATTGAAAATACCATAGGTCTGGCGACAGAAAATATGAATACCCTGGAAGCTGTTTATCTTAGTGTGTTTCCTGAATTGTCCAATGTGGAACGCGGATGGATGAAGGAGGACGAAAAGTGGATACCGGTATATGCTTCGAAGAAAACCGGAGGTGCATTAGCCTATACCAAAGAACTCTACGACAGAGGATTGTTGGATAAACAATTTCCTTACCGAACCTTGCAAGAAGCTTTTTCTCTTTTTACAGAAGGAAAAAGCGGTGCCTTCTGCTGCCAATATTTTAATCTAATAAAGTATTGGAATGAGAATGGATATAAAGACAACATTCTTGATAAGATTGTCGTAATGAAACCCTGGCCAGCAGAGGATGGCAATACTTATTCCTTTACCTCAAGCCTCCATTGGTCAGAAATCTACTTCAATGCTAAAGTAGATGATAATAAAATGAATAAAATAATAGAGCTATTTGATTATCTTTTATCAGAAGAAGCAAAAGAATTATTCTATCATGGCGGGGATCAGCAGTGGATGGATCATAATCCTTCCATTGATGCTTTGTCGACCTTGGTTAGTTGGAATCAGCAAAATTTCTATGAGAAGGAACCGTCAATAGTTAAGATATATGGTGAAGAGAATATAAATTATGCTATTAAATTAATGGATTGGTATCAAAACAATACAAAGACTGTTCATTATAACAATATCATTACTTTTATGAGCACACCCGCCAAGCTTCTCCTACCAACTTATCAGGAAATCAAAGATGATATGATTCAAACCATTATGGGTAAGGAAGCTGCAGATCAAGGCTGGGAAGAAATATTAGAGAAATATCGTAGTGAAACACCTTTAGAGACAGCGATAAGTGAAGTAACAGAACAGGCAGAACTTCTGGGGATTGAAGAATAGGCCTATTTGTCCAGCAATGTTATCTGTGGTACTTGCCAAATATATCAGCTATGTTTTGCTGTGTCATACCTTTCTCTGGTACAGAGCCTTCGTGTTAAAGCAGAACAGCTTTTGCGTAGGCTCATTTTTATGTCAATATATACTGTATTTATGTTTTGTCTTTTGTTCTAAGTTTCGTTCAAAGAGAAAGCATATTTATATAAAGCCGCTCCATACCAAGACTTTAAAAAAAATAATACAATGCAGATAGGTAATTGAGAAATACGAGACCCCATAATTATTATTGAAAGTTTCGTTTCTCAGCTATCAAGCAAAGAATTGATTTATAAGTTTTAGCTTATCAAAAAATTAAGCGGAGGTTGAGGTATGAAAAAGAAATTACTTAGTGTGTTACTTGTTGTAGCAATGGTAGTATCGGGGTTTACCGGGTGTGCGAAGAATAATACACCAAAAGATGTAACACCAAATCCGACAAAGTCAGCTGGAGAAACAGGTACAGATGACAACGCAGATCCAGAAACACCAGCAAGCAGCTTGAGTGGTAAAATTGTGTATTGGTCCATGTGGCAAGAGACAGAACCCCAAGCGGAAATATTAAAAAATGCAATTGCAAGATTTGAAACTGCGAATCCAGACTGTAAGGTTACTGTGGAATGGAAGGGCAGAACCATTAGTGATTTGTTATTACCGGCTTTAGAATCCGGTACGCAAATTGATATTTTTGATACTGACCCTGCTAAAATTTATAGTGCTGACCCTGGAAAGCTGCTGGATTTAGGTGACTTTTATGCTTCTGAATCAGCACAGGGAACATTAGTGAAAGATTCCTTATTAGAAGGTCTTGTTAACTGGGATGAAGCGTTAGGAGCGGAAGTTGGGTTAAATGGTTATCATTCAGTACCTTATGCACCGTATGTAATGAGCTGGTTTTATAATAAAGAACATTTTGCGAAAGCTGGTATTGAGTCTGTTCCAACAACCTTTGAGGAATTAACTTCTGCCTGTGAAAAGTTAAAGGCAGCAGGCTATACACCAATTACAATTGATGATGTCTATATGTCTTTAATCTATGGATACATACTGCAAAGAGCAATTGGCTCTGAAAATACCTATGCACTATCCGATAGTAACTCTGCTGAATTTAAAGCATTATGGGAAGATCCAAAGGTACTTGAAGTTCTTACATTAATCGAAGACTTTGCAGCAAAAGGTTATTTTTCAGATTATATTGATACCAACATCTATCCAGCAGGGCAGGCAGAATTTGCTTTAGGCAATGCTTCAATGACAGTGAATGGTACCTGGCTCCCGGCAGAAGTTGGTGATATTGCAGGTGAGGAATTCCAGTGGGGCGAATTTGCAACACCTACCCTAACAGGTAGTTCAGTTCCGATTACTGAGAATACCATTGGCGGTCAGGCATTTATGGTGAGCAATGCAACACAGAATAAGGATGCAGTTTATGAATTACTTAGAGCCTTCATTTCTGATGAGACACAGAAGGAATTTTCTGAAAAAGGCTTAGTTCCATGTTCTAATGGTGCGGAGTGGCCAGCAAATGTTGCAGAACAAAAGGATATGGTTTCCAAACTAACCGCAAATGTTAATTATGCGGCTGGTGTAGAAACAGATTTTGGTCTATCCGTAATGCAGACAGAAATTACAAAAATAATTGGTGGAGATCAAAGCGCGGCTGAATGTTTAGCCAATATCAAAAGCCAAATCAAGTAGAATTAGTTAGATGATATGGAGGCTGTTGCAAGTGTAAGATATAAAAAGAAAAGAGTGAATACTAACTTTGCACTTTTCTTCGATGTCATCATTTGCAACGGCCCTTTTGGAAGGAGGGGTTACTCATGAAAAAAGGCGAACGCAAAATGAAAGCGGCTTTTATTCTCCCTATTATTGTTGTTTATCTTATATTTTTTCTTTATCCAACGATTCGTACTTTATATATGTCTTTCTTTGAGACAAAAACCTTATCAGCGCCAGCGGGTACCTGGAAATTTGTTGGGTTTGATAATTACAAATTCTTATTAGGTAATGATATGTTTCAATCGGCATATCGGAACATTATGATGATCCTGGTAATCGGAGGAGTAGCTGTATTTGTTATTGCACTATTTTTTGCTACAGTAATGCAAGGGAAATTCAAGGGTAAGAAATTCTTTAAAGCAATGATATATCTGCCGAATATTATAACACCCATAGCACTTGCGTTTATGTGGACACAATACATTTTTAGTAATAATTTTGGCCTGTTTAAAAAAATGTTCACCGCACTTGGATTAGAAACCTTGGCTAATATTCCCTGGACGAATCAAAGTACTGCCTTTTGGGCAATGTTAATTGCCTTCTGTTATGGTTCCGTGGGATATTATATGATTATATATATGGCTGCAATGGAGCAGATTCCACAGGAATATTATGAGAGTGCTGCCATTGATGGAGCTAAAAAATGTCATATCTTTTTTAGAATCACCTTGCCGCTTTTAAAAGAATCTACTAAAACCTGTCTGATCTTTTGGTCCAGTGGGGCAATAAACTTTTTCTTGTGGTCCCGCGTGTTCGGAGCCAATCCTTTAGCAGAAAGTACTTTGGTTCCAGCTAGCTATATGTATACCCTTGCCTTTGGCGCCGGGCATGCAAGAGGCAGCGGTTCCCTGCAAGTTGGTCCAGCAGCGGCAATCGGTGTGATTTTAACCCTGTCAATTGTAGCGGTGTATCTGCTGGTTTACTTAATCTTTGGTAATGAGAAACGGAAGGGTTAAATGGGAGGTATTTTATGAAAAGTTTTAGAAAAAAATTTCGTAATTTTAATCTTTTGCATTGTATCGGCAGGATAATTATTGTATTGTGGGTATTATTCACTTTTGTTGCAGTGGGCTGGGTTGTTGGTGCATCCCTAAGTACCACGAAAGAAATATTCTCGGATAGTGTTCTTAAATCAGGGCTGCACTTTGAAAACTATGCCAGGGTATTTAAAACCTACAATGTATTTAAATACTTCTTTAACAGTTTGTTCTATACAGCGCTTGGATGTGGAGGAGTTGTTCTGCTTATGGCACCTGCTTCTTATGTGATGGCGAACTATTCCTTTCCGGGAAAGAATTTATTACGAGGTGCTTACGTATCCACCATGGGTATTCCAGGAATTATGCTTATGATTCCACTTTTTATGATAGTCAGCAGATTGCATTTGAATAATTCCCCTGCGGCATTGATACTAATCTATATTTTTATTTGTGCACCTTTCACGTTATTCTATCTGTTCGGGTTCTTCTCCTCACTGCCAAAGAGTGTGCAAGAGGCAGCATTATTGGAGGGGTGTTCCCATATGAAAGCCTTTTGGAAGGTGGTATTTCCACTCGCACAGCCAGGAATCATAACTGTGACAATCTTCAATTTTATCAGCCTCTGGAATGAGTATATGTGGGCATTAATCTTTGCAAGTACGGATGATAGAAAGACCTTATCATTAGGATTGCAGGCAATTGTTGAAGGTATGAGAAGTACAGGGGACTGGTCAGCGTTATTTGCTGCAATTATGATCATTGTACTGCCGACCTTTGTACTTTATATCCTGTTGTCGGAGAAGATTATGTCAGGTATTACAGGCGGGGCAGTAAAGGAATAAAAGTACAGAATTTCATTTATAAATAATTATATAAATGCGAAACGAAACAGATTTATCAATTGAATGAACAACTAACTCCATTTCTTTGTTCCAATACTAGCATCACGGTATGAGCATTTTAACGCTTTACTTCCACTCCAAAACAGTATTAGATGTTCAATCAAGACAGAGTTTCATAGCTTCGCAATTATCTAAAATAATATAAAAGTAAAGAGGAGTTAAGAATCATGTATCCAGTAAAGCGTATCTCAAAAATCGAACAATTATCGGAATGCCCAATCTTTCCAATCGATCAGTACCAATGGACAAAGGAATACAGACCGAAAGCCTTTGGACAAATGGCATTACTAAATGACGCTGAAATCATAATAAAAATGACAGCGCTCGAGAGTGATCCGCTAAGAAGATATACAGAGGATGAGGACCCAGTATATAGAGATAGTGCGATGGAGGCTTTTCTTAATTTCAACCCTACTTTAAAAAACGATTATTTTAACTTTGAAATAAATGCAAATGGCGCAATGTTAAGTGGTTTTGGTGAAAATCGAAAGAGGCAGAGGGTATGGCAGTTAACACCTTACCGTGCAAGCTGTGAGGCGAAAATATATGAGGAATCCTGGGAAGTATTACTTAGAGTACCAATGCACCTAATCAAAGAAATGTATGAAAAAGATTCCTTACAAAAAGGGGATATCATCACCTGTAACTTCTTTAAGATTAGTGAGGACCCCTCGATTGAACATTATGCCAGCTATGCACCGATTGACAGCCCCACACCAAATTTTCATCTTTATGAGTTTTTCCACAGTGCCATTATAGAATAATGAGTTAAAAGGTTAAATAATGTGAAACTGTATTATTTGTATATACAATTTATATAGTTTCAGCATTTCACAATTATATAATTTATTAATTATATAGGGAGACATATCCATGAAACTATATCAGACAAAAGACTATAAAGAAATGAGCAGAAAAGTAGCCAATATTATCTCAGCACAAGTTATTATGAAGCCCAATTGTGTACTTGGACTTGCAACAGGATCTACACCCATTGCAATCTATAAACAACTTATCGAATGGTATAACAAAGGAGATATAGATTTTAACGAGGTTAAGACAGTTAACCTGGATGAGTATAAGGGATTAGCTCCGGATAATAAACAAAGCTATCATTACTTTATGAAGATGAACTTATTTAGATATGTAAATATTCAGGAAGAAAATATCCATATTCCCAACGGGTTAGAAATTGATTCGAATGCAGAGTGCACAAGGTATGATACTGTAATTCGTAACCTGGGAGGAATTGACCTGCAGTTACTTGGGCTGGGACATAATGGACATATTGGTTTTAATGAACCAGAAGAATCCTTTGAAAAGGAAACCCATTGTGTGGCATTGACAAAAAGTACTTTGGAAGCAAATTCCCGTTTGTTTGAGCATGGCGAAACGGTGCCGGCTTTTGCATATACCATGGGAATTAAATCAATTATGCAATCAAAGAAGATTGTGTTGGCGGTAAGCGGTGCAGATAAGGCAGACATTTTAAGAATTGCAGTAACGGGTCCGGTTACTCCGGCAGTTCCAGCTTCTATATTACAGCTTCATCCTGACTTTACATTAGTTGCAGATGAAGCAGCGCTATCAAAGGTAGAGTTGGATAACATTGTTCTTTAGCATTAGGATTAGTTAAAGAATTAAAACTAAGTTCAATGACTTAAGGAGAGTTGTATTCGTTCGCTTTTGTGCAGATTGTGCTTATGATTAATTTGAGGTTTTTCTTGAAAAGGGAGGCTTATTAGAATGGAACCTGTATTAGTGATAATGGCAGCAGGAATGGGAAGCAGATATGGTGGGATGAAGCAAATTGACCCGGTGGATGATAGAGGTCATATTATTATGGATTTCTCCATTTATGACGCCATAAGAGCTGGATTTAAAAATGTTGTGTTTATTATAAAACCAGAAATAGAAGAGGAATTTAAAAAGGTTATTGGAAATCGCATAAGTAAGAAAGTTAATGTTGAGTATGTGTATCAAAAAATAAATTATTTACCGGAAGGGTATCAAGCGCCTGCTGGAAGAGTGAAACCCTGGGGCACAGGACACGCCGTATTAAGTTGTTTAGAAGTCGTAAATGGACCCTTTGCAGTAATTAATGCGGATGACTATTATGGAGTAACTGCATATAAAGCAATCTATGATTTCCTAACAGCGACTCCACAGGATGACCAATCCCGTTACGCAATGGTGGGCTATCAACTAGAGAATACCTTAACGGAACATGGTCATGTTGCCAGAGGAGTTTGTGAAATCACAGAGGATGGATATTTAAAGGATATTTGTGAGAGGACAAGAATTGAGCAATATGAATCTGGAGCCAGATATACAGAAGATGAGGGTAAAACCTGGGTTACGATACCAAAGGAAAGCGTTGTCTCTATGAATATGTGGGGCTTTTCGCCAAGCATCCTTAAGGAATTAGATGAGAGGTTTAAAAACTTCTTAAGTAAGGAAGTCCAGCAAAATCCATTAAAGGCTGAGTACTTTTTACCCATGGTGGTAGGAGAAATGATCAGGGAAGAAAAAGCTACGGTGGAGGTCCTTAAGTCCGAAGATAAATGGTATGGAGTTACCTATAAAGAAGACAAGGAAGCTGTAGTAACAGCCATTACTAAGTTAAATGAGCAAGGAGTATATCCAGAAGAATTCTAAAAACCAGAAAAATGCAAAACTCAAAAATTATAAGAATAGTACAAATAACGAATACTGTTTTAGAGTGGAAGTAAAGCGTAAAAACGCTCATGCCACGAAGCTATCGTTGGAGCGAAGGAATAGAGTGAGTTGTTTATGGTTATTATAAAAGACATTTTCGTAATTATATAAAATTCTAAAATAAATGAGAGGATATCATTATGACAAGAGAGGAATATTGTGCAAAGATTGACGAAGCAATCTGTCACATTGATTTTAAAGGAACTTTGATTGATTATGAACGTTATGGGCATGGTCATATTAATGATACCTTTGTTGTACGATTTACACAGGAGGATCAAAGTATTCTTCGCTATATATTACAGAGAATGAATCATGAAACCTTTCATCGTCCGGACCAATTAATGAAAAATATTGCTGGTGTGACTGGGTTTTTAAGAAACAAAATTATAAAAAATCAGGGCGATGTTAATCGAGAGACCATGAATATCATAGCCACGAAGGATGGAAATACTTATTATAGAGACAGCATTGGTTCCTATTGGAGAGCGTATTTATTCATCGAAGATGCCACTTGCTTTGACCTGGTAGAAAAACCCGAGGATTTTTATCAAAGTGCCATTGCCTTTGGACGGTTTCAGGAGCTATTAGCTGATTATCCGGCAGATACCTTATTTGAGACCATTAAAGACTTTCACAATACCCTGGTTCGGCTTGATAATTTAAGAAATGCGATAGAGAAGGATATTCTAGATAGAGTCAAAGAGGTAACTGCGGAAATAGAATTTGCACTCCAAAGGGAAGAATTCATACATACCTTAATGGACTCATACGAGGCAGGAAAGCTACCGTTAAAAGTAACGCATAATGATACAAAATTGAATAACATTATGATTGATAATAAGTCAGGGAAAGCAATCTGTGTGATTGATTTGGATACGGTTATGCCGGGATTTTCGGTGACTGATTTTGGTGACTCCATTCGTTTTGGGGCAAGTACCGGAGCAGAGGATGAACCTGATTTAAGTAAAGTCAATTTTGATCTCGAGCTTTATGAGATTTATACCAAGGGTTTTCTAGAGGGCTGTAATGGAAGCCTTAGTGAAACAGAGCTAGCAATGCTTCCGGTGGGAGCAAAGATGATGACGCTGGAATGCGGGATACGTTTTCTAACAGACTATCTGCAGGGGGATACCTACTTTAGAACACACAGAGAAGGTCATAACCTGGACAGAGCCAGAACACAGTTTAAGTTGGTGGAAGACATGGAACAACACTGGGAGGAAATGATAACAATCGTCAATAAATACCGTTAGGAGTGGATGCAATGGCAATTTTAGTTACGGGTGGTGCCGGATATATAGGGAGCCATACCTGCCTGGAGTTATTAAGAAAAGGATATGAGGTTATCGTTGTTGATAACTTATGTAATTCTTCCGAGGAGTCTCTGGAAAGAGTGAAAAAAATAGCCGGCAGGTCTTTGACCTTTTATAAGTTCAATGTAGAAGATAAGGAAAAATTAAGGACAGTATTTGAGCGAGAAAAAATAGAAGCAGTGATTCATTTTGCAGCTTTAAAAGCAGTAGGAGAATCTGTTCGGAAACCATTGGCATATTACTATAACAATTTAATATCAACGTTGGTACTGTGCGAGGTTATGAATGAATTTCACGTAAGGAAGCTGGTATTTAGTTCCTCTGCAACGGTATACGGTAATCCCCATACAGTGCCCATTAAGGAAGATTTTCCGCTGTCCGTTACTAATCCATATGGAAGAACAAAGTTAATGATAGAAGAAATATTAAGGGACTTAGCGGTAACTGACAGCGAATGGAAGATTGTCCTATTACGGTATTTTAATCCGATTGGTGCGGATAAGAGCGGTCTGATTGGAGAAGATCCGCTTGGTATTCCTAATAATTTGGTTCCATACATTACTCAGGTAGCAGTAGGCAAATTAAAGGAACTGCAGATATTCGGAAATGATTATGAAACAAAAGACGGCAGTGGCGTAAGGGATTATATCCATGTTACTGACCTTGCGATTGGACATGTGAAAGCAATTGAGAAGCTGGATAAAATAGAAGGTGTAAAAACCTATAATCTTGGGACGGGTAAAGGCTACAGCGTGTTAGAGATGGTTGCGGCATTTTCGGAAGTTTGCAAGAAGCCGATCCCTTACGTTGTAAAGCCAAGGCGATCCGGTGATATTGCAACCTGCTATGCGGATCCGGGACTGGCAAAAGAGGAGCTTGGATTTATAGCGGAAAGAGACCTTGCACAAATGTGTGAAGATGCTTATCGCTGGCAGTGTAATAATCCGAGTGGATATCGTAACTAAGCCTTACAATGTAAATAGTAAAAAGGGATATAGCCTTCTAGAATATATAGATCGAAAGATAGTATATTCTAGAAGGCTATATCCCTTTTTATGTGACATCTCAACCCTTCGCATGGTGTGTTACCACCATTAAAAATAAGTCCCTTTTTTTAATGTGATACTGATACCGAAGCCTGATTCATTTTTCTATACGCCTGTGGCAATGTATTGGTAGTTCTTTTAAATACCTGTGAAAAGTAACTTGGTGAAGAAAACCCAACAATTTGAGAAATTGAAGACAAGGAATAGTTGGTACTCGTAAGGAGATGCTTACTTTCATCAATGCGCCTATTAATCAGATAATTGATTGGTGAAGTTCCGAATTGTTTTGTAAAGTTATGCGCAAAATAGTATTTATTTAAGTGCACTAGAGAACTTAAAGTATCAATTGTGATATTCTCACTAAAGTGATCTTCGATATATTTTTTTGCAATACTACATTCTCTGGTCATACCTGCTTCAGTTGCTATAGAAATCTTAAAGGCATCATTACGAAGAATGGATGTAAAAATGATATTTAATAAGTTCTGGCACACAAAGTCGCGATATGGCTGATCATGCTTCATTTCTTGCGCAAGTGTATTAAAGTAAAGATGAAGATCAGATTTAAGTGTAGAGCCATCTAAGAGAATACAACCACGGTCCTCTGTCTGAAACCGAATTCCTTCTACCCCCAACACGATATATTCCAAGGGCTTTGTAGGGTTTGAAATCTCGGTATGTACAATAGTAGGATTTAAGATAATCAGATCGTTAGCCTTTACATTAAGAATATCCGATTCTGCAGAGAACTTTCCGGTTCCATTGGTGATATAAAAGAACTCAGTGAAATTATGAGAGTGTGGTAGACTTATCCAATCATTTCCGTACTTTGATATTGCTACATAGAGTAAAGTAACGTGAATTGCCTGATTGTCATGCTTGCCACCAAGGGTAAAAGTATAGGAAAGCGTGGAGTCCTCTTTATGAATCATAAAGGCTTCACGTTCATTTTCGATATTAAAATTATAACGGTTATTGCTCATATCTTCTCCTTTTGTCTATGTGAAAATTGTACATAAATAATAAAAATGATATTATTATTTGTTTAATGTGTCTATTATACGGCAATATATATAAAGAAGAAAGCAATATTTCTATTGTTTATAAAATTAATTACGGTATACTACATACATAATCGTTAAGGAGGATAAATATATGAAAAAAATTGTTAGTATTTTCTTGGTATTTGTATTGATGATTAGTTCTTTCGCCGGTTGTGCGAAAAAGGATGAAACAAATACCGGTGCGAATGCAACACCTGGTGTAACTTCAACACCTGACAAAGAGGATAACACCGATGTTACAATTAAGGTAGCAGCGATTGAAACAGCGTATGGTGCGGATATGTGGACAAAGGTTAGTGAAGCATTTACCGCAAAGACAGGAATAAAAGTTGAGCTTACAACGGACAAAACCTTAGAGGATGTTATTGGTGCAGGAATGAAAGCGGGAGATTATCCGGATGTTGTTCATTTAGCTACAGGTCGTCCGGCAGCTTTGACAGAAACATTAATTAAAGAAAATGGCTTAGAAGATATCACAGATGTTTTAGGTATGACAGTTCCGGGTGAGGATAAGAAGGTCAGCGATAAGATCGCAGGCGGTTTTACAGAATCTTCTTTAACAAATCCTTATAATGACGGAAAGACCTACATGGCACCTATGTTCTACAGTCCATGCGGTTTGTTCTTCAACAAAGGCTTATTTGCAGAAAAAGGCTGGACAGTTCCAACAACCTGGGATGAGATGTGGGAATTAGGAGATAAGGCAAAAGCAGAAGGCATTGCATTATTTGCATATCCGACAGCAGGATACTTTGATGCATTCTTCTACGGTCTTCTGTATGAAGTGGGCGGTGCAGAGTTCTTCCAAAAAGCTACTACTTATACAGAAGGTATCTGGGATACAGCAGAAGCAAACCAGGCATTTGACATTGTTGAGAAGTTAGCTTCCTATACAGAAAAATCAGTTCCTTCCAATGCGAACAATGATAACTACCTGAAAAACCAGCAGTTAATCTTAGACAACAAGGCATTATTTATGCCAAATGGTACCTGGGTTGTTGGTGAGATGCAGGATGCTCCTCGTGCAGACGGTTTTGAGTGGGGCTTCACCGCACTTCCTGCAATTACCTCAGGCGGAGATGCATATTCCTACACTTGGTTTGAACAGCTTTGGATTCCGGCAGCAGCGGAGAATAAAGATGCAGCAAAGCAGTTCGTAGCATATATGTATTCTGATGAAGCAGCACAGATTTTTGCAGAGTCAGGCGCTATTCAACCAATTGTTGGATTTGCTGACAAATTGGAAGGTGACAGCAAGATGTTCTATAGTATCTATGATAATGGTGCTAAGGCAGCTTTAGGCAGTTTTGCCGCAACAGACCCTGTAGAGGGTGTAAGCTTTGCAGATACTGTATTTGGAACAGTTAACTCTTTAGTGAGTGGGGATAAAACAAAGGCACAGTGGATTGAAGCTATTAAAAAAGACAGTGACCTGCTCCGTGCTGCATTAAAATAATAAAGTACAAATAGCACACTTTGTAGCAAAAGAAAGCCGAATATAAACGGTGAGTAGTAATCTGGCTCACCGTTTTTTTAACAGGAGATAAGTTTGAAAGTAAACTTTCAAACTCACTTATTAAGGCCTATTCACTTTTTGAATAGGTCAACAAAAAGTGAAAGGCAAGGATAGGCATGAAAAATAAAGGGAAATCATTATTTATATTATTTTGTGTAACACCGGCAGTTATTTTATATACCATCTTTATGATTATTCCAACGATTAATATATTTAAAATGTCACTTTACAAATGGGGCGGTTACTCACCAAATAAAACCTTTGTAGCATTTGATAATTTTAAGAAACTTGCACAGGATATGAAATTTTTACAATCCTTTGAGAATACGGTGCTATTAATTGTTATTGTCAGTGTTATTACCATAGCGGTTGCCCTTTTCTTCGCGGCAATTTTAACCAGAGAAAAGATTGTGGGGCAGAATTTCTTCCGCATCGTTTTCTATATACCAAACATTTTATCCATTGTTATTATCAGTGCTATTTTTAGTGCCATTCTAGATTCGAAAAATGGGTTGCTTAACAGTATTCTGGCTCTTTTTCGAGATAAGGGAAGTGAACCGATTTATTGGCTGGGAGATCAGAAAATTGTTATATTTTCAATTGCGATGGCAATGATATGGCAGGCTATTGGCTATTACATGGTCATGTATATGGCAAGCATGGCAAGTGTTCCGGAAAGTGTATATGAAAGCGCTGATATTGAAGGTGCTGGCCGTATCCGTCAATTCTTTAGTCTGACAATCCCGTTAATTTGGACGAATATCAGAACGACCTTAACGTTCTTTATCATAAGCAGTATTAACCTTAGTTTTATGCTTGTAAAGGCAATGACGAGTGGTGGACCGGACGGAAGTACAGAGGTATTCTTAAGCTATATGTATAAACAGGCCTACACCAATTCCAGCTACGGATATGGTATGGCGATTGGTGTTGTAGTATTCTTGTTCTCCTTTGCGCTAAGTGGAATTGTGAACCTGATTACCAAGCGCGAATCAATAGAATTGTAGGAGGCGGAATATGCATAAACTTCCATTAAGAAAATTAATCATTTATATTGTGTTATCTTTTTTAGCAATATCAATTATTGTACCCGTAGGTTGGGTTTTTATAGCTTCATTTAAACAGAATAATGAATTTTACGGCAGCCCCTGGAGGCTTCCAGAAATGTTCTATTTTCAGAACTTTATAGATGCCTGGGGCAGTGCGCATATGGGCGAATATATGCTAAACAGCGTAATTGTTACAGTGTTAGCCCTGGCTATCCTTTTAGTTGTTGCTTTACCGGCAGCCTATTGCCTTAGTAGATTTAAGTTCAGACTACGTAAAATTTTAAATGTTCTTTTTATGGCTGGTCTGTTTATCAATGTTAACTATATTGTAGTACCAATCTTTCTAATGTTTATTGATGCGGATAAAATGTTGAAAAGCTGGGGACTCACTCCGTTTTTCTTAAATAACATATATGTTCTGGCTATTGTCTATGCTGCAACAGCACTTCCTTTTACCATTTACTTATTGTCCGGCTATTTTGTAACAATACCAAGAACTTATGAAGAGGCAGCTTATATAGATGGAAGCGGGTATTTTAGAACCATGATAAAGGTTATATTACCAATGGCAAGACCAAGTATTATTACTGTAATCCTGTTTAATTTCTTATCTTTTTGGAACGAGTACATTATAGCAATTACGATGTTAACGGATCCAAAAGGGGGAAAGACACTACCTGTCGGTCTGATGAACCTGATGAAAGCACAGAATGCCGCAGCACAATATGGTCGTATGTATGCAGGTCTTGTTTTAGTTATGCTACCAACGCTGATACTCTATATTATAGTACAAAAGAAACTGACACAGGGTATGACCCTTGGCGGATTGAAGGAATAAGCTTGCAGGACTTTAAGAAAGGCTGGTTATGAAATGGAAAATAAGATGAAAATACTAGCAGTGACTTTAAAATGTATCTGTCTTGTTGGTTGTCTGGGTCTGGTTATTGTTGGCCAAAGGAATGTAGGATATCCGGGGTTATATACCATGATGGCAGGCTTATGCGGAATACTGTTATTGCTGCATCTTTATAATAAAAAATTCAAGTAAAAAAACATATACTAAAAAGTTATGCATCTAAGAGATTGTGTTCATTATACAGTCTTTCTTAGATGCGCGTAAAATTAATAAGATTAAAGGGCGTTAAGGCGTCGGAATGGCGGTAGATATGAAAACGAACACCATGTTAACAGGCAGGGTTACAATACCAACAGACATTGATGTTGTTCCGGAGACAATTGAGTTATTTAATAGATGGGGAGCAGATGCTATTCGTGATTGTGATGGAACTGCTTACCCCGAGGAGTTAAAAGCCGTTCAAGCGAAAGTATACAGTACTTATTATACAACCCGTAAGGATAATGAATGGGCAAAAGCAAATCCAGAGGAAGTACAGCAATGCTACATAATGACTTCTTTTTACACAGCTACGCAAAATAATCTGCATATTCCACTGCTAAAGGGAATTGCAACTGACCTAATGAAGGTGAATGATTATGATGATAAAACACGTTGGTGGGAAGTCATTGATCGCAGTACAGGAAAGGTAGTTTCAATACAGAATTGGAGTTATGAGAAGGAAACAGGAGAAGTTATAATTACGGACTGTATTCCGTTTCATAATTACACAGTGAGCTTTTTGGCATATCTTATCTGGGATCCGGTACATATGTATAATGCAGTTACCAATGATTGGAAGGATGTAGAGCATCAAATTACCTTTGATGTAAGACAGCCAAAAACAAGAGAGTATACCATGCTTCGGCTTCGTAAGTTTCTGGAAGAGCATCCCTATGTTGATGTTGTCCGATATACAACATTTTTCCACCAGTTTACCTTAATTTTTGATGAGTTAATGCGTGAAAAGTACGTAGACTGGTATGGATACTCGGCTTCTGTGTCACCTTATATTTTAGAGCAGTTTGAAAAAGAGGTGGGATATGTCTTCCGTCCGGAATTTATCGTGGATCAGGGATATTATAATAATCAGTACCGTACTCCAAGCAAAGAGTTTAAAGACTTCCAGACGTTTCAGAGACGTGAAGTGGCAAAATTAGCAAAGGAAATGGTAGATATTACCCATGAATACGGTAAGGAAGCGATGATGTTCCTAGGAGATCATTGGATAGGGACAGAGCCGTTTATGGAAGAATTTAAGACCTTAGGGCTGGATGCCGTGGTTGGAAGTGTAGGAAATGGCAGCACACTACGGCTAATCAGTGATATTTCTGATGTAAAGTATACGGAAGGAAGGCTTCTGCCATATTTCTTCCCCGACACTTTTTATGAAGGGGGCGACCCTGTCAAGGAAGCAAAAATAAACTGGGTAACTGCAAGACGTGCAATTCTTAGAAAACCCATAGATCGAATCGGATATGGCGGTTATTTGAAGCTGGCTTGTCAGTTCCCCGAGTTTATTGAATATGTGGAAGCTATTTGCAAGGAATTTCGGGAACTGTATGAAAACATCAAGGGTACAATACCTTACTGTACCAAAAGGGTGGCAGTGCTAAACAGCTGGGGTAAAATGCGTGCCTGGGGTGCCCATATGGTACATCATGCGCTGTATCAGAAACAAAATTATAGTTATGCCGGAGTAATTGAAGCCTTAAGCGGAACACCCTTTGAAGTGTCCTTTATTAATTTTGATGATATAAGAAACGATAGTAAACTATTAGAGAATATAGATGTAATTATTAACGTAGGGGATGGAGACACGGCACATACCGGAGGAGAAGCTTGGGAAGATGCAGTGGTATCAAGCGCAATCCGTCAGTTTGTTTATGAGGGAGGAGGCTTAATTGGCATTGGTGAGCCTTCCGGGCACCAGTACCAGGGCCGTTATATCCAGTTGGCAAATGTCTTCGGTATTGAAAAGGAAACAGGCTTTACCTTAAATTACGATAAATATAACTGGGATACCGTCAATGGACACTTTATAACCGAAGACTGTACAAAAGAAGTGGATTTCGGTGAGGGTAAGAAAAATATGTACGCTTTAGACGGTGCCACGGTTCTTGTTCAAAAAGACAAAGAAGTTCAGATGGCAGTCAATGAGTTTGGCAAGGGAAGAAGCGTTTATATCAGCGGATTGCCCTATAGCTTTGAAAATAGCAGAATTCTTTACAGAAGCATTCTATGGAGTACTCACGATGAAGAGAACTTAAATAAGTGGTTCTCCAGCAATTTTAATGTGGAAGTACATGCTTATGTAAAAAATAACAAGTACTGTGTGGTAAATAACACCTATGAGCCGCAAAAAACAACCATTTACCGAGGAGATTCCAGTTGCTATAAGTTGGAGTTAAAGGCAAACGAAATAGTTTGGTATGAGATACCGAAGCAGTGAGGAGAGTACGGTCATGATAATATATAATGCTTCCGATTATCAGGATATGAGTAGAAAGGCAGCAAATATCATATCTGCTCATATTATTTTAAAACCAGATAGTGTATTGGGGCTGGCAACCGGCTCTACTCCGATTGGAATATATCGTCAGTTGGTTAATTGGTATAGAAAAGGAGATTTGGATTTTGGAAAAGTAAAAACTGTTAACTTGGATGAATACAAAGGATTGGCACCCGATAACTGTCAAAGTTATCAGTGTTTCATGAGACAGAATTTATTTGACCATATAAATATAGATAAGAAAAATACGTTCCTTCCCAATGGAACCAATGAGGATAGTGACGGCGAATGCAGCAGATTTGATTCCATCCTAGATCAATTGGGAGGGATAGACCTTCAGCTGCTTGGCTTGGGTCGTAATGGACATATTGGTTTCAATGAACCCAGTGATAGCTTTGAGAAAGGTACTCATTGTGTTGCATTATCAGAAAGTACCTTGGAAGCAAATTCCCGTCTGTTTGAAGAAGGAGAAGCTGTACCGGAATTTGCATATACTATGGGAATCAAATCAATTATGCAGGCAAAAAAGATTGTCCTGGCGGTGAGTGGTGCGGATAAGGCAGATATTTTAAGAAGTGCGTTAACCGGTCCCGTTACTCCCGCAGTTCCTGCCTCTATTTTACAGCTTCATCCTGACTTTACGGTAGTTGCCGATGAGGCTGCGCTATCAAAGGTGAAGTTGGATAACATTGTTCTTTGATATTAGTATGTGTTTGGAGATTAAAACTATGATGAATGTATTTTAAAGCGTAAGTTGTATTAGATGTGCTTTTGCGTATATTGTCTTTGTTATTTAATTTTCAATTTATCTTGAAAGGGAGGCTATAAGAATGGAACCTGTATTAGTGATAATGGCAGCAGGAATGGGTAGCAGATACGGCGGAATGAAACAAATTGATCCGGTGGATGATAGAGCGCATATTATTATGGACTTCTCCATTTATGACGCCATAAGAGCTGGGTTTAAAAATGTTGTGTTTATTATAAAACCTGAAATAGAAGAGGAATTTAAAAAAGTTATTGGAGATCGCATCAGTAAGAAAGTAAATGTTAATTATGTTTTTCAAAAAATAGATTATTTACCGGAAGGGTATCTAGTTCCGGCTGGCAGATTGAAACCCTGGGGTACAGGACATGCTGTATTAAGTTGTTTAGGAATCGTAAAAGGACCCTTTGCAGTAATCAATGCGGATGACTATTACGGAGTAGCTGCATATAAAGATATCTATAATTTCTTAACAGCAGCCCGGGAAGATGACCAATCTCGTTATGCTATGGTGGGTTACCAACTGGAAAATACTTTAACGGAACATGGACATGTTGCCAGAGGAGTTTGTGAAATCACAGAGGATGGATATTTAAAGGATATCTGTGAGAGAACAAGAATTGAGCAATATGGGGCGGAAGCCAGATATACAGAAGATGAAGGAAAAACCTGGTTCGATATTCCCAAGTACAGCATTGTCTCCATGAATATGTGGGGCTTTTCATCTGGCATACTTAAGGAATTAGAAGAAAGGTTTAAAAGCTTCTTAAGTAAGGAAGCCCAGCAAAATCCATTAAAAGCAGAGTATTTCTTACCCATGGTAGTAGGAGAATTGATAAGGGAGCAAAAAGTGACGGTGGAGGTACTTAAGTCCGAAGATAAATGGTACGGAGTTACCTATAAAGAAGATAAAGAAGCGGTAGTAACAGCTATTGCTAAGTTAAAAGAACAAGGGGTATATCCGAAAGAATTTTAAGAATTAGATAGCGATACTTCTAAACTGTAAGTTTAGTATTAACAACGAATACTGTTTCAGAGCGAAAGTAAAGCTTTAAAACGCTTATGCCGCGAAGCTAGCGTTGGAGCGAAGGAATAGAGTTCGTTGTTTATGCTATCGTAAAGCTATCTTGTTTTGTGATTATCTTAATGAAAGGATATTATTATGACGAGAGAGGAACATTGTGCAAAGATTGAAGAAGCAATCAATCACATTGATTTTAAAGGAACTTTGATTGATTATGAACGTTATGGGCATGGTCATATTAATGACACCTTTGTTGTACGATTTACACAGGAGGATCAAAGTATCCTTCGTTATATATTACAGAGAATGAACCATGACACCTTTCATCGTCCGGACCAGTTAATGAAAAATATTGCCGGCGTGACGGGGTTTTTAAGAAAGAAGATTATGTTAAACCAAGGTGATGTTAATCGGGAGACTATGAATGTGATAGCCACGAAGGATGGAAATGCCTATTATAGAGATAGTATCGGATCCTATTGGAGAGCGTATTTATTCATAGAAGATGCTACTTGTTTTGATTTGGTAGAAAAACCCGAGGATTTTTATCAAAGCGCCGTAGCCTTTGGACGATTTCAGGAGCTATTAGCTGATTATCCGGCAGATACTTTATTTGAGACCATTAAAGACTTTCACAATACCCCGGTTCGGCTTGATAATTTAAGAAATGCGGTAGAGAAGGATATTCTGGATAGAGTCAAAGAGGTAACAGCGGAGATAGAGTTTGCACTCCAACGAGAAGAATTCATACACACCTTAATGGACTTATATGAGGCAGGAAAGCTCCCGCTAAAAGTAACACATAATGATACAAAATTGAATAATATTATGATTGATAATAAATCGGGAAAAGCAATTTGTGTAATTGATTTGGATACTGTTATGCCGGGGTTTTCGGTGACTGATTTTGGTGACTCCATTCGTTTTGGGGCAAGTACCGGAGCAGAGGATGAGCCTGATTTAAGTAAAGTCAATTTAGATCTTGAGCTTTACGAGATTTACACTAAGGGTTTTTTGGAGGGCTGTAATGGAAGTCTTAGTGAAACAGAGCTAGCAATGCTTCCAGTGGGAGCAAAAATGATGACTCTGGAATGTGGGATACGTTTTCTAACAGACTATCTGCAGGGGGATACCTACTTTAGAACTCATAGAGAAGGTCATAACCTTGACAGAGCCAGAACACAGTTTAAGTTGGTAGCAGACATGGAACAGCACTGGGAGGAAATGATAACAATCGTTAATAAATATTGTTAGGAGTGAATGTAATGGCAATCTTAGTTACGGGTGGCGCTGGTTATATTGGAAGCCACACTTGTGTAGAACTGTTAAATCAAGGCTATGAAGTGGTGGTAGTTGATAATCTTAGTAATTCCAGTGAAGAAGCACTGGAAAGAGTGAAAAAGATTTCAGGGAAAAATATCACCTTTTATAAGGCGGATTTATTAGACAAAGAGGCATTGGAAGAAATCTTTGATGAAGAAGTAATCGAAGGGGTAATTCATTTTGCAGGGTTAAAGGCTGTAGGTGAATCTGTTCAAAAGCCTTTGGAGTATTATCAGAATAACATTACGGGAACGCTAATCCTATGTGAGGTAATGCGTGAACATAAGGTGAAGAATATAGTGTTCAGCTCCTCTGCAACCGTATATGGAACACCGAATTCGGTACCAATCAAAGAAGATTTTCCACTTTCCACAACAAATCCATATGGTTCCACAAAACTTATGTTGGAAAGAATATTATCAGACCTATATACCGCGGATTCTGACTGGAACGTTATTCTGCTTCGATATTTTAATCCAATCGGTGCACATTCCAGTGGCAGCATTGGGGAAGATCCGAAAGGAATACCGAATAATCTGGTTCCCTATATCACGCAGGTTGCGGTCGGTAAGTTAGAACACCTAAATGTCTATGGAAATGATTATGATACCCTTGATGGCACAGGGGTGCGTGACTATATTCATGTAGTTGATTTAGCACTTGGACATATCAAGGCACTTGAAAAAATAAAAGAAAACAAAGGTGTACTTGTTTATAACTTGGGTACTGGCAATGGATACAGTGTATTACAGATGGTAGATAGCTTTGAAAAGGTATCTGGAAATGCAATAAATTATGTTATTCAGCCAAGGCGTGCCGGTGATATTGGAGTATGTTATGCTGATGTTACGAAAGCTAAGGAAGAGCTGCACTGGGAGGCAACACGGGGAATCGATGAGATGTGTAAAGATTCTTGGAGATGGCAAAAAAACAACCCAAATGGATATTATGATAGTACAAAAAGGAACTGTTAAAGGATTACAAAAAATAGGCGCAAAATGCGCTCATTTTTCAAATTGTTTGGTATTGATGTTAAAATTTAGAGTTACCTATCAATATACTCTATTTTCCTTACGGAATTGATTAGGTGAGAGATTGTTATATTTTTTAAATATCTTACTAAAATAATTTCCACAGGAAAAGCCGCATTTTAAGCCGATTTCGTTAATTGGCAAGTCTGTATTGATCAATAATTGCAAAGCATTCTGCATTCTAATATTTGTTAAATACTTAATAGGATTTATCCCGGTTTCTTTCGTGAATTCTCTTGTAAAATGACTAAGCGAGATATCTAGCTTATCAGCCAACGCATTAATTCCATTAAGATTTGAGAATTCATTCTCCATATATTCCAGTGCAAATCTTGTTTTAATTGAATAGCTATCTTGATTATAAGCTACAGTTCTGCATAGTAGCGAAAGGAAATGAAAAACAATCTCACTTCCCACGAAGGGCTGTAGCTTCATACCATTATATAAATCTTCTTGAAACCTTAGCAAATACTGTATTACACTGCTGGTCAAATCGAGCTTCAAAATCTTCCCTGTTTTCTGAATGATTTTATCGAAATAAGGTGGAACCGCAGTTCCTTCAAAATGAATATATAGAAACTGCCAAACTTCTTCTTTATTATCTATAGGATAATAATATAGTTCATTATCAGGTATTTGAACAAAAAAGGCTTGACCAGGTTCAATCCGATATTTTTGCTGTTCTGTTTGGAAGATACCATAGCCTTTTAAGGTATATTGAAATAAATAACCCTGAATGTTCCTGTCACGGTTATCAAAATAATAGTCGGATGTGTTTCTGCTTTCAATGCCCATATCCTTTAGCTCAAAGGGTGGGAAAGGAAATTCATCAAAAGACGGAAAATAAAATGTTTGTAAATTATAAGACATCAAAAAATCACCTCTTTTATCAATTTAACTTTCTTGAGAAGCAGTGAATTGCCATATATACTTAGTATTATATCATAGATTTAAAGATAATTTTAATCAAAATAATATTAGTATAGCAGCTTTATAGAACGAGTACTGAAATGATATGTGATTATAGGAGGAGAAGATATGAGAAACGCATGTGCAATAACCCCACCTATGGGGTGGAACAGTTGGGATTGCTATGGTGCATCTGTGACGGAGGAAATACTAAGAGGAAATGCAGATTATATGGCAAAGAATTTGAAGGATTTTGGCTGGGAATACATCGTATGTGATATTCAGTGGTATGAACCAAAAGCAAAGTCGACAGAGTATAATCACTTCTATCCTTTGACAAGGGATGAATTTTCACGACTGATACCAGCTGTGAACCGTTTTCCTTCCTCTGCAGAGGGTAAAGGGTTTACGCCAATTAGTGATTATGTACACAGCCTTGGTTTAAAGTTTGGTATTCATATTATGCGAGGAATTCCAAGACAAGCAGTTCATGCAGCTACACCGATAAAAGGAAGCACTGCAACTGCCAGAGATATTGCACAAAGTTATTCCATCTGCTCCTGGAATACGGACATGTATGGTGTCAATCCTGATGCAGAGGGTGCGCAGGAATATTACAATTCGTTATTTGAACTATATGCCGAGTGGGGAGTGGATTTTGTTAAAGTTGATGACATCTGCAATACGGAATACAAGCCTCATGAGCCATATTCCGCAAGGCGTGAAATAGAGATGATAAGAAGGGCTATCGATCATTGTGGCAGAGATATGGTTCTTAGTTTATCCCCTGGTCCGGCTATTTTAGAGGAAGTGAACCACCTTAGTGAACATGCCAATATGTGGAGAATTACAGGTGACTTTTGGGACAATTGGCCTCAACTATATCATATGTTTGAGAAGTGTAATGCCTGGAGTCCTTATGTAAAAGAAGGCTGCTGGCCGGATTGTGATATGCTCCCAATTGGCCATATTAGTGTTAATACACCAGGGCATGATATGCACTCTAGGTTCACTAATTTTACAAAGGACGAACAAATTACAATGATGACCTTATGGTGTATCTTAAGATCTCCGTTGATGGTGGGAGCGGAACTACGGGATAATGATGATTGGACGTTATCCTTATTAACGAATCCTGAGGTGCTGAGACTTCTAAAGCATTCCTTTGGAGCCAAGCAAATGCTTCGAACAGAAGATAGTGTAGTGTGGACTAGTGAGGATGAGGATGGAAGCAAATATATTGCAGTTTTTAATACCTCAAGTGCACAGAAAAACTTAGAAGTTATCTTCATGGACTTGGGTCTGAAAGGGAAATATCTATTTAGAGATTTGTGGGCACAGAAAGAAATTGAAACATATACAGGAAAAATTTATATTGATGTTAATTCACATGGGGCACGATTATTAAAACTTACAAGTGTTTAAGATTTCATAAAAAGTTGTCATAGTAAAATGTTATCAAAAGACCGTATTAGAACAAAAACGTAGCAAATGTTAGTTAAAAAGTGAAACAGAACAATGATAAATTAAATAAATGGTGAGTTTAATTTAAACTAAATGAATTCAATACCTAAATTTATTAAACGAATTTCGTTTAATAATTGTAATTCAATTGTCGCTCTACGTTTTCTTTTATCAATTTTTTTTACTAAATGTTCCATACCCTTTAATGGTCCTTCAACAATATGTATTGCAGAATTATTATAAACTATTTTTGAAAAATCTATAATATAATCAGAATTCGTTAATGTTAAAATTGGATTTATTTCATGATCATTAATACAAGAAAAATAATCACCTGTTTTTAGAAGTTTTTTAAATATAGGTATTTCCTTAATTTTATTATAATTTCTATTAGATAAATCGACATTTAAAAATACATATCCAGGAAATAATACTTTTTCTTTTTTTTCGTTTATTCCATTTCTTTTTTCATATATAAGTTTTGTAGGTACAAAACTTATATATGAATTTGAATCTAAAAAAAATTCAATCCATTCTTGTATGGCTTTTTCTTTACCAGTCTGAACAAACAGAACATACCATTCCATATATTTTTTATAATCTAATTTTATTCTCTAGTATACTGTAGATTATATCCCTTTCTCCCCAAATATTACTGGGAATTATTAATAATTAGGTTAAAATTTACATAAAATTATCTTTATAATATAATTTTAAGTTTAAATTGTCAACAGCAATTTACATAAATTAGTTATTATTTGATAAATTATAACAATAATGTATATAAATGGTTGACAAGTGCCAAATAGTATTATATCTTTAATTATAAAATGAATAAATTAAATATATAATAAAACAATGAGTTAATATATGTATGTTATTATTAAGAATTTGTGTAAATAATTTATGAGTATTTATATACATTTATAAAGATAATCAAAAGTTATAGAAAATCTTCTATGTTTTGGGTTGGTGTTAAATATATTGAGCAACTCTAATTTGTCATAAATTACATATTTCATGTCCTTCATAACGTATATTATAGTAAATAACATATGAAAGTCCTCCACGTAAGACATTCAATGAGCTAATCATAAACTACAATAATTCATTGTTTAATTAAAATCTAAAATCTTTGTGTTGCTATGTTACTATCCGCCATAGAGAAACTCAATCTTATGGGATGTTTAACTTGTTCGTTAAATAGTATTGGGGCTTCTCTATTTTTTCATAAATTATTGATAAAACGAAAAAATCTAAGTAAAGTTAATCGATGTTTCGGCACGTTAATTGCACAAAGATGTCATAAAAATAATTTATATGGTGAATTAGTATAATTCATTAATGGCGAAGCTATATTAATTTAAGGAAATTCTGTACGGTATATTTATTGAAAATATCAAAAAAATAAAAATCTTTATAATATATTAATTAGAAGGGATGATAATTATATGAATAGTAAAGACTACTTAACTAAATTGGAATACTATACCTTAACTCATCCAGAAAAAAGAATTTGGTATGTTGAAAAAATATTTCCTGATACTTCAATGTTCAATATTGGTGGAACAATTCGATTAAAGGGTACTATAGATTTTCTATGTTTAGAGAGATCAATAAATCTGTTTGTAAAAAATAATGAAGGAGTTAGATTACGTTTTATAGAGTATGAAGGAAAGTGTATGCAGTATCTAGCTGATTATGAATATATAAAAATTGATTTTTTTGATTTTAGTAAAAATAAAAATCCAGAGATTGAATTTAATAATTGGGTTAATGAAGAAGCTAAAAAGCCTTTTATAATTAATAACAGAAGGCTTTTTTATTTTGCCATTTTTAAAATATCGGAAAATGATAATGGTTATTTAAGTAAGATCCATCATATTATTGCAGATGGTTGGGCGATGAAATTGGTATCAGAATATATTAGTAATTCATATATAAAACTTATAAATGGTGGTGAAATCTGTAATGATATAGAATATTCCTATATTGATTATATTGAGAATGAGCAAAATTATTTGAAATCAAATAGATTTCAAGCAAATAAGAAGTTTTGGAATGAATGCTTCAAAGTAATCCCACAGAATACACTTGCTGCTAATTCAAATAATACAAAAGGTTTAAGAAAAACATTTTACATCGAAGAAGAAAAATCAAATTTAATAACCAATTTTATAGAATTAAATAAAAACTCATTAAATACATTTTTTATTTCTATATTTTTAATTTATGCTGTAAAAAGTACCAATGAGAATATTCAGGTAATTGGAACTCCAGTATTGAATAGATATGGGCGAAAAGAATTAAATACGTTTGGTATGCTTGCCGGTGTAATACCGTTTTTGTATAAAACTGATATGGAAAGTACTATGTTAGATATGATAAAAAGTGTTAGTAGTGGACTTAAAGCATGTTATTTAAATCAAAAATATCCGTATGATATTTTAGTTCAGGATTTGGAATTAAAGAAAAAGGGATTTGATGATTTATATAATGTATGTGTAAACTACTATCATACTAAATATAAGACTGAACTAAATGGAGTACAGGCAGAAACGCAGGAATTTTATAATGGAAATCAGGCATATTCGTTACAATTAATTATAAGGGATTGGTCTGATACAGGTAATATTACTTTAGATTTTGATTATAAAGTAGATCTTTTTAGCGAGCAGCAGATTGAAAAAATATATAACCAAATTAATAATATTATTGATCAAATATTGATTAATCCTTCTATAAAAATAGGGGAAATAAGTTTAGTATCTGAACTTGAAAAGAATATATCTATATATGAATTTAATTCAACAAAATGCGACTATCCATATGATCGGATGATATATCAATTATTTGAGGATCAAGTTATTAGAACTCCTCAAAAAGTAGCTATCACCTATAAAGGCAACGAACTAACTTATAAGGAGCTAAATGAAAGATCAAATCAGTTAGCAAGAAAACTAATTGATGAAGGTGTGCAGAATGAAAAGATAGTTGGACTGATGATGATTCATTCGATGGAAACTATAATTGGTATTCTAGCTATACTTAAGGCTGGAGGAGCATATCTACCACTGGACCCAACTTACCCAATACATAGAATAAATTATTTGATTGAAGATTCTAAAGTAGACATTATCCTTACCAACATTTCGGTCAATGAATTAAATTTCTATGGAAAAATAATAGATTTCAATGAATCTTACGCATATATTGGAGATTCAACCAATATTGAGTTATTAAAGAAATCTAGTGATTTAGCATATATAATCTACACTTCAGGTTCTTCTGGGCAACCTAAGGGGGTAATGATTGAACATCAAGGCTTAGTCAATTATATTTGTTGGGCAAAGAAAATGTATGTAAAAAATGATAATGAAGTATTTCCTCTTTATTCTTCTCTTTCATTTGACCTCACAATAACTTCAATTTTTACACCATTAATTAGTGGTAGCCAAATAAGAATATATCAAGATAATGAAGATGAATATGTATTAAATAGGATAATGAAGGATAATAAGGTTACAGTTCTGAAGCTTACACCAGCCCATTTATCGTTAATTAAAGAACTGAATAATACGAATTCTTCGGTTAAGAGATTAATAGTAGGCGGAGATAATCTGAAAGTAAGTTTATCAAAAAGTATATATGAAAGTTTTAACGGGGGTGTTGAGATATTTAATGAATATGGTCCTACAGAAACTGTAGTTGGATGTATGATTTATCAATATGATTATCATAAAGATAGTGAAAAATCAGTCCCAATCGGATTACCCGCTGATAATGTTCAGGTTTATATCCTTGATAACCAATTAAACGCTGTTCCGAATGAATGTATAGGAGAGATTTACATTTCTGGTGACGGAATAGCCAGAGGATATATTAACAAACCAGATTTATCAAATGAAAGATTTATGCAAAATCCATTTTTATCTGAAAAACGTATGTATAAGACAGGAGATTTAGCAAAAAGATTAGAAGATGGAAATATCATGTACATTGGAAGAGTAGATAATCAAGTGAAGATACGGGGATTTCGTATTGAATTGGGTGAGATTGAAGCACAGCTTTTAAAACATGAAAAGGTAAAGGAGGCTGTAGTAATTGATATAGAAGATAATGAAAGCAATAAAAATATATTGGCTTATGTGGTAGTTAACGAAAAACTTATAATTAACGAATTAAAAGAGTTCCTTTCCATACAGCTACCGGCATATATGATACCTGCATGTTTTATGGAGATTGATAGTATACCATTAACTCCGAATGGGAAAGTGGACAGAACTTTATTACCTAAACTAGAAAATCATTTGGAGGTAGAAGATGCTTATGTCGGTTATAGAGATGAAGTAGAAAAGTTATTAGTTGAAATTATTTCCAATATTTTAAACTTGGAAAAAGTTAGTATGCGTGATAATTTCTATCAAATTGGTGGAGATTCTATAAAAGCGATACAAATAGCTTCAAAGCTAAATGAAGCAAATTTGAAGATAAAGGCCAAGGATATATTGGAAAAGGCGGTTATAGAGGAAATAGCTGCATCTATTGAAGTAGATAATAATGTAATAGTTGTAGATCAAGAGCCATGCAGGGGGTGGGTAAAACCAACTCCTATTATTAATTGGTTCTTCTCTCATAATTTTAAAAATCCTAACCACTATAATCAGTCTGTATTAATAGAATTAAAACAGGAAATTAAAGTGAAGGATCTGGAAATAGTAATCAGTAAATTAATTGAACATCATGATGCACTTAGGATGAATTACGGTCAAGAAAAAAAAGCATTGTATTTTAATGATGCATATCTATTGGAAGATAATAAAATTGAGATATATAATTTGTCAGGAATGTCATCTTCTGAAAGAGATACAAGGATACTGCAAATATATAATAAAGTAAAAGCAAGCTTCAATATAGAAAAAGGTTTACTATTTAAAGCTTGCTTGATTAAGCAAGAGGATTATAAGGTTCAGCTGCTATTAACAGCACATCACCTAATTGTAGACGGAGTATCTTGGAGAATATTACTGGATGATATTAATTATATGCTAAACCAATTATTTAATAGACAAATTATTAAGCTACCACAGAAGACGCAATCTATTAAAAAGTGGGCGGAATTGATAGAAGGATACATAAATGCAGATATTTATAAAGAAGTTGATTATTGGAAATCAGTTATTGATAAAGAATTTGCCTTCCCCACAGACTATACATCAGCAGAGGATACTAAGGGAAGCGGGAAAACTATAACAGGTCGGCTTGAAGTACAAGATACTGTAAACTTATTATTGAACGCTAATAAAGCATATAATACAGATATTAGAGATTTATTAATAGTATCACTAATAAAAACGATAAAACAATTTTCACATACTGAGAAAATAGTAATTGAGATGGAAGGGCATGGACGTGAGGATGTATTTAATTCAATTGATATCAGTAGAACGGTAGGCTGGTTCACAAGTATCTATCCCTTCTATATAAGATTAAATAATAACGATCTATCATCTCAGATCAGATTGGTTAAAGAACAGATAAGGAAGATACCAAACAATGGATTTAGGTTTGGCATTTTGAAATATTTATCTAAGTCTATATCTGATAATAACGAGAAACGTATACGGTTTAATTTCCTAGGAGATTTTGATTCACAGAATAATAGCGACTTTTATAAAGTATTAAATACGGAATCTGGAGAGGATATCAGTGAAGAGAATCTTTTAACCTGTTTATTAGATATCAATTGTTTTATTATGGATAAGGAATTGAATGTTAAAGTTACATATAGTAATAATTTGTTTTATTTAGAAACGATGGAGAGATTTTTAGAAGAATTTATAGATAATGTTAAAATAATTATTAAGCACTGCTGTAATAAAAGAGAGGTTGAGTTTACTCCATCTGATTTTGATACAGTTGATATCTCTATGGAAGATTTAGACTCTTTGTTGAAATAGATAAAGAATGAAGCTATTATACATAAATATCGGAAAGGAAAAAATATAATCATGGACACTAATGGAAAATTACTTAAGTTTAGGACTATATTAATTCAGGGTACGTGCAACTTGAAATGTGATTATTGTGGTGGTACATCTATAAAAATTGATCAAGTTGAAACAATAGGCAAACTTTCCAAAGTATTTAATCGCTTCAATAAAGATGAATATGCTATAAGGGTTGAATGTTTTGGTGAAATAACTTTATATCCAGAAATAATAAACTATTTAGAAGAAAAGGCGGACCATGGATATAGAATCGAAATTCTGTCGAATGGAATAAGGGCTTTAGAGGTTTTAAAAGAAGATACAAAATTACATTGTATTTTCTCCCTGGATGGTCAAACCAGAGAAATGAATATAGCTAGAAATTTGACGCAAGAACAGGTGGATAAAATATTAAAAGCTATATTTAAGTTTAATGCAGAGATAAACTGTGTTTATTACAAGCAAAGCATTGAGGATATTAATAAGTACATACTCTACCTAAAAGATAATAATTATAATGGATTACTTAATATATTTCCATGTAGATTTGGTAAGGAGCATCAAGTTAGTTATCTAAAATATGAAGATTTAATAAGAACTGATTTCTTACCACCTAAAGAATATTTTGATAATTGGAAACACTTAATTCTAAATGGGGCAAAAGATAGAAATTGTGATTTGATTAACAATGGTTATCTTTATTCAATTAATACAAAAGATGTAACATCTAGTGATATTACAATGCTAAAGTGCAATGGTTCACCTACTTATTGGAAATATATACATGAATATGGAGAAGAACTTGAAAACAAACCTTTTAAGTGTGGAACTTGTATTAACTATTACTTTTACAACAATAGTAGAAAGTTTATGAATTGTAATTATTAAGAATGGGGAGGTTGAATTTATAAATGAAAATACTACATATAATTGGTGCTTTTTCTAATTTTGGTGGTGTATATGAGTTTCACCGTAAACTAAAAAATGGATTAAGCAAATATCATGTAGATAATTACTATTTGGGAGTTAAATCCTATATTGATATCAATGATATTGAATCAAATAGTCGTATTTTAAGTGATCCAAGTGAAATTATTTCGTATATTAATGAATTGAATCCAGATATAGTACATTTTCATGATGGAGCTTCTAATTATATAGGAGAAGGGGATAGGATAATTGATTTAATAAGTAAAGGAATAAAAAATAGAATTAAATTAAGAACGATTCACTCGCCTAATGAGTCAATCTGTCCAAAGGTATCAACAACATATATAGAGTCATGTGGAGATTGTAATAAATCATTGACATATCAATGTGTAACAGAAAGAAAAATAAGTGATGATATGTATCATTTATTTAACGAATACTTAGAGTCGTTAAAAGAATATGACCTAATCACATATTTTGCTGATTATATTAGTGAAAATTTGTTGAAAATTGGTATTGAAAAATCTAAATTAAGGAAGATACCGCCATTAATAAGTAAAAGTGAAGTCATATCAATGTATAAGGATAATACGATCTTATTTGTAGGAAGAATAGTTCAATGGAAAGGGATAAGGTATCTATTGAAAGCTTTAAGTAACTTAAATACAAAAGATTGGAAACTAATAATTGCAGGAAAAGGAGATAAAGATGAGATAAAATATGTGATGAGAGAGGCAAGGGATTTATCTATATTAAATAGAATTGAGTTTACGGGATATATTGAACAAGAAAAACTTGCTAATGTATATAACCGATCTAAATTAATGATTCTTCCTTCGATAGGTCATGAAGGCTATTGTTTTGCAGGTGCAGGTGCAATATCACATGGTGTACCAGTTATAGCATTTGATGTTAAGGGAATTGAAGAATGGTTGACGCATCAATTCAATGGGTTAATCGTGCCGGTAAAGGATATAGATGCTTTAGCTAATGCAATAGACGAGGTTTTAAGCGATCAAGATCTTTATTCACATCTTCGTAGAAATTGTTGCGAATGGAACAACTCACTTTGTATTGAGGAACAAATAGCTGATATTTATAACTGTTATATAAATTTATTATCATAGTTTAGTTAATAGATAGAGCGGGATAAAATTGAGCTTTAATAATAATTAACGGAAAATTGTAGGGTGGGTGAGTGTTTGCAAAAAATAAAGTTATTTTGCTTACCATATGCAGGTGGATCGGCCATTTCTTATGTAAGATTGAAAAAATATTTAAAATCTAATATCGAACTATATCCTATCGAATTATCTGGACGAGGACGAAGGTTTAACGAGTCTTTTTATCAGAATTTTGATGAAGCAGTGAACGATGCGAGCAATATAATTATAGAAAATCTTGATGGAACGCCTTATGCTATTTTGGGGCACAGTATGGGGTGTTGGTTAGGGCTGGAGTTAGCATACAAGTTAAAGGAGATGGGACTTTACAGTCCAGTTCATATGTTTTTATCAGGCAGATATCCACCAACAATTAAGAAAAACGAAATATTACTTCATACGTTACCAATGGAAGAATTTATGAGTAGTATATTTGAGCTAGGAGGAACTCCAAAAGAGTTACTTGAACATAAGGAGTTATATAATATTTACTCAAAAATCTTATACACTGATATAAAAATGCTGGAGACATTTATTCCATCGCAGCATAATGATAAATTAGATTGCAACTTTACTATTTTTTATGGAAAAAATGATAATAAAATGTCGTTAAGTGATGCAAATGAATGGGGTTTTTATACAAAAAGAAATAGCAAGGTATATGGATTTGAAGGAGGTCATTTTTTCATACATGAGAATGAACAGGATATTGCTGAAGTTATTTGTGAACGATTGACCGATGAAAGTATTAAATATGCATTTTAATAATTGTATTATGATAATGCAAGTATAAAAGAAGCAAGGTGAAATTCATGGAGATGGCAGGAAAGATAAACAAAGAGAATATTGAAGATATAATAGCATTAACTCCAATGCAGGAGGGAATGCTTTTTCATTATCTGAATGAACCCAATAGTGAGTTGTACTTTGAACAGCTTAGTATAAGAATAACAGGTGATATAAATGAAACCGTTATTCAAAAGGCTTGGAATTATGTTGCGGAAACAAATGAAATGCTACGGACTGTATTTCGATGGAAAAATATAAGTAAACCTTTGCAAATAGTACTGAAAACTATAAGTATACCTATAATGGTTCATGACTTATCCTATATAAAGGAACAAAATTTAATAAATAATTATATTAAAGAAGTTATGGAGAAAGATAGGAAAGAAAAGATAGATCTTGAAACAAATCCATTTAGAGTTATATTATGCAAAGTAAAAGATAGTAAGTATGTAATGACTATAAGTAATCATCACATTATATATGATGGCTGGAGTAACGGAATATTACTGAAGGAATTCTTTCTAGCATATAGTTGTATTTATAATAATGATATGCCCAAAAGAGTTAAAAAGAATAAGTATAAAGAAATAATCAGATGGTATCAGAAACAAGATATGAAACAATCAGAAAGCTTCTGGAGTCAATACTTGAGAGATTTTGCTTCAAGAACATTAATACCAATTGATTATAAAATAGGACAAGTAACTACTAGGGATATTGAAAACGTAAAAGCAAATATTGAAGAAGATTTAGAAAAAAAAATTAAGAATTTTACTATTAAAAATGAAATTACTATGGCAGCCTTTTTTTATGCTGCATGGGGAATACTTTTGCAGCGAATTACCAACACAGATGATGTTGGATTTGGTACTACAGTTTCAGGCAGACCCCCTCATATTAAAGGGATAAATGAAATGGTAGGTCTATTCATTAATACAATTCCCTTAAGAATTATAACTTCAGAAGGGGAAACAGTGCGAAGTTATCTATTAGGTATAGCGAAACAATTAAGACAAAGAGAAGAATTCGAGTATACTCCTCTTGTACATATTAAGAAATGCAGCGAGCTTGAAGGAAACGAGGAGTTGTTTAACTCTATTGTTGTTGTGGAAAATTATCCCTTAGATATTGGACTTGGTAAAGAAGGTAAAGTCTTAACTTTTGATTCGTATTCAATGTTTGAAATGACTAATTTTGATTTGACACTAGTAATAAATACTTTTGACGATATTGTATTATCTATAGGCTATGATGTTAGGCTATTTAAATGTCAGACGATAGAAATAATACTAAACTATTTTATTAATATCATAACCCAGGTAATTGAGAATGTAGATGAAAATATTAATGAGATCACAATTCTCAATAGCAATAAAAAACATAGAATTTTATATGAATATAATTCTACAAAGAGACAATATCCAAAAGATAAAACAATTCATCAACTTTTTGAGGAGCAGGTAGAGAAAACTCCTAATAAGATTGCAGCTGGTTTAGGCAGTAGAGAAATAACTTACAACGAGTTGAATAAAAAAGCAAATCAATTATCACGGACTCTTATTGATAATGGAGTTAAAGAAGATAGCATTGTCGGATTAATGGTTACACACTCTATAGAGACAATAGTAGGAATATTAGCAATTATTAAAGCCGGAGGAGCATATGTTCCAATAGATCCTGAGTACCCTGTGGATAGAATTAATTACATGTTGAACGACTCAGGTGCTAATATATTACTTACAAATTGCATAAAAATTAAGAACCTCGATTTTAATGGTAAAATCATAAATATAAACGATACTAATTTATATGCTAAAGATGCATCAAACCTGTTAAATACTACAAAACCACATAGTTTAGTATATGTTATCTATACGTCAGGTTCTACTGGTGAGCCGAAAGGTACAATGATAGAACATCAATCATTAGTTAATTATATATGGTGGGCAAAAGATATGTATTTGAAAGGAAAGGATGAAATTTTTGCCCTATATTCGTCTCTAGCCTTTGATTTAACAGTTACATCTATTTTTACCCCTTTAATCACTGGAAATAAAGTAATGATATATCCAGATGATGGAACAGAGTTCGTATTGTATAAAATTCTGCGAGAGAATATTGTTACAATTATTAAACTTACCCCTTCGCATTTATCACTTTTGAAAGATATAAAAAATTTTAATTCTTCTATAAAATCATTTATTGTAGGTGGAGAAAATTTACAGACACAACTTGCAAAAAATATCTATGAGAGTTTTAATGGGGACATAGAAATATACAACGAATATGGACCAACTGAAGCTACAGTTGGATGTATGATACATAAATTTGATTATATAAAAGATATCGGAATTTCAGTACCCATTGGCGTTCCGGCAAATAATGTTAAACTATATATCTTAGATAAAAAGTATAATCCGGTACCGATAGGTGCTATCGGAGAACTGTATATTTCAGGAGACGGAGTAGCGAGAGGATATTTAAATAATATTGGCTTAACAAGTGAAAAATTTATTATTAATCCATATGTAAAAGAATTAAAGATGTACAAAACAGGTGATAATGCAAGATTTATTAATGATAGTGAAATAGAATATATCGGACGTATGGACAATCAAGTTAAGATTAGAGGTCATAGAATCGAATTAGAAGAAATTGAATATCAAATTCTAAGATATTCAAATGTAAAAGAAGTTGTAGTAATTGTTCAAAAGAGTATTGGAATAGGAGAGGTTTTATGTGCTTATCTGGTAACAGATAAAGATATAGACGTAATCACTTTAAAGAAAGAACTGCAGCTTAAGTTACCTAATTATATGGTACCATCATTTTATATTCCTATACACAGGATACCATTAACACCAAATGGTAAGATTGACAGAAAAATGCTACCAAAACCCAAAGAAAGCTTACTATCTTGTGATACATATCAAGCACCGGAAGATGAAACTGAATGTAGGATTACTGAAATATGGAGTAATTTACTGGGTTTGGAAAAAGTAAGCGTTAATAGTAACTTTTTTGATATTGGCGGTAATTCAATTTTACTTATTCAAATGCATTCACAAATTGAAAGATTTTATCCTGGTAAAGTATTTATGACAGATATTTTCTCCAACCCTACAATATCTAAATTGGCAGAATTTATAAAGAATAAACAGGAGATAAAAATAAGAAAAAAGATACAGTTTAATTCCTTATCTTTGCCAAAAGAGTTTTTTGTTGTAGATGAAGAGATGGAATATAATGATTTTGAATTTTATCTACCAGATGATATTTATAAAAAAATATTTCGTATAGTTTACCTTGAAAATATAGATATTAAAGAGTTTTTATTATCAATATTTTGTTATCTTTTAGCTAAGACTGCAGGTAAAGAGGAGGTAACTGTACAGACAATGTTAGATCAGACCAATAAAGTGAAATCCGTATCAGTTGAAATGGGAAATATTGAAAGCTTTTCTGAATTATTCAAAATTATTAGTTATCAAAATAGGCTTGATACAAAAGAAAATGTTTATTATTTAAACGATGAAATCTATCTAGACACAGATAAGAATTTTTCAACGATTGTTCCATTTATTTATGATAAAGACCTATTTGATGGAAATTCAATATTATGTAGTATATATGATCTTGTTTTAGCAATAAAGGAGGAAGCAGCGGGTATTAAACTAAAAGTAGAATATCAAAAAGGAAGATTAAGTGGAAGTAAAATTGAATCATTTTCTAATAGCTATTCAAAACTCATTGTGACTATAGTTAATAGTTATAATTTAGACAATAGCAATAGTTCTGATTTATGAAACTATCTGCTATAAACAAGTGAAACTTATCAAATAAAGGAGTTATTATATTGATGGATGTTATAGGAGTAATTGGCGCAGGTGTTATGGGGTCAGGTGTGGCTCAAAGTTTTGCACAGGCAGGTATGCATGTAGTACTTATAGATATTACTCAAAGTGCATTAGATAAATCGAAAGATGAAATAGTTAAAAATATTCGTTTTCAAACGTTACTTAAAAAAAATACCAATTCAGAAAAAACCGACATGATATTACCTCGCATAAATTTTACAACAGACTATCAAGAGCTAAAAAATGTAAATTTTATAGTTGAAAATATCCCAGAAAAGTGGGAATTAAAAAGTGAAGTATATAGATTAGTTGATGAAATTGCGGCTAAAGATTGTATATTTGGGGCGAATACATCCTGTATCTCAATAACACGCATTGCTTCATTGGTAAAGAGACCTGACAAGGTGATAGGAATTCATTTTATGAATCCTGTTCCAGCCATTGAAGCTGTAGAAGTTATGAAGGGGTATCACACTTCGAAAGAAACAATTGCAATTACAGAAAAGCTCCTTGAAAAAATAGGTAAGGAGTGTATTGTAGTAGACGACTTTCCTGGATTTGTCTCAAACAGGATTTCACATCTGTTTATGAATGAAGCAGCATTTATAGTGCAAGATCAAGTAGCGACGCCAGAAAATGTTGATCAAATATTTAGACAATGCTATGGACACAAGATGGGACCACTTGAAACAGCCGATTTAATTGGATTAGATACCGTAGTAAACTCTCTTGATGTTTTATATGAAAGTTATCAGGATTCAAAATTTAGATGCTGTCCTTTGCTAAGAAAGATGGTAGATGCTGGATTATACGGAAGAAAGTCAGGAAAAGGATTTTATAATTATTATTATTAAGTAGTAATTAGAAGTGATAATATATTAATTCGAAATAATAAAATAACAATTATTTGAACAGGAATATAAGTGGATAGGAGATTTAAAAATGGAAAATTCAAAAGATAAGATTAAGGCATTTCTTTCACGATTTTTTAGAAGGCATGAAATACAGGAGGATGAGGATATATTTGATTTAGGTTTTGTTAATTCTCTGTTTGCAATGCAATTAGTGATGTTTATAGAAAAGGAGTTTGGAGTAACAATTGCAAATGAAGATTTAGAGCCTGAAAACTTTAAAAGTATAAATACTATTTATGATTTAATTAAAAGCAAGGGTATCCAATAGATTAATATGTGGAAAATTTGAGAAAGATTTACTAATTAAGTATGTATTTTGATGATGCCGATGTTCCTATTTTGTCGTGCACACAATGGTAGAGACTTAATATAATTAAAGATAAGCATTTAATAGATTGATTCATTAAGTGTAAGTAATAATGTACAGAAAAGGATGAGTATATGAGTATAAATATAATAGGTATTTCGGCTTTTTACCATAATTCAGCTTGTTGCCTAATCCAAGATGGGATATTGAAAGTTGCTGTGGAAGAAGAACGGTTTACAAGAAAGAAGAATGATTCTAGGCTTCCATGTAATTCATTTGAATTTTGTCTGGAAAATTCAGACCTTTCTATAACTGATATTGATTGCATAGCATATTATGAAGATCCATTAAAAAAAATAGAGAGACAAAAATGGTCTGGATATGATATTAACAAATTGCACCACGAGATGGATCCTAACCGGCCAATCAATGAAATACGTAAATTATTAGGATATGAAGGACCGATAGAGATAATGAACCATCATCTTTCTCATGCAGCAAGCAGCTATTATTTTTCGGGTTTTGACGAAGCTGCAATACTGACAGTTGACGGTGTTGGTGAATGGGCTACCACTACTTATGGATATGGTAGTAACAATAAGATTGACATTTTTGAAGAAGTAATCTTTCCAGACTCTATTGGACTTTTCTATGCTACGATTACAAGTTACTTGGGTTTTAAAGTTAATAGTGGTGAATATAAGGTTATGGGATTGGCTCCCTATGGCAGACCAATATATGTAAATAAGATTAAAAAATTAATAATATTAAAAGATAAAGGGCAGTTTGAATTAAAAATGGAATATTTTGATTTCATAAAAGGTGATTGTATGTTTTCAAATAAGTTAATAGAATTATTGGGACAAGAACCTAGAATTCCTGAATCTGAAATTACTCAGTTTCATAAAGATGTTGCAAGAAGCCTACAGTATGTGCTAGAGGAAATAATTTTACTTAAGGTAAGGTATCTATTTGATAGAACAAAATCAAAAAACTTGTGTATGGCAGGTGGAGTAGCATTAAATTGTGTAGCTAATGGACGAATTTTAAAAGAAGGCCCTTTTAAGAAGATTTTTATTCAACCAGGTGCAACTGATTCAGGCTGTGCAATAGGAGCAGCAGCACTTGCCTACACCAAATTAACAAATAAAAAGGTTGAAGAGTTAAAAAATGTATACCTTGGACCTAAATATACTTCTGATAAAATAAATAGATTATTAGATGCTACATCTTTAAAATATGAAAATTATCAAGGAAAAGAAGAAGAGCTAATAGCACAAAGTGCCGAATTGATAGCTAAAGGAAAAGTAATAGGCTGGTTTCAGGGAAAGATGGAATTTGGTGCAAGAGCGTTAGGTGCAAGATCCATTTTGGCTGATCCTAGAAATAATAATATGAGGGATATTATTAATTCAATGGTAAAAAAAAGAGAGGGCTTTCGTCCTTTCGCTCCAGCAGTATTAGAAAGTAAATATAAAGATCACTTTGATTTGCAGTATCCATCTCCATATATGCTTTTTACATGTAATGTAACATCAAAACTTGATTTACCGGCTATTACCCATATTAATGGTTCAGCAAGAGTACAAACAGTTAATGAAAGTGATAATCCTTTATTTGCGAAGCTTATTTCAAAATTTGATGAATTGACAGGGTGTCCAATCATTCTTAATACCTCATTTAATGTGAGAGGGGAACCAATTGTAATGAGTCCTATTGATGCTCTAAAGTGCTTTATTAATACGAAAATAGATGTATTAGTTATTAGTGATTTTATTATTAAAAGAGAAGAAAATTCATTAACAGAGCTGAAATTAGCAATTAAATTATTTGAAAAGGCTGCTGAAATAACGAAAGTAAATAATGACAGTGTGTATACATTTATTTAAAGAGGTGTTATCCATGAAAAATAATAAGTATGAATTTAGCAATTATTCTTTAGATGAAATAAATACAGTTGGTATTTGGACTAGCACTATTATAAATAATGAGAA
The DNA here is from genome assembly GCA_023399055.1 of Bacillota bacterium. Classification (GTDB taxonomy): domain Bacteria; phylum Bacillota; class Clostridia; order Lachnospirales; family Lachnospiraceae; genus Mobilitalea. The sequence goes on along the minus strand of JAEWQV010000010.1, from coordinate 446,797 downwards.
GTACTTTATTAAAGATAAAAAGTTCTCATATGAATATTTTAATTGGGCAAGAATTTCCCAGATACCACCCAAAAGTGAAAAAAACCGAATAGTTTTTATAGGTGAATCGGTAGCACGAGGATTTTTGTATGATCCATACATTAATCCAGCATTAATTTTGGAGAATATACTTAATGAAAACTTTAATCAAAAAAAGGCGGAAGTAATTGATCTTGCAAGAACCGATTTAAATATGTCTATGCTAATTAAATTATGTGGGGAGTCTATAGCACTTGAACCAGACTGTATAGTAATATTTTCAGGGAATAATTGGAAGGCATCTGTTAGTGACTTTACTCATGAAGAAAATGAGAAATTATATTCGATTAAAGATGATATAGAAATGATAAGATATGTTAAAACAATGAATGAAAAAAAAATCAGTGAATCTATTAATATAATGACTGATTTTATGAATAAAATATCAGAGAAGTATAATATTCCTATCATATTTATAATCCCGGAATTTAATTTGAAAGATTGGAAACATAATATGGGGAATGAATTATTCCCTTTAAATAATACTGAACCTCATGAATGTATTAATTTAAAGAAGCAAATTGAGGATGCATTTGCTATCGGTGATTATTATAGGGCAGAATTACATATAAAAGAACTACTTCAATTGGATAATTTAAGTTCATTAGGGTATGAGTTTATGGCAAAGTTAATGCTTCAAAGGGGAAGAGTTGAGGAAGCCAGAAAATACTTTGAATTAGCCCTTGATACAGATATGTATATGCCATATACGGTTCCGGGTTGTTATTCAATAATCCGTAAAATGTTAATAGAAAAAGCCAGGGAATATAATTTTGCAGTAGTTAATTTACCAGAGATATTCAAAGAATATTTAGGTGGGGGTATACCAGGAAACGATCTCTTTATAGACTATTGTCATTTAACTCTAGAGGGTATGAACATTGCTATGGAACATCTTGCGGCTAAAGTTTTTACTGTATTAAAAATAAGTGAGATAAGTGGTGAAAATATAAAAGTAGCTAACAAAGGGATTAGTGGTGAAGCTTTGAGTAAGGCTCATTTTTTTGCTGCTATACATTGTGCTCATCATAGCGTTCAGCCTTATGAAGTTTTATTATATCATTGCCGGAAGTCATTGGAGTCCGCTAAGAGTATTTCAATTTTAATGAATAGTTTTGTTGATTTGGCAGTAAGAAAAATACCTTGGTTATATAATAAAAACTTTAAATCAATAATAAATGATAGTTTAACAAACCAATATCCGTTTTTAGTAGAGAATATTCATTTTAAAAATTTGGATATTAAATTAGTTGAAGCTATGGTTCAAGCAATGGAAGAAAATGGAATATTTGTACGACAAGAAATAAATGATATTAGAGTTAATGAACATAAAGCAACAATTATGGAAAAAATAAATCTTAAGGAGCAATATTATAGAAATGGTTCACATCAAAAAAGTTATTACTTTATAGAAAGTTGTAATGATTATTTAAATGTTTGTAAAGCAACTTATCTTAGCATGATTGATGTAGAATCATTATTTCATTTCATTGCTGATAAAAATAATGATATAGTATTTGAATTAACACTTAGAGGGAATTATAAAATTGCCGAATGTCAAAATATTAAAGTAAAAGTAAACAATAATTTAATTTTTAAAGAAAGAGTATTAAATGTATGGATGGACATTTCATTTAAAGTATCTAAAGAGTTACTAAATGATAACGGAGTTAATACAATTTTAATTGAATGGTATTCATCTGGTAGTAGGATAGAATTAAAACTTGAAGATAATTATGAGGATAATATGTTCAACCTTCTTAAGAGAAGATATAAGCCAGTATACGGGGAAATAAATAGATTTACTGTTGGAGTGTCGAAGGTATAAATATATGTAAATTATAGGTACGACTACATAATTTAATTTATGTAATTTTATGGTTATTTATGTATAAGGAGGAAATAGGGTGTGCAAAGATAACATAAATAGTTCTAAAAAACAAGAAAGAAAGATAAAGTGTGTAGTCTGGGACTTAGATAACACAATATGGGATGGAATATTAATGGAGGATAAATCTGTTAATTTGTACGAAAATATCTGTAGTATAGTAGAGCAATTGGATAGTAGAGGAATTCTCCAGTCGATTGCTAGCAAGAATGAATATTCAATTGCTTTAGAAAAACTGAAAGAATTAGGCTTAAATGAATATTTTATCTATCCCCAGATAAATTGGAATCCTAAATCTAATTCAATCAAAGCAATAGCCGAACAGATTAATATTGGATTGGATGCCATTGCCTTTATTGATGACCAAGAGTATGAACTTGAGGAAGTAGGGTTCTCTGCACCGGAAGTACTATTAATTAATGCATTGCATAGAAATGATTTGCTGAACATGCCAGAATTAAATCCACGTTTTATAACTGATGACGCCAGAAACAGAAGAAAAATGTATCTTAATGATCAGATAAGAAAAAATGAGGAAGATAAATTCATTGGGCCACAAGAGGAGTTTCTTGCATCTTTGGGGATGGAGTTTACAATCGAATATGCGAAAGAAAAAGATCTTCAGCGTGTAGAGGAGTTGACGGTTAGAACACATCAGTTAAATACTACAGGATATACTTACTCATATGAGGAGTTACATGATTTTATAGAATCTGATAAGTATAAGTTGTTAGTTGCAAGTCTTGATGATAAATATGGTTCCTATGGGAAAATAGGGATAGCACTTGTGGAGTGTGATGAGGATAATTGGAATATAAAACTCTTATTGATGTCCTGTCGCGTTATGTCCAGAGGAGTGGGTTCAATAATGATTAATAACATAAGTGATATGGCCCAAAAAGCCAATGTTGTATTAAAAGCAGAATTTGTACATACAGATAGAAATAGAATGATGTATATAACATATAAGTTTGCAGGCTTTAAAGAGCTTGGGGAATGTAATGGGATCACAATATTAGAAAATAATTTTTCACAAACACCAGGTTTTCCAGACTACATTAATATTAAATCATTAGCTTAAAACTATATGGATAAGTAATAGTAGTATGCAAATACTACTATTTTTTATTGAATAAGGATAATGCAAGGAGAGGTAGTATGAATAATATAGCATTAATATTTCCAGGACAAGGTTCACAATACATTGGAATGGGAAAATCACTTTGTGAGGATTCTAAAGTCGCGAAAGATACTTTTGATGAAGCAAATAATATACTAGACTTTGATTTGCAAAAGGTATGCTTTGAGGGTAGTATAGGTGAATTAAATAAGATTGAGAACATGCTGTTGGCGATTCTTACCACAAGTGTTGCTGCTTTTAGAACTCTAATGAGTGAGGTAGATATTAATCCTAACTACCTAGCTGGTCATAGTCTTGGAGAATACTCAGCACTGGTATGCAGCGGGGCTTTAAGTTTTGCTGATGCATTAAAGATAGTTAGGTTAAGAAGTAATTTAGCAAAAGAAGTAGCAGAGAGTCTAAAAGGGAGCATGACAATCATTGAAGATGCACAGTTATCCCTATTAGAAGAGGAGTGCAAAAGAGTTTCAAAATCAGGGAACATAGCTATGATTTCCTGCTACAATTCTCATAATCAATATGCCATTTCGGGTAATCAAGAGGCAGTAATGAAAGTGGAGGATAGAATGCTTGAGGCCGGAGCAAAAATCACACCGTTAATTATGGGTGCTCCTTTTCATAGCTCATTGATGGAAAAAGCAGCAGATAAATTACACGGTGAATTAATTAAATATAAATTAAATGAATTTAAATGGCCTGTAATTTCAAATGTATATGCATTGCCTTATGAAAATAAAAATGCTATAGCCCAAAATCTTTCATTACAGATAATGAAGCCTGTACAGTGGAATGATATTATTAATTATATGGTGTTACATAATGTTACAACTATACTTGAAGTTGGACCTCAAAGTGTACTAAAGAGTTTGATAAAGAGTGGTGTGTATAATATTACTACTCTTTCCTATAATCAAAAGTCTGATAAGAAAATATTGCTTGAAGCAGCCTTAAAAAGTAATGACAATAAAGGAAACAAACCTATCCTACCTTCAGTTGTTACAAGATGCCTAGCTATGTCAGTCACTACGCGTAATAGAAATTGGGATAATGATGAATATAGTGAAGGGGTAACTAAACCTTATATAAGAATTAAGGAGATACAAGAAAAATTAGATAAAGAGGGAACAGAAGCAAGTATTGAGGATATGAAAGAGTGCTTAGACTTGCTTTATACCATTTTTAATACAAAAAAATTACCTATAAACGAACAAATAAGCAGATTTAATAAGATATTTAACCAAACAGGAACAGAACATCTTTTTAATGATTTTATTGAAAGGAGATATTTATGTGTTAAACAGAATTCTTGATTTAAATATAGATGCGCTAGAGTTAGAAGATAATGCTCTATTAAAAATAAAAAAGGTTTCTAAGAAGGATATTGCTATCATAGGTCTTAGTTCAAGGATGCCAATGGCCGAAGATGCTTATCATTTTTGGGATAATATCAGAAATGGATTAGATTGTGTTAGTGAGATTACTGAAGATAGAAAGAAAGATATTAATCAGTATTTAGAGTACACAAATGCAGATAAAAACAGTTTTGTCTTTGGGGAAGCGGCTTACATTGATAATATTGATAAATTTGATTATACTTTTTTTGGAATGTCTCCAGGTGAAGCTAAATTGACTGATCCTAACCAAAGATTATTTTTAGAGACTGCTTGGAGTGCTATTGAAGATGCTGGGTATGGTGGAAAAAAATTAGTTGGAAGCAGAACAGGGGTATATTTAGGATCAGAAGGGGGATCTGAATATAAAAAATTCATTTCTGAGATAGAACCATCTTCTCTTTCGATGGCCGTACCAGGAAACGTTGCATCTGTTATAGCAAGTAGAATATCTTATTTGTTGGATTTAAAAGGGCCAAGTATGATTATAGATACAGCGTGCTCTTCATCTTTAGTTGCAGTACATGTAGCATGTCAAGCAATTAGAAATGGAGAATGTGATATGGCTATAGCAGGTGGGATTCGCATTTACCTCCTTCCATTTAGAGAAACCAAAATCGGAGTTGAATCATCGACTGGAAGAACCAAGACTTTTGATTATGACTCAGATGGATTAGGTGCTGGTGAAGGTGTAGTTGCCATATTGTTAAAGCCATTACATAAGGCTATTGAGGATAATGATAATATTTATGCTGTTATCAAGGGAAGTGCAGTAAATCAAGATGGAAGTTCAATTGGAATAACAGCACCTAATACAGCAGCGCAGGAAGAGGTTATCATAAGAGCATTAGGTGAGGCAGGGTTAAATCCGGAGGATATAACCTATATAGAGGCACATGGATCTGGAACAAAGCTTGGGGATCCAATCGAGATTGAGGGCATAACAAGAGCTTTTAGAAGATATACAGATAAAAGACAGTTTTGTGCTATTGGATCTGTGAAAACTAATATAGGACATTTAGATACGGCAGCTGGTATAGCAGGGTTATTAAAAGCAGTGCTATCAATTAAATATAAAGAAATTGCTGCTAATATTCATTTTAATAGGCCAAATAAAGATATAATGTTTGAAACTTCACCTTTGTATGTGATTGACGAGTTGACCCCATGGGAATGTATAGGAAAGCCTCTTACATGTGGGGTAAGTTCATTTGGGATGAGTGGAACGAATTGTCATGTTATACTTCAGGAACCACCGAAATCTTCTAAATCGAATAGCATGAAAGAAAAGCTAATTCATGTCTTGGTTCTGTCAGCGAAAAGTGAAAGTGCCTTAAAGAATTTAATAAAGCAATATTATGAAGTGATTCAAGCAGATAGAGAGGCAGATTTAGGTGATATCTGTTATACAGCTAGTACGGGAAGAGGATTTTACAGTCATAGAATTGCATTGATAATTAATAACCATCAAGATATGTTACATAAATTAAAAAAATTATGTGATTCTTGGGACAAGGGGGTAATACAAGAAGGAGTTTATTATGGTATTTGTGAATCCCCAATAAATAAAAGTGGAATGGAAGAAAGTAATCAATATAGATTTGTAGATAATTTTGTCAATCAATACAGCAGGGATGCAGTTAAAGCAAAAGAAATGGTAAGTGATATAAACATAAATGAAAATCTTATACAAGAATTATGCCAGTCATTCATTGACGGGGAATTTGTTAATTGGGAATTGTTTTATCAGGAAGGGTTGTATAACAAAGTGAGTCTTCCTACTTATCCTTTTGAAGAAAAAAGATGTTGGATTGAAATACCAAAGAAAAATAACTGTAATATAGTAAATAATAATGATTATTTCTTTATGACCTCATGGGATAAAAGTAACTTGGGACATGAGCAAAAAAAAATGAAAAATGGATGTGTCTTAGTTTTAGGTGCAGGTACAAGAACAGCTGAGATAATTTTTCAAATGAGAAATAAAGGATACACTGTAATAGAAGCTATTTTAAGTAGCAAATATGAAAAAGTTCGAACGGATTTTTATAAAATAACAGGTTCAGAATCCGATTACAATTTACTCATTAATGATATAACGAGAAATAATCAGCGTATAGCACAAATTATTCATGCCTTTACTTTGGATATCGAAATAGAAAAGAATGATTTAGATTCCCTAAATGAGAAACTTGAAAGAGGGGTAGTTAATCTATTTAGATTAACTAAAGTGCTTTTACAGAAAAAAATCAAAGAACATATTGATTTATTTTTAATTTCAGAATTTGTTAATGATGTAAGTAATAACAGGGATAAAATTAGACCAGAGAATGCTACCTTGTTTGGTTTAGGAAAAGTAATAGTTTGGGAGTGTCCAAATATAAAAGTAAGATGTTTAGATATGGACGATAAGACAGATACACAAAAATTAATTAATGAATTGTGCTCTTTAGAAACCATATATAAAGTAGCTTATCGTAATGGACAAAGATATACAGAAGTATTGAAAAAGGTTGTTCCTACTAATTTTAAGCAAAAGGAAATAAGTATTCGCGAAAATGGCATTTATATTATTACTGGTGGAACAGGAAGAATAGGTCTGAATGTTGCAAAAAATATTGCCGCAAAGAATAAAGCTAGATTAGTACTCCTAAATCGTTCTGAAATGCCGGATAAAGAGATTTGGACAGAGATTATTGAAACAAGTCAAAATAGCGAATTAATTAATAAAATAAAAGCAATTCAAGAAATTGAAGCTATGGGATCAACTGTAATGTGTTACAGCACTGATATTACGGATGAGGAAGCTACCTATAGAACGTTTAACCTAATTCGTGAACAATATGGAAAAATAAATGGTGTAATACATAGTGCTGGTGTAGGCGTCGGTATGAAGGGATTTGCAATTGAACATGAAAAAGAAGAAATATTTAAATTGGTTATAGCACCTAAGGTTGAGGGGACTTGGATTTTAGATAAGGTCACAAGTGAGGAACAGCTTGACTTTTTTATTTTATTTTCATCAGCAGTTAGTTTAATTGGTGGAATTGGGGGTGGAGATTATACGGCTGCTAATTCATATTTAGATTCATTTGCTTGGTATAGGAATAATACGAAACAGGATGCCTTAACAATAGGATGGCCAGTTTGGTCACAAGATGATTCATGGAATTATGTAAAACACATAGAAGAAAAGCAAGTCTTTAAAATCATTGATCCAGAGGAAGCCATGAGAGCTTTTGACTGCATATATGATAAAAATGCTGTAAATGTGATAATAGGAGAATTTAATTACTCAAGTGAGATATTTGAATTAGGTGAATATCTGCCCTTTAAATTATCAGAAGAGATAAAACAGAAAATCGAACATGAAGCTAATACACATAAAACAAGAAAAAATAACAAATCTAATAACAAGGTTTCCTTGGTTGGTAAAGATAATCAAAATTATACTGATATTGAGGAAAGAATTGCTCAGATATGGAGAGATGTATTAGGATATGATGAGTTTAATATCAATGACAATTTTTTTGAAATAGGAGGAGACTCCATTCGTATAGCAAAGGTTCACTCGATGATAGAAGAATCTTTTCCAGGAGAGGTAAGTATAACAGATCTCTTCGCTCAGACAACGATTGCAAAATTGTCTCAATTCATTAGTAATTTTAAAGATGAGGAAGAAGATACTACAGTGAAGGATGTAGAAAGTAAAAATGATATAATGGAATTACTGAACAGCATAGAAGAAGGAAATATATCTATTGAAAATGCTTTGAAAGCTTATAATCTGATTGGAGAAAAAGATGAATAGAAGTATTCAGCGAATATTTGAAGGTATAGTTTCAGGTAAAATAGATAAACAAACTGGTGCAGAAATATTGGGATTATTAAAAGAAGAGGTTAAAAGTGAAAATAAAGATGTTGCAATTATTGGTATATCAGCAAAATTACCAATGGGAGAAAGTCTTGATGAGATTTGGAAAAGTATCAGTTCAGGTGAAGACTGTATCAGTGATTTTCCAGAACTAAGAAAGCAGGATGCAGATGATTATATTATGCAGACAAAAGGTGAAACAACTACACAATATAGTAAAGCTGCATATCTAAAAGAGATTGATAAATTTGATTATAATTTCTTTAGGATATCCCCCAAAGAGGCGAGTCTTATGAGTCCTAATCAAAAGCTATTTCTAGAAACAGCTTTTGAAGCTGTTGATGATGCAGGATATGGAGGGAAAAAACTTGCAGGTACAAAAACAGGGGTATACACAGCATTTAATGGTGATGAGTTTTATGATTACAAGAGCTTTATTTTGCAATATGAGCCTACTTCAGCTTCTAACGCTTTTCCGGGTAATTTTACACCATTAATTTCCAACAGAGTTTCCTATGTCATGGATCTTAAAGGACCAAGTATGGTTATAGATACCGGTTGCTCATCATCTTTAGTTGCAGTACATCAGGCATGCAAATCTATAAGGAGCGGTGAATGTGATTTAGCTCTTGCAGGGAGTGTTAGAGTGAATTTGCTACGCCCTGAAAATCAATTAGAAACAGGAATGGAATCCTCCGATGGAAGAGCTAAAACTTTTGACGACAGCTCTGATGGGACGGGAAGTGGTGAGGGAGTAGTTGTATTTTTATTAAAACCGTTAAATAAAGCTGTAAAGGATAATGACAATATTTATGCTGTAATAAAGGGGAGTGCTGTTACGCAGGATGGTTCGTCGATAGGTATAACAGCACCCAATGTATTGGCTCAGGAAGAAGCGATAGTAGAGGCATGGAGGGATGCACAGATTAATCCAGAGACAATTGAATATATAGAAGCGCATGGTACGGGAACTAAACTTGGCGACCCAATAGAAATAGATGGAATACAAAGAGCTTTTAAGCGATATACAAATAAAAAGCAGTTTTGTGCAGTTGGTTCTATAAAAACCAATATAGGGCACTTAGACCATGCAGCAGGTATGGCTGGATTATTAAAGGTTGTTTTAGCATTAAAATATAAGCAACTCCCTCCAATTGTTCATTTTCTTAGACCTAACAGGAAAATCAATTTTTGCAGTACAGCACTATATGTAAATGATACCTTGATTGACTGGGGCAAAGGGAATGAACCCAGAAGATGTGGTGTGAGTTCGTTTGGACTTGGTGGTACTAATTGCCATGTTGTTATAGAAGAGGCTCCAGATACATTAATTGATGTCAGTTTAGATAAACGAGAATATCATATATTTACAATGTCAGCTAAGAGCAAAGATTCCTTAGATAAATTAATAAATTCATATAAACAGTTTGTTAACAATTCTGAAAAAACATGTATTCAGGATATTTGCTATACTGCAAATACAGGTAGAGGACATTATAATTATAGAATTGCATTTATAATAAGAAGTATAGAAGAGTTTAACGAGATAATTAATAGCTTGGAAAGTGAAGAGCTTGACCACAATTCACAGATTTATTACGCCGAACACAAGGTATTCACAAGCAATAGAAAGCCTAAATCTATTTTTGAAATTACAGAGGAACAAGTTAGAAAACTTGATGATGAAGCCAAAAAGCTAATCTTGAGATATTCAGAGGAGAATAATGTTACCAGTACTATACTAAATGAACTGTGTAAGTTATATATTTCAGGGGCGAATATAAATTGGGATAATTTGTATAATGAGCATATAGGAAAAAAGGTTTCTATTCCTTACTACCAATTTGAAAGAAATAGGTGTTGGGTGGAGACTCCGCAGACTTCATCTGCAATAGATCTTATTAGTAGTCAAAATTTGCTATATGAGATAAAGTGGCAGAAAACACAATTGACTGGTGAAAATTACTTCATGCAAGGAAGTATAATAGTTTTTACCAACAACGAGGAAACTAGTAGCGAAGTAATAAGTTTGTTGGAAAATCAAAACCTAAATGTTATTCAGGTTCGGCTTGGAAAAGAATTTGCTAAAGAATCTGAGGACAAATATATAATTAATAATAACCAGGAAGGATATATAAGGTTTTTCCAAAATATATCAAATAGAAAAATTAGTAAAATACTACATATGCTATCAGCGAATAGTAAAGAGTTAGCGAGTGTAAATGATTTGGAATTATCTCAACAGAACGGTATATATAGTTTGTTCTATATCACAAAAGCAATCTTACATTGTAGTATAACTGATAATATTGATATTGTCCTTGTGTCAAGCTATGTAAATAAAGTAATAGGTACAGAAGTATTAATTAATCCTCAGAATGCTACAATGTTTGGTTTTGCAAAAGTAGTTAGTAAAGAGCATTTTAATTTAAATTGTAAATGCTTTGATATAGATAAAAATGTAAATGCTGAAGATATTTCAAAAATGCTGTTTGGAACTAGTTCATATTTCCAGATAGCTTATAGAGAAGGTAGCCAATATATTGAAAGCCTAGAAGAATTTGATATAGCAACCACAGAAGCTGATAAGGTAGAAGTAAGAAAAAATGGTGTTTATATCATTACTGGTGGTACAGGTGGGATTGGCCTGGAAATTGGAAAGTTTATAGCGTCAAAAAATAAAGTAAGGTTAATATTAATAAATCGATCCAAATTTCCTGAAAAGAAGTTTTGGGATAAAATTCTAAGTGATAATTTAGATTTGAATCTAAGTGATAAAATAAAAAAGATTATTCAAATTGAAAAATTAGGAACGGAAGTAGTAATTTTAGCTGCCGATATATCGAAAGAAGTTGAAGCGGCAGAAATTTTATTTAGCCTTAGAGCAAATTATGGAAAGATAAATGGAATTATTCATGCGGCTGGTAATCCAGGGCTAGGATTTATTGCAGAGAAGAAAGAGGAACAAATTGAAACAGTAATGTGTCCTAAGGTGAATGGTACCTGGATTTTAGATAGGCTTACTCAAAAGGATGAACTAGACTTCTTTATCTTATTTTCATCAGCGTCTACAATTTATGGGGGATTAGGTGATAGTGATTATACAGCTGCAAATAGTTTTCTGGATTCTTTTGCATCCTGGAGAAATCAGATGGGTAGAAAGACTTTAACAATAAATTGGACAGCATGGAAAGAAACCGGTATGGGCAAGGGAATCAATAAGGAGGGGTATTTTAAATTACTGGAAACATATAAAGCTATATATGGATTTGAAACGATAATAAATAAAAAAATAGAAAGAGCCATAATAGGAACAATTAATTATGAAAGTAATGAAGCCAGTCAAGTTTTACATGATGAAAAGTTATTTGGTATAAAACTATCACAATCCATTATTGAAAAGATTAAGAAAAATAAAAAAAAATCATTTATAGAAGATAATAAAGAAAATTTTAAGAATGTAAAATTAACGGGCAAGAATAATGGCAATTATACTAAAACGGAAGAAGTAGTAGCTCAAGTTTGGGGTAGTTTGTTAGGTTATGTTGAGATTAATATAAATGATAATTTTTATGAGTTGGGCGGTGATTCATTAATCGCCACGAGAATTATTAATATACTTATTAAAGAAACAGGTAAGATTCTAGAGATATCTGAGTTTTTTAGAAATCTTAGTATTATCGAATTAGCTAATTGTTTGGACAGCAAAGATTTAAACGGAAATAAGGAAGAATATGTTCTGCCCGCTATTCAGTCGGCAGAGGAACAACAGTATTATCAATTATCAGCCTCACAGAAAAGAATATTCTTTGCAAATCAAATAAATAAAGACGGAATACAATACAACGAACCAATCGGTGTAAGGATTGAAGGAATATTAAATAAAGATAAGCTTGAATTAACAGTTAGTAAACTTATTGAACGTCATGACGTTTTAAGAACCTCGTTTAAGTTTATGGATGGAAAACCTGTACAAGTTATTCATAAACAAATCAATTTTCTGATTGATTATGATAGAGCTGAAGTAGGTGATGTTAGTTCCATTGGAAGTGAGTTCATCAAGCCTTTTAATTTAGAAAGGGCTCCTCTATTTAGAATTAAACTTGTATCAGTGGACGAAGAGAATCATTTCATGATTTTTGATGTACATCATATTATAAGTGATGCTATGTCAATGGATATATTAGTAAAAGATTTCATTGAATTATATAAAGGTAACCACTTACAGAAATTAAAATTGCAATATAAGGACTTTGTAATTTGGCAGAATAACCTTTTTCAGAGTGATTATATAAAAGAACAGGAAAATTATTGGATCAACATGTATTCGGGTAAAATTCCTAAATTAAATATGCCTATAGATTATGAAGATCAAAAAAAAGGCATTAATGCTAAAAATTATAATATTGAGATAACGGGAAATTTACTGGAGGAAATTAAAAAATTATGTAGTAATGGAGGATTAACTAGATTTATGGTATTATTTGGTGCCTTTAATATACTAATATCAAAATATACTTTAAAGGATGATATTGTAATAGGGACTCCTATAGCTGGACGTCATCACTCTGATCTGGAAGATGTTATTGGTGTATTTATAAATACATTAGCGTTAAGAAATATGCCATGTGGATATAAAACAGTTAGAGAGTTCTTAGAGGAAGTTAGGCAAAACTCACTAAATGCTTATAATAACCAAGATTATCAGTTTGAACGACTAGTTGAAAAATTAAATATTCAAAGGAATCTGGATAAAAATCCAATATTCGAAATAATGTTTTCGATGCATAGTCTTGATGTGTCATATATTGATGTAGGTGATGTTAGGTTTATACCTTATGAAATATATAAAAACGTATCAAAATTTGATTTAGAATTAAATATTAAGGAATCAGAAAACAAATTAAAAATCAATTTTTACTTTAATGAGAACTTATACAAAACAGAAAGTATTGAAAAACTAGCAAAGGCATATATAAAAATAATAAGTACGATAGTTACAAATGTAACTATTTGTATTAAAGATATTGATATTTTATGTAGTGAAGATGCGGATATAATAACATCAATTTTGACTAATAGCAAAAATAAAATAATTAGTGAGTTTGATTTTTAATATGGTATATCATATTAAGTATAAGGAGAGCAAAAAATGAATATTGAAGAAAAAATAAGACAATTTGAAGAATATATATTTAATAGAAATCAAATCCTTAATGAGGAATATGTACAAGGTGATATTTATGATAGAATGAGATATTATAAGACTCCTGCCGTAAGTATGGCAGTTATTAATGATTACCAAATAGAATGGGTAAAAGCATATGGAACAATTGCAAATAATACAGATGAAAAAGTAGATGAAAACACTGTTTTTCAAGCCGCATCTATAAGTAAATCAGTCTTTGCGCTTGCTGTTATGAGATTGGTTGAGCAGGGAATTATTGATTTAGATGAAGATGTTAATAAGTATCTTACTTCTTGGAAAGTACCTTCAAATGGTAAATGGCAACCTAAAATAACTTTAAGACAACTCTTGAGTCATACTGCAGGTGTAAATGTTCAAGGATTTGATGGGTATAACATAAAAGATAAAATTCCAAATACAGTCCAGATATTAAATGGAGATTTTTCAGCTAATACAGATGCTATTAGAGTCAAATATATTCCAGGATTACAATTTAATTATTCCGGAGGTGGCTACACTATCGCTCAACAAGTGGTGGTTGATGTTTTAAATAAGCCTTTTCCACAAATCATAAATGAATTAATATTTGAACCTTTAGAAATGAACTATAGTACATATGAGCGAAGCACAATCTATAAAAAATCTCTGAAAAAGGCTTGTGGCCATAATGGAGGTATGATAGATGGGGGTTATTGTATTCACCCTGAAGAGGCAGCAGCAGGTTTATGGACAACTCCTTCAGATCTGGCGAAACTTGGAATTAAGTTGCAGCAGATTCTAAACGGAGAATCTAATGATTTTATAAGAAAAGCATCTTTAGAGGAAATGATACATTCACAATCAGTAGAATTTATGGGATTGGGATTTTTCTTAGATGGAGAAGGTAAGACAGCAAGTTTTTCACATAATGGAACTAATACGGGCTATGAAAGCAGAATGTTTTTTTATAAACAGGACGGGAAAGGATTAGTTGTGATGATAAATTCGCAAGAACCAGGATTTATAGATGAGATAAATAGAGCAATTGCTTATGTTTATAATTGGCCTCAATTTATTTCCTCAAAAAGCAGTTTTATAGATATACAAGGTATTGATAGTTTAACAGGAAAATACATATCTAATAATAAAGTTATTAATATATGTAATGAGAATGAAGTACTTTTTATTATTCCGGAAGGACAAATGCCAATAGAATTAATTAAAGAAACAGAATATAGTTTCTTTTCAAGACAGGTGAATATTTGTGTAGAATTTACTTTTAATGATTCTGGGCATGTAAATAAATTAAATATAAATCAAAATGGACAAGTGTCAGAATTTCTAAGAATATAGAAATTAATTATTTATATTTAAATTATTTTATACTTTATAGTAAAATATTGGATTGCATTATATTTATAATTTGAATTATTAAATGAAGAAATAAGTAAGGATGTGATTGTATATGAGTGATACTTTGTTTTTACCATTTGATCGACAAGAAGAAGCAAAAAATTTCTGGAAAAAAAATTTAAAGGGAGAATTATCTGAAGTACATTTAAATGGATATAAAACTAAAGCAAAAGGATTAAAGAATTCCCATTATGAAATTGAAGTGGATGATATTCTAGCCACAAAATTGATAAATTTTAGTAATAATAAAGATACCGTTATGTATGTTATAATGCTAACAACTTTAAAAATTATGATTTATAAATTATTAGGTCAGAAGGATATCATAGTAGGGTCACCAGTGTACAATTATTCTAGTAATATTTATTTATATAACAGTTATATACCAATAAGAAGTATATTAAATGACAAAATGACAGTGGAAGAGTTAATAAACAATTTAAAGCAAACAGTTTCACAAAGTTATATTAATCAGTATTTTCCCATAAGTGATTTAACAGATCTGCTCAATATAGAAACAGATTTTTCTTTTTATAGAGTTAATATGATTTTGGAAAATATTCATAAAATAGATGCAACAAGCTTAAACTTAAATACCTCATTAACAGATATTTATTTTTATATGGTTAGAGATAATAATAACATAAAGTGCAAAGCTATTTATAATCCAGAGTTGTTTGATGAGTTTACAATAAAAAGCTGGTTAAAGTTATATAATCACATACTGCAACAAGTATTAAATAATACACGAGAAAATTTAGAGAATATCGATGTATTAACAATAGATGACAAAACTAAAATACTAATTGATTTTAATAATACGAAAGTAAAATATCCTAACAATAAGTGCATTTATGAAATTTTTCAAGAACAAGTTGAAAAGACTCCATTAAATATAGCGGTAAGACTTCAAAATGAATATTTAACGTATATAGAGTTAAACGAGAAATCAAATCAGCTAGCTAGCTTATTAAGGAAAAAAGGAGTGAAGTCTGACAGCATAGTTGCAATAATGGCAGAATATTCGTTAAACTTGCTTGTGGGAATATTAGCCATATTAAAAGCTGGCGGAGCATATTTACCTATTGATACTTCTTTTCCTATTGATAGGGTTAATTATATATTAAAAGACTCTGAAACAGAATTATTGCTTACTAATTATGAAATCAATGAGCAAGTTTGTTTTAATGGGGAAATAATTAATATCAATTTGGTGGAAATAAATACAGAACCAACAGTGAATTTAGAGACGATAAGTAATGCCAAAAATTTGGCTTATATTATTTATACATCTGGATCAACAGGAGTACCTAAGGGTACGTTGATAGAGCATCAAGGATTAGTGAATTATATTTGTTGGGCAAAAAAGATGTATATTAAGCAGGACAGAGAAGTATTTCCTCTCTACTCCTCAATTGCTTTTGACCTTACTATAACAACTATTTTTACTCCAATTATTAGCGGAAATGAAATTATAATATACCCTGAAAATAAAGATGAATATGTTTTATATACTATAATAAAAGAAAAAAAAGCTACTGTATTAAAACTTACGCCTTCTCACTTATCACTATTAAAGGATTTAAGTAATATAAATTCGTCGGTAAAAAGATTGATAGTAGGAGGAGAAAACTTAAAAACTAATTTAGCTAAAAAAATATACGAAAGTTTTGGCGGGAATATTGAAATATTTAATGAATATGGACCTACTGAGACAGTGGTAGGCTGTATGATTTATAAGTATAATCCAGAAAAAGATAAAGGGATTTCTATACCTATAGGAAAACCAGCAGATAATGTTCAAATATATATATTGGATAAAGACCAAAAACCAATGCCTTTTGGGGGTATCGGAGAAATTTATATATCAGGGGATGGGCTTTCTAGGGGATATTTAAAAAAGGAAGAATTGACAAGTGAAAAATTCATAGAGAATCCGTTTATTAAAGGCAGGAAAATGTATAGGACTGGAGATATAGCAAAATGGCTTCCAGAGTATAATATTGAATATATTGACAGAATAGATAATCAATTAAAAATACGTGGCTATAGAATTGAGCTAATGGAAATCGAAGCAAATATTTTAGCTTATGAAGGTATAAGTGATGTAACAATAATACTAGAAAAAAAGGAAAATGATACAGTAGAATTAATTGCATATATTGTGGCTCCAAATGAGATATCAATAACTGTGTTAAATGATTATATATCAGAAAAGCTACCCCATTACATGGTTCCGAATCATTATATAAAAATTGAAAAACTTCCTGTAACTATAAATGGTAAAGTTGATAAAGCGGCTCTATCCAATTATAAAAGTAGAGCCATAGAGG
This sequence comes from Bacillota bacterium, assembly GCA_023399055.1. GTDB lineage: Bacteria > Bacillota > Clostridia > Lachnospirales > Lachnospiraceae > Mobilitalea. The sequence continues at coordinate 429,512 of JAEWQV010000010.1, read as the reverse complement.
AATGTGTATTGCCAGAAAATAAAATGGAAAAGATTCTGTTAGACATATGCTGTGATGTACTTGGGGTTAGATCTATAGGAGTTAATCATAATTTTTTTCATATTGGCGGTGATTCAATCAAGGCAATATTAGTTTCTACGCAACTACAAAACTTAAATCTAAAACTAGAAATAAGTAAAATATTTGAGTATCCTATAATTCGTGACTTAAGTAAATTTATAGAAGTGAACAAAAAAGAAGTTGATCAGGGAGTTATAGAAGGTGAAGTAAAATTAACTCCTATTCAATATTGGTTCTTTAATCAAAATAATACTGATATTAATCACTATAACCAATCTATAATATTACATAATAAAAATGGATTCGACGAAATAGCTGTGAAAAAGACCTTTGAAAAAATCATTCATCACCATGATATATTAAGAACGGTATTTATCTTAGAAGAAGGTCAGATAGTACAATCGAATAAAGGATTAGATTGTGAACTATTTGATTATAGATTTATTAATTTTGATAATAAAACAAATTATGCAGAAAGAATTGAAGAGGTAGCATTTGATTTACAGAGAAGTATAAACATTGAGAAGGGGCCACTTATAAAACTAGGATTATTTCGAACTATTGATGGAGATCATCTTTTAATAATAATGCATCATCTGATAGTAGATGGAGTGTCATGGAGGATAATACTAGAAGATTTTATTAATGGGTATAAACACTTAATGAATAATGCAGATATCTCTTTTCCAAGAAAAACAACCTCATACAGGGAATGGGCTGAAAAATTATATGACTATGCACAAAGTAAAGAGTTATTGGATGAGGTAGTATATTGGAAACGCATAGAGAAGCAACCGATTTCTTACTTGAAAAAGGATAATATTGTAAATGAAAGAAAACAAAAAGATAGTGAGATTGTAGAAATATCTTTATCTCAGGAACAGACAAATAAACTATTAAAAGAAGTAAATCAAGCTTACAATACAGAGATTAGTGATATCCTCCTTACAGCTTTAGGTTTGACAGTAAAAGAATTCATATCCGGCGATCAAGTAATTGTTAGCTTGGAGGGCCATGGCAGAGAAGAAATAATAAGTGATGTGGATATGACAAGAACTGTGGGATGGTTTACCTCAATCTATCCAGTTGTTCTTGATATGTCAGAATTAAACGATATCTCGCTTCAAATTAGAACGATTAAAGAAACAATGCGAAGCATTCCTAAAAAGGGAATAGGTTATGGTATATTAAAGCATTTAACCGTACATAAACTCAAAGGATTAATAGATTTTACCTTAAAACCGGAGATAAGTTTTAATTATTTAGGTCAATTTGATACCAATATAACAACAGATATTTTTGAACAATCAATTATTAATTCGGGTCAAATTATTAGTCCATATAACGAAAGGGAAAATGCCCTAGATATAACAGGTATGGTAATCAAGGGAATGCTAAAATTAGAATTTGTTTATGATAGAAAGGAATTTAAACGGGAAACAATACAAAAATATGCTAACAATTATAAAAATAATTTATTAATGATAATTAATCATTGTAGTGAAAAAGTTGGCACTGAATATACAACACATGATCTTAGCGATGATGAAATATCTTTAGATGAGTTGCAGGATATTCTAAACATTGTAAGTGAAATTGAAGTGTAAAATTTAAAGTAGTAAGATTTATATTTTTGATATTTAAGGTGTGATTCTATTAAAGAAGGGTGGTATTTAAGTGGAATCAAAGTTAGAAATAAAGAGAATATATTCCTTAAGTAAAATGCAACAAGGTATCCTTTTTCATACCATATTAAATCAGGACATTGATACATATTTCATACAGATATGCATTGATGTTGAAGGTGAAATAGATATAGAGCTTTTTGAAAAGAGCTTTAATATTCTCGTTGAAAGGTATGATGTTTTAAGGACAGCTTTTGTTTATAAGGAGATAGATAAGGCTAAGCAAATAGTAGTTAAACAAAGACGTGCAAAGATTAACTTGCATGATATATCGTATTTAGGAAGTGATGAAAAAGATTTTTTTATTAAGGATTTTTTACATAAGGACTGTGAAAAAGGTTTTAACTTATCTAAGGATATGTTAACGAGAATAGCAATACTAAAAACAGACAACTACTCATATAAGGTCATTTGGAGCAATCATCATATAATTTTAGATGGCTGGAGTATGAATATTATTGTTAATGAAATATTAGAAATTTATCAATCATTAAAAAATGAAATTGTCGTATTTGAAAAGACGATTAATCCATATGAAAACTATATTAAATGGATAAATAAACAGGATCACGAAGAAGCTTTACAATATTGGAGAGAGTATTTAGAAACATATTCCAATCTAGCCATTCTTCCAAGCAATGAAAAGATACAAAGCAGTGAAGCATATAGTCATGAAAATATTAGCTTTGAAATTGATGAATCTACAACTAACTGCTTAAGAGCTTTAGCCAATGATAATCTGGTAACACTTAATACGGTACTCCAGGCAGTATGGGGTATTCTCTTACAAAGATATAATGATGTTAGTGATGTAGTATTTGGGGGAGTAGTATCAGGAAGACCGAGTGAAATTGCTGGAATAGATAAGATGGTAGGGCTATTCATAAATACCATACCCGTTAGAGTAACATGTAACGAAAATGATACATTTGCTGAATTGTTAAAATCTATTCAGCAGGCAGCTATTAAAGCTGAAAAATTTAGTTATACTTCTCTAGCAGAGATACAAGCAAATTCCCAGTTAAAAAATAGTTTGATTAACAATATAATGATATTTGAAAATTATCCAGTTAATCAAATAAAGGATTCTGTAGAGGGTTCTAAGAAATCTGAATTTGTAATTCATAAAATTGATATCTTTGAACAAACAAATTATGATTTCAATATTATAGTTTTACCAGGAAAAAAGCTAGTGGTTAAGTTTGCTTATAATGCATTACGTTATAAGCAAACTTTTTTAATGAGAATTCAACAACACTTCAATGAGGTTATTAAGCAAATAATTGATAATTCTAATATCAAAGTTAATGAAATTGATATAGTGTCAGAAGAGGAAAGAAAAGAGTTAATATACGATTTTAATAATACCACATTAGTTTATAATAAGGATAAGACGATACATGAGTTATTTGAAAACCAGGTAATAAATTCTTCCAATAAAATAGCGATCATCTGTGATGATAGTATGTTAACTTATGAGGAGTTAAATAACAAGGCAAATCAGTTAGCTAGAAAGTTAAGAGATAATGGGGTGAAGCCAGATAGTATTGTAGGTATCATGACAGATAGATCAGTTGATATGATTATAGGTATCTTAGGCATACTTAAAGCCGGTGGCGCATATCTCCCCATTGATTCTAATCAACCCAAAGAAAGAATAAAGCATATTATAGAAGATAGTGGAGCTAAGATACTAATAACTCAAGTACATCTAAAAGATAAGGTTATATTTACAGGAACAGTGTTTTATTTTAATAGTAAAAATTTTTATATTGGTGCTACCACAAATCTTACACAGCTGAGTGACTCAAGTAATCTTGCATATGTAATCTATACTTCAGGATCAACAGGTAATCCCAAAGGTGTAATGATTGAACATAGGCCTGTCATTAACTTTATTATGGGAATAGTCGAGCAAGTTGAATTTAGTCAAGATAAAGTAATACTTGCACTAACAACCATGTCATTTGATATTTTTGTACTAGAAACAATAGTTCCAATAGTTTGTGGTATGAAAGTAATAATTGCAACTGAAGACCAGCATAATAACCCTGATGAATTAGGTGATCTCATTAACAGAGAGAATGTAGAGATACTTCAAGTAACCCCATCAAGATTGCAGTTACTAATATCAGGGAGTAGTAAACTTGAATATTTAAACAATTTAAAAGAAGTACTGGTCGGAGGTGAAACCTTTCCTGACAATTTGATGAAGGAATTAAAAAAGCTTACCAAAGCGAGAATATTTAATTTATATGGTCCGACAGAAACGACAATATGGTCCACAATTAAGGAACTCACTGTAAGCGATTCTGTTAATATTGGTAAACCTATAGCTAATACGCAAATATATGTAATAAATAAGAATAATAAATTGCAGCCGGTGGGGATACCAGGTGAATTATGTATTTCAGGGGATGGTTTAGCAAGAGGATATATGAAGAGAGCTGAACTGACGAATACTAAATTTATTCCCAGCATATTTTCAAATAATAATAAGATGTATAAAACCGGAGATAGCGCAAGATGGCTGGAAAATGGAGAACTTGAGTGCCTAGGAAGAGTGGATTATCAAGTTAAAATAAGGGGTTTTAGAATTGAATTAGGTGAAATAGAGAGTAAACTTATAGAAATAAAAGATATAAAAGAAGTAGTAGTTTTAGCAAAAGGAGAAGAGATAAATAAATATTTATGTGCCTATTATGTATCGGAGATGGAATATAACACGTCGGAGATAAAGGAAGAACTTAAAGAGTATCTTCCAGATTATATGGTTCCATCTCACTATATACATCTTGAAAGTATGCCATTAAATACAAATGGAAAGATAGACAGAAAAGTGCTTTTAGATATAAAGGATGAAGTAAATACAGAAATAAAGTATGAGGCTCCAAGGAATGGTACGGAGAAAAAATTAATTACAATTTTTGAAGAAATACTAGGAGTAGATAATATTGGAATTAATGATAACTTTTTTGAAATGGGAGGACATTCCCTAAAAGCAACAATACTTATGTCAAAAATTCATAAAGAATTGAATAAAGAAATTCCGTTAAAAGAATTATTCAGGTTTCCAACGATAAAGGATTTAAGTAAATTGATTGAGCCCATGGAAGAAAATCTTTATTTAGAGATAGAAAGGTTGGAAGAAAACGAATGCTATGAAGTATCATCAGCGCAAAAGAGAATGTATATACTTCAGCAAATTGAAAAGAGTAGTACGGCATATAATATGCCAATAGTATTTGAGCTTAAAGGACAAGTCGATAAAGATAAAATAGAAGCAACTTTTCAGCAATTATTTATAAGACATGATAGTTTAAGAACTTATTTTGAAACTGTACATGGAGAAATAATGCAAAAAGTGCAGGAAGTCAACAAATTCAAACTTATACATAAAAAAAAAGATACACATATAGATGAAATAATACAAAATTTTATAAAACCATTTGATTTGTCAAAAGCATCATTATTTAGAGTAGAAATTGTTGAGAATATTGGAAGGACATATTTATTAATTGATATGCATCACATAATATCAGATGGTACTTCTTTGAACATATTAATGAATGAATTCTCACAAATATACAATGGAAAGCAATTGAGGAATCTAGATATTCAATACAAAGATTTTTCTGCATGGCAAAAAAAATTAATAAATTCCAAGAAAATGAGAGAAAATGAAGAGTATTGGATAAATAGGTTTAGTGATGAAATACCGCAGTTAGATTTACCTACTGACTATGAAAGACCATCTTTACAGAGTTTTGAAGGAGATATTATTAATTTTGATATAAATGAGCAATTAACGTCTCAATTAAGAACTATTGCGAAAGAAGCAGGAGTAACAATGCATATGGTTCTATTATCAGTGATAAATATTCTTTTAACTAAGTATAGTGGACAAGAAGATATAGTAATAGGAACTCCAATTTCTGGTAGAACACATGAAGATGTACAAAATATAATTGGGATGTTTGTAAATACATTACCTATAAGAAATTATCCTTTTGGTATTAAATCCTATGAAGATTTTCTTGAAGAAGTTAAAGATAATTGCATTAAAGCTTATGAAAATCAAGAATATCAATTTGAAGATTTAGTGGATAAATTGAATTTACAAAGGAATACAAGCAGAAATCCTTTATTTGATGTAATGTTGATATCACAAAATATGAAACATGATACAATAAACTTAAATGATTGTGATATAGAGCAATATTTATTTAACAATAGGACATCAAAATTTGACTTACTCTTTTCTACTGTTGAATTGGATGAAAAAATATATTTTGAATTACAATATTGTTCAAAACTTTTTAATCGTAATTCCATTGAAAAAATGATTAAAAGATTAATCAACATAATTGTTACTATCACCAACAATAGACAAATAAAAATTTCAGAAATAGATATATTATTTGATGAGGAAAGAAAAAATATATTATTCAACTTTAATTCTACAGATGATCTATATGATAAAACTAAAACTATACATAAGCTTTTTGAAGAGCAGGTCCAAAAAACTCCTAATAATATAGCTTTAGTTTTTAATAGTAAGCAAATAACTTATAAGGAAGTAGAGGAACGTTCAAATAAATTAGCTAATTTTTTAGTTAGCAAATGTAAGGTAGTGAATGGGGATAGAGTGGGAATATATATGGAGAGATCGGAACACTTGATTATATCTATTTTAGGGATATTAAAATCAGGAGCATCTTATGTACCAATTAATTCACAATATCCAATAAACAGGATTAAAGTAATAATTGAAGATTGCAATATCAATACAATTATCACAAGTAGAAAGCAAATTCATGTTATTAATAAGCTCCAATTGGAATGCACTAAACTTAAGAACTATATATGTATGGATAGTGATAATTTAGATATTTTAGAAGAAGTCGATGGCAACGATTTAATGAATGAAGGGCTGTGGGATTATATTGTCGAGAGTAGTACGAGTCAAATAGGGGAAGGTGGATGGAAAAGTAGTTATACAGGAGAGGAATTTTCATCAGAAGAAATGCAGGAATATACTAATAATACATTGCAAAAACTTACACCATACCTAAATAAAAGTACTAAGGTATTAGAAATTGGATGTTCCTCAGGGTTAACAATGTTTGAAGTAGCTCCTTATGTAGAGACCTATTATGGTGTTGATATGTCAAATGCAATAATTGAAAAAAATAAGGCTAGAATAAGAGATTGTGGAATAGAAAATATAAAATTAATGTGTTTACAAGCACATAAGATTAGTGAAATTGGAGAAAAGGATTTTGATATAGTCATTATTAACAGCGTAATACAATATTTTCCTGGAGTTAATTATCTAAGAAGTGTAATTAGAGATTCAATAAACCTCCTAAATAGTAATGGAATAATATTTATTGGTGATATTATGGACTCTGAACTAAAGGAAGAGTTAATTACTTCATTAATAAAATTTAAAAATGAAGATGAATCGAATAGCTATAAAACCAAAGATAAGTTTGATTCTGAGTTATTTTTACCAAGAAAATATTTTGAGGACTTATTGGTTGATTTTCAAGAAATTATGCGGGTAGAGGTTTCTAATAAAATTCATACAATAAAAAATGAATTGACAAAATATAGGTATGATTGTTTGCTAAGAATCGAAAAGCAATATGATAAAACCAATACTTTGGAGAAGCATATATATCAGTATAATGCTAGTGATTTAGAGGAATTTAGTAGTACACTAAATACGAATAGAAATAATGCTAGTTCTGATGATGTGGCATATGTTATATTCACTTCAGGGTCAACAGGCAAACCCAAGGGGGTAGAAATTAAACATAAATCTGTTATTAACTTTATACATGGATTTACATCTGCAATAGATTTTTCAGATCATAATGCAATTTTACTTCTTACTAATATAACCTTTGATATATTTGTGTTAGAGACTTTTCTGCCATTGTCGATAGGATTAAAAATAATTATAGCTGATGATGATGAGCAAATAACGCCAAAGTTAATAAACAAATTAATAAATGATTGGAATATTGATATCATACAAGCCACTCCTTCTCGAATGAATTTATTAATTAATGATAGTGGGGAAATATACAATTTTAGGAATCTTAAAAAAATATTAATTGGTGGTGAGTCGTTAAGAGAAAGTTTATTAAATAAAATAACCCAAATTACAGATGCAAAAATTTATAATGTTTATGGACCAACAGAAACTACAGTGTGGTCTACATTATATGAATTAAGTCCGCCATACAAAATTACAATTGGTAAGCCTATTAGCAATACACAAATTTATATAGTAGACAAATATATAAAACCTGTACCAATCGGTGTAAGTGGAGAATTATATATTGCAGGTGATGGCTTAGCCAAAGGTTATTTAAATGCCCCTGAACTTACTGCTCAAAAATTTATAAACAATCCATTCATGAAGGGCACGAAAATGTTCAAAACAGGTGATATTGCTAGATGGTTACCTGATGGAAATATTGAATGTGGTGGAAGGAAAGATTATCAGGTTAAAATAAAAGGAATTCGGATTGAATTAGGTGAAATAGAAAGTCAATTATTAAATCATGAGTTAGTAAAGGAAGCAGTGGTCATAGATAGAGATGATACACAAGGTAATAAAGTATTATACGCCTATGTAGTGAGTAATGCTGAAATGACATTAGCCGAAATAAGAGAATGGCTTTCAAGAGAATTGCCTGACTATATGATTCCCTCATATTTTAAGAGAATTGAAAAAATGCCATTAACTTCTAGTGGTAAAATTGATAGAAATGCATTACTACAGATTGAGGCAGAAATTGATGCCGGTGTTGAGTTTATAGCGCCAAGAAGCAAAATTGAAAAAAAATTAGCTTCTATTTGGATGAAGATATTAGGGGTAAATTCAATAGGTATAGACGATAACTACTTTAGGCTTGGAGGAGATTCCATTAAAGCAGTACAAATATCTGCCAGATTTAGAGAAAATGAATATAATCTTGAAGTAAGCCATATTTTTGAATATCAGACTATAAGATTAATATGCGAACAAGTAACAAAAATAAAGCAATGTCAAGTCGATACTAAAAGTCAGGGTTTATTACTAAGAGAGTCAAACTTTAAACTAGATGAAGTAGCAATTGAGGAATTAACTCAACATATATCTCAAGTTGTAGCTCAAGAAATAAAAATCCAAGATATCTATATGCTTACGCCGTCGCAAGAAAGAATGCTATTTCATTCTTTGTTTTTTAAAGATAAAAATATCTTTTTTGAACATATTTTAGTTGAAATAGATGGTTACATTTCATCAGAAATAGCTGAAAAGGCATTTAATATAATTATTCAAAAATATGATGTTTTAAAAACTATTTTTAGTTACAAAAAATTACCGCAACCTGCACAAATTGTTCTTGACGGTATTTGTGAAAAAGTAAGGTATAAGGATATTTCTGATTTATCAGAAAGCAGTAAAAAGCAATTTATTGAAAGTTATAAGACAAAAGATAAGGAAAAAGGATTTAATTTGTTAAAAGACATACCGATAAGATTAGCTTTAATAAAGACGGATGATAGATCCTATAATATGATTTTGAGCTATCATCATATTATTATGGATGGGTGGAGTATAGGCATTGTTTTGAATGATTTTCTTGAAACATATGGCTTACTAAAACAGAATGCTTTACAAAAACAAAATACGGTTTTAGAACAACAAAGATATTCCTTTTCTGATTATGTTAAGTGGATTAATAATCAAAATGAAGAGGAAGCTTTTTTGTTTTGGGAAAAATATTTAAAGGATTATGAACAGAAAACAATATTTTCTAAGTCAAATGTAGTATCTGAGAATAAAGGCTATATTAATGAGCAAAAAGAATTAGTATTAAATAAAGATGTAACTAAAGCTCTATCGCAAATCGCAAAAGATTTTGAAGTAACATTGAGCAATGTTTTCCAGGCTATTTGGGGTGTGATGTTAAGAGAAGAAGCAAACACTGATGATATAGTATATGGAATAATTGTATCAGGACGAAACTCTGAAATAATAGGAATTGATAAAATGGTGGGTCTTTTTGTAACAGCGATACCAATTAGAATAAAATGTAGTGATAAAATATCATTTTGCGATTTGACAAAAGAAATTAAGAATTTTACGTCTCAATCAGAAAAATATAGCTTTTATCCAGTATTAAAGCTTCAAGAAAAGTTAGGGATAGTGAAAGGTAATTTATTTAATCATATAATTGCTTATGAAAATTATCCAGTAGAAAATGTACTTAGTAGTCCGTACTGTAAAAATATGGACTTGAATGTAAGGAATATTGAGCATTTAGAACAAACAAGTTATGACTTAAATGTTGTAGTGATACCAGGAGATGAAACAAAAATAAAATTTAATTATAATTCAATTATTTATAATAATGATTTAATAAAACGTCTGGAAGTTAACTTTAATAATATTGTTAATCAAATTATTGAAGTTCCAAATATCATTATAAAGGATATATCCATAAATGATTGAAATATGAACATTTGATACAGTAAAAGTCAATACCGGATAAATTTTAATTAAAAAGAGTTTCTAAAATTATTATATGAGGAGAGTATAAAGTATGGTTGAAGAAGAGATTGAAATAAGAATAAGAAAGATATTAAGTAATATACTCGAAGGTGGTGAAGATAATATAGGATTAAATGACGATATAAGAGATTTGGGATTAAATTCTACTGGTATTCTTAAATTAATTATAAATCTTGAGGAAGAGTTTGATTTTGAAATTAGAGATGACGATTTTGATTTTGAAAATTTTCAAACACTAAAAAAGTTAATTGTATATATTCAAAATAATGATACGATAAAAAACTTAAAAGGAGATATCTAATATGATGAAAGAAATTAAAAAAATGAACTTAGAGACAAACAGACTTATAATTAGGCCTTATAAAGAAGAGGATTTATTAGAATGTTATAACTTAATGCAAGATAAGGAGTTGTTTAAATATTTAGATATGAGTGTTATGTCTTTAGAAGAATATAAAGGATTATTTAATTGGCTAATTCAATCTTACAATAATGGATTTGATACAGATTTTAGATATTCCTTTAATATTATATTAAAGGAAACTGGTACACATATTGGCTGGTGTGGTATAGGCGCACTTGATTACGACAATAGCAAAAAGGAAATATATTATTTGATTGGAAGAGAATATTGGGGGAAAGGTTATGCGAAAGAGGCAACAGTAGCATTACTTAATTTTGGATTTAATATAATTGGATTACAGGAAATCGTTGCCCTTTGTAAACCAGATAATATAGCTTCTATGAAAGTAATTGAAAATATGGGTTTAAAATTTCGCTATACGGTAAATGGTTTATCAGAAGATTTTGATTTTTACAATGGTGAGCCTTTTTATTCCCTAACAAAGGAGGAATACAAGACAATAATAAATTAATAATATATTAGAGGATTTGTTAGAGAATATAATAATAAGATAGACGTCAGTATATATAAAACTCTGTGAAAATCTGCTAATAAGATGTTACAGAATGATAAAACTACAAATTTTATATTTATTTTTTGTGAAAGGAATAAATAAAGATGAGAGACGGGTACTATTTGTCAACGTACATATCTATAGATAAATTACTGAATTTGGGAAGTGAATTAGGGAGAAGACATGACCAAAATATAGCACTGTGGAAGAAAAACAACGATAATATAGAATTAGTACATTATTGGGAATTGGAAAGACAAAGTGGATTGAAACATCATTCAAGATGTTTCTATGATACAGAACATGCGAAAGAAATAATCAATAGTTTATTAGCAGCTTATAATCTTTCATTAGATGATATGGTTGAAGTTTGGGGAACACCTGAGTTAGCTAGCAATGACGACTATCATTCTATATATGAATATCCTGATTTACCTTATCACAGCATTGCTCATTTATTTTCAGCGTTAATGTTTGATATGGAATTGTTTTCAAATAGTACCATTATTGGATTAGCAGTTGATGGTGGACCAGATTGTGTATGTGACTTAAATGTTGGAGAGAAGAACTGGTATGCAGGAGGTATTGTTCGTAATGGTATAGTAGATTTGTTCCCTATAATTTCACCGGGGCGCTTGTGGGAGGTTGCATGTGACAGTTTTAAATTACAAGAAGGAACCTTAATGGCACTTGCAGAAGCAAGTAAAAGTGAAGCGTATATAGAAGAAATAAGTCCTCTTAACTTAAGCAATGAAGTAAACAAAAAGTTTGCTGATAAATATGTAACAGAATTATATGAAATAATTAACGGGTTTGAAGAAAAAGATATGGGTATAAAGTTTAATTACTTTGATCCTAGGTTTTCAATTGAAGATAATAAAATTAGTATGGCAATGAAAATAATTCAAAGATTATCTGTAAAGATGATGGAAAAAACCATAAACGAAGTTGTTGATAAATTCGGCATTAATACAGATCAAACGTATCTTGCTTTATCAGGTGGATACGCACTTAATTGCCCAACAAATAGTTATCTGATGACTAAATATAAGTTTAAGGGATTTTTAGCTCCACCATGTGTAAATGATAGTGGAGTATCGTTAGGAATTGGTCTATATGCTTTTTACAAGAAAATGGGCAAATTCAACTTCAAACTACAGCATGCGTTTTATGGAGATAGAGATGAGAATTTAGATGAAAGTTTAGAACTATTTTCAAAGTTTGTCCAAAGTACGTCAGAGCTTGACGAATTGAAGTTTATTTCAGATTTAGAGGAAGCTCCGATAGTATGGTTTGATGGGGCAGCAGAGATTGGCCCTAGAGCGCTTGGTAACAGAAGTATCATTGCCGACCCAAGAAAAATGGAATTAAAAGATCAGGTTAATAGAATCAAGCAAAGAGAATGGTGGAGACCTGTAGCACCAATAATATTAGAAGAAGATGTAGGCGAGTGGTTTGAAAATTCATATCCATCAAGTTTTATGTTACATACATTTAAAATAAAAGAGAATAGAGCAAATTTAATACCAGCTGTACTCCATTTAGATGGTAGTGCTCGAATACAAACGATTAATGACACTAGTCACAAGGCATTATATAAACTAGTAAAAGCGTTTAAACTGGCTACTGGTGTTCCAATCATATGCAATACATCTCTAAATGATAAAGGAGAGCCAGTTATAAATAAAATTAACGAGGCAATGAATTTTGCATTGAGGAAAGGAATAAAAGTAATTTATATTAATTGCAAACGTATTGAATTAACCAATCATGAAATGTATTTAAATAAAGAACCACTTAAGAGAATATTGTGTATGGATAAGCTTAGTAAAGAAGAGACCGCTATTAAGCTTAAAGAGCTTAATCCACATAATATTACAAGTGATATTGTAGAATTTTATTATTTTAATCCTTCATTAATAGGCAAGTATGATTTAACAAAAAAATCACATGTTAGGGAATTGTCTATTTTAAAGAAAATCTATGGTCAATAGTGAAAGCACGAAAGGATATAAGTAATATGGATTTAGCTATTATAGGTATTTCAGGAAAGTTTTCAAAAGCAAATAACATTGAGGAATTCTGGAATAATATTCAAGAAGGAAAAGATTTCTTTTCCGAATTTCCTAATACAAGGAAGCGAGATACAGAGAATTATTTAGACTTTATTGAATTTCCAAAGGAAAATCGAGACTATGTGAGAGGCGCATATCTTGATGAGATTGATAAATTTGATTATGAATTCTTTAAAATATCTCCGAAAGAAGCAAGTTTAATGGACCCAATACAAAGAATTCTACTCCAAGAAACCTGGAAGGCGATTGAAGATTCTGGATATAAGGCAATAAATCTAAAAGGATTTAGGGTCGGGACCTATATTGGACTACCAACGGATGCTATGCATAAAGGATATGGTCATGCAGTTGCAGAAACAGAACCAGAAAATCTGTCAATAGCTTTTTCTGGTAATTTACCTTCCATTGTTGCTAGTAGAGTATCGTATCACTTTGATTTTAAAGGTCCTGCGGTATGTTTTGATACGGCATGTTCCTCATCATTAGTTGCTGTACATTATGCTTGCCAAGGAATTAAAAGTGGTGATTGTGAAGTAGCTATAGCAGGTGGAATAAATATAAGATTATTACCGATAGGGACTGGTGTAGTCTCTGGAATAGAATCTTCAGATGGCTTAACAAGGACTTTTGATATAAATGGAGACGGGACAGGTACAGGAGAAGGTGTCGGAGTTATTGTATTAAAATCTTTAGATGCAGCTCTAGCAGATGGTGATAATGTTTATGCAATAATTAAAGGAAGTGCAATTAACCAAGATGGAAAAACTTTTGGTATAACAGCACCAGATTCATTATCCCAAGCTGATGTCATTACAAGAGCTTGGGATAATGCTTCAGTAGAACCTGAATCTATTACATATATTGAAGCACATGGTACAGCAACTAAACTGGGTGATCCTGTTGAAGTTTTGGGAATAAAGAAAGCCTTTAAAAAATATACGCAGAAGAACCAATTTTGTGCAATTAGTTCTGTAAAAACTAATATGGGACATCTCATCGGAGCAGCTGGTATAACGGGACTTATAAAAGCAGTTATGTCCTTAAAATATAAGCAGCTTGCGCCTAATATACATTTTAACAGGCCAAATAGCAAAATTAATTTTACTAACTCACCCGTTTATGTTAATGATGAATTATTGGATTGGGATGTAAATAATTTACCTAGAAGATGTGGGGTAAGTTCCTTTGGCATTAGTGGGACTAACTGTCATATCGTTTTAGAAGAAGCGCCAGAAAATGTGAGAATTTTACCAGAGGATATTTCTTTTCCACAGGTTTTGTCTTTGTCCGCAAGGAATGAGGAAAGTCTAACAAAGCTGGTAGAAAGATATATTAAGTTATTAAAAAAAGGTGATTTAATTAATTTATTGGATGTCTGTTACACTGCAAATACCGAAAGAGAGCATTATAATTATAGATTGGCAATACAGTTTATTAATAAAGAGGATCTAATTCATAAGTTGGATGACTTTTATACAAATGGTTGTCGCTGTACGCAGGTAGAAGGGCTATATTATTCAGAATACAGGATACAAAATAGTAGTAATATGGTAAGTCAAGCAGGTATAACAACAGAATCCCAAAAGAGAAAAATGAGTTTAGAAGTAAATGTGAAAATAACAGCATTTGTTAAAAGCTTTTTTACAAATAAAGTATTGTTAGATGAAATTTGCGAAATATACATAGCTGGGGCCGAGGTAAACTGGAATGAGATGTTTAAAAATTTAAATGGACATAGAGTTAGCTTACCAACATATGTATTTTCCCGTAAACGATGTTGGTTTAGTATCCCTGAAGTAATAGATGAAAAAAAATCGTCAAGCTTCAAACAAACATATTATGAGGTTACATGGCAAAAGAAGGAATTAGAAAATAGTGAGAATAGAATTTCCAAGCGAGTTATATTAGTATTGAAAGAAAATGAAGCATTTGGAAATGATATCACAAAAGACTTAAGACAAAAAAAAAATGACGTTATAGAAGTGGAAATTGGTCAAGAATTTAAAAAAGTCAGTGTTAATAAATATATCATAGGTAGTAATCAGATTGACTACGATCAAATGATTCATGTATTGAGTGATAAAAAGATATCGCAAATTATACATTTGCTGTCAGTTACTGATACGAGAGAAGTGAAATGTATTGATCATTTAGAAGAAAGTCAGATGATTGGTTCCGATAGTTTATTACATTTAATGAAAGCAATTGAGAAAAGTTCAATAAATGAAAATATTGATTTTGTTATAGTTTCAAAATACGTTAATTCAATAACTAAAGTAGAGAAAGTTCTTAAACCTGAGTATGCTACAATATTTGGATTAGGAAAGACAATAAACTGGGAATATCCAAATATTAGATGTAGATGTATCGATATAGACGATGCTACTACTGGTAATGATATCGTATTGGAACTGAATAATAAAAGCAAAGATTACATGATAGCTTTTAGAGAAAGACAGAGATATGTTGAAATTATTGATAAAGTAAATACAGATAAACTAGAAATCAAGGAATTTACCATTAAGGAACAAGGGGTTTATATTATTGCAGGAGGAGCAGGCGGACTAGGAATTGAAGTAGCCAAATTCCTAGCATCAAAAAATAGCATTAACCTTATCTTTATAAACAGATCCTGTTTTCCTGAACGAAATAATTGGCTTCAAATAATGGAAGAAGATCGTAATGAGAATCTTAGTAGAAAAATTCAGAATTTAATAGAAATTGAAAAATCAGGATCTAACATTACATTTTATAGTGCAGATATTTCTGACAGTCTGAAGGTAGAGCAACTATTTGGAGAGATTAGAAGTCGGTATGGGTCGATTAATGGAGTAGTTCATAGTGCGACATCTGGAAATGATTTTCGTATTAGAGATTATACGGTTGAAACATTTCAGCATAATTTGAGGGCAAAGGTTTCAGGAGTATTCGTATTGGATAATGTAACAAAAAATGATAATTTAGATTTCTTTATCATATTCTCATCAGCAATGACATTGGTATCAGGACTTGCTTCAAGTGGATATACTGCAGCGAATAGTTATATTGATGCTTATTCGGCGTATAGAGATAGTAAAAGAAAGGGAACTTTAGTTATCAACTGGCCCCAATGGCTTGATACTGGAATAGCACAGGGAAAGAACACAAATGAAAGCAAAGAAATATTCAAAATAATGCCACCTAAGAAAGCAATAAATGCATTTGACGAAATTTTAGGCAAGGAGATTTCAAGGGTAATTATTGGAGAATTGAACTTTCAAGGGGAAATATACGATTTGATTGATTATCTGCCATTTAAATTATCAGAAGAAATATTACTAGAATTAAAGCAAAGGAGGATTGTAAAAACATCAGAAAACTCTATTGAAAAAATAATTCATGTTAAACTTAATGGAAAAGAAGAGGGGGGATATTCTTGTAAAGAAATAAAAATAGCGCAGATATGGGGTATGGTATTAGGGTATGAAGAAATTAGCATTTATGATAATTTCTTTGAAATTGGGGGAGATTCAATACTTGCTGTTAAAATGGAAGTGGAATTAGAAAAGGATAATATAAAAATAAAAGCTTCCGAAATTACTAAATATCCAACAATAGAAAAAATGGCAGAATATTTAGAGAGTAGCAATAGCGCTATTGAAAATTCCAAAATACTTAATAATATAAAACCTTTTAATGATGTATTCTATAGAAGCTGTTTCTATAACTCGTTTTTTCCAGTTATTAATTATTTTAATAAATCTGTAGAATTATTTTTAATGAATGATGTTCCTATTTATACATATAGTCGGAGCTTAGATAAAATTAATTTAGAACTTAAATATCATGAAGTTCAACCAATGCATAGTTTATTGAAAATGCATGGAATTGAAATCCATACAAAATTAAAAAGTGCAGATGTTATTAAGGATATAATAGATGCTTTGAGTAGGGAAAGACCAGTAATAATATGGGTAGACTGTTTTTATGAATCGATTAGGAAAGATACTTATTTAAAAGAACATTTACCACATACATGGTTAGTATATGGTTTTAATACGGAAGAAAAATACTTTCATATTATTGAACATACACATCAGCAGAATCTATCCTATAGCGAACACAAAATTAGCTATGAAGATTTATTAAATTCCTATCAAGGCCATATAAGTAACTTCATGAAGGACTCGGAATTTGAGTCCTATTTTGAATTCTATTTAGATGAGAATTTTCATGACGAACGATATGACAGTATAGATTATAAATCAATATTCTTACATAATATGAATGGAAAGAAAAATGATCTTCTGAATGGGTTAGAAAACCTAGTATTATTTATTAAAGATTTTAGACAAATAGTAATGAGTAAAGAAGAGCTTATAAAATCGAAAGACAACTTATTACATATTTTTAATAATATAATGAATGCGAAAAAAGCAGATAAGTACAGGATACAAAATATGTTTGATAAAAATTCGGATACTATTGCGTTAGTTGATACTATTCTTGAGTGTTGGGATTTTGCAAGATTAAATTTGGCTAAATACATTTTCTCTAATGCTTACAATGAGGAAACTTTTGCTGTAGCTATCAGTAAGCTTGAATTAGCTTATAGTTATGAAAGAAAGCTTTATGATGCAATATTTTTATTACAATAAAATATAAAATTTTAAATTTACAGGAGGATTAATTATGTGTAATGAAATTGAATCAAAAGTAAAAAAGGTAATGTTTGAGACATTAGATTTAAATTGTGATATTAATACGATTAACGTGGAAACACCTTTGGAAACTTTAGATATTAACTCGATAAGTTTTATAAAGATGCTTGTTGCATTTGAATCAGAATTTAATATTGAATTTGATGATGAGGAATTAAATATAGATCAATTTAATACGTTTCAAGATATAGTGAACAGCATTGCTAAAAAATTATAACTTTGTACATATTTACAAATTTAATATGAGAGGAAAATAAACAAATGAAAAAAAAGCTAGTATGGTTTGATGCTCGTAATTTGAAAAATGAAGAAGTTCTTCTTCCATTAGTATATAACTTACATTTTGAGTACTTATTAGTTAACAATGATATGATTGATAGGTTGCAAGCTCCTCATAAGATAAAGTTAATTGTAGACATAGATAATACGGAGGAGATGGAAACTGAATATCAGAAAGATGTGATATTATTCTCAAAGTCTATACAGAAACTTAAAAAGGCAAAGAACCAAGGATATATAACTGCAATATATAAGTTTATTGAGAATCAGGATGATATGGAGGCTGCCTGGAAAGATAGCAATGATTTTGACTATCTTGTTGTAGACTTTAAACACGAAACCAATATTCCGTTGGAATTATTAATTGCACGCTTACAAAATAGCCAAGTAAATATTTTGAAACATGTAAAGACACAACAGGAGGCAGAAATTTCATTAGGGGTAATGCAGATTGGCAGTGATGGCATTGTTCTAAGAAGTGAAGATATTAATGAGGTTGTTCGAATGGATAAATATATGGCTAATGAAGAAATAGGAAAACTGGATTTGGTTACTGGAACTGTAGTTAATGTAGAACATATTGGAATGGGGTATAGAGCATGCATTGATACTACAAATTTAATGAAACAAAATGAAGGTATGATTATTGGGTCCACATCAAATGGGGGACTAATTGTTAGCTCAGAAACTCACTATCTTCCATATATGGAGCTAAGACCATTTAGAGTTAATGCGGGAGCGGTACATTCATACATATGGGCAGGTAATGAGATGACAAATTATTTAACCGAATTAAAAGCTGGGTCTAAAATTATATGTATAGATACAGAGGGAAATACGAGAGAAGTTAGTGTAGGAAGGGTAAAAACGGAAATGAGACCACTTTTAAAAATTGAAGTGGAGGTGAATGGTACCTTTATTAATTCAATTGTTCAGGATGATTGGCATATTCGTATTTTTGGAGCAACTGGAGAACCACTTAATGCGTCCACAATAAAAAAAGGAGATCAACTTTTAACATATATGTGTAATGGTGGAAGGCATGTTGGAATTAAGATAGATGAGGCCTTAGAAGAAAAATAAAATATACAAACAGAAGTTGAGAGAGGAAAAATAAATGTATGGTAAATCAATAAGACTATCGCGCCTTATGGTTCATCCTTCTGAAAGATTGTGCATTGTACCTATGGATCATGGTACAACCTATGGACCTATTAACGGAATTGAGAACCCGATAAAATTGATAGGTCAGATAATTCAAGGGGGAGCAGATGCAGTAGTAGTACATAAAGGTATATTAAAGCAGGTAGCATGCAATAAAACATTAGCTAATGGCAGATATATAATGCATCTTTCCGCTTCAACAATGTTATCTTTGGATTCAAATAATAAAGTATTAATAGGGTCTGTTGAAGAGGCTTTAAAGTTAGGCGCTGATGGTGTTTCAATTCAGGTGAATCTAGGTACTGGTTCAGATAATTATATGATTGAAAAATTAGGAGAAGTCTCAAAAGCCTGCATGGAATGGGGAATGCCTCTTTTAGCCATGGTGTATTCATATAATAAACCCCAAGATTATACTGAGATAGCTCATGCAGCTCGCCTGGCAGAAGAGTTAGGTGCTGATTTAGTAAAAGTATGCTGTCCTAGTCAAATAGAGTATGTACACAAAGTTATGGAAAGTGTTCAGATACCAGTACTAATAGCTGGAGGATCGGTAGTTACTGATGAAGCACAATTATTCAAAACAATAAATAATGTCTTGAAAGAAGGTGCATCAGGTGTGGCAATTGGCAGAAATATTTTTCAAAGGAATAATCCAGAGGAAATATTGCATTTAATAAGTAAATTGGTGCATGGAGAATTAAAGCTAGAGGAAGTTTTAACAAAACTAAAGTACTAAAGGAGAAAATTATGGAGAGACAAGTAATAAGAGACCGTATTATCAAAATTTTAGAAGAACAAGTTATTTTACGATCTTTGACTTATAATAGTGACATAATACCTTTAGATGAAAGTGGCATAGGATTAGATTCACTTTGTTTTCTTAAACTATTATCTACTATCGAAAAAGAATTAAATATAAAAATAGATGATGATTATTGGGATTATTTCATGTTTAAAACTTTGGAGGATATTATTGAATACTGCTACAAGAGTTTAAATTACTAGTTTTTTTGCCTAGATAATGGAGGAAATATGTCGATATATAACAAAGTGTTTGGGAAAATTCATGATTATTATGATAGAACTGCTATCAAATTTTTTGAACGTTCAATTTCATATCTACAACTGAATAATGCAATTAATTATTTTTCACAACGTTTGAAAAACAGCGGTATAGTTTATGGAGAAAAGGTTTTGCTCTTTTTGCCAAATTATCCTGAATTTATAATTAGTTTTTTTTCAATTACTAATATTGGTGGGGTTGCAGTACTGGTTGATGTGAAATTAAATGAAGAGGTTTACAAGGTTTGTATTGAAAATAATATTAAGATTATTATTACTGATTATATAGGTAGAACAAAATTCAATAAGTTGGATGAGGGATTAGAAAAAAGCAAGTATAGTAGTTTATCTAATTTAGAATTCTTATGCATAGAGGATCTGAAACTCTTAAGCCATGATAGCGATAATACATATAACATATATAAACAAGGAAATAAATATCATGTTAACGAAGAGGACGCTGCAATAATATTATATACTTCTGGTTCTACAGAAAGTCCTAAGGGGGTAATTAACACTCATAAAACATTACAAGCAGCACTAGAAAACTATCTTGCGACTTTACCACTATCTTCAACAGATAAATTGATTGCAGTAGCTCCATTTTTTCATTCTTATTCAATGGGGTCTTGTATGTTGTCAGGATTAGCAGTGGGAGGAACTCTTTTATTACAGCATAGTTTCCAGCCAAGAAAAATTCTGCGGCTTATAGATGAAGAGAAAGCAACCGTGTTTCAGGGAGTACCTTTTATGTATTCACTTATGATACAACAGTTTGATACGACGACATATTCCTTAAATACTTTAAGATTTTGTATTTCAGCTGGTGCGCCTATACAGGAAAAAGTAATGAGAAATTTCTATGAGCTTACCGGAAAAGTAATACATCAGGAATATGGCAGTACAGAAACTGGTACGATAGCTTTAAATTTAAGTACAGATTTAGAAAAAAATATTAATTCTGTTGGTAAAGCTCTTCGAAATGTTGAAGTGAGAATAAAGAAGGAAAAGACAGCAGAATACGGAATAATCCAAGTAAAAAGTCAAGGAAAATCGATTGGTTATCTTGGGGGACCAATGTTCGATTTGGAATGGTATTCTACTGGAGATATAGGAGAAATACGAGAGGATGGATATATTTATATCTTAGGAAGAGCGAAAAAATTAATTAATGTAGCGGGGGTAAAAGTTAATCCAAATGAAGTTGAAAATATTTTAAGAAAACATCCACAAGTAAAGGATGTATTGGTAAGTGGAGCAGCACACCCCGATTTTGGGGAGGTTGTCAGTGCAATAATTGTAAGGAAATGTAATTTTGTTTATGAAGAGGAACTCATACTATTTTGTCAAAAACATTTAGCATTGCATAAAGTACCTAAGATAATTAAATTTGTTGAAGAATTAGAAAAGTCAAGCACAGGCAAAACCATACATATTCAGAAAGAAAAATAAATTATTAAATTGAACTAAATGCTATATTTTAATACTTTCACATTTGCAGACATGGTACAAACCTAAAGGGTGGTAGGTAATATGAACTTTATAAATGAATTTAATCATAAGAAAGGTACTTTTTGCTTCTTATCTAATTTACAAAACTATTTACATTGTTATGGACTTGATATTTCAGAGGCGTGGTTAGGTGCTTCTATCGGATACATGGGATTTTATCATTCCTTGGAGTCTGCAAAATGTGCAGAAATAATACATGGGAGAAGCGGAGATTTTCAATTCCTATTGCAGCATTTGCAAAAGCAAATAGCAAAACCATTAATGGGAATAAACATAAGTGTTGCATATGATTTTCATAGTGCCCTAGCAACTATATTATTTCAAAATAATATTGCAATGATTTGGATTAATGATTTTTATCTCGAATATTCACAATTCTATAAGAAAAAAGAGTTCTGGAGACTTGTGGTTATAATCGAGCTAAGAGAGTCAGAAATCATTATTTTTGATAATGAAATAAAAGTTATTAATTTCGAAGTATTTAAGAAATCGGTAAATCATGATGGCGAGAATGTTATATATTATTCATCTGAAAGTAATATAAAATGGGCAAGTAGTGAGCTAGAAATAGTTAAAAACGGATTAAATATGAGCCTAAGAAGATTGTATAAAATAGATTCCAGAGATGATGGGGATTATGGAATCACAGGAATGAGTAGTTTTATTGAGGGATTAAGAAGATGTTTAGATGCTAATGAAATATATAACTATTATTTTGAAATAAGCCGACCAGGCGGATTAACTGTCTCAAGAGAAAATATGAGGCATTTTTTTTATGAGTTAAATAAAAAGTATCCAGTATTAAATACACAGGATTGTCAATTGATATACGGTGATTTGTCTGAAAATTGGCGAAAGGTTGCAGGATTATTATTTAAATTGAGTGTTAACGGTGATGAGGATTTAAAAGAACGAATAATCATTCGAATTCATAAGATAATTGAACTTGAGGTCGATGGCAGCCAGGCAATAAAGAAATTAATCGATAACTTATAATGGCGGTATTATCGTAAACAAATGATACTGAGATTCTATTATAACAGATACTAAAAGAATATAAGAAGGAGAATATGTTACTCTAAGAGTATTACATATAGGTATAAATATGGATTTTACAGTATCTAGTGAGCAAATGGAATATAGACAGGAAATAATAGATTTAGCAAAGTCATATTTGAATGATAGAGAACTTCTAGAAAAGTTTTCGTTTGACATGTGGAAAAAGGTTGCAGACTTTGGCTTGTTTGGTGTGGTTATTGGAGAAGAATATGGTGGGTTAGGTGAAAGTTATTTAACAGCTGCATTGATTTTTGAAGCATTAGGTTATTCATGTTTAAATAATGGTCTCATTTTTGCAATTAATAATCATATTTGGGTTGCTACTAACTTAATATACCTGTATGGTTCTAAAGTATTAAAGGACAAGTATATAGGAGATATGGTGGAAGGGAAAACAATTGGTGCTATTGCGATTACAGAAGCGGAAGCAGGTACAGATGCATTAAGTATGACTACAACAGCGGTAGAAGATGGAAATGATTATATTATCAATGGGAGTAAGGTATTTATATCAAATGGCCCTATAGCTGATATATTTATTGTATTTGCTGTTACTAATACAACACCGAGGAAGAATATAACTGCATTTGTTGTTGAAAGAGACTTTATAGGTGTAAGTACAGGACATGACCTTGAAAAGATGGGATTAGGAGGATGCCCTACATCGGAACTAATATTAAATAACTGTAGAGTACCAAAGGAGAATATTTTAGGACGTTATAATATGGGTAATGCAATACTGTTTGGTGCCCTTGAGTGGGAGAGATGTTATGAGTTTGTACCTAATATAGGAACAATGCAAAGAATTATGGAGAAGTGTATAGAGCATTTACAAACAAGAAAACAGTTTGGAAGACCAATTGGTGAAAACCAATCGCTATCAAATAAAATAGCGGAGATGAAAATATCAATCGAAATGTCAAGGATGATGATGTATAAAATAGCATGGCAAAAAGATGAAGGAAAGACTGCATTTTCTGATACGTCAATATTTAAATATTATGTAAGTAATGCGTATATTAAGACTTGTAGAGATGCAATTCAGATATTTGGTGGATACGGTTATTCAAAGGAATATGATTATGAGAGGGAGCTAAGAGATGCTTTAGGTAGTAGTATTTATTCTGGTACGAATGAAATACAATTAAATACAATTTATAATATGGCATCAGGAATCCAGGTGTAGATTAGGAGGCACTTAATACATAGGATATTAAGTAAATGGTTATGAATATTTTGATATGCGTAAAACCTGTTCGTTCAAGTATTGTTTATACCCAAGAAGATAGAGTAGAGGAATATACGATTAATCCATACGATTTACTTTGTTTAAATAAAATCTTAGATATTAAGAATCAATATAATTTTCATATAACAGTAATTGCAATGGGAATACTTGGTGTAAAGCAGGTATTAACAAAATGCTTAGCAATGGGTGTTGATGAGGCGATATTACTAAGCGATAAAGAGGCTTTTGCTGGTTCAGATACAGTAGCTACAGTAAATGTTTTAGCAGCAGCATTTCAGCGGATTAATTATGATTATATTGTTATGGGAGCAAAATCAATTGATGGTGAAACAGGCCAAGTTAAGTATGGATTGGCTGAAAAATTGCATTTAGAATGTATTGAGAATGTTATTGAGATATTACATATTGATGCACAAAATATAAAGCTTGAAATTGATACATCTGAAAGTACTAATATAATTAAAGCAAGTGGCCCATTAATAATATCATATCGTGATTTTACTTTTGTAAATGGAAAAGTTAATTTATTAAGATTAAAACAGGCCAATCGAAAGAGTATTACTGTTTGGGATTGTAAAGATTTGAATTTAGATCAAAATTTATGTGGTATGAATGGATCAAAGACGAAAGTAGTTAAGCTTATTCCTATTGAGAAGCAAAACAATTGTGTATGTATTGATGATAAAATAGATAAAGCAAATTTTATTGCAAATTTAATAAATAATTACAATGGAGGAAACACAGTTGAATAGAGTAAGTATATGTGTAGTCTGTGATTCATTTAAGATAGAAGATAGAGAATATATCTACCAACTTATATCAAAAGCAACTCAATTGGCTAATGATATTGCCGCAAAAGTGATTGTTATAGGAATGGGGATATATTCGAATGGGGATATTGAAGAAATATTTGCATATGGAGCAGATGAAATCTACTGGTGTAAAACCGAAATAGTAAATCCAAGTGAGGCAACAAATCTAGTCGAGAAATTATTAAGCGAATTATTAGACTTAAAATTAGTAATGTTTACAAATACCATCCTAGGACAAACAGTAGCGGCTATGGTATCAACTAGGTTGGCAGTTGGATTAACAGCAGAATGTATTGATATAAAAATGGATAACGGAACATTTATCTTTATTCGATCTGCAATTAACTCCTCGGTTCTAGTCCAGATTATAACTCAAAAATCAAAATTTGGAATGTGTACCGTAAAGAATAATACATTTTGTCAAGTAAAAAGAAAAGAGTATAAAGTGGGTTATATAAATTACATTGAATCAAATTATGAGAATCAGAACTCTACATTTTCTTTATTATTACAGCAGCCTAAAAAAATAGATAAGCATTTGGATTTAGATAATGCAAAAATTATTTTCGGCTGTGGAAGAGGAATTACTATTTCAAACTCGTTCGAATTATTAAAGAAAGTTGCATCTAAATATAAAGCAGAAATCGTATGTACGCGACCTATAGTTGAAGATAGTGTTTTAGAATATACAAGACAAGTAGGACAATCAGGACGAAGTATTCGACCAGATATTTATATAGCATTTGGTATTTCGGGAGCAAGTCAGCACATGGTTGGTATTAAAAATGCAAAGTTAGTAGTTGCTGTTAATAACGATGAAAATGCAAAAATTTTTGATTATGCTAATTACAAAATTGTTGAAGATGCTACTATTATCCTTCACAAGATGTTACTAATGTAGAAATAATGTACTTATACAGAAATTAAATAAAGCAGTAATAAGAATATTGTTTTTTCAGTATAGAGGGTATGTAAATAAATAAATTATGAGGTAGTTATGAAAATTTATGCAGTTAATATTTTAGGGATAAGCGAAGAAATACTAAATAAGATGTGTTTATTACTAGATTCAGAAAAAAAATGTAAAATAGAAAAAATTAAAAATATAAATGATAAAGTTAGAACATTAATTGGAGATATATTGATAAGGACAATAATTGCTAAAGAATTCAATATTAGTAATAAAAAATTAAAAATTGAGAAAAATCAGTATGGTAAGCCATATCTGAAAGAATACCAAGAATTTAATTTTAATATATCTCATTCTGGAGATTTTGTAGTTTGTGCTATTGATAATAAACCTATAGGAATTGATATTGAAGAAATAAAACATATTGAGTTCGAGCAAATAGCAAAAAGATTTTTTACATTAAGTGAATTTGATTATATTAATAACAATATTTCTAACAGTCGATTAAGTAAGTTTTATGAGATATGGACTTTGAAAGAAAGTTATATTAAATGCTGTGGGAAAGGGTTGGCAATACCTTTAAATTCATTTTCTATTAATATAAGTAACTTTGGAGATATAAAATTGATTATTAATAATGAAGGTCAAGAACATACTTTTAAAAGATTTGATATAGCAGCAGGTTATAATATGTCTGTATGTTCATTAAATAATGAGATCTCAAACAACATAATATGGATTGATTATAATAGTCTAGTAACAGATTTTTGTCATATTAATAACGGAATTATTTGAACAAAAGAGTGAATTAATGAAGGAGCAACTAAAATGAAGAAGTTTAGTAAATGGTTAGTCCTACTTAGTATTGTCCTTTGTATTGCAATATTACCGAATAAAGTATACGCCATATCAAATAAGGCTGATAAATCAAATGATTTATCTAGTGGCAATGAATTAAAAATAGAAAAATTTATTGAAGAAAATATAGATAAGGGAAAAATTCCAGGTTTATTTGTAACTATAGTTAAAGGTGATGAAACTATTTATCAAAAGGGTTATGGATATGCGGATGTAGATGCACAGAGACCTGTAAATTCAGAAACTTTATTTGAAATTGGGTCTAATAGTAAGGCATTTACAGCTCTAGGGATTTTGAATTTACAAAAAAAAGGATTAATAAATTTGACTGATGAAGTCACAAAATATATTCCATGGTTTAGTGTTAAGTATAAAGGTAAGGAAGCTTCAGTCACCATAGAGCAACTATTACATCATACGAGTGGAATACCTTTTCATACAATAGAAAAAATACCTGCTTCTAGTGCAGATAGTGCACTTGAGGATACTGTTAAAACACTGATTGATATTGATCTAGATGATGAACCAGGAAGGAAATTTTCATATGCTACAATAAATTATGATGTTTTAGGATTAGTAATTGAAAAAGTTACAGGAGTTACTTATGAAAAGTATATTGAAGAAAACATTTTTAAGACAATGGGGCTATATAATACTTATTTATACAAAAATGATACTGTTAATGAATTTATGGCAAAAGGTTATATGATACAGTTTCTGAAGCAACATGAGTATGATGCGCCTACTTATAAAGGAAATACGCCAGCTGGTTATATTATATCAAATGGTGATGATATGGCAAAGTGGATTAAGATTCAGTTAGGGACCTCAAGTGACTCTAAATTTGATAAAGATATTATTGAGGAGTCACATGAGGCGAATCGCAGGGTTGCTCCCATAGGTGATGGATCATCCTATGCTGCCGGATGGTTTATTTATCAAAAGGGCGGGGGAGAGATCTCTCATGGAGGAAATAATCCTAATTTTTCTTCCTACATAATTTTTAGACCAGAAGAGAAGGTAGGAATCGCAATACTTAGTAATACAAATTCAGCATATGTAGAAGCTATCGGTAGAGGCATAAATGAAATATTGCTGGGCAAAACATATAATAAGGAAATAAAGGATCTAAATAAAAATGCAGATATTATTTCTATAATAGTAATAGTATCTTCTGGTTTAATCATAATTTTTACGTTTATCTATATAGGAAAGATAGGTAGAGAAATAATTAAAAAAGAAAGATTTTTATGTAGAAAAAAAAGAAGTGTTTTAAAATTTGCTATTTCACTTGTTTTTCTTATAGGATTTAGCTACTCGATATATCTTATTCCATACATCTTATATAGTGGTGTATCATGGGAGTTTGTATTTGTTTGGCTTCCTCAAAATGTAAAAATTGCTCTTTATTTAGCTTATGGGAGTATATGGATAGTATATTTATGTATGATTATTATAACCTGTTTTGAGAAAGAAGGAGATAAGTATATCTTCTTATTATCAATTATAGGATCTGCTAGTGGTTTTGGTAATGCTCTTATAATTTTTACTATTAATATGTCAATTAATAGTAGTAATACTATGAGAATTAAATTGCTGGTATATTTTATTTTAGGTGCAATACTTTATGTTTATGGTCAAAAAATTATTAGAGGAAAATTAATTGAAGTTACAAATTGGATTGTCTATTCGAAGCGAATTGAAATTATTAAATACGTATTAAGAGCACCCTATAAAACATTTGAGGATATTGATAAAGGAAGAATCCAATCAACATTAAATAACGATACAGAAACCATAAGCAGATTTGTAAATATAATCATTGGCGGAATAACAAGTGCAATAACGCTTATTTGTTGCTTTATATATTTAGGGACAATAAACAAATATGCTTTGCTACTTTCAGTAATGATAATATTACTAATTGCAAGTATTTATTATTTGGTTGGTAGATATGCAAATAGGATTGGTGAAGAATCAAGAGAGCTTCAGAATATATTTTTTAAATTTATCAACGATTTAATTGGTGGTTTTAAAGAACTAAGTCTTAATAGGAAAAGAAAAAATGAGTTTGAAGTAGATATGGGTAAATGCTGTGATGTATATAAAGTTAAACGAGGACAAGCTACTTCAGCCTTTGCAAATATGTTCGTAATAGGAGAACTATTATTCACTCTTGCAATTGGAGCCATATCTTTAATATTCCCATTAATATTAAAGAATTTAGAAGATATTAGTATAGCTAGTTATGTTTTTATTTTACTTTATATGACTGGTCCAGTTCATGGTATATTAGATACAATACCTAATACCATTGATGTTAGGATAAGCTTAAAGAGAATCAATGATTTACTTGGAGAATTATCACTTTTTAATAGTGAAGAGTATGATGCGAAAGAAATGTATATTGAGAGCAATGTAAAGTTGAAACTAAATGATATTGAGTTTTCCTATGATATGAAGGATAAAAAGAGTTTTATAGTGGGGCCAGTTAATTATGAGTTTAATTCAGGTGAGATAATTTTTATAACAGGTGGGAATGGAAGTGGAAAATCTACTTTGGCCAAAATAGTAACAGGACTATATATACCTACCAAAGGAGATATAACTTTAAATAATAAAAAACTTTCTTCAAAGGCATTAAATGAACAGTGTTCAGCCATTTTTAATGACTCTTATTTATTTGATAAACTTTACGGCATAGATTATCAAGGAAAGGAAATAATAATACAAGAATATTTAAAAATACTTGAACTTGAAAATAAACTCCAAATTCAAGAAGGGGAATTTAGCACAACCAAACTATCCACGGGACAAAGGAAAAGGCTCGCATTATTAATAACTTATCTGGAGGACAAGCCTATATATTTATTTGATGAATGGGCAGCAGATCAAGACCCAGAGTTTAGATTGTTTTTCTATACTACCCTTTTACCAGAGCTTAGATTGAAAAATAAATGTGTTATTGCAATAACTCATGATGATCGGTACTTTAATCTGGCAGATAAAGTTATAAAAATGGAACTTGGTAAACTAAGTAACACTTAAATTTTTTTGCGGTATGCTTCTCAGTTATTGACCGCCGCATGATATCTTTTCATAGTTGATTGTAATATATTGAACAATTACGAATGTAGGGTGTTATTTTAAACTATCAATAGAATATTTGATTTAATCTCATCTGATCCTATCATTTACAGCTTAAAAATAATTCATAATACACCTATACCATAAAAATAATAATATTTAAAGGAGTTAATATAAAAATGTCACTAGTTATCAAACCATATCAAATTGAAAGACTTATAGATCGCCCGCTAGCTTGTATAGATGATATAATATATACTTTAGCAAAATGGAAAAACATAGAATGTTATTATATGTTTATTGATAGATGGAACTTTGAAATATTAGATTGTAGTAGAGATATTTTAGGTGAAATATTTACGAGTAAATATTCTATAAATGAGAACTATCTTATGAATTATCATGGTATTAAAATCCATGAAAAAAAAGTTAAAACATATTTAGAATTACTAAGGATATTTGAGGATGAACTTTTAATTGGCAACCCAATTATGGTAATATTTGACGCTTATTCATGTCCTTGGGATCAGTTTTATGAGAAATATCATAATACACATAGATGTATCGTAATCGGAATAGATTTTGAAAAAGAGATAATAATTATGTGTGATCCCTATAATAATATTGAAAAAGAAGAAGTATCTTTTGAACAATATAAAAATGGCTATTCTGAATATTATTATATTGTAGAGTATATTGACGAAACTAATTGCAATGTAACTGATTTTGACAAACTTAATATGTTAAAAAGATCTTTAAGCGATAAAAATAAAATGATTTTGGATATCCATAATTATGCAGACATATTTATGAATAATTTTAATCCACAAAACGAATTAAATGGAGCTGATCATTATTTTGGTACTCCTTTGTATACAAATTTAAATATTTTAATTTGGAATAGATGGACTTATGCTTTATTAGTAAAGCATTTATCTGTAAATAATGAGCAATTAATGGATGCTTATGTAGATATTAAAAATATTGCATTATTATGGAATAATATTAAGCTTATGATAGCCAAATCGTTCTACATAGAAAATTATGCTCAATACATTAAAAGAATTGCAGAAAAAATTCATAATGTAGCTTTAATAGAAGAAAGTGTTTATAAGAAATTAGATGATATTTTTGAGTTGAAACGGAATGGTAATATTTGTAAAACAACTCAATTTAATGTGGATAATTCTAAAATATTACCAGTTCCTTTAACTGATTTCTTCAATAATAAGGGGATATGTTATTCAAATGCACAAAAAGTAGCAGATTTTACTGGTGCAAAAGAATATTTAGTTTTTAGCAGGAGGGATCTTCAAAAATTTAAAATAAATGCGGGGAATGGTTTTGATTTTGATAATATATCTTGTGCCGGACAAGTTATATCATTAAATAACATATATGCTAAATATATGATAATTACCGGTTGTAGTGAATGGGGAGATTATGAAGATCTTATTATAATAAATAATAATAGAGGGAAAAAAATAATCAATATATCAATGTCAGATTTATCTCATGAACCAAGATATGGCGAGCAGGTATTGTTAAGTGGAAAAGCATATGAATATACTGAAAATATTGTTAAAATCAAGCAAGAACATGCAAATATATTTCAAATAAAATGTAGCATTTTTGATGAGGTTAATTCTTTCGAATTACCCATCTGCCCCAATATACATATTTTTTCTATAAATATAGAGTTATAAAGTATAGTTACCTATTATCTATAGTGCCTAATTGAATGAAAAACTAATCTTACTATTAAAATGGTGACAGGTATAGGGAGCTCAATTTCACCTGTTACAATAACCCTACCCCTTTGATATATTTAGTTTATCATTTTTCTTGTGAAAGCTTTTTTATATTGTAGTGGGGTTATACCTTCAGTTCTCTTGAAAGTTTTCATATAATGTTTTTCATCGGTAAAACCGCTTGAGAAAGCAGTTTCTTTGATTGGTGGTAATAATTAGCTTTAATCCATTCCATTATCATTAAAACTTTTGGTGGTATCTTATTTTTCATATTAAAATGTATTTCTATAAATTCCTGAGAAATTTCCATAAGTAGTAAGCTTAAAGCGTAGTCTATCATTGGATTTAAGTATATTACTTCTTGTCTTGATAAGTCGAGTAATTGATTAAATAGTAAGGTAGCACGTTGTGTAGGAGAGATTCTACCGGATAAGGGTAAAATATACCGTTCCGATATTAAATCTTGTGATATTCTCTCCGAAAAAATATTCATAAAATGTTCATCTAGAATAGTTACCGTATTCGTAAAGAGAAAATGAACCCACAAATACGATAATTTGCAGGAGGATGACTTAAAACCGTAATGTTCTTCATTTGCTTTTAGAAATAGATATTCATTTGGACCTAAACTGTAATTAACATCACTCTGGGTAATATATAAAGTACCTTCTTTTACCATGATTAATACATAAAGATCAAAATTGCGTCTATGATGAAAAAAGTTATTTTTACTAATGAAATTTCCACTGGAAAGATATTTGAGTGGAGCTGTTGTTGATGAAAGTAAATATTGTGTATCCATATAAGAATAATAAACCACCTCTCTATACAGAGTTATAATTTATGTAATGTAGGTTAACCGGTTGTTATCAATTATTATAGGCTCTCAAAGTATAAATATCTATATGGTTTTTTTAATTTGTTTTCTTTCATTACAATTGGATGCGATTTGTTTTTTATTAATAAATATAATATTTAGAAAAACCTAAGAAATAGCACCTTTTATAATCTTCTATAAGTTGATTTATATAGTAATAAAATCTAAACTAATAGTTAGATAGTGAGTTTATTTTGTAGGATTGTTTATGTAAAGGACCCATTAAATTGCATGCTCTGGTAGTAATTAATTTATGTGACAAGTAGTTCATGTAAGAAACCCATCTATAACTCAATATTACTGCCTATGAAGTAAAAAATATTATGAATTAGAGGTGAAGAAATGTTAACAACTAGGAGTAAAGAACAAGTTAAGCTATTACCAAGTATTTTTAAAGAAAGATTTGATCTTAACCGCCAATATTTATTAAGCCTAAAAAATAATGGACTGCTTCAAAATTTCTATTTAGAAGCCGGTATCATATTACCGGGGTTACAAGTATTACATAATCCAGATACGGACGAGATTTATTGGGGATGGGACGCACCTACCTGTCAGCTGCGGGGACATTTTTTAGGGCATTGGTTGTCTGCGGCAGCATCTATTTATGCATCAGAGGAGGACTGTGAGTTAAAAGCCAAGCTAGACCGAATCATAGATGAGCTTGCTAGATGTCAGGAATTAAACGGAGGGGAATGGATAGGCTCTATACCAGAGAAATATTTTAAAAAACTTGAAAATTCACAGCAGGTATGGTCGCCACAGTATGTAATGCACAAAACAATTATGGGTCTGTCAGAGGCATATATAATTGCAGGGAATAAGAAAGCCTTAATAATTCTTGATAAGTTGAGTGACTGGTATCTTAGATGGATAGATGATAATCAGAAAAAAGGCTCAAATGCCATTTATAGCGGTGAAGAAGCTGGTATGCTGGAAACCTGGCTAACTATTTATGAAGCAACTGGAAATGAAAAATATATGGAGCTTGCAAAGAGCTATAGTAATTCAGGATTATTTAAAGGTTTGGAAGCTGGTAAGGATGTGTTAAGTAATTGCCATGTAAATGCCAGTATTCCGTGGGCACATGGTGCGGCTAAGATGTATGAAATCACCAAGGAAGAAAAATGGAGGAGTATAACCGAAGCATTTTGGAAAAATGCTGTTACAGATCGAGGATATTACTGTACAGGTGGGCATGGTTCCGGAGAATATTGGACACACCCGAATAAACTGGGACATTTTTTAAGTGATACAAATCAGGAATTTTGTACGGTTTATAATATGATAAGATTGGCTCTGTATCTCTATACATGGACGAAGGATACTTCCTATGCTGATTATATAGAAAAGAACCTATACAATGGCTTGCTTGCACAGCAGAATATGCACACAGGCATGCCGACCTATTTTCTGCCACTTAGGGCGGGAAGTACAAAAAAGTGGGGTAGTAAGACTCGTGATTTCTGGTGTTGTCATGGAACAATGGTTCAGGCACAGGCCATGTACAATTCCATCATATATTTTGAAGAGAAAGACAGGCTTTTTATCAGTCAGTATATACCTTCAGAAATAAAGTGGAGATGTAATAATACAGACATTACCATAGGGCAGACAGTTGATATGAAAGGTTATAATGAACTTGCTCTTTTTGATGAAAGAGATGATAGCCAGATGTCCAGATGGTCACTGATATTTAAGGTGTACGCAAAGAAGACTGAATTCACACTTTCTTTTAGAGTACCTGGATGGGTGAAAGATAAACCTGTGGTAATTATTGATGATAAAACATATGAATACGAAATCGAAGATGGCTATATTAACATTACTCGAGAATGGACAGATAATGATTTGAGGCTGTATTTCCCTTGTGGGTTAACAACAGTTTCATTGCCAGATATGTTAAATACCTATGCTATTATGGAAGGACCAATCGTATTAGCAGGCCTTTGTGATAGTGAGAAGCGGATAGTTGGAGATTACAATAATCCGTCAGAATTTCTGATGGCACAGTAC
Source organism: Bacillota bacterium (assembly GCA_023399055.1). GTDB lineage: Bacteria > Bacillota > Clostridia > Lachnospirales > Lachnospiraceae > Mobilitalea. The sequence continues at coordinate 394,858 of JAEWQV010000010.1, read as the reverse complement.
GAACATAAATATCAGATATTTCCATGGAAGCAAGGTGCGTTTAAGACAATAAATCAAGTTCAAAATATAAATTTTATGCCACTATATGAAATAACAGATGAAAAGTACTCCGTTTATTTTAACATTGTAGAAAGTTAATTGATAAATTATGGAACTCCTGAATACTGGGGGATAATGAAACTCTCACCTGATTTAGGGATAATAAAGAATGCTTTTTACCTCTCTAGGTATAGGTACAGATATTTTTTATTGATGTAAAGCCTTCAGTAAGTATAAGGTTAGTATAACACCAAACTTATTTCTAGTATTTGATAAAAAGAAGGATGTCCTGCGGTATAGAATAGGGCATCCTTCTTCCAATTGCTAATTCATGACAAGTGAAACAACTTTGTCGTATTATTAAAGTTTTGTTTACTTATTAATCGGTACTCTTATTATACTTACAGAGTATTTGGGTGCAGAATAAGAGATGTTATTATTAATAATAATTGTAGAATCTATTATGGCAACTTTTTTTGGATCTGTAGGAGTATTCATATCTCCGGCATCATTTGCTGCAAGCACAGATAGAACAGCAGTCTCGGAAGCTAAGGAAATGTCATTCAATTGAACCAAAACATTTTGTTGTGTATCTGAAACGTTGACAATTTTGATAATCATATCGCCAGTATCATCCACACCTACAACCTGATAGACAGCATCAACTTTTGGTAGGGTATATTTAATTAATCCTTTACCGTCTAAATAACATTCAATCGAGTTTTCGTTAACAACAATTTTAATTTCATAAGCCTTCCCAGTCTCCACCTTTAAATTAGTAACAGTGGAAGCGATTTGTCCGCTTTTTGATCCACCGGATATTTGTTCTAAACAAGATACGGTATTGTTCCATCCGCCAATATTCCAATGAAAATAATTATTTTCGTCTTTTACAGCGAAGGGAATAAGAAATCCCTCGCTTCCAGATAATTTGATGGCTGTCATTGTTAATGTGTAATTGGTCCAGTTGGTATCTCCCACAAAGGAAACATCGCCAGTAATTGTATTTCTTGGATTTGAGGTGTTGGTTTGGATCATCTGTCCATCTTTGTAAGCCCAGGAACCAGCAATCTGTGTAAAGGAATCAGTGCTTTCAGTACTAAAGTCTTCAGAGTAAAGGACCTCTTTTGTTTCATTACTAATAATCTTAATATTATCAAAGGTAGCTGAGGTCATCCAGGTACCGATGCCGACTTTACCTGAAATACTGCTTCTGGTTTCAGAGGGGGAAATTTTACTTAACTCTGATTTTATTACTTGTTTGCTTTGATTCGTTGAGAACAACTGCTGTACATAATAATTTGCAGATTTCCAGAGCATATCATTTTGAAACCATATCATATCAGGTGACCATTGATAGGAGGTACTGTTACCAAAGAGCGGTGCATAGGAAGCCAATTTTACAATATCTCCGTTGCGTTCTAAACCGGTCATATAAGCAGCTTCCGCAAGTGCAGCTTCTGTGTTGTTTGACTTAGCAGCATATTCACCCAAGAAAACAGGGGTACTTGAACGGTCATAGGTATCATAACGATTGGTGTTAGTTAAAAACCAACTAGGTACATTATAATAATGCTCATCTACCAAACCGGCATAATCGGTTCCAAATGAATTAATTTTATTCCAGGCAAATTGATCAGAAGACGTTGGGCCATTCGCAACAATCAGCTCAATATCACCATAAAGTTCAGGATTATCAAGCTTTGCTTGATCAAAAGTCTTCTTAAACTCTTCGTAACGATTATAATAGTCATTGCTCCATTGTTCATTACCTATGCCAAGGTAGGTGAGGTCAAATGGCTCTTTGTGCCCCATTGCAATACGAATGGCACCCCATTTTGTATTTTCATCACCTTTGCAGAATTCCACAAGATCCAGAGCATCCTGAACATATTGCTCGAATTCCGGTGTACCTATTTCTGCAGCTTGTGCTGGAATTCCGACGGATCTGGTACCTTGGATAAGGCAGGAAAGACCGGCATTTACAATGGGAACTGGTGCTGCTTTTATATCTTCACATAATAAGAAGTACTCGTAAAATCCCAATCCATAACTCATATAGTAAGGGTGAGTGGTTGCATTATTTTGATCACCCCATAAATTTTCGCCCTGTGGCCTGGTTGCTACATCCCCATAAGTTACCTCACCATTGATGGTAAATGCCAATCCATTACCAATAGAAGCTTTCCAGTTGTAAGCGTTCTCTAAGGTTTCTCCTTCTACCACACAACCACCAGGAAATCGCAGGAATTTAGGGGATAAATCCTCCAAGGCTTGAGCTAAATCTTTTCGTAATCCATTTTCTCTTCCTTGATAGGTGTCTTTAGGAAATAATGAAATCATATCCATGTCAACTGAGCCTTCATTAATCATTACGAACAGCTTAAGACCCTCTGAGATTGTAGCAGAGGCGGTTATAGTGGACTTGTACTTTGTCCAGGTAGAACCAATCTCTGTTATCGTGGATTCCCCATAAATGGTTCCATCATTACCCTTCAATTGAAGTGTGATGGCACCATGATAGCCAGTAGAGGATTTGAAATACCCGCTAAAGTTATAGTTAGCATCTTTTATCACAGATAAACCATCCAGAAATCCAACATTTCCTATGCCGCCTAAAGTGCTTGATGGATTGGCAACACGAGCATACTGAGGATTATTTTCATTCAGATAACTTTTATCGGCACAGCCATCCATAATATCAAAAGTAATATTATCTGTAGCTACCCATCCGTGCAAGCTGCCCCTCACGGCTAAAGAGCCATACTCAAAGGAACGATTTTTGAGCAGTTCGGCATAAAGCCCTCCATCTGCAGCAAAATTAATATCCTCCAGGAATAAACCGTAAAGAAGACTGCTGATTTTGTAGCTTTCTGAGCCATTGACGGCTAAAGAATAATCATAGTCTCCAGATAGCTGGACTGCCTGTGTGGGTTCAGGGGGATTAGAAACCTCCGTGTTATCGAGGTCTGGAACTATGTTCTCTTCCTGATTATTTTTACAAGCACTTGTGAACATGAGGCAGAAAAGTAGACTACATAGCAAAATCAACCTTATTGTTTTATTCATACACTCCTCCTAAGTATCAATAGTTAATTGAAATATATAATATTTTAATATATAATGAAATAAAAAGCAATCGAGATATTGACTTTATATTTAACGCTCGGTTATAATAGTTATAAAATGTTAGAAGAGATAATATAAATCAGAAACTTAAACTAACTAGATCTTTGTTTCGATTTTATCAAGCATAATAAAGATAGATTGTGAAGTTTGAGAATGTTATTTGCTTATAGAGAAGGGGATGATGTAGAAGGATGGATAAACTGAATAAACCTACGAGAATGGATTTGTTAAAGGAATTAATATGGTCCTTCATAGTTTCACTTGTTACATTTGTGTATATTATGCTCTTTCTTTTAATCATTTCCTTTGTATTTCAATCAATGTTAGACCTTAAATTAATCACAATGTTATATGTAGCCATTGCTGGCGCTATAATTATGTTTATATATCGAATAATAAGAAGTGTTTCACGTCTCACCGCCAATGAATGATTAGAGGAGACCTGAATTAAAATGTAATTTTAAAATTAAATCCACAAGTGCTTCTCATATGTGTTTATGATGTTGTATTTATTTTATAATGCAGAAGATAAAATTAAACAGAAATTTGAATAAGATAAATAAAAAATAAATAATAAAGTAGAAATAAAAAATAAAGAAAAATCAGGAATGAATGATAAATAATCTATAGCAAAGAAAAAGTGCGTATATGTGTTTCAGCTGGTGATTACCCACATCCTGTGTTTGCTTATACTATAGCAAAACACAGGATGGTAAGGCGAATCCAGTTAATACATATACGCACTTTTTTGCTTCACAATATATTAATACACCTTAATTTATTAGATTGCTTATTCTTTGTCTCTAATTATAGCTCTTATTCTTTTGTGTTATCACGGTAAAATGCTTTTACTCGAATAGCCTGATTATGATCACCAAAATCCTCCCCGAATAACGTTAAACCTCCGCAATTGGCAGTATCTTTCGGTACTTCCAAACGAAATGTTATATTGCTGGAATAATCGATCTCGAGATCTTCAATGGTAGTCTTGGAAATCTGACTACTGCCATCCATAAATGTTCCATCCGAATTAATAATTAAGGTCTTAAGTAGACCATATTGATTTAAACGCTCCGGCCACCATAATGGGTTAAGGAAGCCTTTTCTAGAACCATAGTCTCCGGGACTAACCCACATACCCAAGGAGGTTCCGTTAATGGAAAAATAAATATCGGAGGGATAATCCTCGTTAAATTCAGGACACTCGGAACAGATTTCGAACGAAATCTGAAGCTCGGATAATGTTTGTCCTGCAATTAAATGGTTAGGTAGGTTGTATTCGATAAATCCATTGGCAAACCATAAAATACCAGCGTCGAAACGTTCTGGGAACATAAAATATCTTCTGTCATCTAATTCTCCAATTATTTTCTTCACGGTAGCCAAACCACAAGTCGGGTTTATTTTAAAATTATTAAAATAACCAATTCGAATATCATCCTGATAGAAGTCACGTGTTTCTTTGATCGGTGCTAAATCAATCATTAATCTATCGTGGCGAGGACGAACTATTTTCATTGTACCACGCTTGCCAGCAGTGGTACGAATCTTTACGAGCCCTGCCTTTTCAAGCTTGCTTACATGCATTGAGATTGCGCTATTCGTTAAATTAAGGGCTTCTGCAAGGTCATTCATACTAAGCTGATCATCCTCGTAAATAAGCTCCATTATCTTCAGACGCATGGGGGTGCTTAAAGCCTTTAACACCTCTTCAGCATCCTGTATGGATTTAAAATATAGCATAATACCTCCTATGAAAAACTATTTGAATTTTCTTTTCTTTATTAAATTAAATAATTGACCGATATTTGCGATAATTATGTAAAAACGTGTAAAATAACGGTTATAAATAGCAAACACCCTATAAGAAATGTAATATATTTTACCATAAATATCAAGTAAAATTTGATGAAACATAGGAATATTATAGTGTTTCTCATTGTTGAAGTCAATAATTAATTAATGCAATAAAAAGTTCAAAAATTGCTTCAGGATAATTCATATAAACTATTGACGAATTAATAAAAACATAGTAACTTATACTTAAAGTTAATTATAAAATTTAATAATACATTATTTACTTAAATAAATAATTGGAGGCAACTATAGCAATGATCAGGTTAAATATTAATACTAAGAGGAAGCTAGGGCATATCAACAAGGAGATTTACGGACATTTTTCAGAACATCTGGGTCGATGTATTTATGAGGGTTTGTATGTGGGGGATAATTCCGATATTCCTAATACCAATGGTATGAGAAATGACGTGGTAGCTGCATTAAAGGAGATTCGTATACCAGTACTTCGTTGGCCAGGCGGATGCTTTGCAGATGAATATCATTGGAGAGATGGTATCGGTCCGAAAGAAACTCGTAAAAGGATGATTAATACTCACTGGGGTGGTGTTTTAGAGGATAATAGTTTTGGTACCCACGAGTTTATGGAACTATGCCGCCAGCTGGAATGCAAAGCATACATAAATGGTAATGTAGGAAGCGGATCTGTTCAGGAAATGTCGGAATGGGTGGAATATCTAACCTTTGATGGGGTTTCTCCGATGGCAGAACTTAGAGCAAAGAATGGTCATCCAGAACCATGGAAGGTAGATTACTTTGCCGTTGGTAATGAGAACTGGGGCTGTGGTGGTAATATGACACCGGAGTATTATGCAAATGAATATCGTAGATACCAGACCTTTGTTAGAAACTATAATCATGAAGCACCAATTTATAAAGTGGCTTGTGGCGCTAACGTGGATGATTACGAATGGACAAAAGTTGTTCTTGAAACAACGCATCAGCATGCACCTGCATTCTTACATGGTTTTATGAATGGACTTTCTCTACATTATTATACACATCCAGAAGGCTGGGAAGTGAAGGGAAGCGCAACAGATTTTGATGAAAAGGTATGGTATAAGACCCTAAGCAAGACTCTGTATATGGAGACTTTAATTAATCGTCATGGTGCAATTATGGATCAGTATGATCCAGAGAAAATTATTGGAATGATTGTTGATGAATGGGGAACTTGGTTCACCTGTGAGCCAGGTACCAATCCAGGTTTCTTATATCAGCAAAATACCATGAGGGATGCTTTGGTTGCTGGTATTAACCTGAATATCTTTAATAAGCATTGCGATAGGGTTAAGATGGCCAATCTGGCACAAATTGTAAATGTTCTTCAAGCAGTTATTTTGACAGAGGGCGAGAAGATGATTTTGACTCCAACCTATCATGTATTTAATCTTTACAAGCATCATCAGGATGCGGAGCTTCTTGAGAGTAATATAGAGACGCAGAACATTGGAATAGAAGAACAATTTATGGTACCCAATTTACATGAATCAGTTTCAGTTGCTAAGGATGGCAAGGTGCATATTACAATTAATAACCTATCGATTACAGAGGCTTATGAAGTTGAAAGCAATCTGTTAGATACACTCGTAAAATCTGCCAGAGGTACAATTTTAACTGGTGATATGAAAGCTTATAATACCTTTGAAGAACAGAATAAGGTAACTACAAAAGAATTCAACCAATTTAGGATTGCAGATAATAAAGTTATATTTACAATTCCAGCTTGCAGTGTATTGCATCTTCAACTGGAAGTGGAATAAATCATAACACGAAAAGCGATAGTGGAGGGAATGTTTATGAAACGAGCAATGGCGGTTATTGTAGTTTTCTTTAGTATGTTAATACTTTCATCCTGTAGCAACAACAGTAGAGAAACGGAACCAAATCAGGCATCAGATGAAACTAATACACCCACTTCATCAGCTGAGGAAGCTACAGTAACAAAAATCCCAAGTGTAACAACTGCACCAGCGATTACTGAGGAAATGACGAAAGAAGAGGAAGAGGAATTGTTCAATCAGATTATAGCAAATACACCCATCAAAGCAAAAGTACCGGTAACCTATAATTTCACCGACGTATCGGTACACGATCCTTCCATTGTAGATGTGGATGGAACCTACTACATATTTGGATCCCATCTGGCAGTAGCCAAGACTACGGATTTGATGAACTGGACCTTGGTTGATTCCGGGGTTAAGAAAAACAATAAAGTAATTCCGGATGCAATGAGTGAGATGTCAGAGGCATTTACCTGGGCACAGACAAATACCTTCTGGGCACCCGATGTTATTCAGCTGGAAGATGGCAGATTCTACTATTATTATTGCAACTGCGAAGGCAGCAAGCCGCTGGCAGCACTGGGTGTAGCAGTTTCGGATAATATAGAAGGACCGTATAAGGATCTGGGAGTTATTTTGAAATCAGGTCAGAATCCGGATACTCCCGATGAAAATGGTGATGTATATGACGCAACCATTGAACCGAATGTGGTAGATCCCTGTGTTTTCTATGATAATGAGGGTAAGCTTTGGATGATGTATGGTTCTTATAGTGGTGGTATTTATATCCTTGAATTGGACAAAAAGACGGGAATGCCTTTAGAAAAGGGTTATGGAAAGAAGCTCTTGGGTGAAAATCATTTAAGAATTGAAGGTGCCTTTGTTCAATATAGCAAGGAAACCGACTATTATTACATGTTCTTATCCTTTGGAGGTTTAACGGCTGATGGAGCCTATAACATCAGAGTTGCCCGTTCTAAGAATCCTGATGGTCCTTACTATGATGCACAGGGTAACGATATGATTGATTGCAAAGGACCTGCTGGCTCCTTCTTTGATGATGCAGCAGCAGATGATTTCGGTACAAAGCTTATGGGTAACTATCATTGGAATACCATTGATGGTGAAGAAGCCAGAAATGGAAATGCTCCGGGATATCTTTCACCCGGACACAATTCAACACTCTTTGATGAGAAAACTGGAAAGTATTTCCTGGTCTTCCATACCAGGTTTGAGGGGAATGGCGAAAACCATGAGGTAAGGGTTCATCAAATGTTTTTAAATGAGGATGGATGGTTTGTTGTCGCACCATATCGCTATGTTGGTGAAACAATAGGTGCTTATACAGAAGAGGAGATTCCGGGTGCGTATAAAGTAATCAATCATCAGCTTGATATCTCAGCAGAGATTAAACAATCGGAGAATGTAGTTTTAAGAGAAGATCATTCTGTAGTCGGAGATTGGCATGGTACCTGGGAGCTGAAAGGTGACAATACCTGTATTCTTAATATTGACGGTGTAGAATATAAAGGCGTTTTCCTGAAGCAATGGGATGAGGTTAATTTTAAAAATGTTATGACCTTTACAGTTCAGTCCTTGGAAGGTAAATCTATTTGGGGAAGTGGATATAAAGCTTTGGAGGAATAGTTAGTTTACGTATAAGGTTATCGTATTACATGAATAAAAAAGGCTGCCGCACAATTTTAGTGCGACAGCTTTTTATTCATGACAAGAAAAGCCTTGTCGTTTCATCTTGTTTGCTTATTTTTTACTTCCCATAAAACATACATCACTGCCCTGTGCGGTAAAGGTCATAACCAATTTGTGATCTGTTTCTGTTGCCTGCTTTAGAAATACGCCTTTACATTCTACACCATCAATTGTAATCGACATATTAGGTGAACCCTCCTGATACTCCCAGGTTCCTGTTGCATCGCCGGATACGGTTCCATCGCTGTACAAGGTGATGCTTTTAGTGGGGTTAATACCGATTTCTTTATCACTAACCATCTGATAAAACATGGTGGGATGAATCGAAACAAACTCATATTCACCTACAACTTCCTTCTTATCATAGCCTGTTGCAGAGATTGTCTCACCTGAATATTCATAAGGAGCAGACACCAACCAACCATCTTCATTTAGAAAGAGCTGATATACATTGACCTGATGAGCTTCTGCGTTAGAAGGTGTGTCGCTTTTTATAAACCTGGTATGATATACCATGTACATCTTGCCATCATCATCGAGTAGGAGCGAGTTATGGCCTTGTGCTGTACGGGTAACAGCATTTCCAGAAAATTTATAGGAACCCATAATCCTTACACCATTGGTTGAACTTAGGTTATTAGCTGATTCGGTATAAACAGAAGATAATCCGTTTTCATCCACATAGGGGCCATAAATATTATCAGAGCGGAAGACTCTCATCTGATAACCGCCTTGTGCGGTTAATCCACCATAGGTTATGTACATGTAATAGTAATCACCGAACTTATTGATGTAGCAGCCTTCTCCCGATACGGCGTGGCCACCAGCTAGTTTATAACCATAATATTGGTCGGACTCGTTTTCAACAGTGGTATATGTATAGGTATAATCTCTTAACCCGGTGCTGCCATCCAACTTCAGCATATAGATGCCACCAAACCAGGAGCCAAAGGACATCCAGAGATTTCCTTCCTCATCATAACGTAAATTGGGATCAATCGCATTGATTTTGGTATCTGAAGTGGATTGATAACGATTAATATCTGCTCCTTCTCCTAAAACCTGATATACATCGGTTTTCTCCACCGGTTTGTCAGTGATATTAAAACCAGAGTATACAACCGGACCTACATAAGTATACGGACCTTGAATATCATCGGCAGTCAATAGAACAATGGAAGAGCTCCAGTTATCACCATTCACACTCATATACATACAGTACTTATTCATCTCTTTATTAAAGATAACATCCGGTGCCCAGAGATTTCCCCCAACATTCGGATTCGTGGGTGTCTTACACCATTCTGCCCATATTGTTCCGAATATAGTAGCATAGCTGCTGTTAATGTTGTTATAAAAAGGTTCCCAGTTCATTAGATCATCACTTTTTGCCCAGGCCATATGCGATCCAAATACATAATAAGATCCATTTGCCTTTATGATGGAGGGATCATGCACTGTTACTTTTGATAAATTGACATCTGCATATTCATCTGGGAACTCTTCAAATACCTCCGGAGTTACTGTTGCTGGCGGAACACTTGGTGCTACTGTCACCGTTATATTTTCACTTTCAATGGAACCTTTTTCTTTTGCACACCCTGTTAAAGCAATGGAAGCAGCTGTAACTACGATGAAGCATAATGGCATTAACTTCAGTTTTCTCATAATGTCATCCTCTCTAGGTACTTTTATTTGTTTGATACTCGGAAACTAATGTGTAATGATACCATTAAAATTTATCATTACAAGTAATATGACAAAGTTTAAAACTTGTTTATTTCATTATATACTGTTTTGTTTCATTTTTCAACTAATGTTTATAAATAAATGAAAGGCGAAAATATAACGGTTAACTGATACCTATGAAATAATGTATTTAGCATTAACTTCATATATAAATACCAATTAGACGTACGTAATATTCCTTTTATTGTGCCTATATATATAAGCCAATAATTAACAAAAACATGAAACTATATAAAATATATAAAAACATCCATGTGATGGCTTGACGTTTTCATCATAATGTAGTAAATTATATTTAAAGTTAATTAAATAATTAATCAATTCGATATCAGCTTAAACAAAGGAGAGCATCATGGTTAGATTGAGTATAGATCCTAGGGCTAAAAAAGGACATATTAATAGTGAAATCTATGGGCATTTTTCGGAGCATCTTGGAAGATGTATCTACGAAGGAATATTTGTAGGAGAGAATTCAGAGATTCCTAATACGAACGGAATGAGAAATGATGTAGTAAAAGCATTAAGGGATATTAAGATACCAGTACTTCGTTGGCCAGGTGGCTGCTTTGCAGATGAGTATCATTGGAAAGATGGAATTGGTCCAAAAGAAACCCGTAAAAAAATGATTAATACTCACTGGGGTGGTGTTTTAGAAGATAATAGCTTTGGGACACATGAATTCATGGAACTATGCCGCCAATTAGAATGTAAGGCTTATATTAATGGTAATGTTGGTAGTGGAACTGTTCAGGAAATGTCGGAATGGGTAGAATACCTTACCTATGATGGCTTATCTCCAATGACAGAGCTTAGAGCGAAGAATGGTCATCCTGAACCTTGGAAGGTGGATTATTTTGCTGTAGGTAATGAAAACTGGGGCTGTGGAGGTAATATGACTCCGGAGTATTATGGGAATGAATACCGCAGGTATCAAACCTTTGTAAGAAACTATAATCATGAGAACCCTATATATAAAGTAGCCTGTGGTGCAAATGTTGATGATTATGAATGGACCAGAAAAGTACTTGAGACAACACACAGACATGCACCGGATTTCTTTCATGGATTTATGCAGGGCTTATCACTTCATTATTATACACATCCGGAAGGCTGGATGGAAAAAGGCAGCGCTACTGATTTTGATGAGAAGGTATGGTATAAAACCTTAAGTAAAACCTTATATATGGAGACCTTAATTAATCGTCACGGTGCAATTATGGATGAATTTGATCCTAAGAAAGCAATAGGAATGATTGTTGACGAATGGGGTACCTGGTTTACTTGTGAGCCTGGCACCAATCCCGGATTTTTATATCAACAGAACACCATAAGAGATGCATTGGTAGCCGGAATTAACTTGAATATTTTCAATAAGCACTGTGACCGTGTAAAGATGGCTAATATAGCCCAGATAGTGAATGTTCTTCAGTCGGTTATTCTGACAGAAGGCGAAAAGATGATATTAACACCTACATATCATGTATTTAATATGTATAAACACCATCAGGGTTCAGAGCTATTGGAAAGCAGAATAGAAACAAAGAGTATTGGGTTAGAAGATGAATTTATGGTTCCTAATCTCCACGAATCAGTATCCGTCGACAAGGACGGCAAAATACATATCACCTTAAATAATCTTTCAGCTGGGGAAAGCTATGAGATCGAAAGCGTTCTGTACGAATCAAAGGTTAAGTCAGTAAAGGGGACAATTCTTACAGGTAACATGCAGGCTTACAATACCTTTGAAAACCCTGAGAATGTAACGACAAAAGAGTTCGCGACGAACTCTGTAACTGGTAATAAGGTTACATTCACAATTCCAGCTTGTAGTGTACTTCATCTTGAACTTGAGTTGGAATAAAGCGTTAGGAATTATAGTTACAGTGATGATAGAAAGGAGTGTAGGTTTGTATTGTTTCGTAATAATGCAGCCTACAAGGTCATTATGTTAAAGAAGTGTTCAACACGTATTATAGCTGCCACGCTGTCTGTCTTACTAGGCTTTAGCAGCATTCCTATGCAAGCTACAGCTGCAGAGAATGATGATACATCTAGTTCCAGTACATATAATATGGATACCTTTGTTAATGAGTCGATCGATTCTAATTATTCGAATGTAAGTAAGAGCTACACAGCTCCGTTTTATGAAGGAGATTCCTACGAGATTCAATCTGACCAGGCACTAAAGTCTGGCAGTGCTGTCGTAACCACGGATAATTATGATTATAAGAATTCGGTTGTGCAGATGGGGATAGGAGACACAGCAACATTCACTATCGATGTTCCTGAAACTGGTCGATATTTTTATCGGTTTGACTATCTATCCAATGATGATTCCATGCTACCCATTGAGATATCTATGAAGTTGAATGGAGATTATCCTTTTTACGAAACCAGGCGTTTATTATTTGAATCTACCTGGATTTCAAAGGAAGAAAAATCCTATGACCGTTATGATAATGAAATAGTATCTTTACCTGATAAAAAAATACAATGGGAAACCAAATATCTAATGGATGCAAGCTACAGACATTCCTCTCCGCTTATCCTAGAGCTGCAAAAAGGGCAAAACGAGGTGACACTGAAGGTTTCTGAGGGAGAGGTACTGCTTGGTAATATGTATCTGGAAAAGGTTACAGAAATTCCAGAATATAGCTCCTCAGAAGTAGCTGCAGGCGATGAGCTGATCGCAATACAGGGCGAGGAGTATACCTATCGTAATGACTCATCCATCCGTTCCGTAGCTGAATATGATACTGCGGTGGCTCCCTATAATACATCTGATACACGCCTTAATACTATTGACCGAGACTCCTTTAAGGATGCCGGACAAAGAGTTACTTATGAGTTTACTGTTGAGAAAGCAGGATATTACAACCTTGCTCTTAATTATATTCAGACGGACAAAAGTGGGTTCCCTGTATTTGTTGACGTAGCAGTGGATGGAAGTATACCGAATACAGCATTTTCTGCTTACCCCTTTAATTATACTACAGAGTATAAGACGAGCACCCTTAAGGATTCTGATAAGAATAACCTTAGCTTATATCTTGAAGAAGGTAGCCACACCATCTCCTTTACCATTAACATTGCGAACACACGTGAGGTATTAGAAGGTGTTAGTAAAATCATGGGTGAGATTAATGATCTTTCTCTGGAGATTACAAAGGTAGCTGGTACTAATAAAGATAAATACAGAGATTTAAAAATAGAAAAGTATATACCTAATATCCAGTCTACCATCTATGGTTGGGCAGACGAACTTGATTCCTTATACGATAGCATGAAGATATATTCGCCCAAGAAAGGTGAGATTGCTGTTTTCAGCTCCATCAGCATTGCTTCCACACAGTTAAGAAGCTTTGCTAAGGACCCTAGTGAGATGCCAGAACGTGTAGCAGAGTTATCTACCAGTATGAATTCCATTACGACTCAATTAGCCAATCTGCTTAGTCAGGTTAATAAGAATAAGCTGGGAATTGATCGGATTTACTTGTATCAGAATAGTGCAGAGCTTCCAAAGAAGATTGGTTTCTTTCAGAATTTATTCTATAGTATAAAACGTTTCTTTACTTCATTTTTTGATCAAACTTATTCTACCTCCAATGTAAATGAAGATCATATACAGGTATGGGTTAATTATCCCAGACAGTATCTGGAGATTATGCAAAAAATGATTGATGAGAAGTTTACACCTGAATCAAAAATTCATGTTGATTTATCTCTGATGCCCGACGCTAAAAAACTTGTTTTGGCGAACGCAGCCGGTAATGCTCCTGATATTGCAGACGGTGTCAACTATGCGATAGAGCCATATGATCTGGCTATTCGAGGAGCTACTAAAAATTTAGCTGAATTTGATGATTTTAAAGAAGTTGCCAGTCAGTATGAACCGGGATTTTTGATACCATCTACCATCGATGGCGGGATATACTCACTTCCTGAGACTATGAATTTCTGGGTACTCTTCTATAGAAAAGATGTACTTGATAAATTAGGACTTGAAGTACCGGATACGATGGATGATGTAATTGATATGCTTCCTGAACTTCAGATGAGAGGTTTGAATTTCTATTATCCGACTGCGGGTATGATAGCAATGAGAAACTTCCAGGGTACAACCCCATTATTATTCCAGAACGGAGCGACTCTTTATGGTGAATATGCAGGTGATACGACATTAAATAGCGAAGCAGCGATTAAAGGTATTACGCAATTAACCGAGCTTTTCACCGTATACGATTTGCCTGTTTCTATTCCTAACTTTTATCAACATTTTAGAAGTGGTGATTTACCAATAGGAATTGCAGACTTTAATGTGTATAGCATGCTCATCAATGCTGCACCTGAAATTGCAGATTCCTGGGACATTTCTGTAATGCCGGGAATAGAAGATGAAAACGGTAAAGTTCTTCGTTATAGTGCCGGTGGGGCAAATAGTACAATCTTATTTAAATCCACCGAGGAAAGAGAAGCTAAGGCTTGGGAATATATGAAATGGTGGGCCTCCACTGAAGTACAGGCTGAATTTGGTCAGACACTTCAAATGGCTTATGGAGATGATTATATGTGGCCAACTGCTAATTTGAAAGCTTTCGAAGCATTACCTTGGAATACTCAGGATAAGCAGGTTATTGTTGATCAGTCCAAATGGGTACTGGAATCACCAAGAATTCTTGGTACCTATATGCTGGAACGAGAATACAGTAACGCATTTAATAATATCGTAGTAGACGGTATGACCTTAAGGACAAGAATTGATAAGGCAGTGAAGGACATTAACCGCGAAACAGAGCGAAAGCTCGAGGAATTCGGATATAATAAGGATGGCAAAGTGATTACGCCATATAAGGTTCCTACAATAGATACTATTAATGAGATTCTTGGCAATACGAACTAATGGGGGAATTAACAATGAAACGAAAAGCTTCAATCGGCAGAAGAGAATATAGGAATCGCAATGGTTATATCTTCTTGTTTCCTTATGCACTCTTGTTTGCAATATTTATTCTGATCCCCGTAGTCATTGCAATCGGATTATCCTTTACCAATTTTAATGCAATAGAAGTTCCGGGATTTTCAGGCTTTCTAAACTATATTAATTTAATTACAAAAGATTCAGTTTTTATGCAAAATGTCCTTCCTAATACGGTTCAATACGCTCTCATCGTAGGACCAGGTGGATACGTACTATCCTTTATCGTTGCCTGGGCACTGTCCCAGCTGACGAAAAAGACTAGAACTATTTTAGCTCTGATCTTGTATTCACCAAGTATGACCGGCGGTGTTGCCATGATGGTTCTATGGAAGGTTATGTTCTCTGGTGACCAGACTGGCTATATTAATAGCTGGCTAATGAAGCTTGGAATCATTCATGACCCAATTATCTGGTTGGTGGATGGCAGATATCTGCTTCCAATCGTAATCATTATTGGATTATGGAGTAGTATGGGTGTAGGCTTTTTGGCAATCCTCGCAGGTATCTTGAATTCAGATGAAACCTTATATGAGGCGGCAGCGATTGACGGAGTAAAGAACCGCTTCCAGGAAATGGTTTATATTACCATTCCTACCATGAAGCCACAGATGCTTTTTGCAGCGGTTATGTCCATCGTAGGAGCATTTCAGATGGGTATCATCAGTACCCAGCTGGCTGGTAATCCGACACCGGGTTATTATGGTCAATTAATCGTAAATCATATAGAGGATTATGGCTTTATCCGTTACGAAATGGGTTACGCCGCAGCAGTTTCAGTTGTACTACTTGGAATTATTTATCTATTTTCCAGTATTTCAAAAAGATTATTCCATGAAGATTAGGAGGGAGATTCAGTATGGCATATAAGGGTAACCGAATCAATCCTAACAGGTTTGAAAAAGGTCAAATCAAGATAATTATTATGTTATTACCTTTGGTACTATTTATGGGGCTTCCGATTGTTTTTATCATTAATCATGCCTTTAAGCCCATGGAAGAATTATTCGCATTTCCACCAAAGTTTTTCGTGTCACATCCTACCTTTGATAATTTTACTAAACTATTTAAGTTATCAAGAACCTCTGGTATACCAATGAGCCGTTATGTGTTTAATAGTATCATAGTTACTGGAACGGTAGTATTTTCTTCGATAGTTTTATCAACAGCAGCAGGTTTTGCATTATCTAAGCTGAAATTTAAAGGGAAATTTGCTTTAATGAATATTAATCAGGCAGCTCTGATGTTTGTACCAGTAGCGGTAATGATACCGAGATATCTGACCGTGAATATGTTAGGCCTAACCAATACATATTTTTCTCATATTCTACCTTTGATACCATTACCTGTGGCACTTTTTCTTGTTAAACAGTTCATTGATCAGGTGCCGGATTCCTTAATAGAGGCTGCCTATATCGATGGCGCAAATGATTTTAAGGTGTATTTTAAAATCATTATTCCAATGATCAAGCCTGCAATTGCGACAGCAGCAATCTTAGTGTTCCAGCAGGTATGGGCTAATTTAGAAACATCGAATTTTTATGTCAATGATGAGGGATTAAAAACTTTAGGATTTTACATGAATACACTGGCAACCCAAACAGATATTTCCAGTGGCGTGAATATTGCCGGGCAAGGTTTGGCAGCAGCAGCTTTACTGATTATGTTTATACCTAACTTAATCCTGTTTATCGTTCTGCAAAATAGTATCATGAACACTATGGCGCATTCAGGTATTAAATAATCAGGAGAGAAGGAGGGAAATCCTCCAAATAGCATGGAGGATTATATTAAAATGAGAAAATATCCAAAGCTTCTGCTAAGTACATTACTTATTTGCATCGTATTATCAGTTTTGACCATGAATACTCGGGTAGCATATGCTGAGGTTCCTTATAAAACCTATACACATACTGGTGATGGTTATATGACAGTAACACAGGCAGCTTATGTTCCTGGATCCTCTATTTCAAAAATTGGTGACACCACAATCGTTGGTGCAAAGGATTTGATGGTTACCGAAGATGGAGAAATTTATATTGCGGATACTGGAAATAAAAGAATTCTTGTTTCTGATCTTCAAGGTAATTATATAAAAGAATTTGGCGCAGATGTTCTTATGAATCCCTGCGGCATTTATGTAACCACGGATAAGAAGACTTATGTAGCAGACCGTGATGCGAAAAAAATATTTGTATTTGATGCAGAGGGTAAAGTTGTTAATGAATATGGCAAGCCAAATCACCCATTATATGGAGATGAAATGGATTTTATGCCATTGAAAATTGTTGTAAACAATGCAGGGATTATGTTTGTCATCTGCGAAGCTAATATGAATGGTATTGTTCAGATTAGCCCTACGGAGGGAGGAACCTTTTTAGGCTACTTCGGTACCAACTTTACTGACTTATCTATTGTTGATAAATTTATGAGTATCGTAAGTACAGATGCGCAAAAAGCAAAAAAGGTAAGTAATAAACCTGCAACTCCTGATAATCTGGCAATTGATGAGAAAGGTCTTATCTATACTGTAACCCGAGGAAAACAGAGTGACAATCCGAAAAGCACAGATGATAACGAATTGAAAAGGCTTAATATTGCGGGAAAGAATATAATTAATCCTGATCAATGGGATAGTCTCCCAGTTGCTGTTACAGCTGGCAATCATGATAATGTTTATATGGTATCCCAATTAGGTTATATCTATGAATTCAGTAATGAAGGAGCAATGCTGTTTGTATTTGGTGGGAGTGATGATGGGAAGCAACGTTTAGGTCTAAGTAAGAAGATTGAAGCAATCAGTGTAGATAAAAACGACAACATCTACATTTTGGACTCGGACATGAACAAAATACAGGTGTATAAACCCACCGAGTTTACTGGGTTGTTGCATAATGCCTTATACCTGTATTCCAAAGGTAGATATACGGAAAGTAAAGAGCCTTTAGAAGAAATTTTAAAGATAAACAGTACGTTTGCTTATTCAAATAAAGCTATGGGCCGTGCACTACTTCAGGAAGATAATTATACTGAGGCAATGAAATTTGCCAAACTGTCCTTTGACGACACAACTTATTCCGATGCTTTCTGGGAAATCCGTAACAACTGGATTAGTAATTACCTGATACCCACGGTAGGGGCTATCCTAGTATTACTGATTATCCTTCGAATCCTTAAGAGGCTTCATAAGAAATTTGGGATATTTAATGGTGCTAATGAACAGATAGCAAAGATTAAGAGAATACCACTGATTTCCAGGGTAAGGTATAGCCTTTACTTTATGAAACATCCAATTGATGGTTCTTACGGAGTACGGTGGGAGGGAAAAGCTTCCTATCTTAGTGCTAATATTCTGCTAGCAGTGTTTATCACAATTAATGTTATTTATAAATACTATAGTGGTTTTTTATATAAGCCTTCCATTGAGGGTTATTATAGCGTATTATCTGATATCGGAACCGTGTTAATTGCATTTTTGATATTAATAAGCTGTAATTATTTGATCTGTACTATTAATGATGGGGAAGGCTCCTTCAAGCAAATTTATTGTGCCTTTGTTTATTGCCTTACTCCTTATATTATTTTTCAGCCCGTTGTATTTTTGCTTACACATATTCTTACGAAAAATGAAGAATTTTTGATTAAGGCTCCGGGGCAATTAATTATTGCATGGATTGTTATCTTAATCATTATTACGATTAAAGAAATTAATAACATAACCTTGAAGGAAACAGCAAAAGTAATCGCATTAACCTTCTTTGCAGTTTTAATTATCCTACTAGTAGTATTTGTCCTGTATCTCCTATGGTCACAGGTTTTAGACTTTATTCAAGCAATTGGCGGAGAGGCGGTGCATCGACTTGGATTCTAAAAGAACACCTACTATAGCAATAAAGATTATAAAAAAACTCATTCCTGTTGTAATTATATTAATGCTTATTTTAGCTGCAGTTATCGTACAGAAGACGAATGAGAATAAGAAAGCCGTAACATATCCAGGTAAGCAGGAGATTAACTATCCGGCTGAGAATGCAAGTCATTATAGTAATACACTAGTCGCAGAAAATGAAGCTTATGAGCTCTATCTGGATGGACCAACACTATCCATAACCTTAAAGGATAAGGTAACAGGACAGGAACTTAAATCTTCCGCCCTAAGTGATGATGCTGGAATCAATAAGCAGTGGCAGGGCTTTATGGGTTCAGGTATTGTACTGGATGTGATAGACGGTAAAGGTAAAAATGATCAGAAACAGGCAGATTTAATTAATGATAACTCAAGCGTTTCGATCGAGAATATAGAGAATGGCTTTCACGCATACGTATCATTTCTGGATTATGAGTTTTACTTTGAAGTATATGTAACCTTAGTGGAAGACTCCTTAAGTGTTGAGATACCAGACTCTTCTATCATAGAAAATCGCTCAAAATATACCACAGATGATTCGAACAAGGAATATTATATTGGCGCAATTAATGTATTTCCTTTCTTGGGAAGTACTCATCTGGGAGATACACCAGGCTATATGCTGATTCCGGATGGCAACGGTTCTCTGATTTATCTGAACGATAAAGAACATAAAATTACCGGTGGTTTCTCCAGAATGTATTATGGTGATGATATTGGTTTTAGGGAAACAGAAGTACTAAACTTATTAGAAGGTTGGCTAGATACAGTAAATGACGAAGAAAACCTCATGGCACCTATCTTTGGAATGGTTCATACAGAGGATAAGATTGGGTACCTGGGTATTATTGAAAGCGGAGCGGAAAGAGCCAGCTTGGAAGCATATCCGAACGGTGTAAAAATTGATTATAATCGAATCTATCCTAAGTTCATCCTTAGAAAGGTATATGTACAGCCAACCAACAATAGTAATTCGGGAAGCGTTAAAGAGGTGGAAGAAGACAGGTCACATAGTGATATTAAATTAAAATATTGCTTAGTAAATAGTGATTCTGCCAATTATAGTGGGTTAGCTAACAGGTATCGTGATTACTTATTACAGGATGGCGAACTGACAGCGAAGGATAATGGTTATAACACTAGAGTAGATTTCTTAGGAACGGAACGAGAAAATGGACTTCTCTCGAAAAGTACTGTCACCATGACTACTACGGAGGATATTCGTGACATTTACAAAGATTTAGAGTCAGCAGGCGTGACTAATTTGCTTTCCATATATAAAGGGTGGCAGGCGGGTGGTCTGTATGATCTTCCGATTAAGAGCTATAAAGCAGATAGTGCGATCGGTGGAACGAAAGCTTTGACTAATCTTATGAAGGAAGTGAATGAGTCTGGTAAACATTTATATTTGGATCAGGATGCACTGCGTATCAATCCCGATGAAAACAAGACAGCCTCAACATTCAATGTAGTAAAAAGAGTAAATAAAAGGTTATATGAACAATGGTCTTATGCAAAGGTTTATCAAGAGTTCTTGTATCTGACACCAGACAGAAGTGATTACTATATTGACATATTAAAGAAGGATTATTCTGAAAAAGGTATCAAAGATATTTCCTTAGCAGGAATCACGAATAATCTATTTTCCTACAGCTATGACAGTAAGTATTATTCCAGGAAGGACACAATGACGCAGTATGTTGATACCGTATCAGGTATGGATCAGGATTTTGATTTGGTACTTAATCAACCAAATTCCTACCTATGGAATTATACCGATGCCTATCTTGATATGCCGGTTAGCTCATCAACGTATAATTTTCAGGATGAAGAGATACCGTTTTTATCTATGGTACTAAAGGGTGTTATGCCAATGTATTCTGAATACATAAATTTCGAAGCGAATAAGCAGGAATATATATTGAAGCTCATCGAAGCAGGCATCTATCCCTCTTACTATATTACGAAAGAGGATTCCTCAAAGCTTATTTATACCAATTCAGCAGAAGTCTATAGCTCCAAATATTCAACCTATAAAGAGGATATTATTAAATATACCGAGGAGCTGAAGCAGGTAAATGATAAAGTTAAGGATTCGTTTATCATAAAGCATGAACGTCTAGATAATGGTGTTACTGTGGTTAGCTATGATAATGGAATTAAACTTTATATTAATTACAGTAAGAATGACCAAACCGTTGACGGTTATCTGATAAATGCGATGGCGTATAAGGTAGGTGAAGCTAAATGAGTAAAAAGCAAAAAATAAAAAAAATTAAGATAGGGAAAATAGAGAGAAGGGAAGCAAGAGTGGGGTATTTATTTATATCCCCCTGGTTAATAGGTGTAATAATATTTTTAATCAAACCATTGCTGGAATCCTTCCAGTACAGTCTGGCAGTTATTAAAATCACACCGAAGGGTATGTTAGCGACATTTACTGGCTTTGGCAATTACACAGATATTATGATGAGGGACCCTGATTTCCCCTTCATGTTAGGCTCGTATTTCATCAAAACACTGATATCAGCACCAGTAATTGTAGTATTTGCTCTCCTAATAGCGATGCTATTGAATGGAAAGATTAGATTAAAAGGCTTTTTCCGTCTGATTTTTTTCCTTCCGGTTATCATTGTAAGTGGACCTGTTATGAACTTATTATCCAATCAGGGAGCAGCAGCAATTCCTGCATTAAATAACCTTGGAATACAAGATGCACTGGAAACTTTTCTGTATCCTTGGATGGCTGAGACGATAACAGAGTTGTTTCAAAATATGATTATGGTTTTGTGGTATTCTGGTGTCCAAATCCTGATATTTTTGTCAGCGCTCCAAAAGATTGATAGTTCCTTATATGAGGCAGCTAAGATTGATGGAGGCTCTGGGTGGGAGTGCTTTTGGAAGATTACAATGCCTACCATTAAGCCAATGATTTTATTAAATGCAGTTTATTCCATTATCTTTTTATCGAATAATGAGCAGAACAGTATAATTACTGCTATTCAGCAAGCAATGTTTGCCGGCAATAAGGGTTATGGCTATGCAGCTGCGATGGCATGGGCATATTCGGTAGTTGTAACAGCACTGGTGAGTGTTATTGCAGTAGTTCTTCTTACTAGAAAAGATGCTTATGACAAGATGGTTAAGAACTTTAAGAAGGAAAGCAAGAAGCAAGCCAGAGCGCTAAAGACAGCAAGAAGGAGGGGAAAGTCAAATGCAGCTAGGATTGAAAAACACAAAAATAAAGCAGCCTAAATATAGTAAAGAAGTCTATAAGAATAAACTACATAAATTATTAATGGGCTCCAGAGAGAAAGATGGGCTGTTAAAGCAAATCGTTGTATATGCCTTACTCATTTGTATCGGCTTTGTATATCTCTTTCCAATCTTGTTTATGATAAGTCGTAGTTTTATGAGTCTAAGCGATTTGCTGGATTCGTCCATCAGTTGGATACCCAGTAGACTTTACCTCGATAATTACATTCAGTCAGCAAAAAGCATGCAATACCTAACGACCTTTTTTAAGAGTGTTGTAATCACCTGCTTACCAACGGTTATCAATGTTGTTATGTGTTCTATTATTGGATATGGATTTGCACGATTTGAGTTTCGGTTTAAGAAATTATTTATGGCAATATTGATCTTTTCTTATATACTTCCATCACAGATCACCATGATGCCTACCTATGTGCTTTTTCATAACCTAAAACTTACGAATACCCTATGGTCATTTATATTACCATCTATTTTTGGTCAGGGGCTGAATGCACCAATTTTTATATTGATTTTTTATCAGTTTTTTAAGCAAGTGCCTAAGGTATTAATTGAAGCAGCTCATATTGACGGAGCAGGTTATTTTAGATCTTTCCTTAGAATATCCATTCCGTCAGCAGTACCTGCAATTATTACAGTGTTTTTATTCTCAATTGTTTGGTATTGGAATGAGTCTTATTTAACGCAGTTGTATATTTCCGGGTATACCTCTGATAAGGGTTATTGGACCACTCTTTTAATACAGCTCAAGGAGTTTGATGTAAATTATGGTAATTTCCAAAGAATGGCCATGCAAGGGACTGCACAGGATAATAATGAATCAATCCGAATGGCAGCTACAATGTTAAGCATTGGTCCAGTGCTCATTATGTATTTTATAATGCAGAGATTCTTTGTTGAAAGTATTGATCGTACTGGTATTACAGGTGAATAATCATTTATGAAAAATAAATGATATTTCATAAATATTGAATGGTAAAAGCCATGCAATGAAAAATATTATTTTTTGGAGGAGGATATTATGAAGAAACTAATAAGTTTACTAATGACTCTTGTATTATGTGTGTCATTCTTATCCGGCTGTGTTTTTGGGGGCAGTGATAAAGAAGAAGACAAAACTACTCCAGGAGTTACACAAGGTGCAACACCGGATGCATCAAATGAAGGAACTACAGCACCAACAGACGCAGCAGCTATTGATGAATCAGGCTTACCACCTATGACCACAGAGGAAATCACATTAACCTACATGAACTTTGATAGCGATGTTCTTACACAGGAATTAGCTAAAAAGTTCATGGAGAAATATCCAAATATTAAGGTTGAATCTACCTATGTGGTAGTTGGAGATTATGAGACTACACTAACTAACTTAATTGCAGCAGGCACAATGCCAGATGCTTTTATGTTCGGTAATGCTGACTATGCACTTTCCAATAAACTACTGTATGATATGACAGATTTATGGAATGCAGATCCTGAAAATCAGAACATAATGCCTACAATTAATGAATTAGCTGTTGGTACCTATGACTCTGGAAGACAATGGGCTGCTCCTATAAAATACTTCCCAAGTGCTATCTATATTGACCGTACTTTAATGGAAACACTTAACCAACCAATGCCTGCTACCAACTGGACCTGGGCAGAGATGATTCAATTAGTTAAGGATACCACGGATAAGACAGCATCACCAGCTTACTATGGTATTGGTGGTAATATCAGACTTGACAGCTTGTATGGTATTGCAGCTTCCCAAAAGATTAAAGGCGAATTTGGCTGGGATGGAAACGGCTTTAATTTAGGTGTATGGGCAATCGGTGAGCAGGAACAAGCAGATCTTAAGTTAAATGGCTATGTTGCACCAGGTGTAGACACCATTGACATGCAAAATTGGTTAGGAGATTCTACAGCATGGGCAGGTTCCAGCGGTCGTGTTGCATTAATGGCAGAGTCTTATTGGACCTATATGAATCTTTGGGATACGGATGAATACAAGAATGATTTAAATATTAATTATGTACCTTATCCAGTTCCTTCCGTAGAGAAGGTTGATGGCGTAGCCAATGCGGTTGCTACTTTGGATATGGGTGGTATCTCCGCATCTACAGAGCATCCAAGAGAAGCTTATGAATTATTAAAATTCATGGGTTGGGGTGCAGATGGCTGGAAGGCTAAATTGGAAATTTATCAGGATGAAACTATTACAAACGCATCAGGAGCACCTCTAATTAGAGATGCTATGCCTGTACCACTCACATTGAATGAAGAAGTTTGGGCTGGTTACAGAGCTTTATATCCTACAGATGACGTGGATGGACCTTACTGGGATAGCTATTTCGCAGCTATTACCAGACCAGTTCCTTATGGTTGGATGAGTATTGCTGGCTACTGGAACTTCTGTGTGGATTACTTTAATAAGATTGGTATTCATACCCTGGTAGATACTGGTAAGAAAAAAGCTGCTGATTATGCAGACGAAGCAACACAACAGGCAAATGAGTATCACAAACAAGCTATGAAAGAATACTTCAATATTGACTGGGAACCTACTAATTAAGAAAATATATGAAACGATAGGTAACTTAATCATTAGAACGATCCCGTAATTCGTAGATATGAAGTGCTGCGGTTACGGGATTGTTAAAATAAAATTAGTTGCAAAGTATTCTGTCTGCTAGATATTAAGAAAAGAAATGGAGAATTGTACAATGGAACAACATTTGAAAAAAAATAACGACGTCTGGATTATGCAGAGAGCTGACCCATATGTATTTCGGCATAGTGATGGTACGTATTATTTTACAGCTTCTGTGCCCTCCTATGACAGAATAATATTAAGAAAATCTGATACGCTAGAAGGATTAGTGGATGCCGAAGAGGTTACTATTTGGACAAAACATGAGAAAGGAATAATGAGTTGTCATATCTGGGCACCTGAAATTTATTATTTGGATAACAAATGGTACGTTTATTTTGCTGCTGGCGATGTGGACGATATCTGGGCAATTAGACCATATGTAATAGAGTGCACAGGAGACGATCCTATTAATGGTACTTGGATTGAATGTGGCAAAATGCAACGTGCAGATGATGATGAATTTTCCTTTGAAGCATTTTCCCTGGATGCAACTGTCTTTGAGAATAAAGGCAAGCGTTATTTTGTCTGGGCGGAAAAGGTAGGTGTCGGTAAAATGATATCGAACCTTTACATAGCAGAGATGGAATCTCCTACGAAACTTAAAACAAAGCAGATACTTCTGTCAACACCGGACTATGATTGGGAAAGAGTTGAGTTTTGGGTGAATGAAGGTCCAGCTATTCTTAAAAAGCATGGTAAAATACACCTGACGTATTCTGCCAGTGCTACAGGTGCTTGCTATTGTGTTGGTATGCTTACAGCGGATGAAAATTCAGATCTTCTGGATCCTGCATCTTGGGTAAAAGAGCGCAATCCTGTATTAAGTACAGCTGCTGACCAGTCTGTTTATGGACCGGGACATAATTGTTTCACCACAACAGAGGATGGTAAGGATGTTATGATTTATCATGCAAGACCTTATGAAGAAATAGTTGGGAACCCATTATATGATCCAAATCGACATGCACGCATCCTGGAAGTACTTTGGGATACTAATCTAAAGCCCAGGTTCGAATTCTAATAGTAAATTTTTTTGGAATTTTTTATAATTAAGTATTAAGTTTAATAATATAAAATGAGTTTAACCTTATGATTTGTTATGCATATCATCAATATATCTTGTTTATAGTGCGTATTTTACAAAAATTGAGAAAGATACTATAGATAAAAGTAAAAAAACCACCTAAATTATGATTATATCACTTGACGTTTTGTTCAAAATGTAGTATCTTATAATTATTAAATGAATAGTTTAATAGTTAAGTAAATAGTTTATGAAAAAATTTATAGGGAGGTATTTAGTATGTTTAAGAAAAGTGTTATGGCAGTTATGTTAGCAGTGGGTTTGATTTTATCTTCAAGTGCGGTTGCATTTGCAGCAGAGTCCGAGACTCTTGTAAGTAATGGTTGGTGGTCTCCAGATGGAGTTCCAGCATCAACACATATAGCTCTTCCTGATAATGGATCAGTTACATTTGAAGTTGAGGTAGCTGCACCTACAAACCCAGATGATACATATGCTGCATTCTGTGTTGAAGTATCCGATGGAACCAATTATTTTACAACTACTTCAGCTGGAGATTGTTGGGGAGCACCTGAAGGTATTGGAAACGTTATTAAGGATACAGGTAAAGCTGATGCAGAACAAGGCAAATCTTATAAAGTAGTAGTTACACGTGAGGGTAATAACTTTACTGCAACCTATACTGATTTAGGCACTGGCGAAGATATGTTTGGTACTTTATATTTTACATCAAAGGATACCACCTTTGTTGATCCTACTGTTTATGTTATGGGTCAAGTAGGAACAATGACAATAACAGTTGCAGATGATGCAGCAGCACCAGCAGAAACTACAGAAGCAGAAACACCAGCAACAACTGATGTACCAAAGACTGGCGAAGTTTACTATGCAGCAGCATTTGGTCTTGGAATTTTAGCTTTTGGTGCAGCTAGCTTAAAATTAAGAAGAAAAGCACAGTAATTAAGTATAAACTATTCATAACAAACGAATAAAAAAGTGAGGACTTCTGTATTGAAGTTCTCACTTTTTTAGTTAAGTATGAAATAAAAATCGTTTATTATAACTGTTTCGATAACTGGTAGGAGATAAACCAGTATATTTTTTAAAGGTATTGCTGAAATGATGCACATCATGAAAGCCAATGTCATAGGCTATCTGAGCAATTGTTCTATTTGTATCAGAAAGTTCAGCTTTTGCATAATCCATTTTTAGTAACAACATATATTGCTTAATTGAAATGCCGGATTGCTTTCGAAAGAAAGTAGTAAGGTATTTTTTGTTATATCCAAAATAAGAAGCTATTTCCTCTATTGAAATATTAGAGCTAATATGTAAATTGACATAATCACAAATATCATTATAGAGCTGTTTTTTTATATGGCCTTCTTCCTGTTTTTTGAACACATCACTTTGATTAGCAAGCTCTGCAAGAACAGCGGATGCCAGATAATTATTTAAGCTTATTTCACGGTAACGCTTATCAGAATCTTGTAATTGTTTCATCATAATTATGATGCGTTCGATTGAATTTAGAGTTCCTGTTTCGGGTATCAGAAGATGACCACGCAAGTATACGAAGTTGTCAGATTCCATGTGTTGTAATTCCAGGTCATTGGAATTGTCATTGTAGGTAAAGTGCAACCAATAAAAGCTGCAATTTGAGGATTTATATCCATATTGACGACTTGTTGGGCCCATTAAAATATATTGACCCTTATTGATTTTATACTGATTTAGTTCATTTGCGATATATAGTGTTCCTTCGGTTACTACCATTAACTCAAAGTCTAGTAAACTTCTTTCTAAATGCGCCCAATCAGAGGAAGGAGATTGAAATTTTCCACACCATCGATAATTAAATAATTTTGTGGTATCAAAGTTAAAGACTAGCATAGATAACACCTCCTCATATAATCTTGCGATATCTCCTTTATTCTAGCGGTATCGCAGTTTTTTATTTTAGCTTAAAAGTTCCTTGATTAACTAATTATAGATAATTGCTACGCGGTATAGTTGTGCTAATAATTTAATCAGACTTTGTATTAAAATTTATTAATAATTAAGTTATTCTAAACACAAAGATTTGTTTTATTATAGAATTATCATAGTGCAAACATGAAAAAAATGCAAAGAGTAAATAATTCAATAATAGAGTGCTGGTTTGCAGTATAAATCAGATAATATATGATAATAAACACTAGTTAAATTTATAAAATTTGCCTCATTTTTTCATTATAGAATAACTTTTTTGCACCATATCATACCTTTTTGTATTTATTGAAAATCTGTGAATTGTTATACTTGATATAAAGAAGTATTAAGGAGGTAAGGTGAATATGAGATCAACTAACCAAGAGAGATTAAATGGAATTAATCTGACTAATTTAACAGCGTTCGAGCTAAAGGATGTATTACTAACGGATGAATATTATGTAAATGCTACTCTAAAAGAGATAGAGTATCTTCTAAGTTTTGATATAGACAAACTGCTGGCGGGGTTTCGAGAGACTGCAGGTGTGAATACCAAAGGAAGTGAACGTTACCCTGGATGGGAAACTTCTTTAATTGGAGGGCATACCCTTGGACATTATTTAACCGCTTGTGTTCAAGCGTATCAGAGTAGGAATTCAACACCAATGCAAAAAAATAAATTATATGAAATCATAGGATATATAATAAGTGGATTAAAGGAGTGCCAGGAGGTAAGTGGAATAGGGTTTCTGTTTGGTGCTTCCATCATTGATTCAGATAAGGTAGAGGCACAGTTTGATAATGTAGAGAGAAATCAAACGAATATTTTCACCCATGCCTGGGTACCCTGGTATACCATGCATAAAACCTTAGCAGGAATTATAACGGTGGTACAAACAAAGGGGAGCGGATTGGATCAAATAGCCCAAGAAGCTTTGGAAGTAGCAACTCGGTTAGGTGATTGGATCTATCAAAGAGTGAGTCGCTGGTCTGAGACTACAAGAAACACTGTTCTTGCGATTGAATATGGTGGCATGAATGATTGTCTGTATGACTTGTACCAGCTGACAAGTAAGGAAAAGTTTGCAAAAGCTGCACATGCATTTGATCAAACGACTTTATTTGAAAAAGTTTTAGATGGAAAATCAGGAGATCAATGCTTAAAAGATCTGCACGCCAATACCACAATACCCAAATTTTTGGGTGCCTTAAACCGTTATATTTCCTTTGCTGATGAACCAGGGAGTGAAGTTGAGGTATATCTGGAATATGCCAAGGCATTTTGGGAAAACGTCCTGCATAACCATACCTATATTACGGGTGGCAATAGTGAATGGGAACATTTCGGACACGATGAAATTCTGGATGCAGAAAGAACAAATTGTAATTGTGAAACCTGCAATGTCTTTAATATGCTGAAGCTAACCAAAAAGCTATATAAGATAACAGGCGAAATTAAATATGCGGATTACTACGAAAAAGCATTTCTTAATTCCATTATGTCTTCGCAGAATCCTTCCACGGGTATGACTACTTATTTTCAGCCTATGGATACCGGATATTTTAAAGTATTCGGAGAGGAGTTTAATAAATTCTGGTGTTGCACTGGAACTGGTATGGAAAATTTTACAAAGCTTGGTGAGAGTTTCTTTTACAAGAAGGATAATATTCTAATTGTAAATCAGTATATTAGTTCTAAGTTAACTTGGGAGGAGCAAAAGATTACACTCACTTTGAATTCACAGATTCCAGTAGGAGAGAGCGTTTTATTTACAATAGAGACTTCGGAAGAAGCAGATATTATTATTGCTTTTCGCCTCCCTTATTGGTTGTCATCAAAAGCAAAGATTTACTTAAATAATGAGGTTTATGATTATGTAACACAAGAAGGATACGCCTTAGTTGAAGGGCCGTTTAGAAATAGAACAGAGATAAAGGTTGTATTACCTATGGAGATACAGGCAGAGTTATTGCCGGATGGGGAAGGTGTTCTAGGTTTTCGTTTCGGGCCGGTGGTGCTTAGTGCTTTGCTTGGAACCTCTGATTTGATTTCCACTACAACGGGTATTGATGTTACAATTCCAAAGACTAAGTTAATTGAAACCGAATATAACAAAACTGGTGACGAAACCATAGTTGTTGAAGCTGAATCATTTGAATGGTTTATAAATAATGTGAACGAATATTTCGTAAGAGATACTGATACAGAGGAATTGGCTTTCCGAATGGTAAAGACGGCTGCAAACCTTACCTTTGTACCACATTACTCTCAATATAAAGAGAGGTATGGTATCTATTGGAAGATTGTTGCTGATATGGGACGTTCAGAATCAGAGATAGAATTAAAGCAGTTTAACGAAAATTCGGAATTTCATCGCTTAGACACCGTTCAACCAGGATACGGTCAATATGAAAATGACGAGCTTCATAAACTGCGAGAATATGGAACTGGATCTACAGGTGATACCTCGGTGGGGACGTCTAGATATGCGAATGCAAATGGTGGATTCTCCTATCGAATGATTGTAAACATTGAAAATGAAACACAATTAATTGCAATCCTAAAAAAAGAGGATAATGGGAAGACATTAAAGGTAAAAGCGGGAAACGTAATTGTATATAATCAGGTGCTAAACTCAATTGAGGGACCCGATGACTATGAGGTATTCATAGAACTTCCAAGGGAAGTTCTATTAGAACAAAGCGAGGTTCTGTCTGTTAAGGGTGAGAAATTACAGGTGGTAACATTATTCTTTGAGGGTGCACCGGGTGAAGCCTCTGCAAGGATATGCAAATTTCTATATAGTGTTACAAAGTAAGGTTGATTGTTGCGTTGGTTCTCTAATCTGGCAATAATTCTACTGATATTTGTTTAAAGGGTAGTTCGTAATAGTTGAAGAGGATTAATATAAATACCATGTAAAGAAAAGTCTTTATGTGGTATTTTTTATGCTGATTTTTATATTAAATTCGTAATCATATGTCGAATGAAGGAGTTTTGCAACAAATTTGCAACAATATTTATAGTAATATAGTTTTAATTGTAATAGTAATTTAGTACTACGGATTTCTTTTACTAATGAATTTAATAAGGAGGACATATGATATTAAAAAGAAAAAAGAGTGTAAGGGTTTTATCAATGGTGTTTATGATGATTTTTTTGCTATCAAACATAAAACCAACAGTAATAACAGCTGCAAATACGTTCACTGTACCAACAAATGCTTTGCAGCTAGCAAATAAATTGGTGACTGCTAATCCAGATATATCAATAGTATCAGGCACAGTAACCAATAAAGGTAAACTAACCGCATCTTCTATATTTACAGAGTTAAATTTAGGAACTATGAGTGGAGTATCCTACTCACTACCAGATGGTATCTTAATAACTTCGGGAAATGGTACACCACCAAAGAGTAATACGAAATCGAACTATACAGTACAAAATAGTACACCTGGTGACACAGATGTAGAGACAATGGCAGGGGTTCTGGATTCTAAAGATGCGTTTGCACTGGAATTCCAATTTACTGTGCCAGAAGGAAAGAATGCGGTCGAATTTATCTTTATGTTTGGCTCAGATGAGTTCCCAGAATATCTTAATGACATAGTTGATGGTGCAGCAGTTATTATAGACGGAGTTAATTATGCTAAGTTCCCTGGAAATGTACCATTAAAAGTAGTAACAGAAGCAAAATTAAATAAAAATATAAATTTAGCTATTGAATATAATGGTATCTCAGCACCACAGAAAATTATTGCATTATTGGATATGGAACGGGAAATTCATACAGCTAAAATTGTAATAGCTGATACTAAGGATGAAAAATATGATTCTGGATTATTTATATCCTCAATGAAGCCAACCTATGCGACAAGTGGGGGTATTGTTGATAATATTCCATCACCTGAGGTTATTAGTGTAAGTGTGTCTCCAAAGGTTGTAGATGTACTCCCTGGTACCTCTACTACTCTATCAGCTAATGTTACTGTTAGTGATGGTGCAGATACAGCAGTAGTATGGACAAGCTATGATGAAACAGGAAAAGTAACAGTGGATAGTAATGGTCAGGTAACTGTAGCGGCAGATGCGACTCCTGGAAATTATATAATTAAAGCTACTTCAGTTGCTGATGAGACTAAGTCTGATACAGCAACGATTACGGTAAAGGAAGCAGCTGCAATTAAAAGTGTAACAGTTACTCCTAAAACTTCTACAGCTTTTAAAGGAGAAACTAAACAGTTACATGCCGAAGTACTTGTTACTGGGGAAGCAAATACATCCGTTAATTGGATGAGCTATGATGAAACAGGTAAGGTAACAGTTGATAATAAAGGACTAGTAACTGTAGCAGCAGATGCGACTCCCGGGAATTATATGATTAAAGCTACTTCTGTTGTTGATGAAACTAAGTCTGATACAGCGACTGTTACTGTAAAGGAAATACCGGCTGTAAATAGTGTGACTGTCATCCCTAAGACGGCTACAATAGTAATAGGAGAATCAAAACAATTACAAGTCGACGTGCTTGTGACAGGGGAAGCAGATACATCGGTTACTTGGACAAGTTACGATGAAACAGGAAAAGTAACAGTCGATAACTATGGTCAAGTATATGTAGCTCAAGACGCTATTCCCGGAAATTATGTAATTAAAGCTACTTCTGTTATTGACGAAACTAAATCTGATACAGCAACTATTACAGTTAAACTGCCGGATGGTGTAAATAGTGTAACAATCAGTCCAAAGACAACAACGTTATATTTGGGTGAGACGCAACAATTTCAAGTAGCGGTTGACGTAATCGGAGAAGTCGATAATTCGGTTAACTGGACATGTTATGATGAAACAGGGAAAGTCACAGTGGATAATAATGGTCTTGTAAGTGTTGCTGCTGATGCAATACCGGGAAATTACATAATTAAAGCTACTTCTTTAGCAGATGAGAGTATGTCAGATACAGCTACTGTTACCGTGAAGGAAATACCTTCTATTACCAGTGTTTCCGTTAATCCAAAAACTTCAACTATTGTTAAAGGAGGTGCGCAGCAACTTCAAGCTGATGTTATTGTGAAAGGAGATGCGGATAAAACCGTAATTTGGTCCACCAATGATGAGACGGGAAACGTAACTGTGGATAATAACGGACAAGTCAGTGTAGCTTCTGATGCAGCGATTGGAGATTATAATATTAAGGCAACCTCATTAGTTGATGAAAGCAAGTTTGACACAGCTACCATAACAGTAAAGGAAGTAGCTTCTGTTACTAGTGTTACTGTTAGCCCTAAAACCTTTACAATAGTAAAAGGCGGATCGCTACAACTTCAAGCAGAAGTAATTGCTAAAGGTGATGCGGATAAAGGTGTAACATGGTCCACCTATGATGAAACAGGAAAAGTAACAGTAAATGACAATGGAAAAGTCAGTGTGGCTTCTGATGCGGAGATTGGTGAGTATATCATAAAAGCTACTTCAGTTTTTGATTCCTTGAAATATGATACAGCCAAGATTATTGTTAAAATAGCCGATACAAACATCGAAAATCCGATACCTAATACTCCGGAAGAAGAGGTAGAGGAAAAGACTGTCACAGTAGTGGAAGTTCCAGAGGGTATCAGCAATCCTAATAAAATTCAAGTAATTTCAGGTGGTGATGTATTTAATAAATCAGTAGAAATACGTTTAAAAAAGGATGAGGCTGTAGAAGTAATGGTCCGCGAAAAACTGCAGCAGATTGATATAATGAAAGATGCTGAAGTTATTATATTCCCAATGGATATCAGTATTTACGAGAAAGGTACTGAAATAAAAGTACAACCGAAAGAGGGAACGACAGTAGATATAATTGTTCCTATCCCGGATGAACTTCAAACTTATAAGGATAAACTGAAAGTATTATGTATAATTGATAATAAACTATATGTACTACCATCTATGTTAGTAACTGAGGAGGGTGTCGAATGTGTTCAGTTTACAGCAAAACACTTTTCACCATATAGTTTTATAGTTGATTTATATGGAACTCTAGATGGTTATGTTTCAGAGGAAGATAATTCAAATGATGGAGATGATTCCTCAACTGAAATTACTCCAACGCCTGTGGATAATACTGAAACTGAAGAAATAGATGGAAATATACCCGAGGATAATGGTTCTACTTCGGGTGAAAATCCGACGAAGGATAGTAGTTCTTTAGAGGATGGAGATTTAACAAATAATGAAGATAACAAGGGCGAAGTTGGGAATAGTGATCAAAATAATGATAGCAATAATGAGAACAAAGGCAATAATGACGTATTAAATGAGAATTCCTCCGATTCATCAGATACCGCAATCCCTAAGACAGGGGAGCAGATTCTAATAATGGTAATATTAGGAATTGCTGCTGGCGGTTGTATTGTGTTTCGTTATTTTATTAAAAATACAAAATATAATAATTAATGTTATAAGAAATGATCGCCGTTATTAATCAATCAAGTTATTAGTACTTGAAATTAAATCTTGCATTATTCTAGAGCGTGTAAATGAAAGGCTTGTATTCAATTGAATACAAGCCTTTCATTTATCTGATTTATTTCATAATAAACTTACTACTGTGTAATTTGATTTATTTCATAGTGAACTAGCTACTATGTAATCTGATTTTATTTCATAATGTACCTACTATTATACATTTACTAACTTCTCTTTGGATGATAAAATTAACCTAAGGATTCTTGTGATATAATTTCAATTAACTAATTATGT
The DNA here is from genome assembly GCA_023399055.1 of Bacillota bacterium. Classification (GTDB taxonomy): domain Bacteria; phylum Bacillota; class Clostridia; order Lachnospirales; family Lachnospiraceae; genus Mobilitalea. The sequence goes on along the minus strand of JAEWQV010000010.1, from coordinate 360,050 downwards.
TCGGGAAAGGGTGTAGAATATGTATCGTGTAATGCTTGTAGATGATGAACCATGGACCTTAAAGGGAATTCAGGAGACTTTTAGATGGGACAATTATGGATTAATGGTAGTAGGTGCTTATGAATCTGCGACTTTGGCTTTACAGGAGATATTAGAGAAAAAACCGGATGTCGTTTTTACAGATATTCGTATGCCAATTTTAAACGGCATGGAGTTATTGAATGAGATTAGAAAGCATGAGCTCGATACCGAGGTAATTATCATTAGTGGCTTTGGCCAATTTGATTATGCGCAAGAAGCCATTCGTCAAGGAGCCTTCGATTATGTATTAAAACCAGTGGATGAAGACGAAACGGATATTTTGTTGGAACGTCTGAAGAAAAAGTTGGATCAAAAACTAGAAGAAAAGAACAAACGAATTATTGAAATGATAATTGATGCGCCAAATGAAATTAAACCGGAGCAGTATGGACTACATAGTAAATTTTCGCATTATCAGGTTGTTGTAATAAATGGAATAGTTGAGTCTGGAATAAAGGACCTTTTAAAGGATTCCCCAAATTTGGAATACGTTGATATTACTATGTCCAATAAGGTTTATTATATCCTTAATTGTGAGAATGATTTGTTTGACACTATAAAAGGACAGGGATTTTCTATGACTTTGGGGATAAGTAAATTATCCAATTCAATAGAAGAAATACCTGATTTAATCACACAAGCATCTATTGCAGCAAATAGTTTATTTATAACTAATAAAATAGATACTTATTCGTATCAAGAAACACAATCACAAAAACTGATACCCTTTATTATAAGAATAACAAAGATATTAAATGAAGGGCAGTTGGTGGATTTTACTCAATTAATTGACGAAATACCTCAGATGTTTCTTGAGAAAAACTATAGTGTCGAAGATCTATGTTATTTATGGAATCGTATCATTATGCATATAGAGTTGATTGCTCCAAGTAAATTTCAAAATTCGATGTTGGATTTATGTGAGTGGCAGCAGCTGGAATCTAAATATGAAAGCATGGTGGCTATGTGCCATACCTTGATGGATGAAGCACAGTATATCTTTGGACATACGGAATTTGAAATGGAGGATGATGAACTAAGAAGTTCAAACTTCAAAAAAATATTAAAATATATGAACAAGAATTTTAATCAGCAAATAAAGCTAAAAGATTTGTCGCAAATGTTTTATGTGAATAAAAATTATGCGTGTTTCCTGTTTAAGAGATATACCGGTATGACTTACTCGGAATATTTGAACAAGATTCGAATGGAACATGCAAAGAAATTACTAGTAACAACCTCTTATACCATTGCTGAAGTATCTGAGAAGGCAGGATATGTCGACTATTTTTATTTTTGTAAGTTATTTAAGAAGACTTATGGAGCAACACCTACACAATATAGGCAGAAGCCAATTGAAATGGTTGATTAACCAAAACGGAGGTTAACTGTGAAATGATAAATAAATTAAAAAACATGGGTCTTCGCAATCAGTTAGTTATTTTATTTGTTTTTTGTATTGCCATTATTCTTATTACTCAATTATTCTATAATGTTACAATGTTTAAACGACAGAACAGTGAAAGCGCCGAGAAATGTTATAGTACAATACAACAGACAAATACATTGATTAATCAGGCATTAGATCGAGTGTCCTCCATCGGAAAATCAATTGTTCTAAATGAATTTACGCAAGAATTGTTGGATTTAAATAACTCAAATAGCAGTAATATTAAAAGGAGAACTGATTTAATCGAAATCATTCATAACTACAATAAAAACATTATTAATGCGAATGATATTTTAATTGATATTGTCGTTGTAGATGACAAGAATACGATTATATCCATAACTAACCAATTCAGTTATGCATCCTATAAGAAATTACTTACGGATTATGATATAAAAAATCTGACACAGAGTATGTATATTACAAACCTTGCTCTAGAACCTAAAATATATTCAAATAAAAGCTTTGCATATGTACTTCCAATCTACTATACCTCCGGAGAGTTTAATGAAGTTAATAAGAAACTGGGAACGTGTATTTTGTGGGTGAAAAACTCATTAATGTTTGAAGTTGTGGATTCAACAGCCGCCACCGAAGGGGCTACAGTTCTTATTACCGATGGTAATGGTTATATCATGGCTTTAAATTCTGATTATACTTCAGATGAAATAAATAATGAAATTGGAAATATGATTTTAAATCATAAAATAGGTGGTCAGTCAGATATTCAAACAATGAATTTTATGGGGCGTGAAAGTTTTGTCCTAATAAATAAGCAGGAGACAACTGGATGGAATTCGATTAATATTGTTCCAACAAGAGAGGTTTTTCAGGACTCTTCAAAGACCTTTTACTGGGGGATAGGAGTATCCGTATTTTCCATTATAATTGTGTTTGTATTTGGATTTATTATGACAAACAGCATAACCAGACCATTAGAGCAAATTACAGAAGCGCTTGATAAGATAGGAAATGAAAACAGAAAGCATAGAATCGTTGTTACAGAACAAAACGAGTTTGGCATCATAGCTGATCGAATTAATACCATGCTTGATAATATCTATAGTTTAGACCGACGCATCTTTGATATGACCTCTCAATTATATGAGAAGGAATTATTACAGAAAGAAGCAGAAATGCTGACTCTGCAGAGCCAGATAAATCCGCATTTTTTATATAATACTTTGGAATGCATCCGATCAATTGCTGTGGTTTATAAAATAAAAGAAATTCAAGTCATAACCACGAGCATGGCGAAGATTTTCAGGTATAGTATAAAGGGTGGAAAGGTCACAACCATTAAAAAGGAAATAGAATCCCTGGAGGACTATTACAAGATAGTATCCATCCGCTATAATGAGAGACTAGTTATGCATATAGATACAGATGAAGCCATGTATCCCTATAGTATGCTTAAGATGTCCTTGCAGCCAGTAATCGAAAATACTGTGAACTACTGTTTGGAAGCAACAGAAAAGAAAATAACTGTAAATGTGCATGGCTATATGGACGGTGAGTATGGAATTATTAAGATAACTGATGATGGTGTCGGGATGGACCAGGACAAGGTACAGGAAATCAATCAAACCTTTATGAAATCCCCCAGTGACAGCTTTTATGATATAGATAAGGCAAAAAGCAGTATAGGACTTTCTAATATTAATCTGAGAATAAAACTTCAATACGGAGAAGATTGTGGTCTAAACATCGAAAGCACCAAAGGCTTAGGCACAACTGTGACAATAAAAATCAGACTGCAAATGGAACTATAGGTTACTTGAATAAAGAATCGTTGGAAATAACGTAAAAATACAGCAAAGGGCGTATATTACCTTACAGAAATGCACTGTTTGACAGACAGATTGTATATTTTGTATGACATTAACGAACATTTATGTTCGATAAAATGAAATACAAATAGGCAAGATGTCTGTCCATCTGTGTGTGAGGAAGGTAATATGCGCCCTTTCTCTATAGATAGTAGCAAGCAACGGTCTAATAAGTTAAATGGAAGCTAGTATCCGTGCTTTTCTATAGCAATAGATTGTAAGAATTTGTTATCTGATTATATTACCAAAAGAACAAACTTCATTACATTTTCGCCCTTTCGTTTTTCAAATATAATAAAAATCGACAAGGAGGAAATGACATGAGCAATATGAAAATGAAAGCAATAAATTCACCCAAAAGATTGCCATATCGGGAAAGAATGAAAAGGCTGCGAAGAGAGATGTGGCATTATAGAAAGCTATATCCATTAATGATTTTTGGTGTTGTGTTTTTTGCAGTGTTCGCCTATGCACCGATGTATGGAATACAGTTGGCATTTAAAGATTATTCCATAGCAAAAGGAATCACAGGCAGTGAATGGGTAAATTTTGATAACTTTAAAATCTTATTCGGTAGAACAGAGTTTTGGAATGTTATTAAAAATACAATTGTAATTTCATTGTTGAAACTGATCTTTACCTTCCCAGTGCCAATACTTCTTGCAATTGGTCTAAATGAGCTGGTATCCAATAAGTTAAAGAGAACGCTACAGGTTATTTTTACATTACCACATTTTTTATCCTGGGTAACGATTGCAGGTATTATGTTAGCTTTATTTGCTACTGATGGTGCTATTAATGGTATGTTGGAAGCAGTTGGGGGCTCCTCTATTAAGTGGTTAAGTAGCGGAATTATATTTCGAATCATTCTAATTGTTACAACAATCTGGAAGGAAGCTGGTTGGTCCTGCATTATCTATATGGCAGCCATAGCTTCGATTGACCCGTCCTTATACGAGAGTGCGAAGATTGATGGTGCAAATCGACTAAAATGTGCGCTCCATATCACCTGGCCTTCTATCATGGGAACAGCTGCAATACTCCTTATCTTACAGGTGGGTAATGCTTTAAATGGTGATTTTGATCAGATCTTTAACCTATATAATCCAACCGTTTATAGTACGGCGGATATTATTGATACTTACATATATCGTATATCCTTTGTACAATCAGCAGATTACAGCATGAGTACAGCGGTAGGGTTATTTAAGGGAATTACCAATTGTGTGCTTTTATTAGTTGCTAATTTTGTTATTGGTAAATTTGACAAAGATGCCAAGCTTATATAAGGAGGAGAAACAATGAAAAATAATATCAGTCCTTCTGTAAATAAAAATAAAAAATTTAAGAAGCCAAAACCATCCAGTATTATCATCACTGCGTTATTGTGTTTTTATGGATTAATTATACTTTATCCTTTTTACAGCAGTTTTCTGACTTCCATTGTACCCTATGGAGTGGCTGTAAAAAATAAATTCTTATTATATCCACCGGAACTTGATTTCAGTTCCTATCAGTTCATCTTTAGCTGGAAATCTCTTTTGTACGGGTTTAGAACAACCTTTATTGTTGTGCTACTAGGTGTGCCTTATAACCTATTCCTTACAGTAACATTGGCATATGTACTCTCAAAGCCAATTCCAGGTAGAAGATTAGTGAACTCTTTTGTAGTATTTACCATGTTTTTTCAAGGTGGTCTAATTCCTGGATATTTATTAATTAAAAACATGGGACTCATTGATAATTATGCAGCTATGATTCTTCCCTTTGGTATCAGCATCATGAACATGATGATTATGAGATCCTATTTTCAGGGGTTACCGGAAGAAATGCGTGAAGCTGCAAAGATTGACGGTGCGGGAGAAATAATGATACTGGTAAGAATCGCATTGCCATTATCGAAACCAATGCTTGCAACGATTGCTTTGTATTATGGTGTAGACAGATGGAATGAATGGTACAACGGAATGCTCTTTATGAGATCAGTAGAAAAATGGCCATTGCAGCTGCATATTCGAAATATGATACAGTCCATAGGCTCCGTAGTATCTCAGATACCAGAAAGTATTAGGCCAAACGCCTATCCCACGGGTATCCAAATGGCAGGTATCATAATTACCATATTACCTGTCGCAATTATTTACCCATTTCTTCAAAAATATTTTGTAAAAGGATTAACCCTGGGTGGAGTTAAAGGATAACAGAACTTTTTAATATTAAGGTTGTATATAAGAATAAATAATAGATTCTTTTTACAGTAAATTCACATATTAGTTATTAATACATTTGGAGGTTATGTATGAAATCAAGAAGAGCTTATATGGTTGCACCAAGAACTATGGAATTACGTGAAATTGATGTAGTAAATGGACCGGACGAAGTACTTGTTAAGGTGGAAGTCTGTGGTCTATGTAATTGGGAATTAAATCACTGGAAGGGACATATTAACGACTATCCGTTGACGGTAGGACATGAGTGCGGCGGTGTTGTAATAGCTGTCGGAGAAAATGTAACTGATTTTAAAGTAGGGGATCTTGTAACAGCCCTATTACCTAACATGGATGGTTTCTCTGATTATGTGGCTTTTCATAAATCAAAATGTGTGAAGCTTTCTTCAGAGGTTAATCCAATACATACCTTTGGAGAACCTCTAAAATGTATTGTAACTGTAATAAGAGCAGCTGCACCGGAATGTGGTGATTATGGTTTAATTATGGGCTGTGGCGCTATGGGATTATGGTGTATTCAAGCAATGTCCGGTAATTTGCTTTCCGGGTTAATCGCAGTTGACATTGATGATGACAAATTAAAGCTTGCAAAGGAATATGGCGCAGCATATACCATCAATCCATTAAAGCAGGACGTTGTAAGCACGGTTGCCGAAATTACTGGCGGACATATGGTGGATTTTGCGATTGACGGCACCGGAAGTCCAAAGACGGTGAATACCTCTATGCAGAGCCTTAGAAAAGGTAAGGGCAGATTAGTGCTCATGAGTTCCTATGAAAGCGAAGCGGCCTTTGATTATAAGACAGCAATGGAAAAATCCATCGAAGTAAGGGTTGCACATGGACTGTACTCTAATAATGAAATGGATGATATGAGACGTGCGGCAGCTTGTTTAAACAACGGTACCTTTGCGATGGATAAGTTAATCAGTCATACATTTACACTAGACAATATCCAACAAGCCTTTGAAACTTTAGAGCAAAAGCCACAGGGTTTTTTAAAGGGTATTGTTATTCCGGGAGAGCTAAAATGAATAAATTAAAAATTGGTATTATCGGCTGTGGCAATATCAGTGGTATTTATGCTAAAAATTGCACACAGGTTTTTCGTAATCTTGAAGTTGTTGCTTGTGCTGATTTAGTTTTAGACAAGGCAATACAACTAGCAAAGGAATATAACATTCCGAAAGCTTGTTCCGTAGAAGAACTCATAGAATTGCCTGAAGTTGACCTTGTGTTAAATCTTACGATTCCTGCCACCCATGCAGAAATTAGCCTGAAAGCTTTAGAGGCAGGAAAACATGTATATTCTGAGAAACCTTTAGCAGTTACTCGTGAAGATGGATCAATGTTATTAGAAAAGGCCAAAGAAAAAGGATTAATGATTGGTTGCGCACCGGATACTTTCCTGGGAGGTAGTATACAAACCTGTAGAAAATTACTGGATGATGGTTGGATTGGAGAACCAGTAGGAGCGACTGCTTTCATGATGGGTGTTGGTCCAGAAACCTGGCATGCTAACCCGGATTTCTTCTATCAATCAGGCGCTGGCCCATTGTTTGATATGGGACCATATTATTTAAATGCTCTGATTAACTTCCTCGGGCCAATTAAGAGAATTAGTGGAACTGCCAACCGAAGTTTCCCAAATAGAACCATCACCACGGAGCATCGCTTTGGTGAAAACATACCCTGTGAGGTTCCAACACATATTGCAAGTGTCCTTGACTTTGAATCCGGACCGGTTGGAAATATGATTATGACCTTTGATACTTGGGGTAACAAGCTGCCATTTATTGAAATATATGGTAGTGAAGGTACAATTAATGTACCCGATCCAAATTATTTTGGTGGCCCGGTTTATTTTAAGAAAAAAGGAACGGCTGATTGGAGCGAGATACCGCAATTATATGGGTATGTAGAGAATAGCAGAGGAATTGGAATTGCCGATATGGCACAGAGTCTAAAAAAAGGTGTAAAGAACAGAGCCAGTGGCGAAATGGCCTTCCATGTCCTTGATATCATGCAGGGGATTTATGATGCCTCTGAAAGTGGAACCTATTATAAACCAATTAGCACCTGTAGTCGTCCCGATGCACTTCCACTAGGCTTTCTTAGCTTCACAGAATAAAATTTTAAACTTCATGTTGTGGAAGGGAGTTAATCTTGAAGAATTTTGGCTCAAAGACGGTAGGCATTTTATATAGTGAACAAGTTGAGAATACAGTAAGTAAAACAGTAATCATCGCTGCAATTAATCGAATAATGGAGCAGTATGACATAAGAGTTGAGGTAAAAAACATATGCGCTGAGACTCTATTGGAAACAGGTGATTTAGAGAATTCTACAAAACCGGAACTCCTTGTCAATCTCCTCGGACCCTATTACCCAGAGGAAGGACTAGGTGAGCTCCTAAGATATTATCAAAGCGGAGGCAGTATCTTCAATATAGGAGTTAAAGCGTTTAGCGTGCCTTATATAAAGAAGGAAGATAAGCTAAGTTATTTTGAAGAGTCCAATGAAGCACTCCGTGCCTTACGTGTACTAGATGAATATGTAAATACTGGAGCAATGGGTGAAGGTCACATTCTTGATGTTTTGGATTCCCGCTATGAATTTATTAGGGAAATGTATGAAGCTGGAGAATTCACTGATATGGAGGAGACCTATGGAGTGAATTATCATTTTGGTTCTACAGTAGAAGAAACAATGGATTGGCCGGATGAGGTTGGTGATATAGAAGCTAAGCTTATTACCATCTGTGGTTGGAGAGATGAGAATCATAGACTTTTATCGGTACCGATTACTAAAGTGGTACACAGATCAAGCGGTGCTTTTACTATCCTCAATTTTACTCCACGAAAAGCAGATTATTATAATACAGAGGAAGGTATTAAGTTTTTATCTGAAATGATTTTTCTGGAACTTTTAGAGAGTGTTTCATTAAAAATAACTTCTGAATACGCCAGATATACAGAGGAGGAAACACCAAATTTTACAGTTGATATTCGCTTTAAAAATTCAACCTGTAATGCTGTAAAACAATGTGTTCTTTCAGTTAGACTCTACAATCAGCAAAACAAGGAACTTATTAAGGAATATTCCTATGAAAATATCAACTCTGCTGGCGATATCTTTGCACAATTCATACAACAAGAGAATTTAGTGGAAGGGTTTTATCGGGTTGAGGCAGAAGTAACAACCCATGGAATATCTCTAGCAAAAGAAGTTACTGGGTTCTACAAATTATCCGATGAGACCATAAGTAAGACATTGAAGGAATTTAAACCGCTTACCATTGACGCAAGTAAATCTACAGATTTTTGTTTACAAGGGGATAAAATTTTCCCGATCCATGGTACAACATATTTTACTACGGATGTGAATAGAAATTGTTTTACCAATCTAAATGTTTACCTTTGTAATCAGGAAATGAATTTAATTAAACAAATGGGATTTAATCTCATACGTACAGGAATTTGGCAGAAATATAACGAGTTCTACGAAGAGGAAGGAAGCATAAAAGAAGTATCTCTTCGAGCTCTGGATGCTTTCTTTTTTACAGCTGTATGTCAGGGACTTCCAGTTCAGTTTGTGCTTGGAGCTTATGTGTTTAATCACTGGAATCGTAAGCAATGCCCTATTCATAATCCGGAGGCAAGAAATAAGACAATTATTGCGTTTACTTCCTTTGCCAATCGATTTGGAAACTGGTCCAATGTTTCTGTGGATGCCATTAACGAGCCGTCTTATTCTATCCCGGGTAGATGGACTACTGCTAGGCCTTCGGGAGATGAGCATGAAAGAATACATTTCGTTCAATGGCTAAAGACGAGATATAACAACGATATTACGCTATTAAGAAAAGTATGGGGTGTCGTAGCAGTTACCTATACTACTTTTGAGGATATTAATGTTCCCGCCTTGGAGCAGTTTAGTAGAGGTTATGATAGAAAGGATGTTTACCTTAATTACGCCATGACCGCTGATTTCAATAGCTTTGCAAGAGAGTCCTATAGTGGATGGGTAGCAGATCTTCGTCAGGCAGTTAAGCGTGCTAATCCCAATATGCTATTCATGATGGGTAGGGATGAAAGTTTGAGAGTTCCTTCCCAGCAATATGAAGTTTATCAAGGTCACTTTGATATGGTTAATTGGCATCAATGGCACGAGGATTCTGCAATATTTGCAGAATATTTCTTAAATCGTGTAAGGGGAATTCCTTGCTGTGCACAAGAGTTAGGCGTCTATCATTATGATGACCTGCGAGGGAATATGAGAATGACTGAGCAGGAATATGCACAAGTATTAGAAAGAAAGTTATTATACTCCTTTGGTAACTGGGTGCAATGGCAGCTAAATAGTGATCCCAATATGCTCGATAATTGTGAGATAGCACTTGGCTTACTAAGAGCTGACAAGTCGGAAACCCCGCATATGAATATCACCAGACTTTTAACCTTTGTGGAAGAAAAGATGGCAGTTTATATGAGTGGAAGACAGGAAGAAAAGGTAGAAATACTGACGATTCATCCTTCCTCCTTATATTATTCACCAGATAGTCGTTTTGCGAAAAGAGGTATATTTAATTCTTTATTCGCTTTACATTATCATCTAAAAATGCAGTCGGATTTAGTTCTTGAAGAATGTTTTAAGGAGGATAATTTAACACAAATCGGAGATCCCAAGCTGATTATCTTCCCTGCGACACAGATGATGACGGAGGAAACCTGGAAGCTGTTAGTTAAATATATGAAAGCCGGTAAGACGGTATTGATTTCTGGTTGTGCAGAGCTTGATCAATATGGAAGATACTGCAATCGATTTGATGAGCTTGGATTAAAAACAGAAGTTTGTAATAGTAACAGCGTTGAAAGAATTAACATCGATGATAAATCTTACTATACCAGTTTTCGTGAGTGTGTAGGATTTATGAATCCTTCCAAAGCACTGAATAAAGTGATTTATTCACAGGATAGAGAGAATAAAGTTCGTGTCTTTTCTATTGGTAAAGGAAAGTTGATACATAGTCCGCTATCCCTTGAAATTGGTGATTCTCTGGAAGTAGTTGCAAAACTGTACGAGTTTGCAATGAAAGAAGCCGGTGTTAGTAATCAGATTTGTTCGGTAACGGATACAGAGGTAAATCCAAGTATTTTAGTATATCCAATCGCGTATCAAGACAGTACATTATACACCCTTGTAAATGAAGGAGAAGCTTCTTCAATATCCTTTACGGATCTAGCATCTGGTGCTAGGATTAGAGCTTTTGTAAAGGGGCAAAGAGGTGCAAAACTATGGATTGATAAAAATGGTGAATTACTGGGAGCATATATTAACGACAAACTTGTGGTTAATGATAGCGAATTCAATCCTGAAGGTGATATTTCATTTTTTAGAGAGAATGGACAAATGCATTATAGTAATGCAATACGATAAGTGTCGAATTTAGACAAAAACATGGACTAGTTAAAGATGTATAGATTACAAGTACCTGTAAAATAAAGGTTAGTGTGCCTGCATCCTTAAGTTTGCAGGTATCCAGAAAGGCATGGTTATATATGAGTAATGTTAAAATAATAGGCGAAGCATTAAAAAATATTCCCTGGCAGGAAAGAAGTGCTGATGATACCAGCGTAATTTGGCGTCATAAAGAAAACCCAATTATTGATTGGAATCCAACACCCAAAACAGCAAGGGTATTTAACAGTGCAGTTGTACCCTTTGGTGAAGGGTTTGCCGGAGTGTTTCGTGCAGATCACAAGCATGGTAAAGCAATGCTACATGTTGGTCATAGTAAGGATGGACTTAAATGGGATATAACAGATGAAGAGATTCAGTGGAAGGATGAAAGTGGTCAGCCATATCAGCCTACCTACGCATATGATCCTAGAGTAGTAAAACTTGAGGATACCTACTATGTTGTTTGGTGTACAGAGTTTGGTGGACCTACCCTTGGACTTGGCATGACGAAAGATTTCAAAGAATTTGTTCGTCTAGAAAATACCTTTGTTCCCTTTAATCGAAATGGTGTTTTATTTCCGAGAAAAATAAACGACAAGTATATGCTTCTTAGTAGACCAAGTGATAGTGGACATACACCTTTCGGTGATATATTCCTTAGTGAAAGCCCGGATTTAGTGCACTGGGGAAAACATAGACGAGTAATGACCAGAGGGGGTTCCGGTTGGTGGCAGGGATTAAAGATTGGTGCAGGTCCTATTCCAATTGAGACTTCTGAAGGGTGGCTTTTAATCTATCACGGTGTGTCAGGAACTTGCAATGGTTTTGTCTATAGTATAGGTGCTGCACTCTTAGACCTTGAATGTCCTTCCAAGGTGCTATATCGTACCAGAGATTATATTCTTACACCAGAAAAAACTTATGAAACAGTGGGCTTTGTACCTAATGTTTGCTTCCCTTGCGCAACCCTATGTGATGCAGAAACTGGCAGAATTACTGTATATTATGGGGCTGCAGATACTTACGTAGCAGTTGCCTATACCAGAGTGGAAGAACTAGTGGAATACATTAAAAACAATTCGGAATTACTTTCTGGTGACTCGGTGGAGTTCAGATAATAGGAGAGATAAGCATCTGATTTTTACACCAAAAATACTGACTACATCACATTCCTTTTCAAATATTTATAAGCTACAATAAAAGCGTAATAAGGTATTTGGTAACTTACTTGCAAGTACCGATTAAAACAAAAAGATTATGAACGTGCATTTTGTTCATGATATAATGAAAGCGGAATGAGGTATTTACAAGCTTGCTTGTAAATGCCGATTGGAGTAACAAGATCATGAACACGTTTTATGTTCATAAATCTAATAAATTCATGAAGTCAGATAATAATACTTTTTGTCATAAAATAACAAATGTCAGTTCTGATGTTAGTTATACCAATCTAAGCAATAAGCCTCTTCTTGAGGCAGTTGTAAATAAATTTAAATCAAAAAAGGAGGATTTTTGTGAAAAATTTAAAAAGAATAGTATCAGCTATCTTGGTTCTTATCATGGTAACAAGCGCATTTGCTGCATGTTCTACGAACAAAGAAAAAGATAGTACCGACACAGGGAAAACAGATGGTACAGGCACTGTAAAAGAGGAAGGTGGAACTGATGGGGAATCAGAGAATCCATATGCTGAGAAAATAACTTTTACAATGAGTGCAATCGATGCAGAAAAAGCAGGTTTAACTGAAAATGGGGAAGTTGCTGCTAATTTTAAATGGTTATGTGATACTTTTAATGTAGAATTTGATTTTTGGCCACTTACCTGGTCGAATTATGTTGATCAGACTCGTATGTGGATTAACTCCGATTCAGCTCCTGACATTATGATGCTAGATGTTGCTCCTACACGTTACAGTGAATATCTTGAATGGGTAGATGCGGGATTACTTAGACCATATGATCTTGAGTCATATCCTAATCTTAAGGCTGCTTTTGATACTATGGTAACAGGTAAAAAATTTGCTGTAGATAATAAACTTTACGCTTGGCCAGCAGCAATGGATACCAGTAAATATAATTTCTCAATTCCACAAGGTTATATCTATCGTAAGGATTGGGCAAAAGCCGTAGGTTTATACAAAGAAGATAATATTTATACTTGGGATGAGTGGTTAACTCTTGTTGAGACTGTTATTGCCGAGGATCCAGGTAAGATCGGTGCGAATAACACCATCGGTATTCTTACCGGAACAAACTGGGCTTTCCCTAAATATATCACTGGTTCTATTGCTCCTTACTTAGTGACGTTTGAACAAGCGGCTGATGGTACCTGGAGCTGGGGTGCTGCTTCCGCAAACAGTCTTGAGGCAGTAAAAACAACAAAGGATTTATATGACAGAGGCATTATCTGGGCTGATCAACCGATGGTTCAGGATGGTGATAAAGATAACAACTTTGCAGCAGGTAAATTATTTGCAGCAACAGCAGTAAGCACAACGGTTGCTGAAATGAATAATATGAGAAAAATCTTTGAAGATGCTAATCCGGAGATCAATTCTCAGGAAGCTATGGATTTAGCATTCGTAAAAGGAGCGGACGGCAAATTACTTACCTGGCAGACCAATGACCAATGGTCACAAACTGCAATGAGTCATACTGTTTCCGATGAAAAAGCAGCTAGATGGCAGGCGGTTCTTGATTACCTAGTATCTGATGAAGGTTACTATTTCCGCAACTATGGTGTTAAAGATGTTGACTGGAAGATGGAAGGCGAAGAAGTTATTTGCTTATGGAAGCAAGATGAAAATGGCGACTATGTTAATCCTTACAGCAATGGTACTTGGCCATGGGCTCGTGCTGGCGGTAACAGTGATGGATTCGCATTAATCAGTCCTTCCTATCCTCAATGGATACGCGATATTTATCTAAATGCAATGGATATCTTTAGCGATGAAAGCAAGACCACGATTATTCCTGTAAATGCTGATTTCTCCTTCTATACATCAGAATCCTATGCACAGGCAACTTCTGGGTTGGAAAACGAGACTTATACTAAGATAGCAGAGTTATTAACCTCAAAGGACATCGAAGCTGATTGGACAGCTTGGGTTAATCAGAAGCTGCCTGAAGTACAGCCTGCACTTGAAGAGCTTAATGCAAACGTAAAGTAATACGAATTTAGTTGGACAAATCAATACAATGAATTATTTCAAAGGGAACTCATTCATTGGGTTCCCTTATTAAAAAGATAAAATAAGCACCGGAATGGAGAAAAAGAATGAATTTTCATGGCAAGGGTATGTATCAATGGGATACCTGGTACTGCAAAAAGAAGGATACAGAGGAAGTTCACGCTTTCTACCTTCAGGATTTAAGACCAGGAAGTGAACGTTCTCGATTTGAGGCTGATAGCCTCGGTCATGCGGTATCTTATAACTTATTGGATTGGGTAGAACTACCGTCTGCAATAACACCAGAACCCGAAGGAGAGACAGGTGATTTGACCAACTGGACGGGATCTACCCTTGAACATGAAGGTAAGTACTATATGTTTTATACGATTAGATCCTCTTCTACTAATGGAAAACATCAATTCATTGGTTTGGCAGTAAGTGAGGATCTGCAGCACTGGGAAAAGTACAGTGACAATCCAATTCTGTCGCCTGATTCACGCTGGTATAATACATTAGAAAATACCTCTATCAATAATATAATGGATTGCCGTGATTTAATGGTGGTTAAGCATGATAAGCGGCCCGGTTATTACGGTGTATATGCTACAAGAATACCCACAGAAGAGTTGCCCGAAGGAGCAGTATTTGCAGGAGCATATTCTGAAGACCTGATCCATTGGGAACAGACACCACCTGTTATACATTCGAAAGAAAATCAATATTCCATCGTTGAAATGCCGGACTTGTTTGAGGTTGAAGGCAAATGGTATCTCACTTGGTTAGAAGATACCTCTTATGGGAAAAGAGAAATACTGGGGGATTTGTTTTTAACCAGTGGAACTGTATATGCAGTAGCAGATCAATTGGAAGGACCCTACATAGAACCCGAAGACAATATTTTAATTGCTTCCATGGGATTTAACGGCTTAAGTTGCCGTACGGTTGATTTTAAAGGAAAGAAATATGTTTTATATACAATGGCAGAACGGGTAAATGAGAATGAAACAAAACACACCTTTGGTGCTTTGGCTCTGCCAAAAGAAATTAAGGTAATAGAAGGAAAACTTTCTGCTTGTATTGCAACTGATATAATTCAGGAAAAGCTACGAGAGTATCTGATCACACCAGATAAATTACCAGAACAAATGGAATTTTATAATTGCCATGAGACCCCTGGGAGATGGAAGAATGATAATAACTCCATCTACGGAAGTGTTCGAACCACCTGGGCAAGGTACACCGTTGATGTCAAAGCGGATAATTTCTTATATTCTGCAAATGTTACCGTAACGAAAGGTGTGGCAGCAGGATTATTAATAAGACAGGGCGAGAATAAATCTGGTGGAGTGGCTCTGCTTGATTATGAACGCCAGCTGCTATTGTTCTGTACGGTTCCTAGATTCCAAATAGTTGATATGCGCAAATTAAAACTTGAGTATGGAAGATCTTATCATATACAAGTGATTGGAAATGATAAATTCATTGAAGTATATGTAGATAGCGTTCTAATGCTCCAGTTTGTTTGGTATTTCTCTTTCGAAGGAAGATTTGGTCTGCTACTTGATAGAGCAGAGGGAAGCTTTGATAACATTAGTGCACAGAGACTGGAAATAAATTAAAAATAAGATAATAGCTGATAATTCGAAATAACCAAAGTATGTAGTAGATATAAAACATTAGATGAACACTAATACGTATGGGAATGGAGCTAAGTATGATTTCAGTAAATCGATTACAGAGCAAAGTAATGGAAATATGCCTTACAAACAATGTGAAAATAGACAATCCATTTTGGGATATTGAAATAAAAGCAAGTTTTTGTCATAAAGAGAAACAAATTAGTCAAATGGTTACTGGTTTTTATAACGGGAGTGATGAAAATGGAGAACATTCCTGGATAATTAGATGGAGACCGATTGCAGCAGGTTCTTGGAGTTGTAAACTAGAGTCAAATTCTTGGGTGAAAGGGTTTGAAGATGAAGTCGAGCTTGAGATTGCTGAAGATGAACTAGATACCCGAGGTTGTCTTAAAGTGGATAACGCCAAGGACTGGAAATTCTACTTTGAGAATGGAGAACCGTTTTTCCTGTTAGGAGACACCATGTACAATTTGTTTGGTGCTTATTCTTGTGGAATTGATGTCAAGTCCATCTTACAAAAGCGCAAACAGCAAGGGGTAAACTATCTACGTGTACGCATGCAAAATAGTTCTTTTCATTCTCCGGTGTATAGCAGCTGGATAAATAAGGATTGCTGGCCTTGGGGCGGAACAGCGCAGTGGCCGGATTTTAAGAGTTTTAACCTTAATTATTTTAAAGCAGTGGACGATGTTATGCAAATTGCTTCAGAACTGGGGATTGGATTAGAAGTTATCTTTGAGGCTTGGATGTTAGAGTTTCCCTTCAATGACCGTGCAAGATTCATCCCAGAATATGAGGAACTTTGGTTTCAATATATTATAGCAAGATATAGTGCTTTTCCTTGCGTATATATATGGTGCCCCGCTAATGAGTACGAATTTTATCCCGAGGGTACTGCAAAATATCATTCCGAAGCAGATCGCTTTATGAAACGCATGACAAAGTTCATAAGGGAGAATGATCCTTACAAGCATCCCATTGGTGTACATAACTGGGGAGAAGAAACAAGTCCACTGACGGATAGAATGAGTAATGTTCAGGATCTGGAAGTTTACCTAGTACAAACAGCTTGGGTGAAAGAATTATATAAACCGGGAGCTGATCTTGAACTCTGTGCTCATTTGGAGGAACAAATACAGCAGTTGGTACCGATCCAGGATAGGGCGACAATGCTAAGTGAGTTTGGATATGAGATGACAGAGGGACAGAGTACTGTGGATGCACATGAATTATTAAACCATCATCATACCAGACGAGGTCAATGGAGGGCTGGATTTGCTGGATATCCGGTGGTACACGGGTTTAATAATACGTGGGGGCCACATATGAATATTGCAACGGATTCCAGAGGAGCGGATTACCTAATTCATTATGCGCGTTTTATGACTGGAGAGGTAAAGTTTTATGAGATGAAGCCAAATAAAAATATCCTAATCAGGGTAAGTGGAGAAAAAGGAGAAACCCAACCAGTTTGCCTTAGTAACAGGGATTGTTCGGTCGTTGCAATCTATTATCCTGTCCAAGGAGAATGTGAACTTAATCTGATAGGGCCGTTTAGTGAATATTCCTACTACTGGTATAATCCTTGCAACGGTGCAAAAACGGAACTAGAGAGTTGTTCTGGTCATTACTTTGTAACACCTAAAGCAGATAGTAGAAAAGATTGGGTATTAGTAATAAAACGATTAGCAGCAGGTAGGGAAATGTAAACGGAGGTGCTCCTATGATTATAGATTCACATGCTCATTTAGGCTATGATTTTGTGTTTGATGAAGAAGCAAAGGAAGATAGTTTACTTCACTATTATAAAAAGTATAAGGTGGATGGAGCAATTGTCCAGCCTTTCATCAATCGACCTTATATACAGGACACTGTAGATATTCATAATCGCATCTATGAATTTAGTAAAAATAATAGTGTTCAAATATGGGGAATGGCTTCCATTAATCCTCATTTTACACCAGAAGACTATGAGCAGGAAGCGAGACGATGTGTTGAGGAACTAGGTTTTGTTGCTCTTAAAATCACTCCAATTGCACATGCTGTACATCCTTCCTCTAAGGATGGCTTACATGTGTTTGAGGTGGCAAAAAGCTTAAAGATTCCAGTTATGGTTCATACCGGTGCGGGAGCCCCCTTTTCTGACCCGGTCAGCCTGATAAAGGCACTCACGGCTTTTAAGGATGTGAAAGTTGTTCTGGCACATGGAGGCTCGGATGCTTTTTTTCAACAGGCTTTGTATCTTGCTTCAACTTTTGAAAATGTATATGTGGAACCAAGTTGGCTAAGCATCCTAAATCTAAGAAAATTAATTGAAACCATTGGGGTATCTAGGGTTATGTTTTCATCCGACCATGCCATCAATGTACCAGTGGAATTAACAAAATACAGAACATTGCTAGAGGATGAGGAAAAACTTGAGAGGGTATTGTCTGGAACAGCGATAGAAGTGTTCAATCTTAAACTGAATGTTAAAGGGTAATTGCTGTTTAAGGTAAAAAGCTAGTTATACATAGTTCGTCAATTTGCAGCACTTATAAGCTATAGACAATTAATGTGCAAATTGCGAAGTTAAATTGTTAGTAGGCTTTTGATACTATAGTACATTCAGCATATTAGGTTTGTTTGTATTAAGAAAGGGACATATTTTGTATGAAATTAGGAATTGGTTCATATACGTTTACCTGGGCTATTGGTATTCCTGGCTATCCCACGCCTGAAAGAAAACTGACTGCGCTGGAGTTGATACAAAAAGCAGCTGAGTTAAATGTTCAGCTAGTACAAATCTGTGATAATTTACCTCTGCATTTACTTACTCCCAGGGAACTTCTGGAATTAAAAGAGGCTGCAGAGAAAGCAGAGATTACGATAGAAGTCGGAACCAAGGGAATTGAGCCTGACCATCTAAGAGGTTATCTAAAGATAGCAAAGTTTTTGAACTCAGATTTATTAAGGGTGATACTACATAAAGAAAATGGAATTCTTGATATTGAAGATGCGTTAAGTACTCTAAAGCAAGTTATACCTGATTTAGAAAACTTTAATATTAAATTAGCAATCGAAAATCATGAAAGACATAGTGTGAAAGACCTGGCATATCTGGTGAAGCAGTTGGATAGCAGATTTGTAGGCATTTGTCTCGATACGGTGAATTCTTTTGGAGCACTGGAAGCTCCAGAACAAGTTATCAAAGAGCTTGCGCCTTATGTTATTAACCTGCATTACAAGGACTTTATCATAAAACGCATTGACAGTATGCTGGGGTTTGAAATCTTAGGAAGTCCAGCAGGGCAAGGAATGCTGGACGGTAGGAAATTAAAGCAACATCTAGTTGAAGGGGAAAGTAACTGTAGTGTGATTTTGGAACTATGGACTCCGTTCACAGCTTCAGTGGAACAAACAATAGAACGAGAAAAGCAATGGGCAAAAGAGAGTATTGAATACTTGAAAATGTGGATTAATTAGAGCAAAGTTCGTAAAAAGTGGACTAGGTAGAGCAAAGTTCGTAAATAAGTGGATTAGTTGAAAGAGAGGATATTATGAGTATGAATGGAAAGAAAACTACAATTACGGTTATCGGAGCTGGTGGCAAGATGGGATGTCGTATTTCAGACAACCTGGTAAAGTTTAATTATAATCTATTCTTTTGTGAGAAAGGTGAAGCTGGAATTGAAAGATTAATGGATAGAAGCTTGGTAGTAACCTCGATAGAGGAGGCAGTTACAATAAGTAATGTTGTTATATTAGCCGTACCCGATGCAAAAATTAATGAGATATCTGGTTTTGTAGTGCCATTACTTACACCGGATACAACGGTAATTCTTCTTGATCCAGCAGCTGCGTATGCAGGCGAACTAGCTATGAGGGAGGATTGTACCTTTGTGGTAACCCATCCCTGTCATCCAGAGTTGTTCTATGAGCAAAAGACGGAAGAAGCAAAGAAGGATTTCTTTGGAGGAATTGCAGCGGAACAGGACATTGTTATTGCAAAAGTTCAAGGTAAGGACGAATTATTTGAGCTAGCAGAAAAGATCTGTATAGAAATGTTCCAACCAGTGAAAAAATGCCACAGAATTACAGTGGAGCAGATGGCATTATTGGAGCCAGCGGCAGCAGAAGTTGTAATTGCAGCTGCAGCAACTTTAATGAAGGAATCTCTAGATGAGGTTGTAAGAAGAGGTGTACCGGAAGAAGCAGCAAGAGCATTTTTACTTGGTCATACACAGATCCCTTTAGCGATTGCTTTTGGAGCAATTGGATCTCCTTTCTCCGATGGAGCAAAGGTTGCCATTCGTGTGGGTTATGAAAAGGTTTTCAAGGAAACCTGGAAGGAAGTATTTGAACCCGAGGTTGTGAAAGACACTGTTAACAAAATGCTCCATCCACAAAAGTAGTAGGAAGACGAAGGGGGACCTATGAAGAAATTTGCAGTAATTGGCTGTGGCTATTGGTCAACATATCAAATAGCTGGTTGGATGGAAGTTGGGGGCGTGGAGTTAGTTGCAGTTTATAACAGAACACGTACCAATGCAGAAAGGATAGCAAATAAATTCGGTGTAACTAAAATCTATGACTCGGCAGAAGAATTATTTAAAAATGAAGAATTAGATTTTGTAGATATCATAACAGATGTTGATACGCATGAGAAGTTTACCACAATGGCTGCTCAGTATGGCGTCCCTGTAATCTGCCAGAAGCCAATGGCTCCAAACTATATCGCAGCAGAAAGAATGGTAAACGTATGCAAGGAAGCTAAGGTTCCTCTCATGATTCATGATAATTGGAGATGGCAGTATCCAATCAGAGAAGTGAAAAAAAGACTGGAGGAGGGTTGTATAGGTAAGCCGTTCAGAGCACGTATTACCTATAGTAATAGTTTTCCTGTATTTGAGAACCAACCTTTTCTTGCTGAATTGGAGCAGTTTATCCTGACAGATATGGGGACACATATATTTGATACTGTTAGATTTTTATTTGGTGAAGCGAAAAGTATCTTTTGCCAGACAGCTACCATTCATAAGAACATTAAGGGTGAAGATGTTGCTACCTGCGCTTTAAAAATGGAGAGTGGGCTGCATTGCAGCGTAGAACTTTCTTACACCTCCACAGTCGAACAGGACTGCTTCCCGGAGACCTTTCTTATAATTGAGGGAGACAATGGGTCCATAGAACTTGCTCCTCATGGTTGGGTACGAACCACCACGAAAGAGGGAACCCACTCGGTCAGAGTGATAACTCCTTACTATGAATGGGTGGACAGAAGATACTATTTAAGTCAGACAGCGACCATTGAGGCAAACAGAGATTTTCTGCAAGCTTTGTTAGGTGAGAAGGAAGCAGAAACCACGGGCGAAGATAATTTAAAGACCTTAAGATTGGTATATGCAGCTTATGAATCAGCAGAGAAGGAGGAAGTCATTCGCTTATAGAATATGTTAATGACTCAAACCTCATGATAAAATAATTTTTATTGAATAAAATCTCTAAAATTTTCAATTAGAGTTGTGTTAATAATCTTTAAATTAAGTCTAGCGAAGAAATACACAGATTAACGAATTTAGAAGGAGTCGAGAAAATGAGTTCTTTTGGAAGCTTTATTAATAATGGAGAAGAATACTTAATAACAGATTTAAATACACCAAGACCATTATTAAATTATGCCTGGAATAATAAATTCTTATCAGGGATTAATCATTTTGGTGGAGGAGTAGGAGCTTATGGTGGAAGAGCTGCAAGTTATATAGACCCCAATGGCAAAGGAAGATGTAGCATCCTTCGGGATGGTGGCAGATATTTCTATATAAAAGAAAATGATACGTTATGGAATCCGGGTTGGTATCCAGTGAAAACTCCTTTGGACAGTTATCAGTGTACCCATGGACCTGGTTATTCCACTATTGAGGGTAAATTAAATGGGCTATCTGTAAAAACAACGGTTTTTGTTAATGAGGATCAACCTGCTGAAATCTGGACAGTAACCTTAAAAAATGAAACAGACAATGCGAAGGACTTTAACATCTATTTTGTCTGTGACTTTCTATTAGAGGGATATGCTAGATACAGTGATTATAATTCTTATGTATTTAGTAGATTTGAGGAAGAACATAATCTTTTGCTCTGTTACAACGAAGCACAGGAACGTCCACATGATTGGTTTAATGGATTTGTTGCCTCGGATCACAAAATCTCCGGTTTTGAAAGTAGCAGAAAAGCATTCCTTGGTAGATATGGGAGCTTTGAAAATCCGCTGGGTCTAAAGAAAGACCAGTTAACCAACAGTATAGCAGCCTGCGAGCAGATGGTTGGTGCACTGGAGCATAGCTTTCATTTAGAACCAGGTGAAGAGTTTACCTATCATTATCTGCTTGGAGCTGCAGATGAAATGAAGACCGCAATTCAAATTACAGCGACCTTATTTGCTGCTGGTAAGATTGAAGCAGATTTTAAACGTTTAATAGCTGAAAAACGAAAAATCTTTGATGATAATTATGTGGTGACTCCTGATGATAAAATTAATTACATAGCAAATGCTTGGGTGAAACAACAAGTACAATTATGCGCTGAGGTTGGTCGTGATACAGGGAAAGGTTTTCGTGATCAGTTACAGGATGCTTGGGCAATTGCTGCTTTTAATCCTGAACTGTCAAAAGAAAAAATTATTGAAACCTTACGTTATCAGTATAAGGATGGAAGATGTGTTCGTGGTTGGCTTCCCCTTGACCATCATATTTATTCCGATGGGCCAACCTGGATTGCACCTACCATCAATGCTTATTTAAAAGAAACAGGGGACACAGCTTTTTTAGACACCCTAGTACCTTATCTGGACGAGGGCGAAGATACCGTATGGGGACATATTCTGACCGCTGCCAGATATTCTTCCGAGGATTTAGGGGAGCATGGCCTTGTACTTGCCCATGATGGTGATTGGAATGACTCCTTAAATGGTATTGGAACTGGAGGTAAGGGTGAAAGTGTCTGGACTTCCATTGCACTATGTTATGCACTGCAAAATACTGCGGAAATAGTGAGAGAAGTTTATAAGGATAAAGCCATCGAAGAAGAAATGATGGCCAGAGAAGAAAGAATGAAAAAGACCATTAATCAGAAGGCTTGGGATGGTGATTGGTATCTGGCGGCTTTTAATGATTTGGGAAATGCAGTTGGTACAAATACAGAAAAGGAAGGGAAAATATATCTGAATAGTCAAACCTGGGCGATCCTTTCGAAGGTGGTAGAAGGCGAGAGACTTACCAAATGTTTAAAAGCAATTGATACTTATTTGGATTCGGATTTTGGACCCTTAACTTTGTACCCGGCTTACCGAAAATATCAACCTAATATCGGAAGATTAAGTAGCTTTGTACCTGGTATATGGGAGAACTCAACACCTTACTGCCATGGTGGAGTATTTAAGGTAGTTGCTGACTGTATTGAGGGAAGAGGAGATATTGCATATGAAACCTTAAGTAAAATCTTGCCCGACAGTGATAAGAATCCCTCTACACATTCTGGATGTGAACCTTATGCTTTGACAAATATGTATCTTGGACCGGAAAATCCAAGAGCAGGTGAGACAATGTTTGCCTGGGTAACAGGTACTGCAGGTTGGGTATACCGTGCTGTTACACAATATATGATGGGTTTCTTCCCAGGATATGAAACAATTACCCTGGATCCCTGTATTCCTTCCGATTGGAAACAAGTTAGCTTTAAGAGGACCTTCCGTAACAGTGTATACAATATTGAAATTGTAAATAAGAACGGTAGACAAAAAGGGATAGTAAAGTTAACCGTGGATCATAAGGTGGTGAATGGAAACGTGCTACCAATTTTCCAAGATGGTGCTTCTCATTCTATACAAATTGAACTGTAAGATGTAAAATTATTGTAAGGATATAAAATGATTGTAACTATTCAGAACCGAGCTTGAACGGTTTCCTCGCTGTTTGGCTCTCGCTAAAACATGAAAACATGAAAAGGGGAACGATTTGCCGTTTCATCTTGTATTAAAAATAACCCTAAGAAACTAAGCTTTCATGACACGTTTTTAAATTTTATACTTGGTTCTGAACGTTTACAAACAATTTACAGATTACATAACAGGAGGTACAGAATGAAAATTTTAAATTTTGGGTCCATCAACATTGATCATGTTTATCAGATTCCTCATTTTCTTAAACCGGGAGAAACACTAGCTTCCACACAGTATCAATGCTTTCCGGGGGGCAAAGGTCTAAACCAATCGATTGCTTTGGCAAAGGCAGGTTCCTACGTATATCATGCTGGAAAAGTTGGATCAAATGCAGAACTGGTTATGCAAGCATTACAGGAGGGTGGCGTTGATACGTCTCTTATTAATAGCAAGGGAACGGCAACCGGACATGCAATTATTCAGGTGGACCCTAAGGGTGAGAACTGTATCCTGTTATTTGGTGGAAGCAATCTGGAGATTACAACACAGGATATTGATGCTGTCCTTGCAACAATCTCCGAGGATTATATACTTGTATTACAGAATGAAATTAGTAATCTTGATTATCTTTTACATAAGGCAGCAAAAGCAGGTATTAAAGTAGCACTCAATCCTTCGCCAATTGATGAGAAGTTAAAAGCAATGGATTTCTCGGGTGTTACTTGGTTAATTCTGAATGAAACCGAAGGCTTGGAGCTTAGTGGTGAAAGCCAGTCGGAGAAAATAATTGAAAAATTATCAGCCAAATATCCAGAGTTAAGAATAATACTTACTCTTGGTGAAAAAGGCGCTATTTATAAATACAAAGAGCAGGAATATACCCAACCAATCTTTCCGACTAAGGTAAAGGATACTACGGCAGCAGGAGATACCTTTTCTGGGTATTTCATAAGCGCAATTGCAGAAGGAATAGAAGTGCAAAGTGCCTTAGAAATGGCGGCTATGGCCTCCTCTATCACGGTCTCCAGAGAGGGAGCGAGCATATCCATTCCAACTAGAGATGAGGTTGTAAGTAAACTCAACTCATTTCTTTAAGGTAGATGAATAGAGTTAGTGGTGAAAACCCTACAAATAGTAGTGCTTAGTTAATTTGTACAGGTGTATGATTAAAACCAAGGTGATACAAATATAGATTGAAAAGCAATAAGGGTAATATAGATTGATAAGCAACAAGAGTAATATAGCTTGGTGTGCAACAAGAGCAATATAGTTTGATTGTATAGCAATGAATCTGCAAAGCTGTACTTGAAAGGAGATCTAGAAATGAATCAGGAAGAAATCCTGCGGAAACTGCAAAAACCCAAGGGAAGGGTTGATGTAGTAATAGATACAGATACCTTTAATGAAATAGACGACCAGTTCGCATTATCCTATTTAATAAAGTCGGAAGACAAACTTAATTTAAAAGCAATTTATGCAGCGCCATTCTTTAATGAAAAATCCACTGACCCAGAAGATGGGATGGAGAAGAGTTATGATGAGATTATGCATCTACTGGAGTTAATGGATAGGGAACAATATAAAAGCATTACCTTTAAAGGTTCACGTGCCTATCTTCCCAATGAACAACAGGCAGTGGATTCACCTGCGGCACGTAATCTCATTGAACTTGCGATGGCAAGAAAGGATGAGGAACCGCTCTATGTCATTGCAATTGGAGCAATTACCAATGTGGCTTCGGCAATCCTCTTAGAGCCTAAAATAGTAGACAAAATTGTTCTAATTTGGCTGGGTGGTCATGCTCATGATTGGCCTAGGAATAACGAATTCAACTTAATTCAAGATATTGCAGCAGCAAGAATTGTATTTGGTTGTGGAGTACCCCTGGTACAACTTCCCTGCTTAGGTGTAGTTTCTAGCTTCACGACAACTGAACACGAGTTAATGTATTGGCTAAAGGATAGAAATAAACTCTGTGATTACTTGTTGGCAGCAACCATTAAAGAAGCGGAATCGATGGAGGAAAGTACTTGTTGGAGTCGCGTTATTTGGGATGTAACTGCAGTTGCCTGGCTTCTGGAGGATGAAGGCAAGTTTATGAATGATCGACTGGTACATAGTCCAATTCCCGAGTATGACGATTATTATGCTTTCAGTAAATCCAGACATTTGATTAAATATGTATATGAAATCCGAAGAGACTTTTTATTCGAACATTTGTTTAAAACGCTCATGAAATAAATAAATGAATATAACCTACTTTAGGTATGCCAATTTAAGAAAAGAAGTTTAACTCTGTGGTTTGAAATTAAAACTTATATCAGAAAGGATTACATATTAATATGAAAGAATATGATGACCTTGCAATTCAAAGACTGAATACGGAGAAACAAGTAATAAAGCTGGGAGATTTAGAAGTGGAAGTGAAACCACTTCCTGACGGAACTACAGACAGACTGGATGCAAAAGAATTGAAGGAAATAATGGAGAATACAGGTTGGAAAGAAGAACCTACTTTGGAACAAATACGGGATTCCATGGGTTGTTTTAATTACAATCTTAACTCTGTAGAAATATATACCGGTTATCAATTAATAGAAACTTCCTATGGATTAGTTCCAGTGTGGTCTTATTTCCCTAGAAAGACGCGAAGAGATAAGAATAGAAAGGCATACTTATATCTTCATGGTGGCGGTTTTTTTGGAGGTTCTGTATTTGCGGTGGAAAATCAATGCAGACTCATTGCAGAACGAGCAAATTGTGTTGTTTTTAACATCGACTATGCCCTTGCTCCAGATCAACCATATCCGGCAGCAGGTACACAAATTTACGAAATATTAAAATATGTGCATGAGCATGCGCAGGAACTTGGAGTTAACAAGGATAAAATTGCAATCGGCGGAGACAGTGCCGGTGGTAACCTTTCTGCGGTATGTGCTCAGATGGATAGAGATCTTGGAACCAACTATCTAAAGCTTCAAACTTTGATCTATCCGAAATTAGCATTTACCAATTATAAATTACCGGGCTATACAAGAAATGAGGAAGCATTTACAATAATTGATGAACAAAAGCAATATCTACCCGGACTCATCTACCTCGGTTGTGACCAGGAAAACGCTACTAGTGAAAAGATCTATATTCAAGGTAAAGAAGATGTGACACATCCTTATATCAGTCCTGCCTTTGGAGAGAAGACAGGTCTTTGTAAAACACTTCTTTTACTGGCAGAATATGATGGACTACGGCTGGAAGGTGAATTCTATGCAGAGCTGTTACAGAAAGCAGGGGTTCCGGTGCGCATTGTTCAGTACAATGGTATGAGACACGCTTACTATGATAAAATAGGAATACTCCCTCAAACAGAAGATACGATCAATGAGATAGCAGAAGAAATTAAGAAGATGTAATAACTGGTTGTTACTAAAGATACCTAAGGAAAAAGTGAGGATATTAGCTTCCGAAAATGCACTGTATGAAAGTCGTATTACTTATTTTGCGTGGCGAAAGCGAACATTTATGTTCGATAGTGCCACACAAAGTAAGTGAGATGACGGTCAA
The DNA here is from genome assembly GCA_023399055.1 of Bacillota bacterium. Classification (GTDB taxonomy): domain Bacteria; phylum Bacillota; class Clostridia; order Lachnospirales; family Lachnospiraceae; genus Mobilitalea. Next base: position 332,710 of record JAEWQV010000010.1, on the reverse strand, counting down.
GCTGTGTGTGGAAGCTAGTATCCTCACTTTTATACATAACGTATACCTGCTATAGCCTTATTTGAATTCTATTATTTTGTGATGGTCTTACCATTCAGCGATGGAACCATCTTCATGGCGCCATACAGGGTTTTTCCAACTATGTGGATTAGCTGCTTCTTCAAGAATTAATTCTTTATTAACTTCAACACCAAGTCCAGGAAGCTTAGGCATATCTACATAACCATCTTTAAAAGCAAAGTCTTCTTTGTTATGAATATAATCCAGCACGCTTTTACCAACATTGTAGTGAATTCCCATGCTTTGTTCTTGTATCACAGCATTATGGCAGGTAGCATCTACTTGTAAGCAGGCTGCAAGTGCTATTGGTCCAAGCGGACAATGTGGAGCTAGAGCTACGTCATAGGCTTCTGCCATTGAAGCTATCTTTTTCACTTCTGTAATTCCTCCTGCATGGGATAAATCTGGTTGTATAATATCTACACCACCAATTTGAAGAAGGCGTTTGAAGTCATATTTTGAATAGAGACGTTCACCAGTAGCAATTGGAATATTACAAGCTGCTGCAATCTCGGGAAAGTATTCCATGTGCTCACTTAAAACTGGTTCTTCAATAAACATTGGATCAAACTCTTCCAGTTTCTTTGCAAGGACTTTAGCCATTGGTTTATGAACACGACCATGAAAATCAATAGCAATACCAAAGTATTTACCGCAGGCTTCTCGAATTGCAGCAACGCGCTCCAATACTGCATCCACTTTATCATAGCTGTCAATATACTGTAATTCATCCGTAGCATTCATCTTAATTGCTGTAAAACCAGCATCCATTTTTTCTTTGGCAGCAGCACCAACATTGCTTGGGCGATCTCCGCCAATCCAGGAATAGACACGTATTTTAGATCTACAAGCTCCACCCATTAATTCATAAACCGGAGCATTCAGTGCCTTACCCTTGATATCCCATAAAGCTTGATCGATACCGGCAATCGCACTCATTAAAATACCGCCACCACGATAAAAGCCAGCACGGTAAAGTGTATTCCATATGTCCTCAATTTGAAGTGGATTAGCACCAATCAGATAGGAGGACATTTCTTGAACACAGGCTTGTACAGTTGCTGCATGTCCTTCTAATACAGGTTCGCCCCAACCGGTGATTCCTGCATCTGTTTGTATTTCAACAAAACACCATCTGGGTCTTACGAGATAAGTTTCAATTGCTGTAATTTTCATGAAGTAACCTCCTATAATTATCTGTCTACAGATTTTACTAGTTCAGAAATGTATTGTGTTGCGGCATTCCAGTTATTTGCTTCAATATATTCTTTTGGTATTAGGTTGCTGCCAATACCAACGCCTATAAAGCCGTTCTGAAAAAACTGGGAGATGTTTGATGCGGTAACTCCACCCACAGCCACATAATCTGTATCGTCAAAAGGTCCTTTGAGGCTTTGAATATAGTTTAGTGGAAGAGTTGCTGCGGGAAAAAGCTTGAAAATCTTGTAACCAAAGTTATAACAGATATCCACATCCGTGGGTGTCATAACTCCTGGCAGTATTGGTATGTCATTTTTCTTTGCAAATTCTAGAATGGAACTATTGGTAGAAGGTGTTAAAAGAAATTGAGCACCTGCCTCCATAGCTTCCTCTGCACGTTCCAGTGTCGTAACTGTACCTGCACCGATCAGGGCGTCAGCTCCGAAGAGAGAACGAAGCAGCGTTATTTGTTTAATGGCATCAGTTGAATTGCTAGCTACTTCAAAAGCTTTAATACCACCGTCGAAAACAGCTTTTGCGTAATCGGTGGTCTGCTCCAGGGGAAGCTGACGAATAATTGATATGATTGGATTTTCCTTAATTATGTGCTGCATGTATAAAACCTACCTTCCTGTAAATTAACTAAGATTATGATTATTAGCAATATCCTGCAGTTTTGTTAGAACTGGATAACCATCGATATCACCGTAGGTTTCAGTAGCAAGTGCTCCAACAATTCCACCATACAGACCACAAGTTTTAATGTCCTTGCCCTCTAGAATCCCATGGAGGAATCCGGCGTTAAACCCATCACCGGCACCGACAGGATCAACACATTTACAGGGAATAGGCTCAATAAAATGCTGTTCATTTCTTGAACAAACCCAAGCTCCGGTGGAACCATTTTTAATAGCAATATATTGAACTCGGGGGTGTGAGAATATTGTATCAATAACTGTTTGAACGTCATCTGTACCATAAAGTTGTGCTGCTTCATTTAATCCCAATAAGACAATATCGGAATTGCTAATTATTTTTTTTAGTTTAGGTCGATAATCCTTCTCTTGCCAAAGCTTTAATCGGATATTAGGATCAAAACTAACAAGGATATGATTGGCATGAGCTATCTCTATAGCAGCATTAATATATTCGTTACAATCTTCGCTAAGGATAGGAGTGATTCCAGTGATGTGAAGAACCTTAGCAGATTTTAAATAATCTTGATCAATATCAGTTTTTGATAAATATGTAGCTGCCGAGTTTTCACGATAATAGGATACCTCAGTTGCATCTTCATTATTGGGCTGCTTAAACATGATTCCAGAAGAATGAAGTGTGTCGGTTGTTACACGGGAGGTATCAACACCTTCCTTGTGTATGGTGTTTAATATATACTCGCCAAAGCTATCCTTACCCAGTCGGCTAATCCAGCCGGCAGTATGACCGAGACGAGCAACACCTATGGCTGTATTGCTTTCGGCACCTGCAATTCGTAAATGAAAGCAGGGAGCCTTTCGTATCGGTAAGCCGCCTTCTGGTGAAAAGGCGGCCATTGTTTCCCCTATGGTAATTAGATCAGGCATAAAATTCCTCCTTGTGTATAAAAAATTAGCTAAGTTATGTCAATTTATCAAAGTCAACGGGTATGGTTTTTAAAATGGTTTCAATTTTGTTTTTAGCGTTTAATAATAGATGTTGAATTAATTCAGCTTTCTCAGTTGTATAACGGAAGGTTGGAAGTGCAACACTGATAGCAGCTACAATACGATTGTTCTGTCTGATTGGGATCGCGATACATCTTATAAATAAATTAGATTCTTCCACCTCATAAGCAAAACCACATTGATTAGCAGAAGTTAGCTGATCATACAATAAGGAATAGTCTGTAACTGTATGCTCGGTAAGTGCTTTAAGACCCTCAGGATATAAACGTCTTAAGTCACTTAAGGAATGATCCATTAATAAAGCTTTACCTAAGCCGGTACCATAGGCTGGTATACTGCGACCAACTGATGAAATCATTCGAATTGGTTCTGGTGAATCAATTTTTGCCAGGTAAATTGTATCGCCATTGCTTAAAACAGCAAAATGACTGGCTTCTGCACATACATTTGTAATGTTTTGCAACTCATGTACAATTTCATTCATTATATTAAAGTTATCTAAATAGGAACTGCCAATCTTATAGGCTGTCACTCCGATGGCATATCGACCGCTGTTAACGTCCAAGGAAAGATAATTCCTATCCAATAAGGTATGAAGAATAGGAAACAAGCTGCTTTTTGGAGCATCAATTTTAGCTGCAATCTCAGTTAAGGTATATCCTTGGCTATTACCATTGGATATTAATTCTAAAATATCTAGTACTCGGCTGGTGGAACGGTGATCCACTTTATCTGCCATTTGAAACCCTCCCGTGTTCTGTTTTATTGTTATTAGGTGAACTGAATACCTATATACGAATTTACTAAATCGTAACATTCGAAAAACTGTTTGTCAATGTTAAATGTGTTATTTGTCTAAATACTTACAAAAAATCAACGGTAAAAGTCAAAATAGTAAATAATTTATCTAAAAAAACCGATTATAACTCTTGTCAAAATAAAATACCTATGCTACAATGGGTTCACGCCGAAGTTCTTAATTACATATTCAGTTCGTATATACGAACAGGAGTGAGGCAAAAGCAAATTATTATATGTATAGGAGGATTAAGTATGAAAAAAAGATTTTTTGCTATTACTATCCTAAGTGTGTTGCTTACAACTGCATTGGTAGGCTGTTCCAAAGGTAGTACCCCAGACAAGGACAATGATTCAAATTCAAACCAGGGTTCAGAGCCTACAAAAATAACTGTATGGGCATGGGACGACAACTATAATATCCCTATCATGCAGCTGGCTGGTGAATATTACAGCGAAGAAAATCCTAATGTTACCGTTGAAGTGATCAGTCTTGCGAAAGAGGATGTTTATACCAAGCTTCAAACAGGATTAACAGCAGGTGGAAGTGGTTTGCCGGATATAGTACTTATGGAGGATTATGTTTCTGGTAAGTATCTTAAGACCTTTAAAGGAAGCTTTGCAGATTTAACAGACACCGTAGATTATTCCAATTTCCTTGATTTTAAAGTAGATGCAGTAAGTTATGATAGTAAACAATATGGTGTACCACTTGATACTGGAGCATCCGTATTATTTTACCGTACAGACTTAATTCAGCAGGCTGGTTATACCGATGCTGATATGCAGGATTTGACCTGGGAAAAATTTATTGAAATAGGTAAAGCTGTGAAAGATAAAACTGGCTCAAGTATGATTGTTGAAATGGCAGCAAACAAAACAACCTTACTTCGTTCCATGATGCAATCCGTGGGTCAATGGTATTTTGATGCCAACGGTGAAATTAATATTGCGAATAATATTGCTTTAGAAAAGGGATTTGCATTAATTAAAGAAATGAAAGATAGTGGTATCTTATTTGAAGCGGAAGGTACTGGTGATCGTGCAGGTGCCCTTAATAATGGTACGGTAGCTAGTATTATTAATGGACCTTGGATGGCATCTACGATTAAAGCGGCAGCAGATCAGTCCGGTCTGTGGAGAATAGCTTCCACACCTAGATTTAGTGATATTGATGGTGCGGTGAATGCTTCTAACTTAGGAGGATCTTCCTGGTATGTGCTGGATTCTTCTAAGAATAAAGAAGCAGCAGCTGATTTATTAAGTAAAGTATATGCATCAAATACAGATTTTTATAAAGATATTATGTTGGCACATGCTTGTGTATCAGGCTATGTACCTGCATTAAGTGGTCCAGCTTTTGACACAGAAGATGAGTATTTTGGAGGACAAAAAATCTATACCATCTTTGCGGATACTCTAGCTAAAGTACCTGGTGTAAATTACGGTGGTTACGTTGCTGAAGCGAATGATGCTGTTACTGCAGCCTTTTCAGGAGTATTAACCAGTGATGCAGATATTAAGACTGCGCTGGGTGATGCAGAGGCACAGCTTAAGAATCAGTTAGGCAGATAATAAATATGGATTTAACCGGAATGACAGAGTATATTGTCATTCCGGTTAATATAGGTACATGACAACATGATATTCGAATGATACGAAGTTTGTTGTATACGGGCAGGTAATCTAAAATGCTGAATAGGAAGTGAAAGTATGAAAAAAAGAACAAAAACATTAATTAATTATAATGCTTACGGCTGGTTCTTCGTATCCTTTGCTGTTGTATTATTCTGTGTATTTACCATTTATCCGGCGATAGAATCGATATGGCTATCCTTTCAGACTTTTGATGAAGGTGCTTTTCGTTTTTCAGGACTTGATAACTTTAAGCGAATGCTGGGAGACAAGTTGTTTCTGAAATCAATGGGAAATACATTTATATTTTTAATTATTCAAGTACCCATTATGAAGTTGTTGGCACTTGCTTTCGCTTCAATGCTTAATAGTCCTAAGCTAAAAATGAAAGGGATTTTACGTACAAGTATTTTCCTTCCTTGTGTTACAAGCTTGGTTGCTTATTCGGTATTATTTAAAATGATGTTCTCCCAGAATGGTCTTATCAACCACGCCTTACAAACCCTTGGAGTTATGGGCGAGTCCATTCAGTGGTTACAGGATCCGATTTGGGCAAAAGTAATTATTATGATAGCGTTAACCTGGCGTTGGACTGGGTATGATGTCATCTTCTTATTGGCAGCTATGCAAAATATACCGGCTGAAACCTATGAAGCAGCACGAGTTGACGGTGCAAATGCATGGCATACGTTCTGGAAGATTACAATACCACAGTTAAAACCTACTTTACTTCTGACTATAATCATGTCCACTAATGGAACCCTGCAGCTTTTTGATGAACCAATGAATATTACCATGGGTGGACCTGCAAATGAAACATTAACTATGTCCCAGTACATTTACAATCAATCCTTTGTGTATTCACCAAATCTAGGCTATGCTTCAACGTTATCCTATGTAATTGTATTCATTATGATTATACTGGCGATTATACAATTTAGAATTACGGGGGATGATGCAAAATGAAAAACAAATCTTCTTTTACTCTAACAACTACAAAAGTGAATAGAGTTATTACTTATGTTATATTGATTTTAGCAGCCTTGGTATCGGTTTTTCCTTTCTTCTGGATGCTGGTTGGCTCAACTAACAACAGTGCTGATATTACCCTGGGTAGTTTGTCCTTTGGCGCTGTATTAGGAGAGAACTGGAATAATCTAGTGGAAAAGGCGTCCATATTACGAATTTTTGTAAACTCTACAAAAGTAACTGTAATCTATACCTTTTTATCTGTATTAATATGTTCCATGGCTGGTTATGGATTTGAAAAATATCGGAGTAAAGCAAGAAATATTGTTTATTCTCTGTTTTTATTATCAATGATGATTCCTTTTGCATCACAGATGATTCCGCTCTTCAAAATGATGAGTAAATGGAATTTGTTAGATACACATACTGCAGTTATTATACCTACCTTGGCAATGCCTTTTTTGGTGTTCTTTTTTCGCCAAAGCTTCATATCCTTTCCTACTGAAATCATTGAAGCTGCACGAATTGACGGAGCACACGAGTTAAAGATATTCTTTCGATTGGTAATTCCACCTATGAAAGCAACCTTTGCAGCAGGTATTATTTATGCCTTTATGAAGCAATGGAATAATTATTTATGGCCGTTAATTGTATTGCAGACCAATGAACAAAAGACCTTTACATTATTACTGTCTTCATTATCTTCGGCATACTTTGTTGATTATGGACAGCTTATGCTTGGTATTGTCATAGCTACCATACCAATCTTGTTTGTATTTTTAACAATGCAGAAGTACTTTGTAACCGGTATTGTCGGATCATCGAAATAATAAGGAGTATTATATATGCGCGAATATCATTTACAGGCAAAAGAAATCAAGAACCCTATTTACCCTGCACCAATTGACATGGGAGGGGTTAATCCATCTGGAAACCATGTATACTTCACCAATTATTATATGATGCAAAATGATAAACCTTATTTTGCAATCTGTGGGGAAGCTCATTTTTCTAGAATGGAAGAACAGCATTGGGAAGATGAAATTATAAAGATGAAAATGGGTGGTCTGAATATCATTGCCACTTATGTGTTTTGGATCCATCATGAGGAAATTGAAGGCACTTTTGATTGGGAAGGCAATAAGAACTTAAGAAAGTTTGTACAGCTATGCCAGAAGCATAAGATGCAAATCATCCTCAGAATTGGACCCTTCGATCATGGTGAATGCCGTAATGGAGGATATCCTGATTGGCTGTATGGACGACCTTTTGATTTAAGAAGCAATGCACCTGAATATTTGAGTTATACTCAAAAGTGGTTCCATGCCATTGGACAGCAGGTTAAGGGATTGATGTTCAAGGATGACGGCCCAATTGTTGGTATACAGATAGAAAATGAATATGAACATGCCTCTGCGCCTTGGGAAATGACCACGGAAAACAGCAAAGAATGGGTGGTTAGTGGTTCAGAGGGAGCAAGTCATATGCAGAAGCTTAAGGATATTGCTATAGCAGAGGGAATGATTGCTCCGATTTATACTTCCACTGCCTGGGGTGGTTCTTGTGCACCTGTTGAGGTGGTTTTCCCATTATGGGGTGGTTATGCCTTCAGACCATGGATGTTCTACGGTGATATAAAGGAACATCCAGCTACCGCCGAGTATTTAATGAATGACTTTCATAATAATGCGTCTCCGCAATACTATAATTTTGATCCGGAATATGCGAAGGAGGATTTTCCTTTTGCCTGTTGTGAGATGGGTGGAGGAATGACAGTCTTCTATCAGTACAGATTTAAATTGCCCTATGAAAGTGTTGGAGCAATGGCAGCGGTAAAGGTGGCCAGCGGCTGCAACTTCCTTGGATATTATATGTATCATGGGGGCACCAATCCACATGGCAAAACCGTACCTTATCTGAATGAAAATGCAGTTCCTAAATTCTCTTATGATTATCAGGCAGCAATTGGTGAATTTGGTCAGCTTCGTGACAGTTATAAGTATCTGAAATTACAGCATTTGTTCTATAAGAAATTTGAAGAGTTGGTTTGTGGTACCAAGACGGTCTTATCACCAGAAGCAGCGGTTCAAAAGCCAGAGGACACGGACACCCTTCGTTATGCGGTTCGTGTCAATGAGGAAGGAAGAGGTTTCCTGTTCATTAATAATTATCAGGACCATGCAGATGTACATGAACAAAAGGATTTTGTAATTTCCTTGTCCTTGGATAGTGGAGATATCCGTTTTCCGGAGGTGGGAACACTTGATTTGGCAGCTAATGCCAATGCAATTCTTCCCCTCAATATAGAATTAGATGGGATTACAGTGAAATATGCAACTGCCCAGCTTATTAGTAAGCTTACACACAAAAATGAAATTTATTATTTCTTCCATACCATTCCAGGTATGCGTTGCGAATATAGCATTCCAGCGAAGGTTGTTAAAGAAGTTCGCGGTGGTGTTAAGCAGACAGATTCCATCGTTGAGGTGTCGTCTGATGTGCATACTACAATTGTCTGTGAAAACGAAAATGGACAAAAAGTTAATATCTGTACCTTGCCGATTGAGGATGCTTTGAACTTCTGGCAATATGAAAAGGATGGAGTAGAACGAGTTATTATCTCTGAAGAGGCTGTATTACCGGGTGAGAAGGAAATTAGGCTTGAGTGCCGCGGAGACAGAGCGGGGATTCTGGTAAAAGTGTTCCCTCCTGCTACTGTAACCAGTGCGGATAAAGTAGTGCATGCCAAGGATTCAGAAGGTGTATTCGAAGTGTTTAAACTCGAACTCTTACAACCAGAAGTTAAAATCAATGTTGTGGACAGAAGTACCATCAATAAAGAAGGTGCGGGCGAATTAAAGCGTCCTGTTGTTGGTAGTCCAATAACCTCAACCAAGGTAGTAAATGCAAGAGTAGAAATAAAAATCGACCCACAAAGTTTTGAGGGAATGAAACAATTGCTGCTTCGAGTGGATTACATTGGAGATATTGGTTATGCTTTTATCAATGGCAAAATGATTCATGATAATTTCTGCAATGATGACACCTGGGAATTAGACTTAATGCCTTATCGAGAAGAAGTAATCAAGCATGGATTGTATATTTACATTTCACCGCAAAAGAAGGGCTCTAAGGTACACAGTGACTCAGAGATGGCAGCAAGATTCGAAAGTTCGGAAGAGCAAATTGCTGATATCTATGGTATAGAGGCAGTTGGTATTTATGATGCTTCCATTGTTATTACGGATAAGTAAATAAGTGTTTATTCACCTGCATCTGAATAAAAGATAGAAGTTGCTTGTATGATTTGTTTGATGTGTTTTGAAAAATGATAATATAATTCATGAAGTGAAATGACCTGTCGTTTTACTTGTATATAAAATAGCTAGGGCGGACTTACAGTTGGCCCTAGTTTTTTAATTCACAACAAGTGAAACGACTTGTCGTTTCATCTTGTTTATTCACAGGTATAAGTGAAACAAAGTGATACAAAAAGGAGGTTATTATGTATTATGCAATCAACGGAAAAAGGAGTATTACCTTCGTCAGAGTTGTTTTTTTCAAGTCCTAGTAACCAGGCAAAGAGTTTATTCTTTTACGTTACCTGTACCGGTCACTTTATGTATGAGGATAGCTATGTGCTTAGCAGAGAGAATTATAACAGCTTTCTAGTAATGCATATTACCAAAGGAAGTGTAAGGATAGAGTATGAGAGTGTCTCCTATGTGGCTAAAAAAGGTGAAACGGTACTGATCGACTGTCATAAACCTCATAGTTATTCCTCTTTGCGAGAGTTTAATGCCCTATGGTTTCATTTTGATGGTACAAATGCCAATGCATTTTATAATGAACTTAGTATTCTGTATAACACGATTATTGTGTCAAAAAACTCCAGTGAAATTGTGAATCGGATTTATAAAATATACAATTATTATAAAGCTGGAAAAAAGTTTCCGGAGGCAATACAATCAGCGTATATTGCTAGAATTTTAGGAGAATTCTTTGTAAAGCCGTGGATGTATGCTTCGGATAAGGAGGATATAGTTGATAGGGTGGTCAATTATATTGAAGAAAATTATGAACAGGAATTATCTGTAAGTGAACTGGCTAAGATGGTGGGATTAAGTGTATTTTACTTCTCGCGTACATTTAAAAAACATACAGGCTTTACAATTCATGAATACATTATTAAGACAAGAGTGGTGAATGCCAAAGGTTTATTAAAGTCAACTAATTTAAGTCTTCGCGAAATTGCATATCAATGTGGTTTCTCCAATGAATCCAGCTTTTGCAATACCTTTAAGAAAGTAACTGATATGACACCGGGTAGTTTTAGGAACATAGATATATAATGGGATAGTAAGAGCAATATTTTATAACGATAGGGCAGGTTCGACTAATGTTTTCCTGCATTTGCTTCATTATAATCTAGGTATAGCTATGGTGAATGGTTAGTAGTATAAGCAACAATTTATAAGAGTACAGCAGCAGATTTCATTATAGTTATTATGAAACGATGCAACAAGCTCTAGCTGTACTTTAAAATTTTGCTGTTAAGGTTATAAAAGCTGAATTTATAATTGATTGGAGGAAATATGCATGTTGAATGACGTTAAAATGTGGGAAGAGGAAGTTGTTATTCCTACCTACGAAGTTGGAAGCCCGGATAAAAATCCAATGTTCTTAGAGAAACGAGTATATCAGGGGAGTTCTGGAAAAGTTTATCCTTATCCTGTGATTGATAAGATTTATGATGAGAAGGTAGATAAGAATTATAACGCTGTTTATCTGGAAAATAAGTACCTTAAAATTATGATATTACCGGAGCTTGGTGGCAGAATTCAAAGAGCCTTGGATAAAACAAATAACTACGACTTTGTTTATTATAATGAAGTAATTAAACCAGCCCTTGTTGGACTTGCGGGGCCCTGGATTTCCGGAGGAATTGAATTTAACTGGCCACAGCATCACAGGCCCAGCACTTATTCGCCGGTAGATTACTATTTGCAGGAAAACGAGGACGGCAGTAAAACAGTCTGGGTGAATGAAATAGACCCAATGTACGGTACGAAGGGAATGGCTGGTTTTACTTTATATCCAGATAAAGCATATCTAGAGATAGAGGGACAATTATATAATCGTACCAATTTGGCACAGACCTTCCTTTGGTGGGCGAATCCTGCAGTGCCTGCCAATGAGCATACAATGTCGGTATTTCCGCCAGACGTTCATGCGGTTTATGATCATGGCAAACGGGATGTTTCGACCTTCCCGATTGCAACTGGTACTTATTATAAAATGGACTATTCAGCTGGAGTGGACATCTCCAGATATAAGAATATACCGGTACCCACTTCCTATATGGCTTACCGCTCTGATTATGACTTTGTGGGAGGGTATGATAATCAACTGAAAGCTGGTATATTGCACGTGGCTGATCATCATATTTCACCCGGTAAAAAGCAGTGGACGTGGGGACATGGAGATTTTGGCCAAGCCTGGGACCGCAATCTGACTGATGAAAATGGACCTTATATCGAACTGATGACAGGTGTATATACGGATAACCAGCCTGATTTTACCTGGCTGAAGCCCTTCGAAGAAAAGCGTTTTCAACAATATTTTATGCCGTATAAGGAGGTTGGTGCGGTAAAGGTAGCCAATAAAGATATTGCGCTTGGTCTTGCGGTATCGGAATCGAAGGAAAGAGTTAATTATGCTGACCTATGTATCTATGCAACAAGCCTATTTTGTGATGTGGACATAAAACTAACAGATAAGTCGGGTAAGGTTTACCATAGTGGAAGGATTACCATTTCGCCGAATGATATTTATAAAGCAGCGGTAGCGGTTGGGAATCTACAGGATAAGGAGTTGATTCTAACTATACGGGATAAGAATGGTCATCTGCTTCTTCAATTTGATCCAAGGCTGGAAGAAGAAATTGAAATACCGGAGCCGGCTATACCAGTGCTTTTACCGGGGCAGGTGGAAAGCTTGGAAGAGCTTTATCTGATTGGATTGCATATAGAACAATATCGACATGCTACCTATGATCCAGATCCTTATTATCTGGAAGGGCTTAAGCGTGACAGTACCGACATCAGATTAAATACGGCTTATGGAACCTTGTTGCTTCGAAGAGGGCGATTTGAAGAAAGTGAAAAGTATCTGAAAGAGGCGATTAAGAAGTTGCAAATGCGCAATCCGAATCCCTATGATTCCGAAGCAATGTATCAGTTAGGATTATCGTATTTTTACAGCAGAAAATTTGATGAGGCTTATAAGCAATTTCGAAAAGCAGCCTGGAGCAAGGAACAACAGGAGAATTCCTACTATTACTGTGCGGTTATAGAATGCTTGAATCGTAATTATGATAAAGCAATGGAATTAATTGAATTAAGCTTGATTGGGAATGGCCATAACATGAAAGCAAGGGGCTTGAAATGTAGTTTATTAAGGGTTGCAGGTAGAAATGAAGAGGCTCTGGCTTATATTGTAGATAGTTTAGTGATAGATAAATTTGATTTCCGTATAGGATATGAACGGGTTCTGTTAGAGCAAAGTCTTAAGCGTGATGACTCTTTAAGAGATGCTTTAACTACTAACTTGGCAACCTTGAAGAAGCGGATGAGAAATCATGTGAATACCTATCTTGAATATGCCAACGATTATGCAGAGGCAGGATTTTATAAAGAGGCTATTACTTTACTGAACGGGTGTAGCAACGAGCATCCGTTGCTTAAATATTACGAAGCATATTACATTCATTTAAATGGAGATGAGCAAACGGCGCAAATCTGTCTTAAGGAAGCAGCAGTCAGATCCCCACTATATTGCTTCCCTAATAAATTGGCGGATATTGCGGTGTTACAATATGCATTGACCTATAATAAGGAGGATGATAAAGCCTGTTATTATCTGGGGAATCTTATGTTCGACAAGAAACGATATGATGAAGCTTTTGAACTTTATTTGAGAGCAACAGAAATAAATGCGGAGTTTGCTACTGCTCATAGAAATCTAGCTTTGATTTATTTTAATAAGAAACATGATAAGGAGCAGGCAAGGCTTAGTCTGGAACGGGCTTTCCGTCTTGACACCACGGATGCCAGAATATTGTTGGAGCTGGATCAATTATATAAGAAGTGTGGTATCGACATTGAAGAAAGAATAAAGATGTATGAAGAACATTTGGAGTTGGTACATGAAAGGGATGATCTCTATACGGAATACGTCACCTTACATAACTTGCTGGGTAATTATAATACAGCCCTAGAATTAATTAAGAATCGTAAGTTTCACCCTTGGGAAGGCGGAGAAGGAAAAATCTCTGTTCAGTACGTTACTTCACTTACTCAGCTGGCTAGACTAGAATTAGAGAGTGAACAAGTGACCACGGAAAATGTGAATCTTGCAATTTCTTATCTGGAACAAGCTCTTACCTATCCGGAAAATCTTGGGGAAGGTAAGCTGGCAGGAACACATGACAACAATATTCATTATTATTTAGGTTGTGCCTATGACCTTCTGGGTGACACATATAAAGCAAATGGGCACTATAAAATAGCTACCTTCGGTACAATGGAACCAGCTGGGATGATGTTTTACAATGACCAACCTGCGGATATGATTCTGTATCAGGGCCTGGCTCATCTGAAATTAGGTGAGATTGAGACAGCAAAGACAAAATTCGAAAAATTAATTACTTATGGAGAGAAACATCTAGAGGATGAAGTTAAGATTGATTTCTTTGCTGTATCGTTACCTGATTTTTTGATTTTTGATGAGGATTTGGATAAAAAGAACAAAGCTCACTGCCATTACCTAATTGGACTTGGAAATTACGGGCTTGGTAATATAAAAAGAGCTGCAGAGGAACTTGATAAAGCGTGGAGGCTTGATAAATCCAATTGTGGTGTGGTTGTTCATAGAAGGTACTTATAGAAGCTGTTTGTTATATAAGGTCTAACGTTTTGAGTATGGAAAATTGATCTATTATAAAAAGAAAGCAGTGGCAAATTAACATTAAAAGTTAGTTTGTCGCTGCTTTTTTTCGCATATAGTCATATGCTGAGTGGGTTAGTTGTCAGTTATTCAATATTATATCCTGTTCTAACGCTAGGTTAACCGCTAAGCAGAGGTTAAAACCTAAAATAATTAAGCGCGTTATAATAGGATATATTGTTGACGAGTGTACCTAAGGTTTTGTAGTCTGGTGGATATTCACCGTTCTCGACCCAAGTTCCGAATAAATCACAAAGGATACGGCGGAAATATTCATGTCTGGGATAGGAAAGGAAGCTTCTTGAATCGGTTAGCATTCCAACAAAACCAGCAAGAAGTCCTATGTTAGCCAGTGAAGTTAATTGCTCGAGCATTCCTTTTTTGTGATCATTAAACCACCAAGCGCTTCCGTGCTGGATCTTTCCTTGAATGGTAGAGTCCTGGAAACAGCCGATAATACTGTCAATCACAGCGTTATCTGAAGGATTTAGACTGTAGATAATTGTTTTGGGTAAGCTATCCATAGTATGCAGTGCGTTTAAAAGTTCGGACATCTGATTAGAAGGAGCGTTATTGTTAATACAATCATAACCGGTATCAGGACCAAGCTTATGATAAGCAGGTGTGTTGTTATCTCTTTTGCAGCCGTAGTGAAGTTGCATCACCCAATCAAGTTCATGATAGATTTTCCCCATGGAAATTAAAAAGGCAGTCTTGAATTGCTTGATTTCTAATTTTGTAAGAGGGATATCCTGAAGTCGCTTTTTAAAAATTTCGTTAATGGTTTTTTCTGATGTAGGCTCGTACATAATATAATCCAATGCATGATCCGAAACTCGGCAATTTCTATCATTAAAATATTCAATGCGATTTTTTAAAGCTTTAAGTAAAGAGGAGAAACTGTTAATTTTTACTCCTGTTTTCTTTTCTAGCTTCTCAATATATACTAGATACTCCAGCTGTTCCAAATTCATAGCTTTATCCGGTCTCCAAGCGGGTAAAACTTTAACATCGAAGGACACATCCTCGGCAATTTTTTGATGCCATTCCAAATCGTCGATAGGGTCATCGGTGGTACAAATGTGTGTAACATTGGAGTTTTTAATGATGTTTCTTGCGCTCATAGATGGATCGGCAAGCTTTTCGTTACAGTGCTGCCATACTTCTTCAGCGGTATCTTTATTAAGAAAACCATGAAAATCAAAGTAGCGCTGAAGTTCTAAGTGGCTCCAATGATATAAAGGGTTTCCAATACAAGAAGATAAGGTCTCTGCCCATTTCACGAACTTTTCCTTGTCGGGAGCATCACCGGTTATGTAATATTCGTCGATGCCATTTGCTCTCATTAATCGCCATTTGTAATGATCTCCTCCCAACCAAACCTGAGTAATATTATTGAATTTGCGGTCAGTAGCTATTTCCATCGGGTTAATATGGCAATGGTAGTCTATTACGGGGAGCTTCTTTGCATAATTGTGATACAAATTCTTTGCAGTTTCCGTTGTTAAAAGAAAATCATCGTCTAAAAATTGTTTCAAGGTTGCCTCCTTAATGTCACTGTAATGCACAGTATTTTATTTATCTTAGAAACGGGTGGTGCCTCGTTTTATGATCTCTGCTGAAAAAACTGTTTTTAATGGAACTGGCTGCCCCTGCAGAACGCCCATCAGAGTGGTAACGCAATTACTGCTAACAGCTTCTAATTTATTATCAATAGAAGTTAATTCGGGGTCGCTGCATTCGGAGATTATGGAGTTGTTATAGCCAATCACAGATAGTTGTTCGGGAACAACTATTTTATTTTGCTTTGCAAACTTTAATACACTAATTGCAAGGCTGTCATCTGAGGTCATAATAGCATCGAATGTAAGCGTTTTCATATAAATGTTGTTAAGGTGATTAGCAACCTCGGTAATTGTTCCATTAATGTATTGTACATAAGGATTGTTCTTCATTGGCTTGTTATCTGGATTAACTGCTGCGAGATAACCAGATAATTTCTTTTGTCCGCTATAAGAATTGGCATTGTATAAATACATTATGTTCTTGCAACCACTGTTTTGTAAGGCTTTTGTTGCTTCGTATACTGCTTGGTAGTCGTCGCAAAGTGTGCAATAAATATTTTCTCCACTCAAAGCACCATTTATTATCATGATTGGAACAGTCTTTGCTGCTTCTTTAATATATTGATTCTTTTCACTGTCTGCTTCTACGAAGTTGGAACCAACTAGTATAATAGCATCTGTGTGTTTTGAAAGGAGAAGGTTCATATAATACTGCTTTTCTTTAACGTCATATCCTGTACAGCATAGAAAAGCATCGTAACCATTACGTCTTAGTTCCTGTTCAATTAAGAAAATTGCTTTTGCAACATAGGGATCGGAGGAATCTGCACACATGATTCCTACTATTTTCATGGTTTTCAGCCCCAATCCCCTGGCAAAGGCATTTGGAGTATAATCACATTCTTCTATTACATCTAACACTTTCTGCTTGGTTTTCTCACTAACATAGGAATTGCCGTTAATTACACGGGAAACGGTGGCAATGGATACACCGGCTTTCTTAGATATATCGTATATATTCATATTGGGGTTCCTCTTTTTTGTCTTATACTATACAAAACAGTGTAAAACAAGTTTTTTTATATTACAAGATAAATCGTAATAATTGTTACAATAATATGTAAATACTTACATAGGGAATTATACAACATAGATGTAATAATTACAATATAAACATTAATAAAATACAAATTTAACAAAAGAAATGTAAAATTAATAGGATATTGATAAAAAATGCTCAAATAACTATTGACGAGAAGGGGATTATAGGATAAGATGTTGATGAAAGCACTTACATATGTTTTTTCTTATTCTGATTTTATTCATAACAAGTGGGGCTTGTTTATGAAAAAATAAATATATTAAAGGAGAGAACAAGATGAAAAAAATCATTGCATTATTATTAACGCTGGGTATGGTATTTTCTTTAGCAGCATGTGCAAAGGATAATGCTGAAACAAGCAAAGATGCAGATCCTTCAAAAGATCAGGTGGAGGCTACTGATGCACCTGAACCAACAACAACTCCGGAACCTGTAGTTGAAGATGAAACACCTGAACCAGTTACAATCAAATTTTCATGGTGGGGCGGAGACACAAGACATGAGGCAACCTTGGCAGCTGTTGAGAAGTTTATGGAAACATATCCTTACATAACAGTTGAAACACAGTACGGTGCCTGGACCGATTGGGAAACAAACATGGCAACAGCTTTTTCAACAAAGACAGCTCCAGATGTTAACCAGATTAACTGGAACTGGATTACCTCTTTTAGTTCAGATGGCAGTGTATTTATGGATCTAAATCAATATTCCGATATTATTAAACTGGATGCATATGATCAAGGGGCTTTGGAGCAGTGTACGTTAGCTGGAGAGTTACAGGCAATTCCGGTATCCTTATCTGGTAGAATTTTTTATTGGAATAAAGCAACTTTTGATTTAGCAGGAATTGCTACACCTACTTCATTAGAAGAGTTATATGCAGCTGGTGAAACCTTCAAGACAGTACTCGGGGATGATTATTATCCATTAGGAATTAACGAATATGACAGAATGATTCTTATGGTATATTATCTTGAATCTGTATATGGCAAACCTTGGGTTGCTGATAATGCACTTCAATATACCGCTGAAGAAATTAAAGCTGGTTTAGAGTTCTTTAAAACATTGGAAGAGAAGCATGTTATCCCTACCATCGAAACTATTATCGGTGATGGCGCAGAATCTATGGATAAGAATCCAAAATGGATTGAAGGAAAATATGCGGGAATTTTTGAGTGGGATTCCTCTGCTGCTAAATTTAAGTCTGCATTAGCTGATGGTGGTGCCGGATTTATGGTTGGAGAGTATTTTAAAGATATGGGAACTCATCAGGGTGGCTTCTCCAAGGTTTCCTTAGGTTTTGCAATTACAGAAACAACACAGCATCCAAAGGAAAGCGCTATGTTAATCAACTTCTTGTTAAACGAACAAGCAGGTGTTGAGATTATGGCTGCGGAAAGAGGTATTCCATTGAATCAGAATGCATTAGCAATCTGTACGGAAAAAGCATTGCTTGATCCAACAGTTGCTGAAGCAAATGGAAAGGTATTAGCATGGACTTCCTTCCCATTAGATCCTAAGTTTGAAGCAGCTGAACTAAAGAATCAACCAGACGGAATTTATTGGGATGTAATGAGTGGCTTTAGCTATGGTGATTACTCTATCGATGAAGCAGCACAGACCTTAATAGATGGTATCACAAGTGTATATTCAAATTAAGTAACTATTCAGAACAAGCTCGAAAACCTGCGGTTTCCTCGCTGTTTGGCTCTGAGTATTTACAAAAGTAAATAATTTATATATTTTGTAGGAGCTGGTTTGAGGTTATAAGGACTTAACCTTAGACCAGCCCTCTTAGTGATTTTTATAATCAAATGTTATATGCTGACTTTGTTACTATTGGGGAACATAAAGGAGATAAGGAATGGAGCATTTCGTCATAGCTCGGTTTATAAGAAAATACTTAGATAATTACAAGAATTACAAGGATTTCTGGAACTATGAGGACGGCTGTGTGTTGATTGGCTGTGTGCAATTATATGAGGCAACTGGGGATGAATACTATAAGAATTTTGTAATCAAATACATAGATCACTTTGTTGGTGCAGATGGTAGTATTCGGACCTTTGAAAAAGAAAACTATAATATAGACAATATTAATACGGGGAAAGTACTGCATTTTTTATATGAAGTAACGGGGGAAGAAAAATATCGTTTGGCAATTGATACGGTATATGACCAGTTAAAGACACACCCCAGAACAAAATGCGGCAATTTCTGGCATAAAAAGATATATCCCAATCAAATCTGGTTGGATGGACTTTATATGGCGCAACCCTTTTCAATGGCATATGAACTAAAATATAACAATGGTATTGGGTGTAAGGATGTTATAAATCAGTTTAATAATGTAAGATTATACTTATATAATAGTGAAAAGGAGTTATATTATCATGCTTTCGATGAAGCAAAAATACAAAGCTGGGCGAATAACATAACTGGTCAGTCTCCAAATTTTTGGCTTCGTTCGGTAGGATGGTATCTTATGGCGCTCATTGATACGTTAAGCGAAATGATTTGTTTGGATTCCAATAAGAATTCGGAAGAATTCAATTTCTTAACAAATCTTTATAAAGAAGCGGTGAATGGTATCTTAAAATACCAGGATGAAGATAGTAAATTATTTTATCAAATTATTGATAAAGATAACATAGAGGGCAATTACTTAGAAACCTCCGGTACAGCAATGATAGGGTATTCCATTATGAAAGGCTGTAATTTGGGAGTACTTAAGAAGGAGGATTACAAAAAGTTAGGGGAGGGAATTTTCATAGAATTAGCTGGACAAAAGCTAATTCAAAAGGACGAAGACCTTACTCTGTGCGATATCTGTTCCGTTGCAGGTCTAGGTCCAGGGAAAGAAAGAGATGGCAGTATTGCATATTATTTATCTGAGAAAATAGTATGCGATGATCCCAAAGGGGTTGGGGCATTTCTAATGGCATATTCGCAGTGGTTAATGCTTCAAAAAGATGATATGGGGGTATCTTATGGCAAAGAATAGTGCAAATGTCACACCAGTAATCCAAAATAATAATTCTTTAAAAAAGATGTACAAACGTAATGTAGGGTTCTTCTTTATACTTCCGTGGCTAATTGGATTTATTGTATTTAAATTATATCCGTTCGGCTCTTCGTTAGCTTATAGCTTCACTGATTATCAATTGTTTGACGGAATTAAAGAAGTTGGTTTTATGAATTACCTACATATTTTTAAAACGGATAAGATTATGAAAGCATTTGAAGTGACATTTAAATACGCCTTTATTACAGTTCCATTTAAACTAATTGTGTCACTGTTTATTGCTTACATATTAAATTTTAAGCTTAGAGGAGTTAATTTCTTTCGAACTGCGTATTATATTCCATCCATCCTTGGAGGTTCTGTGGCAATTGCAGTTCTATGGAAAGCGCTATTTCGAGATGATGGATTAATCAATAGTGTTCTTGAATTTGTTGGTGTAGAAGGTCCCAAATGGCTTAGTGATCCCTCTTATTCTTTGTTTATTATCTGTCTGCTTCGTGTATGGCAATTTGGATCTGCCATGGTTATCTTTTTAGCTGCACTGAAAGGAGTTCCTCAGGATCTTTATGAAGCAGCTGCAATCGATGGAGCAGGAAAATGGCGTCAATTCTTTAAAATAACAGTACCAATTATAACCCCGGTTATCTTCTACAACTTAGTAACTCAATTATGTCAAGCCTTCCAGGAGTTTAACGGTCCTTACATTATTACTCAGGGCGGACCTAGAAATTCGACTACCTTAATCTCTCTCTTAGTATATAACAATGCATTTGAACGGTATGAGATGGGTATGGCAAGTGCAATGGCTTGGCTAATGTTTGTTATTGTAATGACATTCACGATAATAGCCTTTATAAGTCAAAAATACTGGGTTTACTATGATGATGAGAGGAGGTAGCAGGCATGCAATACGGAAAAAAGAAGTCGTTAAATACTATCCTTCGATATATCATTCTGGTGCTGGTTGGATTTGTAATGGTATACCCGCTCCTATGGATGATAAGTGCTACCTTTAAAAGTAACAGTGAGATTTTTAGTGGAATAGGATTAATTCCCAAACAGGTAAGCTTTGATGGATATAAAGAAGCAGTGAAAAGCTATAGCGGCCAAATTGACATTTTAAAAGCTATGATTAATACTTATAAATTTGTTATACCAAAAGTAATTTTTACCGTAATATCGGCAACGGTTACGGCTTATGGATTTGGTAGATTTCGCTTTAGAGGACGTAACTTATTATTTGCATTATTGATGTCTACTTTATTCTTACCACAGGTTGTTTTAAATGTTCCACAATATATTTTGTTCAATAAGTTTGGATGGATTGATTCGAATCTGTACCTGGCACTAATTGTTCCAACCTTATTTGCTGTGGATACTTACTTTGTCTTTATGTTGGTTCAGTTTATGAGAACTATTCCCAAAGAACTGGAAGAAGCAGCGAAAATTGACGGTTGTAATGTAGTACAGATTTTAATTAAGGTTATTTCTCCGTTATTAAAACCGGCAATTGTGTCTTGCGCTCTGTTCCAATTTATGTGGTCGTCGAACGATTATA
This sequence comes from Bacillota bacterium, assembly GCA_023399055.1. Taxonomy (GTDB): domain Bacteria; phylum Bacillota; class Clostridia; order Lachnospirales; family Lachnospiraceae; genus Mobilitalea. The sequence goes on along the minus strand of JAEWQV010000010.1, from coordinate 311,127 downwards.
TGGGACCGTTGCTCTATGTTAAGACACCAACAAATTATCCGGCTGCAATCTTTGTTAAGATTTCCATGGATGCAGATGCTGGTTTTGCCTGGAACAGGGTTTTGGCGGTATCCTTGATATCCATTATTCCTTCCTTAGTTATATTCTTTGCAGCACAGAGAACCTTTGTCGATGGTATTCAAGCTGGCGGTGTGAAAGGATAAACTTAGCAAACGTATAATCTTTACTTACCCTTACTCGCCCTATACTTGTATAGGGCGAATATATTACGCTAAGGTAAAGTGAAAAGTGCCTGGAAACATATGGGTTAACAACGGAAGAAAATTCAAGTAGTGTAGTTCTTCTATTTATAAAGCAAAGAACAAGTGAATGGAGTATACAATGACTAACAATTATTTGAATATACAAGAATTTGAAAACTTAAGCTATGAGGGACGGGATTGGACCTTAGCTTTTGAACAAGCGGTTAGAACCCTTAAGGAAAAAGGGGGAGGTACTATTTTCGTACCGACGGGTAATTATTCTACTAGATCTATCGAGTTAAAGAGCTTTATGACACTTTATCTAGATGCGGGTGCTGTACTTGATTTTAAGGATGATTATGAGAACTATCCCTTGGTGGAAGTGGAATTTGAAGGTGTTGCCGGACAAATGTATCGACCCTTAATCTATGCATATAAGGCAGAAAAGGTTGCTGTTCTTGGAAACGGATGTTTGAACGGGAATGGACAACGTGCTTGGAAGGAAATGAATATCCTGCCACATAAGCGACCGTATCTTATTTGTTTTCAGGAATGTATTGGAGTGCAAATAGAGCAGGTTACATTAATTAACTCCCCTGTTTGGACCATTCATCCCTTGCAATGTGACAATGTCTTAATTAAGGGAGTTACCATAAAGAATCCGCCAGACTCGCCCAACACAGATGGGATTAACCCAAATGGCTGCAGTAATGTACGTATTTCGGACTGCTTTATTGATGTAGGGGATGATTGTATCGCAATCAAAGCAGGGACGGAACTTACGGTGAATAAAAGGCCGTGTGAAAACATTACCATATCCAATTGTAATATGATCCATGGACATGGTGGAATTGTAATTGGCAGCGAAATGAGTGGCAGCATTCGAAATGTCACTGTCACCAACTGTGTATTTCAAGATACAGATCGAGGGATACGTCTGAAAACAAGGCGCAGACGAGGTGGTGCGATGGAGCGGCTGACTTTCAACAATATTATTATGGATAAGGTTCTTTGTCCCTTTGTATTCAACATGTATTACTGCTGTGGAACAGACGAGCGAGATCGACATGTTTGGGATAAGACGCCTTATGCAATTGATGAAGGAACACCGGTAATACGTAATCTGCTTATAAGTAATGTATTAGCGTCCAATGTAACTGCTGCGGCTGGATTTATGTATGGGTTATCGGAACAATACATAGAAAATATAACTTTCTCAAACTGTAGTATTAGTATGGATGCTAACGGGGAGGCTGGAATGCCCGATATGTTAACCCATATGGAGCCAATGAAAGCAGCAGGATTCTTTTTGAGAAATGCACGTAATATTGTATTTCATAATGTGAAAATTCAGCAGGCAGTTGGGAAAGAAATTGATATGGATGAAACAGTAGAGTTAAAGTTGCAGAACTAAAAATACATAATTTAAGATTTTGAATTAGAGATACAGAACTAGAGATACAGAACTAGAGATACAGTTTGAAAATGTAGGATTAAAAAAACATAATTAAAGCTACAGCTAAGTATGCAAAAAACTAGAAGCTATGAAACCGATAATAAATAATGAGGTGAATGATGCAAATTTTGAATGGAACCATTTCAAATTCTAAGGAACGACCAATTAAAGTGGTACAGTTCGGGGAAGGTAATTTTTTGAGAGCCTTTGTAGATTATATGATTGATGTGGCAAATGAAAAGGGCTTATTTGATGGATCAATTGTAGTTTTAAAACCAATCGAATTTGGAAATCTAGATAGATTTAAAGAGCAGGAGTGCAAATATACGGTAACCTTACGTGGAAAACAGGAGGGCAAGGAGGTTGTGAGCAATCGAATTATAACTTCCTTAAAGGAAGCTGTAAGTATCTATGATCAATATTATACTTATATGGAGTTGGCAAGAGTGGAAACCTTACGCTTCGTGGTCTCTAATACAACAGAAGCTGGTATTGTATTTAATGAGAACGATTTATTTGAAGATATACCACCACGTACCTTTCCTGCAAAACTTACAAAATTTTTATATGAAAGATATCGTACCTTTTCTGGGAACCTGGAGAAAGGACTAATTATTTTACCGGTTGAATTAATCGATGATAATGGCATTGTATTAAAGGAATGTGTTTTTAAATACGCAAACCTTTGGAAAATGGAAGCTGGGTTTCTTCACTGGTTACTGGAAGCTTGTGTGTTCTGCAGTACACTTGTTGATCGAATTGTTACTGGCTATCCCTTTGAAGAAGCCCAAGATATATGGCAGCAGCTGGGATATCAGGATAATTTACTTGTTACCGCGGAGCCTTTTGGACTTTGGGTAATTGAAAGTGATAAAGATATTAGTGATGAGTTACCTCTTGATAAAGCGGGTATGCCGGTTATTTTTACGGATAATCAGACGCCCTACAAGCAAAGAAAGGTTCGTATTTTAAATGGTGCTCATACGTCTTTTGCGCTAGCTTCCTTTCTGGCAGGTAATAATTATGTGGGCGAATCCATGCAGGATGAGGTAATTAGGAAATTCATGACTTCCGTCATCTATGATGAGGTGATTCCCACACTTACACTTCCCAAAGAGGAGCTATTAGATTTTGCTAACTCTGTAATTGAACGGTTTGAGAATCCCTATATAAAGCATTCCTTGTTATCCATTTCCTTAAATTCCACCTCGAAATGGAGAGCACGTTGTCTGCCTAGTTTGCTAGAATACATAAGGATATATAAGACTTTACCAAAGCATCTGGTATTTTCAATTGCTGCATTAATGAGCTTTTATAGCAGCAGTGATTTAAAGGAAAATTGTCTTATTGGTAACAGAAGTATTGATTCCTACGAAATTAAAGATGATAAATTTGTTTTGGAGTTTTTTGCAGATAATTCAAAACTGCCAACTGATTTATTTGTAAAGGCTTATTTAAGCAATACTTCTATCCATGGGCAGGATTTAACGCAATATCCTGGTTTAACTGAAAAAGTAACGGAATATCTCGTTAATATCAATACAGTGGGCATGAGAAATGCAATTGAGCTGCTTTAAGTAGCGGCAGAGAGGAGAGCTACTATGCAAGATATTCTAAGAATTCATGAGGCTGATAATGTTTCTATTGCCCTAAAACAACTTACGAGTGGAACGATGGTTGAGATTGATAAAAAACAGATAATACTTTTAGAAGACATACCCCAAGGCCATAAATTTGCGATTACTCCTATTCAAGAGGGTGAAGATATTATCAAGTACGGGTATAAGATTGGTACAGCATTAAAAACAATAGAACCTGGTACTTGGATTCATGTGCATAATGTAAAAACAGGTCTTGGTGATGTTTTGGAATATACTTATCAGCCGGTAGAGCCAGTGGTTATAACGGAGGAAGAAGCAACTTTTCAGGGTTACCGCCGTGCGAACGGGAAAATAGGTGTACGGAACGAAATCTGGCTGATTCCAACCGTGGGATGTATGAATAATGTAATTACCACCATTGAGAAAATGGTACAAAATAAAATTACAGGTTCTATTGAAGCTATATCTGCATTTCCACATCCTTATGGTTGCTCACAGATGGGTGACGATCAGGAAAATACACTAAAAATTCTTGCTGACTTAATTAATCATCCCAATGCTGGAGGGGTACTTGTTCTTGGACTTGGTTGTGAAAATTGTAATATTGAGGTATTGAAAAAACAGATAGGTGAGTATGATCCAAATAGAGTTAAATTTTTATCCGCTCAGGATTGTGAAGATGAAATTGAAGCAGGAGTTCACCTCATTGAGGAATTGATTGATTATGCTGCAACATTTGAACGAGTTGACATTAGTGCCAGAGAGTTAGTTGTAGGTTTAAAGTGCGGTGGTTCAGATGGCCTTTCTGGGATTACGGCCAACCCTGCGGTAGGTAAATTCTCGGATCTGTTAATTTCTCAGGGAGGAACAACCATCTTAACGGAAGTCCCTGAAATGTTTGGAGCAGAGACAATTTTAATGAATCGATGTGCAAATGAAGAAATATTTTTACAGACAGTGGAGCTGATTAATGACTTTAAAAAATACTATAAAGCACATAATCAAACAATATATGAGAATCCATCTCCGGGTAATAAAAATGGAGGAATTACAACCCTTGAAGATAAATCCCTGGGTTGTACACAAAAGTCAGGAAATGCAACAGTAAACGGTGTATTAAAGTATGGAGAGCCAGTACATAAGAAGGGATTAAACCTCCTTAGTGCACCTGGAAATGACCTTGTAGCTTCCACCGCGCTTGCTGCATCGGGAGCTCATATTGTACTATTTACTACAGGAAGAGGCACTCCTTTTGCTTCTCCTGTTCCTACAGTTAAAATTTCAAGTAATTCACAGCTTTTTGAGAAAAAACTAAACTGGATTGACTTTAATGCTGGGAAGATGCTTGAAACAGGCTCGGTGGAGGAGATTGGACGAGAATTGTTCGACTATGTACTGGAAGTAGCTTCTGGAAGAAGAGTGAAAGCAGAGGAAGCAGGTTATCATGATATGGCTATTTTTAAACAGGGAGTTACCTTGTAGATAAAAGTAAGGAGTTATCCATATACAGTCGGAAGGGGGTAGAGGATGCAGATAGGAATTCGGTTACACGATACAGCTGATCTTTCGTTGGAACAGAGATTGGCAACAATTAAGCAACAGGGTTTTACCTGTACACATTTGGCACTTACAAAGGTAATAAATGAATTCCCAGTGACTTCAGCCACTTTAACTCCTGGGTATGCCATGTATTTAAAAAAACTATTTCAAAGGTATGATATTGATATCGCAGTTCTTGGGTGCTATTTAAATTTGGCGGAAGCAGATACTTCCCTTAGAGAAAATGTATTAAGTACCTATAAGGCGCATATTCGATTTGCAAGTATATTAGGCTGTGGAGTAGTAGGGACGGAAACACCATTTACAGCTATTAATAGAAAAGAACATAGTACGGAAGCAGCAATGCAAACGATGTTGGAGAATTTAAGGGAGATTGTTACCTATGCAGAGAAAATGGGGGTTATTCTTGCAATAGAACCGGTAAGAACGCATCTGGTGGCAACACCTAAGTTAGCCAGACAAGTTTTAGATACTATTAATTCGCCGAATCTACAGATAATTTTCGACCCGGTAAATTTATTGGAAATGGATAATTACTTGGAACAAACAAAGGTTATGGAAGAAGCCATTGATTTACTAGGAGATGAGGTAGCTGTGATTCATATGAAGGATTTTGTAATACAGGAGGAAAGAATGGTTGCAGTGGCAGCAGGTTCGGGCAATCTTGCTTATCCACCAATAATGAAGTTCATAAAAAACCGAAAACCAATGATTCACTGCACTCTTGAAAATACGAAGCCTGAAAATGCGGTTCATGCGAGAGACTATATAAAATCGTTATGGGAGAAAGCTTAATATAACAATACGATAATAATCATTGCGCTAGACAGGAAAGCAGGTGCGGTAAATGAAAAAAAACAGGGATATATTTTCGGATATAAACATTGCCTACATTGGTGGTGGCAGCAGGGGATGGGCATGGACTTTGATGTCAGACCTAGCAAATGAACCGGAGATGAGTGGAAATGTAAGGCTGTACGATATTGATTTTCAGGCAGCCAAGAATAATGAAATCATTGGTAATAAATACTCCCAATTGGATGCTTGCGTTGGAAAGTGGAATTACATAGCAGTGGAAACGTTAGAAGAGGCTTTGTCTGGGGCTGATTTTGTCGTTATTTCTATTTTACCGGGAACCTTTAAAGAGATGGCCTCCGATGTTCATGAACCTGAAAAGTATGGGATTTATCAATCGGTTGGCGATACGACTGGTCCAGGAGGTATGATTCGAGCACTAAGAACAATACCTATGATTGCAGAAATAGGAGAAGAGATTAAGCGTGTCGCACCAGAGGCCTGGGTGATTAACTACACTAATCCCATGTCACTTTGCATTAAGACACTGTATCAGGTATTTCCACAGATGAAAGCTTTTGGGTGTTGTCATGAGGTATTTGGGACACAAAAGGTATTGGCAGAGATTTGTTCCAAAGTACTGGCAGACCAAGGAATAGCAAATAATAAAATTCATAGATCAGACATTCATGTAAATGTATTGGGGATTAACCACTTTACCTGGTTTAATGAAGCTAGTTATAAGGAGCTTGATCTTTTTCCTATATGGAAAGAATACATTGACCAGCATTTTGAAGAGGGATTTCAGGAGAAGGATAATCATTGGGCGAACGCTTCCTTTGAATGTGCGCATAGAGTTAAGTTTGATTTATTTCGCAGGTATGGGTTCATAGCAGCAGCTGGTGATCGGCATTTGGCAGAATTCATGCCAGGAGGAGATTATCTGAAAAATCCAGATGCTGTCAAGGGCTGGAAGTTTGGACTGACAACAGTTGATTGGCGTATGCAGGATCTGGAGCAACGATTAAACAAGAGTAAGCGATTAATGACGGGGGAGGAAGAAATTTCCCTGGACAAATCAGGGGAGGAAGGAACGTTACTGATAAAAGCACTACTAGGAATAGGAAGAGTAATCAGCAATGTAAATATTCCTAATCATGGCCAGATTGCCAATCTGCCATTTGGTACAGTTGTCGAGACCAATGCGATATTTTCAAGAAATAGTATTAAAACAGTTATGGTTGGTAATGTACCAGATAAAATTCTTGAATTACTTCAACCGCATGTTAGGAATCAGGATTATATATTACAAGCGGCGTTTGATTGTGATAAAGACTTGGTACTTAAGGCTTTTCAAAATGACCCATTAGTGAAAACAGCGAACTTATCAATAGAACAGATAACGACACTTATGAATACGATGCTTATAAATACAAAGAAGTACCTTCCTGACAGATGGAAGTTATGAATTAACCCAGATTGATGAATATATTTATAACTGTAATAGAATTAGCCGCTAAGACCTTAATATGATACGACTCCTCCAAAGTAACAGATTTATCTATTTAATCTGTCTATTTGACTGGGGGTATATCAATAAGTACTAGCGGCTAATTATTCATTTATCCTGACTTGCCATCGTCACCAACTCTAAGCATACGGTAGCCAACACCTATATGGGTTTGAATATACTTTGGCTGAGAGGGAGAAGGTGTTTTTTCAAGTTTTTTTCTAAGAGTGGCCATGAAGACACGAAGGGCAGGAATATCAGTAGAATAATTTCCCCATATTTCATGCAGTATAAAATTATGGGTTAGTACTTTACCAACGTTCTTAGCAAGGAGACCTAGAAGCTTGTATTCATTTGGGGTAAGATGTATTTCTTCTTCGTCCAACCAAACACATCCTGCAGCGTAATCAATCTTTAAGCTCCCATTGATAAAAACAGAAGCATCCTTTTGTAATTTTTCTTTATCATAACGGACTCGTCGAAGGCTTACTCTAAGCCTTGCAAGTAATTCTTCAACACTGAAGGGTTTGGTTAAATAGTCATCCGCGCCTGCATCCAGGGCACTTATTTTATCACGGTCTTCACTTCGTGCACTGACTACAATAATTGGAAGATTCGACCATTCTCGTACTTTTCTTATAATGTCCACTCCGTCCATATCGGGAAGTCCTAAATCCAGAAGCATAATATCTGGTTGCTTAGATACTGCTTCCAGTATAGAGCCTTCCCCTGTTTCCGATGTATGATATTGATACCCTTGAGTTTCTAGGGTTGTTGTAATCAGTTTGCTTATGGCTTTATCATCTTCAACCACCAATATTAAGGGTTTTGTCATTAATATTTACCTCCTCAGCCTGCAGGGTAAAACAAAATATGGTTCCCTGGGGAATATTATCTTTCACATAGATTTTGCCGCCATGTGCATCAATAATTGATTTACATAAGGATAATCCCAGCCCAAGTCCGCGACGTCCGTCACCCCTGGCATTATCTGCGGTATAAAACATATCGAATAGTTTTGCCTTGGCGTCTTCTGATACGCCAGGACCATTATCCGAAATTTCAATCAGCACCATTTGATTTTCACGTCGCACAGTAATGTTAATATGTGATCCGGCTGGTGTGTACTTTATTGCATTATCTATAATATTTATCAGTACTTGAATAATGAGCTGTGAATCCATTTTAGCCATGAGAAAATCATCCTCAAGTATAGTTTCAATGTTATGCTCAATAGACTTTCGATTGATATGAAGTAGTGCCTCTGCAATTACTTCTTCCAAAAGTTCAGGCTGCAAAGTTAGATTTAGAGTACCATTATCAATACGTGTAATTGAGAGCAGGTTTTCCACCAGGTTGATTAACCACATGGAATCATCAAAAATATCGGTGTAAAGTGAGTTCTTCTGTAAGTCATTTAAAACTTCTGAATTAGCGATAAGAATACCTGCATTTCCAGAAATACTAGTAAGTGGTGTACGCAAATCATGTGAAATTGCACGAAGGAGATTGGCCCTTAGTTGCTCTTGTTGTATCTGTAAAGAAATTCGTTTTTGATTTTCGTTAAGTCGTTCTTTTTCAAGAGCTAAACCACATTCTCCAAGCATTGCGATCATTAAATTTTTTTCAAAAGTTTCCAGTGGAAATTCTCGGTCTATTGCAATTCCGGCTATAGCAAGAACTGTATCGCCGCCTCGAATGGCAAGATAGAGGCACTTGGCAGCAGAAAGCGTATTTGTAGTAGCCCCTGCACGCTTATTGTTCTTATATACCCATTCTGCTACAGCTCGTTCATCCTGATCGTAATAATCTTTTACACCTATATTTGAATTTTGTTTTAGAAAAACCATAGGTTCAGACAGAGTGTTTTCTTGTCCGCTATAAAATATGATAGTACGATCAAGTAACTTTACCAACTGTAAAGCGGTTTCACTTAAAATCTCCGACTGGTCTTTTGCCTGTTGTAACTTTCGGCTGGTTTCCAAAAGTATTTCTGTACGATATGCTTTTTGTGCCGACTGTCTAGCCTGTTCCTTAACACGCTTTGTTAAGCTGCTGGTTATAAATGCAGAAAGAAGCATAATCAGCAGTGTAATGGGATAACCGGAACCATAAGATTGAAAGGAAAAACGTGGTTCTGTAAAAAGAAAATCAAATACCAGTACATTTAGGATAGAAGATACCAAACTATAAATTCGACCCTTTGTAGCAATAGCACTTAGCAATACACCCAGGATATAAACCGTAATAATATTTGCTTCACTAAAGCCTAATATATGAAACAGAAGTCCGATTAAAGTGCAGAGAATTAGAATTCCCAGAGATTTTACGGTATCTGCAACGGTCAGTTCGGAAGGTTTTGTAAATTTGATTCCCCTTTTTGATAAAGAGGGCTGTGTATCCGGTATGATATAAATGTCAAGATTAGGCGCAAGTGTCGTTAACCTATCTACAAAGTTAGATTTCTGAAACCATTTACTCTTATGACCAGAACGGCCCATCACAATTTTAGAGACTCTGCTTACATTTGCGTATTCAGCTATCTGTACTGAAATGTCTTCCCCATATACAGTTGCAATCTGAGCACCTAACTGTTCAGCAAGTCTAATGTTTTCTCTCAAAGGTTTTTGTTCTTTATCAGAGAGTTCGGGAGGCTCTACGAAAAGCGCGGTAAAAGACCCGTGAAAAGCATCTGCCATCCTAGCAGCTGTACGAATTACTTTTGCGTTGGTAGGCGAAGCCGATAAGCAGACAAGAATATGCTCATTGGCATATGAACCAGCACTTTTCACCTGTTCACTATGTTGTACTGCCACTCGATTGACTTGATCTGCTGTTCTCCTTAAGGCTATTTCCCTAAGAGCAATTAATTTTTCTTTTGTAAAGAAATTAGAAAGTGCTCGTTGTGCCTGTTCTTTCTTATATATTTTCCCTTTATTAAGACGTTCTATTAAATCATCCGGCTCAATATCTATAAGCTCAATCTGATCTGCACTGTCAAATACACTATCCGGAATACGTTCCCTAACGGTAATGCCTGTTAAGGAAGCCACTACGTCATTGAGGCTTTCAAGATGCTGTACATTAATTGTCGTATATACGTCAATTCCTGCTCGCAGCAGTTCCTCAACGTCCTGATATCTTTTTTTATGGCGGCATCCCTTAGCATTGGTATGTGCCAGTTCATCGACTAGAATTAATTCGGGTCTTCTTTTGATAGCTTCATCTAGATCGAACTCCTGTAAATGAATACCATTATAGTCAAGTTCCAGCGAAGGTAAAAGTTCCAAACCTTCCAAGAGAGCCATTGTTTCTGGACGGGCGTGGGGTTCAATGTAACCGGCAACCACATCAATACCATTTATTTTCGCCTCTCCGGCATCACTTAGCATAGCACAGGTTTTTCCGACGCCAGCAGCATAACCGAAATAAATTCTAAGTATACCACGTTTATTTGTAATGGGCATTGACGATAACTGTTCCAACAGGAACTCGGAATTGGTTTGGGTTATATCCATTTGGAATCCTCCTTTCAAAAAGCTTTTATTAATCAGTATACCATAATCAAAATCAACGCAGTATTATGAATTTCCTGATGACATTAAGATTGTATAAAGATTTGTTTTCACCATAATGGCTAGGGTGATGCACGAACTAATCTTTATATAATTTTAATTCCCTTACGGGAACCCTAACCCCATGCTAATGGGAAAAGTGATACATTGTAGAAGTAAATAATGACGAAGGAGGAATTGGTTTGGACGTTTTAATGATTGGTATTTTGATAGTTTGCTTTCTATTACTTAAATTGTTTGCCGACTGGTGCGGTCGACAGATTGAAAAATCATAGAGGAGGCGTGAATAATGATAATTCTTGGAATATTAATCTTTGCTTTGGGAGCTTACTTAGTATATGCATTGGTAAATCCCGAAAAATTTTAATGGAAAGGTGGAGAAAAAATGCTGCAAATTATATTGATGTTAGTAATATTTATTGCCATTATCTTCCCTATGGGGAAATATCTTTACCATATCGCAGTAGGTAAGCACACCTTTGCTGACCCGTTCTTTAATAGGGTAGACAATGGAATTTACCGTTTATGCGGTATAGATAAGAAAGAAATGAATTGGAAGCAATATGTTTTTGCCATGCTTGGGACAAATGCAATCATGGTATTTGTCGGATATCTTATATTAAGAGTTCAGGGTGTGTTGTTTTTAAATCCTAACGGTATCGGAGAGATGGAGGAGACCTTAGCATTTAATACAATTATCAGTTTTATTACAAATACAAATCTCCAGCATTATTCTGGAGAATCAGGATTAACTTACTTAAGCCAAATGACGGTAATTATATTTATGATGTTTACCTCTGCAGCTACTGGATATTCAGTTGCAACAGCTTTTATAAGAGGAATCACTGGCAAAACAAAAACCATGGGTAATTTTTATGTTGATCTTATTCGGATTATAACCCGAGTTCTGCTGCCACTTTCCTTAATTGTAGGATTGGTGTTAGTATCTCAAGGTGTTGTACAGAATTTATCTTCAAATGTTACAGTTGAGACCATAGAAGGAAACTTGCAGGATTTGACCATGGGACCAATTGCTGCGCTTGAATCAATAAAACATATAGGTACGAACGGAGGAGGTTTTATTGGGGCTAATTCCACTGTGCCTTTTGAAAATCCCAATGTTTTTACAAATATGATAGAAATCTTTTCTATGATGCTATTGCCTGGTGCTTGTGTTGTAATGTTTGGTCATATGGCTCGTAGACGTAAAATAGAAAGTGAAAAAGCAAAAAAGGTTCTATTAGGAAGTGAGGCAAAACCCCTCTTTGCTGTTATGTTGGTATTATTGGTTATAGGAGCGTTTGTATGTTATAAAGCTGAACAGGCAGGAAATCCATTGTTACAACAGGCTGGGTTAAATCAGAGTATGGGTAATTTGGAAGGGAAAGAAACTCGGTTTGGTATGGCACAATCAACCTTCTTTACAACAGTAACTACAGCTTTTACATCAGGTAGTATTAATAATATGCATGATACCTTAACCCCTCTTGGCGGAATGGTAGCATTAGTCAATATGATGTTAAATATGGTGTTTGGTGGGAAAGGAGTAGGGCTAATGAACATGATTTTGTATGTCCTGCTAACAGTATTTATATGCGGACTGATGGTAGGTCGTACACCGGAATACTTAGCTAAGAAAATTGAAGGCAGAGAAATGAAGCTGGCTGCCCTTGGAATTATTATTCATCCTTTATTAATCTTATCAGGTACAGGGCTGGCTATGGCGATTACTGCCGGTCTTTCAGGTATAACGAATCCAGGGAATCATGGACTTTCACAGGTCCTATATGAGTTTACATCCTCAGCAGCTAATAATGGTTCTGGTTTTGAAGGCTTAGCAGATAATACAGTGTTCTGGAATATATCAACTGGGTTAGTCATGTTTTTTGGCCGATATATTTCAATTATTATTTTACTATCAATTGCTAGCTCATTAATGTTGAAGCAACCAGTAAATGAAACCGTTGGAACGTTAAGAACGGATACTAGGACATTTGCAATAGCGTTATTTATGGTTGTTATAATCATTGCTGCTCTCACGTTCTTTCCGGCACTGGTTCTTGGTCCGATTGCAGAGCATATGATCCTATGGAATTAAGGAGGGTACTTTTATGAGTAAAGAAAATAAATCAAAATTTATAACTGGAGATATCTTAAAGTCCTCCATTCTTGGGGCGTTTTCAAAATTAAATCCCATATATATGATACGTAACCCAGTTATGTTTGTGGTTGAGTTAGGATTTGCAGTGACCCTTTTACTATGCTTTTTTCCAAATATATTTGGAGAGTCAGGCAATAATCTTTGTTTATATAATGCAATTGTGTCCGTCATTCTATTTATAACAGTGATATTTGCTAATTTTGCAGAGGCAGTGGCAGAAGGCCGTGGCAAAGCGCAGGCAGAGAGTCTTAAAAAGACGCAAAAGGATATGCAGGCTCGCATTTTACTTGATGACGGCAGCGAAGCAATTATTAGTGCTAGTTCCTTGAAAAAAGGGGATGTGGTGTTGGTTAAAGCAGGGGAACTGATACCGAATGATGGAGAAGTTATGGAAGGAATAGCCTCAGTGGATGAATCGGCAATAACTGGTGAGTCAGCACCGGTTCTCAAGGAGAGCGGAGGAGATTTTGCATCTGTAACGGGAGGTACCACAGTAGTAAGTGACTGGTTAAAAATTCAGGTTACCTCAAATCCAGGTGAGTCTTTTCTGGATAAAATGATTTCCTTGGTAGAAGGAGCATCGCGTAAAAAAACACCCAATGAAATAGCCCTCAATACTTTATTGGTAAGTTTGACCATAATTTTTTTGATAGTTATAGTAAGCCTCTATCCCATAGCTGTTTACAGCGGGGTTCGGCTTCAGATATCTACCCTGATAGCTCTTACGGTTTGTCTGATTCCCACAACGATTGGTGGGTTGCTATCCGCAATTGGTATAGCGGGTATGGATCGTGTTACCCGGTTTAATGTCATAGCCATGTCTGGAAAGGCAGTTGAAGTATGTGGAGATGTGGATACGATGATTCTTGACAAAACCGGCACCATTACCTATGGAAATCGTATGGCTGCAAAATTCATACCGGTGGGAAATGCCAGTGAACAGGAGTTAATCCAATATGCTGTAATTAGTTCCTTAAAGGATGACACGCCGGAAGGAAAATCTATAGTTTCACTAGGAGAACGACTTACTGGAAAGCGTAAGGATTTCATAAAGGGAATGGAGTCCATTGATTTTACAGCCCAAACGAAAATGAGCGGTGTAAATCTGCCTGATGGAACCAAGCTTCGAAAAGGTGCTTCCGAAGCAATACAGAAATACGTTCAGGAACTTGGTGGCTCTATACCAAACAATTTAGTAATAGAAGTAAATGAAGTTGCCAGATTAGGAGGAACACCCTTAGTAGTCTGCATTAATCAACGTATATTAGGTGTAATATATCTGAAAGATACCATCAAGGAAGGTCTGGTGGAGCGTTTTGCCAGATTAAGAGAAATCGGTATTAAAACCATTATGTGTACCGGAGATAATCCATTGACTGCAGCTACCATAGCACAAGAAGCTGGAGTAGATAGTTTTATTGCAGAATGCAAACCGGAAGATAAAATAGAAGCAATAAAAGCAGAGCAGGCACAAGGTAAGATTGTTGCTATGACAGGAGATGGTACGAATGATGCACCTGCTCTTGCTCAAGCTAATGTTGGAATTGCAATGAATAGCGGTACTACAGCTGCTAAAGAAGCTGCAAACATGGTGGATTTGGACTCTGACCCAACTAAAATTCTGGATGTAGTTGAAATTGGAAAGCAGTTATTAATTACAAGGGGCTCCCTAACAACCTTTAGTATTGCTAATGATGTTGCTAAGTATTTTGCAATTATTCCAGCAATGTTCATGGGAGTTATACCGCAGATGCAGGTACTTAATATTATGGAGTTGTCTACCTCCTATAGTGCCATATTATCTGCCTTAATATTTAATGCTATTATTATTCCTATTCTAATACCTTTAGCCATGAGAGGTGTTAAATATAGACCGATGCGAGCGGAAAAAATGCTATCCCGTAATATGTTGATTTATGGAGTTGGAGGAGTGATTGCACCATTTGTTGGTATCAAGCTTATCGATATTCTTATTACGCCTATCTTGAGTACACTGGGATTGTAGAGGGTTAATTGGTTGTAAAATGAAATAAATACAAGGAGGTTGTTAAAATGGGTACATTTTTAAAAGGTATAAAGAAGCCATTATTAATTAGTATAGTGTTACTTATCATCTGCGGTGTCGGTTATCCATTGTTACTTACAGGTATCAGTCAATTGATTTTCCCTAAGCAGGCAAATGGTAGTTTGATAACTGTTCAAGGTAAAACAGTAGGTTCAGAGCTGGTTGGACAGGATTTTTCAGAGGTTTGGTTTATGAAAAGTCGTCCTTCCGCAGTAAATTATAACACCTACTCCAAAGAGGATATAGAAAATGGTAAGTATGCAGGTGTTGGTTCGGGTTCAAAAAACTATGCACCTACTAATCCTGAATTAGTGAAACGAGTAGAAGCGGATATTGCTGATTTTCTGGCTGCTAATCCCAATGTAAGCAAAGAAGATATTCCTACGGACTTATTAACTGCATCGGGCTCTGGACTTGATCCGCATATAAGTACGAGGTCAGCAGAAATACAGATTCCTGCTCTTGTTCTTGCAACTGGGTTGTCCCAAGAAAAGCTGGAGGATATCGTGAAGAATAATACGCAGGGTAGTTTACTTGGAGTATTTGGTAATGAAACTGTTAATGTGTTAATGGTTAATTTAGAAATTGCAAGAGAAATGGATCTTATAGGAAATGAATCTTATAGGAAATGAATCTTCTAGGAAATAAAACTTCTAGGAAATAAAATTGTATAAATAATATTTAATGCACCAGTATGGGGATTTCAAAAGGTCTCTCCACATTGGTGCATTTTGCTCCGTTTTAACTGATTAAGAATATTGTAACTTTTTAAAGTACTTATATCGCTAGATTAGCGTTGAACACGTCCGGATGCATCACCGCCTGCCAGTGCCAGGACTTCTTCTACCGAAACTTGATTAAAATCACCCTCAATACTATGCTTTAAACAGCTTGCAGCAACGGCGAATTCAATTGCTTTTTGTGAATCAAAGTTGTTGAGAATGGAGTGAATCAAACCACCTCCAAAGGAATCACCACCACCCACACGGTCAACAATATGCATGAGATACTGCTTACTGAAATAAAAATTATTTCCGTCATATAACATTCCTGACCAGTTGTTATCATTAGCGGATAAGGACTCTCTTAAGGTAATCGCTACCTTTTGAAAGCCAAATTGATCTACTAATCTCTTGGCTACCTCTTTGTAACCTTCATGATTAACTTTACCAGTCGTAACATCGGTATCGGTTGCTTTGATTCCAAATACATCGCTAGCATCTTCTTCGTTGGCAATGCATATATCTACGTAATTACAGAGTTCACTCATAACCCTGCCAGCTTTTTCTTTGGACCATAGTTTTTTTCTATAATTTAAATCACAACTTATAGTAATACCCTTTTCCTTTGCAATTTTACAGGCTGTAAGGCAAATCTCTGCCACATTATCTCCGAGGGCTGGGGTTATTCCGGTAAAGTGAAACCAGTCAGCATCCTGAAAGATGAGATCCCAATCAAAATCAGTAGAAGTAGCAGTCGAAATTGAGGAAGTAGCACGATCATAAATTACTTTTGAAGCTCTTTGGCTTGCTCCTTTTTCTAGAAAATAGATTCCAACACGTTCACCGCCACGAGCTATGTGTGTGGTAGTAACGCCGTAACGTCGTAAGGAATTAATAGCTGCCTGACCAATTTCATGCTTTGGAAGTTTAGTAACAAATGCTGCATTATGACCGAAGTTGGCAAGAGAGACAGCAACATTTGCTTCTCCGCCGCCAAAGGTTGCTCCGTATTGTTCTGCCTGAACAAAACGATAGTAGCCCTCCGGTGCAAGCCTTAACATAATCTCACCAAAAGTGATAATTTTTTTTGACATGGATTGTCCTCCTTGTATAATAGGAAATTAAATTTAACATTTAATAGATTGTTATATTAATGGAAAAGGGTTATTTGTATACTGTAACCGAATTATAACTCAACTTTTAAAGAGTCTTACTTTTGGAGTAAATGGATTGCAAATCCACCATATTCATCAACTAGGTACACAGCCTTCAGGTTGTTCTTCTCATCAAATTTTGCGGTGTTCCTATCGAAACTAAGACCACGCATTTCCAGATGATAGATGGCACGATGGATGTAGTTGGTTTGAATAGCAATATGTCCATGAGTGCCAAGGTAAGGTGATTTCATAATTTCAATGGCGCTTCCGATGAAGATGGAACTATTGCCTACCTTTGATTTATAACCCAGTATGTTTTCAAGTGTAGAAGCCAAAGTACCAGCTTCTGTTTCTTCCCTTGCGTTAATACCAATATGAGCCAGATCGAAGCCAAGCATGGAGCTTACGGCTTCCTTTGTTAAGGTAGTAATACCTTCAAAATTACCGTCCCTAATCAAATCATTATTTACCATCCAGCTACCGCCGCAGGCAATTATTTTATTAAAGTCCAGATATGTAGTAAGGTTTTTAGCAGTGATACCACCGGTGGGCATGAATTTAACTTTATTGTAGGGTGCTGCTAAAGCTTTGATCATAGAAAGTCCTCCACTTGCTTCAGCAGGAAAGAATTTAACAACTTCAAGCCCGCATTCTAAGGCTTGTTCAATATCACTTGGGTTGGTACAGCCTGGAACTATTGTAATACCATTATCTACACAATATTTTACTACTTTTGGATTTAAACCGGGGCTAACAATGAATTTTGCACCAGCAGCTATTGCGCGATCCACCTGTTCAATCGTTAATACAGTACCTGCACCTACCAACATATCTGGATATAGTTTCGTTATGCTTCGAATAGATTCTTCAGCAGCCTCGGTTCGAAAGGTTATTTCTGCACAGGGAAGGCCACCGTCACAAAGAGCCTTCGCAAGTGGTGCGGCATCTTCAACTTTATCAAGAGCAATGACCGGTACAAGGCCTAACTTAGAGATAGTTTCTAAAATTACGTTCATAGTATCCTCCTATAGTTTCATATAATGGAACTAAGTTTCACAATAAGATACTCTAAGTATATTGTTAATGCAACTATCTGTCAAGAAGTTTTCAGCTTGCAATATGTAGTGAGGGAATATTTACTGTAGGAAGATTGAAATTTACTTCAGATACTGTTAAACTATTTATGTTTCTAAAAAGATATATATGGAAAGGTAATTCTGATGCCAATGGAAATGGATAATACAATTAAAAATCCGGTACAGTCTGCGGAACGAATATTTGGGGTCTTAGAAGCCCTTGCTGAAACTGGACCGATTGGCCTTGTTGAATTAAGTGCTAAGTTGGGTTTGCATAAGAGCACGGCTCATAGATTACTTTTGTCCCTTATTTGTATGGGGTATGCCATACAGGAAACAGAGACAGGGAAGTATAAACTTACCTTTAAGGTAGTTGAATTATCAGAGAAAATATTATCAAAAGTGGATATTGTTTCGTTGGTTCATCCTATGTTGGCGGAACTGGCCAATGATGTAAGAGAAACGGTTCATTTTGTTCAGAGAAGAGGAACTGAAGTTTTTTATTTGGACAAGGTATCACCCTTATATCCGCAAGAAAGTGCAATTCGTATGGCTTCACAAGTTGGGTTGGCAAGACCACTTTATTGCTCGGCGGTGGGGAAAGCAATCCTTGCTGAAATGAATCAGGATGAAGTAGAGTATATTTGGAAGCACAGCAGCATTGAGAAAAAAACAGAGTACACAATCACGACACTTACCAAATTGCAGCAGGAATTAGTTGAAGTTAGAAGAAATGGTTTTGCATTAGATAATGAAGAGAATGAGGTTGGTGTACGATGCATTGCAGTTTGTGTGACAAATCATCAGGGACTGCCTAATAATGCATTTAGTATTTCTGCCCCGGCAGGTCGTATGACGGAAGAACGAATTCAGGTATTAGCTAAGAATATATTAAAAACAAAAGAGGATATTAAAAAGGTTCTGGGGCATTAATTGCTCCCAGAACCTTTTAAGTTGTAAACTGCGCATATTTCTTGGGTGAAATTCCAACAGCCTTTGTAAAGGACTTGAGAAAATTACTATAATCATTAAATCCACACTCCTCGCAGGCATCCTTTACGGCTGCACCATCCGTCAGCAGAGATTTTGCCAGGGTGATTCGTTTTGCAACAATGTATTTATTAATTGTTGTACCGGTGGCTGATTTAAATATTCGGCATAGATACGAGGGACTCAAGAAAAAATGCTCCGATAATTCTTCAATGGTCAATGAACTTCGAATATTTTGATTAATATACGAGAGGATGCTATCTACCTGTGGATGGCCAGAGACTTGATCCTCTGGTAATTCTTTCAGTGAGTTTTTATAATAGATTTTATTAAGAAAAACCATTAACTCGGTGAATGCTGCTTGTTCAAGCAAATCTTTACCATAGCCACTAGAATCACAAATCATATGAACATAATAATGAAAACGTTTCTGCTCCTCCACACTAAGGGAGAGCTTATGTTCGCAACCCTGACTGCGATGTAAAAAACAGTAGCTCAAATCGGTGGCAGGTGTCGATAGTTTTTTCAGATAATCTGGATGAATGGATAAGACAATACGTTCATGAACTTCTTGATCTATCTGAGTTAAATGATGACTCTCGTATTGATTGACGAAAAAAATATCTCCGGGTTGAATATTATAAAACCGATTGTCTATGAGGAATTGCTTACCACCTGTGACGGAAAAATAGATTTCATAACAATCATGAATATGCATTCCCATGGTCTTCTCATCATTATAAAGACGTGCGAAAGCAAACGTCTGATGTTCCAGACAGGAATCCATGGCAGCTTTACAGGAATTAAGTAGTTTCATAAAACCTCACTTTCTAGCTGGCTTGACATAATACCTTAACTCATCAAAATAGTAATTCATTATAAAATAAGCTTACTTACTATTTTACTATATTGTTCAAAAAATGCAACATTTCAAGCAACAAATCACAAGAAAAAGAAAATTGTGTTATGTTATGATAGAGAGGAACAAAGTAACTGTTTATCGATTTATAAAAGAAAGGAAGTAACCCATGGAGATTAGATATGCAGCATCCCCAAATGACGTAAAAGGATATACGACAGAACGTTTAAGAGAAGAGTTTCTAATTCAGAATTTATTTGTGCCCGGTGAAATTAAAATGGTTTACAGTCATGTAGATCGTATTATAACTGGAGCAGCTGTGCCCTTGAAGCCAATTGAATTAACTGCAGGAGTTGAGATCCGTGCGGAGTATTTTCTGGAGAGAAGAGAATTAGGTGTTATAAATATTGGTGGACCAGGCTTCATTACAGTTGATGGTTTTGAATATTCTATCGAAACAAAAGAAGGAATGTATATCGGTAAGGGAACACGGAAAATCACCTTTGCCAGTAAGGATAGTTCGAACCCTGCAAAATTTTATTTCAACAGTGCCCCAGCTCACAAAGAATATAAAACAGTACATATTAAGCTTGATGGTGAGCCTAAGGACAATGTGGTTATCATTAAAGCTGAGAATAAGGTGGCACTAGGAAGTCTTGAGGAATCTAATCGTCGAACGATTAATAAATATATTTTACCAGGTCAGGTTGAAAGCTGTCAGTTAGTGATGGGTATGACAAAACTTGAGCCGGGAAGTGTTTGGAATACCATGCCCTGCCATACCCATGACAGAAGGATGGAGGTTTATCTATATTTTGATATACCAGAGAATGCAGTGGTAATGCATTTTATGGGGGAACCAGTGCAGACCAGACATGTTGTAGTTAGAAATGAACAAGCTGTGATTTCTCCGAGTTGGTCAATACATTCAGGCTGTGGCTCGCAAGCTTATACCTTTATCTGGGGTATGGTTGGTGAAAATCAGGCTTTCAGTGATATGGATCATGTAGATATGAAGAATTTAATATAGTAATAGTTCGGAATTTTCAAGTTTTCGAGCTTGGTTTAAAAGAGCTATGTAATTTAGATGAAAGGATGAAGAAAAGAATGGATATTTTAAATGGGTTTTCATTGAAAGGAAAAGTTGCTTTAATTACAGGTGCCTCCTATGGGATAGGATTTTCAATTGCAAGTGCATATGCAGCAGCAGGAGCTACAATTGTATTTAATGATCTAAAACAGGAGTTTGTAGACAAAGGATTAACTGCCTATAAGGAAGCTGGAATTGATGCAAAAGGATATGTCTGTGACGTTACCGATGAGGACCAGGTGAATACAATGGTAGCACAGATTGAACGTGAAGTAGGAGTCATAGATATCCTTGTAAATAATGCGGGCATTATTAAACGCATACCAATGTGCGAAATGTCAGCAGCAGATTTTAGACAGGTCATTGATGTGGACTTAAATGCTCCGTTTATTGTATCGAAAGCAGTAATTCCCGGCATGATTAAAAAAGGTCATGGAAAAATTATCAATGTGTGTTCCATGATGAGTGAATTAGGCAGGGAGACAGTATCTGCTTACGCAGCGGCTAAAGGTGGCTTAAAAATGTTAACTAAGAATATAGCGTCTGAATACGGCGAATATAATATTCAATGCAATGGTATTGGTCCAGGATACATAGCAACGCCCCAGACAGAACCCTTACGAGAAATTCAACCGGATGGTTCAAAGCATCCTTTTGATCAGTTTATAATTGCCAAGACACCTGCAGCAAGGTGGGGAACACCTGAGGATTTGAATGGACCGGCAATCTTTTTAGCTTCTGATGCTTCGGATTTTGTAAATGGACATATCCTATATGTGGATGGCGGTATCCTTGCTTATATAGGAAAACAACCCAAATAGAAAGCATTAAGCCCTTTGGGCTAATGATGCGCAGCTACGTGCGCGGAACAAAAGCTGTGCTTTAAAGGTTTTAGAACGCGAGAGTATGTTTAGCACACTTTTATTCTTTTTATACGAAGGTAAAGTGTGGTTTAAAACTTGTGATTTACATAGACAATACAAGTAGGAATAAGTAACTTTTTATAAAAATAAGTAGGATATCGCAATTGATGAAGAATTGCTTTCTATTGTAATTTAGACTGTAGCATCAAGAAATTAAAAACATTAAATTCAAGGAGATAACCAATGAAACTGTTTATTGATACTGCAAATGTCGAGGATATCAGAAAAGCAAATGATTTAGGTGTTATATGTGGAGTAACAACCAACCCCTCTCTAATAGCGAAAGAGGGAAGAAATTTTTCAGAGGTAATTGCTGAAATTGCATCCATTGTGGATGGACCGATTAGTGGTGAAGTGAAGGCAACCACTGTTGCAGCTGAGGATATGGTAGCGGAAGGCAGAGAAATTGCTAAAATTCATCCTAATATGGTGGTTAAGATTCCAATGACTCTGGAAGGCTTAAAAGCAACAAAGATATTAGCTAGTGAAGGGATTAAGACGAATGTTACCCTTATCTTCACTGCGAATCAGGCTCTCTTAGCTGCAAGAGCAGGAGCAACTTATGTTTCTCCTTTTGTAGGTCGCCTAGATGATATATCACAACCAGGAGTTGATTTAATTCAAACAATCTCTGAAATTTTTAATAGTTATGATATAAAGTCTGAAATAATTGCAGCTAGTATAAGAAATCCAATTCACCTAACAGAGTGTGCTTTAGCAGGTGCAGATATTGCAACAATCCCATACAGCGTTATTGAGCAAAGTGTTAAGCATCCCTTAACTACAGAAGGTATTGAGAAGTTTATCAAGGATTACAAAGCAGCCTTTGGCGAATAAGGATTAATGTGTTCAAAACCAGTAAGTATTATGTTTTGAATTTAAACAATTTGATTGATACCAAGGTGATACTAAACAGCTATATGAAGAGCGAGCATGTACCTAGTAGTTGAAAACTAGGTACATGCTCGCTGTTTTTATATACTAGGAAATTCCTCGGAATTTCCTAGTATATAAAAGCCCTTTGGGTAATGATGCGCAGCTACGCGCGGAACAAAAGGTGTGCTTTAAAAATGTTTTGAATGCGAGATTGTGTATAGCACACTTTTGTTCTATAAGGTTAACCGCGGTCCTTTTGAATTACGTACTTGAAGTCCCGTTATTTCTTCTGCAGTTGTTGATTCTGTAGAGATATCACAAACTAAGGTATTCTCTGAAAGCACAGCAACTCTATCACAGATACCCATAATCTCATCGATGTCAGAGGAAATATAGATAATTCCTGCTTTTTTCTTAGTCATATCACTTATGAAGTTATAGATATCGATTTTACTGGCAATATCAATTCCCCGGGTGGGTTCATCCAATATAAAAATCTTTGCGCGGCTCATTAACCATTTTGCAAAAATTGCTTTCTGTAAGCTGCCTCCACTGTAGGAAAGTATGCTTTTGCTGCGCGTCACCGGTACGTTAATTTTGGTGATATAATCTTTGACGGTTTGTTTCATATAATCATAGTTTATGATTTCATTTCTTGAAAACCTGCGGAGAGAAGGAAACGCAACATTTTCATCCGTATTCATCTCTTTAAAGATGGAATCTTCAAAATGATTTTCCGGCATCATGGCAATACCATTTTGAATGGCTACCCGTGGACTGGTTATCTCAACTAACTTGCCATTAAGATAAATTTGTCCGGTGTATTTGGTCATACCGAATAGGCAATTGGCAAGGAGTGTTCTTCCAGAACCGGCAAGACCGGTAATCCCAAGGATTTCACCCTCTCTAAGTTGCAAATTAATATTAGCTAACTTATCTTCAAAGCCTAGATTTTCTACGGATAGAATTGTTCTTCCTTTTTTTACAATCATTTTCGGATAACGTTCTTTGGTACTGTTACCGGTTAGCAACTGAATGATCTCTTGCTCCGAGGTTTCTTTTATTATCTTTGTTCCTGCTAAAGTTCCGTCTTTTATTATTGTTATCCGGTCACCGATAGCCATAACATCATCGATACGGTGGGTAATATAAAAGACTCCTGCACCTCTTTCCTTAATACTGTTGACAATATGATAGAGAAGTTCACGCTCACTTGGAGTTAGTGCAGCAGAAGGCTCGTCCAGAATTACTACTTTAGCGTCAGAGATATAGGCTTTACAGAATTCAATCATCTGTCTTTGGGCTAACCCGAGGTTCCTGACGGTATCCTCTGTTTTAATAGGTAGATTTAATTCGTTGATTAAATCTATAAATTGCTTGTTTAATTTTTCATAGTCTATAGAGTGCAGTAACTTATTTTTGTAAGGAAGCTTGTGAAAGAATAAATTCTCTGCCACGCTTAGATCTTCAATAAGGGTTGAGTATTGTTGGATGAAAATAAGTTCGTTGGCGGAATAGAGAAAGGGCTTTTTGGGTTTTACTAACTGCCCATCAAAGTAGATTTCACCAGAATCAGGCTGAATCATACCACTAATTAATTCCATCAATTTGCTCTTTCCAGAACCATTTTCGCCCATAATCATATGGACTTCCCGTGGAAATAAGGAAATATTAACATCGCGAATTTTGAAATTAGATACTGCTAAATTAATATTCTTTAACTCAAGCAATGGACTATTCAAAGGAAACCTCCTGAAAATGGTTAGTTTTCGTATACATCAATGGATGTAAATAGCGGAACATTGTTACTGTAGATATAATTCTTATACTTATCTTCAAGTTTTGAGTCAGTTAGTATTCGTTGAGCAATATTTAAATTTCCAACGCGGTAAAGTGATTTCGTACCAAAATAATTAGAAGGACAAACTACAGTGACGGAGTCGGCTAGTTTTATTGCTTGTTGTATCAGTGTGGCTTTTTTTGTGCTGGATACTGTCATACCTATAGTTTCGCTAAAACCATCTATTTCAACAAAAATATGATCAAAAGAAAAGTTTTTTAAGTTATCGATTGTCATTTGACCATAGAGTGCATTCTCATCAAGATCTCCACCCAATAAAATCAGGTTATTTGTAGGTGAATGTGCAAAGGCGGAAGCAATTAACATATCGTTGGTTACAACTGTGAGATTACTATGGGAAGTAAGAGCTTTAGCAATAAAGGTGTTCACAGATCCATTTGTAAGCATAATGGCATCACCGTCATTTACAAGATAAAGGGCAGTATCAGCGATTTCCTGATACGATTGAATATCGTTGATTTCTTCGGTGTTTTCCCAAATGGTATCCTCAACATAATCATGAAGGACTGCACCACCATGAGTACGTTTTAAAAATCCTTCATTCTCAAGTTTTTCGAGATCCCGGCGGATTGTAACCTCTGTAACATCAAGCATTTCGCTAAGCTTTGTTACAGAGGCTTTGTGATCTTTTATTAAAATGTTCTTTATTATTCGAATTCTTTCGATTGCAAACATATTCGTATCCCATCTTTTAATATAGTCAGAGGTTTAGTAATTTTGAAAATTTGAATTTCTAAAGATATAATACACGAATCCTAGGAAAATACAATAACCGACGTCAATTTATAATTACTATATTACCATGTATTTCTATAAAAGACTATATGGAAATCTTTAATTTATTTTAAAATTAACACAAAGAAAGTCATACCGGGAGATATATTTATTACTTTTTAATACGCTTATTAAATAGATGTCACTAAGTGATATGTCAAAGATGCATAATAAAATTATAAATATGTTAAATTTATTGTTGACATTTATTAATAGTGATGATACTATTCAAATATACAAACACAAACGAAACACAAAACGAACATAAACGAAAATAAAAACAATAAAACAGATTGTAAAGATTTACTTATTGTTTCGGTGTTGACTGTGGTTAAATAGCAGTTTAGCATATATCTACAAAAAATACTATATTTTATGGGAGGATTTTATGAAAAAAAACGTATTGGGTCTTAGAAAAATTTTATCCTTGTTAATGCTTCTTGTTATGACAGTATCCTTGTTAACCGCATGCGGTTCTGCAAATAACGCAAAAGAACCAGCAAAAGACACACCTACTGATGCACCAAAAGCAGAAGTTACCGAGCCAGCAAAGGACACACCAACAGAGGAAACAGGTGATGGGCAATACATAGGTATTTCGATGCCAACAAAATCCAGTGAACGTTGGATTAAAGATGGAGCAGCAATGAAAGAGATTCTTGAGGGAAAAGGTTATACCGTAGACCTTCAATATGCAGAGGATGATATCCCAACACAGAAATCTCAAATCGAAAACATGATTACCAAAGGCGCAAAGGTTTTAGTTATTGCAGCTATTGATGGTTCAACACTTTCTGATACACTTGATTCCGCAGCAGCAAGCGGCGTAAAGATTATCTCTTATGACCGTTTACTTGTTAACACTGATGCAGTTTCCTACTATGCAACTTTCGATAACAGACGTGTAGGTCAGCAGCAAGCAGAATCACTTATGGAAGGTATTAAGAAGTTAAAAGGCGAAGGACCTTATAACATTGAGTTATTTGCTGGTTCCCCAGATGATACAAACTCTTTCTATTTCTTCCAGGGTGCTATGGATGTATTACAGCCACTCATTGATGATGGTACTGTTGTTGTTCCTTCCGGTCAGTTAACACAGGATGAAGTTGGTACTTTAAGATGGGATGGTGCAGTTGCACAGGCTCGTATGGATGCAATTCTTGCAGCTAACTATACCGATGGCAAGAAATTAAGCGGTGTATTATCTCCATATGATGGTATCTCCAGAGGTATTTTATCTTCTTTAACAGCATTTGGATTAACAGGAACAGATACACCAGTAGTTACTGGTCAGGATGCAGAAGCAGCTTCCATTAAATTAATTATATCAGGTGATCAGTACTCCACAATTTTGAAAGATACACGTGAACTTGCAAAAGTGGCAGCAGGCATGGTAGATGCAGTTCTTTCCGGAACAGAGCCAGAAATCAACGATACTGAAACCTATGACAACAACGTAAAGATCGTTCCTTCCTATCTATTAGAGCCATTTATTGTAACCGCAGATAATTATCAGGAATTAGTAATGGATTCTGGATATCTGAAACCAGAAGACATCAAATAATACAGATTTGACTCAACTGCCAAAATGTCGGTTAGTGGAACAAAGCTAACCGATATTTTGGTATCAAGTATTTATAAGACGTCATAAATCAAATTGTAGCGCTGATGCTAAAGGAGTGAAAATATGGAACAATATGCATTGGAAATGAAGAACATTACAAAAACGTTTCCTGGCGTCAAAGCTCTTGATAACGTTAACTTGAAGGTAAAGCCTCGCCAAATCCATGCACTTGTTGGTGAAAATGGGGCAGGAAAATCTACCTTAATGAATGTCTTAAGTGGTGTTTATCCGCATGGAACCTATGAAGGAGATATCGTTATTGATGGGCAGGTATGTTCGTTCAAGAACATCAAAGATAGCGAAGCAAAGGGAGTGGCTATCATTCACCAGGAACTGGCACTTATTCCCCAGCTTTCAATTGCAGAAAATGTTTTTCTCTGTAATGAACAAACAGATTTTGGTTCTGTCATCAATTGGGATAAAACACGAACCAGGACTCTTGAGATGATGAAAAAGGTAGGTCTGCATGAACATATTGATACAAGAATTCAAGATATCGGTATGGGAAAGCAGCAGCTGGTTGAGATCATCAAAGCATTGGCCAAAGATGTCAAGATATTAATACTTGATGAACCTACAGCAGCTTTGAATGATGATGATTCAAAGCATTTGCTGGATTTGCTATTAGAACTTAGAGAAGTTGGAATAACAAGCATTATTATTTCTCACAAATTAAATGAAGTTACCAGGGTAGCAGATGAGATTACGGTTATTCGTGATGGTAAAACCATTGAGACCATTGTTAAGGGAGTCGATGAGATTACTGAAGGAAGAATTATCAAAGGCATGGTTGGACGAGATCTTGTAGATCGTTTTCCAAAAAGAAATCATGCCATCGGTGAAATATGCTTTGAAGTGAAAAATTGGAGTGCCTATGATTCAAAGGATGAATCTAAGCTGGTTCTAAAAGATATTAGTATCAATACCAGAAAAGGCGAAGTGGTAGGTCTTGCCGGATTAATGGGCGCAGGTCGAACTGAGTTTGCCATGAGCATCTTTGGAAGATCCTTTGGAAAGAAAATAGAAGGAAAGATTTTTAAAGACGGTAAGGAAATACATATTAGAAATGTAAGTGATGCGATTAAACATGGTATAGCTTATACAACTGAGGACAGAAAGAGTGCCGGACTTGTATTAATTGATAGTATTAAACGTAATATAAGCTTAACAGCCTTTAAAAAAATCAGTAAAGGTATTGTGATTGACGAAAATGAAGAAATCAAGGTTGCGGAGGATTTCAGATCTAAACTAAGAATAAAATCTTCCAGTATTCTTCAAAAGACAGGTAATTTATCTGGTGGAAATCAACAGAAGGTTGTATTTAGCAAGTGGATTTTCTCGGATCCTGATGTATTGATTTTGGATGAACCCACACGAGGGATTGATGTTGGTGCGAAGTATGAGATTTATTCCGTCATCAATGAATTAACGGCTAATGGAAAAACAATCATATTAATATCATCAGAGTTACCAGAAATATTGGGGATGAGTGACAGAGTCTATGTTATGAATGAAGGAAGAATTGTCGGGGAGTTAAATGCTGAAGAAGCTTCGCAGGTTAACATAATGAATTGTATAATGCAAAGTCATCAGGAGGTAAATCATGAATAATAAGGTAGGTACCTTGTTAAAGGGGAATATTCGCCAATATGTAATGGTTATTGCATTGGTAATTGTTATAGTACTATTTCAGGTTACGACCAATGGTGTATTACTAAAACCATTGAATGTCTCAAACTTAATTTCACAGAACGCATACATTTTAATTTTAGCTATTGGTATGCTTTTATGTATTTTGACTGGTGGTAATGTAGACCTGTCGGTTGGTTCCGTAGCAGGCTTTGTTGGTGCTATTTCAGCAATTATGATGCTGAAATGGAATGTGCCAGTACTACCAACAATTATTGTATCACTGTTGCTGGGGCTCTTAATTGGATGCTGGCAAGGCTTTTGGATTGCATATGTTGGAGTTCCGGCTTTTATAGCTACACTGGCAGGTATGTTAATCTTTAGAGGACTAACCCTGGTTGTGCTTCAAGGTACAAGCTTAGCACCCCTACCAGCAGGGTATACCTTTTTAGCTTCGGGGTTTCTTCCTAGCATGGGTAATGTAGGTGGGCATAATCTATTAGCTATTTTATTGGGTGTTGTAGCATCTGTACTATATATAATTAAGGAACTAAGCAGTAGAAAAAATAAGAAAAGATATGGTTTTGAAGTAAGTCCATATGCAGTGTTTATCCCACAGGTAGTTGGTATCGTGGTAGTGATTAATGCATTTACATATTCACTATCTTCTTATAAAGGTATTCCAATGGTTTTGGTTATTGTTATTGTATTAGTATTAATTTATTCCTTTATAACAATGAAAACAATCCCCGGAAGACATATCTATGCCTTTGGTGGTAATGCAAAAGCAGCTCAATTGTCCGGTGTAAATACAAAGAAAGTAATGTTCTGGGTATATGCTAACATGGGTGTTATGGCTGCACTTGCAGGTATTATCTTCACTGGAAGACTTAATTCTGCAACACCAAAAGCCGGTGTGAATTTTGAGCTGGATGCAATAGCTGCCTGCTTTATCGGTGGTGCATCTACCTCCGGTGGTGTTGGTACAATTGTCGGAGCAATGGTTGGTGGTTTGTTAATGGGTGTCTTAAATAATGGTATGTCAATTATGGGTATCAGTATTGACTGGCAGCAGACCATTAAAGGTTTTGTATTACTATCTGCAGTTGCCTTTGACGTATATTCCAAATCAAAATCAAAATAATAATTACAATAATATTTTGTAAAGATGATTTAAAAGAGTACTGCAATCCTTATCCAAGGGGGCAGTACTCTTTGCGTTTATAGAAGGTCTGTTTGTTAAATCGATATAATTATTAATTACAATAGATTAAATAATACTCATTCAGTTTAATCAGCCTTGATATAATTACACGAAATGTATACAATACATATTAGGTAGTCCGATACAAAACTGAGAGGAAGGTACTTCATGGGAGTATTTAATAGAAAAAAGTTGGATGTAAAAAAGGTAGTGAATCAGGATAAGGTAGCCATTTATATAGATTACAGTAAATTAAAAAAAGAGAATGATTTTATTTCAGCTTTTATTCAAGAGTTCAATTTAAATAAAGATATATTTGTGTTAGTCAATACGAATATGTTTTATAGCGAGGAAAAGATTAATGTAGATGCTGTTGTTGAACAGATCAAAAACGAACTTGATAGCAAAGAAGCACAATATGAGGAAATTGTAATAAAAAAGAACAATGATATGCTGGTATTTGGATTTGCCATTAAAAAATCGGATAAGGTGAATACTTATCAAATAGGTATACGGGTATCAGAAGGAGAATTTAAAAAGGTTGAAGAAATAGTTAACACCTACAATCATTTCTGCTATGTAATCTATCAACCTATGGGAGCAGAAGATTTGTTCAAGAAGTTTCATGAGGTTCGTGGAGAGTATGAGGAGCTGAACCAACTGTTTGGATTTGGTTTTTATGTTAACCATATTTTACAAAAGATTAGTGTTACTTGTAACAACGAACTCGTTGCTTTTGCAGAAGAGAAAATTAATAGGTTAGTAGAGAGGTATAATTAAAGGTAAAACATCTAATTTAATGGGGGTAATAATATGCAGGAACATGAATGTGAATTTTGTAAACTGGCAAATAACTTACCAACACAACGTGACCAACTTAAAATTATTTATGAGTCTGATAATGTGATTGCTTTTCATTCAGCTATACCATTTGCTGAAGTGCATATTATTGTAATAACAAAACGTCATATTCCTACCATTTTCGATATGGATGTTGAAGATGATGAACTTAAATTAGAGATTTTATCGGTTATTAAAACTGCATCACAAGAAGTCATTAGTTTAAAGGGTGCATGTAAAGTAGAAATGTATTTAGGTGCATTCCAACAGATGAAACACCTGCATTGTCATGTTATTTATGATTCAGCTACTGATTAACCAATTAATAAATAATAGCCGCAAGTTGTGACAGAGCTTAATGTTGATATGACAGAGCCTTTATATATTAATAAATGCCTATAAACAAATGCCTGCAAATTTGTTTATAGGTATTTTTTAATTCATGACAAGTGAAACGACTTGTCGTTTCATCTTGTTAATTATATTTTACCTATGATATGGAATACTTAAGTTTCATGAAAATTATTTAAACTGAAAATCATATCCTTGACAATGGAATAAAATAGTATATAATTATAGTTAATCGATTAACATATTTTTTAATAATAAGTGTAAAAGTGTTTATTATTAAGGGGAAAGTATTACATTAATCGATTAAGTATATTTAAATCTCTATACAATCCATTTTGGAATATAAATGGATGAATATGTTCAATTTTGAAAGGAGAAAAGGTATGAGCAAAATGAAAAAGAAATTAGTTGGGGTAGTAGTATTAGCAATGGTGATGAGCTTTGTATTAAGCGTTCCTGCATTTGCAGAAGAAACATTTACTGTACATGCAAATGTTGCAAGTGATTGGGGAACACCAGCTATATGGGCATGGTCAGATCCTGATTTAGTAAATGTATTTGAGGCATGGCCAGGACAACAGTTAGTAGCAGAGGAAGGCAAAGATGGCTGGTTCTCTTATTCCATTCCTACCTGGGCTAATTGTGTTATCATCAATGATAATGGTGCTGGAAAACAAACACTTAATCTTCCAGTTGAAGCAAAAGAAGTTTGGATTACTGTTACTGCTGACAACGCTGAAGTAGTTTATGAAGCGCCAGAAGGCTATGCAGCTGCAGAGGTTACCGAGGAAGCTGTTGTTGAAGATACAACTGCTGTTGATTCTGCAACTGAAGAGACAACAGAAGAAGCTATAACAGAAGAAGCTACAACTGATGTTCCTAAGACCGGCGTTACTGACTTCATGTATTTATATATGGGTCTTGCTGGATTATCAGGTGCAGGTTACATAGCTGTTAAGAAAAACAGAACTAAATAATAAATGTAGAACGTGATACAATACATATAATAAGAGCATATAATAAGAGAAATTGTTATGTAACTTATATTGAAAAGCCGTAGGATTTTGAACTTCTACGGCTTTTTGAGATTGGTAAATTAAAATATATGATTCATGTTTATATAGATGTTGTTGAGCTATTGCTATTCATAAACTCTATCTTCCCTCTTTAATTGACTGACTAACGAGGAATATTTAATTGTAGGAATAGCAAATAGAATAACTACCGTTATCATAAATGCTCTAAGCAGCCACATCATAGCTATGGATAGGGAGGATATATTTGGAAGGAAGGTCATGATTATTAACCCGACTAAAATAAACACTGCAAAAATATAAGCTCGCTTCACTGACTTATAAAGATCCAATTTATCGTGAAGGTCAGTGTGCAGATTAAATGGATTTCCATCTCTCTTTTTTTCCAATATTAAAAGCTCTTTGTTATAACCGCCAGGAGAGGTACTAATTTGTCCCAACCCCTTAGCATAAGGTTTCCATTTTACCTTTCCATATGAAAAATTTAAATTTATATTTTTTGTAAAAGTTCGAAAACTCATATCTTCTAGAAACTGGCGGTATTTCTTAGCATCGAAATAGTTCTTATCTCCAACATACTCTACCGCATATTCATATTCTCTGGGATTACATATATCAAAACTATAAATCATTCTGCCACATTTCTTTAAACGGTAACCTTGCTCTGCCATGCGGTTCAACCAATTTTGCTGTCCATCCATAAAATCAAAAAAATAGCGAAAAACAATCTTATTCATTCTTTTACATTCCCCTTTCTATAATAGCGGAGGCTAAATCCATAACTTCACCGAGACGTTTTAATTCTTCCGTTACTTTCTCCTTCCCAATACCTGTTATTACATATTGGGTTTTTTTACTGTCAGCTGCATTATCAGCGGGAATAATCCACTTTTTCTTAACTAAGGTATTGATCGCACCATATAAGGTACCAGCACCTAACACAACTCGTCCATTTGTTTTCTTTTCAATAAACTGCATAATACCATAACCATGGCTTGGTTGATACACCGCTAATAATACAAGGAAGGTTGTTTCAGTGAGTGCACCACCTTTTATATACTCTCTTATAGATATCACTCCTAATTATTACGTTTACTGTAATATATCATTAAACGTAATAAATGTCAATATATTACTAACTATAATTACTAAATAATGGTAATGCTTATTGCTTTAGATATAAGATGAAACCACAAGTCATTTTACTTGTCATGAACCAAAAAGGAGTACCTCTCACATAACGCCTTTGTTATTGTGAGGGTACTCCTTTTCAGTTCTGTTAAAGCTATTTTAGTAAGATTATTTCACATTAGCATAATACTTTGCTACAACATCCCAGTTAATAATATCAAGAAATGCTTTCACATGATCTGCACGTAAATTCTTGTATTTGAGATAATAAGCATGTTCCCAAACATCAACACCAAGGATTGGAAACCATTCTCCATTACTTTCCATAATAGGGTTGTCCTGATTAGGGCTGGAGGAAACTTTTAATTCTCCGTTTTTATTAGCGGATAGCCACGCCCAACCGGAACCAAATCTTGTTACAGCAGCAGTAGTTAATTTTTCTTTTAAAGATGCAAGATCACCGAAGGTGTGTCCAATTTGTTTTGCCAAATCACCAGAAGGTGCGCTGCTTCCACCAGGTGTAAGAGTATCAAAGTATAGGTTATGATTATAAAATCCACCGCCGTTATTCTTTACGGCATTTCTTTGAGCCTCATCTTTAATATCTGAAAGATGTGTAAAGATATCTTCAATGGAGGAGTCAGCTAGTTCCGGTAATTTTTCAAGTGCCGCATTTAAATTGGTTGTATAAGCAGCGTGATGCTTTGAATAATGTGTAACCATGGTTAATTCATCAATATGGGGCTCCAGTGCATCAAAATTATAATTTAATTCTACTTGTTTAAACATAATGTTTATCTCCTTTAAAAAATATTTTTCAAAATTTATAAGATAATATGCTTTAAATAGCATCTATACTTCTGATGTTATTATTGCACAATAAATGGAAAAATACAAGAGTAAACTCACAATTTAAAATTAAATATTAAATTAACAATAAATAACTATAATTGATTCGGATATAAGCAATATATTTTAGACAACATGTCTAAAGTCATAAAAAAAATGTTAAAATTGATACAAAATCAGAGCCATACCCTATCGGATATGGCTCTGATTTTCAAGAGAGTATATGACTAATCTGTAAGAAGGTAGATAGTAAGTTGATTTTTTAATTTGATTACTCTGCAGGAGAGGAATCAAAAGTAACTGTAATTGTTTTAATATTCCAAGTGTAGCTTTTGTCTAATATACTGCAGATAGATCAGTAACATTGCCATCAGCATGTTTATCATCCGTTGTTGTAAATGGTATCTAAATTATAGCGTAACCGTTAAGTAAGGAATATAGTAATTATTGTATTCGTTTATAGTGATTTATAAACATTTAATGTTTATCCTGTTGCATACACCATTTAATCCATTCCTCTTCCAATAATACATTTTTACTGTAGCTTTGCGGATAGGTTGTTGGATATCCGACACTTAACATTATATCAGGATTTGTTCCATAAATGGAGGTTTCTCGGCCGTCAACATTAAACGCTGCTTCAACATCCATACGAAACATTAATCCGCTGTTGGGTAGTGCAAAAGTCATTGGACTTATAAAAATATTTCCCCAGCCTAAGGTTTTTGTTCCAACTACGGTACCCAGGTTAAGTTCCCTTACAGCAGTGACATAGGAATCCGCAGCTGATAACGTATCATTATCAGTTAAGAGATAAAGCTGGCCATCAAAGGAGTAGGAGTTTTTAGGGGTAAATCTTTTTGTGATTTCATATACGTTCCAACTCTTAGCCGAATACCCTGCAAGAGCTATCTTACGAATATTAGTTATATGGTTGGCTTTTTTATCTAACAAATCATTACTAAAAATAATACGATAGGCAGGATATCGCAACCCGAAGGTCTTAAAGAAAGTCTTTCTTACCGCGGTGATTTGAGAATATTCTACAGCTTCCTTAAGGAATGGTCGCGTTAACAACTCCATCCAATAGGCAGGTTCTCCTCCAATATTGCCTCGCAAATCAAGAATTAATTTATCTAAATTAGGATTATTCTGAAAGTACTCCTGCATTTTGATTTGGTCAGAATTAATAAACTGCTGCTCAAAGGAGTTTATTTTAATATATCCAACAGATTCATCTAAAGTTGCAGAAAATATATTGCCTGACGGATATAATTTTGAAATTTCCGCTGGCTGGAAACCGAGTATTTTAGGAAGTAGTATTTGCATAGAATTACCGTCTGGCAGGGTGAATTCTGCATGCCATCCATTTTCCTTACTGCCTGGATCTTTCATAAAAATAGGATAGCTATACACCTTGTTATTTTCTTCGTCAAAACGAAGAGGGGTAATATCCTGTAAGGTTTTCACATATTCATCTACGGGTTGATGATTTACGGAGGTTAGAACTGAATTTACTGGTAAAGTGATATCACCTAAGGTATAGGCGGTTTTGACAACATAGGAACCATTAATATATGTAATATCAATATCAGAATGATAGTATAAATTCAATTTTGATAGTTTGTTTTTCCAGTAGTCACTCTTTAAATATGCATCTTTTGGTATATCTAAGGTGTAACTGGAATAAAGGTCGTAAGCTGGGAAGACAATGCCTCCATGGCCAGCCTGTCTTAATAGTTCGGTGTATTCAATGAATACTTGAAGAAACTCTTGGTTGTTAGTCGAAAGTTTTGCTCTGTTAATATACTCATTAGCGAGTGAATTTATATCCTTTAGTTGCTTTGTACTCACTAAGGCATCGTTAAAGGGATATATATCTGCCACGTATTTTGTAAGCGCATTAAAATCCTCTTCCTTTTGCTGGGAGGAAAGTTCCTTTACAGTCAATGGAGTATCAGGCAAATATACTTTAAGATGGATTGCCAAGTAAAATAGATAGAGTAAGAATAATACAAATAGGGCTGCTAGTAATATAATTACTGATTTTAAGATTTTATTGGTTCGATGCATTTACGGTACTCCCTTCAGTTTTATCTTTTAAGTATAGTACTAATCCTAAAAGTCATATTAACAGATTGTAACACATCCGCAAGGAGATGTAATTAGAAAAGGTATATTTTAACATAACTTATTTCTATCAACTTTAACTTTCTGTGGTATAATACAAACTGAAACAGGATTAATTTATACATATTACACAAAGAAAAGTGATACTGTTATTCGTATTGATGGGAGATGCGCTTATGAAAATGAGATTTAAACTGCTGATTTTTTGCCTGGCAAGTACCATATTCGCTTTAGTGCTCCAAACGGTATTATTTCAAAAGGCATCCTCGAACTTAATCTATGCACAGGAAAAGGAACAAAGTAATAGTTCCCTTAGAAACATGCAAAATGAGGTTTACACCTTTATTAAATCAATAGAAAGTAATTTGATCGAAGTTTATAATGAGGATGATTTTCAACGAGCGTTGAAA
The DNA here is from genome assembly GCA_023399055.1 of Bacillota bacterium. Taxonomy (GTDB): domain Bacteria; phylum Bacillota; class Clostridia; order Lachnospirales; family Lachnospiraceae; genus Mobilitalea. The sequence continues at coordinate 274,632 of JAEWQV010000010.1, read as the reverse complement.
AATGATACCCAGGTTGAACTCCTCCGTGAGGATTACTACCGTCTTGCTTATAACATTGCCACAGGTGAATTTGAAACCTCGGACGGAGTAGTGGCCTTGTATATCTACAATATAAAGAATGAGATTGTCTCTACCTACCGAAGAGCTGCCACCCCTAAACATAATTATCCCGTGGATATTTACGAGGATGTAGAAAAATATAACTCACAACGTGTCCTTGATTATATTAATTCGGATGACACTACAATGATGATATCCAGTTATTATAATGAACACAGAGAAACAGACATTACCCGATTTATTTTAAAAATATATGATAACACTAATACCAAAAATAAAATTGGTTACATCGTATGTGACTTAGATAGTAAAGTAGTAAAAAACATAATGTCAAAATACTATGATAAAGATGAGATGAAGGTATGGCTTCAACCCATGGGAGACAGACAGATTGCAGCTGTGGGCAAACTAGAGGATTCGAATAAAACCTATTATTCAGAAGTTACCTTGCGAATTCAGGAGGGGACCTTAAAAACGTCCGAAGAACTAGGGAAAAATATGCCGATTTTGTTCCAAGTAGACCAGGATAAATATAATTTGTCCGCTTATTCCCTGATGCCACAAGCCTTATTGGAGCAGAATCAAAAAGCTCTGACCCAAAACCTTATTCTGATTGTAGCAATTATGTGTATTCTAATTACACTGGTATCTGTATTTATTACCAGTGGTATCACCAGACCACTGGAGCATCTTACACAAACAATTGCGAAAATTAGATCCGGTAACATGAATCAAAGGGTACAGAATAAGAATAAAGATGAGATAGGAAAGCTTGGACAGGATTTCAATGAGATGCTAGATGAGATTGAACGTCTGATCAGCCATGAATATGAGACAAAATTATTACTCAACAGAGCGGAATATAAGGCACTACAAGCACAGATTAACCCGCACTTCTTATACAATACATTGGATACCATGAGCAGTATTGCAAGTATTAATCATTGCTCCATTGTAAGTGAATTATGCCAGTCTTTAGCAAGCATTTTCCGTTACAGTCTGGATTTTAAACACCCATATTCTACGGTTGCAAAGGAAATTGTACATCTTAAAAATTACATTTACGTTATGAATGTTCGTATGGGTGAAGGAGTGGAATATCAGTTCAATATTAGTGATGAGATCCTTCAGGATTCCATACCAAGAATCTCAATTCAACCCATACTGGAGAACGCACTAAAGCATGGGCTGCGGAATAAACGTGGAGATAAGAAGGTAAGTGTGGAAGCTTACACCCAGGATAATATGCTCCAGGTGGTGGTAAAAGACAATGGCATTGGAATGGATGCAGTATTAATGAACGAAAGACTGAAAGAGAATGATGTTGACGCTGTAGAGACAGGTAACTCTATTGGACTGTTTAACATTAATGCCAGACTAAAGATGTTATATGGGAAGGATTTTGGACTTCGTATCGAAAGCGAACCTGGGGAAGGAACCAGTGTGTATCTGGTAATACCAAGATTAAGTGTGGATGAGGTGGGGACATGACAGAAATAACGTATAAAGTACTAATCGCAGATGATGAATATTGGACGCGGGAAAAGCTGCGTACGATGATTGACTGGAAGCAGTATAATATCGAGTTTTTGGAACCTGCTGTTGATGGTGAAGATGTTCTTAAAAAGATTGAAGAGAATATGCCCGATATTCTAATAACCGACATTAATATGCCCTTCATTGATGGGGTTGAACTGATTAAAATAATCAAAGTAAAATATCCTTCTATTGTGGTATTTGTAATTAGTGGGTATGATGATTTTGATTTTGTTAAGAGTACCCTGCTCAATGGAGCAATCAATTACATGTTAAAGCCTGTCACAAAAATTGATTTGGTGAATACCCTTTCCAAGTCCCTTGAGATTATCAGTAGTAGAATTAAGTTACAGAAGGAGCAAGAGGAACAGAGCCTCCAAATATTAAAGGCAGCCTCCTCAATGAAAGATAGAGAGTTAAGTCTCTTGGTGGAGAAAGAAGAAGCCAGATACTCCCCTGTGGTAATGATGAATAGCAATTTTGATTTTGCCGGTTATAGTTTAATATTAATAAAAATTCATAACTTAAGTGAATTAACTACGGAGTATGGGTATGATATCAATCTTTTATCCTATTGGGTGAAAAAGCAGATAAGAGAATTGACAGGTTTAGATAATCTTCTTATTTTCAATTATATCTATCGTTCCAATGAATTTATTATTATTACTGAGTTAGAGAATTCAAAGCTTAGAAGAATGGCATTAGCTATAGAGAAATATTTTAATAACAAAATGAAAGCACCAGTGAGTATTGTGATTAGCGAACATTCCTATTCTATTGAAAGTATTCATACCGCTTACATTCAAAGTGTATCTATGCTGATGACCAGAAGATATAAAAACAGTAGTGTTGTTCTGTTTTGCGAGAAGGACAATCCAGAGCTGCATAAGGATGTAAAGAACTGTCTCACAGAAGAGCAGGAGAATTCCCTAAAAACCTTTTTAAATAATAAGAATCAGTCAGGAGTATTAAAGCTGATTTTTGATACAATCGGACTTGGGAAGGGAAAGGTTCAGGAGTGGAGTTATTTAGAGGTAAAGCAATCCGTAAAAAGAATCTGTAATGTCATTATGGAGCACCAGCTTTCCAGCAGAACCCACAAAGAAATTATGGAATTGGAAAGCCTGGCGGAACTGGTAAACAGAACAGTAGAATATTTAAATATTGACCATTTGCAAGAAGCACTGGAAGAAATGATTGATTATACCATTGACCTAAGAAAGGATGAGATTAGTTCCTCCATACGAGATGTAGTTAAAAGTGCGATTAAATATATCGATCAGAATTATTTTGAGGACTTGTCTCTTACGTCTCTTGCAGGGCAATTTAATGTGGAAAGCTCCTATTTCTCAAAAATATTTCGTCAGGAAACCGGTGATAATTTAATGCTCTATATTGCAAAGAAGAGAATGAATAAATGTGTGGAGTATATGGAGGATGCAAAGATTAGCTTAACTGAAATAGCCTTCATGGTGGGATATGATGACTATTCTTATTTTAACAGAGTTTTTCGCAAAATGATGGGGAGCAGTCCGAGTGAATATCGCAACGAGGTAATGCTTAAGAAGTAGGAGGACACAGGATGAAAAAGGGTATCGGCGCAGTTTTGCTCATGATTAGTCTAGTCATTATCCTTTATCTGTTTAATTATGAAGACCAAGCCAATGTAAGGCCTTCCAAAGAGGAGGAGGTAATCGTACTTACAGTGCTCGCAGGACAATCCACGACGGATGCTGGTATCGAAGATATGATAGATGAGGCATTAGCAGTCAAGTTCCCTAAGGTTAAGCTTGAGTGGGAATGTGTGGACTGGGGAGAAAAATTTAATGTACAGATGCAGGCAAGGTTTGCCTCCGGTGATATTCCTGATTTAATCATTGGAAAGGCACAGGATGTAATGGCTTATTCCAGTAGTGGAAATCTTTCGCCCATTCCAGAGGATTGTGTTCAAAGAATTGAGGAACAGGCACTTCCTGCTGTATCCATAGATGGAATTGTGTATGGTATTCCGCTGAATTTTATATATCAGGGTATCATTTATAATAAGAGTATGTTTGGAAAATATGGAATAGATGTACCCACTACGCTGGAGGAACTTGATGAGGTGGTAGCTGCCTTTACAAAGAAGGGAATTACACCCTTTGCTACCCATCTTTCCCAAAGTTGGCAGATTGGCAATATGACAATGCAGTTCCTTACCAATGATTTGTTTAATATAACTCCAAATTGGGGTGATGATTTTAGAAAAGAGAAAACTAGTTTTAAAGATAATGAAGTAATTAAACATTGTATGCTGCAAAATAAATATATATTTGATAATTCCTGGACCGATGCCTTGTACATTGATCAATACGAATGTGACAAGCGATTCATGGAAGGAGAGGCAGCAATGTATCTTACCGGAACTTGGTCCCTGCAAGCTGCGAATAATCAGAAGGAGAAGGAGCTTTATGGTATCTTTCCCTATCCTAATCTAACTGGAGATGCGAAGTTAATTAGAGAAACCAACATTACCTTTATGAAGAGCAGTACCAATAAAAATAGTGAATTAGTAGATGAAATTCTAGAAGAACTGATGGGGAACGATCAATTAATTAAGGAAATACTTGATTTTACCCAGACTTATTCCTCGATTAAAGATGTAAAACCGGAGTTTAGTTATAGCATTGACGAAGATGTGAAGGAGTATGAAGAGAAGCAGCAGGTGGTAGAAGTAACTAACGGTAATAATCAGCTGATTTGGAATTATCAGAACAATGTTGCTCTTAAGCAGCAGGAATGGCTGCAAGGACAAATTACTCTGGAGGAAGTATTGGAATATGCGGATCATAGAAGGCAGGAAAGTAGTAATCGATAGAAGCTGTATTTTCTCTCTAGGTGCCTCAAAAGCACTGACTTATTTGACGGTTAAAGTACAAGGAGTAATATATCCAAAAAGTTAAGATGGATAATTACTCCTTGTACCATATAAGTGGTTACTCGTTAATTGCCTCGATGCCAAGCTGTTTCAACTTCTCTAGGTGGTCTAACATGTTTTGCAGCACTTCCGGTGAGTGACCCTCCCAATCCAAAACCTCGCCTACGACTCGTAATGGTTGTTGAGTACGGTAAGATCTGGTTGGGTTCCCGGGAAATTTCTTGTCCGTCAAATTTGGATCATTCTCGAAGCTGCCAGTGGGTTCTACTTGATAAATTCGACCAGGTGTGTCACCAACGGCAAGTTCAGCTCCCCAGATAGCTGCATCTAATGTTGCGGTTAAGTAGACGAAGTTAGCCTTCTTTTGACTGCCATAATTAGAGCTAAAGCCTGGCTCCAGCAGATCCCCTGGTTTTAAGTCAGCTTTTGTACCGTGGTAAAATGGCCCAGAGTCTAATACAGTGCCGTTCTGCAATCCTGTCAGGTTATCTTTATTTATTTCAAGCAAATCATTTTTATTCATGCACGGTCCTCCTTACAAAATCAAAGTTGCTTATGTACATTGTTTATAAATATAATTGGAAATATACATTTGTGAAATATTAAGAAGTTTTTAACATTATTTCTTAGATTGAATTTAAAATTGACTATTCTAATACATTCTCATATAACTTTTTTAAGGTGCAAAGAATACTTTTAAGGCTGTTAATATTTCATCGCATGAATTTGCAATTAATCTGTTACTTTTATTACCTTTAGATTCAATTCTCCCTTGTTTCAGGTTATTGTTCTTAGTTATGATTTATGAAATAAAGATGCTTATTACAGAAATATTTTTACTTGAAATGTTTTTTGTATTTGGTAATACTTGAAATAAATATTGTTATATTCGCACATAAAATTGTAATCGTGCACCAAAACAGTGTAATATCCATCCCGACATCCGTTTTGTTAGCCTTTGCATATCTAAGATTTATTACAGAAATAACAATTGCAATTAAGCAAATAATTACTGAAAAAATAGAAATGATGAATGATATTTTATCATGTTTAATTTTATTCATAAGATACCCTCCAAGATTAAATTGTTAGTACGTGGATTTATTTTATAATTCAACTTTATATTCCAAAATGTATTACAAATTTATTATCCCTTTTAGCACTATAAAGTAGTTCCTTTAACAATAAGAGTTCAGTATTGTTAAAAATTATATCTATCATAGGATTAAGAGTTTCTGGTGGTATCAAAGTAATACCCCAATATGCTAAGCCTTTCCCTGGAACATCAATTGAATGCCAATAAAAATCAATATCTGATAGTTGAGGCAGGAGAGGTTCTATGAAAGCATCATCGATGGTAATGCAGTTGTATTTTGCGGGCTCATATTTATCAAATCGTTCACCTTTCATAGGCTTACTTTGCATAATTCCAAATTCATGTCTAGGCATCCTATTACCTCCAAATAATACTATAATAAAGGGCGATAATATACTTAAGATTATTTCTTTGCCAAAATGATTGTGGAAGATATAGTTAGTTTCCATCGTGTAATTGACATTTCTCTTACCAAAGAATAATATTTTATATCACCAGACAAGGATAGAACATCATCATCTTTTCCAAGTGGAACTAGGTTTTCCATAATACGATTTACTAATCTGTCTCGTCTGGATAATACAAGTAAATCATCGTATAAATATCCAGTTCTTTTTTCGTTTTTATAATCTTCTGTTTCATATGAAAATTCTTTATTAGGAGGAAATAAGCAAACGCCATTTGAATCAACTAAGATAACGCTTCTCTTTTTATTAATTATATCTACCGCCTGAGATACTGGTTCTTGCCATTGTCCAATTTGGCATGCGGAAAATAGAAGTCCTTTAAAAACATTTTCATATATAATAGGGAGACAAACGGAAAAGGTTGCGAGTTCATTGAATTTTGATTGATACAAATCTGATATAAATTCCAATTATATCTATTCTACATTAATATGTATGATTTTGCCATAACAAAATTTGAATTAAAGAAATTATTATTAATCCTTCAGCGAAGGCAGTTAGATAGATATGCGAGTGCTATTATTGTGATAAAGCAATACAAATCTCCAAAAGTTCAAAATAGTGCAACTCGATTTTCAAAATAGTCCTACTTTCGTCGGAATAAAAAAAGCTACAATTAGCGTAGCAACAAAACAATATTTCAAGAGAGAGGGTAAATTTTATGAAAAGAAAACTGGTTAGCCTTTTACTTGCTTTAACAATGACCACAGCGCTATTCACAGCATGTGGAAGCAGCAACAAGACGGACAAGGATACCACAGGGGAGACTCCTACGAAGGCTGTTACTGACACAGAAGAACCTACTAACGAGGAACCGGCTGAGAAAGTGACTCTTACTGTTTTGGCAGGTCAATCTACCACAGATGCAGGTATCGAGGACTTAATTGATGCAGCCTTAGCGAAAAAGTATCCAAACATTACCTTAGAATGGGAATGCGTGGATTGGGGTAACGATTTCCAACCTAAGATGCAGCAATATATGCAGTCCGGTCTTCCTGATATCATGATTGGTAAGGCACAGGATGTTAAGACCTATACCTCACAGGGGATTTTAGGTGAAATTAATGGTGAGTACACTGGCAGAGTATTGGATGCAGCTAACACCAACGTATCCGTTGATGGAAAGGTTTATGGACTTGTTTATAACGCGTTATATCAAGGTGTCTACTATAATAAAGATATGTTTGCAGAAAATGGCTGGTCCGTACCTACGACGATTGAAGAACTTCAGGCCATTATTGAGGATTGCAAGGCGAAGGGAATTACCCCATTTGCAAGCCATATGGTGGATACCTGGTCCATTGGTAATGTTACCATGCAATTTGCTATGAATGATGTATTTAATAACGACCCTACCTGGGGGGATAAGTTCAGAACAGGTGAGACTAATTTCACTAATTCGAAAGAATTCCAGAATGCTTATAGCTATAATAAGTTAATCTTTGATAATACATATACAGATACATTCTCAACAGAACAGACCGATTGTGATGCAAGAATGGTATTAGGGGAAGCAGCAATGAAGGTATCCGGTTCCTGGTCTATTCAGAACTTCTTGGATATTGATGAGAACTTTAACTTTGGTATCTTCCCCTTCCCTAATCAGACAGGTGATTCTAAGTTAATCTTTGAGCCTAACATTACTGTTATGACTAGCGCTGCCAGCAAAAATCAGGAAGCTATTAATTGCGTATTGGATGTATTAACTGGCGACAAAGAACTTGCGGTAGAAATATATGACTACACTAAGACAGCACCTATGTTAAAGGATGTAACACCTACCTTTACAAATCCTAGCCAGGCTGATATTGATACCTATGCAGCAGAAGGAAAGATTGTAGACGTAACCCTTGGTAATAACCAGTTAGTATGGGGTGGCTTTCAGGAGGAAAATGCAAAGGATATTGCAGCTTGGTTACAGGGTGATGAGACCTTTGAAGATGCTCTTGCTGCTTCTGATGGCAGAGTGGATGCAAGCAGTGCCAACTAATTAAATCTAAGACACCACAATTTTAGAAACAGCACGATTCGTGGGATATAAAACATAGGGCTGCCATTCTGCGCAGCCCTATCCTATCAGGCATCGAGGTTTTCTTGGGCCAACATAAAAGGAGTTAAGAAGATGAGCAGACAGAAAAAGGCTAATTGGGATAAAGTTGTTTTTAGGCAGTACTTTCTGCTGGTGTTACCAGGGTTAGTCATATTTACAATAGGGCTTATTATTCCTATGTTATTGGCAATAAGATATTCCTTCACCAGCTGGGATGGTATGACTAAAGTGAAACCCTTTGTGGGATTTCAGAATTATATAAATTTATTGGGTGACTCAGATTTTCGTAATGCCTGGTGGTTTACAATTAAATTCACAATAGGTAATACAATTATTCAAAATGTACTTGCCTTATTATTTGCTATGGCGCTTGATCGTGGAATTAAGGCACAAAAGTTATATCGAACGGCATTCTTTGTTCCCTGTTTAATCAGTGCAGTTATTGTTGGTTTCGTATGGCTTCGAATGTTTTCCAATGTATTGCCTGCCATTAATGACATCTTAGGAACCAGTATTAACTTCCTGCTATTTGGAGATGGTGATACTGTTTTATCCGGACTTTTAATTGCAAATAACTGGCAGTGGATTGGCTATTGGATGTTAATTTATCTGGCTGGGCTTCAATCCATTCCAACAGAATTATATGAAGCAGCAAGAGTTGACGGAGCAGGAGCGATAAGAAGATTTCGAAATGTAACAATACCAATGTTAGCACCAGCTATTACAATTTGCGTGGTTGGAATTACCACTGGTTCCTTAAAGGTGTATGACTTACTGGTATCTTCCACCAAGGGCGGACCGGGCAGAGCCTCAACGTCAATTATTTATCAGACATATACAACAGCAATTAACGGTAGACAATATGGATATGGTTCTGCCATGTCAGTTACCCTTGTCATTGTGTTACTACTGGTAGCATTGATACAAGTAAAAGGTCTTAAGAGTAAGGAGGTACAGGCATAATGGCAACGAAAAGACGTAAGAAAGAAAAGGATTCTATTCCGAATCAACCCTATACCAAAAGCACCTTTATTCTTCAAATTATAATGACTATTGTTGCGATTATATTCCTTGCACCTATTTTTATTGTAATTAACTATTCCTTTAAAACCAAGAAAGAGTTGTATCTAAGCAGTCCTCTTTCCTTATCGGAAACACTTAACTTTGGAAATTATAGCAAGGCATTTCAGAAACTTGATATGGTAATTACCTTTACAAATACACTACTTTATACGGTTATCAGCGTTCTAATTCTTGCCCTGTTATGTGGGGTGACCGCTTGGGCGATTGCTCGCTGTAAGCATAAGTTTTTTAAATTCCTCTATGTATACTTTATCGTTGGAATTCTGATTCCATATCAAGCACTGTTTCTACCTATTTATATAATAGGTTTCAATTTAAAACTTACGAACACAAGATACGGCATTATCTTTATGTATATAGCCACAACAATCTCCTTCGGTGTATTTTTAATGACCAGCTTTATGTCAACAGTACCGGTAGAGCTTGAAGAAGCAGCAAGAATTGATGGTTGCTCTATTATTAAGACTTACTTTAAAATTGTATTTCCGTTACTAAAACCAGCCATGGCAACTTTAATTATCATGCAGTCCTTCCAGATTTGGAATGATTATCTTCTGGCTAGCCTATTTGTCAGTAAAAAGCAACTGAAAACGTTGACGGTAGCAATACAATCCTTATTTTCAGCTCAAACCAGTGATTATACAACTGCTATGGCGGCCATTGTAATATCTATACTTCCAATTGCTATTTTATTTATTAGCTTACAGAAATACTTTATTAAAGGAATGACTGTAGGGGCTGTTAAAGGATAGGAGGATTGATTTGTGAGTGAAGAGGGACGGAATATGAGTGCATATATAATCATCTGGACTCGCCTTACCAAACAATGGTTGATTAAAGCATTCAACCATTGTTTGCCGGTCTTCGCCATCTGATCATATATGCACTCATATTCCTGATTTTCACAGTGGTTTACTTATTCAGACCAATCGGAGAACAGTTCGTAAAAGACAAAAGATAGAAGACAAAAGATAGAAGACAAAAGATAGAAGATATAAATAAGACTAAAAAGATAAAGAAAAATTATAAAGAAAAAAAGACAAAAGAATAAGACAAAAGATAAACAATCCAAAAAAATTAAAATAAAAAAATAAAAGATACAAGGATAGAGGAAATACATTATAATGATATGAAAACTGAATGGTGAAGAAGGGAAGAGAATATGGCAGTTTCGATTTTAAAGAAGTATTCTTTTAAGGATACAGAGATTGTATATATGATTGATTCGGTGACGAAGAATGTTGGGCTGATGTTGTTGCCGGTTGGTATGGAACCGGTTGAGTGGGAGCAGAAAAAACAGATTGTTGATTCGCTCGTACAGATAAAGATAGTGGGAGATGTTTATCCCGGAGCCTATGCTGGGGGTGTTACCCTGCGGCAGGGGGAATCGACCTTTTGCCTGACCTATGAACAACAAGACTTAGTTTACTTTGAGGATAGAGAGGAAGTTATCACAACCTTAATTGATCAGCGTGGATATAAAGTAGAGCATCATTTACAACTTTTTAAGGATAGTGATTGCATTGAGACTTATAATGTTTTTCACAATCTAAGTAGGAAAGAGGTTACTCTTGAGATGATTTCGAGCTTTTCTCTTGGCGGGCTTACCCCTTTTACAGCTGGGGATGCTTATGATACCCTAAAGGTTCATCGCATTCGAAGCGTATGGAGTATGGAAGGAAGACTGGATAGTACCAGCTTAGAAGAGTTGCAATTAGAACCCTCTTGGGCAGGGCATGCGGTTAGGGCAGAACGGTTTGGTCAGGTAGGTTCTATGGCGGTTAATCGGTATTTCCCATTCTTAGTGCTTGAGGATGAGAAGAATGATGTATTCTGGGGAGCACAGCTTGCTCATAATGCATCCTGGCAGATGGAAATCTATCGTAAGGATGATGGAGTTGCAATATCAGGAGGACTTGCAGACCGGGAATTTGGGCATTGGATGAAAACAATTTCACCAGGTGGTCGATTCACTACACCAGCTGCAATAATTACAGTGTGTAAGGGCGGTGGCGTGGATAACATTGCTCAAAAGCTTTCTAAAAGTGGAAATCGATTTTTAAAAGATTTACCGGAGAGTGAACAGGAGTTACCGATTATATTTAATGAGTATTGCACCACCTGGGGATGTCCTTCCCATGAGAATATCTCACAAATTCTAGGTAAAATTAAGGACTTAGGGATAAAATATTTCGTAATTGACTGTGGCTGGTATAAAGAAGAGGGAATTCCCTGGGATATTGCTATGGGTGACTACAAGGTTTCAGAGGACTTATTCCCAAAGGGTCTTGAAAAAACAGTGGAATTAATCAGAGAGTATAATATGAAACCGGGCATCTGGTTTGAAATTGAGAATGTTGGTTCTGCTGCCAAAGCATATCAATTAGAAGAACACCTGTTAAAAAGAGATGGTAAGGTATTAACAACTTCTATGAGACGTTTTTGGGATATGCGAGATCTTTGGGTACAGGAGTATTTATCAGATAAAGTAATTGGTCTATTAAAAAAATATCAGTTTGAATATATGAAGCTTGATTATAACGAGACCATTGGACTTGGTTGTGATGGTGCAGAATCTCTGGGTGAGGGGTTGCGTCAGAATATGGAGGAGTCTTATCATTTCCTTGATAAAGTAAAAGAGGAAGTACCGGGGATTATCCTTGAAAACTGCGCTTCCGGTGGTCATCGCTTGGAGCCGCTGATGATGAGAGCTTGTAGTATGGCATCATTTTCTGATGCTCATGAGTGTCAGGAAATTCCGGTGATTGCGGCAAATTTGCACCGGGTAATCCTTCCGCAGCAGAGTCAGATTTGGGCCGTAATTCGGAAGGAAGATGATTTAAAAAGAATTGCATATTCCATAGCAAATACCTTCCTCGGTCGGATGTGCCTATCCGGAGATGTAATTGATCTTGAGGAAGCACAGTGGGAGGTGATTAAGAAGGGAATATCTTTTTATCAAAGAATAGTACCTATTATAAGAGATGGATGTACCAGCTGGTTTGGAACTATACCAAGAAGCTATCGTCATTTAGAAGGCTGGCAAGGGATTTTACGTATTGGTAATAAGGGCGATGCCTATGCTGTATTTCATATTTTTGATAATCAATTGAATATTGAGGAGTGTGGAATTGAGCTACCCGAGAATACATCTTACGAGATAAGCCATATATACTCTGACAGTGAAGTTGCAGTAAAATTAGTAAATAACATCTTAACCTATCAACCTATTAATAGCTGGAAAGCGGTGGCTGTTTATTTGAAATCAATAAAATAGTGTAATAATACAAGTTGAGGATGTATTACCTTCTGGCTTATAGCGCTGGTTGGAATACATCTTTTTCTGTTAGAAAGTAATGGAATAAAGATGTATTTACCAATTTTTGTGCTATAATATTATTATGTATTCAATATCATTTTCAATGAAGGGGAGCAGCTTGCATATGACAAAACATAACGAGATCAATGGGGATCTTTCTATGGATGTTTACAAAAGAATTATTGAGAATATGAAGGAAGCAGTTGTATTTGTTAGTGGGGGAAATATTCAATATGCTAATGCGTCATTTAAAAGCATGTTTGGTAACAATTCAACAGATTTACAAGGAATTGATATTGGTGATCTTATTCTTATTCATACTGCTCCAGCAGACCAGGTATCAAATTCCTATTATGGCCTTGGAATTACATTAGAGGGTAAGAGATTTGATCTAGAATTTGATATTATTGAAGGGAAAGAAAAGGATAACAGAATTTACATTTTACGTGATATTTCAGAAATGAAGGTCTTATCTCATCAACTTCTTCAGGAGAGAAATCTTAACAGCGCAATTATTAACACGCTGCCGACCTTTCTAGTTATGATTAACACGGACGGAACTATCCGATATATGAATTATTATATGCAGAATATGATTGGCAAGAGTATGCAGGAATTGCAGTATCTCAACTATGTTGATAATTTTGTATATGCAGAGGATAGGCAAAGTGTAGGAGAGTTATTTAAAGAAATTCAGAATAAGAAGATATCGCACTACATTTCCCAGAATAAAATACTATGCAAAGATGGAATGATTCGCTTGGTGGAATGGTATTCCTGTTCCGTATTAAATGCAGAGGAAGAGGTTGAGTGTTTCTTTGGCATTGGTATTGACATTACGGAAAAAAACTATATTATGAAAGAGCTATTTCATCAATTAACCGAAGCAGAGATTCTTTCACATAATTTAAAAGCTGTTTTTGACAATTCACAGGATATGATATGGTCCGTTGACCCTGAATTTAGAATGCAGATCTATAATAAGACCTTAAAAGATTTTATATATAACAACTACGGTACTATCGTTTGTGTTAATGCAAAACTAGAGGATATTATGCCAGAAATAGGTGTTATTTCCTGGACAAATATGTATCTTAAAGCCATAAAGGACGGTGCTTTTTACACAGACTATAGGACAATTAAAGGTAATCGCTACTTAAAATTATACATTACACCAATTTATAAGAATAATAATTTGATTTCCATTTCTGTCTATGCCAATGATGTTACAGAACTGATATTAATTGAAATTGAATTAAAAAAGAATGAATACAGGTTAAAAGAAGCCCAACGAATTTCAAAAACGGGACACTGGGAATATGATTTGATTACCCACGAGTTTAAACTATCAGATGAAATGATGCGTATGATTGAATGGGAGGATGCAAATGTAACCTTTTCTGCCTTATTAAAGGTTATCCACCCAGAGGACCGTAACTTTGTAAGAAAGGTACATGACGAATTCATAAGAACCAAAGAAACTGGTACCTTCGAATGTAAATTGCTGCTGGAATCGGGTAAAATCATATATATCAGGCATAATTACTTTTATCAGATTGATGATAATCAGTTACCTATTTGTTATTTGGGAACTCTTCAGGATATATCGGAGCAAAAATTGATTGAAGACGAAATTCTGCAGTTAAACAAGGTGCTAGAAGATAAAGTCCAGGAACGAACCCTGGAATTAATTCGAGTGAATTCCCAACTGGAAGAATTAAATGCAGGGCTAGAGGAAGAGATTCAAGAGCGTATTAAGCTGGAAAGAGAATTAAATGAAGCAAGAGATGCGGCAGAACGATCGAGTCAATATAAGAGTGAATTTCTTGCTAATATGAGCCATGAGATAAGAACACCTTTAAATGCAGTGATTGGGTTCTATCATCTCCTCAAGAATACCAGTTTGTCGGTAAAGCAATTGGATTACCTGATTAAATCAGAGATATCAGCGCAGAATTTATTGAATACCATTGATGACATTTTGGATTTTTCTAAAATCGAAGCCAATCGGATTGAACTCGAATACACACATTTCGATATTCGTAAAATTCTCCACAATATAGAGAGTATTATGAAACCCAAAGCTTTTGAAAAAGTAATTGATTTAAGTATCAGTGTGGATGATAGAATACCTTCTATTCTAGTTGGAGATCCAAATCGCATTAATCAGATTGTATTAAACTTAGCAAATAATGCTGTAAAATTTACTCATAACGGTGGAGTTCATATTAGCTTAATTCTAGTATCTAAGACTTTGAAAAAGGCACATATAAGGATAGCAGTGAAAGATACAGGGATTGGTATGAGTCAGGAGCAGATTGATAAGATTTTTAACCCATTTTCCCAAGGAGACACTACAATAACCAGAAAGTACGGCGGTACTGGTCTTGGGTTATCCATTTGTAAAAGTCTTGCTTATTTAATGGGAGGTGAGATTTCTGCTTCCAGTGAGTTAGGGAATGGCAGCGTATTTTATTTTGAAGCTGAATTTGATTATGAGGACAGAGATCAATATGAAGAGACAGTGGTACAGGAATCACAACTAAAGATTCAGTTTGTGAATACCAGAGCGTTGTTAGTGGAAGATAATAAAATTAATCAACAGGTATCCTATGAAATGATGAATCAGGCTGGAATAGAGGTAGATACTGCAGAAGACGGAATGGAAGCACTTAAGATGCTTGAGGCAGGCAACGTCTATGATATTATTTTAATGGATCTGCACATGCCGGTGCTTAATGGTTATGATACTTCCATGCGGATCAGATGTTTTGATCAAAGGACGCCGATTATTGCAATGTCTGCGGATATAGTAAAAGGTGTGAGCAAACAGGTATGGAAAGCGGGCATGAATGAATATATTTCAAAACCCTTTAATCCAGTCAATATGTTGATGCTGATTAAAAGCATGATTGGTAAAGACAAGACGATAGAAGTATTGGATGAGATAGCAACTACAGCAGATCATAACTTAGAGCTAAGAACAGAAATGCATATCAAAAATACTACTCTCCCCGATGTACTTCCAGGATTAGAAATTGCAGAAGCACTCGTACGTATTAATGGTAAACCAGAGATTTACTGCAAGTTGCTACAATTTTTCTTGGCGGATCATGCTAATTTTATATCAGATTTGAGGACTGCAATACACAATAACGACCTGGATTTATCCATTCGATTAACTCATACCTTAAAAGGGAGTTCAGCAAATATTGGTGCAGTTGGAGTATCAGTGCTTGCAGAACGAATTCAACATGGCTTAGAAAATCAGAAGTATGATTACGACATTGATAAGGATGCACTATTAATAATAGAGGAATTAGAAGTTGTAAGGAAATCTATCCGAACATTACTATTAAATGACTTCAACACATCTCACAATAAAGAAACTGTTACCCCGCAGCTTCAAATAGAGCTAATGCGCTTGGGAGAATTAATAAAACTAAACGATTTTGACTCAATTGAAGTATTTGAGCACATAAGAAATGACTTAGAGAAAGCATTTGATTCAACAATTGTGAATGATTTGCAAAAGCTACTTGTACAATTCCAATGGTCGAAGGCTTATAATATAATTAGTAAGCTATATTAATTTACATATTTGGAGGGTATACATAAGATGAGAGATAGTTCTAGGGAGTTTGAAATATTAATTGTTGATGATACTCCTAGCCAAATTCACCTTGTTGCAATGATATTAAAAGAGGCAGGTTATAAGGTGAGGGTATTAGTAGAAGGAAATCGGCTATTTGAAGTAATAGAAAATAAAGTCCCGGACTTGATTTTAATGGATATTATGATGCCTGAGATCAATGGGATTGATTTGTGTAGAAGGATTAAAAATAACTCAATATACAAATCCATCCCAATTATATTTTTAACGGCGATTACGGATAGTGAAATAATAATTAATGCTTTCTCTGCAGGAGCTCAGGATTATGTTTCCAAACCAGTGAATCCAAAGGAATTATTAGCTAGAGTGGATGTACATGTGCAACTAAAATGTAAGACAGAGAATCTTGAAGAGGCGTATAAAGAGATTGAAAGCTTTAATCATATGGTATGTCATGATTTAAAATCACCTCTTTGGGCCATTAAAAATCTAATTAATTTTATTAATGATGATATGGCTGTTACTGAAGAGAATTCAACAAAACGATTTTTGCAGGCATTGGGAGAAAAGGCTTCTGAGGCAATCCTTTTAATTGAAAAACTATCCGACCTTTCCAAGGTCTCCAGTGACCCCCTGGTGAAAGAGTGGATAGCAATTCATGATGTGTTTGAGGAAGTGTATCAGACCTTATTGGACGAAAATATGGGTAGAACAGTTGAGATGCAAATAGATCCCATGCCAGAAGTTTATGCGGACAGATTGCTTATTAAGCAAGTAGTATATAATGCTGTTTCCAATGCGTTTAAATATACGAGCAAAATTGCAAGCACTGAAATAAAAATAACATATTCAGAAGAGAAGAATGAACATGTCTATAAAATAATGGATAACGGTGTGGGCTTTTCAATGAAAAATGCAGAAAAGCTGTTCACTATGTTCTACCGGTTGCATTCAAAAAAAGATTATGATGGTGCCGGCACTGGTCTTGCTATAGCTAAAAAAATCATTAAGAGACATCACGGCAGAGTGTGGGTGGAATCTGAAGTCAATCGCGGAACTAATTTTTCTTTTACCTTACCAAAGTAAGTCTTTCTGAATTCAGAAGGAAAAACACCGGTATATTCGCGGTACAGCTTACTGAAATATTCTGCATCCTTATATCCTAAAAGCTCACTTATTTCGTAAGTTTTATAATGCTTATCCGTTAAAAGAATTGTAGCAAATTCAAGTTTTGCCCTGGTACAAAACTGTAAAAAGCTTTCTCCGGTATTCGCTTTAAATAAACGTCCTAAATAGTCACTATTATAGTTCAAGCGCAAAGCCACTTTCTCTAATGTTATTTTTTGGCCTAACTTAGAAAGGACCTCCGAACACATTTTATAAATAACGTCATCGGAAGTGCTTAGATGAAATCGTTGAATAAAGTCTGATATATGAAGAAACTCCATTCGAATAATTTCTGTTATTTTTGACTCGCTGTTATTCGAAATAATACGATCTTTCGTAAATTCACTTGGTTGATAAAGCTTCTTGATAAAGGGATGTTTATTAAGGAGTTTTTCTTCTGTATTTCTAATTAACTTCTCAAACATAACTCCAAGTTTAAAATAATCATTGTCATACATGGCTAAATGGTACTTTATGAGCTGTTCAATATAGAGGTCGACCTCTTGTGAAGAATTATATAATACTGAAAATATGGTATCCTCATAATTGTTTATAAGCCCAAAATCTAGCTTTTCAATTAGTACTTGCTCTAACTTTTCTTTTATATTACGGGTTTTGGCTTTTTCTTCAATATCTAGTTTTATTTGCTGTAGTAAGGAGGCTATCTTGTCCTTGGCAATGGGTTTAACCAGATAATCAAAAGCATCATATTTAATACCTTTTCTGGCATACTCAAAGTCACTGTGTGTACTAACAAGGACAACCGTGGTATCAAGCCCCCGTTCTCTTATTTCCTGTAATAATCGTATACCATCCATAACTGGCATTCGAATATCAGTAATAATTACATCAAAATTTTGTTCCTCCAAAGCCTGTAAGGCTTCTTCGCCATTCTCGCATTCGGCACTAACAACAAAAGCCTGATCATAGTCCCTAAGCATCTTGATTAGAGCGTATCGTTGTGTCCATTCATCATCCACAAGTAAAAGTTTATACATATTAATGAACCTCATTTTCCCAATATAGCTATATATCGACATTTTTGGTACTAAACATTACATAATGTAGGTTTTTTCGGGGTAATTCGTCTTCTTTCTCCCATTTATGGTATTGAATAGTTTTTGTAATATAAGTTTTGTTGTTAAAACAACCTAAATATTGATAAATACTTCCATATGAATTTTGATCAATATATGCAACGCATAAAAAGGAGGAGGTGAATGAATTGTCAGAGAGATTTTTAAATGATCCTATGTTGGATATGTATTTATTTGAAACAAATCAAAACATTGAACAGCTGGAACAATCAATTTTATCTAGTGAAAAGCACAGTGTTCTTACAATAGAAGATGTAAATGATATTTTTCGCGTCATGCATACAATAAAAGGATCATCAGCAATGATGCTTTTTAATAATATAGCTTCAATGGCTCACGCATTGGAAGATTTGTTTTACTTTCTTCGTGAAGAAAAACCAACACATCTCAATTATTCCATTCTATCAGATTTAGTTCTTGAAGGGATTGACTTTATAAAAATAGAATTAATAAAAATTACAAATATGGGAAGTTGTGATGGAGATGCGAGTAGTTTGATTGAACGAATTAAATCCTATTTAGCATCGATCCGAAAGGATAATTTTAAAGAAAGCGCTATAAAAAGAGATTTAACTTCCAGCATGCAGCAATATTATCTGACCCATGAAATAAGTGTATCCAATACAAGCATGAAAGGATATAAAGCCACATTTCATTTTGATCCAGGGTGTGAGATGGAGAACCTAAGAGCCTATAATATTGTACATAATGTGAAAGAGATTACAGAAGAGTTCTACTATGTACCCAGCGATATTATTGAAAATGATGACAGCATCTTAACCATAAGGGAGAAGGGCTTTCAACTATATCTAAAGACCGTAATTACAAAGCAGGAAGTGTATGATTTTTTTATGAAAACGCTCTTCTTAAAAAGTCTGGAAGTTGTCGAACTTGGTGAGGATGTTGATTTCAGTCAACCCTATGGGGTGAGTAGTTTTGCCTTAGATCAGCCTGTTAAGGTAGCAAATCTAATTGGTGGATTAGAGGAGAACAAAGAAGTAGATAATCCCCATACACAACAAAACATAATTAGTGTGCAGGTAGCTAAATTAGATAAGCTAATGGATTTGATGGGTGAGATGGTGATTGCGGAAGCAATGGTAACACAAAATCCTGACCTGCATGATTTAAGACTAGAGAATTTCTACAAGGCGGCACGCCAGCTTCGTAAAATTACAAATGAAGTACAAGATATGGTTATGTCGATCCGTATGGTACCATTATCTGCAACATTTCATAAAATGCACCGAATAGTTCGGGATATGAGCAAGAAGTTAAATAAAGAAGTTCAGCTAAAGCTCTTGGGAGAAGAAACCGAGGTGGATAAAAAGATAATTGAGCATATCTCTGATCCCTTGATGCATCTGGTTCGTAATTCTATTGATCATGGAATTGGTACCGTTGAAGAGAGGCGGCAAAAAGGGAAAACCAGTTATGGATTAATCACTTTGGAAGCAAAGAATTCAGGAAGCGATGTAATCATTAGTATAAAGGATGACGGGAAGGGTTTAAATAAAGAAAGAATCCTAGATAAAGCAAGAGATAATGGAATATTAACAAAAGCAGTCGGTGATATGACGGATCGGGACATATTTAATCTTATTTTTCTCCCAGGCTTTTCTACCAAAGACGATGTATCAGAATTTTCCGGCAGAGGAGTTGGGATGGATGTTGTAATTAAGAATATTGAGGCTGTCGGAGGAAGTATATCGGTAGATAGTAAGGAGGATATGGGAACTACAACAATATTAAAAATACCGCTTACACTTGCAATTATTGATGGAATGAATATCTCTGTGGGAGCAGCCAGATATACACTACCCACAAATTCAATTAAAGAATCCTTCCGTCCGAACGAAAATCAGATTATTATCGACCCAGACGGTAATGAGATGATTATGGTACGAGGTCAATGCTATCCAATCCTTCGCTTACATAAATTATATGGAGTGGAGACTACAATAACGGATATTTCTAAAGGGATTCTAATCATGGTGGAACAGGATGGAAAAAGTGTGTGCCTGCTTGCGGATGAACTTAAGGGGCAGCAACAGGTAGTAGTAAAAGCACTTCCTAATTATATAAAGAAAACAAAAAAAATCGATGGATTAGCAGGATGTACCTTACTTGGAGATGGTAGTATTAGTTTGATTTTAAATATCAGTGGATTATTGGGTATGAAAGCATAAGTTGATTTAGTATAGAAAGAGGTAATGTAATGTCACAAATAGTAATTCAGGAAGAATTTGAACAGGAAGAGGATACACAAAAGGGAAAATATCTAACCTTCTCCATGGGGAACGAGACCTACGGTATGGAAATACGGTATGTAACGGAAATTATTGGAATTCAACCAATTACTGAAGTACCAGAGCTTCCTAATTATATTAGAGGTATTATTAATTTAAGAGGAAAAATTATTCCTGTAATGGACGTGCGCTTGAGGTTTAAAAAAGAATATCTGGAATACAATGACAGAACCTGTATTGTGGTTATCGATACAAAGGATATGTTAATTGGGTTAATTGTTGATAGCGTTTCAGAAGTGTTAGCCATCTCGGAGGATGAGATCGTTGCACCACCGGATATTAATAAAAACAGTCAAAAGTATATTAAAGCAATTGGGAAAACAGGAAGTGAAGTCAAGCTTTTATTGGATTGTGAGAAGTTATTAAGCGACAATGAGATAGTGGGCTTAAGTAATGTGGGTTGAATACTGTTACTAAGGAGGAAATGGGAATGAAATGGTTTTACAATTTAAAGATAGCATCAAAATTATTAATTGGATTCATGGTGGTAGCTGCACTTGCTGGATTTATCGGCGTATATGGAATTATTAATTTAAGAATGGTCAATGAAAATGATACAAAGCTGTATAAGGAAAATTTAATGGGCATTGCTAACATAAGTGCGTTAAGTAATGACTTTATCAGTGTAAGAGTGGTTATAAGGGACCTAATCATGAATCTTGACAAAGCAGATAAATCAAAGTATGCCGATAGTGTGAACGAATACTTAGAAGATTTTGATGTTGTTATGGCAAAATATGAGGCAACCCTATCTATGCAAGAGGACATAGATAATTTTAATGAAGTGGCCTCCTTGATGGAATCCTATAAAGCAGCAGTGGAAGAAATTATTGATACAGCTTTAGCGGGTAACGGTGAGGCGGAGGTGACTGCATTGTTTGAGGCTGCTGGTCCCTTGGGAGATTCCGTAGATAAAATTCTGGATTCTATGACTCTATGGAATGAAATACAAGCAAAAGAACGATCTGAGAGCAATGATGCATCTGCGAATTCTGCCTCATTAATTATGATACTTATTGTGATTGTAGCAGTTATTCTTTCCGTTTTTCTTGGAATCTTTATTAGCGTTATTATAAGTAAACCAGTAAAAGAGCTCACAGGGATTGCAGAGAAGCTGGCACTTGGAGAGGTTAATATAAAGGTAGAAGCCAAAACCACGGATGAGATTGGTCTATTAATGATATCGTTTGGCAAGATGATTGCCAATATCCGCGAACAAGCAGAAGTTGTAGAAAAGATTGCTGCTGGTGATTTAACAGCACAGATTGAAGTAAAATCCCAGCAAGATTTATTAGGTAAAAAGTTAAATGAAATGCTAAGGATGAATAATGAAATACTAAATAATATTAATTCGGCAGCAGAACAGGTGGCTACAGGTGCCAAACAGGTCTCTGATTCCAGTATAGCTCTATCACAAGGTGCATCAGAACAAGCTAGTTCAATAGAGGAGCTTACTGCATCCATAGAGGAAATATCAACCCAGACAAGGCAAAATGCAGAGTATGCAAACCAAGCAAATTCCTTGGCTGAAACGGCAAGAACAAATGCAGAACAGGGAAATAGTCAGATGGGTGAGATGTTAAAGGCAATGATAGAAATTAATGAATCCTCTGCAAGTATTTCAAAAATAATAAAAGTTATTGATGAAATTGCATTTCAAACAAACATACTTGCTCTTAATGCTGCGGTTGAAGCTGCAAGAGCAGGACAACATGGCAAGGGTTTTGCCGTGGTGGCAGAGGAAGTAAGAAATCTTGCTGCCCGCTCTGCGAATGCTGCAAAAGAAACGACAGACATGATTGAAGGCTCTATTAGGAAAGTGGAGGGTGGTACAAGGATAGCTAATGAAACTGCGGATGCATTAAGTAAAATTGTTGATGGAGTAGCTAAAGTAGCTAATCTGGTAAGTGATATTACCTCTGCCTCCAATGAACAGGCAGCTGCAATTACACAGGTGAACCAAGGCGTAATGCAGGTTTCACAGGTGGTTCAGACGAATTCAGCAACGTCCCAGGAAAGTGCAGCAGCAAGTGAAGAACTCTCCAGCCAGGCTGATTTACTAAAGGATCAGGTAAGCCGATTTAAATTAAAGAAGGAAACAAGGTCGAATTCCTATCGTGGGTATGAGGATCTGGATCCAGAGGTAATGAAATTGCTGGATGATATTAATCATAAAAACAGTATAACAAAATCCGCAGAAGTAAATCCCAATAAAGGAAAAAAAGCTTCGGTAAAAATTGACTTAAGTGATAAAGAATTTGGTAAATATTCGTTTTAATTATTAACTGACTGACGAGTTAAAGTATTTATTCCCCACCTTAAGGGGGCTGTAAAAGCTCCCTTATAACTCATAAGAAGGTAGGTTAAAAAAATGCAAATGAAATATAATCCAAGACTTTTAGCAACTGCAATGTCCTCAATTGGTGACGGTGTTATTATAACTGACTGGCGAGGACATGTACAATACATGAATGAGTCCGGCATTGCACTAACAGGCTGGACAAATAGGGAAGTAATTGATAAACCCTTTGAAGAAATATTTCGCTTAGTTAATTTCTATAACAAAGAAAGCTTGATAAGTCCAATTAAGGCAGTGCTACAAGAAAACAAGACGGTAGGGTTACAAAATAATTCTGCCTTAGTTACTAAGACAGGCAAATTATTATTTGTCTCTGCAAGCTGTTCTCCTCTAAAGGACACCAACAATCTTACAGAAGGAGCAGTAGTTGTATTTCGCGATATTAGCCGTATCAAGAATATGGAGCAAGAAATCCACAGAGAAAAGAATAATTTAAAGAATGTACTGGAGGCACTTCCTACGGGTATTCTCGTAATTGATAATAAGTCAGTAATACAATGGGCTAATAAACCGGCACAAGAAATCTTTGAGAACAATAACAGTTATGTGGGTAATCGCTTTGGTGATGCTACCAATTGTAAAAACAGCTTTGAAAAAGGTTGTGGAAAAGGGAAAAAATGCAGGCTGTGCAATATCAATAAGAGTATCAAGAAAGTACTACGTGAGGGAACACCAAACAAAGATAGTGTATTTTTTCACTCTGTACTAGACCAAGAAATTCAAAAAGATTACTGGCTTAAAATTAATTTCATACCCCTTACTTCTAAGAATGAGAACCAGATCATTATTGCATTTGATAATATAACAGAACAAAAAAAGTATGAGGATAATTTACAAAAAGGCAAAGAGACAGCAGAAGCTGCCAATAAAATAAAAAGTGAGTTCTTAGCCAATATGAGCCATGAGATTCGTACGCCTCTTAATGGTATTATTGGTATGCTTGACTTGTTATTAATGTCTTCCCTAAATGCAGAGCAATTAGATAATGTTAATATGGCAAAATACAGCGCAACCTCACTGCTTAAAATTATGAATGATATTTTGGACTTCTCAAAAATCGAAGCTGGTAAACTAACGATAGATACTATTAACTTTAAAACATCAAAACTCTTAGAAGAGGTTATTAAAATTCATTCTAAGCTTGCCAAGAATAAAGGATTAAATTTAGAACTGGAAATTTATCCAGAGGTACCTAAATATCTAAATGGAGATCCTGATCGTATACGCCAGGTACTCAACAATTTAATATCAAACGCTATTAAATTTACGCCGAAAGGCAAAGTAACAGTTGCAGTTTCCTTATTAGAAAGGAATCATAAGTTTGTAAAACTAAAGTTTCATGTGATAGATACCGGGATAGGTGTGTCTAGGGACAAGATTGATCTACTTTTTCAAAGATTTAGCCAGGTAGATGGAAGCATAACGCGTAAATATGGTGGGACTGGACTGGGACTTGTAATATGTAAGCAGCTCATAGAAATGATGAATGGTGAAATTGGTGTTGTTAGTGAAAACAGTAGAGGGAGTACGTTCTATTTTATACTTCCCTTTGAAATAGGTCATCGTAGTAATAATGTAAAAGAAGAAGCACGAGTGAATCAGGAGCGGATAGAAACAATAATTCAACAAGAGGATATTAATGTAAACTATCAGGACCTGGTACCAATACATAAGAGTAACCCCCATCGCCAAATTAAATATAATGCTGTGGAAATGGACAAAAGTGGAGAGTTGTTATTCATCCACCAAGAAAAAAGTGGGTTCAATAAGGATATGATGATGGAACTGGTTGACCTAGAGGATGCTATATTAAATTTACAATTCAGTATAGAAAATAGTTACAATCAAATTGAAGATAATGCAATCACAGTAAAAAAACTAGCTATTTTGCTAAATGCTGTTGAAATTAGAGATTATGCATTTAAGATTGAACTTGCTGCAAGAAAATACGCTTGGGGTACAGCAGAAGAATATTATAAAAAATTGAGCAATGTATACAATGAGATGAAAAGTGACAGGGATATATAGTTCGCAGTTTTAGGAATGGAGATTATTATGAGAATACTTATTGCAGAGGATGATTTAGTTAGCAGAAATTTTATGCTAAAGTTTTTTTCCAGATATGGTGATTGTGATTTAGTAGTGGATGGATTGGAAACGATTGATGCATTTTTAATGTCGTTAAAGGAGGAACTACCCTACCATCTGATATGCTTAGATATCATGATGCCCAAAGTAGATGGAATTAAAGCACTTAAGGCAATTAGAGAATTCGAGAGACAAAATGGAATTGTGCAGGAGGACCGAACAAAAGTTATTATGACCACTGCTCTTGCTGAAACACAAATAGTACATGCAGCTTTTGACTATGGATGCCATGCTTATGCCACAAAACCGATTGATACACGAAAACTTACGGAGGTTTTAGAAAAGCTTGGATTCATATTATTAGAATGAGGTTTAAAATGAGAATTGTATCTTTGATGCTTGGTAAGGTACGTCAGATTTTAGAAATCAAGCAGGAGTTTATTCCAAGACGATTAGCGCTTAGAGTTGCAGGGATTTATGCTCTTAGTGGAATTTCGTGGATACTATTATCGGACAAGCTTTTGGAATTACTTGTGCAGGATATACAGACAATGGCACGAATTAACCTTATTAAGGGATGGATCTATGTGCTTTTTACTGCAATCCTAATCTTTGGATTGGTATATTTAGCTTTAAAGCGTATTAATCAGGATAGAATTAAGCTTGATACCAATTATCAAGAGGTAGCAGCAACCTATGAGGAACTAGAAGCTACATATGAAGAACTAACAGCTTCTGCGGAAGAAATCAGGCAACAGTATGATTTGCTAATGGAAAGTCAATCCCTGCTTACCGAGAGTGAGCAAAGATATCGATTAGTTTCTGAAGCAACAAATGATGGGATTTGGGACGAAATAGATGAACATAGATATTTCTCTGAGCGATGGAATGAAATTACCGGATATACCAAGGAAGATATTGAACGGATTGGTGATTGGAGAAAGTTAATACATCCAGAAGACTTTGTATTAGCTGTAACAACAATTACAGAACATCAGACACAGAGAACACCATATTTTAGCTGTGAGTACAGGTTCCTTGCAAAACATGGTGAGTACATTTGGATACAGTCCAGGGGCAAAGCATTGTTTAATGAGGAGGGTAAGGCAATAAGAATGGCAGGCTCTCATACCGATATAACAAAATTAAAAGAATATCAGGAACAATTACACTATTTGGCATATCATGATACCCTGACTAAGTTGCCCAATCGGCTTTCCTTTGATCAAGATAACAGGGAGTTGGGGAGGAAGGAACCAGACAGTTTAATCGCAGTATGTTATGTTGATATTGACAATTTTAAATTAATCAATGATACCTGGGGGCATAATTTTGGTGATCAGTTAATTGGGTCTCTTAGTTCTAGAATAAGCTCGTATATTACATGTAGTGATATAATTTATAGACTTGGCGGAGACGAATTTATTATAGTACTCAAAAGTGCTAAGAATTTGGAAGAAATTAAAGTAAAGGCTAAGAAAATTCTGGAAAGCCTGGAAGACCCCTTTCACATCTTTAACAATGTCATTCATATTAGTATCAGCATGGGAATAGCACTGTATCCGGTACATGGTAAGGATAGTGATGAACTTTTGCGTTGTGCTGATATCGCTATGTATAAGGCAAAGGAGGCAGGCGGTAATAGCTTTGTTGTTTATACCTGTGGAATGCAGGAAGATATTCAGAAGCGAATGTTAATTGAAAAGTATTTGTATACTGCATTGGAAGAGAATGAATTTGAATTATATTATCAGCCTCAATTAGACATTGCAAGTAATAGAATAACTGGAATTGAAGCCTTGCTGCGGTGGCGAAATAAAGAGTTGGGTTCTGTATCTCCCCTGCAATTCATAGGAATTGCCGAAGAAACACAATTAATAATCCCCATTGGAAAATGGGTCTTAAAACAATCGTGTGCCTTTATAAAAAAGTTACAGGCACAAGGACATTCGGATATTGCGATATCGGTTAATGTGTCAATTTTACAATTGACGCAAACTGATTTTATTGAGTTTGTGTTTCAAACTTTGGAAGAATATGAGTTGAATCCGGAATGTCTGGAATTAGAAATCACAGAATCAATTCTTATGGAATCCTATGAGATGATTAAGGATAAGTTATCAGTTCTTTGTGAGAAAGGGATTAAAATAGCCTTAGATGACTTTGGAACAGGTTACTCTTCTTTAAATTACTTATTGCAGTTACCCATTAATACCCTTAAGATTGATAAAACATTTGTTGATGGCATTACTCTGGAGCTAAAAAATAAGCAATTGACCGGACAAATTGTTATGATTGGTCGCAGTATGGGGCTGAATGTAGTGGCAGAAGGTGTTGAGACTAAAGAACAGTTCAATTACTTAAAGCAAAATAACTGTGATAAAATTCAAGGTTTCTTGTATAGTAAGCCATTACCGGAGAAGGAACTGGAAGTTTTATTACATAGTAAGAATTAACAGTAAGAGTGATAGTAATTTATAGCTCCTTTAGAGCTTATGTTAATTTAAGCGAAAGAGCTTAATCTTAGCTAGCTAGTTAATGTTGACATAAAATTCCCCAGTAGAAGGGGCATTGCAAAATAGATTTTTGCAATGCCCTTTAAAGTTATACCCTGATAGGTATTAAAGCTTAGTTATTGCTACACGCCAAACCTCTGGACCTTCTTCGAGGTACTCCCAGTCAAAACCTTTCTTTATCTCCATGATAAATTGATAATGCAGTGGGCGTGGATCATGATCGTTAATAAGTTGCATTTTCTCTCCGGGTTGTAGACCGAAGAATGTATCAAAAATAACAGGATGCTTATCCTTAGGTTGGTATTGTGTGGCATCAACTGTTGCTGCGAAATTATACATAAGTAATTCTCCTTTTCGGTGGATTTGAGTCAATTATAATTTGAATAGGGAATGTTTTCTGTGACTGAAATCAAATTTTAAAAATATTATCTTCTTCACTTTGGTATGTATTACTTATCTTGTATTTATATGTGGTAAAACTTGTAATAATATGGATTTCATAATACAATAAAAGGGTAGTAAAAATATAACATGTGGGATTATAATTATGATGAGGTTAATGAAACAGAAAATTGAATGATAACGGCTGCAGGTGTTGCTGTTATAACTGGTATTATTTTGTGATAGTTCATAGGAATAAGAAAAAGTAAGTACATATAATTATACGTAGGAGGAAGCTACATGCGAATTAAAATGTTTACGGGAAGAATGAATCAGGAAGGTGATAAAGATTTTATTGAAGATGAAGTTAATAGTTTTATAAACGGAAAAAAGGTTATCGACATAAAACAATCGATATCAACAGAAGTAAATGGGGATGAGGCCCCATATCATTTTGTTGTAGTTACTGTTATGTATGTATAAAACAAGAGTATCCTTTGGGGTGCTTTTAAATTAAATACTAAGCTCTCTTAAAGATGAGGAATGCAAGATATACTTATTGATGGTAGCTTATATGATTTAGATCCAAGATAGATTTCCGATGAATATGCCTATCACTATGGATTTACCGGTGCTTTTATCGGGATAAGTTGTCAGGATCTGGAGAGTTAAAAAGAGTACGCAGATTTTGATTCCTTTGTATATAGAAAGTTTGATGGTAAGAATTAATGTTATAGGTAATAATGTATAAGGCATATTAGAAAAATAAAAGATGCTCCAGCTCCCGGCAGCCGTTGATACGACTGCCAGGGGCTGGAGCATCTTGTGTTTCTTGTAATATAGGTGTATTACAATTAAGAGACAGAATTTTGACCTTTATAATAGATAAACATAAGTGAAATAGAATTCTCCTGATAGAAAGGAAATGGTCCACAGTACAGCAAAAACTTTTACGATGGCGGAATGAAACTTGTTCTTTGGGTTTTTACGATGATTAATCATACGTTCCGCAAGTAATACGAATTCTACCAATACTACGATAGAAGCAATGATGCCATGTATTATAATATACACTAACAACCAGCCCGTAAAATCTGCCTGACTATCTGCAAATTTATCACCGAGTAATCGATTCAGCAAATATAGAACTGAAACAGTTAAATCTATTACAAGGGCAATTGCTGCTACAAGAGAATGGTGTTTCCATTTCTTGATTCCACCTATAAGTGCATATGCAAATAGGACAGCAATTGGTAAAAGTATGATTGAGTGGACGATGCTGATTAAAGGTGCATTTTCCATAGGGTATCCTCCTTATTAAGCTGATAAGTTCAATAACAGCTATACTATAATACCTTGAAGTTGTATTAACTTATAAAGCTGTTTTGTTGCATGATAGCACGAAATAAGTCGAATTACAATGGCAAAAAACACCGTAACCTAATTACTCAATTATTATGAGGAAGAGTCAGAAGTGGACTCCCGTACAATGAGTTCTGTGTCAAGAAGTATCGATCTGGTTGCGAAATTTGGATTTGAAATTTTCTCTAATAACATCTCACAAGCGGAAAAACCCATTTGGAATTTAGGCTGGCTAACGGTTGTTATGGTGGGAGAGAACATGGAGGATAAATCAATATTATCAAACCCAATTACCGTAATATCTTTTGGTACATTGTAATTGTATCGCTTAGCGGCACGGATAACAGCAGCAGCTAAAGTGTCAGAAGCGGTAAAGAAGGCATTGGGGATAACTTCATCGGTCAGCAGCTGACAAGTAGTAGCATAAGCCATGTCATAATTCACTTCTGGTAACTGGATTAACCAGTTCTTGGGAATGATTAAATCAGCATTACTAAGTGCATCCAGAAAGCCACTACGACGGTCTCTGGCATATTTGTACGTAAGTGGACCATTGATAAAGGCAATCTTGTTTTTACCACTGGATATCAAATAATTAGTAGCATTTAAGGCAGCAGAATAATCATCGATACTGACATAGGCAACCTCTGATTCGTGATTATATTCGCAGCATTGAATAATGGGAAGAAGATTATTTAATTGGTGCAATAATTCGGAGGATATTTGGTTTAAGAGTATTACCCCAGCTGCATGAACACGCTTTATTAAATGATAGAATTCGCTGATAGAACCATG
Source organism: Bacillota bacterium (assembly GCA_023399055.1). Lineage (GTDB taxonomy): Bacteria > Bacillota > Clostridia > Lachnospirales > Lachnospiraceae > Mobilitalea. Next base: position 244,417 of record JAEWQV010000010.1, on the reverse strand, counting down.
ATCAAGGGGGGATTGACTAATTAACAGATGACAACCATGGGCTTTAGCAGAAGTGGTTGCGCCTCGAATCACTTCTGTGTAAAAAATATTATTAATATTTGGGATATTTAATATAATCACAGGCTGGTCTGATGTCTTAGATTTCGAAGACTCTGGAGGAGCTGCTCCAAGCTGCTTCATAGCTTCCTCTACCTGTTTTAAGGTTTCTTCCTTCACAAGTTCACTGTGATTGATAACCCGGGATACGGTAGCCGGAGAAACACCTGCTTGTGCTGCAATCTGTTGAACAGTAATTTTATTAAATGATGTCATGTAAGACTCCTTCTTTGTTTGCTGAAATGTTAGGTATATCTATACATTAATTGTTTTATTTTGAAAAATCAACTTCTTCTGAAATAAGTATGAAAAGTTTTCAGAAAGGAATTAAGTGCAATATAAGTATTTGATAAAAATACATTTAATTATTTAGAACATATAATGAAAATTGCACAATAGTTGCAGTATAATTGAAAAATGTCAATATAAATGATATAATTATTTCAGAAAAACCAATACCGAATACAAGCATATGCAAAAGAAGTTCAATTATGGTTGTAAGAAGTATGAGGAATGAAAAGAATTATCGGTAAGGAGGAATTATGAAGCTAGGGTTCGTAAGTTCAATTCTTGGGGATTGGAATTTTGAAGAAATGATAGACATAGCAAGTGACCTGGGTTATGGCTGTGTTGAAGTGGCATGTTGGCCACAGATAAAAGCGGAGAGAAGATATGCCGGTATTAGCCACATCGATGTTGCTCATCTTACCGATGAAAAGGCACTTTACATAAAGGATTACTGTAACAATAAGAAGGTTGAGATGTCCTCTCTAGCTTTCTATCCCAATACCATGGATGGGAATTTGGATAAAAGAAAAGATAACATAGAACATTTGTATAAAGTAATAGATGCCAGTGCTAGGCTGGGTATCAATATGGTAACTTCATTTCTAGGTAGGGATCAAAGTAAGACAGTTGAAGAGAATTTGGAGCTCGTAAAGGAAATCTGGCCTCCAATTATAAATTATGCAGAAGCAAAGGGCGTTAAAATTGCAATTGAGAACTGTCCAATGTTATTTGATGAAGGGCAATGGCCTGGTGGACAAAATCTGATGACGACACCTTATATCTGGAGAAAGGTATTTGAAATATTACCAAATAGTAATTTTGGTATCAATTATGACCCCTCTCATTTTGTGTGGCAAATGATAGATTATATAAAACCCATTTATGAATTTAAGGATAGAATTTTTCACATCCATTTTAAAGATATTAAGGTGATGAAGGAAGAACTAGATAAGGTCGGAACCATGGCATATCCATTGCAGTACATGCAACCTAAATTACCGGGACTGGGAGATGTTGATTGGGGCAATTACGTATCAGCATTAACGGATATTCGTTATAATGGATATGCATGTATTGAAGTAGAAGATAGAGCTTTTGAGTCTACTAAAGAAAGAATTCTAGATAGCTTACAGTTATCTAAAAAATACATGGAGCAGTTTGTAATCTAAAGAAAGATATAAGGATAAGGATTTAAACTGTAATAAGTAACTGTCTAAAATGTAAAATAAAATAGAATGTGTAGTTTTAATAAAAAACTTGCCCCTAGAAGATTTCTTGTGATAACTTCGAAGGGCAAGTTTTTTATATGATAGAGAATACGTACTATGAAATAAAAAGCTCAGATTAAAAAATAATTATGAATAAGTTTATTTCAAAGTTATATCTTGCAATGTATTTTGTTTATAAAATAAATTTATCTATGATTTTCTTAAGGTCGAGAACTTGATCGTCTATCTCGGAACTATTTTGATTAATGTTTGTCATTGCCGCTAATACCTGCTGGGTGGCTGCCGAGGTTTCCTGCGTGCTTGCAGCATATTCTTGAGAAATAGCAGACACGTTCGTACTGAATTCACTAATGATGGAACGACTCTGATCTATGGACAAGGAAACTCTCTCCAGAGAGGATATCTCGGTATTAATAACATTAATGTATTTCACAATGGCATCGTATTTATTCTTTGTCGCGTTAATACTTTCTGTCTGCAGCAGAACAGCCTGTTCCACTTCTTTGCTTTGACTACTTGCTGTATTAATATTGTGCTTAATTTCATTCAGCATTTGGTCAATTAGAGTAGTAGAATCCTTGGCTTGCTCCGAAAGCTTATGTATCTCATCCGCAATGACAGAAAAACCTCTTCCGGCTTCCCCTGCTCTGGCAGCTTCTATTGCAGCATTTAAGGAAATTAAGTTAATCTGTTCGGCAATGGCTGAAATAATTGCGGTTGCTTCGACAATCTGTGCAGCATTTTGATTTGCAGTAGCTATAGTTTTAAAGTTTGATTGGAACGTAGCCTGATTCCTTGTATTGATTTCATCCAACTGATGAACAGTATCAAGTCCTTCTTGGATAACGGTCATAATTCCGGTAGCATTATGGGATAATTCTTTTGTACTTGTGGTACTGGTTTGAACAATTTCACCTAAACGATTAATTTCATTAGACAGCTGTTGGGTATCCTCTGCCTGATTAGCTGCTCCTTCTGCTATTTCATTAATAGTTTTTGATATTTCAACTACAGCATTTGTTACTTCATCAGAAGTTAGCTTCATACTCTCGGAGGAATTTGACAAGGACGAGGAAGTGCTTAGTATATTCCTTGTAATGTCACGTAAGGAATGAACTAAATAGGTCACAGATTGTGACAAGGTTCCAAGTTCATCCTTGCTATTCATATGATGTGGCGTAATGGACAAGTCGTTCGCAGCGAGAGAGTTCATATTTATGGTCAGTGCTTTTATGTTAGACCTTATGAAATTAACTAAGTAAAGACTGAAGGCACCCATTAATACGGAGGCAATTGCAAATAAGAGAACAATTTCCCGTATAGAAGCTTTAATATGATTTCTCATATCGGTCTGGGACTTAACACTATATTCTTCAAGTATCTCTGACATGGTTTTGATTTCGTCTCGGATACCTTCAAACATAGCATTTTTTGCTACGATAAAGCCCTTTCCAGTACTTGGATCGTAGGCAGCCTGCCACTCCTTAAATTGATTTGTAAATTGGTCATAAAGGTGGGACATGGTTAGTTGCTTTTTTGAATGTTTGAACTCGGAATATAATTCGGTGTTGGATTTAATGTTTTGCATAACAGCTTCTATATTACTGCTGATGGAAGCGCAGTTATCATTGTAATCTTTTATATAGCGATCTTTTGTGCTTTGATCAATAGATTCGCCAGCTTCAACCAAAGTTCTTTCTGCAAGGGTCGCCTTGTAAAAGTCTCGGTCAGCTTTTAATAGTAAGGTGGAATTTACATAAAGGGTATCATGGTAGGTAACTTCTGCTTGCTTGTTTAACTGATTCATTTGGTATGAGAACTGAAAAAGAATATATAATAGTACAACAAATATTGGTAAAATCATCAGCCACAGCTTTGTGGCAATTTTTCTGTTTCTAATTAGGTTCATAATCCTTCTCCTTGGTATCTTAATTGGTAGTTCAATAGACTTGGTACTTATTGATTTGAATTTGTAAAGCCCCATAATCGTATTTGTCAAGTTATATTATTTGGTTTGCATAATTTATCATATAAGGTTCAGTTATTAGGTAAAATATAGTCGTAATTACCTATTTATATTTTAGTGTGAAAACAGGTATGCCTTTCCCAGAGAAAGAGGCATACCTGTATCTATATTCGTTGATTTGGGACTAATTTACTATTCTTCGTCGGTTATTTTTACCCAACCTTCTTTTTGACTGCTTTCAAAGATTTTCTCGCACAGAATCATCTCATGAAGACCGTCTCTAAAGGTTGCGTGCTCATGTTCACCGTTCGGATTTCCAATGCTGCCATAAACACTCTTAAAGCATTGTTTAAAGGCATCTGGGAATCCTTCAAGATGACCAAAAGGATAAGCGATTAATGGCTTGGTATCAGGATGAACAGTACCTAAACCTTTTTCAATAAAAGCATTGTAGCTATCACGATTGCCTACAACCAGGGCATTACAGTTCTCGCTATTCCATTGTGCAGATTTATTGTATCCGCCAACTAATAAATCAATTGAAACAGACTTACCTGCGATAACCTGTGAGAAGAAGGCACTACCCTTTGCACCGTTGCTAAAACGGAACATTACACTTGCATTGTCCTCTGTGTCAATAGGAACATCCTCATAATCCTCATCCTTGAATTTCTCTTTAGAGAAGGCAAGTACAACACCCTTTGGTTTCTTGCGGCTTTTATGAATGGTTGAGAAATCGGCATTTACTTCAACGATTTTTTGACCGGTTACATATTCCGCTAAGTCCATCCAGTGAGAACCAATATCGGAAACAGCACGAGTTCTGCCGGATTCAGTAGAATTTAAACGCCAGCTGTAGTCGGTGTTGTATAATAGCCAGTCCTGAGTATAGCTTCCGGTGATTGAGAAGATTTCACCAAGTTCACCGTCTTTTATGATGTTTTTCAGGTGATTATTCATTGGATAGAAACGATTATGAAAGTTAATCGCAGCCACAAGACCTTTTTCCTCTGCTTTTGCAGTAAGGGCTCTTGCTTCTTCGATAGAAGTACACATAGGTTTCTCGCATAGAACATTTACATTGCGATCCATTGCATACATAGCAATATCATAGTGAGTATTGTTTGGAGTACAGATATGAATCATATCAAGATTCATAGTATCAATCATTTCTTTATAGTCTGCAAAATAATGTGGTACATTTAGTTCTTCTGCTGTTTTATCGGCATTAAACTTATCTGCCAAAGCCACAACTTCAACATTGCCAAGACGTCTTAGGGTTTCAATGTGTACCTTACCGATAAAGCCGGTACCAATAATTCCTGCTCTGAAAATTCTCATAATAACCTCCATCTGCCGTTATAGCGGCAATACTATTTTAAATTAAATTGATTGGTAAAGAGTTCGTATTGATCTTTCCATAACTCAATGTTTTGCGGATAATATTCTGTAACCGGGAAGGAGCGGGAGATGATTTCTCTGCCTTCCTCAATTGTTTTAATTTGTTTGTTGGCTACTAACTGAACCAGAATATTACCAAGAGCAGTGGCCTCAACTGGACCTGCAGCCACAAAACAATTACAAGCATTGGCAGTAAACTGGCACATTAATTTACTTTGCGAACCACCACCGACAATGTTGATGATACCGAATTCAGTTCCGGTAAGCTTTTGAAGATTGTTTATATTCCAGAAGTACTTTAAGGCTAAACTTTCGTAAACGCAACGTGCCATTTCTCCGATTGTTTCAGGATGAGATTGATAAAGATTTTTGCAATATTCTTTTAACTTCTCTGTCATATTACCTGGGGAATAGAAGACTTCATCATCTACATCAATTACATACTGAAAGGGTGCTGCTGCTTCGGCAAGTTCCTCTAGTTCTGTATAGCTATAAGTTTGTCCCATAGCCTTGAATTCAGCGCGGATTTCTTGAAGAATCCAAGTACCCATTACATTGTGAAGCAGACGATGATGTCCTTCATAGCCACCTTCATTTGCAATGTTAAAATGATATCCGAAATTATTAATAATAGGCTTTTGAACTTCTGTACCTACAAGAGCCCAGGTTCCGCAGCTGATAATAGCGCAATTTTTGTTAAAAGGAGAGGCTAAAAATGCTGATGCTGTGTCATGCTCACAGACGGATACAATATCAAAACCCTTGGTTTTAAATTCGTTATTAAAGTCGTTACTAGTTCGGGCATTAATTGAACCAGGTTGAACGAGATCTGCAAAAAGTTCTTGTGGTATTTGGAATTTATCTAATATTTCCTGGTTCCAAGTATTGATATTGTAGTCAAAGAGCTGACTTACAGATGCAAGTGTGTACTCAGTTGTCTTTATACCGGACAAGAAGTATATTAGCAGGTCGGGAACGAATAAGAGTTTATTTCCGTGCTTAAATAGATAGGACTGGTCATCAAGGTTCATGGCAGCTAACTGCATAAGGGTATTGAACAATGCATTCTGATTTCCGTTAATTTTATATAATTGATCCGGTGACATAATTTCATATATTTCATTTGCATGTCTCTTGGTACGTTCGTCACGATAACTATGCACTTGTGTTAATATATCTCCGCTGGGAGCGATAATTGAGAAGTCATTGCAGAAACTATCAATACCAATCGAAGAGATGCTATCACCGGTGCATCCAATTGCCTCTGTAATTCCCTTGCACATTTCCTTGTATATTTGTAATACGTCCCAATATAGACCACCATTAATTGAAGTAGCACAGTGATCAAATCTATTTAGAGTTCTCACCTCCAAAAGGTTATCGGAAAGAACGCCTAGTACAACTTTTCCACCGCTTCCACCTAAATCAAATGCTAAAACATTCATATAGATCTCCATTCTGTCGTTACTTAAGCCATCAATATCTGTGTTTTTGTTATTTTGGAAAAATTCAAATAAGCCATATCACTATTTGAGTCGGTAATCAGATAATCAATATCTGCAAAGGAACCAAGATAAACAGGACCAATTTGTTTGAATTTAGAATAATCCGCAAGTAAAAATACTTCCTGAGAACTCTTAATTAATGTTTTTTTGATATCAATTTCCTGAATTCCCGAGTCGGTAATCTGTGTTTCGGAGATAATACCAGTACAAGATATAAAAGATTTGTTAGGGAAATACTGTTGTGCATTTTTAATGGTTGTATTCCCAAAGATGGATAAATTGGTATTCTTAAAAATTCCGCCTAAACACACGATGGTATGATGTGGGCTTAAGTTCTTTGAACATTCAAGCAGAAATTGAATCGAGTTAGTCAAAATAGTAACTTGAATGTCGGCTGGTATATACTGATATAAATAAATGCAGGTTGAACTGTTATCAATAAAAATGGTATCCTCGTGTTCGATATAGGAGGCAGCAAGTTTACATATTGCCTGTTTTTCTGCTACATGCCAGAAGGAACGCTCAGCAACCGGAGTTTCACCAGGCGCATTGTAGGATTTCGTTTGTGATGTTGGACTGGAAGTAATAAGCTCACCCGGTAAATTGGGGAGTATGGCTCCACCATGGGTTCGTTTTAACATGCCTGCTTTTTCTAAATCATTAAGATCTCGACGTATTGTCTCTTTCGAAGTTTGAAATATATTGGCCAATTCACTGACATCAATACGTCCCATGCTATTAAGTTGACTAATTATTTTTGTTTGACGTTCTTCAATATACATAGTAAGGATATCCTTTTGCAGGGTTTTAAGCCCTATGAATTAGTATGGATTAAATAGCATTTCTTGTAATGGTGCAGAAGGCGTCACACTCGATACGTTCCAGCATACTGTAGGCATGATAAATACTTGGTCCGGATACAACCACACCATGCATAGGTAAAATAACACCAATTGGTTTTTTAACTGCTAATTCTCTATGTTCTTCAAAATAGTTGTATATGTTTTGGGAAAGCTCAGGGGTATAAGCTTTGGTATATTCGATACATCCAACATATCCACGTCCCATAGTAGCTTCTGTTACATTGGGAATAGGCTTACCCTGTGCAACAAAAGGCATACAGTAGAAGGGATGTGCATGAATTGTACAAGCGATTTCCTTGAAATTACTTAAAATAAGTACATGCATTAAGCCTTCACGAGAAAGTTTACCAGTACCTTCAATAATGTTTTCTTCATAATCTATTAGTATAATATCTTCAGGCTCGAGTTCGCAATGTTTTTCTTCTGACATTAGAGATGGGCTGATTAAAATTCTGTTTTCATCTACACGAACAGCAAAATTTCCACCTGCTGCATTGGTAAGTCGTCTTTCCCACATTAATTTTGCTACTTTGCACATTTCTTTACGCATTTCTATATAAGATAAATTACTCATAATATCGGTCCTTTCTTAATTAAAGCTTTGTTATGTCGACGAGTGGTATTAGTTCACTGGCACGCATTTGGTCAAATCCCACGGAGGAGGTTGATTCAGCGGTGGCAGCAGAAATTGCTGTAGCTAATTTGAGTGTGTCCTCAAAGGAATAGTTTTCTGTAATTCCATAGATAATTCCTGATAAGAAACAATCACCGCATCCGATGGTGTTTTTCACATCTACCTTGGGAGGCATTATTCTATAAATTCCTTCGGGAGTTTTAACAATGGAGCCATCTCCACCAAGTGAGACTGCAATTACTTCGATGTTGTATTTTGCAAGTGATTGAATGGCGAGTATGATATCCTCATCATTTGAGAGCTCTTTTCCATATAAGGTGGAGAGTTCGTCCAGATTTGGTTTTATTAAATAAGGGGATTCTTCGATGCAGTTTGTTAAGGTTGGGCCACTGGCGTCAAGAAAGAACTTAACTTTTAGATCTTTCAAGCGCTTCATGATAGTGTTATACACATAGGGATCATAACAATTGGTTGCATCTCCTGATAGAATAACAAAATCACCTTCTTTTACTGTTTCCAGTAATAATGTTATAAGCTCTTCAATATCGTTCTGATCAAGATCTACTCCTCTTGAAGATATCGTTGAACAATCACCAGTTTCTTCTATAATAAGGTAATTCGTTCTGCTGTTTTCCTCTTGGTTGTTTCTATGTAGGAATTTCACATTAACACCGGAAGCTTCTAATAATAGTAGAATGTCTTTTCCGGTCTTCCCATGTACAATACCCATAGCATTATTGTCCAGACCTAAGGTTTTAAGATTGATCGACACATGTGTACCTTTTCCACCTAAGGAATCCTGTGAGTATTGCAACCGATTTGTGATATTCTTCTTGAATTCATTTAAAAACAGAAGTTTGTCGACAGCAGGGTTGAGAGTTACTGTGTGTATCATTGGTTCTCCTTTCTATATAATATGTGTATTTGGTTCCGTATGCACATATCTTTTGTTTTTATATATGGATACTATCATAAAACGGTCACAAAAGCAACATTATTTTTTGTAATTGTGTATTTGTAACATAAACGGTCATATTGTTATATGAAATATTACTAAAAATCATAAGTTTTAGCATTTAGTAGTTGTAATTATTTCAAAATGGTGATAAAATACAAACATAAACAAAAACAAATACACAGACGTTTTTAAACAGGAGGTAACAAAATGTCATACCAAGAAACATTACTTCAACCAATTAATATCGGACCTAGAGTAGCTCCAAATCGCTTCTTTATTCAAGCGATGGAATGTAACTCCGAGGATGAGACAGGCAATCCTTCAGAGGAAACTACAAATCGTTACATAGAGTTAGCTAAAGGTGGTGCTGGTTTAATATCATTAGAAGCAATTACCGTGACTAGAGAAAGCCGCGCAAGAGATAATCAGCTCACAATTATGCCACAGAATGAAAAACCTCTTACCGAGTTTGTGCGAAGAGTTCATGAAGCAAATGCACAGTCACTACTGGTATTTCAGTTAACTCATTCTGGTGAGATTTCTAATCCTGCTTTTTCAAGAAGAGTAACTCCTAATCCATTGCCGGGTTATGGCGGTGATCTTCTTACTGAAGAAGATGTTGCAAGAATTATGGACAGTTATGTTACAGCAGCGAAGATTGCTTACAATGCAGGCGCTGATGGTATTGATTTAAAATTATCTCATGGTTATTTAGGATGTCAGATGATTCGTCCTCACAATAACAGACAATGGAAATACGGCGGAAGCTGGGAGAATAGAAGCAGATTTGCATTTGAACTAATCGAGAGAATCCGTAAAGAAGTACCAGATAAGAATTTTATTATTGGTTCCAAAATATCAGCTTGGGAAGGTTTCCCCGGTGGATTTGGTACAGAAGGTCCAGGATCACCTATCATGGACTTAACAGAGCCAATTAAGCTTATCCAAGGTTTAGAGGAAAGAGGCGCAAGCTACATTATCCAGTCAGCAGGTAGCCCTTCTATAACAATCAGCTTAACACAGGTAGACAAGCATATCCCATATTATGCATATCTCCATCAGTATTGGGCTAAGGAATTCAAGAAAGCTCTTAAGCCTGAAACAGTAGTAATCGGATCTAACTTCTCCGTATTTAGAAACGGTAAGAACGACTTATGTGCAGTTGAACCTGGTCAGAGTGATATTCTTAATTACGGAGCTTGGTGTATTGAGAATAATGTTACAGACATGATTGGTTTAGGCAGACAATCCTTTGCTGATCCATATCTTCCTGTAAAATTAGCACAGGGTAATGATAAAGATATTAAGTATTGCCGTTTATGCGATGCATGCCTTGAATTACTTATTCAGCAAAGTAAGGTAGGATGTTGTGTTTATGATAAGGCTGCAGCAGCAGAGTTAGTGGAAACACGTAGAGTAAAAGGTAAGTTAAAACAAAGCCATACATAATAAAAAGATTGATTGTTGTAGTAAAAGGACTAGTAAATAAAGAATTATATAAATAGCTCTGTTTCAGATGTTTGAAGGTTTCTAATACATTTTAAGAATTATTAATATTTAATAAGCTTAGTTGGTTGAATTCAGTTCAAGTTATTGCAGCAGGGCTATTCTTATATAAGAAAAAATATTGGGAGGATACAAACAATGAAGAAAAGGATGTTATCAATTTTATTAATGCTTGTAGTAATGACAGCATTAGTTACCGGTTGTGCAAAAAATGATACAAAAGACACTGGTAAAACAGGTACTGACACAAATACGACAAATGAGGATAAGACTACTCCTGCACCAGAGGGAGATGATACAGCAGCTTCCAAGGATGGCATTATAGGAATTTCTTTACCAGCAGCTGATCATGGTTGGATTGCAGGCGCAATCTTCTATGCTCAGGAAAAAGTAAAAGCACTTGGTTTAGAAGAAGGAACCGGTTATAAGATTCTTACTTCTGAGAACGTTAATGATCAAGCAAATGATATTGAAGAATTAATCTCCTTAGGATGTACTTCTATTGTATTGTTACCTCACAATGATGAAGTTTCCGTTGCAGCACAGAAAATTATGGATGCAGGAATTAATTTAGTTGTTTTTGACCGTAAGATTAGTGGCGATTATACTGCATATCTTGCTGGTAATAATGCAGCGATTGGTACTTTAGGTGCAAAATATATTGGAGATGCGTTAGGCGGAAAAGGTATTGTAGCAGTTATGTCAGCTCCTAGTGTTGGTTCTGTAAGTATTGAACGTACCGATGCTTTCAAGGCTGAAATGGCAGCAAGCTATCCTGATATGCAGTTAATTGAAGTTACAGCAGGCGGATTTACACAAGAAGCAGGTTTAACAATGGCTTCTGATATGTTAGTAGCTAATCCACAGATTGATGCTGTGTTCTCAATTGATGATGAGCCTTCTTTAGGTATTCTTCAGGCGATTAAAGAATCTGGTAGAACTGATATTAAATACATCTCCGGTGGTGGTGGTGCACAGGCTTGGTATTCAAAGATTCAAAGTGAAACAGATATCAAATGCTTCACAGAGACTTACAGTCCAGCTATGATTGGTGATACCATTCAGGTTGCATATGATATTCAGAAGGGAAAAGAATATCAGAAAGACACAATTCTTGAGCCACTTACGATAGACTCTGGCAACGTTGCAGACTATATCAATGCTGATTCACCATACTAATAATAATAATTAAAATATTACCTGGGATATTTTAATATCCCAGGTATTTTTAACAGAGGTGGTCTAGATGGACAAACACATAGTAAAAATGAAGAATATAACAAAATCCTTTAGCGGAAATCGCGTACTTCATGGTGTGGATTTTGAATTAAAAAAAGGTAGTATTCATGCATTGTTGGGTGAAAACGGTACCGGAAAGACAACATTAATGAATATCTTAGGTGGCGTCATTCCTGGTGACGACGGCCATATTACAATTGGTAATTTGGAAAAAGAAGTTTATTCGGCATTTGGTAGAAATCACAGCATAGCTTTTATCCATCAGGAGTTAACACTTATCAATGATCTAAGTGTTTGTGAGAATTTGTTTCTGGGTTGTGAATTAAAGAAGAACGGGTTGCTAGATAAAAAGACAATGTATCAAAAATCAAAGGAAATCTTAGAAAAAATGGAGATTATCCTGGATCCTAACACCTTAGTTGAAAATATTGATGCTTCTTATAAACAGGTAGTCGAGATTGCACGAGCTTTGATGAAAGAGGCCAGGGTAATCATCATGGATGAACCTACAACAGCCTTGACAAATATTGAGATTGAAAACGTGTTTAAAATAATGCGTAGACTAAGAGATCAGGGTGTAAGTTTTATTTTTATTTCTCATAAACTTAATGAAGTTATTGAGGTATGCGATCATTATACGGTCATGAGAGATGGTAATGTCATCAGCACAGGTGAAGTTAGTGGAGTGACAGAGAACATGTTAGCAAGCTTTATGGTAGGTAAAGACTTGTCAAACAACGATGTTTATACAACAAGGACAATCGGAAGTGAAGTATTATCCGTTAAAAAATTGGCTAGAGAAAGAGAGTTTAAAGACATCGACTTTCATATTAATAAAGGAGAAATTGTTGGCTTTACAGGTCTGCTTGGGGATGGTCGCTTTGAGCTGTTTCATACAATTTATGGCTGTCGCAAGGATTATCAGGGTGATGTACTTATTAATGGGAAAGTATGCAAAATGAATTGTCCTGAAAAAGCACATAAAAATAAGATTTCTTATTTACCAAGAAACCGTAAGGAAAATGGTATTATAAAGGATCTTAGTGTTGGCGAGAATATGACAATTTCAATTATCAGAAGATTTCAGAAAATCTGTAAGATAAATACGAAGAAAGAAAAAGAATTCCATACTGACTATGTAAAAAAGTTAAATATTAAAATAAATAATCTGAAAGATTTGATTATCAGTCTTTCAGGTGGTAACCAGCAAAAAGTAATTTTGGCAAGGGCATTAAGCTCAAATCCGGACTTGGTAATATTAGATAATCCCACACAAGGTGTGGATGTCGGAGCTAAACTGGAGATTTATAAAATTATAATGGAGCTGGCAAAGCAGGGTACAAGTTTTATTGTTTTATCAAGTGAGGCACAGGAAGTAATGACATTAAGTGATCGAATTTATGTCATGTACCATGGTGAAATACGACATGAATTCACACATGAAGAGGCAAATGAAGAAAATATTATGATTATTGCAACAGGAGGAAGTATATGAGTGCAATTGTAAACCCAGAAAAAAACAAAGTACATAAAGCGGTTACTTCAAAGGATTGGAAAAAATGGGCTGGTAATAATAGTGCATTAATTGCATTTGTTGTGTTATTAGTGTTATCAGTAATCTTACAAGGCAGTATGTTCCTATCTGTTAATAACATCCTTAATATTTTAAGAAACAACTCGGTTATCGGTATCATTGCTCTTGGTATGACCTTAATCATTATTACCGGAGGAATTGACTTATCCGTAGGTGCACAGTTAGCGTTTATAGGTGTTGTCATCCTAACTATTTTTAATAGTACCCAAAGCTTATTTATGACGATACTTGTAGGGTTAGGTACAGCACTAGTATTAGGTCTAATCACAGGTGTTTTAATTTCTAAATTTAAGATACCACCTTTTATAACTACTTTGGGAAGTTTAACTATCTACCGCTCCGTAGCTCAATACTTTTTAAATGGCGGTGGTTTAACTGCTTCCGGAGACAATACCAAAAGTTACATAGCAATTTCTAATACAAACCTATTCGGTGTTATTCCAATGCCTATCGTTATTTGGTTTGTCTGCGTTATTGTAGTTCTGTTTATCATGAAGCATACTGCCATTGGCAGACATATCTATGCAGTAGGCAGTAACGAAAAAGCAGCTTCACTCTCTGCAATTAATGTTACCAAAGTAAAATGCTTTGCTTATATGGCATCCGCAGTATTGGTATTGATTGCTACCATCGTTGAGACCTCAAGACTTGGAAGTATTAACTCAGCTTCTTCGGGTAACAAATACGAAATGGATGCCATTGCTGCAGCTGTTATTGGTGGAACCAGCATGTCGGGCGGTAAAGGTAAAATTGCCTTCACTGTACTTGGTACCTTAACCCTTGGTATTATCAATAATATGATGAACTTACTGGGTGTGGATTCCTTCCTGGTTGGTGCAGTAAAAGGTGGAATTATAGTAGTAGCGGTTCTGTTACAGATGAGCCTTAATAAAGAGAGATAAAAGCGAAGGTTTTTGGGAATGAGGAAAAAATGACAAAAAAAATATCACCTTCCCTCATGTGTTTGGATCTTGCGGAGACAATGGATGCAATAAAAATCATGGAAAACGAACAAATTGAATACTTACATATGGATGTAATGGATGGAGTCTTTGTTCCTAATATCATGTTGGGAAAGCATTATATTGATCAGATTAGAAGTATGACGAAGATTCCGCTGGACATTCATTTAATGATTGTAAATCCAGAGCAAAAGATAGAGTGGTTCGATATTCGAGAAGGGGATAGAATTACAATTCACGTGGAAAGTACCTATCAAATTAATAAAACTCTTAAGCTGATAAAGGAGAAAGGTGCAATCCCTGCAATAGCACTGAATCCAGAGACTCCCCTTTCTGTTCTTGATTATCTTTTAAATCAAATTGGTGGTGTTTTACTCATGACGGTCAATCCCGGTTATGCAGGGCAGCCACTGGTGGAGGGAATGCTGGATAAGCTAAAAGAATTGCGAGATTATCTTGATGGAAAAGGGTATCCGAATATTTCAATTGGTGTTGATGGTAATGTAAGCTTTGAAAATGCGAGGATCATGTCCAACAAAGGGGCAGATCTTTTTGTAGCAGGATCCTCAAGCATTTTCTGTGATAAAAAGGATATTTCAAAAAATATTAGTAAACTTCGCGAAGCAATAGAAATTTAGTCTAAATCTTGCGCTATGATAACATCAATATTATAATTGTTAAGGTAGGCATAATTGCTTTGAGTTGCCTTACTATCAGTAATTATATGATTGATGTCATGGAAGGAAGATAAGTATATTTGACCGTTCTTTTCAAATTTCGTATGATCAGCCAGCACAAATCTTTCTCGGGAACGTTCAATCATCAGTTTTTTAATATCAACTTCCTGAATACTCGAATCAGTAAGCATTCGGTCAGGTGAAATACCGGTACAGGATAAAAATACCTTGTTGGGATAGTAAACCTTTGCATTGTGTAAAGTCATATTACCATGGATGGAAAGGTTTGTTGGTTTGAACATTCCCCCTAGACATATGTAAGAATGATTAGGGTTGTTCAATTGAGCGGAATGCATTAAAAAGGGTATGGAATTAGTTATAAAGGTAACTTGAATGTTTTGTGGGACATATTGTGCTAAGTAAATAGTTGTAGAGCTATTATCAACAAATACATTATCATCATTTTGAATAAAGGAAGCCGCTTTTTTGCAGATTGCCTGCTTTTCTTGAAAGTTGGTAAACTCTCGAACATTTACGGGAGGTTCTGGTACACTAGGTTGAACAATCTGTTTTGTTTCCACAGGAATTGCACCACCATGAGTACGAACCAATAAGCCCTTATCCTCAAGTTCGCGAAGATCACGACGTATGGTTTCTTTTGAGGATTCAAAATATTTTGCCAATTCTATTATGTTAATACTGCCATGTTTTTGTAATAGATTTAATATCTCTGCTTTACGTTCGATTGTGTACATGATTAACTCCCCTAGGTTTATATTTACGCGAAGGTAAAGTGAAGTATCAACCAAGATTTTCTTTGTTGTATACAAACGCACCCGCGATAACCAGAAAAACACGTATTATGTGTTTTGAACGGTTATAATTAATAATAGCATAATTTTTTAAAAGGTCAAGAAAGTGCATTCATTTTTCCAATATTATTAAAATTCGACATCATATGATGTTAATTCAAACACTCATACTTAGAACTTGGAGGTTAAATTATGAATTTAGGATTTTTTACAGCAAACTTTACCGAAAAACCGTTAGAGGAAGTAGTGAAATTAGTATCTGCTTATGGATATGAAACACTGGAAATACCTGCTTATGAAGGCAATGGACAACTCGAAACAAAGGATGTAATTAAAGGAAATACAGCAAAAGACATTAGGAAAATGGTAGCTGGCTATGATATGAGAATCCAGGCCTTAAGTAATCATTCTGATTCCTTTTTGATTATGGGACCAACCGGAAAGGATACCGATTTTATTTATAAAGGGACTCCGGAAGAGAAAATTAAGCATGGTACCGAAAGCTTAATCCGTACCGCACAGGCAGCGAATGCACTTGAGGTTCCTATTGTAGTTGGTTATCCGGGAGTTGAAAACTGGGGCAGATTCTTCTTTTTCCCTTACGGTGAAGGTTGGAAAGAATATGAGCAGCAGTTTGTAGAAAGATTTACGCCAATTCTTGATAAATTTCACGAGTATGGTGTTAAGTTTGCAATTGAAATTCATCCAAATAGTTTTATCTATGATATTCATACAGCAGAAAGAGCATTAGAACTTGTAAACTATCATCCAGCGCTTGGCTATAACTTTGACCCGGCTAATACCATGTATCTTATGATTGATCCCGCCATTGTAATTGATCGATTAAAGGACAGAATCTTCCACGTACATGCAAAGGATGCGGAGCTTGCATCCCATAACCTGCCAACAGGTGGAACCTTAATGCATGGAGATATGGCAGCACTAAACCATACCTATCGTTTCAGAATTCCTGGTTGGGGACAAGTTGACTGGAAACGTGTTATCACAGAATTATCCATGGTGGGCTATACCGGTTCCTTAAGCTACGAGCATGAGGATGTTACCATGAGTCGTATGGATGGTGTTGAGAAAGTGGCTGCTTTCTTAAAACCTTTAATGATCAAGAATCCATATGAAGGCAGAAAAGATAAGCTATTTAACAAAGAACTGTAGAATATATAAAATACACATTGCGAAATCAGTTACTACCGAATATGATAGAACATGTCGGTTAGTTACTGGTTTCGCAATTCGTTCTATAGAAAAGGAGTATTCAATGGACTGTGATTTGCACATTCATACAATAAATTCGGATGGATCAATGTCGGTAAAGGATGTTGTATACTATGCTTATAAAAGTGGAATTAAAAACATTGCAATCAGCGATCATGATACCTTAGCAGGAGTAGCCGAGGCAATGGAGTTAGGGAAACAATTCGGAGTAAGAGTAATCCCTGCAGTTGAAATGTCAGTGCTGGATAAAAAGAGAAATAGACCCGTACACGTTCTATGCTATTTTCCGCAAAACACTGATTTGTTAAATTCATTTCTACAGAAAACCTTGGATAGCAGAAGAAATCAAAAACTTGAGATGATAGAAAAGATACAAAAGATTTATCCTTTATTGGAATTAGAACATATTAATCGCTATGCTAAGAATAGTCAGTCCATCTATGAATCCCATATCATGCAGTCTCTGTGTGACTTAGGCTATAGTAATGTAGCCATCGGAAAGCTGATGGAGGACTTGATTTCAAAAAAGGGTAGTTGTTATGTGCCAACGAATTATTCCAGTGTGGAAGAAATGCTGGTAGTAATAGAGCAAGTAAAGGGGGTCGTTGTCATCGCACATCCAGAAGAGTATGACTCTTTTGAACTTGCTGAAGAATTGGCGAAGGCTGGCAGAATTGATGGACTTGAACTGGATCATCCCAGAAACGGGGAAGAGAGCAGAAGAAGGATTAAGGAACTTGCAGCTGCTTACAATTTAATCTTAACAGGAGGCAGTGACTTTCATGGTCAATATACCAAACAACCGCATCCCCTGGGCAGTTATGGTTGTGAGGAAAAAGTACTTGAACAAATGGAAGAGATAATTGAAATGAAATAACGTTATAAATCATATAACTTATTGGAGATACATTATGGCATTGATAAATACAGAATACAATAAGGGTAGTATGATACCATATTTGCTATTTGTGGTTTATTCAGTAATTATGGCTGCAGGCATAACCATATGGGGAATTCATTCAATAAAAAAGGACAGTGTCACAAGTTATTAATGTGTAATCTTATAAATAATATTATAGAAATATAATGGGAAGAACGGATAAATATTCCTCACTCAAGGAGGTATTTATCCGTTCTTAACTTGTGAACAATATATATTTTGAGGGGAGAGAGCATAGTAATCGCCTTTTACAGGGCATTAGATAATTTTAAGATACTATTTTATCGTGATTACACCTGTAGGACAGTTATCACAGGCCTCCTGAGCATCAGCCTCATCCTCTGCTGCCACAACGTCAACATAAGCCTCCGCAACATCGTCGCAATTCATGCGAAATACATTTGGACAAGTAGCTACACAGAGACCACAAGAAATACAGCCATTTCCATCAACATGCGCTTTCATAAAAATCCTCCTTTTAATTCAACCAATCTAGTTTATAGCTTTTATTATGACTTTATTATATTACCTTAAATATACTTTTGCTGTAGCTATAGCAACATTTATGGTAGAATTTTCAACAAATATATATTGCTCTTGACAAATATACTTTACTCTGCTAAACTGAGTGAAATTAATAAATGGCTATGAAGAGAAGAAGTAAATATTAACAATAGCTCAGAGAGAAGATGGTTGGTGCGAATCTTTATGGAGTTAATATTGAAGCAGTCTTGGAGCTTTGAACCGAACAGTGTTTACTTAGTAGGCTTCAACGTAAATCCTACGTTACAAGGATACAGTATGATAGTACTGGCAAAGTGCAGAGATTTCTCTGAATTTAGGTGGTAACACGGATGAATACATTCGCCCTAAACGTTTTATAGCGTTTAGGGCTTTTTTTGCATTAAAAATTTTCATTCGAGACCATTAGTCATTCATTATTTTGAAATCATTAATAAATTTCATTATATGAAAAGGAGAGTTCATATGAAAGTATTTGAAAAATCAACAAGACTGGATAACGTTTGCTATGATATCAGAGGGGCGGTTATGGATGAAGCCAACAGGATGATTACTGCGGGAGAAGAAGTTCTAAAATTAAACATTGGAAATCCTGCGCCTTTCGGATTTCGAGCTCCTGACCAATTGATTAAGGTGATGACGGATAGATTAACAGAGGTGGAGGGCTACTCTGATTCTAAGGGGTTATTATCAGCGAGAGTTGCTATTGCAAACTACTGTAGAAAAAAAGGAATTCCGAATGTGACGTTAGAGGATATCTATACTGGCAATGGAGTTAGTGAATTAATCACAATGTCCATGCAAGGACTTTTAAACTATGGGGATGAGGTACTTGTGCCCATACCGGATTATCCTCTTTGGACCGCATCAGTAACATTAGCTGGTGGTAATGCAGTTCATTATCTGTGCGATGAACAAGCAGATTGGTATCCAGACATCCAAGATATTAGAAAGAAGATTACTTCAAAGACACGAGGTATTGTAGTAATAAATCCCAATAATCCCACCGGTGCTTTATATCCGAAAGAAGTTCTGGCAGAAATCGTAGAGGTGGCAAGAGAGTACGGATTAATCATTTTTGCTGATGAAATTTATGACCGACTGGTAATGGATGGGGAAGAACATGTAGCAATTGCGTCCTTAGCACCGGACTTGTTGACAATTAGCTTTAATGGTTTATCCAAATCCCATTTGATTGCTGGTTATCGATGCGGCTGGATGTGCTTAGCTGGGGATAAATCACGTGCAAAAGGATATATTGAGGGATTGAATTTGTTGTCCTCCATGAGGCTGTGTTCTAACGTGCCTGCACAATCGGTAATCGAGCTTGCGCTAAATATGACGGATGAGACCGATCAACTGCTTGTAAAAGGCGGACGTATCTACGAGCAGAGGGAGTATATCTATAATGCCTTGAATGAGATACCCGGAGTGACTGCAGTAAAACCGAAAGCAGCCTTCTATATCTTCCCTAAGCTAGATATTAAGAAATTTAAGATAACCAACGACGAGAAGTTTGTATTGGATTTCTTAGTTGATAAAAAGATCTTGCTAACCCATGGGGGAGGCTTCCACTGGGAGACACCGGATCATTTCCGAATAGTTTATCTTCCAGAAATGCAGCAGTTGAAACAGGCAGCTGATTCCTTAAAGGATTTCCTTTCCTATTATGTACAGGGATAAGTGTTCCGGTATCTGCACTAAAATAGACATTAAGCCTTGGATTTATTAATATAATTATAATAAATTCCAAGAAACCTATACTTATATGTAAAATAACAAGTATAGGTTGGGGTAGAATGCATGATATACACCTTAACCTTAAATCCCTCATTGGACTATGTTGTCCAATTGCAGGATTTTCAAATAGGAAGTTTAAATCTAGCAAAAGAAGAGCATATTGTTCCAGGAGGTAAGGGGATTAACGTATCTTTAGTTCTTAAAAATCTTGGGATTGAAAGTACAGCTCTTGGCTTCATCGCAGGTTTCTCTGGAATTGAACTGGAACGAAATCTGCAGGAAAGAGGAATTGCAACCAACTTTGTTACCGCAGGAGCAGGGGTAACTAGAATTAATGTTAAAATTAAAGCGAAGGAAGAAAGTGAAATCAATGCGCAAGGTCCTATGATCAATCGTAGGGAATTGTTTGCAATGTTAGATACTCTGGAGCTCCTTCAGGATGGTGACGTCCTTGTGCTTGCCGGGAGTATACCTAAAATGCTTCCGAATACCATATACCGAACAATCCTTGAGAAACTTCAAGGTCGAAAGATTAAAATAATTGTGGATACCACAAAGGAATTGCTTCGCCATGTGTTACACTACAAACCCTTCTTAATTAAACCAAATCAACAGGAACTAAGTGAAATTGCCGGAAAGGAACTCTATTATATGGAGGATATTTTGGAGCAGGCGAAAAAGCTTTCCAGGCTTGGTGCACAGAATGTCTTAGTTTCCATGGCAGGTGAGGGTGCAGTTTTACTTACGGATCAGGGTGATACGATGTATTCAAAAGCTCCCAAGGGTGCATTGGTGAATTCTGTGGGGGCTGGGGATTCCATGGTTGCTGGTTTTATTGCAGGTTATTTAACAACGAATGATTACAAGGAAGCGTTTAAAATGGGAGTAAGCGCTGGAAGTGCCAGTGCATTTTCAAAAGAACTTGCAACAAAAGAGCAGATAGATCGAATCTATAGAAGTGTATGGGTTGAGTAGGAATTCATAAAGAAAACAACAGGCTATTCGGCTATAACAGATTAATATGAAATCTGTAATAGCATTGGATAGCCTGTTGTTTTCTTATTAAAGGATGAGACATTTATATTTTCAGACATAAAACTGTGAATTACTTATTTAGCAAATACCATGGAGTCTATTTTTGCAGTGGTAGGTTTTGATAAGATCCAGGTATTAGTAGCACTATCATCATAGTAGAACATAGCACCCCTACTTGGGTCACTACCAAAGATTGTTGCCCACGCTGCATTAATGGAGCTTTGGGAAGCACTCTTTTTAATCATACCATTTTTAACTGGTGTAAATTGATAATATTCACCGAACTTCTGATAAATAACTTCGGAAATTGTATTAGGCCAGTTTGAACTCTGTACACGATTAATTACTACACCACCTACACCAAGCTTTGCCTGATAGGTTTCGCCGCCTGCTTCAGCTTCAATTAATCTTGCTAACAGATCGACCTCCGCCGAGGTATATTTAATTACATGATCTTGGCCCTTCATGGGTTTAACTCCAGGAATCACTAACTTTTGACCTGTTGTAACCGCATCATTCCATTTATTGTTCGCTGTTCTTAAAGCAGATAGGGTAACCCCATACTTTGTAGCGATTTTATATAAACTCTCCCCAGTTGATACTTTGTGCTTATGCACGGGGATGTATAGTTTCTGCGCAGGTTTAAGTGTTGTGGTCTTAAGGTTGTTATGCAACTTGATAGTACTGGTCGAGATCTTGAAGCGTTCACTGATCTTGGTTAATGTATCATTAGATTTTACTGTGTATGCACTTGCTGTTGCAACCGGCTGTATCAATAAGATACATAATGCGATTGCTAAAATACTGTTTACACGTTTCATAGGAACCTCCTTTGTTTCCATTGGTGAATAAGTTACTACGACACAGGTATATTCTATCGTGGATAGTACTTTAGTTCTATAGATGAATGATGGAAATCATGGAATCAAAAGAGAATATGGGAATACAATGCCAAGGAAGATGATAAGTGGAAAAAAATTAACAAATATAAATAGGAAAATGTAAATAGGAAAATGTAAATAGGAGCCTTAGCAAAGATGGTTCCTGTTACAGTAAGGTGATTCCCCTAAAGCACTGGAATGAAATTTGCAAGACTCCTGATTATTTATTTTATAGGATTAAATAATATTATAATGCAAGCTATCTGATTAAGAAATGTAGTAGGAAAAAAATTATTCACTTCTAAGAGCCACAACAGGATCTTTCTTTGCAGCAATCTTTGATGGAATAAGACCAGCAATTAGGGTTAGTATCATACTAATGATAATTAATATAATTGCTCCAGCTGGAGGTAAGGCAGCTTCTACACCGTTTATGCCGGAAAGAGCCTTAATGAGTACATTAATAGGTAAGTTAAGTAATACCGTCACGATAATACCTAAACTACCAGATACAAAACCGACAATCATGGTCTCAGCATTGAACACTCGTGAAATATCCTTCTTGGAAGCACCGATGGAACGAAGAATACCAATTTCTTTAGTACGTTCTAATACGGAAATGTAGGTAATAATACCAATCATGATGGAGGAAACCACCAGGGAGATACCCACAAAGGCAATTAGTACATAGGATATTACATTAATGATGGAGCTGACAGAGGACATCATTAGTCCTACTAAGTCTGTATAATTGATTGCAAATTCATCTTTTCCTGCATCCGTCATTTCTTTATTATAGGCTTCAATGCCATTGGAAATTGCTTCTTTTTCATCGAAGCTGGCAGCATAAATATTAATGGTGTCTGGTTTGTCTAAGTCTACAATTCCTAGAAGTTCAAGATTTCCTTCATAAGTTGCATCGGTATCAGCCTTTGCTAATTGAGCTGAAAACATCTCAAGAATCTGTTCTTCGGTCATAGTATTCATATATTCAGCCATCTGTGCCTGTGATGCTGGGTCTAAGGTTGCGATATATGCAGTGACATCGTCCATAGTTACCGCAGCTTCTTCTGTGTCAGTTTTGAATTCAATTCCGGTGAATACATCTGTTTCTGGATTTGCAAGCTGTTGTTTCACAATTTCTCTCTCATTAGTAGTGTTAATTACATATTCTGTTAACGCATGAGTATATCCAATTGCACCAGTGATGGAGGTGGAAACTGCATCTTCATTTGGACGAACAATACCAACTACCTTAAGATCTAAACCTTGGTTCAGCAAATTGGTCATATAAGCAAGGTCTTCGCGCATATCTTTCCATGCACCAGTTTCGTCCGCTTGATGATAATAATCTGTAGGGAGCACTAACTTATAAGTCATAGCAAGAATGTCTTCATAATTATAACTTGTGCTTTCCGTCTCAAAGGTTTCACCCTTCATAGCAGCAGCCATGATTTCTTCAGCTTCTGCGGGATCTTTTAACCCTAAGGAATACATAACCATATCACTAATCTCATTATTTTGATCAACAATTAAAATGATTTCGTTATAGGACTCTGGCCATCTACCGGAAATAACATCATATTGGGAATTTAACAAGTCCTGATTTCCTAATAGTTCTGACCATACCTCAAGCCCCGAACCAAACATAGAAGACATTGGTGAATTCATGGAGCTGCCGCCCCCGTACATTGCATCGAATAATTCACTTGGATTTATTTGTTGTACACCCTTTGATGTATCAGGCATATAAACGTTTAAATCGAGGTTATATCCGTATTGAACAGCACTAATGTGATCGGATATCTCATTCTCTGGATCCTCAAGGTGCTGTTTAAAGGCTTCCAGATTGTTGGTTTGAATCTCTGCCAGCATGGTGTTCATCATATCAAACATAATGGTATTGGAGTAAACCTTATCAAGATCATGATCGTCTTTACGATCAGCATTATCTGACATGGAGGTTAATAGACTGGTCATATCAATGGTTTCTGACTCGATATTAATCGGATAGGAGGATAAAGTATCCTCTTGCACCTTGTCAATATAGACCTGAATACCATTCGATAGGGATAGGATTAGAGCAATACCGATGATACCGATACTACCTGCAAATGCAGTCATAAAGGTTCTGGTTTTCTTAGTCATTAAATTGTTTAAGGATAAGGATAGTGCAGTGAAAAAGGACATGGAGGTTTTACCCATAGATGCTTTTTTCTCTGCTTTTGATTTCTTTTTATGTTCTGGTTTTGCAGTGGTGTACTCTGCAACCTCATAAGGATTTGAGTCATTTACTATGTTACCATCGAAAAGTCGGATAATTCTGCTGGAGTATTCTTTTGCCAGATCAGGATTATGAGTTACCATAATAATGAGGCGTTCCTTTGAGATATCCTTTAGGATTTCCATGATCTGTACACTGGTCTCAGAGTCTAGAGCACCGGTAGGCTCATCAGCTAACAAAATTTCTGGATTATTAACAAGTGCTCGGGCAATCGCCACGCGCTGCATCTGACCACCGGACATCTGGGTGGGCTTCTTTTTAATCTGATCAGCAAGACCCACCTTTGTAAGGGCATCAATGGCTCTCTGTCTGCGTTCAGCCTTTGATACACCGGATAAGGTCATTGCAAGCTCAACGTTAGAGAGTACACTCTGATGAGGAATCAAATTATAGTTTTGAAATACAAAGCCGATGGAGTGATTACGATAGCTATCCCAATCGCTGTCCTTAAACTCCTTGGTGGATCTGCCATCAATGGATAAATCCCCGCTGGTATAGCGGTCAAGACCGCCAATAATATTTAAAAGTGTTGTTTTACCGCAACCGGAGGGTCCAAGAATTGATACAAATTCATTTTTACGAAATTCAATATTGATTTCCTTTAAGGCTTTGACAGTGGTATCGCCTGCCTTATAGTCCTTAAAGATATTCTTAAGCTTAAGCATCTAATGTGCCCCTTTCCATAATAATAGGTGGAGTATAATCGCCCTATATTAACTGAATATTAACAATCGCATACTTTATGAAAAGTTAATAATTTATTCTATTGGATAAGTCTGGCTCTTCCGCAGGTAAAATGGTATGCTTTTCATAGGAAATAGATTTGCTTTGTGGAAAAATTTAGACAATATTATCTACTATGTGATAAAATCACATTAAGATATACAGGGAGGTTCTTATGTTTCATATTATGGTCGTAGAGGATGACTTTCATACAAGGAAACTAATGAAGGCAGTACTCGAACAGAATGGCTATGAGGTGTTTCTCGCAGGGGATGGGCAGGAAGGCCTTGATCTATTGGATAAGGTACAGGTGGATTTAATTATTTTGGATATTATGATGCCACAGATGGATGGGTATAAATTTACTGAGTTGCTTCGGAGTGCCGGATGGGAAATTCCAATTCTCATGGTTACTGCCAGAGAAACTCCAATGGATATAAAGAAGGGTTTTCTGGTGGGAACAGATGATTATATGGTAAAACCCGTAGATGAAGAGGAAATGTTACTTCGAATTGCTGCGCTCCTTAGAAGAATGAAGATAGCAAATGAGCATAAATTGGTCATTGGAAGGACAACTCTTAATTATGATGAATTAATCATAACGGATGGGAGCAGTACACACGAACTTCCAAAGAAAGAGTTCATGCTGATATATAAATTACTTTCCTATCCGGGGAAGATTTTTACCAGAAGACAGTTAATGGACGAACTTTGGTCTATGGACAGTGATTCCGATGAAAGGACGGTTGATGTCCATATTAACCGATTAAGGGAACGATTAAAGGAAAATGAGGATGTAGATATAATTACAGTCAGAGGACTTGGATATAAGGCGGTAAAGAAAGGATAAGGGATGAATAAGCTACGTACATTAAATGTGATTATGGTTTTCTGTGTACTGGTAATCATGGTACTGTCTGGGTTAATGACAGTGATTTGTCTACTCTTCCTATATTTAATAGGAGTGCTGCCCAATAGTCACCTTGGATTATACCTAATGCCGATGATTAGTCTTGGTGTCAGTATTATTCTAGGAACATTGATTACAATCATTGTCAGTAAAAAGATCTTAAGACCGATGCATGACTTAATTGAGGCTACGCAAATAGTTTCAAAAGGAGATTTCACAGTTCGAGTAAGGGAAATAAAGCAAGATAATGAGCTTGGAGTGCTTATAAAAAGCTTTAATATCATGGCAAAAGAACTGGGTGGAATAGAAATCTTTCGACAGAATTTCATCAATAATTTTTCTCACGAATTCAAGACACCGATTGTATCCATCAGAGGGTTTGCAAAGCAATTACAAAAGGAATCCTTGACGCAGGAACAGAGAAAAGAGTATACCGACATTATCATAACAGAGTCAGAGAGACTTACGAATATGTCAGCAAATATCCTGCTTTTAACTCGGTTTGAGAATCAACAAATCGTTATTGATAGAAAAGAGTTCTATCTGGATGAGCAGCTTCGAAAATGCGTCTTAATATTAGAAAAGCAATGGAGCAGGAAAAGAATAGAATTTCAGCTTAATTTGGAAGAGACGATTTACTATACCAATGAAGAGATGTTATCCCATGTCTGGATGAATTTAATCTCAAATGCAATTAAATTTAGTTATCCTGAATCCACTATAATTATTAGTTGCAGAGCAGAGGAGAATAAAAATATTATAGTTGAAATAACGGACCATGGCATAGGAATTAACCAGGAAACCATGGGGCATATCTTTGATAAGTTCTATCAAGGAGACAAATCCCATATATTAGAAGGCAACGGATTGGGACTATCTATCGTAAAACGAATTGTGGAGTTATGTCAGGGGGATATTTCAGTCAAAAGTGAGAAAGAGAAAGGTACGACCTTTCAGATTAACTTACCATTGCAAAGGTAAAATCAATAGTAAAGACAGATGGGTTGCAGATATTGCAATTCAGGTTGTGTAAAGGAGGATTTATGAAAAGATTAGGAGCATTTATTTGTATGATACTGTTATTAAGCAGTATGTTGGCACCGGTACAGGCAGCTACATCAAAGAAGGATACAAAAGCACCTGTGATAACAAATACGAATCCGGGCAATTATGCCACAAATGTAATGGTGGAAAGTACCTTATTAATCCGTTTTAATGAAACAGTGAAAAAGGGAAAGAATATAGCTAAGATTACGTTAAAGGAAGAAGAAACAAAGAAAATAACTTTTACTTATGAAATAAGTGATAAATTTATTAAGATTAAACCAAAGACTACTTTAAAATATAACACCTCCTATACCGTGACAATCCCGGCAGCAGCACTAAAGGATGTGGCAGGTAATTCATTAGCCAAGGCATACACCTTTCAATTCCTAACAGAAACAGATCCAACTAAGGCAGTAAAATCAACGACTGACAGCACGGATATCAAATACGTAATTGAACTTGAGGTATCCATGAAGGAATTGTTAAGTGAATCAATGCTGACCTATGTGGAACAGATGCTAAAGAAGATGGGAATTAATGCAAAATTCAAGGATTTTGATATTGTACTGCCAACGGTAACCCCCAAGCCAACCACAGGAGCTAAGAAATAGACCAGGTTAGAAGTGACAAATCATGATATCCTCGTAGCCTTGTTTTGATACAGAAGTCCTCAAATTAACTTGACAAGGAACTTTGGCATCATATATCATAACCATTAAGAAGATAAGTGGCACAACGAGCTTGCAAGGTTACAGGGTTCGTTGTGTTAATTCATGACAACACATTTTACGCGATGGTAAAGTTTGTTCCATTGCGTAAAATTTTTGTGTGTTTAAATTAGATAAAATACAGCATACTGTTGACATGATTAAAACGAGTAGAAGATACACTAGTTTGGAGGATTTATTTTGAATAATTATGCTGAAGAGATAAAGAAAAGACGTACCTTTGCAATCATATCGCACCCGGATGCTGGTAAGACAACACTAACAGAAAAGCTTCTGTTATATGGTGGAGCTATTAATCTGGCTGGTTCCGTAAAAGGAAAAAAGACAGAAAGACATGCTGTATCTGACTGGATGGAAATTGAAAAACAGCGTGGTATCTCCGTAACCTCATCTGTAATGCAATTTAACTATGGAGACTACTGCATTAATATATTGGATACGCCTGGACATCAGGATTTCTCAGAGGATACCTATCGTACCCTGATGGCAGCCGATTCCGCTGTCATGGTAATCGATGCTTCGAAAGGTGTTGAGAATCAGACGAAAAAGTTATTCAAGGTATGTGTTATGCGAAATATACCGATATTTACCTTTATTAACAAGTTGGATCGTGAAGCAAGGAATACCTTTGAGCTTCTGGATGATATTGAAACCGTACTTGGTATCCGGACCTGTCCAATGAATTGGCCAATTGGGTCGGGTAAGAATTTTAAAGGCGTTTATGATCGTAAATCAAAGCATATATCACGTTTTTATGCTGCGAATAATGGACAAAAGGAAGTAGACACCATTGAGGTAGAACTGGGTGATCCGGGACTTGATGCTTTAATAGGAAAAGATAATCATGATATCTTAACTGAGGAAATTGAATTAATTGACGGTGCGAGCAGTGAGTTTGATATAGATGAAGTGTTATCCGGAAAGCTGACTCCTGTATTTTTTGGTTCCGCATTAACTAACTTCGGTGTAGAGGCATTCTTAGAACAATATTTGGATATGACAACGTCTCCTCTTCCTAGAAATTCTTCCGAAGGAAAGATTGATCCATTGACCAATGAGTTTTCTGCTTTTGTATTTAAAATTCAGGCAAATATGAATAAAGCACATAGAGATAGAATTGCGTTTATGAGAATTTGCTCTGGTAAGTTCACTGCTGGCATGGAAGTAAATCATGTTCAGGGAAATAAGAAAATTAGATTATCCCAGCCACAACAGCTGATGGCTTCCGAGCGAACCATAATTGAAGAAGCCTATGCTGGAGATATTATCGGTGTGTTTGATCCCGGTATCTTTTCCATTGGTGATACCCTTTGTTCCGCTGACCAGAAGTTCACCTACGAAGGTATTCCTACGTTCTCACCGGAGCATTTTGCAAAAATACGTCAAGTAGATACCATGAAGAGAAAACAATTCTTAAAAGGGATTTCCCAGATTGCGCAGGAAGGTGCAATTCAGATCTTCCAGGAGTATAACACTGGTATGGAAGAAATTATTGTAGGTGTTGTTGGCGTTTTGCAATTTGATGTGTTGAAATTCCGTCTGGAATCCGAGTATGGTGTGGAAATTCGTATGGAGACTTTAGGTTATGAGTACATCCGTTGGATTGAGAATAAGAATATTGATGTAACGAAATTAAGCGTGTCCTCCGATACGAAGAAAATTAAAGATTTAAAGGGGAACCCATTGCTTTTATTTGTAAATCGCTGGAGCATTCAGATGGCTCTCGACCGTAACAAGGAACTGGTATTGTCCGAATTTGGTAACGCATAGGATAATAATACATGAAAGAAAAGAAGGAAGAACAGTGCTTTTAGGGAAGCTGGTTTTTCCTTCTTTTCTATATATCTATCCTACATTATTATCTAACACCTCAATTAGGGTGTCATAATTTCCTTAATTGATATCTTCTTTATTCTACCAGCGTAACAGAATATAATTGTTTCATATATAAGTACAAAAGAGATAAGAACAATTATAAAGGCTTTAAAATCAAAATGATATTCCGGAATATTTTCTAATGATTTGGAGTATAACCAAAGCATTGTTTTTAGTAAACCATACTGATAGAGTGTTCCTATTACAAAACCCATATAAGCGATAGGCCTGTAGCCATTCAAGATTGCATCACTGCATTCGCGTGACGAATAACCGAATATCCCCATCATAGAAATTGTTGGTATATTAGCCTTAACAACTGTTGATATAGCTAAAAACAAAGTAGTACAAGCCAAAATAAGACCGATAACAATGATTATGGCTGCAAACATCGTACTTGATAACTCATCCATACTAAAGGACATTTGCATCATAGAAGAATAGCAAAAGGAGGCAAAGGCAATAAAGAAAATAAGTGATGCTCGACTTTTTACCGTACTTCGCTTTAAGTCTTGTAAAAATGTCATTTCTGCAGGTTGCTGTTTTTTCTGCTTAGCTTTTTTAAAAGTTACTTTGCTTTGTCCTTTCAGTAATTGTAATACCGGAGATTTCAGCTTATGATAACTATAAACAACTGCAAGCAGAGAGAATGTAACAGTTGGTAAAACCACTAAGTATAAGGCTAATTCAATATTAAAGTGCATGGGTATTGCTGGAAGTAAGGAATCTTCGTTCATAACTTTATAAAAGGTGGGCATTAATGCAAAGGACGAACAATAGCCTAAAGAAGAGCCTACAAAAATACTGCACCCAAACACCCAAAATCCTTTTGCTATTCTAAAATTTGAGTACCCCAGTGCCTTTAAAATACCTAACTCTTTTTTGTGAACATCGATATAATGCTTAATGTAGAAAAATAACATGATAATAGAGGTTAATAGTAAACAACCACCGCTCACAGTACTTGTAACCTTCCCCAATAACACCTGTGCATCATAAAATGCCATGATGGCTTCTGTGGTAATTAATCCTTTTACCTCAACAATATCAATATTAAAATTTAAAAACAGTGTACAAACAAAAACAGCACAGCAAGAGATTATGGATACCCCAATAAGTTTAGCAGCATCTTTAAAGCGAATTATCATAGGGTCACCATCCTATCTCATAAGCAGATTTCTGGTTTTCGTTGTAACTAATTTCAATGATTTTACCGCTGTTCATTTTGATCACTGTATTTGCCATTTCTGAAATATTGGTATTATGAGTTACCATAACAATTGAAAAATGATATTCCTTTTGAAGATTGGATATGTAATTTAAAACTAACCTGCCAGTTTCTTCATCCAGTGCGCCTGTTGGCTCATCTAAAAACAATACCTTTGGTTTTTTTGCCAAAGCTCTGGCAACCGAAACTCTTTGCTGTTCTCCGCCACTAAGTTCACTGGGGAATTTATTTGTTTTATCACCGAGGCCAACCGCTTCTATTATCTCACGATAATCCCGGTTTCCTGTTAAATCGGCTCCCATTTTTACATTCTTATCCACATTCAAATTAGGAAGTAAATAATACTGCTGGAAGATGAAACCAATGTTCTTTTTTCGAAATAACGTTAATTTAGCATCCGATAAGGCTGTGATATCTTCCGAATCATATAGAATTGTTCCGCTATCCGGTCGTTCTAGGCCCGATATAACATTAAGCAACGTTGATTTACCGGAACCGGATGGTCCTAATATAACAGTGAAATCCGCCTCTTTCATCTCGAGGGTTATACCTTTTAACACAGAGAAGGAGTTATCCTTACTTCCATAGAATTTGGTTATGTTATTAATCTTAATCATTACTTTTCACCTGCTTTCATCCTCTGCAGAACACTTCTGCATACATCATCTAGCATAGTACTTATGTCTGATTCTTTGAACTGACATACTCCAGTTGCGTACAGCGTAGCAATTCCATGAGTAAATATCCATAAATATTGATAAACCTTTCTTGCATTTGTATCCTCTAATCCATATTCTTTTTTTATCGTATCTAAAATTTTGTTACTGTTTTCATCTATCATAGAAAGAACATCTGAAAGTTCAGGTACTGCGCCGCACTCTGTCATAAACAATAACTGAAACAATTTAGGTTCAAATCTTGCAAATTGGATATAAGCCTTTCCAACACCCTTAAATGGATTTGGTTCAGCTAGACCTTTTTCAACATATTCATTATAGAGTGCTCTTGCTCCCTGAATTGTTTTATTATGTACTTCGACCATATTCTGAAATACAGTAAAGATAGGCCGGGCTGAACTATTCAACTCTGCCCCCAGCCTTCTGGCTGTAAGCGCGGTTATTCCTTCTCTTTTTGTAATTTCTAAGGCAGCAGAAATAATAGCATCCTTCGTAAATTTTTGCTTTGGTGGCATTTCATTCCCTCCATTTAAAAACACCTGTTTTGCAACATATGTTTTATTATATGCATAACCGGTAATATTGTCAATTATCTCCTTTCTTAAAAGTTGGATTATGAAAAAATTCTTCAACAAGAGTTTTAATCTTAATTAATGACAGGTTTTTCAGTTACTTGATTGGAAGTAGTACTATTCATATTGACACGATAGGGATTAATTGTATAATGAAAATATTATATTTTACGGATTATTAGGACGTGATAGTGTTAATTTTAACAACGCATCATAGGCGTGGTGTAATATGTATGGTAAGAGAATATAAATAAAGGAGAACAATGTTATGACGTTAAATTTCCATATGCCTACTAAGGTCCTTATGATGGAGGATTGCATTAGGCAGAATGCACATTTATTGAAAGAATTTGGACAAACAGCCCTTATCGTCACCGGGGCTAATTCTGCGAAAAAGAATGGATCTTTGCAGGACATAACAGATGCTTTAAAAACACAGGAAATGGATTACATATTATATGATAAGGTTATGAATAATCCAACTGTGGCATGTGTTTATGAAGGCGCAGAATTGGCAAAGAAACATAGTGCGGACTTTGTAATTGGAATTGGGGGAGGCTCCCCTATGGATGCAGCAAAAGCAATTGCTTTGCTGGCAGCACAGGACATTGCGGAAGAAGATCTTTTTAAAGGACAGTATGGGGATAAAGTACTTCCGATTATTCTGGTACCAACAACAGCAGGTACTGGCTCGGAAGTGACTCAGTATTCTATTCTGACCAATGTTGCATCACAGACAAAGACAAGTATTGCATCTCCTCTGATTTTTCCTAAGCTTGCTTTGTTGGATGCAAAATACATGAAAGATCTATCCATGGAAATTACAATTAATACAGCAATTGATGCAATGTCCCATGCAATAGAGGGAATGCTTAGCGTGAGATCCACCGAGATAAGTAATATGATAGCTGGTGAAAGCTTGAAAAAATTAGTTTCTTGTCTAAAATATCTTTCTCCAGAGTATTCTATTAACAGCAATAATTTGACCATTGATGTACGTGAGAAACTACTTTATGGTTCTATGCTAGCAGGAGTAGTTATCGCACATACTGGTACAACAGCAGTGCATGCGATGGGTTATAGCCTTACCTATTTCAGAAATATTGATCACGGAAGAGCGAATGGCTTATTGCTGCCTAGTTTCATGAGATTCGTAATGAAAAGTAATCAGGAATTAGTAAAAAAAATACTTACGGCCATGAGCTTGGATACGATTGATGAGTTTGAGGCATTGTTCTTACGACTGCTGGGTGAGAGGGAAACTATATCTGAGCAAGAGATAGAACGCTTTACGTCCATTGCTATTAATGCAAGAAATATAATGAATTCACGCGTTGTACCTGATAGACAAGACCTTGTACAAATTTTTACTAGAAGCATGCAAAGTTAAGGGAAAAGCTGCATATAATACGAAAGAAGCTGCCCAAATACATATTGACAAGCAGGAGACCTGCTGTTATTATCTTAGTTGAAATGGGCAAAGATGTTCCTTATTGGGATATTTTGTCCATTTTTGTTATAATTGGAGTGATAAGGCGAATTATAAATATTGATTTACACAGATTAAATGAAGGCTAAAGATACTAAGACTAACGATACATGGAAAAATGAAGGAGAGAAGATTGAAAAATCAAAGATTTTCAATCAGCGAATTTGAGCTATTGCCCAAATTCGCAGATATGCAACAGAATGGAGGATTAATATGAATAAGTATACAAAAAACGATATATTACGTATGGTAGAGGAAGATGATGTTGAATTTATCCGCCTGCAGTTTACTGATATGTTTGGCAATTTAAAAAATGTTGCAATAACCACCAGTCAGCTGGAACGAGCTTTAAATAATGAGTGTATGTTTGATGGGTCCTCCATTGAGGGATTTGCTAAAATTGAAGACTCGGATATGTATCTGCACCCAGATTTAGATACTTATGTAACCTTCCCATGGAGACCTCAGCAGGGGAAAGTTGCTCGTTTGATTTGTGATATATACACAGCAGAAAATAAACCTTTTGAAGGTGACCCAAGATATATATTAAAGAAAGTACTTGGTGAAGCAAAGGAATTAGGGTATACGATTAACGTAGGGCCGGAATTGGAATTCTTTTTATTTAATTTGGACGATAACGGACAGCCGACAACGGTTACTCATGAAAAGGCAGGTTACTTTGACCTGGGACCTTTAGATTCTGGTGAGAATGCAAGACGAGACATGGTACTTACCCTGGAAGAAATGGAAATTGCAATTGAGGCTTCCCATCATGAAGTTGCTCCGGCTCAACACGAGATTGATATAAAATATGACGATGCTCTCACCAGTGCGGATAAGATTATGTCCTTTAAACTTGTTGCACGTACCATTGCAAAACGTCATGGACTCCATGCTACCTTCCTTCCCAAGCCTAAGTTTGGTGTAGATGGATCAGGAATGCATGTGAATATCTCGATGGAGAAGGATGGTAAAAATATATTTGCAGATCCCGAAGGTAAGCTTGGGTTAAGTCAGGAAGCATATCAATTTATGGCTGGGGTCATGAAACATATTGAAGGAATGACAGTAATAACAAATCCGTTGGTAAATTCCTACAAGAGACTTGTTCCAAACTTTGAAGCGCCGGTTTACATCGCATGGTCAGCTTCTAATCGCAGTCCATTGATTCGTATACCTGCTGGCAGAGGTTCCTCCACGAGAGTGGAGCTTAGATTCCCTGATTCGGCAGCAAATCCATATATGACACTAGCGGTTTGTATTGCTGCGGGTCTTGAGGGAATCAAGAATAAATTGACGGCTCCTGATAGTGTTGATAAAAATATATTTGCTTTATCAGATCAGGAAAGAGAAGCCTTAGGTATTAGAAGACTACCAGTTAATTTGCAGGAAGCAGTGAAATATCTTGAAAAGGATGACTTTGTTCAGAGTGTTCTTGGTGAACACATTAGCAGAGAATATGTTGAAATTAAGAAGAAAGAGTGGGAGGATTACTGCAACCAGATTTCACAATGGGAGCTGGATCAATACCTGTATCGGATTTAATCT
Source organism: Bacillota bacterium (assembly GCA_023399055.1). Lineage (GTDB taxonomy): Bacteria > Bacillota > Clostridia > Lachnospirales > Lachnospiraceae > Mobilitalea. Next base: position 209,255 of record JAEWQV010000010.1, on the reverse strand, counting down.
GAATCATCACTTAATAATCTAATAACGGGGAGAGGTGATCAGATTTGTTTAGTATCATAGTTGGTTTTCCAAAATTGGAAGATGCTAATAATATTAAAAATGTATTGACCAGAAATGGTTTTTCAGTAAGCGAAGCATGTACACTTGGTGCGCAGGTGATTACCTTGGCAAATGACCTGGATGAGGGCATTGTAGTATGTGGCTATCGATTTTCAGATATGCACTATAGCGAGCTAAACAACTATTTACCCAAGGGATTTGAGATGCTCTTGATTGCTTCACCCGAGAAGCTGCAAGATCGCCAGAATAGTAATATTGTGTGTTTGCCGATGCCAATCAAATCTCATGATTTATTAAATACATTGCAGCTAATGACTTACCAGTATCAAAGGCGAAAGAAGAAAGAAAAAGAGAGACCAAAGCAAAGGACCGAAGAAGAAAAGGCATTAATTCAAAAAGCAAAAATACTTCTTATGGATCGAAATAACATGTCAGAAGAAGAAGCACATCGTTATCTACAGAAGACGAGCATGGACAGTGGTACGAATCTTGTAGAGATGTCTGAAATGGTATTAAAGATGTTTATCTCTTAATTAATACTAAAATACAAAACTTCAAATATTAGCCATCAGGTAGTAATAGCATTATATGCAATCAACAAAGCATTATAATGCTATTTTTATGAAATAATGTCTTTTATACTTAAGAAAAGTATAGAAGCTAAGCTACGAATATATTTTGGGACTTTACCGCAAGAAAGGTTTTTGCTATAATGCTTTCAATATCTCATGGCTTAGCAGTGTGAATTATGAAAGGACATATCAATATAGTTCGCATTCATTATAAGAATGGAGGTTGTTTATGAGATTTACAAAACTACACGGTTGTGGTAACGATTATGTTTATGTGGATTGTACAAAGGAGAAACTAAATAATATTGAGGAAACAGCCATTAAAGTGAGTGATCGCCATTTTGGTATAGGTTCTGATGGACTGATTTTAATTGAAACCTCGGAAGTTGCTGATTTCAAAATGGATATGTATAATAATGATGGTTCCAGAGGTAAGATGTGCGGTAATGGTATACGTTGTGTGGCGAAATATGTTTATGATAAGGGATTAACGAATAAGACAAAGATTACCGTTGAAACCTTAAGTGGAATAAAAGAACTTGCACTAACGGTGAAAGAAGGAAAGGTTACAGAAGTAACAGTTGATATGGGAACTCCAATCACAAAAGCCTCTTTCATTCCTGTAATCTCAGAGAAGGAAACCTTAATAAAGGAACCCATAACAGTTCTTGGAAAGAATTATGAGATTACCTGTGTATCCATGGGAAATCCTCACGCGGTTGTATTTGTTGAAGATGTCAAGTCATTACCATTAGAAAAGATTGGGCCAGAGTTTGAACATAATTCAATTTTTCCAGATCGTGTGAATACTGAGTTTATAAAAGTAGTAGATAGAAATACCTTAGAAATGCGTGTTTGGGAGCGTGGTTCAGGCGAAACATTAGCCTGTGGAACCGGAGCTTGTGCCAGTGTAGTAGCAAGTATTCTTAATGGGTTAACAGAGGATGAGGTTACGGTTAAGCTATTAGGCGGAGACTTAAAAATACGCTATGACAGAGTGGCAAACACTGTATTTATGACAGGACCTGCTGTAAAAGTATTTGACGGTGATATTGATCTATAAAGAATGAACGTCCCTAAGATTTTCTATCGAGAAAAAGTTAGAGTTTCAAACGGAAGGGTTCAATCATTAAGATAAAGTAAAGGCAACTCGCCAAGAAAGGTAAGGTTATCTATGTTTAAAATTAATGAGAATTACTTGAAGTTACCAGGAAGTTATCTGTTCTCTACCATAGGAAAAAAGGTGAAAGAGTTCAGTGCAGCTAATCCTGATAAAAAAATTATACGTCTTGGTATTGGAGATGTAACCCTTCCGCTTGTGCCAGCTGTTATATCAGCACTTCATACATCTGTTGATGAAATGGCGTTAAAAGAAACCTTCAAAGGTTATGCACCTGATCTTGGCTATGAATTCTTACGCCAGGCGATTGCGGAACAAGATTACAAATCCCGTGGTGTAACAATTGCCATTGATGAAATATTCGTAAGTGATGGAGCAAAAAGTGATTCTGCCAATATACAGGAAATCTTCGGGGAAGATAATAAAATAGCGGTATGTGACCCGGTATATCCTGTTTATGTAGATTCCAATGTAATGGCAGGAAGAACTGGAACCTATAATCCGGAAACAGGTAAATGGAGTAATGTAATTTACATGCCCTGTACTAAGGAGAATCAGTTTGCACCCGAACTACCAGAGGAAACACCGGATTTAATCTACCTATGTTTCCCTAATAATCCTACTGGTTCAACTATTTCAAAGGATGCCTTACAAAAATGGGTGGATTATGCGAATAAAGTTGGTGCAGTAATTATCTATGATGCAGCATATGAAGCATACATTAGTGAAGAAGAGGTACCTCATACAATTTATGAATGTGAGGGAGCAAAAACCTGCGCGATTGAGCTTCGCAGCTATTCAAAGAATGCCGGTTTTACAGGTACAAGACTTGGTTTTACCGTAATTCCCAAGGAACTTAAATGTGGAGATGTATCCTTAAATAGTCTTTGGGCAAGACGTCATGGCACGAAGTTTAATGGAGCACCTTACATCATTCAGGCTGCCGGTGCTGCGATTTATACAGAAGAGGGCAGAAAACAGACAAAAGAGCAAATTGCTTATTATATGAATAATGCCAGATTAATCAGAGAAGGCTTGCAAAGTGCAGGGTTTACAGTATCAGGTGGTGTTAATGCCCCTTATATCTGGATGGAGACACCAAAGGGAATGACCTCCTGGGATTTCTTTGATCACTTATTAGAAAAAGTAAATGTTGTCGGAACACCTGGTTCAGGCTTTGGACCAAGCGGTGAAGGGTATTTTAGATTAACCTCCTTTGGAAGTTATGAGAGTACGCTTGAAGCAATTGAGAGAATTAAAAAGATGTAAGAAGAGTGTGAAGAAAATTTCTAAGGTATTATAGTACACCGCCTAAGAATTCTTCCATGAGTTGTTGTACCGCGGGTGTCGGTAGAATAGGAGTAAAAATGAAAAAAATAATGGAAATATCAGGTATGAGCTGTGGCCATTGCCAAGCAAGAGTAGAAAAAGTTCTAAACGAACTTGAAGGCGTTCAAGCAAAGGTCGATTTAAAAAAGAACATAGCAGTAGTTCAGTTATCAAAAGAAGTTTCAGATGATGTATTAAAAGCTACGGTTACCGAAGCTGGCTATGAAGTTGGTGCAATTTCTGTGAAAAAGGGATTATTTTCCTAAGAAATAATATAGTATTGTATAGAGAGTATCTGATTGTTTTTTCTAAAATCGGATACTCTATTTTTATTATATTTTATCTGGGCAGTTTTTCTGTTCTGCGCGATGTCAAAGTACGTTGTATAGTTGCGAATCAAGTTTATGACTAAATTGTTACATGTTTTTTAATGTTCCTTTAATCATTTGGATTGCGATTGATTAAATATGTGTAAGATGATATACTAATTCAAGAAAAATGGTATTTTTATGGAAATCTGGAGGAATTAAGTCGTGATTTATCCAAATAACATAGAAGAGGGTAAAAAAATTGGAGTAACAGCAACTTCTGCGGGTTTTAGTACAGAGGTTGATTATAGACGCCTGGATCAGGGAATGAAACATTTTCATGAGAGAGGTTATCCGGTTATCACTACGGATAATGTCAGGAAATGTTACAAGGGCAGAAGTTCTGATGGTATAACAAGAGCCCAGGAACTGCTGCAGCTATATGAAGATAAAACAGTTGCAGCAATAATTGCAGCAAGTGGAGGAGATTATTTGGTCGAAATGCTTCCACATATTAATTTTGAAGTGATTAGAGATAATCCTAAATGGATTCAGGGGTTTTCTGATACAACAGGGTTACTATTTACCATCACCACGAATTTGAATATTGCAACCTTGTACGCCAATAATTTCAGTACCTTTGGGATGGAGCATTGGCATAGTTCTTTGATCGATAATCTTGATATATTAGAAGGCAAGGATATTATTCAAAATAGCTTTGATTTCTTTCAGGATGGTTATAAGGAAAGAATTACTGGCCTTGAGGAATTTGTTTTGGAAAAAGTGGTACGATGGGTCAATCTTTATCCGGAGGATTATGAGAATAAAGAAGAGATTACATTACAAGGCCGTGCGATTGGCGGATGTCTGGACGTATTGCTAAATCTGGTTGGAACCCGATTTGATAAGACAAAGGAATTTATAAACCATTACAAAGAAGATGGTATTGTTTGGTTTTTGGAAAGCTTTGACCTGGGGAGCGAAGCGTTGATTCGTGGCCTATGGCAATTGAAAGAGGCTGGTTGGTTTGAGCATAGCGTCGGATTTATATTTGGAAGACCTGCTATGTACCATACCGATACGGATACCAATTATGAAGAGGCTATAAAAACGGTACTGGGTGATAAACTACCTATTATTTTAGAAGCGGATATTGGACATAAGCCACCACAAATGACAATGATAAATGGGGCCATCGTAACAATAAAAAGTTGTAATGGAAAAGGTACTATTTTATTCGAAAGAAGGTAATAATTAATGGCAAGGGATAATATTTCAAAGCGTGACGATAATTATGATAGCACGAATCAGGAGAGTATTCATATTTCGACGGATAAGTTCATAAGTAATGATGATCTGAATATAGATACGTTAAAGGAGCAAGTAGAAGAAATTCTTATGGAAGATAGACAGGGAAACAAAGAGGATATTAAGTCAGGAAGTAATGTGAATAGTAGTCAGGAAAGTAAAACGCCGATCAGTGGTAGTCAATCAATATTTCAGGGGCTGCAAAAAAAATTAAAAGATAGTTGGAAGGGATACCTTAATTTATCAGGTAGTAATTTTGTTGTTCCAATCTTATTTCTTGTTGGTGCAATTTTTTATCTTGAAATAACACTCCACCTTCTACTTTATCGTTCAATTGACAATAAAATTATATTTCCGATATTACTTGGGATACCTTATGCCATAGTAATTGGAATATTCACTGGTCTATTCTATACGAAGTTAAACAAAGTGATTTTATGGGTTGTAACTGCAGCTATTTGCTTCCTATTCATGGTACAATTAATCTATTTTTCTATCTTTAAGGTTTACTTTTCATTTCAATCACTTGGAATGGCAAGTGATGCAGTAACGAATTTTGGAGAGCAAATAATTATATCCTTGAAAGAAAATATTGCAGGCGTATTCCTGTTGATAATTCCTATTATTATATTGGCATTTATCACGAAGCAAATGGATTATAAGAGGAGAGGAATAAAGGAACAACTAATTCTCATTGGGTCTGCGGGAATTTTTCAAATAATAGCGATGTTAATGCTTTTAACCTTTGGTAAGGCTGATTATAGTCCGTACGATTTATATTTTAATTCAAAAGTTCCTGATTTAGCGGGAGAACAGCTTGGGCTAACAACTATGACCAGGATGGATCTTTCAAGATTACTCAACGATCAGGAAGGTCTGGATTTGGATGATACGGTAGTGCAGCTTCCAACTCCAACACCAAAGCCCACAAAAGCACCAGCGGTCAATCCAAATGACGTGACACCAGTAGCTGATCCTACCCCTACGCCAATACCAATTGATACCTCACCTAATGTAATGAACATTGATTTTAATGCTCTTGCTGCGGCAGAGGATAATGATACAATAAAATCTTTGCATGAATATTTTGCAAATATTACTCCGACCAACAAGAATGAATATACAGGAATGTTTGAGGGGTATAATCTGATTATGTTGACTGCAGAAGGATTTTCAATGCATGCAATCAGCAAGGAGAAAACGCCAACACTTTATAAGTTAACAAATGAAGGTTTTGTGTTTAATAATTTCTATACTGCCTTATGGCAGACCAGTACCAGTGATGGTGAATTTGTTGCAATGAATGGTATCATACCAATCGGAACCCGAAGCATGTACCATGGCAGAAATAATTTATGGCCATTTTCCTTGGGTAATCAGTTTGATTTATTAGGTATTAAGAGTAAGGCATACCATGCACACACCTTTGATTACTATCAAAGAGATTTAACACACCCGAATTTAGGATATGTTTATAAAGGTAAGGGTAATGGACTTGAACTGGAGAATCCAGATATTTGGCCGGAGTCAGATTTAGAAATGATTAATGCATCTGTTGATGAGTATATTAACGAGGATCGATTCCATGTATATTATATGACTGTTAGCGGTCACATGAACTATAGCTTTACAGGTAATATGATGTCCTATAAAAATCGTGAATTAGTAGCTGACTTGCCATATTCAGACGATGTGAAAGCCTATATTTCCTGTCAGATTGAGCTGGATAAGGCCTTAGCGCAATTAATTAAGAAATTAGAAGAAGCTGGTGTGGCAGATAAAACTGTAATTGCATTAAGTGCGGATCATTATCCTTATGGCTGGGAAAAGGAGAAGTATGATGAACTTGCAGGACATGAAATAGAGCCTAATTTTGAAATCTATCGCAATAGTTTTATTCTTTGGACCCCAAGTATGAAGGATACTGTTATAATTGATGAGCCATGTTCCAGTATGGATATTCTGCCTACCTTGTCAAATCTATTTGGATTAGAATATGATTCCAGACTTCTTATGGGGCAGGATATTTTATCAGATGCGCCACCATTGGTGGTATTATCAAACCGTAGCTATATTACAGATTTGGTGAAATATAATTCCTCTACAGGCGAAGTAATCAAGCTAACGGATGATCCTTTACCAGAGAATTATATTGAGAACATGACTAAAATTGTTAAGAATAAGTTTACAGTGTCAGAGAAAATATTATCGAAAAACTATTACAGTTATGTGTTTCCGGATTATCCAAAGTTAGATGTTTGGAAAACTAATAAGTAATACAGGTAAAAAGAATTGAATATTTATACTTGCTTTTCAAAAAACAATATGCTAATATAAGTCAAATGAAAAGCATAATAAAGAATCGGCTATGAAAGAGACTTTATTCTACCGAAGAATCGAACGACAGGAATGGTGAGCCACCGACTGAGAGCACACCTGTGATGATAAGTAGAATACGGAACACTCTGGAGCCCACAGATTGAACGAATAGTAGGTTTGTGCGTGGCACGGCGTTAAGTGTTAAGCTGGAGGGCTATGCTCTCAATGCGGGTGGTACCGCGGGAATTCGATTTCTCGTCCCGAAGAATGCAATTATTAATAATTGTGTTCTTCGGGACTTTTTTGCGTTAAATGCAAAGTGAATAAATTCGTGTACACAAAATTATATAGGGCTGATAAAAGCTGTGAGGAATTTGCATTCCTATTTTGGTGTATTACAGAAAACAGCGGTCTCGTTTATAAATTAATTAATTTGGTATTAAGATACGATGGAGGTATGGGAATGGAGTTTATCACAGGAATTGTAGCGAAAGAAACCAGTGAGATTAGTGAGATCCTTGGTGGGCAGTTGGATGGAAGCGTAAAATTAAATGGTTATATTCATACCATTCGAGATATGGGTGAAGTAGCATTTGTAGTTTTAAGAAAGGCTGAAGGATTGGTTCAATGTGTTTTTGAAGCTGGTGTAACAGGGTGCCAGTTAAAGGACATAAAGGAAGGAATGACCGTTGAAGTGGAAGGTTTTCTGCACCCAGAGGAAAGAGCACCTCATGGCTTTGAAGTAAGACTGACCAATGTAACTGTTCTGACATCACCACAAGAAGGAACCATGCTGCCACTTCCAATTTCTAAGTGGAAAATGAAAACCTCCTTAGAAACCAAACTTACCTATCGTCCTATTTCGCTAAGAAATATTAGAGAAAGAGCGGTATTTAAGATTCAGGAGGGTATAGTAAGAGGCTTTCGTGACTTCTTATTCTCCCAAGGGTTTACCGAAGTACGTACCCCTAAGATTGTAGCTGGTAACGCCGAAGGTGGAGCGAATGTATTTAAGTTAGAGTACTTTGGCAGCAAAGCCTTCTTAGCACAGAGTCCACAGTTCTATAAGCAAACTTTGGTAGGTGTGTATGATAGAGTTTTTGAGGCAGCTCCGGTATTTCGTGCAGAAAAGCATAATACCACCAGACATTTAAACGAATATACCAGTTTGGACTTTGAGATGGGCTATATCAAAGGCTTTGAAGATATTATGGCAATGGAAACAGAGATGCTTCGTTATGTATTTAAGTTCTTAAACAGCAGTTATGCAAAAGAGTTGAAGCTTCTTGAAGTGGAACTACCCGAACTTGATAAAATCCCAGCAGTTCGATTTGATGAAGCAAAGGTTCTTGTATCTGAAAAGTATAATCGTAAGATTAAGAATCCATATGATCTGGAACCAGAGGAAGAAGTGTTGATTGGTAAGTACTTCAAGGAAGAATGTGGTAGTGATTTTGTATTTGTAACGCATTATCCTTCCAAGAAGAGACCATTTTACGCAATGGATGATCCAACTGATACAAAGTTCACGTTAAGCTTTGACTTATTATATAAGGGTATGGAAATTACAACAGGTGGACAGAGAATTCATGATTATGAAGAACAGGTTGCAAAAATGGTGGCAAGAGGCATGAATCCAGAAGACTTTACAAACTTCTTAATGATACACAAACATGGAATGCCAAAGCATGGGGGACTTGGAATTGGTCTTGAACGTCTGACTATGAAGTTGTTGAATGAACATAATGTTCGTGAAACATCAATGTTTCCTAGAGATGTATCCCGTTTGGAACCATAAGATGGTAGTAACTAACTATCCCAATGGTCGATTAATGTTTAAATATATGATTTATTGAAATTCTTTTGGAATTAAAATTTGAAATATTATAGAGCAGTAGACAAGTGGGTTGAAAAGAAATATCAATAGATTAAAGCAATACGAAGATGTTGATTAAATTGAATAAAGGGTGTTAGAAAGGCAGGTATCGCCATGAGAATAACAGAGGAAACCGTAGATTATGTTGCAGCCTTAGCAAAGCTTTCTGTATCTGCGGAAGAAAAGCAAAACGTTGCAAGTGAATTAGATCGTATTTTGGACTATATTGAGACTATGAATGGACTTGATACAGAAGGGATTGAACCTATGTCACATGTTCTTCCAGTAAAGAATGTATTTCGTGAGGATGTAGTGACGAATACGGATAATAGAGTGGAATTATTAAAGAATGCTCCAAAACAAAAAGACGGCTGCTTCGCAGTACCAAAGACCGTGGAATAAAGGTGAACATAAAATCACTTTCACATTGGAAAAACATGAAAGTTCACCCTTGCATTTGGTGATTTGAACTGTATTGAGGTTACAGTATGTGAATAAGTTTTCATAAAAATGGAGGGATTATATGATAGATTTAACGTCTATGACTGCGCTTGAACTGGGCAAGAAAATTAAAGCCAAAGAAATCACCGTTGCCGAAGCAGTAAAAGCACAGCTTGAGATTATTAAAGCGAGAGATAAAGATTATCATTGTTATATAACAGTTTTAGAGGAAGAAGCTTATGCACAGGCAGCAGAGGTTCAACAGAGAATTGATGCTGGCGAATTAGAGGATTCACCTCTTGCCGGAGTACCAATGGCAGTAAAGGATAATATCTGTACCAAGGGCGTTAAAACCACTTGTGCATCAAAGATTCTTTACAATTTTGAACCTATCTATGATGCAACTGTAATAGATAAGTTAAAAAAAGCAGGAGCAATCATCATTGGTAAGACGAATATGGATGAGTTTGCCATGGGAAGTACCACCGAGACTTCACATTTTGGTGAGACTAAAAATCCCTGGGATACCAGTAAAGTTCCCGGCGGTTCCAGCGGTGGTTCTGCAGCAGCTGTTGCAGCAGAAGAAGCTTTTTATGCACTTGGCTCCGATACCGGTGGTTCCATTCGTCAGCCTGCAAGTTATTGTGGCGTAACTGGAATTAAACCAACCTATGGAACGGTTTCTCGTTATGGATTAATCGCTTATGCATCCTCCCTGGATCAGATTGGTACCTTTGCAAGAAATGTATCCGATTGTGCAGCAGCACTTGAAGTAATCTCCGGACAGGATGACAAAGATTCCACCTGTGCAGCTACAGAAAGCTATCAATATACAAAAGCTCTTGTGGATGATGTCAAGGGAATGCGTATTGGTATACCGAAGGATTATCTTGGAGCAGGACTTGAAGCAGATGTAAAGACAAAAATCTTTGAAGCTGCAGAGATTTTAAGACAGAAAGGTGCAATTGTAGAGGAATTTGAGCTTCATAGTGTTGATTTCGCAGTTCCTTCCTATTATGTAATCGCCTGTGCAGAAGCAAGCTCCAACCTTTCCCGCTTTGATGGTGTAAAATATGGCTATCGCGATCCAAAAGCTGAAGGACTACAGGAAGTTTATAAGCTCACCAGAAGCGAAGGCTTTGGCAGCGAGGTTAAGCGAAGAATGATGATTGGTGCTTTTGTATTAAGCTCTGGATACTATGATGCATTTTATAACAAATCACTTAAGGTTAGATCCATCATCAATGATGGTTTTCAAAAAGCCTTTGAAAAATATGATATTATCCTCGGCCCTACCGCACCTGAAACTGCACCGGGTCTTGGAGAAAGCTTATCCGATCCTTTAAAAATGTACTTATCCGATATTTATACAGTATCTGTTAACCTTGCAGGGCTACCTGCTATCAGCCTTCCTTGCGGTAAAGATTCCAAGGGATTGCCGGTTGGATTACAGTTAATTGGAAAGCACTTTGGTGAAGTGGATATCATCCGTGCGGCATATAGCTTTGAGCAGGCACTGAAATATGAAAGACCTGCTTCAATTCTTGCAGCAGGAAAGGAGGCATAACCATGAGAGCATATGAAACCGTAATAGGACTCGAAGTACACGTGGAGCTTGCCACCAAATCTAAAATCTTTTGTGGATGTACCACCCAATTCGGTGGTGACCCTAATACACATGTTTGCCCGGTTTGTTCTGGTATGCCGGGAACACTTCCGGTATTAAATAAACAAGTAGTTGAATTTGCTATGGCAGCAGGACTTGCACTTAATTGTACCATTACACAGAAATGTAAGTTTGACCGTAAGAATTATTTCTATCCTGACCTTCCAAAGGCTTATCAGATCTCACAATTATATCTTCCAATCTGTAGAGACGGTGGTATTGAGATTGAGACGGAAACCGGTAAAAAGACAGTACGTTTACACGAAATTCACATGGAAGAGGATGCGGGTAAATTAGTGCATGATCCCTGGGAAGATTGTACTTTAGTTGATTATAATCGTTGTGGTGTTCCACTGATTGAAATTGTAAGTGAACCTGACATGAGATCAGCCGAAGAGGTAATTGCCTACTTAGAAAAATTAAGATTAATCCTTCAATACCTTGGTGTATCTGATTGTAAGATGCAAGAGGGTTCCCTGCGTGCCGATATCAACCTTTCCGTTCGTGAGGTAGGTGCAAAAGAATTTGGTACCAGAACCGAGATGAAGAATATGAACTCCTTTAAAGCAATTGCAAGAGCCATTGAAGGAGAACGTAAACGTCAGATTGAATTAATCGAAGATGGTAAAAAAGTTATTCAGGAAACCAGACGTTGGGATGATAATAAGGATACCAGTTTTGCGATGCGTTCCAAAGAGGATGCACAGGATTATCGTTATTTCCCAGAACCAGATCTTCCACCCATTGAGATTAGCGATGAATGGTTAATGTCAATTAAGAACCGTCAGCCGGAGCTTCGTGATGAGAAGATGCAGCGCTATGAGAAGGAATTTGATATTCCGACCTATGACGCTTCCATTATTACAGGTTCGAAGCATTTGGCAGATTTATTCGAGGAAACGGTTGCTCTCTGTGGTAAACCCAAAGAAGTATCCAACTGGTTAATGGTAGAAACCATGCGTTTATTAAAGGAACAGGAAATGGAGCCAGAAGCAATCAGCTTCACACCTGCACAGCTTTCTGCACTAATCATGTTGGTGGATGGTAACAAGATTAATCGTACCGTTGCCAAGGAAGTATTTGAAAAAATCTTCAAGGAAAATGTTGATCCACAAAAATACGTGGAGAAACACGGATTGGGTATGGTGAATGATGATGGGCTTCTTCGTACTACCATTGAAAAGATTGTTGCAGACAGCCCTCAATCTGTAGCCGATTATAAGAGTGGTAAAGTAAAAGCTATGGGCTTTATCGTTGGTCAGACCATGAAGGAAATGAAGGGAAAAGCAGATCCAGGAATGATTAATCAGATAGTAAAAGAAATCCTTGATCAACAGTAAAAACAGAAGAAAAGTCTGGAATGCCGTATTGCTGGCAACCCAGACTTTTATCTAATATTATAGCGAAAAATAAACCACCTGCTATGCAGACAATGTCGTCAACTTAAGAAAATTCACAAAAAGCACTTGACAAACAAGTCAAAAAATGGCGCTGGTTACTAGTCTAATGCCAGAACAACTAGCCGAATCGCATTTCAAAGTATTATATTCTCTTCGCTGGGGAATCGAAAGCAAGTACCGTGAATTAAAAAACCGTCTTGAAATCGAAAATTTCAATAGCCTTAAACCGACATGTATCAAACAGGAATTTTACGTAGCGATGTTCCTTTCTAATGTTGCTGCTATTTTAAAACAAGAAGCTGATAATAGAATTTCGTCAGATTCCTCATTAAATTTTAAAAAGCATACCTATTAAGCAAACCGTAGTTTTATCTTAAGCAGAATAAAAAGTATTATTTTAATACTGTTGAAATCAAAAAAGGACTTTGTGATCCAAACAATATATGGGCTAACAGAAGAAGCTGCAATGGTACGTTCTATAGTTCGTCCGAATAGAAAATACGGAAGATATCGCAAACATACTCGGCGAAAATTCTATTCACATATGAAGAATTGCTTATATACACATTAAATCAGTTCAGTCGAAGTTATTTCATTTGAAATAGCTTTATTTCGCATGCTTTTTCAAGGGCTAACGTAATTGATGAGATATTAAAAACACTTAAATCGGCTTAAGTTGACGACATTGCCTGCTATGCAGGTGTGTTCCCAACTTGATTCAGCTTCAAGTAAAAAATCCCTTATGTTATTATTGTTGAGTTGCCCAATATAGCAGTTGAGATTTACTTATTCTGGATGAATGTATGCTAGAAGATTTCACAGAAGAATAACAGCACTTTCTATTTTGAATTGATAGAAAGTATGCAGGAGCAGACTTCTACGATCTTCTGCATTCATCACAAGCAAGTCGGCTGCAATAATCTTCTTGGGGGTGGAGTTCATGCAGATACAACTATGGATAGAATTATTCAAAATGCTATATGGGTTGAGAAAGGGAAATTTACTGTATAAGTTTTCCATCACTTATCACAAGTTGCTTCTTACATAGATTTGCATATTTTTCGTCATGTGTAACAAGCAAAACTGTATTTCCGCGTCTGTTTACGTCTAATAGTAATTGAATGATATCATCAGCAGATTTCTTATCAAGATTCCCAGTCGGTTCATCAGCGAGAATAATACTGGGATGGTTTATCATTGCCCTGGCAATTGCTACTCGTTGCTTTTGCCCGCCAGATAATTCTGATGGGAGATGTTTTAATCTGTCCTGTATTCCTAAAAAATCAGAAAGTTCATTTAAATAAGCCTTATCCGGTTTTCTTGAGTCAAGTAATACCGGCATAATAATGTTCTCTTCTGCTGTTAATATAGGAATTAAATTAAAATCTTGAAATATGTATCCAATTTTTTGACGCTTTATTTTTGCAAGCACATCATTAGAAGCGTTCGCAATATTAATACCATCAATTTCAATATCTCCTTCGGTCGGTTTATCAATACAGCCAATCAGATTAAGCAGTGTAGTTTTTCCGGAAGCCGATTTTCCAATGATAGATACTAAATCCCCTTTTTCAATGTTAATGTTTGCATTATTGACAGCTGTAATTGTCGTCTCACCTTGCCTATATAGCTTTGTGAGCCCATTAGTTGTAACTATACCCATATTAACCTCACTTTCTATAATTGTTTCAATTTCTTCTTAAGAGTGGAATGAACAGGAGCAATGTAGGCTGCTAAAATTAGCATTGTAATGATAAGATGTATAACAGTAGTTGTTATGTTCAGAAGTAGATGGTATCCTGTATTTCGAAAAAACAAGTTACAAAAACCTAATCCAATTATAAAGGAAACAACAATGCTAAACATTGATATATTCAAAGGCAATTGCATGTAGGAATCATAAATATCTGATTTTGAAGCACCCAAAATATAAAATAGACGGATATTTTTACTTTGCGTTTCAACATAGTCGGATAATTTTACGTGCAAAATGACTAAGATAAAAACAAACATTATGCCAAATATGACTAAAGCCATAATATATACACCAGTCGAAGACTCACTGTTTTTCTCATATATTTCATAATTATTCGTTATCGTATACTCAATACCATCAAATTTGCTTTGAATGACAGAAACTATTTCATCACTTTCACTTGGAACGTCAAGTTTCAACTGCAAAGTATAAATAGCTTCTCCTCTTGTCAATTCCAAAAACATTTCATCTGTAAAATAAATTGGAAACATACGATCTGTCCATTCATAATCAAGCAGTTGCACAACTGTTAATTCAATTGGCTTTGAAATAGTTAATAATCCTTCAGCTGAATGTTCATGCTCAACATTCGGATTACTTTGCTCATTTTCATCATGTATAATAAACTCATCACTCAAACGTATCTCATTCAAGTAAAGATAAATCTTATCACCGATCTTATATTTTAAATATTCGTGGTTCTTGTTTACGGCAACATTATATTTATCTAAAGAAAAATCCTTGCTTTTTAATGAATCTTCTATGTCATTATACGGTCGTATAAAAGTTTGTGAATATCGGTCATTTCCATTTACCACCAGTGCATACCCTTCCATACGATCATCTTTAATAATATACTTAGTGGTTGAAAGGTTTAGTTCTTCTTTTACATTTTTGATTCCTGCAATATTCTTGACAAATGAAATATCATCCTTAGATATTCCTTTATCATTTGATATGAGAGCATTTTCATGGATTGTAATTTCGAAGTCAGGTTTTTTGCTGATATTTTCAATATTTATGATTAGATAATTAAAAATAAAGATAACTGTAATTGTGATTGGGATAGAAATCATTAAACAATTAATAAATTGTCTCTTTGTACGATGTGACAATAACTTTCCCAGTGATTTAACTGAACTGTTTTCAATAGTCATCATTTTACTATAATGTTTAGCCTTTTCGCCGCTTTCATATGAGTTTAACATTTTAATAGAAGTCTGCTTAAGTTTTTTCTTCAAGCAAAAAACTATTACCAATAAAAGGACAATACCAAAAGCAAGTATATGAAGTAGCAAATTTATAGGATTAATTCTAAAAATTAACCATGTAAGGTTTCCAACATCTTTCACTTGTAAAAAATAATGGAATAGTATATACATAAGCACAGAAGAAATGGAAACTGCCGACAAGACAGATGTTAAAAATGTGATGAGTAATTCATATAAAAAGATCTTTTGGATTTGATCATTTTTTGCACCACAGGAAACTAAAATACCTATGTCTGGAGTAAATTTATCAAGATGGTTTTTATATGCAGATTGAACAATAATTAAAGAAAAGAGCATAATGAATGCGTTTACGAACAGTAATTGATTGGGAAACATGTCGTATGACTCGTCACTTCCAAAATGCGACATATCGGATAGTATTAGTTTTTCATCTTTTATTTCATCCAGTACACTGATAAGAGTTTTATTAAATTCTTCTTTTCTCACAGGGTTATTTGCATCTTCCACGGACATGATATTGATAAATATTGTATTATCTTCGTAGAAAGAGGATAGGCCTGGTATACTTTTGAAATACTCAAGATGTTCCAACTTAGCATTTAAAATATGATATGTTTGACCATGCGTATAATGCTTAACAAGCAATTGTTGTCCGAAAATTATACTATCACGGTAAATAGAAATAATAAGGGGCAAAATAATTGCACAGGTTAATATGACATGTAATATCATATGTCTTTTCAACCTGAGCTTAAACGAACGTTTCAAGTATATTAAATAATTCATATTTTTCCTCCATCTTATCCGTAAAACTATGCAATATTTTAGTCTTAAGAAATCTTGACTTTGAAACCAAAGCAAAAACGCATAATTATTAAATTCACCTTGTATAATACACATAAATATTAGAACCAGACGTAAATTGATGTCTAGATACATTGCATATATTTAAGTTTATTTAGTCGTATCTACTTTAATATAGCGTTACTGTAGTACAAACAAAACCGTTTGGGAGAAGCAATATATCTGCTCTCCCAAACGACTTGACATTAGTTACAAATATATTTTGTATCGTTACTATAATGAACAACAGCTTACTCCATATCGTTGAAAAGATTTTATCTTTTGACTTCGCTACTTTGCTTGTTATGTCATTTAATGCATCAGCATAAGTAGAAGTATTTAATGAAAACAGCATACTTAAATTGCATATAATATTAATTTTATTGTTTGTATTAAATATCTAAAATTTACCAATAATTTATCTTATAATACTATAATATTACATCTTGGTCAATAATAATTTGGATTTGCAAAGTGCACTAAACTGGAAAGCATAAACATATCTATTGTGTTAACTGAGATTCAAGAGAGTGTCTGTCTTTTGGTACTGCCTTCGATTGGAACGACTAACCATACCCTATAGGAAAAGACGAAATTAACGCTTGCTGTTGGCGAAATATATACCGTATCCTTTAATAGTAAAGCATTATATACCTGGAAATCCAGTGACAAATCTATAGCTACGGTAAGCAGTACTGGAAAAATAATTGCCAAGAAAAAAGGGCAAGTTACAATAATTGCAACCATATATGGGAAGAAATATACTGGTATGGTTACAATTAAGTGATGGACCACAGCAATATACCTGTTTTTCAATATGGATGTTTTTAAACTATCCTGAAATAAAGATAGTACGGATAATATTGTGAAACTCAAATATTCTCCATATTGTATAACTGTAATACTTAAGTTATAATGAAGACATACAGTTTTTACTAAAGAATAAGATATTCATGAGATAGTATGGAGGATTACGATGGAAGAGAGAAGAAAATCTAGACGATTACCGGCAACAATGTCATTGGAGATACTAAATTTATATAAGCAGGATAATGTGCAGGTAAGTGATTTAAATGCACCAATTGAAGTAATTAATATTTCAAGAGAAGGGATAGGCTTTATTTCTGAAAGTGTTCTACCACTGGGTTACTATTTCAATGCAAATATCAGCTTAGGAGACAATGGTGATACCCTTCATACTGTGGTTGAGATTATCCGCAGTCAAGCATTAGAGGATAAGAAAACACTATATGGCTGTGAGTTTGTTGGAATGGCTACCGTCTTAGGGTATATCTTCGATGAATATGAAGAGAAAATAGACCAACAAACAGAAGAATAAAATGAAGTAAGAATGACATAGAGTAACTTTCTATAGAAGGACCTAAACAGATGTAAATAATTTGTTTAGGTCTTCTCTATTCACTGAGTGAAGCGACTTGTCGATTCCTATTGTTAAATTACTGAGGGATATATTTTGCATATCATGTCCTGATATCAAACGAATAACGCTTAACAGCATCCGATTGCAGGGAATCATCCAGTGTACTGCTAATTATATCAGGACTAATAGTTTCCTGATGAATACTTGCTGTAACATGATACCCTTTTGATTCTAAAGCTTCGGTCAGCGAAGGCAGGTTAGCTCTTAATAGGTTGCAGGAAGTTTCATTTTCCATATGAAAGGAAACCTGCAGCATTTCACGTGTCATTGATAGCTTAATATTCATGGAACCAAGATTGGTCATATCTAAATGAATAAGTACACTAAGGGGTTCATCGCTTAAAACGGTGGATTTTTTTCTAGTCATAACATAGAGATCAGCATGACTTAGCTGTTCTTTAAATTGAACGGGTATGGGAAGATAGGTAAATACATTTTGAAAATCCCTTAATAAACCTACAGTGTTTTGCAAATTCTGAACTGGTTCTTGTAAAGAACGAACGTCTGCATTCTCTTCAATATTTTTTAGCAGATGATGAATGGAACCAAGGTCTTTATCGACCTGTTGATATAAGTTGTTAACTTCCTCTTGCATAGCAACTTTTTCCGGCGTAAGTGTCCATCGCTGTAATAAGGCTTCCTCCAACAGTTTAGCGTAGAGTGGAGTTTGAAGAAAGTGCAGTGTATTCGTATCCCCCTTTTGCAACGCAGTTTGAATAAAGCCTAGAACCTCCTTCATAGGTAAAGTTCCCTCCAATAACAGTTGCTTGGTGGAGGGCTCTATTGGTAATTCAGAAAGAAGGTCAGCGAGTTTAGCTCGATCTAATTGACCTAAAAGTTCATTTAGTAAAGGTGCAGCTTTGTCAGTGTTCATAGGGATACTACCGGGAATCTCATCCATAATATTTGTTGCAGTTGCCACAGAGGGAGCATTACTTAAGGATTGATTACCTAAGGTGGTGTGAGCTTGTGTTGTAGCCGTAGGTTGCACTATTTTATTGGCATCTTCAGGATATAATAGGTTAATCAGGCTTTGATTTGTATTTAGCAAGGTTGCTCTAAGTACGGAACCTGCTGAACCAGCGGTTTGTAAGGCTGAAGGTTGGTTTGTCTCTAAGTCAGCATTAAGTATAGCATTCTCAGACCTTACAATGGGGGAGTAGCTAGGATTGGTTGCAGTGAACAACTCGGTTATATTTTTGGCTGTCTGATTTATCTGATTAGTAAGCTGTGCTGCACCTTTCAGTAACTCGTTTATTTGACCTAGATTACTTAGATTAAGTGGTATGTTATTTTTATGCATAAAAATCAGTGTTTCGGGTGATGACTCTGTATTAGCTTGTGAAAGACGAATAAAGTTTTGTAAAGTCGTGGTATCAATTGGTAATTGATGCTTTAGCATTTCACTTACCAGCAAGCGATTTCGGTCTGTATTTGGCAGCATTGCTGCATTCAAGGCTTTCATTATCATTGCGTCATTGATAGTTAAAGGATTATCAGGACGAAATGTTAAGAGAATCTGATTTAAACTATTTTCGAAAACGATGAAGCTTGCCTGTTGTCCGATGGATAAAGGAATATTCCCTGCTAATTTTGCAGATATAATCTGATTGCCCGGTTCTATTTGAATTTTGACTTCCTGATAGCGAAGATCAACGATTTGACCTTTTACAATTTGACCTTCTTTTAAGGGAGGCATGGATTTATCATCATTAGCTGTATGCAGGGCAGCAGATTTAGCTTTAGCAGTTTCAATATTAGAAGATTTCGCCTTACCCTGCTGGGTAGTTCTTAATTTATTTGATATATCCAAAGCATTCGCCTCCTTTTTATGTCCTTGTATAACAATTTTATTGATTTGTAGCCTGTTATATATATCGGCAAATATATTGATTTTATTAACATTAATAGGTGGGGATAAAAACTTTAAAATATTAATGAAAAAATAGAGATTACCTTATATAAATAGGTTTATTCCATTAATATTCTAATAAAATAATGTAATTACAAAAAAAGTTAATCAAATTACTTGCATTCTAGAATAAACTATATTATAATCAGCTCAATAAAAACAAAGGCGTTTTTAGACTTCAATTTGGAAGTCTAGAGGCGCTTTTTTTGATGTTTCAAATAAAACATCAAAAAGCTCACCGAGCAAATAAGTTTCGATTTGGTGTACATTCTCACGATGTTATTAGGTTGGTGATGAACGAATGTGCTCGGTCTAGTTAATTTGAATCAAGTTGCTGTTAAATAAAATAAAGGAAGAGGAATGCATATGAACGAAAAAAGACGAGAGGAAATTACACAGGTTCCAGAGGGATTATATGATCCTAGATTTGAACATGATAATTGCGGTATTGGTGCAGTTGTGCACATGAAGGGTCTGAAAACTCATGAAACTGTTGAGAATGCCTTAAAAATTGTTGAGAATTTAGAACACCGTGCCGGTAAAGATGCCAATGGCCAGACTGGAGATGGTGTTGGTATTCTCCTTCAGATATCCCATAAGTTCTTTTCTAAGGTAACTAAGCCACTGGGATTTGAACTTGGTGGTGAACGTGATTACGGCGTTGGTATGTTCTTCTTCCCACAGGATGAACTAAGCAGAAATCAAGCAAAGAAAATGTTTGAGATTGTAGTAGAAAAAGAAGGCTTGAAATTCTTAGGTTGGAGAGAGGTTCCAATTGAACCACAGACCTTAGGAGAAAGAGCAATTGAATGTATGCCACACATTCTTCAGTGTTTCATCAAGAAACCAGCAAATGTAGCAAAGGGAGTGGATTTTGACCGCAAGCTCTTCATTGCAAGAAGAGTCTTCGAACAGAGTAATGATAATACCTATGTGGTTTCCTTATCCAGTCGTACCATTGTATATAAAGGTATGTTCTTAGTAAAACAATTACGCCTCTTCTTTGGGGATTTACAGGATGAAGCATATGAGAGTGCAATAGCAATTGTACACTCCAGATTCTCCACCAATACTAATCCTAGCTGGCAGAGAGCGCATCCAAATCGTTTAATTGTCCATAATGGTGAAATAAATACAATCCGCGGTAATGCGGATAAGATGTTAGCAAGAGAGGAGACCATGGAATCTGTGCATCTCAAAGGGGAGCTGCATAAGGTTTTGCCGGTAGTCAATGTAGAAGGTTCTGACTCGGCAATGCTCGATAATACCTTGGAATTTTTGGTTATGAGCGGCATGGATCTGCCACTTGCTGTAATGATTACAATTCCAGAACCCTGGAGTAATGATTCTGCTATCAGCAGAGAGAAAAGTGACTTTTATCAGTACTATGCGACGATGATGGAGCCTTGGGACGGACCTGCGTCTATTCTATTCTCCGACGGTGACATTATGGGAGCAGTACTAGACCGTAACGGTCTTCGACCTTCCCGTTATTATATTACCAATGATGATTATCTGGTGCTTTCCTCCGAGGTTGGTGTACTTGATATACCAGCAGATAAGATTGTTAAGAAGGAAAGACTTCGTCCCGGTAAAATGCTTTTAGTGGATACCGTAAAGGGTGAATTAATAGACGATGAGGACTTAAAGAACAGCTATGCCACCCGTAGACCTTACGGAGAGTGGCTAGATCAAAACCTGGTTATGTTAAAGAGCCTTCACATTCCAAATAAGAAGGTAATCGAGTATTCCGATGAGGAACTTGCAAGACTTCAAAAGGCATTTGGATATACCTATGAGGATTATCGCACTACAATTCTTCCTATGGCTAGCAGTGGACAGGAAGCGGTTGCAGCTATGGGTGCGGATTCACCGATACCGGTATTATCCTCCAGTAACCCTCCATTGTTTAACTATTTCAAGCAGTTATTTGCACAGGTAACCAATCCTCCGATTGATGCAATTCGTGAGGAGATTGTTACAGCAACCTCTGTTTATATTGGCGAAGATGGCAATATTCTTGAGGAAAATGCTGAGAACTGTAAGGTATTAAAGGTAAATAATCCAATATTAACAAATACAGATTTATTAAAAATCCGCTACTCAAAAATACCTGGCTTTAAGGTCGAGGTTATTCCTATGATTTATTATAAGAATACTTCACTGGAAAAGGCGATTGAGCATTTATGTGTGGAAGCAGACCGTTCCTATAAAGAAGGCGCAAATATTCTAATCCTTTCCGACCGTGGTGTGGATGAAAATCATGTTGCAATTCCTTCCTTACTGGCAGTATCTGCTCTGCAACAGCATCTGGTTCGTACCAGAAAGAGAACAGCACTTGCTATGATAGTAGAAAGTGCGGAACCAAGAGATGTACATCATTTCGCTTGCTTGTTAGGTTATGGTGCCTGTGCGGTTAATCCTTATCTGGCACAGGAAACCATCCGTCAGCTGATTGATAATAATATGCTGGATAAAGATTACTATGCAGCGGTAGATGATTATAACAAAGCAGTAATCAAAGGTATTGTAAAGATTGCTTCCAAGATGGGTATTTCAACAATTCAGTCCTATCAGGGTTCTAAGATATTTGAAGCGATTGGTATCAGCAAAGAGGTAATCGACAAGTATTTTACCGGAACAGTAAGCCGTGTTGGTGGTATCAAGTTAAAAGAGATGGAAAAACAGGTAGATACCTTACATTCCAAAGCTTTTGATCCACTGGGCTTAGATTTAGATCTTACACTGGATAGCAATGGCTCCCATAAACTGCGCAGTGGTAAAGAGGAGCATTTGTATAATCCACAAACCATACATTTGCTTCAACAGTCCACCAGAACAGGTAATTATGAGATGTTCAAGGAATACTCCAAGCAGTTGACCAAAGAACAGGAAAGAGTTCATTTAAGAGGACTTTTGGAGATGAGTTATCCGGAAGAGGGTATCTCTGTGGAGGAAGTTGAGAGTGTAGACTCCATCGTTAAGCGTTTTAAAACAGGAGCGATGTCCTATGGTTCTATCTCGAAAGAAGCTCATGAGGCACTTGCCATTGCCATGAACCGTCTGGGTGGTAAGTCCAACAGCGGTGAGGGTGGTGAATCACTGGATCGTCTTAAGGTAGGCGAGGATGGACTAAACAAATGCTCTGCAATTAAGCAGGTAGCCTCCGGACGTTTTGGTGTTACAAGTGAATATTTGGTGAGTGCAAGAGAAATTCAGATAAAGATGGCACAGGGTGCAAAACCGGGTGAAGGTGGTCAGTTACCAGCAGAAAAGGTATATCCTTGGATTGCAAAGACCAGACATTCAACACCAGGTGTTGGTTTAATTTCTCCACCACCGCATCATGATATTTATTCGATCGAAGATTTAGCGCAATTAATCTTTGACCTTAAGAATGCAAATAAAAATGCAAGAATTTCAGTTAAGCTAGTATCAGAGGCTGGCGTTGGTACCATTGCTGCAGGTGTTGCGAAAGCTGGTGCAGGAGTTATCCTGATTTCTGGTTATGACGGTGGTACAGGAGCAGCTCCAAGAACCTCTATTTATAACGCAGGACTTCCTTGGGAATTAGGTCTTGCAGAGACACATCAAACTTTGATTATGAACGGACTACGTAATAAAGTAGTAATTGAGACAGATGGTAAGTTGATGACCGGTCGTGACGTTGTAATCGCTGCATTACTTGGTGCTGAAGAATTTGGTTTTGCAACAGCTCCACTTGTTACTCTAGGTTGTGTCATGATGAGAGTATGTAACCTGGATACCTGTCCTGTGGGTGTGGCAACACAGAACCCTGAACTTCGTAAAAAGTTTGCTGGTAAACCAGAATACGTAGAAAACTTCATGCGCTTTGTGGCACAGGAATTACGTGAATACATGGCTCTGCTGGGCATTCGCAATGTGGATGACTTAATCGGCCGTACGGATTTATTAAAAGTGAAAGCATCTGCAAAAGTAGATGAAAGAGCAAGCTTAGTGGATTTAAGTAAGGTATTAAATAATCCATTTATAGAAAAAGGCGAAGGGGTACATTTCGATTCTGAAATGATCTATGACTTTGAGCTAGAGAATTCTATAGATGAGAAAGTTCTCCTTAAGAAATTCAAATTAAGCGAAAAGCATGCTCAGAAAGTGAAGCTTCCAATCTCCAATACAGATCGTACCTTTGGAACCATTCTTGGTTCAGAGCTTACCAGAAAGTTTGGAACCAGTCTCAAGGATGACAGTTATGTGATAGAGGCAGCAGGAAGTGGTGGACAGAGCTTTGGTGCATTTATTCCGAAGGGACTTACCATAGCACTGGAAGGTGATAGTAATGATTACTTTGGTAAAGGCCTCTCCGGTGGTAAATTAGTTGCTTATCCACCAAAGTCCAGTACCTTTAAAGCAGATGAAAATATTATCATAGGTAATGTAGCCTTATATGGTGCAACCAGTGGTAAAGCATTTATTAACGGTGTGGCAGGAGAACGTTTCTGTGTACGTAATTCAGGTGCATTGGCAGTTGTTGAAGGTGTTGGCGATCATGGTTGTGAATATATGACCGGTGGTAGAGTCGTGGTTCTTGGTAAGACTGGAAAGAACTTTGCAGCTGGTATGAGCGGCGGTATAGCTTACGTGCTGGATGAGAACAGTGACCTTTACAAGAAACTGAATAAGGGTATGATTGCTTTTGAAGCCGTGACAGAGAAATATGATGTGATTGAGCTGAAAGAGATGATTACCGAACATGTAAAAAATACAAACTCTGCAAAAGGTAAGTTGATTCTGGAGAATTTCGCAGATTACCTACCGAAGTTTAAAAAGATTATACCTCATGACTACAGACGTATGCTGCTTACCATT
This sequence comes from Bacillota bacterium, assembly GCA_023399055.1. Lineage (GTDB taxonomy): Bacteria > Bacillota > Clostridia > Lachnospirales > Lachnospiraceae > Mobilitalea. The sequence goes on along the minus strand of JAEWQV010000010.1, from coordinate 184,824 downwards.
GTACAGATGGAAGAAAAGGGACTTAGCAGTGAACAGGCACAGATTGAAGCGTTCTTCGCGAATACTCGTGGTTAATGTAATGGTTTGATATGCTTGAAAAATCAGCGTTTTAAGCGAAGGAGAAAGTACTTATTGCAGTCTTTTCACACTGACTTCAATTTATAATTGGAATTCACTAAGAGATTTCTCCTATGGCAGAGCAGAGCTAAAAATCGCAAACTCCTCACGATGTTCGTCAAACATGCTTATTTTTAGCTCTAAGCCATATTCGAATTCTCTAAGTGAATTAACCAATTGTAAATAAGGCGCAGTTTTGAAAAGACCGCAACAAATACTTTCATTAGGTGTTAGAGCTGATTTATCAAGCAAGGTTAAGTTATATTAAATATAAAGTTTTAAAAGAGAATCCCTATCATCAAATTATGGTATGGCGCTAGGCGCCATCATGGAGGTAACTATGGGAAAACCAACAGGATTTATGGAATATGTAAGAACGGAAACCGCTGCAGAAGCACCATTAGATAGAATTAAGCATTTTGATGAATTCCATCAGCCACTTTCTATGGAAGATAGAAAATGTCAGGGTGGAAGATGTATGGAATGTGGCGTTCCCTTCTGTCAGTCAGGCATGATCATCGGTGGTATGGCTTCCGGTTGTCCGCTGAAGAATTTAATACCCGAATGGAATGATTCCTTATATAGAGGAAATATGAAGCAAGCCTTAGCAAGGCTTATGAAGACTAATAATTTTCCGGAGTTTACAGGGCGTGTATGTCCTGCTCCTTGTGAAGCTGCCTGTACTTGTGGCTTAAATGGAGATCCGGTGACAATTAAAGATAATGAATATGCAATTGCTGAATACGGTTATGAAGCTGGTTATATTACTGCCAATCCTCCGTCACTTCGCACAGGCAAGACGGTTGCAGTCATTGGTTCAGGACCAGCAGGACTGGCAGCAGCTGACCAGTTAAATAAAAGAGGTCATAGTGTAACGGTATTCGAACGTTCGGATCGTGTTGGTGGTCTGATGATGTATGGTATACCTAACATGAAGTTAGAAAAGCATGTGATTGAACGCCGTGTTGATATTATGAAGCAGGAAGGTGTAGCTTTTGTAACTTCTGCTAATGTTGGTGAAAATTATAAGGCAGAGGACATTTTACAAGAGTATGACAGCGTAATTCTCGCTTGTGGAGCTTCTAATCCTAGAGATATAAAAGCACCAGGCAGAGAGGCGAAAGGTATCTACTTTGCTGTGGATTTCCTAAAGTCTGCTACAAAGGATTTATTAGATGCAGGAACGACCACGGTAGCTCATATGGACTCCTTTACCCTAAGTGCAAAGGATAAGAAGGTATTGGTTATTGGTGGCGGTGATACCGGTAACGACTGTGTTGGTACCTCCATTCGTCAGGGTGCAGCTTCGGTATTACAGCTTGAAATGATGCCAAAGGCTCCAGATAAGAGAGCCGAGAATAATCCTTGGCCAGAATGGCCAAAAATCTGCAAAACAGATTATGGTCAGCAGGAAGCGGCAGCAGTGTTTGGCAGTGACCCAAGACTATATCAATCAACAGTGAAAGAATTTATTGCGGATGAGAACGGTAATCTGTGCAAGGTAATTATTGTTCGTCTGGAGAGCAAGCTTGATGAAGCTACCAAACGTATGAATATGGTAGAGGTTGCTGGAAGTGAGCAGGAGCTTGAGATTGACCTAGTTCTGATTGCGGCAGGTTTTCTTGGTACCCAGTCTTATATTGCAGAGGCATTTGGCTTAGAACTTGATGGAAGAACGAATGTTAAGACAGAAGTTGATAGATACCAGACCAATGTAGATAAGGTGTTTACCGCAGGTGATATGCGTCGCGGACAGTCGTTAGTTGTATGGGCTATTTGGGAAGGGCGACAGGTGGCGAAGGCTGTGGATGCGAGTTTGATGGGGTATAGTAATTTGTAAGTTAGTTTTAATATAACATGAAAAACGAATAATAACTTTCTCAAGGTTTCTTGAGAAAGTTATTATTCACTTCTAGTATTTTGCATAATATTATTGTTTGGTATTATTTTTGCTTTTTCCTTCGTTTACCGTGGTATTATTCCCTCAACTTTCCAATGCCCATCTTCTTGAACCAATGAAATACTTCCCTTAAAAGTAAATGATTCTAACTCATCCCTTTCCGCTTGAACCTGTACGGTAAAATCAAAGCGTTTACCTCCTGAAACCGCATCTTTTGGTTCTAATTCAATAGATGAGACCATGAGATCCGAGTTTTCTTCATAGGCAATTTTTGCTGCTGTTAAAGCTACACGGTTAGAAAGAAATTTAGTATAGCCGTTATCTGTTAGTTGCTTCCCGTACTTCTTCTTAAGATAATCAAAAAGCATATCATCATTTTCCGAGCTCTGTATAAGTGCGTTTGTCAGGTTTTCATAATCTTTTAAAGTAGCAGCATAGGTTTTTGTAAGAACCGCCTTTGCAACAGTTTCGTGTTCGTTAACTTTAATTTTTTGTAAAAATATCATTAATACAAGGGTGATAGATGTAATGATTATGAATACTACTAAAATAATTACTATGTAAAATAATCTTGATTTTTTCATTGCTTTCTCCTCAATATATTTTCCTATGTATCAGACAACTAATATTTGAATCACTTATCCATATGTGAATTTTTTGAGTTTAACAGTAAATATATGTATATTATAGTTTAAATTGTAAATATTTCAACGGTAAAAATTTAAACGTCTATTTCATAGAGTTCTTTAATAATTAAAAAGAACGGAAGAGACAGGAGAATCCTCTCCGTTATTATTAATTACGCAGAAAATTTATTGAAATTATATTAATAACCAATTAAACTTTTAGTTAGGAGATAAAACTATATAATAAGACAACGGTTACAAAATAAAATGAATATTTAAATGATGCATTTGCAACACAAAGAGGGAATTAATTGTTGGAAGTACTTATGAATAAGGGGGAGCGTAATAATGAAGAAAATTGTATTATTAATTAGTCTTTTAACACTTTTGTTAGCATCATGTTCTATGAAATCTAATGACGAGAAGGAGTTTGTTCAAGAACCATCAATTACTCTAACTACAATTCCAACCAGCATATCGACTCCATCAGTCACATCGCCAACCCCAACTACAGCACCTTCTTTTATAGTAAATAACATAGATGGCAGTGTTCAACTTGATCTTTCAGATACATCGTCAATTCTAATTAAAAGTATATCGAATAGTCAGGGTATTACGATATCAGGAAGGTATGATGTAGATAAAATAGCAGAAAGCTTTACAAAATTCAAAGCATACGACAATAGTAAAGAATATGTGAACCAATACGATTATTCCCTTAGCTTTCTTTCAAAAGATGGGGGAGAATTAGTAACGATAATAGTATATACAAACCAAATTATATCCATTAATGGCAAACTATACTATGATGAATACAATGAAGTTGGGATGAATGATATTAGGAGTCTGTATATTAAAAATATAAAGAGTACATTTAAATATAATGACACTGGTTTTGAGTTAAATGGAATAACTTATTTGCTGAAAGATAGAGATAAGAGAATCACTTCTTTAAAGGAAAGTTTTTTGCTTTCTAAAGAGTATGCAGAGCCCAAAATCCTGTTAATAGGAAGTTCAGATAGTAATGAGAGTTATATAGGCGTTTTTGATGTAGAAAAGCTTGATTATGTAGTTGATGCTTTCGGAACTAATATTATTTGGAAGGACGATCCGGCAAATAGCCTTGTCTATATACATGATAATACAGTATGTAATATACAGGGAAATGCTATTTATGAAAATGAGGATCAAGATTACAGTATTTCCTCTGTGAAATTTGATGAAGAGATGTATACGGGTATAGTGATTACTTTAAAGAATTCAAATAATGAAACTAAGAAAATAAAAAGGTTAAATTATTATTTAGTGAAGGATGAAGAGTATATAAGGGAACAGATATCCTTAGGACTTGTGAATACAGTAAGTGAATTTGATGCTGACCTAACACAGGATGGTATCCTGGAGAAGCTTACGATCTCTAAATCTAATGCAAATGATTTTGTAATTTTAGAAGTAATGGACAGCGAAGATAATGTCCTTTTAATGGAACAGGCACATACGTCTCATGCAGGATGGAACTCCATATATTTGTGTAAAATTGACGGTCAGGATTACCTCTTTTTATTTAATCCCTATTCCAGCACAGGACTTGCAGAGTTTATTTTTTCAGTATATCAACTGAATCCAACAGGTACGCTTTCTATCTTAGATAGTGGCTATTACTGCTTTGATTATGGAGCAAGGACGAAAGAAAGCGCTTTTGATAAAGAGGAGTTTATAGTTTTTGCAGATAAAGTGAATTACTATTTGGATAAAAGTTATCTGTTAATTAGTACAGAGAATGGAGAACTGATTTATAGCACACCAGAGAATAAGATTATAGATTTTGAAATATATCAAACAGATAAATGGTTAAAGGTTACAGAATCACTTCTGTTCTAACATTTAACGTATTAATGTAATAAAATGAGAGAGTAATGGAAATAATAAAAAGGCTCTTTTTGTTTAGTATGTTTTGTATAAATATGTTTATTAATTTTAGTCACATTTTTACCAATACATTTAATCTAAATTGCACAAAGTTAAAAAAATAACATAAAAATTTGTATATATTTCATAATAAAATGTGAGATTAGAAGTGATAACTATTATCATTTCCTATTGAAAAAAATAACAAAAAAGATTATTATTAAATAGTAGATAAAATTAATGATTACAACAGTTGTAATCTTTTTAAAGATGCCGCGTGTGCGGTGTATGGAGGCTTAATATGAGACAAGAATGGTATGAATTTGATCCAGGCAGTTGGATGAGCTATGTAAATGTTCGTAGCTTTATCCAACATAACTACACTCCTTATGAAGGTGATGACTCTTTCTTGGCAAAACCAACCAAGAGAACCACTGAATTATGGGAGAAGACAATGGAATTAATGAAGGAAGAAACAAAGAAAGGCATCATTGATGCTGAAACTTCACATCCTTCAACAATAACAACATTCGGACCAGGATATTTAGATAAGGATAGAGAGTTAATCGTAGGTTTTCAGACAGATAAGCCTTTGAAAAGAGGTATCATGCCAAACGGTGGTATTCGTGTGGTAAAGAGTGCGCTTGAATCCTATGGATACACACTTGATTCAAAGACAGAAGAAATCTATTCTGAGAATCGTAAAACACACAATGATGGTGTATTCGATGCTTATACTGATGCAATGAAGAAAGCAAGACATACTGGTATTATCACCGGTCTGCCAGATGCTTACGGACGTGGTAGAATTATTGGAGATTATCGTAGAGTTGCATTATATGGTGTTGATTTCTTAATTGAAGAGAAGGTACAGGAGAAGAAATTACTTGAGATTCCAATTCTTGAATCTCCTGATATCCGTTTAAGAGAAGAAATATCAGAGCAAATTAAAGCTTTAAAACAGTTGAAGAAGATGGCTCAAAGTTATGGCTTTGATATCAGTAATCCGGCGTCTAACTCCTTTGAAGCAACCCAGTGGACCTATTTTGCATACCTTGGTGCAATCAAGGAGCAGGATGGTGCGGCAATGAGTCTTGGTAGAGTTTCTACTTTCCTTGATATTTATTATGAGAGAGATTTAAGAAATGGTAAGATAACAGAAGAAGAAGTACAGGAGCTGATGGATCAGTTTGTTATGAAGCTTCGTATGGTTCGTTTCCTTCGTACACCTTCCTATAATGATCTTTTCTCTGGTGATCCTACTTGGGTAACAGAAACCATCGGCGGTATGGGTCTTGATGGTAGAACCTTAGTAACTAAGAGCAGTTTCCGTGTACTTCATACACTTTATAACCTCGGTCCTGCTCCAGAGCCTAACCTAACAGTATTATGGTCCATTTTCCTTCCAGAACCATTCAAGAAGTTCTGTTCCAAAGTATCCATTGATACAAGCTCCATTCAATATGAGAGTGATGATATCATGAGAGATGTTTGGGGAGATGATTATGGTATCGCTTGTTGTGTATCTGCAATGCGTATCGGTAAGCAGATGCAGTTCTTCGGAGCGCGTGCAAATCTTGCAAAAGCACTCCTTTATGCAATTAATGGCGGTAAGGACGAAATCTATGGAGAGCAGATAGCACCTATGTTTGCACCTATTACAGGTGATTATCTTGATTATGATGAAGTAGTATCCAAGTTTGACCAGACGATGGAATGGTTAGCTGAATTATATATTAATACCTTAAATGTTATTCACTACATGCATGACAAGTACAATTACGAGAGATTACAGATGGCACTTCATGATATCAATATTCTTCGTACTCAAGCTTGTGGTATCGCTGGTCTTTCCGTTGTAGCGGACTCTTTATCAGCAATTAAATACGCTAAGGTTAAAGTAATCCGTAATGAAGCTGGACTCGCAGTTGATTATGAAATCGAAGGTGAGTATCCTGCATTTGGTAATAATGATGATCGTGTTGATCAGATTGCAATTGATTTAGTGAAGCAATTCATGAATAAATTACGTAAAGTAAAGACATATCGTGATGCAAAGCATACCTTATCTGTACTGACCATTACTTCTAACGTAGTTTATGGTAAGAAGACAGGTAATACACCTGATGGACGTAAAGCGGGTGAGCCTTTTGCACCAGGAGCTAATCCGATGCATGGAAGAGATAAGAAGGGTGCGGTTGCATCTATGTTATCCGTAGCTAAACTTCCTTATAAGCATGCAGAAGATGGTATTTCATATACCTTCTCCATGGTACCAAAGGCGTTAGGTAAGAATCTTGACGAACGTGTTGATAATCTTACAAGCTTACTCGATGGCTTCTTCCATAACAAGGGACATCACATCAATGTTAATATCTTTGATCGTGAAACCTTACTTGATGCGATGGAACATCCGGAATTATATCCACAGCTTACAATTCGTGTATCCGGCTATGCGGTTAATTTCATTCGACTTAGCAGAGAGCAACAGTTAGACGTTATCAATCGTACCTTCCACGAAAGATAGGATGTGGCTCATTAGAAATATAATAAAAGTTTGCAATCTAATTGACACACACATAGATATTCCAGTACCTATAAGCTTAAGGTTTGCTTTTCTAGAAAGGCTGGTGTAATTATGAGCGTTGTTGGACGAATACATTCACTTGAAAGTTTTGGAACTGTTGACGGACCTGGCATCCGGTTTGTAGTATTTATGCAGGGATGTCCACTTAGATGTCAATTCTGTCATAATCCAGATACTTGGGATGTCAGTAAAGGTTCCACTTATGATAGTGAGAAATTAGCGGCTGAAATATTAAAATATAAATCCTATATGGACTTTTCCGGTGGAGGGGTGACCTTCACCGGAGGAGAACCCTTATTACAGGCAAATTTTATTATTGAGGTTTGTAAAATACTGAAGAAACATAAGATTTCAATTGCCATTGACACCTCGGGTTATATCTTCAATGATATGGTAAAAGAAGTACTTGAATATACGGATATTGTTTTATTAGATATTAAAAATTATGATCCCAGGGTATATGAAAAGGTTACTGGAGTAGCGCTTTCTCCAACCCTATCTTTTTTAGAGTATCTGAAAGAGAAGAATATTACGACTTGGATTCGTTATGTACTAGTACCAAATCTGACCGACAATCTGGATAGTATTAGGAAGTTATCAGCACATTTGGATAATTACCCTAATGTTACTAAGATTGAGCTATTACCCTTCCATAAGATGGGCGAGTATAAATGGAAAGAGATGGGACTGGAATATCAACTAACAGACACAAAAGAGCCAAGTAAGGAATTATTGGCAGAGGTGAAGGAAATATTTAAAACCAATGGTAAGATAGTTTCATCAAATGTTTAAATAGGTAGGATTGGATTATTGCAAGAAGTGAGGTTATGGTATGAAACCTATCATAGCAATTCCCATGGGAGACCCAGCTGGGATTGGACCTGAAATCGTAGTAAAAGCACTTGCAAATGAGGAAGTTCAAAGTAAAACACGTTGCATTGTAGTAGGTGATCAAAGAATCCTGCAAAATGCGTTAAAGTTTACTGGGATAAAACTGACACTAAATATCTTGCAAAACCCCGATGACGGTGATTATCGTGAGGGCGTTCTGAATTTTATCGACTTAAACAATGTTGTAATGGAAGAATATCACATTGGTGAAATTAGTGGAATGTGTGGTAAAGCCGCCTTTGAATATATACAAAAAAGTATAGAGCTTGCTAATGGTAAATTGGTTTCTGCGGTGGCAACTACACCAATTAATAAGGAATCACTGAAAGCGGGTGAAATTGACTTCATCGGACATACAGAAATCTTCGGAGCTTTAACAAATACCAAAGATCCGCTCACAATGTTTGAAGTGAGAGGCTTAAGAGTATTCTTTCTTTCGAGGCATGTTTCCTTAAAAAATGCATGTGCTCTTGTTACAAAGGATAGGATTAAGTCTTGTGTGCACAAATGTAAGAGTATGCTTCGGCAACTAGGTGTAACCGAAGGTACTATGGCAATTGCTGGACTTAACCCACATAGCGGGGAACATGGATTATTTGGTGATGAAGAAGTTAACCATGTAGTACCTGCTGTTAAGGAGTTGCAGGAAGAGGGAATTAATGTAGTAGGACCAATTGGTGCAGATTCTGTGTTTCATCTAGCCTTGAAGGGACATTATAATAGTGTTTTATCGCTATACCATGATCAAGGTCACATTGCTACGAAAACCTTGGATTTTGACCGAACCATCGCAATTACTGGCGGGTTACCCTTTTTAAGAACTTCCGTTGATCATGGCACAGCCATGGATATTGCAGGAAAAGGAATTGCAAGTGAAATTAGCATGGTGGAAGCAATCTTACTGGCAGCAAAGTATTCATTTCATTATAATTAAATATGAATAATAGATAGGAATGAGCATTTATGACGAATTTAGTTATAAAGTTCATTCCTATTTCTTTTTATACGATTTATCAAACTTAACAGCTAAGCCATAAGTTCTTCAAAGGCTATGTTTATGTAACAGTTCAGCCATAAGCTTGATTTCGCTTCGATGCATCTTGCTTAGGGCAGAGCACCTTATAAGTTATATGATACAATATACATTTGAAAGCAAGCTTCCTCCTTTTGTATTTATATCAAAGGCTATATTTATATAACAGTTCAGTGATAAACTCGATTTCGTTGCGGGACCTCGCTTAGAGCAGAGCGCCTTATAAGTTATTTTATACAATATACTTTAGATAGCAAACTTTCTTCTCTATATTATATTAAATAACTCACAAGAATGAACTGTTTGTCAAAAATAATATAATTTAAGTATAAAATGTATATTTATGTTGAAAAGCGAAATAAAATAATATATTATTTTAATGTAATAAAGTAAAGTAAAAGAACAAAGTAAAAGAACATAGTAAAGGCAGGATAAAGACACATGAAAAAAATAAAAACCAAATTATTAGTGTCATTTATGATAATATTGATTGTAATAATAAGCCTTGTTTCCTTCATTTCAATAAGTACAGGAAAGAACTTAATAACGCAAGAAGTTCAAAAAACAGTAAAACTGTTAGCTGCGGATGAAGCAAAAATCATGGAAAGTAAAATGGATGCCATAACTATTGAGTTAAACACATTAGCCCATACAGAGGCCTTACAATCTGGTGATTTAGATGTACAGTTACAAGCGCTTAGACACCAAATGGAATATTCACAGTATTTAGCCCTTGCTATTGTACAACCAGATGGAACAGCATATTATAACGATGGTACAGAAGCAATGTTAGCAAGTCGTTCTTACATACAAAAAGCATGGACAGGAGTAGCAAACATTTCTGACGTTATAACAAGTTCTGTAACAGGGCAACCAGTTATTATGGTTGCAGTTCCAGTCATAAAGGATGATAAAATAATATCAATATTGATAGGACGCAGAGATGCAAGTACCTTAAGCAGCTTTATTCTTGAAGGAGGCTTTGGTGAAGAGGGTTATGCTTTCATTGTTAATAATGTAGGTCAAATCATAGCTCACCCAAACGAAGAGTTGGTGAAAGATCTAATAAATCCTGTTAAAATTGTGGCTGGAGTACCAGAAATTAAAGAAAAAATGACAGAAGAGGAATTAAAAGCTGCGCAGGAAAAATTTAAATCTTTTGCGGCAGCTGAGCGCACCATTTTGAGAGAAAATGAGGGTTTTGTAAATTACGACTATGACGGATATAGCATATATGCTGGTTTCTCAAAAATAAAGGGTACGGATTGGATTTATGTTGTGACTGCCAAAGCAGAGGAAGTTCTTGCTGCAAACAGCGATATGCAAAATAAAATGTTACTCTATGCACCAATTTGCTTACTGTTTGCAATGATATTTGTATACATAGTTGGAACTATTATATCAAAGCCTATTGTTAGATTAGCTAGGATATCAGATAGTATCGCACAACTTGATATGTCAGCAGATGTACCTGATAAATATCAAAAACTTAAGGATGAGAATGGTACACTGGCAAGGTCCATGCAAAGCATTACCACAAGCTTAAGAGCTATTATTGGTGAGATTACAGATTCCTCGATACAATTAACTTCAACAGCACAAGAACTTACAGCAACGACAGAACAATCAGCAACCGCATCAGAAGAAGTATCACGTACTGTAGAAGAGATAGCAAAAGGTGCATCTGAGCAAGCAGCTAATACGGAAAAGGGCTCCTTACAGGCTATTAACCTTGGTGAAATGATTGAGCAAAACGAAGATTACATGGATAATATGAACCTGGCTTCGGATAAAATTGTAGGAGTTGTAGCGGATGGCTTAATAGAGATTGATCGACTTTCTGACATTTCACAAGAAAGTAGCAAGGCAATTCGTGAAATCTATGATATTATACAGAAGACAAATGATAGTACTGCTCAAATTGGAGAAGCAAGTACAGTAATTGCATCCATTGCAGACCAGACAAACTTACTTTCTCTGAACGCATCAATTGAAGCTGCGAAGGCAGGAGAAGCAGGAAGAGGATTTGCTGTGGTTGCGGCTGAAATTAAAAAGCTTGCTGGTCAATCGGCTAATTCTACAACTCATATTAACGATATTGTTAATCAGTTACAGGAAGTGGTTTTGAAAGCTGTAAATGCAATGGAAAGAGTAAATGCTATATCCAAAGAGCAGAGTGTGAGTGTTAGTAACACAAAGCAAAAATATGTTTTGATTAAGGAAGCAACAGAAGGAACAGGAAAAGCAATGGAGCAATTAAATGCTTCAGGCAAGGAAATGCTGAATGCTAAGGATGATATTATGGAGATGATTCAGGCATTGTCAGCAATTGCAGAGGAGAATGCAGCAAGTACGCAGGAAGCGTCTTCAGCAATGTTAGAGCAAAGTACCTCTCTTGACGAAATTGCAAAATCCAGTGAACGTTTAGCAGCATTAGCTGTCAGTCTTCAGGAGATTATTTTACGCTTCAAGCTTTAACTACTAGTATCGGAGAATGAGAATGAAGATTTTTTTAATCAGACATGGACAAACGAATTGGAACTTGGAAGGCAGATTTCAAGGCAGAGAAGATATTCCCCTTAATGACTTTGGTATGGAACAGGCAAGAGAATGTGGAAATGCAATTAAATCAAGTAAGTTTATGGCTGTTATCACTAGCCCACTAATAAGGGCAAAAAAAACAGCAGAGATAATTGCACAATATACAGAGGTTGATAAGGTCATTGTTGAAGAGGGAATTACAGAAAGAGACTTTTCAAAAGTATCCGGAATGACGCCAACGGAAAGAGAAGCCTTCTATGCCACAGGTGAGGAGGATGACAAAGAGCCTTGGGAAGACTTGTGTAAGCGAATGATAGCTAACCTTAAAAAGTATGCACAACAATATAACAACGGTAATATTGTTATGGTTTCACACGGAGCTTCAATTAATAGTGTACTGTCTGTACTAAGCAATGGAAATACAGGAACAGGTAAGATATTATTAAAGAACACCTGTATTAATATTATTAATTACACAGACGGTGACCTGACACTTGAGAAATATAATCTTACGCCTAAGGAATATCTTGAACTAGGATTAGTTTTTAATTAATGAAATGAATATTAAAATATAAAATATAAAGAAAGAAAGTTCAAATTGAGGCTTATGTTAGCTTCGGTTTGAACTTTTTTAATGTGTCTTTAATTAATTTAATCAATCGCTTACTTGAAATGTCTGGAATAATAAGGTAAGATTATTAATTAATATGACATATTTTTAAAGAGATTACTTAATTTCGTAGAACTTTCAATTAGGTTACAGTATAGGATTACCGAAGGTCAGGTCTATTTAAACCATATAGTTTAGGGAGGTAAGTCTGGAGATGAAGCAGAATAAGAATTTTACAATGTATTGGATGATTGGTGTTAGTGCTATCTTGACTATTCCATTAGCAGTAATTGTATACAATAGAGTACAGTTAGGTAGTTTAGCCATAACCGCTATTATTATGGGAATATTTATGGTTTTATTTTTTTCGATTATGATACTGTATAAGAGCATTTTCAAAGTTTCTGTTCAGGAAATCACCCAAGAGGATAAGGTAACAGAACTTGATAGTTTATATTATCACTTAGAGGATCAAATTAAAGTATTTAGAAATGAACAGCTTGTCAGTCGAATAAAGAGACTACTAAACCAAATTCAGATTTTTAAGAGGCGTAAAAAAGTCCTATCACAATTAATCGATGTTAAAATGGATATGAAAGGGGATAGTTCTTTGTCGGGGTTGATACCCGCAGTGGAAAAAGCCATGTTGGTAAATGTCCAAATGTTTATAAACAGGTTGGAGATTTTTGATGAATATGGCTTACCAGATTATATTATAAAAAACATAGACTTTATGGAAGAACAATTAATAAAAAACAATAATATTTTAAATGATTTTGAGACTTTAATAACAGAGATATCCAGGATGAACGAGATAAAGGTAGACTCAGATATGACCAGGTTAAAAGATGTTGTTAATGCAATGCAAAGTCTTCGCTTAGAAGATGATGAAGTGGACGAACTGGCAAAGAAATACAATCAAAAATAGGAGGATACAAAATGGAACGGGGAAATATTGTTAAATTTATCGTTGGAATTGTAGTTGTTTTCTTAGTTGTATTAGTTGTAATATCAAGTTTAGGAAAAGACAAAAATGGTAAGGGCAATGATTTAGAGGCATTTAATAATAAGACAATCACAGAGAAAATAGAGTATTTAAAAGAAGAAATTAAGGTTAATACTGGGAATCCCAGAAAAGCATCGGTTGAATTAGCTTCAGCCTCCTTATATGATGAATTGCCAGACATTGATAAATATCCACTGGTGGTAGAAGGCTACGGCGATATTAATATTGAAATATTTGCAAGCCCAGAAAAATCCGGTAGCAATAAGGATGGTTGGATTATAGATGTTGCAAAAGAATTTAATAATGAGAATTTTGATTATCAAGGAAGAACAATATCAGTTTCTGTACGAAACGTAGCATCTGGCTTAGCTGCTGATTACATTATATCTGGCAAATATGTTCCGGAAGGCTTTACTCCTTCTTCTAAATTATGGGGAGATTTAATTACTGGCCAAGGTGGGAAAGTAGACCTTGTTGCAGAACGTTTAGTGGGTAATGTAGCAGGTATTCTTGTGAAGGAAGAGACGAAGAAGAAACTTGAAGAAACCTACGGGAAAGCGGATATGGCAGCAGTTATAAAAGCGGTGGCTGCAAATGAGATGATTATGGGGTACACCAATCCCCTTGCAAGTTCCACTGGTTTAAATTTCTTATTAAGCACACTGCATTTTTATGATTCTTCGAATTTATTAAGTGATACAGCTAAGGCGGGATTTACTTCCTTCCAAAACAATGTACCTTATGTTGCATATACCACCATACAAATGCGTGAGGGTGCCGCCTCCGGTAAGCTGGAAGGCATGGTAATGGAGTATCAGACATATAGTAATGATAAAGAGTTATCAAAATATGAATTTATTCCTTTTGGGATACGACATGATAATCCGATCTATGCAGTTGGAACCTTAGAAGAGGATAGGAAAGCTGCTCTTGAAAGTTTTACAGAGTATTGCTTAGATAATAAGGCTCAATCACTGGCTACAGAATATGGTTTTAATGGTTTAAATGACTATCAAGGCGAAAACATTGATGTGAATGGTGCAGAGGTGCTTCAAGCACAACAGCTATGGAAGGATAACAAGGATGGTGGAAAAGATATTACCGCGGTCTTTGTTGCTGATGTGAGTGGAAGTATGGATGGTGATCCCATCAGTCAATTAAAAAAGAGTTTAATTAATGGAGCACAGTATATAAAAGATAATAATTATATTGGTTTAGTGAGTTATAGTTCTGACGTTACGATTGAAGTTCCCATTGGTAAATTTAATCTTAATCAGAGAGCATATTTTCAAGGGGCAGTTGAGGATTTTCAAGCAGTTGGAGAAACAGCTACCTATGATGGAATTACAGTTGCTGTTCAGATGTTGTTAGAGGCAAAGGAGAAGAACCCGAATACAAAGCTCATGTTATTCTTATTAAGTGATGGCGAAACAACAAAGGGACATTCCTTGGATTATGTACAGTCAGTTATTAAAGACTGCGGAATACCGATATATACTATTGGATATAATGCAAACATTGATGCACTTCAGATGATTTCTAATATTAATGAAGCATCCTCAATCAATGCGGATTCTGATGATGTTATTTATAAAATAAAGAGTTTATTTAATGCACAGATGTAGGAAGCTTATTTAGAAATTGTGGGTGATATATGATGAAAAAACGTATGGAGTATCAAAGGAGTAAAATCTATATTTTAATATGTATGGCTTTTATTCTAACTGCTTGTTCGAAATCTGAGGAAAGCTTTAACAGAGGAGTATCAAAAGTAATTTCTCCAACAGCAATTGTTGAAAAGGAAGTTGTAGAGCGAGAAGCCGTTCTGTTGAATGAAAATAATGGAGAAAAGTATGATACAGAAGTAAAGGATGATATAAAAGAAGTTGTTGATGATATTATCAAAAATTCTCCGGAAATTGATGAAAACATGGCTATTATGCTAGTCAAAGGATATTTTGAGGAAAAGGAAAACAGAAATTTTGAGATATCCGCCACCCAAATTATCAATGATGTAAAATATTATATTATTACAATTACTGGTAAAGCTGAATCTATTGACTACCCAATTGATGTATTTGCAATAAGTTCTATAGCAGATTATATACATCTAAACATGTTTTACGATAAAGAAAAGATGGAATATGTGGAATACTTTGGTACCCCTTGGTTTGCATGTAAAACCTCGCCGGATGGGAAACTCCGTATGGAAAGCATCGGTATGTATATGGATGGACCAAGTGGACTTCATGCATTAAAAGAGATGAGAATGATTGACACCAAAACGGGAGATGTTCTTTGGAGTGGTGAGAGTCTATTACTAAATAACTATATCTGGTCACCGGATAGTCGGTTTGTTTCCGTACAGCAGGGAGGAAGAACCTGGTTATCGTCAATGGTTATTGATACCAACGATATGAGTATAATCAAGCTTCCAGAGGTTGAAGATATTTTAATAATTGATTCAAAGTTGCCAAAAGCTATGGAAGGTTATACTGAATTTAAAGCGAGTGAGTGGATAAATGACACAAGAATAAGCATTGATTATGAATGGACTACTAATACAGGAGACGAAGTTCGAGGAATGTATGAATATGATGTTTTAACTCGTGAAATAGATTTAAATTGACTAGGAGGGACTACAAGTCCCTTCTATTTTTTATTTAATAAAATAATTATAATTGACAAACCTTGGATATAGGAATATAATTACTGTTCCTTACAAATAAATATTAACCACGGGTTTTCTTGGCAAAATCCAAGGAAAAAAGTGTATCTTAAAGGTACGCCGTCGCTTGGCAAGATATTTGAAAAAATATTACTACCAGGAGGAAATTCATATGATTGAGGTCAAACACCTCTCTAAGACGTTTCGCGTCAATCGGCGTAATGCCGGATTTTCTGAAGCGTTCAAAGCTCTGTTCCATAGAGAATTTGAATGCATCAAAGCACTCGACGATATCTCATTTAACATTATGGATGGTGAGATGGTCGGGTATATCGGTCCAAACGGTGCAGGTAAGAGTAGTACAATTAAAGTACTAAGCGGAATCCTTACACCGGATCAAGGAAGTTGTATCATTAATGGTAGAGTTCCCTGGAAGGAACGTACCGCTCATGTAAATGAGATTGGAGTTGTATTTGGACAACGTTCCCAGCTATGGTGGGATGTTCCTGTTATTGATTCCTATGAGCTTCTTCGTGATATCTATCGAATTCCAATTCAGCTTTATAACAACAATTTAGAGGAGTTAGTATCTTTACTTCATCTGGAGCAAATTATTCGAACTCCGGCAAGACAACTTTCGCTTGGGCAACGTATGCGCTGTGAAATTGCAGCATCACTTTTGCATAGTCCTAAAATTTTATTCTTAGATGAGCCAACCATCGGTCTGGATGCTATTTCGAAAATCGCAGTCAGGGATTTTATACTGGAACGAAACCGTACACATAAGACTACGGTTATTTTGACTACCCATGATATGCAAGATATTGAGAGTCTGACTAAGAGAATTATTTTAATTGGAAAGGGGAATATCCTGTTGGATGGTAGTCTTGAGGACATTAGAAAACAATCCTCAAGAAATAAGAAGCTTACAGTAGAATACGCAGGTGAGATAACAGAACTAGGGGAAGGGATGTCGGTACTTAGCTCCAGTAAACACTTAATCACTTTTAATATTGATCTTAACCAAATATCTGTGTCAGAAGCAATCCATTGCATCTCAAAACAAGTTGAAGTAAGTGATATCTCTGTAAACGGAGCTTCCATTGACGAAGTAGTTGCTAATCTTTATCAAACATATCAAATATAAATTAAGCTACCTTCTTTGAGAAAAGAAGTTATTTTTTGTGAGCAAATTTATTTAGCATTCAGCCATGTATGTTGTATCAGAATTGTAAGGGTTTTATTCGAAGCGAGATGGAGTAAAAATTGCGCTTGTAATTGAATTGTTACAACTGATTTTATTGGCTTATTAACATATTTGAAAGGAGTGATGGGTCTTGAGTATAGACAGGTTTATTCATAAGTATCAGAAATACTTATCATTTTTTCGAATGCGCTTTATTGCTGGATTGCAATATCGGGCAGCAGCATTGGCGGGAATTGCAACTCAATTTGCTTGGGGAGCACTACAGCTCCTTATGTTCCGGGCATTTTATGAGGTGAATCCAGAGGCTTTTCCTATGAGCAGAGAGGCTTTGGCTTCGTACATTTGGCTTCAACAGGCTCTATTGGCATTGTTTATGGCATGGTTTTATGAGAATGAGATTTTCCAAAGCATTATCGATGGTGGAGTTTCCTATGAGTTATGCAGACCGGCGGATATCTATGACCTTTGGTTCGTGCGAAGTATGGCGAATAGAATTTCAAAAGCGGTTCTTCGCTGCTTCCCCATCTTAGTTGTAGCCTGGTTCTTACCTAAGCCGTATAATATGGTGCTGCCAGTATCAGCGGTAGCTGGTTTATGGTTTATAATTACTGGAATACTAGCTTTTTTAAATGTAGTGGCTTTCTGTATGCTGGTTTATATATCAACCTTTTATACGTATTCAGCAACTGGATTAAGATTAATTTCTGTGTCTATTGTAGAGTTTTTTGCTGGTGCAGTTGTACCCCTTCCCTTCTTACCAGAGGGTGTAAGAAAAGTTGTGGAGCTTCTTCCTTTCGCTTCTATGCAAAATGTACCCCTTCGAATCTATTCGGGTGACATATCTGGCATAGAAGTATACCAAAAGGTTGGGTTACAACTTTTCTGGATTGTTGCGTTAGTGTGGATAGGAAAGAAAATAACGGCATCTGCATTAAAAAGAATCGTCGTACAGGGAGGCTAAGGGGAGCAAATGAAATTATATCTTAGGTTTTTCATGATGAATTTAAAGGCCGCTATGCAGTACAAGATTTCCTTTTTGTTAACACTGCTTGGCAACTTTCTGGTATCTTTTAATGTGTTTCTAGGAGTGTTATTTATGTTTTATCGTTTTGATGAGGTAAAAGGCTATCAATTCCATGAGGTTATACTTTGCTTTGCAACAGTATTAATGTCATATACCATTGCTGAAGTATTCATGCGTGGATTTGATATGTTTGCATCTACCATAGGAAATGGGGAATTTGATCGTATCCTGCTTAGGCCAAGGAGCAGCATGCTTCAGATTGTTATGGGTAAAATGGAATTTACTCGCATTGGGAGAGTGCTGCAATCATTGGTGATGTTTCTATATGGTATTCATAAATCCGAAATAGAATGGAATTTTGAAAGAATCCTGACCTTAATACTTATGGTTCTCGGAGGTGCTGTAATCTTTGGCTGTCTCTTTATCATTTATGCGGGATTTTGTTTCTTCACCCTGGAGGGACTAGAATTTATGAATATTTTAACTGATGGAGCCAGGGAATATGGAAAGTATCCGCTTGATGTCTATGGTAAAGCCATCTTTCGGTTTTGTACTTTTGTAATACCGTATACCTTGTTTCAATATTATCCATTTCTTTATCTCACTGGAAGAGTGGACCATAAGATATACATGTTATATCCGATTTTAGGATGTTGGTTTTTGATACCGAGCTATCTTTTTTGGAGGCTGGGAATCAGACATTATAAATCGACGGGGTCATAACAAGAATGAATGTTAAACACAAACTTCACAGTTAATATTTAGTTTTTGCTTGATAAAAGAAGAATTATAACTGTACTGAAAAGTATTTATCGTAGTCTTTTCACATTGACTTTAATTTACTAAGCAAAGTATAAGTTCTTGTACTGTGAAGTTTGGTTGTTAATTATTTTACGAAACCAACACAGGAGGTAAAGATTATGGAAGACAACAACTTAAATTTAAATATACAATTACAAAAAACTGACTTTCAAAAGGAACGTCAAAAGGAACGTCAAAAGGAAGAACTTCATCTGGAGCAGTGTGTAAAGATAATTGAACATAATATCGATGACTATATGCAAAGAGTCAAGGATATGAGTGCTGAAACCAAGGAACTCTATGACAATTATAGATCGAATAATCCAGAGTTGCACAATGATCTAGTGATAGGACTGGATATGAAAATGATGACGGAGAGAACCCTGAATAAAAATCTATTAGCTTTGAAAAAACCTTATTTTGGCCGCATCGACTATCAGGATATGGACGATAACAAACATTACTCTCTATATCTTGGGAAGAATGGCATTCGTAAAAGTGTATCGGAAAGTATGATTATAGACTGGAGGGCACCCATTTCCAGTGTTTATTATGATAGTGATATCGGAGAAAGTTCTTATCAAACACCTTTTGGAGAGGAAGTTGTTGTTAATCTAAATCTGAAAAGGACTTATGAAATCGAAAACAGCAAATTAATTGATTTCTATGACTCAGAGGTAATCACTAATGATGATTTCCTAACCAAGTACTTAAGTAAGAATAAGGAAGTGGTGCTAGGTGAAATCATTGCGACTATTCAGAAGGAGCAAAATACAATTATTCGAGATACACCCTGGCATAGTGTCATTGTACAAGGAGTTGCAGGTAGTGGTAAAACCACTGTTGCGATGCATCGTATATCTTACATTTTATATAATTTTAAGGATAAGTTTAAACCGGATGAGTTCTATATTATTGGCAGCAATAAGATGCTCCTGAATTACATTACCGGAGTACTGCCGAATCTGGATGTCTATAATGTCAATCAGATGACAATGGAGGAATTTCTGCTGACATTACTGGATAAAGATTTTGATCTTAAGAAAGGTAAGTATGCATTAAGTAATACCTTTTTAAAGCGTCAACCGAAGCAGGATACCACATTACATTCCAACCTTAGGCAATGGAAGGGTTCCATTGAGTTTATGAAGCTGTTAATTCCTTTTATGGAGCAATATGAGCGAAATGCTGTAGCTTCTGATGATGTCGTATATCGAGGAAAGGTCATATATTCCAAGGAGGAAATAGTATATCTGCTGGATTTTTTTCAGGAGAAACCGCTGCAGGAAAAGGTTGATATGCTAAATAAAAGGCTTATCAACAAGGTTTCCACATTGAACGAAACGGAAATGAAGCGGAAAGAGGAAATTAGGGCAGAGGTTAATAAGTTCCGTACCCATTTTGGAATGAGAAATCAGAAGTTAAAGTTACTTGAAATCTACGAAAGTTTTCTAATGAGCTTAATTCATGAACGTGATAAATATATTGGGCAGCAGTTACAGGTGCCAGAGGAAGCAGTAATACAACTTTTATTGCAGGAGCTCCATCAAAAGAAAGTGGATCTTTACGATTTAGTAATGTTGACGTATATTAAGAAAAGGCTGAAACAAACCATAGACTTCGAATATGTAAGACATATTGTAATTGATGAGGCACAGGATTTTGGTGTAATTGTTTATCAGTTGTTTCGTAAGATATTTACTAGCTGCACTTATACCATTATGGGAGATATTACACAGAATATCAATTATGACAGTGGTATGAATGACTGGGAGACGTTACGCAGTGAGGTGTTTGATCCAAAAAAGGATGCCTTTTATCTGTTGGCAAAGAGTTATCGTAATACTGTGGAGATATCCGAATATGCCAGCCGGGTTTTAAGAAAATGTACCTTTAAAACCTATGATATTGAACCGATTATACGGCATGGGAATGAGGTTAAGATAACGAAGTTAGTTAATGAAAAAGAGATGGTCATTACGGTAGTGGACACGATAAAACAAATACAAGCCTCCGGATATGATACCATAGCTATAATTTGTCGTAGTATAGAAGAGACTTTGAGCGTAAAGGATTTATTAAGTTCACAGGTAGATATTGCACAACTGGAAGAAAATATTGAGGAAATGACCTTTAAAAATGGAATTATGGTGCTTCCAATTCATATGACAAAGGGTTTGGAGTTCGATGCAGTAGTACTGTGGAATCCAAGTCAGGAGAGTTATCCAGTTAATGATGAAGCTGCCAAAC
Source organism: Bacillota bacterium (assembly GCA_023399055.1). Classification (GTDB taxonomy): domain Bacteria; phylum Bacillota; class Clostridia; order Lachnospirales; family Lachnospiraceae; genus Mobilitalea. Next base: position 163,655 of record JAEWQV010000010.1, on the reverse strand, counting down.
TTTTATATGTGGCTATCACCCGTGCACTTCATGAACTTTATGTTGTGTATGAAGATACGCTTTCTGGACTTCTTGAATAGCAAAGGTAACATTGTAGTTTGATTAGGCTCATGCTTAATAAATCTGCCTAACGGGTAATATAACTGGTTTTAAGTTCAATAATGTGGCTGGAATATATGGATCAGTATTTCAGCCATAAAACTTATAATAATCAACATTTTGAATATAAAACATTTATTGTAGCAATAATATAAATAATTCAATTAATTCATGTTTTTCAGCTTGACAAAAGAGCTTGTACTAGATATAATAAAACTACTTTCGAAAGGGATCTTAGCTCAGCTGGGAGAGCATCTGCCTTACAAGCAGAGGGTCATAGGTTCGAGCCCTATAGGTCCCATTTTCATGCAAAAGCATGAGATTTCGTATTTAACACAATATGGCGAAGTAGCTCAGCTGGCGAGAGCATGCGGTTCATACCCGCAGTGTCGGCGGTTCAAATCCGTCCTTCGCTACTAAAGTAAAAGTAAGCAGCAGTGATGAAAATCACTGTTGTTTTTTTGTACTGGTCTGTTTTGGGATTTTGTTATATAATAGGAATGTTGTTAAAATAATTGATTTATTAATGATTAAATTATAGATGGTAATGGTATCGATAAAGATACTAGATGACTGAACTTTAATAATAGATTGAATTGGACGTTATAGGATTATGCTTTTGGTTTCTGAATGTGTAAAAATGTCTTTAAAGTCTATTATTATAAGTTGTGAGAATTAAAGGAGGACTTACATCATGAGAATTGGATCAGGTTATGATGTTCATAAATTAGTCGAGGATCGAGCGTTAATCCTCGGAGGAATAACAATACCCTATGAGAAAGGATTGCTGGGGCATTCGGATGCGGATGTATTGGTACATGCAATCATGGATGCACTGCTTGGAGCTGCAGCTTTGGGCGATATTGGAAAGCATTTTCCTGATACGGATGAAACTTATAAAGGTGCATCAAGCATTATGCTGCTGAAAAGGGTAAAGGAATTACTGGATGAAAAGCTGTACATGATTGAGAATATTGATGCGACAATCATAGCACAGAAACCGAAGCTTGCACCCTATATTGATCAGATGAAGAAATCCATTGCAGATGCTTTGGAGCTGGAAGAGGATCGGGTAAATATTAAGGCGACTACAGAGGAAGGCTTGGGCTTTACTGGAGCAGGTCTTGGAATTGCCTCTAATGCAGTGTGTTTATTAGAATCCATGTTAAATTATCAATTTGATGCTACGCCAAAAAGTAGTTCAGGCTGTGGTGGTTGTGGAGGATGTCCTAAAAGATAATTAAGTTGACAAAAGTTTCATGCTTGCATACAATAAGCATAGAATATTTTAAATGCTATGAACGGAAAAGTACCTTAATAGAGTAGTAACAGAGATAGAATGTCATCGGCTGAAAGCATTCTTTACGAGGATATGAGGGAAGTGCATCCGGGAGCAGGTTCGGTGAGGGTATACTTTATACTTAGCTGAACACGGTTACAGCCGTTATCTGTTTGAGAGATAGCCTTATTTTGATGGCTATAAGTAGAGTGGAACCGCGTATTGAACCGCCTCTAATTTTAGAGGCGGATTTTTTATGTTTTTTTATTCCAAGGAAAGAATGTTTTGGAAAAAATATAAAGAACAATTCAGGCTTTATTTCTTCTGAAATTAAATAGGATCAATCTACATAAGATAGAGTTAGAAGAGATGTAGATATTCCAAGCTTATCCTGCATAAAGTAAACAATCATAACTATTAATTTTTATATCATTCATATATAGGGGGTCCATTATGGGTTTTATTAAATATGTCAAAGAAGAAATGCAGATCATTAAAGATCGAGATCCTGCCATTAAGACACCTTTGGAGGTATTTTTATACCCTAGTTTTCGTGCAATCATTCGTTATCGCATTGCACACCGGTTATACTTAAAGAAACATTATTTTCTGGCAAGATGGTTTTCGCAAAGAACTGTTCGAAAGACTGGAATAGAAATACATCCAGGAGCAACCATTGGTAAAGGTCTTTTCATTGATCATGGATATGGTGTGGTTATTGGTGAAACAGCTATTGTCGGTGACAATGTTACCTTATATCAAGGGGTTACCCTAGGTGGAACCGGTAAAGAAAAAGGAAAGCGTCATCCTACTGTTGCAAATAATGTTATGATTAGTGCGGGAGCTAAGATATTAGGCTCGTTTACAATCGGCGAGAACTCTAAAATTGGAGCAGGCTCTGTGGTTTTACAGGAGGTTCCTCCGAATTCTACTGTGGTTGGAGTGCCTGGAAGAGTTGTAAAGCGTAATGATGTTAAGATTCCAAGAGAAGAAATGGATCAGGTTCATTTACCAGATCCTGTACTTAGAGAGATAAATATTTTAAAAAATGAAAATATTTGCTTGAGAAATGAAGTGAAAATGCTATATGATAAATTAGAGCTTATTGAAAACACCCTGAATCAAAATGAGATTGAAGTGGATAAAGACGAAGCCACCAGAATAGCAAATAACAGAGAAGAGATAATAAAAGCAACAGCTCAAATTGAAACCTGGGATGATTGGACAATATAATTTATATTTATTTAAAATAGAATTAAGCAAGAATGACAGAACCTGCTGCTTAAAGTAGTTGGATGGAGGAAATTATGAAAATATACAATACGTTATCACAGAAAAAGGAAGAATTCATCCCTCTGGAGGAGGGAAAGGTTCGCATGTATGTGTGCGGTCCTACCGTTTACAATTACATCCATATTGGTAATGCAAGACCAGCCATTATTTTTGATACGTTAAGAAGATATTTGGAATATACTGGATATAATGTGAATTATGTTTCTAACTTTACTGATGTTGACGATAAGATTATTAAGAAAGCAAATGAAGAGGGCGTTAGTGCTACTGAAATTTCAGAGCGTTATATCAAAGAGTTTCGTACCGATATGGATGCGCTGAATGTCTGCGAAGCTACTTGTCATCCTAAGGCAACACAGGAGATAGATGGTATGATAGAGATGATCTCTGACCTGATTGAGAAGGGTCATGCCTATGAAAAGAACGGTACAGTGTATTTTAGAACCAGAAGCTTTAGAGACTACGGTAAATTGTCAAAGAAAAAGATTGATGATCTAGAGGCTGGTATTCGAATTGCTGTAAGCGAAGAAAAAGAAGATCCTATGGACTTCGTTTTATGGAAACCTAAGAAGGAAGGAGAACCTTCCTGGCCATCCCCTTGGAGCGATGGTCGTCCAGGCTGGCATATTGAATGTTCCGTTATGAGTCGTAAATATCTTGGAGAGCAAATTGATATCCACGCTGGCGGAGAAGATTTGGTATTTCCACACCACGAGAATGAGATTGCTCAGAGCGAAGCGGCAAATGGTAAGGAATTTGCAAGATACTGGATGCACAATGCTTTCTTAAACATTGATAATAAGAAAATGTCCAAATCAGTAGGTAATTTCTTCACAGTGCGTGAAATCTGTGACCAATATGACCCACAGGTAATTCGTTTCTTTATGTTGAATTCACATTATCGCAGTCCATTAAATTTTAGTAAAGATTTAGTAGAATCAGCAAAGAACGCATTGACCAGAATCCTTACCAGCATCGGACAACTGGAGCATTTGTTAGACAATGATCTATTAACTAGAGAGCAGAGTTCTTCAGAGGAACAAAGCGTATTAAACGAAGCGGAAGCTTTGAATAAGAAGTATATGGATGCAATGGAAGATGACTTAAATACTGCGGATGCAATTGCTGCTATTTTTGAGCTTGTAAAGCTTGCTAATACCAATTGTTCTTCTAGGAGTAGTAAGGAATTCGTACAATCCATGAAGGATCGATTGGTTAATCTTTGCGAAATTCTTGGTCTTGAGACGAAAAAAGAAGAAGAACTTCTGGATGCTGATATTGAAAAACTAATTGAGGAAAGACAGGCAGCAAGAGAGAATAAGGACTTTGCCAGATCGGATGAAATCCGTAATCTGTTATTAGAAAAAGGAATTGTACTTGAAGATACAAGAGAGGGTGTTAGATGGAAACGCAGTTAAATAACGAGAATGGATTAAAAGGATTGCATCAGTATATTAATGCGTTTTATCAGCTTCCAAACACGGATATTAAGTCTTATTCACCTTTGACACTGGCTTTTATCGGAGATTCTATTTTTGATCTCATCATTCGTACAAGCGTAGTAGAAGGCGGGAATGCTCCGGTGAATAAGCTTCATAAACGTGCAGCAAAACTCGTACAAGCAGCATCACAGGCTGATCTTTATCATATTATTAAAGATAGTCTGACGGAAGAAGAAATCGCTGTGTTTAAGAGGGGGCGTAATGCCAAGTCTTTTACCTCTGCAAAAAATGCGGGAATCATTGAATATCGTACTGCAACTGGGTTAGAGGCTTTATTTGGTTATCTGTATTTAACCGATCAAATGGAGCGATTAATGGAGTTATTAAAACCTCAGATTGAAAAGCTTACAGGTGAAGAACCTTCGCGAAAATAAAATGCCTGTATGTAAAGCAATTATCGCAATGAGAATGTATCTTGGCTTAATATGACTTATATTTTAACATAGAAATGAGACTAACGTAGGAATAGATTTATTATCCGAAGGCAGTCTCATTTTTCTATGCTAAGAAATAAGTGAAACCTCTTACGATAGTCTAAGAACCTCGCAAGGTGTGTTTATTTAATTCAAATGATGGTAATTTAGAATTCAGTTATATACACAATATTTACTTTAAATTGGAACGTATTAACAGTTTTTTGCGTCTAATAAATATAATTAACGTATAGCTAATTAGAACGAGGTTAGAACGAAGAAATGGGAGGAACTTTGGGTCTTTGGACTGAAGTTGTAAGGAGCCAAGAAAGGGATGGGTGTTTTATGAAAAAAAGAGTGATAAGTTTAATTAGTTTAATGATTATTGTTACCTTACTTACCGCATGTAGTGCAACAAAAGAGAATTCAAAGGCAGATATGAGTACAGATAATTTAACCTTTGATACAAATATGCAAGGTGGCTTTACTTCTGGAAATCAGGCTGCGGTAGCCCCAGAAACAACAGCTGAATTGTATGGAACCTCCGGTAGTATTATTAGTGAATCAAAAGTTGGAAGTAATATTAATAGCGAAGAAGCTTTAACAAGTACAATGCCAACCGGTGAGACGGTTGCACAGTCACAAGATAAGATAATTAAAACATTTTTCATGGAGGTAGAAACCCAGGAATTTGATAGTCTTGTAACTAAAATTAACTATGATATCAAACGTCTAAATGGATATGTAGAGAAATCCAATTTAAGAGGAAAAGGGTATTATAATAACGATAGTGTACGAAGTGGAAGTATTATCGCAAGAATTCCAAGTGATCAGGTGGAGGAATTTATTACTACAGTAAGTGAGAATGAGAATGCGAATGTTGTAAGTCAAGAAGAATCCAGTAAGAATGTATCTCTGGAATACATTGAAGCAGAAAGTCACCTTGAGACCCTTAAGATAGAGCAGGAACGACTATTTGCAATCCTTGAAAAGGAAGAAAGTTTGGATAATATTATAACTTTGGAGAGTCGTCTAAGTTCGATTAGGTACGAGCTTCAGGATTATGAGACCAAGATAAGATATTATGATAATCAAGTATCGTATAGTACAGTTACCATGAACCTACAGGAAGTTAGAAAGCTGACTATTGTTTCAGAGGAGAAGCCAAGTGTTGCCAGCAGAATTAAGAATGGATTTGGCGATACCATTTATAATCTAAGTGAAAGCGGTAAGAATTTCTTTGTATGGTTTGTAGTTAACCTGCCTTATTTAATCATTTGGGGCATAATTCTCACAATTGCAGCACTAATTGTTAGAAAAGGCTGGAAAAGGAGTACCACAAGGAAAGAAGTAAATCTTCCCTCCAGATCAGCGATTGATCTATTAAAAGATAATAAGAAATCTATATTAAAAGAGGATGATGATCAAGCTGACAATTAGTTAAAGGAGGAAGCGAAAGACTACTAGAAAATAATTTATCTGACAAGAGAGTACACGAAATAACGAAATAGATGGATTAATCAAAGAAAGCAACAAGTTATCATGGCGAATACTGCTACACTAATGAAATGGAATAATAAGTAAATAAGTGATATACTATCCACGTCGAAGAAAATAATCTCTTCTAAAACAGTGCTAAAAAAGTATAGTTGGCTGAGTTCAGCTGATTAACAGAACTGTTTGAGAGAGCAGTAAGGAGATTCCTTCATGCCGTGGATAGTATTATGTTTAAGTTCAATTTTGCTATTTCTACCGTCGACAAAGGAGCAAATGAAGCTGCTTACTTACAGCAACATGAGTGAAAATACTTCTATAACATCTGAAAACGTACTTACGAATATGGAAGCACTGGATATGGTAAAAGAGCAATACGCGAGTAATTTTGAAAAGGCAGAGTTAACGGATCCTTTAGGGGAATACTACTATCGTTTACCTTTTGCGAATTACTATCTCTATTTTGAAGGTGAGGGTGCCACCTCGGACGAGTATATGTTTCATTTATACGAGTTTGTAGTGGACGACCCTGAGACTTCCATTGGACATACCGTAACCTATGGTTGGTATACGGTTAATAAGATTACCCATGAGATAAAAGATCAAACGGTAGAATAGTGACATAGCTATAATGAGATTGTAGCCCATTTGGCACTGGAAAAACGAAGATAGCTTAACACCATACGTACACTTTGATCGACGATTAAAGCAATCCAAGCGCCATAAAGTCCAAACCCTGCCGGGAAGCATAAAAACCAGGTAAGAAAAGGTCTGACAAGTGCTACACTGATCAAAGAAGTAATGGCAACAAAATTAGTATCACCCGCACCGCGGAGGCATCCATTCATTACCACCTGAGAGGTCTGCATATGTGTTCCCAAAGCAGCTAAAATCATGATGTAAGCACCAAGAATTAGAATGGCAGGCTCATCACTAAAAAGAGAAACTAGGAAGCTTCGGCCAAAGATGAAGACTAGGAATACAAAGGTAGATATAATAAATGCAAGACGTTGGCCGGTTTTACCATAGATTATGGATAAATCCGGTCTTTTTGCGCCTAAATTCTGACCAACTAAAGCGGATGCAGCGATGGCTAGACCGTCACCAAAGCAGAAGGATAGGGTTAAGATGTTCATGCATATAAGATGTGTAGCATACTCAGTTGTTCCTAACCTTGCGACAATTCCTGCGTAGGCGAGAAACCCAATTCGGAGAAAAACCTGTTCCACAAAAGCACTACCACTGACCTTCATTACAGGGTCAAGTAATGACTTTGTAAGTTTCCAGCCTGCTTTAAAATGCAAAGTTAAATATGCATTTTTTCGAAGTAGTGAAAATAGGGAAATAGAAAAGGCAGTAAAGGCACCAAGCGTAGTTGCAATGGCGGAACCCTTTACACCAAGACTAGGAAAGAAACCAATACCATTTATGAGCAAGAAATTAAAGATAATATTAATGAGATTACTTATAACATTCGTCCACATAGAAATTCGAGCCTTACCACAGCCTCTTTGTGCTGCATTGATGGTAAGATTTAGAGCCTGGAAGGGTATACTTAACATTAGTACTTTAAAATAAATGACAGCGTCAGGAAGGTAGGATTGTTCAGCACCAGCTAATAATAAAATTGGAGTAGCGAAAAGGTAACCTAAAAATGCCATTAGTAAGGAGGCAATTATGCAAATAAGGATACCGACTCGGAGAGTTTTGTTCGCACCTAATTGATCTTCTTGACCCTTTCGTCTTGCAACGACGGCTGTGATGCCTGTGTTTAGGGAGAAAATCATTGCTAGTAATACAAATTTCGGTTGGTTTGTGATACCTACTGCGGCGATTGCACCTTTGCCCAATGTACTTACCATAATTGTATCCACAACACCAATTAATGCGACTAAAAAGGCTTCAAGTGCTGATGGCCAGGCTATTTTAAAGAAGTTTCTATATATGACACGGGAGGTAGGGATATCCCCCATAATTTGTTCTTGTTTTAACATACTGTGAACAGAAAATAAGTTGACTAAATTCAAGTATAACACTCCTTTCCTTTTGTACTATTACAAATAGTTGAAATACATAGGAAATTTAATATATGTAAAATTAAAGATTTTGTAATTTCAAGATACCACTATGGTACATTTTATCACTTCTTTTCAAAAAATCAACCAAAGGAAAGGAATTTGTATAGATAATATCCATTTGATACATCATATGGATAAGACAAAGTCGGATTGCCTATTTTATCAAAATATGCTAAAATTAGTATTGAGACTGCTGAGAAATGTAATCAATCCGTTCTTTTCTCTTCAAAGTATTTATCTGACAGTCCAGACTAAAAAATATAAATGAGTGTCAAATATTAATCAGTCACTTAAACCAATAAAAGGAGGATTTACACATGTCTACACCGCACAATGAAGCGAAAGCAGGAGAAATAGCAAAAACAGTCCTAATGCCGGGTGATCCGTTAAGAGCTAAATTTATAGCAGAACAGTATTTGGAGGATGTGGTTTGCTTTAATCAAGTAAGAAACATGCTTGGATTTACAGGAACCTATAAGGGTAAAAAGGTATCCGTAATGGGAGGTGGTATGGGTATGCCGTCCATCGGTATCTATTCCTATGAACTTTATAATTTCTATGATGTGGATAACATTATTAGAATTGGTTCTGCTGGAGGAATTGCTGAAGATATTAAACTTCGTGACATCGTTATTGGTATGGGTGCATCCACCAATTCTGATTTTGCAAGGCAGTATCAACTTCCAGGAACCTATGCTCCGATTGCAGATTTCTCCTTACTACGTAAAGCAGTGGAAGCAGCTGACAAGATGAACATTAAGACGGTAGTTGGTAATGTCTTATCTTCTGACACCTTCTATGATGACAATAAGGATGCCAATGCTTTATGGCGTAAGATGAATGTATTAGCCGTTGAAATGGAAGCAGCTGCTCTTTATATGAATGCTGCAAGAGCAAATAAAAAGGCACTCTGTATTTTAACAATTTCCGATCATGTATTTAATGGAGAATCTTTATCTGCAGAAGATAGACAGTTAACCTTCCGTGACATGATGGAAATTGCGTTAGAGATTGCTTAAAAAGAAAGGTAGATTTCATGGAGAAACAAGGAATATTTGAAAAAGTAGATCATACATTATTAACCCAGACTGCAACTTGGAGTGAAATAAAAGAGATATGTGATGATGCTATCACCTATCAGGTAGCTTCCGTATGTATCCCTCCTTCTTTTGTAAAGCAGGTGAAGGAATATGTAAAGGATAGAATGGCAGTATGTACCGTTATTGGCTTTCCGAATGGTTATAATACCACAGCAGTTAAGGTATTTGAAACAAAGGATGCCATTGCTAATGGTGCGGATGAAATTGATATGGTAATTAATATTGGTCATTTAAAAGATAAAAAATATGACCTAATCGAAGAAGAAATAAGGGGAATTAAAGCAGCTTGTGGTAGTCATATACTGAAAGTTATTATTGAAGCTTGCTTACTTACTGATGATGAGAAAATCAAAATGTGTGAGATTGTAACCAATGCCGGTGCTGACTTTATTAAGACCTCAACAGGATTTTCTTATACAGGTGCAACCATTGAGGATGTTGAATTATTTGCAAAGTATGTTGGGCAAAATGTAAAAATCAAAGCTGCAGGTGGTATTGCTAGTTTTGAGGATGCTGAGAAATTCATTGAACTTGGAGCATCAAGACTTGGTACCAGCAGAATTGTTAAACTTGCAAAGAATCAACAGGGTTCAGGGTACTAAAGCAGGAAAGCAAATATTTAAAATTGTGGTGACACCCAAATTTGCAATAAATCGGAAGGATGGAGAGTTTAAGATGGAACAGAATAGACAATCAGATGATATGCAAGTGAATAGTCTTATCACCCAGGAAAAAGGGGAGCTAATTACCCAAACAGATATTGTAACCAGATCTGTTGTGAAGAATTTGATCAGAGCTGCCATAGAGGGAATGGGTCAGGCCTATGCTCCTTACTCTAATCAACATGTTGGAGCAGCATTATTAACCGCAGAAGAAGAGATATATAATGGCTGTAATATTGAGAATGCAGCCTTTGGACCTACGAATTGTGCGGAACGTACCGCAGTATTTAAGGCAATTAGTGAAGGAAAAAGAAAGTTTGTAGCAATTGCAGTAGTTGGTGGCAGAAAAGGAATTATACAGGATTTCTTTCCTCCCTGTGGAGTTTGCAGGCAGGTTTTAAGAGAATTTGTAGATCCTAAGAGCTTTTTGGTTATACTGGCAAGATCGGAAGAGGATTATGTGATCTATTCTTTAGAGTCCTTATTACCGCTTAGCTTTGGGCCGGACTATATGTAAATCTGATTATTGATTAGAGTGACAAAAGCTGATATAAATGCAAGCTTCTATGTGTAATATGTAATAAAAAAGTAAACTATGATAATGTAAAAGGTTTACTTTTTTAATTCTTAGACTTGACAAATAAAGGTCGAATGCGTTAGACTTGATATAAAGTCTAATGTATTCGACCTTTATTCGTAATAAGTGAAACCACTCATCGTTTCATCTTGTTTACGCAAAGGTAAAGTGAAGCAGGAATGGAGGATTTATGGAGAGTATAAAAATATTTGATGCAGAATATCGTTTTATGTGTTTAGTTTGGGAGAAGGAACCCATTAACTCAACAGATTTGGTGAAGTTATGTGAAGAAGAATTTGGATGGAAAAAGTCAACTACTTATTCTGTTATTAAACGGCTTTCCGAAAGAGGAGCACTAAAAAATGAAAATGCGGTTGTATCGGCACTGGTTACTCGTCTGCAGGTTCAAAAATATGAGAGTGAGCAAGTGCTGGAAAAGACCTTTAACAACTCACTCCCCAGCTTTATTACAGCTTTTTTACAGGATAAGAAACTTACACATGAGGAGGCAGAACAGATCAAAAAAATGATTGAGGAGGCTACGAAATGAACAACGGGTTTATAACGATACTGAACTTAAGCTTAAGTGGCGGTTGTGTAGCGCTGATTGTCATGATACTTCGTTTGTTCCTTAAGAAAGCACCGAAAAAATATTCCTATGCACTCTGGGCGGTGGTATTCGTTCGGTTAATTTGTCCATTTACCATAGAACTTCCTGTTAAGACAGTCCCAATCAGGCCTCAATCAATTTCCGGGGATATCGTATCTTCTCCCAACCCCTCTATTCAGAGTGGTGTCTCTACTATTGATACTGTGGTGAATACCGTACTTGATAGAACACTTCCACCTGTGCATGCAGGAGCTAGTATTAATCCAATCCAGGTTTGGTTGGCAGTGGGAGAATTTCTTTGGTGTATTGGTATACTTGCCTTATTACTGTATGGAGTTTTAAGTTATGTGCGTTTATATAAGCGAGTAAGTACGGCCATTCGAATCAGGGATAATATCTTTGAGACTGATCTTATTACAACACCTTTTGTACTTGGGGTGGTGAATCCTAAAATATACATTCCAATAGGACTAAGTGAAAAAGAATTGGAGTTTATTATACTTCATGAGCAGACCCATATAAAACGTTATGACTATTTAATAAAACCGTTTGCATTTATCATCGTAGCATTTCATTGGTTTAATCCTTTGGTTTGGGTTTCTTATTATCTATTAGCAAAAGATATTGAACTCTCTGCTGATGAGTATGTAATGAAGCAATCAATGGCAGATATTAGAGGGGAATATTCTATTACCTTACTCTCTTTATCTGCTAAAAAGAGTGGATTATTAAGTCCTCTTGCCTTCGGAGAAACTGGAGTAAAAGAAAGAATTAGAAATGTATTGAAATATAAAAAACCAACATTTTGGATTAGCGTAATAACAATAGTAGTTATACTCACAGCTAGCGTATTTTTAATGAGCAGTATGAAGGAAAGACCAGAGAATGAACTGCCGACTAGCACTATATTACCTACTACAGGAAGTAATATTGATAATAGTAACCTACCTAGTGACACGCCTACCAGTAAACCGCTAACAAAAGAAATAACATATGAAAGTGTAAAAATAACTCTTTTTCCTGACTTTTTGGTGGAGGGAGTGGTAACCGAGTTTGAAACAACAGATCGAGCAACTGTTTCAAATATAGCATCTTCAATTGAACTTAGTGTGACACCTTCAGATGAGACAGATTTATATAACAATAACAGCATGAGATATCAGATTGGATTGTCAAAAGACAACGGTGGGTACAGTTGTTTGCTTTATTATAATACCTTGGATGATAAAGCTTATATAGAAAAGGATGGAGGTCTATATGAGGTTGATACTGATTTTGCTCGTTATATTGCTTCATTTTTAGAAAATGCAAATATAACATTCCATATGAAAGAGGAAGTTGTAACACTTTTTGCAGAGTATGGATGGACACTGGACTACCAAATTTATGCTATGAATAACAAGCTGAATGAAATTAGAACTTTATCTGCTTTCAATCCAAATGCATATTATTTCGCCTATAACAATGAGTTGTCAAAGGATATTGGATTAGATATGAGCGATTATTCTAATTCAACAAATATTGATGTTGAGATATATAGAATAAGGGAACGTATGCCGCTGGAATTCTACCCAGCTAGGGATGCCAGAGCAATAGTTGTTAAAAATGGAAATGAAATTATTGGCGCATTTATAAGTTCTGGAAGGCATAGTGCATTTACTGCATGTAGCTTAAAAGGGAATAGGTTTGAGGAGGTAACAGGGTTAGCAATAAATCAGTGGATTACTAATATGGTAACAGCTGACCAAACTGAAAGTGAACTTTCTCAATTAGAACCTGAAAAGGTAATTGAGGAATATTTTAAAGCATTGAATCAAAAAGATGAGAAAACCGCTCTCTATTGTATGTGGAAAGGAAGTTTATTAGAGAAACTAACAGCAAATATGCCAAACGAGGGATTGTTTATGGAGAGTAGTTATCTTCCGCTATCTGGTTCTAATTGGGGAGCAAAGTCTGTTTTTGACAATTTGAAATCAGTTAAGCTAATAGAAGTTAAGCTATTAGATGGTACAAAGTCAAGCTCATTAACCTATCGAGTTTCTATGGATATTCAATATAAACAGGATGATACAATCACTAGTGGGGAGCAAAATTGGGATTGTACAATGGTGTTTGAATCTCCTCAAACAGGATGGAAGATTGTTGGATTTGGACACTAAGTTAACTTATCTCATATGCTTATTAATAGAATCCTTTTCTTCTATTAGTTTTTGTTATGAATGAATATACCAGAATTCGGTTATTTATACTTCCAAATTAAAATATGCTATGGTATAATGTGTCAAAGCGTAGTCTGAAAGCAAGTGATAAAACCGGAAAGGAAATAAGAACAATGTACTCATTTGATGATGTAAAAGCATTTGATCCTGAATTAGCAGAAGCAATAACCCTTGAAATTGGAAGACAGAATAGTCATATTGAATTAATTGCTTCCGAAAATTTTGTTAGTAAGGCAGTAATGGCAGCAATGGGAAGTCAATTAACTAACAAATATGCAGAGGGATATCCTGCAAAGAGATATTATGGTGGCTGTGAATTTGTTGACTTAGCAGAGAATTTAGCAATAGAAAGGGCAAAAGAATTATTTGGATGTACTTATGCAAATGTTCAGCCGCATTCCGGAGCACAGGCAAATATGGCGGTATTTTTTGCATTATTACAACCAGGTGATACCGTTCTTGGAATGAACCTTGCACATGGCGGACATTTAACACATGGCAGCCCGGTTAATATGAGTGGTAGCTATTACAAGATTGTTCCTTATGGTGTAAATGAACAGGGCTATATTGATTATGATAATTTAAGAAAGCTGGCACACGAAAGCAAACCAAAGTTAATCATTGCTGGAGCAAGTGCTTATGCTAGAAAGATAGATTTTAAGACCTTCCGTGAAATTGCGGATGAGGTAGGTGCAATATTAATGGTGGATATGGCTCATATTGCAGGTTTGGTTGCAGGTGGATATCATGAAAGTCCAATTCCATATGCACATGTAACTACAACTACGACTCACAAGACCTTAAGAGGTCCAAGAGGTGGTATGATTTTATCCAGTGCAGAATTTGCGGAAGAATACAAGTTAAACAAAGCAGTTTTCCCTGGAATTCAAGGTGGACCGTTGATGCATGTAATTGCTGCAAAGGCAGTATGCTTTAAAGAAGCTCTTGATCCGAGCTTTAAGGATTATGCAAGGAGAATCGTAGAGAATGCGCAAGCTTTGGCAAACGGCTTAATAAAGAGAGGCTTTAAGCTTGTGTCAGGAGGAACCGATAACCACTTAATGTTAGTAGACCTTCAGAACATGGGTGTAACCGGTAAGGATACCGAGAAACTTCTTGATGCAGCCAATATTACCTGTAACAAGAATGCAATTCCTAATGACCCTGCTTCCCCGTTTGTTACCAGTGGTATCCGTCTAGGTACGGCAGCAGTAACCACCAGAGGAATGAACACCGAGGATATGGATGTAATTGCTGAAGCAATCTCTTTGCTGGTTAAGGATGTGGAAGCGAATAAGGAAAAAGCAATGGCAATGGTGAAGGAATTAACCGATAAGTATCCGCTGTATTAAATGGGTTAGTTGCCTTAGTATAAATATTTAATAGTAAAAAATCTTGGTTGATATAACATTAACCAGGATTTTTTTACGGTCATTTTATTCTTTTTTAGATTACCCACGAAGATATACCCTAAGCATTGATAAAAATGTAAAAAAATGATAAAATATGAAGGATTTAGTTTATTATCATAGGAGTTATTTTTATTTAATGAGTCTGTATCTTTCCTATATAGTGATATTATATAATTAATGGAGGGGCAAGTATTAATGGGAAAAATAAATAATGAATCATTGATAAAGAAGAGGACATTAAAAATAGCTGTATTTATGGGAATTTTATTTTTTATATTATACATAATCATTAAAATAGTAATGTTTTTTACTGTACTACCGGGGGAAGTCAAGGAATTAAATAATAATATAGACCTAATGTATAAATTTGGTTCTCCGATGAGTGAGTATAACTTGGATAAAAGTCAATTAACCCGTGGAGGGGGAGGATATTATATTGATAATGAAGATGGGGATTATTACGAATTTTCGGGTTATCCTGATGTTTCTAATGAATATAAATTTACTTGTTTTAGAACTACAAATTCAGCAGTATCTGTATTTGGTGTTAATGTGGGAAATGATATATATGATGTTATGCGTAAGTTATATGGCTATGGTTATGAAAAGAAGGTAGAACTTTATTTTTCTGATAGTTATTTTATAAAAGGAAAAGTAAGAATACGTATTAATGGAAGTGAAACTGTAGAGAGCATTCAGGTTGAACTAATTAATACAAATTGGTTAATGAAGCAATTTAAATAATAATTTAGAGGCGCATATGGGAAAAGGATAAAAAAATAAGGTTTTCGTTCTATGTAGTGTTATGTTATTCTTAATTACAGGGTGTACAAGACAGATTCTGTAATTGAAAAAACGTTTCCATTAAATTAAGTAACATTAACTAAAAATTATATAACGGGGTGGAATTCATTGAATTCCACCCCGTTAATGATATTCCAGCATGGACATAACTTTTCAGAGGTAATTTGTTTCAACAAATAAATAGTGATTTTATAGTGATTTATATGTTACATTAGGAATGGAAATTGATTACTTTAGAGGGATTTTCTCAAACTCATAATATAGAAGGGGACAAAGTTATGTCATATCGCTTATTACTTGTAGATGATGAACCGGACATACTACAGCTTTTGAAAGATTATTTAGAATTACAGGGCTATGGTATCATGCTAGCCAATAACGGATTGGAGGCAGTGGAAAAGGCAGAATTTTCGCCAGACTTAATACTACTGGATATCCAGATGCCCGGAATGGATGGGCTGGAGGTATGCAAAAGAATTCGCAGTCACATCACCTGCCCAATTTTATTTCTAACTGCAAAGGTCACAGACCAGGATAAAATAAATGGATTGATGATTGGGGGGGATGATTATATAGTGAAACCCTTTCATATTGACGAGCTGGGGGCAAGGGTCGCAGCTCATTTGCGTAGAGAAGCAAGAAATTCTAAGAAAGAAGTGATTAAGTTCCTTGGTGAGCTGACACTGAATTTTCAGGAACGCTGTGTTTACTATAAAGACGAGGATATTGGACTTACCAGGACGGAATTTGATATTCTTGAATATCTTTGTCTTAATCGAGGACAGGTATTTAGCAAGGAAAGAATCTATGAAAAGCTTTGGGGTTATGACAGCGAGGGTGATAGCAATATTATAACAGAGCACATACGCAGAGTTCGTATGAAGCTTTCAAAATTCACGGATCAAAGTCTGATAGAGACCGTGTGGGGAGTAGGCTATAAATGGATTGGATAGAGGAAAAGTTAGAAAGTTTAAAACAAAGATTTCATAATCTTTCAATTAGAAAAGCATTGGCTGTTTATATTATCCTGACAATTATTATAGTTGTTATTTTATATGCCCTTACAATAGGAGTATGTGAACGGTGGGATAAAATTATATGGTCGAAGTATTATAATGTTACAGATATGGATAGCCAAAATATTAATTTTGTTTATTTTCAGGATGTATCCTTGGTTATGGGAAAGGATAAATTTTTTGTACAGCTCATTGATTTTATTCAAACCTGGAGTATTTTTATCTATTCAGTAGCTGGTATCATTGGAATACCATACTTGTTTTATCGTAATAAACTGAAAACACCGTTTCGTATCCTAAGCGACGCAATGAATAAGATTGGTAAGAACGAGCTGGATACACCAATATATTATGAAGGCAAGGATGAGATGAGTAAGCTTTGTCAGTCCTTTGACTATATGAGAAAGCAAATGATTTTCAATAATCAGGAGATGTGGGATATAATGGAGGAACAAAAGAGACTTAACGCTGCCTTTGCGCATGACCTACGTACCCCGCTGACGGTACTACGAGGTTATACTGATTTTTTGAATCTATATGTACCCGAAGGAAAGATTAATGAAGAGAAACTTATGTCCACCCTTTCTCTAATGTCAAATCAATTACAAAGGCTGGAACAATATAGCAATACAATGAAGAGTATAAATTCTCTTGAGGAGCTACCAGTAAATAAATCATTAGTAGATATGAATGGGATGGTTGTTCATATAAACGAGATGCTTACAATATTAAAGGGAGAAAAGACTGTAAAAGTTACGATTCAAGAACCTTTAAAGAAAATAACAGCAGAATTGTTATTGGATGAAAGCATCTTTATGGAGGTATTTGAAAATATTATTTCAAATGCTTTCAGATATTCAAAAATGGAGATTGAGGTTATTTTGTCCTACGATATGGATAAACACCAAGTTCTATTATCAGTAGCAGATGATGGCAAAGGGTTAACAGCAAAGGAACTTTTAATGGCTACAAAACCTTACTATACCGGGGAAGGCCAAAACTCAAAGCATTTTGGAATCGGATTATATATTTGTAAATTACTATGTGAAAAACATGGAGGATATCTATCGATTGCAAATCGAATGGAGCAGGGAGCAGTTATTACAGCAGCTTTTTCAATAGAGAAGGAAGAATGATTATATGCCAGCGCAATATAAAGCACTGCTAAATTCTGCAATTAAATATAAAAATTTTGATACAAAATATAGTCCATACGTAACACGTCTATTATTACGAATTGATTTTTAAAAAAATATTCTACGTAGAGAAAATATAGAGAAACATATCTTATCCTAATTATAAAGGTGAGATATTACAAGATAGTTTTTGTAAATTACGTAACTACTTGTAATCACCCAAATAAGATTAGAAAGGATATCACAATGTCAACAGAGATAGTAATTCAGA
This sequence comes from Bacillota bacterium, assembly GCA_023399055.1. Lineage (GTDB taxonomy): Bacteria > Bacillota > Clostridia > Lachnospirales > Lachnospiraceae > Mobilitalea. Next base: position 145,690 of record JAEWQV010000010.1, on the reverse strand, counting down.
ATTTAAATCAATATTATGGGAAAAAGCAAGCACTGAATCAAGTTAACCTAAAGATTGAAGCAGGAATGTTTGGTTTGCTTGGAAGAAATGGTGCAGGTAAGACCACTTTAATGAAAGTACTGGCAACCTTATTACCAAAGACGGAAGGAAATATCTCCGTCTGTGGAATTCCAATCAAAAATGAAAGAGAGATTCGTAGAATTATAGGTTATCTGCCGCAGGATTTCTCCATGTATGCTAATATGTCAGTATATGAAGCAATGGATTACCTTGGAGTATTGTCTGGTCTAAGTAAAAATGAGAGGAAAGAGAGAATTCCCATGTTGCTTCAGAAGGTCAATCTGATGAAGGAAAAGAAAAGAAAGGTGAAAGCACTATCTGGTGGTATGAAACGCCGCCTTGGTATTGCACAGGCAATTCTGCATGAACCCAAGGTATTAATTGTAGATGAGCCGACAGCAGGACTTGACCCAGAGGAACGAGTGAGATTTCGTAATTTACTAAGTGAAATAGCACAGGATCGAATCGTTTTACTTTCCACTCATATCGTTGGTGATATCGAAGCCACCTGTGAGAAAATAGCAATCCTTGAAGATGGTCAAATCATATACCATGGAACCGTACTCTCTATGCTGGAGGCAGCAAAAGGCAAAATATATTCCGCAGAAATCAGTTCCGTAGAATTACCTAAGTTGAAAGAACAATATCCAATCACTAGCATGCTTACACAAAGCAATAAACTTATCGTACGTTTTATAGCAGAGAATATACCCTTTCAAAACGCTGTTTCCTGTGAAGCTAATGTTGAGGATGCATATATGTATTTACTTCAGGTAAAGAGAGGTGAAAAGGTATGTTTCTAGAACTCTTTCTGAAGGAATGTAAGCAAACCCTTAAAAGTTTAACCTACATCATCATTATCGCTTGTATGGTAGTTTTCTATGTTAGTCAGATGGGTGATATGGAACTGATTGAAAAACCCATACAGGGACAGGAGGATTATGGGTTTACCTATAGTAAGGATCCGCAAGTGATGATGCAAAATGCAGTAAGTAAATTGGCTTTAGAATTCTGTCAAAATACATACTCCGCCTATCCTATCGGTTTCTATAAAAGAGTAACACTTGATAAAAAAGATCAAAGTAAAATGGAAGAAATTATAACTGAAGTTACGGGATTAAATGTAAATGAGTTAGAAAAAGTAGTAAATGATTTTCTTAATAGTGTTACAGAATTTACGATGACGGTACAGATTGGAGTACCTGTGAAGGAGGGAATGGATTTTAACCATTTCATGAGTTTGATGAAAAAGGCAGATGAGTTATTGGGGGGAGGTTCTAACTACAGTGAAACCTATATCCGAACCAGCAGCCTAACACCAATGACTTATGAACAAGCCTTGGACGAATATAATGAAGTAGTTGATAAGGATCGTTTATCAGGTGCTTATGCTAGAATATTCTCGGATTATTTGGGGATCGTACTTGCTATTTTACCAGTATTTTTATCAGTAACCAGAGGCTTAAGAGATCGAAGAGCTAGAGCACAGGAGGTTATCTACAGTAGAAAGGCATCCTCATTATGCATTCTAACGAGCAGATATTTGTCTATGGTGATGATGCTAATTGTTCCGGTTTTATTAATATCACTCATACCATTTACAGAATGTGTGTATTATGCCAACAGCCAGGGAATTAATATTGATTATTTTGCATTTGTAAAGTATATATTTGGCTGGTTGCTTCCAACTATGCTAGTTTCCTTGTCAGTAGGTGTTGTTGTAACAGAATTCACAAACTCAGCATTGGCTATCTTAGTTCAGGTAGGCTGGTGGTTTATCAGTTTGTTTACAGGTATTGCAGCTATGACTGGAGGATATGGTTGGAATTTAATTCCGAGACATAATGCGGTAGGAATGTATGATGCCTTTCATGATAATTTTACTACCTTGGTTATGAATAGGACTGGGTATTTCATTTTAGCAATTGTTATGCTGTTTGCCTCTGTAGCTTTGTATGATTTGAGAAGGAAGGGGAAATTAAAGGTTGGAAAGGTTATTAGTAATCGTAAGAGTAAGTCTTAAGATTAGTCTGTTGCCTCATATGCTCATTGCTCTGCTGCTACTGATAGTATCCCCACTGCTTATGGGAGTTGAAAATTTGGATTCGGTCAGCACAGCCATAGTACTTGAGCGATATGTGGCATTTATTGGTATTGTATTACTCACACCAATTTACTTGGCTGAGCAGAACAAGGAGATAAGGGATCTTGTAAGGACTAAATATATCTCCTTATCCACGGTATATCTAATTCGGTTAGTTATAGTGATGATGACATTTGTTCTCTTAATTGGAGCATATATAGTCATCTTAATGCAAAATAATTGCGAGTTCCCGGAGTTTAAATTCTTTCTTGGTACTCTGGCAGAAGCAGTATTCTTAGGAGGGATAGGGTTCTGTGTCTACAGTTTGTTTGACCAAATAGCAGTTGCTTACCTGGCTCCTATCATGTATTATTTAATGTCGTTAACAGGTGGAAAGCAGTTATTGAAGGACTTTTATTTGTTTTCTATGGTTAATGAAAGTTATAGGGAGAAAGTGTTTCTGGCTATTGCTGGAGGAGTTTTTCTGATTGTAGGACTTCTATATCCATATATGAGAAGGAAAATTAGTTGGCTGCCTAGTAAATTCGTGACGGGAAAAGACTTTCAATAGTCAATAAGGTAGAAGATGTAAATTTAACATGATTTATCGTTGAAAGAAAATGTTGCTTTGGCTGAAATTACTGGTAGTAATGATGAGTCTAGTATCAGTAGGGGTTAATTCTTTTTAAATCTTTAACATTGAACTCGCCTAAAGTCATATATTGTATTAAGATATAGCCATATGAGGTTCAGAGAATGATTATCCATGTTGTTCAAAAGGATGAAAATATAAATTCTATTGCTGAAATGTATGGGAAAGATACTGAGCGATTAATTCAGGAAAATGGAATAATTAACCCGCACAATCTAGCCTTGGGTCAGACAATTGTTATAGTTGAAGCAAAGGAACTTTATAAGGTTGAGGAAGGAGATACCCTGGCAAGTATTGCAGAGAGTAAGGGAATATCTGTTTTGCAGCTGTTAAGGAATAATCCTTATATTATAAACCGTGAATATATATATCCTGGAGAGAGCTTAGTGATTCAATTTCAGGATGAAAAAGTTATGAAAATAGCAACGAACGGTTATGTATTCCCTCATGTTGAGTTGAAAATCCTGGAAAAGAACTTGTTGTTTTTGACCTACTTATCTATCTTTAGCTATTTTGCAACAGCAGATGGAGCTATTGAAGACATAGATGATATTAATATCATTAAGCTGGCAAAAATGTATGGTGTTGCTCCGGTTATGATAATATCTTTTACAGAAGAAGCGGAGGATGAGAGGAACGAAATTGTCCATACCATAGTAACAGATGAATTAGCTAAAAAGCAGTTCATCGATAATATGCAGACAACCGTTCAGAAGAAGGGGTATGAAGCAATTAATCTTAGCTTTACTTATATAAGGACAGAGGATTTTAAATATTTCGAAAACTTTATTGTCGAAGTCTCGGAAAGATTTCATAAGGAGGGTGTTGAAGTTTTTGTTACCTTTACTCCAAGAACCTTTGAAATAGAACCGGAAACCCTTACAAAAAAAGTGGAGTATTCGTTAATTAACAAAAGTGTGGATCAAATTTATATACTAAGCTATGATTGGGCTTCCGAGACTAGCATGATGGCTGTATCGACACCATTTTACTTTGTTAGGAGCGTTATGGAGTTATTTACTAGTCGAATACCCTCGGAGATGATTATGATTGGGGCTACGACAATCGGCTATATGTGGCAGCTACCGTATTTTGAGGGTATTTCGAAAACGAATTCTATTAATTATAATAATGCCATTTTATTGGCGAGTGAAACGAATTCGATGATTTACTATAATGAGGAAAATGTATCCTCCTATTTTTATTTTTCTAATCCTAATCTGAATTTGGTTTACTTTCGGGATGCAAGAGGATTTGAAGCCTATAATCAGATGATGCCAGACTTTGGGCTGCATGGCATTGCTTTATGGAATGTAATGTATGACATTACACAAATATTCTTTATATTAAATACACAGTATGAAATTGAAAATTTAGTAGTATAACCATTTGTTTATGCAATCACACCGCAATAACTATATCGAAAGTATGCGGTGTGTTCTTTTTGTAATGAAGAACTGGAAACAAAAGGCTGCCTTAGAGGGCAGCCTTTACTAAAGTGAAGTAATTACATACGTTTATTACAAATTTAAAATCGATGTATAACTAATTTCTTATAATCTAATTAAATCTTTATCTTTTCCATAAGTCCTTTTTCTAACATCCTAGCTAAGTTCTTGGAACTGAAGATAATAGCTACAATAAATATTCCTGTGATGCAAATATATTTCACAATCTTAGGAACATCTACGTTAACGGTTACATTAACATTCGGTTCCTTCTCATTATTACAACAGTCTTTTGACATCTAATATCCCTCTCTTTCTTAAAATCCTAATTCTTCACCAACAAGAATTACCTTAATTCTTCCCGGTATCTTTGATTTTCTGGTTATTACTATTTCACAACAGATACAATCATCCACCAAACAATTTGCACATCTGCCAATTTCAGCACAGGGAGTCTTTAATTCCAGTCTAACACAGTTAGGAGGAGAAGCCATATTTTGAACACGGTTGATACCTGCTGTAACATCTGTAACTATTTTGTTCATTCCTGCTATAATGATAACATTCTTTGGTCCGGTTATCAGGCAGGCAACACGATTGCCACCGCCGTCAATATTTACAAGTTGCCCATCCTGAGTAATGGCATTGGAACTCATGAAATAATAGTCAGCCGTAACCGCTTTCCCGTACATCTGGGATTTCTCCTCTGGAGTAGTAGCAGACATTCGGTCATAAATTATGTAGTCGGAATCGTATAATTCATCGAATATGCCAATCTCATTCAAGGTTTCGGAACCTCCCCAAGAAATGGAACAACCCGGAGTCAGAAATCTTTTTGCAGTAAGTAAGGCGTCTTCTCGATTATCACAATAATAACCTTCAATCCCTCTTTTGTTGAACTTTTCAATAATGGTATCCGCTAGATTCTCATAATAAACCTTTTTCGGTGACATGCTACTCCTCCCTTGTATTAAATTGTACTTCAATAAGATGTTTATATGCATGAAATAAAGATATTTTAAAATATACGTATTAAGAAGTTTGTTGCGAACTTACTGTGTATTGTATCTCAATACGATAGATTAAGTTGTGCGAATCGACGAAATGTATATCTAAAGCTGGCATTTAAAAGCCATATCTATTACTATTATCTTACACAGTTGTATTTCTTAATAAAACAGATTCCAATTCCTCCGGGACCGGTATAGGTTCCAATCGTTACGCCAATTTGAAATACGGGATAGGTTATTCTGCGACCAATGATTTGCTCCAACTGGGTTTGCAGATAATTGGCATCATTAGAAGTGGTGGCATTGGCGATGCAAAAATCATAGTCATTCATATGCTCGCGGGTTTCATTAAAGTATTCCTGCATCATAATTAATAGTTTATCAAGGGATTTCCTACGACCTCTTATTTTTGAGTAGGGAATTAATTCTCCCTCTTTCAATTGGATAAGCGGCTTTAAATCAAGAATATCTCCAGCTAACGATGCGGCCTTGCCAATTCTTCTGCCCTTTGCAAGGTATTCCAGAGTATCCACGGTAAACATTATTCTTGCAGTTGGCTTTATCGCTTGTAATCTTTCAACTGCTTCCTCCAAAGAGAAGCCAGCATTTTTCATATAAGCAGTCTGTAATAACACCATGCCTTCTCCGCCAGTGGCTTGGATACTATCTATAATTTGTAGTTTTGCCGCGGGATATTGCTCTTCGAGAATTAGTTTTGCGTTAACTGCGGACTGGTAGGAACCACTAAAATTCTGGGTGAGGCAAATGCATAGCACATCCTTACCTTCATTCAATGCCTCTTTGAATTTATTTATATAGTCTTGAACAGTAGGAAGAGAAGTTGACGGTGTAGTGTGTCCTATCTCTAGCTTTTTATAAAACTCTTCCTTTGTAATATCTTCATTTTCTTTATAATAAACATCACGATCAAAGCTCACATAGTATGGGATTAATCGGATATTATGCTCTTTTAATAAGCTGTCAGGCAAATCACAAGAGGAATCTGCAAATATTTGATATTCTTTCATAAAGTTTTTCCTTTCGTAATGAAAACGTGGTATATAAATTTGCATTAGCCTTATCTAGTATTTGCAACATACAAACAAAAAACACGTAATTGTCTTAGGTAAGATAGTAATATAACTAGAATTATTGTAAACGATTGTATTTAATTATTCAAGCATGCAGAAATATTTTCGTTCCTTTTGCCTTTTGTACATGGTATAATCGTAGGGATGAACGGATTTGGAACGGATTTGTTCTGTAAAGCTAGGAAAAGGTTGGGAAGAAATGTCGAAAAGTTTATACATAGCAGAGAAACCGAGTGTTGCCAATGAATTTGCAAAAGCACTTAAAATAAACGGCAAGAAAAAAGATGGTTACATTGAATCGGAAGAAGCAATTGTAACCTGGTGTGTAGGTCATCTGGTAACGATGAGTTATCCGGAGGAATACAATCCTGCTCTCAAAAAATGGAGCATGGAGACGTTGCCATTTCTACCAAAGGAATATAAATACGAAGTAATTCCAAATGTGAAGAAACAGTTTTCAATCGTAAAAGAACTGTTAACTCGCAAGGATGTAGATACGATCTATGTATGTACTGACTCCGGACGTGAGGGAGAATATATCTATCGTTTGGTGGATCAGGAAGCGAAGGTTGAGAAGTCCAAGGCTAGAAAACGTGTCTGGATTGACTCCCAGACTGAAGAAGAGATTCTAAGAGGAATCAAAGAGGCAAAGCCTTTATCAGATTACGATAATCTATCAAATGCAGCCTACCTGCGTGCTCAAGAGGATTATTTGATGGGTATTAACTTTTCAAGGATACTTACGCTTAAGTATGGAAGCGAGGTACAAAAGCTTCTAAATTCCGGGAAATGGACTGCAATTTCTGTAGGTAGGGTAATGACCTGTGTACTTGGTATGGTGGTTCGAAGAGAGCGTGAAATAAGAAGCTTTGTAAAGACTCCTTTTTATCGTGTATTAAGTGGACTTGAAGTGCAGGATAAGGAATTTCAAGCAGAATTTCGAGCGGTGGAGGGATCAAAGTATTATAATACCCCGTTATTATATAAGGAGAACGGATTTGCGGAGAAAACTTCTGCAATAAAGATGATTAAAGATCTTGCGGGAGAGCATCCGGCAATGAATGACGATGGAACTTGGACAGCCAAGGAAAGTCCAGAAGGTATGGAGGAACTTAAAGCAGAAGTTACACAGATTGAAAAGAAAAAGGAAACCAAGAATCCTCCTTTACTCTATAATCTTGCCGAGTTGCAGAATGACTGTGCAAGATTCTTTAAGATTAGTCCGGATGAAACCTTAAAGATTACTCAGGAACTATATGAGAAGAAGATGGTTACCTACCCAAGAACGGATGCGAGAGTGCTTTCCACTGCAGTTTCAAAAGAAATCTATAAGAATATAAAAGGCTTACAAAACCTTAATCAATTTTCAGGCTTTGTGACTGAAATTTTGGAGCAGGGCAGTTATAAGAATATCGCAAAGACACGTTACGTGAATGATAGCCAAATTACAGATCACTATGCAATTATTCCAACTGGACAGGGTACGAATGCTTTAGGCTCATTGCCACCTACTACCTTTAAGGTGTATGAAACAATCGTAAAGAGATTCTTAAGTATTTTCTATCCGGCAGCAGAGTATAGGAAGATTAGTGTTGTTACAAAGATTCAAACTGAGAGCTTTTTTGCGTCCTTTCGTATGCTAGAAAAAGAAGGATATCTAAAAGTATTGGGAAGAGGTAATGACAAGCTACAAAATGCCAGTAAAAATAATACGGATACAGCTGAAGCAGGCAAGGATGAGAACGACTCCCAAGAAGAAGACAATTCAGATCAGGACTTATTACAGGTAATCAGTACCTTGAAAAAGGGTATGTTACTTCCGGTGAAGCAGTTAATCTTAAAAGAAGGTGAAACAGCACCACCCAAGAGATATAATTCCGGTGCCTTAATTCTTGCCATGGAAAATGCTGGTCAACTGATAGAAGATGAAGAACTACGTGCACAGATTAAGGGTAGTGGTATTGGTACCAGTGCAACTCGCGCTGAAATTCTAAATAAACTAGTCAAGATTACATACTTAAGTCTGAATAAAAAGACACAGATTATAACACCAACTTTACTAGGTGAGCTAATCTTTGATGTAGTAAATACCTCTATTAAATCATTACTTAATGCAGAACTTACAGCAAGTTGGGAAAAAGGTTTGACCTATGTTGCAGACGGACAGATAACCAAGGAAGAATACTCCCAGAAGCTGGACGGCTTTGTTGCGAGAATGGTAGATGGTGTTAAGAGACTGAATAATCAAGCTGCACTTGGAAAGTATTTTGGAGAAGTTTCAGGATTTTATAAAAAATAAAAGCTAAAATGAACAAAAGCTAAATGAATAAAAGCTAATGAATAAAAGCTAAATGAATAAAAGCTAAATGAATAAAACTAAAGAATAAAAGCTAAAAGAATAAAAGCTAAATGAATAAAAGCTAAATGAACAAAAGCTAAGTGAATAAAAGCTAAGTGAACAAAAGCTAAGTGAACAAAAGCTAAATGAATAAAAGCTAAATGAATAAAAGCTAAGTGAATAAAAGCTAAAATGAAAAAAAGCTAATATAAATAAAAGATATTGTAACGAAAAGAGAGAATAATAGCATATACACGAATGATTGGTTGTATTAGTATAAACTGCGTGTGGAAGCTGTATCCTCTCTTTTTGGAGTTAAAATACGTGTGGTATAACCATCTGGTATTCCAACAGTTAATAAAGGGCTACAATGTAAAACATTCTACAGAAGTAGTATTTGACTTTAATCTATAGTTATGATAGCATATAGTTGGTTCGACTGGCTACAAAAGGCGAATTATATTAATTTTCATCAACTGATTAACATATGGGGGGTGAGGTTCATAGAATAAGAGTAGGATATGAATTCATAATCAACCGTAACTATTAATGAGATCAACCCAAGATCTTTCGAACAGAAATGTTTAAATTAGCGCCATGCACCTCTTTGGGGATATTTTTAGAGGTTGACGAGGAAGAGAGTCATCGAAATATTCGGCGGATGCTCTCTCATGCAATTGGGCATGTGATATGACGGAAAAACCATAGGTAACTATGTAACAAAGACGTCATAACCAACTATGAATTAGGGATAATTTTGACCTCCTGCATTGAATGAGGCTTAATTATTCTGAGAATTCAAAGAAATTCTATATTGATTTTTTTCTCTTTTTACAACTTGATAAGGAGAGCTAATTTATTGTTGCCATTTTTTACTTTTAAGTGAAAAAAAGGCTTGGGTTTTTATGCGAATTTTATGCAAATTATAATTATTAGGAGGATTTTATTATGTGTGGTATCGTTGGATATATAGGTAAGGAACAAGCAGCTCCAATCTTATTAGAAGGTTTATCAAAGTTAGAGTATAGAGGTTATGATTCCGCAGGTCTTGCAATTCATGACAGCACAAAACTTTCAATTGCAAAATGTAAGGGAAGATTGAAAGCCTTAAGTGATGTGACAAAAGAAGGAACAACTGTAAAAGGTACGGTAGGTATTGGTCATACAAGATGGGCAACTCATGGAGCACCATCCGATACCAATTCTCATCCACATTTGAATACCAATGAGTCAATAGCAGTAGTTCACAATGGAATTATTGAGAATTATGTTAAGATTAAAAATCGTTTACTTGATAAGGGTTATAGCTTTCAAAGCCAAACCGATACAGAGGTAGTGGTGCAGCTGTTAGACTATTACTACAAAGGGGATGCCCTTGCTGCAATCGCAAAGGTAATGACAAAGCTAGATGGCTCCTATGCGCTAGGTATCGTATTCAAGGATCGCCCAGAAGAATTCTATGCAGTTCGTAAAGATAGTCCTTTAATCGTAGGTATATCTGAAAACGGTAATTTCATTGCCTCCGACGTTCCTGCAATTTTAAAATACACCAGAAACGTTTATTATATCGAGAATGGCGAAATCGTTCATTTAACCAGAGATAACGTTAGCTTCTATAACTCTGACCAGGAACCAATTGAAAAAGAAATGAAGACGGTGGAATGGGATATTGCTGCTGCAGAAAAAGGCGGTTATGAGCATTTTATGTTAAAGGAAATTCATGAGCAGCCTAAGGCAGTAAGAGATACCATCAATCCAAGAATTCGTGAAAATGATATTGTAATTGATGAACTTAATATGAGCGATGAGGATATTAAGAAATTAAGAAAAATATATATTGTAGCATGTGGTTCCGCTTATCACGCTGGTATGACAGGAAAATATGTCATTGAAGATTTAGCAAGAATCCCTGTGGAAGTAGACCTCGCATCAGAGTTTCGCTATCGTAATCCAATCCTTGAAGAAGGGACCCTAACTATTATTATTAGTCAGTCAGGTGAAACTGCAGATTCCCTTGCTGCACTTCGTGAGGCAAAAAGGCATGGAGCAAAAGTTCTTGGAATTATTAATGTTGTGGGCAGCTCCATTGCAAGAGAAGCAGATAATGTAATGTATACCTGGGCTGGTCCAGAGATAGCAGTTGCTACAACAAAGGCATATTCCACACAAATTGCATCGTTATATTTACTTGCAATGCATTTTGCTAAGGTTCGTAATACACTTACGGAAGATAAGTTTGCTTCTTTATTAAAGGATTTAAAAAAACTTCCGGAGCAAATTCAGTTAATTTTAGATAAGAGCATTACACAGCTTCAATACATTGCATCGAAGTTTGTAGCGGTTAAAGACACTTTCTTTATAGGAAGAGGTATAGACTATACTACTGCAATGGAAGGTACCCTAAAGCTGAAAGAAATTTCATATATTCACGCTGAGGCATTTGCTGCAGGTGAATTAAAACATGGACCAATTGCGTTAATTGAAGAGGGTACCATGGTAGCGGCAATTCTGACACAGGAAGAATTGTTTAAGAAAACTGTGAGCAATATTGTAGAAGTTCAGTCAAGAGGTGCATATGTGCTTGCCATAGCCAATGAAGGAAATGAAGAGGCGGTTAATTGCTCTGATCTTGCAGTCTTTATCCCTGCAACCGATTCTCATTTTACAACCTCACTTGCAGTTGTACCATTACAGATATTATCTTATTATGTATCTATCGAAAAGGGATTGGACCTTGATAAACCAAGGAATTTGGCTAAATCAGTAACCGTGGAATAAGAGTCTAAAACTCTGATTAAGTTCTACGTTATATTAATCTTGTTCTAAAAATTAATTTTAATAAGCTTGTTTATAGTATCCTGCTATAAACAAGCTTATTATATAAAACGGTGGTATTCAATGTAAATACAGATCCTTATAATGCTCTGGTAACGGATAGTCCTCTATATGTTCGAAATTCGTTAGTACTTGAGTTCCGGGGTAGGAAAGTTCTATCGAAAGTATGTCTTTACCCACTGCTATGTGTGGTCCAAAAAATGGTGTAACTTCTATTTTCACAACAAAATACGCAGTCCGATTGCCATTTGGACGCTCAATATTCAAGATTTTTATGAATGAAAAATCATAGAATGGTGTTTCTCTAAAAATATTTTTATAATAGTCGGCAAGTGCTATATTAATTGTAGGAGTAAGAGCAGTAATGATAACATCCTGGTATAATATATCCTGTGTATCATCTTCAGCTTGCTTTGCCATGGAAAAACATTTGAAATTCTTATTGTGATGATTGTTACAATTAAAATAAATGTAATTATAATTAATTTATTCTTCATAAATTCACTCCTTTTTAATACACCCCTTTATGTAGTTTGCTAACATAGAATTAAAATATCCATTGTTTATGTCTCAATGGCATATTACTCTTGTTATACTTCGGGAATTATTTACATAGACTGACTTTAATAGTAATATTAGTAATGTTATAGAAGATATATAAAAACCATATCTAAATATTTTGTTAGAAATACTGGATAAAAATAGATTAGAATGAGGAGTTGATAAGGATGAAAAAGAAACCAATCGTAATTCTTATAACAGTAATAATATGCCTTTTACTAAGCCTAGTACTTTATCAATACCTAATAAAGAAACCATATCTAGATAGTAGTAACATAGATCGAATTTCAATTACATTGCTGCAAGAAACTTCTGTTAACCATCTTGAATTAACAAAAGAAGAAATTGTAGAATTTGAAAGACTATATAATAAAAATGATTTTAAACCAAGCTTACATAAAAATGATAAGGGGTGGGAAATCATGGTCAATGTTACTGGTTCACCTAACCATACAATAAGTATTTTAGGGGACTATATGAAATTCGATGGGATTTGGTATGCAACGAATGGTAATTTAAAAGAAGATATCTTAGATTTGGTACAATGAGATAGGTGCTTATAAATTACAACATCTTGGCTTTGCAATGAAGAATATGCCAATGTATTTGTGAAACGGAATCACATTGAAAGACACTAGGCAGTTTGCTATAATGTGGATATAACAAACAATCGGAGGACGAATAACATGTCGGAAAAACTTACAAATGCTTTTCTGCTTAATTTAAATGAAACAATCGCTGCTGAACTTTTTGAAGGAACGACATATCCTTGGGAAGTGCTAAGTAAGATTGGGGATGGAATACATAAGATAGGTGAGAACTTATCACCGGAAGAGTATGATAAACGTGATGATAATGTATGGATCTCAAAGAGTGCGAAAATAGCACCAACAGCGTCAATTATCGGACCGGCAATTATCGGTAAAGATGCGGAGATTAGACACTGTGCCTATATCAGAGGCAATGCTATAGTTGGTGAAGGTGCTGTTGTAGGTAATTCCACAGAACTTAAGAATGTTATTCTATTCAATAAGGTTCAGGTACCTCATTATAATTATGTGGGAGATTCTATTTTAGGTTATAAAGCTCATATGGGGGCAGGAGCAATAACCTCCAATGTAAAATCAGATAAAACCAAAGTAACTGTTCAATCTGGAGAGCAAAAACATGAGACCGGGCTTAAGAAATTCGGAGCAATTCTTGGAGATAATGTTGAGGTTGGCTGTAATAGTGTATTAAATCCAGGAACTGTTATTGGAAGAAATGCAAATATCTATCCGTTATCCATGGTAAGAGGTTTTGTTCCAGAAGCAAGTATATATAAAAAAGCTGGCGAAATTGTCTCGAAGTATTAAAAGCAGTAAACGAGGTGATAGGAGTTAATCCTGTTGCCTCTTTTTTATGCAAAGTATTGTCCATTCCGTGCATTATCATATGTTTTTGTAATAACTACCTATAGGAAATAATATGATTACATATGTAATTGATATTGTTGATAAATTCTAAGTGGAGGAATTGTATATGCCAAAAATTATACTTAATGCAGGACACGGAGGCAGTGATCCGGGAATTATATATAACGATCGAAAAGAAAAAAATGATAATCTCAATTTGGCATTTGCCATTGGCAATATTCTGGAAGGACACGGGTATGATGTGTTTTATACTAGGACAGATGATTCTTTTATTTCTCCAGTAGATAGGGCAATTGCTGCAAACGAACAAGGTGGAGATTTGCTGGTAAATATTCATCGCGGTTCAAGCCCTTTTGAAAATACCATTAGCGGTGCTAGAGCACTGATAACAAGTAATGATGGAGTGAATGTAGCAGCTGCTGAAAATATATTACGTAATCTAGAACAAGTAGGGTTTCGCAATTTTGGAGTAAGTTCTCGGGATATCTATCTTCAACAAAATGTAAATATGCCAGCATTAGAAATTATTGTTGGTTACATGAATTCAGATGCAGATAATGAATTATATGATACCAGGTTCAATGATATAGCCAGTGCGATAGCAAATGGTATAATGGAGACATTTCAGAACATGTAAATATAATTTCTAATTTAATGGTATTATAGCTATTCTCTTAGATTATACAAATAGATCAATAAGTTTTACATAAAAATATAAATTTACTATGGACTTATCAAATGTTTTATGCGAAAATATGTTAGGTATGCAACGTGGATTGAAATGTTATCTTTGTCAATCCATGGGTGTAGATTTTATTGTTTGATTGTACAATAAAATCATAAAAGGGAGAATAGTCTCCCGCAATATGCAGCGAACTATTGTGCTATACCCCTGTATGGCAGAATGGACAGGTGAGCTGCGTTGTTTGCTGTTATTTTCTTAACAAGAAAAGACATGCGATACTATGTAGATATTGAAAGGAGTTTCAAACATGACTTATTCACATGAAGTTCAATTGATGTGTCCGGTTACTCAGGGTGTTCATCATGGAGCAGCACCAATCCCTCAAGAAGCAAGATGGGTACAAGCTAAGGAAATTAAAGATATCTCCGGTTTAACTCATGGCGTAGGCTGGTGTGCACCACAGCAAGGTACTTGTAAATTAACTCTCAACGTTAAGGATGGTATTATTCAAGAAGCGTTAGTTGAGACAGTAGGATGTTCTGGTATGACTCATTCTGCAGCTATGGCATCTGAAATTCTTCCTGGACTTACAATTTTAGAGGCATTAAATACTGACTTAGTATGTGATGCTATCAATGTGGCTATGAGAGAATTATTCTTACAGATTGCTTATGGTAGAACACAGAGTGCTTTCTCAGAGGACGGGCTTCCAATCGGTGCAGGTCTTGAGGATTTAGGTAAGGGGCTTCGTAGCATGGTTGGTACCATGTATGGAACACTTGAAAAAGGTCCTCGTTATCTTGAGATGACAGACGGTTATGTAACTGGTCTTGCTCTTGATGATAACAGTGAGATTATCGGTTACCAATTCGTTAACTTCGGTAAGATGATGGACTTCATCAAAAAAGGTGATGATGCCAATACAGCATACGAGAAGTCAAAAGGCCAATATGGTCGTGTGGCTGATGCAGTTAAAATCATCGACCCTAGACACGAATAGTGAAGGAGGATACATACAATGGCTTTATTTGAATCATATGATAGAAGAATAAATCAAATCAATGCTGCATTAAACAGCTACGGCATTGCTTCCATTGAAGAGGCTGAGCAGATTACCAAGGATGCAGGACTTGATGTTTATAATATGGTAAAGGGAATTCAACCTATTTGCTTTGAGAATGCATCTTGGGCATACATAGTAGGTGCTGCAATTGCAATTAAAAAAGACGCTAGAAAAGCTGCAGATGCAGCTGCAGCAATCGGTGAAGGTTTACAATCTTTCTGTATTCCAGGATCTGTTGCTGATCAGAGAAAAGTTGGTTTAGGCCATGGTAATCTTGGTAAAATGTTATTAGAAGAGACTACCGAATGTTTCTGTTTCTTGGCAGGACATGAGTCCTTTGCAGCTGCAGAAGGTGCAATTGGTATTGCACAGTCTGCAAACAAGGTTAGACAAAAACCTTTAAGAGTAATCTTAAATGGTCTTGGAAAAGATGCAGCACAAATCATCTCCCGTATCAACGGCTTTACTCATGTTGAAACACAGATGGATTATTATACAGGTGAGGTTAAGGAAGTATCCCGTAAAGCATACTCCACTGGCCTTAGAGCAGCAGTTAATTGTTATGGTGCTAATGATGTTACAGAAGGCGTTGCAATCATGCACAAGGAAGGTGTTGACGTTTCCATTACAGGTAACTCCACTAACCCTACCAGATTCCAACATCCAGTAGCAGGTACCTACAAGAAAGAATGCGTTGATCAGGGTAAGAAATACTTCTCCGTTGCTTCCGGCGGTGGTACAGGTAGAACACTTCATCCTGATAACATGGGAGCTGGTCCTGCTTCCTATGGTATGACAGATACTATGGGTAGAATGCACTCCGATGCACAGTTCGCAGGTTCTTCTTCCGTTCCAGCTCACGTTGAAATGATGGGTCTTATCGGCGCAGGCAACAATCCTATGGTTGGTATGACCGTTGCGGTAGCGGTAGCGATCCAGGAAGCTGCAGAGGCAGGTAAGTTCTAAGCAACGACAGAAATTTAATTAAGATAACTATAAAGAGGATTTCACAGGTCTAATATGGCTTGAGAAGTCCTCTTTTTCCATTTATATCGAGATAAAAAAGTATGACGTTTTAAGGTAAAGGGACATATGATCAAAGTTTTGCTTGTTAGATACCAACGCACCAGATAAACCTAGTCCTGCTCCTAACGCTGATGATTTTCAACTATTATCTATTAGTATCAACAAGTTAAAGAAATTATCCATAAACATTGTTTATCCTGGTCACGGTAACCCGTTCACCTTTAAAGAAATTGATATGCACAACATGATTGTAAGATACAAGTAAAAGTTAAGTCGTTTCACTTTTCATGTATCAAAAAGACAGCCCATTTCGTATGGACTGTCTTTTTGATATCATTTACCAAAGGAATATTTTTAATATAAGCAGTATTAATACTATCCAAATAATAACGATTGGCAAGGCATAATACCATCGTTTGGGTTTCCCATTGCTCCATAAGTCCTCTGATTCCAATCTACATTGCTCTAATACTTCCGTTGGTATGAATTTAATAGTTAACATAACTAGTAATGGAAGTAATATTAGATCGTCAAGCATGCCAATGATAGGAATGAAATCAGGTATAAAATCAATAGGGGATAAGGCATATACAACTGTAACTATGGCAAAGAGTTTTGCAATTACAGGGGTATCTTTTCTCTTCAAAGCAACAAAGATGGCAGGAATATCTGATTTTAATTTCTTTGCTCTCGTTTTTATATCCATAAAAAGCACCTTCTCTACATTTATGTATCGATACGTCGATTAATTTTACACCATATATTATAGTGAATATTTATACAAAAGCAACAAATAAAGGTTTAAAATATTTTTTTGTTAAAAAATAAATTTTGTTTTAACTTTAATACACCCGTTTTTCCTAAAGTCAAGCAAAATTTAATAAAAAATTTAGTATTATTTGGCCACTTGATATTTAGGTGTAAATAGGACTATAATATGTTATAAATACTTACATAAAGCGACAAAACATAATAAAATATACTATAATTATACATAGAGAAATTCCACGGATGGAGAAAACCTTATGGAGAAAAAGAAGACCTTAGGGATTAGTTACAAGGAGAGTAAGAGGGTGCGATTTAGTATACTGCGTAATGAAGCAGTGGTGGTTACCACCGTATATGCAATCTTTGGTGTATTGTGGATATTACTATCCGACCGTTTGTTAGGTGCATTAATTCAGAATCCACAGATATATAGAGAAATGCAGACCTACAAGGGTTGGGTATATATTCTCATTACAACCATTATGGTTTTTACACTAATTCGCACTAGAATGCACCGTTTAAAGAGGGAAAATGAAAGAACAATACAAGCTTATGAGAAAATTAAGTTCCTGGCATATTATGATACATTAACTGGGTTGCCCAATAGATTTAAATTTGAAAGCGAAGTAAATTCACTAATTGAAGTTACTGGATTAGACGGTAAATTTATTATAGTTGATATTGATATTGACAATTTTAAGAATATTAATGATACGATGGGGCATCAGGTTGGTGATTTGTTCTTATCCTATTTTACAGATCGATTAAAAGAAGAAATAACAAAACCTGCTTTTTTATCTCGTATAGGAGGAGACCAGTTTAAAGTCATCTTTTTCAATATGACAAAAGAGGAAGTATTATTTAAACTGGAAGCAATAAAGCAAAAACTTACAAGAAGCTGGACAATTGAGAATATACAATTTTATATTTCGTTTAGTATAGGGATTGTTGAATATCCAGAGGACGGAGTTAACACAATTTCACTTTTAAAAAATGTTGAAATTGCATTACATACAGCAAAAAGAGAAGGTAAAAACAGGATTGTTACTTACAAAAAAGATATTGAAGAAAGCAATGTAAAACTTCTTACTACAATTGATCTTCTACAATGTGCAATTGAGGAGGAGCAATTCGAATTATATTATCAACCCCAGTTTGATTTGAAAACCAATGAAATTGTCGGAGTAGAAACCTTGGTTCGTTGGATTCATCCGGAATATGGCTTTATTCCACCCGTTGAATTTATTCCAATTGCAGAGGAAACAGGTCAGATTTATCGGTTAGAGCAATGGATTATTGACAAGGCGATGAAGCAGAAGAAACAATGGGAGACAGAAGGATTTGAAGATGTTGTAATGTCAATTAATCTATCGGGAAAAACCTTAACCAGTAGTATTAATTTTAAAGAAGTTGAGGGAATTATAAAGAACTCTGGGGTTAGATTTGATGAAATAATTATTGAGATAACAGAAACTGCCAGTATGTCAGATATGGATATCGTCATTAAACATTTAAATGAATTGAGAAAGATAGGAGTAAGAATTGCACTTGATGATTTTGGAACGGGTTATTCTTCCTTAAACTACCTTAAGCTCTTTCCTATTAATTATATTAAACTTGATCGGAGCTTTATTAATGCGATTAATGATAATGAAGTTAATATGCTATTAATTAAAAACATTCTAGCATTAGCACATGATTTGGAATTTGAAGTTGTTGCAGAAGGAATTGAAACAATGGAACAACTGGAATTTTTACAGAAACATTTATGTGAGACAGGTCAGGGTTATTTATTTAGTAAACCTGTCCCAATCGATCAAATGAATGAGATGTTGATTACAAAATACAATCCGTTGATGGCGGTGAATGAATAACAGCAAAAGAGGTCGTTACATTTTGTGACGACCTCTTTTGCTGCATTATTGATCTTTTTCAGATTCTTTAACAATGTCATCAAGGACATTGATTAGATCGTGAATGTTGTTTAAACGTACATCGCGTTCTAGAATTTCATTCTTAAGATCAATGGATAAGGATTCAAATTTTTCCTTAATAGCTGGAGCCACATAAGTCATATTATCACCTCATACATAGGCTTACCTTAACTGAATGAAATATGTATCTAGCTTTCTTTAAAATGAAAGCTAATGATTTAATTTTATAACTTAGGAAGAATGAATTCTAAAGTGTCATCTAAAAATTATCTTATGTTGGACGGTATAACTAAGTAAGAATAATATAAGTTCAGTTAGCAACTTACTGATTAAAAGCGGTATGCTCAATGTTTCGTTAAAAAAGGATAAAAATAAATAATTTAAAAATAGTACGAGTAGAACTAAAAGGTAATACTGTACAAGGGACGAGTTCTTCTTATCTGTATTGGAATTAAATACCAAGTGTTTATTCAACAGGTAATTACACAGGGAACTAATAATTCTTGCTCCAACAACGGCATAGAGTAGGTTATCTGAAATATATTTAAATAAAAATAACAAAACAATATCTATTGCACCACAGGAAAGAGAGGAAAGACTGAACTTCATTATGGGTAAATAGATACGTAAAGAGTCTTTAACGGGCTGAAAGTGAGAACCTTCATTATTGTTTTCATAAATAGTTTCAATAGGAATACTGTTAAGTTGATATCCAGCTTTTTTTGCTTCCAATAGCTGATTCATCTCGTACTCATATCGATTTCCTTGCAAAGTTACAAGCCAAGGCAGCATAGTGAAAGAGAAACCACGAAGGCCAGTTTGTGTATCTTCAATTTTATTATTTGTCAATAAAGTAAAAATGGCTCTGGTCAGTTTGTTGCCAAATTTACTTCGAAAAGGCACCTTGCCAACAAATTTACGGCATCCTAAAACAATGGAGGAAGGATTTCCCGGTAGAGCATCCGCAATATTTTTTATATCAGTCCAAGTATGTTGACCATCACAGTCAGCGCATATGAAATCCTCTGTAACATTATTCTCAAGTAAAAAAGTAAACGCAGTTTTTAGCGCAGCTCCTTTACCTTTGTTATGTTCATGGGACAGCACAGTACAACCAGCTTTTGCTGCTCTTTCAAAAAGGGAGGAACAATTTGAATTACTGCCATCATTAACGATAATAATATCATAATTGCTATGTGTTTTTATATCATTAATTACTTGTAGCATACGTGTATCCGGTTCGTATGCAGGTATTATAATTTTCAACAAGGTGACCTCATTTCCTTTGATATTTTATATAAAATCCTTGTGTATTTCATTGACAAAGCGAATTATTCTTCTGTTTAGTATAATCGTTAAATGTGTTCAAAATATTAAAAATCAACATTTCTTTTGTGAAAGTATTTTGGTCAAGTCTAATAAGTCATTCATATTATATTGGGTTCCAGTACTAGAGTCAATCATCAGAAAGCTTGCTTAATAAGGTAACTTAATAAGTTAATCGCAGAATAGTCATTTTTTGTATTAATTTAGAAGAAAAATATAACAATAATTTATAACTATGTGGTATTATAATATCCAAGCGGTAATTATTATAAGCGAATAGGAAGGGGAACTTATTATGGATGATTTAAATCAAAACGGAAGAGATCAAGATCAAGATCTAAATCAAAGCCAATCAAATCAATCACAACCGTATCAACAACCAAATTATTCAGGAGAACAGCAATATCAAGGTTATTATCAAAATCAACAGAGTGGTCAACCCTATGACCAACAAGGCCAACAATATCAGCAACAATACCAACAATATCAGCAGCAGAATCAACAACAGAATCAGTACACACCATATCAACAACCATATTCACCTTATCAACAGGGAAGGAAACAAGACAACGGAATGGCAATCGCCTCCATGATTTGTGGTATCGTTGGACTTACACTATCTTGTTGTATGGGGTTACTTGGAGTTGCTGTTGCGGTTGTCGGACTTGTTCTCGGAATTCTTGTATTACGTAATCACAAAGATGGTAAAAATATGGCCATTGCAGGAATCGTATTGTCCGGTATTTCACTTTTAATTGGTGTAATAGCTATTATAGGAGTAATCTTTTTAGCTAACAATCAGACTTTCTGGGATGAGCTAAGAATTCAGATGGAAAATTCCTATTATTAAGTTGGATTTGAGAAATTCCAGGTTATGACAGGATTTTTGACACTCTAATCAATCCTTACACGTTATTTTATCTAAGGGGTTAGATATGGTATAAAGTTTCTTACAATGAAATAGACCACAAAGAGAAATATCGTAAGTAAGTAGAAGCTTAATTTTCTTGGAAGGAGAATAATCCTCCGGCCAAAGGCTTGCCCTATAAGTTCTATATAACCAAGAAACAATAGAATACTTCCATAAATAGGTACGAGGTTGAATCGAAGAGATGTTAGAACATCACCCTGTAGGAGTGCTGTAACGCTGCGCGTATTACCACAAGAAGGACAGTAGGTATGAAAAGCGGTATAAAACACACAGGGTGGTAGAACTTCAAGTGAAGCTAGGATTTGATTCTGAAATATTATGATAATAAGCATAAGAATAGGAATTAAGATAGCGAAAAGTTTTGAAGTAGTCCTTTGATTCATAAGTACCTCTTTTTTAGTTATTTTATAAATAGCAAAATAGTTTTACAAGTTTAGAATAAGCTAAAGTGAATAGCATATTGGATCAGTAATTGTTAAATAAAATACTTGTGTATGCGGTAGCGATAAGATATAATAATTGAAAATTTAAAGCAACAGCAATATCACTGGCAACGCCATATTGAGGGAAGTAATAATGAAAGAATTTCTTAAGGATAATCATATCATACCGGACGGTTCCATGGGAACCTATTATTCGCAAATTGTGAATCAACCAGGAGCAATTTCTGAATTTGCTAATTTATCAAGTCCAGCGGTAATTGAACGCATACATACAGAGTACCTGAATGCCGGAGCAAGAATACTGCGTACGAATACCTTTGCTGCAAATAGAGCCGTTCTTAATATGAAGAAAGAAGAACAAATAAGCTTAATAAGAGCAGCCTGTAAAATTGCCAAAAGTGCCGCTGGTAAAGGGTTTCAAGCAGAAAACAACAGGGAAAGAATTTGGATTTTTGGGGATATTGGTCCAATACCGGAAGATGCAGCCAGTGATACAGAGGAAGTACTAAAAGAATACCAGCTATACTGTGATATATTTCTTGAAGAAGGGCTTGACGGCATTCATTTCGAAACGTTCGCCACACCCTCTTATATAGAAAAACTTGTATCATATATTAAGAGAAAAA
Organism: Bacillota bacterium; assembly: GCA_023399055.1. Lineage (GTDB taxonomy): Bacteria > Bacillota > Clostridia > Lachnospirales > Lachnospiraceae > Mobilitalea. The sequence goes on along the minus strand of JAEWQV010000010.1, from coordinate 123,395 downwards.
AGGAAGAAATGTTCCTTTTGACTAGCTTTTCTATTAACAAAAATGGTTTTACTGAGGCTGGAATTAGCGTTTCGAGACTTTTTGACAGACTAAGTAAAATTGAAGGGATTGATGGATACGGACTGAATTGTGGCCTTGGATCAGGTCATATGTATCAGATGTTGAAGCGGCTAGAACTTCCTGGCGATAAAATTCTCTATGCAGCACCGAATGCAGGTTATCCACAGCATTTTCAAAGTAGAATGGTCTTTATGGATAATGCACAGTATTTTGCAGAGAATATGCAACGGATTGCAAAATTAGGAATTGATATCCTTGGAGGTTGCTGTGGAACAACTCCAGAATATATAAGTAGCTTAAACCTGAAATTAGAAGCAGAACCGATTGTAAAAATTCGTCCGGTAGGGGCTTTTAGAGCAAAAGTAAGTCGAAAGAGAATAAAAGAGAACGACTTATTAACACAATTGGATTCAGGTAAAAAAGTGATTGCAGTTGAGCTTGATCCGCCCTACGATGCGGACATTGATCAGGTAATGGAATGCGCCCACAAACTTAAAAATAGTGGTTGTGATATCATTACGTTTGCTGATTCACCAATGGGAAGAAGTCGCGTAGATTCTATATTGATGAGTATTAAGATAGCCGAGGAAACTGGACTTAATGTCATGCCACATCTCTGTTGCAGGGATCGTAATATGATTTCCATGCGTTCTGTACTGTTGGGAGGATACATTCATGGACTTCGTAATCTGTTAATCGTAACAGGTGATCCAGTGCCTGGAGAAAACAGAACGAAGACGACTGGTGTATTTGATTACAACTCCACAAAGCTGATGGAATATGTGAAGGAAATGAACCTGGAGCATTTTTCAAAGGATCCTTTTTGTTATGGTGGAGCCTTGAATCACAACCGAGGGAGTGTTGAAAAGATTGCGGAACGTATGCTGCATAAGATGGAAGCAGGAGCGTCCTATTTTTTAACGCAGCCCGTGTACTCCCTTGAGGATGTCCATCGGATACAGGAACTGAAGGAAAGAACAGGTGCCAAAATATTGTGTGGCATCATGCCTCTAATCAGTTATCGAAATGCTTGTTTTATAAAAAATGAAATCAGTGGAATCAAAGTTCCTGATGAGATAGTAGCGAGATATCATCCTGATATGTCCAAAGAAGAGGCGGAACAGGTGGGGGCTACCATTGCAATAGAGGTTATGGAAATGTTAGATAAGGCAGCGGATGGATATTATTTTATGTTACCGTTTAATAGAGTCAGTCTAATGGAGAAAATTTGGACGGGAACAAAGGAACGGAGGAAACAAGATGCTTAAGAAGGAATTTCTAGATTTAACAAAATCAAAAATTGTAATCCTTGATGGTTCCACAGGAAGAAATTTGCAACAACGAGGAATGCCAGTGGGAGTATGCCCAGAGCAATGGATTCTTGAAAATCCAGAAGTTTTGATTGGCCTTCAAAGAGAATTCCTTGAAGCAGGTTCCGATATTATTCTTGCTCCAACTTTTACTGCAAATCGCTTAAAGTTAGCTGAGTACGGACTTGAAGAACGAATAGAGGAGATTAATAAAAAACTAGTTGCATTATCAAAGGAAGCAGTAAACCAATACCAAGCCATATCTAAGAGTGGCAGAAGAGTTTATGTGGCTGCCGATCTAAGTATGACAGGAGAACAGGTACAGCCACTCGGAAAGATATTCTTTGAGGAACTGGTGGATATTTACAAAGAACAGCTCAAGTATCAACTGGAGGCAGGAATTGATTTAATCTTCATTGAAACCATGATGAGCCTTCAGGAAACTAGAGCTGCACTTTTAGCAGCGAAAGAGGTTTGCGACCTTCCGGTTATGGTGTCCTTTACCTTTGAGAAGAATGGCAGAACCTTGTATGGGACGGACCCTAAAACAGCAGTAATTGTTATGCAGTCCATGGGAGCCGATGCAATTGGTGTGAATTGTTCCACCGGCCCGGACAAAATGCAAAGTATAGTACGTGAAATGAAAGCATATGCGAATATTCCGATTATAGCGAAACCCAATGCTGGTCTACCAGCTTTAGTAAATGGTGAAACAGTATTTCCTATGGAAGCTGAGGAATTTGCTACAGAAATGGCAGAGCTTATTAAGGCAGGTGCTAATATTGTTGGCGGCTGTTGCGGTACAACTGTGGAACACATAAGGCAGATGGTAGATAAGGTGGCTGACCTGCATCAGATTCCAGCTAGAGATACCCACGTCAGAGCACTTACAACAGAGCAAAATACCGTTGAAATACCGCTGGATGGACGTTTCTTAGTCGTTGGAGAACGTATTAATCCAACAGGTAAAAAGGCACTACAGGAAAAACTTCGTGCTGGTGATTTGTCTTTAGTGGCAGAAATGGCGGAAGAACAAGCAGCACTGGGAGCGGACATTCTTGATGTTAACATGGGGATGAATGGAATTGATGAGAAAGAGATGATGCTCCTTTCTATGAACGAAGCTCTCTACAGCGGTAAGCTACCAATTTCAATCGATTCTAGTCACGTACCAGTTATGGAGGCAGCACTAAGACAGTATCCGGGCAGAGCATTAATTAACTCTATTTCTTTAGAAAGAGAGAAATTTGAAAAACTAATTCCAATTGCAAAGAAGTATGGTGCAATGTTTATTCTGTTACCACTTTCGGAACAAGGATTACCGAAAAACATCGACGAGAAAAAACGTATTATACATCAAATATTAGATAGAGCTTTCGCTTACGGACTCACGAAAGAAGATATTATAGTAGATGGACTTGTGAATACGGTGGGAGCAAACAAGGATGCAGCCCTTGAAGCAATTCAAACCATTCGTTACTGCAAGGAGGAATTGGGTCTTGCTACAATTGTAGGTTTATCCAACATCTCTTTTGGACTACCAGAAAGACAGTTTATAAACAGTACCTTCCTATCATTTGCAATTCAAGCCGGACTTACTATGGCAATTGCTAATCCATCCCAGGATCTATTAATGAATACAGCATTTGCAGCAGATTTGTTAAAAGGAGTGGAACATGCGGCAGGGAACTATATTGATCGCGTAACAGCTAGACCAGTAACTGTTTCCTTTGGTATGACTGGAAAAGTACCTGCAGGAAATGTTCCTACCAATAGTAACTCAAATGAAAGTGAAATGGGTCAAGGTATTCCAGATGAGAAACAGGCTATTTATCAAGCGGTTTTAAAAGGAAATAAGAAAAGTATCATAAGCCTTGTGGAAGTGGCTTTAAAAGCTGGAATAAAACCAAGCGATTTAATTGATCAAACGTTGATACCAGCCATTACTGAGGTTGGTAATCTGTATGATAAGCAGATTTATTTTCTCCCCCAGCTTATTACCGGAGCAGAGGCAATGAAAACTGCCATTGATTATCTGGAGCCATTATTGAAGAGAGATGAGTCAAACCGGGAGCAGATAACAATAGTAATTGCAACGGTAGCTGGAGATATTCATGATATCGGCAAGAACCTTGTAACTTTGATGCTAAAAAATTATGGCTTTCGTGTAATTGATCTTGGAAAAGATGTACCTACAGAAAAGATCATACAAACAGCCAAAGAAGAAGATGCTGACTTTATCGCTCTGTCTGCACTTATGACTACTACAATGGTGGAAATGGCGCGGGTAGTTGAATTAGCAAAGTCACATAAATTAAGAGCACAGATTATAATAGGTGGTGCTGTAGTTACTGATAGTTATCGAGAAGAAATAGGTGCAGATGGCTATTCGGAGGATGCACAATCCGCAGTTGCTTTGGTAAAGAGATTAACAAAAAAGTTATAGGCAGAATAATATAAACTTATTTATAAGAAGAAATAATGGAATAAATAATAATAAAAATAAGATTTTCACGCAATAAAGATGAACATGTTTTAATTTTCTAAAACTATTGTTTTTAAATAAGAATTGTATTAAAATGTCTGAAAATGCTGTATCTCTTAGAATGTACGCAAGATAATTACAGATGTACACGATAGTGAGAAAATGCTTGACATTGAAGTTAATCAATATTATAATGTCCATAAGATTTACTAATTTAGCGCATTAATGCTTCACAAAATTATGTTGGTGTATTACTCCTGAATTAGAAAGTGATTATAGCAATGAAGCTTAATGATAAAGTGTGTACCAACACTTTAATATTAAGCTTTTTTAAACATAGTAGTGCTAGAATTACTTATAGATGAATTACATAATAGAATAGGTTGTTAGATGAAAAAATATTATAAAGAGTATGAAATAGTACCAAAATCTCTTAAAAATGGAAAAGTAAAAAAAGATATTGAATATACTGGGCAGTATTATATTAGTCATCAAAATAAAGCTGAACTTTTTAACTATAAGTTAATATGTTTAGTTTTGACAATGGTTGGTTTTGTTGTCTTGATTGGATTAGGATTTTTAAAAACTTCGGTTAGCCGAATATTTTATATAACAATTCCTTATATTTGTCTGTTTCTGCCGGCGTTTTACGGCTTAATTGGTGCAATTCGATTAATGTCATCTGGCGATAAGATGGAGCACGTTGCATATGATAGATCATTAAATCGAATTGTTAAGTCAGTTGCAGGGCAGATGTTTTTATGCTTTGTAACAATCATTGGAACTATATATTATTTTGTTACAGATAAGAGTATGGAAGGAGAACAGAATAGTATTATTTTCTTTCTTGGTATAGTGCTTATACTTTTTATTAATTTGGTTCTCTTGTTAGTTCGAAGAAAAGTTGTATACAAGGTTAAGAGCACAGAGAAGGAATAACATAACTTTATATGGCTTTTGCATTATGAGTTATGTGCTTTATTAAGGTTTCACTTTAATTAAAATACATAAAAAATGGGAGGAAAAACAATGAAACAATTTAAAAAGGTTTTATCACTTTTACTTGTACTACTAATGATCGCATCATTAGCAGCATGTGGTAAAAAAGATAAGCCAGAAGATGAAACAACAGCAACACCTACACCTACAGTGGATACTGATGCAGAGGTGACACCTGTAGTGGAGGATACAACTCCATTGGTAGTAGGTTATGACGCATTTAGTGAAAAGTTCAGTCCATTCTTTGCTGACACAGGTTATGATCAGGATGTTGCAGCACTTACAGGTGTTCAGCTATTAACAACGGACAGAGTTGGTGGAATTATCTACAATGCAATTGAAGGAGAGACAGTTGCATATAATGGCGTAGACTATACCTATAATGGTATCTCCGATATCAAAGTAACAATTGATGAAGCCGCTGATACAACAACTTATAATATTAAGATCAGAGATGACGTTAAGTTCAGCGATGGTGAAGTGTTAAATGCTGATGATATTATTTTCTCTTATTATGTATTATCAGATTCTTCCTATGATGGCTCTTCAACTTTGTATTCACAGCCAATCCTTGGTATGCAGAATTACCGTGCAAACAGCTCTATCGCTGATACTATTACAGCAGAAGAAGTAACCGCTTCTTTAGAGAAGCCAAGCGAAGCATTAGTAAAACAGATTTCCGACACAATTATCAGACCTACTTTAGAATCTGAATTTGAATGGGCTGGAACTCTTTATGGTGATGAAAACTATAAAACCTACACAGATGCTAATCCAGAGCAGAAAGATTTATTTGCATTCTTCTATAATAAAGATGAAAGCTATGATTCTAAAACTGTAACAGATCCAGCTCAAGTAGTTGAAGATATCATTGCACAGTATGGTGCTGATTATGCAACCTTAGGTAACAATTATGCTGGTGACCCAGCTTACTATGCAGCAGATGCAGAAGCATTAGCAAGAACTGCTCTTATTGAAGCAAAGAAAGCTGCTGGTGAAGGTACTGACGTTGCAAATATCGAAGGTATCAAGAAAATCAGCGATACCGAAGTTGAAGTTATAACTAAGGGTTATGATGCTACTGCAATCTATCAGATTGGTGGAGTTATCGTTGCTCCTTTACATTACTATGGTGATGTAGCTCAATATGATTATGAAAATAACAAATTCGGTTTCCCTAGAGGCGACCTTTCAATTGTAAAAGAAAAGACAACCAAGCCACTTGGCGCTGGTCCTTATATATTAGTAAAATATGAGAATAAAGTTGTTTTCTTAGAAGCAAACGCTAATTATTACAAGGGAGCACCAAAAACTAAGTTTGTTCAGTTAAAAGAGACTACGGAAGCGGATAAGATTACTGGTATTGAGCAAGGTACTATTGATATTGCTAATCCATCCGGTAGTAAAACTGTATTTGAACAAATTGCTGGAATTAACAGCAATGGTGAGTTAACAGGCGACAAGATTGCAACAAGCAGAGTAGATAACTTGGGTTATGGTTATATCGGTATGAACTCAACTACAGTTAATGTTGCTGGAGAACAGGATTCAGAAGCTTCCAAGAATTTAAGAAAAGCTTTAGCAACTGTTTTATCCGTATACCGTGATGTTGCTGTTGATACTTACTATGGAGATGCAGCTAGCGTAATTAACTATCCAATCTCCAATACTTCTTGGGCAGCTCCACAGAAATCAGATTCTGATTATACAGTTGCATATTCAACAGATGTAACTGGAACTCCTATCTACACTGCAGATATGAGCGCAGAAGATAAATATGCAGCAGCATTAAAGGCAGCACTTGGATACTTAGAAGCAGCAGGCTACACTGTAAAAGATGGTGTTGTAACTGCAGCTCCAGAAGGCGCTAGACTTGAATATGAAGTTATCATTCCTGCGAATGGAGAAGGAAACCATCCTTCCTTTGCACTATTAACTGATGCATCTGCAGCATTAAAGACAATTGGTATTACTTTAACTATTAACGATCCTGCTGATAGTAACGTTCTTTGGGATAAACTTGATGCTGGTACACAAGATTTATGGTGTGCTGCATGGGGCGCAACCATTGATCCTGATATGTATCAGGTATATTACAGCACTAACGCTGTAGGTTTAGGTGGAACTAACAGTAACCACTATCATATCGCAGATGCTGATCTTGATACATTAATCATGGATGCTAGAAAGAGCGATGATCAGGCTTACAGAAAAGCTGCTTATAAGCAAGCACTTGATATTATCCTTGATTGGGCAGTTGAAATTCCGGTTTACCAAAGACAGAACTGTATCGTATTTAGCCCTGAGCGTGTAAATCTTGATACAGTTACACCTGATATTACTACCTACTATGGTTGGTTAATGGAGATTGAAAAAACCGAAGTTAAATAATTGGTCATTCAATAAATCAATAATATATAACTAGAAAGACAACTCAAAACTTTTTATGATTATATAAAAGATAAGGGTGCCATGATTAATTTCATGGCATTCTTATGCTTTTGTTGAAAATCCTTTAATCCAGTAGTGTGTTAACGAGATGGTGTTTGTTATGAATATGAAGATCGGGAGAAATTAAGTATGCGAAAATTTTTGATAAAAAGGCTGGCATTAAGTGTTATTATTCTACTTTTTGTTGCATTAATTATCTATGCAATTATGAGAAGTATGCCAACCTCATATGTAGAAAACATGGCAAGACAAAAGGCTTCCCTGCCGGGAGGTAAGACATATACAGAGTGGTTAGAGCAATTAAATGCAACTTATGGTTTAGACCTGGGTATTATACCTGGATTTTTTAATTGGTTGGGTCAAGCAATACGGGGTAATTTTGGGGATTCGTGGGCTTATAATGTTCCTGTAACAGAGAAGTTTACTGAAGTTATTTGGTACTCTTTCATGCTGGGAGCAGCTTCATTTATATTACAAATTGTTATAGCAATACCTTTAGGTATTTTAGCAGCGAGGAAGCAATACAGCAGGGCAGACTATGCAATCAGTGTATTTGCGCTTATTGGTATTTCTTTACCCTCCTTTTTCTTTGCAACGCTTTTGAAATACATTTTTTCTATAAAATTAGGGTGGTTTGATTTGTTTGGTATGATTGACCGTATGCACGAGCAAATGAGTCCGTTTGGTCAAGCGATGGATATTGCCAAACATTATGTACTACCTGTCTTAACGTTGACAATTGTGGGTGTTGGATCCCTTATGAGATATACGAGAACAAATATGCTTGAAGTTTTGAACTCGGATTATATTCGTACAGCCAGAGCAAAAGGGTTGTCCGAAAGTAAAGTTATTAATTATCATGCCTTTCGTAACACATTAATTCCAGTGGTAACTATCTTAGGAGCTTCTTTACCTGGCTTATTTGGTGGTGCTATGATAACGGAAACCTTATTCCAAATTGATGGAATTGGTTATACCTCTTATAAAGCACTTACAACTGGAGATATACCTTTTTCCATGTTCTTTATGGTATTTTTAGCAATTCTTACACTTTTGGGTAATCTGATAGCAGATATTCTATATGCTGTGGTTGATCCTAGAGTCAGAGTAAATTAGGGAGGTGCAGACAATGGCAAATGATGAGATGAAAGAACAAAATAGCACTTCCAATACGATGGATGACTTACAAAGAATTAAGGTTCTGTCACCAGGAAGACTTGTAGCAAAACGATTTTTCAGAAATAGACTAGCTGTAATTGGGTTAATAATAATTTCTTTTATGATTGTATTTTCCTTTATCGGGGGAATCATATCACCCTATAGTCAGTCAAAGGTATTTAAAATTAACGAATCCATTCTAAAGGATTATGCTGGCGTTGCAGTAAATACAGATTATCAATATATTAATGCTGAGGGAGAAACCTTTCCCGCAATAGCGAAAGCACAGCTGATATTGGCAATTAACAAAGGGGAAGAGAGCTTTACGGCAAAAGACGTTTTGTATTCTTTAATTAAAGAAGGCGAGGAGTTTTATCGTATAGTTCAGTTCCAGGATTTTGCAACAGTTTCAACCTTAAAAGGTATTAATCGATTTAATGCAGTTACTTCAGAGGAAGTTTCTAAGGAAATGAAAGCAGCTTACGAAAGTGCAGTAAATGCAGGAGAAACCTCTTTTGAATTAAATGGAACAATATATTACATTACTAAGAATGGTAAAAATACTGCCATAGCAGTTGCAAAAGATATTAGCCTTGTATCAAAGTTAATTTTTAATTCTTATTCTGAGGAAACAAAGATAGACTATAATTTCCGTTTAATAGCGGAGAGAGCTATGAATGAGAATTCCACTACTTTTGAGGTAAATGGTTCAACATATGAAATGGAGTATAATGCAGAGGACAGATCTGCTATATTCTATTCAGTAAATGGAAGCGAAAAGGCAGAATATGCCATTGCATCAACCATAAGTATTAATGCTGTTGTTAATGAGTTCTTAACCATTGATTTTAGAGAAACAGCAAAAAATGCTATAGCAAATGGAGAAACCTCCTTTATTATGGCGGATAAAAGTGGAGAAGAGATTGAATATACCATCCTTCGAAAAGACACGCAGTATACCATTAGAAAATATACAGAATCAGAATTAATTGATATCTACGTTAGCCCTTCCTCCTCGCACTTACTTGGAACCGATGGAAACGGTATGGATATCATGACCCGTTTAATGTATGGCGGTAGAGTGTCCTTAATGATTGGTTTCGTCGTAGTTATTTTGGAGATTATAATTGGTGTAATCTTAGGTGGTATTGCAGGTTATTTTGGCAAATGGGTAGATACGTTAATCATGCGTATTGTTGATATTATGTATTGTATTCCTTCCTTACCATTATACATCATCTTAGGTGCCATTATGGACTTTATGAAGGTAGATCCAAGGTTCCGTATCGTTATGCTGATGTTTATTTTGGCTATCTTAAGCTGGCCAGGTATTGCAAGAATGGTTCGTGGTCAAATTCTGTCCCTTAGAGAACAAGAGTTTATGATTGCTACAGAAGCTTTAGGTATTAGTGTGCCAAGAAGAATATTTAAACATTTAGTGCCAAATGTTATTCCACAGTTGACAGTTATTGCAACTATGAGTCTTGGTGATGTAATCCTGGTAGAAGCAACCCTAAGCTTCCTAGGACTAGGTGTTAAGTTCCCGCTTGCATCTTGGGGTAATATTATCAATGCGGTTAATGACATTCATGTTATGACATCCTACTGGTTCGTATGGATACCTGCAGGCTTGCTCATATTAATAACAGTTCTTGGCTTTAACTTTATTGGCGACGGGTTACGTGATGCATTCGACCCTAAGATGAAGAGGTAGGTGGATAAAGTGGCATTATTAAAGAAAAGTAAAACAAAAAATGTGAATTATATCTCCGGTAAAGAAGCCCGTCAAATTTCCAAGGAAAACAGGAAAATTACCAATCAGATAGAAAAAGTTAGAAAACGTAAAAATGTTCCCAGAGAAGAATACATTACTCAGATGAAAAATCCGAACAATGTTGTGGAATTTGATGACTTACATACCTATTTCTTTACTGATATAGGTACTGTTAAATCAGTAGATGGTGTATCCTTTGACATTCCGCAGGGCAAGACGGTTGGTGTTGTTGGTGAATCTGGTTGCGGTAAGTCAGTAACTAGCCTATCTTTAATGCAATTGGTTCAAAGACCACAGGGACAGATTGTAAGTGGTTCCATCCGCTTTAATACTGGCACAGAGGTTTATGATATTGCTAAGACACCTACGGAAGAGATGCAAAAGCTTCGTGGTAATTTGATTTCTATGATTTTTCAGGAGCCAATGACCAGTCTCAATCCAGTATTTCGTGTTGGTATGCAAATAGACGAGGTTATTGCACTTCATAATAATAGAATGCCTAAGGAAGAAGTAAAAGCTCGTACCATAGAGTTACTTGACATGGTAGGTATTGCTAATAGCCAAGGTGTATATAAAATGTATCCTCACGAGTTATCCGGTGGTATGCGTCAACGTATCGTTATCGCAATGGGCTTAGCATGTAATCCTAAATTAATTATCGCAGATGAGCCAACGACTGCGCTGGATGTTACCATCCAGGCACAGATTTTGGAATTACTTCGTAATCTTAAAGATCAGATTAACAGTAGTATCATGTTAATTACCCATGACCTTGGTGTTATCGCAGAGATGGCAGATTTCGTGGTAATCATGTATGCAGGTAGAATCGTGGAAAGAGGTACAGCACAGGAAATCTTCAAGAATCCCTGCCATCCTTATACCATAGGCCTTATGAACAGTAAGCCAGTTGTTGGAAAGACAACGGATCGTCTGTACAGTATTCCTGGTAAAGTGCCAAATCCAATTAATTTGCCAAATCATTGCTATTTTAAAGACCGTTGTGATAAGTGTTTTGGTAAATGTGAAGGAGCTTATCCAAAGGAAATATACCTATCACCGACTCATGCTGTATCCTGTTACTTGTATGACGAAGAGAAGAAAGGGGAGTAGGGCATGAATGATAAAATAATCAAAGATGTTGAATCCGATAATGACATAATTCTTGAAGTAAAAGACCTTAAAAAGTACTTCCCTATAAAAACAGATGTATTCACCAAGGTGAAAGGTTCCGTAAAGGCTGTTGATGGAATTAGTTTCAGTCTGAAACGTGGAACCACAATGGGACTTGTTGGAGAGTCTGGTTGCGGTAAATCTACAGCAGGTAGAACGATCTTGCGTCTCATTGATAAGACGGGTGGCGACGTTATTTTCAAAGGTCAAAATGTTCATAAACTAACCAAAAAACAAGTTAGACAGTTAAGAACAAAGATGCAGATTATCTTTCAGGATCCATATTCCAGCCTTTCTCCAAGACTTCCAGTTGGTGAAATTATTGGGGAGGCAGTGAAGGAGCATAAAATTGTACCAGATAGTGAATATGAAGCATATTTGGACAAAATCATGGCTTCTTGTGGCTTACAACCTTATCATAAGGATCGTTATCCTCATGAATTTTCAGGTGGTCAGAGACAGAGAATCTGTATTGCAAGAGCTTTGGCAGTAAATCCAGACTTTATCGTTTGTGATGAGCCAGTATCAGCCCTTGATGTGTCCGTTCAGGCGCAGATTATTAACTTATTAAAAGAATTGCAGGATGATTTTAACCTTACTTATTTGTTTATTTCTCACGATTTATCAGTTGTAGAGCATATTTCTGATACCGTTGGGGTAATGTATTTAGGTAGCATGGTGGAGTATGGTGACAAAAAGGACATCTTTAGTAAGCCAGCGCATCCTTATACACAAGCATTATTAAGTGCGGTTCCTAATCCAGATCCAGAAGTTAAGATGAATCGTATAATACTGGAAGGCAATATACCATCACCTGCAAACCCTCCAAGTGGATGTAAGTTCCATACAAGATGCAGTAAGTGTATGGAAATCTGTAAGACTGTGGTTCCAGAGACGAGAGAATTAGAAGCAGGACATTATGTAAATTGTCATCTTTATAATTCTTAAATTACGCGAAGGTACACGCGATAACAACGGCTGTAAACAGATGTGAGAAACCTGCATAGCACGATTCTTCCAGTGGTAGTTAACGACTAGCTTTGTAATCGAGCTAATTGCGAGTTAATTGATAGAAATGGGTGAAATGATGAAAGAAGATGACAAACGAGATCAAAAAGAAGATATACTGGATGTGAACGAAGACGATAGAGTAATTGCGAACATGAATATTGAAGGTATGCCCTGGTATACTTCAAGCAAACCAGTTTATAAGAAAAGTGAAGATACCATTGAACCTTTAGGGAAAAAAGAAACTAGGAATCTGATCTTTAGTTCTATGGCTGCAGCATTATTTTTTGGATTGATATTTATATTTGTGTTCTTTCTAATCATTTTATTCTTTACAATAATATGGCGTTAATATTGTAAATCAAAGATTTATTGAATATACGTTATGAGTAAAGCCTCACCTCAACATGGTGGGGCTTTAATTGTGCGTTTAATTATGGCTCTGCATCTACAAGAATGCATTGATACTTACCAGTGTCAGCATTTCCTTTAAATTCATCGATTGATATACATTCCGGGATGGATGGAATAGAGTAACTAACCGTATCGAGTATCGGAGGGACTGAGTTAGCAGAGTAGGAATGTGTTTTTCGCACACCCCAACATATATTATAGAACCCTTACTTCTAGGTTATTTGGATGAATTATGTTTTACTAAATTGACAATAAAAATCCCTATACATACAAGTATTAAAGCAACTAGATTATACCAGGTGAATAATTTATCCCCAAGAAACAGTGAGGAAAGAAAAGCACCAAAAATAGGTGTCAGGAAGTTATAAACAGCTATTTTACTTATCTTGTTATATTTACTTAGGGCAGTCCATAGTGAAAACGAAATCGCAGAAAGTAATGCCATATAGATTAATAACAGAATGCCAGGAGCGGTAACCGAATTTAATTTGCCCCCAAGAAATATACCAATAAGTAGGAGGACTAAACCACCAATACCTAATTGATAGCCGGTAACAAGAATAGCATCTGCATTCCTGCAGACATGTTTGCTTATAATGGAGCCAACAGCAAAGAATAGAGCGGCAAGCAGCATGAAGCCATCCCCGATTGGATGAAAACTAATATCTGCTACACTTAGACCATTTATGTTAATTATGATAATTCCTGAAAAACCCAGAAGGCAACCGATGAGTTTATTCATAGTAAATTTATCATTTTTATAAAAGTAATGTGCAAGAAGTACAACAAAAAAGAAGCCGGCAGCGTCAATAATAGAGCCCTTTACACCGGTGGTATGAGCCATACTGACATAAAAAAAGATATACTCTAAAATGGTTTGAAATAGGCTGACCCATAGAATTCCTCTCATGTTTTCTTTGGAGGGTAATACGAGCTTTTTATGTTGCAGAGTATGTATTAATATAACAATAATGCCAGCAAGAAAGAAACGTATACCGGCAAATACCAAAGTTCCGGAAACATCATTATTTTTCAAAGAAAATAATTGATAACCAATTTTAATACTTGGGAAGGCACTCCCCCATAAGATAGTACACAGTAAAGATAAAACCACTACAGTAATAGGATGAGTTAAGCGATGTTCAGGATTCGTTGTTTTCATAATGTTCGTCCTTTGTTCAGAATTAGACTATTATAGCATATTCAATTCAAATATCAATTTCAATATGCTAATACATAAAGATTAATTTGCTAATAAGTAATCAGCTTTTGCATGTTCCATTACATATAGAGAAAGGGAGAATGGTTAATTCTATGTACACAATTGTATATGCTTTAGCAACCAACAATTGCATATGTAAATAATTTAGTTCTGGAATTTGCTTATAATAGCTTTATAATAATAGACAAAAAGGTAATTTCAATTGTATGAAACATGGGGCAAAATTTTGTTTCATCAATAATAAAATGTAGAGAAGGTGTGAATTTATGAATACACGGATGATTGCAAGGAACTTAGTTAGTTTACGAAAATCACATAATTGGACTCAAGATGATATCTCAGATTTATTACATATCTCAAGGCAAGCAATATCAAAATGGGAAACAGGTGTGTCCATACCCAATTTAGAGGCACTTTTAGAGCTTTCGAAACTATATCAGATAACAATAAATGATATTTTAGAGCCACAAGGGTGTACACAAATAGCAGATTTTGAACAAATTGGTGATCTGAATTCTTCAGAGCTAAAAGCTATTCTTGGCTCATTTAGGGTAGAAGAAATAGTAAAAGCATCTATGGGTGCATCTCCAGAAACTAACAACTTGTTAAAGAAGCTCTTTAAAGAAATTGATTTTGTGAAAGAGAAAACTATTCTTGGTAATGTAAGAATAACTGAAATTGAAAAAATTCATAAGAATATTGTGGATACAATCAATACAAAGCTTTCTTAATGTTTCCTCGAGCATAACTTATATTTATAGCTTCATGAAATACATAGTTGAGTTTTAATACTTTAACAGTCATTTAGTTTTATTATAAATTATATAAGCGAGAGAATACTTAACACTTTTTAACCTATGAGCGGTTAGAAGGTGTTTTTTATGTGATGATTTAAAAAGAAATTTTAGCTTAAAGAGGCCTGTATTTCTCTTACAAAAGGTACATCTCATTTACATATTCAGTTGTCATTTACAAAGATGGCTTTCGTTTTTACAAAGTTGTATCTCGCGTTACTATTAAGTTTTACAGATAGTTATTCTCACTTACAAAGATTGATTCTCGGGGCACAAAAAGGCATCTCATTTTACTGCTGAACACTATTAAGCAAAATTATTCATAGTGCTTATGGAATTATTTAATAACAATAATAATTTATCGATTATCAATAAATATTTATTGACAGTCAGTTTGATTGGTGCTATATTAAGGATAAATTAAAAATAGGAGATAAAGGTATGAATAAAAGTTTTTTAGTGAGATTTACAAAGGCATGTTTGGATTTTATGTTTTTTTCAGGAATTCTAGTGACATTAACTGTGCCGGTTAGCTTTCATTACGTGGGTGAGTTTTATAGTATTTTTACTAAGTTCTATCTGCCCTTCACAATTATTTTCATAATTGCAGGTATTTTTGCAGTATTGATTTTAAAAGAACTTAGAAGCATGTTTGCAACAGTTCTAAAAGGCGACCCTTTTGTTAAGGGAAATGTAATCTCCTTAAAGAGAATGGGTATGTGTTCCTTCATTATTTCACTTTCCATGGCGGTTCGATTGATTTTTGTTGTAACCCCAGCAGCATTGGTACTGGTAGCTGTCTTTTTGATTGCAGGATTATTTTCTTTGGTCCTTTCCTTAGTATTTGAGCAGGCGGTTATTTATAAGGAAGAGAATGATCTGACAATCTAACCGGAGAGTTAAATTACTTTCCTACGGTTTTGTAATGGCATGGAAGGCCATATTGGAGGGATAACATGATAATTGTAAACTTAGATGTAGTAATGGCACAAAGAAAGATAGGGTTAACTGAATTGGCATCACAAGTTGACCTAACGCTAGCCAACTTATCAATACTAAAGAATAATAAAGCGAAAGCAATACGGTTTAGCACGCTGGAGGCAATTTGCAAAGCGTTAAACTGTCAGCCCGGCGATATTTTAACCTATATAGAAGATGAGAAAGATAACACGATATAATATTTGAGTTGTCAATATGATGGAATATTATGTTAATTAATAGCAGTACACAAATTGTCACTATGGGTTTAAATAAATATGAAATTATAGTCGATTAAGTATGGAATTTAGTATAAATATGTAAGATTATTTATACCATTATAGATTGGAGGTTTCTTATGGAAAATCAAAATGAAAAGGTAGCGTCTCCGCTACTGATACAATTTAGAGAGAACTTTGGGATATTTGGTGGAATCAGTTTGTTCTTTGGGATTGGTTTTGCAATATTATTTTATAAAGCAGGTATAGGTTTAAATACTTTGTTAATAACCTTATTAATCATAAGTTTACTTTTCTTTGGGTATAAAAAACTGTCATTAACCGTAAAGAAGGGTACAAAGCTCTATTTTCTTGGAGCATTTTTGTTGGCAGTATCAACTGTATTAACTAGCAGTGAAACTCTACATTTTCTTAATATAGTTGCAATTTTAATTCTATTGGATTTATCCATGTTGCATCAGATTTATGAAAATGGAGCATGGGATTTTCTAAAGCAGTTTTTAAAAATGTTAGGGATGCCTTTTCGAGCAATTGGAAGTATTGGATTACCCTTCATAGACTTTACTAAGTTCCTGCAAAAAACAAGTGTGTTTAAGAATGATAAAGTGCGTAATATTTTTATCGGTGTATTAATTTCCATCCCCTTTTTATGGATGGTTACTGCTTTACTAGCAAATGCTGATATGGTATTTGGTAAGTTGACCAATCAGATTCTAGATGTTTTTGTATCCGCAAATATTATAGGTATCCTACTTATGGTTTTTGTTGGATTCCTCATCTGTTACTGTGTATTTGCAGCAGCAATTTCCAATGTGGGGCTAGAAGAGAAACGATCCTGGAAGAAGGCAGACCCTTCAATAGCAACTACAGTATTACTCGTATTAACAATAGTTTATGCACTCTTTTGCGGAATTCAGATTATCTATTTGTTTGCAAAAGGAGTGTTCCAGCTGCCAGAGGGATTTACCTATGCGGAATATGCCAGACAGGGCTTTTTTGAATTGCTGTTTGTAGCTATTCTAAATGTTGCCTTAATTGTTATATGTAGGGCTTTATTTGAAAATAGTAAAGTATTGCAGATTGTGAAGACCTGCATGACAGTATGTACGTATGTGCTTATTATATCTGCAACCTGCAGAATGCTGCTTTATATAAGCGCATATCATTTGACCTTCCTGCGGTTGTTTGTTTTGTTATCCTTGTTTATCGTAACACTGTTACTTACAGGTGTGCTAATTTCAGAATTTAGGCCGACATTTCCACTATTTCAATACTTTGTAGTTGTAATTGCAATTTGTTATACCGCATTCTCATTTTCTAAACCAGATTATATTATTGCGTCCTACCGCCTCGAGCATGAGGAATTAAAGGAAGATGATTTATATTATCTTACCTATGAGTTGTCGTTGGATGCGGCACCATTAGTATTACCAATAGCAGCAAATAGAGATAATTACCTTGATAGAATTGAAAATGCTACGAATGCTATGGATTTTAGAGAGTTTAATCTGTCTGGGTATTTGGCAAGGAAAGAAAGTGAGAAATATTGAAAAGATTCTTTCCTGAAAATAGGAAAAGAAGTTTAGTAATATAAAAAATAAGTTTAGTAATATAAAAAAGAACGGACAGCAACACAATATATAGTTCAGTCTGAAAGATATAAGGAGTTGCTGTCCGTTTCACTCATTCATGACAAGTGAAACGACTTATCATTCATCTTATTTCTATTTTATGAATGCCTGCGATACCCAAGGACAGATAAGTGATATGAGAAATAATAAATTATGCAGCTTGCAATTAAGCAAATAGTAATCAGAAAAGTAGAGTGGCTAAGCATAAAGGTGACTATGCCGGATAACGAAGAAACAAAGGAAGGCAGGGATATGAATAACATTACAACAATAAATGGGATCATACTCCAAAGTTTTGCCTTAGTATATCCCAATTTAAAAAGTAATGGCATTTGTAATCCAACAATAGTTGTAAATATTAATAAGGATGCACTAATACCGATGATATAGTCCATTATTACAAAGGTATTACCTTTAAAATAAGAGAACGGTAAGTAAAGAAGGAGGGATAGACAAAGGGCCATAAAATAACTTGAGATTACATACAAATATCTTCCAAAGACAATAT
Source organism: Bacillota bacterium (assembly GCA_023399055.1). Classification (GTDB taxonomy): domain Bacteria; phylum Bacillota; class Clostridia; order Lachnospirales; family Lachnospiraceae; genus Mobilitalea. Next base: position 105,194 of record JAEWQV010000010.1, on the reverse strand, counting down.
TTTTCAGGCTAATGGACACAGAACCATATAGCCGATTAAGGTTGTTTTTTTCTTGAATAATAAAAACATTAGAGGACATCAGGGCTGTGAACCAGGCACTGGTTATGCAAATTAATATAACAGTGGAACCCATGATACTAAATAATGAAACAATAAATACAAGTGATAAATAGCCAGGAAGCTGAGATTTCATCGTAAAGAAATCAAGTTTCGTAAACTTCATTGAGTCTGTCATTTGATACTACCTCCTTTACTCATACTGATAACGATATCATCAATAGAAGAATTTTCTATCACACAATGCTTAAAGTGTGGAACTTCTTTGGCATGTAGGACTCCTTGAAACCCTACATTTGTCTTGCGAAGGCCAATAACGGTCTCTTCCAGATGCCTTGTTAAATCCACCGGTTTCCCTTTAATAATATAGTAATTATTTAAGAGCTCCTCCATACTGCCGGTGTAAACCAAATTTCCTTGATTTAAGAGGGTGATATAATCGGCAACACGCTCAAGATCCGTCGTTATATGAGTGGAAAAGAGTACGCTTTTTTCACCAGCTTTTATATATTCCTGTATAATCTCCAGAAATTCATCTCGAGCAATTGGGTCAAGTCCACTGGTAGGTTCATCAAGAATTAGGAGTTTCGCATTATGAGAAAAAGCACAGGCAAGCATTAACTTCATCTGCATGCCACGCGATAAAGCGCTTACTTTTTTGCCATAGGGTAACTGAAAACGAGTAACCATTTCATCAAAGGTGCTGTGACTCCAATTATCATAGAAGAGGGAGATTGCCTTTTCGGTATCCTTCACTGTCCAGCTATCTACATAAAACATACTGTCAAAAACAACGCCAACCTCTTGTTTAATTACATTCTCATACGTTTTATTATCTTTGCCAAATACGAATATATCTCCGCAATCTCTATCCAGCATATTTAAAATCAATTGTATTGTAGTTGTTTTTCCAGCACCGTTGGCGCCAACAAGACCCATGATATAGCCTTTAGGCAGTTGAAGACTAATATTGTCCAACTGAAATCCTGTAAAGTTTTTGCTAACATTTTTAAGTTCTAAGATATTCTCATTCATCGTCTACCTCCAAGAGAAGCCGTAAGAGATTAATAATATCCTCATCCTGCAGGGATGCTCTTTGGGCGGCTATAATTGCATTATTTAGATTGGTTTCAACTTCTTTAATAAGCTGTTCACGAACCAGACCCGAGCTACTGGACATAACGAAAAATCCCTTACCTTGACGACTCGTGATGAAGCCTTCCTGTTCCAGTTCGGTATATGCTCTTGTGGTTGTTAAAACACTAATTTTTAAATCCTTTGCTAATTGACGAAGAGAAGGAAGCATTTCATCCTCTTTTAATTCTCCAGAGAATATTTGAGCTTTTACCTGTTCTTTTATCTGCTCATAGATCGGTAAACTGGAACTGTTAGATAGTACAATATACAAATTTTCACCCCTAACTGTTATTGTTGATTAATATACAGTATAAACAGATATGACAGATGTGTCAAGGGAGTAGGTAAATAAATATTGCATCAGTTATGCCAGTTATTTTTTAATGCAATATGCAAAGATCTAACCTATTATCCTAGAAATTAAACTTGTCTGTTTTCTTTTAACCAAAATGTGGTATACTGTTATTAAATTTTATTAACTATGGAAAGGATTCAAAGCACGGTAGTAGTGATTTGAAATGCCGGTTTGGCATAGGTAGATAATATGGATTTACAGACAAAAAAGAATGCCTGCGATACGTTAGATATAATCATCCCGGCATATCATTCGGATCATAAATTTCAGCAGTTAATTACGATGCTATTTAAGCAAACAAGAAAGCCAGACAGAGTAATTGTCCTCCATACGCAGGATTCACCAGAGGATGTGCAGCAGTTACCAGATAATATAGAGGGCAATATCGAGGTTATACCAATTGAGAAGGCAGCCTTTGATCATGGTGGTACAAGAAAATATGGTGCGTCTTTATCCAAGGCAGATATTCTTATGTTTATGACACAGGATGCGATACCTGCGGATGAGCACTTAATTGAACGGTTATTAGAACCCTATGCCGATGAACAAGTTGCAGCTACGTATGCAAGGCAGCTAGCAAGTGATAAGGATGATATATTGGAAAAATACACTAGGGCTTTTAACTATCCAAAAAAGGACAGGATTAAATCGAAAGAGGATTTAAAATCACTTGGGATTAAGACTTTTTTCTGTTCGAATGTATGTGCAACTTATCGCAGAAGTGTATATGAAGAACTTGGTGGTTTTGTAGATAAGACCATTTTTAATGAAGATATGATATTAGCCTCAGGGATAATTCAAACAGGATATAAAATAGCATATGCTGCGCAGGCTAAGGTCTACCATTCACACCATTACAGTTATATGCAGCAGTTCACTCGTAATTTTGATCTTGGAGTATCCCATAATCAGTATAGTGAGGTTTTTTATGGTGTCAGTTCCCAGTCGGAAGGTATAAAACTAGTAACCAGCTGTCTTAAAACCCTAATAGATAAAAAACAGTTTTATCTCATACCGGAACTAATTATCAATAGCGCTTTTAAATTTGTTGGATATCAGATGGGCAAGCGCTATGATTTGTTCTCAAAAGATTTTGTTAGACGTTGCAGTATGAATAAATCGTATTGGAAATAATACAAAATAAGAACCCAAATAATAATTAGATGAGTATTTGTAATTGTGAACGTACGGAACAGTTACAATTATTTTAGAAACAACGGAGTTGATAAAATGAGTACAGTTGCAATTATAATGACAACCTATAATGGTGAAAAGTATATTCGTGAGCAGATAGATTCCATTTTAAATTCCACCTATCAGGACTTTGAGTTATTCATACATGATGATGGATCCCGAGATGAAACTATGGCAATTTTGAAGGGATATGAAGAAACATATCCGACAAAGCTGCATGTTCACCAAAATAGAGTGAATTTAGGTGTAACAGCCAACTTCCTTCAAGCGACGTTAAATACTACACTGGATTATATTATGTTCTGTGATCAGGATGATGTTTGGAAACCCGATAAAATTGCAAAGACCTTAAAAAGAATAAGGAATCTGGAGACACAACTCGGAAAAGATCTTCCGTTAGCTGTATTTACAGATACGCTGGTAGTTGATAAAGAGCTGAATATTTTGAATGATTCTTTCTTCTGTTCCAATCATCTAAATCCAAGGAAGACGGATCTTCCGCATATTCTAATGGAGAACAAATTAATTGGGTGTACGGTTATGATAAACAGTGCGTTAAGAAAACAACTGCAAGCTCATCGCCTTCCAACCCAAGCAAGATTTCATGATTGGTGGATTGCTATCCTTGCCTCCTCCCTGGGTAAGATTGGCTTTCTTAATGAAGGAACCCTATTATATCGTCAGCATGGCGGCAATGTTGTAGGTGGGAATGGCTTTCTTCCATATGTAAAAAATCGGATAACAGCCCTGCAAAAGCAAAAAACAGCACTTGAGCAACTGTATCGTCAAGCCGCAGAATTTTTAATTATATATGTGGATGAATTATCAGAGGAGAAAAAGAAGATATTGCAGGATTTTTGCAATCTCGAGCACGAAGGGTTTGTACAAAAGAGAATACATTTAATCAAATATGGGTTTTTAAAAACCGGCTTAACTCGAAACCTAGGATTAATAATAATCATATAATGAAAGCGGAATGAGGCGTTTACAAGCTTGCTTGTAAACGACGATTGGAGCAACAAGACCATGGACATGTTTTGTTTATAATGCAAAAAAAATTTATTATAATACGGACACTTTAGTGATTTAAACCAATAAAAAATTTGCCTGCTATATCTCTTGACAAACACAAATGTAGTTGGTACAATAACATACAACTTAATAAGTTGATACAGAAGCAGCAGCCCCATTACAGAGTGTCCTGTGGTGCGGGCTATTTTTATAATAATCAACACTATAAAACAGGGAGGAAATGCGATGAAGAGAATGGTATTATCAATTCTGGTAGATAATACAGCAGGCGTATTAAGCCGTGTTGCTGGCCTATTCAGTAGAAGAGGCTTTAATATCGATAGCCTTACAGTTGGAGAAACACAGGACCCTGCTATTTCCAGAATGACAGTGTTAGCACATGGAGATGATCAGGTGCTGGAACAAATCAGAAAACAATTGTTTAAATTGGAAGATGTGTTTGAAATTGTGGAGTTAGCCCCAAGTGAATCTGTTACTAGAGAACTTATACTGGTAAAAGTCAGTGCGAATGAGGCGGAACGACAAGGTATTATTTCAATTGCAGATATCTTTAGAGCTAAAATTGTTGATGTGGCACTTGATTCCCTTATGATAGAACTTACAGGCAGCCAGGAAAAGATTGATGCCTTTATAAAACTTTTAAATCAATACACCATTAAAGAATTAGTCCGCACCGGTATTACTGGTCTTTCCAGAGGTTCTGGTGATATTACAGATTTTATAGACGACTAGCAAAATAATAGATAATTGAGAACTACATAGAGTTTATACTATTTATACAGTTTAGGGATTTTGCAATTATCTTTAATAGAAAGAATAAAGAGGAGAAATTCTTCTAAAAATAAAGGAGGATATATAGTAGTATGGCTAAAATTTATTATCAACAAGATTGCAACCTTTCCTTGTTAGAGGGAAAAACCATTGCTGTTATTGGCTACGGTAGCCAGGGACATGCACATGCACTAAATGCAAAGGAATCTGGTGCTAACGTCATTATAGGTCTATATGAAGGAAGTAAATCCTGGGCAAAAGCTGAAGCAGCTGGCTTTGAAGTATACACAGCAGCAGAAGCAGCAAAAAAAGCTGACATAATAATGATATTGATTAATGATGAAAAACAAGCTAAACTATATAAGGAATCCATTGCACCTAATTTGGAAGCTGGTAATGCCTTAATGTTCGCACACGGCTTTAGTATTCATTTCGGACAGATCATTCCTCCAGCAGATGTAGATGTATTGATGATAGCACCAAAGGGACCTGGACATACGGTAAGAAGCCAGTATCAAGAAGGCCGCGGTGTACCTGCTTTAATTGCAGTTCATCAGAATGCGACAGGAAAAGCTCATGATATCGGTCTTGCTTATGCACTTGCAATTGGTGGAGCAAGAGCTGGTGTTCTCCAGACAACCTTTAGAGAAGAAACAGAAACCGATTTATTTGGTGAGCAGGCTGTACTTTGCGGTGGTGTTACCGCTCTTATGAAGGCTGGTTTTGAAACTTTAGTTGAAGCTGGATATGAGCCGGAAAGTGCTTATTTTGAATGTATTCATGAAATGAAGTTAATTGTAGACTTGATCAACGAAAGTGGTTTTGCTGGTATGAGATATTCCATTTCTAATACAGCAGAGTATGGCGATTATATTACAGGTTCAAAGATTATTACAGCAGAGACAAAAAAGGCTATGAAGCAAGTACTTACCGATATTCAGGACGGTACCTTTGCGCGTAACTGGTTAACAGAAAACCAGGTTGGCTGTCCTTACTTCAATGCAAGAAGAAGAATTGAATCACAGCATGAACTTGAAAAGGTTGGTTCTGAACTTCGAAAGATGATGAGCTGGACTAATAAACCAAAGTTAATTAACAACTAATAAAAGAGGTTTTATAAAAGATGATTAAATAAGGAAAGAATAAATAATAAACACAATACACATTAAAAATGACATTTGAGGATTTAACAGATCGATTACGAAATTATATTTTAGTGGTCGGTCTGCTAAATCAATCATTTGTTTCTTTTGTTGTGTGTCGGTGGATATTATTATTGTTCTTTCCTTTTTGTTGTCCTTTTATAGGGCCTTTTTCTTTGTTGGCGACCTTAACTATTGTAAATGAGGTTTAACTAGTATAATCTTTAAAGGAGGAAAGGTATGTAAGAAAAAGAGGAAAGGTTTATTAGCTTTTTAATTATTATTAGCGCTGCCTAACAGCAGCAGGGAGGTTGTTATGATAAATACGATTATATTTGATATAGGTAATGTATTGGTACAGTTTAGATGGAAGGAATATTTAACTGATTGCGGCTATGATGAGGAAACAATAGAGAAAATTGGACGTGCTACTGTTAAAACTGATTTATGGAAGGAATGGGACCGAGGTGTAATTGAGGAAGATGAAATGATTCGCCTTTGTTGTGCACAGGATCCGACTATGGAACAAGGAATACGCGCATTGTTTCATGCCCCAGAGAAATTGATTGAGGTGTATCATTATTCTGCCGAGTTAGTGAAACAGTTAAAAGCAAATGGATACCAGGTATATTTATTATCCAATTATTCTAAGAAGCATTTTGAGATTGATAAGGAATACTTTGATTTTATTCCACATGTGGATGGAGGTATTATATCCTATGAAATAAAGCATGTGAAGCCGGAACCAGAGATATATGAAGCCCTTATTGCAAAATATAAGTTTAATCCAGAGGAGGCTGTATTTCTCGATGATTTAACAGAGAATTTGAAAGGTGCAGCTGACTTTGGTATTCATACGATATTAGTGCGCTCCTATGAGCAGATACTGGAGGACCTTAGAGGTCTTGGAGTAAGGATATAAGATATAAAGATATAGAACGGAGGTGACTTTCATGTCACAGATCCTTGTTAGGGATTTAACCTTTAGTTATGATACAGCATATGATAATATTTTCGAGCATGTTAGCTTCTTAATTGATACGGACTGGAGACTCGGATTTATAGGTAGAAATGGCAAGGGTAAAACAACATTATTAAAGCTATTACTTGGTAAATATGAATATCAGGGTAGTATAACTGCTACAGTTAATTTTGATTATTTTCCATTTGAGGTTGCTAACACTCAAAAATCAACCCTACAAATAATGAAAGATATTATTGCGCCTTATTCTGTATGGGAAGCAGAGATGGAACATTGTATTAAAGAGCAGGAAAAAATTATTGAATTAAAAGACAAATCTGAATTACAGGAAACCAAAATAGCAGATATAGAAATAGCAGATACAGAAATAGCAAATACAGAAACAGCAAATACAGAAACAGCATTACAAGAAGTGATGGAACGTTATGGACAGTTACTTGATCTGTATCAGGCGCATGACGGATATCAGATAGAGGAATTAATTGAAAAGGAACTTGCGAAACTTAAGGTGGAATCAACTGTTTTGACGAGAGCATTTTCGACCCTAAGTTTTGGAGAACGTACCAAGGTAATGCTTGTCGCGTTGTTTTTGAAGAAGAATAATTTCTTGTTGATTGATGAACCAACCAATCATTTAGATCGCCAGGGAAGGGAGACTTTAGCAGAATATCTTCAGTCAAAGAAGGGTTTTATTCTAGTGTCCCATGATAGAGCATTTTTAGATGCCTGTATAGATCATGTAATCTCTATTAACCGAGCAGATATCGAGATTGTAAAAGGTAATTATTCTTCTTGGCGGGAAAACAGAGATCTGCAGGATCAATATGAACTGGATAAAAATGAACAGTTAAAGAAAGACATTGGTGTACTTTCTGAAGCAGCAAAACGGATGGCAGGTTGGTCAGATCAAATTGAGGCTTCAAAAATTGGTGCTCATGTAGGGGATAGAGGCTTTGTTGGACATAAATCAGCAAAGATGATGAAACGTGCAAAGGCAGTTGAGCGGAGAAAGATAGATGCTATTGAGGAAAAGAAAGGACTACTGAAAAACCTGGAACAGTCTGTCCCACTTAAATTAAACATGCTACCTTTTCCAAAAAAACGTTTAATAGAAGCAGAAGACATAAGTCTGTTTTACGGAGAAAGGGAAATTGCTGCCAATATTAATTTTCTACTTGAGGGCGGAGATAGGATAGCAATCGAAGGCAGAAATGGCAGTGGGAAAACCACCTTATTTAAATTACTATTAGGTGAGGATGTAAATTATAAAGGACGTTATCACGTGGCTCAAGGGCTTAAGATTTCTTATGTATCTCAAGACACCACAGGTTTACAGGGTAATCTGAAAGAATATGCATTTAATCAAGGAATTGATGAAACTATTTTCAAAACTGTACTTAGGCAATTAGATTTCGACCGAAATCAGTTTGATAAGGATATTAGTGAGTTTAGTGCTGGTCAAAAGAAGAAGGTATTGCTTGCGAAAAGTTTATCCGAGCCAGCTCATATTTTTCTATGGGATGAACCACTAAATTATATTGACGTATTTTCCAGACTTCAGATTGAGGAATTAATTCTTAAATATCAGGCCACAATGATATTTATTGAACATGATAAATTGTTTCAAGAGAAGATAGCAACAAAGGTAGTTCGATTGTAACAGGTCAGCCATAAGCGAGATTCCGCTTCGCTCATCTCGCTTAGGCAGAGCGTCCTACACGATAAAGACACAATATGCATTAGAAAGCAAGCTTTCTAATGCATATTGCATCTAACACTTGCATGGCTAACTTATTGTAAAAATTCTGTTAATTTTAGAAATATTTGAGAATATATGTGACAAAACGCGTCATGGTGTGATATAATTCAGTTAAATAAGATACTTTTAGATAAGGAATAGGAGATATATTCCTGTTTTCTATTTATTGAGTAAATGGATGTAGCTTTGTCCATTGAATGAAAAAAGAGGGGGCATCTAATACTATAATAAGACGGAAAACTAATATAAAAGATACGATGGTTTAGTTACTTTACTTAGAATAATCATTTTGATTACGAGAAAGAGGTTAACTATGAAGACTTGGAAAATATTAGTTTGTTTAGAAGTAGAATGGAGAATACTGCGCTATTATAGAAAATTAATGAATTTATTAATTAAAAGGAGGTTGCATTTGTCATCACCTCCGTTATGCTTTTTAAGTAAAAAGATGGATAAGCATGGCATTCTAATATCTTCCCTTAAGATGAGATATGAGAATATGACTGGTAAGATTGTTGTATTTTATCCATAAAATAAGCTGCAAATTACTCAAATTAATGAGTGGTTTGCAGCTTTTTCAGTAACAAAAACTATTTTTTCTTAGCTTTTTTGATGACCTCTGGCTCCTGCATCATTGGTTTTAAGGATGGTAATGCAGTACTAATATCGGTCTTTTTCTTTTTCTTCACTTCTTTTTTTATGTCTCTGTTCGCCATTGAAATCACTCCTTCAAAAAATATTTAAGCTACCTTATATTATAATAACTTATGTCGATTACGTCCAGTAAAACTTACGAAATCCGTACAAGAATTGTTATAGGTAAATGCAGATTAAAAGGTTGAGGGTAGGGGTTAGTACTACCCACATCAATTATAAATCCAGTGAATGATTTTGTGTTTACAGTTAATAATACATAAGTATACAAAACAATTGACTTTTTATAAGTGTCAGTCAATGTATTAGAACTTATGGATATTGGAGTGATTGTAGAATGAGATATAAAGCAGGGATAGATATTGGCTCAACAACAGTGAAACTGGTAGTTTTAGATGAAGAGAATCAACTAATCTATCATGAATATAAACGGCATTTATCAGATATTAAACATACTTTGATGGAGTTGGTAAAGAACTGTTACTTAAAGTTAGGAAACATACCTATTCGAATAAATATTACTGGCTCCGGTGGACTTTCCGTATCCCAATGGCTAAAACTTACATTTATACAGGAGGTAATCGCTTGTCAGAAGGCAGTGGAAACCTATATCCCTGAAACCGATGTGGTTATTGAACTGGGAGGTGAGGATGCAAAAATCACCTATTTTACAGGCGGTTTGGAACAGCGTATGAATGGAAGCTGCGCTGGTGGTACGGGTGCATTTCTGGATCAAATGGCAGTGTTACTGGATACCGATGCAGCAGGATTAAATGAATATGCTAAGTCGCACCAAGTTATTTATCCCATTGCTTCCCGTTGTGGAGTATTTGCTAAAACAGATGTACAACCCCTCATTAATGATGGTGCAAGAAGAGAAGATATTGCTGCTTCTATCTTTCAAGCTGTGGTAAATCAAACCTTGGGTGGACTGGCCTGCGGTAAGCCAATCCGTGGTAAAGTAGCCTTTCTGGGAGGACCATTATTTTATTTAACAGAACTGTTAAAACGGTTTTGTGAAAGTCTGTCACTTAACGAAGATGAGGCAATTACTCCGGAAAATTCACAATTATTTACCGCTATGGGTGCGGCTCTCTCTGCAGCCAAGGAAAAAGCCATGAACCTGGAGGAGTTATCAAAGCAGTCAGAACGATTACTTGATTTTAGAGAGGAAGAGGTTAAGATATTAGAGCCTTTGTTCAAAAATCAAGAGGTGTATGAAAAGTTCCTTATGAGGCACGAGGGTGCAAAAGCATTGCAAGAGAGTTTGTCTGATTATAAAGGGAATCTATTTCTGGGCATTGATGCGGGATCGACAACAACAAAGGTTATTTTAATTGGAGAAAAGGGAGAATTGCTTTATTCTCATTATTGTAGTAACGAAGGGAATCCGTTATCGAAAACAATCGGAATTTTGAAAGAGATATATTCTCAAATACCTAATACTTCAATGATTAATAAATGTTGTGTTACAGGGTATGGGGAAGCTTTAATCAAGGCAGCCTTACAAGTTGATTTGGGTGAGATTGAGACCATTGCACACTATAAGGCGGCGGAGAAGTTTCTTCCAGGTGTTGATTTTATCCTAGATATCGGCGGGCAAGATATGAAGTGCCTGCGGATAAAGAACGGAGTAATTGATAGTATACTTCTAAATGAAGCTTGTTCCTCTGGCTGCGGTTCTTTCTTAGAGGGATTCGCTAGGTCTTTAAATTACTCAATTAAGGACTTTGCGAAAGAAGCTCTTTTTGCAAAAGCTCCCATGGATCTAGGAACTAAGTGCACCGTATTCATGAACTCCAAAGTAAAGCAGGCACAGAAGGAAGGGGCAGGAGTTGCTGATTTATCAGCAGGGCTTTCTTATTCCGTGATTAAAAATGCTTTATTTAAGGTTATTAAGGTCAGAGATGAAAAGGATCTTGGTAATAAAATAATCGTACAGGGTGGAACTTTTTATAACAATGCGGTACTGCGATGTTTTGAGCTAATTACTGGAAGAGAAGTTGTAAGACCCGATATTGCGGGACTGATGGGAGCATATGGAGCAGCACTGATTGCAAAGGAACGCTATAAAGAAGGGGAAACCACCAGCTTATTGACTAAGGAAGGATTGGAACAGCTCCGCATCCAGATAACCAGTGGGCGCTGTGGCAGATGTGGTAATCAATGTCTTTTAACGATAAATAAATTCTCCGGTGGGGCTTCTTTTATTGCTGGCAATCGATGTGAAAAAGGACAGGGAATTGAACAAACGCAGAAAGAAAAACTACCGAATCTTTATCAATATAAATATAAGAGAACCTTTGATTACCAGCCACTACCGGATAAAGAAAGCATTAGAGGACGCCTTGGTATACCCAAAGTGCTGAATATGTTTGAGGATTATCCTTTTTGGTTTACTCTTTTTACACGGTTAGGATTTAAAGTTATAGTCTCAAAGGAATCGTCTAAAAAGCTTTATAATAAAGGACTTGAAACAATTCCTTCGGAATCAGCATGTTACCCGGCAAAGCTTTGCCATGGGCATATTATAGATTTAATAGAACAGGGAATTACTACTATTTTCTACCCCTCCATTGTGTATGAAAAGAAGGAATTTAAGGATGCTTCCAACCACTATAATTGTCCGGTGGTTATCTCATATCCGGAGGTAATACGCAATCACATTGATGAAATAAGAGATGGTAAGGTGTCCTTTCTCTCACCGTTTTTATCCTTGGATAATGATAGAGTATTAGTAAGCAGACTGGTGGAGGAACTCAAGGCTTATAACATTAGTAAAGACGAAATGAAACACGCTTTACTTGCAGCCAGATTTGAACAGGAAAATTATAAAAAAGAGATTAGATTAAAGGGAGAAGAGGTGCTGGCACAGTTAGCTGCAACAAATAAACGTGGCGTCGTACTCTGTGGAAAACCCTATCATGTTGATCCGGAGATAAACCATGGCATACCCGAATTAATCAGCTCTTTTGGTCTGGCAGTGTTAACAGAAGACAGTGTTGCTCATTTATCGCCTTTAATACAGAAATTGCGAGTGGTAGACCAGTGGGTTTATAATTCGAGACTTTATCGGGCAGCATCACTAGTTGCAAAAGAGGACAGGCTGGATTTAATACAATTAAATTCTTTTGGTTGTGGACTAGACGCTGTCACCTCAGACCAAATTGCAGAACTTTTAGCCACAGGTAGTAAGATTTATACGATGCTTAAGATAGACGAAGGCAATAATCTTGGTGCAGCAAAAATTAGAATTAGATCCTTAATTGCTGCCATGGAGGAAAGAGAAAGACAGGAAGATAAAGTGGTACCAATGGTGGCTGGTTATGAGATTCCTCCATTTACAAGGAAGATGAAACGAACCCATACCATTTTAGCTCCGCAGATGTCCCCTATTCACTTTGACCTTCTTCAAGAGGCAATGAAAAAGAGTGGATACACCTTTGTAGTGTTACCCGCTATGGATAAAACCGCAGTGGATGAAGGACTGAAATATGTAAATAACGATGCTTGTTATCCTGCAATTATTATGATAGGACAGCTGGTGCAAGCTTTAAAATCTGGCAACTATGATATTAATCATACCTCTGTAATCATAACCCAAAGTGGCGGAGGGTGTCGTGCAACCAATTATATTGCATTTTTAAAACTTGGACTTAAGCAAGCTGGTTTTGGCAATGTACCAATTATTTCGCTTAATACACTTGGTATGGAAAAGCAGCCAGGCTTTAAAATCTCTCTGGGAATGATAAATCGTGCAGTCATGGGAATGATTTATGGGGATTTGTTTATGAGATTGTTATATCGGACGAGACCTTATGAACGTTTTCCAGGCTCTGCACAGCTCTTATATGAAAAATGGAGTGAGACAGCAAAGGGCAATTTGAGAAACGGCAGTAAATTAATGTTTCGACAAAACATTAGAGATATTGTACGTGATTTTGAACATCTGGAATTACTGGATATAAAGAAACCAAAGATTGGAGTTGTGGGTGAAATCTTAGTAAAATATCATCCCACAGCAAATAATGACATTGTATCAATTATAGAAGAAGGAGGTGCCGAAGCAGTTGTACCCGATCTTATGGATTATTTCTTATATTCTGCTTACAATTCACGCTTCCGATTCAGATATCTTGCCGGGAAGAAGCTAGACCAGCAGAAGGGCACAATCGCTGCCAGTTATCTGATGAGTTATCGTAAATCCATTATACAGGAGCTGCAAGGCAGCAGTAGGTTCTTACCACCGACACCAATTGAAGAATTAGCTCATATGGCATCCTCCATGTTATCACTTGGTAACCATACCGGCGAGGGATGGCTGGTAACCGCAGAGATGGTGGAGTTTATAGAACAAGGGACTCAGAACATTCTATGCGTCCAACCACTGGCTTGCCTGCCAAATCATATCACTGGAAAAGGTATGTTTAAACCTTTAAAAGAAAAATACCCTAAAGCTAATATCATGCCAATTGATTATGACCCTGGGATTTCACAGGTCAATCAACTTAACAGAATAAAGTTATTGTTATCTTTAGCAATGAAGGATAGTGAAGTTAAGTAACAGAAAGTTAAGTAACGGAAAGTTCTGTTGCTAGCATTAAAAAGTATGTATATTTTATATTCAATAAGAGGACAGTAAAACCCAAAACGGTTGTGTAAAACATTATTTAAGCTCTAAAAGTTCCTCTACAATGTCAGCTGATGTGCTGATAAAGTGAGGGCAGACAGTATCCCAGAGGGCATGTTCTTGAATGTAGGCAAGCTCTTCTGGTTTCGTCATATCGTTATGAAGAAGCTCTTTACAAAGCAGAGAACCATGTTGCTCTAAGAAGCGACGATTAAACTCATTCACAAGGGCATAGCTGTTTTCCTTAGATACGGTATCCTCTGGAAGGTATTTGCCATGTTTTAGACCAATTAACAGATAAGCACCGGTAACTGCACCACAGGTTTCTGCTGTTCGCCCCATTCCGGCACCAAAGGGACAGGAGATTTTCAGTGCAAGCTCCTGGGGTAGTCCTAATTGTTCGCTGTAGGTTGAAAATATGGCTTGAGAGCAGTTATAGCCGTTTTGAAAGCACTGCAAGGCTTTATCAATATTGTTCATAGACTTCTCCTTTGAATTAACTCTTTGTAGTAAATTAATGTGATTGTAGCACTACTAAAACGGAATAGCAATATGAGTAACAGTTTCGCCATGTATATTTTATTACAATAGGAAGGAGAAAGCTTACTTACAAATATGTATTGTCATTAAAAAATTATAGGGCGTGTTACTTAAACGAGATGCGGAAGAGCAAAATAGACCTTCGGCTAAACTGTTACTAGTTTTGAAATATAGGAATAAAACAGATACAATTAACCTAAAAGAGTATTGACAGAAGTGAAAAGTATGGTTATACTTACGTTCAATATAAAGTAAAGCGTTGATAAGAACCAGTACAAATCAAATATTATCTACAGAAAGCAACCGGTTGATGAGAGGTGCAGAAAATATGATTTGGAATACATCTTTGAGCTTCACACCGAACAGAGCAATCTAAGTAGGCTGTTGACGGTCCCCTGCACCCGTTATCGTGCTAGAGTATAACCAGATGGCTAGACATAATTATCAAAAGTATTTAGGGAGAAATAAGTCTAGATTCTTAGGATTTTAATGTCAGTTATATGGCGTACTCAAAAAGGTTGGCTATGTGAATAGCTGATAAATATGAGGTGGTACCGCGAGAGTTTTCCCGCCCTCTAAGTAATTAGAGGAGCGGGTTTTTTTGCGTGTATGAACTTAGCAAAGTTACTAATGTTTCATAAGAAAGACCTTATCACCCTGTTTTACACTGGAGACTTATAACTGCACTTTATATGTTTTAACTGAATAAAATTATGAATTTGAGAAAGGATGTTATTATGAACATTGAAAAAAATGAGGGACAGTTTCAAGTTAGTGAGCAGGAGATTAACGAGCAAATAAGGATTATCAAAAAGGGTGCAGCACAAATGATTAGTGAAGATGAGTTGTGTGAAAAGATAATAGAATCAAAGAAAGAAAATAAGCCTCTTATTGTTAAGCTTGGTCTGGACCCGACTGCACCTGATATTCATCTAGGCCATACGGTAGTACTTCGAAAAATTAAGCAGTTACAGGACTTGGGACATCACGCAGTAATTATCATTGGCGATTTTACTGCTAAAATTGGTGATCCAACTGGTAAATCAAAAACAAGGGTACCTTTATCGGAAGAACAGGTACTGCAAAATGCAAAAACCTATACGAACCAAATCTTTAAGATAATTGATGAAGCGAAGACCACAGTACGATTCAATAGTGAATGGTTATCAAAGCTAAACTTTGAAAATGTTTTAGGGCTTGCGGCAACGACAACTGTTGCGAGATTACTCGAACGAGATGACTTTGCAGGTAGGTTTAAAAGAAAGGAACCTATTGCTTTACATGAATTTTTCTACCCATTGATGCAAGCCTATGATTCAGTGGAAATCCAAGCTGATATCGAGCTTGGGGGAACGGACCAAACCTTTAACATATTAATGGGAAGAACACTTCAAGGCGGGCTTGGTAAGGAAAAGCAGATTTCATTATTTATGCCAATCTTAGAGGGACTTGATGGCGTTGAGAAGATGAGTAAGAGTCTGGGCAATTACATTGGTATCTATGAACCAGCAGAAGTTATGTTTAAGAAGGTTATGGAAATTCCTGACCACCTAATTCTTCGTTACTTTGAGCTTGTAACAGATGAGCATCCGGATCGTATTGCAGAGATTAATGATGAACTTTCAAGGGGAAGAAATCCTAGAGACTGTAAGCTGGAGTTAGCAGAGATTATTACTCGTTTATATCATGGTGAAGCAGAAGTGGTTAAGGCGAAGGAATATTTTCAACAGGTTTTTCAAAAAGGAGAAATTCCAGAAGAGATGGAGGAAGTTCGAATATCTAAGGAGAATAGTTCCTTACTGGATATTAGCAATATACTAATTGACAAGGGTATTATTTCATCAAAAAGCGAATTTCGCAGGTTAGTTAAACAAGGTGGAGTACAGGTGAATCAGGAAAAGGTAGTGGAGATAGAGGAAAACCTATTAAACGATAATACAGTAATAAGGATTGGAAAGAAGAAATTTGTAAGAATCATTGTAGAAAAGTAATATCTATTCGAAAAATTTCGAAAAATAGCTTTATCATTTCGTCCACCTATGTTACAATAGAGGTATAAAATACCTTATGGGAGGATTTTAAATGCAAAGAAAAATCAAAGCAGTAGTTATGGCAGTTATCCTGATAGCGATAACTGTACTTGGAGCAGTTCAGCCGATGGTAACAGTGAAAGCGGCGCAGCAGTATACGATTAATCTTCATTATCACCGCTATGGAGGAGACTATGATGGTTGGAATGTATGGTCTTGGCCAGCTGGCGGAGAAGGCGCAGCCTTTGAATTTGGAGCTGAAGATGAATTTGGTAAGGTTGCAACGTATACACTGGAAGTGGGAGATGATATATCGCAGATAGGTTTTATTATACGTCAATCCACCAGCAGCAATGCCTGGAACCTAAAAGATACCAACAGTGATCGCTTCATTGACGTAACGAAAGCAAAAGACGGCGTAATTGACATCTATGCAGTACAGGACGATCCTAATTTTGGATATACGGAGGACGAGATGAGTTTAGCACCAAAAATTTTGGAAGCAGCAATTGAGAATGCATCACAGATTGATTTTAGAGTATCGACAGCATTTGATAGTACAGCAGCTGATCTTGCTTCTAAGGTTGTTGTGAAGGACACAGAGGGAGTGACTTATCCAGTGAAGGAAGTAACCAGTGATGAAGCTAAGGAAGCTTTATCTGCCAGTGTAATTATGGAACAACCCCTTGATTTATTTAAAAAATACACTTTAGTTTTTGGAGATTTTGGCGAAATGACAGTATCTAATGTAAAAGTATTTTCTACCCCAGAGTTTGAAGAAGCATTTTATTATGAGGGTTCTGACCTTGGAGCAATTTGGTCTGAACAGGAAACAAATTTCCGCCTTTGGGCACCTACTGCTACAGAGGTTGTACTTAATCTATTTGAAGAAGGTATAGGAATTAATACCATAGAAAACATACCAATGACAAAGGATGTAAAAGGTACCTGGGTAACAACAAAAACAGGTGACTGGAACGGTATTTATTACACTTATTCTGTCACTGTTGATGGTGTAACAAAAGAAGCAGTTGATCCTTACGCAAAGGCTACTGGTGTAAATGGCGATCGCGGAATGATTATTAATCTTGCAGCAACGAATCCGGAAGGTTTTGAGAATGACACTAAACCAGCGCTTGTAAGTGCAACCGATGCTGTCATCTACGAGCTTCATATCCGAGATTTTTCAGTAGATAAGAGTTCAGGTATTAAGAATAAAGGTAAATATCTTGCATTTACTGAAAAGGGAACCACGAACTCCAAGGGAGATAAGACAGGTATTGATTATCTGGTTGATTTAGGAGTTACAAGTGTACATTTACTTCCCTCCTTTGATTATGCTACCGTAGATGAAACAATGTTAGTAAACAATCAATTTAACTGGGGTTATGATCCGGAGAATTATAATGTACCGGAAGGTTCCTATTCCACTAACCCTCAGCAGGGCGAAGTACGTGTTAATGAGTATAAACAGATGGTACAATCTCTGCACGAGAGTAATATTCGAGTAATTATGGATGTGGTATATAATCATACCTCTTCCAATACGGATTCTAACCTAAATAAGGTGGTGCCAGGTTATTACTATCGTATGAACGATGACGGCACATTCTCAAATGCATCCGGCTGTGGCAATGAGACTGCCTCCGAGCGTGCAATGATGCGTAAATACATTGTTGATTCCGTAGTTTTCTGGGCGACAGAGTATCATGTAGATGGTTTCCGGTTTGATTTAATGGGTATTCATGATATTGATACCATGAATGCTGTAAGAGCAGCCTTAGATAAAATTGATCCAACCATTATGGTTTACGGCGAAGGCTGGACTGCCGGTTCTTCACCGCTTCCAGATGATCAAAAGGCGTTAAAAGCCAATATGGCATCAATGGATTCTGATATTGCAGCTTTCAGTGATGATCTTAGAGATGGTATCAAGGGCAGTGTATTTGATTCCCTGGATCGTGGGTTTGTATCTGGAAAAGCTGGTATGGAAAACATCATCAAGTTTGGTGTTGTAGGTTCCACCGATCATCCACAGATTGACTACTCTTTATTGAATTACTCAACTGCCTGGTGGGCGAAAGAGCCGACACAAACAGTTAGTTATGCTTCTGCACATGATAACAATACCTTATGGGATAAGCTTGCAATCTCTAATGCTGAGGACAGTGAAGCAGATCGTAAGAAAATGAATATGTTATCCTCTGCAATTGTTCTTACCTCTCAAGGTATTCCCTTCTTCCAGGCTGGTGAAGAAATTCTCCGCAGCAAGCCAAGGGAAGATGGCTCAGGCTTTGATGAAAACAGCTATAATTCAACAGATGCTGTTAATAGCATCAAATGGGATACAGTTACAACCAATAAGGACGTTTATGAATATTATAAAGGGCTAATTGCATTCCGTAAGGCACATGCAGCACTTCGTATGACTACAACAGCTGATGTTCAGGCAAATCTGACCTTCTTGGATGGTTTAGATGATAATGTAGTTGCTTATACGATTAACAATTCACCTAATGGCGAGGCAGCTAAAGCAATTTGTGTAATCTTTAATGCAAACAAAGCAGCTACCGCTGTAACAGTTCCTGAAGGTGACTGGAATGTATATGTAAAGGGCGACAAGGCAGGTACAGAAATTCTTGAGACAATATCAGGTGGTAGTGTGTCAGTTGATCCAATCTCTACGCTTGTATTGGTTCAAGAAGATAAAACAATAGAGCCTACAGATACACCTGCTACGGATGATGGACAGAGCACAGATTCTTCTGATGAGAAAGCATCTACCAATGTAGCTGTAATTATTGCTGCGATTGGTGCAGCAGTTCTTGTTATTGCAGGGGCGATTGTGGTATTTTTTAAGAAGAGAAAGAAATAAAGATAGATAAGTGATTAGAGTGTCTTATTATACTACCATTATTCAAATTTATAAAGGCGAAGTTAAAGTGTATATGACACTCTATATAATATGATAATTTAACATAATTCAAAAATCGTGAAAAAGACAGGATATACCATACGGGTGAATTATGATTTGGTGCTTTAACAGTAAGAGGATATACTACGTGATGTTTAACACGCGTGGTATATCCTCTTTTTAGGAACAAAATGGAGTTAGTAGGCTATCGTAGTATCGTATATTTAATTAATTTGAATTTCTATTGGTGCTGTTAATGCTCGCATAGGGCTGTAATTCCATTGAAGCAGAAAGTGATGGTCTATAAAGTTTGGAATAACATAGTATACCTGATAGATGGTTTCGTACTCCTCAATTGTTGTTGAAGCAGAATGAGAGTTAAAGTAATATTCCTTAGAGTTGATGTCATAGTAGGTAGGAGAAATTAATTCACCGTATTCACCAGTTTTTACAACATTTCTAAGTGTAATGTATAAATCACTATCTCGCATTTCCATAGCATCTACAGTAATACCTTCTGGAAGATTTGTTATTGTCTTATCATCATAACGAACCTCACCATATAGTTCTTCTTTTTTAATCATTGTTATGCCATTAATGGATAAGGTTAAGTGCTTTGCGTCAGCAAAGAAACTGCTTTCATAGAACAAAGATTGCTTTAGATCAGTTCCGCTACCAGTTCCAGTTACGCCACCTTTTGACATACCATAGGAATTACCCTTATCATCAGTAAATGTAATGTCAAGGTTCTCAATAATAGCAGTATTACCCTCAACATACTCAAAATATAATCTGGATTGGGTTGGATAAATGGCAAGTTTCTCAAAATAAATCTGTTGTCCGTCTATGGTTATTGTTTTGTCAATTAAAACCGAGTCAACGATACGGGTGTAAGTATCATCGGGCTTTAAGTTAAGTACAAACAAATAATCTTTTCCCTGTAAAGCAGGCTCTTCGGGTATAGTAAATGGATCACTTGCTTCCGTTAGGCTTAAGTCTTCACCTGGATAATTAAAATTCTCGTCGACATTTACTGTTAATTGTACGTTTAGCTCCTTTGGAATCGGAGAATCAAAGAAATCTAACTTTATCTCATCCAGCTCTCTGGACTGATAATAGGTTGTAGAACTTATTGCAGCCTCAATAGGTTGTTGATTCTCATCGGTTATCTTAAAGTGAAAGCGACCAGTTGGGACAGGTGCATCAATCCGATAAAAAACAGAGATATGTCCGGCATCAACAATCATAGATTTAATTGTAACGGTCACATCCTCCTTGGTTTGGCTATAATCAACCAATTGGTAGTAATCATTTTCAATCGCTGTTTTTAAACTATTATCAAAGGAAACAGCAGCCACAAATTCCTGCATAAATGGAAGGTCACTTACCGCATGAGCAATGGATGGGAAAAGGTTAATCATAAGTATAAATGCGGCAGCAGCAGAACATAGAGAGATGACAGGAGCTTTTATAAATCGGAGAGCTCCTTTTTTCTGCTTTGCTCTGTCAATTGCTTTATAAGTAATGTATTCAAGTGCTACGGGAGTATGATTTAGTTCATTCTTTAGTAATAGATATTCTTCCTTTCGATTCATTTAATCTACCTCCAATTCTAACTTTAACAAGGACAATGCCTTTCGTTGCCTTGTAGCTACGGTGCCCTGTGGCAGTTTTAGGATTTGTGCAGTCTCAACCAGGGTATAATCATTAAAGTAACGAAGATTTATAATGGTTTGCAAATCCATGGGTAGCTTACCAATTGCCTCCTTTAAAGGCATAGAGTCATAATCCTTATGTATCAGCAGGGGAAGACTTTCTTCCAGATGAAACCTCTTGATTCGCCGCAGTTCTTTTTTGCATACGTTAATCAGAATTCGGGTTACCCAGGTTTTAAAATATTCTTGCTGCTTTAATTGTCTCAAATTCCGATAGGCAAGAAAAATAGTTTCATCCACAGCCTCCAGTGCTGCTGACTCATTTTTGAGATATAGAAAAGCAATACGATAGAGCTGCTGCTTCATCGCATCAATTTCAGATATGAAATGTTCTTCCGGAAGTTTCATACAGTCGTTCCTTTCTTTTGCTTTCTATCTATTAGAGTCAGGAGAGGGTAGAATTTATTTCGCAGTAGAAAAATATTTCAGAAATCAAATTCATATAGGAATACTATAAAAGAACGGAAGGGATTTTAAAAGGGATTCTAAAAGTATTTTAAAAGAGATTTAAAAGATATTTAGTTAGAATAATAAAAAGTGTACTAGAAAAGGTAAAACAATTGCATGTCCTATTGGAGAGTTTTATGTAATAGAGAAAAGTTTACTATTACATAAAAAAAGGAGGTGAGCCTCCTTTTTGCGTTAGAAAAAGTTGTTTATTGCTTATAACAGAAGTAATCTTTTAATTGCGTTCAATCTCGTTAGTTTGGCTGTGTTTCTGTTAATAGGTTAAGCAGCTTTATAAAAGTGTTTCTACATACCTCTTGAGTTTGTAAATCACCTACAACCATATATTCTTTTTGTCCTTCTAACACCGTATAATTTGATTTGAATTGCAGCAGATATTCTAAGTCATTCTTATTAAAGTAAGTGTAATAAATGAATTGTTCCTCGGTAGTAGATTCTTCATTTCCTTGAAATACTCTTTGTTGATAATGATAAACCGTTGACAGGTCAACATCTTTCATAGTTGAAACATTTTCTGAAGCAATAACGTCCTTCAAAACCTGATAGGTACTATTCTCGGAAATTGCAGCAATCTTTGAAAAATCCTTGGATATCAGCAAATTCACCTCTACGTTGCTAAAGAGAGGAAAAGAGATAAGTCCTAGTTTAATATCAGAATCCTTTTGAAAAGTAACGCAGTTTATGGAGGAAAAGCGGTGTTCTGACATATTGCTCAAGGCTTGGAGAAAAGTAGATGTATTATCTCCAAGGTAATCCGTAAAGTACTGGTAGTTATCAGAGTCATTGTCTGAAATACGGGAAAAACTTACCTCTCCAACGGAATTAAATTCAGGAATGAAATCCTTAATGCCTAGGGAATTATTCATGGAGTATTCGTCATAAATATCATCTAGTAATCTGTCTGTATCATCCTGGATATTTGAAAGCTGTTGAAAATTAATGTGAATGTCCTGTGTCTCTATTGTTGCAATTGGTGAGGGAACATAATCGGGTTTATAGGTGTAGGGGTCATAAGCTGTTTTTTTCGATCTTATGGATGCATTTGAGTCGTTGTTCGTCCCAGTCTCAATCGTTGGAGCTGACACAGAATGTAGCTTAGCGAATGGATTATAAAAGATATAGATAAGGGAAAATAAAATAATTAATACTATTGAGAATGGTAATAGAACCCCTCTGCTTTTCCTAAACTTCATCATTTCGTTCAACCTCCATAATTTAGAATTGCTATATATTATATTAGACGATAAGACGATAGTATAGTGTTCCCTTCTTCTGCCAGATAATTCTATTTTTACATACAAAAAGCGAAGAACAGCTCCTCCCAATTATGTTATATAGTTTCTAAATTGACCTATAACAAAGAGGGATAAAAGATGGCTTCGCTTAATTAAATTCGTTATGTCTTAATTAAAACATAGATATCTGCTTAATAACTCTATTGATGTAAACTTTCTAAATCAGAATAAAAGTTAGGATAGGAGATATCCACACATTCCGCATGAATGATTTTGGTTTCTCCCTCGCATAGCATAGCGGCAATAGTAAAAGACATTGCAATACGGTGATCGTGTTTACTTTCAATCACTGCTCCATGTAAAGGCTTGCCACCATTGATTATCATACCATCAGGAGTGGCAGTGATGTCAGCGCCCATTTTACTTAAGTTTTCTACCATGACATCAATACGATTTGATTCTTTTACCTTAAGTTCGGATGCATCCTTTATTACAGTTTGTCCTTTTGCAAAACAAGCTAAGACTGCGATTATCGGAATCTCATCAATCAAGGTAGGTATAATTGCTCCGCCAATTTCTGTTCCAACTAGTTCACTATAACGAACGATAAGGTCTGCAACAGGTTCTCCGCCATCATCTATCACATTTTCAAGTGTAATGTTAGCACCCATTTGTCTGCATACTTGCAGAATACCGTCGCGAGTAGGATTAATTCCAACGTTTTTTATTACGAGTTCAGAATTAGGTACCAGAAGGCCAGCAGCTATGAAGTAAGCTGCCGAGGAAATATCCCCGGGAACGTTAATTTGTCGTCCAGTTAATTCAGGTTCCGGTTCAATCGTCGCAGTATTTCCATCGCTATTTATGTTTGCACCAAACTGTGACAGCATAAGTTCTGTATGGTTTCTTGAAAGAAATGGTTCTGTTACAGAAGTTTTACTGTCTGCATATAAACCAGCAAGTAATACGCCTGATTTAATCTGTGCTGAAGCTACTGGTGAAGTGTAGGAGATACCTTTTAGTTTTGTACTTCTATTCGACCTGGAGTTAATTGCAAGAGGAGAGCATCCGTTTCCTGCAAGGCTTATGATATCTGCTCCCATCTTAGTAAGTGGAGTCATAATACGCCCCATGGGTCTGCGTTGAATGGAGTCATCCCCGTTTAGCGTGGTCTCAAAATTCTGACCACTTAGAATTCCAGAAATCAAGCGCATTGTAGTACCGCTATTACCAACATCCAGTATTCCAGTGGGTTTTGTCAGTCCATGTAAACCTTTACCCTGTATGATAACCTGATCCTTAGAAGGATTATTTTGAATCTCAATGCCTAACTGGCCAAAACAGCGAATTGTTGATAAACAGTCTGCACCTTGTAGAAAGTTTGTAACTTCTGTAGTGCCTTTTGCCAGGGCACCAAACATAACGGCACGATGTGAGATGGATTTATCTCCGGGTACGGTAACACTTCCTTTTAACGGCCCATTTTTACGAAAAATCATGGGTAGCCTCCTTCTGAAATGCAATTTTCAGTTTAATATAATTTAGAGAATACAAAAGTTATCCTTAAAAAGCAAGCTTTCACGGTTGATTTACTAAATATTCTGCTTGGCTTTGAACAGTTACAGCTTATTTTCTTTCATATATTTTATAATGATACTTAGATAACATGGTGATGGCTTTTGTCTGCGCTAGTTCCTCATAGAACTCAATTCGTAAGACACCTTCCTCAAATTCACGATTATGAATAATCCCAATGTTTTTGATACTAATTTGATTACTTGCCAAAAGGGTTGCAATTGTAGCAATGGCACCAGCTTCATCCATAATATCCAAATATATTTCAAACATTTTTGTCATTAAGCCAATGGATTTGTTTGGAATTGCACTACGGTATTCCCCTGCGGTATCAAACATGTCGTACAAATAATCTCCATCCATTTGACCCAATGCTTTTGAGGCTACTACTAACGAAGCTATGTATTGATCCAATAACTGTTTGATGTCAGAAGCGTTGGTCAGGCAAATATTTTGCCACATGACAGGAGAAGAGGAGGCAATACGCGTAATATCCTTAAATCCTCCCGCAGCGAGAGCACGCATCTTCTCTGCCTGATCGTCAGAGGTACGAACCAAATTAACTAATTGAGCTGCAATGATGTGAGGTACATGACTTATGGCAGCAGTAATCCGGTCATGCTCTTTGGCATCCAGTATAATAGGGATAGAACCCATTCGCTCGACTAAATGATATAGGAAATCAACATGTTTACGTGGTACTTCTTTCGTCGGCGTCAGAATGTAATAAGAATTCTCAAGTAGTAGCGCATAGGAATTCAAATATCCAGTTTTCTCTGAACCAGTCATCGGGTGCCCACCGATAAATTGCTGGCATAAGCCTAATTCTTGAATAGCCTCATGGATATTCCCCTTTACACTGCCGACATCCGTTAAGATACAGGTGGAAGGTAGAATTGGTTTAAGCATTGTTAAGTACTCTATATTCTTTAAAACAGGAGCACATAAAAATAACAAATCACAGGAAGGAAATTCCTCATCAAAGGATGAAACAATGGAATTTAATACACGGTCTGAAAGTGCAGCCTGTAAATCACTGCTGGGTTTATCCTTATGGTAATCATAGGCAAATAAATAATAATCCTTATTTATTTTTTTCAGCGCTCTTGCAATTGAGCCCCCGATTAAGCCAAACCCGATAAAACCTATTTTCAAGCCGTTACTAAAATCACATTCAATATCCTTCATGTTTGCCTCCATTCCTGCGCAGGTTATCTACGCAAAATGCAAGACTAATATAATCTTGCATTTTTAATATCCTGTTTCTATTCTAAGATTAAGTCCTGTTATTTTAAATAGTATTAATAGTATAAACTTTAAAATGCCCTAAGTTTTACCATTATAATTATGTTTTCTACCTAATACTGAGGTTTTACAGCTTCTTTCCCATAAATGCTGTGAGGGCTTTCAAATCCTTCGTCAATTCTTCAAATTGAGGGAAAGTTAAGGATTGTGGACCATCGGAAAGTGCGATGGAAGGGTTTGGATGGGTCTCTATCATTAAACCATCTGCGCCTACCGCTACTGCACTCATGGAAAGAGGTTTTACATAAGCTCTGACCCCAGTGGCATGGCTTGGGTCTACGATAATCGGAAGATGACTCTTTTCCTTTATAACAGGAACGGCACTAATATCCAAAGTGTTTCTCGTTGCAGTTTCAAAGGTACGAATACCACGTTCACATAATACAACATTGGGATTACCCTCTGCAATAATATATTCGGAAGCATTCAGCCATTCATCGATGGTTGCAGATAAGCCACGTTTTAGTAATACAGGAAGACCTGACTTGCCAGCTTCTTTTAATAGGTAGAAGTTTTGCATATTACGAGCACCGATCTGTAGCATGTCCACATACTTTACAGCTGCTTCAATTGCATTTAAACTGGTTACCTCACAGATGACCGGAAGACCGGTTTCTTCTCTGGCTTCCTTCATATATTGTAAACCTTCTTCCTCTAAACCCTGGAACGCATAAGGGGAAGTTCTTGGTTTATAGGCACCGCCACGGAGAATGTGAGCACCAGCTTTTTTAATCGCATGTGCTGTAGTTAAAAGCTGTTCCTTGCTTTCCACTGCACAGGGACCGGACATAATCACCAGAGTATCACCACCAATGGTGACATTTCCGACTTTTATAATAGAAGGCTCGGGGTGAAATTTCTTATTGGCAAGCTTGTAGCTCTCTGTAACTGACACTATCTTATCTACATCCTCAAAGATTTCAAGATTTTGATCCTGCAGCTTGGATTTGTCACCGACAACACCGATAATGGTAACTTCTTTACCTGCAGAAATGTGTGCATCAAGACCTTTTCCTTCAATAACGTTCTTAATATGTTCGATGGAGGATTTTTTTGCATTGGGTTTCATTACGATAATCATAGAATTTATATTCCTTTCATAACATGAATTGAGTACTTAGTTGGGTGTTTACTTGTTTTGCCATTATACTCTTTTCAGAATGCGGTGTCAATACTACAATACTGTAAAGCGTTACGGTTTAAAGTGAAAAAGATACAAGGAATATTCTGAAGATTTATGTCGAAACAGTCAATTTGCTGATGCAATAGTGTAAAAATGGGTTAACTATGTTCATATTTACATAAAACTATTGTAAAAGACGAAAAACTCTAGTAAAATATACTAAGAGGTATCTGTGGGTGATTACAGGAAATAATTCAGTATATTTCCTGGTTTCGTATTATCCAACTACTTACTACTTATAGCGTAATGGAGGAAAATATTATGAATGTTTATACTTCAGAGAAGATTCGCAACGTTGTTCTGTTAGGCCACGGTGGCTGTGGCAAGACTACTTTAGTCGAAGCCATAGCGTATACAACTGGAATACTCAAGCGTCAAGGTAAAGTGGAAGAGGGAAATACAATCAGTGATTACGACAAGGAAGAACAGAAGAGATTGTTCTCTATCAGTACAACAGTAGTGCCTGTTATTTTTGAAGACACAAAGATTAACTTACTGGACACCCCGGGGTATTTTGACTTTGTAGGAGAAATTGAAGAAGCGTTAGTAGCAGCGGATGCAGCTGTTATCGTAGTTTCAGCTAAGGCTGGAGTTGAAGTTGGTACAATGAAAGCCTGGGAGTTTTGTGAGAAGTTTCATTTACCGAGAATATTCTTTGTAACAGATATGGATGACGACAATGCAAGTTATCGTGAAGTTGTGGAAAGATTAACAGAACTGTATGGTAAGAAGATAGCACCGTTTCATATTCCGATCAGAGAGAATGAAAAGTTTGTAGGATTTGTTAATGTAGTAAAAATGGCTGGAAGAAGATTTACAACAGCAAGTAATTACGTAGAGTGTGAGATTCCAGACTATAGCCAGGAAAACCTTTCGAAGTTCCGAGAGGTATTACTCGATGCAGTAGCTGAAACCAGTGAGGAATTAATGGACAAGTATTTCTCGGGTGAAGAGTTTACGCAGGAAGAAATCTCTATGGCACTTAGAAATAATGTTATAGATGGTACTGTTGTTCCGGTTCTTATGGGTTCTGGCATCTATGCACAGGGCACTACGATGCTGCTGCAAGCAATCGAAAAGTATTTCCCAGATCCAACTAAGAATAGTTTCGTGGGTAAGAATACAAAGAATGGAGAAGACTTTACAACGAATTGTGAAGATTCGAAACCATTCACCGCTAGAGTATTTAAGACAATTGCGGATCCATTTATTGGTAAATTCTCCTTATTTAAAGTTTGTTCCGGTGTTATTAAATCGGATTCTATTATTTTTAATTCCAATAAAGAAACAGAAGAAAAGGTAAACCGACTTTACGTTCTAAGAGGCAAGGAACAGTTAGAAGTAGAAGAATTGCATGCTGGTGATATTGGAGCACTTGGTAAATTAACTGATACCAATACCGGAGATACCCTGGCAACAAAAGCAGTTCCTGTGGTTTATGATAGAATTGAAGTATCCACACCTTATACTTATCAGCGTTTTAAAACGAAGAATAAGGGTGATGATGATAAAGTATCCCAAGCACTTGGAAAGCTCATGGATGAAGATTTAACCTTAAAGATGGTCAACGATAAGGAAAATAGACAAACCTTATTATACTGTATCGGTGATCAACAGTTAGATGTGGTTGTAAGTAAACTGTTAAATAGGTATAAAGTTGACATTGAAATGATGAAGCCAAGAGTTCCTTTCCGTGAAACTCTTCGTAAGAAAGTAAGAGTTCAGGGTAAATATAAGAAGCAATCCGGTGGTCATGGACAATATGGTGACGTTCATATTGAATTTGAACCTTCCGGAGATATGGAAAAGCCATATGTATTTGAAGAGAAAATCTTTGGTGGTTCTGTTCCAAGAAATTATTTCCCTGCAGTTGAAAAAGGTATTACAGAATGTGTTCTCAAGGGACCGGTTGCTGGATACCCAGTTGTAGGTTTAAAGGCTACTTTGGTAGATGGTTCCTATCATCCGGTTGACTCTTCAGAAATGGCATTTAAGATGGCTACCATTCAAGCCTTCAAGCAAGGCTTTATGGAAGCTTCACCTGTGCTTTTAGAGCCAATCTCCTCATTAAAGGTTGTGGTACCTGATCGTTTTACCGGTGATATCATGGGTGATCTGAACAAACGCCGTGGTCGTGTACTTGGTATGAATCCAATTGCCAGCGGTAAGCAGGAAATCATTGCTGATATACCAATTTCCGAATTGTATGGTTATTCCACAGATCTTCGTTCCATGACTGGCGGCAGCGGTGACTTCTCTTATGAATTTGCAAGATATGAGCAGGCACCTTCGGATGTACAGCAAAAAGTTATGGAAGAAAATTCGAAGGAAGAACAAGCAGAAGAGTGATAAAAAACTGTACAAAACCTTTACCCTATTGGATTTTGACTATAATAATTAAATCATATTTGTGCAGAAAGGTGAAAGTTTTGAATAGTTAAGAATAATTATGCAATATATAATCAAAATTTGTAGATTTTCGTGATTTCTACTTGATATTTTTTGATTAACTTGATATTATTTCAATTGTTGAGAATGTTAGGAGGCTAACTTTAATCGAGGTGGATTAATGGTAAGCCTCCTACATAATGTCAAACTTAATAATAGCAATTAACAAGAAGGATAAAGGTCAGTAAATCACAAAGGAATTTTATGTAAAAGATAAAATAAGAACGGAAAACATTCAGATAAGTTAGAACATATTTGAATGTAAATTACCTTTGAGTTTTAAAATAGGCCATAAAACATTGCTTCGAGTTATTGCTGCTGTTTAAATATGTATCAAAATGTATAACGGTGGGAATGTATAATAAGGGGATCAAAGGATTACTCTTTTTATAAAAATAATTCAAAGGAGAGTTTTTATGGAAAAGTTTTTTAAACTCAAGGAACATGGAACGACTGTTTCTACTGAGGTCATTGCTGGTTTGACAACTTTCTTTGCTATGGCTTACATTATCTTTGTTAATCCACAGATGTTGTCACAACGTGCCTTAGATGCAAGTGGACAGGTTGTGTATGAATTAATACCTTATGGTGCAGTATTTTTGGCTACGATTATCGCAGCGGTAATAGGTACCTTGGTAATGGGTCTATTTGCAAATGTTCCATATGCGCAAGCACCTGGTATGGGCTTAAATGCGTTTTTCGTTTATACCGTAGTATATGCTTTAGGTTTCTCTTGGAAGCAGGCATTAGCAATGGTTTTCCTTTGCGGTGTTATTAACATTATTATTACAGTAACTAAGCTTCGTAAGCTTATTATCAAAGCAATACCAACAAGTCTTCAGCATGCAATTGGTGGTGGTATCGGTGTATTCATCGCATACATTGGTATTAAAGATGCAGGTTTATTAAGCTTTACTTCTGATCCTGGTAAATATGCTTTATTAGATAGTGGTACAGTAATTGCTAATAGCAGTGCAGTTCCAGCACTTGTTAAGCTTAATGAGGCATCTGTATTATTAGCACTTATCGGTATTGTTATTACCTTTATTCTATTGGTTAAAAAAGTTAAGGGTTCTATCTTTATCAGTATTGTTGCTACTACCATTATTGGTATTCCTATGGGTGTTGTTGATTTATCAAACATTGGAGCAACAACTGGTTTATCAGAGTCCTTTTCAGCATTAGGAACAACGTTTGGTGCTGCATTTGGTAAAGAAGGTTTATTATCCTTCTTTGATGATCCTGCTAAAATTCCTTTGATTCTTATGACTATCTTTGCTTTCAGCTTATCTGATACCTTTGATACCATTGGAACCTTCATTGGAACTGGTAGAAGATCCGGTATCTTTGATGCAAACGATGAGAAAGCTTTGGAATCTGGTTCCGGCTTTAAGTCCAAAATGGACAAGGCATTATTTGCAGATTCTATCGCTACCAGTGTAGGTGCTGTATTTGGTACCTCCAACACTACTACTTACGTGGAAAGTGCAGCTGGTATTGAAGCAGGCGGACGTACAGGTTTAACAGCTGTTGTTACAGCACTCTGTTTCTTACTTAGTATCTTTGCAGCTCCAATTGTAGGAATCGTACCTATGGCAGCAACAGCTCCTGCATTAATCGCAGTTGGTATTATGATGTTAGCTTCCTTCAAAGATGTTGTATGGACAGAGCTTGATGATGCTATTCCTGCATTCTTCGCAGCAATCTTCATGGCACTTTGCTACAGCATTTCCTATGGTATTGCAGGCGGATTTATATTCTTCTGTATTACAAAGACTGTTGTTGGTAAAGCGAAAGAAGTTAGCCCTGTTATCTGGGTTGCATCTGGATTATTTGTCATTAACTTTGTAATTATGGCATTCCTATAAGAATTAAATACAGATAATAAATAACATAATTGAGACCTCTAATCCTTTAAAGTGATTAGAGGTCTTTTGATATGTGCGAAAAAGAAAAGTACCAGCAAAGTTCAAACACGTTGTTATGTAATAGATATGTGACTAGCCTGGTGAACTCTTTACATAGTTGAATTAGAAGTCGTGAATATAGTAATAATAAAATTAGTAAATAAAAATGGTTATGTATTTTTATTTGTTGTTTAATCGAAGTGCCTCCTGTGATATAATGAAATTAATAAATTAAAAAATTAAAAGTATTTGCATAAATCTTAATTTATAAATCGTCTAATTATTATAACGTACTTAGAAGGAGGCTTATTATGAAATTATTTAAAAATATAAAAAGATTAGGACAAGGATTTTCAGAAACGATTCTGCGTTTTCCAATTACCGTTATTTTTCTTGTGGCAGCTACAATTACCGAAGCAGTTTCAATACAGCAAGAACATAATTCTTCTTCAGATTTAATATTAACTTTTGTGATGGGAGCGGCGCTCTCAATAGTTCTGCAGATGGTGTATGAGAGGTTTTTTAAAGATAAGCTGGAACGTTATATAGGAATGGGACTTTCCTTGGTTTTAACATTTTGTTTTTTCGTATATGTGAAAGTCCAAGAGTCTGATATTCAGCTATCTATCCAGACAGCAGTAATTTTCTTTATACTTTTTATTGCGTTCCTATGGATACCTGTAATTAAAAGCAGAATTAACTTTAATGAAAGTTTTCTGGCAACCTTTAAAGCTTTCTTTACCGCTACCTTCTTTGAGGGAGTACTGTTTCTTGGATTAATTCTCATAATTGGTGCAATTGACATCCTTATTGTTGAGACAGATTATAAACTATACCTTCATTTTGCTAATATCATATTTGCGTTGTTTGCACCAGTTCAATTTCTTAGTTTAATACCATATTATCCAGGAAAGAGGAATATGGAGGAGCTGAAGGTTGAGAATAAAGCTGATTTAGAGCAGAGTGAAGAAAGCAACATAATAGATAAAAAATCAGAGAATTTATTACGTTTTACATCACCCGGTAGATTTTTAGAAACATTGATTACTTATATCATCTTACCGATAACAGCTGTATTTACGATTATTCTTCTTATTTATATAATCGCTAATATACGCCAGGATTTCTGGACGGATAATCTAATGGAGCCGCTTTTAATAAGCTATTCCATTACGGTAATATTAGTATATTTGTTAGCAAGTACACTTAATAATACAATGGCTAGATTATTTAGGAGCATCTTCCCCAAAGTACTTGTACCAATTGTTTTGTTTCAGGTAGTAGCTTCTTTACTAAAAACGAGGGAAGTCGGTATTACTTATGGACGATACTATGTGATAATGTTTGGAATATTTGCAGTGATTTCAGGCGTTATCTTTTGCTTTAAATCAGTTCATAAGAATGGGCTTATTGCACCTGTTTTAATAGTTTTATCACTGATATCGATTTTGCCTTTTGTAAATGCGTTTACACTAAGTCGAGAAGTTCAAGAGAATCGTTTGCAAAAGGTTTTAGAACAAAATAACATGCTGGTTGGTCAGAAAGTTGTTCCTAGACCGGAAATATCAAAAAATGATAAGGAAATTATAATCAGTTCTATTGAATACTTAGAAGAAGTTGACGCAATAGATCGCATTAGTTGGCTTTCAGAGTACAATAAATCACAGAATTTTGAAGTGACTTTTGGCTTTAGTGAATATGAGGATATTTATGAAAATCAGTATGTTTCAATTTATCGTGATGCTACAGCACCTATTCCGGTTGAAGGTTATGATTATATGATGCGCACTTACGTTGGCAAAGGTGATGAGCAGGTGTTACTGGAAGATTATGCAATAGATGGGAATATCTTTTCACTCTACAAAGAAGATAACGAACTTATATTAAAGGATTTGACAGGTGAAGAGTTACATTTTTCTATTAATCGACTTTATGAAAAAGCTTCGACAGCAGAGGAATATGATACTAATTTAGATACCCAGGAGCTTATCTTTACCGAAGAAAATTCAACAACAAGATTAACAGTTATAGCAGATAATATTACAATTAATTTAGATAGCGACAATAAGGAAATACAAGCTGATATTTATGTGCTTATTGATTTTAAATAGACCGGCTTAATGTTAATAAAAGGTTGGGAAAATTGTGAGAAACTGGGATTTGCAGTAACTATAAACTATCTGTCAATCAGAAATGAGAAGGATTTCTCATTTTTGATTGACAGAATATAACCAATGATGTAATATAATAGCGTAAATTCATAAGACCTCACTTACTTGGTGAGGTAGAGGCGCGGTACTTAACAGTCTGTAGAATAGCTTGAGAAGCGAGGAAGCTACAGAGAAGGAAATATCGCCGAAGTGTATTATATACTCGATATAATATGCTGGGCCTGCAATCAATAATTGCAGGACTGTCCTAACAGACAACCCAGTTTGTTAGGTTGTGCTATCTCAAATGGGATTAGTGGGGGACTTAGGACAATGGCGTGCAACCTGAGGATACCTCAGGTTTTTTTTGTTACAAAAATTAGAAACTAATCAGTAAGAGCTCGTGAATTTTGCACGCAATACATAGGAAGTCTTTAAATCGTGACAGTGATAAAGGTTAATGTCGAGGTCTGGATTAACAGTATTATCTCTGCACATAATATTTATTATCAACGGGAGGAAAAATTTTATGAAGAAAAGATTGTCAGTTTTACTTGCACTTGCAATGGCCGTAACAGTGATATTCACTGGTTGTGGAACGAAAGCAGAGAGCCCTGCAAAGGATGGTACTGGAACAGAGGATGTTAAATCCGAGGATAATACCTCTGAGGATAATACGTTTAAGGTCGGTATGGAATGTGCGTATCCACCTTTTAACTGGACACAGTTAGACAACTCTAATGGTGGAGTTCCAATACAAGGAACCTCTGAATTCGCTGGTGGTTATGATGTTGAAATTGCTAAGAAGATTGCAGATGGCTTAGGGAAAGAGCTTGTAATTGTAAAGACAGAGTGGTCCGGTCTATTACCTGCATTAACTTCTGGTAAAATCGATGCAATTATTGCTGGTATGTCACCTACCGCTGAGAGAAAAGAGTCAATTGATTTCTCAGACAATTATTACAACTCTAATCTTGTAATGGTAGTAAAAAAAGGTGGAGCCTATGAAAATGCAACTTCTATTCAGGATTTTAGTGGAGCTAAGGTTACAGCACAGTTAGGAACCTTCCATTACTCAGTAATTGATCAAATTGAAGGTGTTGAAAAACAAACTGCAATGGACGACTTCGCAGCAATGAGAGTAGCACTTGAGTCCGGTATCATCGATGGTTATGTATCTGAAAGACCAGAAGGTGTAAGTGCTTCTTCTGCAAAAGATAGCTACGCAATGGTAGAGTTTACAGAAGGATTTGAAACCTCTCCTGATGATACAGCGATCGCAGTAGGAATTAAAAAAGACAGTGAATACACTGCAAAGGTAAATGAGATTTTAGCTAAGAT
The DNA here is from genome assembly GCA_023399055.1 of Bacillota bacterium. Lineage (GTDB taxonomy): Bacteria > Bacillota > Clostridia > Lachnospirales > Lachnospiraceae > Mobilitalea. The sequence goes on along the minus strand of JAEWQV010000010.1, from coordinate 70,670 downwards.
TTCTGAAGAGGATCGTGTATCTATTATGGATGCAGCAATCGCAAATCAACCCGCAGCTGAATAACATGGTGTAAACATAGAGGCTGTCCAAAATGAAATCAAAAAGGACAGTCTCTATTCTTGTGTTATAGGTTGGCAGGTTGTAACATAATAAGTTCATCCTGTACGCAACAAATATTAAGTAAAAGTTTAACCATAAGCTCGATTTCACTTCGCTACAGCTCGCTTAGGCATAGTGCCCTACAAATATTTAATTCAATCTACATTCGAAAGCAAGCTTTCAATTTTATATTGAATTAAATATTTGCATGGCTAAACTGCTATAACAATAAAAAAAACTTTACCCGGGTGGCTTCGCTTGATATTATTAAGGAAGTTAATACGGAAACATAATTATCTATATGTTTAGAAAGGTATGGTACACAAATGTCTTTAGATACAATTCTATTGGTGTTACAAAAATATAGTCCGATGCTTTTAAGAGGAGCAGGAACAACGCTCTTGATTTCAATGGTCGGTACAATTTTAGGATCGGTCATTGGATTAATCATCGGTACAATACGTACTATTCCAATGCCTGACCGTGGCGCAAGGCGCTTCTTATTAAAGGTAGTTAATATAATACTTTCCATCTATGTGGAGTTCTTCCGTGGAACCCCAATGATTGTACAAGCTGTTGTTATATATTATGGGTCGAAAGCGTTATTTGATATTGATATGAGTCCAATCTTTGCTGGTATGTTCGTAGTATCCATTAACACTGGTGCTTATACAGCAGAAATTGTTCGAGGTGGGATTATCTCTGTTGATAAAGGACAATTTGAAGCAGCTCATGCAATCGGTATGAACCATTTGAAAACAATGCTTCATGTAGTTCTTCCACAGGTATTGCGTAACATTTTACCTCCAATTGGTAACGAGTTTATTATTAACATTAAGGATACCTCAGTTCTTAATGTAATTGCAGTGACAGAATTATATTTCCAGACGAAAACTGTAGTAAGCAATATATATAGTTACTTTGAACCATTCGCTGTAACTTGTGTAATCTACTTAATTATGACACTAACGATTACCCGAATTTTACGTTACTTTGAACGTAAGTTGGATGGTCCAGATTCTTATAACGTAATTCCAGGCAATCAGATGCAAGTAGAACGCCCGGAAGATGCAATCAGACATAAAAATTAGTCAAGGAGGATAATCAAATGGAAAAAGTAGTTGAGATACAACATTTAAAGAAATCCTTCGGGACAAATTTAATCTTAAAGGATATTGATTTTTCAGTAGATAAAGGCGAGGTAGTGTGTATCATTGGAGCATCAGGTTCCGGTAAATCAACTCTATTACGCTGTATCAACTTATTAGAGAAGCCGAATGCTGGTAAGATTATCTATAAGGGTGAAAACATTTTAGATGATAAGCATGATATCTATGCTTACCGTACCAAGCTTGGAATGGTGTTCCAGCAATTTAACTTGTTTAACAACCACAACGTACTTAGCAACTGTACCGTTGGTCAGATTAAGGTGTTAAAGAGAAGTAAGGAAGAAGCAGAGAAGGTTGCTTTGAAATATCTGTCCGTAGTGGGAATGGATCAGTATATCAATGCGAAACCAAAACAATTATCCGGTGGTCAAAAGCAAAGAGTTGCGATTGCCAGAGCATTGTCCATGGAGCCAGATGTTCTTCTCTTTGATGAACCAACTTCAGCACTTGATCCGGAGATGGTGGGTGAGGTTCTTGCAGTAATGAAAGAGCTTGCAAAAAGCGGTCTTACGATGCTTGTGGTTACTCATGAGATGGGCTTTGCTAAGGAAGTTGCTAATCGTGTTGTATTCATGGATAAGGGAGTTATTGCAGAAGAAGGAACACCGGAGCAGATCTTTAATAACCCAACCCAGGATAGAACTAAGGAATTCTTAAAGAGAGTTCTAAAGGAACAGGAATAAAGATTAAATTTACATGGATTAACAAATATTAAGCAATTGTAATGTTTATGGTATTGTAATTAAATATATGAGAACAAGATTATATTAACATAAAGAGAATATGAATCATAAAGAGAAGAAAATCATATTAAACATTAAGAAGACCAGCTATCGAATAACATAGCTGGTCTTTATCATTCCTCTTGTATAGAATTATTCGCAAAGTTTAGCTACAATTTGATTCACTAATTTACCGTCTGCTTTGCCTTTTAACTCTGGTGAAACGTTCTTCATAATCATACCTTTATTCTTAGTAGCAACTAATTCAGAGTATTTTCCAAGAATAAAAGCTTCAATTTCCTGCTCGGTCATCATAACAGGGGCATAGTCTTTAATTACATCTAGAGTTGCTTGATAGCCAGCACGTAATTCTTCACGTTCTGCTGGGCAAGTATCCAGCTGCTCTTTCACAAGCTTCATTTCTTTTAATATGGCACGATCAACAAGTTCCTCTTGAATATTATCACGGCAGCCTTCGTCGATGGCAATCTTTTTCACCGCAGAGATTAAAGACGAAATAGCGTCCTTACGCACCTTATCATGAGCCTTCATAGCGGCTACCATATCTTTTTGCAATTGATCCATTTGCATAGTTGTATCCTCCTATTCATTCGCAATGAATGATTAAAATTATAGTGTTTATCCTTATTATTCCCATGCTCAACAGTATATTTCAAAATGGAAGGATATTCAAGTGAATTTTATTATAAGGGTTACTAATGTTGAAACAGATTAGCCATAAGCTCGATTTTACTTCACTGTATCTCGCTTAGGCAGAACGCCCTACAAGTTTTAATTCAATATGCATATTTAGAAGCACGCTTTTTTTCTATGTATTAAGGCTTGCAGGGCTAAACTGTTAACTTATGTTTGCTGATCAATTTCTCACAGTTTAATCAGTAACATATACGGTACAACGTACCTTGGTGCCATCTTCGGCGGCATAGACATAAGCTCTGCCCTTTTGCTTTGCAATAATGACACCTTTTGAGTCAATGGATAATATATTGGCATTGCTGGTGGACCAGGTAGGTATGTTGCCTGAAGAGACATTGGCAGTCAGGGTGGTAGTTGCACCTTTCTTCAAGGTCACTTCAGTAGCGCTCAAGGTGATATCGGGCTTATTTACTACAATCTCACAGGTTTGCAAAACCCCATCTACAGTAGCCGTAATAATTGCTGTACCATTCTTTATAGCTGTCACAGTACCGGTGGCATCAACGATGGCAACGCTTTTCTTATTGGTTTTCCAGGTTGGATTTATGCCAGACGAAACAGTGGCAGATAACTTGGTGGTTTGACCTCTGTAAAGGCTTAGTGATGTCTTGTTAAGTTTTACAGTGGGTAGTTTGACGGTAATATTACAAATCGTACTTGTTCCATCAGCAGTAGCAGTTATTGCAGTTTCACCAGGCTTTAATGCGGTAACCTTGCCGTACTCATCTACGGTAGCAATACTTTTCTTGCTGCTTTTCCAAGTGACCTTGCTGTCATTAGAGGTAGAAGCTGTTAATCGAAGAGATTCGCCATTCTCTAGGGATGCACTGGTCTTACTTACCGTAACTTTCGTCTTGTTAACAGTAATCTGACAAGAGGCTTCGGCATCTTTAATCTTAGCAGTAATGATTGCGGTACCAGCCTTCTTGGACGTAACGACGCCATAAGTATTGACAGAAGCAATTTTAGAATCGCTGCTCTTCCAGGTTGGTTTCTTTCCAGTTGAAGTGACAGCAGCTATGTATGTGTCATCTCCTATATCAGCAGTTGCTTTATATTGAGAAAGAATTATAAATGAAAATAGGGAAGAAGTAGCGGAAACATGTAGTGTTGGGATGGTGAGGGATAGAACGGATAAACTTACAATAAGCGTAAGTAAGAATTTCTTTAGGTATTTCATAGATTCCTCCATTCGTAGAATATGAGGAAAAGATCAGCAAACTAAGATAAAGTGTAGCATTATCTTACGTGATTGTAAATGTATGTGAACCAGGATTGGCGTTTGTGACAAGGATTGAGGGGTTATGTATATTGATTGCACAATAGTGGAAGCTTAGGTTGGATGAGTAAATGATATATTTATTTATCATTGATGGTTACCACTTAGATAGATGAAAAAAGGTTGAGTTTATCTTCTTTGTGTCAACAATATGAATGATAGATATATTTCGAAGGAAAAGGAGATGTCACCTAGTGAGAACATCTCCTTTCATAATTGATATATGCGAATTTTAGAATTAGGATAGTGCAGAATCAGATAAAGCCCAACCTTCAACAACTCGAACACCGCGATCATCACCATTATCCTTGAACTCCACGAATTCCATTGTGTTCTGGATGATTTCTTTTCCAGTGTCCAAATTTGTAACCTTAACAGTATAACGAATGGCGCACCAGTTGTCTTTGATAATCATGTTCTCAAACTCACCCAGATCCATGGTGAAGTGCTGGAACAGTTGTCCCATCATAGATTTGTATTCGTCTAAGGTGCAGCGACGTTGGGAACCACCGAAAGGAATATTGTAATGTGCATCTGGTTCATACAAGGTATTGCACCAATCAAGCCAACCGTCATATCCTCCATTCCAGTTCTTGAATCCAGTTTCGAGACGGTCTCTAATTGCCTTTTCAATAGATTTAGTTGTTTCCATAGAATTTTTAACAGACATAGTGTATACCTCACATATTTTTTATTTCATCTATCATTTGATGATGGCTAAAGAATACATGATCAATATTTGAAAAGTGTTTGTGTTGTGTTTAAGAAACATTAATTCAAGATCTTTTTTAGATTAGTTATATGGAATAATTGTACAAGCTAGAATATGCTAATTTCATACCGCCGTAGCAGTCACAATTTTTTAAAAAGGAAGTTAACAGACCTTAGGTAGACAAATGCGTAAAAAATCCTTATAATATTCGAAGTGAGAAATATAATAGTTAATTGTGAAAAAAGGAGGGATGGTAACAGTTTTGAATAAGTAAATTATTTTTATTTACCATTGCTGGTTACCATATAGATAGATGAAAAAAGGACAGATTTATGAGGGTACCGTTCAAAGAGTTGACTTCCCAAACAAAGGCATAATCGAGTGTGAGGGTGAAAAAGTAATCGTTAAAAATAGCATGCCAGGACAGAAAGTTAGATTTGCCATAAATAAAAAGAGAGCTGGAAGAGCAGAAGGCAGTCTGAAAGAAGTATTAGAGAAATCACCACTGGAGAGTAGAGATCAAGCATGCAGTAAGTTTGGTCAGTGTGGTGGCTGTAGTTATCAAACTATGTCCTATGAGAACCAGCTCGATATGAAAAAGGAACAGGTGAAGCGATTACTCGATCAGGTCTGCCAGGATTATGATTTTGAAGGTATCTTAGGGAGTCCGGTGGAATGGGGTTACCGTAATAAGATGGAATTCTCCTTTGGAGATGAGTACAAGGATGGCCCTTTAGCATTAGGTTTGCATAAGAAGGGTAGTTTTCATGATATTCTTACCGTAGATGACTGCGCAATTGTGGATGAGGACTTTAATAAAATACTAAGTTGCATTTTAGAGTATTGTAAAGAAAGAGGTTTGCCTTATTATCATAAGTTATCGCATAAGGGATACTTAAGACATCTGCTGGTACGTAAGGCAGTGAAGACAGGAGAGATATTAATTAATATCCTCACCTCTTCACAAGAAGAAACAGGGGAAGTGCAGAACAATGGGAGCGAAGGCGAGGATATTTTTACGGAATTGGCTACTCAATTATTAAATCTGTCAATGTTAGGTAATATCGTTGGAATTATGCATACCTATAATGACAGCCTTGCGGATGTTGTAAAATGTGACCAGGTAGTACAGCTTTATGGCAGAGACTATATCTATGAAGAATTATTAGGGCTAAGATTCAAGATTTCTACTTTCTCTTTCTTTCAAACAAACTCTCTTGGGGCAGAAGTATTATACTCCAAGGTACGTGAGTATGTAGGAGAAACGAAGGACAGGACAATCTTTGATTTATATAGTGGGACTGGAACTATTGCACAGTTATTGGCACCTGTGGCAAGTAAGGTAACTGGTGTGGAAATTGTGGAAGAGGCGGTTGAAGCTGCGAAGGAAAATGCAGCGTTGAATGGATTGGGTAACTGTGAATTCATTGCAGGTGATGTATTAAAGGTGATTGATTCCTTAACAGAAAAGCCTGATATTATTGTTCTTGATCCGCCTAGGGATGGGATTCATCCTAAGGCTTTGGATAAGATAATTAACTTTGGAGTGGATAGGATTGTTTATATTTCTTGTAAACCGACATCGCTGGTGAGGGATTTGGATGTGTTGCAGGAGAAGGGGTATAAGGTTGAAAAGGTTTGTGCGGTGGATATGTTTCCCGAGACTGTGCATGTGGAAACTGTATGCCTCTTAACCCGTATAAAATAAGGATTAATAAAGACTAACAGATTTTATTTGTGGGTGTTGTCCACCACTTGTCCACCGAAAATTCTAGTGGTGGACAAGATTTATATGTGGGCAGCATTTTCAAAAATATCGACACTTTTACTTTTCATGATATCTGTATTTTTTACATAGCTATTCATTGTTACTGTAATGTCATGATGCCCTAATCTTTCTTGAACGTCTTTTATATTGGCTCCATTTTCAATAAGAATAGTTGCGTGTGTATGTCTTAGAGAGTGATAATTGAAAGCTATTTTTAATTCGTGGTGAATAACCCTAGAGCAATACTTAAAGGAATCAGTTGAAACGTATTGCCCATTCTCACGTACACAAACCATATCGGCTTTTGGAAGAGCACAGGGTATGCACCTTTCAATCTCTATTAGTCTAAATATTGCATCCCCTTTTTCATCTAATTCGGATTTTTTATAAATATCGTTATAATATTCGCCGTATTGCATTCGGTTTTCCATTTGGGCTTTTTTAACTTCCTTAAATGCATGGTAAAGCGTTTCTCCAAATTTAATAGTTCGATTGGATGTTTCTGTTTTGGGACTACCGAAATACCATGCAGACTTCTCTTCTTTTTTCCCTTTTTCTTTATATACTTTTCTAACGTCTACTCCATAATTTCTTTTTACTGCTATTTTATTAACAGTTAGTGTTTTTTCTTTCATATTAATGTCATCCCATGTAAGCGCAAAAGCTTCTGAAATTCTTAATCCGGTATAAAACCCGATCATTAAGGGAAGGTAAAATTGCGTATTTGATGGGAAACGTTCTATAATTCGTTTGAAATCATCAAGTGGTATTATAAATCTTACCTCATCTTTAATATCTTTGGCAAACCTAGGATATCTAATGTGATCACATGGATTGGTTTGCCTAAAATGTAATGGCTCAATCGCATAATTTAGAGATCCTGAAAGCGTAGTAATTATTCCTGTAACATGTTTTTTAGAAAACCCATTCATTTTTAGTTTATTTGTATATTCTTGTACAGACTGACTACTTAGAGAACTTAATTTATAATGACCAAACGTAGGTTTTAGATGTTTTTCTATGTGGCTCAAATACGCAAGCTGGGTATTATATTTCAAATTAATTTTTACATAATTATCAAACCAATAATCAAGATAATCACTAACACTTATCTCTGAAGGCTCAAAATGTTGACCAGAATTATTATATGATGATAAAGCCTTTATGCCTGCTTCTAGTGCATCCTTTTTTGTTCTAAATCCTCCCTTGCTTATTTGATTCCTTTTACCATCAATTTTAGCTGCTTCAAAGCGGTATTCCCACTTTTCACCCCTTTTTCTTACATTAATCTCTGCCAAAATAATTGCTCCTTTCTGAAAATAGGGTATAAAAAATACACCCAACATATTGTTGATTTATGTTAAAGGTGTTATAATAGGCTTGCTAACGGCAATATTATAACTACCTGGTTATTCTATTGTATTGACCGTCTCTGTTTAATTATAGAGACGGTTTTATTTTATCTAAGTAATTTTTAATTAGTCAATTTTATATGGTGCTGGTTCTTCTGCAACTAAATCAAGAGATTGAGTTTCAATATATTTAGGTACAAATGTTAATTCTACTATTCTGTTAATGGCTTCTTTCTTTCCGTCGATATTTAATTTCTTAAACTCTGTTAATAGTGTGAAATCCAAAGATTCAAAATCAATTTTATCAGCAAGTTTCTTCATAATGAATTGTTCAGCAATTTTAGTATCTTTGTATTCTGAATTTAATAAAGCTTTAAGTACAGGACTTTCATCCGATGTTACCATAGCATTTCTCCCCTTTGGAACATCATATCCCATTAACCATGCTTCATTTACATCTAATGCCATACCTAATATAGATAAGGTTTTTTGCTTTGGTTCAACTTTACCAGATACATATTGGCTAAGATAATTTTTTGTAAGTTTGACATTGTATTTTTCACATAATGGTTTGCATTTATTTATTATATCAACTTGTTTCAAACCCCTCTCTTCCATAATTTGTTTTAATCTAGTAGATGTGTTCTCCCTCATTATTTACAAATTCTCCTTATCGTTTATGTTTGTATTATAAAACAACTTGAACAAAAGTTCAATAGAAAAGTGATAAAAAGTTCTATCAAATTGAATTTTGATATTGCGAACAAATTCGACATGTGATATATTATAAATAGTTCTACAAGATAGAACTTATGACCCAGTGAAATGGAGGTGAATAAATGATATTTGATTATCGCAAATTGCTAGGGAAAATAGTTGAAATATTTGGTAAGCAATATGTGTTTGCAAATGCAATTGGCTGGTCTGAAAGGACATGTTCTTTAAAGCTAAGTAGTAAAGTTGAGTGGAAACAATCCGAAATTATTAAAGCTTGTAAGCTACTCAATATACATGAATATGAAATTCCTACATATTTTTATGCTATAAAAGTTCTATTGTAAAGAACTTTATCATTAAAGGAAGGGATGGGAAAATGGAAGATGTATTATATACAGTCAGCGAAGTTTCTAAATTAATAAAAAGTAATACAGATTATGTATATCAATTAATTAAAGCTGGGTTACTTCCAGTGTTGAAACTCGGAAGTTATAAAATAAGGCGTCAATCGCTACTTGAGTTTTTGACAAAATACGAAGGGATGGACTTAACGGATCCAACCAATATAGTAGCCGTAGAAATTAAGAATAAGAAAGGAGAAAGTAATTGAAAGAACTAAGAAAGGAGAGAAAACAGTGGACAAGCCATTAATAGAATTTATTTCCGATGGAAGAAAATCAAAAGTTATATTACTCGGAAACGATATTAGCAAGTGTGTAAATGAATTACACATAAAAGCCAGTACAACTGACAGTCCGCTTGATGTGGAAGTGGAAATAAAACTTAATAGATTGGATCTTTCCACACCAGCAGACAGCAACAATACTACAAGAACTTAGATACCATTTCTACAACATCACGAACCCCATTTTTAAATCTGTTTTCCATATGTATCAGTAATGGAGGTTCAAGACTAAAAGCACCAGTGATTGTCAACCTAATGTACTTTGCTTTAGAGAGTTCAATAAGCGATTCATTTACGTCTGATATATGCCATTTAGATAATTTTTCATCAGAAGTATAAAAGTTATCTTCAAATCTAGATGCATCGACTTTAAGCATACCATTGTTTCTTCTCTCTAAGTAAGTTTTGTAAACACAACAAATTAATTTATCAGTATCTTTAGTTAATTCAACCATGTATAACTCCTTTCATCAGTATTTGGCTCGTCACAGCCAGTAGGGAGATTATACCACAATACAACAAAATATTCCATAAGGAGGAAACTATTTGAACGAACTACAGATATTTAGTAGTGAACAATTTGGACAAGTCAGGACACAGATTATAAACAGTGAACCATGGTTTGTTGGTAAGGATATCGCCGAAGCTCTTGGTTATTACAATACCAATGATGCATTGATAAGACATGTTGATTACGCTGATAGAGCTAACCTCGTGATTCACGATGGCAGACAGGAAAGGACCATGGTCGGTGTTAATGAAAGTGGTCTATATGCCATGATATTTGGGAGCAAACTTGAAACAGCTTTGACTTTTAAACGATGGGTAACATCAGAAGTTCTTCCTTCCATACGCAAACATGGAATGTATGCAACAGATGAATTACTTGATAATCCTGACTTACTCATTAAAGTAGCCACAGCATTAAAGGAAGAAAGAGAACGTAACAAAGTATTGTCTCATGAAGTACAGGTAAAGACACAGATCATAGGTGAATTAAAACCCAAGGCTGATTATTTGGACAAGATACTTAAAAATCCTGGAGTAATGACAATAACTCAAATTGCAAAAGATTACGGGTTATCAGGTAAAGCTATGAACGGTCTCTTGCACGACAAAGGAATACAGTACAAGCAATCTGGACAATGGCTCTTATATAGTGAGTATCATGATAAGGGGTACACTCATTCGCATACCGTTGAGTTTGAGCGTAGCGATGGAAGAGCTGATACAAAGCTAAACACCAAATGGACGCAAAAAGGACGGATCTTTATTTATAACCTGCTTAAGGAAGATGGAATACTGCCGGTTATAGAAAAGGCAGCGTAGAAAGGAGGACAAGCATTGAAGGGAATAAAAAATGTAATATGCCACCCAGTGACAATAGGGAGTTTAAGTGGCATATTGGCTTATTTACTTCTTAACATCTGGGTAAAATAAAATGTCAATTATGTAAATAAAAATTATAAACGAATTGACAACATAAACAGCAGGGATCACAACTGGTGAAACAACCGGCAAATACGTAAAAAGTTTACCATAAACAACGTATCCAAAAAATAAAAATGCAAATGCAGCATCAAGTATCAGCAATTTAAACATATTTACATAAACCCAATGTGTAAAACTAAGAAACGAATTGGTACTAACACTTTTAGATTTTCTTTTCTTAGAATTTTTCTCTAACAAAAATGTAATAATTGCACTCGCAATAGCGGGAATAACCACTAATACAATATCTTTTACCATTTCCTCACCTCCATTGGAGAATTATAGCACATATTGCCACAATATAACAATAATAAGGAGGACATTTAAATGTCAGGAAGAGCAAAACACGCATTAAGAAGTCGTAAAACACGCAGTAACAATTATTCAGTATTCAATGGGTTTGCGGTTAAGGCATCAAGAATTAAGGATGCAAGCAAACTAAGAAGTCATGGAGGCTATTCACTTATCGAAAAGCTTAAGAATATGTTTAAGCACCAAGACAGATAGGAGGAGGAATGAAACAAAAGCTATTAGAGCTTATAGCCTGGTTACTATTTTGGGCATCTATATTTTACATAAGCGGAGTAATGGGAGGATTGCAGCTAGACACCATGAGTTTTAAGCAAGCAGTTATACATGGGATTATAGGCATAGTAGTATTTGCCATATCCGCGCTAATGATTATCTGCTTGTTAGGCAAAGAAAAAAGCCCCAACGGACGGCCATCCGAAAGGGCGCGTAAGTAAACAACTTAATTACTATATACCACATAGATTGGAGGAATGCAAGTGTTTTATGTGTATGATAATGACGACGCTTTTGTATTCCACGAAAGCGAGCAAGAGAGATTAGAGCGTCAGAATGATAAATCAGATTATGAAGAAAGAAAGGAAAGCAACGATTATGAATGATTTACAAGTTGTAGTAACCCAAGAGTTAGGTGTAATAGATTTCAACTTTGAAGAAAGTAAGAAGTTTTTAACAGAAAAGATAAATGAGTATAAAGGTATCATCATTACGGAGGACACTATTGATAGTGGTAAAAAGGATCTTGCTAAGTTGCGTAATGATAGAAAGGCTTTTGATGCAAGAAGAATTGAGGTAAAAAAGGCTTTCATGAAGCCGTGTGATGAGTTCGAAGCAAAGGCAAAGCAACTCATAGCTTTATTTGACGCACCTATTAAGGAAATTGCTGACCAGCTTGATCTATACGAAGAAAAGCGAAAAGCAGCTAAAAAAGAGGATATAACAGCTATTTACAATGAATTAGTTGGTGAAATGTCAGAGTATCTTCCATTATCAAAAATATATGACAGCAGATGGGAAAATGCAACTGCAACACCAAAATCAATTAGAAGTGAAATTGAAACAGCTGTATCAAGTACTGCATTAGCAGTATCAACTATTAAAGGTATGAATTCTGACGGTGTAGAAAAAGCCCTGGCGGGTTACAAAATCGATTTAAGCCTGCCTAATGCAATAGCTTATATCAATAAATATGAAGCGCAAAAGGCTGAAATATTGGCAAGAGAAGAAGCTAAACGTAAAGCCGAAGAAGAACGCAAGCAGCGTGAAGAAAAAGAAAAATTATTACAACAGGAAATAGTTGAAAAATCGGCATCTGCAATACATATTCAACCAGTTAGTTATAGCGCATGGTCTATGCCTATCGAAGAAGAACCCTTTGTAGTTGGCGAAAAGCCTTTTACGGTTACTAAACGTAATTACCATATAGAAATTAACGAAGACCAATCCGAAGCTCTAGAATTGCTTTTAGATAGCTTAGGCGCTACGTATAGGAGGATATAGGTATGGAGCAAGAAAAAGTCAATCTATATGCTAAGTTAGCAAAAATGAGAGTTACTCTTCAAGAGTCTGGTTTAGTTAAAACAGGAGAAAATAAGTTTTCTAATTTTGTATATTTCGAATTAGATGATTTTCTCCCGCAGTGCAATAAGATAGCAGCTGAAAATAATGCAGTATTTCTATATCAGCTACAAAAGGAAGAGGCAGTACTTACCTTGATAAATTGCGATAACACCGATGAGAAATTAGTGTTTTCTATGCCACTTGCTGAATTATCTATCAAAGGTGCTAATGGGGTACAAAATATAGGCGGTTTGGCTACATATACCCGTAGATACCTTTACATGATTGCTCTTGAAATATCCGAAAAGGATAGCTTTGACCCAACAGTAAATAACAATTCTCCAGAGAACCACAAAGACAATAAAAATCCTACCCCAGAACAACAGAAAGAAATTAACGATATAGCAGCTCAAAAAATACCGCAAGCAAAAATCCATATTATCGAAAAAGAGCTTGAAAGAACTGGCGTAACATTGGCTGTATTATGTGGTCGTTATCACGTGGAAAATTTATCAGAGGTAACAGAAGAGATGTTTCCTAAGATGTTTGGAGCACTGAAGAATACCCCATCTAAGGCTTAATAATATGGAGTTCACAGGAATTATTACTGGTACCGGATACCACCAAAATGAATTAACAATAACTTTCACAATCAATGAACGCTCTGAAATATATGAGGAGTATTCAAAACTAGTGGACTGTAAAAAGTTAAGTATAAAAGTCGTGAAACACCGAGAAAAGCGAAGTTTAGATGCTAATGCTTATTTTCATTTGCTAAATGGAAAGATATCTGAAACTTTGCATATCTCACAGGACAGATGCAAAAATATGCTTCTTAGTCATTATGGGCAGCTCGAATATATTGACGGTAAAATCCCTACCTATCTAATCAAAAGCCAATATGATGATGAAATACTGGAACGTAGTGACATTCATTTTAAACCTATCGGACATGAGGTTATTAATGATGAGGATTTTACCAAATATGCTGTAATCCGAGGTAGCCATACTTACGACACTAAGGAAATGTCGGTTTTAATTGACGGTACCGTAAACGAAGCAGTTGATTTAAAAATCCCGACAATGGTACCAGAGGAATTGCGGGTCATGAAAGAAAGGTGGGGCGTATAAAGAAATTATTTAGCGTACTAACCAACGACCTCGAACACTGCTTTGTATGTGGAAGTAATACAGTTGCTATACATCATGTATTTGGAGCAAGCAACCGCACTAAATCCGAGAAGAGAGGATTTATATTACCTCTACATCCAAGATGGCATACAGACAGTAATGACGCAGTACATAGGGGTAATAAAGCTTTAGATTTACAGTTTAAACAAATGGCACAGACTTACTATGAACAGCATTATGGTACCAGAGCAGATTTTATAATTGAGTTCGGTAAGTCTTATTTATAGAAAGTGAGGCAGTAATGAAAGTAGGCGATAAAGTTTACTATTATGAAATTATTATTAATGTAAAAGGGAAAACGGTAAACCAGATAAAGAAAGAGTTTAAAGTTATTGGATGGAACGAATATAACCTTTGCTTAAACGACGAAGATTTTACAACTATAAAGCACACCCATAAATATCTCGGTGAAAGAGATCAATTATTTAACGAAGTAGTTATTTGGGATTGGATAAATGACTCTTATTTTAATAGCATAAGGGCGAGATTATACACTTCATCTCCAAAAGATAATATCTCATACAGGAGGGCAAAGAGAGCCTTAGAAAAACATATTAAAGCAAAATATGCGTTTTTGACCGAAGCATCAAAATTGCTAGAAACAATCAAATTATAATCTCAAGGAAAAAACATATCACAGTGTACTTCCTTTGAATAAACCTTATCCGAGCCGGGGTAGTTGACCGCTATCCCGGAGAAAGGAGCCTTATGGCTAAAAGAATTAATAGCAAGCGCAAGGGAGCAGCCGGAGAACGTGAACTTGTTAAAAAGCTAAAGGAATATGGATATGAAACCAGACGCGGACAGCAATACTGTGGTGCTAATGGTGACGCTGATGTAGTTGGTCTACCTGGTATACATATCGAATGCAAGAGAGTACAGAAACTTAATATTTATGATGCAATAGATCAAGCAACTAGAGACAGTGATAAAAACGCCATGCCGTTCGGTTATGATTTGCCTACTGTTTTCCACCGCAAAGATAATTGTGAATGGCTAGTAACTATGAGCCTTGATGATTGGATACAGTTATACAGGGGAAGGTGATTAAGTGGATGGATGGGTAAGTATAAGCCGCCAATTAACCGAGCATTGGTTATGGGAAGATAAGCCATTCACAAAAGGTCAGGCATGGGTGGACCTCATTCTGCTAGTAAATCACGAAGATAATGAGTTTCTACATGGCAACCAAATAACCAATGTAAAGAGAGGTTCTCGTATAACCAGCATAAAGAGATTAGCTGATAGATGGGGATGGTCACGGAAGAAAGTTTTTGATTTTTTGAGTGTGCTCGAAAAGGAACACATGATAGAAAAAAATAGTAACACCAAAGAAACACTTCTAACCATTATAAAATATAGCGATTTTCAGAATTCGAGAAACACCAAAGAAACACCAAAGAAACGCCGAGGAAACACCGAGGAAACACAAAAAAGCACAAACAATAATGAGAATAATGATAACAATATATTAACTAAAGTTAATATAAAAAATTACGTATCAGATCCGTTATTAAACCAGGCTATTTTAGATTTTATAGAATTTCGTAAAAGCAAATCAATGAAAGCTCCAATGAGTGACAAAGCCATAGAGCTTATGCTTAAAAAATTACCAGAGTTATCAAAGGATATACCGACACAAATTGCAATTATTAATCAGTCTATAGTTAGTAGCTGGAAAGGACTGTTTCCTCTTAAGCAAGAAAATAAATCACAACCACAGCAGAAACCAATAAATAAGCAATTAGACTTTCCACAGCGTCAATATGCGTCTACAGAAATTGATGAACTGGAAAAGAAGCTACTCAATAAAGGATTATAGGAGGTAATCAAATGTATTTAAATCGTAATGGTGAAGAAGTAACTAAACCAGTAGAGTGTGTAAACG
Organism: Bacillota bacterium; assembly: GCA_023399055.1. Classification (GTDB taxonomy): domain Bacteria; phylum Bacillota; class Clostridia; order Lachnospirales; family Lachnospiraceae; genus Mobilitalea. The sequence continues at coordinate 55,010 of JAEWQV010000010.1, read as the reverse complement.
TAGACAATATTTTGAAATTAAAAAAATCATTTGTAGTAAGACTTATAAAAAAGACAATGTACAGGAAAGAAGTGGTAGGAGAAGAACACTATACTAATTATCCAACAGAAAAGCAAATTATGTTCTGCCTAGCAAAATATCCTGATACATTCGCAGCCGTAGAAGAAATTTATGTATTGGAAGATGAATGCCCACTTCCATTTTCTTAGGAGGTAAGCATGGTAATTAAATGTACCTCACAAGAGCAAATACTACTTAAGAGGTCAATTAAAGCAAATGAGTGTAATAACCTCTGTAGTCATAAAGAGGAATGTACCAAGCCTAAGGATATGACTTGCGGAGAATATGTATTATCGAAAATAGCATGGGAGGTGACTGACAATTGAAATACACCTACAACATTATAGACACAGCAACTGAAGAGGTTATACATACAGGTTTAAGCGGAGTGCAAGCAGCGGAGGTAATGGGAGTTAGTGTAAAAGCTCTTACAAGCACACAGCGCAGAAAAAAGAACAAATATGGATTAAAGGTAGTTGCGATTTATACACCTAATAAAAATGGATATCCACTGGCAGAAAAAGAATACAGATGCATTTACGATGAGGACGGTCATAGAAAGAGACTTGATATCGACTTAGAACATCGGTGGAATGACACCATGAAATACATTAAGAAGTTAGCGGACCGCAAGCATATGAGGGAAAGGAAGGCAGGGTAATGTATACTGCCAAATAAAATTAATCGAAAGGAGTAAGAGGTTTCCGGCCGGATAAAGACGTCTTTACTCCGATAATAAAATGATAAAATTATATATAGGCGGTAGTCCTTGTACACACTGGAGTATCGCACAAACAAAAAATAGAGAGACAGAGCCATCCGGGTTAGGATGGGAGTTGTTCGAGAATTATGTAATAGGACTTAAGAAATATAAACCTGATTATTTTTTGTATGAAAACAATAAAAGTATGTCTCCTGCAATTAAAGCACAGATAACAAAGGAATTAGGAGTTGAACCAATACTTATCAATTCTTCTCTGGTATCGGCACAAAACCGTCAAAGGCTGTATTGGACTAACATACCTGGAATTACACAGCCAGAGGATAGAGGGATTTTGTTAAGAGACATTCTAGAAACTGGAATACCATGGCAAGAAAAAGCCTATACACTTACTACAAGATGCCATGCAGCACAAGCAGAGCATACGATTAGGAAACATATACACACAATGGTTGCAGAGCCAGCAACAGTTATCAACATAAGCCCTAGTGGTAAAGGCATGAACGGATCAGTAATGCAGATAAACGGTAAAACCCGAACACTGACTACTAATAAAGGTGAGGGGCCGAAGACAATTGAACCGGTTAGAATTGGAACATTTCCTAACGGAGAAGGAGAACTGTTAAATGTACAATCTAAACGTATTTATGATATTAATGCTAAAGCGGTACCTATATGTGCTGGAGCAGGTGGGATGGGTGCAAAGACTGGTTTGTATGCAGTTCCGTGTTGTACAGCACAGCGAGGAAGATATACCGGAGAAAATGGAGAAGTTGAGCAACACTTTGAAGTTAGGCAAGATGGAAAAACCAACACGCTTACTACGGTACAAAAAGATAACATGGTTGTAGAACCTATTAACGATCAGGACGGAAAAGCAAGAACTATTAAATCACAGTATGCCAAAACATCTATTGCAAACCTCGCTTACTCTGCATCCTATGGAGCTACAATGGTTGTTGAAAATTGGAACGGTAAGACTTATCCAGTATATGAGGTAAGAAACGGCCTTATAACCATAAAGGAAAAGCAATATCCAATAAAGCTACAAGACGGTTACTACATAATTCGTAAGTTGACAGTGCTAGAGTGCATGAGACTCCAGACAGTACCAGAGTGGTATATCTTCCCTGTGAGTGATAGCCAAGCTTATAAGATGCTAGGCAATGGATGGACAGTGGACGTAATAGCTCATCAGTTATCATTTATCCCTGGCATACTAACCGAAGAAATCGAAGTTATGAGTATGTATGACGGTATGAGCTGTGGACATATAGCCTTAGACGTGCTAGGAGCCAATGTGATCAAGTATTATGCAACGGAGATAGATAAGTATGCTATACAGACCGCTAAGCACAATTACCCAACGATGGAACACATTGGGGATGCATACCAGGTAAGAAATGATGATTGGTTTCTCACATCACAAACAGGCAACACATTTGATACATATAGGTGCATCGGACAGATAACTATAGATGATTGGCTTAGAGCATAGGAGGGATTAAAACGGAATTAAATCATATTTATTGCGGTGACGCACTCGAGATCCTAAAAACCTTACCAGATAATAGTATTGATTGCGGTGTAACATCTCCCCCTTACTATGGGCTACGTGACTATGGAGTGGACGGACAGATTGGACTTGAAGAAACACCAGAAGAGTTTATAAGAAAGCTTGTATGCGTCTTTAACGAGTTTAAGAGAGTATTAAAGCCAGAAGGAACTCTTTGGGTTAATATGGGCGATAGTTACGGTGGTTCAAGTAAAGGCGCAGCACATTATCCAGATTGTGTAGAAGGGTATAAGCAGTCAACCAATAAAGGAACTGTAGATCAAAAAAATATACCAGTTGGATACACAGGGAACGGAATAAAGGCAAAAGACTTAATTGGAATACCGTGGATGCTAGCATTTGCACTAAGGGCCGACGGATGGTATTTGCGAATGGATCATGTTTGGAATAAGCCAAACCCAATGCCAGAAAGCGTTACCGATAGATGCACAAAGGCCCATGAGTACATATTTTTGCTTAGTAAGTCAGCGCATTACTATTACGACAAAGAAGTTATAGAAGAAGAAACAGTTTATCCAATAGGAACCAGAAAAGATGTTCCAAGGGGAGAGTTTAAAGGTAAATATCATGCACACGAGGACTTTAAGCATATATCAGATTCTTTTCGAGCTATAAGAGACACGAGGAATAAACGGTCTGTATGGACAGTGGCCACAAAACCATTTAGAGGAGCGCACTTTGCAACCTTTCCGGAAGAATTAATAACCCCTTGTATATTGGCTGGATGCCCGCAAGGTGGAGTTGTAATGGATATGTTCTTCGGGTCTGGAACGACAGGAGTTGTGGCTTTAAAGAACTTTAGAAATTTTATAGGGATAGAGCTTAACCCCAAGTATGTTGATATGGCAACCAAGAGATTAGAGACCCATAAGGCACAGATAGATATGTTTAGTGGTGGGGTAGAGCGATATACGCAAACAAAATTATAGGAGGGAAACAAGTGAAACGAAGCGCAGCATATCCAAGCAGACGAAGCCAAGGGGAAATGAGATTAAATTGTCAGAATGCATGGGACCAAATATTAAGAAAACCAAGCAAGGTTAAGCCTATTTTTACCGAGCGTCCACACTTGGGGATACCGGAGCCGAAGGAGGGCAAATGAGCAATTTTAGAACAGAGCTATTGAATGCATTTCCTGATAGTTTTATAAATCACAAGGATGAATTCATTGCACATCGATATAGCAACCAGTACATAATTCTTTCTAATTGCCAGAGCAGAGAAGATGTTGAGTGTAAAGTGATTGAATGGTTTTCCAGACCAGCACATAAAACAGCACCGTATCGTACTGAATGGCGAAATAAGGCATTCCATAAATTAATGCTCACTGGTGTAAATGAATTTCTTGGTACGAAATTTACAGAGGAAGACATGAATAAAATATATGCACCGCTTGGTAATGCAATAAACCACGAGAAAACACTCGAATTTGTAAGAAGCGGTTACGACATAAGCGTGTTATTGAAAGGAGTTAATCATGAGTGATTTAATAAGCAGAAAAGCATTACTTAAGAAGTTGAAAGATTATGTTGAAAATGTCTATGAGTGCGATTTTGACGATACAAAGTGCACGGCAGATGGTGGTTCAACAAATCCAAAATATGTGCAAGGGTTATGGGAAGCTCGAGAAATCATAGAAGCCATGCCTACCGCCTATGATGTAGATAAGGCTGTGGAACAGCTGGAAAAATGTAAAAACGCTCATCCTCATGGTACATGGTGTGACATGGTAGAAGAGGCAAAAGCCTTAGTGAAAGGAGTTGTCAAGGATGAATAGAGAATACAAGTTTAGAGGTAAGAGAGTAGATAACGGTCAATGGGTATATGGGTATCTCGTAAAGGCTTGGGATGATACCTGCTATATTATAACCGAGTTTGGCCCGTTTGTAACTTGTTGTGATGAGTGCGGAGCAAATAATATTACCGTATATGAGGTTATTCCAGAAACCGTAGGTCAATACACAGGCCTCAATGATAAGGACGATAAAGAGATTTATAAAGGTGATATTGTTAAATGTACAGATTTAAATAGTGGTATTGAATTTATAGCTGTTGTGGAGTTTGGAAATCCAAATTGTGAATATTCATGGGGATATCAGTTAAGGCGTATTAGCGGAGACAATCCTAATCTTGATATCTTATTATGGGTCGAAATGGAAGATGTTCGTGTGTATTGTGAGGTAGTCGGCAACTTACACGATAACCCAGAGTTACTTAAGGAGGCTGCCAATGAATGATATAGAAAATCTTGCTAACAGGGTAAGATACAACAGATCAGGTAATTGCGGAACTATTATTGAATTTGAAGATAGTCACATTGTATTAAATGCATTGGAAAATCAGATAAACGACAGGTGGATACCAGTATCGGAGCGATTGCCAGCAGATTATCAGAGATTAATTGTTTGCACAAAGAGTAATAATTTGTATCTGTCTAGGGTTAGATGCAATGAATTTGTTGATATAGAATACAATCCGTTTAATGATAAACAGGAAAATACTATTTGCGACGTTATTGCATGGAAACCATTACCAACTCCATTTACCCCATAACCCATGACATATTAACCACATCAAACACAACCGTAATGTACTTGAGCATATTACCAGTTATATATTCGCAGTCGTAGGTTTCGATATTTAAAAGCCTTTTACGTAGGTGAGAGTAGCTGATTTTGTAGGTAAATACCTCTCCTTCGTCATCTACAATGCGGATATAGTCAATTCGGATTTTACCTAAAGTATTTGTGGTAGTCATAACGCTTACTTTATGTCCTCGTGGCTGCCTTACGCTTGGTATTCTTGGAGCCGTATAAAAAGGCATTGTCTTGTCTCCCTCCTGATAATAACCATTGGTGTAATAGTAAGTCATACCTAAGGCAAATCGTTCGAGAGATACCGCAGACCTCCACAACGCAAGAAAACACCAGCACAGTAGAGCCAGCAAATTTTTCGATTTTAGGTTCGGTTACATCTCCAAGGGTATAAGTAATGCCGTCCACGGAAAAGTATTTAGGGTAAAGTCCATCTGGACCATAGTAGGATATTGTATCAATTGGTTCATGCATTGGTTTTACCTCACAAAAATAATAAATTAGTAATCACATTATAGAACATATGTTTGCATTTTGCAATGGTAAGTAAATGTAAATTAATAAAGAAAGGTGAAAAGTTCCGGCCGGACAAAGGGTACCCTTTCTTGTGGTAAAAAATGAAGATAGATATATTTAACACTGATAAAAAGTATAACATTATATATGCTGACCCTCCATGGAGCTACAACGACAAATGCAATGCCGGGAATAGGGGGGCAGAATATAAGTATCCTTGTATGGAAGTAGAGGATATAAAAAAACTACCCGTTAATGAAATATCGGAAGATGATTGCATATTGTTCGTTTGGGCTACTTTCCCGATGTTGCAAGATGGTTTAGACACTATTAAGGCATGGGGGTTTACATATAAAACTCTCGGATTTAATTGGGTTAAACGAAACAAGAAAAATCCTTCATGGTTTTGGGGAATGGGTAACTGGACACGAAGTAATCCAGAAGTTTGCTTAATTGGCATTAAGGGAAAGCCAAAAAGAATATCAGCAAGAATACATTCCGTCATTGATACACCAATAGAAGGGCATAGTAAAAAACCTAACGAAACAAGAAAAAGGATAGTTGACTTATGTGGAGACATACCAAGAATAGAACTATTCGCAAGACAATCAGTAGATGGATGGGATTGTTGGGGTAATGAGGTTTAATTAATACATCCGTCAAGTACGGTATAGCCAGGAGGGCAGAAAGGGTAAAAAGTGAAAAGTATACAAGAAATTATAAGTACGGAATATTCTATTGAATTTGATGAACTTAGAAAAAAGATGATGGTCATGGGATTTTATAAGTATGGACCATTGAAAGATAACATTGATAATCAAGCCTATGATATGTTGGATAGTTTAAAAGTAAGGCTAGAACATTTCGAAAAGACAAAGAACGTAGAGTATTTAGCTGATGTTGCCAACTTCTGTATGATGATCTTTATGTATCCTGATAAGTTTGGAGCGCATTACAAGCCGACTGATAGTAATAACAGTCCTGGAATATCTGGAATGAGCGTTAATGACTTTAAAAACTTTGATAATTTGATTAGCTGATAAGCGGAAAGGAAAATGTAATGAAGTATAGAAAAAAGCCAGTAGTGGTTGAAGCAATGCAATATAAAAAAGGAAATATTGCCGAAATACATAAGTTTATGCATAAGCATCTTTATGGGAATATCGATGGTTCGTTTTCGTTTGGAACACTCGAAGGGACAATGACGGCTCATATCGGAGATTATATTGTAAAGGGAATTCAAGGAGAATTATACCCTTGCAAACCAGATATATTTGAGCAGACTTACGAATTAGTAGAATAATTAATTTGTTATAGATGTAGGAGCGACAGAACGGCTACAGATGAACCTTGACAACTTTATATTGGTTAGTGGTATTACAGATATTGACAGATAGTTGATGCGCATTGTAATATTATAGCAAAAGGGGGATTGATTATGGCAAAGTACACAGCGGAATATCAGAACAGTGAAATTGTTTATACTCTGGTTTTTAGAAAAATAGCTTTTAAATGGATTATTAATCTCAAGCTGAAATATGAAGGAACATATCACTACGATTCTGCCTATTCAACACAGATAGGTAGAACATTCCCAGATATGAAAGAACCTCTATTCAGCAAAGAAAGACATATAGATGTTATATGTGGAGCTGAACCAAAGGATATATTTGATATACTAACAATGCTTGAAAAATATGAATAGCTACATATGTACTTACCAACTTGGTAAGTGGTATAATATATAAAAGGAGTGTGATAAACATAAAAAATAATTTTGAAAGACTTAAGGATACAAAGAATGAGTATGAAATGGCTGATTTGATTATAGGGTATATCGGAAACCAACTCCATGAATTAAAGAATGATGACGGAACCATAAATGGATTACCATTTCTTAGATGGCTACAAAGTAATCAAAACATATTAGGCGAAGACAGAACCACTAACCAATAAAAGGTTGGTGGTTTTTTATTGCGATAATTTGATTTATAGAAGGGAGATAACCATGGATAGATTAACCGAGTGGAATAAAGAGCATACTCATGGTTCTTTAATAAAAGGTGATGGATATACAAAATTAGCAGAATACGAGGATACAAGACTTACACCAGAAGAGGTAAAAGACCATGTAGAACTATATACAGCAGAGATATTACGTTTAAAAACCGAAAACCAACGATGGGAAAGAGACTCTAAAAAGTATTGTGCAGCTCTAGGAGAAATTAAGATTGCAGAAGCACAGGGGTTGTATATTAAGCTGCCACCATGCAAAATAGGTGAATTTCTTTATTGTATAGATGATGGGGAAATATATGAGTACTACGTTGATTCTATCGCTTATATGGGAAATGGTAAGTACTGTATAGCTAACAACGAGTATACATTTGTTGATTTTGGCAAGATTGCATTTACTACTCGCGAAGAAGCAGAGAAAGCGATCTGCCTATGAGAACAGAACGTTGTATACGCTGCCCTAAGGAAGATACAGACGCCTGTGATGATTGCAAGTTAGTCCAGGAGGACTTTACAAAGGCTCTTACTGAAAAGCTTGCTAGAGAGGAACAACGGATAAAGGAGGGGAAAGATATTGACGGAAAATGAATTAAAGCAGTACAGGCTTATTAAAGCGGAAATAGAGGACTTAAACTTCCGTATAAGTGATTTATTAACACGGGAAGTTCAAATGGAAAATACCAAGGTTAAAGGATCTTTAGCATGCTTTCCTTATATAGCAGCACATTTTAATGTTATGGGACCTGAACTAGTTGACCAAAAGAAAAAAAGAGCCGAGGAGTTGGTTAGGAAAAGAGAAACCAAGCGATTAGAGCTACTCGAAAAAGAAGCAGAAATTCACGATTACATATACAGCATAGAAGATGGAGAGATAAGGTTAATATTTGTAATGACTTACATAGATGGGAAGACACAAGAAGAGATAGGGCGTAAGCTTCACATGGACAGAAGTCAAGTATCAAGAAAAATATCTAGCTATTTTGATAAGATACACGGGATACACAAATGAAACCGTTATAATGGCATTATGGATAGTTGTCATAGAACAGATATAACATTGTTTTCTACTCTCCCCATAAAATACGGTTACCGGGTGTCACAGCTCGGTAGCTGATTAGACTAAAGTTTCTTACTAATTCTTTAAAGTCAATAAACATAAAGTAATTAGGGTTGTTGCTTGTTTTAATCCCAAAAGCAAAAACAAGAGTGGAAAGGGATTCCACTATAATCAACCACTGGAGCGAAAACCAGTTAGACAATAAAAAAGAGAGTAGACAGAAAACTACTGAAAACAAATTATGCATTATACAGTAAACAATGCATCAGGGATTGATTTACTCCCTTGAATGTCAGGCGACGTAAATACGATGTGTAGGATATCTTGGTTACGACACACGGGGAACAGAACACCAAGTATGGTTATTATCTATCACAGGATAGTAGCCGATTACCGCTAAATAAAACCTATATCACATGGCGGGAGAGAACTTCAATCATAGATGCCTATAGACAATCCTACTCACTGGGCATCTTTGCAAATTATGAGCCTAATGGCGTTTATATAATATTCAAGACCTACAAGAGCGTAGGCATGGCACTCATTGGTGATATTTCAAGGGTGCCATTTAGTTAATATCTTCCTAAATGTTGAAAAATAATACATAATGGGTTATAATTGGAATATAGATAAGGAGGTATTAAAATGGATAGACTAGATTATTTAATAAAAATGCGTGATGAAAGAGAAATAAGAGTCACAGAAATAACTAGAAAAATAGATGAAGACAAGGCAAAAGCAGCAGCAGAAAAAATGTTCTATGTTGAATGCAACAAGAAAATACAAACACCAGTATATAAAATGTTAATGGAAGATGCATTAACAACGAATCAATTATTCGAGGAACAGCATCAAGACGCATACAGAGAAAAAGAATCGATAGAAAAAGAGCTGTATATATTAGGGGAACTCATAGAACATTTAAAAAAGTAAAAATAATAGAAACGCACACAAGAGCATCCTTCGCGGTGCTCTTTTATTATACATAAAACGGGAGTAACGCATAAGCGTGGGGCGGATTATCCGATTAAGCTGTGGGGCAGGCGGTATAAACAAAACAAACTCAATAGGTAGGTGGTGGGATTGAATGAAGAAGTAAGAGCACCAAATTATGAATTAGCAGAGAACGACTATATGGATGGCATGAAATATAAGGATATTGCTGATAAGTATAGCGTAACTATAAATACAGTCAAGTCATGGAAAACTAGATATGAATGGTGTAAGGACAAGAAAAAAAGTGTGCACACAAACAGTGAAAAAGTGTGCACACAAAAAGCAGGTGCACCGATAGGCAATAAGAATGCAATTGGCAATATTGGCGGTGCAGCTCCTCTTGAAAACAAGAATGCAGAAAAGCATGGGTTCTTCTCTAAGTGGTTGCCAGAGGAAACAATGGAGATTATGCAGCACATTCAAACCGCTAACCCACTCGATCTGCTATGGGATAATATAATACTCCAATACACAGCTATCATTCGTGCACAGAAAATTATGCATGTTACTGATAAAGGAGAAATGATAAAGGAACTTAAGAAGTCCAAGATTAAGACTAATAGTAGAAGTACAGATAAAACCGATAGTGAAAGCAGAGAAGAGGAATTTGAATATGCATTCCAATTCTCATGGGATAGGCAAGCAACATTCCTCAAGGCTCAATCAAGAGCTATGGGGGAATTAAGGTCTATGATTAAGCAGTATGAAGAGATGTGTAAGTCAAGCATCGCCACAGAGTTACAAAGATCACGCATTATGTTATTGAAAGCGCAAGTTGATAAGATTAGTGGTACGGATAATCTAGAGGAACTTAGTAAGCTTGACCAGGTACTATCGGAAATCAAAGGGGTGATATAAATGCCTTTTTCAGTTAAGCAACAAGAGTTCTTCGAGAACGCTAACCATAGATGGAATGTCAAGGTAGGTGCAACAAGGTCCGGCAAGACATATATGGATTACTTTGTTATTCCTAAGCGTATTAGAGCAAGGATAAATAAGCCTGGGTTAGCGGTAATTATCGGCGTTAGTAAAGAGACCATAAGAAGAAATATCATAGAACCATTAAGGCAGATATGGGGTGATAAGCTAGTAGGTGATATCAATTCCCAAAATATCTGCTATTTATTTGGGGAAAAGGTTTATTGCTTAGGTGCTGAAAAAATAAGCCAGGTATCAAAGTTAAGGGGTTCATCTATTAAGTATTGTTATGGTGATGAGGTTGCAGACTGGAATCCAGAAGTTTTTGAAATGCTTAAATCTCGTCTTGATAAGCCATATAGCTGTTTTGATGGTGCTTGCAATCCACAACACCCTACGCATTGGTTTAAAGTGTTTCTAGATAGTGATGCAGATATATACATGCAGCACTACACTATATTTGACAATCCGTTCCTTGACCCTAAGTTTGTCGAAGAACTATGCAAGGAATATTTTGGTACTATATTATATGATAGGTATATTAAAGGCTTGTGGAAACGTGCTGAAGGTGCCATATATAGAAAGTTTGCTGATAACCCAAAGAATTATTACTGCAAGATTGTAGATAGGATTACAAGTGATATAGGAGTTAAACAGATACTTAAATCTTCTATAAGCGAAATAACAATAGGTGTTGACTTTGGTGGTAATAAGTCAGGACATTCATTCGTTGCTACTGCCAAAACAAGAAATTATCAGGAACTTATAGTGTTGCGGTCAGAAAGACATTTCGGTGAGTATGATAGCAATGACTTGGACCGGTTATTAATCGACTTCATGGATAAGGTATTTGATGAGTTTAACCAAATTGATTATGTGTATTGGGATAATGCCGAACAAGTCCTAGGACGTGGCATTAAGAAAGCAATAGAAAACAAATATAATAATGTTATTGTAAGGCCAGCTATTAAAGCAGCTATTAACGATCGTATAAATTGTACTCTAAGGCTTTTAGGTGTTGGACGACTGTACTATACAGATAACTGCAATACTATTATAAATGCTCTTTCAGATGCAGTGTGGAACGATAAGAAGCAAGAGGACGAGAGACTGGACGATGGTAGCACCGATATTGATAGTTTAGACAGTTTTGAGTATACATTTGAACGAGATATGAAACGGTTAATAAATGCAGCATAAGGCAGGTGATAGATTGTTTGAAAATGTAATCAAATTCGTAAAGGATGTGATCAGAAAAATGTTTCCTGTAAAGAACGTTAAACAGGCCATAGGTCAAAATGTAGCAATCACAGATATTATGATTAGCAAAATAGAAGAGTGGAGCAATATGTTTAAGGGCAATGCTCCATGGGTAGACAATGACGCTGTATATTCATTAAGCCTTGAACAGGGAATAGTAAGAGAATTTGCCAATGTGAGCTTAAATGAAATGACCGCGAAGGTCACGGTTGAAAGACTTGACAAAATATTTCAAACAGCAATAAGGGACCTAAACGAGAACCTACAAAGTGGTATAGCGTTAGGTTCTTTTGTTATTAAGCCACTAGGCGAAGATAAAGTGGAGTATGTGCTCGCTGATAGTTTTATACCTATTGAATTCGATTCCAGGGGACGGTTGATTAAGGTTGTATTTGTAGAAACCAAGCGTGTTAAGGATGATGATTACTACTATAGATTTGAATATCACAGCCTTGACAAGAAAACTGGACTTACGATTACCAATAAAGCATACCACAGCCGTAATAAAACAGACTTAGGGTATGAGGTACCTTTGGATAGTGTATCCGAATGGTCGGATATGGAACCATCAGTACAATTTCCACTAATGAAGAAACCAGATTTTGGATATTACCGTAATCCAATAAAAAATGTTATTGATGGGTCTTTTAACGGCGTATCTATCTATGATAACGCCACACACCTAATAAAAAAGGCAGATATACAATTTGGACGTATCGACTGGGAGTTCGAAAGCGGTGAAAGAGCAGTACATGTTGATCCGGGAGCACTTAAGGTAGATAGCAAAACAGGTCAAAAAACAGTTGCTAAACTGAATAAGAGGCTTTACAGGGCATTAGACATATCACTACCTAATAACGAGGAGTTGTTCGATACATACTCACCGGAATTCAGAGAAACATCTTTACTTAATGGGTTTGAGGAATACAAGCGAAACATAGAATTTGCTGTTGGGTTAGCATATGGAGATATATCTAATCCGGCAATGGTGGAAAAGACCGCTACGGAGGTAAAAACCGCTAAAAAACGCAAATACAACACAGTAACTGCTATACAGGATAATTTAAAGGATTGCTTAAGTGACTTAGTGGACGCATTGGCATTTTACAATTCAATGGCAACAACGGGATATCAATTTGTATGCGATTTTAAAGATAGCGTATTAGTAGATGAAGAAACAGAAATGAAAAACGACATGGCGATGGTATCTATGGGAGTGATGGGACTTGATGAATTTAGAGCCAAGTGGATGGATGAATCAATAGAAGATGCCAGAAAGAACCTACCAGAGCAAGCCGATGTTTTGCCAGATGAGATGCAGTTACAGCCTAACAATGGCAAAACAAGCAACATAAGCGAACAAGCGAAAGGACCAACTACAGAAGTACAAGGGAAAGCACTTAACGGAGCGCAGACACAAAGCCTTTTAGCGATTATGGGACAGTTCGCAGCTGGAGAAATCACAGAGGGACAAGCAGTTAATCTAATAAGCGCAGCTATAGGGATAGAAAAAGAAGAAGCAAGGAAGTTGTTGAAAGGCGAAATATAAGGCGGTGATTAAATGTTTACACCATCCGAATTAGAGAGAATTCCGGTACCACTACAGAGACGAATGGCAGAACTTGAAATTAATATCATGCAAGATGTAGTCAGGCGAATTAATATTAACAGCGAGATCACAAGGTCAGCTGATTGGCAAATCTACAAGTTAACTCAATTGGGGCAAAGCAATGCTTACATAAAAGAGCAGATACAACGCTCTTTAAAGCTGTCTGATGAAGAAATAAATGCGTTGTATGAAAATGCTGTAGAAACAGGCTACACAAGAGATAAAAGCTTGTATGAAGCCACTGGAAAGACATTTGTTGAATTTAAAGATAATGCTGAACTTCAACAGCTTATACAAGCTACAATACGGCAAACAAAATCAGAAATGGTTAATATCTGTCAGTCATTAGGGTTTACAATTGAAATGAATGGTAAGACAGTATTTACGCCTATGGCACAGTATTATCAGCAAGTATTAGACACAGCAATACTAGAAGTAACTACTGGAACCTTTGATTATAACGCGTCTCTGAAAAAAGTTGTTAATGAAATGACTAAAAGCGGACTAAGGACTGTTGATTATGCAAGTGGTTGGACAAATCGTATAGAGGTAGCAAGCCGTAGAGCATTAATGACAGGGATTACTCAGGTAGCCAACACTATCAATAGCAATAACGCTGATATACTTGATACAGATAAGTTTGAGGTATCTTGGCATGGGTCCGCCAGACCTTCGCACCAGGAATGGCAAGGGCGAGTATATACAAAACAGCAGTTGATAGATATATGTGGCTTGGGGAGTGTATCTGGATTATGCGGAGCTAATTGCTATCACTCCTATTATCCATTTATAGATGGAGTATCCGAAAGAACTTACACAGATAAGCAGCTCGAAGAAATGAACGCAAAAGAAAATAAATTAATGGAATACAAAGGTATAAAGTACAACACTTATGAAGCAACACAAAAGCAGCGACAGCTTGAAACACTGATGCGTAAGCAGAGACAGGATATAAAGCTATTAAAGGGTGGAAATGTCAAAGAGGATGACTTAGTAATTGTACAAGCGAAATACAGGGGAACCATGGCAAGATACAAAGCGTTTTCGGATGCATTGGGATTGCCACAACAGAGAGAGCGCATCTATATGGATGGGCTAGGAAGGGTAGCGTGATCCTAAATATCTCCCTAGAGGACGTTGGGTTAAACGTCTTATTTTTAAATATTAAAATTGGTCAGCGTATCAGACCTTAAACAGTCGGTCACTGGTGGATAGTTACACACCTATAAATAACTTAATAGTGAAAAGGAGAATTAACATGAAAAAAGAAGATTTAGTTGCATTAGGCCTTACAGAGGAACAAATAGCAGAGGTACAGAAACTTAATGGTAAGGATATTGGAGTTGAGCAAAAGAAAGTTGAAAAGTTAGAACTTGAAAGGGATAACTTTAAAGGACAGCTTGAGACAGCTCAAACAGCTCTTAAGGAATTTGATGGGGTAGATGTAAAGGAACTTAATACGAAAATTACTAACCTTACCAATGATTTAGCAACAAAAGAATCCGATTATCAGACAAAAATAGCTGAACGCGATTTTTCAGATGCTATAAAAGCTGCAATAACTTCAGCAGGTGGTAAGTCTGATAAGGCAATTATGGCTATGCTTGATATTGAAGCACTCAAAGCAAGCAAAAACCAAAAAGCAGATATCAAAACTGCTTTAGAAGCATGCCAAAAGGATAATGATTATTTATTTGGAAGTAATGAACCATTTAAAAACCCGATTAAGCCTACGGTAACCCCAACCAGTGGAACTGATCCAAACACTGCAGCACTAAGGGCAGCAATGGGGCTTAAACCTACAGAATAAAGAAAGATGAGGATAATATATGGCTAACAGTATTGCTTTAGCAAAAAATTACACAGACCTATTGGATGAGGTCTACAAAAATGCATCCGTAACCGCAGACTTAGTAAGCGATTCCACCATGATGAGAGCCGGAGCAAACGCAAATGAGATTTTATATCCACAGATTGCTGTTACAGGTCTTGGTGACTACGACAGAAACAGTGGATATACTAACGGAACCGTAAGCGTTGTGTGGAAAACTGCAACATTTAACTATGACCGTGGTTCCAAGATTTCTGTTGATACAATGGACGATCAGGAAACATTTAATATTGCTTTTGGTATGGCTGGAGCAACATTACAGAGGGAAAAAGTAGCTCCAGAAGCAGATGCTTTTACATTTGCTACTTTGGCTGGTATTACAGGCATATCAAAAGCGACAGCAACTACTTATTCCGATGGAGCTGCATTCCTAACAGCTCTTTTGGCTGCAAAGACTAAGATGGATGAGGATGAAGTACCAGAGGAAAACAGATATCTTTATGCAACACCTACATTGCTTAATAGCATACTTGCACTTGATACAACTAAGTCAAGAGAAGTATTGAGCGCATTCGCTGGGAAAAAAGCGGTACCACAATCCCGCTTCTATACAGCTATTGATTTATTAGATGGAAAGACGTCTGGAGAAGAAGCAGGGCACTACCAGAAAGCTACAGCAGGTAAAGATATCAACTTTATGATTATTCATAAGCCAGCTATTATCAAGTTTGATAAGCACACAGCTTCTTCTGTTATTGCTCCAGATAACAACCCTGATTCTGATGCTTATATCTCTAAGTATCGTAAGTATGGCTTAGTTGATGTTTATAAAAACAAGGTGGCTGGTATCTACTTAAGCCACAAAGCATAAGGAGGATCATTATGAGAACAGTTGGATTAGTTGAAGAGAAGGTCAAACAACCAAAACCAGTAAAGCCAACGAAACCAGAATCACCAGCAAAAGAGCCAGAAGCACCGCTGAACGATGAAAAAGAAGGTACGGGTGACCAAGAAAATCTAGATCAGTAGAAAGGTGGCGGTATCAATGATTAGCTATACGACAGTTACATACTATACTGATAGTTATTTGATGGGTAGACAGGCGGTCATTAGTACCGCCTTATTCCCTGTTTATGCATTAAAAGCTACTCAAAAGATAAAACAGTATACTGGCAGTAATATTGACGAAACAAAGCCTTATGAAGATGCTGTGCAGATGTGTTGCTGTGAACTCGCTGAACATTTATACAAGCAAGAGAACAATGGCCAAAAGCCTTTTGTGACATCTGAAAAAGTCGGGGAACTATCCGTAAGTTACCTTGCAGGTCAAGCAGCCGAAGAATTAAAAAATAGCTTTGTTAAAGGTATTATTTATGAATGGTTAGCTGACACTGGACTACTGTATCGGGGGTGAGAGATGTGATTACTAATACAGACATGACGCTTTACAATGTCGGAAGTGATGGCAAATATACCAGGATAGTTATCAAGGATGTGTTTTGGCAAGAATCAAAGCAATCTAACATAGAAAAAACTGGTATGGCTTCTTCAGATGCGGTTAAAGTGTTTATACCAATAACCAGTGCACCTATTAATTTTAATATCACAACAGGCAAAGATTTAGTTATTAAGGGCGAAATTACAGCCACGATTGATAATACATCCCCTCAAACAATATCAACGTCCCTTAAGGCTTTAACAAGCTCGCATGATGTACATACAGTAACTATATGTGATGCTAAGTTATACGGTGGACCTGATTTACAACATTATCTGTTGACGTGTAAGTAGGTGATATATGGATTATAAGTTAGAAATGAAATCTATAACACAACTTTGCCGTGAACGTGGTATTGTTGTAAACGGAAAGACACAAAAGTTTATAGATCAGGAAGTAATTAGGCTGATGGCTCCATATACACCAATGCAATCTGGCGCGCTAGAGAAATCAGCTACGCTTGGCACAAAGATAGGAACTGGTGATATAAATCAGAACTCCCCATACGGTAGATACCACTATTACGGGAAACTCATGGTGTCCTCTATCACAGGCAGTGCATACAGCAATGGAGAAAGCAAGGTATTGACCGATAAGGACCTAGAATACAGTAAAAGTCAACATCCGCAGGCTGGCCCATATTGGTTTGAGCGAATGAAAGCTGATAAAAAAGAGCAAATCCTTAGGGGTGCACAGAAGGTGGCAGGTGGAACATGAACATAATCGAATTAGTTAAAAGTGTTGTTATGGAATTCCCTAATATATCAGACCTACATATCGATTACACCGAGGATAAAGTTGATAATTACGGTCTTTATCCTACAGGAGATCAATTGATAAAGGAATCTATTACTGGAAACCAAGACAGACAACACAATTTCATTTTATATGCCAAATTTCAAAGCTTTAGCGATTATGAAAGGTTGGCGAACAGTACATTTTTGCTTGACTTGGCGTACTGGCTCGAAAGAGCAGCTACAGAGCAAGAAGTAGAAGTAACTATAAATAATAAATCCGTGATTGGCACTCTTACAAAGCTAAGTAGTGCCAATGGTATGTTATACGGGTATCAAGAGGGAACGTTAACAGGACCGGTTACATATCAGTTACAGATTTATGCACAGTATCATTTGGAAAGTGAGGTATTACTATAATGGCGAAAATCGCAAGAAAATATATGGCCCATTATATTGATTCAGCTGTAACTTCTCCGGCAGTTTATAATAGGCTGGGGGCAGATTTAGAGGAATTTGTTATTGAAATGAACGCTAATGTGGAAAGTAAACAGAACATATTAGGGGAAACATCCAAGAGCGTTGACAGCTACGAACCACAAGCGTCTGTTGAACCTTATTATGCATCATCAGGAGATCCATTGTATACTAGGCTACAAAAGATTGCAGATGAACGCCTTGTATTGGACGACTTAAAAACTACTACGGTAGAGGTACATCTATGGGAAGAAGATGAAACAGAAGGTTCCTATGTGGCATATCGAGAAGACGCAATCATTGAGGTAGTATCATATGGCGGCGACTCCACTGGGCTGCAAATTCCTTTTAATATTCATAACATTGGTAACCGTGTAAAAGGATTGTTTGATCTTTCAACAAAGACATTTACACCGGATGCTTAATAAAACTTATTAGTTTAATTTTGATTGGGCGGTAGTCCTCCTTCTATCGCCCTTATAAAGGAGGATATTATGGGTAACACACAGAATTTAAGTTTTGATGATGGGTTTATGTCTTTTACAATAAACAATGATCCTAATAAAGTAATACGGTTTAATCCTACCGACTTTGCACTGATTAACCGTATCAGGGATGCGTATAATGCAATTGATCAAGCAGCCGAAGAAGCTGGAGATATTAAACTTAATGCGGACGGTACCGCTATTGAGAATATTAATGGAGCAGCTGACACGCTTGATATATTCAGAACTGCTATTTGTAAAGCTATTGATGATGTTTTTAATAGTAACATTTGCGAAACTGCATTTGGAAATCAAAGTCCATTAAGCCTTGTAGGCGGTGGTAAGGCACTATGGGAAAGTTTTTTAGAATGCATCTGCAAGATGGTAGAATCAGAAACTGGAAAGAAGATGGAGCTGTCACGGAAAAAGACTGATAAATATAAAAGCCAGGTGTATAGAAAATGATCGGGTACCTGCCTAAACAACTAAATATAAATGGAGTAGATAGAGCTATCTGGAGTGACTTTCGGACAGCTCTTTTAATTTTCACTGCATGTGATGATCCAGAGCTAGACGAACAGGAAAAAGTCCTGTGTATGATTGAATGCTTGTATCAGGATCCTGATTCCATACCGTTCGAAGATTATCAAGAAGCTAATGACAAAGCATGTTGGTTTTTAGAGGGTGGAGGAAAACAAACTGATAATTCATATCATCAGCAAGCAAAAAAAGTAATGGATTGGGAACATGACGAAAAAATATTATTTTCCGCTATAAATAAGGTGGCTGGATATGAGACACGATCGGTAGATTATCTTCATTTGTGGACGTTCCTAGGATACTTTAACGAAATTGGTGAGTGTCTTTTTACGACAGTAGTTAACATTAGGTCAAAGAAAAACAAGGGTAAGAAACTTGAAAAGCACGAGCAAGAGTTTTACAGAGAAAATAAAGCGCTTGTTGACCTAAAAGTAAAGTTATCCGCAGAAGAGCAAGAAGAAAAAGAAAGATTTGAGAAACTCCTAGGATAGGAAGGGGTGATAAACATATCGTATGATGGTAGTTTGAAATTTGATACAAAGATAGACACGGACGGATTTACAAGAGGTACAAATACTATTAAGTCGCAAGCCAATGGGTTAAAAAAGATGCTTGCAGGACTTGGTAAGGCAATGATAGCGGCATTTTCCGTAGTAGCGTTGATAAACTTTGGAAAGCAAGCTGTCAACTTAGCATCCGATCTTGCAGAGGTACAAAATGTTGTAGATACAGCCTTTGGGGATATGGCTTATAAGATTGAGGATTTTGCAGAATCATCTATTGAGAACTTTGGACTGTCTAAATTGGCAGCCAAACAAATGGCAAGTACATATATGGCAATGTCAACCGGTATGGGGCAATTCGCAGCTGTAGCATCAGATATGGCTGTCGAAATTACTGGACGCCTTGGTGATGTAATGTCATTCTATAACAAGACACAATCCGAAGCTGACACGATAGGTAAGGCTATTTATACAGGAGAGACAGAGCCACTTAAAGCAATAGGTGTTGTAATGACAGAGGCAAATCTTAGCGCGTTCGCTTTAGAGAAAGGCATGTCTAAGCTTTATAGTGAAATGAGTTCCGGAGAAAAACTACTTGTTAGACAGCAATTCTTTCTTGATAAAACGAGTTTATCAGCTGGTGACTTTGTAAAGACTGCTGATAGCTGGGCAAATCAAACAAGAGTATTATCCGAGCGATGGAAAGAGTTTTTAAGTATTATTGGTAATGGATTAATACAAGTATTAACACCTATGGTTAAGCTTTTAAACGAAGCAACGGCATACATGATTACTTTTGCAGAGACAGCAGGTAGAGTAATATCTACTGTGTTTGGCTTAAATAAAGAGGTTGCAAGTACAGCTAATAATACTAATGCATTGGCCAGCAATGCCATGGATGCAGAAGCTGGATTGACTGACATGGGAGATGCAGCAAAGAAAGCATCTCAAAAAGCTAACGGGTTATCTGGTATTGATAATCTTAATAATATCACAGAAAAATTAGCCGACAATACAGCAAGTGCAGCTGATTCATTGATCGATATGTCTGGTACAGGAGCAACGAGTACTAGCCTGGAAGTAAAAACATCTGCAGATACCACAGCACTTGAAATTAGTATGCAAGAGACCGCTATAAAGATAAAAGAAGCTCTACAGCCTGTAATTGATGCATTAGATAGATTAAAAATCTCTACAGCTCCGTTTGTTAAAAATGTAGGTGAGGGCCTTAAATGGTTTTATGATAATGTACTTGTACCGTTTGGTACATGGGTAGTCTCTATGCTAATACCTGCCTTTTTAGATACGTTAGGCGCGTCTATCGGGGTATTGAATGAGGTTATAGAAGTATTAAAACCTTATGCATTGTGGTTGTGGGATGAATTTTTACAACCTCTTGCAGAATGGACCGGTGCGGCGATAATAGAGTTTTTAAAATTACTTACAGACGGATTAAATGCATTAGCTGAATGGATAAAAAATAATCAGGATACAGTTGCTAAGATAGCATTGGCAATAGGTGGCTTTTTTGCTGCCTTTGCAATTGTTAAGTTAATAGCTTTAATCGTTCCATTTGTTGCAGCATTAGGAAGTATGATAGCATCAGGTACATTACTTAGCACTGTATTAGGTGCGTTGGGTGCGGTATTTAGTGCTATATTTAGTCCGATAACAATTATCGCAGCTGTTTTAGGAATGTTAATCTACACATTTATAGACCTGTATAAAAATAGTGAAACATTTAGAGAATCCGTTTCCAATATGGGTAGAGTATGGCTAGAAGCACTACAACCAATAGCTAACTTTATAGGTACAGTGTTATCAGATGCATGGAATAAGATATTAAAGCCTGTTATCGACTTTTTTATTAATACGCTTATACCTAATTTAATCACAATATTTAAAAAGCTGTGGGAAGATGTACTAATACCTTTCGGTACATTTGTAGGGACCATTTTAAAGCCTATATTTAGTTTATTGGCAGATGTGTTAATGATGGTATGGAAAAAGGTTGTATTACCACTTGCAGAGGCGATTGGCGGTGTATTTAAAAAGGCATGGGACGGGATATATGAGATACTTACCAAGACCGTTATACCTATTATTAAGACCGTGATAAAAGTTTTAACTTGGTTATGGGAAAATGTAATAAATCCTATCATAAAGGTATTATGGGAAAACTTAAAGCCAGCCTTTGAAACGGTATTTGATGCAATAGGAGCTATTATAAAAGGTTTAGGTACCGCTTTAGGTGGCGTAATCGACTTAATAACAGGTGTTTTTACTGGTAACTGGAAGAAAGCTTGGGAGGGAGTAAAAGCAATCTTTAAAGGCGTGTTTGACGCTCTTGTAGGCATTGTTAAAGCTCCTATTAATCTTATTATAGACATTATAAATGGCATGGTAAACGGTATTGTTAGCGGAGTTAATGCAGTGATTAAAGCCATAAACGGTATTAGCTTTACAGTACCTGATTGGATACCGGGTATCGGAGGTAAAAAAGTAGGATTTAATATACCAACGCTTACAGCTCCTAAAATACCTAAGCTTGCCACAGGAACGGTTATACCGCCTAATAGCGAATTTATGGCTATCCTTGGAGATCAAACCAGCGGAGTTAACATTGAGGCTCCATTAGATACGATTGTTGAAGCATTTAAAAAAGTTGGTGGCGGTGGAAATGGTAATATTACTCTTAATGTACATTTAAATGGCAAGCAAATCTACAGCGAGATTGTAAAGCAAGACAAGGAATACGCTAATATAAGTGGTCATTCAGCATTTGCAATGTAAAGGAGGGAAGATATGACAGGAAGCGGATATTTACTTAAAGTTGGTAGTAATATCTTCCCCAATGCCTTAATTGCAAAGGGAGGATATAGTAACACTCCAAACAGAAGACAAGATAAAAACAGCTATGTAGATGGCACTGGTAAATTAAATCGAACTATATTACCAGTAAAAAGAACCACCAGCAAGATAAAAACAATTGATCTTACATATGGACAAAAGTTGATAGTACAAGCATTTTTCCCAAATCGTGACTATGTGACAGCAGAACGATGGAACGATGAAACAAACAGTTACGAAACTGGCATCTGCTATGTACCGGATGTAGAGTATATCATTGATCATATTGATAAAAACGGTAACTTTTATTATCAAGGAATCGAAATAGAATTTATAGCATATGGGGAGTGATCGCAATGGTTAATATAAGTGATGAATTAAAATTGTTATACAAAAACGATAAATTCCCCATATCGCAAAGGATTGCAGCGAAGGAATTAAACCTGTCGTTTGCATCGTTAGGCTTAAATATTGGCACTGATCAATTTGCAACTGATAAAGGGGATTTTGAGCTTACAGAAAGCATTTGCAATGAAGATCAAATAAAATTTGGCAAGTGTAATACAAGCGTAGTGAAATTTACTTTAGCTGATGTAACACAGGATATTAAAAATAAAGAGTTTAATATTACCCAAACGGTATTTGATGAAGATAATTTACCTCACAATATACCGCTTGGGTATTTTACTGTCGATTCAGCTATCAAACAAGATGATTTACGATTTAAGGACATAATTGCATATGACCGTATGAAAAAGGTTGATGTAGATGTAGCAGATTGGTATAACTCTTTAACCTTACCCATGACACTTGCAGCGTTCAGGACTTCCTTTTTAACTTATGTAGGATTAACAGAAGATACGAACAATCTGCCTATGTCTAACGACACAATGACAGTAGAGAGAACCATTGAGCCTTCCTCTATAAGCGGTAGAGAAGTTATAGAAGCCATAGAAGAAATTAACGGGTGTTTTGGACATATAAACCGATCAGGAAAGTTTACACACATTATATTAGGTGGTAGATATGACATTTACCCATCAGAAACATTGTATCCAAGTGATAATTTATATCCTGGATATAAAACTGACCCGTTAGGTACAGCAAATTTCAGAACGGTAGAATTTGAAGAGTATATTTCTAAACCAATTGAAAAGCTACAAATACGGCAAGAAGCGGATGATATAGGAGCTATAGTCGGTAACGGATCAAATACATACGTAATAGAAGGAAATTTTTTGGTGTATGGGAAATCACCTGCAGAACTCGAAATTATAGCAACTAATGCATTTGGCAACATAGCTTACAGAGAATACAGGCCATACGAATGCGAAAGCATAGGTCTTCCGTATTTAGAAGTAGGAGATATTGTTGTATTTAATACGACAGATAATACAGTTGGTAGTTATGTATTTAATAGAGTGCTTACAGGTATTCAGGTCCTACGAGATGAATTTAAAGCAGCTGGCACCGAAGAACTAGTACAGAATTTTAGTGTTAATAGGGAAATTAAACAACTAAAGGGTAAGTATGCATTAATCAAGAAAGATGTAGAAGGTGTAAGCGTACAGGTAGGTGACTTGGAAGAGAATACGCAAGCACAATTTGATATCACAGCAGAACAACTTTTACTAAAAGTTGATACAAATGGGGTTATATCTGCAATTAACTTAACATCAGAAGAAGCAAAAGTACAAGCAAACAAGATAACATTGGAAGGAATAGTAACTGCTAATAGTTATTTTAAAGTACTGTTAGATGGAAGTATAGAAGCAGTAAACGGAAAATTCAGCGGCACACTGTACTCCCCCACGATGAATGGAGGGGATATAATTGGTAGCAATATTACTTCAACATTATGGGGCGGTGGAACAGATTACTCCACCTATGACGAAATCAATATAACAGGTGGAGTAATGAGGTGTCAAAGGACGGTTTATACAAGCTCCGGGCAAACAAAAACTTACTCAACCACTTTAACATATGGTTCACTTGATATTAACAGGATATATGCCATAAGCATAGGCTCATCTTCTCGACATGTTACAGAGGGATATTATACTAGTCTAGATGCTGATTACGCTGATATTGACGATATTAGGACGGGTGGACGAAAACTTAATAAAATATACAAAGATACATCAACGACTCCTAATAATTTATATGTTACGCTGGACAGTAGCCAAAATTTTAGACCTAGCGAGGCCAGTGGAACAATCTTTAATTTAGGATCAGATTCATATCCATGGACCACTTTGCACGTAAAAGCTATAAGCCATAAGTCGGGTGGTGATTGGGGTATGTTTGGAGCTACACCAACGTCAAAAAGAAGTATATCAACATTGTCTACAGGCGCGACACTATCCGAAGTAATTACAAAAGTTAACGCAATGATAAGTGCTAATCAAGCATACGGAATCAATTAAATGGAGGAATAGAGAGTGATTAATACCACAATTAAAAATTTAAAAGATAAAATTGCAGATGCTATAAACGAATCTCGTTTACCTCCTGCAATAGTTGATATGGTTATAGGTGAATATAAAGTGATAACAGCTGCAGCAACGGCAAACGCATTAGAACAAGAATCAAAAGCGATTTGTGAGGGGGGAGAATCAAATGGCGAAACGGTACACAAGGCTTAATTTTATAAATGCTCCATCTACTGCAACTCCTCTAAATGCTACCAACTTAAATAAAATAGACAAGGGTGTAGATGATTGCGATAATGCTATAGAGGATTTATACAGCACAAAAATAAACACAGCTGATATCGTTACTACAGATACAGTTAATAACACCACAAAAGTTTTAGGCGCCAATGTAGGATATGCCTTGGGGCAGGAAATAGACACAGTAAATGGTAAATTATCTCTGCAATTTATAACCCCAGTGCTAACAATGCAATCGAATTACACTGTTTCCAATATTTTTATCCGTAAAAAATCCGGGTGGGCATCCGTAAGAGTACAAATACAAGTTATATCCAGGTCAACAACGCGTATAACGGTAGCTACAGGATGTCCACCCAGCGAAAGTTTAGATGTTAACACATGGGCACCAGCGGCAAATGGACAAAATGTTGAAGCTATTGGGGTGACTGTGTTTACTAACGGAGATTTAGCAATTAGATACGGTGCCGATGGGACTATCTATCAGTTTGAGTTTTCTTATCCATGCACTTAAACAGTGCTTTAAAAAGAGAGGACAACCATGGAAAAATTAAAAATAGGCAATACAGAATTTGACCTTGTACCGATGGGGATAACCGAAGATTCCACCAGGAAAACAAGGTCTTTTAAGTTTATATCTGCATCTTCTTATAACGATGTAATTTATGTGGTATCTGGTCATATTTCAACCATACAGCATATAGGAAATGATGGTAATCCATTAAATACATATGGTGATATCGCAAAGTTTAAATCACTTAGTTTTGAAAAAGACGTGGAGTTGTCTGCGGGAGTTTTAGCAGATGTTTATAAAGTAACCTACAGCACGGATGCAGTAGAAAAAGCAATAAACGAGCTTAATAACCAGATTGATGATCTATCTAATACGATAGTAATTATATCAATGCAAATGTTCTAGAAAGGGAAAGGATATGGTGAAAAATATGACAAGTTTTTTAAACGTAATTAAGAGGAGTATCGCAACAAAGGCATTTAGCAAGGAGTATTATGAGGAAGTAATAGCTACTTGGCTTCTAAATGGTTTTCTAACAGCCGAAGAAGTAACCGAAGCACTGGCATACCTTGATACAGTTTTTGCATAAAAACTACAAGATTATATTGCTTAACACGCATTCGATAGGGTGCTATTTTATTATCTAAAACTATAGGGGCCTTCGGGTCCCTTTTATAATGCAAAGAAAGCAGGTAGAGGAATGAGGGAAGAAAATATCTATATTACTATTAAGGCGGTGATTGCTGCAATAGGAGCTTTTTTGAGTGCTAAGCTTGGTATATTGTATCCGGTATTTATGCTATTGACAGGATTAATGGTGATAGACTTTATATCCGGCATGGCAGCTAGCAAGCGAGAAGCCATGGAAAACCCAGAAGATAAAACAAAAGGATGGAGTAGCAAAAGAGGGATAAAGGGGATATACAAAAAGGTCGGATACATACTTACTATTGCGGTAGCTATGGCAGTAGATTGGCTCATATTTAACGTTACTGACAGTATGGGTATAAAAATACCTACTATAACCTTATTTGGGCTATTAACAGCTATATGGTTTATTATAAATGAGCTTTTATCCATATTGGAGAATGCTGGACGTATGGGTGCACCACTCCCGGACTTTTTAAGAAAAGTTATAGCTGTACTTAAAACAGGGGTTGAAAAGCAAGGGAATACCCTTGTAAGTAAGGGGGTAAAATTAGATGAGTAATGTAACAGTAAGTTGCAGAGATCCTTTCGAGTTAAACGCGCTTGTAAGAGTAATGTTGGAATTAGCTTTAGCAGATATTAAGAGACAGGGAGTAAACCCCTTGGTAACAGAGACTTATCGACCACAGGAAAGGCAAAATTATCTTTATTGTCAAGGCAGGACCATAGCACAGTGTACAGCGAAAGGAATAACTAGCACATTTGCAAAGGCTTATAGTAATCCAGGAGTGGGACAGAAGACTTGGACGTTAAATAGTGTACATACTACACGTAAGGCGGTGGATGTAATACCGCAGCGAGTAGTAAATGGTAAAATGACCGCTATTTATAATACAAAGGATCCACAGACACAGATTATAATTAAGACAATGCAAAAGTACGGTTTTGAAGCTGGCGCCAACTGGACCACTACACCTGATAGTCCTCACTTCCAAGTTAAAGGTAACTTTACAAATGCGTTTAAGCCGGGAGAAAACACCATATTTGTAACCAAAGCAATACAGGCAGCTCTTAATAAAAAGATTAATGCAGGTCTTGATGTAGACGGTAAATGGGGAGCAGCTACCACTGTAGCGGTTAACGTATTCCGCAAGTACATGGGATATGCAGATAAGACCTGTGGATTGCTTAAAAAAGAAGCTTTAAAGGATTTGTTTGCATAGCATATTACAATAGCTCTATTTGTAATATATAAACTTGTGGCATATAATAACACCCCGGCCTTAATAGGTCGGGGTGTATGTATTATCTTGTAGCAACAAATGTTATATCTTTTGATGACCAAAAGTCTGGTGTAAAATTAATCTCAAGTTCTTTCCAATCTGATGGCAATTCATAAGCAATTACTCCATTCATTTTCTTTCCAGCAGCAACATTTCCATCTAATTGGTTTTTATCTCCTTTTTCAAGTAATCCTGCGATGCTTTGGTTAACACTATAGCTGTCACAGTAAGCCTCAAAACTTAACATAGAACTTACAGTGATATCCTTATCCGAGTTATTTTCAATGGTAAACTCACAAAGCGTAAATATATTTCCATCTGCCGGCTTATTAAAGTCACTACCTTCTGAATGTGTAATACCCGTCAGAGTAACAAGAACATCTTTTAATTCTACTGCCTCACCTACAGCGAAACTAGTTTTTTCCGGAGCCTTAGTAGGGTCTGCTTTAGTATCTTCACTTTTACCTCCATCTGTTTGCTGTGTGTTATCTTTATTATCAACTGATTTAGGCTCATCGTCTTGCTGTGTTAAAGCGCCAATAATTCCAATAAAAACTATAGCTATAATAATAAACTTTAAAGCTCCTCCTTGTTTGCGCTTACAATTAGGACATACCTTTGCTTTCTTGTCAATCTCCGTTTGACAATGCTTACATTTCTTAGTCATAACCTGTGACATAATTACCCTCCCATTATCTTAATTTACTAAATACTGCTATATTATTACATAAATAGCGTAATTTTACAATATTAAACTAAAAAATTCCTGCATACCCTCTCCAGAGATATGCAGGCCATTCGTCTAAGCAATTAGTCCTAAAATCTTTAACATCTGTAAAAATAATAGCATTATATACAGCATTTGTAAACTTGGCACAATGACAAAAATTACATTATAATATGTATTAACTCCACAAAAAAGGAATATTTTTCTTGTGAAAATTTCGTCAAAAAATGATATAATTTGTGTAAGTTTATTCCCCAGTAGACTAATTATAGACATTATATACAAGGTAACTCAACGCTGCAGAAGCGTTATTAACTAAGGATAAAAATAACTAAGGGGGAGTGCGATATGCGCATTTTAAAAGAGCCCCTATGAACGAGGCTCTAATTTTTATTAGTACGTTTATTGACTAAAAATTGTTTATATTGTTCTAAGGCTCGATGTTCATCTGATGTTAAGTGCGCACTTTGATCACCAACTAACCACAATAGTGGAACATCAAGCAATTCGCAAAGCTTAACTGCATTCTCAAGTGATAAATAACCAATACCATTTTCAAACCTACTTAATGTCGTTTGACTAATTTTGAGCTGTTCGCTAATTTCTAATTGCGATATATTTTTATCTCTTCGAGCGCTTGATGCTCTTTGACCTACTTCATATGCATTATATCCCATTTATGTACCTCCGCTGTTATATTACAAAATTAAAAAACAGGGGGCAATATATGCCAGCTAAATATTCATATATGCATGAAAATATTCATATATGAATATGTGATAAATGTGATATATGAATATTATGTTTGCAAGCAAACAAACGTTCTGATAAAATATTAATATATTTGCCGAAACCAATGATAATTTTTACTGAATGGGGGAAATAACATGTATGAGATATCATTAATTAATGTAATAGAAAATTTACAACACATAAAGGAAGAGGTAGATATGTCGGGTGAAGTTAGCATTCATAATATAATAGATAATTTATCACAGTATAGCAAAAATGATTTATTGCATTTCAGGGATTGTATTGACTTAGTGCTCATACATACCTATAATAAATAAGACAGGAAATACCCCGGATAATACCGGGGTATTGTTATAAATTTTTACTTCGTGGGCATTGTCCACTATATGTCCACACCAAAAAAGCATTGCTATATGATATTAAGTGCACCAAAGGGGCTATAAAGATTTATGTTTCATCTTTATGCCTTAAAACCACATAATCTAAGTGCAAATAAATGCAAGCACATTGTAATGCGGATTATACATTCAACAAACTGTGCACACGGAAACAGTTTGCTTACTTAATAGAGCGAAATAAAATAAATTGGAATGCACTCATTTAATAGTGGGTGCATTTTTCTAAAGAAAAACAGATAAATACGTTGAAATATATGAGTTAGTGGTATGTAATGAAAAATTCAGTTATAACTTTCCACAAGGCCATTTTATCTTTTACATATCTGTATTTTACTCCATATGTTTTCCTGATTTGCATTAAGTTTCCTATATACACCCATAACTATATCGTAAAATTAGGCATTTCTCAATTCCAACAAAATATTACAATATTCGGAATATTGAGTTGAGTAATTAAACTTTATACTATATAATGGAAATAAAGTAGAAGAGATTTAAGGGAAAGATATAATTAATAGTTTTGAAGGAAGTTTGTGAGCAGGAAGATGTGGAGGGGTTAGATGAGAAAAGACTATATTATTAGTAAAGAATGCAATTTGTTTATAGATGAGAATAATCTTTTTTTAAATGATAAAGAAGTTATTATAGAAGACAAGTCAAAAATTGGGGACGTAACACAAAGTAAAAAGATTGAGCTATATAAGAATTTTCTGTCCAGACATTTTGAAAATACAATAGTTTTAACAGGAGCAGGATCATCCTATGGCATAGGAACAGATGATACTAAAGGTCAAACAATGAAAAGTTTGTGGGGGAAAATTGTAGATGAACTCACCGAAGAGAAAATTAAAGAAATTGCAGATAAAGTATACTATAGTATAAGTAATATAAAAGAGGTTAATCTTGAAGAATTTTTATCAAAAGCAAGTATATATCAAATCCTGTATGATATTAATACTGAAGATGATTTTTATAAATCTCTTCAGGAAATAAAAAATGTCATCATTAAGAATTGCTCAATTATTATGCCAGATGATGCACCACATAAGGAGTTTTTAAAGAGAATTACAGCAAGAAAGCTTAAATATAATAGACTAAAACTATTTACCACGAATTATGATATGTTATTTGAGCAAGCGGCAATAAGCTATGGATTTGTGGTTATTGATGGCTTCTCTTTTACATTTCCGCGGTACTTCAATGGTAATAATTTTGACTATGATATTGTAATAAGAAAGAATAGTAGAATTTCGGCCAGAGAAAACTACGCAAATAAAGTATTTCACTTATATAAATTGCATGGATCGCTTGACTGGATTCATGAACCTGACAGTAATAAAATCATTAAGATTAATACGGATAATAATGTAAATCCTGTTATGATATTCCCAAGCAGTATTAAATATGAAACTTCATATGAACAACCATTTTTTGAAATGATGTCTCGTTTCCAAGCAGAATTAAGGCAGGACAATACTCTGTTATTAATTATTGGTTATAGTTTTGGAGACAAGCATATAAATTCGATGATTTATGAAGCTTTAAATCTTAATCATAGTCTTCAACTAGTGCTTGTAGATCCGTTTATTGAAAATTTTGATGAATTAATCAAAAAAGCGACTACAAACTCTAATATATGGATAATACGAAGTGATTTCAATGAGATTGCTTTAAATTATCCGTTTGCCGAAGCATATGCTATGGGGGATGAAAAGGAGAGCGTAAATGCAACCTTTTGATTACCATTATTTTATTGGATACGTATGTCAAGTAACTCCACAAAATATTAAAATACACTTTCCTTCATCTGTTTTACTGCGTAAATTTATTTTTGCAGGAGAAGAATTTCATGGAGGACTGGTTGGATCTTATATTGCTATCGAAGGAGAAAATTATGGATTTATAGGACAACTTCAAGAAGTTGAGGTCTTAGAGAAAGAACGTTTATCATTATCAGAGGAAGCTTTTAAAAATCAAGAATTTCATCCTACAGCCAAAGCTGAAATATTACTTTCCTTTAATTTATTTGATTTGAATAATGTATCGAAGGGGATTAATTACTTTCCCAATATAGGATCCAAGGTGTTTGTATGTCCTAAGAGTTTCGTACAGTCATATGTTAATGGGTTTGGTGTCAGAAAGCAAAATCAAAAAGAGCTAGTTATGTCGTTAGGCACATTAAATACTAATAATCAAACATATGTAACCGTTTCTCAACAATCTTTTTTTAGTAGGCATTGTGCTATAGTTGGTACTACAGGTGGGGGTAAAAGTTGGTCGGCAGCAAAATTAATTGAAGAAATAAGAAAAAATAAGACAAAATGCATTTTAATAGATCCGACTGGAGAATATGCTAATTTGGGAGGAGAAAATTGTATTTTATCTGAAAATGCGTACTTCAATTATCGTAAACTTTCAGTAATGGATTTGTTTTTTCTTTTGAAACCAGCGGAAAGAACGCAAGCCCCAAAGTTAGTAGAAGCAATTAAGACATTACGAACAATTCAAGTGAGCAAGGATAAAAGTGATACTTCATTAGATGAGTATTTCCAAACAGGAGAACCTCACAATCAAATAATTAAAATAAATAAGAATAAAGAAAATTTTGTTAGATACCAGAGAAGATATTATGATGAAATAGATGATGGCACACTAGATTTCGATATAAAATTTCTACCAAATCAGATACAAAATGAGTGTGTTTTTGAGACGGGAAATAATAATTGCTGGGGAGGTAAAGCAGATATTGAGTCGTCTAATTGCTTATCATTAGTAACCAGAGCTAATTCATTTATAAGAGATAAGAACTATGTTAATATTCTAGGATTAAATGGCTCATCAGATGATAGAGACATAACGGAAGTTATTAATAATTTTTTATTGCCTGAATCAGAAGAAACTTTATTACGTATTGGGTTTGAGAAAGTTGGGTATGATTTTAACATTCGAGAAGTAGTAGCTAATGCTATAGCAAAGTATCTATTGACGCTTGCAAGAGATAAGAAGTTTAAAGATAAGCCTGCCGTATTTATGGTTGATGAAGCACATCAGTTTTTAAATAAAAATGTTATTGATGATAGTTTCTCGAGCTTTTCATTAAATGCATTTGATCAAATAGCTAAGGAATGCAGAAAGTATGGATTGTTTTTATGTATAGCAACACAAATGCCAAGAGATATTCCTACTGGAACATTAAGTCAGATGGGAACATTTCTCGTACATAGACTTATAAATTATAATGATAAAGAAGCAATAAAGCAATCATGCTCAACTGCAAATAGTAATATACTAGCTTATTTACCGATACTTGGTGAAGGAGAGGCTGTATTAACTGGAGTTGATTTTCCTATGCCGCTTTTGGTTAAAATTGAACCACCTACCATCCCGCCTGATTCTAAAACGCCAGTATTTAATTAGTCGCTCTCAATGGGGAAATAAAAGAGGGAACGTGTTATGAATAATGAATATAAAATATTATCGGATGATGCAAAACGATTTAAAGCCTGCGATGATCATTTCAAATTAAGTTTTACATAGAATAGGTTTTGTAAAATTATAGTTTTTTTAGTACCGCAGGTGCCAATTGTTAAAGGATATTTTAGCAAAGTAGCATAATTATTTTATGATTATGTGAAACAAAGTTGTTAGAATACAAGACCATAAAAAGGGAAATGGCTGGTACATTTACATTTTCTTTATCACACCAGCCATTTTTCGTTATTCTGTCTTGTTATTAATAAAAATCTTTGTTGGTTGGGATAAAAATCTTCCTACTAGTGAAAGTGTGTTAGTAAATGTAAAAACAATGGCAGGTATTATTGTAAGGTAAACGAAGTAACAGATAGGGCTAAAGAATAATATTTGATCAAAAATTGCAATTATTTTGTCTGGTTGTGTAGCAGCCATTAATAAGAAACATAGTAATAGCTAGGTAGATGTTACTATCTGTTCGGTAATCAGTGTCCATATACACTCAAGGCATGTGGAGACGGTTGTATTGATACGATAGCATAAGATTTGTTTTGCTGGGTTTACTGGATTATATCTATCTCAGCTACTCAGCCTAAAGTATGTTTTAACATTCGAGAAAATTTCGGTGTGTCTATAAGAAAATCCTCATTCCCATTATTACTAAGGATAGAGGAATATGGAAAGAGGGGGATCTATTATGGAGTATAATTTAGAATTAGGCAAGGGCAATATAATTGACTTTGTACTTAAAGAAAGTATTGATGTTATAGTTAATTCAGCAAAAACAACATTAGAAGGTGGTTCTGGTGTTGATGAAGCAATACATAAAGCAGCAGGTCCAAAATTGTTAGAAGAATGTAAATCTATATTTAGCAATCCTAATTGCTGCAATCAAGGAGAAGTAAAATCTACTGAAAGCTATAATATAAATTGTAAAAAGATTTATCATACAGTTGGAGTTAAACTTAAAAATGAAAAAGAGTATACTCAGACTGATGTAAGTATTATGAAGAAGTGCTATAGAAACTGTTTAGAAAAATGTTTAAAAGAGGGATTTAAAAGTATTGCATTTCCAGTCATAGGTTCAGGAAAATATAATTGGGGTATTGAAGTAGCATTAAGAATAGCTATTTCGGAAATTCATAATTTTCTTATTGATAATAAAGATAATTTGAAAATATATTTAGTTATTTTTCAAGGGGAGAAGGATGACTATAAGTTAGCAAAAAAAATTTATAATGAACATGAAAAATTATATAAAATTGGTCATCGATCTATTGCTCTAAATGCATATACTTCTCAAAGAGCATACATTAGAGATGTGTTGAAGGCAAGAAGAGCGGGAGATTTATTATTATTTCTTGTAAGATTGTGTTTAGTAATTTATCCATACTTCTATCCTATTACTTTTTACTTTAGGAATAAGAGTGGTGTAAAAAGTTGGAATTGTAGGAGAGCATTTATAGATATGGTCGTAATATGTAAGGTTGCAATTATGTTATTATTTGTAATAACCCCTTTTAGTTGTAAAAATGATTGGATAGTTTATTACTTCCAACCATTTATTGTAATATATCTATTGTGTGAAACAATTTTGTATAATTCTACTTTGCTATTTTTAAAAGATATACAGAATCCGTCTGCATCAAATACTAGGTCAATACTCTTGTTTTTATTTAATATGGTTGAAATCCAAATAGGTTTCGCCTTCTTGTACAAAATATTTAATAGTCTAACGGGGGCAAGCTTAGCAATTGATTATATACACCATTCATTTACCAATAATGGAGAAGTAACGGGAGTAGGGGATATTATTAGTATTTTCCAGGTTTGTATCAATTTTTATATGTTGAGTATATTGCTATCTTTATTTATTTCCGGCTTAAAATCAAGGAATTATTTATTTGAAGATAATAAATAAAAATTTTCGTGGCAATATTAAATGAAGTATTATGGTTGCAGGAAGAAAAATTTGCATTCAAGAATACTGAAGATACCTTTTTTTCAAGGGGATACCAGGTTCATTGGACATCTTTTTTATCTCCTCAAGGCACATTGAGGTGATAATAATGATGACGTATTGTGGCGACAAGAGAAAATAAGGCACTTCAACCACGACATATAGTGGTTTTGGAACGAAAATTGAGCAAAAAAGGGTCAAAAAGTGCAAATTTTGACCCCTTTTTTAAGGCATTTTATAGATGACATTGGGTGTTTTTGATGATAACACCCAAAAAACACAATTTAACATAAGAAAATCCAAAGGCATTGAGATGAAAAATCTTAATGCCTTTGTTTTCATATAAGCAACAAAAATCAATTTAATAAATCCGTCATCAGACAAAAATCTATGAGGCTATGTTCTTTCTTTATTGAAAAACATAGCCTCTTTTTTATGTGCGCCCAGCATGGGTGCAATCTTATAGGTTTAAGTCCCTAGAACGTTTTAGTGGTGGAAAGTGCATAGCCTAAGGCAAGGGTGTCGTCCGTGAGGGCGAATCTGAAGGAAGCCCGTGGGCAAATATCTGGTCTGACGAACAGAAATCACATATAAGGCATACTTTTGTGGGCAAGGCTGCATAACAAGTCAAAGTCCTATAACTACTCGAAGACAAAAGGTGTAAATGTGGCAGATAGATGGAGAGGAAGATTGCATTCTTACCTGGGGAGGTCTTAGAGTACGTTATTGAGATGCATTTCGAGATATCAACCTATGCAGTGATGTATGGCTTAATTCTAAGAAGTCAGCAAAAGCCATAGTACCAGAATGGTGCAAACATTAAGGGAAGGGCTGAACAATAGGAGGTTTTGAAAGTTTGAAAGAAACAAAGGAATGTAACGAAAGCAGATAACTAAATATAGGTCACCTACCGAAAGATAGAGTGGAACTCGAAGGGTACGTGGGGGTGCCGAGCATTTCCATGACGTCAGAAAACAGACAGAACGACCAAAGTAAGTATGAGTGTGAACTACTTGAGAGGATTATTAGCAATGATAATCTAAACGAAGCCTATAACAGGGTGAAGAAGAACAAAGGAAGCCACGGAGTTGACAAGATGGGAGTAGATAAACTTCTAACGTGCGAACACAAGAAAAGGCTATTGGAGAATATCCAATAGCCTAGTACTTACAAGGTCACTCACAAATCAATATCTCAAAGAAATAGGTTTTATAACAATATCAAAAAGATATTTACTCCTCAGAATGCTGAGGGTTTTAGTGTTGGCAGGTTGTATGAAAGATTTTTGAATATTCTGCAAATTATTGTCTAAAAGTGTAAATGCGTGTTGAAAAGTACTAGGAAAAGATATACAATTATGGTAACAACGTTGTTGATATTGTTATTCTCTTTTTGGGGGTTAAAAAATGCCAAATGTTAATGCACTTCTAGATATAGCAAAAAACGAAATAGCTAATCTTGATAACGGTGAGATATTTTTATTAAGAGATTTATTCAAGGGCTATGAATGGAATAGAATATCAAGAAGTGATCGTCTTTTGCTAGGGATATTATTTCTTAACTATATTAATATAACGGACGATACGGTAACCGCTATAGAAAAAACTTCTTCGGGTCAGCAAAAGTATAAAAAATCATCTGATATATTTGAAAGTAGTAAGGAGGCGGTCCACTTATGAAAATAATTCCAATACAAGCCATTGAAGTTCCTAAAGATACAAGCCGGATCTTCGATACTACAATAGACCCATTAGTACGCCTGAGAACTATTGAATCTGGTGAGTTTGAAGATATAGCATGTGAATGGGCATCAGGATATCTAACGCAATTTGAAAAATATAAGAGTGTAGCACAAATAGGAGGATCAAAAGACTCTGGACGGGATATTGTTGCTTATCTTGATGATTCCATGCAAAACTTTGATATATTTCAGTGCAAAAGATATAAAGATCCCCTTACTCCTTCAGAATACATATCTGAATTTGGTAAACTTTGTTATTACACCAATACTGGCAAATATAATAAACCAAGAAAATATTTTATAGTTGCGAGTAACGGAATAGGACAAGATTTAAGAAATTTAGTTGAGCATCCAACAAAAATTAATAAAGAATTAATTGACACTTGGAATAAATACTGTGCTGGCAAGAAGAAAATATTAGCTGAAGGATTACAGTTATCGGTAGAACTTAAGGAATATATAGAACAATTCGACTTTTCAATTGTAGCAGAAATTGCGCCTGCAACACTATTAGAACAGTTTGCTAAAACAGGGTGGTATAAGTATCACTTTGGTGGAGGATTAAAGCAGCGTCCAAAAGTCCATAAACCTACTGAAGTCCTTGAAGATGAAGAAATTAGAATGAATTATGTTAATCAATTACTACAGGTATACTCAAATCATGAAAATGTATCAATCAAGAATATAGAAAATCTCAGGCCTAGAAAAAAATTACATAGTCATTTCAAACGGCAAAGGGAATGTTTTCATAATGCACAGGCATTAAAAAGATTTGCTAGGGATGAATTAGTTAACGATGATATTTATGAAAATGTAAAAAATCAAGTCTTTCATGGAGTTATATCAACTTGTGAATCGGATTATGATGATGACTTAAAACGAGTCGATGAGACTATTGCTAGATCACAACTTCTTCCTATTAAAAGTTCAGTGTTGGGAGATGTTAATGTGTTAGAGAAAAGCGGTATATGTCATGAATTGGTCAATGAAGGGGAGATGAATTGGATAAATGATGAAGAACAAAATTAAAATATTCAATTCGCCTGAAGAGGTTGGCGTAAGAATATTATTTATTCTATCTATTTGTGATAAAAGAATGAGTTCTCAAAGAATTATGTATTACGATTACTTTATACTCCATCTTAATGATATTGATAGTATATACGATAGTTTACATCCTGATAACCCCAATCATTCTTCAGAAATTGCTGTTAAGCGAGATATAATCAATAGAAGTTTACAGCTTATGATTTCAAAAGGTTTATTGGACATTAAATATACAAAAACAGGAATTTATTATCAAAAAAATAATATTACAGATGCATTTTTACAAATGTTTAAGAACGGATATGTCGATAAATTAAGGCAGAATATTAGCATAGTCAGTGGAAGGTTTGAAAAAAATTCCGATGGACAGATATATCGATACATTGATAAAAGTATAGGTTCATGGTCAGGTGAATTTGAAAAAGAGTATTTTTCGGGAGGTGAGATAGATGAATAAATATGGAATCGTTATAAAGAAATTAGTATTACGAGGAAATGGAAAAGCTGATGCTATACTCACTTTCGATAAAGGATTAAACGTTATTGCTGGAGCTTCAGATACAGGGAAATCATTCGCATATGAATGTATTAATTATGCCTTTGGTGCTAGTGATATTCCTTCTATACCAAATGAAGCAATTGGTTATGACACAGTTTTACTGGAATTTATAGAAAGGAAGGCTGGGCAAACTATTACCTTAAAAAGAGGTCTCAATGATACAGATAAAAAAGATGTTTTTTATATTTACTCTGATATTGAAAACATAAAAAATGCTGATTTTATAGTGCTTTCTATTTCAATAAAATCTAAGAATAGTCTATCGAAACAGCTTTTGAGCTTATGTAATTGTAATTATGAGAATATATTGACTTCTACAGCAAAAGGAAAAACAGAAGCTTTTACCTTTCGTAAATTCATTTATTTAACGATGCTAAATGAGACTAGAATTTTTCAAAGAAACTCATCATTATTTCTTACTGATGTGAAACGTAGTCGTGATACAACAAAAGAGATGAGTTCTTTTTTTACGATATTATCTGGCATGGATTACCAAAAACATATAAAGTCAGAAAATGTAGAAGTAACTAAAGCAAGATTGAAAGGTAGGATGGATGAACTTTCTCTTATATGTAATGAACTAAGGTTGGAAATTATAGAATTGGAAAACTCAACTCAGGAATTACAGCTTAATGATATTAATAAAAAGATTGCAGAGCTAGTGAATATAATTGAAACCCATAAAAAGTTTATTAAACACCAAGAAGAAATACATGCTTCCCTATCAGAACAAATAAAGGTTTCTGAAAGTGAGAAAATAAGAACATTAGAAAACCTTTCTAGATTTCGTTTATTAAAGAAAAATTATGAGTCAGATATTGAACGACTCGACTTTATTGAGCAATCACATAATTTTACTGGTCAATTATTAGATGTCCGATGCCCAGTGTGTGATGCTCCTATGACAAAAGAAGAAAATCACAAGAACGGTGATATTTATTTTCTCGCTATTGATAAAGAAAAACAGAAATTAAATTCAATGTTATCTGATTTAGACGGAACAATAGACGATTTTCATAGCGATTTATCTCAGTACATTGAATTAATTAGGAAAAAGCAAAGTGAGATCGAAGCAGTCGAAAAAACTTTGCAAGGACAATCAATATCAATATCCAAAACTCTTTCTGATTATGAGGATTACCTGAAAAAAAGAGATAAGATAGTTGAAATTGAAAATAATAAAAAGAAACTAATTAACATGAATAGTCGAATTAGTGAATTATCTGATAAAATTGACAATGCTAAGTCTGATGATAATAAAGTAGAGATCAAAAAATTGTCAGATGAGCTCATACAAGAATTTTGTGTTATTATTCAAGCGTTTCTTGATGACTGGGGCTTTATCACTAAAGGGAATGTCTTATTTAATAAAAAGAATAGTGATGTTATTGTTGCTGATAAAGCAAAAGCTTCATATGGAAAAGGTGCGCGCGCAATTATAAACTCAGCATTTATTCTTTCTATCATGAAATATTGCCTAGTTAGAGAAATTCCACATCCTGCTTTTGTCATACTAGATTCGCCATTAACTACATATAAAGAACGCGATAAAATAGCTAATGAAAAGAAAGACGATATAGGCAAAGGGATAAAAGAAGCTTTCTTTAGGGATTTAGCAAAAGTTAAAGAAGAATGGCAAATTATAATTTTTGATAATGAATTGCCTCCAGCTGACCTCGAGAATATTACATATCATCATTTTACGGGGAATACAGAGATTAATCGAGCAGGATTTATTCCAGTTTAAATGAACTATTTTACTATTCATATTATTTGAAGTGAAACATTAAGAACCAGGGGGTAAAAATAATGAGTCAAGATTCTCCTATGTATCATTTTCTAAAAGCAAGGCGGCCTGATGAATTTTCTGATTCAATTATAAAAAAACAAGGGAAATTAACAAGAGAATTACTTGATTATTATTTAAACTCCCTTACTAGTAGAAGCCAAGAAAAAGAGTTTGAGATATTTTGCAGGAGATTGGCAGAAAAAGAAATATGTCCAAATTTATTACCACAAACAGGTCCAACCGGAGGTGGTGATAGTAAAGTAGATACAGAAACATATCCAGTATCTGAAAGCATTTCTTTGAGCTGGTATAGTGGAATAGGGAGATTAGCTGCAAATGAACGCTGGGCCTTTGCTATAAGTGCTAAAAAAGAGTGGAAGCCCAAATGCATATCAGATGTTGATAAAATTATTACAACAGGTAGAGATTATAAAGAGATATTTTTCATTACAAATCAATATGTACCTGATAAAAATCGAGCAGCAGTAGAAGATTCTCTATCCACAAAATATAAAATAGGAATGCATATTTTGGATAGAACTTGGATATTGGAAAAAGTTTTTTTTAATAACCATGAAAATATTGTAATAGATACATTACATTTATCATTAGATTTTAAAGAGGAAATGGAATTAGGTCCCTTAGATTATAGAAGAAAAAAGGAATTGGATAATAAAGAGAAAGTTATTTCTGACGCTATTTTTCTTGGAGATTTTGATTACAATTTAGTAGAAAAAGCAATAGAATCGGCTGTTTTAAGCAAGGAAATGGAGCTTCCATTCCAAGCGACAAAAGGAAGATTTGAGCGAGCTATTAATCTTGCTAAGACCTATGGTACACCAATTCAGAAAAAGGAGATTTATTATCAATGGGCTTGGGCTATTTATTGGTGGTATAATAATCAGTCAGAATTTGGAAAAGCTTATGCAGATTATGAATCGTTAGTTGTTGGAAGTATTAATTTTTTTGATATTGAACGACTAACTAATTTGTGGATGAACCTCTTTACCCTCTATAAAAGGGATATGAGTAATCAAGTTCTAAAAACAAAAACAGATATATTATTAAATGAATACCAGAGATTGGTATCGGATACTTCCAGAAAGAACACCTATTTAGAAGCTAAAGCTAATTTAATATTTGTTCGTTTGTTTTTGGAGCAAGATCGTAGTAAATTATTTCAAGAAATGAATTTGATTATAAATGAAGCAGAGCAATCCTTAGATTTTAGTTTTAGTACAATTCAGAAAATGATATCTGGACTTTCAGATTTCTTCTTAGAAGATTGTGAGTATGACACTTTATATGAAAATCTTATACAGATTTCTGGGGTTCGTACTAAAGAAATCGATGGTGCAAAATTACTTTTAAATAGAGGAAAATCCTTTTTCCCGGATAAACCTTATACTGTAATAAGGTACATAGGTAGGGCTTTACTTCAATTATATAAATCAGAAAGTAAGAATTTGCTAATAGAATCTTTATTTTTATTGGGGTCTTCATTTCTTCAAATAGGTCTTTATTGGGCTGCCTATGGATATTTTGTAAATACATTATTTCTTGCATTTATTGACTATATGAAATATGGGAATGTATCTCCATTTTTGGTTGGTTGTACTGATAATTTAAGAAA
Source organism: Bacillota bacterium (assembly GCA_023399055.1). Lineage (GTDB taxonomy): Bacteria > Bacillota > Clostridia > Lachnospirales > Lachnospiraceae > Mobilitalea. The sequence continues at coordinate 13,574 of JAEWQV010000010.1, read as the reverse complement.
AATTGAACTTCAGAGTGGTTTAATTTCCGACAGTCTAGAATGGAATAGCTTTTACAGTATTTCAAAAGAATTAGTCAAATCTGCCGGATATAATATAGATGACCCTGATATAAAGGAAACAGATCAATTATACGATGGCATACTCGGTGTATTCTTTTTGAATTTAGAGAAGGAAGAACTACCTAAATTGATTAAATTACCGAATAATTTAGATGGTATGAACCTAAGTATGGCTGCTTTAGCGTTAAGGTATGTATTAGGTTATGTAGATGAGGAAATGTCAAGCATTTATAAAGATACAGAACAAATATCTGATTTTATGAATAAGTGGATGGATCAACCGGCAAGAGAGCATTTATCACCACTAGTCGTTAATGGTACAGAAAAAAATGTTCAAATGATTTCAAGGATATTAGGGTGTTTAATTAAATTAGATTCAGGGTTATCTTTCCCTTGTGTCGAACTCTCAAAAAGTATTTTTGCCAGTATAGAATCTTTCATGGCGACAAGTATTTTGGACAGAATCATGGCTAGATATGCCGAAGTCAATATTGTTGTAGAGTATCTTGAAAAAGATGTGTTTGAACCGTCATATACCGTTGATGAAAAAGATGGGATGCTATATTACCATGTTTATTGTAACAATTATGAGCAAAATGAATTCCTTTCATCACAAACACAAGTAAAAGAATTCTTATTAGATTTTATTTCAAATTTTGTAGCGAGAGTGTTTATATTTAATAATATTGAAGAACAGTTGAAGAGAATGATATCTGAGGATCAAGCTTTTACTCGTGCATTAGACTTTACTAGTTCTATATTTGCCATAGATGATTTAATTGGAAGAGAGAAACATTTCTTAGATAAATGGATTATAGCTGATTCAAAAACATATACTCCTATAAAAAATAATACTTTAAATAAAGATATAAAACAAATTCATGATAGCGATAACATTGAAACAAAAGATTTTAAAGTACATTATGGTGCTCCAGAGGAATTTGATCCCGAAAGTATAAACTATAATGAAATAGTTATGGACGATCTAATTAATATACCTCTATGGGATAAGGCCAAATGGAGAGGGATGATGTTCTTGATATCTCATGAACCTAATGTCGCGCCAATATTAGCTCCTGTTTTTACGGACAAGACGTCAGCTATAGCTATTTTTAAAAAATGGATTTCAGCATTCGATAAAATAGATTCTGAAAATAAAATTAGTTGTTGTTTAATTAAAGGAGTTGATAAAGATAATCCAACTTTCTATAAATTTGCTTTTTCTCCCAGCATTAATAGGACATATTCGTCTAAAGCTAAATACCAAATAGCACCAAATAGATCTCGTTTAATGGAATCGAAGGATAATAAACCGCTAAACTGTTTCATGGATAGAATAAAAATAACGGGTAATCGATACTTTTTAATACCTGCTATTATGGAATCTGAAACGAGTAAGCCTGAAATTTTATATGATTATGCAATAAGGAAATGTCATCTTGAAGTAAAAAATGCTTGGGAAATAGGTAAAGAAAATTGGTGGGCATTTGCAATATTGCCAGACGACAAGCCAATTATTCCGCCTATGGTTTTAAAAGCGCCTGTTACAGAATTATTAGAACTAAAAAGACAATAAAACCAATACGGAAAACTGCTAAGAAGAATGTATAACTTCATCTATAACTATCTGGGATGGATGATGAGCGGAGGTTTGATATGGGGGTTTGGGATAGAGAAGGCGTTCCTCATAAAGGATGGAAATGCATTGGAATGATCGATTTGGGTAAGGATGCTGATGATATGGACTTTGATGCAAGAAAAGATGAACTATATGAAAAGTGTGATATGTGCAATCAGGAAGGGGTTAGATATGTTCACTTAATGCAACATCCAGAATATCCGGATGAGCTCCGTGTGGGTTGTATATGTGCTGCAAAAATGGAAGAAGATTATGACTCTCCGTATCAACGAGAAAAAAACCTTAAAAACCGGCATATGAGGAAGATGAACTTCCTTAAAAAAGAATGGGAACATCGCTCAAACGGGAATCATGTACTTAAATATAAAGGTAAATATATTACAATAATGTATAGTAAATTCAATAAAAATAATCTTGGTGTGGTTTATGATGGAACCTCGATATGGAGATATAATCATAAGAAAATTTGTGATTTAAGGACAGCAAAACTGGCCGCATTTGATATTTACGATAACTAACTAATATCATCAAAAATGTTTCAGCAGAGAGTCATTATAATTAAAGAAGAGCCAAGACGAAAAAGAGCATGGAGTTTATGGAGAAAAATGAACAATAGATTAATAGGAATAACAAAATACTTTAGAAGTGCTGTGGCAGCACAAGCGAATATGGGTATTGATTTCAAGGTGGATTACTTCTCCATCCTCAGCCCTGATGAAGTGATTCAGGGGAAAATTAACCTTTCGGCATGCAAAAGCATTTTTGCTGAAGCAAAGAAAAATACTGTGGATGATGAGAACGAACCAAAGAAAAAGCCTCTGGTCAATGTCATTATCTGTGCGAAAACCATAAAAACAAATTTTGAAGCAAACGAAAAGGTGCAGGATGAAATTGACGAGCTGACCGGAATATACTATATCCCGGCAATTCTCAATGAGCAAGGCCAGCTGCTGTTTGACGAGGGTGAGAAAAAGCTACCGTGGTTTCCAAGAGAATACTTGATGCCCATGGTTGAGCCAAAATTAGCCATAGGAAAGGCCGATGCAGTTGATAGCTTTATGAGCAATCATGTAGACCGGATTGAAAAGATCAGGTCCTGGCCTGACTACGCGGTATTCGTTAAAGGCTTATATGAAGCCGTTGCAGAATCTCCCTTTGAGCAAAACACAATCCGCAATATGGATGAAAAGGAACCTTTTTTTGAGCTGGAAAACAATGTGTACCTTTTCCTGGACAAGACTGTTTATTCCACCTTTCATATCATGAATTTATACAACCACCTGCAGGAAGATGACCAGCCCAAAGAGCTTTATGACAATTTCATATCTACGCAGACGGCGAATACAAGCCCGCTTATAGAAAACGGTTTAACGAAAATGCAAGCACATTGCGGTCAGATGAATGGAGAATACCCTCTGTCCCCCTCCCAAAGAGAGACCGTCAATCACTTTAATGCTATAGAGCACAGTGAAATTTTGGCGGTCAATGGCCCTCCCGGCACAGGGAAAACCACCTTGCTGCAGACCATCGTTGCAGACATGTATGTTAAAAGGGCTATGAAAAAAGAAAAGGCTCCGCTGATTGTAGCTTCTTCAACGAACAACCAGGCGGTGACAAACATCATTGCCTCTTTCGGAAATATCAAAAAGATGGGCATCTCCAACCTGGAAGAGAGATGGATTGAGGGAGTGAACAGCTTTGCCAGCTATTTTCCGTCCTCCTCAAAGGTGAAAGAAGCAAAAAGCAAAGGCTATCAGTACACCAATCAAAAAGGAGAATTTTTCGTCTCTGATATTGAAGATAAAGATAATATAGAAAAATCCATGGTCAAGCTGATCGAATGCTGTAATGAGTATTTTGGGAGCGAGTACAAAAACATCACTGCCTGCCAGGAGAAATTGCATGAAGAGCTGCTATTCATTGAAAACAGCAAGACAGCATTGCTATCACTTGCTCAGGAAGCTTCCCAATGTGATTTGAACGGTGAAACCATTGATATATTCCTTGAGAAATTGCTCCTGGCAATTGAACAAAAACAAGCAGCGATTTACGTCATCCGCCAAAGGATCCTTGACTGGGAGAACTGTTATAACAAGATCCCCTTCTATGTCAAATGGCTGAAGTTTATAAAAAGCTTTGCAAGGAAAATACAAACAGAATTTCGACTGTTTATAAACGATGAAGAGCAGGGCTTCCTCAATGAATATATGACCTTTGACGAAATCAAGGAAAAATACAGCCAGCTGTATGCCCAGTGTAATACAGTGATTTCTGAACTCAAGCAGAAAAAATCTGTAGCTGAGAAAATAAAAAGCCGGTATGACAGCGAGCTGGAACGGTTACAACATCACAATATTAATTTGCACGGAGAAAAGGATGAAAAGTATAAGCTTGACCTTGACTACATCAACAGCCTGGTGGATAAAAAACATAGGTATGTAGAGTTCTGGCTGGCGGTTCATTATTACGAATGCAGGTGGGCCGGCGGAGAGGACGAGCTAACGGAAAAGCAGAAGGGCAAAAACTTTGTAAATGTTTTGGACAAGTTTTATAACAGGCTCAGTATGATAACACCTTGCCTGGTTATGACATTCTACATGTTGCCCAGGCAGTTCATGGCATTCGGAGAACAAAAAAGCTTTTTTCTCTACAATTACATTGATTTGCTCATTGTAGACGAGGCCGGGCAGGTATCGCCGGAGATTGCCGCAGGGGCGTTTTCCCTCGCTAAGAAATCAGTAGTCGTTGGCGATGTCTATCAGATAGAGCCGGTATGGAGTGTGAACAGAGCGCTTGACAAAGCACTGGCAGTCTCCAATGGAGCAATACAGTCCACAGATGAATTTGAATTACTGGAGCAGACCGGATTAAACAGTTCTCGCTCCAGCGTAATGAAGGTCGCTGCCAAGTGCTGCAAATATGAAAAATTTGAAGAGAAAGGCCTGTTCCTCAGCGAGCATCGTCGCTGCTATGATGAAATTATTGACTACTGCAACCGGCTGGTTTATAAAGGAAACCTCCAGCCCAAGAGGGGGAAGGGCAAGGAAGACGAAAAGCTTGCCATAAAGCACTGGCCGCAAATGGGCTTCAAGCAAATTGATACGGAGTATTCCAGCAGGAAGGGCAGCAGCAGAGCAAACCCTATAGAAGCGGAACAGATTGCGGAGTGGCTGAAAAATAATTTCAAGTTCATCACAAATGCATATCCTAAAGAGGCAAAAGAAAATTTGATTGGTATTATCACCCCATTTAAAGCCCAGGTCGAATGCATAAAGTCCGAGATGAAGAAGCAAATGCCAACCAATCATTCGAAGATAAGCGTCGGCACGGTACATACCTTTCAAGGGGCAGAAAGAAAAATTATTATACTGTCTACGGTGTATGGAAAGCAGGACGGATGTTTTTTCATTGATGCAAACAAGAGCCTGTTGAATGTTGCTGTTTCTCGAGCAAAAGATAACTTTTTCGTATTTGGGGATATCAATTGTTTGAAAGATACTCAAAGCAGTGCGAGTGGATTGCTTAAAAAGTGTATTTGTTCGAATACGATATAAATATAATTCCAGTATTCAAAGAATTAGAAGGTAGAATAATTAATATTTATGGTTAAATGACAAACCAGAGAGGTGATATCTTGACTTTACAACATTCTGACTTGTTTAGAGAAATTGAGGGAGAAGAGAAGAAACGTAATGCTTATGCTTCAATAGAAGGATATCTATTTCAGTTTGAGTTATTACTTTATCATATTATGGCAGATGGAACTAGTAATGATGCCTTTGGCAGTAACAGTAATTCTTTTGACTGGAAGTACTATGTAGAAGAAGTTGAAGACTACTCAAGGGTATTCGATAATGGAATTGACATTGCATTAGAAGTTGGTCAAATAAAGTATCATTCGGGTTATGCAGGAGATAGTGAATATTTTGAAGCTGTTTTATGGCTATATTTCAACTATTTGAAGGTTATTAAATGTGGAAATATTACTAAATATAAGTCAAGAATTTTCCATTATGATACCTCTCCCCAGAAAGGAAGTATTCTAGATGTTCTGAATAAAGCTATTCTAAAGGCTATAAGTGACATTAGAAGTAGTAATAATTCTAAATTGGCGGGAGTACTTAGAAAAATAAATAAGCTTTCAAGACAATCTAAGGATAGTAAAAAGAATAGAAGATACTTTAGTAAGAATTCGTGTTTTAATAAAGTGCATATGGATAGAGATAATCTGGTCAGGGCAATCAAGGGGTTAATACCAAGTGTGTTTCCTATAGGTTTGTCTGAAGAGACTGTTTACAGTGGTCTAGTTGTTAAGCTAATTAAAGATGGTAAGAGCAAAACAGCTATAACTCTTAATGACCTTCAAAATTATTTGTCTAGCGCTCAATTTATTCAAGGCAATATATATACTGATTTAATTATAAGTTCAATTTATTACTTTTGTAGTATTGAAATTGCCAATGTTGTTCATGAATCAACTAGAGATGAAATCGCAGTAAGCAAATATGAAGCTATTGGGAAGCAAATATTTATATATCTTAAAGACAAACTTACAAATGCTGAACTTCGTCGTTCTTTTTTTCATACTGCAATTTACGATACTTCATTTGAAGGATGTATCCCTGGTTCAATGCAAGAATGGGAATTATTCCTACAATGTAAAAAACAAATTCAAGATTTAATGATTAAATTATCAAACATATTGTATGCATATGAAATTATACAAGGGGAAGAGCCTAATTTAGATGATTGGTTTATAATTAATAATAATATATGGCTTTTTAAATGCCCTTGGGAGAAAAGAGGTAATGGAATATTAATCTCTGATTCTTTAGGGACTCCTTATTATAACTACTTATCCTATATTTCAAAGAGGTATGAGAATGCTGATATAAAACCTAATGTGTGGTATTTTTCTAAAAAAGAAGGTGCAGGACTTGCTATTTTGGGTTATGGAAAGGATGCTTATGAATATAGAGTAAATATCACGAAGCCGGATTCAGAGTGGTTAGCATTTGATAAAGTTGATAATGCTTATTTTTACCTGGAATGTCTATATTGTTTAAATAAAGATTGTTTTAATGATTGTCAGAATGCCAAAAATGTATTTGAAGAGGGGTGTATAAATGCATAAGGAGGATATTACAAAAGTATTAGAAGGTGTTGGCTTTTTAAAAGTCAATAACATAAATGGGAGTGATAACATCTTCAATTTATGGCATGATTTATTACCTTTTGATAGTGTATTTAGCGATCCATATTGCAAAGAGATTTACATTATTGAGGAACAGCTTGAACAAATGTTTTCAAAAGAGATTATAGCTACAATTGAAGATAAAGTAAGAGCTTTTATTTATTCCAGACAAAACCATGATGGAATTAGATATAATATAAATCTAATCCTCTTGTGCCCAATTGATAAAAAATCTCAGGAATATAAGGAGATAGTGGATTTAGAAAGAAATAAATATACTTGCCGAAAATTATTCCTTAATTCGAAATGTAGCAATTATGAAGACGAAATGAGCATACTTCCGTTTATTCCAATCAGTAGTTATATTAATTATGATGTAAGCGAGTTAACAAATTTGGCAGATGAAATAAATCGAATTACATTCAGTAATGAGATAATTTTAAATGAGTTATTGACAAAAGAACCAAGTCTCAAAAATATAGAGAATGAACTGTTGAAACTTGTTAAAGGTAATGGTGAATGCGAAGATGAGTGAACAAAGATTTTTGATAGAAAACGTCATTATTGATAAATTTAGAGGGTTTAATGAGCGAAAAGAATTTAGACTTTTTCCAAACAATCCAGATAAAAGAGGAATTATTCTTTTAAGTGGTCCAAATGGATTTGGAAAGTCCTCATTTATTGATGCGATTGAGTGGTGTTTAACCGGAAAAATTAAAAGACTCGAAGAACAATTTAATAAGAGAAATGAAAATACGTTGGAAAAGCAGAAGGGACTAATAAGAAACACCATTACTAATGGACCAGTAAGCGTCGAAATTCAAGGAGCATTTGATGATCAAAAAATAAGTATTTACCGTGAGTATACAGGAAATAAAGACTATGATGACGGTTTTTTTTGCAAGCAGACAAAACTAATCGTGACGTACAATAATAATGTAGTTATAGATTCAAGCAAAGATTCAACTGCAGTCGTGGATAACTTACCATTTATAAATTATAATCTATCAAAATGCTTTTATGATAGATTTGTGTGTTCACAGGAAAAAACTATACATATTTATGAAAAAGGTAGGGGAGATTTTTATGAAATGTTTTCTCTTTTCCTTGGTGGTACAGATGAAATAGAAAAAATTGAAAACAGTATAGAAGGTTATTTTATTGAGAAGGGCAAAAAAAAGGAAAAGATAACGGGATTGCTGGAACAAATAAAAGTAGAAAAAGAAGCATTATCTATAGAGATACGACAAAAAGATATTGAGATTGAAAACTATATAGCACAGTTAAATAAATTTAATGAGGGTTTAAAGAGTGCCTTAAGTCTTGATGAATTCCTAGATTCTTATCCAGATTTAATATTTTATAAAGGTGAAAGACTAATTTCTCAACTATATAAAGATATCGAGGAAAACAAAATAGAAAGCCAAGTATTAACGATACAAAGAAATGTATTGACTAATATTGGTAAAGCAAAAGAAAAACAAAACTTATATCTTAAAATTAGTGGTGTAATTGGACATTTAGAGAATAATGATAAATATAATGATTTTAATACTAGACTTTGTATTCCATATAAGGATAAAGCTGAATATGTTAAATTATGCCGAGAATTAGATTTTGATGTAATTTGCAAACGAAAAGAAACTTTCCAGAATCAAAAGATAAACATGGAACAAAATAATTTGAATTATGATGAAGTGCTTTTATTACTATATGAAAGAATTGGTACCTTATATAAAACAAATACTGAAGAATATAATACTAAGAAGCTTCAATATGAACAGGTACAATTAAAACTGAAAGAGCTTAAAGATTTACATACTCAACTTTCCTCATACGATAAAACAGACATAGTAGTTAATGCCTTGGAATCTTTATTAGATCACTTAGATGGATTTAAAAAGTATAGAGAACAGAATGAAGAATGCCCATTATGCCATAGTAAAGAAAATTTTAGTAAAGACGGATTTGAACTGGGTGAAAATGCACGACAAGCTCTGGTGCAATATGACGAAGGAAGAACTATATTGAAAGACAACGTGAGAAAAGTGCAGGAAAACATCGAAGAAGAAATTCTTAAAATGTGTAATGCAATTAATGGGGTTATAGAATGCGAAGTTGATAGTATTGAACTTCAAATAGTTGCATATAATGCCACTCAAGATATTAGATATTCTTGTATTAAGCATGGTTTAGATTTTATGCAGTTAAGTGAAAAATTACTTGAGAATAAATTAAATGAATTACAAAGTAAGGTTGCCCCAGCAGAAGAATACGCCCTGAAAGAGAAAGATCTTCTACAATCTTTATTAAATTCCGATGGAACACTGTCAGATATTCCAAGTAGGATGAATAGTCAATATAATGCTACGACTGATGAATTCAACAAATGGAGTGATAGCGAGAAGTTAGATATACTCAAAAACTATATTTCTACGTCTATGCTGAAAGAAAGCGAATATGAGTTACTAATGAGTATGAATGACATTCAAGAAGAATTGTTAAAGGTAAAAATTGACATAATTACGAAAATTAAAGATATTGTAGAAGGACAAGCAGAAATAAAAAATATTAAAACGCTTATACAAAAATGTGATAGGGAAATCAAACAGAAAAAAGAGATCTTATCTGAAAAAGAAATCATTGAAGAAAAGATTGAAGAGATACGAAATTCAATTAAAAAAGTTAGGGGCTCTGTTGATAAGGGGATTCTAGAGAATTTGAATGTACCTCTAAACTATATTTTCAAAAGGATAAATCGACATAGTATTTATGAAAATATAGAATTAAGCAAACCTAAGAGAGGTGTAGCTAAAAATGCAGAATTCAATATAAGTAACGTTTTTGGACAAAGTACTTTTATCCCTAATGTAGTTAGTACTGGGCAATTGTCATCCATAACCCTATCTATATTTCTTACGGTTGCTATGGGTCAACGGCATCTACCGTTTAGATGTTATTTTATGGATGATCCAATTCAATCTATGGATGATATTAATATACTTTCTTTTATTGATTTATTGAGAACGGAATTAGGACCAAATATAGATGAAGAAAAAAGATTTGCTGACCAGTTATATATATCTACCTGTAATGAGGACATGGAAGCATTAATTAAACATAAAGCAAAGCATTTTGGAATTGGGTTATCAATCTTCAAATTCAATGGCTATGGAAGTTTTATTGGTAGCTAGACAATTTATCTGTATAAAAATTAATATTTTGAGGTCTATTTTAGAATAGTAATAGTTTGCATTTAATAAACAGTGCAAGCTATTACTTTTTTCTTATCCATTAAAAATTCAAGAGGGAGATTGAAAGTAAGCGTCAAATAAGAAAGTGGATATAAATTTCATCATATTTATGGGATCACTTAAATTACTATTAAAAGTATTTTGAGCCTCTCAAAATACTACTAGGAGGTTTTTAAGTGACAACACAAGAAGTAAAAATCATTATAGTTTACAGAAATGCTCATCCATCAATCAGGAATGCACAACGAGTGGACTTCCAGTCAGACAGTGGTGTCAACAAAACGACATCCTTGAGGGCAGTTATTACTACTGGCTAAGGAAATTACACATTACAACATTAGAGGCCCTTCCCGCAGTCCCAACAGAAAATGCGATTCAGCCAGTCCTTCAGGATAATACTATTTTTGCTAGATTTCCGGTCCCACAGAAAGCTATGACTATGGATGTTTCACTGTCTGTAAACGGAATTGAAATTGGATTCAATAATACGGCTACCACTGAATTAATCCATTCGGTACTATTGGAGATAAAGCAACTACGTTAGGTGATATCTTAAGAGCTACGCATATCTACCTCGCCGGTGGATATACTGATATGCGAAAATCAATTGATGGTCTGGCTGCTACAGTTCAACAGAACTTTAAGCTAAATCCCCTTTCCAACAGTCTGTTCCTCTTTTGCGGAAGAAAGAATTGGCAGGAATTCTTTGAAACATGGATTAAAAGTGTTGAGCAGAAGTTAGAAAATAATCAACACTTAGTTAGAGAATCGCATGTTAATTTATTTAATAAACCAGGTAGTTTATTTCTTAATTTTAATTACACAAGAACATTAAAAAAAGTTTATAAGGCCAAGCCAGTTATTCATATTCATAATAGAGTTGGACAAAATTTGATTTTTGGACATGGAAATAAAGAAAACTCTTATGATGGTGATATGATAGGCTCTTCAACACTCGATGGTATATTAGAGTTTTTCAGAAAAGATACTGTTAAGCCAATGGAAAAATATCATAAATTTTTTAGAGATTTAAATTATGATATTAATGAAGTTTATTCCTATGGATTTAGCTATGGAAGAGTAGATAGTATGTATATAAAAGCAATAATTGAAAAAGTGTCCAAAGATACCACATGGTATTTTAGCAAATTTGAGGCAAATAATAAGGCAATGTTACAAATCAAAAAGGTTAAGCTAAGAAGATATGGATTTAAAGGTACCTTTGATATTTTTGAAGGGTAGTAGAAATGATGGAATTGTAGAATAATTATTCTGCTGTATGTTGTAATTCAAAGATGAATGCGGCTTGATAGAAGAGTTAATGCCTTGGTCGATATATTTACTTCAACATTAGTTGAAGACACCTTTGTAGATAGATGTATTTTATTACTAAAAATAAATGTTGGAATGTATTATTCACACATCCCAACATTAATTATAGAGCCGTTTTTATATACATTAGCTATAATCATTCAATTGTAATCTTGCCATGTTTTTTCTCAAATTCATCAATATGATTTTTCATAAGAACTTCTATTTCTCGATTAGCAGAGCGGGCATTATACTCTGCAACAAAACGGAACTTTATTAACAATTCAGTATCTATCCGCAGCGTGAACTTAGACAAATGAATCGGCATAATAACACCTCCTTTATTAAATTATATGACATCATTATACTGCCTAAATGACGGCTAAATAATTATTGACGTCACAATGACGGCATATTATAATTAAAGAGGTTAGTAAGACTTCATAATATTATAGAGAGGGAGGTATGAATTTTCATATATTTTGGTAGTGACAGAATAACTTTAAAATTATATACTGCTATCAAACTCATCCGAATTCAGGCATTTAAGGAGCTTTGATATGATAATAATGGATAGTTTTAATACTATATTATGCCAAAAAGAGAGTGAAAGAATACAAGAGCTAATATAATGAAAAACTTACTACATTGGCATATAATATGAAAAAAATGGTAAATTATATGCGGTATCAGGATGCTAATATTTAATACTTTTGACAGAGCTAATATCTCTATACCAGCTACAATTGTTTTTTCTGTTCAAGTTTAGAAATACTTACTCTGTCTAAAAAAGCAACTAAAGTTTCAAGATTTATGGATAGATATTTTAAGTCATTTTACAGCCTAATCTTGCTGATTTTATTTGGTAGCCTGTCATTACTACTGTTCAATATTTCAATATAATAATACTATTAAATTCTATGATGAATGAGAAAATAAAATTTGTAATTATGATGAAAGGAAAGAAACATAATGGAAACAATACTTAAAAAGTTATATTATGCTGATCTTAACCGGAATCAATTCTTTTATGATAAAAACCCAGAATACTGTAGTATCAATAAAAAGGCTATTGAGGTAATGGAATCATTAGAAAAGAAAGTTTCGGAGGATGACTATAAAACCATTATGAAGTTGATGGATTTACATAATGAATCTGTTGCAATTGAAACAGAGGATGCTTTTGAATGTGGTTTTAAGCATGGGGTATTAATCATGATAGAGATTTTAAAAGATAAAATATAATTTATAAATAATTTAAATGGATCTAGTGACATAAATATTAAGAAGACAGAACTTTAAAAATAAGATTATGCAAAGTTGAATATTAGGTTCAAATTACATCTTTTTTATCTACTCATGGAATGTAGAGAATCCTGTAAAACAGTTGAATTATGTGAGATGAATATATTTTGTAATACATGGTTTTTTTAAATAACTATCTCTAAATATATAATCTATATAGCGCTCAAGGCACGTTGAGACGGTGGTATAATTAACTTGAAAAAGGTTGACAAGCTATAATGCTGAAATAACATTGGATATTAATTTGTAATGATAATCAAGAGCCTTGGAATTACTCCCAGGGCTTTTTATATTTGTTTACAGTTATTTGATATTGATAGGCCTGTATTATATAAACATCATATAAGTTTAAATGGAAGTAATTATTTATAGTCATTTGGTTTAAGTACCCTATTAGTTTATTATTCTTAATTAACTACTTTTCATACAGAATATATCCTATATATAGAAAAAATGGGGCATTAACTTGCTAAGACAAAATAATGAATTTAAAAGGCAAAACTATAATATTTGTACAAAAAAATATAAAAAAATATTAAATACTATACAAATGCTATAAAAAAACTGAAAAAAATGCTGGTGTAGAAATAGAAATGCTTATTTCTATAGACTTAAAGATTGAAACTATCAACTATATTTTAAAAGGAGGAAAAAATGAGGAAATTTAAGGAGAAGGGAAACAGATTAAACAAAAGGGCACTTGGTTTTATGCTTGCAGCAGTGTTGGTTATTTGCAGCATGTTTTCACCTTTGGGGGCTAACATGCAAGTACAGGCAGCAGCAAAAACAATTACATCCATGTCATATTTTT
>JAEWQV010000005.1 GCA_023399055.1 Bacillota bacterium | reverse complement strand
GGATAAACGCTGAAGGCATCTAAGCGTGAAGCCCCCCTCAAGATGAGATATCCCATAGCACAAGCTAGTAAGACCCCTTGAAGACGACAAGGTAGATAGGACAAAGGTGGAAGTGCGGTAACGCATGCAGCTGATTGTTACTAATAGGTCGAGGGCTTGACCTAATATGGTTTAACAGTTATAATTGGATGAAACGTTTTCGTGTGTAGTATCATTGGCCCAGTGGCTCAGTTGGTTAGAGCGCCGCCCTGTCACGGCGGAGGTCGAGGGTTCGAGTCCCTTCTGGGTCGTTAAGTTTTCATAATAAGAAAACTTATATTAAATGTAATTAAATAGAAAGTATAGTAATTTTTAAAAAAAAATTAGTTAACTTTATGGTTATGTTTAATGAAAATGTGTTATAATAATCCCATGGGATCTTAGCTCAGCTGGGAGAGCATCTGCCTTACAAGCAGAGGGTCATAGGTTCGAGCCCTATAGGTCCCACTAATATAGAACTGCCAAGTCTATATTTAAGAAACAATGTTTTTACACATCACATGCCGATGTGGCTCAATTGGCAGAGCAGCTGACTTGTAATCAGCAGGTTATCGGTTCGAGTCCGATCATCGGCTTTCAACTTAATATAGTTGATTATATGGGTGGGTTCCCGAGCGGCCAAAGGGGGCAGACTGTAAATCTGTTATCGACGATTTCGAAGGTTCGAATCCTTCCCCACCCATTGGTTGTAAAACCAGATATAGTTGTGAATGATTAGATTATTTCAAATTAAAAAAATAATGCCGCGGGGTGGAGCAGTCTGGAAGCTCGTCGGGCTCATAACCCGAAGGTCATAGGTTCAAATCCTGTCCCCGCAATTTTTATGCAGTATTAATCGAATAATTTCGTTGAACTGTAGCAAGGTATATGCTTTATGTTGACGAAAAAGACCTTGCCCAGATAGCTCAGTTGGTAGAGCAGAGGACTGAAAATCCTCGTGTCGCTGGTTCAATTCCGGCTCTGGGCATTTTGCTTTGAATAGCATGGGATATTAGCTCAGTTGGTAGAGCACATGACTTTTAATCATGGTGTCCCGGGTTCGAGTCCCGGATGTCTCATTTTAAAGACCGTTTAGGGTCTTTTTTTTATGCATTTTAATAGTTAATAATATATTGGGAAGCTTATTTTTTAAGATAGGATTACAACTTATAAGGTAGAACCACTGCCTACTAAGAGCAGTGATACATTAAAAGTAATGTGTATAAAATCCGCTCAAAATAATATAAATGTGGATAAAAGCACTGGTCAAAGTTGAATATATATATGGCTGTAAAGAATAGTAATGGCAAAGGATATAAAAAATACTAATAGTAAGGTATATAAAATTGTTGTTAAATATTAAGCGGAGATGTTTTGACAAGTATAGAGGTTGTGGTGTATTATATATCAGTGTAGATTTATAATTATTAAAAGATATTGTTAAGTAAACATTATGTATGAATGCTAAGGTATTGAAAAAGAAAGAACTACTTACGAGGAGAAGCATAATGAAGTTTAAAATACCAAAGAATAGAATCGTACCGCTGATATTATTTGCAATTTTTAGTATATTTGTTGCTTACATATTTGTTTTATTTCATATTGAAAAGATGGCTAAGTATAGCTATGAAGCTAAACTAGAATCTTACGATTCTTTAACTGAAAATATTGCGGTTATTCTAAAACAAGAAATAGAGAATGAATATCAATCTATTCAAGTTTCTGCTAAATTAATTACAAAAACTGGTCAATTAACAAAAGAAAATATTTCTACTTTATTACCTTTGATTGCCAAGGACAAGTCTTTTATAGATCTTGCAATTGTAGATAAGGATGGTATAGGGTATAACATTGCTGGTGAAGAAATTAATGTGCAAGCAGAAGATTATTTTATAACAGCTAAAAGTGGTATAATAAATGCCTCTAATAAAATAAGATATTCAGCGGATAATACTCCGGTAATAGTATTTGCAGCTCCAATTTCGGATAACGGTGTATTTGAAGGTGTTTTAATTACAAAAATAAATGCAATGATGAACAATCCAGCACTTTTTCAAAATGATCT
This sequence comes from Bacillota bacterium, assembly GCA_023399055.1. Classification (GTDB taxonomy): domain Bacteria; phylum Bacillota; class Clostridia; order Lachnospirales; family Lachnospiraceae; genus Mobilitalea. The sequence continues at coordinate 135,784 of JAEWQV010000005.1, read as the reverse complement.
TAAAGAGAACCGTATTATTTATCTTGTAAATGAACGTAAAGAGCTAATTTCTTATGCTCAAGCTATGGATCCAGAGCTTTTTAATTACAATGAAATATTTGAAAATGGTGTTCTGCTCGGGGATGAGAATTCCAGATATAAGGCTATGGATTTTAGTGAATTCTTTATTGAGAAAAGTATTGATCAGAGGACCTATATATGGAACGAGAAATTAATTGGTATTAATAACTGGTCAGTTCTTGTTGGAAGCGTTAATACAATTAATACAATTACAGGTGATATTTTAAGATTAACTAATATGATGTGGATTTTTATAACAGCAGGGACAATTCTATTATTTACAGTTATGATTATTTTTCAACGTAAATCAGACCGTAAAGTTATAAAAACACTTTATTTGGACCCAGTAACAGGCGGAAATAACTGGTACAAGTTTAGAGACAGCGTAAACAAAATTTTAAATAATAAACAATTTAATAAGAAAAATTATGCTATTATTAATTTTGATGTGAATAGGTTTAAAATTATAAATGATACGTATGGATACCATAAGGGTGACGAAGTATTAGGGGATATTTATCAGGTTATAAAGGACTGGAATATTTCTGGAGAGCCGTTTACTAGATATGCAGCCGATCAGTTCTACATTTTTGCGTCATTTATTAATGAAGATGAGCTAATTCATAGAATTTATAATTTAAACGAAAGATTACATCATCTTAGATATATGAAGGATACCAAGATATTCTTTGGTATCTACTATATAACACATAAATTAGATTCCATCGATAGAATGGCTGAGTTTGCAAGTATTGCAAAAAATAATATTAAAGGAAGTACGGAAAGTAATATATCATTTTTTGATGATACAGCAAGAGTTAAGCTATTAGAAGAAGAAAATATTGAGAAATCTATGAATGATGCTTTACTTAATGATGAATTTCATGTATTCTTACAACCGAAGTATTCTGCAAAAGAAGGTACATTATCTGGAGCTGAAGCATTAGTGCGCTGGTTTAAGGAAGATAATACGTTAATTTCGCCAGGTTTTTTTATTCCTGTTTTCGAGAAAAATGGTTTTATTACTCAATTAGATTATTACATGCTAACGAAAGTTTGCCAAATTATCAGAGAATGGTTGGATAAAGGATATGAGCCGTTGCCCGTATCTGTAAATATCTCTCGAATGCATTTTATGAATTCTCATATGGTAGATACGATAAAAGGAATTGTAGATAATTATAGAGTACCTCATCATTTAATTGAAATTGAATTAACGGAAAGTGCATTTTTGCAAAATAAACAAGGATTAATTGCAGCCGTTACAGAATTAAGAGAGTATGGGTTTTTAATATCTATGGATGACTTTGGGGCAGGATATTCTTCCTTAAATTCCTTAAAAGATTTACCACTTGATGTTGTAAAACTGGATGGAGAGTTATTCAGAATGACAAATGAAGTGGAACGAGGACTTACCGTTATTCGAAATACAATTAACATGGCAAAAGATCTTCATATGATGGTGGTTGCAGAATGCATTGAAACTGAGGAACAGGTTGAGTTTCTATGTACCGTCGGATGTGATATGATACAAGGACATTATTTTGCAAAAGCAATGCCTGTGAAACAGTTTGAGGAAACATATTTTGCAATTAGTTAAATTTTTTCATAAACTTTATATTGAAATATTTAATATTAATATTTAATTTAATAATTGAATTATATACCGATATATTGTATATTTAGGAGTATATGAGTAAAACCAAGTTAAATATTAAGAACACATATATTCAAATGATTAAGAATCTCTTGTGTGGATATTCTATACTATAGTTTGAATAGTGTTTTGATCAAATGGAGGTAGGTTTATGAAGTTATTTATTGATACAGCCAATGTTGCTGAAATTAAGAAAGCAAGTGATTTAGGAGTTATATGTGGTGTTACAACAAATCCTTCCCTGATTGCAAAAGAGGGGAAAAAACTTGAGGATGTAATTAAGGAAATTGCTGCACTTGTAGATGGACCAATTAGTGGTGAAGTGAAAGCAACAACGGTATTGGCGGAAGATATGGTACAAGAGGGAAGAGAGATAGCGAAACTTCACCCGAACATGGTAGTTAAGATTCCAATGACATTAGAAGGTCTTAAAGCTACTAAAATTCTTTCAAGTGAAGGAATTAAGACAAATGTAACATTGATCTTTACAGCTAATCAGGCATTGTTAGCTGCAAGAGCAGGAGCAACTTTCGTATCACCTTTTGTTGGACGATTAGATGATATATCCGAAAACGGTACAGAACTAATTAGAACAATCGCTGATATATTTAGTATACATGATATAAAATCAGAAATTATAGCTGCAAGTATTCGTACTCCAATGCATGTGACCGAGTGTGCCTTAGCAGGAGCTAATATTGCAACTGTCCCATATAGTGTTATAGAGCAAAGTACAAAACACCCATTAACAACTGCAGGCATTGAGAAATTTATTCAGGACTATAAAGCAGCTTTTGGTGAATAATAACTTAAAAAGTTTAGGGAGAAGACACTTATGTGTCTTTTTCCATGATGATATAGCCGCAATGCGGCGGAATGGAGGATTTTAATGAGTAACATTGATACAAGGTCAGTAAATGCGATAAGAATCTTATCAGCAGATGGGGTTCAAAAAGCAAATTCAGGTCATCCGGGCTTACCACTCGGTTCTGCAGCGATGGCTTATGAGTTATGGGCAAAGCACATGAAGCACAACCCTGTAAATCCTAAATGGAGTAATAGAGATCGTTTCATCTTATCCGGTGGTCATGGATCTATGCTTCTTTACTCTTTATTGCATTTATTCGGTTATGGTCTTACCGTTGAGGATTTGGCATCTTTTCGTCAGGAAAATTCTTTAACCCCTGGACACCCAGAGTATGGACATACCGTAGGAGTTGAGGCAACCACAGGACCTCTAGGAGCAGGTATGGCTATGGCAGTTGGTATGGCTATGGGTGAAGCTCATCTTGCAGCGAAGTTTAATAAAGAGGGTTATCCAGTTGTGGACCATTATACTTATGCACTTGGTGGAGACGGCTGTATGATGGAAGGCATCACCTCAGAGGCAATGTCCCTTGCAGGTACACTTGGCTTGGGTAAATTAATTGTATTATATGATAGCAATAAAATAACCATAGAAGGAAGTACTGATATTGCCTTTACAGAAGATGTGGAAAAACGCTTCCAGGCATATGGTTTCCAGACTCTTACTGTAGAAGATGGCAATAACTTAGAAGAAATCGGTGCTGCAATTGTAGCTGCTAAGGCAGATACCACCAGACCAACTATGATTACAGTAAAAACAAAGATTGGACATGGCAGCCCTAGAGAGGGAATGGCTTCCGCACATGGTGAACCACTTGGAGTGGATAATGTGAAAGCATTAAAAGAGAAGTTAGAATGGTTAAATCATGAGCCTTTCCATGTTCCAGAAGAAGTATATGAGAATTTTAAAACAATTGCACAGGAAGCTGCAAAGGATGAAGCTGAATGGAATACACTGTTTGAAAAATATAGCGTAGAATTCCCTGAAATGAAGACATTATGGGATCAATATCATGATGAAAATGCAGCAAAGAATTTAATTGATAACGAAGAGTTCTGGGCATATGCAGATAAACCAGAAGCGACCAGAAATCTTTCTGGTATCCTAATGAATCGATTAAAGAATTACCTTCCTAATATGATTGGTGGTGCTGCGGATTTAGCTCCATCCACTAAGACCTACTTAAGTGATATGGGTGATTTTTCTAAGGATAATTATGCTGGACGTAACCTTCATTTTGGAGTTAGAGAATTAGCAATGGCAGCAATGGGCAACGGACTAGCATTACATGGCGGACTTCGTGCTTATGTTTCTACTTTCTTTGTATTTAGTGATTATGTAAAGCCAATGGCAAGATTATCCTCACTTATGGGATTACCATTAACCTATGTACTAACACATGATAGTATCGGTGTTGGTGAAGATGGTCCAACACATGAACCAATCGAGCAACTAGCTATGTTAAGAGCAATGCCTAACTTTACTGTATTTAGACCTGCGGATGCAACAGAATGTGCAGCTGGATGGTATTATGCGGTTACTTCAACTACAACACCTACTGCACTTGTACTAACACGTCAAAATCTTCCGCAGCTTTCAGGATCTTCTAAGGATGCATTGAAGGGTGGATATGTAGTTTCTCCTTCCAAAAAATCGGTTCCAGATGCAATTATCATGGCGAGCGGTTCTGAGGTTGAATTAGGTATTAATGCACAGGTTGAACTTGAAAAAGAAGGTGTGGATGTAAGCGTAGTTAGTATGCCTTCACTCGATTTATTTGAAGCTCAATCAAAAGAGTATAAAGAAAGCGTATTACCAAAGAGTGTTAGAGCCAGAGTTGCTGTTGAAGCTGCTACTGATTTTGGCTGGGGTAAATATGTTGGACTAGATGGAACAACTGTTACTATGAAGGGCTTTGGAGCTTCTGCGCCAGCTGGTGTTCTATTTAAGAAATTTGGTTTCACTACAGAAAATGTTGTTAAAGCAGTTAAGAGTGTACTATAATTTAGTACAATAATCTATTTAATGGAGATTATGATTCATTAAGCTTATAACGTAATAATTGAATAATACTAAATAATATGAAAAAGGAGTTTTGTGGTATAGTGAATTAAACTATATCATAGGGCTCCTTTTGCAGTATATTACAAATATTTGTGCGAAGGTGTCAGCTTTTCTGACAGCTTTTTTTGTAAATAAATTCTTTCTAATGGAATTTTAATATAGAGATATTGTAAAATGCGCAACTTATCGATAAAATAAGACTAGAGAAAGATTCAGGTGAGGAGGATTAGGGAATGCCAAAAGTATTAATAGTTGAAGATGAGGGAAAGATTGCACGTTTTTTAGAACTGGAATTAAAGCATGAAGGTTATGAAGTTATTATCGCAATGGATGGTAGAACAGGCTTAGAGAAGGCATTGAAAGATAATGTAGACTTAGTTATATTGGATATTATGTTACCAGGTCTTAGTGGTATTGAGGTATGTAGAAGAATTAGACTTGAGTCACAAGTTCCAATTATTATGCTTACGGCAAAAGATGATGTGACAGATAAGGTTGCAGGCTTGGATACTGGAGCAGATGATTACATGACAAAACCCTTTGCGATTGAAGAATTACTGGCAAGAATTAGAGTTGCTCTTAATCGTAAGAAGCATAATACAGAGCCAAAAGGTGATGTTCTAAAATTTGGCCAGATAACTTTAAATTTAGGAAGTCACAGTGCTTTCTATCAGGAAGATGAACTTTCTTTAACTAAGAAGGAATATGAACTTTTAGAATATCTTATTAGAAACAAGAACATTGCATTGACCAGAGAACAGTTATTAAATAATGTTTGGGATTACGAGTATTTTGGAGATACCAATGTGGTGGATGTGTATATTAGATATTTGAGACAGAAAATAGATGAGAAATATGGGGTACACATGATATCAACAGTGAGAGGTGTTGGCTACATCATAAAGGATTAGTACAAACTATGCAGAATAAATTATTAGAAGCAATTAGAAATATCTTGCGAAAAATTATCCTTCCAATACGTAGAAAAAAAGAGGAATGGCTGAGTAACTTTAGATTATCGATAGCGTTTCGTATATCAATATCATATTTACGTTTATTACTGACACATGGAGTTTTATTAATGGCTGGTTTTTTCCTGCTATTTATATACTCTGAGAAAGTAAATTATGATCAGATGGCTGAGGAAGTTGTGTCAATCCATGAAAAACAAAGGTTAGAAGAATGCCACAATCCTTTTGCTTCCCAAGGATTAACGATGCAAATTGTTAGGGAGGATACGGGGGAGGACTTATATAGCGACCTGGATTATAAACCGCAATCGAATAAGGACTTTGTTTTTGGTATCCATTTTAATAGAGAAAGCAAAAATCATATTCTTGTTATTAATAGTACCAAAGAATTAATCAACGATGGAAAATTGTATTTAGTTAATTTTCAATATGATCTTACTAAGAGTTATCAACAGTTTTTTTCATTGGCTTGGAAAATAGCTATCCTCTATTTGGCTATCGTCTTTTTGATTATCCGTAAGGGTAAAAGAAGTGATATGAAACTATTTGAACCAGTTCGGATAATGTCGGCTACTGCAAACAGGCTTACAGTAAACAATCTGCACAGTGAGAGATTAAATGTAGAGGGAACTAAAAACGAACTTAAGGATTTGGCAAGTGTCATTAATGCGATGCTGGATCGAATAGAGGCTTCCTATGAGAGTCAAAAACAGTTTGTTTCTGATGCATCACACGAATTAAGAACACCAATTGCAGTAATTCAGGGATACTCAAACTTATTAAATCGCTGGGGTACTACAAATGAAGAGGTACTTCATGAATCTATCGATGCTATTCAGAATGAAGCCAGGTCCATGCAGGATCTTGTAGAAAAGCTATTGTTTCTTTCAAGACATGATAAGAAAACTTTAAAACTGACAAAAAAACGCTTTAATATGCGCAAAGTTGTTGAGGATATGATAAAAGAGACACGTCTGGTAGCAGATAATCGTATTATTTTATCTCCCATATTGGAGGATGTAATTGTATATGGAGATAAGCAATCTTTAAAGCAAGCAATTCGAATATTTATTGAAAATGCAATAAAATACACTCATGATGGTGATGAAATTGTAATTCAGTGTGAGAAAATTAATGGTGATTGTGTAATAACCATTCAAGATAGCGGTATTGGAATGACACAAAAGGATATTGATCATATCTTTGATCGTTTTTATCGTTCAGATTATGTTAGAAATCAGAATATAAGTGGTCATGGGTTAGGATTATCACTAGCGAAGCTAATAATCTTAGCTCATACTGGGAAGATAAAAGTGCGCTCCCAATTTAAAAAAGGTACAAGTTTTATTATAACTTTGCCGAGGAGGAGGGTAATGAATTAATGCAGGTATTATCAATTTGCATTAGTTGAAGTGCTAATTGAATGACAAAAGGGTCTTATTGGGAATGACTTAACCAATTGGCCCTTTTTCATTTTACAATGCTATATTGGTAACTTACAATGCTTATTGGTAACTTACCAAAAGAGAGTTGCAATAATGCAAGTAAGAATTTACAATAAGTCTAACAAATGGGAATAAGTAAGGCGGGTGATAACTTTGGAAGATATTATTAAGGTAAATAATTTAAAAAAATATTTTAAAGAGATTAAAGCAGTGGATGACATTAGTTTTCGAGTTAAAAAGGGCGAGCTATACGGTTTTTTAGGTGTGAACGGTGCAGGTAAATCCACCACAATTAACATCCTATGTACTTTATTAAAAAGTACGGAAGGTGAAATCCATGTATGTGGCCATAAATTAGGAGTAAATGATCGTGATATTAGAAAGAGAATTGGAGTCGTATTTCAAGATAATACCTTGGATAGTCACTTAACAGTGAAGGAAAATCTTATAACGAGAGCAGCCCTCTATCAAGGTAATCGGAAGGAGCTACAAAAGAATTTAAAGTGGGTAATTGATATTTTGGATATAGGTGAAACATTAAATCGACAATTCAGAAAATTATCCGGTGGTCAAAGAAGACGTTGTGAAATAGCAAAGTCGCTCATGAATCAACCAGAGATTTTGTTCTTAGACGAACCTACGACAGGTTTGGATCCTCAAAGCAGACAGAATGTATGGCAATGCTTAGAGGAGCTTAGAAAAGAAAAACAAATGACAATCTTTTTAACAACTCATTATATGGAAGAGGCTGCTAGAGCAAATTATATCTCCATCATGGATGCAGGGAAATTGGTGGCGGATGGAACTCCCACTATGCTAAAGGAACAATATACCCATGATAGTTTGAGGTTATATACAGATAGAATGGAAGAAATAATAAAGCAGTTACAGTTAAGAGAGATATCCTATAAAGTACAAAGTAATCATATAGAAGTTATAATTCCCAATACCTTATATGGTCTTCAGATACTAAATGAAACGCAGAATTACCTAAAATCCTTCGAGGTTATACAAGGAAGTATGGACGATGTATTTTTAAATATAACCGGAAAGCAATTATAAATAGGAAAGGGTCTGACTTGTAAGACAGAGGGAGGATATATATGCTATTACTTAGATTGATTCAAAGAAATATTTTGGTTTATAGCAGAAATAGAGCAAATATCTTTTTTTCTTTATTATCAATGATAATAATCATTGGTCTTATGTTACTATTTCTAGCAGATATGAACACCAATAACCTGGTTGAAATGCTAAGTGAATTTGGTGGAGAGAGAAATGAAGTAGTTGATAGAGAAAACGCAAAACAGATTGTTATTCTTTGGACCCTTGCAGGATTAGTGGTGGTAAACTCTATTACCATTACCTTGGCAATGGTTGGTATTATGATTGAAGATGAGGCTGAAAAAAGATTATCCAGCTTCTATGTATCTCCAGTAAACAGAGGTATCTTTGTTATGGGTTATGTTTGTGCAGCAATTATAATGGGCATTATCATGTGTACCTTAACAGTTATTGTAGGTGAGATTTATATCTTAAATTTAGGTGGAGAATTATTCTCCTTCGGGGATATGATGAGAATAATGCTTTATATTGTCCTTAATGTATTTTCTTCTGCAAGCTTAGTGTTTCTAATTGCTAATTTCGTTCACTCCTTAAGTGCTTTTTCTGGACTTAGTACAATCATCGGAACTTTGGTAGGATTTCTTGCGGGAATTTATCTTCCCATTGGAATGTTACCTGAAAAAGTTCAAATGTTACTAAAGATGACCCCTATGCTTTATGGTTGTTCTTTTTTACGAGATATTATGACTAAGAATATTATTGGTAAGACATTCATTGGATGTCCGGATGAGTTTACCAATGGCTATAAAGAATATATGGGAATGACAGTTCGTTATGATCAGACAATGATCTCAAATGAAATCAAGATGTTAATTTTGTTAATAAGTGGTATCGTCTTTATACTTATATCGGCACTGATTCAAAGAAAACGTAATGTTATGAGTAGATAGGAGCTGCAATGAAGATAGTAATCGAGGAAATTAATCAAGGTGAGGAAGAACAGATTATAATTCGATGTAATAAAATCGATGATAATATCTTAAGAATGGTTTCACAGCTTAAGTTAGATCAGAAAAAGCTTGCAGGAATCAAGGATGGAAATATCACAATGATAGATCCCGCTAATGTTTATTATTTTGAAGGAATTGATAATAAAGTATTTTTATATTGTAAGCAAAGTGTTTATGAAACCAAGCTTAAACTTTATGAAATTGAAGAAGATTATAATCGTTCTAATTTCTTTAGAGCTTCTAAATCAATTATATTAAATATAGCTAAGATAAAGAGCATTAGTCCGGCCTATTCAGGACGGTTTGAAGCATTACTTTTTAATGGAGAAAAGGTAGTTATTTCAAGACAGTATGTTCCCGAATTAAAGAAAAAGCTTGGGTTATAGGAGGGCAGACAATGAATATAATAAGAAAGTTACTATCAAATTATGTAATGATATTTACAGGAATAGCATTTAGTTCAGCCCTATTTATCGCTATCTTTAGTCCAGAAATAAATTATATGTCAATATTACTATTGCAGATGTTCATTATGGCAGCCTTATCAACACTTGGCAATCTGATTTTCTACTCCATGAAAGAAGTTAGTAAAAAGAGCATGAGGATCAGAACAATAATTAATTATTTATATGTTAATCTTATTGTTTATACAATGGCATTTGTCTTTAACTGGATTAATTTTAATAGTATATTACAATTAGTACTTATGTTTGTCTTAATCTTATTGGTATATATAGTTGTTTATATAACAAATTACATTAAAGGTGAGATGGAAGCAAAAGCAATGAATCTGCAGCTAAGCAGATTTCATGAGGAAGAAAATGAAACAGAAGAAAGAGATGAATAGAAACAAATTAATAAAAATAAATTAAAGGAAATAAATTAATAGAAAGAGATGAATAGAAACAGATGAATAGAAACAGAGAACCGCTTTAGTGTGATTAAAAGCGATTCTCTGTTCTCTTATACATGACAAGTAAATAACTTGTTGTTTCGTCTTGTATAAAGGTATTTACTTGATGATGTAATTACGCTATATCAAAGGCTTTGTTATATAAATTAACAGCTAATCTTCCATAATAAGATAACTTATAAATTCTTAAACTGAGCCATATAAAGGTTGTAGTAAAGACCTTTCTTCTTTAACAGTTCATCATTGCTACCTTCCTCTTTAATCTGTCCTTCATCTATAACAAATATTCGGTCGGCTTTGCTAATAGTCGATAAACGATGAGCGATTACAAAGGAGGTCCTTCCTTTAAGAAGTGTTTCAATACCCTGTTGAACCAGTAGTTCCGTATGAGTATCAATACTGGAGGTTGCTTCATCAAGAATTAAAATCTTCGGCATGGATACCATGGTTCTTGCAAAAGCAAGTAATTGACGTTGACCAATGGATAAGCCAGCTCCACGTTCTTTTAATTCTGTCTCATAACCCTTTTCCATCTTCATAATGAACTCATGAGCGTTTACTGCTTTGGCAGCAGCGATAATCTCCTCATCAGTAGCATCCAGCTTACCGTAGCGAATGTTTTCTGCTATAGTTCCGGAGAATAGGAAGTTATCCTGTGTCATAATTCCCATCTGTTTTCTTATGCTTTCGATAGAAACATCTCTAACACTGAAGCCATCAATAAGAATATCACCTTTTTGAACATCATAGAAACGGCTAATTAGATTAACAATTGTGGTTTTACCAGCACCGGTTGGACCAACAAGTGCAATACTTTCACCAGGTTTAATTTTAAAGCTTACCTCATTAAGGACATTGGTGTCTTCGTCATAAGCAAAGGATACGTTACGAAACTCCACACCACCTGTAATTTCCGGTAGTTCTATTACCTCGGCTGAGTCTGAAATCTCTGGTTGAGTATCCATAATGTCAAAGATACGTTCTGCACCAGTTATATTAGTAATTAACTGATTATAGAAGTTACTTAAATTCATAATAGGATGCCAGAACATATTGATATACATAGCAAAGGCCATTAGAGTTCCTACACTGCCAGCATCTATTCCAAGGAGGCTAACAGCAACAAAATACATGGACAAGGAGCCGATACCCCAACTAATATCAATGACGGAACCAAAGGCATCATTTAGTATAATTGCTTTTACAAAGGAGTCACGATGTTCTTTTAAGTAGCCATCAAAGCTTTCTGCAGTTTCTTCTTCCGCTGTAAAGCTTTGTATAATTCTCATACCTGATAGATCCTCATGAATAAAAGCATTTAAATTAGAACTTTTCTTACGATGAAGTTGCCATCTCTTATGAGAACGGGTCTGAATGTACCATAGGCCAAACATCATTAAAGGTAAAGAAATTAATGATGCTAAAGCAAGACGCCAATTAATTACCATCATAATTGTTACTACGGCGCAAATAGTTATAAAGTCAGGTATTAAGGTTGTAACACTGTTGGAGAGAACATCCTTTAAGGAGTTAACATCTCCAATAATTCTGGCAAGAATCTTTCCGGTAGGACGACTGTCAAAAAAGCTAAAGCTTAATTTCTGTATATGAGTGTACAATTCCTGACGGATCGTAAGTAGTACATTGTTCGATATTCTTGCCATTAAGAACATTCGAAGCTTTACTAATAGAATGAATATAATATTTAAGCTTAGGGCAAAGGCACCTAGAATAAATAAGCCCTTTAAATCCTTTGCTGCAACGTAAACGTCAATTGCCCTACGAATGATAAGTGGGTTCACAATTGATATTGCTACGGTTGCTAGCATAATTATAATTACAGCAATAATAGGGGCTCTATAAGCGAGCATATAACGAAATAATCGTATTAGTGTAGTCTTTTTACTGACGGATTGGAGATATTCATCATCCTTAATCGCATTTACTGCCATGCTGTCACTCTCCTTTCAATTGACCCAGATTCAGGAGTTTCCTGTTCTTGTGTTTCTTGAGGAAGAGTCTCACTCGGGAGATTCTCCTTGCCTAGAACAGAGTAATCCCCATACTGTGCCTGATAAGTTTTATAATAGTAACCCTTTTGCATTAATAATGTTTCATGGGTTCCGCGTTCCACAATTTTTCCTTCTTCGAGAATGATAATCTCGTCAGCATTACGAACAGCTGAGATACGATGAGCTATAATAATCTTGGTAGCCTCTAATTGAGTTAAGGCTCTTTGAATCATAAGCTCTGTTTCCATATCAAGAGCAGAGGTAGAGTCATCAAGTACCAGGATAGGTGTTTTTTTGGCAAGTGCCCTGGCGATACTTATTCTCTGCTTCTGACCACCGGACAGACCAACACCTCGTTCACCAATGATAGTTTCATACTGATCTTCCATCTTTTCAATAAAGTCTTTTGCTTGGGCACTAGCTGCTGCTTCTACAATCTCCTCTTGATTAAGGAAGTTCTTTTTACCTAATTTTACATTCTCGCTAATACTGTCTGAGAAAAGGAATACATCCTGCATTACGAGTGAAATGCTTTGTCTAAGTTGTTTTAAGGAAAGGTCTTTTATATTTACGCCATCCAGTTTAATTTCACCTTCGCTTGCATCATAGAAGCGTTGCAGTAAATTAATAATGGAGCTCTTACCTGTTCCTGTTGCACCCATAATACCAATTGTCTTTCCTGCCTTTAGTTCAAAGCTGATGTCCGATAGAATGGTCTTCTCTGAAAGAGAAAGGGTGACGTTATTAAACTCTACTGATCCACGAACCTCATCAAGAACAGTAGGCTGTAAGGAATCCTTAATCATTGGTTCCTCTGCATGGATTTTTTTAAGTCTCTTACCAGAAGCAATTGCAGCAGCAAACTCATTGGATAACCAGCCTAGCATTTCCATAGGCCATACAATATTCATAGAATATTCTGTGAAGGCACCTAATTGGCCAAGGGTTAGTTTACCTTCAATTACTTGAAAACCACCTAATATAATTGCAACTAAAGGTAAAAGCTTTGTCACAAATTGAAAGTAAGGAAAATACTTAATAAAAACCCTAGATTGTTGCATATTTAGATCATAATACTTCTTGTTATGAGATAAAAACTTTTTAATCTCATGTTTTTCTCTGGCAAAAGCTTTAACCGTTCTAACTCCGGATAAGTTTTCCTGTGCCACTAGATTTAATTTTGAATTCTCTTCACTAATTTCTTCATAAACCTTATCTAGCTTCTTTTCCATAAAAATAGCAAGTGCACCCATGAAAGGTAAAATTATAGTCGGAATAATGGCAAGTGTCGGGCTGATGCTATACATACAGTAAAGTACGATACTTGTATGAATTATAATTTCAATGAGTAGCATACCAACAAAGCCAATTCCACCCCAGATCCGGTCTACATCATCTTTGACACGAGACATTAATTCGCCGGTATTATTTTTTTCAAAGAAGTTTAGTGAAAGACTTTGAATATGTGCAAATAGATCTCTTCTAATGTTAACAGCAATTTTTGAGCTAATTAAGTCAAAGATTAATTCCTTTACATATTGAAAGATCATTCTTCCTAGCCCAATGATAAAAATTAAAATAAGTAACTTTGGAAAGAGTTCAAGATCTCCCCCTATAATAACATTATCTATAACACGCTGTGTTACCTGTGGTGATAACATATCAAGCGATACTGCAATCACGATACATACAACAGCAGCTAAATAGATATACCAATGTTTTATAATATATTTTGATAACTTCATATTCCTCCAATTCTGCATTCCCTCGATGCTCCCAGTGTTTGTTGCTTAAGTAATAATTAGATTGTTATTATATTTTCTCATGGTTTGAATTTATTTAACTCAATGCGATTAAGCATTTGCCGCCCCCCATTTTTATGCAAAGAGAAAGCTCAACCAAGCAACGATTGGTTAAATACTTGTTTTTTTGCAATAAAAAAGCCGCGGCATGGTTATACCTCGGCATAGACGTCAAATATGAGTATAATTTCTTCCAAGTCCTGGCAGCAGCATACAGGAAAGGGAGTGATTATCACTTAATAAATTCGAATCCATGAGGTAATACCACATATAACATTCTGTTCAATTGTATTGCCGGAGTTTTTAATTCTTAATAACATGTGTTTACCTCACTTTCTGTAATAGTCTTCCAACATTATAGCTTTTGGATACTTGTCTTGTCAATGTATTTTTACCAAAAATTTAAAAAAATTGAAACTAATGCAAAAATAGACACAAAAAGTTGAAAAATATGAAATATGACATACTAATTTCAAACATATGTCTTTTTATTAAAGACATATGTATTTTCTTAATTTTTAATTAAGTTTTCAAAACCTTCAAGAATTGTTCATATTTATATGTTATACTGTGAACATACTTGAAACATTAAATTGTTTCTTATTCTACGATAATGGCTGGTTTACGTTAAATTAATGAATTGGATATTGTAGAAAAGATTAATATAATTTTATTTATATATAAATGACACGATGAGATAAACTATATATTAAAAAGGATGGACGATGAGATGGACCTTCCAATATTTTATGATGAAGCAGAGGAGTGGGGTAATGCTCTGCTACTTTATGATGCGGCTTTAAAAGAAATTAATACAAAACTTGAAATATTAAATAATGAATTTAAAAGGGCACACCAATATAATCCAATTGAACATATTACTTCTAGACTTAAATCACCACAAAGCATAGTAAAGAAGCTACGGCATAGTGGTCGAGATCTTAGTGTTGAAAATATTGTTAAATATGTAAATGATGTGGCGGGAATTCGAATTATCTGTTCCTTTACTTCTGATATTTATCGTATCGCGGATTTAGTAGCTAATCAGAGTGATGTTAAGGTGTTAAAGGTTAAGGATTATATTATGTGTCCCAAGAGCAATGGTTATACAAGCTATCACATGATTATATCCATTCCAGTTTATCTATCGGACAGAACCGTAGAAACTAAAGTAGAAATTCAAATAAGAACAATAGCTATGGATTTCTGGGCAAGCCTTGAACACAAAATATATTATAAATTTGAAGGCAATGCTCCAGAGCATATTAGTAAAGAATTAAAAGAATGTTCAGATATTGTTGCATATCTTGATCAAAAAATGCTAAGCTTAAATGAAGAAATAAAAAGTTTTAGTAAAGATCGCATCGAGGAGATGCATGGGGAGATAACAGAGACGTATTCCTCCATTGTAGCCGAAGCTTTCGGGACGATTATTACGGAAGAAGAACAAATAATTACAGAGCAAGTGATTGAGAAAACGATAGAAAAGAAAACCGAGACAAAAAAATCAGGGAGAAAGCGAATGATGTTCGGTTTTCGTACTTAGGTAAAGGAGAGGTACGTATGAATTTAACATTCGGACTACCCGTAAAGAAGGAAGTCACTTTACGAAGAAGTGGTGCGACAGAATCTACAGCACAATATGAAAGAAAGCTTTCGGAATATCGAGAGACCCTGGAGAGTTATAAAAGAACTATGCTGGAATATACCAGTAAGTTGGAGGGGTATGACAGGCGAAAAATAGATAATCAACTTTCTGTTGTCCAAACAGCTCTTGATATGACGTTTCTCAAGGAACAAGGAGATAAAATAGCTGAGTTAATTGAAGAAATGAATTCGGACACTTCTGCTAAGGATAAATTGGAGGTGCTGGAAAAAGGACTTGAAGCTTTGGTTCATAGTTTTGGAGAGCTAGATAAAAATGTGGAAGGTCTGGATAGGAATGTTGTTAACCGTATAAACGAATTACAACTGGAGTTGCAAAGACAGACTCTTTATCAAAATAAAGTGATGCAGACAGAGCTACTGAATAGCCTTGATAATTTGGATAAGCGAGTTAGGAGAGGGCACGGACTCTTATGGTTTATGGTTATTTTTAATATCTTTGGAATTTGTGCAATGACAATTGCTGTTCTATTCTATCTGGATTTACTGCCCTTTAGGCTATAATATTAAGGCTCTAAAAGTTCTCCTTACCTTATTAGGAACTTTTAGAGCCTTTTGTAATATAATATCTACCAACTACCAATTACAGTTTAATATTTTTTAATAGTGCCGCCAATCCAGTAGTAGCTTCTTCTCCAGTAGTATAGGATGCAGGAGCCTCTTCCACATCTTCAATAACGTCTTCTTTTTCTTCCACAGCCTTCATGCTAAGACTTATTTTACCGTCTTTTACCTCAAGTACTTTTACCGTTATTGTTTGTCCTTCTTTAATTACTTCTGTTGGAGTTTTAATTCTCTTATCACATATCTGAGAAATGTGCAAAAGACCAGATAAGCCTTCTCCAATGTTAACAAAAGCGCCGTAGGTGGTTATTTTTTCTACGGTACCAGTGGTTACGATACCAACTTGAAGACGAGAGATTTTACCCTTTCTTTCTTTGAGCTCAATATCTCTTTCCACTTCTTTACCAGATAATACAAGCTTCTTGTCTTCAGCATTTGCTGTGATAACAATCACATCAAGTTCTTTGCCAACCCAAGCATCTAGGTCCTCCGCATAGGTCATGGAAAGCTGTGAGGCAGGAATAAAGGCACGAATTCCATGCAAATATGTTACGACACCAGCATTTACTGCTTGTGAGATTTTTACGCGATAAATTTTCTTAGAGTTCATTGCTTCAATCAGGTGATCCCAGGCAAGAATATCATCGGCTCTTTTTCTGGAGAGAAGGATATGTCCATGCCCATCATCTTCACGTATAACGGTTGCGGATATTTCTTCTCCAAGGGTAACATCTGCCTTTATGGAAAAGCCAGGATCATTACTAAGTTCCTCTAATTTAATAATCCCTTCCGTATAATATCCAAGGTCAAGGGTCACCTCTGCTTCTGAAATTCCAATTACAGTACCCTTTAATATATCACCCTCGTTAATCTTTTTGAAAGACCT
Organism: Bacillota bacterium; assembly: GCA_023399055.1. Classification (GTDB taxonomy): domain Bacteria; phylum Bacillota; class Clostridia; order Lachnospirales; family Lachnospiraceae; genus Mobilitalea. Next base: position 118,802 of record JAEWQV010000005.1, on the reverse strand, counting down.
TGCAATTTCTTCTTTGAAATCATCCATGGAGGGAATAACCTCTACTATTTCCTCAGAGACATTATCATTAATATCGGTGGTAACTGGGTTTTGTAACGTGGTTTCTTCTGTAAGATTGAGTTCGTCGTTCATCATTAATTCCTCCTATATATATTTTATAAAATAAAAAGTACAATGTTATTTTTAAAGCAGGTCATAGGTCCTCTTATAAATATGAGTATTTCCCTTTTTTCCTATTCGTTCAACAGCACCAACATAATAAAGAACAAGCAGAGCTGTTTGAGCCTGTTTTAGTGATAAACCAGAAGCAGATTTATAATCCCTTGATGTAAAAGTAGCATTAAGAGCCTCAGGAATAAGCAACTGATAGGAAGTAGGATTATCAATTGTAATTTCGTTGATTAGTTCCGTGGGTATTCGATCACAACGACTAGACCCTTTCTTTTTATCCTGGCTCCAACCATCCAAGAACCGATATTCTTCTAAATCCAGCATAACTATTTTAAATTTAAGATTTGGATGAAGTAAAAAATCTTTTATGCGATATAATTCTGGAAAAATAGAAAAAGGGGAGCCTTTTTTGGGAGATTTCCTCGGTGGACTAATTTCACCGGTCTGTGGATTAACCCATCGTAAATATTTAATGTTGTGGATAGGATATACAATAGTTACCGGAGATATCTCTAAGTACGTGGTTAATTTTTTTCTAAGCTTATCAAAATTTCGTGTTTGTATTTCAAGAATTTCATTGCCAGTGCAGATGTCCGCCACAAAACCACCTATTTTAACTTCATGGTTTAGCGTATCAGGAGAATAATAGCTTTTTAAAACTGAATGTACTGTTTTTTCGGCTAAGGTTCCAATGCCATTCATACCCTGACATTGTCCGATGACATCATCACATATTCTTAAAAATAGATCCTTGTCCATATTACACACACCTTCTAAGCTCATTGTATCAATGTAAGAATAAATGATTTTTATAAGTTTATCAAGTAGGGAATGCAATAATGTAGTTATTATATAAATCACTATTACTAGATATAGTTACCGTGAACATAAAAACACTATTAGAGGGAAGGTGGCGAAATATGTCTAACGATTTTTTTATGCATATTGACAGTAATAAAGCGAATCTAAACAAATACTATTGACATATTAACTAAAATTTGATACTCTATTTAAGGTTAGTACTGGAGAAGGTATTACCCAGAGGAATGAAGTTGGGGAAGCGAGAGGGTAGAGAAATAAAAAGCAAGGTTGACTAAAACGTATATCCAAGGGGATGTACCTTTTTGGTCAACCTTGTTTTTTTATTTATAAGAAAAGGTTAGTTTACTAATACCTTATTCTTCTGGCGGATACCAGGAGCCAAGAACTTCTTTTGCTAATTCTAAAGTGTCTTGATATGTAATAGGTCCATTCTGAGCAAGGTCGGATACACCGTGAACCTTAGCAAGTGCTTCACTATAATCATCAAGTTCATATAAGGCATAATGGTAATCTGCGGGACCATTTTCATAATGGGTCACAATAGGAGTAATAGAGGAATCGCTAATATAGGTTCCCCCATCATCCTTAGTTATGGTAACATTAGCAATTCCACCTAGCATTCTTGGTGCTTCCCGCTGATAGGAAATAAAGTTACCCAGTGAGTAATAAACTAACATTCTGTGATCGGAATTATCTTCAATCCATTCTACCGGCTCAAGGACATGTGGATGAGTACCAATTATAAGATCCACCCCTTGTTCATAAAAAAAGGAGGTGAGGTTCTCTTGAGCATTAGTAGGTTCATATACATATTCAGTACCCCAATGAGGAAATACAATGGTAAAGTCTGCAAGCTGTTCTGCTTTTTCAATGTCAGCAGCCATTTTTTCCTTATCCAGCATATTCACTAGATAGGGCATATCCTTTGGCACGGTATAACCGTTCAAACTAAAGGTGTAATTAAGCATCGCCAGCTTTATTCCGTTTTTCTCTACTATTTTAATCTGTTCTCTTTCCTCTTCTGATTTATTAATTCCTAGGACTGTGATCTCTGGATGTTTGTCCCAAAAATCAAAGGTATTAAGTACACCGTTAAGACCCATGTCCATGGTATGATTGGTTGCTTGTAATACCACATCAAAGCCCGCCTTAATTACTGCATTACCTATTTCTTCAGGAGAATTAAAGTTAGGGTAGCCGGAATAGGGAAATTGATCTCCTCCTAGTATGGTTTCTTGGTTAATAACTGCAATATCAGCTTCAGAGATTTCCTGCTTTAAATTAGTATAAAGATGGTCATAATTATAAGTTCCATCCGCCTGCTCGCCGCTCTCTATTACTTGGATATGAATCAGGTTGTCGCCAACCGCGAGTAAGGTAAGACTGGAGGTATCATCAGCGGTAAGTGAGCTTTGGGACGAATTTAGTGCAAGACTATTCCACCTAACCAGTGAATTATCACCAAAGCTCCAGGAAGGGGTTTCAAAAGGATAGGTTATTTCATTGGTATAATACCAGGGATCATCCTCGTGTAACGGGTTTTTAATAATGTGAAATTCCTGAGCTGGCATATAACCCTGCGCCAGAAGAAAGCACTTATTGCCGTTACCGTCTACAGCCACATCAACAATCATAATACAATGACCAGGGCTTCCTCCCTCCAAGAACATATCGCCAGGAAGGGCTTCATTTATTGAAATTGTGCTGCTTTCCTGAGATAAAGATAAGGTTCCAGCGTAGGCGAATACCATATTTAAGTAATTGCGAAACTCCTCATAGGAATCATCATAGGTTTTCTTTTTAGACCAGGAAACATCGTTGCCATCTACAACCAGACGCATGCCTTCTCTCCATTTTGTATACTCCATTAGGAAGCCATTTGTTAAGTGGAAGGCTATTTTATCATATTCGCCAATAGACCAATAATACTCGGCATAAATCCGAATAGCTGAATCAGCGCATTGTTGAAGGTCCCGGTCTCCAATATCCAAATCAAAGATAGCCACATGGGAGTCTTGATTTGGTTTTGGTGAACCATCATACAATAAAACTTCACTACCAGCAGGTCTCAAAGTCAGAGTAGATAAAAACCTAGAAAAATCACTAGAATCAGATTCTAAACGGGTATAGCCTGCAGGCAACTGAAATCTTGTTCCAATTGTGTTACCACTTGTATTTATAATTGACGGTGTAATCTCAGAGGAACCCAAGTTTGGTTCGCTCTCCGGTGATGTAGGTATAGGAGAAGTGATTTGTGGATTCGTGGTAACGTCCTGGGAGGTATTACTTTTTGATTTTGTTTGACAGGCTGAAAAGGTAGTAACTATTATAATTAAGAAGATTGTAACAGGTAATATTCTTAATAAGTAATGGGTTTTTAGTTGAAGGTTTTTCATATGGTTTCCTTTCGCTTATGACTAAACAGTTACCGATTTTATAAAATACAATAGAAGATACCTTAATAAGATATCACATGTAACTAGTATAACATGAAGATAATAATTTTGCTATTACCCGAATAATACAGTTAGATTATGTTAAACTTAAAGTAAGTATTAAAATTGACAAAGTAAGATTCACATGGTATACTTTGACATAAATATGGATAAAAGGCTTTGAAAAGAAGAGTAGGCAGTGGAACGGTTGACAGAGAACCCCAGTAGGCTGAGATGGGGGAATGAGTTCGTACTCGGATTGTTTTATAATCTCGGGAAGCTGTTGAAGATGGTCTTGGAGCTGCGCACCGAGGAGTAATCTTAGGCTGCGACGGTAGCAACCGTTAAAAATGCTAGCTGTAGATTTGCAGTGATTAAGGCTCTTATCGAGAGGTAGGGGTAAATTAAAGTGGTACCACGGGAGTTTCTCTCGTCTTTAAAGTGATTTAAGGATGGGAGTTTTTTTATTGGGAAGAAGCAGCATCTGATCTCGGATAATCAAAAATCGGAGCAAGGGAAAGAAATATATTATGAAAATGAAGCAACAAGATATAGAAAGGAATGATAATATGAGTAAAAAACCGTATTATATTACAACAGCAATTGCCTATACTTCTGGTAAGCCGCACATAGGGAATACTTATGAAATTGTATTGGCAGACAGTATAGCACGCTTTAAACGATTGGAAGGGTTTGATGTATTCTTTCAGACAGGGACGGATGAGCATGGACAAAAGATTGAGTTAAAAGCAGCAGATGCAGGTATTTCACCAAAAGAATTCGTGGATGGAATTGCAGGACAGATTAAAGGTATCTGGGATTTAATGAATACTTCCTATGATAAATTTATTCGTACCACAGATGAAGATCATGAGAAACAGGTTCAGAAGATATTTAAAAAGCTGTATGAAAAAGGTGATATTTATAAAGGACATTATGAAGGTATGTATTGTACCCCTTGTGAATCCTTTTTTACGCAGTCACAGCTGAACAATGGCAAGTGCCCTGACTGTGGCAGAGACGTTCAGCCTGCTAAAGAAGAAGCATATTTCTTGAAACTTAGCAAGTATGCAGATCGTTTGATTGAGCATATCAATACCCATCCTGACTTTATACAACCAGAATCCAGAAAGAATGAGATGATGAATAACTTTTTGCTTCCAGGACTTCAGGATCTCTGTGTATCAAGAACCTCATTTAAATGGGGCATTCCGGTAGATTTCGATGACAGACATGTGGTGTATGTATGGCTGGATGCCTTAAGTAATTATATTACCGGAATTGGTTATGATGTGGAGGGAAATCATACAGACCTTTATAATAAGTTCTGGCCATGTGATCTTCACTTGATTGGTAAGGATATTATTCGTTTCCATACCATATACTGGCCAATTATATTAATGGCATTAGAAGTTCCTCTGCCCAAGCAGGTATTTGGGCATCCTTGGCTAATGCAGGGCAGCGCAGGCGATAAGATGAGCAAGTCCAGAGGCAACGTTCTTTATGCGGATGATTTGGTAAAGATTTTTGGTGTAGATGCTGTTCGTTATTTTGTTCTTCATGAGATGCCATTTGACAACGATGGAACGATTTCCTGGGAGCTGCTAGTAGAAAGAATTAATTCGGACCTGGCAAACACCTTAGGTAACTTGGTAAATCGTACGATTTCCATGTCTAATAAGTATTTTGGTGGTATTGTAAGAGATGGTAAGGTAGCAGAGGCGTTTGACGAAGAACTTAAGGCATTAGCACTTGAGACTCCGAAAAAGGTAATTGCCAAGATGGAGAAGTTACGTGTGGCGGATGCGCTTACTGAAATTTTCACCTTGTTTAAGCGCTGTAATAAATACATTGATGAGACGATGCCTTGGGTGCTGGCAAAAGATGAAGAGAAGAAGGATAGACTTGCAACTGTTCTATATCATTTGACCGAGAGTATCTGTATAGGTGCTAGTTTATTAGAATCCTTTATGCCAGAAACAGCAGCTAAGATTCTTTCACAGCTATCAGCAAAGCCACGTTTAATCGGAGAATTTGAAAGCTATGGCTTATACCCAGATGGAACCAAAGTTACAGAGACACCTGAGATTTTATTTGCACGTTTAGATATTAAGGAGGTACTTGAGAAAGTGGAAGCATCAAAGGAAGTGAACGAAGTAGCAGAGGCAGTTGCCGAGGAAGTAAAAGAAGAGAAAGCAGACTTTATTGATATAGAAGCAAAAGCAGAGATTACCTATGATGATTTTGCAAAGCTTCAGTTCCAGATTGGCGAGATAATTGCCTGTGAAGAGGTAAAGAAATCTAAGAAGTTATTATGTTCCCAAGTTAAAATTGGTTCTCAGGTAAAGCAAATTGTATCTGGAATTAAGGCTCATTATACTCCGGAACAGATGGTTGGAAAGAAGGTAATGGTAGTTGTTAACCTAAAACCTGCGACTTTAGCTGGAATGTTATCAGAGGGTATGTTACTTTGTGCAGAGGATGCAGAAGGTAATCTTGCACTAATGGTACCAGAAAAGCCTATGCCATCAGGAGCAGAAATACAATAATACTTGTAACAGTTCAGAATCATACAGTGGGAAACCACAGAGTTTCGAGCTTGGTTCTGAGTAGTCACTAAATTATTAAAAACAGCAGCATGGATGATCCTTATCCAGCTGCTGTTTTGGCGTTTCGTCTTACTTTACGGTATTTTCAATCCACAAGTTCATTTTATCTTTTATAATTCCAAACTGCGCTGGCCCAATATCCAGTAAAAAGGTATGAAAATCTTTTGCAACAAAGTTGCCAGCTAATTCTCGTTCTGCTTGTTTTCTAAGTTCCATTATTTCAAGATAACCAATTGCATAGGGAAGATAGATAGCGGGCTCTTCCAGTAAGGTATCATAGATTGCACCTGCAATCTCATCATCACCGATAAAGTCATTGACATAGTCTACTGCCGTTCTCTTTGTCCAGCCCTCATAATGGATGCCAATGTCCGTACGGGCATACATACAAAGGATTACAATGTTGTTAAGCTCAAGGAAATCAGCAAGCATCTCGTCAATTCCAGAGGTGTGATAGGAATACATTTCAACATAAGTAGCCCAGCCTTCATCATATCCGACAAAGTTTAATAAATTACGGATAGGTGATGGGTTTTTACTTCTAAAATAAACACATTGATAGAGATGACCTGGATATCCTTCATGCGCCACAGTGGTATAAATCATGGATAGAGTTTTAGCATCGTTACCATTGATGTAGATATTATTATCCTTATAATTATCAATGGGTGGGATTAGATACATGGCAGGACTTAAATATTCTGCAAGGGAATCGGGTACATATTTAATATTGCAGTTCACGGTTGCTGTTGGTGGGAAATCTTTTTGAATATCGGATTTCAAGTCACTTATAATATCATTTGGATCTGTTAAAGGAAAAGATTCAAAGGATAGATACTTATCAATCAGGTTTGGATCTGCAGTTGTTAAAGCAGTAATATCAACAAGTCCGTCACCAATTGCAGTGTCCAGCATTTTAATCATTTCTTGCATACTTTTATCTGAACCAGTTTTAATCTTAGCTACTTTTTCATAATAGGATTGGCCCTTTGGGTAATAGTATAGACCGGCATCGTTTGTACCGGTTCCCATAAGTTCAGTTAGCGTTTTAATTAATAATTTGTAAGCAGGAATGACATGGGTAAGTACAGCCTCTTTATTTTTTACCTTGTAGGTAGTAATTTCTTCTTTAGTTAAACCGGTATAGTTCATTATTTTTTCATCAAAATATTGTATTAAGAAATTTTCTTTGGGGTTTTCAATAAAGGAATTACATTGCTCAATTATTTGAGCGGCTACAGCGTCACTCATAAAAAGACCAGCTTTTGATTTTTCACGTTCATACTGAGCTAAATCTTCAAAATAACTATAAACACAAGTGAGTAGGTCAATATAGGTATCTATGTCAGACTTACTATAAAAACTATATTCAGCTAATAGAATTGGTAATTGAGCTTGAATGCCAGTGGTTGGTCCCAGACATTCATCGTAATACATAAAGTCGCCTAAACCTAGGTCTTGCTCTAGATAGGTCTTAACAATCTCATAGGTTAATTTTTGGTCTGAGGATAGGAGCTGATAATCAAAGGATTTCAGCCTTGCCAGGTAGTTCTCCGAGGAAGAAAGATCTTTTGTCATGTTACTAACACTATATTCACCCAGGGTAGCCTTCTCCTGCGTAATACCAAAATTTTCGGGAGAGGCCAAAGAATAATTCATGGAAATGCTATCTGATTGGACCTCAACGACAAACAAATCATTTAAAAAGCTATCGAACTTATCTTGTTCCGAAGACTCTGTTTTTTTCAGGCTGCATCCGCTTAATAACAGGGTTAGGCAGAGGACAGTGAATAGTATAGTATAAAAAAACAACCTTCTTATTTTCATTACAACCTCCCATAGTGTCATGCCTTTAAATACTGATAATTCTTTCGTAGTAATTAATGCACACACGGTTTGGATTTTTATTTATATATTCATGTTTATTCATCAAAATTACCGATAAGAAGTTATATTATTATTTTTTCTATAATAGCAAATGTCTTTGAAATATATTATAGAAAAGCTTTTTTCAGGTTAATAATTCGCAGCTACGAACACCTTTGGTGTCACCTGTCATTTATTACCGAGCCAGGCCTATCTTCCCGGGTTAAGAAAAACGTACAAACTGCCGAAATAATAGAGGTAAAGTCGTTTCACGTGTAAAGAACGACAGGAAAAGTTCGATTTATCCTGCAGAAAGAGAACGGGAGATAGGTATGAATCAGATTGTTTCAAAGAATATGGCAAACCTGAACAAAACAGCGAAAATTCTGTCTGGACAGGTTACAATAGATAAAGATAAGAATGGACAAGGTTTATCTTTCATGAAAAAAGGTCAGCAAATTACTGGGGTTGTTATTTCAGTAGCAGAACAGGTGACCTTTGATTTTAATGGTCAGAAAGTTAGTGCACCGAAGGATGTGGTGGGAAAGGTAAAACCAGGAGAGGTAAAGACCTTTGAAATACTGAAGACCACCAAGAATGAAATAGAACTTAGAATATTAGATCCTGATGACGGCAGCAGAAAGACCTCATTTCGAGCAAAGTTGGCAGTAGAGGCTGACTGGGAGACAGTTCTGGCAAAGAAAGAGAAGTCAGCTAGAAGAGCCGAGCAGGAGCAAGAGAGCAAAGACAGTCTGGATAGCCTAAAAGAGGTGGAAGGAAGGCTGACGGAACTTGATTATAAGAACATGGAACAAGAGGGATTTGATCCACAAAACTATACCCTTCAAGGACTCCAAAGAGTGCTTGACCGAGTTAAGAACAAGGAGAGTCAAAAAGCAGAAAAACCGAAGGATACAGAGGATAAAAAGAAACAAGAGGTATCCAGCGTAGAAGCAAGGAAACAGAAGGAAAATAAAATGTCCTTTGATCCCCTGGAACTTAAGATTAGACTTGAGGAGGCAAATTTACCTGCAACTCCCGACAATATAGCCAAATTAACCTCTGCATTTTCGTTATTAGATTCAACACCTGCGATGGATGACAAGGCCATGCAAAGTCTTATTTCAAAAAACCTTGCACCAACCACAGAGAATTTATATAAGGCATATTATAGCAGTACAAAACTAACAAAGGAGCCGATAGCTTCACAGGACTGGAACGAGCTGTTAGGTCAAGTAAAGGACGTAATTCAAGAGGCAGGATTTGTAGCTACGGAGAGTGAGATTGATTCTGCAAAGTGGCTGGTGGAAAGTAAAATCCCGTTAACACCTGAGACCTTTGCCTATAAGAAGGAGTTAGAGCAGTTAAAGGATAACAGAAATCCGGAACAAATGCTTAACCGAATGCTGGAAGGAATGAGTCAAGGGCTACATCCAAAGGATGCTGTGTTAACAGGTACAGGGGAAAGTGCAAGCAAATTAGTAGATAAGTTAAACACTATAACCGAGGATAGTGTATCCAAGGCAGTGGAGACGGATACGGAACTAACCTTAAGGAATTTGATTGCAATACAGGAAAACTCGGAATTAGATAAGCGGGTAGCAATTGAAAAAAATATTGAAATAGAACAAATATTGGATGAGGAAACTGCAATTGAACCTGATTTAACCTCTGAACAAGAGAGTGAGGTAGTTGACAGTAAGGCCTATAAGGAAGTAAGAGCAAAGAGACAGCTGGAGGAAATCCGACTGAAAATGACTATAGAAGCTGCAGCAAAGCTGGAAAAGCAGGGCTTCTCCATAGAAACCAATGAACTTAGTAAGGTAGTTGATGCATTAAAACAATTAGAGGATAGTTACTATAAAGATCTGGCTTTGGAGGCAGATGCTGTATTTGACTCAACTTCACTGGAGCATTTAAAAGAGACAACTCAAAGCATGGAAGCGTTGAGAAACCTTCCAAGCCAGGTGCTAGGCAGTACGCTTAGTATTAGGAGCAGTATAACGATTCCAGGCCTTCTGACAGAAGGTAATAAACTGCAAGCTGAATTTGCAAAAGCTGGTGTGGCATATGAAACCTTGATGACGGTTCCAAACAGTGAGTATGGTGATTCCATTAAAAAGGCATTTGCAAAGGTTGATTCCCTATTGGAGGAGCTTCAGATTGAGAATACAGAGCAAAATCGAAGAGCTGCACGAATATTAGGTTACAATCAGATGGAAATTAACGAGACCTCCCTTGCACAAGTTAAGGCATATGACCAGAAGGTATCAAATTTAATCAATAACTTACATCCAGCAGTGACTGTTCGAATGCTGAAAGAGCAATTAAATCCAATGCAAATGACCATTGACGAGTTAAATCAAACAGTGAACCACATAAGGGAAGAACAGGGTATTTCTTCAGAAGAGAAATTCAGTACATTTTTACATAGACTGGAAAAGACAAATGATATTACTCCAAGTGAAAGAAAGGCTTATATTGGTGTTTATCGACTGCTTTATAACGTGGAGAAATCAGACGGGGCAGCAGTTGGGGCATTACTAAAGGCAAATCAGGAAGTGACCCTGGAAGGATTGCTTCGGGCAGTGAATACACACAAGAAGGGGCATCTAGACGCGGTAATTGATGATGAATTCGGAACGTTACAAGGCTTGAATAGGAATGCGGAATCAATAGCGGAACAAGTAAGAGAATTCGCTGGGGGAGACAAGACATTAGATAATAATATTAATTCAGAGGAAGTGAATTCCAACAATGAAGGAATTCAAGAAAAGACAGATTATATTGGGCAGCTTTTAAAAGAAATGAAAGCGGGAATAACACCTTCTCTCTTAAACAATATTTCGGCTAAGGGAATATGGGAGAGCATCAAGGATGTTCCGGTTGAAAAGCTGTTTGATCGGCTTGCACAGCTGGAAGATGACCAGTTGGAGGAAGAGGAATATTCAAAGAAGGTTCAAGAGATTAGGGAATTATGCAAGAATTCCGAACAGGCGCTTCGATTTCTGAATAACTATAGAGTCCCCAATACTCCAGCTAATCTTATGATGGCAAACTATATGCTAAGTAACGGAGAATCCCCCATTAAGAAGCTGCTGAAATTACAAAAAGAAGAAAAAGTCGAAAAATCAGAAAATACTCTTAAGGATTTGGAGCAATTGTCCGATACATTAATCGACAGGCATTCTGCAGTAGAAACTTATATTCAGTTAGAACAGGATGCAGAAGCTATAATTGAACAATCTTATTCGGAAGAAAAGATAGACAATCAGAGATTGGCCGAGTTGAAAAGCTTGGGGCAGCAGATGAAATTTTTAAGAACACTTGCAGAAAAAGAATTTTATCAAATACCAATAGAAACAAAAAATGGTATTACAAATATGAACCTGACCATCTTAAGAGGAGCTACAGGGTCAGGAAAGGTAAGTGTCACTACCTGGTCGGAACAACTAGGTAATGTAAAGACAGAATTCTCCTTAAAAGAGAATGGACTTCAGGGCTTCATTGGCAGTGACAGCCGGAGCGGACTAGAGCAAATGAGTAGGAATTCGCAGTTGCTAAGAAGTACAATTGAAGAACAGGATGTAACCTTAAAACAATTGGATTTTGTAATGCTAAGAAATGAAAAGGAAGCGAATAGTTATACTAGCCAATCTTCACGAGATACAGAAGCATCGAATCCCGATATGGAACGAACCCTTTACCAAATTGCTAAAGCAATTATACAGTTTGTACGAGATGTCGAGAACAGCGCTACTTAAGTTAGTGAGGATGTAAGAGTGGTTCACAGAAAGATAGGTGAGATATCCCTACTTTTTCCGGAGGTTACACCTCATCATAATGGCAGTATGAAAAGATAAGTAGTGTAAAGTTATTAACGATTTATATCGGCTACATGGAGGTTGCTGATTTATAGACAAGCTATAAAAATATATGATTATAATAAATCGAGCGTACCATCGTACATGGAGGAGGATGGCTGCCAAAAAGAAAGGGATTAGGTGATACTATATGAGAATCAACCATAATATTTCAGCTTTAAAGGCAAACAACCAATTAGCAAAGACAAATTCAATGTTAGATAAAAGTCTGGAGAGATTATCATCCGGTTATCGTATCAACAGTGCAGCAGATGACTCTGCAGGATTAGCAATTTCCGAGAAAATGAGAACCCAGATTGCTGGTTTAGATCAGGCTTCCAGAAATGCCTCCGATGGTATCTCTGTAATACAGACAGCGGAAGGTGCATTAGTGGAAGTTGAAGCAATGCTTCAGAGAATGAGAGAGCTTTCTGTACAATCTGCAAATGGTACCTATACAGCAGAGGATCGCGACGCTATTCAGGCAGAAATTGATCAGTTAAGCGGAGAGATTACCCGTATCTCCAAGACAACAGAGTTTAATACCATGACCTTATTAGATGGTAATATTGATCGTAAATCATATTCAAGTAATAGTAAAGTTGCATTAGTTTCTTTATCCGATACAGTATCTGTGGGTGACTTTAAATTGACGGTTAAGCAGGATGCTAGGCAGGCAGTAGTTGTTGGTAATGTGGCTGGCTTTACTGGTGATGCAACTGCCAGAACTATAACTAGTAGTGAAGTTGGCTCCATCAATATTAATGGAGAATCAGTGAAAATTGAAGAAGGAGATACGCTGGATGATGTTTTCAAGAAATTAAGAGATGCGGGTGATAGTGTTGGAGTTAGTGTGTTTTCAGTAGATCCAACACCTTCTGTATCAACAACATCGAATCTTGATCTTGCTGGCTATACAAGTACAACCTGGAAAGGTGGAGACCGTTTGGCTTTTGTTTCCAGTGAATATGGTTCTGATCAAAAGGTTGAAATCTATTGTGACGACCCCGAGTTAGCAACGCTTTTAGGATTAGCACCTACCAAAGTTGTAGGAACAGGTGTTGATGCAAAAGCGACATTAGATTATTCTTCAAAATTTGATAACACAGCTACAGTTGCTATTACTGGGAATAAAGTAACGATATCTGACAGAGATAATTTTTCCATGGTTGTAGAAATAACAGCAGGAACAGCAGGAACTTCATTTACTGATTTAAGATTAGCTGTACCTCCTGCTTATACTCCGGCTTCTCTTACTGGTGGCTCAAATATAGACATCACAATCTCCGTTCTTGATGCAGGTCCAATGGATCTTCAAATTGGTGCAAATGAAGGACAGACAATGTCTGTAAGAATCCCTAAGGTGGATCCAGCTACCCTTGGAATTGACAAGGTGAATATCGGTACAGCAGATGGTGCACAGGCAGCAATTACTTTACTTGATACAGCCATCAATCAAGTATCTGCAATTCGTTCCAAGCTTGGTGCATATCAGAATAGATTAGAGCACTCCATTTCTAACTTAGATACAACTTCTGAGAATATGACAGAATCTCTATCCCGTATTTCGGATGCAGATATGGCAGTTGAAATGGCAAACTATACACAAAAGAATGTACTGGCACAGGCTGGTACCTCTATGTTAGCACAGGCGAATCAAAGACCACAGACAATCTTATCCTTACTTCAGAATTAATTAATTTAATAAGAGGAAGGACAGGAGGACTTAGTTAATGAAAAAAGAGGCAATTCAAACCTTCGCAAACAGAATAACCCAAGCCTCTAAAAGTGAGCTTATCGTTATTTTATACGAGATGGTTTTGGAAGAAATAGCAGAAGCTAAGGAAGCTCATGAATTAAAGGACCTTGTGACCTTTGATAAAGAGCTGAAAAGAGCACATAAATATATCAATGAACTGATAGTGGCGTTAGATTTTAAATACCAGATTTCCTATGATCTACTTAGCCTCTACCTATTTGCAAATAAATCGATTATTACAGCCATTATGAAAAGAACTCCTGACTCACTTGAAGGTGTTCAAGGTGTAATAACAAGACTTATAACAGGGTTTGAAGGTGTTAGTAAAGTTGACACCAGCGGACCAATGATGCGTAACACGCAGCAGCTCTATGCGGGCTTAACCTACGGTAAGGGCACTCTGAATGAGACTTACATCGATCCTAATAGCAGGAGCCGTGGGTTTATGGTATAAATAAGCCACTACAAAAGACTTTAAAGTACACATGAAGCTAGTGGTAACATTAGTGTGGATACGAAAGCAGAGTATACCAAAGAGATTGATGGGAACATCAGCAAATGTACAAAAGTGATATATACCAAAGAGCTGGACAGATACCAGGATGTACAAAAGCCAAGCATACCAAAGAACTGGGTAGATACCAGTGAACGTACAAAAGCATGCATACCAAAGAACTGGGATGATACCAGTAAACGTACAAAAGCAAGTATACCAAAGAACTGGATAGATACCAGTGAACGTACAAAAGCTAAGCATACCAAAGAACTGGGTTGATACCAGTAAACGTACAAAAGAGGCTGTTCATCATTGCCAGTAGAAATTACCAAAGGGAACTAAGGCAAAAGAAGAATTATGCTTTTAAAATACAGAAGCACTTTTATGTTAATGCACAAAGGATTTAGACGATACCGAAGATTCTTACCATAAAACCGAAGATAACATTACACGAAACGCATAAGAGAACCTACGGACCTTAGGAGGATAAGTTTCTAATAGAGAGATAGAATTCTTTAAAAGGAAAAAGAAACATAAGAGAGCTGTGTACCAAAGATAATATGTAACATTACATAAGAAAGATAAGCTGTCCCAAAACACGATAGGAAAACAATAGTTTTCTTAAAATGGTCTGGGACAGCTTTTATATGTCTTAACAGCAAGTCGTGTCGGATTCTTTGGCAAGTTTTAATAGAAATTTATATCGGTTTTGTACAGCGTTTAACTCATAAATACAGCTATCAATAAGATCAGGATCTACAACGTTTTGAAAGTTGGAGTAAGCTGCTTCCATAGCAATCTTTGTTTTATTTATCTCATTGATAATATAATTATCTTTTGGGGGTCTCCGTTTAGAGAATAACAGCATAGTGTCACCAGCCTTATATAATGATTTGTATATAGTATAGTCAAATATTTTGCCTTTTATTCTATTTATTAACATAAAATGGATGACAAGGTATATAAATGTAACAAAGGCAGTGTTAACTAAAAATATTTATGAGTAAAAGAGGGAGAGGCATATGGACAATATTATATTAATAACGATAATTGTAGGCTGTATTATTTTTATTGGAGTATGTCTTATAAAAAAGAGACCTGCAATGCTGATTGATTTTCTACTACGAGCTTTTATTGGTACAGCAGGTATCTACTTATTGGATTTAGTATTAAGAAGTTATGGATATGGATTTGATGTGGGAATTAATAGTATTAGTGTTCTTACCAATGGACTCCTGGGTCTTCCTGGATTTTTGCTGTTGTATGGGTTAGCTATCTATTATTCTTATTAAAGGATACCTACGCAGGGAGGATTTAAATATAAAAATAGGCAGTTCTGCTACGTTATGCAGTACTGCCTATTTTGCTGATTAATAACCTATAATTTCTTTGATCAAAAATTCCCGTCCGCCTATAATGTTTAACTCTTTACTGTTACAGTTAGGGCAAGTTTTATGTTCCACAGGGGGGTAAATAGTATCACATTGAAGACAACGTGCACTTGCCTTTAAAACTTCTATTTTTAATTCTGTTTTCTCGAGTAAAGTACCATCCACTGCAGCGGGATAACATGCTTCTAAAAAATGAGGAACAACAGGTGATAGTTCACCTACTTGAAGAACTAAGCTTTGAATTTCCTGTAATTTGTTTTGTTCTGCCAGTGAGGACACTTTTTCTACAATATGTATCATAATGCCTAGTTCGTGCATATATTACCTCTCGATATTAGTTACTAACTGTTCAAAACCAAGCAGATGATATAAAAATTAGCCTAAAAGTTTTTTTATATCTTTTGCTTGCTATAAGCCAAACAGCGAGGAAACCGAAGGTTTATGAGCATTGGTTCGCAACAGTTATGTAGTTATTTTGAAATAAAAAGTCTTTTGACTTTTTTTGTGGTTATTCTTACCTTGCGCTTAAGAATATTTTTAATTACCACGGGTTTCAGATCTTCCAGACGAACACCTTCGCCATCATATCTACGTTCCAAAGTAATAGCATCAAACTTACATTTTGTTGTACATTGACCACAACCTACGCAGGAATACTCATCGACAATAGTAACACCGCAGCCTAAACAACGTTCAGTTTCTTTCATAACCTGCTCTTTTGTAAAGGTAAGGCGCGGATCATGGAAGGATTTAACAGAGGAAGTATGGCTTTCATGCTTAGCGGTTTGTCTTGGCATAGTATCATAGCTATCCAGCAATACATTCTTCTTATCAAGTGAATGGTACTCTTTACGGTCTCGACCAATGGTTAAACTTTGACCACGGTTGACAAAGCGATGAATAGAAATAGCACCTTCCTTACCAGCAGCAATTGCATGGATGGCGTATTTGGGACCGGTGAACGCATCTCCACCTACGAATATATCTGGTTCACTGGTTTGTAAAGTAACATAATCCGCTTTTATGGTTCCATTTGGATTTCGTTCAACCAAGGTATTAAGAAGAAGGTCACTGGTCTCAATACTTTGCCCAATGGAAAGAAGAACATAGTCAGCAGGCACAAACATTATTTCCTTCTCATCAAATACAGGATTAAATCGTTTGTTTTCATCAAATACAGAGATGCATTTTTTAAATTCTACACCAGTTACTCTACCATTTTCAACAATAATTTGCTTTGGTCCCCAAGAATTATGTATAGAAATCTCTTCTTGCAGCGCTTCCTCTATTTCTTCTGAAAGTGCAGGCATTTCACTCCTAGATTCAAGACTGTATAAGGATACAGCGGTAACTGGAAGGCGAGCAGCGGTTCTGGCAACGTCTATGGCAACATTTCCACCACCAATTACAATAACCTTGCCACTTACTGGTGATGGAGTATCGGTGTTAACATCACGAAGGAACGAGATACCTGAGATGACTTCAGGGGTATTTTCTCCTTCAACACCAAGTTTACGACCACCTTGAGCACCAATAGCAAGATAAAAGGCTTTATAACCTTCTGCTCGTAAGTCTTGAATAGTTTTGTCTCGTCCAATCTCAACACCTGTTTTAAATTGCACACCCACTTCTCTTAGAATATCAATTTCAGCATTAATAACTTCTTTTTCTAAACGGAAGGTTGGAATTCCGGTAGTTAACATTCCACCTAGAACTTTCTGCTTTTCAAAAACTGTAACCTCATAACCATCAAGTGCAAGGTAATAAGCACAGGATAAACCAGAGGGTCCGGCACCAATAACAGCAATCTTTTTGCCATATGCATGACGTTTTTTGGGAACATATCGATTATCAGCATCCAAGTCTTGTTGTGCTATAAATTTCTTTATTTCATCAATTGCAATTGGCTCATCAAGTTCCCCACGTGTACAAGCTGACTCACAGCCATGCGGACAAATACGGCCGCAAACTGCTGGAAATGGATTGTTCTTCTTAATTAGAGCAAGAGCGTCTGTATAACGTCCCTGTGCAGCTAGTTTGATATATCCCTGAACTGCTATGTGAGCTGGACATTCTGTCTTGCAGGGACTGGTACCGGTTTCGACAACATTTTTACGGTTATAACGGTAATCTACATTCCAATTTTCTGGACCCCATTCGGTATCTCTTGGAGTATCCTTTTTTGTAATGTCTTCTATGATCTTAGTGCTTGAGCATACTTTTTGTCCCAGCTGAAGAGCATTTACGGGACAGTTTTCCACACACTCACCACAAGCCACGCATTTGTTCTTATCAACCTTAGCAACATAATTGGAACGTACCATATCGCCATTATAGAACATTCCTGCAGAGCGCAGTGAGAGACAGGAACAACCACAGCAATTGCAGATTGCATGGGTATGTCCCGAACCGTCAAGGTTAGGAATTTGATGCATTAAACCATTTTCTTCAGCGCGGTCAATAATTTCAAAAGCCTCTTCTCTGGTGATTTGTCTACCACGTCCGGTTCTAATATAATATTCTGCGGCATGACCCATCTGAATACACATATCTTCTTTCAAATGTCCACAGCCTTCACCCATTTCTTCACGAACGGTACGACAGGAGCAATCGGATACGGTAAAGATTGTATTTTCGTTTAAGTATTTTGATATTTCTTCATAGCTGGCACGACGAGAGTTACCGTCAATTGCACTTTCAATGGGAATAACACGCATAAGTCCTACACCAACAGGGAAGCTACCAGCGCTCATTGGACCACGGACACGTCCGTAAGCTTCAAAGGCTTGTGTTATCTGCGGATATTTTGCAACATTTTCTTTGTGCCCTGCCATCATCTCCATAATACCTGGCACCCAGGTATCGTACCAGAAATGGTCCACTCCATCAATCTCATTAACGAAACAAACGCCAGCCTCAGCTAATTCATATAATTGCTTCGCAGTTTCTTCCAAGGTCATTCCACAGAGAGGTGCCAGTGATTCTGCTGTATATTTCGTTCGAATCACCATATGCATTGCTGCATCTGCCATAGCATCAGTCACAACCGGCTCTAAAATGAGATACTCGGGGTCAGTAGCCTTTATCTCGCTTTTGGTCCCTCTCTTTTTTCGGCTAATGTGATTCGCCAGATCTAAAATCTTTTCATTTACCATAAATATCCTCCCTAAGATAAAAGTTTGTTTTTATTTTAACAAATTATTATAGACTATGTTAGGTAACAGTGATTTGGAGTGTCATACCAAGAGCTATTAGAAAAACAGTTAATATTTATAAACTGGTATGACCAGATTTTTATTCATTATAGATTTCTTTAGAACCTGTTATTGCTTCTCCAATTCTTTCTTTGATACAGCGCTTAGCATTGTCTAAATCCTGTCTTTTTAATGCATCAAAAAGATGCTGAGCAGTTTGTATTAAAGGTTCAGTTCCATGCTTTCTACTATAGCGATCAAGAAGACTTAACACTGGCTTACGAAAAGAATAATAGATTAAAGGTAATAAAGTGTTGCCGGATAACAGCATAAGTTCCTGATAAAACTCAAAATAATTATCTATTATTAATTCTTTCGTCTGGGATTCTCTCAAATTAATGAGCCTGTTTTCCAGAGATTTTAAGTCACTTTCTTTATTTTTTGTAAGAAATAACTCTGCACCAAGAGTATCTAAGACCACTTTAAGTTCAAGGATGGAACGGACATCCTCACGCTTTAGTTGCCCGCCATTATATTTCATAATAGAGAGCAGGGTATCAATGGTACCACTACGTCGATAGTCTGCCACATAGGTGCCAGAGCGAGGTTTGATTTCTAAAAAGCCTTTCAATGCCATTTCTTTTATACCTGCATTAACCACAGCACGGCTGACTTTCATGCTTCCGGCTAACTCGCGCTCGGAAGGGAGTTGCTCTCCAATCTCTAATTTTCCGGAGAGAATACTGTTTTCGATTTCCTGAATGAACAGCTCTTTCAGGGAAGGGGATATTATTTCATTAAATTTCATATCATTCCTCCAAATTAATTTGGTCTAACCAGATACCAGTTTAATTATAACACACATATTGTTTGTTAACAAGTTGACAATGTGGACATAAATGGTATAATTTAATTAGTAACAACAAACAACAAAATTTTTGAGGAGGGTATTATGTTTTTATTTGAAACCTTATCAGTTGGCACAATTTTAATGTGGATCGGTGTAACTTTAGGCCTGATTGCGTTAAATGAGCTTGCCAGACTTAATAAATGGATATCACTTGTACTTTTCATTGCGGTACCCGCAGTATTAACTATTTTTGTGTGGCCAAACACTTCTGGAGCAGACTCAAGTACTGGAACCTGGTTCCATTGGGTAAAGGTATATTCTGCACTTGCAGGCTGCCTAGGATTTATGGCAATTCGTTTTATCCCAAAATGCCGTAATAAGTATTGGCTCATGTTCCCACCGTTTATTTTGGCATTCAATATTCTTGAAGCAGTAATTCGTGATTTCCAGGTATTTGGTATGAAAGCAAATGGTATCGTGGATGGTGTTATGATGGTATCAGGACCTTGGAATCTTTTAAACGGTATTGCTGGTCTGATCAATATCATAACAATTACTGGTTGGATGGGTATCTATGTAAGTAAGAAACGCGGAAACGATATGATGTGGCCGGATATGATTTGGCCTTGGATTATTGCTTATGACATCTGGAATTTTGCTTATGTATATAACTGTGTATCCGACCATTCCTTCTATGCAGGTGCAGCACTCCTGGCTTCCTGTACAATAGCACATTTCGTTATGAAGAAAGGTGCATGGTTGGAACACAGAGCACAGACCCTTGCATTTTGGATGATGTTCACCATGAGCGTACCATCTTTTGTAAGTGATTCTAAATTCTCCGTAGATGCATCTCATAAACCAGCAGCATGGTTAACCGTATCTGTGTTATCAATCATTATTAATGTGTCAGTATTGGTATATCAGATTTATCGTATGAAGAAGTATCATACTAATCCGTTGAAAGAAGAAATCTATAAAGGCACTCATGAGTATGAGGTAGCTGCAGCGGATCGTTAATAATACATATAAGGGTTGTTGCAAATAAATAGGTTTTGTTTGCGATGACCCTTTTACAAAAAAAGAGGCTAAGTATAAATGTTAAAAAACTCTGTTAATTAACGTTAAGTCTCATATTACAATATTATTTAGATTGGAGATTGGTATGGAGCAATTAAAGATTATTACAATTAAAGAAAGTGTCTATGCGGACAATGATTTGGAAGCGAATAAATTAAGACAGGAACTGAAAGAGAAGAAAACCTTTTTGTTAAACCTTATGTCATCACCTGGAGCAGGTAAAACTACCACACTGATTAATACTCTTACAAGGATGAAAGAGGAAATTAAGATTGGTGTCATGGAGGCTGATATAGATTCAGCAGTAGATGCAGAAAGAATGTTAGAAGCAGAGATCCCGGCTATTCAGGTTCATACGGGAGGTATGTGTCATCTGGATGCTGGTATGACGAGGCAGGGACTAGAAGCTCTTGGGTCAGAAAACTACGATTTGGTAGTACTTGAAAACGTGGGAAATCTTGTATGTCCTGCGGAGTTCGATACAGGTGCTTCCAAAAGTGCAATGATATTAAGTGTGCCTGAAGGAGATGATAAGCCACTAAAGTATCCTTTGATGTTTTCAAATGTAGATGCTGTTTTAATTAATAAAATTGACTGTCTGGATTACTTTGAGTTTGATGTTGAGGCGGTTAAGGAACGAGTATACAAACTAAACCCGGATGTTGCAATCTTTGAGATTTCAGGCAGAAATGGCCAGGGCATTGAGGATTGGTGCAACTGGCTACGTAAGGAAGTTGCGGAGTGGAATAGTTAAAGGATAGTAATAAGATCATATTAATAATTGAAATTATAGTAACCCTTCAAATTTGATTTTGAAGGGTTTTCTATGAATTAAGTTTATAAATATACTTTCTATTGTGCAATATTATCAATCTATATACAAAATATTGTGTAAAAGCACGAAAGATAAAAATTTCCAGTTACAAGGATTGACAATAAACGCTAATCATTGTAATATATTTACATGTTAAAAATCAGTTGATTCAATTCTATTTTTCTTACCTGTTCTATGAGCAGGAGCTTCAATTATTATTCATGATTTCGGTGATAATTCCCCAGTAGATTAACATGATCAGGAGGATTCCTAAGTGGAACAAATATTTGCCCTCTATGATTCTGACCTTTTTTATGCAACACGTTTTATGGAGTACTATAAAAAGAAGAAGGAATATATGTTTGAATTCTTACTTTTTACTAAAAAAGAAAGTCTTGAAGAGTACTTAAGTACACAAGAGATTGAGCTTTTATTAGCGGATGAAGATGTTTCTTTAGATAATCTGCCGAAGGAAAAGATAAAGCACATTTATAGGTTAGTACATCAATCAAACATAAACGTATTAATCACAGAAGTTACCAGCATTTTTAAATATCAGTCTGTTAACAAGGTGATTGAGGAACTTTTCCTAGACTATAGTAAGAAAAAAAATGAGTCCAGAACAATCATACCTGCGGAAAAAGTTCGAGTTATTAGTATTCTTAGTTTAACTCCAAGTGCTGAAGCTTTGGCCTATGCTTGGTCAAGTAGCCTTCTTCTTTCGGAACATCGGAAAGTTCTGCTAGTTTTATTGGAGCTGTTACCGGTACCTCTAATAGAGATTCCCCAAGCTTCGGAAAATGCACTCTCTGAATTTATTTACTATTTAAAAGAAAATCACAACATTTTGAGTAAGACTAAGGAATTGGAACAATATACCGGTAAATTAACGTATTTATCCGGACTTACTCACGGGATGGACCTTATCTCTTTGAACCGAAATGATGTACAACGCTGGTTGGAGGAGCTAAAGAATAACTTTGATTATGATAATGTAATCTTCTATTTATCTGGATATTGTGAAGCCATCTTTGAAATTATTAATCAAAGTGACAAAGTTGTTTTCCCCGAAGAAGTTAATTTCATTAGGAAGACGGAGCAGGAAGCATTTATTAATCAGATGTTATTGTATAGTAGGAATAACTTAAATTCCTTAGAAAGGCCATTGTTAAAGGGAGATAAGGCTCTAACTAAGTTAGGACTTAACATATCCGAGTTGTCACAAACTGAAACCTATAACTATGCGAAGGAAAAACTCGCAGAATACTTCTGATGGGGGGGATAGAGTGGACGGTCTAAAGGAGTTCTTAAGAGAAAAAGTACTGGAAGAAATAGATTTACATAGAGAAACCTCAGAAGAAGAGATTTATGAAAGAATCGACCATACCCTTCTTCGCTACTCCAAAGAAGAATACATAAGTATCCCATATAAACAGCAATTGAAAAGGGATATATTTAATTCTATTAGAAAGTTAGATGTTTTACAGGACTTAATTGACGATCCAGAAATTACAGAAATCATGGTGAATGGTCCAAAGAATATTTTTATTGAGAAGCAAGGGGCTATTTATTCGAGTGATAAAACCTTTGAATCACAGCAAAAGCTTGAGGACGTGATTCAGCAAATTGTGTCGCATTGTAACCGTATTATTAATGAATCAAGTCCAATTGTTGATGCCAGATTATCCGATGGCTCTCGTGTCAATATTGTTCTCTCCCCAATATCTATGGAAGGTCCAACTCTTACAATCAGAAAATTTCCCTATAAACCAATTACAATGGAACGATTGATTGAGCTGGAAGCAATATCTTTGGAGGTTGCAGATTATCTTAAAACTCTGGTAATCGCAGGATATAATATATTAATTAGCGGTGGTACTGGTTCTGGTAAAACAACATTTCTAAATGTTCTTTCTAATTACATCCCCTCCACCGAAAGAATTATTACAATCGAAGACTCGGCAGAGCTTCAGATTCGTAATATCCCAAATCTTGTCCGGATGGAGGTAAGGAACGCGAACTCGGAGGGAAGTAACGAAATCACAATACGTGAGTTAATTAAAACTTCCCTCAGAATGCGGCCTTCTCGAATTATCGTTGGTGAGGTTCGTAATGAAGCAGCTATTGATATGCTACAAGCTCTAAATACTGGGCATGATGGTTCGCTAACCACAGCACATGCAAATTCGTCGAAAGAAATGCTAAGCAGACTTGAGACATTGGTGCTTCTGGGTAGTGATATTCCATTACTTGCAGTTAGGAAACAGATAGCATCTGCAATAGATATTATTGTACATCTAGGCAGATTAAGGGACCGCTCACGAAGAGTTCTTGAGGTTGCGGAAGTAATGGATTGTAAGGAAGGAGAAATACCACTCAATATACTTTATCAGTTTGAAGAAAAGGGTGAAGCTGATGGAAGGATAAAAGGCAAACTACTTAAAGTCAACGAGCTATGGAACACAGAAAAACTATTGAGAGCAGGCTACTCCATATGAGTAGGAAAGAGATTAAATTAAAAATCCCTAAAGAACGAATATTAAGATTCTTTAAAAATTTTAAGTCGATCACTTCTAAAACGTTAAAATTAGAGGAATTAAAAGGTCTAACCTTAACATCCTCTAAAAAGGTTAATATATATAATACTAAAAATATAGATTCGGCTATATCTAAAAAATTCTCATTTATCTATCTCTTACAGGGAGGTCTTATAGCTTCACTGTTTGGACTATTATTCTATCGAAGCCTAATGGGCATTCTATTATTAACTCCAATCATTTATTTCTATAACAATAGGAAACAAAAGAAAGTATATCAGGAAAAGAAATGGAGACTAAATCTTGAGTTTAGAGACGCATTGTTAGCGTTATCAGCTGCTTTAGAGGCAGGGTATGCGGTTGAGCATGCTTTTGAAGAGGCTTACAAGGATTTGAGACAACTGTATCCGGAAAATGCAGAGATTTTAAATGAAATTCAGTACATAATTAATCAGATTAATATGAACATTACCGTTGAAAAAGCATTGATTAATTTTAGCGAACGCAGTGGAGTAGAAGACATCTATAGCTTTAGTGAAGTTTTTTGCACGGCAAAACGAACAGGTGGTGACTTAATCAGTATTATAAAAAGCACAAGTAATATAATCAATAATAAAATTGAAGTTAATCGTGAAATTCGTATCCTAATCGCCTCAAAGCGTTTGGAAGCAAATATAATGAAGGCAATTCCGCTGGTAATTCTTATTTATCTTACGGTATCTTCTCCAGGTTTTCTGGATCCACTTTATCATAATCTAAAGGGTAATTTACTAATGACAATATTTATAGGAATATATTTCGCATCGCTGCTAATCATTGATAAAATCGTTGCAATTGAAGTATAAGGAGAAGGCCAAACTATGTGGTGCATCCCAATCATAATAATATTATTGTTTCTTCTTGGAATAGTTATAGGATTAAGAAAATTACAGGAGTGGAGACAGGTTATAGATAAAAGTGAACATAAGCTATATTTAATCTACCCGATGGTAGATTGGATTTCAGTCAAGGCAAGGCTCTATTCATTTCTTAGAAAGAGAACCAAGGTAACAGATAGTTTGAAAGCTTTATATTATACGGACAAGCCAGAACTATTGGAAAAACTGTATTGGTGTAGCAGATTCTCAAAGGCTATCCTTGTTTTTGTACTATTTAATGGATTGTCGTTGTTAGCGTATGGGTCAGAGGTTGGTAAGAATATTCTTATAGAGGGGAACTCTATCCTTAGACCAGATTATGGGGAAGGAGAGAACAAGGTATCCTTAAAAGTTAAGATTTCAGAGGAGGATAAGACTGGTACAGATGATAATGTTGGGAATAACAGTAATAGCATTGACGTGGAACTTAATGTAGACGAAAGAAAATACACCTCAGGACAAACGCAGCAGTTATTCGAAAAGGCAATTAAATATCTTGAAAAACAAGTTTTGGGAAATAACAATTCCAGTGAAGAGATATACGAAGATTTAAACTTTATAACGAATATACCAGATAGCAGTATTACGGTGGAATGGATACCACAGGATTATAAGTTAATTCGTGCAGATGGAAGTATAAGAAATGAGCAGATAGCAGAGGAGGGTGTAACTACACTGGTAACTGTGATATTCCATTATGAGAAGGAGAAGTTTCAAAGGCAGCTTTTCTTTACGCTTTTACCGCCAAAAATTAGTGAAGACGAAGTACTATCACAAAACCTGAAAGACGAAGTACTTTCTTATGCAGAGGATTCAGCAACCAGCAAGTATTTAAAGTTGCCAACTAAATTGAACGAATATAACTTGCATTGGGAAGAGATAAGAAACTCAAGTGTTCAGCAGTTTATATTTTTGGGAGTACTTTTCGCTATATTTGTCTGGTACTTGGAATCAAAGGAACTGGAAAAGCAGTATAAGCGTAGAAAGGAGCAATTGCAGCTGGACTATCCTGAAATAGTGAATAAATTTACTCTTTTAATAAATGCAGGGATGTCTATAAGACAAGCCTTTCAAAGAATTGCAGACGAATATGAAGTCAGACGACAGATGAAAGGCTTTAAAAAAAGGTATGCTTTTGAAGAGATACTGATATTAACACATGAACTGAAACTTGGTAAAACAGAGAGTATCATCTATGAACAGTTTGGAAGAAGAGTTGGATTAATATCTTATATGAAGTTCACGGCATTGATTATTCAAAATTCAAAAAAGGGAAACAAAGGGTTCTCACAATTATTAATAAGTGAAGCCAGAGAGGCTTTTGAAGATAGAATGGAATTAGCTAGGAAGCGAGGGGAAGAGGCTGGAACAAAGCTATTAATTCCTATGATGTTATTACTAATACTGGTCTTTTTAATTATTATGATACCTGCTTTTATGAGCTTTCACATATAAAAAAGGAGAAATGAAAGTATGAAAATAGTATATGTACTTAAACAATGCAGCAATAAAGCTGCCAAGCAGCTACGAACAAAACAGTTAAATGGAATTGGTGTTATTGAGATCATCTTAATTTTAGTAATAATTATTGGTCTTGTTCTTATCTTCCGGGACCAGATACAGAATATTCTGCAAGGAGCTTTTGATTCTATTAATGACAATTCTGATAATTTAAGTTCCGGAATTACAATTAGTTAAGGATGAAGAAAATGCAGTCTAATAAGGCAAATGGATCAATAACTGTATTTTTAAGTCTAATCTTAATCTTAGTTCTCGCTTTGTTGTGTACTATTATTGAAGGAGCTAGAGTTGCAACCGCAAGGGTATTTGCGGAGCGAGCCCTGGCAACTGCAATGGATTCCGTATTAGCTGATTACTATGGACCCTTATGGGAGGAGTATCATGTGTTTGGCTATTATACAGGGAATGTTAGCAGAACAGAAGCCAAGGAACAAATGGGTCAAACTTTAGAGGAGGCGATGTCCTTTACCTTTACACCCAATAAAGATATTTCTAATATTAGTGGTATAACAGAGTTATATGGGATATCCACCGAAGAGAGGAACCTAACAGAACTAGTAAGCCTTGTAGAATATAATGGTGAAATCATGAAGAATCAGGCAGTAGCTTATGAAAAATACGCGGCAGCTGGTGATATGGCAGAAATCTTCTTAGACAAGCTGTCTTTACTGGAAGAACCCAAGAAGGTCACTTATATTATGGAGAAAAAACAGAAGGCTGAGACTGAGCTTGTAAAAATAGATCAGGGAATTCTTAAATTAATGAGTTTATTTGATGGAATAAGGACCAATGATAAAGGTATTGATCAAAATAGCAAAGGCGGGTTAAAAGTAGATGCCTATTTCGTTAAAAAAATCTATTATGGTGAGCTAACTATGGAGGATGTAGGAATTAATCACCCGGAGGTGTTTGGAGCAGTACAAAGTTATTATTGCAATCCAAATGATTACTTTCAGCTAATAGAAGACAACTTGTCACAGGTTACTTTACTTGAAACTCAAATAGCCACACTGCAAGGAGAATATCAAATTAAATTAGCAGAATTGGAGGAGGAAAGAAAGGTAGAAGCAAGACAAGAGTACATTGAGAATAAATCAGCCTACGTCCTTGAAAGTCTTAAAGAATGCAAAGAAATAATTAAGAATATGGAGACTGATGTAGCAACACTAGAAGCAGAACTATCCGTTGTAAATAATCAAAAGGAAGAGCTGTTAAGGGGCATTTATACAAACTATAAGCAACTGACAGAACTGGTTAATACAATCAAACCTCTACTCAAGGAAGCGATTAAGACCATAGACAACATACGAAAGACATCTGAAAAGGCAGAGCCTTTCATACTTGAGTATGAAGAACTCTTGATGACAGAACAGGAAAACTTAAATAGCGAACTATTTGAAGGTTTGCTGGAGGGTTTGGAGGACTTAAAAGCTTATCAAAGTACAAATAATAACGGTTATGATTTTACAGCAATGGATAACAGGTTACAGGAAAATCTTAATTGTTTAACCATTGCAGAGAAGCAATTGGAACAAGCAAAGCAGGAGGTTGACGTAAAGACTTATATAGAGGCAGCAGATGCCTATCAGGCAGCAAAGCAAATGCTAGAAAAATATAAGATTGAAAATCTTACCATAGACTATAGAACTCTAGTTTTAAATCATAAAGAGTCAGAGAATATTTTGGAGGTCGTATCTGATCTGTTGCAGCTTGGAATCACTAGCTTTGTGATAGATCCGGATAAAATTTCAGAAGCAGAATTAACAGAAACAGATCAACTTCCGTCCAAACTGGAGGACTATGTGAAAGAACAGAACCAATTGGAGGTCTTACAAGGCCTTATGAATAAGGCTTTAAGAAATTCAAAGGATGCACAAGAGGAAGACTTTTTTGAGGATCTTAATTCTACAACTTCAATCCCCGATGTACTTATGAATGGAGTGGAACAGGCTGCACAAAAGCTACTTTATTTGGCGTATTTAACCGAACATTTTGGGAGTTATCAGGTAAAGAAGGGAGATGGCAACCTACAAAAACCATCAGTTCTTCAATATGAACAGGAGTATTTGATTGTAGGTGATGCTTCAGATCAAGAGAACTTATCAGCTGTTATTACTAAAATTGTACTAGTGCGTGCATTACTTGATTTTGGAAAGATTTTGAGTGACAAAGAAAAAAGAGCAGAGACAAGACTTTTGGCGGCTGCCTTAGTAGGATTTACTGGACTTCCAATCCTAATCGGGATTGTACAACTAATGTTATTATTTGCTTGGGCAATAGCGGAAGCACTTCTTGATACAGCAGCACTCTTATCCGGTAAAGAACTTCCCGTCCTTAAGAATAAGATTGAACTACAATTATTTGAAATCGCATTGATTAATCGTGAGTTTCTTTTACAAAAGGCATCCCATATGAAGGAGGGCTCCACGTTAACATTTTCTTATAATGATTATTTAAAAGTATTTTTATTAACTAAGGATAGTAATCTACTCTCCTACCGATCCATGGACTTAATTCAGAAAAATATTAATCTTCGATATCAACTCGATAATTTCTTATTAAGTAATTGTCTATTTGGAGTTCAAACAGAAGCTACCTTTCGTATTGATAGTAAGTTCCTATCATTTTCATTTCTACCCAGACAATACAATGCTAAGCAAGGGTACTTAATTACTTGCAAGAAGGCGCATAGCTACTAATTTGCATTTATGTAATGGATTTAGTTAATTGTAATTTCGTACATATATTTAGTTAATCGTATTTTAAAAAGTATTCTAATAGGATGGTGTAAGATGTCCATTCGTCTATTCATTATTAAATCTAAAAAATCTTTAACATCAAATAAAACCTCTCTCCAGGATGTCATTTGCTTATCTAAATATTTAAAAGTTCTATTAGGAGAATGGACATCTTAGACCATCCTAGAAAATGTAGTAGTTGCAAAACAGATAGAAGTAGTCGATTAGAAACAACAAATAGGTTTTTGCAATTACCTATATGAAATATAAAAAGGAATTAAAATGGACTCGAACAAAGAAACAAAGGATTTGAACATACGAAGACGTCGGAATGTACAAGGTTCCCTTACCATAGAAGCAGCGCTTGTCTTGCCTGTTTTCTTGTACTTTATGTTATTCTTCCTGTTTTATATTCAAATATTTTCGACTCAGGAAAGAATACAGTCCGCAATAAGTGCTATGGGATTAGAGTTATCCAAGACAGAATATATCAGACAGGATTTTGAAACTATTGAAGATGCCCTGAACTTTGATTTTTCCATATTTAACGAAATAGAAGGACTTGGAATTACTGAGAGGGCAGAGGAATATCTAGGTGAGGCTATTCTTAAGCAATATTCGAAAAAGTATTTGGACAGAAAAGAGATTAATAATAGCTTTATCAAAAATGGATTTCAAGGAATACGATTTATTAGCACCCCTGAAGATGAGGAAGAATTCTTAGATATCATTGTGAGTTATGAAATGGAGTTACCAATTCCATTGTTCAGCCTGGAGCCAATTTCAATGCTTCAAAGGATTCGGGTTAGGAATTGGACAGGATATCAGGTTCAGGCAGCTTATCAGACAGAGACAGAAGAGGGAGTGGAGACTACTGTATATATAACAGCAACAGGTACGGTTTATCATAGTAAAGAGGATTGCTCTCATATTAAATTGTCTATTACTTCGGTTCAGGGAATCCCGTATAATTTAAGGAACAGCAATGGTGGAAAATACTATCCCTGCGAATCTTGCTGTGCAGATAAACCAAAGGAGTGGGCTACCTATTATATCACCACGGATGGTACAAGATATCACGCAAAGAGAGAATGTTCTCGAATAAAACGTAGTGTTACTGCAATAAAAATTTCAGAAAGAGGTAATAGAACACCCTGCAAAAGATGTTATAAATAGCGTTGTGTACATTTTGTAGCGGTTAGGGGGGGGATT
The DNA here is from genome assembly GCA_023399055.1 of Bacillota bacterium. GTDB lineage: Bacteria > Bacillota > Clostridia > Lachnospirales > Lachnospiraceae > Mobilitalea. The sequence continues at coordinate 88,527 of JAEWQV010000005.1, read as the reverse complement.
CGCAACTACCTTATAAATTAGTTTAAGAGAAGGAGCACAGGATGGCAGTAGTTATATTGAAAGGAATAATTGGTATTTTGTTGCTTGTTAGTGGGTATTACGATTTACGATGCAAGAAAATATACCTCTGGCCAATTCTAGCAGGAATTTTACTTATAGGACTATGTATTCCATTTTGTGATAATCTCTCTCTTATGGAACGTTTTGGAGGAGTAATCACTGGTGTTGCTGTAGTTGGAATCAGTTTATTAACCGGTGGAAAAATAGGTATGGGAGATGGAATATTATTATGTGCTACTGGGTTGGGGTTGGGATTTTGGGTTAATCTAGAGCTGTTTGCCATAGCACTGACCATGGCAGCAGGATTGTCTATGGTATTATTGACTTTTAGGTGGGCAGATAAGAAAAAGAGCATACCCTTCGTGCCTTTTTTATTTACGGGATATGTTCTCTTAATAGTAATATGAAGCAGAATGATAAATTGTTTAGTGGTAATTATAAGCCAGCTAATAGGTACTTAAAAGGTAGCATTACGGTAGAGGCGGCATTTGTAATGCCGGTTATTTTCTGTGTAATTTTCACCTTACTATACCTTGCTTTTTACCTTCATGACAAATCTAAAATGCAATCAACTATTGACGAAGCACTCTATAAAGCTGGGTTATCTATTAAATATGAAGCAGATATTGATTGTGAAGAAATTAAGATAGAACAATTAATGGAGAAGAGTATTTTTTCAGTTATTACTGGTTATGGAGAAGAGGAAGAGATAGAGATTGAGAAATATCTAGAAGACAAACTACAAAAAGGATTCTTTCTGCTAAGAGTGTCTTCTATAGAGATAACTGTAAAGAGTACAAACATAAGTATTGAGGTAGCTGCAAAGGCAGGGAACATGCTGCCTTTGTTAAATTACCTTTTACAACCCATAACCGATCTGAATATGAATAATAGCTTTTCTATTCATGATCCGGCAGAGACAATTCGAGGAGCAGAGGTTATATTAGAAACTGGAGATAAGATAAAAGGTGTTCATAAATTATTGGAGTTCTTAAAAAGCGGTTTAAATTAGTGTGTTACTTAGTTGAAGTGGGTAGGAGTATTAGTGAAATTAGTATTTTACTAAGAGGAACACGTTACAGTGTAGAAATATAAGGAGACTCAGATGGAAGTTGAATACAAAAAAGATCTAAGACACAATTATATGATTATCAGGGGATTAAAAGACGATCCTTTAAACACCTACAGTATAAAACTTCTTGAGCATCAGAGAATAAAAGGGATTCTGCCTCTTGAGAAAAAGATAATAGATAATGTAATTTTATACTACTATGAAATAACAGGTAAGCAATCCTTGGAGGTTCTACTTTGCAAGGATGCCTTTCAGTATAAGATGCTACAAACTCTTTGTTACAATATAATAAAAGTTTTAGAAGATGCCTATGAATATCTTTTACGAGAAGAAGACTTCATAATTTTGCAGGAGCATATTTATATGGATATTATTTCAAAAGAGTATAACCTTTGCTACCTTCCGGGATATGGGAAAGGAATTAGGGAACAGATTTGCAGTTTAATGGAGTCTTTAATGAATAAGGTGGATTATAATGATAGGGAAGCCGTGTTATTAGTATATCGCCTATATTCCATTAGCAGGGAAGAGAGTTTTACCCTGGACCAAATGCTTCAGGAATTACAGGAGAAAAACGAAGCTTTAGAAAAAGAAGATGAAATTATAGTAAAAGAGCAAGCTCCTCCAATACCTATAATTAAACCACAGACAGATGAAACTTGGAGGAAAGAAAATAAGATAATAAAAACCTCAATAAATGAAGCACTTGCCATAGATAAAAAATTAATTCCAGTCATGAAAGAAAGAATTGAGGGCGAGGAGGAAGTAGTATGTTATCCGTTAAAAGCATATTTGTATGCAGGCATAAGCTACTTACTTGTAATTGCCCTAATTATCTTTGCATTGTCCTCAAATCTACTATTTAATAAATATGCAAACCAATATGACTATACAAAATTAATTGCCTTTGTGCTTATACTTCTTTGTGTTGAGGGTTATGTTACTACAAAAGTATTTGATAAGAAAAAGAGAATTACAAAGATAAAAAGAACCTGTTCTTACATAGATCCAAGAATGGAAGACAACGAAGAAGTCAATATAAATCTTAACCTAAGTGAACCTACAGAAAAAAAATCGCAAGTAATAGAGACGCTAACATTAAAGATGCAAAATACAGAGACTCGGATACCAGAAGCACCAATGATAATGAAACAAGAAGAACTAGGTGCGATCTATGATGATAAATTATTAAAGGTAGAAAAGGAAAAGTTGTTTTATGGAAACAATGTTGAAAACATGGGGCAGGAGGAAGATTTAAATCCCACCTGTGTCTTAAATGGTACTTATGAACCAGCAACAAAACCTTGCTTGAAGGCTATGGATGATCAAAAATATGAAGATATTACAATATCGAGTTCTCCATTTTTTGTTGGAAAATTGAAAAAAACTGTGGATTACTGTCTGGAAAAAGAGGGCATTAGTAGATTTCATGCCAAAATAACAAAGGAAGGTGAACAATATTATTTAACAGATTTGAATTCAACCAACGGTACTTTCATAAATGAAGAAGCATTGCAGACCTATCAGAGAAAAGAGATTAGGGATGGGGATAAAATTGGTTTTGCCAATATTGAATATAAGTTTGTAAAATAAATATGCTTAAATATTTTAAATCATGGGTAACTCAGCTGCAGAAAAAGAAATAACAAACGGGGCCGAATTATTAGATGCAAGGGAAGCCTTGACATCATTAAGGAGACGCCATTTTGGATAAATACAACGTTAAGATGATGCCGAAAGCAGAACGGGATAATGCCTATAATAACAAACAAGTTATCAGTTTGTTATTATAGGCATTATACTTTTTTAAGTTTGACATGAGCAAGCAATATGAAAAATTAATGAACAAAAACAATACGAAGAACAAAATCCTTGTAAATAATGGCTTGTAAGTGTAAAATTAATGTAATATAAAGGTTTAAAGTAAAAAATGGGGGTTCTTTTAATGAAGAAACATTGGGATTTAATACAAGCTCTAATTTTAATAGCTTTTCTTGTTATTGCAATTTTGATAGGTAATATGATTCTTAGGGGCATACTGCTGCTTTTATTTTCCACAATTTTAATCATAAATACAGTTATAGCGTTAAAGAGTAAATCAGACGATAAATTCAGCTTGAAATTTTTTTACGGAATTCTATTGTTCCTGGAATTTGTTCTTGCTTTTAGCTCCTTGTTTGTAATTATTTCAAGCATAATTAAGTAAACAAGCCTGCCCAAAAACAAGCCAGCCAAAAAAAACAAGTTAATGTGCTAGTGCTAAGTATTAAATAAAGCTAAGTATCAAATATAGCTAGTTGAACGGAAACGAGGATTAATAAAAATGAAACGTTATGTTATGGCACTCGATCAGGGAACAACCAGTTCACGATGTATTATTTTTGATAAATCTGGAAAAATAAAAAGTGTAGCACAAAAAGAGTATACACAAATCTATCCCAAGCCCGGTTGGGTGGAGCATGATCCAATGGAAATTTGGTCTACACAACTATCTGTGGCAACTGAAGCTATGGCTAAATCAAAAATTTCTGCGAAAGAAATTGCTTCTATTGGTATAACCAATCAGAGAGAGACGACAATCGTATGGGATAAAAAAACGGGGCAGCCCATTTATAATGCTATTGTCTGGCAGTGCCGCAGAACCTCGGATATGATTGACAAGCTTAAGTGTGAGGGTCATGAAGAATATATAAAGAATACTACGGGATTGATTCCAGATGCATATTTTTCTGGAACAAAGATTGCTTGGATTTTAGATCATGTACCGGGAGCAAGAAATGCAGCGAAGTCTGGAGACTTATTATTCGGTACAGTTGATACATGGATTATATGGAATTTAACAAAGGGAAAAACCTTTGTAACTGATTATACCAATGCCTCAAGAACTATGCTTTTTGATATTAAGAAGCTAACCTGGGATGAAAAGATCTTAGGGTTGTTTGATATACCTGTAAAGATGTTACCGAAGGTAAAGCCGTCCAGTTTTGTCTATGGGCATACGGACCGAGCAATATTTGGAGAAGAGATAGCCATTGCAGGGGCAGCAGGAGATCAGCAAGCAGCTCTTTTTGGGCAATGCTGCTTTTCAAAGGGCGAAGTTAAGAACACCTATGGTACAGGCTGTTTCTTATTAATGAATACCGGAAATGAAGCTATTAAGTCAAAGCATGGACTTTTAACAACAATCGCAGCAGGAACCAGTGACAAAGTAGAGTATGCGCTGGAGGGCAGCGTATTTGTCGCAGGCGCAGCAATTCAATGGCTTCGTGACGAGTTAATGCTGATACGTACCGCAGAGGAAAGCGAGTTATTTGCTTGTCAGGTGGAAGATACCAATGGTGCATACGTAGTTCCAGCTTTTGCAGGTATTGGTGCTCCTTATTGGGACCAGTATGCAAGGGGAACTATTGTTGGTATTACACGAGGCTGTAATAGAAATCATATTATTCGCGCTACCTTAGAATCCATTGCTTACCAGACACATGATGTCTTGAAAGCGATGGAGAGCGACCTAAGCCAAAGCCTGAAAACCTTAAAGGTAGATGGAGGAGCTTGTGCTAACCGCTTTTTAATGCAGTTTCAAGCGGATATTTTAAATGCGACGGTATATAAACCGGCATGTATTGAAACAACTGCCCTGGGTGCGGCATATCTTGCAGGTCTGGCAGTTGGGTTTTGGAAGGATAAAGACGAACTTCGAAGGAATTGGCAGCTAGCAGAGGTGTTTAATTCATCAATGTCTACGGAGCAAATTGAAAAACGAATCGCAGGTTGGGAAAAAGCAGTGAAACGCTCTTTTGCCTGGGAAGAAGGATATGGTCAATAAATTAGAATGGAAGATAGATTAAACAGTAACCTACGGAACATAGGATATCAGCGTATGAACTCAAATGCGCCGGGAATTTATCTTTATTATCGGGTGGAAGAAGACACTGCATCCCTTTCTATGATTTCGGTAGTCCATATAATTGAAAATCAGATACTTACGAAGGAACAGTATGATAATATAATCCTGCAAATGCGGGCCGGAATACAAAGGAACTATCCTTACAGGTTAAATATGTTAGGCCTTATTATTACAGACAATCCAAATAGTGCGAAACAACTTGCAATAACCTCCAGCCAAGAAAGCAATTGGATAATAGACCTTAGTTCCTTCCGGCTCATTATTTATGAGAATCAGATAAATGAGTTTAGGGAGATTAAAGAAATAATTGAGGTGACATTAACCCAAGATAGAGCAAGTGAGCATTACCACTATAGTAATGGATACAATGAAAATGCGAATGACAATAACAGTTATGCAGGTGGTTATGAAGGTCACAATGGATCGGGTTCACATAAGAATTCCGAAAATCTCAGTAATGATTTATTAAGGCGATATAAATTAACGCCCATAACAATGATTATTATTGCCATCAATATAATTGTATACCTTATCACCTATTACACTAATTTTTTAGGTGGAGAGGAAGCAATTATACAAAAAGGAGCTATGTCCTGGTTTTATTTAAAACATGAACAGGAATATTATAGATTTGTTACTTCCATGTTTCTACACGGAGACTGGAGCCACCTATTTAACAACATGATTGTACTTTTATTTGTAGGGGGTAATCTGGAAAGAGTCGTTGGAAGATATCGATATATTTCCCTATATCTTGGGACTGGAATTCTTGCAGGAGCTGTGTCGGTAGGTTATAATATGTGGATGGAACAAGATGCTATTTTCTTTAACCAAACCACGATATCAATTGGGGCATCCGGGGCAATTTTTGGTGTGGTAGGAGCAATCTTGTACATTGTGCTTTTAAATAAAGGGCGTCTAGCAGAAATTAGTACAAGCCAAATGATTTTATTCGTTGCGTTAAGCCTTTATAATGGAGTAGCAAATTCTCAAATAGATCAGGCAGCCCATGTGGGAGGTTTTCTAGCAGGTTTAATACTGACAATATTTTTATATCGAAGACCAAAGAGCAGAATTCCTAGTTAAGGTGTAAATGATAATTTGAATCACGAGAGTGTGAGTATTCATTATATTGCTATTAGTTAAAGTAACTATTTTGAGCCAAACAGTGAGGAAACCGCAGGTTTTCCGCTATGGTTCTGGATAGTTATCAGATAAATATTATTTATTGGGAGGAGTGGTTGTTGCATGAAAATTAACATCTATTATGGTGGAAGGGGGCTTATTGAAGACCCGACTCTTTATGTCATGAGCAAGCTTACATCAGTATTAGAGGAGCTCCGTGTTCAGGTAACAAGATACAATCTCTATGAGGAAAAGAATGCAATTTCAATGCTCCCTAAGACTTTGAAGGAAGCTGATGGTGTTATTTTAGCCACCACAGTAGAGTGGATGGGAATTGGTGGCTTAATGCAACAATTTTTAGATGCTTGCTGGTTTTACGGTGATAAAGAGAAGCTTAGTAAGCTTTATATGTTGCCCATCGTTATGGCAAACACCTATGGAGAAAGAGATGCGGAATTAACCCTAGTTAAGGCCTGGGAACTACTTGGAGGTATTTCTGTCAATGGGTTAAGTGCATATGTCGAGGATCATGTGGATTTTGAGACAAATTCAGCTTATGCATCCTTAATTGAAAAACAGGCGGAAACCTACTATCGTATGATTCATCAGAAGGTAAAAATGCTTCCAACCAGTAATGCAGCAATTAATCAGAATGTTTTGTATAGTAGCTCCAATGTGTTGACTCCACAAGAGAGTGAGCAGCTGTCTGTATACGTATCTGATGATGCCTATGTGAAGAAGCAGAAGGAAGATATTGAAGAGTTAACGCAGTTATTTAAAGATATGTTGGATAATAACCAAGAGGGAGAAAGCGGACAGGATTTTATCAAAAATTTAAAGGATAATTTTCATCCGATTGATGACTTTGTTGCGTCCTATTCCATTCATTTATCCGATGCAAAGAAAACTTTAATCATAGAAATTAATAATAAACGCCTCAAATGCTATTACGGTGAAAAAGCCGATGCAGACGTAATTGCAAAAACAACACATGCTGTTATGAATAGGCTTATTCTTGGACGTATAACCTTTCAAGGCGCTTTTATGTCAGGTGATTTAACGGCGAAAGGAAATTTTAAAACCCTTCGAACCTTTGATCAGGTATTCCAGTTTAATATATTGTAAAAATGCAGAACCAGGCAGAATATTTAATAAATTAGCCGTGATAGCTTGCTTTCTAAACATAATTTTAAATACAAGAATGAAACGACAAGTCGTTTCACTTGTCAAGTATTCAGTTTGCGAGAGCAAAACAGCGAAGAAACCGTAGGTTTATTCGCTTGTTTTGAATAATTATATAATCATATATTATATTGGTAACTGTATTGTGAAAGACGTTAATGCTGGAGTTGAATCCACATGAATACTTCCGTAATGAAGGTCTATAACCTTCTTCACAAGAGCAAGTCCTACACCGGTACCGCCCTTCTTATAGGTTACAAAAGGTATAAAAATTGTTTCCAGTGCCTCTTCTGGGATCGGTACCCCATTGTTGCTTATGATAATGCATAATTTAGCAGGTGTTTCGTAATTTGCAGGAAGATGTTTGAGTTCAATATGTATGTAATTACCAGGTATAGTTGCCTCAAAAGCGTTTTTAATTAAATTGGTCAGTACCTGCTTTATCTTAACCGAATCACAGCTAAAGTTTGTAAAATGCCCTAGCTTGGCAGGATCAAAAGAAAAATTTAAATTGATTTCTTTTGTAAGTGCCTGTGGCATAAAGCTATTGGTTAGATTATCAATTAAGGTGATAAGATTTGTATTTTCTTTATTAATAAGGTTATAGGTATTAAGCAAAGAAGCATCGGCCATTATTTGCTCAAGATCATGGATTAAGTCATGTAGCTGGTCCCAATATTTATAATCCCTGGTTTCCTGATGAGAGGATTCTATGAATTGAATGGTACCTTTTAAGAGTGCTAGAGGATTACGAAGTTCGTGAACCAGCATAGAGGTTGCTTTTTTATTGTCAGCAGTTATGGTTTGTATTACTGTTTCAAGTTCTGGATTAGCCTTAACTAAAGAGGCTATGGTATCATTATTAAAAGTTGAGTACATTTATGAGCTCCTTTCGTATCCTTTATCATAAAGATAAAATCTTTTTGGGAGAATAGGTGTCTTAAATATAGTATCAAAATATGGAAAAATATGCAAGTTCAAGTAAGTAACAGCTATCGACAAAGGAGGCATTATTATGGAAAGTAATTGTATTTTTTGTAGAATAATTGCAGGTGAGATTCCCTCTGCGACCGTTTATGAGGATGAGGATTTTAAAGTAATTCTCGATATCTCACCAGCTGCTAAGGGGCATATGGTTATACTCCCTAAAAAACACGCAGCAAATTTATTTGAACTAGAGGAGGAGATTGCTTCAAAAGCCCTACTTATAGCAAAAAAAGTTGCTTTAGCAGTAAAAGAGGAACTAAATTGCGATGGAATTAATCTTCTTCAAAACAATGGGGAGGCTGCCGGACAGACAGTATTTCACTTCCACATGCATATCATACCAAGGTATCAGGGAGATACAGTTAATATGACTTGGGCTAAAGATTCCTATACTGGTGATGAAGCGACAGAACTTGCTGTTAAAATAGGAAATAGAATAGAAAAAATATAATAGAAAAAGAAGGCGGTTAGCCTTCTTTTTCTATTATACTAAGTTAATTTAAAGTGCTTGTTATAATAAGTTTCTTTGAACCTTAAAGATATGGTTTATTAATAATAGGTGATATTATTTCTGATTTGAAGTTTCCTTTATTAAATTAACAATGGTATCTATAGATTGATTTAGTTCACTCTTCTGCATTGCCTTTACATATTCAGCCTTTTCATTCAACACCTTTTTTATTGCAGCAAGAAGGGTGGTTACACTTAAATCCTCTTCCTTTAATACCAAGGAAAATCCTTGACGTTCAAAGGATTCGGCATTTAAGATCTGATCTCCACGGCTGGAAGCAGCAGGTAAGGGAATAAGTATGTTAGGCTTACGCAGTGCTAAAAGTTCACAGATGGCATTTGCACCAGCTCTTGAGATCACTAAATCAGCAGCGGCTAAAAGATCACTTAACTCTTCTTTTATATATTCATACTGCACGTAACCTGGGGTATATTTGTACAGCTCATTAAGATTGCCTTTACCACACAGATGGATAACCTGATAATCTCTAAGTAAGGTGGGAAGAAGTCCTCGGATGGTCTCATTAATGGTTCTGGAGCCGGTACTACCGCCAACAATTAGAAGTATAGGTTTATTTGCTGTAAAACCACAAAAATTCAGGCCTTTAATTTTATTACCGGAAAAAAGCTCCTTGCGAATTGGAGTGCCTGTCAAAACGGCCTTTCCAGCAGGTAAATATGGTATGGTTTCAGGAAAGTTTGCACATACCTTAGTAGCAGATGGAATCGCAAGACGATTAGCTAAGCCAGGAGTAATGTCGGACTCATGGATAATAACCGGTATTTTATTCTTTTTCGCTGCCATAACAACGGGAACAGTTACAAAACCACCCTTTGAAAACACCACATCAGGCTTTAACTGTTGAAAGAGTTTACTTGCTTCAAAATAACCCTTTACTACTTTAAAAGGGTCAGTAAAGTTCTTCGGATCAAAATATCTGCGTAGCTTTCCAGAGGAAATACCGTAATAGGGGATATTTAATTCTTCTATTAACTTTTGTTCAATTCCTTGATACGAGCCAATATAGTGAATGTCATATCCTTCTTCTTTCAGCATTGGTAATAAAGCGATACAGGGAGTTACATGCCCCGCAGTTCCACCGCCAGTCAGCACAATCCGCTTCATTTACTTGGTCCTCCATTCTTTCAAGGCTTTTGCTAATTGATCGGGACAGGAGGTTGATCTTACGTCACAGGTGACACCCTCCAACCGTTCTATTACATCTTCAACCTTCATTCCAACTACCAACCTAGAGATACCGCCAGCATTACCCGAGCAGCCTCCCTTAAACTGTAGGGAACAGACGGTATTCGTATTCTCATCTATTTCAAAACTAATCTCACGGCTGCAAACCCCGGAAGTCTTATAAACCATATGAAATCCCCTTCTTATGTTCTAATCTAAATATATGTTGCCCTAATAGGTTAGGGTACTCATAACCGAGTACATTGTATATCAGAAGGCCATATTTTGCAATGAATTAATTATAATATTTGTATTTATATTTACTTTAGGATACAATGAAAGCAGGTATATATACAGAAATAGGAGGAAACAGATGAGTAGAATAGGTATCATTGGAGCTATGGATGAAGAAGTAAATCAATTAAAAGCTCTAATGCAGGAGGTTTCAATAAAAACAATTGCGAATATGGAGTTTTGTGAAGGAAAACTGCTAGGCAAAGACATTGTTGCTGTCCGCTGCGGTATTGGTAAGGTAAATGCAGCAATCTGTACACAAATATTAGCTGACTTATATCAAATAGATGCGGTAATTAATACCGGAGTTGCAGGTTCTCTTCGTAAGGAAATAGATATATTAGACATTGTTCTTTCGACCGATACCTTACAGCATGATGTGGATGCAACTGGGTTTGGTTATGCACTGGGTGTGATACCAAGGATGGAACAGTCAATCTTCTTAGCTGATCATAATTTAAGAGAACTCGCTAGTCAGGTTTGTAAGGAAGTAATACCCGAGGTTGGTGTGCATATCGGTAGAGTGGTTAGTGGAGATCAATTTATATCGAATAGTGGGAAGAAGGACTGGCTAATCGATAAATTTGATGGATATTGTACCGAGATGGAAGGTGCGGCCATCGCACAGACGGCATATTTAAATGGTATTCCTTTTCTGATTATTCGTGCTATTTCAGATAAAGCAGACCATAGTGCTGAAATGGCATATTCTGAATTTGAAGAACTGGCAATTAATAATACAGTAAAATTGCTTCAAGGATTAATTCCAAAGTTATAAGTTAACAATCAATTTTAGCAGTTTAAATTTGCTTATTTGCTTTATACGACTGGCAAATAAAGCTATTAAGCAAGATATATAAATTGTATTTATCATGTAATACGAAAAATATTGTACTGAGTCGCTTGATTCATAAATTATAGTTAAGCTGGCATGTGATGCTCCCGATGGTAGATAGTGTAGTGACTGTTTTCCGATATTGGGAGCATTTTGTATACATGAATAAGGTTACTTAGGCATTACATATCCTCTTGCGAAAACCAAGTTAATTAAAGTATAATAATTACATATATTGCCATGTAATAAAAAGATGGAAGGGAGATAACAATTTTGGAAAATCAAAAGAAAATAGCTGGAATTATACATAGTATAGAAAAGATTATTGTAGGAAAAAGAGAGGTAATCGAATATGCTTTGATTACTTTGCTAGCAGGGGGACATCTACTTCTGGAGGATGTGCCTGGAGTTGGAAAGACAACCCTTGCAAAAAACCTAGCACTAACCATTGGTTGTGGTTTTACCAGAATACAGTTTACTCCTGATACCCTCCCCAGTGATGTAACAGGTTTATCGATTTATAATATGCAGTCAGGTAAATTCGAGTATTTAAAAGGCGCAATTATGAACCATATTATCTTGGCTGATGAAATTAATCGAACCTCCCCTAAAACACAAGCTAGCTTACTGGAGGCGATGGAGGAAAAGCAGGTTACTGTTGATGGTATCACGTATGCTCTTTCCAAACCTTTTATGGTAATAGCAACTCAAAATCCAATTGACTATCTTGGTACCTATAATCTTCCGGAAGCTCAACTTGATCGTTTTATGATGAAGCTTTCCATTGGATATCCGGATGTCGGTGAAGAAAAAATGATGGCAGAACGTTTCTTAAACCATCAGTTAGCTCAGACCCTTGAAGCAGTGACCGATGGAGCTACCATTTTACAGATGCAAAAGGAAGTGGAAGAAGTAAAGGTTCATCAAGACTTAGTTGCCTATGTAACTAAAATTATACAGGAAACAAGAAAAGACAGCAATATATCACTAGGAGCAAGCCCTAGAGCAACCCTTGCCCTACTTCGTGCAGCCCAAGCACATGCCTATTTAAACGCCAGAAATTATTGTATTCCGGATGACATTATTAAATTAATTGGACCAGTATTAGCGCATCGTATCATACTTTCGCCGGAAGCAAGGCTATCCCAAACAAAGGTAGAAAAACTTTTAAAAACAATTACAGCAAAAGTTCACGTACCAGTGCTAACAAGCGTATAGATAGTTAGGTAAGAGTGAGACTGATAAAATATTAGGGAGGTAAAATTTTATGAGATTGAACCGCATTATCTGTGTGATTGCGCTAATCGGGAGTGGTGTCTTTGTATCCTATTTTGGTGGTACTATTTCGTATTCCTTATTTTACCTTTCTTTGTTAACTCCACTGTTATCGTTTCTATATACGCTATTTGTCTATTTTCAATTTAAACTGGCTCAATCCATAGAAAGTGTATTAGTTCGAAAGGGTGAATGGAATGATTACTCATTCACAATTGCAAATGAGAACTTTATAACCTTTTCCAGGATTAAGGTTAATTTCTTTAAGGAAAAATCCACCATGGAGATTAGTTCGGGTATTAATGAATATAGTTTACTGCCGGGAGAGAGCGAGAAATTATATACCAGGATGAAATGCAATTACCGAGGTGAATATGAGGTCGGAATTGATTCTGTTGAAGTGACGGATTATTTATATCTCTTTACCATAAAGTATCCATTACCCTCAAGACTTAAAGTATATGTACTTCCCAGAGTGGTTCCAATTGATCGACTGGGAATTGCTTTAACCCAGGAAGATGTGAAAAATCCAACCAGGTACAGCAACACAGCAGAAGAGGAGCTGGATACTGAGATTCGAAAATACAGTCCTGGTGATAGCAGGAAGCGAATCCATTGGAAGGCTTCCGCCAGAATGAAGGAGCTAATCTCCAGAAAATATCAGGAGATTCCAAAGTCAGAGATTGCAATTTTCATGGATCTTGCTCAAATTAAAGATGAGGAGCTAAAAGTAATTATTTTTGAAGATAAAATAATTGAAAGTGTTCTTGCCATAGCAAATTATTACGCTGTGCGAAATACTCCTGCTCATATAGTTTATAATAAGGTGGAACGAATAAACTATAGGATATCCTCCAAAGAAACCTTTAATGTCTTCTATAAAGCTTGTGCGAAAATCAACTTTGATGGAAAACTGCCGGTTGAGGCACTGATCGAGGAGAGCCTAAGGAAAGGGGAGAGTGGAAGGTTCTATATTGTTGCGACCCATACCCTTTCCAAAGAATTATATATGACAGCACTGAAGGCAATTGCCCTGCAAAATAGTATGAGTATTCTTTTTATTAGTGATGATGTGTCAGAGGCAACAAAGGACCTAATCAATGGATTCAGGTTATCAGGAATTAAAATATATCAAATCATGTCGGACAATGACATTGAAGACATACTGTCAAAAGAGATTGCATAACAAACCGTAAGTTCCGGGAGGGTGTTCTTATGCTAAAAAAAAGGGAAGAACTTAATAATATTTATAATGCATTGTTAAGCATGGCTTTAGTCTTTGCATTTATCCTGGCAATTAATGGATATTACAGTTTAAGGGTATCCATGTTTTTGTGCGGGATTTTCTCTATAGGAACAGCAGTATTGATCTACCTGTTTGACTTGTTTCGGAAAAATATTATAACGTATCTGATTGTATTGGCAGTTGTTGTCCTAGTAATTGTTTTTCTTGTGAGGTTAAGCATCAATCCTTGGGAACAGATACAAAATTTTATTGCCTGGATGGGTGAATACAATGGCAATATAGAGAGTTACGTATCGAAATATGCGTATGCATTACTTTTAGGAGTTTCATTAATTGCAGCCATCGTTTTCTATTTAATCATAGGGAGGCAAACCTTAAAATATATTTTAGCCATTGTAATAGCGATTACATTAATTATTTTATCTGTCAGTCATATTAATTTGAATAAAGCAACTGTTTTAATTTGTATTTTTTACATTATGATGAACCTTGCAGAAATTTGTGAGACCATCTATTGCAGAAGGGTTGGTACTCCGAAAAAACTGGGCAGTATTCTTTATCTGGTTCCAGTGTGTCTTATGTTAGCAATCTTTACCGCATTATTGCCCTCAAGGCCTGAGCCAATAAAATGGAGTGCGATAAAGATGATGTATCAAAACATCAAAGAGCAATATGAGGTTATGAAAACAAATTTTGAATATTATTTTAAAGATGGAAAAAGTGAGTTTTCTGTAAACTATACGGGTTATTCGGAAGATGGGGGAGAGCTTAATCAAGATGGGGAAGTTATGAAAGATAATAAGGTTGCCCTTAAGCTTGCAGGATTATCCGAGGACAAAACAGTATATCTAACGGGGTCAGTTAGCGATATTTATAGTAGTAATCGATGGGAAAAAAGTAAACTTAACTTCCTAAAACAGGATTTGGAATATCGCCTGGACTATAACGAATTATATGCAGCAATTGCAAGACTTGGTCAAGCAGCAGCAAAAGAAAATGCACTAATAAAGAAGAGAGAAATACAAATAAAATATAACAACCTCAAAACAAAAACCTTTTTTTATCCTCTTAAGATGAATGATTATAACATCTTTACCAGCTACAAAAAGCTCTCACTTGATATGCCGCAGATAACCTTTAAAAAACCACGAGGAAATGGTACTTCCTATCAAGTGGAATACTTTGAGATTAATTTGAAAGATAATACTTTTTCTAAGTTTCTAATGGAACAAGATGAATTTACTTATGCTGATTATAATGGGCCATTACCTTCGGAAGAGACAAAGTCTTGGATAAATATGAAATCTTTTAATGATTATGACATTGCGGATTCTGTATATTGGAAGGAAACGTATCAAAACCTTGAAGATAGAGCAAAAATGATTAAGGAACGCTATTTAGGCCTACCAGATGAGTTGCCAAAACGAGTTTATCAACTAGCACAGGATCTTACAAAGAACTATTCCACAAAGTATGAGAAATTAAAAGCAATTGAACAATATCTAATAGCAAATTATACATACACTTTAAACGTAGAATCTCTTCCAGAAGGGAAAGATTTTGCAGATTATTTTCTTTTTGAAACAAAGCAAGGGTACTGTACTTACTATGCAACTGCTATGGCTGTACTTGGTCGTTGCATTGGAATACCCACCCGATATGTAGAAGGTTATCTTGGGGTATTTGATAAAAAAGATGGTGATATGTATCTGGTGACAAACAGTCAAGCGCATGCGTGGGCAGAGGCTTACTTTGAAGGTGTTGGCTGGATACCCTTTGAGGCAACGGCACCATTTTATGAAAATCGCTATTCGACTTGGCCTACACTATCTAATTCAACTGGCAATGGAAATGCTTCTGGTAATTATAATTACCCTAATCCAAGGCAAGATTTATTCGAAGAACCGGTTGTAGATCAAGAGGTTACATTAGAAAAAGAAGATGCCAAATTAAATGGAACAGCTTTTCTTATACTACTTTTAATTCCGCTATTACTTATACTACTGTTAATATATTATGTTATTCTTAAATACCGTTATAAAACATTGTTAGCTAACTCTGATGATAGTAAGAAAGTGCATATCTTGTTTCTAAGAATCTTACACCAACTAAAAAGAGAAGGCTTTCAGTTGCAGCCGCAGGAAACTGTGTTTATGTTGTCAAACCGTGTACGGGATGAATTTAGATATAAAGGAGTAACCTTTGCTCATGTCGCTGATGTGTTTATGCGTTGTAGATATGCACAGGAAGAGATGAAGAAAGAGGATGTTAGCAAATTAAGAAGCTTCCATCTAGGATTATTAGAAAAAGAGAGGCAGGAAGAATCCCGCCTCAATGTATGGATGAATGAATTTCTGTTCTTAATGAAAAAATTTGATTGAAGTGTAATAACTTTTAAACATTAATCCTTCGTTAATTTTCACCCTTGATGGTTGCGAAATCAACACCGGTATAATAGTACTGAAGAATATCTTCGAAAGAGGAACCTTCCTCTGCCATTGCATTTGCTCCATATTGGCTAAGTCCTACCCCGTGCCCTGCACCATTACAGATGATTCGTACGTTACCTTCATAGTTTTCTATGTAATAATGATTGGAGGGTAAGCTGAGTACTTTAGCAAATTCTTCGCCGGATACTGTTAAATCTCCTAGTTTCATTTCCAATACATAATTGGCACTGTCTCTGGTAATAACCGTAACATTTTCAAAGAAATTGTCCGTGGTTACACTTAGATTCGGGTAATATTTAATCAGTAGGTCAAGGATATCGTTAACACTATACTCCAAAATCTTTAGATAATTAATTGAGGTAACATCCTGTTTGCTGGGTACACTTAAGAGATATGGAATTTCAATTCCCCAGGCTTCGGAAGCATTTCTAGTTGAACCGGAGCCTGTGTTAAAAAATACGGGAAGAATTAGTGTATCTTCATAAAGCAGGACTTCACCTTCTGTTGCATATACTGCATTTTCAAGGCGGCTTAAATAGGTATTATAATCTTCGTTATCCCATAACTTACTAAGATCATTTAAACTAATGTAGGCTAAACCTAGTTCTGAGGTTGTAAAGGTTTTTTGCTCAGGGTTCTTCTCTGTGAGAAGAGAAATATTATATAAAGCATAGGTACGAGCAATAACTGCCTGTGCCTTTAGAGCCTCTAGCTCATAGCTGGCAGGCATATTCGCAGCAACCACACCAAGCAGATAATTCTCAAAGGTTAGCTTATCTCTTGAGCCGTTCACCTCGTAGTATATGGTAAAATTAACGATTTCAGAGGAGGACTTAGAAGGATGATTCGAAATAAGCAGTGTAAGGACAAATGGAAATAAAAAGACTACCGCGCACACTATTAATGTTTTTATAAGAATTTTTTTCATATATCCTCCTAGCTTATATGGCATTATTACATTATATTGAAGAGAACATGAGAATATGAGTAGTAATATCCAGTTACCTTTTATTGATTTGTGATAGTTATAAATCAAAGGATTACAAAACTACGATGTCTTGCTATAATAAGAAAAGATAATATGACGGTAAAGCTAGGAACTGATATACATAATCTGATATTACTGAGAGGATAAAGCATGTTTAAGAATTATATTTTTGACTTATATGGAACGCTGGTGGACATACATACCAACGAAAGTAAGCGAAGTTTTTGGGAGAAAGTAAGGCTCTATTACTCTTTTCATGGTGCAGAGTATTCAGCAAACGAAATAAAAAAGAATTACCGTAGACTTTGCCAGCTGGAAGAAGCTAAGATGTCCAATAGTGAAGAGGTTGAAATAGACATTACGAAAGTATTTGAGCAACTTTATAAAGATAGAGGAGTTACAGCAGATAAAGAGCTTGTAGAAGACACAGCGAAGGTATTCCGAATATTATCCTTGGACTACGTTAAGTTATATGAAGGAGTCATTGAACTGCTGGAAGCATTAAAAGGTCAAGGTAAAAAGATATATTTGCTATCAAATGCGCAGCGTGCATTTACCATGCCGGAGTTTCAGATGTTAAAGCTTCCAGGATATTTTGATGGTTTCTTATTATCTTCGGATTATGGGTATAAAAAACCCTCCGCTAAATTTTATAGTGCATTACTAGAGCAATACCAGCTAAATCCCAATGAGAGTATTATGATTGGAAATGATTATATCGCTGACATTAAGGGAGCCAAAGAAGCAGGGCTGGCTACGCTTTATATACACTCCAATATTTCTCCCGAGATTGAGGGAGAGCTGGTTAGCGATTATGCTATTATGGATGGTGATGTTCACTTGGTAAAAGATATGGTTTTATAAAATGATGGCTGTTGCAAAGGGATAATTATCTTTTTGCAACAGCCATTATTAGCGACAGCTCAACCTAAGCGTAATCTTGCTTAGATATAAACTGTTATAATATGATTTTATTTTAGCCTTTCTTTACTTTTATACCTTGTTTTGTTGCGTAAGTATAGGCAGCAGAAGTAGCTGGTGTATAAATGGTAAGTTTAGTAGCACCTTTAAAAGCATCAGCGCCAATTGTCTTAACAGTAGCCGGTATGGTTACCTTCGTAAGCTTTGTGCATCCATCAAAAGCACCACCTTGAATCTTAGTAATAGTGCTTGCAACCGTATAAGAGGTTGAGGACTTACCAGCAGGATATGCAACTAAGGTAGCCAAATCTTTGCTAAAGAGAATACCATCTTTTGCAGCGAACTTAGCATTACCTTTGGCTACTGCAAAGGATTTAACTCCAGGGCAAGATGCAAAGGCTCCATCTCCGATACTGATTACGCCCTTTGGTATAGTTACATCAGACAGTTTTGTGTTATAGAAGGCGTTTTTACCGATATTAGTCAGTGTACTAGGATATGTAACTTTCTTAACTTTCGTATTTGCAAAAGCATTTGCACCAATCTCTGTAACGGGTTTGCCGTAAGCCTTGGATGGTATGGTAACAGAGGTACTAGAGCCTGTATAACCTGTAATTACAGCTGCATCCTTTGTTAATTTAACAGTAAAATCCTTAAGCTTATCCTGCTCTGCTTTTGCTTTATCAAGTCCACTGATGGTAAATGTAATTTCACATTTGGTAAAAGGGAGCTTAGGTGTGAATAAGGAAGCTACCGCTGGATTCCATTTGTTAAGGCACATAATTTGAACATAAGTAGTACTCTCAGGATTAAGCATTGCCTTATCAAAGGTATAGATGGTTTTACTGTTAATCTTAACAGAGACATCTTTCACCTTAATACTTTCGTAATAAGGAATATCAGTAGATACAAAGAGTAGCGACATGGTTGTTTCCGTTGAAAAATCTGGGTTATCAAGTGCTACAGTATAAGTTCCATCCTTTGTGATAGCTGCATCAGTAAAGGTACCTTTGTAGGAAGTTACTGTGTTGCCTTTTACGGAGCTAAGGCCTTTAAAAGCGTCTGTTCCAAAATTATAGGTTGGGTCATCATAGGCATTTCGGAAGATCCAAATTTCAGTGTCTGTCTGGACACCCATATAAGCATGATAATCCAATGTTGTTGCTGCAGAGGCAGTAGGAGCGATATTTAGTATCATTGCAAACATAAATGCGGCTGCCAAAAAGCGTAAAATAATTTTTTTCATAAACGTAAACCCTTTCTGCTAAGAATTAGGAGATATGTAGTTCTATCTTCTACTATAGCATAGAAAGGGTGTACAGACAATTAGTTAATTTATTGATTTAACTAGATTACTACATCCACTTTGAAGCCCAAGTCTGTACTTCGTTCAAAGCATTTTCTAAGGCTTTGCCCTTCTCAGTAAGCTCATATTCTATTCGTACCGGAGTTTCAGGGTACACATTTCTTTTTATAATTCCTAGCTCTTCTAATTCTTTAAAGCGTTCTCCGAGCATGCGGTCACTCATATTTGGAATTTGAAAAGAGACATCAGAAAATCTTTTTGGTCCAACCATCATTACTTTAATAATTAAACCGGTCCAGCGTTTGCCTAATATTTCAAAGGCTTTTTCATATTTGGGACATAAAGAAACATCATGCATAATATCACCTCATCCTACGCAAAGTAAAAATACGTTATATCTTACACTTTTTTTACAACAAGAGAAGCGACTTGACGTTTTATCTTGTTGTATTCATTATATTTTGACTACTTACTTGACAATAGAAATATACTTATAGTAACATACTTACATAAAGTAAGCAATATAATTATGAAAAATGCAAGAAATAAAAAGTATTAGATAAAAGCAAATAATAAAAGGCAAATGATTGTAAGCCTAGATTAATTAAATTGTAAATACATTTAATTAGTTAGGAAAAGAAAGGAGAGTACTATGAATAACAATTCAGCTAACAGAGGGGATAGAATGCCTGTACTATTTGTAGGGCACGGATCACCAATGAATGCAGTGGAGGATAATGAATATACAAGGGAATGGGAAAGAGTTGCAAAGCTTATTCCTACACCGACAGCGATATTGGCCATATCAGCACATTGGTACACGGATGGAACACGAATTATTGACGAGGAATATCCCAAGATGATCTATGATATCTATGGTTTTCCAGAAGAAATCTATAAGATTGAATATAAGTCAAAAGGAGCGCCTGAATTTGCTAAGTTAACGAAAGAACTGATTCAAAAAGAGGTTAGAAGTGATTACAACTGGGGCTATGACCATGGAACCTGGTCTGTTCTTCATAGGATGTATCCTAAGGCAGATATCCCAGTATATCAGCTAAGTATAGATAGAAATGCGGATGCCCAAACACATTACCAGCTAGGAAAGGAATTACAAGAACTTCGTGAAAAGGGAGTATTAATCATTGGCAGCGGTAATGTGGTGCATAATCTTCGACTAGTGGATTGGTCTGTGAAAAAAGGTTTTGATTGGGCAGAAGAATTTGATGCTTATATCAAAGAAAAGGTGCAAAGAAAAAATTATGAGGATGTAGTTCATTACAAGAAGGCAGGGCAAGCTGCTCTAAGGTCTTTTACCACACCGGAGCATTTTTATCCACTCTTATATGTACTTGGAGCATCGGAGGACAGGGATAAGCTAATGGTTTTTAACGACTCTTGTACATTGGGAGCCTTGTCCATGACATCATATATGTTTTATTAAGTTGAAATAGCCATTACATATTACACAATGCCTAATACAAAAAGTCTATTGCAGAGAGGAGTAATCAATGTTAAAAAAATTAGATCACAAGATAATGGGAAAAAGTGATTTGGGATGGCTTCAAAGCATTTTTCATTTTTTGCGTAAAACGGTTAATTAAAGCATTTATATAATAGTAGTTATAAGAAAAACTTTAGATGATGCAAAAATGATGCAAAAATTAGATATCCTATATAGAAAGAATATATATATTGCGAATTCAAGTAAAGTTTGATACTTTAGTCCCTTGGGTTCGCAATAATTTTTTAATGTAAAAACAATACCATTAATATAGACAGAGTTTTGCAATAAAAGGAGGAAGAGGTCTTGAGAAAATACCATATACTGATTGTCGAGGATGAGAAACCAATCCTAAATTTAATTAAGATTAGCCTATCTGCACAGGGATATCTTTGCGACACTTCCTCAGATGGATTAGATGCAGCAAATAAACTGGAAGAAAAACGTTATGACTTAATACTTCTGGATATAATGTTACCCAAAGTAAATGGGTATGAATTAATGGAATATATTAAAGGATATAAGACACCAGTTATTTATTTGTCAGCAAAAGGAAAAGTCGAAGATAAGGTAAAGGGACTTAAGTTAGGAGCAGAGGATTATATTACAAAGCCCTTTGAACTTCTGGAACTTTTAGCAAGGATAGAAACGGTACTTAGGCGATTCAATAAATATGATGAGGAATATATTCTTGAGGATATAGTAATTAATACAAACTCGCATACCGTAAAAAAGGGAGAGGTCGAGATAATATTAACGCAGAAGGAATTTATGTTGCTAGTTTTATTTGTAGAAAATCAAAATATAGCGCTATTTAGGGAGCAGATCTATGAGAGAGTCTGGGGAGGCGAATATACTGGGGACAGCAGAACAGTGGATTTACATGTACAGAGATTACGTAAGAAGCTAGGCTTAGAGAAAAAAATAATAGCAATTCAAAAAGTAGGGTATCGATTGGAGATTTAGATGAAGTTAACTTGGAAGATTTTTTTAAGTACCTTTATTCTGGTGCTTTTGGCATTAAGCTTAGGTGGAACCCTCCTATTATCCATTTCCTTCTCACGCTCCATTGAAGGAGCTGTGGAGCAAATCTGCAAAGACAATCGAATGATGATGACTGAGATTGTAACGCTAATTGGTAATTATAATAAGTCTGTCTATCGAAATGAGGAGGATGCACTTAAGAGTATCCTGGCATCCTTAAGTGATAATTGGACGGAAAATAATAGAGAATACAGAGTGAGAAACGAGCTGGGAACCACATTACAGGAAAGTGCAGGAATGAGGAACCTTATAAATATAGAACATACAAAGCTAGATACAGTTGCTTATCAAATATATAAATCAGGGGATAGATATTACCTACAAGCAGTTGCAAAGCTGCAATTAAAGGAGCAAATTATTTCGATTGAAAATTCTAACGAAATAACAACTATTTTTAAAACACGTAATGAACAGCAAATATTATTTCTTGAGATTGTACTTATAGTGGGTGGATTATGTGCGATCGTAAACTATGTATTTACTATTTTAATAACTAAGCCGGTGCTAGAACTTGCAAAAGCAACAAAAGAGATTTCAGAGGGAGATATGGGGATAAGAGTTACAGTAAAATCCAAGGACGAGCTAGGAGTCCTGGGAAATAACTTTAATGATATGGCAGATGCACTGGAAGAAAAAATGCAGGAGCTTAAAGATGCAGCCAGACGTCAGGAGGATTTTGTCGGCAGTTTCGTGCATGAAATTAAAACACCATTGACCTCAATTATCGGTTATGCTGATTTGATGCGTTCAAAAAAACTAGACGAGGAGACACTATTTGAGGCCGCCAACTATATATTTTCTGAAGGAAGGCGTTTAGAGGTTTTATCCCTGAAACTATTGGAATTATTGGTGGAAGGAAAACAGGAACCGAATTATCGTATGATAGCACTTAGCATTATGGTGGATGAGGTTCTTGAAGTACTACAACCAGTACTGCGAGAGAAGTCGATTAACTTAACGCTTGATATTCCACGCATCATAGTTAAGGCGGATATTGAGCTAATGAAGACGGTAATTCTTAATCTTTTAGATAATGCGAGAAAGGCAGTTGGAAATCAAGGAAATATAACAGTAACTGCCTTTCAGCAAGAGGAAACGGTTGTTTTAATAATAAAAGATAATGGAATTGGGATACCCAAGACGGATCTTGATAAAATAGCAGAACCTTTTTATATGGTTGATAAATCTCGGTCCCGATCAGAGGGTGGTGCAGGACTAGGTCTAGCTATCTGTACTCAGATTATGAAATTTCATAAAGGAAAATTAACATTTGAGAGTGAGCCAGGAAAAGGGACAAGAGCAATTCTAACCTGGAAAGGAGTCGTGAGATGAAATTAAAACGTAATTATATTCGTATTATTGTTGGACTGGTTATGACCTTTTTTATGGTATTTATAATGCCATATTTGATATTTCTGATACAGGATGCAAAGCTTATTGATAAAATTAAACATATAAAGATTACTCCAATATCGGTAAGTCTTGAAAATAATAGTGAACTGAAATTAAAGGATAAGCTTAATTTAATAGAAGGTGGAACCAATGATATTGAACGTGTAGAGCTTAAAATGGGTGAAGTATATAGTCTATATGAAGCACGTAAACAATGCTTTGATGAACTTTGTAAAATTCCAATGCTTCAAATGGACACCTATGGACCAATCAGAGATGAAATAAACATTACCCCTACACTTTTTATTAATACAAGTACTCCTTCCCACACCATGATTGCTTGGACCGGTTTGGTTACAATAAAAGATGTTACGTATAACATTGCTCTTGATGAGAAAAGTGAGAAGCTAATTCTACTGCAGATTGTTAACGTGGATGCTGCACAAGAAAAAGAATTGCAGGATGCTTTAGATATTGAATGGAAAAATTATTTAAAATAACCAATAAGATACAAACTTGATGCAAGTAAGGGATAAAATAAAGACATCAAAGATAACATAGGAGGATGACATGAAGAAGAAAATGTTAACAGTAGTACTAATTGGTTGCCTTACGTTGTATACCGTAGGTTGTGGGACAAAGGAGTCGAATACGGAGTCAGAAAATACGTCGAATGCACAAGTAAATGAGATATCTGAGGAGCCGATTAATGAAAGTCAGGTAGAAGTTATTCCAACAGAAAGTGCGAAAGCGGAAGAAAATCATACTTCGAGATCTGAAACAGAGAATAGTAATCAAAATACGAATCAAAATACGAATCAGACCGTTGCAGTCGCTTCTGCAGCAGATGTTGATATGGTAAGTTTGCCCGAGGGAATTAAAGGACTTAAGGCAGAAACCACCCCTAATATTGAGTTACAACAATTAATTATTGATTATTATGAGATTCCAGAGGATTTCTACGAAACTACAAGTTATGATTATAATTATGTAGATCTAGATAATGACGGTACAGATGAAATATTTGCAGTAGTCAGAGGACCTTATACCAGTGGTTCTGGTGGCAGCAGTGCTCTTTGGGTAATTGAAAGTGCAGGAAAGCTTCATGTAAATCAGAACTTTACGCTGGTAAATACACCAATAATTATTAGTGATACCGTAACGAATGGGTTAAAGGAGCTTATGATACCTTATTATGGTGGAGGAGCAGAAAGCTCTTACTCCGTACTTGTGGGCAAGGACGGTTTATATCCTAGAGTACCTGATGGAAAAATGATTGAGTCTCTAGACGGAATTACTGGAACAGCAATTATAGCAAATGATAAAATAAAAGAAATTGAAGCAGGTATTATGGGATTAAATTTATTGTCAGAAGAAACTGAAAAATAGATGTTTTAATTATTGCTATGGAAGTTACTGGACTGAAACAAGTTGTGCCGGTGCCCCCAGATATTGACTATATTACAATGTGATACAGGGCAATAAAGGTGTAAATTCATTAGACTCTTATAAAACTAGAACTATTGATATAAATAAATCAGAACAGGACCTTATTAAAGTACTGACAATAGGGTCCTGTTAGATTATAAAAACATTTAATTTAAAATAATAAGCTAAGAAATAATAAAAGAGAAAAAATTAAATTTCCTCAATTAAGCTTTTCAGATTTAAGCTATCCTCAAAATTGGGATCAACACTAAGTGATTGATTAACAAATAATAATGCTTCCTCAAATTGCTGAAGATTATAGTAGGATAAAGCGATTTCATAGTTTACGGTTGCATCTTCCCCGTAAAACTCTAAGGAAGTTTTAAAGAGTTCGATGGCATCCAAGTCATAGCCAAAATATCCAAGTAAAGAACCTAAGCAATAAGACAGGTCCCCTTCTTCGCCAATCGGGAAATAATTCTCCCAGACATTATTTATTACATCAACTAGTTCCTCTGCCGGAAAATCCTCTTCCGTCCTAATGCGCTCAAGCAAGGTATTGTAAAATTCAAGAAAGGTTCTGGAATCCCAAACCGTATAGCGCAGGAAGGTTAACAGTTCCTTCGTGGTAAGTGTTGCATTGTGAGGAACAATTGCCTTTTTAAGGACATAAAAGTCATCTGGCCCAATAGATTCAACAATTTCCTGATAGGACAAGGAGGTTTCTATGAAATCATGGGAACGATTGCTTAATAAAAATAGGGACATGGTTACATTTTCATGGTCATAAAGGCTGTGTATGGCTTTACCACCAAGGGAGTTAAAGTATAGTTCCATGGCGTGAAAGTTAACGGTTAAGGAAATAGAACCGTGCTTTGAGAGGAAGGGGTGATAGTTCTTATACATCGACTCCATATTTCTATAACCCTTATCCGTTGATAGCAGGATAATGTCATCTTGAAACAACATTCTTAATCTTTCAATGCAGTTAAGTGCAAGGTTTGGTAAGGAAAAGGCAGTATCCTCCAAACAATCCTTATAAAATAGAAGAATTTTATTCAGTTTGGAGTCCTCGTAATAATTGCTGTCAGATATTTGTACATCGGTATAGTAATAATCCAAACCGGCTAAGATAGATTTATCCGTGGGGTCAGGCTGTTCTTGCTGGGAGGTAACTGTTATGAGTCCTTCAAAAATCTCGCCTTCATTCACATAAAAGGTATCTTGTGGAAGGCTGTCAAAGGTATAGTTGGCAAATAAGATAAGAGGATTTTTAAGCTGACCTTTACGTAGAACTTCTCCACTATAACATAAGGTAAGCTCCTCATCCTTCGTCATATCAAAGATGGCACAGTCTAAGATTCCACTTTCGAAATATGGTTTTAAATAACTATGGTTCTGCCAGTAGGCAGCATTTCTTTCAGCAAAATCAGAGACAATGTACTTATACTTCAAGCCTTTAAGGGAAGATTTATCAAGCATGGATTGAAATCTTTTTAGAAAGGTGTATGTAAACCTTCCCACTCCTGCAGCTAATTCCAATAAATAAATAGTAGTATCTTTTTTATAGTCCTTGCTGGCTACAAAATCTCTGCAGTAGCCAAAGGCTGTTTTTGCATAGAGATTTGCGATATAGGGATTGGTAGTGATATATTGAGGAACAATACCTTTAATCCAAGCCTCTGGCCCTTGATTTGCATAGAAGTCAGATTGTAACTTCCATACCATAGACCCGGATAATGGTTTTTTATCTTCCAGAATTACACTAGGACTTTCGTTTACCTTTGAAGTTTTAGTTTTCTTTAAATTATGTTCTCTATTAATCTGTGCCAAAATATTTCCTCCTAAGTTACGGATCTTAAATTATCTTTATTCCTTTAGTATTACCAAAGTTTAATTTGTTTGAATTACGTTTGATGACATTATACTAAATGAAATAGAATACCGCTACATTTTTGTGGCATTCTATTTCCTGTTGACGAACAAATAAAATGTATGTTACTATTAACCTATGTTATAAGATGAGGTGTTAATAATGTCAATAAAATATGCGTTATTAGGAATATTAAGTTGGAAAGCCGCCACAGGCTATGAATTAAAGAAATTAATGGAAGAGTCTTCCTTTATGTACTGGTCTGGTAATAATAATCAGATCTATAAAGCACTGATACAAATGCAGGAGGAGGAACTGGTTACCAGTGAAGTGATTCATCAGGACAATGCACCGACTAAGAAGATTTATTCTATTACGAAAAATGGGTTAGTGGAGCTGAAGGAGTGGTTAATCATGACACCGGAAGCCCCTGAGATAAAAAAAGTATTCTTAGTTCAGCTGGCATGGTCAGAAATATTAAGTGATCAAGAGATTAATGAGTTGTGTTTCAGTTATGGAAAAGTTATTAGAAATCAACTGTTGATGGAACAAGAAAAGCTAAGACGTGGGCTTCTTGCACCGAATAGAAATCCTAGAGAAAATCTGATATGGGAAATGATTTCAGAAAATCTGATTGCTTCTTATAAAAGTGAACTTCAGTGGATTGAGAAGTTTAGACAAAGATTGTTTGAAAATAAGGAAGTAGAGGAGAAAGCTAAAATGAATTATCAAATAAATGAAATAGAGAATAAAAAATATATAGAAGTGATTTCACTGACTAATCAGTTAAGCAAAGAGGATGACGTACTTGATCTAATATCCCTATGTTGGGAGCATGAGACCTATCATTTAATGCTTCACTATGATATCCTATCGGAAGACTTTTTTAAGCTTAGAACAAAATTAGCAGGGAATGTAATTCAAAAGCTAATTAACTACAATATTAAGACAGTAGCATTAATTCCTGAAGAAGCAATCGGAAAAGGCAGATTTAACGAAATGGCAATGGAAACAAATAAGGGTAGTCATTTTAGAATTTATGAGAATAAAGATGAGGCGGAACAGTGGCTTCTTAAGTAAGAAAAGAGGATAACTATGGAGTTGAGTGTGATACCAGAGGATAACTTATTAACATCAAGTAGGTTTACCTTTGTTGATGTTGAAACGCCAAATTATAAAAATGACTCCATTTGTTCCATTGGGGTAATATGTCAGGAAAATGGACAAGAACTTTTTAGCCAGTATTTTCTTGTTAACCCCGAAGCAAAATTTGATTACTTTAATACTAAGCTTCACGGGATTACACCTAAAATAGTTGAAAATGCCTTGCCATTTTCTATGGTTTGGGAGGAAATAAAAGAATATTTTACGAATGCTATTGTCGTAGCACATAATGCAACCTTTGATTTGAGCGTTATTTCTAAAGCGCTCAATACATATGGCATTACAGTTTCAAATATTAATTATATTTGTACAGTAGCCAAAGCACGTAGACATATTTCCAAAGAGATATATGGGAGTTTTAAGTTAGATGTTTTAAGTAAAGCTTTTCAAATAGAATTGGAACAACATCACAATGCTATGTGCGATACGATTGCGTGTAAGGGTTTATTTAATATATTTGCTGATAAGTTTGGCATTGATAATAAAGATGTTAAGATACATAGAAGTTCTGGAGAAGGTGTAAGCAATCCTAAAAAATCTGTAGTACATAAACCGGTTAATATTATATCTGGATTAGGATATGGAAGCTCAGACTGTTTTGAACTTAATCTACAGGGAAAAGTCTGTTGCCTCTCAGGTAATTTTGTTAGAGGATCAAAAAGTGATGTTGAGGCACTTATAGTCAATAGTGGCGGAAGCTGCGTTACAGGACTTAACAAATCGGTTGATTATCTGATTGTTGGGGGACAAGGAAGTGGGGATTGGAAGTATGGCAATTATGGAGCTAAAATAAGAAAAGCACTTGAAATGCAAGAAAAAGGCTCCCATATAGTTATTGTAAAAGAAGAGAGTTTGTTTAAAAAAGTAGTATAATTAGAAAGATAAGAGCTTGCTTTTAGGGGTCACCTCAAAGCAAGCTCTTATTTTATAGAAATTTAAATAAAAGTCTATTGACCGAATCGGTTTATGGGAGTATAATAATCTCATAAACCGATACGGTCGAAAAGAGGTGAAGGATTGGAGAAGTTTCAAAACTTAGCGATAGAAAAGCAGAATACAATCATAAATGCGGCACTGGAATCCTTTGGTACCAACGGGTATAAGAAAACCTCGGTAAGTGATATTGCCTCAGCAGCAGGTATATCCAAGGCTATGGTATTTCACTATTTTGGTACAAAAAGAGATCTATATTTCTACTTACTTAACTATTGTTTTGATATAGTAATGGGAGAAATTAATGAATCGTTTGACAAAAGTATAACGGATTTCTTTGATAGAATTACCAATGCAACTAACATTAAAGTGGCAGTAATGAAGGTGCACCCAGCCGCTTTAACCTATTTAAATAGTGTCTATTTTGAGAGCAATGAAGAGGTGAGGGATGATATAAAGATTATGATGGCCCAGACAAATGCCTTTAGGGATAAAATAGCTTTTGATGGTATGGATTTATTTAAATTCAAAGAAGGCGTTGATGTGAAAGTTGTAATGAAAATGTTAATGTGGATTAGTGAAGGTTTTATTAGTCCTGCAAAAAAGCTTCAGGCATCAGATCTTGACATCATGTGTGAAGAGTTTAGTGAAGCAATGAATTTACTTAGAACTAACTTATATAAGGAAGAATATTTATAGCAAGATGAAATAGATAATTACAAAACATTTTATTATATAATTGTATGACTAGAAAGCAGTATATGGTACTGAAACAATTCATACAGTGCCTTTGTGTTGCAATTATTTAATTCAAATTAATCATTGGAGGGTATGAGTATGAGTGTTATTGAAATAAAAAATCTGACAAAAGATTATAGGGGATCAAGAGGTGTTGTAGACGTTAATCTTAATATAGAAGAAGGAGAGGTATTTGGTTTCATCGGCCCTAACGGTGCAGGTAAGTCTACTACGATTCGAACTTTATTAGGTCTAATATATCCCACTAGTGGCACAGCAACCATTTTTGGAAAGAGCTGTACAGAAAATCCAGAGGTGAGAAAAGAACTAGGATATCTACCTTCAGAAGTATTCTATTATGATAATATGAGGGTTATGGATTTGTTGAAATATTCAGCAAGCTTTTATAAGAAGGATTGCACAAAAAGAATCAAAGAACTTGCCGAGATTATGGATTTGGATCTAAAAAAGAAAATTGATGACCTTTCCTTTGGTAACAAGAAGAAAGTTGGTATTGTGCAAGGTTTATTACATGAGCCAAAATTAATTATTCTGGATGAGCCCACCAGTGGTCTTGATCCTCTAATGCAACAGAAGTTTTTTGATCTCATAGCACAGGAAAATAAAAAAGGAGCTACCATATTCTTCTCGTCTCATATTCTTAGTGAGGTTCAGAAAATGTGTAGCCGAGTAGCCTTCATTAAAGAAGGTAAAATAATTAAAACAGAAAAGATGAGTTCCCTACAGGAGAATAGCTACAAAAGATTCAGTATTGAAGCAAAATCCGTAATTAATAAAGACGTATTCAATATCAATGGTGTTAGCAGTTTTGAGATAAAGAATAATACAGCTCACTTTATTTTTAAAGGTAATATTAATACAATAATGAAAAAGATCAGTGAGCTAGAGCTTCGTAATATTTCAATTGAAGAGCCTGATCTTGAAGAAATATTCATGCATTACTATGCTAAGGAGGACTAAAAGCTATGAATATGTTCTTGTATGAACTGAAATCTCTTAGAAAGTCAATCATTACGTGGACCATAAGCATGCTCGCCTTAGCAGCGCTTTATCTATCCATTTATCCCAGCATGGCAAAGGATGCGGAGGATTTTAAGCAACTATTAGGGGAATATCCCGAAGCTGTAAGAGCAATGCTTGGTATTAATTTAGATTACATTACTTCATTATTAGGCTTTTACTCCATGATATTTACCTTTATCGTCCTTTGTGGAGCTATCCAGGCGATGAATTTGGGGGTGTCCATTCTTTCCAAGGAATCCAGAGAGCGAACAGCGGACTTTCTCCTTGTTAAGCCGGTGTCACGTACTGCTATAGTAAGTGCGAAACTATTGGCGGCCTGCACAGCACTAGCCATTACGAATGCAATATTTATCATTGTCTCAACCTTTATGGCTAATCTTGCTAAAACAGAAGACTTCAGTTTAAAGACCTTCCTTATGATTAATCTTAGCATGCTATTTATTCAATTAATATTCATTGCTATCGGCATGGTCGTATCAGTATTCTTTAAGAAGATTAAGAATGTACTTCCAATTTCACTTGGCTTTGTATTTGGATTTTATTTTATCGGTACTATTCTTGTAACCGATAGCAGCAATAAATTAGAGCGCATTCTATCACCTTTTAAATATTTTGATATCTATTACATTATTCAGAATATGAGCTATGAAGCTTTTTATTTGGTTGCAGGTGCAATTATAGTGGTTGTTTCTATCGCCGCAAGCTACGTTATATATAATAGAAAAGATATCCACGCCGTAAGCTAAAATATTTGAAGAAGCTGATACCATTATGAACCAGGAAAGACATTGGCTTGAATTGACATAACGGGAAGATTTAAGAAGGAGGTCCGATCATGAATATTTTTATAAAAGAATTAAAGGCGAATCGTAAAGCTCTAATCATATGGAGTGTATGTATGATTTTATTAGTAGTAAGCGGTATGGGTAAGTATACAGCTTATTCTTCGGGCGGAGCCAGCACTGAAGTTTTTGATAAATTGCCACATACCATGAAGGTGTTGTTGGGACTGGGTAACTTTGAAGTTACAAAAATAAGCGGATTTTATGCATTTCTATTTCCATATATACAGATTACTGCAGCAATCCATGCGGTATTGTTAGGAAGTGGTATTATTGCAAAAGAAGAGAGAGATAAGACTACAGAATTTTTAATCGCAAAGCCCATTTCAAGAAAAGCAATCATTACTGCTAAATTATTAGCTGCCTTGGTAAATGTAGTAATAATTAATATTGTGTCCTTGCTGTCTTCCATTGCCATAGTATCCTCGTTTAATGCAAGTGAAGATATTACTGGGGAAATTATTCTCCTGCATGTATCAATGTTCCTCGTGCAGTTAATTTACTTATCCTTAGGTACAGTGCTAGCAGCTTTTATGAGAAAGTCAAAAAAGTCAGGTGCTATTGCTATTAATATAATGCTAGTAGGTTATGTTATATCTAAATTAACTGAATTGGTGGAGCACTTGGACTTTCTAAACGTACTATCACCTTTTAATTATTTTAATCTAGTAAAGTTGGTAAATAACAGTGAAATAAGCATTGTTATTACTATGCTGTCTGTTGCACTAATTGCTGGATTTTCGAGTTTGACTTATTACTTTTATCAAAAAAGAGATATGAATATCTAAGAGAAGTTTAAATAAAGTATTTCTAAAGATAACTCTAGTATGGAAAAAGCAGAGATTAGTTTCCTGACACAAAGTAACAATAAATGTGTATCAGAAAGATAATACCTGCTTTTTCTATTATAGAAACTTAAGTTTTATAGCTATTATGTGAGAAAGTCAAAGCTTATATATTTATGAAGTTAATACTGACCATTTTCTTTCATTTCTTCTAGCAGAGCCAAAATCCTAGGAGTACAGCGTCTGCCACCGCAGGGACCGGAACCTGCCCCAGTAGCTTTTCTTACTTCCTCAAGTGTGTGAGCACCTTCTCTAATTACCTTTCTCATTGTTGATCTTGGTATTCCTTTGCAGATACATACCTTTGTCATTTTATCTATTATTTCTGACTGTAAATCTGTATTATCCATTTAAAATTCTCCAATCTTCATTAATTCTCACTAGTACTAGATATAGCAATAATCTATCCATTTCATGATAACATATTCAGAGAATAAATCAATCAGACTTCTTTGATCAACTATTGCTTAGGCAGGAGAGTGTCTGCAGCACTATGAAAACACTTACCGTTTAGCGGCATCTTCCTCTGGTGTTAATTGAGTAACTGGCTTTCCTTCCGTAAGATAATATGCAAATGCAAGGAGGGGCAAAGTAAAACCAATTGCCACAGCAGCTTTCCAACCACCGGTAGCATAAGCCCAACCGCCAACGGAAGAACCTATGGCACCACCAAGAAAGAAAACAGCCATAAAAAGACCGTTAACTCGACCTCTTATTTTATCCCCCAGGGTGTAAATTGCCTGCTGTCCAAGGACTAAATTGCCAGATACACACATATCAAGCAGAATAGCAGCAATCATTAATATAACAAGTGAAATGGTCTGATTATTTTCAAACAATAAGGTAGCTGCATAAGAGAAAGAAGCAATTACAAATGCAATCCCTGTTATTACTTTTGACCAGCCTAAATCAGCCAAGCGCCCTGCAATAGGTGCCGCCACAGCACCGGTTACACCTACAAGAGCAAAAATGGCAACACCTCTTTGGGTAAAATGATAGTGTTGTGTTAACCACATGGGAACTACTGTCCAAAAGAGACTAAAGCTTCCAAAGAGACAAGCTTGATAAAGAGCACGTCTTCTTAAAATCGTTGTATGACAAATGTGATACCAAAGGGACTGTATCATAATTGGATAGGATTCTTCTGACTGGGGTTTTCTTATTGGGAAGAGTCTTCCTAATAAGAGAATTAAACTGCCAGTAACAACGGCTGAGATAATAAAGATACTTCTCCAGCCCCACAAATCTGCAACCATACTGGAAATTGGCCTAGCAAGCATAATTCCTAAAAGAACGCCGCTCATAACTTTACCAACCATCTGGCCTCTTTGTTCTGGAGGAAAAAGAAAAGAAGAATAGGGTACCAATATTTGTGTAGCTACAGCACCAATTCCTATTATAAATGCTGCAAACAGGAAAATATAAGCATTTGTAGAAAAGGCAGCAGTTAGCAGACCTAGAACCGCAATTAGTAATATAATACTTACTAGCTTAATATTTTCAAACAAGTCGCTGAGTGGTACTAAGAATAATAGTCCTGCTGCATAGCCAAGTTGTGTTAAAGTTACAATAAAACCAGCAGTACCAGAAGCAATCCCGATGTCAGCACTAATCATGCGGACAAGTGGCTGGGCATAATAGAGATTAGCAACAATAATACCACAGAAAGTGGATAATAAAAGAACAAGCAATGATACGGATTTAACTGCTTTTGGTGAATTGAATTCCATAATATAATCTCCTTTATTTCTAAACGCATCGTTCACTATGTATAAATACTAAACGATACGTTTAGAAATGTCAACTCTTTTATTTTGATTTATTTTACAGTATAATAACAAATAGAAAATTGTAATTGTTCATTATCGTCATAGTTACGAGAAGTATTCTAAAAGGGGATGGGGTGAGCTTAAAATGGAGAAAAAGGTAGGGCGACCTCGTAGTGAGGAAACTAAAAAACTAATATTAAGTACCTCCTATCAAATGCTATTGGAGCTAGGATTCAAAGCGGTTACTGTTGATGGAATTGCTCTTAGAACAGGTGTAAGTAAAGCAACTATTTATAAATGGTGGCCTAATAAAGCTGCAGTTGTAGTAGATGGATTTTTTGATGCCTCTGAGATGCTCCTTCAGATACCCGATACCGGGTCGGCAAAGGAAGACATATTTATACAGGTGAATAATTTAGCGGCATTTTTCACCAGCAGCAAGGGGAAGATTGTAACAGAATTAATAGCAGAAGGTCAGTTTGATTCTAACATAGCGTCGGAATATCAAAAAAGATATTTTCAACCACGTAGACAGATTACAAGACAGATTCTTGAGCGTGGAATTGGTAGAAACCAAGTAAACAAAGACATCGATATTGAACTTGTAATAGATATCATTTATGCACCAATATTTTATCGGCTCATGATTACAGGAGACAAGATAGATAAGGGCTATATTGATAAGGTGTTAGAACAGACGCTAAAGGAAGTGTTTTTATAAATAGCAATGTGCACTATACCAGAAATCGGTGTAATGCACATTTTTATTATCCTTTTTGATCTGCAATATCTTTAGAACTAACCGTTTTATGATGATATCTACCTTTTAATTCTGTCTTGGACTTTCTAATTTGGATTTCTTTAAGTCCGTTTCTTCTTAACAAATTTTAATTATTAGTTAATGTAAACTAATTGTTTTTTCCAATTTCGGGTGGTAATATATAGGAATTAACAATTAACGATGACAATAAGCAGGAGGTTAAAGCATGTATAAGTTTCCTAAGGATTTGTACACCGACGTTCGTATTGAGACAGTATTTGAAACCAATATAACCCTCGAGAACTTTGAGTTAAAGCAGAACAAAGTAAAAAAAGATACCGGAGCTATGATAAGAATTTTTGATGGTAGCCGCTGGTATTACAGTGTGACTAGCCGGGTAGAGACTCTCCAAGAGGAGATCGACAGCCTAGCCAAAATGGCAACACCGAATGTCGAGATTTATAACCATCCTGTGGTAGAGAAGATGGAGGTCAATAAGGATACTTGTTTAAATTTTGAGGCAAATGATGTATCAAGGATTGATAACTCCCGTAAATATGAGGTACTTAAAAGTTACATACCTGTTTTTGAGGAATTTGAGCAAATTCAGATCTCCAAACTTTATTATCTGGATAAACATACAGTGAAGCATATCATCTCCAGTAAAGGAACCGATGTGACTTTTGATACTCAGTTCTGTGCTGTTGCTGCAAGATACATGCTTCAGTGTGGAGACAGTCCTTGTCGTGGATCGGTAAACATTTACCATATGGACTTTGACAAGCTGGAAGGAAAGCAGGAAAAGTTAAGAAATACAATCCAAAGGGATATTGATTACTATGAAAATGCTGTACCTGTAGTACCAGGTGTGTATACCTGCGTATTATCACCTGAGACAACAGGTGTTTTTGCACATGAAAGTTTCGGACATAAGAGTGAAGCAGACTTTATGGTCGGAGATGAGACTATGAAACGTGAATGGGCACTTGGAAAGCAAGTCGGTTCACCAATCTTAAGTATCATAGATACAGGTCTTGAAGAAGGTTCCGGTTATGTACCCTATGATGATGAAGGTTGTAAGGCGAAAAAGAATTATATTATCAAAGATGGCATCCTAACTGGTAGATTACATAGTGCTGCAACAGCAGCGTGTTTGGAAGAAGAAGCAACTGGTAATGCAAGAGCTATTAATTTTGAGTTTGAGCCAATTGTGCGTATGACCACTACCTATATCGATAAAGGAACCTTAACAAAGGATGAGTTAATTGCTGGGGTATCCAATGGTATATATATTGAATCTTTATTTCACGGATCAGGTATGACAACCTTTACAATTGCACCTCAGAGAGCATATATGATTCGAGATGGTAAAATTGCAGAACCTGTGAAGATTGCGGTTATTAGCGGAAATGTAATGAAAACGTTAGGTGACATAGACGGAGTATCAGATGAAGTAGAGTTACATGCATTTGCGTTAGGCGGTTGCGGTAAAATGGAGCAATTCCCGCTCCCAGTAGGATTTGGTGGCCCTTATATTCGTGTCAATGGAATTAATGTTCAGTAGATAATTAAGATTATTACAAAAATATTAGTGCAGACCTGTAACTTATAATTAGCAGGTATCTAGAAAGGCATGGTTATTCCTATGGTAAAAGAATTATATAAAGAAGTCATTAATGAGATATCACTTAACGTTACCGGAACAAAAATAGATGCAATTAGAAAGAAAAACTTAATCAAATGTGCTTGTCGTGTATATGAGAATGGATATATTGGAATTGCAGGTTGCTATGGGGAACCAACGGAGGAAACCTGGAATCAAGCAATAAAAAACCTGGACGCACATACACCTTACCCCTATGAACCATCCCAAGGGAAAGAAAGAGTAAGGGATTTAAGAAAAATTGGATTATCTCAAGAAGAGTACATACGGGATATGGAGAGACTTCTAGAGATACTTGAGAAGGAGTATCCACAGTTTCTATTGAGCAACAAATTGTCATTAACTGAGTCCATTACCTCTATCAGCAATGATACTGGTCTAAACTATGTGAGCTATGATAAGACCATTGATGTGGGCTTACTTGTCAAACATAAGGATTCTGTAAATGTCTTTGATTCTTTTTTAGTGTACATGGATAGAGAATATGATTTTGATAAATTGTTACAAGAGGGAAGAAACAGTCTAGAGGGATATTTGGTAAACTGTGGCCTTGAAAAAGATATGATGCCGGTCATTCTTCAGCCGGAGGAGATAATGGGCAAATTTACGGAATCACTGAATGGAGAGACAATGGGTAGAGGTATCTCTCTGTTTCAGGATAAGATGGATACCAAGGCTTTTCACGAGGATTTTACGCTATGCCAAAATCGAAGTGATGAAATGTTTCATGTTCCGTTCTTTGATATGGAAGGTACAGTAGCAGAGGACGATTTAGTTACACTAATCGATCAAGGTGTTATAAAATATGCATATACGGATAAAAAGAATGCAACTGCATTTTCTATACCATTAACAGGTGCAGCAGGAGGTAAATATGATGACGTGCCTGGTTTAAATAGTCCTTCCCTTAGAATAGCAAACGGAAACAAAACATTAAAGGAACTGTTGGGAGGAGAGCTGGCAATTTTAGCAAAAATCACCTCAGGTGGCGATTACACCAATAGTGGTGATTATGCTACCCCAGTTCAGGATGCTTATTTGACCGATGGCGAACGAATTCTAGGTAGACTTCCAGAATTAACAGTTACTAGTAATATTTTCGATATGTTCGGGAAAAATTATATTGGTTGTAGTAGTGATAAACCTTTTATGAGCAGCCCTGCTTTAGTATTAAAAATGAAGGTGGAGTTAGCTCAATAAATAATATGAAACCTGTAAAAACCGTTCATGACACTTAGCTTTATCGTCACGTATATTACTAATAGCCCTCTATGATGAGGGCTATTAGTATACTCAAGCATTGATTGAGACGCTGAAGTAGGGATTCAACTGCGACTTGCTGTTAAGAACAACATCCAATTTGATAAGATGCTTGTGAAAAGAGTCGTAGAACCTTTTCTAATAAAATCAGAAGAGAGGAATAATAGAATGACATTCAGTACAGTAGCAATAGGAAAGAAAATTTCTAATCTTAGAAAAGAAAAGAATTTAACTCAAATGGAATTAGCAGATGCAATGGGAGTCAGTTATCAGGCAGTTAGCAACTGGGAACGAGGAAATTCCATGCCAGATATCTCAAAGCTCCCGGAACTGGCAACATTATTTGGTTGTACCATCGATGATCTTCTTACAGATGGAGAAGCAAAGGATATCATTAAACATGTGGTAAATGGCGATGCCGAAGTGTTTGTTCAGCAACATAAAGTATCAGGTCAGAGCATTGGAGAAGTTGCACCTATCTTAAAACCAGAGCAGACGGAACGACTTATGGACAGCATTCTTTCACAAAATGAAGAGAGAATGACCATTGAGGATTTAATTGGTATTGCTCCTTTCGTAGGTGAAGATTATCTAGATCAAATTGTAGATAAGATTGATGTTGCAGAAGATATGGGAGCAATTCAAGCAATAGCGCCATTCCTCAGTGAAGAATCCTTAGATAAACTTTTACGTAAGTGTACATCAGTTGGGAATATGCATCAGGTGGTTGGGCTGGCTCCGTTTCTTAGCGAGGAAACTCTGGATTACCTGGTAATGAGTGCACTGGAAAAAGGAGATATCTCTAATTGCAAAGGATTATACCCGTTTTTGAGTAACCAAACCTTGCATAAGTTGGCGGATGCATTGGTGAAGAAACATGGTTTTATGGCTATAAGGGATTTGGCTCCATTCCTATAAAAGTATGGGATGATTATTAAAAAGGGAAGATGCTAGTAAGGCTAGTGTCCTCCCTTCTTTTTATGGCAACTAAGGCGTTTTAGATATGGTATCTTAATTTCACTTCAATGCGATTTCTGACAATGTATTGTAAAAAAATACTTATTATGGTATATTTAGACAAGTTATACTTTAGTTCAAATTAACTAGATAATTAAAATTATCCCTAAATTCTATAATTTTTTTGCTTAAGAATACCCAGATAGGTATCTATTTAGAGCTAATACCTTTGTCAAAATACTAGTGATGATAAAGAAAAGGAACGTATCCAGTCACCATCTTTATGGCTGGTTAAATAATATTAATGATATAGGGAGGAAGAAAAAACTATGTTATCAAAAGGAACATGCCCTAACTGTAAAGCAGAAGTAGATGAAGGTAGTAAATTTTGTCCTGAATGTGGGACTAAAATTGAAGCCCAGGAGCAGGCTGAGCCGTCATGCTTTGAAACAGTATTTTGTTCACAATGTGGAACAAAAACTACTACGGAGTTTATGGTTTGTCCGGAATGCGGAAAGCAGATGGGTAGCACAAATATAGGAGTTATACCGGATGTAGGAGTAAAAAGTAAATTTGATCTTACACAATTTATAATTAAGAATAAGTTTGTAGGTATTGTGGCTGCTTCAGTTTTAATACTAATTATTTTAGCAGGGGTATTATTTACCGTAGTTGGAAATAAGTCCGGTAAACCTTATGTTCTATACGCAAAGGATCAGGAGTTGAACTTTACCAACCTATCAAAAATTAAACCGTTTGAGATGACTAATAAATTAATTGATTCAGAGGAGTATTTAGAGCCATATGAATATACATTTCTGTCAGCCTATATCCTTTTTAGTGAAGATAATAAATATATATTTTATCCGGACCGTATAGATGGCGAAGGGCAATGGTCTTATTACTGGAGAAATTTAAAGGATGATAACACGAAATCAGATGCTGCACACAAGATTGATAGTGAGATATTTAGCGAGAATATTGCACTATCAAAGGATGGCTCTAAATTCTTTTATATTAAAGGAGAAGAGAAAAAACTCTATATCTATGACAGAAAATCTGATGAAAAGGCAAAATTAGATGAAGAAGTAAGTGGATTTTACATTAATGACGAGGGTGATTATCTGATTTATGAAACCTATGTTGACGGTGAGTATACAATCTATGAGCTGTCTCTTAAAGGTTTAAAGGGTGAAGAGTCAAAGTTGGATAGCAATTCTTCCATTCAATATGCTTATCCTAACAGTAAGAAAGTGTTTTACCAGAAGGAAGGTTCTCTTTATTTAAAGGAACGCAAGAAAGAAAAGGTGAAGATTTCGTCCGATGTTGCAAAAGTTATTTCAGTGATTGATCGTGAATCGGTTTATTATTTGAAAAAGGAAGAAATAACCAGTAAATTATCTGGATTTATAAATGATGATATGGCTGCTTCCGATAAGGACATTGTTGAACCACAATATCCAACATACCCAACGAAACCAGAATATCCAAGTGAAGCTGATTATTCAACACAGGAGTGGGTGTCTGATTACTGGTCTAGCACTTGGAATGAAGAACTGGACGAGTGGGGGTATTGGTTACAGGATACAGACTGGGATAGATATAATGCTGCATATACACAGTATCAGGAAGATTATGCTAATTGGCAGACAGAATATGACAGTATGAAAGAAGAATATGATTTAGCTTATACAGTCTATGAAAATAAGCTTTTTAGAGACGAGCTAAGAAGTCAACTTGAGAGTGAAGAGAATGCAGTAACTTATAATAAATATTTGCTATATTATTGGAAGGATGGCAAAGAAACGGCGATTGCTTCAGATATAGTCTTTGAAGATTATTCTTATCCTCTTACTGAAACTAGTTCAGAAGTTCCTGCTGTAATCTATCAAAAATATAGCGTATCAAACGTCGTGCTTCAAAAATTATCTGACTTGACGACGGATAATATTTATTATAGTGATATTATACCGGAACTACAGGACAAGATAACGTCTTCTAGGATTGTTTCAGATGATACGTACCTTGCATACAAAGAGAAGGAAAGCACAATTGATTCAACTGATGCAAAAAGTTGGTTAATTAACAAGGATGGGATAATATATTTCCTGGATGATTATGATACTGACAAACAATATGGTACACTTAAGTCTGCAAAAATATCGGGTGGGTCAGTAGAGACACCGGTCACTATCGATGAGGATGTTGTGGGCTACAGGTATGGTTTTGGAAATAATAAGATCTATTATTATAAGGATGTAAAGGATGGTTCTGGTGATCTTTACCTTAAGGGAAAAATAATAGCTACGGATGTATATATTAATAGCTTATATAGCTTTAAGGATAGTGATTCATTACTTTATTATGTTGACTATAGTGACAGTAACTATGATGGAACGTTATGCCTTCTTAAAGGAGATAAAGAGACTAAGATATCAGATGATGTAACTTCATTTGCTCCAATTAGCGAGTCAAACATTGCTTATCTTGTAGATTATAGTAATGACAGAGAAAAAGGAGATCTGATGTTATATCAAGGAAAGAAGAAGTCTGTTGCTATCGATACGGATGTAACGGAAATAGTTTGGCTGGGTAGTAATTTTAAGTATCGATTTTATTAAGAGAAGAAAAATGTAGGACAAAGATAAGTTA
This sequence comes from Bacillota bacterium, assembly GCA_023399055.1. GTDB lineage: Bacteria > Bacillota > Clostridia > Lachnospirales > Lachnospiraceae > Mobilitalea. Next base: position 47,315 of record JAEWQV010000005.1, on the reverse strand, counting down.
ATGAACTATTGTATCCGCATATAACCTCTTTTGCCAATGCGCTAAAAAGGACTTTAATAGTTTGCATCAGATGAGTATATAAGAAAAATCCGTTGAGTACAGAGGTGCTATAACGGATTTTTTTATTTCCCATCTCTCCTTATCTCTTGTCTAGATAAAGATTTTAAGATAAAAGTACGTTAAAAGTAAAAGCAGCAAACAAACCCATATATTGACAAAACTAGATTCGAAATGTAAAATAATTAACAAATATGACAAAAAAAGGAGGTTATATTTTTCGGTTAATAGAAGCTTAGCCCTAAGCTAGATTTGTTACAAAGGTTTATGTCTTTTACACTATATCATCACATTGATGAGGGAAAGGGAGGAACAAGAATGAAAGGTCGTATCATAGCAGTTTTATTAATAGTAACAATGTTATTTACACTTGTACCCGTTAATGAAGTTAGCGCAGGGGAAACAAAAGAACAAGTAGTTAGTGAAATTGCACCTCAAGAAACAAAAGAAGAATTGACTGAAGAAGAGCTGCAGGAGATGGCAGATGCCCAGTTAATGAGTGTTTATGATGAGGTTTATAGGCTTGCCAGTGAATTTCAACAGACAGAAGAATATAGTAATTTAATGGGAGCGGAGCTACTGCAATCTGAAACTGATACTAATGAGGATCAGGAGCTAACTCAGGGTTTGAATACGGAAAAGATTATAGAGGATAGTTCTATTCAAGATCCAAATTTTGATAAAGAAAGTTACACAGCTTGGAAGGAAGAGATAGCAAGTGGCTTAGAAAGCAATGGAAGTGACTTAAGCCGCTCAACAATGCTTGCAGCTACAGCATTAAACGGCAATATCATGAGCAATGAATACCTGGGTGCTTGTATTATTGGCAGTGGAAATATCACATTGGGGACCACCGGTGGAGATCCGGCTTCCACTACAGACAATAATAAAAAATTATTATATGGGTATCCTGGATCGTCAACAACGTATTCTACAGTACGTATTGATGGTGTTGATATAAAGTTTTATCCTAATGGAGGTGTACAATTTTATCCAGACGGATCAAAATGTATTGCAACCATGGTTGAAGGTGATGTAACGATTCAGCAAATTGTAACTTTTGATATGAATTATTCAACGGGCCGAAAAGATATGGCTCGAATTCAATACATAATTGCAAACAGTGGTGCAGTAAATCACAGCGTGGGAGTTCGTATCATGTTAGATACCATGCTGGGAGATAACGATGGCGTACCCTTTAGAATTCCAGGAAAGGGAAATGTTACACAGGAGATTGAGCTATCAGGTAATGACATACCACAGTACTGGCAGGCTTTTGATAGTTTTGAACGACCTACCGTAATTGCAAATGGTTGTTTTTATAAAAGTGTAAGCAGTAAACCAGATAAGGTTCAGTTTGCTTATTGGGGAAATATTTATAATAACTTATGGAGTTATGCGGTAAGCAGTAACCAATACGTAACAGGCGATAGTGCAGTTGCCATGTACTATAACCCTAAAACTATTTTACCAGGAGGACAGCGAGTAGTTGAGACCTTTTATGGCATAGGTGATTCTTATTCTGGCAACGAAGAAAGTGAGTTGTCCTTGCGTGTGGTAGCTCCAAGAGCATTAATTGCAAATTCACAGACCGGAAGTTATGAATCTAATCCGTTTACAGTAACCGTATATATTAAAAATAATAGCACAGTTACAGCAAAAAATGTGAAAGCGAATATTTCGCTACCAGCTACTGGTGAGTTGGTACTAGTTGGAAGTTCTGGAGCCTCAAAGAGTGTTGGGGATATCGCAGCAGGAGTAGAAAAGGCTGTAACCTTCTCTGTTAAAGCACAAGCACAAAAGGCAGCTAAAGGAGTAGAAGGAAATGTTCTTCTTAGTGCAGCGAATTGTAGCAGTCAATCCACAGAGTTTCAGATATCCTTGCCAAAAGTTACGGTAAGTAAGGCAGGTTCTATAACCTTAAATAAAAATAGTTTGCAGCTAGAGGTATATAAGAGTGAGACCTTAATTGCAACAGTGAGTAATTTAAGCGGGTCTGTAACCTGGGTGAGCGATAATCCGGCTGTAGCAACTGTAAGTAACAGTGGTAGGGTGACTGCTAAAAAAGTTGGTACGGCTAATATTAAAGCTTCCCTTGGCGGTAAGTTAGCCAGCTGTAAAGTTACAGTAATCGGTGCAGAAATACCAGTTGCGGTTATGTATTTTTCACCTTCAACAATAACAATGGATGTGAAAGATACAAGGAATTTAAGGAACTATTTAGTCTTTATTCCTAGTAACGCTACTGCCACCGCAATTAAATCTTGGAAAAGCAGTGATCCAAGCGTTGTAAGTGTAGCAAATGGAACAATTACAGCCTTAAAAGAAGGAACAGCGACGATTAGCGCTACTTTAGCCAGTAAAAATATGACAGCCAGTGTTACTATCACGGTACAACAAAGTGAACCACAGGTTACCCTGGCCTCCAACATTGATTTCAGTATAACGGAAGCAGGTCCAACGATATCGTTTGGTGGTCATCAATGGAATCTCTTCGATTTGCCTTTGGGGTTAAAGTTAACCTTTGGTAATAAAGTTAAATTAGTTTACGATGATGACAAAGATAAGTATGTAGCATCTTTCGGTGATGTTGATGAACCAGCAAAATCGAATGAAACAGATTCTTCTGGTCGATTAACAGCAGAAGCAAAACAAATAAGAAAAAGTACGTATCGAACAGTTAAGTCCTTGGTCAACAGCGTTGGTAAGAAGACCAATCAGGAATTTTATAATACCTATCGAAGCCTGATAAAAAAGGGTGGACCGATGGTAATAACGGGAGATAAGAGTATCTTTGGCTATGTTGAGTTCACTAGAACATCGACAGGGGGATATTCCTTTGGTGCAGGTGAAGTGTGCGTATTGTTTACTGCGGGAGTTGATTTAAAGTATAAATTCCCTCCAGCACCAGTAGTCTTTTTAAGATTTAGTATAACTGGAACACTTCAGGCAGGACTTAAAGTTAAGATGCTGGAAGCAGGCAATTTAAGTAAAGGAGTAGACGTATCTGGTGAAATTTCACTGGCATTAAAACCTTTAGTTGGTGTAGGTGGAGATATTGGTGTTGCTAAGGTAGAAGGTGGTCTGGAAGGAGAAATTAAGGGAACAGTTAATTTAAGGCCTTTGAGCAGTCCGGCTTTTTCAGCCCCAAGAGACTTAAAGGTTACGCTGAAAGCCAGTCTATACCTCTCGTATAAAGCCTTCTTTTTTATAAATGGAAAAAAGACTTGGCCAATCAGTGATTTTACAGTATACCCGAAGAATGGCAACAGAATTATGCAATCACCTATTGCGGCTATTCAAAATGATGACCTGGAACTGATTTCTACAGAATTTGCTGAAGAGCCATCCTACTTTATGGGTAACAACCTAAGAGCTCTTAATGCAATTGACAGTAATACGAGCAGCCAGAATATAAAGAGCAATGTTTATCCGTATGGGGAGCCGCAGATAGCTGAATTAGGGCAAGGCAAATATTTGTTAGTATGGCTGGATCATAATAACGAACGTGTTAATGATGAGAATGCAACTTCACTTTATTATTCCTATTACACTGGAGAGGCTTGGTCTGAACCGGAGGTAGTAGAGGAAGATGGAACCGCTGATTTTGCCCCTTGTGTTACAGTAAAGGACAATGTGGCATATATTGCATGGCAAAATTCAGAAGTGGTTTATAAAGAAGGAGTTTCACTGGAAGATGTTGCAAGTACCATTGGAATAAAGGTGGCAGAATTTAAAGATGGTAAATTAACCATTAGTAAAATTACAAAACCAGATCAAAATATAGAATCAGCTCCAATTCTGGCATCAGATAATAATACAGTTGCAGTTGTTTGGACCAGGAATAGTCAAAATGATATTTTTGGAGTTGAGGGTGAGAATACAATCTATCAGTCTTCACTCTTGGCAGACGGATGGAGTGAGCCAGAAGAAGTCCACACGGAAACTGGATATATGGGGACTATTAGTGCGGTTATAAACGATGGTAAGTTGTACATAGCCTATGCAAAAGATAGGAATGGGCAGCTGGAGGATTTCTCCGATGACGAAATTATGTTAATTGTTGGAGATAGCGAACCGGTTCAAATAACCAGCAATGAATTCATGGATGCAAATGCAAAATTAGTAGTAAATGAAGATGTTGTTTCTCTTTATTGGTATGAAGATGGGTCTATAGTTTATAGACCAAATGCAGAACAAGAAGAAAAGCGTATTCTTGAAATATCTGAGTATGCAGGAATGAATTTCGATATTTTATCCAATGGAATAGACCAGGTAATCTTATGGGAGGATACTGATGGTTTCAGCACGAATTTAAAGGCAGCATATTATAATGCTGAGACCCGTGAATGGGGTGATGTGAGTGAACTGACCAGTCAACAGGATCGTATTCGTGATACAAATGCCATTCTCACTAAAGATGGAAGTCTGTGCGCAGTCTTCATTCTGGCAGACTTATTAGAAAACTACGATGGAGAGTCTTCACCTTATGGTGAATGCAATTTAGTACTACTACAGCAAACGCCTGGTTATGACCTGGGTATTGAAGGAAGTATCCTGTATGATGAGACTTCGGTTGCGGAAGGAGCACTTATAGATCTAGGTGTACTTGTCGCAAACAAAGGGCAAAAGGCGGTGGAAGGATTTGAGTTACAATTAAAACGTGATGGCGAAGTAATTCAATCTCAAGTGGTTTCGGAACAGGTTTTAGCGGGAGCAGAGTTATATTATGAAATTCCATATCAGCTGAATACACCATTTGAGGCACATGATCTTGAAGTTTATGTACTACCGCTAAATCAGACAGATATAAAGCTTGCAGATAACAGTGTAAATGTTTCGTTAGGCAAAGCGTTTATTGAACTTAGCGGATTAAGTATAACAGGAACAAAGGATGCAAGAACAGTCAGTGTTCAGGTTAATAACAGCGGATATGTTGATTCGGATGCACTTTATATTGAAATGATTCAAAGTGATGGAGAAAATGAAGCGGTTAAGGCGGCAACAGTAATTGATTCCATTAATAAGCAAGACTCCACTCATGTAGAATTCGATTATACAATTCTAGAAGACTTATTTACTAGGGATAGTATTTTGGATCAGCTGATATACATTAGAGTATATGATTATAATACAATGAGTGTGTTAGATTATAACTTCACGAATCTACCCAACCCTTATTTTGGACATCACCTCACCGTTTCTGATGTCGCACTTGTAGGAAATACGATGATACTGAATGTAGACAATAATTTACCAGAAGAAGTGTCAGGATTATTATGTATCCGTCATGAGACAGAGGACGACCAAGTGGTTATCTATGGTCAAGAAATTGTACAGGGAAGCTTCTATGGACAGTCGTACGAAGTCGACTTAACGGGTATCGATATGGAAGGAGGCACTTTATCTGTCTATGTGGTAGATGAGGAAGGTTGGGGAATATCCAATGAAGTTGTTGTTGAAGGAACTAATACAGCAAGATTGCTCAAACCATTTGCTACACCTGCAGGTGGGGAATATGAAACAGAGCAATATGTAACCTTAGAGACAACCAATGAAAACGCAGCAATTTATTATACCGTTGATGGAACGGATCCTGTAGTGGATGCTCCCGGTACCCTCCTTTATATGGAACCAATACTTATTGAGAAGAGTACTACAATTAAAGCAATTGCAGCTGGTGAGGATATGTTAGATAGTGAGATTGCTGTATTTGATTATATTATCGGGAAAGAAATATGTGAGGTGCCGACAGCATCTCCTGTTTCCGGTACTTATGAAACACCACAATCGGTAATTCTGTCTGCTGGTGAAAATGCTCAGATTTATTATACTACGGATGGAAGTGATCCGAAAGAAGTAAGCGGAGCAAGCCTTTACGTGGAGCCGATAGCTGTAGAGCAATCTATTACAATTAAGGCGTATGCAGTTTGTGAGGGTATGGAAGATAGTGAAATTGCCGTATTTGATTATATAATCACGGAGAAAGAAGAACCAAACTATACGGCTAATTTTAGAGTTACAAATCAATGGAATACTGGCTTCCAAGGTGAAATAGTGTTAACCAATATAAGTGATGAAGTAATTCGTAATTGGAATTTGGCCTTTGATACAGATTTTAAGATTAATAATATATGGAATGCATCAATTAAAGAGCATACAGGTCAAAATTATTTGATAGGATATGCAGACTGGAATCAATTTATTAATCCCGGTGCATCGGTAGTAATTGGATTTACTGGAGAGTATACGGGACAAGTTAATGCTCCTGTGAATTATTCCTTATATAATGCCAATACAACGCCAGATAATATTAATTGTGAGGTTACATATACTCTTACCTCTGCTTGGAATGAGGCATACCAAGGGTTTATCACGATTAAAAACAATAGCAGTCAAAAACTGGTGGATTGGACGTTGGAATTTGATTTCGATGGAACTATAACTCAGTTTTATACTGCGGATATTGTAGAGCATACGGGAAATCACTATGTGATTAAAGGCAAGAGCTATAATTGTAATATCTATAACGGATCAAGACTTGATTTACAGTTTGTAGTATCAACACCACAAATTCCTTTAGAGTTAAAAAATATTACGATTCAGTAAGCAATCTACAAGTAATGCAACAGGAGTATTTCTCAATCAGGACTGCTCCTGTTGCAGTCTTTTTAAACAAGAATAATATCCCGGTTAATTATACTATACCGTGTTACAGAGCTTTAAATTTACTCTATGAATTTACAAATATATTAAGTTAATGTACACTACAAGGGAACTATATCTTAAAGGAGATGAAGATAATAAACAGTATATATTATGATCAAAAATATATATGGAAGAAGATGCGTCATACCTTAAAAAGAAAGAATCTGGAATATATTGGCCCTTATCAACTTCATATTCGGCAAAAGGCAATGCCTACACCAGCACGAGGATATGAGCCTGTACCTATTTTTTATGTGGAAACTCAAGATAAAAAGTATAATGGCATGTTAGAAGTTACGCCGAAAGAATACGAGAAAGGTCGGGTTGGACAGACCTATGGCAGTGGAGGTGTAATACTAAATTCCAAAAAGGATAGTTATTATATTTCAAAATATGAGGATGCCCAAATTGCAATTCGTAAGGCAGTAAATTGGGCAAGAATTCGATTTTTGGTACTGGGGATTGTTGTTTTACTGTTTGTTATGGCACTGTTTCTCATAACACTTCCTTTGTTAAGATAAATAATATTAATACTATTTAGTACATAATATAAAGAAGAAATGTTACTTATCATCCATTAATGCAATCACATAAATTATACCACAAGTATAATGACAGATCATGTATCCTATGGTATATTAACGTCAGAAAGAAAATGAAGTGCGTCTATAGTGCCAGGAAAGGAAATGAAAGTGATGAACATAGTTTTAGTATTATCTTATCGTAAGAGTGAACGTTATGAAGCACTGAGTAGTTATCAGGGCTTATATTTCATGCGCTCTTATAAGATAATGCGTTATGACAAACTGTGTGATTAACTTTAGTTTGTTATAGATTTACAGGGGTTTCGAACCGCTTATCTTATAGAAAAGGTAGGCGGTTTTTTTGATTCTTTTATTTGAAAGGAGGAGAGAATAGTGATTAATATTCCGACAATCAATTTGGTTAAAACAGGAATGAATATAACAAGATTAAGAGATGAGAATGGAATGTCAGTAAAGGATTTGCAGGACCTGTTTGGTTTTGCAACTCCACAGGCAATCTACAAGTGGCAGCACGGCACTACATTGCCCTCCGTGGATAATCTAGTTGTGCTGGCAGCAGTATTCGCGGTGCAGGTAGATGATATTCTGATTATTGATGTTAATCATATATGCAAGTAACTGCTTAAGTACAGGTAAAAGAGATTCACCATAGGTGAATCTAATATGGCTCCCTGGTCTAAAGGTTAGGACACCAGCCTTTCAAGCTGGTAATGCTGGGTTCAAATCCCGCGGGAGTCAATATGGATGGGTATGCCTAGTGGCGAGGGCAAGTGACTGTAAATCACCCACATGGAAACACCGCAGGTTCGAATCCTGCCCCATCCACTTTGGACTTAATTTAAAATCTTACTCTTTTTCAAAAACTATAGTATCTAGCATGGCTTTAATTCTTACACCATAACCTTCAGAGGCTTCTAAAAAGTAATTGGTCTCTATAACATAATAGATTTTGTCGAACCTAATAAGATAGATATGTCTTACTAAGGAGTTCCATTGGTCACCGTCAATTACCTCGAAATGAATTGCATCATAATCACCAAGTTTTACATTATCCTTTGGGGCGTTGGTGGATAATGTTTGCTTGGAATATTCATCAAACACAGATAGATTGTGATCTCCTATGCTTAAATCTGCTTTTTCCCCCTTGTATTCGGATTTTGTAATATTAATAAATACGTAGGGGTACAATTCGGGGTCAAGGTTTTCAGCCATAAAGGTATCCATTCCATTTTCGCTGGTGACTGTAAATCTATCCACGTCATAGTCCATTTGATAACCGTAATCGCTCTGATAGGTACTATAATTAACTTCCTCTTCCATACCTTCTAATGTAACGGTACCTTTAAAGGTGGTTAAGTCATCTGTCTTCGTTGTAGTAGAATCCACATTTTCTCCTTGAATTTCGGTATCGGAATTATCTGTATCATTGGTTGATACATCTTCAGAAGTCTCTGGAAAATTTAAGTCTGTCCCAGTTTTTCCGTCCTGGTTGGACAAGTCTGACGGATTATCTGGCTCTTGCAATTCATCAGATTTCTCAATATTAGCTGCATCAGAATCTTCAATTATAATAGGCTCTTTCTCAAGGTTTACACTACTGCACCCAAATAGGTTAAAGGTAATAAAACAGGAAAAGCCAACAATTATTATTTTCTTCATACAATCTCCCTTTCGTTTTTGAAAATATAACTCATCAAGTAGTTATGCACTAATCTTAATGGATAATATTATCAAGAAAATCAAGGAGTTGTAACTGAGTTGTAAAAAATCAATTGTATTGAAGTTCCCGCTCCATCCTCTGACTGAATAACCATTTCTGCATTATGAAGACTGGCTATGTTTTTACAGATGGATAATCCAAGTCCTGCACCACCCGTTTTTCTGGACCTGGATTTGTCTACTCGGTAGAAAGGTTTTGTAATGTCGTTTATCTTTTCCTTCGGAATACCATACCCATTATCAGATACTTCAATTACTGGCTTAGTATTTAGTAGGTAGGATTTAATAACAATAGTACCGCCGTTTGGAAGTGCTTGTATACTATTTTTTATTAGATTACTTAATAACATGAGTATCAAGGTATAATCTAAAGTCATTTGGTGCAGTCCGATTTGATGCTCTAGAGTAATATCTTGTTTACTTAGCTGTATTATAAATCGTTCCTCTAGCTCATGAAAAAGATCAGGAATAGAAACGGAGGAAAGTTCGAGGTCCTGTACTCTTGCAAGTGTCAATTGCATCAGCTTGGTGTAGATATCCTTCATACGTTTAGACTCTAAATTTATATTTTCAGCTGCTTTTTGCTTTTGATTTTCTGTTGCATTAGCATTTATAAGAAACTCGGAATAGCCTTGTATTGAGGTTAAAGGCGTATTCATTTCATGTGAGAGGGCGTCTATAAATTCCTGCAGTTCCTTGGCCTTTTCCTCCAGCTGTGAGGTATGTGCTTCTACGGATGAGGCCATATGGTTAAAGGCATTGCCTAAGGTAGCAAATTCATCTTTTGTGGGGAGGCTTCGGATAGAATAGTTTCCCTCAGAGATATGTTTTGCATTCTGGTTTAGTAATTCTATAGGCTTTGTAATCCACTTGGAATATCGATAAGATAGAAAACCTAATAATACAATCAAAGTAGCTGTTAATAACAGAGAGAGGTAGACACTCTGTACCCTTAGGTCATAGATATTACTAATATTTCTGGCATAGACGATAGTGTAGTTACTTAACTTCGTTAGGTTACCACTTACGAAAAAATAATGCTCCTTCTCTATTTCAATAACCTGAAGCTGACGAGTCCCTTCCTCTACTGAAAGTAAGGGCTGATAGGAAGCTTCGCTAAGTTCTGGTACATTTACAACATATGGTTCTTTATCATCATATACCATTAAGAGAATATCTCTGGTTTTATAATATTCAACATAGCGGACAAAGATCGGTCTTATTTCTTCCTTAGTGCTTTGTGCATTAATACCATTGTCCAAGGTGTTAAGAAGAAAGGTGAACTCATTTAAGGAACGTTCCTTTTCACGGTGAATGTTGCTAATATGATTACGATTAATCAGATAATAGGAGCTTATTGTCAAAGTAGTTATTGAGATTAACAGTATGCTGATAAAAATTTTCGTACGAAGTTTCACAATGATACCTCCAACCGATAACCATATTTATATACGGTTTTGATGACATCCTCCCAATCCAGCTTTTTACGAAGTCTTTGGATATGCATATCAACCGTACGGGTTTCTCCAATATAATCATAGCCCCAAGCAGCTTCTAATAATTTCTCCCTGGATAAGGCTAAATTTCTGTTCTGTATTAATACCTCCAGCAAGGCATATTCCTGTGCAGTTAAATCTATAACTTGTCCGCCTTTACGGACTAAACGTTCTGTCAGACTAATCTCTACATCCCTATGAGCAAAGGTTGCATTTACTCTTCCGTATCTTCGCATCACAACTTCAATTCGTGCCAAAAGTTCTAAGGTTTCGAAAGGTTTGGTAATATAGTCTTCAGCACCTAAATTCAGACCTTTCACACGGTCAGTAAGGGAACCTTTCGCGGTTAGAAAAATTACAGGAATAGAGAGCTTTTTAAAATTATCAATTAATTGAAAGCCATCTTGTCCTGGCAGCATAACATCCAGTAAACATAGATCAAAACGTTGACTTTTTGCTACAGTAAGAGCCTCCTTACTGTCAAAAGCCTGAACAGCAGAATGGCCGACCATTTCTAAGTTCATTAAAATTAAATCACTAATCGTTTGCTCATCTTCAACAATAAGTATATGTCCCATATTACTCCTTCCTTGCTACGTTTCTTTATATTTTACCATGAGTAAAGAAATCTGGTCAATGGTTGCACTTAGTCTGAAGAACTAGGGAGCATGATTTCAAATACATACAGGCCCTCATCATATGGGATATAATACACGGCAAGTTCATCCTGAATATTATGTCGTCTACTAATATCCAAAACGAAGTTACCATCTGCATTTTTGTTAAGGGTATAGGTTTCTTTTTCAATACTTCCAGTGCCATTATAATAGTCTTCTCCTACAATTAAAGTATCGCTATCATCGTCAACGGATATGACTAAAGAACCTTCCTTATAGATGACGGCGTTAACAAGAGCATCATAATTAAAATCAAATTGACCCTCAGGATACCAACCTGGTTCGCAATAGGTTTCCAGACCGTTGGTTTTCACTATAACTGAGATACCATCAATACGATTTATTTGAAAAAGCCATCGGATAGAAGCCGTGTTTTGATCCTCCGCTTGGTCTGCTGTGAAATTATAACCATAAGATAAATAAACATTACCATTTTTTTGTAGCAGAACATAATAGGACACTTGATTTGGATCGTTTTCCAAAATTAGTTGGTATGCCCTACGATTATTCCTTCTAAATTGTTCAACTGTTTCGTTACCAATCCAACCGCCTGTGCCCCCTAACATATAACGATCAAAATTCTTCTTGGTGAGCACTACCTCACTCATAGATCCTAGTTGCTTCCAATCTTCAGTATCGCTGGCTTGCAACAGGTCATTCTTCACCATTAATACATAATCTGCGGTCAAACAATATTGAGGTGCAGTTTCAGGCGTATACGCAAAGGAATATTGAGGTGCGCTATAGGCTACATCTGTCACCCGATAAGTGTGCCCAAAGGGTTCCGGTGCAAAGAGTTCGCCAGTCTTTGGGTTGAGAGCAAAAGAGAGTATAAGAATTATAGAGGTAGTAGCAGCTAGCAGCGTAACTCTGACGGAGGGCTTTTTCCAGCTTAAAACATTCTTAATACGACTCTTGGTATCACCTTCTCCAAAGGCAAGCGGAGTGTTCGAAATAATGCGATGTCCGGTAGCAAAGTTTAGCAGAGAGGTAGAATAATCCACACGAATATCATCACCGATTCGTGCCAAGACCGCTTCATCACAGCTCATCTCCATATCCTTTCCCAACAGAATAAAAGCTATCCAAGCCATTGGATTGAACCAATGAATACACAACGCGAGGAAGAAAAGAAGTTTTACTACATGATCGAACCTACGAAGGTGATATTGCTCATGCAAAAGTAGGTATTCCTGCTCCTTACTTGAAAGAAAGGAGGGGATATAGATTTTGGGACGAAATACACCAAGTACAAAAGGTGAGGTAATATAATCAGCAACATAGATGTTAGCACGTAGAGGAGTTGCTCCAATTAGCTTATGATGCAGTTTTAAAAGAGATAGCGCACTATAAATCAGCATTACGAAAAAGCCAAGAATCCAAAGATAGGGTGCAATAGAGAAGAAAACTTCAATCAAATCAGGTTTAAGCGTTGTATTATTGCTTAGAGTTACTTCTTCAGAGGTCTTAAGGACATTAGTTAACGTAGAATCCGTGTAGGGAGTTCCAAGAAAACGGGTGTTTGGAGAAATAAATTCGAGGTTGCTCCTATGGGTAGTGGGCATATCTATAAGGTTAAAAAATGAGAGGTCAACGGAAAGGGATACAGGACAAAGAAGACGGAATAAGACAACCATCCATAATAAATAGGAGAAAATCTTAGGTGCACGCCTTATAATATACCTTGCCAACAGAACTAAAAGAATTACAATACTTGCAGTTAGACTCATGTTTATCACTTTAATAAGAAGTAGATGTAGCATCCTCGTTACCTCCTATTCTTATTGATTAGTTGCTGTAGTTCATCAATTTCAGCGTCAGAAAGCTTCTTTCTAGTAGTGAAGGCTGCCAAAAATGCGGGAAGTGACCCGTCAAAACCTTCATTTACAAATTTTTCACCCTGCAAGACATAGAACTCCTGCTTGGTAATAAGAGAAGAAACAATGCCATCTTGATTCTGGAATAGACCTCGCTCACAGAGCTTTTTAAGTATGGTGTAGGTTGTTGACTTCTTCCATATTAACTCTTGCGCACACAATTTAACAAGTTCCCCAGAAGTCAGTGGTTCATTCTGCCAAATGATATCTGCAAAGCGTGCTTCCACCGCACCTAATTGAATTTCTTTCATTAAACCACCTCCACGATTGGTCTATTGATAGTAGACCCTTCCTTAGTCTACTATTAATAGACCAAAATGTCAAGGGATGGATACAATATAGTGTTAGTTAAAATAAATACCATCTTGAATAATCTTAATAATCATAAATGATTGTTAGATTTTATATTAGTTATTCTTAGTCATTTTTCATAAAAGTGCATGAGGTTGCTGTTACCCTATATTAAGGAACTAAAGAGGTACATAAGTGAAATTCTGCCTTAAACTTAATGTAGGGGTTGGAAAATGTATGGGATGGAAATAGTAGATTAGAATTAGTTTAAAGTACAAACAGGTGAGTATGTGAAATATACATACTCATTTTTATTCAATATTACATGGAACATTTAAGAAAAGCTTTTGTTATAGGTAAAAGGTATAAGTCGCTATAGATTTTAACGTTGACATCTGTAAAATATATGCTATAATTAAATACATACTAATAATATATGAGATATATGGATTGTACAAAATAAAATATATCTACAATCCTAGTGTTACAGGAAATATAAAGACATTAACCCAATCCTACTTCAATTATTTTAATTAATGTTTCTATACAATATGTTTTATTTTTAATCGTCAAATAGTAGTGTGGATAAGAAATTCAAGAAACGTATTTTCTAGATAGAACAGATAATTTAAGGGCATACCAAAATGTGCATTTTATTGAAGCAAAGTTTGAGAACACTTTAAACCAAATAAATGAAAGTGAATAATATAATTGGGAAAAACACTTCCAAAAACATAACTATAATAAAATAATAATCAGGAGGAAAAGGAATGAGTAAAAAGAATTATACACACATTTCAACGGCATTAATCCATGGGGGTATCTATGGAGATGAGAGAACCGGAGCTGTAAATGTGCCAATATATCAGACATCGACGTATGAGCAGGTACGTCTTGGACAGCATTCTGGATATGAATATTCAAGAACTGGTAATCCAACGAGAGAAGCCCTGGAAGCATTAATCGCAGAGTTGGAAGGTGGAGAAGCAGGCTTTGCTTTCGCCTCTGGCATGGCAGCAATTACTGCGGTATTAACCTTATTTCATTCCGGTGATAAAGTAATTATATCAAGTAATGTATATGGAGGAACTTTCCGTGTACTAGATAAAGTCTTTAAAAATTTTGGCATTCATTATTCCATTGAGGATACCACTGATCTTACCGTACTAGAAAGTAGTATTACAGAGGATGTCAAGGCTATTTTAATAGAGAGTCCGGCAAATCCTCTTATGACTATAACAGATTTAAAAGCAGTTGCAGATTTGGCAAAAAAACATGGAATTTTAACCGTTGTAGATAATACTTTTATGACGCCTTATTTACAAAGACCAATAGAATTAGGAGTGGATATCGTACTACACAGTGCAACAAAATATTTAGGTGGTCATAGTGACTTAATCGCAGGGCTCGTAGTTGTTAATGACAAAGAATTGGCAACTAAACTTGCGTTTATTCAAAATGCAACCGGAGGTATTTTACAACCCTTTGATTCCTTCCTTTTAATACGTGGAATAAAAACTTTGGGTGTTCGCCTTGATAGACACGTAGAAAATGCTGCGAAAATTGCAGATTACCTGTTGAATCATGCTGCAGTTAAGAAAGTTTATTATCCTGGTCATAAAGATTTCCCAGGGTATGAAATTAATCAAAGACAGGCGAAAAATGGTGGTGCCATGTTATCCTTCGAATTAAAGGAAAGTTATGATATTAGAAAATTCTATGATGGATTAGAACTGGTTGCGCTTGCAGAGAGCCTTGGAGGCGTAGAATCACTTGTTTGCCATCCGGCAAGTATGACACATGCGTCTATCCCATATGAGATACGACAGAAGGTAGGAATTACGGAAGGTCTAATCCGATTATCCGTGGGAATTGAAAATGTAGATGAAATTATTAAAGACTTGGAAACTGCGATTCAGGCAGCAAATGCCTGAGAAAACAGGCATCGAGAGTAGATTGAAAAATTAAAGTTTTTAATCGCGGGTTTGTGCTACCGTCCAAATTTGTATTGTTGAGGTAGAACGGGGAGAATTATAATGAAATATTTTGAATCAATGCAAGACTTAATAGGGAATACCCCACTGGTTAGATTAAATCATATGAGTGACAAAAAAGGTGTTAACATATTTGGTAAACTTGAATTATACAATCCCAGTGGGAGCGTAAAAGACAGAATTGGGCAATACATGATAGCTGATGCTGAAAAAAAGGGGTTACTAACGCCTGGAGCTACAATAATAGAAGCTACCGCGGGGAATACCGGACTGGGTATTGCCTTTGCAGCTCTAAATAAAGGATATCGTATTATCTTCGTTGTTCCTACAAAGTTTTCAATTGAAAAGCAAAAATTAATGAAGGCACTAGGAGCTGAAATAGTTAATACACCCCGTGAACAAGGCATGCTCGGAGCTGTTTCTAAAGCGGCAGAATTAAAAGCTCAAATACCTAACGCTGTTTCCTTTGAGCAGTTTAAAAATATGAGTAATCCGTTAGCACATTATGAGAACACAGGGCCAGAGCTCTACGATGCTCTAGAAGGAAATATTGATTACATCGTACTTGGCGCAGGGAGTGGAGGAACGTTTACTGGTGTATTAAAATATCTAAAAGAAAAAAACCCTAACATAAAAAGTGTTCTGGCAGATCCAATTGGTTCTACCATGGGAGGCGGAGACCATGGTGATTACAATATCGAAGGAATTGGAAATGATTTTATTGCGGATACGATGGATATGAAATTAGTAGATGAGATAATTAAAATCTCTGATATAGAGGCTTTTGAAACTTCAAGAGAACTGACCAGAAAGGAAGGAATCATAGCAGGAACTTCCTCTGGGGCAGCAATGGCTGCTACCTTAAAGCTGGTTGATAAAATTGAAAAGGGAAATGTAGTTGTGGTATTTCCAGACCGCGGAGACAGATATTTCAGTGCTAATTTATATGAATAGGTAATATTTGATACAAAGAAAAAATCGCTTATCTTTTTAAAAGATAGGCGATTTTTTAAATACTCTTTTTGGGGTTAGTTATATAAAAAGCAGGCCTTTGGAACCTAAATGATGCCAAAGACCTGAAAACTATAAATCCATCTTTACATCCTGTCTTTTACTCTCTTCTATTTCTAAGAACTCCTGCTGATTAATATTTAATTGATTTGCAACAATACTGCTAGGGAAGGAAACTATTTTCTGATTAAGAGAAGAGATATTACCGTTATATAAACGTCTTGCTGCCTGAAGATGTTCTTCTACATCCATAATTGAGATCATCAGCTGCTTATAGTTTTCGCCGGAACGTAGTTCAGGATAATTCTCAGCAACTGCATTGATGAAGTGATTTGCTTGCTCCATCTCATTTATGGCTTTTGCCCTTTCCGACATACTCATTCCGGAACGAAGCCGAATGGTTTCTAAGATAGTTTCTTTTTCATATTTAGCATAAGCTTTCGTTACATCAAGCATTTTTACTAATACATCATGACGTTTCATTAGTGCTACATCAATATCTGACAGCGCCTCGTTAATTTTAATCTGTGAACGCCTGAGCCCATTCATAGTTGTGACATACCATATAATTATTATGAATATAACAAGTAAAGCGATAAGTAACCAGGGCATTTTAATTTCCTCCTTTAAAAATATCATTATCTAAATCTAGTCCATCTATTATTTTGATAATTGCATCAATTTCACGCTGAACATCCTGTTTTACTTTATGTTCTTCAATACTCGAGAAGATGGAAGGTTCCATGGAATCTCGGTCCGTGTTAAAGGCCACATGAAGTTGATTTTGAACAAATCCAAGCATAAATGGGCTGCCCATACTGTGGTACATGTTCTTCAGCACCTCCATAAACGTGGGTGTCAAAATATAATACGCTTCATGGTCATCTTGAGCATATACGGTAAAGCGTTCATTAAAATTTACATCCTCCAGTTTTAGCTTGTGGCGGCGTTCTTCTTTACTGGTAATGAATGATTTGTTTTTCTGGGAATAATAAAAATAATTACTTATAATCTGCAAACCAAAATGAAAATTTTTATTAAAATCAAAGATTATCCATCGACCATTAAAATATGTAGTTGTATGCGAGGATTTTCCGCTACGGGTATGTTGTTGGATCTTGATATCAGCACGTTCAAATTTTACATTCTTATAGTAGCCCTTTACATAATCGTTCGTATAGTAACGGTTTCCCAACGTCATCATATCGGTAGCGTCGATAATATCTTGAGAAAGACCTTGATCCTTATCATAGTTGACCTTCGTAAAAGCTTCTCTAAAAGGCTCTTCCACAAAGACGGTTTTAAACTTATCTCTAAATTCGTCAATCATTCTGTAACAGCCAGTGATATAGGACAACAGATATCCGATACCGATACCAATTATTATGATTATGATAAACCATGGACCCGATAAACCTTTTAATAAGTTTAAAAAGAATATAGTGACGATAGCCGATATTCCAATAATAATGGTTAATCGTCTGTCAATTTTCTTTCGTAAATTTTCTAAGTTATTTATTTTTTTATCCATTGCACCACCCGTTAATGACATCATAGGAATTATTATACAGAATTATCTAATATTTACAACTTAAAAGATGGTTAGAATAGGATAATAAAATAAGAAAAACTTTAGAGTAGAATGAAAAACTTTAGTGATGAAATGTTAAATTAATTTCTACTATATTTATAAAAAATAATTTGAGACTATGTTAAAGATGAATTTAATAGAATGAAATGTATTATAAAATACCAGAATAAACGTTGTTATAGTAGGTATAGTATAGTAAAATTATAACTAGTGATAATAATAGCAACAGATTTGAATGTACACAAAATAAATAAAACTTATGATAGTAGGCATTTCAAAGGGGAGGAAGTATATGAAGAAAATAGTTGTAATCATGTTAAGTGCCGTAATAATCTTTATGATGTCAGGGTGTAAAGCGGATAAACCAACCATTAATCAGGAGGAAAGTCCAATTCCAACCACAAGTATTCCAACTACGGCAACACCTATTCCAACCCAAGGAGTGCCAACAGAGGCAGTAGAGGAGGATACAAGCCAACTACAACCAGGATTTGATACCTGGGAACAAACGGCTGCAGTAAAAGCTTTAAATAAAGTGTTGGTGATGGATGAACCTGTGAATGTAGTATCTATGCAAGATTTAAATGCAGGTAAAGTAGAATATGAACAGTATTACCTTAATAAAATATATCATTTTTTAGATTACAGTTTTGATCAGAATCTGACACCAAATCAATATGCAATTATAGATTTAGATCAAGATGGCACACCGGAAGTTGTTGTAAGATTGTCGTTGAATTATGATGACTGGGTAATGATTCTTAGATATTTTGATGGAAAGGTATACGGGTATTCAATTGTATCAAGAGGTTTTGAATCTCCAAAGACGAATGGGACCTATATAGCATCCTCGGGAGCTTTTGACAATAAAATAATGCAACTAAGTTTTGAAGGAATTATCTTAAAAGAGAATACTCTTGGAGCTTCGACGTTAGTAAATGAAAACATGGAGTACTATATAGGCGAGAATAAAGTGACAGAGGAAGAGTATGACAAATTTAATAATGACTTTTACAACAGCGAGGATGCCAAGTGGTATCTGTTTCCCAGCGAAATTAGAGCCGATTACAATGGAGAAAGATTGTTTTATGCTGATTTTGAAGCTGTAACTCAGCCAATGGGAAAGGAACTTGGTAGTTATTATTCTGGAATGGAAAACGAAAAGACATTTTCTCATAGCAGCAGGATTCCACTAGAGTTGCATGACCTAGTTGTAGAAGCAATGAAATCAGAGACTGAAGAGGAAGTTTTTGGACCACTCAAGGTAGGTACAGAGCTGAGCCAAGAGGAATTCTGTAACCTAACCGGGATGGGATTAGAGGAAACGGAAGATATTATTCCGCTTAGAGTGGATGCTGACAATGACGGAATCCAGGATTTGATCGGCCTATTTTATTGGGGTGGTACTGGAGGCTTCAGTAGCATGGAGCTATATCAGGGTACCGAAAATGAGAAATATACATCCAGCAATAGCTTTGATTGTTTCTATCAAACATATGATTTTATTTCTTATGAAGGTAAAAACTACTTATTAATGATGAGTTTCGATTATAATACAAAATATTATTCGGGTTATACAATTTATTTATATGAAAACGGAATACTTGCGGATGGTATGAGCTTTTGGTTTGAAATTCAGGATTATAATAGGGAAATAAACTATGAGAATTCGTCTTTTGCTGAAATAGAACAGATAAAAAATACCCTCAGTAACAAAGAATTACCCAAGGTTCTAGATAATAATGATGGTGTAATTTATGGTACAGGAGAGAAAATAGATGGATCTAGTAGCACCGGATATCTGTATTCGAGTGATATTGATAATGATGGTAAGCTTGAGAAGTATAATAAATCGATGTGGTATCCATCCAATATGGGAACTGTAATGCAATGCACCTATGATTTCGAGAACTCTAATGTACTGGAAGACTTATGTGCTAGGCTTGCTGATGAGGTGGGTGAGGGCAGATTGTATACCTTTTGGATTGATAAAATAGAGGAAGAAAACATTATGTACTTATACTATGGTAATAATCTTGACTATTCGTTATATGCATATAGATTAACAAGAATGGAATAGGAACTAGATAAGCGGTTTTTGTGTGACTATATTGATGCCGAAAACCGTAACTATTTGACGGTGCATCATATAATAAAATTATAATAAATTAATTAAGAGGATTATTATGAATACTGGGTCCGCATCACAGGGCATCTCTTTTTTAGGAGATACTATTATACATGTTGAAAATGCACTGATTGAGGAAGTAGCTGCAAGCAATGGAAGATCTGGTTATATCTTAATATCACTTGAAGTAAACGATGAGAATGATATGAGTAGCTTACAAGAGGTCAGGTTAAATGTAGGTAATAATACTATAATCATCGAGGAAGACGGAACATCACTTAATTTGAATAATTTAAATGAGGGAATGCGAATAGATGCGGACTTCTCCGCTATGATGACAAGAAGTATTCCACCTCAATCTAACGCTTACCGTATCGTAGTATTACAAGAAGAAGTAGAAGAAGTATCTGCATATATAACGACGGACCGGGTTGTAAGTGTCGATGCAGACAATAATTTTCTTCTCACAGGAAATCCCTATGATATGAATGATCAGATGGTGTTCACTATCTCAGATGAAACAGTACTTTTGGATCAAAACAATGATCCTATTAGCTTAGAAGATATTCAGCCTGGGCAAATGGTGGAGGTGGAACATGCCATCTTCCAGACCCTAAGCATTCCTCCACAGTCTCCAGCTTATGTGGTGCAGATTCTGTAAATAACAGCAATCAGAATAGAACAACAAGTCGCTTCACTTGTCAAGAATAAAAAATCCTTGCCCGCTACAGTTTGGGCAAGGATTTTCATCTTATATAAGTAATTATCTATTAAGGAGTATCTTCTAAATAAACCTTGAATTCAACTCTACGATTCTTAGCTCTTCCTTCGGCAGTATCATTGGAAACCAGAGGCTTGAACTCACCATAACCTGTACATGAGATATTTTCTGGATTAAAATCAAAATTCGATATCAACCATTCGCCAACTGCAATTGATCTGGCAGAGGAAAGATACCAGTTGCTTTTATATTGTGCAGTGTTAATGGGAACATTATCGGTATGACCTTCAATCTGGAGTACGTTCTTATCCAGACCATTCGCTACCAATACATATTTAATAGCCATAAGAAATCTCTCTCCAGGAGCTTTAATGTTGGCAGATCCAGAATCAAATAGTAGCTCTCCGGTTAAAGTGAGTTTTATATATGTTTCAGTAGCTTCAACTACTATATCAGAATCAACACCGATATCAGAAAAGTGCTCGATAATATTTTCCGAAATAGCCTCTTCTTGCGATAATTGGCCGCCTTCATTCTGATTACTATTTGCCGCCTCTTCTGAAATGAGTTGCAATTCTTCATCAGTAAACTCAGAATCGCCTGTTCCGGTAATTTCCTGACCACCGCTTAGTACGCCAAAGCGCTTTCCAAAGGAATCTGCCACTGCTTTATATTTGGTGGCATCAACAGCAGACATGGAAAAAAGTAAAATAAAGAAACATAGTAAAAGAGTAACTAAATCTCCATAAGTATTCATCCATGCGGGAGCTCCAGATTTCTGTTCTTCCTCATGTTTTTTTGCCATTAACTATCACCTCGTTCTTCTTTTTCCCATACACGCAGTTTAGGTGGAAGGAAGGATTTCATCTTATCATCAAGGACCTTAGGGTTTTCTCCTGCCTGAATGGCAAGTACTCCCTCAATTATCATTTCATTTGCCATTGCTTCCTCTTGACTTTTAATTTTCATCTTAGAGGCAATTGGTAAGGCGAAGAGATTCGCAATTAAGGAACCATAGAAGGTGGTGATTAAGGCAACCGCCATAGCGGGACCAATGGTAGACGCATCTTCTAGATTACGTAACATATTAATAAGACCTATTAAGGTTCCAATCATACCCCAAGCAGGAGCTAATTCACCCAATTTTTCCCAGTAACCATAAACTTTACTGTGTCTCCCCAACATAGCGGCATTGTCAGTTTCAAGTACGTTTCGAATTAGATCTGGATCAGCGCCATCAACGATAAGTAGAATACCCTTTTTTATAAAATCGTTTTCAATTGTTTCGCTCATTTCCTCCAAGGATAATAAACCTTCTTTACGAGCGGTAATTGACATATCAACCATACTTTGAATCATTTGTTGAAAATCAATTTTTTTGGAAGAAAAAGCTATGCTGAGTCCTTTAACAGCGGCAAAAGCAGTAGGCAATGGATATGCGACTAAGGAAGCTGCAATAGAACCGCCTATGGTAATCATAACCGAGGGTAAATCAAAGAATGCTGAAAGTACGCCTCCTAATAAAATTGATACCACAATGAATACTAAAGCTGCTATAAGACTAATTATTGCTCCGATATCCATATAAACACCCTAATGAGATGAATTTTCATAATTTCAAATCATATTTCCTTTCAAAGAATACTTGATCATTAATTTGATTAAAGAATATAAAAAATGCATTTAAACTTTACTAGCTATTTTAAGCTAATCATGTTTCGATTATAACATACAAGAATGCAAAGGTCATTGTACATATAATTCCTGTTATAATATGATGAAAAAGATCAAGTTATGGTATTATTTTAATAATATATTAAAAATTAGTCAATATAATAAGCTTATATTTTCTTTAAAATCAGGACCTATAGCTTATATCTGCATACCTTTTAGAGCTCTTTCCATATGATTTGGATACAACAATGCTGCAAAAATACAACCGGATGAGGAAATAATTTAATAATAGGGGTAATGTTTGCAACAAATTTAAAAAAATCGTTGATAAATATCCTGCAAAAATGCGTATTTTATTTTATTTAGACAAGAGGTAAAATATGGGTAATTAAATATAGGCTAAATGACTTACCCATAAGAATATAAATCATAGCTTAAAAGCAGATATAAAAAAAAGATAAAAATCCTTTTATGTGACTTTTATAGTAGGATAATCGTTTTGCTAATAGGAGGTGGGGAGAGAGATCATGGAAAATACTCTATATGCACTAAATTGGAGTTCTAATGATTGGATATTGGAAAAATATAATTTGTACAAAACAATGTTATTTCGCATTGCTTTTTCTTATTTAGGCAGTAAACAGGATAGTGAGGATATATTGCAAGAGGTATTCATTAAGTTGCATTATTCAGCACCTGATTTTGCAAGTTATGAAGATGAAAAAAGATGGCTTATTCGCGTAACGATTAATCAATGTAAGGATCACCTAAAAAGCTTTTGGCAGAGGAACAAAATCAGTCTGGATGACATCAAGACTATTGCTGCTACGATGCAGGATCATGAAGATTTACTTGAAATTCTTAGATTACACCCGAAATACAAGATTGTAATTCATTTACATTATATTGAAGGGTATCACATATCAGAAATTGCAAAAATACTTCATATCAGTGAATCTGCTGTTAAAATGAGAATGAAACGAGGTCGAGAACTATTAAAGTTAGAAATGGAGGCAAATCATGAAAATTGATAGATATCGTGAGCTTATGAATCATATTGATACGGACTTAGCATGTGATGATAGGATAAAAGATGAGCTGCGATTTTGTGAATTCTATGAAAAGGAGGAAAAGAGTATTTTTTCTCTAAATGAGAAATCAACTATTAGGAAACATACTATTTTTACTGCATTACAGAGTGTTTCGATGGCTGGCCGTTTATTAACTTCCTTAGCATTTTTAGTAATTTTGCTAATCGTTTTTATTTCGTCTCATATTCATTTGCGATCAACAGTGCCGACAAATAATAAATCATCGACATCACCAATAACCCAAGAATTCAAAGGGAACAAAGATATCTCACAAAACACGGTAGTAGAGGAAGCAGAAAAAACAACGATAGATCCAACAAAAGATACAACTGGAAATACAGCAGATAAGGCAATAAAAGGAGAAGATATCTATACTACAATAGATTCAACAGAAGATTCAAAAGATACAACTGAAGTCGAGAAAGATAGCAATATTACAACTCCAAATGATGATGCACAAGCTGGTGATTTTTATTTTGCACATTTTGATGTGGTAGCTAACGGAAATGTGAAAGCCTCCATTCCGAGTCTGGGTATTCGCTTTCATGGTTTAGTAGACTCAATTAATCCGGATGATTTAACAGACATTGTGTTAACTAGAGATGGTGTGCCAGTTGATAATGGGATTACATTAACGAACAGGGTTGATCAGTTTGAATGGGATTATGAGTATATTACTGATTTCTATTTTAAATTTACTACCAATAACACGGAGCCAGGGAACTATGGGTTGACGGGAAAGTATAAAGGTATTCCATTCGAAGTATATAACAAGATTATAGAGGCTGAAATTACCGACGTTGCTGCAAATCCGAATGATTTGAATCAAGTGACTTTCATGGGGCGTATAGATGAAGAGGATAATTGGGAAAGTTTTAGTGAAATAGTGTTTTACTTTTATGGACTACAAAATTCCTTTTATGTATCCGATTTATCCGAGCTTAAGATTACCTGCAATGATAAAGAAGTACCGTACTCCATTGAGAGTAGAGTATTCAGATATTATGAAGTGAGTAGTGATAGTAACGCAGATACCTCTTTTAATTTGGTACTAAAGGATAGGCTTACTGCCCCTGGAGTATATGTTATTTCCGGTAAATATCAGGGAATACCGTTTAAATCATATGAGATGATAATACCTTAGAGTTGGAAACAGTCACTTTTGTTGGTAAGAGTAATTATTAAGATACAAAGAATTAAAATCATAATAATAAAGAATTAAGGTGATTTAAAATAATGATGCAGTTGAAATAGTAAAACTTGGGAAAGAATGTTTTTATTGTAAATATATGGTCTATATAATATACTGAAAATTGGGAGTGTTCGCGTATAGGGTGCGTTAGCCTTCATGAGATTATTAGTGTTTAGCGTCAATGACGTAGCATAAGTTTTTCTCATAAAAATATATTGAAAAGGGGATATTTTTGTATGAAAAAATGTATGTCTTTAGTTCTTGCTATAATTTTTATATTGTTTACATGTTCAGAAACCGCTTTTGCTTCTGGCACTACCAAGAAAACATCAAATAGTACAGTTAAAATCGTTAAAGTATATGCCGATGGCCAAACATTCGGTGCCATTGATAAAAATGGAAAAGTTTATATGTGGGGTGCAAACTATTATGGCCAATGTGATATACCCAAAGATTTACCACCAATTGTGGAAATGGGAATCGGTAGTTATCACGTTGTAGCCTTGGATAAAAATGGTGTATTGCATGGTTGGGGAAAACAAAAAGATGGGGAGCTAGATTTTGCGAAAGATTTGCCTCGTATGGTTTCTGTTACTGCTAACGGTTATCAAACCACTGCGTTATCTAAAAGCGGAAAAGTATATAAGTGGGGAAATACAAATGGCGGTAGTCAGGATAAGGTCCCAGCTGAAGTATCCAATTCCAAGGTTGTGCAAATATCAAACGGAGCTTATTATGCATCTGCTTTGACTAAAAGTGGATACATTTACACCTGGGGTATTGGTTACGAAGAACCAGTGAAAGCAGATGTTAAAATGCTGGCACCGCTTGCATATAGTACGGTTTATTTAGGCAATGACGGTAAAGTATACGGTGAAATTCCGCACGATAATATAATGTACCGATATAAACCTCAACCGAAATTACCTTCTATTAATAAGCTTTTTGGGGGTGATTGTAATCTGGCAGCGATTGATGCCAATGGAAAGCTGTATGTCTGGGGTGAATACCAATATAAAGCACAAGGTGGAACCTTCATTGATATACCTAAAAACCTGCCCGCCGTTACAAGTGCCGCTTTTGGATATGAAAGTATTGTTTGCGTAGGAACAGATGGGAAACTTTATCAATGGGGTGACAATCCCTATTATTATGACAAGAAAATGCCTGATCAAATTAATGGCTTTAAGGATAAGTCCCCCATATTTAAGGCAGTAAAACCTCTTGACTTCAGTAAAACCTATGAAGTATACAGCTATGAGGATTTTGTTGACGCTATCAGTCTGCCATATGAAACGATAGAGATTAAAGGTGATATTAATATTAAAGGTGATCAGGTCGATATAGATGAGCAAAAAACATTAATTATTGATAAAGGTGTTTCAGTCACAGTCAGTTCATATAATTGTAATATTTACGGACAGATAATAAATAAAGGTAAGATCATTGTATCAGGGCGAATTTGCTTTAGAGAAGAATCACCAAAAATCGGAAATATAAAGATAACGAGTTATGACCGTATCGGTGAAATCACATATTACCCGATATATTTAGATGTAGATATGATTAAAAAATATTTATCTCCAGATTCGATTTATACTTCTTTGTCATTTACTCCAGGAATTGAAGCAACAGTAACAATCGATGAAAATGTAACCATCCCCAAGGGTAAAACCCTTAGGTTGAATAGTTATTGTACTCTTAAAGTAAATAAACGCGTGATTCTAACAATAGAGGGAAAGGTTGAAACTTACAACAAGCCTGTCATTTTAGGTAAAGTAAAAGGAGAGATTGAGGTAAGGTGATTACAGTTTTTCGACTATCGCCTTTCCATATGACATGTAGAAAGAGCAACTGCTTGTGAGGGCGGATGCTCTGAATCTTTCTATCCCCGATAAATAGTTAGAAATCTACAGCGGATAACGGGTAATCGAAACCCTTTCCAAAAGTATGGAAATACGCCACAAGAATAAAGATGCTCACCAATAGGTTCACATTTTTATTCTTGTCGCTTTTTATCCTTTGGTGGCACAGTTAAATTAAAATAGAGGTACTACACCAAAAACGGCGTAGTACCTCTATTTTAATTTAAGCAAATAACGGGAATCAGATATGAGAGTCATATGGGTTATATCAATGATTGTAAAAATGTTATATAAAACTCTGACAATAAGTAGAGTTAAAGTAGGACTTGATAAGAGTTAAAAATTATCTAACAGTGTAACTTAATCAAACTTCTTATACAGCTGTGTACAATGACAATCGTCACACCATCTTGACCTACTTGTTTTCCGCATATGTTCAAAATATTGTTGTAAACGATCGATATCCTCGAAAGTTTTGATGCCATTTATTGATGCCTTATATTCGTAAGAAGTATAGCTACAAGGACTTATAAATCCGCTTTCATTAATGAACCAAAACCATTCTCCAGGGTTACACTCATCAACTGATATCTTCTTATTATCTGTAGAATATACAATTCTGTCGAGATAATCTTTGCTTCCATGAATTATTAGACCGTCATTGTAAAAATCATTCTTTATATCGGACAACACTTTTATAAATTCATCTACTTGTTCAGTAAGTAGGCGATTGTCATCATAAAATTCGGGCCTATCATATCCACCAAGTTGGTTAAAGGTGAGTTCATCTACACCAATTTTGACAAGCAACTTGCAAAATTCTTTAAACTGACCAATGTTTTCTCTTAATAAAATTGTATTTATTTTTATCTTTAAATTACTGTTTGCAGCTTTTCTCTCTTGATTCAGACGAGTAATGTTTTGAACTACTAAATCAAAATGTCCGGACATTTTTCTTATTCTATCGTTACACTTTTGAAAGCCATCTAAACTGAATACAATTTCCGAAAAATTTTCAATAACATTCTTGCGAATCTTCTCTGAACTTAACAAAATTCCATTTGTTGTAGTACTTACGTCAATACCTAGTGTCATAAGTTTCTTAGACAAAGGTAAGATCTCTTTAAATAAAAACGGTTCGCCACCAATCCAGCTTACAAGTATCTCGCAATTTGTTTGCTGCTTGTATTTTCCCAGAACATCAATTAAGCTGCTAACTTCATCATAATCAGCATCATTTCTAAGTCTCTTTACCTCATTGCTGTATGAACAGAAAAGACAATTCATATTACAGTTCTGTGTAATTCGCCATACAATAACCCGCTTTTTCATTTAACAGGTCTCCTTTCAAACAGCCTCGCTGGGCGGTGCCCCAGGTTTGTTGTCATTTCTTTGGTTTCAACAACATTTTCTATAATTTTTCTTCTGAAATTTGCTACTTGCTGTAGCTCACCTGTAATTGCTTCAAATGCATTTTGATATTGAGTAAGTGTAAATCTTTCCGGTAACAAATCAAAAATTACATCTGAATAGGTAACTTTTGCTCTTAAACGTGTGATAGCATACTTTATAATATCTATATGATCAAAACCTAAATCCTGTTGGAATAAAGTTATATCATCGCAGATTAAGCTCAAGGTATCGTCTTCTAAGATGATGTCAAACCATTTACAATCAAGCTTCTGGGATTGTTTCTCTGATATTAACCCAAGATAAGAAATAGATATGATTCGTGCTCTTGGATCTCGGTTAATTTGACTGAAAGTGTATAACTGCTCGAGATAACAATCTGATACATGAATCTTTTTAAGAACATTGCGCTTTATGCTTTGTTCTGGAGTTTCATCAATATTAATAAACCCACCTGGCAAGCACCACAAATCTTTGAACGGTACCTCTTTTCGTTTGTACAAAGCCACGCATAATTTAGGAATTGGTAACTTTCGATAATTGTCCTCATCATATGTGTGGATTGAAAAAACCACCGCATCAACACAGACGAAAGGATGATCGTAGTTAAATATCGAATCCAAAATAGATACACTCCTTTGTTTTGATATAGTCAATATGATAATATCAATTGTACTTTATATACTACTATTAGTCAACAATGATTACCAATGATGGAAAATTTCTATTTATCGCAACGCACTTATATATTTAATTATGAAAGGAGCAGTAGCACTAAGACCATGTGCTACTGCTCCTTTCATAATTAAGCGGATAACGGGAATCGAACCCGCACTCCAAGCTTGGGAAGCTTGTGCTCTACCACTAAACCATATCCGCATATTAATATTCTAAAACTTTCCATTAAAAAGTCAATAAGAAGTATTAAAATTGCGACTAAAAATTAAATTATTGGAAATAATAAGGATGTAAAAAAGCCTCTTGATTTCCTGATGTATACAAATCAGGGAAAGCGGGGCATAATACACACACATTCCCCCGATTTGAAAAAATTTCAATTAGGTGCGTGTGATAGGTATAAATAAATTTTTATCTGAGAAAAATATAATCGAGGTGATAACAGTGAACAAGAACAAATTTACTGAGTTTTTCAAAGGAAAGGGTTATTACGTATTACTGTTTGTCGGTGTTTTAGCAATTGCTGCGGTTGCTGTAGTTGGATCACAGCTGTCCTCTAATAATGGAGAAGAGGAACAGAATTTTGTGAACTTAAATGACACAGATGATGATCAGTTGGCTGTTGATGACACAGATATTGACTTAGCAGAGAATGACCCAATAACGGAAGGGATTGCAAATCTGAATGACAATCCTAATACCGATGTTGCTACGAATGATGATGCAAACGAAGTGGTAGAAAGTAATGGTAGTCAGGTTGAACTGGAGGGATATGAAACCCCTGTAGGCTCTGATGACGCAAAAGCGGAAGACGACACAGAAGAGGCTTCCACAGAACCTGATGCAGTTGAGACAACAGGCGATACAGTTGAAACTGATACCAACAATATCGCTAACAATCTCTCCTTCACAGCTGAAGATGATCTCCTTTGGCCTGTAAATGGTAATGTTATTATGAACTACAGCATGGATCATACCATTTATTTTGCAACCTTGAAGGAACACAAAGTTAATCCAGCGGTTATAATCGATGCAGAAGTTGGTACCGAAGTAAAAGCAGCAGCTAACGGTGTCGTAACTAGTGTTGAAACTAACAATGAGGAAACTGGATTTACAGTTACTATGAATATCGGTGGCGGATACAGTCTTGTTTATGGACAACTTGATACAGAAAGCGTTGACCTTGAGGTTGGCGATGCTGTGGAAGAGGGCTCTGTAATCGGTACAATTGGTAATCCTACAAAGTATTATAGTATTGAAGGCAGCAACCTTTACTTCCAGGTGTTGGAAGATGATCAAATTGTAAATCCTATGTTATATTTGGAATAGGAATGATAGAATAATGAAATAAAAAATGAGAGGATGACTTATAGGATTGCTTAAGTCATCCTCTCTAATTATTTAGTAAATATCCTTTGCTGCTTAAGGCTATCTCTATCCGATTTAAAGTTTCCATTGAGTCGGCTTCAATAGTGTGCTGATGAATACCATCCGTCAACTCTTTAAGAGGAACGATTTTGTTTTCTTTTACCTTGCTTACAAAATCATAGATATCCTGACGGTTACGAATAATCAAAGCGGTT
Source organism: Bacillota bacterium (assembly GCA_023399055.1). Classification (GTDB taxonomy): domain Bacteria; phylum Bacillota; class Clostridia; order Lachnospirales; family Lachnospiraceae; genus Mobilitalea. Next base: position 17,007 of record JAEWQV010000005.1, on the reverse strand, counting down.
TCAATTTCACCATAGATCTCGTGCTTTACTTTAACATCTAGTATTTTACCGCCCTGATCTACAATAGTACATAGTTCGTCTTCTATCTGCTCTGTGGTATGCCTGACATGGAAAATACGCTTAACACTTTGTTTATCGGTGGGATAAATCAAATAGCCCTTAGTCGTTGAGAGCACGTTGATATCACTGGCGCGAAGTAAGGCAATATCTTGCACAATCACCTGACGGCTTACACCAAGAAGTTTTGATAACTCTCCACCCGATATGGGGTCAGCAGTAGTTTTAAGAATATTTACAAGCTGATCTCTTCGTTTGTTTCCTTCCAATTGGCCCTCCTAATAAATGTACTTTGCATTTCTACTAGATTTAGATATAATAAAAATGGTTATGATAAGATTATATACTGTGCATCCTAAGTTGGCAACGACTTTTAGCATATCGGTAGGAACAGGAAAAGAGGAATTGAGATGTTTCGATTATGGGCAAAAGTATTTAAAGAAAATAGAATGATTAAAGATATGGTAGTAGTGAATGATGATAAAGAAATGCGTAGAACCCAGAAGGTATTTCAGGCAATTGATGAGATTTGTCATGCTTATGACCTATCAAAACCAATTTGGTTGGAGGCTACGATTAACGACTTTAAACGTCATGACAAAGCCAGATTTACCAAGGATAATTTTATGGAGACCATCGATTTTGATTATCTCGAAATCCATGTGATTGAAGAAGATTAGAACATAGGAAAGGCTAGGAGCATATATGAGTAAAAAATGGATAATATCATTGCTTTCTGTTCTACTTGTTATTCTGCTTCTAGGTTATTATAGAATTTTACCTGAGTTTACGTTTTTAAGTAAAGCAGGAATCGCTACAGTGACCACGACTCCACTTAAGGAGCCGACACCAACTGCAATTCCTCTTAAAGAAGTAGCACCAACTAGTTTTCCCATTGCAATAACGGTTAAACCACAGGAAAATGAGATGGAAGCATCGAATAAGGTAGCAGAAGTAATCCAACAGGAGAGCTTATCTATGTTTTATTATGAGGAGATTACACCGGAGATTAAGGATAGGATTATTGGTAAATCCTATGGTGAGGACTGTGAGATATCCTTTGAAGAGCTTCGATATGTTAAGGTATTGTATTATGGATTTGATGACAAGACCCATGAGGGTGAACTAATTGTAAATAAAGCAATTGCAGATGATATAGTAGAGATATTTGAGGAATTGTATGAGATAAAATATCCAATCGAACAAATGGTGTTAGTAGATGAGTATGGTGCCGACGATAATACATCAATGGAAGCAAACAATACCTCAGCTTTTAATTTCCGTAAAGTAGATGGTACCACCCGACTATCACAGCATAGCTATGGGCTTGCGATTGATATTAATCCCTTTTATAATCCATACGTAAGAGAAATAGACGGTAAGACAGTAATACTGCCAACCGGTGCCGAAGAATATGCTGACCGAAGCCTGGACTGTAAATATTATATAAGAAAAGATGATGCTGTATATCAGGCATTTGTAAGTCGTGGTTTTACCTGGGGAGGAGATTGGAATACGCTTAAGGATTACCAGCATTTTCAGAAGAAGCTGGAGGAAATAAATTAGCCATAAGTAATTGCTAAGTGTCTTGAACTACAAGACCCCAGACTTTCTTACGGGAGGGGTTAAAAAGGTTATTTGGGATTAAATTGCAATAGACGGATTACAGATTATCAGTGCTTGACTAACGCTTAAAGTGGGAAAACATTGATTTTAAAAATTGATAATGCTATAATTGGTTAAGTGCCATAACTTGGTTGTTTATATAAAGGATTTATGAGTATGAATCAAAGGAAACATATCCTGGTAACAAATCATTCTGCAGAATTGCTTGCTACAGCGGTGAGTGCATTACAGGATGAATATGAAATGTTTATTTTAAAAAAGGAAGAGTTAGAAGATTATGTTCAGGATATGCAACCTGACTTAATCCTGGTTACGATTCCTATAGATGCTTGCGAAAGCATAAATACCTTAGATGAAATTGACAAACGTCCGGAATTCGTTGGAACACCGGTTGTTTTTTTTGCTGGTCATGAAAATGCTTTGCTGGAGCAGCAGGCAATTAGAAAGGGTGTTCAGGACTACCTACTTTCCAGTATGTCAAAGGGACTTCTGTTGCATAGAATTTCAGCTTGTCTTGAGCTTCATGAGCTTCGAAGACAAAAGCCCTATATGGACAAATATCAGGATGCCATCTCCTATAGCTTTGCAGAATTAGTAGACTTTAGAGATGAAACCACTGGGGGACATCTAAAGAATACACAGAGATATTTCTATATTTTATGGCAGGCAGCAATGAGAAGTGAGCTCTTTAAAAGTGTCATCACCTCAGAAGATACGAGGGATATCCTTCGTTCTGTAATGCTTCACGATATAGGCAAAATTGGAATTAACGATGAGGTACTTAGAAAATCCTCGTCCTTAGATAGAAAAGAATTTGAACACATGAAGACGCACACTATTCTTGGGAAGCAGGCTTTTGACCGAATTATCAAAGAAACGGGTGGTACGCGTTGGCTCTACCTGGCAAGAGATATGGCTTATAGTCACCACGAACGTTGGGATGGGACTGGATATCCAGAAGGTATAAGAGGAAATGATATTCCTTTATATGCAAGAATGTTAGCAATTGCTGATGTCTATGATGCACTTACCTCAGACCGATCGTATAAAGAGGCGTTTTCTCACCAGAAAGCTACGGATATTATCTTGGAGGAGAAGGGAAGAATCTTTGACCCGGATATGGTTGATTTGTATATGAGTATAAATAAGCAGTTTGAAGATGCTTTAAATAAAAAGCAGGAAAGGGAGTAGCCTATGTCATACCTGGCTCTTTATAGAAAATTTCGCCCGGATAGTTTTATAGATGTAAAAGGGCAGGAACATATTGTAACAACGCTGAAAAATCAAATTGCTGCGGGTAGGATAGGACATGCTTACCTATTTACCGGGACAAGAGGAACTGGTAAGACTACAGTTGCCAAGCTCTTTGCGAAGGTTGTAAACTGTGAGCATCCGGTGGATGGAAACCCTTGCAATGATTGTAGAATGTGTAAAGGAATTGCAGCAGGGACCTCAATGAATGTTATTGAGATAGATGCAGCCTCCAACAACGGTGTGGATAATGTTAGAGAGATTGTGGAAGAGGTTCGTTATTCTCCTACCGAAGGAAAATATAAGGTGTATATCATAGATGAGGTGCATATGCTATCAGCAGGAGCATTCAATGCACTGCTTAAGACCATAGAAGAACCACCAGCCTATGTAATCTTTATTTTAGCAACCACAGAGGTTCATAAGATACCAATTACCATTTTATCCAGATGTCAGAGATATGATTTTAAACGGATTACGATTGACATTATTGCAGATCGTTTAGCAGAACTTTTAAAGGCAGAGAATATTGAAGCAGAGGAAAAAGCACTCAGGTATGTGGCGAGAGTGGGCGATGGTTCCATGCGTGACGCCTTGAGCTTGCTGGACCAATGCATTTCCTTTTATCTGGGTAAGAAGCTAACCTATGATGATGTACTGGAAGTGCTCGGAGCTGTGGATACACAGGTATTTGCTAGATTAATAGAGTACATTCGAGAACAGCAGGTTACTGCTTGTATAAAATTATTGGAGGAGATTGAGAGATCTGGGCGTGAACTGGGACAGTTCATCATAGATTTTATCTGGTATCTGCGTAATCTACTGTTACTTAAGACAACCCAGGATATTACGGAATTAGTGATAGAGGTATCCAGTGATAATCTGGAGTTACTGCAAAAAGAAGCAGCTTTACTGGATGAGCAGTCATTAATTCGATATATTAGAGTGTTTTCAGAGCTTTCCAACCAACTTCGTTATGCCAGCAGAAAAAGAGTATTAGTGGAAATAGCTTTAATTAAGCTTTGCAAACCAGAGATGGAACAGAATATGGAATCCGTTCTGGAACGTATAAAGCATTTGGAGGATATGATACAAAAAGGTGCAGTAGTAACCGAAAGAAGCGAACCAGCAAGTGTGGAGGATAATCAACCAGCAAAGGAAAAGACTCCGGTCATCCTGCCAGAAGCACTTCCTGAAGATTTGAAAGAAGCAGTAAGAAGCTGGAAAAGTATAGTGTCACAAATAGCAAGAAAAGCTCCTTCTTTACAAGTCGTACTAAACAATGCGACTCTAAGTATTGATGGAAATCAGGGGCTATTACTTGTAGTTATGAATTCAATTGATAAGGATTTCATAGACCGAGAAGGTCATATGCAAGTCATACAAGATACGTTAGCAAATGTGCTTCATAAGAAGATACAGGTTAGCACCAAATATTTGGATAGAACCAAGGAACGACTGGATGACGTTCCAGATTTATCAAAACTAATAAAGATGCCAATACAATATGAATAAATAGAGAAGGCAGATAGTTGAAAGGAGATTAACACAATGGCGAAAAGAGGCGGATTTCCGGGTGGCGGTATCCCGGGTAATATGGGAAATTTAATGAAACAAGCGCAGAGAATGCAAAAGCAGATGGAAGACAATGCGAAAGTAATGGAGGATAAGGAATGGGAGGCTAGCGCTGGCGGCGGAGCTGTTACCGTTAAGGTTTCTGGAAAGAAAGAGATTTCCTCAATTAAACTTTCTAAAGAAGTTGTTGATCCAGACGATATCGAGATGTTAGAAGATCTTATCATGGCAGCAGCAAATGAAGCCTTCCGCAAGATGGAAGAGGAATCTTCTGCTATGATGAGCCAGATTACTGGTGGCTTAAATGGAATGGGTGGATTTCCTTTCTAATTAGTGTATACAAATTAGTGCTTACAAAAAAATGTGAGTATATAGAATCATCTGGACTTGCCTTACCATCGAGGGTTGCCAAAAAAGCAACCAATCGATGCCGGTCTGCGCCATCTGATCATATATACTCACATTTTTATATCTTGCAAAGATGTCCTGTGAGGTAGTAGAATATTCTTATTATAGGAAACATGAGGTTATGGGAATGGATTATTACAGTAGACAAATTAGTAAGCTAATCGAAGAACTATCAAGACTACCCGGAATTGGAACAAAGACAGCTCAACGACTAGCCTTTCATATAATAAATATGGGTGCTGAACAGGTAAATAACCTTGCTGCCTCCATTGTAGATGCTAAGAATAATGTGCAGTATTGTCAGGAATGCTTGACCCTTACAGATAAGGAACTTTGTCCAATCTGTTCTTCTCCAGGAAGAAATAAAAAACAAATCATGGTGGTTGAAAATCCAAGAGATCTTGCTGCCTATGAAAAGACAGGCAAGTTTGATGGTGTCTATCATGTCCTCCATGGTGCCATTTCTCCGATGCTTGGTATTGGTCCCGCAGACATTAAACTCAAGGAACTGATGCTTCGCTTGCAGGGAGATGTGGATGAGGTTATTATAGCAACCAATTCAAGTCTCGAAGGAGAAGCTACCGCAATGTATCTTAGTAAGCTAATTAAGCCGGCAGGTATTAAAGTGAGTCGTATTGCCAGTGGTATACCGGTTGGTGGTGACTTGGAATATATTGATGAAGTAACGCTGTTGCGTGCTTTTGAAGGAAGAATTGAGTTATAGCTGATTCTCTAAGTAAGGAGCAATTACCCATGATGTGATTTGTTAGCGGAAAATAGAATCCTTTAGCAAGTCAAGCAGGTCTACAATAGGAAATAATGTACTTTAACGCAGGTCAAAGACGTGCTCCGTGCACCTCTTTTTCCCGCGTTTTTTTGTATAAAAAGAGCTGATTATAAAGCGAAGAATCTATTAAAAGCATTATTTAAGTAGATTATTAGAAAAGTATTTGAGATTGATAATTAAGAAATTATAGTTTGGTTAATACTCCTAAATTTTGTTGCGTATTGGGTGTAGTTGAACTACAATTATGTAAGATTATGTAATTTTCTAAAAAGGTGTTAATAATAGAGAGGTAATCATAGTAAGAATATAATATATTTAACAAGAGGAGAGCGGTTTATGTTTGGTGCAGCAGTTTTCTTTGGTATATTTTCTGGAATTATTCAATTTTTATTTTACTTTCTTGGAGTACTTTGTTTTATTAAATATTTAAGAGAATGATAGATCGCTTAAAGCAGTAATTGCCATGGAAGAAAACTAGATATATAATTGGAGTATTACATATTACTATGTACTAATGGTCAAAGGACATAGAATTACAACTCCATGGAGGTACAAATGAAAAACCTTCCCAACTTAATAACAATAGCTAGAATAATAGGGACATTGGTTTTGTTAGTTATAAAACCATTTTCGATACCATTTCTAATCCTTTATTTCCTATGTGGCATAACTGACATTGTAGATGGAGTGATTGCGCGAAAGTTTAATCTAGTCAGTAAAAAAGGTCAGATTCTTGATAGTATTGCAGATTGTTTTATGATTTCGGTTTTGTTATTAATAGTTGTACTTAATTTTAATTTACCAGTATGGAGTTTGTGTTGGATAGTTCTGATTGCCACTATCCGTTTATTATCTTTGGTGATAGGGTTTATACGTTACAAACAACTAGCCTTCTTACACACTTATACCAATAAAGTAACTGGATTTGTTTTATTTTGCTATCCATTTCTTTACATAGTATTGGATTTTAGCTTAACTACAATTTTAGTTTGTGCTATTGCAAGTATTTCAGCCCTAGAAGAATTAATAATTAATATTGTTTCCAAAGTGTTAAGCAGGGATATTAAATCCATACTTCATTAAAGTAACATCATATTTTAATAAGATGAAACGATAAGTTTTCACTTGTCATGAATAAAGAAAGAGAACCTATTATTAGTTATAGGTTCCCTCTGTAATATATAGTAGCTCTACCAAATGTGAAAGATAAATAAGAAAACTAATTTTCTAATCTTTTAAATAAACTTTTAGCAGCAGGTTCATTCCTGATAAATTCAAGCTCATCTGTCTTGTTCAAGGCATCTCTAAGCATTTTTCTTGACATATCAGGATTCGAGAGGTCGTTAAACTTAATGTGTGAATATAGTTCGGAATCATTAAAATTCTCAAAGGTATCAATGCCTTCTAGCATATGACCTAGCATTTCAATTGTTTGATCTTTGTCTGACTTATCAACGGCTAGCAATAAGCTTGAGGTATAGGCAATGTATTTTCCGAGATCAAGGGATAAAGCAATATCTTTAGAGAGAATTGCGTATTTTTCTGCCTCTGCATATTTTTTTTCAGAACAAAGCAATCGGCAGATAAGCTGTAGAACACTAATGACCTGATGGCCATCTTTGTAAAGCATATTTTCATAAATCTCATAGGCCTCTTCCTTGCGAGACTGCCGCTCATAAAGGATAGCCTGCGTCAATCGCTTATCGTATCCAACAGGCTCTATCTCATCCAGTTGCTGTTGAGCCTTCTGATAATTCTCTTTGTTCATATAATAAGATACTAACGAGATTTTTGCCCTGGTAACAATAGTATTGTTGGTACTTGTTAAAGCAATTTCATACCAGCCAATAATTTTGTTATCGTATTCATTGGTGTCCTTAATCCCCTTTATTATAAGAAAAGAGTTTAGGATATCCGCAATGTCTAGCCTCAGTGCATCGCAATTAGGATGTTCCTTTAATAGAGCTTCCCCTTTTTCAAAGCCTGCCTCATAACCATCTTTTTGAATAAGATTAGATAAGTCTATCACGATTTGATTGATTTCCGCGTCTGTCAATTCTTCATGAAAAGAAAGTAGGGTATCTACATCAATTTTTAAAATACGAGCAAGTGGTGCTAAAAGTGTGATATCAGGGTATGATATTCCGTTTTCCCATTTATTCACCGCAGGAGCGGTTACACCTAAGTAATTCGCTACCTGTTCCTGTGTGAGATTTTCTTCTTTTCTATACTTACGTATTACTTCATTTATTTTCATCTGTTACATCTCCCAACTCATTTATTAACAAGGCCTTTGTTAATTATAGAATAACAAAGTGCAATCTTTAGCACAAGTGAGCTGTTATCATGATTCATTCACAAAAGTTAACCGCTGGTTATATGCAGCAATCCCCTATTAATGTATAGACATTACTGTAGATAAATATTATTCGTACAGTGAATCAATAGTTATTTTAAATGTTGAGATAATGGATCCATATTTTCTTACCTCTTTATTTTCTTGTAATTTATAGCATCTATGATAAAATAATAGTTAGCGAATTTATTTCTATACTTAACAAGTGAAGGTAAAGTGAAGTATGAACAAAGCTTTGCTTTGTTAGCTACGAAGCCACCCGAGATAGCTGAAGAAACATACACAAAGTGTTTCTGCCAGTTTATGACAGATAGAAAATTAGCGATTTAGTACATGGAGGGAAGAAAGGGGACAAGGTTAGATAGACACTTTGTTTCCATAAAGAATATTATGAAAGAGACAACAAATTGCGAGAGCTGTAATTACTACGAATATGACGATGAGTATGATTGTTATATATGCCTCATTAACCTTGATGAGGATGATATGGGTAGATTTTTAAGTAATACGGCTATGAATTGTCCGCATTTTCAATTCAAGGATGAGTATAAAATAGTAAGAAAACAGATGTAATGGTTCTGCAAAATAAAGGAGTTTTTATGGAAATAAGGGTATGCAAAAACTGTCGAAGACTATTTAAATATATCTATGGTCCAGAGCTATGTCAAGAATGTTCTAAATCATTAACTGAAGTAAAAAGTGAACCGAAGGAAAGTAACAAGATTAAGCCTGTAGTCAAAGGTGAAGAGTCAAAATTTCTTGAGGTCAGAGATTATATAATGGCTCGTCCAAATGCAAGTATTTCGCAGATTGCAGAGGATAATGATATTTTACCAAGCAAACTTCTGGAATGGGTTCGAGAAGAGCGTTTGGAGTTTTCGGAGGCATCTGCAGATGCTTGGTTTAATTGTGAGAAGTGTGGTACAAAAATAAAAAGTGGAAGACTATGCAATCGGTGTAAAATAATGTAAAATAAAAGGAAGATTTCCATTTTTTATATAATCTTTATATATACAAATAAAAGGCTATGTGATAATTTAATATAGTGCGTAAAATTTGGGGAATCAGAGAGGAGTGTGATTATGAGATTTGTCAGTAAAAAATATGATTTATATCAGCGTATACTGCCGATTTTTATTGTTCTTGTTCTCATACTTCAGACTGAAATACCTCAAGAATATATACATACCAATAAGACCAAAGTGATTGCAGCTACATCAGAGCAACTAATCAAATTAGAGGTACTTAATTTTCAAAAGGAAAGAATAAAGTATTTAACAAACTATATAAGAAATGAAATACTAAGTGACATTGAAGCAAATCTAACCATAACGCAAATATTTAGAGACTATAAAACGGTAATAGTGAAAATTTTTAATATTTTCTTACCATTAATCACATATGGAGTATTCGCTTATTGTTTGGGGTATTTTATTCTTAGAAGAAAACATTTAATATCAATAATGGCTACTTTCATTGGTGGACATGCTCCTCCGAAAAGGATGATATACAAGATTTAGTAAAAACAAATTAGAAAGGATAGAAATATGAAGAAAAAAATTACATTCTTTATTGTTTTGCTTATTACCGCATGTATGGTGTTAGTAGCAGCATTTGGTTTTAAACCTTTTGACTTGCTTGGCGCACCTGATATGCGTTATGGTATTGATATTCGAGGCGGAGTTGATGCGGCATTTCAACCGGCAGGCGAAAATATTAATCCAACAAAGGAGCAGTTAGAGGCTGCCCGTGAAATTATTGAGGTACGACTGGATCAGCAAAATATCATGGATCGTGATGTAACAATTGACGCAGAAAACGGTTATGTAATTGTTCGTTTCCCATGGAAAGCGGATGAATCAGACTTTGATCCAGAGACAGCTATCGCAGAGCTTGGAGAGACAGCGATGCTAACCTTCCAGGATTCTGCTGGTAATGTAATGATTGATGGTTCTAATGTAGTTAGTGCAAAGCCAGTGTTAGATAAGAGTAATAATCAATATGTGGTATCTCTGGTATTTAATGAAGAAGGAACCAAGCAATTAAGTGCGGCTACGAAAAAATTATTGAATAAGCCTATGCTTATTTATATGGATGAAACTATGATTCAAGACCCAACTGTAAATAATCGAATCACATCTGGTGAAGCGCAAATTACTGGTATGGCGAATTATGAGGAAGCAAAGGACTTGGCAGATAAGATTAATTCTGGTGCACTTCCTTTCTCTTTGGAATCTAAGAATTACTCCACCATTAGCCCAACACTGGGTAAAGGTGCATTAAATATCATGCTTCAAGCTGGTGCTATAGCATATATCTTAATCTGTGTATTACTTATTTTCTATTATAGAGTACCTGGATTTGTTGCTTGTATCGCACTTACAATGCAGATAGCTGGACAGATTCTCGCGCTATCGATACCGCAGATGACATTGACCTTAAATGGTATCGCGGGTATCATTCTATCCATTGGTATGGGTGTGGATGCTAACGTAATTTCTTCCGAACGTATTAGTGAAGAAATTAAATCCGGTAAGAGTGTTGCTTCTGCCATTGCTTCCGGTTTCTCTAACTCATTTGCATCTATCTTTGATGGAAATATTACAGTTTTAATCGTAGCTTTTGTTTTAATGATTTTTGGTACTGGTTCCCTACTATCCTTTGCTTATTCCTTGTTTACAGGTATTGTATTCAACTTTGTAGCAGGTGTTGGTGCTTCCCGTCTGATGATCTTCTCCTTAAGCTCGTTTAAATTCTTAAATAAACCGGCATTCTATACCTGCTTGTCAAGGAGGGTAACACTATGAATGAGAACAAAATAATTGGATTTTATAAGAAACGTTTTATCTTTTTTGGTATTTCTATTGCTATCATGTTAATTGGCGTTGTTGCGATGTTTATTAATGGTGTAACACTGGATATTCAGTTCAAAGGGGGAGCACTTTTAACCTATACTTATGAAGGAACTATTGATGAAAATAAGGCTGCAGATATTGCTACCGATATGTTGGACAGACCAGTTACGACACAGTTAACCACAGAGATTGCAACTGGCAAGCAGATGATTGTATTTAATATAGCAGGCGATTATGGTCTTGAGGCTGGTGTACAACATGAATTTGATGACACCTTAAAGGCAGAGTTTCCTGATTCAAATCTAAATCTTTATAACTCACAAATGGTTGAGAAATTCTTTGGAGATAAATTCTTACGTGACGGTGTTATTTCAATTGTTTTAGCAACCGTATTGGTTTTAATATATGTATGGATTAGATTTAACCTAATGGGTGGACTTTCCGCCGGAGCTATGGCAGTAGTTGCGCTTGTGCATGACGTATTGGTGGTATTCTTTACCTGCGTTATCTTTAGATTACCAATCGGAGAGTCGTTTGTAGCAGTTGCCCTAAGTATTGTGGGTTACTCCATTAACGATACCATTGTAATTTATGACCGTATCAGAGAAAATGCAAAGACCTACGTTGGCTTCCCTGTGGAGACGATTAGTGACTTGTCTATCACACAATCCATGATGCGTTCGGTAATGACCAACTTCTGTGTTATGATCAGTGTTACCCTTGTATACATCCTCGCATTTGCTCATAGTATAGAATCCATTCAAGCTTTCGCGCTTCCAATGGCTATAGGATCCATCAGTGGATGTTATTCTACCATCTGTATTGCTGGACCACTTTGGGTAATGTGGAAGAAGAGAAATGGAGATGTCCTTCTATTCAAGGAAAAAGAGCCAGAAAAGGCAAAAATAAAAACAAACTACAGATACTAATTCAAAAGAAATGCGTTATGTTTCTTTGGTAGTTAAAAAAGCTGTCCCAGACTTGGGACAGCTTTTTTCGTTCCTACACTTTGTTATTGGAAAATTAATATGAATTATTGCAGTGACAATGTTTTTATTCTATTCACACTGTAATTAATTGCGTAACAGATATGATCAGCCATTGACATTACAACATTAAGGCGGGTGGTTTGAAGAAGCATATTATCAAACATTCCGGAGAAATTAACAATACCAGTTATAAAGATGTCACCAACGGCTGGCAGATCTTTTTCAACTCCGGCACCTGGTTTCAGGGGGCCTTCACCAATTGTTATATATCCGATGTGATTGGATTTTCCTAAAGAGGCATCAATTGCTACAATAAATGCGTTGTCATGAGTTTCATAAATCCTTGAGATAGTTTCCTTTAGATTTTTTGCATGAACCGGTTCTTGTAGAGTTCCGTAGATATGATAATTCTGTTGCTTTTTAAGCTTTGATAATTTATATCCTATAATTGGTCCAAGACAGTCTCCCGTAGCCCTGTCCGACCCAATGCATAAAAAAATAAGCGTTTTATTTATAAGGTCTTGATTATTTATTAAATCCGACAACGTGCAACCTAATTCGTAAGCGGAGTTTTCTTCGTTTGAATTATAGTAAGATATTCTACTGTTTTTAAAAAAAATGCCCATAATAACCTCCGGATAAAATGAATATTCAGATGTCAATTCAAACAAATGAATAGCAAGAACATGTGTAACTAATAAATATATAGTCTTATATAGTTACAAACATGTTATCTTTTCCTGAGTATATCCAAGAATGATAAAGAATAGACATAGAAAATGAACAATTTCGAAAAGTCAAGGAGTTTGTTAATATTTATTTCGAGCAGATTCCATATAAAGAGCCTTCCTAAGTGAAAGATATCGCCGAAAAGTGAAGAAATCCGTTGAAAATAAAGGAAAACTTATTATTGATAGGAAACTTAAAGTGACAAAAAAGCATGTCCTTACTATGTTAAACTGACTATAACTTATATCAGACAACCATATGGGGATAGGAGTGAGTCGCATGATCGAGACGATTTACAGCAATGAAACTGCAGATTTGGGCAGATCGAATAAGGTGCAAGGAACCTTTAAAATGCCGAAAAATATTCGGCAGATTGGTAAAACTAATGCAGTAAAAAAAATATATGTGGAAGACTATGTAATGAGCTACATCAAACAGCTAGCAAATGGAGAGTATTCTGGTTATAAAATAGCAGTCTTATTAGGACAATGTATCAGACTGGATAACTGCAGAAATATTTTCATTTCAGGAGCAGTTGAGGTTAAAGATATTGATTCAAACGGTGAAATAGCCTTTTCAAATGAAGTATGGACAAATATCTACGAAGATATTAAAAAATATTTTGTGGAAGCCGAAATAGTTGGTTGGTTTGTTGGCGGACCAGGGTATTTACTGGACGAGGAAGACAAGATTCAAAAAATACATATTGATAATTTTGCTGGTCAGGACAAGGTTCTTCTTACCTATGACAACATGGAAAAGGAGGAAAATTTCTTTAGTTATGAAAGTGGTAGATTAGGCAAACAGGAAGGCTACTATATCTATTATGAGAAAAACGAAGAAATGCAAAATTATATGATAGAGCAGCGTCAAGAACAAAGTAGTGAAGCTGACTATGAGGATAAAGTGAGTAAAGATATTCGAACCATTCTTGAGAAGAAAAAAGAACCCGAGGAAGATAATAAAAATCTGACACGACTCATGTATGCGGCAGGAACCTTGCTGGCGGTTATCATCCTTGTGGTTGGAGCGGCAATACTTAGCAACTATGATCAGATGAAGAGCATGCAAAAAACCATGGACTACTTAACGAATAGTATGCAAGACATCCAAACCATGTTCACGGACGATGGGGATGTTGCAGAGACCTCTTCGAACAATACACAGCCAGAAGACAAGAGTCTGGATGTTGTGGTAGTTCCAGGTGAAGTTTCTCCTTTAAATCCTGGGAAGGATGATACAGAGGATAGTGAGGAAGTTGGAAAAGACGATCAAGAAGATAAGAAGGAAGAGGTTCCAGATTCAGAGAAGCCTGTAGAGGACAATACAGCTAAGGATCAAGAAGATGCACCGGCAGACGATTCCGAGGCAGAAGAGGCAGCCGCTATTCAAAAAGAAGTAAAGTATTATGTTGTTAAGACTGGAGATACCTTAGCAGATGTCAGCTTTAAGCTATATAACACCTATACAAAGGTAAAAGAAATTATGAGACTTAATAATATGACAGATCAAGACCTTATCTACGTTGGACAAAAGCTAATAGTACCATAATATAAAGGTGCCGAAAGGATGGATTGTTCTGTCTTTTTTGGCACCTTTTTAAATCTGTAAAGCATGTTAACACTTTCCCAAATGAAAAAGGAAAAAAATGCGTGCTAACCCAATTAATATGAGGTATAATCATAGTTAATATAAAGGTAATTATTCATAACCAAGCTCGAAAACCTGTTAAAATATCTAGTTGGTTCTGAACAGTTACATATAAATACATTTTCTTGATCGGGAGCAAACTATGGCAAGCGAAAATGATAGACAAGCCCTAAGAGAGTATGGGAATCGTAAAAAAAGATATAAAAGAAGAAGGAGAGCTGTAATTATAAGTCTCTTTCTATTTTTTGTGATAGGCGGAGCAAGTTACCTGTATTCCTTATATAATCGGGAATACAATGACTATAAAATAATTGAAACGGTTGAAACCTCCGCGGTGAATGCTGTTGGCTATCAGGCTTATGGCTCTAGTATTGTAAAATACAGTAAGGATGGGGCAGTGGCTATTAACAAAGATGGTAGCCTGCAGTGGAATGGTTCCTTTGAAATGAGTAATCCAATTACAGATTCCTGTGGCGAATATGTTGCAATTGCGGATAAGAATAAAAAGATTTTTTATCTATATGATAAGGATGGCGAGGTAATTAGTATAAAAACACCTTATGATATTGGCAAAATAAAAGTTGCAGCCCAGGGTGTGGTTGCTGTTTTAATGAATACAGATGGGGGAAATGAAACTATCTTGTATGATAAAGATGGAATTGTACTAGCGGATAAGCTGACAAGTGAAAATAAAGAAGGCTATCCACTTGATTTGGATATATCAGACGATGGTGAAAAAATGGTTTTGAGTTACCTCACCTACACAGGAGGAACACTGATTAATAATATCTCCTTTTATAATTACGGAGAAGTTGGACAAAATAATAAAAATAATCTTGTAGGCGGAGATCCGTTAGAGGAAGGTGTAGTTGCGCCTAAGGTAACCTTTCTAAACAATGATACCGTTTGCATATTTAAAGATAATGGATTCAGCCTTTATTCTATGGAGGAGTATCCAGATGTAATTTATGAAGAGGATTTTGATAGAAAAATCTTAAGTGTTATACATAATGAAGAAAATGTGGGTTTTGTTTTACAAGCACAGGATGGCCTATCAAAGAGTATTGTACTATATGATTTGAAAGGGAAAAAGGTACTGAATCAAGTTCTAAAGATAGACTATGAAAATATTTTTCTCTCTAAAAATGAAATTGTAATGAGTGATAACATTTCCTGTTCTATATTAAAAATAAATGGAAAACTTAAGTTTCATAAGACCTTTGAGACAAATATTGAAATGATTTATCCAATTAATCATTTGGATCGTTATTTTTTATCCGATGGAGAAAAAATATATGAAATTAAGTTGCAGGAATAAAGCGATTTATATGAAATTGCTTAAAAATACTTAACATAGTTATAAGTTGCAATTTAATGTATATAGAGATGGAATAAACATATTTTTAAACCTAGTAAGTAAAGTATTTTGAAATATATTTATGATAGAAATATGCCTTAATAAGGCGGGATGGAGGATGAAATGAACTGGTTATTGATCGTAGTAGTAGCCATTTTAGTGGGGAACACATTGATTGGAATGAAAGCGGGGTTGATTAAAACAATTTTTTCGCTTTGCTCCATGGTAGTTGCAGTTGTATTAACAATCTGGATCAGTCCGCATGTGAATGACTTTATGAAGGGGAATGATAAGATTTATGATGCAATCTCCTCAAAGGTCGAAAAAATACTACCTTTAGCGGAGAAGGAAGCTGGGTCAAGTGAAGAGGTAAGTATAATAGAGGGACTTATGCTGCCGCAATCTATTAAAGACGCTTTGATTGAAAATAACAACGCAAAAGTATATAAAGCTATGGCGATTGATAGTTTTGAAGAGTATGTCTCAGGTTACATAACGGGAGTAATCATCAATGCGATGGCGTTTGCTATTACCTTTCTTGTGATCATTATTTTATTATGGATAATCTGCCTATCCTTAGATATTATAAGCAAGTTACCACTGCTAAATGAGGTAAATAAAACGGGTGGCCTGATTGCCGGATTGTTTCATGGCTTAGTTGTTGTATGGTTGTTCTTTATCCTCATTACAGTATTCGGTAGTACAGAATATGGACAGAAGGCATTAGAAATGATAGGGGATAATTCGTTATTAAGCCTTATCTATAATAATAACTTTATTCTTAAGTTTATCATGAATGCAACCAAGATAGTATTCTAGAGATTTTACATAGAAATATAGGCATGTATACAACGTGACCATCTTCTAATACAAGTGATTAGAAGGTGGTCATTTTCATATTATGACATACATAAAAGAATAACCATAAATTGGCAAGAAAAAAGTTGAAAAAAGATGTTGACTTTATCTTTGGATGGTGATATACTTCTTTTTGCTGACGCGGCCAACCGGTAGCTGAAGCGAAATGAAAAACTTCTGGAAACCCCATAAAATAAGGGTTTCAAGATTTTGAACCTTGATAATTGAACAGTGAAACAACCCTGAAAATTCTAAAAAACTTGAATCTTCACATGAGATTCAAGAGTATCCTAACGGATGCTCAAATAGATTTTTCATTAAGATATATCAGTGATGATGTATCACGAACCGTATTGTATACGTAAACCATTTCATGGTTATGTATTGATACAACCTAAAAACAGTAAAGATAACAGGATGCTTGAGTAATCAGAGTCTTAGACTTGGGATTACAAATTGGCTAACGTTTATCTGACTGGATCAAAAACTTAAACATGAGAGTTTGATCC
>JAEWQV010000006.1 GCA_023399055.1 Bacillota bacterium | reverse complement strand
CCGACCCGGTCAATTGCGACCCATTGTCCGTATAACGATAACGTATTTGCGGGCTGCGGTTAAACGGTTGGAACGGAGCGCCGGTAGAAAGATTCAACATCTGTGGAAAGACCTCGCCAAATAGCGGATGCCACGTCTGTCCGATCAAGACAGCGGACTTGCCCCAATCCAGATTCACATAGGCATGACGGATACGAAGCACCGCCCAATTGCTACCCGAACCCCGGAAATCGGCCTCCAATTTCAAGGAAGTCTTGGCCGAACCAACCTTCGGTCCTTGTACATCGATTCCCAAACGGGAGTAAAGCAGGTAAAAACTACCGTTCGGACTAGCGTTCAAGTCCTTGCCATCCGCATCCAACGCCACGTCCTTCGGATATAGGTGGAACAAACCATCCACGATCTCGGCGTTCGCACGGGAATTATAGAACAAGTCTCCACGTACCTGTCCGTAAAATTTGTAAGAGAAGTTTTTCTTTTGCGCCTGTACGCATACCGCCATACATAGGCCGATCAAAAGAAGCAAGTTGCGTTTCATTTCCATTCCGGTCAATCTATCTTTAAAAATAATACATCATCAAACCTAATATACGATGATTCGTTATCGCATGTGTTTGCTCGATACGTCCGCTCTCTAAGTCGGTCGTGCCATAATAAGCTGTCGCCGGACAATACTCGAAACCGAACTTCCAATGCGGTAAATTATACGATACGTTTAAGCTGACGGTTATTAATTGATCGATATCCAATCCCATACCATACACCTTATCCGCTGAGACCAAGGACTTCCCGGTTCCCAAATTCTTCGTATATCCGACGAAAACACCCGGTCTCCATTTCATTCCGTAGGCAAAATTCACCCATGTCGTAGAATGGCGAAAAGGCGTATATCCCTGTTCGCCCGTACGGGAGTCCACCGAACTCACCCCGTAACCGCCCAATAAAGCGGTATGATCCAAGACAGAAGCCATCAAGGTTTTCGCCGCAAAGGTATAGTTTCTTCCGCTATACTTCAAATGTGCCTCGTAAGAGAATGCGGTCATCCGCTCGTTCACCTTAAAAGTTTGCTCCTTCCATTCCGTGGAAGTACGGGGTTTCAAGGAGATCATATGAGCGCCGAGCCCCATCAACCAACCATCCGCAGGGGTAAAATCCGCCCCCACGAACATCTCCGGAATGCAACTATTCTTGATATAATCCTCGCTCATGCCTTTCGGTCCGCTGGAAAGGTATTGTAATTGCCACAACACGGAAGCCGTCAATTGTACCCGGCTATTCGCCTTATACTGGTAACGGATCTGAGGGCTACGGTTGAAAGGCTGGAACGGCGCTCCGGTGGAAAGATTCAAGACATCTGGCATCACGGCGCCAAACAAGGGATGCCACGTGATTCCTACTAATACCGCCGATTTTCCCCAATCCAAGTTTACGTATGCCTGCCGGATACGTAACATCGTATTACTACCGGAAAAACCGCCAAAGTCCGTCTCTATCTTAGCGGAGGAACGAGCCTTACCAATATCGGGTCCCGTCACGTCCAAGCCCAAGCGGGAAGTGAACGTATAGAAACTGCCATTCGGCGTAGCGTTCAAATCCTTGCCATCCGCATCAAAACTCTTATCCAAAGGATAGAGATAAAAGTTCCCATCGATCGGAGCCATATTAGCCCGGGAATTGTAGAAAAGATCTCCACGGACGAAGCCGTAGAATTTGTAAGTGAAGTTTTTTCTTTGCGCTGTCGTAGAAAATAAGGCTAGCATCCCCACGAGCAACAGGGTAATCCGTCTCATTATAATTCAGTTTGTTATTTTTCTTACCTTATAAGCCGCGAATGTATATATTTTTATGGATTCAATTTGAAGAAACGAAATATTATTTGTTCCTTTGCTTCCAAGTTGTAAGCCTTAAAGGTCAAATTAGATTAATATTGTAAACACCAGATAAAGAAAATGAGTACTAAAAAGTTTTTGCTAGAAGAAAAAGATATACCTACGGCATGGTATAATATCGTAGCGGATATGAAGAACAAACCGCTGCCGATCTTAAATCCACAAACTAAACAGCCCTTAAAGGAGGAAGATTTATATCCTCTATTCTCGAAAGGCGTCTCTCATCAAGAAATGAACACGACAGACACATGGATTGAGATTCCCGATGAAGTACGCGAGCTTTATAAGGTATGGCGACCGACTCCGTTGGTTCGTGCCACCGGATTGGAAAAAGCGCTGGATACGCCCGCTCATATCTATTTCAAGAACGAGAGTGTAAGCCCGATCGGTTCACATAAGTTGAATTCGGCCTTGGCTCAGGCTTATTATTGTAAACAAGAGGGTACGACTAATATCACGACCGAGACAGGCGCCGGACAATGGGGTGCCGCTCTTTCTTACGCGGCAAAAGCTTTCGGCTTGGAACTTGCCGTTTATATGGTAAAGGTTAGTTACCACCAGAAACCCTACCGTCGTTCGATCATGCAGACTTTCGGAGCACAAGTTGTTGCCTCCCCGAGTATGAGTACGAAAGCCGGACGTAAGATATTGACAGACCATCCTAATTATCAAGGTAGCCTAGGTACCGCTATTTCCGAGGCGGTAGAGTTGGCCATGCAAACACCGAACTGTAAATATACATTAGGTAGCGTATTAAACCACGTTATGCTGCATCAGACCGTTATCGGACTGGAAGCTGAGAAACAAATGGAAATGGCTGGCGAGTACCCCGATGTCGTTATCGGTTGTTTCGGTGGTGGTTCCAACTTCTCCGGTATCACATTCCCATTCCTGCGCCATAAACTAACGGAAGGTAAGGATATCCGGGTTATAGCGGCGGAACCGGCATCTTGCCCGAAACTTACAAGAGGGCAATTCCAATATGACTTCGGAGATGAGGCAGGCTATACCCCATTAATCCCGATGTTTACGTTGGGACATAATTTCTCTCCAGCGAATATCCATGCGGGAGGTTTGCGTTATCATGGCGCCGGCTCCATCGTCAGCCAGTTAATGAAAGACGAATTGATGAGCGCCGTGGATATCAAGCAATTGGATACCTTCAAGGCCGCTACTCTATTCGCGCAAGCGGAAGGTATTATCCCGGCCCCAGAATCATCCCACGCTATCGCCGCGGCTATCCATGAGGCAGAGCAAGCCAAAATCGAAGGTAAACCTCGTACGATCTTGTTCAACTTATCGGGCCACGGCTTGATCGATATGGCCGCTTACGACCAATATCTATCCGGTGATCTAACAAACTATGAGGTAACGGATGAGGAAGTAGCTAACAATTTGAAAGATTTGGAGAAAATCATCTGATAAAAACAAGAAAAGGGGCGATACCAAATCGCCCCTTTCCCTTATTTGTCTATGAAAGTCTTAATTTAAAGTATGTATTATGAGAAAATTTCTTCGTAATTAGTACTCGGGATAATCATGTTCTGGACATTTAAGCTAAAGTTTTTCTTTTTCTTATCCCACATACCGTAATTTGTCTTTATCTCTCCACTTTGATCATCATATTGATAAGTGATCTGATAGAATGGAACCCATTCATCGTTTGTCCGATCCCAACGAAACGCTTTCTTCTCGGAAACCTTGCCGTTCTCGTTGTACTGGAACTCATATCTTACCTGTTTGTTCAACAGTCCGTTTTCCTGTAAGAATACCACTTTAGAGATAATCTTACCATTCTCCTCTTTTGTATCATATAGATAATCTTTAGGAGACGCTGCGCTTATCGCTAAACTACACATGAAAGTAAAAACTAGCGCAAGAATACTTTTACCCCAAACTGATGTCTTCATACTATTTTAATTTATAAGGTTACTATCATTTTGTACCGCGAAGTAAGGAAGTTTCCCGACAATCACCAAAAGCAAAGTGACAAATCGTTAGCAATATCACAATATTTAACACATTCAAGACCTTCATTCCCTTCGATTCCCCCATGTTTACTGACATATTGTAAACCAAATCGTAAGTTCCCCCGATTTTTAAATATCTATTATTTACCACCAGCCGGATGTAACTTTCAAAAGAAAACTTTAGACACCGCTTTTTTAATAAATTAAAAATCTATTGATTAATAAATATATTCTTACCTTTGCGAAGGCAGAATGCAAATTGATTTCTTGACATGCGACAAATAATGAAACTATTTATCACATCCTTTCTTTTTATCCTATTCTCAGGATGTACAAAGGATGTATATGATCCTTCCGATAAAATTCCGGGAGAAGGTACTAATCCATTCTCAAAGGTAACAATTTCCTCTAATTTCGATTGGTCGATGATACAAATATCCCACCTTACCGTACAATCTTTCGACCCCTATGATGGCACCTATAATTATCTGGTAGAAGTATTTGATAAAAGTCCGGAAGATCAAGATGCGAATCTTCTCGCTACCGGGGTTTGCTCAAAGAAAACGCTTTTCGATAAGAAAATTATCTATCCAAAGGGAGAGTCGGATCAAGTTTACATACAATTGACGACCCCTACCGGATATCAAGTTACCGCTCCTGTCACCTTAACACCGGGTAATGATAATGTCTGTGCTTTCGATTCGTTAGCCGTATCGCAGGAAACAACCGCTACTCCGGTTAGCCGTACCCCGACCCGAAGCGTGTCTTCCACCTATACATTTATAATAGAAGACTCTTTCCCTAATTATGGAGATTATGATTTTAATGATGCCGTGATAAAAGTCCAGATGGAAACTTCCATGAAAGACGATTATGTACAATTCGCCAATATAAAACTGACTTTCCGTGCATTAGGTGGAACTAAGCGGGCCGGAGCTTTCATCCATCTCCCCGGCATAAAGTCCAAAGACATCCAAAAAGCCGAGTTAAATGGCTGGACCACGACTCCAGAATCGGAAACCGAGACTCCGGTTTATGCCCTATCGGATGATATACATGGATTATTCTCTTTTCATGAAATGATTAATACAGATAATGACCTTCCATATAGGGGAAAGCAAGAACGTTTGATCACCTTTTCGTTCGCAGCCGGTGCCTTAAAAGATTTGACCATTGATGACATCGATCTTTTCACGACCGTATTAAAGCGGGAAGGAGAGGTCTTACGCACGGAAATCCACCAACGTAATTATAGCTATACCCCCAAAGGGGTCAGATACCGTTATTACTCAAATGATAATTGCATATGGGCCTTAATGATACCGGATGATTTCAAATACCCTGTGGAACATGCTTTTATTGGTGATGCCTATCCGGATCTATTGAAATGGGTAAGTGGAGATAGCAAACATGTACAATGGT
>JAEWQV010000007.1 GCA_023399055.1 Bacillota bacterium | reverse complement strand
GCGGTAAGCGGGTACACGCATGATTATGACGCGGCTGCACATACCGCCACCGTAACCCAGACGGCAGACCAAACGCCATCGGTTGCTGGGAAATTCACCGTGACGTATCAGAAGGACACAGAGCCGGCGACGGCCAATGAAACCAATGTGGGCGCATACAAGATCATCGTCACCCTGACAGACGACAACTTCAAATATTCCGGTCAGGACGATGCCGTGCGCAGCCTGACCCTCACGGACAAGCTGACCATAAGCGCCGTGGCGTATCCCAGCGCGGATACCATCACCCTGCCGGCTGCGAGCGGCCTGACCTACGGCGCAAAGCTGTCCGACAGCGCCCTCACCGGCGGCGATACCGGATGCACCTACGCGTGGAAAACCGGCACGACCATCCCCACCGTGACAAACACCGGCTTTGCCGTGGTCTGTACACCGAAGGACACCAACTACGCCCCCTTTGAAAAGACGGTTTCCATCTCTGTTTCCAAGGCGACGCCCACGCTGTCGCTGCCCACCGCGGGCGCAATTACCTACGGTCAGACGCTGGAAAGCAGCACCTTCACCGGCGGTTCCGCCGGCGCCACCTACAACGGTACGGCAAATACCAACGTGCCCGGCGCTTACAGCTGGAGCGCGGGAACCACCGCTCCCCAAGTGTCGGACAGCAATTCGACGCAGTACGAGGTAACCTTCACGCCCACCGATACGGCCAATTACAATATCAACACTGGAAGCGTCAAGCTCACGGTCAATCCCAAGCCGGTGACGCTGACATGGGATTACACAACGCCCTTTACCTACGACGGCGCGGCAAAGACCGTCGCCGCCACCGTCAACAACAAGGTGGGTGAGGACACATTCACTTTGGCCTATTCCGACAACAGTAAAACCAATGCGGGCAGCTACACCGCCAAGATCACCGCGCTGGGCAACAGCAACTATACCCTCACCGGCGGGACCAATGTGTCAAAGGAGTGGGGCATCGCCAAAGCGCCCATCAGCTTTACCGTCACAAACAACAGCTACACCTATGACGCACAGGCGCACAAGGCAACCGTGGCGCAGACCGCAAGCCAGACGCCGGTCATTGCGACAGGCAAATACGCCGTCACCTACAAGCTCCTTGCCGATGGCAGCGGCACCGCAGATAAAACCAACGTCGGCACCTATGACATCATCGTCACCCTCTCCGACGATAACTTCTGCTTTGCAGGCGAGACGGATGAAAGCACCCGCATCCATACCCTGACGGATCAGCTCACCATCACGAAAAACACCGTCACCGCGCTATGGAAGAACACAACCACGGTTTACGATGGCACGGCAAAGTCTCCCATCCTTGAACTGGTGGGACTGAAAACCGGCGACACCGGCGTGACGGCCCGTCTCACCGAGAGCAAGACCAATGCAGATACCTACGCCGTCACGGCAGAGCTGACCGGAACCAATTCCGGTAACTACACCCTGACAAATCCCAGCGGCACCTTCATCATTCAGAGAGCCCCCGTCAGCTTTACCCTGAGCGGCAACAGTGTGAAGAAAGGCGAGAGCGTGAATGTCATCGCCACGCCGTCGGTCAGCGGCATCAGCGCCGCGCTTACCTATTGGCAGAGCGGCAAACAGGTGGCAGCG
Source organism: Bacillota bacterium (assembly GCA_023399055.1). Lineage (GTDB taxonomy): Bacteria > Bacillota > Clostridia > Lachnospirales > Lachnospiraceae > Mobilitalea. The sequence continues at coordinate 2,252 of JAEWQV010000007.1, read as the reverse complement.
CCCACCGAGACGGGCAGCTACGACATTTACGCGGCATTTTCCGACCCGAACTATCGCCATGCGGGCGGCACGGACGGCTCCGCACAAAAAATCGGCGTACTGACCATTTATGGCAACAGCGTACCTGCAGCCTACACCGTCACCTTTGACGCAAACGGCGGCAGCGGCAGCACCGCTTCCATGGACGCGGTGCAAACCGGCACCGTTCGCGTGTTGCCCGAGAGTGGCTTTGCCGGCAGCGGCAAGGTCTTTGCCGGTTGGCAGTATAACGGTAAGACCTATCAGCCCGGCGAGTGCTTCACACAGCCGTCCTCCAACGTCACCTTAAAAGCGCTGTGGAACGACAAGGTTTATTCCATCGGCGGCATCGTGCAGGAGGGCGATCCGGTATCCAACGCCGACCATGTGGTCGTCACCCTGATGCTGGGCAGCCGGCAGATCGGGCAGACGATCACCGGTGCGGACGGAACATACAGCTTTGCAGAGGTTGTACCCGGTGTCTACAATCTGGTGGCAAACAAAGATGGTGTGATCCAGACCGTTCTGGTCACCATCAAGGACAAAGCGGTTACAGACCAGACTATTATCATGCCCACCGGCAAACTGAATTCCGTGGTGGAGGTCAAGGCCGGTTCTCCCGCCATCGTGGTGGGCGATCTGGAAAAAGCCTTCACCCAGCAGGATAAGACCGACGCCGCGAGTAAGACGGTGGAACTGAAGCTCACCGCTGAGGCCAAGGCGGCCGACAGTACCAATAACGCGCAGCAGGCAATTGAGAAAAAGGCTGGCAGCGTTGATCTGTTCCTTGATTTTTCGCTGACGAAAACGATTGACGGTGCTCCACCAAGTTCTTTGGACAGCTCACCCGTTCTGCTCACTGCGGTCATCACGTTACCCGCCGAGCTGCAGGGCAGGGACAGCTACACCGTCTACCGCTATCACGGTACGGAGGTACAGACCCTGACCACCACCGCCAATAAAGACGGTGAAAAGATTGAGGTGAGTAAGGATAAGGCCACGCTCACGGTCTATACCAAAAACTTCTCGGCTTACGCCATCCAGGGCGTCACCTATTCCGGCGGTGGCGGCGTATCTAACTACACACTGACCTTTGCGGTAAACGGCGGCAGCGCCATTGCCTCGCTTTCCACGACCTCCGGTGCAACCGTTGATTTGTCCGCTTATACGCCCGTACGCGAGGTTTATACCTTTGCGGGCTGGTACAGCGACGCAAAACTAACGAAAGCGATCACCAGCGTAAAACTGACGGCAAATACCACCGTCTATGCCAAATGGACAGAAAAGGGGGCAATGCCCTTCACCGATGTTCCTGCGGATTCGTATTACTATGATGCGGTTCTCTGGGCTTTGGACAAAGGCATCACATCGGGCTCAACGGCAACAGTTTTCAATTCCAACGGCATCTGCACCCGCGCGCAGGCGGTCACCTTCCTCTGGCGTGCCATGGGCAGCCCGGAGCCGACTGCAGCAAGCTGCCCGTTTACCGATGTGAAAGCAAGCGCTTATTACTTCAAGGCCGTCCTTTGGGCAACGGAAAAGGGGATCACCAAGGGTACGACCGATAGCACCTTCAGCCCGGACAGGACAGTTACCCGCGGCCAGACCATGACCTTCCTGTGGCGCACGGCTGGTAATCCTTCTGCGGGCGCTGCGAATCCCTTTGCGGACGTGAAGGCCGGCACCTACTACGCCGACGCAGTGCTCTGGGCGGTCAAGGAGGGGATTACCTCCGGCACCAGCGCCACCACCTTCACCCCCGCCGACGGCTGCACCCGCGCACAAATCGTGACATTTTTGTATCGGTATCTGGTGAAATAAATGGGTCCCAAGTTGGGGCAAATGGAAGCCTAATTCGAGCACACAAGCAAGGGACGGTTTCGTTGAAACCGTCCCTTGCTCTATTTTTATGCTTATTACGGCTATCCTTCTTTTGCCGTGCAAGGGATGTAGGAACTTAATAAACATTGCACTAAACCGCCTACGGCGGTGGTATTGACAGCTCTGTTAGGCTCTGATAAACTATCGCTACAATCTAAACCACGTGGCCTTCATAGAAAAACGGCTGGAACGATACCAGTGAGGGTTAGCTTTGCTATACCAAAAATCATCTGATTCTCTCTCCGCAATCATGAAAAGGCTTTATTTGCAATGTTTTCTACGAGCCAAGATCTTTATGTTTGTGGAAAGTGAAGTGATAACTTCCCCATATCCGGCGGTTTCGTGCTATGGAA
>JAEWQV010000040.1 GCA_023399055.1 Bacillota bacterium | reverse complement strand
CAACATTTTTTGTCGTCCAAAACTTTTCTCAATCCCTCTTTCCTTGTTGCTGTGTGCCGTAAAAAAAAGGCTCATAAACTCAGATGGGGCATGAAAGCTCAAAAAAAAAGTCGGCAGAAAGAAAAGGGCATCCCGGAAAGGGCTTTAAAAAAAGGTCTTTAAATCTAGCTGAAGCATAAAATTAGAAGTTTAACAAACTAAAAAAATAACGAGTTATGTCACGAGTACACTATTTAGAAGGAGATTATGAACAGTTGGTTATTAATGAAACGATAGACGGTCTTTTTTCCAGTTATCGTATAGACCGCAATTCGTTGCCAAAAGGATTTTTCCTTTATGAGATTAGATGGGATGATAGCTTATCTTCATTGGCAGAGATTTGCCCCTCTGTGGTGGTGAATCATGCAGGTTCGTTCATAACAAAGTCACCCCTTGAATTTGATGCGAACAATAGCATACGGATAACTTATGCCAATTTTATCGAGTTCTGCCAGTTTGGTGAGTGGGCTTATGAGAAACTGGCTGTATTGGATTGTAATTCCGGTAATGTTGCTGTGATAAGCCCAGACAGGCGATTACAGACCACTGAAGAGATTGAGATTTTTTTGAGTGAGCATTGTGGCTATCATCTGAGTGAGATTAATTGGATGGTGATGAAAGGCGATGTGGTGTTTTTGAACGAGAACGATTTTTAATGAGTATAACCGTAACTGCCTCTTGGAATGGGGCAGTTACATAAAATATTATAAGTATGAAATGGATAGATAAGGTGGTAGAACGCATTACCCGAAAAGAAACTGCTTTAAATGACCGCTTTTGTGTAAATCGGCATACGGTTGTATGTCAGAGTGGTATGACTGATTATGTTTCTGTAACGATTGATAATACCGATGGTTTTGATTTCGATTTTTGGACAAAACAACTTTGTTTTGAGAAGGACTGTAAATATCGCTCGGAGATAAAAGCGGCTTTTGATAAAATCTATGGCACAAGGAATATAGAATGTTGTGAATAATGAAATCAGAATAGTATGATACCAAAGGAGATAATGAAACTTTATGAAAAGCTTGCTTTCAGTCGGGGATATGAAGAAGCCTTTCGGGGTTTTTAGGATGTTTGTCTTTACTATTTGTCTGTCGGGATGTTGGCAGAGGATTACCGTAGAGTGGAAAAAAGATATAAGCCATATGAAATGGAACTTTTTGTTCAAATGTTTTATAGGGTGTCTGAATATTCGGAAGGATTTTGCGATGTCTTGGGAGATATGTTCATGGAGTGTGTCAGTCATGGGAATAACGGACAGTTCTTTACCCCGATACACGTTGCTGATTTGATGGCATGTATGGGGGGGGAAATAGGCTGAAACCTAAACTGTCGGTCTGTGATTCGTGCTGTGGTTCCGGCAGGATGCTACTTCCCGCTGTAAAAAAATGTGCGGAAGAGAATGATGGAGGAAGGCTTTTTTGTTATGGCTCGGACATAGATTTGATTTGTGTAAAGATGACCGTTGTCAATATGATGATGAATAGCGTACATGGTGAAGTCGCATGGATGAATACATTGACAATGCAGCATTGGAGAAGTTATCATATAGATTTACTGTTGATAGCCGGAGTATGGTTGCCTATTTTAAAGATAACGGAAGCAGGTGATACTTCTTTTATTAGGGAACTTGAAAATGCAATGGAGGATAATTCTGAATTGAAGAGGTCAATTCAGAACAACGCAAGGGCTACGCAGCTGACTTTTGATTTTTGACAAGATAAATATGTAAAAAGGGTTTTGGTATGAAAGCAATAAGAACAAAAGAGGTGAATGAGAACGTCAAAGCGGCGAACAGTTGTTTGCGTAAAGCGAAACGGCAGGCTAAGGAATTGGCTGTTTTTACAGGTGAAGTAGTGCGTCTGATGGATAAGGAAGGGCATTCTCTACAAGGGTTCTTTAATCGGGTGGAGTTTGTTCTGGTGGACGGCACTATTAAATTCCGTGTAGTTATAAATCCTATTCTTGAATGTGAGAACTGTATAATGGCTTCTTGCCATGAAGACTATCTTTATGAGGTGGTCTCGGTGGAAAAGTTTACCTATAAAAATTATAGGTATCATTTGTAATGATATTGTATTTAAATGATTATAAACTGATTTATATTATAACAATGATGGGCAAAATTAATAATATTCCCGTTTTGGATGAAGATGTTATTCGTTTGGTTGTACTCAATGAGGAAATTATAGGATATATCTATCCACGAAGGACTTCTTATGTGGTGGCATTGGAGATAAAGCCGGGACGTACTACCTCTTTGGCCACATCTGTCAATAAACAATGCATGGTTTTGTTGAGTGATAAGGTTCGTTTGGCCACGGAACAGGATTTTGATGATTTTCATATATGCTTTGATGGTTTCAGAAATAATACTATGTATTGTTATAATCAGGGAACGGAACCTATATACCTTCAATGAAATACATTCTCCCTTCTTTTGGATTAGGGAAGGGAGAGCATTTCGCTGTCCGCTACTTTTTGGCAAGCACCCCCAAAAAGTAGCAAAAAACGCTTGGAGTTACTGGTAATCCCATTAATTTGCGTTCACGCAGATTTTTTCCCACCCTCCCCTTCAGCGGAATGACTGTTCTCATTCCCGGTTTGCCCGTAGTCATCCGCTATGCGGCTGATTATGGGTAAACCAGAAAAGAGAAGTTCCAAACGTGAGCGGGATTGCAATGGTCATCATCCGGAGCTTCGGCATTGCCGAAACAACCTCCTTCTTCCGTTTTGCAACCCCTTCCTTTTACCGTTTGTCCCGGCAGTCCGTTGCTAACCCGTTCCCCCCTGCCACAAATGGCAGGGAGATAGGAATACGGTTTGTTTTACTTTCCGTACTGCCCTTTTCCTTGTTTTCTGCCTCCCCTAATGTGCGTTTTTCATAGCCCCATCTGAGACCCTTTGTTTTTGAACGGCAAATTTAT
>JAEWQV010000023.1 GCA_023399055.1 Bacillota bacterium | reverse complement strand
ATTTCACGCTACAAAAGACAACAAAGCCTTGATTCAGTTTCTCCGCATCTAGTACCGCTATATACTTCTTTATATATCCACTATTCTCAAGACGTTTTAAACGCTCGAACACCGGGGTTGACGAGAGACTGACCCTTGCCGCCAACTCTTTCGTAGTCAACCGGGCATTATCTTGTAACGTTCGGAGGATTTGCAGATCCACCTTGTCTAACTTATCTGAAACATTCATAAGAAAAAAATTCTATCGGATTGATTCCCCAACGTCCTTCGCCGAAGATGTATTCTATTTATAGCCCTAAAAATAGTATTATTTTCTATATTCTCAACGAATCTTGTCCAAAAAGCACACACATCATACATTTGCCAACAGAATAAGAACTAAATAAACAAGATGACTATGGCAACAAAGAAGTTACATTTCGAGACATTACAACTTCATGTAGGACAAGAACAACCGGATTCCGCAACCGACGCACGTGCGGTACCCATTTATCAAACAACTTCCTATGTATTCCATAACGCACAACATGCGGCAGACCGTTTCGGCCTACGTGACACGGGGAATATTTACGGACGTTTGACAAACTCCACGCAAGGCGTTTTCGAGGCACGTGTAGCTGCCTTAGAAGGAGGCGTGGCAGGTTTGGCCGTGGCTTCAGGAGCAGCGGCTGTCACCTATGCGTTACAGAACATAGTGAGGGCAGGAGATCATATTATCGCAGCCGATAATTTGTATGGCGGTTCCTTCAACCTGATCACCCATACACTGGCCTCCCAAGGCATTACTAATACGATTATCAATGTAAATGACCTAAACGCATTAGAAGCAGCTATCCGGGAAAACACGAAAGCCATTTATGTAGAGACATTCGGGAATCCTAACTCTGACGTAACGAATCTGGATGCGGTAGCGGAAGTCGCCCACCGACACCATATTCCATTAATCGTAGACAATACGTTCGGAACCCCCTACTTGATTCGTCCGATCGAACATGGAGCTGACATCGTCATCCATTCCGCCACAAAGTTCATAGGGGGACATGGCAGTAGTCTAGGAGGCGTAATTGTAGATGGAGGTACTTTCGACTGGAAGGCGAATGCCGATAAGTTTCCTACATTAGCCAAACCAGACCCAAGTTATCATGGAGCCATATTTGCGGACGTAGCAGGTTCCGCCGCCTTTGTCACCCGTATCCGTGCGGTCATTCTTCGCGATACCGGGGCAACGATCTCTCCTTTCAATGCTTTTATCTTGTTGCAAGGATTAGAGACCTTATCCCTACGCGTGGAACGCCATGTAGCAAACGCATTGAAAGTCGTGGATTATTTATCAAAACATCCGAAAGTAGAAAAGGTGAATCATCCATCACTTCCTACCCATCCGGACCACGAACTTTACAATAAATATTTCCCAAATGGTGCCGGCAGTATCTTCACCTTCGAGATCAAAGGCAGGCAGGAAGCCGCTTGGAAATTCATCGACTCACTGGAGATCTTTTCCCTACTAGCGAATGTCGCCGATGTAAAGAGCCTTGTCATTCATCCATACACGACCACTCATTCCCAGATGAGTCCGGAAGAACTTGCCCAACAGCACATAACACCATCCACCGTACGCTTGAGCATCGGAACCGAATATATAGATGATATTATAGATGATCTGGATCAAGCTTTCGCTAAAATCTGATAGCGCACTTCCAAAAGGAAAAGGACAGAAGCAAAGAAGACGATCCCTGTTCGACACAAGGATCGCCTTTCTAATCAACATCACATCGAGCCAAGGTTACACTCATTTATTCTCAGCCAAATAGATATCCGTAAATGTCACAGCTCCGGTTAATCGGTTATTGTTGTTAGTTACATTTAACAATATGACATACTTGCGATACTGATCGGCAGTCAACGCCTCTTTCATCAGCTTCAAATTGCCATACACGGCTTTTTGCAATCGTTCATCCTGACGCTTCAGGTCTTTGCTCAAACTCTTTCTTTGTTCTTGAACAAAATAATCATTAATGTTAAGTACCTCCTCCATTTGGTAAGGAGCCAATCCTAGATAAGAACTCAATCGGCTAAACTCTACCGCAAACGGTTCTTTATTCCCATATTCATTCACACATTGCGCTTTCGCAAAATTCATTGTAGCACTCATTCCCAAAACCGCTACCGCCATAATTAACTTTCTCATAATACCTACAATTTACCTATTACAAAACCATTCACAAAACAAACACTCATTTTAGAGAAGATAGCCTAAACATTCTTTTGTTTCGGACTAATCCTTTTTTACAAACCTATTAACCTATCTAATGTGTATGATAAAACTCGGATTAACATCAAAATTTCAACTTACATCTTATTGATGTATCTCCTTGTTTGTATTGCAAAGATGAAGAATTATCGGATAGGCAGTTTCCGATTGTTGACGAAAAGGAAAAAATGGGGATTGAACACGAAAAGGGCAAAAAAATGCCGGCTTTAAGAGAACCGGCATTTCTATTTAATTATCATTCCAGACTTACTATCCAAGACTTAAACTCGGATGCTTTATTTTTACTAATATATATACGCTCAGGCACTTCTATATCCAAAGTAACGAGCAAACGGCTATCAAACCAAATTGTTATGTCCTTCACGCTATCACGAGAAATGATGAATTGTTTATTCGCACGGATAAAATCAGCAGGACTTAAAGAAGAAATTATCTGTTCCAATGTTTTAGCATATGGATACGAATTACCAGTCTTTAAATAAACATATGTATTCTTATCAGCCGTATAGAAACAAGACACATCTTTCAAGCTAATAGGCAACAATTTATCCTTAATAGGAATCAGTAGTTTATCCTTGTATTTAGGAGTAGTAGACAACTGTGTTAATTGGGATAAATAATGGATGATATCTTGATGATTCCATCGGCTAAACTTATCTAAGGCCCGTTTCAATTCTTCCGGCTTAATCGGCTTCAAGATATAGTCTATGCTGTTTACTTTGAAAGCGTCGATCGCATATTGATCGTACGCCGTAGTAAAGATGATCGGTACCTCCACCTCTATCTGGTCAAAAATAGCGAAAGCGGAACCGTCCGATAAATGAATATCCATAAAAATCAAATCCGGCCTCGGATTGGCTTGCAGCCAACGTACCGTTTGCCGGACACTCTCCGTATTTCCCATGATCTCAATCGTGGGATCTATTGTAACCAACATATCCGCTAAGTTCTCATAGGCGGCGGTCTCGTCCTCTACGATCAGTATTCTCATATAGCATCATTTTAGTGGTAGGTATACCTGAAACTCATCCTCATCAGATTCTACCCGTATTTGTTTATTCATTAATAGAAAGAAACGATTCTCCAGATTCTTAAGCCCGGTTCCATTCGTATCCGGTAAGGTCAATTTCGGATAGATTGGATTAGAAACAACCAGTTCCATTCGCTCGTTCAGCCGGATCAAGATATCCATTCGGTGCTCGCTGTCTATAATATTATGTACCGTCACGTTCTCTACCAACGGAAGCAAAGATAATACGGGAATTCGCAAGTTCCGCTTATCTTCGGGAACTTCGATCGTAAAAGTCAGCTTATTGGCGAAACGGACTACCATTACATGCTGAAAAGCCTCTATAAACGCAAGCTCCTCCGACAGTGGTACCAAATTCTTTTTATCACTCTGAAGGATATAACGGAATATATCGGACAATTTCGTAACATACAACAAGGTATTCTCATCGTTTTTCTTCCGTATCAAGGAGGAGATTCCATTCAATGAATTGAAAAAGAAATGCGGATTGATCTGGTTCACCAATGCATCGCAGCGGCTCTGCAAATTCTCGACACGCAGATTCTCGATCAATTGATCCTTTTCCCGTTGATTGTGATATAGCATTTGTATATAGCCGATCAAGGTACATAACAACGCCAACACGATAAACTGGAAGATAATGATACTCAAAAAACGATCATAACTAATAGTCAGGAAGGAGATCAATTTATAGACAACAAAGCCTCCAGAAACGTACAAGGCATTCCAGAACAACCGCTCGAAGAAGGAGGTACAATCCTCATGCTTCAAGTTACTTTTCAGCAAAAACCAAATAAGTCCCCAAAAGTAAAGAAAACGGAACCCAAAGAAGAGCAAAAACCCTTGATGATCGTTCGGAGCCAGATAGCTCATGTCACAAAAGATCCATGCCAAATTCGGATAGGCGATAAACACTGCGCAAACCAAACTGACCAACCAAGGTTTAGCCTTGACCACTGATATCTTTTCATCCAATGAACCCATACGATTGTATCTTTTTTCGTATACAAAGGAATAAAAAATCATTCACATCCTTCTCCAGTGCACGAAGAAAGCGAAAAAAAAGAGTTAAAGACGAATTTATCCCCGAATGATCATCCTACCGGTATCTTCAGTACTTGGCCCGGACGGATATCCGGACTTGACAGCCCATTCACCTTTTGTAAGGAAGAAGCGGTAACCCCAGGGTATTTCTTGGAAATCGAATAAAGTGAATCTCCCGATTTAACCTTATAAGAGACAAAATCTTTATTGGCGGAAGCGATCTGTTTTGTAGCGACGGAAGCCGACTTTTTCGTTGTTGTCGCAGTTGATTTCACCGGAGTCTTGGCAGCCGAGGCAAAAGCGACACCCCCATTATCTACATATAATCTTAACCGTTTTCCTTTCGCTACCCGGTTGGAGCCTAGCCCGTTCCATTTACGGATATCTTTCGCTGTCACTCCATAGCGATTAGCGA
>JAEWQV010000029.1 GCA_023399055.1 Bacillota bacterium | reverse complement strand
CCGCTATCGGTAGCATGGTGGCGATAACGATAGAGGCCCTCAGATTGAGCACCAGCACGATGATAACGATCACGCAGATCAATATTTCTTGGGAGAGGGCGGTCTCCAACGTCCCGATCGTCTCCTTGATAAGCCCCGTACGGTCGTAGAACGGCACGACGGTTACCTTGGAGACCGTCCCGTCCGCCAGTACCTTCTGGGGCAATCCCGGTTCCATCTCCTTGATCTTCGCCTTTACGTTATTGATAACCTCCAATGGGTTGGAGCCATAGCGGGCTACGACCACTCCGCCCACGGCCTCCACACCCTCCTTGTCCAGCCCTCCCCGTCGGGTTCCCGGACCGATATTCACGAACGCCACGTCCGATATGCGAACCGGTACGCCTTCCCGAACGGTGATGACGGCATTCTCTATATCTTTTACATTCTTGATATACCCCAAGCCCCGGATCAGGTACTCCACCTTGTTGATCTCCATCGTCTCGGCGCCGATATCGAGGTTGCTCTTCTTGATGGCGCTCATGATATCCATCACGGAGACGTTGAAGGCGTACATGGCATCCGGGTTCAACTCGATCTGGTACTCCTTCACGAAACCGCCCGCCGAGGCAACCTCGGATACCCCCTCGGCGGAGGATAAGGTGTACTTGACGTAGAAATCCTGTATCGTACGCAACTCCTCGGCGTTCCAGCCTCCGGTAGGTTTACCGGTCTTGGGGTCCCGTCCTTCCAGCGTATACCAATAGATCTGCCCGAGGGCGGTAGCGTCCGGTCCCAAGGTAGGCTGCACGCCTTCCGGCAAAGTTCCCGGAGGCAGGGAGTTCAGCTTCTCCAATATACGGGAACGGCTCCAGTAGAACTCTATATCGTCATCGAAGATGATGTATATGAAGGACATCCCGAACATGGAGGAACTACGGATCGTCTTCACTCCCGGGATACCTAAAAGAGAGGTGGTCAGCGGATAAGTGATCTGGTCCTGTATATCCTTCGGCGAGCGGCCCATCCATTCTGTGGCCACGATCTGCTGGTTATCGCCGATGTCGGGGATGGCATCTACCGGAATCGGATTCCGGGGAATGATCCCCCCGTGCCAATTGAAGGGAGACGTGGAGATGCCCCATACGATAATCAGCACTAGTAAAAGTAAGGTTACCACCCTGTTCTCAAGGAAGTAACGAATGATTCTATTTAACATTTGAATGAGCTTTTATGATTTGAAAACATATGAGAACGCTTATTTGTTCGTCTTTGAAGGCAAGCGATCACATGAGTACTCGTGATGCTTTACGCCAGTACTCGCAATGGATTACTCCAGTATTTGCAATGGATTACTCCAGTACTTGCGGTGGATTACTCCAGTACTCGCAATAGATTACGCCGGTACTCGTGCGTAAACAGACGTAAATCGCCTTTTAAAAAGGAAGCCTATACGCTAAATCAAAAAAGTACAATGATGGACGAATAACGGGATAGCGCTATTCTCCTTGGGTGGATTAATAAAGGGATTGGAACGTGTTGTCTCGTCTCGCCCGGCGATCTTATAGGAGTCGAGTAGATCGAACAACAAAACTACAGCGACAGGAGCGGACAATTGCACGAGCGTATTCGCCACATCCTGATCGACGGATAACTTAACATATTCCGTCTCGGTAGAGCAGCACTTATGGGACGTGCCCGCCTCACCGCAACTGGGGCAAGTGTCAAGATACTGCAAACTCACCTCCGCCAACTTACCCATACAATAATGGTAATTCAGCGCAAACCCGGAGGAAACCCCGAGGTAAAGAACAGCGAGTATGAACAATAAAAATCTTCTCATCCCAAGTAATATATTCCGCAAATATATGAATATTTTTTGAACGGGCAATAGGGTGGAAAAAGTGCTCGTAGGGTTGTTAAAATCAGAACCTTTTCTTTATAGCCTTGTTCAAGGTAGGTAATTAATCTAAACAAAACACATTTATGAGACTATTTGTACAAGGAGCAGTATTACTGCTAGGTATGGGATTCTTATCGGCTCCCGCTAAGGCTCAAAAGGTGGTCATCGAGGATGACGTGCCAAATTCGATAGTCCTTGTCAGCCAAGACAAGGCAGGTGATGAAATCGTGAGGATAATGAATGAGACGCAGAGCCCTCGTTTCCACGACCCGAAAGCCCCCCGCTTCGTATTGACCGATCGTAAGGGACGTTTCGCCTTGGGTATCGGCGGTTACGTGAAGGCTACGGCGGAGTATGATTTCGGCGGGATTTCGGATGATGTCGATTTCTATCCGTCCATGATCCCGAATGGTGGGCAGAACTACGTCCGTAACCAGTTCCAGATGGACGCTACTACCAGTACGATATTTTTGAAATTAGTGGGTCGTACCAAACACCTCGGGGATTTCGTCGTGTATACGGCGGGTAACTTCCGGGGAGGCAGCAAGGTCTTCGAGCTCCAGAACGCCTATGTGTCTTTCCTTGGTTTCACGATGGGTTACGATTATAGTACCTTCATGGATCTGGCCGCCCTTCCGCCCTCGATCGATTATGCGGGGCCTGCCGGACAGGTTTTCAGCCGTGCCACCCTGTTACGCTATGAGCGTGCTTTCGGTAAGGGATGGAAAGCGGGTGTAGGTATCGAGATGCCAGTGGTGGATGGCATCACGAACCAAAGCGTGAATATCAGTAACCAACGTTTGCCGAACTTCCCTGCCTATATCCAATACGCTTGGAATAAGAGCAGCCATATCCGTGTAGCTGGTATCGTACGTAATATGACGTACGAGAACTTGGTGGCGCAACGGGCCGAGTCTAAGGCCGGATGGGGCGTGTTTGCCGCCTCTACGTTCAATGTGACGAGCAAGCTGAACTTCTACGGTCAGGCTACTTACGGCCGGGGTATCAGCCAGTTCTTGAATGATATCAGT
>JAEWQV010000042.1 GCA_023399055.1 Bacillota bacterium | reverse complement strand
CGGCAGGAACATACACCGCCTGTACGGAGGTGATGGAGCCCTTCTTGGTTGAAGTGATACGCTCTTGCATAGCTCCCATTTCCGTGGCCAATGTCGGTTGGTAACCTACGGCGGAAGGCATACGCCCCAGCAAGGCGGAAACCTCGGAACCGGCTTGGGTGAAACGGAAGATATTTTCGATGAAGAATAATATATCTTTTCTTTCTCCCTCAGAGGCTTTGTCACGGAAGGATTCGGCGATCGTCAAACCGGATAAGGCTACGGACGAGCGGGCGCCCGGCGGTTCGTTCATCTGCCCGAATACCAAGGTAGCTTGCGACTTAGCCAATTCATCGTAATCGATCTTCGACAAGTCCCAGTTACCTGCCTCCATACTCTTCTTAAACTCCTCGCCGTATCGGATGACACCGGATTGGATCATTTCACGCAATAGGTCATTTCCTTCACGTGTACGTTCACCCACACCGGCGAAGACGGAGAATCCGTTGTTTTTCTTTGCGATGTTGTTGATCAATTCCATGATCAATACCGTTTTGCCCACTCCGGCTCCTCCGAAAAGTCCGATCTTACCTCCTTTGGCGTAAGGTTCCAATAAATCGATTACTTTAATACCCGTGTACAAGACCTCTTGGGTCGTTGTCAGATCCTCGAATTTAGGAGGCTCACGATGGATGGGAAGAGCCCCGTCTTTAGTAAGCTGGGCCATGCCATCGATAGGGTCGCCGGTGACATTCATTAAACGTCCTTTGACTTGGTCGCCGGTCGGCATGGTGATGGGCATTCCGTATGACACGGCCTCCATGCCTCGTCTCAATCCGTCGGTCGTATCCATCGCTACGGTACGGACGGTGTTTTCCCCGATGTGTTGCTGAACTTCGACGATCAAGATATTTCCGTTCGGACGGGAAATCTCCATGGCGTCGTGGATACGGGGGAGGGTTACTGTTTCTTCTGTCCCATAATCAAAGTGGATATCCACTACCGGGCCGATAACCTGTGAGATATAGCCTTTTATTTCTCCCATAAAGCCTATTTGTTATTTATCTTAACCTATTAAAATGTCGTTGCAATATTACGTTTTATGGCGTTTCGATCCTTGAAAATAGAACTTTTTGTGTCTTTTTGAGATTAGTTAAACTTTAAACTATTTAGCTATAGTTCCGAAATAGACCAATTTGTTTCTTATTTGGACGAATCAGAAAGCTATAGTCAAATTTCTAAGGCATAGATAGATAAGGAGATACGAATTTGCTACCTTTTTGATAGTAAAGGTGACAGTTCTGTTTTATTTTGTTAATCCATAATAGGGGTGTTTTTAATGGTATCGGATAGTTATTTGTGGTTCTGTTGAGCAAGTGGTGATATTTATGTAATTTTGTACGTCAACAATACTAAATAAACATGAAACGAATTATTGAGATATGCGCGAACTCCGCTCAAAGCTGTGTGGAGGCGGAGGCGGGAGGCGCTACCCGTGTAGAGCTTTGCGCCGGGATACCCGAAGGGGGAACTACACCTAGTTATGGAGAGATCAAGACGGCGAAGGCTCTGACTTCCAAGATCGATATCAATGTGATTATCCGTCCGAGAGGCGGTGATTTCTTGTATACGGAAGCCGAGGTGCAATCCATGCTATTGGATATAGAACTGTGCAAGGAGCTAAAAGTGCATGGCGTCGTTTTCGGCTGTCTTACGAAAGACGGGGATATCGATGTACCCTTGATGCGGCGCTTGATCGAGGCGGCAAAACCTCTGTCCGTAACTTGTCATCGTGCTTTCGATGTTTGCCGGGACCCATTCACTGCGTTAGAGCAGCTAATCGAGTTGGGATGCGACCGTATCTTGACCTCCGGCCAGCAATCGGATGCCGTGAAAGGAATCCCCTTGATCGCCGAGCTGGTGAAACGTGCGGACGGACGGATCATCATCATGCCGGGATGTGGCGTACGTGAGAATAATATCGGGAAAATAGAGGCGGAGACAGGAGCGAAAGAGTTTCATACGTCCGCCCGAAGTATCGTATATAGTAAAATGGAATACCGCAATGAAAATGTCCCGATGGGAAGCTGTATCGTCTCCTCCGAATTCGAGACGGTGCAAACGGATCGGGAGAAGGTAAAGGCATATATTTAAGTGCTGGTATAGGCGTGAGCCTGTGTCGGTATTGGTGTAGCCCTACGCCTATACCGGCATCGCCTCATGCCTATACTGGCGTGGGGCGATACCAATACTCGTATGCGGGTGAAATGTTTTTTCTTCCCAAAAAGATTGTTTATCTTTGCGCCTCCATTGGATAAAAGATGCTAAATGTAACAGTGAATAATCGTTTTGGGCTTCACCAGCGTATCATGCTTATGATCATGTTGGTGCTGTTACAGTTTTATTCCATTGGAAGCGATTTCTTTCCGGAGAATATTACCACTACCTCAATGGAAATGGTCGATCAAGAGGCGCCCGATGTATTGTTGGATTTTGACGATAACGCCTCCTTGCGAACGGTACGTCAAGAGCAAGTGCAAATCCGTGC
>JAEWQV010000018.1 GCA_023399055.1 Bacillota bacterium | reverse complement strand
AATGAATAATGAAATTGCGGGGTTATCATCTCCCAGTATATCCACACTAACAACAGGGTTATTTACTCAACCAGGCATAAACATTTTGTTCTGTGCGTGGGAACAGCCTTAAGGTGTAAAGGGGGAGGTGGAAATAGCAATGAGGAGTATCAGCAAGAATACTCGCCGCTTTACCACAACGTGGATGAGAGGGATGAAAAACTCAAGGCAGAAATGACTCTGCCTTGAAGATAAATGCGTTTTTACAGCGGGCTTATTTCAGCTCTTCTGCTTCCGGTAAGGTCACGTTCAGCTCAAGAATAGAAATATCGCCATCTTTTTGCTCAAGCTGTACGGTTACCATCTCAGGATCAATTTGTACGTATTTACAAATGACCTCAAGAATATCTTTACGCAACTGCGGCAGATAATGCGGTTCTGCATCGCTGCGACGGCGTTCAGCAACAATAATCTGCAGCCGTTCTTTTGCAATGTTGGCTGTGTTTTTCTTCCGCGAGAGAAAGAAATCGAGTAATGCCATAACTTATCCTCCGAACAAGCGTTTGAGGAAGCCTTTCTTCTCTTCTTCAATGAAGCGGAAAGGACGTTCTTCTCCCAACAGACGTTCTACGGTATCTGCGTAGGCTTTACCCGCATCGGCGTTAATGTCGAGAATGACCGGTTCACCCTGGTTAGAGGCGCGCAATACTGATTGATCCTCTGGGATCACGCCGACGAGTTTGATGCGCAGGATCTCCAGCACATCTTCCATGCTCAGCATGTCACCTCTGCTTACGCGGCCTGGGTTATAGCGCGTTAACAGCAGGTGCTCTTTAATAGGCTCTTCGCCATTTTCTGCGCGGCGTGATTTCGACGCCAGAATGCCTAAAATACGGTCAGAGTCGCGTACTGAGGAGACTTCCGGGTTGGTGGTAATAATGGCTTCGTCTGCAAAATAGAGTGCCATTAACGCACCGGTTTCAATCCCTGCCGGGGAGTCACAAACGATAAATTCAAAATCCATCGCTTTCAGATCATCAAGAACTTTGGCGACCCCTTCACGGGTGAGGGCATCTTTATCGCGTGTTTGCGATGCCGGAAGAATATAGAGATTTTCAGTACGCTTATCTTTAATTAACGCCTGATTTAGCGTTGCATCGCCCTGAATGACGTTGACGAAATCGTAAACGACCCGGCGTTCACAACCCATAATCAGGTCGAGATTACGCAGGCCGATATCAAAATCTATCACGACAGTTTTCTTTCCCTTCTGGGCCAAACCAGTGGCGATGGCCGCGCTGGAGGTTGTCTTACCAACACCCCCTTTGCCCGAAGTAACAACAATAATGCGTGCCATAGAAATTCCTTGTTAAAAAGGGATCAATTTAACGGTTGAACGGTCAAAGCGTTTTCGACTAACTGCAGTCGCGCCGCTTTGCCATAAAATTCTGCTGGGATTTGATCACTCAGCCAGTATTCACCTGCGATGGACACCAGTTCCGCCATCAGGTTCGTACAAAATATTTGCGTTTCCCGGTCACCACTTGCCCCTGCAAGCGCACGACCGCGCATCATGCCATAGACATGAATGTTCCCATCGGCAATCAATTCGGCCCCAGCGCTAACGTGGCTTGTAACAATCAGATCACATTGTGGAGCATAAATACGCTGACCGGAACGCACCGGGGTATCTATTAAACGCGTTTTTGTGACCGGCGTTGTATTTTGCGCTGGAGCCTGTGGTGCGGGAGCTGGACGCGGCGCTTTTTCCTTTCCTTCCGTCAGGATAGGCAGCCCCATCTTTTCAATTTCGGCTTTAAGTTGCGCATCTTTGCAGCCACTTACGCCAATAACCCGCAAACCGGTTGCCGAAACCGCCTTATGCATCGCTGACCAGTTTACCGGGTCTTCCAGTGCACTGACGTTGAGTACAACGGGGGCATGTTTTAAAAATGCGGGGGCCTGAGCGATTTTGTCTTCCAGCGCCTGATGGATAACCTTAGGTTCTGCCTCATGCAGATGAACCACAGATAAAGTGAAGCTACTGCCTTTAAGCTCGATTGGCGTGTTTGACATCCTGGCCTTACTCAATTAGCTATTAATCATCGCCAGCGCGCGATGATGTTCCGAAGACTATAAGGCATGTTATAGTCTGGATTATATTGAGGCAAGTCACCCTCCCATTTATTCAGAGTAAAAGTCTATTCTGTGATAAATGGCGCTGATTCATAGCTTAAAAAATACCCTTGTCAATCAACCCATTGCCGTCGTACTTTTGATTGTTCTTATTTACGCTTCCTTTTTCCGCACCCTAATCGTGACAGCATCTCCAGACCTGTTTAAATATCCAGTATTGAGGCAAGTGTATTTTTTCACCACGCCAGGCTTTCTTAACTTTCCATTTTTTGCGGCATCATTAAAGAACAGATACCCGTTATCTTAATATCCGCCACAGAATTGCTCTATCATAGAAACCGCAGAAGACGTCTGATACTTCTGTCAGGTCATCGTAACTCGTCCAGGTCAGCGGTTTTGATTACGGATTGATGATGAAATGAGCATAAGTGTTGTACGGTTGGATTATCAGGATGTGCTATGAATATGATGCGTATTTTTTATATCGGATTGTCAGGTGTGGGGATGATGTTCTCATCAATGGCGTCTGGAAATGACGCTGGCGGGCTTCAATCTCCTGCGTGTGGCGTTGTTTGCGACCCGTATATTTGTGTGAACTCAGATGGCATTTCCCCAGAGTTAACAAGGAAATATCTCGGCGAAAAAGCCGCTGAAAACTTACAATCATTACAAGGCTACGATCCCAGCGAATTTACATTCGCTAACGGTGTATTTTGCGATGTTAAAGAAAAATTATGTCGTGATGATCGTTATTTTGGTGTGGATGGTAAGCGGAGTGGAAAAATCAATCAAA
>JAEWQV010000037.1 GCA_023399055.1 Bacillota bacterium | reverse complement strand
AATTCCTTCGAATTTCCTGTTATATAAAAAGCCCTGCGGGCTAATGATGCGCAGCTACGCGCGCGGAACAAAAGCTGTGCTTTAAAAGTATTTGAACGCGAGAGTGTGCAAAGCACACTTTTGTTCTAGTTTAGTTTTATTAGCGGAAGATTGTGTACCTTCTACTTTAAATACCTGGCAAGTCGTCTTTCAAAGTCATCCACAGAAACTCCCAGTGCTTCAAAAACATCCGTATGAATTAGGGTATGCTCCTCACCCGTTATAGCTTTCCAAGCATAAGACTGTGCAATGTGAACAGCACATACTAACTCATTCGAAACAATACTCGCATCCAATGGGCGATGGTGGTATAAGGTTACCTCATGTAATGGGAATGGTAAATCCCATTCATCCAGAAAATGAGCACCAACCTCCTGGTGAAACACCTCGTATTCACCATTCTCTAATTCAATATAATCCTGCGGAGTCAGAAATACCTTCTTTGTACGGGCTTCTGATTGAATACTTTTTAAAAGAAGCATTAAGCCGACATTATGAATGAGACCAGCAAATAAGGTGGCTTCTGGTGGTTGCTTGTGAAGAAATGCTTCATAAAAAAATAGGAAAATGCGATTGGTTAAGTAGGCATGTCTCGTGAGTATTTCTGGATTCATAGTATCATTTTTTGAATCATCAAAGGAAGTAACAACACATGCCCAGTGTAGAAAACTTTTCAAATTATGAATGCCAATATAGGTTGCAGCTTGCTTAACATTATTGGGCATGACACCATAAATTCCGGTTTTTGATACCTGTAAAAGTAGTTCCGAGACCTCGGCATCTTTTTCGATTTCAGTAATAAGGACATCCAGATCCTCGTCTTTAATTTTCGATAAAAGATTTTTACAACTGTCAGTAAGATCACAGGCACAATTTGCATCTTCAATACGTTTCATTAATTCATTAGAATTTAAAGCAAGATCAACCGCAAATAACTTGTTAATTTTTTGCAGAAGCTCTGCATTGTTCCAGGGTTTAAACACATAAAGTCGTGCAACATTGTGGAGGAGAGCTCGAAACATTGGCTTTTCCTCTGCATATCCACTTAGAATAATACGAATAACTCTAGGATACTGCTCTTTTACAATACTAAGTAATTTATAACCATCCATAACTGGCATACGCATATCACTAATAATCATATCAATTTCGTTAGCCTTCATTAACTCTAATGCTTCAGCACCACTTTCAGCAGTTAGGACCTCAAAATCGGTATCCATAAACATCCTTGTCATGGCTTTTAGAATTTGTACCTCATCATCTACTACTAAAATTCGTTTCATACCCCTTCATCCTTTCCTTTTATTAGTATCTTTTGCATTTGAAAAATCCATTATAAGATTGTTATCTTGTCAGCTATCTGTAGTAGAATAATATATTAACTATAATTATTCCTTTGGGTCGGCCTTATACCACCGATTATCAATCTCCGGAGGAATATAAGTAATTATGTTATCAGTCAATTGTAACGATAGGTAATTCAATCGTAAAGATTGTACCAGTACCCAATTCACTATCAACTCGAATGTTACCATGATGCTTGTTTACAATAATATCATAGGAGATACTTAGTCCGAGACCCGTACCTTCTCCAATTTCTTTTGTTGTAAAGAAGGGTTCAAATATTTTGGTCATATTCTCTTTTGAAATACCGGGACCATTATCTTGGAAGGAAATAAGAATTTTTCCCATAATCTTCTTTGCTGTGATAATGATTTTACCCAGCTGCTCATTCTTTTGTAAGCCAATGGCTTGGGCTGCATTTATAATAATATTTACAAAAACCTGGCAGATTTGAACGCGGTTACAGTAAAGCTGAATATCATCAGCAACCTTAAGCTCTATCTCTGCGAGATAACGAACTTCATTTTTTGTAATTAAAATCACCTGATTAATTAGGTCGAGGAGGTGGTTTGTGCTCTTTTCATCATCCGCAGAGGGTCTGGCAAAAGCCCTTAAGGATTGCACAATATCCGTGACACGTTTAATGCCAGAGATGGAGTCTGTAAAAAGGTCAGTTAACTCGTTCATAATATGGTCAAGTTTAAGAATTTTATAATGAGCATTTATATCGACAGCGATAGTTCGAAGTGCTTCATTTTCGACACTGACCTTCGGTTCCATTTTCTTCATAGTATATTGTATAAAGTCTGTAATACGACTAAAGTAAACAGATAGGGATTCAAAATTACTACTGACATATCCCATTGGATTATTGATTTCATGCGCAATACCAGCAGCTAATTGACCAACTGCAGCCATTTTCTCAGATTGAACCAGACTGAACTTCGCCTCTGTTAATTCTGCATTCATTTCTTTTAATTTTTCATTTTGTTTCTTGGTGAATTCTATTAGTGATTTTAAATGATTGGAGTTATTCTTCCATTCAATTGCTACTTTTAAACGTGCATTTAGTTCAATTGCTTGAATGGGTTTATTAATATAATCGAAGGCTCCTAATTCAAAGCACTTCTTATAACTTGCCAAATCATCTAGGGAAGAAAGCATTATAATTGGTAAATCATCATATCGAATATCCGCTCTAAGTAGTGTGAGGATATCTAAGCCACCAATTTCAGGCATCAAGATGTCAAGAATTAAAATGTCAATATCATGTTGGTTAAGATATTCAATTGCATGTTTTGGGTCCTGGCACAGTAAAATTTCATTTAGCTCAGGTATATCACTTAGATAACGTTTTGCAATTGCAAGATTTAAATGACTATCATCAACAACTAAAACCTTCATTATTATCCCCCATTATGGCAAAGTACCAAACAAAATACGATGTAGTAGCTAGTAACGAATTATTAACGGACTGAATAATAGTAGTTTGTACAATTATAACATTTTAGTAAAGAAATTACAATGCAAGTATGTAAATGATTTCCACAAAATTAGAGTAATAGGATAAGAGAAGGAATGACACTTACAGAGAGTAGGTTACTATTAATATCGAAAAAGTATGCAATACTTAGAAAAATAGAGATAAAAATATTGCAATTTATATCACTATATCGTAATATATGAATATAATGATATAAAAACAGTATATTTATGATTTAAGCAAAAGGAGCTGGAAAGTATGGAACATATGGAACAAAAGTATAATGAAACAGCCGAATTACTTAAGGTTTTAGCACATCCTGTAAGACTTTGCATTGTGAACGGACTCTTAGGAAAGGGAGAATGTAATGTAACTTATATGCAGAATTGTTTGGGAGCTCCGCAATCGACGATTTCACAGCATTTACAAAAGCTAAGAATGGCGGGAATTATCGAAGGAAGAAGAAATGGGCTAGAGATAAATTATGCTGTTTGCAGCGATAAAGTTGAAGCTTTGATGAAATTACTATTTCCCTAAGATACAGTGCGTTTTAATGTTCGATAATTTAATGAGTAAGGAGGATTTATTATGGGTAGAAAAGTCTTAATTGTAGGTGGTGTAGCAGGTGGTGCATCTGCAGCAGCGAGATTGCGAAGATTAGATGAAACAGCTGAAATTATAATGTTTGAGAGAGATGAGTATATCTCCTTCGCTAATTGTGGTTTGCCTTACTACATCGGTGGCAGCATCGACGATAGAAGTAAGTTGTTGGTGCAGACACCACAAGGGATGAAGGATAGATATGGGATAGATGTTAGAATTAATAGTGAAGTAGTTGCCGTCAATACAGTTAAAAAGACGATTCAGGTGAACAGTAAGAAAAATGGGTTATATGAGGAAAGCTATGATGCTTTAATTCTATCTCCTGGGGCGAAAGCAATAAAACCGAATATCCCAGGGATACAAAGTGAAAAGATATTTACACTCCGTAATATTCCGGATACAGATAAAATAAAAGCATATGTGGATAGAAAAGAAATCACAAGTGCATTAGTAATTGGTGGTGGTTTTGTCGGTATTGAAATGGCGGAAAACCTTAGAGAAAGAGGAATTAGTGTAACTTTGGTGGAAGCAGCGCCGCATATTCTAGCTCCCTTTGATACGGATATTGTTCTAGAAGCTGAAAAGGAAATGAAAAACAATGGAGTACATCTCGTGCTCGGGGATGGGGTTAAGGCCTTTCGAGAGATTGGCCAGCAGGTAGAGGTTACTTTAAATAGTGACCGAATGGTTCTTGCAGATTTAGTCATTCTTGCAATTGGTGTAACACCGGATACTCAATTTCTGAAGGAGTCAGGCATAGAATTAGGGGCAAGAGGGCACATCCTTGTAAATGATCGGCTGGAGACAAATAAAGAGGGAATCTATGCCGTAGGTGATGCGATAGAAGTTGTGGATTATGTTACAGGAAATAAAACTGCGATACCTCTTGCGGGACCTGCCAACAAACAGGGCAGAATTGCAGCTGACAATGTTGCTGGACTTGACAGCAAGTATTTGGGAACACAGGGCACAAGTGTAATTAAGGTGTTTGATATGACCCTTGCTTGTACCGGTGCAAATGAAAGAACCTTAAAGAAGGCGGATATGTTCTATAATTCAATTATAATTCATCCAGTTTCCCATGCCTCCTACTATCCGGGTGCTGTTCCAATGAGTTTAAAGCTCTTATTTGATAGGGAAGGAAAAGTACTGGGTGCACAGGCAGCAGGTTATGAAGGTGTTGAGAAAAGGATTGATGTAATAGCAACTGTGCTTCACCTTAAAGGGACTGTAAATCATCTGGCCGAACTTGAGCTATCCTATGCACCTCCTTATTCGTCAGCGAAAGATCCTGTGAATATGGCAGGTTTTTCGGCACAGAATGTCTTGGAGGGTAGGAGCCATATTGTAACCTGGGAACAGATTGAGGCTTTAGAGGAGAGTACCTATGAGTTAATTGATGTTAGAAGCGAGCTGGAATACGAGAATGGACATATCCAGGGAGCAAAGAATATACCACTGGATAGTTTAAGAGTGCGTTTGACCGAGCTGGATAAGAATAAGACGATTGTAGAATACTGTCAGGTTGGATTACGTGGCTATGTAGCTGATCGTATCCTCACCCAGCATGGATTTAAGGTACTTAACGTAACCGGAGGATATCGTTCTGCTTATGATTCCCTTTTAGAAGTGCCACAACAGAGCAGACTTATAGCAGCAAGCCTAGGGGTTGCAGACCAGTCTGTAATTAAGCTGGACCCGGATACTCAGACCTTAAAAGAGGAAAAAGAAATGCAGCCGGATAAAATTTTGGATGCCTGTGGCCTCTGTTGTCCGGGACCGTTATTAAAGCTTAAGACCTCCATGGATGAAATGAAGGAAGGTGAGATATTGAAAGTGATTGCCACTGACCCGGGGTTTTATGAAGATATAAAGGCATGGTCAAAACGAACGAACACGGACCTACTGGACCTTAATAAAGAAGCTGGTATTATCACAGCACATTTACGTAAAGAAGCTACAGTGAATCAGTCAAGGAATATGGAGAATAAGGCGGTTTCAGCAAAAGACAATAAGACAATGGTTGTATTCAGCGGTGATCTTGATAAGGCAATTGCTTCTTTTATCATTGCTAATGGAGCTGCTTCTATGGGTAAAAAGGTTACTATGTTTTTTACCTTCTGGGGATTAAATATATTAAGAAAACCGGATAAGCAGAAGGTTTCTAAGGGTTTCCTGGACCGAATGTTTGGCATGATGATGCCTAGAGGAAGTAAAAAGTTAAAGCTCTCCAACATGAACATGATGGGGATGGGTGGTAAGATGATTCGCATGGTCATGAAGAATAAGAAGATATCATCTCTGGAGGAGCTGATTCAGTTTGCAATTGACAGTGGGATTGAAATTGTTGCTTGTCAAATGTCCATGGATGTTATGGGACTGAAGCAAGAAGAACTATTAGACGGAGTTAAGATCGGTGGTGTTGGTTATTATCTGGGTGAAGCAGAGGATTCCAATGTAAATCTTTTTATATAGGGTATTGTTACGATTAATTTATACCTAATAGGGTTTTCGTCTTATTGTAAGGAATACTTAAGGGAAGTTAGATGTTTTTTATTTTGCTTAAGTAGGCGTAGATATGATTTACATTTTCAGTTGGTTATAGGTATTTGTAGAAAGTAGTAATAAACAATGGTATAATAAGGTAAGGATAAGCATAATAGTTTTAACAGTGTATGTTGTCCACGTATTCGATTATTTTGCCATGATTAAAAAAGAAAGGGGGAAGTGCTATGTTAAGCAAGAAACTTGGATTTCGATTTATATCGATCGTTATGGTTCTGTTGCTGCTAACAGGGTTGCTTCCCCTGAAAGCAATTGCAGAAGTACAGCAAATCCAAGAGTTAGAAGAAAAACTGGAAGGCATATCGGATGAGGAGAAAACAGTCTTAGAGAAGCTGTTTTCAATAAAACAGGAAATAGATGGACTTCGAATTGAGGAAGAAGTATTACAGGCAGATATAACCACACTGAATGAAGATATGAGAGATTTGGAAGATCAGATTACTGGACAGAAGGAAGCATATGATTTGCAACTTTTAGTACTTAAGAAGGTGTTGGTAAATTACCAGCGAGGTGGAGCAACCTCCTATCTGGAAATATTATTAATGGCAAATAATTTATCTGACTTTTTAAAAAGTCTAAATATTATGAAGGATATTTCACATAACGTGAATGATCTCCTTACTTTATTAAAGGATAATAAGTTAAAGCTGGAGCAAAAACAGAAGCTCCTGGTTAAGAAATCTTCCGAATTAAAAGAAAAACAGGAAGCGCTTCTTTCAACAATAGAAAGTAAACAAGCACTACAGGAGGAGCAAGAGGATTATCTGGCTACGCTGCTAAATGAACGGGATTATTATCAGGAGCAATTAGCGCAAGTAGTCCTTCTATGGACGGATAACCAAACCCTTTTTGCAAATCTAATGAAGGATCTTAATGATATTATTGCAGCTGGATATTTTACAGAAGAAGATCTTAATTTAAACATTGGATTCTTTAACATATCTGGCTATTTGGAGGAGGAAACCTTTAATCAAATTATTTTAGATAATTCTACACTTGCCCCGGTAAAATTCCTATTTGAAGAGGAACAGGTAGTAATTGAAGTAGTGGATAAGCATTTGGTATTAAAAGGACATTTTATTGTTGATGGTGAAAAAGCAATTGAATATCAGGTAGATGAAGCACGCTTCTTTGACCTGCCACTAGAGCCAGAAACCCTTAAGGAACTATTCCAAAATGGACCAATAATTTTTGATTTTGAAGGAATTGCAAAAGACATGATTCAAATGGATTTTCGAATTGAGGATGTCTGGAGTGAGGAAGGAACTTTAAACTTTATTATTTACCCGCAATTTTAGACGATGATCGGAGGATTACTGTATCCTCTAGCTAATAAATTTGGGGACAGAGTACCTCAAAGAATAAAATTAACTTTAGTATTGACTTTAGATTTGCAGAGAACCTGTGTAGGAATGGAGAGAAGTATGATTGAATTGAAGGATGTTTCTTTAATCTATCCGGATGGAACAGAGGCCTTAAAGAAAGTTAACCTGCATATAGAACCTGGCGAACTTGTATTTATTACTGGGCCAAGCGGTTCCGGCAAGACAAGTCTGCTTAAGCTTATGCTGGGGATGGAATATGTGACCAAGGGCTCGCTAAAGGTATGCGGACAAATAATGAAGCGTAGTAAAAGTGGTAATATCAGGAAGCTGCGAAAGAAAATAGGGCCAGTTTTTCAGGAGTTTAAATTAATCGATGGAAGGACTGCTCTAGAGAATGTAATGATGGGTATGCGTTTTCTGGGGATATCACCGCGGAAAATGAAAGCAGAAGCAGTGAATGCTTTATCGAGGGTTGGCTTAGAGCATAAGATAAGAACAAAGGTAGAACATTTATCCTGGGGAGAAGCTCAAAGAGTTGCCATCGCGAGAGCCCTAGCCAGAAAACCTTCACTTATACTGGCGGATGAACCTACCGGTAACTTGGATCAGACGAATGCGTTAAATATATTACATATGCTGACTTCCTTATGCGATGAGAATACTGCAGTTGTAATTACTACACATGCGACTCATTTAATTGAAAACAGGGAAAAGGCAACTTATATTCGAGTGAAACAAGGAGAAGTCACTGTGGAATCAAGGGGGAGGCAGCAATGAAGGTGTTTTTCTATAATCTAGGTTACTTTTTAAAAGAAGCTGTGAGAATAATTCGCTTTCAAACACTGTCCAACGTACTCTCTGTAATTGGAACTGCATTAATTTTATTCCTTCTGGGACTTGTTTTAGCAGGTTGGAGTATTGGAGATAGTCTGGTTACTTCATTAGAGGAAGAGGCGGCAGTAAGTGCTTATTTTGCAGATAACATTAAGGAAGAACAAGCGCTGCAACTTACAGATCAGATTCATGCTATGGAGGGAGTTTTAACAGCAACCTATCAGAATGAGGAAGAAGCTTACGAACTCAATAAAAGGCTCCTTGGAAATGAAGCAGAGATTCTATCTTTATTTGAAGAGAATCCTTTTGAAGCTTTTATTGATATACGGATTGAGCTTGATTCCATGGATACGATACTTCAGCAAGTATCGGACCTTGAGGGTATCGAGTATGTAAGAGATAATAGAGAGATTTTAGAAAGATTAAAAGGAATAGTAAGTGCAGTGAAACTGCTGGGTATCCTGATAGCCATGGCAGTTGCAATCACGACACTAATGATTATATCCCATATGATAAGACAGGGAATCTACAATAACAAGGAGCAGATTAGGACACTTCGCTTACTGGGGGCTCCTGGAAGCTTTATCGGTCTGCCATTTATTTTAACAGGAACACTACTTACTGTAATTGGTGGTATAGGTTCAGCTCTATTTCTGTCTTATTTATTGACAAAAGGGTATGGTGAGTTAAGTGGATACCTAATGTTTTTACCTTTCCCGTCCATGGAGGAATTAAGAGAATGGATTAGCAGTATAATTATGCTGGTTAGTTTAGCACTTGGCTTCTTTGGGAGTCTATTTGGACTTACTTCTATTAGTAAATCGGATTAACGCTATTCATTCGTCAATATGTAAGAACTTGTTAGTTATTAGTTATACCAATTATAGTTCATTTGCAACACGCTCTGGCTTGGAAGTAGTTGCTCATCAAACTAATTTTGGTATAACTTTTAATTTTTGCAGATAATGTAAATTGTCAAAGCGTAAAACAATAGCAAGGAGATAGCCAAAAATCAAGTTCTATTAAATAATTGATTTAACAAATTTGTGCATGATTTATTTTACTGACGGGTGTATAATAGGTCAATGAGAAAAATGACAGGTAAAGCAGACTACTCCTTTACTTTTCAAAAAAATACGGAATAGTAGAATGTGTGTAAGAAAAATACTTTCATACTGAGGTTTGCGTTCAGTAATTGAATGCAAGCACTCATTCACTGAACTAGGAGGCAAATTATGATTAGCTTTGTTAACGACTATAGCGAAGGTGCTCATTCTGAGGTACTGGAGTTACTTTTAAAATCTAATTTGGAGCAGAACAATGGGTATGGACTTGATATGCATAGCGATAGAGCCAAAGAATATATGAAAAAGCATTTAAATAAAGAGAAGGTGGATATACATTTTATCTCTGGCGGAACTCAGACTAATTTATTGGTGATATCTTCATTTTTACGTCCACATCAGTGTGTTATTGCTGCTGACACGGGACATATCAATGTTCATGAGACTGGAGCGATAGAGGCGACTGGACACAAAGTGCTGGCAATGCCCTGTGAGCATGGGAAATTAACAAGACCAGCTATTGAAAAAGCCCTGAAAGAACATTCGGATGAGCATATGGTTCAACCCAAGATGGTATATATTTCGGATTCTACAGAATTAGGTACAATTTATACAAAGAACGAACTTATAGAGATACATGAGGTATGTAAAGAGAATAATTTAATTCTTTTCTTGGATGGAGCTAGACTCGCTTCCGCACTAACCTGTGAAAGTAATGATCTAACCCTGGAGGACATTGCTAAGTTGGTGGATGTATTCTATATCGGTGGTACTAAGAATGGTGCACTATTCGGGGAAGCTCTTGTCATTTGTAAAGACGAATTGAAGGAGGACTTTAGATACCTAATTAAGCAAAGAGGAGCCTTACTTGCGAAAGGGTTTGTTCTTGGAATTCAGTTTGAGGCATTATTTCAGCCAAGAGAAATTAATGGGCAAGAAGAGCAAGAAATTTTATTTTATGAGAATGGTAGAAATGCAAATCTAAGAGCACAGGAACTGGCAAAGGCTTTGATGGCAGCAGGATATGAGTTCTTTGCACCTGTTTACTCCAATCAGTTATTTCCTATTCTTACTAAGAATGAGATAAAAGAATTAAGTAATCAATTTGGGTTTTTAACACAATTTCAAATAGACGAGAATTATACGGTAATTCGGTTAGTTACCTCCTGGGCGACTACAAAAGAAAACGTGGAAGAATTTATTAAGGTACTTCCAAAACGTTAGATTGAAATAGTATATTATGATTAATAACGTAATTTTAAAGTTAGTATTTTGTTTTTGATAAGACCAGTATTGTTAGCCCATTTTAAGGGGGATTGAGATGGATTTAAAACCATGGAACAATGATATTAAGCACCTAAGGGAGATTATTTTCAGTCCAGATAAACTTGAGGAAAGCATACAAGTGGCTTTAAATTTACACTCCATGGTGCATTTAGGTGTTATGTCTGGAACAGAGTTAAAAACCTTTGAAGATGAATTATGGGAGGGGCTGAATGAGGATACGGTCAGGACCTCAATAAATGAAAAAGGTCGTACAATTGCATATGGTATATGGCACTCCACCAGAATTGAAGACATAACAATGAATCTCTTAGTAGCTGGTGAGGAGCAGGTATTTAACAAAGGAAATTGGAAAGAAAAAATAAACGCAACCATAATTGATACCGGCAATGCATTGTCTGAAAAGGAAATATTAGAATTCAGTAAATTTCTCAATATACAGGAACTAAAGAATTATCGGATTGAAGTGGGTAGAAGGTCGAGAGAGTTAATCAAACAGCTGACAATCCGTGATATGAAGAGAAAGTTTGATAAGCAGAGTCTGCAACGGATATTGGAGGAAGGGGCTGTCTTAAAGGAAGATGCTTCTATTTGGCTTATTGATTTTTGGGGAAGAAAAAATGTAGCAGGGATTCTATTAATGCCAGTGACCAGACATCACGTGGTTCATATTAATGAATCTTTAAGTGCGAAAAAGAAAGCTAAGGTATGATATATTCCTAGATAAATATAAAAAGTATTCCTATATTAGTCTAATCAGACTATAGAATGAAGTAATAATTTTAAATTAAATAGTGGTATTATTTGAACCCATCCTGCTAGAGTAAATAACCTGGTTCTCTATACTTTCTCGATACTGACAGAATAGAGCCTAAATCAAGCAGGAGGGGTTCATTATATTTTTATTCTAAAAATCTTTCAAATTAAATACTTATTGAGGAGTATAACCTGCAAATTGTTCACCGAATAATTCTTCTAAGGTGGTTATAATTGATTCATCTTCTCCAATATATTGAACTATTAGCGTTCCTTTCTTGTAAAAATGAGGGACGGAAACCCAGCTGACCTTAACATTATTTAAAGGACCACTATAGCCGGCTCCACCGCTGTCAATGCGGCTCGCTTCCTTTTCCATCTTTGTATTGGTTTTAAACAGATAGATATCAAGTACGATATCATTATCAAGCAGCATCCTTTTTCTTGTGGTTGGAAGAAAATCCTGTTCTGCATCTTGTACTTCAAATTCAAACCCTTTTTCTGTCATAGCACTTTCAAAGGTATCTAAATTATAAGTTTTTTCAGGGTCAGTTTCTTTCTTGCAACCAATCAGTAAGGGCGCTGTAATAGCTGTAGTAAGTAGTGCTACAATTAATATTTTGACTATTCTATTCTTCATTTTTTTACGCCTCCCATATTAAGTATGTATTTCCAATTGTTAGTTAGACGATAAAAGGATAGGGTTTGGTTTCATATATTAGATAATATAAATAGCGTTAAAAAATACCTATCCGGACTCTTTTATTTCGTATAATGTTATTCTCTCTATGAATTCATCTATAAACAGTAGATCAAATGCATGGGACATAATCCCTCTGAATACGGTTCAAGTAGTAGGCTTTAACTTTACCTTAAAATAATTAAACATAATATCATAGTGTTGTTTTTAAATAATTACTGTATAATACTTATTAGTTTTAATGAATGAGGTGTACAATGCAAAGCAAAAAAGTAAGAATAATGTTAGGATTATTGATAATTGTACTTAGCATAGTTATTTTCTGTATTTGGCAGAACAATGATATTGTTATCTCAAGATATGTTTATGAAAACAACAAAATAGGAGATAAGCTGGAGGGATTTAAAATCGCTCAGATATCAGACCTTCATAACAAAGAATTTGGTAGTAATAGCAAAAGATTATTAGATAAGGTAAGAAATGAAAAACCTAATGTCATTGTTATTACAGGTGATATAGTGGATAGAAATCGAACTAATATTGATATTGCCTTGGAGTTTGTTAAGGGTGCAGTTGAAATAGCTCCGGTATTTTACGTTAGTGGAAATCACGAATACTCCATATCCAACAATGACTGGAATAAGCTAATGCAGAATATGGAAGCTTCCGGTGTCATACTGATGGATAACAAAACAATTGAAATAGGTGATGACAATGGGTTTTATTTCGTTGGACTTGGAGAACAAAATCTTACAGATGGGACTTTGCAGACTTTAATTAGTGATCTAAATCCAGAAAAACTTAAGATTCTTTTAGCTCATGAACCACAGAATCTTAAGTTATATAGCCAAACAAAGGTTGATCTATTTTTTGCAGGGCATGCGCATGGAGGGCAGTTCAGATTACCCTTTGTAGGTGGACTGATTGCACCGAATCAAGGTTTGTTTCCGAAATATACTGCTGGGACCTATAGGGAAAACCAAACAACCATGGTGGTGAGTAGGGGATTAGGTAATAGTGTTATTCCGGTAAGAATATTTAATCGGCCTGAAATTGTTATAGTTACACTTAGGAAGACATAAATGTTTTTTAGCTTATTTTATCCAACAATGAAGATTCCTTCATTTTAATGGTGAGTGGGATTTCAATAATTGTTAAGGCAACAAAGATTAACATAGGGAGAGCTACAGAGTCAGTACTTTGGCTGATTGCTTCAAAAAGGAATACGAAGAGAGCACCAGAAATCTGACCCATTAATAAGATTAATCCAAGTGAAGTTCCTTCTTGTGCAGGATATGCAACCTCCGCACCGTGTTGAAATAGGATTGGAGCTAAACCCATGATGGTAAAACCTGCAATCCCTGCTAATATGATAAGGGGAAGGAAATCTGTAACATAAGTCATTCCAAAATACAAAGGAGCCAGCAAGGTGATGCCAAAGACAAACAAAGGCTTCCTCCTTCTAAACTTATCTGAAATAATTGGTAAAATAACTGCACCTAAGATTCCAGCAACTACAAATACAGACCCTATCATACCTGCTTCATTGATGGACAAACCCCTGGGAGTCACAATACTTTCAATTAAGGTAAGCAAAGTATTAAATATTCCCATTGAAATAAAGGCGATAATTAACACATAGAGAAAATTAATGTTCTTAAATAATCTTATCATGGAGGCAGGACTTAAATCCTCCTTCTCGGCATCTGGTCCGGGTGGAAGAGCAGGGCGCTCCTTAGTTAAGATGAGAGCAACAAGTGTACAAACACAGGCAATGATGCCATAAACTATGTAAAGAGTAGATAGGGTATAACTTTTTGCCAGAATAGGAGATAGTATCATAGGAACAACAAAGCCAAGATATTGAGCCATTGTCAGTATTCCAGCGGCCACAGAACGTTCCGTTACTGGGAACCAGTTGGCAGGAATTTTAGTTGATATATTTAATAAAAATGGTTGTCCTGCTGCAATGATAAATTGAGTGACGAGAACAGCAGTATAATTATCGGCAACAAAAATTCTCAATATCCCAAATACTGCTGTTAGTAAAGCACCAATGATAAGGGAAGGACGATAACCAAATTTGTCAATAACCCAGGAGGCAGGCAGAGTAAATAGAATGTACATAATCATGTAACTTGATGTAAAAAGGGATACTTCCATACTTCCGATGTGGTAATGTTCCTGAACAAGACTGGATATAGGTGCCAAAGCCAGCCAAAACATTTCGGTACATAGGATAATAGGAACAACAGCAAAAAGAATAACCCAGCGATAACGATATAATTTATACTGCATCTCCATAGTAATTATGTATGTTTAAACATACGCTCCTTTATTTTTATAAATTAAGATTACCATATTATTACATATAGTACAAGAATGCCAAGCGATTATTTGGTGACTTTAAATACATAGAGAAATACATAGAGAAATACATAGAAAAGCATATAGAGAACAAATAAAAGAGGAGGGATTTAGGTCCCTCCTTGGCGTTGCTATTTTGATTTCTTTGAGTAGCTTTTCGTATAAACAAAATGCATTAGTTTGCAATCCAGTAAGCTTAAAGGTTTTGCACCACCAAAAAGCTGTGAGCTGATTTGTGCGAAAGCATTCTTCTTCATAACCATTGCGACTGCCTGTGCATCAGATAAAGTTGCAGCACAGCAGAGTGCACCATGCCTTGGAACTAATACACCTAATCGACCGTGTAAAGTTCGAACGATTACAGCAGGGGAGGATGATTTTGAACATTTTGAAGACAAGCCAACGATTTGCGCAAAATCATCCAGTAAAGGACGAAGTGTATTCTTTGCTCCTGCTGCAGCACTAAGACAAAGGTCATTGGTTGAAAGAATATAATTAATATCCTTACGTTGTCGAAATATCTCAAAATGTATTAAAATCTCCTTTGGAAGATTACTGTCTGAAGGTAAGTATTTTATTTCTGAATCACCATAGAAGATAAGTCCATCCGTGGTTCGTATACTATAACCCTCTGAAAAAGTACCCTTCGATAGTTTCTCCGCATTTGGTATTGACTTAGACAAATAATGCTGATAAAAGGCTTCTTCCTCATAGCTTGATGCTTCAGATAGGGCGAGATATTTCTTCTGGATGAAGTCTAAACAAGCCGCTTCCAGTTGTTTTGCCGCTTCAAAGGTTTCTTCATAACTACTGCCAAACATCAGCGCTCCATGGTGAGCCATAATAATGGCATGCCCAGGAAGACCTGTCAAAGCAATTCCTATATTCTTTTTCAGTGGTTTCGTTCCAGGAAGACCGTATTTGGCAATGGGTACGTAACTGCCAAGGAGGGGATATTCAGCCACAGGCATATCATTTATATCAAAGGTACTTACTGCAGAGGCATAGGTTTGGTGCGTGTGTATTACGAACTTAATATCTGGATTGCTACGATAGAGGAGAGCGTGGATTCCTTTTTCAGAGGAAGGTTTCACATCACCCTCATAGGTGGCATCCTCTACTTTGCAGATTACGATTTCTTCCTCTGTTAAGGTTTCATAGGCACGACCGCTCGGTGTAACAGCAAAGGTATGTTGATCTACTCTACAGCTTACATTACCCCAAGTACGTGCAATTAGTCCGGAACTGACCAATTCCTTTCCGGCAAGGACAACTAATCTTTTTGCTTCCTGTTCCAGCATATAGATCCCCTTTCGCATACTTCTAAAAATATATTAGTATGTATTTAATTCTGTTCGGTCTCCTTATTTACAATCTTCTGAAAGACTCTTTCAAAACGACTTAAGGCATCATCAATCATTTCTTCGGTATAGGCGGCACTGGTATAGAGTCTGCTGCCAGCTAAAGTAACAATACCTTCGGCCATATAGGCTGCTCCCATATGTTCCATTTCTTTCTTACGCTTTGAAGTTTGCTCCAATACCTGTGGTATCGTCCATGGCTTCTTCCAATTAATTGAAAAATGCATGGCACCAACAGTTTCTAAGTGGCAGATGGAACCCTGATTGAAGGCTACAAAAGGAAGATTATATTTTTTAATTAATTCCTGTAGTCCTTTGTTAAGACGGTCACCCATTTCACCGGCTACTTTTGCAGCCTTGGTACGTTCAATTTCACAAAGGGTATAATAACCAGCGACACAGCTGATTGGAGTTGCCGCCATAGTTCCACCAATTAATGCTTTTTTGTATTTATCACCAGTCTGAATACCAGCAGCCAGGAACTTCATATATTCCTTCTTACCGCCCAGACCACCAGCTCCGGGATAACCACCAGCAACTACTTTACCAAACACCGTAAGATCAGGAGTAACACCATAATAGCCTTGTGCACCTGCCATACCGATACGAAAGGCAGTTACTACTTCGTCAAAGATGAGTAGTGCACCATATTTACGGCAAAGAGCTTCTACGCCCTTATTGAAATCCATATCCACCGGACGAGTTCCACTTTCAGGACCAACCGGTTCAATCATTACAGCAGCAGTTCCGCCATGAAGGCGGTTTCTTCTTAATTTACGCTCTAAATCCTTTAAATCATTAGGGAAGAATTCATCCGTTCGTTTGAAGGAGAAGTGAGGAACTCCATGAGCTTGGGTCCATTTTGAACCTGGAATACGGATACCGTAAGCAAGCTGGTCGCTCCAACCATGGTAAGCGCCGCCCATTTTAAGTATATTTTTCTTGCCGGTAGCAAGTCTGGCAACACGAATGGCAGCCATGCAACTTTCGGTACCGGAACCTAACATACGAAACATTTCAACAGAAGGAATGTGTTCGGAGATCTTTTGTGCAAGTTTATATTCAAATTCATGAAAGAGACCAGTAGAAGGACCACAATCATTTAAGAGTTCAATTACTTTTTCTCGTACTATTTCAGGATTACTGCCAAGAACGGTAGGGCCACCTGCCTGCAGAAAATCATAGTATTGATTGCCATCTATATCATATAAATAGGCTCCAGAAGCCTTTGAAAATACAAGGGGAAATGGATGATTAAATGCCAGGTTATGTTGGACACCACCGGGAATTAGAGTTTTTGCCACATCAATCATTTGCTTTGACTTGGTACATTTCTTTCCATAATACTCCGTTTCATATTGTTCCAAAGCTTCCTTACTAATGCTATGTACCGGTTTACTTATCAGCTCATTGAGCTGTTTGGTGATTGCTGCAGCATCCGGATATTGAGAAATAGCAAAATTAGTATCCATTCTTAAGACCTCCTTCTGTTTATACGAGAAAATTAGCTTTCCATTCCATATAACGTATGAGTGAGTCACCGCTCATATGATTTAAATATAGCAGATATTGGGTAATAGTCAATACCAATTGGGGTTAAATACAAATAAATGAAATTATATGTAAAAATACTTTTATTTTTGGAAATGGTATGATAGTATTTTTATGAGTAATGACTCATAATTACATACTAGAGGAGAACATAAATGACATCACTTTTCGAACGAATACCAGAGGAAAAACGAAATCGCATACTTGATGCCGCTGTAAATGAGTTTTCAAATCTGGGCTTTGAGAATGCTAACACAAATAAAATTGCGGCAAGAGCAGGAATAAGTGTAGGAAGTCTATTTCAGTATTTTGAAAATAAAGAAGACGTCTTTCTAACAACTGTCAACTACTGCGCATCGGTATTAAAGATTGCGCTGGAGAATATCTTAGTGGAAGAGGAAGATATCTTTATCAAGGTTGAGAAGGTACTTCGTGCAATATTGAAGCATTCACGAGAAAATGGAAATATGATTAGACTATACAATGAGATAACGACCAATAGTAATTCCCGCCTGGTGCTGCAAACTGTAGAAAATATAGAGGGAATGACCGCAAAGCTCTATACAGAAATCATAGAAAGACTACAAAAACAAGGAGAGGCCAGGGATGATTGTGATCCCCGCATGCTTGCATTTTTTATTGACAATATGTTCATGATGCTGCAGTTTTCTTACTCCTGCAGCTACTATCAAGAACGTTTTAAATTGTATGCTGGCGAAGATATTTTTTTACAGGATGATTTATTAGTAGAAAATGCGTTGAAATTTATTAAGTCAGCATTTACAAAAAAGTAAATTAAATAAAGGATATATTAATATATTGCAAAAACGGTAAGCAACATTTAAATACATAAATTAATATCATAACTAAAATAGCAATAGAATTACATTTTATTAGAATGGGATAGGTCATAATTAAAACAGAATATAGTTAAGTTCACAGTTGCGAATGGAATACGAAAATCGTAGGAAATGGATGTGATAGGATGGATGGAAGGACGAATGGCAAATATGTTGTAACCTATGATGTGGGAACAACAGCAGTAAAAACCTGTATCTTTAAGCTAGAGGAGCAAATTAGAAGAGTTGCACAAGCAGAGATGAGTTATCCACTGCAAATCCTTGACAATGGCGGCATAGAACAAAATCCGAAGGACTGGTGGCAGGCAATTGCTGCAACAACAAAGCAATTAATTCATCAAACTGGGATTAGGACTGAACAAATAGCTGGTCTTTCGTTCTGTTCACAGATGCAGGGACTTGTGTTGGTGGATAAAGCAGGGGAAGCAGTACGTCCGTCCATGAATTATATGGATCAGAGGGCAAGAAAGCAGCTTAAGAAAGGGCTTGCTTTTGGAGTTCAAATCGCAGGTTGTAATATCTATCGACTAATAAAATCCTTATCCATAACAAAAGCTGTGGCAGCAAGTGTAAAAGATCCAGTATGGAAATACAAATGGGTGGAAGAAAATGAACCAGAAATCTATAAAAGAATACATAAGTGGTTAGATGTAAAAGAGTATCTTATATTAAAATGTACGGGAAATTTCATTATGACCAGCGATTCCGCCTTTGCAACTCTTTTATATGATATAAGAAAAGGATGCTTTAGTAAAAGTATGTGTAAGATGTTCGGTGTTAGATATGATCATTTACCGTTGATCATCGCCTCCACGGATAAAGCAGGTGAATTGACTTTGGAGGCAGCAGAACAGCTTGGACTGCTGGAAGGAACTCCGGTATTTGGCGGCGGTGGGGATGCGTCCTTGATCGGGGTTGGTGCAGGTGCGATTGCAGAAGGCAAAACACATATCTATAGTGGAACCTCTGGATGGGTATCCACGGTTGTTAATCGACCGATGGTGGATACCAGCGCGATGATTGCTGCTGTGGTCGGAGCAAATCCGGGATATTATAACTATTTTTCAGAGCTTGAAACTGCGGGAAAATGCCTGGAATGGGTAAAAGACCATCTTGCACTGGATGAAATTGATATTTATCTGGAGAAGAAAAAAGTGTCGGAAACCCATGAAGCGGTCTATACCAGCTTATACGATTACATGATGCATGTAATTAAAAAGATACCCCCGGGAAGTAATGGCGTAATCTTTACTCCCTGGCTGCATGGAAATCGATGTCCCTTTGAAGATTCCAATGTGAGAGGTATGTTTTTTAATATTGGATTGGAGACAGGAAAAACAGAACTAATCCGTTCGGTTCTAGAAGGTGTCTGCTATCACCTAAGATGGATGTTAGAGGCCCAGGAGAGAAAGATAAAAACCTCTGAGGCGATACGTTATGTCGGTGGAGGAGCCTTATCTGCTTTGGCTTGTCAGATTCTTGCTGATATTCTAGGGCACCCAATTGAGACTGTGGATTACCCGCAGGATGTGGGTGCAATGGGAGCGGCAATTGTAACGGCTGTTGGAATTGGATATATCCGTACACTGGAGGAAGCGGAAGCTTTTATACCGATTTCAGCTACTTATTACCCTATTCAGGAAAATAAAAAAATCTATGATAAATGTTTTGAAGTATTTAGAGAGCTCTATAAGAAGAATAAAAGAAACTTTTTTATCATGAATCGGGCTGTAAATTAGAATAATATATATGATTTATAAGAGGTTATGTTATTAACTGATAAAAATCTATTTATAGTAGTAAACTATCATTTAATTTTTGCCATTATAATCTTAAACGTGGTATACTATAAATAGCACAATAGTCATGATTGAGAGGTAGCAGTAAATGTTGACGAGAAGAAATAGCAAAAACGGTGATGAGCTTTCTATTCTGGGATTTGGATGTATGCGGTTTCCAATGAAGGGAACAGGAATCGATGAGCCTAGGTCAATAGCAATGATAAGAGATTCCATTGAGAAAGGTGTCAATTATTTTGATACTGCGTATTTCTATCATGCAGGTAAGAGTGAGTCCTTATTAGGAGATGCTTTAACTGGGGGATACCGTGAAAGAGTTAAAATTGCAACAAAGTTGCCGCCTTTTATGGTGAATAAACTGGAAGGTGCGAAGAAAATTCTAGACACACAGCTATCCAAATTGCAGACAGATTATATTGATTACTACCTGCTACATATGTTATCCGATAAAGCAACTTTTGATCGAATGGTGAACCTTGGGGTTATAGAATGGCTGGAGCAGTTAAAGAGTAAGGGGGTTATTCGTAATATTGGATTTTCCTTTCACGGAAGTAAAATGGAGTTTGAAGAGTTGGTTCAGGCTTATCCCTGGGATTTCTGTCAAATACAGTACAATTATCTGGATGAGAATAATCAAGCAACAAAATCTGGCCTTTTATTGGCGCATTCCTTGGAGATTCCGGTTATTATTATGGAGCCTTTGCGAGGCGGAAAGTTAGTTAACAATTTACCATCTGAAGTAATAGATGAATTTAATTCCTATCACGATAAGCGTACACCAGCTGAGTGGGCTTTACGTTGGATTTGGAACCATCCAGAGGTTAGCGTAATCCTATCTGGAATGAGTGATGAGGATCAATTAAATGAAAATATTATGATAGCAAGTGATGCGAAAGCGAATGATTTTGGTGAAGTTGAATTAGCCATATTTGACCGGGTGAAGGAGGTTTTGCACGAGAAAACCAAAATTCCTTGTACCAGTTGTGGTTATTGTATGCCGTGCCCCTTTGGCGTCAACATTCCAGGATGTTTCTCCTCCTATAACGATAAATATTTGTTGAACTTAAAGGGTACCAGATGGAAGTATCTTCAGACACTGGGTGTGACGTCAAAACAACCTGCATTTGCATCCCTTTGTACAGAATGTGGGAAATGCGAACGTCATTGCCCACAGAATATTAAAATACGCTCGGAATTAAAAGTTGTAAAAAAGGAAATGGAAGGAATTCTATTTAAACCTGTCATTAAAATTGCTAGGAAGTTTTTAAAATCCAATTAGTATTTTTCCCATTTTTTTCTGATAAATTAGTAACAAGAAAAACGAAAAAACAATACAATAAACTGAAAGAGCAAGCTGCTAAACAGAATCTGTTTGGCAATTATGCTCTTTTTGTATATTTTTCGAAAAGAATGTTGGAAATTGTATGAGACATGATATAATGAAAGCGGAATGAGGTATTACAAGCTTGCTTGTGAATACCGATTGGAGTAACAAGAACAGGAACAGGAATTATGTTCATGTTATAATTATAGCGAGTAAAATCTACTGGACGAAAAGGCATTTATGTGAAGTAGAAGTACTTGTTATAATCTTTATAGGAAACCGTTTGCACTTTTATACTATGTTATAGAGCATAACCGCCAGATTTTGAAGCAGCAATGATTATAAAGTACAAATGATTATAAAGTACAAATGTTAGCTAAAAACATATAAGGAGTAATACCCAACCAGGTATGTGTGAAGAATATGCGAATGGGTAGACTAACAGCGCTAGATCAGATGGAATATAAGGATATGATAAGCAAGGGGAGAGCACCCGAAACACAACAGTTACACATTAATCTTTTTAATTTAAATGACCTGATAAAGGTTGCGATGGATTCAGATAGCAAGGTAATTCACGATACTAAGCTTGGAAAGTTCTTTGTAAATACAGAAGATTCAACCTATGTATTTGACCCTAATTATGTGAATCACATAATGAAAGGGAAACAACGTATAGGAAAGATATTACTGGATCGAGGAGTAATATCACAGAAAGAGATTGAAACAGGACTTTATTATCAAAAAAGAGTAGGTAGTAGATTAGGAGATAGCTTAATTGCTCTAGGTTTTATCGATGAGACAACCTTATACAGCACTTTAGCTGCACAGCAGAATATTCCATACTATGAGCTTGATGAAAAAATGGAATTTGAAGATACCAGCTGGGTATCTAGTCTAAGTATTAATAAAGCTAGAGGGCTGCAAGTACTTCCACTGGGTAAGAGAGCAGATGGCAGATATGTTGTTGCTTGCGGGGAAAGCGCTTGGGCAGGTATACGATACGCATTGGAAGATATCTTTGGATTGGATTTATATATTGTTGCAGCACGTCCTTCTAGAATTTTTGATATACTTGATAAATTAGAGCAAAAAATACAAGCAGATAAGATTAAGAATAGCTATGGGGAACTATTAAAGGATAGGTCCCTGGAGCCTTATGAAAGGATTACAGGAGAGGAACTGGAGCTGTTTGAGAAAACTTATAGAAAAGGCAAGCTTGATAATTATTTGTTTATAAAAGCGATGGGACTTACCTCTCCAAGTTTACTTGCGCAAGTACCTGATAAGGAAAGCACAATTAGCTGGTTATCGAGTCGTAGTCAGATTGATGGTGAGGTTGCAAATCTAATTCTTGCAATGAATAAGATTATCAAAAGGATGGCTAACAAAGAAAGACAGGACAAACAACTTCCAGATTTGTTGGGATTGTTGGAAGAGGCTTGTTATATAACTCCAGATACAGCAGATTGGGTAAGTTACGAAATGAGAGAGCAAAGCAGAGACTTAAGAGAGTTATTGGTATGTAACTATTTAGTTTCTTCCAGAACTCTTGAACATGCGGGTGATACCTTACGTACCTTAAAGAAATTAATTAATAGAGTGGTAATATATTAATTGTCTGGTTAGTGTGAGGTTAAATATTTATGATTAATTTATTATAATATGAAATAAGGAAGTAGAGACCTGTAGGAGGTCAATACTTCCTTTTTATAATGCATTAATTATAACCGGTACTATGTGTTTGCTATCCCTGATATGATCTTACAAATACAGAATCACACACTTGGGATTAATAGGATTTGACCTATAGTAAGTAAATCACTGGTTAAGTTGTTAAGGGATTTGATTGCAACGACCGTGACATTAAACCTCTGTGAAAGCAGCCATAATGTGTCACCTGACCTTACAGTATAGGAAAAGTTCGTGGGTGGTGTTGTTCCTTTTATTGGAACCAAGAGAAGCTGACCAATCATTAGGACATCACTGGTAAGTTTATTCAGGGATTTAATTGCGGCAACTGTAGTTTGGAACCTTTGAGCAATCAGCCATAATGTATCACCAGCTTGAACAATGTATTCAATAATATTCTGTTCTGGGTCTGGATCTGGCATTTCCACATTATTACGGATTCCCCAATAAGTATCATAGAGGGAGAGCCAGGTGGACGGTCCCACAATTCCATCATTTGATAGTCCCATCATTTGTTGAAAAGCAATAACTGATAGGTAAGTATCATTACCGAAGATACCGTTTTGTGTGGGTGATGGAATGCTAGGATAAAAGTCACTTATAAAAGCCAGGATGTATTGTAATGTAATTACATCGATACCGCTGGAACCCATTTGCAGTACTGTGCTGGGTGGTACGGTTCCAATTCCTAAGGTAGTTCCCTCGGTTTCAAGACTAGCCAGATTAGTAACGGCAACAAATACAAAGGAAATCTTATTCCAGGTGGCTTTGCCTACAATACCATCCGGTGTCAGACTGAAGATACTTTGAAATTTTGTTACAGCCGACTTCGTAGAGTTACCAAATACACCAAGTTCATCCGTAATGAAAGGGATAGCAGGATAATTACGCCTGATTCTAAGCAAATATATCTGAATTGCCTCCACATCAGCACCCTTGCTGCCTTGTTTTAAGGGTGTTCCGGGGTAAGAAACAACAATATCTGTAATAATATCGGTTCGTGCTATTTCAACATCCTTTGGATAATAGTGGCGAAGTATCTCAAGGGAAGATTGCCCATTGTTGGCAAGCGTCACTGTTCCCCACTGGGATAAACCAGCGCAGGTAGCTGTGGTACCGTTACAAAAGGAGGTAAAGAACGGTGCATTTTGTCCCTGCCTACGAACATATTGATTAAAAATTTTATCTACGATGAGACTTATAGATTGATATATCGTTCTTCCGTATACAAAATACTGGTCATAAGCGGTACTGTTGGTTATATCAAAGTTGTAGCCTCTGCTTCTATACCATTGGGTGAACACTCTGTTTAAAGCAAAGGTAATGATGGCATATATATTTGCTTCCAGTGCAGCAGTGGGCCAGGTGGGATATATTTCACTACTGGCAACATTTTTAACATAGTCTGTAAAGGAAACTTGAA
Organism: Bacillota bacterium; assembly: GCA_023399055.1. Taxonomy (GTDB): domain Bacteria; phylum Bacillota; class Clostridia; order Lachnospirales; family Lachnospiraceae; genus Mobilitalea. The sequence continues at coordinate 35,655 of JAEWQV010000037.1, read as the reverse complement.
CATTGGTAGCGCTGGCAGCAGGCGTGCCAAGATGAACGGTAATTGGATTCGGTATAATAACCTGGCGAAAGATAAAAGGTTCAACATCTGATCCAATTTGAATGCGTGGTTCCGTCATTCGTAATGCTTGCTTACCAATAAACAGCTCTAGATCCAGCGGGCAGAGCTGACCTTCCAGCATAGGTATCATCGTGATAGGCTGAATAGCATTTTCCCCATCAAAAATCTGTACATCCGCAATCTCAAGGTTATTATAACCTGTAGCCCTTGCATCAAGTTCATAGCTCGTATAGGGGATTCCGGTAAAAGCAGGGTCAAGAGATAATTCTCTAGCCACTGCATCCAGCCTTATCTGTTCGGTCTCCCCATTCTCATCTGTAATTAGATCGTATAGCACAGTACCTTCCTGGTTCTTGATTCGAATCATTACACCACTTATCGGCAACGCATTTTCAGAAGTACGGACTTGTATAATTAAATTGCCTGAACCCATTCCTGTTGTCCTCCTGATAAAATATCTAATGAAACTACATAAAATATACTGGTAATATTATTCTATGAAATAAAGTAAGGTTCAATGATTTTTAAGTGCATAATGATTGTAGTGAATAAAATTTCCCTGCATTTAAATTCGTTAATTTGCACAATCATGTTTACTAAGAAGTGATACAGAAGGCATCGAAGGAGCTATTGTATCACTTTAAGTAAGGCATTGTATGTTCAAATTAGAAGCTTAGCTAGTATATAGAAGTTTATTACTACAATTAATATCGAATTTCAACGGTTTTAGTAAGATAACCTTTGATATTCTTGTCATTGTAATGTAGAATATGGTAGGAAGAAATTTTGTGAAGTTTTACGATGCAAAATCAAGCTTATGGCTAAACTGTTTTATTACAAATTAGCTCTATTTTGAATTAACCACGAGGAATAAAGATGTATCATAAGTTATTGGAAAATTGTACCCTCTGTCCCAGAGAGTGTAACATTGATCGAACAAAAGGGCAGAAGGGTGTGTGCGGGGCAACCTCCGAGCTTGTGGTTGCACGAGCGGCTCTCCATCACTGGGAGGAACCCTGTATCTCGGGTGAGGAAGGTTCGGGAACCGTATTTTTCAGTGGATGTGCACTTGGGTGCGTCTACTGTCAAAATCATAACATTGCAAAGGGATTAACGGGAAAGATTATTACAGCAGAGCGTCTGGCGGAAATATTCATCAACCTTCAAAATAAGGATGCTAATAATATTAATCTGGTTACACCCAGTCATTATGTATTGCATATTATAGAAGCTGTTAAATTGGCTCGGACAATGGGGCTTCATTTACCAATTGTGTATAATTGCAGTGGTTATGAAAAGGTAGAAACACTACAGCTCCTAGAAGGAATAGTAGATGTATATCTTCCTGATTTTAAATATATGGAAGAGAGTGTCGGGGGTAGATATTCTAATTGTCTGGATTATTATATTTATTCTGCATCTGCTTTGCAGGAAATGGTTAGGCAAGTTGGACAGGTACAATTTGACGAGAGAGGTAGGATGCAGAAGGGCGTCATTGTCAGACATCTGACCTTACCTGGATTTCTTGAAGATTCAAAGAATATAATTCGATATTTATATGAAAATTATGGAGATAATATATATATCAGTATTATGAATCAGTATACACCGATGGCAGGACTGGATGGTTATCCAGAGTTGCAGCGAAAAACTACGTTAGAAGAATATGAAGAGCTTGTTGATTATGCAATCGAGCTTGGCATAGAGAACGGTTTTATCCAAGAGGGAGAGACAGCACTAGAAAGCTTTATCCCTGAATTCAATAATGAAGGAGTATAACACAATGAGTGAAGATAATAGAAATAAGAGCTATAACAGAAGTGGTTCAAATGGAGATAGAAATAGAAAGGATAGCTCTGCGTCTGGTCACAGAGGTGGAACAGGATTTTCAAGAGACAATAAAGGGAAAGATTCTGGATTCAAAAAGTTTGACAAGGATAAGAATGGTACAGGTTCAGGTAGAAGCTACGGTGGTGGACAAGGTGCAAAGTCAGGAAGCACCTATGGCGGCGGACAAGGAGCTAAGTCTGGAAGATATAATGATGATAGACGTAGCGAAAAGCCGGTAAGAAGCTATGAGGGTGATCGTAGCGAAAGGCCGGCAAGAAGTTTTGAAGGCGAACGTGGTGACAAGCCAGCGAGAAGCTATGACGGAGACCGAAGCACAAAGCCAGGTAGAAGCTATGGCGGTGGATATGGCGCAAAGTCTGGAAGTAATTATGGTGGTGGACAAGGAGCTAAGTCTGGCAGAAGTTATGACGATAGACGAAGTGATAAGCCTGCAAGAAGCTATGATGATAGACGAAGTGATAAACCCGAAAGAAGCTATGATGATAGACGAAGTGATAAGCCCGCAAGAAGCTTTGATAATGAACGTAGTGAGAAACCAGTAAGAAGCTATGATGGTGAACGTGGTGCTAAGCCTGAAAGAAACTATAGTGGTGGATTTGGTAAAAAGACGGGAAGAAGCTATGAGGGCGGACAAGGAGCTAAGTCTGGCAGAAGCTATGATGATAGACGAAGTGATAAGCCAGCAAGAAGCTTTGATAATGATCGTAGTGATAAGCCTTCAAGAAGCTATGAAGGAGACCGTGGTGCTAAACCAGAAAGAAACTATAATGGCGGATTTGATAAAAAGCCAGGTAGAAGCTATGAGGGCGGACAAGGAACAAAGTCTGGAAGAAGCTTTGACGATAGAAGAAGTGATAAGCCAGTAAGAAGCTATGATAATGATCGTAATGAGAAGCCTTCAAGAAGCTATGAAGGTGACCGCAGTGCTAAACCGGAAAGAAACTATAGTACCGGATTTGATAAAAAACCAGGTAGAAGCGATGGCAATGGATATGGTGCAAGGTCAGGAAGTAACTATGGTGGTGGACAAGGTGCTAAGTCAGGAAAAAGCTTTGATGATAGACGTAGTGGAAAGCCAGCAAGAAGTTATGAAAGCGATCAGAGTGAGATACCTGTAAAAAGATATGGCGTTTATCGTGATGATAAACCTGTACAAAATTATGATAGTGAACGTGCAGAAAAGCCAGCTAAGAGTTATAATGGTGAACGTAAAGCTAAGCCAGGTAGAAATGATGGCGGAGTATATGGCGCAATGGCTGGAAGATTTAATGACGATAATGGTATTTCTAAAAAAAAAACAATAAATAACGATGGATGCACCTATATAAGAGGATGTGGCGGCTGTGATTATGGCGAAGAAAGTTATGAATCAGAGCTAAAAGCTAAGCAAAAGAAAGTAGAAGCCTTATTAAAGGATTACTGTAAAGTACAACCGATTATAGGTATGAAGAAACCGGAGCATTACCGTAATAAGGTTCATGTGGTATTTGACCATGATAGAAAGGGAAATCCTATTTCAGGCGTCTATGAAACTGGAACACATCGTGTCATTCCAATTGAAAGTTGTCACATTCACAATCAGAAGGCGGATGAAATTATCGCTTCCATCCGAGGGATGTTAAAATCCTTTAAAATCAAAACCTATGATGAGGATTCAGGTTATGGGCTTATGCGCCATGTTTTGATAAAAACCGGCTTTTCCTCTGGCGAGATTATGGTGGTACTTGTATTAAGCTCTCCGATATTACCTTCAAAGAATAACTTTATTAAAGCACTATTAAAAGAACATCCAGAGATATCAACCATAGTAATAAATGTAAATGATAAAAAGACTAGCATGGTATTAGGAGATAAGGAACAGGTTATCTATGGCAAAGGTTATATAGAAGACAAATTATGCGGAAAAACCTTCCGTATTTCTCCTAAATCCTTCTACCAGGTTAATCCAGAGCAGACAGAAGTGCTTTATGCGAAAGCAATTGAGATGGCTGGACTAACAGGGGAAGAAACTGTAATTGATGCATACTGCGGTATTGGAACCATTGGAATTGTTGCTGCGGATCATGCGAAATCAGTAATTGGAGTTGAGCTTAATAAGGATGCTGTAAAAGATGCTAATGTAAATGCTAAACTTAATGAAACTAAGAACATTGAGTTCTACAAAAATGATGCCGGAGACTTCATGACTCAGATGGCGGAGCAGAAAGCTACAGCGGATGTTGTATTTATGGATCCTCCAAGAACCGGCAGCAATGAGAAGTTTATGGATGCTCTAGCACTCTTAAAGCCGAAGAAGGTGGTTTATATTTCTTGTAATCCAATTACTTTGGAAAGAGATTTGAAGTATTTGAAGATGAAGGGATATAAGGCTGAAAAGGCGGTTCCTGTGGATATGTTTCCTTGGACGGAGCATGTTGAGTCCATAGTCCTGTTGCATCGTAAAAACTGCTAAAATAAAAGACTAAAAAATAATATGCAATGATTAGGATATGAGAGTAGATGCTTTCATATCCTTTTTTGTTTGTGTAAATATGAACTCTAACTTATGAATATATGGTGAAGTATAAATGAAAAATATCCGCTACATTCAGGCAAAGACAATCGAATATAGAAAGCTTAGGGTAGCGGCTTATTGCAGGGTTAGCACTTCGGGGCCAGTTCAATTGGGGAGTCTAGAAATTCAAATCGAGACCTATACGCACATGATTGAAAGCTGCTCTGACTGGATTTTTGTTGGTGTATTTTATGACATTGGTAGTGGTTTAAAGCGAACGGGAAGATTAGGGCTAGACGCTTTATTAAGAAAAGCTAAAAGAGGCAAGGTGGATTACATATTAACCAAGTCAATCAGCAGAGTTTCTAGAGATACATTAGAACTACTAAAAATTATTAGATTTTTAAGAGAGCGAGGGATCAATGTGCATTTTGAAAATGAGAATCTGGATTCAATTAATGTGGATAAGGAATTCGAAATTACACTTAGGGGTATGCTGGCACAAGACGAAAGCCAGAATACCAGCGAGAATATTCAGTGGGGATTTCAGCGCAAATTTGAAAAGGGAGATATCTTCACAAAGTATAAGAATTTTATGGGGTATACCTGTGTTGATGGTGAAATTGTCATTGTTCCCGAACAGACTGAAGTAGTCAGAATAATATTTGACTTGTATTTACAGGGACTTACCTTTGGTCAGATGAAAGTTTATCTGGAATCTTTGGGTATTAAGACCGTTACGGGTAATGACCATTGGGATACAACGACAATTCAGAAAATGCTCAAGAATGAGAAATATAAGGGCGATACCATGCTGCAGAAGACTTATACGGAAGATTTTATGACAGGTAAGAAAAGAAGAAATGATGGTCAGCGAAACAAGTATTATGTGAAGGACAGTCATCCGGCCATTGTTTCTGTCGAAGTATTTGATAAGGTTCAGGAGGAAATGGCTAAGCGTTCAAGGTTTGTCAGTAATGAGGATGGCACGGTAGAAATCAGCGGAAGCAAATATAACGGTAAATACATTCTTGGGAATTTGCTGGTATGCGGCGATTGCGGAGTATCTTATCGTCGGAGAACTGAACGTGGCAAGGTTCTTTGGCGCTGCGCAACAAGGATTGAGAAAGGCAAAGACGCCTGCCCCCACTCCCCTACTCTGGATGAAAGTTGGATTAAGAACTCGCTGAGTAAGGTTATATGCCAGGGTGGAGTTTATAACGAAAGTGTAATCAGGAATGAAGTTGATAAAATTCAGGTTTTTGATACATACATCATGATATGCCATAAGAATGGGGCTAATATTCAAATGCTTTTTTAAAAAGACTGCAATCAGAAATATGTAGAATTTTCCAAGAATTTGCGGTATGATATAAATGTAATTTGTCCGATATTATAGAAATCCAAATTAGTTACGGGGGTATAAAATGAAATTAAATGAAGTGGTCATCCAAAATTATAGGAAATTTATAAAAACATCATTGTCACTTACAGATGATATTACACTTTTGGCTGGTGCGAACAACAGCGGAAAAACTTCATTAATTGATTTGCTTGTATGTATTTTAGAATCTGGCAAGTGTTCTTATAGCGTTTCAGATATACCTGTCACAGTAGCAAAAGACTGGATTGATAAAGTATATCCCGTCTTTTGTGAGTTCATTGATAAAAATCTCGAAAAAGATGAAACCATCAAGGAAATAATCAACAGTCTTTTTGCGCTTGAACCACCAAATCCAGAAACGAATCTACTTATTCCACCAACCTTGGTTAAATTCAAAATAGATTACTCCGCTGACGATGATATAAGAAATTTTGCTGATTACATAATGGATTTTGATCCAAGTAAACGGTCATTTTACTTTATCTACTCTTTTCATGTGACACCAGCATCATTTGGTGAATCTCTTGAAAGTGAGTTCGATAAATTGAAGAGCAGATATGAAAAGATAAAAAACAATGGTGCTGATCAAGCAAAAACAGATCTATTGAAAGAAAAAATACTTTGTTCTTATGCATCGAGTATTATTGAAGTATGTTATTATACAGATAACGATACATATTCAATGGATTTAATCGGAAAGTTTTATCATGCTGGCGGTGATGTACAAAATCTTAACAGGCTGGAGCTGTCTGATTTTAGAGAATTATTCAAATTCCGTAATATTCATGCCGGAAGGCCTCTTGATGACCAGAGTAACGGTAAGACAAGGAGCCTAAGTAAAAATATGATTGAACTGGCTGGCCACGAGGATAACTGGAAAGTAATGCTTGGAGAATTGCCAGATAAAATACTTCAGCCGATTGAGGATGCGCAGATAACGAATGTAGTAAGAGAAGCATCTGTTGATGGACTCAGTGACGCTATTAAGACTATAGCAAAAGCAAATGGCGGAAATACTGGTGAAATGATTCTCGATATTGATATATCAGAGGATGCCATAAGTGGCCTGATCAGTCAGATAACAAATGCTAAATATCAACTTGAAGGTCATTTTCTTAATGAAGCGTCTCAAGGTTTGGGGTATAGTAATATGATATATATACTTCTCCAACTTGAAAATTACAAAAGAGAAATTGATCCGCTACTGGTAAACCTTTTCATTATTGAAGAACCCGAATCACATATGCATCCGCAAATGCAGAATGTATTTGGAAAATATCTTCGAACATATTATCAACAGAAAAAGATACAAGGGCTTATTACAACACATTCTGGTGAAATGGTTCGAGTTACTGATATGAGAAATCTAAGAGTTGCCCGCCCTCAAGGGCATTTCGAATCTGCTATATTTGATTTTTCTGACTTCAAGAAAAAAATAAGTGCAGATTCCGTTCTTGATAACTTTTATGATTGGTTTTATGAAATTGGGTTCTCTGACATTGTTTTTGCAGACCGCGTGATTCTATATGAAGGAGATACTGAACGGATGTTGATACGGAAATTATCTACATTCGATAAATTCCAGAAATTGAATCACTTATACATTGCATTTGTTCAGGTTGGCGGAGCTTATGCATATAACTACAGGAGTCTTATTGAATTTTTAAAGATCAAAACATTAATATTGACAGATCTAGATTATGATAAAGCTGCCTTAGAAGAAGCATCTATAAAAGCATCGAACATAACGAATGCCACAATATTGAATTTTTATAAGATAGCACATCCAGGCGTTACACCTACGGTTTCTGATTTGTATCAGTGGAAAGCAAGCGGTGGTAACGTGTTGTTCGACGGTTGTGCGTATTTGAGTTATCAAGGCGAAATGGATAGATTTGCAAGAACCATGGAAGAAGCCATGCTTGCCAAGTATTACAAATTGAACGCATACTTAAAAAAGAAAAAATCATCATGGATCAGCTTGAGAAATCAAGACAATCTAAAATATACAATCCCGCAAAAAACTGGCAATTATAACATCAGGGATATTGTCGACCATACTTCGAACGGTAAAACGGACTTTATGTATTCAGTCATTCTAAATAAACTTACCGAAAAGATGCTTCCTGAATATATCGAGGAGGGTTTGATATGGCTGATGCAGTGATTGAAAATATCTACCTCGTAAATGCACCTGCAGGAAGTGGAAAAACAACAAGAATAAAGTCCATGATCGTTAACCACATAATTGAAAAACCCAATGATAATATCCTTTGTATTACTTATACAAACAGAGCTGCTGATGAACTACAGAAGGGATTGTCTACTGATAAGGTGTTTTTTGGCACCATCCACTCCTTCCTCCACAGTTTCATTGGAATATATTTTTCTCACAAACAAATTATTGAATTATATTTCGACACTTATGGGAAGGCGATCCGGGATAGAATTACAAATGCAGCTAGTGATGAACACATAACAAAGAGCAACGAAAAATATATAGAAAGATATAAAGCTTTAACATATGAGGCTATACAGCAAAATATCAAAGCTATCTCATATAACGAAACGCAGTTTAACTCATTGTATTATGGTGGGTTATCTCATGACGACTTGATTTCATTTGCGAAGCTTATTTTTGAAAAGTTTCCTGTAATTCAAAAAAGATTAACTCAAAGATACCAAACCATTTTTATTGATGAATATCAGGATTCTTCCGCAAGTGTATTGAAGATGTTCTATGATGCGGTTCGTGGAACATCTACGCGGTTATATTTTCTTGGAGACAAAATGCAACAGATATACAAGAATTATGATGGATCATTTGAGGAAGAATTACCAACACTAAATAAATCTATTGTACTTGATATTAATCACCGCTCAATACCAAAAATAATTGACATATTGAATAATCTTTACAACGATAATTCATACAAACAAAACCCAGTGCCGGGAAAGACTTACCCAGAGCCTGATCATGCTCCACGTGTAATAATCAGTGATGATATTGCCAACATGCTTGAATCCGAAAAGGTTAAATTCTCAAAGGTTTTGGAGCTTTACCTCCTCAACCAGAAGAGATTTGATGCGATTGGCTCAGGTAATCTATACAGGCAGATAAATAGGATGGATAAATACTCGTTCGTAAATAAATACAGCGCAGTCGATGTACTGACGGATAATTCAAATGAGAACACTGATATTCTTATGAAGCTGTTGTTTTCTGTTGATCAGATTACTCATTTTTATGAGGTTGGAAATCTTGGGGGGATTGTTCAGTTATTGAGGAAAAGTCCTAAGCTTTTTGCAAAAGAAACTGTTACAGTGACGAAGCATGACGACAAAGAACAGATGAGCGGTCTATTGAAAACTATCTTAGATAAATACAATGATGTTGGTCAGCAATATACAATAAGTGAAGTAGTCGATTCACTGAAAGAAACCGGATTGGCGAGATCGGAGTATATCGATACGATTATTGAAGGCGGCGAGTATTCAGGAGTTCTTTCGGTTAAAATCTGCGAATTCAGGGCGATTGCTGAATATTTGCTTATCCCTAATGTTTCCACTCAACATGGAGTTAAAGGCGAGAGCCATGATACTGTGTTTTTCATTGCAGAAGACAGCAATACGCAACCTATAGTTCATATGTATTCATTTTTTAAATTATGGAGTTCAATAGATATTTCGCTCGGCACATTTGAATCATTCTATTATGAATATTCAAAATGGATATACGAAACGATTAAATATTTAGGTTTTAAGCTGTCTGACATAAACAGTCCACTACATACTCAACATGAGCCGTACCTAAAAACCAGAGTTCTTGGGTTAGTCGACAATTTTAAAGATAATCCAATATTTGTTCAATTATGCAAACAGCCATATGATAAGTATTTGTCAAATCCCAATGTTACAAATGCCAAAGGATGCTTTAAAGAGAACCAAGCATATGGTGCATTGTGTGCATATAGATTATTCTATGTTGGATGCTCAAGAGCACGACGAAATCTCACAGTATTTATTGACAAAAATAAAGTCACCGGCTATTCCGATGATTTAGTTAAAAAACTAATCTCAACAGGATTTGTTGTAGAATGAATTTAGATATAAAGGATTGAGAAAAATTCGTGGTGAGTCTATGAAAGAATTGGAAGAAGTCGTTTGCTTGAGGATATAAAACAGATTTTTGAACTAAGACATTGCGGTGATTTGCGTGTAATTTATGAATTTCAATATCACAAATAGGATGATGAATGTGGAGATTCATGTAAACAACATTGTGTTACGGTCGATTCGGAACAGTTTGGGGGAGATGAATAGATATGTCAGAAGTAAACTATAAAGATAGAAAAAAGCTTGAGGAATGTTATAAGTCATTGCAGCATTATTATTTGGGAAATAATAAGAAGGAACTTGACTATGATGACAAACCATTTACAAACTTATTAGATTTGCTGTACCCAATAATTGCAAAACATCCTTACTACTCAAATGATTTCTTCGTATCTGCAGTTGAAATATATTTAAGAAAAAAGGAAACAGTTGAAGATGATTTAGATGATTTGATTTCATATATAGAAAATCATTTCAATATTAATAAAGATGAGCACTTTTTGGTTTTTCCATTACAAGGGTCGGGATTAGAAAAAGATGTCTCGTTTTTGAGTTTTCATCTGATAACTCAGAAGGATGAAAAAGAGATATTACAACAAATATCGGATATTACACATATTGATTATTATGAAGTAAAAAGTTCTCTCGACCATACTCGAAAAAGTCGATCAAAAGATTTTCTTAAATCTAATCTCATGATTATTAAGGTTGAAAATCAAACAGAAAACGTAAATAGATTTGCATATCAAATGGCTCAATTTTCAGTTGATATATTCAAGCTTCTCCATTCGGCGTTCGGTTTGAAATCAAGTATATTTCGTATGTCTGAAGGATGGGAGGAAGAGAATAACCATGTTGCTGTTTTAGCAAAAGACGGTTGGCGTCGAGGACATGGATTCAGTTGGAATGCTCAATTAAAGTGCAAAATAGATATTGATTTCATGGCAGAAGAGAAATATCAAAAGATTTTTTGTTTATTGTTTGATGCGGTAACAAAGAAAGAAACCGATGCTTTGACTGATAAGTTCATTAACGCACTTATTTTATACGGAAAAGCAACTGTACAAAAAAGTAAGTATAATGATGTCGATTTGGCATTATTGCTTTATGTTACAGCTTTAGAATCTCTATTGACAGAAGGTTTCAATGAAAAAAGGTTACGCCTTTCCGCAATAGTACCACGAATTATAGATTTTGAAGGAAGAAGTATATCAGAAGTTTCGGAGCCTTTGGAGAAACTCTATTCGTCACGAAATAATTTTTTACATGCAGGTCAGTCATCATACTTCTCAAGGAGAGACGAGGAGATGGAGTTTTTGGAAAGAGTAACTGCGCTTGTTATATTAAAATGTTTTGAATTAGATAAAATTATTTCGAGCAATGACGAAAGAAGAATAATAACCTGGTCAAAATATGTTGATAGTATATTTAAAGATTTGCTTTTCGGTAAGTCGTCATAATTATTAACAAATGAGCAGTCTGCCGCCAAGGCCTCACCAGCTTCAAACGGCATCCTTTTACCCACTTAAGGCACGTGGAGATAGTTTGCATATTATCCAAATAGGTACGCTATTTTATGGGTTTCGTGGTCTGTAGTATAGAGAGAATGGTCAGCTAATTATCAGATGCTGATAGTTTCTTCAAAGATATCTATACTATACAGAATAATATTAAGCTAAAAAGAAACAATTGCTTGGTTTATAACATATTGCTGCAGGAGTATGGATTATTTCTCACTCTTTATTTTAGGACAAAAGTGTCTCTACTAATCCCCTATCAAATACGATATAATCAGAGCATAAAGGAGGTAGAACATGGAATCATTTGCAAAAAAAATAAAAGAGTTGAGAGTGGCAGCCGGATACAGTCAAGAGAAGCTTGCAAAACAGTTAGGAACTACGGTGAAATCGATACAAAGATATGAACGGGGATATAAGTCAGATACTTATGCTTTAGTTCAACTTGCCACATTTTTTAATGTTTCTGCGGATTACTTGCTTGGATTGAAGGGTTATAAAGAGCAGATGGAAGAGCGCAAGCATAAATTAAAGGGAGAAGATGGCTACAACGAATTATATTGTCATTACTTAAAATGTTTGAATAATTATGAAATAGTAGAAGACGCAAAGTATTATTGGATTGAATTGATAGATGATTGTATTGGAGGATAAACCCAATGGGTAGGATGGGCAGACAATGAATATAAATTAGAAATTAGAAGATTACGGCCAGTAAAGCCCAAAAGTGCAATAGAAGCTTGTGTGCGAGTTATAGGAAAACCAATGGTTATTAATAGTCTGCTAGATGTTATTGCTTTCCTAATATATGGTGGTCAGGCAATTGTACGAGCAGATATTTGTGAACAATATTTACCGGAATTTATGGAGGATTTCATCACAGAAAATCCAGAAGTAAAGGCATTACGAGAATTGGAGCAACTATAAGATACCTTTACTGCCATTATGATTGCATGTTGATTTTTATAAGTATTTTCTAGTGACTATGTTTTAGCGTAGGAATTGTGTGAACCTCATGTTGCTTAATAGGAATTGTTTTTATATGAAGCAGAAATCTATTTGGAATGAAGAATTATTATTGAGGAATGTTTAAGAAAGGAGTTGAAAGTATGGATAATAAAATCATGAAACCACTAGTAGGTGAAATAAGAAATATCCTTGATACAGCAAGGAGAAATGTTGCCAGAGAAGTTAATAACGAATTAATCATTTCCTATTGGAAGATAGGGGAGATTATAATTCGTTACGAACAAAATGATAGTATTCGAGCTGAATATGGGGAACAGACATTAAAACAACTTTCTAAGACATTGACAACTGAATTTGGGAAGGGATTTTCCAGGTCCAATTTGCAGAATATGAGAACATTTTATATGAATTATGAAAAATGCCAGACGCTGTCTGGCAAATTGAGTTGGTCTCATTATTGCGAACTATTAAGCATTGCAGAGAAAGACAAGCGTGGTTTTTATGAAAGAGAAGCAATTAATTCAAATTGGTCTGTGCGAGAATTAAAGAGGCAAATTAATACCTCGTTATATGAACGACTGCTGCTATCTAAAGGTGAGGTAAATAAACAGGAAGTATTAAGGTTAGCATTGAATGGAATTGAAATTACAGAACCTAAAGATATTATCAAAGATCCATATGTATTTGAATTCCTTGGGATATCTGAAGATAAACCAGTTATGGAAAGTGATTTAGAAAAAGCACTTGTGGAACAAATTGAAAAATTCCTTCTTGAATTGGGCAGAGGTTTTATGTTTGTTGGAACACAGCAGAGAATCACAATAAATAATACCCATTATTATGCAGATATGGTTTTCTACAATAAACCTCTGAAGTCGTATGTTATCATAGAATTGAAGACAACCAAACTTATGCCAGAGGCAGCAGGTCAGTTGAATATGTACCTAAATTATTATGAGAATGAGGTAAATGATGAAGAAGATAATAAACCGATAGGTATTATTCTTTGTACAGACAAAGATGCTCTAACTGCTGAATATGCATTAGGTGGATTATCAAGTAATATTTTTGCTTCAAAATATACTTATTATATTCCTGATAAAGAACAGTTAATTGCCGAAGTTGAAAAGGTAATTAATATGTGGAATGAAAAGGAATAATGAAACAAGTAGTAGGAGTTATTTTGAATGTGATATGGATATAGAGAATTTCAATTATTATATCCAGCCGCCAAGGAACCACCAGGTCCTGTCGACATCATTATTGTCGCTTCAAGGCATTGCGAAAGCATTTGTCTTTTACAGAAGAATAGTTTATAGATGATGATACTGTAATTTAGAAACAAAGGATTTACCAAAATAACAGTGAAACACTAGAAAAATATAATAATTCGATAAATTGGATTTGAAAAAGATGTTTATTAAAAGAGGATATATTTAAAAAGAATACTTCGAAAGAAGTAAGTTTGAGGAATGTGAAGAAGTAACTTGTCTTTTACTGAATTTGTCGACAAGATTATTAGCAATGAAATTGATTTGTAAACGGTAGTTTTGTGTATCTTTTTTCCCCTGAAGATCGTCAGTTATCTTCAGTATGCTTGCACGGAGGATGAGCGGGAGGATATCTCCCCCAGAGAGGCGGTGGCTTATGAGGATCAAATCCTCGCCGCATCGCAAAAGAAAACCCCCACTTTGAAAGTAAATTAAGGTACAGATTATTTATATAAGCGGGAGCGTAGTGAACGAAAGTTAGTTGAGGTGATAAAATGGATGAGTTGATTCAGAATATTATGAAAACCATTAACAAAAAAGGTGTCCAGACTAATTGTAAAAAAATTTTGAAAAAATGCAATTTCAAATCCGCAAAGGACACCAGTTGTATTACAGAATTAGCGGTATGGCTTTATATTTATGGAAATGATGAGGCAGCGATTGGTGTCTGCGATCTCTTTCAGGATACGGACTTTAACGGCAACTATACACTGTGGGAGAATGTCGATCACGCGCTCTGTTTGAAAGCCCGGATTTTAAGAGAACATAGTAATTATAGAGCCTGTAAGGAAATTATCGATTTTGAATCAATACAGAAACCCCAATTTATACAAAAACATAGTTGATTGGTTTGTAAACACACTGGAGTTTAATATTAAAAGCAATTTAGAGGAAAAAAGCAAAACTCGTGCCATAAGTTGGAGATTACTGAAACTGGAATGTGCAATTGCTTATCTAGAAGCTGGAAACTTTCCAATAAGCGATGGAGAAATGGGCACAGTCATTGAAGAATTGAAAGATTCTTTATCAAAAGAAAAGTAATTTCTATAATCAGATTATGAGCATTAACTCGAAGCTATATGTTCAAGCTTTCACTCAAAGATACTTGTCATAACCTTGCCGTCAAGGCCTCGCCAGGTTCAAGCGGCATCTTTTTCGACCGTTCAAGTTATACAGAATCAATTACGAAGTTGGAGAGGCTGGAACTTTGATAAATGAAGCACTTCAGGCGATTTTGAAACTGCTGCGATGGCGTGACCCTTGAGGAGACAAAAAAGATGACGAGGGAATCAAATGTGGATATTTCAAGCTTCTCCTGATTCCGATTTATCTAAATCCGAATATATCCTTGCTTTTTTTCGTCAAAATCATTAAAATAGAATTGGTGTTTTTACCAAATTTTATTACGTGAGGAAAATAAAGGATACGCAAATATTGAAAGCAGAGAGAATGGAAAGTTTATATTCTGATATAGCAGCAAAACTAGATAAGCTAATACCTAAGGAATGGAGCGAGATTTATTTATATAAGGATACTGGCGAATTTGATATGGATTACAGCTATAATGATATTTCAACAGTAGACCCATTTGAACAACAAATTATATGGAGGTTTGAAGTTCTTGACCTTGACTCGTCGAATCAAAGTAATTTAGCGAAAAAGATACTGGAAAAGTATATTGCAAATAAGAAGAAAGTAAGGGGATGAGGTTATGATAGAGAATTTATTTAAGGAATCGCTGAGATTAGCAGGACTGTTGAGACATCAATATCCAAAAAGCCTTGGGATAAAGATGAGCAATTGGGAAGATATTTTTATATATTTGAATAAACCAATTCCAAAAATTTTTAGAGTAATTTATAGTAATGTCTCTGGAACGGAAAGAGATATTGAAGAACAGGAATTGATGGACTTTTGTCCTGGATATAGGCTTATACATATCTCAGAGCTTATTGAGGAAAGCAATAAGCTAAGAAATATTTTAATTGATGAAAAATTATATGATAATGAGGTTGTAATACCTATTTTAGGGAACTACTCAAGCGATTATATATGTTACTATAAGAATAATGATGGGGAAGAAATGATTTGTTCTTTAAGAAATGATAGTGGAGAACTTATTGTTATACATAGTGCCCCAGAAAAATTTCTTGAAACTGTTTGTGAATTTTATAAACAGGGAGTATATTTCTTGGATTCTGACGGATATCTTGATTACGATATGGAAAAAGAATGTTTGGTGGGTTCATTAATCAATCATGGAATCACATATTGGAATGAAGAGGCATAGGTAAATTGGGACGAAAAATAAAAAAAGTGATTTTATAAAAATTCAACCTGCCGCCAAAGCCCCACTAGGTTAAAGCGGCATCTTTTTTGACGCTTCAAGGCATGTGGAAACGGTTTGCTTGCTTTGCAGATAAACCAATGATCTAAAGAGTTGATATTTAACATATTTGTGGATTTGTCCACGTATTGCCCACGTTAAACTTTGTACGTGGGCAAATTACAATATTGCATCTTAAGTATCAAATGAAAAAATATATTTTTTAATGTTGATTTTAAAGTAGCTAAACCAGAAGGTTATATATGTTTTAAAAATGACCAAATAGACACATTTCAAGCAATAAATTTTAAGGGGGAATCAATTAATTTGTTTTTTAGGTCCAATCATATTATTGATGAAGCAAATACTCATATTGATTATAATTCTCGAGGAGGGGTCATTACGTAACGAATAAAGTCTTCAAGACTGAAAGGGATTTGAAGGCTTTATTGCTTACAATTTAATATAATAAAGTTTTAAACAATTATTTTCTGGCATTTACTTATTTAACAGGGATAATATGGATAACTTGCGATTTTCTAAAATAGAATAATATTTCGTTCAAAAAATAATCGCAGGAAGATTTTAAAAGAATTAGCCGACGCCAAGAGGGTATTAGGTTCAACGGTCATCTTTTTTATCTCCTCAGGGCATACAGAAAGAATTGTAAAATTGCGTCGAAAATAAGGAGGGCGTATCGAACATTGAATTTAGCATATACTTTAATTGAACTAACAGATTTGGAGGAAAATGCTAATGCAAAATTAAAAGATTTAAAGATAATAGTCACTGGAAACGCTAAAGTATGGGATGTTGGAATCGCAGAAATAATGCATTGGTGGCAGTAACTGCCATAACGAATTAATGTTAAATATTTGAACATAATACCCCGGAGAACATGATTATCCAAGTGGCGGCGCGGTCATATGTCCGCATAAAACGTGAAAATCTGAATGATGCAAAACCAGTATTGGATTTGCTTTTATTTGGGGCAATCTCAATCATAGATGGAGCGACAAGTGCATTGTCTCTTGATAATGAGGGATGTACTGATTTAAAAGTTTGTTTTGTTGGAGGAGTCACTGGATAATCTTAAACCTCTTAATCTCGAAGAGGATGATAACGGTCATCCTGATATAAAGATATTATCGACAAATACTTTGCAGAATGAATATATAGACATTATACAGAAAAGTATCATCCTTGCCGCCAAGGGGTAACCAGCTACAAGCAGCATCTTTTTTATCTCCTCAAGGCATGTTGAGACGGTAGTACTACTACATCGGAAATAGTATTAATAAATCGTAGCAATTCATTAGAATCTTGATTTAGATACATTGTTGGTTAAATGTTTTCATTATGGCTAATACATCAATTCATGTTAATAATATTATTGTTTTATTATTCAATTAAATAAGAATAAATCGTGAGATCCTTCATTTTCAGAGTTGCTTTAGAAACTTACTAATCTGAGAATGAGCGATCTCTTTTTTTAATAGTCTTTTTATGTAGAGTAATTGGAAATTATTTGTTATAATATAGAGCCTGAAAATGAAGAAAAAATAGATTTTATAGTGGATTATTGTAATGGTAAACGTAAGTATATACAAGTGAAATTTACTATTAATGAGTTCGCATATAATTGGGCGATGAAATTAATATTTAATCATAACTTTTGCCCGAAATATATTCTAAAATCATAATTGGCAAATCAATAATATTAACTAAAAACTAAACAAATAAATACATGAATATATTACAGAAGAAAAGAGGGAAGTAGATTATGTCATTTCAAACACCGTTAACAGTATGTGAGATAATAAACGATATACACTCAAAAAAATATTTGCTACCATCAGTTCAAAGAGAATTTGTATGGAAACCTGAACAAATAAAGAAACTTTTTGATAACCTGATGAGGGATTATCCGATTAATTCATTTTTGTTTTGGAAAGTCCCTAAAGAAAAACTTCCGAATTTAAATTTTACGAATTCTTACGTGATTACCATGAGAAGGATAACCGTCATAACCCGAAGGCAAATATTAATGGCAGCAATGATGTTATGGCAGTTCTTGACGGACAGCAGCGTTTAACCTCTTTATATATTGGACTTAAAGGTACATATGCAAGTAAGGTAACATATAAAAAATGGGACAATCCTTTAGCATATCCAAAGAAAAAGTTATTCGTTAATTTGTTGGGTTTACCAGAAGTCCTTCATATGAATACGAGTTCGATTTTTGACTGATTCAGAAGCTGATATTCAAGATAATGAGCATTACTGGTTTCCTGTGGGCAAAATACTGGATTTAAAGGAACCATATGATGTCATGGGATATCTTATTTCTTCTGGTTTAGCTGCCAATCCTGATAAAGATAAGGCTCAATATGCAAATAGGACTTTATCCAAATTAGATGCTATCATACATGTAAACAGGATTATTAGTTATTATCTGGAACAAAGTACAGAATTAGATAAGGTTTTAAATATTTTTATTCGTGTTAACAGTGGTGGTACAACACTTAGTTACTCTGATTTATTATTATCTTTCGCCACAGCCCAATGGGAAACAAGAGATGCCAGAGAAGAAATAAATGACTTCGTAGATGGATAGTAAGATTGATGATTTTATTTCAAATTACAATTACATTGGTAATCTTCAATTGTTAGAAGAAATATCTAACATTGAGAAAAAGGCTATGGATTATGATGCCTGGGTACATAACAAAATACCAGTTGGTGAATTGAATTGACGTTTTATAGTTAGTTATGTTGGGTTAAAATTGGAAAATTTATTATTCATTCCTGAGCAAACTATCGAAAAAAATAAATTGGTAGGATTAAGCCATGCGGAGAATCTAAAGAATATCAAATACCCACACCAGGGTCAGAACCACATGGACTTGGATTTGGAGCAGACGGAGCAATATGATTTGCTGAGGATGAGGAGGCAAATAAAATTGGGCAGTTAATCTATTAGGAGCACGAAATTATCATAAAAGATATAAAACAATAAGAATACATAAATGTATGGAGGTGAAAAGACCCAATGTAGAGATTGGGGAATACACTTACTATAGTGATAATATGATATCATAGAGGCGGCAGCACCACATCTTAGTTGAGTGGTGTTGCCGTCTTATAGTTGATAGTCCTGTTTCTAACGCTGATTGGAGCGTTCCACAGAAGTTCCTCTGTCGTATTCCTTATCCTTCCTCACTGTCGCTGACTGTCTGTCGGTTGTCTGTCCGTATGTCGAAAATTAGGTATATTTTAACAAAATGAGTAAAAAGACACTAAATAATGGAGCATACTGTATAATTAAGTTTTATAATGTAGGTAGTAAAAATGAAGGGAAGGAGTGGTTATTGTGCCAAAAGCAAAACAATATAATTTAAAAAGCTTATATTTTCCCGAACTACTATCCAAAGAAATAAATGGGTTTTTAGAATACCCCCTCACCATTGTTGAAGCTCCTATGGGATATGGAAAAACAACCTTTGTGCGGGAAGGCTTGAAAAATATGAATGCAGATATATTATGGCAAAAGGTTTATGAAGGTGGTATCACAGGTTTTTGGAAAGGTTTTTGTCGTCAATTTAGTGCAATAGATAAAGACATATCGCTCAGTCTTGCAGCTTTGGACCTGCCTAACGACAGCACGATTAGATATAAAGCACTAAGTCTTATGGAAGAAATGAAGCTGCAAAAAGATACAGTGATGGTTATTGACGATTACCACTTTGTTGCTTGTAATGAAATAAATGATTTTATAGAGCTACTTGTAAAAAGTGAAATTCCGCATTTGCATCTAATCCTCATTGCCCGACGAACCGGGCTACTGGGAATAGAAGAATTGAAGCTAAAGGGGTATTTGCTACAGATTAAAAAAGAAGTCTTCGAGTTCTCACAAAAGGATATAAAAGCTTATTTCTGCATTTGTGGAATTTCCCTCATAGAGTCGGAAGTAAAGCTGCTTTACACTTTAACAGAGGGATGGATCAGTGCTCTTTATCTTATCATGCTTAATTATAGGGAAAATGGAACCCTGAATACCTCTAAGGATATTGGTAAGCTGATTGAAACTGCCGTATATCGGCATTTTTCGGAAGATATAAAGGAATTGCTGCTCTCCCTATGTATTTTTGAAGGGTTCAGTATCGAACAGGCTGTTTATGTAAGTAAAAATGAAAATGCTGGAAGTCTTCTTGCAGAGATTATCTCTAAAAATGCTTTTGTAAAATATGATAGCGGTAATAAAATCTATCATATACATACTATTTTTATGAATTTCTTACAGGAAATCCTAGAAAGCAGGAAGCTTAAGAACGAATTATACCAGAGCGCAGCGCAATGGTTTTTAAAAATGAGGGATTATAATCTTGCACAGCATTATTTTTATCTGTGTAAAGATTTTGACAATATATATCTGGCATTGGAAAAAGAAAGATACGAAGCTTTAAATTACGTATACAAGAAGGACGCACTTATTAAGTTTTATCTGGAATGCCCTAATCAGCTCAAGGAAAAACATCATTTTGCTGTACTTATCCTCGCGTTTGAACTATTTACCTATAATGAAATGGAGATTTTCTGGAAGGCTTGTAAGGAGTTTAAAGAGAATCTTCAGAAAGATCAAAGCATAGCGAGAAAGGATAGAAATCAGCTTTTGAGTGAATATGAATTACTTATGAGTTTTACCGTATATAATGATATTCGAAAAATGTCCATCCACCATCTTAAAGCTTATCGGTTGTTCAAAGAGCCTTCTTACCTCCTTCCCAGAAGTGGGATATGGACCTTCGGTTCCCCGTCCATATTGTATATGTTTTATAGGGAAAGCGGGACACTTGAGAATACGATCGAGCTGATATTTGAAGCATTACCTAAGTATAGCTTAGCTACAAATGGGAATGCAAATGGCGGGGAACATTGTTTGAAAGCGGAAGGGTATTTTTACAGGGGAGATTATGAGAATGCATTAATTAAAAGCCATCAGGCAATCCATTGTGCAAAAGGTAGAAAGCAGGTTTCAAATATAATCTGTTCCTTGTTTCTGATGATGCGTATTGCTCTGGTGAAAGGTAATTTTAATTATGTTATGGAGCTTATGCAAAGGATGCATGATGAGGTTACAGCGGCAAAAGAATACCTTTTATTACATACCGTAGAACTTTGTGAAGGGTATATCTACTCTTTATTGGGTCAGACGCATGGGATACCCGGATGGCTGGAGGAAGGTAATTATAACAGCGACCGGCTGCTGTTTCCTAATTATACCATGCTGAATATTGTTTACGGCAGAGCACTTTTGATAAAGGAAGAATATCATAAGCTGATCGGGAGCATGGAAAGTTTTATTGATATTGCCTCTGCATATCCAAATCTTTTGGGTCATATCCACACTTACATTTATGTCGCAGCAGCAAATCGACAGATTTTCAGGCAGAGCCAGGCGCTTATGTTTTTGAACAAAGCCCTTGCCCTAGCTATTCCCGATGAACTTTATTTACCTTTTGTTGAAAACTGTGATTATATAAAACCTTTATTGAAGGAACTTCACAAAAAGAGCATCTACTGTAAGGCTATTGATAAGATTCTCAAATTATACGATACATATCAACAATCAATTGGAATGATAAAAAAGAAGTATTTTATTGATAACCGAGTTAAGCTTTCAGAACGTGAAATGGAGATTGCCTGGCTCGCTGTAGATGGGTTGACCAATAAGGAGATGGGAGAAAAACTTTTTATTTCGGCCAATACGGTAAAAATGGCTATAAAGAGTATTTACTGTAAGCTTTCCATAAATAACAGATTGCTGTTAAAAGACTATATGGAATCCCTGCAACTGAAATAAGTAAGGTAAAAACTACCCGTTCGGGTAGTATCGCCTGGAAAAAATTAACTTTATAATTATGGCATGGTTGTTTAAAGTTTAGGAGGTGTGAGCAACAAAAGGCATAAATGAAAATAAAATTATTTAATTGTAAAAAGGAGGAACAGAAATGGCAAACAATAACGTAGATAATAATGAGTACATTTCTTGTACGGCAACATTAGGGGTTCCAATTCCTGGTCTGGATTCTTTAGGAAAAGGGTATAATGTTTTTGATTTATATGCTGATCCTAAGAGCACAACGATAGACTTATTTGAATTAGGAGAACAGGAACAAGTATCAGTTTTAAGGAAAGACTATTATAAACCCAAAACAGTAAATGTACAAGAAATCCTACAGGGTAATTTTTATTCTTATAACGATTTAACAATTTCCGGATATTTAAATAAGTTAAAAACATCAACATCATTAGAAGGGGAATATAATTTTTTTACTGGTTCTTTGAATGTCGATTTTGAAAAGACGGAGATAGAAAATAGGGAACATGAATACACAAAGGTTACAGATTGTATTCAAAAACTTAAATTAAATCTTGCAGCCTCAAATAATGATTCACTAATTCAGCTTTTGAAAAATCATGTAAAATCTGATATTAATACCTTGCCGCCGCTAGAATTATTTAAAAAATACGGCACTCATTTTTTAAAAGAAATTATTGTTGGGGCAAAATGTGAATTTTTTTCGGCAACAAATCAAGTAGAATTTCATAGAGAAATAAATATCAAAACAATAGCTGAACTATCCTATAAACGAGCAATATATAAAATATCAGCAAGTGAAGAAGCACAGTATGGATCGATAATAAATGAGTTTTATAAATATTCCGTAACGAAGCTTAATGTATATGGTGGAAAGCCTGAATATGGAAAGTATATAACTACAGCAGGTAATTATGATAAATGGATTGAATCTATAGATGAAAACCCTGTATTTTGCAGTTTTACAAATAATAGTCTTTCACCTATTTGGGTACTTTGCGATAATCCTTCAAGACAGGAAGAACTTAAGGATGCA
Source organism: Bacillota bacterium (assembly GCA_023399055.1). Lineage (GTDB taxonomy): Bacteria > Bacillota > Clostridia > Lachnospirales > Lachnospiraceae > Mobilitalea. The sequence goes on along the minus strand of JAEWQV010000037.1, from coordinate 12,750 downwards.
TTTGCAAAGTATGCTGAGAATAATTATTCTAGAATTTCGCAAAACTGCGTTACTTGTCTTGACGTAATCGGATCATCAAATGCTGGAATCGCACCAAAATTTGGTTACATAAAAATAAATAAGGATTTGAATGCTGGCGCTGGTGGTCAATACATCTATTTATGCTATAAAGAAGGGTTGGACGACCTGAATAATCCGGACAAGCCTATTACAAATATTGATGTTATCATAGCAAATAGTCTTAACGAGGCAAGAAATCAAACACCTGCCAATCATACATTAATTGAATATGATTTAAATACCGGAGCCCGTGGTAAGTATATCTATATTTGTTACTCCAAAGAACCAACATATGAACCTATTCGCAGTATTCAAATTATTTCTGGGAATTCTGGTGATATACCAGCTTCCTATGGTTATACAAAAATAGAAAAAGATTTGAATTCCGGTGCTGGTGGTGAATTTATTTATTTATGTTATTCCAGATATTTCTAAATGTTAATGCTGCCTGAACATAAGTAATAATGCCTAATTATCGATAAGAAACATTTACAAGGATGGAGTTGAGCAATCGACACCATCCTTGTTGCATACGAACTGGAAGTTGTGATATAATAATTTTTGAATGTACTATTCGAGAAAAAAGTTAAATTAGGGAGTAAAGTATGGATTTTTTTAACGTGTTAACATTATTTGGCGGTTTGGCATTATTCCTGTATGGAATGAATCTTATGGGAAATGGATTGGAAAGCTCTTCCGGAGGGAAGCTTGAGAAGTTGTTGGAAAAGCTGACTTCTAATCCACTGAAGGCAGTTCTTCTGGGTACGGGTGTAACAGCAATTATACAGTCATCATCTGCAACTACTGTTATGGTAGTAGGCTTTGTTAATTCAGGTATTATGAAATTAACACAGGCTGTAGGCATAATCATGGGTGCTAATATTGGTACAACAGTAACCTCATGGATTTTAAGCCTTACTGGTATCGAAAGTAATAATTTTTATATCAAATTGCTGAAACCTTCCACCTTTTCGCCTTTGCTTGCATTGACAGGTGCTATTTTATTGTTATTTTTTAAGAGCGAGAAGAAGAAAAATATTGGCTCCATTTTTGTGGGATTCGCAATTCTGATGTTCGGAATGGATACCATGAGCACTGCGGTTAAACCTTTGGCTGATGTGCCAGAGTTTACAAATATTCTAACAATGTTTGAATTGCCTTTATTAGGATTATTAGCAGGTGCAATACTCACTGCAATTATTCAAAGCTCCTCAGCGTCTGTCGGAATTCTACAAGCCTTATGTTTGACAGGAACCATAAGCTTTAGTGTTGCGATACCGATTATTATGGGACAAAATATCGGTACTTGTATTACTGCTATGATTTCTTCCATCGGTGCCAATAAGAATGCGAAGAGAGCAGCATTAATACATTTATATTTCAACCTGATTGGAACAACAGTCTTTATGATTTTATTCTATACCGTGAATTTTTTTGTAAAATTTTCGTTTTTAAATGATATGGTGAATCCGGCAGGTATTGCAGTTGTTCATAGTATTTTTAATGTAACAGCAACCTTGCTCCTATTACCTTTTTCCAAAGGATTAGTGAAGCTGGCAAGTATGTCTATAAGAGAGAAAAAGCATGAAACAATTGATACGGAGAATAATGAATTTCAATTACTGGATATTCGTTTTCTAGATAAAACATCCTTTGCAACAGAGCAATGTAAAAATGTCACAGTTAACATGGCGGAACTTACGAGGAATTCTTTGTTCAAAGCAATGAGTTTATTGGAAAATTATGATCCCGTTATAGAAAAAGAGATTCGAGAAATGGAAGACAAGGTTGATAAATATGAAGATGAACTGGGGTCATATCTTGTTAAATTAAGTAGTAAAAATCTTTCTGAAAAGGATTCACGTACAATATCTATCCTATTACACTGTATTGGTGATTTTGAGCGTATTTCGGACCATGCGACTAATATTATGGAAGCAGCAAAGGAGATGTACAGTAAGAAATTAAGATTCTCAGACGAAGCATTGCATGAAATTTCTGTATTCACACAGGCGGTTAAAGAAATTGTAGATACTTCAATTAACGTATTTGAAACGGATAATATTGAACTTGCCTCATCCGTAGAACCTTTGGAAGAGGTTATCGATGAACTAAATGAGAAACTAAAAAAGAGACATATTCAACGTCTTAGAATGGGATCTTGTACGATTGAAATGGGATTTGTTTTATCTGATATAATAAATAATTTTGAGAGAATTTCTGATCATTGCTCAAATATAGCGATCTGGTTGCTACAGTCAAAAGAAGATGGTCTGGATACGCATGAATATATAAATAAATTAAGACAGGGGACGAATGAGAAATTCCAGAAACAGTATAATCAATATAAAGAAAAGTATCAATTACCTGCCTGACCATCTGCTGTTTAGTGCGTGACATTGAAAGTGATAAATGAATAGATAAAGTAAGGCGCATTTATTAACATTGTTAATGGGTGCGTTTTGCTATAGAGGAGTTAATTATTTTAAAGGATATGGTATAGTATTTTCTTCGGCATAGTCTGAATGCATAACCAATGGCTTATCTACGTTTCGACTCTTTTTCGCTGTATCATTGAGAATTACGACAGAAGATTTTTATAAATCACTTGAAGAACTAATAACTGATACCGAGATTGCAGGGGTAGGCTATGCAGTTTCGTGGTAAGTGGACTGTTTATATTAAGTAACACATGGATAGTAATGTATTCTGGAAGTTCTTGTGTGCTGTAATAAAGTGAGTTTCAAAAAATATATGGAAAAGGGGATTTATATGAGGAAGCTATTTGATCTTTTTGAAAAAAAAGAAAATAAGCAGCTTGCTGAGCAGGAGAAGGGTAAGGAGCCTAAATTAAAAAATGCAAGATCAGCTGAGCAGAAGTCGATTACCGGTTCCTTTGTATATGGGGTTCACGATACATTTAAATTACTCAATTCTAATGATCTTGTGGTTGTTGGCAGAGTAAAGGGAACAGTAAATCCAGGTATGGCAGTTTATGTTTCTAACTTTGGAGATGATAATGGTTCAATACTCCTTACAACAGTTTTAGGACTTGAGATTAATCAAAGACCCGTGGATACAGCTACAGATTGCCTGGTGGCATTAAAGCTTGAGGCAGGTCAAAAGATTGATATTAAAATAGGCTCAATTGTACATACGAGAGACATAAGCGCTAAGGAGGTTCATGATGCGTATATTTCGGCAATAGGTGATGTATATGTGTTACGTAAAAATTTAGTTTTATCCGAGGATGAGATTGCAGCTATGAGTATTACGGATTGTGCTGAAGCTTGGAGATTATTTCACTGGTTTCATTCAAAGAATTCTGCAATTGAGTCCGAAGAGGAAAAACTAGCAAAACGTAAAAAGATAGAAATACTTGCTGATGCTTTATGTAAAAAGATATTAGCTGCAGATGAAATTTATACTGTTTTCAATAAGAGAACTGGCGAGCCCCATTTGTTTTCACATACGATTAAACAAAATGACGGCTCATATATGTGCACACCTCCGGATATCATGCTCATTTCAAAGGCGTATTCAAAAGCATATGAACCCATGTATTCCACAGAGGAATTTGAAATTAGAAGTATTGAAAATGGTAAAAATAAGGATGAAATTTATAATTTCCTTGGAAGTACATTTTACATGAATGGTGCTTGCGGTGTGGCAATTCTTTCAGAGCAGACTGCAATTAATGCCGGCATGATTGTACCAAAGCCTGATTATGCTGATATACCGCAAATTAATATCCCGGTTACTAATCCGGAGCTTATGAGATGGATGCTACTTTTGGGACAGCTTGGACATCCGGAAACTCCGGATGCAGAGCTTATTTACAAGCTATATTACAGGTTTATGTCTATTGAGATGACAAAAGCAATGTTTGTTATTCCAATGCAGACAGAAGGAGAAGTACCTACAGCTGATGAAAATGGAAAAGCTGTACTCCAGCAGGGACTAAAATTGAATTTTCCAACTATGAAAGGAAAATACGATAGAGATGCAATTCGTATGTTTACTGATTGGAAGAGACTACATATGGAGTATGGTCCAGAGTGGAGTGGTTTCCTTCAGCCTATTTCAGGGATGATTGATGTATTTGACTGTGCTATAAATGCCACAAAGTTTCCTGCTGCAGGCTGCTATATTAGCAAAGATATGTATGAAGAAATGATCAAGATGTAGCTATTTGGCTGGTATACCCAAATTCCAATAAGACCTATCTTGTCTTCTCAATCCATGTTGAGACAATTGTCTTGTTGCAAAAGAAAATAAGTTCCCCACAGATATTATTTATTGAAAATCTTATAGGGTTAATATTATTCTTTCAAGCGTAAGCGAGGTGTAAAGTTATTGTTACCCTCGCTTACGTTTTTTAACAGCTAGGTTTTTTATAATTATAGAAAAGTAGGCAATTATGTTCTACTGTTTTACACGGGGTACAATTATTTTTTGATAGCGTCAGTTACGATTAATCAAATCATTAATTTCCCTCAAATGCAGCTGGAAATGTGGCAGATAATCAATAATCATTGTTTTAAGCGAAACAGCTTTATTTAGTGCACTAATCCACTCATTGTCCAATCGATCTATGCTCACGTTGTTTATAACATGGATAATATGAAGATTGGAATATTTCCACAATTGAACCAAGTCCTCCCAATTTTTATTTTGATAATTCTGTATTGCAATCCATTTGTCATTATTACCAAGGTTTGCATAATCTGGAAAAATCAAAGGGCTAGCTTGATATTGCAAATGTATCAACCTATGGATGTTGTTAGAGGCAGAATCGGTCATATGACCGACAATCTGCTTAATGGTTCTGTTTTGGCTGTTTCTCCTTTGGGTTATTACGCCTTTTGGAAGCTGTAATAATATTGGTTCCCATTCCTTGATTAAACTTAATAGTTCTTCATTATTTTGCTTAAACTCGTTCATATTAAAACCTTCTTTCAATTATGTTTTGATCAAATATTTCGAAATATTATATAGTATGGTATCATATTACAAAGATTTAGTGAAATTGATAAATTCTATGCAATTACTCGATAAAATCGATAGGAGATGCTGCCAATGGAATTAAGACAGTTAAAGACTTTTTTGACTATTGCAAAGCTGCAAAGCTTTTCAAAAACAGCGTTAGAGCTGGGGTATGCGCAATCCTCCATAACCTCTCAAATCCAATTGCTAGAGCTGGAACTGAAGGTGAAGTTGTTTGAGCGGTTGGGGCATAATATCGCATTAACATCCGAGGGAAAGAAACTACTACCCCTTGCTGAACAGATAGTAAAGCTGGCAAATGATGCGAAAAACATAGTCGGTGACTCGGATAAACCCAGTGGTCTCTTAGTCATCGGCGCAGTGGAATCTTTGTGTGTGTCAAAACTACCTAGATTATTAAAAGAATATCGCTCACGCTATCCGGAGGTCGAGATTTTAATCAAGTTTGGCAGCAAAGCTGATTTTTTAGACGCATTAAAGAATAATACAATCGATATAGCTTTTTTTATAGACCAAAAAATAGCAAATGATGATTTCATTACGGTTGTTCAAACTCCGGAAACAATGGCTTTTTTGTGCTCCTCCGAACATGCTTTCGCAAATAGAGAAAATGTCTATCCCGAAAACTTATCGGATGAACCACTGATTTTAACGGAGACCAGCTGTGGCTATAGAGAGCTCTTTGAAACCATAATGTCACAATTTAATGTAAAGCCACGTTCAGTTATTGAAACTGGTAATATTCAGGCAATTAAACAGCTAACCTTGAGTGGAATGGGTATCACATTTCTGCCGCTGACCGCTGTCGATGAAGAGCTATCGCAAAAGAGGTTTGTGAGATTAAATTGGAAGGGACCGGAATTCCACATATTCACTCAAGTGCTTTACTATAAAACCAAATGGATGTCAGCAGCACTGAAAGCTTTTATTGAATTAATACATGATAGGGAGATGGGAATATATGAAGATTAACGTATTCACATTAATTCTTTACTAAAACAAAAGAAGGCGGAAACCCAACAGGTATTGTTTTGAATGCTGATTCGTTATCTGAGGAGGAAATGAGAAAAATTGCTGCTGTTCATGGTTTCAGCGAAAAAATTACTTTTGTATTACAATGAAACGCATCAGACCGGATAGGAAGATGTGTATAGAGAATAGACAGGAATGTCTACAGAAAATCGATAACAATAATGTCCCCTATATGTCAGAGCAGATCAAATAAGGCTCTCCTGATATACAGGGGATTTTTGTATTTATAATTACATCATTACTCAAAAGGGACATAATTCCAATTGTTTCGACAAAATATCTATATTAAAATGAAAATGTAATTAAATAATGATAAATTTGAAACAACATGCAATAAAATACTATATTGGAGCGTTATCGTTATAGAGGAGGAACACCTGATGCTAATTTTCTGTGATATGGCAGATTCACAAAATCGTTCTGTAGTTCGTTCTATGAAGATACTCATTGACGAAACTATTTTTATCCGAATAGCGGAAAACGATATGGCTGCCTTTGAGGAGTTTTTCCATCTGACCGAGCGTAGTGTGTACGCTTTCGCGCTTTCAATCCTGCAAAATAATGAGGATGCATTAGATGTCATGCAGGACACCTATTTAAGAATCCGCGGAGCTGCGCATCTTTATAAGCCTATGGGTAAACCGATGGCTTGGGTATTTACAATTACACGAAACCTCGCTATGAGTAAGATAAGGTTAAGAACAAAAACGCAGGAGCTTGTAGAGGAAGAACTGGAGAATAACCTTTCCTTTTCTTATGTTACAAACAGCGATGACAGATTAATCTTGCAATCCGCTTTGAAAATTTTAAGTGAGGAAGAGAGAAAGATCATTCTACTTCATGCGATTTCAGGCTTCACGCATCTGGAGATAGCTCGAGATATCGGAATTCCTCTCTCGACGGTGTTGTCAAAATATCATCGCGGATTGAAAAAATTAAAAAAGTATCTTAAGGAAAGCGGGGTGCAAAGATGAATAAAAAGAATATAGAAAAATCCATAAGCAGATCTTTAAATCAGGCACCTGCACCAGACTTCGCGACATTAGTGAACTTGCCTTACCGTAGGTTGGAAGAACATGATTTTATTACAAGGCAGGAGGAGAAGCAGTCCACCGGATCTATCAGACAATATACAGTAGTGTTATCCCTATGCTTTGCTCTGTTGCTGTTTGTTGCGGGTAGCTGGTTTTACCAATACAGGCTACCTAGCAGTATAATTTCGTTGGATATTAACCCTAGCATAGAGATCAAAATAAATCGGCATAATCAAGTAATATCCGTCAGCGCATTGAATGAAGATGCTCAGAAAGTACTCCAAAACCAGGACTTTATGCTAGAGGAACTAGACACAGCAGTAGTCTCAATTGTTAACGTGGTTATCGACCAGGGATATCTTAATACCGACAGAAATGTCATCCTGGTCTCTGTAGAGAATAATAGTATGGAGAAAGCCAAAATCCTGGTGGATTCCTTGAAGTTAGTAATTAAAGAAAACGCTTCCGCCCATAAGATGAAACTTATGGTACTTAGCCAAACCTTGAAGAAGGATAAAGCAGAGTCCGAGGAAGCGAAGGAACTGGGGGTATCGGTCGGTAAGCTTAGGCTACTAAAAAAGATAGAGATATCCACAGATAATCTAACAACCAAGAGTCTTTCCCATAAATCAATGTCTGAGCTGCTTGCCATAGCGGAGGAAAATGAAGTTGATCTGGAGGATACAATACAGATGGAAGAGGCTTTGGAGTCTGATTCGACAGTAACTCCAGTAGCAGAGGACAAGGATATAACGAATGATAATTATATGGAAGATCAAGCGAATTCCTCTGAACGAAATATCGAAGAAAAGGATGAGAATAGTTCCTGGAAAGCAGGCAATGGCGGCCCCAAAAAGGATTTGGATAAAGACAGGAATGAAGAAGTTGATGAACAAAAAGACCACGGAGATAATGATAACAAAATAAATAATGCCAAAGCCAAAGAGAACAAAGTAAAAGATAATAAAGTAAAAGAGAACAAAGCAAAAGATAATAAAGTAAAAGAGAATAAAGCAAAAGAGAATAAAGCAAAAGATAATAAAGTACAGGATAATAAAGTACAGGATAATAAAGAAAAGGATAATGAAGCAAAGGATGATGAAGCAAAGGATGATGAAGCAAAGGATGATAAAATAAAAAAGAAAAAGCAAATGGATCATTTGGTAGGCGAACAAAAAAATGATAAAGCTGATAAAAATAAACTAGATAAAGATAAACCAGATAAAGATTTTGATGCCAGCCGAGATCATGATGACAGTGATATAGATAGAATTAATAGCGTTAAAAATGAAAAAGAGAATGGCTCACATTAGAGCGTCAAACTAACAAGTTTTTAATCTTTTAACATATCTTACCTGGAGAAGAATGGTAGTATGTACCACTGATTAAAAAGAAAATTATTATTTTAAAAGGAATGCGATAAAACCAACTTCACCTACGTTATCTATATAGGAGGTGAAAATTACATTATAAAATAATGATAGGTAATTGAATAAATCTAGCTATTGCTCCTAACGTAATAGAGCTTAACTGAAACCAGAAATACTAACATTTTTTAAACATCAGCAAGAGAAAGCTGAAAACAAGCAGTTATTGATTTTTCCTTCGAATATATAATATTTAATTAAGTTAATCCTATTAGATAGTAATTATCGGAGAAAAATTAATATAGAAGCAATCAAACCCCATGAAAGGTATAGGTTGCAGTGTATTATAAACATGGAACCAGAATAATACTTAAGGAGGATATTAATGTGAAAAAGTACATAGTGAAAGGTTTGGCATGTGCACTCGCCCTGGCGTTGATGACACCTATGGTATTCCAATATACCACTCCCGCAGTGGCTAAGGCTGCCAAAAATGAGAGACAGATTCAAGTAAAGAAAGAGAAAACGGAGAAAAAGAATAAGAAAGAGGAAAAGAAAGATTACAGCGAGAAACAGAAGAAAAAGGCACAGAAGCCATATTTTGCAGTAGCAAAAAAAACACTGAATGGTATTGGTGCTACTTATCAGATGGAAGTGAAAAATCTTTCTGCGACCACTGCACGAACCTGGTATTCTACCAATGAAAAGGTTGCAACGGTTGATAAGAATGGCCTTGTAAAAAGTGTGAATTATGGAACAGCGGTAATCAAATGTACCATTAACGACAAGAAAAAAGGGAGAAGTGTTTTATCCTGTGTAATTAAGGTCAAAGGCAATAAGGCAGAAGTGACCATCACCAATAAAATGATAAAAGATGAAGTGCAGTCTATGACAGTAGCTTCCACCTATGATTTCAATGCGGTCATAAAGCCTGAGGGAACAGAAGGAAAAATTACCTGGTCTGTTAGTGATCCTACGGTAGCAACAGTCAACGAAGACGGTATTGTAACTGCAGTTAAGGAAGGGAGTACAGTATTAACAGCTTCTGCAGTCAGTGAAGGAATATCGGTAACCAACGATTCAGCTACATTACAAGAGGTGAAAAGCGATAAAGTAGTAATTAAGGTGGTATCAGGTGAAGCAATAGAAGCTGCACATGTTCAGGATGTGACTTTAGTGGATGACAAGACTCTTTCAATAAAATTCAGTACATCCATGAAAGCGGATACCTTATTTAATTCCCTTACCTCGGTCTTAGAAAATTCCGTTACAATTGTACCAGTTGCCAATGCTTCCGGTTTATCTGCTGTAAATCCAGGCGAACTTAAGGGTGTTTTGACTGAGGATGGAAAGATACTTACGGTTTTAGCAACAAACTCCTTCTATGGATATTATGATGTTAAGCTTAGCAGTCAGGTAACAGCTATTTCAGGAGCTTTACTTCAGGAATACATAAAGCGTACACTGCTGATATACATTCAGTAAGAGATAATTAGATTTCAGTTCAACCTTGTGAATAAGAAAGAATCGAGATTTATACAAAAGTTCAGTAATTATGACGTTAAGGAGCTTTGACAGTTTAACGTTCCCAAGGAATGCTTATACAAAAACGAAACGGTATAGCAGATGGTTAACTCAAAAACGGAAAATCACAACTTTTAAGTTAGCTCGGATGGCAAATTTGAATAAGTAAAAATTATGAGGCAGAGTTTATAGGTCAACTTAAATGACTTATAGACTCTGCCTCTTTTTCATACCTATAATTAGTAAAGAGAAAGATGACAAAGGATATGATTTGATTAAAAACTTTGGAAATAATCAATACCTACGTATAATATACCAAAACAAATTGGAGCTTGAACGAAATTATCCATGAATATGAGGTTGACAGAAGTTAGATTTTTATGCTATGTATATATCGAAACACGATAACGAAATACGATAATGAGTGTTCATATAAATAGGAGAAGAACAATGCCTGAAAAAGTATTAAGAAAATTATTTTTAGGATTCATTAATATCCACATTTTGCACCATGCCAAAAAGGAGCCTATTTATGGACTTTGGATGATTGAGGAGCTTGAGTGCCATGGATACAATATTAGCGCGGGTACGCTTTATCCGATTCTAAATGGAATGGAGAAGGACGGACTACTTGTATCTTCAGAAGAGAATGTAGAGGGGAAGATCAGGAAATATTACCGGATAACAGCTCATGGAGAAGACATTTTAAAAGAAGCACGGGCAAAAGCCTATGAATTATTTAAGGAAATAAAAGAGTAGGCGCCTCTATGCCATTCACCAATTTAGTTCAAATTGCACAATTACCACAAGGAGTCACAGGTAAGGTCGTAGAAAGTGGTTCGCCAGATGGACTTATGCAAAAGGAGGGATGGTTTGATATTTATAACCGTCTGGAAGAGTATGGATGGAACTTTGGGTAAGAGAAAGGTAAGGAGGAAAATAAAATGAAGAATATAAAATGGCGTGCTTTTTTAAAGGATGTATTTATTTGTTCTTTAGGAGCATACGGTGGACCAGAAGCGCATTTTGGTGTTTTTACAGATCAACTGGTAATTAAGAAGAAGTATTTAACTGAGGAAGAAATGGTGGAGTTGATAGCAGTCACTGGAATTCTTCCAGGTCCAAGCAGCACCCAGACAATCGTTGCCATTGGGTATAAGGTAGGTGGGCCATGGCTAGGACTGTTAACTATGTTGGTGTGGGCTTTACCTGTACTTACAGTTATGACCTTACTTTCGTTTTTAAGTCAATTTTTAGTCAGCATGAATTTATCACAGGATGGACTCAGATATACAGGCTCAATGGCAGTAGGGTTTATTCTAGTTGCAGCTTATCGCATAGGTAGAAAAGTAGTAACGGATAAGGTCACTTTAACATTATTTATATTTGGATCAATAACTACTTATTTGATTCGTGAGCCATGGGTCTATCCATTTGTTTTAATTCTTGGTGGACTGGTGAGCATTATAACCTCTAAAGAAAAAAATCTTTGGAACCAGGTGAAATTAAATCCTTCATGGAAATACTTATTTGCTTTTGGGATTTTTGCGTCTGGTAGTCTCCTGTTAACATTTGTATGGGATAATCGAATTGCCCATCTTTTTGAAAATTTTTATCGTTATGGCTACTTGGTAATAGGAGGTGGGCAGGTAGTTATACCTCTTATGTATAGCGAACTCGTTGAAGTAAATCAGTACATGACCCATCAAGAATTTCTAACGGGTTTTGGCCTTGTACAAGGGTTGCCTGGACCAATGTTTAGTTTTAGTGCTTACGCCGGTGGCATGGCATCTCGTGGGGGGAACATACTAACTCAAGTTTTAGGTGCAATGGCAAGCGGTATAGGTATATTTTTACCCGGAATTCTTCTGATTTACTTTGTATATCCGATATGGGAAAACTTAAAGAAAATTCGAGGAATAAAGGTTTCTTTGAGAGGGATAACAGCTGTTGCGGGTGGATTAATAGCTGTATCGGCGATTATACTGATGCAAGAAAGTGGATTCGCAATCGACAATATTCTAGTTGTGCTTGTTACAGCCTTACTATTGATATCAAAAAAAATACCTGCTCCGATTATTGTGCTATTTGCTTTAGGGCTTGGTTTTATTTTAGGAACAAGGGGATAGTGGAATTGTCCAATATGCTAATATTAGCTTTTTAAAGACATTTATCTCCTCAAGGCATATGGAGACCGTTGTCTTGATGTCACGCTAAGATAAATAAGCTCTAAAGGACTAGAAATCAAAGGTTTCCAGACTTTCGGTAACAATCACCGACTGTTGGAAGCCTTGTTTTTTTGTCTTCGGAGTATGAAAACAAAAACTATGATATTTATGCAAAAAAAGAATAAAAAATATAAAATATTATACAAAGGTTATAAAAAAACTGCAAAAAATAAAAAAAGTATACTTAAATTAAAAAAATATGCCTTTAAAATGGGTAAAGATGGAAATTACAATAGAAGTAACAACTTGGGAGGGAAAATAAGCTGGTATAGAGATAGAAATGCTTATTTCTATCGACTTAAAGATTGAAACTATCAACCATATTTTAAAAGGAGGAAAAAATGAGGAAATTTAAGGAGAAGGGAAACAGCTTAAACAAAAGGGCACTTGGTTTTATGCTTGCAGCAGTGTTGGTTATTTGCAGCATGTTTTCACCTTTGGGGGCTAACATGCAAGTACAGGCAGCAGCAAAAACAATTACATCCATGTCATATTTTT
>JAEWQV010000031.1 GCA_023399055.1 Bacillota bacterium | reverse complement strand
AATTCCTTCGAATTTCCTGTTATATAAAAAGCCCTGCGGGCTAATGATGCGCAGCTACGCGCGCGGAACAAAAGCTGTGCTTTAAAAGTATTTGAACGCGAGAGTGTGCAAAGCACACTTTTGTTCTGCAACCAAGAGGTTAAGCCTGTATTCTACAGTCTGAAACATCAGACAGGTAAGGTATGGTGTTTTTCTTTATATTGTATTTTAATAATAAGAATTTAATTAAAATCCCTGGTAATTGTTGACATGGAGGTAAAATAGTATTATTATAAAATAACAGTGTTATCTTAATGAACATAGTTATAAATAAATTGAAAATATGTATATGTGAGAGGAGTAAAAATTAATGAAAAAGGTTTTCATTGTTCTGGTAGTTGTAATTATTTTTGTTTTAGGTGGATTTTTGCTGTTGACAAGCAAAGCAAATACAGCACTAGAAACTATGCTATATGAAAAGATTGATATGGAGCTAGTTGCAGATGGAACTTATCAAGGAGAGACCAACGCAGGACTTGTGCTTGTAAAGGTTGATGTAAGTGTTAAGGATCATGCTATAGTTAATATTGATATTATTGAACACCAAAATGGATTTGGCGGTAAAGCAGAAACCATCACGGATCGAATGATTGAGCGAAACAACTTTGATGTGGATGCTGTCAGTGGTGCAACCCTTTCAAGTGAAGCTATTAAAAGTGCGGTTAGTAAAGCTTTGAAAAAGGGATATAGTGATTAATAGAAGGCAAATAGAAGTAAATGATAACTATTGATTTATCATATTTAAAAGGTAAAAAGTAGTTCATGAGGGCTAGATGATTTCATATTTCGAAAGGAAGACGAAATGATTGTAATAATTGCAGATGAAGGTAAACAGCAAATTGGTTTAGAACTCCAACAAACATTAATGACGCATGAAATTCAAGTCGAATATATTTCTTTGGATAGGGTAAATGTAAAACCCTGTGTAAGTTGTGGTGGATGTACTTATAAGACTTATGGAAAATGCGTAGTTCGAGATGATGGAGATTGGATTTATCCAAAGGTTATTGGAGCGGAGGCAGTTATTTTTGTTACTCCAATTACATTTGGAAGCTATTCATTTAAAATAAAAAGAGTATTCGATAAATTTGCCTTAATAATGGATCGTCATTATATGGTCGAGCAAAATGAGTTAGTAAAGGCAGGTATGAAAGGCAAGCAGTTTAAATTTTTTGTATTAGGGAAGAACGAAAACTGTCTAGAAGAAGAGATTAAGGTATTTAAAAGACTTCATCAAGAAAATATCATTATAACCCGGGGTACTGGAAAGGTATTTATTATAGACAGCGTGCTCACTTCTGAAATGAAGGAAAACATAGCGAAGGAGGTTCTGAGAGTATGAAGAAAATAGTATTGATTAATGCCAGCCCCCGAACAAAGGGAACTAGCTTCACTATGCTGCAATTGTGTAAAACATTTGTTGAAGCGAAAGGATGCCAAACCGAGTTGTTTCACTTATATCAGAACTTAGCTCACTTGGATAATTTAAGAACTAAGGCGATCGAAGCGGATACAATAATCATCAGTGGACCTTGCTATATTAATACTTATCCGGCAGATACAATTGTGCTGCTAGAGGAACTGCTCACTCATAAGGAGCTTCTGCAAGGGAAAAGTATGTACGGAATCATTCAAGGGGGGATGCCATATGCGCACACTCATGAGAGCGGATTGTTTATGTTAGATATCTTTTGCAAAAAATGTGGTATGGTCTTTAAGGGTGGTTTTGTTATGGGAATGGGGGCATATCTGGATGGGAAACCTCTATCCAAGCTGCCGAATGCAAAGAGGGTAATCAAACAGTTGAAGATATTCTTTCGACACATTATTCTAGATGAAATATCCCCTCCAGAAGTATACCAAAAAGCACAGTTTAAGCTACCTGTTATAATTTTTAAAGTAATGGTGAAGAAAATGAACCAGAACATGGAGCGCGATTTACAAAGTCATGGAATCGATGTTAATCAGGTGAACCCTTATCTTTCAGACTATTTGTTGGATAAGAGCAGATAAAAAATACGGTTCCTTTATTGAAATAGATATTTAAAATATATGTATTTTCTGGTACTTGTAGTTCTTTCCTTCTTCAATTATACTAATATTACAAATTATGTATGCAATTTCCAATCTTTGAATAAGTTTTTTGATAGGAGAGTTATTCATGATTCGGAATAGGAAGAATAAGAAAGGAGCTTACGAGGACATGATTTTTTATTTTTCAGCGACGGGAAATAGTAAGTATGTGGCAGAATGCATAGCAAAAGAGTTAAATGAAAAAGTGGTTTCAATAATTGATTGTGATACAAATGAGAACTTTTCCTTTGATTTTCAGGATGAAAAATACATTGGATTTATTACGCCAACCTATTTTTTGGGATTGCCAACGGTTGTGAATGAGTTTTTAGATAAGCTGGAATTGCATAAAGCAGAGAACGCCTATGTTTTTACTGTTAGTACATATGGAACGACTTCAGGACAGACCGGTAAGAGGTTGAAGGAGTCATTTCAAAAAAAGGGAATTCCCATAAACGGAAGTTATGGTATTAAAATGGTGGATACTTGGACTCCGGTATTTGATTTAACAGACAAAGATAAGATCACAAAGATTAATAATAAAGCCGAAAATCAAATTGCCCAAGTTTGTAGCCAGATTAAGCAAAGAATGGTGGGAGATTATAATTTAAGTAAGGTACCAAGTATTGTTGAAAGAGTCTATTATCCCGTATATCAAAAGCTTAGAAGAACGCAGAGATTTCATTTGGAGGAGGGATGTATCAGTTGCGGAAAATGCGCGATGAAATGTCCAACCAATGCAATTGCTATGAAAAATGGAAAACCCGAGTGGGTCAAAACAGAATGTACTCTATGTCTTGGGTGTCTTCATCGTTGCCCTAATTTTGTAATTCAATATGGTAAAAAGACGAAGAAACATGGTCAGTTTCTTAATCCATATGTAAAGATTTAAAGTTGCTTGATGAAATAGAAATTATCTAGATAAAACATTAGTTTAAACTTGTTAAGAATAATTCGTAAAGCCCCCTTTTAATAATTAGCATAATGTCAACTATTGATATAGCTTAACATTAAAAGGGGTTAATTTAATTGTTCCTAATGAACTTCATTTACTGAGTATTGAATCTCGATATTATCGCTTATAAAGTAGGTGTCGTCACCATCCGGCAGAATCCAATTTACACTTATGCTTCCTGGCTGAAAGTAATTATTCTGCTCTTTGTAATTAGAATAGGTTACATACCAGGGTACCAGTGAGCTACCTTTCCCGTTCTCGTCCATATACCGATCCTTGGTATCAAATCTTATAATGTTGCCAGCATTGTTAAAAGTAAATCTACCCCTGGCAGAAATTCCTTTCCAGGAAATCTTGCCTTCAACGGTGTGGTCATCAATGACTATCCATGACACATACTCCTGCAAAAACAAGGACGGCATATATACTGCGTCTGCCAGCACTGTTATCAACTGGCCTTGATCCATTTCAGGCCCGGTAGAACGAAAAAGTTGAATCTGCTTGGCAAGAAATCCTGTCATAGAGCCGAAGCCATCCAACACGCTGTCTTTCGCCTGCAATGGGATACCTGCTATTCGCCCTGTCAAAAAAGCGTGGCGGTCAGGTCTGTTTGCAAAATTGACCTGCATGTATTTTATTTTAATTGGGTCGTTGCCAGCCGACATTCGAAACTTTGTGTTGTGAAAATCTATCAGCATATTATCCATAAGGGATTTTCCTATATAGCCCCCATTGATGATATGCTGGCGGAGCAAAGCGGGCAGTTCAGCAATAGTATTATCCGTAAAAACACATTTTGAGCTTCTTTGCCGATTTGTTTCGGTCAAGGAGCTTTTTATATCTGCAAGATATTGTTTCCAAAGTCTACCTCCGGGTATTGCTAAGTACATTACCGTGATTGCTAGTACAATTATACCTATCACCATCCAAAGCATATATTCCACCTCCCATGTCAAATGCTAATATTTCTAAATATATCTTAATTTTTCAGTGTGTTTACTGTCTAATTCCGCCCATTAGGATTTTTATGAAATCATCCACAAGTTGGTCAAAATCGTCCAAGTTATATAATTTATTTTCGATGGCACTCATAACGAAACCCAGTAATGCACTAATAATCATCCACGAAGTGTTAGTTACATTAGGCTTCAACACATTTTGAGCTATCCCTTCCGCTAAAATACTATCAAGTTTAGCTATTCCCGAATTAGAAGGCGTAGAATTTTTACATTCATTTGAAAATATCACATTTACTCCACTATACATAATGGCTTTTACCATTTCAGGCTCACCGCAAAGACTCGTTACAAAGGTATTAATAATGCTTTGTACTCGCTGATCTATGGAAAGTGCAGTAGTATCATTCATGATGGCATCAGCATTGTTCACAATTTTATTATAAAGCTCATTGGACATGTCTGTGATAATCTCTGCTTTATCTTTGTAGTAAAGGTAAATGGTTGTCGGTGAATACTCGATTTTAGCAGCGATTTTTCTGATAGATAATTTTTCATAGCCCTCTTGTTCAATCAGCTCAATAGCTGCAGCTTTTATTTTATTTTTCATTTCTGTTTTTTCTATTTCACGACGTTCTTTAATACCCATATAATTACCTCGCTTAACAGTGTTAATTAAATTTACATTATTATTATATTTTATCAATTACATTGTGTCAATGCAAAATAAGGGGATGATTAATAACTAGATTTACATACTTCATAGAAAAAAACAGTCAAAAAATATTAAATAAAAAAGTTCTTGCTATGGAGTGAACTCCAAGTGCTAAGTATAGGTACTATTTATTAACAGAAATGAAAATAAAAATATTTTAAACTTAGGTGTAACCATTTTAAATTTATTACGAATAATAAATGACAAACAAAAGAAAGTCAAACGAGGTGCACTTCAAATGATTTCTGACAAATCTCTGTATTACGCCTTTTTGGAGGGAGATAAAGCTTCCTTCGAAGAGCTTGTAATACGACATCGTCATAGTTTGGTTTATTTTATCATGCAATATGTGAAAAGTTATCATGTAGCGGAGGATATAGCACAGGAGGTTTTTGCTTATATCTATATTAAACCGGAGCAATACGCGACACAGTATGCGTTTAAGACCTTCTTATTTATGTTAGGTAAGAGGCGCGCAATAGACTTTATACGCAAGGAATCAAAATATAGTTATGTTTCCTTGGAGGAGGCAGATACAACTGATGCTAATACCTTGGAGGAGGTTGTTTTTAAGAATAATGATATCACAATGTTAAAAAATCAGTTGAAGGAATTAAAACCGGAGTATCAGCAAGTAATTATATTAGTTGATTTAAATGGTTTATCCTTATCGGAAGCAGCTGTTGTAATGGATAAATCTGAATCAGCCATCAAAGTTTTATCCCATCGAGCAAAAAAACGTTTGAAGCAGGTTTTGGAGAAAGGAGGTTTTTCTTATGAAATCTGATAATGAGTTTTTGAACGGTGTATATAAAAAGGCAGAAGAGCTAAAAGCAGAAGAATTAAAAAGAGAAGAATTAAAGGCAGAAGAACAAATCCCTGAAGTAGTTGATTATGACATCAACCCGTTGGAAACTTCCTTTAATAAGAAGAGGAAGCAAAAATATAGTACAAGGTATACAAAATATTTAGGAATGGCAGCAGGTTTTATATTGCTGATGTCTTCAACAATCTACTTTATTAAATTACAAGAAAACATGGAGCCTATCAACTCACCCGCTCCTTATGGTGTAAAAAGTATTAATTCGGTTCAAATACTGGAGCAGGCCACCGATATTGTTGAGATTAAGGTTAAGGATAATCATGGGGTATTACAGCAAGAGATTGTAAAGATATTCAGGAACTCAGGTAACGAGACACTAATTACAGATTTTTTTAATGGTAATAATATCGGACTAATCGCAGGTGATTCAGCCATTGCGTTTTTACAGGTAGATTCTAACGGAGCAGTGCTTATGGAGACTTTTATTAAAACAGAAGATAATACCTTTGTTAGCCCTTTTTGGGGGGTATTAACGGAAGAAGAGTTAATCGAAATATCAAAATAAATATACAAATGAAAGATATAGTATAGGGTACACAACACGTGAGATGATACAAGAAGATGCATTTAAAATATAAAGTGTAAAATGCAAAAAAATAAACATGTAAATGAAAGGAAAAATAAAATGAGAAAATTAATTACAATTCTATTTACGATAGCAATTACTACAGCAATCTTTACTGGTTGTACAAAATCAGATACCAACAGTCCAGCAGAAAATAATAACTCTAATAATAGTGCTACAGATGATAAGGATACAGATGAGGACACGGATGTAGATAATAACGACAATACAGCAACAGATAATGATAATTCAGGAAGCAGCAATTCCGACATAACAGTAGATAAAATATTAGAAGCAATTAAAGAAGCCTATGGGGAAAATTATTATCCTAATACAGAGATTACTCCAGAATTTCTTGAAACAGAATTTGGTCTGACTTCCGATATGTATGAGGAAGTAAAGGCAGAACAACCAATGATTGGCGTTAATGCGGATAGAGTCGTAATAGTAAAGGCTGCTGAAGGAAAAGCAGATGAGGTTGAGGCAGCATTAAATGATGCAAAGGATAAGAAAATGGCTGATACACTTCAATATCCAATGAACGTACCTAAGATAAATGCAACTAAAGTAGTTCGTAATGGTGACTTTGTAGGTTTCTTTCTATTAGGTGCGGTTAATGAAAGTGAAAATCCTACCGAAGAAGATATGAAGCAATTTGCAGAGGAGGAAGTGACTAAAGCAGTGGAAGCTTTTAACGGACTCTTCAAATAATTTGAGATACCAAAGGTGGGGAAATTGTAATGGTTTTTAGCAGCTTGACATTTTTATTTTATTTTTTACCCGCGCTTATTATTATATATTTTCTGGCACCCAACAAATTAAAGAATTTAGTAATGATTATTGCAAGTCTGGTATTTTATGCCTGGGGCGAAATCAGATTTATACCAATCATGCTGTTGCTCTCGGTGGAGGATTTCATCTGTGCTAAGCTCATGGAAAAACATCGGGAGAATAAGAGACGACGTAGAGTGTATATGTTGATTTCGGTGTGTAGCAATTTGAGTGTTCTTATTTTCTTTAAATACACGAACTTTTTAATGGGTAATCTATTTGGACTGTTTGGAGTGGAATCTCCATTTGTGCAAATCATACTTCCAATTGGAGTGTCCTTTAACTCCTTTCAGTCCATTTCCTATGCAATAGATGTATATAGAGGTACCACGAGCTGTGAGAAAACCTTTTATAATTACCTTGCTTATACCACCTTATTTCCACAGATTATTGCTGGTCCAATTGTACGGTATGTGACGGTTGAGAACGATTTGGATGATCACAGACTGACGCAGGATAGTTTTTCTTTGGGCATGCGTCGCTTTACCATTGGTCTAGCCAAGAAAGTGCTGATTGCAAATAACACTGGGCTATTATGGAGCCAAATATCCAGCGGTACTGCAGGTGAAGGTTCCATTCTCTTATACTGGCTTGGAATTATAGCCTACACTTTTCAGATTTACTTTGATTTCTCGGGTTACTCTGATATGGCAATCGGTCTGGCGAGAATCTTTGGACTAACCTTTGATGAAAATTTCAATTATCCCTACATCTCCAAAAGTATCACAGAATTCTGGCGTCGATGGCATATTACTCTGGGTTCCTGGTTCCGTGATTATGTGTACATCCCACTTGGTGGAAATCGATGTTCAAAAGTCAAACATCTAAGAAATTTAGTGCTTGTCTGGGCATTAACTGGTTTTTGGCATGGAGCCTCCTGGAATTTTATCTTTTGGGGACTATATTTTGCGATTATCTTAATTGCTGAAAAGTATTATGTATTAAAAATTCTTGACCGATTACCAAGAGTGTTTCGACACCTGTATACGATTTTCCTGGTTATGATAAGTTGGGTGATTTTTTATTTTGAAGACCTTACTACAATGAAAGATTATCTAAAAGGAATGTTCGGGTTAACGGGAGTGCCATTTTATAATAATCAGAGTTTATATTATTTGTTTGGGTATGGTGTTATTTTTATCTTGGCTGCCTACTTTTCAACACCTCATTTTAAGAAGGTAATTGTCTTTGCAGAAACCTCCAATAGTAAAAGTGTATTTATAGGTGCCACAGTAGCGTATTTATTGGTATTTGCGGGATGCATTGCTTATTTAGTAGGAAGTACGTATAACCCATTTTTGTATTTTAGATTCTAAGAGAGGGATGAGAGGAAATGAATAGAAAGTTTACTTTTAATAGAATATTCTTTCTGGTATTTGCCGTATTATGGTCTACCTTTATCCTATGGAATCTGATTACACCAGCTAAAGTTTTTTCCGAAAATGAGAATAGATATCTGGCTGCGATTCCAAAGTTCACCTTTGAAAAGTTTATAAAGGGTGACTATATGAATGGGATAAATGATTATATTAACGATCAATTTGTTCTGCGTGATGAATGGATTAGTATAAAAACAATGCTGGAAAGAGCTATGTTGAAGCAGGATATTAATTCTGTCTATTTTGCAAAAGACGGCTATCTGATTGAAAAACATACGGGTAAGGATGTATCGGAGAAACTTGCAGAAAAGAACAAAGAGTATTTAGTTCAGTTTGTAGATAAATACTTATCTAAGCTTGGAAAAGAGCGAGTTAAAGCTATATTAGTACCAACTGCATCTGAAATACTAACAGATAAGTTGCCGCTCTTTGCTACAGGTTACGACCAGAATAACTATATGGATCAATTGATTGCAGCTCTGCCAAAAGGAGCCTTTCTCGATCTTAGAGATACGCTAGGAAAGCATAAGGAAGAATATATATACTATCGAACAGATCATCATTGGACTGCACTGGGTGCTTATTATGCTTATGAACAATGGTGTAAGGAGATAGGGGTTGAGGCAATTGAGCAAGATCAGTTTGATATCATCTTAGCTACAAATGAATTTTATGGTACCTTACACTCCAAGGTTAATGTGAAAGTAAAACCAGATGATATATACTTGTATCAAAGGAAAGAGGATATGGGTTATCAATTGATATATAATTTAACGGACAAAGCTAATTCCTTATATGACTATAGTAAATTGGAAGGAAAAGATAAGTATTCGGTTTATATGGGAGGAAATAATCCTATTGTTGAAATTGAAACAAATAATAGGAATGGAAGAAAACTTTTGGTCATAAAGGATTCCTTTGCTCATTCCTTTGTGCCCTTTACAGTAAATCACTTTGAAAAGACTTATATGATTGATTTTCGTTACTATAGTGGAAGCGTGGAAGCGTATATGGAGGAGAATGGAATTACAGATGTACTTGTGCTATATAATACTATGAGTTTTGTGAAGGATGATTACCTTGCTAAGTTGATAAAATGATATTATTAACTCTAAGGCAAGAGAAGGTACAGGTCGAAAGAGATATTATTATAAAGAATATATGCTACAAGATGCCTAGTTTTTAGGAAAATAAAGGTGGATATTTAATTAAATAATGCTATAATAATTACATGAAATAAAATGTAAATTAATAATTGTAATAATAAAAAATATGATTAGAATCAGTACGCATAAAATGGAATGCATAAATTTGACAGTAAATCGACAGCAAGTTAAGCAGCTCTGATTAAGGTAAATACATGTATTGTTACTTCTTTGCAAAAATGGAGATAATTTTATGGCATTTATATTATCATTATTTGTGATTGGTTTACTAATAACTTATTATTACATTAATCATGTATTGGAGCATGAGTGCCCTGTATGCGGAAGTAAAAAGCGTTGGAGTGCACATTACTTTGGTATCAAGAAAGACTATGTGGATTTATATTGCTCTAAATGTTATCAATCCTTGTATAATCCGACGACAGGAGAATGCACTACTTTTACGACACCGCAACATTTTCATTAAGGTTATTTAATAGATAGAATTTTAGTAGTTGAGTTTCAAGTAGTTTGAAACTCAACTACTTTTAAATAACAGGAAATTTCTTGGAATTCCCTATTATTTAATAAGCCCTTTGGGCTAATGATGGCAGCTACACGGAACAAAAGGTGTGCTTTAAAAATGTTTGAACGCGAGAGTGAGCATAGCACACTTTTTGTTCTAACAGTTCTCCTTAAGCGAGCTTATGCCTGAACTGTTACGTTTCTATATACAAACTATGGAGCTCCAATGCATTATTATTCCAACTATGATTATTGACAGTTAGAATAAATAATGCAATAATAGATTCTGAAAGGTAAATAGTCACATAAAAAGCATTTCATATAAAGTATTTATAGTAAGTTTAACGTAAAACATGCCTACTTAATTTAGACAAAGAGAGAAAGTAAAAGCAAAAAAGAGTTAGAGTAAAAAAGAGTTAGAGCAAAAAAGAGTTAGAGCAAAAAAGAGTTAGAGTAAATAAGAGTTAAAAGCAAATAAGAGTTAAAAGCAAATAAGAGTTAAAGCAGAAAAGAGTTAAAGCAGAAAAGAGTTAAAGCAAAGTAATTAAAAGTAAAAATATAAATATGAAAAGTGGGGGAATGCATTGCAAAGAAATAAAAAGCTTATTATGGGTTGCTTAATTATTTCAGTAATCATAGGGATAGGAATAATAATTTTATTGATCAAACCATTGGTATTGGATCAAGCAGGAGAAAGGGAAAGTCTAAATCAAAATCAAGGAGATACGAATAAAATCATTGAACTAAATCCAGATATAGATTATAGTAAATTGAATGCTGCTTTAGAAAAAGTACCGGAGCATTACAATATACGTCTGAGCAAAACCTGGGCAACCGATTTAAAAGAGCTGTTGGATTATGTTGACGTTAATAAAAGTTCTATGTCACAGGAAATGGTGGATTCCTATACACAGGATATTGAGAAGGTACTAGAGTTTATCTTTCCCTTATCCGAAGTTCCTCAACTTTATTTGAAACACAACGAAGGAGTAATAACGAAAGAATATACTTCAATTTCGGTCGCTGTTTTGGATAAAGAAGGTGGTGACTTTGAGGATATCATTGATGATACTGCAGAGCTTAAAATTAGGGGAAACTCTTCTACAGAGGTAGCGAAGAAGACGTATACCATTAAATTTTCTGAGAAACAAGACGTACTAGGTATGGGAAAGGCAAAAAAATGGGCGCTTATCGCAAATGCCTTTGACAAATCTCTGATGCGAAACAAAATGGTATTTGATTTTGCAAAGAATATAGGACTAGAATACGCACCAGATTGTACTTTTGCAGACTTATATTTAAATGGAAGATATATGGGAAATTATTTAATTACAGAGGTAGTGGAAGAAGCAGCTACAAGAGTAGATATTGATTCAGAAAATGGTGACTTTCTAATTGAGAGAGAATATGAAAGAGTTGATGAGGGTACAACTTACTTTAATACTCCTATTTTTGGATATCGTTTCGGAATTAATGAACCTGAGGTAGCCAGTGATGAACAATTAGAGATGATTACTGAATTCTTCAGAAAGGTAGAACAAGCCATACAAGACAGAGATTGGGAGCTTTTTACCAGCTACGTTGACGAAAGGTCTTATATTGATTTTTATATTACCAATGAATTGTTTAAAGTGGTGGATATCGATTATTCTTCTACAAGATTTTATATAAAAGATGGGAAGTTATATGGAGGGCCGCCTTGGGATAATGATTTATCTTCGGGAAATGCAGAAGAGCACTTTTACTATGATTACAATTATCATGAGGGATTTGGTCCAAATTCAAGTTATTTAGGATTATGGTGCAATAAGAATTTATATAGTTATTGTTATGAGTTTCCAGAGTTTAAAGAAGCATTAAGTAGAAGATACCTGGAACTTCAGAATAAAATTGTCAATTTGTATGAAGATAATTCTTTAGGAAAGAATCAAATAGACCTTCTCATAGAAAGGTTTGGCAAATCCTTTGAACGGAATTTTACCAATACAGGCTGGGGGTTTGTAAATGATTTTATACTTGAACGAGTTCCGGAGAGTACTTTTGAAGGTAATGTGGAATATCTAAGAGATTGGCTTAAAATGAGAAATGAGTATTTATTAACTATTATAGGATAAAGGTTTAAAATGAGTAAAACAGGTTTTAATAATTATAAAATAAGTAATGAGATAAAGAGAGCAATTGAGGGGCTGGAGTTCAAAAACCCCACAATTGTCCAAGAGCGTGTTATTCCTTTAGCATTAGAAAACAGGGACTTATTCGTAGCCGCACAGACAGGAAGTGGAAAAACAGCCGCATATGCAATACCAATCTGTGAACAAATTGACTGGCTGGAGAACAAAGCACAGGTACTTGTGCTAACGCCAACCAGGGAGCTTGCTGTGCAAGTAAAAGAGGATTTTACAGATATCGGTAGATTCAAACGAATTAAAGCAGCAGCTATTTTTGGAAGACACCCTTTTGCGCTAGAAAAGACTGAATTAAAGCAAAAGACCCATGTGGTTGCAGGTACTCCTGGGCGAGTCTATGACCATATAAGAAAGGGGACATTAAATCTAAGTAAAATAAAATATTTGGTCATTGATGAAGCGGATCGAATGCTGGATATGGGTTTTCTTGATCAAGTTGAAGTAATACTAAAGGAACTTCCGAAAGAGCGGGTTACATTTTTGTTTTCAGCAACTCTTCCAGAAGCAGTGAAAAGAATTGCTTCAAGTTATATGCAAGCACCAATTCATATTGAGGTAAATGGAGAAGGAATAACCACTGCAGAAATAAAACATCTTCTTTATCAAACCCTGGAAGAAGAGAAGCTATCTTTATTAAAAGAAATAACCATTGTTGAAAATCCGGATAGTTGTATTATCTTTTGCAGAACCAAGGAACGAGTGGACGAGCTAAGCGGGAAATTGACGAAAAAGGGATATCGATGTGATAAAATACACGGTGGTATGGAGCAGGACGATAGATTAGCGGTTATGAAGCGCTTTAAAAAAGGACAGTTTACCTATCTTATTGCTACAGATGTAGCTGCCAGGGGGATAGATATAGAAAATATCTCATTAGTCATCAACTACGATATTCCCTACGATAAAGCAGTGTATGTTCATCGAACAGGGAGAACCGGACGCGCTGGACAAGCAGGGAAAGCAATTACGTTAATAACACCATCAGAAGATAGATATTTAGCTGAAATAGAAGAATATATCGGCTTTGGGATTACGAAAATGTCAAGCCCTTCAAAAGAAGAGGTATTGCTTAAAAAATACGCTTTTGAAGAAAAGATGAATGCAATTCCAGAACTCAAAATATTGAAAAGTAGTCATTTGAATAAAGAAATTATAAAGCTTCGGTTTAACGGTGGAAAGAAAAAGAAACTTAGGGCAACCAATTTTGTTGGAGTTATTTCAAATATTAAAGGTGTCACTGCAGAAGATATTGGAATTATAACGATTCAAGAGACACTAACGTATGTTGAGATTTTGAATGGAAAAGGTCAGCTGGTCTACGAAACCATGAAAGGTACCAAGATTGGTGATAGACAGCTTAAGGTAACTAAAGTAAATATATAGAAAAGGGGCTGTTACAACCTGTTACAACAGCCTCTTTTCATTTATTCATGACAAGAGGAAACGACTTATCATTTCATCTTGTTTATTTCATCATTAAGCTTTAATCGCCCAACGTAATTTTGCACATTTTGCACGGCTATTGGAATTACATTCCGCTGTGGATGGACGTATCGCTTCTGGAGCTATTTCTTTATAGATACCTTCGCGGTAGAAATGCTGAAAGGATTTCTTTACTAAGCGATCTTCACCAGAATGGAAGGTGAGAATAGCTACACGGCCTCCTGGTGCTAAGGTCGAAGGAATTTTCTCTAAAAAATTATATAGTACTTCCAACTCATTATTTACATCAATTCGCAGAGCTTGAAAACAGCGTTGACAGGATTTCTTTATGGCTTCGGTTTTATTCACCTCCGGCAGGAATTTCAGTGCGTCTTTTATCACTTGTTGGAGCTGTGTGGTGGTTGTAATTTCTCTTCCCTTTTTGAATTCTAAAATGATAGCACGTGAGATTTCTTTGGCATAGGGTTCATCCGAATTTTCTAGTAACATTCCCTGTAATTCTTCCTGAGAGATAGTTTTTAAAAGCTCAGCTGCTGAAATACCCTTTTCTGGATTGAGCCTTAGGTCCAAGGGACCTTCGGTCTTAAAGGAAAAACCACGATCAGGATTATCTATTTGCATGGAGGACACACCCAGATCTGCCAGTATAAAATTAAGTGGACCAGATTCTACAGTAACTTGGTCAATTTCAGAAAAGTTCATATGCTTTATCGTTAATATCTCAGGGCCATAGCCTAGGTTTTGAAGGCGATCTCTGGTGCGAGGCAATTCAATTGGATCGACATCTAGTGAATACAGATGTCCCTTAGTATCTAAACGTTTCAGGATTTCTAAGGTATGCCCTCCATATCCCAAGGTTGCATCTAAACCGATTTGCCCGGGTGATATTTGTAAGATCTCTAATATTTCTTGAACACAAATAGAGCGATGCATACCAGCAGGGGTATTTCCTTTTTGGATTACCTTTGCCACTGCATCCGCATATTTCTCCGGTTGTAATTCCTTATATTTTTCATTGAATTTCTTTGGGTGAGTACCTTTATATCGAACACGTCGTTGGTGTTTTTGTTCTTGATTATCCATTCGTTCCTTAACCTTTACAAATAAAATAACAGTTACAGTTGATATCATAGCAAATACATATAGTAAAAGCAAATGATAGTTATTCAAATAGAGTCAGGATAATCACCAGATTCAATAGTAGAATCTGTTTCATAAATCAATTGATAACGAAGTTTAATCTTTGCAGGTTCAAAAAAGGGTAGTATAATAAAGGAAGATTCAGGAAATGAAAGAATTGCAAAGGATTATTTAATATTTTTATTGAAAGGAAAGCAGATGAAAAGAATATCCATATGGGCACACAGGGGAGCTTCCGGATATGCTCCTGAAAATACACTAGTAGCATTTGAAAAAGCAATAGAGCTAAAAGCAGATGGAATAGAATTAGATGTACAGATGACAAAAGATGGTAAACTTGTTATTATCCATGATGAGACCGTTGATCGTGTTAGTGACGGTAGAGGGTGGGTAAAAGATTTTACTTTTGAGGAGCTAAGAAGGTTAAATGTAAATAAAAAATTTCCAGAGTATGGTGCCATAAAAATTCCTACACTGGAGGAAGTTTATCAACTGATGAAAAATTCTTCTTTAGTAATAAATGTGGAACTGAAAAATAGCGTTATATTTTATAAAGAATTAGAAGAAAAAGTCCTTGAGCTAACGAGTAAATTTGAGTTACAGGAACGAGTAATCTATTCCTCCTTCAATCATTATTCGGTAATGAAGTTAAAAAAGTTAGCTCCATCCGTTAAGGTAGGCTTTTTGTATGAGGACGGATATCTTAATATGCCAGAATATGCGATATCTTATGGAGTTGAAGCACTGCATCCCGCTCTTTATAATCTCCAGTATCCTAATTTTATAGAAGAATGTTATGCTAGAAATATTAAGGTTCGTCCCTGGACGGCTAACGAGATAGATGAAATGAAGCTATTATGTGATTATGGTGTAGATGCAATTATTACAAATTATCCTGATAAAGGGCATAAGGTTGTGGATGAATATGAAAGAAAAGTTATTGAAAGCAAATGAAGATAAGATTTTTATAGGGGAAGAAGACTATAAAGAACAGATGCTATTGAAGGTTCGTCCACTCTTAGGAGAAAATTGCGAAACTGGATATTTTGACAGCTTTGATGGCACAAAGATATATTATGAAGCCTATGTGCATCCACAGGAAAAAGCAACCATTGTTATGTCACATGGCTTTTGTGAATTCACAAAAAAATTTGAAGAAGTAATTTTTTATTTCTTTCAGGAGGGATATTCTGTATATATTCATGATCAACGTGGACATGGTTATTCCCAAAGAAATACGTTAGACAGATGTAAAGTACATCAACAATCCTACGACGAATATGTGCAGGACTTGCATATTCTTATTACTAAGATTGTACGAAAAGATCAAAAGGATAGAAGATTGGTGCTCTATGGACATTCCATGGGTGGTGCGATTGCGGCTTTATACTTGGAAGTGCATCCAGAGATTTTTACCTGTGCAATCTTATCTTCACCAATGTTAGAAATTGATTTTGGGAAAACGCCTCCAACCATTGCCTGGTGGGTGATGTTATTTAAAAAATTTACCCACACTGAGGAAGAATATGTTTCAGGACATGGACCCTTTGATGGTATTCCTCAATTTGAATCAGGCAGTTGCTTATCAAAAGCCAGATATGAGGATATCTTCTCCAAACGAGTACAGGATAAGAAGTATCAAACTTATGGGGCATCCTGTGCGTGGACACTTGCAAGTATAAGGGCTGTGCGTAAGATAAGAAAGTATGCTAACAATGTGAAAGTACCTGTTCTGCTTTTTCAAGCCGGTAAGGATACTACAGTAAAAGCAGGTGGACAGTTAGTCTTTGCTAAGAGGTCAAGAAATACCAGATTAGTAGTTATACCAGAATCGAAACATGAAATATATAATGCAGATTCTAAAATTAGAGAAGAATATTATGCTGAAATCTTTGCATTTTTGAAGAAAAATTAAAATGGATTTTACACAGTTTTTACCTGTTATATATTTTATTATGATATAATGTCGATAGACATTATATCAGCGCTGAACGAAGTAAATGGGCATTGCTGGCACGCAGTGCCAATATCATGTGCTTTTACATGATATAATGAAAGCGGAATGAGGTATTGCAAGCTTGCTTGCAAATACCGATTGGAGTAACAAGAGCATGAACATGTTTTTGTTCATGCTATAATGAAAGCAGAATGAGGTATTGCAAGTATTAAATTACAACATGTTCTTTTATAAAATTGAATACTTTAGGGGGTTAATTTATGAAGTTAAGCAAGGAAGAGAAGTCATGGGTATTAGTGGATTGTGGTAATTCAGCCTACTCAATGGCTGTAACAACAGCATTATTACCAATTATCTTTGGAATGTTTGATAATGTAAAAAACAGTATGGATCTTGGGTATTTTAACTCAATTGCCAGTATATTTGTAGCTATATTAAGTCCTATCTTAGGTACAATAGCCGATTATAAAGATAAGAAAAAGCGTTTCTTTATGTTCTTTACTTTCTTAGGTGTATTTGCAACAGCAGCCCTTGCATTTGTGCCTCCTTCCAGTGGACAGTGGCAGATATTAGTCCTGTTTTTTGTACTGTCAGCTATAGGTTTTTCTGGAGCTAACATTTTCTATGATGCATTTATTGTTGATGTTACCAGTGATGAGAGAATGGACAAGGTGTCTTCCTTTGGTTTTGCCTTTGGTTATATCTCCAGTGTTATTCCTTTCGGAATAAGCTTGGCTTTAATCTTTTTTATGGGAATGGACAAGGCTATTGGTTATCAAATTGGATTTATTATCACAGCACTTTGGTGGGGACTATTAACTGTTCCAATGATCAAAAATGTAAAACAGAGACACTATATTGAACCAGAACCACGTCCTGTCGCAAACAGTTTCAAGAGACTTGGTGCTACATTTAAAAATATCAGACAGCACAAAATAGTATTTGTCTTCTTATGCGCATACTTTTTTTATATTGATGGTGTGGATACCATAATAAAGATGGTAGTTCCATATGCTACCTCAGTTTTAGGGGATGATGCACTGAATACCTTTACCCTGTTAGGAATTCTATTGATTATACAGATCATAGCCTTCCCATGTGCAATACTCTATGGAACTCTTGCAAAAAAATACTCTGCAAGATTAATGATTATTGTTGGTATCTTCACTTATATCATTTCCTGTATCGCAGCATATTTCATATCTTCAGTGTGGCACATATTTATTCTTGGAGCATTAATTGGTTCCGCACAAGGAGGCATTCAAGCACTTAGCCGATCCTATTATGCAAAGATTGTTCCCAAGGATAATTCAAATGAGTTCTTTGGCTTTTATAATATATTTGGTAAATTCTCCGCAATTATCGGCCCGGTAATTATGTCGCTGACTACCACGATTACGGGTAATGCAAGACTTAGTATATTTGGAATTATTCCATTATTCTTAATTGGCTTTATTGTATTCTTAACGTTACCTAGAGAGCAGAAGATCGGTGTTGAGATTTAGGATAACTACATTAAATACTTTCTTAAGTACTTTGAATTATTGATTTTATCAAAATAATAACTGCGAAGTTTGAGTATAAAAAATATTATACAAAGCAGGAGGAGGGATAGAATGTCGAGAAGAGCAAAGTATGTTGTGGTTATCTCCTATGATGCCTTTTCCGAAGATAACTGGGAGAAGGCCAGTAAGCTGCCACATCTTTCAGGGCTAATAAAAAGTGGAGCGTATACCAATAAATTAAAAAGTATCTATCCGACTCTTACCTATGTGGTGCATTCCACGATGGTCACAGGGGTATATCCGGACAAACATGGAATTTATCATAATAATCCCCTCCAACCCTTTATTAAGGAAAAGGATCAAAAGTGGTTCTGGTTTCGTAAAGATATTAAAGTGCCAACGATTTATGATGCAGTAAAAGAAAGTGGGCTTAAAACTGCTGGATTTCTTTGGCCTGTGACGGGCAAGGCATCCATTCGATATAATATTCCAGAGATAAGAGCGATAAAAAAGGAAAATCAAGCGATTAAAATATTAAAAAACGGAAGTCCACTCCTAAGCATTCGAATGGAGAAAAAATATGGTCATATCAGGAGAGGAATTGAACAGCCCTATCTTGATAACTTTACTACCAAGTGTGCAACAGATACGATTAAGAGAAAGAAACCTAATCTATTGCTAATGCACCTGATCGACCTGGATGATGCGAAACATGAGAACGGAATTGATAGTACAGAAGTAGAAAAGGTTTTACTTCGAATGGATGAAAGACTTGGAGAGATTATTGAAGCTACCAAGGCAGCAGGTACTTTCGAGGATACGGTTTTTTTTGTGATAGGTGATCATGGACAGATTAATATTAGACATAAAGTAAAATTGAACCAGTTATTCAAGGCAGAAGGTCTCATCTATGAAGCAGAAGGTCAAATGAAATGGAGAGCTTACCTACAGAATGCAGGAGGTTCCGCATATCTGCACATTAAGGCGAATGATATTGAGGCAGAGCAAATTGCACTTAAAATTCTTAATCAGGCAGTAGCTAATGAAAGCTACGGTATAGAGAGAATATATACCAGAGGGGAATTGGATAACCTTAAAGTAGAGCCATCTATTCCATACATGCTGGAAGCAAAGAAAGGATATTGTTTTGATGATGGCTTGGAGGGACCAATTGTTTCGGATTTGGAAACGCAAGGGATAAAATATGCAACCCATGGCTTTTCACCGGACAAACCGGATTACAGATGTAATTTAGTAATATCGGGTGCTGGTATAAAGAATAAATATGATTTGGGAGATATTCAGATGGTGGATATAGCACCCACAATCGCAGAAATAATGGATATCGAATTTTATTCCTGTGACGGAATCCCACGGAAAGATATTTTAAATAGCGAAAGTGTCAGCAGAAGCTGACACTTTTTTATGTAACTTGACGAATGCAAATTGTTTCCCTAAGCCGGTTAAACTATCATATACGATTATCATAAATTATTATCCCCTTATGTATTTTAAATGTAAGTTAGTACACTCTAACATATGCTAATATTATAACAAAATATCAAATAAGTACAAGTTAAATATGACTTTGAGTTACAGAAACGATAGAAGGTCTATAAATATTTTATATAAAAACAATTATTTCTCTTGATTAATATATCACTCTGATATATCATACAATGTATCAGAGTGATATAAGGAGGCAAGCTATATGGCTAACATACTTTTTGTGAATGCAAATCTTAATGGGCATATTAATCCAACACTACCCTTGGTGAAAGAGTTAAGTGCTAGAGGGAATCAGGTAGATTATTTTTGCTCGCAACAGTTTAAGGAAAAAGTTAATTCAACAGGTGCAGAATTTCTGGGCTATTCGACAGAACTAGAGGAATTTCTATTATTCTATCGACCTACCGATAGGCATCCTTTCTACATGCTTATGGAGTATATCCTTCTTTATACGGAAGCTGTGCTTCCCTATATAATTGAGTTAATTCGTAAAAAGTCTTATGATATGATAATTTGTGATTCTCTTTTTGGTGCTCCGACTTTCTTAAAGCATATATTAAAGATACCGGTTGTTAGTTCGCACTCAAGCTTTGCTATGAAAAATGCTCCAGTTCCCCCCTCCATGTTGGAGCCAGGGACACATCCACAGCTGGATCATTGTTATGAAATATTAGACAAGGTGTGTAAGGATTATTGTATTCCCAGGTTAGGGTTAGACGAGGTGTTTATTAGCAAGGCAGAATGGAATATAGTCTATACAATACTAGAGTTTAACGGTGATGTTGGCCCAGATTTCAGAAAATATCTCTTTACTGGGGCAGCACCACAGAAAGCATATCAAGAGCTTCAGGACATAATTAATCCTCAGAAACTTCCATTCGTTTATATTTCACTTGGGAGTATTAATACAGATTTTATTGAATTTTATAAAATGTGTATGGAAGCCTTTAAGGATTCTAACTATTTTGTAGTAATGTCCATCGGTAATAAATGCAGTAGGGATCAACTTGGAGCTATTCCTGATAACTTTTATGTAGGTAATTTTTTGCCCCAAATAGAAATATTAATGCAAACAGATGCATTCATTACACATGCTGGATTTAATAGTGTCAGCGAAGCTCTGCATTATGCGGTACCGATGTATGCGCTGCCAATGGTCAACGATCAACATATGGTTGCCAAGAGAATCAAGGATTTAGGGCTTGGTATGGTTGGAAACTTTAAAGAAGTGACTCCAGAGATACTGAAAAAAGCAGTAGATGAATTATTACTTCAAAAACAATGGAAAGAAAATTGCCAAAAAATTTCGGAACAGTTTAAAGCGGCAGATCATCTTACACTGGTTGCAGAAACAATAGAAAGGATCTGCGAAAGTGATAGCTGATATTTGTTGTAATACATACTTATTAATATTGCTGTAAAGAAAGGAAATCCATATGATAAAAAATAAATCAAGATTTGCAATTCTGGGTATCTTAAATATTCAACCAAGCTCTGGCTATGATATTAAAAAGTATTGTGATACCGTAATCTCAGGCATTTGGAACGAGAACTTCGGTCATATCTATCCTACCTTAAAGTCCTTGGTAGATGAAAAGTGTATTAGGCAAGTCGAAGGAGAAAAAGAGTCCAGAAAAATAAAATATGAAATTACAGAAGAAGGGAAAATGGAACTTCTTAATTGGCTGCAAGAAGAAACTCTAATGCAGCCAGTGCGTTCAGAATTTATGTTGAAATTCCTTTTCTCCAGTTCAATTCCTAAGGAGAAGGTTATAGTGATGTTAAATCAATATAAACAGCGCCAGGAAGTAGAACTTAATAAATATTTAGCACTAGAAAATGAACTGGAAAAAGGAATTACTGAAATTGCCGGGGATAGAGTACGCTATCTTAGAGCGACCTTAAGAAGAGGAATTTATACCGCTAAAGCATCAATCGCTTGGTGTGAGGAAACAATACTTGAATTCTGCAGTGAAAATTAAACGCTTAATAAGAAGGAGTCTTCAGTTTGTAAGAGTCAATTACTAATGTGAATGAATAATTACTAATGTGAATCTAAAGTGATGAATAAGTTACTATAGGCTGTGAATGGAGATACCTTCTATTATGGCTCCTGTTAGCATGAAGGCAAAACCAGTTAATAATACGAGCGTTTCATTTTTACTTAGATGAATTTCACGTAACTTACGAGTTTCAGTTTTTTTGCCACTGCTGCGAATAGTTGCAATGTGAGCGAGCGAACAAGTAATAAGTAACTGTCCAAACATCTCCCAAAGACCGGCTCTATGTAAAAGATCAAAGCTGCCAATTAATCGATGAAAGAGAGAGGGTGCAGCACTAACAACCGAAAAAGACCATGTTCCTAGTACAACAGCATTTTGACTAATCATTACAAAGAAAGCCAAATATCCAATAGATAGATAATTTGCTTCTATTTCCTTTTTTTGTCCGAATAAGCTGCCAATTGCAATCACTACCACAGAAAGCATATTATAAAAGAATATTTGAAAAATCAGTAATAAGGTATTGCTAGAGTTTTCCCAGTTATGTAAAGGGTTTTTACTTTTTAAAAGCCCTTCAGGTAAAAAATAGTAACTTATTATTGTTATACTTAAAAATAGAACTAAAAAAAGAAATGTTGTATATATTACTCGATGGACCAGCTTTTGACTGCTTAATTTTATACGTAAAAAACTCAATAATACGTTCCTCCTTTTTCTTATTACATTTCCTTTTGATATTTAGTCATTAGGTACATACTTAAAACATTATAAAGTAAGAATACACCCACAACTGATAGAGAAACCCAAACAGGTGCGGAGATTAAGATTGTAATGTAACAGATCACCATAATAAACCACTGGGTGATATCGCCGGCTTTCGCTTTTGCACGATAACGAATTAGAATATTTCGTTCATCGTTGTTTTCAATTCTTGCTTGTTTTTCAAGCTCTGGATTTTTATGCTCAATGTGTTTACCAATGATAAAGGACATGCTTAGGCCGATAAAACCAGAACCAGTGCCAATAAGTATTCCTCCTATCGCCTTTACCTCTTCACCATGAAAAAAGAAACTTGCAATAACTAAGCAAATTCCGAGAAATAATAAGACTAAATATAAAGTGATTTTTTTATTCATTGCTTCCCTCCTCATAAATAAATATTTCTTCAATAGACATGTTAAAATACCGGGCAATTCTAAAGGCTAACAGGATAGAGGGGTTATAGCGTCCGTTTTCTAAAGAACCAATGGTCTGCCTGGAAACCTCTAATGCTGCTGCAAGTTCTTCTTGCTTTATTCCCTTTTGCTTTCGTATTTCTTCCAACCTGTTTTTCAAATCATCACCTCTTTTTCTGATTATGGAAAGTGAACTTTACATTTATACAATATCATAGGAAAACATAAATGTCAAGTTCGCTTTCCATATAAAAATGTATCAAGAAAAGCGGATAGGAAAGAAGATTTAAAGATTATTAGATCCTAACACTTCGGTTAATTAATATTGACAAATTATATTCAAAAGGGATATGATTAAAAACAATCCAAAACAAATAGGCGAGCGATCAATCATAAAGATTGGAGTTTGCCTATTTTTGCATAAAAGTACTTTTAATAGTGATGAAAGAAGGATGGATAATGAAGGCGTTTACTATTTTCTTAAGAGGTATCAATGTTAATGGTATAAGTATCAAGATGGAAGAACTAAAGAGAGTAATAGAGGCTATGCATTATCAGAATGTTAATACTGTGCTAGCCACCGGAAATATCATATTAACTACCGCAGAAGAAGAAATGTCTCTGGATGAGCATAAGAAAAGGTTAGAAGACGGACTAAGTTCTCATTTTGGTTATGATGCTAATCTAGTTATTAAATCAAAGGAACAAATCATGGAAATAATGGAGGAAGCAAAAGGGCATGAAGTACCGGAAGGTTACCATCATTATATACTTATAAATGATGATAAATCACTCGGACAACAACTAAAGAGTCTTTTTCAACAGTGTAGCAAGGATGAAAAAGAGCAGTTAATTGTTGAAGAGGAGGGGATTTATTGGATTGTACCCAAAGGCAATACCTTAACATCAGAGTTTGGTAACAAGGTGCTTGGAAAGAAAGAATATAAAAGTAAGCTCACCTCAAGAACGGTCAATAC
The DNA here is from genome assembly GCA_023399055.1 of Bacillota bacterium. Lineage (GTDB taxonomy): Bacteria > Bacillota > Clostridia > Lachnospirales > Lachnospiraceae > Mobilitalea. Next base: position 86,525 of record JAEWQV010000031.1, on the reverse strand, counting down.
AGTGCAAAAGATGCTAAAGTATTTATAATTAATTTCATAATTTAAGATAAATTATTCTAATAAGTCTTAGTGGATGATACAGATTTCTACAGGACTTGTAGCATAATCTGCTGATAAAGAAAGGAAGAGCAATTGCATGAAAACATTTCAACCATATACAATTAAGAATATGACCCTTAAAAATAAAATAGTTATGCCTCCCATGTGTATGTACTCCGCTGATGGAGACGGATATGTTAAGAATTTTCATATGGCTCATTATGGAGCCAGGGCAATCGGTGGAGTTGGACTAATTATAGTTGAAGCCACTGGTGTGTCGCCAAATGGGAGAATTTCAGATAATGATCTAGGGCTATGGTGCGACGAACAGATTGCGGGGATGAAAAAGCTTGTGGATAGTCTCCATGAACAAGATACCAAAGTTGCAATACAGCTTAACCATGCAGGGAGAAAATACGAAGGCGGCGGAGTACAAGTTGGTGTAAGTCCGATCAGGTTTAATGAGAGATATACAGTACCCAAGGAATTAACAGTGGAAGAAATAAAGCAAATTGTCATTGACTTTGGACAGGCTGCAAAAAGAGCAGAATTAGCTGGATTTGATGCATTGGAATTACATGGAGCACATGGATATCTAATTAATCAGTTCATATCACCAATGAGTAATCATAGAACTGACGAGTATGGTGGTAATCCTGAAAATAGAACAAGATTTCTTAAAGAAGTGCTGGAGCAAGTTCATCAAAATTGGACCGCTGATAAGCCTGTTATTCTGCGCATCTCTGCTACAGAATATAATAAGAACGGGTATAGTATGGAAGAACTGGCGGATATGCTTAACACTGTCAGCCCTATGTTGGACATTATTCATGTTAGTTCTGGGGGAAATTCCAGCGAGAAGATAGATATATTCCCTGGATACCAGGTAAGACTGGCAGAAGAGATTAAAAAATTATGTAAGAAGGATACCATTGCCGTGGGTTTAATTGATAATATTGATCTGGCAGAAGAAATCCTCGGCAATCAAAGAGCTGACCTGGTAGCGATTGGAAGAACCTTACTTCGTGATCCACAATTCGTTCTAAATGAAGCGAGAAGAAAAGGTTATAGTATCACTTTGCCCAAGCAATATGAACGCGGATATAAGTAGAGCATTCGTAATAAATCGAATTTTTACAAACAATATAAAGAGGCACAATATGAGAAACTTGCAGAGACCTTAAGAGAGCATATGGATATAGCTAAAATCTATCAAATACTATGGGAGGGTGTTGGTTTCCTGGGTTGAGTTAAGTAGAAGCTTGAGTTATGATAGGATAAGGAAATTAACAAAGCTATTTAAAACCGGAGGTCAGGATGAAAAGTTTAATTCATATATACACAGGAGATGGAAAAGGAAAAACTACGGCAGCAATTGGGCTTAGCATACGATTTATTGGTAATGGAGGCAAGGTTCTGTTCACGCAATTTCTAAAGGACAATAAGTCAAGTGAATTAAGCATATTAAATAATCTGGATGATATTGAACTTTTGCTGTGCGAGGAAACCTTTGGATTCTATTCAAGAATGAATGAACAAACAAAAGAAAGAGCAGAGAAGGTATATCGGGAGTACTTAAATGAAATACTGGAAATAATTAAAAATAAGGATATTCAAATGCTCATTATGGATGAAGTCATCGGTGCCTATAACTATAACCTGATTGATAAAGATACACTTCTTACCTTTCTAAAGAATAAGCCGGAACATTTAGAGGTAGTTATGACCGGAAGAAATCCAGAACCCGAATTAATAGAATTGGCTGATTATGTATCAGAGATTGTTAAGGTGAAACATCCCTTTGATCAAGGAATTTATGCAAGAATGGGAATTGAAAAATAAGTTGAGAAAGAAAAGAAATTGAAAGTGTATCTACTAAGATTGCCTGGGTAAATAACGAGAAGAACAGAAATAATATATCTGTTCTTTTTTTTCTGTCATTTTTGTAGAATAAAATTAATTGTGCGTAATTTAATTGTAAAACACTAAAGATAGTAGTCAAAATAAACAAAATATGCTAATATTGAAACATAGAAATATTTTGTAGTTTCCAAAAGAAACATAAAGAAATATGCTAATAGGTAGAACTTTGAATAATATTGAAAGTCACAAGTAAATAATTTATAAGTAAAATGATGCGACTATAATAACATATGAATAAAAATTGGACAAGTAAGGAGCAAAATTATGATTGATGGAGATAAAATTACAATTAGTGCAACAATTAATGCACCGGTTGAAACTGTTTGGAAAGTTTGGACAGAACCGGAACATATTAAAAAATGGAATAACGCCTCAGAAGATTGGCATACGACAGCAGCTGAAAATGACTTAACAGCAGGAGGCAGATTTTTATCAAGAATGGAAGCAAAGGATGGTAGCTTTGGTTTTGATTTTAGTGGAACCTATGAGGAAGTGAAGCTGCATGAGGTTATTGCCTATACATTGGATGATAATCGAACGGTTTATATCACCTTTAAAGCAAAAGCTAATGCGACTGAAATCGTTCAAACCTTTGAAGCAGAGAACGAATTTCCAAAAGAATATCAAGAGCAGGGGTGGCTGTCCATTCTAAATAATTTTAAGCAATATACAGAGCAACAATTACATTAAGAAGGAGATGATAATTATGCAGAAGTTAATTTCACATTTATGGTTTGATAAAGAAGCATTAGAAGCAGTTAATTGGTACGTAAGCTTATTTGAGAACTCGAAAATAAGTAATACAGCAATAATTCCTGACACACCTTCAGGAGATGCGGCGCTTGTTAATTTTCAACTAGCGAATACTGAGTTTTCAGCTATCAATGGTGGTCCTTATTTTTCACTAAACCCTTCGATTTCGTTAATGGTGGCCTGCGAAACCGCTGAAGAGGTGGATCGATTATATAAAGAGTTATCCGTAGGTGGTTTTGAGCTTATGCCGTTAGGAGAATATCCGTTTAGTAAACATTACGCTTGGTTACAAGATAAGTATGGTTTAAACTGGCAGCTCTTTCTTGTTGAAAATATAAACGAGCATCAAAGAATAAGACCGAGTATGTTATTTTCGAGTGATCAATGCGGAAGAGCGGAGGAGGCTCTGAATTATTATAGCTCCGTATTCAAAGAATCTAGTCTAGGTTTTATTAACAAATATCAAACTGGTGAAGCACAGGATAACAGAGCAAAAGTAAACTATGCAGAATTTAACATAGCGGATACACAATTAATTGTTATGGATCATGGTGCTGGTGGTAATTTTACCTTCAATGAGGCTTTTTCTTTTATGATTTCATGTAAGGATCAGGACGAAATTGATTATTATTGGGATAAACTATCTCATGTACCGGAAGCAGAGCAGTGCGGTTGGGTAAAAGATCAGTTTGGTGTTTCCTGGCAGATTGTACCTGCTAATATGAATGATATTTATGAAAAGGGTGACAAGGAAGAAATTAAACGTGTAACGGAGGCTTTCTTACAAATGAAAAAATTTGACTTAGAAACTCTTGAAAATGCAAGGTTAGGAATTAGCTAGTCAGTACATTTAGATGCCTGTTTTTTAGAGGCTTTATACAAATAAATTAAAACCCAATTATTTACTGAATATACAAATGTTACTAAGTTATTATTGACATCCTTGTTACATTATAGTAATATTATACAAAAATAGGAACGATATTACAAAGGTAAAGGGGTGCAAAGATGCAAATGAAATTCATGGGGAACAAAAGCAGCAAAAGTAGTGATGTAATGATGCAATTTACTAACTGGAATTTTACTGAAGATGCAACAGCGAAACTAAAAAATGTGGATGACAAATACCGAACCCTGCATGATAAGTATAAAAACTATTTTGTACAGTTTAAAAAAGATTTTGAAGATATTAAGCTTGTATCCGACCAGTTGGAAGGCTTTATCGAAGAAATGCTGGATTCCTCTAATTATGTACGTATGTCAGCGGGGTTCATCGCTGAAGGAGCTCAACGCCAGACCGAAGATATTGCGAACTGTCAGGCAATTGCTGATATGATTGCAGACAAGATTAGCATTATGAGTGAAAGGTCACAGCAATTAATTAATGCCGCTACAGATATGGGTGTCGTAAGTAATAAGGGTAAAATCGCAGTTCAAAATCTATCAGAACAACAGAATAAGAATTACGAAGCTAATAATGCCATGATTGCAGAGATATATCATGTTTTGAATAAGACCAAAGCAATTGATGAAATTACAGGTGTTCTATATGACATTGCCAGTCAGACAAATCTACTTTCTTTAAATGCATCCATAGAAGCAGCAAGAGCAGGAGAAGCAGGTAAGGGTTTTGCAGTTGTAGCCAACGAAGTTAGGAAACTAGCAGACCGAAGTAAATCCGCCAGTGCTACCATTACAGAGAACATCTCTGAAATTACAACACAGTTAGGGAATCTTAAAATGGTTGCAGATAGCTCGAAAGAAACCTTTCGTAATCAGGCACAAGCAGTGAAAGAGGTAATTGAATCCTTTGAACAGATTAATTCCTATGTTGGTGGATTCATCACAAGTCAACAGGATTTCAATTCAGAAGTTCAAGAACTTTCTGCGAAGAAGGACAATTTAATTGACTCCTTCTGCAGTATAGCCTCTATTATAGAAGAAGCTTCGGCTACCACAGAAGAGGTGGCCTCCTTGACAGTGGCACAAAATAGCACCGCTAACATTATTAATAAAATGGCTCACGATATGCGTAACAAAGTGGATACAATTACAGCCTCCTTCTCGGTTATTCAAACGGATCATGTTGCTAATCAGCAGAAGAAGGTTGCAGCTATCTTTGATATTGACGATCCCTTCTGGGTTCCAAGCCGTAACGAAGGTAAAAAAACAGCAAAGGCTCTAAACTTCTATATTGAATTTTTTGCTCCCAAGGACAGAGAAAATGGTGTAGCAGATATGTTGGAAGCTATCAATGATTATATCAATCGGGACTTTGATGCAATTATTATTAGTCCCTTGGATAACCCGGAAATTAAAGCTGCATTAAAGCAAGCAACGAATAAAGGGATTAAGATTATCTTTATTAATTCCTCCTTTGAAGATGTCTCTTATGAGGCACTGATTGAAACCAATAGCATTGAATTAGGTAAAAATGCTGCTAAATTAGTGAAACAACTTATGAATAATCAAGGCGAAGTTATTGTAAACCAGTGGAGTGACGTTAAAGTTGCTTCCATTGAAAGGCGAGGAGAAGGATTTATCCATGAATTAAGTGCCAACTCCAATATAAAAGTCCATCCAATTAAAGTCCACAGTACTCCAACGGATGAGCAGATGAATCAAATATTTACCATGCTAAAAAAGGATTATCCAAATGCTAATTTAATTTACTCCACCAATGGAGCCTGGGGTGTAGCTTTCGCAGAATATGTTGCCAAGCATCATCTTGGATATGGAATCTTGACAGTTGATTTAAGAAAAGATGTAGCAGAATTAATTAAGCAGGATAAAATATTAGGAGCAATAGCGCAACGTGCCTTTACTTGGGTTACGATAGCCCTTCAAATGCTGGTGGATGTATATCAGAATAATCCAGTGGTTCGCTATACGGACACTGGTACTTATGAGGTAAATCGTTCTAATATAACTATATATGAACACAGATTATAGACGGATTTTATATTATATTAATATAGTAAAAGTGAAATGACAAGTCGTCTCACTTGTCATAAATAAAGATGGGGCTGATAAAACAGCCTCATTTTTGTTAATAGGAAGAAATTCGATGTTTCCAATATTAATAAAATGGCTTATAATTAGAAGGAATGTAGAAAACTAAGGAACTCTTTCCTTAGTTGCAATGCCTAATAAGTTGATAGTTGTAGTAAGTTTAAAAAGGAAGGTCGATGATATGAAACCTAATACTATAAAATCTGATTTGTACATAAGCAGCAATAGTAAACTACTTTATAGAATAGCATTAAGTCTCGTAGTGATGTTGATGTGTATGCTGTTTCCAATGAATGTGTCAGGGGAGGAAACAGAAGGGGATCTCCACGCGTTCTACCCGTCGAATGCAGTATTTAGTGACCAAATAAAGAATTACATAGACAATGTGGATTCCCTTAGCTTTGCCTGGAGTAGAATAGATGCAGAAGATATCACAGCCTTAAATATTACAAAGGCTAAGAATGGTAATTATGGCTTTTACTATCCAAGCAACTACTTAGAACCTGTAAAGTATGCTAAGAATAATGGAAAATCAATTCAGCTGAATATCTATATGGATGGAAAGGATGCAACTGAACTTTTGCCCTTGGCAGATAAGCGCTCTTTAGTAATAAAGGCAATCACTGACCATTTAAAGATTGATCTATCACAAGGGGAAGGGATTTATTTTGATGGAGTCGTAATTGATTTTGAGGGACTTCGTAATACTGGAAGCGACAAGAAATCAATACTTTATGACGGAAAAACAATTAGCTACTATTACACACAATTTTTAACTGAGTTAAAATCACAACTGACACAAATGAACAAAACGATGTTGGTAGCAGTAAATCCATTACTATATTACGATGGGTATGAATATTCAGATATTTTAGAGCTTTCAGATCAGGTTATTTTAATGGCTCATGATTATGAACCAGTACAAAAACTTCAAAAAAATCAAGTACAACAGTATACTGGTTACGATGTCCTGAAACCAGTAGATAGTTTAGCACCAATCGGAGCTGTAAGAGATGCCTTGAATGATTTGCGTGGGGCAACTACGGATATCTCCCAAATGTCAAAGGTTTGGCTGCAAATTACCTTTGATAGTGCGCAGTGGCAATACGATGTGTCTAGTGCTACAGGCTGGGACACTCTGAAGGACACAACACTCAGTAAAGAGGTAAGATCCACACCTCTCTACAAGTCGATTAAGGACCGCGTTGATAATAAGGATGGTGCAGGGAAAAACTTAACCTATGGATATAATAATGAATTACAAAGTCCATATCTTCAGTATTATAATTCTACAAGTAAGACTTGGAATGTCATCCTTTATGAGGATAGCACAAGTATTTCGGCTAAGATCGACCTCGCAAGAACCTATGGAGTTGGTGGTATCTCGGTTTGGAGTCTAGCTAATGTACCTGACTACACAGATACGAATGGACTAAAGTATAAATTGAATGGCTGGACTACGATCCTGAAAAAGATGAGTACCTTCCATAAACCAGTTGTAAATAGTATGAAAACTGTTACCTTTAAAGATTCTGTGATTGAGAAGGCTGTCAGAGAAAAACTTGGTATTACGACAGGGAAAATAACCGTTTATGATATACAAAGCATCTACCGCTTAAAACTTCCAACGGGAGTAAAGAGCATTAAAGATTTAGCAAACCTTAAAAACCTTGAATATCTTGATGCACAACAGCTGGGTTTAAAAGATATTACGAGCCTGGGAACACTTACCGGACTAAGAGTGCTTTATCTCCAGCGTAATAATATTATTGATATCGCTACATTAAATAAACTTAAAAATCTCGAAACACTATCACTCAATGGCAATCAAGTAAGCTCTATTACAGCATTAGCTGGACTAACTAAATTACAAAAATTATACTTACGGGAGAATAAAATTGCTGGTTTATCATCTTTAAGTAAGCTTACGAATTTAAAAATATTAGAGCTTGGTGTTAATAATATATCGAGTGCAACAGCGTTGGCTAATCTTAAAAATTTGAAACAATTATCCTTGGATAATAATAAGATGAAAGACATCCAGGCGTTGAAGGCGTTGACAAAATTAGAGATTTTATATCTACAAAGAAATTCCATCACTAGTATTACGACTCTTTCAAACCTAAAGAAGCTTACGGTGTTATCTCTAAATGGAAATCAGATTAAGGATTTAAAACCTTTAACAAAGCTAACCTCTTTGCAAAAACTCTACTTAACTGACAATAAAATAATTTCAATAGTACCGTTGAAGGGGTTAACAAAACTTACCGAGCTATATCTGAAAGGAAATAAAATAAGCGATTATAGCCCAGTTAGCAAGATTTATGTAAAGGCAGGATTTCGTAGTGATTTTACATTGAAAAAATAATGTAAAGTTCTTTGAGTGATTAGGCTAAAAGATAAATTATCACTATACAGCAAAATGACAAAATCTTTGTGTAAAATAGTACCTGTTGAGTAAAATAGTAAAATAAAAATCTTACAATATGTAAACTATATTTGACAAAATGCTATCTCAGTTGTAAAATAAAAACAACAACTGAGATAGCATTTTAATGTGTTTAAATAACTATTAGAATGATATTGATTTTTTCTGAAAAAGAAAGGATGAAAATTATGGAGAGTATTATTGGTGTAACTCTTATAATAGTAGTTACTATTTTCCTTATTTGGATTGTAATTAGAGCTACAAAATATGACAAAAGCATAAAAGACAAATATGATGAGCGTCAAGCATTAATTAGAGGAAAGGGCTACAAAATAAGCTTCTTTATTTTGACCTTTTATAATGTGGGTTACGGATTTGTCTTTACAAAAATTGATCTTCCAATCGATACATTAACTGCAATGATGGTTGGTATCTTATTTGCAGAACTAGTACACGTAGTTTATTGTATTTGGAAGGATGCATATTTTGCTTTAAACGACAACCCCAGTAGTGTGTTGTTAGCATTTGGATTTCTCGGATTTATCAATATATCGTTAGGTGCTATAAATATTGTAAGCGGAATGGCTTTTACAGATGGAGTTTTGAATTTTAGAGGGGTCTCATTTATAATTGGGTGGTTTTTTGTAGCTATTTTTATAGCCCTCTTCGCTAAGTGGTTAAAGCTTAAGTTTGAGGAAAAGCAGGAGGTACAATGAAGAACTTAAGGTTAAAGTCGGCAAGGGCAGCGCTGGATATATCACAGCAGCAACTCGCTGAACTAGTAGGTGTATCAAGGCAAACAATAAACTCTATTGAAATGGGAGATTATAATCCTACGATTCGTCTTTGTATAGCGATATGTAAGGCAGTGAATCGAACCTTAGATGAGCTTTTTTGGGAGTGAGTAGAGAATGCCCGACATAATTTTAATATAATATGTATGTGAAAACGAGCTTGCGATTATATATTATACTAAAAATTGCAATGCTAAACTGATACGTTAAAATAGTAAAAGATTAAATTAATAAATTAAAAACCTTGACAATAGAAAGAATTGTAGGGTATAATAAGCCACGACAACAGTGTCTGAAGACAGATTTCAGACACTATTTTTATTCACCTAGAACGTTATCGTGTTAAAACGTTAAGGTATTAGCTTGCTAATGAATTACAAACAAGGTTATAAAGGAGAAGCGACCTTATGATTAAAATGGAAAATGTTAATAAATTCTTTGGAGACCTTCATGTCCTGAAGGATGTTAATTTAGAGGTTTCAGAAGGTCAGAAACTCGTTATCATAGGACCTTCCGGCTCGGGAAAATCTACTGCGATTCGATGTATGAATCATTTGGAAGAGCCAACTAGCGGAAGTGTTACCATTAATGGACAATTGCTTACGTCAAGGAATAAGACAAAGCTAGTTCGAGAGACCACTTCGATGGTTTTTCAACAGTTTAATTTATACCCACATCTGTCTGTTATAAAAAACTTAACCTTGGCACCTATGAAATTACATAATAAGACGAAAAAAGAAGCAGAGGAACTGGCATATCATTATCTTGATATTGTGGGACTTAGAGATAAGGCTAATGTATATCCAGCAACGCTTTCCGGCGGACAACAGCAAAGAATAGCCATTGCAAGGGCGTTATGTGCACAAACAAAGATCATATTATTTGATGAACCAACTTCAGCTCTAGATCCAGAAACAATTCAAGAAGTACTCGATGTAATGATTAAATTGGCTAAGGAAAACATAACGATGGTTGTTGTTACCCATGAGATGGGATTTGCAAGACAAGTGGCAGATCGTATTGTATTCATGGAAGATGGTCAAATAATTGAAGAAGGAGATCCGGAACATTTCTTTAATAACCCTGAAAATGATCGTGTTAAGCAGTTCTTAAGTAAGATTATTCGTTAATCATTTAGAATAAGACAGAAGTAAAAGATAGGGATGAGGTCGTTAATCAAAGGGATGATTAATGATGTGAAGGTGAATTGCTACGTGATCAAGTAAGAATAAAAGTTAACAAAAGATTGTTTTAACAGTCTATGAGAATAAATATAAGGAGGAGTTTCGATGAAGAATTTAAAAAAGGGTTTTGTTTTAGTGCTAAGTGTTTTATTAATGATGACTTTATTCACAGCCTGCAAGAGTGAGGATAAAGAAAAGGAAAGTAATGCAAATGGCAAAGATTATCCTGCTGATGTACAGGCAATCATTGACCGTGGAACTTTAAGAGTTGGTGTAAAGAATGCAGTTGTTGGTTTTGGTTTCCAAGATCCTGTTACACAGAAATATAGCGGATTAGAAATCACACTAGCTGAAAAAATTGCTGAAGAATTAGGTGTTGATGTTGAATTTACCGCTGTTACAGCAGCTACTCGTACACAGCTTCTAGATTCAGGCGACTTGGATTGTGTATTGGCTACCTTTACAATTACAGATGAGAGAAAAGAAAGTTGGGATTTCTCAACACCATATTTTACAGACTTCGTTACAGTATTGGTTGAAAATGCATCCGGTATTAAAAGTCTGGAAGGCTTAGTTGATAAGAAGGTAGGCGTTTCTTCCGGTTCAACTTCTGCAAAGGCTTTGGTTAGTGCTATGATTGAAGGTGGATTTATCAGCGGAGACAATTTTAACGCAGAGACCTTTGACCCAGCTACTTGGACAGAGGGTATTTCCTTCAACCAATATGATGATTACCCTAGTATTTCAATCGCATTAAGTGCTGGTGAAGTTGATGCATTCTGTGTTGATAAGTCAATCTTAGCAGTTTATAGCACAGATACAAGATCCTACATATCAGATAAGTTTTCACCACAGGATTATGGTGTAGCTACGAAAAAAGGTGCAGGCATTTCAGCTGTTGTTGAAGAACTTGTTACTGGTTGGCTCGCTGATGGTACCATTGAAGGATTAATAGCAGACAATAAATTAAACTAATCGGTTAATAATTGAGTATTCTAAGTAGTTGTTGAATATAGGGATTAGAGAAAGAAAAGAATGCATATTAGGGAACTAATCTACATTCTTTTCTTTGAGTTTCTATTACAACAGTACTTTTTATACTAATAATAGGAGGTATTACGAATGGAAGGTTTTTTCTCTCCAGACGCTTGGGAGAAAGTATGGATATTCAAATCCACATTTTTATTGGGATTATGGAATACCTGTAGAATGGCAGTGTTTGCCTTACTTATTTCCTTGGTTTTAGGCATCATCTTCGGCTTATTGGCCACAAGTGGAAAGCGGTGGCTGGAAGTTATTAGCCGTATTTATGTAGAGATAATTCAAAATACTCCGCTCATTCTTCAATTGTGTTTCTTATATTTTGCTCTGGCATATTCCGGTAATAGTATTGGTATTATTCCAACCGGTATTATCTCGTTGGGTATCTATCATGGAGCATATGTTTCGGAAGTAGTTCGTGCTGGAATTGGATCAATTCCAAAAGGTCAATTTGAAGCAGCACAATCTCAGGGCTTTACCTATGTAGGAAGAATGTATTATATTATCCTACCTCAAAGTATTAAGATAATCTTACCACCTATGGTAAATCAGGTGGTTAATTTGATAAAGAACACCTCCTGTCTTTATATTATTGGTGGGGCAGATTTAATTTCACTTACTTATAGTTTCGTTACAGGTGCACAAACCGGCGGATCCTATTCGCAAGCGTATTTTGTTTGTGGTCTCATGTTTTTTGTTATATGCTTTCCGCTTTCAACGCTGGCAAGTGCATGGGAAACTTCCTTAAAGAAACGAGAGCAGAGAACGGTTAATCTTAAAACTGGCGGAGAAGGGGAGGTACTGTAACTATGAGTAATTTTGAAGCTAGTATCTCAATCCTAAAGGATTATAATATATTAATTTTTTTATTAAAAGGAGTTGCTTTTACACTAATTATTTCTGTGGTGGCGGTTGGTTTTGGAGTAGTAATTGGTTCCATACTTGCATTGGTTCGTAATTATTGTACATCTGTATATACAAAACCGCTAAAGTGGTTGGCGACGGCATATATTGAAATATTCCGTAATACCCCTTTAATGCTATGGATCGTTATATTTGTGTCTTTGCAATTTCCTGGATTTCTATCTAGAAAAATGTTTGGATTAACCTCTGTTGAGGTTACGTTGTTATTTAAAGCTGCAACTGCATTAATTCTATTTACCTCTTCCGTAATTGCAGAAATCGTTAGAGGAGGTCTAAATTCAGTTCCAAACGGACAATTTGAAGCTGGTCGATCACAAGGGTTCCATACTGTGCAGATTATGGTTTATATTGTATTGCCACAAGCTTATAGGAATATTATTCCTACCTTAATTAGTCAAATTATAACAACAATTAAGGATTCTTCTTACCTGGCAAATATTGCAGTAATTGAGTTGATGTCAAAGGTTAAGACTCTTTTAACCTCAGCTTATATCTACAATGGGACGGGAAAGATTAATGTATCAGACGTTTTTGTATTGTTTGGTTTTGCTGCGTTAATATATTTCATCATTAATTTCTCATTATCCTCAGTGGTGCGCTATATTCAAAAGCGCAGAGCCTTAAAGGCGAGGATGACACCTACCCTGTAATATTAATTTACTTCAGATAATAAACTTTACTTAAAGCTTCACAAGTATCATAATGAAAGATATTTATACTTATGTTATAATGTTTGTCATAAGAATGGAGAATGTGCATGGAGAATTACGCAATTACTATATCAAGACAGTTTGCCAGTTTAGGTCGAACAATTGCTAAGAAAATGTCTGAGGAACTTAAGATCGAATACTATGACAGAGATATCGTAGAAGAAACCTCGAAACGTATGGGGCAGCCAATACCTTTGATTAGTAATGAGGAAGAAAGTGCCAGTTCCTCCTTTTTTCAAAGAAAGTATCCGTTAGGTATAGGGATTACTAATTTTCAGGATGAGATTTTTGAGGTACAAACCAATATTATACGGGATCTCACCAAGAAAGAGTCCTGCATCATTGTAGGACGATGTGCGAGTAGTATATTAAAGGATCATCCAAGATGTCTGAATATCTACGTCTATGCACCATATGAATGGAGATTACATAACTGTATTGAAACCTTAAAAATGGACCCTAAAACAGCGAAGAAAATGATAAAAGAAGTTGATATGGCAAGAGAGAAATATCGCTTGCGTTATGGTAAAGGCATTGAGAATGCTTATAGCGGTTACAATGTTATGATTGATAGCAGTAGATTTGGTGTGGATAAAACAGCTTCCATTTTAACTCAGATTGTTAAGGATACGTTATTATAAAGTAAGGGAGATATGGAATAAATGAACCTTTTTCACACTTTAGAGGGTAAGAACATCCGCTTTCAACAGTTAAACGTAGGGGATGCGAAAGAAATACATGCGTATGCCTCGGATAAAGAGGTTTCACGCTTTATCGGCTGGCGTTTAATGAATACTATGGAGGAGACCAGTAATTTCATTCAAGTGATGTTAAAGAGGGAAGCAGATGAAACTCATTTATATGCCTCAGTTGTTTTAAAGGAAACAAATGAGGTAATTGGTACTGTAATGATTTTTGACTTGGACAAAGAAGCAAATAAAGCTGAGATTGGATATGTATTTCATAAAGATTATTGGGGTAACGGTTATGGTACGGAGAGTTTAGCATTAATAAGTGATTATGCCTTTAAAGAGCTTCATCTACATAAACTTCATGCTGCTGTTGTGGATGTGAATATTGGATCGGCAAGAATTCTTGAGAAGAATGGGTTTGTGTTTGAAGGAAGATTAAAGGATCATTATTTCATAGAAGATAACTATTATGATGGATTGCTATATGGAAAAATAGTGTGAGATGAATCTAGGTTATTCAGGATTGAAGAATTAGTTATTTAATCATATTAGTGTAGAATATATTGTATAAGAATATATTGTATAAGAACATATTGTATAAGAACATATAAGAGTTTAGAAATAATTAAAAGGATATCAAGTATATTAAAATAATCCCCCTATTAAGGGTTATTCTTCCTAACGCAATTGATATTTGGTAAGGAGATAACCGTAGTAGGGGGATTTAAATTATGGCCAAGTGAAACAAGGAAAGAATTATTCTTTATCGTTTGTTATATTTAATTTATCAAAGATGAAGAATAGGAGGGATAAAAGCATACCTACGATACATGCAAGTACCATACCCTTTAAAGTAACTTCACCCATGTTGAAAGCAACACCGGATAAACCAGTAACAAATACAACAGAGGTTAAAATGAGATTACGGTTGCGGCTATAATCAACTTGTCCATCCACCATAACACGGATACCGGATGCGCCAATCATTCCGTAAAGAAGGAAGGAAACACCACCGATTACCGGACCAGGGATTGTCTGTATAAGGCCAGCAACTGGACCGATTACAGAAGCAATAATGGAAAGGATAGCAGCACCACCGATTACTCTTACTGAATATACCTTAGTCATAGCCATTACACCAATATTCTCACCATAGGTCGTTGTAGGAACAGCACCTACAAAACCGGAAAGCATTGTAGAGAAACCATCGGAAAACATGGAACGATGTAAACCTGGATTTTTTAGGAGATCCTTTCCGACTATCTTGCTAGTAACAAGCTGATGTCCGATGTGTTCAGAAACTACAACCAGAATAACAGGGAAAATCATAAGAATTGCTTCAAGATTAAAATGAGGTGCCTGGAAGTTTGGTAATACAAAGAAGTTAGCTTTTAAGGCTTCCAAAACTTTGTCCGTTGTGAGTACACCAGTCAACAACGCGGTAACATAACCAACAACAATCGCAATTAAGATAGGAATTACGGCAAAGAACTTACGGAATAATACATTACCTAATACAGCAACACCGAGTGTAACGAGAAATACAATTACATTTTTAGGCTCAATTACGGGATTGTTTGCTGTTATAAGAAGACCTGCATTATCAGCGGCAGTTGAAGCAAGCTCCAAACCAATCAATGCAACAACAGGACCCATAGCTGCTGAGGGAAGAACGACATCAATCCACTTTACCCCGAACTTGTAAATGACAAATGCAATTACACACATTGCAAAGCCAACTACAATAAATCCACCTAACGCCTCCTGAAATCCCCATTTGCCGATAACAAGACCTGCAGGCGCAAGAAAAGCAAAGCTGGAGCCTAAGTAAGCCGGTGCTTTGCCTTTCGTAATAAGAATAAATAATAGTGTTCCAATACCGTTCATTAACAGTACCACGGATGGATCAATTTTGAAGAGAATAGGAACTAAAACTGATGCTCCAAACATAGCGAACATGTGCTGAAGAGACAGCGGTAACATTAGTTTCATCGGAACCTTATCTTCTACTTGAATGATTTTTTTGTTTTCCAACGCAATATCCTCCTTAATATTTATCTCGAGTAGTATAACACATATGTCAACAGATTTCTACATAAATATTAGTGTTTTTTTAAAAAATGCTATTAATTTTACTAATAGTATATATTAATTATTTATAAGGAAAAATAAAGAAAATTAATACAATTTGAATTATTTGCGTAGTTGATGTGGCTAAACCCCTATAAAAAGGCAATTACACAAAAAAAATAATTATAATTACTTATTAAAAAAGAACCTCAATTAAGATTAATGTCACATTTCAATTAAATATTAGATAAATAGGGAAGTATATTTATACAATTATTACTGACATATAACTTTAATTAAGATGATTTTTATTTCAAAATAGAATTAACTTACTCGTAATTATTCATAAAGAAGAGAAATAAGACTAGAAATTAAATAGGAAGAGTGAATATTGTAAAATGCATGTGAAATAGCCATAATTATAAAGAATTTAACTTATAATCCTTGCAAAGAAAGTAGGTTTTTATTACAATTAATATTCACTCTTTAATTATAGATAGACGTTTTGGAAATAAGTGTTTTAAAATGTTCCTGTGGTATATGGCTACGGGTTTAGAAAGGTATGGTAGTTTAATGAAAGAGAACTGGAAAAAGAATGTTATCTTGTTTTTAACAAGTCAAACAATTTCTTTATTTGGCTCATCCTTAGTTCAATATGCAATAATGTGGTACATTACGTTAGAAACAAAGTCAGGCATCATGATGACAATCTCAATAATATGTGGATTTCTTCCTACATTTTTTCTGTCTCCGCTTGCTGGAGTATGGGCTGACCGATACAATCGTAAGCTACTGATTGTTTTTTCCGATACGATGATAGCAGCATCTACTTTAATATTAGCTCTTCTCTATATGAATGGGTTTAAATCCATTTGGCTTTTGTTTGTGATATCCTCTGTTAGGGCAATTGGTGGTGGAATACAATCACCAGCTGTGAATGCTTTTCTTCCACAAATTGTTCCGGAAGATAAACTGACTAAGGTTAACGGTATTAATGGAAGTATTCAATCGCTTATTTTATTGTTGTCACCAATGGTTAGCGGGGCACTCATGTCTGTTGCACCACTAGAAAATATCTTTTTTATTGATGTTTTAACAGCAGCAATTGCAGTATTTATTATGTTGACTTTTATCCGTATAAAGCCACATGAAAAGGCGTTACAAAAGGAGAAGATAAATTATCTTACAGATTTCAAAATGGGTGTTAGTTATATAAGAACACATAAGTATATCAGAGATTTTTTTGTGTTCTGTGGTATCTTTCTTTTCTTGGTATCTCCAGCAGCATTTTTAACACCTCTTCAGGTTGCTCGTACCTTTGGAGATGAAGTATGGAGGCTAACTGCGATAGAAATTGTGTTTTCAATAGGAACTATGATTAGTGGACTTTTAATTGCTTCTTGGGGTGGATTTAAAAACAAAGTTAAAACCATGTTTGTGGCGTGTTTACTTTTTGGCATCAGTACCTTAGCTCTCGGCGTTATTCCAAATTTTTGGATTTATTTATTCTTTATGTTCACCACAGGTCTTAGCATTCCTGGATTTAATACACCTTTCGTCGTAATTTTACAGGAACGAGTGGAAGGGGATTATTTAGGAAGAATTTTTGGAGTATTTGGTATGATCTCAAGTTCCATGATGCCTTTAGCAATGCTACTCTTTGGACCACTCTCTGACGCAGTTAAAATCGAGTGGTTATTAATTGGAACAGGTGTAATAATATTCGTGCAGGCATTTTTCTTAGTTAGGAATAAGAACTTACTTAAAGTGGGTGAACCCATCGCTGAACGTGTAGAATAATTGACGATTATTCTGTTTATAGTAAGATTTCGCAGTAAAGTATGAAAATCATAAGTTCCAATTGAGGATAAACTAAATAAAAACCGAGAAGTGGCATACGAATTAAATAGTTAGTGAAAGAAAAGCCTATTGAGTTATGATTCGCCGATATACATAAATGTATGAAAGCAAAAAGGAAACATAACATTGGTAATAGGCTTTTTTGTTGCGGAAAATTGCCGACAGGTAACATTCATAGGTTACCTGTGTAAAAAATCACTGACATAAATTTGAAATTAGTGTGAAATAGATTTTGATTACTTTTATCAAACTTGTCTTTTATTTCATCCATAGTTATCCAATATTTAACTTTTAGATGATAGTAGATTTTACAAAGGAATTGATATAGTTAAGGAGAAATATAAAACTATATCTCAAAAGGAGACGAAGTATGAAGAAGTATTGGAAAAGAGTTCTGGCATTAGGAATGTTATTTGTATTGTTCGTTACATCTGCTGTCCTGATTAATACAGATAGCAGAGCGCAAGCTTCAGAAGAAAAGAAAAATGTTGCAATCACAAAGGTAATAAAGGAAAAGGGTACAAAGGCTCCAAAGTATATCTTCTTATTTATCGGCGATGGCATGAGTTATCCCCAGGTACAAGCAGCATCCTATTATCTTGGAGCAACGCAGAGTGGCGGTAAGGTGAAATCAGATAATCTTAGCTTTATGAATTTTCCGATTGCTGGATCGGCACAGACTTTTGACAGTACTTCGTTTTGCCCGGATTCCGCCTCCACAGCGACGTCAATGTCTACAGGATATAAAACCTACAGTGGTGTCATCAACATGGATACTTCTTTAACTGTAAAGTATGAAACTATTTCTGAAAAGTTGAAAAAGCAATTGGGCTATAAGATTGGTATTATCTCATCCGTAAATATTAATCATGCTACACCAGCAGCTTTCTATGCTCATCAAACCACCAGAAATAATTATTATGAAATTGGATTGGAAATGATAGCAAGTAACTTCGATTATTTCGCAGGCGGAGCATTACTTAAACCTACCGGAAATAAAAATGATCAGCCCAGTCTTTATGATTTAGCTGCAAAGGCTGGTTATAAAGTAATAAAGACACAAGTTGCTGCAAATAATTTAAAAGCTTCCGATGGAAAAGCTCTTGTTATTGCAGAAACCTTAGCAGATTCTGAAGCGATGAGCTATTCCATTGATGCTGCGGCAAATGAATGGAAGCTTGCTGATTATGTGAAAAAAGGAATTGATGTTCTGGATAACAGCAAGGGATTCTTTATGATGGTAGAAGGTGGAAAGATTGACTGGGCATGTCATGCAAATGATGCAGCTTCCACTATTCAAGATACAGTTGCCCTTAGTAATGCGGTAAATGTTGCCATAGACTTCTATAATAAGCATCCAGAGGAAACCTTAATCTTAGTAACAGGAGATCATGAGACCGGTGGCTTAACCATAGGTTTTGCTGGAACAAATTATGATACCTATCTTGCAAATATTAAGAACCAAAAGATATCTTATGCAAAATTTGATACCAGTTACGTAGCTAATTATAAAAAGAATAACACGAAATTCTCACAGGTTTTATTAGACATTGAGAAAAATTTTGGACTTGTACCAGAAAATAAGGCAGCTAGTGCTGTGGATAGTCATTTGGTATTAACAGATTATGAATATAATAAACTTCTGGATGCCTATAACATGACTATGAATGAGATAAAGCAGTTAACAGAAGAAGAGTATGTATTATATGGTACCTACGAGCCTCTTACGGTAACTATTTGCCATATCCTCAATAACAAATCGGGTATTGCCTTCAGTTCCTATTCCCATACGGGTATTCCAGTTCCTGTTTTTGCTCTTGGTAATGGAGCTGAAAGCTTTGAAGGATATTATGATAATACGGAAGTATATAAGAATTTAGCGGCATTAACCGCAGTTAAATAAATATACGAACCCGTGAACTTCTATCCCGCACCTGGTGAAAGGATAAGTTGCTTCACTTTTCATGAACTGGAAGAAACACGCAATGCGAGTTTCTTCCAGTTGTCGTGGTATGGGAAAAGTTTTCAGGTGTAAAGAAAGGTATGGTCGTAGATGAAGTTAGGGCATAAAAGATTGTGGAGTACCTATTTACCTACTATGGTTACACTGATTATTCTTATTGTTTTAATTGTAATTCCTACAGGTTTTGAGGAGGCTATCATTTATAAAGGAACAGATCGGACAACAGCAGAGGTGCTAGAGACAGACGAAAGTATGTTAATTGACTCAGGTTTAATACGGTCTGGAGAGCAAAGGTGCTCAATTAAATTGCTGGGTGGACGATTTAAGGGTCAAATAGTGGACGGTATTAATTTATTAAATGGCTCACTAGAGCAGGATAAACTCTTTGAGCAGGGAGATAAAGCTTTAGTCGTTATCAGTTATGAGGAGAACAAGATTAAATCTGTCAATATGATTGATCAATATCGAATAGGTAAAGAAGTAATTCTGGTTGGAATCTTTGCATTACTACTAATTCTATTTGCTGGTAAAACAGGAATCAGATCCTTGATATCCTTTGCGGTTACTGTATTAATGATATGGAAGGTTATGGTGCCAGGTTATCTTAGTGGTTATAACCCAATTTTATTTGGCTTCTTAATCGTCCTAATTTTAATTATAATTACAATAATTATGGTATATGGTTTTGATCGTCAGGCGATGTCTGCTATTACAGGTTCCCTTTTAGGAACTATTACAACTGTTATTTTGGGTATCATATTTACTGACTTATATAAAGTGCATGGTGCTATTATGCCATTTTCGGAAAGTCTTCTTTATAGCGGGTATGTTAATCTTAATCTAACGCGTATATTTACTGCAGGTATCTTCATTGGAAGCGTAGGTGCGGTAATGGATTTGGCAGTGGATATTACCTCATCCGTTAATGAGGTTGTGGAGAAGAAGCCAGACATTGAATGGAAGGAAGCAACTCTGTCAGGAATACGGGTAGGCAGAGCAGCACTTGGTACGCAGACAACAACGCTTCTGTTGGCTTATTCCGGCGGTTACATAGCCTTGCTAATGGTATTCATGGCGCAGGGAACGCCAATTTATAACATATTAAATTATAAATTTGTGGCAGCAGAGATACTAGAGACCATGATTGGTAGTATTGGTCTGGTCACTGTAGCACCGTTTACTGCTCTAACCAGTGGGGTATTGTTAACACGTAAGAGGAAGAAAAATGAATGGGATATCATAAATGACGCAGATTGAATTAGGTCATAATTAACTAAGGTAGGTACTTTGTTAATTCATATAGGAGTAAAAACTTGTTTTAAGTCTATTGATTATTGTAAAGTAATATACTACAATAAGAAATAAATTGTAAACAATCTAAATTTGACTTAGAATAAGGAGATAAACATGGATGCTTTTGAGATAATGAAGGCACGACACTCAGTACGTAGCTATAACGAACGTAAAATGGAGCCACAGGTCGTAAAGGAATTACAGGAACTGATAGAAGAATGTAATAAAAAAGGGGATTTACATTTACAGTTATGTCTGGAGGATTCAGCAGCTTTTGATGGCTTTATGGCGCATTATGGAAAGTTCAGCAATGTTAATAATTATATTGCAGTTGTTGGGAAAAAGACAAAGGACTTGGAAGAGAAGGCTGGCTATTATGGTGAAAAAGTTGTATTAAAGGCAAGAGAACTTAATCTTGGCACCTGCTGGGTAGCTGGTACTTACAGTAAAGGCAAATGTAAAGCCATAGTCGACAAAGGAGAGAAGCTTCTGGCAGTAATAACAATCGGTTATTTCGATAAGGATGGGATTCCTCATAAGACAAAAAGTGTAGAAGAGTTATCGAAGGTTCAGGGTAATGTGCCGGATTGGTTTAAAAAAGGTATGGAAGCTGCACAGTTGGCACCTACCGCCATTAACCAACAGAAGTTTTATTTTACTTTGGAAGGAAATAAAGTAACGGCAAAAGCAGGACTTGGATTTCTAACGAAGTTAGATCTTGGTATTGTAAAGTATCATTTCGAATTAGGTGCAGGCAAAGAGAACTTTACCTGGGCTTAAGAAATATACTTTAACATCGTAACTGGATTATTTAATTAAAGTATTTTAAAATGAAACCATAAAAATACTCCTAAAATAGGTATGCTTCTAAAACTATTTTAGGAGTATTTTAATGTAATTTATCAAACTATTATTTAATTTAGAACATCAAACAATTATTTAATTAAGAATATTGATAACATAATATTCAACGGGAGGAGGTATTGATATTTTAATACCATCTCTGATTTTACTGCTAGGTTTTGTGACTTGACTGTACAAAACCTGGTTCATCTAGTATAATATCTACCAACATGAAAAAGCTGTAGATAAATTATAAGTTAATTGTTATAGATAGAAGTAGGAAGCTATTATTATTAATATTAGCAGAATGGATAAATATTCGAATAAATGCAAGGACAAGTTGCAGGAGACAGAGAATGAGTAATGTAGATAATTCAAAGAAAAAGCAATGGGTTAAGGCGACAAAGAACATTAATCCAAACCATCATCAGTTGGAGAATCATAAATTGAAAATTATTGCGCGAATTCGGACAGAGTTCCCTGAAAAGTTTGGAATACCCAGACAGAGTGGAATTGTAGATTCTGTAAAAGCAACTATTGTTTTTGAGCCGGAATACCGTAACATTGACGCTCTTAGAGGGATGGAAGGCTTCACGCATGTCTGGCTGATATGGGGCTTCTTTCATACGAAAATGGATACTTGGTCTCCAATGGTCAAACCACCCAGACTAGGTGGAAACAAGCGTATGGGAGTATTCGCAACAAGATCACCCTTTCGACCAAACCCTTTAGGGCTTTCTTCTGTAAAATTAGAAGGCATAGAGATTAATTCGGATTTGGGACCGGTACTGCGGGTATCCGGTGCAGACCTTATGGATCAGACACCAATCTATGATATTAAACCTTATCTTCCTTATACGGACAGTCATCCAGAGGCAACCGGTGGGTTTGCCGAATCTTTAAAGGATTATGAGCTTCAGGTGGATTTTCCTGAAGAGTTAATTAACCTTATCCCAGGGAAGCACCATGAAGCTCTCTATGGAATTATGGCACATGATCCACGCCCCTCCTATCATGATGACCCAGAACGAAAATACGGGTTTTCCTATGCAGGCTTTAATATCAGATTCACAGTATCTGATTTGCTGTTAACGGTTTGTGAGGTAACAAAGCTAGAAGAAAAATAATTATTAACAGCAGGAGAAGCTATTTAGAAACTAAGCTCAAATATTGCAGGAGGTAACTATGCAAAGTGACCGTAAAAAAGAATTGAAAGAATCTTATAAGAGTAGTAAAACATCTATGGGTGTTTATCAGATAAAAAATAGAGTAACAGGAAAAACCTATGTCGGCGTTACACAGAATTTAAAAGGAACCATGAATGGAAATATATTTAAACTGGATTCCGGTATGTTTAAGGACAGAGAATTACAGAGTGAATGGAAAATCAACGGCAGTTCCAATTACGAACAAACTATCTTAGCAGAATTAGATTATGATACGGATGAGTCAAAGACGGACTATACAGAGGACTTAAAGGTTCTTAGGGAAATGGTTACGGAAGATATTACGGAAAAAAAGTTCATATAGAATAAGGAGTTAATACCAATGAAGTTTTATTTTGCACCTTTGGAGGGCATCACTGGATATATCTATCGAAATGCATTTTACGAATGTTTCGGTAAGGATGTTAGCAAATATTTTTCCCCATTTATCATTGCTAACCAGAGTGATAAATTTAAGTCAAAAGAAATTAATGATGTACTACCTGAAAACAATAAAGGTTTATGTTTAGTTCCACAGCTTTTAACCAATCAGGCTCAGGATTTTATTTATACAGCGAATAAGCTAAAGCATCTGGGCTATGAAGAGGTTAATCTAAATTTGGGGTGTCCCTCAGGAACCGTGGTAGCGAAGAATAAAGGCTCGGGTTTTCTGGCAAAACAGGAACAGCTGGATCAATTTCTAGAAGAAATATTTGTTGAAACCACAGTAAAAATATCTGTCAAAACTAGAATTGGCAAGGATGATCCAGAAGAGTTTTATGAATTGATTGAAATTTTTAACAAATATCCTATAAGTGAATTAATCATACATCCAAGAATTCAGAAAGATTTTTATAATAATAAGCCGAACCTGAAGATATTTTCAGATTCGGTTTCGTTAAGTAAAAATAAAGTTGTATATAACGGAGACATTGTGTCGGTAGAAAGCTATAAGGAGTTCACACAGGCATTTCCTACAATTGATACTGTGATGATTGGCAGGGGTCTTATTGCCAATCCGGGACTTCTTTCGGAAATCCAAGAAGGAAACATAGTAGATAAAGCTTTGTTAATTAAGTTTCATGACATGGTATACCAGGATTACATCAAAGTAATGCATGGCGACAGAAATGTCCTGTTTAAAATGAAGGAAATATGGTTCTATATGCTGCCTATGTTTACTGACACAACAAGCTATGGGAAGAAGATTAGAAAAGCAGAACGTTTATATGATTACGATAAAGTGATAGATAGCCTATTTAAGGAGTAGTAGAATAGAAGCTAGTTCCTACTTTATTTTTGCATTTTTTTGTATTATAATGGGTTCAGTTTATTGGAAAATATTATACAAGCCGAACTGAATAAATCCGAAAGGCGGAGTCAGAAAGAATGAACAAACTTACCTATACGATGGAAAATTATCTCGAAGCTATTTATGAACTTGGTAAACAGGGAGAGGGTGCAAGAGTATCCGATATAGCGGAGAGACTCGGAGTATCAAAGGCTAGTACCAACAGCGCAATGTCAACACTTTCTGAAAAAGGGTTGATTACGAATGAAAGGTACAAACTAGTATATTTAACACCAACAGGACGTGAAATAGCAGAGTTTACTGCGCGAAAGCATCATTTGATTTATCAATTTTTAACCACAGTGTTGCAGGTAGATGCAGAGACTGCAGATGAGGATGCCTGCCTGATTGAACACGTTATTAGTAATACGTCGGTTACTGCGATGCAGAATTTTTTGACGGAACATGTAACAGAGTAGATATCATAAAGTGTCAATATAATTGCAATAGATAATATTTTCAGTGGTTAATAGATATAAGTCTTAGAGTAATCAGGAGGTTTAGAATGAACATATTAGATGAAATGCTGGAGTATAATAGTGCGTTTGTTGAGAACAAGAGATATGTAGAGTATCAAACCTCAAGTTCACCAAATAAGAAAATGGTAATTCTATCTTGCATGGATACAAGACTTACAGAGCTTCTTCCCAAGGCACTTAACATAAAAAATGGCGATGTTAAGCTGGTTAAAAATGCAGGTGCCACGATTATGCATCCCTTTGGAAGTATTCTTCGAAGTATAATTGTTGCAGTGTATGAATTTCAAACCAAGGACATTTTGGTGATTGGGCATCATGGTTGCGGGATGAGCCATTTGGATGCAGATAGTGTTATTCAAAAAGCAATTGATCGAGGAGTTTCCGAAGATGTTCTTGCAACTTTAAACCATTCTGGAATTGATATTAAAAGATGGCTGAAGGGATTTGATTCTGTGGAGGAATCAATTAAAGAAAGTGTGAATGTAATAAGAAACCATCCTCTGATACCAAAGGATGTATTTATACATGGATTAATAATGGAACCAGTTACTGGCAAAGTGGAAGTCGTAATTAATGGCTATGAGTGAGGTTTTTAATGGAAGCTTATGGGAAAGTTAGTTCTGGGTTAAAGGGGTTTGATATTGCAATCGATTCCTTAAGGCTAGGTGATAATGTAGTATGGCAGGTGGATTCTATTGAGAGTTATAAGAAACTCATTGATCCATTTGTTCAGCAAGCCATTGCCGACAATCGACGGGTGATTTACGTTCATTTCGACAGTGAGGAAGCCCTGTTGCAGGAGCAGGAGGGTATTATAGTCTATGAACTTGATGCAGAGAAAGGGTTTGAACATTTCGCAACAGAAGTTCATCATTTGGTGAAACAAGAAGGAAAGTATGTTTTCTATGTTTTTGACTGTCTTACAGATCTTTTAGCTTATTGGTCTTCCGATTTAATGATTGGTAATTTCTTTGAAGTAACCTGTCCTTATCTATTTGAGCTTGAAACTATAGCTTACTTTGCAATTATCCGTAATATTCACACTTTCAGTACAATCGCTGGTATTAGAGAAACCACACAGTTATTGGTAGATTTATATCAAATTAAGGATAGACTGTATGTGCATCCCCTTAAGGTGTGGCAGAGATATTCTCCCACGATGTTCTTTCCCCATTTAATACAGGGTCAGGAAGCAGAATGCATTACCTCCAGTACCCAAACAGCAGAATTATTTTCCCAGATTCAGCGTGGTGAGGAGCGGCTGGATTATTGGAATGTTATTTTTCAAAAAGCAAGAGATGCATTGCATAAGAAGCCAGAGCAACAGAGAAAAGTAATTAAGCAACTCCTGAAATTACTAGTCGGAAAAGAATCAAGATTATTTAATTTATGTGCGAAATACTTTTCCTTACAAGACCTGCTGGATATTGCATCTAGAGAAATAGGAACTGGCTATATTGGTGGCAAGAGCATCGGTATGTTATTGGCTAGAAAAATATTAGAAACCCAAAAAGTACCTATAAAAGATTCTACAAATATAAATAAAAATATAAAAGCATCAATAATTGAAACCAATAAGGTATCAGATAACAAAATTTCTATTGCAGAACTGTTGGAACCACATGATTCCTACTATTTAGGTGCGGATATCTTTTATACCTATATTGTTAAAAATGGGTTATGGAGACTTAGGACGAAGCAAAAATCCTTGGAGGGGTATGAGCGGTATGCCCCTGAATTAAAGGAAAAGCTATTGAAAGGGAAATTTCCAGACAAGATAAAGGAACAATTCTTACAGATGCTAGAGTATTTCGGACAGTCACCTATTATTGTGCGATCTAGTTCAATTCAGGAGGATAACTTTGGAAATGCCTTTGCAGGTAAATACGAAAGTGTATTCTGTGTTAATCAAGGCACTCTTTCAGAACGATATGAGTCCTTTACCAATGCGGTCAGGATTGTTTATTCTAGTACAATGAACGAAGATGCGTTGAATTATAGAAAAAACAGGGGACTTTCCGATAAGGATGAGCAGATGGCTATTCTTGTTCAGAGAGTATCTGGCGACTATCATGGCAATAGTTTTTATCCGGATGTAGCAGGTGTTGGAAACTCATCCAATCTCTATGTATGGGATCAAAATATGGATATGGAAGCTGGTATGCTAAGATTAGTATACGGTCTTGGAACCAGGGCAGTGGATCGTACAGAGGGGGATTATGTACGAATCGTTAGTCTTGATGATCCCTTAAGATTGCCGCTAATTAATTATGAAGATCAGAACAAATACTCACAGCATTTTGTTGATATTCTTTCAATTAACGAGAGTGCGCTTACCAGTAAACCTTTGCAGGATATCTTAAGCATAGAGCCCTCAGAGAAGAGATCTATGCTTGCAAGTATCGATTATCAAACCATGGATCGCTTGAGGGATCGTGGTCAGGTTAACCAACAAACAAGGTATCTAATGGATTTTAAAAAGCTATTGAAGGATACAGAGTTCCCGAACATTATGAAAGATATTCTTTTGAAGCTTTCTACGGCCTATGAATATCCTGTGGATATCGAGTTCACAGCTAATTTAACTCAGGGTACAGAGTTTCGCATTAATCTTTTGCAATGTCGTCCGCTGCAAACCAGAGGATTGGGAAAGACAGTGGAACTTCCTAAAAAAGTAAGAAATGAGGATTACTTATTTAAAACAAAGGGCAATTTCATGGGTGGGAATCTCTACCTTTCCCTGGATTATGTTGTCTTGGTTTCAACAACAAAATATCTGCAACTTAGTGAACAGGATAAATATCAAATTGCAAGGTTTATTGGAAGGATTAATCTTCTGCTGAAAGATTACCAAACAATGCTAATCGGACCGGGCAGATGGGGAACCACTACGACTTCCTTAGGGGTGCCGGTACATTTTACGGAGCTATGTCACATGTCCGTCATATGTGAAGTTGCTTCCAGTGAAGAAGGCTTTCAGCCTGAACTATCCTATGGAAGTCATTTCTTTCAGGATTTAGTGGAAGCGGGCATCTTTTATGCAGCTATTTTTGATGGGCAAAAAGATGTAAAGTACTTTCCAGAAAAGCTAGTAGAGACAAAAAATTATTTGCCTGAACTCTGTCCCGATGCAATTGCTATGGAAGATGTTCTCCATATCGCTAAAACCGATGGGTTAGAGCTATTCTCCGACATTGTTTCACAGACACTTCTTTGCAGGTATCACAGGTAGAGCAAGATTATAGTCATGCTTAGGCGATTATGCAAATATACATTATTAAGAAATGTTATTTGGAGTCTAAGATGCTAAAATCCAATTATAAAAGAGGCATGATATGGCTGCTCGTATTTATACTACTTTATTTTAGTGGTGGTGGTTTGGCAATGTTGGTAAATGCATATGATGAGAGCAAGGTAAAAGAAGCAGGTGGCGAGAATTGGGGTCTTGGTTATGGAAGTGAAGGGCAATCTCCAACTGCAAATGCTACGGCAGCAGAACTGCTGAAGTATGATGCATATTATCTGGGAGATACGAAGCAAAAGGTAATATACCTAACCTTTGACGCAGGTTATGAAAATGGATATACACCAGCAATTCTAGATGCATTAAAAAAACATAAGGTATCTGCCACCTTCTTTTTGGTAGGCAATTTTCTCGAAAGAAATCCAGATTTAGTGCTTCGTATGGTGGAAGAAGGTCATCAGGTAGCAAATCATACCAATAAGCATCCTGATATGTCGAAGATATCCTCTACGGATGCCTTTTGTAAAGAACTTCAAGACCTTGAAGCTACGTACAAAAGTATTACCGGGAAAGAAATGGTGAAGTATTATCGTCCGCCGCAGGGAAAGTATAGCCAAAGTAATTTAAAGATGGCCAAAGAAATGGGGTATAAGACTTTCTTTTGGAGTCTTGCATATGTAGATTGGTATAATGATAAGCAGCCCTCCAAGGAGGAAGCTTTTAAGAAATTAACGGGAAGAATACATCCGGGTGCAATTGTATTATTGCATAGTACATCAAAAACGAATTCAGAAATTTTGGATGAATTACTCACCAGATGGGAGCAGATGGGTTATACTTTTAAGACCCTGGATGATATAGTAGGTGCTACGGGTGCTGCTGGCGCTGCGGAAGTTCAATAGAAAAACAAGATGAAACGACAAGTTGTTTTACTTGTCATGAATTATGATAAAATGCTGCCTTACGGTATTATGCCAAGGCAGCATTTTTTACTGTAAAATACATTAGTTTTGGTGATTTAGGTGTTGAAAAAAAGAACATAGTGGAAGGAAATCTCGTAATTATTTAAATTGCTGTATTAAATTATAAATATTTATATAATTTGGAAAATATTTCTTTTAAATAGTCTAAAAATATGATATTATCTATCTCAAATGAAGCATTGGGGGAAAATGGAAATGTTATATCTGTTTATTGGAATTATCGGTTTTCTATTACTTGTTGTATATGATATTAATAGCATTATTTTAAAAGTAAAGTTGCTTAATTCCTGTTTTTTTGTTGGTTCCGTTCTTATTATTACAGCAACCATTGGGATTGTCCTAACAAATTTACATAAGGTATTACTGGAACCGTTTCGTATGGGTGTTTTTGGAGCTGTTTCTTTTCTGTTTTTTGTACTACTTATTTATACTTTGTTTTTTGCCCTTCCTTTTCAAAATACATATATTGAGAGTAAACAAAGAAATCAGACACTGCAACAAGAGGGAATTTATGCGCTCTGCCGACATCCTGGTGTTCTGTGGTTTATAGGCTTTTATTTATTTTTAGGACTAGCCTTAATGCTTCCCCTGCTAATTTTAACTGCCTTTATTTTTAGCTTTTTAAATGTATTATACATTGTACTACAGGATCAATGGACCTTTGTAAAAACCTTTGAAGAATACGAACAATATAAAAAGAGTACTCCTTTTTTAATACCAAACAAAGAAAGCATAAAGCGTTGCTTTGAGACGATAGGGCAGCCTGGAAGGGTAAAAGAACATGAGATTTGAGGATAAATTAAAGCATAACCAACAGGATAAAATTTGGAAGGAATACTGTGGCTTTTTAGATTTGGATATGGATACTTATATGAGTATCCAGAATAGACTTATGCTGGAACAAATACAGTTATGGAGTCAATCAGAACTTGGAAGAATCATGTTAAGAAATAAAAAACCTACAACAATAGAAGAGTTCCGCAGAATGATGCCACTTACCAGCTATGGAGATTATGCCGACATACTCCTGCAAAAAAAGGGGAGTTTACTTCCGGATGAACCAATTATCTGGATTCAGACTACTTGGGAGGGGGGCAAACACCCAATCAAGGTTGCTCCATATACCAAGAGTATGCTAGAAACCTACAAAAATAATATTATCGCCTGCTTAATACTTTCTACGAGTTCAAAAAAAGGGAAATTCAATGTTCGCGCCACGGATAAGTTCTTATATGGCTTAGCTCCGTTACCCTATGCAACTGGTCTTTTTCCCCTTGCGCTAAGTGAAGAAATCGGAATTGAATTTTTACCGACCGTTAAAGAAGCAGTTAAGATGTCTTTTCGTGAACGTAACAAACTAGGCTTTAAACTAGGACTTAGAAAAGGAATAGATTTCTTCTTCGGTCTGGGTAGTGTGGCTTATTACGTAAGTATCAGCTTAGCATCTATGGGTAAAAGTTCAAAGAGTTCTGGTGCGAAAGAGTCAGGTAAGAAAACCCCGACTGCAAAAGCAGGAGGCAGTATTCTGCTTAATATCTCGTTATCCATGATATTTCGTTATCTAATGGCAAAATATCGCTGCAAAAAAGAAAATCGGGAACTGAAGCCAAAAGATTTATTCAAATTAAAAGGGTTTATGGTTGCAGGGACGGATAATCATTGTTATAAGGATGAACTTGAAGATCTATGGGGAGTGCGTCCCATGGAACTATTTGCGGGAACAGAACCTTCTATTATGGGTACAGAAACTTGGACGCGTAACGGAATGTACTTCTTTCCAGACACCTGCTTTTATGAATTTATTCCTGAAGATGAAATGCAGAAAGGTATGGAACTACAGGATTATCAGCCGAAATCTTATTTAATGAATGAGGTCATACCGGGTGAAAAATATGAACTAGTGATTACGTTATTAAAGGGTGGAGCATTTGTAAGGTATCGGGTAGGTGACATGTATCAATGTGTAGGTCTAACGAATGCAGAGGATGAGACAAAGATACCACGCTTTAAATACATAGATCGAATACCTTCCATTATTGATATTGCTGGATTTACAAGAATTACTGAAAACTGTATTCAGGATGTGATTGACTTATCAGGGCTGCCTATTGAAGATTGGTTTGCTGTAAAAGAGTTAAAGAACAATCGACCAATATTGCATCTGTATGTAGAGATGAAAGAGGCATCCATTACCTCATCTGCAATTAGTAAAGAGATATTAAGAGAGCAATTATCTATTTATTTTAAATATGTGGATCAAGACTATAAAGATTTAAAACATATCCTGGGAATGGACCCTCTGGAAATCACCATTGTAAAATGCGGTATGTTTGCGAGATTTAAAAGAAATACGGGAAAGTCAATTAGTCATATGAATCCATCACCCTATGTGGTTATGGAGTTTCTGAAGCGTCAATCACCAGAATATTATGAAAGGATGGGAGGGGTTATAGGCTAATGGGAAACTATGCGAATATACCAGTAATTGCCCTACTTTGCTATTGCTTTATTCTTTTAACTTTTTTGGCAGCAAAAAAGAATCGGATGATTAATGCATTTTTATTGGTGCTATCCGTACTTATCATTTGGACAGGCGGTTCTTTTTGTATGAGAATGCAGGTATTGCCCTCTACAAAGTTCTGGTATGATGTCTCTTTCCTTGGACTAACGATGCTGCCATTTTCTTTTTTAACCTTTGCTTGCGAATTTGTTGAGCAAAGATATACCAAGGAAAGATTAATCTGGTTAGTAGCTGTATTAAGTGTCAATTGTCTTAATGTATGGAATGGTTTTTTTCTTGAAGCACCGAGAAGCAGGATAGCAAATACTGATCAGTCAATTGTTTTTGTATATCAGTTTTCCTGGAAAATTAGTTTAGTGTTTCTTCTATGTATGGCTATCATTCTTCATATGATAGTGATTTTATTTAAAAGCAGCCAGCAGAATTCCTTAGCCAGGAAGCAGTTTATGCCAATTATTTTGGGCATTGTTTGCCTTTATATGGGACATTTGTTGCTCCTTGTACCTATATTTCAAGGGTTTCCTACTGATATTGCAGCAGGTATTTTAAACGCATTTTTTATCTTCTATGCCCTTTATCGTAAAAATATCTTTCATTTAAGATTAATTGTATCTAGAGGCAGCTGTTATGTAATATCAGCAGGGATATCATTTTTCTTATTCATTAATATGATAAAGCCACTGGAGGATGCAATTAACAACAATTTTCGTATTTCAAATGAAAATACAACACTGGTAATTGCCTCTATCTTTACAATCGCTACAACGCTCATATATTACATGATGAAGCGGGTTATTGATACCTTCTTTATACGAGATGAGGTAATGCAGGCAGAAAGCTTAAGGGAGTTTAGTTTAAACATTTCAAGAAGTCTGAATGTAAATGAAATATTACAGGAGCTGGCGGAGGTAATACAGAAGGCAATTGATATAAAAACAGTATATATCTGTATTAGCGATAAAAACAATACCAGTTATGAAATTGTACATAGCACCAGCCCTTTGGAACAGAGTAAATTTTCTTTAACCGTTGATAATCCGTTAATTGTACAGCTGAAGCAAAGCAATGGTTGCCTGCTAATGAAAGACTTTAAGAGGACAATAGACTATAAGTCAATGTGGGAAAAAGAGAAACATCAGCTACACGATTTAAATATTGGTTGTATGGTTCCTTTACGAGACGATAGTGGAATGATCGGAGTAATATTCTTATCAGAAAAAGAGAAAAAAGCTGGGTTTACCTTTAAGGATATCAGTTTTCTAGATTCCATCAATTCCATTGGATCTATAGCAGTTAAAAATTCTAAATTATTTGAAAAGGCATACTTAGAGGCTAGAACAGATGAATTAACAGGGCTTTTAAATCGAAAGTACTTCTACGAAGTAATTCAACAGGAATATGAGAAAAACATTGAGGGTTCACTGGCTCTTATTATCCTTAATATTGATGACTTTAAACTTTATAATCAGTTATACGGCAATAAAGAAGGAGATGTCGCACTGCAAAACATTGCTGATATTATACGTGTCAGTGTCGGAACCAACGGACAGGTTGCCAGGTATAGCGGTAAGGAATTTGCAATAATTTTGCCTGCCTATGACATGTTTTCAGCAAAGAATTTAGCAGAGATTATTCGTAAACAAATTATGAATATGAACAAACGGGAATCTGATTATGCATTAAAAATGCTAACTGTTAGTGGTGGTATTTGTTCCATACCATATGCTGCAAGCGATGTGAAACAGTTGATTAATAATGCTGATATGGCGATTTATACTGTGAAACATAGTGGAAAGAATGCAATAATGCTATATACCGGCAGAGAGCAAAAAGCAGAAAGAAAGGTAATGGATTTTATTGACCGTAAGGAACGAATCTATTCCGAATATGCTTCCACCATATATGCCTTAACCGCAGCTATTGATACAAAGGATCATTACACCTTCGATCACTCTAGAAATGTTGCCTATTATGCAACTGAACTGGCATATGCCTACGGTATGAATGAAGATCATGTTGAAATAGTGCGTGAAGCAGCACTTTTACACGATATCGGTAAGATTGGTATTCCAGAGCAAATTTTAAATAAACCGGGTAAATTAACCGATGAGGAGTACGAGGTTGTAAAAGGACATGTAGAGAGTTCTATCGGTATTATCAGACATTTACCATCTCTGGATTATGTTATTCCTGCGGTAATTGGGCATCATGAGCGTTATGATGGTAAAGGCTATCCCAGAAGAATTGCTAGAGAAGATATTCCTATTTCTGCAAGAATTCTATGTGTTGCCGATTCCTTTGACGCGATGATTTCAGAACGACCTTATAAGGAGGCATTCTCTGTTAGCACATCGCTACGAATATTAAAAGAACAGGCAGGCCTTCAGTTTGATCCTAAATTAGTTCCAATCTTTGTTGAGTTGGTAGAGAGTGGAGTGATTAAAGTTATTGAAGAATCTGCTTAAATATGTAATGCTGTTCATTTAGGCACCCTTCTATTCTTAGTTTTATACTCAAAAGAATTACAATATCCGAAATAAAGAACGGTTGACTTTGTGAAACATCTGTAATACAATAAGGTTGATTTTGAGAAAGACTGAGGTTGTAATACAGTATGTTGATTAACCTATTTTTTAACAACAATAAAATGCGCTAAGAAACTACCCTAAAGGTAGCTGACTCTGACTGGTATCAGGGTTTATTAGCGTATTTTATTGTTTGTTACAGGGGCGAAGGCTTTTTGTAACAGATGTTAAAAGATGGGTATTTTTATGCCCAAAAACAGGTATTACCTTAGGTTATGAGAGGAGGCTCAGATGATGTTTATTAGATTACGAATAACCCACACAGCAACTGTTAACAGGTCATTTTACCTGGCATAGCATAGTGGCGGTTTCGTCGCCATAATGGCCGCCAGGTAAGAAATACAAGGAGGCTATCTATGTCGAGAATTATAATTAGTGAGTTATGTTTTACTTATAAAGAATATTACCATCCGATTTTTAACAATGTCAACCTATCCATTGATACTGATTGGAAATTAGGACTGATTGGTCGCAACGGAAGAGGGAAAACGACCTTTCTCCGATTGCTGCAGGGGGAGTTGGAGCCGGATCGGGGGAGAATAATAAAGGATGTTGTCACGGAACTGTTCCCGTATGCCCTTAAAACAGAGTATAAGAATACGTTGGATGTGATGAAAGAAAGCATTGGCTTCTTGAAATCGATGGAGGATAGGATGGATTATCTCCTCTCTGGCAACGAGAATGATATGGACGAATACCAGAGAGTTTTATCAGAGTATATGGAGCTGGATGGCTTTTTGTCAGAGAGTAATATAAAAAGGGAAATGAATTTGATGAAGCTTCCCGAAAGACTGCTAGGACAGGATTATGAATTGCTCTCCGGTGGTGAAAAGACAAAGCTGCAGATTATTTCTTTGTTTTTAAGGAAAAATGCATTTGTTTTATTGGATGAGCCTACGAATCATCTTGATCTTGAGGGGAAACAGATTTTGGCAGATTATCTTCGAAATAAAAAGGGATTTCTGGTGGTTTCCCATGATAGAAGCTTTATTGATCAGGTAGTGGACCATATACTTTCCATTAATAAAGCAGACATTGCAATAGAAAAAGGAAACTATTCTTCCTGGAAGAAGAACAAAGAGATGCTGGAGGAATATGAGTTTCGTACAAGGGCAAAGCTGGAGCGGGAAGTTGAGGCTTTAGAAAAGGTATCAGTAAGAACCAGAAGCTGGGCAGCGGCGGCGGAGAAAGAGAAGAACCCTTTTGCAACCCATAACAGAGGCAATGGAACCAGAGCTGCAAAGTTTATGAGGCAGGCAAAGACGGCAGAGCAAAACATCCAGGATAATCTAAAGGATAAAAAGAATCTGCTCAAGAATTATGAAATAACACCTGAATTAATGCTAAGACAGCAGGAGACTGGAGCAGATTGCCTTGTGTCTGCTTATGACTTATCCTTTGGATATACTGATGAGCCATTATTTGAAAAGCTGTCTTTCGCAATTCATAAAGGCGACAGGATATGGATTCGCGGCAGAAACGGTGCCGGGAAAAGTACTTTGCTTAATATTATAGGAAGAAAAATTACAAGCACTAAAGTTCAATATGCGGGAGGGCTTGTAATGGAAACTGCATTTCAGGAACCGTTGTGGAAGGAAGGATTACTTAGGGATTTAATCTCGGAGGGCGATAGGAAAAACAGATTTATCGAAATCTGTCACCGATTGGATTTAAGCTATGATATATTGCAAAAGCCCTTGGAAACCTTCAGTAGTGGAGAACTAAAGAAAATAGACATTGCCAGAGCGTTATCCTCCGAGAACCAATTGTTGCTGCTGGATGAGCCTTTAAACTTTATGGATGTCTATTTCAGAGAGCAGTTAGAGAAAGCGATTCTGACCTTTCAGCCGACCCTCCTGTTCGTAGAACATGACGAATTGTTTGGGAACAATGTAGCAACAGGGGAAATTCTATTGTAATAAATAAGCAGAAATTTAAACGCAAGTAATAAAGGAGCTGACTATAACTCCCATAAAGCAAGATAGATTCTCTGGTTTATGGGAAAGCTTCAGTCAGCTCTTACTTTGATACAATAGGAGTTCCGTTTTTCGGAAGTTATAGAAGTTTTTATTATTCGTTACTGTAAAACAACACTATTTTTAAGGGTTTCTTACTTTGTATAATAATTTTCATTGACATATGGAACAATAATGATAAAATATAGAATATTATAGATTATTTAAATAAAGTAGCAGCTATGATAAGGAGTAGTATAAGGAATCTGTCTTACAGAGAGTCACTGGTGGTGGAAAGTGGCAGATAAGAACTTAGAACTCGCCTTGGAGCTCTCTGACTGAAGATTAGTAGGCAGAGCGGGAGATCCCGTTATAGATTATATGAGTACATGAAGCGGTATCGCTTTGTGGACTAGAGTGGTACCGCGGAAAGCAGTTCGTTATGATGAACCTCTTCGTCTCTAGATTTGGGAGATGAATGGTTCTTTTTTTATGTAATAAGATATGCGAAACTTTTACCTGTGGTAATACAAGGATACGATATTAAGGAGGAGCTTTAAAATGAGTGAATATTATATGCCTGGGCAGATTGAAAAGAAGTGGCAGGAAATATGGGAGAAGGAAGAAGCCTTTAAGGTTGGAACAGATAGATCTAAACCCAAGTTTTATGCCTTAGTGGAATTCCCTTATCCCTCCGGTCAAGGATTACATGTAGGACATCCAAGACCCTATACAGCATTGGACATTATTGCCAGAAAGAGAAGATTGGAAGGATATAATGTATTGTATCCAATGGGTTGGGATGCCTTTGGTCTGCCAACGGAGAACTATGCCATTAAAAACCATATCCACCCTAAGATTGTTACTAAGAATAACATTGAGAATTTTACAAAACAGTTAAAAGCTTTGGGCTACTCCTTTGATTGGGATCGTGAAGTGAATACTACCGATCCAAATTATTATAAATGGACCCAGTGGATTTTCTTACAGTTGTTTAAAAAAGGGTTGGCATATAAATCTGAAATGCCGATTAACTGGTGTACCTCCTGTAAGGTTGGTCTTGCTAACGAGGAGGTTGTTGGCGGTGTGTGTGAGCGTTGCGGAGAAGAAGTTGTTCGTAAGGTTAAAAGTCAATGGATGCTTAAGATTACAGACTATGCAGATAAATTAATTGATGATCTGGATATGGTGGATTATATTGAGAAAATAAAGGTATCTCAGGTAAACTGGATTGGACGTTCCGTTGGAGCGGAGGTTGACTTTAAGATTGATGGTAAGAATGAAAATCTTAGAATCTTTACCACCAGACCGGATACATTATTTGGCGCAACCTATATGGTAATCTCACCGGAACATCCATTAATTGATAAATACAAGGATGAGATTGCCAACTATGAGGAATTAATTGAGTACCGTGAATTGGCATCCAAGAAATCTGATTTTGAACGTACAGAGCTTGTGAAAGAGAAGACCGGTGTTCAGATTTCTGGTTTATCAGCAATCAATCCTGTAAATCAGAAGAATATCCCTATTTGGATTTCTGATTATGTACTCATGACCTATGGTACCGGTGCGATTATGGCAGTACCTGCTCATGATGAACGTGACTGGGATTTTGCTAAGAAGTTTAACTTGCCTATTATTGAAGTTGTAGCTGGTGGAAATGTAGAGGAAGCAGCCTTTACGAATACTTCCACCGGTAAATTAGTAAACTCTGATTTCTTAGATGGACTAGAAGTATCAGAGGCAAAGAATAAAATTCTTGCTTGGTTGGTAGAAAAGGAAATTGGAGCAAAGAAGGTTAACTTTAAATTAAGAGACTGGGTATTCTCCCGTCAAAGATATTGGGGGGAACCAATTCCGATCGTTCACTGTAAGAGCTGTGGTTATGTTCCGATTCCAGAAAGCGAATTGCCATTAATGCTTCCGGAGGTAGAGAGCTATGAACCAACGGATAACGGGGAATCACCGCTTGCTGCAATGTCTGATTGGGTAGAAACCAGATGTCCAATCTGTGGTGGAGAAGCACACAGAGAGACCGATACCATGCCTCAATGGGCTGGTTCCTCCTGGTATTTCTTGAGATATATTGATCCTCATAACAATAAAGCTTTCGCTAGTAAAGAGGAACTGGATTATTGGTTGCCGGTGGACTGGTACAATGGCGGTATGGAACATACCACACTCCATCTTTTATATTCTCGTTTCTGGCATAAGTTCTTATATGACCAAGGCTTAGTAAGCACACCTGAGCCATATAAGAAGAGGACCTCCCACGGTATGATTCTGGGTGAGAACAATGAGAAAATGTCCAAATCCAGAGGTAATGTTGTAAATCCAGACGATATTATCAATGAATTCGGTGCAGATACCCTTCGTACCTATGAAATGTTCATTGGTGCCTTTGATTTAAGTGCTGCCTGGTCCAATGAAGGTGTGAAAGGCTGTCGCCGTTTCTTAGATAGAGTGTGGAAACTGAAGGATATGCTCACACAGGAAGATGGCTTTAGTGCAGGCCTTGAGACCAAAATGC
Organism: Bacillota bacterium; assembly: GCA_023399055.1. Classification (GTDB taxonomy): domain Bacteria; phylum Bacillota; class Clostridia; order Lachnospirales; family Lachnospiraceae; genus Mobilitalea. The sequence goes on along the minus strand of JAEWQV010000031.1, from coordinate 48,140 downwards.
ATCAAACCTTGAAAAAGGTAACCCTAGATTTTGAAAGTATGAAATTTAATACTGCAATTGCTGCAATGATGTCCTTGGTGAATGATTTCTATAAGGCTGGTTCAGTTACAAAAGGAGAATTCAAGGCATTAATTCTTATGTTGAATCCAGTAGCACCACATATGACCGAAGAATTATGGCAATACATTGGTGAGCAGGGCAGAGTATATCAGCAAACCTGGCCAGCATATGATGAGCAGAAGACCATTGAGGATACCGTTGAAATTGCGGTTCAAATCAATGGTAAGGTAAAAGCGAATCTTTCCATCGCATTAGAAGAAAAACAGCCTGAGGTGGAAGCGAAAGCACTTGAAATACCTGCTATTAAAGCGCTTTTAGCTGATAAGACTATTGTTAAGATTATCTATGTACCTGGCAGAATCTTTAATATTGTAGTGAAATAAAAACATATTTAAAACATTATTATATGTTTGTATAAAAGCTATAAACTAGTTTTAAAGTGAAAGGAGGTTAACATGATACCAGAACTTACATCTATTAAAATAGGTCAACCAGCACAGAGTGCATTACAGCATGCAGGAATAACGACCTTGGATCAACTAACTGAGTATAGCGAAAAGGAATTGTTAGCCTTACATGGATTCGGACCTAAAGCACTTGGTATATTAAAGCAGGTACTCGCGGACAATAACCTTTCTTTAAAATAATGTTTGACACAAACATGCTATAAAAAAATTGCTTTGTATTAATAATGGTCCACTGTGAATAACTCACGGTGGGCTTTTTTGAGGTCAATTTTTCTGTGCATGATGGACAATATTTGCATTTTAAAAGAGATTGTTCTATAATAGATAGAATAAATAAATTAAATATATTAATTGTCAAACAATAATTGCAAGAATGTTTCTTTAAAGAAAACTAATATATTGTAATTTCACATGTGGTTCGTTTTCGAATAGACTACTTTAGGAGGTAGTAATGAAAACAGATTTTATGAAAAAGGCCGTAGAATTGGCAAAGAAGGGCAGTGGCTTTGTTAATCCAGATCCGCTTGCAGGAGCCATTCTTGTAAAAGATAATAAAATTATTGCAAAAGGATTTTACAAGCATTATAGGGGCAATTCAGCTGAGGAAGAGGTATTAAATCGGATTAAGGAGCCAATACCTGGTTCAGAACTCTATCTTACGATAGAGCCATTTCGTTTCGACAGCAGTAGTATTGAGCTAGCAAATAGAATGAAACTGCTTGGGGTTACCAGAGTTCATATTGGAATGAAAGATCCCAATCCAAATAAGAAACAGGATTTTATTTGTGATTTAAAGAATATGGGTATTGAAGTTACAGTAAGTGAATTAGCTGCAGCTTGCGAAGAGTTAAATGAAATCTACAGTTATTATATTCAAAACAAAAAGCCTTTTGTAGTTGTGAAATGGGCTATGACCCTGGATGGTAAATTAGCCTCCTGGTCAGGAGATTCCAAGTGGATTAGTTCGGAAGGCAGTCTGGAATTTGTACATCACTTAAGGCAAAGAGTTAGCGCAATTATGGTGGGAGAAAACACAGTCAAAATGGATGATCCACTATTGACCACAAGACTTCCTAAAGGAAAAATATCAAATCCTATTCGTATTATTTTAAGTAAATATGGGAATCTACCAGATAATGCCAGGGTATTACAGGTTGATAAGCAAACAAGGACATTACTGATAACCTCGGTTAAGATCTCGAAAGAAAAGGAATTGTATTTTCTAAATAGAGGGGTAGACCTGATAAAACTAGAGGAAAGAAATGGACATTTAGATTTTAATGAAATCATGAGTGCTCTTGGGACTCTTGGGATAGATTCCGTATATATGGAAGGGGGCAGCAGTGTTCTTGCGTCTGCCTTTGAAAGTGGCTGCATCCACAAGGTTTATGCAGCTGTTGCTCCAAAGATAATAGGTGGATCGACAGCGATAACACCCGTAGGCGGTAAGGGTATCGAATTTATGCGAGATGCCATTGTGCTTAACAAAGTATCTCATGAGGTAATTGGAACGGATGTAATTATAAAAGGCTATATATGATTAACAATAAGATAACCAAGTCAGGAGGAATAGATATGTTAACAAGAGTGGAAGAAATCATGAAGGATATAAGACAAGGAAAGCTAGTAATTATTGTAGATGATGAGCAGGCTGAATCCGGTTGTGTCCTTTGTGTTGCTGCTGAATATGCTAATTCAAATATTATTAATTATTTTATAAAAAAGGGAACTGGTTTTATTTATACTACCGTTAATGCAGACGACCTGGCAAATATATCAATTCCTCGTTTGCTGCATTCGGGTAAACAGGGAATTCCATTAAGCTATGAGCTTTCACTGGATTATAAGAGCACAACTATGGGGGTAACAGCAGAGGATAGAGCACTGACAATTAAAAAGCTTGGAGAAGAAAAGGTGGATTTAAATAATTTTAAAACACCAGGGCATGTTTTTCTAATTCCGGCGGTAAAGGGTGGGGTTTTGAAAAAAGCATCCTTTGCAGAAGCGGCAGCTGACTTAATTGGTTTAAGTAAGATTTCTGGTGCCGGAGTTTTGTCGGAGTTATTAAATGAACAAGGTGAAATTGCAAACAGTGCTGAAATATATGCTTTTGCCAAGTAGGAAGCGATTAAGGTAGTATCAATAGAAGACCTGATAGCATATCGTAGAGAAAGAGAATGTTATGTAGTAAAAGAAGCAGAGGCTAACCTGCCTACAGAATATGGTGACTTTAGGATGGTTGGCTTTGTTAATACACTGAACGGCGAGCACCATGTTGCACTTGTAAAAGGAGATATTAATCCGGAAGAGGAAATACTCGTAAGAGTACATTCGGAATGTCTGACAGGGGATGCGTTTCATTCTTTAAAATGTGATTGTGGTGAGCAACTGGCAGCTGCACTCACAAATATTGAAAAAGAAGGTAAGGGAATTTTATTATATTTACGCCAAGAGGGTAGGGGTATCGGCCTAATTAATAAAATAAAGGCATATAAATTACAAGAACAAGGAATGGATACCGAAGAAGCCAATCTGGCACTTGGTTTTCCATCGGACATGAGAGATTATGGAATAGGAGCGCAAATTCTTAGTGAGCTAAATGTTAGAAAAGTAAGGCTTATGACGAATAATCCCAAGAAAATCGTTGGTCTTAAAGGCCATGGTATCGAAATATCTCAGAGGGTTCCACTTGTAATGAATACGAATAGTCATAACCAAAGATATTTTGATACCAAGAAGGAAAAGATGGGACATATATATGAATAATCGTACAACATATATTAAAATTCAATAAAAATTTTTGAAAATATTTTTAAATTTATTTATTGACATTTGTAAAAATTGTAGATATAATCACTTCATCAATCAATGGCGATTTGTTAGAAATTAGTGGATTTCTAACAAATCGCTTTTTAGTTAAATAGGAAGTTCTATCCTATTTAACTATTTATTTTAAATTATATTTGGAGACGAAGGTGTCTGAGATGTAGTTCTACATCTCAGACACTTTTTCTTTGTAAATTGATACTTAGGGCCGGGGTATCAAAACATGAGTATGAAAAAGGATTAATATTTATAGGAGGATTTTTATGAGTGGAGATATTGGATTTATGCTTGTTGCATCAGCATTAGTTTTATTTATGACACCTGGTTTAGCATTCTTTTATGGTGGTCTGGAAAGAAGAAAGAATGTATTAAATACAATGATGAGTTCTGTATTTATAATGGGTCTTGCTTCTGTAATGTGGGTATTAATTGGCTTTACTCTTAGCTTTGGTGACAATATCGGTGGTGTGATTGGTTCACTTAAATGGATAGGTTTAGAGGGTGTTTCTAAATTGGAGCCAGGACCATATGCTTCTGGAATTCCTAATCTTTCATTTGCTATTTTCCAGATGATGTTTGCAATTATTACTCCTGCGCTTATTACTGGTGCAGTAGCAGGACGTATGAAATTTAATGCATTATTTGCATTTATAGCTTTATGGTCACTTGTAGTTTATTATCCATTAGCACATATGGTATGGGGTATTGACGGCTTCCTTGGAGCAACACTCGGTTCCATTGACTTTGCTGGTGGTAATGTTGTTCATATCAGCTCAGGTGTCAGCGGTTTAGTTCTATGTATTATGCTTGGCAGCAGAAGAGGTTCTTCAAAAGTATCCTATCGTATACATAACATTCCGTTTGCAATTTTAGGTGCTTCAATTCTTTGGTTTGGATGGTTCGGTTTCAACGCAGGCAGTGCTCTTGGAGCAAATGATATCGCAGTTCATGCATTTATGACAACAAATACTTCAGCTGCTTGTGCTTTATTATCTTGGATGGCAATTGATGTTATTAAACAAGGGAAACCAACCGTTGTTGGTGCCGTTACAGGTGCGGTACTAGGTCTAGTAGCAATTACTCCTGGAGCAGGTTTTGTTCCAATTTGGGCATCCATGATTATTGGTCTTGTAGTTAGCCCTGTTTGTTATTTCTCAATGTCAGTTATTAAGAAGAAATTTGGCTATGACGATGCTCTTGATGCATTTGGCTGTCATGGTATCGGCGGTATCTGGGGTGGCATAGCAACTGGTATCTTCGCACAGAGATCAGTTAACAGTTTTCCTAAGTGGGATGGTTTAATTTCTGGAGATTATCAGTTGCTTTTAGCCCAGGTAATTAGTATTGGTGTAACTATTGTAGTTGCTGTAGTTGGTACCTTTATCTGTGCTTCCATTGTTAAGCTCTTTATCCCTCTTAGAGTATCTCCAGAGGATGAAAAGACTGGTCTTGATACAACACAGCATGGAGAAAATGCTTATCCGTCATTCAACGGTTTAGATTAATAATATTGGAAAGGAGCAGTAAGGCATGATTAAAATAGAGGCTATTGTTAGAGAAGAAAAATATGAAGATGTTAAGACGGTATTAAACGAGCTTGATGTCCATGGTATAACAGTTTCTCAGGTTATGGGCTGTGGAGTTCAAAAAGGGTATACTGAAATAGTCAGAGGTACTAAGGTTGATGTAAATATGATTCCTAAAATTAAATTTGAAATAGTAGTACCAAATCAGGAATGGGCGGATAAAACAGTTGATGCAATTACTAAGACTGCAATTACCGGAAAACCAGGAGATGGTAAGATATTTGTATACAGTTTGTTAGATACCGTTCGTATCCGTACAGGACAGCATGGTACCGAAGCAATCTACCACGAAGATTAATCGATATTTAAAGTTTTTTCAAATAGTAGTTAAATGATAAAAACTGGTGCAGTCATTAACGACCGCACCAGTTTTTATCTGCGTAAATCTTTCTGATTTATGATAGGTGAAATTATCGTTTCTTCTTTAGGTAGGTGAAGCAGAAGATATTTATTTTTTTATAGCGACTATATAATAATCTTATTGAAAAATGCAAAGTCTTTCTTATATAATGATAGCTACAGGAATCCATGGAAACAATTAACTTATAAAATATAAAATTGAGCCGCTTAAATTGGCTAATAAAATAAAATTTTGCAAAAATATACGATTAACAGTAGAAAGTTTTGTTTTAAGGTGATACAATAAAATAAGACTTTATACCTAGATGAGATTTAAATGACATTATAGGCGTTCTTACAATAGTATTACTTCGAAATGGAAGGAGCTTAAAGAATGAATTCTGAGCAATTTGAGAGGTATCAAGAATTCACTGAGAAAACAATAAATCAGTTGTCTTGGCAGGTTACTAATTTGGAAAAGAAATTAGATATGTTTACAAATCTGTTAGAGATAAGTAGATATATTAACCAATACATTAAAGATCCGAATCTCTTCTCACTGATTAACGATATGTTAATTGGTGTTTTTGGTGCAATGCATTCCTCGATTTATATTAAGTCAGAAGAAGAATATGATGCTGTTACCCAGAATGTATCTGAAGATATTTCCGAAGTAGAAAAGAGCCTCATTCATTTAAATCATAATGAAGAATTTATACTTAATAGCGAGTACTCTATCTTTTGCGACACCCAGGAAGCATATGAAGCACATTCCTGTATGGGAGTTCCTGTGAAAATAGATAATCGACTGATTGGTTATATCATAATCCAACATAAGGAAATCAATTATTTTACTAAGGATCATGCAGTTTTTCTTTCCTTGATTGGTAATCACATTGGTGTTGCGATTGAGAATAACTTTTTATATAAGCAAATTAAAGAGAGTGCTTATCGGGATGGTCTTACTGAGATCTTTAATAAGCGTTATTTCTTTGAGACTTTAAATCACATTGCGAATTTGACAGAGTTAAACTATAGTATAGTAATAGTAGATTTGGATGACTTTAAACTGATCAATGACCACTATGGACATCCAATGGGGGATGCTGTATTAAAGACAGTTGCTCAAATTATAAGCAATGCAACAAGAACGAATGATATCGTTGCAAGGTATGGTGGCGACGAAATTATCATGTATATGCAGAATTTTATTGATAAAGAGAAAGTTCGGCAGCGGGTAGAGTATATAAGATCTGAAATAGAACGTACCGTGATTACAGATGAGATTAATTCTATTACGGTAACTGCAAGTTTTGGAGTATATATTAAGAACAATGAGTCTCTTACCTTAGATGAAGTTATTAAAAAGGCGGATGAGGTTATGTATCTAAGTAAAGATGCCGGAAAGAATAAAGTATCGGTTGAATAGTTTAATATTTATGATTTTATACGGCTATGTTTAAGTTTGTTGCTTAATAGGGTGTTTTCTCACATTTATTTGTGAGGAAGCACCTTTTTATATGTAATTTTGTGAAGTAATTATTTTCGAAAAATTTCGTATTTTCTTTCAATTGATTAATTTATCCTGTATAATATAGGTATTATAAAAAAGGCGGAGATTGTATGAGAAATAAGATAGTACTGATTATAATATTAATTCTTTTAGTAAGTAGTATATTTGTAATTAATTCTATTGTAAGGAATCAAAGAAATAAGACTGATCAGCAGGATAAAACCAATAATGAAATAAGTTTTGAACATTCAAAGGAGACAGATCAAGGTTCCCAAAGTCCAACACAGGAAGGAACTAAAACAGAGGCGGTGCAAGATTCGGGAGAGGCAACCTATAAGGATCTTTTTGATAATACTCTTTTACACAAATTTAAGATTGTTATAATAAAGGGCGAATGGGATGGCTTGTCAGAGGACATGCTGGATATAAAGAGTGTAGATAACAGCATGAGAACCGGCAATTATCGTAAGGCAGACCTATATTATTCCGATGGAAATAATGAGGTTATATTAGGTGAAATAGGAGTTAGAACGAAAGGAAATACCAGCAGAGTTTTGCCAGAAACCGAAGAAGGGTTGCATCGCTTTAATTTTAAACTTAAATTTGATGAAACCTTTGATATGGATGAGAACAGTCCGCAATATGATCAAAGAAAAGATCGTGAAATGGCGGATGTGTCAGAGCTTAATTTTAAGGCACATACCGGTACTGATCCAAGTAACATTAGAGAGGTATTTAGTTATGAGGTAATGAATGCATTCGGGATAACTGCACCTAAGGCGTCACTTGCGGTACTGACGATCGTAATTGATGGAGTAGAGCATGATTTTGGCGTTGTGAGATATATGGAGGAAGTGGATAAGGGCTTTTTCACAAAGAGACTTGGCAAAGATAACAATGATGGAAATCTGTATAAATGCTTATGGCAAAACTATGGGCCAGCCTCTTTAATGCCAATTACGGATAGTAAAGCCATCGGAATAAAAGAATGGGAAGAAAATTATCGTCCGACCTATGATAGAAAGACAAATGAAGGTGAGGATAATTTCGAAGATTTGAAAGATTTTATAAAGCAGATAAATGAACTTGACGGTGAGGAATTTGCAGCATATCTGGAAGAACATTTTAATATAGACCAATTTTTAAGGGTTCAGGCGATGGATGTGATGCTTGGCCATATTGATGGGTATCGTAGCATGGGTAATAATTATTATCTTTATTTTGATGAAAAAGGGACAGTAGAATGGATACCTTTCGATTATGATAATATTCTTGCTGGCGGCTGGGATGGTGATCCTCACTGGAGCTATGAAGGAATTGCAACGGCAGATATTATGGAGTGGAAGAATATGAACAATGAGTTGTATCATAAAGAGACAACGCACCCACTGATTGATAAGCTTTTAGAGATAGACAAATATAGAGAGATTTATTTGAATTATCTAAGTGAGTTATCCAATGCAGAGAATAATTATTTTGCTTATGATAGATATTTGGAACTTTATCATCAATTATATGATATTTATGGAGATAAGGTGGATAACGAAATGCAGGAAGGTAATGTATGGGAGCTAACGAAGGAAGAGTGGTATTTTAGTACAAAAGTTAAAAGTATTAAAGAACAACTTAGTGTATTGGGGTATTAGAACAACTCTTAACGCAAGTAATAATACTTGAATTTATCTAATAGTAAAAAGATACTACTATACTGCGCTAATTTTAAAGGGTGCTTAATAGAAGTAGGAGGTAATTGATACAGTACTTAATCAATTACCTCCTAGTTTCTGTTAATCGCAACATGGAACGACTTGTTATTTCATCTTGTATCACATCTATAATCTAGGCTACAATTATTCTGAAACCAGACGCTTTTCACCAGTTAAATCGCGGAGAGGCTTAATATCTTGGGTTACTTCCATAACTCCAAGGAATTCACCAGCTGCGTTTCTTACAGCATAATATCTAATATGAACAAATTGTCCTCTCATATTGATCCAGAAATCCTCATGCTCCTTTTTCCCAGTCCTTAAATCCTCAACAATTTGCTCAACAATGTGAACGCTTGCCGGCGGATGACAGTTCTTTACTTCTCTTCCAATGACAGTCTTTGGTCTTGGGAAGATTCGTTCTTTTCCCTGTGTGAAGTATTTTACAATGTCGTTTTTATCTACAAAAGTAATATCAAAGGGAAGTGTGTTAAGCATGGCATTCAGTTCTTCCGGGGTTAGTGCACCGGCATCAAAGGAGACAAGCCCTTTTCCAACTGGCTGATCAGCTGCAGGAGCATCGTTTGCATCAGAAGAAGCAGTTGCAGATCCTTGACGCAGACTGTCTGCAGTGATTTCGGCTTTTTTCTTTGGAGTCCATTTTATTTTAGGCTCATAGAAGAGGAAACCAATCTCTGCACTAGCCTGTTCAATTTGAAGCCATTCGTCTTCTGTTAACGTTTCAATGGTCATTGGGAAGAGAATATTATCTTCTTTAAAGATCATTTCATTTACTCGTTCTACAACATATTCAACTTTTTTAGCTGCTTCAGCAGCATCATCCGATTGCAGGGCAGCAATACTATTTTTAATGTCTTGTCTAATTTCATCATCCACGCCCCACATAATCTTTGGAGGTGCTGTAATACCGTATTTTTCAAGATAAGGGAAAATTAAATTCTCCTTTCTGGAGTAGTGCTTATCTATATCTAATAACTTCTTCATATCTTCTACAAGTTCATCTCGATTAATAGCAGAAGCTTCTTCCTGGTAAGTATACAAGTGATTGGCAACTTGCTTTGTCAAGAAGCGTTCAATGGCTCTGTTTTCCATTTTGAAAGTATGAACTGGATGTCCCGGGATGTCTTGCGGATTATCAGGCATATGAATTTCTTCAATAGATCCTTTAAAAACAGCAGCGTGTACGTCGCATAGATTTTGTATTTCCTCAACAGGAAGCCCTTCTCTAATTAAGGCTTGCTCCATTTCGGTTATTTCTCTGGTTGAAATTCCTTGAATTAATTCTTCAAAACGGGATTTCACTTCCTCCACAGTTTTACCATCGTGAAGCTCTTTAATAAGTCCTTTTAAAATTTGTTGACGATATTCTCTGTTATTAATCATTTCGCTCATGAAATCACTCCTTATCTAATATTTGAAATCCGTGCTCCAGAAAGGCAGCTTTTATCTGTTCCATCGGTATTTTCTTCATTACAGCACCTTTGTGAAGGGTCATAAATCTACCGGCTGTATTTAACATTCCGGGGGTGGTAATGCTGTCAAAGCCGATTTCTTTCATAATGGGAATAAGTTCAGGATGTTCCTTTGTTAATTCAAAAACACTTTTATTAGGATCAATCAAATTGGACATTACAATACCTCCTTAAGTAAAAAATGATTATAAAGTTTATATTTTCCAGTTATTACATTCTTAGTATATAATATTTGTCAGGGTTACAACATATAAAATTACATTGTTTTATATAAAGTTAGAAATTCTTAACTATATTAAACTAAAACGGAAGAGTGATAACGTAGGAATAAAATATTGTTTTCGAGATGTATATGTTGGAATAAATCTGCCTCAAGCTCCTGAATTTTTTCGTAAGTAAGTTCATAGGTTCTACATACATCATCAGGAAGTGTATAATCCTTAGTCAAAGATCTAAGTTCTTTTAGGATGTCGCCTGCACCATCGTGTTCGCTTTCAAGTTCCTCTAAAGTATCGCCAATTTTCTTTAAAAGCTCTGGAGAAGGATTTTGCTCATAATCTTTAATCAAGGGGAACAGAAGAGTTTCCTCTTTAACTAAATGTAATTCCAATTCTGATTTTAAGGAATGAAATAGCTTATGCAGATCAAATAGCTCCTTGTGATTCGCACCATGCACTCTTAATATGGTATGTGATAATTCACTTATTTCTGGCAGGGAACGATTTAAGTAGCCATGATGTTTATGAATAATATAGTCAATCAGTGCATCTGATTTTATACAGTTATAATCAATTTGATCGGTCTGTTTTGTAATATCCGAGAAAGCTGTCTCTAATTTATCTAAAAGTTCTATTTCATTAATATTTTGTGCCTTAATAGCATCTATTAATGGTCGATGTCCACCACAACAAAAATCAATTCGATACTCCATAAAGATTTCACCTGCTTTTGGGAACATGGCGACAATTTGGCCAATGCTCTGATTACTATTAAATTTATTCATAAAATTCCTCCTGTTTTATATTATTTGATGATTGAGATAAGTAATATATATAATGAATTGATTGAATTCGTTATTTGGATAATACCTCTTCACCGAATTCACGACCTGCCTCTTCGGATAATTCCAAATATTTATCCGAAGTAAATTGAACACGTAAAGGGAATAAGATGTGATCGGTTCCAGTCCTTTTAACTAAGTGATTTTTATTGATTAGTTCACAACCAATTTTAGATAAGTAATCTTCAATATAGGAGATTGCTTCTCCACTCCAGCCAAAGGAACCAAAGGCTGCAGCAACCTTACCTTTCAAGTCTTCACCCTGCAGGGATTGTAACAAGTCCTCGACATTACCAACCATGTCGCCGTATCTGGTGGAACTTCCAACTAATACTCCGTCACTTAGGAGGATGCATTCTTTAACTTCTGATAGCTCCGCATTCTTTAAGTTGAAAACGGTAGTAGCAAGACCCACATCCTCTAAGCCTTGTGCCAGCTTTTGAGCAATCTTTGTGGTGTTACCTGTCATCGTAGAATAAACGATGGTTACGTGTTTTGGTGCGGCATTATCAGCGATGGAACTCATTTCATCATATAGCTCAATGAATTTATGAGGGTTTTCTCTTAAAATGTATCCATGAGAAGGTGCAATCATATTTATCTCAAGATTTTTGATTTTATCTAGCATCTTTCGAACAAAACGTCTGTGTGGAGCCATAATCAGACTGTAATAAACTTTGAAATCTTCCATATATTCGCCCTGGGCAATATCATTAAATAGTTCAGGAGCAGCGATATGTGTGCTGAAGATATCACAAGGAAAGAGTACTTTATCTGTAACGTCATAGGTAATCATTGTTTCTTCTGTATGAAGATAAGGAGTTTCAAAGAACTGAAGAACTTTACCGCCAATATCTAAGGTGTCACCATCTTTAACAATTAAGAATTCCTTATTATGCAGGTGGAACATTTCTTTTAATAAGTTAGCAGCAAGTTCATTGGTTACTACTTTTGCCTTTGGCGCTTTTGCTAGAAGGGCTGGGAGAGCACCAGCATGGTCCGGCTCCACGTGGTTTATTACGACATATTCGATTAAAGCGGGATCAATGAATTGACTTAAGTTAGTTGCGTATTCCTTGCCAAATAAAATATCCACAGTGTCTATTATCGTGGGCTTTTCTGTCATCAATAGATAGCTGTTATAAGTGGTTCCTCTTTCTAAAATCAAACGATGAAATGGAACCTTTCGATCATCAATTTTTCCTACAAAATAAGTGCTGTCATTAATTTTTATTGTATCCATAGTTAACCTCCAAGTTTTGAAATATTTTATATTAAGTGTAATTTTATCTGCCATAGTGTTTATTGCTAAGCACACATATAACATAAAACATTTTGAAGATTAAAACTGTGACTCCAGTCATACTTATAAAAAAATATTTTAATACAAGATGAAACAAAAAGTCGTTTCACTTGTCATGAATAATAAAAAAATGCAAACTACAGTTTAAACTGTGTTTGCATTCAAGGTATTTATTAAATTAGTCTATCTAAGCTTCGTCCATTAAGGCTTTCATATTTAGAATAAGTACTTTTTTGTTTCCAATTAATTCAATAATACCGCCTTCTTGTAAACTGCTCATCTTTCGACTCACGGTTTCCCTGGCAATACCTATGTAGTTGGCGATACCTTCTCGACTGATAGGAAGTTCCACTAAAGTGCCTTTTGGCTCTTTCTTACCGTACTTTTCAGCAAATTCAAGCAAAACGGCGTTGACTCTGGAATCGATACTTTTTGTACCCATATTCTGAATCGTACTTTCCAATAGGTTAATGCGGATACATAACTGATCGATTATCTTAAAACTAATTTCAGGATTTGTTTTTAATAATTCTTGAAAGCTTTTATTAGGAATGGTACAAATATGTGTCTCAGCTAAGGCCTCGACATTATAGGTGGCATTAAGAGTTCCCAATAAATTCTTTTCACCAAAAAAATCACCTTCATTAAAAATATATAGGATCTGTTCCTTTCCCTCAAAGGTGTAACGAAAGGATTTTACTTTTCCCTGATTAATAATGTAGAGGCTATCTAATTTACCGCCTTCCATTACTATCATTTCACCCTTTTTATATTCTCTTCTGACGATAAGATCGGCAATTTTGGTGATTTCTGCGTCATTTAAGCCTGCAAAAATTGGGACATTTTTGGGACATTCCCTTTCTTTGCATTTGTGACAACTGCAACCTGTCTGATTCATAGATGCCAGCCTCCTTATCTTATTGTTTAATAATTTATGATTAAATCGATTCTTGTTCCAGGTGATTTTATTTTACAATAGTAAGACAACTTTGTCCATATCACTCTCCGTTACTGCGAATTAAACTGAGGAGCCCAATAATACCACCAATCATCATACATAGTGCTCCTGCACTTGTAATTCCTCCTGAAAGCAGAATTGCACCTGACACGAATAAAGTAACACCCCATATTGTTAATTGCATTGAAAACCCTTTTTTCATAGACATACACAACCTTTCACAATTAAAATTCTACTAATGTTTCAAACAGATTCATTTACTTGTAATATAAATAATATATGAAATTAGATAATATTTCCACAGCCAGTTATATTATAGTGGTGAAATCAGATTAGTAAATTTAAAGAAATATAGTAAGGGCATAGCTACGACTTAGTAATTAATCTTTATTTCTTATACTAATTTAATTTAGATGTGAAAGACAAATGAATTGATTATAAGTAATTATATAATGTATAATATTACTATGTATTTGTCTTGCACTTGTTCATGATTGGGAACAAATATTATAATCGTTACTGTAAAGGAGGATGATTCTTATAAAAAAAGCAAGGATAAGCTTCATTATGTTTTTAATTTTCTTATTATTAGTGTTTATTATTAATAATACAGACACAGTAAAGAATGGATATTATGTTCTAATTGAAAAAGTGGGTTTTTCTCCATGCGTCTCCATTTCTGATAAGGGAATTTCCATTGGCGATTTATTAAGCAGTAATTCCAATAACTGGGTTAGTGGTACTTATGTAGTAGATGATAATACTCTAACTATGACAACTGATGATAACAATTATATATATGTATTTCAGCTAGATGGAGATAATCTGATTTTTAAAAAAAATGACTCTTCATCATTAAAGGTAATAAATAATAGATTTGGAGACAAGGTAGCAGACAATGCAATTTTTTATCTATTAGATGAATAATCATTCTCCAAGACAATAATACACTGTTTTAACGCTAGGCCACGAGGAATAGTGTAAAATGCACTAATATCAATCATATGCCGTAACATAGTTATTTTATAGAAGGTGTTGATAAAATGTTATAATTTTGAAAATTTATAATGACTTTACAGGGATTTGTTTTTGTGAAACTTGATAAAAAAATATTATATGGTAACACTAGAATTCATAAGAATTCATAAAAATTATTATTCTCATTAATTATTTGTCCTGGGTTTAAAATAATATGGGACAAATTCAATTTTTCTTAACTGTTTTTGTTGAAAAAGATACAATAAATGTTATAATCAAAATAACGGTTATAACCGTAAACAGGAAAAGGGAGGAACAAAATGAAGAAATTTATAGCAACTATGTTAGTATGTGTACTTGCTGCTTCTATGTTAGTAGGCTGCGGTACAAAGAGCAAGACAAACCAAATCGCTCTTATCACTGATAAGGGTAACATCGATGACAAGTCCTTTAATCAGGGATCTTGGGAAGGTGTTGTAGACTTCTGTAAAGATAACGACATCAAAGATTACCAGTACATCAAACCAGAGGATGCATCCGATGCTGGTTACCTTAAGGCAATTGATGATGCTGTTAAAGCAGGAGCTAAAGTAGTTGTAACACCTGGTTTCTTATTCGAAGTACCAGTTTATGAAGCACAGACCAAGTATCCTGAAGTTAAATTCATTCTTCTTGATGGTGCACCACATAACACTGATTATAGTGATTCCACACAAAAAGATAATGTTGCTAGTGTTAAGTATGCAGAAGAACAGTCCGGATACCTTGCAGGTTATGCAGCTGTTAAAGATGGCATGACAAAGCTTGGTTTCATGGGTGGTATGGCAGTTCCAGCAGTACAAGCTTTCGGTTATGGCTTCCTTGAAGGCGCAGAAGCTGCAGCAGCAGAACTTGGCCTTGCTGATGGTGCAATCACAGTAACTTACCATTACACAGGTAACTTTGAAGAGAACGATACCAACAAAGCAACTGCTAAAACTATGTACCAGGAAGGTACAGAAGTAATCTTCGCTTGTGGTGGTTCTGTAGGTAAGAGCGTTATGTCAGCTGCCAACGAATCCAGTGCTAAAGTAATCGGTGTTGACGTTGACCAGAGATATGACAGTGAAACAGTTATTACCTCTGCTATGAAGGGTCTTGGCGCTTCCGTATATGCAGTTCTTGATGCTATCTATAATAAAGACAGCTGGGCTACTTATGGTGGAGCAGAGACATACTTTAATGCAAAAAATGCTGGTGTTGGTCTTCCAACAGTAGTTATTGGTGATGACAAAGCAAATGCATTTGACAGATTTACATCCTTTGATAAAGCTGCATATGATGCTGTATTTGCAACTTTAGTTGATGAAACTGTAACTCCTATCCGCACAATTACCGTTGCTGATGCAAGTGGTATTGCTACTGCTGAAGAGTTAACAACAGGTCTTAGTCTTGCTAAGGTAGCTGTTACTGTAAGATAGTTTTAAAAATGTTTAGGAATAATGGCTTAAGCCATTGTTGACAGATTGATAAAAGCTGCTGCTGCAAAATCATATGTATTCTATTTTGCAGCAGCTTTTTTGTCCGACAGAATAAAAAAGCACTACGGTGAAACTTATTCGAATACATAACCAGTTAAATATTGTTTATAATGTTTTATTGAAAGACGATTGATAAATAGTTCGTTGTAAGTTATGTATTTTGCTAAATATGCAACTATTCAGAAGCAAACCGAAGACCTATGGTTCCTCGCTGTGTGGCTCTGAACAGTTACCAAAATTTAAAGTGAGGTAAACATGGAAAACTATATAATAGAGATGCTTCACATAACGAAAGAATTTCCTGGAATTAGAGCAAATGATGATATAACTCTGCAGCTCAAAAAAGGAGAGATACATGCTCTTTTGGGGGAGAATGGTGCGGGTAAATCCACTTTAATGAGTATTCTTTTTGGTTTAATTCAGCCAGAGCTGGGTGAGATTAAAAAAGATGGAAAGACAGTAAAGGTTAATAATCCTAAGGATGCGAATAATCTTGGGATAGGTATGGTTCATCAGCATTTTAAGTTGGTGGATATATTTACAGTATTGGAAAACATTATTCTAGGTGTAGAACCGAATGAACTTGGCTTTCTTAAAATGAAGGAAGCAAAGCAAAAAGTGATTGAACTAAGTAGACAGTATGGGCTTTCCGTTGATCCCGATGCCGTTATAGAAAAAATATCGGTAGGAATGCAGCAGAGAGTAGAAATTTTAAAAATGCTGTATCGTGAAAATGATATTCTTATCTTTGATGAGCCTACGGCGGTACTAACACCACAGGAAATCAATGAACTAATGCAAATCATGCGTGGTTTTGTAAAAGAAGGAAAATCTATTTTATTTATTACCCATAAATTGAATGAGATCATGTCTGTTGCAGATCGTTGTACCGTGCTTAGAAAAGGCAAATGCATTGGGACTGTTGATATAAAGAATAGCAGTAAAGAAGAACTGTCTAGAATGATGGTTGGTAGAGATGTAAAATTTGCTGTTGATAAAAATGAGCAAAAAGCAGGAAAGACGGTACTTTCTGTCAATGAAGTTTCTGTACCATCTAAGATTAGTAAGAAGGAAGCAGTGAATAATGTGTCCTTTGAAGTGAAAGCTGGTGAGATTGTATGTTTGGCAGGTATTGAAGGAAATGGTCAATCAGAACTCATTGCAGCAATTACAGGTCTGGAGAAGTTAAGCAGAGGTAAGATAAATCTTGGTGGTAAAGATATCACTAAATCTTCTGTACGTGCCCGTTCTAAGTCAGGCATGAGTCATATACCGGAAGATCGTCATAAACATGGACTTGTCTTGGATTATTCTGTGGAACAAAACATGGTTCTGCAACGTTATTGGCAACCGAAGTTCCATAAGGTAGGTTTTATTAAAAAACAAGAAGTAAGATCCTATGCTGAAAATTTAATTCAAAAATTTGATGTTCGAAGTGGACAAGGTCCTATTACTATTGTACGTGGAATGTCCGGTGGTAATCAACAAAAGGCAATTATAGCAAGAGAAATTGATAAAGAACATGAATTATTAATTGCAGTTCAACCAACGAGAGGTCTCGATGTTGGTGCAATCGAGTTTATTCATAAACAGTTAGTAGCAACGAGAGATGCAGGAAAAGCTGTATTGCTCATGTCACTGGAGCTTGATGAAGTTATGAATGTAAGTGATCGTATTCTTGTTATGTATGAGGGTGAAATTGTTGGAGAATTAAACCCGAAAGAAACAACCGTAGAGGAGCTTGGTCTTTATATGTCAGGAGCCAAACGAAATATAGCAAAGGAGAAAATCGATGAAAAATAAACAGAGTTCTCCATTTAGTTTTGCTAAATTGAAAGGTCAGGGATTTTCTCAATTTAGTGCAGCACTTCTGGCCATTGCTTTAGGACTTATCTTCGGATTAATCGTTATGATCCTTGCAAAACCAGAGAATGCTTTTTACGGATTTATGAATGTATTGTTTGGTGGCTTTAGTCGATTGGGTGACGTGTTCTACTTTGCAACACCGATACTTATGACAGGTCTTGCGGTTGGATTTGCTTTTAAAATGGGCTTATTTAATATCGGAGCCTCCGGTCAATATACCATGGGTATGTTTTTTGCTATGTATGCTGGTTTTATGTTTAAATTACCTGGTGCACTTCATTGGATCGTATGTATATTAGCAGGTATGATTGGTGGTATGCTCTGGGGTGTAATTCCAGGAATACTGAAAGCCTATGCCAATGTAAATGAGGTAATTACCTCCATTATGCTGAATTATATTGGTATGTACCTTGTGGATATGATGGTTCAGGGCAATGCAACCATGTATGTGGCTTCCAAAACCAGAACTGCATATTTGCCAGGATCGGCTCAGGTACCATCTCTGGGTATTGAAGATTCAAATGTAAACTTTGCAATTGTAATTGCAATCGTAATTGCCATTATCCTATTTATTGTCCTGAATAAAACTATTTTTGGATATGAATTAAAAGCGACTGGCTTCAATAAATTCGCAAGTAAATATGCCGGTATGAATGACAAACGTAATATTATCCTAACCATGCTAATAGCAGGTGGTTTGGCAGGCTTAGGTGGAGCCTTTTATATGTTAGCTCCTTCCACAATTGCAGGAAGCAGTACGACCTATGAGCCTATTAATATTATTGCCGCAAATGGATTTAACGGTATTGCAGTTGCGCTATTAGGTAGTGCAAATCCAATTGGTATTATCTTTTCAGCAGTATTTATCTCTCATATTCAACGTGGTGGAACCATTATCAGCAGTCAATTTGGTTATAAACCTGAAATTGTTGACGTTGTTATAGCAGTAATTATTTATTTCTCTGCCTTTGCAATGTTAATGAATATGTCAGTAGCCAAGCTTATTAAGAAAAAGCGCAATAAGAAAGATTCATCAGTAACAAAGGATCAGGAGGTGGCATAATGGATACTTTATATTATTTAGTTCAAAACATGCTTCCGGTTGCTATTCCATTGTTGCTCGTTGCTCTTGGTGGAATGTTTAGTGAGCGAAGCGGTATCATCAATATAGCACTGGAAGGTATTATGTTATTCGGTGCATTTTTAGGTTGCTTTACAGTGTATTTTGTTCAGAGATCAGATCTGAATGGACAGGTAATATTGATCATTGGTATGTTGGCAGCGGCCTTGGCAGGTATTATATTCTCGATGCTACTTTCTGTTGCAGCGGTTAACTTAAAAGCGGACCAGACCATTACAGGAACAGCACTTAATATGATTGTACCTGCATTAATTCTTCTTTATGCAAAGATGTCCTTTAACAGTGATGGAATTACCACGGATGTTAATTTTTATATCAAAAAGGTGCCAGGGCTTGGGGATATTCCAGTGATTGGCCAGCTCTTCTTTACAAAAACCTATATTACCGTTTACATTGGATTTTTGTTATTGATTATAGCTACGATTGTATTTTACAAGACCAAATTTGGTTTAAGACTACGTGCTTGTGGTGAGCATCCACATGCGGCAGATTCTGTTGGTATTAATGTATATGTAATGAGATATGCAGGTGTTGCATTATCTGGCTTCTTAGGCGGTATTGGTGGTTTCTTCTATTCCGTTGGTGTAACCGATGGTAATATTAATGGACATACTGGTGTAGCTGGTTTCGGTTTCCTTGCGTTAGCAGTAATGATCTTTGGACAGTGGAAGCCAATCAGAATTCTCTTTGCGGCTCTTTTCTTTGCCTTCCTAAGAGTTTTAGCTTATTCCGTAGCATTAATACCTGTTCTAAATCAGTTGGATATACCACAGACTTACTTTAAGATGCTTCCTTATGTTGCAACCTTAATTGTACTTATCTTTACATCAAAGAAATCCAAAGCACCAAAGGCAGAGGGTATCCCTTATGATAAAGGCAGAAGATAGCCTGCAGGGAGTTGAAACATTGTTATTATTTTCAAAAGGAATATTAGAATTTTGGAAAGAAAATAGAATATGCTCTGTGTAAGTGTATGTTTAAGGCAGCACTATGAATCGTAACTGTTCATAGGCTGCCTTTTCTGGTTGCCTAAAGATTTGTAAGGTAGGTATAAGGTTTATTATTAAGAATTTCTTAAAAAAGTGTGATTTTTTACTATACCTCCTATAAATCATAGGATAAGTATGCTATACTGAATTAATTCGTGGCAGTGAATGGTACAATATGGAGGAAACATGTTCGGATATGTTAATATCAACAAACCAGAATTAAAAATGAAGGATTTCTTTAAATATAAGGCTTATTATTGTGGTTTGTGCAAGACACTACATACAAGGTATGGGCGATTGGGGCAAATGACATTATCCTATGATATGACATTTTTAATTTTATTGTTGACCTCTCTATATGAAAGTGAAACAAAGAAGGAGCAAAATCGATGCATCACGCATCCTGTAAAAAAACACGATACCTTAACCAATAAAATTACAGAGTATGTAGCAGATATGAATATTGTCTTATCCTATCATCATTTTTTGGATGATTGGCAGGATGAGAAGAGTGTACCAGCACTAGCAGGAGCAAAGGCGTTTCAAAAGGCATATAAAAAAATTGAGAAGTCGTATCCAAGACAATGCAAGGAAATTAGTGAAAGCCTTGGGAAACTCGCGGAATGTGAAAGGCAGGGGGAAAGCAATATTGATGTCGTAGCCAGATGTTTTGGCGAATTGATGGCCTCATTATTTACTTATCGTGAGGATGTTTGGGAGAAGAATTTAAGACAAATAGGCTTTTACCTTGGGAAGTTCATTTATATTTTGGATGCCTATGATGATATTGAAAAGGATCGAAAGCATGGGAGCTATAACCCATTGCTTACATTGAGCGAACAACCGGATTTTAACGAAGAATGTCAAAGACTTTTAACACTTATGATGGTGGAATGCACCAGGGAATTTGAGAAACTCCCCTGCATCTGGGATGTGGATATTATTAGGAACATCCTATATGAAGGAGTTTGGACGAAATTTGAAGCTATAAATACGAAGAGAAGTAATGAGGAAGGAACAAAAGTATGATATCAAATCCATACAGTATATTGGGTATATCACCCAACGCATCTAATGATGAGGTAAAAAAGGCGTATCGTGAAATGAGTAGGAAGTACCACCCTGATTCCTATGTAAATAATCCTCTGGCTACCTTAGCAGAAGAGAAATTCAAAGAGGTACAGGAAGCTTACGAGCAAATTATGAAGGACCGTGAGCGAGGGTACAGTAATGTAGGTAGTGGTTCTACAGAAGACTCACCGGAATTAAATACAGTATACAGTTACTTAAATTCCAGAAGATATCGTGAAGCCTTGGACGTATTGGAGAGGATACCTTCCAGATCGGCGCGCTGGTATTATTATAGCGCAGTTGCAAATGCAAACATTGGTAACAATGTTATGGCCTCCGACCATGCAAGACAAGCGGTTAACATGGATCCATCAAATCAAGAATATAAAAACCTATTAAATCAAATTGAATGGCAGACACAAAGATATCAGAATACCAGGTATAATACAACTGGATATGGCGGTGGTGGCAGAAGCTATGGCACTGGTAATCTATGTTGTGATTTATGGTGTGCAGATAGTCTTTGTGAATGTATGGGAGGGGATATCATACCATGTCTGTAAATGCAAAGAAGCTTGCATTTTTAAGTCTCTTATTATCCTTTGATGTATTATTAATTATATTGAGCGGTATTCTAGAATTTAATACCCTGTTTTTATTAGCTGCTGCCTCCTTTTGTGTGGGGATTGCAATTCGTGAAAGTAGTAAGCAGTTGGGATTTGGCTTTTATTTGGGCAGCATTCTTTTATCGCTGCTTCTAGCACCAAATAAGCTCTACTGCATTACCTATGCAGCAATGGGACTTTATATTGTAGTGATAGAGTTCGCATTTGATAAATTGATACGAATTCGTGATATTCGATATCGTAGAAAGGCTTTTTGGCTGATAAAATACATTGTATTTAATTTGATGCTCATACCAATGTTATTGTTAATGCCTAAGTTGATTTATGAGGGTGATTTAAATCTAAGAATTTTAGGCGTTCTTTGTTTAGCAGCTCAAATTCTATTATTTATTTATGATAAGGCTTATGAATATTTTCAAAGTACAGTTTGGAATAAAATACGTAAATATATTAGGTTAATATAAGGAGTATACAATGGCTAAATTTAAAGTTGCAGCTGTTTTTAGCAATCATATGGTGTTACAAAGAGATAAGAATATTCAAATCTTTGGTACAGGAGAGAATGGAGCAGAAGTTGCTGTTCATTTTTTAGAGAACAGCTATACGACATATGTAAAGGATGAAAAATGGTCGATTTTATTACCGCCACAAAAAGCTAAAACGGGTCTTGAATTGATAGTAAGTTGTAAGGGCGATAAAATTGAATTTAGTAATATAGCAATTGGTGAGGTTTGGCTAGCGGGTGGTCAGTCCAATATGGAGTTAGAACTAAAGGATTGCACGAATGGCAAAAAGATGTTACAAGAGGATGTAAACCCTAAGGTTCGTTTTTACTATACTCCAAAGAATGCTTATATTGACGATAAGTTCTATAGCAGTGAAGAACAATCTGGTTGGAATGAGTTTAGTGAAGAAAACGCCAAAAATTGGTCTGCTGTAGGTTACATATTTGGCAAACGACTTGCGAAAGAGCTGGATGTTACGATTGGTATTATTGGCTGTAACTGGGGTGGAACTTCAGCTTCTTGTTGGATGAGCGAGAAAAGCCTTGAGGAAGATAGAGAACTTAATTGGTATTTAGAAGATTTCAAGGAGGCAATTGCAGGAAAAAGTGAA
The DNA here is from genome assembly GCA_023399055.1 of Bacillota bacterium. GTDB lineage: Bacteria > Bacillota > Clostridia > Lachnospirales > Lachnospiraceae > Mobilitalea. Next base: position 25,522 of record JAEWQV010000031.1, on the reverse strand, counting down.
GAAGAGCAAATAAAAGAGTACCAGGAATATGAGGAATACGTTACTATATGGAATAAAAAATGTGACGAACAATATGCTTTGACTCCAGACATTAATTGGGAAGATTTACAGGAATTAATAGGGGAAAGTAGATGGCCAGGACCAAGAAATTGTAGAAATCCTTTACGTCCGGCAGGGTTATATCATACAATGCTTTCACGAGTTGCCCCCTATACCTTGCGTGGATTTATCTATTATCAAGGGGAAGGTGACGATCATAAACCAATGTTGTATCAAAAGCTGCTAACAAGGTTAATTCGTCAGTGGAGAGATGATTGGGAGGATAATACCTTACCATTTCTATTTGTTCAACTTCCGATGCATCGCTATAAAGCAGATCCGGATTTTAAAAATTGGTGTTTCCTCCGTGAAGCACAGATGAATACATTTCAGACGGTTAAGAATACTGGGGTTGCTGTAATACTAGATTGCGGTGAATTTAATGAAATACATCCTAAGGATAAGGTACCTGTAGGTGAGCGGCTTGCACTTCAAGCGTTATCTCAGGTATATCATACAGTTAGTGAGAAGGATGCCTTTGGTCCTATTTACTGTTCCTTCGAATATAAAGCTGGAGGGATAGAACTTCATTTTGACCATGCGCAGGATGGATTTGTTATTGGTAGCCAAATGAATGGATTTGAAATTGCAGGGGATGATTTAAACTATGTTGAAGCGAAGGTGAAGATAAAGGATTCTGTGATTTTTGTTTCTTCACCGGAAGTAATAAAACCTCGTTTTGTTCGTTATCAGTGGACCAACTATGGAGAGGTAAACATTTTTGGACAAAATGGAATTCCATTGGCACCTTTTAGAACCAGTACAAAGGCATAGATCATAGCCAATATTTTAATTAATTAATTTGGGCTGAATTTTATCAAGTAATATTTTAAATTTTGCACTGCGTAGCTAGCGTAAGAAAAGGAAAAGGTAAACTGTATCTGCATAGATAAACACAATAACTTAGGTGTGTTACGTTATGCAATACTGTTTACCTTTTATAATTTACCATTATATTATATAAAAGGTGAAAATGTTTATTATTTACATATGAAATATAGCTTTTTTTAGGTATAAAAACCTATAGAAATATTTAATTTATTTTCAGTAACATTATTTACTTTATTTAGGTTTTCCAATATAATGATAGAACTGTGTCGAATAATACAGAAAAAATGTAATCACCTAAGAAAGAAAGATCATAAACACCGAGGGGAAGGGGTCAATATGAGAAAATCGTTAACCTTAAAAGTAGTGGGAGTTATACTAATATTAATTACACTTTGTTCTATTGCTAATATCACATTATCCTATGTGTTAATAAGAAATTCTGTAACGGATCAAATGAAAAGTGATGGTTCTACATTAATCAGCAATATTAAAAGAGAAATTATTAAAAATCATGCGATGGAAAGTGCTGCACTTCAGCAAATTTTCAAGGAAATTGTAACTGAAAGTAACGGAAATATCATTTATGTTTCATTGTCAGACGATAATGGAAATATCGTTGTATCAGATAGTAGTGAAGCATCAACAGATTCAGAACTTGGTGTAGATGCAGTGACTTCCGCCTCTACCAAGGGTGACGTTGCACAGGTTATTAGTAATCAAACTACAATTGGTGAAGTTCTCACGATGGAATCAGGAGTAGAAGTTTATAATATATCAACGGAAACCAAGTTAGGAGAAGAGTTTCATGGAGCGTTAAATCTAGGGATATCCTTAAAGGAAATGGAGCATAAAATTCAACAGGGTCTGCTAACGACAGCTACCATCTCTTTGGTAATTATGCTAATTGCCATCTGTATGGGCATTGTTTTTTCGCAAATGATGATTAAACCAATAAAACAAATGTTAAGCGGAATAAAGACGTTTTCTGAAGGTGATTTTACGGTTGGATTTCGTAGTAAGAGTGGTGACGAAATTGGCAGTATGGGGAATGCATTAAATTATATGCAGCAAACCCTTAAAGTGATGGTTGAAGATATGCAACATAATTCCACTGATGTTAACAATAATGCAAAAGAACTTTCCGATGCCTTTGAGGAGACAACGCAAGTAGCAGAAGGAATTGCAACAGCTTCCGAAGAATTGGCAAAGGCTTCTACTGATTTAGCAATGAATGCCTCCCAAGGTTTTGAAAGATTGAACAATCTGGCAGAAGAAATTGATACAATCTTTGACCGTACTGCTGCTATTAAGCAGAGCTTAGAAGTAACACAGCAAGCGAATCAGATGGGTACGCAATTCATTCAGGATTTGCAAAAGGCAATCGACGAAAATGTATCTATAACTTTAAAAATCAAGGAATTGGTGGAAATATTAGGTTCAAAGTCTGAGGCGATAACAGATATTACTTCCGTAATTAGAAATATTTCGGATCAAACCAGACTTCTTGCACTGAATGCAATGATAGAGAGTGCCAGGGCAGGAGAAAGTGGAAAAGGATTTACCGTCGTTGCACAAGAGATAGGTAAGCTTTCAATTCAAACCTCTAATTCTGTTTCTGGAATTGAGCAAATTATTACTGAGGTAAGTACTGCGATTGAACAAACACAGGAATATGTTCAACAAGGTTCCAAAATAGTAGAACATACCACTTCTGTTTCTGAAGAGACGGGTAAAGCCTTTGGTAAGATTGATCAATCCGTTAACCAGATGGTGGATGAAATTCAGGTGTTAATTGAAGGTATCTCACAGGTAAATCAGGACAAGAATGAAGTGTTGGGAGCCATTGAAAGCATTTCTTCCATTGCAGAAGAGACAACTTCAGCCACAGAAGAGATATCCTCGTCTCTTGAGGTGCAATTAGTTAATATCGAAGATGCAGCAAAAGCAGCTAATGAATTGCAGAAGCTATCACAAGCTTTGGATAAATTAATGGGACAATTTAAAGTTTAATTAAAATGGTTAGTGTGTCAAAAGCCAATCTAGTCTTTCGACAATGAATAAGCCCGTACTATATCCATCTGGACTTGCCTTACCATTCTATGAATTATCTAAAAGAAGATAATTCATAGATGCCGGTCTGCGCCATATGGATATAGATACAGTCATATTCATTCCTTTCAGGTTAAGAAGGCTTTTGGCACACTAACCATAAAATAAATATAACTTTATCTAGCAGGAGGAGAGCGATGGATCAATTTACTAATGTTACAGCAATTAAGAAAGCAAATGTATACTTTGATGGAAAAGTTACAAGCAGAACAATTATGCTCGAAGACGGAGAAAAGAAGACCCTTGGAATTATGATGCCAGGTGAGTATGAGTTTGGTACAGCTAAGAAGGAAATAATGGAGATATTGGCTGGATTACTAGAGGTTAAGCTACCTGCTAATGATGAATGGCTTACCTTTAAAGAAGGGCAGTCTTTTGAAGTGCCAGCAGATTCTAAGTTTCAATTAGTAGTAAAGGAACTGACAGATTATTGTTGCTCTTATATTACAGAGTAGGGTAGTAATATGGTTTTGATATTTACTTAAAGATAAAAAATTATTAGTAATTACATAGTATAACATAAAAAACAGCACTACTTCATCTTAGTTAAGGGAAATAGTGCTGTTTTTCTTTAGTGTCGATGTATTACACGTGTAGCTTATTTATTGTTGTGTAGCTTATTTATTACTTTATAACACTCAGCTTTAACTTATACATAGACTATAAATAGACTATTTCACTGGTTTAATAACTTCCTGACCACCCATGTATGGTTGTAATGCTTTTGGAATATTTACAGAACCATCAGCATTTAAGTTATTCTCAAGGAAAGCTATTAACATACGAGGAGGAGCCACAACTGTGTTGTTTAAGGTGTGAGCAAAGTATTTACCATCTTCTCCTGTAACACGGATTTTAAGACGACGAGCTTGTGCATCCCCTAGGTTGGAACAGCTGCCTACCTCAAAGTATTTTTTCTGTCTAGGAGACCATGCTTCAACGTCAATTGATTTTACCTTTAAGTCAGCAAGATCACCGGAGCAACATTCTAAAGTTCTTACCGGAATATCAAGGGTACAGAATAAATCAACTGTATTCTGCCACAGTTTATCAAACCAAGCCATACTATCTTCAGGCTTACAAACAACAATCATTTCTTGCTTTTCAAACTGGTGGATACGATATACGCCTCTTTCCTCAAGACCATGCGCGCCTTTTTCTTTTCTAAAGCAAGGAGAGTAACTGGTTAAAGCTTGAGGTAAGCTATCCTCGGTAAGAATAGTATCGATGTATTTACCAATCATAGAATGCTCACTGGTTCCGATTAAGAATAAGTCCTCACCCTCAATCTTGTACATCATGGCTTCCATTTCAGCAAAGCTCATTACACCAGTAACAACTTCGCTTCTTATCATGTAAGGAGGAATACAATAAGTAAAACCACGATCAATCATGAAGTCTCTGGCGTAGGAGATAACTGCAGAATGGAGTCTCGCAATATGGCCCATCAGATAATAGAAGCCATTGCCTGCAACTTTTCTTGCGCTGTCAAGATCAATACCATTGAATCTTTCCATGATTTCACTGTGATAAGGAATATCAAAATCCGGAACAAAGGGTTCGCCGTATTTCTGAACTTCCACATTCTCACTATCATCCTTACCGATTGGAACGCTTGGATCGATGATGTTAGGAATAACCATCATAATCTTCTTAACCTTTTCTTGAAGGTCTGCTTCTTTAGCTTCAAGCTCCGCAAGACGTTCAGAATCAGCTGTTACCTGTTTCTTTAATTCTTCTGCTTCCGCTTTCTTGCCTTGGCCCATGAGAGCACCAATCTGCTTACTAATGGTATTACGCTCAAAACGTAGATTATCTGCTTCCTGTTTTACATTTCTGCTTTCAACGTCAAGGGCAATTACCTCGTCAACTAAAGCAAGTTTGTGCTCCTGAAATTTGTTTTTCATATTCTGTTTTACAATCTCTGGATTTTCTCTGACAAATTTTAAATCTAACATATTTTCTCCTCCTTCTCCGCCTATGCGGGACCGGATTGCCTGCGTTTGCAAGTCATCCGCCAATCAAATCTGAAAACACATCGTTGGATTTTCAGAACAGTGAAGATTGTGCGATAGTAATTTTACAATCCTCATAAAATTCATCATGGGAGGTAGGTAATTTTAAACATTAAAAAAATTCCTCCAACCCACATATAACATGGGACGAAAGGAATCCGCGTTGCCACCCAAATTGCTAAATAAAATTATTCAGCCACTCAACAGTACGATAGAGGGTACGAACCTTTCGACTTATCGCCGACAGCTCCAAAAGTGGAAGGATTTATCCTCTCACCGGTTCACACCAACCACCGGCTCTCTGAAGAAATTCATAAATCGTAGCTTTTATCATCGCTGGAATTAATTATATTTTAGCTAATTATATAATCTATTATGTTATATTTCAAGCAGAATTTATTATTTGTGTTTTAGGGGATAGAGAATAGGTGGTTACTGGTGTTGAATAACATTAGTATAACAGTCTTAGGTAAAATCTTGCAACAATTTATGGTAGCATTTACCATAGTTGGGAAGAAAAAATAAATAGTACAATAAGAGATAAATTTAGGAAAAAATACTTGTATGTTTAATATGTAACAATAGTTGACATATTTTTTAGGAGTGCTATAATAGGGGACGAACTTGTCAATAAAGCGATGGGGTGTTTATTAATCTTTACCACCGTTGAGTGCTTTGTTGATTTTTTTATGCATAAATAGAGAAAAAATACTTTTTAATGAACAGGGTGACGTGATTATGAATGCAATTTCCGTACTTATTTTATTTCCGTTATTAGCTGCGTTGCTCATATTTGTTGTCAGACATGATAAGACAAGAAATATGATTGTAAGAGTCAGCGCAATCATTACTGCTGCTTTAACCTTATCCGTCGCATTCCTTTATTTTAAGGACGGGTTAACCCTAAGCATTGAAGCAGAAAAGACGATTGACTATATAATCGCCACAGTAGAAGTTTTAGTAGCATTATTCATCATTGGAACAGGTATTAAATGTAAGAAGTACCTTGTTTCTGTATTATCTGCAATACAAACGTCTCTTATTCTGTGGTTTGAGTTCACACAGAAGGAAGGCATTGAGGTTCCTACCGCAATTGTATTTGATAAGTTGTCTGCTATTATGGTACTCATAATTGGTATTGTAGGTAGTTTGATTTGTATTTATGCAGTAGGCTATATGAAAACTTACCATGAACATCATAAGGAATATAAGGAAAGAAAGAGTTTCTTTTTTGCAATATTATTTTTATTCCTTTCTGGTATGTTCGGTTTAGTTTTAAGCAATAACTTAACCTGGATTTATTTCTGCTGGGAATTAACAACTCTTTGCTCTTTCTTTTTAATTGGTTATACACAAACCAAAGAAGCAAGGAATAATTCCTTCCGTGCCCTGGTAATTAACCTTGGCGGTGGATTAGCATTTGCAGCAGCGATTGTATATATTGGAATGAGATTTGAAACCCTTGAATTATCAGAATTAATTAAGATGAAGCCGGAAGCGGCAGTACTTGTGCCAGTATTCCTCTTATCCATAGCAGCACTAACCAAATCTGCCCAGTTGCCTTTTTCCTCCTGGTTACTTGGAGCGATGGTAGCACCAACACCTTCCTCAGCATTATTGCACTCTGCAACAATGGTGAAGGCTGGTGTATACATGATTATCCGTCTTGCACCACTTTTAGGTGATTCAAGTGTCGGAAGAATAGTAACCTTAGTTGGCGGTGTCACATTCTTGGCATGCTCTTTAATGGCTATCACACAGAGTGATGCAAAGAAGATCCTGGCGTATTCCACAATTGCAAACCTTGGGCTTATTGTTATTTGTGCAAGCGTTGGTACACAGGAATCACTTTGGGCCGCTATGTTATTGATTATTTTCCATGCTGTATCAAAGTCTCTGTTGTTTATGACCGTTGGATCAATTGAACATCAGATTGGAAGTCGAAATGTGGAAGATATGGACATTCTATTGAATGTATCCCGAAAGCTTTCTTTATATATGATTATTGGTATTGCAGGTATGTTCCTGGCTCCTTTTGGTATGCTGATTTCCAAATGGGTTGCGATGAAAGCATTTGTAGATTCCAACAATATGTTGATTTTAATTATATTAGCTTACGGTAGTGCAGCAACTCTGTTCTACTGGAGCAAATGGATGGGCAAACTGGTAAGTTATGCTAACGTAAAGAAAAAGGCAAAAAATAATTTTCATATGGATGAAGAGATACCTATTTTCCTTCATGCACTCCTTGTTGTAATTTCCTGTTTTGCTTTTCCGTTTATTTCCAGGTATGATTTAATTCCTTATTTAACGGAATTATTTGGACAAACAGCGACTATTCCGATTGGAACTAGTGATGTGAATATAATGCTCTATATGTTAAGCATGTTAATCATCCTACCACTTAGCTTTATTCCATTCTATAAAAATGATAAACGTAGAAAAGTGGCGGTTTATATGTCTGGTGAAAACACTGGCGATAATGTTACCTTTCATGGTTCCGCTGGTATGACACGTAAAATGGAACTTCGAAACTGGTACATTGATGGGTACTTTGGTGTGAAAAAGCTATCTTTAGCAAGTGACATTATATCGGTATGTATCCTTGTAGTTGGGGTAATTCTTCTTATTGGAGGCTTGGTTGGGTAATGATAATATTAATATCAATTGGAATAATTATTTTAGCGCCACTGGTCGGCGGATTATTGACAGGTGTTGACCGTGTTATAAGTGCACGTCTTCAGGGAAGACAAGGACCACCGGTATTACAGCCTTTTTATGATGTATTGAAATTGATCAATAAGGAATCCATCGAAGTTAATTCCATGCATCGCTTTTTTGTTTATATCTCTTTAATTTTTGTGGCATTTACAACTGTAATTTTGTTATCAGGCGGAGATATCTTACTTGCAATCTTCGCACTGACTCTTGGTTCCATTTTCTTTGTACTTGGTGGCTATGCATCCAATTCACCCTATAGTACCATAGGTTCCGAGAGAGAACTTCTACAGATTATGGCATATGAGCCAATGGTTTTACTTACTTGCGTGGCTTTGTATTACACAAATGGCAGTTTCTTTATTCACGATATTATTAGTGCTGATAAGCCAGCGATTATATTTTTACCAGGCGTATTTCTTGGATTATTATTCATTCTTGCTTTTAAACTAAGAAAATCTCCATTTGACTTAAGTATGTCCCATCATGGACATCAGGAGATTGTTAAAGGTATTACGACAGAATACTCTGGTAGAGACTTAGCAGTAATTGAAATCACTCACTGGTACGAGGTTATTATCACTTTAACGCTGGTATATGTATTCTTTGCATCAAGCACACCAGTAAGTCATGTTGTAGCTGTAGTAGCTTGTTTGCTAACATATTTCCTTGAAATTATTATTGATAATGCTATGGCTCGTCTGAAATGGCAGCAAGCTTTTGTATCTTCTTGGTTAGTGACAGGAATATTAGCTTCCTTAAACCTTTTCATCCTTTCCGTAATTAAATAATGGATTTGGTTTAATGAAACAGGTAATTAGCTGCTATGAAGCAGTAGAAATGGAGATGAATAAATGAAAGCGATTAAGAAATCACCATGGATTTTACATTATGACGGTTCCAGCTGTAATGGCTGTGATATAGAAGTACTTGCTTGTTTAACACCGTTATACGATGTTGAGCGCTTTGGTATTATAAATACAGGTAATCCGAAGCATGCGGATGTATTGTTAATCACAGGTAGTGTGAATGAACAGAATATACCGGTTGTAAAACAATTATATGAGCAGATGCCTGATCCAAAAGTAGTTGTTGCCGTTGGTATCTGTGCAAATACAGGAGGCATTTTTGCTGAATGCTACAATATTGTAGGTGGAGTGGATAAGGTTCTTCCGGTTGATGTATATGTACCTGGATGTGCAGCTCGTCCTGAAGCAATCATTGATGGTGTTGTAAAAGGTTTAGCTGTATTAGAAGAAAAGCAAAAATACGCCAGAAAGAAGAAATAATATTTGATTTTCTTAGAATGATTTAATACAGGGAAGAAAATTCCTATATTGGATATACTGAATAAGAATAATCGAAAAACTTTTCTGACGAATAAGGATATAATTTAGTTACCGCCTTAAAGCGGTGGAATGGAGTAATCTATGGCTCAACAAGCAATTAAACAGATATTATCTACTGATTTATTAGCTGAAACCCTTAGCCTTAAGAATGAAGGCTACAGACTTGTAGCAATCACCTGCACAGCGAAAGATGGTATGGAATTAAGCTATACATTTGAAAAAGACTATGATTTAATACATCTTAGATTTGTTACCGATACAGAGGAAGAAATCTCAAGCATAAGTGTTATGTATAATTTTGCATTCCTATATGAGAATGAGATTAAAGAACTTTTTGGTGTTCAAATTAAGAACATGTCCTTCGATTTTAATAATTCACTTTATATATTACCGGAACCAACACCATACAAACCAAAGGAGGGGAAGATCAATGGGTAAGAGAACTGTTGTTCCGTTTGGCCCCCAGCATCCAGTACTTCCAGAACCGATTCATCTGGATTTGGTGTTAGAGGATGAGCGCGTAATCGAAGCAATTCCTAGAATTGGATATATTCATCGTGGACTTGAAAAATTAGTGGAGAAGAAGGATTATCTTCAATACACTTATGTAGCAGAGAGAATCTGCGGTATCTGTTCCTTTATGCATGGTATGGGCTATTGTATGGCTGTAGAAAGCATGATGGAGGTTAAGATTCCTGAAAGAGCAGAATTCTTAAGAACGATATGGGCAGAGTTATCCCGTATGCATAGTCATATTTTATGGATGGGCTTACTTGCAGATGCCTTTGGCTTTGAAAGCTTATTCATGCAGTCCTTTCGATTAAGAGAGCAAGTTCTTGATATTTTTGAAGAGACCACCGGAGGACGTGTTATTTTCTCCGTATGTGATGTTGGTGGTGTAAGAAAAGATATCAGTGCAGAAACATTAAATAAAATTATTGATGTACTTACAAAGCTTGAGATAGAATTAAAAGAGACAATCGAAGTATTCTTAAATGATAGAACGGTTAAACTTCGTACCCAAGGTGTAGGTGTATTATCTAAGCAAGCAGCGATAGACGCCGGAGCAGTTGGTCCTATGGCTAGAGCCAGCGGTATTGTAAGAGATATGAGAACCACAGGCTATGCAGCTTATGGTAAAATTAATTTTGAACCAATCGTAGAAGAAGCAGGTGACTGCTATGCTAGAACCTCTGTTAGAATGAGAGAAGTTCTTCAAGCAATTGATATTATTAAACAATGCATTGCGATTATTCCGGAAGGCGACATTAAAGTTAAAGTAACTGGTAATCCAAATGGTGAGCATTTCACCTTAATTGAACAACCACGCGGGGAGGTAGTGTATTATGCAAAAGGTAACGGAACGAAATTCCTTGATAGGGTAAGAGTCCGCACACCTACCTTTGCTAACGTACCTGCATTAATGGAAACACTGAAAGATTGTGCACTCGCTGATGTTCCGATTCTGGTCGTGACCATTGATCCTTGTATCAGCTGTACCGAGAGATAATTTAAGGTATTGATACGAAGCCTTACTAACTAGATCAATAAGATGCCAGAGGCATCATGGAGTTAGTGTGAAAAGTGAATTTTCACAAAGTGAATTTTTCAAATTCACTTTGCAAATATTGTGCCTGCGGCCCAAAGTTTGCAGGTAGCACGAAAGGTATGGTTACAAAAATGTCTATTTTAAGTATGAGCAAGACTCTGTTTAAAAATTTATTTCATGGACCTTATACAACAATGTATCCAATCAAACCAAAGGAGAATTTTGACCGTACCAGAGGCAGCATTGGGATTGTAATTGAGGATTGTATTTTCTGTGGTATGTGTGACAGAAGATGTCCTACCGGAGCAATTAAGGTTAAAAAAGCAGATGCTTCCTGGAGTATCGAGCGTTTCAAATGTATTCAGTGCAACTGTTGCGTTGAAGTATGTCCTAAGAAATGTCTCAACATGGAACATAATTACACCACTCCTTCACAGGAAAAGACAAGGGATGAGTTTATAAAATGCATGAATACCCAATCACCCAGCGAATTATAGAAATTGCTGAAGAATTTGCAATTAAGAATGATGCTACTGATGTAAAAGTAATTAATCTCGTTGTTGGAGATTATTCCGGATATGTTGCCAGTTCTATTGAGTTGTATTTTGAAATTATTGCAGAAGGCACCAGATGTCAGCACGCAAAACTACAGATGGAGCGAATTGCACCAAGATTAAAATGCAACCAATGCGGTGAATTATTTATCCGAAAGCCTTTTACCTTTGAATGCCCTATTTGTAAGGGTGAAGGTGGTCCAACTGAAATCGGGAAAGAATTTTACATCAAGTCAATTGAAGTGTGAAGGCTACAAATAGAAAGGCATGATATTATGTCAGAAAATAAAGAAATTGAAGTAATGCAATCCGTATATGATAAAAATGATGAGGTAGCCTCACAAATCAATGCCTCTTTGACAAAGAGCGGAATATACGCAATCAATGTCATGGGTGCACCTGGTGCAGGTAAAACTACATCATTAATCAATATCATCAAACGTCTGGAAAAGGTAACTCCGTATGTAATTGAGGGAGATATTGAAGCAGATTTTGATACCAAGACCTTACAGGCACTTGGTGTTAATGCAATTCAGATTAATACTGGTGGAGCTTGTCATCTTGACTCACCGTTAATTGGCAATGCAGTTGATGAATTAAAGCTTTCCAACGGAGTTTTATTTATTGAGAACATTGGCAATCTGGTTTGCCCTGCTGAATTTATGATTGGAGAACATGCAAAAATGTTAATCTCCACCGTAACCGAGGGCAGCGATAAGCCTTATAAATATCCACTTGCATTTGAAAAAGCTGATATTATCATCTTAAACAAATGTGACCTATTACCTTATATTGATTTTGACGAAGACTTTTTTATGAAGGGTGTGAGAGCTCAAAACAAGACCGCTCCTGTCATTAAAGTATCCGGTAAAACAGGAGAAGGTTTTGAAGAAGTAGCAGCATGGATAATGGAAAGAGTAAACTTATAACGAAAAGAATAAAGGTATACGGTATTGTACAAGGGGTTGGTTTCCGACCCCTTGTTTATCGTGTCGCGAAAAAGTTCTCTATATGTGGTACGGTGCGTAATGTTGGCGGTTATGTTGACATTATGGTTCAGGCTGATAATGAAGCCATGGAAGGATTTCTTAATGAACTTCAGAACGGAGATAATGGTCAGGCACAGATTGTTAAGCTGGAAATAGAAGAGATTGTTAATGCCAAGAAACACAACATTTATAGGGATTTTGTTATACTTGAAAGCGGTAATCTGGGTGATGCATCGATTATACCACCGGACTTACCGGTATGTGCACATTGTCAAAAGGAATTATTAGAAGAAACGGATAGGCGTCATCTGAATCCTTTTATCAGTTGTATGTCCTGCGGGCCACGTTATACCATTATGGCAGAGTTGCCTTATGATAGGGATAATACCACTATGGTTGACTTTAAGATGTGTCCGGACTGCCAGACGGAATACACAAATACGGAAGACAGACGACTACATGCCCAGACCATCTCCTGTTATGATTGCGGCCCATATCTAATCTTTCAGGAGAAGTTAGATAAACTGAGTGTAATTAATGAATTGGTTAACGCAGAAGCTTTCGATGTTGCAACTAATAAAATTCTGAAATTAACGGATAAGGCTGCTTCAAATAAGGAACTTGAGAGAGCTATTACTGTAATTAACAGAGGTGGCATTATAGCAGTAAAGGGTATCGGAGGTTATCATCTGGTTTGTTCCCCATTTCGAGAAGATACGGTGCAAAATTTAAGAAAGTTAAAGGGTAGAGAAGAAAAGCCTTTTGCTGTAATGTTTCCTAATCTGGAACAGATTAAGACCTACTGTCAGGTTTCGAAGGAAGAGGAAGCATTGTTAAAAACAAATGCCAGACCAATTGTATTGTTGTACCTGCATACCAACAACTTTGCTCCCTCCACGGTAAGGGGAAGTATATATTGTGGAGCATTTTTACCGTATACACCTTTACAGCATTTACTCTTGCGGGCTTGCGGACCACTTATTATGACCAGCGCAAATTACTCCTCTGAACCAATTATTAGAGAGGATGCCAAGATGTTGTCCATGAATTCAAAATATCTGGATGGAGTTTTATATAATACCAGAAGAATTATACGTTCTGTGGATGACTCTGTCGCGAAGATAATGGATGGAAAACCACAGTTGATAAGGCGCAGTAGAGGTTATGTTCCCTATCCGGTATTTATAGAACAGGATCGTAGTTTAAGCACAGAAATTAATAATAAACATGTGGTTTCAAACAGTATAGTAAATCAAAATAGAGAAATAGAAGATGTCATAAGCAATAAGGTAAATCAAAATAGGGATATAGAAGATGTTATAAGCAATACGGTTAATCAAAATAGAGATATAGAAGAGGTCAGAAATAACGAAAAAGCGATCTTTGCTGCCGGAGGAGATTTAAAGGCGACCTTCTGTCTCTATCATAATGGCAAAGCGGTTTTATCACAATATTTTGGAGATTTAGAAGAAATATCAGTACTGGAGGAATATAAGAATTCTTTGCAGGATTTATCCAGACTCTTAAAAGTGAAACCTGCTTTGGCAGTATGTGATTTGCATCCTAATTATTATTCTACTGGTTTTACAAAAACCTTGGGAATACCAGTTTTACAAGTACAGCATCATCATGCCCATGTTGCCAGTGTTATGGCAGAGCATCATTTAAAAGGAAAAGTTATTGGAGTATCTTTTGATGGTACTGGTTATGGAACCGACGGTAATATCTGGGGCGGTGAATTTCTGGTTTGTGAGGGAGCAGAATATATACGAGCTGGACAGCTGGAATACAGTTTAATGCTAGGCGGTGATGATTCCATGCGGGATGCCAGAAAAACAGCCTCCTGTTTCTTAATCGATGCAGGCCTGGAAGAGTATGTACAGGATGAACGTAAACCGATTATTAAGGCAGCTCTTCTGCATAGAGTGAATACGGTTAAGTCCTCCAGTGCAGGCAGGCTCTTTGATGCAGTTGCATCGATTCTTGACATTGCCCATACGAATCGATACGAAGGGGAATGCGGAGCTTTATTAGAACGAGAAGCAGTACTTGCAAAGAGAGAGGGTAAGAAACCCACAAAGCTTTCCTTTGCAATTGAGAAAGAATATGAGATAATAAAGATAGATTCAAAACCTGTACTTGAAATGCTTTGCAGGCTTAGGGAGAAAGAAGATAGAGGAGCACTTGCGCTGGGATTTCATTATGCTGTGGCTGATGCAATTCTTGAGGTCTGTTTGGAACTTAAGGATAAGTATGAAACGAACTGTATTGCCTTAAGTGGAGGTGTGTTCCAAAACACCGTATTATCAGAGAAAGTACTTGAGGTTTTGAGAAAGAAAGAGTTTAAAGTTTATGTTAATTTGGCAGTTCCTCCAAATGACGGTGGAATAAGCCTTGGACAAGTTTATATAGGTTTATATCAGAAAGGCTGATGAATTATGTGTGTTGCAGTTCCAGGGAAAATTGTAGAGATAGATGGAGATATGGCTAAAGTTAATATAATGAATAATATTACGTGGGCAAATATTAAGCTGGTATCTGCAAAAGTAGGAGATTATGTACTTATTCATGCCGGTTGTGTTATGGAGGTTATGAAGAAAGACGCTGCGGAGGAGATTCTTGAGATTTTTGCAGAGCTTGAGGAGGTTATGGCAGATGACACTAGAGCAAATTAAGGATGCGCTTTTGCAGTATGAGGGACCCCAGATTAAAATAATGGAGGTATGTGGTACTCATACCGGAAGTATTTTTAAAAGCGGCATCAGAAGCCTGTTATCCTCAAAGATAAAATTAATCTCTGGTCCGGGATGTCCTGTCTGTGTCACCTCCTCTGCCTATATCGATCGTTTGGTGGATTATGCATTGCAAGAGAACTGTTGTGTGTTAACCTTTGGAGATATGATGAAAGTAAAGGGCAGTAAAATGTCCTTAACCGAAGCTAAGGCAATTGGTGCTAAGGTTCAAATTCTATATTCTCCCTTGGCAGCAATTCAAATAGCAAAAGAGGAAGCAAATACACAATTTGTCTTTGCCGCAGTTGGATTTGAAACCACAACACCCATCTATGCACTTATGCTGGAAGAGATGATAAAAGACAATATTGAGAATTTAAAACTGATGACCTCAATTAAAGCAACGCTACCAGCACTTGCTTATATCTGTGAGAATGAAAAGGGAATTGATGCTTTTATCTGCCCAGGTCATGTTAGTGTAATCACTGGTAGTGCAGCGTATGAGGTTTTAGCAGAGAAGTATCAAAAGCCTTTTGTTATCGCTGGTTTTGAAGGGGAACATATCCTGGCCGCCATTTATGAGATAATACAACAAGTTAAGAATAAGAAACCATGTGTAAAGAACTTATATAAAAATGCTGTTTCAGAAGAAGGAAATCTTAAAGCCTTAGCGATGGTAGATACCTACTTTGAAGAAACAGAGGACCACTGGAGAGGAATTGGAGTAATCGAAACCTCCGCTCTTCAAATCAGACAGGAATATAAGGAATATGATGCTGGAAGTACGCTGGAACATGTGGAGGAAAAATTGCCAAAGGGTTGTAAATGTACGGAGGTTATTCTTGGGCGTATTAATCCGGTGGAGTGTCCGTTATTTAGCAAGGTTTGTACACCCTTTAATGCCGTTGGCCCATGCATGGTATCCGTGGAAGGGGCTTGCGGTATCTGGTATAAAAATTTAGCTTAAGTGAAAGTAGTTCTGGAGGTAGTTATGAAGATAGATATGTCCTATGGCAGTGGTGGTAAGCAGACGGGCAATTTAATAAATGATGTTTTCTTAAAACATTTTGATAACGAGGTATTAAATAAGCTTGAAGATGCTGCTGTACTTAAGGTAAATGGGAACATTGCTTATACGACGGATTCCTTTGTGGTGACACCGTTATTTTTCCCGGGTGGGGATATTGGAAAGCTTGCTGTGTGTGGAACAGTGAATGATTTGTCAATGATGGGAGCTACACCCAAATATCTAACTGCTGGTTTTATTATAGAAGAAGGAGCCGAGATTGAAACCTTAGAAGTTATAGCAAGTTCTATGGCGGCGGCTGCCAAGGAGGCAAATGTAAAAATAGTTGCTGGCGATACTAAGGTGATTGAAGGAAAAGGTGGAGTCTATATTAATACCTCTGGAATTGGAGAAATATTGAAGTCAGGAGTTAGTATCTCCAATTGTAAGTACGGTGATGTAATCCTATTATCCGGATACTTAGGTGAGCATCATGCAGCAATCATGTCCAAACGAATGGGAATCGAGAATCAGATTGTAAGCGATTGTGCTCCTTTGAATGGAATTGTCAGCAGACTTCTTGAAGAAAATATAGATGTTCACTGCATGCGGGATGTTACCAGGGGTGGTCTTGGAACAGTGCTAAGTGAGGTGTCTTCGAATTCCAATTGTAAGGTCATAATTGAAGAAAAAGCACTACCTGTGAGTGCAGATGTAAGAGGCTTTTGTGATATTCTTGGACTAGATCCTCTCTATATGGCAAATGAGGGTAAGTTAATTGCTATACTACCGCAGGAGCAAGCAGAGAAAGCTTTAGAAATTATGAGGGCAGAGAAATATGGTCAGAATGCAGCCATTATTGGTACAATATCGGAGGGGGCAGGAGTTGTAATGACTACTGCCATTAAGGGAAGCAGAAAGATTGATGTATTGTATGGGGAAGGTCTGCCACGTATTTGCTAATATTGGCTAAAGACCCTAGATAATGGATTTATAATATTATTTATGTGATAATTATCTATATAAAAAAGCTACAAAGGAGGACAACATGAGTAAGCCCAATATAAAGTTTTTATTATTTGATACAGATGATACCTTATTGGATTTTCATGCCTGTGAAAAAGAGGCACTTCGACTGGTGTTTGAAAAGTATGGTTATGAACTGAATGATGAAGTGAAGCAACGCTATGAAAGAATAAATCATGGTTTATGGAAACAATATGAGCAAGGCTTAATGGATCGCCATACCGTTATTTATTCAAGGTTTGGACTTTTGTTTCAGGAGCTTGGAATTGATAATGATGGAATTGCCTTTGAGGATGATTATCAGGAGCTATTAGGCATGCAACATGTTTATGTTGAGGATGCGTTAGAGACGGTAATTGAACTTTCAAAAAACTTTGAGTTATATATCGTTACCAATGGTGTTACTGTAACCCAATACAGAAGGCTTAGAGAATCTAAAATTGAGCAATATGTAAAGAAAATATTTGTTTCTGAAGAAACAGGATATCAAAAGCCTATGAAGGAATATTTTGATTATTGTTTTGAAAGAATAGAGGGTTTTGATATTGAGAAGGCAATGATTATAGGGGATTCTTTATCTTCCGATATGAAGGGCGGCAATAACACAGGACTAAGTACCTGCTGGTTTAATCCAAAGGGTTTTGAAAGACCAGAAGATATAAAAATAGATTATGAAATTAAGAGTCTTAAAGAGTTATATAAGATACTGGAACAATAGTTAAGTTACAGCCTACTACGAATGAAATATAGAAGATGAAACGACAAGTCGTTTCATTTGCCATGAATATGAATAATGTGAGGACATGAAAATGGAATTTTTATTGTCAGGCTATGGAGAATATCCTTCACAAACACTTGCTCTATATTCCCATCATAAGGGACAGGTTGAAAGAAAATGGTTCTCCTCCATTGTAAATGCTAGCTTTGTTTGTGAATATGAAGGATATTTATTTACAATAACGGAAGAGCAGGATTATGCAGTAATTTACCTTATGCAAAGAGTTGACAATGGCTATGTACTTCTAGATCAAAAGAGAATCGATGGTGGATGCTTGTGCCACATCACTTATTCTTCTTTAAATAAAGCTCTTTTTGGTGCTTGTTATGAAACGGGAACTCTGTTCTCAGTGCAAGTCGAAGATAATACCTTTGGAGAACTCCTATATCAGGAGGTCCAATCCCTTGGAAATGCAGATCAGCTTACGAGAGCCCACTGTGTCCTTCTAAATAAAGCGGAAACCCAGCTGGCTGTAGTAAATATTGCGCTGGATCTAGTTTACTTATATGATATCAATGAAGGATATCTGACTTGCAAGGATCAGATTGCTCTACCAAAAGGAACTGGACCAAGACATGCAGTCTATTCCGAGGATGAGAGCTTACTTTATATTATAACAGAATATTCGAATGAGATATATCTGTACTCCGCCATGACAAAACAGCTGCTTCAAAGAACAACGACATTGTCACCAGAGTTCCTTGGAAATAGCAATTGTTCAACTTTATGCTTTTCCAAGGATTATAAACATCTGTATGCAGCTAATCGAGGAGCAGATACCATTGCTTTATTTCAAGTGAATAAGGACGGGAGTTTGACCTGGCTAAAGGAATTTTCCTGTGGCGGAAAGCATCCAAGACATATGATGATATCAAAGGATGCGAACTATCTTATGATATGTAATCAGTTTTCAGGAGATCTTGTAATTTACGAAATAGATCGGCAAAGTGGTGATCTAAAGGGAATAAATTCAACAATTTATTTTAAAGAACCTTCGGGGATTTGTGAGGTTGTTTGTTAGCTGTAGTAAAGAGAAATCGATCGTATGGCTGAACTAATAGCATTTTTATAAAAGAAAGAGGATTGTGAATGCAAGATAATCAAAATTATTATATGCCTGCTGAATGGGAGGCACACGAAAGAACATTAATTGAATGGCCAGTGAGCAAGTCACTGGTTTGGCCGGAGAACTATAATGAGGTCTGCAAAGGATATGCAGCAGTTGCAAATGCAATATCCGAATTCGAAAAAGTGACAATGATTGTAAATGAGGATTCCATTGAGGATGCAAAAAATCTATGTAATACAACAGTAGAGCTTTTGACAATACCTCATAGTGATGCTTGGTGCAGAGATAACGGTCCAACTTTTTTATGGAATAACGAGAAAAAGTTATCTGCTGTTAACTGGAAGTTCAATGCCTGGGGAGAAAGATTTAAACCCTATGACCTAGATAATGAAGTAGCTCCAAAGGTGCTGGAATATCTAAAGGTACCTTACAGGAATGCACCGATTGTACTGGAAGGTGGGTCTATTCATGTGGATGGAGAAGGAACTTTACTTACTACAAAAGAGTGCCTACTTAACATAAATAGAAATCCTCATCTAACACAGGATGAAATTGAAACAGAGGTTAAGAGACATATTAATGTTACTAAGACTCTTTGGTTAAATCATGGCCTTGATGGTGACGAGACAGACGGACATGTGGACAATGTAGCATGCTTTGCTAAACCAGGAGTTATTTTAATTCAGACCTGTGATGATCCAAATGATCCTAATTATGAAATTTCTAAAGAAAATTTAGATATATTACGAAACGAAACAGATGCAAGAGGCAGAAAGTTACAAATCATTGAAATACCACAACCACCAATCAGATATTATAAAGAGGTTCGTTTGACCCTAAGTTATTTAAACTTTTACTTTGTAAATAATGGTATTATATTACCTGTGTTCGGTGGAGATGCCAGTGAAACGGATCACCAAGCAGAAGAAATATTAAAACAAGTGTTTCCAGAACGTAAAATTGTAACAGTTGATGGTATGGCACTGATAAAAGAAGGCGGTAATGTTCACTGTATTACTCAGCAGATGCCAGCCGGAATTCGTTCGTAGGACAGACAGGAGGGAACAAAGTGAGATTAGTTAAAGTTGCAGCAACACAGATGAGCTGCTCGAATCAGATAGAAGAGAATATAAAAAAAGCAGAAGGCTTAGTTAGAAAAGCAGCGGCAGCAGGTGCACAGATTATACTGATTCAGGAGCTTTTTGAAACGCTATATTTTTGCCAAAAGGAAAAGCCTGAATTTTATAATTATGCGACAGAAGTAGAAGAGAATAAAGCAATTGCACATTTTAAAGAAATCGCAAAAGAACTTAAGGTGGTACTTCCTATCAGCTTTTATGAAAAGAAAAATAATGCAAGATACAATGCCCTCGCTGTCATTGATGCGGATGGTGAAGTGCTGGGAGTATATCGTAAGAGCCATATTCCTGATGGACCTGGTTATGAGGAGAAATATTATTTTAATCCAGGAGATACTGGCTTTAAGGTTTGGAAAACCAAGTACGGAATAATCGGAGTTGGTATCTGCTGGGATCAATGGTATCCCGAAGCTGCCAGATGTATGGCACTAATGGGTGCAGAGATAATTTTTTATCCGACAGCCATTGGCTCCGAACCAGAAAGTCCTGATGTTGACTCAAAAGATCATTGGCAGCGTTGCATGATAGGACATTCAGCATGTAATCTGGTTCCAGTGGTTGCTTCCAATCGTGTTGGAGCCGAACAAATCGAAGATTCAACGATTAAATTCTATGGATCTTCCTTCATTACCAATGCGACAGGAGAGAAGATAGCAGAAGCAGATCGTTTTGAAGAAACTGTGCTGGTGGCTGAATTTGACTTGGATGCAATTGCTGAACAGAGAATTGAATGGGGAATTTTTCGAGATCGTAGACCGGAGCTATATAAGGCGATACTAACTTATGATGGTGTAGTGAAATAATAGGTGGCAATATAATATTATTGCTATAAGCTGATTATAGATATAATAAATAAAACTGAAAAAAGCACCCTGAATGAACTGAACCTTTCAAGCAGACCGTTTCAATAGATAAACGGATACCTTGAAGGGATGATAGTAATCCAGTGGTGCTTTCTGTTATTTTGCATTTGGAATCAATATAGTAAGATTTGAATTTATAAAAATTCAGTGCATTTAATTAGAGCTTGTTTAGCAAAAACTAAAAGATACAGCATCTCCTTCTTCTATGACAGCAACTTCTACGTCTACGACAGCAACTCATAATGATCACTCCTTATCATAATATTAGAAACATGTTTCTAATATTATGATATGCTCTTATATGAGAATGGTGTCAAATAAACTCGAAAAATGAGTATTTTGCGAAGTTATTCTTTAGCAATAGTTTGCTTCTTTTTTAGCAGGAGGGATACAATGACTCCAGCTGCAGCGATAATAGCAGAAGCAAGAAACATATGGGTATATCCTTGATTTAAAACAGTTTGAAATGTCTTTTCAATATCAGAAGCCATGTTATTAAGGGCTGGCAATACATATGGTTGAACATTTTCTGGTATTATTATTTTAAAAATATCCGTCAATTGGCTTACTATGGTCGTTACATCTGCATTTTGTAAAGAGGCAAATAAACTTACACTGCTGTCAGAGCCACTCGCACTCATGGTAGCCATCATATCTCCACCCCCAGCCTGTGTAAATCCTGTTTGTAAGGTTTGCATTAGCTCCGTTTGAATATTTTTACTGGCATCGACAATAAACCCAATCATAAAACTTGGAGATATTGTAACACCGATAGAGCGTACTAAGGACATGGTTGCAAGAGCAGTTGCACCTTCTTCTTCCTTTACAGCTCCAAGAATAAGGTAATTAAGTGGAGGTCCCATGGTAAAGCCTACCCCAAAGCCCATTAATGCAAGCCCGATTAAAACAGTAACAAAAGTCAGTGTTTTAGCAGCAATTAAGCCCAGAACCAGGGTACCAGCTGCTGTGCAGCAAAATCCAATTATAAGTACTAACTTTGCACCTTTTTTATCAAGAAGCTTTCCGCTAAGGGGAGAAGCAATACCGGAAAACACGGCAAGTAAGGTAACCAGATAACCACCGGAGCCACTTTTTAATTTCAAAGTATTTTCAGCGAATTGTGGCATAAAGACCATACCCATCATGCCAACTCCAATGATAAAAGCAATAACAAAGATGGTAACAATTTCACGGTTTTTAAAATATTTAATGGATAAAACAGGGTCCGCCGCTCTTTTCTCTACTAAGATAAAGATTGGAATTAATAAGAGAAATACGATAAGGAAAGGGTATACCTTTAATTGCTGCAAGCTGTTAAGGATATGAAAGAAATCCATATTCGTCAGGGCATATAATAAGCTGGCAATCATAACTGCAAGTATTAGCGCGCCTGGAAGATCTAATTTATTCTTAACTACGGTTTTTGATTCTTCCATCACGGTTGATAAGAACAAGGTCACAATACAAATAGGTACGTTGATAAAGAAGATCACTCCCCAGTGTTCGATGCCAGCTATATCAATCAGAGTACTTCCGAGCGTAGGACCTACAATGGTTGCCACACCATATACAGCACCAACAAGGCCCAATGCAGTACCTCTTTTTTCTGGAGGAAAAGATTGACCAATTACAGTAGTAGCGATGGGCAGAATACCACCTGCGCCAATGGCCTGAATAACTCTGGCAATAAGTAAGAAGGTGAAGTTTCCATAGAAATTACTAAAACCACAAAGAGCAGAGCCAACTCCAAAAATTACAATTCCAATCATGTACATTTTTTTTCTGCCAAGGGTATCGGATAATTTTGAACTAATCGGCATGGAGACAGCATATACCAAAGTATAAATGGTAATCATCCAAGCACCGGTCCCTTTTGACACAGAAAAGCTGTTTTGAATAATTTCTCTGGCAGGAGAAACAATTCCATTATCGATGGCACCCATAAAAATTCCCAATAAAAATAAAATCAAAATTAATGTAGTATGTTTTTTTTGCACCATAAAACCCTCTCTTTCTGAACAATGTTCATTTTAAGTTAAAAAAATTGACTAAATTCTTATTTATGTGGCTTACTATAAAAAATAGCTTTTCAAAATCAATTCAAAGGTATCGTATTTAAATTGCTTTATTTGAGCAATCAACATAAAATTTTGCACAATAAAACTTGCCAGTTCATGGTCATTGATTTCTGGCTTTGAAGTGCTGTGATTTTCTGCCTTATGCTTTCTTATTGCCTCTTCCAGAATAGTTACAAACATATCAACTACTTCCTGTTTTTGCTTATAATGTTCCTTAGTCATTCCCTTTTCAGCACCATTGAGTTTTATCCAGGTGTCCTTAAAAGTGTCCAGAAAGGATTCTAGAAGCTGATAGATTTTACGGAATTTTTCAAATAATTCGCAATCTTCTTGCTGTACCTGATGAATTGCTGCTATGAACTCCAACCAGTACCGGTACATTAGCTCAGACATTAAGTTATCTTTTGTCGGAAAATAATTATAAATAGTTCCGACTGCAATCCCAGAGGCTTTGGCAACTTCACGCATACTTAATTTACTGTATCCCTTTGAAACAATGATCATTTTAGCCTTAAGAACAATTGTTTCTTTTAAATCATCGTATATTTTTGGCATAGATTCTCCCTTTAGTGAACTATGTTCATAATAACTCTTACACTATTTTTTGGCAAGATAATTCTATCAACAAAATAAGTGTAAATATTATGTTTTTAAACTCCATTCATTTGTTTGGTTGAGAAGTAAAGTTGTATAAAATAAATCAGTTCAGTCAATCAATAACTATGAAAAATTACTATATGAAAAAATGTATGAATATTATATAATCGACCTATAATAGTAATGATTACTGTTATTTAAATGTTTTGAAAGTAATATAATAAATGTAATATCCTTAGAAAAACTCAGATAGAATAAACAGATTGTGTTAAAGGCTAGGGTGAATTGTAGATTATTTCACAAAGTGGAGCGTATCTATGTATTTCCGCATTTGGCCTATATGTCAGTAACCTAAGGTTATTGATACCTAGAAAGGAAGGTTGATATATGAAAGTTGTAGTAATAGGTTGTACACATGCAGGTACCAGTGCAGTAAAAACAATATTAAAGGAGAACCCAGAGGCTAAGATCACAGTTTTTGAACGAAATGATAATATATCCTTTTTGTCCTGTGGAATTGCATTATATGTAGGTGGTGTAGTTAAGGATGCAGCTTCTTTATTTTATTCCAGTCCAGAGGAACTAGCAAAGCTGGGAGCGACCATAAAAATGCGTCATAATGTAAAAAGTATAGATACGGCTGGGAAGAAAGTTATTGCAGAAGACCTTGTAACTG
The DNA here is from genome assembly GCA_023399055.1 of Bacillota bacterium. Classification (GTDB taxonomy): domain Bacteria; phylum Bacillota; class Clostridia; order Lachnospirales; family Lachnospiraceae; genus Mobilitalea. Next base: position 1,345 of record JAEWQV010000031.1, on the reverse strand, counting down.
GAAAAGAAATTGAGGAATCCTACGATAAATTAGTAAATACCACAGGGTCCTGGCCAATCATTCCCCCGATTCCGGGTATTGATAATAAGAATGTATTACTGTGTAAAAATTATGAGCAGGCGAAGGTAATCATTGAAAGTGCAGGTGTAGCGAAACAAATTGTAGTAGTTGGTGGTGGGTATATTGGTATTGAACTTGTAGAAGCCTTTCATGAATCCAGCAAAGAGGTTACTCTTATTGATGGATTAGATCGAATCCTTAATAAGTACCTGGATAAAGAATTTACAGATGTTCTGGAACAGGACTTAAAAGATAGAGGAGTAACACTAGCACTCAATCAAGCGGTACAGAGTTTTAAGGCAGACGAAGAGGGTAGAGTTACCAGTGTAGTAACTTCCCTTGGTGAATACAAAGCAGATTTGGTAATCCTTTGTGTTGGCTTCAGACCAAACAATGAGTTGCTAAAGGGTAAGGTCGATATGCTGCCAAACGGAGCAATTATCGTGGATGAGTATATGCGAACCAGTGATAAGGATATCTTTGCAGCCGGAGACAGTTGTGCAGTACATTATAATCCGAACGATGGGCAGGCATATATTCCGTTAGCTACCAATGCTGTTCGTATGGGTATGTTGATAGGTAAAAATATAAAAGAGCCCACAGTAAAATACAGAGGAACACAGTCAACGTCAGGCTTACTTTTATTTAACTACAATATCGGCTCTACTGGAGTTACTGTTGGTAGTGCACCGGCTTTCGGATTAAATGTACGTTCGGTGCTGGTTAAAGATAATTACAGACCGGAATTTATGCCAACAACACAGGAGGTTTGGATGCAGTTGGTTTATGAAGTTGGAACTAATCGCATTGTCGGCGGTCAGGTAATGTCAAAATATGATATTACTCAATCTGCAAATACCTTGTCTTTAGCAATACAAAATCATATGACAATTGAAGACCTGGCTTATGTGGATTTCTTCTTCCAACCACACTTTGATCGTCCTTGGAACTATCTTAATTTACTAGCCCAAGCAGCAGTAGAGCAGGAGAGAAATTTAGTTACTGTATCATAGCAAAAAGAGCGTATTACTTTTATCAGGACTAATAGCGAATTAAAGTTTATAAATTAAAATCAATATTTTAGCAAAAATAACAGCCTCCAATAGTACACCAGCTGATAGTAAAATCTACAGTCAAGTGTGCGATAGGAAGCTGTTTTTTTTATATAACAGGAAATTCCTTCGAATTTCCTGTTATATAAAAAGCCCTGCGGGCTAATGATGCGCAGCTACGCGCGCGGAACAAAAGCTGTGCTTTAAAAGTATTTGAACGCGAGAGTGTGCAA
>JAEWQV010000014.1 GCA_023399055.1 Bacillota bacterium | reverse complement strand
AGCGGTGGAATCGAAACCCTGAATTTTTCTGCAGTTAATGCAAGATATGTTAAATTCCAGGGAATTGAGAGAGCATTACCTTATGGCTATTCCATATGGGATGTTAAGGTTATGGGACATAGGAATTGATGGTATGTAATTGTATCTAAGTATTAAGATAATAAGTTAGTTCAACTATAATAAAAAATAACAGAAGGAGGACCTTGGTCTGATTTGGGGTAACACCAAACAGACCAGGGTCCTTATTCATGACAAGATAAAACGACTTGTCGTTTCATCTTGTTTGGTTTATGTAAATTCATATAATTTAAGGATTTCAACTTGTTTCCAAAGAAATTGATTCTGGGAAAAGTTATGCCAAATATTGGTCTGGAAAATATAATGAGGTAACAGCTGCATACCCTATGATTTTATTGGAATGCAGAATACAAAAGGGGTGGAGGCCTATTATTCCTATGCGGAATTAAGCGACTGCACAGCCGGTATAGCTTATGTTAGTAATTATATCGGTAATCTTGTATTTACTCAGAATAGTATATCAACAAGTGGGTTTAAAATGCCGGAATCCGTATAGATTGCAGTGGATAAGGTTGAGTTGACAGATTAGAAGCGTAAAGGTATACTTTTTAATAACTTTACCAATGGTATAATTTAAATATTACTAATAGTAAAAACAGTATCTGTTTTATTTGATATTATCTGATAGAATGAAAATATGGAAAGATTGAGGAAAACATGATGTTAAATGAAACCATTAAAGCTTATCGCAAAGAGATGAAATTAACTCAGGAGCAACTGGCTGAAGTGATGGGTGTAACCATAGGAGCTGTTTCCAAGTGGGAATCGGGACTGTCAAACCCGGACATTATGCTACTACCTAAGCTTGCCAGACTCTTTGGGATTTCGCTGGATGTATTGTTCTCGTTTCAGCTTATGGATCATTCGTCCGATGATCTTGCGGAAGAAATCAAGACCTTTCGCTTTGAGAAACAATACGATAAGGGAACAGAAGTTGCTCTTAATGCAATTCGCAGATATCCCAATCACTTTGACATAATATACCAAAGTGCAGCGCTTTTTATGATGCATGGTGTTGAGCGGGGAAATCAGGAATCGTTGGAAAAAGCTTTGGAACTCTACCGACGCAGCTGTCCTCTGGTGGGGCAGAGTCAGGATGAACATGTCAGTGAGCTGTCCATTCAGGTAAGTATTGGTGAGGTTTTATCTTTTCTTGGAAAAACAGAAGAGGCCTATGAGCATTTGAAAAAATATAATTACTGTGGTATTAACAACAGCATCATAGGTATGTTAATGTCGCAAGGAAAGAATTCACAGGAAGCATTTTCCTATCTTTCAGAATGTCTGCTGGATAATATTGCACAGTTCATGCGCTGCTGTGTGGGATTTGCCAATGCATATAATGAAAGGAAGGATTATAAGATTTCATGTGAGGTTTTAAATATGATGTACGACCTTTCTATGCATCTTAGAAAGGACGATCAGGTTTCCTATATTGACAAAATTCAGGTAATTCTTCTTGCAGGTATGTCACAGTTTTATACCAAAAATCAGCAGTTTCAAGAGGCAGAAAGTTGCTTGATAAAAGCATATGAACATGCGAAAAAGTTTGATGCAGCACCGGATTATAATGCTCAGAACATTAAGTTTTACAAAGGGAAAAAGCAGATTTTTGGTGATGATACAGGGGAAACTGCCATGGAAAGTGTAGAAAGAATTATTTTGATGGAGGAAAGTAATACTGATTTTCTGAAAGAAACCTGGAGTAACATAACCAATAAAACGAACAAAAACTAACAGATACCAAAAAGGGGATGTGTCATGAGTAAAAAAGGAAAGAAAGAAGAAACGACAGCACAAAATCAAGCTGCCATACAGTTAAGCCATAAGCTAAGGGCACAGTTTATGCACAATAATCATATGAATTTTACCGGAGCCCTGCTGGCAACTCTGCTGTCTGCAGCAACGAACTTGATTATATCCTGGTTATTGCAGCAGATTATTGATGCAGCAACTGGGAGCAATCAGGCATTTAATTTGTTGCAGCTTCTTATCATCAGTATCAGTCTTGCTCTTGTATTAATAGCGGTTTTCGTATTAGAGCAGAAAACCAATCCACGTTTTGTGGAGAAGGCAATGGCTCAGTATAAAAACATGGTATTTTCAGAGATTTCCAAAAAAAGTATTAGCTCCTTTGCAACAGAAAATACCTCAGCGTATTTATCGGCACTATCCAATGATGCTACCAGTATTGAAAAAAACTATCTAGCAAAAATATTTCCGCTGATTCAGCAGATTGTTATGTTCACCGGTGCCTTTTTGATGATGCTCTATTATAGTCCCCTGCTGACACTGGCAGCTGTTATATTATCCCTATGCCCTGTGATTGGCTCTATACTATCAGGAAACAGACTGGCCGACGTGGAAAAAACAGTATCCAATAAGAATGAAAGTTTTCTTGGATTAGTGAAAGATATGCTGACTGGATTTTCTGTGGTAAAAAGCTTTAAAGTAGAAAAAGAAATGATGAAACTCTTTCGCGAAAGCAATGAAGAGGCAGAGCTTTCTAAAAGAAAAAGAAGACAGATTGAGATTTTGATCCAGATGATTGGGGGAATTGCAGGAATTGTTGCACAGTTTGGTGTGTTTTTATTTGGTGCCTATCTGGCCCTACAAAGCCAAGCAATTACAGCTGGTGTGGTCATTATTTTTGTACAGCTGATGAACTTTGTAGTCAGTCCTATTGGAGAAGTTCCACAGATTCTGGCGAACCGTAAAGCAGCCCTGGGGCTGGTTGATAAACTGGCGCTCTCTTTATCCGAACATGTGGAACAAAGTGGAATTTCAATAGGTAGGACACTGAATAACGCCATTGAACTAAAGCAGGTAAGCTTTGGGTATGAAGAAGAACAGACTATTTTAAAGGATATTTCTATTCAATTTGAAGCTGGGAAAAGTTACGCTCTGGTTGGTGGTTCCGGTAGTGGGAAGTCCACGTTGTTAAATCTTCTTATGGGAAGTTATTTTACCTATCAGGGTGAGATTCGATATGATGGAAAGGAATTAAAACAGATCAATCTGGATTCCTTATATGAATTGATGTCTATGATTCAGCAGAATGTATTTGTGTTTGACAGCAATATCCAAAATAATATTACTATGTTTAAGGAATTTAACCAGGACAGAATTAACTGTGCCATAAAACAGGCAGGTTTATCAGCCCTGATTGAACAAAAAGGGATGAACTATGCTTGTGGAGAAAATGGGAATGGATTATCCGGAGGCGAACGACAGCGTATCTCCATTGCCAGATGTCTTTTAAAAGGAAGCTCTGTCATGCTTGTGGACGAAGCAACAGCTGCACTGGACGCAACAACAGCGGTGGCTATCACCAACTCCATACTGGAAATTGAAGATTTAACAAGAATTATTGTGACCCATCGCCTGGAAGAAGCAATTTTAAGAAAGTATGATAAAATTTTTGTTTTACAGAATGGAAGTCTGACAGAACAGGGTACTTTTGAAGAACTAATGAAGGAAAAAGGATATTTTTATTCCCTGTATATGGTATCCCAATAAGTTACCCAACGAAAATATCTGCCGATATCCAAATAGGAAAAACCCTAGTGCGTAGGTTACCATTAATTGAGCTACACACTAGGGTTCGTTTATATACATACCACATCTTTTTCTATGTATGGATTTTATTGGAATTATATATCTACTAGATGAATATTCTCTCCTTGGCTTTTTCTAAGTCTAATATTTTCTCTTCCCCATGAACACATAACATCAATAATTTTGTTAGCAGTTTCACCATATTCAGTCACATAGTATTCAACCTTGGGGGGCATTTGATGATAATTTATTCTTCCTATAATTCCATCTCTTTCAAGTTCACGAAGTTGCTGTATTAGTACTTTTTGAGAGATATCTGGAATAAGACGTTCTAATTCACTGGTTCTTTTCGTGCCAGACATAAGTAGACACACAATTAAAGCTTTCCATTTTCCTCCGAGTATTTCAAGAGTTGCTTCAATTCCTAAATTATATTGCTTCAAAATATCACCTCCTATTATATTACATTATATTGTAACAGCTTAGATGAATGGAATACATACTTTGAAGTAAGTATTTTACTGACTTCATTGTGTGTATTTACAATATATAGTTTTCAGACAATAATAATTATTAAGCTAATTTCAAGTGCTGTAAAATTAGTTATACATAATTTTGTAAATTAAATGCCATAGAAAATAGAAAGGATTATTGATTTTATGAAAACTCTTATAATTTTAGCACACCCTGACATTAATCATTCAAAGGTAAACAAAAGGTGGAAGGAGGAATTAGAGAAGTACCCAAATGATATTATAATTCGCGAGCTTTACAAAGAATATCCAGACTGGAATATTGATGTTGAAAGGGAGCAGCAGTTGTTGGAAGCACACAGTCACATCATTCTCCAGTTTCCTTTGTATTGGTACAGCTATCCGCCTTTATTAAAAAAGTGGCTTGACGAGGTTTTTACACATGGCTGGGCATATGGCTCAATGGGAACTAAATTAAAAGATAAAATATTTGGAATAGCTTTGTCAATAGGGGATAAAAAAGACAATTATTTACCAACGGGTTCAGTTTCCTTTACCGTTAATGAAGTAATTACACCGTTTAAGGCGAGTCTAAAGCATGTTGGCGCAATTGAATTACCCTATTTTGCTGTTTTTGGTGCTTCCTTTCAAGCAAGTGATGAGGAAATCAATCAGAGCGCAAAAGACTATATTAATTATATATTTTCCTTCAAACCGGATCGCTTTATAGCAGAATAGCCTTATTGTATATTTAAGCCAGTATATACCGATTACAAAGGAAGAAAGGTATGAATTGCTTGAAATAGACTCCTTAAAAGAGCGAAGTCTGCGGTTCATGGATCATCTGTTAAAACAGAAAGAGGCTATAGAGCTGCAGTTCCAGATTTCAGAGAAATTTTCCGAGAAAGCCAACAAACATTACAGAGAAACCGTTCTTAGAGATTTCTTTACCAAGAATCGAGCATATGTTTTATCAAAAGGTAACCAAAGGTTTATAATTAAAGTAAAAATAAGAATGAACGAAAAGGCATTAACGTGTTTGACACCGGAAGGTAAAAATGCGTTAATGTCTTTTTATTCGATAAACCATGGAAAAAGACCTATTTGGAAGAATTTATTTAAATGTTTTTTAAGATTCTTTTAATAAATTTATGTATAGTGTATGGTTATTTATATCATAGTATGTTAATCTAACCTGAAGGAAACGGCTTTGCTCCTGGCAGCCCCAAGAGGCCATCTATAATGAGTGGACAGCATTATAGAACAGCAGTAATTATGGAGAGAAAAGAAATGGGAAGATATGAAGTAGAGAGAAACTTTTTAAAAACTAATTTTAATAAAATGAAGAGTATTAAGACAGATAAAATGAAGGGATTGCCGCAGCCAGAAGGAATTAAACCTTATGATTCCGTTTCAAAAATAATCAACTTACCTGCCGTAAGCGCGGATATTCTGAAAAAGCAGGATGTTTTCCGGTGTATTAAGGATAGAAGGAGTATTCGTCATTATAGTGAGGAAGCCATAAGTCTTGCAGAGTTATCCTACCTATTATGGGCAACACAGGGCATCACTGGAACAAATAAAGCGGGTTTGACTTTAAAAACAGTTCCTTGCAGCGGGGCAACACATACTTTTGAAACCTATTTATTTATAATGAATGTAGTTGGCTTAGAGAAAGGGATTTATAGATATTTACCAATAGAGCATGCCTTAATGATCCTGTTTTCTTTAGATGATATAGATAAGAAACTAGATGATATTTCATTGGACCAGCCTTTTGTTCCTCATTTTACGAAAAAATCTGCGGTAACCTTTGCATGGAGCACGACACCATATAGATCGGAATGGAAATTTGATGTGTCAGCACATAAGAAAATATTAATTGATGTTGGACATATTTGCCAGAACCTTTATTTGGCTGGTGAATCTCTGGATTTGGGCGTTTGCGCTATTGGTATATATGATCAGGAGGCAGTTGATAAACTCTTGCAATTAGATGGGGATGAAGAATTTATCATATACTTAGCAACCGTTGGTAAAAAAAGTATATAGTGATGCGGACTTGGTGCTAATGTAAAAATGTAAAGTTCAGAGCTAGGGGAACTCACAATAACGTAATGTTAAATGTTATATAAATATAATGGAAGTGACCTATAATGATATTCGAAAAAATCAAACAAGAAATTATGGCTGACCCGATGAACGAATCCTATACAAAAAAGGAAATCCCGCCAATATTTAAAGCTTCTGAAGATGCTCGGATTGCTATCGTTGGTCAAGCGCCGGGACGTAAGGCAGAAGCAACGGGGTTGTTTTGGAACGATTTAAGTGGTGATCGATTAAGAGAGTGGATGGGGGTATCTCGCGAGATATTCTATAGTACGGAACGTATCGCTCATTTACCTATGGATTTCTATTACCCAGGTAAAGCGAAAACCGGTGATGCCCCACCGAGAAAAGGCTTTGCCGAAAAATGGCATCCTCGTTTACTAGATGAGATGCCCAATATTGAAACCATAATACTAATCGGTAGTTATGCACAGAAATATTATTTAAATAAAAGGCAGGAGAATAGTTTAACTGAAACAGTGAGAAATTATCGAAAATATTTACCGGAATATTTTCCATTGGTTCACCCTTCTCCTTTAAATCTTGGCTGGTTGAAACAAAATCCATGGTTCGCAAAGGATGTTTTACCTGTTCTAAAAGAAACAGTGGGTAAGAACTTATAGGGGCATTGCTAAGGAATATGAGGAATTCAAGAATGATATTGGAGGTTGTATATGAATATATTAGTAATTGGTGGTACTAGATTCATGGGTGTGCATTTGGTTAAATATTTATTAGCTGGGGGACACAGTGTAACGATCGCAACACGAGGTAAAACTGCTGACGATTTTGGCAATGATGTTAATAGAATTACTATGGAGCGTACCGATAAAGAAAGTATTTTTAGGGCACTTAGTGGCAGAAGCTTCGATGTTGTATATGATAGTCTGGCTTATTGCTCTAATGATATAAAATATCTTCTTGATATTTTAGAGTGTAAAAGATATATTCAAATATCGACTCTGTCAGTTTACCAGCAACTAAAAGATAATCTATCCGAAGAGGAATTTGACGCTAAAACTTATCCATTAAAATGGTGCTCAAGAGAGGATTATACATATGATGAAATAAAAAGACAAGCAGAGTGTGCACTTTATCAAACGTACGCCGATGTATCTGCTGTATCTGTACGATTTCCATATGTAATTGGAGAAGATGATTATACAAAGCGCTTGTATTTTTATGTCGAGCATATCATCAATTCTAAACCTATGATTATAGACAATTTAAGCCAAACGATGTCATTTGTAAAATCAAAAGAAGCTGGTGAATTTCTTGCTGAATTGCTAAATATAAATTTTTGTGGCAGTATTAATGCAGCAAGTTATGGAACTGTCTCGTTATCTGAAATAATTCATTATATTGAAAATAAAACAGGTATTAAAGCAATTTTATCAAATGATGGTGAGAATGCACCCTATAACGGAACTCCCACATATAGCCTCAACTTGCAAAAAGCCGAAAAAATTGGATTTAATTTTTCCCATCTAAATACGTGGTTATATGAATTAATAGACATTTATATTGCTACAGCATTGATAAAAAAATAATACTCCATAATTTTATCCCTCGAGGTGTTTCTGCAGAACATATCGAGGGTTTTTTGATGAGAAATTCTTGTATGGCACTGGTTTTGCTATAACAACGAACCTGATTCATAATGTATAAAGTAATCTATTTTAAAATATCACAAATAATCTATTAAAACATATAGTATACCGTAATTTAATCTTAGAGAAGAGGATTAAAATTGAGAGAACTTGATCCGCATAAAGTATTTGTTCAATATAGGGATAAAATGATACCATATGAGCCTGTTATGGGTAGAAAATATACTATTACTCATTCGGATACGACTGCACAGCTATTTGTGTTTGTGTCAGAAAATTATGCTGAAGATCAAATTACAAAAATGCGTGATGAAGTAAGAGTTGCATGGGTGGAAAGAAAAGAAGGAATTGCTTTAATTGGTTGGGTGCTTGTGGATGGTAAAGATGTAATTGGAAACGCTTATGCTAGAAATCAAGTTTTTTATAATGAAATGCCTACTGCACTTCAAGCCTTACGTCAAGCCGACAGATTTTTGTTTGACACAAAGCCTTATCTTGATAGCACACCAGTATATATTCACTTTATCTCAAGTGATTCTACCTATGACAAGACCTATGATTTTGGAGCTATTGGAAACTATTCTATCCCAGAGTTCATTCAGATTGAAGTTAACAAACGACATGATAATTTATAATAGATATTTATATAAAGATGCTATGACAGTTGAATATTCCTTAGTAGGATTATTGAATAATATCTAGAATGTCGCATTCATTAACATTGTTGATGAGTGCGTTTTTTTGTAAAAAAATTAAATAGTTTAAATAAACATTAGCATATATAAACACAATATACTTATAAAACTATAGGAGACAATGCAAAATGAAAGATAATGAAATGTATATCACACAGGAGATTCAAGCTCAAACACAACCAATTCCGGGAAAGGAAAGCAGCATGAATCCAGAACCAATTTATGATAATCCGGATTATAGAGGAGCCAATAGGCTAAAGGGAAAGACTGCCATAATCACAGGAGGAGACAGTGGAATTGGAAGAGCAATCGCAGTAGCATATGCGAAGGAAGGCTGTAATGTTGTCATCGTTTATAATGTAGCGGATGATGATGCAAATTTCACGAAGAAAGTTGTAGAAGGATACCAAGCAAAAGCAATATTAATGAAAGGTGATATTGGTGACAGCAGTTTCTGCAATCAAATTATAGAGAAAACGGTTGAAGTTTTTGGTGCCTTAGATATTATCGTTAATAATGCAGCAGAACAGCATACCCAAAAAAGACTGGAAGATATCACGGATGAGCAGCTGCAAAGGACATTTCAAACAAATATCTTTGGAATGTTTTATTTGACGCGAGCAGCACTTCCACAGCTTAAGGAAAATAGCGTTATAATAAATACAAGTTCTGTTACAGCATTTAAAGGAAATCCGGATTTATTGGACTATTCCTCAACAAAAGGTGCCATCACAGCCTTTACTAGATCCTTGTCTGCAAATTTGGCCAATCGAAAGATAAGAGTAAACCAAGTTGCTCCCGGTCCCATCTGGACTCCATTAATTGTGTCTACTCTGGATAAGAATACAGTAGGAACATTTGGGAAAAACACACCGATGAAGAGACCTGGTCAGCCGGTTGAGGTGGCAGAAGCTTATGTATTTTTGGCTTCGGATGCATCTACTTATATCACGGGACAGACCATTCATATTAATGGTGGTGAGATAGTTAATGGATAGTTATTAGCAAGATAAGTGAACTGCATATTATGAGATGAGACCGTTCTTATAGAGTTTTTTAGAAACTTTTAATCTACGAAGAAACGGTCTCTTTCTATTTGCATGAAGGAAAAGTGGCGGAAATGGGTGCATATATGATTGTGTATCCTAGTTTTGAGTATTATCCTGCAACAGCCGCCACAGAGTTGTACGACTAATGCCTAAGCGTTTAGCTGCAGCAGTGTGGTTGCCCTCGGTTTCGTCAACCACCCGAATTGCGATGTCTTTGCTGATCTCTGAAAGCGTACGGTTGAGATCCAGCGGAGTAGCAGCGTTTTCTTTCTGGGAAGAGAAAGCACCCACGTGGCGCTCTTTAAGCAGTACCTGACGGACGTTCTCGGCGGTGATGATATGGCTGGTACCCGTTACTGCGAGCTCCTCAATGACTCGACGAAATTGAGTGTAATTATGGGGCCAGTTGTATCGTTGCAGTAGCGATAGTGCTTCTGGATCTGCACCCAAAACCTGTTTGGGCATATTGACATTCATGTGGCTTAAGCATAGATTCATCAGAGTGGGAATCTGATGAGATACCTGTCTAAGCGGTGGGAGATATAAGGAAAGACAGGAAAGTTTTTCTCGAAATAAAGCACCAACTTTAGAGATATACTCACCACTTTGGCAAACACAGGAAATCATTACCCTGTTTCTCTGGCATACATCCATCTCATTCAGAACAGCAATTAACTGATACTGGCGCTCCAGAGATAATACATCCACATTTGCAAAGTGCAGGGTGCTTCCTTCATCTGCTAATGGGGAGTTGTGATGTTCCATAAGAAATGACCAGCTACGTTCGTTCAGCAGGCTGCAGTTGATAGATACTAAAGGGTTGTTCCGTAATTGACCCTTTATGTAAAGCATGCTGACGATAGATTCCTTACCCGTTCCATCCTCACCGGTGAAGATGACTGGAGCGGTACTTTGGCTGATTTGGTCAATTTCCTGCTGGGAACCTTGGAGATTCCCTACAAAGCTGAAAATGCTGCTGTAATATGCTGCCTCTGCCTCGGCTCGACCAGAGAAACTGATGCCTATCTGATTTGAGGATACTGGCAATTTCCTTTCATCAAAGAAAAAGGCGGTATACCGTAAAACGCCACTGGTAATTTGTCGAACACGAATAGAGTAGCGCATGCCTCTAAGAGAACGACTGATTCGCTGATCCCCCTCCAGCCCGGCTTGTGATAGTTCGTTACGTAACAATTCCAATAATTCAGGCTTTAAATCTTCCAGCGTGGAAAGAAACAGATTACCCTGACTGTCAAAGACAATAGTTTGTCCAATCTGTCCCCGGAGAAGCTCTCGAAAAAATAAGTTTTCATCCCGCAGGTATTGTTGGCTGTCACATAGCAGTAATGTCTGGTTATAGGCATTGCGGATACTGTCTATCCCGGAGGTGATAAGGAAGGAGTTAATGCCAAGACGTTGGGCGGCAGTGTTAACAATAACGTCGCACAGAATAGTTTCGCATTGTTTGTCCTGAAGACTACGCAGGGTCGGCTCAACCGCCTCTATAGAATCTAGCGTTTGGATATCAATATCGCATTCCAATAAATCACATAGGGGTAAGACATGGTTCTTGATATCAGCGAAGGAAATCATGGTTATCTTCTTTTTTAATCCGTTGGCTAATTTAATTGCACATAGAATATCATACATAGATATTTCAATTTCGATTACTGGAATTGTGAGCTTCTGCCGTAAGATCTGGGCTGTTGCACCACGGGAAATTACCACATCGTAGTCTCCGTGAAAGTTATTCTGCGCGATGGTAAGACCTTGCTCCATATCACCCACATAGACTGTCAAATCAATTTGGGGAAAGTCTTTTGCCAGATTCACCATCTGAATTTTCATTCCCTCATAGGGTGCAATACCCAAAACACGAATATAATTCTTCATAATCACCTCAAAATGCGTTTCATATTTGAACATATTGTACCAAATGCACAAAAAATAAGCAACAGATTTTTCGTGTGTTTCATAAATAAACGATTTATAAGTGGCTATAACTTGACGTATGCGCAAAAAATTATATAATATGAATATAAACTTTAACAAAAAGGGATGAATAATTTATATAATTCACAAAAAAGAAATTAGCCCTTCTAAAGTGTTTAAATATGAAACGATAGGAGGCGGATGTATGGTTAAGCTTCTAATAATTGCGGATGACTTCACGGGAGCACTTGACACTGGTGTGCAGTTTGCAGCCAGGGGTGCAGCAACAATCGTGGTAACAGATTTGAATTATGATTTTGGATCAATTGAAAAAACAGTGGAAGTTTTAGTAATGGTGACAGAAACAAGACATCTGCAGCCACAGAAAGCCTATGAGATTGTATACAGCACAGCACGTAGAGCATTTCATGCCGGAATTGCTCACATCTTTAAAAAGACAGACTCGGCATTACGAGGAAATATTGGGAGTGAATTGACGGCGCTGATGGACGCAACAGGTGTCGACACCATACCGTTTCTCCCTGCCTTTCCTAAACTCGATAGAGTAACCCTAGAGGGAATTCAATATATCGAGGGTGTAGCTGTAGCGCAAAGTGTTTTTGGCCAAGACCCTTTTGAACCAATTCTTAACTCGGCGGTGGCTGATATTCTTGGAGAACAAACGAATGTACCGGTGTTGATACACACAAAAAGAGAAGAGTATAAGATTTTAAAACCTGGTATCCAAGTATTTGATGCTGAAACAGATACTGATCTGAAACACATCGGTAGAGAACTTGGACTTGAGCGTTTACGATTTAGTGCAGGCTGCGCTGGATTTGCAGCGGTACTGGCTGATATGCTGAATTTGAAGGGACCAATCCCAATAATACCAAAGCTTGAAGATACATTGTTTATCGCTTGTGGAAGTGTCAATCCAGTAACGATTAACCAAATGAAGATGGCACGTGAACAGGGCTTTCCACATGTGAATTTGAACCCTATTCAAAAACTGGAACCAAGTTGGGTGGATAGTAAGTCGGCAGGTGAATGTATTCAAAGTTGGTTGGCACAGGCATCTGATAAAAGATATTTTATTCTTGATGTGAATGATCCAGAAGGGTGTGAAGATACCGAGAACTACGCACAGGAGCACAATTTAACAACAGAACAGCTACGAGTACTAATCTCTAATAATCTGGCAGCTTTAATCAAGCGGTTACTTGACGAGGGTCTAAATGCTACTCTTTTGTGTACCGGAGGGGACACGCTGATGGCATTAATGCAAGCGATTGATATTTCAGAGCTTACGCCTTTATGCGAAATGGAAACAGGCGTTGTTTTAACAGAATTTATTTACAAAGAAAATACATATCAGATTATTTCTAAATCTGGTGGTTTCGGTGATGAAGATCTATTAATTAAGTTAGCGGAAAAGATATCTTAACAAATAAATGGTAACAATCATTCACAGAACATGGAGGTAAAATTATGAATTATCCTATTCTTCCCGGCTTGACATTAGACGTGGCGAGGGATACATGGGAGAGGAGAATAAAACCAACAATAAGCAATACGAGTACCCTTACTTGATGCAGAGCACCGATGGAAGACTGCATCTAACCTACGCAGCCTACACTCGTAAGTGTATTAAATATGTTAGCTTAACCGAAGAAGATGTTATTGGCTCAAAGCGTGAGTCTGTTAGTGTGTACAACCCTACCTCCGGTGAGGGAACAAAAGAAACAACATCCATCAGGTCGTTTTTCACAAAATGTTAATAGGAGTGATATCAAATGCAAACTGTATATAATTTAAAAATGCCTCATGCCGTCTACGGCGGGGAAAACTCAATAGACAATATTACTACAATCTTAAAGAATAACCAAATTAAGCGTGTAGCTATGTTTACTGACAAGGGAATACTTGCCTCCGGTCTGTTTCATTTGCCAGAAGCTGCAGTTAAGGCTGCAGGCGCAGATTACTATGTGCTGGATGAGATTCCACCAGAACCCTCCTACACAGCAGTGCAGAATATTGTTGATCAATTTAAAGCAAGCGGTGCAGATATGATTGTTGCCTGCGGCGGAGGAAGTGTTTTGGATGCTGCCAAGCTTGCAAGTGTACTTGTAACCGATGAATACGGTGTCAAGGAATTACTGGATGAGCCAGGACGTGCAAAAAAATGTGTTCCAACAGTTCTAATTCCCACCACAGCCGGCACCGGTGCAGAGGTAACTCCAAATGCCATTGTTGCAGTACCTGAAAAAGAGTTGAAAGTTGGTATTGTAAACGAAAATATGATTGCTGATTATGTGATTTTAGATGCTCGTATGATAAAAAAATTACCTAGACAGATTGCTGCCGCAACCGGCGTGGATGCCTTAGCTCATGCTATTGAGTGCTACACCAGTAAAAAAGCTAATCCATTCTCAGACACCTTTGCATTAGAAGCGCTTGATTTGATATTGAACAATATTATTCCTGCTTGTGATAATCCTGAGGCAATGGAAGCTAAGAACAAGATGCAGATCGCTGCATTCTATGCTGGAATTGCCATAACCGCTTCCGGTACCACAGCGGTTCACGCCTTAAGTTATCCTTTGGGTGGCAAATATCATATTGCTCACGGTGTTTCCAATGCAATCTTACTGGCACCGGTGATGCGTTTCAACGCACCTTTCTGTCTGGATCGTTTAGCCAAAGCCTATGATCGTTGCTGCCATGACAGCGAAAATATCTGCCTAACAACAAATGATAAAGCAGAATGGATGATTAAGAGACTGGAGCAAATTGTATGTCATTTAGATATTCCAACTAACTTAAAGGAATTTGGCGTTCCTAAGGAAGATTTGGAGAGCTTAGTAGAAGCGGGTATGCAAGTACAACGCTTGCTGGTAAATAATATGCGTCTTGTAACTCCAGAGGATGCAAGGAATCTGTACTTAGAAATCCTATAAATTAATGTTCAAATAAAAAGGAGAAGGTATTATGAAGAAAGTTGACTTGAAAGGCATTATCCCACCCATTCTAACCCCTATGAATGCCGATGAAACAATTAATCTGAAGGAGTTGGGTAACCAGATTGAACGCATGCTAGAGGGTGGTGTCCATGGTCTGTTCCCATTTGGAACCAACGGCGAAGGTTACATCCTTAGTGAAAATGAGAAAATTGAGATTCTTGAGGCTACTATCGACCAAGTGAAAGGGCGTGTTCCAGTGTATGCAGGTACCGGTTGCATTTCCACGGCTGATACCATTCGTATTAGCAAGAAGGCTCAGGAGCTTGGTGCTGATGTATTATCCATTATCACCCCTAGCTTTGCTCTTGCATCACAAAAAGAGCTTTATGATCACTATGTAGAAGTTGCAAAGCATGTAGATACTCCAATCGTTCTTTACAACATCCCAGCACGTACAGGTAATAAATTACTTCCTGAAACCGTTGCAAAGTTGGCGAAAGATGTTGACATCATCATGGGAGCTAAAGACTCCAGCGGTGATTGGGATAACTTACTGGCCTACATCAATCTTACAAAGGACCTAGACAAAGACTTCCGTGTTTTATCCGGAAATGATGCACTAATTCTACCTTGTCTAGAGGCAGGCGGTGCAGGCGGTATCGCAGGATGTGCTAACGTATATCCTAAGGTTCTGGCATCCATTTATGAGCTGTTTACGGCTGGTAAGCTCGAAGAGGCTAAAGTTGCTCAAGACTCCATCGCTTCTTTTCGTGCCGTATTTAAATATGGTAACCCTAACACTATAGTTAAAAAGGCTGTTTCTATGCTTGGTTATCCTGTAGGCGATTGCCGCCGTCCATTCAACTACTTATGTGACGAAGGCATTGACGCACTAAAACAAGTTTTGAAGGAAAATGCCGACAAAGGGATGTGTTAATATGAATAAACAATTTAAACCTATTATTGGTATTTCCATGGGTGACCCCTATGGAAATGGACCGGAAATTACTGTTCGCGCACTGGCTGATGCTCAAATCTACGAGCGTAGTAAACCCCTAGTAATAGGCGACAAAACTTCCATGAGTTACGCATTGAAGGTAGCCGAAAAAGTTCATGGCATTCATCTGGAGTTGAATGTGGTTTCCACCCCTGCCGAAGGCAAGTATACCCCTGGCACCATTGACCTAATGGATTTGAACTTAATTCCTGCAGAGGCAATACCGGACACCTCCAACCTCGATGAACCAAGGCCATTTGGCGTGGGAGCTTGTGCCCTAGGTGGAGAAGCAGCCTTCCAATATGTGATAAAAGTTATTCAACTGGCTATGGATGGTCAGATTGATGCTACAGTTACTAATTCTTTGAGCAAAGAAGCAATAAACATGGCTGGACATCATTACTCTGGACATACAGAGATTTATGCTGATTATACGAACACACCTAAGTACACCATGATGCTGGCACACGGTGATCTGCGAGTAGTCCATGTTTCCACTCATGTGTCTTTACGTGAAGCTTGTGATCGTGTTAAGAAGGCTCGTGTCCTGGATTGCATTAGAATTGCCAATGAAGGTTGTAAAGCACTGGGGATTAAAGAACCTAAAATTGGAGTAGCAGGGCTAAATCCCCACTGTGGTGAGAACGGCTTGTTCGGCTGGGAGGAAGTGCAAGAAATCCAACCTGCTATCGATGCTGCCCTGGCAGAAGGCATTATTATTCCCGAAAAGAGACCTACCCCTCCTGATACAGTGTTCTCTAAGGCACTGGGTGGATGGTATGACATCGTTGTGGTTATGTACCACGACCAAGGTCATATCCCGCTAAAGGTAAAAGGCTTTGTTTATAACCGTGAGGAAAAGCACTGGGACGCTGTCGAAGGTGTTAACGTAACCCTGGGTCTGCCTATCATTCGTGCCAGCGTGGATCATGGCACCGGAATTGACCTAGCAGGCAGTGGTCGTTCTAGCGAGTTAAGCCTCATTAATGCCATAGATTATGCCATTCTTATGGTTAATGCCAAGCACTACGAGCAGAATACTTGAATTGATAATATACTAACTGCAAAATAATAATCCCATATAAAAGAGAGGAATTCACAATGACTATTCCAATGATTATTGCCCTTGCTATAACTGTATTTATGATTATTTTAATCATGACAGAAAAACTCCCCTTCGGTGCACCTCCAATACTTGCCTGTTTGCTATTGGTACTTTTTGGCATAGCTGATATAAAAGCAGCTTTTGCAGGTTTTTCTAACTCAACTGTTGTTATGCTTGCCTCCTTCATGGCAATCATTGCTGCTTTACAAAAAACTAGTTTTATCGCGTCCTTTAAAAGAGCAATGTTCAACATGGCTAGTAAAGGTGGTTTTAAGGCCTATGTATTGTTAATTCTTGTAGTTATGCTAGGTACCAGCTTATTTGGTACAGGCTCAACTGCTTACTATGTACTTACTCTAGGTATATTATCCACCATACCTTTCAATGAAAAATTACCAGGTACCAAATTCATTATGTCTGCCGGTTTTGCTGCTAACCATCCTTTAATTCCTATGAACGTAGCTCTGCAATATGGTATTGTAGTTGCTGTTCTACAAGCTGCTGGAGCAGTCGTAGGTGAAGTTTCTCTAGTTAAATTCTCTGTTGTAAACTTAGTTGTTTCGTTAGCCTTCCTTGGATGGTGCTTACTTGGTTACAAAAGACTACCTAGCCGTGATATTGAAGCGGTAACCGAAGATGCGAAAACCCAAGGAGCAAATGTGAGCCAATTACCGAAATGGAAAGAATATACTACATATGTAGCCTTTGTTGCTGCTGTAGCTGGTATGCTTCTTCAAAGTAAAGTTGGCGATGCAGGCTATGTAATTCCAGGTTTGGCTGTAGCGGTGATACTTGTTATTCGTGTTTTGGATTTCACTGAAATTCGTAACAGCATTGGATCTCCAATCATTTTAATGTCAGCTGGTGTTATCGGTGTTGCCGATGCCCTTGGTAGTACCGGACTAACTGGCTTAGTTGGGGAGACTGTTGCAAACATGCTTGGCAATAGCATCAATCCTTTCCTTTTAGTTTTTGTATTCTGTGTACTTACTAGTGTACTTGCAACCCTTACCGGCTCTACTCTAGGCACTGTATATGTATTTGCACCTTTAGCTATTTCAACCTGCTTAAGCTTAGGTTTAAACCCGACGGCAGCAGCAGCGGCAATCGTAGTTTCAGGCTGGAACGGTCATTTCTTACCTGTTGATGGTATGCCAGCTATGATAATGGGTCTCGGTAAGTACAAGCTAACAGAGTTCTGGAAATTTACAGTTCCGATGTACTTCATCCGTTTACTTGCTTTAACAGCCGGAGCTTTACTGATGTTCCCTATGTAAGCTTCTTCGAATTAAAAGACAACCAACTATATAGAACAGAATCTTCCGATATTTTGAGAAAGAGGTATGATTATGAACAGTAAATTTGAATTAGAACATATCGGTATCAACACCCCAAATGCTGAAGAGGCAGAAAAACTAGCACAGCTTTTAAGCCTGATGTTTAACCTTGAGCCTCGTCACGGTCAAAAGTCCGAATTCGGCGGTCCTTACTTCGAGTGTATGAAGGCTCCTTTCCTGGGAGCAAATGGTCATATCGCTATGCGTACCCCTGATTTGACCGCTGCTACAGAAGAGTTGAAAGAGAAAGGATTTTCCTTCAACATGGATACTGCTGCATATGATGAAGATGGCAAACTGAAGAACGTATATCTAGACGGTGACTTTGGCGGCTTTGCAATCCACATTATGCAAAAGTAGTGACAAAGTCAATGCAACGCCAAGAATAGAATTAATAAATTTGGCATAATAATTAATCTTTAAAACAGAGCTTATTCGGGTGTCTCATATAGAGTATCCTGAATGAGCTCTGTTTTTATGGCTTTAGGAAACGACTCCATTCGGCATTATCACAAGCTCATACAACCCCATTATGGTGGAGCCGCCAATGTTGCGTACTAAAATTAAAGGAATAAAGGAATAAGTAATTTGAAACTTATAAGTCATTGCTATATAATGGAGGTAATAAATAATCGATTAGGTTATCATTTTCTGACAACGAAAAAAACTAGTTAAAGCATTGAACTTAATTATAATTACGGACCTAGAATAACAGCCGAGTAAAAGTATGGAGGACAAACTATGATTGGAATGCAGTATAAGATTTCTTTACCCAGCGATTACAATATGAATATAATTAAAACCAGGATAAAAGAAAACGGATATAAGACAGACGGTTTTAAGGATTTACTATTTAAGTGCTACTTGATTCAAGAGAAGGATAAAGATGGCTTTGAGAATATGTATGCCCCCTTCTATGTTTGGAAGGATAGTGCGGGGATGAATAAATTCATATTTGATGGATATTTTGATAATATCATCAATTCATTTGGCTGGCAAAATATCAATACTGGAGTGCCGTTAATATTAGATTTGAAGGAAAGCTTCATAGAAGCGAAATATGTTCTGGAAATCATCCATTCCATTACACCAAGACTATCGTTAGTAAATTTTAAAGACAGTATTCCAGATACTTTTGACGGAGAGCAAAATATAGTTGGAATAGTATGTATCTATAACCCAGATAAATGGACGTATAGTCAGTTCGCATTTTACAAAGAACGTCCTAAGCAGCAAGAAAATAATGTATATCAAATTTTGCATATATCAGAAGGTTAGGTCAAAGAAGAATTCAACAAGTACCATTTATCATTATATTGAGCGTATATTGCTTGGAAAGGCACTAATTGGCATCAGTTTTATTAAGGAGGAAAAAATGAAAGAAATACAATTCTTAATCGAAATAAAGGCCTCGAAAGAAAGAGTCTGGACAATTCTTTGGGATGATATATCATTCCGTGACTGGGCAAGTATCATTGATGAAGGTACCTATATGAAGGGAGTAATGGAAGAGGGAAACGAAATCCAGTTTATATCATCTGTAAATGGTTACGGTGTGACAAGTCTAATAGAGAAACTAAATCCGAATGAATATGCATTATTCAGGCACAGTGCAGATACGAAAGAAAGTGGACAACAGGACCGTGAAAAAGAGTGGACTGGAGGAACAGAGAGTTATTTTCTAACCGAAAGAAATGGAGTAACTACATTAATTTTTAAAACCGATGTTCCATTAGAATTAGAAGAAATACTTAATATCAGGTTTCCAAGAGCTCTGGAACGTATAAAAACGTTAGCCGAAAAAATGCAATAAAAATCTAATGATATTGAATCAAGAGAGCACGAAATGATTCTTGACGAAATACATTTTATTACTTATAATTTATAACAGAGAATAAATTTAGGATGGTAACTCATGAATACAACACTTAGATGGATTAAATTTGAAGCTATAATGATCGCAATTTTACCGAATAACGGGATAAGTGCGTCCAAAATTAATAGCTTTGATAAAAACCATATAAGTAAATTGGAAAATTCATGATAGTATAATAACATTGATGAATGGAACCCAAGGCTTATTGGCTTTGGGTTTTTTTGTGTTTATAAACGAAAGGAAATGAAAAATGATAGAGTTAAGTATAGATAATTTAATGAAGTTTTATGGAGCAAATAAGATATTTGAAAACATCTCCTTTGATATTAAAACAGGAGAACACATTGGATTAATTGGACGAAATGGCTGTGGAAAGACATCAATTTTGAAAATATTGATGGGTCTGGAGGAGCATCAAGCAGGGAATATCAGCATCCGTAAGGATTGTAAACTGGGTTATCTTAATCAAATCCCGGAATATGCGGAAGAAGCCACTGTTATGGATGTAGTACAGATGGCATTTAAAAATATTTATGAATTGCATGCAAAAATGGATGAACTAGAGCAGCAGATGATTTATCTTAAGGAGCAAGAGCTTGAGAAAGCTATATTGAAGTATAGCAGATTACAGGAACAATATGAATTAGGAGAAGGATATGAGCTTGAGACAAAGATTAATAAAATAACAGAAGGACTTAAGATAACGGAAAATCTTAAGCAAATGCTGTTTAACAGTCTAAGTGGAGGTGAAAAAACAAGAGTAATTCTAGCCAAACTTTTGCTGGAGGAACCGGATATTCTCCTTTTGGATGAGCCAACCAATCACTTGGATTTAAATACAATAATGTGGCTAGAAAGTTTTCTGAAGGACTATAAAGGAGCAGCACTTATCATATCCCATGACAGATTCTTTTTAGATAATGTTGTTAGCAGAGTAATAGAACTAAATAGTGACCAGGCAGAAGAATATCTCGGAAATTACAGCTATTATGTAACGGAAAAGGAAAGAAGATTTTTAATAGCCCAAAAGGAATATCAAAATCAACAGAAAAAGATAGATAGAATGGAGCAGCAGATTGAGCGTTTTCGTATCTGGGGTGCAATGAGAGACAGTGAAGTAATGTATAAGCGCGCAAAAGAAATTGAAAAACGTCTTGAAAAAATTGACGTCTTAGACCGTCCAATATTAAGTAAAAGAAAGATACGTTTGAATCAAACAGAGGTAGGAAGGTCCGGGAAAATAGTGATCGAAGCAGTTAATCTTAAGAAAAGCTTTGGAGAACGATTGCTTTTTCAAGATGCAAAGATCAATGTCTTTTATCAGGATAGTGTCTGTATCATAGGTGAGAATGGCTGTGGTAAAACGACACTTCTTAAGCTGCTGTTGGGAGAAATAGAACCGGATGGCGGAACAGTTAAGTTGGGCTCACAAGTTATTATTGGTTATCTTCCCCAACAGGTTGATTTTAAAAATGAGGATCAAACTGTTTTAGAGTACTTTTCAAGACTTCATAACCTTACTTATGGAGATGCCAGATCTCAATTGGCAAAGGTATTATTCTTTAATGAAGATGTTAATAAGAGTATAAAATTCTTATCTGGTGGAGAAAAGAGCCGTCTAAAACTTTGTTCGTTGACGTTTGAAGGGGTTAATCTTTTAATTTTAGATGAGCCAACCAATCATCTTGATATAGAATCGCGAGAGGTGCTGGAGGAAACCTTGCTAAATTTCAGCGGTACACTGTTATTTGTATCTCATGATCGATATTTTATCGATAAAATGGCAGATAAAATAATTGAAATCGAGAATTTGACCACGAAGGAATACAACGGAGATTATGAATATTATCAAGAAGAAGTAAAAAAGCTGCAGGAGAAACAGTCAATGGTACAAAATAATTCGGTAAAACTCCAAGACAGCAATAATCTAAATAAGCAGACCTCCACTAGCAACTTGTTTTTGGAACCGAAGAATTCTAAATCAAAAAATACAAGAAAGCTGGAACTTCTCGAAAAGAGCATTGAGGAGATAGAAGAAAAGATTAGAACTCTGGAGGTAATGATTGAAGCAAACAGCTCTAATTTTACAAGACTGAAGGAATTGCTTGAAGAAAAGGAGGAAGCAAGCAGGGAACTAGAAAAGGTATATATAGAATGGTTTGAGCATAATCAGGCTTAACTATTAATCCGGGTGAACTATCTTTCATAAAAACCTACTTTTTTTCTCACAGAATTCACACATTTTTGCATTACGTTAAAAATATAGAGCAAGGGTTGTACATCCAGAAAAAATTAAGTTAATTATTCAAGCAATAGTAAATTAAAATTGAATATGATAAAATTGCCATGAAGGCAATAAGTAGTACCGAAGTGTTGTGGCTATGTACGACATAATAGTACATAGTATTGTTTTCATGGCTTCTTCCTGTTTAAAAATAAGAATTAACGAAAGGGAAAAAATGAATAAGAAGGAATTAAGTGAATTATTAAATAAAGTAGCAACTGGAGAGATAAAGCCAGAAGAGGCAATTTTAGATATAAAGATAGAGCCATTTAAAGAGATGGGATTTGCAAAATTAGATACGCATAGAGGAATCAGACAAGGTATGGCTGAAGTAATCTATGGAGCAGGAAAAACCAAGGAACAAATTTTGAAAATTGCGGAAGCAATGTTAGTTGAAAAAGAGAAAACAATTCTGATTACCAGAATGAGTAAAGAAGCTGCTGAGTATGTAGCAGCAAAACAACCATTGCAGTACGATGAATTATCTAAAGTCGGCATTGTAGGAACTTTGCCAAAAGCAAATGGAACTGGAAAAATTGTTGTGGCTACAGGTGGAACCAGCGATATGCCGGTTGCAGAAGAAGCAGCGCTAACTGCAGAAGCTTTTGGTAATGAAGTGGTTCGATTATATGATGTTGGAGTAGCAGGATTACACAGGCTTATAAGTAAAATTGATGTGATTATGAGTGCCAATGTTATTATAGCAATCGCAGGAATGGAAGGGGCCCTAGCGAGTGTTATCGGTGGCTTAGCAGACTGTCCTGTGATAGCAGTTCCTACCAGCATTGGATATGGTAGCAATTTTGGAGGATTATCAGCTCTTCTTTCCATGTTGAATTCTTGCTCCAGTGGAGTGAGTGTAGTGAATATTGATAACGGCTTTGGAGCAGGTTATCAGGCAAGTATGATTAATCATATGGGAGGAAAAAAAGAATGAGAACACTTTATCTAGATTGTTCAATGGGTATTGCAGGAGATATGTTGATGAGTGCATTACTGGAATTAGTGCCGGATAAAAATGTGCTTTTGAATAAATTGAATGCGATAGGAATTCCAAATGTTATGGTTAGTGCAGTAGAAAGCATCAAATGTGGCATAACCGGAACCCATGTGAATGTATTGATTAAGGGAGAAGCAGAACATAGCCAGGATGTGGATTACAATGGACAGCATCACCCTATTCAACACGATTCTTTGAATAAGGATACACAACATGAGGATACACACCATGTGTATACACAAGATGAGCATACACAAGATGAGCATACACACCATGAGCATACACAAGATGAGCATACACACAATGGGTATACGCAAGATGAGCATACACACCATGAACATACACACCATGAAAATATTCACCCTGAGCATACCCACGATAAACATAGCCACCATCATACTTCTATGCCAGATATCTATGAAATAGTAAGCAAATTAAAAATCCCGGATGTAGTGAAAAAAGATGTAGTAGCTATTTACCAAATAATTGCTGAAGCAGAAAGTAAAGTACATGGAAAGAAAGTATCTGAGGTGCATTTTCATGAGGTTGGAATGATGGATGCCATTGCAGATATTACAGGATGTGCATTACTGATTCATGATCTTGCAATAGACGAAATAATTTCATCACCAGTTAATGTTGGGTTTGGCCAGGTTAAGTGTTCACACGGGATTCTTCCTGTACCAGCTCCAGCAACAGCTAATATATTAATAGGAATCCCCTGCTATGCAGGTAATATAAAGGGAGAGCTGTGTACCCCAACAGGAGCTGCACTTCTAAAACATTTTGCTTCTAAGTTTTCCAATATGCCTCCTATGACAATTGTAAAAATTGGGTATGGCATGGGCAAGAAAAACTTTGAGGCAGCAAATTGTGTACGAGCAATTATGGGAGAAATAAATAATAAAACCAATGAGATTATTGAGTTAAGCTGTAATATCGATGATATGACAGCAGAAGAAATTGGTTATGCAATGGAAGTATTATTTAAAAATGGTGCACTTGATGTATTTACAACACCAATCGGTATGAAGAAATCAAGACCTGGTATTTTATTTTCTGTATTGTGCAAAGAGGAAACTAGAGAAAGAATGGCAAATTTAATGTTTTACCATACAACAACCATTGGCATTAGAGAATACAGATGCAATCGAATGATTATGGAAAGAGTTGAGAGAATTATCGATAGCTCTTTTGGTCAGATCAGAGTGAAAGATTCGTCTGCTAATGGTATAAAGAAAGAAAAATTAGAATATGAAGATTTAAGAAAAATAGCTGAAAATACAGGACGTTCAATTCTTGAAATAAAAGAAATGATTAAAATAAACTAATTCATGAGGGTACATGATACATATGTATTATGTTTTGTTATTACGAATAAAATTATGTGGATATTAGATCCGACAAATTAGGAGGACATATGTTATTACAAGAAAAATATCAACTATTGAAAGATAATATGAAGAAAAGAGGTAGTGCAGCGATTGCTTTTTCTGGAGGAGTAGACAGTACATTTCTAGTTAAAGTAGCACATGAAGTATTAGGAGACAAAATGATAGCAATTACAGCTACTTCCTCTACTTATCCAGAAAGGGAATTACAGGAGGCAATCAAATATGCAAAAGATATGGAAGTAAAACATTTGATTATATCTTCAGAGGAGCTCGATATCGATGGTTTCGCAAGTAATCCAAAAAATAGGTGCTATTATTGCAAAAAAGAACTATTCACTAAGATACATGCTGTAGCAAAAGAAAATGGTGTTGAGTATGTCTTTGATGGTTCCAATATTGATGATGACGGCGATTATAGACCGGGGATGCTGGCAGCCAGAGAACTGGAAGTTATAAGCCCACTAAAAGAAGCAAAATTAACCAAAGAAGATGTTAGAGAACTATCCAAGGAATTAGACCTACCCACATGGGATAAACCAGCGTTTGCATGCTTATCCTCCAGATTTCCATATGGAAATAAAATAACCGCACCAAAACTTAAAATGGTAGAAGAGGCAGAGCAGTTTTTACTTGATTTAGGGATTAGGCAGGTTAGGGTAAGACATCATGAAGAGATAGCTAGAATAGAAGTTTCACCGGAAGAAAGAGCAAAATTTTTTAGTCTTGAGGTTATGGACAAGATTGGAGAAAGATTTAGGGAAATTGGCTATACCTATGTTACATTAGATATTCTAGGATATAGAACTGGAAGTATGAATGAAGTACTGACTCCTGAAGAGAAAGTTTTAAATCTATAAAATATCTTTTCTGGAAATTTGGATACATATTTCAGGGGTAAAGTCCTTACTAAATTAAACGGTTTCTTCAATAAAAACAAGAAAAACTGGATTGAGGTAGATTTCAGTCCGTGGGGCAGCGAGTCAATACCTTTTTACGGTTATAAAAGATGCCATACTAGGTTAGAGAGCTAATTAAATTCAATTATATTAGTTCCTCTGGTGAAAAAAATCAAAACCTTGAATATCGAAATGTCTGGTGAATAATCTGTTAGCCGAACAGTCTAAGGATTGCAAATAGTGTCATTTTTTCGTTATCTCCATATAATTATATAGCACTTCCTATTCCAATGATCATTAGGACATCAATGTCATTAAGAATATAAAAAGCACTATTGTACCGCTTGGAGTGGATGAATTCTGCTTTACTATTATAATTATAAGATATTTGGGGGTATATATGAGTAATTTATTGGTGAATTATTTAGAAAAAATTATTCCGATTAGCTTTGCGGTTTTACAGGAGGGTGAAGAAAAACGGATAGGTTCAGGTGAACCGGAATTTACAGTTACAGTAAATAGGATGCCATCAGCACAAGAGTTTTTAACCAGTACGTCGTTAGCTTTGGGTGAAGCCTATATGCGTGGGGACATAGAAGTTGATAAAGATTTATATTATGTTTTAAATCTGTTCCTGGGACAAATGGGTAAATTCACTACTGACCATAGTAAATTAAAAAAGTTAATAACGACACCAAAAACAAAAGCAAACCAGAAAAAAGAAGTGCAGGCACATTATGATCTCGGTAATGATTTTTATAAACTTTGGTTAGATGAAAGCCTTACCTATTCTTGTGCGTATTTTAAAAGCGAGTCGGATACTCTTTACGAGGCACAAAAAAATAAAATAGACCATATTCTGCAAAAATTAGCATTAGAAGATGGAATGACATTGTTGGACATTGGATGCGGCTGGGGGTTTTTATTGATTGAAGCTGCCAAAAAATATCATATTAAGGGCACTGGAATTACCTTGAGTAAGGAACAGTGCAGACTTTTTGAAGAAAAAATAAAAGAGGAGCAGTTAGAAGATTATCTATCGGTGCAAATTATGGACTATAGGGATCTTTCGAAATTAGGGAAAACGTTTGATCGTGCAGTCAGTGTGGGAATGATCGAACACGTGGGACGAGGAAATTATGATGAATTTTTAAAGCAGGTAAGTTCCGTCCTAAACCCGGGTGGATTATTCTTACTTCATTATATCAGTGCAATGAAAGAACATCCCGGAGATGCCTGGATTAAGAAGTATATATTTCCGGGTGGAACCGTGCCATCATTGCGCGAAATAGTGACTTTACTGCCGGACTATAATTTTTATACACTTGATATTGAAAGTTTGAGAAGACATTATAATCGAACACTTCTTTGCTGGAGGGAGAATTTTATCAAAAATATTGATGAAATAGAAAAGAAACGAGGTAAAGAATTTGCGCGTATGTGGGAATTATACCTTTGCGCATGTGCAGCTACTTTTAACAACGGAATTATTGATTTACATCAGATACTAATGTCCAAGGGGATAAATAATGAGCTTCCAATGCTGCGGGTTGTGTAATCGTTATTCATTTACCTATTTTATATTTAATCTAATCTTTCTCAATTATAGATGGACAGCAACTTTAACCCTCGATATATGCTTATAGAACATATCGAGGGTATATTTGTGTATAGAGTTTACGATTAAATGATAATATTTCCATTTGCAGGATTGTATGTTATAATTTAATCAAAGAATTATTCGGATAGCGTTAAACATTCAGCTAAAGCAGATGTAAATGTTAAAGTGAGATAAAACAAGGGATAGACAATAAATTTAGGGAACAAAAATGAGCAAAAAAGAAGGAACAATGAAAATTTTGTCCTATTTTTTTGCTTTTTTTATAATTAAAATAAATTTTAATTGAAACTATTCATTTAACAAATACGAATATAGTATTGGAAGGGTTAAACAGGGAGGTGTGAGATTGGAGGAGGAATTTCGAATGATACGCAAGGTACAAAGAACAGGCGATAGACTAGCTGCGGATGCATTGTTACGTAAATATTATGATGAAATCTATAGATATGTTTATAAGCAAACCTCGGATAAACATACCGCTATGGATTTAACACAGAATATATTTATATCCGTACTTCGCACAATCTCCAGTTATGATAACAAACAGGCTAGTTTCCGAACCTGGTTGTATAGGATTGCGACAAACAAAACCATTGATTATTATCGCAGCACTGCAACAGAGAGAAAATATATATTCAATATAGAAGATGTGGATATTCCCGATGAAACGGAGTTTATACATCAATTAGAAATAAAAGATTTGTTATCAAAAATGCAGGTATATATTAATTCAATGGAAGTAAATTTGCAGCAGATTTTTAGATTAAAGTTCTATGGCGAATATACCTTTACACAGATTGCTATGCTGTTGTCACTACCGGAAGCAACGGTAAAATCAAAGTATTACCGCCTGTTAAAAAATCTTAGAGAGGAGTTTAAGGATGAATATAATTGAACCGTCCCCGAAGGAAAGGGACAAAGCAATTGAGGATATTTTATTAAAGGGACTGTCAAAGCCTAACAGCCTTTGGAAATACCTTTGTGATATGTACCGAGCGCTTGGTCTTAGATACATATTTTGTGATATGGTTAATGCAATGATATTGACTGTTATTTCGACGACTGGCTTTGTCCTATTATATCCTGTCACGCAAGTACAGCATGTATATGCTACCGTTTTTACTATAACACCGGTATTTTTTATGTTTCTTGTGGTGTTTACAGAAACAATGGAAAAGGTCAGTGGGCTATATGAATTGAAAATGACCTGCAAATATACGGTACAACAGATTACTGCATTTCGTGTGCTGTTTTTTTCCTTGATTGGTACAGTGTTTTCTACCCTTATAAGTTTATATTTTAGTCGGTTGTTAATGGTATACGACCTTATTAGGATATTTTCGCTTTCCCTTTGTGTACTGTTCCTTTGTACCTTTCTGACGATGTTTATCCTTCGGCATATTAATTGGAAATGGAACCATTGCTGCGTTATGCTGTTTTGGATAATAAGTGGTTTATTGCCTGTGCGTATTTTAGGTGAACAATGGGAGTTGTTTTTAGCAGAGTTGCCAATTGCAATAACTATATTCGTTGCTATTATGGCTTGTATTTTCTTTCTTATGGAAACCAAAAAACTTATGGAAACTCGAACAAGAGAGGTTGCAGATTATGTTGGTTGTTAATAACGTTACAAAAAAATATGGAAAATTTACCGCCCTAGAAGATATATCACTTGAATTTTCAGGCGGGGTCTATGGTTTACTTGCACCGAATGGTGCAGGAAAAACCACCCTGATAAAAATGCTTACCACCCTGCTTTTTCCTACAAGTGGTGAAATATTGTGGGGTGGTAGTGAAATTACAAAACTGGATGGTGAATATCGAGGCTTAGTAGGATACCTGCCACAAGAATTTGGATATTATAAAAATTATTCTCCTCGCCAGTTTTTAAGCTATTTGGCTGCCCTAAAGGGAATAGACCGTGAAATGGCTAAGCACAAAGTGCCGGAGCTTTTGGAGCTGGTTTCACTTAGCGAGGTAATGGATAAAAAAATGCGCAAGTTTTCAGGTGGCATGATACAGAGGGTGGGGATTGCACAAGCCATGTTGAACGATCCACAAATTTTGATTCTGGACGAACCAACAGCGGGGCTTGATCCCAAGGAACGAGTACGCTTTCGTAATTTGATTTCAGAACTTTCTAAAAACCGTATTATAATATTGTCAACGCATATTGTTTCCGATATTGAAACGATTGCGAACCATGTCATTATGTTTAAGGATCGTAAACTACTTTGCAATGACTCACCTGCCAATATTTGTAATACATTAAGAGGCAAGGTGTATGAAACTTGGGAGATCGATACAGTCACACAGCCGCATCTTCTATTAACCCAGAGGCAAGAGGAGGGGCATACTCTTGTAAGGTTTGTATGCGACACAGAATATAAAGGTTCCGCTCGCCAGGTAACGCCAAATCTGGAGGATGTATTTTTGTACGCTTATCGTGATGAGGTACACTGATGGGAGTTTATCGGTATGAATTTAAGAAACTATTTTCATCTGTGGCAGTATGGGGATTTATAGCCGTCTGCCTGCTGTTTAACATCTTTATAGCAATAAGTAATTCAGGTAATAAGTATGCAGACTTTGTCGGTAGGATATCCATGGATACTGGATATAATCTTAATCCGCCTTTTTATGAAAAGCTTTCACATTTCAAGGCAGGTGATGATGATAAAGAGCTCTTAGACGTGCTAAAATCGGACACCGACAATGTGATCGATATACTTGATGGTTATGAAACAAAAGGAATTGGTGAAAGCTATATTGCGGCATCAGGAGCAAAGGGCATTTTTGCCAAAGCAATGCGGGATAAATATAAGGAATTACAAAAAGTCGTTGACGAAAAAGCCGTAAAAAATGAAAGTCTGTCACTTTATTTTGGGGCAGCTACTTATGACCGGCATCAACAACTTTTTCGAGGTTTGACAGGCTGGCTGCTCCTTGAGGGAGCATTGCTCACAATTCTTATAGTTTTTCTTTCTGTGGGATATGAGAATAACCACAGGACAGAAGCTCTAGTTTATTCCACAAAAAAAGGAAGAAGAATTCTCGGTACTAAAATTATAGCCGCCTTATCTGCGGGACTTGTTACATATGTTATATTGGCAATGATTACTTTTCTTGTCTATTTTAGTTTTAATAATTATGGTAACATTTGGGGCAGCAATGTATCAAGTGTATTTAATTACAGATATGACCTTATTGCCGGATACAGACCGTTCGTCACCTGGCATAGTTATAGTGTCTTATCCTACTTAGCATCAGTGATTGGAATGAGTGTTGGTCTTATTCTATGTTTTTCGCTTATGGCTTTCAGTATTAGTGTTCTTATACGCAACAGTTATATTGGTTTTCTGGTTTTCCTTGTGATAAATGCAGCGATTGTCGTGTTGCCGATTCAAATGCCACAAACTCTTACTGCAGGTTTATACGCCAAATATTATTCCATGCTTACTCCCGTTTGGCTATGGCTGAAACATAGTATTTGGTTTACCGATGGTGATGTAGACATACTTTGGCCTCATTTTGAAACTTTAGGTTTTTGCATATCGTTTCTTGTTTTAACGACTCTTTGTAGGTTTGTTATAATTTATTTTAGAAAGAGAGACCTGACATGAGAATTATTTTATATGAGATGAAAAAGATTTGGAACATAAAGCTGCTTTTAATTCTTACCGTGCTCTGTGCTATATATTATTACATGTTTATAGATTTCAATATAAAGCACTTTCCAAATGGACATCCCAGTACTGAAGAAGTCAATTTAAGTATACAGATGATAGAGCAGTTCGGTTTAACAATAAAAGAAGACGAGTTTTCAGATTTTATACTGAACACACGTGAGAAATTAATCTCCGAAGCAGAAACCTATATAAAAACGATACCTATCTTTGCAGAAGTTGAAATATACACTTATGAAGATTATAACAAAATACATGAAAAAAGTTATCAGTCAGACTTAGAAATAAAAGCTATTTGGACTTTACTTGGAGATGAATGTGACTTTGTTCGTTATAAGCTGGAAGTGCTTGACTATATGGAGGATTCATATTACAGTTACCCGGAATACATCATAAATATTCTTATCCCTGAAGCAACCAATTATAATGAGCTTGACCACCTTATGGAGATTCAGGAGACAGAAGAATATAGGAACATCATGAGTTCGTGTGTATACGAAAATACCGTAACCTACGCTATTTATCTGACAATATTGACAATACTTGCAGTGTTAGTACTGATTTCTCCACTCATAGTCACAGACCATACGAAGAATGTACATCTGTTGCAGTATACCACGATGCAGGGTAGGAACATTTTTAAGAAACAATTTATTGCCACCATGCTATCTGCCTTATTACTGACCACAGCATTTGTTTTGATTTTTGGAATCATTTACAGCACTAACGATACCTGGATATTTTGGAATAGCGGCCTTACCTCTTTTTTGAACTTTACTTTTTTAATGAACATAACTTATGGTCAGTATATTATCATTTACATTGTGGTTCTCTATGCACTATGTTTGAGTGTAGCTGCTTCGATATTTTTATTGTCTAGGTTTAGCCAAAACGTGATAACCTTGATAATGAAGCTTATTCCTTTGTTTGCTTTCTTTGGAGCAATTTCTGTGGGTGTATTAAATGGTACATTTGAACCGACAAATATTTTTTATGCCTGGACAGGTGTTTTAGGAATAGAATCTATTGTTTGCAGTGTCTTGCTCATTTTAGGATTAGTTATATCACTTTACTTTGTACGTAAAGAGACAAAAATTGATATTACTTAACATGAAACCTATGTAAATAAACCACATATAATGGAACAAAACAGTTTGAGGGCAGAAATGATTATTCATGTGGTGAAACCTGGAGAGACCATTCTCTCCATTGCAGGATTTTATGGTGTATCTGTTAATAAATTAAAAGTATATAATAATTTAACGGATGAGGACTCACTGGTAATAGGAGAAGCCCTTATTATTCTTTTTCCTGAAATAACTTATATTGTGAAAGAAGGCGACTCCTTAGAACAGATTGCAAAAGCCTTTGGAACAACTGTAATTGAACTTCTTAGGTATAATCCAGATTTGACGGATCGTGAGTTCCTATCTATAGGAGATGAAATAGTTATCAGTTTTCGTGGGCAAAAAGGACATACAATTGCTACCAATGGCTTTGCCTATCCCTTTATAGAAACCAAAACTCTACAAATGACCTTACCCTATTTGACTTATCTTACGGTATATAGTTATACGGTTTCTGCTACAGGTGATTTAAATAATTTAGATGATGAAGACATTATAAAGCTTGCAAAAGCTTATGGAACAGAACCTCTAATGATGATTGTTCCAGCTTCTAAAAATCCAGAGGAGGCTATGAAGGTAGTTCATTCCATTATATCTAATATTGAGAATGAAGACCGGCTGATCAGCCAAATACTTCATGTTTTGAAAACCAAGGGATACAGCGGGGTGATCTTTCATACTCCTTATATCCATCCCAGATACCGTGAGAACTATCACAGACATGCCTTAAAAATGCTGGATAGTATTACTTCTGCTGGCTATAAGGTCATGGATACTTTTGAAAATCCTATTTTTGGTTTTGATTACAAGTTTATGACAGGTGATCTGTCAGGAATTACACTGATTGTATATGAATTCGGATATTCTGATGGAGCGTCTCTTGGAACTCTTTGCACAGATAATTACAGTAGGACCATAGCAGATTTTACAAAAATGGTACCTTCTGATATGGTGTCTTTTGGCTTGCCCATGCATGGCTATATCTATCAATTACCCTTTATACCCGGTTCCTCCCAAGGCAAGGCGATTAGTTATAAGGCAGCACTTGAGCTGGCAGCACAAAACAATGCTAAAATTATTTACGACCCTTTAACCAATGCAGTTTCTTTTTATTTTTGTTCGGGAGACGAATTCCTGGTACTCTTCTGGGATGCGAGAAGCTATGATTCATTTTTAAAACTGGTACCTGAGTTTAATTTATATGGTGTGGGTAGTTGGAATATTATGCAGTGGTTTCCGCAGTTTTGGATGAGTGTTGCTGTCCAATATTCAATAATATAGATAACAATAATACCCCTGGATGAGGAAGTTATTATTCTCATCCAGGGGTATTATCGTTATCTATAAAGACAGTATTAGCATTAGCAAAAACATCATTTTATATAGGGAATGTTAATAAATGTTTATCTAGACGTAACAAATTACTTAAATTGTTGTATGACAGATTATAAAACATTATAGGCATATAATACCATCAATGGATATTAGTGGCAAGGCATATATGTATTTTTTATGAATAATTTGAAGAATTCAGATAATTATAGGAAATTCAGGCACTTCGAAACATAAAGCCATAAATGATTTAGAAAAATATTCCTAAAACTGGACCATAGAGTATAATTCATCTTTCTGATCCTGATTCACCCCAATATATCGCAGTGTAATACTCGGGGAACTATGGTTAAAGGTTTCCATAATCAAGCCAATATTGAATTTTGATATTTTATATGTCCAATACCCCCAGGTTTTGCGTAGGCTATGTGTACCGAAATTCTCTATTCCGATTAACTCAGCGGCTTCTTTTAGCACACGGTAAGCCTGTATTCTTCCTATATATCCACCCTTATTACTGGGGAATAAATAATCATTTTTTGATAAACCATACTCTTT
Source organism: Bacillota bacterium (assembly GCA_023399055.1). Classification (GTDB taxonomy): domain Bacteria; phylum Bacillota; class Clostridia; order Lachnospirales; family Lachnospiraceae; genus Mobilitalea. Next base: position 732,964 of record JAEWQV010000014.1, on the reverse strand, counting down.
AATATACGGTTCAATCGCTTTGCGCAGTGCATTATTAATCTTAATTTTCTTTTCCTTCTTGGTTTTCTTTTCATTCAGTACAAGATACTCGTGGTATTTTCCGTTGTCATAAAAAATATCTGCTACCTTTAAGGGCAGAATGTCACTAATTCTTAGGCCAGTATTTAGACCAAATTTAAATATCAAACCATATTTTGGGTCTTTTCCAAGCAAATATTGATACATCTGCTTTATTTTCGTCTTGTCTCTGATTGGTTCGACTGTCATATGTAAGTAATCTCCTCTATTATACAATATTTTGTATAAATGTATTATTTTATATAAATATAATATAAAATGTTACATTACTTTTCAACTAGATAATATATAAATATTTTTTAATGAATCACAGAAACCTTGAATTATAAGCAAATGTGAACATGTTTTAATGTAACGATTTAAGTAAAATGTTACATTAAACGGAGGAAAAATATGCCAGATAAATTTACTGGAGAACCATTAGCGGAGATGTTCGTATTTGAGACCTTACAGTTGCTTCAGCAAATGGAACAATTGATGTTAAGTAGTGAGAAAGAAAAGGGGTTTTCCCAGCATACGATTGATGAGGTCTTTCGTATCATGCATACGATTAAGGGATCAGCAGCCATGATGATGCTGGATAATATTGCTAGACTCACGCATACAATTGAGGATACCTTTTATTATCTAAGAGAAGAAAAACCAAAGCTGATGGATTATTCTTCTTTATATGATTTAGTGTTTGTGAGTGTTGATTTGATCAACATTGAAATCCTGAAATTAAAAAATGGTGATATCCCTGATGGAGATTCCAATTCATTAATTCATTCCTGGGAAAATTATCTATTAAATCTAAAGCAAAACAGCAGAATTAGCTGTGAAACGTCTATTATCGAAGATAATTTCATAGAACTGGCCTTTCCAAGTCCAAGTATAAATATGCAGAATGAAAATAGAGATATCTTTGTGGCAGTAATCCATTTTGAAGAAGGTTGTGAAATGGAGAATGTAAGAGCTTTTACGATTCTTTTTAAGCTGAAGGAAATTGCTGACGTATTGCTTTTTACGCCTCAGGATCTCGTAGATAATACGGATAGCAAAGATATCATACGCACGGAAGGATTTAAAATACAGTTTAAAAGCAATCGTTCCTATGAAGAAATAGAAGATTTCTTTTTGCAAACCATTTTTTTGAAAAGCCTGGAGCTGGTACAGGTAAATGAGGAAGAAAAGAATAGACTGTTTTTTGATAATGATTCAACTTCCGAACCGGAACTTACAGACCAAACTTTCCATGCAATGCCGGCAAAAACGGAAAATAAACTGGAAGATAGAGACGTAACTGCAGCTCTGAATAAGCAGACGATGATTAGTGTTAGTGTAGCCAAGTTGGACATGCTTATGGATTTGGTAGGAGAAATGGTCATTGCTGAAGCAATGGTGATACAAAATCCCGATTTAAATGGTCTGGAGTTAAGTAATTTTAAAAAAGCCTCCATACAATTAAAAAAAATCACCAATGAATTACAGGATATTGTAATGTCCATTCGAATGGTGTCACTGTCGGCAACCTTTCATAAGATGAATCGAATTATTCGTGATATGTGCAGGAAACTGAATAAAGAGGTGCATCTGGAGATTATCGGTGAAGCAACAGAGGTGGATAAGAATATTATCGATCATATCTCTGATCCACTGATGCATCTGGTACGTAATGCAATTGACCATGGAATAGAACCGACTACTGAGAGGATTAAGAAAGGAAAACAGGAGACAGGAACGGTTATTTTGGAGGCAAAAAATTCAGGAAGTGATGTAGTCATTATTGTAAGAGATGACGGAGGTGGTCTGGATAAGGAAAAAATACTTCAGAGAGCCAGAGAACATAATCTAATTGGTGATACAACTGAAATGACGGATAAGGAAATCTTTCATATGATTCTGCTGCCAGGTTTTTCTACAAATGAAAATGTAACGGAATATTCCGGACGTGGGGTAGGAATGGATGTAGTAGCTAAGAATATTGAAGCCATCGGAGGATATCTGTCAGTGGAAAGTGAGCAAGGCAAAGGAACTATATTTACAATGAAAATACCGCTTACGCTGGCTATCATTGATGGAATGAATATTATGGTTGGAAAGGAACACTATACCATACCAACGATCTCTATTAAGGAATTCTTCCGCCCCGAGCAGGGGGATATTATAGTTGATATAGATGGTAATGAAATGATTATGATAAGAGGACAATGCTATAAATTAATCAGATTGAATGAGTTATATCAAGTAACTTCAGGGAATACGGACAGTAAGGAAGGCATTATTATTATGCTGGAGCAGGCGGAAAAAGCAGTATGTATTGTGGCAGACAAGCTTTTAGGGCAACAACAGGTAGTAATTAAGGCTTTGCCTGAATACATCAATAAGTTCAAAACAATAAAAGGGCTAGCAGGGTGCACCTTACTGGGGGACGGCAGTATCAGTCTGACTCTGGATGTAGCGGAGTTGATAAGTTTGTAAAGCAGCATGCTTTTACATATAGGTACTAAAGATAAGAAAGGATGGGAGAAATGACAAATGTATGGAACAATACTGAGGAAGCGGATGACGATACGCAAAAAGATCGTTATCTGACCTTCTCACTGGGTAGTGAAAGCTATGGAATTGAAATCCGGTATGTGATTGAGATCATAGGCATTCAGTCAATTACCGAAATACCAGAACTTCCGATTTATGTAAAAGGAATCATTAATCTGCGGGGGAAAATCATCCCGGTTATGGATATCAGGCTTCGTTTTAAAAAGGAGCAGGAGACCTATAATGACAGGACTTGTGTCATTGTGGTGGAAATGAATGGTTTGATGATTGGACTCATAGTCGACCGGGTAGCGGAGGTAATTACTATTGCTGAAGCAGAAACTGTAGATCCCCCGCAAATGCATCTCGGAAGTCATAACAGGTATATAAAGAAAATTGGTAAGGTAGGAAATGAGGTTAAGCTCCTACTAGATTGCGAGCGACTGCTCTCAGATACTGAGATTGAGGATATAAGTGAAGCAATATAAATTAAATTATGGAGGACTACAAATGAGATTGTTTAATAATATGAAAATCGGCATGAAATTAATTGTTAGCTTTATTCTTGTAGCAATACTGGCTGGGGTGGTTGGTATCGTAGGGATAGTAAATATTAAGACGATGGATACATTAGATACGGAACTATATGAGAAACACACTTCAACCCTGCCAGATCTAGCGAATGTCGCAAGAGCATATCAAAGACAACGAACTACTGTACGCAACATGTATATTGATAAAGATTCCAGTGAGATGGTTTCTTATAAGCAGGAATTTGATGACGCGACCAATTTAATAAACACCAGCATGGAGAGGTTTAAAGCGGGCATCGTAAGTGACGAAGTTATGGAGCAATTCAATCTGCTGGCGCAGGAACTTGAAAAGTATAATTCGCGTACCGGCACTATCATAAGCCTGTTAGAAGCAGGGGATATGGGACAAGCATATGAACTATTGATGGATGACATCGGTAAAGAAATTAGTCAAAATATTCAGACCTACACGGATAATTTAATGAATATGAAGACAAGTGCAGCCCAGGAAAGTTCTGATAAAAATTCAAGTACTGCGAATATAGCAATAAATACAATGATAGCAGTTGTTATTGCTGCGGTAATTGTTGCGTTGGCACTTGGAATCTTTATTTCCAATATCATTAGCAGACCGATCAGAAAAATAGCCAGTGCCGCTGATATGCTTGCACTGGGTGATGTGAATGCAACGGTTGCTATCGATACAAAGGATGAAATAGGTAGTCTCGCACAGTCCTTTAGAAAAATGATTGCAAATATTAGAGAGCAGGCACTGGTTGTTGAGCGAATTGCAGCCGGAGATCTTACAGTTGAAGTAAATATAAGATCAGAACACGATCTTTTGGGTAAAAAATTATCTGAAATGCTTAGGAAAAATAACGAAGTATTATCCAATATATCACTTGCAACAGAGCAGGTTGCGATAGGTTCCAGACAGGTGTCGGATTCCAGCATTGCTCTTTCCCAAGGTGCAACTGAGCAGGCAAGCTCTGTGGAGGAGCTGACCGCTTCTCTGGAGGAGATATCTTCACAGACAGAGCTAAATGCAAAGAATGCCAATCAAGCAAATGAACTTGCGGTTAATGCCAAGACAAATGCAGTTGATGGCAACAATCAGATGAAGGAAATGCTTCGGGCAATGGAGGATATTAATGAATCCTCATCGAATATCTATAAGATAATAAAAGTAATTGATGATATTGCATTCCAGACCAATATACTAGCATTAAATGCAGCAGTGGAAGCAGCAAGAGCAGGACAGCATGGAAAAGGCTTTGCTGTAGTAGCAGAAGAGGTAAGGACTCTTGCCGCACGTTCTGCCAATGCAGCAAAAGAGACAACAGATATGATTGAGGGTTCCATGAAAAAAGCGGAGGGCGGAACCAGAATAGCTAAAAAGACAGCAGATGCATTAAATTCAATCGTAAACGAGATTGAGAAGGTGGCAAGCCTTGTCAACAACATCGCAATAGCATCCAATGAGCAGGCTATTGGAATAGGACAGATTAACCAAGGAATTATGCAGGTATCACAGGTTGTCCAGACCAATTCTGCTACCTCGGAAGAGACTGCCGCAGCAAGCGAAGAGCTGGCAAGTCAGGCTGATCTTCTTAAGGAAGAGGTAAGTAAGTTCACCTTGAAGCGCAACAACATAGGATATGGAAAAAACGATGAAATTTCTCCTGAGGTTCTTGCAATGTTGAAAACCATGACTGATACAAGTAATAGCAGTATAGGCACGAAAGCAGATAATAGGGAAGAGACCACAACCATAAAATCCAAAATTATATTAAGCGATAAAGAATTTGGTAAATATTAATCGAACTTAATAAGAGGAAATTTACAATTCTTACTTTACAGGAGAGAATATGCTGCTGAAAGGTAGGAATTGTAATGCATTTATGAACAAAACACTGGAAGAGTGGGTAGGTAATATGCTTGAAGAGAAGAAAACTATTATTAATTGTAGTGTTGGAACTATAGCAACATCTGATGTAATTGATACGAACGGTGAAATTACATTGATTAGGAGGCTTGTAGCAGGAGCTACCATTGATCTTGAGGAACTTATCTTGATTTCAGAGGAGCTATACTATACTGTTGCTAAGAATGATTTTATAGTAAAGTATTTGGTGGAATTAAAAGAAAAGGATGAATACACCTTTCATCATTCGATCAATACAGCAATCTATTCCATGCTAATCGGAAAATGGCTTCATCTATCCAGAACAGATATTAATAATTTGATTTTGTCCGGATTGTTGCATGACATTGGAAAAATGAAAATTTCCAATGAAATATTAAATAAACCAGGAAAATATACGGAGGATGAGTATAGAATCATGAAATTACATCCGATCTATGGGCATGAAATGTTAGAAACAGTAAATAACCTAGACCAAGATGTAAGGTTGGCTGTATTATTGCATCATGAGAGAAGTGACGGTTCAGGTTATCCCTACCATTTTACACAGGAAAAGTTGAATTTAACTTCCAAAATTGTAGCCTTTGCTGATGTATACGATGCAATGATATCGGACAGGGTTTATAGAAAAAAGATGACGCCTTTTGAAGCCTTTGCGATACTACTTAAAAGCCTTTCGCATCAATTCGATTCGAAGATAGTAAATACATTTATAAAAAAATATCCTGCTTATTTAATTGGAGCGACAGTCTGCCTTAGTAATGGTGAAAGAGGAGTAATTGTACATATTCCAGAGTCTGATATCGCAAGTCCGATTGTAATGATAGGTAAGAAAAGTATAGATTTCACTATTTGTCGGACCTTAAAAATAATAAATATAGAATAAAATAAGATAAACTTTTTTACCAGAAATACATTTTATTACATATAATCAATAACAGAGAATAAATCAGGCTTGTAAATCATGAATACTTTAATGCTAGACTATAATTTACATCAGATTCTAATGTCCAATAGAAAAATAATGAACTTCTTCAATATTGTGGGTTGTGCAATCGATTGGACATATATCAGTTATAATGCTAACAAAACCATGCATAAAAATATGCAAATACAAAACAGTAAAACAAATGGTATAATAGTAAAACGTGATGTTTAATAGCATCACGTTTTAAATTTAGACCGTTCAGATTGGGTTTATAACAAAAAAAGAAAGCACAATTGATAGCTTTCTTTTTAATGATTTTAATTTCTTACTAATTACATACCTGACATATTTCTGCATCCGTCAGAACATGTACGGCATTCATCAGCACATTTTTGACAATGTTCGTCTTTAAACATACTACATTCTTTAGCACAAGCGTCACAGACTTTTGAACATAACGAGCAGTGTTCCTGTGAGAATTGTCCACCCATAGACATCATAGATACAGACATCTGACACATCATAGCACATTCTATAAGCATACTAAGACAATTTTTTCTTGCATTTAAGTCTGGTTCATTCAAGCAAGCTTGAAAGCATTCGTAACATGCTTGAGCACAGCGTGAACAAGCATCGATGCATTTCTGATTTTTCTGAGTAGCCATTGTTAGCATAACAACACCTCCTTGCTTTATTTAGTACGGGATTATTATGCACATAAACAATACATATATACCAACTTACAATTTTAAGCATATAATCAGATGCTTTATGGTTGTTTAAAATGACTATCAAGAAGCGGTATCCAAACTACTATATGGAACAATAATAAATCAACTATAACCATCCCAAAAAAATAACCACGGCTGAAATAGTCAATGTTCCCAAAAAGGATTTGGAGGTTATTTTATATTTAGCGGTGGCTATTTATATAGTAGAATTGTACTGAATTTATGACTGTATTGGTTACGATAGTGATAGAAATGTAATACGAATTAATGGTATACTATGAAAATAAGAAAACACTGACTAAGGATTACTGTTGTTTTGTTAGAATTAGTATTAAGAATTCTTGTTATAAAAATAGAAGAAAACAGAAGGAAGTTGGAGTGTATGAAATATAAATTTTACGTGGAGGGCAGCCCGAAGGTATCAGTAATTGGCTTTGGTGCCTGGCAGCTTGGAAATGATATTGATTGGCATGGGATGGCAGAAGATGAGGCTATTCATCTGGTTCACAAAGCTATAGAGGAAGGAATTAACTTCTTTGACACAGCACCTAACTATGGAAATGGAAAAAGTGAGGTCATTCTTGGGAAAGCTTTGAAAGAGGTAAAGAGGGATACCGTGGTTATAAATACAAAGTTTGGTCATCATAGCGATGGGCAAACAAATTATCGTCACGACATTATAAGAGAAACAATTGAAGGCAGTCTCAAGCGTCTTGGTACGGATTATATTGATTCTGTATTATTGCATAATCCACCTTCTAAGTTACTGAAAGCGGAAGGAAATGAACATTATTTGGTGCTGGAGCAATTAAAAAAGGAAGGAAAGATATTAGCTTACGGTGCATCATTAGATACCAGTGAGGATATGGATACCTTCTTAAATTATACGAATGGGCAGGTAATTGAGGCTTTCTTTAATATATTACATCAGGATACCCGCAATAGCTTTGAACTGGCATTGAAGAAAGGGGTTAAGATTATAGCTAAGATTCCCCTCGATTCAGGATGGCTTTCCGGGAAATATCACCGGGATTCCACATTTACGGGTGTTCGTGCGAGATGGAGCAGGGAAGATATTATAACCAGAGCCGAATTAGTAGAGCAACTGAAGGAATTGCCCGCCAAAGGTCAATCGCTGTCCCAATTTGCATTACAATATTGTCTCGCATATGAGGCAGTTAGCACGGTGATACCGGGAGTAGCCGATATGGAGCAACTGCTTTCTAACATCGGTGCATTAGATTATCCTATGGATATTAATACTGTGAAGTGGCTGGAGTCCTTTTATGAACAGCAAGTGGCAAAGAAACATCTCGTTTGGTAGGAAATTTTATCTGCGAACATTTAAAAGTATTAAGCGAGTCCGACCTTCCCATAACAAGGTATTATCAATTACGAGACCCAGGAACGGACCATTAAACCATCAGAACTAATCTTTAATCACATATGTGCATTAGGTGCGCATCAAATGTATAGAATTACTTATTTTTATGTGATAATATTTCATCGAGAGGTGGGCAAAATTGAATACTTTTGAAAGAATAAATGCCGTTGTTGACTATATTGAAAGCAATATTACCAACGAGATTGACTATGCTAAAGCAGCAGAAATTGCTTGCTGTCCCAAGAATCAGTTCCAACGTTTTTTTGCATACATTACTGAAATAACTTTATCGGAATATATAAGGCGCCGCCGATTAACTTTATCTGCGTATGAATTGCAGGAGAACAAATTAAAAGTGATTGATATTGCATTAAAATATGGCTATGATTCACATACTTCTTTTGCACGCGCATTTCGGGAGTTTCATGGTTTTTCCCCATCAAAGGCACGTAACAAAAGTAAGGTATTCAATGTATATTCTAAGTTAACCTTTCAAGTCCAAAATTTTAATTTGGAAAGAGGTGAAAGTAAAGTGGCTGTATTGGGGAAATTAGAGTTTTTTGAACTTCCTGCTGTTAGGATGATTGGAAAAATGGTTGTAAACGGTGGTGAGGAGAACCCAGTTCCTGCGTTATGGAAGAAGTGTTTTGAGGAAGATACATTTGGTGTGTTAGAAAATAAAACACCAGTAGTAGACTATTATGTTGGTTGGATGGGTGAATATTGCCAAGAAACAGGAACATTCACATACATAGCAGGGATGATAATGCCAGCAAATACTCCGGTTCCAGAGGAATTTGAATATAGGGATTTATCTGCATGTTTAGTGGGAAATGGATATATTAACGGAGATTTTGCCAATGGAGATGTTTTTCGTCATTCTCATGATTTGACTGTCAGCGGGATAAATCAAAACGGATATGAGCCTGACTATTCTTTTGGTTGGAGTGCTGAAGCATATGCCAAAGATTTAGACTTTGATGCTGAAGAAGGAACCATAAATTATTTTTGTCCATGTAAGAAAATAAATAAGTAGTGTTAATAATTAGTGACCATGCGGCACTAATTATAGAATTACAGTAGACATAAAGTTGAAATATATCGTCAGACTATCAGTCCATCTTTAGTTATATTAATAAGATTATTCCCAGGTGACTTCAAAAAGACATAAACTTCCTGCCAAGAGGAAGTTATGTCTTTTTTTTACGTAGAAAAGTGTGATAAAATAGATGTAGATTATTTGGAGCGAGTAATTTACATAAGGTGATTTTGGGTCAAATATGTATATTACTGAGAAGGAAAGGACAAGCAAAAGTAGAATTGTTATTTAAAAGTCTTGCATAGAAAAGGGGATAACTATGGGAGTAAAGACAAAAAGAAATCATAATCGTTATATGTTTGGTCTTGGTACGATTGGCAGAGATATGCTTTATACCGTGGTAAGTATGTATCTATTGTTCTTCTTAACAGATATTTTGGATTTGCCCGATTCCACTATGTGGTGGATGACGGGAGCAATGACCATTCTTCGTATCTTTGATGCAGTAAATGACCCAATCATGGGATTTTTAGTGGATAATACCCGTTCACGATTTGGCAAATTTAAGCCCTGGATTGTGATAGGCGGTATTCTTGGAGGTATTCTAACGACGCTATTGTTCCAGGATTTTGCACTAAAAGGAGCAGGCTATGTAATCCTGTTTGTAGTAGTGTATCTTCTCTGGGATTTAACCTATGGAGCCAATGATATTGCTTATTGGTCAATGCTTCCGTCCTTGACCCTTGACCAAAAGGAACGTGAGAAAACCGGTTCCTTTGCCAGAATATGTGCAAATATCGGATTATTTACCACCGTAGTTGCTATATTGCCTGTTACCAATGCCTTGGGCGGAGATAAAAGGGCTTGGCAGATAACAGTAATTGCAATCGTATTGATTACCTGGGCATTCCTTATGTTTACGGTATTTGGTGTAAAAGAGGATAAAAGTATTAAGGTTAGGCAAGAGTCCACGTCCTTAAAGGAAATGGTCCGTATTTTATTTCAGAATGATCAGCTTTTATTTACGGCTATATCAATGGCACTATTTATGATTGGTTATTGCACCACCACCGCTTTTGGTGTTTATTTCTTTAAATATGCCTTTAAAAATGAAGGAATGTACTCGGTGTTTGCTGCGATTCTCGGCGTCTCACAGCTGGCAGCCTTATCCGTATTTCCTTTATTCTCAAAAAAATACAGCAGAAGAACATTATATGCGATTGCGACTATACTAGTAATAGTTGGGTATGTAATATTCTTCTTTTCACCAATGAATATGCGGTTTATCGGCGCAGCGGGCATCCTGCTTTTTACCGGTCAGGCCTTTATACAGCTGTTGATGCTGATGTTTTTGACTGACACGGTAGAGTACGGACAGTGGAAACTGGGACGTCGTAACGAAAGTATCACTTTTTCTGTGCAGCCATTTATTAATAAAATTGGGGGAGCAATTGCGAATGGTTTTGTTGGTGCGACCTTGATTGTTTCTGGTATTAATGCTGCCGCAACACCGGAGGACGTTACTGATTCCGGACTGTTGATTATGAAGCTGGCAATGCTGATTTTACCGCTGATCTTTATTGTGATAGGTTACATAATTTATGATAAGAAGTTCAAGATAGATAAACAGATGTATGATAAGATAATAGCTGAATTGGCTGATCGTGGTGAAATTAATAGAGAACAGGAGTGATGCACTATGCTAACCCAAAATAGTCGTATCAAAGATGTGTACGCTAATCCAATTGGACGCGACATTATTGATCGAGTGCTCTTGCAAATGAATATAAACAAAAAGGCCGTTACCAATCCGATTATAGGCAATTTAAAGTTAAAGATTTTACCGAAGCTGCCGAAAAGCCAGCTGGATGAAGGCTTCGTGGATACTTTGATAACTCTTTTGAACACGGATCAGGAGACCGCAAAGGGCAAGGCTGGGACAATTCGAAAGGCCTGGTGGAAGGAAGCAGTATTTTATCAAATTTATCCTAGAAGCTTTAAAGATAGTAATGGAGATGGTATTGGCGATCTGCAGGGTATTATAAGTAAATTGGATTACCTAAAAGAATTGGGTATCAATGCTATCTGGCTTTCACCAATTTATGACTCTCCTAATGATGATAATGGGTACGACATAAGAGATTATCATAAAATCATGGCTGAATTCGGAACCATGGAGGACTTTAACCAGTTGTTAACGGAAGTTCATAACCGTGATATGAGGCTTATTATGGATCTTGTAGTGAACCATACCTCGGATGAACATATGTGGTATCAGAAGGCAATCCACGAATCGGATTCCAAGTATAGGGATTATTATATTTTTAAAGATCAGCCCAATAACTGGACTTCATTTTTCAGCGGCAGTGCGTGGAACTATGTAGAAGAACGGGGGCAATATGCACTGCATTTATTCTCAAAGAAACAGATGGATCTAAACTGGGAAAATGAAGCTCTGCGTCAGGAGATTTATGCTATGGTAACCTGGTGGCTGGAAAAGGGTGTAGATGGATTTCGTTTGGATGTCATTAATTATATTTCTAAGCGCAGTGGCTTGCCAGATGGTAACGAAAGTATCGGTAAGCTTATGGGATATCATGGGGTGGAACATTATTTCTATGGACCTCGTCTCCACAAATATCTACAGGAAATGAAAGAGAAAGTATTTATCCCATTCAATGCTTTTTCGGTAGGAGAAACTCCTGGAACAGGAATGGAAATGAGCAAGCTATTAACTGCAGATTATCGAAATGAGCTGGATATGGTATTCTCCTTTGACCATCTGGAAACACCGGGGCATGCACGTTTTGATGATTATCAATATGACCTTAATTATCTAAAAAGCTATATGATTAATTGGATGGAGAATTACGGAGATCATTGTCAGCCTTCCCTGTTTTATGAAAACCATGATAATCCGCGCATGATTTCTAAAATAAACTCGGACCCACAGTATCGAAATGTCCTTGGTAAACTTTTGGCGGTGATACAGCTTACTCTTCGAGGCACGCCATTTATTTACCAGGGGCAGGAGCTAGGAATGATCAATCAAAACTTTAGGGTCATTGAGGAACTTCGTGATGTGGAGTCGTTGAATCTTTATGAAGAGTTATGCAATACTAGGACGAAAGAAGAGGCATTCGCAAAGATATTAGCAGGTTCCAGGGATCATGCCAGAACACCAATGCAGTGGAACAATCAGCTATATGCAGGCTTTTCTACCGAGAAGCCGTGGCTTATGATGGATGAGGATTATAAGAATTGCAATGTGGAAGAGCAGCTTCAAGATGAGAATTCCATCCTCCGTTTCTTTCAGAAATTGATTGCGTTGCGTACGGAGCATAGGGTCATTTATTATGGCGATGTAGTAATCACTAATAAAAAAGAAAAAAATTTATTCACCTATTATCGTAAGGATGAAACTGAAATTCTGTATATTGAGATAAATTTGAGTTCCTCCAATAAGAAAAGAAAAAAATATCCAGAGGGAATTTGCTTGCTATCAAATTATCCAGAAGATATATCGTCATTCTTGCGACCGTATGAGGCAAGTATATGGAAAGTGGAGACAAGGAGATAAATTATGGAAAGCTATACACAACTATTCGAAGAAACATTAGAGGTTTTGGATAAGAATAGGATATGGGTACTTTCGACTTCTCATAATAAGAAGGAAAAATCTATACGAAAGCTAGCATATATTTTTATTATTCTATGCCTTTTACCATTGATTGCTTGTACGTCGAAGGAGGAAAAAGAGAAAGAAAAGAATAACGAAAAATTGGCCAAACCCATTGCACAGGAGTATTTAAATTTGAACTATGGCGGTGGGGAGATTATTTCCTTAGATTGCCTGCGCCAACCAAGAAAAGAACTTGTTATCCCCATATATAGTGACCATGCAAGTGCTTATGTTAAATCTTCAGTTATTGTAAATAATGAAGAGTTTTCTATCATTACCAATGTTGAAACGGGTCAATGTTATGATAATTTTAACGACCAATTGGTTAGGGATAATTTTAAAAAACATGCAGTATCAGCTCTTTCAATTGATGTTCCATATGATTTTGAAGTGCATTACTACCAAAAGGACCTTATTGGGGAACTGGAGAAAAAATATTATGCCAATTTCACTGAATATGGTGTAAGCTCCTTAGAGGATCTGTATGAAAAAGACCAGTATGAAGTTTATGTGGTATGCAAATATATTGCCAATGATATGGACTTTGAAAGCATTGATGCTAAGAATTTTTTCGCAAAATCTGACATATCCGATGTGTATCTGGCGCTTATTAATTTTCGCAGCAAGGATAGATATATTACCGATGAGTTTACGTCACAGGACTATTTTTATTTTGACAGTCCAAAGCATTATTATAGTTTATGTGATGTAGTCATCGCTTCTAGGTACAAAGAATTGGATATCGAGACAGGGGAGTTAGTGTATGTCGAAGACGTTAATTACAGTTATGCCCACTATGCATCAAAGAATATAAACGGTATAGAATTCACGTGGAATGATTGTGACTACAATTTAGATTTTGAAGTGGTACCAGCCGAGAAAGAGATCCAAACGGAGGATTACAGTGGAGTAACCTTTTATTCTACGAAGGATAAGGCCATATTGATTAGCTGTACTCCCCATTTGGAGGACACCTATAATATTAACAACAGTATCTACTGTTTCTTTGATAAAGAACTGGATAATAGTGAGATGTTAATCACTAAAATTTACGAGAAAGGCATTAATTATCAAAGATGGACGATTGAATCAAAAAAGGATAGTTACCAAAGTCTAAGTATTTCTGATACAAGTGCATTATTCACCCTTGGTTTTTATGAAAGTAAAAAGTGATAATTATTTATTAAAGGATAATATTACGATTGCTTAATGCATTTACATCATGTATTTTAATAGACAGAGCAAAAACGACAAAAGGTGGTTACATCATGGTTGGGTTTATCAGATTATTGAATATACAAGCGGTTATTTTTGTATACATAGTGGTTGGCGTATATGTGAAGCGAAAAGGGTTAATCACAAAAGAAAATCAAAATAAATACATTGACTTCGTATTACAGATTTTGATGCCGTGTATGATTTTTAGTTCCTTTCAACAGAAATTAACTTCAGATGTACTTATTAAAGTAGGAACTATAACGGGGATTGCCTTTGCAATTGCCATGATGGCCTTATTACTTGGAAAAATATTATATAGGAAATATCCCTTCAGCAAAAGAAGTATTATGCAATATGGTACCGTTGTCAATAATGCTGGATTTGCTGGATTACCTTTAGCGGGTGAAGTTCTGGGAGAGCTGGGATTATTCTATGCTTCCTTCTTTTTGATACCAAATCGAATCTTTATGTGGTCGGTGGGTATCTCCCTATTTGAAAAGACGGATGCAAAGACCAAATGGAAAAATGTATTATTAAATCCTAACATAATTGCAGTAGAACTAGGGTTACTTCGGTGCTTGTTCTCAGTTGAATTACCGTATTTTATTGATTATTCTATTGATAAAATAGGAAGCACAGTATCGCCGATATCTATGATTATTGTAGGAGCAGTACTGGCGGATGTGAATATCAGAAAGATATTTGATAAATCGGTTTTGTTTGTGGCTGTAGTTCGTCTGATATTATTACCTTTGATGACGATAGGTATTGTATCTATTTTTCATCTGGATGCAACTATATCAGGGGTAGCCTTATTACTAACTGCTATGCCCGTTGGCACAACCACAGCCTTGCTTGCTGCAAAATACCAAGCAGATGTTGATTTTGCGTCAAAGTGTGTTTTTGTAACGACCATGTTATCCTTACTTACAGTTCCACTTCTAATGTTGTTAATATAATAATTCGTTATCTCAATGACTCTATACACCAATAGGAGGCAAAACATAGTTCAATGAGAATGAACTATGTTTTGCCTCCTATTGGTGTATCCTATTTAGTACCCTATTTAATGCAAATTGAAGAACTATTGATTACTATTTTCCTTGCACGTTAAAGAATTCAATGACCTGGTCAATGCATCTGCTATTCATTGCCTGAAAAGTGCTTTTGGTAAAGGTCCCGATATGAGGAGTGAGAAAAGCATTGTCACAGGACATAAGTTCACCATCATGATAGGGTTCGTTGTCAAAAACGTCGATGTAAGCTCCACCGATTTCTTGATTTTGCAAAGCGTTCACCAAATCAACGGTATTTATAATTTTGCTTCGAGCTGTATTAATAATTACCGCTGTATTTTTCATTTTCTGAAAAATCTCCCGGTGAAACATACCAGTAGTTTCATTGGTCAGAGGTACATTAATTGAGATATAATCACTGGTATTAATTAATGTTTTAAAATCAATATATTGTACAGCATACTCTTTTTCGATAGCAGTATCTCTATGACGATAATAGCATACAACCTTCATGCCAAAAGCATTTGCCCTCACAGCCACTTCTCGGGCAATGCTGCCAAAACCAACTAATCCCAAGGTCTTCCCGTTAACACCCTCTGCCAAATGTCTGTTCCAGGTATTGTTTTTCATTTCCGTATTATGTAGAGACAGCATTCTGGAATGCTCCAACAGATAGCCCATAACTAATTCTGCTACAGCGATGCCCACAAGCCCTGCAGTTCGTGTAACGGTTATACCTAAACTTTTTGCAGCTTCCATATCGATATTGTCGACACCCACGCCACGTCTTGCTATTAACTTTAGAGAGGGAAGACTGGTCAGTACCTCCTCGGGATAGGACTCTAAGCCTGCAATTACAGCATCAGCTTGATGTAAAAGAGAAATAAGTTCTTTTTGTGAGAGTAATAAGGTATCCGCATACTCCTCTACGGAAAAGCCTGCACTTTCTAATCGAGACTTTGCCTCTGGATTTATGTTCGAAATATTGCTTACTGCTATTACAACCTTTTTCATGTTACCTCCATGCTTGCGAAATCTATTATTTCATGAACAAAAAACGTGTTCATGATCATGTTACTCCAATCGGTATTTGTAAGTAAGCTTACATACCTCATTCCGCATTCTTTATATCATAATAATTTCTAAAAGATCTTGATAAAATCAATTTATATTACCTTATGAAAGCGCATTAAGGAATCCATAGTTGCAGCCAGGTTTTCTTTGCTGTGATGTCTAGATATCTCAAAATCAACAGCAGCACGATTGATACTAAAGATTGTGCTAACACCCATAGAGTAAGATTGTTCAGCGTCTTCGCCTACAGCTCCTACAATTGCTATTACTGGTACGTTTTTTCTCTTTGCACGTTCAGCAATCCCTATGACAACCTTACCCCTTAAGCTTTGGCCATCAATTCTACCTTCTCCGGTGAATACTATATCTGTACTCTCAAGAAGTTCGTCAAATTGTATTAAATCAAGAATGGTATGGATTCCTGATTTTAAGGTACCTCCGAAGAAAGCTACAATTCCTGCACCCATAGCACCTGCAGCTCCCGCACCTGGGATGTTTGATATATCAATACCAAGATTATCAATAACTGTTTGTGAGAGCGCTCTTAGGTTGTCATCTAATTCCTTTACCATGGTTTCGTCTGCTCCCTTTTGAGGCCCAAAGACATAAGCAGCCCCACTTGTTCCAAACATAGGATTATCAATATCACACATTGCAGTTACATTACAATTGCGAAGGAGCTGCTGTGCCTTTGATAGATCGATTTTGCTAATTGCAGATAAGGTATTACCAGTAGGTAAAAACTCAACACCCTCTTGATCGTAAAATTTCACACCTACTGCACACGCTGCACCAACTCCGGCATCATTGGTACAACTGCCTCCGAGGCCGATGATAATATCTGTACAGCCATCTTCTACGGCCTTTTTAATCGTAAGACCTGCACCGTAAGTGGTTGTTAGGGCAGGATTTTTATTGCCTTCTACTAAGGGTAACCCACATGCCTGCGCCATCTCAATAATGGCTGTATTACCCTGTCTGGCATAGTAACCCTCCAAAGGTTCGTTGTAGGGACCTGATATTTTAACTGGAATTTTCTTTGCGTGAATCGCATGCAGAAAGCAATCTACGGTACCTTCACCGCCATCTGCGACTGGTATAGTGATTGTCTCACAATCCGGATAGTGGTCTTTCACCTTTGTACTCATAATTTCACAAATTTCAATGGAACTCATGGTTCCCTTAAAGGAATCGGGAATGATAATGCACTTCTTCATCTTTAACCTCCACATGTGTTATGTTATAATAGAATGGTAATCGGGCCAAAAGATACCCCCCTCCAGCAATGGTGGGGGATATTTTCTTATATAATAATCTTATACAAAAGAGACGAAATTATCTATCGACAAATCTGCTAATCTGATAAGTCTTTTATGAGAAGATTGTAAAAGTTGCATATTGTGAAATTATATTTGAAAGAATTGGAGAAAAGATTTCATTTATTACAAATTGAAATAAGTGAATGAAATGATGAAACTAATATTTCACAATATGAAAGCTTACTGCTTTTGTACAAAATGTATAGGTGTGAATTATATTTTGTGTCAATAGTATTCAATATCACCAAGGTATATAATGTGGAATATGACAAGGAGTTCGATTTCTTGGTTAAATATACTTTAAACAATATAGGCACAGGAGGTAATGATATGAAGCTGGGATTTATTGGCTTAGGTATCATGGGCAAACCCATGAGTAAAAATTTATTAAAAGCAGGGCATGAGCTTCTAGTATGCGACTTTAACCAAGCAGCGGTTAATGAGGTTGTTGCTTTAGGAGCAAAGTCTGCGGTTAACGGTGCGGAAGTTGCAAAAGAGTGTGATGTTATAATTACTATGTTACCTAATTCACCCCATGTAAAAAATGTTGCATTAGGTGAAAATGGTATTTCGGATACTGCAAAACAGGGTACAGTTATCATTGATATGAGCTCTATTGATCCTGTTGAAAGTAGAGCAATAGGAGCAGAGCTTGCAATGAAAGGGATTGAATTGATGGATGCCCCCGTAAGTGGAGGGGAACCAAAAGCAATAGACGGAACACTTTCTGTAATGGTTGGAGGTAAAAAAGAGACCTTTGATAAATATCATGACTTGTTAATGGTAATGGCAGGCACAGTAGTATATGTAGGCGAATTAGGTGCAGGTAATATAGCAAAGCTATCAAACCAAATTATTGTTGCTCTGAACATTGCAGCGATGTCCGAAGCGCTAACGCTTGCTAAAAAGGCAGGTGCTGATCCTGAATTGGTTTATCAGGCAATTCGTGGCGGTCTGGCAGGTTCCACTGTCTTAGATGCAAAAGCTCCCCTTGTTCTTGCAAGAAAGTTTGACCCAGGTTTCCGTATTGAGTTACATATTAAGGATTTGAACAACGCATTAAATGCATCCCATGCGGTAAGTGCTCCCCTTCCGTTAACTTCACAGGTTATGGAGATTATGCAGGCCTTAAAAGCAGATGGGCATGAAAAAGAAGATCATTGCAGCATTGTAAAGTATTATGAAAAGCTGTCAAACATAACAGTTGAAAAATAACAGGATTAGAGAGGATTAACAATGACACCAACGATTCAGAAAATGGAAGTATATCCGGTAGCCGGCAAGGATAGTATGCTTCTTAATCTTAGCGGTGCTCACTCCCCCTTCTTTACAAGAAATATTGTCATATTAACCGATAGTAACGGGGAAAAAGGACTTGGTGAGGTTCCGGGCGGTGAGAAGATTACACAGGCATTAGAGGCTTCCATCCCTTTAGTAGTAGGTACAAGCATTGGAGATTATAAAAACACACTTTTAAAAGTAAAAGAATCCCTTCAAGGTAATGAAGAGGATGTGCGAGGAGCACAGACCTTTGACTTAAGAACCGGAGTGCATGTAGTTACAGCAATCGAAGCACCCTTACTTGACCTATTAGGAAAGCATTTAGGAGTTCCAGTAGCATCCCTTTTAGGTGAAGGAATGCAAAGAGATAAGGTAAGAATGTTAAGTTATTTATTTTATATAGCTGATCGTAGGAAGACAGATCTCCCTTATGACTGTTATCCGGATGCGGGCTGCGAATGGTATCGTATTCGTCACGAGGAAGCAATGACACCTGAAACGATTGTTGCCTTAGCAAAGGCCACAAAAGAACGTTATGGATTTTCTGACTTTAAATTAAAGGGTGGTGTATTAACTGGTAAGGAAGAGATGGAAGCTGTAAAAGCTTTAAAGGCTGCTTTTCCAGAGGCAAGAATTACCCTTGACCCGAATGGTGGATGGTTGCTAAAGGATGCAATTGAATTATGTAAGGATAAGCATGGAATACTGACCTATTGTGAAGATCCGTGTGGTGCAGAAGGAGTATTTTCCGGACGTGAAGTTCTGGCAGAATTCAGGCGTGCAACAGGGTTACCTACAGCCACTAACATGATTGCCACAGACTGGAGAGAGATGACACATTCCTTAGCCTTACAGTCTGTTGACATTCCGTTGGCAGATCCTCATTTTTGGACTATGTCTGGATCAGTAAGAGTTGGACAGATGTGCAAGGACTTTGGATTGACCTGGGGCTGTCATTCGAATAATCATTTTGATATATCTCTTGCTATGGTAGTACATACAGCCGCTGCGGTGCCAGGTAATATTAATGCGATCGATACCCACTGGATTTGGCAGGAAGGTATCGAGAATCTGACCAAAGAGCCTATGCCCATTGTAGATGGATGCATTGAAGTACCGAAGAAACCCGGACTTGGTATAGAAATCGATATGGAAAAGGTTCTATATGCACATGAGTTATATAAGAAAAATTGTCTTGGGGCAAGGAATGATGCAATTGGTATGCAGTACTTAATTCCTGGATGGAAGTTTGATCCTAAGAAGCCTTGTATGGTTAGATAGAAGAACAGCACAATAGACGCACTAAATAAAAGGAGCATATATGGATTTTAAACCACGTGGAGTAATTCCACCAATCATTACACCATTTACCCCCGAAGGTAAATTTAACGAACCGGTTTTCAGACAGATGATAAGTTTTTTAATTGACGAAGGGGTTCATGGTATCTTTCCAATGGGTACCACTGGCGAGTTTTACGCATTTACGAATGAAGAAGTGAAATACATATTAAAGGTTGCGGTAGAAGAGGCAGCCGGAAGAGTACCGGTATATGCAGGAGCGAACCATATCACAACCAAAGGAGTTATCGAGCTTGTGAGAATTGCCGAGGAGGTGGGTGTTGATGCAGTTTCCGTACTCACGCCGATGTTCATATCACAGACACAGGACGAGATATATGAACATTATAAGCAGATAGCTAACAGTACAAGCTTACCAATTATTATATATAACAACAAACCAAAGACAAATGTAACGGTTGAGCCTTCGACCATTGCTAAGCTAGCTTTAATTGACAATATTGTTGGTGTAAAAGATAGCACAGGTGATTTTACAAATACGGAAGAATACATAAGATTAACCAGAAATAATGATAATTTTTCCGTTTTAATTGGTAGAGATACCTTAATCTATGCGGGCTTATGTTACGGAGCTACAGGAGCAATTGCTTCCTGTGCTAATATCGCTCCAAGAATTACAGCTGACATCTATGATAAATATATTACGGGCGATTTAGAGGGGGCATTAGAAGCGCAGTATACCCTTGCACCGTTAAGAATTGCCACCAATATGGGAACCTTCCCTGCGGTAATCAAGGAAGGATTAGTAATGAGAGGCTTTGAGGTTGGTAAATGTCTTGAACCCATATCAGAACTAAACCCGGAACAAAAAGAGAAGCTAAGGAATGTATTAACAGAGATGAAGTTAATCTAACTGGATTGAGGTAGACATGAGTACACCATTATTAATTAGAATTAATGAGAAGGATAATGTGGCCATTACGGTGGATACCATCAGACAAGGAACTCCCCTGATGGAAAACATATTAGCCAAGGAGGAAATCCCGCAAGGACATAAAATTGCACTTAAGGACATTCCTGCAAATGGTGAAATAGTTCGATATGGCGTTATTCTTGGATATGCAATAAAAGACATCAAAAAGGGTGATTGGATCAATGAGAAGATGCTTAATTTACCTGAACCACCACAGGTGGATGAACTTACCTTCACCGAAGCACCTAAGGTAGTATTACCCAAAGCACCAGTCAGGACCTTTGAGGGTTACCGAAACAAAAATGGTGGATATGCCGGGACAAGGAACATTCTGGCCATAAGTACAACGGTTCAATGTGTAACAGGAGTGCTGAATGTAGCAGTTGACAAAATAAAACGAGAGCTTTTACCCGGCTTTCCGAATGTGGATGATGTTGTACCCATTAATCATGCCTATGGCTGTGGAGTTGCCATCAATGCACCAGAAGCAGTAATCCCCATTAGAGCACTTAGAAATTTGGTGCATAATCCTAACTTCGGTGGGGAAATTATGGTGATTGCTCTGGGTTGTGAGAAACTTACCGTAGAGATGCTCATTGATGCAGGTGATATTTCAGCAGAGAATGTGATTGTTCTTCAGGAAATTGACGGCTTTCATGCTATGATACAGGCTATTATGGAAATGGCAAAGGAAAAGCTTAAGATTTTGAATGAAAGAAAAAGAGAGATACTTCCCCTATCTGATTTGTGCATTGGTATGCAATGTGGTGGCAGTGATGCCTTCTCGGGTATAACAGCCAATCCTAGTGCCGGTTATGCTTCCGACATGCTTGTGGAAGCAGGTGCCACGGTTATGTTTTCCGAAGTTACGGAGGTTAGGGATGGGGTTCATGTTCTTGCCAAGAGATGTTGCAGTAATGAGGTTGTAACGAAGCTGGCAAATGAGATGCAATGGTACGACCGGTATCTAATCAATGGTGAGGTAGACCGCAGTGCTAATCCTACTCCGGGTAATAAGAAAGGGGGACTAAGCAATATCGTTGAGAAAGCCATGGGCTCCATCGCTAAGTCAGGTACCTCTCCAATTGTCGAAGTGTTATCTCCAGGAGAACTGCCTGCCAAAAAGGGCTTAATCTATGCGTCAACACCGGCAAGTGATATTGTATGTGGACCGATGCAGCTGGCATCAGGCATCACCCTTCAGGTATTCATGACAGGACGGGGAACACCCTATGGTTTGGCCGCAGCTCCTGTTATCAAGGTTTCATCACGAACGAATCTCAAAGATTCCTGGAAGGATTTGATTGATGTGAATGCAGGTACTATAGCTACAGGAGAAGACAGTATTGAAGGAGTAGGCTTAGAACTGTTCCATATGATTCTGGATGTAGCTAGTGGAAGGAAGAAACCTTGGGCAGAACAATATAAATTATATAACGATTTATGCATTTTTAATCCAGCACCAATTACGTAAGTAAATAAACTATATAAACGAGGAGAAAAGGTATGAAAAAAAATGTTGCAATTCTATTAATGTTATTATTGGTTTTGGCAAGTTTTACAGGATGTAAAAAAGATGATGACACAACCTTTGACGGGAAAAGAGTACGAGTGGTTATTGGTTCAACGTCTACAACAGGTGATTCTTACATGATTGCTGACCTGGCGGGTCGCTATTTAGCAGAAGAGCTAAAGGCTAATTTGAAGGTAGATGCAGTTGGTGCAGGTCCAGCTCTGGATGCTTTAGTATCAGCAGAACCTGATGGAACAACTATAATGATGTTTCATGATATGACTTATTTAGGTATTTCCTTCGGTGCATTTGATGAAAAATATGCTTTAGAAAACATGGTAGTAGGTCCTCGTATTGGACAGAATCCTGGTTCCTGTTTTGCAGCTTCTGCAGATGCACCTTACAGTGATATGGCAGAGATGGCTGAATATGCAAAAGAAAATCCGGATGTTAAAATCCGCTTATCTGTAGAAGCAGGTGGTGTATCACAAATCGCATTTGATGCATATTATGCTTGGGTAGTTGAAACCTTTGGACAAGCTGTAGCAGATCAGTTTGTAATTGTTGTTGGTGGCTCCACTGCAGAGAAAAGCCAGATGTTATGGGATGGTAATACAGACGTAATTTTTGCTGACTATTCCTCTTTATTACAGTATACCCTTGAAGGTGTAGATACTAAGCTTAAGATGAAGTTTTTAGGATTACTTGATAAAATTGAAGGAGTTGATGCAACCTCCTATGCAGAGCAGGGAATTACTGTGAACGGCGAACCCTTTGTATTCTCTAAGGATTTTATCATCTACCTGCCTAAGGATTTCCCACAGGAATTAATGGATGAAATTGATGCAGCGGCAAAGGCTGTTTGTGAAAATCCAGATTTCCAAAAGGATATGAACGAACTCACCTATGTAGCAGCTTATTTACCTTCCTCTGAAGCTAAAACCTTTATCTATGAGAAGAGGGATAACTTAGATGCATTGATTAAAGCATCCC
This sequence comes from Bacillota bacterium, assembly GCA_023399055.1. Taxonomy (GTDB): domain Bacteria; phylum Bacillota; class Clostridia; order Lachnospirales; family Lachnospiraceae; genus Mobilitalea. The sequence goes on along the minus strand of JAEWQV010000014.1, from coordinate 709,462 downwards.
CTAATTTAGATGATTTAACTGCTCAATAGGGTAATAAAAGGACATATTCCTTTAAAGGAGGATAACATTGGCAGATTTATTTAAAGTTAAGATAGTCCATTCCCAATCCCATCTGATCTTCCCTAAGATTGTATTCGGAATATTAATTATATTGCTGGTCGTATTAATCGTACAGGCATGTATAAAAGCAAAGAAGGAGAATAAACCGCTTCTTCAATTTAAAAATAAGTGTTTCTTTGTAGAAAATTATGATAAAATTAAATTCTGGGGATCAATACTTTTATTTATACTCTATATCCTTTCGCTAGAACTAATCGGCTTTCTTCTTAGCAGCATTATATTTATAACTTTATTCAATGTATTATTTGCTGGAACTAGAAAGATAAAATCGTTAATTAGTTCGTTGGTTATCTCGGTAATAGCGTCATTTACATTATGGTTTCTATTCGGATATGTATTTAACGTTACATTACCTTAGAAAGGAATGGTGAGAAGATGTTTGATTTTAATTTACTTCAATTAGCCGTTGCTGTACTTGGAGTGTTTGTCGGTATTATATTTGGTGCACTTCCGGGTATGACTGCGACAATGGCAGTTGCAATATTTTTACCACTTACCTACGCCTATGATCTAACAACCTCATTATTTTTGTTATTAGGTTTATATGTAGGTGGTATCAGCGGAGGTTTAATACCGGCCATATTAATTAACATTCCGGGTACTCCTTCCTCCATAACCACAGGCTTTGATGGACATCCGATGGCGAGGCGAGGAGAAGGTGTACGTGCACTTCGAATCGGTATTACTTCCTCCTTCATTGGTGGAATCTTCAGTTTGGTGGTATTAGCATTATTTACACCACCCCTTGCAAAGGTGGCGATTAATTTCTCATCAGTCGAGAAATTTTTAATCATTGTTTTTGCAATGACAATTATTGCAGCATTATCAAAGGGAAATATGACAAAGGGTATTTTTGCTGGATTCCTGGGTGTATTTACAGCTTTAATCGGAACCTTCAACGATAACCAGAAGATTCGTCTAGTACCAGACTTCTTAAAGATGGATCTGTATAATGGTTTTGACTTATTACCAGTTCTAATTGGTCTCTTCGCTATCTCACAGATGTTTGAAGAAGCAGAGCTTGGTATGAAGAAAGCAATTGCAAAGGTTGCAGACATTAAATCGAAGGAAACGAAGAAATTTAGCTTCCGTGATTTTAAAGGTCAATTTATTAATTTAATTCGTTCTTCCGCTATCGGAACCTTTATTGGTATTTTACCGGGAGTTGGTGGAAGTGCAGCATCCTTATTATCATATTCCCAGGCTAAGAGCTGGTCAAAGGAGCCTGACAAGTTAGGTAAAGGTGCAGTGGAAGGTCTGGTAGCTAGTGAAAGTGCAAATAATGGTTTAACTGGCGGAGCCTTAGTACCTTTGTTATCTCTTGGTATTCCGGGGGATAGTACTACTGCAGTTTTAATTGGGGCCTTTATGCTTCAGGGAATTCAAGTAGGACCATTATTTATTACCCAAAACCCTGATATCTGGAGTACCATATTAATAGCTTTATTATTTTGTAACATCATTATGTTTGTTATGATGTTCTACCCGGTAAAGTATATTGCAAATATTATTAAAATTCCAAAGAACAGATTATATCCGGTAGTTTTAATCATGTGTTTGGTGGGTGCATATGCATCAAGAAACGGTAATATGTTTGACGTATGGGCATTATTAATTTTTGGTATAATAGGATATATCTTTATGAAGATAGGGTTGCCTACAACACCTTACTTAATTGGCTTCATTCTGGGACGAGATTTAGAAAAGTATTTTATAGATTCCTTAAAGGGATCAGGCGGTAATTTGGGTGTGTTTTTCACAAGACCCATCGGCTGGGTTATCTGGGTTTTAATCGCAGCTTCCATCGCATATGCAATATTTGATAGCAGAAAGACAAAAAAACAAACGGCAAGTGCTTAAGCTTGTCAATACATTAGGATTAGGATATCAAAGGACTTTAGATATCCTAATCCTACTTCGGTATATGATAAGCAAGCCAATGATTTTTAGAAGTTGATTGCCACTACATATTGACATGATTCGCTTTAAAGGAGACTACATGAAGAAAAAAATTGATCAGTTATTTGAATTGACACGTGTGTTAGAAATTATAATTTGTATTGCAATACTTATCGCCATAGGAATATCTATGTTAACCCTGGCCATTGGTTTAAAAGAGTTTATGTATAACCATATGAATGGGGATGCATTTCAAAAATTTCTTGCAATTGCATTTAATGTGTTAATTGCAATAGAATTTTTAAAGATGATATATAAATATAGCGTGGATACAGTAATTGAAGTATTACTTTTTGCTAACGCTCGACAATTGATTGTAGAGCATACCTCAGTAGTAGAGAATCTTATTGGTGTGATATCCATAGCAGTATTATTTGCCATAAGAAAATACATGTTTGTTCCTGCACTTGACAAGGAAAATAGCGACAAAATATATAATGAACAAATTAAAAATGAACAAATTAAAAATGAACAAATTAAGTATGAACAAATCAAAAATGAACAAATCAAAAATGAACAAATAGAAAATGATCAAATAGAAATGATCAAATAGAAAATAAGCAAATAGAAAATAAGCAAATAGAAATGATCAAATAGAAACTGAATAATATAGAAACTGAATAAATAGAAACTAAATAAATAGAGACTGAATAAAGAGTAAATAATTGATTGCATAAAACATATAAGTGCTGTAACTCTAAGGGTGCTGAAGGATTATGATTAAATGTATAGAATATTAAAGTCAATTATAGTGTATTGAATTAACTAGTCGATTTTGACGATAACTGGCTGATACGACATGGATGAAAAAGGAGAAGGATTATGGCGGATATAGCTCTGTTGGTGCCTAGAGAGGAAATGCTTCATCAGGCTCATAACTTATTGCAGACAGAGGGTTATCAAGTGAAAGAAATTAAGTTGATTAACACAGCTGATGCAGTCAGTGAAGCAAGAAGTTCTTTGGCTAGGGGGACTCAAATAATAATAGCCAGAGGCTATCAAGCCTCGTTAATTAAACAATATACCAATATTCCTGTAGTGGAGGTGACCTTAACCGGCCAGGAGATGGGCATGTTGATAACAAAGGCAAAAAAAATAATTAATAAAAAACAGCCGGTTATTGGTGTAATTGGCTTTAGTAATATGTTTTGTGATATGACTTATTTTAATCAAATATATAATATTGAATTAAGAACTTATCTGGTAGCAGATGCAGATGAGCTGCACAATGCAATTGGGCGTGCGATAAAGGATAATCTTGATATCATAATAGGCGGTGATACCGCAATAATGGCTGCGTCGGATGCTGGTATCCCATCCTTGTTTTTGTCCTCTACAGAGGATTCTATTCGGGAAGCCTTTAAGGTAGCTGATAAGATGCAATATGCCATGGATTTGGAAAAACGGGATATGGCGCAGCTGGAGACTTTACTGGATTATTCCTTTAGTGGTATCGCAAAAATCAATAATAGTGGAAATATAGTAATTATTAATAGAATAATGGAAGAAATTCTAGCCAAACACGCGTCAGAGGTTGTGGGTAAGTCCTTGCTGGAGGTTTTTAGAGGTATCCCCTACGATAATATTGAAAAAGTATTACAAGAAGGAGAGGAGATATATTCCTCGTTTCTTACCATCAATAATATTGCTTTAGTTGTGATCCTTGCCGCGATCAAGGTAGATGATAAAATAGATGGTGCAATTTTAACCTGTCAAAAGGTTAAAAAAATGAAGCAGCTGGAAACAGAATTATTCAGAGAAAGGTACTTGTATGGTTATATAGCAAAAGGGAATTTTGAAGATATTCCCCATTCCTCGAAGCTGATGAAGAAATCAATTGCCTTAGCTAAAGTATATGCCCAATCCAGAAGCCCAGTGTTAATCTGTGGCGAAACTGGTACAGAAAAGGAATTATTTGCACAAGCAATACACAACAATAGTTTGCTAAAGAATGGACCCTTTGTTTCTGTTAATTGCTTTGGTATCAGCGATGATATGCAAAGTGAAATACTCTTTGGGCCATCGGGAGAGGATAGCTCGAAATCTCAGGGAGCAATGATTTCTGCCAACCATGGTACGGTGTTAATCAGTGAGATTGATAAGCTGAACATGCGAAGCCAATACAGCCTATATAAGTTAATACGATACAAATCCTTGATTCGTAATGAAATTGAAAAGACCATGAGTACGGATGTTAGAATTATAGCGACCACGACAAAAAAACTTAGTGTTTTAGTACAGCAGGGAGTATTTCGCGAGGATCTATATTATCTGTTAAGTGGTTTGACCATTGATGTGGAGCCGTTACGCAATCGGTTAGAGGATTTGGAGAAACTCATTGACACCTATCTGAAATTGTATTGTGATATGTATTCGAGATATCACGTTTTGACGACAGGAGCAAAGAAAATATTGATGGAATATCCCTGGTATGGGAATCTGATACAATTGGAAAGCTTTTGCGATCGCATGATTTTATCTGCAACCCACAGAACCCTGGATGAGGTTTTTGTAAAAGAGCTAATGGATGAACTATATCCCATTATTCACAACCAGAACAGTAGGGAGACGGTCATCCTATATAAAGATCCTGAAGCAGTAATCATCTCTGAAATGCTTGAAAAACATGGGGGAAACAGGGCTCTGGTTGCACAGGAGCTTGGAATTAGTAAGACAACCCTATGGAGACATATGAAAAAATATGGTATATCAAATAAGTATATGCTGCATTAAATCATTGCTTTTTATATACAAACTTGTTTTAAGTATGTTATCATTAGTTGACTCTACCAGTATTTAAAACAATAAACATAAGAGAGGATGACTTATTTGAGTGTGATTGTTTCAAAATTTAAGGAAGTTTTGATTTCTGTACTTCCGATTATCGTGTTAGTGTTAATACTTAATTTCACAATAACTCCAATGGATACAACTGTTATTATAAGATTCATAATTGGTTCTTTTGTTGTAATGATGGGGTTAACTATTTTTTTGTTGGGAGTAGACATAGGGATTACTCCGCTAGGAGAATTGACAGGAGTATCACTGGCAAAATCAAATAAACTATGGATTGTGCTTATAGGTGGATTAATTCTTGGCTTCTTTATATCCATTGCAGAACCGGGGTTGATGGTTCTTGCACAACAAGTTGATTTAGTTACTTCCGGGCAGATATCTAGCATTAGCATACTTATTATTGTCTCCGTTGGTTTAGCAATTTTACTAGCTCTGGGATTTCTAAGAATTTTCTATAATATTCCCCTGTATAAGGTACTAATGGTTTTGTATGTTATTATATTTGGAGTGTCACTATTTACTTCAAGAGAATTTTTAGCGATTTCCTTTGATGCTTCCGGGTCAACAACTGGGATTCTGGCTGTACCATTTATTTTATCCCTTTCTGTAGGTATTTCAAAACTAAAAAAGGATAGTAAGGCATCTGAGAAAGATAGTTTTGGGTTGGTTGCCATTGCATCAACTGGAGCTATTTTATCAGTAATGTTTTTAGACATATTTACAAATACAAATCAATTTACGGCTGCGCTTGATTTAAATGTTTCTAATACAGATTCTATTGTTGGACCATTTATTAATATTATTCCAGATACGATACGAGATGGTGTTTTGGCTATCAGTCCTTTGTTGCTAATATTATTAGTTTTACAAAAAATTGCCTTCCGTATAAAGAAAAGAGAGCTTCGAAAATTACTTACAGGTTTTGGATTTGCATTTGTTGGACTAATTGTATTTTTAATTGGTGTAAATGCCGGGTTTATGGAAGTTGGAACGAATATAGGAAGCAAATTAGTATTATTGGATAATAAGGTATACATTATTGTTATTGGATTTGTTTTGGGATTTGTTACAATTTTGGCGGAGCCAGCAGTATATGTATTAACACATCAGATTGAAGAAGTAACCAGTGGATATGTAAAGAGAAGAGTGGTGTTAATACCGTTAACAATTGGAGTTGGTCTGGCAGTCGCTCTGTCAGTTATACGAATATTAATACCAGAGGTACAGTTATGGAATTACTTACTTCCGGGATATATTATTTGCTTAAGTTTGATGTTCTTTATACCAAAACTGTTTGTTGGTATTGCCTTTGATGCTGGCGGAGTTGCAACTGGTCCGATGACCGCAACTTTTATTTTAGCATTTACACAAGGGGCTGCGAATGCTTTTGAAGGTGCAGATTTGATGGCAGAAGGATTTGGAATGATTGCGATGGTTGCCATGACACCGATAATAACCTTGGAGGTTTTAGGGTTGATATTTGCCATTATGTCAAAGAAGAAAGGAGCTAAAAATAAGAATGAAAAATTATAACAGCTTACCCGTTTTTGAATTAATATATATTGTCGTTAATTATGGGGTTGGTAGCCGGGTTTTGCATAAGGCAAAAGAGTATGGTATTTCTGGAGGTGCAGTCTTCCTAGGGAGAGGAACGGTCAATAGTTCATTATTAAAGTTCTTATCCTTGTATGATGAAAGAAAAGAAATCGTTTTACTTGGAACGGATAAGCATACGGCAGACGAAGCTTTAAAAAAATTAAATAAAGATTTTCAGTTTGAGAAAATAAATCATGGAATTGTTTTTACGATCAGCACATGTGAGATTGTTGGTGCAAATTGTAGCAGTTATACAGAAAATGAAGGAGAAAGAGGTGTAAATAATTCTATGTATCAGATTATATTTACAATCGTTGATAGAGGAAAGGCGGAAGACGTAATCGATGCAGCAAAGGCGGCTGGATCAAAGGGAGGAACAATTATAAATGCTAGAGGTTCAGGAGTAAATGAAACCAGCAGATTGTTCAACATGGATATAGAGCCTGAGAAAGAAATGGTAATGATTCTATCTAAGGAAGATATCACCGAAGCCGTTGTAACATCAATACGAGAAAAGCTGCAAATTGATAAGCCAGGTAACGGTATGATATTCATTCAAAATGTAAATAAGACATACGGTATTTACGAATAGAAGAAACATGGGAATAAATCCCAACATAATTGAATTGACAAATTCGGTTGAACAAGATATAGTTTACTCATTATTAATATTATAGAGCTTGAGCTTTGCCACCGGGTAAAGTTTTGAAGGTGCTCTGAAGCATTCCATTAGGTCTTAGAAGGAATGCTTCGGGGCATCTTTTTTTGACCGGTTTGGCACGAAAGACAACCAAAGTAGGCTCATTAGCCAATAAAAGGAGATTATAAAATGGAAAAATCTTTATTAAGGAATTTTGCTAAGTATGTCAGTTTAAATATAATGGGTATGATCGGTCTTTCTTTCTATATTTTAGCGGATACGTTTTATATTTCTAAAGCATTAGGTTCAACAGGAATTGCGGCTTTAAACCTATCGATATCGATCTACAGTGTAATTCATGGGATGGGACTAATGATTGGAATTGGAGGGGCCACTAGATTTAGTATATTAAAATCACAGAATAATGATAAGTCAGCCAATGAGGTATTTGCAACAGCGATCAAAATCGGTATTATGATGGGAATCATATTCGCTATCCTGGGTTTGCTGGGGGCAAAATTTTTGGCAATTGCTCTAGGTGCGGATCTGTCCACGTTACCACTTACAACCACATATTTGAAAACAATATTATGTTTTGCACCTTTTTTTATTTTTAATAATATAATTCTTGCTTTCGTACGCAATGACAATAATCCGAACTTATCTATGATTGCAATGTTAGTCGGAAGCTTCTCAAATATTATTTTAGACTATGTGTTCATGTTCCCTCTTAATATGGGGATGTTTGGTGCTGCGTTTGCAACAGGTCTTGCGCCGGTAATAAGTATTTGTATCTTATTGGTTCATTTTGTTAAGAAAAAACATGCATTTGCTTTCTTAAAAAGTAGGCTTCAATGGAAGTTTGTAACAGATATCTGTAGGTTGGGGTTATCTGCCTTTATCATAGAGGTCTCGTCCGCAATAGTTTTGATAACGTTTAATTTAATTATCTTAGGCATCGAAGGGAACATAGGGGTGGCGGCTTATGGTATAGTTGCCAACTTAGCACTTGTAGGAATAGCGGTTTTTACTGGATTAGCGCAAGGAATACAGCCCCTCACCAGCAAATACTATGGATTGAAAGAATATGAAACAGTAAAGCAGGTACGAAAATATGCGATTCAGACATCCGTGGCATTAGCACTAATAATGTACCTAAGCATCATATTATTTTCTGAAACTATAGTTAACTTATTTAATAGTGAAGATAATATTAAAATCAGCATAATTGCAGAAAATGGTTTGAAAATTTATTTTACAGGTTTTATCTTTGTTGGAATTAATATTGTATCAGCTTTCTTCCTAAGTGCCACAGAAAAGACAAGAGCCGCATTCTTTATTACAATAGCAAGAGGACTTGTAATCATTGTCCCATTTGTGATCATATTAAGTAATATATTCAATATGACCGGTGTTTGGTTAGCATTTGTTTTTACTGAGCTTTTCGTAACGATACTTGCAGTATACTTGACAAAAAAGAAATAAGAGTTATATCAAAAATACGCTGCAAAGCCTAAAATAATATAATAATTATGACTGAAAAGTCCACAAATTCAAGCATCACAGAATTTGTGGACTTTACTTTTTTTAAGGATACCTTACCCATAACAAATTATTTCAGTTTCATGGAAAATTCTATTGTATTTGTACGTTATATGTGATACTGTAATATATATAATAATGAGAATTAATATCAAAATCAAAAATTAATTCATATAATATTATTATCAATTGATTTACAACTAAAAAGTTATGGGAACTAAATGTAAGGTAGTTAAACACTTTAAAGTAATTTTATGAAACTACTTTAAATAAAACAGAAGGATTGAGTGGTAAAATGGCAAATTTAATACAAGCAAAAATTAATACGGAGTATAGTATTAAGAGCATTGATACCAAGGATGCGGAACTAAAAAATTTTTTATTTACTCTTGGATGTTATGAAGGTGAAAAGGTAACTGTGATCTCTATGCTGGCAGAGAATTATATCATTACGGTAAAAGATGCAAGATACAGTATAGACAAAGAGTTAGCTGGGGCAATTGTTATTTAGTTTTTTTGTGTGAAATACTTAACGAAATTAATAGCAAAATGTTAATTTTGTTTTGCAATGATAAAAATAGGAGGCAAATGGTCATGAGTAAGGACGGTAATATGAAAGTAGCGCTCACTGGAAATCCTAACAGTGGGAAAACAACGTTATTTAATGCACTGACAGGTAAAATTGAACGTGTTGGCAATTGGGCAGGTGTAACAATTGAGAAAAAAGAAGGTGATGTTAAGAAGAATCTTAATAGTTCCTCTTTCCTGATTACAGCTGTTGACCTTCCAGGTGCGTATTCAATGTCACCTTTCACTTCTGAGGAAAGTATAACAAGTGCTTTTGTTAAGAATGAGAGTCCTGATGTTATCATCAATATCGTTGATGCCACTAATTTAAGCAGAAGTTTATTTTTTACAACGCAGCTGCTTGAACTGGGTATCCCGGTGGTTGTTGCTTTAAATAAGAGCGACCTGACAAAAAAGAAAAATACCTCTATTGATGTGGCAGGATTAGCTAAGTCTTTGGGATGCCCTGTTGTGGAAACAGTATCTACAAAAGGCAATGATAATGGCTTAGAAAAATTGATTTCTACAGCAGTAGAAGTTAGAGGAAAAGCTCAAACCGCCCCTTTTCTTAATAAAGGTGTAAATTTGTCAGACAGTGCTTCAGTGCAAGCAGCTGATAAAAAAAGATATGAATTTGTGAAAAATATCGTATTAAAGGTTGAGAAAAGAGCAATAAGCAGTAATGCTCAGACAAAGCAGGATGCAGTAGATAGAATTATAGCTCATAAATGGCTGGGCATTCCTATTTTCTTCTTAGTAATGTGGGCTGTATTCTCCATCTCTCAGACCTATGTAGGACCATTTTTAGCTGATACATTTGTTGGCTGGATTGATTCATTCTATGGCTGGGTAGAAGGTTTACTTGGAGATAGTGCTTCACCAGTACTCACATCACTTTTACTGGATGGTATTATTGGCGGTGTTGGAGCCGTGGTTGGCTTCTTACCTCTCATCATGATTTTATTCTTCCTATTAGCTTTACTTGAAGATTGTGGTTATATGGCTCGAGTTGCTGTAGTTATGGATCGTTTCTTTAAGAAAGTTGGTTTATCAGGTAAATCCATTATCCCTATGATTATTGGAACAGGCTGTGCAATTCCAGGAGTTATGGCAACCAGAACCATTAAGAACGAAAGACAAAGAAGAACAACTGCAATGTTAACACCATTTATGCCCTGTGGTGCAAAATTACCGGTTATTGCATTATTTGCAGGTGTATTCTTTAATGATTCAGCTTGGGTTGGAACTTCAATGTACTTCATTGGTATTTTAATTATCATATTAGGTGCATTAGTTGTAGTAAGAATTACTGGAGAAAAGAATGCAAGAACCTTCTTTATTATGGAATTACCTGAATATAAGGTACCAAGTATAAAAAGAGCTGCTATATCAATGCTTTCAAGAGGTAAGGCATTTATTATTAAGGCAGGAACTATCATTCTTCTTTGTAATGCAGTGGTACAAATTATGCAAACCTTTAACTGGCAATTCCAGGCAGTTGCGGAAGGTGCACAAGATACAAGTATTCTCGCAAGTATTGCTACTCCATTTGCTGTGTTGTTAGTGCCATTGGGCTTTGGTGTATGGCAGTTGGCTGCAGCAGCTATCACTGGATTTATAGCAAAAGAGAATGTAGTTGGTACATTAGCAGTTGTATATTCCATTACCAATTTTATCGATACAGAAGAACTTGCACTTGTATCCGGTGGAGCAGACGTAGCAAGTATTATGGGCTTGACCACAGTAGCAGCTCTAGCATATTTGATGTTTAACTTATTTACTCCACCATGTTTTGCAGCAATTGGTGCAATGAACTCTGAGATGGAGAATAAGAAGTGGCTATGGAGCGGTATTGCATTCCAATTTGGAATGGGTTATGTAGTGGCTTTCCTTACATATCAAATAGGTACCTTGGTAACAACTGGTGCTTTAGGAGCCGGATTTTTACCAGGATTTATTGCAGTAGCTGCAATCATTGGTATTGTTGTTTTTCTTATGAAAAAAGGGACAGAAAAAGCTGTGAAGAGTGTGACTGTCAATGCTTAGTTAGGAGGGTCTTATGACAGATATAATTATAGTTCTTGTTATTGTGGCAATCGTTGGTGCCGCAATTGCTAAAATTGTTAGTGAAAAGAAAAAGGGAGCCAAATGTATTGGTTGTCCTTCCAGTGGAAAAAGTAGTTGTGGATGTAACGCAAATAAGCAGTAAAGGCTTTCTAATGGATAAATCTTTTGCATTGGAGTATCACACTAACCGATAAATACCTTTCAATATTATCTGATTTAGTTATACGGAATGAGCCTTAAGTAATTTTTAATAAACGATGCACTAAAATTGAGGGCATGAAAGTGAAGACTTTCATGCCCTTTTATCTATGTATTTTTTCTAGTAGCGTCTATTATATGATGAGTTTACGACAAAGAAAGATGAGTTTTGTACATATAAACATTACAGTAAAATGTCATATAATTAATCTGCAAAATTATTCTATAAATTCTAATGTTTTCAAATTATAGCTCATCCATAAATTATTTAAACGGTTTATTAAGTGTAGACTTTCAGACCATTCATTTAGTAGGAAATATATGATTTAAAAGTAGAACTATAAACTTATTTAGATTCACTTAAAATAATGTCAAAATTAAAATCCATTTTGTTGTAAAGTAAATGCTTTTAACCAATAAAGCAGAAGTATAGAGAAAGCTCAACAAGCGATTTAAGATTCCGTCGTTTACTCCAGAAATGGATTTACGAAAATAGTGAAAGGTACAATAACATTAGATTGAAAGGAGGTAAAATTACTTAAGCGGGAAGGTGTTAAAAATATTATATAATTAGGAGGAAAAACAGTGAAAAAAATTCTAAAGAAGGCTATTGCGTTTGTATGTTTGATAGCTATCCTGGTTACGTCTGTATTGCCGGCCGTACCTGTATTCGTGTTTGCAGCAGACAATCCCAACAGTAATCCCAATACCCATAGTGGTAATTGGGCAATTGAAATGGATATGACAGCTACAGATTGGAAATCTATTTCAGGATCCTATAATCTGACACAAAATACAGATTACGTGCTCAAGGCATGGATTAAGGGAACAGGTACTTTATGTCCAGTAGTTAATAGCTCAACCTGGACAAACATAACTCCCTATAAGGAGTTTACAGGTACGAACCAATGGGTACAGATTGAAATACCGTTTAATTCTGGTTCAAATTCTCAAGTCTATATGCAGCTTCGTAATAAAGGTGAAACAGGCATACTTTATATCGATGACATTTACCTTGGACTTGCGGATGGTTCTGCAAATTTAATTCCTCACGACGGAGATCTTGAAACAGGAACTCCTGCAGGCTGGTGGAGTGAAGATGAAGCGAAAATAAAAGTTAAGGAATTTACAACTCCAATACCTGTGGATTCCAATACTCACGGTGGAACCTGGTCCATGAAAGTACAAATGAACGGTTCGTGGGTAGGAGCAAAGTCAAATGACTTTACTACGGTGCAAAATACAGACTATGTGGTAAAGCTCTGGATTAAGGGTTCAGGTACGGTTGAACTTTATGCTGCAAATAAAGACTGGGTTACAGCTCAACAAAAGCAGGTAGCCGCTGCCGGGACTTGGACACAGGCTACTTTGGCTTTTAATTCAGGAGCCAATGAGAGAATGTGTGTAATAATAAAGAATACCGGAGCAACAGGCGAGGTGGCATACATAGACGACCTTTATGTAGGTACACCTGCAGTAGGCGGAGCTCCAGAAGGTTCTAATCTTATAGCGAATGGGAGTTTTGAACAGGGTAATACTGGCTGGATATTCCAGAATAACAGTGGGATTTCCATAATACAGCCCAATCTTATTGTAGAAAACTCAACAATAACACCTACTTCAGCAACCTTTAATAAAAATGCTTCAGAGCAAAAGGATATCACCGTAGCAATGACGCTAAACGGTAATTCATTTGCAGGTATTAAAAATGGAAACACGACCCTTATAAGTGGAACAGACTATATTGTTACAGGAAGCACTGTAGTTTTAAAGAAGGAATACCTTGCTTCCTTAAGTGTGGGTAATACAACACTTATCTTTGACATGGACAAGGGAATAGACCCAAGTTTAGGTGTTAATGTAGTAGATTTAGCTGTTGAAGAAGGAATAGTAGATGAATTTGAGGACAGCAGCAAACTATTTGACTATACCAAGGAAGGCAGCAATCCTGCCTTTGGAATTGTAAATGACGGTGTAGGAGAAGGTTTTGAAGGAGATGGAAGCAGGTTACTGCCTCATAGAAATCAGGATGTCTCCCTTATCTATAAAACCGATTATGATATCGAGTCTTTCTATGTTCATACCTATAACTGGATAAATGTTACTGATATGGACCCAATTATATCTGTATCGGCAAATGGAGTTGATTATGTACCAGTAGAATTTATTAAAAATCAACTTGCAATTGTGGGAAGTTATAAGGATTGGGCAAAAATCGCTTACTATAGCTTTGATATGCCTATAACAAATGCAAGATATCTTAAGCTGACCATACCCAAGCAATTGCCTTCCGATAATGAAAGTTCATCAAACTGGAATTACCAATATGCAAAACTGGTTATAAACCGAAGCTTACAACCTGTAATAGCCGATCCTGCGGGTGGTATTCTGACGGAAGCAACACAGGTAACACTCACAAATCCTACCGATGGTGCTGAAATATGGTATTACACAAAAGCTGATGCAACAGAAAGACTATATACTGGCCCAATAAATATCAGTACCTCCACAGAACTGTACACCTATGCTAAGAAGACAGGTTATCTGGATAGTATCGTATCAAAATATACCTTCTTCTCAGAGTCAGACAGATTAATTGATACCTACGGTCAATGGAAGAGTGCCGACTTCCCAGACAAGGTAACCAGTGATGAGCAGCTGCAAGCTGATGTAGCAGCTGATGCAGAATATTATGGAAGTCTTACTCCACCTGAAAGGGATATCTATGGTGGTTATTTAGATAGTCAAGCAAAGTACGGCTTGACTGCCACGGGTTATTTCCATATCGAAAAAATAAAGTTGCCCGATGCAACAAAAGGTGGAGTTCTTACAGACAAATATGTAATGGTAGACCCTATAGGCAACTTATATTACAGCCTCGGTCTGGACTGCATGGGTTCACCGGGAGAGACCTATACCATGGTACAAGGCAGAGAGCAGATCTATGAGTGGATACCTGAAAATTCAGGTGACTATGCTGCAGCTTTCTTAGGTGGAAATTCAGCGTATTATTCACCCTATATTGCAAATCTAATAAAGAAATATCAGGCTCCCTATAACCATACGGAATTTTATGAAAGAATGGTAGAAAGAGTCAAAAAGTTCGGATTTACAAGCGAAGGTGGTTTTGCTGAAACTCCTTCCGTAGAAGACAATACCACTGGTTTCCCGATTATGAGGTTCGAATACCTGCCGGACGGATATAAAATAGGATCAACCTCAATGTTTGACCCTTACAAGGCAGGTGCGGCAGAAGCAGTTGATGCATGGCTTGCAGCAAACAAGGTTCCTGATCGTAAGAATGATCCTCAAATTGTAGGTTATATGTTTGGAAACGAGTTGCCTTATCATGAATTTAATACCAGAGTTGCAGCGTTAAAAGCTAGTGAAAGTGCAGTAAAGGGTAAACTGGTAGATGTTTTGGAAGAAAAATATGTAACAATTGAAGCCTTAAACACTGCTTGGGAAACAACCTTTGCTAGCTTTGATGAATTGAGAGAAAGTCCTTTCCAGCTTAATACAGATATTGCAGTTGCAGATATGGACGAATTCTTCAAGCTCTACATAGATGATTTTTATAATATGATTACTGCCGGTTTCCGTAAGGCAGATCCTAACCACATGATCATGGGTGATAGATATCTGGTTAATGTTGCAAATAATCCTACCTTAAGACGTGCACTTTCAGAAGTATCCGGAAAGTATCTTGACGTAGTGTCCTATAACTATTATACAGACAGTGCTGATTTAAACCGTCTTCAGGAAATGGTTGACCTGGCAAATAAACCAATTATTATCACAGAATTCCACTACGGTATCGACGACCAAGGACTGGGTCAAGGTATGAGAGGTGCAGCAGATGAAACAGAACAGGGCAACAAATACAGATATTATGTGGAAAAGGTTGCTGCATCCGGGCTTGTTGTAGGTACACACTGGTTTGAGATGATGGACCAGGCGGCAACAGGACGTTGGTTCCAGGGAATAGAGAACGGAGAAGCATTTGGTGTTGGTTTCTTTAATGTTGCTGACAGACCTCATAAAGCTTTCGCAGAAGAAGTAATGAAGACCAACTATCAGATTTATGAGCTTATTACAGGTCAGATAGCACCTATTAAAGATCCAGGTGGATCAGAACCACCTGCGAATAAGACAACTGACATCAAGAAAACAAAAGGCACAATTGTTATTGACGGAGTAAAGGATGAAGCTTACCCTACCGGAACAACTTTAACCGTCGATGAATCTAGAAGATCTTTGGGAGCACAAAACCGTGGTACACAAGCAACCTTTGATTTGGCATGGGATGATACCAACCTCTATGTGTATTCACATGTAAAGGACTCAACTCCTATGATAAACACAAGATCAGGTTTTGATATCTGGAATGGTGATGGTATGGAAATCTTCATTGCGGGTGCAGCAGTGGGTCAGGAAGGGCCGATGAGATCCAAGGATTCACAGATTATCATAAGTGGACAGACAGGAGAAGCTCATTTCTATAGGAATGGCACAAGTTTACCTGTTCAGCCGGTAGTTGAATCCAAGGTAACTCTGGACCTGGATGGTCAGGGATATACAATAGAAGCTGCAATTCCACTGGAGGGAATATTTATTGAAGACCCTCAGGCTGGACGTGTAATCGGCTTTGATATCGGTATCGACGATGGGGAAGCATCCGGTAGAGCGGCGCAGTATCTGTGGAGCGGTGTGGATGGTAATGCATCGGCACGACATCTGTGGGGTACAGCAACGCTGACAGAGGAATTCGTTGATACAACAGCTCCAAGTGTACCAACTGGTCTGACTTCAACAATAACTTCCGGATCAATTGCACTTAACTGGACGGCATCAACCGATGATACAGCAACTATTGGCTATAAGGTGTTCCGTAATGGTGTAGAACTTGCAACAACTTCAGTGAACAGTTATACCGATACAACAGTGGTTCAGAACAACTCTTATGAATATACCGTAAAAGCTTTTGATGCTGCGGGTAACGTATCAGTTGCAAGTACAGCTTTAGTTGTTAAATATGTTATAGATAATCCCAAAGAATATATTTCACGAGGTGAGTTTGTTGCTTGTCTGGTTAAAACCTTTAATCTTAAGGCAAAGTTCGATACCAATTTTGTTGATGTACCTAAAACTCACAAATACTATAATGAAATTGGAATTGCAAAGAAACTAGGAATAGCCGTTGGCGATAAAAATAACAAGTTCTATCCTGATAAAAAAGTTACCGGCCAGGAGATATTGTTGTTTGTATTAAGAACTATCAAATATTATGGAACCTCTAGTTACAAGTTCAATGCCGCTGATTTGCTTAAATTTACAAAACTTAACGGAAATATAACAAAATCCTCAGCAGAGAATATGCTGAAAGGAATATTAAAGTAATATAAAATTTGTCAACTGAATAAGTGATTTAAAATGTTCTAGCATTTGGTCCTGCAATGTCCTCAAATTCAAACGTAGTTGGTTTTTGAGGACATTGCTTTTCATCGAAACAAGCATCCGACTAGAATATGAAACAATTATCCGGAAAGGAGATAGGAGCAGAAATAGTGAGGTAAGATTACTTATCAGAAATGGCATATTAGTAACTATTATAAAAGGAAAAGGAGTGAATGTATGTTAAGAAATATTAAGAAACAAATCACAGCGGTTATCGTTCTGGGCTTAGTATTTGCATTTGTGTTTTTCTTCAGCCAATTAACTCAGGTTAGTGCTAATAATACCATCTATTATGTGAGTCCCTCAGGCAATGATTCCAATAATGGGACTAGCACTTCTACGCCTTGGAAAACTTTATCCAAGGTTAGCAATACCAATTTTGCACCAGGAGATCAGATACTTTTTCAGTGCGGTGGTGTTTGGTCAGGGCAACTCTTTATCCACAACTCGGGAAGCAGCGGTAGTCCAATAAAATTTGGTTCCTATGGTTCCGGCAACAAGCCGCTTTTTAACGGAGGAGGAATTTATGCAACCGTTTGGCTCTATAATACGAGTTATGTTACTGTTGAAAATCTTGCAGTAACCAACTATGACGGCGCAAGTGTGTATGATTTGAAAGAAGACGGAAGAGCAGGTATCCGAATTGACAACGGTAACGGTACAGTTACCTCCAATATTACCATAAAGAATAATGAAGTATATTATATTGAGGGTTGGAGCAACAGTAGACTTACTCAAAAATCACCGCGAGGTACCAGTGATGACTATAACAACAAACATTATTTGTATGATGGGGCTATTTACAATACCAGTACGGCATCCGTGAATTTATTAATTGACGGCAACTACGTACATGATTGTACCACGCAAGGTATTTTTGCAGCAGGGTCAAATACGGGACTGATTATACAAAACAATACCGTGGATAACGTAGGATGCGACGGCATACAATACTATGCAAATGCACCGCTGATACAGTATAACAAAGTAACCAATGTCGGTAATAACAGCGGCACAGCAGCCCGTGGCCCAGGGGTTCTGGGGTATGGTGGTATCGCTGTGGCTGGAATCTGGGGTGCAGGCACAACAGATCAAGTGGTGCAGTACAATTACTGTGCCAATACCAATAATATAGCCTATGATGGACAAGCATGGGATTTTGATATTAATACCACCAGAGGAGTCTACCAGTACAACTTCAGCCGTGACAATGAGGGTGGATTTATCTTGGGTAGTATTCCTGGACAGATCTGTCGTTACAATATCAGTTATAACGACGGTAGCAACATGGAACCCTCACAGGGATTTTTTGGTGGAGGCGGAACAGCAGGGGAGTTCTATAATAACGTATTCTATCAAAATAATGGAGCCGGATTTCTAAAAAATATAACTGGTGGAGTTTTTAAGAACAATATTTTCTATACGAACAGCACAAATACCTCACGAACCAATTATAAAAGTTCTTCGGGGCTTACCTTTAGCAACAACTGCTTTGCAGGTGGGCAAACAGCCTATAATATGGGTGATTATGCTGTGGCTGCTGACCCCCTTTTGGTAAATCCCACCAGCGTGGGCACGACAATTAATTCGGTAGATGGTATGAAACTACAGGCAGGTTCCCCATGTATTAATACCGGAACCGTTATACCTAATAACGGAGGCAAGGATTATTGGGGAAATACTCTTTATAACGGAACTCCTGATATAGGAGCTCACGAATACACTGGAACAGTACCAAGTGGTGGTGATGCACGCAGCGGTTCCTGGGCAGCGAAAGCGGTTGTCGGTTCAACTCCCAGCTATAATAACTTTTATCAGACTGTAACTGGAGTACCAACCAATACCTCCTATACAGGTTCCTTCTGGCTTAAGGGCAGTGGCAAAATAACTTTAAGAATCTTGAGTTCTGGCTGGAGCATGATAGCAGAACAGGAATATACGGCAACCTCCACTTGGACTCAATACACTTTACCTACATTTAATACCGACAGCAATACGACGCTAATTTATGATTTTACAAACAAGGGAAATGTAGCAGGGACGATGTTTATTGATGATTGCTATTTTGGAACCCTAGGAGGAACTAATAAACTAACAAATTCCGGTTTTGAAAGCGGAACAGGTAATTGGACCTCCGATAGCACTGCAGTTTTCAGTATTTTTCAAGCTACAAACCCTAATGTTCATGCAGGAACCTGGTCGGCCAGAGCGAATACAACAACCTCCTGGGATACACTGTATCAGAATATTTCAAGCGTACCCACGAATACAAGTTATGTAAACTCTTTCTGGCTGAAAGGGTCAGGAAAGATAAGAATAAGGGTGTTCAATTCTAGCTGGTCCACAATGATTGCTGAGCAGGAGTTTACAGCAACCTCCACTTGGACCCAATATACGACCCCTGCATATAACACTGGCAGTAATACTTCTCTCGTATATGTATTTACCGACAGCGGTACAGGTACCATGTATATTGATGATTGCTTCATGGGTCCATCAGGTGGTACCAACAAGCTGTCTAATCCGGGTTTTGAAAGTGGTAATTCCGCTTGGACCGTAGGTGGTACAAATAACATATATACAATTCTACAACCGTAGACAATATAAGTTATAAGGGTTTCTTAATAAAGAAGAGGGAAGCCTATGCATGAATAGATTACAAGTCATTGTAATAAAAATAGCCTTAGCTGACTGACAAAGGCAGCTAAGGCTAAGATAAAAAGAAATTAAAAATTCAATAACCGTTAATTAAAATAATCGAGGTGTATAAAATGCCTTTTAATAAGACGAGAAATACAAAGATAAAAATCAGTATATTAATTTTATTTATAT
Organism: Bacillota bacterium; assembly: GCA_023399055.1. Lineage (GTDB taxonomy): Bacteria > Bacillota > Clostridia > Lachnospirales > Lachnospiraceae > Mobilitalea. Next base: position 689,688 of record JAEWQV010000014.1, on the reverse strand, counting down.
TGTTTATGGTTGTGATATTTTCAATCATCCATATAGTTGTCAAAAATAGCGAGCTTGGATTATTTGATACAGTTGCCACAGTGAATGGAGAAAAAGTTGCCTACGGAGAATTCAAATATTACCTAGAATCAGAAGTCAGCAGTACCTTTACTTATTTCAGCAATAAATACCAGGCAGTTGACAGTGAGGATTTCTGGACAACAGACTTTCATGGGGAAATTCCTATGGAACTGCTTAAAAAAGCAGCTTTGGAGAAATGCACTAGAGATAAAGTACAACAGATTAGAGCGTTGGAGTATAGGCTTGTAGACAGTATCCGATACAAGGATATGTTGGCTAATATGAATGCGACCAATGAAGAGAGACAAAAAATGGTCGAAAACAATCAGGTCATTTATGGACCTATAACTTATGACGAACGAAGATACCTTGCAGATATTATGCTGGAAATAAAACGAGATCTCACAGAAAAGCTCAAAGATGAGTTTAGCTTTACTGATGAGGATTACAATGATTATTATATTGGTAACAAAGAAAGGTATGCCCGAGGCGTATCAAGAACAGTAAAAGCCATTGAATATGAATTCCGGAATGAGGAAGACAAAAAAGAAAAGCTGGACGATATCAAGATATTATTTGAGAATATTAAAACAAAGCTGGATAAGGGTAGTGATTTTGACACCATATATTCTGAGTTACAAAACAATAAAGAGAGTATCACCCTAAATGAAAAAAACTATAATTACAGTACTATTGGAAAAACATTTCCTATTGATCATCCTTTGTTATTTGATGAAATAAATAAAATGGAGGCAGGAACCATTACGCCTCTCATCGAGGAGGGGATGTCGATTGGTATCTATAAGTGTGCAAAATTAGAAGATATGGGTTACAGCACCTTGATGGACGTAAAGGCTTCTATTCAGCTTGAATTAATAGACTTAAAATATGAGGAGTTGGTAAATGAATGGATAAGATTGGCAAAGATTGAGGTATACAATAAAAATATGCAGCAAGTAAAAATCAGATAAACCATTTTTATACCTTATTACATAAAATATGAATTTAGTACATAATATTCTTATCTTTTTCCATTTTAATATGTTCAAAGAATGTATAATGTCGAATATAAGGGATGACATAATGATATTCGACTAAATAGATAATCCTGATTCCACAAATGTTCAATTATTTGTATTCAATAAATAGACAGGTTTATGGGCTGTCAATTTATTTGAATAAATCAATTCATTTAAAGGAAGGGGAAACAAAAAGTATGAAATGTATAGCTATGAGGTCTTACAAAAACTTGATTGCTGTTCTCATCGTATTTGCATTGTTATTGCAAATAACTCCTTTGCAGGAGGTATTTGCAGCATCAAACACTTACAGCGGAACCTGGTCAATGAAAGCAGTAGTAAGCGGAACACCAACCTGGAAAGGTACCACAGTTGATTTGAGTGTGGCAACAAACACCAACTATGTCGTAAAGTTCTGGCTTTCAGGTACAGGTAAAATTACCGCAAAGGTTGCTAACAGTAACTGGTCCGGTAATTTAGCAGAAACACAAGCAACAGCTACTAACACCTGGACACAGGTAACCTTGAATTTCAATTCTGGCAGCAACAGCTCAATTCATTTTCAATTCCAGGATACCGGTAATACTGCCGGAACCATATACTTGGATGAAGTATTCCTTGGTGTTAACGGGGGAAGTAACCTTATTGGAAATGGAGGCTTCGAACAAGGAGCAAGCGGTTGGTATATTCCTTCTGATGCAACCGGAATCTTTTCCATTGTTCAGTCTACAACCACAACACCCACTAATCCTGTTACAGAGAAATATGTACATAGCGGAGCCTTATCTCTGAAAGCTACAGTAAGCGGAACACCAACCTGGAAGGGTACTACCGCTGATTTAAATGTAGCCCAGAACACGAATTATACCGTAAGATTCTGGATTTATGGTACAGGAAAACTATCCTTAAAGGTTGCCAATTCCAACTGGTCTGGTAATCTGTCCGACGCACAGTATACAGCAAGTAATACCTGGACACAGGTGACCCTTAACTTTAATTCAGGAACAAACAGTTCTGTACATTTACAATTTTATGATAGCAGTAATACAGTAGGTAAAGTGTATATTGATGATGTATTCTTAGGAATAGGAACTGGTACAAATCTGCTGGGTAATGGTGGTTTTGAACTGGGGGTTAACGGCTGGTATATTCCTGCAGATGCAACCGGTATTTTCTCAATCTCACATAATCCTACCATCATAGGAGTGTATGAAGGAATTTCTCTTACTGCTCCTGTCAACTACGGCAATTGGTTAGGCAGACATGATTTTTATCTCTATTCAACGAATGGCTATGCGAACTGGTCTGACTTTCAAACCAGCACCAATTGGCTCATTGATGAGTATTGGAGTAAAATGCCTTATAAGACCATATGGAATGTAGGTCTAATTACTACCCAAGAGGGTACACTGGCAGAAGCTGCTACAGGTGCATATAACAATTATTATAGAACCGTAGCACAGAACATAGCCAATTATATGGCTGACGAAGATGTTATCTATGTGCGTCCAGCTTGGGAGTTCAACGGTGATTGGTTCCCTTGGACCGTTGTTGCAAAGAATGGAGAAAATCAGCAGACGAAAACACAGAATTTTATCAATGCGTGGCGTCAATATGTGGATACCTTTCGATCAGTATCATCAAAGTTCAGATTTGAATGGAATGTAAATATTGGTCAAGAGAGAGTTTATTCAGCAGATCTTGCTTATCCAGGTGATGCATATGTAGATGTTATTGGTATGGACTTTTATGATGAAAATACATGGGCTCATATCAATGATCCTGCAAAACGTTTCCAGTACAGTGTTATTCGACCATATGGATTAAACTGGATCAGGGACTTTGCTAGAACACATAACAAGCAGTTGTCCTTCTCTGAATGGGGACTTGGTGGTTTGGAATCAGGAGATAATAGTTATCTGGTAGAAGCAATGCAGAGATGGTTCCTGGCTACCGATGTACTATACCAGACTTATTGGGATAGTGGAGATGCAGATTACGATGCAAAACTCAGTACTCCAACCAACCATCCGAATGCATCTGCTATGTATAAGCAGATCTTTGGATCATATACCGCTAATCCTACCATTAATACGCCTGGTAATGTCATAGCAGCAATTACTTCACCAGTAGGAATTGTGGAAGGGGATTATAATCCAGCTTTATCCACTTCACCAACGCAGATAAAGGGTATTGCATTAGATCCAGATGGCAATAACTTTATCACCGGTGTTACAGTAACAATTCAGAATGCTTCCGGCCAGTATCTTAACGTAGCGACCAAGACTTTTGGAAGTACAGTGGTTTATAACCCTGCAAGCTACAATATTAATGATGGCTACTGGACACTGAATCTGACTGGTATTACACTTGGCAGTGGTACCTATACTGTCCGTGGTTATGCAAATGATGGTGCTAACAGTACACCAGCAATGTGTGGATTTACAAGATAATAAGTATAGAGACTATACGAAGATACTATGAACAACAGATACTACGTACAAATATTTATAATGATATAGAAAAAACGTATAGATTTTATTAAATCTAATGTTTTAGAAGAGCCTCTGGAATAATATCCGGGGGCTTTTCGCAAACTTTGTTATAATTATCTAATTATGTGAGTTTTATACAATAGAATCTTAAGTGTATCCATTTTTTTGTCTAATATTTTCAATTAAAATTCTTGTAACGGTTTAGCTATATGCTGGATTTTGCTTATCTATATCTTGCTAAGCGGAACAAACTATAAGTTTAGATACGATATTCATTTGAAGACAAGCTTACTACATTATATATATCGTATTAAAACTTGTCTGGCTGAACTGTTACAAAATTTTAAGTAAGTATAGGAGGAAACATGAGGAGAAAGGTAAGAAGTATTTTATCCATGCTATGTGCTATTGTTCTTTTAATGACCACATTGCTTCAATCAGTACCGGTGAATGCAGTTGAAGATTCAGCCACTCATAGCGGAACCTGGGCTATGGCGGTGGATTTATCCGGAGCTGACTGGAAAGCAGCCACAATGGATATCAATGTAAAGGCAAATACCGATTATGTAGTCAAGTATTGGCTAAAGGGTACATCGGTAGTAGGTACAGCGGTAAAAAGCGACGATTGGGGCAGCACCCTGGCGTGGGCTGAGAACACTGCAGCTAATAATTGGACTCAGGTAACAATGTCGTTCAATTCAGGCGTATCTACCAAAATACATCTGCAAATGGTCGATACCAAGAGCGAAGGCTTGGTGTATATTGATGACTTGTTTGTAGGCTTGGCAAAAAATGGTTCTGCAAATCTTGCAACAAACGGAGATTTTGAGGCAGGAGCTTCCGGTTGGGGTTATGAAGAGGGTGTAAAGATATCGATAGTACAACCCGGACTTGTTGTAACAAATTCAACTATTAACCCTACAAGTGCCGTTTTTAACAAATATACAACAGAACAAAGAGATATCACGGTAATAATAGCCGCAAACGGAAATACACTTACTGCAATCAAAAATGGGTCGTCTACTTTAGTATCAAATACGGATTATAGTACAAGTGGTACCACTGTTAAGATAAAAAAAGAATACCTTGAAACGCTGGCAGCAGGATCAGCTACTTTAACCTTTGATTTTGACAAAGGTGTTGATCCGGACATAAAAATAGATATAACCAATGTTCCGGTAGCACAGGGAATCCTTGATGATTTCTATGATCTTGACAAAGCTTATGAGTACAGTAAAAATGCAGATGGTACAGCAGGTTTCTGGATCTCGGAAAATGAAAGTCCTGATACCTTTGAGGGGGATGGCTACAGACTGATACCAAACAGAGTAGAAGACCGTACCCTCATATATAAAACTGATTATGACATAACTTCCTTTTACACTTTGACTTACAACTGGGTTAATGTAGCAGCAATTGATCCAGTGGTATCGATATCAGCAGATGGTATAACCTATACCGACCTTACTCTGACAAAAAACCAACTTGGTATTGTAGGAGCGAATAATGACTGGGCAAAAATTGTCTATTATAATTTCGAGATGCCAATAGCAAATGCAAGATATATTAAGATGACAGTTCCAAAATTGGCAACAACAGATAATCAGGATGCTGGCTGGTCCTATCAGTTTTCCGAATTAATCATTAATCGTTGTGTAATGCCTGTTAGTGCTAATCCTCCAACAGGAAAAATAAGCGAAACTGTTAAAGTTACTCTTTCTACACCTACAGCAGATGCAAAAATATATTATTTTACAAAAGAAGATCCAAAGGAGAAGTTATATACCACTCCAATCAGCATCTCAAAATATACCGAGTTAACAGCATATGCGAAAAAAGCAGGTATGGAAGACAGCGTTAAGAATACCTATATTTATTATTCTACAGAAAGCATTACAGTAGATAAATATGGACAATGGAAAGATGCTGATTTTGCTTCAAAAGTAACAAGTGATGAACAACTTGAGGCTGATGTTGCTGCAGACAAAGAGTACTATGACAGCTTAACTCCACCAGAACGTGATATCTATGGGGGAATGCTTGGAAGTAAGGAAAAATATAATCTGGAAGCAACAGGTTTCTTCCGTGTACAAAAGCTTGCCTTTAACAAAGGAGAAGCTGAAAAGTTTGCAATGGTAGACCCGTTGGGTAACCTCTACTTTAGTTTGGGAACCTGCTGTACTGGTTCACCTGGTGAAACCTATACCATGGTACAGGGTAGAGAGCAAATCTATGAGTGGATTCCTGAAAATGAAGGAATTTATACAGGTGCCTTCTTAGGTGGCAATTCAGCATATTACTCACCTTATGTTGCCAATTTAATTAAAAAATATGGCAAAGCATTTGACCAGAATGAGTATTATGCAAGAATGATTGACCGATTAAAGAAGCTCGGTTTTACCAGTGAAGGTGGTTTCGCAGAAACTCCATCTGTGGAAAACAATAAAACCGGCTTTCCTGAAATTCCATTTCAATATCTACCTGATGGCTATAAGCTAGGCAACACTACCTTGTTTGATCCCTATAAAGAGGGAGCAAGAGAAGCCATAAAACAATGGCTGATAAAAAATAACGTACCTGCTCGTAAGGATGATTCCAAAATAGTGGGTTATTTCTTCGGAAATGAACTTCCCTACCATAGCTTCGATGCAACTGTGCTAAGCTTGAAAGCCAGCGAATCAGCTACAAAAGGTGCACTGATTGATATGCTGAAAGCAAAGTACAAGAAGATATCTGCTTTAAATAAAGTATGGGCTTCAGATTTTGAGAGCTTTGATGCTATGAAGGAGGTAGCCATCACCCTTAATACAGACCTTGCTGCAGATGATATGGGTGAATTTTTTGAACAGTATTTACATAAATTCTATGGCATGTTGTCAGAGGAATTCAAAAAAGTAGATCCTAATCATATGTTGATGGGCGATCGTTATTTTGTAAATGTTGCAGATACAGCTGATATCAGAGATACTCTTTGCAGAGTAGCAGGTCAGTATCTGGATGTTATATCTTATAACTATTATACCTACGATGTGGACTTAGAAAGACTTAAGGCAATTTCAGAGGCTGCAAACAAACCTATTATGATTACGGAGTTCCACTTCAGTGAACCAACCCAGGGCTTGGACGCACCGGGTATCGGTGTCGATACGGAAGCAGAAAAGGGCTTATATTACAGATATTATGTTGAAAAGCTTGCGGCTTCCGGTTATGCAGTTGGAGCACATTGGTTTGAAATGATGGACCAGGCTGCAACCGGACGCTGGTTCCAGGGAGTTGGGGGAGAAGCAGCAGGTATCGGATTATTTAATGTTGCTGACAGACCATATAAAACCTTCCTGAAATCAGTTATGGATACAAATTATAATATTTATGACATTATTACGGGAGAAGATGACTATCTTAAAAATCCAAATCCTCCGGTTCAGAAAACACAGATGGAATCTTTAATACCAAAGGCAGAAGGGACAATAACAATTGATGGAAGTAAAGATACTATCTGGCCAGCAGGTGATACCATTAAGATTACGGATGCGGATCGTGTTACAGGAGCGCAGGTGGAAAATGTATCTGCTGATATCGATTTAGCCTGGGATGATAATAATTTATATGTTTTTGCTCATATCAAAGATCCAACACCAATGCAGAATCCCAATGTAGGTGACTGGATGTGGAACGGTGATGGACTGGAATTGTTTGTAGGTCCTCAATTGCTGGAAAGTCCGGGCTCTCTCAAGGTAACTGACTCCCAGCTGGTATTATCAGGGTCCGCGGATGGCAATTACATTTGGTACAACAATAAAAATCCACAGCCAAAGGTAGAACTAGTAACCAAAATGGATAGTGATAAAGCTGGATATACGATAGAAGCTGCTATTCCGCTTTCAGGACTCAATATAACTAATATAGGTGATGGACGGCAATTGCGTTTTGATATAGCGCTGGATAACGGTGAGGTTGATAAAAGAGTTGGACAGTATGTATGGAGTGGTGGTTCCTCTAATTCTTCCAGCCGTGACAAGTGGGGAATGGTTAAACTGGTCAATAAAGTTGAGGTTAAGCTTGGTACGTTCAGTGATATAGGAAAATATAAATGGGCAAAAAAAGCAATTGAAGCAGTTGCGGCCAAAGGTATACTGACAGGTACTTCAGCTGATAAATTCAATCCTTCAGGAAGTATAACCAGAGGAGAATTTACTGCAAGTCTTATGAAAGCCTTTGAATTGTCAGGCAAAGTAGCTTCAAACTTTAGTGATGTAAAAGCAACTCATAAATACTACAATGAAATTGGTATAGCTAAGAAACTTGGAATTGCAACAGGGGATAATGGTAAGTTCTCTCCAGATAAAGCGATAACAAGACAGGAGATGATGGTGCTGGTTACAAGAACCCTGAACTATGTTAAAAAAGATTTACCAGCAGGTACAGCTTCTGACTTGAGCAAGTTCAGCGATAAAGAAATGATTGCTGTATATGCTAAGGAAAGTGCTGCTACACTAGTTAAGAGTGGAATTGTTACAGGTAACAATGGTAAGATTAAGCCTGCATCAAAATTATCCAGAGCTGCTGCTGCGGTAATTCTGTTCAGACTACTGAAGTAATTCAGATTTCATATGTAACCCCTAAGTTTTGAACAGTTTAAAATGAGGGGAAGACCAAAAAGATGGCTATCCTTCGGTGATGCCATCTTTTTGGTGATTGAACTGAAACACTTGCAGAAGCACGTTTCTATTGATTTGGTGTCAGATATCTTGAAAAGACTCTTACTTTGTTTTATTATAAGTGTATTTAAAGGATATGTCCTTAAGGTATTAGAATGTAGAATGGAGATCAACCAAGTGGTTAAGATACGATGCATAGTGGAACGAATTACATATCAGAATCCAGAGAATGGGTATTCTGTTCTTAAAGTGAACGTAAAAGGTTATGAGGATCTGGTCACTGTTGTAGGGAACCTTTTGGACGCTACGGTTGGCTCCGTACTTCTCATTGATGGGAATTGGAAGATTGATGCTAAGTATGGCAGGCAGTTTACAGCAGAAAAATGGGAAGAAACCATGCCTGCTACCATCTATGGAATTGAAAAATATGTTGGCAGTGGTTTAATCAAAGGGGTTGGACCAAAGTTTGCAAAAAGAATTGTTCAAAAATATGGAACCGATACAATTGCTGTCATTGAAGCCAATCCAGATAGCTTGATTGAAGTAGAGGGCATTGGAAGAAAACGTGTCGAAATGATCAAAGAAAGCTGGGAGCGACAAAAAGAGGTAAAAAATATAATGCTCTTTCTACAGGATCATGGCGTCAGTACCTCTTTTGCAGCAAAGATATATAAAGCATACGGGAATGAGAGTATAGATAAGGTAAAAGAAAATCCCTTTCGTCTGGCTGATGATATCTGGGGCATAGGGTTTAAAACTGCGGATAACATTGCTGGAAAGCTTGGATTTGGTAAGGAAGCGTATGTACGTTTACGTAGTGGAATTATGTATACCTTAAGTGAGTTGGCGGATGATGGTCATGTATATGCTGTCAGAGAGCAGCTGCTTGAAAAGGCGGTTGAATTGTTAGAAGCAGAACAGGAGCATATTATTAAGACCTTGGAAAATATGCTGCAAGTAAAAGATTTAATACAAGAGGAGGATGCTATTTATCTTCCACCCTTTTATTACGCAGAAACAGGAACAGCGAACAAGTTATTAAAGTTATCTTATGGACCGGCAGGAGATAAACTATGGGAACGTCTTTCAAAAGCACGAAGAGAAACTGGAAATAAGGAACTGTCTGTGGATGTGGAAAGCATTGAAGCTAAGGTAAATATGAAATATGATGAGGTTCAAGCGGACGCCATCCGTCAGGCAGCACTTGCTAAAGTGATGGTATTGACTGGTGGGCCTGGGACAGGAAAGACAACGACTACTCAGGGTATCATAGCTGCGTATCGAGCTTATGGTCTTAATATATTATTAGCCGCCCCTACTGGAAGAGCAGCAAAAAGGATGACAGAAGCCACCGGACTTGAAGCAAAAACGGTACACCGATTGCTAGAATGTAAACCACCGGAAGGCTATCAGAAAAATGAAGAAAATCAATTGGTAGGAGATGTGCTGATTGTAGACGAGTGCTCCATGATTGATGTTATCCTTATGAACTCGCTATTAAAAGCGATACCACCAAGTATGAGACTAATTCTGGTAGGAGATATTGATCAGCTTCCCTCTGTCGGACCGGGAAATGTATTAAGAGACATTATAGAGTCAGACATGTTTCCAGTAATTCGACTTACAAGAATTTTCAGACAGGCACAAACCAGCCGAATTATTATGAATGCTCATAAAATCAACGAGGGTAAAATGCCTGATATCTCTAATGGAAAAGAAACCGATTTCTTTTTTATTCAGAAGGAAGAAGCAGAAGAGTCAGTTGCAGAAATCGTAAAGCTGGTAAAGAGTAATCTGCCCCAATTCTATAAAATCCCATCTTCTATGATTCAGGTGTTAACGCCTATGCAAAGAGGTGTTGTAGGAGCAACAAATCTTAATCTGGAATTACAGGAGGCTTTGAATCCAACAGGGGAAGGACTTCGCCGAAGCGGCTCCATATTTCGTACAAAAGATAAGGTCATGCAGATTAGAAACAATTATGAGAAAGAGGTTTTTAACGGAGATATTGGAATAGTGATTGATATTGATTTAGAAGACCGATCGCTAACGGTGGATTTTGATGGAAAACCTATCCTATATGACGTGACCGAGTTGGATGAGCTCGTACACGCCTATGCTACAACCATTCATAAAGCACAGGGGTCTGAATACCCAATCGTTGTAATTCCTATTCTTATGAATCATTATGTGATGCTTCAGAGGAATCTCATCTATACCGGAATCACCAGAGCAAAGAAAACCTTAATTATGGTAGGAACCAGGAAAGCGCTTGCTTACGCAGTTAGTCATGTAACTGTTTCAAAACGAAATACATTACTAAAGGAGCGGCTAGCAGGTGTAAGGAAAATATCTTTAGATGAACATAAAGTGATTTCCTATCTTGATAATAAGGAATCAAAGGTAACAGACCAGCGAGACATGCAAAATCTTAAGGTAGCAGAAGAACCAAAGTATGATTCATAATGGGAGGGGATTTCTTAGTCAGAGAAATTTCCTCCTGCTCAATTATATAAATCCTATTGACAACATCGCTACTGCGTGTTACTATATAGCAGTAGTAAGTAATACTGAATATCAGTGATACAGAATATCAGTAATACTAAATAGTTAAGAGGTGATTGAATTGGATAATATAACAGAAATGTTAAAAGGCGTACTAGAAGGTTGTGTGCTCGAAATCATCAGCCACGAGGAAATCTACGGTTACGAGATTACGCGGCGTCTGAATGCCCTAGGATTTTCAGATGTTGTGGATGGTACAGTTTATACCATCTTAGTTCGACTTGAAAAAAACAAGTTGGTGGAAATTACGAAAAAGCCATCCGATATGGGACCTCCGCGAAAGTTTTTCACGCTCAACGCTGCGGGTAAGGAAGAGTTGCGTAGGTTCTGGGAAAGATGGGAATTTGTATCATCAAGAATTAATGAGTTAAAGGAGAAGAGATAATGAATTTTTGGGAGAAAATCACAGGCAGTGATATGACTGCTGAAATGAAAAATTTTGAAGCTCGAGCAAGAAAGCTTCCGGCTGATTATCAAGCAGCATGGGAGAAAATAAAGGATAATCTTTGGCCGCACTCTGATTTAACTGGTCGTAATCTTATGCCATTTCTTGACGGGGCACTTGGTTTGTTAGAAGAATCAGCTTCGGAGGGGATGAGTGTCCAAGAGGTTTTAGGAGACGACATCAAGGGCTTTTGTACAGCATTGGTTGGTAAAGAAGGAGCAAAATCTTATCGCGACAAGTGGAGGGAGCAACTTAACAATAATATTGCCAAAAAATTAGGGAAATAGAAGATTAGGTTGAAAAAATGTTTTTCAACCGGCAAAAAGCACGAAGCATGCTTTTCGCTCATTGATTGAGCTGCGTAAAGGCAGAATGGAGGTTAATATGAGAATACAAGATATCTTAGAAGGTAAAAACGAATGGAAAGCGCACATGGCGCGTGTGAAAGCACTTCCCAAAGATTATCAGATTGTTTATAAAGAGATGCAAAAATATCTATTTAAAGTTGGTCCTGTTGAATTAAATGATGGGACGGAATTACTCTCGGGGATTGTAGACCTGTTCGAAGAAGGTGCAATTATGAAAAAGGGTGTGCTGGAAGTAACGGGTAGAGATGTTGCAGCGTTCTGCGACGACTTAATCAAAGATTCAAAAACTTATACTGACGTCTATGAAGAAACTGTTAACCAAGAAGTCAGTAAGGCTATGAAAAAGGTTACAGATAAAACAAAGTGAGAGGAATATCTAGGTGGAAAAAACAATTAAGGTGCCAAAATACGATTGGATAATGTGCCCTGTCTGCAGGAACAAAACAAGGACTAAGATAAGTGTTAACACGGTACTTGAAAACTTTCCGCTATTTTGTCCTAAGTGCAAACAGGAAACGATAATCAATGTAAGACAATTAAAAATATCAGTTATCAAAGAGCCAGACGCCAGACGCAGAGCCGACAACCATGAATGAAATCATAGTTGTCGGCTCTTTTTTGCATAACAGGAAATGCAACCGAATTTTCTGTTACAAAAAGCCATAATGATGCGCAACTACGCGTGCGGATCAAAAGGTGTGCTTTTAAAGTACTTACTGCGAGAGTTATATATTGTTTAAAATCGCGTGAGCAATAGTTCGATTGGTGCTTACCCATTACAGCTGTTTTGAAAAGGGTTAGTTATATAATTAAGTAAAATTATTTTACAAGGAGGAAAAGAAATGAAGCAAAATATTATTCAAGTTAAAGGAGTAAAGAAATCTTATAAAAATGTAGAAGTATTAAAAGGAGTAGATTTTGAAGTAGAGCAGGGCAGTATCTTTGCATTACTTGGTTCTAATGGGGCAGGGAAAACAACAATGATTCGAATCATGGCTACTTTATTGAAAGCAGACTCTGGCAATGTAGTAATCAATGGTTTTAAAATGGATAAAAATCCAGGAGACATTAGAGGCCTTATAAGTCTTACTGGTCAATTTGCAGCTATTGATGAAATCTTGACTGGTCGAGAAAATCTTCAAATGATAGCTAAACTTAGACATCTAAAAAATCCAAATCAAGTAGCAGATAAATTAATTCGACGTTTTGATATGACAGAAGCAGCTGATCGCAGAGTAGGGACTTATTCTGGAGGAATGAAAAGAAGAATTGATATATCAATGAGCCTTGTGGGAAATCCAAAGATTATTTTCCTGGATGAGCCAACAACAGGTCTTGATCCAGAAGCAAGATTAGAAGTCTGGAAGATTATAAAAGAATTGTCCTCTTCAGGAACTACTGTATTCTTAACAACACAATATTTAGAAGAGGCAGAACAACTTGCAGATAAAATTGCAATTCTTCATGGCGGGAAAATAATAGCTCTTGATACACTGGAAGGGTTAAAAAAATTATTCCCACCTGCGAAAGTTGAATATGTTGAGAAGCAACCTACATTAGAAGAGATATTTCTAACAATCATCGGTAAAAAGGAGGAGAAATAAATGAAATCAACCAGTAAATATTTTTTCAAAGATATGAGTGTTATGTTTGGGCGTTCTATGCGTCATATTTTCAGAAGTATGGATACAATTATTACGGTTTGTATTACACCAATTGCGATGATGTTACTATTTGTTTATGTGTTTGGTGGTGCAATTGAAACAGGCACAGGAAATTATACGAATTATCTATTACCGGGTATTATGTTAATGGCAATTGGAAGTGGAATCGGATATGTCGCTTATCGTTTGTTCACAGACAAACAACGAGGAATCTTTGAACGTTTTCATTCTATGCCGATAGCTCGATCTACCGTATTGTGGGGGCACGTATTAACTTCCTTAATTTCAAATGCAATTTCAGTAATTGTGATTATACTTGTTTCCTTGTTAATTGGCTTTCGCTCTTCCGCAGGAATCTTAGATTGGTTAGCAGTTTTTGGAATACTTACTCTGTTTACACTTGCTTTGACTTGGGTTGCTATTATTGCGGGACTTGCTGCTAAAACCTCCGATGGTGCAATAGCATTTTCATACCCAATCATATTTCTGCCATTTATAAGTTCTGCCTTTGTTCCTACAGATACTATGCCTTCCGTCGTAGGTGCTTTTGCAGAAAATCAGCCTGTAACACCTATTGTAGAAGCTATTCGTAATTTGTTATCAAATCAACCAGTTGGAAATGATATCTGGGTAGCACTTGCTTGGTGTATTGCTATTATAGTTGTTGCTTATATCTTTGCAATGAAAATCTATAGGAAGTTATAAAATGGATTATGTTTAGTACAGTTACTTGTCTAGAGGGATATATTAAGGGAGGGGTGTTAGGTAAGAATTGTCTTCCATGTGATGCAAGCTTATTTCGTTAAGATAACGTTATAACAATGTTTAGAACAGAGTGTGTAGAAATACATACTTTGTTTTTTTTGTAGTGATAAGGGTGTATGAAGATAGTCTACAGTCTATTTTATGGGAATATAGGAAAATTTTGTTGAATATTTTTTGTGCAAGTCTTAGAATGAATTATGCTGAGTATTTGAAGTAGAGGATATTATAGCAATAATGCGAAGTAAAAAAAGATAGTATAGGAATTTGTAATTAATTATGAGGAGGAGTTTAAATTGGTAAGAATTTCAAGAAGATATTCATATTTTGACAGTTTGAGAAAATACAAAATATATATTGATAATGTTTATTGTGGTGATATCAGAAATGGTGAAACATGTGAATATAACCTATTGCCCGGAAAACACCAGGTTGTTGCTAAAATTGATTGGTGTAGAAGTAATATTGTTTATATTGATGTTAATGAATTAGATAAAGAACTAGAGGTAGGAAATTCTACTGAAGGCAAGATGTTTTTCTATGGGTTTCTATACAGTACTGTTCTTAAAAATAATTATTTATGGTTATATGAAAAAATGATTTATTAATACATATTTCATACAAATTATTATTAAATAATACGAACTATGGGAAAAGCACATATAAGAAAAGATAAATAATCAAGCTATTATAAAATTTATTGAAAACAAAATATATAAAAATCAGGCGATAATGCAATTATATCAAAAGAATATTTATTTATGAACGAAAATAAATACCCGTATTACCTATAATACTGGTATTATATTGAGGTGAAGAATGAGTAATCAAGAATTTGAATTTATAACATATTCTAAAGAACAAAGCATTATTGTAGAAAGTGGTATAAAGACAATCCGAGAAGTATTTAGTACTTCATCTGTTGCAAACAAAAGAAGCTTATTATTTTGTTTTGATAAGTATCTTGATCCGTATTATGGGTACGAATTAAGCTATTTTGATGAGATTATAATACTATTGCAAGAATACTTAATAAAAAATGAAGATATAAAAGTCAAGAAAGATATTTTGAATTTACTAAGCTTATACTCAAAAAATGAACTAGATTATTTAGCTGATAAAATAGACCTTATTGAACCTGAACTTCTTGCGGAAACACTGTATACCTTGAATATGACTTATAATCCTAAATATATATCGATTATTAGTAAATATGAAAATCATCATAGTGAGAATGTAAGGAATGTAGTAAAAGTAGCATTATCAGATTTATTAAAGGTACAAAACAATTAAGCTGTATTAGTTGAATAGAATAATAGTCCACTCTAAATAATGACTGATTTCGTACGCACATCACCTAACAGTATGTTCCCGGACACCTCACAACCTAAATTAGTATTAAAATAGAAGTTCAAGAGAATAACAATCGAATTATTTGAGATAAAGAATGGTAGGTGCAAAATGATAAAATTTATAGATTTCATTAAAATGCCGAATGTTTCAAAAACTAGCTAATTAGTTGAAAGATAAATGTATAAAAATTAAATTTATAAGGAAAAGAGAATAGTCTCTTTTCCTTATTTTTTCATAATTAATAAAATAATATTGTTTAATGACAAAATATGGTATAATAAATCTAATGTCATTACAAGCACTGCGAAATTGAGTGATTCGACAATATTTCCGTATTGTGAAATAATCGTATTTCCCATTATATTTATAACTATAATCATGTTTACGAAATAATAAATCTTGCAAATACAACAGACAAGTATGAGGAGGTATCATGCAGAAAACAATAACATACTTATATCCAGATATTGATAATGCGGCAAATCTAAAGATGTACCAAGATCGGACAAACCAAATTAAAGCATTTTATTTTACACGAGAAAGTTATAAGCAAGTCTATGAATTACCTTGTTCAATGAACTATGCCATCTACTTTCTATTTAACGACAGTGAAGGTGAAAATCTTGTTTATATTGGACAATCAGTTAATGGTATACAAAGAATAGATGAACATGTTAGAGGGAAAGAATTTTGGTCTTATGCTATTTTATTTGTCACCGATAATAACAGCTTTGATAAGCTGTCAATTGATTATATGGAGTATAAGTTTATACAACGATTTAAGAAAAGTAGCTATGTCTTAACAAATAAAGATTTAAGACTTAATAAGCCAAATGTTAGTGTTTATGATTTTCCAAATCTTGAATCCTTTATTAAGCAAATAGAGTTTCTACTAAGTGCAGAAGGAATTGATATTGACGAGCAAGTGATTACGAATGAACCTTTAAGATACTATTATCCGCCAGCGAAGCATAATGCTAAATTGTTTATTAAGGACGGAAAATTTATATTAACTGCAGGAAGTGAGATTAAAAGACCTCCAGAAACAACGAAAATATGGAAAGACAAAAATCACTATAATCGAGGAAACGAAGTAATAGATAGTTACATAGAAAATGAGAAAGTAAAAGAAGTAGATGGAAAGTATATAACTCAAGTGAATTTGGCATTTAAGTCACCTTCGGCTCCTGCTGACTTGATTACCGGATTATCTGAAAATGGTTGGAAGTTTTTTAAAGGGCTAGAAGAGATAAGGAGTTAAATAACATATGTTATTTAACTTCCCATTATGTTTATAAGTTGTATGAATTGAGTTTGATATACGCTCTTGGTTTAGACTATGAACGAAATTTAAGATTAACGGGGGATGTATTATGGATATAACAATTTTAAAGGGAAGTATAGATTATTTAGATGATTGCGAGGATGCATTAGTAAATTCAGAACTGGGGAAAAGATATTTTTCAGAAAAAGGAAGTGCCCGTAAATCATTAGAAGAAGGATTTTGTAAAAATGAAATATATGTTGCAGTAGAATATAATCATTGCAAAGGATTTATATGGGTAATTAAAAATGGAATTTTTCATTCTTTCCCTTATATACATATTGTTGCCGTGAAAAGCGAAAATCGTGGTCAGGGAATAGGGGAAGTTCTCTTAAGGTTTGTTGAGAACGAATATTTTACCGATTATTCAAAGCTATTTTTGGTTGTAGCTGATTTTAATTCAAGTGCAAAAAGATTGTATGAAAGATTAGGATATACTGAAATTGGTGAAATACCTGATTTATATAGAAAAGGTATCAGTGAATGTCTGATGATGAAGTCAAAAGAAGCATAGTTCGCCATCGTTGGTAACATCAAACTTCCATTATGTTTATTTAAATGGATAGGTATTTTAATAACTCGTGATATTATTATATAATTTATTTTGGTAGGTGAATATATGACAAAATACATATTAAGTATTGGTTTGAACATGGGGGGACCTGTTTGTGGTCAGTAATTGATAATGCTCGTAAAAAATTTAATTATCCTGTAGATAATGAAATGTTACCTATATCAAAGGATTTAATTATGGAATTGAATGATCTTGAAAATATATATCATGGATATCTTGATTGGGACTGTCCGTCAAATCCTTCTCCTTGGACATATGAACAGAAGCAAGATTTTATAAATAGAGCCAACGTTGCATATCAAAGACTGAAATTAGAATTAGGAAGTGATTGTAAAGTTATCAATGAAATAGATAGCTGTATATAAATTAACGAACTTCCCATTATGTTTAGGAAGTAATGTAAGTTAAATAAATAATATAGTCTTTATGGAGAAAAACATATATGAAAATACAAGAAAACTGCTTACCATGCATAGTCAATCAAGCAATAAAGGTTGCAACCATGGTTGGATTAGAGGATAAAGAACAATTACTAAGAAAAACTTTTACATATCTAAGTCAGGTTGATTTTAAGACATCTTCAACACCAGAAGTGATTGGAGAGATTTTTGTTTTACTAAAGAAAGAAATAGGGAATGAAGATCCGTATAAAGAAACCAGAGTACAGTACAATAAAATGTTTTTGGAGCAGATTCCTGACTTAGAACGGGAGATAAATGGAGTTGAAAATTCATTTATAGAAGCTATCAAATATGCAATTATAGGAAATATGATTGACTTTAATCCAATTCATAATCTGTTACTTTCTGACATTGAAACTAGCTTTACACGATTAAAAGAAGAACAGTTGGAGATTAACCATTCAAATCTTCTGATACAGGAAATTGGTAATGCAGCTACAATTCTTTATTTGGGAGATAATTGTGGTGAAATCTGTCTTGATAAGATTTTAATTAAGAAAATCAAAGAATTAAATCCATCTTGTCAGGTGTTCTTTGGCACAAGAGGAGAAGCAGTCGTAAATGATTCAGTAGAAGAAGATGCTTACTTCGTTGGTATTGACGATCATGCAACCATCATAAGTAATGGGGATTCTTCAATGGGAACTGTTTTATACAGAACTTCAAAAAGGTTTCAGGAAATTTACAAAAACGCAGATATTGTAATTGCAAAAGGACAAGCAAACTATGAATGTTTAAGCAATGAGAATAAAAATATTTATTTTCTGCTAATGACAAAATGTAGCATGATTGCAATGAATATCGGAGTTCCAGAAATGAAGATGATTTGTATGAGAAATGGAAAAAAACTATAAGATTAATGAAAGAAAAATGAATTTTCTAGAATATCGTGAACTGCCCATTATATTTAAAAACCATAGTTTTTAGCTTAAACATCGTGGTACGAGGACAGGAGTGTCAGATTTGACACTACCAGGGTAAACATAGAGGAATACATATGAAGAAATAATCGTTATTATTATAGAATTCAATTAAAAACGGAAACAGAACTTGAAATCATTGCCGATGAAGACTCTGACGAAATTGTTCTGAAAGCCATTATAAGCAATCGGGAGGTTTTGGTTTCCGATTACAATTATCTGCCAGCGTATCAGAAATTGAGAGATTGATTGCTATCTATGGGCTATGGGATAAAGAGCAATGGGTCACGTCGTAATGCCGTCCAATCTGGAATGATGGGATCGAATGCAAAAAATCTATCTTGTTGAATTAGGTGGAAAGGCTTTATTGTTAATATAATGGATGATTAGAAAACAATTAGCTCTCGATAATCAATACGAATTAAGCATATCAAAACAATTGAATGAGAGGATATTTACATGCAGAATATAAGAATAATCAAAATACCCCAATTAAAAGTGGTAAGCTCAGGAGCAATAACTAATATGGAGGAACTTGAGGCGTTTGATAAATGGTGGTCGGAAATAGACGTAAGTCATTATATTACACCTCGTGACTTTATGTGGTATAACGAGAAAGAAAAATCTATGGAATGGGTTTTTGCAGTCCCTGACAATTATGACAACTTTGATAAATATAAATTAGTAGATTTTCCTGGAGGTTTATATGCTGTTGCAACGTCAAAGGACACTGAGGAAGATTGTAATATTACTAAAGAACAAATTCATAAATGGGTTATTGAAAGCGGTTGCTTTGAAATATCAACTGCTGAAAATGATATAACTACACGCTATACAATGTCTCATGTGTTAACACCAAAAATATTTAGAGTAAAGATGGGATATCATCTAACTGATAATTTTGTTCCAATTGTAGCAATATAATTAGCAATTATCCAATCAGCCAACTTCCCATTATATTATATTTATAATACATTTCTATCAATACGTAGTAAAATGCAACATTTATTGTCTAATCGAACTACTGATTATTATATTTGAAGAAAGAAGATAGGGGAAAACTATGGTTGAAACAATATATTTTGCAGGGGGCTGTCTTTGGGGTGTACAAGCATTTATCAAAACGTTAAAAGGCGTTGTAAATACTCAAGCAGGACGAGCAAATGGTTATTCAAGTACTCTCGAAAGTGAGTATGATGGTTATGCTGAATGCGTAAAAACAGAATTTGACTCTGAAATTGTAACGGTTTCTCAACTAATGGATTATTTTTTTGAGATTATAGATCCTTACAGTGTGAATAAACAAGGTAATGATGTGGGAAAAAAATATCGTACAGGCGTATATAGTAAAGTGTCTTCACATTTGGAAGATGCCCAGAATTATATAACAAAAAGAGCAGATAGGGACAAAATTGTAGTGGAAGTCCTTCCGCTTATGAATTATGTTAAAAGTGCAGATGAACATCAAGATAGATTAGGTAGGTGCCCTAATGACTATTGTCATATCCCTAAAGAGTTATTACACAAATATTTATAACCTGCTATTTGAATATAATTGAAAGTCATAAAATGAGGGTATAGATATAGGGTATATACAGACATATCGAATTGATGATTATCCCAGAATATAGTAAATATGTTAAAGCTACCAAGTAATTGGAAATTGGTAATTAAATTTAGTTTTTTTGGAGGTGTGATGTGACAGAAGCTGATTTGTTAAATGAGGTATCCGTACGATATGGCTTACCTTGCGCAAAAATTGAATTAATTCGTCATAATGAAAACATAACGTATTGTATTGATAATAAATATTTATTGAGAGTACATAAATCAAAAAGTGGATTTAATACCACATGGCGTTATGAAGGAGCAGATATAATTAAAATCCATGAGGAGGAACTTAAATTTATAGAGCATTTAAAAGAGCGTGGTATGAATGTACAGTCTCCCATAAGAAATATTGAAAATAATTTAGTTACAGTACTTAAGGATGGAACGCCAGCGACCATGCTCACCTGGTTACCTGGCAGGATTGTGAATAAGAATGATTTAACGGAAAATTTCGGCTGTGAATTAGGTGTAATGATAGGAAAAATGCATGCGACAGCTAAAGGATATCAGGCAGATAGTTTTCTTAATTATAATCAGGATATGTGCAGGAATTTAATAGAACTTATATCAAGTTATTCTGAAAACGAAAAGATTGATAAAAAATATTATAGAACAATGTCTGCTACATTGGAATTAATCGGGGACAAATTAAAACAATCGGAGTCTGAACATATTCTTATACATTCAGATTTATCGCTATCAAATATATTAATTACTGAGGATGGGTTGGTACCAATTGATTTTTCACTTCTGGGATATAGCAATCCTTTATTGGATTTTGGAAGTGTATATAGTTTTGTTACTGATGAAAAATGCAAAATGAGTACAATCAAGGCTTATGAAGAGTTTAGAGGATATAAAGTAAATAGAAGAGAAATTGATTATTACTTTGCGCTACAGATTTTGCTAGGAATTGTTTTACATCATGATTTATGGAGAAATGAAGAGTGGTTTGCTAAAAGATTGCCAGAATGGTGTAATGAGATATTTAGGTCGCTTGCCGACAAATAAAAGCATTTTATCATTACATTTATTTAGGGTAAACTAAGGAGAACGAAATTTAGTTGAGAATCAAAAGGAGTCAATTATGTCATATTATAATGAAAAAATGCAGCTTCTTCGGCTGCAAGTTGAACAAAAAAAGCATATAGAGTCCAAGCTAAAAGAATTATACATACAGCGTGAGGCTTTGCAAGACAAAGTCAATACGCTTAAAGAATGTAAGTTAGAAGAGCAAGCCGATGTGGAACGTCTGGAAGGTCGTAGTTTAACCGCCTTCTTCTATGGAGTCATTGGCAAGATGGATGAAAAGTTAGATAAAGAGCGCGAAGAAGCCTATGCTGCCAGCGTTAAGTATGACGTTGCAGCATGTGAACTGAATGCGGTTGAGGAAGATATTAAACGTTATAAGGCAGAGCTTAGTGCACTGTTCGAATGCGAGCAGCAATATGAGCAGACGCTGAAGGATAAGATGCAGGCCATTAAATCCCTTGGTACGAAAGAGTCAGACGATATTCTTCGGTTAGAAGTACACATTGCCTATCTGGAGGGGCAGAGGAAAGAAATTCAAGAAGCACTTAGTGCCGGACAGTCAGCACTTGCGACCGTTAATAGTATTCTGTCTAGCCTTGATAGCGCAGAGGGCTGGGGTACTTGGGACCTTCTGGGAGGTGGGTTCATTTCTGATATGGCGAAACATGGGCATCTGGATGATGCGCAACAGCAGGTTGAGAATTTGCAGGTACAGTTAAACCGTTTTAAAACAGAATTAACCGACGTGAAAATCTCTGCGGATATGCAAGTTAGTATTGATGGATTTTTGTACTTTGCAGACTATTTTTTTGACGGATTGTTTGCAGATTGGGCGGTATTGGATAGAATTAATCAATCACAAACACAGGTACAGAATACCAAAGGTAAGATCGAGCAGGTTATTAGTCAATTGACGTCTATGCTCAATGCTGCAGATAAAAGCCTCACGAAAGATAAAGCAATTTTGAATGATTTAATTATGAATTCATCAATATAAGTCAATAGCATGTTATGTTAACCATGAAAATACATATAGTGATAAGGATTATTAACCTATGGAAAACAGGAAGATAGTATTAAAAGAAGATTTAGTAAAAGGCTTTAAGGAGCTGGGATTAAAGGCAGGAGACAATGTCATTGTCCATACTTCACTAGGAAGTTTGGGATATGTGTGTGGTGGAGCGCAGATTATTATCGAAGCACTTCTTGAAACACTAACGGACAGAGGAACTCTTTTGATGCCGACTCAAAGCTGGAAGAATTTAGATCCGGAAGCAGGAGTGCATTGGGAGGAACCGAAGGAATGGTGGCAGTTTATCAGAGAAAACTGGCCGGCTTATGATAAGGATATTACACCCACCAACACAATGGGTGCCGTTGCTGAAATGTTTCGCAAATGGCCAGGAGCAATAAGAAGTTCTCATCCGGCACGCTCTTTTGCAGCGAAAGGAGCAAGTGCAGAGTATTTAATAAAGGATCATGACTTATGTGATATTTTTGGTGAAGCTTCGCCCGTTGGTAAATTATATGCGTTAGATGGCAAGGTGCTTTTGATTGGAGTTGGATATGATAAAAATACTTCCCTTCATCTTGCCGATGTCAGGGCAGAGTACCCTGGAAAAAGATATGCCAAAGAAAGCAGCGCCATGTTAGTAGATGGAATGAGGCAATGGGTTACCTATGAAACTCTTGTTGTGGACGGAGAAGATTTTGAACAACTAGGGGAAGCTTTTGAAGCTTTAGCAAGTGTGAATAAAGGAAACATAGGCAATGCCGTGGTTACCTGCATGAATCAGAGGGAGCTTGTGGATTTTGCAGTTCACTGGATTGAAACTAATAGAAAATAAATAATAGCACATCTTCAGTGATTTAATTCTCATAACAGTAATAAAACATTATAACTGATACAAAACAAACTTCATAACTGATACAAAACATACTTCATAACAACTGGAAGACCTGATTAGACAGAGACGGAATTGTGATTATAAGATTAATAAGATACGTATTCTTAGAAAGAGGGGGTCAGGTTGTCAAAATTACTAATTGTTGATGATGATATACATCTTCGGAAACTAGTATTGACGTATGCTGAATTAGATGGATATCAGTGCGAAGAGGCAGAAAATGGACAGAAAGCAATTGAGAAATTAAACAGCATACAGTTTGATATCGTTGTATTGGACGTTATGATGCCAGAACTTGATGGTTTTGAAACTTTGGGAGTTATCCGTAAGGAAAGCCAGGTTCCTGTTATTATGCTGACTTCCCGTAGCGAAGAATATGATAAGCTGCTGGGATTTCATCTTGGTGTAGACGATTATGTACCAAAGCCCTTTAGTCCAAAGGAATTGATGGCTCGTATCGGTGCTGTGCTTAAACGTAGTGGAAAAAAGTCCTGTGATAAACTTGTATTTGGAGAGTTTAGTGTCTCACCTGGTTCACGAACAGTAATGGTAGGTCAGAAGGCACTTAACCTGCCACCCAAAGAGTTTGACTTACTATTATACCTTGCGCAGAATGAAAGACTGGTCCTTAGTAGGGAGCAACTGTTGAATAAGGTCTGGGGATATGACTATTATGGTGATACACGTACGGTAGATACCCATATCAAGTCACTTCGGGAGCATTTGGGTGATTATAGGAAAGTAATTCAAACTGCATGGGGGGTTGGGTATAAATTTGAATACGAAAAAGAGTTGTAAAAGGTCGCCCTACCGTTCCAAGATAGTTGTACGCTTGTGGCTAATTATGATGCTATTGGTGTCAATTAGCATAGTTTTTATGTGGGTTGTACAGATTTTTTTGTTTGAACGAAATTATATTGATTCCACTGTAGCTGAAGTACAAAGTCGTTTGCAGCCTACCATAGAACAGTTAAAAACAAAAGACCTTGCTCACTATGATCAACTGCTACCTTCGATCAGCAAGTCTACGAACGGCAAGATGATGCTGATTGATGATCACGGAAGTTTGATTGCACTTTACAGCTTAGGATATAGATTAATAGATGTAAACTCTTTGGAAGCAACTTGTGCATTTCTAAATAATTTGACAAAGAGTGAAGAATATCAACAGATTTTAAAGGGAAAATCGTACCATAGGATTATACAATCTAGCTCTGAACCATTAGTACTTGAAATCGGCATTCCAGTGGTATACGACAATCAAAAGGCATTGGTTGTTTTGTACCATTCTCTGGATCAATTACATACGGTACTTCGTATCAACCGGAACCAGCTTGTGACATTGAGTATAACACTGTCACTGGCGGCTGCCTTGTTAGCTGCCTTGTTGTCCCGCCATTTTGTGAAACCAATACACATGATAAAGAACACAGTAGACAAACTTGCGAAGGGTGAATTAACAGCAACACCTGGGCTGTCCCTAAAGGATGAACTTGGACAATTATCCGATTCGGTAGATGAGCTTAGTCAGGCACTCCAACGAGTGGATGTCCTACGCAAAGAAGTTATCGCCAACGTATCCCACGAGTTGCGCTCACCGCTAGCTGTTATCAGAGGTTATGCTGAAATGGTACGGGATATCAACTGGAAAGATGATGAAAAGCGTAAGGAAGATCTTAATCTGATTATACAGGAAGCTGGTCGAATGAGCGAGATGGTCAGCGATATCATGGATTACTCACAGCTACAGGCCGGATATGTCCAGCTAAAAAAGGATTGGTATAATCTATATGAGCTGGTTAACTCAGAAGTAATCCATTGCGAACAATACGCCATTGAGTATGGAATAACAATTCGTTTGGAAAGTTATCTAAGGGATATTCCTGTTAATGTAGATGCAATGAAAATCTGTCAGGTTATGCGAAATTTATTAAATAATGCAGTTAATCATACCGCAGATGGAGAAGTAATTTTTGTAGTAATTGAAAAATTGGACAACGAGATACGAGTATCTGTTGTCAATCCGGGTGAACCTATTCCCAAAGAGGATCAGATAATCATCTGGGAAAGATATCAGCGTAGTCAACATCATGGCGGACGTAAAAAAGGAACCGGCATCGGACTTTCCATTGTGAGTACCTATTTAAAGGCTCACGGTATGAATTACGGTGTAGACAGTAATGAAACTCAAACCACTTTTTGGTTTGCATATGCAATTCAAAATAACTTGATCAAGGACTGATTGTTTATTACAAATTATAATCACAATCATTTTTAACACCCCTTTTGTTAAATTTAATGAAAGGGGATTTTTATGTTCAGGAAATAGAACTTACGTAAATCTTCATATAAATTTACTATTTTTCTCACAATTTTCTCACATTCTTACATTATGTTAAAGTTGCCTGATTGGGATATATCCAAGGGATAATAATTAAAGAAATAGGGTGGAGGGTGTGAGATATGAAATTAAAAAGGATTATTTGTTTTGTTCTAATACTTATGGTATCGTTTTCCTTCGTAGCATGTAAAAATTCACAGGTTAATAAGGATGCTGACCCTGATATAGAAGGTTCTAATGTGGAAGGGTCAAAAGTAGAAGATTCAGAGGTAGATAGTACAGAAGTGGTTAATTCGGATGTTAGTAACACAGAGCAGTTAGATGACTCTGATTTAGAGGCAGTAACTGAGATGCCAAAGGAAACACCAAAGGTTTATATGACAACCGACATTAGTCCGGGAGGGTTAATGGCTGTTTATGAAGCCCTGGGTTGGACACCGGAAGGAAAGGTTGCTGTGAAGCTTAGTACGGGTGAACCTCCCGCCAGCAACTATCTGAAGCCAGAATTAATTAAAGATCTGGTGCAATATGTTGAAGGTACCATTGTGGAATGTAATACGGCGTATGGCGGTTCTCGTGGTGAAGCAGCGATGCACTTGCAAGTGGCAAAGGATCATGGTTTTACGGATATTGCTGAGGTGGATATCATGGATGCTGACGGCTCAATTAATCTCCCAGTTAATGGAGGAATTAAGCTGAAAGAGAATCTGGTAGGTGCTAACTTCTCAAACTATGATTCTTTTCTAGTATTATCTCATTTTAAAGGACATCAGATGGCGGGCTATGGAGGAGCGATAAAAAATATTTCCATCGGAATTGCCTCTAGAGAGGGTAAATGTCTCATTCATACAGCTGGAAAAAGCAATAAAACTATGGGGGGAGGAATTCAAAACAGCTTTTTGGAATCAATGGCTGATGCAGGCAAGTCAGTATCTGACAGTCTGAATAATGGTAAGAATATTGTCTACATCAATGTTATGAACAGGATTAGTATAGATTGCGACTGCAATGGAAGACCGGCTGAACCTGATATCCATGATATCGGAATTCTTTCTTCTGCAGATCCGGTTGCACTAGATCAAGCATGTATTGATCTTATCTATGATGCAGAAGGTAATGAAACACTTGTAAAAAGAATTGAAAGTAAGAATGGACTTTATACCCTGGAAAGTGCAGAAAAAATTGGACTTGGCAGTCGGGAGTATGAATTGGTAAACATCGATGATTGATATTTTGCATCGGGAATTTATATATTTATGGTATTATTTTAGTATACAATTGCATCAGATTTTTATATACTGGTTGCTAGGAATGATCATTGGATCGGCAATATCTGTGTTTGGCAAAGAACGGATACATGGCTTGTTTCAACGGTTACAGGATAAAAGGATTGGGCTGTTTGGTATTATACCAGCAGGTTTACTTGGTATAGCTTCTCCCCTTTGTATGTATGGAACAATCCCAATTGCTGCATCCTTTTCTGGTAAAGGAATGAGAGACGACTGGCTGGCTGCTTTTATGATGTCATCTGTTTTACTTAATCCGCAGTTGATTATTTATAGCGTTGCATTAGGCACGAAAACATTGATTGTGCGAATAGCTGTCTGTCTTCTGTGTGGTATTGCAGCAGGACTGTTAGTACATATATTCTACAGGAAGACTTCATTTTTTAACTTTTCGTCCTTTGCTGAATCGAGAAGCCGTGATACTGATCCTAATATTCTTTTACGTTTTCTTAAGAATTTCGGACGAAATGTAAAAGCAACTGGGCTTTACTTTCTGATAGGAATTGCACTATCCGCATTGTTTCAAAGATATGTACCAACCGATACATTTGCTAAACTGTTTGGTAACAACGAGGGATTTGGAGTATTGATGGCAGCCACCATTGGTGTTCCGCTTTATATGTGCGGGGGTGGAACGATACCTCTGTTGCAGCAATGGCTTTATGACGGTATGAGTATGGGTTCTGCTGCAGCATTTATGATTACCGGCCCAGCTACAAAAATAACTAATCTAGGAGCTGTAAAAATTGTATTAGGTATTCGCAAGTTTATATTGTATTTATTATATGTAGTATTCTTTGCAGTTTTAACGGGTTTAATCATAAATAACCTTTGAATACGGTATTATGGAGGATAAAATGAGGACGAACAAAACGATTATGCAACATCTGGCAAAGAACGACAACTTGGACATGAAAATAGCCTGTGTAAAGCGTTTTGAGCCTGTACTGCTGGAAGTAGATAAATTGTTGAAGTCAGATAAGGATAATCTGATCATAGCGATTGATGGAAAATGTGCCAGTGGAAAGACAACCTTGGGATATTATATACAAAGTGTATATGATAGCAATCTGTTTCATATGGATGATTTTTTCTTAAGAGAAGATCAAAAAACAGAGGAACGTGTTAAGGAAATCGGTGGTAATGTTGATTACGAAAGATTTAAATCAGAGATAATCGATAAGCTTTTAGAGAAACAAGAGGTAGAATATAGGAAATATAGCTGTATAGACCAAAGGATAGATGAAACCACTGATGTTATCAA
This sequence comes from Bacillota bacterium, assembly GCA_023399055.1. Taxonomy (GTDB): domain Bacteria; phylum Bacillota; class Clostridia; order Lachnospirales; family Lachnospiraceae; genus Mobilitalea. The sequence goes on along the minus strand of JAEWQV010000014.1, from coordinate 661,579 downwards.
TCATAAACGTCTTAATATTATTGAGGGATCCTATAGTCAGCACCCGTATTTTGGAGATGTATATGATCTTAAGATTTTTATGGATATTGATAATGAGACACAAATTGAAAATATCAGAAACCGTAATGGTGAAGAAAGATTAAAACAATTTGTAAGCGTTTGGATTCCGAAAGAGAATGCATATTTTAATAAGTTTGCTATAAAGGAAGCGAAGGTACTAAATGTAAGGTATTAAAGAAAAGTATTAAAGAAAAGTATATTGCTTGTAATATAGCTAATAGGAAATAGATGAAGCAGTTATATAAATTCTATAACAACAAAAAACCTTAAAAAAGTGCAGAACTAGCACTTTCTTAAGGTTTTTATTTCTCTTCAATTTTCTATTTACTTTACAAGAGAAACGACTTGCCATTTTATCTTGTAGATTTTTTTAACATAAATAGGTTTTTATAGGTCAATCCCAAGGTTTCGTGTTGAATCTTAGTGGTATCAAATCTAAGCAGTTTAAAGGTTGCCTGGACACAAAAACCAATTGCAAAAGCAGATATAATTGTTCCTATACCAAACATACCGCCAAGTCGCCATCCTGCAAATACTGCCAATAGCTCAATTGTGCCACGGCAGACACCCACCGGTAGCTTTGTTTTTCGAGTTAGTGCAACCATTAGGCTATCCCTGGGACCTGCTCCAAAGGCTGATCCAATGTAAAAATAGGAAGCCAAAGCAATAATGAACAACCCTGTAATTAACATTAGTATTCCGATTCCGAAGTTATGGGTCGAGGGTATTATATGTAAACCAAGAATAACATCGAGAAAAACCCCAATTAGTACCATATTTAAAAGGGTACCAAGCCCTACTTTTTCTCCAAGCAAGATAGTTAGGATTAAAATAATTGCTCCGACAATAATAGAAGCGGTACCAAGGCTTATTCCAGTTGTCTTAGAGAATCCAACATGGAAAACTTCCCAGGGAGCGTATCCTATATTGGCATTTAGTGTGACTACGATTCCTAGTGCATATAGAATAAGTCCACAGATTAAGCGGAGCAGGCGGAGATAAAATTGTTTCATAATAAAATCCTTTCTAAGTGAGATTTACATAAGTATAGTAATTGTAGATGATTCATTTGTCAAATAGGGATAATTACAGATTTCCGTTTCAGCATTATGTTCCCGGTGTAATCACATCAATTATTTTTATACTGCCTAGTATCTGGTTTATATATAAAGCAAAAATGATATTGCATTATGATCTGGGACTTATCCTATTAGAAGCCTTGTTGGGGATTGTTTTGATGTTATTTATTATACCAGTGCTGCACAAAGCCGTGGGATACTGGTCTAAGTGGTTACATAATTATTCCAAACCGCAATAGAATGATAATGTTTCTTGCATTAATCGTTTGTAATAAAATCGTTACGCGAAGGTGACAGCTTTATTTATGTTGAGAGTATTAATAAATCTAGCCATATCAGTATCACTTTCTTCCATACCATTTTTTGCCCATTCAATTAAAACCTTATAGAAGCCTCCAGCTATAAATTCCGCATAGTACTTTTGCTTTGTAGAGGAACATGCATCTTCACATATATTTTTGAAAAGAGTATGGAAAAATTGAATGTTGCTTTCGAATAATAAATTAGTCAAATTAGATTGAATCAAATTTGAAATTAATTTTTCCTGTTTCCGAAAACATGCAAAATATAACCGTGTACTCTCGTAAGTATCAAAACTTTCTTTGGTCAATATTTGATTAGAATAGACTTCGAAGTATTCCATTAAGTAATTCGAAATAACATCCTCCATCTGATTATAATTTCTGTAAAAGGCCATGCGGGACACTCCAGCTTTTTCTGTTAATTCGGTGATGGTAATTTCTTTAAAGCCCTTTTGTTCCATTAAAATCATAAGTGCCGTAAAAATACTTTCTTTCGCTATTTGGTTCTGTAAGACGTTATTTTTATTCTTCATTGACAAATAGTCCTCCTTTGTAACGTCAGGTATAATTACACTTGAGTTTTTATATTTTAGGTATTATTATACAGTTAAGGTGTTACAAACGCAACGTCAAAATTACGACGATTATTATTAAGGTCTATTAAATATAATATTTAATTCTGTGAATGTAACAGAATGGAAAAATAACAAAAATACTAAATTAACTCGGAGGTAATTATATGCGCAGTGCGATAGAAAATAGAATTTCACGAAGAAAGTTTGAAAGTGAGCCAATTACAAATCAGGAAAAGGAAAGAATTATAACTAAGATAAATGATTTAAATAAAGCATCTGGCTTAACAATATCCTTCCTGGAGGATGGAAGCAGTGCTTTTCAGAAGTTAAGAAAGACTTATGGTTTGTTTGTAAATATTCGTTCCGTTATATTGATGAAAGGAAATAAAGAAGATAAAAATTTCAAGGAGAAGATAGGATATTACGGAGAAGATTTGTTGCTTGATATAACGGATCTGGGCTTAGGAACCTGCTGGGTCGGAGGAACTTTTGATAAGGATGAATTCATTATTGATGATAATGAGGAATTGGCTTGTGTCATTGTTGTAGGTAAAGTGGCAGGAACCTCTTTTAAAGAAAAAATGATGCGGTCAATTACACATAGAAAAATAAAAACTCTGGAAGAAAGAATTGTAAGTGACCAACCTTTGCCTCAATGGATACAAGACGGGATGAGGTCGGTATTACTTGCTCCAAGTGCCAAAAATACACAAAAAGCAATGTTTAAGTATGAAAAGAACCTCCTGAGTGCGCAAATTGCTGATGACTATGGAGCAGATCTAATTGATTTGGGAATTGCAAAGAAACATTTTGAGATAGAGGCAGGAGGAAAATTTGAATTTGGTAATGGGGGTATTTTTCATAGAAACAAGTAATTCTAAATGATATAGGAGTATATGGTATGAGTAAAAACATTATTTTCGTCTTTTCAGGAACAGGTAACAGCTTATGGGCGGCAAAGAAAATCTCAGAAGAATTGAAAAACTGTGATATTGTATCTATGGGTTCTCATCAGAACTATACCCTAACCGAGGATTACGATGCCATTGGATTTATCTATCCGACTTATTTTCGAGGAATCCCTTCAAAAGTTAAGGATTTTATTTTACATTTAGATATTAGAAATAACAAGAATGCCTACTTTTTTGCAGTTGCAACCTGTGGAAGTATTGTTGCTGCGGGCAATGCGACAGCTCAATTGTACAGTTTATTAAAGAGAAAAGAGATTACGCTAAATTACGCTGAAAAACTTGATATGTTTTCAAACTATGTCATTATGTATAACATGGGTGATACCGTAGAAGAGGAAACACGACAATCGGCCATTGATTTAGAGCTAGTTATCGGCAACATAAATAAAAGAATTACTACTCTGACAGCATTAAAAATCAACCCATTGGATCATATTATCAATAGGAGCTTTTCCCGTTTTGTTCCGCATATGGATAAACATTTTAATGTTTCTTCCGCGTGTATTCATTGCGGTATCTGTCAAAAAGTATGTCCAGTAAGCAACATTGATTATGACCAAGACAGAAAGCCATATTTTAAGCATCACTGTGAACAATGTTTAGCCTGTATTCATCATTGTCCGGTAAAAGCAATTAACTACAAGGATAAGACCCAAAATAGAAAGAGGTATACACATCCTGATATTTCCTGGCAGGAGTTGGCAGGGTTGAATGGTTATTAACAAGAAAATCATGACAGATACAGATAACAGATAAGGAGGCACACAGTGAAAAAATTGGAGAGGGAATTTTATAACCGGGACTCAATCGTAGTAGCCAAGGAACTTCTGGGAAAGGTGTTGGTACACGAAATTGACGGTCAAAGAATTTCGGTTAAGATTATAGAAACAGAAGCATATATGGGTGTAGAAGATAAAGCTGCTCATTCCTACGGTGGCAGAAGAACATCTAGAGTGGAAGTTATGTATGGAAGTCCTGGATTTTCTTATATATTTTTAATCTATGGCATGTACTGCTGTTTTAATATAGTAACGAATGAAAAAGAGATTCCGCAGGCGGTTTTAATAAGGGCGGTTGAACCACTGGAAGGGACTGAGTGGATGGCACAAAGGAGATTTGGAAAGGTATTCGATGAGTTGACTAAAAGTCAGCGCAGAGGACTCACCAATGGACCCGGGAAGTTATGTGGAGCATTATCTTTAGATAGGAGCCTCAATGGTATAGACTTGTGTGGAAATGAAATATATGTAGAGGAAAGCAAAAATCAAAACTTTAGTGTTGTTACAACAAAGCGGGTAGGGATAGACTATGCAGAGGAAGCAAAGGACTACCCTTGGAGATTTTATATTGAAGGTAATGAATATGTATCGGTCAAATAAGTAGGAGTCGGATTAAAATGTCCCATTAGAGTATGCATTTACCTATAGATTCGGGGGTTATTGGAATGTAATAATTACCTGGGCGACGACAGATGTACTATTGCCGCCGGAGGAAATGGCAGTTATCCTTTCACAGATATGATAATTTATAGTTATATGATGATAAAAACATAGTAGGAGATAGAGAGATGAATCAAATTATTGTTTTAGATATATGCTTCAAATTTAGTGAAGTTGAGGATGTAATCCACCCAGTTGTATTAGTTGATAATCAGAATATGATTCTAATCGACTGCGGTTATACAGGCTTTTTACCTGCAATTAAACAAGCCATGGTAGAAAATAATCTTAATTGTGCTGATTTAACCCATGTTCTAATTACGCATCAAGATCATGATCACATGGGTGCAGCATATGCATTAAAATATGAATTTCCACTGATTCAGATTGTTACGAGTAAAGAGGAAGCACCTTATATTTCAGGTAAATTGAAATCACTTCGATTGGAACAGGCAGAGGCATTACAGGTGACTTTACCGGAAGAGCAAAAGCAATTTGGGTTGCAGTTCTGTAATATACTGAAAAAGGTTCAGCCTGTTCCAGTAGATTTAGAAGTAAAAGATGGAGATACCTTTGATTGGTGTGGAGGTTGTACCATCCTTGGAACACCCGGTCATACACCCGGTCATATATCTATTTTTGTTAATGAGCAAAAAGTTATGATAGCAGGAGATGCAGCTGCACTAGATAAAGGGAAGCTAGTAATTGCTAATCCCCAATATACATTAGATATCAAAAAAGCGGAGGAATCACTTCAAAAAATCAAGTCATATGAAGCGAAAGAGATTATCTGCTATCATGGTGGTATCTTGGTTTCTTAAACAGCACATACGTAGTAAACATATCAGTTCATGGCTAAGCTTTTCAGATTAATGATTTCTTTTGAGGACAAATAAAGCAAAAAGCGATAAACTATCTGGAAATGAATTTGTGATCGTCTAAAAGAGTGAGTTATAAAAAAATGCCCTTATAATGGCGCTTCGCACCACTATAGGGGCATAACATTGTATTTAATGAATATGGAGTTGGATAAATATTTTAGGAATTATATTATAATAATGCAATTATTTTGTTTAGTCTACTCTATTAATAGGCTGTCCTTTCGAAAAAGCACTAATATTTTTCTGGATTAAGGATACTAAACGTTGTCTGGTTTCTAATCCCCGCCATCCCATGTGCGGAGTAAGGATGACATTATCCATGGTATACAATGGACTCGCATCATCTAAGGGTTCTACTTCCTGTACATCTAATCCTGCACCTGCAATGACATTATTTTGTAAGGCATAAATCAATGCTTGTTCATCAATAAGTGCGCCCCTTGCAGTGTTGATTAAATAGGCAGTTGGTTTCATCATTGCCAAGGTTTCTTTATTAATCATATGCCTGGTGGAATCGTTTAATGGGCAATTGAGAGATATAAAGTCGCTTTGCTTTAAAAGTTGTTCTGTAGTTGTAAAGTGAATTCCCTCTTCAGCTGCTTTGGGGGTTCTGGTAGACACTAAAATCTTCATACCCAGTGCTTGTGCCACTTTTATTGTTTCTTTTGCAATATTTCCATAACCGACTACACCCAAGGTTTTACCGTTTAATTCTACATGGTCTACCATTAAGTGCTTATGGAAATTGTCGTGGTTTCCTACCGAAAGCATACGAAGCTGTTTCTGCATAGAGCTTGCCAGATTTAAAATCATTAGTATTGCTGTATGTGCTACCCTTTCACTGCTATATGCGGGAATGTTGCATAATATAATTCCCTTTTCACGTACTGCCTCCAAATCTATGTTATTATATCCTGTTCCGGCTTCACAGATCATCTTAACACTATCAGGGAATTGTCTAATAATGTCACCGCTAACTTTCATTTCTTTTGTTACAACAATTGTAAACCCATCCACTCGTTCCAAGATTTTATTTTCAGGTGTTTCATCATAGATTACTACCTCAGATGCAATTTGTGAGTAATCTACGTTTCCATCATAATTTACCAGGCTTGCATTTAACACCACCGTTTTATCATTCATAATTTTGTCTCCTTTGTCTATCATGCAATTATGTGCCTCATTTCTTATATTTATATTGTACTATTCTCCATCACTCATTACAATAAAATCCTTAAATACGAAAGCTTATTAAAAAGTTATAGCAGTACATCTAATACCTTGACAGTGCTAAAGAAGACTATTAAGTAAAGATAATGTAAATAGGTCTTTAAACTGCTCTGAATTTTGGGTTTACGTAAAGACATTTAATCTCTTGTTATAGTAATAGCTTTAATGCTATAATAAATTGAAGCAAATGTATTATCATATAGGATGGAAAATATGGATAATTTCAAAACTATAGATTCGAGTGCATTATCGTTAATTATATTAATTTTTATTTATTACAATGCGAGAAACAAGTTAGAGAAGATATTTATTAGCTATAGAATATTTTTAGGATTAGTTCTGACAAATATACTATTAATCTTTAGTGATGTAGGAGCATGGGTATTCGATGGGTTACCAGGTGTGCAATTTTTATTGCTTAATAAAGTATTTAATCTTATGCTCTTTGTAATTGAACCGATTGCAGGAACCTTATGGGTTTTATATGTAAGCTATCAAATTAAAGAAAATGAAAAACAACTAAGATTTTTTAAGTATATATTACCAATCCTATTTGTTATTAATGGTGTTATGTCGATTGCCAGTTTACACACTGGTTGGTTTTTCTATGTGGATAGTAACAATATATATTCCAGAGGGAATCTGTATTTAATTCATATCTTTTACTGTTACATACTATTAATCTATTCGATGTATTACGTATTCAAGCATAGGAAAAGGATAGAAAAAAGATATTACTTATCCATGTTGGTATTCATATTGCCCATAACAGTTGGGGCTACCATTCAAATACTATTTTATGGTTGGGCATTAGCCTGGTCAGGGATGATGGTATCCTTATTAATTATTTATTTTAATATTCAAGATTCCAGTTTGAATACAGATTATCTGACAGGTGTATATAATAGAAGGCAATTAGATAAATATCTTGAAGTGAAAATAAAAAACGCTAAGGAACATGAAACATTTTCTGCACTGCTCATTGACCTGGATGGATTTAAAGTGATTAATGACACTTTTGGTCATGATATTGGTGACGAAGCAATTAAAAATGCAGCAGATATAATTAAAAAATCCATAAAAAGAAATGATTTTGTTGCTAGGTATGGTGGAGATGAATTCTTTGTGATACTGGAGAGTGGAGATACAAGGATTCTTGAGACTACAGTTGCAAGATTGAAAAGTAATGTAGAAAAATTCAATCAGGAGTCTCAAAAAGTGTACAAGCTAAGCGTTACGATTGGATATGCAGTATATGATTATAAGCTAAGAATGAAGGCAGATGATTTCTTCAAGTATATTGATGCACTTATGTACAGCAATAAACGATAAATAATAATTAAGGTAATTTTTAAACATAAAATTCTAGAATAACTAGGAATAACTTTAAGGAAACGATTGTATTAAGATATCTACTTTTACATAAGTTACAAACTATTATATAAATTGGAGGGCACATATGCACTATATACCGGAGGGATATTCCAGCAAGACAACGTTAAGAGAAACAGAAGCAGCAATCAAACTTATTAAGGATTATTTTGAAGATAGCCTAGCAGATAAGTTAAATCTTACAAGGGTTTCTGCACCTTTATTCGTGTTACCTAAGACAGGCTTAAATGACAATTTAAATGGTGTGGAGCATCCTGTTTCCTTTGCTGGAATTGGTACACAAAATAGAACCTGTGAAGTAGTTCAATCACTTGCAAAATGGAAGAGGCTTGCACTTAAGAGGTATAAGTTTGGTGTTGGAGAAGGTTTGTATACCGATATGAATGCGATTCGATGTGATGAAACATTGGATAATATCCATTCCATCTATGTTGACCAGTGGGATTGGGAAAAAGTAATTTTACGAGAAGAGCGAACCCTTGCGTATTTAAAAAGTACGGTGAATAGAATTTATGAAGCGTTTTTGGAGACAGAAAAATTTGTTGGCAGCAAATTCGCACAGTTTGAAGCTAAATTACCGAACGAAGTAACATTTATTATGAGTCAGGAACTTGCGGATTTATATCCTGATCTTTCTTCAAAGGATAGAGAAGCGGCTTATGTAAGGGAAAAAGGTGCAATATTCGTAATGAAGATAGGAGATAAATTAGCCAATGGTGAACGTCATGATGGACGTGCACCAGATTATGATGATTGGAGCTTAAATGGTGATTTGATTTTATATCACAATCTTTTAGATATTGCATTTGAAGTATCCTCGATGGGAATAAGAGTGGATGCCGAAGCTATGGACAGACAATTGACAATTGCCAATGCCGACGATAGAAGGGAATTACCATATCACAAGGATATCCTGAATAATCGATTGCCGTTTACTATCGGTGGCGGGATTGGACAGTCCAGAATTTGTATGTATTTCATGGATAAAGTACATATTGGAGAAGTGCAAGCCTCTGTGTGGGAAGATGGTATGGTAGAGGACATGGAGGAGAAGGGTGTTGTAATCTTATAGTAGGGTTCGCAAATAAGGCAGACCTGGTCAAGCAGAAATGAAATATTTATGATACCCTATCCATGTAGGAGGTGCACACGATGCATGCATGGGAAGCAATTCAGAAAACACTGGATTATATTGAGGAACATATAGTAGAGGAAATAAAAATAGAAGACTTAGCCGATATTGCCTCGCTATCCTTGTTCTATTATCAGCGGTTATTCAGCCGTCTGGTGAAACGGCCAGTTAGAGATTATATAAAACTGCGACGAATGGCGATTGTGCTTGAAGTTTTACAGAACAAAAATAACCGAATTCTCGATATTGCCTTAGCGTATGGTTTCGGCAGCCATGAAACTTTTACCAGAGCCTTTAAAGAGGTGTATGGTATGACACCGGAGCAATACAGGAGAAAGACGATTTCGCTCAATCAATTTGATAAACCAGATTTGTTGCTGGGATATACCTTAATTGATGAAGGTGTACCACTGATAAGTGAGGGGCTTGTATTAGAAATAAACCGAAAAATTATTGAGGAACCGATTAGTTTCATTGGAGTAAGTGGCTATGTACCAATTGCAGAACAGTTACCTGTTGGGGAGACTACCGGTATCGATGTACCTGGTAAAATATGGAGACAATTCCACCAGGAGAAAAACCGTATTAACCGTATTTCAAATGGATGTGAGGTAGGAGTTGCTTACTTGGGTGATGCGCCAGAGGGATGTTTTACTTATTTCGCAGGAGCAGAGGTTGAATCTGGGGTAACAGATGGTAATTTTCAAATGTGGCAGTTGCCTGCAAGAGAATATATTGTCTGTGGTTTTGAAGCAAAGGATTTTACTGAACTAGTGACCGTTGCACTGAACAAAGCCATAAAATACAGCGGTTTATGGCTTGAGAATCACAACCTGGAGATGGATGCATTTGCTCCGGAGTTGTATTATAGCAGTGCACCGGAAGCGTCTTATATGGAATTGTTATTTCCGTTAAAGTAAATGGGTATGAACAGAGATATGACAATAAAAACAATCTTATAAAATATCGGAGGTTTTATGGGGGTAAATATTTCTTTTGAAGTACAAAACTTTAAAGCTGTTAGATTCATAGGAAAAGAAGTTGTTGTTGGAAAGAAAAATCCTGTACCGGATTTATGGAAATCGATATTAAAGGATGGAACAAATAATTTTCTTCAAGATTTACCTGGGCGAGTATCTCCACTAGGTGACAACATTGGATGGATGGGGGAGTACAATCCGCAGACAAAGGAATTTATTTATATTGCCGGGATATTTGCAGAGCCTAATACCAATGTTCCAGAGGGCTTCGCTTACCGTGATATTCCAGACTGTCTTATGGGTATTGGATGGATCCAGGGGAATACATCGAAGTTGGAAAAAGGAGCTCATTCCAAAACAGAGAAGATTATGAAAGCGAATGGATATACACCAGATTACTCTATTGTAGGGATTTCAATGGAATACTATTCCTTTGAAAAGTATGCAAATATTGAAGAAGATGGTAATAACATTTTTACCTTTGGTTATTATTTACCTTGTAAAAAGATAGTATAATTTATCATTATAAATACTTACTATGAACAGAAGAGAAGAGGAATTTATGCAGGTAGAAAAATTACTACATTACGATAAAGATGAATTTATATCATTTTGTCTTAGAAATAGAAATAAGGTAGATGATTCCTTTTTATATGATGAAAATATGAAGACATTTGTTCCAGATGAGGATAATCCTACCTTTATCGTAAAAAAAGATAATAGTATAATTGCAGGAGTTTCACTTATCCTAGATGATTATCACCGAAGAGGAAAGCGAGGACGTTTTCGTATTTTCTATTCAGAGGTGAAGGACCAGAATATTTATGATAGTTTGCTATCAGAATTGTTAAAACACATAAATGGTATTGATAAAGTATTTATATTTGTTCCGTTTATGAACAGCGAACTTTCTGATATTATAAAAAGTCTTAACTTTAAGGTTGAAAGATTCGTATATCTCTTGATGAAAGAAATTACAGAACCACAGGTTATTCATTTACCCGAGGGTTATTCAATTAGAGAATTTCAACCCAATAAAGATGAAGAAGAATGGTGTTTCATCAGAAATACAGCCTTTGCTAATCTAAAGGGCAATTCAACCCCGGTAACCATAGAAATGGTTCAAAAGCTAGTGAGTAGTTCCGATTATCTAGAAGGCGGACTATTGTTTTTAATGCATGATAATAATCCTGTAGGTATTATTAGAGGAGCGAAGGATGATTATAATGGTGAATCAGTTATGAATATCGGTCCATTAGCTGTTCTTCCTTCACATCAAGGGAAAGGCTTGGGCAGGCAGTTGCTAAGAGCCTCCATTGATTTTGCAGATAAAAAGAATTACAAAAAGACAATGCTGTGTGTTAATGCAGAAAACGAAACGGCTAAGGAGCTTTATCTTAAAGAGGGCTTTATCCAGGTGGAAGGAGTAATTGCTTATGAATACCCTATTAATGGGTGAGTGTGAAAATTCATAAGTAGTTATAGTAACATTTAAAGATTAGAAGAGGATATCATGGACATTAGTACGGTATTTAACGACGCTATAAAGACGATAGAAGATAATATATGTGATGATATTAAATATGAAGATCTTGCAAAGACCATGGGGGTATCTGTATTTCACTTTCAGCGATTGTTTTCTTTTCTAACTGGAATACCAATAGCAGAATATATTAGAGGTAGAAGGATGACGTTAGCAGGCTTTGATGTTCAGGAAACGAATATAAAAATAATTGATATTGCTATAAAATATCGCTATGAATCTCATTCTTCCTTTAGTCGTGCTTTTCAGCTGTTTCATGGTGTAACCCCCTCAGATGTCAGGAAAAAAGGGATGGGGATTAAGATTTATCCTCCAATTTACTTGAATATTGCAGTACGAGGGAATGATATTATTGGATTTAAAATTGAAAAAACAGAACCTTATCAATTGTTTGGTAAAAATGATATCATAGTTCCTATGGAACACAAATACGCTATTGATTTTATAAAGAATTATGGTGAAATGGTTGTAGAAAATGGTAGTCATGCAGCTGTCAATATAGCAGCAGGCTTTCCGGTGGGAGATAACTACCCATTTCATCTCTTACATGGTATATTTTTTAAAGATTGTGAAGAACGGACACATTTCATGTACGGATGGGAAAAGCCTTCTCAAGAGCTGGAAGAATCCTTTACGGTGATTGATGTGCCTGAAACCACCTGGGCAGTATTTACGTATGTTGGAGAGCATATGGAAGGCTTACCAAAGGTTTGGACCTATATCTATACGAATTGGCTATATACTTCCGGGTATAAAATAGGAGACCAGATTATTATTGAAAAAGAGTCCTGGATGGATGAGAAGGAGAATGTTCTGCGTGCAGAAGTCTGGTTGCCAATCAAAGAATAAAATGTGATAGCCAGAGCGGAACAGGTAAAATTAAACTGTGCAGATTTGGGCATAAAGTGAATAGCAAAATACTATAAAAGAAATATAATTGTCCTTATCATAATGTAGATGAGAGGTAATTATATGTCAAAACCAAAAAGAGGGAAACATGCCAAAGCAGTACCAGGCTGGCGTGGCACTTGTCCTGCATGTAATCGTACAGGATTAAAATTATTATGGACCAAATTAAGGGAAGATAATAAACAGCAAAGTGTTTGTAAACGATGTAGTAAATAAAGTGTTATAATCAATAAGGATTTCGAAGAATTGAGGGTTCCGCAATCAAATAAGAGCGGAGGTCAATTCCTAGAAATCCTTATTTTTATTGTTTTATATTATGTTATTTTATTTCCGAAAAGTTCTACAGAAAGTTCGTATATCTTCAGCCATAAGTTCAGGATCCTCCATAGCAGTAAAATGACCGCCAGATGGGATTGTAGTTAGTGACGTTACATTTACATATTTCTTAATTCGTTCCTTCGGAGGCAGCAATACATCACCAGCAAAAAGAGCAAGCCCGGTAGGTACAGATATATACTCCAAGGGTGGTAAGGAATGCAGGTTTTCATAGTAAATTGCATTCGCAGAACTGATTGAATTTGTAACCCAATAAATCATTAGATTTGTAATTAGCTCATCCCGAGTGAAGCTTTGATTAAGATTGCCATTACAATCACTCCATTCGTGGAATTTCTCAATTAACCAACCGGCTAAGCCAACGGGGGAATCTGAGAGTCCATATGCCAGGGTATCTGGCTTTGTAGACTGAATGGACATATACGCTCCTTCCTTTGCCATCCATTTTTGAGCTTTCGTTCTATATTCCTGTTCTTCTGATGAAAGAATGTCACTGGATTGTGCCTGCAAAAGATCTCTTAATATGCCAATGTCAGTCAGATGAATTCCATATAATAGCTTGGGATGCTTTGCTGCTAAATATCTGGTAATGCCGGAACCAAGGTCACCACCACCCGCGATAAACTTTTCATAACCAAGCTCTTTTGTCATAAGTTTTGCCCAAAGGTCTGCGACGAAGCAATTATTGATACCACCAGTTGTAGGATAGCTGGAGAATCCAAACCCAGGAATCGAGGGTATTATTACATCGAAGGAATCTTCTGCATTGCCACCATAACTCACGGGATCAGTTAATAGTGGAATAAGTTTCAGGTAGCGTAAGTAGCTGTCGGGCCATCCATGGGTAAGAATGATTGGGATTGGATTTGGCCCTTTTCCTCGCTCATGAATAAAGTGTAGATCGATTCCATCGACATTACAAAGAAACTGAGAGAATTGATTTAACTTTGCTTCCTGCATACGCCAATCATAATCACTAAGCCAATATGAGATAAGTGATTGCAAATAAGCAAGGTTGGTACCTCGTTCCCAATTGGTATGAGCTGAATCCCTTTGCCACCTGATATGTTTGAGTCGACAGGTTAGGTCATCAAGAACCTCCTGATCTACTTTAATGCGAAATTGTTCTATAGGCATATTGCGCTCCTTTCTTGATGCAGTTATTATGAATATAAATGACCATTTTAAAACCAGAGATTACAATGTAGCTTCGAGTATAACTATCAAAGTAGTGAACGGATACGGCGTAATCTATGCAATTAGTCTAACACTAAAAAAGTCGGATACAATGCAATATATGTAGTTTTAAACTATACAATCTGCAGATAGGAGCGTCAGATGCCACAATTTGATCGATATAAAAAAAGAATTGTTAATATAGAGTTCGTTGCCGTTGAGGAGTTTCACTCACTTCCGTATGCAGATCGTTATACGATGGTTCTAATTTCAAATGGGAGTATTAAGGGAATACTGAATGGACGCCCAATGAAATTATCTGCACCGGGCTTTTTATGCTTATCAAAGGAGGATAAACTTAAGATATCGAATAAGGATAATGTCTCGGCACAATCCTTTTGTTTTCATACGGATTTTCTAACTAGTGTTCGAGTTTCAGATATTCAGGATAAAGTATCTACGAACTTAAGAATACAAACGGGACTTTCCCTTTTTAAAAGAGAAGATAATCGGATTGGGGTCTATCCTGTATCCTCAAAGGCTTATTCTAAAATATTTGAGTGGTTTTTTATCTTGGGGATGGAAACGAACGCACAAAGTGATGCACTTTGGGCCTGTAGAATAAAAAAATACTTGATACAGATACTCGGACTACTGGAGTTATTGGAATGCCAATTGGATCAATCACCGGTTAACTTAGCCCTGGAGTATATCTACACAAATTATTTCAATAAAATAACTTTGCAGGAGTTGACTCGCAGTGCACACCTAAACCGTGTTTCTTTGAATGAAATGTTTAAAGAACAGTTTGGATGCACGGCGATGGGATATTTGATGTTATATCGTTTACAACTCGCAGGCGATCTGCTAATTCATACGGATATGAGTTTGGAGGAAATTGCACGTTCGACTGGATTTGAGTATGACACTTATTTTATCAAACAATTTACAGCCAAGAGAGGGGTATCACCGACCAACTACCGAATTAAGTCACGCGAGCATGCCATTACTCTATAATCTGGAAATAATGATACAAAATAGCCAAATATTATGTTATTATTAATTTGTTACCAATTCAAATCTTCTAAGTCAAATTAACATTTTTAACTGACCTGCTTATCAATGCAGACGATGATATAAATAATATTAATAATTTATGGGATCATTCTCTAAACCTGGAGGGGAATCATGTATAAGGTTTTTTTAGTGGAAGATGAAATTGTTATTAGAGAAGGTATTAAGAACAACGTTCATTGGGAAGAAGAGGGGTTTAAAATTGTTGGAGATGAAAGCGATGGGGAGCTTGCCTATCCGATGATTATAAGGGAACAACCAGACATTCTAATCACAGATATAAAAATGCCCTTTATGGACGGTCTTGAGTTAAGTAAATTAATAAAAAAAGAAATGCCACAGCTAAAAATTATTATTATCAGCGGATACAGCGAATTTGGATATGCACAGCAAGCAATTGATATTGGTGTGAACGAATATCTTTTAAAGCCTGTAACATCTACGAAACTGGTTGCTGCAGTGAAAAATGCAGCTATAGCAATTGAAAAAGAACGGAAAGAAAAACAGTTGCTGGAGGAGTATCAGCATTTGGTTTATCAAAATCAAGGGGAAAGAAGGAAGGATTTTTTTAATGCTTTAGTCAGTGGGAAATTGTCTCTTTCGCAAATTCTTGAACAGGAAGAAGAGCTCGGAATCAATATGGTGGCGAGCGTTTTTTGTGTGGTTTTGTTTCAATTCAATGGGCAAGAGGATATGCACCAATATTCGAGTGAGATAGTGCAATGCGAAGCAAGAATGACTCAGGCATTAAAGAGATTTCCGGACATAAAAGTATTTGAACGTGGTATGGAGGGCTGGGCTTTTATCCTTCTTGGGGAAGATGAATTACAGATTAATGGATTGATTCAGAAATTGAATGAGTTAATTATTCAGCTTAAAGAGGACAAGGTGCATTATTTTGGAGGAATTGGCCGCTGTGTACCTCGAGTTCGTGACTTGCATAAGTCCTATCTCGATGCGAATAAAGCATTTTCCCTGCGTTATTTCGAAGGGAGGAACCAGTTCTTATCGTATAAGGAGGTACATAATAAGGAGGAATTGGGAAATCGAGTTAATATAAGTGATTTAAACTTAGAGAAGCATGACAGAAATCTATTAGAAGATTTCTTAAAACGAGGCACCCTGCAGGATGTAGAGGAGTTTGTGGACAGTTATTTTAATGGATTTGGTTCAACTGCCATGAGCTCAACTCTTTTTCGGCAGTATATTATATTGGACGGCTATTCAGTTATCATTAAATTTCTTAAAACTTTACAGTATCCAACGGAGAAGCTAGACAGTAGTTTAAGGGGCATGAATAAAGTTACAGATCAATTTTATGGGTTAGAGGATTGCTCTGAATTTTATAAATCAGTTCTAAAGGAAGCAATTGATTTGCGTAATAAGAACAGTCAGAAAAGATATGCTGTACTCATCCAACAAGCAAAAGAATATATGCATTATAAATTTGCAATGAGTGACCTTACACTGGATAAGGTTGCAGCTTCCGTCAATGTCAGCCCCAATTATTTCAGCTCACTATTTAACCAGGAGACAGGCATGACCTTTATTGAATATCTCACGAATCTGCGTATGGAAAAGGCGAAAGATTACTTAAGATGCTCTTCCAGAAAGATAACTGAGATTGGTTTTTTGGTAGGATATCAGGATTCTCATTATTTTAGTTACATATTTAAAAAAACACAGAATTGCACACCGTCGGAATATAGGCTACAGGGCATGGGGGAATAAATGAACAGTGCAAATGAAAAATCAATTAAATACCCGTTAAGGCTGAAACTCTTCATGGTAGCTGCTGTCATTATCCTGCCAATGATAATACTATCAGTCTACCAGATTGTAGCTTTGTATAACTATAGTACAGCCTACGATACGATTGTACGAAGAATTACCTCGGCGAATAATTATAACCTCAATTTCAAAGAGGAAATGGACGAAAGTATGTACAAAATCGTTGTAGAAGCTGAAACGTTTGAATCTATCGATGAAAATAGTGATTTGAAAAATCCCTATGTGCTGATTGACGCTGCAAAAGAGAATTTTACTTCTCTACGCGAGATAACCTCGAGCAGAGAAAGTCTGGATTGGATTAAACGAATTCTGCTCAATTTGGAGACCCTGAAGGATAGAATTAATGAAATACGTGATAATTTACAGCTGACAGGCCATTATGAAGAAAATCTTGAAATGCTCGAATCAGACATCTATATTCTGACAGAATTGTTTCAGGAAGAAATTCAGTATTATATATATTATGAAACCCAGAATTTCGAAGCCATCAGACAGAGTCTTAATGAACAGGTTACAAATGTAATTGTGACAATGATTGTTGCCTTATCGTCTATTATAGTTGCTTCTGTACTGGTTAATATTCTAGTAACAGATAGTATTACAAAGCCAATCCGAACCTTGTGCGAAAAGACAGCTCTGGTAGCAAAGGGGGATTTTACAACGCGGACAACCTGCGATAATCATGATGAGTTATCTATCTTATCAGACAGCTTTAATGACATGGCCTCGAAACTGGAACAACAGGTGAACAGCATAAGGCTGGAACAGGAAAATCTAAGGCATATGGAATCAAAACTACTGCAAACACAGATAAATCCTCATTTTTTATATAATACTTTAGATACCATTATCTGGCTGATTGAAGGAAATAAAAATAAAGAGGCAATTGACATTGTTGTCTCTCTTTCTGATTTTTTCCGTATCGTTGTGAGTAAAGGAAAGGACTTCATAACAATTCGTGAAGAGGAAATACATATTAAAAGTTATCTGCAGATACAACAGTCAAGATACAAAGATATTTTGGACTATGAGATTAACATCCCGGAAGAATTGTATGGATATCAAATTTTAAAGCTGACTTTGCAGCCGCTCATTGAAAATTCTTTATATCATGGCATTAAAATGTTAAGAGCAAGAGGTAAAATTACGGTAACCGGAGAAATAATGGACGAGGTTATCTGCTTCCAGGTAATTGATAATGGAATAGGGATGAGTGAAGAGGAGTTACAGGTTTTAAGAACAGAAGTTGATATGCCGGGAAGTGAACAAAGTACTGGATTTGGCCTTGCCAATGTAAATAAACGAATAAAATTAAATTATGGCACTACCTATGGGTTGGAGATAAAGAGCAAAAAAGGAGAGGGCACAGAAATTCAGATCAAAATACCAGCAAGATTAGGATGATCTACTGCTTAATTTTAAGCACGCTCCACAGGAGAAGAAACGAATTGAGGTGGGATATGAATAAAAAGATCAAAATTATATTATGGATTTTATTTATTGGGTTAATAGTGCTTGCCAGTTGTAGTCTTAGACCGTCGAAAAATCTTCAGGTCAGAGAACCTGAAAATACTGAGGATGTTATAGATTCTGATTTGATCATTGTAGGCTTCTCCCAGCTTGGGTCTGAATCAGATTGGCGAACTGCGAATACCAAATCGATTCAGAAGGCACTTGTAAAAGAAAATGGATTTTCATTGATTTTTGCCAATGGAAGGCAGAGTCAGGAAAATCAAATTAAAGATGTCAGGAGTTTTATTTTTCAGGAAGTAGATTATATTGTAATTGCTCCGGTAATGGAAACCGGTTGGGATACGGTACTGACAGAAGCAAAAGAAGCAGGTATTCCGGTTATTATTGTGGACCGTATGATTGATACTGAAGATGAAGATCTTTATGTCGCGTCCGTGGGTACGGATAAATATGCAGAAGGCAGGAAGGCGGGGCAATGGCTGGAAAAACATAGGGAGGAAGAGAAGAGCTTAAATATCGTTGTCCTTGAGGGAAACCCCAATTCAACTGCTCAAATCGGACGTTCCAAAGGCTTTGAAGATGTTGCCAAGCTTCATGAGAACTGGAATATTCTTGCCCATGATAGTGGTGATTTTACCAAAGCAAAGGGAAAAGAAGTAATGATGAAATATCTACAGGAGTTTGAGGATATTGATGTTCTGGTTTCTCAAAATGATGATATGACCTTTGGAGCAATTGAGGCAATACAGGAAGCCGGATTAACCTGTGGGGTTAACGGTGAAATTACAGTTATTTCCTTTGATGCGGTTTCAGAAGCGTTTGACAAGATGGAAGCTGGATTAATTAATGCAGACATTGAGTGTAATCCTTTGCAGGGACAACTAATTGCAGATATAATCGAGCGATTAGAAAAAGGGGAAACAGTGGATAAAGTATCCTACGTGGAAGGAGAGGTTTTTGAAGCAGAAAATGCTGCAGAGGACCGAATTGGACGTAGCTATTAAAAAGAAATAAGTAAAATTTTATGGAACATCATCTTATTTATCCTTCAGTATAGTGCGATGAGCTATCTCAGAATGTAATGAATTAGCCTGTAACGAAAGCTCTATAGTATTCAAATATGATATCTGCTGAAGATAATTAATATAGGGTAATAAAAAAACAAACACAATTCATAAGAATCTTAACTCCATTTTAAAACACATAAAAATACCGGAAGAATTACTACAAAGCAAGTAATAATATCCGTATTTTTATGTGTTTTATTTATCTATACTTATAGTTGCAAGTAAGCTCAAGGTATTGAGTTAATATGATTGGAGGAGATAGTTATGAAGAAATTAGTTACTTTGGTTCTGGTTTTAACAATGGTTCTTTCACTTGCAGCATGTGGCAACAAAGACAGTGAAACTTCAGGTAAAGGTGACAAAAAAGTTACAGTGGGTGTTGTTCAGACGAATGCGAACGAGTCGGACTGGCGTACCGCTAACACAAAATCCTTTAACGAGGCTTTTAAGGATGCAGGCTTTGAGATTAAGATGGTTTTTGGTGAAGGTGACCATGCAAAACAGATATCACAGGCACAACAGCTTATTCAAGAAGAAGTGGATTATCTTGTTGTATTAGGACTTCAATCCGCAGGCTGGGAAGATGTAGCAAAAGCTGCTAAGGAAGCTGAAATCCCATTTATTATGGCTGACCGTAAGCTGGAACTTTCCGAGGATCTTTACACCGCGATGGTGTGCTCTGATTTTGAAGCTGAAGGCAATAAGGCTGTTGATTGGTTGAAGAAGCAGGCACTGGATAGTGCAAAGATAGTGGTACTTGGTGGAGATACAGGATCTTCTGCACAGCTTGGTCGTTCCAAGGCCATTGAAGACGGTGCGGCTGCAAATGGTTGGGAAATCGTATTTAACCAAAACATGAAGGGTTGGGATGAAACCCTTGCGAAACAGGCAGTTGCGGATCTTATCGCTGGCGGAACAGCCTTCAATGTTATCTATGCTGAAAACGATAACATGGCTCGTGGTGCTTGTGATGCTATGGATGCTGCTGGTATTACATATGGTAAGGATGGCGATGTAAAGGTTATCGCTTTTGATGCTAACAAATGGGCGCTTGAAAAGGTTCTTGCAGGAGAGTTCAATCTTGATGTAGAGTGCAATCCTCTTCATGGTCCTCGTATTGTTAAACTTATTAATCAGCTGGAAGCTGGTGAGACCGTAGATAAGAATGCTTATGTTGATGAAGAAATGTTTGATTGTGAAACCATCACGCAAGCGATTGTGGACGCTCGTTCCTACTAATAATTTATTATAATCGGAGATCTTTTAACTTGTAAAACAAGGTAAGATATGAAACAAGATGAAACAGTAAGTCGTTTCACTTGTCAGGAATTAAAATGCGCGGCGCCGAGTATGTGGATATTGTTCGCAGATACTAGCACCGCGCATTTATCTTAATTCCTACCTGTTAATTTTAATCAAAAGGTAGGACAGATATTTTATATCGTACCTAAATGGAGGTTTGAATTCTATTATGCAAGATACAGTACTTACAATGAGAGGTATTAATAAGATTTTTCCCGGTGTGAGGGCTTTGAATCATGTGGACTTTACTTTAAAAGAAGGAGAAATTCATGCATTGATGGGTGAAAACGGTGCAGGAAAGTCCACTCTAATAAAAGTACTGACCGGAGTATATCCAAAGGATGCTGGGGAAATTAACATCAAAGGAATCAATAAGCCAGTGCATATCAAGTCACCCGAGGAAGCGCAAAAGCTTGGAATTAGCACTGTGTATCAGGAAATTACCTTATGCCCAAATCTGACGGTGGCTGAAAATCTGTTTATTGGTAGAAGTAAGGATTTTTTAGTGAATTGGAAGAAGAACAACAGCAGAGCAGAGGGTATACTTAAAAGTCTGGGAATTCCAGCAAAGGCTACACAACAATTATCGAACTGCTCCATTGCGGTACAGCAGATGGTAGCAATTGCACGTGCTGTAGATATGGATTGCAAGGTTTTAATTCTCGACGAGCCAACCTCATCTCTGGATGAGCAAGAGGTTATGAAGCTATTTGCGTTAATGCGTGAGCTAAGAGATCGAGGTGTGGGGATTATCTTTGTTACACATTTTCTGGATCAAGTATATGAATTATGCGATAAGATTACAGTTTTACGAAATGGAGAGTTAGTTGGAGAATATGAGATCAATGACTTACCCAGGGTAGAGTTGGTTGCTAAAATGATGGGTAAGGAACTAGGGGATCTGGCTGATATACATAACGCGATACAAACGGATACAGCGAAATTAAAGGAAGTAGTTATAGAAGCAAAAGAGCTTTCGAGTACATCGGGAATAAAGCCATTTGATTTTACAACCTATAAGGGAGAAGTTACAGGCTTTGCTGGCCTGCTAGGCTCTGGACGAAGTGAGTGTGTGCGTGCAATTTTCGGTGCAGATAAGGTGATAAAAGGAACACTTAGAATGAAAGGAGAAAGTGTTAATATTACATCACCAATGAAGGCTATGAAGAAAGGCATTGGATATCTTTCCGAGGATCGTAAGAGGGATGGTATTATTGGTGACTTATCAGTCCGCGAAAATATTATTCTTGCACTGCAAGTCATGAGAGGATTCTTTCGGCCCTTCACCAGATCTCAAGCTGACGCCTTTGCCACGGAGTATATTAAGCTGCTTGGAATTAAAACCGCCTCAGCAGATACTCCCATCAATTCGTTGTCAGGTGGAAATCAACAAAAAGTAATTCTTGCCCGTTGGCTGCTAACACATCCAGAATATCTTATTCTTGATGAACCAACGCGAGGAATTGATATTGGTACAAAGGTGGAGATTCAAAAACTGGTGCTGAAGCTTGCTGCCGAAGGTATGAGTATCACCTTCATCTCCTCAGAGATTGAGGAGATGCTGCGTACCTGCTCCAGATTAATTGTTATGCGAGACCTTTATGTAGTTGGAGAATTATCAGGTGAAGATATGACACAGGATAAAATAATGTATACCATAGCAGGGGGTGTAAGTCAGAATGTCCAAGAATCACAAACTTAATACTGACCGTAAGGCAGTAGCATTTAAGAATATCTTCAGGCATAGATTAATTATTCCCATTGCATTTCTTGCCTTATTACTATTAGTGAATATATTTATTAATCCCGGTTTTCTAAAAATAAGCCTGGGCAGTGACAGTAACGGAAATCCTGTATTAATAGGAAATTTAATTAATATTTTAAACAATGCGACAGAATTAGTTATTCTGGTGATAGGAATGACCCTTGTAACAGCCTCCTCGAGGGGACAGGATATTAGTGTAGGAGCAACAGTTGCAATTGTCGGTGGAGTAATTATGCGTGTTCTTTGCGGTAATGAAACACAGCCCGACCTGTTACATGCCCCTGTTATCGTAGCCTTATTGCTGGGCTGTCTTGCTGGTATAGCCTGTGGGGCCTTTAACGGAATTCTTGTTTCAAAATTTAAGATACAGCCAATGGTAGCAACACTTATTCTTTTTACTGCAGGTCGCTCCATTGGGTCTATGGCTATGGGAGGACTAAAACCCAAAGCTGCAGCAGCCTTTGGATATTATGGTAACTTTATACCGGGATTTCCAATTCCAACGCCTATCCTGATTACAATAGCAGTTGTCACAATAACATTTCTAGCATTAAAAAAAACAAACCTGGGATTGTATACCAGAGCTGTTGGTATTAATGACAGATCATCTAGCCTAAATGGTCTTAATCCTGCACGAATTAAATTTCTGACTTATGTTATTCTTGGTCTCTGTGTGGGTATAGCGGGATTTGTTCAGGCTAGCAGGGTTCAGACAGTAAACCCGTACACGATTGTGCCTAGCATAGAAATGGACGTTATTTTAGCAGTTGCACTTGGCGGCAATTCACTGGGTGGAGGTAAATTTAATATGACAGGTTCCATCATAGGAGCATATACAATTCAGACCTTAACTTCTATGCTGACCACACTTAATGTTAATACCAATGCCGTTCCGGTTTTCAAGGCTATTATCATTATTTTACTTGTAGCAATTCAAACACCAGTTGTCAAAAGTTTGTTCAGCAGGAAAGTTACAATTCCTAATTTGACAGCGGGAGTGGGAAAGGAGCGTGGTTGATATGATGTCTGGAAACAGAGTTCAAGGGATGGAGAAGCGTGGGGTTTTTAAAAGTAGACTGAAACATAAGGGAGCTTTGACAGATACGGCTTACCTGTTGACGATCACTATATCATTATTTGTTATAATCTATGCACTTTCCATTGCCTTCCTTGGAGATAAAGGTTTTAGTAAGATACAGATGTTCTTTAATCTCTTTAACGAGAATGCAGCACTAATTGTAATTGCTTGCGGACTTTCCATTGTTATGATTACAGGCAGTATTGATATATCTGTTGGAGGATCTACCGCACTAATTTGTACGTCTTGTATCGTATGCCTTAACAATTATGGCTTTAACTTCTTTACATCACTGGCTCTTGCATTAGCAATTGGACTATTGTTTGGTGCAATTCAAGGATATCTAATTGCATATTTGGAGATGCAGCCCTTTATTGTCACCTTGGCAGGAATGTTCCTAGGGCGAGGTTTGGTTGCATTAATTGAAGTGAATCAGATTCAGGTAAATAATGCTGGTTTTGAAAAATTATCAGGTGCTCGTATACTGATACCTTTTCTAGGTGATGTTAATAAGAAAGGGGTATTTATTCAATCAAAGCTGGAGTATGGTGTTGTCGTTGCCCTAATTATTGTACTTCTAATGTATTTTTTACTTAAGAAGACGAAGCTTGGACGTAGCTTTTATGCTGTGGGCGGGAATCCACAAAGCGCCTTAATGCTAGGTATCAACGTAAAAAGAACCAGATTTAATGCTCATTTGCTTTGTGGTTTACTTGCAGGTATAGGCGGATTTCTTTACCTCTTTCATACCAGGTCCGGTTCGGTGCAACAGGCAACAGGTCTTGAAATGGATGCGATTGCCGCCTCAATCATTGGAGGTACGCTTCTAACTGGTGGTGTAGGGAATATCTTCGGTACGTTATTTGGAGTATTAACCAGTGGAATTGTACTACTGGTGGTAACGGCAATAGGAAGTCAGGACCCCTGGTGGCCTCAGATCACGCGTGCAGCAATGCTTTGTTTCTTTATTGTACTACAGAGTATTATTTGCGCAAGGAAGAGAAAGTAGACGTAAATTTTTGCTAAGGGATTTACATAAGTACAAGATATAGAAAACAATGGTACATTTATAGCAACTAAAAATGGGTATTGTTAAATAATACCAATATAGAAAAGTGATTATATAACTTTCAATCAGTGTGGAGGCTATATAATCCCTTTTTCTCTGTATATATAAATTTGTAACACCACTTACTATAGTATACTAAAAACATCCTACGGATTGAATTGAAAATAAAACACTTATGCAATATAATAAAACAGTTGAACAAAGACACCGTATGGAGGTTACAATGATTAAGAGGTCACTGGTGGTATTCATAATATCACTTGTATCTATTTTAGTACTGCTTTTTTCTCTGCCAAACCGTAAGCAGAAAGAATCCAGTGAGTTTCTAGCCGTAAATGGCAGAATGGAGCTTGCAGGTTGGGATATGGTTGAAAATGACATTATTTCCTTGGATGGGAAGTGGGAGTTTTACTGGGAGCAACTTTTGATTCCAGAGGATTTTTTGATGGACAATAGAAACAAGCCAGAACTTAACGGTTATATATCTGTACCTGGGCTATGGAACGGCAAGGTGTATGGAGAGAAAAAGATACCAGTTTTTGGGTGTGCTACCTATCGCTTGGTTTTGGAAAATATTCCATTTCATGGAGTGCTTGGACTAAAAAAGGGTAACGCACGTTTCTCCAGTAAAATCTATGTCAATGGAATAGAGCTGCTTTCTGACGGAGTTCCGGCTTATCAGGCGACGGATTATAAGTCAGGGAATACCCCTCAAATAGGTTTTTTTAACAGCGATGGTGGCAGAATTGAAATTCTTGTTCAAGTAGCAAATTATGAGTATATGAATTCTGGAATACCGGTCTCTTTGGAGCTTGGTAAAGAGTCAGCCATGTTGCATCAGTTTCAAAAAGATCAACTATATGGTTTTGCAGTTTTTATAATCCTGTTCACTATCGCTTTATTGCTTCTAATATTTTTTGCTGTGGCTAAGTTTAAAGGATTTAAGGAATATATACTTTTACTGTTTTCTCTATTTTGCTTCCTTTTAGCGATTGGTAATGCATTAACAGACCAACGCCCTTTATTACTTTTGCTTCCGGAACTTCCTTTTACACTGGTGTTTAAAATGAAGGATTTCTTTCTATCTGCCAACTTTATAGTAATGATCTGGATTTTTAATAAGTTTGAGAAAGGACTTTTGCCAGTTCGTTCAGACAGATATATTACACTTGGATATGGGCTCTATTTGCTGGCGGTGGTGGTACTTCCAATTCACATCTATTACAAAATACACATACTGGTGATGGTGTGTAATACAGTTATTTTAATGGTATTATTGATAAGGGTAATCCTCTTATACATTCAAAAAGCAGAGGGCTTTCTGCTTTTTATTGCAATCTTATCCATTAACCAATACTCTGCGGATGCAATCCTATTCTCTATTGGGGTTAAGACTAGCTCTAGCTTTATACAAGTGTATATTATGATTTTTTCAGTAGTGATGATATTACTCTTATCAACACAATATTTTTCTGCATTAAGTAATCTACAAACCTCAGTGAAGAAAACCCAAGAGGCAGAAATCGCTTTTTTACGTGCACAGATTAATCCACATTTTCTTTATAATGCGCTTAATTCTATAGCGTCATTATGCCAATCCGCTCCGGAAAAGGCAGAGGATGTAGTATTAGAGCTTTCGCAGTATCTAAGGCACAGCTTTGATTTTAAGCGAATGGATGCAATGTCTACATTAACAAAGGAACTAGAGTTATTGGAGGCGTATTTATATATCGAGAAGACACGCTTTGGTGACCGATTGAAGGTAGAATATGACATTGATGAGACTTTGGATTTATCGATACCTCCTCTTGTTTTACAGCCCTTGGTAGAAAATGCGGTAAGGCATGGGTTGATGGATAATATAGCCGGGGGAACCGTAGTAATTTCAATTAAGCGTAAGGCCAATGAGGCTGTCTTTACTATATCAGATAATGGTGTTGGGATGGATGTGGGTAAGCTCGGTGGATTATTGAAGGAAGACCTGAAAGAAAGAGGAATTGGTGTCTGGAATATCAATCAAAGGTTGAAAATGCTGTATAACAGAGAATTGATAGTATTCAGCGAAAAAGGACAGGGTACACAGGTGTCATTCTCCCTTCCGCTAATCGCTGATGAAATTCGAATAAAGAAATTTGCACGAAAGGGGGCGGTTAGCTATAAAAGCGATAATCGTAGATGACGAGGAGTTAGCCCGCAATCGACTTGCCAATTTAATAGCAGAACTTGATCATATAGAATTATGTGGTACGTTCGGGACTGCTGCAGCGGCATTGCAGTATGTAGAAGAAAAACCGGTGGATGTGGTTTTTCTGGATATTAGTATGCCTGAAATGGATGGAATGGAATTTGCAAACATTCTGTTGGAGCAGGGGAGCACAGTAAAGGTGGTATTTGTGACCGGTTATGAGGAATATGCAGTGGAGGCCTTTGAATTAGAGGCGGTGGATTATCTGCTGAAACCGATCAGCCGAGAACGACTTGCAAAAACAGTAAGAAGGTTAACAAACTCCAATCAGAGCAAAGAGCAACGCTTGTTTGTCTCGTGCTTTGGAGGTTTTAGTGTTTTAGCTTATGGAGATAAAGGGGATGTAATCAATTGGCGTTCCCCAAAAGTCGAGGAATTATTTGCGTTTTTAATTTGTAAAGGTAGCGTTAGTCGTGATGAAATTGCAGATACACTATGGGATGGATTTACGCCAGATAAAGCCTTGAAGAACATAAACTCAACGGTATATTATATCCGCAAAGCTCTTCAACAGTATGGGTTGGAGAGTTGTTTAATTACCTCACACCGTCAAATCTCAATTGATGCAAAAATGGTTATATGTGATTTATATGAGTTTGAACAACTACAAAAAGGTGCATGGAATACAAAGCAAACACTTGAAAAACTGGATGAACTGTATCGAGGAGAGTTATTTCAGGGTAAAATATATGAATGGTCCTTTGCTAAGGCGCACGTGCTGGAAGAAAGTCTCATATTTAATTTGCTTAAGTCGGCAGAGCAATTAGAAGCACAGGAAAAGTTCGAGATAGCACAATGTCTGTATTTGCGAGTACTTGATTTGAATCCGTTTAATGAAAAGGCAGGCAGAAGCTTGATCTCTATTTATAGGAAAAGTGGAAAGAATCAGAAAGCCTTGCAATTAAGCCAGCAGATGGAACAAATTCTTTTAGATGAAACAATTGATACTCCACTAAAACCAGTATCCATAGTCTTAAGAAAACGGTTGTAATAATTGGCTTGTATCCATCATCCTTACTTGAAAAAGGAATAGGTAACAGTTTAGTCATAAGCTAGATTCTCCAATTTTTCATTATTGCAAATAATGTCGTTTATTCGACCCCTGTGCTTCGCACAGGGGTCGAATTATGTCTGTTTATTTTTTGTTTAGAGGAAATTTGTATAATAATGCGATGTGAGAATAGATGGTGACACTTAGAACAATAGGTGTCAGCTATCAAAGCAAAATTTCAAGGAGGAAAGATTTATGAGAATTTATAAGCTACCCCAGAGGCTTTTAGCAATTGTAATGTCTGTTATCCTAATACTGGGATTGGCACCAATAACGGCAGCAGCTAATACAGTAGAGGTTAATACGGACGAGGGAATAGCATACGAAGAAATTACGGACGAAGGAAGTTCGAACGATGAAATTGTAGCCGAAGAAGTTTCAGCCGAAGAAATCTCAAATGAAGAGATACTGAACGAATCAAGTACGGAAATGAAATCGTTACAGAGAACAACGACTATGGCGGGTACTATTTATACTGTATCATCCTTTGAAAGTTCAGAAACAAACATTGCTTGGACAGACTTAGCAACAAAATTGGAGGATGGCACTATAAAAAGTGGGGATGTCCTGCAAATTACGGAAACTACAAGTCAGGTAAACAGATTAACGATACCTGCAGGTATTAATGAGTTAACAATTGCAGGGAATGGTTATATGGAGCAGGCTTTGGCAATTATAACCAATGCACCTAATATGAAACTAAAGCTGAAAGATATCACTTTGTCTGCATTTTTTGAACCTTCAATTATGTTCGGTGGTGTATCCGAGTTAGTAACAGAAGGATATGTTGTTCTAAAAAGCAACAGTAGAGTAATATTTGCCCAAGGTGACCTCACCATCAGCGGGTCTGGTAATCTGGATGTGAATGGTATTGAAAGAACAAATGTTGGTATGGAGGCTCTTGTTTGTAAAAATCTTATAATAAATCATACTGGTACATTAAAATTTAATGGTGGTAGTGGTGTTGATGATGGAGGCTTTGGTATCTTCTGCGAAAGAGACCTTACACTTAATTCAGGAAATGTATTTGTACAGGGTGGCGATGGTGGAAAGAGCAACGGTAATGGCAATGGTGGCGTAGGTATCCAATGTTATAACCTAACGGTAAATGGTAACGCTAGTTTATCAGCGAAAGGAGGTAACAGTACCAATCGTCATGGTGGTATAGGTATTTATAGCTCTAATAATCTCACGATTGAGAACGGAGGTGTAAATGCAACTGGAGGAAATGGTGGAATCGGAGGTGCTAGTGCTAGTGGGGACGGTGGCACAGGTATTTATTGTTCAAATTTTACCATAAATAATAGCAGTGGTCTTGAAACTACTGGTGGAAACTGTCCCAACGGGATTGCTGGTAATGGTATTTATACTGACTACTTTACATTTAACAGCGATTTCGGAATTCTTGCTAAAGGTGGAGATAACTCTAAGTATTTTACCGAAAGTAGCAAAGCAATTCAATCAAATACTTCAATCAACATGTCTGGTACAGGAAGTATACAATTTAAAGATGGTACTGGCACCGTTACTACTACTCACGCTGTGACTTTTTCCACTGCTTCACAAGGGTTATGGAATGTCAATCCAGCCGAGCGAGTGATGTCAGGTAATCCTTCAGCGCTTAGTATTACAGTTCAATCTACCTATAACGAACTAACAACTGTTAGCTTTGCAGGTCAAAGTAAACCTATCCTTACGATTGACAGTCAACCTAGGGATACTATTGTTACAGTAGATTCTATTGATAAAAATCTAGTAGTAGTTGCAAGTGCTTCGGGAAATGTTACACTTACTTATCAGTGGTTTTCAAGTATGAATGGAAGTAACAATGGATCAGCACTATATGGAGCCACAAGCTCACTATTTAGTATTCCCACTAATTTATCTATAGGAAACTATTATTACTATTGTGAAATAAGTGCACCGGGAGCGGATAGTATAAAAACACAAGTAGTGAAAGTTACAGTTACCCCACCTGCGATAGTAGCTGTTTCCGACATTACAGGGGTACCGACAACAGCAACAGCAGGAACCCCTGTGACCTTAACAGGTACTGTAGTTCCTGCCAATGCAACTAATATAGATATAATTTGGGGCATTAAAGACCGTGGAACTACAGGAGCAGTATGTGACGATAATATTCTGTCCACAACCTCAGCCGGAACTGTAGTTGTAACAGCCACTATTATTGACGGAATATCTATAGAAATTCCTTATACACAGGACTTCACAATTACGGTAAGTGAGGCGCCGCCTACGTTAGTATCAGTAACGGATATTACTGGGATACCTACAACAGCAACAGCAGGAACTGATGTAACTTTAACAGGTACTGTAGCACCTGAGAATGCAACCAATAAGACCATAACCTGGAGCATTTTTCACGCTGGAACCACTGGGGCAACATTGAATGGCAATATTCTGTCCACAGCAACAGCAGGAACTGTACTAGTAACAGCGACTATTACAGATGGAATTATTATAGAGGGAACTTCTATATTAATGCCTTATTCAAAGAACTTCGCAATTACGGTAAGTGCAGCGCCCACGGCTATTGTAGCAGTAACGAATATTACAGGTGTACCTACAACAGCAACAGTAGGAACCGATTTAACTTTAACGGGTACTGTAGTGCCTTCCAATGCAACAAATAAGATTGTAACCTGGAGCATTTTTAACGCTGGAACTACTGGTGCAACATTGAATGGCAATATTCTAACTACAACCGCAGTAGGGACCGTAATCGTAACAGCCACTATTATTGATGGAACTTCTATAGAAAATCCTTATAAAAAGAACTTTACAGTTACAGTAAATGAATTGCCACCTGCTATTGTAGCAGTTACAAATATTACTGGGGTACTTACAACAGCGACAGCAGGAATCGATGTGACTTTAACTGGTACTGTAGTGCCTACAAATGCAACCAATAAGATCATAACCTGGAGCATTAATACACCTGGAGCCACTGGTGCTACATTATCAGGTAATGTTTTGTCTACGACCGCAGCCGGAACTGTAATCTTAACAGCCACTATTATTGATGGAACTTCTATAGAAATACCTTATACAAAGGATTTTACAGTTATAGTAAGTGCGGCTTCCAACGGTGGATCAGGAAACAACCCAGATAACGGAAGCAATCCAGGCAACGGTAGTAATCCAGACAATGGTGGTAACACAGGTAATAACGGAAGTAATCCTGACGATAACAATGGTAACCCTGATGACAACAATAGTAATCCAGATGATAACGAAGGAGATCCTAATAACTCAGGAACAACACCAACAACTGGTACACAGCAGATTACAGTTGATGTAAAACAAGGTAATTCAAATAGTGTTGCTTCACAAATTACAATTGAGAGAACTACAAACGAAAACGGCGAGAAATCCGATAAAGTTACGTATGAAAAAGAGAAAGCAACTGAAACGGTTCAGAAGTTAAAAGCTGAAGGTAAAGATACAGCAAGAATCGTAATTCCTGATGCAAGAGATGAGGTATCAGAGACAAACATTTATATTCCAACTACTTCATTAGGAACTTTATCTAAGGGAAATATTAATCTCCAAATTGATACGGAAGAAGCAAAAATTAATCTATCAAAAGAAAGTATGAAAAGTATTAGTAGATCAATGACTGACGATTTGTATTTCCGTTTAGTTCCAGTTAAAAATGAAACAGAAAAAGAAGCGGTTTCAAGTCAGGCAAAGATGAATGCAGTTCTGATAAGCAATAACAAAAATGTAACTGCAACAGTAATTGGTAATCCAGTTACCATTGAAACAAATATGCCATCTGCTGAAACCATAATAACCCTGCCATTAACTGGTATTAGTATTCCGACCAAAGCTACTGACAGAGAAGCTTTATTAAAGCAGTTAGCAGTATATATTGAACATTCTGACGGGGATAAAGAGTTAGTACAGGGTGAACTTGTAGAATATAAAAAGGGTCAATACGGAATTAGTTTCAGTATTAATAAGTTTAGTACTTTTACTGTAGTTAAAACAGATGCCTTCTTAAAATCTACAGAAAAGGCAATTACCAAGATTACCGCACCAGCAAATGCAGTAATTAAGGGAAGCAATATCACTGCAACTGTAGCAAATGAAATAAGCAGCATTACAGTGAACGTGAAGGTAAGTGATAAGGCAGCATGGAAACTATACCTTGATAAGGACTTAAAGAAGGAAGCTGTTAATGGTAAGTTAAAGCTCACTACCGGTGTAAATACAAGCTACATTAAAGTAACAGCACAAGACAAGTCAACCAAGCTATATAAGTTAACTATTACAAGAAATAAATCTTCCTTGACCGAAATAACAAAAGTAATACTTAACGAAAATACAGTAATAAAAGGAAGTACCATTACAGCGACAGTTGCCAATGAGAAGACATCTCTTACTGTAAAGGCACAGGTAAGTAATAATGCTTCCTATAAGATTTATAGTGATAAATCCTTAAAGAAGGAGATATCCAATCACAAGCTTAACCTAAAAGTAGGAATTAATACAATATACCTTAAGGTAACCGCAGAGAATGGAAAGTCCACCAAGGTATATACGTTAAAGATTACCCGTAAAGAACAAGAATACAAGAGTAAAATCAATCTTGGATTAATTGGTAGTGAAAAGTATGCTAATATAGTTGCAAGAATATTTAAACAGGAATATGATACTGCCAATGTTAAGGTTACGAGCAAAGGAAAATATTACTTGGTAACTATGAGTTTTAAAGACAGAGCAGCAGCAAAAAAAGCCTGCAAGGACATGATTCGTCGACAATATATTGTTAATTATTATTTTAATTAAAAAGTTATAGCTAATCTTTAAGAAAATAGCTGGAAGCAGAAGGACATATTTGTCCTATAAGTTTCCAGCTATTTTCTTATGCAAAAATATAAACTAATGAAATTTACAAAATTATGAATTCATTCGGAACAAAAATAAGACGATTTGGAACAAAGCACACACTGCACATCTATATTTATGTATGATAATGCAGACTAATCACTTAAAACTTCTGATCAATACAATAAAGGAGAATGAAAAATGCAGAAATTATTAACAGAGAGAACTTCCCCCCAAGTTTTCTCTTATTTGATAGGAGCAGGCAGTCATATTACCTGCTCTACATTTTGCTCAAAAATATTTATCAATATGCAATAGCACTAAGAGAAATTAAAAGCACATCAGAATCAAAGGAGGATATCTCAAAATGAGAGGCTTGAAAAAAGAAAAGTTTCAGATTAAGGATATGAAAATTGGAACAAAGCTTAATATAACATTTATGCTTGTAGGTTTTCTTTATATGATTACTATAATTACAGCAGTGGTAAGTATGAGAATTATGTCATCAAATTTCAATTCTTACCATAATGGTCCCTATATTACCAGCAATGCATCAGCTGATTTACAAAGGGGTTTGGAGGAATTAGAAAAGTACATTTTGCTTTTGTGTTCTGTAGAAAATAATGATGAAAATAAGCTATATGGTCAAGGTATGGAAGATGCAAAGTCTGCAATTGATAATGTAATACAAACCTTAGATAAAAGTATAATTCTTAAGGAAAACAAGGAACGCTTACAGGAACTGAGTACTGCTCTGGACTCGATCGAAGATGACCGAGAAAAAGTTAAAACCTTAGGTGGAAATAATCAAAATGAGGAAGCATTGGAACTCTATAAGACAAAGATAATGCCTGTTTTTGTGGATATAAGAAGTATGTCAGCTAAAATTGGTGAGGCGGTGGACCAACTCGGAATGGAATTATATAAAGATAGCAAAGCTTCTGAGCAAACGGCCTATATTCTATCAATAGGATTGGTTATCATATCCTTTCTTATAGTAATATTCTTATGTCGTTATATAGTACGCAGTATTACGAAACCCTTAAAAGAAATCGAGCAAGCAACAAAACAGCTTTCTACTGGAGATTTGAACGCTATTATAACGTATCAATCTCAAGATGAGCTAGGTTCCTTGGCAAATAGTACCCGTGTTTTAATCGACATGCTTAATCAATATATACACAATATATCTGATGTACTTGGAAGAATGGCTGCGAAGGATATGACAGTAGCGGTTACAATGGAATACTCGAAGGATTTTTCACCTATTAAGACATCAATGGAGAATATAATTACATCCTTAAACTCAGTACTTTTACAGGTTAATCAAGCCTCCAATCAACTGGCTTCCTCTTCAGAGCAAGTATCTTCTAGTGGACAGATGCTTGCAGAGGGAGCTACGGAGCAAGCAGGTACCATTGAAGAATTAGTAGCAACTATCATAGATATATCAGAGCAGGTAGGTAACAACGCTGACAATGCACAGCAAGCAAGTGTAATGGCTACGAATGCTGGCGTGGAAATTGATAATGTCAATCATCAAATGAAGCTGTTAGTAACTGCTATGGATGATATTTACAGTACCTCTGAGCAAATTAATAAAATAGTAAGAACTATCGATGATATTTCGAGTCAAACCAATCTTCTTGCTCTAAATGCAGCGATAGAAGCAGCTAGAGCTGGTGAAGCGGGAAGGGGGTTTGCAGTAGTTGCAGTCGAGGTTCGTAAACTTGCAAACATGTGTGCCGATGCGGTAAAAAACACAACTACACTTATTGAGAATGCCATCTTAACAATAGGGAAAGGAATGGTACTGGTTAAGGAAGCTGAAAAGTCACATATAATCATGGTAGAAGAGGAAGGAAAAGTAATTAAGCTTGTCAATGAAATAGCAGCGGCCTCCATTACGCAAGCTGATTCCATACATCAGCTAAATATAGGAATTGAACAGATATCAGCAGTCGTTCAAAATAACGCGGCAACTGCACAGGAGAGTGCTGCCGCCAGTGAAGAACTATCTGGACAAGCAGAAACTTTAGCTCAACTTATTAATCAGTTTCAGTTGATGGAAGCTCATAAAAAAGCAATACACTTGTAGACCTGTATACATTCTCCCCCTTTTATCAGCTCCTGTACCTTTATACGAAATCTTAATAAAGTTGGGTGCAGGATGAGCTGATATAGGAAGTGAAAAGCACAGGCTATTTCAAGAAATAGGAAGGTAAAGAAATTATGAATAAGAATGAGAATAATATTCTTTTAGAAATAGGAAACAATGAGCTAGAAGTGTTGGAATTTGTGATTGCCGGAGATTATTATGGTATTAACGTAGCAAAGGTTAGAGAACTAATTCGTTATCAGGTGGCCCATAGGATACCACATTCACAGTCCTGCATTGAGGGTATTATACGATCTAGGGATAACTTATTTACTGTAGTAAACCTTGCTGTGTTTTTAAATTTACCTAATTCAATGAATGAAGAACAGGACATATTAATGATATCAGACTTTAACAAAATAAGTGTAGCTTTTCATGTACACACGGTGGTGGGGATTAACAGAATATCCTGGAGTATGGTTGAAAAACCCAGTTCTGCAATTTACGGGACTAACGAAGGACTGGTTACTGGAATTGCAAAATTGGAGAATCGAATTATTACCTTACTTGATTTTGAAAAAATCATGTATGAAATTAACCCTTACACAAGTGAGGAAGTGAATAAATCATACGAGGCTACAGATAGTTATGAATGCAAAAAACGAATATTAATTGCCGAGGATTCTCCGATGTTGAAAAAGATGATTATAAATGCATTACAGAAAGCAGGATATCATCATTTAATCAAAACCTCTGATGGCAGGGAAGCATGGGATTACTTACAGACAGTAAGAGATAAACCAGATTCCATTTCATGCGTCATTACCGACATAGAGATGCCCCAGATGGATGGGCATCATTTGACAAAATGCATTAAAGAGGATCATATATTATCTAGGATACCCGTAGTTATTTTCTCCTCACTGATAACAGAGGAAATGAGAATTAAGGGCAATTTAGTTGGAGCCGATGCTCAGCTCTCTAAGCCAGAGATAGACGAGCTAGTTAAAACAATTCATCGGATTATTCATAATGAATAGTTAAAACAATATATAGAAATAATAAAATTACTCAACTTAATAACTGTTATTACTATTTGTTATAACAGATTATCAAATACTTATAACTAATTGAGATACTATTATTAATCATTAGAATAGATACAAGATAATATGACTTGCTGTAACCAGGATGGGACTTATTATATATGATATCAATATATGTATGTGACGATAATAAACAAACGATGAATAATTATTGTAATTTAATAGAGAATTTGGCTCAAAAGCATCAAATCGCCTTTACACTATCTTCCTTTGAAAGCGGTGAAGCGTTACTATTTCATCTTTCTGATTATCCGAATCAAGCAGATATTATTTATCTGGACATTCTAATGGGAGCAATAAATGGAATAGAAACTGCCAAACAATTAAGAAAGCTTGGCTGTGAGTCACAAATTATATTTTTATCCACCAGTGATGACTACGTGTTTGAAGCCTTTGACACGGCTCCTGTACAATATTTGATTAAGACCACTACCTCTAAGGAGCGCTTTGAAGAGATATTATTGCGTGCCATAGCAATGGTAGAAAGTAAAAGAATGGAGATTTTTGTATGCGAGTTAGGTGGTTCACGAAAGGTGATACCCATGAAGGATATCTCTTATTTTGAAATATGGAAGCGACTGGTTAGAGTACATCAGAAGGATGGTGAAAGCCATGAATATTATGGGACGATGGAACAACTGGAACAGCAAATGAAGGAAAAGAATTTCCTTCGGGTACATCGCTCCTTTATGGTGAATTTACTATACATCAAAAAGTTCCAACGTTCGAACATAATTTTAAAGACAGGAGAACTAATTCCAATTGGTGTGACTTATACTAAATTGGTAGAGCAAGCCTTTTCAGAATATATATCAAGATTTAACATTCTTAAGTAAAGTAGTAGGATAATAATGCAAATAATAGCTTCAATATTACTAATATTATACAATTTTATATCATTGTTATATTTTAAGAAACATTTCTCGGAAAGGTACAATCACTGGTTTTATTACGTGCTGGCAATAACAATTAATTTAGGATGTAGCTATATAGCAGATCTGGTTAATCTTCATCAAATAGGTGTTCTTATTATAATGGCATCTTTTATGTTGGAACTCAGACTGCTTTTTAAGATGGATTTCTTACGGGTACTTCACGGTGGAAGCGCGTATATTATCATACTATTTGCCTGTAGAGGTATTATAGCTTCGGTTTTTTCTATCATTTTGAAAAAAAGTATCAACGATGTTCTTCAGCAGGAATTTTATTATTATATCATAATGAGTATAGCCTTGGTTGTTGCAATCGCATTTCTTATGCTTGTAAAAAATGTAATTGCTCCAGATAATAGAATAAAACCTTCTTTCTCCGATACAAAAGAGATGAAGGCTATTGTATGCTATCAAGTTGCAATTCTTATTTATTTGCTGATACTAAATCAAGGGCGTTTTTTTGATATAAACGCCCTATGGTTTTCCACGCATTATTTAGCATCTTTCCTTATTGCCATTGGATTGTTGTCATTCATCTGGAACACCATCGTACGTGTAACAGAATTATTGGAATATGAACTAATCACCAAACGTTTACAGGAGCAGCTTGATCGACAAATTAGTCACTATAATTCTTATAAAAAGTTTACAGAGAGCTATCGTATTTTTAAACATGATTATCAGGATATGATGACAATGTTAAAAATACTAATAAAAAACAACGAAAATGAAAAAGCAGTTAACTTACTTGATGAAATACATGATAAGATGCAGAAAAATGTTCAGATACATAAAACCTATTCGGATAATGTTCTTCTGGATGCAATCTTACAGGATACGGCTAATATCTGTGAAGAATATAATATCAGGTTTAATGCTACAATTCATTTGCCTGTAATTATAGGATTGAAAGATATAGATGTGGTACGTATATGTAGCAATGTAATTAACAATGCGATTGAGGCATGTCATAAAATACCAGATGCTTACGATAAATTTATTAATATTAATGGGAGCGTAAATCAGGATTGGTCTTTTATTGAAATAGCGAATTCTTTTTCAGGAGAGTTAATTTATAAGGATGGTGAACTTGTTACAACGAAAGCATCAAAAGACTTCCATGGTTTTGGCATTCTAATTATAAGACAAATCATTGAAGACATAGGTGGTATGATATTAATTGAGGTTGATCAAGAAAAGAAAATATTCATTTTGAAACTTCATATTCCAAGAAGAGAAAAGTGATGTTCTTCTTTAAAGAAGGTCCAACAAATGAATATTTAGAACGAAAATATATGGATTCAGAACATGTTAAAGCCAATATATCCTTTCTTCGTCTATACTTTATTTAAATGAGTTTTATAATGATTTATGAGGGGATATGTATAATGATAAAAAAGTTTGATATGCAGAAAAATAAATTTAAATCCATAGGAGATAGTGGGTCGCTCACCCGATCATTGATGAGTGAGATAAAGAATGGACTGAAGAATCAGTGTGTTCCACTCCATTTGGAATATCAGCCCAAAGTTAACGACATGGGTGAAGTTATGGGGGCTGAGGCTCTTTTAAGGTGGCAACACCCACGCTATGGTTATATATCACCCTTATTTATCACAAGAATTTGTGATGAAGCCGGTTTGACGAATGAATTAGGTAGGTGGGTTATAAAGCAGGCCTTTGGTGATTTGGAGAGTTTGAGAAAGTTGAAATATGATAAAATCTCTTTTTCTGTAAATCTTAGTCCAAAACAGCTACATGAGGATGAAGAATTGATTCAAGTTGTTAGTTTATGTGCCAAGCAGCTCCATATGAATCCCAGGTACATGGAACTTGAGCTAATGGAAAATGCAACAATTGACCTTGGACCTTCTACTCAAAATAAGCTTAAAAAAATAAGAGATCTTGGTATCAATATTTCCATAGATGATTTTGGAATGGGACATAGTTCACTATTGTATCTTTGCAAATTATACGCGAATGTTGTTAAGCTTGATGCTGCTCTGGTTCAAAATGTAACTAAAGATGGATATTATAAGCAAATTGTGGGAGCAATCCTTTCTCTTTGTAAACAGATAAATGTAATGGTTGTAGCTGAAGGGGTTGAGACAGAGGACCAGTTAGTCATTCTGCAGGAGCTGGGATGCGAATGTTTTCAGGGTTTTTATTTCAGTAGGCCGATGACTATTACTAAATTCATTGAATATGTCAATACGAAAGGATGCGCATAAGGTCAAATATGCAGTTTTTTGTAGCGTTTATATGTCACTAAATGTCGAAATTTGAATATGATAATATTGAATAGTATAATTTTATACTATTACAAATATATTCAAAGTGAGGTGATTGTATGAGCTATAACAGAAGTGACAGAGGGCATAGTTATTACGGTTCTGGAAGTAGTAGCAGATCGGATGCCAGCAGATCCCGTAGTAGGTCGCAAAGCAGATCACGTTCGAAATCGCAGGAAGGCTCAAGATCAAGAAGTCATTCAAGATCAAGGAGTCGCTCAAGATCAAGGAGCAGATCCAGATCCAGAAGCAGGCGTAACAGTAGATATTAGTTAATCATTTAGTGCCTATGAGCTTTTCTATAATTAATATGTTAAATAAAGATAAGTACTACCTAGAGAACGATCAAATGGTCGGGTATACAATTAAGGAAATGTTAGGTGAAGGACAGTATGGAATTGTATACCTGGCTGTAGATAAAGATGATAAAAAATATGTGATAAAACAATTAAAGAAGAAAATCTCCAAAAAGAACAGTAATAAACTGTTTTATGAAGAAATGACATTAAAGCAGTTGCAATACACTTGCTTTCCAAAATTCATAGCTAATTATAAGGATGATTACAGTGAAGGCTATATACTTGAGTATATAGAAGGCGAAGTATTTGAAGATATTCTTCGTAGGGATGGTCATCAATTCAAAAGAGAAGAAATATACGGGATATGTGAGCAAT
The DNA here is from genome assembly GCA_023399055.1 of Bacillota bacterium. GTDB lineage: Bacteria > Bacillota > Clostridia > Lachnospirales > Lachnospiraceae > Mobilitalea. Next base: position 621,704 of record JAEWQV010000014.1, on the reverse strand, counting down.
TGTTGGATATAACAGAAATCTTACACAATCATAATATTGTGCATCGTGATATTCGATTGCCTAATGTCATACGAAAAGAGAATAAGGAACTTTCGCTGATAGATTTTGGTCTTGCAAGAATCATGGATACAGAGCATTATACAAATGATTTGGATTACTGGTATATTGGTGATTTTTTAATTCATCTATACTACACCTCCTATCAGAATACTAGTAAGTTAGATCGACCGTGGTATAAAGAGCTTGACCTAAATACAGAGGAAAAAACACTTCTGCTAAGACTTATGGGTATTGAAAAAATATACCAAAGTATCCCTGAAATTAGGCAACAACTGAATTTAATTAAGAACAGTAATTAAATAGAGGAGCCATGTGATTTTAAAAGTATTAAAATCACATGGTAGCTTTTTGTAATTCATGGAACTATTTTGATAATCAATTATGGAGGAGTATGTTGATGAGAAATATTGAAGAAATAATTAAAATACATGAAGATAGCTTTCGTGCTAATATTTTTACAAGAGTACCTCATCGAATGATTGGATTAATTGATGTAGATATACGCTATTATTATGGCACAGAAAGAGTAATCTTATCTTACTATAGATCCTCTGGAACCAATAGTGGTAAGATAAGCGGATTGTGGTATCCTATCGTCGGGGTAAAATTATTTACGGGATACTTCACTGAGTTTACAAAATATATTAATTATGTGCTTACAGAATCAACAAAAGATGGAAATGCTGAAGAGGGATGGCTGGCAAAATCGCTCTTTTTTAATGACAACAAAGGAGAAGAATTAAGAGGTTTCTCTCAAGGAACTCATAAAGAGATGCTATATTTAATTGGATATAGGCTCTGTCATCTCTTTGAGAATAAAATGTATAACATAATTAAGGATATGGATTCGGAGTATATTAATTCCGAATTAACCTTAGATAAAGTATTATTTGACAACCTACATACCCAAAGGGAGAATTACGAACGTTTTATCTATGATATTTATGAAGAAACAAAGCATTAAAATCAATTTATATTAGGAATTTTCGCAGAACAAAAGTGTGCTTTGCACACTCTCGCGTTCAAATACTTTTAAAGCACAGCTTTTGTTCCGCGCGCGTAGCTGAGCATCATTAGCCCGCAGGGCTTTTTATATAACAGGAAATTCAAAGGAATTTCCTGTTATATAAAAAAACACGCTTATCTTAGCGTGTTTTTTGGTTATTTTCATATGATAATAATGTGTTAATAGTACACATCTTATTTGCTTTTTCTTCGAAAGAATCTTGACTTTTGTTTTGACATCATGGAATGATAAAAATCTTCGCAATATTCATATTTCTCAGAAGCAATCAAGCTAGAAGGAACTATAGTATCATATTTATTTGTATCTAAGAATAAATTTGTGCTGCCAATATACATAAAGTATTCTCCTTCCTATTTATAAAATCTATCTAATGTTCTTTATTACAATTAAATTATATGTGTAAATTGCTTTTTTGTATATAATCTGGTAATCTAAATATATACATAATATTTGTGCTAGCGATACAAATAAAATCTATAACAATATATATTCTAGGTTAAGTCTCTAGTAGGCGGAAGGTTGTGTGCTATGGCGGTACGTTATTGGGAATTATATGAAGAAACCAAAAATCAATTCCAGCTTAAAATAATTGCTGGGAAAGCTGGTATGGATACTGTAGTAAGTTGGGTACATATGTTGGAGGATGAAACGATTGTATCCAGATTTCATGGAGAGGAATTGACCATCACTACAGGTATGAAAGCGGTTCAGCAAGGTTGGCTGTTGAAGCTAGTTCAGGAAATGGCGAAGGAAGAATGTGCTGGTATTATTATTAACACAGGAATGTATTTAAAAGTTATACCGGAAGAAGTCATTGAATGGTGTGAGGCAAATAATTTCCCTTTACTAGAAATGCCCTGGGAAATATCTATTACCGAGTTAATTCAAGCTTATTGTATGCGAATTATTGGACAAAACCAATTAGAAAAAAATATAGGAAATACATTTCGAGAAATCATATCTGGCCGTTATTCCCTGGAAGATATCAAGCAAGAATTAGGAGAAAGATATGATATAGAAGGTAACTTCCAAGTTTATTGCATCTATGTTAAAAAAACAATTGGGGAAGAATTAAATTATAACCAGGCTATTATAAAGCTGGAAAACTTATTTGGTATCTGGAAGGGCAATGATAAAATTAATACCTCCTACGGTCTCATTCGAATGGAAGATTTTCTTGTGCTAATTCTTAATAAAAGAAAGGATAAACAATACAAGGAATTACCAAATCTAATAAAACAAAGCTTTTCTTATTTTGTAAAAGAAAAAAATTTTCATATGGGTATCGGACCAAGTATAAGTCATATTGAAAATCTTGCTATTAGCTACAAACGAGCAAGAACTGCAATGAGGATGTCAATTGGAACAGGGAAAGAAATGATACATTTTGAAGAAATGGGTTTCTTTAAGATCCTTTTTTCTATTGAGGATACGGATATTCTCGCTAATTATGCCAATGAAATATTAGGAGTTCTGGAGGATTATGACAGAGGCCATGGCAGTAGTTATGTTAACACTCTAAGAAGTTATTTAAAGAATGACCGCAGCCTTATGCGTGTTGCGGAAGAAACTTTCACTCATCGAAATACAGTGAATTATCGTATCCAGAATATTAAGCGGATTTTAGGTAGTGAGCTAAGTAATACAGATGAATTATTTTCCTATCAGGTTGCTTTTTACATTAGAGATATGAATAAAAAAGGAATGTGAATCGTGCACCAATAACTATAGACGCAAAAAGTAGCTAAAGTACAAATAATATAGTTTCCGTTTATTATGTTATTTTGCATCATCTTATATAATAAAAACATAATAAACACATGGGAGGTAGTAAAAATGAATAAGCAAATTCAAAAACTTTTATCTATCGTATTAGTATTGACATTTCTTGTTGTAGTCATAACCGGATGTAGTAAGCCGAAGGAAGTGTCAGATGGAAAGGACAAGGGTAATAATGATAAGGATTCATCTGTTGATAATACCGTTGACCCAGAGGAAAAAATCACATTAACCTTTTGGCATACCTATGGTGACGGAGAGGAAGCACAGTTAAAAGATGTCGTTATACCAATGTGGCAGGAGATGTATCCAAACATAACGATTGAAGCAGTTCGCCAAGATAGTGGTCAATTCCATCAAATGATGGTAACTGCGTTTGGAACGGGACAGACACCTGATGTTGCAAGAATCGATATTGTAAATACTGCCGCTTATGCAGAGGTGGGAGGAATCGTAGCACTTGATGATTTTGAAGGCTTTGGTGCGGTGAAGGATAGCTTTTTGGAAGGACCTTTATCTACTAATTTTTATCAGGACCACTATTATGGACTACCGCTAGATACAAACACAAAGGCAGCTGTGGTTAATTTAAAAGCCATGGAAGCGATTGGCCTAAATGAAGTGCCAGCTACAATGGAGGAGTTCCTGGAGGCAGCTAAGAAGTCAGAAGTGCCTTTATTAAATGTATCGGGAGTTGGCGACTGGGATCTATATCCCTACTTCTGGTTATTTGGTGGTACATTAACTGATGAAGGATTTACTAAGGCAACTGGTTATCTGGATAGCCAAGCAAGTGTCGATGCTATTAACAAACTGATTGAACTACAAAAGAATAAGATTTTTACTATTCGTGATGTTGATGGGTCAGTGGATGCCTGGGACGGAATTCGAACAGGAGAGTATGCTATGTTCTTTGAGGGACCTTGGTTCTTTGGCTCCTATGAAGAAAATCTGGAACAGGGAATCGTTCCTGCGGTAATACCCTCCTATAATGGTAGAAGTGCCTCAGTCGTAGGTGGTGAGAACCTAGCAATTTTTGAGGCTTCCGAACATAAAGCAGCAGCTTTTGATTTTGCAAAGTTTATGACCTCAGAAAAAGTACAGCTTGCAATGTTAGAAGTGGGTCAAATTCCTGTACTAAAGAATTTGGTTACAAATTCACAAGTAACGGAAAATCCAGTATGGTCGGTGTATATGAAACAATTAGAATCAGCCAGTGCTAGAATTCCGTCTCCAAATCATACAGCAATCGGTGAAACATGGAGCAATGCAATGATGAACATTTTTGCTAACAAGGCGGATGTTCAAACGGAGCTTCAGAATGCAGCAGCACTAATTGATGCAGAATTAGCGAAATAATAAAAAAGTAAATTGCATAGATGCAACCAGATTGCCGCAATGTTTGATTTGATTGCGGCAATCCTTATAAAGGGGTGAAATTGTGTCAGAAATTAATAGAAGTATAAGAAAACGCAATACAAAGCTGGGATTAAATAATTTGAAAACTGCCCTTCCCTTCATACTTCCGGGCTTCATTTTAGTTAGTATTTTCGTTTTATACCCCATGATTTTTACAATTCGAATATCGTTTTCGGAATATCAAATTGTAAATAGAGAAATCACATGGAAGGGTTTAGATAATTTTATCGCTATTTTTAGCGACCAAAACAACAAATTTTGGTATGCTTTGCGTAATAACTTTCTCTATGCCATTATTACAGTACCTTGCATTATATTTCTAGGGATGTTGTTTGCCTTTTTGATTAACAATTTAAAGAAAGGCAAAACCCTTTTTAAGGTAGGCTTTTATCTGCCTGTTATTACCTCCTGGGTAATTGTAGGTTTGGTTTTTCAATATATGTTTAATAGCAGTAACCGGGGTCTGATCAACTATATTCTCGTAGATGTTTTACATCTGACTGAGAACTATATTCCCTGGCTTTTAAGAGAATGGACCGGTAATTTTGCCATTTGGATTATGGGGATTTGGAAGAATACTGGATGGGCAATGTTAATCTATATGGCAGCTTTGCAGGGGATTTCTAAGGAATTATATGAAGCAGCTTCTTTGGATGGGGCTTCTTCCTGGCAAAAGTTCCGTAAAATCGTTATCCCATTGCTAAAACCTACCACTTTTTACGTGCTCGTTAACATGATCATTGGATCCTTTAATGTGTTTATTCAGGTTATGTTGCTAACTTCAGGAAATCCAAATGGTAAAACTTCTGTTTTACAATATTTATTATACGACAGGGCCTTTAATCAATTTGAATTTGGAGAGGCCTCTGCTATCGGAATGATTACCTCAATCACAATTCTTCTCGTAACAATCTTGTTAAATAAGGGATTTAAGCTAGATGGAGCTGATAAGGAGGATGTGGCATGAGAAAACAGAAAAGTAAAAAAATATCTGAGTGGATTGGACAGCTTTCAATTGGGCTATTGCTCTTAGCTGCGTTGGCAGTATTCTCCTTACCATATTTATTTATGATATCCAACTCCTTTGAGCAGTTTAGTTTTTCTTTACCCTATCCACCAAGAATTATCCCTAAACAAATTATTTTTGATGCCTATGAATATATACTGCAATTGAATATTTTCACTGCAGCATTTCGTAATAGCGTCGTTAATACGGTATTAACCGTAGCTATTCAAGTGGTAATTGCAACATTATCCGCATATGGATTTGCACGTATTAAGTTTCCAGGAAGAGAAATGCTATTTAAACTATATCTCTTTACCCTTATGGTTCCGGGATTTTTAAATATCATTCCTCAATTTATTACCTTGAGTAACATTAAACTGCCAATCGAAGGTCTTGCTAATGGTCTTGTGGGAACAAGATCAGGATTAATCCTAATTTATGTTGCTACTGGAGTCTGTGGGTATACCTTCTTTCTTCGTGGCTTTTTTAAAGGACTTCCGGATGCACTTGCAGAATCTGTAATTATCGATGGAGGTACTCATAAAACTATATTTTCAAAAATAATGCTTCCTCTGTCAAAGCCAGCCATTGGAACCATGACCTTATTTGCTCTACAGGGAATTTGGGAGGAGTACTTTACTGCAAAGGTATTACTAGGTTCAAATGAAGCAATGATTACACTTCCTATGTTGCTGCAAAGGCTGAATGGACAGCACGCCACCCGATGGGAATGGGTTTTTGCAGCATCAATTATTACCCAGATACCGGTTATTCTCTTATTCATATTCTTTCAAAAGAAAGCGGTGGTTGGAGGATTAGCGGAGGGCTCGATCAAAGAATAAAGCTAAAAAGAATGGAGGCTTACCTAAAATATGAACTACTTAACCAAAGTTGACTGTTATCCTGAAAAGGCACAGTATTTTGATAATGAAACTGTAGCTATCTTGCTGGAGGCGGAGGCTATTGATCATATTATATCGCTAGAAATTAAGGTTACAGAACTAGAAAAGATTATACTTGAAAAAAAGGTGGAAGCTTCTGAATTTGATAAGGAACTAATCTTTTATCGATTACTCTTAAAACTGCCCAGGGGTAATTACGGGGTTGATGTGGCAGTTGTAGAGAAGGAGCAGAATAATCACAGAGTATTACATACAGCGTTTGATATTGTAAATCCACATGATTATCAAATTCGATATGGATTTTTATCTGACTTTTCACCTGAGGAGAAGGAGGATACCACAGATATTTTAAGTGCAAAGAAACTTCATTTAAATGCACTTCAATTCTATGACTGGATGTACCGTCATGACAACTTGGTATCCTTGGAAGAGGAATACTTAGAACCCCTTGGTCGTAAGATTTCCTTACAAACCATTAAAAATAAAGTGCAGGCCTGTAAAGAAAATGGAATTAGACCCTTTGCATATGGTGCAGTTTATGCTGCCAGCAAAGAGGCATATGAGAAAAATCCTTCTTGGGCAGTTTTTAAGAAAAATGGTGAACCATTGTATTTTGCAGATTGGTTGGCTTTTATGAATACCTCAGAAGGAACTCCTTGGTATCATCATATTATTAAGGAGTATGTACGTGCGGTAAAGGAACTTGGCTTTCAAGGAATTCATATGGATACCTATGGTTTTCCTAAGTTCGTATGGGACGATAAGAAGGTACGCCTATCCTTGGCAGAAACTTTCCCTGGTATGATAGAGCAAGCCAAAAAATCAGTAAAAGAAGTGGATTCCAATGCAGGAGTTATCTTTAATGCAGTAAACAACTGGCCTGTAGAGTATATAGCGGGTACCGGGCAGGATGCAGTTTACATAGAGGTATGGCCTCCACATGTAACCTATCATCACCTTTATACCTTGATAAGAGAGGCGAAATACCTTGGTGGCAAACAAGTAATTCTGGCAGCATATATGGAAGCTTTCAAAAATAAGACAAATGAGGAAGATATACTGGCTGCGCAAACCTCCTTACTACTTGCCAATGCAGTTATTTTAGCTTCAGGTGGAACACAGTTGGTTTACGGTGAAACAAATGGCATTCTATGTGACAGCTACTATGTGAATTATGCAACCCTGAAAGAAAATTTCCTTCCAACGGTACGAGCATATTGCGATTTTACGGTTCGCTATGCTAAACTATTGTTTGAGTCAAATGCGATGGATATCTCCATGACTGCAGCAAACGGAATTAATGAAGATATTAAATTGTCGGTTGCAGAGCGTCCAGAGATCATGTTTTCCTCTTGCGGTGAACCGGGAAAAATCTGGTCTCTCATTAAAGAAACTAGCAAATACACAATCCTCCAGTTAATTAATTTAACGAATGTGAATGAATATTGGAATCAACCAAAATATGAGCAACCAGATAAAATTCATAGAATTAAGATAGATTTATTGATGGATGCAGAGATTGAAGGTGTGTTCTATGCAACGCCGGATAGCAGTATAGCAGCGAATAAAATCGAATATACTTTGGTGGAGAAAGAGAATGGTCAGCACATCATTTTCGAAGTATCCTCATTAATTATTTGGGATTTGATATGGATTGAAATAAAATAGGGAAGGTGAAGCCGGATGTTATTTTCTTATAATACGGATTTATTACCCAAGGTAAGAATGATTGGGAAAATTAATTATGTGAAGCCATGGATTCATTTTGCTAGAACGTCAAATGAATTTATTCTCTATATCATTCGTGACGGGGATATTTATCTGGAGGAGAATAATATCCGGTATCATTTAAAGAAAGGGGACTTTTTTCTTCTGGAGCCGGGCTTATATCACCAGGGCTATAAAATGGCTCCCTGCAGTTATTATTATGTGCATTTTAAACATGCTGATTTGACTGCAATAGAAAAGGCGAAAGAGCAACAAGCTATCACCGATGTATTAGAAAAGAGAAAAACCTCTCTACTTAGCTATAATCTTGATGAAGCAGATCCAACAGATCCTTATACAATCTTTCAAAAACATGAAAACATCCTCGATTATCAAGATAATAAGGGAATTCTTAATTTGGCGGTTAGTATCTATAATCGGCGCGAAGAGCACTATAAAAGGCAAGCCTCTGTGGAATTGCACAGGTATCTGCTTAATGTGGCACACGGATTTGTAATTGGACAAAACGCAGTAGTTACCGGAAAAACGGTTAAAAAGTCAGAGGTAAAGGTAGATGAGATTCTGAATTATTTGAATAGTAGCTATATGAATAAAATATCAAGTGTTATGATTGAGGATCGTTTTGAGGTTAATTTTGATTATATTAATCGTATTTTTTTGGAACGCACTGGGAATACCATATTTCACTATTTAAATTCTATTCGTATTAGTCATGCAAAAGAATTGATTTGCACTACAAATCTAAAATTTAGTGAGATTGCCTATTTGACTGGGATAGAAGATAATTATTATTTTACCAGAATATTTAAGAAGTTTTGTGGCATGACGCCAACACAGTATTATAAACTTTCTAAAAGTGAAATGAGGAATGATGAATGTTAGTAAATCGTAAGAGTAATTGTCAAGAAGGCATAGCGGCAGACAAATGGTGGAAGAAAGCGGTCATATATCAAATTTACCCAAAGAGTTTTCAAGATAGTAATGCGGATGGAATTGGAGATATTAAAGGAATCGTCTCCAGACTTGATTATTTGCAAGAGCTAGGTATTAATGCAATCTGGCTATCACCGATGTATCGTTCTCCACAGGATGATAATGGTTATGATATTTCGGATTACCAGGACATAGATCCGATGTTTGGTACCTTAGAGGATATGGAAAGTCTTATTATTGAGGCGAAAAAAAGAGATATTAGTATCATTATGGATTTGGTTTTAAATCATACCTCGGATGAACATTTCTGGTTTATGGAAGCGAAAAAAAGCAAGGATAATCCTTATCATGATTATTATGTATGGAGCGATGGCGTAGAGGGAGAACTGCCCAATGATATGTTGGCATGCTTTGGAGGATCTTCCTGGGAATGGGTGCCCGAGCTAAAACAGTATTATTTTCATCAATTTTCTATTAAACAGCCAGACCTTAATTGGGAAAACCCAAAAGTACGCCGTGAAATCTACGATATGATACTTTGGTGGATGGAAAAAGGTGTGGAAGGTTTTCGTCTGGATGTAATTGATCAGATAGCCAAGGAGCCTGCAAAGAAAATTACGATTAATGGACCTAAACTACATGATTATATTAGAGAATTATCCAAGGAGACCTTTTCAAAGGGAGATTTAATCACAGTAGGAGAAGCCTGGGGTGCTAATCCAGAGCTAGCTAAATTATATAGTAACCCTGATGGTAGTGAATTCTCTATGGTATTTCAGTTTGAGCATATTGGACTGGATCAGCAGGAAGGTAAATCTAAATGGGACTTAGCTCCTTTAGATTTTATAAAACTAAAGAATATTTTAGCAAAGTGGCAGAAAGAGATGTATAACGTAGGTTGGAACAGTTTGTTCTGGAATAATCACGATTTACCGAGAATTGTTTCACGCTGGGGTAATGATAAAGAGTACCGTCAAGAATCTGCCAAAATGTTAGCCACAATACTTCATGGTATGCAGGGAACTCCATATATTTATCAAGGGGAAGAGCTGGGAATGACCAACGTGCGGTATCAGATAGAGGAGTATCGAGATATTGAAATACTGAATTTATATGAGGAGCGACTTACAGCAGGTTATACACCGGAGGAAATCATGACGTCCATCTATGCAAAGGGACGTGATAATGCAAGAACTCCAATGCAATGGGATAATAGTGAACAAGCTGGATTTAGCCAGGGAACACCTTGGATTAAAGTGAATCCCAATTATACTGCAATCAATGCGAAAGCTCAAATAGAAGATAACAACTCTGTTTTTCAATACTATAAAAGCTTAATTCAGCTAAGAAAAACCCACGAAGTTTTAAGTAAAGGTGATTTTGAATTATTACTGGAAGATCATCCTGATTTATTTGTTTATACAAGGTCCTTTGAAAACACAGTATTGTTAGTAGTTGCTAATTTTCATTCCTTGCAGGTACCTTTCACTATTCCTAATATAAAAGGTACAAAAGAGTGTCTTATCAGTAATTATAACTTACAAGAGGAAGGCTATCTACAGCCATATGAGGCAGCTATGTATTTATTTCGCTAGGATAGGATAGAGAATAAACATTGGATATTTCAAAGGATTTACCGGGCAATTTCACGGGATTTTTGTTGACATTGTTTGGAATTCGAGTTAGAATCAAAAAGAAGTAGGAAAATTATATTAATAGTTTTTTCTACAGATTAAAAGGAATTGATATGGTCGATTCGAAAGGAGTTGTTAGTTAAATGGCAAGATTAAATAATGAGGTAACATTAATCTAACTGAATAACAGCAAGGACACGATGTATACAAGTACAGTACAGATAAGTACATGATTACTGATAAGTGCATGATTACTATAGGTACATGATTACTATAGGTACATGATTACTATAAGAACATGATTACTGATAAGTACATGATTACTATAGGTATATGATTTCTATACTATATGGATTTCTATAGGTATAGATTTCTACATGTTTTAATGTGAATATGTACTTGATATAAATATGTACACGTGTGACTGCCTTGCACCTTCTTCGAGCAACCTGAATCGTGATAATGAATAATTATAGCACGCCTTGTTGGCGTGCTTTTTATATGCTCATTTTCACGTGATAAAAATGTGTTTATTTACGCGTAAGTAAGTGAAGTATTAACCAAGCGAGGCTAGGTTATATATGAACTTACCCGCATTAACCGCAGGGGATTCGTTGTCTGCGGTATTTTTATACCCAAAATCAAGTGTTGATATAGGAAACTATGATCAGTTGAACTATAGGCACTGGAGTTGAAGTGGTATATGCAAAATGCGAAGAAGGTAAACGACAAGCCTATAGGGCTATAAAATATGTAAAATATGGAACAGAAAACAGTATGGAAGGAAATAAGGAATGATTATTAAAGATTATGGATGGAATGAGTTCTTTGAAAAGGAATGGAATAAGTACTCTATGGAAGAAGGCTTGCTGGTTGGCAGGATTATCGCTGATTATGGACAGAAAATTCGTGTGATTACTGAGAGTGGGGAACTTGAGGTAAGTAGGTCGATATCTAAGTATGGTGAAGGTATACTATTAGCAGTAGGAGACTGGGTGGTTTTACAATATGCCCAGGAGACTAATGTCTATTATGTCCGTATAGTACTGACAAGAAAAACCAAGTTTTCACGAACAGCAGCGGGAATTGAGTTAAAGGAGCAGATTGTAGCAGCAAATGTGGATATCGTATTTTTAATCCAGTCACTTAATAAGGATTTTAACATGAGGAGGCTGGAGCGCTATATGATTACTGCTTGGGAAAGTGGTGCTATGCCAGTCGTTGTTTTAACAAAGGCGGATTGTTGCGACAATGTGGAGGAAAAAATCTCGACAGTATGCACTACAGTTCCAGGTGTGGACGTATATGCAGTTAGTTGTCTTACTGGGGAAGGAATCCCAGAGATTCAGAAGTATCTTTCTCCCGGTAAAACTATAGCACTGCTGGGTTCCTCGGGCGTGGGGAAATCTACTCTGTTGAACTATTTAGCGGGCAGGGAGCTCCTAAAGACAGGAGAAATTCGTGAGTATGATGATAAGGGAAAGCATACGACAACTCATAGGGAACTGTTTCTTTTGCCAGATGGCGGATTAATTCTAGATACTCCGGGAATGCGATCGCTATCTCTCTGGGAAGCAGATGCGGGTATAGAGGCCATGTTCGGGGATATTGAGGAGCTTGTAACCCAGTGTCGTTTTATGGATTGCGAGCATGAGAATGAACCCGGTTGTGCCATAAGAGCAGCGGTGAATAACGGTACTTTAGAAAGAAGACGCTTCGAAAGCTGGTCTAAGCTGCAAAAGGAAATGGTCAACTTTGAGCTACGTAAAAAGATGAAGCAAAAGATCAAAGAGAAGCAATGGAAGAAGCAATTGTCAAGTAATAAAGACAGTAGGCAGAGTGTTAAAGTTGGAATAAAAAATATGGATAGAGATTAGTTATATGACCGTTTATTTTTATAGTCTCCATAGGAGGCGGAAGATAAACGGTCTTTTTGTAATCGTCGTAGCAAAAATTATGATGTAAAAAATATTATAATAATATTTTAATATGACACACTGATGTTATATTATTTGTTGTATAATCGATGTAAGAGTAAAGAGATGTCAACTGCTAACTAATGGCTATATATAGCTATGAGTAACTTGTGTAGTTTGCTTCATCCAGCTTACAATATAAGTTATAGATATCAAATTAGTATCACAGGGAGGATTATGCAATTTTGATAATAGATAAATTGATTGCAATACTGAAATTATATTAAGGAGGTTTCAGATGCATTTTGTAAATTCGAAAGGGATATTGTCCGCACAAAATGGAATGAACGTATATAGAGGTTGCACTCATGGGTGTATCTACTGTGATAGTCGAAGTCGGTGTTATAACTTTACCCATGATTTTGAAGACATTGAGGTAAAACAAAATGCACCGGAACTTTTGGAGAAGCGGCTACAATCCAAAAGAAAAAAATGTATGATAGGAACAGGAGCTATGTGCGATCCATATATGCATTGTGAAGAAAAATTACAATTAACAAGAAGGTGTTTGGAAATCATTGATCAATATGAATTTGGACTTGCTATTCAGACGAAATCCAGTCGGATACTTCGGGATTTAGATTTATTGAAAAGCATTAATAAGAAATCTAAATGTGTGGTACAAATGACGCTAACCACCTATGATGAAGCTTTATGTAAAATCCTAGAGCCAAAGGTCTCCACAACAAAGGAGAGATTTGAAGTCTTGGAGGTTCTGCGTGACAATAATATTCCCACTGTTGTATGGCTAAGTCCTATTTTGCCTTTTATAAACGATACGAAGGAGAATATAAAAGGAATTTTAGAGTATTGTGTAAAGGCAAAAGTATATGGAATTATTAATTTCAATATGGGGGTAACACTAAGAGAAGGAGACCGGGAATATTATTATGAAGCACTGGATCGACATTTTCCTGGTTTAAAAGAAAAGTATCATAAGAAATATGGATATGCCTATGAATTAGTCAGTGACAATAACAGAGAGTTAATGAATACATTTCATAGTACCTGTAGAGAACATGGAATCATAAGTAGTACAGCGGATGTCTTCACCTACCTACATCAGTTTCCAGAGACTGATAAGTATGAACAACTAATGTTGTTTTAACTTAGGTAAGTTTATTAAATAAGGGATAGTACAAATAATAATTAGTGAGGAGCTATGAAGATGATCGGGGAGTTCAATTATTTAGAGGCGTTTCTTATAATGCTAAATATTGGTGTTTCTTATATACATGAGCAAGAGCAGAAGGATTTGTCTCAGACTGATATTGATATAGCTAAATGAATTCACAGTTCTCGTCAAAGTTCAGTGATAAGGAAATAAAACAGTAAGAAAGGAAACTTAGTAACGGAATCTTTCTTACTGTTTTGTGTTTTATGGAAACAAGAATTTATTAAATTCCCTATTCAACCGCTTGTACTCCTCTTGATTAAAGCTAAAAAATACCTTTTTATTTATTCGTGTGGTGATTATTAGATTTAAATCCATCAGCAGATTTAAATGATACGAGGTGGTGGAAGGAGCTAAATTAAGCTTGGCAGCTAATTCCTGACCAAAGTATGGTTTCTGTGAAATTAAGGTTATAAGCTCCAACCGCTTAGCATCGGAAAAAACCTTGTGAAAGTAGGATATTTGATGAAAGCTGCTAATATTTGACACTAAGTCACAATTTCGTATTCCTAGTATGACACAATGCTTTTTCTGCCACTTACTCTGATAATGATGGACACCCAATTGTGAGAAAAATGAGATGTGGACATAATCTTCGTCAGTCAACTCGTTAATCCCGCCAAGATAATGCTTGTAAAATGATTTTGAATTTTCGGAGTTTATTTGGCTGTAAAGTGCTACTCCCTGGAGGCAGAGTTCATCAATCTTACTTTTTATTTTTAGATAGATATCAGAATAGAATGTCATTACTATATTTTTAAGGTTATTTAGTTTTTCGGGACATTTACTAAACTCTTTGAGGCGTTCTTGTCTACCCTTTTCCGGCAATATCGACTGGCTAAGTAATTCAGTTAGTTTATGATAGCTATCGGTTACAGGAGAATTTGAATTACCAATATCATAATTACTGGAAATCAAAAAGGAAGAAGCCTCATCAAGTGTTATTTGTTTGACTGCTTTGATAAAATCGTTAAGATATAATTCCTCAACATCTTGTTCCTTATAAAATATAATATTGTAAATGAGATAACCGATTCCATCCAAGTCAAAAAAATATTTGATCTCCTTCTGCATTTCAGAAGGAGTTATTTTTTTAATCTTTTTTAAAATTAGATCAAAGGTGTTATCGTCCTTAGCTAATGGTTTAGATTGAATCAAATTGTGAATTAGCTTTTCCTGTCCTAAAGCATATAAGGCTGTAATAAATTCAAAACTTTCATGATACTTTATGTTCATTAATGGGCTCCTGTTCAATGTACTTTACAAAAAGATTATAGCATGTTATACTGCTTTTGTAAATTCGATAACTATCGAATTCATAAATAATCTAAAAATAGAAAAATAACTCTTTAAAGGAGGGAAGGAGTATGAAGAAAGCCTTTGTAGTAGGTGGAGCAAGCCTGGATTACATTATTCATTTAGATAAGTTTCCGTCTGAAAAGTCAGCTACTATATTCAGTGAGGACGCTTATAAAACAATTGGCTCTACCGGAAGCGGTAAAGCTATCAGCTTGCAAAAGCTAGGAGTTAACACTGTGTTTCATGCTATGATTGGCGATGATGCTTCAGGAACTGCCATACATAAGACATTGAATGAGTATGGGGTTAATTTTATCTATGACATAGATCCAGAAGGGACGGAGGAACATGTAAATCTAATGGATAAAAATGGTGGACGTATATCAATTTTTACGCGAACATCCTCCTTTGAACCAGAATTTGAACATATGCGTTTACATCCTTACCTACAGAATTGCGATTACTTGGTATTAAATATAATAAACTATGCTCGGAGACTTATTCCCGAGGCAAAGCAACAGCAGAAAGAAATCTGGTGTGATATCCATGACTATGATGGTCAAAATGCCTATCATAGCGATTTTATTGATGCGGCAGATTATCTATTTCTAAGTTCAGACAAGCTGAATGGATATGAGAAATTTATGGATCAGATGATTAAGCAGAAAAAGAAACTTGTGGTGTGCACACATGGCAGCAAAGGAGTTTCAGCTATCACCGCAGACGGACAAACCTACAAGCTCGAAGTAGTATCAGATTATAAACTAGTAGATAGTAACGGCGCAGGTGATAATTTCTTTTCTGGATTTCTTTATGCCCATAGCAAGGGGTATCCAGTTCAAACCTGTTTAGAATACGGAACAATTACAGCAGGTCTTTGCATTAAATCAAAGAGCATTGTGAATCCCATACTTAGCTCTGAAGTTCTTGAACTTGAACATAATAAATATTATAGATAGGAGAATATAAATGAAAAAAACAGAATTATTAAAAACTAGACTTTTAGAGATTGCAAAGTCCTTGAAAAACAGTGGACAAGCCCAAGCTTTATTAGCACTGGGGTCTTGCTCTGGGAATCAGGAAATGATGGATGAACAATCGGATTTAGATTTCTTTGTAATTGCTAAGCCTGGATATAAAATGCGCTACATAGATAATCTTGATTGGTTGAATGCTATTTCTCCGACAGGATATTATTTTCGTAATACGATGGATGGATACAAGTATTTCTACCAGGATGGTGTGTACTGTGAGTTCGCAGTTTTTGAGGAAAGTGAACTGCAAAATATAGACTTATCAAATGGATCAATTGTATGGAAAGACGAGTGTTTTGATGAGTCAGAAGTACATTTTAATAGTTCTTTACAATCTGTAAATATTGCGGAGCTAGATTGGAGACTTGGCGAGTTGCTCACTAATTTGTACGTAGGCTTAGGTAGATTTCGTAGAGGAGAAAAGCTTTCTGCCTATAAATTTGTTCAAAACTATGCTGTTGACCAGTTACTTCAAATACTCAGGTCGCAAAATCCTGAATCTTATAATCAAGCAGATAAATTTGATCCGGCTAGAAGAATTGAATCAACTAATATTATAGGTGAAGAACGATTGGCGGCATTCATTCAAGGCTATGATAGAACACCACAGTCAGCTTTAGAAATTCTGCGATTTGTAGAGATGCATTATAATATAAATAATTTTATTAAATTAAAAATCGAAGAACTTGCAAAGAGCTAAAATTAATAAAATTAGTTTAAGAGTATTTAAAGTTAATTACTGGGGATTCGTAAAGGGATCAATGAGTATCCAATGATAAGTAAGTATGTAGTATAGAGAGAGAAGCGGATACCCAAAGAACGATGGACGTGAAAATGTAAACTTTCACGTCTTTTTCTTATACTGAGAATTAAATATTATAAACTTTAAAACTTTTAAAAATTAGTGAGGGATATTGACTATGTTAGTCGTTATATATTTTAAATAATTCTTTAAACATTCTTTATCGTTTTTTAAACCTTTTGTTTTATTATTGTAGGACAGCAAATTTGTGGAGGAATTTAATATTGAAAAACTATTATTTATATATTGTCTTAACAAGAACCCAGACGGTGGTTTCCAATTTGATTCACATTATTAAAAACGATGAGTATACCCATGCATCAATATCATTTGACAAAGAACTTGATCATATGTACAGTTTTGGAAGAAAGACATGGAATAATCCTTTTGTTGGTAGGTTTAAAAAAGAAAATGTGAATGAAGGTTTATATCAGTATTGTCATACCATACCTGCTGCAATAATTGAAATTGAGGTGACAAAGCAGCAATATGACAGTGCCAAAGCTTTAATCGATTGCTTTATATCTAATAGTGATTTATATAAATATAACTATAAGGGGCTTCTTTATAGCTTATTAAATAAACCGTTATGCAGAGAGTACAGATTTTTATGCTCCGAATTTGTGTATCATATTCTAAAAGAAAGTAGTATTGCTGATTTAGATATTTCAAGAAATCTAGTTAGACCGCAAAATTTATTGGAAATAGAGGGCAAAGTGATTTATAAAGGTAACCTTAAGGAATTCAAGTTAGCGGATAATCTTTTGAGGACTAAACAAAATAACAATAGAAGATTCCATGAAATATATGAACTGTAATATTGTTTTAGGTGGGATTTTGGAAAGAATTATTTAAACCTTCAAACAGAGTAATCTGTTTACGCTAGTTTGAAGGTTTCTTTTGTTATATAGAGTAGCTGTCTTTATGAATGGGTCGATTGCCCACCATCTACATGAAGAACTTGACCAGTTACAAAACGAGAATCATCAGATGCTAAATATACATAGGTAGGTGCCAGTTCAAAGGGTTGACCAATACGCATCATCATATTCTCTTCCGGTATTGCTGTTTCATCAGCGGAAAAACTTGCAGGAATTAGAGGTGTCCATATTTTACCTGGTGCAACCGCATTCACTCGAATGCCATCTTTGGCTACACTCCTTGCCAATGCTCTTGTAAAACCAACAATAGCTCCTTTGGTAGCAGTATAATCAATTAGTTGATCAGCACCATAATAAGTTACAACGGATGTTGTACCAATAATAGAACTACCCGGACCCATAAATGGAAGAGCGGCTTTGGTGATGTAGAAATGAGAATAAATATTTACTTTAAATGTTTCATCAAACTGTTCGTCACTGATATCCAACAAACTTAGTTGTTGAAACTGTATACCTACATTATTACACAAGATATCTAATTGGCCAAAGACTCTGATCGTTTCACTTACGATGTTGATACATTGCTGTTTATCTCTTAAATCCCCAGGTAGTAGAAGACATCTGCGACCTAATTCTTCTATACGATTTTTAGTTCTCTCTGCATCCAAATGTTCATCTAGATAAGATACTGCTACATCAGCACCTTCTTTAGCAAATGCTATTGCTGTTGCAGCACCGATACCACTATCGCCGCCTGTAATCAAAGCTACTTTATCTAATAGTTTTTCTGATCCTTTATAGTTAGGATTTTCTATAATTGGTCTTGGAACCATTAAGTCCTCGATTCCTGGCTGACGTAATTGACGTTGTTCTGGAACGCTGATGGGAATATCTTTATACATAGTGATGGTTCCGTAATTGGGATACATGGGATATGGAGTAGTTATCAAGTTTTGCTCAAATAAATCCTGTAACTCCTTTGCAATTTGAATATTATCTGTAGAAGTATCCTTTTCATAGTTGTGGGATGTGGAATATGGATGATCCATGTGATACCTATATGATAAGTTTGTATGTTTTCTTATCATTTACCTTTCATTATTCTTATTTTATATATTTGTCTTCAAATAATAGGGTAGTTTAATACATAGCTTGGATTAGTATAGTAAGGAGGTCTTGGGCCAATCATAGGCATTTGCCAAACCTGGTTAAGATATGTGACATTTACGGTTTCATCGGATTGGTTTACTAGTAATAAATCTACAGGTATACTAATTTGAAGATCCATATGGCTCTCACTTTATATTTATTTAATTCAATATATTATTTGTGGGATGCAATATTCATTAATTTAATAATAAGTAAGGATAAATCAAGTTATCTAGGAGATACTACGGAAAAAGTTAGATTGAAAAAAGGTATGGAACTATAATCCATTAGTGATATAGAGTAAGGAGGAATAAAAAAATGGGTAATAAGATTGTCGAAGGATTATCTGCAATAACTAGATCATCTCATGAGATTAAACCTGATATTTTGCTATTGAATTTCACTATTGTTAATGCTTGTTTGGTTGGTATTCCTGGTGATAAAACGGATCAGTGGGTGCTTGTAGACGCTTGGTGAAGCATTTTGAAGAAATTGCAATGCCAGATTAACTATAATAAAACTAATAATCAAATCAGCATCACCCCGTTAGAGGTGGTGCTGATTTGCGTTAAAGTATAAGTGAAGCACATCCGCGAAATTGAACTGAAACAGCAGAAAAACATAGAAAATATAGAGTAAAAATGAAAAATTTGGGGATATTAACAGTATTAATTATTTTATGCGAAGAGAGGTGGTGTTTTATGAAAAATAGCAATCTTGCACTTAACGAGACAATGCAAATTCACGAACTGTTGAATTTAAAGACGGTCAGTATGACTACTTCAAAGCTAATGGAAGGTATAGTGTTTGATCAGGATTTAAAAAAACTGCTTGAAAAATGTGTTGAATCATCCATTACAGATATAAACGAACTTCAGCAATTGATAAAAATGGCTCCAGAAATAGAATTGTGAGGGAAATTATGATAAATGATTATACGGAAATAAGAAATGCAGAGGGAATGCCTAAATTGATTGATATGAATATGGGTTTATCGTTCTTGCTCAACTCTAAAAATGGCGTGCGTAACTTGGCGATTGCTCTATCCGAAACAGCATCACCGGAGGTCAGACAAACATTACGAAAACAAATAAATAAAGCAATTGATCAACATGGAGAGATATCCGACCTTTTGATAGCCAAGGGCTGGTTTGATCCAGTTGATTTAAAGAAACAGTTTAATAAGGATATCGAATCTTCAACAACAATGAGTCAAATAGCCGCACTTAATTTGTTCCCAGGTGACACAAGCCGCCTTGGTACATTTGCAACTCCGGAAAAGTAAAGAGGTGACGTAGGATGAAAGCAGTAACATTTCAGGGTATAAAAAGAGTAGAGGTAAAGAAGGTACCAGACCCAAAAATCAAAAAGAAAGATGACATCATCGTAAGAATCACGAGTTCCGCAATCTGTGGATCAGATTTGCATTTGATTCATGATATGATTCCAAATGTACAACAGGATTATATTATTGGTCATGAGCCAATGGGAGTTGTTGAGGAAGTTGGACCAGAAGTCAAAAAGGTAAAGAAGGGTGACAGAGTTGTTATTCCATTCAATATCAGCTGTGGGCATTGTTTTTATTGTGAGCACGGTTTTACCAGTATGTGTGACAATTCAAATCCACATGGCGAAAGTGGTGCTTTCTATGGTTATTCCGAGACATTTGGTGGTTATCCCGGAGGGCAAGCAGAGTTTCTAAGAGTTCCGTACGGGAATTTTACACCTTTTCTCATTCCGGAAAATTGTGAACTTCCAGATGAAAAACTTGTTCTTATGTCCGATGCTATGGCAACCGCTTATTGGAGTGTTGTAAATGCAGGTGTTAGCTCTGGGAATACAGTTATAGTTTTAGGTTGTGGACCAGTCGGCCTTCTGGCACAGAAATTCTGTTGGATGTTCGGAGCGAGCAGAGTTATCGCAGTGGATTATATTGATTATCGCTTGAAACATGCGAAAGATCATAATCAGGTTGAAATAGTTAACTTTGAATTACACAATAATACAGGGGAGTATCTGCGAGATTTAACCCATGGTGGCGCTGATATAGTTATCGATTGTGTCGGCATGGATGGGAAAATGACACCATTGGAATTTGTTGCTTCTGGAGCAAAACTGCAGAGCGGTGCCTTGGGTGGATTTGTAATGGCAACACAAGCTGTTAGAAAGTGCGGTATAATTCAGGTCACAGGTGTGTATGGTGGTCGATATAACGGTTTCCCTTTTGGTGATATCATGAATAGAAATATTACGATTAGAACAGGTCAGGCGCCAATTATTCCCTATATGGAGACGCTTTATCAGCTATTAGCAGATAATAAAATCGATCCAAGCGATATTGTCACCCATCGCTTGCCGTTAGATGATGCTGAGCATGGGTATCATGCTTTTGATACAAAGACAGAAGACTGCATCAAAGTAATTCTAAAACCGTAATAGGAGGTTATATAAGATATGATTACACCAAGTGAAACACTTCAGCTAAATGAGCTTCTGACACTGAAGAGTCTAAGTTTAACAAAAGCTCTCCTGATGTCACCGATGATAACTGATACCGAACTTAAGGATATTTTTACGAGAGAAACTGGGATATGTGAAAACCATATGAATGAACTACGAGGTTTTATGGAGTTGTCAAATGTAAATAGTGAGAATATGATAAACAACGCGACAGAAGATGGAGGGATTGAAGCATGACGATATTAAGCGGTATCGCGCATATGGCTGGACTTAACGATCAGGTTATTGCTACGGACTTTGTAGTATCGTTAAAAAGTGCAATTCAAAATTATGGAGTTGCGATTACTGAAGTAACTTCACCCGATCTAAGAAATCTTCTAAAAAAACAATTAAACGATGCTATTGATACCCACGAAGCGATATCAAACTATATGATGGCAAAGGGTTATTATCATGCTTATAATGTAAAGGAACAGAAAAATGAAGTTCTTAAGGTTTCACAGACTGCACTTGATTTAAATGAATCAAAAAAATAGAGAATTTATTAAATGGTTAGCATGGATTGCTAGCCTTTTTTAATAAGTTCTCTTTAGTTAGTGTATAAATAATACTTAGCAGAATATTACAAAGTATTGTATAATGGTAATACATGTTAGAGGCCAATTTAATAAGTATGTGATTTTAAGTAGATGCATGCTTTTAATAGGAATATAGTTTTAATTAATTAATAAAGCGAGGTAGGGTTAAGTGATTAGTTATAAAAAATGTAGTGAAGCAAGTGAAAATATAATATTTGAAGCATTTCAGATTGGATTTTCGGATTATATGATTAAATTTGAGATGACAAAGGACTTCTTTATAAATCGTTTTTTTGGTCCGGAGGGTAATAGCTTTGAATATTCTTTTATTGCTCTTGATGAAGAGAAAGCTGTCGGAGTTAACTTAGGTGGAATCAAAATTTATGAAGGAATAAAAACACTAAGATGTGGAGCCCTTTGTGTTCATCCAGAATATCGAGGAACTGAAGTAGGGAAGAAGTTATATCAGCTTCACAAAGAAGTTGCTATAGAGAATAGTTGCAAGCAGATGTTTTTGGAAGTTATTGTTGGGAATGACAGGGCAATTAATTTCTATAAAAAGGTAGGTTATGAAAAGGTATATGATATGGTTTATTACTCTCATAATAATCCGTCAGAAATAAAAGCTGTTATGCCTGATACTATAAAAATACATAGAATTGATATGGAGGTTCTTAGAACCTTTCGAAAAGACATTCATGACATCCATATTAATTGGCAGAATGATCTGGATTATATTAGTCAAATTGAAGGTCAGGTGCATTATGGAGCGTTTGAGAATGATAACCTTATGGGCGGTTTAAGCATTCATCCCAAAGGAAAGATTAGTTTTCTTTGGATTAATTCAAAGCTTCGCCATCATGGTATTGCAGTAAACCTTATCCATCATGCTGTAAAAGAACTAGCGATTGAAAGGCTGATAATAAATTTCTCTAACAATGCTAATCTTTTGGGTTTTGTGAAACATTTAAACTTTACAAGAGATGCAATTTCACAGTATGAAATGTATCAGGTTTTGTAATAATTAATAAATAGTAAATGAAGCTCTTAAAAACGCAAGTTCACACGAACTTGCGTTTTTTGTTCATGACAAGTGATACTATTTGTTGTTTCAGCTTATATACGCTAAGGCAAAGCAATGTACATATAAAGAATAGCATTTTTCTTGAGTTATATCGAACAGTATTGATATGCAAATTTTAGGAATACTATTGACATTAAAGTTACTTGAACGTTTATAATAGTCATGTATGGAAAGAACCGTCATAGTACCATGGAGCTATGAAAGGCTTTTATTATATTATGAAAGGAATGATATAATGGAAGCACTCGATGTGACCCTGACTCAGGAAGTGACGCGAAAAGATGCTTTAATCATTGGAGAATGGCTAGGAAATACAGAAATAACAAAATATTTAAATGAAGCAAAAAATATTACTTCTGAAATTAACGATATTGTAAGCAAATTTAATACAGATATCATGACACATTTATTTAACCGAAATGGAACCTTTTGCATGATATTACACGGTGCTAATGAGCCTGTGGGTTTTTTAAAATTAGTTCGAAAAAATGTTGAGGCGGAGATTGTGCTTGTAATTGGCGAGAAAGAAAAGTGGGGGCAAGGGATAGGAACCAAATCCATTGAACAAGGCCTTAGTAAGGTGTTTTTTCAGTGGAGAATGCCTCGTGTCATAGCAAAGATACATCCAGGAAATATTCGATCAGTGAAAGCATTTGAAAAAACAGGCTTTCATTTTGAAAGTAATTTAAATAATTGCAAATTATATAGTATTACAATGGAGCGGTATATAAAACGAATTCTTACATAGGCTCCTTTTATAGAATAGGTTAGAGGTGGTTACTACATGCATATGAAAAATACATTTACGATTGGAGAAATATCACGCTTATTAAATATTCCAAAGTCTACAATTCGCTATTGGGAAAGTGAAGGCTTGATTAAGTTACCCAGAGATAACATAAACAATTATCGAAAGTATAACCATGGCTCTATTTACACCATTTCTGACCTGGCGCATTTTAGGTGTCTGCGTATGTCTCTGCATGAGATGAAAATATTACCGAGACTGTCTCCGGATGAGCTATCCGATTCCTTGGTAGAACTCGAAAGTGATTTGGATCAGAAACTACAGGAACTATATACAGCAAAGGAATATATCAATAAAAAGAAGGAATGTATCAACGAATATAATCGAATGATTGAGCAGCAGTACGAAGAGGAAGTGCCGGATTATGACCGTATCTATTCCTTTAGCGTAGATGACACAGAAGCATGGTCCATCTATATCAAGGATCAATATCAGAGTGTTTTACTTTATAATCCATTGGATAAGAAAATAGAAACTGGCTTAGCGGTTGAAACTACGGAGAAACAAGAAATCCTCTGGATGAAAAATGAGAAATCTAAATACCTATCCTTTGTACTAAAGGTGGATTACAGCAGTCCGTCAATAGATGCCTATCAGCCACATCTGGAATATCTTGAAGCTAAAGGTTATCAGGTGTCTAATATTTTCGCCCGCTATCTGTTTTCTGCATGCGATGGGAAATATCATGACTATTACAAGGCTTATGCAGAAATAAGTAATTAAATATTGTTCTGAATATACAGTAGGGAAGGAGGAGGAGCGTTGACTGAGCCAATTTACATTACCAATACGGATAAAGAGGAATTATGTAAATTAATAGAGGATAGCAGGCATAATGAACGAAGGTCAAACATTTACATAAAGAAGCTAGAGGCAGAGCTTAACAGAGCAGAGGTAAAAAGTGTGGATGAACTATCCGAAGACATCGTAAGAATGAATTCAAAAGTAAGTTTATTAGTAGATGGTTCTATGGAAGAGATAACCTTGGTATACCCACAGCAAGCCAATGTACTTAAGAATAAAATATCGGTTCTATCTCCAATGGGTACTGCAATACTGGGTTACAGAGTAGGAAGTACGGTAGAATGGGAAGTTCCAGATGGAAAAATTGAAATTGTCGTAACTAGTGTTGTACAAGAATAAATTGCTCATGAAAGAAAGTAGTTTTAAATGAAGTTGGAATTAGAATTTATACATAGTTAATAAAGCAAGCAGAATGGAACAGGTTTCTCATCAATTTCATATAATATTAAAAGTATTATAAGTTAGAGGATTCAAGTATGTATAATGGATACAACAGTTATGTCCCATATGGCTATGCTTTAAATAATAACCCATATTATCCTATAATGGCCATGGCTACACCTACACAGCAGGTACAGGAAGTTGACAGATTTATTTATCCGCAAAATTTACCAAGTGCACTATCTTTAATCCAGCAGGCTTTAGCTGGCGAAACAGAGGACAGGATGTTTTATAGCTGGCTGATAGAGCATGCACCTTCGAATGAAGATAAACAGATAATATCTGGTATTCGTGATAATGAAATCGGTCACTTTGCATTGTTTAAAAAGATATACTTAGATATAACTGGTTCAATGCCACCCCAACTTCCTAATGAGCATTTTACTCCGCCAGAGAGCTATTGTGAAGGATTGGCTAATGCACTGCTGGGTGAGCAAAATGCTGTACAGAAATATCGTAAAATTCTGTATGCCATGCAAACTCGAGTGCATATCAACATGTTAACGGAGATAATAACAGATGAGATTAGACATGGAATTCTATATAATTATCTTTATACTAAAAACAATTGTAGAGGTTAGTGTTGTCAATGTTTGACAAAGTATTAACATTAAAATAATATGCTTCATTAAAAGTTTCTGCCGGACATAGTGCCTGTAGAAACTTTTTAATATAGTGCAGAGAGGCCTATACTATTTTTTGGAAATGTTTTCATTTTATGCTATACTTTCACTGTAGACTTTATAATTTGTATTAGACTTCCAGGAGGGATAATAATGGAATTTCCTATTAATTATATCGGAGCAATTAAAGATCAAACACATAGAACACTTTGGAGTCTGAATAATGTAATTGACAGCATACCGGATGACTACTGGGAAAAGGAGTATTTCTTGCACAACATAGGCACTTGACATGCATATAGGAATGTTAATGGGATATGTGATAGCGGGAGATGGAAGGTGGCCTCGCATTATGGGGTTACAGTCAGATTTTCCAGTGGGTGAGTATTCAAAGTACTTTTAGGAAATGGAGAGCGCATGACCCGCGTAATTAAAAATGTAAGAGATAGATGCGATTACATAGCTGGTTACATTTTTATGCTATTTGATTATAATCAATGAATTTGTATCTTATTAGTTAACTTTATTCTTATTGGAAATTTTATTCTATTAATTTATAATATGTATTGAGGAAATGAAAGTAGGAGAAGTATATACTGAATTTTTAGCACAATTAAGCTTAAGTATTTAGATTATAAAGGGGGGTATTATATTGAAGAAAAAAATTATCATAGCAGTAGTATTAATAGTCATATTGGGATTAGGACTTACTTTTATTTTCTTTCTAAATAGTAAGCCATTAGAAGTTGGTGGCTATACCGAATATTACAATTTAAAGGATGAAAAAATTTATATTGAGTTGGATAATCAGGGATGGTTTGATATTCATTTAAAGGAGGTACTAATTAATAATAAAAAACCATCAGATGTAAAATTAGTGATTAGTTATACAGGACAACTGGTATCAGCAGGAATTGAAGATGATCCATTAACAAAGTCTGTTAATATAGATTCAGCACCAATTCATCCGAAATTGGCAGTGGAAGAAGTTACAGAAGCAATAAAAACACAAACAACACCAATTAACTATGGTATAGGGATTAATAACGAAGAAGAGATAGAGAGCATTATAATTAAATATAAATATTTGGGTTTTACTTTTAAAAAAGAATTCAATCTGGATAACTGGTCTGAGTAAATACTCTTTATTTAATTGAAAAAGTAATCATATTTGGAGAAGATGAAGTATGAAAAAACTAGTTACAACACTTGGTAATCTGTTCATGGAGCAAGCGGGTATGATACTGCCACATGAACATGTATTTGTAGATTTAAGAACCTCGGAACAGGAAGGTTATGCTCAAGCAGAGACTACAGAGGTTGTCAAGCTTATGGGACCATATCTTCGTGCTGCCAGAAATTCAGGTATTGGAGTAATCGTGGATTGTGGGCCAGTTGGAGTAGGAAGAAGAGCTGATATTTTAAAGGCTGTTTCTATTGCAGTAGATTACCCTTTAATAATACCAACTGGAGTTTATCGTGAACCCTGGTTGCCAACCTGGGTGAAAGAGGCAGATGAAAAACACCTGGAAGAATGGATGTTAGCAGAGCTTACGGATGGAATTGAGGAAACAAAGGTTCAGGCTGGATTTGTTAAAGTAAGTGCTGGAGATGATGGGATTACAGAGAATGAAGCTAAAGTGCTACGAGCTGCCTCCAAAAGTGCAAAGAAAGTGGATGCTAGTATCGCGAGTCATACAATCAAAGGCAGAGTAGTGAAAGATCAACTTACTATTATTGAAAGAGCAGGATATAGTGCTGAGCACTTTATCTGGGTACATACGCAAGCAGAACCAGATTTTAACCTTCATCTGGAGATGGCAAAAAGAGGTGCCTGGATCGAATACGATTGGATAGGAAGTGGAGCAGACGAGCTATATATAGAATTCATTTTGAGAATGTTGGATGCTGGTTTTGGTTCCAGGCTACTACTTAGTCAGGATAGAGGATGGTTTGATCCCGCACAGACTATGGGTGGAGAGCCAAAATCATACACCTATTTAGTGAACGAATTCCTGCCAAAACTATCTGCGGCAGGTGTCGATCAGGATACCATCCGTATATTGACACAGGAAAATCCATTTCGTGCTTTTGCAAGGTAAACAGATTCAAAGATTGTATTAAGAAAGTTATTTGGGAGAATTGTAAAATGAAAATTAGCGAAGCTAAACGCAAGCTCTATTAAAGAAACCAATTAAATCGGCAATTAATAAAACACATCCATACAGTTTTTCTTAATTATAGTACCGATATTCTTACCGTTGACAATATTGTAAATTACATTTTTCTCTCTCCCGTTATATAAATACATAGTAATTCCAAATTCTTCTGCTAACATAAATGCTGATGAATCACATGCTTTAATCTTATTAGAAACACAAGTATCATAACTTACCTGTTGATACCGTTTTGCATTTTTATTAAAACGAGGGTCTAAATCATATACTCCGTCTATATTCTTTGCCATTAACAACATATCTGCTTCAATTTCAATAGCTTTTTGTACTGCAGGATAGTCAGTTGATACAAAGGGATTGCCTATTCCACCACCAAAAATAATTACATTATTATCTTCTAACATCTTTATCGCATCTCTCCTGTTGTAGATGGTTGAAATTCCTCCTAACAGCATCGGAGTCATGACCTTAGAGGATATACCAAGTTTACTTAACCTGTTGCGAAGCATCAGCGCATTGGATACTGTAAATAGCATCCCCATTTCATCGGCATCTGGTCTATCTATACCCCAATTTTCAGCATCACGACCTCTTAGTAAATTACCTGCTCCAACAACTATAGCTATTTGGTAGCCCTGTTCTTTTACTTTGATTATTTCATTACATATATTATCTATAATAGTTTTATCATAGATTGATAAACCATCGCCACTTAGTGTCTCTCCAGAAATTTTAATAAGAATTCTTTTTCCATTCATAGTATATTGCCCCCAGTACCTATAATTTTAGACGAACAAATTATGCTTCAACTTCTTAATATATATAAGATGTTGTTTTTTTAAACAAATATGAATTTCTCATAATACATATCATACATCAAATAACAGAATATTACAAATAAATCAAACAAGCATCTTATGGATGCAGGTCAAGTAGACATTTTCTGAAATGAACAGATATTGCATTTGCTATTACGTTTAGCAATAATAATTAGCCTTTTTAAGTTGTATGAACGTTTATGTCAAACCATGTTAGTCATTCAAATAATTGTTAAAATATTTTTAGCCACTCCACTTATTTTCACTTGAACTTTAGTAGCTTAGAGAGGATTTGGGCCTTTACACAATATTTATACTACTGATCATTTCTTTACACTCCCTTGACAGAGAAGGAGCTATAATAAGTTATAAAGTAAATGGTTCTAAGTTTTATAAGATTATCTTACATTTATAACAAAAATTATAGAAAGTGAAGTGGCGAAAACAATGGATTCATATGTAATTGGATTATTAATTGCTGTTGGAGTAATAATTGTTTTATATCTTTTAATCTTTGTGATTTTTGGATTAAGAGTAATTTCCTCAGATCAGGTGGCAGTAGTAGAAAAGTGGTGGAGTTTTAAAGGATCATTAAAAGATTCTATCATAGCTTTAAACGGAGAAGCTGGATATTCACCCAACCTCCTTCGTGGTGGTATTCATTTTAAGTCAGCGTTAATGTTTAAGATTCACAAGTACCCTTTAATTACAATTCCGCAAGGACAAATTGCATATATCTTCGCACGCGACGGTAAACCGCTGGCACCAGTTCAGACGTTAGGTAAAGTTATACCAGAGGCTAATAATTTTCAGGATGTTACCGGCTTTTTAAAAAATGGCGGTCAACGAGGACCACAGAGAGGAATTCTTAGGGAAGGTACATACGCAATCAACCTGGCACAATTTATAGTGATTACTCCTGGAGAAATTAAAGCAATCTTTAATAGTTCTAAAGGTGAACGCGTTGAGTTAGTTAGCATGCAAAAGACTTTACTTGAGCGAAATGCCTTCAGTCCAGTAATCATTATGGGTAACGGAGGAGAAGCAAGCGATATCATGGGTATAGTTACTGTTCATGATGGACTTTCCTTACAGGATGGAGAGATTATTGCACCTTATGTAGGGGAAGAACACGCAAGCTTCCAAGATCCGGAGATGTTCTTGCAATTGAACGGAAGACGTGGTAAGCAAATACAGGTTCTGACGGATGGTACCTACTATATTAATCGTTTATTTGCAACTGTAGAGTTCAGACCAAAGACGGTTGTACCAATTGGTTTTGTAGGTGTCGTTGTATCCTTCTATGGTAAAGAAGGCGTCGATACTACCGGTTCTGATTATAAGCATGGAGAGTTGGTTGCTCAAGGTTGCAAGGGTGTATTAGAAAAGCCTCTGATGCCAGGTAAATATGCTTTTAATACGGATGCAGGAAAAGTAGTGCTAGTACCTACCATTAACATTATCTTAAAATGGAACAAAGAAGAAATCGGTTCCCATAAATATGATGAAAACCTTACCGAAGTGGATATTATTACAAAGGATGCTTTTGAGCCATCTTTACCACTATCAGTTGTTATGCATATTGACTACAAGCAGGCACCTTGGGTAATTCAACGTTTTGGTGATATTAATATGCTGGTTAACCAATCCCTGGATCCACTGGTAAGCGCATATTTTAAAGATATTGCCCAGACAAAAACCCTGATTGAATTGATTCAGGAACGTAGCGAAATTCGTGAGAAAGCGCTTAGTGAAATGAAAGATAAGTTTGCCAAATACAATCTGCAGTTAGAAGAAGTACTTATTGGTACTCCAAAATCACCAGTAGCAGATGTCCAAATTGAAAACATTCTTACACAGTTACGTGAAAGACAAATTGCGGAAGAAAAGAAGGTAACTTATCAGAAACAGCAGTCTGCGGCAGAAAGTGAAAAATCCCTACGTGAAGCTCAGGCAGTTGCGGAACAGCAAAGCTTTCTTACCAAGTCTAAGATTCAGATTGATATTGAGCGTAATAGTGGTGCTGCACTTGCTAGTAAAGCAGAGCAGGAGGCAAATCAAATTGTTGCACTTGCAAAAGCAAATGCTTCAAGAATAGCATTGGAAGGTGAAGCAGAGGCTTCCAAGGAATCTAATATTGGTTTGGCTAAAGCACGTGCAATTGATGCTCAGGTTAAGGCTTATGGAGGTGCAGAATTCCGTATCATTCAGGAAGTAACCGATAAGTTATCCGATGCAATTAAGAGTGCTAAGGTGGATATTGTACCAAAGACCATTGTCAACATGGGTGGAAATGATAAGGATAAGGAGGGAAGCAGCAGTACTATACTTGATACTCTACTTAAATTCATAACGTTAGAGAAACTTGGTGTAAAAGTAAATGAAGCTTCAGATATGACCTTAGAGTTAGTGGCACCAACACTTGATACAGACGCGGATTTGCCTACTGAATAAAATAAGTTAAAAATATAATATAAGAACCATGAAAAGGGTTTCTGCCATAATGCAGAAGCCTTTTTTTACAACCAAATAAACTATTTTTTGTTTCTTTCGGCCCTAACTTCGGTTAGGGCTATTTTACATATTTGGAAAACCGCATACTAATTTTTAAACTTGGAAACAATGAATTTAATACAAAATTCTTGGAGGTATTTCAAATGGTAGCACGTAAATCGGTAATAACCTTTGGTATGGTGGCAATTCCAATTGCAATGTATACTGCCACACAGGATAATGATATCCATTTTAACCAGCTGCATAAAGAAGATAATAGTCGTGTCAGGTATAAGAAAACCTGTGCGCATTGTGGGAAAGAGATTAAGACAGAAGATATTGTAAAAGGCTTTGAATATGACGACGAAAAGTATGTTGTAGTTACAGACAGTGAAATTGAAAAAATTAAAACAGAAAAAGAGAAATCCATTCAAATTCTTCATTTTGCACAGTTGAATCAAATTTCTCCCGTATATTATGATAAAACCTATCAAGCTGCACCAGAAGTAGGTGGAGAAAAGGCTTTTGAACTTCTTCGATCAGCACTTATGGCAGAACAGAAGATTGCTATAGGGAAAGCTGTTATGGGGACAAAGGATACATTAATGGCAATTATTCCACGAGAAGAAGGAATTCTGATTTCCACAATGTTCTATGCAGACGATATAAAGGAGCTGCAAAAGCCATATGCAAAACCAGCAGTTGTAGAACAGGAACTTAGTATGGCTAAGATGCTCATTAATTCGATGGATACACCTTTTGATCCGGAGAAATACAAAGATGAATATCAAATCAAGCTGAAAGCATTAATTGAAACTAAGATTTCAGGTAAAGAGGTAGTAGCTCCAGAAAATGAAAATGAAGGCAAGGTTATCGATCTTATGGAAGCATTAAGGGCTAGCGTAGAAAAGGCGAAAAACGATAAGGAAACGGCATAATCTATGGCAGAAAAGCTGGAGAAATATAACCAAAAGAGAAATTTTGAAAAAACGCTGGAACCTGCGGGTGAAACAGAAGCTGCTATGGAAGGACTGAGGTTTGTCGTCCAACATCATCTGGCTCGAAAAGACCACTATGACTTTCGCTTGGAGTGGGAGGGTGTTTTACTTAGCTGGGCAGTACCCAAAGGCCCTTCCTATGATACCCATGATAAGAGACTTGCCGTTCATGTGGAAGATCATCCTCTGGAATACAGAAACTTTGAAGGAACGATTCCCAAGGGAGAGTATGGAGGAGGAACAGTTATGCTCTGGGATGAAGGGTATTGGGAACCTTATGGGGATGTGTCCATGGGAATGCAGGAAGGGGCACTGAAGTTTGTAGTTAAGGGTCGCAGACTTAAAGGGAAATGGGCGTTAGTCCGTTTAAAGTCAAAAGAAGGTGATTCGAAGGATAACTGGCTATTGTTAAAGGAAAAAGATGAATTTGTTCAGTTATCTCCCGGTATTTCCGAATTTACAACTAGTATTAGAACTGGACGCACGATAGAAGAGATTGAAAAAGGTGAAGAAGATAAAATTACAAAGAACCCTTTTTCACGTGCTGAGGTACAACTTGCAAAATTAGTTCGGTCAGTACCAGAGGACGATGAATGGCTCTATGAGTTAAAATATGATGGGTACAGGATAGTTGCATATATTGAGGGGAATCGAGTACGTTTAATGACCAGAAATGGGAATGATTATACTGGTCGGTTTTCGGATATTGTTGATTCACTTGTGAAGCTTGCAGAAGGAAGGTCAATGGTTCTGGATGGTGAAATGACTGTCACTGATAAAACTGGTAAAACGGATTTTCAGGCACTACAAAGTTATATTAAAAATCCGCTAGGAAAGAAGCTTACCTATATCATTTTTGATTTACTGGCTTTGGAGGGTGCAGATTTGCGGCAACAGCGTCTCATTGACCGAAAAAATACTCTTGAAACATTAATGAAGGAGGCTCCTAAAAACCTCTATTATAGTCGACATGTCAGAGGGAGTGGCAAAGAGAGTTTCACTGTTGCCTGCGAGTCGGGGATGGAGGGTATCGTTGGGAAAAGAGCGGATTCCATCTACAGTGGTACAAGAAATGGAGACTGGATCAAATTAAAATGTGAGAAAAGGCAGGAGTTTGTTATCTGCGGATATACACTTTCTGAAAAGAAAGTAACAGGTGTGAGCTCTTTAATCCTTGGTGTCTATATAGGAGATGAATTAATATATGTAGGGCGGGCTGGAACTGGACTAAGTGAACATAGCCAGAAGGAGCTTGAAGTAAGATTTGAACATTTAAAAAGGCTAGAGTCTCCCTTAAAGATTGTTCCAGAGTCAAAAGTGAAAGAACAGATAATGTGGTTAGAACCACAGTTAGTTGCAGAAATACGATTTGCTGAATGGACAAGTGAAAATTTGTTAAGACAGGCAAGCTTTAAAGGTTTGCGTGAGGATAAAGATCCAAAGGATGTGAAGATGGAAATGACCTATAATGAAACAGAGACACAAGAACAAACAGACCAACAACATCAAAGCCCACAGGAGCAGACTAACCAGTCAGGCGTGATGATTCAAGGAATAAAGATTACCAATCCGGATAAGGTTATCTTTGAAGAGCAAAATATTACGAAAGAAGATGTGATTCGCTACTATGAAAGGATTTCGGAGCGAATGTTGCCTTATATGAGCCATAGGATTATAAGTGCTGTTCGCTGCCCGAAGGGAGCAGCAGGTACCTGCTTCTTTAAAAAACACCCAGAAGCGAATAGTAAAGGAATTGTTATTATACCGGTTTCTGGTGACGGAAAAGATACTGAGGATTACTTCTATATAGAGAATATAGTAGGGTTAATTGCCGAAGCGCAGATGGGAACCCTAGAGTTTCATACTTGGGGAAGCCGGGTAGAGGAGTTAGAAAAGCCAGATATGATAGTATTTGATTTGGACCCAGATGAGGGAATGGATTTAAGTAAAGTGCGTCAGGGAGTTCTTGATGTAAAAGAAATTATTGCCGACCTATCTCTTGAGTCCTATTTAAAAACCAGCGGTGGTAAGGGCTACCATGTGGTGGTGCCTTTAAAACCTTCAGCCTCTTGGGAAGTGGTGCATGATTTTGCCAGAAGTGTTGCTGAAGTGATGGAGAAGAAATGGCCTGATCGTTACACCAGCAATGTCAGAAAATCAAAGCGTTCTGGTAAAATATTTATAGACTGGATTCGAAATGGCAGAGGTGCTACAAGTATCGCACCATATTCAATCAGGGCCAGAAAAGGAGCAAAGGTATCCATGCCTATTACCTGGGAGGAGTTGGACAAGGTGGCTCCAGACGGAATTGATATGACCGAAGCATTGCATCGGTTGAATACTGCTGACCCATGGGAAGATTTTTTTAATAATCAACAGATGTTAAGAGGTTAATTTTGAGATAGATTTAAGTTGCAAGGTAAATCCCTAAGTGTACTTTGTTAAGGTAGTATGTAGATTTTAAGGTAACATAAATTTCTATTTATGTTAATTCCTACTAGACTCCAATGTTAAAATCCTGTAATATAAATATAAGCTTTTCCATAAGGTATGGAATTGCACTATATACAAAATCAGAAAGGAGTATGTTATGTTAAGTCAAAAGGTAGTAGATTTACTTAATTATCAAATCAATCAGGAATTTTTCTCAGCCTATTTATATTTGGATATCTCCAACTATTATATGAATGAAGGATTAGAGGGATTTAGCAACTGGTATAAGATACAGGCACAGGAGGAACGTGACCATGCGTTACTTTTTGTTCAGTATTTACAGAATAACGGCAAAAACGTTATATTAGAAGCTATTGCTAAACCGGACAAAGAGTTTACGGACTTTTTGGATCCTTTAAAAGTTGGACTCGAGCACGAACAATATGTGACCTCACTCATCCATAACATCTACGACAGCGCATATTCAGAGAAGGATTTCAGAACCATGCAGTTTTTAGACTGGTTTGTAAAAGAGCAGGGTGAAGAGGAGAATAATGCGGATACTCTAATTAAAAAATTCGAATTATTTGCATCCGATGCAAAAGGATTGTACATGCTTGACAGCGAATTGGCTGCGAGAGTATATTCAGCACCTTCCTTAGTACTGGAATAAAGATATATTAAACAAAATTATATGATATGAAAAGAACTAATTCCATTTTATATGTGAATTAGTTCTTTTTATATCCCAAAATATTGCAAACTAAAGAAGTATCTATCTCTATTCTGTATTACATATAATACCAAGTAACAACTTTATAAAACTATAAGGTTGTCATTATGTTGCGAATATGTTATGCTTTACGAGAAAGGAGCTTAAACCATATGATTAAGTTTGAGAAAGTTACAAAAAAATACAGTGATGGTCCGGCTGCCGTTCAAAATTTGAACTTTGAAATAAAGAACGGTGAGTTACTGGTACTAATTGGACCAAGTGGCTGTGGGAAAACAACTACAATGAAAATGATTAATCGCATTATCACACACTCAGAAGGTAGAATCTCAATTGATGGTAAGGATATTAGTACATTGGATCCTGTTATGTTACGTCGTAAAATTGGATATGTTATTCAACAAGTTGGGTTATTCCCACATTATACCATTGAGGATAATATTGCTTTAATACCTAAAATGAATAAATGGAAGGAGGAGGAGATTAAGAACCGTGTAAGTCAATTAATGATGACGGTGGGATTGGATCCGGAAGTTTATGCAAAACGTTATCCAAAAGAATTATCCGGTGGTCAGCAACAAAGAGTTGGTGTAGCGCGAGCACTGGCAGCTAATCCTGATATTATATTAATGGATGAACCCTTTGGGGCATTGGACCCAATTACCAGAGAGCAACTTCAAGACGAGCTACTTCGAATTCAGTCCGAAATGCATAAAACAATAGTGTTTGTCACACATGACATGGATGAGGCACTGAAACTTGGGGATAGAATAGCAATTATGAAGGATGGGGAACTTTTGCAGTTAGATACTCCGGATCAATTACTGAATAATCCTTCCCATGGATTTGTAGAAGAATTTATTGGCAAAAAGAGAATTTATCAAAATCCGGAATATATACCGATTACTGATATTATGCGTGAAAATCCTGCAGTGACATTACCGTCTAGAACACTTACCATGGCAATCAGCTATATGCGGCAGCGTAAAACAGATACTCTTATAGTTGTAGATGAGAGTGGCAAATTACTTGGAATAATACCGGGATATGAGTTACAGTCGAAGGAAAGAACACAAACTATTGCTGAAGTCATGCAGTCTACAGATAATGTTTTATTTAATACAGCATCTGCAATGGATGCCTTGAAAATGATAGCAAATGTACCCTATGGTATTATTCCAATTATTGATATCAACAGAAAAGTAATAGGCGTTGTTACTAGGGGGTCTCTGTTAAGCTTTTTTGCTAATCAATGGACCGAGGAAGGAGGAGAGAAACATGAGAGATAAGTCTATTTGGGTTCAGATTTTATATCAATTAGAAATGCGATGGCCAGATTTGTTTCAGTCATTACTGCAGCACATTCAACTTGTATTTATCTCTATGTTGATTGCAATCCTAGTTGGTGTCCCGCTTGGGATATTAGTTTCTCGCGTAAAAGCATTTGAAGCACCAATACTAAGTGTTGCAGGTATATTACAAACTATTCCAAGTCTAGCTCTTCTAGGGTTTATGATACCTTTGTTTGGTATCGGGATTAAAACAGCAGTGGCTGCGTTATTTTTATATTCTTTGTTGCCGATTATTCGGAACACATTTACTGGAATAAGAGATGTAGACAAATCAACTCTAGAGGCTGCAAGAGGAATGGGGATGACTGGTTTTCAAATTCTTTATAAAGTTGAGCTGCCACTTGCTCTAAGTATAATGATGGCAGGGATAAGAACTGCTACAGTTATTAATGTTGGTACGGCAACTTTAGCAGCATTTATTGGTGGCGGAGGGCTGGGTGATTTCATATTTCTAGGCATTTCAAGAAATATTGATGCCTTAGTATTGATTGGAGCATTTCCTGCAGCACTACTAGCACTTGTGTTTGACTGGTTACTGGGGCGTCTGGAGAAAGCTACAACACCTAGAGGTTTAAAGGTATAAATTTGAACTATTGTATAACTTTGATACATAGTACAAGGTAAGCGGAAGCGGGATTCATGGTTTATTAAAGAAAGGTTGAATAAAATGAATAAAAAAATAACACTTATATGTCTGGTTGCATTACTTGGGCTTTTCTTATTTGGATGTGGTAGTGAAGGAAAAGGGAAAGAATCAATTACCGTGGGATCAAAAAATTTCACTGAAAATATTATTATTGCACATATGATGGCTGATTTAATTGAGCAAAATACAGAACTTTCCGTTGTTCGTAAAGTAAACCTTGGGGGTTCCAATGTTGCATGGACAGCTCTAGAAAACAATGATATTCAGATGTATCCTGACTATACAGGAACTGTAGTTGCCAATTACTATCAGGAAAAAACAGGAACTTCAAAGGAAACCTTGGATAGGGCAAAAGAGCTTCTGACAGGAGATAAATTAAAGGCTATGGATTCAATTGGGTTTAATAATACCTATACTCTTGCTGTGAAAAAAGAAACAGCAGAAAGATATAATCTAAAATCCTTTAGTGATCTTACTGCAATAGCCAATGAACTGATCCTAGGATGTGAATTTGAATTTAAAGATCGACCGGATGGATATCCAGGTCTTCAGGAAGCCTATGGAATGAATTTTAAAGAAGCAAAAGGAATGGATCATGGAATAATGTATCGTTCTCTGAACGAAGGAGAAGTTGACGTAGTAGATGCTTATGCCACAGACGGCCAAATTAAGGTATTCGACCTAACAATTTTAGAAGATGATTTGGAGTTCTTCCCACCTTATGACTGTATTCCAATTGTACGTCAAGATATATTAGACAAATATCCGGAAATAGAAAGTGCCCTGAACCAACTGGCAGGAAAAATTGATGAGGCTATTATGCAGGACCTGAATGCCAAGGTGGATGATGAGGGAAGAAAGGCTGATACGGTTGCTCGTAACTTCTTGGTATCGATTGGATTAATAGAGGAATAAGTAGATTTTCGTTAGCTGGGTTATTAAAGCTTATCTAAAAGAATTGTCAAATCATCTCAAATAGTGATATAATAACAAAGGTTTGAATATCACTTCAAGGGGATGAATATGAGTCAAAGAATAGATAATCCAAGATACATGAATATAGCTTTAGATATTGCCGGCAGGATATGTAATGGTGAATTCAGAGAAGGCGAAAGAATTTTTGGTCGTTCAACGATGGCCAGTGAATATAATGTCTCGCCGGAGACAATTAGAAGAGCGGTTAACCTGCTGGAGGATATGCAGGTGGTGGTTCCTTCACAGGGAAGTGGTATCCATATATCCTCTCGAAGTAATGCCTATGCATTTGTAAAAAAGTTTCAGAACAAAGAGACCATTCGTACTCTTAAAAATGAAATCAAAGATCTGCTGTCTCAAAAAAAGAATATCGAAAATTCCATCAATGATAGAATAGAGAAAATAGTAGATTACTCAGATCGCTTAAAAAATCTGAATGTTCTTACTCCTCTGGAAGTCGAAATTGAAGATGATTCTCAATTGATTGGCCGTACAATATCAGAAACAAAGTTCTGGCAGCATACCGGGGCAACTGTGATAGCAATACAAAGAAAGGATATTTTGGTGCTTTCACCTGGTCCATATGGAGGTTTTGAGAAGGGGGATACTGTTTTTGTGATCGGTGGTGAAGATGTTATACAAAGAGTAAAGCAATTCATGAAGGAGTATACCGTAGAGGATAATACGAACAGCTAAGTCTTATAACACTTTTAACATAAGAGGAGCCTATCCCAATTAGCATTGAGATAGGCTCCATTATTGATTTAATTATCGTATCAACCCACATGATGCCTTCCCTTTGGAACGATAAAGGGAGAGTTTGAGACAGGATCACGAATGACCATACAATCAAGATCAAAGACCTGCTTTATCAAGGAAACTGTAATAATGTCAGAAGGTGCACCTTCTGCAATAAGCTTTCCTTTTTGAAGTGCAAAGATATAGTCTGCATATCTTGCAGATAAATTAATATCATGAAGTACCATAACAATAGTGGTACTTCTCTTTTTGTTTAAATCAGTCAGTAAGTCAAGTATTTCAACCTGATAGCTGATATCTAAGAAGGTTGTAGGCTCATCCAAAAGCAAAATATCAGTTTGCTGTGCAAGAGCCATAGCAATCCACACACGCTGACGTTGTCCACCGGATAGTTCATCAACGCTACGGTTTGCTAGTTCCGTGATACCCATAATATCTAAGGCTTCATCCACAGCATCGTAATCTTTTTTGCTGAGTCCCTTAAAAAAGGATTGATAAGGGAAACGACCACGGCTGACTAAGTCGGCTACCGTAATACCTTCTGGTACAACGGGTGATTGTGGAAGAAGACCAAGCACTCTTGCTAATTGCTTTGGTGGCATATCTGTGATCTTCTTTTCATCAAGAAGAATTTCACCAGAAACTGGCTGAATTAATCGGCAGAGCGTCTTAAGTAAAGTGGATTTACCACAAGCATTTGCACCGATAATTACACTTATCTTATTTTGTGGAATCGTAATATTAATCCCATCTATAATAATTTTTTTATCATATCCGGCAACGATATTGCTGGCTTTTAATAAATGATTTGTTGTCATGCGGACCCTCCTGTTTTATTCATGCGTATGAGTAGGTAGAGTAGATATGGGGCACCAAGGATACCGGTTATAATTCCAACAGGGAAACGAGTATCAAAGGCAAACTGGCCGATTAAATCTGCTCCTAATACTAAAATTGCACCTACTAAGCCAGAAGGTAATTCGTTTGGAGCACCTATTCCAACGAGTCTGGCAGCGATTGGACCAGCTAGAAAGGCAGTAAATGCAACAGGTCCTGTAACAGCAGTAGCAAACGCAATTAAAAACACAGCGCTTAAAATAAGTAAAAGTCTTGTTACATCCGTTCTAACACCAAGGGTAATCGCAGACTGTTCACCTAACTCTAAGATTTTAAGGTGTCTTCCAAATAAGAAAATCAGCAAACCGAAAATAATTACTACGAAAAACAGGCTGGGTATCTTTGTTATTTGAATACCATTTAAGCTACCGCTAAGCCACCTTAGAGCACCTGGAACGTCATATTCTGAAGCTTTGAGTATCATATAGGAGATGACTGCATTCAACATCGCTTGAACACCGATACCGATAAGTATTAGCCTGCCACCTGAGAAACTGCCACCTCTGGATAATAGATAGATAATAGCTGCAACGGAAAGTCCTGCAATTACTGCACTGATTGAAACAATGCTACCGCTTACCTTGAGCATAAGAATGCAAAAAACAGCAGCCACACTTGAACCAGAGGAAACACCTATGATATCCGGGCTGGCAAGAGGATTACGAAGAATAGTTTGAAAGGTACTACCAGCGATACCAAAGGCTAATCCAACCAGAAGGCCTGCAAGCATTCGCGGTAATCTAATTGTACCAATTGCAAAAGTTGCACCTTTTATTTGCTCACCGAGAAGTACCTTAATAACAGTATCCAAAGGATAGATGGTATTTCCAATAATAAGAGCGGTAGCACAGAGAATTAAAGCCACTAGCACTAATAGAAGAGTTACACTTACCCATCTTAATCGTCTGCGACGATATCCTTCTCGAATTAAATTATTATTTGTCTCTATCATAATGTACGCACCTTCGCTCTCATAGCAATAAAAATAAGGATTGGAGCACCTAGGAACGAAGTGACAATTCCTGACTCAAGTTCCCCAGGGCTGCTGATAAGTCTACCCAGGACATCAGAGGTTATTAAGAGAATTGCTCCTCCAATTGCGGACATCGGTATCAGAACACGAAGATTAGGACCACAAATCATACGAATGACATGAGGTATCATTAATCCAACAAATGCAATAGGACCAGCAAGAGCGGTTGTTGCACCACATAGCAGTACACCTGCGGTAGCACCGACTAATCGGATAATTCCCGTACGGACACCTAAGCCTGTTGCTACATCATCACCCAAAGCCATAGCGTCTAAGGCTGGACTAACAATAACTCCCATGAGTAATCCAACAACCAGGAAGGGAAGCATTGCATAAATACCTTCCCAGGTAGCGCCGCCAATGGTTCCTACCTGCCAGAATCGAAAAGCATTCATTACTTCTGTACGAGGTAACATAATAGCATTAACAATAGAAGAGAGAGCGGCAGTGGTTGCGGCTCCAGCTAATGCAAGTTTTATGGGGGTAGCACCTCCATATCCTAAGGATCCAATACTATAAACAAATATAGAGGTTACGCCAGCTCCTAACAGAGCCAGCCAAATATACTGGTTATATGAATGTATGTGTAAGAAAGCTATGCCGCTTACCACGCATAAGGAAGCACCAGTGTTGACACCCAGAATACTTGGGTCAGCAATTGGATTACGGGTAATCGCCTGCATTAGAGCGCCGGAAACCCCAAGCGCTGCTCCGGCCATAAGGCCGAAGACAGTTCTTGGGATCCGTTCATGAACTACTAATTCATTTAACGTATCTTTTTTAGAATGAATCAAAGTGTCTATTACTTCATGAAAATTAACAAATCGTGCTCCAAAGGCTAAAGAAGCTAAAATACACATCAATAGAATAACCAAACTACAAAACAGTAAGATGATTATTTTTGATTGCTTCATTGTACTTTGTCAGCTGCCTCTCCAATTATTCCAAGATATTCATCAATAGTTGCAGGAATAGATAGTGCACTAGGTGTACAGGAAGCTGATAAATTGGAACCATCTTCAATAACAACTACAGAACCTCTCTGAACAGCAGGAATAGTTCCAAGAAGAGCGTCTGACTGTAATGCACTAAGTAAATCAGGAGTACCGTAAGTTATAATAATATCTACATCTGAAAGTAAATCTGCATTTTCTGCACTAAGCTCTAAGGCAAAGCTAGCATTTTCACCTGCTAAAGTTGTTACACTGTCAGGGAAGCCCATGCCTAAATCTGTTAAGTAAGCGGCACGTGGATCGCTTGGCATATACACATAGAATTTGCTTAAATCAGTAGCAGTGAAATAGAAGAAGGCTGCTTTCTTACCAGCAATTTGAGGATACTCTGCAGTTTTATCTGCAATTAATGCTTCTAAGTCACTAACAAGTGCCTCACCCTCAGCCTGCATACCCATACCAGTTGCATCCATCGTAATCTGTTCACGCCATAAGGTCTGCCAAGCAATGGTTGGATATGCCACAACTGGTGCGATTTGACTTAATAAATCATATTCTTCCTGAGTAATACCGGAATAAGCGGCAAGAATTACATCAGGCTGAACATCACTGATGGCTTCGAAATCTAAACCAGCAACATCATCAAAGAGGACAGGTTCCGTAACACCTAATTCCTTGTATTTAGCTAAGGTCCAAGGTAAAAGACCACTATCATCAGTTACGCCATAGTTTGCCTTAGATACACCTACAGGAACAACACCTAATGCTAAAGGAAGGTCTTGATTACCCCAGGAGATGGTTGCAACACGTTCTGGTTTACTTTCAATGATTGTTTCACCATATGCATGTTTAATAGTAATTGGATAAACTGTTTCTGCTGCTGTATCTTCTGTAGCAACGGTAGGAGTCGGAGCTTCTGTAACAGAAGTTTCTGACTCTACTGGTGTAGGTTTGGTTTTATTGGTATCAGATGGGGTTGATTTTGAACAACCTGATAAAATAAGTGATGCTGCAACCATAGTTGCAAGTATTACTTGTAAGCTTTTTGATTTCATAATATGTCCCTTTCTTCTTGTCCCTTTAAAATATGTACTTTAAAGTTAGCCTTGGCTAACTTACTAAATGAATATTATAATCATTATCATTTAATGTCAAGCTTTTTCTATAATATTCTATAAGTTAAAATTTTTTCTAGGGTTGTAAAATAATGAAGGAGTTTCATAAAAGGAGTCATTTATGCTATAATGAAAACGCAATTAGGTGTCGCAAGCTTGCTGGTGAATACCCATTGTAGGAACAAGAATAGGAACAAGTTTTTAACAGCTATAACCAACCTGGACAAGTATTAAGCTATATACAATATAAAAAAATAAATATTGAAGGATTAAAGACAAAAATGGATAATTCAAACTTGTATCAAAAGGTTTATGAAATCGTAGCAGATATCCCAGAGGGTTTTGTAGCTACATATGGTCAGATTGCCTGGATGTCAGGTAGACCGCGTGGAGCACGAGTGATTGCCTATATTATGAGTAGAGTACCCGAGGAATTGAAGCTGCCCTGTCATCGGGTAGTTAATAAATCCGGGAAACTGGCACCAGAGCATGTCTTCGGAGGAGAAGAGATTCAGCGTGCTATGCTTGAAAAAGAAGGTGTATTCTTTTTAGAGAATGGTTGTATTGATATGAAAAAAAGTCAATGGGGTATGTTTATATAATATGAAGTATAAATTGTCGTAAATATAAATTTAGATGGATTTTAACACGAATATTAAATTGATATTTATAGTAAGGAGTTGAAATGGGAAGGAGAGTATTGATGTATTAGATACAAATACATCAATACAAGTTAAATTATGTACTTTGAATACAGTGAAAAGGAAATAGAATACTTAAAAAAACACGATAAGCTACTTGGAGCAGCAATAGATCAAATTGGACATATTAATCGGGAAGTTGAATATGACCTGTTTTCGTCTGTTATACATCATATTATTGGACAACAAATATCAGTACGAGCACAAGCAACCATATGGCAGAGACTCATAGATAGAGTAGGTGAGATTAATGCTGACACAATATACTTACTTGAATTAAATGAGTTGCAAAAACTAGGAATGACGTATAAGAAGG
Organism: Bacillota bacterium; assembly: GCA_023399055.1. Classification (GTDB taxonomy): domain Bacteria; phylum Bacillota; class Clostridia; order Lachnospirales; family Lachnospiraceae; genus Mobilitalea. Next base: position 577,704 of record JAEWQV010000014.1, on the reverse strand, counting down.
CCGAATATATTAAGGATTTTGCAGAGAAGGTTAGAAATAAGGAATTTGATATAAATGAGCTAGAAGCACTGACCGATACAGAGGTGATACAAAAGTTATCAGCTTTAAAGGGCATTGGAGTTTGGACAGCTGAAATGCTTTTGACCTTCTGTATGCAGCGACCCAATATAATAAGCTTTGGAGACCTTGCAATTCATCGAGGAATGAGGATGTTATATCATCATAAATGCATTGATAAAGAAAAGTTTGCGAAATACAAAAAGAGATATTCGCCGTATGGTACCGTAGCAAGTTTATATCTTTGGGCAATTGCAGGAGGTGCTATTCCCGAGATGAGAGATTATGCACCAAAGAAGAAAAAAGACTAGGTAAAGAATTTGACATTGAATATCAGCGCGTTTTAAACCAATTCATAAGTTTAGTATCAACAAAGCTTTGCTTTGTTGATACTATTAGCAGATAAAAACTATGCACCTTCTGATTCATTATACGAATACCAATTGGATTCTGGTAAACATTGCTCTCTAGGGATACCGTTAAGAAAAAGAGAGTCTTGTAAGCGGAAAATATACTTACAAGACTCCTATATAATTTGTTACTATGATTCAATAACAGATGCATAAATAGCATCAGCGAGGTTGTCAAGTAATTGTTCCTGTTCAGACTTCAATGAGGAGCGAACATCCATTGGCTCACCGATTAATTCCATATTAGTCATTGACTCAAGTTGTTCTTTCATTGATTTCATGGCAGCACTTGCCCAGGAATGGTTTCCGATGAGAGACACCTTACGATTTTTTAGTCCTAGAACAGCAACATCCTTAAGTAATGCATCCATTCCAAAATAGAGATGCATATTATAGGTAGGAGACGCAATCACTGCATGGCTATATTTCCATAAATCTGAAATAATATAGGAAGCATGAGTTTTGGATACATCATACATATGCATATCGCGAACACCACGTTGTGCTAATTTATTTCCTAAGGCTTGAACAACATTTTCTGTATTGCCATACATGGAGGCATATACAAGAACCACACCTTTTTTCTCTGGTTCGTAACGGCTCCACTTATCATATAAATCTAATATATAAGCTATTTTCTCCTTACGCCAGATAAGTCCATGGAGGGAACAAATCATTTTAATATCCAATCCAGATAACTTTTTAATTAAAGCTTGAACCTGTGGTCCATAACGCCCAACGATATTGGAGTAATAGCGTCTTGCTTCATCAACATCAAAATCATCCATCTCATCCACGAAAAGATTACCGGAACCTGCGCCAAAGGAGCCGAAGGCATCTGCGGAGAATATGATTCCATTCGTTGTCTCATAAGTCACCATTACCTCTGGCCAATGAACCATAGGAGCAGTATAAAAACGAAGTGTATTAGAGCCAAGGGAAAGCTCTTCACCATCTTTAACCTCAAGATAATTAGAAGTCATATCCATTTCATAGAATTGTTCCATGAACTGAAAGGTCTTCTTATTACCGATAAGTTTTACATTAGGATAGCGACGGGCAATTTCCTCAATGCTCGCACAGTGATCGGGTTCCATATGATTTACTACTAGGTAATCAAGGTCACGACCACCAAGTACATGTGTGATATTTTCAAGATATAATTGGCCTATGGAACGATCAACTGTATCAATTAAGGCGGTTTTCTCATCCATAATTAAGTATGAATTATATGCAACTCCATTTGGTAATGGAAACATATTTTCGAAAAGTTCTAAACGTCGGTCGCTGCCACCGACCCAAAATATATTCGGGGATATTTCCTGAACACAATACATAATTTCATCTCCTATCAAAAAATTCTATATTCTATTTCCATATCAAAGCCGCTAGGTTTGCTGATATGAAGTATTTTTTATTCTATAGGAACAAGACCTTATTGGTTTGTAAAAATAAGGTTCTCAAATAGAATAAAAATAGAATGTATATAATTTATACAATTCATATGGATTTAATCATAACATAAAAATGTTATGACTTCAATTTTATAATAACAGAAAATATAAATCAATCTTACAAAACTTTTGTCTATTGTTAACATTTTTTGATGTAAATAGTTAGGGCTATAAGAGAAAAACCATCTTATGTAATAGCAATTTGTCAAAAAAAATTAAGGTTTCTTACTATAGAGTCTTATTCTTTCTTGTAAACGGTTTAATAATTCAATAGGAGCTTCTTTTATATTAATATCCTCTCCCAAGAAAGGTATCCAATTTGCAAACTCATTGATTTCTTACTCATTTTTAATATCAATGTATGTTTTTAAAATGGCTGTACTTTGGTAATATTACCATATGCTTTTCATGATACAGGTGTCACAAAAGGCATTCCATGGTCTCAATTTCTCTAATATCTCGAATGGCAGTTGACTCAACAGTATTAATTTTTGACATGATTTAAGGATATAATAAACCTATCAATTGATGAAGACAAGCAATAATGTAAATCATAAGAAGAAAAAGAAAGGTTTCATATATGGAAAATTATAGTTTAGAAGAAAAGGAAAGTTTTATTGTTGTAGGCATTGGAACGGAGCTATAATAATGGCTTATTCTTTGGTGAAATGTGGATTCCTGTTGTAAAGAAATAATAAAAGGAGGTAGGAGTATGTCCTATATAGTTGATTTTAAAAATGTATCTACAGTTGGTCTTGAATCTTCACCAGTAGCTGAAGCTCTCGCTGGTTTACGTGCAAATGAAGCACGATATTATATGACAAAGTACAAGCATGAATTTACAGTTGTTCCAGCTAGTGAGAGGCAGGAGACTTTAGATTATGTGAACAGAATCTTGAAAGAAGAACGTGGACTTGAGTTTTCTGCAAAGCCTTTAGAGACTTCACGATTTCAAGTTGAAAATCTTAAAATGACTTACGTATTTTATGAGGATGGTCTAAGTATTAATGTTATGTATAATGTAGATGATCCCAAGAAGAGAGCGGTTGGGCTTAAACTTTCAGAAGGAATGGAAGTTCCGAAGGAATTAGCAGAGAAGTTTAAGTTTGCCAGACAGAAGTCTAAACTTGCCGGTACCATCCGCGGTTCGTTTTTTGTAATAAAAAAGGAGTATTAATGCAAAGGTACTAAGACAAAGAAAATTCCTGTATTAAGATAAAGAGACATATTATTAGCGAGGCATGAGAGAAGACGCTTTCATGCCTTTTCTTTATTGATATAATAATTATGCTGGTTTATAATAGAAATTATAGGGATTTTAGAATTGTAAAAGCAAATAGTTAGAGAGAATGTGTAGGTTATTGTGAAATTGATTTGAAGGAGAGTAGAAGGGGGCTAATAAAATGAAGGAGTTTGCAGAGGCATTAACAGCCATATCAAAAAGTAATAAAATACCGGAGGAATATGATTTCTTTGGTCCGATGATAGGTGAATGGGATTTTGAATGGATGGATGGTCATGGATCAGAGCAGGAGAGACATATCAGGGGTGAGTGGGTTTTTTCATGGATACTGGAAGGTACAGGAGTCCAAGATATATTTATCTGTCCATCACGAGAAGAAAGAAGAATTAATAGTCAAAAGGATGCCGAATACGGTACGACGATCAGGTTATTTAATCCGAATAATAAAACTTGGGATATCTTTTATGGATATATGGGCGGAGCAACTCGGCTTGAGGCTAAAAAAGAAGGAGATAAAATTATTTTAACGGAAATTACACTTAAAAAAATGAAATGGGTATTTTCCGAGATTACAGAGAACTCATTTCGTTGGCAAAATATAAGTACTCAGGATGGAAGTACATGGAAATTGCAAGGAGAGTTATTTGCTAAGAGAAGGTAATAATATATTTGGTAATCTATTCAAATTATAAGTGAATAATTTTTATAGTGATAATTAAGGATTAGAGGAAGGTTATGATTATAGAAAATAATGTTAGGAGAATTAAGTATACTGTTGCCTTTGTAATTACTCTTATAGTAGAAGTGCTGATTGCACTATTTGCACACGATTCAGTTATAAGACCATATGTTGGAGATGTGTTAGTCGTAGTGGTTATATATTTGGCAGTTAGCGTAATTGTTCCTGATAGATATAGGTGGCTGCCGATTTATGTATTTCTGTTTGCAGTTGTGGTGGAATGTTTGCAATATTTCAATTTAGTACAAATACTTCGATTAGAAAATAATATGTTTGCTCGAATTATAATCGGATCTGTATTTGATGTAATGGATATTCTTTGCTATGGAGTTGGATGTATTTTGTTAGGTATTTATGAATGGATAAAATGGAGAGGAAGATAAACATGGGAAACACAGATATCTTTGAAATGATGGCTAATACATATGATACGAACGAGAGGATTCATATTGCGAAGATTGCTGCTGCTGCAATTCGAGAATGTCTTGTGGATACTGAGAATAAAAATGCCATTGATTTTGGCTGTGGAACTGGACTGGTAGGAATGCATTTATTAAAGGAGTTTAAATCTGTTGTATTCCTTGATTCATCCCAAAATATGATTAACCAGATAAAACAGAAAATAACGGATTTTAATCTTCAGAACGCAGATACTATGTGTTTTGACATTGAAACAGAAGAAAAGTTAGATTTGCATATGGATTATATTTTTATGGCTCAAGTTCTGCTGCATATAAAGGATGTGGATATGATTTTATCCAGACTTTATAATGTATTAAATGAGAATGGACATATAATCATTGTTGATTTTGATAAAAATGAAGCAATTTCTAATGAGATGGTTCAAAACGGGTTTGAACAGAATAAACTTACCGATCTAATGAAAAAAATTGGGTATCGAGAGATTCAGTCAAGAACTTTTTATTCTGGTAGTAAGATCTTTATGAATCAGGATGCATCTATGTTTGTATTGGATGCTAAAAAATAAAGGAAAGCTATGGTGGGTGCCTATTTTAGATTTTGAGAAATAATTCTTGACATGGACTTAACTCCAAGGATTACAATTTTGTAATAACCAAAGATTGCATTGGCTTGGGAGTTTGCCAAAGGTATCACTTCAGCAATTATTGGCGCAACAAAAGAGAGATATTTTGATGATGCTGTGGGTAGTTTTAACGTAAAGCTAAGCAAGGAAGAACTTGCATATCTGGAAGAGTTATATGTTCCTCATAAAATTGTAGGAGCGTTGTAATGAGAAAATAGCGCAGAAGAATCGATTTATTACGTTTTATAACTAACGTTATATAGAAAAGGGATGTTTATCGTTTGATAAACATCCTTTTCCTTTAGTCCTTGAGATTAAATTATGATAACTATTTTCTTTTTAATATCGTTTGATTAGACTGACTATAGAACATTGGTACCTTTTTGATAGTTACGATCTGGAAGAATTGAGTAGGTATTAGTTTGAATATCAATCTCTATATTCTTTACTAATTCGGTTGATTAGAAAATTCAAGTTGATTTTAATAGAATTGTGACAGGAACTGTGATAAAATCATTTAAGTATCAAATAGAAGCTAATTTAGGCTATTATATGTTTTGAAAGGAAGATTTCAATTGAACAATAAGAAGAATCAGGGACATCTGATTAAGGTAGTATATCCAGATTCTATTGCTGAGGAAATGGAAATAGAGGCAGGAGATATCCTGTTAGCTATTAATGATGAGGAAATAGAGGATGTATTTGATTTCAGATATCTGATTAAAGATGAATATATTGAAGTGTTAATAAGAAAGCCGGACGGAGAAGAATGGTTACTGGAGATCGATAAAGGATTTGATGAGGATTTAGGTATTGAATTTGATAACAGTCTAATGAGTTGTTATAAATCGTGTACCAATAAGTGCATGTTCTGTTTTATAGATCAGATGCCACCAGGTATGAGAGATACCTTGTATTTTAAGGATGATGATTCTAGGCTTTCTTTTTTACAAGGTAACTATATAACGCTGACAAATATGAAGCAAAAAGATGTAGACCGTATTGTTCGGATGCATTTAGCACCAATTAACATTTCCATTCAGACAACCAATCCGGAACTGCGTAGTAAAATGCTGCATAATCGATTTGCCGGTGAGAAGCTGAAGTTTTTGCAAACCTTTTATGAAAACCATATTGAGATGAATGGACAGATTGTATTATGTAAGAATGTCAATGATGGGGATGAGCTTATAAGATCCATTGAGGATTTGGCAAAACTTTTACCATTCATGCGAAGTGTATCGATAGTTCCAGCTGGTATTACAAAATATAGAGATGGACTTCATCCGCTTGAATTGTTTAACAAACAAGAGGCAGAGCAAGTCATTGACCTGATTGAAAGCAGGCAGAAGGAATTCTATGATGAATTTGGTCTCCATTTTATTCATGCCAGTGATGAGTTCTATATCACTGCTGAAAGGGAGTTTCCGGAAGAAGACAGATATGATGGTTATATCCAGATAGAAAATGGCGTGGGTATGATGAGGCTGTTTATTAATGAATTTAATGAGGCATTAGCTGACCGAAAGAAAGAATCAGATTATGATAAACTAAGAAATAACTTATCAAGAACACTAACGCTTGCTACAGGAAAGTTAACTTTTACTACAATTCAAAAGTTTGCAGATCAAATAGTGGAGCTGTTTCCGGGGATAAAGATGAATGTTTGTTGTATCCGTAATGACTTTTTCGGAGAAACCATAACAGTATCTGGTTTGATAACAGGACAAGATTTGATAAAACAGTTAAAAGAAAGAAAAGCTCAAGGTGAAGATCTTGGAGATGTTTTGCAGATACCTTCCAATATGCTTCGAATGGGTGAACAGGTATTTTTGGATGACGTCACAGTAGAGGATGTTGAGAAAGAGCTCGGGTTAAGAGTGGTTGCTGTAGACTCGGGTGGAAAAGAGTTTATTGATGCGATCCTGTCAGAGGATTATATCATGGATAGAAACAACGAGAATTTTGTGTATATTAAGGCATATAAGCAAAAAAAGGATAAATAAATACGTAGGAGAAGGTCAGAAAGTTTAATTTCTGACCTTTTTCAAGAATTTTCAGGATTATCTTATAAAGGAAGGTAAAACAAACCTAACTGGACTATTTTAGGATATGTAATGATTGCATTAGGTGTTATCATCTGCATATGGGGTGGAGAGCAATATCCAATTAACTTAATAAATAGTGATTTTGCTTCTTTTTAGTAGGTGGATTGATTCCTAGCATAGTGAATTGACCGAAATAAATATAGTTATAATGTTATCTTTATTTTTACATAGTAACCGAATTATCCCATTTTTATGCTTTTGCCATTGTTTTAACATATTATTGGAATAATATCCAATTAGCCAATGGTGGCAGAAATATATTAAATAGGAGGTTTTAATGAGAAAATTTATTAGAAGTTTAGTGTTTCTTTTTTCTATAGCAACAATGATTTTTATATTAGGTCCAGGTAACTACAGCAGTGCAGCAGAAGCAGAATACCTTTTAACAAAAACAAATCAAACCACATATAAAGGTGAATCTATATTAGTATTTACGGAAGATATAACCCTTAATGATTTCAACAGTTATGGTGAAGCCTCTTACCCTGAGGTAAAGGAAATCATAGTAGCCGAAGGTGTGACTAGATTTGACTGGAATCTAATCCTTAGAAACTTTTTTCCTAATTTAGAGAATATAAGCATATCCAGTACTGTATCAGAAATTTATTTTTACACAAAACTCTATGAAAGCTTCGACTTAAAATATGATAAACTGAAAACAATTAAAGTTTCAGAAGATAATGCTTATTATACTGCAAAAGATAATTGCTTATATAATAAGAAAATGACGGAATTAATCCAGTACCCAGTTGGGTCACCCAATAACACATATATAATGCCTGATTCAGTTGAATCAATTAAATCAAGTTCCTTAACTAATGTCAAAGCACTCCAAACGATAACCATAGGTGCTAGTCTAAAAAGTGATCAGTTTTATATGATAAGAGCACGATCAGCTCATATTAAGGAATTTAAAGTAGATAGTAAAAATCCATATTATAGCGTAATAAATGGTGCGCTCTTTAACAAAACAGGAGATTCCCTACTTATTTATCCAAATGGGGCAGCTGCTTCCTATCAAGTACCAGAAGGAACAGTAACCATTGAACCCTATGCTTTTGACAATAACTTGAAGTATATTAAACTTCCCACTACCCTTAAAACTATTAAAGATAGTGCTTTTTCTGCTGCTTCAAATTTGATTTCTATTACAATACCTAAGTCAGTAGGAAAAATGAATATTAACTATAATTTTCAGTATTTAGAATCTTTAGAGGCAATTCATGTGGAGAGTGGCAATAAATACTATGCATCCTATGAAGGTATTATCTATAATGCGGCAAAGACAGAAATGCTATTCGTACCTGAAGCATATAAGAAAACAGTTTTAAAATTTCCAAGTACCTTAGAGTCATTATCTATTAAAAAAACAACATATGAAAAAGCTAAAGAAATAGTGATACCCAAGGGAGTAAAAAATATATATACTGGTTCTGGAGATAATGCCAAGTTCTTTGATAAGATCACACTGGCGGCAGGAAATAAGACTTTTGTTATATACAAAGGTTCTTTATATAATAAGGATAAGACTAAATTAGTGTTATTTAAAAAACAACAGAAGGCAGAGTTTCCTAGTACTCTTAAAAGTATTGACGTTGAATTCTTGACTTATAGTGGAATTACTGAATTGGTGATTTCAGCAAAAGCAAAAGTTACACCCGGCTATAATGTTTACGATATTCCAACGTTGAAAAAAGTAACTGTGGACAAGAAAAACTTATATTATTCAGTACTTAATAATATGCTACTTAATAAAGATAAGACAATTTTATATGATGTTCCGAGAAATTTGACAACACTAAATATTCCTTCAACTGTTAAAAAAGTTGATTTTTCTGAGCATTTTAAAAGTAAAAAATTAAAATGTATCATAATACCAAAGTCGGTCACAGAGATTTATTATAGACTGTATTTTGATGTAAAAACTTTGGAAAAAATAGATGTGGAGAAAGGTAATACTAAATTTGCAAGCATAGATGGGGTTTTATATAATAAAAATTTGTCGGAGATAATCTATTACCCTGCAAATAAACCAAATAAATCCTATGTTATGCCGGACAGTGTTAAACGTATGGAGTATCCATTTTTCATTACTGAAAACCCTAATCTTGAGAGCTTAACCTTATCAAAAATGCTTGTTGAAGCAGGTAATTATGATTTTAAATATAGTAAGTCGTTAAAAGAGATAAATGTTCATAAGGATAATGTTTCTTATAAAAGTGTCGATGGAGTGTTATATAACAAAGACATGTCAGAATTGCTAGTGTATCCATATCAAAAACGAGATAAATCATTTACAATACCCGATACAGTAATAACAGTATCAGGTTTCAGCTATTATACAGTAAAATATATAAACGAGGATGCTTATTATACAATCGACGTAGTTTCAAATCCTTATTTGGAAACCTTGAATATTGGCAAGAATGTGAAAACCTTATTTGAAACGTTATATAATTATCAGATTTGGAGCTTTAAGAATCTACAGAATATTAGCGTTAGTAAAGATAATCCATATTTTGCTTCCAAAGATGGTGCTTTATACAATAAGGAACTTACTATTATGTATCTGTATCCTAGGAATAGTAAAAATACTGTATTTACTGTATCTAAAAGTATTAAGGAAATAAGTGAAAATGTTCTTGAGTCTATTGCAATTAATAAGTATTTAAAGACAATCGTAGTTGAGGATGGAAACCAGTATTTCAGTACGGATGGATTAACCTTAAGAAACTTTAATGGAAATTATAAATACGCTAAATTAGGAGAAGAGTTACCTAAGAAAATATACCGATAATTAATGATTAACAGATGGTAATAATAAAATAATACAGATTAGAGCCAAATATGAAAATTATATATCTATTACTTTGAAAGAACAAATTATGAATTGATTGCAAGAGGTGGTTTCTGTTGAAACCACCTCTTTTAAGGTTCACTGGTAAGGTATTAAGGGTTATAGATCTTAATGCTTTCGAGAATCTTAATAATGTTTTCTTGCTCCTTTGTTAATAATTCTTTATTTTCAAATCTAACAACTGCACCATAATTGTCTGGAGCGATATCCTGCTTCAGAATGAGATACCAGATAGCGTCGGAGGTAGAGGATTTATACAGACTTCCTTTGACACCTTGAGCAGTAGTAAAATCTTCCTTAACATATTCACTTTCTGATGGAATTGATATAGTTCCATACTGTGAAAAAATATGAATGAAGTTATTCTCATTATCAGCAAGCAGCATTCTAATTCCATCATCCGGAGTTGCTTCCCAATCCTGACCAGCCGGTATTCGTGGTTCTTCGACTACGGTCCAACCCTGTGGAACATTAAGACTGAAGTGTGTCTCATCACTTTTGTAATTATAATTATTCACACCGACCATTCCAGTAACCCCAAAGGTGACAAACGCTATAAATACCATGCAAAGAACTGCGAAACCAGCTTTTTTTGGCTTTACATCTAAAATAGAAGCAATTCGTTTTTCCATTCCACGTTTTCCACCATAAAAATTAGTTGATAATGCTGTATGGAGCTTTGCCCCATTTCTTACGACTCCGATTATCATCTCGCCGTACTGCTTGCGCTGCTGAAAATTCGCACTTTGCAAAACCCTTGCGTCACAAGAAATTTCGCATTGAAGTGCCGTTGCTTTTGCCATCAGGTATACTACTGGGTTAAACCAATGGAGTGCGGTTGCCGTCAAAATCAACAATTTGAACCAAAGATCATGCCTCTTTAGGTGAATGAGCTCGTGCTTTAGAATAAGTGATAGTTCATTACCAGCTAAGTTAATAGGTGGCAATATAATTGTGGGTCGGAAATAACCTACAAGCATAGGACTAGATATGGTCTGGCACACACTTAATTCTACCTGTGTCTTAATGCTAAGTTCAGACTTTAAATTGTTCAAGAGCTCTAAGTGTTCTAAATCGGTTATAGAATTACTCCATCGACGCACCATCTTCATAAAATATCTATGCCGCAGTGCATGAAATACTGTTTTACTTATAACCCCTATAATCCAGATGAATATAAGCACCAGCCATATGGAAATAGTTGAGGAAGTATTTACAATATCCCCTGTATCGGATATAGATGGTAAGGCATTTATAATTGGTTGAAGAGGCGTTAATGATATATCCTGCATTTGTACCGGAATAAATGAAAGGTTAACCCGAGGAAAAAATGGGAATGGTAATATCCAGAATACTGCAATCATTAACCAAATTATATATCGCCACTTTGAGGTGTACCGTCTTGAAATTACCGGCATAAATGACGTATACAGAAGCGTTATCACTGACATGGATAGGGTGCCTCTTAAGAAGGCGAATAAAAAAGACTCCATATTATTGTTTCCTTTCCTTCAGCGCCTTTGCCAGTTCATCAAGATCGCTGTCCTTAATCTTCTTACCGTCATAAAGAGCAGCAACTAGACTGGCAAATGAATTACCATGAAATCGCTCCATGAAATCCCCTGTTTCGAACTTCAAGTATTCCTCCTTACTAATAATGGGGAAGTAGGTACGTTCTTTGCCGATTTTTTCAGTTCGGATAAAGCCTCGCTCCACCAGCCGTAACATCAGGGATATGACTGTCTGTGCTTTCCATTCTTTTTCATTTCCAAGTTGTTGCATAATCATATTGGTTGTAATAGGTGGCTCATTTGCCCACACCACTTTCATAATGTCAAACTCTGCGTCAGGCAGTTTTTTTATTTTTTTCATTATATTAGCTCCTTTAAGACAATTGTCTACATTCATATTCTACATCTGTCTAAAATGAATGTCAACATCTTATAAATAAAAGTTTTCTACAAACGTCTAAAATAAATCACATCTATTTATATAAAAAGGTTCATAACCCCAGTATTCTCAAATTGCCATTGTTTTAACATATTCTTGTAATATTATCCAATTAGTTAGAGGTGATTTAAAGACATATAATAAGGAGGTAAGATGAGTTTAATGAGAAAGTTTATTAGAAATTTTATGTTTCTTTTTACTATAACAGCATTAATTTTTATATTAGTTCCAGGTAACTACAGCAGTGCAGCAGAAACAGAATTCCATTTAACAAAAACGAATCAATCGGACTACAAAGATGAGGATATAGTAACCTTTACAAAAGACATAACCATAGATGATTTTAATATTTATAGAGAAGACAATTATCCAGAGGTTAAGGAAATCATAGTAGCTGAAGGTGTAACTTATTTTGACTGGGATTTTCTATTAAAAGGTTTTTTCCCAAATCTGAAGCGTGTAAGCATATCAAGTACAGTGACAAAGATTCATTACACTGAAATCGTGTCCAAAGGACTGGAAGAATTAAAAGAAATTATTGTAGCAGAAGACAATGCAAATTATATTGCAATTGATAACTGCTTGTATAATAAAGATATGACAATTTTAGTACAGTACCCGATTGGGTCAACAAATATCTCATATGTAATGCCAGATACTGTTACGACGATTTTGCACAGTGCCTTTGATCAAGCTAAACACCTTCAAACAGTAACAATTGGCGCTAAACTACAAGACGGCCAGCTCCAAGCTAAAGGATATCATTTATCAAATATAAAGGAATTTAAAATAGATAGTAATAATCCTTATTATAGTGTAATTGACGGTGTCCTTTTTAATAAAAACGAAGATACCTTACTACTTTATCCCAATGGGAAAGGTACCACCTATCGGGTTCCAGAGGGAACAACAACAATTGAAGCCAAAGCTTTTATTCAAAATGAGTTAATGTATATAAAACTTCCTAGCACCCTTAAAACAGTAAAGGACGGTGCTTTTGCTACTTGTTCAAAATTGATCACAATAACCATTCCTAAATCAGTTTCCAAAATAAATGTTGACGATTTCAAGATGTTGAGCTCCTTAGAGTCAATTCATATGGAGAGAGGGAATAAGTTATATGCATCCTATAAAGGAATACTTTACAATACTGCAAAGACGTATATAAAGTTTGTTCCAATGGCTTATAAGGAAACCAGTTTGAAATTTCCAAGTACCTTAGTATCTCTATTTACTAACATCAAACCTTTTGAAAATGCCACTGAAATAGTGATACCAAGAGATGTAAAGAAGTTATACGCAAAGGGAAGTCATAATTTCTTTGAAAGAATTTCAATAGAAGCCGGAAATGAAAATTTTGTTTTATATAAAGGCTCTGTTTATAATAAAAGTAAAACGGACTTAGTATTATTTAAGAAGGAACAAAAGGCAGAGTTCCCCAGTACATTAAAGAATATTGATATTAATTTTTTATTTAACAGTGGAATTACTGAATTAGTGATTCCTGCAAAAGCGAAAATACCGTTCTTTTTAAATAATGTTTACGATATACCCACATTAAAAAAGATAACAGTAGATAAAAACAACCCATATTATTCTGTTCAAAATAATATGTTACTTAATAAAGATAAGACAATTTTATATGATACTCCAAGAAATTTGTTAGTATTAAAAATCCCACCAACTGTTAAAACAGTTAATTTGTCTAAGAATTTTAATATTAAGAACTTAAAAAGAATTGTAATACCAAAATCAGTTAATGAGATTGACGAATTCTTGTATGTTAACCACATAACATTGGAGGAAATTGAAGTAGAAAAGGGTAATACAAAATTTACAAGTTTGGATGGTGTTCTTTATAACAAGGATTTATCGGAGATGATCTTTTACCCTACGAATAAACAAGACAAAACCTTTGTTATGCCAAATACTGTTAAAGTTATGAATTCCTATTTTATAACGCAAAATTCAAACCTTGAGAGTATTACTTTATCAAAGATGCTTAAACCATCGAAAGATTATAACTTCCATTTTAGTAAATCCTTAAAGGAAATTAAGGCGCAGAAGGATAATGTATCTTATAAAAGTATCAATGGAGTGTTGTATAACAAGGATATGACTGAGTTAATTGCATACCCATATCAAAAACGTGATAAATCATTTACAATACCGGACACAGTAATTACTGTTTCTGGTTTGAATAGCTGGGAATTTAATGAGCTATATCAAAAAAGTTATAACTATGACGGTTCATATTATTATGACGGTTTATCTTATATAGAAACTTTTTATACCTTTGATGGTGTTTCAAATCCTTATCTAGAAACCCTAATTATTGGGAAAAATGTTAAAACCTTATTTGAAACAAGAGATAACTACCCAATTTGGGGATTTAAAAATTTACAAAATCTTAGTATTAGTAAAGATAATCCATACTTCACCATAAAGGATGGGGCTCTTTATAACAAGGATTTATCAATTATGTATCTTTACATGGATAGTTCGAAAAACACAGTATTTACAATACCTGCGCAAGTGAAGGAAATCAGTGAAAGAGTGTTTGAAGCAATTGCTAGCAACAAATTTATAAAGAGTATTGTAGTTGAAGAAGGAAACCAGTACTTTAGTACAGATGGTTTAACCTTAAGAACTTTTAATGGTAACTATAAGTATTGCAAAATAGGTGAAGAGTATAGGAAAAGAATTTATTAATAGTGTGAGTATTATTGTATTGCATTAAAATCAATATTTTACCTCATTATTTCCTTTTATAATTAAAAAGAATAGTGGTTTTAAGCGGTGGTTTTAATTTGAACCACCGCTTTATACATTTATTTTTGTTTGACATTGTTTTAACATATTAGTGGAATATTATTCCTTATATAATAAGTAGTATTAATACTAACATGATAGTTTGTGCTTATTACAATATAACGTATGTGTGGAGGGAAGATGAGAAAATATATTAAAAGTTTATTATTTCTACTAACCGTATCGCTTTTTGGTGTTATTTCTGGAAGTACTTGTAGCGCGGCATCAGAATACTATTTTACGAAAGAGAAACAGACAACTTATAATGGTGAGGAGATATTTGTATTTAAAGATAATGTAACCCTAGTAGATTTTAATGCAAGTGAATACCCTGTTTATCCAGAGGTTAAAGAAATCATAGTAGCAGAAGGCGTAACTTATTTTAATTGGGACTTACTTTTAAATGGTTATTTCCCCAATGTCGTTAGTGTAAGCATCTCTAGCACAGTATCTGAAATATACTGCGGTGGGTACAGTTTCTTTGATGAATTAAAACATATAAAAAATATTACTGTGGCAGAAGATAATTCTTATTACTCATCTTTATCAAACTGTTTGTTTAATAAAGATAAAACTTTATTAATTCAATATCCTGTCGGAACGGATAATATCTCGTACACCATACCTGATACTGTCACTACGATTAAAGGCAGTGCCTTTGTGAATTCTAAAAACCTTCAAAATATAACCATCGGTGCAAACGTGGCAAGCAGTGAAATTCAAAGCATCTGTGAGCAGTTATATCATGTAAAAGAGTTTAAGGTTAGCAGCAAGAATTCCTCCTATAGTGTAAATGATGGTATTTTATTTAATAAAAAAGGTGATACTTTGCTGCTTTATCCAAGTGGAAAGGGTTCCTCTTATAGAGTACCAAGTGGGACAGTTATAATTGATTCTTATGCGTTTTTTAGGAGTGATGTGAATTACATAAAGCTTCCAAATACCGTAAAAACGGTGAATGAGGGTGCTTTTTTAACTTGTTTTAAATTAATATCAATTGCTATTCCTAAATCAGTAACTAAATTAGATATTTATGAATTTAGGTATTTAGATTTTTTAAAGTCGATTTATATTGAAAAAGGAAATAAGTTATATGCTTCTTATGAAGGAATTATTTATAATGCAGCAAAGACTAAAATGATATTAGTTCCAAAGGCATATGACAAAACTGCTTTAAAGTTTCCAAGCACACTAACGACTTTATATCTATGGAATTTCAATTTAGAGAATGTAACAGAGATAACCATTCCAAAGGCATTAAAAGAGATTGATATATATAATGATTATCCAAAATGCTTTGATAAAATCACATTAGACAATGGTAATAAGTATTTTTCTTTGTATCAAGGGTCTCTATATAACAAAGACAAAACGGAACTGATGCTATTTAAAAAGCAAAAGAAAGCAGAGTTTCCAAGTACATTGAAAAGTTTAAATGTATTCTACTTAAGAAATAGCGGGATTACGGAACTGATAATTCCACCAAAGGCGCAAATCACTGTTTGGTATCATAGTGTTTATGATATCCCTACATTAACGAAGTTATCCGTTGATAAAAACAGCCAATATTATTCCATGCAAAATGGTATGCTGCTAAGTAAGGATAAGTCGATTTTGTATGATGTTCCTGTAGATTGTAAAAGTCTTGTTATCCCAGATACAGTAAAAAGTATGGATACCATGGATGTATTAAAACGTAATTTTGAGAGTATTTATATATCGAAGTCATTTGAAGAGGCTTCCCTTTCTTTCTTATCAGAAATAAAGACAATAGAAACAATAGAAGTAGATAAAGCAAACACTAATTATACTAGTATAGATGGTGTTATGTACACAAAGGATCTAAAGAAGCTTATTTGTTATCCTATTAATAAAAAGGATATCTCCTATGTTATGCCAGACAGTGTTAATAGGATAGAAAATATACAATATCTTACTGGTAATCCAAATCTAAAAAGTATTACCTTATCAAAAATGCTTCAAAATGGTGATTATAAATTCCAAATGAGTCATTCTATAGAAGAGATTAACGTAAATAGCAATAATGCCAATTATAAAAGTGTGGAGGGTATCTTATATAACAAAGATATGACCCAGTTAGTAGCTTACCCCTATCAAAAAAAGGATGTATCCTATACAATACCAGACACAGTAAAATCTGCTACAGGCTTATATTACAGAACATCGTCCTGGTTCACAGAAACACAGTACCTCGTCGATGTAATTTCTAATCCTTATCTTGAAACGATTATATTAGGAAAGAATGTTGAAACCCTGTTTGAAACCTATGAAGAAAATCCACTTTGGGATTTCAAAAATCTTAAGAAGTTTGAAGTTAACAAAGATAATCCATATTTTAGCGCGAAGGATGGCGTTCTTTATAACAAAGATTTATCAATTATGTATCTCTATCCGCAGAACTTAGAAAATACAGAATTGATAATTCCAAGTACAATGAAAGAAGTTAAAGAAAAAGCGCTAGACGGTGTCGTAAGTAATAAATATTTAATAAAAATTATTGTAGAGGCGGAAAACAATTATTTTAGTACGGATGGTTTGACCTTATGCAATTTCCTTGGAAATTATAAGTATTGTACACTTGGGGGGATAGTATATAATAAAGTAACTTATCATGATTGAGCTTAATGTAATAAAGAAATAGTGGTTAATGATTAAAGTTTATTTTATCCGCACCTAAAGCCTTGGAATTTTCCAAGTCTTTAGGTGTATTACTGCATTTCTCCTGTATAATTAAAATCAGGACGCGTTTGCAAATAGTAACCACTTCTTACTTCAGCAGCCCAATTTTGCAGCATTTCTTTCCATTCTACACTGTCGAAAAAGTAATCAATGCCTTTGGTGGAATCCCATATTAAAACACGGGAGGGGAAAATTCCACCCTGTTGGTTTATTGTCATAAATTGAAAATCAATTTCATATTGACATTTTTGCTTTTATATTTTAATATGAAAATGATTTTCAATTTCTTGCAATGGGAGATTTTATGAGACAAAAAGCAAGTTATATTACAAAACAAGGGGAAGCAATCCTTGGCTACATTGCTTCACTGGAAGGCACCCATGTTACAGTGGAGCAAATTGCCTCTTATTTCGAGCAAATAGACGGGGGAGTTGGGCTTACCACGATTTACAGACATTTGGATAAACTAGTTCAGAGCGGTAAAGTGCGAAAATATATTATTGACGGAGTATCCAGTGCCTGCTATCAATACGTTAAAGAAACGAATCCAGAGCAGTTTCATTTAAAATGTGATATCTGCGGGTCTTTACAGCATTTGAAATGCGATACACTTACAGGATTAACTGGACACATATTAGAGGAACATAATTTTCAAATCAATGCCACGAAGACTGTGTTTTATGGCAGATGTAAGAATTGCTTGAATATATAAAAGTAGTTAAGAAGGAGGAACAAGAAATGTGCTGCGATAACAATTCTAATATTATAGTACAAAGTTCGAAACAAACGCAATGGTTAACAAGAAGTATAGCGCTAGTCATGTGTGTTTGTTTCCTTCTTGCATCCTTACTTTCAGCAACTTTTATTATGACACATGGGATACATGAACACGACCATGATGGTCCGAATGGAAGATGTGCAACTTGTATTCATATAACAAATGCAGAGAATATAGCTAAACAATTATCTACAGCAATTATATCTTCTTTCTTTATCTTTGGAAGTCTATATAGTATTTTATCTTTATTAAAGCCTATTTCCTTTATCATAGGCTCTTTTACTCTGGTTAAATTAAAGGTCAGAATGAATCATTGATTAATCTCCAACAAGGAAGTGTTCTAGGAACTAAGGGTAAATTGCATCCTTTTTTCGGTAGGGTACTACCTTGTATTTTTATGCTTAAAATCGAGAAAAGAGTGAAAAAATAAATTTACTCGGAAAGAGCTGTTTTGCAGTCTCTTTCTTTACATTTTAGAGATGGTGCATATCGCCATAATGGAGATTAAATATGAAAAAATTAATGATAACCATGCTAAGCATGTGTCTTTTGGTATTTCTTTTAAATGGATGCAGTAGTGTAAAAAAGGTATCCACATCTGATGACAAGGTAAGCGTTGTTTCTACAATCTTTGCACCCTATGATTTTGTTAGAGAAGTTGCAGGAGATAAGGCGTATTTGACCATGCTTTTACCTCCTGCTTCTGAAAGCCATTCTTTTGAACCGACTCCACAGGATATTATTAAAATTCAAAATAGTGATGTGTTTATCTATGTGGGTGGAGAATCCGATGCATGGGTTAACGAAGTGTTGGAATCAATGGATACCAGTAAAATGAAAATTATAACATTAATTGATTGTGTAGACGTTGTAGAGGAAGAAATCGTTGAAGGTATGGAAGAAGAACATGACCATGACCACGAGGAAATAAGCTTAGATGAAGAACATGAAGGAGATGAACATGAAGGTAACGAGCTTGAGGAAGACGAGCATGAGGAACACGCGGACGAAGAGCATGCAGACGAAGAACCTGCGGACGTGGAACACGAATATGACGAACATGTGTGGACTTCGCCAAAAAATGCTAAGTTAATCGTACAGAAGATTTCAGATGTTTTATGTGAGATTGATGAAGTCAATAAGGAAATCTACAAGAAAAATACGGCGGAATATCTTGATAAACTGGATGAACTAGATCAGGCATTTCAAACGGTGGTTGATGAGTCAGCGCGCAAAACAATTGTATTTGGAGACCGCTTCCCCTTCCGTTATTTTGCTGATGCTTATGGTCTTAGTTATTTTGCTGCTTTTCCAGGATGTTCAACTGAAACAGAGGCAAGTGCAGCGACAGTAGCTTTCCTGATAGACAAAATAAAAGAAGAGCACATCCCTGTTGTATTTCATGTAGAACTATCCAATCAGAAGATGGCTAATACCATAAGTGAAGCTACAGACGCTAAAGTATTACTGCTGCATGCTTGCCATAATGTATCAAAAGCAGAGTTTGAAAGCGGTGTGACTTATCTGGATTTAATGTATAAGAATGTAGAAAACCTAAAGGAGGCTTTAAAATAATATGGCTTTAATCACTTGTCAAAACGCTTCCTTCTCGTATGAAGGAAATATAGCTGTGAGTGGTCTTGAGTTTGAAGTTCACAGTGGAGATTATTTATGTATTATCGGTGAAAATGGTTCAGGCAAAAGCACTCTAATCAAAGGGCTTTTACGATTGAAATCGCCCCAAAGTGGAAGTGTTTTGATGGGTGAAGGTCTAAAAGCGAATCAAGTTGGATATCTACCACAGCAAACCGCTGCACAGAAGGATTTTCCTGCAAGTGCATATGAAGTTGTGCTATCTGGTCGTCTTAGTGAGCGTGGTATCAGACCTTTTTACTCAAAAAAGGACATGGAAATAGCAGAGGAAAATATAAAGAGACTTGGTATCGAAGATTTAAGACATAAGTGTTATCGTGAACTATCTGGAGGCCAACAACAAAGGGTGTTATTGGCTAGAGCGCTATGCAGTGCCAATAAGGTACTGCTACTGGATGAACCGGTAGCAGGCCTTGATCCTGTAGTGACACAGGAACTTTATCGTTTAATTAATAAGATTAATCATGAAACAGGAATTACAATTATTATGGTTTCACATGACATCCAAAGCGCATTAAAATACGCCAGTCATATTCTTCATCTGAAAACTTCACAGGTCTTCTTTGGGAAAACCGAGGATTATATGCAATCCAATGTATCAATGAGTTTCTTAGGTAATTAAAGTGAAAATGGAATTCTTAATGAAATGAATGCCTAAAATCGGCAATATAAAACTTATCTGTAATTGTGTTTACAGGTAAATGAGAGGAAAGGTTATAAAAATGATTAGTACATTAATTGAAATGTTTTCCTACACTTTTCTAGTCCGTGCAGTGATCGTTGGTTTATTGGTTTCCTTATGTGCAGCACTTCTGGGTGTAAGTTTGGTATTAAAACGCTACTCCATGATTGGAGACGGGCTATCCCATGTAGGGTTTGGTACATTGGCAATTGCAACGGCAATGAATGCGGCACCTTTAAGTATATCAATTCCGATTGTGGTGCTGGCAGCCTTCTTTTTACTAAGATTAAGTGAGAATAGTAAAATAAAAGGAGATGCGGCAATTGCTTTAATATCAACAAGCTCCTTAGCGATAGGTGTAGTGGTAATATCTCTAACAACAGGGATGAATACAGATGTATGTAATTATATGTTTGGTAGTATTTTGGCAATGAGTAAAGATGACGTTGCACTTAGCATTGTGCTGGCAATTGTAGTACTTATTTTATTTTTACTATTCTACAACAAAATCTTTGCGGTTACCTTTGATGAGAATTTTGCTAGAGCTACGGGCGTGAAAACGAATATCTACAATATGTTAATTGCTTTCTTAACTGCGATTACTATTGTGCTGGGTATGAGAATGATGGGTGCACTTTTAATTTCCAGTTTAATTATCTTTCCGGCACTAACCTCTATGCGAGTATGTAAAACCTTTAAAAGCGTGACAATATGTTCCGCACTGGTTTCTGTATTATGCTTTTTTATTGGTGTGGTTGGGTCCTATTTGTATGCAACTCCAACCGGAGCCAGTGTTGTAATTATTAATATCGTTGGTTTCTTTTTGTTCTGGGGAATGAGTATAATGAAGGGTAGGGTGAAACGATGAAGAAGGTACAATTATTATTGCTAGTTTGTCTCCTGTTTTTAACGGGATGTGAGAGTAATAAGCCTGATGTAAAATTATCGTCAGATAATAAAGACACTTCTATTACAAGCATACCTGAAAATAATAGTACGGCTTCACCAGAGATTGAAGAAACAGAAGATGACATCCTCGTACTAGAACCATTAGAACCTATAGAATCATTACCCAAGGGTGATGTGATAGAAATAAAGGAAAAGTTATTTATTGCGCAAACCAATGATATATATTTTAACACAGAGGATTATCTAGGAAAAACCATAAAGTACGAAGGGATTTTCAGTGTATTTGAAG
The DNA here is from genome assembly GCA_023399055.1 of Bacillota bacterium. GTDB lineage: Bacteria > Bacillota > Clostridia > Lachnospirales > Lachnospiraceae > Mobilitalea. The sequence goes on along the minus strand of JAEWQV010000014.1, from coordinate 556,019 downwards.
ATCCGGTATCAGGGAATACCTATTATTCTGTAATCCGGTATGGCCCTGGATGTTGTGGTGTCGATGCGAATGCTGGATTTGAGGTAGTATGGGAGAACGAATATCCAAAAGATAATGATTGGGTTGAAGTTATTGGTGTGTTGGAAGAATATGAGGAAAATGGACAAACGTATATTCATCTAGTGCTTAGTTCGCTGAAGGTATTAGCGGAGCGCGGGAAAGAAACTGTATCTCAATAAGGGAGTTTTACAGGATCTAATTGGATGGATTAATTGACAAAGAAAGTGGAGGATAAGATCAAGAGCCTCCACTTTCTTTGTCTTCAGGTAGATATAACTTATTACTTATTAAAGGTTAAGATGATTGCTCTCTTTGAACAACCATCCGCACATTCTCCACATAGAATGCATTCACTATGTTTCATATTGCCTTTAGTTACCATGGTATGTACTTCAAGACTCATAGGACATTTCTTAGTACAGAGTCCACAATTAACGCAATTAGAGGGGATAAGCTTTAAATGTAAAGAGGGAATTCTAAGTAAGTTGCCAAGTTTTGTACCTAGTACCATGAAAGGTGCCATCCAACAGATGGAATGACACATACCTCGTCTTCCAAGTGTTAGTGCTAATACTGTAATCAATCCGATGATACCAAGATAAGTAATCATTCCAACTAGACTAGCGGCTGAAATTCCATGATCAGTCATATAAAAGAAATCTACAGAATGGATACCACCAGCTGAAATAAATGCAAATATTATACCAAGTATCCATAGTACCCAAATGATATATTTGATCCAATTAACATGATTGTTTTTTAAACGCTTATTTGTAACAGAGGTGCAACAGTCCTGTAATCCTCCAGCTGGACATAGCCAACTACAGAAGGCACGGCCAAAGAATAGGGAGAATATAAATTGTGTTGCAAAAATCAGAAAACTTCCTGTAATTATGCCTGTAATACCACCTAGAATAATCAAATATGGTGATAAGTAAAATAGAGTAACCGGAAAAATTAGAAATGAGATAAATATGAAAGCTTTACGAAATTGTTGTCGCTTCATTTAGAAAATCCTTTCTGTTCGTATGTTTGACATTTGTATAGCACAACTATATCAACAAGATATAGACGTGTCAAGGTATATTATTACAAAGTAAAAAAATATACGTTAAAAAATATATGTAGTTATACTGCTTTACCATGGCTTAATAAAACTTTTTTAATAAAGACATGGACATTCGTTTGCAGTTTTATATAATTAATTTAAGGAATGTATGAATCAGGGGATATTAAGCTAGCACAGGAGAAAGAACTTAGACGCTTTGTTAATTATATTGAAGGTATTGTTTTAAACGAGTACAATGAATAAAGTAGTTCAATTCGATAGTTTTTAATAGACTTTATCTGTTATGCTTAACTGATAAGAGATAATAAAAAAGGAGAGTATAGATGAAAGAGAACATTTATGATAATGATACCTTTTTTGAAAAATATGGACAGATGACTCGTTCCCAAAAGGGGCTATCTGGTGCCGGGGAATGGCAGTATTTTCAAAGCCTGCTGCCGGATTTTAAAGGAAAGCGAGTTCTTGATCTTGGTTGTGGTTACGGGTGGCATTGTATCTATGCCATGGAAAATGGTGCAGCATCAGTAGTAGGTATAGATATATCGAACAAAATGCTTGAAGTAGCGAAACAGAAGACGCCTTTTCCAGAAGTGGAATATAGAAATTGTGCCATTGAAGATATTGATTTTGCAGAGAAGAGCTTTGATGTTATATTAAGTTCCTTAGCATTTCATTACGTCGAAGGCTATGATGCTTTAATAAAGAAATTGCATATGATGTTAACACCAGAGGGAACACTAATTTTTACTGTGGAACATCCCATCTTTACTTCTGAAGGTTCCCAGAATTGGATTTATAATACAGAAGGTGAAATTCAACATTTCCCAGTGGATAATTATTATTATGAAGGAAAAAGAGATACCGTGTTTCTAGGTGAGAAGGTTGTTAAATACCATAGAACTCTGACCACATATTTTAACACTTTACTTTCAAATGGGTTTGCAATAAATCATATTATTGAACCTAAGCCCTTGGAGAATATGCTTGATAGCCCAGGAATGATTGATGAAATGCGTCGTCCTATGATGTTGATTATATCTGCTACGAAAAGGTAACGAAAGATATTAAGATGGTTTAGACTGACTTTATTTTAATTTTAATTTTTTATAAATTCATATAAAAATTAATTATACTTAGTGAATGGTAAGGAGGATTTTATGGACGTTCAAGAGATTTTACAAGAACTTGAGGCATTGAGTTCAGAAAGAACGAAAAAAATATATATGTCACAGGGAGCACACGAACCATTATTTGGTGTAGCCACTGGTGCGATGAAACCTATCTTTAAAAAGGTTAAGCTAAATCAGGCGTTGGCAGAAGAGCTTTATGTAACCGGAAATTTTGATGCCATGTATTTTGCAGGAATGATTGCTGATCCTAAAATCATGACAGAAAAGGATTTTGACAGATGGATGGAAACTGCATATTTTCATATGATTTCCGATTTTATTGTTGCAGTTACCCTTGCAGAAAGTGATATTGCACAGCAGGTATCTGACAAGTGGATTGCCTCAGGCAAAGAACTATATATGTCTGCTGGATATAGCTGTTATTGCTGGTTGTTAGGTAATCGTAAGGATGCAGAGTTTGATAAGGATAAGTTGAGTTATATGCTTGATGTGGTAGAGAAGACGATTCATAACAGCCCCAACAGAGCTAGATATGCTATGAATAACTTCGTAACAACCGTAGGGGTATCCTATATTCCTTTGCATGAAAAAGCAGTCAAAGTTGCGAATGCGATTGGAACGGTTGAGGTATTCCGGGGGGATAATAAAGTAAGTGTTGCTGTTGCAGCAGAAGAGATACAGAAAATGGAGGACAAAGGTAAGTTGGGCTTTAAACGAAAATATGTTAGATGTTAGTTACAAGTACCTTATGCGTAAATATAATAGACGATTGTATTAACTTAAATATTTAACTGTGCAATAAAGTATTACAAAATAATTGTTAAAAATATACAGGTACAAAAGAAATAATTGGAATAAATTGGACAAGTTGTCATATACATATAGTATATAATAATGTGTACCAGCTCTTATTAAAACAAATAAGGGGAGATTCAATTATGAAAAGGAAAATCAAAGTTTTATTATCCTTAATGCTAAGTATATTTTTAGCTTTAAGTATCTCTATCACAGCTTTTGCAGCTACTTGGTCTTCTTCCGACCAATGGGGTACCTGGACAAATGGAGGATACACACTTTATAACAACATTTGGGGCAGTGGTGCAGGCTATCAGTCAATCTGGGCAAATAGCTACAGTAACTGGGGTGTATGGGCACAACATCCTGCTACAAATGGTATTAAGTCTTATCCAAATGTAACAAAATCAATTGCAACTTCACTATCCTCAATTTCCACCTTGAAAAGTACCTTTAATGTTACTAGACCAAGCAGTGGTGACTATGTAACTGCATACGATATTTGGACCAATGGTTCAACCTATGAGATTATGTTATGGATGAATTATAATGGTGGGGTTAAACCTATCTCTTATAATTGGAATTCAGCTGGTAATCCAGTTCCGGTTTTAACAAATCAATCCGTAGGTGGTCATACCTGGAATGTATATCAGGGCAGCAACGGTTCTAATGTTGTTTATTCCTTTGTTAGGACAAGTAATACTAACTCTGGTACGGTTGATATTCTAGCAGTACTTAAGTGGATTAACACTAAGGGTTGGTTTAGTGGTACCCAAACAGTGAATACAGTTCAATTTGGGTATGAAATCACCTCCTCAGCGGCAGGTCTTGATTTCATTACCAACAGTTATTCAGTAACTAAGAACTAAACATTTTTTGAGCGGTAACATTATTATATGGTAGTAAGTATGATTGACCCATAATTACAGCTATTTGTTGACATAAATAATATCTTGAGGTTAGTATTCTTTTAATAGAATACTTTATATAAAATGAGAGAGGTTTAAAACTTCTCTCATTTTATACTGTTAACATATTAATCTTTTTCTTAATTAACTGCGTAGCAAGAAATGAGAATAACAAGTACACCAACACCACAATAATCTCAAAGGAAAAACTAGAGTAGGAACGAGGGTACATCATCATTGCGGCAATCAATAATAGTCTAATAGGAAAATATGCTGCAAGCCAAACAGCAACAACAAAGAAGTTACAGTAGTATTTCTTTGCGTATTCTGATATAGGTGCAATTTTGCGATATCCGAGTTCAAAGCCGATAATTACAGCAATACTTTGTATCCAGCATTACCCAAAACCACTGGAATTCAATATATAAATATAGGATAAATATTGATTAAAATTGACTATTATATAATTTGGTATAAAAGCCACCGTATGCGAGTAAACTTTCATGATTTCCTTGCTCAATGATTTGTCCATTGTTCATAACGAGGATAATATCTGCTTCACGAATGGTTGATAGCCGATGTGCAACGATAAAGCTGGTTCTGCCTTGCATCATATAAGAGAAAGCAGATTGTATTTTCATTTCAGTACGGGTATCAATGCTACTGGTGGCTTCATCAAGAATCAGCATTGGTGGTAGACGGAGCATTGCACGAGCGATACAGAGTAGTTGTTTCTGGCCCTGACTTAGATTTCCGCCATCTTCAGAGATTATGGTATTATATCCCTCTGGCAGTCGTTTAATGAAATTATGCGCATAGGCGGATTTTGAAGCACTTAAAATTTCTTCTTCTGTAGCTTCGGGATAGCCATATGCAATATTCTCCTTTATTGTTCCGGCTTTCAACCAAGTCTCTTGTAACACCATACCATAACTTCTTCTTAAAGAGGCACGAGTTACCTCTCTGATATCATTTCCTGCAACTAGAATTTGTCCTTGGTCTACGTCGTAAAACCTCATTAATAGATTAATTAAAGTCGTTTTACCACATCCTGTGGGACCAACTATGGCAATACGTTGCCCAGGAGCAACCTTTAGATTGAAATCTTTAATTAGTTCTCTATCTGGTTGATAACTAAAGGACACATGTTCAATGTCTACATGTCCATCACTGATTAGATTTACAGCTTTCATTGGTTCAGGTGTCTGGTTTTTCTCATCCAGCAGTTCAAAAACTCGTGTTGCACAAGCAAGTGCGTTTTGCAGTTCTGTTATAACGCCGGATATCTCATTAAAAGGTTTGGTGTATTGGTTCGCATAACTTAAAAAGATACTTAATTGACCGATAGAGATGCTTCCAGCAATAGCAAACAACGCACCTACAAGACCAACTCCAGCAAATACCATATTATTTACAAAGCGAGTAGCAGGGTTTGTTATACTACTATAAAAGATTGCTTTTAGGGTTACCTTCTGTAACTTAGTATTAATCTCATCAAAGTTATCTTGACTTCTTCCTTCATAGCCAAAGGCTTGAACGACCTTTTGTCCCTCAATCATTTCATTCACATATGCAGTTTGCTCACCTCTAACTTTGCTTAAGCTTTGAAAATGCTGATAACTACGTTTCGCAATAAAAGTTGCTATAAGTAAACTAAGTGGGGTTAAAAGTACGACCACAAAAGTAATAGTAAGATTGATAGAAAGCATAAAACCTATGATACCTACTATTGTGAAAATACCCGTAAACAACTGTGTAAATAGCATCAGAATACCGTCAGTGAACGTATCAATGTCAGAAATCATACGACTAATAAGATCTCCGGAGGGGCGAGTATCCAGGTAAGAGAGAGGTAGGTCTTGAACTTTTGCTATCATCTTATTTCTCAAATCTCTGGATAAACAAAAGGTTATACGGTTATTACAGAGACTTAGGAGCCACTGTGATAGGGCAGATATAACGACAGTAATCCCAATCCAGACGACAATAATATAAATATTATGAAAGTCTACCTGTTCTGGACCAAGGATATAATCAATTGCCTTGCCAGTTAATATAGGAATATATAATTGTGTCATTACGCTGATTACAGCAAATAGAATACTGATTAGGACGAATCCCTTATAAGGAAGGATGGATTTTAATACTCTTTGAAAAGTATCCTTACTTTTGTTCTTGTTAGATTTAATCCGCATTATTGCTCACCCCCATTTCTATACTGACTATCATAGATCTCTTTGTAGTTAGTGCAGTTTTCAAGGAGTTCTTCATGGTTACCGGTACCTACTAAAGCTCCATCTTCCAGTACAAGTATTTGATCAGCCTGCATAACGCTGGAGGCTCTTTGGCTTACGATGAATACAGTCATTGACTTTGGTAGGCCACGAAGTGCTTTACGTAAAGCAGCATCAGTAGCATAATCAAGTGCACTGGAGCTGTCGTCGAGTATTAATATTTTAGGATTTTTAACAAGAGCACGTGCGATTGTTAGGCGTTGTTTTTGTCCACCGGAAAGATTTCGACCACCCTGTTCCACCGGATCCTCCAGACCATATTTTTTATCTTTAACAAAATTGTCAGATTGAGCGATAGAGAGTGCCTGCCATAGCTCTTCGTCAGTAGCGGATTCATTACCAAGTAAGAGATTAGAGCGTATTGTGCCTTTAAATAGAAGCGCCTTTTGCATGACAACCCCAACTAAGTCACGTAACTCGTTCTTGCTATAATCTTTTACTGATTTTCCAAAGAGTGTAACGGTTCCAGAGGTTGCATCGTAAAATCTGGGTATTAGGTTAATAAGGCTTGATTTACCGCTGCCGGTACCACCGATAATACCAATAGTTTGTCCCGGGATTACACGAAAACTGATATCATTCAGGCTATTATCACTCGCCCCTTTATAAGTAAGTGAAACATTATTAAAACGAACGGATTCCGTTGCAATTAGTGAAGAATTATTATTTATAGAAGCATGAAATTCCATATCAGTCTTGGTTTGAAATATTGTCTGTATTCTTCCAGCACACGCAACACCCTTTGTTATCTGAATAATTAAGTTTGCAAGTTTCACAAGCTCAATTAAAATCTGGCTCATATAGCTTACAAGAGCAATTACATCCCCTGTTTTCATATCGCCAAGATTAACATTGATAGCACCGTTATATAATATGGCGATGATACCAAGATTAGCTACAATAAAGGTAACTGGATTCATTAGCCCTGATATGCGTCCGACCTTTTGCTGTAAAGCTGTGAATAACGAATTCGCCATTTCAAATCGTGTAACTTCACTCTGTTCTTTGTTAAAGGTTCGAATGACACGAACTCCGGACAGGTTTTCTCTGGTGATGCCAAGTAGTTGGTCAAGCCTGCCCTGAACCTTTTTATATAATGGCATGGTGTAGAACATAATGCCAAAGACAATAAGAGAAAGGAGGGGAATTACCACCACGAAAATTATCGCTGCATTTGGATTAATATGAAATGCCATAATTAAACTTCCAAATACGATAAATGGACTACGCAGGAATAAACGTAAGAATAGATTGAGACCATTCATTACCTGGTTGGTATCGCTTGTCATGCGAGTAATTAGAGTACTGGTTCCCCAGGTATCCATTTCTGAAAATCCGAGAGACTGTATATGCTTAAAAAGGGAGCGACGTAATGCGGTTGCATAACCCACTGCAGCTTTTGAGGCAAAATATTGAGCAGTTATACTACAGATAAGTCCGATGATGCCGAGAATTACTAATATACCACATTGTCTAACTATATAATTGGTATTTTTGTCCGCAATACCGATATTAATTATAGAAGCCATTACCAAAGGTACAAGTAAATCAAAGGTAGCCTCTAGCATCTTAAAAGCAGGTGCTAATATGCTTTCTTTTCGATAACCCTTTAGGTAGGATAACATTTGTTTCATTTAAATAACTCCTTTCTCGTAGGTGCAAATACTTCATACAGTTTACTACGAAACATGGCAGATGAAAATATAAATAATGAAATTATTCATTAGCTAATGGTAATCCACACTTAAAATAACAGCTGCTAATTGCCAATCTAGGATACTTTTATATAATAAAGGTAGTATTATGGATTTAATATAGATTATTCGGTTTCGATTATATCTAGTAATATAACGATAGCAATAGGTAACAATGATACATAGGATTACTAATAACTGACAAGGAATAGAAATTGTGTTAAAATAAGGTATAAAGTTTTAATTAGTATATGATATCTGCCGTTGAGGATAATTTTTAATTATCACAAGAGAGACAACTTCGTTTCGTATGGTTTATTCTCAATTAGAAACAAATACAATTTTTAAATAGTAGGATTGAAATATATTGTAAGAAGAATAGTTTGCAAGAAAGGGTTGGTGCTGCAATGAATGAAAAAATTCTAGTAATAGAGGATGAGAAAAAGATAGCGGATGCGATTGTCTATGCTTTAAAACGAGAAAACTATATAACAGAAGTGGTTTATCATGGTGGAGAAGCCCTGGAAAAGCTAAAGGCATTTCAACCGGATGCAATTATTTTAGATGTTATGCTGCCTGGTATGGATGGTTATGACATTCTTAAGAAGCTCCAAGATAAGAAGGATAGTATAGGAGTTATTATGGTAACCGCCAAAGAGGATATTATTAACAAAATACTGGGGCTTGAACTAGGTGCGGATGATTATTTAACAAAACCCTTTGATATGAGAGAGTTATTGGCACGTTTAAAATCTCTGCTTCGTAGAATGCAAAAAGTAGAGAAAAAACAGGAGTCAGACGAAATAATCCTGGGAGGAGTTGAGCTCCATAAGGAAAAGCGTACTGCTTACGCGGGAGGGAAAGCGCTTGATTTGACACCTAAAGAATTTGATATATTAGCTCTTTTAATATCCAGTCCTAACAGGGTATATACCAGAGAGCAGCTGCTTAGCCAAATTTGGAGTATGGATTATTTCGGAGGAACAAGAACTGTAGACATTCATGTTCAAAGGGTTAGAAAAAAGCTTGGGGTAGAATATGAAAATATAATTCAAACTGTTTATGGAATAGGTTATAAGGCGGTAGGAGGGAATAGTGAGAATTAGTATAAAGCTAAAGTTCAGTCTATTTCTTGCTGTTTTATTGCTATTAGTGGTTGCAATTTTAAGTATTCTGGTTTTACGGGGAATTAAGGATAATCAGAAAGACCAGTATGAGCAATATTTGTCACAACAAGCAAAAACAGCAAATACTTATCTACTTCAAAGAATTTTATCCGAAGATAATAAGTTGCCAGACACCTTTCTTAAAGAGAAAGGACAATCCTTCGCAGAGCAATTGGAAGCAATCAGTGGTTTGGCACTGGTTATCTACAATGAAGAAGGAGAATTGGTCAGCAAAAAAATAACAGATACGGAATCGGAAAACATCAAAAGAACTCTTCAATATGCCCTTAATAATAAAAAAGTCTATCTCACAGTAGAAGACGCTTTATATTATCTATCTCCATTAACTATCGGTAAAGAGCAGGTGGGGGTAGTACAATTTTATTATTCTCTTGAGGAACAACAGGATTTTTATCATAATATCCTAAGACTTTTTCTGTATATTGGAGCAGGTTTATTTCTACTTAGCTTTTTATTAGGTAATTTTTTCTTTGGTTCCTTTGCGAAAGGTATTATGAAACTGGACCGAATGGTTGATCAAATAAAAGAAGGACAATATGAGACTACAATCTTAAAACGAAGAGATGAAATCGGCAAATTAAGCAAAGGAATTCATGCAATGGGTGCACAAATTAGCAGTACCATTCAGGGATTAGAAGCGGAACAGGATAAGCTTAAATTAGCAGTTGAGAAATTATCAGTTCTTGATAAACAGCAAAAACAGTTTATCGGAAATGTTACCCATGAATTTAAGACCCCGTTGACTTCTATTAAAGCATATCTTGATTTATTAGAAATGTATCCGGATGATGAGGAATTATTGCAAACAGCAACCACTAATATCAAAAGTGAAACTGGGCGTTTATACGAAATGGTGGACAAGGTGTTACAGTTATCAGCACTAGAAAAGTTTGATTTTGAACAACAGCTGGAAAAGCTTTCGATTAAACATGTGATAGAGTCTGTGCTCCGTAGTCTGAAAGGAAAAATGGACAAGTTCGGCATTAGTCTCAGTGTTGAACTGAATGAAGCATATATCGAAGGAGATAGGGACAGTTTAACCATTGTATTAATTAATCTTTTAGATAATGCAATTAAATATAATCAGGCAAATGGAACTATCTCCGTTAAAACCTATGTATCGAATAATCAAGTGAATATTGAAATTACCGATACGGGTATTGGGATACCATCGGAATTAAGGGATAAGATTTTTGAACCTTTTTATATGGTAGACAAAAATAGGGCCAGAGAAAGTGGCGGAGCTGGCTTAGGGTTATCTTTAGTCAGAAAACATGCAGAAGCAATGGGTGGTAACGTAATATTACTAACTACAGGAGCACGGGGGAGTAGTTTTAGAGTAACCTTGCCTGCTGCCTCCATGTTTACAATTTAGAAACAATTGTTTACAGAGTGGATATAAACGTATATTGTATTGAAACATTTTCTTGTTAATCTTAGTTCATGGAAGTGATGTGAAGAGAAAAACACCCTTCGCACAAAAGAACTGCGAAGTAGATTACTTCCAGATCTTAACTAGTAGGCTTTCAAATGAATGGAGGATATAGATATGAAGAAGAAGAGAATAGCACAGGTTATGTGCGCACTTATTTTACTAATGACAGCTACAGGATGTAGCGTAAAAAATGAAGACAACAAAGTAGACTTACCGGATACTGGTGGAACAATCACCATTGTTGATGAGGATACTACAGACGTAGAAGAACCTGGATTAACGATAGGAAATATCGAGAACCTTGATAAGATGGAAATTTCTGATTGGTTGGATGCCGAAACAGTAATTGTATCAAAAGAAAATGATACCTTAGATAAAATGAGTTTGACAGAATTATCAGACTCCTATCCAAGAAGCTTATATCTGTATAATATTAAGACCAAGGAATTCAAGCTGTTAAAAGCAGAGCAAGACCTTAATCTTGGTGGGGCTAAACTTTCGCCAGATAAGAAAAACCTGATCTACTCTGGTTACAGCTTGGGTGATGCAACCTATTATGTATTAAATCTAGAGACCTTAGAAAGCTTTACACTTACAGGAGAAGGATTTGGTAATTTAGGTAGTGCCGGTAGTGCCAAATGGGCAGAGGATTCAACCGTAATCGGAGCAGGATATACAAGTGGCGCTTATTATGCAGATATGGAAGGGAAGATTACAACAATACCTGAATTTGACCAAAAAGCTATTTATATCATTGATAAAATAGGCGATACCATTTATTACAATACTGCAGATGATAATACGTTAATGTCTTACAATCTATCTACAAAGGAAACTAAAAACCTTGGGATTGCTAGTGTAGTGAGTGTATATCCTTCTCCTGAAAATAACCAATTATTAGTTTTACAGTATAATGGTTCAAAACAAGCGCTGGTAATCAGTGATTTGGATGGTACAAATGTTAAAACAATTGCTGAAGGTGTTGAGCTTGGCGGAGCATCTTGGTCTCCGAATCAACAATTAGTTGCTTATTACAGTAAGAGCGAAGGAAATACGAACTCTGTTGGTGCCTTGATGGTATATGATTTATTAACAGGGAAAGCTACACAGGTTGCTGTGGATGTTGAGAATGTTACCACCTGTTGGAGTATCTCTGGAGAAGAACTTACCTTTACACAGTGGGATGGTATACAGTATAACAGCAGTATTGTTACTCTGGACTATTCTCTAGAAACTAAATAAGGGTATTTTTAAGAATTAAGATATAATACGTGGGGATGTAAGATAGAATATATTAAAGATAAGATTTATAAATGTATATAAGAGAAATATTAGAACGGACAATAGAATTTCTATCTACAGACTCAAACTGTATTTATGAAATCTATAGTCCGTTCTTTTATTGATTAACTCAATTCACAACGTTTATTCGATATTAAAATCTATTCATTGACACCTTTAGTCTATTATGATAGACTGGATATATCATCAGTCGATTGCAATAGACTGGAAAGAGGGTGTAAGGATGCAATACACAATTTTTGAGAGTGAATATCGATTTTTATTAATACTTTGGGAAATGGAACCCATAAGTTCACCAGAATTGGTCAAAATCTGTGAAGAAAAACTCGGCTGGAAAAAGTCTACTACATATACGGTGATAAAGAAACTGACAGAAAAGAGGATAGTTGAAAGTAAAAATACCATTGTATCTACCTTAGTAGCCAGAGAACAGATTATAAGGCAGGAAAGCGATATGTTCTTAGAGAAAACCTTTGGTGGAGACATACCTCAATTATTTGCTACCTTTCTTCGGGATAGAAAAATTTCAAGGGAAGAAGCAGATAGAATTAAAAAGATGATTGAGGAGGCTTCGGAAAGTATATGATGAATTTATTAGAAATTCTAATCAGAATGAGTCTTCAGGCTTCTATCCTCATAGTTGTAGTTTTAGCTATCAGATTTCTTATTAAAAAGCTACCGAAAATCTACACCTGTTTATTATGGGGATTGGTACTACTAAGGCTTATATGCCCGATTTTTATTGAAAGTAGTTTTAGTTTAATACCGCAGATGGACAGTAATTCAATAGTGACCACAGTGCAAAACCAGCCTTCTGCACCGATTAACCTTCCGGATAGTGTGATTGACAATAATAATGATTATGATGGAATACAAACCGGAAATGAACCCATTAATACGACTCCAATTTATAATCCATCGACACCGTCAAATGTTACAGATAATACATTTGCTGTGAAATGGAGTTTTGAAGTAATTCTTTTTGCTATTGCTATATTTGGCATAACAATCATGAGTATTCTTCATATTGTTCAATATGCAAGAATGAAATATTTACTTCGAACAGCGGTTATTACTCGTGACGGAGCCTGGGAATGCGATCGTATTCACTCCCCCTTTGTAATGGGGTGCTTCAAGCCACGCATCTACCTCCCCTTTGGAATCTTTGGAGCAGATAGAACTTATATTGTAAATCATGAACGCTGTCATATTAGACATTTTGATCCTCAACTTCGCATCCTGCAAATAATCGCTTTATGTCTGCACTGGTGGAACCCATTGGTGTGGTTGGCAGTATATCTTATGAATCAGGATAGAGAAATGTTTTGTGATGAAGCGGTGTTAAAGCATGCAGATATCAAAGTTAAGAAGGAATATTCACAAACACTTCTTAATTTTGCAATGAAACAAAGTAAATTGGCTATAATTGTTTCCTTTGGTGAAACGAATACAGAAAGTAGGATTAAACATATTATGAAATTACGAAAACCAAAGCTAGTACTAAGCATTTTATTAATTTTTATTATTGGATTGTGTGCTTCTTGTTTTCTTACAGTACCAGGAAAAGAAGGGAATAAGGATAAAAATCCCAATGCCAATGAAGTAACGGTTACTCCAGAGGTTAGTCCACAACCAACAGCAGCACCAACCCCTGCAACGATAGAGGAAGTGCCAGTGGATATCACAAAACTAAGCAAAGAAGAGTTTATAGAACTAGTTATGAAGTATCTTGGAGATGATAATAAGTCTGGTTTTGCAGCACTTATAAAATACCCAATTAAGTTAAATCTAGACGGACAAGAAAAAGTTATGCAAAATGAGGACGATTTCTTATTAGCTTATGACCAAATAATCACACAGGAGCTAAAGACTTCCGTTTTAGCTACTAGTAATATAGTTGAAAATATGTATGGTGTTGGTTTGGGTAATGGTAGTTTGTGGTTAGAAACCTTTGACGAGGAAGGCTATCAGATTTATGCAATTAATAATGCAAGTGAAATATCTGTCCCAGAAGATAATGCCTTAAAAGATAGCTGGGATACTTTAAGCCTTCAATCGGGTATGACAACGCAAGATAGTGAAGCTTGGTATAAGCAAGTAACTACCGATATTCCTTATGCAGAAGGAAGTTATGACCTTCGAGGTATTAATTATGCAGACTTGGATCAGGAAGGTACTTTGGATCTAGTGATTTTATTGACCTTACAAAATGGAGCAATTACCACAGAGGATTACCCGAAAGCATATCTGGGAGTTTACATGAATAAGGATGCAGCCTATGTAAAAGAGTTAAATGACGGCAATTATTATATGGCTTTTCGCCAGATTCTTTCTGGTGATATAGACAATGATGGAAAGATAGAAATTATTTGTAGTCTTGACACTGGTGGTAATGGTGGAAACGGTTCTGTGGCAAAATATATTTTTAAATATAAGGACAATAACATTGTTCCAATGGCCTTTCCAAGAGGAGACTTAGAGGGATTTGAAGACATCATAGACGAAGGCTATGTGGTAAATGTCTTATTTGGAAAAGGGGATAATAAATATAAGGCAGTTTGTGATGGTTTAGGAAAGACAATTGAGTTTAATGCGGATAATGCTGTGGATTCAGATGGAAATAAAATAGCACAGAATATGAGAGAAAACTATTTAGCCGGAGGCAACACCCGTGGTTTTACATTATTTGATATAGTAGAAAAAAATGGACGGAACTATCTTTTGGCTAAGGAATATCTGCATGGAGAAGCTGGTTTAGCACACCAGTTGGGCTGGGCGACTTTCTTATTGGACTGGGATAAGGATGGAAATCCTTCCGTATTAGAATTCGGAGTGGAGGAGCAATAAATATATAGTATAAGCTAGAGTCAAATCTTGTTTGAGAAGAGGAGCCATTGCAATAATTTAAGTTGCAATGGCTCCTCTTAACGAATAAAAAAGGAACAAAAGTTTGTAATTTCACTATTTGTAAATTTACAAATATATAAATGTATGGTATATTTGGAAATACTCCATTAAAATACTTAAAAAATTGGATATAGTTTTTAAAGGACACATTTATCAGATAGATATTGAATTCTTAGATAGAATGATGAAAGGCTAGGTGAGTTAACAATATGAGCTCAATTATTGAAGTTAAAAATTTTACGAAAAGCTATGGTAATTTCACAGCTGTGAAGGATATTACTTTTGACGTGCAAGAAGGAAGTGTTTTTGCATTTTTAGGACCCAATGGGGCTGGAAAAAGTACTACAATTAATACCCTTTGTACGATTTTTGAAAAAACGGCTGGAACCTTACTGATTGATGGGAAAGATGTTACAGAGCAAAAAAGCGAGGTTAGAGCGGCTATAGGTGTAGTTTTTCAGGATTCTACTCTGGATGCAAAGATGACGATTGAAGAAAATCTGAAAATGCACTGCGTATTTTATAACATACCTAAAAATGAAGTGGAGGAGCGCATCCAATTTGTATTAACGCTAGTTGATTTATTAGCAGAAAGAAAGAAACTGGTTAGTGCTTTATCCGGAGGTATGAAACGACGTGTGGAAATAGCCCGTGGATTAATTCATTACCCTAAAGTGTTATTTTTAGATGAGCCAACCACTGGTCTTGACCCACAGACAAGAGCACATATCTGGGAGTACATTATTAAACTTCAAAAAGAAAGAAACATCACCATCTTTCTAACCACGCATTATATGGAAGAAGCAGAAATCTGTGATAAAATTGCAATCATTGATGGTGGGGTTATCGTAGCGCATGATACACCTTATGCATTAAAAAAACAATACACCAAGGATAAAGCGTATATCACTACTAAGAATGGAGAAGGATTGGAACAGTTATTATTAAAACATAATTTAAGCTATGAAAAAAAAGAAGGATATTATAAAGTTATAGCTGAAAATCTGGAAGGATTATTACAGGTACTTAGTGATCATAAAGAACATATCACTAACATTGAAATAAAAAAAGGTACCTTTAACGATGTATTTTTAGAGATAACAGGTAAAAAGATTAGAGAGGAGGCTTAATATGAGTACCGTTTTTGCTTTATGGAAAAGAGGGCTAAAAGCCTTTATAAGAAATAAAACAGGGTTAATATTTTCATTGATCTTTCCATTTTTCTTTGTCTATGTATTTGGAGCAGTTTTTAAAAATGATTTTATAGAAAATCCCATTGCCTATATGCTCTCGGGTGTTATTATAACAACTGTATTTGAAGGTTCCCTGAACCTGGCTTCATCAACGGTTGATGATATGGTCAGCGGATTTATGAAAGAGGTATTGGTTTCCCCCGCAAAAAGAATAGCAGTTGCAATGGGGCAGTTATTATCAGCCGCCACTGTTTCAACCCTTCAAGGGCTGTTAATATTAATCATTGGCCTATTTATTGGTATTAAATTTACAACTTGGACTACACCTTTATATATATTAATCTCAATGATAAGTATTGGCCTTGTATTTTCTGGAGTTGGATTGTTTATGGCCACAAAAGTTCGGAATGGGCAGACCTTTCAGATCATAAAAACTGCTGTAACTATGCCGTTAACATTTCTGTCAGGAGCCTATATCCCATTATCCATGCTACCAGGAACTCTTAAATATGTGGCATATATTAATCCGATGACCTATGCGACGGCATTCTTCCGTATGATTGTTTTGGAAAAAACTGACCTTTCAACAGCTGAACTTATACAGGAGGAATTAGCAATTAGTATTAATGGATTTATTGTTACTCCCTTTATGTCTTTTGTTATCATTTTAGCAATTGGGTTAGTATTTTTACTGTTATCGACTTTATCTTTTGTTAAGACGGATTTCTCTAGATTGAATAGAAGCTCGACAGATGGCAGTGCAATTTGGGGTTAAGGTCTAGTATTATTTAAAATATGTCAAGGAGCGCAAGAAATGGCTAAGGAAAACACGACAATCTATATTATTCTAGGGTTATTGAATCATGAAGATCTAAGTGGCTATGATATTAAGAAAAGAGCTGACTATATGATTAGTAGCTTTTGGGAAGTAGGCTATGGTCAAATATATCCAACTCTTGCGAGACTCGAAAAAGATGAGCTGGTAACAAAACGAACCAGCGAGGAGACGAAAGGACCAGAAAGGAATTTATATTCCATAACCGAAGCTGGTAGGATAGCTTTGACAGAATGGTTAAAATTACCAGAACAAAAGGAATATACGAAATATGAGATTTTACTTAAGCTATTTTTTGGTAGCCTTGTATCTGTAGAAGATAGTACAAATCGAATTGAAGCCTTTAAAATAAGACATACCCAAAACCTAAAAATGATTGAAATGTTTAAAGCAAATCTGGAGAGTGTATTAGGAGAACAACAGGATCATAAATTCTATTATATTACGGTTTTATTCGGGCAACATCTATATAAAGCCTATCTGGATTGGGCAGAAGAAGCAATAGGACTGCTAGAGGGAGATACACAAAAAAATCTTGATTCCAAACCTTGTATTTGATATAATATCTATATGTTTGAACGGCATTCCTGGGAATTAGGAATGCCTTTCTTATATAATATATGAAACTTATAACGAGCAAAAAAGGAACGACCTTATGGAATGGATAAAGGAAGGATTAAAGCTTTTCATAAGCAGATCCGACAAAGAACAAAAAGAGTTTGAGAAATATAACAGTCAGATAGTCTTAGGTAGAATTAGGCTGATTTCTATGGCTACTCTTTGCCTGACTATTTTTTGGGTCTATTTAGATTGGACAATTATAAAAAGTGGTGCGGATAAGATATATACTACGACACTCATTATTATGCATACCATATGTGTAATTGTATCTGCTGCGTTTTTGGACTTTTATAAATGGATTGTACAAAAGAAAGGGAATAAATATAATCGTATTAGGTCTTTTATAGTTAAGCTCTATGTTTTTCTATATATTTTATTTGGGGCACTATCCTCCATTAACAGTCAACTACATACAGGTAACTTATATTCCTATATTATTCTAATTTTAATTGCTGCAGTTGCATTTTCCTTAAAGCCTTCCTATATGCTTTTTGCGTTTGGAGCTAATCATTTGATTTTTCTTATAGGATTAGCGTTTCATTGTAAAGACTTGGATCTTTTAATAGCAAAACAAGCGAATGGCACAGTATTTGCTGGGGCAGCTACGTTATTAGGTGTTATATTCTACCGCCAAAGAATGGTTGAGTTCTTCTATCGGAAGAAGCTAAAAGCAAGTGAAGAAAACTTTAAGAGACTCTTTTACATAAACCCATATCCAGTGCTAATAACAAGGTTAAAGGATGGAAAGATAATAGAAGCAAGTAAAAGAGCCTGCAGCTTACTTGGAATTGATGAAGATGAGATTAAGAATTATCACAGTATAGACCGCTTTATTAAGAATGAAAGTAAAGTTGCTCTTTTAGAAGAATTGAAAGAAAATAACAATACCTATAATCGAATTGTGGAATATAATTTTAATGGTAATCAGACATGGGTTACTGCCAATTATGAATTAATTGATTATCATGGTGAAAAATGTATTCTGACAGGTATTATGGATATAACGGAAATTAGGAAAAATGAAGAGGAATTGTCCCATTATGCCTCTACTGATGCCTTAACAGGAATTCTGAATAGAAGAATGGGCTTAAAAAAATTAGAGGAACTATTGGAAGAAGCGAAGGATTCCCCTATAGGATTTGTACTCTGTTTTTTGGACATTAATAATTTGAAAAAAGTAAATGACACCTATGGGCATACCGAAGGAGATCGATATATTATAACCCTCTGTGAAATAATACAAAGTAAGTTACAAGAGGAGGATATCTTTTTCCGATTTGGCGGTGATGAGTTTATCATTATTTTTAGAGATAAGGATAGAACTCAAGCGGAAAACATTTGGAATAAGATTAGGCAGTTACTGAATGAAAAAAATGAACATGAGAAAAATCCTTATCAAATAATGGCTAGCCACGGTTTGTTTTATTACTCCTCTGACATGGATATGGATTTAGATGAAATCATTGAAAAAGCCGATAAGCAAATGTATAAAGAGAAACGGAAGACGAAAAAAGATAGCTTGAAAACAATTAAAATTGTGAAGTGATTTTTAAGCTTGGTAAGAAAAAAACTAGTTAAAGATTTATAGTCTAAACATATTAAGAACGTGAAGGCTTTTTTGGAAACCACCCTTTTTCGACACGTTTTTTCTGTTCTTTTAGTTCAATAATGGACCAAAGGCTAGAGCAACCAAAGATAGCCAAAATCGCTGAAAGGACATGAGAGGCTACAATGCAGGATATAACAAGTACAACAATTCCGATAATAAGAAAGAGGGGCCATATTTTTTCTGTGAAATAATATTCACACTTGATGACAATGGGGTGAAAAATTCCTATAATCAAAAAAGCAGTACATCCTATAATTAATCCACCGAAACTCATAAAAATCTCCTTAAAAATTTTATTACATACTTGATTATTTTACCAAAATAAATAAATTGTTCTAATCTTAGATGAAATATTATTTCCTGTCAAGGGGGAGTAAATAATCATTTATTAGAATATCAGGCTAAAAATAATGGCTAAGTAATAATTAAATATATAAAAATGATATGGTATAAAATATATAATAGGAAATTTAGTCTATTTGTACCTTTGACATTTGGAAAACAATAGGATAAAATTAAGCTAATGATTTCCTCAAGAAGGAACCATAAAAAAATACTAAGGAGCTTACACAATGAAATTACAAAAGATCAATGTAACAAGAGTACTAAGTTTAATGGTGTTATTCGTTGCTTTATTGGTAGGGAGTTTATTTGTACCTCAAGTTGCTGAAGCTGCAAAGAGTCCATCTTTAAGCGCAAAAGAGCTGACAATACCTGTGGGTAAAATGAGTAGCAAGGTTTATTGGGACACTAGTTTATATGAAACAAGTAATGCCAAGAAACTTTCAGTAAGTAACAAAGTATCAGGCGCAACCTACAGTTTCACCTCCAGCGATTCTAAAGTTGTAACTATTAGTAAAGAAGGTGGGTACCTTACTGGTGTTAAAGCTGGCACCGCAACAATTACCTGTAAACAGACTTTAAAAGGTAAAACTACAACCATTGGTAAGTGTAAGGTTACTGTAAAAAAGGCTATAGTAAAGGCTGCTTATAAAGAATTTGAAGTGGGAAGCGGCGAATACACTATTCAAAGCTTTGTTAACTATGATGATAACTTCTTTTATATCTTATATCGTAATCCTGGTGCAACCTATACTTGGACTACAGATAGTAAGAACTTCACGATAAAAGAATCTAAAATTGATGCTGCAAGTATCGATAAACTTGACATCGATGATGAGTGGAAAGGTTTATACAAGGAATATATTCGTGATCAATATATTTACGGTAGTCAATATATTGCAAAAAAAGCAGGCACCTACACTGTGACAGTGAAAGAGACCTATAACAAGAAAACTGTTACCATTGCAAAATTTAAGGTTACTGTAGAATAATATTATAGTCTAATATAATATAATGGAAAGAGCTATCTCAAATCTATGGATTTTTGATAGTTCTTTTTTATATACTAGGAAATTCCTTTGGGCTAATGATGCGCAGCTACGCGCGCGGAACAAAAGGTGTGCTTTAAAAATGGTTGAACGCGAGAATGTGCATAGCACACTTTTGTTCCACAGTAGATTTGTTAGGTTCAACAGTGTGTAAACTCTTTTCAATAAACAAACGATTTTATAGACATAAAAGCTACTCGAAGGTATAATACTTGTAAAACTAATTATTATAGCAAACGAAACAGGAGATAAGTGTAAATGGGAAATAAAGATTGTGATCTAATTCATCCAAACGGTGTGAAAGAAAAGAAGATTGATGAAATTGATGGAGTTACAATTAAGTATCACGCGAACGGAACTACCGTTTGGTCAAAAGGTAAAATTGTTGATAATAATCCAGAAGGGTATTGGGAATGGTATCGCCCAGATGGTACATTAAAACGTTCAGGTTATTTTGAAAAGGGGGAACCAATCGGCGAATGGACTACATATGACAGCTGTGGTATGAAATATAAGACTACAAATCGGGTAAAGAAGTAGAATATGTTCTTTCGTTCGTAATAAAATCAGCTAAATATCGCATTATGTCCTATGATTTTTATATAATGACTGCTCTAATCTTGGCGTTTTAATATGATACTTTTTCGCATCTACAAATACTTCTTTACGGCCATATCCAAAGGTGCTATTGTTACTTTCCATTAGTAGGCGCGGTAAACTTTTTGGTGCGAAGACAAGTTTACTGAGTACAAATCCCAATAATTTCGAAGGAATATAGGCGAATAAGTAGGTGATAAAATCGGTTTTAGCCTGTTTTGCTTTAATAACTGGAACAATCTCTTTCAAGTTCTTACCTATTGCTTCCAATGCTTTTGCATCTGTCATTAAGTTATGAAAGCTACCACTCTTCATTACCTCGATTTCAATTGCTACATTTATCGCCTGATGATTAAAGAACCAGCTGCGAATATCCTTTCGTTTATTTATTTTAAAACCTGAATTTACGAATAAGTCTTGGACTTCTTGATCCTTATTTGAAGCTACTCGCCCTAAAGTACCGAAAAATACCATTTTCATAAATCCACCCTTGAGCGTGTTTCCAGAAAAACCGCCCCCAGCACCAGGGAAGCCCCATACAATTTGCTCGATGGGAATGGGTTGCACCATGGACAAGGGTTCCTGCCAGAAGTTATGGAAGAACAGTACGGTTGCTGTTCCGATTCTAGGTGCTAAATAAGATACAACGTCTGCAATTTGATGCGTATTTACACTTACAATAATTAAATCATAATTTTTTGACGCATCAATTTCCTCCTGGCATACGATTTTCCATCTTTCTTTGATAATATGCCCTTTCAGGCTTTTTCGAGCATCCCAAATTTCTAAATTTACATAATCTCCATATTCTGCTTTTCTTCCCGGACGAACATAAAATTCAACTGTGTGGCCAGCTTTTTCAAATACCCAGGCATACTGTGTTGCAACTACCCCGCGACCAATAAATAATATTTTCATGTAAATACCCTTCCTTTCTTATTACTAACAGCATTTTTGATTTGCAGTGAGGCTTTTCATAATATTTCATAAAACTTATTACAGAACGATGTCTCTTATCATCTGTTGTTTTTTCAACAAGTGTTTGATATACTTATCTTAAATATTTATTTACGCAGGTTCAATGGTCGATGTTTTCAATCTGTTGATTAAACAACAAATAAGATAATCTGTTGATTATAGGAGAGTTCATGGATAGAAGAGTTCTAAAAACAAAGAAAGCGATTATGACGGCATTTCTTGACCTAATCAAAGAAAAAGGGTTTGAGAAGATAACAATTAACGATATTGCAGAACGTGCAGATATTAATCGGGGTACCGTATATTTGCATTTTATTGATAAATATGACCTGTTAGACAAGTGCATTGATTTATATATAGATGATCTATTGTTATATTGTAAATCGGACACCTCCAAGCAGCCGGATGCCAGTGCTCTGTACCATGCATTTAAATATATGGAAGGTAATTATGAAAATTATCAGATATTATTTATAAAGGAAAGTGCGAATCATTTCCGCATGAGATTATATGCAGTGATAGAAGAAACTGTTTCAGGGATGCTTCAGGAGGGAACAAGTAATAAATCATTTTCAAAGCAAATTACTACACATTTCCTTACTTCTGCGATTATTGGAATATTAGAATGGTGGTTAGGAAATGCCATGCCTTGCAGCATTAGCGAATTGACCGGACAGTTATGGAATTTGTTACAGCCCTATTCGGATATTCTAAGAATAACAGAAATTTGAGTTAAAATTATTATATTAAGTTGGTGTATAATATCATTGTTTATGAAAAGCTGTATTTATGAAAGAGGTGAAAGTTTCAATGACCTTACAACAATTAAAATACGTAGTTATAGTAGCTGAAAAAGGGACCATTAGCGAAGCGGCTAAGGAGTTATTTATCTCACAGCCAAGTCTCACGAATGCCATTAAAGAATTGGAAAATGAAATGCAGATTACTATATTTAATCGTACTAATAAAGGGATTGTGGTATCGAATGAGGGCGATGAGTTCCTTTCCTATGCCAGACAGGTACTGGAACAGGCAAATCTTTTGGAAGAAAAATTCTTGAATGTGAAGAAGCAAAGTGCACGCTTTTCAGTATCTGCACAACATTATTCTTTTGCTGTGAATGCGTTTGTGGATGTTATTCGGGAATTTGGCGGTGCTCAATATGATTTTACCCTTCGCGAAACACAGACTTATGAGATAATTGAAGATATCAGCAGGCTTAAAAGTGAAATCGGAATTTTATATACTTCCACGAAAAATGAGGAGGTTATAACCAAGCTAATAAAACAATATGATTTGGAGTTTGATGAACTATTTGTGGCAAAGCCTCATGTATTTATTAGTTCGAAACATCCCCTTGCCGAAAGAACGGTGCTAAACCTGGAGGAGCTGGAGGAATACCCCTATTTATCCTTCGAGCAGGGAGACTATAATTCCTTTTATTTTTCAGAAGAAATCTTAAGCACCATTGATCGTAACAAAAATATTAAGGTGAGAGATAGAGCCACACTCTTTAATCTTGCTGTTGGTTTAAACGGCTATACAGTCAGTACCGGAGTCATAAGCAAAGAGTTAAACGGAGAAAATATTATAGCAAAACCACTTCAGGTGGACGAACGAATCCGAGTGGGAACAATAAAGCAGAAGAATATGCCTCTGAGCAGATATGGTAAAGCGTATATGGAAGCTTTAAAACAGCATGTCTCTGATTATACCTCATAAATTAGATTAGAGTGTCCAAAGCCAATTTGGTCTTTATATAATGAATAAGCCCAAATATAGATACAGTCATATTCATCCCTTTCAGTTTAAGGAAGGCTTTTGACATTCTAATGGTTAAAATCATTTATAAACAAATCACAATAATATTTAATAGTTGTAATACAGTTTTATAGTAGTTTGAAAAGTATGCTGATGTAAGGTAAGTAGAAATGGAGTAAATATGAGATTAGTGGACTATTGTATTGATATAACAAAATATAGGAATAAGTCCACCGAGTTGGAAACAGATTTGGGACAACGCATTATGTGTCCGGAATATTCGGTAGACAAGATTGATATTAAAACCTTCCCTTTATCGGAAAAGGAAGGCAGCTTTATCTTATGCTGGAATATTGAAGAAGGTGGCAGTTTGCATTCTACCATTAAGCCATCTGCACAAGCTTTCACCTACCATAGTGATTTTGAACCCGGAGGTAAGACACAATATCATACGCATGATTTTATTGAACTTGCCTATATTGTGGAAGGTGAATTCACACAGCGGATTATGGGAAATGACATTTCCTTTAAAAAAGGTGACCTTTGTCTAATTGACAAGAACTGCCCCCACCAGGATTATCTTTCGGATAAGAAGAATATTATATTATTTCTTGGTCTATCCAATGAAATATTTGATCAGGCGATGGTTGAGAATATTGAAGAAGAAAAGCTGCTTAACTTTCTTAGAACTGCTTTAATGAAACAAAAGGACATTCATCAATTTCTGCATTTTAAACCCAAAGATCCAGAAGACCATACGTTAGAAGAAATATTTCATCAATTGTTAAATGAATTAGAAATGCATGATACTGCTTCTAAGTATATTTGCAAAGGACTTATCTTTCGAATGTTACACCATATTAGCAAGATGTATGAATTCAGCCTTTCCAATGACTTGAGAAAGAAGATGAATTGGTTGGTTTATGAGGAAATTAAAGCCTTCATAGAAGATAATTATGCTACGATAACTATTAAGGAACTTACAGCTAGATTTCATTTTAATGAGAATTATTTTAATCGTTTATTAAAAGAGAAGCTTGGAGTGACTTATTTAGAATATGTACAAAATCTTAGATTGATGAATGCTCATAGACTTCTTAAGACTACAAAGATGACGGTAGACGATGTTGCAGAACAGGTAGGCTATCAGAATAAGGGTTATTTTTATAAGATATTTGTAGATAAATATGGAACAACACCTGCAAAATTACGGAAAGGTTAGTAATTATGTTGAACTATTGTAATGACTAAGCTTTTTTAAAGTAGGAATAGGTAACTTTTTTTATGAAGTAGTAGGAAGAAGCAATAGATATCAAACCAAGAATTTAATATAATTTTATTATCCTATAACGATAGGTGTCAAAAGCTGCTTTCATATTTTTAGTCAGCTGCTTGATACCTTAACAATAATATTAATTTTATGGAGGTATAGAATTATGATAAAGAAGAATTATCAAATCTGGTTTGCAACTGGTTCACAGTCTTTATATGGAGATGAATGTTTACAGGTGGTTGCAGAACATTCCAGAATCATCGTGGATGGGTTAAATAAATCGGGTGTCCTACCATTTGAAGTGGTTTGGAAACCAACCCTGATTGACAATGTTTCTATTCGTGTATTATTTAATGACGCAAATAGGGATGAAAGCTGTGCCGGCGTTATTACTTGGATGCATACCTTCTCCCCAGCAAAGTCCTGGATTTTAGGCTTACAGGAATTTAGAAAACCTTTATTACACTTACATACACAGTTTAACAGAGATATTCCATATGACAGCATTGATATGGACTTCATGAACACCAACCAGTCCGCACACGGTGACAGAGAATTTGGACATATCGTAAGCCGTATGGGAATTGAAAGAAAAGTAATTGTTGGTTTCTGGGAAGATAAAAAGGTTCAGGAACGTATTGCAGATTGGATGATAACAGCGGTAGGTATTATCGAGAGCAGCCATATTCGTGTTCTTCGTGTGGGCGATAACATGAGAAATGTTGCAGTTACCGAAGGTGATAAGGTAGAGGCACATATTAAATTTGGCTGGGAAATCGATGCTTATAACATTACAGATATCGCAGAATATGTACAACAAGTTCCAGAAGGTGATATAAATGCCTTAGTTGATGAGTATTATGATCAATATGAAATTCTTCTTGATGGCAGAGATCCAAAGGAATTTAGAGAGCATGTAGCTGTGCAGGCGGGTATTGAAATTGGTTTTGAAAAGTTCCTTACAGAACATGATTATCATGCAATCGTTACTAATTTTGAAGTATTATCCGGTTTAAAACAGCTTCCAGGTCTTGCAATTCAAAGACTTATGGCAAAAGGCTATGGTTTCGGTGGCGAAGGTGACTGGAAAACAGCAGCAATGGTACGTCTCATGAAGCTCATGACCGAAGGGAAAAAAGATGCAAAGGGTACCTCCTTCATGGAAGACTATACCTATCATTTTGAACCTGGTAAAGAAGGTATTTTACAGGCGCATATGCTTGAAGTATGTCCTACCATAGCTGGCAGCAAAGTTGGTATTAAAGTAAATCCTTTATCTATGGGCAAAAGAGAAGACCCAGCTCGTCTTGTATTTACCTCCAAGGCTGGAAAAGGTGTTGCAACCTCTCTTATTGATTTAGGTAACCGCTTCCGCCTCTTAGTAAATGATGTAGAATGCTTACCACAGGATACCCCTATGCCTAAGCTTCCTGTTGCAAGTGCTTTCTGGCGTCCAGAACCAGACTTAATCACTGGTGCAGAAGCTTGGATTTTAGCTGGTGGAGCACATCATACTGCTTTCTCCTATGACTTAACTGCAGAGCAGATGTGTGATTGGGCAGCTGCTATGGGAATTGAAGCTGTTTTAATTGATAAAAACACAAATATCAGAAACTTTAAAAACGAACTTAGATGGAATTCTATTGCTTTTAAATAAATAGTCAAAAAGCATGATAAAAGTTTGGTCTATGCAAATTATAGAAAAAGGTAATTGAATGCTTTTGATAAGTTTAATTTAGAAAGGATTATTATGCTGGAACATTTAAAAGAACAGGTTTTTCAGGCAAATATGGAGCTTCCAAAACGTGGACTTGTAACCTTTACTTGGGGTAATGTTAGTGGTATTGATCGTGAAACTGGTTATATGGTTATCAAACCTAGCGGTGTGGAGTATGAAAGTATGAAAGCCGAGGATATGGTTGTCGTTGATTTGGAAGGTAATCGTATCGAAGGTAACTACAAGCCATCTTCTGATACAGCTACTCACATTGAATTATATAAGAAATATCCCGAGATTGGTGGTATTGTACACACTCATTCCACTTGGGCAACCTCTTGGGCACAGGCAGGTAGAAGTATCCCTCTTTATGGAACGACCCATGCGGATTATTTCTATGGACCAATTCCATGTGCCAGAAGCCTGACAGAGGAAGAAATCAATATAGAATATGAAAAGAATACAGGGCTGGTTATTATTGAAACCTTGGAGAAAGGCAATATAAAACCAAAAAGCATGCCAGGGATTTTATGTACCAATCATGGACCTTTCACTTGGGGTAAGGATGCACATGAAGCGGTACATAATGCAGTTGTCTTAGAAGAACTTGCAAAAATGTCCTGTTATTCAGAACTAATAAATCCTAATATTAAGCCTGCTCCACAGGTGATTGCGGATAAGCACTACCTACGTAAACACGGAGAAAATGCATATTACGGTCAGTAGTTTATTTGATTAAAGAGTCAAAGTATGATTTAAAAGTGAAGCTAAATATGTATGATTACAAATTTTCACACTATAATCATAATTTCAATTAAAAAATAAGGCTGTACTACGAAAGGTAATTGTTAAACTGAAGGTCATAATATGGATACAGTTTTACAATTACCTTTCTATCTATTAAGGAGGTATTCATGAGTCTTTCTATAAACGATGTAAAAAAAACAATTTTAGATGGAAATGCAGTACTAGGTATTGAGCTGGGATCTACCCGAATTAAAGCGGTATTAATTGATGAAAATCATGAGGCGATTGCATCTGGCAGTCATGATTGGGAAAATAGTTACATAGATAATGTTTGGACTTATAGTTTGGAAGATATTTGGACAGGAGTACAAAATAGTTATCGCTCCATGGCGGAAGCAGTTAAGCAGAAGTACGAAGTGAAAATTCAAAAGATGAAAGCTATTGGCTTTAGTGGTATGATGCATGGGTATATGGCTTTTGACCAAAAGGGAGAGCTTCTGGTACCTTTCCGAACCTGGAGAAATACAATAACGGAACAAGCCTCTGGGATTTTAACAGAGTTATTTCAATACAATATACCCCAAAGATGGAGCATTGCACATCTTTATCAGGCGATTTTAAATAAAGAATCCCATGTAAAGGATGTTGCATTTTTTACTACAGTGGCAGGCTATATCCATTGGAAGTTAACTGGCCAGAAGGTATTAGGTGTTGGTGAGGCTTCCGGTATGTTCCCAATTGATCTAACTACTAATAGCTTTAATACACATATGATAGATAAATTCAACCATATAATTGAAGCAGAAGAGTTTTCCTGGAAACTGGAAGAAGTAATGCCTAAAGTATTAGTAGCAGGAGAAAGTGCTGGTGAATTATCCGAGGAAGGTGCAAAACTTCTGGATATCACAGGCGAACTAAAAGCTGGTATTCCATTATGCCCTCCAGAGGGTGATGCAGGAACAGGTATGGTAGCTACCAATAGTGTTGCAAAGCGTACCGGTAATGTATCAGCAGGAACCAGTGTTTTTGCTATGATTGTTCTAGAAAGAGAGTTGTCCAAGGTTTATCATGAGATTGATTTAGTAACTACCCCAAGCGGAAGTCTTGTTGCTATGGCTCATTCTAACAATTGTTCCTCAGATTTAAATGCTTGGGTTTCCTTATTTGATGAGTTTTCAAAAATTCTTGGAGCACCTGTTGATACAAATAGATTATATGAACTACTTTATACTCAGGCACTGCAAGGTGATTCAGACTGTGGAGGGTTATTATCCTACGGATATCTTTCTGGTGAGCACATCACAGGCTTTGAAGAAGGTAGACCACTTTTTGTACGTTCTGCTGAAAGTAAATTCAATCTTGCTAATTTTATGAGGACACATCTGTATACCTCACTTGGTGCATTAAAAATTGGTCTTGACATTCTTTTGAAGCAAGAAGGTGTTGAACTAGACGAAATCCTAGGTCATGGTGGCTTGTTTAAAACAAAAGGTGTTGGACAGAAAATTATGGCTGCCGCTATTAATGTTCCTGTTAGTGTAATGGAGACTGCAGGTGAAGGTGGAGCCTGGGGAATCGCAATTCTTGCTTCCTATATGGCAAATAAGGCAGAGGCGGAAACCTTAGATGATTATCTAAATAATAAAGTATTTGCAGATATGCCAAGCTTAAAAATGGAACCAGATCAAAAGGATGTACAGGGATTTGAACAATTCATGGCACTCTATAAAAAAGGTCTGGCTGTTGAGAGAGCTGCAGTTGATTCTTTAAAGTAAAATCGAAGGATGTATAACTTCAAATGTAAGCGTTAAAAGAAATAAAATAACATAGTATGGGTTTGGTATAGCTTTAAACTATATCAAACCCATATTTTTATGTATTTTTCAATAAGTAAAAAATAAAATATACTACAAATATAAAATATGAAGGGGACTAATAAATTCAAGTACATAAAAGGTTTGCAGAAATATATAACATAAGTATTAATTAATAAAGAATGAAAAATCAGTGTTTAATAAATTCCGGAATAAGAAACTCATGAAGGAAATTGGTGAAAAGGAGAAAGAGTTCCTAAAACAAAGAATTGCTAACAGAATAAGTTATAAAATGAAAAATTGATTGGATGAGGAGATAAGAGTATGAGTAAGAATGCACCTTTTAGATTTGATATTGTGGGAAGTTTTTTGAGACCTGAATATTTAAAGCAGGCAAGAAGTGATTTTGCAGAAGGTAAAATAACAAAGGAAGAACTGAAGACAGTAGAAGATAAAGCAATTACAGATTTAATCTCAAAGCAAAAAGCAGCTGGACTTCGTGTAATAACGGATGGAGAGTTTAGAAGAAGTTCCTGGCATCTAGATTTTATGTGGGCCTTTAACGGTGTAGGTCATGAAAAAACAAAGGAAGGAATTCCATTTCACGGTGAACCTGCTTTAATTGATGATACTTTCTTAACAGGTAAAGTATCTGTTGAAGATCATCCGTTTGTAGAGCATTTTAAGTTCGTCAAGCAATTTGAAGATGAGAATACCGTTGCTAGACAGACGATTCCATCTCCAGCACAGTTTTTATTTCAGATGATTACACCAGCTAACTTGGCAAGTACCAATGCATTTTATCCAAAGGAAGAGGAACTGCATCAGGATATAGCGAATGGTTATAAAAAAGTTATCAAAGCGCTATACGATGCTGGTTGTAGAAATATTCAGTTTGACGATTGTACCTGGGGAGTGTGCGTGGATGAGCATGCTTGCTTCATCTTAGGAACCGATGAGGAAGGGTTACAACTAATAATCGAGAAATTAATCAATATTAATAATTTAGCTCTAGAAGATAAACCAGAAGATTTAGTGGTAAACACACATATTTGCCGTGGTAACTTTCATTCTACTTGGGCTTGTGAAGGAAGCTACGAGCGTGTTGCAAAAGACCTCTTTGCAAAAGAGAATGTAAATGCCTTCTATTTAGAATTTGATGATGATCGCTCCGGTGATTTTGAGCCATTAAAATATGTGAGTGAAGACAAGAAAGTAGTATTAGGACTTGTCACCACAAAATCACCTACCTTGGAAGAAAAAGAAAATATAATTAAAAGAATTCATGAAGCAGAACAATACGTGCCTCTGGAAAGGTTGTATCTTAGTCCTCAATGTGGCTTTGCCTCAACAGAGGAAGGGAATATACTTACCGAAGATGAACAATGGGCGAAATTAAAATTGGTTAGAGAAATATCAGAAGAGATCTGGAAGTAAGTTGAGTGTTATTGAATTATTGTAATACCTTATAATAGTCTTATTAAAATGTAGATTTAAAAAGCGGTTTAGCGTTTGCTATACCGCTTTTTCTATGATAAGATAGCAATTGTGCGCAAAAGGCAATGGATTATCAATTTAAGTTATTAATACTAGAAGTAATTATACGGACGAAAACCCTGGAGGATAATGACATGAAGGAAATGATTAAAAAACTATTATGGATTGCATTTGGACAATTTATTGCAACCTTTGCTTTTAGTAGAATATTAGTGGCAAATGACCTGGTGGCTGCCGGATTTGGCGGATTGGCAACGGTAATACATAACCTAACAGGTATGAATACTCAAGTCATGTTGTTTTTAATGGCACTTCCAGTTTTTATATGGTCTTTCTTTCGATATGATAAAATTCAAATCTTTTTTGCTGCCTTCAGCTTCTATATTTTTACCTTTTATCTAGGAATTATGGATAAAATAGTTCCACCCTTCGAAACGGACCCTATCATTGCAGCCGTGTCAGGCGGAATCATATTAGGTGCTGCAGTAGGTATAATTATGAGACAGCGCATGTCCAATGGGCCGGAAGCCATCATTGGAATGTATCTTAAGGAAAAACGAGGAATTACCATTGGCACCTATTTTCTTGTGCTGAATTCTGCAATTATTTTTTCCTCGATATTATATGGTAATTTAACATTAATCGTCTATTCCTTTATTAGTAACTATATTCAAAGCTATGTCACAGATTATGTTATGATTGGTGGTAAAAAGTATTACAATGTTAGTATTATGTCCGATCAGTATTTGGATATCACCCAGTATATTAGAAATGATTTAAAACGAGGTGTTACCTTTATTCAGGGTATGGATACCTCAAATGTTAAGAAAAAGATGCTGATTCAAACTGTTGTGAACAAACAAGAATTAGTATTAGTAAAGGATTATGTTAAAAACTTGCAAGATGATAGTTTTGTTTATGCGACGCAAAGTGCATCGCTTTTAGGCAGGGGCTTTGAACTAGATTAAAAAATGGTCTTATGCATTGTTATTAAGGTAAGGATAGTGTAAAATTTTATATAAAATAAGTTATCCTAATAGGATTATAATTCCATTTATAAAACTAGTGGTTGGAGCAAAAAATGATATGAAACTTTAAGGAGGCTATCCATGCATTATAACTGTCTAATTGTTGATGATGAAATTGACTTATCTAAAATGACCTGTGAGTATTTTGAAATGTTTGATGTATCCTGTGCTTATGTAGCAACAGCCTTGGAATGTGAGAACTTCCTGAAAGAAAATAAAGTAGATGTGTTACTAATGGATATTAATCTTGGTGATGAGAGTGGTTTTACCATCTGTAAGAAAATTCGACAGGAGTCTGATATTCCAATTATATTTATCAGTGCCAGACAAAGTGATGATGATGTGTTAATCGCCTTAAACATTGGTGGGGATGATTATATTAAAAAGCCTTATTCGTTAAGTGTTTTACTTGCAAAAGTCAAAGTAACTATAAAACGTATGGTTAATGAAAAAATATCAAATTTGAATTTAAATGTATCGGAACAGGAAAAGTGTATTCTTGATGCAGGAACTATGAGGATTCATATTAATAGTCAGGAAATACAATTAAAAGCAAAAGAGTTTAAGTTGTTTCAATTTCTATATGATAACAAAAATACGATTGTATCTAAGGAATTATTATTTCAAAAAGTTTGGGGAGATTCCTTTTTTAGTGATGGTACTCTAAATGTACATATTCGTAAATTGAGAGAAAAGATTGAGGAGAATCCGAATGAACCCCAATTAATCAAAACTATTTGGGGTACTGGATACATGCTGGAACTATGAAGATTCGATACCTAACAATCATTTTTACAATATTAATTGCCTTATTTATTGGCATAATTATTCTGCAAATTCGATATAAAGAAAATCATACAGATGAAATTGTCAGTTGGAATTCAGATTATAAGCAAATAATCGCAGAGCTGGAGCAAGGGAAAACGAGAGAAAGTCTAGAGACAATATATGATTGTCATATCATCCTCAAGGTAGATGATAATTATCAAAGTGAGGTTATAGAGGCGATGAAAGACCATAAAACCTTGATGGATTACGAAGTAAATGGACAACTGATTGGAAAAATTGTTTTTGATGGACAAAGGGAAGTTATCGAGGCATTGTGGAAAGCTCTTCAAAAAAGAATGATAGTTGTTTCCGTGGGTATCCTCTTCATTGGATATTTTATCCTTGGTCTTTTTTATTACTTTTATATTCGCCCTTTCAGAAAGTTACAGCAATTTGCAGTTAATGTGGCTAAGGGTAATCTGGAAGCACCAATATTAATGGAAAAAGGGAATTATTTTGGTGCATTTACGGAAAGTTTTGACCTAATGCGTGAAGAATTAAAGCGAGCCAGAGAAAATGAATATAAAGCTAATGTTAGTAAAAAAGAGCTCGTGGCGGAACTATCCCATGATATGAAAACTCCCATTGCAACCATAAAAGCTACATGTGAAGTTTTAAAAATGAAGGCACAGAGAAATGGAAATGAGACTGTAAATAAGGATTTATTTGATAAGATAGGGATAATCGAGCAAAGATCGGATATGATAGATCAATTAATTGGCAACATGTTCCATGCGACTCTGGAAGAGTTAGAAAATTTAAAGGTAGAAGCGGTGGAAGAGGCTTCTACTGTAATTCTTTCGATGTTTGAGGATTTACAATATTATGAGAACCTGCAAATCATGAATACTATTCCTGAATGCTTGGTCTATTTGGACAAATTACGGCTTAAACAGGTAATAGATAATATCGTTCATAATTCTTTTAAGTATGCCGGAACTGCAATTGATGTATCCTTTGAAGAAGTTCCTACTGGTATTAAAATTGAAATAAGGGATTATGGAAATGGAGTCGCTGAAGAGGAATTACCACTAATTACGGAAAAGTATTATAGAGGTGCCAATGGTAAAGGCAAGAATGGTGCAGGACTTGGATTATTCTTAGCTAATTACTTTATGAGCCATATGAAAGGTAGTCTGGAATGTTATAATGATAAAGGCTTTGTAGTAAACTTGTTTTTAAGTAAAGTGTAAGAGCAATGGCTTCCTACTATAAAAGTATTAGAAAATATTGTTGACATGCTAATCATATTTAAGAATTAGTTAAGGATTAGACTGGATTTGGGTTAAGACTTTTAATTTAATATTGACTATAATTAAGCCATGAAGCACATTCATGGCTTTAATTCATGACAGGTGAGTCGACAAGTCGTTTCACTTGTATTTAGCGGGTACGGATAAACTTTGAAAGGAAGTATAGCATGAAGCACTTATTACAAGCGAAAGATTTATGTAAAACATTTTCTAATGAAAGCGTACAACAACATGTATTAAAAAATTTAAATATAACAATTGACTCAGGAGACTTTGTTGTCATTATGGGAAATTCGGGGTCTGGTAAAAGTACGTTGTTATATGGGCTATCTGGTATGGACCGACCTTCCCTTGGTTCAATTAGTTTTGAAGGAGAAGAAATCTCCAAGTACTCCAATGATAAACTGGCAGTTTTTCGGAGAAAGAACTGTGGTTTTGTATTTCAGCAGAATTTTTTAAATGACACCATGAGCGTTATGGATAACATTATGGTCAGTGGTCTGCTTATGAGTAAAAATAGGAAGTCCATTGCAAATAAAGCAAAGGAACTGTTAACCAAGGCCGGGCTGACAAAAGAAGTTTATCATAAATATCCTTCGCAGCTTTCTGGTGGAGAAGCGCAAAGAGTAGCATTAGTAAGAGGCATTATTAATAATCCTACTATTCTCTTTGCGGATGAACCAACTGGAGCATTAAATTCCATTAACTCAGACCATGTATTAGATCTGCTGACGATGCTTAACGAAACAGGGCAGACAATTATAATGGTTACCCATGATTTAAAGGCGGCAAGGAGAGGAAATCGTGTACTCTATTTGAAAGACGGAGTAATTCTGGATGAAATAGGTTTAGGCGGCTATACTCCAGGAGATGCGTCTAGGCATGATAATCTTCGTAAATTCTTAGAAAAGATGGGCTGGTAGTTTTCGCAGAGTTGCGGGAGAATGGAGGAACAGAATGGGACTTTTATTAATTGCCTTGGATAATATTAAAAAGAAAAAGGGTAATGCTTTTATATTGTTTTTTCTTATTACTGTAGCAGTAATGCTACTTTATGTCGGGATTTCCTCACTCACTAATATGGGGCATGTGATTGACAAACGAAATAGATTAGTAAAGGGAGCAGATTATTTCTTATTCACTACAAGTAATTATACCGATGAGATTGAAAACCAGATATTACAGCAGAAGGAAGTGGAGTATCTGGAAAGTGAGAAAGCTTATCTTGTACCTAGTGTTAAGTATTACAATGCAACTGAGTCAATAGAGGAAGCAAATCAGTTGGATTTCTTTCTTCTAAATCAAAATTCAAATAGAAACTTATCAAAGATTAATTTAATAGACGAGGGGGAGGAATGGAAGAAAGACTCGATTATTGTACCATATTATTTAAAAGCAGGTGAAGGGTTTGATACTGGGGATCATATCAATCTTGTCTACAACGATATTACTTATACCTATGAAATATATGGTTTTACGGAGGATGTAATGTTCTCAACACCTTCCAATATGTCAGCTCAGAAATGCTTTATATCTACAGAGGCTTTTAACGAAATATCAGAAAAGGCGGCATACCTGGGGTTGTTTTACCGACTGAAGTTAACCAAGGGTAGTGATATGGAAGAATTCGAAAATAGCATGAATCAGATTCTGGGTAATAAAATACCGGATTTTGAATATGTTGTGAATTGGGCGACAAATTATGCTGTAATGAAATTTGGTGCAGGCATAACAGCTAGTATTATTATGGGTATTTTAACGGTTTTCTCAAGTTTATTAATTTTTATATCCTTAATTATTGTTCATTTTAGTATCAGTAATTCCATAGAGATGAATATGAAGAACATAGGAATGTTAAAAGCTTCCGGTTATACCAGTTCCCAAATGACAAGAGCAACCATATTAGAGTTTATGATAATCAGTATATTTGCTGTTTGTTCAGGTTTAATCTGTGCTGTCAGCGCGTCCAACGTAGTTGGTAATATCTTATCCTCCTCCATTGGTTTGTTGTGGGGGATGAACCTTGATGTTAGAAGTGTGATTGTTAGTATTGTAGTTATAATTCTTTCAGTTCTTTTGGCAGTTCTTATTTGCTCTTTAAAATTTAAACAAATTACACCACTGGACGCATTGCGTAATGGTATAAATTCTCATAATTTTAAGAGAAACAGAATTCAATTGGCTAAAATAACGTTACCGTTAAATGTTACCATCGGAATGAAAAGTATTTTATTTCATAAAAAGAAAAACCTGGTTATCTGTTTTATTATTGTCATCCTATCTTTTTGCGCAAATGAAGCAATGAGTGTTTATCAGAACTTTGCACTAAAGCCTGATAAACTGGTTGCTATAGCAGGTGTCGAGCAACCTGATATCCTTGTTAAAATGAAAGATAATGAAAGCAATAGTTATATAGATAACTTTGAAAGAATAAAACAGAAGGTATTAGAAAATAAGGGTGTACAATATGTGATTGAATGCAATTCTGTCAATATAATATGTAAAGCAAAGGGCGAAGAAGTTTCTATCAATTTAGACATC
Organism: Bacillota bacterium; assembly: GCA_023399055.1. Classification (GTDB taxonomy): domain Bacteria; phylum Bacillota; class Clostridia; order Lachnospirales; family Lachnospiraceae; genus Mobilitalea. The sequence continues at coordinate 519,555 of JAEWQV010000014.1, read as the reverse complement.
TATGATCGGACCGATAAACTAAGAACGGACAATATTGTACGTGGAAGAAGGCCAATCTACGATAATGAAATTATGTTAACTTCAATTATGGCAAAACATCTAGGCGTAGCAATTGGTGATGTGGTTTATTTGGAATTGAATGGAAAAAGCATGGATTACCTGTTGGTAGGTGAAAGCCAGGGGTTAAATCAACTGGGAAGAAAAGGAATAATTACAAAGGATGGACTAACAAGGATAAATCCTGATAGTAGATCCTATGGATTATATGTTTATGCAGTAGAAAACAGCAATTTGAACAATCTATTGCAAGAATTAAAAAATTCTTTGACAGAGGAACAAGTTGATATCGCAAACTATGCTAATTATATTGCAACCTCCTTAGGTTCCATTGCAACAGCGATGGAGTTATTATGTGGAGTAATGATTGGAGTTGTGATATTAACAATAGCGTTAATATTAGTATTATTAATTAAGATTCAATTAGTAAGGGATCAGAAACAATTAGGAATTTATAAAGCTATAGGTTATACCACTGGTCAATTGATGCATCAGACTATAATGAGTTATATCCCTATTGTTTTCTTTGGCAGTATCCTAGGGAGTATAGTTGCATGGTTTGGTGGCGAACCAACCTTTATCCTATGTTTCTCCGCCTTTGGTATTGAGAAAAGCGGTATGCATGTAAGTTTTATGGCACTGCTAGGAGTGGTAATTACTATCGTAATGTGGGCAACACTGATAGCAGGGCTATGTTCGATTAGAATAAAAAATATAGTTCCCTGGAAGATGATGCAGGAAGTATAAAAGGTAATAAAATTATAGTTCTACCTGTAAGATTATGTTTGATAGAATTAGTATTTCATTACAAAATATAATTGTGTAAACAAGCATGAAAGTGTTTCCTATGAATTGGAAAACTTCATGCTTGTTTGCGTAAATAATATTTGTATGCTAAGATGAAATAAATCTTAGATTAAATCATTTCCAGGGAGGTTATTTCATGAAGTATAGAGTCACAACTTTGAACGAAATTGATAAATTAGTTGAACTAAGGAAAAAGCAATTAATTGACGAAGGAAGTTCTCCCAATGAAGATATTACGGAGGAATTACATAAGTTCTTTGAAAAGAAAATGAACGATGGAACGATGATAGAATGGGTGGTTGAGGAAGGCAATGAAATTATTGCTACTAGTGCAATTGTATTTTATGAATTTCCGCCTTCTTTTACAAATAAGAGTGGCATAAAAGGTTATGTTACAAATATGTATACCGCGCCAGAGTATCGTGGCCGGGGCATCGCATCTTCTTTACTGGATAAATTAATTAACGAAGCAAAAGCAAGAAACATTCATAAACTTTGGTTAGGAGCTTCAGAAATGGGACGTCCAGTTTATTTGAAATATGGATTTGTTGAAAAGAATATTTGGTTGGATTTACATATTTAATTACTAGGGGGAAGCGTATGATTTTGTATTTCACAGGTACAGGTAATAGTAGATATCTTGCACAAAAGCTGGCTTATCGGTTAGGGGACACCTTGGTTTCTATTAATTTACTACTAAAGGAAAGGAAACAGGAAGAGCTTGTTTCAGAGCAGTACCCCTTTGTCTTTGTTTGCCCTACCTATGCTTATCGATTACCAAGAGTTGTTGAGGAATTCCTATGCAATACTAACTTTAAGGGGAATAAAAAAGCATATTTTATAATGACCTGTGGTGATGATGCAGGAGCATCACAAGAGTATATAGAACCACTATGTAAAAAAAATGACCTTACATATCAGGGAGTTGCTGAAGTAGTAATGCCTGAAAATTATTTGGTCATGTATCCTGTCACAGATAAGAAAACCGCCCATGAACTATTAGTGAAGTCCGATATGTTTCTGGATAAAATAGTACAGGAGATAAAAGCACAGGAGAAATTTGCTGAAATCAAATCAATTACATTAATGGATAGATTAAAAAGCGGTATTATGAATGCGGCATTTTATAAATTCGTTGTTCGAGCAAAAGGGTTCTATTTTACTAATAATTGTATTAGTTGTGAGCAATGTAGCAGGTTATGCCCCTTAAATAATATTTCGATGATAGAAGGGAAACCTTACTGGGGAGATAGTTGCACTCATTGTATGGCATGTATCTGCGGTTGTCCAAAAACTGCAATTGAGTATAAAAATAAGACACAGGGGAAAGAAAGATACTATTTACAAGAAAAATATAAGTGAGTTTAAGAAGTTTAATAAATGCTACAACTGTAGAATATAATTCTAGCAAAATATCTGGAATTTTTATTGCATATTTACAAATACTAAAATGGTTCCTATAATCTGAATTATGAAAGGGTGAAACGTATGAGTGATAAAAAATATAGTAAGAAGCCAAAAGAGGAATTAGAAAAAATACTTACTAAACTTCAATACGAAGTGACACAAAATAATGCCACTGAGAGACCCTTTCAAAATGAATATAATGATGAGTTTCGCAAAGGTATCTATGTGGATATAACAACAGGAGAGCCTTTATTTATCTCCAGCGATAAATTTGAATCCGGTTGTGGATGGCCAAGCTTTTCCAAACCAATTGACAAAGCTTCTATTCATAATATTGTAGACTATACACACGGAATGATTCGAACGGAGGTTAGAAGTAAAACTGGTGATGCCCATTTGGGACATGTTTTTGAAGATGGACCAAGAGAGCTTGGTGGGTTAAGATATTGTATTAACAGTGCTTCATTGAAATTCATTCCGCTTGAAGAAATGGAGAAGGAAGGATACGGTGATTTGTTAGTACATCTAGATGTATAGGGATTACCATTATTTACATCATGAATTCTTAGGAGATATGGAGTATAATGACTTTGTAATAAAGTTAATAATTTCGTAATAAACACCTAGGAGGACTCAGGATGAAAATACTTAAGATTGCCTCATATACACTAATTGGGGCACTTGCATTTGCTGGAAAAGCGGTAAGCGTGGAAGCTTCCGAGGAACCTATGGCAGGAATTACTCTTGCATTAGACGAGTTCTATACAACTGCGGATCCATCAAACTTAAATACAGTTCAGTCGATACTGGATGAAATAAAAGTACATAATCAGCTTGCTTTTGCTAAAGTGTCCAGCTATGTTAACATAAGAAGTAAAGCAAGTGAAGAAGGGGAAATTCTAGGTAAGCTTTACGATGATGCTGCAGCAACCATTATAAATGAAAAGGATGGTTGGTATCAGATTAAGTCCGGTTCAGTAAAAGGGTACATAAAAGCAGATTTCCTTGTGACAGGTGATAAAGCTGTGGAGGTTGCAAAATCAACCGGAACAAGAACAGCGGTGGTAAATACGACAACGTTAAAAGTAAGAAAAAAGGCTTCTTTAGAGTCGCAGGTAATAACCTTAATTCCAATAGGCGATGAATATAACGTAGTTAGCGAGAAAGAGGGCTGGGCTAAGATAGCTCTTGAAGATGACAAATACGGTTACGTTTCCACTGATTATGTGAAACTTGCAACAGTATATGAAGAGGCAATCTCAATTGAAGAAGAGCTGGAACGCTTAGAAGAAGAAGCAGCGGCACAAAATGATTCCTCTGGTTCAAATGGATCTTCGAATTCATCCTCTAACTCATCCTCAAATAATAATCAGAGTAGTAACACTAATCCAAGTACTTCAAGTGGTTCCTCTTTAGGTAGTAAAATTGCATCTTATGCAGTGCAATTTGAGGGTAATCCATATGTATGGGGTGGTACCAGCTTAACCAATGGTGCAGATTGTTCCGGTTTTGCGAAATCAGTATTTGCTCATTTTGGTATCAGCATACCACGTACTTCAAGAGCACAAGCAAACTCAGGAGATAGAATTTCAATGGGTCAGTTACAACCAGGTGATTTAGTATTCTATTCAAGAAATGGTACCATTAATCATGTGGCAATTTACATAGGAAACGGAAAGGTTATCAGTGCCAGCAGCCCATCCACTGGTATTCGAATCTCAAATTATAATTATAGAACACCAGTAAAGGCAGTTCGATATAACTAAAGTTATCAATTTAGCAAATAACAGACGTATAGAAATACATCTATATAAACTCTTAATATTTTTCACATTGAAATATAAAGAGGTAAATATAGATGTATTTTTTGCTTTACCCAAAAAAAATGGTATGTAACAAATAACTTTAAGTAACATAATATAATAATGTAAACCGTTTAATGCTTTCCTAGAAATCAGGTGATTAAGTGAGACACAAAAAGAAAAGCAATTATACAAAAGTAATACTTGCTGGTATGTTCATCTATTTAATACTCTTTACCTGTGCTTGCTTATATATAACCTATAAGACAAGTGTTGAACCGAGTACATTAATTCTTAGTGTATTTGCTTTCTGTGGGATTGAAGGAGGCTTATCCGCATGGATTAAAATCACAAAAGTTAAGAATTGCGATAATGAGAATACAAAGGAGTCATAATAAAATTGGGTAACAATGATTAAATTAGCTGGTAACCTATCAATGGGGATAGGATAGTAAAAATGTTGTTACTAAAACATACTTAGGATGAAAGTCAGAGCGATTGTTAAAGAATATATTCTGACTTTTTGTTGTCGTGAAATTTGTTGTTTAAATTGTAATTATAGAATAGAGCTGTTATCATTAGATTGAATAAATAAAATTTGGACAAAGAGACAGTTATTTAGCTGTTACTATAAAGGATTAACTTAGAATATGAAGAAATTAACCATTGGAATCTTAGCTCATGTGGATGCGGGCAAAACAACCTTATCAGAAGGAATCCTATATCAGTGCGGGAAAATAGGAAAGTTAGGGAGAGTGGATAATAAAGATGCCTATTTAGATACCTTTGAACTCGAACGAGCACGAGGGATTACTATATTTTCAAAGCAGGCAATATTTGAATTTGGCGATCTACAGATTACCTTACTTGATACTCCTGGCCATGTTGATTTCTCGGCAGAAATGGAGCGAACGCTTCAAGTACTTGATTATGCGATCTTAGTAATTAGTGGAGCGGACAAGGTACAAGCGCATACGCTAACTTTGTGGAGATTGCTGGAGTTATATCAAATACCGGTATTCCTATTTGTAAATAAAATGGATCAAATGGGAACCGATAAAGAAATGATTATGATAGATTTAAAGAAACAGTTGGAAGATGCTTGTATTGAATTTACAGTTGAAAATAAAGATAATTTTTATGAACAAGTAGCCATATGTGAGGAAACTATGTTGGAGGAATTTTTAGAAATTGGTAAAATAACAACTTCACATATACAAAAAGCAATTCGTGAACGTAAGGTTTTCCCCACATATTTTGGCTCTGCACTTAAATTAAATGGAATTGAACAATTACTAGAAGGAATTCAGACCTTTTCAACCATACCATCCTACCCACAGGAATTTGGTGCAAAAGTATTTAAAATCACCAGAGATGAACAGGGGAATCGCTTAACGCATCTCAAACTAACAGGTGGAGTACTGAAGGTTAAGGATATCTTTAAAAATAAACATTGGGAAGAAAAGATAAATCAAATACGTTTATATTCAGGGCAAAAATTTGAAGCGGTAACGGAATTAGAAGCAGGTTCCATTTGTACGGTAACAGGCCTTACACAGACATTACCCGGTGAAGGGTTTGGTATCGAACAGGCAACCCAAGCACCAATTTTAGAGCCAGTACTAACCTATCGCATTTTACTCCCAGAAGGTTGTGATCCTAAAATGATGTTACCAAAGCTTCGGCAGATTGAGGAAGAGGAACCCGAACTTCATATTGTCTGGGATGAACTTCTTCAAGAAATACAAGCTGGCCTTATGGGTGAGGTACAGATGGAGGTTCTCCAAAGTAGGATTCTAAGCCGGTTTGGAATTAAGATAGATTTTGATGCAGGAAGGATTGTATATAAAGAAACCATAGCAAATACAGTGGAAGGTGTAGGTCATTTTGAACCCCTCCGTCATTATGCAGAGGTTCATTTGTTATTGGAGCCAGGTGAGCAGGGTAGTGGTCTACAGTTTGAACTTAATTGCAGTGAGGATATCTTGGGGAAAAGCTGGCAGAGGCTAATTTTGACTCATTTAGAGGAAAAGGTTCATAAAGGCGTACTCACAGGTTCAGTAATTACGGATATGAAAATCTCGTTAGTATCAGGTAGAGCACACAATAAGCATACCGAGGGCGGAGATTTTAGAGAAGCAACTTATCGAGCTGTACGACAGGGTCTAATGGAAGCTAAGTCTGTGTTACTTGAACCGTACTATTCGTTTCGTCTTGAGTTACCAGAGAAAATGGTAGGAAGAGCAATGACAGACGTTGAAAAGATGTCTGGTATTAGTGAAATCACCCATACAGATGGTGAAACTGCAGTACTCACAGGAAGTGCACCAGTCATTACCATGAGAAATTATCAGAAGGAAGTAATTGCTTATACCAAAGGTCTTGGTAGATTAGTTTGTACAATAAAAGGATATGAGCCGTGTCATAATGCCCTAGAGATAATTGAAAATATCGGCTATGATCCAGAGCATGACAGGGAGAACCCTACTAATTCAGTCTTTTGTACACATGGTGCTGGATTTTTGGTTCCTTGGAATGAGGTCAAAAATTATATGCACTTGGAGGGATATTTTAAAGTAAAGGAAAGCCCACCTCAAGACATAGCAATTATTAAACCAATTGAAGTTGAAGAAAGATGGATTAGTCTGGAAGAGATTGATCATATAATCAATAGAACTGCCTATGCAAATCAAGGCAAAAAGTCCATCTGGAAGAAAACACGTACTACCCATGAAAGCTACTATACTTCAGGACCCACAACCAGTACGCCAAAGGAAACGAAGGAAGAATATCTTCTTGTGGATGGTTATAACATTATTTTTGCCTGGCCGGAACTGGCAGAACTTGCAGATGAAAATATGGATGGTGCTAAAATAAGCTTGCTGGAGACCCTAAGTAATTATCAGGCAATACGTAAATGTCAGGTTATTGTTGTATTTGATGCTTATCGGGTTCAGGGCTATGCAGAAGAAGTAATCAATTATCAGAACATCCATATGGTTTACACCAGAGAAGCACAAACCGCTGACCAGTACATTGAAAGATTTGCACAGGACAATAAGAAAAAATATAATATTACAGTTGCTACCTCGGATGGGTTACAGCAAATCATCATACGAGGAACAGGCAGTTACATCATGTCAGCTAAGGATTTAAAGATAGATATTCAGAATGCAAAAGAAAGAATTAAACAACAATATGAAGCAATGAAAGGTACGAACCGAAATTATCTGCTGGATTCATTATCTGCGCAAGAAAAAGAGAAGTTAAAGGTGTTGTTAGAGCTAGAAGATGAGAACAAAGAGAAAGGGCGGTGATAAACCGCCCTTTCTCTTTGTTTATTCTACTGACTTTAAAGCCTGAATCATATCAATGGTTTTTAATTTATAGTAGGTTACAATTTGCATTAAACTGGAGAAAACAATGGTCATAATTGCTGAGAGCACAAAACTTACAACATGAATTTTTCTCATCATAACCATAGCATCTCGTTCAATTGCGCCAATAACGAATCCATGGAGAACGATGCCCAGAACCAAACCGAAAGCAATACTGATTAAAGTTAAAATGAAGGCTTCTCGATAAATATACCCGTTTGTTTCGTCATCTCGAAAACCCAGAACTTTTAGTGTTGCAATTTCACGAGTTCGCTCACTAATGTTAATTGATGTAAGATTATATAGGACAATGATAGCAAGCAGTGATGCAACAACAACAAGAAGTGTAATAATCCCATTCAAGCTTTCATTATTGTCTAAAGCAATCTGCATAATGTCTGAGGTTAAGATGACATTTACGATTTGATCGCTATCAATTAAACGTTTTGCCATCGTTGTTTCATCACCGATATAATTTGATACAATTGTATTGTAAAGCGGCTCCTCTTTGAAAATTGTACGATACTGTTCACTGTTGATATAAACATAGTTCGAGAGGTAATTCTCTACTATAGCAGTGACGGGCATGGTGAATAAATTATTGTCGCTGTCTTTTAACGTAAAGTCATCACCGATATTAAGCTTAAGCTTATCAGAGATTTTTTGTGAAATCACTACACCCTTTGATATGGAGACATCTGTAGAACCGTCTGTTTTAAATAAATGAAAGTGTTTTTCAAACATCCCAATATTCTCTGGTACAATCAATAATGCATCAATGGAACTGGCTTTTACTTCACATTTAATTGCTGATTGCTTTAATAATAATGGATTAATAATACCTTCCTTTATTAAAAGACTTTCAACCTCATTATCCAGTTGTTTGGTTTCTTTCTTCAATACAATCATATTGTCATATACGAAGATTTCGTTATATTGTCTTTCTGCAATACCATTCATGCTATCTCGTATACCAAAGCCTACCAATAGAAGAGCAGAACAACCGGCAACACCAACGATGGTCATCAAAGCCCTCTTTTTGTATCGAAACATATTACGGAAGGTAACCTTCCAGGTAAAGGAGAGATTCTTCCAGATAAAACCGATTCGCTCAAGTAATATTTTCTGACCGTTCTTCGGAGGAATGGGACGCATTAATACCGAAGGGTGGTGTTGGAGCTCACGATAACAAGCAACAAGTGTAACTATGGTCATTAAAGTCAGAGCAGTAGCTAGTATAAGGATAAATACGGTTACATCATATTGTAGTATAAGCTCGGGAAGTACAAATTGGAAATTGGAATAAATAAGCGGAGGAATAATAATGCATCCTGCAAAAAATCCAACCACCGTTCCAAGGGTAGTAGCGGATAGGACATAGAATAAGTAAGTACCGATGATGCTTTCATCCTTATAGCCTAGAGATGTTAAAGTACCAAGCTCACCACGTTCTTCAGCTATCATTCTTGCCATGGAATTAGAAGTCATTAATATAACAATGGCTATAAATAAAAAAGGGAAGACTACAGCAACAGAACTTACTACATCAATACTGTTCTTCAAATCAGTATATCCAACAGCAGCATCACGATCATTTATATACCAGGTGGGAGTTTCAATCTCTGATAACTTTTGCTTAGCATCGGATAGTTTTGCTTCTGCGTCGGCAATTTCATCATTAAATTTAACAAGATTTTCGTTGTATTCCTCATAACCCTCGGAAAGTTTTGCTTCATTCTCTGCTAATTCTATTTTTGCTTTTTCAATCTCTTTTTTTGCTTTTGTAATTTCACTTTCGAAGGTTTCAATCCCTTGATTGAGCTCTGATTCCTGTTCCCTCAAGACTTTACTAGATTCTTTGAGTTGAAGTAAACCTTCTCTTGCAATCACCTGATGCTCAAGGGTTGCATGTAACTGTGGATACTCAGCACTTTCAACGGGTATTTGGCTTAGTTGAGTTTCCAGGGTCTTAATACCTGCGTCCAATTGAGATAAAAAAGTATCAAGCTCGGATTGTTTGATTTCCTGTTGGTTAAGGGCTGCATCAATTTTCTGCCAGCCAGCAGCAATTTGATCTTTTGCGTCTTTAAACTCTTTCTTTTGATTTTTTTCGTTTTTCTTTAACTCGGATTCATTTTTTATAAGCTCAGCTTCGCCATCTTTTAGTTTCCTTGCATTATCATCCAACTCTAACTTTGCATCAGCAAGAGCCTGTTCGCCCTCTGATTTTTCTGCTAGAAATTTATCTTCATTCTCAGTAATTTCCTTACTAGCTGTATCATAGATTTCTTGGTAACGGGCAGCTTCTCTGTCAGCTTTTATCTTTATAAGAGAATCATTTATAGATAGAGAGACAGCTTCATACTCTTTTGAATAAGCCTGGGCATCTGATGGTACCTCTGCTTGAAGGTAGATTTCGGTGTAGGCATCCAGAAGAAAAGTACTTTTGTTAATGAAGACATACGAAGAAAGCTTTCCATCCCCAATTGTTGTGCTGCCATAATCCTTGGAAAGAAATAAAGCTGATTCAACAGTACCAACAACAGTGTATTCAGTAAATTCCAGCTTATCAGTTACATCTTCGGTAATTTGTATTAAATCACCCACCTTATAACTTCTATCATCTGCAAGACATTCCTGATCGGAAGAAGGCATTCTTCCAGTAATCAACTTAACAGTATTCACGGTATCTTCCACGGACATAACGCGAAGTGCGTTTTCGTTACTTAATATATCGAGGGAGTAGCTTGGAATTACATTGGATACTCCGGGAAGAGAAGCAAGAGCTGACACATCATCTTTCGTTAATCCCATAGTGCTAACTATTTTATAATCCATCAGGTGCTGGTCAGAGTAATATTCATCAGCAACAGCAAGCATATCGGGTGCGCTGGCTTGGATACCAGCATAAAAACCTACACCAATCATTACAATAATTAAAATAGAAATATATCGTCCAAAGGATTTCTTTATCTTCTTTAATGTATTTTTATATAACATGCCAATCACCACACAATCTCACTGGCATTTTTCGGATGGTCATTGAGAATAACTTCTTCCACCGTACCATTTTTTATTTTTATTACTTTATCAGCGATTTCTGCTATAACAGCATTATGAGTGATAAGAACGGTAGTCATTCCCATTTCTTTGCAGTTGGTCTGTAATAATTCGATAATTCTTTGCCCGGTAAGACTATCTAGAGCCCCGGTGGGTTCATCGCACAATAGTAATTTGGGGTTTTTAGCAATAGCTCTAGCAATGGCAACTCTTTGTTGTTCACCACCGGATAATTGAGAAGGGAAGTTATTCATACGTTCGCTTAGTCCGACCTGTTCCAGTATTTTTGAGGGTTCCAGTGAATTAGGGCAGATCTGACAAGCAAGTTCTACATTCTCTAGGGCTGTTAGATTACCGACTAGATTATAAAACTGAAATACGAATCCAATGTCTTTACGTCGATAATCAATAAGTTCTTTCTTTTTATAATTGTGGACTTCGTTTCCATCCACTACAATACTTCCATCACTTGGCTTATCCATACCGCCAAGCAAATTTAATACTGTAGTTTTTCCTGCACCAGATGGCCCAAGTATAACTACAAATTCACTTTTATTAATAGAAAAACTACAGTTATCCACCGCAGTAATTTTCATATCCCCAATATTATATTCTTTTTTTATATCCTGAAATTCGATTAATGGCATAGCATCCTCCAGTTAATATACATCGTGTTGAATAATTTGCATTTTAATAGTATACTTACATCATGGTAGAAATACAATAATCAGATTAAAATGAAACGAAAGTTATCCAACACTTATAGAATATTTGTTGGGTATCCTTTATATTAGTTTTGAACTTGATGTTCAAAAATATAAATAAATGATAAATTTAAATATAAAATTAACAGTGGATTATAGGCGGAAGGGAGATTAATATGGAGAAGAAAATAGATGGAAGAGTAAGATACACGAAAATGGTGATAAGAAATAGCTTTGTGAGCTTGTTAAAGCAAAAGCAAATTTCAAAAATTACGATTAAAGAAATCTGTGAAGGGGCAGATATCAACCGTGCCACATTTTATGCTCATTATACGGACCAATATGACCTTTTAAAACAGATAGAGAATGAGATATTGAATGACATTAATCGATATCTAAATAATTTTGATTATAACAATAAAGCAAGCACACATATAGAAATGATTGATAATATCATTATTTATATTGCTGAAAATGCAGAGCTGTTCGATTTATTTTTAAATTCAAAGGGTGATATTGAGTTTCAGCAGGAGTTAATTAATATCATAGGTAATCAACATTTTTCAACTTTACCAGGGAACAAGACACTTAGCAAAGAGGATATGAATTACGTTTTTTGCTTCTTAGCCAGTGGTGCGGTAGGCGTAATTAAAAAATGGTTGGAAAGCGGTATGCAGAAATCTACAAAGGATTTGGCGGAGCTAATTTTAAAGATAGCTATGACGGGTCAGCAATCTTTTGGATAAAGAAATAACAAAAACAGAGATAACTAATTAGAAACATCATTCCATCTGTTTAATGTTTTGCTATGTTCCCAGTATTCAATATCAATCTCTGAAGCATGATTAATCATAATTATTTGTATATAAGTTGAAGAGCTAACCTTAAAGGTGATTTCTTTTCCAGATAATGTAGTACCACCAATATAGTATTTGGAGTTACCTAACCAACCTTCAATTTTTTTTGATTTATCAGATATTTCTAAAGTAGTATATTGTTTTCCTTTAAATAAATCCATTGTTATTGGGGGCAAATTTCTTTCTACATAGAGGAGAAAGTATGTAAACATAACGATAACAAACATTAAAAAAAATAATTCACTGATTTTTATCTTTTTATCATTAATAGAAAATTTTATACTTTTTACTATAACATTAAACAAAGTTATACATAAATATAAGAATATTAGTAACCAAATGCTTTTGGTGAGAAAGGCATATTTCCCATCATCTTCTTCTATAAAGGTTTTGAAAATGAACATTAGTGCGAAGACTATATAGCCCATATATTTAGTAAAATGTTTGTTAGTTATAAAGTTTTTCAAACTACGATTACTCCCTAATGTATGATTTAGCATACGATTACTCCTTGATGTATAATTAAGTATATGATTACATTATACATTTATTGTCAACTAAATCAATCTATTATTCTAAATAATTTTAAGTAGGAAGGCTATGAGAACAGGTTTATTGTATTATGCAAATAATAGACGTATAATAGGACGTAAATTACTATTACAAAGAGTGTTTATTAATTTTCTTGCAACGTAAAGCATGTTGTAGAAGACCTAATTATAAAGAAAGGCAATTATTCATGGATATAAAAAAATATATTACATTCATAGAAGAAGCAGAAAAACTTAAATCAGTGGTACGAACGGCTTGGTCGAGTGCGGGAAGGCGGGAAAGCACTGCCGAGCATTCCTGGAGACTTGCACTGTTGGCGGGGGTATTGCTGGATAAAAACGACGAGATAGATATAACTAAGGTATTGTTCATGTGCCTCATTCATGATATTGGTGAAATTTATGAGGGAGATATCTCAGCAGCTCTTAGGCCGAACAAAGAGGACAAGTACCAGGCGGAATATGAAGCAGCAAAGAAGGTCTTCTCCCTTTTGCCAGAAGGGCAGGCAGACAGAATGATGAAGATTTGGCTGGAGTATAATGAAAATATGACTCCAGAAGCAAAGCTTGTGAAAGCACTGGATAAGGCTGAAACCATTATTCAGCATAATCAGGGTGAAAACCCTTTGGATTTTGACTATAAGTTTAATCTTGAATATGGGAAAGAGTATTTTGAACAAGGTGACCTATTAAAGACATTAAGGACTCTGCTTGATGAAAAAACGGAAGAAAAGATTGTTGAAAAGGAGTGACCTAGAATGCAAAAGGATTTTATAACCATAGATCAAGTATCCTTTTCTTATGAAGATAAAGAAGTTCTTAGTAATGTCCAGCTGAAACTTGAGCAAGGCTGTTCCTATGCTATGATTGGTAAATCAGGTTCAGGTAAGACTACCTTACTTAATTTAATTGCTGGATTTCTCAAGCCTCATAGAGGATCAATTATAGTAGATGGACATGCAATAGAAAAACCAAGAAAAAAGACTGCTTTTCTGTTTCAAGAGCTAGGACTTTTTCAATGGCAGACGGTAAGTGAAGCTGTATCTATGCCACTAAAATTACATGGTCAAAAGGAAAGACAGTCTGAAGTTGTAGGTTTACTTAACGATATGGGAATTTTAGAGCTTAAAGATAAATATCCTCACGAGTTAAGTGGGGGTGAACGACAACGTGTTGCTCTTGCACGAACTTTAATAAGTGCACCAGATCTACTGCTAATGGATGAGCCTACCTCCGCTTTAGATGCAATGACAAAGGAAGAGTTACAAACATTAATTCTACGTGAACAGCGCAGAAGAAGCTCTACAATGGTGTTTGTAACCCATGATATTGAGGAAGCACTTATGTTAGGTACTAATATTTTGGTACTTGAAGATAACGGGACAGTTTCACAATGGGATAATCCATATTATTCTATTGAAAACCCAAGAGAACAACTTGATTTTTATCAGGAGTGTATTAGGTTCAGAAAGTTGTTAAAAGTAGGGTCAGAACAATGAAAACACAAAAGAGTTTGGACAAAACATTTGAGATACGTCAAGGAAAGAGATTAAGTAAGAAATTTGGACAGAGTCAGCTTCTGGGATTTATTAGCTTTCTAATTGTATGGGAGATTTGTCATCTATTATTGAAAACCAATACGATCCCTTCTCCATTGGAGACTGTTGAACAGGTAGTTAGAACACCTTTAATCCTATTACAACATTGCGGTGCAAGTATTCTACGTGTAGGTGCAGCAATCATAATTGCATTAATTCCCGCTGTTCCAATTGGAATCTTACTAGGTGTAAATGATACGTGTAAGAGATTATTCTCACCATTGTTGTATTTTATTTATCCTATTCCTAAAGTTGCTTTTCTGCCGGTCCTTATGATCTTATTTGGCCTTGGAAATACCTCGAAGATTACTTTAGTTACTTGGATTATAATTTTTCAGATTATTTTATCGGTGCGTGACGGAGTTGAACGGATTGAAGCAGTTAATTTTAAGGTAATGGATAGTTTTTGCGCTTCCACCGTTCAAAAATATCGGTATTTAATTATTCCGGCAATTCTTCCACAAATATTCTCCGGACTTAGGATTAGCATAGGCATATCCCTAGCTTCTTTGTTTTATGCTGAGAATTATGCTACAAAATATGGGATAGGATATTATATCATTAGTGCTTGGACTCGTATGGATTATGTAGAAATGTTTGCAGGTATTATGATGCTTGGGTTTGTTGGAATCTTGCTTTTTAAAATAATTGATTTACTGGAACTATTATGTACACCCTGGGTAAAAAGATAGATTCAATATTTTCATCATTCCATTTGAGCTTAAGCAAATATGATCTTCTACAAGTTTGAGTAATATAATATTAGATACAGTAATTGAATAGTTAACAATATAAAATCCTCTTAACCGCTTAGTATATTTCTTGCAGGCTAGCGCAGAAACTAATTTTAAGCGTTAAGAGGATTTTTATATCCAATCAGCAGTTTATTGCAGATAGGAGAAGTCAGTTAATTCTTCATAGGTATAGATTTTTTCAATCAGTCCTTTTTCCTTTGTCCATGCAATTATATTGTCAAACTGCTCTGCACTAATCGTACTAGCATACTGGAAATCACCTGCCATTGAGGTGAGATAGGCACTGATAGCATCTGGAAATTGATAGTTAGTTAAAATCTCGCTGTATTCGGTTACATCAGTTTCATTCATGTAATCTACAGCTTTATTATATGCCTGATAAAAGGCCTTGATATCTCCTGGACGAGAAGCAAGCATGTCCTCCATAAACATTAAAGTACCGCCCTTAATACCAGCTTCCTTGGAACTGCCTAGGAGATGTGCACCTTGTTGCACTAACATGCCGGCTTGAGGTTCTGTAAATACAACACCATCCACTTGATTGTTCAATAGAGCTTGTGCTCTGTCCGCAAACGATGGAATTTCTACGATTTCATAAGTAAAACCATTTTCTTTTGCAAATTCGTCCATGATGTATTCTAAAATAAAGTTAGGTACAAGAGAAATCTTTTTACCACTTAATTGATCCATACTTTCAATACCAGAATCAGGAGAGGATAAGATTTTGAAATCCTCACTGATATCAGAGGTTATTTTCATAGGTATGCCTTTATCTACAAAGGCAGCTCCGGTCATAACATCACCAATGGTTGCGTCAAGTTCTCCAGCTTGTACTGCAATGTTACGATCATTTGGGGAAGAGAAGGCCTTGATAGATACTTTTAAACCAACTTCATCAAAGAATCCCTTTTCTTTTGCTAAAATGATAGGAATTGCTGATTCTGCAGGAAGTATGCCAATCGTAACTTCTTCTCCACTAGGAGTTAAATCCGTTACAGTTTCAGTTGGAGTAGTAGCAACGATAGTGGGTGTTGCATTATCAGTTGGAGTTTGTGCAGCTGCCGTCGGTTCAACTTTTGTATCCTTTGTGGTTTTAGAACAAGCAGCCAGTGAAATAGCTACAGCAAATAACAGTAAAAAAGAAATCAATTTTTTCATTTTAATATTCTCCTTTGAATAAATATATTGATAATCAATGCAATTCTAACTTTGACAGGGTCAGCTAACCAACGACCTCTTGAAAGGCACCTAAATCCATAAAGTAAGGGATTACATTGCGATGTAGCAGAAGTGGATTACTGTCTTGAACATTTCTGCCATTTTGTGTGGTGAAAGCAAGACGAAAGCCTTTCTCACGAAGGAAAGCAACATTGTGGTCAGTATATAGCCCATAAGGATAGGCAAAAACATTCTTTGCACTAACAATAGGGTTAGAATTGCATTGCTCTAAATCCAACGAAAGTTCGTCATCACTGGCAACCATCATACGGCTGGTGGACTGATTAGCACGAGTGTGAAATAGATTACTGTGATTTGCATACTCGAACACATCCGTCATTTTTTCCAACTCAGCAATAGACAAACAGATAGATTTCTCCGGCTGAAATTGTTTCTGCTCATCATTTAGCCATCCGGATACAACAAAGGCTACAGCATTCATTTTGTACTTCCTTAAACAAGGATATGCGTAGCGTGCTAAGGATTGATAACAATCATCAAAGGATAGTAATACAGATTTCTCTGGAAGAGCTGCTCCCTGATAATAATAATTCATAATTTCTGCAAGAGTTAACGTATGATAATTGTTTTCATGCAAATACTCCATTTGCAAGGTAAAATTCTCAAGCGTGACAAAAAGAGGAGGTGGTAGCTTATCGTCGTAAGTTTGTTTTACCTCTATGGGGGAGAGTTGATCAGGAAAATGATCTTTGCTTTCTCTAATCTCATGGTACATTAGGGTGCTAAATGACATATGCTTCTGCCTTTCAGGTAATAATAAGTTCTATTTTTAATACCAATTACAGAGTATAGCACAAACCGTATTGAAAGAGTAGTAGAATTTTTAACAATATATAGTTTGATAAGAATTCCTTGTATCAGTTTTGCTAATTATATAGGAATGGAGCTTATGTCAGAACTGCTATAATCTTTAATGTAAAATGATTGACAGTATTATAAATTAGAATTAGGATACTTAATATAAATTATAAAAATACAGTAAAATTAGAAATTTTTATAATAGACACTTTATGACTTAATAGGGGGACGAGATGATAAGAAAAAATAACAATGCGTTAATGAAACGCTATTTATACATATTAATACTTTTCTTGGTACTAGGTCTTACTGGTTGCAGGAGGGAGCAAAAATACACAACGCCAGAGCCACTAAAAACAGGTGAGGAACTTACGATGTATGTTGCTACAGATGTTCATTACCTGGCAAAGGAATTACATGATGATGGAGAAGCATATCAAAAATATCTTAACTCAGGTGATGGAAGATTGCTTTATTATATTGATGAAATTACAGATGCCTTTATCAATGATATGAATATTGAAAAGCCAGATGTTCTGATTCTAAGCGGCGATTTAACGAATAATGGAGAGAAAGAAAGCCATACGGAATTAGCTAAGAAACTAAATAAGCTTGAGGAAACAGCAGGTACACGTGTCTATGTAATTCCAGGAAATCATGATATTCAAAATCCCTGGGCAAGAAGTTTAATTGGTGACAAACAGAATAAGATTGATAGTATTGAAAGTGATGAATTTGATCAAATATACGGGAATTTAGGATATGATGAGGCTATATCCAGAGATGAAAATTCGTTAAGTTACCTGGCGGCTCCAGCCGAGGACTTATGGTTATTAATGTTAGATACCAATATTTATGATACAAATTATCAATATGGAGTTCCTGCCACAAATGGAATAATAAAAGAAGAAACCTTTCAATGGATCAGAGAGTGCAGTGCATTAGCAACGGAAAAGAAGGTACAAATTTTAACTGTTATGCATCATAACCTTCTAAGGCACACATTGGTAATGAATTATGGCTTTACCCTTGATAATAGTGAAGAAGCAATTCAGGTATTTGAAGAAAGTGATTTGCAATTAGTTCTGAGTGGACATATACATATTCAGGATATCAATTCAACTAAAAATGAAGAAAATCCAATATATGATGTGGTTACAAGTGCTCTTATTGCTTATCCAGTACAATATGGTGTAATTGAATTTCAAAAGGAACAAGGATACGAATACCAAACAAGAAAGGTAGATGTTGATCGCTGGGCTAAAACCACAAATCAGAAGGATGAGAATCTCCTTGAGTTTAAACAGTATGCAAGAGAACATTATGCATCAAGATCTTATGATAGAGCGTATAATTCACTAGTTGGTACTGGTTTATATTCTGAAGAAGATATTTTACTGATGTCCGCTACTATGAGCTTACTTAACATAAACTATTTTGGTGGTTCAGTGGACACAGTACGAGAAGAAATACTGAATTCAAAGGGGTATCAACTTTGGAGAAAAGCAGAGGAGCCGGAAAGAATCGTAAACTATATTAACAACATGTTATATGATGATAAAATCGAAAACAACCATTTGCTGCTGCCAAATTAAATATACATTTTTCTGAAAGTCATGTTTTCAGTATATTAATTTATACAAATGTATTTACAATATGGAAAATTAATACTATAATAACGGTGTTATAAAATAAACTCCATTGAAAAAAGAGGTGAGTTAAGTTTGGCAAGAGAAGAACAGAAGATGCGAAGCGATGGAGTACGCCAGGCAATTTTAGATACAGCCTTACTCATGGGGTTGGAGGAAGGTTTTGAGGAAGTTTCAGTTAGGAAGATTATTAAAAAGATGAAGTATTCTACTGGTGTGATTTACTATCATTTCAAAGATAAACAGGAAATTATAGATGCAATCATTGAAAATGAAACAAAATGGCTGCATTTACAAATAAGGGAATTGCTGGATGAATCAAAAGATGCAGTAAGTAACATGTTATGTGTATTTAACAGAGTAATGAGATTAGCATTTGAGGAACCTGAAAAATATAATTTGATTGTTCTTCATAAATACAGCAGACAATTACCGGAAAGACCACAGTGGATTTCCTATTTAAGTGAAAATTTTAAAAGGGATATTCAAAAGGGTATTATGAAAGAAATGGACACTGAAAAAGTTGCATTTTCCATTTGGAGTTCCTTTTTAGGTTTTAATTTAATGATTTCAAGACAACGAGATTTAAATTTACAACAAGCTGAGGAACTGTTTCAAGTACAATGTGAAATTATTTTAAAGGGGGTTCTTAAACATGAGTAAAATTGGAGTTGTTTATTTTTCAAAAACAGGACATTCTACGAAGATTGCAAATGCAGTAGCAGAAGCAAAAGGATTAAAAGCATTAAGTGTAACAGAGCAGGCAGCAACGGATGCTGAGTTAATTTACTTAGTGAGTGGAATTTACGCAGGACAATGTGCACCAGAACTATTAAAGTTTGTGGAAGCTTTAGATAGTACTAAGACAAAACAGGTGGCCCTCATTACTTCCTGTGCAAGTATGAAACAAGGACAGGATACTGTTCGTAAAGCCCTTGAAGAAAAAGGAATAAAAGTCGTTGACGAACATTTAGTTCCTGGTGGCTTTTTAGTTTTAAAAATGGGACATCCCAATAAAGCAGATATAGCTGAGGCGGTTGAATTCTCAAAACGAACATTTTAAAGGTGATTTTTTAATACTTATAATTCCTTGATAATTGGTTATGATCAAGTGATTTGCAATAATATGAATCGGTAGAAGTAATAGCTGAAAGAATTAAGTTGAGCATTTTCTCTCGTTATTACAATTAAATTATAAATTAAGAAAGTACGTAGTATAACATCCCTTTATGCACTGTTTGACAGTAAGATGTCTGTCAAGCAGCGTAAGGTAAGTTATACAGCGTACTTTCTGATATTATTTATGCTTTAACTACCACTGGTTTCTCGCGTGTTCAAAGAAACCATACATATCTGTAACAGTATGGACAATACCATCTTCACCAATTAATGTACCGGTAAAGACACCAAAAACCTGATCACAATGATTATCAATCCAGAGAACCTTATTCTCTGTAATTCTATTATAAAGAGGCTTAAAACTTAAACTAAGACGTCCCATACTTTCACTGAAATGCCATTCCTTAGCAGCGAGATCAAAATGATCAAGATAAACCTGATCTAATTTATGAGGATTTCCATCTACAAAGAATATATTTTCTGATGCAGCACTGGTATTTCCAAAGCCCCAGCCAATATTTAAAGTTAGATTATAGTCTTCTTTACGAGTGCAAGCGGCACCCCAGTACCATTCATGCTTAAATGGCCAAACACCTCGACCCCAATCAAGAAGTCCAAAGGAGTATTTATCAGAGAAGTCAATATCTATCTCACCAAAACGTACACGCCCCTTTGTATTCATTCCACCAATTTTATGATTAAAATAGAACTCATTTGTTTCATAGAAAGGTGTAGAAATAATTAAAGAATTCTGTGGCTCAATAAGTAATAAATCAACTTCAAAATTATATTTTGAAGAGGTGGAATGTGCAGTAAGATGCCTTCCGCCATCCTGATGTCTAAAAGCAACTTCAAAATCTTTGCATGTATAGGAAACATCACCCTGCTCTGCAGAAGGTGGCATATGTAAGCGATTGAAGGGGAGCGGTATTAAGTGCTCAGCAACAATTTTCGTGCTTCCATTCAGTGCAAATAGCATTAGACTGACAGAGCCAACATAACTAACATGACCGATGGTTATTTGCAGACAATAAGTTTCATTCTGTATCTGATAAAAATCCCATTCCTTTAAACGGAACTTCGTTTTAATCGAATTACGGTTGAAAATCAAAGTGTTTTTTCCTGTGGTATATCCGGTGACTGCAAGAGTTCCGTCAGGGTTTAAAATCTTAGTCCCATCAGTTAAATGCTGTTGCTCTTTATCATAATCCAACATGGGAGGAAGTATACGCGAGGCATAGTATCGTTTTGCGGCAAAGTGTAATGGTAAGAAGGTAATAAGCGCAACAAGTGCTGCTACTAAAAATAATTCTGATGATGGGGAGTGACCTACGCGGCTACCATAATCATATTGAATCATACGCTCAGCACCAAAGGCTTCTACCATGCGAGAACCAATTCCTGGGCCTATTATCATTGGAATTAATACAGAAGCAATAATTCGTAAACCTTCGGATTGTCCTCGCTGTTCTTTGGGATATAGATTTTTCATCCAAGCAGTCATGCACTGCATTACAATAATATAACCTATCCCTACGAATAGAATTCCTATCAGTAGAGTAAACATACTTTGTAGTTGTAAAGTTAATAAGCCAATTATATTTGCGAGGATAGCAAAGGCAAATACTCTGGGAATACGCCCATGATTAATGAATCTTGAACATGCAAAAGCAACAAGAACTGCAAGTAAAAGTGGAGCTGCCATTAAAATTCCTGCTATGGAGAGCGAAAAACCGAGTGTATATTGAAAATAAATCATCATATAAGGGAAATAAATATTAAAGCTGATAAAAAACAAGGTAAAGGAAGCAATAACCAGCAGCAATTCACGGTTGTAAAATAGAGAATTACTCTGGAATAGAGATTTTATAAAAGTGAATAAGCCGTTGTTAATTCTGTTTGGCTGGACATCCTCATGATCTTTTAGAGTGAAGATAGAGAATATTCCAACTAAAGATATCAGTGCTCCAAATACAACAAAAAACGCAAAATAGTCAAATAGTTCAATCAAAGCAGCACAGCCTATCGTTCCGATGATTGTAGCAAGAACAGGTTGAGCAGCAATGACAGCCCCAAGCTGGCCACGGTTATGTTCATTAGAAATATCAGTAGTCCAAGTCATAAATCCACTGTCATTCGCCATTGAACCAAAGAAGCTCATAATTGCATCCATTGCTATAACTACAACTGCAGCTAGCAATAAAGGATTTTTAGGTACAAACTCCGTAGCACCAAAAGCAATGGTTAGAGCACCCCAAAGAATGTAACCAATACTGATGAACGGTTTTCTGCGACCAAGACGATCACTGATGGTACCCATCCAAAAGGTGGATATAGTAGTAACTGCAGCACTAATCCCCACCATCCAGGCAACAATAGATGGTTCCGGTGCAATTTTAGTATAGACAAAAGTATTAAATAATTGATTTTCTACATTCCAACAAAGTTGGCCTGCTAGTCCGACAATCCAGATCAAAGCCCAGTTGCGGCGACTGATACTATGGTTCAACGCTTGCACATCCTTTCATATTTTGATATATTTTAACTATTCTGATATATTTACTTTAGCATAATGTAACAGCTTTTACAATATTAGGGCCAACACACAAATAATTGTTATGGAGGATTTCGTTTGAAATTTATTGATAAACCAGAAATTAAGTTATTAGAAAAATTGGATCAAAAGACATATGAATTAATTAATGAGTTACAAAACCAATGTTTTAATTTTGAAAGAGTAGCACTTAAACTTGAACTCGAATATAAACTTGCAGCCGCTTTAGAAATGGAAGGTAAAAAAGAGCGAAATGTAATCGATGAATTTCTTTATTTTGATGGAAAAGAATTAATTGGATATATAGGAATCTGTGGTTTTGGAGGAGTAGGGGAGCAACTCGAAATTACTGGTATGGTTCATCCGGGGTACCGCAGACAAGGAATCTTTACAGAGTTATATCAGGAGGTATTAAAAGAGTGTAGGCGCAGAAAGGTTAGCAGTTTCCTTTTACTATGTGATAAAGAGTCCTTATCTGGACAGAGTTTTCTACGAAAAATCTGCGCTGACTTTAAAAATTCTGAATTTGAAATGTACCTGAATAAAGAAATTGTATTTAATGATGAATTACTTTGTGGCATTACGTTTCAAAAAGCAACCAACAAGGATGCAGTTGAAGTAGATAGACAAAACAGAATTTATTTTTCAGATCATGTAAGCTTTTTGGAAGCAGAAGGAACAGATGCTACAACGAATAACGCGAACATGCAGGAGGAATTACTTCTTCCCGAAGACGAAGAGAAAAGAGGTCTGCTGATATTCCTTGCTAAAAAAGAGGATAATTTAGTTGGTAAGGTACATTTACAGGTAAATACACAGGTTGGAGGAATCTATGGACTAGGCGTGTTGCCAGAGTATCGTGGCAAGGGATACGGTAGGGCAGTTCTTCTGTTTGCCGTTCAAGAATTTAAGAGGAGAAATGTGGAGCAAGTGATGCTGCAGGTTTCAGCAGTTAATCCGACAGCACTTGGATTATATCAATCCTGTGGATTCTGTATTACTTCAACCATGGATTATTATACAGTAAGGGTGGAATAAATGAGAATAATCATATCGCCTGCAAAAAAGATGAATGACAGCTCAGACATTTTTGAGTATTCTAGATTACCTATGTTTGTAACCAAAACAGAGAAATTACTGAAACTACTGCGTAAATTAGATTACGACAAAATAAAATCTATTTGGAATTGTAACGATGATATAGCAGGCTTAAATTATAGGCGTATTCGAAAGATGGACCTCTCGAATAGGTTGTCACCAGCTATTTTTTCCTACGAAGGAATCCAGTATCAATACATGGCTCCAAATGTTTTTGAATCAGTGGAACTACAGTATATAGAAGAACATCTTAGAATTCTATCTGGGTTTTATGGGGTGTTAAGACCTTTTGATGGTGTAACGCCTTATCGACTCGAAATGCAGGCGAAACTAGAGGGACCCAAGTTCAAGAACTTATATGAATTCTGGGGAAATCGGCTTGCAAAACAATTATTCACAGAAAGTAAATGTATCATTAATCTAGCTTCCAAAGAGTATAGCAGATGTATAGAGCCGTATTTGAATAAAAATATTCGTTTTATTACCTGTAGCTTTGGAGAATGGAAGGATGGTAAGATAATAGAAAAAGGTACTCAAGTGAAAATAGCAAGAGGTGAAATGGTACGTTATATGGCTGAAAATCAGATCATTGAACCAGTGAAGTTGAAAGGATTTGATCGTCTAGATTATCAGTTTTCTGAAGTTCTTTCAAATGAATCTAGCTATGTATTTATTAAGAAAATATAGATAAACTAGTATCAATTTAGCCATAAGCTCGATTACGCTTTGCTGTATCTCGCTTAGGCAGAGCGCCCTACAAGTTAAAAAACAATATGTATTTGAAAGCAAGCTTTCATACATATTGCTTTTTACTTGCTTGGCTAAACTGTTACAAAATTGTATTGACATTTTTAACAGATCATGGTAATCTTGGTTCATGAGTTAGACATATCTAACTGCTAGTTTTCAAGTGATAAAGTTGATGCTTATTGATATGTTAGTAGTATCGTTTTGTTTTGACTTTTATAAGTTTTAACATGCATATTCAAAGGATAACTTGATATACTGATATAAATATTAATTATAAATCTCCATAAGCAATGGAGATTTTATTGGCAGTAAATGTTAGCTAGTTCTAACATATGGAGCCTATACGAATATTTGTATCCCAGTATATTGATAGAATGGAGATTTATATGGAATATGTAAATACAAGTGTTGCAATTCTTCAAGCAGAGTTTTTAAAGAAAATCAGATGCCTTAGATGTGAGGAATATTTACGTAGATATTTTTTATACAATGCGTCTCCGATTATACAGAAAGTTAAGCCATCGGTTTTATTAAACATGAAAAGAGAATGTAAAACTAAATGGCAGGAGATTGCAAGTGAATTATGCCATTATACAGGGCTTTGCAGCTATGAACTCAATTACCTTGAAGATAATGTTTTAATATTACTATATGATAAAACGGAACTGGCAAAAGTATTTCAAAGTGAGACCGCACAAAGTATCTTAAATCAGTATGGTTACTCGTCCTCCTGGAGTTTAAAGGATAAACTTTTATATCTAGAAAAGAGATTTGAAGACGCAGATGATTTTCCTCACGAAGTGGGAGTATTTCTAGGCTATCCTCCTATGGATGTGAAAGCTTATATTGAAAATAATGGACAAAATCAGTGCGGTACTTATTACTGGAAGGTTTATCATAATGAGGAAAATGCCAGAGAAGCATTCCAGAAAATTGATGATGCAAAGATTAAAGCAATCAACATTCTAACAAGGCAAGTAACGTGGTTGCAAGCAGCAAATTTGTTAAAACAGCCTAAGGCTGTAACACATGCTTAGAAGGGAGATTTATATTATGAAGATTAGTATTATCTACTGGAGTAGTACAGGAAATACGCAAAGTATGGCAAAATACATCAAAGAGGGGGCAATAGAGG
Source organism: Bacillota bacterium (assembly GCA_023399055.1). Classification (GTDB taxonomy): domain Bacteria; phylum Bacillota; class Clostridia; order Lachnospirales; family Lachnospiraceae; genus Mobilitalea. Next base: position 494,238 of record JAEWQV010000014.1, on the reverse strand, counting down.
CAGGTGCTGAAGTTAGTCTGAAAGAAGTTTCCAGCGCAAGTCCTGCGGATATTGAAAGTGATGTTGTAGTGTTAGGATGTCCTTCGATGGGGGATGAGGAGTTAGAAGATGGCGAATTTGCTCCATTTCTTGATTCAATTGAAGCTTCACTGGCCGGTAAAAAGGTAGCATTATTTGGTTCCTATGACTGGGGTGATGGACAATGGATGAGAGACTGGGATAAGCGTATGTTAGCGGCAGGTTGTACCCTTGTTACTGAAAGTCTGATTGTTAATTTGACTCCTGAAGGTGATGAGTGCAGAGCATTTGGAAAAGCATTAGTTCTATAAATACATAATAATTATATAAGAGAACAAAAGGCAAGCCTGCAATCGAACAATGGGTTCAGATGATAGAGGATTTTAAGAATATGCCTACACCAGGAAGAGACTTTCAAAGTAGATAACTATATTTAAATATCATTAGTTCTTAAACGATTTTTCATAGCAGGAGTGAACAAACCAACATATATTGTAGTAAGTATAAAAATCGACATATTAATACTTTACAATAATGGAGGTGTTGTTAATGAATGAATATTTACAAGGGTTAACAGGGCGTATCGTCACGCCCTTTAACCCTATTTATAATGAAGCAAGAAATGGATTTAATAGAGCAATCTCGAGGTATCCGCTGATCATTGTCTATTGCAAAAGTAAACGGGATGTGTCAAATGCAATTCTATGGGCAAGAAGAAATAACGTTGCAATACGAATTCGCAACGGTAAACATAATTATGAAGGATACTCGAATGGAGACTCTACGTTAATCATTGATGTAAGTGAAATGAATGGCATACTATTTGACTCTTCTTCTAAACTGCTATATTTGGAAGGAGGTGTTACAAATCAGCAAGTATATAATTTTATATCCTCCAGACAATACCCGTTTCCCGGAGGTACCTGTCCTACTGTGGGAGTTAGTGGCTATGTACTCGGAGGTGGTTGGGGACTCTCTTGCAGGTTATTGGGATTAGGTTGTGATAGTCTGATAGAAATTGAAGTGGTAGACTATGAAGGTACAACAATAGTAGCGAATCGCAATCAATTCAGCGATCTTTTCTGGGCTTGTAGGGGAGCTGGTGGAGGAAATTTCGGCGTAATCGTTTCAATGACGTTTACTTTACCTCCTCAAATTGATCAAGTTACGTTAATTGAAATTGACTATTTAAATGTCAGGTCTAGTGAACAAACAGAGTTTCTTAATCTTTGGCAAAATTGGCTGCAAAGTGCTGATCCAAGAATAACCCTGATATCCAGAATCTATTATACCGTAGAGGATGGTTTATCTATTTTAGTTCGGGGCATCTTCTATGGTGAATTAGAAGAAGCGAAAGAAATCATGGGAGAGTTTATTTCACTTGATTCAGCACAATATAATATTGAAGCCATGAGTATTCTTGAGGCAGTAACCATTATTGGTAGTGTTTATCCTGCCTATGAAAAATTTAAATCAGTAAGTAGATTTGTTTTACGTAGTTTAACACTAAATGAAATTGAAAAATTAACAAGTATATTAAGAGAATTACCCAATGGATCTGTATTTGCAGGTTTATCTATGTATGCACTCGGTGGAAGAGTAAGTGAAGTTCCAAGAGATGCTACAGCTTTTTATTATAGGGATGCCCGATATATAATATGGTTAGAAACCATCTGGGAAGAAGATCAATTTGCAGAAGACAATAATGTATGGATTGCAGAGAATTTTCCATCTATACAGAGCCTTACAACCGGCTCTTACGTTAATTTTCCTTATAGTGAATTACCTGATTATCAAAGGGAATACTTTGGTGACCATGTAAAGGAGCTCATTCGTATTAAACTTAAGTACGATCCTCAAAATATATTCTCATATCCCCAGGGTATTTTACCGGATTGCTATCAAAATGATAATTTTACAGTGCCATCTATTGATCAGAAGAAATTCAAAGAGAGAAATAATAATAGTGAAGACGACGAGAAACAGGAAAGAAAAGAGGAAAACTTACCCAACAAACAAGTGCCAAATTATCGTGGTTTTCGTTATGTTAATAAAAAAAATTAAAAGTATTTGATTGCTCCTTCTAATTTAATTACTTGGCTTTTCGTAATAAAACTAGAAGGAGATTTTACGAACATACTGGCTATATTAAATAATCGAATTTGGATGTAAAAAATACGACGAATAGTACAGATGGCGGGAAAATAACGTTAAAGCATGAAATTTCGACATTTATTATATTTTGTAGTAATTAAAGCATGAAATAAGCTATAATTATATAGTATGAAAGTTTATAAATATGAAGAATACAAATAAAGTACGCATCCTTGGCAAGGATTCGTGCTTTATTTGCATGAAGTAAATACGAAGAACTATCTTATTGTAGGAAATTTAACAATAATTAAAAGAATGTATTGTAAATATTTACGAAATAGTATAATTATTCAATAGGTTATTATGACTAATAATACAAAAATATTAGGAAATATATTTAAATAATATACATTATTTACTAATTGCCACTTGATTTCCATAAACTGGGATGATAAAATAAACTTACAGCGAAGGAGAAGTACAAGTAGAACTAAGGTTATAAAGTTTAACGTTAAACTATCAAACAACGAATTTTACATAGAAAGATAATAGGGAATTCCATATTTAATTACTGCAAGCGCTGCAGTAGAGAAGGAGGGATAGAGGGACTGCTTTCCAGGCATCGTAATGACGGAGGAAAGCAAAAGGAAGAGTGGCATTGCAACCGGGGCATGTTATTTTTCCTTATGTAGCCAATTAACTAATAATTGAAATGGAGGGTAATTATGAAACAAAATAAAAGAAAACTGTTAGCAGTTTTAATCGTATTTGCATTGGTAATTAGCCAGATCTTTGTATATGCTCCTGAAACATATGTAAAAGCAGCAGATACCGCTAACCTTGCCTTAGGTAAAACAGTAACAGCCAACAATTATAATCAGACTTATGTAGCTTCCAATGCAAATGATGGGAATGTGAATACCTATTGGGAAGGGGCTGCCAATTCTTTTCCTAATACACTAACTGCAGATTTAGGAAGCAGTCAATCCGTTTATAAGATTGTATTGAAATTAAATTCTTCCTGGGAACAAAGATCACAGACAATAAGTGTTTTGACTAGTACAGATAATTCAAATTATACCACGGCTGTTGCAGCAACAGCATATACTTTTAATCCTACAAGTTCCAATATAGTGACAATTACTTTTAACCAGGTAAATGCACGCTACATAAGACTTCAATTTACTGCGAATAACAAGGCCGTTGGCGGACAAGCAGCTGAATTTGAAATCTATGGAACTGCAGGAACTGGAACAGGCACACCAGATTTAATTGTTACTGATATTAGTTGGTCTCCTGCAAATCCTTCTGCAGGAAACAGTGTACTATTTTCAGCAACAATAAAAAATCAGGGTACCGGTGCAACACAAGCAGGCGTTGTAAATGGTGTAAGTTTCACAGTGGACGGAACGCAGGTAAGTTGGTCGGATAATAACACCTCTTCGATCGCGGCTGGAGCATCTGTGACGGTTACAGTAACCAGTGGTCCAAGTGGTACAGCGGGATGGACAGCAGCTTCTGGTACTCATACAGTAACCGCTTGGGTGGATGATGTTAATAGAATTAGTGAATCCAATGAAAGTAACAACCAGTACAGTGAAAGTATTACTATATCTGGCAGCACAGGTGGAGGTGGAACACCTGATCTGATTGTAACCGATATAACCTCTTCACCCGCTTCTCCATTGACTGGCAATGCAACCACCTTTTCTGCAGTAGTTAAAAATCAAGGAACAGGTGCAACCGCTGCTGGAACAATCATTGGTGTAAGTTTCTATATTAACGATACACAAGTAAGCTGGTCGGATAATACAACTTCTTCTTTAGCTGCAGGAGCATCTGTAACTCTTACAGCTAACGGTGGGCCTTCCGGTAACGCAACCTGGATGGCTACAACAGGAAACCATACGGTGAAAGCTTACGTAGATGACGTAAACAGAATTACCGAGTCAAGCGAAACTAATAACCAATATTCAGAGAGTTTATCAGTAACAACTTCACCAATGCCTGATATGGTGGTAACAAGTTTAACGTTAACCCCTTCAGCACCTACCGCAGGAGATAGCATAAGCTTTAGTGCAGTAGTTAAAAATCAAGGCAATGCTGTGGGAGCACCAGGCGTATTAGCAATTGGTGTTGACGGAACTTCAGTTTATACATCAACCAATAATACGACCTCTTTAAGTGCCGGAGCTACAACTACCGTTACAGGTACCATAGCAGGTCTTACAGCAGGAAGTCATACCATTACAGCAACCATTGATAATTCAGGCACAACATCCGAAAGCAATGAGACCAATAACACTTACAGTACAAACCTTACGGTTAATCCTAAGGCAGGTATTGATTTTGTAGTTACTTCCGTTAATTTTTCCCCTTCCTATGTGACAGTAGGCAATGCAGTTACGTTTAATGCGGTTGTAAAAAATCAGGGAACAGTAGCTGGTGCTGTTGGGACGGTTGCTTTCTTGGTAGACGGAGTTCAGGTTGCAGCATCAGCGAACAGTTCTTCATCGATAGCAGCTGGCGGTACTTTAACCGTTGCAGCCACTTCAAACTGGACTGCAACCGCAGGAACCCACGTAATTTCTGCAAAAGCGGATAGTCTTAATGCAGTTAGCGAAACGGATGAAACAAATAATACATTAAATTCTAATCTTACAGTAGGTAGCGGTGGAAGAGGAGCAACAGTTCCTTACACCAGATATGAATCAGAAAATGCTACACTAGGTGGTGGAGCGGTACTTCGTACTGCACCTGATTTTAACTATGCTCTAATTGCGTCAGAAGCTTCCAATCAAGCATATGTAGCACTTCCTACCAATGGTTCCTATGTAGAATGGAACATTAACCAAGGTGGCGCAGGTGTGGTTATGAGATTTACTATGCCTGACACGGCCAATGGAATGGGACAAAATGGTTCCTTAGACTGTTATGTAAATGGAACGAAAGTATCAACCATCAGTTTGACTTCTTATTATTCCTGGCAGTACTTTATCGGTGACCAGCCTGGAGATGCTCCGAATGGAGGTCAAGCAGCGTTCCGTTTTGACGAAGTACACTGGAAGCTATCAACAGCTTTAAAAGCAGGTGATAAACTTCGTATTCAGAAGACAAATGGAGACAGTCTGGAATATGGTGTTGACTTTGTAGAAGTAGAACCTGTACCATTAGCAATTGCACAACCAGCAAACTCACTTTCAGTAACTTCTTATGGCGCTATAGCTAATGACACTGGGGATGATTTAAATGCCTTCAATGCTTGCGTAAGTGCAGCTGTTGCTCAAGGAAAGTCTGTTTATATTCCAGCAGGTAATTTTAACCTTGGCGGTATGTGGACAATATCAGCGAATAATATTACCATAACCGGTGCTGGTATATGGTACACCAACATTCAATTTACTTCTCCAAATGCAGCGAGCGGTGGTATTTCCTTTAGAATAACCGGTACCGTTGATTTTGGACATATGTATATCAATTCTATGCTAAGAACCAGATACAACCAGAATGCAATCTATAAATGTTTTATGGATAACTTTGGAACCAACTCCAAAATTCATGATTTCTGGGAAGAACATTTTGAATGTGGTTTCTGGGTGGGTGATTATGCTCACACACCTGTAGTTGTAGCAGATAATCTTTTAATCGAAAATGGTAGAATTAGAAATAACCTGGCTGACGGTGTTAACTTCTGTCAAGGTACGAAGAATTCCACAGTTCGTAACTGTAACGTTAGAAATAACGGTGATGACGGTCTTGCAATGTGGCCGGATAGTACCATGGGCGCACCAATGGAAGTAAATAACTCTTTCCTCTATAATACCATAGAAAATAACTGGAGAGCTGCAGCTATCGCAATCTTTGGTGGCTCTGGACATAAGGCACAATACAATTATATCAAAGACTGCTTTATGGGTTCCGGTATCCGTTTAAATACCGTATTCCCAGGATATCATTTTGAAAATAATACGGGTATCCTATTCTCGGATACTACGATTATCAACAGTGGTACAAGTAAAGATTGTTATAATGGTGAAAGAGGAGCAATTGATCTGGAAGCTTCCAATACCAGTATCAAGAATATAACCTTTGAAAATATTGATATTATAAATAGCCAGCGAGATGCCATTCAATTCGGTTATGGCGGAGGCTTTAGTAACATTTTATTTAAGAATATTAATATTAATGGTACAGGAAAAGATGCAATTACAACCTCAAGATTCTCAGCACCTCATCTTGGAGAAGCAATTTTTACTTACACCTCCAATGGTTCGGCAACCTTTATTAATTTAACCACCAGCAACATTGAGGCACCGGAGAAATACTTGATCATGAATGGATTTAATATTACATTTCAATAACTGAATTAAGTATCAAAGCTAAATAATGTTAAGGAGCCTGATTTCAGAAAACTGAAATCAGGCTCTATATGATATTTGAATCAAACACTTTAGTGTTTAACTCGTATTTGTTTTAGCAAGTGATTTATTCGTCACCCATTGCGACAGTTTGACGCTATCCTGCTTTCATGATTTATCTTATATGGTGTATTTGACAAGTAAATAAGTCTATTTATCAGTCTTTGAATTCTAATCCAGGAACTGGAATTTTCCATTTGGAGTCAAGGGAAGCCATTTTCTTGCCACCATCATGACCATGCATTCCAGGAAGGCAAATCTGTTGATTCTGTAATAATTTAATGCAAAGGTAAACTACAGACTTATCAGTATAATCTTGGAATTCTTCCTCGTTCTTAAAGCCTTCGATAGGTGTGCCACAGTCATCAATATTTGCATCAAATACTGCAGACCATTCAAGTTCACAATAAACTGGTTCATTAAAGATTTCAATATTGGATCTGTCAGCTTCTCTGAAATTCTTACCCATAATCTTAGGATCAAAGTATCTAGCAACCTGAGCAGCTGGATTAGGGGAAATTTTAGGGCGATTATCACAAAAATCAACCTTAGTGTATGCTTTAAAAGGAATATGAACGGTAGTATCTTTGATAGATCCAGCAATAGCATTGCCTTTTGAACAGCTTCTTGTAGCATATTCAATATTTGCTCTAATATAACCTTCAATAAATACTTTATCTGTCGGAGGTATATATCTACACTGTGTTAAGAAAATCTGTTTCTCAACTCTCTTTATCTCGTAAGAACGTTCGTTCAATCTAATTCTAGATTCTGTATCAAGCTGTACAATGAATTCGGCAAGAACCTTAGGAACTTTAACGTCTCCTCCAGCCCATGGGTAATTTTCTGCGCCAGTCAAGGTATCGGATTTAACAACAGCAGCATTACAATTATTACCATTACAATCGCCGCCAACAATACTTGTAGATTTTACAACAGCAGAATCATGATGTTTATCCATATATAACTCTCCTTTAATTTAGATGTTGTGGATATTTGATATCCTAATATAATTTATTCGTATGTAATAAAAAGGTGTATAAATTTGTAGAAAAAGATAAAATAAAAAAAAGAAAGAAAGAAATAGAATGAAAAACATAATATTTACGTTCCTATGTATAAGAAAAATCGACAAAGAAATACTTTCTTGTTCTTGAACGATATGGTTTTAATGAATATGAAATAAAATTACTAACTGAGAAGTTTAAATAATATGATAAAAGTATTAAGAGAAAATACTTGTGCAATCCATGGTTTTTGATATAATTAAGCTATTAATTGTAAAAAAAATTCTTAAGGAATTTTTATAATAAATATCAAAATGTATTACGCTATAATTAGTAGGATAAGATAATAACCTTATCCTGTCACTTTAAAGATAAGGTTACCTGATATAGGGAGGTTATTATGTCAGAAATTCGAGGAATTACAGGTTTAAATAGTAACTCAATCATCAATAATACAACTAAAAAAACGGAGAATAAGGATTTTTCCTCATATTTAGGTGAATCTAAAAGTATGGATGAGATATTTCAAGAGGCATCCGAGGAATACAATGTACCAATTGAGCTATTAAAGGCAGTTGGTAAAGCAGAATCAAATTTTAATGCAAAGGCTGTATCTCGTGCTGGTGCTCAGGGTGTTATGCAATTAATGCCTGCTACAGCAAGAGAATTAGGAGTGTCAGATTCTTTTGATGCTGAACAGAACATTATGGGAGGGGCCAAATATTTATCAAGGCTTCTTAAAAAATATGATAATAATGCTAGCCTGGCTTTGGCTGCCTATAATGCCGGAAGTGGAAATGTAGCAAAATATGATGGAATTCCACCTTTTAAAGAAACACAGAATTATGTAAAAAAGGTGTTAAATTATATGGGTGATTCAAATCTTGAGGTGCTTGAAACAACTTCCAAAAATAGTTCAAAAACTAGTACCGCAAGCAATGATGCCGGAGTACAGCAATATTTCTCGTACACACCGTTGGATGTAAATTCATCAGCAGATCCACTGGAGATACTTTCAAATTTATTCACCTATGATGACTATATGCGATTCCTGGACTTGTTTTTTGAAGATACGAATGAGGAAGAAAATAATAAAGCAAATAATCTGGAGGAAGAAAAGAGCTCACCTCTTACAAACAATATACAATACAATGCAACTGCACTTAATCTACTAAGAAATCAAAATAGACTATAAACACCAACTAAATGTAGAAGCACATTACCGAGATACTAACGGCTGTAAGGGCTATTGGCATCAAGGTAAATATGGAGAAGTTCTATGAAACAGACTTTTGAAGCAGTAATAACACAACACGAAAATATGAATGCAGCCTATATTGAACCTCCCTTTTCTGTACCAGAAGTCTTTGGTGCGAAACGAGTAAAGGTACTTGCAACCTTTGATGGAGTTGAGTATCGTGGTTCATTGGTATTTATGAATGGACGATATTGCATCGGTATGACCCAAGAGATTCGAAATAAAATAGGTAAAACCTTTGGAGATAAAGTCCTGGTAACCTTAGAAAAAGATGAAGAAGAACGAGTGGTAGAAATTCCGGATGATTTACAGCAGGCATTTAGTACTAACCCAAATGCATTTAAAGCCTACGAGAAATTATCCTATACTAAGAAAAAAGAGATAGTTACTGGAATACTACAAGCGAAAAAGGAAGAAACGAGATTGAGTAGGATTTCAGCAGCAATTAATAAACTGAATGCAGAATAAGTTTATTAAAGCGTTATCCAATCTATAAAGTTTTTATATAAAATTGTCTCCTTAGTGTTTTATTCATTGTAGTAAAAGAAGGGTTGGTTTTATAAATGAGTGATAAGAAACTAGCTATTGTAACAGGAGCTAATTCCGGTATGGGTAAAGCTACTGTGGCTGCCTTGGCTGATCAAGGATTTCAGGTTGTTATGCTTTGTCGAAACCAACAAAGGGGAGAAAAAGCATTACAAGAACTTCTGGAATATGAGAATCGTGACATAAGCCTGATGACTTGTGATCTTGGGGATATGCAAAATATTCGAGATTTTACTGATGAATTTAGAAAACAATACAAGCAGATAGATGTATTAATTAATAATGCAGGTGTGATTTCTTTGGACAGAAGAGAAACTGTTGATGGATTAGAGGAGCAGTTCGGTGTAAATCATATTGGGCATTTTTTATTAACCTTACGACTACTTGATTTAATGGATAAGGGTAGTCGAATTATAGTTGTAGCTTCTGGAGCACATAAAGTAGGCAAAATACATTTTAATGACATTAATTTGAGAAAGGGATGCCAACTAACCCATGTAATTAAAGCGTATAGCCAGTCAAAGCTTGCCAATATTTTATTTGCGCGTGAACTTGCAAGTCGCGTAAAGGAGCGAGGTATTCTGGTTAATTCCTGCCATCCTGGTGCTGTTGCAACTTCTATGGGAATTAATCGAAATACAGGGTTTGGTAAGTCAATTACCAGTATATTAAAACCGTTTTTCTTAACTCCGGAAGAAGGGGCTAAGTCAGCCATTTATCTTGCTAATTCTGAAGAAGGTGGAAGGGTGACCGGAAAATACTATTATCTGAATAAAATGTCCAAGACTTCAAAGACCGCCAAAAGCAAGGCAACTGCAAAACGATTATTTAAACTAAGTGAAGCGATTACCGGAGAAATATTTACAATAGAATAATATAATAACTTTATGAAATAAGGCTGGTTTAGAATATGTTCCTAATCCAGCCTTTGTCAATGATACAATTATGTTGTAAGTAAGCTGTTAATATAGTAGAACTATATAACTTAATAAGTAAATTCTACTGTTACGGATGCTTCAATATCATTTTGACCTGGTTCAATTGGTGTGGTAGCAATTTCACCCCGCATTGCTAAGGAACGGGTATAAGGAATTGGTGCCAAACTATTTTCTGTAATTAATACAGGAACTGGTTCATTCGGAATTTTTAAGCTGGAGCCAATCCCCTTAGCTTTATTAATAGCATTTTTTACAGCAAGATTGAGAGCTTGTTGATAATAAAGTTCTGGTTTTGATATGTCAAAACGGATTGATTCAACAATATTAGCTCCATTTTTTACTGCTGTATCAATAACTGTACCCACACGAGCAATATCACCTGTTGTAACTTCAAATACATTTCGCACCTGATAACCTTGATTAATACGTTGACCGTTTTGAAAGTCCACTAATTGATCGATTTGATATTGTACTGTTTGGATATCGGTGATTCCAAGCTGCTTTAAGCCCTGTAATACTTGCTGACTTATTCTTGCATTCTCCATTTGAGCTGCAGTAACTGATTCTCCACTGGTTAAAACTCCAAGCCGTAAGCTTGCAAAATCAGGGGATACAGATACTTGGCCTTTGCCATTAAGTACCATTTTCCTTTGAGTGCTGTGTGTATCATCTTTGTATGCTGGCATAGGACGATTCTCCCTTAAGGTTCTATCATAGTATATGAGTGAAGTTCCTTTATTGATTCATAAAACAGAATAATATTAATTTTATAAAGAAAAGGAGTAGACTAATATGCAGCAGATTGAATCTATTTTAAAAAAACAACGCAATTTTTTTAATAAAGGTAATACAAAAGAAATTGCTTTTCGTATTAAGCATCTTAAACGGCTGGAAGAAGTAATACGTTCAAATGAGAAAGAAATATTAGAGGCTTTAAAGAAGGATTTGAATAAAGCACCTTTAGAAGCATATGCCACGGAAATCGGTATTGTATTAGAAGAGCTACGATTTACTATTAAGCATTTACGAGGCTGGGCTGCTCCTAAAAGAGTCAGGACTTCACTTGTCAACTTTATATCTACAAGCAGAATTTATCCGGAACCATATGGAATCGCCTTGATTATTTCTCCCTGGAACTATCCATTTCAGTTAACTTTAGCTCCGTTAATTGGGGCAATTGCTGCCGGCAACTGTGCTGTTGTCAAACCTTCCAATGAATCCGTGAATACATCATTAGTAATAGAAAAACTACTTAGGCAGGCTTTTGATCAGGATTATGTTGCGGTTATCCAAGGTGGCAGAGAAGCAAACCAGTCACTTCTTAGCCAAAAATTTGATTATATCTTTTTTACTGGAAGTGTGGCAGTAGGTAAAGTTGTAATGAGTGCTGCCGCAAACAACCTAACCCCTGTAACTTTAGAACTTGGTGGAAAGAGCCCTTGTATTGTTGATGAAACAGCTGATCTGGATATAGCGGCAAGGCGCATTATTTGGGGAAAATATGTGAATGCAGGGCAAACTTGTGTTGCACCAGATTATTTGTTAGTTCACCAAAGCGTTAAGGCTGCCTTACTGGAAAAGATGAAACAGTATATCCATCGTTTTTACGAAAATAATGATAACTATAAGGAATTTCCAAGAGTTATTAGTGAGAAGCATTTTAAAAGGCTAGAAGGATTGATTGCAGGCGAGAAGATTATTATAGGGGGTGAATTAAATTTTGCAAGTAAGCTCATAACCCCGACGATTTTAGATCAGATTACTTGGGAAAGTAGGATAATGCAGGAAGAAATTTTTGGTCCAATCCTTCCGGTGCTGGAATTTAAATCCTTACAAGAGGTAGTAAATAAGCTTAACACACTCCCAAAGCCATTGGCCTTTTATTATTTTACTAAATCAAAAAATCGTCAGAAGGCAATGCTAAAAAATGTCTCCTTTGGTGGAGGTTGTATCAATGATACAATTATGCATTTAGTAAGCATGTATTCGCCCTTTGGTGGAGTAGGGGACAGCGGAATGGGAGGTTATCATGGTAAAGCAAGCTTTGATACCTTCTCACATCATAAGAGTGTTTTAAAGAAATCAATCCATTTTGATATGCCTTTGAGATATCCTCCGTATAAAAATCATCTGAAGTATGTTAAGATGTTTTTAAAATAAAGAAACTATTTAGAACCAACCTCTATAACCTGAGATTTTCCTGACTGTTTAGCTTCTTGGTTCTGTTCACTACAGTTTGAAATGGCACAAAGCGCCATAATGGAGATTAATAATGAAGAAACTAATCCTTGTAACTTCTCCGCCAGCTAGCGGAAAAACCTATATATCAAAGCAATTAGCAAAGACATTAAAGCATGTGGTATATCTCGATAAAGATACCCTTATTGTGTTATCTAAGCAAATTTTTAATGTAGCAAATCAGCCATATGATCGAAGCTCCAGTTTCTTTGAAGAGAATATTCGTGATTTTGAATATGAGGCTGTGGTGGCTCTGGCATTGGAGGCGTTGGACTATGATGATATCGTATTAATCAATGCTCCATTTACAGAGGAGATTAGAGATATCAATTACATTCAGCAGTTGAAGGATAAATTAAAAGAAAAGAATGCAAGGCTAGTCGTAGTTTGGGTGGAAACTTCAATAGAAGTATGTAAACAACGTATGATTGCACGTAATTCTGACAGAGATACCTGGAAATTATCCCATTGGGAAGAATACATTGCAGGTTGTAACTTTAATCCACCAAACTCCCTGGATGATCCAAGTGTAATCGATGATTTATTAATCTTTAAAAATTCTTCGGATGAAGAATACCAAGAATCACTTAAGCGGATAGTTGAGATATTGGAAACACCATAAGAATTATATGAAATAGAACATTAGGAAAGCCAAGAGAATATTCTCTTGGCTTTCCTAATGTGAAACGATTAATGGATTCATTTGTTTGATTTATTGTAAAATTATCTCATTTAAATTATGTTGACGAAAAAAATAAATAGAGCTATAATTAGATAATCAGCATCTATCTGTGAAAAGGTATAATAATACATTTATACTATATCACAAATGTTGCATGCTGTCAATACCTTTTTGAAAATAATTTTGGTAACAGTTCTACCAAAGCGAAACCGAGCTTATGACTGAACTGCAAATAACTTTGAAAGGATGGATTTATATGAAGAATGATTATTTACTCCTACCTATTTCATTACAGAATTCGCAAACCACCAATGCAGTCAGGAATTGTAATGAGATTACAATGAAGTATGGCTTACAACTTTATGAGCCAGACATTCAGTTTTTAATCGAAAATAGAAAAGAAAGTCTCCAAAAATATGGACGTATTGAGTTTGGCGGAGGTGTCCTTCAAAAGATTATTATTGAATTTAGTGATTCGCCCTATCTATATCAAGATAATTATGCAGATACACTTGCTGAGCTGCAGGAAATTTTTTATTATTTCAAAAATGAAACCTTAGAAGAGTTAACGGATAATGAGCTGATTCATAGTATGAAAAAATATTTTGACGATATCTGTCAGGGTTCCACTGAATATTTAAAAGAGACGATACTGGAGAATTACTGCAGGGATTTGAGATACGGAGAAAAAGGATATCAGGATATTGACGGATATGAGGAGGATTATACACATTTTCTTGACTATGATAGAGAGGAATGGGAGTGGTAATATGAATCAATTAGATCATTACGGTTACTTTGAAGAAAGTATACTTGACAGTGAAAACTATTTTCAAACTCTTTTTACAGAAGTATGTGAAAGACAGCTTATCTCTGGGGGACAAATGGAACGTATACAAATGGAATTATTGGAGCTAATGGAGAAAGAAGTAATCCGATATACCAATGATGAAAGTAGTTCTATTCCTGTAGAAAAGGCTCAAGAGATTCTGCAGTCAATATGCTTCAGTATTGGTTTTTATTTAAAATCCATTTTTCCAATGAAACAGAAACTAGATGCCTTAAAAGATAGAAAATTATTAGAGTTATATCATAACGGCTTGAAGGGAGTTCAAGATTGTGTAAATGAGAGTAGGCTGTTGCATATGGAACTGCAGAAGACAGCTACTCCAGAGCTCACAAATTTTGCATACCAAGATACGGTTTTTAAAGCTCTGCCAGAATTCTTTCATGATTATGAACCTGAGTTTGCAGCACATATAACGCAAGCCTCAATTGATTATCCCTTATCAGAGGTGGTGGAGAACCTCTGTGGAGTTGAATATATTTATGCATACTTACAGCGCCTTTCATTAGAACAGAGTTTTATAAATAAATTTGCCCTACAAGACATAAATCTTTTATTGGAAAATTACGATGAACAAGCAAAACATATGTTGATTAACATTTATGAAATTGTACTAACCAATGCGTTTGCCTGTGTTTTGCTCGATCAAAAACTTGAGCGATTACTATTTAACACGCAGGAGTTGGATTGGCTCAAGGATTATTTAGGTTCTTTAGCAGATATTGATCTGGAAAAGAGAGGTGAACAAACCCTTGATTTCATCAGTAAGCAATTAAATCTTTCAGTGGAGTTAACGAGCTATAATAAAAAAGCTTACATTCGCATGTTACCTAGATTAAAACATAATCTGCAAACTGGCACCTTGCATAATTTCTTTGTTGTTGCAACATCTTCAAAGGAGGGAATTGAGGTCTTTGAAGACGGAAGTCCTATGGAGGACGAACAGCTACGTAATTTCATTGAAGTATTACGTGGGATTTCTACAACTGCAGAGAAAATCTTCTTAATGAAAAGCACTGTTCGAAGTCAGGCAGATTTAATCGAATTACTGGAAGCATGCTTTGAAGAGGATGAATATGAAGAGGTCTTAACCTCTTTTAGTGAATTAGAGAAGGATATGTTGCGTAGAAGTCTTCTTTATTTGGGTGGTTATTTAGTCGTTGAAGATTATGAACCACAAAAGAAATGGGAACAATTGCTCTTTCTACAGAAGTAGTATCTGGTTTTAAGGAATATTACAGATTTTATACTTGATAGAGACTGGATGATTTGATAATATGAAAAAGTAGGAAATTGGCATACAGGAGGATAACAGATATGAATACATTTATTTTTGACCTAGATGGAACCTTATTACCAATGCCGGATCAAAATTTGTTTCTTAATCTTTATATGAAAAATCTATCAAAGAAAATGCTGTCCCAAGGCATTGAAGCTGAAAAAACCATGAATGCGCTTTTGGCTGGAACACAGGCAATGATTGAGAATGATGGAACAATGACCAATGAGGAGCGTTTTTGGAGTGTCTTTACGAGCATTTTAGGTGAGAAAGCCAGAGAGTTGGAACAATTTTTTGATCAATATTATCGCAATGAATTCATAGCCGCAAAGAATAGTACTGGTACCCATCCTTTGGCAAAGGAATGTATTCAGGTATTAAAAGATAAGGGATATACTATTGTACTTGCTACAAACCCGATTTTTCCTAGAATAGCAACTTTAACTAGAATTGAATGGGCTGGGTTAAATCATGATGACTTTGAGCTTATAACTACCTACGATAACAGTTCTTATTGTAAGCCAAATCTGAACTATTATGAAAATATACTTACTTTGCTAAATAAACAACCTTCGGAATGCATTATGATTGGTAATGATGTCCGTGATGACATGTGTGCGGCAGCACTTGGAATGGAGACCTTTTTATTAAAGGATTGCCTCATCTGCTCAGCAGAAGAAGATATTACAAGGTATCCCCAAGGAGATTTTGAAGATTTGAAACGAATAATAGATAACCTTCCAGTAATTTAATAAGGATGGTAGCGGAAAAGAGTGCCAGAAGCACTCTTTTCTGAAAAATATAATAGGAGAGGAACAATTTATATCTAAATGTTGGGATTAGCTAAGAACTAATAAAAGTATATAAAAAACGGAAGCAAGGCAACCCAAACCAAATGCGTTAAATTAACTATTGCATAAATGGTTAATGAGATGTTTACTGCAATATTTGATATTCTTAATTGCTCGCTGTCCGCATCTTTTACTTCGTGATATAAGTATAGTAAAAGTATGGCTGGCAGTATTACTTTAATAAGGATACTTATTAATGGACTTTCTACTGCATTTATCATAAGAAAATTCACTTCCTGAAAATACCCCGTCTGTAATAGTAATAATGTAAACGTTATATCTGCAACATTAAGCAGATATAAAAGTATAAATTTTTTTCTAACCATTAATAAATCGTAATTTTTTATAAATGCTATCATTCTTACACCTCCTTGGTTTCATTATTACCATTTAATTGGAAGTTAAACAAATTTATACTAATATATGCAGTACAAGCTATATTTGGAAGGATTATTTGAAATAATAATTGAATTTACCAATAACTGTACAAAAAAATTAGAAATGTGTATAATAGCATTAGATTGATTTTGTAATAACCTGCAAAGGAGAGAAGCATGTTAGAGGAAAAACGATTTGCTGTTTTAATCGATGCAGATAATGTATCTGCTAAGTATATTAAATATATTTTAGATGAATTAACTGGGTATGGAGTTGCAACCTATAAGCGTATCTATGGAGATTGGACGAAACCAAGTGCAGGCTCCTGGAAAGATGTATTGTTAGAGAATTCCGTTACACCGGTGCAGCAATATGGCTATACCGTTGGTAAAAACGCTACAGATTCTGCAATGATTATAGATGCTATGGATATTCTTTATTCTGGTAATGTAGAAGGTTTTTGTATTGTCTCCAGTGACAGTGACTTCACCAAATTAGCCTCAAGGCTTCGCGAGTCCGGAATGCTGATTGTTGGTATGGGGGAACGAAAGACACCGAAGCCTTTCATCGCTGCCTGTAACCAGTTTAAATATTTGGATGTGTTGGCCGAATCGGAAAAGAAGAGCATGGAGATGGAAGAGAACCATGCAAAATCTGATGTAAACAAGGATAAGAATAAAAAAGCTGCTGTCAAGAAGGGGAAAGAGATGGACCCTGATCCTAGTAAGGTGATTAAGGCTCCTATTACTACCGAGAATGGCGATACGGTTAAAAATATGACTGATATCAGCGTGATAAAATCTGCTATTATTAAAATGATGAACGAGGTTGATGAAGAAGATCAGCGAATGAATATGGGTGAGTTAGGCAGTCGATTGGTAAAACGATATCCAGATTTTGATGTAAGAAATTATGGAGATACGAAACTATCCAAGTTTCTTAAAAAGTTTGATTTTCTTGAAATTGATACCAATGGCAAGGGTGGAAGCTCTATGTGGGTTACATTAAAATCAAATCCTGAACAAGAGCCAGAGGTTAAAACTCAATCACTTCCCGTAAGGAGAAGAAGAACTTACCATAAACGTGTTAAGGATCAGTCATGAAATATATGAAAATAGACCAGTTTACCATTGAACTGGAGAAGAAAAGAATTAAAAATATGTATTTAAAGGTATTAGCTCCGGATGGTAGAATTGTAGTAACTGCACCTTTTCGAATGAAGGACGAAGAAATAAAGACATTTATTATGTCTAAATTATCCTGGTTAGAGCAGCATCAATTAAAGATTTTACAAAAACCAGTACGTACAGAGTTAAGTTATGTCACAGATGAAATATTAACCTTATGGGGACGGAGTTATACATTATATGTGCTGGAACAAGCAAAACGTCCCAAAGTAACCATAATAGGGGATGTGTTGCAGTTATCTGTTAGTAAGGATAGTACCTTGCTGCAAAGAAAAGCCATTATTGATAAGTGGTATAAAGAAAAGCTATCCGAACAGGTTCCATACTTAATTCATAAATGGGAGAAATTAATTGGCGTACAGGCAGGAGCTTATCGTATTAGGGACATGAAGTCAAGATGGGGTTCCTGTAACATACAGACACATGAAATCTGTATCAATCTTCAGCTTGCAAAAAGACCGTTACGATGTCTGGAATATGTAGTTGTCCATGAGTTGGTGCATTTACTTGAAAAAAGTCACAACAAAATATTCTGGGGATATATGGATGTGTTTATGCCGGAATGGAAAAAAATAAGATTAGAATTAAAGACAAATGTACAATAATTGTTGCACATTAAATAAAAAAAATAAACTTTCAAAGGATTCTTTAGTTAATCTATGAATAGAAATACTTAGCCGGATACGTTATTATGATATCCGGCGTTTTTTTAGCTCTGAAACAAGCAAAGCACTTTTCATCAGCTTTGTCATAACACATAAAATTACTAGTTTGAATGCGCCTACTGCATTCCTGACATAAGAAATGAGGACGATTTAATAGAAAATATAGCAATTAAACGACGGATCGACTTGACTTTGACCGGTTCCAACATAATCAGTTTTACTGCAGCATCCGTCTTTCTACCATATATATTATCAGCCTTTGTTTTAGCATTTTTATCAATCTATATTATAGCGAACCAGCATACCAGACAATTAATATTTTTACATAAAGGGTCCAGGGCTTTAAAAGCATTTTTCATCTACATGTTAGTTCTTCCATTACTGTTCCACAACTGGAAAGGCTTTGCGGTTGGAATTGGTGTATTGCTGATGCTAATTCTCGGACTATATCTAAGAAGTGTAATGACCAGAGATATCTTTGAAAATGTACTTACTATGATTTGTACCTTAAGTTTAACAAGTGCAGGCTATGCGTTTTTGGAAAGTTTTGCGAATTATCTGGATGTTGGAAGAAATACACACCGTATCAGTGCAGTTTTCTCCCATCCAAATTATTTTGGAACCGTGGTAGCTACTGTTATCATTATTTGTGCTTATAAAGTATTGACCAGCAATGAAAACAAATTATTATTTTGTACGATAGCTGGCTTTAATGTATTCAGCCTTTACCTCTGCAAGAGTTTGTTTGCGTTTATAGAAGTATTTATTGGAATTTCAGTATTATTGATTATATTAAAAAGTTATAGGTTATTGATATTATGGCTTTCAGCTGCAGTAGTTGGAGCTATATTAATATTCCTATTAGATGTAAATATTGTACCCCGACTATATGATGTTAGTGTTACTATAAAAATCAGGCTTAAAATTTGGTCTTTGGCATGGGAGCAGATTAAAAATAATCCGTTTTTTGGACATGGGTTTATGTCCTTTGGATATCTTTTTGATGCAACTTACAAAAGTCGTCAAATACCACACTCACATAGTATTTATTTAGATATGATATTAAACTTTGGAATTGTCGGAAGTGTTTTATTCCTCTGGTATTTTGTACGGTATTATAGGAATGTATGTAAGACCTGGTTAAAAAGAAGGAACAACCAGGTTGCATCCATAATTCTCGCAGTAAGTGCTGCAGCTTTCGTGCATGGTGCAACAGATTTAACGATATTATGGATTCAGACCTTACCCCTTCTATTATTTCTTCTTGCAGGACAAGGTGCGGAAGAAAGAGCAGAACAATTAACCGTAATACTTAACTATTCGAATGAGGAAAAAAGCTAAGTTCACCTTTTGCATATTTTTATATTGATTTCACATACTAACTCAAAGGAAATAAGATGTTTAGCTAATCATCATATTAATGAGAAAAATGGAGATGGAAATCATGTATTGTATAAAAAAATTACTTCATCCAGATATCTTTCAAGGAAGAAATAAGAAAAAACGCTATTTTGAAGGTTGGTATTTTCGATTTACAGACAGTAAAGGAGAAAAAACCTATGCTGTTATTCCAGGCGTATCCATTGGAAAGTGGGATACCCATGCCTTTATTCAAGTATTGGATGACAAGCATAAGGAGTACTATTTCCATTATGAATTAAGTGATTTTGCTTACAATGAGGATAAGTTTGAAATTATGATTGGAGACAACTTCTTTTCGAAAAGTAGAATGAAACTTAATCTAATAAGTAGTGAACTCAGTCTCATGGGTGATTTGTATTTTTGCAATATTCTTGAATATCCCAGAAGTGTACTTAGTCCAGGTGTAATGGGACCTTTCTTACTAGACCCTTGCATGGAATGCTATCATGATATTATTAACATCCAACATGAAATTATTGGTCATCTGAAAATAGCTGGAAAAAAAGTAGACTTTACAAATGGTATTGGTTACATCGAAAAGGATTGGGGACGTTCCATGCCAAGTAGCTGGATCTGGTTTCAATCAAACCATTTTCAACCGGATAATGTATCTCTTTCCATTAGCGTTGCTAAAATTCCTATGCATATTGGCAGTTTCACTGGCTTTATTGGAATGTTTCGATATAAAGATAGAATTTTTATGTTTACAACCTACAATGGCTCTAAAATACAAAATCTTTATAGAAGTAAAAATAAAATTAGAATTACGTTCAAAGATTGTAGATTTCGCTTAGATATCATTATTAATTATGCAGAAGGCGGTTCAATTAAAGCTCCAGTGGAAGGACTTATGAGTAGAAGTATTACGGAATGCATTGATGCGGTAGTTAAAGTTCGATTTTCCGATCGTCATGGTTGTATTTTATTTGAAGGTATAGGAACCAACGGAGGATTCGAATTAGTGGAAGAGAAATAACAAAATTTTAGTATAGTAGGAACCTTCTGGTATTTGATGGCGTCTAATGTTTGATTGACAACAAATACATTTTAACAAAAGGAGAGATTTCTATGAAAAAAATAAGCAAACTAATAATTTTAGTTATTATAATGACTTTCTTTACTAACATGACAGCTTTCGCTAGCGGTCACACTCAAAGAATCACTGTAACCGTAAACAATAAAACATTAAAGTACAATACTTCCTCCTATATATCCAACGGAGAGGTTATGGTTCCTCTAAGACAGACAGCAGAAGCCTTAGGTGCTTCTGTGAGATGGGATAGAAAGAATAAGACAGCCTGGTTGGATATTGACATGATGCATTTAGAGTTAGTTATTGGTAAAAGCGAACTTTATGTTCATCGTGATGCTGACTTTTCAGGTATACCGGAAACTGTAAAACTAAAATCTTCAATTAAACTCACTCGTGGAAAGGTTTTTGTTCCTGGGCAAACCGTATTTGAAAGTATTGGAGCAAAAGTTTCCTGGGATAGTAACAAAAGAGTATTGTCAATCACCAGAGAGAACATTTCAGAAAAAGAAGTTGCTTATACAGAAATTTCAAAGGATGCCATAGCGAAAAACAAAGCTGTTTTGAACTGGTATAACGCAAATTATAAGAAAGAAGGAGTTTCCTTCAAAAAAGATAATAATGTAGTTTATGTTCTGGTTGGTGCTGGTAAGAAGCCAACTGGCGGTTATACCATGGGAATTGATAAGATAACTTATGCCTCCTCAACCAAGGCCTTTGTAGCTGCTTATGTAAAGTCACCTTCTCCTGATATGATGGTGACTCAGGTCGAGACTTACCCTCATATGCTCCTAAAATTAAACGCAAAGAATATTAAGAGTGTTACCGGAGAAGTTAAAAAGGTTACCACGGATTCACAACCTACAGAGGTTTCCTATGAAGAATTAATGGTTGATGATATTAAAGATAATAGTGTACTTGTAAAGTGGTATAATGAAAATAATCAGAACCAGGGTATTCATTATATAAGAGATGGAAAGTATATCTATGCTTTAATTGCAGGCGGCGAGAGACCAACTGGCGGGTTTACCGTATCTTTAGATGAAATATATTATAGTACTCCTGACATTTTAACGATTAATGCGAGAGTAACACCTCCTGGAGATAATGTAAGAGTTATCATGGTGATTTCTTATCCTTCGCTGTTAGTACGTGTTAAAACGGATACAGTTAAAGCTGTAATTGGTGATATAAGAGATCTCTCAAAAGAAAAATTACCTGTACTTGATTTGTCTACCATAACGAAGATGGAATTGTTTAGCCTTGAGCAGGTTAAAGTAAGAGACCTAACCGACAAAGAAAAAGAAACAATCATGCAAGCATTTAATGGGGCAACTATTGACACTAATTTTTATATAGAAATGATTACAGGCAACACCTTAAAGATTACAACTACCGCAGGGTATACCATTAACTTTACAAGTTATGGTTCAGAATCAAATGTAGTCGCTACTATCGCTTATAATAATGATACTAGAACATTTCATCTTGTTGCACCTGCCATTGCAAAACTACTATTACAACAATAAAACTTTAAATAGATTTATTGTTAAGCGCGTCGCATAGCGGCGCGCTTTTCTATGTCCAATTGCAATAAAATACTACAATAGTAAATATTAGTAATCATGCTATAATATTTCATGTGAAAAAGCTATAATAATAACAATTTAAATTTTGTACAAACTATTATATAGTGTAGAAAGCAGAATTTTGCATTCTCTTTATAAGCAATTACGACATCTGCGTTCTTAGAAAATATGCCATTAGAATGAAAATTTACTACATTTTCTTTCCTAATTGCATTTGCTATGATTACAACATGGAACTCAATACATGAGAAATTGTTGTTTGCTCAAAAAATTGAAATCGAGCATTTGACTTAGATATTGCATAGATTATAGGTGCTGTGTCGAGAAATTGAAGTTTTAAAAATATAAAGCCTGCCATTACGGCAAAAGGAGGATACTATGAAATTTAGTAACGGATGCTGGCTGCATAAGGAAGGTACGGAAGTATTTTCACCTGCTGAAGTTTATTTTACTAAGAACGAGGGAAACCAAGTGAAGTTATGTGCTCCAACACATAAAATTAACCACAGAGGTGATACCTTGGGAGGACCTAATCTTACCATTCGTATTTCTGCTCCTGCACCAGAGGTGTTAAGAGTAAGAACGAATCATTATATGGGTGTAGTTAATAAGGGACCAGAATTTGAGATAGAAATTGATGAAACCAGCAACTTGGTTATTGAAGATTTAGAGGATACACTTATTGTAAGAAGTGGAAATCTTCGTGTTGAGATCAATAAAAAGTCCTGGAAAATGATTTTCTATCGTGGTGATGAGAAAGTTACAGATAGTGGCTGGAGAGATCTTGCATATGTTAAGACTGACTGGAAAGGCATTGCTTACGATGACGGTAAAGAGCATGATACTTATATGAGAGAACGCCTTTCTCTTTCTGTAGGTGAGTTAATTTATGGTATGGGTGAGCGTTTCACTCCATTTGTACGTAATGGTCAGTCCA
The DNA here is from genome assembly GCA_023399055.1 of Bacillota bacterium. Taxonomy (GTDB): domain Bacteria; phylum Bacillota; class Clostridia; order Lachnospirales; family Lachnospiraceae; genus Mobilitalea. The sequence goes on along the minus strand of JAEWQV010000014.1, from coordinate 470,854 downwards.
TAGATATTTGGAATGAGGATGGTGGTACTTCAACAGAGCAGTCCTATAAGAATATTCCATTCTATATTTCAAATAAAGGTTATGGTGTATTTGTAAACCATCCTGAGAAAGTATCTTTTGAAGTTAGTTCTGAAATGGTAAAGAAAGTTCAGTTCTCAGTTCCTGGCGAAGAACTTGATTATTTTATTATTAATGGACCTTCCATGAAGGAAGTTCTGATGCGCTATACTGACTTAACAGGAAAGCCTTCCCTGCCTCCGGCATGGACCTTTGGTTTATGGCTTTCAACTTCTTTTACTACAAACTATGACGAGGCGACAGTTAACAGCTTCGTAGATGGTATGTTTGAAAGAGGAATTCCACTAAAGGTATTCCATTTCGACTGTTTCTGGATGAAGGATTTCCATTGGTCAAACTTTCTTTGGGATTCTAGAGTATTCCCTGATCCAGCGGGAATGTTAAAACGTCTTAAGGCAAAGGGCTTAAAGATCTGTGTATGGATTAACAGCTATATTGGTCAAGAATCCGAGATGTTTGAGGAAGGTGTAAAAGGCGGTTACTTTATTAAGCGTCCTAATGGCGATGTATGGCAGTGGGATATGTGGCAGCCTGGAATGGCAATTGTAGACTTTACGAATCCGGAAGCATGTAAATGGTTCTCTGATAAACTTGAAATCTTAATGGATATGGGTGTAGACTGCTTTAAGACAGACTTTGGCGAGAGAATACCTACAGATGCTGTTTACTTTGATGGCTCCGATCCAAATAAAATGCATAACTATTATACCTATTTATATAACAAGACCGTATTTGATTTATTAGAGAGAAAGAGCGGTAAAGGCGAAGCAGTATTATTTGCTAGAAGTGCAACTGCTGGTGGTCAGAAATTCCCTGTACATTGGGGTGGCGATTGCTGGTCTGACTACGAATCAATGGCAGAAAGCCTTCGTGGTGGTCTTTCCCTTACAATGTCAGGCTTTGGTTATTGGAGCCATGATATTGGTGGCTTTGAAAGTACTTCAACACCTGACGTATATAAGCGTTGGTGTGCGTTCGGTTTATTATCCACCCATTCTCGTCTTCACGGAAGTTCTTCCTACCGTGTGCCCTGGGCATATGATGAGGAGTCAGTAGCAGTAGTTAAGTTCTTTACCAGACTAAAAGCATCCTTAATGCCATATCTGTATCGTAATGCAATTGAGACTGCTAAATTAGGTATTCCTTCTATGAGAAGTATGGTAATGGAATATACATCAGATCCGACCTGTTCTTATTTGGATAAACAATATATCCTCGGTGATTCCTTACTTGTTGCACCTATTTTCAATGATGAAGGAATTGCACAGTACTATCTGCCAGTAGGTAAATGGACGAATTTCCTTACCGGAGAAGCGAAGCAGGGTAGTACCTGGTATAAAGAGAAACACGATTATCTGAGCATTCCTTTACTTGTGAAAGAAGGAAGTATCATAGCGGTGGGAGCGAAGGATGAGGACGCAGTTTATGATTACTCAGATAATGTAATCTTAAAAGCATACGAATTAATTGATAATACTCCTGCGACTACTGTTGTCTATGACGATAAAGCTGTTCTTACAGTGAATGCAGAAATTCTTAAGAGCGGTAAGACAATAACCATCGATGTGAAATCTTCAAAGAATTACAAGGTAGTACTTGTTAATGTATCTAATATAGCTGCAGTTGATAACGGAAGCTTTGAAGTTACTGGAAATGATACAGTAATAACACCATCAGCAGATGGTAAGGTTGTTTGTACTTTGAAATAAGACCGGTTTATGATAACATGGATTAGGTTTTATTAATAAATGAATTAATAGCAATGAAATAAATAATTAATAGGGGAAATTAAAAAGGCTATTGCAAAGGGATAAAATCACTTGCAGTAGCCTTTTTAATACGTGATAAATAAGTGATATATAAAAAACTGTACTATTCAAAACCAGATCAAAACCCTGCTGTTTTTTCTTGTTTGGCTCTCACCAAACTAATATTAATTGCAAGTAAAACCATCTGGCATTTATTCTTGTACAAAAAAATATCCTTAGAAAGCTTGCTTTCTAAGGATATTTTTAATATTCCGTTTGGTTCTGAACAGTTTTAACTAATATCTCATAGGAATTAAATCAAGATAATCCTGTAATGGAGCATCACGTAATAGGCATTCAATAATCTGTCTTCCAAGTGGATGTAATTCATCAGTATTAAATTTGGATGCTTCTTGTTTAAAGAAGTCGATTAAGATAGCAGCTCCGGCATCATAACCGTCTATTCCAACTTCCTGTTGTCTTTCTGGTTGAAGGAACGCTTTTCTAATGTACTGACCATCAACCTTAAGAGAATCAAGTCCATAGCCAAGAAGAGCACAACGAGCTTCTACTAAATGATCTACCTTAAATTTAGCTCCACCACGTCTTGCAATATATTCTCTAGCAACCCATTGTGGATTGAAACTTACTTTATAAACACCGATATGTTGATTTGGAATAAGGACATATCTTGTGCTGGTACAATTAACAATTTGATCAAGTAAAAGATTAGCCTGCTTAACCATTTTACCAGTTGCAAATGGCCAGTAGGTACCAACACCTTCGCTTATCATTCCTGTACCACCTATGATGCTTGGGTTATTAAATCCTCTAGGTGCTACAAGTCTCCATAACCATGCAAGAGCAGGAGGGAGAATATGAACCATACCTAGAATACCATAGGATGGATTTTCTCTGGTGCAAGGTGGGGTTCTAACTCCAAAGCTTCTTACATCGACCTCAACTGGCTCTGATACAATATCATGAATTAATCTTCTTGGAAGAATAGCTCTTGGATTAGGACAAGGTTTACCGTTACTATCCATAGTATGTTCCCAAACTAAGCAGGTTGAATTAGGGACAGCCTGAATATTTAGGAATACTAGAGGTTCACTTGGCTGGGTAAATATTTTTTCATATGCCGGAGAGGTTCCATATGCCTTTATATGATCCAATCTTAAGAACCAGCCATTTTCAGCATCCTGTACTACAAGTTTCTTACTGTCGTTTTGTATGCTTGGGTGACAGAGTGCCATATCATCTGTCACTGGACGAAGCTCGCAGGATTCAGACAATTCGAAATAGAATTTTTCGCCGGTTGATAGATTTTCACCTAATACAAGTCTACCGTCAGGAGCTCTATGTGCTGCTTCAATCATTTCGCTTTTACCACCACCCGAGGCACCTTCATGCATGATAACGATTTCATTATCATAGGGAGTAATTACTTTAACAGTAGAAGCATGTGCAGTTAACCAATTTTCACGCTCACCGATATTTAGGAGAACACCATAGATACCCTTTTTTGCACTTGGGCCTGGATACAGGTTATAAGCAAACACCTCGTGTACGGAATCCAGACGATTGTGAACAACGATTTGCTTTCCATTAAAATGTGTATGACGGAAGGGTGGTGCAAGATATACAACTGCCTTAGGCTTAAATCCGGGTTTCATTTCTTCAATATTTAAGAAGCCCTGTAATTCTGCAAGGCCGCAAGCGAAGAAACCAGCATTCGCAGGCGCAACAAGAAGGGAATCATATCCATATTCATAGGAACCTGACATAAAAGGAAGAACAATTAACTCCTCATTGGAAAGCCAATCAAAGGTTTCCTGGCGCAGTCCAGCAAAATCCTTTCCAAACAAATTGTTATATCTTGGCTTATCTGTATCCAACTGATCACCAATTACCGTACAGTCTGGATCACGACGACGCATATAGTCTTCTAAATAATTAATAGCAACACCATTCTTACAACGAGTTACAGTTGCTTCCTGAATTAAACCTTTACCAGGAATGTCATAAGCTACTTCATATAAATCCTTATTTTCTGGTCCAAAGCTAAGTTTAATTAATTCTTCTTTTGATGTGGGGATAATAACTTTTTTGCTGTTAGTAAGAATCTTTGTTAATTCTTCTGATAAAATCATTTTTTGTAGATATTCGTCTTTGATTAATCCCATTTGCATTACTCCATTTCTTTGATTTTATAACTGCAATTACATAATTATTACTTGCTGGATGTACGCGTGGTGCGATATTCGCAGGAGCGTGAGATTACTTATGTGAAAAATTCCATTATAGCAATGCTTGTAACTGAGCGTCTTTTGCTATAACTTCCTCTACCATATCATGTTTCATTTGCTCTAACAGTTTCGAAAGCTGATCATCCTGTACTGCAAGTATTTGAGCTGCAAGTATTGCTGCATTATCTGCACCATCGATAGCTACAGTTGCAACCGGGATACCCTTTGGCATCTGTACGGTAGACAGAAGTGCGTCCAAACCATCGAGAGTGGATGATTTAATTGGAAGACCAATGACTGGGAGAGTGGTATGAGCAGCAATAATACCTGCTAGATGCGCTGCTTTACCTGCTGCACATATAATTACTCCAAACCCGTTTGTTCTTGCGGAAGAAGAAAAATCGCAGGCTTGCTTTGGGGTACGATGAGCACTCATTACATGAACTTCAACTTGAATATTAAAGTTTTTTAATGTTTGAATAGCCCCTTTTACGATTGGGAGGTCACTGTCACTTCCCATTAGAATAGCAACTTTCTTAGACATATTTAATTCTCCTTATTCCTCGAAGGATAAACCTCCTTATTATAAAAGCCGATAAACTTAGATTCCTCCAAGATATCGGCTTAATTACAATTTAACAAACCATAAAACGGCTTGACTGTTACGTATTAATACGAACAGTAATCAAATTTGAATTATCTTCCGGAATTATGAATCGTAGTGTTAACATTAATGTTTTTATCTATGGTTTCATTTATATTAAACGAAATAAAATCTTCTGTTTTTATGCCTCTGAAGCACCTTCCAGAAAAGCTCCAAGTTGTTACTAATATAACTTATTTATACTCTATTGTCAACAATTATTAGTAGTATAGTTTATTAAAAATGCATTAAAATTCACAGTAGAAATTTAATAAAACTTTGATATGAAAAGTTTTATCGTTATTATTTTTATTAAATTAAGTTTGGTAGGGTTTAAAAATTATTATTTTATTTTATGTGAAATAGTTATCAGGTCACAAAATGTATAATTATGGGTAATGGTTATTAATATACATACACATAAATAATTAAACATCCATTTATATTATAGATATTGCCTATGAATATAACTATAAATGATAATAGTACGGCAGTAACAATGAATTATAAATCCTTTACTATATATTTTGAGTTTAAAATAGTTGTATTATTTGCAATAAAAGTATAAATATTCTAAAAAAACATATTGACAAAGCAAATTGTACATTGCTATAATGCGATTAATATATAAAACCGATGAGCAAGAGAAGTAAGATTTATTATTTGTATACAGAGAGCCGCTGTTGGTGGGAATGCGGTTACAAGGATATTTCTGAATGGACTTGTGAGGGAAGCCCCAAATCAATAGAGAGTAGGCGCTTACGGGAACCCTTTCCGTTATCAGTGGGGTGCATATGATGGTATGCAAAATGAGAGGATGTATTTATACATCAAACCGGGTGGTACCGCAGAAGTTAGTAGCTTTTGTCCCTGTAAATTACAGTGACAGAGGCTTTTTTTATACCCTTTTAACGGTTCACCAGCAGACAGACCAAAGAATTATATCAAATAAAAAGGAAAGGATTTTTCATCCCATCAATGAAAAAGGTATGTGACAATGATTACACCGAGCAGTAATGAAATTGAAGTTCTTGCAAAAGAGTACAGTATTATTCCAATCTGTAAAGAAATTTACGCCGACATTATAACTCCTATTACACTATTACGAAAAATTTCACAGATCAGTAAACGTTATTATTTATTGGAAAGCATTGAAGGCGGTGAAAAATGGGGTAGATATTCCTTTCTGGGGTTTGACCCAATCCTACATATCACCTGTAAGAATAAGAAAGTAACAATCCAGGATGGTGAAGAAAAAGTAATACCTACAGAGACCCCTTATGAGGTATTAAGAGAATTACTTGAGAAGTACAAAGCTCCTAAGCTAACTGATATGCCACCTTTTACAGGGGGGTTAGTCGGATATTTTTCCTATGGGATGATTGCTTATGCAGAACCGATCTTAAAACTAGCGGAAAGTGATTTCCCCGATTTTGACCTGATGCTTTATGATAAAGTGATTGCTTATGATCATCTGAAACAGAAGATTAGCATTGTTGTAAACATGAAGACGGATAAGGTTCTCGAAAACTACGGAAGAGCTTTGACTGATTTAGAGTCTCTAACTCATTTTATTATGGAGACCGTACATTTTCCTAAAAAAACTTCATCAGGTAGTAAGCCTTACTTTGAATGTAATATTACAAAAGAAGAGTACTGTAATATGGTTGAAAAAACCAAAGATTATATTGTTAACGGTGATATATTTCAGGCAGTTATCTCCAGGCGTTTTGAGACAGAATATAAGGAAGATTTATTAAATGCATATCGTGTGCTTCGAACGACAAATCCTTCCCCGTATATGGTTTTTTTGCAAAATGATGATGTTCAATTAATCAGTACCTCTCCAGAAACGATGGTTCGATTAAAAAATGGTAAGTTATCTACATTCCCAATTGCTGGCTCAAGACCCAGGGGAAAGGATAAAGAAGAAGATATTGCTTTTGAAAAAGAGTTGCTGGAAGACCAAAAAGAATTGTCAGAACACAATATGCTGGTAGACCTGGGCAGAAATGACCTTGGTAAGATTAGTGAGTATGGAAGCGTTAATGTTACCGATTATATGAGAGTTCAACGCTATTCTAGAATTATGCACATTACCTCCGAGGTGGAGGGAAGTATAGTGATAGAAAAGGATGCCCTTGATGCCATAGAAGCAATTTTACCCGCTGGAACCTTATCCGGAGCACCAAAGATTAGAGCCTGTGAAATCATCGAGGAATTAGAAAAAGTTCCAAGAGGGATTTATGGTGGAGCAATTGGCTATATTGATTTTACAGGTAATATGGACACCTGTATTGCAATCCGAATGGCAGTAAAAAAGAAAGATCGTGTGTATGTTCAGGCCGGTGGAGGAATTGTAGCAGACAGTATTCCAGAAAAGGAATATGAAGAGTCGGAAAACAAAGCAAAAGCGGTAATGGAAGCTATCTTAAGAGCTAGGGAGGTTGAGGGATAATGGTTTTATTAATCGATAACTATGACAGTTTTTCTTATAATCTTGTTCAAGTAGTAGGTAAGTTGGGAGCAGATATAAAAGTTATCCGTAATGATGAAATGACAGTAGAAGAAATTAAAAATTTAAACCCAACACATATCATTATTTCTCCCGGACCAGGATATCCAAAGGATGCAGGAATTATTGAAGAAGTGGTAATAGAGTTAAAAGAAATACCAATCCTTGGGGTTTGTTTGGGGCATCAAGCAATATGTGAAGCAACAGGAGGTGAAATCACCTTGGCGAAGCAACTTATGCACGGGAAACAGAGCAATATCCATATAGCAAATGGTGCGAAGATTTTTCATGGATTAGCACCGATAATTCAAGCAGCAAGGTATCATTCTTTAATAGCTAGAAAAGAAACCCTGCCAGATGAACTTCTGGCAATTGCTGAAGATGATGAAGGCGAAATAATGGCTGTAAAGCACAGAAATTATGAAATCTACGGCGTTCAATTTCATCCGGAATCAATTCTAACTCCACAGGGAGAAACCATAATAAAGAATTTTCTTCAGATTAATAAGTAATATATTTGGAATATGATTGACAATATTGATAACATTTCAGCCTTAAACTAGATTTCGTTCGTCTACATCTCGCTAGGCAGAATGCCAAGAAAGGAAGGTATTTATGATACAGCAAGCTATTTATCAGTTGCTTAATAAAGAAAACTTATCTTTAGATATGACAAAGTCAGTAATGGAAGAGATAATGAGTGGAACTGCTACAAATGCGCAGATTGCCTCATTTATAACTGCAATCCGTATGAAAGGTGAAACAATTGAAGAGATAACAGCCTGTGCAATGATCATGAGAAAATATGGATTAAAACTAAGACATGATGGGGACGTATTAGATATTGTAGGAACTGGAGGTGACGAAGCCTTTACCTTCAATATATCTACCGTATCTGCATTCATTATTTCTGCTGCGGGGATTCCAGTTGCAAAGCACGGAAATAGAAGTGTTTCCAGTAAATGCGGAAGTGCAGATGTACTGGAGGCACTGGGAGTTAAAATTGATATACCTGTTGAAAGAAGTGAAATGATTTTAAAAGAAATTGGAATGTGTTTCTTATTTGCTCCAGTCTATCATTCTTCCATGAAATATGCGGCACCGGTAAGACGGGAATTAGGAGTACGAACAATTTTTAATATCCTTGGTCCACTATCAAGTCCTGCTGATGCAAATCTCCAATTATTGGGTGTATATGACGAGAAACTTGTTGAACCGATGGCGAGGGTTCTTGCTAATCTAGGGGTAAAAAGAGCGATGGTGGTTCATGGGCATGATGGGTTGGATGAGGTATCTCTGTGTTCTAAAACAACTGTATGTGAAGTGAATAACGGTCAGGTTAATAGTTTTTTTCTTGACCCTCATCAGTTTGGTTTTGAATATTGTAATCCAGAGGAATTACTTGGCGGTGATCCAGCAACCAATGCTGATATTACAAGAAGAATACTTAGTGGAGAAAAAGGACCAATGCGAGATATTGTACTACTGAACTCTGCTGTATGCCTCTATATGACTTATAATAACATCACCTTAAGAGAGTGTGTTCGTAAAGCTGCTGATATAATTGACAGCAAAAGAGCAATGGGGCAGTTAATGAATTTCATCCGCCTTTCAAATGAAGTATAAAAGTTAACAGTAATGTGCGTGTTGCAATAAGAAAGAGAGGTAAAGAGTGATTCTTGAAACAATAGCTGCTTCTAGTCTAGCTCGAGTAAAAAGGTCAAAAGAACTGCAATCTCAAGCAAAGGTAATTCAATTAATAGAGAAGCAAATGGACCTGGAACTAAGTAGAAAGGTAGATTATTTTTCATTTGAAAGAATGCTTCAAGGTCAAGACAATGAAATGGCTTTTATCTGTGAGGTGAAGAAAGCTTCACCGTCAAAGGGCATAATTGCAGAATCGTTTCCTTATATTAATATAGCAAAGGAATATGAGGCCGCAGGAGCATCCGCTATATCTGTTTTAACGGAGCCAGAATTCTTCCTAGGTAACGATATCTATTTACGTGAAATTAAAAAAGAAGTAAAAATACCGGTACTTCGAAAAGATTTTACTGTGGACGAATATCAGATATATGAAGCAAAACTTCTTGGTGCAGATGCGATATTATTAATCTGTACATTATTAAATACACCGACCTTACAGAAATATCTTACGATTTGTAAGAAGCTTGGATTATCCGCTCTTGTGGAAGCTCACACAAAGGAAGAGATTGAATCCGCGATTGAGGCAGGTGCAAAAATTATTGGTGTTAACAATCGTAATCTAAAGACCTTTGAGGTGGATATTAATAACAGTATACAGTTAAGAGGATATGTTCCAAAAGAGATTCTCTTTGTTGCAGAGAGTGGAATTCGAGATGCACATGATATTCAATCTTTAAAACATGCAGGAGTAAATGCTGTTTTAATTGGAGAAACCTTAATGCGTAGCCCCAATAAAAAAGAGATGCTGTCTGTGCTTAGAGGAATTTCCAAATAACATACTAGCACAGCTTAAAGGGATATCATAACATTGGAGACCTATAAACAAGGTCGCCCTATATAAGCAAGGCTATTTTTTATATAACAGGAAATTCCTTTGAATTTCCTGTTATATAAAAAGCCCTGCGGGCTAATGATGCGCAGCTACGCGCGCAGAACAAAAGCTGTGCTTTAAAAGTATTTGAACGCGAGAGTGTGCAAAGCACACTTTTGTTCTATCATTGTTACATTAGAGCTTTATAAACGAAAGCTTTTAATTTAAGTGCAGGACGGAGGTTGATCATGACTAAAATTAAAATCTGTGGACTTCGCAGACAAGAGGATATTGAGTCCGTTAATCTAATGGAACCTGATTATGTAGGGTTTGTTTTTGCGAAAAGCAAACGGCAAATTAGTGCAAAAGAGGCGGGAACATTAAAAGGCATGTTAAAACCTAATATTAAAGTAGTTGGAGTATTTGTGAATGAAGAGGTATCGAAAATCTTGGAATTAGTAAAGGAAGGCATTATTGATCTTGTACAATTACACGGGGATGAAGATGCGGAATATATCAAATTTTTGACTTCTTGTACCACAGCGCAAATTATAAAAGCAATTCGTGTAAAGGATCAAGATAGTATAACTCCTGTAAAACAGCTACCAGGTGATTACTTATTATTCGATACATATAAGAATGATCATTACGGTGGCAGTGGGGAACGATTTGATTGGAGCCTTCTATCCTATACAGAGCGACAATTTTTTCTTGCAGGTGGTATTAGTATCGAAAATGTAGAGACTGCAATAAGATTAACAAGGCCTTATGGAATCGATATAAGTAGTGGCGTTGAGACGGATGGATATAAAGATAGAGAGAAGATAATTGATTTTGTAAAAAAGGTAAGAACAATTTAGTTTAAGAAAAGCTATAGATTTTTATTAAAACTAAAATACTTGGAAAGGCAGGGTAATTCCTATGTCAAAAGGAAGATTTGGTCTACATGGAGGTCAGTTTATTCCGGAAACGCTAATGAATGCCGTTTTAGAACTGGAAGAGGCATATTTAACATACACAAAAGATGAGAATTTTAATAGAGAGCTTGAGGAGCTTTTAAAAAATTATGCTGGTAGGCCATCGATGTTATATTATGCAGAAAAGATGACGAAAGATCTGAATGGAGCAAAGATATACTTAAAGAGGGAAGATTTGAACCATACCGGTTCCCATAAGATAAATAATGTGTTAGGTCAGGTGCTGCTAGCTAAGAAAATGGGCAAAAAAAGAGTAATTGCTGAAACAGGGGCGGGGCAACATGGCGTTGCAACTGCCACAGCGGCTGCGCTTCTAGAACTGGAATGTGAAATATTTATGGGAAAAGAAGATACTGAGCGCCAGGCTTTAAATGTGTTTCGTATGGAACTCCTTGGAGCAAAAGTACATGCTGTAACATCAGGCACTCAAACACTTAAGGATGCCGTTAATGAAACGTTAAGAGAATGGACCAAACGAGTGGAGGACACCCATTATGTACTTGGTTCTGTAATGGGGCCACATCCCTTTCCTACAATCGTTCGTGATTTTCAAAGTGTAATTGGGAAAGAAGTGAAAGAAGAATTATTAAAACGGGAAGGCAGATTACCTGATGCCGTTGTAGCCTGTGTCGGTGGTGGCAGTAATGCAATGGGTATTTTTTATGATTTTATAGGTGATTCAACAGTACAGCTAATCGGCTGTGAAGCTGCGGGTCACGGAGTGAATACCAACAAAACAGCAGCAACTATAGCTACAGGAAGTTTAGGAATATTTCATGGTATGAAATCATATTTTTGCCAGGATGAGTATGGACAAATTGCACCTGTGCATTCCATCTCTGCAGGTTTGGATTATCCAGGAATTGGACCAGAGCATGCAAATCTGCATGACACAAAACGAGCTGAGTACGTCGCTGTTACTGATTTTGATGCAATTAATGCTTTTGAGTATCTAGCGAAAATGGAAGGTATAATTCCAGCAATTGAAAGTGCCCATGCGATAGCTTATGTAAGAGAGCTTGCACCTAGAATGGATAAGGATAAGATCATTGTAGTTAATTTGTCGGGCAGAGGAGATAAAGACGTAGCTTCTATTGCAAGATATAAGGGGGTGCAGATCCATGAATAGAATAGAAACAGCATTTCATAATAAAAAGGCATTTATTCCATTTGTAACAGCTGGAGATCCTGACCTGGAAATAACAGAAAATCTTATTTATGCTATGGCAGAGGCTGGAGCCGATTTAATAGAAATTGGCATCCCCTTTTCCGATCCAGTTGCCGAAGGACCAGTGATACAAGAAGCAGATGCCAGAGCATTAGCGGTAGGAACAACAACGGATCACATCTTTACTATGGTAAGAAAAATAAGGAAAAAGCTTGATTTGCCCCTTGCCTTTATGACCTATGTCAATCCTATTTATACCTATGGGACAGAAAAATTTTTAACAAATTGTAAAGAAGTGGGTGTTGATGCAATTATTGTACCAGATGTTCCTTATGATGAGAGAGAGGAATTAAAACCTTTTTGTTTAAAACATGGTGTTACATTAATTTCAATGATTGCACCTACCTCAAAGGAAAGAATTAAGGCCATAGCCTCTGAAGCAGAAGGATTTTTGTACTGCGTTTCTTCCATGGGGGTTACTGGTATTCGCAGTGAAATCGGAGCCAATGTTAATGAGATGATTGAGCAAGTAAAGGCAATAAAAGAGATACCTTGTGCTATAGGATTTGGAATATCAACAGTGGAACAGGCAGTGTCAATGGCACAGATTGCTGATGGTGTAATAGTGGGAAGTGCAATAGTAAAACTTGTTGGCCAGTATGGGAAAGAATGTATTCCATACGTAACAGAATACGTTAAGCAGCTGAAGCAGGCAATTAACCTTACATAAGAATTCAATATGTTGTGCTAGGAGATAGTTAATCATATTACTCACATTAATATAAATACTCAAGGGTCAAAATATGTCGATTAAACATATATTATAGTGCTAAGATTTTTAATTGCTCTTAATTAATATAAAGAGAGGGACTATAATATGAGAGAATATAAATTACCTTATACAGATTATTTTTCTGATAAGTACAACAACTGTTACAGTAAGGAAATAGAAAAGGAGAATGATAAGGATAAGGATAAAGAAAAAGAGAAAGAGAACGGAACTGAATACGAGCATGACTATGAGAAATGTTCAGACCATAATGACCATGAGCAAGGCAATCAAAGGTGTGTAACCTTGGTTCATCCTATCATAAAACAGACAGTTACGAAGGAAACTACCTCATCCGTAAAATGTTGCATTGATGTTCCTGGATATGAAGTTGTTTCTGTATGCAATGATATAAAAGCTAAGGTAATAGAAACCAGTTGTGAGATACATGAAGATTTTGTATGTCCGAGTTATGGACCTATTCCTGGAGTGAAGACAGCAGATATTAAGATTTTTGTAGAATTAAAAATTCCAATTGTAATTAGATCGTATGGTTGTTCTCCAATAACAGTGCCCTTTACCTGTGTAAAAAGCGTTGTATTTAAACTTGAAAATGTGTTTGTATCTCCTGAAATAGTAAACTGTGAGGTTGTTAAGGTGTTAGAAATTGTAGGATCCGATTTTGAAGTTTCCCCGGCACCGAAATGTGCACCTCATTGTTGTGTGGAAGGCTGTGTTTCTCTTACTGCAAAAATATCTGCAGGTGTATTAGCAAGCACGATAGAAGTAGTAAAATGTTCAAAGGATAAAGAATAAGCCCATTGAAGCTTAATTTTAAAAACAATAACCTATGCTTTCCTCAAATGTTTCACATTGATTTTTAAATAACCCTTAAGTATTGTACGGTAAATTCTTGTAAATAATATAAGCAAAGAAAAGCTTCCTTAAAACAGGTTGACTGACTTCTTGCAATTTTGTAGATGCTAACGAATATAGGTTCGTTACAATATATAATTGCAAAAATATCTTTCAAAACTGTAATATAGGAAGCTTTTTTTGTATCTAAACATTTTTTATAAATAATCTTGATAATTTCAAAAAACTATATTGACATTAACGCTACGTAAAGGTATAGACTATGCTTGTAAGGAGGAAAACAATATGGAATATACAATTCAGAAGTTAGGTCAAATGGCAGGTGTCAGTACCAGAACCCTTCGTTATTATGATGAAATTGGAATTCTTAAGCCGGCAAGAATTAATTCATCAAAATATCGTATTTATGGGAGCAAAGAAGTGGAGCTGCTGCAGCAGATCATGTTCTACCGTGAAATGGGCGTTAATCTTGACACTATTAAGGAGCTAATATCTTCACAGGATTTCGACGAAGAAAAGGCACTGAATAGCCATTTAGAAAAACTCCTTATTCAGAGAAAACAACTGGATTTATTAATTGATAATGTAAAAAAATCAATTGATTGCAAGAAAGGATTAATTAAAATGAGTGATAAAGAAAAATTTGAAGGATTTAAGAAAAAGTTAATTGACGAAAATGAAGAAACGTACGGAAAAGAAATAAGAGAGAAGTATGGTGAAGATACCGTAAATAAATCAAATCAGAAAATGCTGAATATGTCTAAGGAAGATTATGAAGCGTTTGAAAAACTTGGTCAGGAGGTATTAGATACTTTGGAAGCCGCCTTTGCAACGAAGGACCCAGCAGGTGAATTAGCGCAAAAGACAGCTGACTTACACCGTCAATGGTTAACCTTTACCTGGCCCTCCTATTCCCAAGAAGCTCATGCGGGCTTAGCACAGATGTATGTTGATGATGAACGTTTTACCGCATATTACGATAAAAAGCAACCAGGACTAGCTGCCTTTTTAAGAGACGCAGTCCATATTTACACCGGAGCAAACAACTAAAATCAATTACGGATAAATTAAAGTCTTCACAGAATTACCATTACCATTATAATATCCAATAAAACGGTAAGACTGTTAAACATGTAATTGAGACTTTTGAGAAATAAGAATAAATAATAAGACTGTCTATATCATGATAAATTAATTTTACGGTTTATTAAAATTGATTTGTCATGATGGTAAGGTTCTCATAAGTCATAGGAGGAGTAAATAAAGAAGAAGTATGACATGACCAGATGGTGCAGACCGGCAACAAATGATTGCATGATTTATTACAAGCATTTGTTGGTAAGGCAAATCCAGATGGTCATGTTATACTTCTTCGAATATATAACACTAAAAATGACTTATGAGATCCTTACCTAAAAACAGATCCTTTATTACACCTAGAATACATCCTTTGCTAACTTAGCCTTTTCAAACTTATCCGGTCTGATATGGCAATAGCCATTTGGATTTTTATCTAGATACTTTTGATGATATTCTTCCGCCAAATAATAGTTGCTAAGTGGAAGCATTTCAATAGCAACTGGCTTTTCATATCGTGTTTGTAGCTCTTTGAGGGATGCTTCGATAACTGGAATATCACTAAAATCCTCGTAATAAATACCAGTACGGTATTGTGTTCCTGTATCCTCCCCTTGTTTATTTACTGAAGTAGGATTAATTACATCATAATACATATTTAAAATAAACTCTAAACGAATTTGCTTTGGATCGTAGTATACTCGAACTGTTTCGGCATGACCAGTGTTATTGTGACACACCTCTTTATAAGTGGGATTTTCTGTATTTCCGTTGGCATAACCTACATCTGTACTTACAATTCCCTCAATATTAGATAAATACTTCTCAGTTCCCCAAAAACATCCTCCAGCAAGATAGATAACCTTTATACGATTTTCTTGTTCCATATTACGCCTCTTTCTAGTGTTAAAACCATAGATGATATGAGAATAGCACCTATGGTTTTATTATATTTTATTTTTATAATTTATCAATTTTTTTGCTGGCAAATACCTTAATAATCTCATTCGCGATAAGTGGTATGAGGGAGAAGCCAATAACAATTCCCCATTCAGAAAGACTTAGGTTGTGAACCCCAAAAGCGCTTGAAAGGAAAGGAACAGTTATTACCACTAACTGGAGTAAGATACCAACAATAATTGCACCGATTAAATACTTATTGCTGAAGAAACCGATACGGAAAATTGATTTATTAAAGTTACGCATGGACAAGGAGTAGAAGAGCTGGGAAGCTGCTAATACTACAAAGGCCATTGTTCTAGCGTAAGGAATTGCTTCTTCTAATACATCCTCGGATAACATTTTGGAACCCAACTCATAGCCATGCTGTGATAACCCGAAATAGAAAGCCGCCAAGGTTAATAAACCGATTAAAGCACCACCTAATACAGCTCTAAACCCTGCACCGCCGGCAAAGAAACTTTCCTTTGGATTTCTGGGTTTTTGTTTCATTACATCTTTATCACCAGGATCAACACCTAGGGCAATCGCTGGTAAGGAGTCTGTAATTAAGTTAATCCAAAGAATTTGTGTGGCGAGGAGCGGAACCGGCCAGTTTAATAATATTGAAATCAATATAGTAATTACTTCACCCAGATTACAGGAGAGCAGGAAGATTACGGATTTCTTGATATTATTATAAATATTTCTGCCTTCTTCAATCGCATGTACTATTGTAGTAAAGTTATCATCGGTTAATATCATATCACTGGCACCCTTAGCAACATCAGTACCTGTAATACCCATCGCTACACCTATATCAGCATATTTTAAAGAAGGAGCATCATTTACACCATCACCGGTCATGGATACGATATTACCCTGTGCTTTAAAAGCGCGCACAATCTTAACTTTATGTTCCGGAGATACTCGGGCAAATACTCTGTAATCGTTGATATGAGCTGCAAAGGCTTCTTCCGTCATTTCATCAATTTCTGTACCAGTTATACTTTGTGAAATTGAATCAGCAATTCCAAGCTCTTTCGCAATAGCAACAGCAGTATTCTTATGATCACCTGTAATCATAATAGGGCGAATGCCTGCCATTTTTGCTTCATGAATGGAATCCTTTACTTCTAATCTCGGAGGATCAATCATTCCTACAAGACCAATGACAGTAAGGTCCTTTTCCATTTCTTCAGGAGGAAGCATTTTATCCGTATCTTTAAACGCAACACCAAGAACACGAAGAGCGCTATCCGACATGGATTCTGTTATCTTAAGATAATCAGCCTTTAATTCAGGTGTAAGAGGAACAATATTGCCATTAACCAAAGCAGTGGTAGAAAGTTTTAATATATTATCAATGGCACCCTTTGTATGAATTCGATAGGTATTACCTTCTGAATTTAAGGTAGACATTAATTTACGATCTGAATCAAAAGGGTTTTCAGATAAACGTTTATGGTTTTCATTTAGTTGTGCCTTTGTAAGGTTATACTTATCACCAAGTATAATTAATGCTATTTCCGTTGGGTCACCGGTTCCTTGACCATTAATATAGGTAGCATCAGAGCATAATACAAAGGATTTGATTAGTTCTTGTTCATCAGGGGTTGCAGTTAAATTACTTCCCTCACCAGGTACGTGTGACAAATTTCCTGAGGTATATTGTTGAACAACCGTCATTTTATTCTGTGTCAATGTACCGGTTTTATCGGAACAAATAATATTAACGGAACCAAGGGTTTCAACTGCAGGTAGTTTTTTAACAATAGCGTTTATTTTAGACATTCTAGTAACGCCAAGAGCTAATACTATTGCAACGATAGCAGCAAGGCCCTCTGGAATAGCAGCAACAGCTAAGGATATAGCAGTTAAGAACATTTCAAATAAATCACGTTTTTGAATTAATGCAATTACAAAGATTAAAGCACAGATACCAATTGCTAGAAAACCTAATATACGTCCCAGCTCATCGAGTCTTCTCTGAAGTGGTGTCATTTCATCATTATCTTCGTCAAGAATAGAAGCTATTTTACCAATTTCCGTACTCATCGCAGTAGCAACTACAACACCCTCTCCACGGCCATAGGTTGTTAAGGTCGATAGGAAGGCCATATTACTCATATCACCAATAGGAGTTTTTGGGTCTTGTAACTGTACAGAGGCATTCTTAGTGGATGGAACGGATTCACCAGTAAGTGCTGATTCCTCAATCTGAAGATTGGCAGTGTCCAATAAACGGATATCAGCAGGAACATAGCGACCAGCATCTAGTAAAACGATATCACCAGGAACTACCTCTTCTGAATCAATCTCAATTGCCTTACCATCACGACGTACTAAGGATTTTGGTGTTGTCATTTTTTGAAGAGCTTCTACAGCTTTCTCGGCTTTAAATTCCTGAATAACACCAATAACCGCATTTAAGATAATTACCAATAAGATAATTATAGAATCGGCATACTCATGAATAAAAAAAGTTATAACAGCCGCAGCTAATAATACATAAATAAGCATGTCTTTTAACTGAGATAGAAATAAAGCTAATACACTTTTTTTCGGTTTACCTTTCAGTTTGTTATAACCGTATTGTTCCAAACGATGTGCTGCTTCTGCTTGAGATAAACCTACCATGGGATTAACGCCCAACTCATTTAGAACATCGTTTTGTGATTTCATAAACCACATAGTTACACCTCTTTCATAGTTATAATCATCATTATAATTCCAAATAATGACTTCTTTATACTTATACCTATAAAGTATAACATAATTCATTGAAAGTCATGATATTGGCACCTAGTGTCAAAGATGTGCACTCACTCATTCGGCACAGATATAATGTCTGTGGACATTATATCATGTTATGCAAATTTTAACATTAAAATTTTATGAAAATAATGGTATATAGTGCATTAGCCAGTATTATAATGACAGATGATGTATTTATATAATATAGCATTAACAAGCAAAAGACATAGTCACTTTATGTCATACGGAAAAATTGACATGTAAAATATTCAAATATATAATACAATAAGAAAGTGCATTTAATTATTTTAGTTGTACAACAATGAATGCAATTTGCATTTACAAATTAATGAATCAATTAAAATTTTGCATTTTCTAATTAATGAATACAATTAATATTTTGTAAATTACAAAACAATAAAAATAGTTAGAATTTTGTAAATACTTATATAGAAGTGAATGGAAGGAGATTTATTAAAAATGACGCTTTTGCAAGAATATTTGAAGGCGCAAGGGGTTAAGGAAGGCCTTATTAATTATCTTTCCTTTGTCATACTTACTGCAATTATTGTTATCCTTTGCATTTTACTAAATTTAATTGCTAAAAAGATTGTAATTAAAATTTTAGCAAAAATTATCCATAAGAATAAATATAAGTGGGATGATAGCTTATTAGACCGTAAAGTTTTTCATCGATTGGCCAACTTAATTCCAGGTATTGTTCTCTATTTGTTTGCTCCAGCCTATGGATTAGCAGGTGGATATTTAATCCGGGCAGCCTCTCTTTATATATTATTTGTTTTACTTTTTGTATTTAATTCTATATTAGATGCTGCAAATGACATTTACAGCAATTTTCCCATATCAAAAATAAGGCCAATTAAGGGTTTATTACAGGTTGTAAAGATTGTTATCATGACAATCATAGGCATCATTATGCTAGGTATCCTCATGAAGCAAAATCCATGGTATTTACTTAGTGGTATTGGTGCATTAGCAGCGGTATTCTCCTTTGTATTTAAAGATACTATTCTTGGGTTTATGGCAGGTATTCAGTTGACAGCAAATGATATGCTTAGAATTGGAGACTGGATTGAAATGGAGAAATACGGAGCAGACGGTAATGTAATTGATATTACTTTAAATACCGTTAAGGTTCAAAACTTTGATAAAACAATTATTTCAATTCCTGCATATGCCTTTGTATCTGATTCCTTTAAGAATTGGCGTGGTATGATAGAATCTGGTGGGAGACGAATGAAAAGATATATTTATATTGATGTTAACAGTATAACTTTTTGTACCCCACAGATGGTAGATAAATTTAGAAGAATTGCGTATTTAAGTGATTATATCAGTGAGACAGAACAGAAACTAAGTCAATATAATATTACCAGAAGTTTTGATAAAGAACTGTTAATTAATGGTAGACATATGACGAATATTGGTACGTTTCGAGCATATATTCAAAATTATTTGGAACAGCATTCACAGCTCCTTAAAGATATGCCTCTGTTGGTTCGTCAGCTTCCTCCAACTGAGTTTGGGTTGCCACTTGAAATTTATGCATTTACTGATGAAATAGAATGGACTGCATATGAAATTATACAAGCGGATATTTTTGACCATATTTTTTCCATTGCAGGCGAATTCGGCCTTCGGATTTTCCAAAACCCAAGCGGCTATGATGTAAGTAAGATAGTAGAGAAAAATATATAATAAAGGCAGGGATCAACAATATCCCTGCCTTTACTATTTGTGTCTCATTCGATTTTTAGTGCAATTATTCAGTTTTTCATAGTCCGATATCTTTTTTCATTTTCTTTTCTGAAACTGTCCAAAGCTACCATCTCCTAATCTTTCCAGAAATCATGCTGATTGTAATTCTGAGACGTAATTACAAACATTTATATTTAAATTTTAGATACGACTAAAAGGAACTTATAAACGAAGTGTATTAGCATCATGCAAGTTAAGTTCTTCGTCGTATCTGATATTATTATGTCTCGAAACAAAAATAATATACGATTTTTTAAATGTTTTTAAATTCCAATTCATGGCAAGAAGAATAGCTGTTCCGCCTGTTTATATCAAGTTGTCATTGATAACAAAAAAACTCGCTAAGCGAGTTTTTTGTACATGTTAAATGAAACAACTTATTAGTTCATTTATTAGTTTTTTAATTTGCTGTTTGTCGCCTCTTAATTACCTTAAGTCTTGTAAATTCTTCTCTTTCTTTTTCTTCAAGAGCATTTTGAATCTGATTTACAAGAGAAGAGTAATTTGGAATTGTAATATTTTTTAGAGCATTTGCTCTTTTTTGGGTTTTATTAATATTAGTAGCCAAGCGATAGGCTGAATTCTCAATCATAGACAAACGTATGGTAAGCTCTTTCACTTTGTTAAAGCGTTTTGTTGCTTCATCAAGGGATAATTTCGTTTGAAAAAAAGCATAAGTAGGTTTGCCTGGTGTCGTATCATATTCAACCAAGGGAATCTCGGTACCCATAATACTACGTTGTTTAATTTCAATGGAATTTTCTTCCGGAACTGTTTGAGAAATTTCCGAAATATGATTAATTCCCATCTCAATGTTTGCCTGTTGCAGAGCAAGATAAGCAGAAGAGAAGGTATTATCGATTTCAGCTTGAACATCTTTGGCTTTATCAATTAGCTCCATGAGTTCTCTCATTAAGATATTACGTTTCTTATCCATCAATTCGTAACCTTGCTTTGCTAATTTCAGAGAATTCTTAGCCAATATTAAATTACCCTTAGTGGGAAAGGTATTCGGATTCATGGGATCACCTCAATTCGCTTATGCTTGATTTTTATTAAAATATAGATCCAAAATCTTTGTATCAATACGGTCAAGTTCTTCTCTTGGTAAAAGCTTTAATAACTCCCAACCTTTATCCAGGGTCTGAATAATTGTTCTGTCTTCAATTCGACCTTGAGAGACGAATTCTTGTTCCATAGCTGCACCAAATTTAAGGTACTTTTTATCAACCGGAGATAATTCATCTTCACCAATTACGCTTGCCAGGGCTCTGGCATCACCAACACGTGCATAGGAAGAGAAGAGCTGATTTGCCAAATCCTGATGATCCTCACGAGTATATCCCTTTCCAATACCGTCTTTCATAAGACGGGAGAGAGATGGAAGAATATTAATCGGTGGATATACTGATTTCTGATGCAGCGAACGGTCAAGAACAATCTGCCCCTCTGTGATATATCCGGTTAAGTCAGGAATTGGATGAGTAATATCATCATTTGGCATTGTTAATATAGGAATCTGTGTGACTGAACCTTTTTGACCATGAACAATACCAGCACGCTCGTATAAGGTTGCCAATTCACTATATAAGTAACCCGGATACCCTTTTCTACTTGGAATTTCTCCTTTGGAAGAGGATACCTCACGCATTGCTTCTGCAAAAGAGGTCATATCAGTTAAGATAACAAGAATGTGCATGCCCTTTTCAAATGCCAGGTATTCAGCAACAGTTAAAGCTACCTTAGGAGTAATAAGACGTTCCACCACAGGATCATTTGCTAAATTCAAGAACATAACAACATGATTACTAGCTCCGCTTTCTTCGAAGGTTCTGCGGAAGAAATCAGCAACGTCATGCTTAACACCCATGGCTGCAAATACAATACCAAATTCTTCGGTAGAATCTTCACCTAAGGAAGCCTGTTTTACGATTTGTGCTGCCAAGAGGTCATGTGGAAGACCATTTCCAGAAAAGATGGGAAGTTTTTGCCCACGGATCAAGGTGGTTAAACAGTCAATCGCAGAAATACCGGTTTTAATATAGTTACGAGGATATTCTCTGGAGCAGGGATTGAGTGGAAGACCATTAATATCCCTTTTTGTCTCTGGGATAATCTTGCCAAGTCCATCGATTGGTTGACCAACACCATTAAAAACGCGGCCAAGCATCTCTGGAGATAAATCAACCTCCATAGGATGACCGGTTAATTTTGTATGGGTATTAAACAGAGACATGTCTTCCGTACCCTGAAACACCTGTATAATTGCTTTATCTTCATATAGTTCTACAATACGGCCAATCTTCTTTTTGTTGCCTTCTACGGTTAATTCAACGATTTCATCGAAGGAGGCATCTCTAACACCCTCAAGAGCGATAAGGGGGCCGTTAATTTGACTTAGTCCTAAATATTCTATCGACATAATAAATTACGTTCCTTTCTTTCCTTCTTATGCATTCGTTTTCATAATCTTATCATAGAATTCATCAATCATTGCCTTGTATTCATCAAACTTATGCAATTCATCATTAGCAACATCATATTTAATAGATATCACTTTATCAAATATATTACTTTCTTTTAATAAGGACATTGGCATACTACGGTCAATGAGAAGCTTAGCCTTGTGATACAGATAGAGGGAAGTCTGCATCATTTTAAGCTGTTTTGCCATCGGTACATAAGTATCGGATGGATGATAAGCATTCTGTTGAACGAAACCAAGACGGATAACTCTTGCAATTTCCAGAACTAATTTCTGATCATCCGGCAACACATCACTACCAATCAATTTAACAATTTCATTTAACTGATTTTCCTGTGTTAAAATGTTGAGAACTTGATTTCTGCATTCTACAAAATCCTCACCAACATTTTTAATGTACCAGGGTTCGAGATCAGAGAGATACTCACTATAGCTGGTTAACCAGTTAATTGCAGGAAAGTGTCTTGCATATGCAAGCGACTTATCAAGACCCCAGAAACAGCGAACGAAACGTTTGGTATTCTGTGTAACCGGTTCGGAAAAGTCACCACCTTGAGGGGAAACAGCACCAATGATAGAGACACTACCTTCACTATAATTTAAATTCTGCATAAATCCAGCTCTTTCATAGAAAGCGGAGAGTCTGGAGGCAAGATAAGCAGGGAAACCTTCTTCTGCAGGCATTTCTTCAAGACGTCCGGATAACTCACGAAGAGCCTCTGCCCAACGAGAAGTTGAATCTGCCATGATAGCAACATGGTATCCCATGTCACGGTAGTACTCTGCTAAGGTGATACCAGTATAGATACTAGCTTCACGTGCGGCAACTGGCATGTTAGAGGTATTTGCAATTAAGGTTGTACGATCAAGTAAGGGATTACCTGATTTTGGATCTACAAGCTTTGTAAAATCCTCAAGTACCTCTGTCATTTCATTACCACGCTCACCGCAACCAATATATACGATAAGATCTGCGTCTGACCACTTCGCCAGCTGATGCTGGGTCATAGTTTTACCCGTACCAAAACCACCCGGGATAGCAGCAGTGCCACCCTTAGCAATTGGGAACAGAGTATCAATAATTCTTTGTCCGGTTACCAGGGGGCGGTCAGCAGGATAACGCTTAGCTGTTGGTCTTGGAACACGAATTGGCCATTTTTGTGTTAAGGACAATTCCTTTTCCTGGCCATTATTATCTGTAATTGTAACGATTGTTTCTTTAATTGTATATTTGCCATCTGGAACAACCTTAGTTACAACACCATTTACATCAGGAGGCACCATGGATTTGTGTACAATAGCTCTGGTTTCAGGAACTTCAGCAATGATCGTTCCACCATATACCTTATCCCCTGGTTTTACTGTAACATGTACATCCCAAAGCTTTGAAGTGTCCAGAGCATCTACGGTAACACCTCTGGAAATAAAAGCACCAGATTGTTTTGCAATTTCTTGCAGTGGACGTTCTATTCCGTCAAAAATGTTACTAAGGATGCCAGGGGCTAGAGTTACAGAGATAGCAGAGCCGGTTCCTGTAACTTCATCACCGGGTTTTAAGCCGGTGGTTTCTTCATATACCTGAATTGTGGTTTTGCCAGATACTAGACCGATTACCTCGCCAACTAGTTTATCCTTACCCACTAAAACCATTTCACCTATTTTAAAGGCTTCATTCCCGCCGACAAATACGATGGGTCCATTAATACCATTAATTTTACCTATTACATTCATAAGGATAAACTCCTTTTCCTAATCTTAAAGAGTAAAAGAACTCTTAGCTTCCTCTAATTTCGTTAAAAACGAATGATCTATTAGAATACTGCGTGATGGAATTACAGCGCGTATTCCACCGAAAAACTCACGGTTACTAACCGTAAGTGCAGCACCCGTTTTCTCTTCGAGTGCAGCCTTTTTACTTGCATCGGAAGGATCAATATAGATTGTTATCTGATCCCCTTTAGCAAAAGCAGTAGCACCGGTAATTTGCGCATACAAAAGATCGTCGTACGCAGGTGTGTTTTTATATTCCTCTAATTTCTTTGTTACATCAGCAAATATTAGTGCGGAGTACTCTGCAGTTTTCTCTAACAGCTTACGTCTAATTTCCATCGAAGCAGCAGAACTTCTTCGATTTCTTTCACGAAGAATGTTATCGGAAGCAGTACGATACGAAGCATCTGCTTTACGTATTGCAGATTCTTTACGCGCTTCAAAATGTTTTTGCAGTGTCTTTTTGTATTCTTCTACGATTTCGATGTTCTGTTTCGTAGCACTATCAATTACTGAAGTATAGAAATGCTCTAATTTTTCATCAAGAGTCATAATTACCTCCAATTTATAATTTTAAACCAATGGCTTCATTTACATAGGATGTAATAAAGTCCGGTTTACGTCCGGTACCATGTCTGTCTGGTATTTCAACGATTAAAGGGATTCTCCTGTTTAATTTTACATCGTTTATAATTTCAGGAAATTCGTTGCTTAATTTTTCAGTTATTAAAATGATGCCTATAGTCTTATCGGAAAGTACTTTATCTAATTCTTCTTTTAATTCGGGCTTGGTATGTACCACAACACCATGAACACCCGACAATTTCATTCCGGTATAAGTATCTACATTGTCACTGATCAGATACATACGCATATAAATAACCATGCCTTTCTAGGTACCTGCAAACTTTAAACTCTAGCCCAAAGTTGTCAGGTGAATTATGAAAATAGAATCATTAAGGAGATAATGAAACCATAAAGACATACGGACTCTGCCAAACCAACAAAGATTAAGGATTTACCCATGATGGAAGAGTCTTCACTGAGAGCACCTAAAGCAGCGGAAGCAGCGGAAGCAACGGCAATACCACCACCGATACCAGATAAACCAGTTGCAAGTGCAGCAGCAATATATTTCCAGCTATCGATAGAAGCAGCTGCAGCGGTTGTTGTTTCAGCAGCAGATACATGACCTGTGAAGATAGAAACATTAGCTATTAATAAGAAACTAAAGAACAAAAATACGTTAAAACCAAGTGCTGCTTTAAAGCCGCCCTTTGTCTTTTTACTATAGAAAAATGCTCCGAAAGGAATAATAATACTTAATAATAATGCGATAACAATAAGAATTTGAATAGTCATGGTAGTTCCTCCTTAGATTTTTAAACATTAGTTTTAATTTTTATTTATTTTACTCTTATAAGGCTTAAACTCTCGGCCATTGCCTTTGTAAAAGCGGCTAAACATTTCATAATATTCAAGACGTAACACCTGAATACCAACCACAAAGCCTTCCAATATGGAAACAATTAGATTACCTAAAATTAATACAATAATATTTACATTACCTGATTCAGCTCCGGCAAGTAACATAACAACTGTCATCATACCAGCGTGACTAAGTGCAAATGCTCCAACACGTAGGAAGGAGATGGTATTTGTCAGATAGCTCAACAATACCTCAAACATTTCAAAAAAAGCTTCCATAAAAAACTCGCCTTTGTTCGCTGGAAAGATATGTGCTTTTTTCTCAATCAAGTGAGTCAATGGCTCCCTGAAAAAGAGTAGGATAAGTGGTATTCCTAAAAATATAAATAGCACAATTGCTCCGGGCATCTCATGTCCGGTGAAAACAAGTACAACACTTAATATCAAGGCAGCATAGAAAACAAGGCCAGCAACACCATTGATATCAAAAAGAACTTTACCCCAGTTCTTAGCCTTTATGTTGTTAATAATAAAGATAAACATTGTAGTGAGAATCAGTAATACACCAAAGCCAACGGTAGTAATAAGGATGGTCATTACATTTTCTCTAGGGGAGAGCCAAATTGGTGGTATCAAATCATCAAAGCCAAAGACGCTGCCATACATAAAACCAAAGATAGTGGAGAAGATACCTGCCGTGGCAATGATTGCAGCCAATGGAATCTTCTTGATTTTGAATAGTAGATATCCCCCAATTACCAAACACAAGCCCTGACCAACATCACCAAACATGATACCAAATATAATAGAGTAGGTGAGTGCGACGAAAGAGGTGGGATCCATTTCGCCATATGCTGGCAGGCCATACATTCTTACAAACATTTCGAACGGTTTAAAAATTTTAGGGTTTCGAAGTTTAATCGGAGGCTCTTTCTGTACATCAGCCTGACCTTCGTCAAAGAAACAATACATAAGATCGTCTTGTTCTGCTTCCTTTAATAACAGTTTACCTTCTTTTTCTGAAATCCAACCACAAATTATATAGAAGACGTCATGCAAGCCTCGATCTCTGGTACAAGCAGCATATTTTCTGACATCAAAATTATTTGACAGAACAACTATTGCATCATGTGCCCGTAAAATTTCAGCAGCATGTTCATTTAATCGTTGCGTAATTTCTAAGTTAAGTGCATCGAGTTCTCGGTTGATTTCGCTTAACTTTCTCATAATTGATTGATAAGATTCTTCCGGGGTTCCTTCATAGGCATCAGGTATTTTTATGCGCTCAAAATGAAGGGAGTTGAATATGGCATCTGTCTCCGCAGCTTCATTTGCCGGTACAAAGTAAATACCCCATACATAAGTGCGTTCTCGTTCACATTCATAAAATACAGTGGTTAAATTCTCATAAACATACTTGGAGAACTTTGTATAATATTCTGTTGGGATCTTACCAAAGCGATATTTAATAAACTTCAAATTAATAATTTGATGAATATTATAATCCAAGTGTCTGAAATGCTCAATTTGTGATAGAAGTTCGTTACACCCCTGTCTTTGATTTTTCAGAGCATGCTTTTTTTCATTAAGATCCGAAAGAAGAGTATACGCATTTTTCACTATATCTGCAGATTCATCAAAGGACAAACGCTTAAAGGAGGAAATGTCAATTGGATCCAATCGTTTTACCAATTCCTCTGATTTACTCTGAATTTCTTTATACGGGTTGATTTCAATCAATGGTTTTAAACCGTATGTGGATTTCAACTCGGAAAGTGCATTTTCAAGATGAATATCATATCTTGTGAGATATTGATTAATAACACGGTCAAAATCATCTTTGGGGCCAGTGATACTAATAAATCTCATTTTTTCAATCATGCCTCCACCTCCATTCTAGTGCATTTGTAGATATTCTTGTTTCTTCTTAATATCTAAGCCGTAACGAATACATTCCAGTGCTGTAGTTAATAATCCAATTTCTTTGTCCTTACGATATAAATAGTAGTTTACGGCTGTCATAGATGCAGGGTATTTCTTCATATTATAATGAAAAATCTTATTAATAATGCTGTCATACTCATGCTCCATGGTACCATCTTTTAAAAATACAACAAAATTCTTATA
Organism: Bacillota bacterium; assembly: GCA_023399055.1. Taxonomy (GTDB): domain Bacteria; phylum Bacillota; class Clostridia; order Lachnospirales; family Lachnospiraceae; genus Mobilitalea. The sequence goes on along the minus strand of JAEWQV010000014.1, from coordinate 442,951 downwards.
TTTGGTTGTTAAAAGAAGGTGAAGAAATTCATCTAAAGTTACAGCTGAAATTAGTCGGCTTAGTTCTTGGGCGGTGAGCTTATAGTTGACTGGTATCAAGTAGGTAAGGATATCAGCAGCGCTCATATCGTACATACGCTTGGAACGATAAATCCACATAATATTAAGTAGATCAATCTCTTTCCCCAAACGAAACGTAAACGCTTTACGATTATTCCCGCTTATGGCTTTCTCTTTCAACCTCCAGGATTTTGTAAAATAATAAATATCTAACGCCATTTCGTAATCAAAAGAAGACAACCCTGTTTTGCTATTTAATTTAGTAAGCAGCTCATAGTACTGTGTTCCTTTTAAATTACTAATATACTCTTCCATAGAGCGGGAAGCAGTTAACTTAGCAAGATCAATCGGTGAATGCTTTGTAAAGAACTGATTAAACAAAGACAAATCATAATACTTCTCGTTGGTATGAATCAAACGAATACATGCCTTTAAGACATTTACTTCATATCGAAAGAATATGAGTTCCAAATCCTTACGTTGCTTATCCGAAGCAAAATAGTAGATTTTAGTATAATCAAGATATAAAGCGTTTATAAATACTCTCTCTGCTTCTCCACGATGTACTTCCCGTTCGTCATATTTTTGAAAGAGGTCATGATATCCTGGATGCTTTTTTAAAAAAGCAATAAAATCTGGTACCGACTCAAGGCTAATGATTTGCTGTATGTCATTTTTACTTAGTAAACGTTGGCTCATTGCTTTAACCTTGGTATTGATACCGCTATAAGAAATCAAAGTATTCATATAATTACCATGCCTTTCTCAATGCCTGTAATCCCAAAAAACAGACATAAAACTTTGCGACGTATAAAACAATAATTTATAAATGAAATAAATTATTTCCCTATTATCGATTGAAAAACATGATCAACGAGTGAGTCATGGTTCGCTTTATAACGGTTTTCAAGATCAAAAAGCTGTTTGTTGCTGCATTCTATCAAATGCTGCTTTTCAGATTCTAAATCTATTTCGGCTTTCTTTAAAAGCTGATTAACCTTAACGTTATTAGCCTCTGCAATTTCTGCCTCCATTATTGCGATTGCTTTTTCATTTTCTTCGAATAATTCATTCTTTTCGTCGTTAGCCCGATCTAAAATTTGATTTGCCTTCTGCTCAATATCAAATAAAAGACCAATTACTTTCTCCATCTACTTACCTCCTATCAATCGACAATATCACATTAATCATACATTTTTTATTTATAAATGCAATAGCTAATATGTACAATTTAACAGAAAAACATTATTATTTTTTGTTAAATTCTTTGGTGGACCTTATTAAGAAAACGATTAAGTTAATTTTCGTAATTTATTAAAAAAAGACTTGCAAAAAAGTACGAAAAGGATTAAGATGATTTATGTAAGTTATAGGCAATTATTATAAAAAACGAATTATTGCTTGCAGAATATACAACATATTGTGGATTTTCGTAGAGACGATTTGTTAAAAATTATAATTAATGAATCTAAAACGCATTTTAATTGTTTAAAACGACAGATTAACATAACAGAAAACGATTAAGTAAACTACATCCAAGATATGGTAATAATATTTAGTCGAAATCAAAATACTTGCGAAGAAGGAGTTTTATCGTGATTTCAATTAAGGATGTATCCGCCAGGTGTGGCGTGTCAGTTGCAACTGTTAGTAAAGCACTTAATGATCATAGTGATATAGCAGAGGCAACAAAAGAAAATGTTAGAAGAATAGCAAAAGAGATGGGCTACTTTCCGAATTCTTCTGCAAGAGCTTTAAAGACCAATCGTACCTATAATATAGGAGTGTTATTTGTAGATGAAGCACAGAGTGGATTAACCCATGAGTACTTCGCTAATGTATTGGACAGCTTTAAAGTTGAAGCAGATCGAAACGGTTATGATATAACATTTATAAGCAAACATACTGGACATAAGAATATGTCCTACTATGAACATAGCAAATACCGTGGAGTAGACGGAGTAGTAATTGCATGTATTGATTTTTCTGATCCGCAAGTTGTAGAGCTGATCCGTGGCGAATTGCCTGTAGTTACAATTGATCATGTATTTGACAACAGAAGTGCTATTATTTCCGATAACGTAAAAGGTATGCATGACCTGATTACCTATATTTACGAAAAGGGGCACAGAAAAATTGCATATATTCATGGAGCAGATTCCTCAGTAACACAAAATCGTGTGGGTAGTTTTTATAAGACGCTTTTTGAACTTGGGTTAAACGTTTCGGATGACTATGTAAGAAGTGGTATTTATCATGATCCAGTAACAACAGCAAAGATTACGAAAGAGCTTTTAGAACTGAAGGATAGACCGACCTGTATTATATTCCCAGACGATTTTTCGACAATTGGAGGTATGAATGCAATAAAGGAGATGGGGCTTCGAATTCCAGAGGATATTTCCATTGTAGGTTACGATGGTATCTTATTATCACAGGTTTTGGAACCAAAACTTACTACGCTTCAGCAGGACACAAGAGCCTTAGGCAGAAGTGCTGCTGAAAAGTTAATTGCATTAATTGAAAATCCAAAGGCATCCGTTATAGAAAGAGTTGTGGTGGAAGGTAATGTACTTCACGGTAAATCAGTACGCGATTTGAATGAAAGCAAATCAATATCTAATAGAAAGGGCTGAGACAAGAAATAATTAAATAAGGAAGATGCTTAAACTATACTTTTCTTAACTTAAGAGAAGTTGTAAAGTTTTTAGATTATATTTTATACTCTCTCCTGGGGAGGTTGAGATGTTATGAAATGTAATACATAGTTTTAAAATTTTGTATTATTTAATGCTTTATGCGAAAAAAATATGATGAGTGGGAGTTCTTATATAATTCCGTATAAAGCAAAAAGATAACGCAGGCATTACTATCACAGCAATGTGATATAAAATTAAATGCAAAACTAACTATCATTTAACAAATTTGAGGGAGGATTTAAGAATGAAAAAGAAGTTATTAAGCGTTCTCCTTGTTGCGGCTATGGTTACTACGATGTTCGTAGGCTGTGGTAACAAGGACAAAGACGACACCGACAATGCAACAACACCAACAAAAGCAGCAGGTACAACAGATCCTACAGAGAAACCAGATGATACTGATACACCAGTAGCATCAGATGAAGGTAAAGTATTAAACATTCATTGTTGGAATACTGAGTTCCATGATCGTGTTGCAGCTTATTTTCCTGGTTATGTAGAGAATGCTGACGGTACAGGAACAATTGGCGATGTTACAGTTAACTGGGTAGTTACACCTAGCCAGGATAATGCTTATCAGAATGCACTTGATGCAGCTTTAATCGCACAAGGTGACGCAGCAACTGATGAAAAAGTTGACCTTTTCTTAATCGAAGCTGACTACGCTTTAAAATATGTAAATGCAGCAACTCCAGTTGCAATGGATGTAACTGAACTTGGTCTTACAGCTGATGATATGAAAGATCAGTATCAGTACACTAAGGACATCGTTACAGATTCTACTGGTGTTATCAGAGGTACTACATGGCAAGCAACTCCTGGATTATTCGCTTACAGACGTTCTATCGCTAAGGATGTTTTAGGAACTGATGATCCAGCAGAAGTTCAAAAGAAGTTAAGCAACTGGGATGATTTCAATGCAGTTGCAGCTGATATGAAAGCAAAAGGCTATACAATGTTATCCGGTTATGATGATTCTTATAGAACCTTCTCCAATAACATGTCCGGTCCTTGGGTACAGGATGGTAAAGTTGTAGTTGATGAAAACTTAATGAAGTGGGTTGATCAGACTAAGACCTTTACTGACAACGCTTACAATAATAAGACTTCCCTTTGGGCAGATGGCTGGACAGCTGATCAGAGCCCTGCTGGAAAGACCTTTGGTTTCTTCTACTCTACATGGGGTATCAACTTTACATTACTTGGAAACTCTTTAGCAGATCCTGATGCTGAAAAAGCTGTAGGAAATGGTATCTACGGTGATTGGGCTGTTACTGAAGGTCCTCAGCCTTATTATTGGGGTGGAACATGGATTTGTGGCGCTATTGGCACCGACAATCCTACTTTAGTAAAAGAGATTATGTATTCCTTAACATGTGATGCTGCTAACATGAAGAAGATCACGGAAGAAACACAGGATTACACTAATAATCAAACTGCTATGAATGAACTTGCTACCAGCGATTTCAAATCCGATTTCTTAGGCGGACAGAATCACATTGCATTATTTGCAGCAGCAGCTCCTAAGATTGATATGAGCAAGATTTCTCCTTATGATCAGGGATGTAATGAATCCTTCCAGAAGGCATTCAAGGATTATTTTGATGGTGTAGTTGACAAAGATACTGCATTACAAAACTTCTATACTGATGTTAAGGTTAAATATCCAGAGTTAACAACTGACTAATTAATATAATTATTTATAAGAATACAGGATGAAGAGTAATCTGCCAAATGAGGAGTCATCTTCATAGGATGAAGAATATCTTCATCCTGTATTTTTGAGAGCAAACATTAATTTTTCATTGAAAATCAAATGTAATTTTCCTTACATTAATATTAAAAAAGTCCTTATGAAACCATAAGACAGGCAGGAGGTTATATGTTTAAGAAAAAATCAAGCTGTGTCAGCTATACGAAATGGGGATATATTTTCTTAATTCCATTTTTCCTTATCTACGCGATTTTTTCATTAACACCACTCATTTCTACATTCTATAACAGCTTTTTTAAAAATTTTATGTCCGGTCTTACTCAGGTGGGTCCTGATTTTGTTGGTTTTGATAATTATAAAGCAATATTTTCAGATGCTATGATATGGACTTACACAAAAAATACTATAATTATGTGGCTTCTAGGTTTTATTCCGCAGATATTGGTATCCTTATTATTAGCAGCATGGTTTACCGATGTGAGATTAAGATTAAAGGGAGCTGGATTTTTTAAGACAGTCATTTATTTGCCGAACCTTATTATGGCTGCAGCATTTGCCATGTTATTCTTCTCGATGTTTTCTGATATAGGACCTATAAATAATATTTTACAGAGTATTGGTATTATTGATGAACCATTTCGTTTTACTTCTACAGTTTGGGGTACAAGAGGGCTTGTTGGATTAATGAACTTCTTAATGTGGTTTGGTAATACAACGATACTTTTGATGGCTGGTATGATGGGTATCGACACTGCATTATTTGAAGCGGCAGAAGTTGATGGTGCAAAGTCTTTCCAAGTTTTTCGATTGATTACTATGCCTTTGTTAAAACCTATTTTCATTTTTGTACTTATAACTTCCTTAATCGGTGGTATTCAGATGTTCGATGTTCCACAGATTTTAACAAATGGTAGTGGTACACCAAACAACTCAACCATGACTCTTATCATGTATTTAAATAAGCATTTATATAGTAAGAATTATGGTATGTCTGGAGCACTTTCCGTTATTCTATTTGTTATTACCGGTATTTTAAGTATGATTGTATTCTTTAGATTAACTAAAAAAGAGAAATAAGGAGGGGTGAACATGACAGAAAAGGGTAGTACTTTTGGTATATTTTTTAGACGTTTTATTGCTTATATCGTTTTGGGACTTTTGACGGTTGTTTGCCTATTTTCCTTTTATATATTATTAGTTAACTGTACCAGAAACAATGTTGAAATTCAAAGAGGGTTTTCTATCATACCCGGAGACTCCTTCCTTCGTAATTTTAACAATCTAATGGATAATAATCAACTTCCAGTATTCACTGGTATTGTTAACAGTTTTATTGTAGCGGCAGGAAGTGCAATCTTAACAACTTATTTTTCATCTATAACTGCTTATGCGATTCATGCATATGATTTTAAACTTAAAAGATTTGCTTTTACCTTTATTTTATTAATTATGATGGTACCAGCTCAGGTTTCTGCTCTAGGTTTTATCAAATTAATGAGATCTTGGGATTTGTTAAATAATTTTATTCCATTAATCGTACCTTCCATTGCAGCACCAGTCGTATTCTTCTATATGAAACAATATATGGAGAGTGCCTTACCACTTGAAATTGTCGAGGCAGCAAGAATTGACGGGGCACATGAATTTAGAGCGTTTAATAAAATAGTTCTTCCTATTATGAAACCAGCAATTGCAGTACAAATGATATTTGCTTTTACTGGTTCCTGGAATAATTACTTTATACCAAGCTTAATTCTTAATAAACCAGAGATGAAAACACTTCCTCTGTTAATCGCACAGTTACGAAGTGCAGACTTCCTGAAGTTTGACTTGGGGCAGGTATATATGATGATTGCGATATCGATTTTTCCTGTGGTCATTGTATACTTATTCTTATCCAGAAGCATTGTTCAAGGTATTGCCATTGGTAGTGTGAAAGGCTAATAATATTTAAAATCTTAAGACTGATAAAGGTTATGTTAAAATACCCTTTATCAGTCTTTTTTGTTATCGAATATAATTACGAATTATAACATGGTAATAATAACCACATTAAATAGAAAAATATACTACAACATATTGACAACAATTCCATATGAATATATAATAAAGTCAACCGGTGAATGCACCGGTTTGATTTTAAAATAATAGTTTGATAATCAAAGTAATATTTTGTAAAAGTATTGAGCTAGGAGGAACCGTATGATAATGAAGCCATTGATAATAGGTGATTTAATTGCTCGTATTCCCATTATTCAAGGGGGTATGGGTGTAGGCGTTAGTAGATCGAAGTTAGCAGGAGCCGTAGCCAAAGAAGGCGGTATCGGCATTATTTCAACAGCACAGATTGGATATGATGAACCGGATTTTAACAAACATCAGATTGAAAGTAATCTCTTTGCTATAAAAAAACATCTCAAGCTTGCGAAAGAGAGTTCAAAAGGGGGTGTTGTTGGTGTCAATATAATGGTAGCTACCAAACAGTATGAGAAGTATGTAAATGCTGCCTGTGAGGGTGGAGCAGATGTAATTATCTCTGGTGCTGGTCTTCCAATATCCTTACCCGAGCTTGTAGCTGGTTTCAAAACAAAGATTGCACCAATCGTATCCAGCATAAAGGCAGCATCTGTTATATTAAAAATGTGGGATAAGAAGTATAAAAGAACAGCCGACTTTATTGTAATAGAAGGACCACTTGCCGGAGGACACTTGGGATTTAGTAAAGAACAGTTGTATCAAATCGATGATTTAGACTATGATAATGAAATCAAAGGGATTATTGAATGCAAAAAGGAATATGAAGCAAAGTATAATCAGTCTATTCCAGTGGTGGTTGCAGGCGGAATCTATGATAAAGAAGATATTAAGCATGCACTTTATCTTGGAGCAGATGGTGTTCAAATTGCTACGAGGTTTGTAGTAACTGAAGAATGTGATGCAAGTCAGGAGTATAAGAATGCATATTTAGCGGCCAAAGAAGAGGATGTCAAAATTGTAATCAGTCCGGTTGGAATGCCTGGGAGAGCGCTAAGAAATCCATTCCTAAGCACAGTGGATAAGGGTAGAGTCGCAGTAAAAAAATGTTACAATTGTTTGGAACATTGTAATCCTAAAGATACGCCATATTGCATAACAAAAGCTTTAATTAATGCAGTGGAAGGAAATATCGAGGAAGGATTAATTTTCTGTGGTGCAAAAGTTCATAAATTAGCTCAAATGACTACAGTGAAAGATATTTTTGATGAATTGGTGTTTTAAACATAGAATTAATTCAGTTTATATTAACGTACCAAAAGTACTTACCATACTTTTGCACTGAATTATGTATCAGAAAGCGCTTAGACTTATTTCTACTGAACCACGTAGGAAGGGCTAAGCGTTTTAAAAATTTAAGAAAGATTAATAATATTAAAAATGAAGGCATTATGCCGATTATCATGTTTTAGTTAAAGTTTTTACTTTTAAATTTATAAAATGTGACTTTCGTCACAGAATTAATAAGCATTAATTTCTATACTAGAAATTATACCTTTTATAAATAATGTTAAACGAATAATTGGGATATTAATCTTTAAATTTGATATAATTTATATATGGAAATATTTTGTTTCTTTGATAAAATAATTGGTATAAGAATTATTTTGAATGTGAATATAAAGTAAATAAAATACTTTTTACTATAATAAAATTGGCACTTTACGCCACAATGGAGGTAAGTATGAAAAAACAAATTGGAGTTATAGGTCTTGCAGTAATGGGTAAAAATCTGGCACTTAATATTGTCGATCATGGTTTTTCAGTTGCCGTATATAATCGCTCTCCAGAGAAAGTGGATGAGACTGTTGGTGAAGCTGAAGGAAAAGATCTTCTTGGTACCTATACCATAGAAGAATTTGTAGAATCTCTACATTTACCTCGTAAGATTATACTTATGGTGAAAGCTGGGGAGGCAGTTGATAGCACTATCCGTCAGTTATTACCCTTTTTATCCCAGGGCGATATTATAATGGATGGGGGTAACTCTTATTACGCTGATACCATCCGTAGAAGCAAGGAGCTGGAGGCACAGGGGTATTATTTCCTGGGAGTTGGTATCTCTGGTGGAGAAGAAGGTGCTAGGTTTGGCCCTGCTATTATGCCAGGTGGTAATAAAGAGGCTTATCAATATTTGGAACCAGTACTTACTGCAATTTCTGCAAAAGTTGGCAATGATAATTGCTGCGTATATATTGGTGACAATGGAGCAGGCCACTTTGTTAAAATGGTGCATAATGGAATCGAGTATGCGGATATGCAATTGATTAGTGAAGCGTATGCGATAATGAGGAAGGTACTTCGACTTTCTCCGCTGGAGCTTCATGAAGTCTTTACTGATTGGAATAAAGGGGAGCTTAACAGTTACCTTATTAGTATTACAGCAGATATTTTCGCTAAAAAGGATACAGAAGCAGAAGGATATCTGGTTGATAAAATTCTTGATGTTGCTGGTCAAAAAGGAACAGGGAAATGGACAGGTCAGATCTCACTTGATTTGGGTGTTCCAACACCTACTATCACCACTGCCGTATATGAAAGATATCTCTCCTCTAAAAAGAGTGAACGAGTGGCTGCCAGCAAAATATTAAAGGGACCCGGTGATTTAGATACTAAGAGTAAGGAGTTTGTGGAAGCAATTCGTAAAGCACTCTATGCTAGTAAAATTTGTGCATACGCACAGGGCTTTAGTCTGTTTCGCGAAGCTTCAAAAGAGTACGGATGGGAATTGAACTATGGAGAAATAGCTAAGATTTTTCGTGGTGGCTGCATCATTCGAGCTCAATTTCTTAATCAAATCAACAGTGCCTATGAGAAGAATCCAAAGTTAGTTAATTTGATGCTAGAAGATTATTTTAAAGATATTATAAGTAATTATCAAGTAGAATGGAGAGAAGTAATCAAGACAGCAATTACAGCTGGTATTTCTGTACCAGCATTTACAAGTGCACTTTCCTATTATGATAGTTACCGTAGCGACGAGTTACCAATGAACTTGTTACAAGCGCAGAGAGACTATTTTGGTGCTCATACGTATGAGCGGACAGATAGGGACGGCGTGTTCCATACACAGTGGTAAACAAAGTACAAGGCGAATAATTTTATTGAATAAATAGCTTTAAACAAAGTTGTAAAGGAGGGGTGTAAATGAAGACAGAACAGAACGACCATTTAGAGGTTAATTTATCTTCCATCTTAGTAATATTCGGTGGTACAGGCGATTTAACGCATAGAAAATTGATGCCAGCCATCTACAATTTAATTAGAGATAAGATGATTCCGGAGCATTTTGCAATTGTCTGTGTCGGAAGAAGAGATAAAACACAGGAGGAATATAAGAAAGAGATTTATGATTCCATTCATAAGCATTCCAGAAATAAAGTTCAGGAAGAAATCTGGAATCAACTACAAGAGATGATTTATTATTATCAGTATGATTTTACTCATATCGATGAATTTATCAGTTTGAAAGGTTATCTTGAGGAACTGGATGCAAAGGTAGGAACGAATGGTAATCGTGTATTTTATCTTGCGGTTGCACCAGAATACTTTGAAACCATAGTTCAAGGACTTCAGGTTAGCAAAATGGCTACGACTCCTGACTCCTGGAGTAGATTAATTATAGAAAAGCCCTTTGGTAAGGATTTAAAGACAGCGAGCACTTTAAATAATAGGCTACTTGAAGTTTTTCCAGAGAAGAGTATTTACCGCATTGATCATTATTTAGGTAAAGAAATGATTCAAAATATAATGGTACTTCGTTTTTGTAATTCCATTTTTGAGTCCATTTGGAATAACAAGTTTATCGACAACATTCAAATTTCCCTAACTGAAACCTTAGGGGTTGGTACCAGGGGTGGATATTATGAGAATTCTGGTGCAATGAGAGATATGATACAAAATCATATACTTCAGATATTAACTCTAGTTGCCATGGAACCGCCAATTAACCTTAAGACGGACTCCATTCGAACCGAAAAGCAGAAGGTATTAGAAGCAATCCAAGAGATTACCCCGGAATTTCTAAAAAACAATGTGGTATTCGGTCAGTACGGAGCAGGCACGATTGAAGGAAATAGCGTAACCGCCTATCGTGAAGAGATTAATGTTCCAAGTAACTCTGAGACCGAGACTTTTGTTGCAATGAAACTCTTTATTAATAATTTTAGATGGGCAGGAACTCCTTTTTATATTCGTACAGGAAAGCGATTGGGTAAAAGTTCAGCAGAAATTGTGGTACAGTTTAAAGATTTGCCTAATATTCTTTATTTTCAAGATAAAGATGAACAGGAACCGAACTTATTAGTTCTACGAATTCAGCCAAATGTCGGTGTTTTCTTTCAGTTCAATACGAAAGATTTTAATTCCTATAATGGAATTGTACCAACAAAAATGGATACCAGCCATTTGAATCCGATGCAGGGTAATACTCCAGAGGCATATGAACGTCTGATTTATGATATTCTACGAGGTGATTCAACCCTATTCTCTAGATGGGATGAGGTAGAATCAGCTTGGAGAGTTGCAGACCAGTTGATACAATATCGTAAGCAGAAAAAGAGCAAATTCCCTAATTATGACTCTGGCTCAATGGGTCCGATTGCAGCATTTGAATTACTGGCTAAAGATGGCAGAAAATGGTGGCACATATAATGGATATAGGCAAGTGTTACAGATAGGAGGATGAAAATGAATTTCGAGGATAAGAAAATATACGATATCTCTATGCCAATTACGCATAGTATGCCAGTTTACAAAGGCAGAGATCAAAAACGTCCAATTCTTAAAGTAGAGAGTGACTTTCAGACCGGAACAATACATGAGAGTAAAATTGAGATGAACCTTCATACCGGTACCCATATGGATCGTACGCTTCATATGATTCCAGGGGGGAATACCATGGATACCTTTGAGGTGGGGGACCTTATTACAAAGTGCAGAGTACTGGATTTAACTTCTGTAAATGACAAAATTACAGAAGGGGACCTTTTAAATAAAAAGATAGCAGAGGGAGAGTTCCTGTTACTTAAGACTAAGAATTCCTTTGAAAATATTCTTGAATCAGAATTTATTTATTTAGAACAATCTGGAGCAGAATATCTGGCTAAATTTAAGCTGAAAGGCATTGGAATTGATGCCCTTGGAATTGAGAGAAATCAACCTGGCCATGAGACCCATCTTGCATTAATGGAGGTAGGAGTTCATATTCTTGAAGGTTTACAATTAAAAGATATTGAGGAAGGAGAGTACTTGCTAGTCGCACTACCTTTAAATATAATCGGTGCAGAGGCAGCACCACTTCGGGCTATTTTGCTGGAGCTATAGGAAATTCCTATTTATGGGCATATTTAACAAATTATAATTAGAACATGTATTATTATCAGAAAACAATGTATAAAAAATGATAATAAATTGATTATATTTGGAATATAATTGTGGTATTTATATAAAATATCCTTGCTAGAACGACAAAATTTTAATATAATATTGTAAGGAATAAGTAGAAGCTGTTATAAACACAATTAATATTTATAACAGCTCTTTTTATGCTCATATAACAATTGAAAGGAATTATTTATGGAAAAGAGAAGATACGGTTTATTTACAGCTATCACTATGATAACCGGAATTGTTATTGGTTCTGGTATCTTCTTTAAGGCGGACAATGTATTAAGTTATACCAATGGGAATGTAATGTTAGGTATTATCATTTTTGTAGTTGCAGCAATCGCTATTGTGTTTGGTTGTCTTGCAATTTCACAACTTGCAGTGTTAACGGACAAGCCAGGAGGTTTAATCTCTTATACAGAAGAATTCGTTGGGATTGGTCCTTCTTGTGCATTTGGTTGGTTCCAAACCTTTTTATACCTACCAACTCTTGCAGCAATAGTTGCCTGGGTAAGCGGTATCTATATCTGTCAATTATTTGGTATAGAATTTTCAATGGAAATTACAGTTTTAATCGGAACAGGATGTCTCACTGTCTTATTCATAATGAATGCACTTTCTGCAAAATTAGGTGGTTATTTTCAGAATGCATCCATGATAATAAAGATGGTTCCTTTAGTAATCATTGCAATAGCAGGTTTAATCTTTGGTAATCCAAGTGAAGTTACTTCAGAGAGTATCGAGACGTTTAAAACTGCTACAACTAGCTTAGGTTGGGTAGCAGCCTTTGCTCCAATTGCCTTTTCCTTTGATGGTTGGATTGTATCTACCTCAATATGTCACGAGATAAAAAACAGTAAACGAAACCTGCCACTAGCGCTAACTATTTCACCCTTAGTTATCCTTGTTTTATATCTTGCTTATTTTGTAGGAATCTCTGCATACGTAGGACCAGAAACCATTTTATCACAGGGTGATGAATCAACCTTTATAGCAGCAACTAACTTATTTGGTGATTTAGGTGCTAAGATTATTCTTATCTTTGTTATTATATCTGTATTAGGTACAGTGAATGGCTTAGTCCTTGGATTTATCCGTATGCCATATTCCATGGCACTTCGCAACATGATACCTGGAAGCAATTGGTTAAAGAAAGAAGATGAAGCAATACAAATGCCAATCCATTCAGCTATATTTGCATTTATTCTCTCTCTTCTATGGATGGGAATACACTATATCACACAGAAACAATCTATGAGAGGTGATGTTTCGGAAATAGCAATTGGTGTGAGTTACTTAAACTATATTGTACTCTATGTTACAGTTATGCGTCTTGCTAAAAAAGGAACAATTAAAGGAATCTGGAAAGGGTATATTATACCTGTTCTAGCTATTATTGGTTCCTTAGTCATACTGTCCGGTAGTGTTACACACCCGTTATTTGTCTATTACTTAATTATTTGCTTAGCAATTATACTTTCAGGATATTTGTATTATAGAAAGAACAGATCTAATATTATATAGATATTGATTTCATAAATAATTAAAAAAGCACTTTAAGTAAATACGTTATCAAAATAAAAAGCTTCGTCAATTTACTTAATAAGAATAAAAAAGAACAGAATGTGTCTCAGTTCAAAGACGAGATTCCTTCTGTTCTTTTTTTATTTATTTGCAGTTCAGTCAGGAGTTAAATTCAGTTCTTGCATAGATTAATTTTACTATAATACTTAATTTCCAGGATTAATTATACTTAAATTAGTAAAAAGGAAATTATACGTAATAGATATCAAAAAAATTGGAAACACTGTTAAGTGAAAAAAGCGAGTTTAGCAATAATAACTTTAATCTTTGAAACGGAGGAAATGGCTATGTTAGAAAGAGGAAAAAACAAGGGCAAGGACAAAGAAAAAAAGAATAAAAGACTTGATGCAGTGAAACCAACCAACAACGAAGGAACTGCTGCCTGGCAGGATGCTGAGGAAAAATATAAGGTTGACAATGTGAGCAAACCATCTATTGAACGTGTGGTTGACGCAAAAGAATGGGTGGATAACGGTAGTAAGCTATAATTAAATAGAATCTTTGGAGGTTATTCAAAATGGGCAAAATTCAAATGACAGTGGATGGAAATACGGCGGCAGCCTATGCTGCTTATGCATTTACCGATGTAGCTGCAATCTATCCAATTACTCCATCTTCGGGTATGGCAGAGTCCACCGACGAATGGGCAGCAAACGGAAGAAAAAATATATTTGGGCAATCGGTTAATGTTGTAGAAATGCAGTCCGAAGCTGGAGCATCTGGTGCATTCCACGGCTCCTTACAGGCAGGTGCGTTAACGACAACTTTCACTGCATCACAGGGTCTGTTATTAATGATTCCGAATATTTATAAAGCAGCAGGTGAACTTCTTCCCGGTGTAATACATGTGAGTGCACGTACGATTGCGACTCACGCCTTGAGTATTTTTGGAGATCATCAGGACGTTATGGCTGTAAGACAAACCGGATGTGCACTTCTAGCTTCCGGTTCAGTGCAAGAAGTTATGGATATTGCTCCAGTAGCACATCTAAGTGCAATAAAAGGAAGATTGCCTTTCGTACATTTCTTTGATGGTTTTCGTACCTCCCATGAGGTGCAAAAGATAGAAGCACTGGAATACACTGATTATGCACAGATGTTGGATATGAACGCAGTAATGGAATTTCGAAATCGTGCGCTCTCTCCAAATCATCCAGTAATTCGAGGAACTGCTCAGAATCCTGATATTTATTTTCAAGGTAGGGAGGCTTCTAATCCTTTTTACCAAGACATTGTTCCTATTGTTGAAAAGTACTTTAAAAAAGTTGAAGAGTATACTGGTAGAAAGTATGGTCTATTCGATTATTATGGTGCTAGTGATGCAGAATATGTTATTGTAGCCATGGGTTCTGTCACACAAACCATTGAACAAACCATTGATTACTATAACGCACAGGGTGAAAAGTATGGATTAGTGAAAGTACATCTTTATCGTCCTTTCTCTATAGATCATTATCTACAATGCTTACCTAAAACAGTAAAAAAGATTGCTGTACTTGATCGAACCAAAGAACCAGGAGCAATAGGCGAGCCTTTATATATGGATATCTGTTCCTGCTATATTGGAAAATCTAATGCACCACAAATTATTGGCGGCCGTTATGGGTTAAGCTCCAAAGACACAAATCCAAGTCAAATTGCTGCTGTTTATAATAACTTGAAAGAAGATAAACCGAAGGAAGGCTTCACAATTGGTATTAATGATGATGTTACAAAAACCTCATTGATTGATGTAAAAGATCTTCAGGTGGAGCCAGAGGGTACCTATGCTTGCCAAGTATGGGGACTTGGTTCGGATGGTACGGTAGGAGCAAATAAGGAAGCAATTAAAATTATTGGCTCTAATTCAAATTTAGAAGTACAGGGCTACTTTGATTATGATTCTAAAAAATCTGGTGGTTTAACAGTTTCTCACCTAAGATTTAGTAAGGAACCAATACGCTCAACTTATTTGGTTTCCCATGCAGATTATGTAGCATGTCATAATCCATCCTATGTAAATAAGTATGATTTACTTCACAGTATAAAAAAAGGCGGCATTTTCGTTCTTAATACGCAATGGGAAGGAAAGGAGTTAGAGGAAAAACTCCCCAACCATTTAAAGAGAAAGCTGGCGGAAAAAAAGGTTCAATTCTATATAATTAATGCCATTGAGATAGCTGGTAAAATTGGTTTAGGTAATCGTATTAATATGGTAATGCAAGGTGCATTCTTCAAGTTGACCGGCATCCTTTCCGAAGATATTTATTTAAAGGAATTAAAATACGGTATCAATAAAATGTATGGCAAAAAGGGTGAAAAAATTGTAAAGATGAATGAAGAAGCCGTGGATAAAGGGATTAAATCCATTCATCAAGTTAAAGTACCCGAAGAATGGCTGCAGCTGGAACCAGATAATAATTCTAATCCTAATGAACCCGAATTCATTCGAAAAATAATGCGTCCAATGTCGGAGCTTAAGGGTAATGATCTTCCGGTTAGTGCGTTTTCTGGACGAGAAGATGGGACGTTCCCTGTTGGAACCACTGCCTATGAGAAGAGGGGTATTGCAGTTAATGTTCCAGAATGGATTGAAGAACGTTGTATTCAATGTAATCAATGCTCCCTGGTATGTCCTCATGCTGTAATCCGTCCTTTCTTATTGGATGATGAGGAATTAAAGAAAGCACCAGAGGACTTTAATACAAAAAAAGCCATTGGCAAAAATTATGAGGGTTATCATTATAAAATACAGCTAAGTCCTATGGATTGTACTGGTTGCGGAAATTGTGCAGATATTTGCCCTGCAAAAGGTAAAGCGTTGATAATGCAGCCTATTGAAACACAATTGGAGAAACAGGTAGGAAACTGGAAGTATGCCAAGGAAGAAGTGAGCTTTAAAAAGCAAATTGCTTACGGGTCCTCCTTTAAGGAAAGTCAGTTTAAGGAACCACTAATTGAGTTTTCTGGCGCCTGTGCGGGCTGCGGTGAAACACCTTATATTAAATTAATCACACAACTTTTTGGTGAGCGCATGATGATTGCAAATGCTACAGGCTGCTCCACTATATGGGGAGCTTCTGCACCAAGTACGGCATATACTACGAATCGAGAAGGGAAGGGGCCTAGCTGGGCAAACTCCTTGTTTGAGGATAATGCAGAATATGGCTTTGGTATGTACCTTGCAGTAAAGCAGATCAGAAATAAATTGGAAGACAACATGAGACTTCTCAATTCTATGAACGTTGAGGAAAAAGTTAAGGAAGCCTTTCATGATTGGATTCACTATAAAGAAGACAGCAAAGCCACCAAAGAGGCAAGTGATAAAGTACTGCATGTTTTAGAAGATTTTGTTTCTACAGATGAGGAAATCTGTAGATTGGTGAAAGAGATTATTGATCATAAGGATTATTTAGTAAAGCGTTCTATTTGGTTAGTTGGCGGTGATGGCTGGGCTTACGATATCGGCTATGGTGGCTTGGATCATGTGATGGCATCGGGAGAAAATGTTAACGTATTAGTATTTGATACAGAAGTTTATTCCAATACCGGTGGTCAAGCCTCTAAGTCAACACCTACTTCAGCCATTGCTAAATTTGCTGCCTCGGGAAAGAAACAGGGTAAAAAAGACCTTGGTAGAATGTTGATGACATATGGTAACGTGTATGTAGCACAGGTGGGAATTAATGCTGACAATGGTCAGTTAATGAAGGCATTACAAGAAGCAGAAGAGTATGATGGACCTTCTATTATTATCGCTTATTCCCCTTGTATTAACCATGGTTTGAGAGAGGGCATGGGAAGAAGTATGGCTACCATAAAGAGAGCTGTACAATCCGGCTACTGGCATTTATTCCGCTATAACCCTCTTTTAAAGGAAGAAGGTAAAAATCCTTTTGTACTTGATTCTAAGGAACCAACAGAAAGTTTCAGAGAATATATTATGGACCAAGTCCGTTTTAATTCCTTAGTTAAGGCATTTCCGGATCAGGCCGAGGAGTTATTTGGCCAAGCAGAAAAGCATGCAAAGGAGAAGTATTTTATTTATAAGCAGATGTCAGAAGCAGACCCTATCGTAGTAGGTAGTCAGGCAGAAGCAGAGTAATAAAAATACCGGGTGACATTACAGTTCAGCCTCAGTTCAAAGTGTAATAGTATGAGTTCAATAAATGATTTTGGAAACATTTATTGAACTCATATCATAAACGTCCTGCGGCTGAACTGTAATGGATGACCCGTATTAGTTTCTCTGTACTTTTTCCCATCTTTTCACTACTCGTCATAAAATAGATTTATGATATAATAGATAGGTCAATAGATATCATTTATGTGGTCGACAAAATTATGTTACTATTCAGTCCTTTGGGCTGCATAGCAACAATTTGTGCACAGAAAGCCTATATTATAGCCTTTCGTGCATGGATGCAACTCGGTTGTTTATGTTTCATAGTAACAGAAATATTAATACAGAAAGGGTGGCAGAACGGATAATGCAGTCACTTAATAACTATAAGAAAACAATGTCAGACGAAAGTACAAAAGTAGTTTATAATCTATTTTTTAAAAATGCTTTATATAGCCTAGAAAGTTATAAAGAGAATTATGAAGTAATCCATCATTATAGTATGATAGAGAATTTAACAGATGATGAAGGGGAAGCAGAGACTTTCTTGAAAATGATAGCAATAGGTAAGGTATCACCAGTACATACAAAGGATATTGCAGAAGATTATTTTAGAAAGAAATATTAAACCTACATATTTTATTTGATTCATCATATCAGTAAGAACGATCCATCATAAATGATATCGTGAACGTAAGGTTATGACTACATAAAGATGACTTAAACAAGGCTTTCCACCTGGATTTTCCAGAAGGATGGCCTTTTTTAATACACTTAAAATGAATTTCCTTGAACAGACAGGATTATTATTTCTTCATAAACAGACGAATAGGAAAAACATAACTTTTATGAATAAAGAAGTCAATTTTTGAGAAAATAGCTAAGGTAGGAATAAAGAAGATTTTCCCTACAATTTCTTAAGGAACAGAGGAATGAGGAATGCTCACATGAAGCAGACGATTAATTCAAAGGACATAAAAGAGTTATTTGCTAAGAGTAGCGATGTCTTAGTAAGACCAATCAAAATTAATCAAAATAATATAACCTTTCATATCTTTTGCGTGGATGGTTTAATCAATTCTCAGCTAGTGGATGAGGCGATTTTCCATTCAATTCTTGGTGATGCAAATTTGAAGGATTATCATACGGAACGTGCCGTAATGGACTATTTTTTAAGCGGAGGTGCTTACCATGTCTTTACGGACGAAGAAGAGGATTATCAAAAATTACTGAAGTCTGTTTTGAGTGGTATGGTAGCCTTCATTTTTGATGGAGAAAAAAAGGCAATCGTATATGATATACGAACCTTTGATAAACGCTCGATTTCAGAGCCAAATGAAGAAGGAGTTATCAAAGGTGCAAAAGATTCCTTTGTGGAAGTAATGCGAACAAATACCGCACAAATTAGAAGGCGAGTTCGTTCGGAATACTTGGTAATGGAAAGCTTAAGTGTCGGAAAACTTTCAAAAACAGATATTACTGTTTGTTATATCAGCAGTGTAGCTAATATGGATACTGTGAATAAAATTAAAGAGAAGTTACAAGCAATACAAATTGATAATGTTCCAACCTCTGCATTTATTGAAGAGTTTCTGGTCGAGAATAAGAAAAGTCTATTTCCACAGATTATGTATACCCAAAGACCGGACCGTGTATCCTCGAATTTGACCGATGGCAGAGTAGCGGTTGTGGTGGATGGAATGCCCTATGTCTTTTTATTACCCTGTCAGTTAGCTATGCTGATGCAATCACCAGAGGATTATTCCAATCACTTTATTGTTGGTTCGTCTCTTCGTGTTATTCGTTATATTGCTATGATTCTGACTATTTTCTTACCGGCATTTTATATAGCAGCCACCACCTATCAAAATCAAATGCTGCCGGTGCAACTGGCATTGTCTACTCAGGCGGCAAAACAAAATGTACCCTTTTCCTCAGCCTCTGAGGTATTAGGATTATTAATTGCCTTTGAGATATTAATTGAAGCAGGACTTCGTCTTCCCAAGTCAGTTGGAACAGCCATGTCAATTCTAGGTGGTATTGTAGTGGGACAAGCTGCAGTTAGTGCCAATATCATATCGCCACTGGTGGTTGTGGTTGTTTCTTTGGCTGGTATCGCTGGCTTTATTATGCCAAATCAAGACCTAAGCAGTGGTATTCGGGTCATACGTTTCCTTTTTTCATTTTTAGCAGCCGTAGGCGGGTTCTTTGGCTTAACAGCGGGTATTATCCTTCTACTAACTCATTTATGCAGCCTGGATAACTATGGTGTTGCTTATATTTCTCCCTTTGTTGATGTGGACAGAAGCAATCATAAAGATACGCTATTTCGTTTCCCTGTAAAATTCTTTCGAAAGCGTCCGCACAAAATTGTTCCCGAAAA
The DNA here is from genome assembly GCA_023399055.1 of Bacillota bacterium. Lineage (GTDB taxonomy): Bacteria > Bacillota > Clostridia > Lachnospirales > Lachnospiraceae > Mobilitalea. Next base: position 422,987 of record JAEWQV010000014.1, on the reverse strand, counting down.
TAGAATTAAGCAGAAATAAGAGGAGAACTGCAGATGAAGAAGTTATTTTTAGGACTTATTCTTATTATTCCAATCTTTTTAGCTGCCTGCACCCATGACATGAGTCGCAAGGAAATAGATGAGATTGATTTAGTGTTGGTTTTGGGGATTGATTATAATGACGATGAATTTACCTTAAGTGCTCTCTACAGCACTGGACAAGGAGCTGATCCCGAACAAGGTACGGGATCAGGGGCTGAAGCAATTGCGAAAGGATCAGGAAAGACAGCTTTTGAGGCACTTGAGAATCTAAAATTAAAGAATAAAAAAGCAATATCGATTGCCCAAACAGGCTCTTTCTTAATTGGTGAAGGCGCAGCAAAGCAAGGGCTGGATCAATGCATTGATTTTCTTTCAAGAGATGAAACCATTAAAATGGAAGCTCTTATTTATGTAATTAAAGAAAAAAAGGCAAGTGATTTTATACAAGAAGGTATTGATAATAAGCAGACCATACATGAGGATCTTGAAGCTGTAGAACAAAAGCAGCAGGAGCAATTAACCAGGAATGACAATACCATGGTTAATATTTTAAATGATATGAGACAGGAGTATTCCTGCGTTATGATTCCATATTTAATTGCTGATAAATCGGGGTATTCCATTGATGGCTATACGGTTTTTGACCAATTGAAATTAAAAGATTATTTAGATCATGAAACCTCGGATGGGGTTAACTTTATCAGGAATATTATGAGAAGTTATCCGATCTATCTTGAAGAGGCTGGATTATTAATCTCTTATACCAATACGAAATTAAAATCAAAGGTCCAGGATGATCTTATTAAAATTACGATTAAGGTAAGTTTTGATTCGATGGTGAAAGAAGTTCTATCCAAAGAAAATATTTTTGAACTTAGTCGAATGGAGCGCTTGACAGCAAAACAGAATGAATATATTAGTAATATTATTAAAAAGCCCGTAACTTATTCCCTAAATCATGGGTTGGATATCTTGAATCTGGCAAGACTTGTGGAAAATGATAATTTTAATGAGTGGAAGGATATTAAGAAGAACTGGTCCGAGGAAATAACAAAAATTGATTATGAGTACGAACTCCAGTCAAGAATTTCGAAAACCTTCATCCTTGGTAATGAAAATAACAAATATAAATAACGAGGTGAACCATCATGATCTATGTTTTTTTTGCAACAATTATTTATACTTTTGTTCGTCAAAAAGAAAAGCTGTTATCTAAAAAAAGAAATCTTTTTGTCTATGTCTTACTTTCTGGAATTGGAGTTATGTTAGGGATTGTTTACCTTATAAATCCGTATCTCCCCAGTGTCACTTCAGCTTTGGAAAAATATATGAAATGAGGTGTTCCTTTTGAATAGGGAAATAACCCTTCGTCAAGTCACATTTATGTACCTGTTTATCTCCATATCAACAATACTTCGTCAGGTACCAGAAGCTCTTGCCAATGATGCAGGCAGAAGTGGCTATCTTAGTCCCATATGGTCAATTATTGCTACAGTCCCTTTAACTGCAATAGTAATCTACTTAATTAAGGCATATCCGGGCTTAAGTATCTATGAAATTATGGTTCATTTGCTAGGCAAGTTTGTATCTAAGGTTATTATATTGTGTTACCTTATTTGGATATTAATAGGATTAACTGCCAGGGTAACTGCTTATAGTTTAACGATGCAGTTTACCCTAATGCCAAAAACCAGGTCGGACTTCTTCATGGTTATTATGATCTTGTTAGTGTTTTATGCGTTGCTTCGAGGGATAAGAACAATCTTTCGCTTCGCGGAGCTTACCCTTGGTACAGTGCTAATCTTATTTGCAGTTCTATTTTTATGCGCTATATCAAGGATTAGAGGAGATTATCTGTTACCAGTCTCTACCATTCGACTTCCTAGTACCATTATGGCCTCTAAATATGTAATTGCGGTAGGCGGAAATGTAATCATTGCATTATTTTTTGCTGATAAACTTGGTGTCTCTGTGGCAAAGGAGCAGATAAGAAGGCTATGGTTTGGATTGCTTGCTTTTACCGGATTAGCCTTTGTTATTACCTTCTTTACCTTTGGAATCTCTGGAACAAGCCTGACTGCCAATCTACCTTTTCCGTTTTATATTACGGTAAAAAGCATCTCGTTTTTTAACATATTTGAACGATTTGAAGTTTTAGTTACTTTGGTGTGTGTACTTTCGGATTTTGCCGCAATCTGTATCTTTTCCATTCTTTTACTAAGGTGTTTTACCTGGTTGTTTGGACTAAAGGAATGTAATTATTTATATACCCCCTTAGCTATGGTTGTTTTTTACTTGACCTATTACCTTTGCAGTACACAGTTTGAATTTAATTTTCTTTATCGTTATATCCTGGTTAATTCAAATCTCATTTTTATGTATATTATACCTGCAATCTTAGCTGTATTTTGCCTCTTTAAGAAAAGAAAACTTAAAAAAAAGTATGTATAGTTTATTCATAGATATGAATATCGATGGTGGAATCATCATATTTATACATTTTATCTTCCTTAAATTCCTCTGCAACCGGATCCAGGAAATCATAAATACGGCTATATTCCTTCGTTTCTTCATTTTTAACCGTTTCACTTCGATTTAAGTATAGGAATTGGACTAAATCATAGCAATCAATCCATATTTCGTTGTTGCTTTCCTTTTGAGATTCATCAAAGATTAGCTGTAAACCAAAATGTAAGTGCGGAGTAGTGATGTTATTGGCATTCTCGGATGTGGAATAACCGGAACGACCCAGATATCCAATTACATCACCCGCCTGCACGATGCTTCCAACCTCAAGTGATTTATTATACGGAAAATTCTTTCTAAGATGAGCATAATAGTAGTAGCGTTTATTATCTAAGCTTCTTATTCCAATACGCCAGCCACCATATTGATTCCAACCAAGCGCTTCCACATACCCTGATTCCACAGCAATGATTGGGGTACCAACCTGACCCATCATATCGTGACCAAGATGCTTTCTTCGAAATCCATAGCTTCTGGATGCACCAAAATCATCAAAATGACTATAGGGATAATATTTTGCAATGGGAAGAAAGGCCTTTAGTCCATATTTGTTTTCCCAACGCTTTCCGCCTGGAGCAGTTTCATCTTTCACTTCAATTTTATAGTCCCCAACCATTCCACCCAGAACAGCAGAATATGCATCATAGTAATAATCATAATACTTCATATTCTCTGTCAGGGAGGATATGGTTGCTTCTTTACTCTTTAACTTATCTGCCAACTCGTTTAACTGTTTTGATTTATATTTAGAAAAATCCCCACCGTATTTAGCACCTAAATAAGCCAGTAATTCAATCCAGTTCAATTGAACCTCATCCTTATGAGTAGCTACATCATATTCGTAAGCATCCTGCATAGCGGAAGAACTTACATCAAAGCTTACCCATTTAATATAATCTTTCTCTGTTTCCGAATTTGAGGATAATGCAGCTGCATCATTTTTATAATTTTGGCCAATAAGGATGGAGGAAAAAATAAGGATAATAATTAATTCACATAAGATAATATGTTGAGCTTTCATTCTTGATTTCATTTATATACTTCCACAACAAAGGACTTGTAATATATTTATGAGAACGAGTCCATAACTATTACCATTTAAACATACATTAAGCTATTCAAAAATATCCCTAACCATTTTTTTATGAAATTTCGTATAAATGTTCAGCTTATTTTTATTGGAATCATAGGTGGCTAGAATTATCTCGTGCATATTTTTGATATTATTTTCTTTCAGTTGTTTGTCCACCCATGCCTTATTTTTACCCGTACTTAATAAATTATCATCTAAAATAACGCCATCTATAATAACATTAGCCATCGGTGACAATTGTTGGGGATTTAAGTTTTGATCATCTGGTGTCATAGGACGGTATTTTGCTAAGGGTAGTATGCTAACATTTCCATTTGCTTCAAGAAATACTGTGTGAACTTCTTCCAAGTCAAAATAACCCTCGATTCTACATACGGATAGAAATTCATCAATATCTATTCTGGCTTTCAGTAAATTTTTCTCGTAAATTTGACCTTTTTGATAAAGAACTAATGCTTGTCCTTCAAAAAACCTACGTAACATGATTGATTTGCAGGTAATGTAAGATATGAACATGGTAACAGTGGTGAAGATACCCATGGATAGTAAGGGTTCTAAAATACTGTCCGTAGACATTACTGCCATTTCACCTGCAATGGAGCCAAGCGCTATACTACTAACGTAGTCAAACATACTTAGCTGTGACATTTCACGGTTTCCCATGATTTTAGTAAATAGAAATAATGCAGCAATGGACGCAAAGGATGATGCGACAATTTTAATATAATCCATAATTATTGACCTCCAAAGAAAGGTTATGATAAGTATAGCATTAACAATAATAAGCAAAATATGAATTATTATTATTATCAACTTTTACCACAATAGTTAAAGTTATAAAGAGATTTCTTTGTACTTTTTCAAATGTAATTTAGAAAGAATTCATAATTAAAATATTGTTACATTTGGAAAATAAGCTTAAAATAGGAAATAATAAGGAGAAGGAAAACACCTAAAGTAGCTATGGGAGGTTAAGATGGCGGAGTTTATTAAACTAGAAAATGTTAAAAAAACATATCATATGGGTGAAATTGAGATTAATGCGCTGGACGGCGTTGAATTCACCATAGAAGAAGGTGAATTTGTGGTGGTGGTTGGCCAAAGTGGAGCAGGCAAAACAACGGTTTTAAATATTCTTGGCGGCATGGACACAGCAACGGCAGGTTCTGTCCTAGTGGCAGATAATGATATTACGAAATATAAAGAAAAACAACTAACAAAGTATAGAAGAGAGGAAATTGGGTTTGTTTTTCAGTTTTATAACCTGGTTCAAAATCTAACGGCAAAAGAAAACGTTGAACTTGCGTCTCAAATTTGCAAGGAGCCGTTAGACCCTGAATTGGTTTTAAAAGAAGTCGGATTAGAGGAGCGGATGAACAATTTTCCAGCGCAATTATCAGGTGGTGAACAGCAACGAGTTGCAATTGCAAGAGCTCTAGCGAAAAATCCAAAGCTTCTTTTATGTGATGAACCTACCGGAGCACTTGATTATTTAACTGGAAAGGCTATTCTTAAACTATTGCAAGATACCTGCAGAGAAAGAAAAATGACGGTTATCGTAATTACGCATAATTCTGCACTAACACCGATGGCTGACCGTATCATCAAGATTAAGAACGGTAAAGTATCACAAATTACTATGAATGAATGTCCAGTGACTGTAGAGACAATTGAATGGTAAGTGATAGGTTTATTGCAATAAACTTTGATACACACAAATACATGTGTAGAAATGAGGTGTAGTGTAGTATGAGAAAAAGAGCGTTATGGAAAGATTTCTTTATGGAAATCAAAAAAACCTTAAATCGCTTTTTATCCATCTTTTTAATCGTTGCCTTAGGGGTAGCTTTTTTTGCAGGACTAAGAGCGACAAAACCAGATATGAGGTTAACCGCAGATAATTATTATGATACAAACCATTTAATGGATTTAAGAATATTAAGTACTCTGGGCTTGACGAAAGAGGATGTAAAAGCAATCTCTGATACCACAGGTGTAGAATTCGTTGAGCCAGTTTATTCTACGCATGTAGTTAGTGATACTGGAAATAAGGAATTTGTCTTAGAAGTGGTATCTTTAACAAATAAGCTTAATCAATATACCTTAAGTCAAGGGCGATTACCAGAACAGACAGATGAGATTCTTTTAGATCAACACATTCTTGATAACTCGGATCTGCAAATTGGAGATTCAATTGAAGTATACTCTGGATCAGATAAGGAGCTTACAGATACCCTAAAGCTAAGTAAATATACGATTGTCGGAGCAGGATATACCCCATATTATCTTTCATTTCAAAGAGGGAACACAGACATAGGAAATGGTGAAGTAAATGGATTTATGGTTACACTTCCGGAAGCCTTTCATCTCGATTTCTATACAACGGTATTTGCATCGGTTCAAGGAGCTACCGATTTGACCGCCTATACCAAAGCATATGACCTGCGAGTGGAAGAAGTATTAAATAATATTAAAGCGATTGCAACGACAAGAGCACAGCTAAGGTATGATGAACTATATCAAGAGGGGAATGACCAGATTATACAAGCGGAGCAGGAGTTAGCGGCTTCCAAAGAGAAAGCAGAGATAGAACTCCAGCAAGCGATGCAGGCACTGCCTTTTGCTGGTCTTAGTGATGAAGAATTATCAATAACGCAGGATAAGTTAATACAGGAACAAGAAGCTGCGAATGCAAAATATAAAGAAGCAGAGCAAAGCATACTAGAAGCGAAAGAAGACTTGACTAAGTTAACGGTTCCAAAATGGTATGTTCTCGATCGCAACAGTTTGGAGTCCTATGTAGAATATGAGCAGAACTCAGACCGTATTGGTGCAATTGCTGGTGTGTTTCCTGCAATCTTTTTCTTAGTAGCTGCATTGATCAGCTTAACAACTATGACCAGAATGGTTGAAGAACAGAGGGTGCAAATTGGTACACTGAAAGCCCTTGGTTACTCCAAGATGTCAATCGCAATGAAATACATGCTGTATGCTCTTTTAGCAACCCTAGGAGGTAGTCTTGCAGGAGCAGCACTTGGTTTGAAAATACTACCCTCAGTTATTATAACTGCATATAAAATCTTATATAGAGGTATACCAGAAGTAATTACCCCTTTTAACGCGTACTATGCAACCATAGCTACGGTGATTTCTGTTCTTACCGTTGGTATCGCAACCTTTATGGCCTGTTACAAGGAGTTGCTGGATAAACCTGCCAGCTTAATGCGTCCGGTTGCGCCAAAGAGTGGTAAAAGAGTGTTAATGGAACGTATTCCTTTTCTATGGAGAATGCTCAGTTTCACTTGGAAAGCAACGGTTAGAAACCTTTTAAGGTATAAAAAGCGTTTCTTTATGACTATCTTTGGTATTGGCGGGTGCATGGCACTATTATTAGTGGGTTTTGGAATTAGAGATTCCATCTTCGTTATCTCCACCAGACAATTCAGTGAACTTATGCTTTATGACGCAGCGGTTACCATGGATAATACAGCTGCTTCCAGCGAAGTGGAAGCTCTAGAAACAGAAGTAAAAGAATTGGACCAAATTGCAGCTTCAATTACTGTAAGAAATATTGCAGTTGACCTGGTTTTTGAGGGTACAACCAAGAGTGTCGTTATGTATGTTCCTGAAGAAAGCGAAAAGATAACTGAATTTATCGTATTACGTAACAGAATCGGTCATAGCACGAACTCTCTGACGGACGACGGGGTTATTCTTACAGAGCATATGGCTAGAATGTTAGGGATAAAGATAGGAGATACCATTGGTATCAAAGAAGGGGACCAAGAGGTCACGACGAAAGTTTCTGCAATTACAGAGAATTACCTGATGCATTATATTTATATGACACCAACCCTTTATCAAAAGTTGTTTCATAAGGAGGTACAGTATAATGAGCTTTTTATTAAACTAGCAGATAGAGGAGAGGATATTGAACAACAGGTAATGAATCAATTGCTCAAATATCCCGCCGCCTCCGGTGTTTCCTATACAAAATATTTTAAAACTATGCTTTCTAATGTATTGGTTAGCTTAAATATTGTAGTTATTGTATTAATTGTTGCTGCTGGGGCATTAGCCTTTGTAGTCCTATACAACTTAAACAATATTAATATTAATGAGCGAAGAAGAGAGCTGGCTACCATCAAAGTTCTTGGTTTTTATAGTAATGAAACAGCAGCTTATGTTTACCGTGAAAATATCGTGCTTACTTTGATGGGAATCATATTTGGAATTTTTTTTGGAATTCTACTTCATCAGTATGTTATAACAACAGTGGAGATTGATATGACGATGTTTGGCAGAAATATTAATCCCAGTAGTTTTGTTTACAGTACGTTATTAACTCTTTTCTTCTCGGCCTTTGTTAACTTTGTAATGTTTTTTAAATTAAAAAAAATAAATATGGTGGAATCCTTAAAAAGTATTGAATAGTCGGGACTACGATGAATATCGACCTGCATGGTTACGAAGCATCATTGATAATTTCTAACAATAAGGTCAGAGCATTCCGGATGTTCCTCAAACCACTTTACTGCATAACTACAGGATAGCTTTGCCTTTAAATTATTTTCTCGTAAATGTGCTACAGCTTCTTCCATTAACTTACCAGCGATCCCTTGCCCACGTAGAGAGCCATCCACATAAGTGTGATCAATATTAACAATACCTTCCTCCGCTTTTGGAAAGGTAACCACGGCTATCATTTGATTGTTTTCATTATTAAGATATATTTTATTGCTATCATGGATAAAATTCATAATTATGCTCCTTTCTGAAACAAACTCTTATTCTAACGAGTGTAATAACTATAGCAGATAATGGTAATAAAGAAAAGCAACAATGCAAATTGTTTATGACTTACGAATAGAGAGAAAGCACGAATAGCAATATGATCCAAGCGTAGGCGACTGAAACCTTTCACTTTTGGGATGTTGTTATCCGTACTTTCTTTTAACCATTTTATGTTGTGCGTTATTAATATGGCAGTGGTTTCACGGCAAAGGGATTTTATGCTGTTAAACCAATAACACTTACTGGACAGCCGTCTTTGGCTTCTTCGGCACTTTTTTCAGCATCCTTTGGAATATCTCCCTCGATTGCTTGTGAAATATCATTTTCATTGTAACTGAAAACCTCTGGGCAGATATCAATGCATAATCCACAGCTAATGCAGCCATCCTGGTCAACAAATGCTTTCATGAGGCTTCTCCTTTCAAATATTATTAAATTCCTGTATAGTATGGCGTGTTCTGCAAAGGATTATTCTATAAAATCAAAACAGTTCAGATATAAGCTTGATTTCTATTTGCTACATAAATTCTGGATTGACAGTGAAGTTAGAAACAGATAATATGGAACAATGTTTTGCATCTATAATTAATTTGTTAATTCATGTGTTATGATTAAGTTTTGATGTTTTCGTGACAGTTGATACTTTACTATATTTTACTGTAAATATTAAGTTTTGAATACAAGAGGAGAGTTTATGTTTGAGAAAGAATACTGGAAGCCCGGGAATATGCTTTATCCAATACCTGCTGTCATGGTAAGCTGTGGCAGTATGGAGAAACCCAATATTATTACTGTCGCATGGGCAGGAACAATTTGTTCAAATCCTGCCATGGTATCTATTTCGGTGCGAAAAGAACGCTATTCCTATGATTTAATTAAAGAGAGTCGAGAGTTTGCAATTAATCTTGTTACAAAAGATCTTGTGAAACAAGCAGATTATTGTGGTGTGAGATCTGGCAGAGACGGAGATAAGTTCCAGGCAATGAAGTTAACTCCTATGGCGGGAAATGACATTTCTGCGCCAATTGTCGCAGAATCACCCGTTAACATTGAATGTGTTGTTAAGGATATTATTCCACTCGGATCACATGATATGTTTCTGGCAGAAGTAGTTAAAGTTGGGGTTGACAAACGTTTTATGGACGAAAATGGACGCTTTCATTTAAATAAATCAGGACTAATCGTCTATTCACATGGCGAGTATTATGGATTAGGGGAATTACTCGGGAAATTTGGTTATTCGGTGAAAAAGAAGAAATAAGAACTTGTAACTGTTTAGAACCAGAAAGCGAGGAAACACACGTTTTCGAACTTGCGCTTGGTTCTGAATTGTTTTAATAACCTTTTATCATATTTTGAAATTGGGCATTAGAAAGTGTGAATACAACTTCTTATGCCCAATATTTGATATTAAAAGAAAAGAAAAAGAAAAGTTAACGTCTATTATAATTAGTATCAAAGTAATCCGTTAAGCGAACAGGACCTTCCAACACCTCGCGTCCTACATATAGAGTACGGTCTGGCTTAGTCATGATTGCCCATTTTACTAAGGATATCGTGCCATTTCTTATTTCTATGCCAGTTATACATCTTGGATGAACACAACTGCCATCGTTAAAGTAATGCACTTCATTTGGTTGTGGAAATACAGGTCGATGTGTATGCCCGCAGATCATGAATTGATTCTTTTGCTTTGACCAATCCATCAAATGCTTTTCAACGTTACTTTTTTTACTGGCATTTTTCGAAGTACTTGTTGGATCTTTTATCCCAATCAGCTCAAGAGGTCCCCATAGGTATCGAACAAGAAAGCGAGATATCTTCCATAGTTTATCATTTAGAAAGTCTGCTTGATGACCATGGGTAAGGAAGATGGTATTCCTTGTGTTTTGATAACTTAACACTAACCCTTCCTCTATTTTAATTCCAGGAAATAATGCTACTTTTGAATTCATACTATCACAATAAAAGGATTGACATTTTGTCTGTACGTACTTTTTATCCTTTTTTATAATATCGTGGTTTCCATAAATCATAAATAATCGATTGTCTCTATAGAACAGTGACATTAACCAGTAAGCATCACTATGGGCATTAATTATGTCATCAATATTTCTGTTTTCCCAAAGTTCATCGCCATCTCCCAGCTCAATATAAGAAAAATCATTTTCATAATAATAATACATAGCTGCAAAATAGAGATTTTGATTGCCCGAAAAGTTATCTCCCCAGCTGCCATTACCTCTATGACAGTCGCTCATAATAATAATGCGGGAGGTATCATCAAATGGTATTACCTTTGAAGTCGCAAGAACCTTTGATAAGCGCTTAGTTACAGACAAAAACTCACTCCCTTCTCATTACTACATTAATCTTCAAGATGTCCTTTTAATTTACTATAAGATTCAAAGGCTCCCATAGGACGGCCAATGGTCATAATTCGGCTATACATATTAGGAGATTCATCTCGTGCAAGTTCGAGTTTATCAAGGGTATCCGTATATTCAGAGGTTAATTGACTGTAAGAAGTACATAGACTTTCATTATTACGTTGCATAATATAGTCCGTAAATGCAGTTCTTGTCAGTGGTTGTTTGGTATGAGGTTTATCATAATGTATATTAACCCGATAGCCTTGCACGCTGAACTCATTCTCTTCATAACCTGCTTTTCTAAGTGCAGCCGCAAAGGTATTTGCCATTTTTCTGTCATATAAATCCAGAGTAATGTCCATGGTTATTTCTTTGGGATGTGAAAATTCTCCTAATTTAAATCCAGTTAACCACCAGTGATATGCACTTCTAGTGAAAAGTAGATTTCCATTCTTACGGAGTGCAAAGGACATATTAATACATTCTTCATCCTTAGGGGCATGATAGAAGGTTCCGTTAAAAAAGCCGGGGATGTTAAGATTAGGTCCTGTAGTATAATAAATGCCGACCTCCCCTCCAGTATTCATACCATATTGACCTTTCCATAATTCTATGAGCCATTTTCGCCCATCGTACTCGAAGGTTATAGGTTCGCAATCTATAATCATACTAAATGCAGCACTTGCTTCATCATACAGTCTGCAATAGCCAAATTCACGCTGCCAGGGGTTTAGAATTGAGTAGAAGAGATCTTGATTGGGTTCATAGGCAAACCCAAAGGTCTTCAGTTCTTCATTCAACTCGGCCACTCGCTCAGGTTCATCACCAATTATTTCAGTGAACGGGGGAATCACTTCGCGTTTGTTCTTCTTTTTCCTCTTTGTAAAGAAAAGTCCAAAGGCCAGTACTAACACCATGATTAAGCCAACAATTGTAAGAATTACCAAGTCCAATGAAAAAGTTGTTGTTATAACAGCGGCGATTAAGTTTGGACAAAACGTAAACAACAAAAGCATATACTTTGCTCCTTTCATATATATTCACTGGTCATAGTCGGTTTTTCTGTCAAACGAAACAGTCACGAAAGATCAGTTATATACCATAATATTCGTAACAGTGCGGTGTTGTTCAAAGGAAAAGCAATAGATAATAAATTGTCATAGAAAGAAGTTCTAAAAACAGTAAGAGAGGAATAAAAAAGCAAAAAAACTGTTGAATCAAAGAAGAAATAATTACTTCTTTGATTCAACAGTTTCATGGATTGATTATGACAACTAAATCTCATTTATTACATGGAATTATATTGTATTTGCATTACGTAGTAAGCCTAAAATATCAGATTAAAAATGATTAGTCTTCCTTATCCGTTACTTTAATAGCATCTTTGAAACCTTTTGAATAATATATTTGATCATCGGCGGTAATAAAGACTGCATAGGTATCCGGTAACGTTTCAATGAATTCAAGACCTTTTTCCAACCCTAAATGAAAACAGGTTTTACTAAGCCCCTCACCATCAACAGAGTATTTTGAAAGTATTGTTACAGATAATAACCCATTCTGAATTGGATATCCGGTTTTTGTATCTAATATGTGATGATAGATAATATCGTTTTTTTCAAAGAAGCGTTCGTAAATCCCTGAGGACCCCACTGACAAATCAGAAATATCCATAACAGCGACGGTTTCATTTCGATCAGCAAATGGTTTCTGTATCCCTATATGAAAAGGCGACCCGTCTGGTTTGTTACCCACGCAGAGGACATTCCCTCCAAGGTTAATGATTGCACTTTCCACACCCTGTGACTTAAGATATTCCTTGACACGATCTGCAATATAACCTTTTGCTATTCCACCAAGATCTAATCGAACCTCGTCATTTTCAAAACTTACGGTTTTATCTTTTAAATAAATATACTTGTAATTAACAAGGGGAAGTGCTTTCTCCAGCTGTTGCTCTGTAGGAATTACCGGAGGATCGGATAGGAAATCCCAAATGGATGAAACTGGTTCAATGGAAATGTCAAATCCACCCTCGGAAACATCTCCATAATATATGGCTTTCTTTATAATATCTGCTAAATCCTCCGAAATTTGATAAGCACCGTTAACTTGAGGCAGAAGTCGATGATTTAAAGCATATAATTCACTGGTTTCACTTGTCCGTGAAAAAACCTCTTCATATTTTGCAATTAATTCAAAACACCCATCCAGGATATCCTGGTCTTGTTTGTCATAAAGGTTAATCGTAACCACCGTACTTAATAATAACTCAGTTCTCGTAATATATTCCTTTTCCCCTTGATCCACACTATCTCCTGGAGTGAACTTTGAACAACCAGAGAAAAAAATGGATAAAAACAAGGTGAGTATAAGTAATTTCTGACTAATTCTACGTGTCCCCATGGTTAAAAATAATCTATTTTTCATTATGTTTGCTCCTGCTATTAATATCTAAAGGTTTGACTATAATTCTGCTTTCATACAAAGGTTGATGCTGGTTTACCATTAGGTAGTACTAATTCTATATATTAAGTACTTGCCTTATTTTAAAGAAGAAGCGTATATCTGTCAAGAATTAGTAAGGTATTATGTTTTCGAAAATCTTAGTTGGCTAGTTCTTGACATTTGTTTCACAGGAGTTTAAGATTGTCCTATTGATTTAATGTTACATAATTTAATGGCTTAATAACTGATGGAATTTAAAGTCAGAGATATGCAAAAAGCCTATAATGGAGGATAAAGTGGTTAAAAGAAATGATCTCATATTAATCGGAATATTGTTACTACTTTGCTTAGGCGTTTATGGATTCTTTCAACTGAACAAGGAAGAAGGCGGACAGGTAGTTGTTAAAGTAGACGGTATCATTACAGATACCTATGATTTAAGCCAGGATGGAGAATATACAGTAAAAGGTGCAAATGGTCAAATGAATACCTTTCGTATAAAAGATGAGCAGGTTGATATGCTAGATGCAAATTGCCCCGATAAACTTTGTGTGAATCAGCATGATATCCATTATAATCACGAAACCATTGTTTGCCTACCGAATTTGGTGGTTTTAGAAGTCATAAGTGAAGAAGAAAATGATATTGACGTCATAGCGAATTAAGAACAACCTGCTTTGCAGTCTGTTTCAACAAATTATAAGATGACGATAGCGTCACAATGGAGATTACTATGAATACAAAGAAAATCGCGACTTATGGGCTGCTGGTAGCACTTGCCTTTATATTAAGTTATATAGAAAGATTATTTCCAATCCCAATTCCATTCCCCGGAGCAAAAATTGGCCTAGCTAACCTTGTGGTTATCACAGCACTTTATACCATGGGTACCAAGGAGGCGCTTTCCTTGTCCCTACTTCGTATTGTTTTAACCGGATTCACCTATGGTAATTCCGTAGCATTTATTTTGAGCTTAGCTGGCGGATTACTAAGTTATGTCTTAATGGTTTTATTTAAGAAAAGTAAAGCCTTTAGCTTGTTAGGGGTAAGTATCGTAGGTGGTATATCCCATAATGTTGGACAAATTGTTGCTGCTATTTTTGTGTTAGGCACAGTAAATGTAGTCGGATATATGCCAGTATTAATGGTTCTGGGTATAGCCAGCGGTGCAGTAATTGGTGTGCTTGGAGCGATGATCGTTAAGAGACTTAAAAAGTTTTTATAGAGTAAAACGGAAGATTTTATAGCAACTATCCTTGAATAACTAGTCTATCTATGATATTATTTTCTGTGGGATTAGATTAGTTTAACCCAAAGATAAAAGCTCCGGAAACGGGGACTTCATAAGACAGAGGTACGGGATAATGGCAAAATTGTATTTTAAATACGGTGTTATGGGAAGTTCCAAAACAGCACAGGCGTTAATTACGAAATTTAATTATGAAGAACGTGGTATGAAAGTTTGGCTGATTAAACCGGAGATTGATAATAGGGAGAGCGAAGGAGTGTTGGCCTCTCGAGCAGGACTTTCTGCAAAAGCATATGTACTTTCTTCCGACGAGAGTGTATTAGAATCTTATCGTAATTTACCTGAAAAAGTGGATGTAATTATTGTAGATGAGAGCCAATTTCTTTCTGAAGATCAGGTAAACGAACTAGCAATGCTTGTAATCGATCATAATATACCAGTACTTTGCTTCGGACTACGTGCAGATTTTAGAACAAAAATGTTTCCCGGCAGTAAGAGACTAATGGAAATTGCAGATTCCATTACTGAAATAAAAACAATTTGCTCCTGTGGCAGAAAAGCTACTGTGAATGTAAGACTCGACGAAAATGGTACTATCATTACGAAGGGCGAGCAGATAATGATTGGTGGTAATGATAAATATACTGCTATGTGTTATCCTTGCTATATTCAGGGACAAAAGAAAGATAATTAAATTAAAAATATGTGATTATAGTGCTTATGTAACACTTAATATTTCATACTTCGGGTAGCCGGTGGATACTGGTCTACCCGTTTTCTGAGCATTTGATTAATTTCATAGTTTTAATAGAAATCTAGTGTAAAAAGGTAAAAAACAGCACGAAATGTAGCTATAGCTACATCATTTCATTGTCGATTCAAGTATGATGAACTCAATAGATTTACAGATAAAACAAACATATCGAAACGGGAGGTTTCTTATGATTAGAAAAATAATAAAAATAAATGAAGAATTATGTGATGGCTGCGCACTATGTGTGAATGCCTGCCACGAGTCAGCAATTGGTATTGTAAATGGTAAAGCAAAGTTATTACGAGACGACTATTGTGATGGGCTAGGCAACTGTCTTCCTGTATGCCCGACCAATGCAATTACCTTTGAGGAGAGAGAAGCCTTAGAATATAATGAAGAGGAAGTAAATCGTAACATTGCTGAGAGCAAGAGATTAAAAGAGCTTCAGGAACAAGCAGCAAAGGCAGAGAAAACACAGTCTCCAAAGCAGCCAATGCCACCTTTTGGAGGATGTCCTGGTTCCAGGGTTATGAATATTTCAAGACAAAATGAACAACCAACAGCTCCTGCAGTACCAGCTGCTACAGCTCCTGTGGAGGCAGCATCCATGTTAAGACAATGGCCGGTTCAGATTCAGTTGGTTCCACCAAATGCGCCATATTTTAATCAAGCAGATCTTTTAATTGCAGCTGATTGTACCGCCTATGCACATGGTAATTTCCATCAGTTTATGAAAAATAAAATCACCTTAATCGGATGTCCGAAACTGGATGAGGTAGATTATTCCGTAAAACTCACTCAAATTCTTAGTGCCAATAACATTAAGAGTGTCACTGTAATTCGTATGGAAGTTCCTTGCTGTGGCGGTATCGTTCAAGCAGTAAAGACTGCTATGATTAACAGTGGTCAAATTATACCTTGGAAGGTAATAACAATTGGTACCGAAGGTAGTATAGTAGCTGAAAATTAATTATTTAATCCCTTTTCTATTGTAGCACTTTGTATAAACTCACATAAGTTTATATGGAAGGAAGATAGGAAAGGGATTATTTATGGAAGAGCCTAAGTTATCCGGCATCCCAATGATTGGAGATACTGCACCCGAATTTCACGCCATAACCACCCAAGGGGATATACATTTTCCAAAGGATTATCGTGGAAGTTGGGTAGTCTTATTTAGTTATCAATCAGACTTTACCCCAGTATGTACGACTGAATTTATGACCTTTGCAGCCATGGCAGCTGAGTTCAAAGAATTGGGAACTAGATTAATCGGTTTGTCGATTGACTCCCATTATTCCCACATTGCATGGTTAAGAAAAATTAAAGAACTATCCTGGAAGGATATGAAACATCAGGAAATTACCTTTCCGGTAATTGCGGACATAACAATGGAGATAGCCTCTAAATATGGCATGATTCATCCAAATCTTTGTAAGACACAAGCAGTTCGAGCGGTTTATATTATAGACCCCGAAGGAATCATAAGGGCTGTACTTTTTTATCCTACGGAAATAGGACGCAATATTCAAGAAATAAAACGTATGGTTACTGCGCTTCAGAAAACTGATGTTGAAAAGGTGGTCACGCCAGCCAATTGGAATCCTGGAGAAGATGTAATTTTGCCACCACCTGGAACCTGCACCGCAGCAACGGAACGTATTGAAAAGATTAATGAGAATATGTATTCCTTAGATTGGTTCCTGTGTTTTCAGCAATCCAGTCAGGAAATTACCAACAAGAAAACCGAACCAGAAATCACTCCTTATCCATCTATGAATAATATGAGAAATCGTAATGGATTTCGAAGATAGGGATTGATAGATTAAATAATCTATGATAGAATGGGCAAAGCTGATTAAAATACTTTTATTTGTATAAATATACATTAGTCAGTTTCGGCTTGGAGGTACAAGTGAAGGTTTCAACCAAAAGTAATCTTGCAAAGATTTCACTGTTTATAGCAGCAATTATTTGGGGATCATCGTTTTTAATTGTTAAGAATTCAATGGATATCATGCAGCCTCATATGTTATTAGCCTTTCGTTTTACAATTGGTGCTATCTTATTAGCAGTGATTTTTTATAAACGTTTATCGGTAATTAATAAGGATTATCTTCTTAGAGGAGTATGTATTGGTGCATGCCTCTTTCTGGGATATAGTTTACAGACCATAGGTATCACAGATACCACACCTGGTAAAAATGCTTTTTTAACGGCAGTATATTGCGTATTAGTACCCTTCTTTTTCTGGGCAGTTGACAAGAAGAAACCAAATATTCACCAAATTGCAGCAGCCTTCATCACCATTGCGGGTATAGGTTTTGTCTCTTTGGAGGGTGGCTTCTCCATGCGAATGGGGGATTCTCTGACCCTTATTTCAGGTATCTTTTATGCCCTGCATGTGGTTTCAATTGCTAAACTAGGAAGAGATAGAGACCCAATTGTCCTTACAATTTTACAATTTGCCTTTGCTGGAGTTTTTTCCTGGATTATAACATTTTTATTCGAGGATGTTCCTACTGTATGGACAGCAGGAAGTATAAGCTCCCTCCTTTATTTGGCTGTGTTTGCAACAGCAGTAGCAATATTATTGCAAAATGTAGGTCAAAAGTACACGAATCCATCTGCAGCCTCCATTATACTTAGCCTAGAAGCTGTTTTTGGCGTTTTATTCTCCGTTATATTCTATCACGAAAAAGTTACAACCCGATTATTAATTGGTTTTTCCCTCATCTTTATTGCAGTAATTTTATCAGAAACCAAATTTAGTTTCTTAAAAATCACAAAAAAGGTGAAAAAGATAGACGACGAACTATATGAGGCTTAATATTTAGAAAGCTAAGCTAAAATTATAACTGCGGACACTTTATATGCCTGCTTAAGCTACATGAAACTGCTTGAGCAGGCATATCCTTAATCATAAACAATTTATTAGAGTCCATAAGTATTGTAATTGCTTATGTTTTTGTCAAATTGCCTAATAGAAGTCTAATATTTTTTGAGCTAAACTATTACAAACCTCTTGACAAACAAAATTTGGTTTTATATGATAATTTTATCATAGTAAATAGATATGAAATATATGCATAATATGTTTGGCGAATATGAATTATAAAAGGAGGAAATGATATGTCAGTAGAAAAGAAATTACGTTTTGAAACTTTGCAATTGCATGCGGGACAGGAAAATCCAGATAGTGCTACAGGTGCACGTTGTGTTCCAATTTATCAAACCACTTCCTATGTTTTTGACAACTGCGCTCAAGCAGCAGGTAGATTTAATCTAAGTGAAGGTGGTAATATTTATACTAGATTAATGAACCCTACCTCCGATGTTTTTGAACAAAGAATTGCAGCTCTCGAAGGCGGCGTTGCAGCACTAGCAACCTCATCTGGCTCCGCAGCCGTTACATATGCAATTCAAAATATTGCACACGCAGGCGACCATATTGTATCTGCACAGACGATTTATGGTGGAACTTATAACCTGTTTGCACATACATTACCTGACTTTGGTATCACAACTACCTTTGTTGACCCAGATGATCTTTCAAACTTTGAAAAAGCAATTCAACCAAACACAAAAGCTATTTTTATAGAAAGTTTAGGTAATCCTAACTCAAATATTATAGACATTGAGAAGGTAGCTGCAATTGCACACAACAATAAAATTCCTTTGATTGTGGATAATACCTTTGCTACCCCTTACTTACTCCGTCCGATTGAATATGGTGCAGACGTGGTAATTCATTCAGCGACCAAGTTTATTGGTGGACACGGAACCTCCATTGGTGGTGTTATTATTGATAGTGGTAAGTTTGATTGGGAGGGTTCCGGGAAATTCCCTTCTTTAACCGAGCCGAACGACAGCTATCACGGAGTTCAGTTTACGAAAGCGGTTGGTGCTTTAGCTTATATCATTAAAATTCGTGTAACTTTAATGAGAGATACCGGTTCCACCATTAGCCCCTTCCATTCCTTCCTGTTCTTACAAGGCCTTGAAACACTTTCTCTTCGTGTGGAACGTCATGTTTCGAATTCCTTAAAAGTTGTTGAATTCCTTCAAAATCATCCACAGGTAGAAAAAGTAAATCATCCTGTACTGACAGATAATCCTTATCATGAACTTTATGAAAGATATTTCCCGAATGGTGGCAGCTCCATTTTTACCTTTGAAATTAAAGGTGATGCGACAGTTGCAAAGAACTTTATAGATAAGCTAAAGATTTTCTCCTTGTTAGCGAATGTAGCTGATGTAAAATCCTTAGTGATTCATCCGGCAAGTACAACACATTCGCAAATGAATGCGGAGGAATTAGAAGCTTCCGGTATTAAGCCAAATTCTATTCGTCTTTCCATAGGTACTGAGCATATTGATGATATTTTAGAAGATTTAGCACAAGCATTTGAATAAAAGATAAAAATTACGGCAACTACGAATTAAATCAAGGTTGCCGTTTTTTTAATCATTACTCACGTTCCCTATGCTTCGTACGAGGTCAGTTTTTATTTCAGTTTATTTTAAGACAGGTTACATATTTTTGCATCCCACATATATTAAAGTAATATGACTTCTATGATCTGGAGAAGTGAATATGGTGTATAACGACAAGCATAGGTGTGGCTGTAAAGACCTTAAGCAACTGCAACTAGAAAATAGAAAGATTAAGGTTATACTCGACCCCGGTCATGGCGGTGAAGATCTTGGTGAAACTTATGCAGGAGCATATGAAAAAGATAGAAATTTAGTTTTTGCCAAGGCAGTTGGAGATAAATTAATTGAAGATAACTTTGATGTATTCTATACACGGACGGATGATTCTGATGTTTTAAACGATCAGCGTAGAAATATTGTCAATGAATCGGGAGCTGATTTAATGGTTTCTATTCATAGAAGTACTATTCTTAATCAAAAAGGTGTGCCTGGTGCAGAAGTAATATTATATGATCCAAATGAGTTGGCATCAACAGCAGCCCGCAATATTATAAACGAGCTGGAAAACGTTGGATACAGCAACAAAGGTGTCATTACTTCCGGAGGAGATATCTCAGAATATGCCAATTTTAATGTTCCAAGGGTGCTCCTAATAGCGGGGGTATATCCTTATATACAAGGAACAACTACAGAGGAAAACTATGATGCTTCTGTTAATGCCATTGTTGAAGGCATAAAAAAAACCTTTCAATTACAAACCCAGGCCTTTCATACAGAAGGTAAATACAAGGTATTAATTGCGAGATTCCGACTGCATGAAGAAGCTGTTCACATGCAATATCATTTATCAAGAGTTGGTTTATTGACTGTAATTAGTAAAATTGGAGACACCTTCGACTTACACAGTGAGGTCTTTACAAATCTAGATGAAACAGCATATTATGAGCGGGATTTAAAATACGCTGGTTATAACACGATAATTTTAACTCATAATTAGCTATTGACATTACTACTTGGTACTGTTATAATTCGTTTTAATTTAGTAAACTTAGTTAAAAATTTAATAATAAAAATAAAAACAAAGGCGTTTAAGAGCAACTACTCTTAAGCGCTTTTTGTGTTTTAGGGCAAGAAAAACGACTTTACGTTTCGACTTGTATACGCTCTGCAAATAGATAAGGAGGATTTCATGAAAGAAATAACAATGTATATTAAACCAGAGAAATTGGAAATCGTAAAAGAAATATTGCAAAAGCATGGCTGTGGTGGAATGTCAGTTATGAGTATTATGGGTTGTGGTATCCAGATGGGCGATACCCATTCAGTAGAATTTAAAGGCCTAAGAACAAATATTAACCTAATACCAAAAATCAAGATAGAGGCTGTTGTAAAAGACGAACTAGTGGAAGCCATTTTATTGGATGTTCGTGAGCGGGTGGCAACAGGAACGGTGGGAGATGGTAAGGTCATAATTAAGAATGTAGAAGATGTCATGAGAATTCGTACGGGTGAACGAGGAAATGATGCAATTTAATATATAATCTTATTTGCAAAGATGCTGACTTTTATTAGTCAGCATTTTTTAATTCATCACAAGTGAAACGACTTGCGTTTCAGCTTGTTCTAGTCGAATTAAAACGCATTTCGTGCAGGATGCGCACCTCGAAGTATTATTATTATTATTGCTTCGCAATCAGCTCAGGCGCAAAAGTGTAGGTAAACTGACTCTTTATTCGTATTTATTGTCATTTTAACTAAGATAAATACTTAATTTCAGTAACAGGAGATGGAGTGATAAGGATGAGTGAAGAAAGAAAAGCAATTGTTGAAATAAAGAATGTGAACAAAGTCTATGCGGATAATCATGTGGTACATGATTTAAACCTAACTATTTATGAAGGCGAATTTCTTACAATGCTTGGACCTTCTGGTTGTGGAAAGACTACAATCTTAAGAATGATAGGCGGCTTCGAGATACCAACCAGTGGTGAGATTGTGGTCGAGGGAGAGAACGTGGAAGATAAGGAACCATTTGAACGGAATGTAAACACAGTATTCCAAAGCTATGCACTCTTTCCTCACCTTACCATTTTTAATAATATTGCCTATGGTTTAAAAATGAAGAAGGTGAATAAAGCAGAGATAAAGACGAGAGTACAGCAAATGTTAGAGCTTGTTCAATTAAACGGTTATGATAAGCGATATCCAAGTCAATTATCCGGTGGTCAAAAACAACGCGTAGCAATAGCAAGGGCACTAATTAATAATCCAAAAGTATTACTTTTAGATGAACCCTTAGGTGCCTTAGATTTAAAACTAAGAAAAGAGATGCAGATAGAGCTAAAGAATTTGCAGAAAAAACTAGGTATTACTTTTGTATATGTAACACATGATCAAGAAGAAGCACTAACCATGAGTGATCGGATTGCCATTATGAATCAGGGATATTTAGATCAGCTGGATGTGCCAGAAGGCATTTATGAAAAGCCCAAAACTAGGTTTGTTGCTGATTTCATTGGTGAATCCAATATTTTTGAAGCTACGATTCAGGAAGTAAGGAAGGAGTTTATTCGATTTCAATTCGAGGTTGGAGAAGCGCTTGGAACACTTGATACTGACATGCGTTTTGAAGAATCAGAAATGATTCATGTCTGTGTAAGACCCGAAAATGTATTATTCTCAAAACAAAAGATTGATGGGTTCCATCTTCAGGGAGTTGTAAGAGAACAGATTTATGTTGGAAATATCATCAAAAGCAATGTTATTCTCGGCAACGGACAGCTTGTTAAAATCAGTCGAATGGATATGGATAGTATACCCAAGGTAGGTGAGGTCGTTCATCTCTATTGGAATTTACAAGATGTAGTAATTATGAAATCCAGAGATCATCTCATTCATAATGTAATTGAAAATGCATACTTAGGAGGTGTTTAGATGAAAAGAAGTCATAAGTTTCGAAGTAAAACACTTCCTCTTTTCATTTCAGTTTCACCAGTTACGGTGTGGCTTCTATTGTTGGTTGCAGCACCACTTATCTACGTTTTTTTTCTAAGTTTCCTTAGTACCGACGGTTACAATGTAGTATTTCGATTTACCTTTACGAATTATATTGATTTATTAAATCCTACCTATCTAGAGATTTATTCCAACTCATTTTTATTAGCACTGGCGACTACCCTGGTATGCATCCTATTTGGCTATCCCTTTGCTTACTCTATGGCGAGAGCAAATAAGAGGAAAAAGATATTAATGATGATAATGCTGATGATACCGTTCTGGACGAATTCTCTAATCCGTCTCAATGGTTGGAAAACACTTCTTGGAAAAACAGGGTTTCTAAATAGTTTCTTAACTACTTCGGGACTTATCGATCAACCAATTGAAATCCTGTACACCAGAGGTGCGGTGGTATTAGGTATGGTTTATGTCCTGTTTCCTTATATGGTTCTTCCTTTGTTTGCCTCTATAGATAAATTGGATGTAAGTTTGCTGGAAGCTTCGAATGATCTGGGAGCAAACAAAATAAAAACCTTTTTTAATGTTACCTTTCCACTTACTTCTCCGGGAATTTTCTCCGGAACAATCTTAGTGTTTATTCCCTGCTTAGGGTATTTCTTTGTTTCGGATATTATGGGTGGCGGAAAGTCTCAATTAATTGGTAATTTAATAGAAAATCAGTTCAAAGCTGCCAACAATTGGCCCTTAGGTGCAGCCCTTTCTATGCTGCTAATTCTTCTCATCATCTTATTGGTTACTATTTATAAGAAGACCGGTGGGGACCTTAAGGATTTGGGGGTGTTATAGATGAGAGGTAGAAAACATGCTGCAAACAGAGTCTTCTCAGGAGTTTTTAATGGTTTTATATTTGCCTTCCTGTACTTACCAATTGCTATTGTGATCCTATTTTCCTTTAACACCTCGAAAAGAAATATTGTCTTTGAAGGCTTTACTTTTGAATGGTATGCAAAATTATTTCAAAACGATGGCTTATTACAGGCGTATGGTAACACCTTAATTGTTGGCTTTAGCAGTACAATTGTTGCAACTATTGTAGGAACCCTTGCTTCCTATGGTATGTCTAAGTATAAGTTTAAGGGAAAAGGAATTATTGATACCTTGCTCTACATCCCCGTTGTAATACCCGAGATTGTTCTAGGTATTTCTCTATTGGCAATTTTTAATTTATCAAAAATCCCAATGGGAATTCCTTCTCTAATCATTGCTCATGCAACCTTTTGCATTCCCTTTGTGGTATTTACAGTAAACGCAAGATTTGCAGGGTTTGACAAATCCATTGAAGAAGCAGCAATGGATCTGGGGGCAGGAAGAGTGAAGACCTTTTTAACAGTAACCTTACCAAACATTATGCCAGGAGTGGTGTCAGGTGCATTTCTATCGTTCACCTTATCTATAGATGACATTATCATCAGCTTCTTCACCACCGGTCCAGGCAGTAACACCTATCCTTTAAAAGTAATGGAACTGACCAAAACTGGAATTACACCAGATGTATATGCCTTGTCGACCATCGTATTAGTAATCACCATAGGCTTAGTAATACTGACACAGCGTGATTCAAAGGGGAAGAAGTCTAGAAAATAACATATTCTAAGTTGTTAATTCTAATGCAAAGTTTTACCTTACATAAGAAATAATGCAATGAAATATAAGGAGGAAGAAATTATGAAAATGAAGAGAATTAGTAGTTTACTGGTAGTTTTATTACTTGCAGGTGCTGTTCTGTCAGGTTGTTCAAAAGGGGGAGACGGCGGAACCTTAAACTTATTTATGTGGACGGAGTATATTCCGGATTCTGTCATTGAAGGGTTTGAGAAAGAAACTGGGATTGACGTACAGATGCAGACCTATTCCAACAATGAGGAAATGTTAGCTAAGGTAAACGGAAGCAGTGAAGGAACCTACGATATTGTCTGCCCCAGTGATTATATGGTGGAGAATATGATTTCCCAAGGCTTACTTCTTGAAATGGACCAATCAAAGTTAAGTAATATAGGTAACCTTGATTCCGCTTATCTGGACAAAAGCTTTGATCCAGGTAACAAGTACTCCCTTCCTTATCTAGGTGGAGCTGGCATTGTCATTTATAACAAAACAATGGTGCCTGAAGTAGCAGACTTCACGAATTATGAGGAATTATTTAAACCGGATTATGAGAATTCCATTGTTGTCCTCGATGATTTTCGAGCAATTATCGGTGTAACTTCCCTAGGCATGGGTTATGATATGAACGAAACAGATGAAACCAAATTAGCTGAAATTAAGAATAAATTACTAACCCTTAAACCAAATATCAAGAGTCTCGATAGTGATTCCCCAAAGACCATGATGATTACAGAAGAAACAGCTGTTGGTCTATTCTGGAGCGGAGAAGCTGCAATTGCTTTAGAGGAAAATAAAAATCTTGCAGTGGCATATCCCAAGGAAGGAATGTATTTATTCCTGGATAATCTTTGTATAACAAAGGATGCAAAAAATCAAGAAAACGCCTATAAATTTATTGATTATATTCTTAAGGCAGAAGTGAACAAAGAGATTATCAGTGAATTCCCTTATCTTAATCCAAATACAGCCGGTACAGCCTTAATGGATGAAGCCTATAAGACAAATCCCGCAATTGCAATTCCTTCAGAAGAAATCAGCAAGGGTAAATATGTTCAAAACATCGGCAAAACAGTAGATTTATACAGTGAAATCTGGGCTGAGTTTACAAAATAACAAGATGAATTAACAACTAAAACTTATGCTGAAGTTTTTACATTGCAATCATGAGAACCATTTGAAATAAAAAGTCACTAAAAATCCAAATAAGTTATCGTTAGAATGTCATAAACAACACAAGTTACAAGCATCAGGGACTGTGTTGGTATGTATAAAAAAAGATCATAGAATGATCGAAAATGAAAGGTCGGTAATAACTATGAGAAACAAAGAGCAGGTAGTAAAGGAATTAAACAAGGTAATCAACTTTATTCACAGCAATGAACTGACAGAGGAACAGAAGCAGGAAATCACACAGGAAACTGTGGAATACTTCGACACCTATGTCAGCCCTGGATGGCTGAAATACAGAAAGTCTGTTTCAACCAATGCAGCTGTTGTTGAGTGGAAGGATTATGGTGCTTACTGCTCTGGATTATACGGAGAAGAATTTATCGACTGCTTAGGTGGTTTTGGTATCTATACCTGTGGTCATAGAAACAGTGAAATTATTGAAACAGTAAAAGCACAATTAGATCATCAAGCACTGCATTCACAGGAATTGCTAGATCCCTTAAGAGGTTATCTTGCAAAAGCAGTAGCAGATATTACTCCTGGAGACCTGGAAAAATGCTTCTTTACAAATGGTGGAGCGGAAGCAGTAGAAATGGCTCTAAAACTAGCCCGCATTGCAACTGGGGGAAAGTGGTATATCTCTACCGTAGGAGCTTTTCATGGTAAATCAATGGGTGCAATCTCTATGGGTGGTAAAGGCACTTACCGAGTTCCCTATGCGCCAATGGTTCAACAGGTCCAACACGTGGAATTTGGCAATGCAGAGGATATTCGTAAAGCCATTCGTAACCTTAAGGCAGTTGGTGAAAGTGTGGCAGCAGTGATACTTGAGCCAATTCAGGGTGAAGCAGGAATTATCGTTCCTCCAAAGGGATACTTAAAAGAGGTTCGTAGTATCTGTGATGAATATGGTGTAGCTCTTATTTTTGATGAAATACAAAGCGGTATGGGACGTACGGGCACAATGTTTCGCTGTGAAGCTGAGGATGTAGTTCCGGATATCTTAACCTATGGTAAGGCTTTTGGTGGTGGCATTATGCCAATAACCGGAATTATCTGCAGGCCACATATGTGGACGGAGGAATTAGTTAATAATCCCTGGTTACTTGGGTCCCCTACCTTTGGAGGTAATCCGCTGGCTTGTTCTGCAGCCCTTGCGACGATTAAATATATGCTGGAGAATGATATTCCAGGTCAGTGTGCTGAAAAAGGGATATATCTGATTGCAGGCATTCAGAAGTTAGTAGAAAAATATCCGACCGTTATGGAAGAGGTACGAGGCATCGGCTTAATGATAGGTTTAGAATTTGTTACCAGTGACGTGGGTTATAGTGTGGCAAAGGGTATGTTTGCAAGACGAGTTTTGACAGCAGGTACTTTAGTTAATGCCAAATGTATTCGTTTTGAACCGGCAGCTATCATTACACACGAGGATATTGATCAAATATTACTGCGTTTGGAAGAGGCAGTAATTGAAACGAAGGCAGAGTTTAATCTATAAGAGTGAGTATAGATTTACCGTTATTATTGATATACACAGTAAACACTATTGAAAGCAAAGGTTAACCACGATGGAAGGGGCCATAGCGTGAAATAGCAGTTACTGTGTATTTCTTTTATAAAATGTAACAACAAAATTACAACTAGTAGATTCTACATATTTCCTATGTCTATCAATCACTATATAAATGGAGGTATTGAAATGGAGATTAAGAAAAATTATATTAATGGCGAATGGGTCATGTCGTTATCCGGAAAAGCAAGAAAAATAACAAATCCAGCAACAGGTGAAGTAATAACAAGAACAGCAGAAGGCGGAGCAGAGGATGCTAAACTGGCAATAGCAGCAGCCAAAGAAGCCTTTTATGGACCGGGTGAATGGCGAAGAATGAATGCGCAAAAGCGTTCGGATATCATTTTGCAAATAGCAGATTTAATGGATAAAAGAAGGGATGAGCTGGCACGATTAGATACCTTAGACAATGGCAAACCACTTCGAGAGGCCGAAGGGGATATTGATGATGCAATTCATTGCTTCCGTTACTATGCGGGAATGATTAAAGCCCCTTATGGGGGTGTATATGATGTTCAGGATGGCTTCGGGCAAATGCACACCTATACTGTGCATGAACCAATTGGTGTATGTGGTCAGATTACACCCTGGAATTACCCACTTCTTATGGCAGTATGGAAGATTGCACCTGCCTTAAGTGCGGGAAATTGTATTGTTTTTAAACCCAGCACTGTTACACCGCTATCCGCAATAGCATTATTTGAGATTATGGATGAAGTCGGACTTCCAAAAGGCACGATTAATCTGGTAATGGGTTCTGGATCAACGGTAGGACATGAGATTGCAGCAAATCCTGATGTGGATATGGTTACTTTTACCGGAAGTACCGAGGTGGGACAGAGTATTGCAAAAGCTGCAATTGGGAACTTGAAAAAGGTTGGGTTAGAGCTTGGTGGCAAGTCACCAAATGTAATATTTGCAGATGCCGATTTTGAAGGAGCTGTAGAGTGGGCTATGATTGGTATTTTCTTCAATCAGGGTGAAGTTTGTTCCGCGGGCTCTAGAATTATTATAGAGGAAAGCATTAAGAATAAATTTGTGGAACGTTTGGCACAGAGAGCGAATGCAATGACCCTTGGAAATGGTCTTGATAATCCAGATATGGGGCCATTGGTTTCAGAATCACATATGCTGACAGTACTAGCGTACATAGACAAGGCAAAGGAAGAAGGAGCCACCTGCGTTTGCGGTGGTTATCGTTATACAGAAGGAGATTGTGCAAAAGGGTACTTTGTCAGACCTACCATCTTTGACAACTGCACGTCTGAGATGACAATTGTCAAGGAGGAGGTATTTGGACCAGTGGTTACGATACAAACCTTTAAAACGGAAGAAGAAGCCATTCGTCTTGCAAATGATACCATTTATGGTTTGGCAGGAGCAGTCTTTACAACCGATGGTGCCAGAGCACTTCGGGTTGTAAAAGAAATTAGAGCGGGCATCACTTGGATAAATTGCTATAATCCAACCTTTAACGAAGCCCCTTGGGGTGGTTATAAAATGAGCGGATATGGCAGAGAGCTTGGAATACAAGGCTTGGAAGAATATCAGGAAGTAAAGCAAATTAATATTAATCTTAATCCAGGAATAGTTGGATGGTATGCAGAGAGATAAAAGTTAAATGGAGGTAATTGTGAAACAATTTCGACTTAGGACGACAATTCAAATATATGATCGTTTCGAGGAATTCTTAGATACATTTCTCATTGGACAGGACGACTTAATTATTACAAGTGGACACATAATTGAGAAGTATTTAAAAATAAAGGAAAGCGAAGCTAAAGTTATTAATCTGCGATTGTTTGGGACTGGTGAGCCCACCGATGGCATAGTAGAGGCAATCTACAAGGAAATAAAGGGAATTGCCTATAAAAGAGTAATTGCAATTGGAGGCGGATCAATTCTGGACGTTGCAAAGCTGTTTGTCCTAGAAAATGTTAGTCCTGTACAGGAACTATTTGAAAGAAAATTAGAAGTAATAAAGAAGAAAGAGTTGGTTTTGGTACCAACAACCTGTGGAACAGGCAGTGAGGTGACTAACATATCGATATTAGAACTGTCTGCCAAGAAAACGAAGTTAGGCTTAGCCGTTGATGAACTATATGCCGATTATGCCGTACTAATTCCAGAGTTGTTAGACACACTTTCTTTTGTTGACTTTGCAACCAGTTCCATCGATGCATTCATTCATGCAATAGAGTCTTACTTATCCCCAAAAGCCAATGAGTTTACAGAACTTTACTCAAAAATTGCTATGGAAAAAATACTAAAGGGATATCAAACAATTGCTATAGAGGGTGAGCAGGCTAGATTTCCGATTATGAAAGATTTTCTATTAGCTAGTACTTATGCAGGAATTGCGTTTGGTAACGCTGGTTGTGCAGCGGTGCATGCACTTAGTTATCCTTTGGGATCAGTTCTTCATGTTGTACATGGTGAAGCAAATTATACTATGTTTTATGCAGTATTTCAAAAATACCAATGTTTGAGACCAGAAGGAAAGATAAGGGAGTTAAATTATTTCTTATCACAGGTAATTGGCAGTAAAGAATCACTGGTTTATAAAGAATTAGATAAATTATTTTCAGTAATCCTTAGAAAAAGATCCTTGCGGGAGTATGGAGTATCCGTCTCACAAATATATGAATTTTCTGATTCAGTTTTACAAAATCAAAAAAGACTGATGGCAAATAACTATACCACCTTAAACCGCACCGATGTGTTTGAAATATATCAATCCGCATATTAGGAGTATCAGTTTCCTTGTCTGCGACCAAAGAGAAAGAGTTATGAAACATAACATATATCTGCAGCTCTAAGCTTGCAGAAACCTAAAAAAGGAGGATTCTTATTATGAAACGCCATTTTATGTTCTTACTAGTTGTGTTACTATCAGTTCTACTAATTGGTTGCAGCGAGAAACAGTCCGCAAAAGACAAACCGGAGGCAACTCCAACCACAGTCACAAAGGAAGCCGACCCTACAGCTGCTGTTACCCTAACACAAGCAGCCCCCACTACACCACCTGAACCCGAACAAATTGCAGATACGGAGGTCTATGTATTTATAGCAGCGAGTCTTAGTAATGTAATGGAGGATATCGCCGTAAAATATAACGAAACACAACCTAACGTAAAAATCACCTACAATGCGGATAGCTCTGGAACACTGCAGACACAGATTGAAGAAGGTGCAGAATGTGATATCTTTTTCTCTGCCGCCACCAAGCAAATGACCACCTTGCAGGAAGAGGGCTATGTAACAGCGGAATCCATTGTTAATTTACTGGAGAATAAAGTTGTGCTAATAAAGCCTACAGGCACAGAGACCAAAGTCACTGGTTTTGAAAATATATTCGAGGCAAAGAGCCTTGCACTTGCAGCAGAAAGTGTTCCGGTTGGTGATTATGCACGCCAGATTTTTCAAAACCTTGGTATCTGGGATAAGGTTCAAGAGTTGGAAATCAATGAAGGTAGCAATGTTACAGCTGTTTTAAGTGCAGTAAGTGAAGCAAGTAATGAGGTAGGTGTGGTTTACGAAACAGATGCCAGATCAATGAAGGATCTGGTAGAAGTAATTACTGCTGCACCAGAGGGAAGTCTTAGCAGCCCTGTTATTTATCCCGTAGGAAGGGTTATTAATCCCGAAGCAGACGCTATTCAACAAAAGGCAGCAGATGATTTTATCAAATTCTTGTCCTCTGATATAGCAAAAGTACTTTTTGAAGCGTATGGTTTTACTGTTGCTAGCGAATAAATAATTATACTAGGAAGGGTGATTTTATTTGGTTCAGTTAATAAATAGCATAGATTATAGTCCCCTCTACATATCCATAAAAACAGGTATTGTTGCTACAGGCATTGCTTTCTTTCTGGGTATCTATGCTGCCAGACTTGTGATGAATGCAAGTAAACGCTTAAAAATGATAATTGATACCATCCTCACGCTACCGTTGGTCCTGCCACCAACGGTAGCTGGATTTTTTTTATTGATTCTATTTAGTTTAAGGAGACCTTTTGGCAAATTCCTATATCTTAATTTTGATATCAAGATTGTTCAAACCTGGGCAGGTTGCGTGATTGCCGCTGGTATTATCGCATTCCCTTTAATGTATCGGAATGCTCGGGCTGCCTTTGAACAAGTGGATGTCAATTTAATTCATGCAGCGAGAACGTTAGGGCTAACTGAGTTTAAAATTTTTTGGAAACTAATTCTCCCACTATCTCGTCCAGGAATAATATCCGGAACTGTACTTACCTTTGCACGAGCAATTGGTGAATACGGAGCCACCTCTATGCTTGCTGGTAATATATTAGGTAAAACCAGAACCATGTCTGTAGCAATAGCTTCAGAAGTAGCTGGCGGAAATTATTCAGTTGCTGGATTTTGGGTAATACTTTTAGTAATCCTATCTTTTCTTATTATTTACTTAATTCATGCCTTCTCTGGGGGAGATTCAAAAGCAAATCAAAAGTGGGAATAGATATTATTCACGATTAATCTGTACTGTACTATCAGAGAACATTGTTCATTTCCTTGACTTAGGATAATTTTTCATTTATAATTAGTTGAATATATAAAATTCAGCAATGGTGCACACGCAATGCACCAAAATTAGCATGAAAGAGTGTGTGTCTATGTTGAAGAGTATGACTGGCTTCGGACGCTGTGAGATTGTACAGATTGATCGTAAAATCACTGTGGAGATGAAAGCCGTAAATCACAGATATTGTGATATATCTATCAAAATGCCTAAAAAGCTTAGTTTTTTCGAGGCAGGTATCCGTAATGTACTGAAACAGTTTATCGGAAGAGGTAAGATTGATGTATATATTACCTATGAGGATTATACCGAGAATAATGTCTGTGTAAAGTATAATTCTGATTTAGCAAGAGAATATCTTTCTAATCTAGAAAAGATGCGTGATCAGTTTAATCTAGAATTTGATATTCGAGTATCCGCTCTATCAAGATATCCTGAAGTCCTTACCTTAGAAGAACAGACCATCGATGAAAAAGAATTATGGGAGATGGTTGAACAGGCAGTTCGTACAGCAGCAGAACGTTTTGTTGAAACCCGAATTGTTGAAGGTGAGAATCTAAAGCAGGATATTATTTCAAAGTTAGACGGAATGCTTCGATTAGTGGATTTTATCGAAACCCGTTCACCTGAGATTGTTTCAGAATACCGTAAAAAACTTTATGCAAAGGTTTCAGAGCTTCTTGGAGATACCCGCGTGGATGAAAGTATCATGTTAACTGAAATTACAGTATTTGCTGATAAAATTTGTGTAGACGAAGAAACGGTAAGATTAAGAAGTCATATTCAGAATATGAAAGAAACCCTAAATGACAGTGATAATGTTGGTCGCAAACTCGATTTTATTGCACAAGAGATGAATCGAGAAGCTAACACCATTTTATCGAAGGCCAATGATTTGGAAGTAACCAATAAAGCAATTGACCTTAAAACTGAAATTGAAAAGGTTAGAGAGCAAATTCAGAATATCGAATAGAAACAGCAGAAAAGAGGAATAACTTTGAATAAGCTAGTAAATGTAGGCTTTGGAAATGTTGTTAATTCGAATAAAATAATTAGTATTATTAGTCCCGAAGCTGCACCTATTAAACGTTTGGTACAATCTGCAAAAGATACAGGAATGGCGATTGATGCTACCTGTGGGAGAAGGACGAAGTCAGTGATTGTGACGGAAAGCGGACATTTGGTATTATCCTCCTTGCTTCCGGATACTATTGCAGGCAGAGTGAATCAAAAAGAATTAATGGATAGCCAGGAGTCATCCTCCATTGATTAATAATTATGGCAAATGAATAAGAGTTTTTAATATTGGAAGGAGTTATAAATATGTTGCATCCATCATATACAGATTTAATGCGAGTAGTAAATAGTGAGGTAGAACCAGGAGAACAGCCAGTAGTTAATAGTAGATATTCTATCGTAATTGCAACAGCAAGAAGAGCTAGACAGATTATTGACGGTGCAACTCCTTTGGTAGATGTAGCTTATCCAAAACCATTGTCTATTGCAGTCGAAGAGTTAAATCGTTCCAAAGTTAAGATTGTTGGAGATGATGAAGTAAAAGATACTAGCATTGCTCAGTAACTCCATACACGTATCACCATAAAAGTTTACCAGCACTTTCATATTACTTCTATGAAGGTGCTTTATCGTGTATTGAAAACTTAAAGGACATGTGAGAGAGGTAATTGCTATGTCGAATCATCAGGATGAGGAATTAAAGAAAGAGTTTGATGAAGTTTTGGACCCCAAGGAAGTGGAAGTAGATACTTCTATTCAAGAAGAGGATACTGTCGTTTTTGAAGAGCCCTATTTTGATAATGCAGAAAATCAGGAAGAGCCGAAGAAAAAGAATAATTCCAGGGGTGTTCTCTATGATTTAATCTTTTATGCGGTACTGATTTTCGTATGCATTTATATCTTACCCAACTTTGTTTTACAACGTACCATCGTTGACGGAGCCTCTATGGAGAATACACTTCATAATGGAGAGCAATTATATGTTGAGAAGATAACTTATCACTTCGATGCAATTGACCGATTTGATATCATTGTATTCTATCCTTTCGGACGTGAAAACAGTGAGTATTATGTGAAAAGGGTAATTGGATTACCTGGAGAAACAGTTCAAATTATTGGAAGTGATATCTATATAGACGGTGAAATTTTAGAAGAGAATTATGGTAAAGAACCAATTTTAGATCCTGGCAGAGCAGCTCAGGCAATTGTATTAGGTGAAGGCGAATACTTTGTTATGGGAGATAATCGAAACCACAGTAGAGATAGCCGTTTTGAGGAAGTTGGTAATGTTGAGAAGAAGAACATAGGAGGAACAGTTATTCTTCGAATTAAACCATTGAGTAAGTTTGGTACTGTAGATTAGAATAAATGGATTTCAATTTGTTCTTGCAATTTACATATGAATTCGATAGAATAATTAATGTTCTGACTTGGTAGGAGTCATTCGTATGAAGGTGATAAAGGAGCATATAAAAACTGGAAGCTTCAAACAGTACTATCTTTTATATGGTAGTGAGGAGTATCTTAAGAAGCTTTACCGAGATAAGCTGAAAAACGCGCTTCTTCCCGATGACGGAGACATGAACTATTCCTATTATGAAGGAACTGGCATTGATGTCCGAAAGGTTGCAGAAGATGCACAGACACTTCCTTTTTTTTCAGAGCGAAGATTGATTTTAATTGAGAATAGTCATTTGTTTAAAAACCAGAGTGACCTAAGTGAGTTGATTTCACAGATACCGGAAAGCACCGTTGTTGTCTTTGTGGAAACAGAAATTGACAAGCGAAGCAAATTATTTAAACTCGTAAGGGATCATGGAACTGTTTCGGAAATGAATGGTATGGATGAGCAGAATTTAAAGCTTTTTGCAGCATCACTTTTGGAACAGGAAGGTAGGAAAATTACAGAAGCCAGTATTCTATACCTATTAGAAAGAACTGGAACCGATATGATGAATATCTGTAATGAAGTTGAGAAAATTATTAGTTATACCATTGGACGGGAGATTGTTACTACAGCTGATATCGATGCTGTTGTGACAGCACAGGTTCAGGGTAAAATCTTTCAAATGATTGATGCGATTGCCGGAAAGCAATCCAATAAAGCACTTATGCTTTATTATGATTTGCTATCCGTGAGAGAAAAGCCGATGTCTATTTTATATCTTATCATTCGGCATTTTAATATTCTTATGCAATCGAAAAGCCTGCAAGCCTTAGGTTATAATTCCTCTTCTATTAGCGAGAAAGTTGGAGTTCCACCTTTTGCAGTAAATAAGTACTTAACGCAAGCTAAGAATTTTAATACCAAACGTTTAAAGGAAGCACTGGAGTTTGGTACAGATGTTGAGGAGCAGATTAAGACAGGCAGAATGGTTGAAAAGATCGGTGTTGAGTTATTTATTATTACCTTTAGTAAGAAATAATTGCTAAGTATCTAATTGCTATATCTATATTGTATACTTTATTGGTTGTTTCCTCTTTCTTTCGATTTCAATTCATATTGAAATCGATGATAAGAGCTAACATATATATGGAAGCGTATCGAAGTGGTCATAACGGCCCTGACTCGAAATCAGGTAACCTTAACGGGTTCGTGGGTTCGAATCCCACCGCTTCCGCTCAAGTAAAATGGCTTAAAACCTTTTATCCATGCGGTTTTGAGCTGTTTTTTGTTGGTTTTAATGAGCTGAAGTATGTCAAAACAATTCAAAATAGTGTTAGTTAAATGGAGAATGGTAATGTATGGTGTAATCCTTAAAGATATGATACAATTAAAGCCACAGGATTAATAATATTTTGACGGATAAAATAATATAGAATTAATGACAATAGGAATAAGCTGAGAAGGAGACAGTATATGAATAGAGGTATCCTAGTAACTGGAGGCGGGCACGGTATTGGCAAGCAAATCTGCCTGGATTTTATAGAAGCTGGCGATAAGGTATGTTTCATTGACTTCGATGAAAATAATTCCCGTGATTTTATAATAGACAAGCCTAATTTATATTACTTTTATGGTGATGTAGCTAATCCTGATAAACTTAGTGAATTTGTTCAGTTCGGTCTAGAGAAGCTACAAAGAATCGATGTTTTGGTCAACAACGCATGTAGAGGAAATAAAGGAATTTTATCTGATTTATCCTATGATGAATTTGATTACACCTTATCCGTAGGGTTAAAAGCACCTTATGAATTAAGCCGATTATGTAAAGCTGAACTGGAGAAAACTCATGGACGAATCATTAATATAGCATCTTCCAGAGCTTTTCAATCTGAACCAGATAGCGAAGCATACGCAAGCACAAAAGGCGGAATTGTAGCATTGACTCATGCATTAGCAATGTCTTTGGGTCCGGAGGTATTAGTTAATTGCATCGCTCCAGGCTGGATTAATGTAAATGAAGGTTACGACTTCAGTCAAGCAGATAAGGCTGCAATTCCAGCTGGCAAAATAGGAACCCCAAAGGATATTTCTACTATGGTACTTTATTTATGTAATCAGAATTTTATTACCGGTGAAACATTTACTATCGATGGTGGAATGAATAAAAGAATGATTTATCATGGAGACTGGAATTGGCAGTACAAGGTAGAAAAGGACTGATATGTTAACTATAGCTAATTAGATGGATAACTAGATTTCTATTTATTTAATAATGGAGGAATAGAATGGGCAAAATAGATTATAAGAAGGACTATAAAGATTTATATTTACCAAAGATTAAACCCAGTATCATTGATGTGCCTTCCATGACTTTTGCTATAATTGAAGGTGAGGGTGACCCCAATGGTGATGAGTTTGCACTTGCAACGCAAGCACTCTATGGCTTCAGTTATACAGTGAAAATGTCGTATAAGAGCAAAGATGTTCCGATCGGTTATTATGACTATACCGTATTTCCGTTAGAAGGTGTCTGGGATTTAGTTGACAAAAGTAAACCATTAACAGATAAAAGCAACTTTGCATACTCTATTATGATTCGTCAACCTGATTTTTTAACCAGTGATTTATTTGAAAGGTTTATTTTTGAAGTAAAGAAGAAGAAAGCGAATACCTATCTTGATAGAATTAAAATCGAGACAATTACCGAAGGATTATGTTGTCAAATGCTTCATTTAGGATCGTATGATGATGAACCTGAGAGTTTCAAAATTATGAAGCAATACTGTACTGATAATGGTTATAGCAGAAGTTGCCTTACTCATAGGGAAATATACCTTTCAGATCCTCGAAAGACCGAGAGTAGTAAATTGAAAACTGTACTTCGATTTCATGTAAGTAAAAATTAAAAATAGATTTCTTATAATACTTAGTGACTATAAGACGAGATACTATGTTAAGGGCTGTTGCAAATCAAAAAAGTTTTTGCAGCAGCTCCTTTGCTAAGTTTAAATGGTAAATTTTACTTGTTAATTTGTTGGACTGTTTATGCGATAATATAGTTATACCAACGATAAGGAGTACCGCCAATGAAAATTACTAAAGTAAAGTCTAGTCTTATTTTTATTACTTCAACCATATTTATTTTCCTATTGTTTCCACATCAAATAGCTTATGCTGATGTAAGTAATTTTACATATGAGGCACGTGAAAATGGTATAACAATTACTGGTTACTTAGGTACTGAATCAGACATTACAATACCTGATGAGATAAATGGACAGGTTGTAGTAGGAATAAATATGTACATGTTTTACGCTAATCAAACCATAACAAACATAGTGATACCAGAGAGTGTAGTTTACATAGGCGACAATGCATTTAGCTATTGTCCTAATTTAAAAAGCGTAAAGTTTTTAGGAAATGCACCAACAATTGGTGCTCAAGTCTTTAATAACAGTTCTTCCGAATTTAAGATTTATTATGACTCAAATAAAATCGGTTTTAGTAATCCCTGGAATGGCTTTATAACAGAAGCATTTAAAGCTGAACCAGAAATCACGCCAATTCCTGATATTGAATTAGTAACTGGAATTATATTAGATGAATCTTCTTTGACCTTATTACCGGGTGAAAGCATAAGCTTATTACCAACAATAACTCCTGCAAATGCTACGAATCAAAAGATTAATTGGACAAGTAGCAACCCAGAAATATTAACAGTTACCGAATCAGGTGTAATCAATGCTATAATGACAGGAAATGCCACTATAACCGCAACCACAGAAGATGGAGGATTTACAGCAACCTGTAACGTTGTTGTATCTAATATAACAGTACCAAGTGGTGAGTTTGCTATAGCTCAAAATTATGATGCTGTTAAAGTTCTTTGGTCTGTTGTTTCAGAAGTAACTGGTTATGAGGTTTATAGGTCAGGTTCCATTAATGGTGAATATGTTAAAATAGCTACAGTTCAACAGAATGAGTTTAGTGACTCTGGGTTAAAAACTGGATCAATCTATTACTACAAAGTCAGAGCCTATATTTCTACAAACGAAAATGTAATATATAGTGAATATACTCCGACTATTACTGTAAAAACCTTGGATAAAAGTATCGGTTCCAGCCTGTTTTTATATATGTCAAGCTTAGAAAATAGAAATAGTGTTCTGGCTAGAGCAATAGAATTACATAATGGAATTATTACAAATAATTGTGCCTACACAGTAAGTGAGGCATTTAGAAGATTAGGTATGAATATTCCAAATGCAACCTCCAGAACAAACCAAGTTGATAGTCACTTAGCTGCTAGGGGCTGGAAAAGGGAAATGGACCTTACCCTGTTACAACCAGGGGATATAGGCTTTACGACTGACAAATATGGTAATTTAGTGGGCGGACATGCTACCCATGTATTTATATTTATGGGGTGGGCCAATAAAGAAAAGACGCTGATGACTATATGTGATAATCAAGCCAATATCTATGGTACGGTTCTCCATACCAGAACTATCTTTAGTACAAGGCTAACTGACGCAACAGCATTTTTCTATCATACCGATTTAAAGGATGTTAGCGAGATTTTTAAGATAACAGGTTCCATTACTGTTAATCCTATTTCCTATAATAGGGTGAAAGTTTCCTGGAGCGCAGCACCCAATGCCTATGGCTATAAAGTATACCGAGCTACCTCAAAGAATGGGACCTATACAGATATAGCAACAACAAGAACTTTAAACTTTACAGATACTAATCTTGTTACAGGTAAGACGTATTATTATAAAGTAAGAGCCTATAATTATGTTGATTCTACAAAGGTATATGGAAATTATACCAACCTATTATCTGCTAAGCCAGTGTTAGCCACGCCTTCTGCTTATGTTTATTATAATAAGAACAGCAAAATACAACTTTCCTGGAAAGCGATAAGTGGTGCAAGTGGTTATGAAATATATCGAGCTACCTCAAAGAACGGTACCTATGTCTATAGAACCTCAAACAAAAATACACTCTACACTAACACCGGTATTATAAAAGGCAAAGTATACTATTATAAGGTTAGGGCATATCGATATGTTGGAAATACAAAGGTATATAGTGATTATTCCTATATTAATTTAAAAGTAAAATAAAATATAGAACTAATAAGACACCTTACAACTTTTAAACTATAAATCAAGTTGTGAGGTGTTTTTAGCTTTAATACACGACAAGTTGAAACGACTTGACGTGTTTCTTATCGTGGATTTATTGACAAGTAAATGAATTGAAGCTATAATATAGTTAGTCTAACTAACTATATGGAGGAATCATGGAAAGCAACCTTATATACAGCGCAGATATCGTCGGTATGTTTTGTCGATTATATATGAATACCAAAAGAGATATTCCAATTAGAGCAAGTGAAATGGGTGTTCTTATATTTATACAAAAGCAAAATGCACCAGTTACACCAATAATGATTAGTCAATTTTTTAAAATTGCAAAGCCCTCAGTTACAGCAATAATCAATGTTCTAATGAAAAAGGAATATTTGACAAAAGCACCTGCCTTAGAAGATGGCAGAAGTTATACTCTTAGGACAACAGAAAAAGGAAAAAATCTGGTTGAAATAACGTTTGATGAGTATTTCAAATCAATGGAGTTACTTAATGAAAAGATGGGTGAAGAAGAATTTACTAAATTAATCGAATTATTACAAAAGGCAAATGCCATATTAGCAGAGGTGAAATAAATGAAAATACTTGTTACAGGTGCGTCGGGAAATGTAGGTTCCTATGTAGTGAAAGAATTAATAAAAATGGGAGAAGAGGTTATTGCCGCCGGTACAGATATAATAAAACTTAAAGCAAAGTTTGGTGACAAACTTGAAGCAGTCCATTTGGATTTAACAAAACAGCAAACCTTTGATAAGGCACTTAAAGGTGTAGATCGAATATTTCTCATGAGACCACCTCATCTAGGTAAGCCGGAAGATTTGTTCCCCTTTATTGACGCAGCGCAAAAGCATAATATTAAACTCATAGCATTTTTGTCCCTTATGGGAGTTGAAAATAATACCATCCCTCCGCATCATAAAATTGAAAAGTATATTGAGAAAAAGGGGATTCCCTTTGCTCACATACGTCCAGGCTTCTTTATGCAAAATGTATCCGGTATACATTCCAATGAAATTAAAGCACAGGGTAAAATATTTGTACCAGCTGGAAAAAGTAAAACCAGCTTTATTGATACGGCAGATATTGGTCTGGCTGTAGCTACTGTATTACATGAAGCAGAGAAGTATAAGAATACCGCACATACACTTACCGGGCCAGAAGCATTAGATTATTATCAAGTAGCTAATATTCTAAGTAAAGTGACCGGTAGAAAGATAATTTATGACAAGCCGGGTTTTCTGAATTATAGAAGTTATTATATAAATAACCGTGGCCTTGATAAGAAATATGTGAACGTTACCGTAGCACTATATTTTATGACAAGGATGGGTACAGCTAAAGATGTAACAGATGACTTTTATAAGCTAACAGGCAAGCAACCACGTACATTTGAAACATTTGCTAAAGAAAATGTAGATGCTTTTAAATAATATTTCGACGAAGATTCACAGCAAAGCTGGAAGACTGGCAACACGGAAATTTTGCTATATGACATAAAATATATAATTCAGTAAGAGCTTTTGTATTGCATCTATTACCAGAGAGGGTTATATTAAGATTACGGTCAGAAGTGGAACGTTTTAAGTGCCCAATTATTATTGGATTTTATTATGTTGTTTGTTCCTATCAAACAGAAAATATGGCTCCATTTGGGAGCTGGATTTGAGAGGGAATTAAAGTTTGTTTTCAATATAATTGGTAGGAAATCAAAACAATAAGGAGCCAAAGGTTTTGAGCTTGGTTTTTGAATAGTTACGATAATAAAATTACTATGTAGAATAAAGAACAGGACGGATAAAAAAGTGACAGAAGGTAAAATATCTAAAAAAATAATTCTATTTGCAATGCCAATTTTTCTAGGCAACCTATTTCAGCAGCTTTACACGATTGTAGCTTCTCTGGTTGTAGGGAATGTACTGGGAAAAGATGCACTGGCTGCAGTTAGTTCCTCCGGCAGTTTGATATTTTTGATTGTTGGGTTTATTAATGGTATCTTTGTTGGTTCCAGCGTTATAATCGCACGCTATTATGGAGCGAAAGAAACAAAGGAGCTGTCGGTTGCAGTACATACTACAATTGCTTTTGGATTAATAGCAGGAATTATAATTACAGCGGCAGGAATGATATTTACCCCCTGGATGTTAAGAATGATGGGAACACCTGTTGACGTGCTTCCAAATTCCATTTTATATTTTCGATTATATTTTGCTGGTGGCATTGCCATCGTTATGTATAATGCCTGCATGGGAATTTTTCAAGCAGTGGGGGATAGCAAAAGTCCACTTTACTATCTAATTATATCATCCGTCATTAATGTTATACTGGAAATATTATTTGTTGCGATTTTAGACTTTGGTATCAGTGGTTCAGCGATTGCAACGGTAATTGCACAATTTGTTAGTGCACTTCTTGGCTTCCTAAAACTTCTAAGGGTTGACGGAGTACATAGGGTTAGTATCAGACAAATTAAAATACATCGTAGAATGCTAGCTAGTCTATTGAAAATGGGAATTCCAACCGGTGTTCAAAACTCAGTAATTGGCTTTGCAAATGTAATTGTTCAATCTAATATCAATTCCTTTGGTTCAAACGCTATGGCCGGGTGCGGAAGTTATTCCAAATTAGAGGGGTTTGCCTTCTTACCCATCACAAGTTTCAGCGTGTCATTAACTACCTTTATTAGTCAGAATTTTGGAGCGAAGCAATATGAACGAGCGAAAAAAGGCGCACGTTTTGGAATATTAACCGGCGTACTTTTAGCAGAAACGATTGGAGTTGTATTGTGGCTATTTGCACCCGTATTGGTTCGCTTTTTTAACAGTCAACCGGAGGTTATTGCATATGGTGTTCTTCAAACTAGAACAGAAGCGCTGTTTTTTTGCCTGCTAGCATTATCCCATTGCCTTGCTGGAGTGTTAAGAGGAGCTGGTAAATCCACGGTTCCTATGGTAGTTATGTTGGTTTGCTGGTGTGCAATCCGTATTACGTACATAACAATCATGGTAAAATTAATTCCAGATATCCAAGTGATCTTCTGGGCTTATCCTTTGACCTGGTTCCTTAGCTCTGTTGTATTTCTTTTCTATTATAAAAAAGCAAATTGGGCTAACCAAGTCTTTTAAAAATATGTTATATCCCGATACAATGTAAATCCGAGATATTTCCCACCTTTCGTGACAAATGTAACTACCGATTCTTTTAATATCCTATTAAAATCGAGTTATAATATAACATATCGGGAGGTAAATTATGATAGCTAGTATGAAAAACGTGGTCAAACGATATGGTGAGACAACCGCACTTGACCACCTTAATTTAAATGTAGCAGCAGGTGAAATTCTCGGACTGCTTGGTCCAAACGGTGCTGGGAAATCAACAGCCATCCGAATACTTTGCGGTCTGACTTCGGCAGACAACGGCGAAGTGACTATGTTTGGCGAACCACAAACAGTTACCAATTTGAATACAAAAAGGCAAATGGGTCTTGTCACGCAAGAAATCACAGTATTTACAGATTTAACTGCGATAGAAAACCTGCGTTATTTTGGTAGACTGCACGGACTTAAAGGAGCAGAGCTTTCCGCCAATGTAGAGTCTGTGCTGGAATTTGTCGGTCTTTCCGAACATGCCAAAAAGTACCCCGGTAAATTTTCCGGTGGAATGCAGAGACGACTAAATATTGCCTGCGCTTTAGTTCATAACCCCAAATTTCTTATTATGGATGAACCCACTGTAGGCATAGACCCTCAATCTCGTAATCATATTTTAGAATCTGTTAAGAAAATAGCAGCACAAGGTACAACAGTACTATATACTTCTCATTACATGGAAGAGATTCAAGCCATTTGCAGTCGAATCTCAATTATGGATGCAGGACGAGTAGTAGCCGAAGGAACTTTAGATGAACTCGTAGGTCGCATCAAGCACGAGGACAAAATTCTTTTCACCGCAGTAAGACCAACCGATACCATGACAGAAGAGTTACGAGAAATAGCAGGAATAAAAAGGGTGACAGTAAAAGGTAATGTCTACGAAATTATTTCTGCGGCAAATAGTGGCTCTCTTAACCGTATAATAGAAATTGCACAGCGCCATGGAGGAATAACGGATGTTTCTGTCATAAAGCCCACTTTGGAAGATGTATTTTTAACACTAACAGGCAAAAGATTGCGTGATAGTGGAGAAAGCGGGGGTTTTTAAATGAAATGGATTGTATTCAGGCATTATTTAAAACGTTCTTTGACAGAACCAGTGGGGTTAGGAATTATAACAGGTATACCAACCCTGTTAACTATTATATTAAGCATGGTTATGATGAATCAAATCCCTGACGGGGTACCTTATATGTGGAAGGGCTACAATATAGTATCCACACATATTGCTATATTGTTTATGGTGAGCTTTCAATTTTTTGGTGGCAATGCACTCCTTGATTATATTCATACGGATTTTAGAGGTAACATGCGTTGGCGTATGTTTTCCATGCCTGTGAAACCCAATGATTATATATTCGGAACCTTAGCTGCATGTTTGGTTTACTGCTTAGTACAAGGTGCTCTTATGATCGGTATAACTGCAATATTCTTGGATGTTTACTGGGGCAACCCTTGGATTCTAATAGCCACTCTTATTGCCTGTGCGGGGATAGCGCAGTTATTGTACATGCTATTGTTTTTATTGTTCCCCAAAAAAGGTACCGTAGAAGCCTTTGCACAGGTGCTCATATGGGTGATGATGTTTGCCAGCGGTTGGATTGGTTCTAGCTCGGAAAGCACTGCAAGTGGAACGGGGACGGCATTCAATAACTTCCTTACACAATATGGAACACCCATATCCCTTGCTAGAAATGCTATTACAAATTCAGGGTTTATCGGAGATGATAGAAATAATGCTCTTTTATGCTTAGGTATTTTGTATGTATTATTAACCGCAATTACTATAGTAGTGGTTTGGGTAGGTAAAAAGAAAGGCTTTTCACCGGATAAAAATGCACCTGCCATCTCTGTT
This sequence comes from Bacillota bacterium, assembly GCA_023399055.1. GTDB lineage: Bacteria > Bacillota > Clostridia > Lachnospirales > Lachnospiraceae > Mobilitalea. The sequence goes on along the minus strand of JAEWQV010000014.1, from coordinate 378,817 downwards.
CCCGTAAAAGGATTAAAAATGTCAACAAAATCAGAGCTGACAATCCATGATGCTGCTGATATCACTAAGCAAAAGGAATTGATACTGACCGCCCCATCCGGAGCGAACAGCAGCCAGTTAGCGATTTTTAAATATGCGCTACTTCGTGCTTACCGAAATCCGTTATCAATTATATTAAATGCAGCCTTACCTTTGGGAATTATATTGTTACCAGGTTTTTGGCAGGGTGAGACACCTTCGGGATTTTCCTTTATAGGAATTGCTTTGATGTATGGTTCGTTTGTGGCAGCACGTGGTATATTGAATGACAAACTTGATGGCACTATAACCCGCATACTCTCGTCACCAGTTACGTTCCTTCAGTACCTCTTGCAAAATCTTATGGCTGCTATGGCACCCTTAACTGCACAGATTTTGACTGTTGGTATTATAGGAAGCCTGTTATACAAGTGGGATATTATCTTTACTTTATCCATTATGCTGATTTATTTTCTTTTTGCAGCGGCTTCAGTAGCATTCTCCTATGCTTGGAGTTGCCTGTTTAAGAGCAAGGAAACCAGTTATGCCATGTTTTCAGTATTAATGTCCGTTGTGGCAATGTTAGGAGGACTCTTTCTGCCCTTGGAAATTCTGCCCAATGCACTGCGTTATATTGGTGCATTGTTCCCAGCTTTTTGGGTATCAAATGGTATCCTTTATTTGCAGGGAGGTAATGCGATGGGAACCTATTGGATCTCCATCGCAGTAATAACAATGTTCTCTATATTATATATGGTGTTTGGAAGTAAAAGGAGAATCTTATAGTGCAATCACCAAAAGTTATAAATGTAATATGTAAAGCAATTGGGTTTAGCCTGTTATTTGCAAGCTGGATAGAATCTGGCGAAGCAACAGGCTTTTTCCCAATTATAGGTTTAAGTATTATGACTGCAATTCGTTATCGGTTTTCAAAACAATGGTATACAATAATAATAGACAGCATTTATTTAGGAATATTAGGACAATACCTTGCTCTAAGCTTTTTCTTAGTTTCTGAAATATTTTATAGGGCTTGGAAGGCAGAACGTGCGAGAGGACTAAAACTTCGAGATGCACAAGCCACCAAATTCTATGAACTGGAGCAGCTACAAGGGGATCTGCTTATTGCAACCATGCAGGTAGAACGAATGACCGCAGTATCAGAACGTGCACGTATTGCCGGTGAAATCCACGACAATGCCGGACATGAAATAATCGGAGCTTATATCACATTCCAAACAGTAAGAGACTTGTTATCTGCAGAAATCTCCAGAGAAGAAAACGAAGATATCCTGGAACTGTATGATATGGCATTGAAAAGATTGGATAGTGGCGTAAACAAAATACGAGAAGCAGTTCACAATATTATACCTGTAACCGCTTTAGGTGTCGATGCCTTACATGAAACGTGTAATCGCTTTCCGCTTTGTCAGGTTCAGTTTACTACCTATGGTGATTTGAGCGTGATTCCTATCTATTGCTGGAACCTGTTAGAGGCTTGCTTAAATGAAGCTCTTACCAATATCGTTCGCCACGCCGATGCAAAACAAGTAAAAGTGAACTTAGATGTGACACCAACGATTGTCCGTCTTTCTATTGAAAATGACGGTATAAAGTCTAAAATAAAAGAAGCTGGAATTGGCCTTCGTAATCTGCGTCACCGTGCCGCCGCAGTGGGCGGGAATATATCCTTTGACGCAAGTGATCTGTTTCGGATCATATGTGTAATACCCATTTATAAAGATAGAGGAGAAGATCAATGAGATTATTAATTGTTGATGATGACACATTAATACTGAAAAGCCTCTCGCTTACACTTTCACGTGAGGAGGACATAGATATAATTGGCTGTGCAACAGACGGTGCAGAAGCTATAAAAATATGTGAAGAGCAGTCAGTCGACATTGTACTTATGGATATTCGTATGCCAGGTATTGACGGTATAGCCGCCACTAAACTAGTAAAACAGCGATATCCAAATATGCGTGTGATGATGTTAACTACGTTCGACGACAAACCCAACATACAACAAGCACTATCAGCCGGTGCAGACGGCTATCTAATCAAAACTGATAGAATATCAGATATAGCTGGGAAACTACGGATCATGATGGACGGTGCAGGTGTATTGAGTGCAGATGCATTAAAAAAACTGACTTTGCCAGAAAATCCAGTCCTTCAGCTACTTACTCAAAGAGAACAGGATATCACCCGACTTGTGGCACAGGGACTTTCAAACAAAGATATTGCAGCACGTTTATTTCTTAGTGAAGGGACGGTGCGAAACAATATTGTCGTAATTATGGAAAAACTATGTGTCACCAACCGTACACAGTTGGGCATGGCATTTTATAACCAATAGCCTTTACCACAAAAGAAGAAAAGCAATAAAACTAACAATACTTCATACCTATGATATCCATAGCAATTTTGAAACTTTTCAAACATAGTAACCTTAATAAATGAGCGAAAGGATAGTAATACACTAATACTGGATGCTGGAGATTTTACTGACTTTAAAAGAATTGAATCTTATATTGATAATGCGATGGTGGATCGCTGGATACTAAAATGAACATTAAATTATGGAACCCTACAAAACATATCATCGTCTAATTATAAATAGATAGGAGTATTTCATTCATGGTGAAAATGTATAAAATTATACTAATAGCAGGAATTATGCTTCTTTTACCCATTACCACGGCATACGCAAAGTGGGCATATGAATTCGTTGTTTATAATAAAAATGTTTATATTGTCACCGATAAAAAGATTAGTCCCGAATTAATTGGTGCCAAACTAGGTCAGGTTACTAAATATTCACTTCGTGAGGGTACCTATTCTGGTAATTTTTCAAATACATATCCCAAAGGTACAAAATATTACAAGATTAACGGAATAGATGTAAATGAATTAATTGCTGTAAAGGATACAGACGGTACATTTATTGAAGCTAAGTTCGAAGCCGAATATCCAGGAGCAAGGTATGATATCCGTAAATATTTATTATATTTTATTGGGTTAATTATATCAGGCATTTTAATATGGAGGCTAGTAAGAAAAATATGCACTAGGTCGAAGTAAATATGTTGCTAAGTAACATTTGCTTATTTGCTATGGACTTTCAACTCAAGATACAGCTATATTTTTTCTAACAATGATAATTATAAAGTAAAAATATACTAACAGGTTTTATATACAGAATTTTATTGGAGGTGTATGTTTATGAAAAAAAAATTTGTATGTAGCATTCTACTTATTGCTTTGAGTCTGACTGCATGCGGGCGTATAGATAATACTACAGAACCCCCTGAAAAGAACTCACTATTTGCAGCTGATAATACGTCTGATATCCTAGAGGTGAAAGAAAATGATAGTAATGGACTGGCAAAATCCCAGGAAGTTACATTGTCAGGACAAGGAGGCACGATCAGTCTACAAATACCAGAAGGGTGGAAGAGTATTTCATTTCCGGATTGTGGTGATTACGTCTCCTATAAAATCTGGTTTTATCCAGAAAATATAGAAAAGGGATATATTGAACTTTCTTATATCAATTCTTTCGGCGTTTGCGGAACAGGTCTTTTTGAGGAAGAGATAACCCTTGCGGGTGATACTGCGAGTATGGGAACCTATGATAATCATGCGTATTGGGATTTTATTGCGTTTAAAGGCAAGAACAAGGGACTCGTTGCGAATGCTTTCTCTGTGGAGGATTGGTCGGAGGAATATACCACACAAGCAATGGAGATTCTTAACACAGCGAGTATTAATACAGAAAACTTAAGTAAGACGGAGAATTTACACTATGACGATACGAATATAGAAGATATCGGCCTTTCAATAAATATTGCGAAGATAAGTCCAAAAGGTGCAGAGTTATATTTTACACAATATGAAGGAAATCCAAAAGGTAATCTTGAGTACAGCGATGACTTTATCATAGAAAAAATTGAAGAAGGTGAATGGATACAAGCACCTATAGTGGTAGAAGGAGATTATGGATTTAATGACATTGCATATTCGATTACTAACGAGGATGTTACTGATATTAAAATTGATTGGAAATGGTTGTATGGAGAACTCGAACCTGGAGAGTATAGAATCGGAAAAGGTATTATCGATTTTGTAGAGACAGGATCTTATGACAAATACATGATATATGTTCATTTTATTATTAATTAAAGGTTCTGTCTCTACGTAAAATTCAATCTTCTTATCTAGATCTAACAAATAAAATGTATTTAGACACCTTATGCCCTTATTATTGCTAGTTAGTACTGTTCAAAGAATTGGGCTTGTTCATTATTCAGATAACACTTACAAAACAGCTACAATTAATACTTTGTATTATTAAAGTCATTCTCTTTTTGCACTCCCTTGTTCAAGTTAGAAAATCATAAAATATCTTCCTGTTGACTGTCTATAATTTGTGTATTCATCACCAAAGATAGTTGGCAGGAACTTTTCTTCTTCCATAATTTGAAGGTGTAATATGCAAATACTGAAACATAAGAAAATTAGTTGCAATGGATTAAAAAATGCCATTGTTATTCCTATGTAAAATAAATCAAACCCAAGAAAAGCAGGATTTCTACTGAATCTATAAATACCGTGTTTAATCAGTTTTGTTTTTTGGGAAGAATCAACCCCGGCGCGCCAACTATTACGCATGGTTGACATTGCCATAACAAAAATGATTACACCCAGCAGAGCAATACCGATTCCTGTATAACGAAAATTAATATTAGTAATAAACATATACCAATTGTTATTCATCGCAATACTAATAATTTGTACTAATGCCATTAAATACGTTGTAACCTTTAATATTATTTCAATGATAAAAGTTCTCTTTGGCTTAATACCACGCCCCATTCGATCTGTAATAATACCTTGTCGTCGTTGAAGCAACAGTTTTCCAAAATAGCTAGAATAAAATAGCAGAACAATAAATAGACCTGATAATTGAATATAACTCATATGTGTCACTCCTTATTTTTATATTTCTGAATACATATTACCTTATCTTTATCAACTAGTATAATACCATATTAGTTGAATGATTGATCAACTGTCAAGTTAATTATAACATTTAATATAATCGTAAAATAAAAGTATTGAACGAAAGATGAACAGTACATTGTAATAAAAAACTAACTATTAATTAAATAGTATATTTCAATGGTAATATATGGTATAATGTTTTGGTAATTATAAGCATTTAGAATATATGCCAATTGGAAGATTTATAATATGAATCAAAAACCCATAAAATGTTAAGCTTCCAAGCATTTTACTAATGCATGGAAATAATAATTGTCAGGTTAATATACAACATTGGGTAAGCAGTTATAATGAATCTAACCCACCAATTCAGAACGTTGGGAAAGAGATGAAGATTTGATCAAAATCCAAAATTATATTAGGAAATCGTAAATCGTGATTAAGGGGTTCTTAAGATGAATTATACGGATGGTAGTATAGCCAAAAAAATTGTTGATCTTCAAAATGATGATGGAACATGGGGTAAAACTTTTCATTCATTAGCTCAACCTAATAAAAGGTATCCATTAACCACAGAGCAAGCTTTGCGCAGGTTAAAAATATTAGGATTTACCATAAATGATACACCTATCCGGAAAGCTGTTGACTGTATGACATTATGTTTACGTGGTGAAAGGAAAATAGATGATTATTGGGAGAAGTCACATAATTGGGAGCTGTTTACTCAACTTATGCTTTCTACGTGGGTGAGAATATTCGATCCAAATAACGAAATAGCACTTAATTTCTCAAAACGTTGGTCTAATATTATAGATAAAGCATTTGAAAGTGGAGCATATAATAATGAGGCTTATCTAGAAGCATATACCTGTGAATTCTCTTCAAAACCTAAGGGTTCAAGAGAACTTGACTTCTCGGATTTTTATCATATTCATTTGCTTCAAGGTGTCTTATCAGAAAAAACAGAAAATCAGTTACTTGATTATATAATTGCAAAACCGAATGGAATTTATTATGTTTATAATAAACCTATAGATTCATTACCAAATATTTTTGCATCTAAAGAGACCAGCTGGTATTTATCAGCAATTGAATTATTGTCCGGATATAAATTAGCAAAAGAAAAACTTAGTTTTGTAGTCAATTGGCTAGAAAACAACAAAGACAAAAATGGCCAGTGGGATTTAGGGAAAAAGGCAAATGATAACGTCAATTTTCCTTTATCGGATTCATGGAAAAATGACAATGATAGAAAAGCAGATTGTACAGAAAAGTTAGCAATTATTATTCAAAATTTAATATGCTAAAAGATAGTAGTAAAATTAAAATATACTACAATATAATTGAAGGACAATAAAAAATATTCATTAATTATATTTATTTCTGAATCAGCATGTTGACAGAAAAGAAATATTTCAATAACTAAAAAAACACAGAAAAAGATGTCCTTTTTATGAATTAGAAGGTTGTGATAATGGAGGAGCAACGTTTTGACTAAGGAAGTAATAGATATAATTTACTCATTTGCAATAGTATTTCCAAATCTTCAAAATAGAAAAGATACACCTTTATACCTTGAGTAATATTTATAAGAGGATAGTAAGTTTGGATTAAATAAAATTAATGGAGCTAACAAAATAATTCATATTTTGAGTTGGAGGTTATATGATGAAATCTATAATTAAAAAAAACGTTGGGTCAAGAGTTTTACTTGGAATTGGAATATTACTATTAATGTGCTATTTGGGAGGTATATTTTATATTTACAATATTCAAGAGTATACCCCCTATGCTTCTACAGGAGCTGATCTAGATGCTTTAATTCACAGCGTATTATTTTTGCCTCCAACTGCAATATGTTTGATTTTATCTCTAATATTGTATATAAAATCAAAAAAGTGAATTATCCTTCCCATTGAATTAAAAAGAGGTGACAAATGAAAAATCAAAAATCAATGATTTTGGGTGTAATGGCATTTCTACCTATGTTCTACATTATACTAAGTTGGTTACTTATATTACCCAATATGTTTAAACCCATTAAAGATTCTGCCACAATGGAAAGAAGGATGAGTCAAGTAGCAGGATTACATTTGCTATGGATATTCTCTTTCTAATTGCTATTATTTTAGTAATTCTTACTTTCGTATTAAATGTAAGAAATAATAGGTCAATTCAAGAAAAAACTAAAATTTCTTGGACAGTGCTAATTATCATCGGTTCAGCGATAGCAATTCCCATATACTGGTATAAATACATTGTAAGAAGTAACAGAATAGAAAGGTGAACATATATGAGTATTCCTTCTATGGTATTAAATAAGGTATTTAGGATATAGTTTTATTATTTATTCAAATTTTTAACTTAAAAATCAATTTATAAAATTATCATTATTTTTAAAAGATTGAATTTAATTTCATTTATAAACTAAAATTATATTAGAATAACTATGCAGAAGATATACAGAATATGAAAAATAGTATTACTCAAAATTAAGTTAATGTAGAGCATAAGATTTGTTTCAATTTACAAGATTTACAAGCAGTCAAAACATATTTTCTGTTATCTATTCGTTAAACTATGGTTTCGCGAATAGTTGGATTATCCTCTTTTCTTTTATAAACATCTTTTATTAGTATATCTCATTGTCTATTGTTATAAAAATTCGTCTTATTGACATAATTGTTCGTCAGTATACTGTTACTATTTCCAGCAAGTTTATTATCATTTTTTTCATAAAAGTTCGACGAAGTCATATTAAAATTTAATTACTAAATTTTTGACACCGTCTAAATTGAATTTTACAAAAATCAATGATAATTATTTAATATTAATATTTGTACAGAAAACAAAAAAGCTTTAATAATTTCAAATGAAGAAAATTACTAAAGCTTTAAGATTTAAATAATAATTTTGTACATCATATCTCAATATTCAAGCTATAAAGTCAAAAAAATATTTATTCATTTTTAACTTTTACAGCCTATATTAAAACCAGGGAATAATTGCGAAATTACCACCGGAAAGCTCATTAACCTTATTTATCCATTCGATTTCATTATTAGCTTTTACAGCTAATATTTTATTTGAAGTTTTACTTTGAAAAAGTGATGAATTGATAACCCACCATTTTGTGGCTATCTGAGCGCGTTGTAGGTCTTCCTCCAGTCGCAATGCCTCATATACAGGTGTAGCTTCAGCTAAACTCACAATTATTACTTCTGTTTCCTTTGAATTTCGAAGCCTAGGAAGTAATCTTTTTACAGAATCCGGTGTATTACCTTGAGATCGTTGGATTTCCTTATGATAACTTTGTGTGGAATCAAGAAGTAAAAGTGTATGTCCGGTAGGCGCTGTATCTATCACAACAATTTGATCTTCTGCTTTATCTACAATCTCTGCAAAAGCTCTAAATACAGCAATTTCTTGCGTACAAGGAGATCTTAGATCTTCTTCAATATATGCGATATCTGCTTCGGTCATAGTTTCTCTTGCTTTTGTAAGTATCTCTTCCTGATATCTTTTCAATTCAGCTTTCTCATCTATACTACTCATTGTTATATCTTTAGACTCACTTATAACGTATTTTAGATGTGCAGCTGGATCTGTCGTGGTTAAATGTACTTTCTTACCTCTAGCAGCCAATCCTGATGCAATGGCGGCAGCAATTGTAGTTTTACCTACTCCTCCCTTACCCATTGTAAATATAACCTTCTTTTCAGAACGATATAAATCTTCAATTACATCCTCCATGGATTGAATTATATTCGCTTCTAACACTACTGTATTCAATTTATAGCTAACCTCGGTAAGTAACCCTCTTACATTTTCTATACCTGTTATATTATACGGTCTTAAAGGAATTATATATTGGGTAATAAAATTTAAAGTCACTGGCATATTTGCTAAGGCTTCTTGCTGCTTGTGATAAAAACTTGATGAAATATCATCATCATAAGTATCTAATACACCATTGATAATAATCATTTGATTATTTACACCAATATCCGAAAGTTCACTTGACGCTCTTTCTGCTTCCTTTAGTGGAGTTTCTTCTGGACGAGATACCAATATCAGGGTGGTGGTGTCTTTATCCGTTAGTGTTGTGACGGCATTTTTATAGATTCCTTTTTTATCTTCAAGACCGGAAAGCTGCCCGAGGCAAGAGGCTCCATGCGTACTTTCACTAATAAAATTGCTCCATGCAGATGGTAACTGCAGCATTCTTAGCGTATGACCAGTCGGAGCTGTATCAAAGATTATATGATCATACTCCTTTTTCACTTTCTCATCCGTAATGAACTTAGAGAATTCATTGAAGGCAGCAATTTCAACGGTACAAGATCCTGATAATTGTTCTTCCATATTGTTAATTGCAGACTCTGGTAACAATCCCCGATATGGAGCAATAACACTTTCCCTATACTCTGCCGCTGCCTTAATTGGATCAAGGTTAGCAACTACAAGATTAGGTACTTCTTTCATGGGTTTACCCTTATTATCTAGCTCGGTCCCGAATACATCCTGAAGATTTGATGCCGGATCTGTACTGATAAGAATTATATGCTTTCCACTATCTGCAAGAGCAACTGCTGTTGCACAGGCAATTGAGGTCTTGCCAACTCCACCTTTTCCCGTATAAAACAAATACTTGGTTAACTTTATTTTTTCTGGATTAAATTTATTCACTTAATTCAGTCCTTCCCTAGTACTTAACAGCAACTATCAGAGCAACAACAACTTCCGCCACAACATTCCTCTTCTGCTTCACTATTAGTTATCTCTTCTACCTCTTGGCACTCGACATAAGTTAATGGAATATTGAGCATTTGAACTAGTTCCTCATTCATCGGATATCTACCCTGAATAACAATTTCACCATTAAGAACAGAAATCGGTAAGGCTTCTACCCCCTTATCTCTTATATAATCAGTAACAACGATATTTTTTATAAATTCATGCGGTGCGCTAGACAAATTATATCGCTCCACTTTTACACCATTCTTCTCTATGGTATTTAACACTGTTGTAATTCTTAGTAGTTCAGGATCTACATCAACTCCACATAATCCTGTTGGGCAGCACATAGCCGGCTCAAATATCTCTAACTTATTCATCATACATACCTCCAGATTTTTATTAAGAATTTTATTTTAAATTTAAAATACGTTTTTGAAATAACTTATTTTTAAGCGGATAAGCAACATTGACTAACATTATCATTACTGGTACCTCAATTAATGGACCTATAACTGCAGCGAATGCCTGATCCGAAGAAATTCCAAATACAGCCACAGCTACTGCAATTGCCAATTCAAAATTATTACTTGCTGCAGTAAATGCTAAGGTTACTGTCTGCTCATATGATAGCTTTTGCTTATAAGACATAAAAAAGCTCGCGAAAAACATGATAATGAAATACAGAAGCAAAGGTATAGCAATTCTTATAACATGCATTGGCAAGGTAACAATATATTGACCTTTTAGTATGAACATTACAACAATTGTATAAAGTAATGCAACCAGAGCAAGTGGTGATATCTTAGGAATAAATACTTTTTCGTACCACTCTTTGGATTTTGACTTTACTAAAACTAGTCTAGTCAAAAAACCTAATACAAAAGGAATGCCAAGATATATTAATACGCTTTTAGCCACATCCCAGATTGAAATATCAATAACCTGACCACCCCAAGGTAGCCCCAGCCATTTAGGTAAAAGTGTTACAAATAAGTAAATATATACCGAATATAATAATATCTGAAATATTGAATTAAGAGCTACTAAGGCAGCGCAGTACTCATTATCGCCTTTCGCCAGCGTGTTCCAAACGATTACCATTGCGATACATCTTGCTAATCCTATAATAATTAATCCTACCGCATAATTTGGCATATCGCGTAGCAGCAAGATAGCGAGACCGAACATTAGAATCGGACCTATAATCCAGTTCTGAATTAGTGATAAAATTAGAACTTTTTTATTTGTTGCAACTTTACCCATTTCCTCATATTTTATTTTTGCTAATGGTGGGTACATCATAACAATTAGCCCAATTGCTATTGGCCATGAAATTGCTCCTGTACTCATCTCTTCTAATGATTTTGATATTCCAGGAAAAAGATATCCTCCTAAGACTCCAATTCCCATTGCAATGAATATCCATAGTGTTAAAAAGCGGTCAAGAAATGATAGTCTAGCCCCTTTCTTTTCATTCATATATTAGTTATCCTCCTTTACAATAAAGATAATTATCTTAACTAATGCGGATTAATACTCTGTGTACATAAACCTTTACAACTGCAATTATTTTTATTTTTTATATCATCCCGATAAGTTGGAAGGTCTTTTAACTTTTTAAAAAGATAGTTATAGAGATCCTTGTTGTTTTCAATAAACTGTTCGCTTAATCGGTAATGCGTCCATTGTGCTTTTTTGTATCTTATCAAGATTCCGCTCTGTCTAAGTACATTAAGATGCCTCGATGCGTTGGATTGTGACATATTTAGTATTGATTCAATTTCACACACACACATTTCTCCATCTATTAGTATTGATAATATCCTTAGCCTACTCTCTTCTGATAGTGCTTTAAATGTATCGATCACCTTACAATCACCTCCATCATTGAATGCTTATATGCTTATATATACATATGCATATTATGCGGAAGTATTACAAATTGTTACTCTACCTGTTTATACTCTACTTATCTGCACTTACCTTGTTATACTGTTTATACCCACCGGACAGATTATATACTTCTTTAAAACCATTGTTGATGAGTATATTCTGTGCTGCATTTCCTGTTACACCTTTATTACAGTAGGTAATTGCGGGTACACTTGGATCCAACTCATCGATTGAATCTCTTAAATTAGCGTGAGGAATATTAACAGCTTCCTTAGCATGAGCTTTCTCATATTGCGCTATCACTCTTGCATCAATTAATTTATAGTTCTTTCCACTCAGCTCAAGTTCTTTTAGTTGTTCTGCCGTTATTAATGGTCTTCCGTGACGGATAGCATTATCAAGTATCATTCCCGTGTACATAACCGGATCTTTTGTTGTAGAAAACGGAGGTGCATAAGCCAGATCCAAATGGAATAAATCTTCTACAGTCGCTTTAAATGTAATCGCAGTAACAAAGACGTCAATTCTTTTATCAACACCTTCATAACCTACAATTTGTACACCCAGCAGTCTGCCTGTATTTTTGTCTGCTATTCCTTTAATGATCATTTCCTTTCCACCCAGGTATTCAGGTTTATTTGGTTTTATATTATGACAAACAGCTATCTCATATCCATGATCTAGTGCTTCTCGTTCCGATAAGCCGGTTTGAGCGACAGTAAGATCAAATATTTTAAATATACCTGTACCCAGAACACCTATAAATTCTAAACTTCCTCCAGTTATGTTATCACCGGCAATTCTACCGGTCTTATTGGCAGTTGAACCCATAGGACGATAAACAGGCTTTCCGGTGACAATATGGTTTTGTTCAATGCAATCACCGCACGCATAAATATCTGGTAGATTTGTTTGCATTTTGTTATTAACACTAATTGCACCTGTGATACCTAGGTTTACGCCAGCATCTTCAGCAAGTTTTGTATTAGGTCTGACACCGGTTGAAACGAGTACTAAATCAGCACTAATTTCTACTCCATCTGATAATATCACCTTGTCATCTGTGATTTCAGTTGCTGTAGCACCTATATATACCTTAACCCCATTTTTAATAAGGTTTTCTTTAACGTGAACGGCCATATCTTTATCTAATCCAGGAGTTACATGAGGTAACCTTTCAAGTAAGGTAACATCAATGTCTAGCTTTTTAAGATTTTCACATACTTCAAGGCCGATAAACCCCGTACCGATTATTATAGCTGTTTTTGGATGATGTACATTTATAAATTCTTTTATTTTTTCCATATCACCAATATTTCGCAAGGTGAAAACTTGTTTATTCTCCACTCCATGTATAGGCGGAATAGTTGCTCTGGCACCAGTGGCAATCACAAGCCTATCATAATAATCGGTAAATACTTCTCCACTCACAAGATTTTTCACAGTTATAGTCTTAGAAGAAGGTGCAATTGAAAGAACTTCATGCAAAGTATGAATATCAACATTATATTTTTCTTTAAAGAAATGTGGATTTCGTGGAGTCAATTCATTAGAGTTTTCAACTTCTCCACCGATGTAATAAGGCATACCACATCCGGAATAAGAGATATAACTATCTTTTTCATAAATTAAAATTTCTGCATCTTCACTATTTCTCCTTGCTTTTGCTGCCGCCGATGTCCCAGCTGCAACAGCTCCTATAATAACAATGCGCATGATTTCTCTCCTCTCTACTTAATTACAAGACCAACTTGAATTAACATTACTTTGTACTGGTGTATTTATGATTTGCGTTAATAAGGAATGAGCCGGTTCGCAGTCATTATTATTAATAGAATAATACATCCATTTTCCTTCTTTACGACCATTTACAATTCCAGCATCACATAAGCTTTTCATGTGGTGTGATAATGTCGATTGGGAGATATTTAACTCATCTAGTAATTGGCAAGCACACATTTCTCCTTGAAATAGCATGTCAACTATCATCAATCGATTTGTATCACTAAGTGCTTTAAATATTGTTGCGGTTTTATCATATTTAGAGTCCAATCAAATCACCTCATATCTATAATTATCGATATGTTTATTATATCTATCATATCGATATTCGTCAATATATAATTCTTAAAAAAGGGCCGCATATCGGAGCAGCCCAAAATCTTAGGTCATTCAGATATTAAATACCTCGTTTTAATGCAATTAACTTGTTCTGCAGCAAGGCTTTCTTCATATGCCCACTGATGTACTCCTTTTTTCTACCATTACAACATCATACCATTTTCCATCAGCCATTTTGCCTAATTTCTCTCGAAAACCTATTTCACGAAAGCCGCATTTTCTAAATAACTCTCTACTTGCGATATTATCTTTAATGATTGCTGCTTGTAATGTCCAATAACCCGCTTCTTCAGAACGCCAAATAAGCTCAGCTAATAGTTCTGTTCCCACACCTTGATTTCTACTTTCTTCACTAATATAAATACTTACCTCCGCTACTCCTGCATAAACACATCTTCCGGATATCGGAGTTAAAGCAATCCATCCGAGTATTGCATTTCCTGACCGTGCGACGAAACGGCAATTTTCACTATGGCTTTTATTCCATTCCTCCCAGGTTGGAACATCACTTTGGAATGTGGCAATCCCTGTTCTAATTCCTGTCAAATAAATTTCAGACACCAGTGGCCAATCCTCTGGGTGCATCTTTTCAATTGAAAAACTCATAAGTAATCCTCCCACTATTTATATGCTTTAACGTGTGCTCCTGCAAATGCTCCATCCATAGCATTTTCATCTAGTTTAGTATATATATCATTAAGGTTTTTTGCATCAGCTAAACTTTTTATGACTTCCTTTGTGTAAACATTAACAGGAGTTATTTCAATACCAGTAAAGCCAACTTCTTTTAAAATACGTTCATATTCACTTACACTTAATGCTCCAGAGATACAACCAACCCATAACTGTACATTTTGTCTGATTTCATCTGGAACATTTTTCAATTCAACAATATCTGCAATAGCTATGCGTCCACCTTTTTTTAGAACCCGATAAGCTTCTTTCAGTGCTATTTCCTTACTCTCTGTTAGGTTTATTACACAGTTTGATGTGATTACATCAACTGCGTCACCTGGTAATGGAATATTTTCTATGTACCCTTTTATAAATTCGACATTCTTAGCTCCGCTCTTTTCCTTATTGTGGTTAGCAAGCTCCAGCATCTCATCTGTCATGTCTAATCCGTAAACTTTTCCAGCATCTCCGACAAACCTAGCTGAAATCAACACATCTATACCGCCACCACTTCCTAAATCCAATACTGTTTCTCCTTTCTGAAGGTTAGCAAGTGCTATCGGATTGGCACATCCAAGGGATGCGTTAATTGCTTCTACTGGCAGTCCCGCAATATACTCTGCCGAATATAATTCAGAATCACTACTACAATTACAGGCTCCAGAACAGCAGCTTCCTTTTGACTTTTCGGTCACTTGCTTTGCAATACCACCATAGTACGTTTTTATTTCTTCCTGAATGCTTTTAGCCATACTTAGTATCTCCTTATCATATTCTTTAACAACACTTATTATTTTTTGCAGCATTAGTTAAAAGCGCTAAACTTTCTAGCACCTGCTCTCGCTTATCTTCCTGTATTGAACTAAAGATATCCTTATAATAGTTATCCATACTGTTCTCAATACTTTTAAATACATTTTTACCAGCATCCGTTAGTTGAATAACTACAAAACGTCGATTCTCTATATCCAAATCTCTGATTGCTAATCCGGTCTCTACAAGATTATTAACAGTACGGCTCATAGAGCTTTTATCTACATCTAATAAATCAGCAAGATCAATTAAAGAAATCTTCCCTTTCCTCCCTATTTCAACAATTGCATGGCACTGCGTAATAGTGACACCACAACATGATGCATCAGATTTCTCTAACATACCTAAGTTTCTTACAAGAACACGAATTAATTCTCTAAGTGTTCCACTTCCTTGGTCAATCATTGTCTTCACCTCCTATTTGATTCAAATTCTAACATACAACTGTTGCATATTGCAACCGTAAAATATTTAAAATGGAAATTATTTTATTAGATAAAAAAACAGAAAACCGAAGCGAAAAGCTAGGATTTCCTGTTCTCTATACCTAAATTATGTGAGGGATGTTAATCACTGTTTTGATATTTGGACTTTACTATCGTTGATTTACGTCTTAGGCGCAATTTATGTCAATGTTACGACTTGGACGAACTTCTATGTCAATAAATTATGACATAATTCTTCGTTTGCAGCACTTTTACTCATATCTGGTTACAAATTTTATAATGTTTTATGAAATAAGTCTCTGGTCTTCTGCGAAGTAAATCTCCGTCTATTCCATTTTATTCAATATTATCCCGCAACATCTAACTTAACTTGAAGAAATAATTATGTATTCAATTATTTTTTATTCTCCATAATAAAGATGCCTTTGCCTTGAAGCCTCGTAAAACATTACTGTCGCAGCGCATCCAACATTAAAGGAGGTAGCATATGAAGTTTCCGCCATTGGAATGGTGGCTAAAACGTCACAACAGTCCTTAAATGCATTACACAAGCCCTCTGTTTCATTACCTATCATGAATAATACAGGACCGGACAAATCTAAATCATATAGAGCGTGTTCTTTATGGGCGGTGGTTCCTATTGTCTTAAAAGTTGGATATTTCCTTTTCATACCTACTAAAAAATCCAAAACTTTTTGAGTTTCAGGAACTCTGACAATCTGCATGTTAAAAAATGAACCCATAGATGAAACCACTACATCCATATCGTATAAATCAACAGCATGTCCAGTTATTATAAGACACTCCACCCCCAGTGCATCACAAGAACGAATGATTGTTCCAAGATTACCTTTATTCGAAGGTCTGTCAAATAATGCAATTACTGGATTATTTGATAATACTAAAGCATCCAAATTATCCGCACGCATACCAATGATAGCCATAATCTCTGACGTATCTTCTTTGCCGCTAAGTTCTTTCATTAGTAATTCAGTAAGAATAAAGTTAATCTCAGTAGGTGTCCTATCAATTATTCCTTTTGCCCAGTCTGATAGATTATTCTCATTGACATATAGAAAAGATTTTATATTCCATCCCTTTATTACTGCTTCATTAATATTGCGTACCCCTTCTACAAGAAATTCTTTATATTTATAACGTTTATTTCGGTTACTTTTTAAAACCTCAAACTTTTGGTACGTAGCATTTTTAGTCATAACTCTTTCTAATCTCATAGTTATTTTACCTTCCCAATTATATAAGCAATGCGCAACCTATTGTATAAATTACAAGAAGTTACTATTCAATATATTTAAGTGATTGCAAATGCCTCTCTTCCCATTCCGCATCTAATATCAAGAATTTTGCTTCTTTCGGGAAATAGCTAACGATTAACTGTTCCCATTTTTTAAGATACTTTTATTCCAATGAATCATTTCATCTACATTTCTCTTATTCTCATACCATTGATGAACAACACCACTTATAAAATAAGCTCCCTTAATTATTATACATATAAAAGATTGAAGTAATCTAATCGTACATTTTTACTACAAGCTTTCACCCTTTAAACATAATGTGAACTTCATGCTATACGATCTGGATTACTTCACAATCAATTATAATAAGTTGTATAAAAGTGTCATCTAGTAAAAATAAAGATAAGTTTTAGACATTTGCATCTGTTGCAAAGGCTTCTGACCCCATTGGAGAGATTGTTACGAAAAGGCGTAAGACATTTTCACCAGTGTTTATAACTTGTAAGCTTTCTTGCCCATCAACCTGCATTAACTCGCCCAACTGCAGCGAGGTTTCTTTTCCATCAGTGACAACCTTGGCAGTACCCTCCATGACCTGCAGAAAAAGTGTTGATTCTAAATGGGTATGTCCCGGAAGTATTTCTGCTTTTGCAATGTTTAGAACAAAAGCAATTACGTTATCACTTTTGAAAAGCATTCGCTTAGCTATTTTTCCTTCTGGCTCATGAAAATAATCATTGAAATTAAACTTATTCATAGATAAGTCCTCCTTAATTTTAAGCTTAAACATAATATATCCTAATTTGGACATTTAATAACTAATTCCTTCATTCAAATTCTTCAAATAATAATAGATAAGGTATATATTTCTAATATATCATTCATTGGATAATATTTCAATTCTATTGTCATTTTAGCAGTAAAGGCATTATTATTATGATTAAATCAAAAACCACTAAACGCTTACATTTAAGGGGTTTGAATTCAAACTTTAACTTATTGCTTCCAGTATTATGCTTCATTAAATGGAGGTGTTATAAATTATATTCTATATATGAAATTGTCCTCAATAATGATTATGTGCTTTAAAGTTCCAGCCACAAAGCAGGACGAACACCGCCATTATTATCACCTAAATAATGGAATCCTTTGCTGTTATATCCCCCTATATTGTTTCCTTGAATCCCTAAATTGCCATCCCCGTGGATGTATACTCCTCTTACGTTAGAGCGACCGGGCGACCGAAGCCACCACCACCAGATTCCACCCTTAAACCTAGCAATTCGTGACTCATTGTTCTTGTCTTTTTTTTGAAACCAATATTTTTGCTTCGCGCTTCTATTTTGTAGATTTGCACTACTATCACCAAAATATTTGCATATTACCTCTTCGATATCCAATAGAAAAATATTGTCTTGGGTATCTTCACCGCCAATTGAGCCATACCACGGATTATCATGATTATAATTCGTTACCGGAATTATTCTTGCTCTATCATTTACAGTGAATTTATTATAGAAATCACCGTTAAGATATTTTCTTAATGCACAGTCAGCCCATGTCGTATCTTTACAAGCATTATGGTAGGGGCGTTGTTCTATAATATCTTTCGTTATAATCAAAGCTTTGTCATTTTGAATGTCTAGTATTTGCCATTCGTATAAACCAAACACTATTTCATCTCCTACTTGCATTTTACCTCCCTGTAGCATTACTTTTCGTTACAGTAAGTCTTCACTCTAGTCTATTAATTACTCAAATGCTTTCTTCTTAGTAAGCATGAAACTTCTTTATCAAGCCATACTTCAATCTCTTGGCTTATATCAATTATTGAATCGTCTAGAGGAAAGCTAAATCCGTGACATCCTTTTTGGCAGAGTTCTCCGAATAATTTCTTGTTACATCCATAACCTCGGGAAATTATTTTCTTTAAATCCACCGGTAATGTTTCAATAACCTCCGGATATCTATGAGTGTTTTGTGCCTTAATAAGGATACGGTAACCAGATTCATGTGCTGCTGAAAACGTCCATATTTCTTTATTTTTATGTGAATAGATAAACCGAATGCCAAGATAGAATACTTCCACGATACACGTCAATCCCGCTTCCAGATAACGCTGATGTAGTTTCAGAGCGAAATCTTGTACCACGACAGGCAACGGAGCAACAAAATCTCTCAAGATAGAGATGACTTCTGTATCATCCTCTTTCAAAACCCTATAATCACACCGCAAGAAAATATCATGATTCCCCTTGGCGTACAGGTCTTTTTGAGCAATCGCCATAACCTTCAACCCAATCAGCATAACAGGATTATCTGGATATGCAATTTCTATTGATGTGCCTTTTGTTATATCTAATGTTTGATCGTCTATGTCGATGCCATTAAAACAAATACCGCAGATAGTCAGAAATTCCAAGGCTTCAAGTAGTTTCGGAACAGAGATTTTCGCTTTCATCTGTCCACCATCCACACCTATAACAGAGGTGAGTAATTTCAGGTCGTCAAGCAAAATTACCCCATCGTTTTCCAAGAGTTCTCCATGATATCCTATATTGAATAATATGCTTTTAACATTGTTTAGGAATGGAAAGCTTACCGGTAAACTTGGATGAGATACATTATTCTGGGAGTTCTTTATCGGTTTGTCATATACACTACCATCAGCTATTAAACGGTCACAGATTAAATAGAGAAAATTCCTGAATGCAAGAATACCGCTTCTTATATTTTCTTCCCCTGAAATGTGAATAAACGAAGCTTTGATAGTATATGTTTCTGGTATATTTGGTGGAATTATATTTTTTATATATCTCGCCATATCACTTATAGTATTTCGCATGAAAAACTCCTCAATTTAATTATTATAGTATACTAAATCAAAACCGGCAGCGTTCGAGGTTAATGATATTGTCACCTATAAAATATATTGAATTATAGTCGTACTATATGAAATAAATCTCAACATTACACTTCCAGCCTCAACCACAAAGCAGGGCGGACACCTCCTGTACATTTTCCATCACTGAGGTTACCTATCAAGATGTTGTTGCCTTGAATACCTATATTACCGTCAGTCCCGAAAATGTACACGGCTTTTACATTAACGCGGCCGGGTGACCGAAGCCACCACCACCAACACCATTCTTTACCTTGAAGTCTCGCTAAACGCTTACTGTTATTTTCATCTTTTCTTTCAAACCAATATCTTTGATTTTTTCCACGGTTATGTAGTTTCGAAAGGCTGTCACCGAAATATTTACACACTTCCTCAAGGCTTAATAAAAATATACTATCCCTGGTGTCTTCTCCGCCCTTTGAACCATACCACTGATTATCAAGATTTTTATTTAACACCGGAATTATTCTTGACTTTTCAGTTGCGTTGAAATTGTCATAGAACTCACCGTTAAGATATTTTCTTAGTGAGCAGTCTGCCCATGTTATATCTTTATAAGCCTCATGGTAAGAACGTTGATCAATTATTTCTTCAGTTATAACCAATGCCTCATTATTATGTATGTCAAGTATACGCCAGTTGTAATCACCAAATGATATTAAAGAACCAATTTTATAATCATCCATTCACCTTCTCCTTAATCGGAAACAATAAATCAAGCTGTAAATCTTCCATTTTACTTCCTTTTTTAATGAAATTATAAAAATTCAATGTTTCTTCAAAGCCTTGTCCCGCAACCGTTTCCTCCGATATCCAGCGTGGGGAATTAAAATCATTATCATATTTATCACTTGCATTTACCCATTCTCTTAATAAACGCCAGTCTTGAAAGTCCCAAGCTCTCAACACATGTGCGGCATATAACCCGCCGTCAAACGTTCGTTTTATTAAAGGTGCAGGTATCTCCATGTCGTCTGGGACGGAAACCCATGCCTCATATACATGCGATGGTTCTCCGAGTACTGCTGCCTCCTTTGAGCAGTCAAAACCAAAACATCGGGCATCGGGTTTAATTTTTAGCAACCCACTTTCGTTTACAAATTGCGATATCATGTCACTCGATTTACCTTCACAGCCTTCTCCAGATGCGTATGCAGCAGCCACCGTCATGGGCGGGAGGTAAATAATCCGCACATCTTTGTCCTCCATTTTGTTTAAACTTTCATTTGCTTTGTTCAATTCTTCCATTGACTTTTCCTCCTTAAAATTAATTTTAGAGACAGTCAATGAATCCACAATTTCTAATAAGCCTTCATCATCTGGTAATGCGAACATCGCGCTTCCAAGGTTTAAATGTGATATAAAGGATTTGATGACACTGCGAATGGTAGAGAGTGCGGTGATTTCGTCCTCAATATCCGCGAGGTTTCGCTCAAAGGCTTCTATTGCAATGCGCGCATCCGTACTTTGCAGAACCTCTGCAATCTGTTTAAGCGGTATTCGCAGTTTACGTAGAACAATAATCTGACGCAGACGAGTGATGGCTTCGGTATCGTAAGCGCGGTATGTAGAATCTTCCTTTTTTGTAGGAATAATCAACCCGATTTGCTCGTAATACCTAAGTGTACGGGTTGAGATTGAAAAGTACTTTGATACTTGACTGATAGTTTGCAGTTCGATGACTATCCCTCCTTCCGAGTATTAATATACAAGTTGACGCGACGTTAAAGTCAAGAGAAAAATATAAAAGCTGTTATTATAAAAATACACGGAAAACCAAGTATGTTTGCCGTGCAATAAGTAAATAGCTATAATTCTTACTTTTTAGTCCTCATATCGTTGGGACTACATTGTACTTACTATAATAACGCAAAATGAGTACTTTCGATAATTGATTTCATTTGGCACAAGCAGAAAGGGTGTCCGGCGGGGTCAAACATAACTCTCCAATTATTAGAAAATTGCTCCTCAGCGCTAACTGCTCCACAATGTAATGCATATTGAACTGCATTTTCTAAATCATTAACGGCGAAGTCTATATGTGCCATTTGCTGTTGAGCTTCAGGTTCATCCGGCCACACAGGTGGTTTATACTCAGGATTTCGTTGAAATAATAGACCAGGATATGTTCCCTGATTGGTTCCTGGAGCGTATACACATGCCCAATCTTCATCCATGAGCATAAATTCCCACTTGAGCAACGCTGCATAAAATTTTGCTAATTCATGTGGATCTATACAATCCATTGTAAATGAATACATTTTGATTTTCAATTCATCATCCATAAGGCAAATATCTCCTATTTTTTATATGCGATTGCATCTATCTGAATATGTAACCCCTCTGGTCCACCATTATGTGCAAATTCGGTTTGTATTGTAGGATTGTCCCACATTTCCAACACAAAAGTTCAAAAAAACAAAATTACCTGCTTCTACCATCTCTGACCAAGCATAGTCCTGATTAATATTGTGCCTCTTAATATCATTCATAATATTTCCTCCTCAATTACAGAACATATGTACGTTTATTAATTATAGAACAAATATTTACATATGTCAATTAGAAATTGACATAATTTACAAGTTTTGATCTGTATATCTGTCTTCTTTCATAGTATATTATTCGTTTATTTTTTAGTCACAGCAATTAAAACATAAGGTAAAACCCTTTAAATACTAACATTTAAAGGGTTAATTATATTACATCTAACTTAATTTGTAATCATCCACGTCAAATTCTCTATCTTTAAAATAATAGTTACGATCGTTTTCCGTAATTTCACGAATCACTTTACATGGACTGCCTACAGCAATAACATTATCAGGTATATCTTTTGTAACTATACTTCCTGCACCAATAACAACATTGTTTCCAATGGTTACACCTGGTGTAATAACTACATTACCTCCTATCCATACATTGTCACCTATGGTTATACCTATCCCATACTCATAACCGGTATTTCTTGATTCAGGGTGGATTGGATGTCCAGCAGTATAGATAGATACGTTGGGTGCAAACATTACATTATCACCAATTACCACTTTGCCTACATCCAGAATTATACAGTTATAATTTGCAAAAAAGTTATCTCCTACTTGAATATTTTTACCATAATCACAGTGGAAGGGTTGCTCAATATTCGTATTTTTACCTGCTATTCCTAAAATGTCATGAATTAAATCATTAATTTTTTTCTCTTCGTCAGGAGGCAATAGGTTATATTCATATATTTTTTTCTTATTTTCTAGTCTTTGCTCTGGTAATCCATCAAGCCAAGCTTTATAGGGTAATTCTGCATTCATTCGTTCTTTTTGATTCATAGTTTACTATTCCTTTCATGTTAATCGGTTCTATAGAATTAAAGTATTACCGTCCTTTTAATAAATATAATAAATTTAACTGTTTGCAGTGTCCCATTCCTTACTGAATAATATTCCACCCTGCATAACATTAATTTAAAGAGTAGTTTCTTACCAAAAGTTACTCTTCTCGAAGAGAAAGATCTACTTTCATTTAATTTATTACTTTTTAATTTATTATTTAGAATTAAAATAGTATGTAATTTGTATTGAACTACTTATATTATCATATATTTAAGCAAATAAACATTTATAAGGAATCCTATGACCATACATGTTGTCCAACCTGGAGAAACCATAATTTCGATCTCAGATTTATATAATATTCCTGTTGAGCGATTAATACTGGAAAATGGTATTACTAATCCAGATAATCTAGCCATTGGTCAAACTATAGTTATTGTTCAACCTGAGATAGTGTATACAGTACAAGCTGGTGATACTTTAGCTAGTATTGCAGAGAAATATGGGGTTTCGGTAATGCAATTGTTAAGAAATAATCCATATCTTTCAGATAGGGAATTTATATTTCCTGGTGAAACCATCGTCATTAGTTATCTTTCCAATAAAATAAGAACAATTGCTACCAGTGGCTATGCATTTCCCTATATCAACAGAGATGTCTTAATAAAGACTCTACCTTTCTTATCTTACCTGACCATTTTTAATTATAGGATTACAAGTGAAGGAAATATTGTAGTCGGTGAAGAGGATTCAGAAATAGTTCAATTAGCAAAAAGTTATGGAGTTGCGCCAATGATGTTTGTGTCTACATTCACTGATGAAGGAGTTAGCAGTAGTCGTGTAATTTTTGATGTTTTACTCAATTCTGAAGTGCAAGACCGAGCAATTAACAATATTCTTAATCAATTAAAATCGAAAGGGTATTATGGTGTTAACATATATGCAGAATATATAAATTATGAAAATATAGACTATATTGCTGATTATCTCAAGAGAGCTGCAGATATCTTTCATGCGGAAGGTTTTAGGGTATTAATTACTGTAACCCCAGACGCTAATATTGGTACCAAGATAGTAACTTTTGATGACTTAGATTACTCTAAATTAGTTGTATCTGTAGATGCCATCGTATTTACTTCCTATGAGTGGGGAAGGACCTATAGTTTTCCAAGTTCAATAACTCCTGTTAATGTACTAAGAGAATTATTAAATTATGCAGTTAATATTGTACCCGCTGAGAAAATCTTTTTAGGACTTATTACCATCGGCTATGATTGGCAACTTCCCTATGTCCCTGGCGCTTCTTCGGCGAATGCCATCACATCTGATGGTGCTATACAGTTTGCTGCTGACAATGGTATACCCATAGAATTTAATGAACCAGCTCAGGCACCTTATTTTTTTTACCTTGACGGGTTTGAAGTGTTACATATCATGTGGTTTAAAGATGCAAGAAGTTATAATTCAATATCAGGATTGGTACCGGAATATGGCCTTCAGGGTTTATCCCTGTGGACTATTATGAATTTCAATACTCAAATGTGGTTTGTCATTAATACAGAGTATGACATAGAAAAGGTGCTGAATATAATTTAATACTTTGCATTGAATTACTATTTCACTATTTAAAGTACTCTTTAGCTAAAATTGCATAATTAACTTTATCAAATAAACCATTATTACATTTCAGTGCTTGTCGCATTGTGCCTTCATAGATCATACCACATTTTTTCATTACTTTCCCTGAAGCCGAATTTTCGCTTGCATAATTAGCGTATATTCGATTAAACCCAATTTCGTTGAAGAAGTAATCAATAACCACTTTTACAGCTTCCGTCATGAGCCCTTGCCCCCACCAAGCTCGTCCAAGCTCATAGGCTAACTCAATTTGACTTATATCATCATCCGGATTCATTCCAAAAAATCTGCCTATTACTTCCCCTGATGCTTTAAGTTGAATTGCCCAACTATATCGATTGGGTCTGTCATAAGCACCTAACCATTTATCTGTAAACATTTCTGCACTATTAATAACGTCGTCAAGATTTTGCATTGGCTTATAACTTGTCCATTTCCATACTTCAAAATCACTCCAACAATTTTGATACATTTGTTCCAGGTCTTCTATTGTGAATCGCCTTAAAATAAGTCTCTCTGTTTCAAGCCTTACTGTCCCTTTATGGGTCATAGCACTATCTCCTTTATTTTTAATATTGATTTATCATGACACTACGAGCCTATGATTTTATATCTGTATTCTTTTTAACCCCATTAAATTATCTACCTACTAAGTAAATGTATATTGCATTAATATGCTTATGCTATTTATCGTAATAAAGGTAGACTGTATGCTTCACACCATATTGCTATAATGTAATTATTATATCATAATATGTAATAAACTGTGTTATTTTTATAGTATTATCCAAAGAATTCACCTTAACAACATTAACATTAAAATAACTCTATCATGGCATAATAACCTTGATAGAGTTATTATTAACTAGTTATTATTTTTCATATTGAGATTCTAATTTAGAGAAGAAATCTACTCTTGGTTCTAGAAATTTTAATTCATGCTTATTTAAGTCGCCTGTATAGTATTTCATAGGCTCAAAGATAAATTCCCAATTCCATAGTGTTTCATCAATGTTTAGATATTCTCTGAACATTTCGCAGCCTGTTGGAGCAATTGGATGAACAAGAATTGCAATGACTTTACATGCATAGAAACAATCAACTAACGTTTGCTTACGAAGTGCATCATCGTTATTCGTATCTGCTATACGTATCTGATTCGCCCAGTATTTATTTACTTCACGAATATATTCATCCAGCACATAGGAAATTCTATGAAACTCATGATTATACATTTGATTTTCGTATTCGAGAACTTTCTGCTCTACCAAACTCTTCATTGTTTCACTTACTTCACCTGAAGGAATCTTACCCTCAAAATAAGTTTGTGCTGTATAGAAGCAGGAACGAATCAGACGATTAAATACATTCGTTAACAGATTACCATCCTTAAGTACCATGTCAACGCCAACTTTATCTTCTTCTTTCATATATACCTGCGGCTTAAATCCTGTACTCTTAGAAGATAGTCCTAGACTAATAAAATGCATTCTTAATTGTTCCGGGGTATAAAATTCTAATAACTCATCTGCCATTGGAGGCTTAATATCTGAGCTACTGCTGGCCTTCGTATCCATAAATAAAATATGACGGTTTGGTATAACATGTGGTAGCTTTAATCCACCTTGTTCTGCTAAAAGATGCATAAACATTCCCATTTCAGCAATGGAATAAAAGTAAATATTATCTTCACCGATAAATTGATATACTAAAGAATCCTCTCCATTCCACCAATCTGTCCATTCTTCCTGTGAATGCCCAATGGATTCCAGGTATGTTTTTGTAAAAGAGATTGGAGCCCATAAAGACTCTGGCCATACCCAAAAGGTAAGGTCCTTGAGGTCCTCTTTGTCTGGAACCTTAACTCCCCATTCCACATTGCCGGATAAACGGAAAGGAACAAGGGTTTTACCTGCGGTATAGTGAATGCCTAAGGTGTCTAATACCTGTTTCGCTTCATCCCTTAAATCCAGCGTTTCAAATTCAAAGGTAACTGAATTTTTCTTCTCTTCATCCACTGTTGTATGAGGAGGAAGCTTTGCTTCTAATTCCTCCAAGTCCTCAAAATATTTCCTAGGGACATGAAGCAATGGTTTCTTTAAGAACTCATCGATAATATTTAATTGATACTTACGAGTATTGGTTTCTTTTCTTAAGAATGTCATACGTTCCTGGAGTTCTTCAATACAATCCTCCAGTACAAAATACCAGTTTGTAACATTCCGATAGGCAGGTTTTTTACCGGATAATACAGATATCGGATTAATTAACTCACTTGGCATATATTGATGCCCTAAGGAACACTCATCTGCATACGCATGCTCTGAAGTACAGCCTGCAATTGGGCATCTTCCAATCACCTGCCTTCCATTCAAATACACCTCTAATTCTTCATCATAAAACTGAGGAGTTGAATATTTTTTAATATATCCTTTTTCATATAAAGAATCAAACAGCCAGTTTGAAACCTCCTGGTGAATCTCACCACTTCTACCCAGGGCAGATGCAGCATATAAGTTCGGACTAATTTCATATTTACGAAGAGTTTCTTTTTGGCTTATGTGGTTACTTTCCACATATTCTTCAATCGTTCCTTCATAACCAGTCTCTTTTAACTTTCGATAGCTTTCCAAAATCGGAGACCCATAACAATCCGTTCCTGAAACAAAGATTACATTCTCCTTACCAATTCTGTCTCTCATAAATCTTGCATAGATATCCGCATGGACAAACATACCGCCTACATGACCAAAATGCAAGTTTTTATTACCATATGGCATACCTGCTGTAATTACTGCTTTTTTAGGAAAACTCGGACGTTCTCCTGGCACAATTTTCTTTGAAATCATAAAAAACACCCCTTGAAATAATAATATTATATTTCAAGGGGCGATTATAATCGCGGTGCCACCC
Source organism: Bacillota bacterium (assembly GCA_023399055.1). Lineage (GTDB taxonomy): Bacteria > Bacillota > Clostridia > Lachnospirales > Lachnospiraceae > Mobilitalea. The sequence continues at coordinate 351,060 of JAEWQV010000014.1, read as the reverse complement.
TATTTCACTTTCCTGTCACCAGAAAAAGTCTTATCAAGTACTCCCATAATGTATGGTTCATACCCTCATCCTGTAACGTGGACAAACGGCATAACATCACGCTGATTAGCGATCCATATGCGGCTCCGAGCCTTGTTTCATCTTATCTAAGTTATCTGCTCCCAGCATATACAGACTCTCTGTGAACTTAAAACAAGGAAAGTTATTCTTCTCTTGTTATTAATAAAATTACTCTTCTCTTCATTGCCTTTATTTATTAAATGATTGATTTTTCCAAGTGTAGCATGTAATCTCCTCAATGTCAAGGCTATCTACATAAAGACCCAACTATATGTAACTAGTCTCGACAATCCAGTGGTTATAATGTTTAAATAACTAATTACAAAATGCTTATTTTGCTTATTAAATTGAAATCCACCAACACACTCCAAATTTATCAATAACAGTAGCACAACATTTGCTCCAAGGAACTTCTTGAATGGGATTAATAATAACACCGCCATTACTCAAAATATTAAAGGCATTATAAACTGATTCTTCGCTTCCCATCTCAAAAACATTAAAAGTCATTGTTTCCCATTTCATTTTGTGAACTATGTTTATGTCACAAGGGTTCGCTGCTTCGCCTAATGCTAAAAAGCCTTCACCATTTACGGATAATTCACAGTGTACATAAGCAGTTTCAGTATCATTTTTCACTTCAAATGTAATTTCTGCACCAAAAGCTTTGCAATACATTTCTGCCGCCTCAAAACTACTTTTCACATAAACCTGAGTATAATTTTTCATCATATTCAGGTTTTGTCTTTTAATTGCAATTTTGTCACCAATTTGATTCATTGTTTATCCTCCTGGATGTCTTCGCTTCTATGTTTCAATCATAATTTAAAAGATAGGCTATGTAAATCAATGCTTTGTTTACTTCATACTAAACGAATAGAATAATAAAAGGTTTTAATATTCCAAGCAATGCATCTATATTCTAACATCCTTTCTATTAATAAGTTCCAAATTTATAAACAAGGTTAAATTGGTAATTTATGAATAATATTTTTAAAATGATTGACAAAAATATAGGAGCTACATATAATATAGTTGAAAGGATATTCAACTATTCAACTTTAAGGAGGTACCTATGAGTGCTTATACAGCTGATACGGATCGTTGTGACTGTAATATAATTCATGAGGAAGTTGTAAATGACGTCCGTGAACATATGCCCGATGAGGAATTATTATTTGATATCGCAGATTTGTTTAAAATGTTTGGGGATTCCACCCGTGTAAAAATTCTAAGTGCCTTGTTTCGTGCTGAAATGTGCGTTTGTGATATCGCTGTTTTATTAGGAATGACAAAATCCTCTATCTCACATCAATTAAGACTTCTCAAGCAAGCGAAACTTGTTAAGTTTCGTAAGGAAGGTAAGGTTGTTTACTACTCTTTATCTGATGATCATGTTAAAACAATCTTCGACCAGGCAATGTCACATGTATGTGAAAAATAACTTTTAATTACCACTGTAAGGATGATTTTGTTTTAATAAACAAATCAAATTTATATAGATTATTTTTACCCAATCGATTGAACATGTATTCAACCGTTCAATCATATTATAAAAGGAGATGGATTTTATGGATGCAACTACTAAAAAAGAATTCATATTAGAAGGACTATGTTGTGGAAACTGTGCAGCAAAGATCGAACGTGATGTACAAAAATTAAATGGAGTTTCAAGTGCTGCTGTTGATTTTGTAGCTAAAACACTTACAATGGATATTCAGGATGCGAAGGAAACAACTAATCTGATTGCTCAAACGGATGCTATCATAAAGAGACATGACTCCGATATCTCCATGGTTGAAAAAGAGATTTTGCAACCAGGAAAAAAAGTATTATATTTACTTGGTTTAGATTGTGCTGATTGTGCACAAAAAATTGAAGCACAGGTGAAACATGTGAAAGGTGTGAAAACGGCTTCCCTTGATTTTGTATCCCAACGACTTACCATCGAGGCAGAAAATAAAAATGACCTTCCTGCTATTATTCGCCAAGCCTCGCAAATTGCTTTGAGTATTGAACCAGATATTCAAGTTTCCTATACAGAAAAAAAGACAGATACCAATAAATCAGAAAAGATAAAAGAATGGGTATACCGTTCCGGTTTAATCCTTGGTACTTTATTATTTGCCGTAGGCTTCTTTCTGGATTTATTAAATACTGCAGAACTTATTATCTTTCTTATCAGTTATCTTCTGATTGGCGGTGAAGTTGTTTTACGTGCACTCAAAAACATTTCAAAAGGTCAGGTATTTGATGAAAACTTTTTAATGAGTGTTGCTACTATTGGAGCTTTTGCTATTGGTAATTACCCAGAAGGCGTAGCCGTTATGCTGTTTTATCAGATTGGTGAAGCTTTTCAACATCTGGCTGTTAATCGTTCCCGTAAATCAATTTCAGCACTAATGGACATCCGTCCTGATTTTGCAAATTTAAAAATAGATAATGAAATTAGAAAAGTAACTCCGGAAGAAGTAAGCATCGGTGACTATATCATAGTAAAACCTGGTGAGAAGATTCCTTTGGATGGTAAAATTATAGAAGGTGTTTCTGCACTGGATACTTCCGCTCTCACAGGTGAATCTTTACCTAGAGATGTTGAACCCGGTCAGGAAGTATTATCTGGTTCCATCAATAAAACTGGTGTATTGACTATTGAGGTTTCTAAGGAATTCGGAGAATCTACGATTGCTAGAATTCTTGATTTAGTACAGAATGCCAGCAGTAAAAAAGCACCTACTGAAAACTTTATTACAAAGTTTGCAAGATACTACACTCCTGTAGTAACCTTTGCCGCTTTAGCATTAGCAATTATTCCACCTCTTGTTATACCAGGTGCAGAATTTAGTGATTGGATCTATCGTGCTCTTGCCTTTTTAGTTGTTTCCTGCCCTTGTGCTCTTGTTATCTCTATCCCACTTAGCTTCTTTGGCGGAATTGGAGGAGCTTCAAAAAACGGTATCTTAGTTAAGGGAAGTAATTATCTTGAGGCACTTAATAGTGTCGATACCATCGTCTTTGATAAAACTGGTACATTGACCAAAGGTATTTTTAAAGTGACAAAAACAGTAGCAAAGCATGGTTGGTCAGAACAAGACCTTCTCTCCTATGCAGCACATGCAGAAAATTTTTCCAACCACCCAATTGCGCTATCCATACAAAAGGCTTATAACCAGCCAATAGAACAACAAAGACTAACAGAACAAGAAGAAGTTCCTGGTCACGGTATCCGTGTAAAGATTGATGGTAAACTAGTGCTTGCTGGTAACGGTAAGCTTATGGAGTCTGAACAGATTGCTTATCAACCTGTAAATGAATTGGGTAGCATTGTTTATCTTGCTATCGAGGGAGCTTATGCTGGTTATATTGTAATTTCTGATGAAATTAAACCTGATACTAAGAAAGCACTTCAGGACTTAAAAGCATTAGGTATAAATCAAACTGCCATGTTAACCGGCGATACAAAGATTGTTGGCGAAACCATAGCCCGTGAAATCGGCCTTGATACGGTTTATTCAGAACTGCTGCCACATCAAAAAGTTGAAAAGCTGGAACAGCTGGATAAGAGCAGAAAAACCAAAGGGAAGTTGGTCTTTGTTGGAGACGGTATTAACGATGCACCAGTTCTAGCTAGAGCTGATATTGGCATTGCGATGGGTGCCTTAGGTTCCGACGCAGCAATTGAAGCAGCAGACGTTGTATTAATGACAGATGAACCATCTAAGATAGTAGCTGCCATTAAGGTTGCTAAAAAAACTAGAGCGATTGTTTGGCAGAATATTATATTTGCCATGAGTGTTAAAGTATTATTTCTTATCTTGGCAGCCTTCGGTATTGCTACCATGTGGGAGGCAGTATTTGGCGATGTTGGTGTTACCCTTATTGCAGTTCTAAATGCTATGCGCGCCATGAAAACTGTAAAATAAGAATAAGCAACAATATAGTTCGTCTTAAGTTAACCCAAATGCCCCCAAAGATTAGTGTTATCTAATCTTTGGGGGCATTTGAATTTGACGTAACATTAAATTACTTTGCTCTAAAATCAATGCAATTGATTATCTTTTAAAGTTTCACTAATTTAAAAAAATTTATATCTTTTTATGGCTCTTTGATGTAATAAATAATCTTACCCTCTTTTACTTCAACTTTAATCTTACAATCTCCTATGGTAATATACTTCTGTTCGTTAATTCCATGAGTCTCATTCGTAGTAAATGATTCAAAAATTGAATTGTATACTAAGACAGGTTTTGATGATATAGTTGCAATCATCCCTTTTACTATAGCAGCATTTTGCTCCGTAAGGACAGACCCTGTAAGCTTTACACTAATGGATAAGGTATATTCTTTACTTGTTCTCGTTAATAAAATACCATTACTACCCTTCCCTAGATGAGTAAACTCTATCGAATTAGTTCCTACGATAAGGTTCGTAGATTCTATAATTTTACCGTCAACCTCTTTCTCAAGTTCTAACCATTGCTTTGATGCACCACCCCAATCACTTAATGCTTTACTAACTGACAGAAAGCTTTCTCTTACTGTGAATTCAACCCCTTCAATACTGATTATTGTTGGTTCAGGCATTGGTGTAGGCGTAGGTTTTGGTGTTGGTTTTATATTAGCAGTTGGAACCTGTGCTGGGATTACCTTGTATTTACTGATACAGATTACCCCGCTATAATCCGAGTAAGTCTTGCTGCTAGAGCTGCTAAAATATTTGTAATACACAAGTGTGTTTAAAGTGGTTAGTGAACATAGATTACTTTTACTTATCTTACTGTTATAGGCTGTATTAGCAGCCACACCAGGTGTTTTTTCAGTACCATTAACATAAGTGTATTCCTTTGAATTAATTTTATAAGAATTGTACCTAGTGGAGCTTCTTTTAATACCAAAGTTACCTTTCTTAGTCTTATAATAAGCAAAACCCAAAGCACTAGATATATTTTTTGCCTTTATCATCAAATTACCAGTGATAGATTTCTCAATAATATCCTGATACTCTTTCCACGAACCATCTTTTTGTTGAACTAACACCATATAATTATTGGTGGTACTTGCATATATCTTATTTTGGTTTCCAAATATGCAAGTAATGTAAAATATAATCACGAATAATACTACTAACTCTTTATGTATTTTCTTCATTTAGTCGATTTCAAAGGTACAGGATACTGCTACTGTTATTTCTTTTTCAAGGGAGACAGTATCACTATCTACATTTCCTCCATACCCATAACCATAGCCATAATCGTTATAATATTCATCTGGTACGGAATAAAGAGGAGCAACCTTAATGCTAGAGAGTTTTGCATGTGTCAATTCTCCTAATTCACTACCAGCATTTTCAGCTATCAGCTTTGCACGATTTGTTGCATCCTTTGTTGCGTCTGCCAACATGCTTACTTTTAATTCCTCTAACTTAGTATAATGATATTCTGGTGCGTAGGATTGAAATTGAACACCTTCATTTAATAATTCGGTTGCATTTCTTGATAGCTCTGTTACTTTATCAATTTGATCTGAACTGATGGTTACTGTCTGAGCTAAATTATAATCTTTAATCTCATTTGTATATCCACCATATTCATTTAAAACATAATTTTCAGATATTGAAATGGAAGAAAATATCAAGTCCTCCTCTAAAAACCCCTTTTCTATAAGATAGTTCATTACCTTTACCTTATCTGTTTCCAGAGTGGTATAACCTTCCTTTAAATCTACCGCCTGCACATCAAAAATACCGGACCATACAATTACATCGGATACTATCTGCTGCTTTGCATATCCTTTGATATCAATATCGTATTTCTTACTTTTAAAGTCAGCAAGACCTTTCACTCCAATGAAGCAGGATATTATAATCGCTATTGATAAAATTGATGCAACTATAATATTTCCTATAAATCTACTCTTGTTTTCATTCATGTAATACCCCTCCTATTATAAAATAACAAATGCATATTGCTATTTTATTCATGACAAGTAAAGGACTTATCATTTGATTTTGTATTATTGTTAATAACCAGACAATCATAACATATATTTCCACAATATGCCACATTTTTTGTAGTTATTCCTATATAGCAATACTTTTTTAACAATCGTTTAAGGGTATTAAAGTTAATTATTTTTGATAAACACCACTTGAAGTGAAAGTCCCCTCATTCTTTAAAGTATCATTAAAGAATTCAAGAATTAAATGATTCACTAACTGAATACTCTCCTTTGCATCAACTTCTGCTCGTTCCCCATCCAATAGGAATGTTAGAAACGGTGATACCAGAGACAAATCAGTTAGGGTAAGATGTTTAGTACCCTTCAGGTATACGTCATAACTTTCTTTGCAAATTTGCTCCGATATCTTATTACCAGCATAAACACCCGTTTCGCTATCATTTTTAAGTTGTACCCAAACCTGATCCGAATAAAGGTTTAATATAGGTTTATCATACACCTCTTTGGTTGCCACGAAATCATCTTTGGTAGAATCATAAGTCATCTCACTAAAATATGGACCGTCTATATTTATAACAGCATCTACATCCGTTCGTTCTCTCCCAATCTGAACACTTGCAGCCGCACCCATGGAATGACCAAACACTCCAATTTTACTTGAATCAATACTCTGATAGAGATGAATCATATCTGTAGAGGAAGCTTTCTCAAAGCTAAAATCAGCAGTTGAATTAACATTCTGTAGAATCATATCTATTGTCATATTAATATCTTCGGAACGTAATTTCATCCATTTCTGTATCAAATCATACTCCTCTGCTTTGGTGTAATAAGCCTCTTTATTAGAATTTATGACTTCCTTCATATATGCTCTGTCCACATATCTCGTATCTCCCCCAGTAGACGAAGTATAAAACGAATGTCCAGGATGATCAATGGAACAAACCACATATCCATGACTAGCAAGCTCTTCAAAGGCAGATATATTGCTTAATTTCACACCGAAGGCACCATGTGAGAAAACTACTAAGGGATAAGTTGATGCTCCCTCCTCTGGATACCAAAAGGCAACATTAACAGATCTTTTTTCTCCATTGAAATCATCTATAATCGTATCACTTGTAAATGTAGCTTCAGCGGTTGCAACTTTATAGCTTCCTGTTGGTACTAACTCCTTTCCTTGAGGGAACATAAAAGCAGGTATAAGTACAATAGCATATAAAAAAATCATCAGACCTGCTTTTATAATGCTTCTCTTTCTTCTAAATGGTCTCGAAATATCTTTGAATTTTATCAAAATATAAATCGCTCTTAATGATAGAATCAACAATAGCGCTCCCACAAAAAACCAACGCAAACTCCAATCGATAATGGGTAGGAGGCAAAGCAATAAAAATATGGAGAATGTAGTTAACCTTGCATAGCTTATTATTTTCCTTTGCCTGGAGTTAGTTCTAATACAATAAAATGTAAATGCTATTTCTAATAAGATTAATATTAATAAAATGATACCTGTCATAGTGTTTCTCCCTTTATAGTAGATTTGTTTTGCTAAAGGTAGCACACACAATTATGTTTGTAAACACAGGTAAAAGCATGCTGATTCTACAGCTTTCTAAGCTGTAAAAAAACCACGGTAAGCTGTTAACCCACCGTAGTTCACTTTTATCTATTATTATCTTTATCCGTTATATTTTTTTCAGATCGTAAACTTGCAAGCTGCTGATTAATTTCATTCGCTGTCTTGCGATCCAGCAACCAGGTGACAAGTATTACCAAAATATATATCACTAATATTTCTAGTGCAAATATTAAATTATCCGCTATTCCAGAAACCTGTCCCATCAGATTGCCAAACGATAGGACTACAACTTCTATAAGTATAAAATGTAGTAACATTCTTATCTTTCTGCTTTTGATGGATAACTCTTTTTTTGAATAATAAATCAACGATGGTAAATTACCTGCTAAAGCAAATAATGCAGCTAACATTATTTCTCTAAAGGTAAAAGAGTGTGTCACATTTAAGGAGGCTGTAAGTATGATTATAATTGAAAATATAATAAAGTAATCTCTAAGCATTGTTTGAAATAAGTTATATTTATTTTTATTCACACTTCACACTCCTAATCCAATTTTGCTTTTTAATAGCGGTACATACTGCCTTGATATGGTAACTCTTTCTTTATTGTCAAGGATAGCTTCAAATCTACCACTTATGGAAGGTCGAACAATTATAATTTTTTCGATATTAAGTATTGTTGATTTTGAGCACCGAAAAAACTTACGACTTTCACATAACCGCTCAAGCTCATATAATTTTTGTTTTGATTCATACACTTTATCTAGGCCATAGATAAATACTTTATTATCTACTGCTTCAAAATAATAAATATCACGAAATAAAATGCGATGAATATCACTTTGGATATAACCAATTATACAATTATCCTGATGCTTAAAATTATTAACCAGTGATACCATTTCATCTGTTAATTCATGACACTTTAAAAGCAGCTCTTCTTCCTGTTCTTTTCCAATGGTTTCAATTGTAATTTTCATACTAGGTACCTACTTAATTTTATTAATATAACGAAATATATTTAGTCTTAACACATTAATTAAAGGACCCTTTAAAATACTTCAATTAAAATAATACAACGAAATAGAATACTTTACCATCATATTTTTCTGCTTAGTTGATTGAAAGTATATGATATTCTCATTTAACGTCTCCGACAATTAAAGCTCCTACTTAAATGAAGAATGATTTAATCTATATCATTATACATAAAAAACTATAGCCTAAGATTAGCAGTGAAATAACTTTCTAAAATCTTTGGCTATAGCTATTGATAGGATTAATATAAAATCATACTTATTTATATATTTAAATCATTTTTTATTTTTCTATTCCTGATTTACACTTAAATAATCCATTACCTTATCTGTAAGCTCCTGCATTTCAGTAACAGTGTAACCATTATATCCGTCGAATGGTCCTCTGTTATCTCCTAAGTTCTGAATCTTACCATCTTCATTCACACGTGCAATCATACTTGTGTTAATAAAGTGTTTGTTCTCATAATTATCTATAAATAGTAGATATCGTCCTCCATTGTTTAACGTAAGGGTTTCATCTGCATAGGAACGTATTGATATTTCACTGGTTAGCTCCTCACCACTCAAGGTACTTTCTACTTTAGCTTTGTATACCATCTCCGCATAACCGTATTCATTTTCTTCTTCCGTTGCTTCAGAAAGAACTGTTACCTCTGCAAGTTGGAAACCATTTAAGGTCATCCCAAATCGAGATGCAGCTAACATAACAAGATCATCCTGTGTAATGCTAATAATTTCATCTACAACTGCTTGATAGCCCTTTCCGTCAAAACGATTAAAATCCTCATAAGTAGAATGTGACCAGATAAGCCCTTCGTCGTCTATTTCAAATAATACATCCAGGTCACTCATAAGATAATAGCTACCATTGTATTTATTAAGGGGCAGAAGGTACACGCCACCTTCTCTTAGTAAATTTGTTTCTTCCTCGCCGGTACATCCACCATATAAAGATTGTTGAAGGCCAATAACCTCCGGTGTTTCTTCCCCCCATATGGTATCCAATATCTTTACTGTAGAAATCTGACCTTCGCTGCTATATGCATCCACCGCAGCTAGTTTTTCTACCTCACCAACCTTAACAATAACAAAGCTGTTAACGTTATTTTCAAAAAGATCAATTAAGTTAAAAAATGCAATTCTGTCAGCGGCAACTGAACTATCTTGATCTATGATCGTAAAATTCTTAACAGGTAAACCCTTAACCTCATTTGACAAGTCCGCCACATTAACCGGTGGTAGATTTGTAAGGGCTGTATCTTTATCCTCATCTATTATATTAGATATTTGATTGGGTGAATAAATCTGGGTATAGTACAAAGTTCCAGATAATAGCACGACAGCCGCAGCTGCTACACTCACAAAAGGCTTCCAGTTTATAACTTTTCTTTTCTCCTTTGATGCTGCAACAATATTCTTTAACATTCTTTCTTTTGCTTCGTTATTTGGTTCAATTTCATTATAAGAATCTATAATCTTCTTATTCTTCATTCAAAATCACTCCCTAATTTTGTTCGTAGGATATTACGTGCCTCATGTAAATAGTTTCGGATTGTAGATTGCGGTTTTGAAAGGATTTTTGAAATCTCTACACTTGTATATCCTTCATAATAGTAAAGATATACCACTGTCTTATATTTGTCAGGCAAACTCATTACAACCTCAAGGGTATCATTATTTTTCGTATTATTGTCATCTAGAAGGTTTTGATAATCCTCTAGGTTTTCACGCTTTCTCCACCAATGCTTCAGATTATCCTTGCATAGATTGGCTGCTGTCCTAATTAACCATGCCTTCTCATGCTCTTCACTTTCATAGGAACCACCGAACTTCATCAATCGTATAAAGGTTTCTTGCACGATGTCCTCTGTATCAGAAGAATTCTTCATATAAGTGTAGCAGATTCGATAAATGGTTTTGACATGACGGGTATATATCTCCGCAATCTCTTTGTCCGTACGTGACAAAGGTTTCATCATCGTCTAACCTCCTTTCATTAATAATACGATTGGGAATGCCAAAGTGTCGGATCATTATAGCTTTTTACAAAATTCTTTCTATTGTTAAAAATATTATTAAAAAAGCAGAGAATTTATTAAACTCTCTGCTCGCCTACTATTCTTTGTAATTCTAAGACTTCCGCCTTAGATAAATTTTGACTATTGACATATTCCGTTAAGAAAGTGCTTAAGGAACCATTGTATAATTTATTTAACAGGACCTTTGTTTCAATTGCTTGAACAGTCTTTTTTGATATTGCTGCTTTACATAAGAAGCCTGGCTCCTCACGTTTGATTGCACCTTTTTCAATTAAGCGCTTAATTACGGTATAGGTAGTATTCTTTTCCCAACCTATGTATTCTTTAATGATTTTTGAAATATCCTTTGCGGCCAATGCTTTGTTGGACCACAACAATTCCATAATATTTAGTTCCCCTTCGTGAAGTCGTATATCTGGTAATGACATTTTGCTCCCCGCACCCCTTTAACCTTTAATATATTCTACTTTTAATGAATTATTATCCAACAATTGTTTTGAGATTGCTAACTATTGTCGAATATGTCTTGCTTTGTAACTTTATATAATAACGATATGTAAGTGTATTACAAATCGACAAGTTCCGCATTTTCTAAGGCTTACTTTTGTAGAATATATTTTCCGAATACACCAGATATAACTCTACAGATGTAGACAACCATCCGTACATCTATACTATACGAATAGAATGGCTTTGTCAATGATTTTCTTCTGGAATTTCATTCATTCCGGCATTAGGTTTATAAGCAAAATACAGCGTAATAGGGTACGTATTTTATTTGGTTGGAATATTCAAAATTCCTTGAGGAAATTCGAATAGCATAAGGGAACTCACAACACTGTTTTAAGACACTGATACTTTTTGAACGTGTATTTTCACTATCAAAGATCTCAACAGGATATATTTGATTATCCTTTTGATAAATAAAATCTACCTTTGCCATTGACTCTGATTCCCAGAATACAAATGGATAATGCTTCGTTTGAAGTGAACCTGCCAAATAATTCTCTAACAACACTTTGTCATATATGGATTTCTGATTAGCCCGATTTCCTTCTTCGTTTCTACGTGTATTTAGTAAACCTGTATCTGGTAGATAAAGTTTGAAATTTGCTACTGAATGCGAATTACTCCAGTCGTCTGCCGGAAAACTCTTTTCTCTAATCTGATCCGTGGTAATTCGGTTGCATTTAATGACGTAGCTGTTATCACATAGCTTTGCGATAGCCTCTTTATACATTGCATGGGTAGTACCTTTTCTAATTAGTTTATACTGAAATTTCTTGTTATCCTTCTGTAATTGCGGAATAATACTATCATAAACCTGCAGCATCTTTAAGGAATCAGAATCTGCATAATCTCTTTGAATATGATCCCGGTAAGATCCTAGCAAGAACCTATGCTGTTCCGATACATTAATGGTGGTGGACAGATTTAGATATTCATTAATAACGCCTGGCATACCACCTATGATAAGATATAATTGATGAAGCGCTAATAATTCTTTATGTACAATTTCGGGTATTTTTTGACAGGTCAAATAATGATTTTGGATTGTTTCTATGTACCACTCATTACTCGTCGCTCGTAAGAATTCATCAAATTCCAAAGGATAAACACAAAGACTTTTCATGGCCAAGGTAATATCCTGGGACAACGGGTAACTACTGATGCAAATAATATAGCGGAATATTCCTGAAAGTTCTTGATTAATTAAATGAATGATTGCTTCCGTGTTGAAGCTGATTTCATCAAGAATTAATATTCTTTGGTTTATTTCATCCATTGGATTAAGTTGAAAATATGTCATGAACTTATCTTTTAACGTTGCTGTATCCTGTGAATTTAAAAGTTCTAAAACTTGATAATTATTTTCAAAGTTAAGATAGCAAATGCGTTCAAAAAAGGCCTTAGCAAAATCATATGCTAGATATGTTTTGCCCACGCCTTTTGCACCGGTAAGCAGAATTGGCTTACCATTATCTTCTGTTTTCCATTGAATTAAACTATCAATTAATTTTCTCTTCAACGAATTTACCCCTTGCGTCTTAATTTGTCCAAAAGCTCTATAAAATAGTCAGGTAAAGGTGCTTGAAACTCCATATATTCCTTTGTTGTAGGATGAATAAAACCTAATACCTTTGCATGTAAGGTTTGTCCTTCTAAATGAAATGGGTCCTTGATAGCTCCATATACGGTATCTCCAATCAAAGGGTGATGAAGACTTGCCATATGAACTCTAATTTGATGTGTTCGACCTGTTTCCAGGGAACACTCCACCAATGCATATTTTTGATTAAGATTCTCAATTACCTGGTAATTCGTAATTGCGGATTTACCATTCTTATAATTGATTGCCATTTTTTTTCGATCTTTTGGATCACGTCCAATGGGTGCATCTACCCTGCCGCTATCCTCTTTAAACGTACGGTAAACAATCGCTTCATATTTTCGCGTGATAGAATGTACCTTAAGCTGATCCGCTATAAATTGATGAGCTTTATCATTCTTACAAGCAATTAATACACCGGTGGTATCACGATCAATACGATGAACAATTCCAGGGCGCATAACACCATTAATACCGGATAGCTCATCACGGCAATGAAATAATAAAGCGTTTACCAAGGTTCCAGTATAATGACCAGGCGCTGGATGAACCACCATACCCTTGGGTTTATTTATGACAATGACATCTTTATCTTCATATAAAACATTCAATGGAATGTCTTCTGGTAAGATTTCTGTCTCCCTTAGCTCTGGTAGTAATATACTTACCCTCATACCCATTTTGACCTTTAAATTCGCCTTTACAGGTTTATCATCAGCAATTACCCTTTGTTCCTCAATTAGCCTTTGAATATAACTACGGGAAAGGTCTGTTTGGATAATGGACAAATACTTATCGATTCGAACACCATGATTGTCTTCTTCTACGATAAATTCAAGGGTTTGTTCCTGCTCACCCTCTAATTCGAATTCTTCTTCCATGAATCATGCTATCCTTTCGTACCTCTAACATTCCAAATCTATCTATTAATTAGAACAAGTTATTTTCATTTTTTAAAACATAAGAAGCTCGTAACTATTCAGCATCTTTTTATTCTGTTTCTTATTCTTCAACTTCATTTTCTTCAGCTTCTTTTACTTCTGTTTTTTATTCTTCAGCCTCTTTTACTTCTGCTTCTTGTTCTTCTGCTTCTTGTTCTTCTGCTTCTTTTTCCTGTGCTTCTATTTTCGCTATATCCTCTTTTGCTTCCTTACCCTTAGCTTCCTCTATATTAACCTCAGCCTTTTTTACATCAATTATCTCAAAATCCTCTTCTAAAACTTCTTTACCCTCATCACTATTGTCTTCTTTTGTCTCTGTATCCTTCTTCTTTCTACGAAACATCTGATCCAAAAATGCAAAATCTTCATCCTTATAATAGAAAATAGCTAAAATAAAGAGCAAGACAGAAGAAACTGTAAGACATATATCAGCAAAGTTAAACAGAGGGAAATTAATTAATTCAAAGTAAATAAAGTCAACTACATGACCTAGTGCGAAACGATCGATTAAGTTTCCTACTGCACCAGCAAGGATAAAAACTATGATAATTGACAATGGTCTAAATCTTTTTTCTCTAGGAATTCTAGTATAAAAGAATAGAATCAATACCAGCACGATAAGTGTAAATATTCTTAAAAACTCAACCTTTCCACCCATAATACCCCATACTGCACCGGTATTAGTATGATATTGAAGCTTTAATACATCCGGGATGATTGGCAGGGAATCACGGTTGATTAAGTCTGTTCTAACCCAGTATTTTGATACCTGATCAATTGCAATTAATACGATAAATAAAATGAGATGCTTCATTCGTTCCTTCATATTTTCCTCCATGCCTATGTATATGACTTATTATAACAATATTTAAAATGATTTAAAAAAGCCTTAATAAACTTTAACGAATGAATATGACTGTATATACAGGCTTATTCAGCTTACAAAGAATTAAATGGCTTTTGATGCTTAAAACATTTTATAGTAGTATTTCTCCAATTGCTTCCAGCATCTCTTCTTTTGTCACACTGGTGTCAATTATGGAATTACCAATACCCTGCAATAAGATAAATCTAATTTTAGTAGAGTCCATCTTTTTATCAAGTTTCGTAACTTCATATACTTGTTCAGCCGCTAGCCCTTCCACTTTAATGGGTTGAAAGAACAGGCTAATACATTCAAGAATGTCTTGATATTCCGTTTGGGTTAGATAGGTCCTTTTATAAGAAAGATAAGCTGCTGCAGCCATTCCTAGACAGACACACTCTCCATGAAGCAGTTTAAAATTCATTAACTTTTCAACGGAATGTCCAATGGTATGCCCAAAATTAAGTAGTGCTCTTTCTCCCTTTTCCTTAGGATCGTTCTCTACTACCTGTCTCTTAATCTGACAACTATGATAAATCAAATCCTGTAACGTACTTAGATCTTTTTTTACAATACCATCATAATTTGCCTTAATCCAAGCGTAATACCTAGAATCTTTAATCAATCCATGCTTTATTATTTCACCCATTCCAGAAAAATACTCTGCCTCCGACAAGGTATTTAAGCTTGCTATATTCATATAAACTAATTTCGGCTGATGAAAGGCTCCGACCATATTCTTATATGCTTTATAATCTACACCGGTTTTACCGCCAATACTTGAATCAACCATAGAAAGTAAAGTAGTTGGTACCTGAATAAATCGAATACCTCTTAAATAGGTCGCAGCCACAAACCCAGTTAAATCACCGACAACACCACCACCAAGCGCAATTAAAACATCATTTCGATCAAAACTAGATTTAATTAATTCCTCGTAACACAGATTAACAGTATCTAGATTTTTATGTGCTTCGCCTGCTGGAAACACAAATGTATGGGTTAAAGCAGAAACTTCACGAACAAGTTCAGCAACTTCATTTAAATGGTACCTGGCAACATTACTGTCAGATATTATCATTAACTTTCTTCCTTCTAATCCCATAGCCAGGAGTGCTTGTGAAAGATCACTAAAATCGGGTTTTAATAGAATTTCATATGCGGGTTTGTTCTCATAATTTACTATTATCTGATTATTCATAAAAAATACATAACCGCATCAAATCGATGAGGTTATGCCTTCCTCCTTATCTTCTCATTGTAAATGAAATGTATTTTGGATTTATGTAGTATATAAATGAACTTTTACCGAATATCTACCCTTTTTTGTTTGATAGGAAGTACCTATATATTTAAACTTTCCCATACCTCGAACCGAAACAATATCATTTTCCTTTAGATTGTAACTGTTGGAAATAATTAATTTACCACCAACGGAAACCTTACCACCTTCAATCAATCCGGACAAGCTACTTCTGGAGGTGTTGAAAGCCACAGATAAAATGCTGTCCAGTCGAACAGACGAAACAGTACCTGTCACTTCTTTTACTTTAGGCTGATAATGAAACTCCTGCTTGTCCATAAGCGAGGTTTTAACCTGCGTGTGCTTTACACGGGTAAGTTCCTCCATAATAAATTCACTAATGCCCTTGTGAACAAATAGATAACCTTCATTGGTGTCAATTATGATATCACCAATTTTAGTACGTTCAATACCAAGATTAAGTACAGCGCCTAGGAAATCACGATGATTTAAGTTATCGCTAAACTTTTGATTCAGAGGTTCTACTTTTATACAAGCGATAGGATAGGCTATATCATTCTCCCCAATAAGTTCGTCTTCGCAAAAACAAAGTATTTTTCTCTCGGCTTCGTTAAAACCTCCGTTAGTAAAATACTTTATCCTTGGCAATTCATGTTTGAGGCTGAATGCTATGTTTTGCTCATTCAGGTTTAGAAAATCGGTAAATACACAAATTCCTCTGTTATATGCTGTATTCGCTAAATCCTGTAGCCGTTTTCGAAGAAACTGTTCTTCTTTTTCTATGTTCATCATATGTTAAAACTTTGAGTGGAAGGTTGGTGGTTCAAACCCTTGCGCTTGAATGATATCGGAATAATCACCGGAGATATCAATTGTATCAGGGGAAACAATGAAGATACAATTTGAAATTCGATGAAGCTTACCATTGATCGCGTAAACAGAGCCAGAGATAAAGTCCATGGTTCTCTGTGCCAGCTTATCATCAAAACCTTCCAAATTAATAACGATTGCCCTACCGGTTAATAGCATGTCACATATTTCTTGAGAATCCTCAAAAGTTGTTGGCTTCATAATACAAACCTCAAGACCCTTTGAAGTCGTCCGGATCGGTACAACTTTGTTTGCTGTACTTTTTTCCATCTTAGCAACCCTTTCTTTCTTATAGTCATTCATAACAGATGGTGACTGTAAAGAAACTGACTGTTTTACTTGCGGTTCTTCATATTTAATGTGCTTTGCTTCCTTTTTCTCTAAACGTTTGGCTCTCTTTTCTTCCTTCTCTGCCTCTTGACTTAAATAATCTTCATAGTCATCTTCATCTTCGGTTAATTTCATGGAATCAAGAAAATTTTTAAAAATATTAGACATTCGTCCATTCTCCTATCTATCTATACTATGATTTAGAATAGTCTCTCTCACCGAAAATACCTGTCCCAACACGTATTATCGTTGCACCTTCTTCGATTGCAATCTCGAAATCACCCGTCATACCCATGGACAGAACATTAAAATTATTCAGGTTATATCTATGGGCTGTCTCTTCTATAATACTTCCATTACAGTTATTATCATTGTTTTTTGATTTTATGTCAACATATAATTGTCGCAATTTCTTAAAATACTCCCTATTTTTTTCAGGATTGTCTGTATATGGTGCGACTGTCATGAGTCCACGTACCCTAATATTTTTAAGTTGTAAGACTTCATCAAGTAGTGCTGGAACCTCATCAATGGTTGCTCCGTATTTTGTATCTTCATCCGCTATATTCACTTCCAGCAATATATCGCATACTACATCCTGCTTAATAGCCTCCTGGCTAATTTGCTCTGCCAAACGGATAGAATCTACCGAATGAATTAATGTTGCTTTATTTACAATATATTTCACTTTATTTCGTTGTAAATGTCCTATCATATGCCATTCCGTACTAGTATCGAATTCCGGTGATAAATCTTCATACTTTTGAACAAGTTCTTGCACCTTATTTTCGCCAAAGCTCCTCATTCCTAAATGATAAGCTTCTACTAATTTCTCATTCGGCATTGTTTTACTAACTGCAATCAAGGTAACTTCACTACGACTGCGTCCTGCTCTTTCACAAGCCTTTTGAATCCTCTGTTCAATTTCTAGTATATTTTCTTTCATCATAAGGCAAGTCCCTTTCTTTTAGTAAATAATCGCTTGCTCTACAGCAGTAGACCCAACAAGAGCAATCTGATCGTAAGCAGCTAAGCCATTCTTTGTGTTCTTATCTATAATGCAATAATCCTCTGTCTTTGATACAATATCAATTCGTTTAAAGACAGCATAGCCAAGGTTAACGTTGTATACCCCTGTTAATTGCCTTACCTCTGTAATCGTATACTCATCATTTGGTGAAGACGTCGACATGATTATTGTACCAACCGGAAACACATTCTTATCGAGATAAAGATATACATCGTCTTCAAAAAGGATATCTATTTTCTGAAAGGTATAGATAATCTCCCCATTATCACGTAAAGTTTTAATAGTTAAACCTTCCTCTTCGCTATTGGCTCCTTGTCCCATATATTCTTTGGGAACTAAAGTAACATCTTTTTCTACAATGGAAGTAATCGGTATTTTAAGTCCCTTTTCTGAATCAAAATCCACTTCTACATCAAGATAGCGTTCCTCAAGATAATTAGATAGATACTTGTCCATCGTAAGTTCTGCATAGTAATTGCTTTCTATTTTAAAGAGAGATAAAGCGGCTTTCATTTGAAAGTCATCTTCCAAAACGGTCAAGTTGACACTTACTCTTCCATCTAATTTTTCATACTGTATTTGAGTTAATGGCAATATTAATTTCCAGGTATCAGAAGTTATGATTTTATAAATAGGGGTGTCCTGTGGCTGCATCTCAGTTTTTCGTAGACTGACTCTATTATATTTTTGTGTATCAAACATTTCAGCAGTAATAGTTTGAGGTGTGATTGATTCAAAAGAATCCAGATAGTAAGAAATAACTCCACTCTCAGGAGACTCTATAAGATCATAGTTAAACGTAATGCCTGATTCTTCAAGCAAGTCAAGACCTTGGGTTACAACTGCTGTGTTGAGTATGTCAAGTACCGTACTTTGTGCATCCTCTTTAAAGTCATAGACCTTGGAGTAGTTCGTGTCACTAAAAGCCTTTTCAAAATCACGTATATTACGTTTGATTTCTGCTTTACTGCGTTCGGGCATAGTAATCGCTATATCCTCATCTGACATCAACTGGTTAAGTTGTCCTACTTCGTCCACAGAATAGATATCACTATTCTTTGCAACTCTTGCACCCTCTTTTTGAAAATATGTAATAAATCCAGCCTGATGTGAGGTGAATACTTTCTCGTCACGTACAATAAGCCCCGTAAAATGGTTATCAATTACCGTTGTACCCTCATGAACCTCATAAATTGACAACTTTTCTTTTGTAAAATAAATTACTACATTAAATGCTATATATACAAACAAAATTAAAAAAACAATGATACCAATATTTATTGTTTTTCGCTTCTTGAATCTTACAACCTTATTTGAGCCACTCAAGACTGCACCTCCAGATACTGTTATTTGTAGATATCATTAGTAGTATTATACTGATAAACGAACTATTTTTAAATAGTTTTTTTACTTTTTCTTCGTCAAGAAACTCCGAAAAAAGTCCTATGCTATCTATTTTTGAATAATAATTTGAAAAATGGTTATTCTATATGCAGAAGCAATTTCTATTATTAATTGCTTACTTATCGGATAAGCAACAGAAAATTCTAACTTATTCATAAAGGAGGTTCGTTATGAAAACATTGGATTACATTGCGCTCATATTAGTTGTAGTAGGTGCAATCAATTGGGGCCTAATTGGCTTTTTCAGCTTCGATTTAGTTGCAACGATTTTTGGAGATATGACTTTAGCGAGCAGAATTGTATATTCCTTAGTTGGTGTGTCAGGTCTATATGCTTTAAGCTTCTTCGGAAGACTTAGAAATGATTAATGGGTAAAAAATAGGAGCGTCGTTAAAACGAACGCTCCTTTATCGTTTATGAAGTATCATTACAGGGATACAATTACATTCTTTTTCACGTTTTCTGGAAGCTGATTATCATTTAATGAAATACTTAAAATGAAATCAACATTAAATTTTTCAGACAGCTTCTCAATTTTTGAGTAGACTGCTTCAAAATTATTATCATTTACATAAGCTATTTTGAGGAAACTATCAAGATATACCGCCTGAAGATCATGATTTCCAGATATAATACCACTTAAAAAACCAACAAATTCACTATCGTTCTCAATAAAATAATCTCGTACATTCTCAAGTCGGATTTTATTACTCAATTCATACATATGCTTGTTGCTTTTGTCAAGATAAACAATGCTTCCTTTAGCGGCTCTCACTTCAGTATTCGCTTTGTCAATAAGGATTTTGGTTTTACCCTTACCTTTTTCACCTGAAATAATCTGTATCATTGTAATCTCCTCCTTATGGTGGGCGCAACATAAGTTGTGCGGTGCCAGTTATTAAGTTGTACAATATTGATAAAAATATTAATTTATAAGAATATTATAGTACAAATATTACCGAAAAACAACTATTAATTTCCTGTTTCAACATGAAATAATCCGATAATTTATTTCTTTTCTTTCGTTTTTCAGACGATAAAAGCAGGAACATCTCCTGCTATTTTGTCGAAGTTGATAAAAGCAGGGAATTCATCTGTGCATACATAGAATCACTGTCTTTAACCTTTAAAAGTATAGAAATATACTCCTTATTATCCTGGTCCTTACTATATAATATGAGACAATGACCTGCTTTATTAGTAGAACCTGCTAAGCCTCCAAGTATTGTAAGCTCACCAGCTGCTGTTCCATTGTCTTCCTTGTAAGGGTTTGTTGAAGTAAAGGTCTTTTGTTTTTCAACACCTTCTTTATCATGATAGATTGCCGTATAAGAATCGGTCCCAAGGATGGTTTTAAAAGTATCATAGGATAACAGTTCTTGCATAATCAAATAAATATCATATGCAGTAACTAACTGTTCCTCTTTCTGCAAGCCATGGGAATTAACAAAATTGGAATGAACTGCACCGATTTTTAGAGCTTCTTTATTCATCAGGCTGACAAAGTTCTCTTCATTGCTGCCAACATGTTCTGCAATAGCAATTGCAGCATCATTTCCAGAATAAACAATCAGACTGTATAATAACGCTTCAAGCGTTATGGTGTCTCCCTCCTTGTAGCCACATACTTTTGCTCCGATTTTAGAAATATCAGTAGCATTCTGTCCTACCGTAACAAGGTCATTTAATTCACCATAACGTAATACCACTAAAGCAGTCATTAATTTAGTTAAACTGGCAGGATATAGCTGGTCAAATACATGATCTGCATAAATTATTTCTTTGTCAGTTTGATTTATGAATAAGGCAGCACCAGCTGTAATAGTTTCATCACCACCAATATTCTCTTGGTCCGTGACTACTGCTATGTCTTTTGCTATAAAATCACTTTGCGTAATTCTTTGGTCCATCGCTGAAGTCTGTTTGGATAATGTGTCCTCATAGGATAGCAATTCCTCTGTGTTCCTTTGGCATCCTGTTAATAGGACAGCCGTTAACATTAAGAAACCGATCAAACTTTTCTTCATAAGTACTTCTCTCCTGTTGATTACCATAAGTTATCCTAGGATTTAAAAAGCTCTCTCCAATCAAGATCACCGCGATCTAGCGCTTTAATTAAAAGCTCTGCGGTTGCAAGATTTGTTGCCAAAGGAATATTGTGCTTATCACAAAGCTGATAAATATTATTAATATCTGGTTCATGTGACTTTGGGGTAAGTGGATCTCTTAAAAAGATTACCATATCCATTTGATTATGTTCAATTTGAGAACCCAATTGTTGAACTCCTCCTAAATGACCCGCTAAATACTTATGGACATTAAGATTAGTTACTTCTTCGATCAAACGTCCGGTAGTGCCTGTTGCATATAGTGTGTTCTTACTTAAAATACCTCTATATGCGATACAAAAATTTTGCATTAACTTCTTTTTTGCATCATGTGCAATCATACCAATATTCATATTAACCTCCCTTCTGCCGCTCACGCAGGCTCAAATATATATTAATATTATTGTAACTATCCAGTTTATAAAATTCCATCAGGTGTTTTGAGCATTTATAGTGCAAAATCCCGAGAAATTATTTATGATAACTTCTTGTTTTTTGTGGTTGCATACGAATGTTTAAAATTAATCCTACCGCTATCATACCACTTATCATTGAACTTAAGCCGGAGCTTAAAAATGGTAATGGTATACCAGTATTCGGTAGTAAGGCTGTTACTACCCCAACATTTACAAATACCTGGAAGGCAAACATTGAGGCTAATCCAATTGCTATTAACATTCCAAGATAATCAGGAGCTTTTCTTGCTGTCGTTAAGCATATATAAATAATAACCGCGTATAAAGCAATAATGATACAACAGCCAATGAATCCAAATTCCTCCCCAGCTACAGAAAAGATAAAATCACTTTCTGAAATCGGTATACGGTCATAAACACGTTTACCGGCATCTCCTTCTGCAAATATTTTACCAGTTAATTGACCAGTTCCAACCGCCATTTTGGATAAATCCTGTTGATACATGATGGCAGGATATTCTTCCGGTGTAATAATAGAAAGAATACGGTTTCTCTGATAGGGGTTAAGAAGTACCTGGTAATCTTGTTGTATATACCAAAAAAGGCCAAAAACAACTGGTACACCTATTACCACTATCGGCAGAATTATCTTCCAACTAATACCTGCAACAAAAACCATTGTAGCAAAGATAAATAAAATAACTAAGCTGGTAGACAGGTTCGGTTGTTCCAAAATAAAATATACTGGAATGGCGATGGCTACAACAGAGATTGCCAAAACAAAAAAGTTATTAATTCTTGCTCGTAAATGTGTGAAATACATTGCAATAAACAAGATCAGTATTATTTTAGTCAGCTCTGAAGGTTGAAATTGAATTGGACCTATCTGAATCCATCGTTGCGCTTCATTTAAATTTACACCAAATAACTTAACATAAACCAATAAAATCATGTTTATGATATAAAGAACAATGTAAAAGCTGCAAATAAAGTGATAATCAATAATGGCGACAATGAGAGCAAGAAAGATACCTCCAACTAAACCAACCAGCTGTTTTAGGAATAAGTTTTCACCCTCTAACTCCACTTGTTTTACTAAAAATGCTCCAATCAGGCTGATGATTACAACAACCACCATTAAAGTAATATTAAATTTTTTATAGTCATATCGTTTAAAATAATGCTTTATACTTTCTAACATTTAATTCTTCCCTATTTCTTCGTTGACTTTAAATCTTTAATTGGAATATTGGCAAATAATGCCGGTACAGATCCGTTGTTAGATTCAGATTCCATCTGGGTTATTTTGATATCAAGGCCATCAAGATCAATTTCAATATATCTTGATATTACGGCTATGATATCATTTTTAATTTGTTCCATAATTTCGGGGGAACAACCAGCTCGGTCAGATACTAAGACCAGTTTTAATCGATCTTTTGCTATACTGCCGGTCCCTTTTTTCTTAAAAAAATCTGAAAAGCCCATTACACAACCTCCCTAATTTTTCTTTCGTTTGCCAAAAAGCTTTCCAAAGATTCCCTGTCTTTCCTCTAAGTCAAGATAAGGAACTTCTTCCCCAATGATTCTTTTACAGATATTCATATAAGCTTTTCCAGCAAGTGAGTCAGAGCCAACCAGCGGTTCACCTTGATTTGTTGAGATAACAATATTCTCATCATCAGGAACGATACCAATTAGATCAATTGCAAGAATTTCACAAACATCCTCACTGGACATCATATCACCGCGTTTTACCATATCCATACGAATACGATTAACGATTAGATGTGTCTGCTTCATTTCATTTGCTTCTAACAAGCCTATAATACGATCTGCATCTCTTACTGCAGAAACCTCTGGAGTAGTAACAACTAATGCTCTATCTGCGCCGGCAATTGCATTTTTAAATCCTTGTTCAATGCCTGCGGGACAGTCCATTAATATGTAATCAAATTCATCACGAAGCTCATCAGCCAGCTTCTTCATCTGCTCGGGAGTTACAGCATTCTTATCTCTGGTTTGCGCAGAAGGTAATAAGTATAAATTTGGATAACGCTTGTCTTTAATAAGAGCATTACGGATACGGCAGGCACCTTCTATAACATCAACAAGATTATAAACGATACGATTTTCAAGACCCATAACTACGTCAAGATTTCTTAAACCGATATCTGTATCGATTAATACAACTTTCTTGTCCAGCATAGCCAGGCCAGTACCTACATTGGCAGTTGTTGTTGTCTTACCAACACCACCTTTACCAGATGTTACAACGATTACTTCTCCCATTTTTAATTAATCCTCCGAGTTAAAATTTAAAAACTTGGTATGACCAAGAAGATTCTCCGCATTACGGATGAAATCTCCTCGGCAAGAAGGATGAGTTCCTCCTTTATATAAAATTTTGCTAACTGTTCAGTTTCTTCACAGCAACAAATATTACCAATAATGTTAACAGAGGTACTCCTCTGATAAGACTTGTACGACTACAGTCGTATATCTTGTAAAATGCTTTTATTTAAGGGTTCAATATAAATATTACCCTCTTCCAAAAAAGCAATCTTTGCTTCCTTCACTTCATCCTTTACCGGCTTGTCAGGTGCTCTTGCAATGGAATCTGCAATTCGAATCTGAGTTGGACTCATGTCAAGTGCTACAACAAAGGAATTCGTATTCCCGGTTGCTCCTGCAAAGGCATTTCCCTTTAAAGCGCCAAGAACAATGATATTACCCTTTGAGACTACCCGAGCACCATGATTAACATCGCCAATAATAACAACGCTGGTTTCAAATTCAAGGGAAGCACCCGATCTTAAAATACCCTTATAAAATTGTCCTGTACTATTGGATAATTCCAGCAGTCTCTGCTCTAATGTTTTACGAAAGGCATCTTCTTTTTCATTGTCATTATCCATTATGCATACAATATGCATATCGGTATTATTTGCAAT
The DNA here is from genome assembly GCA_023399055.1 of Bacillota bacterium. Classification (GTDB taxonomy): domain Bacteria; phylum Bacillota; class Clostridia; order Lachnospirales; family Lachnospiraceae; genus Mobilitalea. Next base: position 326,089 of record JAEWQV010000014.1, on the reverse strand, counting down.
AATATCTAAAATATCCCTTTGTTCTTCATTGGTTAATTTTCGCCCTTCAAAGCTGATCGCCATTTTTGCATTTTCAAAGAACTTACTTGATTCTTTGAATTTATCAGCAATTAATAGCTTTAATTCATCAAAAGGTACTTCAGGGTTTAAAACTACTATGATGCCGTATTTATTTCCCTTAATCATAACTGAATTATTCATAGTAATAACCTTGCCTTTCTTGTTATCTGTAAACTTTGGGACATTCACATAATATCTTTATTCTATTGCTGAACCAGAATTTGTATTTGCATCGTTATTACCATTTAACAAAGTATTTACGTCTGTTTTGTCAAAGTATAACGAATAAATCTTTTTACTAAGATTTGCTGCATTATGAGAGGTATATCCCCTTGGTATAACTGACGTCACTGAAATTGTTGGTGCTTCATAAGGTGCAAAAGATACGAATAAGGCATTATTCGGATGGGATTTACTTATCTGTGAAGTACCAGTCTTTCCAGCAACGGTCACAGAAAAGTTCTTAAAGTCATTGACTACAGATCCACGGTCAACATTTGCTACGGCATACATTCCTTCAAATACTGCATCCCAGGTACTTTCTTTTACATCCGTAAGCTCGTGACTTATTTCAGCACTGTTATCCTCAATTACTGTACCTTCCTTATTCTCGATTTTATCAATTAACGTCAGATCATAACAGGTACCACGATTTGCAATTGTAGTAACATATCTTGCTAATTGAACAGGAGTGTAATCATTCGTACCCTGTCCAATAGCAGAACGAATGGCGTCTTTGTTAGAAGTCTGCGGAGCTTTTTCATCCGTAAGCTCAATTCCTGATTTTTCATTTAGACCGAATAAAGCTGCATATTGTTCTAATTTTGACAAACCTATATCAGGTTTGTATAACCCAACACTATCCTTACTCAATCTCCATGCCATTTCAAAAAAGTAATAGTTACAGGATACTTTTAATGCATCAACAATGTCAACAGAACCATGTGACCCCGGGAATATATGACACTTAGGCGCAGGAGAAATCTTATCAAATTCCCCTAGGTCTAAAATCCTTTCTGTAGGGGTAGTTACTCCTTCTTCCAACGCCGCGACAGAAGTAACCATCTTGAAGGTTGATCCAGGAGCAAGGGTTGATTTTGTAGCATTACTATATAATGGTGAAGATTTATCGTTTAAAAGTTTAACAAAGTATTCTGAATCCGCTTTATCTGCCAAACGATTATTATCGTAACTTGGATAAGAAACAAGCGCTAATACATCACCATTATTCACATCTGTTATAACTACAGAACCACTACAAGGTTCTAGAGCAAGCATAGCTGGAGTAATAGCCAAAGTTTCAATCTTTCCTGTAAGGAAATCATAGGCAGAGATTGTACCATTATTTAGGGCATTTACTTCACTTTCCTTATATTCTAACACACCTTGGTCGAATAATAAAAGACAAATTTCAGTTCCAGATAATTTATATGAAAATATCAGATTGCGATAAATCATTTTGTTAAAAGTCCCATCGTCCTTTAACTTTTCCTTCACATGATTAATTAATTTCTGGTAAAGTTCTTCCGAAGTATTAAACTCATCTCCTACCTTAAGAGCAGCCAAATCAATCCAATTATTTGCAATTGCATGCTGTAAGAACTTCGCTAAGCTAAGGTTGTGGTTTTGATAAGCAGCATAGGTAGTATCATTTTCAGGTATATTCTTCTTAATAAGAATCTTATTGGTACTAATGATACTATAGAAATAATTCAAAAAGTCTTCCATATCCCCAGCTTTATCATTGGTTATTGTATTTTGATAATCTAAATACTCATCCAAGCGTGCAAAAACATCTGTTAAAGCTGAATTATATTTTGCTTGGGTCTCTTTTTCAAGGCTAGTTGCATCTGAATCCACAAAAGCAGTTGTATCAATAATATTGTTATTAATTAAAGCATTATATACCTCAAAGATTGGAAGGGTAATATCTGTTGCACTTTCGCCTTTACTACCATAGTTCATGGTAGGTACGATACTGTCCAGAAGTATATTTGTTATTTCCTTCTCTAATAATAGATAGGCATTCTTTTGAAGATTTGCATCTAAGGTAAGGTAAATATCGTTACCTGGTTGTGGTGCTGTACTATCTACAATTCCGATTACACGGTTGTTCGAATTAACGGTAACTGTTTCGAATCCTTTCTTACCTACTAAAACATCCTGAAATGAATATTCAAGACCAGTCTTACCGACGATATCCGTCTCAGTATAACCATCAAGTGCTTCATACTTCGAATCCCACTCTTCGGCACTCATTTTACCGGTATAACCAATAATGTGGGCAAAGTATTCACTGTATTCATAGTGACGACTTGTTTGTTTTTGAATCTCAACACCTTGCAGTTCTTCCCTGTTTTCCTTAACCGCTGCAATCGTTTCATCACTGACATGGGAGGCGATAGAGATTTGCAGATATTTTGGATATACGCAATATAAGACATAACGAACACCCATAATTTTCAAGGCTTCTTCTTCTGTATATTCTTCTGAAATCTGAAACATCGGAAAATTTTTTATACCATTACGAAGGAAATTGAACACTTCATTGGCATCTGCTTGTTGCTGCTCCTCGGTTAAGTCTTTTTCCCCTCCATTAACTAGCTCGTATACCTTCTTTTTAAATCTCGTTAGGGCACCATCAGAAACAGTAAATTCAAATTGACCTTCGCCTGTTCGTTTAATAAAGAACTCATTGTCCAGGCTATCACCATTTTTTTCAATTAAATAAATTAATTTATGGATTATACTATTATAATCTGTATCATTTATTGTTAAATCTTCCATTACAACAGAAAAAGATACTTCATTAGTCGCTAGAAGAATACCGTTACGATCATAGATATTACCCCTGGAGGTATTGATACTTCTTTGTTTTGTATCTCTCAATTCATTAGTAACAACTATTTCCGGACCATTTACAATCTGAATAATAAATAATTGGTTGATAATTACAGCCAATAACAAGATGTATACCACTGCAATGGGAAATAGTCTTGACTTAAAAAATCTTTTCAAATAATCTAGGATAACGTCAAACAAGTCTATACCTCCTCTTCCAGATTACGCATTAGACGATTGTTAATCATATGTAATAGCTTATAAAGTAACACTGAAACAGCTACTGTATAAATAATCTCAGGTAATATGATTCTTCTGAAATAGTAAAGAAGATTCAATCGTCCTCGAAGTAAAAACTCAAAAATGTAATAACTGAAACCATAGATTAGATCACTTACACCTATAATAACAATGGGTAATGTATAATCATCATTGGAATAATAGCGATTGGTAAACCCGATAAAATATCCCAAAAGCATATAGATCAAAGCATATAGCCCAATAATGTAATTACCATAGATTAAATCTATGAGTAATCCGCTAAATAATCCCAGCAACATCCCTGTGGTTTTACCACGCATATAAGCGGTTGCAGCTACTAGAATAATAATTAGATTCGGAACGATATTTGCTAGAGCAATATAATGAAACATTGCACTTTGAATTAAAAAACATAATAGGATTTCTAAGAAATATATAATAAAACGCTTCACAAAATTACCTACTTTTCTTTATCAATTAATGGCTCCTTAAGTTCAGTTATAATTAATACTTCCTCCAAGCGCTCAAAATCAACCACTGGAGTAAGATAAGCAATTTTAGTTGTATTGGTGGTATCATACTCAACATCACTGATATAACCAATTAAAATACCATCTAGATATTCATTACTGATTTTAGAGGTGATTACCTCGTCTCCTACCTTGAGGTTCACTTCATCGTCGATATACTCCACACGGATTTTCCCTTGGTCTATAAGTTGAAGATCACCGGATACAATACAAGTAAAATCTGAATCTGAAAATTCACCACTAACACTGCTGTTATCATCAATAATAGCTCGAACTTTGGAGTAGTTAACCTGAACCTCGGTAATGATACCAACCAATCCATTACCGGCAAGTACATTCATTCCCTTTTCCATTCCATCTCTCTCGCCTTTATCAATGGTGAAGGTACTATACCAATTCTGCGGGTCTTTGCTGATCACCCTGGCAGCAACCTTAGGATAATCAATATAACGCTGATCAAGTTCATATAATTTTCTAAACTGTTCCAATTCCCGTTTATCTTGAAGAAGTGACTGATTTTCATAACTTAAAACAGCCACTTGATTCTTTAGATTTTCATTTTCTTCTAATAATGAACCTATGCTTTTAAACTTTTCAAACTGATCTGATATATAGGTTCCAACTGTATTAATACCTTTCTGCATCGGTGTTATGACAGTTCCGACTGCATCCTTAACCGGTGAAAGTTTATCACCAAATCGAAAGGAAAAGATAATCAAACTGACACATAGGACAATACAGGCGATAAGTAAATACTTTGGATTAATATTGATCTTCTTCCTTCGCCGCATAACTAATCTCCATTAATTTATCATTTTAACTAATTTAATAACATCTTCGGGCGAAGCGTGTCCGCCAATACAGATAACTTACTGTCCTCCATTATTTTACCCAAACCAATGACAACTGTATTAGAGGAATTCTCACAAATATTAATCTTTAAATCTGTTTCACGATGCATTAATTCATCCAAAGCAAATATCTTTGCAGACCCACCAGTTACATAGATGCCACTATCAATGATATCGGAGGATATTTCCGGTGGAGTTCTTTCTAAGATAATTCGAATAGCATCTACGATGGAGTACAGATATTCCGAAATTGCTTCAAATACATCCGTTGAATTCACTTCCATTTCTGTTGGCAAACCATTAACTACATCACGGCCATATACTTTTACAGAAGCTTCTACTGATGTCAGCGCGGAAGAAAGTTTTTTCTTAATATTTTCTGCAGTCTTATCACCAATATAAAGATTATATTTTCTTTTCACCATACTTTTGATAGCTTCATCCAGACGATTCCCACCAACCGGAATTAACTTGCTTAATACAATTCCTCCTAGGGAAAGGATGGATACTTCCGTAGTATCAGCACCAATATTAACAATCATCACACCTCTGGCTGTCATCACATTAAGTCCTGCACCTACTGCATCTGCAATTGGTTTTTCTACGATTTTAATATGACCCACTTTAAGGTTCGAGCTGGCAATCAGATCATAAAAGGAACGGCGTTCCACTTCGGTAATATCCGTTGGTGTAGCAACAATATAGTCACAGGACCCAAGATGTTTCCCATTGCTGATGCGTTTCATAAATTGTGTCAGCAGCTCCATCATATTAGCTACATCTGCAATTACACCATTACGTACCGGATAAGTTACTTTTATATTGCTAGGTGCTTTTTCATACATTTCGTACGCATCATCACCAGTTGCTATCACATTTTTACGGTCGGATATCGCAATAATATTTCTTTCATCTAATACGACTCCTTGTCCCTTTTTATATATCTTAATTGTACTTGTACCAAAATCGATTCCATACGCTTTTAATGCCATTGTTTTGAAACCTCCTGTAAATTCACGTAAGTAGTAATTTTTATCGCTAGCTTGTTTAGATTGTCAGAAGCTTAAATCCTAAGATCTATTAACACAATCCTTGCTCTTTTAAGCTGATATATCTATTATCGCCAATAATAATATGATCCATAAGTGTAATTCCAATTAAATTACCAGCTTCTGTTAGTTTTTTTGTGACCCGAATGTCTTCCGCGCTAGGTGTAGGATCACCGCTTGGATGGTTATGCAGCAGGATAATATTAACAGCTTCATACTTTAAAGCCTGAACAAATACTTCCCTAACAGGCATAATCGAAGTATTAACAGTTCCCTCGGATATAATCATATCTTTTACAAATTTGTTCTTTGAATCCAATAATAGGAGCATTACCTGCTCCCTGGTCAGATGTCTCATATCCTGCATGTAATAATCCGCCACACTCTTTGGAGTAACCAGTCTTAAAGCCTCCTGATGTGTCTCTCTGGACATACGCTTCGTAATTTCGGTTAGACAAAGTAATTCAATTGCCTTTACTCTTCCCACACCCTTGATATTCGTAAGCTCTTTCATCGAAAGGTAATTTAACCCCTTAAAACCAGGGCAGGCAGTAGAATAATTTAATATATTCACTGCCAGATCAACCACTCTTTGCTTTTTTGTACCAGTACGAAGTATAACTGCTAATAGTTCTGCATCCGATAAAGCAGACGCACCGTATTTTTCACATTTTTCATAGGGACGTTCGGACACGGGTAATTCTTTGACAGTTAGATAATCTTGTATCATGCTTCCTCCTAATAGTACCTCTCTCCAGGCTATCAGGTGAATTCCAAGTATTTAAAGCTTTTTATAAATGAAAACGGAGGCGATGGCTCCGATCACACTTCCTATTGTTATATTAAGGCTAAGTCCAAAAGATATTGCAAATACACCCAAATCCAGAGATACCACTCCGGAGGACTTGTCCCCAATGGAAAGACGAAGACCTTTATTTAACCATTTTAAGACATCAACTTCACGTACCAAATGACTAATAAAGCTTCCTACTACAATGCCTAATAATAATAACAGAAATAGAGCCCAATAATTCTTTCCTAACGATCTTGATGTTCTGGCCATATGACTTCTCCTTCTGATATTTTTGGTTCTTTTGCTTGTAATCAACTTACATTTTAACATAAGAGTTGGAATTTGTATACGAAAAACTCAATTTTTGTAATTCCCTCCAAAGATTACAAGTAGCAAATCTATTGACAGTCCTTTATGGCTTTCAAGTCAACGCACCCCTCTTCATAAAGCTTTTGAAGAGATAAAATAATTCCATACTTTGCATGATACCAGGTTAATCCGCCTTGGAAGAACACAGTATAGGGAGGCTTAATTGGTGCATCTGCAGATAACTCAATGGAGGAGCCCTGAACGAAAGCACCTGCTGCCATAATAACGTCACAATTATATCCTGGCATCGCCCAGGGTTCCGGTGATACGTAGCTGTCTACTGGTGCTGCTGCCTGAATACCTTTACAAAAAGCTATAACCGCTTCCGGTGAATTAAGGGTAATTGCCTGTATAATATCATAACGATCTTCTGTGGCATTTGGATGTACTTTATAATTCAACTTCTCATAGATGTTAGCAGCAAAAATTGCTCCTTTCAGCGCTCCGCTTACTACGGTAGGTGCAAGGAATAACCCTTGGAATAAGGACGGTATAATACCCAGGGTAGCTCCAACTTCTTTTCCCAGACCCGGCGCTGTTAATCGATAAGCAGCATTTTCCACATATTCTGTTTTACCAACAATATAACCACCAATTGGTGCAAGGCCACCACCTGGATTTTTAATCAAAGAACCTACACTGAGGTCTGCTCCTACTTCCGTAGGTTCCATAGTCTCAACAAATTCACCGTAGCAATTATCCACCATGCAAATAACCTCTGGCTTCATCTCTTTTACAAAACGGATCAGCTCACCAATTTTTTGAACCGAGAGGGTTGGCCTGCTTGCATAACCTTTGGATCGTTGGATCGTTACTAATTTAGTGGCAGGCTTTATTGCTGCTCGAATCCCCTCCCAATCCAACTCTCCATCCGAAAGTAAATCTACCTGTGCATATGTTATACCATATTCAGCTAATGATCCTCGTGCAGGTGTAATCCCAATTACACCCTCTAAGGTGTCATAGGGCTTACCCACCGGTGATAGAATCTCATCTCCTGGTCTTAAATTACCCGATAATGCTACTGTCAAAGCATGTGTTCCACTAATTAACTGTGGTCTTACCAACGCGTCTTCTGCTTTAAATACATCTGCGTATACTTTTTCAAGGGTATCTCTACCCATATCATTATAACCATAGCCTGTGGTTGCAGCAAAATGTACATCACTAAGACGATTATCCTGCATCGCTTTTAATACCTTTAACTGATTAATTTCAGCTACCTGGTCAATGACTTCAAATCTCTCCTTTAGGTTCCCTTCGATTACATTGCTAAATTCGAGCAGCTCTGGAAGTATCCCCAAAGCTTCATAAGCTGCTTTTGTATTATTTATATTCAATTTTAATTCCTCCGTAATGCAAGCCATTTTATCACTTTGGTTTACATAATATTATTATATCAACTATTGATTATAGACGTATCGTTCCAATCAGAAATTGCTTGTTTTGATTAACCTCAATGTAATACATTAAGTATTGGTTCTTATCGTAATGTCTTACAATATTTGCTTTTCTTCAATCAAAGTAATCATATCCTTTAACAAGTCGGTCTCTGCAGAATAGTTATCCTTATCCAACCAGATTACCTCTTTCTCTCTCTTAAACCACGTAATCTGTCGTTTTGCAAAATGTCTGGTATCTCTCTTTATAAGCTCCACCGCTTCTTCCAGGGAGCATTCACCTTCGAGATAAGCTAAAACTTCTTTATATCCTAGTCCCTGCATGGAAACTAAATTTTTATGATATCCTTTTTTGGATAATAATTTTACTTCCTCTATTAATCCTTCTGCCAGCATCAGATCCACTCTTTGGTTAATTGTTTCGTATAATTTAGCTCGATCCTTTGTAAGTACAAAATAACAAAAATTATAAGGGGACACTCTCTGTCTTTGTTCCTCATTATGCGAAGAAATTCTTTCTCCTGTCTGCTTTAGGTATTCCAGTGCTCGTATTACACGTTTTTGATTGTTTGGATGAATTGCTTTTGCACTCTCTGGATCTGCTTTTGCAAGCATATCATGAAGATAATCAGCACCCTTTTCAAGAACTAATTGCTCTAATTCCTTTCGATATGAGTTATCGGACTCATTTTCAGTAAATTCAATATCATACAATACTGCTTGAATGTAGAAACCAGTTCCACCCACGAGAATTGGAATTTTATTCTTTGCGTAGATCTCCTCCATATAACCTCTGGCAAGCTGCTTGAACTTAACTACATTAAATTCCTCGTCCGGCTCTAACTCGTCGATGAGGTAATGAGGGATACCCTGCATCTCTTCTTTCTTAAGTTTTGCAGTTCCAATATCCATATGCCGATATACCTGCATGGAGTCAGCAGAGATGATTTCGCCATTCACAGCCTTTGCCAGAGCTATGGACAAAGCAGATTTACCAACCGAGGTCGGTCCAGTGAGTATGATTAACGGCTTATTACTCATGTTTTCCTTCTTCCTGTTTTTAAGACTATTACATTTCTGCTATTGTAGTCTTATTTTAATATTTTGCAATAGGTTATACTTTCTATTATGCTATATTAGTAACAGTTTAGTCAAAAGCTCGATTTCGCTTCGCTAAACTGTTACCATTAAATAACCCGCTTAAATTTACGCTCTAATTCATATTGACTCATGGAAATGATAACTGGCCTTCCATGAGGACAGTGATAGGGATTTTCCAGGCTAAGCAATTCATTAATGAGTGCAGAAGCTTCCTCGAAGGAGTATTTATGATTTGCTTTAATCGCTGCCTTACAGGAAATTGTCGCTGCACGCTCCAGGATGGAGGCTGTATGTAATTGAGCATTTTGAACTTCTTCGGATAAGGAATCAATAAATTCAAGCAAAAGCTCCTTTTCCGATATCTGATATAAATCAGCAGGAACAGCTCTTACAGAATATTCATTTCCACCAAAGTGTTCAAATTCATAACCCAGCTGCAACAACAGCTCTTCGTGTTTTCGAAGTATCTCTTGTTCCTTTAGGGATAAGGTTAGTACAATGGGCGGCATTAGCTGCTGCGATACAAAGGTCTTATTTTTGGCTGCTGCCATTAGTTTTTCATAGAGTACCTTTTCATGAGCGGCATGCTGATCAATAAAATAGAGTTCCTTCTGATACTCAATCATCCAGTAAGTAGAAAATACCTGTCCAATGATACGATGTTCTTTCATCGCCTTTGAAGATAAAAAGGGAGCATCCGAGGTTTCTTCTTCAAATAAGCTAATTTGCTTCGTTGGCTGATTTTGAACGTCCACCTTAGGATTTGTAGACTCATTTATTATAACATCTATGTTCTGAATAACATTAGGTGCACTTAGATTGGCATCAAGCTCTATTGTTACACCTGCAAGAGTTTCAGCAAGGGGACTTGTAGATGAAATCAAAGGTTTTGTTGCCTCGATATAATTCAACCCATGTTGATTCACTTTTGTTCCAAATGATTTACCGGCTTCAGTCACTTTTGGTTCAAATGTTTTGTTTGGATTATTATATCCCTCACTGGTTTCAGCCACCTTTGAGACAAAGGTCTTTTTATTCCTGCTATCATAGGTTTCAGAACCAGTCATTTGTTTCAGTCGATTACGCTCAAAGGGTTCCGGCATTTGCGGTAGCACTTGTTTCTCTTGCTCCTTTGGGGTTAATACTACTTTGGGTATTAGTTCTTTTCCTGTTAAAGTTGTTCGGATCAGCTCTTGTGTTAACTGATAAATCTCTTCTCCATTTTTTAAACGAATTTCCATCTTTTGCGGATGAACATTAACATCAATGAAAGATGGATCGATTTCAAAATAAATGGAGGTAAAGGGATATTTGTGATGCATCAAAAACGGTTTATAGGCTTCTTCAATTGCTTTTGTAATTACACTACTTTTGATGTATCTGCCATTAATGAAATAGTTCTCATGATTTCGATTCCCTCGCGTTATCATAGGCTTTCCAATATATCCTGTGATCTTCACTGTTTCAGATTGATATTCAATTGGCAGCAGCTCTTTGGATACCTCTCTTCCATAGATGTTGTAAAGGATGTCTTTACTCATACTATTTCCAGAGGATTGCAATTTCACTTGATTATTCGCAATATATTTAAACGAAACATTTGGATGAGATACAATTAAACGTTCCATAAGATCACTGATATAACCAGCTTCCGTAGTTGCTGATTTTAAGAACTTTCTTCGAGCAGGCGTATTATAAAATACATTTCGCACAATAATTGTTGTACCTGATGGACACCCGATTTCCTCAAAGGACTTTTCTTCATTACCCTCAATTATGTAACGATATCCTATTAAAGCGGTAGTTGTCTTTGTAATTAGTTCTACCTGTGATACCGCAGCAATACTGGACAAAGCTTCACCACGAAATCCTAGACTTGTTACACTTAATAAATCTTCTGCCGTTTTAATTTTACTGGTAGCATGGCGAAGAAATGCTAGAGGAATATCTTCTTTTGCTATACCGCAGCCATTATCTGTGATGCGAATAAAGCTAAGACCACCCTCTTTTATTTCTAATGTAATTGCAGTTGCACCAGCATCCATCGCATTTTCGATTAATTCCTTTACAATTGCACTTGGGCGTTCAACTACTTCACCTGCTGCAATTTGATTAATGGTTGAATCATCAAGTACATGTATGTTCGGCATAGTAATCTCCCTTCCACTCTAAATACGATCTTTTATCTTCCTCTGCATTTGATACAGCTTATTCATGGCATCTAACGGAGTTAATCTCGCAATGTCAATATCTCTTAGTTCTGTAATGATATCTTCATTTCCGCTCATCGCAAATAAGGAAAATTGATCTGTATTCTTTTTCTTCTTTTTACTTTCTGAAGGATCTTTCATAGACTGGTCAATTGCAAAGGATAGCTGTTCCGGTATTACCTCACTATCATTCTTTTCAACTTCTGATATATTTCTGGTCTTCAATGCAAGATCATTACCGGAAAGTTCCAGTACGATTTCCGATGCTCTTTTCAATACACTTCCTGGCACACCTGCCAGCTTGGCAACCTGAATACCATAGCTCTTATCAGCACCACCCTTTACTATTTTACGAAGAAAGACAATATCTTCTCCCTGTTCTTTTACAGCGATGCAATAATTATTAACACCTTCCAGACGACCCTCAAGCTCAGTTAATTCATGATAATGTGTGGCAAACAGGGTCTTTGCACCAAGGATCTGGTGATTGCTAATATGTTCAACAACCGCCCAAGCGATACTTAGTCCATCAAAGGTACTGGTTCCTCGTCCAATCTCATCCAGGATTAATAAGCTGTTTTTCGTTGCATTACGAAGAATATTTGCTACCTCGGTCATCTCTACCATAAAGGTACTTTGACCACTGGCTAAGTCATCCGAAGCTCCCACACGAGTAAAAATACGATCAACAATGCTAATTGTTGCTTGATCTGCAGGTACAAAACTACCGATTTGAGCCAGTAATACTATTAGAGCAGTCTGTCTCATATACGTAGATTTACCAGCCATATTGGGACCAGTGATAATTGAAACGCGGTTTTGCTTATTATCCAGTAAGGTGTCATTTGCCACAAACATATCGTGGGAAATCATTCGCTCTACAACTGGATGTCTACCGTTCTTAATGTGAAGAGAACCTTCCGTGTTCATAACAGGCTTAGTATAGTTATTCAGTTCTGCCACAGCCGCTAATGAGGCGTAGACATCTGTTTTTGCAATCGCCTTGGCCGTTTGTTGAATTCGTTTTACCTCCAGGGCAATCTGATCTCTAATTTCACAGAACAATTCGTACTCTAAAGAAAACAGCTTATCTTCAGCACCAAGAATAATATCTTCTAATTCCTTTAATTCCGTAGTCGTATATCGCTCCGCATTTGCCAGCGTCTGTTTACGAATCCAGTTGGAAGGCACCAAATTCTGATAGGAATTGGTCACTTCTAAATAATAACCAAATACTCGGTTAAAACGTATTTTTAAGTTCTTGATTCCAGTTGCTTCTCTTTCTTTGGTTTCCAGCTCCATTAACCAGTCCTTGCCTTCTGTTTTGGCAAGTCTTAATCGGTCTACTTCAGCATGAAAGCCTTCCTTTATAATTCCGCCTTCTTTTACATTAATGGGGGGTTCTTCAGCAATTGCTTTCGTAATTAATTCACTGATATCTTCCAGGACATCTAATTCTTCATGAATCTCCCTCCAAAGATAGGCATCCAGTTCCTTAATAAGAAATTTAATATGTGGCAGCATGGATAAGGAAGCAGAAAAGGCAATTAAATCTCTGGGATTGGCACTTTTATAGCTAACTTTACTCATTAATCGTTCGAGATCATAGATTGGATTTAAGTATTCCCTTATTTCCTCCCTGGTTATCATATTATCTTTTAACTGGCTAACTGCCTCCAGTCGTTGATTTATCATTTCCAAATCAATTAAAGGTTGTTCCATATAGCTACGAAGAAGCCTTGCTCCCATTGCAGTTTTCGTCTTATCAAGTACCCATAGAAGGGAACCCTTCTTGGTTTTTTCACGCATCGTTTGGGTCAATTCAAGGTTTCTAACGGTAGAGCTATCCAACAGCATATACTTTTCATAGGTATAGGGAGTAATCTTTGTAATATGGGTAAGCGAACTCTTTTGAGTCTCTGTTAAAAACTGCATGATACAGCCAGCTGCAATCACACCAATGGTATAATCCTTTAACCCAAGGCCATCCATTGTACCTATTTTAAAATGTTCTTTTAATGCTCTCACACACAAGGCGTCGTCAAAATACCAAGGTTCCAGCGGGGAAAGGGTTAAATTACCTATGTTTTTTATCTGTTCTAGGTTAACACCAGATACGAAGAAGGTGTCATTGCTAATAATTTCAGAAGGTGACCATTTATAGATCTCATCCATCAGCTTGCGTTCCGTATCCACCTCGGTTACATAATAATCACCTGTTGTAACATCAACTGTGGATATCCCGTATGCGTTTGTAGTATGTACAATTGCCATTAAATAATTATTTTTAGATTCGTCCAGCACCTGGGTATTTAAATTAGTTCCCGGTGTTACGATTCGAACAACCTCTCGTTTAACAATCCCTTTTGTGGCTTTAGGGTCCTCAACCTGTTCACAGATAGCTACACGATACCCTCTGCTGACTAATTTGCTTAAATACCCTTCTACGGCATGATAAGGCACACCACACATCGGGGCACGCTCTTCCTGACCGATACTCTTGCCAGTTAGAACGATTTCAAGTTCCTTGGAGCAGGTGGTTGCGTCCTCGAAAAACATTTCATAAAAATCACCCAAACGATAAAATAAGATGCAATCCTTATATTGTTCTTTAATTTGCATATACTGCTGCATCATAGGTGTTAATTGGGTCATGGTGAAGTACCTTCCTTTGTAATATAAATTGAAAAACCATTACAATTATAGCATACTAATAATTGATTGCAATGGTTTTAAGGTTATAGTTATTCGTTTATAACATCGTCTGACAGGTTGTTGCCGTCTGCAGCTGTTGTTGCTAATACATCACAGCGTTCGTTCATGGGATGACCATTGTGTCCCCTAACCCATTCGTAGTTAACCTGATGTGGTTCCATCGCTTTGAGCAGACGTTTCCAGATATCCACATTTTTTACAGGCTCATTCTGGCTCCGTTTCCAGCCTTTCTTTATCCAGCCATCAATCCAATGTTCTTTAAAAGCTTTCACCAGATACTGTGAGTCAGAATAGATTACGACATTACAGGGTTTTGTAAGGGCTTCTAATCCAACAACTGCTGCCATAAGTTCCATTCGGTTGTTCGTAGTCTTTTTAAAACCTGCACTGAATTCTCGCTCGTGAACTTCTCCCTTTGAATCCACATACACCAGAATGGTACCGTAACCTCCTGGGCCATCCGGATTACCTCTCGCAGACCCATCCGTATAAATCGTTACATTCATGAAACCATCCTCCTAAATATACAATTACTATATTTTTAATTTTACATAATTCACTTCTTTTACCGAATGATAGTTTACATCATTCGTTCTAGTGACTCCACTCACCTTTTGCCAGAAAATCCTGTGCCGCTTGTTCCGCTGATTTGGTAATTTCTTTGGGGAATTTCAGCATATCTAACAGCTTAATTGCATTCTTAGAGATTGCTTTGCCTGCATAAAGCTTATAATCAAATAAAACTTCATTCTCTTCAATTCTTTCCTGGAAATGATAATTGGAATATTCTCTCTCAAGAATTTGGGTAAGCTCAATATCATGGGTTGCAGCAAACACCATTGTATTCTTCTTTGATAAATAGGATAGAATTCGCGAAGAAGCTGCAATTCTCTCTAGCGTATTCGTACCACGTAGTACTTCATCAATGAAGATTAGTGTCGGATAATCCTCATTCACTCGATTAAGAATTCGAAGCAATGACTTTATTTCCACCATATAATAGCTTTCTTTATCAAATAAGTTATCTTTTAAAGCCATGGAAGAATAAATCATAAAACAATTAGCCTGATAACTTTTACTAGTGGAGGTATAAATTGTTTGAGACAAAATTGCATTTATTGCCAGTGTCTTAATAAAGGTTGATTTACCCGAAGCATTGGAACCAGTAATTAATACGGAATGTTGTTCTGCTATGGAATTTGGAACCGGTTCTCCAATTAAGGGGTGAAATAAATCCTTCACATTCAGGCTTCTTTTCTTCTCATTACTTAATTCTGGCAGCGAATAATACGGCAGGGACTCACGAAAGGACGCTACTGCAATCATACTGTCTAATAAACCTATATTCTTAAATATACGATTAAAGGTTGTACGATTTTCTTTAAAGAAACCTAACATAGAGTTAAATTTTATGAGATCTATGTGAAATAACATACGAAAATAATCAAATACCATATCAATTAAGTTACCGCTTGCTTTTTTTGCTGTAACAAAGGCAGCACCTCTTTTAAACCCTTTAAATTTATCACAATCTTCCTTGAGTGAACTGGTATAAGCACTTAACTCTGGCATATCAGCCTGACAAATGTCTTTTGCACTATCAAGAAGGCGGCAAATAAAAGCAAAAACAGAAAGAAAATGTTCTATCTTCGGCTTTTCCCTATAATATTGCATTATATTATTACCAATACACAATATAGTCAACACACCACCGACTTGCGGTATTACAAAAATAAGTGCAATAGATATAATAAGTGATAAATTCATAAGATAATGAGGAAGGTTTTTATTGGGCTTTAATTGATCCACCCTACTTAAATAATCGAATATTGTAATTCGAGTGAACTTACCTATGAAATTTAATTTAGTTTGCAGTAAGATACGTTCCTGCTCATGGGTTGAGAAGTACTCAATGATACGGTCACGCTCTTCTAATTCTTTAATAGAAAAACAAGGTTTACGAAGTAATGCATATAAATATTCTTCTCCAATGGAGCATTGCGTGTTATTTATCAGCTCAAAAATCTCGTCCATATCCAAATCATTCCAAGTAATATCATCGACATCCTTAGCCTCATCTTTTAATGACTCATAGAAAACCTTTAAAGACTCATACTTTTCTGCGGAGTATTCTTGCACTGGTGGTATACCCCATTGATCCTTTAGGCGGATTAAGAGATTTCTCTTCTCCCTATGCTCAGCGTTAATACTCCATATCACTAATCCCAGTGTAATAACCAAAAAATAAAAAATAATTTCCATTTCAGTATACTCCTGTCCATCAAGATTTTAATTCGTCCTAGTACCGATATTATAGAATTTGCCAAAGGAACTGTCAATCTTATCCGACTATACTTTTTATTAACGTTTCATTAATTCGTTGTTCTCAACGCAATATATGGATAACGTATAAAATGTTTCATAGCCTACTAATTCTATCATTGGCAAAAGAGAACGCGTCGTAGATTTTACGACGCGCTAATCTTTCTATATTATGTTATATATTATAATCTGTATTCAAGTACAACTGATCATTTAGTTTTTAATGTATCTTACATATTTAACTGGAGTACGATAATTCATATTGGAAATCTTAATACCATCACGCTTGTTACTTGCATGTATAATCTGACCATTACCGATATACATTGCTACGTGATTAATATAGCTTGAGCTTCCGTAGAATACCAAATCGCCCGGTTTTAATTCGGAAGAACTAATCTTTGTTCCACCAACCGCTTGACTTCTTGAGGTTCTGGAGATTGAATATCCAATTAACTTATAAAGCTGCTGTGTAAAACCGGAACAGTCTACGCCAACACCTAAACGAGTACCACCCCATACATATCTTTCGCCGAGATGTTCTCTTGCGTAATTAATCAGATTAACTCGAGTCTGTGATACACCAGTACCGTATTGGATTTCCTGCAGTGATAAAGCACGAGGTAATCTAAATTGAATATCTACAAAATCTTTAGCAACATATGCAACTGAGCCCTCTTCTGTATCACTATCAAGACTTACCTTTACCCAAACACTATAGTCTTTTCCATCTGTAATTACCTTACAGTCTAAAACGATTAATTCTTCGCCTGCAGCAATTCGATCAATGATTTCAGAGTCTGTGGAAGGATCTTTTCTTAAATTAAGTCCATTTGTATTGGAGGTTGCAATGTAATTTCCAACTTCTCTTGCCAAGTTAGTGGCTTTCTGACCTGTATATAAGTATTCACTTTTTACATAGCCAGTTAAGGTTTTTCCTAAAGAAGTTTCAGCAGAAATCTTGGTCCATCCATTCTTATCTTCTTCAATAATGTCACAACCAGCATCTTTTGGTAACTTTCCAATTTGCTTTTTATCTTCACCTGGTGCTTCACGGATAATTAAATTGGTATCGACATTAGCAATAGCTACTGCTTTATATCCTGGAATAGGAATGTCTTTTATAGATAAATTAACTGCGGTTACGTTATTCGATGTGTTAGAACCACTGGCCGAATCTTTATCGTAAATGAATCCTGCTACTGCTTCTTCATAGGCACTTGCTGTTTGGGGAATGGCTGTGCAAATGATTGCGCCTGCTACACATGCCATGGAAAGCTTGAGAAGTTTCCTATTCATAGAAGTACGTCCTCCAATAGTTTATTGTTCTAGCTAAGAAATATTATGTTCTTACATATGTAACTTTAATTCTTTACAATTGTTGAACTAATTATTACGCAATTGTTAAATATGTTACAGCAATATAATAACAAATGAGAATGTTTTTGTCAACTATGTGTCAAAGTATTTTTTGAAATAGTCACAATCAACAGTTACTAGAAGCAATATACTTTGAAAGACCTTCCTATCTATTCTTAAGCCATTCATTAAGTAAATGTTAACTAAGAACACAAGTGTGCAATGCATTTATAATATAAAAACAAAAGCTGCCAAAATACGAATAAACGCATCTTAGGCAGCTTAAAGGCGCACGAATACTAGATTATAATACAGATCAGTCCACCATTGCTGTCATTAATAATACGTTGCATGGTATCCTGAAGTTTTAATTGGCTTTCATCCGTCAATTTATTAATTTTTGAATTAATTCCATCATCCACTAACTGACGAACTGTCTTTCCAAAGATGTTAGTTTCCCAAATACCCTCAGGATTATCCTTAGCATTGGCATTGATATAAGTAATAAGGTCTCTGGCTTGCTCTTCATTCCCTACTATTGGTGCGACTTCCGTCATGATATCTGCCTTAATCATATGAATGGACGGAGCGCTAGCCTTAATTTTTACACCATATTTATTGCCATGCTTTACAACCTCTGGTTCTTCAATGTGAATTTCCTGCTTAAGAGGCGTAACGATGCCATAACCCTTAGAACGTACTTGCTGTGCTGCTTGAGATACAGTTTCATACTCTGTTTTTTTGGCAGCAAGATCTCTTAAGGTAGTAATTAACTGATATTCTCCGTTAATTGGTACCCCAATGAGGTCGCTAAGGATCTGATAATAATATGTATCGTCAAATTCGATATCTACACTTACAGTACCATCCTGCATATCAACCTTGTCAATTTTGAACTTCTTTACAAATTCACTATCGGTATTAAAGTTCTGTGCTTTTGCATCCTTAACCTGTGAAATATTCTGGAATAAGTCCTTAACAGTTGCAATTAAATCTACCTTTAACCAATGGTTATTAGGTAGCATTTCTGCCCATTTAGGCATATAGAAATCCAACTCAGTAATAGGGAATACTGATAAAATGGATTCCATGATTTTATTAATATCATCTTTTTTCAATTGTTCCACATTTACCGGAAGAACTGGAACATTATATTCCATTGCCATTTCATCTGCTAGTTTTAAGGTTTCATTGGAGTAAGGTTTTACTGTATTCAAAAGTACAATAAATGGTTTTCCTAGGTGCTTTAATTCAGCTATTGTTTTTTCCTCTGGCATTCTGTAATTGCCTCTTCCGATTTCACCAAAGCTTCCATCTGTGGTAATAACAATACCAATGGTGGAATGATCATTGATAACTTTTTTTGTTCCAAGTTCTGCTGCCTGTGTAAAAGGAATCTCGTGATCAAACCAAGGTGTTTTAACCATTCTTTCCTGCTGGTTTTCAATATGACCGGCAGCTCCATCTACCATGTATCCAACACAGTCAATCAAACGGATTTTTACTTTTGTTTCGTCATCAAAAGCTATTTCAGCAGCTTCCTTTGGTATAAATTTGGGCTCAGTAGTCATAATTGTTCTACCTGCCGCTGCTTGAGGCAATTCATCAATTGCTCTTTCTCTGCTATGGACATCTTCAATATTTGGTATTACTAAAAGATCCATAAACCTTTTAATAAAGGTAGACTTTCCTGTTCTGACCGGACCTACCACACCTATGTATATTTCACCGCCTGTCCTAGCCTGAATATCATTATAAACATCAAACTGCCCTAACATATCCAACCTCCTTCTGGTTATAGTTAAAGATATGCAGGGCAGTTTAATTCTATGATGTTATATTTATTCAAATATATCGGTTTTTTAGTTTACAAATGATTTGAATTTCTCTGTGATCAAAAATATTTCAAGTGTTTTTTCCGCTGATATTTGATACAGCTTTACTTTCTCGTATTTCTTTTTGAGTTAAATATGTAGCCAAAGTATCACCTAATTGTGTGGAAGCCGCTGCTAAGATTGAAAGCTCATCGTCAGAGCAGCAGTTAATTAACGCACACGCTAAACCAGTTATTGCTGTTATCAAACCGCAGTCACTCATAATATCACCCCCCGATTAATATATGCAAATATGAGGGTTTTGTTTATCATGATTAACTATTCCAAAGCTTACTAATTCCTGCAACCTGATAAGATTATTTCAGTACAAACTATATGTTTTTAATTAAAAAATGTATACACAGCGAAATCATCATATCTTAAAAGCTTTTAAGAATAAGCCTTAGAATATAGAATATGTTATGCTGTGTATACATTCATATGCATAGAACGAATTTTAAATAGTATAAAGTTAAAGAAATTAATCCCATTCCAGAGTTTTATATTCTTTTCTCTTATCTCTTAAAAGAAGGTCATTCAGTGCTTCTTTTGCAGTCTTTCCTTCAAATAAAACCATGTTAATCTGCTCAACAATTGGCATTTCAACATTATTCTTTTGTGCTAAGGCAAGAGCAGCTTTTGCGGAGTTAACACCCTCCACTACCTGATTCACTTGTTTCATTGCCTCTTCCATAGTCTTACCTTGTCCCATTAAATTACCGGCATTCCAGTTGCGACTGTGTACACTAGTGCAGGTAACAAATAAATCACCAAAACCGGATAACCCTGCAAAGGTTTCCATTTTACCACCCATGATCATTCCAAGGCGGCTTATTTCAGCCATACCACGGGTCATTAATGCTGCTTTTGTATTATCTCCAAGACCAAGACCGTCTACGATACCTGCTGCTAAAGCAATGACATTCTTTAAGGATCCCCCAAGCTCAATACCAATGATATCAGGGCTGGTATATACACGGAAGACATCCGTCATAAAGGTATCCTGAATGAATTTCGCAGTTTCTTTCGTCGTAGCACCAACTACAATTGTTGTCGGAACGCCGCGGCTTACTTCTTCTGCATGGCTAGGACCGGATAATACTGCAACATTTGCCTGTGGAATTTCTTCCTGAATTACTTCTGATAATGTATAAAGTGTACCATCTTCAATACCTTTTGATACATTCACAATAACTTGTCCTTCTGAAATATATGGACTTGCAATATGTGCGGTAGATCTGATATAAGGGGAAGCTACCGCCATAACAATTAAGTCTTTCCCTTTACAGGCATCC
Organism: Bacillota bacterium; assembly: GCA_023399055.1. Taxonomy (GTDB): domain Bacteria; phylum Bacillota; class Clostridia; order Lachnospirales; family Lachnospiraceae; genus Mobilitalea. The sequence continues at coordinate 305,059 of JAEWQV010000014.1, read as the reverse complement.
TCTAAATCCAGCGTAATTTTAATCTCCTCGGGCATCTCTGCACCGGGTAAGTTCTTCATATTTTTACGATTTTCATTAAGCATTCGAGCTTCTTGTTCTATTTTAGTCCATATTGTTACATTATGTCCTTTATTCGCAAGCAGAATTGCAAGAGCACAACCCCAAGTACCTGCACCCAAAACACTGATATTACTCATAAGCTCCTCCTTTTCAAATTGAATATGTCTTATTTTTATTCTTTTTCATTACTCACAAGCTTCGCTTTTTGCCCAATTTTATTTTCTGTGCCATTTAACAACCGTTTAATATTCGCGGTATGCTTGATAAATGCAACCACCATAAAGGCAAGAGAAAGTATCAGCATATGTAAATCACCTGGATATCTTATAAAAATCCATACAGGTAAAAACACTGCAACAAAAAGAGAACCAAGCGAAACATAACGGGTTAATGCAACAATAGCAATAAAAACAGGTAGTGCAAATGGAACAATTAAGGGGTCAAAAGCAATCATGACACCACCAGTTGCAGCAATGCCTTTACCACCCTTAAATTTTAACCAAACCGGATAATTGTGACCGAGTACAACACCAAAACCAGTATATAGAGTCAAAAGTAAATTATAATCATAATCTTTTAAAAACAAGAAACGAACTAGTACCATAGGTATAATTGCTTTTAGAGAATCACCTAACAAAGTGATTGCCCCAGCTTTCGCACCTAAGGTACGCAGTGCATTGGTAGTTCCTACATTTCCACTACCATATTGACGTATATCCACTTTATTGAGCTTTCCCATGAAGTAACCAGTGGAAAAGCAACCAAAAGCATAACCGAATAGTAAGCAAAGAATGATTTTAGCAATCATTTTATGCGTTCTCCTTTCGCTCTCTGATTATAAATTTAAGTGGTGTACCGGAGAAACCAAAAGCATCACGGACTTTATTTTCAATATATCTGGTGTAGGAATAATGCATTAATTCCTTATCATTTACAAAAATAACAAAAGTTGGCGGTTTTACAGAGACCTGTGTCATATAATAAAGTCTCAGTCTTTTTCCCTTATCCGATGGCGGCTGTTGCAGTGCGACTGCTTCCATCAATATTTCATTTAACACACCGGTAGCAATTCTTAGGTTCTGATTTTGAATTACAACCTCGATCACTTCAAATAAACGATGCATTCTTTGTCCTGTTTCAGCTGAAATAAATAAAATTTCAGCATAGGGCATAAAGGAGAGAATTTCTTTAATATTAGAAGTATATTCCTTCACGGTTTTATTATTCTTCTCAATTAAATCCCATTTATTAACCACAATAATCATACCCTTGCCGCGGTCATGAGCGATACCGGCAATCTTTGCATCTTGCTCTGTAACTCCTTCTTCTGCGTCAATAACAAGAGCGACCACATCGGCACGTTCTACTGCAGCTACTGTTCTAATAATTGAGAAACGTTCTAGTTCTTCTTTGATTTTGCTTTTTCTTCTAAGTCCTGCGGTATCAATCAACACATATTCCTTACCATTACGACGAATAGGCGTATCTATCGCATCTCTGGTAGTACCCGCAATATTGGAAACAATAACACGGTTCTGTCCAACAAGTTTATTCACTATTGAGGACTTACCTACATTAGGTTTACCAACAATTGCGATTCTAGGACGTTCGTCCTCTGCAATTTCTGTATTCCCTGTATTAAAATGCTTTGTAATCTCATCCAGCATTTCACCAAACCCTAATTTACCGGATGCAGATACGGGGAAGGGCTCGCCAATACCAAGATTATAAAACTCATATACATCCGGCATCAGTTTTTCAAAGCTATCTACTTTATTAACAACTAAGACAACTGGCTTTGCAGATCGTCTTAGCATATCTGCCACTTTAGAATCAGAATCTACCAGACCCTGTCTTACATCAGTTAAAAATACGATTACATCGGCTGTGTCGATTGCAATTTGAGCCTGCTCTCTCATATAAGAAAGCATTTCATCCTTGCTATCTGGTTCGATACCACCAGTATCAATCATTGTAAATTGTGTATTTAGCCAAGTGACATCGGCATAGATGCGGTCTCTGGTTACCCCAGGGAAATCTTTAACGATAGAAATACGCTCTCCTGCCAAGGCATTAAAAAGTGTTGATTTTCCTACATTGGGTCTGCCAACAATGGCTACAATTGGTCTACTCATTTATAACCTCCAGATGCGGCACACATGATTTATCTATATAAGTGTTCCGCAATAATATTCGAAATTTATTACATAATAATAGAATCTATGAAAGACTTTCCATCTGATTGTACAATACGTATATTGGTTTGTAAAGTATTTTCCTTATCACTCATGATGACACAATTTATATAAAATTATACCATGGATAAGAAAGCAGCTAAGCTTCCTCTTTTTCCTTGTGTCTTTCGGTGAGAGAAAAGCAACTCACTATGACATGAAGTACAGACACCGGATATATGAATATTCTCATCTAAAAGTCCCGCCTCAAGCAATACAGTGCGGTTTGCCGCCCATAAATCACAAAGATATTTACCCTTTCCTGTTCTTAAACTGTCCGAACAATTCTGAAAAGTAAAATCACAATTTGACAGGGTGCTAGCAGAGTAATTATCTAACGGGAATAGAATGTTATTAAGTTGCTCTTTTGAAAATACCTTTATAAATTCATTTGCTGTCTCTTCTCCTATTTCATAACAAGCCTTACATATGGATGGTCCAATAACGGCAATCAGATCAGAAGGTTCGCAGCCATAATGTTTTTTCATCTCGGCTACTGTAACAGCTCCAATTTTTCCAACAGTTCCTCTCCATCCAGCATGACTAAGTCCAATGGCTTTTTTTATAGGATCAACAAAATACAAGGGAACACAGTCTGCATATTTTGTTACTAACGTTACATTCGGACGATTGGTAATCAGGCCATCAATCTCATCAAAGTCTCTGGGAACAAACAATCCTTTTCCGCAATCCTTTTCATCAACCGCTAGAATGTTAGTTTTATGAACTTGGAAGGAAACAACCACAGAATTTACATTAAAACCAATACTTTTTGCAATTCTACGATAGTTTTCTTCAATATTAGCTGGATTATCCTGCAGAAGGCTGGTTTCACTTCCTAAATTCATAGAAGTAAATATATCCGTACTTACACCACCTAATTTGGTAGAGAAGCCATGGCGAAGGAAAGAGAACTGTGATAACACCGGAAAAGAAAGATATGGCACTTCATCTATTGTGTTAAGAATTGCATTATTTGTATTCTCAAAAGTCATTTTAATCAGCCTTTCTTAATTAATATTCAACTTATTGTATTTTTATTAAAGCGCAAAAAACCTCCCCAACTGATAGGAAGGATATATATGCAAGTTTGTTTCTAATTTATAGACTGGATTGACTTTTGTCAATCTAATCATTCTTTACATTCCATTAAAAGCATTCTTGATTATGGATATCTCATTACCAAGAATCATCACCACATCAAACCGACATGGTGTATTGGTTGGTAATTTATGCAATAGCATATAGAATTCTGCTGTTCGAGTAATTCTTCGAATTTTATTTGGTGTAATGGCTTCAGAAGGGAAACCTTTTGAAACGGTGGCACGATATTTGACTTCAATAAAACAGAGATAGCCTTCTGCCTTTGCAATTAAGTCAATCTCTCCGATCTTACAGCGAAAATTTCTTTGCATAAGTTGATAACCGCACTTTTGCAAGAATTCTGCAGCTTTTCCTTCAAATACTGTCCCAAGCTCCCTATTGTTCATTTTTTATAACTCTTTTCTTTTGTCTGCTCCATTCGATCAACAAAAACTAATATTTCAGCAACAACACTATATAGTTCAGGGGGAATCATACTACCAAGTTCGAGTTTTGATAAAGTATTCGTAAGCTTCTCATCCTGGTACAGGGGAATATCTACTTCCTTTGCTTTCTGTATGATTTTATCTGCCAGGTATCCCTTTCCCGTTGCAATTACCTTTGGTGCTGCATCATCAGGATCATAGGAAAGCGCAATAGCTGTCTTCTGTTTTTGAGGGATTGTTGTATCTTCTTGTTTCTTAAAAGGATTGTTCTGTTCCATAAATCATTACCTTTCTGATTCTAAGAAAACAATATGTATGTACCATAATTATATTGAAACAAAGCGTATCCTGCAAACGTAATGAAATAAGTAAAAGCTTACCCTAGTATATAATACTTGATTGTTTATATTATGTTCTTCAAAAAGCTTCTGCGGTGAATTGGTGTTAACCCAAGCTCCTTAATTGCTTCAATGTGCTTTGCAGATCCATACCCTTTATTACTTGCAAAATCATATCCCGGAAAAATCTTATCATATGCCACCATAAGACGATCTCGTGTAACCTTTGCAACAATACTTGCAGCTGCAATTGAGATACTTTTTGCATCACCTTTTATAATAGGAACCTGTTTAATAGCAACACCAGGAATGGTTACTGCATCATTTAATAATATATCGGGTGTTACGTTCATATTCAATATAGCTTTTCGCATTGCTTCATAGGTTGCTTGCAAAATATTCATTTCATCAATTTGATCCGGTGGGACACTTCCTATCCCAAAAGCAACTGCTTTTGCAATAATCTCATCATAAAGTTCTTCTCTTTTTTTCTCAGATAATTGCTTTGAATCATTAATATATAAGATATCACAATCCTTTGGTAAAATTACCGCTGCTGCAATAACTGGACCAGCAAAAGGACCGCGACCCACCTCATCAATTCCACAAATATATTGATATTCACAATATTGGTTTTCGTACTGCTTCATAACCTCCATTCGCTCTAGCTCCAGAGCTAAGGAATATACTTTATTCCTGTATTGGTTGCATATAGTCTGAACACCACTACGGTCATCTGTATGATACAGTTCTAAAAGTCCTGTTATTTCCTCTGGCTTTGCCTGCATAAACTCCAATTTAATAAGAGCTATTTTTTTACTTGCTTGAATAATTTCTTCCTTTATCATCTGAAGTTTCTCCTTTAGTTAAAGTTGTTCCTCCTGCAATCTCGATTCAGCCGATTGGATTATCTGCGGGTACTCTAAGGTAATGTTTCCAAGCTTCGTACTACGGAAATCATCAATTATGAAAGCTGCAGCTCGATCTACATCCGGGGTTCCACCCTTTAAAAGACAAGAACGCTTAATAGCGATTCCCTCCAGTACCTTTAAAGAATCGCTAATATCCTTTAATTCCTGTGTGTTATCAATACCATAGCGATTTGATAAAACTTCTGGATAGTGGCTATTAAGTATTAAAATTAAATTAAGTGCCATTGTTGTTGTATCAACAATAGTATCATTAATTGAACCAATTAAAGCTAATCTTAACCCAACGGTCTGATCCTCAAACTTTGGCCATAGAATACCAGGTGTATCCAAAAGCTCTGTCAGTTTATTAATTCGAATCCATTGCTTTCCCTTTGTTACACCGGGTTTGTTTCCGGTTTTCGTGGACGCCTTACCAACAAAACTATTAATAAAAGTGGACTTACCAACATTTGGTATGCCAACTATCATGGCACGTACTGGTCGATTTAAAATACCTCGTCTACGGTCACGCTCTATTTTTGCTTCACAAGCTTTATTGACTATATCCTGAACCTGCTTTACACCAGCACCACTTTTGGAATTAACTAAAGCTACGAAATATCCCTTTTCTTCGAAATAAGCCTTCCAGGCATTGTTATACCTTTGATCTGCCATATCACTTTTATTTAATAGGATAACCCTTGATTTGCCTTTTGCCAATCCGTCGATATCAGGATTTTTGCTAGAGTATGGAATTCTGGCATCTACCAGCTCAATTACCACATCAATTAGCTTCATATCCTCCTGCATCATTTTTTTTGCTTTAGCCATATGGCCGGGGTACCATTGAAAATGCATGTTAATCACCTCTAGTTTCCATCTGTTGTTGTATTGGTCTCATCTGATGATGCATCGGTATCCTCCGAGGTTCCAGTAACATCATCCGAAGTTTCCTCTGAAACTTCTTTTTTCAAATTTAATTTATTTACAAAATTGAATGGCGAAAGCCTTATAAACGCCTGTCCAATAATTTCTTCCTTTAGAATTGTTCCTACACTTGCAAATCTACTATCTTCGCTATTGTTGCGATTATCTCCCAGCACAAAGTATTCATTTTCTTCCAATAGAATTTCTTCTGTGGCTAGTCCATAATTGTTCATCTGATCAACGTTGACAATATCTTCAACAACTTCTCCATTGATGTAGATCTGCCCATCAATTATTTGAATACGTTCTCCTGGTAATCCAATAATACGCTTTATATCATAATAACTGTGTTCATTACCACTTTCTTGGAATACTATCACTTCAAATCTCTTAGGGTCAGTAAAACGATAAGTAAATTTATTAATTATAACTTTGTCATGATCTTTTAAGGTCCCTTCCATCGAGATACCGATCATTTCTGTTTTTTCCAGAGCATAATTTACAATAAGGTAGGCTAGAAAAACAACTGCTGCAATTTCCGCTATAAGCAAAATAAGGTCAAATATAATCTTTTTTAACAGCGGCCGTTTGCTTTCTTTTTCAAAATCATAATTCATGCTAATACTAACCCTCCTATTCTTTTCTTATTTAGTTGACTTAAGCCTCAAAAGCTTCTATAAACTGAAAGGTATGAATATAACTGTATCTATATCCAGATTTCGCAGAAAGGCATCTATAGACTGCCTTCTTTTAGGTAATTCATGAAGGAATTTCCTAATATATAAAAAAGGGACAACCACTCAAGTATTGTCCCTTTTGTTGTACTATCTGATTAACTCTTTAACCTTAGCCTTCTTACCAACTCTATCGCGTAAGTAGAAGAGCTTAGCTTTTCTTACTTTACCACGTCTTACAACTTCGATTCTATCGATGCTAGGACTGTGTAATGGCCATGTTTTTTCTACGCCAATACCATTGGATGTTTTTCTAACAGTAAAGGTTTCTCTTGAGCCACCATTCTGTCTCTTAAGAACGGTACCTTCAAAAACCTGTAATCTTTCACGGTTACCTTCTTTTACTTTAGCGTAAACCTGTACGGTATCGCCTACGTTGAAGCTAACAACATTTGCTTTCAACTGTTCTGCTTCAATACTCTTAATAATATCGTTCATTTTGTGACCTCCTATCGTATTTAGATGTTCTTAATACCATATGTATTAGCGGACCATCCCATCTCACAACAACTAACTTTAACACAAGCCACTAGAAAAAGCAAGTATTATTTTATGATATAATCCATAATCTGTAACAGTTTAGCCTCAATTCTAAATATAGAAATATTAGTTTGATATATGTCTATCAAAAAAGATTATTTGCCTTCGTCGATACACATAATTATTGTCTCACAAGGCTGAACCGTTAATACACTTCAAAGTTCTTTTGAAATATCAATCTTGTTAAATATTCTCGCTCTTCTTCTGTTAAATCCGCCTTTTCCAGAAGGTCCGGTCTTCTTTCATAAGTTCTAAGAATGGATTGTTCTCTTCTCCAAGCATCAATATTGGCATGATGACCACTAAGTAATACTTCTGGTACCTTTTTACCCATAAAGGTTTCGGGTCTTGTATACTGCGGATATTCTAAAAGATTATCCTGTAAGGATTCAAACTCTGAAGATACCTCATTGTTCAAAACCCCGGGAATTAATCGGGAAATAGCATCCACCATTACCATTACCGGAAGTTCGCCACCTGTTAAAACATAGTCGCCAATGGAAACATAATCTGTCACAACCATTTCTAAAACACGTTCATCAATTCCTTCGTAATGTCCGCAAAGAAATATTAAATCTTCTTCCTTTGCGAATTCCTCTGCCATACTCTGATGAAAAACATTGCCTTGTGGAGTAACATAAACAACACGAGGTCTTGCAAAGTTTGCAGAGTCTTTCTTTGTCATTTTTATATGATTCATTAAATACCCATAGGATTTATATACTGGCTCGGCTTGTATTACCATTCCCGCACCACCACCGTACGGGTAATCGTCTACCCTATGATGTTTGTCTTCACTAAATTCTCTCATATTTACGGTATTAATTGAAATCAAACCTTTATCAATGGCTCTTCCGGTAATACTGGTATTCAAACCCTGTTGTATCATTTCCGGAAAAAGTGTTAGTACATGAAAATTCATATTGCCTCCTGATGAGCGTTAAATATCAAACAACTCACCATTCTCCTCTCTGGGGGTACTTCCTATAGTAAACCTTTCATAACATGAACCAAAATCTTTTTATTTTCTACGTCTATATCAAGAATACATTGTTTTATGGAAGGAAGTAATACATCCTTTCCGTTCTCCATTCTAACAACATATACATCATTTGCTCCAGTCGCTAAAATCTCTGTTAATTCACCAAGTCGATTTCCCTCGTCCGTAATTACCTCAGAGCCAATCAGGTCATAAATAAAATATTCATCTTTTTCTAGCTTTACAGCATTATCTCTGGTAATTAAAAGGTCCTTGCCACGATATTTTTCAATGTCATTAATATTATCTATCCCTTTAAACTTAAGAATAACCATTTGCTTGAAAAACTTGACACCTTCTATTTCTAATGTCAGGGTCTCTTTACCCGTATCCAAATATACTTCCTTTAATAATTTAAAACGATTTGGATCATCAGTTGTAGGAAAGACTTTAACCTCACCTTTAATACCATGTGTGCTGGAAATAACACCAACTCTAAGATAATTATCCATTTACTACACCCTCAGTTCTTTCTTAATTTATCTCGTGCTTTTAAATATTACTTTTGAATTACTACTTTTGAATTGAATTGTAACATAAGTAAACGATTACTTCTATATTTAATAATAAGGATTGACAATAAACATAAATCTATGACTGTGATTTATGTTTATTGTAACTGTTCTGAACTAAGCCCGAAAACCAGTGATATCCAAATCATATTTTTCTTTTCATAATATATTACGTGTAAAAAGAAGCTGCTCTACTATGTCAATAGACATAACAGACAGCTTCCATAATTCATGAAACAAATTTCTCGCAAAGCGTGAAATTTGTTGTCTGCGCGAAAGCAAATGTGAACAGCGAACGCGCAAGTGAACCGAAGAGACTCGCGCTGCGTGTTTCTTCGGTTTTGCACAGAAAAATCGCAATTGGAACACCTGCTATTGCAGAATCTCAACTACTACCTTTTTGTCATCCTTTGTTGCGGCTGCTTTAACTACGGTACGAATGGACTTAGCAATACGGCCTTGTTTGCCAATTACTTTTCCCATATCTTCAGAAGCGACTTTTAATTCCACAACAATTGCTTTATCGGTTTCTTTTTCCGTTACAACAACCTCATCGGGATGATCTACGAGTGATTTAGCGATTACCTCAACTAATTCCTTCATTCTCATTACCTCCATATGAAAATATAGAGTAGTAAATTACAAGTAACTTACTGTTCTCCACGATGCTGATTAAAGAATTCCTGCATTCTTAAAGATTTTACCTACTGTATCAGTTGGTTGTGCACCATTTGATAACCATTTCTTTGCAGCTTCTGCGTTTACGCTGAAAGCGCTAGGATTCTTTGTAGGATCATAGGTACCGATTTCCTCGATAAATCTACCATCTCTAGGTGTTCTGGAATCAGAAACAACGATTCTATAGAAAGGAGCCTTTTTCTGACCCATTCTTTTTAATCTAATCTTTACTGCCATTGATTTCACCTCCTTAAATTAATAAATATATCTGCACGATAAAAACGTCAATTTCTTTAGTCAATATCGGTCAAAACTTGGTTTACTACTGTTAAAATCCAAAGGGCATACGGAACTTACCACCGCCGCGTTTACCGCCTTTTCCCATCATTCCGGAAAATTGCTTCATCATTTTTTTGGATTGCTCAAACTGTTTGATAAGGGAATTAACTTCACTTATATCTACACCTGCTCCTGCCGCAATTCTTTTCTTACGGGATGGATTAATAATATCTGGATTGGAACGTTCTTTCTTTGTCATGGAGTTAATAATTGCTTCCGGGGAGGAAAGTGCACTATCATCTATTTCTACACCTTTTAACTGCTTACCCATTCCCGGCATCATGCTAAGTAAATCTGAAAGACCACCCATTTTTTTAACTTGCTGCATCTGTTCAAGAAAGTCATTAAAATCAAATTCCGCTTTTTTAAGCTTTCTCTCCATCTCTTTGGCTTTATTCTCATCAAAATCTGCTTGCGCCTTATCGATTAAAGTTAAAATATCGCCCATTCCAAGGATACGAGACGCCATACGATCCGGATAAAACTGTTCAAGATCAGATAACTTTTCTCCCATACCCGAGTAAAGAATTGGTCTGCCTGTCACCGCTCTTATTGATAAAGCGGCACCACCTCTGGTATCACCATCTAATTTTGTTAAGATAACACCATCAATTCCTAGCTTCTCATTAAACATCTCGGATACATTAACTGCATCCTGACCAGTCATCGCATCTACAACTAAGATAGTTTGATTAATTGTTATATTTGATTTGATTTCCTGCAACTCTTCCATCATTGCTTCATCAATATGAAGTCGACCTGCAGTATCAAGGATTACCACATTATAGCTGTTCTTTGCAGCATGTTCCATTGCAGCCTTCGCAATATTAAGAGGCTTATGTTTATCTCCCATGGAGAATACGCTGACACCTTGCTTATCACCATTTATCTGCAACTGGTCAATTGCCGCCGGACGATAGATATCACAGGCCACCAATAAAGGTTTTCTACCCTTTGATTTAAGTTTACCTGCAAGCTTAGCAACCGTAGTTGTCTTACCTGCACCTTGTAAACCACACATTAACAATACGGTAATTTCATTGGCGGGTTTCAGCTGTAATTCAACGGTAGTTTCGCCAAGCAGCTTTACCATCTCTTCATTTACAATCTTAATAACCATCTGACCAGGAGTTAGGCTATTTAACACATCCTGTCCAACCGCACGTTCCTGTACTGTATTAACAAAATTTTTAACTACCTTAAAGTTAACGTCCGCTTCTAATAAAGCCATTTTAACTTCCTTTAAAGCCATTTTTACATCTGCTTCTGATAGTCTTCCTTTGCCCTTTAAGCTTTTGAATATATTCTGCAATTTATCGGATAAATTCTCAAATGCCATTTAAAAACTCCATTCCCCGCAGTAGCGGTCAAAATCCGATTAGACACCAGGGTGTCTATGTTAAGAGGATAAACAATGTCAATTTAAAGTTCTTTTAAAATATCATCTGCTAACGTTGCAATCTTAACGATTTGTGTTGTATCACCTGTTGTGATTGTAGTTGCTACAATATCTTTAATTGTAGTAATCTTATCTTCGATTGTCTGAAATTTACGCATTAAGGAAAGTTTCGATTCGTATCCCTTAAGCTCCAATGTGCAACGTTTTACTATATCATAGACGCCTTGTCTACTGATACCTTGTTCAGTGGCAATTTCACTAAGTGATAAGTCGTTCAGTACATAGTCTTCAAAAATTTGTTTTTTATGATCGCTTAATAGTTCACCATAGAAATCATATAATATGGACTGTAATACAATCTCATCCAGCTTATCAATTTGTGCTTCGCTTTGCTTCATAAAAGATCACCACCTGTAAAGGAATTTTCTTTACAGGTGCAAGTATAACGAATAATTGCTTTGTTGTCAAGATATTTCTTACTAAGAGTTTTCTAAGATTCTTGAAAATACTTAGTATCTATTCTTTTACGAATGTCATTACGTCTTCGATATTACACTCTCGACTGTTGAAGATGCGTTCCATGTTCAAATAGTAATGTTTTTTTCTTGGTTCAGCTTTTCAATGGCAATGCTATAAAAAATATAGTGATAAGAATACGTAATTTCATCGTAGTTCTCCTTTCATTTGCGGGCTTATTCTAATTGACAATATAAAGTGTAGTATCCATTATATAAAATTATTATATTGTCACCAGACTGATATACTTCGGCTCCTATGATATCATCATTTGCTTGAAAATTCTCTTTTGGACTTTCGAATGTCGAAACGCTACTCTCAATGTTACCCAGAAAGGTATAACTGTCATCCATCTCTTTGCTTGTTACTTCCTTATAACGTTTATATAAGGTATCATTTACAAACACAAAGGGAGGTCGGTCATATCGTTCTTCAGGTTCTCCTTCTGATGTATCCATTGGCCGAGAGGTTGATGAATAAACTACAAACACCAAAGTTAAAATTGCTGCTATAACAGCAATACATATAATAGCCTTTTTCCGTCTTAACATAGCTTTACTCCTCTCATTGATTTAGTTCAAAAATTACTGACAATTCTTTTTTATCAATTATTTATTCATAGGAATCACCTTTCCTTTTGATTCGTAGCCAATAATACTTCCAGCAGGAAGACACGTCCCAATTACAAAATAACATATATCTCCATATTTCAAAAGTTGAATCTGCAGATTTCCAACATCTTTACTAAATAATGGATTTTTATTATAAATGGTTCTATAAATATTAGCAAAGAGCCATTAAATTACGTTCCTTTTAAGGATATAATCAAATGGCTCTTATTATCATGTTCTATATAAAATTAGAATTATACCGGGTAGGCCATATTCGCCTTATCTGCTGTTGTTACATCTACACCCGTCTGTTGTGCCTGGCGATACTTAAAGTAATCCAGCGCTACTTGTGGGAATAATGCATAGGATAATACATCTTCGTCCTGTTGTTTCCACTGTGTTATCTCAGCTTCAATTTTCTTAAGCTCTGGTTCAAGCAAATCTGCCGGTCTACAGGTAATTGGTTCTTTATCGCCAATAACCTTTTTCTGTACCTCTGAATCGAAAGGTTTTACGGTCTGTCCATACTCACCAGCTAACATTGCCTTTGTTTCCTTGGTTACCATCTTATATCTTTCGCCTGCAATAACATTGAGTACTGCTTGAGTTCCTACAATCTGACTGGAAGGCGTTACAAGTGGTGGATCACCAAAGTCCTTACGCACTCTCGGTACTTCTTTTAACACTTCATAGTATTTATCTTCCTGATTGGCTTCTTTTAACTGTGATACTAAGTTGGATAACATACCACCTGGTACCTGATATAATAAGGTTTTAATATCAACACCCATAACCTTAGGGTTTAATAAACCGCTGTCCAGTGCTTTGTCACGGATTGGACGGAAATAATCAGCAACCTCTGCTAATAAATTCTGATCAAATCCGGTATCATATGGCGTTCCTTTAAAGGTTTCAACCATAACCTCAGTTGCTGGCTGACTTGTACCTAATGCAAAAGCAGAGATTGCGGTGTCTATAATATCGCAACCAGCCTCTACTGCTTTAAGATAGGTCATACTGCCAACACCGCTGGTGTAATGAGTATGAATATCAATCGGAATGCTAACTGCTGATTTTAAAGCAGTTACAAGTTCTGTTGCTTCGTAAGGAACAAGTAACCCTGCCATATCTTTAACACAGATGGAGGACGCTCCTAGTGCTTCTATTTTTTTAGCAAGAGCGATATAATATTCATGTGTGTAAGCATCGCCTAAGGTATAGGAGATCGCTACCTGTGCATGACCCTTTTCTTTATTCGTTGCGTTTACAGCACATTCTAAGTTACGAATATCATTCAGTGCATCAAAGATACGGATGATATCAATTCCATTGGCGATGGACTTCTGTACAAAATATTCTACGACATCGTCAGCATAATGACGGTATCCCAATATATTTTGACCACGGAACAACATCTGAAGTTTTGTATTTTTAAAACCTTTTTTTAACTTTCTAAGTCTATCCCAAGGATCTTCCTTAAGGAAACGCAGTGACGCATCAAAGGTAGCTCCCCCCCAACATTCCACTGCATGATACCCTACTTTATCCATGACTTCTAGAATGGGTAGCATCTCTTCTGTTAACATTCTAGTCGCAATCAAGGATTGGTGAGCATCTCTTAATATAGTTTCGGTTATTTTAACCGGTCTTTTTACCTGTTCTGACATTACTCTACCTCCTGTACTGGTTTGTATGCAGTATTTAGTTTAAGGTCGCAAGAATTGTTCCCGCTTCAACAGCATCTCCAGCAGATACATCGATACTTGCTACGGTACCATCCTGTGGAGCGACAATTTCATTTTCCATTTTCATTGCTTCAAGAATAAGGATTACATCACCCTTCTTTACAGATTGACCAATACCTGCTTTTGTTGAAATAATCTTTCCTGGCATAGGTGCTGCAACTTTAACACTGCCAGTACTTCCTCCAGTTGTAGGCGTTGCTGCTGGAATCTCTGGAGCTGGGGATGCTGGTGCTGCTACTGCTTGGGGAACAGGTGCAACAGGTGCTGCTGCAACAGGTGTTGTAACAGGTGCTGCAATACCTTCCTCGACACTAACATTATAAGTATTTCCGTTAACGGTAATCGTATAATATTTCATTATAAATCCTCCTTGTGATAAACACCGTAAGTGCTTTGTTTCAGTAAATGAAAGATATCTTCTATAGAAAATCAGATCTTTCGATACTTTTATCTTTTAATTAAGAATTCATCCATTTTTTATGATTGGTTCTGTGAATCGAACGAACGACAAAGCCACCAGCCGGTACTTCATCACCCATGGAAGCATAGATAGCTGCTGTTATAACCGCTACAAGTTCGCTGTCATCAACTAAGTTCTTACCTTCCATACCTTTCGTATTTGAAAGTTCTTTCGCTCCAGCGTTTATTGCACCAGAAGTATTCTGATTTAAATTAGGCTTGATACTAATAAAGTAGGTAACACACATGATCAGAATAATAAAAGCTAATACAACCACTGCAATAAACAAATTATTTATATTAATATAATCACTTAAGTTAAAATTACTTGAGAGATGTATTGATAGTGTATTCATGATACCTCCAATCTGCCGCTAAAAATCGACGTTTAATGTCCTATTATTTGGTACCGTGTTTTTTTGAAGGTCTCAATTCTCTTTTTGTAGCGAGCATCTCAAAGGCATAAATGACATGTTTACGTGCATCCTCTGGTTCTATGATAGCATCAACATAACCACGTTTTGCAGCTGCCTGCGCACTGGATTGAATTGAGGCATATTCTTCTGCTTTTTCCTGTTGTATCTCAAGTGTTTCGCTAGAATACATAATTTGAGAAGCCAACGCAGAATCCATCATACCAATTTCTGCACTAGGTAAAGCAAATACAAAATCTGCTCCTATATGTTTAGAATTCATTGATACATATGCCGTTCCATATGCTTTCCCAATTATTAAGTTTACTTTCGGTACCGTTGCATTTGCAAAAGCATAGGTTAATTTACCGCAAGCAATTGCTATGTTCTTTTCTTCTTCAACGGTTGATTTGTATCCTGTTACATTTGTAAGAGTTAAAATCGGAATATTAAAGGAATCACATAAATTAATAAAGCTTTCTGCTTTATAACATCCTGATGATGTAAGTGCTCCATCAAAGCCTTCTACTACCTTGCCTAAATTATCCGACACCTCTAATCTATTCGCAATAGCTCCAACCGTCACACCATTTAGACGGAGAAAGCCAGTTATCATCTCTTTTGCATATTCCGCTTTTACTTCAAAGAATTCATTGCCATCCGAGATTGAGAGTAAGGCTTTTTTTGTGTCTTTTAGTTCGTTAGTAAAACCAGGAAGCAGTCTGTTTAAATCATCCTTGGAGGAGCTAAAGGCTGGGTCTGCTTCATTATTTGAAGGTAATAATGTTATTAGTTTACGTATTTGCCCAAGTACATCTTCCTCGGTATTTCCAACGTAATCTACCAACCCTGAACTTGCTTGAAAGTCTGCTTTCGCGGTATCAAGCTTTTCCTTGTTGTTACTAAGTAATGCATTAGGGGAATTTACAAATAACCTAGCTTGTGTTGCTTCCATTAGAGTAAAATCACTCAAAGAAGCCAATACGGCTAAACCACCACCACAATTGCCAAATATAGCTGTGATTTGTGGAATTACTCCTGAGGCTAATGTCTTTTTTAAATAAATCTCTCCAAATCCGTTTAATGCATCCGTTGCTTCCTGTAAACGAATACCTGTAGAATCAATGAGACCGATTACTGGAGCTCCAACTTTTAGTGCCAAATCATAGAGATTCGTAATTTTCTTTGCATGCATTTCACCAACGGAACCACCAATGGAATCTGCATCCTGACTATATACATATACAGGATTACCTCCAATCAGACCATATCCAGTAATAACTCCATCTGCTGGGGTCTCCATCTGCTTTAAATTAAAGTCTGTACTTCTTTTTGTCACGAAAGCGCCGACTTCAACAAAACTGTTATCGTCAAGCAAAGATGTAATTCTTTCTCTTGCTGACAGTTGTGCTGTATTGCCCATTTTCAGCCCTCCACTTTTTATAGTTAGTAATAATCAATTCTTCGCCAATATAAATTTTATTATATTTACCTGAAAAAGGCAAGGACAAATTCTAAATTGTCAGGCATTTTATGGTAGGTCATATTCCTTATTATCCAATACTTTTTTAATTTTATTAATATCGAACCCTTTACGAAATAAACTAGCTATCAGTTTTTGCTTTTCTTCAAAGGTAAGAAGTTGTGGTGTTTTTGTCTTCTTAGTTATTGCTTTTTTAATTGCTAATAGTTCCGCATCTTCTTCCGTGTCTTCGCTGTATTCTGCTTCCAGAACTTCATCAATCATCCATTTGTCTAAGCCTTTCTGCAACAATTCTGACTTTATAAATTGCTTACTCTTTGTAGATTTTCTACTCTTCACATAGAGAGAAGTAAATCTCTCATCATTCAGATATCCATACTCCTTCATATAACCTATTACTCTTACAATTACCTCCTCTGGGTAATCTGCTTCTTTAAGCTTTCTTTGAAGCTCCTTTTCTGTTCGGTCTTTAAATTTTAAGATTGCTAATGCCTTCTGTATTGCCCTTGGATAAATGGTCTGATTAATGATTTCCTCGTAGCTGGCAGCTGAAAGATCGTCTCCTACCTTAAGCTCTATACTTTTTAAGTCTGAATAATATAATATGAACGCAACCTCTTCGTCCAAATAAACCTTTATTTTAGATTTTTCAAGTTCCTTTAATTCCGTTACAATCATTAGGTTTTCTCCTTTTTCCAAATAACAGTCAAAGCAAAATATTTGAATGCTTTCGTTACCTTAGTTGTATTGTTACTCTATATTACAACAATATAACTGTTAAATTCAAATCAAATATAAAAAGCTGCCCAACAACAGGATTGGTTGTGAACTCTAAACGATGAGTCCCCCAAATCCCCTATTGGACAGCCAAAATCTTATTCTTAACTTATTCACCTTATTAAGAAATTATTCTTTTTGTTCTAAACCTTCGGTGTAATTCTTTGCAGTTGTTAAGGAATACTTAATTCTTACCTTTTCTTCTATCTCTGCATAAGCTTGTGGATTGTCAACTAAGTACTGCTTTGCATTCTCACGTCCCTGACCAATCTTAGCATCATTGTAAGCATACCACGCACCGCTCTTATTGACAATACCGCTGTCAGCAGCTAAATCTAAAACATCACCCTCTTTTGATATTCCTTTACCAAACATAATATCAAACTCCGCTTCTTTAAAAGGAGGTGCTATTTTATTCTTTACTACTTTAATTCTAGTTCTATTACCAACTACTTCTCCGCCTTGCTTTAAGGATTCAATTCTTCTTACATCCATTCGAACAGTAGAGTAGAATTTCAATGCTCGTCCACCCGTTGTTGTCTCTGGATTACCGAACATAATACCAACCTTTTCACGAAGCTGATTAATGAATAATACAATACAATTGGACTTACTAATTACAGCAGTTAACTTACGAAGTGCCTGAGACATAAGTCTAGCTTGGAGTCCAACGTGTGAATCACCCATCTCGCCATCTATTTCGGCTTTTGGTACTAATGCTGCAACGGAGTCAATGATAACAATATCAACGGCGCCTGAACGAACCATCGTTTCTGTAATCTCCAATGCCTGTTCTCCGTTATCTGGCTGTGAAATATATAAATTATCGATATCAACACCGATATTCTTGGCATATACAGGATCTAAGGCATGCTCTGCATCAATAAAGCCAGCAATTCCACCTCTTTTTTGCACTTCTGCAACCATATGTAAGGCCACGGTTGTCTTACCACTGGATTCCGGACCATAGATTTCTAATATTCTTCCCTTCGGAACTCCCCCTAGACCCAATGCAACGTCAAGGCTAATCGATCCAGTGGGCACTGTCTCAATATTCATATTAGCATTTGTATCGCCGAGCTTCATAATAGAACCTTTACCATATTGCTTTTCTATCTGCGCCAAAGCAGATTCCAATGCTCTAATTTTATCGTCCTTTGCCATAACTAATCTCCCTTTTTTCAAGTTTCCGTTTAAAAACACGAACTAATGTTCTTTCCTACATCTTAACTTATTTTAATCTTAATGTCAATACATATCCTTACTTTAAATCACAACACATTTTTAGTTTGCTTACAAACTTACCCCTACTTTAAGCCCCATTCTATTAATTCATTTAAAGTCCCCCTTTATACAGTTTATTAATAACACATCCTTATAAGCATAGTATTCAAAGCATATTATTCAAAGCATATTATTCAAAGCGTGGTATTCAAAGCATCGCACTCAAAGTATTTAATCCAAGTAATCTTCCAACTTTCTTAACTAATTAGTCTATTCTCTTTAATATATAAGGTAACACGATCATGGGACATAAGATGTCTTGTAAAAAAAAATATATTACATAAAATTTAGGGGAAGTTTTAAATAAGAGCTAGAATTTTAAGAAAATTATAACATTAATATAGACCAAAACAGATTAACACTTTACTTTAGCTTTGCGTAATCAGGAAAACTATACTAAATCCTGTTATCTTGGGTGCGTAATACGTTCAAATTTACAAAATATAGAGCTATGCTTATTATAGCAATTTCTCTATATTCTGTAAATAGGTGACACTCCCGTCATAATCACGATATTTTTCAGCTGATCTATATCAAACCTACAAACGATTATACTTTAGAAATGTTTTATATTCTTCTATTGTTACTTATGTATTGCATCATATCAATTCTTTGTGCATCTATATGAGCTGTGTCTTATCAATATTAATATAACTTACTTGGTGTACACATTTTTGGATTATAACCATGCTGAATAAGTGCTTGCATAATTTCTTCTTTGTGTTCATGCCCAAAGGTTTCCATTGTAATGGTCAGTTCCACAGCACTGTTACGGTTAATGCTGACAAACTGATTGTGATCAAGTCGAATTACATTACCACGAGCTTGTGCTATGATACTTGCTACATTTACCAATTCACCCGGTCTATCTGGCAGAAGTACCGAAACAGTAAACACACGACCTCTTTGTATTAAACCGTGCTGAACAACGGAGGAAACCGTAATAATATCCATATTGCCGCCACTTAATATAGAAACTACTTTTTTATCTTTACAATTAAGATATTTTAAGGCAGCAACGGTAAGAAGTCCTG
This sequence comes from Bacillota bacterium, assembly GCA_023399055.1. Classification (GTDB taxonomy): domain Bacteria; phylum Bacillota; class Clostridia; order Lachnospirales; family Lachnospiraceae; genus Mobilitalea. The sequence goes on along the minus strand of JAEWQV010000014.1, from coordinate 285,497 downwards.
AATTTTCAACCACCATTTTATGATTTTCAATAATATCCAGGAAGTTAACGATGAGTTCATGATCTTCTACCGTTATGATATCATCAACATATTTTTCAATATAAGGGAAAATTTTATCTCCAGGTGTCTTTACTGCAGTACCATCTGCGATAGTATCAATGTTAGGAAGTGTAACAACATGTCCGGCTTTTAACGAAGCCTTCATGCAGGCAGCACCTGCGGGCTCTACTCCAATTACCTTTACATTAGGATTCAACATCTTTGCTAAGGTCGCAACACCAGCGAGCAAACCGCCTCCACCTACTGGAGCTAGAATAATATCCACAGTTGGAAGATCCTTAAATATTTCCATTGCAATGGTCCCTTGACCAGTAGCTACTGTCTCATCATTAAAGGGATGAATAAAAGTATATCCCTTTTCTTCTGCTAATTTAAGAGCATATTGACAGGACTCATCATAAACATCACCATATAGAATGACTTCAGCACCATAACTCTTCGTTCTGTTCACCTTAATCAGTGGTGTCGTTGATGGCATCACAATGATTGCTTTTGATTTGTAGTAATTTGCAGCGTAAGCAACTCCTTGTGCATGATTTCCAGCGGAAGCAGTAATTAAACCTCTTCCTCTTTCTTCCTTCGTCAAGCTGCTTATTTTGTAAAAAGCACCGCGCAGTTTATACGCACCGGTAAATTGCATATTTTCCGGCTTTAGGTACACTTTGTTACCCGATTGCTCTGAAAAATAGCCGCTATATACCAACTCTGTTCGCAAGGTTACTTTTTTGACTTCTTCTGATGCTTCCTCAAACTTATCCAACGTCATCATGGTATTTTCCTCCCAGTTTGTGCACTGCTTCCAGCACTTTTAATATAAAAGCTTATCCTACGTTCTTTTGAAATAATGCATTTATGAAATCTTCAGCATTAAACTTCTGAAGGTCATCAATCTTTTCACCAATTCCAATGTATTTCACAGGGATTCCAAGTTCAGATTGAATTGCAATGGCAATACCACCCTTAGCTGTTCCATCCAGCTTAGTTAGTACAATTCCTGTTATTTCTGCTACTTCATTGAATTCCTTCGCCTGAGCGAGGGCATTCTGACCTGTTGTACCATCAAGGACCACAAGAGTTTCCCTAAATGCCTCTGGATACTCTCTTTCAATGACACGATTAATCTTCTTTAATTCCTCCATAAGATTTTTCTTATTATGGAGTCGACCAGCGGTATCGCAAAGTAACAGATCTGTATTTCTTGCTTTTGCAGAGGTAACTGCATCATAGATAACTGCTGCAGGATCAGAGCCTTCTTTCTGTGCTATGATTTCAACATTAGCACGGTGCGCCCACTCGGTCAGCTGTTCTATTGCAGCAGCACGGAAGGTATCTGCGGCTGCAACCATAACTTTTTTACCTTTATCCTTCAATTGTCCAGCCAATTTTCCAACGGAGGTCGTTTTACCAACTCCATTAACACCGATTAATAATACCACCGACTTACGATTTTCAAATTCATAAGCATTATCTCCAAGCTGCATCTGCTCCTTCATACTATTAATAAGTAGCTGTCTGCATTCTCCCGGATCCTTTATTTTGTTTTCTTTTACTTTTAGTCTTAGGTTTTCTATTATTTTTGTAGTGGTATTAATACCTAGATCAGCCATAATTAAAACTTCTTCCAGTTCTTCGTAAAAGTCGTCATCAATACTGGAAAAACCACTAAAAATAGCATCAATACCATTAGCGATACTGTTTCTTGTTTTAGATAGTCCTTGTACTAATTTGCTGAAAAAACCTGTTTTCTCTCCCATAGAGCCTCCCTATTATACATTCCATACTTAAAGCATAATACTTGTGTTGATAATTATCGTGTTTACACCATCGATGAAAAGCTACTTCTTAAGTTTATTATTCACGACAAGTAAAAAGACTTGTCGCTCCAGCTTGTTTTAAGTTAATTATCCCAAGCAAGCAACCTAAAATTAGATTTATAAGTAATAAAGATTAATTATTCACTCTTTTATACTTATGTCAATACCATAAAGTAAAAAACTTAACTTTTCCTTTATCAGTCAACTGGCATAAACAACGCTTTAGTTATTTTATAACCCCAATCCATCTTATATATTCTATTCATAATTTTAAAAAATATTTGTAACAGTTCAGAACCAAGTATATCACTTGAAAAATTAGCCACGAAAGCTTGCTTTCTAAAGATAATTTTTATATTTATACTAGGTTAACGATAGCTAAACAGCGAGTATTAGTTACAATTATTTATCTAGTTCATTTTCAATAAGACTTACGGAAACCAGAGTGGATACACCTTTTTCCTGCATTGTAATACCGTATAGAATATCAGCTGCAGCCATGGTTCCTCGGCGATGTGTAATTATGATAAACTGAGTATCCTTGGTTAATTTATGAAGATACTTTGCAAATCGTTTTACATTTGAGTCGTCTAGCGCCGCTTCAATCTCATCCAGCAAACAGAAAGGAGATGGTTTCAGATTTTGAATTGCAAATAATAAGGAAATCGCAGTTAATGCTTTCTCTCCACCGGATAATTGCATCATGTTCTGAAGTTTCTTTCCAGGTGGCTGTGCATTAATACGAATTCCGGCCTCCAGGATATCTTCACTTTCTGTAAGTTCCAGATCCGCCTTTCCTCCTCCAAAGAGCTCCTTGAATACGATGTCAAATTGCTCTTTAATGGCTTCAAACTTCTCTTCAAACTGCTTTCGCATCTCACTGTCTAGCTCATGGATGATTTGAAGGAGTGCCTCTTCCGCTTTAATAAGATCATCTCTTTGAGTCGACAAGAATTCATAACGCTCAGATAAATTTTTAAAATCTTCAATTGCGTTAACATTAACATCTCCAAGTTCTTTAATCTTACCCTTTATCTCTACAATTAATTTTTTCACTTGGTTTAGGCTTATTTCCTCATCAATTGGTAGCGTAAGAGCACTGGTGTAGGAAAGCTCATATTCCTCCCACATATAAGTCATCATCTGTTCGGATTGTTCTAATAACTTCTCTTTTTGTCCGTTTAGGCGATAACACTCTTTGTCCAACTCATTCATAAGGGCTGAGAGTTCTTCTCGTTTTGTAAAGAAGTTCTTGTGAATCTTATTAATATTTTCTTTTTCAGAGACTCTTTCTTTGATGCTATCATCAAGAACTAAGATGCTATTTTCATATTCATTCTTTAACAACAGCGCTTGCTCTATTGCCTTTTCCTTCTCTTCAACCGCCAGATTAGCCTTTAAAATATCAGCCTTTAATTGTGTTTCCTCTTCAAAAAGCTTTTCTATTTCTCTCTTAATACGTTTCACATTCTCAAGAATAAACTGCGCATTCTGCTCATAGCTAGACAATTCCAGCTTTAATTGGGACGACTTTTCATTAGCAGCCTGTTCCTTTGTTCGTTCTTCTTCTAGCAGCTTTGACAATTGCTCAATCAGCTGTTCTTTTTCACTATTCAGTTTTATATTACTACTTAAAGACTCATTCAGCTTATTTAAATTATCTTTTAAATCTTTTGCTTGAAGTTCTATCTCCTGTAACTCTTTCACATATTCCTGATAAATAACTTCGGATTCCGCTTTTTTTGCTATTTCTCTGTTTAAATTCATCTTAGCGGTATTCTGCTCTAGATAGTTCTCTTGAATCTGTGTTTTTAAAAGTTCAAGACTTTGACGAAGCTTTTGTTTCTTCTCTTTTTCTTCTTCTTTCCTCTGTAATAAGGAATTCATTTGAGCCTGAAAGAAGGTTACCTGCTCTTCGATTTCTTCAATTTCACGACGTCTACCCAGTAAATTACTTGCATTTTTATATGCTCCACCGGATATGGAACCGCCCGGGGTTAATAGTTCGCCTTCCAGAGTTACAATACGAAGAGAATATTGATATTTCTTAGCTAACATGGTTGCATTATCGATATGATCTACTACGATAATTCTACCCAATAAATAGTCAATTAGTGTGTGGAATTTTTTATCTGTTTCAACCAGAGAATTAGCAAGTCCAAGTACTCCCGGTTCTTTTAGAACTTTATCTTGTTGCTGATTTGAACTGAAGGATATGTTAGTAAGTGGCAGGAAAGTTGCTCTACCAAATTTATTCTGCTTTAAATAAGAGATTAAACTCTTTGCAGTGGCTTCATCCTCGGTTACAATGTTTTGTATTGATCCTCCGAGCGCTGTTTCAATGGCAGTTTCATAAGTCTTTTCTACTTTTATAATATCTGCTACAACACCAACAATTCCAGGTTTCTGTGCCTTAAGCTCCATAACTTTCTTAATACTGACACCATATCCCTCATATCGTTCTGTTAAATTCATTAAGGTCTCAAGGCGTGATTTCTCACCCAAATAACTTGCTTGGAGTTCATTGTAGTTCAGATTAGTTGCATCAATTAAAGACTGTGTTTCTGCAATTTGAAACTCAAGTTCACCACTTACTTTTGTCTGTTCCACTAAGGTCTGTGCGATATGATTCAGTCTTTCTGTACAATTTTGTATTACTTCTTCAAACTGACTCTCTTCGCTTTTATTCTTTAGCAGTTTTTGATTTAAATCAGCTTTTCTGAAATTGTTTTGCTCCAACATTGTTTCATAGCGCTGCATACTGCTTTTAATGCCGGAATTAACATTAAGATGCTCATATATTTCATTGTTGCAGGCTTCAATATTTTTGGAGTAAGTACTAATATTATTTTTAATGTAAGTCAATTCATTCAGTGCATCTGTAAGAACGTCATCCATATTCGAGATTTTCTCGTCTATCTTAGCCTTCTCATCCAAATAACCATTCTCTTCTGACTTCTTTGACTCAATATTCTGCTGATTGGTATTGATACGATTATGTATGTACTCGTCATTCTGCTTAAAGGAACTAATTTGCTCCTTTAAGAGCTTTATTTCACTTTCTGCTTTTTCTTTATTTAAAATATGCTCATTATATTTCTGCTTTTCCTCTTCAATCTGCTTGTCGCAATCCTCAAGCTGTTGCTCTAGACGAACATATTCTTCTTTTGTATTTTCATAATCAGTTTTTGCTTGTTCAAAGCCCTCAGAAGCTATGGTCAATTTGTCCTCTAATTGTTCTTTAGCAACATGAAGCTTTTCATATTCCTTTAAAAACTGATTAACTTCAAGATCCTTTAATTCTTCCTTTAACTTCAAATAAACCTTAGCAACAGAAGATTGTTTTTCTAAGGGTGATAGTTGTTTTTCTATTTCTTTGATAATATCGCTGACACGTGATAAATTTAGTTTCTCTTCTTCTAAGTTTTTCTCCGCGGTATTTTTCCTACGTTTAAACTTTACAATACCAGCCGCTTCATCAAAAAGTTCTCTTCGATCCTCTGGTTTTCCACTTAATATTTTATCAATCTGTCCCTGTCCAATAATAGAATAACCTTCCTTACCGATACCTGTATCTAAAAACATTTCATAGACATCCTTGAGTCGGCAGGAAGTTCCATTAATTAAATATTCACTTTCACCGGATCGATACACTCTTCTGGCAATGGTTACTTCCTCATAATCAATCGGCAATTTATGATCCGAATTATCCATTGTAAGGGCAACATAGGCATATCCCAGAGGTTTACGTGCTTGCGTACCAGAGAAAATAACATCCTCCATTCTTGCACCTCTAAGTTGCTTTGCGCTTTGTTCTCCTAAAACCCAACGTACCGCATCTGCGACATTGCTCTTACCACTTCCATTTGGCCCAACGATTCCGGTAATCCCATCATGAAATTCCAGTACTATTTTATTGGCAAATGATTTAAAACCGTGAACTTCAATACTTTTTAAATACATTCATAGTCTCCCATCTACTAACTATCGTACTTTTTAAGCTGTCCTAATCATTCCCATAGATGATGAATCAGCTAAACCCTCACATATTTTCGATACTTATTTTTCATTTTGCTTCATATTCTGAATTGCTTGATTCGCTGCTTCCTGTTCCGCCGCTTTTTTGGTTCTGCCAGTTCCAAATCCTATTTCATCATTTCCAAGGCAAACAGCAACTCGAAAGGTCTTGTTATGATCAGGACCTTCTTCAGAAATAAGTTTATAGCGCAGTTTCTGCTTTTGATTGGTATCATTTTGTATGATTTCTTGTAAGATAGTCTTGCTATCGAAAAAGAGTGTTTTATCCTTCAATCCTTCTAAAAAAGAAACTTTGATAAACTCTTTTGCATTAGTAAAACCACCATCAAGATAGATTGCTCCAATTACTGCCTCAAGTGCATCTGATAGAATAGAGTCACGCCCTCTTCCACCGGAGCTATCCTCCCCTTTACCTAACATAATGTAGTCACCAAGCTTTAAATCTCTTGCCCGGGCTGCAAGTGTCTGTTCACATACAATACTCGCTCTTAACTTAGTTAAATCTCCCTCGGATAATTCCTTGTTTTCGATGTAAACATACTCACTGGTAACCAGTTCCAGTACGGCATCTCCAAGGAACTCAAGTCGTTCATTGTTCTTGGACTTGTCCAGTCTCATCTCATTTGCATAGGAGCTATGGGTTAAAGCATGCTGTAATATCGATGGATCGCTAAATTGATAACCGATGTTTCTCTCTAAAAGTTCCAGCTTCTCCTCGATTTTTTTGCGTATTTTCATATTTAATCTCCATCTCAAAATGTGATGAAAGAGGCTGCAATGCAGCTCTTTCTATGTGAAGATGATTTTCATCACACTTTTCTTGTCTATTATAAGGATGATGTAGATGAAAAGCCCATAAATAAGGTAAACCTTATTCACAGGGCTTCTACATACCATAAATATTACATAAATAACACTGCCTATGGAATGGTGTTAATAATAACACGCATTATAATCCATCTATTAGTTCATAGCGTTTTTAATCTGCTCAACTGCATCTGCTACGGTTACAATATTCTCTGCTTCTTCATTAGCGATTTCGATATCGAATTCTTCTTCAATACCCATAATAATCTGGAAAACATCCAATGAATCTGCTCCTAAGTCATCAACAAAAGTTGTGTCCATTGTAATCTCATCTGCATCAACATTTAATACTTCGCCTATAATTTTTTGTAATTTTTCAAATTCCATAATCATTCACCCTTCTTATAATATTTGTTCATTATTAAGATTCATTTTAATTTTATCATTAATATGCTGTTCCATAAACGTTACACATTGTAATATGGAATTACGAACCTCTGTACTTTTAGCATTTCCATGAGTTTTTACAATAAGTCCATTTAATCCAAGCAATGGCGCACCGCCGTACCTAGAGGCATCAAAGTCCTTTAAGGTTTCTTTCAGTGCCGGCTTACATAGTAAGGCTCCAATTTTGCTTCTAAAGGTACTCATTAAACCTGTCTTAATCTTAGATACCAATGCTGATCCAAGTCCTTCGTATAGCTTCAGAATAACGTTACCTACAAACGCTTCACATACAATAACATCTGCTCCACCATTCGGTATTTCTCTTGCCTCGATGCTGCCAATAAAATTAATATCACTACAGTCTTTTAACAGCGGAAAGGTTTCTTTTACAAGTTGATTACCCTTTTCTTCTTCTGCACCTATATTAACGATAGCAACACGTGGATTTTTAATTCCTATAACATTCTCCATATAGATGGAACCCATTTTTGCAAATTTTACTAAATGGGAAGGTCTTGCATCGACATTTGCTCCACAATCAATTAAAAGTGAAACTCCTGTCATGGTAGGAAGTAGTGGCGCTAAAGGTGGGCGCTCTACACCTGGAATTCTCCCAACAATCAACTGTCCACCAGCCAAAACAGCACCGGTACTTCCAGCTGAAACGAGTGCATCTGCTTCTTTGTTTTTAACCATATGCATTGCCGCAACAATTGATGAATTCTTTTTTCTACGAATCGCGAGAACTGGAGATTCATGATTCGTTATGACTTCTGGTGCATGTACAATAAGGATTCGTTCTTTGTCATAATTATATGACTGCAGTTCTTTTCGAATAATTTCTTCATCACCGGTGAGAGCGACTTTTATATCGTTCTTTTCCTGCACTGCAAGAACTGCTCCTTTGATTACTTCAGCAGGCGCGTAATCGCCGCCCATTGCATCAACTGCAATTGTAATCTGTCTTTGCATATCTTCCTCCATTATAATGCTGTTAGAATAGTCTTAGCAACTAACTATAAATCATATTCATAGGTTCTCGTAGCTAATCTATAAAACAATATACACGGTATTATTCTAAAAATCAACCATATTTTTGAAAAGTGCTAAGAGTTTACGTGACACATTAATATATTCCAAATCCTGCAATAAAATGTGTACAATTACTCACTTTACTTTCTAGCAACAGAAAACCTCCGCCTGTTTCAGCGGAGGTCAATATTAAATTATTGATTTTACTAAACCTTTTTATAAAAGAACGACTTATAATTATGAAAACCAATCTGTCCCGCTTGAATAATTTGTTCGGTACTTCCAACAAACAATAAAGCATCTCTTTTTAAAGCCTTATGAAAATCCGCATATATCTTATTCTTTGCATCATCTGTAAAATAAATCAGGACATTACGACAAACGATCATATCGCAGTTTGCTGGATATGGTTCTCTTAATAAATCATGCTGTTTAAACTCAACACAATTACGGACTGATTCAGAGATTTGATAAGTTCTGTCATTAATCTTTACAAAATACTTATCTAGTAAGTCTTTTGGGATACCTTTTAAACTTTTCTCATTATAAAAGCCAGCCATTGCTTTTGCCATAACATTCTTATCGATATCTGTAGCAATAATTTTAATACGACTTAACGGAATAAAACGAGAAAGCAACATAACAAGAGAATATGGTTCATCCCCTGTGGAACATGCAGCACTCCAAATCTTTAATTCCTTCCCAAAACGCTCAAATAGATAAGGAAATACCTCCCGCTCTAATAAAAGCCATTGCTCTGGATTTCGGAAAAATTCAGATACATTAATTGTAATGTAATTAATGAACTCGTCTAAAATCGCTTTATCAGTTTTTAATCTTGCGACATAATCTGTATAAGAATTGATTCCATGTTTCGTAATCAGCGCTTCAATACGTCGTTTCATCTGACGTTCTTTGTAAGAATTCAAATCAATCTTTGTCATTTCATAGATCGATTGTTTGAAATTTTCATAAGTTCCAAGCACAGTAAGTCTCCTTCATCGTACAAGGGATGTATGAGCAATTATTCAGCAGATACTTCCTCTTCTGACTGTTCTTCTTTCTCTGGAGCTTCTAATGCCTTGATGCTTAAGCTGATTTTTTTATCATCTTTATTGAATTCTACTACTCTAGCTGTAATTTCCTGTCCAATTTTTAATGCATCAGCAGGCTTCTCAACATGTTCCTTAGAAATCTGAGATACATGTAATAATGCATCAATACCAGCTTCAAGCTCAATGAATGCACCGAAGTCTGTCATACGAGCTACGGAGCCAGTTACTACATTACCAACTGCAAATTTAGTTTCAGCATTAATCCAAGGATTAGCACCTTCAAATTTTAAGCTAAGAGCAATTTTCTCACCCTGAATATCTTTAATAAATGCTTTAACTGTCTCTCCAACCTTAAATACTTTCTTAGGATTCTCAACTCTTCCCCAAGACATTTCGGAGATATGAAGAAGACCATCAGCACCACCAAGATCGATGAATGCGCCGAAATCAGTAATGTTCTTAACAGTACCTTCTACAGTTGCACCTACAGCAATTTTCTCAAAAAGAGCTTTCTTTAAGGTTTCTTTATTAGCAACGATTAACTGCTTTCTGTCACCGATAATTCTTCTCTTCTTAGGATTGAATTCTGTAATAACGAAATCAATCTTCTCACCCTGATACTTAGCAAGATCCTTCTCATATGAATCTGAAATTAAGCTTGCAGGAATGAATACTCTAGCTTCATCAATAATAACGCTTAAACCACCGTTTAATACGGAAGCAACTTTAGCGGAAAGAACTTCTTTCTTCTCAAATGCTTCTTCAAGTCTCTTGTTGCCTTTTTCTGCAGCAAGTCTCTTGTAAGTTAATGCAACCTGGCCTTCGCCATCGTTTGCTTTCAGGATCTTAGCCTGCATAACATCACCAACATTAACCATAGTTCTTAAGTCAACGTTAGGGGTATTGGTGTATTCGTTTCTTGTGATTACACCTTCCGACTTGTAGCCTATATTTAAGATGATTTCATCTTCTTTTACAGCCAAGACAATTCCTTCTACAACATCACCGTTGTTTATTTGCACTACTTTCTCTTCTTCTAATAATTGTTCAAAACTCTTCTCTGACATAGCGGTATGAACCTCCTTGATAATATTGTTTGGGGTCGATGCCCCTGCTGTAATACCTACGTTTCGATAAGATTTAATCAGAGTTAAATCCAGGTCATCAAGTTTCTGTATATAGTAAGTATTTTCACATTCTTTTTTGCTAATTTCATATAGCTTTCTGGTGTTGGAGCTATGCTCTCCACCAATGACTATCATCGCATCAGATTCCCGTGCTAATTGATAGGTCTCAGTCTGCCTTTCCTGTGTGGCATTGCAAATCGTATTTAAAACAAATATATCATAACCCTTTTCTGATATAATTTCAACTAATTCTTGAAATTTCTTGTAATTAAATGTCGTCTGTGCCACAATACATATCTTTAAATTCTTCGCAAGATCAAAGGATTTTGCTTCATCCTCATTTTCAATCACTGTGCAAGCGGGGTTGTTTGGATTGTTTTTATCAATGGAACACCAACCAATAATTCCCTGAACTTCAGGATGAGACCGATTACCTATAATAATGATATGTTCCGCATTTTGACTTCTTTCCCTTGCTACCTTATGAATTTTCTTCACATAAGGACAGGTCGCATCAATTACTTTATGACCCATAGAAAGGAATTCATTTTGCAGTGCTTCCGAAATCCCGTGAGAACGTATAATTATTGTTCCCTTAGGCAGGGTTTTTAATTCTTCCGCAGAGTATGTTACTTTAACACCCTTTTTTATTAAATCTGCAACTACCTCATCATTATGAATAATTGGTCCGTAGGTATAGACATTTGCTCCTGCCTCTACCTCTTTATAAACCAGATCAACTGCTCGTTTAACTCCAAAGCAGAAACCTGCGCTTTTTGCTGTTGTAACTTTCATTCTTTATCAGCATCCTTTATACTTTAAAAACTTATGCCAACACTTCTACTATGTGAGATATACTATCGTAAAAGCAGGACAAATCTTTGTGTATCTATATCATTTTTATTATCTAACCTTCTTATAAAGACCAAGTATTTCTTCTACTACTTGATCAATAGTTAAGTCTGAACTGTCTAGATAAATAGCATCCTCTGCCTGTACTAATGGTGCAAATTCTCTCGTCATATCACGATTATCTCGTTCGATGATATCAAGTTCTATGGCTTCTAAATCAGCTGCTTCCCCTTTTTGCTTAAGCTCTGTCCATCGACGTCTAGCTCGTTCCTTGGAACTAGCTGTTAAATATATTTTTAAATCAGCATTTGGAAGAACGAAGGAGCCTATATCTCGCCCATCCATAACGACATTCTCTTTTCTTGCCAAATTTTGCTGAAGTTCTACTAATTTTAATCGAACCGACTTATTAACAGAGGAAGCACTCGCCATATTCCCAACTTCTTCTGTTCTAAGTAATCCACTCACATTTTCTCCGTTTAAAATAACTTGCTGCTCACCATTTCTATATTCTATGGTAACATCTACCTTCTGACAAGCCTTTTCAATTCCTTCCACATCCGAAGCTTGGATATGATTTTGCAAAAAATAATAAGCCATCGCGCGATACATCGCTCCTGTATCTATATAGACGAAGCCCAACTCTTTTGCGATCCTTTTTGCTATGGTACTTTTTCCGGCTCCGGCCGGACCGTCAATTGCCAGATTAAAATATTTCATCGCAATTACCTCCAGGTTACTATTTTTATATTATTACGAATTACTCTAATCATACGATTATTTTTAATCAAAAGATTTAATCTAATCTATCGGATTAGTTTCAGAAATACTACCTTAATTCACTGAATTGCCTGCTAAATAAGCAGTTGACCATGCAATCTGAAGATTAAAACCACCAGTTAATGCATCCAGATCAAGTACTTCTCCTGCAAAGTACACATTGGGAATTATTTTTGACTCCATGGTTGATGGATTAACTTCCTTCACCTGAATTCCACCCTTTGTCACCACTGCCTGAGAATAATCACTTAATCTAGTAATTTGTAATTTTAAATTCTTTAATAAATTAACCAGTGCCAAACGTTCCTCTTTTGTAATAGAATTTACTTTCTTTTCCGAATCAATGCAGCTTAGTCGAATGATAACATCTATTAATTTATTTGGCAATAGCTGGTCCAACGAATTCTTAAATTGTTTATTTTTAAATTCTTCAAAATCACGCAGAATTCTTATATCTAACTGTTCTGCAGTTAACGCTGGCTTTAAATCAATGCTTATTTGTAAGGACTCCTGTTTATTAAGATACGGAAGAATATAGCTGCTAGCACTTAAAATAATAGGACCACTAACACCGAAATGAGTAAATAAGAGTTCTCCAAATTCTTTAAATACAACCTTTTGACCCGCAGTAACGGTTACTTCTACATTTTTTAAGGATAACCCCATTAATTCTTTAACGAAGCTTTCCTTTACATGAATGGGTACGAGGGATGGACTAAGCTGTGTTAATGTATGCCCCATAGACTTTGCAAATTCAAAACCATCACCAGTGGATCCTGTCAACGGATAGGATAACCCACCAGTAGTAATAATAATTGCGTCTGCAGTTAATACCTCTTTTTTACCTTTTAGTTTTATTCCGTAAAAACTTCCTTCTCGGGTTACTACCTCGGAAACTTCAGTTTGATATTTAATTTCAACACCCTGACGTTCCAACTCACGTCGTAGAACAGCTATAACATCAGAAGATTTATCAGATAATGGGAAGACTCGATTACCTCTCTCTGTTTTTAAAGGAAGACCAAGTTGCTCAAAAAAATCCATGGTATCAAAATTACTAAACGAATGATAAGCACGAAAGAAAAATTTTGGATTGCTGATAATCTGTTCAAAGAATTCATCGCGGTCACAAGCATTCGTAATATTACATCTGCCTTTCCCTGTGATAAATAACTTTTTCCCAAGCCTATCATTTTTCTCAAACAAAACAACTTTATGCCCATTTCTGGCTGCAAAGATTGCAGTAAGCATTCCAGCTGCTCCGCCTCCTATAACATATATCTTACTCATGCGTGCCTCCGTCTCTTTTTCTAACGCCTCCAGATGTCAAACCAGATTTACGTTACTATGTTACAAGATAACATAAAAAAAGGTAATTGTCGAATACAAAATACTGTATCGCAATTACCTTATAATCTAATTATTAATTACCACCCAGATAAACATCATCAATACCAAATTCATTTACGCCACTTTCATATGCTTTGTCATCCACACGGAAAATAACTTTTTTATAATTTGCCAGATTATCAATCAAACTCTGAGCAATTGCATCCAGTACAGAAGTTTCATATTCTGATCCTAAATTATTATTAAAAGGGGTTTTCTCTTTATCAAAATTAACAATAACAATATCATCCTTCGTTGTTACATCTTTTATTCCTACAACAATTGACTGGTCAAGCAAGGATTCCACCACATTATTAACAATCAATTCAGGCGTAATCTCAACTTCTTGAGGTATTCTTGCAGTTGCTATCTGAATATCACCAGAATCAGGATTAACAGTATATATCGTCAAATCAATATTTACAGTCGGTGCAATTGCGCTGATTGTAGGTGTAAGTGTTTCCGAAGTTATAGCTGAACTAATAGCATCTTTGTTGGTTTTTAATTGATCGGAGCTTTCACTTAGCACTTTATCACCGCTAGTTTCATAAGTTGCTGTATCTGTAATCTCGGGGGTACTTGTTGGTGTCTCTTCTATATCCTCCGTAGATGCATCAAAAAACCCAAAATCAATCATATTACAACCTTGAAAAAGCAAAATTCCTATCAACAACATAAATAACAGATTACGGGAAAAACGCCTCATAACAGCCTCCTTTCAAAATGATCCTATTAATAAGTTATTGCATACTTTTATAGTCTTTATCTTAATGGCCAACTGTGTCATTTATATGTTATTTATATGTTATTATGGAAACAATTTTAAAAAATTATTAATTTAGGAAATTTATTTATGCTCAGAAAGCCTTATTTTACCATGTTTTTCCACAATTATAAAATACATCTTCGGAGTAAATCTAAAGCAAAAATGACACTTAGATCACGCACCTTTTCACGGTTGCCTTTAAGACGAAGTTCTTTTATTTCAATCTTATCTTTAACCAAACAAGCAATATAAACCAGTCCAACCGGTTTTTCCTCTGTCCCTCCGTCCGGTCCAGCAATACCAGTTACTGCAATCGCTGCACTGGCTCCGGAGGCCTTCGCAGCTCCTACCACCATCTCTCTTGCGGTTTGCTCACTTACTGCACCATGTGTTGCTAAGGTTTCTTTCTTAACAGCTAAATACTTCATCTTTGCTTCATTGGAATAAGTGATAAAGCCTTCTTTTAATACCTCTGATACACCAGAAACATTCACCAACCTTCCGGTAAGCAGTCCACCTGTACAGGACTCTGCGGTTGCAAGTGTATACTTCTTTTCTTTTAATAAGGATACTATGACTTCTTCTAAGGTCTCGCTCTCATTTGTAGTATATATATTATCACCAAACCGTTGGTATAATTCGTCTACCAGTGGTTTAATCTGAAGTCTTGCTTCTTGTTCAGAATCAGCTGCTGCCGTTATTCGAAAGTGAACCTCTCCATTCTTTGCATAGGGAGCTATCGTAGGATTTGTCTGTTTTTCTATTAGATCTAGTATATCAGTCTCTGCCTTACTTTCTCCCACCCCGCAGATTTTAACCATGGAGGACAGAAAAATTTTATTTTGCTTCTGTTGCAAATACTTTTTAATTTGAGTATCAAACATTGGCTTCATCTCTGAAGGAGGGCCGGGCATTAAAATAATAGCCTTACCATTTTCCTCAACAATATAGCCAGGTGCTGTACCATTATTATTTTCCACCACAATACATCCATCTATTTTTAAAGCCTGCTTCCAATTGTTTTCGGTAATCTGGTGGTCTATCCCCTTTCCCTTATATCTAAATTCAAAATATGAAGCAATTCGTTCTTTTGAAGCTTCATCCATAACCAATTCCTTCTTCATTACCTTGGCTACTGCTTCCTTTGTCATGTCATCCTGAGTTGGTCCTAGTCCACCAGTTAATATGATAATATCGGATCTTGAAATAGCTGTCTTTAATACCTCACATAGGCGACCTTCGTTATCGCCCACAGTGACCTGGTAATACAAACCAAACCCAAGCTGTGCGCACTTTTCAGAAAGATACTGGGTATTCGTATTAACGATATTACCTAATAACAACTCTGTCCCAACACTAATTAACTCTACTGTCATAATAATGCCTCCCTTAGACTTCATTTATTTAGAAAGAACACTATTTCATACCGATGCTTCGTAAGCTTAGTAATCCATAGTGTTCTTTTAGTTCCTATCATTTATTACTATTATTAACTAATTTAATGTTTGTCTTTTAAAACGTTTTTATTCTTAATCATATAATCCAGCAACGAAATTACAGTTAGAATTACAGATAAATAGATGGAGATTTCCTCCAAAATATTAATAACGCTGTTATCCAAATTAATAATTAACATAACACTCATTACCATCTGTACATTTGTCTTAATTTTCCCCCACCAGCTGGCAGCAATTACAACGCCATTGTCGGAAGCGATTAAGCGAAAACCGCTAATAATAAACTCACGAGCGATGATAATAATTGCAATCCAAGCAGCCACCTGTTTCAGTTCCACGAAACATATCAACGCACTGCATACCAGCAACTTATCAGCAAGAGGATCCATGAATTTTCCAAAGTTTGTTATCAGATTATTCTTTCTAGCAATGTACCCATCAAAAAAATCGGATAAAGCGGCAATCAGGAATATTCCCCCAGCTATTACTCGATGATATGGAATTTCCGGAATTAACATGAATACTAAAAAAATCGGAATCATCACTACTCGAAAGAGCGTAATTTTATTTGGTAAATTCATTGCTTCTCCATTCCGCCCTGTTAAGGCCTTCTAAATATTATTTATACTAAAAATTCATTAATCTAACAGTTGTTCTTATCCTTCAACCAACTCACTTACAAGATCATAACCTTTTGCACCTGTTACTACTGCCTTTACGATATCACCGGACATTAGTTCATATCTGGAGCTTATAAATATAAATCCATCCACCGAAGGTGCATCCATATAAGTTCTACCTATATATACATTTTCCTCTTCCGGTATTTTACCTTCTACTAAAACATCAAATTGATGATCCACCATATCTGCTGTTTTCTCAAAGACAATAGACTGCTGAAGCTTCATGATTTCCTTCTGTCGTTGTTTCTTAGTTTTTGCCAATACCTGTGGTTTTAGTTTTGCAGCCGGAGTTTCATCCTCTTTCGAATAAGTGAACACACCCAAACGATCAAATTTCATTTCGTTAACAAAATTAATCAGCTCTTCATGGTCTTGTTCTGTTTCAGTAGGAAAACCTGTAATCAATGTTGTACGAAGCACTATATCAGGTATATTGTTACGCAACTTTGCTATGATATTCATTAAATCCTTCTGATTTGTTCTTCTTCCCATGAGTTGTAGAATTCGATCTGATGCATGCTGTATTGGCAAGTCCAGATAACGGCATATTTTTGGTTCTTCTTTCATTGTTTGGATTAACTCATCGGTAATCTCTTCAGGATAGCAATAAAGGATACGAATCCATTCAATTTTTTCTATTTTAGCAAGTTCCTTTAACAATTTAGGAAGTTCTTTTTTACCGTAAATATCCTTACCGTAAAGAGTTGTTTCCTGTGCAACTAAGATTAATTCTTTGACACCTTGTTCAGCAAGGTAAGTTGCTTCACTTATTAATTCTTCCATAGGGACACTCCGGTAGTTACCGCGCACCTTTGGAATAATACAATAGGTACAGTGTTTATCACAACCTTCAGCAATTTTAAGATATGCAAAGTAGCTGCCGGAGGTAATCATTCTCTTGCTGCTTACTTTTGGAAGCTTGTCTATGTCTTCGAAGTGTGTAAATTTTTGACCATCTAAAATCTTTTCAATAACATTTATAATTTGTGCGAAACTTGTGGTACCGATTAAAGCATCCACCTCAGGAATCGCATCTAAAAAATCATTCTTATATCGTTCTGCCAGACAACCGGTAACAATTAAAGCTTTTAATTTACCAGTCTTTTTGTATTCTGACATTTCAAGTATTGTATTAATACTCTCCTGCTTCGCATCATTAATAAAGCAACAGGTGTTAACAATGATAATGTCCGCTTCCTCTTCTGTATTTGTAATTGCGTATCCATTCTCATGCAGTATTCCAAGCATATTTTCACTGTCTACAAGATTCTTGTCACAGCCTAGAGATACAAAAAATATATTCATTAAAACCTCCAAACAATTAGTAAAACAATTTAGTTTCTCAATATTCAACCGATACATGTATTCAACAGGTATCTATGCAATATTACACGCGCAAGCAACATTGTAACAGCTTTTTTAGAAAAAGCAAATTGTTTTTCACAAACGTTGCTGATTAAGCTAATTTTGTATCATATAACGTTGCTGATTAAGCTAATTTTGTATCATATAATTATAGAATCCTATTAATTAATTTTAGATAATTCTTATAATGTTATGATTTACCTCGTTCTAAGATATTGCTGATTGAACACAATTCTTCATTAGCATAGCTATGGTCATAGGACCAACTCCACCAGGAACAGGGGTAATAGCTTCTGTAACTTCAAATAGTTCTTCATAAACAACGTCACCACAAAGTTTATTATTCGTATCACGGTGAATACCAACATCGATAACTACTGCACCTTCTTTAACAAAGTCCTTGGTGACAAATCTGGGTTTCCCGATTGCTACAATTAAAATATCTGCACGCTTTGTGATATCCTTCAGATTCTTTGTTCTAGAGTGACAGATCGTTACCGTTGCATTTTCCCGCAACATAAGTAATGCCATTGGTTTTCCAACAATATTACTTCTTCCAAGAATTACACACTCTTTGCCTTCTATTTCAATATTCGAACGTTTTAATAATTCAATAATACCAGCCGGTGTACAAGATACGAAACCCTTTTGTCCAATACTTAAGGCACCAACACTTTGAGGATGAAAACCATCCACATCTTTTATCGGAGAGATTGCTTTAATAATAACATCTTCGTCAATATGAGCTGGCAATGGTAATTGAACAAGAATTCCATTCACCTCTGGATTTTGATTCAGCTGTTCGATTATTAAAAGTAATTCCCCCTGGGTTGTTGCTTCGTCCAGTTTGTAGGACACCGAATTAATTCCAATGTATTCGCAGGCTTTCTGCTTATTACCTACATAAACACTGGATGCCGGGTCGTCTCCCACCTGTATCACCGCTAAAGTAACCTCAACACCTTCTGATTTTAACACAGCAACCTGTTCTTTTAATTCGTCCTTTATTTCTGCTGATATCTTTTTACCATCAATAATAAGTGCCATCCTCTAACTCTCCAATCTGAAAATCATACTAATTATATTTATACTACAACTGTCTAATCACAGAATATGCTTGTTTCTTTCCTAATATATTCTAATATATTCCCAGGGATATCACAAGAAATATTTAATATGATATTGAAAGGCTCGTACAAAATTACTGTTACGTATTTTGTACGAGCCTCTATGATCATAAGTTTTTCATATATTAATTAACTTTTATAGAAATTGATGAGACAACCCTTTAAGATAATTTGTCTTTCATCATCCGTCAACTCACCTAGTTGCAGGTTAAATTCCTTCATATCCTTTGTTACTACATAAGCGGTAATTGAATTACTCTTTTCAAGGATTGCTTTTTTTA
Organism: Bacillota bacterium; assembly: GCA_023399055.1. Lineage (GTDB taxonomy): Bacteria > Bacillota > Clostridia > Lachnospirales > Lachnospiraceae > Mobilitalea. The sequence continues at coordinate 266,417 of JAEWQV010000014.1, read as the reverse complement.
CATCCTTTATGTAAATGTAATCACCATTTGTAAAAGGTAGTTCTTCTTTTATTAAGAAAGGAAGCATGCCCCAGTTAATTAGATTGGAACGATAACGTTTTGTTGCATATTCCTTTGCAATATTAGCAAAACCACCCAATACCTTTTGACAGCTGGCCGCTTGTTCTCTTGCGGAACCATCGCCTGGCTTTACAGCAAAAATTGTACTTCCAATTTGAGTTGCACTTCGATCAAGCTTAAATTTAGCTTCTATTGTCTCATAGACTTCTTTCAATTCTGAATTAGCCTTAAGAACATCTGCTCCAGCATTTCTTGCCTTCTCTGCCTTTTGAACTTCCTTTGCGCGACCTACATAAGCTGGGTCCTTACGAGACAACGTGAATTCGGCAAGCCCTAAAGGATTGGAACGGTAAGAAGAAGTTTCACCGGAAGGAATTAATTCATCCGTGGTTGTAACCGGGTCATGTATTTCAGATACAACTTTAAGTATCATGTCCTCACTCAAGGCAGACATAGTCGGCCAGTCAACAATTCCTGGTCCGAATTTGACTTCCACCTCGCTGTTTGGCTTGCCAACTCCGTTATATACTCTGTTGTCATATATTTTACTATCAAAGTAATACTTAGGTTTACTAAAATTCACGTCGATATCTTCAGCTGATGTTAAATAACCCTGACTGGCAGCAGTTGCCGCAATGGATTTTGCATCCATTAATGCCACAGAAGCAATTTGGCCATTGGTTATCTTGGAACCCTCACGATTAGGGAAGTTTCTTGTAGCATGACGAATACTAAAGCCATTATTGGCAGGTACATCTCCTGCTCCAAAGCAAGGTCCACAGAAAGCAGTTCGAATGGTTGCTCCTGTTGCCATTAATTTAGCAATTACACCGTTCTTCACTAATTCCATATAAATCGGTTGACTTGCAGGATATACGCTAAGGGAGAACTCATCGGAACCAATATATTTTCCTTCTAAAATATCTGCTGCATCGCAGATGTTTTCAAAACCACCACCAGCACAACCAGCAATCGATCCCTGATCCACATATAATCTGCCATTTCTAATCTTATTCTTTAAAGAATAGGTAACCTTACTTCCACCGAGGCTGATCCGTGCATTCTTCTCTACCTCATCTAAAACATCATATAGATTTGAGTTAAGTTCATCAATGGTATACACATTACTTGGATGGAACGGCATTGCAATCATAGGTTTTATTTCAGATAAATCCACATATACCATACCATCATAATAAGCAATTGATTTCGGTGAAATTTCTTTATAATCAGAAACTCTATGATGTTGCTCATAAAAATCTTTTACAGAAGAGTCCGTTACCCAGATAGAGGAAAGGCAGGTGGTCTCAGTAGTCATAACATCAACACCAATTCTAAAATCTACACTAAGATTCTTGATGCCATCACCCACGAATTCCATTACTTTATTATTGACATATCCATTTTTAAATACAGCACCAATAATCGCTAGTGCCACGTCTTGTGGGCCAACACCCTTTCTTGGAGTTCCTGTCAGGTAAACAGCAACTACTTCCGGCATATTGATATCATAGGTTTTATTTAACAACTGTTTTACAAGCTCGGGTCCGCCTTCACCCACTGCCATCGTTCCCAGTGCTCCATAACGGGTATGGCTATCGGAACCGAGTACCATTTTTCCGCCACTTGCCAGAACTTCTCTGGCATATTGATGAATTACCGCCTGATGAGGAGGAACATAAATTCCACCATATTTTTTGGCACAGGACAGACCGAACATATGATCATCTTCATTAATGGTACCCCCAACGGCACAAAGACTGTTATGGCAATTTGTTAGTACATAGGGTACGGGGAATTGCTCCAGACCGCTTGCTCTTGCAGTTTGAATAATACCTACAAAGGTAATATCATGGGAGGTCAATTTATCAAACTTTATTTTAAGTTTCTTCTTGTCTCCACCTACATTGTGGTTCTGTAATATTTCATAAGCCATTGTACCTTGCTTTACATCCTCTATGGAAGGTTCCTGACCAGTCTTAGCAAATACTGCAGAGGCTGCCAAAGCATCATCTTCAATTATTTGCGTACCATTTAATAAGTAAATGCCTTTATCATATAATTTTATCATTTGGTCCTCCATCTATCCAAGTAGTGCATCTCGTATTAATAAACTGCGCTTTCGCTGATATCAATTGTATACTCTTCGTTACAATCTACAGCTGTAGATTTAAATATTCCGTTAGATGCTTTGATCTTCATGGTTAAAAGGTTAGGATCCTCTGTTGGCTCAAAGGTAATTGTAATATTTCCATCAAAATTACTATTGAAAAAGCCTGCAGTAGTATTAATTTCTTCGGTATTTTCCAATTTAAAGTTAAGATTCATATTGGAAGCTGTATTAAATAAATTTAAAGTTTCTAACTTTTTAGTGAACTTGCTGTTGGCTTCAATGGTTTCAGTTTCAATTCCAGCTGTGTCTAAACCATCAAAGAAAGTCACTCCAGAAAACGATACCTTCATAAAGCTCAGGTCATAATCCGTATCGTTTTTTATAGTCCATCTACCAAAACTACTTTCCACAATCATTAAAACAGTAACTAATACAAAGATAACTGCAGCTACAACACAAGTTCCAACGATTCTTCCCCTACTATTAAAAAAACTTTTACTTAAGGATTTTGATACTTTTTTATTTTTCATAATTACCTCCATTATTGATTTCCAATTTACACACATTGTTTATGATAATATCGCGCATAAAAATAATCAAGTCCTATTTTGTCATTTTCTATCTCAATCTATGTTAAAACTGATAACTTTAGCCATAAGCTCGATTTCACCAAGGCAGAACTATTACTAGAAATGAAATAGATGACATATTTCTAGTCTTATAACTTAATATTAAATGTATAAAACGCATAAAAATACAACGATGGTTGCTCTAAAGCAGCTATCGTTGTATTTTAGCATTTTCATTATTCTAATAAATATACCTATTCTATACAATTCTCCACTTATTACTTATAAATAAGAAATCACCTTGCATAAAATTATTGCTGTGTGTAAATACCTACCTTTTAATATTTCCTAGTCCATAATTTTAAAATCTGATCGAGGCAAAATTTAAAATCTATTTTTAAGATATCTTGGGTGGTGTAGATGGGTATCTCCTTATAAAGCTGATCTTCTATATAATAACTTGCTTTTCCTACCGCTGTATCAGCAAGAACTGGCGCAGAAAGCTTTTCCGGTACATCATAGATTACTTTAATATCCTCATCTTCTCGAAGTAATAGTTTGAGATCACCTTCAATTTTAAGGTTTTCAAATCTCTGCTGGCCCTCTTCTACATATACTGGTTCAAATTCTTTTTTCTCAAATATCTGTTTGTTTTTATAATTATCCACTCCATATTCCATTAATTCTGAAGTATCACTCCATTTTAAGGATTTACTTGGCGGCCAGCCACAGCCTAATACGACGGATACCAAGGTTTTCCCTTCTCTTTTTACAGCTCCAACAAAACAATAACCTGCATCATTGGTAAACCCTGTCTTAACACCTATTGCTCCATCCATCATATATAAAAACTTATTCTTATTCGTTACTGTGAAAGTTCGCTTATTATTAATCTCATGAAAACTATGAGAGGCGGTATTTGTTATTGCTATAAAGGTCTTTTGCTTGATGGCATAACTTGCTATCACAGCTAAATCTCTGGCAGTTGTATAATGCCCCTCTGCATCTAGGCCGTTTGGTGTAACAAAATTAGTATTCTCACAGCCTAATTCTCTGGCCTTATCGTTCATCATGGTCGCAAAACCTTCCACACTACCACCCACTGCTTCTGCTATGGCTACAGCTACGTCATTATGACTTTCCAGCATGAGTGAATACAATAAGTCCTTGAGATAATACTGTTCTCCTTTTTTTACATTGAGCTGAACATCGGGCATTGTTTGCGCATAGGAGGATATGGTTACCACGGTGTCCAGCTTTGCATTTTCCAGTGCGACAATGCAAGTCATAATTTTCGTGGTACTTGCCATAGCCATTTTCTTATAACCGTTTTCTTCATATAAAACACGGTTATTATCTGCATCAAGCAACAAGGATGAAAGTGCATGGAGAGTTAGATTTGGTATCACGACTCTTTCCGTGGAAGGATTGGATTTCTTGGTTTCATCTTCTTCCATTATTCCGCCTTCCGGTTGGTTGCTATAATCCTGTGCTTTTAATAATTCATTATACTGCTCATTTTCTTTTGCAACCTTCTCATTTTCTTCTACCATTTTTTGCTCAAGCTGGAGAGAATGAAGACCTGTTGAACTAAGAAGCGAATCATAATGTTCTTTCAGACTTTTATAACTAAAGAAGGAAGCAATGGCTAATAAAACCACACATATTACAATTTTAATATAATCTTTTTTCAAGACAATCACCTGAACTTATCCTTACTCTAAATTTATTGTAAGAATACCAGAATATTCATATAAATTTGAACAAAGTGTCAGTTTTGCTGACACTTTCATGCCTAAGCAAATTCAGAAGTAATTCTATACATGAAAAATAATAAATTATATTAATAATAGAAAAATATTGCTTAATACATTTTATGTAAAATAAAATTTAAGACGGAAATCATCTCTAATTTGCAATACAAAATTCACTTTACTATGGTTTTTATTCATTGTATAATTAATTAATAAAAGTTTTCATCCTTACTCAATTATTTAGTGAAATTGCCGAATAACAATAATAGGATTAGAGCAACTAATAAAAAGGGGATTTAAAATGTCTGAAGATAAATTTTCACAAAATGAAAACAACAATAGGAATGACTTAGAAACTGAAAACAGCAAAGAAACTAATCAAGATTTGGACACTAGTCTTTCGTCTAAATCAGAAAATGGCAAAGCGGAAATTATAGATATTGACCAATCTGAAACTATTAAAATTGACAAAGTAGAAAATATTGAACATGATGATGCGAAGACAGCAGATATACCAGCACCCTCATCAAATAAATTCAAAAAAAATCTATCCAAAATATTACAGATTGTATGTTTAATCGGATTTCTTGTATTTACTGGACTTTTTATCAATGAAGTAGTTATCCAACCAATCCGGATTAAAAATTCCATAGAGTTAACAAGAGATCTTTATCACAAGCCTACCGAAGCGCCTATTGCCACTATTGCACCTGTTGTGACTGCTGCAGTAACGCCAGTTGCTGAAGCTACGCCTACGCCTGATCCGAATCGTGATTCACAGGGTCGCTTACTTCAGTTTAAGGATTTACTGGATACTAATGAGGATGTGAAAGGTTGGATCACTATCCCAGATACCAACATTGATTACGTAGTAATGCAACCAGCTGCTGATAAAAATGATCCTGATTATTATTTATATAAAGATTTAAAAGGCGATTACAGTAAAGCAGGTACACTTTACATTGACCCAAGATCCTCTGTAGAAGATAATACAAAAAATCTTGTTATCCATGGTCATAATATGGTATCCACTAAGGAAAAGATGTTCCACTTCTTATTGGAATATAATAAGGTAAGTTACTATAAGGAACATCCTGTGATTACCTTTGATACCATTTATGATACCGCTAAATGGAAAATATTCGCGGTGGTTGTTACTAATGGCTCTTCCGAAAAAGAACCTCTATTTGAGTATCGTACCTCAAAATTTAAGGATTCCTCCGAATTCCTGAATTTTGTATATCAACTTCGTATCCGCTCCGTACTTAATCTTGATATGGTAGACGTAAACGAAAATGATGAGCTTTTAACCCTATCCACCTGCTCGTATGAACTAGACAATTATCGTACCGTTATTATAGCAAGAAAGGTACGTGAAGGTGAAGATCCAGGTGTTGATGTTGATAAGGCTGCCAAAAATGAAACTCCACTATTCCCAGAATCCTACTACTATCGAAAAGGCGGTAAGGCACCAGAAGTTGCTGCAACCTTTGAAGAAGCATTAGAAGCAGGTGAGATTAACTGGTATACTGCTCCTGCTAAATAATAAAATCAACTGACTAAGATTAATAAAAGAACGACAAATCGTTCCACTTGTCGAGAAAATGAGGTTGTTGCAGTTTTCATCTGCGACAACCTCTTGTAATGTATAAGTGTAGATATAGGATTTAGAAGTAAGTTTTATGTTTGCACTTATTTTATATATTTTTTAACACAAGATAAGGTAACACCAATCACTTATTCAAACTGTCCTGCTAAAGTGCTTTAATCTGATTCTGTAGTTGGCTTAGTACGATCAATTCCAATTATGTGCAGTTGAAAATCAAAAATAGCCAGACTACCAACTCCTCTTACTACACTGTTATTATATTCTGTCTGCGTAACAACAAGCTGCTCGTTTTCAAGTGATAGCACATAGTCATATATCCCACGATCGGAAACTTCATATTGAATATCATTAGCATAATCATAGATAATAATTCGGGTATCTATCATTCCCGATCCGAAACTGATTGTTGCACAGAACTCTGGAAGATTGTCACCGTTCAAATCGGCCAGATAGACATTCCAAACAGGCATACCAAAAATCAATTCCTTCGCTCCGTTCTGGTCTGTTGCAGTAACCTTGCCCGCCGTCCAGCTAAACATTACATCTGGAAACTCATCCAGCATCAAATCGTAAGTGGATGTCCAAGTTAATTGGTCATCATGATAAAAGTTCACCCATTCACGAGATTTAAAATCGGAAATTGGTGTAATTGAATTAGATACGAATACATACCTTGCTCCTTCGTCTGCAAATAATGGCACATTAGCAGACTTAAATACTATCGTATTTTCATCAATAACCTCAAATCTGGCAATGATACTTTCGTCACTCACTCCAAAAAACCCTTCTGATTTTTCAGTCTGAATACTTGCATAAATCAACAATTCATTCTCAACAAAAGAATAAGTACATTTCGGTAATAGGTAACTGCTGATTAGGGGTGTTTTGAGCCAAGCCGTGCCATCACTATACAGATTTACAAACCACATACGTGCCATTTTCTGTCTTTCGGTTGGATTTTCCAGAGTATATATTTTTTTTGGTGTTTCGCTTGGCATAGATAAGTCTAAGATCTCTGGTTTAGGAGCACTCTCGTCAATATTAAACTCAGCCCAAACAGTTTTCTTTACAGGTGTTTCATCTTCAATTTCTTGATAATAGATATCGGTGATTATTCTGTATTGACCTTCGTCAAGTTTTACATTGAACATTTCAGGTGTTATGCTGTAGTCATAACTCATTCCATCTTCTATTTCAATCATATTATCATCAAATTCCACTCCATCAGCAAACGGAACTTTCTCCCATACCTCACCAATTTGCTTTACAAGCGTAAATTTAGTATCACAGACCAAACCCTGTAAGTTTTGATTGTTCATTAGCTGTGCATTTATTGAATTATATTCAGGATTATATGGCGTATTATTAAATTGGAAGAATATTTGCTTAAAATTCTCTGTCGGAAATGTGTACACTTCCTCTTCAGATACTTCTACTACTTTATCTTCCCTGTTTAAAGCAAATCCGATGCTCAGAGCTGCCATTATTAACACAGATATGACAATAATTACCCGTGATTTCTTTTTAAAATTCAATATATTTTTTATTCGCTCTTTTATGCCACCTTCTCCAAAAGCCAGAGGACTACCGCTTACAAAATACCGTTTAGTTGCCAATGATATGAGGGAATGCGAATAATCCTTTTTTATATCACTACCCATCTCTTTTAACACACGTTCGTCACAGGACATCTCCATATCTACTCCCATCAGTAAAAACGCCACCCATGCGAGTGGATTAAACCAATGTAAACTTATTGCAAAATAAGCAATAAATTTCACAATGTGGTCACGTCGCTTGATATGGATTTGTTCGTGTAAAAGGATATATTTTCGTTCCATTACTGATAAGTCAGATGGCAGATAAATCCGTGGTTGAAAAACTCCTAATACAAATGGTGATTTTATATTTTGAGCTTCACAGATATTCTCTTCCAGATGTATTGCCGCTTTCATATTTCTCTTGAGAATAAAGAAGGATGTCACTCCATAAAGAAGCATTATGAAAACACCAACAAGCCACACCTGCCCACCGATTGTAACCCAAATTTGTAGTGGATTTGCTTCATTTGGCGTGGTAGCGGCAGGTAGGACACTACTGACAGCACTATTTAAGTGAGAGATACCGCTTTCAATGCGTGGTACGGGCTGAAGAGCAATATTTGACGGAATTGTTTGCGCTTTGAACGGGATCAGACTGAAAATACTCTCAATAGAATACGGAAATATAAGCCGGAACCCTGCTACCATCCATAAACAATAAGATATTATTTTAGGAGCTTTCTTTAGTGGTAATCGTACGAGACATATTCCTAAGATAACGAATGTCCCGGTCAAACTCATATTCAAAATTGTAAGAAACAGTTTATCCATCGACACCGCCCTCCTCGTGTTCATCAATTAACTTACGAAGTTCCATTGCTTGTTCTAAGGTTAGTTTTTTGCCACCAATAAAGGAGGTAATAAATTTAGGTAACGACCCGCCGAAGGTATCTTCCACATAGCGTCGACTTTGGTGTGCCATTAATTCCTCACGAGTAAGCATAATCGAAATATTTGCATTTTCATTTTTGCACACTCCCTTGTCACAAAGCTTTTTTAGTACCGTGTAAGTCGTAGATTTTTTCCAGTCCATTTCATTTTTTGCATGCATAACCAATTCTGGTGAAGTAAGCGGTGCTTTCTGCCATATTAAATTTGCGAGTTTCTCTTCTGCTATTGTTAGATTCTCTACCATAATAACCTCCAGTCTAAATATTTTAAACCAGTTCCAGTCTAACATGTTTAGACTGGAACTGTCAATAAGAAATAACATATAAATCGAATAGATTTTGCAAAGTGTAACAGTTCCCTATGTAATTTTTACGGGTCTAAACTGTTACCTAACATTAGATATTCGTAAATGAATGGTATTATTTTTTCAATAAAGTTATAGTATTAAATAGGTGTTTTGAAGACAATTTACTGGATTTAACGTTACCATTATTGAAGGTGGCAAACAGCATCTATTTTAATTAACTGTAACTATTCTGTACCAAGCTCAAAAACCTTTGGTTTATTCGCTGTTTGGCTCTGAACAGTTACCAAATCAATATATTTTGGAGGACGATAATGAGAGAAATATTAGTAGCAATTTTTCTTGGGATTGTGGAAGGAATTACCGAGTGGTTACCGATTAGCAGCACCGGTCATATGATTTTAGTAGAAAATTTTATACAATTAAAAGCCTCTGATGCTTTTAAGGAAATGTTTTTTGTTGTAATACAGTTGGGTGCAATTCTTGCAGTTGTAATATTATACTTTAATAAATTAAACCCGTTATCTCTAAAGAAGACACCCAGAGAAAGAATGGATACCATGAACATTTGGTTTAAAGTTGTTGTAGGTGCACTACCCGCTGCTATCTTAGGCTTTCTATTTGATGATTGGTTGGATGAACATTTGTATAACTATCAAACAGTTGCCATAACCTTGATTCTCTATGGTATTCTTTTTATTGTAATAGAAAATAGGAATAGAAATAAAAGCGATAAGATAACTAGTTTTTCCGAGCTTACTTATCAAACAGCATTTTTAATAGGTATGTTTCAAGTATTATCGCTTATCCCGGGTACTTCAAGATCCGGTGCTACTATACTTGGTGCGATAATTCTTGGTTCGTCACGTTTCATAGCAGCCGAGTATTCCTTCTTCTTATCCATACCAATTATGTTTGGAGCAAGTGCTTTAAAGCTATTTAAGTTTGGTTTTGCTTTTCAAGGTAGCGAAATAGTTATCTTGCTTACAGGTATGATTGTCGCTTTTGTAGTATCTGTATTTATAATACGGTATCTAATGGATTTTATTAAGAATAATAATTTTAAACCCTTTGGGTGGTATCGAATTGTCTTAGGTGTAGTTGTAATAGGATATTTTGTATTAAAGGTTTAAATATTAATAAACATGATTGAGAAAAAAGCATGTTGTATTACTTGTCATGAATCAAAAAAGGCTTCTGCTTACAGTTTCTACTGTTAGCAAAAGCCTCTTCCTTTATAGCAATTAACTTACTAAAGTGTATTTTATATTGCAAATATAATTCTTGATAGTTGGTTTACATAATAATATTATGCAATTTATAATCTACCCTTAAAATCTTCATACCCAAACTGCTTGATAGTTTTAATTCCACTTTCTTTTGTGTTGTAAAGAATGGAAGGCAAATTAACTCCATTAAAGGTATTGTTCTTTACCATAGAATAGATAGCCATGTCACAGAATACTAGTCTATCCCCAATCTTAAGAGGCTCTGGAAAGGAGTAATCTCCTATTACATCTCCAGATAGACAGGTTGGACCGCCTAACCTGTAGGTATATGGATACTCATCTGGCTCTCCAGCACCAATAATTCTTGGTCGGTAAGGCATTTCAAGTACGTCAGGCATGTGGCAAGATGCAGAAGTATCCAAAATCGCTAATTCCATACCATTATCATTAAGTTCAAGTACAGTGCTTACCAAATACCCGGCATTCAGTGCAATCGCTTCACCTGGCTCAAGATATACCTTCACCTCATATTTATTCTTAATTGTTTCAATGCATTGAATTAAGGTTTCTATCTCATAGTCATCTCTGGTAATATGATGTCCACCACCAAAATTAATCCATTTCATGTCATGCATCAGAGTTCCAAACTTCTCTTCTACAACCTTCAGAGTACGTTCCAGAACATCGGAGTTCTGTTCACACATGGTATGAAAATGCAGTCCATCAATTCCTGTTAAGTCAGCCTTTTGCAATTTGTCAATGGTAATTCCAAACCTTGAACCTATGGAACAGGGATTATATAACTCTGTTTCAACCTCGGCATATTCGGGATTAATACGTAAACCACAGGATATTTTTCTTGGGCTGTTCCTTATCTTGGACTTATATTTCTCCCATTGCTGTATTGAATTAAACACAATATGATCGCAGATTTCAAGAATTTGATCAAACTCGTCTTCACGATAAGCTGGTGAAAAAATATGCGTTTCCTTGCCCATTTCCTCATAACCGAGCTTTGCTTCAAATAAAGAACTAGCGGTTGTTCCGCTTAAGTATTTACCGATAAGAGGATAGGTGCTATACATGGAAAAAGCCTTTTGCGCAAGCAAAATTTCACAGCCAGTTCGGTCAATAACGGACTTTAATATTTCACAGTTTTTTATCAGGAGCTGCTCCTCCACCACATAGGACGGTGTAGGAACAGTCATTTTATCAAAATTCATTCCAATCTCCATTTCGTAATCCTAGTAAATCAGGTATTATTCAACCATCTCTGGTGCGAAGCTTTCCTTCCAAGGAAGACCGCATTCATTTAACTTCTCCATAAAAGGATCCGGATTAAATTCTTCAACATTGTATACGCCTGGTTTCTTCCATTGTCCGGTTAATACCATCATGGCACCAATCATAGCTGGTACACCGGTGGTATAAGATATTGCCTGGGAACCAACCTCACGGTAACATTCCTCATGGTCACATACATTGTATACGTAATAGCTTACTTCTTTACCGTCTTTCACACCGGTATAAATACAACCAATATTTGTCTTACCCTTGGTTCTAGGTCCTAAAGATGCAGGGTCAGGAAGTACCGCTTTTAAGAACTGAAGAGGTATAATCTGCTTTCCTTCAAAATCAATTGGTTCAATCGATGTCATCCCAACGTTCTCTAGTACACGTAGATGTGTAATATAACGCTCGGAGAAAGTCATAAAGAAGCGGATTTTCTTAATACCAGGAAGATTTAAGGCAAGAGACTCCATTTCTTCATGATGTAATAAATACATATCCTTTGGTCCAATCTCTGGGAAGTTATATACTCTCTTTATCTCCAGTGGCTCTGTCTCATGGAACTCACCGTTTTCAAAGTAGCTGCCTGGTGCCGTTATTTCACGAATATTAATTTCTGGATTAAAGTTTGTAGCAAAAGGATAACCATGATCGCCTGCATTGGCATCAAGAATATCTAAGGTATGGATTTCATCAAAATAATGCTTTAAGGCATAAGCAGAGAATACACCTGTAACACCAGGGTCAAAACCGCAGCCAAGAACTGCTGTAATTCCTGCCTTTTCAAAACGTTCTCTATATGCCCACTGCCAGCTGTATTCAAATTTAGCAGTATCCTTTGGCTCGTAGTTAGCGGTATCCAAATAATCCACCTTTGTAGCTAAACATGCATCCATTATAGTAAGATCCTGATAAGGAAGTGCTACATTTATAACTAATTCTGGTTTGTACTGGTTAATTAATGCAATTACTTCCTCTGTGTTATCTGCATCCACTTGTGCTGTGGTAACCTTTGTTTTGTACCCCTTTGCCTCTACCTGTGCTTTCAGGGCATCACATTTTGATACAGTTCTGCTGGCAATGCAGATTTCCTCAAAAACCTCTGAGTTCTGACAACATTTATGAAGAACAACACCTGCTACGCCTCCGGCGCCAATGATTAAAACTCTACTCATTTTAAATCCTCCTAATACGTATATTATCTAGGTAACTTTACTACCTATTATTTATTAATTTGTTTAGAGTGTCAAAAGCCTTCCTAAACCGAAAGAGATGAATATGACTGTATCTATATCCAGATGGCGCAGACCGGCATCTATGAATTACCTTCTTTTTAGGTAATTCATGGAATGGTAAGGCAAGTCCAGATGGATATAGATGCGGGCTTATTCATCATATATAGACTAGATTGGCTTTTGACACTCTAATCAACTTTTGCCATCTATAGCTTATCCTGTAATTGCTCTAGCACATAATTGGGAAGAGCAAAGCACCCTATATGAAGGTTTGTATTATAATATTTTGTCTGTAAACCAAGCTCATTCCATTTCTCTTCTTGCAAATCACTTAAAGGGTTAAACTTTTTAGATGCATAACCAAACAACCAGTAACCGGACGGATAGGTGGGTATATGCGCCTGATAGACCTGTGCAATGGGAAAGGTCTCTTTAATTCTTTGATGCGCTCTCTTCATAGCTTCTACATAAGCCTCATAATACGTACTCTCATGCTGATTAACTAAGATCCCATCTTCTTTAAGTGCATTATAGCAATTACCATAGAATTCTTTTGTAAATAATCCTTCCCCTGGTCCAAAGGGATCTGTGGAGTCGACTAAAATCAAATCATATTCATTTGATTTACGACGAACAAATTTCAAGCCATCTTCATAATAGATATGAACTCTGGGATCATCTAAATTGCAAGCAGTTTGAGGTAAATGTTGTTTACAAGCTTCAACCACCATTTCATCAATTTCTACCATGTCAATGTGTTCTATATTTTGATAACGAGTTAGTTCACGAATCGTTCCGCCATCTCCTGCACCTATCACAAGTACCTTCTTAATACCAAGATTCGTGGCCATTGGAACATGAACAATCATATCGTGGTAAATGAACTCATCCTTTTCTGTTACCATGAGGCAGCCATCCAAAGTAAGAGCTCGTCCAAATTCCACTGTGTCCAAAATGGATATCTGCTGAAAATCACTTTGCTGATTAAATAGCTCCCGTTTCACCTTTAAGGAAAATCGTACATGGTCTGTATGATGCTCAGAATACCATAACTCCATAGACTAACACCTGTCCTTTCTAGAAATCTATAATATTAATATGTTCAATAGTCATATCCTTGGGTCCGGTGATAGAACTTCCCTTTTCCTTTGCATATACAATATAATCAATGATATCCTTCGTAATACGTTCCCCTGGTGCCAAAATTGGGATTCCCGGTGGGTAACACATTACAAATTCCCCTGCTACATGCCCTGCAGCTTCCTTTAATAGCACCGACTTTTTATCGCTATAAAATGCCTGCTGGGGTGAATAAACTACCTCTGGATCTATATACTCATGATTGAGAATTCCAACCTTGTCCTTACCATAGATTCGCTTTATCTCTGATAAGGAGGATATGAGTCGTTCAATTTCAAAGGGTCGATCACCTGCACTGATAATTGCAAGTAGATTGCCAATGTCACCAAATTCAACTTGTATTCCATACTCATCTCGAAGTAAATCATATACTTCTACTCCGGCAAGCCCTATCTCGGTGGTATGGACGGACAATTTTGTACGATCAAAATCAAATACAGTGTCTCCATCTATAATTTCAGAAGAAAAAGCATAATAACCGCCAATTTGATTAATCTCCTGTCTTGCATATTCTGCAAGAGAAATTGTCTTCTCCACCATTTCTTTGCCGTTCAAATACATATTTTTTCTAGCCAAATCCAGAGAAGAAAGCAGTAAATAAGAAGCACTTGTTGTTTGCGTGAGATTAATAATCTGTCTTACATAACCTGGATCAACCGTGTCTTTGCAAAGCAGGAAGGAACTTTGGGTTAACGAGCCTCCAGTCTTGTGCATACTAACCGCTGACATATCAGCTCCTGCTGCCATGGCGCTGATTGGAAGGTTTTCTCCAAAATAAAAATGTGCTCCATGTGCTTCATCTACCAATACCTTTATTCCATTTGCATGTGCTACTTCTACAATTTCCTTTAGGTTGGAACAAATTCCATAATAGGTTGGATTGTTAACCAGGATAGCCTTTGCATCCGGATTTTCTTTGATCGCTGTTTTAAGCACCTCCACCGAGGTTCCTAGTGGAATTCCAACCTCATGGTTTACACCTGGATTGACATATACCGGAATTGCACCACATACGACAAGAGCATTAATGGAACTTCTGTGTACATTGCGAGGCATAATAATTTTATCGCCAGCCTTACAGGTGGACATAATCATTGCCTGAACTGCAGCCGTGGTACCATTTACCATAAAAAAAGCTGCATCTGCACTAAACGCCTCAGCGGCCAGCTCCTCAGCAGCTTTGATTACCGATACCGGATGAATCAGATTATCTAGAGGCTTCATAGAATTGACATCCACCTTTAGACAATCGATTCCCAAAAATTCAGTTAATTCAGGAATTCCCCTTCCGCCCTTATGACCCGGAACATCAAAAGGAACAACACGGTTTTTCTTATGCTGTAATAATGCTTCATGAATGGGGGCATTGTTTTGAGTATACTTCATCGGTCGCTCCCCTCCATCTAGTAAATATTCATACCGCTGAAAATTTCAATCATTTCCTTGCGAAGGCTGTTGGTAATATCCAGTCTTTGCTTAGGAGGTAATTCATAAACATCCTTATTAAAAAGATAGTTCTGTAATTCGATTTCCTTAATCAGCATCTTAGTATGAAAGATATTCGACTGATATACATTGACATCAATCGCATCATATCTTGTTAAAGTAACATCATCAATATAATCCTGAATCGAGGTTATATTGTGATCAATGTAATATTTCATTCCATGTAGGTCTCTAGTGAAGCCTCTAACACGGTAATCTATTGTAATAATATCGGAATCAAAACTTCCGATTAAATAATCAAGCGCATTTAGCGGTGATATCTCTCCGCAAGTGGAAACGTCAATATCTACACGAAAAGTGGATATGGAGTTATCCGGATGATGTTCCGGGAAGGTATGAACTGTTACATGGCTCTTATCAAGGTGTGCATGCACTGAATCTTTTTTTGCACTCAAAAACTTACCTTGATTACAGGAGTCATCAATGCCCTCAGTATTAAGGGAACCCTCTGCTATCAAAATATTGACAGAAGCGCCCTGTGGATCATAATCCTGCTTCGAAATATTTAATATATGGGCACCAATCATCTCAGTTACATCCACCAAAATTTTAGTCAAACGTTCGGAGTTGTACTGTTCATCGATATAAGCAATATAATCTTTTTGTTCTCTCTCACTTTTTGCATAGCATACATCATAAATGTTGAAGCTAAGTGTTTTTGTGAGGTTGTTAAAGCCATAAAGTGTTAGCTTTTTATCCAACCCTATCATCACAACCTTTCCCTATGTAATGTTAGCTATATTATTACCCTGCTCTAATCACTAAACTCAATATATTTGAACCTTATATAAAGTCTTTGCAGTTAGTGCATTACATAATTTACAGCATTGACTATTATACAAAAATGTATTCAACTATGCAAGCATTATTTTTACTATTATTAAACCTTAAGTTTAGTATTACTGCGACTTTTTGGCATTACTTTGAGAGTTCTAAAAAAGAGGGGAAATACTGACTTCCTATACGTCAGTATTTCCCCTCTTTTTGCTTATCATATAATGTAAATATTACCATAAATTCTTCATATTCACAGACTCTGATTCTTATATATCCAGCTTTAACTGCATCTCTTCTTCTGCTTCTAACTTAAAGTCTTCCAGTTTTTCTGGATTCATAACTGGCAGCGCATCCAGGGACTGAAGCCCAAAGCTTCTTAAGAATTCTTCTGTGGTTCCAAACAGTATTGGCCTTCCTGGAACATCCATTCTACCAAGCTCACATACTAGATTATATTCCACCAGTTTATTCACAGAGTGATCTGATTTCACCCCACGGATTGCTTCAATTTGAATTTTAGTAATTGGCTGTTTATATGCAATAATGGATAACGTCTCAAGTAATACATCCGTTAAAACATGCTTTTTAGGTATATGTGTAATCTTTATAATTGTTTCATACATTGTGTTCTTAGTACACAACTGAAAAGCTCCATCCAGTTCGATGATATGGATACCATACTCTTCGCTCTCATAACGATCCATCATATTATGTATAATTCTTCTGGTAGTCTCTTCATCATGATCGATTGCACCGGCAATCCGCTCTAGTTCAACCGCTTCCCCCATAGTGAATAAGATTGCCTCAATTTGTGCTTCTATAACTTTTAACTCCATTAAAAGCTTGCCTCCTCCATTTGAATGATATCATCAGCTAAATAAGTGATTTTGATATCATCCAGTATAATTTCCTGTTCTATGTATATTCTCCCAATCTTAATTAACTCCAGAATAGCCAGGAAGGTCACGATGACTTCCATTTTTGTGCTAGCAGCTTCTAATAAATTGCGAAATGAAAATACTCTATGTACTAATCCATACTCCTGAACTTGTGTAAACTTATCAGATAGATTAATATCCTCTTTCTCAATCTTACCAAACTTACTTCGAATAGGGTCAATTTTATCTGCTTGTTTCTTTACAATTGATTTAAATATTTCGTGCAGTCTCGCCAGAGTCAAGTCACTTAAGAGTTCGCTTGGATCAATTTCTTCTCTGTAATTTGCAATTTCCTCTGGGATTGTAGGTAACTTGAACATAGCACGTGAAGCATCCAGCTGCTTGTCCTTTAATTCTTCTGAAATATACTTATACATTTTGTATTCCAGTAAGCGATCCACCAACTCCTGTCTCGGGTCTACAGCTTCCTCTTCTTCACTTTCTTCTACAGGAAGCAGCATTTTTGACTTAATCTTAACCAACGTAGCTGCCATAACCAAGAACTCGCTCATGATTTCAAGATTCTTGGTATCCATCTGCTTAATATACTCTAAATACTGCTCAGTAATCTCTACAATTGGAATATCATATATGTTAACTTTATTTTTATCAATTAAATGAAGCAAGAGGTCCAATGGACCTTCAAATGCTTCCAATTTTACTGGAATACTCATATTACATATACCCTCCATTTTTGCGTAAATAAGTTTTGTGCGAATGTGTACATATACTTTGGATACATCAAGCACAAAACTTTTTTGTGGCTGAAAGAAAATCCTCTCAACCTTTCCCCTGTTCTTTTTGTTGCATAATCACATAAACAATCTCCGGAGTATTAAATAGTCTGGGCATAAAGGAATGCGAACCCAAACCTCTAGAAACCACCATGTGTTTATCTTCCAAGGTAAAGCAACCCGAACTATAAGCTGGGAAAAATTTCACTTGGGGTGATATCACTCCACCTAATCCAGGAAGCCGAACCATACCACCGTGCAAATGTCCTCCAATGGATAAATCCGCTCCCCATTTTATATAATTTGAAAAGTATACTGGGTTATGTGCAAGTAAGATATGATATTTCTTGCTGTTTGTATTTTGAAGTAACAAGGATAAATAATTGTCCTCCATTTCTGGAGCTTTACTACGCTCAAAAAATTTTTGCCCTATTGAAATACCACTAATTAAAATACTATCCTTTTGCTTCTTCAGTTCTATCGTTTTATTATTTAAAAATATAACACCCTTTTTCTTAAGTTTCTCTTGAAATTCCACCCAAGAAAAATATTCTTTCGACTCTGTATCCAAGTGTTCAAATCTTTGCTCATGATTTCCAAAAGAATAATAGATGGGATATCTTTTACTTAAGGCATCTAGTAAATCAAAGGCAGGACTTGGGTAACACAAGGTGTTTTTACTTATCATATCACCTGCGACAAGAATAAACTCCGGCGATAATTGATCAATTTTCTTAGTTAGTCTTTCATTGTTTTTACCAAAGCAATTATTATGTAGATCGGCCAATACGACAAATCCTACTCCGTTAAATGCTTTGGGAAGCAATGTGTTTGTTATGTTATATTTCGTATATATTAATAGTTTTTTCTCAATTGCTGCCCATAGGAATAATCCTACTATAATTCCAGTCACAATGTACAATGTATGCATTCTATCTCGACTCCAATCGGGTCATGCCCTATCTTTTCATCCTATTATACTATACTAGTAAGCAGGAAATGTGTCAATAAGCTACTAGCACCTTTGCGGTTTCGTAGACAAAGCAGGTACCTGAAGCGAACTGTAATTCGTTCCATGGTACCTGCCGTATTCTAATTATTGCCCATAAAGAAACGCTTTAATACTTTCATAAAACTGTGTCTATACTTTGCTTTTTCCACAGCCGTGGAAGCTACTATATCCACCGTTCCAATCTTCTCATCTCCATAATAATAGGTAATTTCACCAATTTTATCACTTACAGCTACAGGGGCTGGCACCTCTTCATATAATACAACTTCCTTACGGATGTCTTGCGGAGATTTCCCTTTCACACAAAGATAAGAGAACTCACTTCCCGGTGTGCCTACTACAGTATCATTAACACCTTTGGTAACCTTTACGGGTTCCATTGTAAAGTCAGTATTCTTATCTGAATAAATACTATAGTTAGCAAAGCCATAGTTTAGAAGTTTTGAAGCTTCAGCAAATCTGGTTTTGGTATCCGGAGCTGCCATAATAACAGCAATCATATTCATATTATTCCGATTCGCGGAGGCAGTCACACAATACTTTGCCAATCCAGTAGAACCAGTTTTTAAACCTGTAATTCCCTGATAAAATCTAACTAACTTATTTGTATTGGTTAATCCAAATTCCGACTGACCCTTTTTTGTAGTATGTATGATGGTATCCATCCAGGTTGTAGCGTATTTACTGATCTGTGGATACTTTGTAATTAGCTCTCTTGACATCAATGCCACATCATAAGCAGAGGAATAGTGATTATCTGTGTCAAGCCCACAACAATTAACAAAATTTGTATTCTTCATACCGAGTCCTTTGGCTCTTTCATTCATTTTAGCTACAAAGGATTCTTCGGACCCTGCGATGAATTCAGCCATTGCTACAGAGGCATCGTTTGCACTGGCAATACTGATGCATTTAATCATCGTTTCTACGGTCTGTACCTCAAAAGGTTCCAAATATACCTGTGATCCACCCATGGAGGCCGCATATTCACTGACACTCACTTCATCTGTTAATTTAATCTGACCTTCATTCAACGCATCAAAGATTAATAACAGGGTCATAACCTTTGTAATGCTTGCCGGTCTCAATCTTTCATCCTTGTTTTTATCAAATATTACCATACCTGTGGAGCCTTCAATCAAGACAGCAGAGGTGGAGCTTAAATTTAGTTGTGTATCATTGGTTGATGTAACAGAAACAACTCCATCCTTCTCTCGTAAAGCTCCAAACCCCTGTGCATCCGTGTCACTCGTATTTAATAAAAGTAAGAATAATATGAGGAAAACTGCACATATTCTTTTCAAAACTACCTCCATCCCACCGCAATCTTTGATTGTAGCAGTAAATATGTATTCTGTATTATTACTATTTTAATCCAGGCTGTTTCATTTTAGACCAAACATATTATAAATTTGTCTTATATTTTTAAACAGTTTAGCCTTCAAGTTATTGTTACATTTAAAGGAGAAAACTCATATTCAAATGCATATTCTAACTACAAGATGATTTTCTTATTTGACGGTAACCGTACAACGGAGGGTTTTCCCCTTTACCTTCGCATAAATGACTGTATTTCCCTTTGATTTTGCAGTAACTTTACCAAAATAATTTACTGTGGCTACCTCTTTGTTCTTTGATTTCCAGTTAACAAAGGCAGTTATCCCCTTCACATCTAGATTATACGTACCACCTACTCGAAGTTTTATGACCTCCTTATTCAAGTCAAGTACATGCACTCTACATTTTAACTCCTTCCCATCAACCTTAGCGATGATATATGTTTTGCCCGGTCGCAAAGCAAGAATTTTACCGTTAAATAAAACAACAGCCACCCTAAAATTAGTTGATTTGAAAGAAATTCTCTTATTAATTCCAAATACAGTTAACTTAAATTCTTCTCCTTCTACTAGATATAAATCTTCCTCATTTAAGTGTAAAGAAAATGGCATATTAAACAGGTTCATATAATAGAGTGAAGAATTTTGATAAAGAAAGTGCAAGATTAAGATGCTAGCAAACGCTATTACAAATAACTTATATATATGAAACGCAAATGGACGATCACCTTTTCCTTTAAATTTACTCATAGAGAACCTGCTTCTCTCATTCTTGCTATATTCTATGTAAAAAAAGACGATTTCTGAACAAGAATTACTTGTTTAGAAATCGTCCTTTTGAATACAAGTCTAAATGAATTTTATATCTATATATAATCAGATTTTACTGACCTATAAGCTCTTTTAATACTAGCTTTAGATACAATAAAACTTTTTACTTTGTTTATTGAGTCTTTAAAATCTTGTAACTTGGTCAGCTGTTACAATGGCATATACATATTTAGAAGGTTCTGGTTGGCTCTGTTCAATCACATATGCATCTAATAAACGATTTTTAGCCTCTGCAAGCTTATTGTGATCGTTTGCATATAGAGTTGCTAAGGCATCGCCCTTCTTAATCTGCTCACCTAATTTTTTATGAATTTTCAAACCTACACTAAGATCAATCTGGCTTTCTTTGGTTTCTCTGCCACCACCTAGTATGAGTGAAGTCATACCTAACTCATCCGTATGAATGCAGGTAACATACCCGTCCACAGGTGCAAGCACATCCTCTTCGATGGTCGCCTTTTCAAATAACTCTGTGTTAAAAATACGATCGGTTTCTCCACCCTGTGCTTTAATAAACTCTGCAAACTTATTTAAAGCGCTCTTATCCTCGATGGTCTTATTCAGTAAGTCTCTGGCCTCCTCAATACTAGCTGCACGTCCGGCACCTAATAACATATAAGAAGCAAGTGTAATACTTACCTCTAATAAGTCTGCTGGGCCTTCACCCCTTAAGGTATCAATCGCTTCAATTACTTCCAAACTATTACCAATTCCATAACCTAGTGGTTGATTCATATCCGTAATGACAGCATAGGTTTTTCTTCCTGCAATAGTGCCAATTTGCACCATCTCTTTTGCTAAAGCAATAGAATCCTCCAGACTCTTCATAAATGCCCCACTGCCGGTCTTAACATCCAGCACAATGACATCAGATCCAGAAGCGATTTTCTTACTCATAATACTGCTAGCGATTAAAGATAAATTATCTACTGTTGCCGTTACATCACGAAGTGCATATATCTTTTTATCCGCTGGAGCAAGATTGGCGGTTTGACCTACGATTGCCATCTTAATGGTATTTACATTATGAATGAATTGCTCTGTTGAAATAGTAGTCGAAAAGCCTGGAAAACTTTCTAGCTTATCAATAGTACCACCAGTATGTCCAAGGCCTCTTCCAGACATTTTGGCTACAGGAATTCCAAGTGCTGCAACCATTGGTCCAAGTACCAAAGAAGTCTTGTCACCAACACCACCGGTGCTGTGCTTGTCTACCTTAACGCCTTCAATCTGTGACAAATCAAGGATATCACCGCTATTTGCCATTGCAACAGTAAGTGCAGCTGTTTCTTCATGATCCATTCCATTTAAGCAAACTGCCATTAAAAAAGCAGACATTTGATAATCTGGAATTGTACCTTTGGTGAATCCCTGAACAATATATTCTATTTCTTTTGTTGTCATTTTTTCTTTGTTTTTCTTCTTTAAGATTAAATCATATATTTTCATTATAACCTCCAAAACAGTGCTCTCTGTGTATTTATAGTCTCACGCTGAGTAATTATATGTGACAAATCCACTTTTCATTATGTGCGTAGTATACTATTATATACCATTTTCGAAAAAATGCATATCTAAAAATCTAATTCCTTTAAATAAATATAGAAATGATTGACGAAGCAGACAAAAAAGGATAAAATAAAGCAATTAAAATTTGAGGGGGATTCTACAAATGAGTTTTAAATTTATTAAAGAAGTAATTTCTCCGGAAGAGTTGGTAAAAGCATACCCCCTTCCCAAAAAAGATGTTCTTCGTAAGCAAGAACGTGATGAACAGATCAAAAATGTTATAACAGGAGCTTCCAATAAATTTATTGTCATTATTGGTCCCTGTTCTGCTGACAATGAAGATGCAGTTTGTGATTATATATCAAGGCTTGCTAAGGTACAGGAAAAAGTTGAAGATAAGTTAATCCTAATCCCTCGTATTTATACCAATAAGCCACGTACCACAGGGGAAGGCTATAAAGGCATTGTTCACCAACCTGACCCTGAAAAAGAGCCAGATTTACAAGAAGGATTAATCGCTATGCGAAAGATGCATCTTAGAGCAATAGCAGAAAGTGGTTTAACTGCTGCCGACGAGATGCTCTATCCTGAAAATTGGCCCTACGTTGAGGACATCCTCTCCTATGTTGCTGTGGGCGCACGTTCTGTTGAAGACCAACAACACAGATTAACCATCAGTGGTATGGATGTACCTGCTGGTATGAAAAACCCGACCAGTGGTGATTTTTCTGTAATGTTAAATTCTGTGGTTGCAGCACAGGCCAGCCACACATTCTTATATCGTACCTGGGAAGCAACCACCACCGGTAACCCACTGGCACATACTATTTTAAGAGGCGCAGTGAATAAGCATGGTCAGTCCATTCCAAATTATCATTATGAGGATTTAAATCTATTATGTGCAATGTATGGTAAACGCGATTTAGCCAACCCGGCAACTATTGTCGATGCTAACCACGCTAATTCCAATAAGCTTTACAAAGAGCAAACTCGTATTGTAAAAGAAGTTCTTCATAGCCGTAAGGTATCTGCTGACATTGCCAATCTGGTTAAGGGTGTTATGATCGAGAGTTATATTGAAGGCGGCGCACAGAAAGTTACAGATCATGTCTATGGAAAATCTATAACAGATGCATGCTTAGGTTGGGAAGATTCCGAAAAGTTGATCTATACTATAGCTGATAGTATAATTTAAGTGATTGATTATTAATTAGTAACGGTGAAGGACATGCTCCCGAATAGTTATTTAATAAGTACAAGAAAGGGACGATTACAAGAATAGTATTGTAATTGTCCCTTTTTATCCAGTATCTATTCATCCCAACCTTTACACACATCAATCCACTCTATGTAGTTTGAATGTTGTTCCATTTCCACTAATGTTAATTCAATGGCACTATTACTGCTGCCACAGGCTGGAAACACAGTATCAAACCTCTTAAGTGATATATCCAGATAGTTAATAACTCCCTCCTTAACAGCAAAAGGACAAATTCCACCCACCGCATGTCCTGTAAGATGAAGTGCCTCTTCTGCAGAAAGCATTTTCGCTTTTGTTTTAAAAAATTCTTTAAATTTAGCATTGTCAATTTTGGCATCACCTGCGGTAACAATCAAAACAACTTGTCCATTCACTATAAAAGATAGTGTTTTAGCAATTCTTTTTGGTTCACAATTTAAGGCCATAGCAGCCAACTCAACTGTTGCACTGGACACCTCAAATTCTTTTATTTGTTCAGCCATATTAAATTTCTCGAAATATTCTTTTACTCTCTCAATCGACATAATCATATCCCTTTCCCTTAAAGTTATAAGCTACAACTCCAAAATATTAAACGTTATTACTATAAAAATGTATTTCATTAGTTATAACATAAATCCATTTTAAATTGCAATAGCTTATAGTCTATAGCCTGAAAAACACCTCCTTAATTTTACTAAGAAGGCGTTTTTCATATCTGCGATGATACTGTTCTTGTAGTGTCATTCTTCCATACTGCATTCGGCAAGATTAATTTATTTTCCTTTTCTTACCCGTTGTATTAATTTCACCAAGATACATGTTTTAAAGCACACCTTTTGTTCCGCGCGCGTAGCTGCGCATCATTAGCCCAAAGGGCTTTTTATATACTAGGAAATCCCTCGGAATTTCCTAGTATATAAAAAAACTAAGTAAATGAGGATTAACATTTACTTAGTCTATTAAGGAAAGAAGCATAAACAACTATGCTCTTGGATGTGTATTCATGTAAACTTCCCTGCTGTTTTTAAATCCATGACTTAAGTATAGCTGTGTGGCAGAGATATCGGAATGACCGAGTAATTCCTGTACACTAACAAGATCTGCGCCATTGTCTATCATATGAGCGGCAAAGGAATGTCGTATCATATTAGGATTAATCTCCTCGAGACCAGCTTGCTTTGCGTATGCCTTTAGAATTTTCCAAAACCCCTGTCGGCTTAATTGCTCCCCAGTAATATTTAAAAACAGAAAATCACTCTGATGTTTATCAAAGTCCTGGGCTCTGATTGCTAAATACTCTGTAAGAGCTGCTTTTGCTGACTTACCAAAAGGAATAATTCGCTCTCTTCTATCCCCACAAGTAATATAGCGACTAGACACATTGAGATCCGCTATTTTTAAGGCAATTAGTTCTGATACCTTAACACCAGTTGCATATAGAAGTTCTAGCATAGCGCGGTCTCTGATCCCTTTTTTCGTTTTCACATCCGGCTGACGGATTAACTTATCCACTAAGGATATTTCAATAATCTGAGGTGATTTCTTTTGTAATTTTGGCGGTTTAATTCGTTCCGATGGATCTGAAAATATTACTTGATGTTTTAATAAATATAATAAAAATGCTTTGATTGAAGCAATGTTCCTGGTAACAGAAGCAGGCGATAACCCCTCCTTCTCCAGCGTTAATATGTAGGAATTTAAATTTGTTTCACTGATCTTTGTTACTGAATTGATATCCTGTTTTTCAAAATACACTAACATTTTTTTAATATCATTACGATATGCTTGCAGTGTATTCTTTGATGCATCTTTTATGTCCCTCATATAAGCAATAAAATCATTTAAATACTGTTCCATTTTATTCCTCCTCATTAGACAAATCAATTACAGTATTACCTATGAAACATAAATTCCCAAGGCCTTTTTCAATAAAAAGGCACCAGGATATGCTTCAAGAAAACTAGCAATTAGAAGTGCTACTGCTAATAACAAAATGATAATTAATTGAGATTTCATTAACCTTACAATTTTACTGATTTGATTGTTATTATCCTGATATATTGTTCTACATACATCGAAGCCCTTATAAAGTGAAATCAAGACGATTGGTACATAGAGCAATCCGTGAGGAAATACATAGGCAAGCACAAGTAAAATACCCTTCATACCATATTGCATGGTGATTGCAGAAATAAAAAAGCCGGAAAAAAAGCCAAAGGATATTATTTTAAATGCCATATAAGGTAATCCAAGTATCGTCATACATAACAACCAGAAAATCGCGAACTCACTAAAATTCCTTCCTAGGGTATATCGAAAAAGGCCGGAATAATCTGTATCATTGGTAACAATTCTTGAAAAAACATTCGCTTCATAACTCTGAATTTGATCCATATAGCTTCCCTTAAAGATATTTGCACATAAAATCCCAAGGAAAACCCCAATGACAATCAGAAAGATCGCGATTTGCAAAATATTGAACTTTTGCAACTGAAATTTAAACAGTTTCATACTTATGTCTTCCCATCATATCTATCTATAACATAGATATGTTAAGAATCCAGAATTAGAACAAGCAGGAAAAGTCACTACGAGGTATCTCTAACTAATAGTTAAGTTTCGCTTTATATGCGAGTATACCTGCGATTGTCTTGGCATCTGTGATACCTCCAGTCAAGATTAACTCAACTAGTTCATCTAATGTATAACGTTCGATTGTAACAAACTCATCTTCGTCCAAATTTTGTTCTGAAACCTGAATGCCAGTTGTATAATAAATGCCTATTTTTTCGTTACTAAAAGCAACCGTTGTATATAGGTCCAGTAAATGAACTACTTCTCCGGCCTGATAACCGGTTTCTTCCTCGCATTCACGTACTGCACAGGTTAGATTGTCTTCACCTGGATTAAGTCCCCCTGCCGGTATTTCTAAGGAATATTGATCAATTGCATTACGATATTGGCGCACCATTAATATTTTGCCCTCTTCATCCACTGGTATCATGGCTGATGCACCTCTATGATGAATATAGTCAAAGGAGGTAAGCTTTCCACCTTCTACTTCAATGGTATCCTTATAAAAATCAATTATACGACCCTCGTGAATTATGTCTCGTTGTAAACGTTTGTATGGAATCATATCTATGACACTACCTTTCTCGTTTCTATTACTTTCTCGTTTCTATTACCTTCTCTTTGTTATTACTTTTTCTGATCTAATGCTGTTGCCTTTGCATAACATGCATCCGATGCCTTCATAATTGCATTGCGAAAACCATGTTCTTCTAATGCCTTAACTGCTGCTATTGTTGTTCCACCAGGAGAACATACATTATCCTTTAATTTGCCTGGGTGCTCGCCAGTCTCCAGAACCATCGCAGCTGCACCAAGTACTGTTTGAGCCGCAAGTACATATGCCTTATCTCTCGGTAATCCATAACTAACTACACTATCTGCCAATGCTTCAATAAACATGTACACATAAGCAGGTGAGCTGCCATTTGCACAGATAACTGCATTCATTAGTTTCTCATCAAATACTTCATATTTACCAAAGGAGGAAAAGAACTGATCAATGACTTCTTTTTCATCCTTTGTAAATACATTGTCCGAAAAGCAGATTCCAGTCATACCTTTTAATACCATTGCAGGTGTATTGGGCATAGCTCGTACAATTCTAGTCTGTTCCCCTAACTGCTCCTTTATATTAGCAATTGTTATTCCAGCAGCTATTGATATCACAACCTGCTCTGAAGTAACATGTTCCTTTATTTCTTCCAATACAACTGGGAAAAACTGCGGTTTTACAGCAAGTACTAAGTATTTGCAGTTCTTCACAATTTCTATATTATTAGTAAGGGCAGGAATTCCAGTATCTTGACCTACATACGTATTCCGCTCCGGTGATGCATCTGTATAAACAACATCCTTGTCTCCAAACGTTTGAATCGCTGCTTTTAACATGGGATAACCCATGTTGCCAGCTCCAATAAAACCAAATAATGCCATTATTATATCCTTCCTTCTTTAGAATCCTTTGTCAATCCATAATAACAATATCTTTTTGATATTTTAACATAAAAACAAAATAATAGGTAGTATTTTAACATAATTTTGTAAAAATACTACCTATCAGGAATATTTATTAAATTAATTCTGCTATAAAGACCTCCATGCGATCTAATCCCTTTTTAATCTGTTCCATTGAAATGGCATAAGATAGTCGAATGTGATCTGCAAACCCAAAATCTTTGCAGGGAATGACAGCAACGCTATAATCATCCAGCAAAATCTGTGCAAGGCGATTGGTATCCGCAACCCGTTCCCCTTTATATTCTTTCTCAAGGAGTAAGCTAACATCTACAAAGGTATAGAAAGCTCCTTGAGGTTTTAAAGCACTTAATTCTTTCATATTTGATATTCTATCAAACATATACTCACGTCTCTTATTAAACTCTGCATGCATTAGGGCAACCGATTCTTGCGGACCTGTTAATGCCTCTAAAGCAGCTTTTTGTGCAATGGAGTTCGGATTAGAGGTTTGGTGGCTTTGTACACTTGCCATAACCTTAGCAATTTCTTTTGAGGAGGCTGTAAAGCCTATTCGCCAGCCTGTCATGGAATAACTCTTAGCTACACCACTACAGGTAATGGTTCTTTTATATATCTCTTCGTTAAAAGATGCAATACTAATGGCTTCACCTTCATATATAAGATTCTCATACATTTCGTCAGAAATAACGTAAAAGTCTTTTCTGACTGCTACTTCTGCGATAGCTTCTAATTCCTCTCTCGTATAGATCATACCGGAAGGATTGCTTGGAGAATTTAATATAAGTGCTTTGGTTTTTTCCGTACATGCAGCTTCTATTTGCTCGGCAGTTACCTTATATTGATTGGATTTTTCACCTCTTACAAAAACAGGAACCCCGTCAGCCAACTTAACAATCTCAGGATAACTAAGCCAATAGGGTGATGGAATGATGATTTCATCACCTGGATTACAAATAGCCTCGAATATATTAGTTAAGGAATGCTTCCCACCATTACTAACGACAATTTGACTGGGTTCATAACTAATTTTATTGAAGCTTAAAAACTTGTCACACGCAGCTTTGCGTAGTTCAAGGGTACCTTCTGCAGGTGTATACTTCGTAAATCCATCATGAATTGCTTTTATTGCTGCGTCACAAATGTTATCCGGTGTATTAAAATCCGGTTCACCTGCGCCAAACCCCACAACATCAATCCCTTTACTTATTAATTCCTTAGCTTTTGCTGTAATAGCTAAGGTTGAAGAAGGTTTTACCGCCTGTGCTTTACTTGATAACCCTAATGACATACTGCCTGCACCATCCCTTTTCTTAATTATTTATCGTTTTTAATATGTAATACTTAATTTTATTAATTTATATTTATTCAAAGTGTAATTATTGTAATATATAATTTTCTATTATGCAACAAAAATTTTAATCCAATTTTAATAAAGTATTCTATAGGACTATCATTTGTACGTGTACAGCGGACTTTATATACATTTTTAACAATCATATATGTAATATATTGCCAATGTTGGACAACGTATATTTAGTCATATTTCTTTGGAACCATTTTAACTTAATATTGATAATATTGATAAAAAAATTAGAGCCTAAAAAGGCTCTTTACAACAATCCATACACCTTTTATTTAATAACATTTAGCAAAAACCCAAGTTATAATAAATGAACAAAAAATAGGATAGCTACAACTATTGAAAATACAGTATTTCAACAGTTCCAACTATCCTATTAATCCGAGTACTTCTTATTTTGCGTAATCAGTAACTCTAGATTCTCTGATTACATTAACTTTAATTTGTCCCGGATATTCTAATTCATTTTCAATCTTCTTAGATAAATCGCGAGCAAGTAATACCATATCAGCATCATTAATCTGTTCTGGTACAACAATTACTCTGACTTCTCTACCTGCCTGAATAGCAAATGACTTATCTACTCCTTTAAAGCCATTAGTAATATCTTCCAATTGCTTCAGTCTGTTGGTATAGGTTTCCAAGGTTTCGCGTCTCGCGCCTGGTCTTGCTGCAGAAATTGTATCCGCAGCTTGAACGATACATGCAATCATTGATTGGAACTCAACATCCCCATGATGAGCTTCGATGGAGTTAATAACAACTGGTGACTCTTTGTATTTTCTACATAAATCAACACCAATTTGTACATGTGTTCCTTCCATCTCATGATCCACCGATTTACCGATGTCATGTAACAATCCGGCACGTTTTGCAAGTCTCACATCCACACCGATCTGTCCGGCTAAAAGACCGGATAAAATAGCCACTTCAATAGAATGCTTTAATGCATTCTGTCCATAACTTGTCCTAAATCTCATTTTGCCGAGAAGCTTAACTAGTTCTGGATGAATTCCATGAACGCCTACCTCTAAGGTAGCAGCCTCGCCTGACTCCCTAATCATAACTTCGACTTCTTTTTGAGCTTTCTCTACCATCTCTTCAATTCTTGCAGGATGGATTCTTCCATCTACAATAAGTTTCTCAAGAGCAATTCTTGCAACTTCACGTCTGATTGGATCAAAAGCTGAAAGTATAACAGCCTCAGGTGTATCATCGATAATTAAATCAACCCCAGTTAAGGTTTCTAAGGTACGAATATTACGTCCCTCTCTACCAATGATTCTACCCTTCATTTCGTCGTTAGGAAGCTGAACAACTGAAATAGTTGTCTCAGCAACATGATCTGCAGCACATCTTTGAATTGCTGTAACTACAAAATCCTTTGCTTTCTTGTCCGCTTCTTCTTTTGCTTTGCTTTCTAAATCCTTTATAAGCATTGCGGTCTCATGTTTAACTTCTTCTTCAACAGTCTTAATCAGATATTCCTTAGCTTGTTCGGAGGTAAGTCCAGAGATTTTTTCAAGTTCTTGCAGCTGTTTTGCGTGGAATTCATCCACTTCATGCTTGATACGATCAAGCTCAGCTTCTTTAACTGAAAGTTTTGACTCTTTCTTTTCCAGTGCTTCGGTTTTTCTATCTAAAGTTTCTTCTTTAGTTAGAACCCTTTTTTCATAGCGTTGAATTTCTGCTCTACGTTCCTTTGACTCTCGCTCGAATTCGTTCTTTGCTTTCAAAGACTCTTCCTTTGCTTCAAGTAAGGCTTCGCGTTTCTTAGTTTCAGCTGTTTTTAAAGCTTCATCTATGATTTCTTTCGACCGTTCATCCGCAAATCCAATTTTCGCTTCATAAACCTTGATGCGATAGGAAATTGCGACTTTCCAGGTGATAATAGCTACTACCACAAAAGTAATCAGAACAGCGATCGCTATTGGCAACCATTCCACAGGAGCACCTCCTTTATTTAGTTTTCATTGTACAATGAAACTATGATTTCAATTACTTTCAATCATCTTCCCCGTTAATACAACACATAAATTTTATACTGTTTTTCCTAATATGTCAAGTCTGTGAACGAATATTTATCTATTTTGACAAATTATAGAATCTATATATAGAACTATTTCGTACTATATCTACAAAATATCCGACTTCACCTTTCAATTCTTTTAAGACAATGAAAATATATACATAAACGATAATATTTCCCACATTATTATATTACATAAAAACTTAACCCTTAAGCCTGTTTTCCCATGTAATAAAAACCTTTGCTTTCCGTTAAATATACGTCAATAATTTTTCCAATTAAACTTGTATCCCCTGGAAAATGTACCAAAAGATTATTACTTAATCTACCAGTAAGCAGAGAAGAATCTTGACTATTTACCTCTTCCACTAATACTTTTTGAGTTGTATGTTCTTCTTTACCAGCCGATTTCGCTGAGCTTGCCTGAATTTCTTTTAAAAGTCGATCAAAGCGCTCCGAAGAAACAGCTTCTGGTACTTGCTCCATGGTAGCTGCAGGTGTTCCGGTACGTATGGAATATATAAAGGTAAAGGCAGTATCATAACCTACTTTTCGAACCACATCCATGGTCTCCTCAAAGTCCTCATCAGTTTCTCCCGGGAAACCAACCATAATATCTGTGGTCAAGGAAATATCAGGTACTGCTTTCCTTATCTTATCCACCAACTCAAGGTAACTTTCCTTGGTATATCGGCGATTCATAATCTTTAATAATCGTGTGCTGCCCGCTTGTATTGGTAAATGCAAATGCTTACAAATTTTATTACTCTTACCCATTACTTCAATTAACTCATCAGATAAATCCTTAGGATGGGAGGTCATAAAGCGAATGCGTTCAATGCCATCAATCTTTTCAATTTCAGTAAGCAACTGTGCAAAGCTCATCGGCGTATCCAAGTTTTTGCCATAGGAATTAACGTTTTGTCCAAGGAGCATAATTTCAACTACACCATCCTTGGCTAAGTCTCTAATTTCTTGCAAAATATCTTCTGGATTTCTACTTCTCTCCCTACCACGTACATAAGGAACAATACAATAACTACAGAAGTTATTGCAACCAAACATAATGTTAACGCCTGCCTTAAAGTCGAACTTTCTATCATTTGGCAGGTTCTCAACAATCATGTCGGTATCCTTCCAAAGATCGATCACCATACGATTAGAGTCTAATCTTGTATATAATAATTCCGCTAATTTGAAAATATTATGTGTTCCAAAAATTATATCTATAAAACGATAACTGGTTTTAATCTTCTCAACCGCAGAGGGTTCCTGCATCATACAGCCACAAAGTGCAATAATCATACCAGGATGATTTTTCTTAAGCTTACCAAGATAACCAAGTCTGCCATACACTCTGTTGTTTGCATTCTCACGAACCGTACAGGTATTATAGATTACGAAATCAGCATCCTCCTGGTCTGTCTCTTCATATCCAATCTGCTTTAAAATTCCAGATATTTTCTCTGAATCTCTGGAATTCATCTGACAGCCAAAGGTTTCTATATGATAGGTTTTCTTTTTGCCGGTAAGTTCAAATTCTTGGTCATATCGAATCTTAAGTTGATTAATAAACTCTATCTGCTTAGCAGCTTCTAATTCGTTCACATTTGTTTCTTCTCGTTTCATAACAATGTACGCGCCTTTCTAGTTACCTGCAAACTAATTTTGCAGGTGTATATTAATTCTAATTATATGATTGGAGTGTCTAAAGTCCTTATTACCTGTATTTGATGAATGTATGTACATAAATATTCATCTATGTAGACAAAACCGACTTTTGACACTTTAATCTTCTATGTAGGAATATAATTTTCCTATATTCTTTTTACACTATCATACTGCCAAATTCAAGTATAACTAACTTTAATTCCTCAAAAGTGGAAGATCTGTAATGTAACGCCAATGGGAAAACTGCATCCTCATCAACGGTCTCTATTGTTAAAGCCGGCTTAAGAAAATATTCCGAATAATAGTGAACTGTATTCCCTCCGGTATCCCCAGAATCAATTTCATTCTCAGGCGGCATCAGTTCATAATTCGTTATTTGCATCAGACGGGTTGCAATTTCGAATTGTTGGTTGTTATAGCTTTCTGGCATCATACTTCGGTAGTAATAGATCTGTTTCCCTCTGGAATGAAAATCTAAAAAACCCCTGGTCCGATATTCTTTCAATATTTTTATTAATATCTGTGTTTCATTCTCGCTGGCTACCGTATCCTCTTCCGATTTCGGCCTCCACAACTTACTCGGAAAATTACGGTTTATGTCTACACCTCTTGCATTAAATTTCCATTCTTCTCTTGAAATGTTTTTAGAAATGCATCTCTGCCTCAAGGTGGTATCGTTAATACTCTCAAACCCCTTTAAGGATATCATATAACCATCCGGATTTAATAGTGGAACAAAAAGGATGGTATAAGTCTGTAACAATTCATAAACACACGCTCCATACAACATCTTTTCATATTCTTCCCTAAGCTGCTGGGTCTCTGTATAAAGTTTATATTTGAGGCTAAAACGTTCCTGTTTATGGTTAACATATAGTTCCGCATAATACTCTATAATGCGGAGTAATACGACTGGGTTTATGGTTTCTCTTGCATGAACGCCTCCACAACACAGGAGAAACTGCTTGCCAATGCCAAGTTTTAGCAAAACTATGTCACGATTGTCGTGGGACGTACCAATCGTGACATAGGAAAGTATTGCTTCATATTGTTTTGCCAGATCCCTAGCATCTGTTAGATATTTTTCATAAGAATCATACAAATCATTAAAATCGACGATCATAAAATATGCTCCGAATTCAGTTTATCATTGAATTCTATGCCTAAGTATTTATTTTATGACAGAAGGTCAAGTTTATGACCTCATTTTTATTACGAACAGTTTATAAGACTAATTATTCAAAATTATAAAAAATTTGTGCAATCGGTGAATCTTCCGACAAAATCAATGTCTTATTGCTTCCTGTCAGCGATGCTCTTGCCGCTTCCAGAGAGCGAATGAAGGTATAGAATTCTGCTTTCTGTTCATTGGCATAAGCTGCAGATAATATTCTCATGTACTCTGCTTCACCTTCTGCAATAACTTTTGCTGCTTCCGCTTGAGCATTGGAAATACTGATTGCTACCTCTTTGTCGGTTTCATTTTGTATAATCTGTGCATCCGCCTGTCCTTGAGCAGAAGCCTCTGCTGCTTTTTGCGCACGTTCTGAAATCATACGTTCAAATACAGCATTTTTATTATCACTTGGAAGATCAAGATGTTTGGTTTCAATGGAAATTAATTCGATTCCATATTGCACCAATGAACTACCAATGCTTTTCATAAATTCCTGATTAAGCTCACCGTCCCTGCCACTGATAACTTCTGATTGTAGCTTGGAACTGATTACACTTTTCATAGCACCATATACTGTAGAATCAATTCTACTTTCTGCTAATGCAACATTGGAACTAAGAGATTGGGTAAATGATATTGGGTCAATAACTTTCCAAAGAACATAGCTGTCTGCTACCATTGTTTTTTTATCTTCAGTAATTACATCGGAAGCAGTCATATCATAGTACTGAATACTCTTAGGAACCTTATCTACGGTTTCAATAAATGGAGTTTTTAATCCTAAGCCAGCTTCTTTCATAACAGTTGTAATTTTTCCAAAACGTTTTACAACGCTGTATTGATTCTCTCTAGTAACATAAATTGAGGAGAACAATACAATAATTGCTGCAAAGATAATTACTAATAATACGGTACCTTTTACTTTATTCATTGTTGTGTACCTCCTTCAATCAGAGTGTCTAAGGGTAATAATTTCTGAACATCAGACTCCCCACTATCAATTACTACTTTTAGAGATGGAAGTACATCTTCCATTGCTTCGTAGAACATACGCTGCTTTGTGATCAATGGATATTTCTTATATTCTTCAAACATTTTATTGAATTTCGAAACTTCAGCATTTGCTTCATTTACTCTTTGAGCTTTTTTAGATTCTGCTTCCTGGTTAATCTTATCCACTTCAGCCTCTGCTTTTGGAATTTGCTCATTTTTATACTTAGTTGCATTGTTTACAGCGGTATCAGCCGCTTGTTTTGCAGTCTCAACAGATTTAAAGGCTTCCATTACTTCTGCTGTAGGAGGTTCGGAATCCTGCATTGTAATATTTACCAATTGTAACCCGATATCCTGTGTTTGTAGCTTTGCTAATATTTGTTCCTTAATTTTTGTTTGAATTTCGAACTTATCTGTGGTAATAACATTATCTACGTTATATCCACCTACGACTGCTCGTATACTACTTTGGGCAATATTTTTTAAGATCGTTACTGGCTCTTCAGAAGCAAAGAGCATCTTCACCGGATCAGAAACCTTATATTCCACAAAGAAATCAACATTAACGAAATTGAAATCCTTTGTAATCATCATGGATTCTGCTTCATTAGGAGTTCCTGTTTCTAAATCATAGCCAATTGCCAAGCCTTGAATTGTTGTATCTACTTTTTGAACTGTCTGAATTACAGGAATTTTAAAATGTAAACCTGCTTCTGTTACTGACTTTGATTTACCAAAGGTAGTTACCACAGCTTGTTCCTGCTCTTTAATTGTATAGAAGGACCCAAATGCTACTGTTAAGAGTACAATTAGCCCAATAACAAGTAAGGTAATTCTACCAACCTTCTTCATTATTACTTTGGGGTCCTGTCCTGACGGAAAAT
The DNA here is from genome assembly GCA_023399055.1 of Bacillota bacterium. Taxonomy (GTDB): domain Bacteria; phylum Bacillota; class Clostridia; order Lachnospirales; family Lachnospiraceae; genus Mobilitalea. The sequence continues at coordinate 230,568 of JAEWQV010000014.1, read as the reverse complement.
CGTAAATATTCTTGTCTGCCATTCAATACCTCTTTCCTTTCGTCGGTAGACTTATGTAAGTTAGCTTTTCTACCGCTTTTGATTTATTAATAGTTGCAAAGTTCCTAAAAGGGTCTTGGTCCCCTCTGAAGCTTATGCATATCGCTTCCATATTTTAAAAACAAGATGAAACGACAAGTCTTTTCACTTGTCATTAATTAAAACTTGCCTCGAAGGCGTAATTATCATATTCGCTCTTCGGTCATATTCCTCGGCTGGTAATTCCTCCAATACTTGAAAATCATAGCCAATTGCTATTTTATAAAAGTAATTATCCTGATGTAAGGATAGGAACTTATCATAATAACCTGCACCATACCCAATGCGATTACCTTTTACATCAAAGGACAGCCCCGGAAGCAGCATTAAATTATGATATTTATTATAGTTAATGTTACTGCCAACAGGAACATAGAGTAAATTCGAATCCACCGTTGGCTCTAATATTCCATATTTACTTTTAATCAATAACTTAAAATCCAGTAACCTATAAAATTCAATCTGCTTCCCCTCAACTCTAGGCACATAAATTGTTTTTTTATCCGTAAGAGCTTTGCGAATTATCTCATGGGTATCAATTTCTGAACCAAAAGATACAAAGGAAAAAATATTTGAACACCTGGCATACGCCTCTGTTTGAAACAGTTGCTCTCTGACATCTTTACTTAAAAGCATCTGGTCCTCTAACGATAACTGATTTCTAAGTAACTTCTGGTCTGCTCTTATTTGCGCCTTTGTCATAGTTATAACCCGTACTTTCGTTTTTACTGTTTTTTAAGATCAGTAGCTTTTACGATGGAGCCATCTGGCTGAACAATAGAAACCTGCTCCAAGGTTCCTCGTAGGTTTTGACGAATTGCAGCAATATACTCTGCTCTAAGTCTTGTCTGTTCATCCTTCTCCTCCTCCGTTAATCCTCCATTTTGTGCCTTATGATATAATTCATTAATTCTAGTTATTCTCTGTTCGTCCATAGTTTTCTCCAATCCTCCGCCAAACGGCGGTACAAACATTACTTGAAAGATGTTAATTTATTTTTGATACTGCTTTGAGGTAATATAATCCATGATATTGAAATCTTCCTTTTTCTGTGCGACAAATAAAGTTCCAACCTCACGTCCCTCAAGAATATGGTTGATGTTTCTTACATTATCACCATTGGTAATCACCATGTCAGCTCCGGAGGTAGTAGCAATCCTAGCTGCTGACACTTTCGTTGACATTCCACCGGTTCCAACTGTGCTGGCAGAATCCTTAGCCATGCCAGTAAGCTCTTCCGTGAATTCAGTAACACAGGAAATAAGCTTTGCATCCCGATTCTTATTTGGATCATCCGTATAAAGTCCGTCAATATCCGATAATAAGATTAACAAATCCGCTTCTACAAGTGCGGTAACAATAGCAGATAACGTATCATTGTCACCGAAATCAAGATCCAACTCTTCAGTAGATACCGTATCATTCTCATTTACAATTGGAATAACACCCATTCTGAAAAGTTCTCCGAAGGTATTCTTCGCATTAAAACGGCTAATCTCATTCATCATGGTATATTTCGTAATCAAAATCTGTGCTGCCGTCTGATTATATTCTGCAAAAAGTTTTTGATAAACCATCATTAGACTTGCTTGACCAACAGCTGCACAGGCCTGCTTTACAGATCGCTTAGTAGGGCGTTCTAACAGCCCTAATGCCTTCCTGCCAACTGCAATTGCTCCAGACGTTACAAGAATTACATCTTTCCCTTGATTTCTTAAGTCGGTTAATATACGCACCAAACGCTCCATCTTCTCCAGGTTAAGACTTCCAGTTTCCATATGTGTTAAAGAAGATGATCCAATCTTGACAACAACTCTTTGTTTATCCTTTAATTGATCCCTGCAATTCATACAAGATCCTCCCAAACGTATTTTCCTAAGTATAATTATATTACTAATTGTAATCCGGTTGATATTGACTAGCCACAGCTTCAAAAACCTTTATTCCGTCCATTGCAGCCGAGGTGATTCCACCTGCATATCCGGCGCCTTCGCCGCAAGGATAGATTCCCTTTATATTACTTTCCAGGTTATGATCTCTCTCAATACGAACTGGCGAAGAAGTTCGTGTCTCTACACCGCTAAGCACTGTCTCTTCATCCGCGAAACCTTTTATTTTATGGTCAAAAGCAAGAATTCCTTCCTTTAAAGATTCAATGATAGTATCCGGCAAGCAATTCATCAAATTGGTTAAACGGTAGATACCCTTAATATTAGGGACAACCTTTCCTATGGTAACACTATCTTGATTCTTTAACAAGTCTCCAAAGAGCTGAACAGGAACATAACCTTTGCCTGCTGCATAAGCTGCTTTTTCCCATTTTCTTTGAAAAGCGACTCCGCTAAGTGGATCATCTCCACCAAAATCTGACGGTTGCACAGTGACAACAATCGCACTGTTGGCATTTATTTCATCACGAAGATAGTTACTCATACCATTCACAGCCATATGTCCATTTTCTGAAGAAGCATTTACAACAAAGCCTCCGGGACACATACAGAAGGAATAGACTCCTCTTCCTGAAGCTGTTTGATGCGTTAGCTTGTAATCCGCAGCAGGAAGGTGAATATAATCTTTACCATATTGGGAGTTACTTATTACACTTTGGGGGTGCTCAATTCTCATTCCAATGGCAAAAGCTTTTGGTGTTAATTTCAAGTTATTGTCTTTGAACATTTGAAAGGTATCTCTGGCACTATGTCCAATTGCCGGTATTAACACCTTGCAGGGGAGTTTTTCCGAATGGTTAAGTTCAACTCCAACTATTTGTTCATTTTCTATAATTAAATCGGTAAGTTTCGTATTAAAACGCACCTCTCCGCCCAGGCGGATGATTTCTTTTCGCATCTTCTCAACAACATAGCGAAGCTTATCTGTGCCAATATGTGGTTTGTTTAGGTATAATATTTCAGAGGGTGCACCATAATTCACAAAGGTTTCCATAATGAGTCGATAGCGATGATTACTATCTTTCACCATTGTGTTTAGTTTACCATCTGAGAAGGTTCCTGCACCACCTTCACCAAATTGAACATTACTTTCCGGGGATAGCTCATTGGTGCTCCAAAAATTCTCCACGGCTCTTACTCTTTTACTCACCTCGTCTCCACGTTCAATAACAAGAGGGTGGTAACCGTATTTTGCTAACTGTAAGGCTGCAAATAATCCCGCTGGTCCTGTACCGACCACGATAGGTCTTAGGTTAAGTTTTTGCTCTGCCTGAGAAATAAATTTATAATTTTCTTTTGAAGAAAGCGTAATATTAACATTATGGCAGCGATTAAAGAGCTGTTGTTCTGCATCCGCTCCCTTATTTTTTAAAGATATCTCTAATGTATAAATGTATTTGATCTCATCTTTTCTGGCATCTATGGATTTTTTTACAATCTCCACTTCACTTATATCCGAAGGTGACAGTTTGAGAGCTTTTGCTGCTGATTTTTTTAAGTCTTCCACGGTATGCTTAATTGGAAGCTTTATTTGCGCAATGCGTATCATTCTAATGTTCCTTTATCATTTATGCGTTAACTTGTTATTACCAGTTATTGCTTATTGAGATTTATTTTTTGCTCCTGCTGTTATTCCAGCCAAATATCCTGAACTCCAAGCCCATTGAAGATTATATCCTCCACAAGTTCCGTCCACATCCAACAATTCTCCAACCAGGTATAGTTTCTTCTGTAATCTAGATTCCATGGAACGAGGATCTACTTCACTGGTTTTTACTCCTCCGGTACTTACCTGGGCAAATTCAAAGGAGTTGGTAGCATTGACAGCCATTTGATGTTCTTTTAAGCTTGAAACCAATCGGTCTATTTCTGAATTAGTCATCGGTAGACAGTTCTTCGTCAGGTCTAGCTCTGCCTGCTGAAGTAATACATACGAAAGCTTGTGATTTAATAGTCCAATCATCATTTCTTCTATCGTTTTATGCGGACTCTTATTAATTCTTTGCTTAATTAAGTTTGCTAACTCCTGCTTTGAAAGTTCTGCAAAATAATCAAGTTCGAGAGATACCTTTTCACCTTGGTCCAGAGCTTTTGCCACAAAACGGCTTACTTGCATAATCGGAATCCCGGAAATACCGATATCCGTAAAGACAATTTCACCTTTTTCCGTTCCAAGTAGTTTAGTCGCATTTTCATTACCTTTATGAAACTCCTCTGTAAATGCAGTTACCTTTGCTTTAACTCTCACACCGGAGACTGTCTTACAATACTTTTGTGGTGATAAAAGCGAAACCAGTGCTGGGAGCGGTTTAATCACAGTGTGACCAAACAACTTTGCCAGTTCGAAACCACTTCCATCGGAGCCAAGCTTAGGTGAAGCACAACCCCCAGTTGCAATAATCAATTTCTCAGCTTTATAGGAATAGGTTTTTAAGCTTGCATTGTTACTATTTAAATTCTGGCTATTTAAATTTTTTATATTTGAATTCTTTACTTTATTACCTTTTTCCGTCTCATCTTTTTTCGTTATTACGGTAAAGTCTGGATTTTTAATACTAATTACTTTCTCCTCATATCGAAATTCCACCTTAAGTGCCAGACATTCCAGCATGAGTACAGATACAACACTAGCAGCTTGTTCTGAATTGGGATACAGATATCCATCCCGTTCTCTTGGATAGATTCCAAGTTCCTTAAAAAACTGCAATGTTTTTTCAACGTCAAAACAAGACAGCACTTTCATAGCAAATGCGCTGTCATCGGAACGATAGCAATCAGGACTTTGATGTAAATTAGTATAATTACATTTTCCGTTGCCTGTAGCTAATATTTTTTTACCTGCTTTATCCATTTGCTCAATCACAAGAACCGAACTGCCTTCGCGTGCTGCAGCAATTGCTGCAGTCAACCCAGAAGCTCCTGCTCCTATGATGATCACATCATATTCCAATTGAACGCCTCCACATGTAAAGTTTCGCATTTGTTTCATTATATTTTACCGAAAGCATTATTTCAAGCGTTTCTTTAAGGTATAAGGTGTTACTAAAGAATTCTTAATAAATTTTTAATAATCAGAACCAAGCTAAAGATTTCTAAAATCAGTTATGAAAGCTTGCTTTCTAAGGATAATATTATACCACTCTGATATCGTTTGCCAGAATTTAAATGGGTTGCTGCAAATCAATAAGTTTGCAACAACCCTTAGGTTTTAACTGGAATAACTCTCAAGCAATGCATAAAGCTCGTCCAGGCTATTCACATAAATACCTTGAATTAATTTGATTCTATCTTCTTCTGGAAGAGTTTTCGCTTCTATATGAGTATCTCGAAATATACTCTTCAAATCACTATTATATACCACAACATAACCATCTTTTATGACAACATAGAACCGGAACGGAAGAAAATCTTCATTATAGGTTTTCTTTATTGTTATCTCTTCTTCTGAAAAGTAGGTCAATTCATAAGAAATCAAACCTTTGTTATACTCGGATAAAGGCATATCGCTCATATAAGAAGCGATATAATCCATTATTTCTTCCCGGGTAAGTCCAACCAAATAGCCAGGTGGATTTAGTACCTGTGTTTCTGTGGTATCTGTTTTCATATTATAGATTTGTAAATTATACTTTGTAGTAGGTAAAACAGTTGACTCTGTCTTAATTACAGGAACGTCGTCTTGATTCTCTGCTTCATCTGGTTGTGCTGTCGGATTTATATTTTCTAAATATTTATAAAAATCACTCTTCTGTTCAACTGCACGTTCATTAAAATTTTTAAGTGCATGTAAATAGCTTAAATAATAGCAACCTGTAAACAAAACGCACAACATTGCGAAAATTACGAGATAAATTGATGCCTTTTTAAGTTTCATAGAAACCACTCCTTCGGCAATATTATCTCCATTATTTCGCTATTTATACAATTATAGTAAATGTATCCTTTTTAATATACTAATTATTGCCATTCCTTTCGGTAAGGAAGCAATCTCCTCCTCATTAAGTCCTCTTAAAAAGATCAGCAAGATAAAATAAATGATTACAGCCAAAAGTATTGCAATAAAAAGTGCTAATATCATACTGCCTGTAAGTAGGTTTATTCCATAGTAAGTAAAATATGCTACAACACCCATTAGACCTGAACAAACAAAGGGAATTAAAAACGTCTTAATAATTTCCTGATGATATTTCAAATGCTTTTCGATCGATATCCAGTTAAGAATACAAACCACAAGAGGGAAGGTAACATTACCTATAACAAGCGCATAAGTACTCAAATCAGTGAAATGAAGTAATACAAATACAATAATGATATGTATACCTAAAGAGATAGCTGAATGCAGCACTGGGGTTTTTAACCGGTTAATACCTTGTAATACGGCTGAAGTTATCGTTGAAAGCGCATAGAACACGATTGATATCGAACCCAGCATCATTACATTAGATGATAAATTAAATCTATCTGCAAATATAACTCTAAGAATCGGACCAGCCAACACGCTCATACCCACAAAGGAAGGAATTGCAATTATCATGTTAAATTTAACAGCTGAATGCACTTTTGCTCTAATTGCATCCTTAAGACCTTTGGTATAATCCGTTGCTATTGTAGTTACAATTGTTGCACCGATTGCTGTTGCAATTGCAACAGGAACATTGGTTAACAAACGATATTCATTGCTATAAATACCCCAAAGGGAATCCAGATTATCTGAGGTGTAGAGCTGTCCTGGTATAACACCAAGAACTTCGTTATCAATCAATGAGACTTCTTTCAGACTCATAATATTTCCAAACAAAGCCATATCAACAAGCCCACTAATCTGATAGACAAACTGGCTTAATATAATTGGTGATATGGTAATCATAAGCAACTTTAAAATAGACTTATAACTTTCATTAACTTCACTATGGTCCTTTTTAAGCTGCTTGTTTAAAACCGGTTTATATATTATAAATACAAACACCAAAAATAATAAAGATATAAAAGCTCCTGTTAAAGTTCCAAAGGTACCGCCCGCAGCACCATAAGCAGCAACATTAACACTGGCACTAAAATTCTTAACTAACAAATAAGCAGCTACCACACTCACTACAGCATTTACGATTTGCTCTAATACCTGTGAAACCGCTGTTGGAATTGTGGTATTCTTACCTTGATAAAAACCACGCAAAACACCCATAATAGAAAAAACAAAAATTGTAGGTGATAGCACCCTTAACGGCAGTGCAGAATTTGGTGACTTAATAAGTTTAGTAAAAAGATCAGCACCAAAAAACACAATCAGCGTAGCAATAAAACCGACTATCACTGCACACATCATGGCAATTAAAAATACACGATAGGCATTGCGGTGTTCTTTCTTTACTGTTCGAACTGCAACCAGCCTCGCAACTGCAATCGGTAGACTATAGGAGGAAATAATCAACATAATATTATAGATTTCAAAGGATTTCGAATAGATACCTGCACCCTCTAGACCATAAATTCTTTGCATGGGAACGCGGTATACAAGTCCTATGATACGCACTAGGATGGAAGCAATTGCCAGAATACTCCCCTGTATTAAAAATTGATTATTCTTATTGCTTGCCGACATAACAATCTCCTTTATTTATCTTACGTTGTAATTATTCAGTATCTTTACTGTTACAGGCATCTTTTAATACATATGCCTCAAAACTAAAGTTTCGCCTTATTGGATTTTCACATCTTCCGGTCGATCCTTAGGGAATAAAGTAATATAGGTTTTTCCCGGATTAATCTTTAACTCTTCCCCAGCTTCATTATAATAGCGCATCCATCTGTCTGCTTCCTTCTTCTTCCAGGTAATCGGAACAACGGTACCGTTGGTAATATAATACCCAGTTCCAGACGCATTCGTAAGCTCCATGGTTTGATAATCGTTTTTATCTATATCCCATTCCTTAACAAACTGCACAATAATATTTTTAAAACTCAGCTGTTGATTCGTTAAGGAATCCACATGCTTATCATTGAATTGAAAACGATAATAGGACTTATCCGTCTCATTATATTCAAAATATGGCGTTGTATAACCAGAGAAATGTAAGGACAATTTCATGGCTTGATTTCCACCTGCGAGGTCTGTATCCTTCTCATAGAAGGTATAGTGTGGCTGAAAATCACTCGCATAATTTGTCTCAAACCCTTTTTTCGCAATTCCTGCCTGAATGCTCTCCAGACTTGCAAATGCATTGTTAGGAGCCTTTATGCTTTTATCTCTATAAAATACAGTGGTTCCAATTCCTTCGGAGCCATCCATATGATCAATCTTTAATTCATTCATTTTTTTAGTTGCATACTTTGTCTTTCCGAAATGTACATAAATAGCATCATATTCATCAGCAATACTAACAAAATAGTGTCTGGAGCTGCGTACTGAACCCAGACGGTCTCCGCTAAAGTTTTCACCAATCCCTAATAGCCTGGTAATTCCGCCTTCCACAATGCATTCATATACAATATCCGCTTGTCCAATTCCACTTTGGTTGGATACTGATTTGAAGTTGTTTAATTGAATAGCAATTGGACGCTTTGTACCAACTTCGATTGGAACCCATAGACCAGATAAATAACTTCTCATCTCTCCGTCATGATTTTCGACAATCGGAGTAGGTGCAGGTGTATTTGTTGGTGCTTGCGTTACTATATTTGTAATATTATTTTCGTCAGTATCTATATCTGATTTATCATCTGAAGAGTTTTTACTACATCCTATCATATAGAATGCTGTTAATAAAACCAGCACTAAAACTAAAAGTTTCTTCATTCTTATCAGTCCCTTCCAAAAACGACTTTCTATTGAATATTGCCTGCCTGTACTTATCTAAATATCTCAAGCTTTTCTAACACATTGTTCTGCTTTTCTTCCATTCTTATACGTTCATTTTCTTCCATATGATCATATCCAAATAAGTGAAACATACTATGTGCGGTTAAAAATGCCACTTCTCTTTTAATGGAATGACCATATTCCTGTGCCTGTGCAATTGCTCTTTCTACACTGATAACAATATCACCTAAAAGAAGTTCTCCCGACTCTGGATCAAAAGAGGTGATATCATCTTCAAACTTATCAAAATCACCAGGCGTATCATATTCATTGGACGGAAAGGATAATACATCCGTTGCTGCATCCTTTTCTCTATACTCCCGATTAATCTCTCTTATTTCATCATCATCAGTTAAAAGAACACTAAGGTCTACCTCATAGGGACATTCCTCATGGTCTAAGCACTCCTCCACTACTTGATGAATTAGTTCTTCATAATTAAAATCCAATTTATTCGTGGATTCGTTCTCAAAATGAATTGTCATATATGCCCAAGCCTTTCCTTAATTATAGCCATATTTTTAATACCCTTATTCAAATTCTCTGTGGTAAAATTCCTTTAAAACTTTATAATCCTTTAAGGACAACCCTGCTGCATCAAAGGTACCCTTGTCCATTCTCATTTGAAAAATATTTTCTACTACCTTGGTGGTAGTAAATTTTTTATCACCAGTTTTTTCAATATAATCAAGGGTTGATACTATACTATCTGTAATCATTACAATAGCTGCTTCCACAGAATTGGGTTTGTCATACTTAATATTATGTTCTCTTATTATGGCTTTCAGTTCTTTTGGAAAGGCATATTCATCTGCTAGAATTAAGCCCTCTTCAATATAATTCTTGCCTCTCATCTTACCTGCCTCATGATATAAACCACCTGCAAAGGCTAACATCTCATTTGCAGAAATGGAAATTGCCGCGCGTTTGGAAACATCACCTATGTGTAATGCATGTTCATACAACACCTTATCAAATTCTTTTAATTGTTTTAATAAATCATTCTCTGGATCACAAAGCACCTCATAGCTTGTCCGCATCCCATTAATAAAGTCATCCTCTGTACTTGACAGTGTTGTTTTTTCAACTTCCAATAAACTCTCTTGCTGTGTGGAAGCTGCTGCTTCCTCCTGGGGGATAATGAACTGTTTATCCAACTCTAAAGGATCAATGATTGTAAATCCAATCCTTTTGTCATAAAGAACATATAGTATTACACCAGCCAGAATTACAAAAAACAGACTGGTTAAGGACAAGAAATAATTAACGTTTGATTCCACTTCAAACACCAAATTATTTAATGCAAAGGATAGGGTAATATGAGTAGAAAGTATAATAATAGTAGCATACAAAAATGTACTTTTCTTCTTTAAAGCATTGGATAACATAATTAAAATTAAACCTGTAATCAAAATTTGAATCATGATTTCTGGTTTTTGACTAACGCTAATGCCTAGCAGAAATGATAAGTTAAAGTGAATTAACATTCCAAGCTTCAAATCAACGAGTAAAGATACTAATAAACTCCCAATCATCCAAAAACAATAGGTATCAGAGTTGGGAAGAATCAGAAGAAGACAGATGCCTGCCAGATAAGCAATCGTTACAATGCTGCCGACAAACCTCTGCTTCCAGATAACGGAGGCATTCACTTTAATGTAAAAGGATACCGCCGCGGTTAATAATAAAGTAATAATCCCCATTTTAAAGGTATTTACATCCACCATCTGATGATAGATATCCAATAAAACTGGTATAAGCATTGATATAATTGGTAAGACAGCCAGTATTAATTTTGGTTTAGTTTCTACAGACTGCACTTTCTCTTGTTGTGTATCATCTGTTTTCATGATTATTTCCCCTAATCCTTGCGGATTTATAATTGAACTTTCCTTCCCATTTTTTCTTACCCTGTTCTAATGATTTATGCTCTAAGGTTTTGTGTTCATGGTGCTTTTGTTTTTCTTCATATGCATCATAAGCTTTCACTATTTTTTGTACCAACGGATGTCTTACAACGTCTTGATTTGTAAGATAGGAAAAGCCAATGTCTTCTATTTTTGATAAAACATTAATTGCCACATCAAGACCTGATTTTGTACCAATTGGCAAATCTTTTTGTGTTAAGTCCCCTGTTATTACTACCTTGGAACCAAAACCAATACGTGTCAGGAACATTTTCATCTGTGCTGGTGTTGTATTCTGTGCCTCATCAAGAATAATAAAGGCATTCTCCAGTGTTCTACCTCTCATGTAAGCAAGAGGTGCAACTTCTATTAATCCTTTTTCCGAGTTTTTCAAATAAGCTTCCGGTCCCATTATCTGATGCAGAGCATCATACAGTGGTCTTAAATATGGATCTACCTTACTTTGCAAGTCACCAGGTAAAAAGCCAAGCTTCTCTCCTGCCTCAATTGCAGGACGAGTAAGGATAATTTTACTTACTTCGTCATTTTTAAACGCAGTGATAGCCATTGCCATAGCCAAATAGGTTTTACCTGTACCAGCTGGACCAACTCCAAAGACAATCATTCTCTTACGAATTAAATCTACATAAGTTTTTTGACCAATGGTCTTAGGTTTTATAGGTTTCCCATTAATTGTATGACAGATAAGGTCTTTATCAATCTCAACAATCTCTCTTTCCTTATCTTCATGACATAAGGCAATTGCATAATTAACATTCTGTTCCGTAATTTGATTACCACGTTTCGACAGCTCCAACAATTGAAGAAATACACTTTTTGCTTTTGCAACATTAGTATCTGATCCCACAACCTTAATTTCACCATTTCGCTCAATAATTGTGACATTAAAGGCACGTTCTATAATTTTTACATAGGCATCAAAGCCTCCAAATACATTCTTTTCGTGTTCGGTTGGTATATCAATGATCGTTTCCGTTATGCTCATCTTCCTGTTCGATCCTCCACTCGTCTTCTACTATTGTTTTATATTCCCAGGCTGGTTCTTGAACAAAAATCCTACCCACTGCTTTACAATAATTATTATCTATTGTTATTTCAACTTTATTATCAGTTATCCTAACATCATTTTCCATCAGCTTTTTCATATATCGATTTAACTTTGATTCCGCAATTGCTGTAGCTTCCTCTTTTGAATAGCTTTTTTTCACCAATTCATATTCCCTGCTTAAAATGGAACCATAGCGGAAGGGTAGATAAAAACTATCTGTAACATGCATTGTTTTTTCGTTAACAATTATATCATATTTGGAATAGGAATTTCTAGGATTATATAAAAATAATTTTTTACCGAATAAGGTAATAAAATACCCTTTTTTTGTTGCTCCAGAAAAATTCTTTTCATTATATTTCATAGAAAAGGACTCATTATAATCATAATAACTTTTACAAATAATATCTGCATCTGCTACCACAGGTTGCAACCTTAATATTTCATCAAAATCTCCTTTTATAGTAAGGATTCCAGATACAAGAATATCTCCTTTTTGCACTACATCACCAATCTTTACTAAAGGTGTACCCGCTCTTGTGACAATTTCCTGTATAATACCATCCTTTGTAGCAATGATATGGCTGGGTTCAATTGCCTTTTGGGCTGGAGCAGGCATATTGGTTTCGGTTATCTTTATAATTAATCTTGTTCCTTTAATTTCTGCAGATACCCATCCAATATCCTTATAAGTTAATCTAATTGTTTCTTCAATCTCCTGGCAGTCCACCAGGTTTTTCTTTATTCCTGTGTATACCTGGTTATCATTTAAGAATTTTAACATAGCCTCCGGAGTATACTTTGAACCTCCAAGGATACTGATATCCCAGATAAAAAGAGACATTATATAGATTAGTGTGATACAGAACAAGATTCCAATGAAAAACCCTTTTCTCTTTCGGTATTTATGCAGTAAAAAGGGTAATCCGGACTTATCCTTAATTTTAGGTACAAGACCTGTTTTTCTTGCAATTGGTTTTAAGTGCTTATAATTACGTGCGGAAAGAAAAAATTCAAAACCTCCATCTACTTTAGTCAAATTCCAAATTAATATCTTTTTATTTGAACATAAATTGATGAACCTTTCCGGTGCAGTCCCAATTATTTGTATGTAGAGAATACCTCGTAACCATTTCATTAGGTTTGTTAGCATTACATGATCATTCCTTTCTAGGTAACCGCTTACTCTGCACCTCAAGTACAAAGTTGCATGTGAATTATGCTTTTGCATAATTCACGCTAACCTATGTTCCTTTGACATCATTGGTAATAGATAGCTTGAATATACCCACTGATTCGCATTTCATCTTCTGTAAAATACAAGATGTTCAAATGCTTTCCTTCAATGCAGATGCGGCAAAGCTTGGTCTGAACCTTTATAACATTTCCATCAAACTCGAGAATCCCCTTATAATTTTCAAGACAGATTTCATTCCTCCCTGTAGCTGTAATGATAGGAGCACCAGCTATGACATCTGCAGGTAATTGAAGACGATTTGACAGGTCTTCTAGATAAGTCTGCCTCTGTTCTTGCTTTATTTTCTTTTTTGGATTTAACCCTTTATAGAGTGTATCCTTTGCGTCTTTTTTGAATTTTTCATGGGATGATTTTAGGTCTTTTTTCATAACAGCCCCCTAAATCCTTAGCAGATACTGTAATAATATATGAAATAGCTAGATTGAATAGAATAATGGGAACGGATATACGTAAAAAACTTCCAATAGTTGTCTATTGGAAGTCTCTTTTCAGATTAATATTTGCGTTTTCTAGCCGCTTCAGACTTTTTCTTACGTCTTACGCTTGGCTTCTCATAATGCTCCCTCTTACGGATCTCCTGTTGGATACCAGCTTTCGCGCAGTTTCTTTTGAATCTGCGGAGAGCACTATCTAATGTTTCATTATCTTTTACGATAACATTTGACATAGTCTCACCCTAACCTCCCTCCAGTTGTAGATTGTGACTAAACAACTGTTTGGGTATTTTTTGAATAGCACTACAATGATTATAGCATATTTTTCAATTTCGTCAACTAAATTTTAAATCATTATGACTATTTCTTTTTTCATTTATGTATCAAAATACAAATTTTTTCAATTAAACTTTAGAAAAATAGACACTTCCTGATTATAAAATTTACTGATTACAAATCGATAAATTGATGGTGCAGCTTTTCGTCTACAATAATTCGTTTCTCCATTGTTTTATGAAATACTTCTTCAAAAACCGTTGGTAGGCCTTCTTCCATCACATGGACACCTTCCCTTGTAATTCCACCTTTGACTGCTACTCTGGATATCACATCAGTAAAATTCATTGACTTCTCTAGAATTAATTTCGTCGTTCCATACATAGTTTTCGCAATCAGCTGCTGTATATCATCCTTATCAATAACTTCGGAATAGTTTAATGCTGCTTTCATAAATTCATTTAGAATAGCGGCAAAGAAACCTGGTCCACAACTTGTAATTTCAGAGGCAAAACCAAAGTTTTCATCCTTCATAGGATAAAAGCACATAAATCTACCAAGTATCTCCTCAAACTCTTTTGCATCCTTATCACTAACCTTATGGTTATGACAGATCAATGTAACACCCTCCTGAACTTCTGTGATAAGGGTGGGTACAATCTTTGTAATCTTACAATCAAAGATAGCACTTAAATCTTCCAGCATCAAGGCACTTGTTATTGAGATAAGATGATGTTCTGGTGTTATAACTGTCTTTAAATCGTTAATCACCTCAAAAAACTCACCTGGTTTTACACACAGAAAGAGATATTTCACCTTTTTTGCTACGATGCAGCTCTTCTCCTCTGTATTTATTCCTGGCCATTCCGTTGCAATATCTGATAATTTCTCCTTGTTTTTACGTGTTACGTAGATATCACTCGTATCGATACCTGCACCTTTTATTAAATTGCTAACCAACAATCTCCCCATACTTCCATACCCAATAAAACCAAAACGACTCATCCTTAATGCCCTCCTTTTTATGTAGCTTCATGAGAATGTCCTTCTTAATATCATATGTGCATTTTTTTAATGCAGAACGTAATCTCATTGAAGAGCATTAATTGGCTTTTTACTTCTAACTCCTGATACTTTCGATAAATAATAAAAGCATCGCCACTTTTACATGGCGATGCTTCATTCAATTCAATAAATACTTATTATTTAATCTGTGCTGCTAATGCATCCTTAGACTTTGCAATCACCTGATCAATGCCTGCTGCATTCTTACCGCCAGCTTGTGCCATGTTCGGTCTGCCACCGCCACCGCCGCCAACAAGTGCTGCAAGTTCTTTAATCAGATTACCAGCATGTGCACCTTGCTTCATTGCTCCATCCGTAGCCATTGCAAGTAAATTCACCTTGTCTACTGCTGTAGAAGAAGCTAAGATAATCACACCTTCTGTAAGTTTATCCTTTAATTGATCGCCCAAGTTACGAAGCTCATTCATATCTACATCAGGAAGTTTTAAGGCTAATAGGGATACACCCTTTACATCCACTACCTGGCTCATTACATCACCAAGGGAGTTATTAGCAAGCTTGCTCTTAAGCTTCTCATTCTCTGATTTTAATACCTTAAGTTCCTCAAGAAGGCTTTCTATTCTTGTAGTCAACTGTGCAGGCTCTGTTTTTGCTGCTTTTGCTGCCTGATTAAGTCCTTCTTCTAATTCTTTATAATAAGCAAACACTCCATTGCCAGTTAATGCTTCAATTCTTCTAACACCTGCTGCTATACCTGTTTCAGATACAATCTTAAATACAGAAATGACACCGGTATTGCCTACATGCGTACCACCACAAAGCTCTTTGCTGTAGTCACCCATGGTAACAACACGAACATCACTGGAATACTTCTCACCGAAAAGTGCCATCGCACCTTCTTTTTTCGCATCTTCAATGTTCATAATTCTTGTAGATACTGCAAGGTTGCCCGCAATCTGCTCATTTACTAAAGCTTCTACTTGCTCAAGCTCCTGTGAAGAAAGCGCTGAGAAGTGAGTAAAGTCAAAACGAAGACGATCTTCACTTACCATGGAGCCTGCCTGTTCAACATGGGAACCGAGAACAGTTCTTAATGCTTTTTGTAATAAATGAGTTGCACTATGATTCTTAGCTGTAGATGCTCTCTGTACTGTATTAACCTTAAGCTCTACGATATCCTTCAAATTAAAGATACCCTTTGTAACAGTACCAACATGGCCAATTTTACCACCTAATAATTTGATGGTATCTTCTACTTCAAATTCAGCATCTTTGGTTACGATAACACCAGTGTCAGCTGCCTGTCCACCGCTGGTTGCATAGAATGGAGTTTCTTTTACAAGAATGGTTCCCTTCTGCCCTGCTACAAGCTCTGTTGCAAGTTCTGTTTCTGTAGTTAAAGCTGTAATTTCAGAGGAATAAGTTAAATTCTCGTAACCTACAAATACAGAAGTCAGGCTTGGATCCAGCTGCTGATATACAGTCTCTTCCGCACCCATGTAGTTTGTGGTACCTCTGGCACTTCTAGCGGTAACTCTCTGTACCTCCATAGCAGCCTTAAAGCCAGCTTCATCAATTTCGAGTCCTTTTTCTTCTAGGATTTCCTTTGTTAAGTCTTTAGGGAAGCCATAGGTATCATAGAGCTTAAATACCTCTTCACCAGATAATACCTTAGAACCGGTCTTCTCTAAATCCTTCTCCATTTCAGCAAGAATTGTAAGACCCTGATCGATTGTCTTATTAAATTTATCTTCTTCAATGGTAAGAAGCTTGATAATATACTCTTTCTTCTCCTCTAATTCTGGATATCCGTCCTTAGATTCACGAATAACTACCTTAGCTAATTCAGACATGAAATTACCTTCAATGCCAAGTAATCTTCCATGTCTGGCTGCTCCACGAAGGAGACGGCGGAATATATAACCCCTACCTTCATTGGAGGGAATTACACCATCGGATGCCATAAAGGTTGTAGAACGGATATGGTCTGTGATTTTACGGATGGATACATCCTTCTTTGCATCTAACTGATAGCTGGTCTTTGCAAGCTCACATACCTTATCACGGATTGCTTTCATTGTATCTACATCAAAGATGGAAGGAACATCCTGCACTGCTGCTGCAAGTCTTTCCAGACCCATTCCGGTATCAATATTTTTATTTTCAAGTTCAGTATAGTTTCCATTACCATCACCATTAAACTGTGTGAATACGTTATTCCATATTTCGATATAACGATCACATTCACAGCCAACGGTACAGCCCGGATCTCCACAACCATATTTTTCACCACGGTCGTAATAGATTTCAGAGCAAGGACCACAAGGACCAGCACCATGCTCCCAGAAGTTATCTTTCTTGCCAAAGCGGAAAATTCTTTCCGGTGCAATCCCTATTTCCTTCTCCCATATTTCAAACGCCTCGTCATCCTGTTCATAAACAGATGGATAAAGGCGATCTTCTTCAAGTCCAACTACTTTGGTTAAAAACTCCCAGGACCAGGCGATTGCTTCCTGCTTAAAATAATCTCCAAAGGAGAAGTTGCCAAGCATTTCAAAGAAGGTACCATGTCTTGCGGTCTTACCAACATTCTCAATATCAGGGGTACGGATACATTTTTGACAAGTAGCTACACGATTTCTAGGCGGTATTTCCTGTCCTGTAAAATATGGCTTTAAAGGCGCCATACCGGAATTGATTAACAATAAGCTGTTATCATTATGGGGTACCAGCGGAAAGCTGTTCATTACCAGATGCCCCTTACTTTCAAAGAATTCGAGGAACATTTTTCTTAGCTCATTTACTCCATATACTTGCACGTTTATTTGCCTCCTAAGTTCTATCTTTCCTTTTATAAATTTGTTTATATGTTAACATTTTAAATGTTTAACTTTGCTAACGTTGTATTATATATTGTTTTATTTATATGGTACTTGCTCTTTTTCATTAACTATATTGTTGTAATTATTATTCATAAGGATATCTATTTCCTATGAGACAACTCACTGGTGATATCCTCCCAGTCTAGTCCACATTCCGCCATTAAAACCATCAGATGATATAGATAATCAGCAATTTCATAACGTAATTCTTCTGCACCGGGGTTTTTCGCAGCGATTGTAATCTCTGTTGCTTCTTCTCCACACTTTTTAAGAATTTTATCAATGCCCTTATCAAATAAATAATTGGTGTAGGAACCTTCCTTGGGGTTCTTCTTACGATCTATAATAACCTCATAGACATCTTTAAACACATGGAAGGGGTCCGTACTCTTATATTCCTTTTTCACAAGTTCTGTATGGAAACAGGATTTCTCGCCGGTATGGCAGGCTGGTCCAACCTGAAGAACCTTTGCCAGGATGGTATCCTTGTCGCAGTCGATGGTCAGTTCCTTTACATATTGATAATGTCCGGAGGTTTCACCCTTTAACCATAGTGACCCGCGACTTCTGGAAAAATAGGTCATTTTTCCACCCACAACAGTCTTATTATATGCTTCTTCATTCATATACGCAAGCATTAATACTTCGTCGGTACGATAATCTTGTACAACAACTGGTACTAAACCATTCGCATCTAATTTAAAGGTTGAAAATGGCAAGCTGCTTTCAAAAGTATTAACCTTAATTCCTTCTTCTTTCAAGGAATTTTTGGCTTTCATAATATCTTTGTTTTCAAAGAAATTCGTTGAGATTGCTTCTACATTCTTTAATGATAATAAGGTATAAATATCATTCCGAATTAGGCTATCTCTTAGTATAACTTTTGATTGCAGGTTTTCAATTATATATTTGCTATGTTCTGATAAAGCGACATGTTTTAATAGCAGGAAATCCGCTAGATTGCTATTTAAAGTCTGCTTTAGCACCTTGTCTTCCTCATCCAAACATTCGATCATATCGAGTTCCAGTATAATTTTATCTGTCCCAAAACGTTCACTGGCTTCCTTTATGACATTGTTATCTTCCAATAAGGAATACTTAATCATTACCTTTGCAGCTCCGGTATAAATTGCCTTCTTAACATCTTCAAATCTCTTAATATAACTTCCAATAATGATTGGTATATCCACACGCTTAACAAGCTCTTTGATTAAGGATAAAAACGCTTCTCTTGACTTCTCATCCTTAGAGTAGTTATAGATGAATAATTCATCGGCTCCTCCATAGGAATACTGCTCTGCCAAGGATATTACTTTAAAGGGAAGTTCATTCTCTGCATTAAGAAAAGGAATAATTTTTTTATTGGGCATTGATTACTACCTCCTGCAATTATCGGTATTGTTCTAGCTCTTCTTTCGTTCAAATAAATTAACTGCCTTTTTTAAATCAATTCTATTTTCATATAATGCTTTTCCCATAATAGCACCATAAACATTAATCTCTTCCAACATTTCTAAATCTTTTAAGGAGGCTACACCGCCTGAAGCTATAATATTTATGCCAGTGACCTGCACCATCTCTTTGGTATGTGCTATATTGGGTCCCTGTAGCATTCCATCTTTAGAAATATCCGTGTATACAATGGTTTTCACAC
This sequence comes from Bacillota bacterium, assembly GCA_023399055.1. Lineage (GTDB taxonomy): Bacteria > Bacillota > Clostridia > Lachnospirales > Lachnospiraceae > Mobilitalea. The sequence continues at coordinate 211,179 of JAEWQV010000014.1, read as the reverse complement.
CAAGTTTTTTCATTTCCACAGCCAATGAGACCGCTTGATAACTACTTACTTTCTCCCAGCCTTCAATCGCCACCATCCCATCCTTGGCGTCGATACCAATTACAATTCGCTTCGATCCAAAGGTTGCAATTGCTTCTTTAATAAATGCTGGATCTTTTACTGCCTTGGTTCCTATAATAACTCGGTCAATTCCTAGGCTTAGCTTATTTTCAATATCTTTAATTGTACGGATGCCACCGCCTACTTGTATCGGTATCTTAACTTCCTTCACAATTTCTTTAATTACTTCGTCATTAACGGAATGACCTACAAGTGCACCATCAAGGTCTACAATATGGATAAAGGAAGCTCCAGCAGCTTCCCATTGTTTTGCGATTTTTAAGGGGACATCAGAATATACAAGTACATCCTGAAAACTACCCTGTCTTAGTCTAACACATTGTCCATTTTTTATATCGATTGCGGGGAATAATATCATAAAGCACCTTTGCCTTTCAGATTAGTTAATTAATCGATGGAACCCTTTGTAGATAAGACACCTTGAATACGTGGATCCAGACTACTTGCTTCATCCAAGGCCTTAGCAAAGGCTTTGAATGCCGCTTCTATAATATGATGATTATTTTCGCCACTTATCTTCTTAATATGTAGATTGATTCCAGCTGAATAAGAGATTGCATAGAAGAATTCCTTCACAAGCTCTGTTTCCATATACCCAACTCGATCCGTGGTCAATCCCAGATCATAGGAAAGGTAGGGCCTACCCGATAAGTCAATGGCACAAAGCACCAAGGTTTCATCCATCGGTAACAAAAAGGAACCAAAACGTTTTATTCCTTGTTTATCACCCAGGGTCGTTCGGATTGCTTGTCCAAGAACAATACCTGTATCTTCTACTGTATGATGCGAATCAACATACAAGTCACCTTTGGTATTCACTTTTAGATCAAAAAATCCATGCTTTGAAAAGCTCTCTAACATATGATTAAAAAATCCCACACCAGTCTCAATCTGTGTTTTCCCAGTTCCGTCCAGTGAAAGTTCTAATGTAATATCAGTTTCCTTCGTTTTACGAGTAATCTCTATCGTTCTGGCAGTCATCTGTCTCACCCATCCTTTTAATTCATTATACAATATGAGTTATAAATGTCAAATCTCTTTTACTGTCCACTGCAGTCCTATTCAATGACTTAATTTCTACAAATATATTTGGTTTATATATTAAACGGCAGCAATTTACTATTCATTTTCAAACCGAACCGCTATACTATTAGCATGAGCGGTTAATCGCTCTGAATTAGCAAAGGTTATAATATCTTTATAGATTGGTTCCAGTGCTTCTTTGGAGTAAGAAATAATACTGGATTTCTTTATAAAGTCATCTACACTTAAGGGAGAAAAGAACTTTGCTGTTCCATTGGTGGGTAACACATGATTTGGACCAGCCATATAATCTCCCAGTGGTTCACTGGAGTATTCTCCAAGAAAAATTGCACCTGCATTTTTAATTTTTGTCATAATCATAAAGGGATCTTTTGTCATTATTTCTAAGTGTTCCGATGCAATATCATTTACCACATCGATTGCTTCGTTTAGATTAGCTGCTACTAATATATATCCATAGTTATCTATGGATTTTTGCATAATTTCTTTTCTAGATAGCTGATTTAAGAAATTATCCACTTCAAGAGATACCTGTGTAGCTAATTCCCTGCTGGTAGTTACCAGAATAGCACTTGCCAACTCGTCATGTTCCGCCTGTGAAAGCAAATCAGCCGCCACATATCTGGGGTTAGCTGTTTCATCTGCAAGTACTAAAATCTCGCTTGGCCCAGCAATGGAATCAATACTTACATGTCCATAGACTGCTTTTTTTGCTAAAGCAACATAGATGTTGCCAGGACCAACGATCTTATCTACCTTTCGAATACTTTGGGTACCATAAGCCAAGGCTCCGATAGCTTGTGCTCCACCTACTTTATAGATCTCTGTTACTCCCGCCTCATGAGCAGCTACGAGGGTTCCTTCAAATATTTTCCCTTCACTATCTGGAGGTGTTGTCATAGCAATACGTTCAACACCCGCCACCTTAGCTGGGATTACATTCATAAGTACAGAAGATGGATAGGCAGCTTTTCCACCTGGAACATAAACTCCTACTGCAGCGATGGGTGTAACTTTCTGCCCAAGAATAGTTCCGTTCTCTGTAGAATCAAACCAGCTATACTGTTTTTGCTTTGCATGATAGGCTTCAATATTCTTAATCGCTTTACGAATCACCTCTAAAACTTCCGGATCAATTTTTTGATATGCTTCCTCTATTTCTGCATCCGTTACTCGAATTGTTTCTGGTGTTAAAATGGTATGATCGAAACGCTCTGTATAAGCAAATAAAGCCTGATCCTTATTCAGTTTAACATCTTCTAATATTTTATTAACCGCGACTGTATATTCCTCATACTGGTTTGGGCTTCTCTTTAAAAGATCCTCCAGGATATTGCTCTTTGTGTTTGAATCTAAATCAAGTATCCTCATACAAACTTCCATCCCTTCTAAATGTTTATCTATATTATCATTATCTTATTATCGTTATCTATCTTCTCGATTTGTTAAGCTTGCTCACTGACGTCCTTACTTATTCCAAGCCTTGTTATCAACTCATTACAGGTGATTTATTTACATTTTACAATTGATTCTATTTAAATGGCCTCTTTTAAGTCCTTAATTATCTTTGTAATACGTTCGTGTTCCATTTTCATGCTTACTTCGTTCACGACCATGCGTGCAGAAAGTTGGCAAATTTCCTCCAAAACCTCCAGACCATTCTCACGAAGGGTTGAACCTGTTTCAACAATATCTACAATAACCTCGGATAACCCCACAATCGGTGCTAACTCAATTGAGCCATTCAGTTTAATTATCTCCACGGTTTGATGCTTTTTATTATAGAAATAGTCCTTTGCAATGTTCGGATACTTTGTAGCCACTCGTATTAGCGCTCCGTGCTGTAACAATTCTCTTGCAGATTCCGGTCCTGCCACACACATTCTACATTTACCAAGGCCAAGATCGATTACCTCGTACATCTTACGCCCTTCCTCTAAAATAGTGTCCTTTCCTACAACCCCAATATCAGCTGCACCATATTCTACATATGTAGGCACGTCACTTGCCTTAGCTAAAAAGAATTTTAATTTTAATTCTTCATTTACAAAGATAAGCTTTCGCGAGGTTTTATCTTTAATCTCCTCACAGGTTATCCCGATGCGTTCAAGCATCTCCAGTGTATTTAAAGCCAATCTTCCCTTTGCCAATGCTATTGTAATATATCTCATGCTACATACCTTCCTTTCTAGTTAAGACATTTTTATTCGAGACTTTATTGTCAATATCAGCAATTCAATCCATCAAAAACAAAGCATTCTACTGAAGTAGTTCTTGGATTAATGCGGTTTGTACAGTCCTATTTGCAAGATCGTGAACTTGAATCTCGGTCTCTGTATTCAAATACAAAACACCGCCAGCACCTATCCTCTTAGCGTAATTCAAATAAGATTCCAACTCCTGCACTTCGTTCGACTTTTGTAGAATGATGTTGATTCCTGTATTTCTAAAATGATTGGCAAGTGCTATGGCTTGACTCCGATATTCAGCAGCATATAAAATCATTGTGTCAGTTGCTTCCGGCTCCTGTAATAATTTCTGTCTGGTTAGTGCAAGTATTAATTGATCTATTACGATTGCAAGCCCAATGGCAGGTGCTTCTTTCCCGAACTGTCCAACAAGATTGTCGTATCTTCCGCCAGTAGCTACGGCATCTCCCGTCCCGTAAGTATAGGCTTTAAAGATAATACCAGTATAATAGTTATATTTGCTCAACATTCCAAGATCAAAAGAGATATACTTCTCATAACCGTATTCCGTTAGTATTTCAAATAATTTCTCCAAACGTTCAATGGCAGTGATTGCTCTTAAATTATTGGTTAGCTCCTTTGCATGTGTTAAGATTTCGAGAGTGCCAAACAGTTCTGGTAGCATAAGCAACATATCTTTCAGTTCACTGCTCATTTCTGTCTTTCTTATAATATCCTCAACACCAAACAGGTTCTTCTTTTCTATTAGTAATCTTAGGTTATCAATCTCTTCTTCCTGTAACCCTGTCTCTTCCATGAGAGCCAGAAAAAAATCGGCATTTCCAATCTCCACTTGGAATTCCGTTAATCCTGATTTTAATAGACATTCGATGGTTAGTGCCAGCATCTCCGCATCAGCGTCTACACTGTCATCATTGATTAATTCCGCTCCAAGTTGCGTGACTTCCTTTAGTTTCCCCTGATAACTGGTATTATTAATAAAGGTATTTCCTACATAACATAGCCTAATTGGCAGCAACTCTTCCTTATAATACTTCGCTGCACATCTTGCTATAGACGGTGTGATATCAGGTCTCAAAACCAAGGTATTACCTTCACGGTCAAAGAATTTGTACATATCACGGGAAGGAACCGTCCCACGTTCCTGATTAAAAATATCAAAGAATTCGAAACTTGGTGTCTGAATATCCTGAAATCCATAACAACCTAGAACCTGATGAAGTTTATTCTGTAGTGTTAGCTTTAAAGCACATTCCGTATTATAGATATCTCTAACACCTTCTGGGGTATGTAACAACTTTTCATTCATAATAACACCTAACCTTTCTCCGACCTTATAAATAACAATAACTCTACTTTATTTAAATAGTTTAATTTAATTAATTCGATGTTATTCAATTCATCAAATCTATGTCAGCATTCGCTTCATCACTGTGATGTGATAATTCGCTACCACAACGCTTTGTTTATCGATTATAGAGTAATATATTCCAACTGTCAATCCAAATGTTAAATAATATCTATATAAATAAGAGATATGGAAAATACACAGCACATATTTCCATACCTCAAAGCTATTGCATTATAAATTCACCAGAATCGCCTCATGTTTAACTTCTGGGAGAAATTTTTCTAAAATATCAGAGGTTTTTACTCTAATACTGGTGGTGTTAACACAAGGATGACAGCCAAAATACTCCTCTTTCAGAATATCCTCATCAATTAATAACTGCACTCTGTTGTTAACATCATTCATAAGTCCTAAAATACTAACTGATCCCGGTGTAATGTCCAAAAATTCCTCCATAAACTCTGCGGATGCAAAGGATAACCTTGCTGTTCCAATTTGTGAAGAAAGAAGCTTTGTCTGAAATTTTTTATCACCCGGCAAAACCAGAAGATAAAACTGCGTTTTTTGCGTATTGCACAGAAAAAGGTTCTTACAAATTGTAATTTGAAGGAGCTGGTCTACCTCATTGCAATCTTCAATTGTCTTTGCTTCTCCATGGTCAATTCGTATAAAAGGAATTTGAAGCTTCTCCAACAAATCATAGCTTCTATTCTCCTTCTCCAATCTGCTGGTTGGATCGGGTCTTTCCGTATATATTGTTGGGTCAATCTGAATTTGCATCGTTAGACATTCCTTTCTTCCCTGCGCTCCAGGTCCTTACTTAAGGTCTCAAGATAATGGACACAGGTTCCACCCTGTACCGTTATATGATAATTAGGGTCAAGCTCTTCAAAACGGAAACTCTTTCTTCCTCCATTAACAGCTCTTTGATAAAATTCATAGAGTCGTTCAAAGGTTAGATAATGGTAGAGATCATATTTCTTATAATAGATTAGTAAAAAAGCGATTCCCTGCTGTTCCTCAAATTCTTTCATAAACTCAATCTGATGTTGATGAACATTATTCATTGTAAAGGTATCAACCGCGCACTCCTTCGCATCGAAACAAACCGGAATCCCTTGTACAACTCCAATATAATCCACGGTACTTTTCTGTTCAAAATAAGCAAGGGTAATGTGCCTATGTTCTTTGTCTATGTTAATTGGGGTAATCGGTGTCGGAACCTTCTGAATTAAAGCCAGATGTTTCTCTCTATACCTGGTATTGGTAAGATTAATCATTTCCTCCAACATGGATCCCCTTAACCCTCTTGAATTCCAGGATGGCATAACACTTCCCCCTTATCTAATTCATTAATATTATAGCATAAATTGCTTTTCTTCTTGTAGTTTATAAAGCATGCATCCTATAATTTTTATCCTTTTAATCAAATAACACTATATTCATCTATACTATAATCATTACTTTTACATCTATTTGATTTATTACATTAAATCCTTCTTTATGCGCTTAAATATTCCTGATAAGTCTGCTTGAAATTCCTTATTAGATAAGTAGGATAATTCACCCTCCAATTCAGGTAATATCATTCGATAAGAATGCAGTAATTGATGGGTAAGTCCATATTTGCTTTTAAAATATTCATTAGTTTTTTTATCACCATATTTAAAGTCACCAAGGATTGGATGTCCGATACTTGCAAGATGAGCTCTTATTTGGTGAGAACGCCCTGTAATCAACTTCACCTGTAATAGAGTAAATTCCTCTTCTATTCCTTGTACAGTGGTCATCTTTTTAGACAACGAAATTGGTTCATATTCTGTACAAATATATTCCGTATTCTCTATCTGCTTCTGATGGATTTTGACCTGGTTTTTCATCTCATCCTTTGTAAGGTAGCCCTCAATCCTTTGCTTCCCATCCACTTTCCCCTTTACGATACATAAATAATACTTATGTAAAGTTCGGTCTTTTAAAAGCTTCGCCATCTCTTGCAAACCAATCAGGGATTTCCCTGCAATTAAAATACCACTGGTATTACGGTCAAGGCGATTACAAATCGCAGGCTTAAAACTCTTTAAGTTTTCCTCTGTTATCTGATTTGAGGATAAGAGATATGAAATGATATATTCCACCATTGAAATATCATCTTTTTCAGCTTTTTGAGACAGTACTCCTAGCGGTTTATTGACGAATAATACATGCTCGTCCTCATAGACAACCTGCACATTAGCCTCTATCTTAGTAGTATCAATTTTTACTGTCTTAATTTGCTCACTAAATTCTGTAATGGTATCATCGGAAAGAAAAAGCGTGATTAGATCATCCACATTCAGTTTTTCTGCTCCGTCAGCTTTTCTACCATTAAGGGTAATATTCTTTTTACGAAGCATTTTATATAAGAAACTCTTTGGAGCTTTATTTAATATTTTCGTAAGCAGCTTATCCAGTCTCTGTCCTGCTTCATTCTGTTGTACAATAAATTGCTTCATAAACTACTCCATTTCACAATAATGCACCTGCATTTTACTAATTCAAACTTGCTCAATTGTTATTTCGTACACCTTTAACGAACCATGTTATAAAAAATTGCGTTTATTTATTGCCCTAGAAAATTTATTGTAATACTTCCGTCATAGATATAATCTCATAATCCGCTAGTTTTCTCTTGCTATCCTGTTCTGTTAAAGATGCTTCATCATAAACAGAACAAACCTTCATGTTCGCATTTTTACCAGCCATGACTCCCTGTAGTACATCCTCAAACACAAGACATTTTTCAGGTTCTACCCCAAGATCACTGGCAACTAAAAGGTAAATATCTGGTGAAGGTTTCCCTTTTGCCACCTCACAGGAGGTTCGTATGGACGTAAAATATCCTTGCAAATCGTGAATATTAATAATCAGATCAACCAGCTCTTTTGAATTACTGGTAGCGATTCCTGCTGGAATGTTATTCTCTTTTAAATATACCAAGAACTCAAGTACGCCGTCCTTTAGTGGCACCTCATTCTGATATTTATCCCAAGCCATCTTATTCCAGTCACTTTTAATCTGATCAATACTATCTTCCAGTTTAAATCTTTCTTTAAAATAAATAGCAGTTTCTGAAAAACTCATTCCTTCAATCATTTTTTGAAGATCCAATGGCAATTCAAGTCCAAATCGTTCAAGATATTCTATATCAATCTGCTTCCACATCCACATGGAATCAATTAAGGTACCGTCCAAATCAAAAATTACAGCTTCTATATCCTTAAGCATCATATTCTCCAGTATTTTAAATTAATGGAAACCTTAACTAACTTATAAACCATTAGTCACTGGTTTCCTCTTCCTTCAGTTTCTTTAAATAATCAATTTCTTCCCGGGTTAATTCGCGGTATTCACCTAACTCTAATTTCGGGTCAAGAACAAGTCCTCCCATAGAGAGACGCTTTAAATAGATAACTTCTTTCTCCACCGCTTCAAACATACGCTTCACCTGATGGAATTTACCTTCCGTAATGGTAAGTTCAACTTCTGATATTTCACCAGACTTAAGGATCGTAAGCTTTGCCGGCAGAGTCAGATTATCTTCATTAATATCAACTCCTGCCAAAAATGCTTCCTGGTCACTAGCGGTAACCCAGCCTTGAACTTTTGCGTAATAAACCTTATCCACGTGTTTCTTAGGGGAAAGTAATTGGTGTGCCAAAGCTCCATCATTGGTTAATAACAATAATCCTTCGGTATCCTTATCCAGCCTTCCCACTGGGAATAAATCTTTTCTTTTTTTATCCGTAATTAAATCCAGCACTGTCTGGCTGACCTTATCCATGGTTGCAGAAACCACTCCAGCAGGCTTATTTAACATAAAATATTCATAGTTAACATAGGTTATCTGTTTATCATCAAACAAAATATCATCCTGATCAAATGAAACTTTCTGTTCTGGCTTATTACATACAACCCCGCCTATTTTAACTCTTCCTTTACGAATATAGTTTTTAATCTCACTTCTTGTACCTACACCCATATCTGCAAGATACTTGTCCAAACGTAGTTGTTGTGCCATATTTATTCTCCATTATAGCGCTAAGCGCTATCTCAAAATGTGATGAAAGAGACTGCCCAGCAGGCTCTTTTCGAGTGGAAGGATTTATCTTTCACTCTTATACCCAGCGCCATCCAGGTAGATATTTATTCTTGCATTGTCCTTTTGTATACTTCACCCATCCAAGTGGATATTCCTCCACACAAATAAGATACCAACCATCTTTATACTCTTCTTCCAGTTCTATGGTTTCACACTTAAGATAGCGAATTACATTTGAATCTTTCACACTTAGTTTTATGATCTTCTTATAATCAAACACCTTAAGAGCATTCGCCAAGGCCTGTGAAGGCTCAAAACGTTGCTTTTTCATCTCACCTAGCAATAGACCCTGTCTTAATATTCTAAGTCCCTTTAATTCTGGAAGCCCATCAGGAACAAGGAATACTCTATCTTCGTGCACCACCAGGTTTTCTTGTTTGACAGGAAATGCAAGTTCTTCTATAAATTCAAGGGCTTCCTCTGAAAGAGTAGATTTTGCTGCTTTCCCATTCATTTTAGATAATTTCGAATCATTTATCTTCTGTTCAGAGTTAATACCGGTCAATGTTGTGTTATTTTTTATCTCCTTATGAAGTAAGGTAATAAAATGCCCTTCCCCATCAATTTTATGTGGCCAGAGACGTATGCAATGTTTTAGCTCTTCTCTGCCCTTCACCCATTCGGGTTTTCCAAAGTCAAATCCCTCATAGCTTAGTCCATATTCCTTTTGAATTGCTTCATCAGGTAAAGCAGGTACTACTTTAAACTCAGGACATTGATCTAATAAATATGAAATTGTTCCCTCGTTTTCTTCTGGTGAAAAGGTACAGGTAGAATAAAGCATATAACCGCCAGGTTTTAACATCTTCGCAGCTAATAAAATAATCTCTTTCTGTAATTTATTATAATAATCCACACCATACTGCTCCCAATTTTTCATGATAGCAGGACTCTTACGAAACATACCTTCCCCAGAGCAAGGTGCATCAATAAGAATTTTATCGAAATATTCCGGGAAATAATCTACCAGCTTATTAGGAGCTTCAGATAAAATTAATGAATTACGGATTCCAAACAGTTCTATATTCTTAAGCAGAGCCTTTGCTCTGGAATTGCTAATATCATTGGTTACTAAGACTCCTTCACCCTGAAGTCGTGCTCCCAGTTCCGTACTCTTTCCACCCGGTGCAGCACAGACATCCAGTACTTTATCTCCTGGTTTTACTGGAAGAAGGCTTGCTGGAGTCATCGCACTAGGTTCCTGAATATAATATAACCCAGCATAATAATAAGGATGTTTCGCTGGCTGCTCATTGGTATCATAGTAATACCCATTTTTCACCCAGGGAATTGATTTTATGGAAAAAGGACAGATCTGCTCGAATTCTTTTGGGTTAGATTTGAGGGTGTTTAAACGCAAGCCACCAAAATGTGGCTTGGAATAACACGTTAAGTACTCCTCGTACTCCTCTCCCAAAAGTTCTTTCATTCTGTCCTCAAATAATTTAGGTAAATTCATCTTCTCACTCCGTTTATTATCAACGAGGGTATCTCCGATTATCGTAAACTTTGAGCACGATATCTTGCTGATACCAAATCAAGCTGGTGACTAAATTTAGCCAACTCCTCCTGATCTCCCTCTTGATAAATACGGAAAAACTCGTCTTGAATTTTAATTACTTCCTGCTTATTCGCCACCTTATATAGATTCTGAATGTTAGTTAATATATCAGCAACAATATTCGCTTTAATTGTAAAGGAATTTTGTGCATCCATTATCTCATCTCGTACAACAGACATTTCGTGGTCTAAAATTAGAATAGCCTCTGCTGCTGCTGAAAGTCTTTGGCGAATATGTTCTGGCATGTTCTTTTTATATTTGTATTGCAGGGAGTGCTCGATGGTAGCCCAGAAATTCATAGCCATGGTTCTAATCTGAATTTCCACTTGGAGCTCTTTCTTTCCCTTTAAGGTTTCTACTGCATAGGTAACAATTAGATGATAAGAGCGATAACCGCTCACCTTTGCATTATTAACGTAGTTCTTCTCATTAATAATACTCATATCAGATCTATTTCTAATAATATCCACTACTTTATAAATATCTTCCACAAACTGACATATAATTCGTATTCCGGCTATGTCATCAATTTCCTCTTCAAAATTCATCAAGTCAATCTCTTTTTTCTGTGCCTTTTGCAGAATACTTGATATGGTTTTAACTCTTCCTGTTACTTGTTCAATTGGTGAATACGCACCAACATGTCTATATTCATCAATTATATGTTCAAACTTAGTAATTAACTCGTCAACTGCTAAGGAATATGGATCAAGGATTTCTCTCCAAAGTTGTATCTCCACCATTCCACCTCCTGTATAACATTTTAAAAAACAGAAATGATGTTTCTGCTATTAATCTTCTAACATAAGTGCCATCATAGAAAGCACACATAATCCAGCCGTCTCTGTTCTTAGAATTCTTCTACCTAATGTAATAGGAAGAATATCTTGTTGTAGCGCTGCCTCGATTTCAAAATCTTCAAAACCGCCCTCCGGTCCTATAAAAACACCGATGGTCTGATGCTGTTTTAAACCACTCATGATTTCTCTTGTATGCTGTATTCCCTTAGCATTCTCATAAGGAACTAAGGCATAATCCAGTTCTGCTGCATTTTTCAAAGCTTCCTTGTAACTTTGAACCGGTTTAATCTGTGGAATCATACCTCTTTTCGATTGCTTGGCTGCCTCCTCGGCAATCGCCTGCCATCTCTCAAGCTTCTTCGCTTCCTTCTTAACATCCTCAAGTTTAACGACTACACGCTTTGTCATAACCGGAACAATTTCATGAACACCAAGCTCCACTGCTTTTTGAATAATCAGCTCCATCTTATCCTTTTTCGGTATTCCTTGAAACAAAGTTATTCTTGTCTTCAATTCGGTGTTTGCTTCCTGTTGCTCCAGAATTTGGGCTGTAATTTCAGCTTCTGACACCTTTTTAATTATACAATAACAATCTTTTCCTTGTCCATTACAAATTATTATTTCGTCGCCCTGTCTCATCCGAAGAACATTCTTGATGTGGTTTACATCAGAACCAATAACTGTAATAATATTTTCTTCAATTTGAGAAGGGTCTACATAAAAACGATGCATAATGCTGCTCCTTTGGTATGATCTTCCTTATTGGCACTTTGTGCCAGTTACGCGCACTCTCTTCGTCGGCGCGGGTATAATGTCTATCGACATTATACGCTAGTAAGAACATATGTTCAATAGAATTATTTATAATCTTTTCTAATAGTTACCCATCAAAAGCTCCCTAAACCTTAGAGGTAAGAGAGCTTTACATTAGTAATAATAGAATTATATTTATTTTTGGGCTACAAAGGAAACCCAGTCTCCCATACGGTTAACTTTAAGAATAGTAAAACCATTCTTAAGAATAGCCTGTTCAACATCTTTTTCCTTCATATAGATAATACCTGAGCTGATAAATATACCGCCTTGCTTCATATTCTCTCCTATCACCTCTGACAGCGGGATGATTACATCTGCAAGTATATTCGCAACCACAACCTCATAATGTTCTTTGCCAATCTGTGTACGTATTCCCTGATCCTCGATTAAGTTACCAGTCATAAACGTTATCTCATTCTCATGATTTAAAAGGCCGTTTACACCAGCATTTTCATATGCAGAGTTGGTGGCATTCTCATCGATATCAATTCCAAGGACTTCCTTTGCACCTAGTTTTTTAGCGATAATGGATAAGATACCACTTCCACTTCCGGCGTCCAATACACAAACACCTTCCTTAATAAACTCTTTCATACCGAGAATACATAGCTTTGTGGTTTCGTGTGAACCTGTACCAAAGGAGGTACCAGGGTCAATTTCAATAATGATATCACCGTCATTAGCGTCCTCCAAGGTCTCCCAGGTAGGCTTAATTACGATAGTATCGTCCACGCGAAAAGGCTTGAAGAATTCCTTCCAATTATTAATCCAGTCCTTATCCTCGGTTTCGGTAACCTCAAGTCTTGCAGTACCTATATTGGTATATGCGGATAATTCCTGTAGTCCTTCCTTCAGACCCGCTTGCAAGGAGGACAGATCTTCCTCTTCATCAACATAGAAACTAATCAGTGATTTGCCATCATCCTCCCCTAAATCCGGAAGTATGTCAATAAACATACGTTGCCTGTCTTCCTCGGACAAAGGAATCTTATCGCTAATTTCAATTCCTACAATACCAAGGTCATTTAATAAATCACTAATAAGGTCCACCGCCTCTGTTGTCGTCTCAAGCGTTAATTTCTTCCACTTCATAGTATTCTCCCCAGGTTTTTAATGTTAATATTTCTTAAGACCATGCATTCCTATCATCAAAATCACTTAAACTTATGAGTTCTTACGGTCATAATTTCGTACTATTACAATTTCTTACTATCACAATTCCTTACGATCACAATTCCTTAAGATTATGATTCCCCTGACAAAAGCCTTCTCTAACGAAAAGAGCTGAATATGACAGTATCTATATCCAGATGGCGCAGACCGGCATCATGAATTGCCTTCTTTTAGGCAATTCATGATGGTAAGGCAAGTCCAGATGGATATAGATACTGTCATATTCAGCATACATATCCTTCATTGGCTTTTGTCCTTCGAACTCATGACTCCATCCATTTACGCAAAGGAAAGGGGCTGTTTTAAAAACATCCCCTTCAAGTTTTTTTAATTCTTCCAGAATTTCTTCTTTCCTTTTTCTTTTTCACCCTCATGCTCTGGAGCAGTTTCAGATTTCCCTGTCATTGCTTCATCAAACTTTTTCAAGAGTTCCTTTTGCTCAGCATTTAAGCTTGTAGGTACTTGAACCACAAGGGTAACGTAATGATCCCCTCGTACTGCTTTATTACGAAGACTTGGTACTCCTTTTTCACGAAGGCGTACCTTTGTATCTGTTTGTGTTCCTGGCTTCACATTATATATAACATCGCCATCTACTGTATTAATTTTTATGTCACCGCCAAGAGTTGCAGTTGCATAGGATACCGGTGCTGTGGAGAAAATATCATATTCCTGACGCTGGAAGATTGGATGTCTGCTAACTTCAACTTCCACCAGAAGATCGCCTCTAGGACCGCCATTTGTGCCAGGTTCTCCTTTGCCTCTAATACGTACGCTTTGACCCGCATCAATACCAGCAGGGATGGCAACCTTGATTTTCTTTCTGCTGGTAATATATCCGCTTCCGGAACAATCCGAACATTTATCTTTAATTATCTTACCTGTTCCCTTACAATCCGGACAAGTTTGAACATTACGTACCATTCCAAAGAAAGATTGTTGTGTAAATACTACCTGACCTTTACCGCCACACTTCTGGCAGGTTTCAGATGATGTACCAGGCTTAGCTCCAGTACCATGACAGGTATTACACTCGTCTTTTAACGGAAGATCTAACTCCTTTTCAACGCCGAATACGGCATCTTCAAAAGAAATTCTGACAGAAGCGCGAATACTTGCCCCTTGTGCTGGTCCATTATTAGGACGTCTGGAACGTCCACCAAAGATATCTCCAAAAATATCACCAAAGATATCACCCATGTCCATACCTGAAAAATCGAAGCCTCCGGCTCCACCAGCTCCGCCCTCAAAAGCAGAATGTCCGAATTGGTCATACTGTCTTCTTTTATCTGCATCACTTAATATGGCATATGCCTCCGATGCTTCTTTGAACTTTGCCTCCGCTGCTTGATCCCCAGGGTTAGTATCGGGATGATATTTTTTTGCAAGCTGTCTATATGCTTTCTTCAGCTCGTCATCCGAGGCTGATTTACCGACACCTAAGACCTCATAATAATCACGTTTGTCTGCCATCTTCTCCTTCACCTTTCATAACTTCTCTCTGCCTTGCACCGACTGTGCAGGCCAAATCCTTTGTTTCATAGGCAAACAGGCAGTCAACGTATGACCGCCTATTTGCATTCTATGATAAAAGAATTGTCTTAAAGATAAATATTTTTATGCTTTAAGATATTCCTTATATTAGCGTTTTGCTAATACTTATACTTCACGGTAATCTCCATCTACAACATCATCATTGTAGCCAGTATTTCCAGCTCCTTGGTATCCAGCACCGTTCATATCAGGGCCAGGACCGCCTGCACCTGCTCCACTTTGCTCATATAATTTTGCAAACAGTGCCTGCGCATTTGTCATAAGCTTTTCTTTTGCATCTTTAATATCGGCAACTTCGCCTTCCGTCATAACCTCAGGATTTGATTTCTCAATTAATTCCTTAAGTCTTGCTAAATCAGCTTCTACAGTTGCTTTTGCACTAGCATCAATCTTATCGCCTACTTCGCTTAATGCCTTTTCTGTCTGGAATACCATAGAATCTGCATCGTTACGAACATCAACTGCTTCCTTACGAATCTTATCCTGTGCTTCGTATTCTGCTGCTTCTCTAACTGCTCTATCAATATCTGAATCTGAAAGATTTGTATTAGATGTAATTGTAATATGTTGTTCTCTACCAGTTCCAAGATCCTTTGCAGATACATTTACAATACCATTTGCATCGATATCAAAGGTAACTTCGATCTGTGGAACGCCTCTTCTTGCTGGTGGAATACCATCAAGACGGAATTGTCCAAGACTCTTATTGTCTTTCGCAAACTGTCTCTCACCTTGAACAACATTGATATCAACTGCAGTCTGGTTATCAGCTGCGGTAGAGAATACCTGGCTCTTCTTGGTAGGAATAGTTGTATTTCTTTCGATTAATCTAGTAGCTACACCACCAAGAGTTTCGATAGAAAGTGATAATGGAGTAACGTCAAGAAGAAGGATATCTCCTGCGCCTGCATCACCTGCTAATTTACCACCCTGAATGGATGCACCAATAGCAACACACTCATCAGGATTTAAGGTTTTGGAAGGCTCCTGACCAGTTAACTGTCTTACTTTATCCTGAACAGCTGGAATACGTGTGGAACCACCCACCAATAATACTTTCTTAATATCAGAAGCAGAAAGACCAGCATCACGAAGAGCGTTCTGTACAGGTACTACAGTTCTTTCTACTAAATCATGTGTTAATTCATCGAATTTAGCACGAGTAAGGTTTAAGTCAAAATGCTTAGGACCTTCTGCTGTTGCAGTGATGAAAGGTAGATTAATGTTAGTTGTTGTGGAAGAAGATAGTTCCTTCTTAGCCTTTTCAGCCGCTTCCTTTAATCTCTGAAGAGCCATCTTATCCTGGGATAAATCTACGCCGTCAGATTTTTTGAACTCATCAATCATAAATCTTGTGATTCTATCATCAAAATCGTCACCACCAAGTCTATTATCACCAGAAGTTGAAAGAACTTCGATAACACCATCACCGATATCGATAACGGATACGTCGAAGGTACCGCCACCTAAGTCATAAACCATAATCTTCTGCTCATGCTCATTGTCAAGACCATAGGCAAGAGCTGCAGCTGTAGGCTCGTTGATAATTCTCTTTACATCCAGACCAGCAATCTTACCAGCATCCTTTGTTGCCTGTCTCTGAGCATCATTAAAGTATGCAGGTACTGTAATAACAGCTTCTGTAACCTTTTCGCCAAGGTAGCTTTCTGCGTCAGCTTTTAATTTCTGTAAGATCATTGCGGAGATTTCCTGTGGAGAATATCTCTTATCGTCAATCTTTACTCTGAAATCTGTTCCCATGTGTCTCTTGATCGAAGAAATGGTCTTATCTGAATTTGTAACAGCCTGACGTTTTGCAGGTTCACCAACTAAACGCTCTCCGGTTTTTGTAAATGCTACAACAGATGGAGTTGTTCTAGCTCCTTCGGTATTTGCGATAACTACCGGTTTACCACCTTCCATAACTGCAACACATGAATTTGTTGTTCCTAAGTCAATACCAATTATTTTACCCATGTTTGTAACCTCCTGATTTAATATAAATTATCTAATTGACAACTTTAACCATACTGTGACGAACTACCATATCGCGGTAGATATAACCCTTTTGAAACTCATCTGAAACTGTATTATCGCCAAGATTTTCATCTTCGCCGTGCATTACAGCATTGTGAAGGTTCGGATCGAATTCCTTTCCAACTGCATCAATTGGTTTTAAACCAATTTCATCAAGTCCAGTGATTAACTGACGATAGATCATGTCAATACCTTGTGCAAAACCACTTTCCTTTTCCTTCTCGGTAACTGTTCCCAATCCTCTTTCAAAATTATCAATGATGGGAAGTAATTTCTCGATAACCGATTTAACACCGATATCAAACATCATTGCCTTTTCCTTCTCGGAACGCTTACGGAAATTATCAAACTCAGCCATCGTCCTCATCAAACGATCATTTAATTCCTCTATTTTTTGATCCTTTGCTGCCATTTCCTTTACTTTCGAATTTTTGAAGAAATTCTTTGCTGATTTTTCCGGTTTACCCTCTACTTCCTCAGGCTCCTCTGACATAGCAACAACTTCTTCTGCATTCTCTGCATCTTCAAAAGCTGCTGTTTCCTCATAACCATCGTTCACCTGCGTCGCATCAAAACCAATATCACCGGTCTCTTTTGAATTATCCTTCATCGCTTTCTCCTTTTCCATTGCTGCTTTCATGATTTCTATTGTTTTATCCATATCCTCCATTCCTTCATCTGGTTATCCACCAGCCAACTGCATCGAGCAAAATACTATGTCTTGTGGTAACTAATCAATAGACTAGTTACTTCTTCTTAAATATATCATCTAGTTGAGTCATTAGCGACTGAAGTGTGCTAACAACCTTCTGATAATCCATTCTCTTAGGTCCAATAATACCTACTTTGCCATATACACCTTCTTCAACTTCATAAGTTGCTGTAACCACGGAACATTCCTTCATTGACTCTACAGGGGTTTCATCTCCGATGTATACCTGTATCCCTCGTTTTTCTTCATCTTCCATTTTGTCCTGAATAAATTCCGATAGAACTTTCTTTTCTTCAAAGGTATAGAGCAAATCTACTGCCTTTTCTCTATCACTTAACTCTGGATATCTAAGGATGTTGGTGGTTCCAGAAGTATATATCTCTATATCCTCTTCCTCTGTTACTGCCTGCATGATAGCATCTAAAATATCATTTACAATCGTTCGATATTCTCCAGCCTGTTCCTTCATCTGTGAAATAACTGGAAGTGTGATTTCACCAAGATCTAAGCCTTGCAGGAAGGTATTAATAATTATGTTAAGTTTTAATAAGGTTTCCTTACTTAACGACGAAGCAATATGAATTATTTTATTCTTAACTATATTGCGTTCAAATACTATTACGGCTAACAGTTGATGTTCATCCACTTCAGTTAACTGAATAAACTTTACTTTCTTTTTATATTGCGGTGAGGAAACCATCGTAGTGTACTGTGTATTTACAGCTAATAATTTCGCAACTTGCTGTAATAGATTTTCTAATCGATCTGCCTTTTCGATTAGTATTTCCTTCATATTCTCTACTTCCTGTACCTTATCCTGTAGCAATAAATCTACATAGAGACGATAACCTTTGTCTGATGGTATTCGTCCGGCAGAAGTATGGGGTTGAACAATAAAACCAAGCTCTTCTAAATCGGCCATCTCATTTCGTATGGTTGCGGAACTCAAATTCAGATCCGTATATTTTGAAATAGTCCTTGATCCTACCGGCTCACCAGTATCCAGATAATTACGGATAATCGCTTGTAATATCTTTAATTTTCTTTCATCCAACTGCTGCATATCCTACCTCATTCCATCGTATCTTAAGAATTAATTATGGTTGGAAGTTTCTTTGTTAGCACTCATTCGAGTAGAGTGCTAACATCTATAATTAAAATAGCACTATCAATTTCTTTTGTCAAGGTGTTTTTATGATTTTTTTAACCTAATCCCCATTTAAAAAAAGATACAAAACGGAATTACTAACATCAATTCCATATTCTGAAAGACGAACGATATCCCCTTCTTCTATCAGCACCGCCTTATTCTTTAGCTGTTCTATTACCTCACCATAGACGTCCTTCATTTCAACAGAAAACCTGCGAAGAAAATCACTCTTTTTTACACCTTCACATAAGCGTAATCCTAAATACATGAACTCTTCCATTCTCTGTGACAATGTTAATGCTTCGTATTCCGCAATCAATCTGGTTGGTCCAACCTCCGTCATCCCATCTTGAACGGAGTCCGAAGGTGTCTGACACACTTTCATGTACTCTTCAAGGTCGTCCAGCTTTGTAAAACGTCTCACTTTAAGTAATGAGGATGCTCCTAGACCTAATCCCAGATAAGGTGTACCTATCCAATAGGATTTGTTATGTGAACACTCGTAACCTGGTTTTGCATAATTCGATATTTCATATCTATAGTAACCAAAGTCCTCTAACAATTCTTTTGTCCGATGATACATTTGCCGATCCGTTTCTTCATCCGGTAATTCTTTATACCCTATCGCTGCTTCTTGATATCTTTCGTGGAACTTTGTCCCTTCTTCAATAATAAGACTATAGGCTGAAATATGGTCAGGCTTTAGAGCTAATACCTTATTTAAGGTTTCTTCCCAGGAGTTCAAAGTTTGTCCTGGCAGAGCTGACATCAAATCCACATTGATGTTATGAAAGCCAAGATTTCGTGCTAATTTATAGTTTTCTTCAAATTGCATATAATTATGAAGTCTTCCAAGGAGTTTCAATTCTGTATCATTGGTTGATTGTAATCCAAAGCTAATCCGGTTAATCCCAGCTTCTAGATATTCCATAAGCTTATCTTTATTTACTGTCCCTGGATTAACCTCAATTGTAATCTCTGCCCCATTCTTCAAGCAAAATACTTGATAAATGTTGTTCATAATACGCTTAATTTGACCAACTTCCAAGCTAGACGGAGTACCACCGCCAATAAATATTGTTGCAACCACATAATTTTTAGCCAGCTCCTGATAACTTTCAATCTCATTAAGGAGAGCCTTAACATATTGCTCACGAATCTCATTGGTAGCAGGTGCAGATAAAAAATCACAATAATCACACTTCTTTACACAAAAAGGGATATGAATATATAAGCCAAGCTCGTTGTTTAACTCATTTTTAAGTTCCTTATGCATCTCATGTTTCTTTTGTTCTATCATTTCGTGTCACCTCCAATGAGTTCATTAACTATACCAAATGTGTACTATAATTTTTACAAAAATTCTTCAATTAAGATACTCAAACTTAAGATACTCAAACATTGCCGTACAAATCTTAATTATTGCTTGATATAATACATAAAACCTTGGATAAAGAAACCATTTTTATTAAAGAAAATGCTGGTTTATCAAGCTTAATAGCAAAATATTACCACGAGCTTAAGTGAAATATAACGCAACAAAAGAGAGTTTTAGCAAATAACCACCCTGGATAAGTGAATCGTCTGAAATCAAACGAGTAGTTATTGTTCAAACTCTCTTTTTCTTATCGATTTAATTTAAGTATCAAAAGCTATCCAAACAGCAAGCTTCGTCAATTAACCTATAGCTCCTAATATAAAGGTGTAAATTACAAAGCACTACTTATCGCTGAATTTGACACTCTAATTTTCGTCCAACTTCAGTACACTCATGAAGGCACTCTGAGGAATTTCTACGTTACCAACCTGTCGCATCCTCTTCTTACCTTCCTTCTGCTTCTCTAACAGTTTCTTTTTACGGGTAATATCACCACCGTAGCACTTGGCAAGTACGTCTTTTCTCATTGCTTTAACAGTTTCTCTGGCAATAACCTTGCTGCCAATGGCTGCTTGAATTGGGATTTCAAATAACTGACGTGGTATCTCATCCTTTAACTTTTCACACATTCTTCTACCACGTTCATAAGCACTTTCAGCATGAACAATAAAGGTCAAAGCATCGACTTCTTCCTTATTAATAAGAATATCAAGTTTCACAAGCTCAGATTGAACATATCCCTTCATTTCATAATCAAAGGATGCATACCCCCTGGATCTTGACTTTAGTGCATCAAAGAAATCATAAATAATTTCATTGAGAGGTAAATCATATTTTAGCAACGCTCTTGTGGTCTCCATATATTCCATTCCAAGATATATACCGCGACGCTCTTGACATAAGGACATAATTGATCCAACAAATTCTGTGGTTACCATAATCTCTGCAGATACCATTGGCTCTTCCAGAAATGCAATTTCGGAGGGATCCGGAAGGTTGGTCGGATTGGTAATATCAAACACTTCACCATTGTGTCTGTGCACTTTATAAATAACACTGGGAGCTGTGGTTACAAGGTCAAGGTTATACTCCCTTTCCAGTCGCTCCTGAATGATTTCTAAGTGCAGCAGCCCTAAGAAGCCACATCGAAAACCAAAGCCTAAAGCCACAGAGGTCTCGGGTTCAAATTGTAACGCCGCATCATTTAATTGAAGTTTTTCCAGTGCATCTCTAAGATCAGGATATTTTGCTCCATCCGCAGGATACATTCCACAGTATACCATTGGATTAACCTTCTTATAACCCGGAAGGGGCTCTGCACAAGGCCGTTTGTTATCTGTAATCGTATCACCAACACGGGTATCCTTAACATTTTTTAAACTGGCGGTCATATAACCAACCATTCCCGCAGAAAGCTTGTCCGTAGGAATAAATTGCCCCGGTCCAAAAATACCAAGCTCAACTACCTCGGCAACTGCTCCTGTCGCCATCATGCGAATTTGCGTACCTTTCGTTACGGTACCTTCTTTCACTCTACAGAATACAATAACACCTTTGTAGGGGTCATAGATGGAATCAAAAATTAAGGCTTGTAAGGGAGCGTCTGCATCACCTTTTGGTGCCGATATTTTTTCAACAATTTGTTCCAGTACCTGTTCAACATTTAGTCCACTCTTCGCCGACACCAGTGGTGCATCCTGTGCTTCCAGCCCAATTACATCTTCAATTTCATTAATAACACGTTCCGGGTCAGCACTTGGCAAATCTATTTTATTAATAACGGGCATGATATCAAGATTATGATCCAGTGCCAAATATACATTGGCAAGTGTCTGCGCTTCAATCCCCTGCGCAGCATCCACAACCAGAATAGCACCTTCACAGGCAGCCAAACTTCTTGAAACCTCGTAATTAAAATCCACATGTCCAGGAGTATCGATCAGGTTAAAGATATATTCCTCCCCATTTTTTGCCCGATAAACAGTACGGATGGTTTGAGCTTTAATTGTAATTCCTCTTTCCCTCTCTAAATCCATATTATCGAGAACCTGTGCCTGCATCTCGCGACTGGTCAATAATCCAGTCATTTCAATAATACGGTCCGCCAGCGTTGATTTACCATGATCTATATGGGCGATGATACAAAAATTTCTTATTTTACTTTGGTCTAAGGCCATTATGTTCCTCCTGAGTAAATTCTATCCATAAATATTCTGTATGATTATAACACAACCATTCGTTACTAGCAAGAAAATGCAGTTTCTTCCGTAATTATTCTCCTTTTAAAATTGAATCTAAAACTTCTGCAAAAGGTATCATAGCATTCTTTGCGGATTGTAGGGTATCCTTTTCTGTTCCAAGTTCAATTAAAAGGCTTTTCGGCCGTAAATGTAAGTTAAAGCGATAGCTTTTAAGGTAATTCTTCTTAAAAAGGCCTGGATACAATTCTTTTGATTTTAATTGCAGCTGAAAACTAAAAGCTAAATTATCCTGTAAATATGGATTGTCCAAATAGGTAATCGGTCCGCTTAAGTCACGGCTAAGTCCATTAAATAGCATTATTTTAGCTGTCTCTTTACCATTTACCATGATAGTATTAGCATTCCCGCTATCTCTATGTAAATCAATAATGACTTCAATGTTTTTATTCTCTTTTAATATTTTACTAACACCATCTTTCGCCTGATTATAAGCCACGTTACGATCTTCTTTTCCATTTACGATATCATAGGGGGACGTGTCATGAATAACATTATATCCATAGTCCTCTTCTAATATTTTAGTCAAGTAGCTTCCCACTCCAACCACCGTATCTTCTTCTTTATTTGGTCTACTGTCAATGTAGCGTTCCTTTGAATGGGTATGATAAATAAGAATCTGTGGCGTACTACTATCCTGTTCCATGGTCATATCTTTAGTTAAAAATACCTCTCCGTTAAACACACTATCTGTCACTTGTGTAGACCTATCAACAATATAGAAGTTACTTACTAAAAAGTTTGTATCTTTTAATTGTTCCAAGGTATACTTCACCTGTTCTCCAGCGGAAGCTGTTTCCACAGCATTATCTTTATCTTCAACAATTTCATAAGGAGTTATATCCCCCGCCATGAAACCAACCTCCAGTTGATTGGTAATCAAGGTCTTATCTCCTAATAGAAGGTTTTGCGTTGCACTCCTAAGGATTCCACCATTGGTCATGATATATTCAAAATCCAGACTATTCTCTGGAAGGCGATATACACTTAATCCTCCTAACGGATTACTAGCTGTTTCCGTGTCTTCTACCGGTGTTTCTGTGGGAACTGAATTAAACTCTGCTCCTACCGCAACCGCATCCTCCTGTGTATATTTTCCAAGTGCGAATCCATGATCCAGATAGTTTACCCAAAAAGAATACTCTGTTCTTTCTTCTTCAGCATAATAACTAATTAAAGACGAGCCTTCCTCTACAACTCTTGCATATAAACTTGACATGATTGCCTTACTAAAACTAGCTTGACCCATATCTTCTGAAAATGAGATAACCGCAAAACGAATTAAAATATAAGCAGCGGCCAACAAAATGATTGACCATAGTACAGGATAAATTTTAAGTCTTATTCTAATTCTTAATTTACTCATGTGACACATCCTATCAGATGTGGTTGCTGCAATAGTAATATTACCTTGCAGCAACCACATGATTTATTTTGGCTATTTTTTGCCTATTTCATTATATTCGGATGCTTCATTTTTATAACTTAAGTCTTGCACCTGCATAAATATATTTGAGAATTATGCCAGCTGTGCAAAGCATGAATTAATTGCTTCAGAAACCGTAAAGCTTATTTGCTTTACAGATTCATCAATATCCTTAGGTGTGACAAACATATTATCAATTTGCTGTTCTCTTACCTCGGAGATAAAAGTATCAATCTCAGCCTCGTCAAAATCGCTGTTCTTCATATACTGTGTTAATGTATCCGAAACAATGGTAGCTGCATCCACTACTGTTGGTACTCCAATAGCAATTACTTTGACACCCAGACTTGCTTCATTTAAAGCTTTTCGGTTATTCCCTACACCGGACCCCGGACTGATACCGGTATCCGTTAATTGAATGGTTGTATTTACACGTGTGGTGCTTCTCGAGGCCAAAGCATCAATAACAATAACTAATTTAGGGTTAGTTTCTTTGATAATTCCTTTTACAATCTCGACTGCTTCCATGCCTGTCTGTGCCATAACACCGGGTGATATTGCGCTTAGATTACCCAATTGGTGTCTCTCCTTGAAATCCTTACCATATTCATTAATTAGATGTCTGGTAATAAAAAGATTATCCACCACCTGTGGACCTAAGGCATCCGGCGTAACATCCCTGTTACCAAGACCAACCACCAATATTTCTTCTCTCTTTAAATCACCTGCCAGTGTTCGAAGGTGTTTAGCAACCTCCTCGGCAACCTTTTTACGATACTCATCCTCTGAATCTCTCATTTCTGGGGCTTCTAAAGTAATGTAGGTGCCAATTGGTTTCTGCATCGCTTGTGCGCCTTTTTCATCTTTAATAACTACAGTGGATACTTTCACTTTGATTTCTTCATTATAATCTTCTGTCAGTACCACACCTTTAATCTCTACATTATCCTCCGGAAAGCTTTCACGTGCTTCCAAGGCAAGGTCTGTTCTAATTTTATTAATCATTTGAATACCTCCAACCTGGTGTTTTATTACCATACTGTTACTTATTCTTTGCAAAGTTTTTTAATTTATGTATTGACATAATAAAACACTTCGACTACTATATAATAGTATGTTTCCATTAGAACGTCCGTGTCCGGTTTTTAATGAAACGAAAGTATACGACAATCAAAACCTTGTTGATATCTCACTCTCAATTTGGTGTCCTTGGAGCTTTGATTGAAATTAATTTATTTTGGAGGTGTACACATGGCAAATATAAAATCAGCAAAGAAAAGAATTTTAGTTAACGAAACCAAAGCTGCAAGAAATAAGATGATCAAGTCTAAGGTTAAGACTATGATTAAGAAGGTTGACGCTGCTGTTGCAGTTAGCGATAAAGATCTTGCTAAAACAAACTTAGTTGAAGCGGTTTCTGAAATTGATAAGGCTTGTTCTAAGGGCGTATTCCACAAGAATACAGCTGCTAGAAAAGTTTCTCGCTTAACAAAAGCTATCAATAGCATTGCTTAATTATGATAATGTAAAAAGCTGTCCGATTGGACAGCTTTTTTTATGTACTAATATTGTAGATTAAAATACCATATATTATTCTATTCAACACGATGAAACGACGAATCGTTTCAATTGTCAGGTATAACAAGAACCAGCAAGACTAATATTAGTCCTACTGGTTCTTGCCTTAAGCCCATATATCTACATAATTATATTATGTCTTATGAATAATCACCTGATATTTACGCCTCATACCATGGATTCACACTCACTCGTTCGACACTGAACTAGTTTCTATCGATATTATCTTAATTTATTAATACAAATTGTTGATTCCATCCGTATCCTGTACTGCTGTAATATATTTAAAGATAAAATCTACTGCCTTTTCTCTTGTAACCGCATTCTTTGGATAGAACTTATTATTTACACCTGTTACAAGGCCTAATCCTTTTGCAAGTGCTACTGATCCCAGGTAACCAGAGGATATATTTTTTTCGTCTAGATAACCAGTTGCGTAAATGCCTTTTAGTTTAGAAACTTTTTCTAAGCCTAGACGCTTAATTAAAATATTAGCCAATACTTCTCTGGTTAAGGTAACCTTTGAGTTGCTATCGGCATCAGTAGTACTTTGATAGCCATAACTAACTTTTTGCAATAAGCTTTCAAATTCACCTCTTGTGATTTTCTGATTTGGAAGGAATTTCTCTCCCTCAAAACCAATGTTCATATCTGCCAGTAAAAGTATATTCCTGTTCTTTTTCTCGGAGAAAGAAATATCCTTATACGAGTAAGATTGAATCTTTTTATATACTTCTCCGCTATAGTTTAACTGTTCTCCGGTAAATGGAGAAATGAAATATGGTTCTACATCAGGGCGATATACCAAACGCACTTCATATTCTACGGTATATGCCTGAGCACTATCATAATAACTGTCATTTTCTCCATAACTAGTGTTATGTTTATTAATGGTATTAAGCTCATATTTTAATCCAAAGCCATCATTGCTTAAATAATAATCCATAGCTTTATCAGCGGAAATTACATTCTTCGGTGATTCGAATACAACTTCATCATTCCAGTAGGAACCAAAGGAATATATCTTACCAGTTACTCCATCAACGGCACCACTAATATTATTATATGGATATTCAATGCCTTCGTTGGTACGATTATACTGGAAACTGTATCCTCCATATACCGGTACCTCTTTCAGATAGTATGCCAAATAACCATCATACTCTCCGGCTAAAACAGATTTTGAGAAGCGGTCCTTCATCTGAGTCTTTAAGAAGTTTTCAAGTATAGCCTTAGACTGTTCCTTATTATAATTCATCTTAACCTCTGTCCAGGTATTATTCTTTTCATCATAATAGCTATTCATGGAAGCACTAAAGGATAAGATATTTCCAGTTTGCGCATCAACGCTTGCATAGGCATATGCTCTATAAGTGTCATTTTCTTTCACTTCTCTAGGATCATTAAGATTAACATTCCACACATAACTGGTCTTGTTCTTGGAATCTTCTACTTTACTTAATGAAGCTGTATAGGACTTAAGATTTTTATCTAAATAGAGTGAAGAATTACTAGTAACAATTTCAATTGCTTTTGCCTTTGTAATAAGCTTGCTCAACTCGGATATTTTAGCAATTTCCGCATCGGTCAAGGCTGTACTTCCTTTACCAGCATCTAATGAGGTACTTGCTGCACTTTCTGACTTTGCATCATCAGTTCCTGTTGTAACCCATTCGCTTCTAGACAGATATACCTCTCCTGTCTTAGCATCAATTGAAATATAATTCTGTGTCGGTTCATATACCAAATATGCTTTCACATTTGTGGTAGGATTTCCGATCTTATCATAGGTGTAATAGTAATTTGATCTATACACCAATCTCATATTCATATTTTTCTTAATTAGCTTTATTGCTTCCTCTTTTGTCAACTTAACCTTGGAATCCGGAATTGATGCCTCATAATTCCAATTAAGTGTAGCAGATGTTACTTTACCGGTTATGCTATTAACAGATACGCTGACTGCATTGTCTGGGAAGGAAACATCATTGGCTCTTCTCTGGAAGTAGAAAACATAATTTCCACTATAAATTCCTTCATAATTACTAGAAACAAACTCTAAATTATAGTTCGTCTCTGGAGCAATTGCTGAAATGAAATCATGCGCTATCGGTTTCAGTTCCGTCTGTAAATACTTTGCAACACCTGTAGTATTGATTTTAGGATCATACTGACTAAAATAAGTGATACGATATTTTTCATCACAATTAACTTGAATATAGGAAGAGTCACTTGAATTTCTCCAGGTTAAATTCCATATACCTTCGGCATAAGAACCTCCGCCATCATAAAAATTGTACGAAAACTCCGAATATGACTTTGGTATTGTAATCTTTTTCTTAATTGCTTTTATCGCAGCCTCCAACTGTGCAGAAGTAGGCTCTAACTTACTGGAACCACTTGTACCGGTTGGTTCTCCCTTTACTATTGAAGTAACAGCCATATCCGAGGAAGCTGCTGCACTTGGTGTTGCGGCTTCTGTTTCAGATGCTAAGCTATAAACTGGTATTGAAGATAAAAGAAGAACACCACTTAATACCATTGCTAATAACTTTCTCATAATAAAATCTCCTCTCTTAAACTTTTTGATAACAGCTAAAACAAGCTAAAGCAAGCTGAAACAACAAGTCGCTTCACTTGTCATAAATTATAATTAATTATAGAATTCAATTATAATAGCTGTTCTGGTTTGCAGGTTAATTGCTATTTATATTTATCTTCACTCGTCAATTAGACGAAGTAATTAATTCCATGGTTTCAAATATTTAATAATTTTTTTCATTTACTTACCACCAAAGCAATAAGCAGCCAAACAAGTTATTTTTCTCCTATTGAGGATTAATATTGCTAATTTTTAATTTCTACCCAACTTTTCTATTATTTCCACCTAATGTTTATCTGTTTGTCTCACTTGCTTTTTGCATATCAAAATCACCTCTGGCAGTCATCATTTTAACTCCCCACATAGCAAGTTGATTTAAAATAGGCATCAAATCCACACAGGCCTCTGTCAGAGAATACTCCACGCGGACAGGCATTTCTGTATATTGCACACGAACAATTAGCCCTGCATCCTCCAACTCTTTCAAAGAGCTTGCAAGCATTGTATTGGTCACACCTTTAATTTTACGTTTTAACTCGTTATATCTAGTAGACCCGTCCTGATTTAAGGAGCATAATATAAGGATTTTCCACTTTCCTCCGATTAAATCTAAGGCTGCTTTTAATGGGCAAAGCTCTGTACAAGGGCAATTTTGCTTACATACCTGATTTGCTAAAGCACTCATCTTTTTCTTACCTACTTTCCTATTTCTGCGTACTTGATACAAGTCATGACCAAGTGCTATAATTATACCAGATACGAAAATCAGAGTGAAGGTAATTTTACACAAAAAAATAAGAAAATGGAGATTGATATGTTTTTGGCTTGGAAGGAATTACGGTTTTATAAGTTAAAATACGGTCTTATTATAGGTATCACCGTATTACTAACGTTTATGGTGCTGTTTTTAGGTGGTCTTGCAAATGGTTTGTCAAACGCCACAAGTGCCACAATTAAAGGAAATGCCGCAAATTATTATATTGTTGCAGCAGATTCCGATCAAATAATTAATCGTTCCGAAATAAGTGCGGATGAATATGCTGTATTGAAAACTAATTTTCAAGAAGCAACTGCTTTTAATATCCTGCGTACTTCCATTCGTACCTTGGAGGCTGCAACTAAAATTGACTGTACCTATCTTGCGGTTGACACAAATAGCTTTATTGTTAGTACCATTGATGGTGCCAGTTCATTAAAAGACTATGAAATACTGCTAAACGTTTCCTTTGAAGATGAGGGAATTGCTGTTGGTGATGTTATTAAAGATGCCGCTACGGATACAGAGTTAACCGTAATTGGTTTTACGAAGAATCAAAGTTATGCTCATTCACCTGTGGGGGTAATGACCTTAGCAACCTATCAGTCTATAAGAAGCGAAATGCTTCATAGTGACACGATCCCATATAATGCAATTGCAATAAAGGATACAAAAATATCTTCCAATGTATTAAATGATGACAATTTCAATCTCTTAAGCAAGAATGAGATTATATCAAAAATACCTGGTCACTCTCAGGAACAGATGTCCATTAATATGATTCTTTGGGTACTATTAGTTATTTCTGCTGCTATTTTAGGTGTGTTCTTCTTTGTCATAACAATACAGAAGCTACCGCAGTTTGGAACTTTGAAAGCAGTAGGAACTCCGATGAGTAAGCTAGCAGGAATGATTATCAGCCAAGTGCTCTTAATTGCAGGTGGTAGTATTATCATTGGAGATATTTTGACCTTCGGTCTTTCTGCAATGATGCCGAGCAAAATGCCTTTTTCTTTGGCTGTAAATGAAGCCCTCCTGGTTTCTGGGGCTTTCGTTCTTATCTCAGTTATAAGCAGCCTTTTCACATTAATAAAGGTATCAAAGGTTGATCCGCTTATTGCGATTGGAGGGAACGAATAATGGCTACTATGGAAAAACAGAGCTCCTATGCTCTTCAGATTAATAATGTATCTAAGATATATAAAGATGGCGAAGGCACCAATAAAGTTTTAAATAAAGTATCTCTTAAGGTGAAAAATGGTGAGTTCGCTGCTATCGTTGGCCCCTCGGGTTCAGGAAAGACCACACTTCTCTCCATTGCTGGAGCACTTTTAACTCCCACCGAAGGCAATGTTATCATTGGCAATACCATTGTAGCTGAAAAGAACAAAAAAGAATGGACAAAAATTCGCAGGGAACAAATTGGTTTTATTTTTCAATCACATCAGCTCATACCCTATCTGACCGTAAAGGATCAATTGTTCTACATGGGCAAGATTAGTAAGAATGGCAATTTTACTGATTATGCTCTGGGATTATTAGAGGATTTAGGTTTATCAAAGCGTTTGAATGCCTTTCCAAATCAGCTCTCTGGTGGCGAGAAACAACGTGTTGCCATTGCAAGAGCCTTTATTAATCAACCTGATATTATTCTTGCTGATGAACCTACTGCCAGTCTTGATGGTGGTCGAGGAAGACAGGTTGTTGAACTTATTAAAGGTGAAACGAAAAAACATAAAAAAGCTGCTGTAATCGTTACCCATGATGAACGTATTCTTGATTTGGTGGATAGTATTTATCATATAGAGAACGGTATCTTAAGGAGATAAGGATCCTAATGATCTGTTACTCTATACAATAAAATGTGCAAGATTGGAGCTGGTTATGAAACAAGAATTTCGCAATACTTTTAGTAGTAATATTAAGCTAACCCTTGGAATAGGCGTAAATCTTTTAAAAGACTTCCCCAAATCCTCCAAGGCACTATTTAAGATTTTAACACACCAGAATAAAGCAGAAAAAATTAGAGACCATCATTTAAAGGCTGGAATATACGTTCCGCCACTATTAATTATCAGTACTACCAATCAATGTAATTTGGAGTGTAAGGGTTGTTATTCCGCAGGTTGTCGAAGTAATCAGCAGAATTTAAAAAAGGAACAGATTGATAAATTATTTGACGAGGCTGTAGAGGTTGGGTGTTCTGCTGTACTTTTAGCTGGTGGGGAACCATTACTAGCACCGGATTTTCTGGATAGCTTGGGTACTCATCCCGAACTTCTTGGACTCGTATTCACTAACGGCACTTTATATAATCAGGAATGGCTCAAATGGTTTCAGGAACATCGAAACATCTTACCCCTCTTTAGTATTGAAGGGAATGAGGAAAGCACTGACAAAAGACGAGGAGAAGGCGTTTCTGCACAAATCTACATAGCGATGAAACTGATGCAGGAAGCACAAATTCCTTTTGGTGTATCCATTACTACCGGCAGCCATAATTATATTGAAGTAACAGAACAGACTTTCAAAAATTCACTGATTGACCTGGGTTGCAGATTGTTCGTGCACGTGGAATATGTTCCAGTGGATGAAAACGATCAACTATTTATTCTGACTCAAGAACAAAAGACCAGCTTAGCACAATATTGTGAGGAACAGACTAGCACCACGAAAGCGATTACCATATGCTTTCCCGGAGATGAAGAACAATATGGCGGCTGTCTGGCAGCAGGAAGAGGCTTTGCACATATAAGTGCCTCAGGTGCTTTGGAACCTTGCCCCTTTGCTTCCTATTCCGATCGCAATATATGTGATATATCTTTATTGGATGCGCTTTGCTCCCCTCTTCTTAAGGAGATACGCAATAATAGTAACAAGCTACACGAAGGGGTAGGCGGTTGTGCTTTGCGTCAGCAAGGTGAATGGCTTCAGAGTCTAATTTCAAGTTAATAAGTTCTTAATACACTAAATCACAATTAAGCAATTAATAACACAACAATAGAATTGTTATAACATGTGTTGACTTTGCCATAAAAGACCGCTTGTTGCGGTCTTTTTTAATTCACGACAAGTGAAACGACTTGTCGTTTCATCTTGTTTCATAAATGAATTTTTCATCTAGTTCAGTATTTGCAGCTGGCATAGCAAAATACATAATTGTCATCACTTATTATTTTGAAACCACCCTCTATAAATGCTTTTTTTCTCGCTTCATATGGGCAAGCTTTCGATAAAGCTCATAGTATTTTACTTCTGCAAAATTCTTTTCTCAAGGCATAGGATAACGGCAACCCTCAGTATCTTCTAATCTTCCATCAATTTCAGCTTCGCTTTAATGCTTGTATTCCAACAATTCTACTTCCTCACCGTTTGGTCCATCGAGAAAGCACAGGGTAAGAGAAGAATTAGGTGACATCTCTCTTTTTATCTTGTAACCATTATTTTCAAGTCGCTCTTTTGCTTCCAAAAGATCGTCAACATCAAAACCAATACTAAATCCAGCATATTGAACATTCCCATCTGAGGGAATAAGTTCTAACAAAGTATCTCCATCCCCTAAAAATACTAACTCTTTATCCTCTCCAATTACTTGTCTTCGAACGATAGGCAGTCCAATCAGAGTATTGTAAAATTCCAAGGATTTCTCCATATCTTTAACATAAAGTGTTGTAAGTGAGAATTTCATTGTAATATACACCTTCCTTTTCCATTATTTTAATAAGATGACTTTAAATACGTTATATTATATATCAATTCTGCGATATCCAAACCAGTCAGGTTCCATATTATAGTCCTCATCACTCTTAACGAGGTCGATATAATAGGTCTTGCCGTCAGCACTTAATAAACGAGCCTCTACCTCCACTAAACTATCCACGTGATTTTCGATATCAGCTACACTGTTTTCTTTATTTACTCTCTCTTTCACTTCCTGGTCAGATTCTCCAATAAATAAACCAACATCATGGATTTCTTGTGTGGATACCTTTTTATAACCACCTAAATGAACAAAAAATAATCGTTTCTTGTTCTCTGGTTTTTCCAGGCATAAACGGATGGAATATCCCTCCGCTCCTTTAATTAATTTATGACTATCCATATGAAGCTTCTCTGGAAGACCATACCAATTGTTTCTAAGTGCCTCGACCGTATTATCAATGTGATCTGCAACCACAAACTGTACATCATGAACCTCAATGTTACAGCCCTTTGCCTTGCCACCTAAGCTTACCATGTATAAATTCATCCTGTATACTCCTTTACTTATCATTTTGTAACTGGTTATAATTATACCAGATTATGTTCCTTCCACAATCCATAACTTCAAAAAGATATATCAAAGACATGCTCTCATTAGCCCCATTGATGTTTCGTCCTATTCTTAATCAACATCAATCATCTTTAATGCAACCTGTTTAATACCATATTCAAAGTCCGTATTTAACTCTGGGGAAATAACTATTTCTGGGATCATTATTTTCTCTACCTCTGACATCGCTTTTTCAAATATTAATTTCTGTATACTATGACCATCGTTTTCTCCATACAGGATAATTTTATCCGGATTTAAGGTACACATAAAGATTTGTATTGTTTTTACAATGATATTTACTGCATCTGTTAGGTTAAAATCAAAGGTTTCCCAATCGATATCCAAAGGCAAATATTTTATTTCACCTGCAAGATTTGCCCTACCTTTGTATAGGTTACCATTTAGATAAATACCCGCTCCTGGTGGGTATTTATCTGGAAAATAAAGTCCGATCACACAGTCCTTAGCAGATGTTTTATTTTGATAACAGTAGCCTAGAACCGCAGCATTAATATCATTTTCAACAATTACTGGTAGATGATATTTCTCTGTGATATGTCTAGTAATTGATTGTTCTTTAATATTTTCATAAGAAGTAACAATTATTTTTTGATTTACTTCGGCTCCGGGGATACCAAAGCAGATTGCATTAATATGTGAGAATTTGCTTAGGTACTCTTCTATGATAGGATCGAAGTCTTCCACACATGCATTATTTAATATTTGCTCGCTTCGTTCGATAACCTCCCCTCGTAAATTTACAACACAATAGAATGCGGTATCCTTACCCATGTATTCATGCATATAAATAACTAGAACCAACCGAAAGTTACTGTTAAATCGAAAAGATGCTGCTGGTCTTCCACCTTCTGAATCAAGTGTTACATCAGGTATAATTTCCCCTTGATCAATTAATGTATTCACTAAGGAATTGACAGTTACTACACTTAGACCTGTTTTCTCTGCTAACTGCGGTTTTGTTGCTTTTCCAATATCTTTTAATGCAGTACGTATTTTATTCAAATTCATATCTTTAATAAGATTATTTTTCTTGACCATTCATATTCCTTTCTAAATAACTATTTCATATCTATGTTTAAACACTATTGCTTTCTTTTTCTTAAACTTAAGGTTACCTTTTCAGAAGCTAGCCATATGGACATAAGATAAATAAATACAACGAATGGAAATAAATTTATACTAATATTAGTAGCAATCACACCGAAGACTGGTGCAAGGAACGTGGTACCTACATAAGCTGTTGCCATTTGATAGCCCATAAGTTTTGGTGAATTTTCGCTGCCGAAACGTGCCGGTGTTTCATGAAGAAGGCCTGGGAATATTGGGGCAAGACCAAGTCCTACTAAAATATAGCCAATCAGGGATGTGACCGCCGGAAGAGGAAGCAGTAATACAATACCGCCAAATATTGCAATCAACTGTCCGCACCGAATCAATATTCGATTAGGAACCTTTAGGGAAATAAAGCCTGTAAGCATTCTTCCGATCGTAATACCACCATAATATAGTGATACCCAACCTGCAGCAGTTTCAGCCGATAAATTCTTTGCACCAACCAGATAGCTTGCTCCCCATAATCCCACTGTACTTTCCGCACCGCAATAGAACAAGAAAGCAATAAGAGTGGGCTTTACACCAGGTATATTTACAATTTTTCTATTACTATTTGTATTAGATGAAGCAGATCCCTCTGCATCCACAGGTAATCCATCTTCTGACCTTTCTTCTTTGTGTTTGGCAGCAACCTTCTTCCATAAAGGTAGTGTCACTAGTAAGATTATTACAAGAATCCACTGAATTACTGCGACAGCCGTATAACCGCCTCTCCAGGAATTATGCTCCGCAATATAATAAGACATAATGATTGGACCAGTGGTTGCTCCAATACCCCAGAAGCAGTGCAGCCAATTCATATGATGAGCTTTATAATTCTCTGCTACATAATTATTAAGAGCGGAATCAACTGCTCCAGCACCAATACCAAGTGGAATTGCTAAAACTATCAACCAAATTAAAGATGGTGAAAAAGAAATACCAAGCAAAGCTCCGGCTGTTAAACAACAACTAATTAAAGTGACTTTACCTGTCCCTAATTTTTGAATTACTCTTCCGCTCATTAAACTCGATACTATAGTTCCACCTGCAATCGTCATTGATATAATACCTGCAGAACCAAAGGATGCACCAATGTCGGACCACATCACAGGCCAAGCTGATCCCAACATGGAATCTGGCAGCCCCAGGCTGATGAATGATAAGTAAATAATGATTAAAAACAAAGTTGTCATAATATGCTCCTCCACTGTGAGTAATTTTTAGTTTTTTAGGCTCTTATTAATAGTAAATTTTTTATATCTATTTAATAAGCCAGTTTATAAAGTCATTTTATAATGTATCTTTATTATAAGACATTAATAATAATTCGTCAATTGAATTATTTACTAATGTCTCCTCTTTCATCTATTTTTGATTAAAGTATAAATATCTGCTAACCAATATGTTTGCTTCTTCTTTCCATTAAAACAACATCATGCCATTTACCATTTCTCATTTTACCCATACGTTCTCGATAACCGATTTCTCTGAAACCACATTTTTTATGTAACATTCTACTGAATTGATTTTCTTTGATAATATTGGCAAGGAGTGACCAATAACCTGAATCTTCCGAACGCTCAATTAAGTGATGGAGAAGTTCTGTACCAACTCCCCTCCCTTGATACGCTTCGTCAATATAAATACTAAGCTCAGCAACACCTGCATATACCTCCCGGCTTGAAAAGGGCGATAATGCTACCCAACCGATGACTTTATCCTCTAGTCTAGCCACAAAACGACAACTAGCAATATGTCCACGATTCCAAGCCTCCCAAGTTGGTACCTCCGGCTGAAAGGTTGCAAGATCTGTTTCTATTCCCATAGAATAAATTCTTGAAACCTGTAACCAATCCTCTTCTTTCATACTATCTATTTTGTACTCCATCTGATCTCCTTATCCGTATACGTAACTTTTTAATGTTCTATAATAGTACTTCATCTGCAAGGTTTAATTTAGTGTAACAATTACCTTAATATCTACAATGATTTTAACACGACATAATTTTATGTCAATATAAGCTTAAGCCAAAGCTGCTTTTACTTTTACGTAAAAAAGTGGTAAGAAGCATTCATATGCCTTTACCACTTTAAAATACACTTTATCTTCTTAACCAAGATACTAATCAGGTTAGTTACTCTGTTTCATGTTAATTAGGATTCTAGCTTTCATTTAAACCTATAATCAACATTGTTATCTTCAAAAATATATCTCCAGTCTTCACTTGGTTTCTTATCGGTTACAATCGTATCAATACATGAAATATCTTCAATTTTAGTAAAGGATATTCGATTAAATTTTGTGTGATCAACCGCAAGAATTTTCATATTACTGGACTCCAACATGAGCTTTTTAATATGCGCATCCATTTCGTTAGCATCAGTAATACCCTTACCTGTATCAATTCCTTTGCAGGAGATTATTGATTTGTCAACATGAAATGTACTTATCATTTTTTCAGCTTGATAACCCACTAAGGATAAAGATCCTTCCCTTAAGGCACCGCCAGTAGACAGAATTTTCCACCCAACTATATCTGATAATTCCAACATGATTTCGATTGAATTGGTAATGACGGTAAGATTTTTCTTGTTTTTTAATTGCTTTGCTATATAGACTGCTGTGGAGCTTGCATCCAACATCAAGTGATCACCATCATCAACCATACCGCATACTAGGGCTGCAATACGTTCCTTACTTTTCACATTCGATTGCTTACGTATTAAGAACGGAAGGTCTACCGTTGCATTATCAGCAATAATTGCCCCGCCATAAGTTTTCTTAGCAAAACCCTCCTTCTCGAGCTTTTCAAGATCCCGTCGTATCGTCTCCTCTGTTACACTGAACATAATACTTAAATCACCAACTACAACACGCCCATCAGTTTTAAGTATTTCAAGGATTTTGTTTCTTCTCTCAATTGTAAGCATTTCCTACTCACTTTCCGGTAATGTATTTCCTAGTATCGTATCTATCATTCTACGATCAATAACTGCACTTTAAGAACTTGCTTTATTGTATTACAGCTTAATTTGTCTTAAAATCAGCTGGATGTCTTCCAGAAATACCAAACTGCCTACGAATGTCATATAATTTTTCAACTTGTACATTTGAGAGTTCCTGTGGTCCTCCCAATTGTTTTGTAAGGAATAAAAGTTTCGCATAAAACTCAACAGATTCCATCTTGTGATATGCGGACAATAAAGAGTCAGAGTAAGTCAATGCACCGTGATTTTCAAGTAGTAATGCATCGTAATGTTGCAGATATTTTGAAATAGCATCTGGAATTTCATGAGTAGAAGGTGTTCCGTACTCTGCAATAGGTACACTACCAAGAAATATAACCGCTTCTGGCATAATTGGTTGGGTTAAAGGAATACCAGCAATAGCAAATGCTGTTGCATACATAGGATGTGCATGCACAACTGCATTGACATCGGACCGCTCATCATACACTCTCATATGCATCTTAATCTCTGAAGAGGGTTTATATTTTTCATTTGCTTCTATTACTTTACCTGTTCTATCTACTTTACATATATATTCGGGTGTCATGAAGCCTTTGCTTACACCTGTCGGCGTACATAAGAATTCATTTTCACTTAACTTTACAGATATATTACCGTCATTCGCTGCAACCATACCTTTGTCATAAATTCTTTTACCAATCTCACATATTTCCTTTTTTATCTCCAACTCAGATAACATATTAATTCTCCCCTTATATGTTGTTTTTGTTTGCATTTATTTGTATTGCTTTGTTTTATTGTATTGTATTACGTAATAACAGCAAAGTCAATATACTTTTATACCATATGGAGAGTTTCTTTGTTGTTAGTGAAAAATAAAAAGACGTAAGCTAAATTCATGCTATTTAATCATAAATAAATTTATTACTAGCATTGAATCTACAAGTAATGTATAATATTGGTAAATATTTAACTATAAATTTTCCTACGTTTAAATTGAAAGGGGTCAAATGAAAACTAAGAAAGATTTTACTAAAATAGCACTCATCATCACAGCAAGCGTATTTGTAATTGGAATAATACTTGTTCTATGTTCAGGCCAGCTTGGTCAAAATGCAGGCGACTCAATGCTTCAAAATTATGGAGGCCTTATCGATACTTCCATTTATGAACGTACTATAAAAACTACGATTACAAACACACAAATAATAGGTGGTATCCTCTCTATATTTGGCGCATTTGGTGTTCTACTGAGTGGTTTTGCTACTTATAGAGAACTCCCTGAATAACTA
The DNA here is from genome assembly GCA_023399055.1 of Bacillota bacterium. Classification (GTDB taxonomy): domain Bacteria; phylum Bacillota; class Clostridia; order Lachnospirales; family Lachnospiraceae; genus Mobilitalea. The sequence goes on along the minus strand of JAEWQV010000014.1, from coordinate 172,821 downwards.
TTGGTTGAAGAAAATGGACTGTTACAAAAGGACACATTAATAAAAGAACAGGGATCATACTAGCATCCCTGTTCTTTTAGTTATCTTTTTACAACAGTCCCTTCTGCTATAATCCAACAAACTACTAGGAGAAATATTCGCAGTTAAACTTTGTGAACTCTGCAAATTCCTGCTCACCTGTATTAGTTGCATATAAACCGATGATTACTCCTGTAAATCCATTTGCTACTTCTGTAGAAACATATCTGGTTTGAGCGCTGCCAAGGTATACTGGTTCCTCTTCTGTTTGCACATAGAAACTATACTTTTGGTTCTCAGCTTTTATAATTAAAGTAACTTTGCTTTGTAACTTTAAATCAAAAGTTTTTTCTACAGATTTGATGTCACCAATATTTAAACGCTCAATTACCTCATACCCATTTTCACTCTTTCGAATTGCCAAATCATAATGATGGTTCTCATCCATGAATAACGTTATTCCAGCTTCACCTTCAGTAAGCTGCACATCGCAGGTTATATTCGCATTAAACTCCATTTGACGTATACCTAAAAAGGTCGGAGAATCAACCTGATCCAGCGTGGTATCGGTGCCTCTTAGTAATAACTTATTTTGTTCAAATTTATAATTCTCATAATGTGGTAGGCGAATATGGCACCACTCTTTATCCCAGGAGGTATTATCAAAGGTATAGCTCTTTACTTCCTTCTGCTCCACCTCTGTTGGAATATCGTCCAGTGTAAAACTCTTTGTTGTCGTTCCGTTATCTCCCGCAGTAAACCAACCATTTTCATCAAACTTAACCGGGGTTAGGAAAACCTCACGCCCCAAGTGATGAAAGGTTAGCCAACGGTGTATTTGTCTAAATCCCAGATGTAGAATCCACCAGTTACCATTGTTATCTTCAATAAGATCACCATGTCCAACACCCTGTACCTCATAGCCACCCAAATTACGGTTTGTTAATACAGGATTATGCATATATGGAATAAACTCACCGTATACGTTCTTGGAACGAGCATAGGTAACCATATGACCATACTCTGTTCCACCTTCTGCAGCCATAAGATAATACTCATCATTCATACGGTACAAATGTGGGCTTTCCAGATAGCGTCCACCAGTTCCTTGCCAAATGCAACGGCTTTTACTTAGCTTTTCTCCAGTTTCAATATTTATTTCACACTGTACAATACCATTAATTCCATCTTCATCTGTTCCATTACTCATAAAATATGCTTTATCATCTTCAAAGTAAAAGGATGGATCAATGCCGTCCTGATCTACAAAGATAGGTTCTGACCATTCTCCATAGATATTATCCGTCCAAACATAAAAATTCTTTTGTAAGGTTGCATTGGTGGTCGTCATATAGAAACGACCTTCATGATAACGAATTGTTGGTGCAAATACTCCGCCTGAACTATCAACTTTATCAAGCTCAATCTGACTTTTTCTGGTTAAGCAGTGACCGATTTGCTTCCAATTCACTAAGTCCTTACTTTCAAAGAGTGGAACCCCTGGAAAATAATGCATGGAACTACAAACCAAATAAAACATGTCTCCTACTTTACATACACTTGGATCTGGATAAAAACCTTTAATAACTGGGTTATTATATTTCATATTCTAATCTCCAATATTTAATATTGCTTATGCAAATCAAAAATACAAGCAATATCAGTATAGCATTTCTGACCCATACTATGTAAATGTATTATATAGTATGTTCGATGTACGATTTTGTCTACATAGTAACAACATCAAATTACAGCTTACACTATAAAGAGTTATTATTCTTATTATACGAAAATAAAGATATATGAGAAATGCTAAAAATGAAAACTATTATTTCTGTGCAGGAGCAAATCGTGACCATAAAAGGGCACTGCTATTCGCAGTGCCCTAAAATTATTTATTTTGGTTCGTAATTATTCAGCAACTTCAGCATACATGAAATACCAGTAGCCGTATGGTGAATGCCAAGAACCTTTAATGGATTCGCTCTGTAACCAGAAGTCATTGTAATAAGCAACTGGGATAGCTCCTGCCTCATTCATTAAGATGTCTTCAGCTGTATGAAGTGCTTTAGAACGTTCAGCAGCATCCGTTGTTGTACGAGATAATTCCATAGCTGCATCATAATCAGCATTGCTGAAGTTACCATCGTTGTTACCATTATTAGTCATGAAAAGATCTAAGATGTTAGAAGGATCACTGTAGTCACCAACCCAACCATTTCTGGAGATCTCATAATCACCAGCACGACGAAGAGGTGTAAAGCTTGCCCATTCAACGATTTCTACATTTAAGTTAACGCCGATTTCAGCCCAAGCCTGTTGTACATATTCAGCAACAACTTTATGATAGCCTGTTTCGTTGGTTGAGTATGTGATTGTAGGAAGGCCTTCACCATTTGGATAACCAGCATCAGCTAATAACTGTTTCGCTTCTGCAAGACTAGCTTCAAAGTTAGTGGAATCGATATAAGTTTTTCCGCCGTTTGCATTGTTCATGAAAGGAGAACCATCGGTATCAATCCAGCCAGGACCAACAAAGTTAGTAGCTGGTGAATAAGTTCCCTGCATTAAAGTACCAGCAACATATTCACGGTCAATTGCTAAGCTTAAAGCTTTTCTAACTAAAGGATTTGTAAAAGGTTCTTTTTCATCATTTAAGGAAATGTAATAAGTACCAATGATTGGTTCAACATGGAACTCTGGATTTCCTGTAAGACTAGGAATTTCTTCTGTTGGAACACTCTTGATGAATTTAACTTCACCATTCTGGAAAGCACTGTAAGCTGCATTGTTATCTTCGATTAATGCAAACTTAAGTGTATCAAGCTTAATTGCAGCTGCATTCCAGTAGTTAGGATTCTTTGTCATTGTAATATGAGAACCTGGAACCCATTCAGAAATGTAGAAAGGACCATTACTGATATAAGTTTCAGCTGCGGTTGCCCATGCATCTCCATTTGCTTCAACTGTAGCCTGTTGTACAGGGCTTAAGGTAGCAAATGCTGCTAAGCTTGCAAAATAAGGACAGCTTGTAGAAAGTTCAACTACAAAAGTTTTATCATCAGGAGCTGATACACCAAGTGCATCAATGTTGCCACCGATTGCTTCGTCAAAGCCCTTAACCATGTTAAGAACTGTTTCTGCATAAGGAGCTGCTACGTTAGGATCAGTAACACGTTTCCAGCTGTATACAAAGTCGTTAGCTGTAAGAGGTGTGCCATCGGACCATTTAAGGCCATCACGTAATGTAAATGTCCACTTTAAACCATCATCAGAAACTTTATAAGATTCTGCCTGTCCAGGAATAATTTTACCTTCCTGGTCAAAAATTAATAATGTCTCAAATGTGTGTAAAATCATGTTACCACCATCAACTGCACTGTTTAATGCAGGATCAATGGTCTCTGGGTCAGGTCCTACCTGAACTGTTAATTCTTTTGCACCACTTACAGTATCTGTAGGTTCTGCGCCATCATCAGATGGTGTATCTGTTGCGGTATCAGGGGTTTTGGTTCCGGCATTGTTATCTTTCGTTCCACAAGCTGCGAAGCTGAATGTACTTAGAACCAAAACGGTAGCAAGTAATAGAGCTACTCTTTTCTTCATAAATATCCTCCTTTAAAATTAATTTATATATAAACAATCTGTATATGCGTATTACACAAACTGCCATACATCATAAAATTAAAAGTTTCGCCTTTGAAACTTTAGCGCCAAGCGCTGTCAGATAATCTGACTAGTTACATTTCATACAAGTGCGAGCAAAAGCGGATATCCTTCGCCTTTAGCGAGCGTTTTTAGTATTATAAGTCCCCAATTACTATTAGTCAATATTAATTTTTAATTTAATTTATCTAAATGATGACAAGCAACAAAATGCCCTTTCGAAACTTCTTTGAACTCTGGTTCCACCTGTGCACAAGTCTCAGATGCATAAGGACATCTGGTTCTAAATCTACATCCGGAAGGAGGATTTAATGGACTTGGTACATCACCACTAAGAACAATTCGGTTAGTGGCACGTGCAGTCTTTGGATCTGCAACAGGGATTGCAGAAATTAAACTTCTAGTATATGGGTGCATGTTATGAAAGGTTAAATCATAACTATCTGCCAGTTCTACTAGTTTGCCCAAATACATAACTCCAATACGGTTAGAGATATGTTTTACGACTGACAAATCATGGGCAATAAACAAATAGGTTAGCCCAAATTCTGCCTGAAGGTCTTCGAACATGTTAACTACCTGCGCTTGAATTGATACGTCAAGTGCAGAAATTGGTTCATCACAAACAATGAATTCTGGATCAACTGCTAAAGCTCTTGCAATACCAACTCTTTGGCGCTGTCCACCAGAAAACTCATGCGCATAACGATTAGCATGCTCAGAGTTAAGTCCAACTCTGGACAACATGGAAATAATTTTGTCATGTCTATCTTTTTTATTAGCAGCAAGTTTATGAATATCAATTGCCTCTCCAACAATATCTCCAACCGTCATACGAGGATCAAGACTTGCATAAGGATCCTGGAATACAATCTGCATTTTACGACGATATGGTAACATATTAACTGCAATTTTTTTCTCACTATCAAAAATCACTTCATCATTGTAGATAATACGCCCACCTGTTGGTTCATAAAGACGTAATAAACTTCTTCCTGTAGTGGTTTTACCACAACCACTTTCACCAACTAAACCTAAGGTTTCACCTTTTTTTATATAAAAGGAAACATCATCTACAGCTTTTACATATTTTTTATTCTTACCAATACCTCCTAATGCAAAGTATTGTTTTAAATTTTCAATTTGTACTAATTTATCACTCATTTACAGTACCTCCCTCTGCTTCAACACCGGAGGCAGTCGTATTCTCCATCTCGTCTTTCTGATTCATCCAGCACTGTGTATAGTGAGTTTCGCTAATATTTGTTACCGGAGGCATTTCTCTTAAACAGATTTTCATACAGTTACTACATCTTGGTGCAAACGGACATCCCTTAGGTGGATTCAACATATCAATCGGTGTTCCTTCAATTGGAACAAGTCTTTCATGTTCTTTTGCATCCATTCTTGGAATACTCAAAAGTAAGCCTTTTGTATATTCGTGCTTGGGATTATAGAATATCTCATCGGTCGTACCGTATTCTACAATTTTACCAGCATACATAACTGCGATTTTCTCACACATGCTGGCAACAATACCCAAATCATGTGTAATCATAATAATTGCCATACCTAATTTATTTTTAAGCTCAACCATTAACTCAAGAATTTGAGCTTGAATGGTAACGTCAAGAGCTGTGGTTGGCTCATCTGCAATTAATAATTTTGGCTCACAAGCGAGTGCCATGGCAATCATAATACGCTGACGCATACCACCGGATAACTCATGAGGGTATTGCTTTATTCTTTTCTCAGGTTCATTGATACCAACTAAGGTAAGTAATTCTATTACTCTAGCACGGGCTTGTTTACGATTTAATTTTGTATGTAACAAAATTACCTCTATAATCTGATTTCCAACAGTAAATACAGGATTTAAGCTGGTCATAGGATCCTGGAATATAATAGATACTTCATTTCCACGGATTTTACTCATTTGCTTTTCATTCAATTTCTGCATCATGTGGCCATTAAACTCTAAGGTACCACCAATTAATTTACCAGGATGAGCGGTTAATCCCATTAAGCTATAGGCTGTTACTGATTTTCCAGAACCACTTTCTCCAACAATACCAAGAACTTCACCATCATTTAAGTGGAAAGATACGTCATTTAACGCTTTTACCTCTCCTGCTGGTGTAAAGAAAGAAAGCTTTTCATTTTTAATTTCTACTAAATATTGTCCCATTGTTTCGCTCCCTTTCATTAGTTTTTCAGTTTTGGATCAAATGCATCACGTAATCCATCACCTAACAAGTTAAAGCTTAAGATAATTAAGCTGATTAATAAAGCAGGTGCAAAGAGCAAATAAGGGTAGGTATTAATACCGTTAATTGCATCACTTGCAAGACTTCCTAAGGAAGGCAAGGGCACAGCAACACCTAAACCAAGAAAGCTTAAGAAGCTCTCTGTAAAAATTGAAGATGGAATTTGAAGTGTAGTGGTAACAATCAAAGTACCGATACAGTTAGTTAATAAGTGCTTTCTAATTATTCTTCCACTGGAAGCACCTAAAGCTCTAGCTGCAGTTACATATTCACTTTCTTTTAACATAAGTACCTGACTACGTACCATACGAGCCATACCAACCCAATATAAAAGTGCAAATACAATGAAGATACTGATTAAATTAGTTCCAACCGTTTGTATCCATTGAAACCCAGGAAGTGAGGTTAATACTTCTAATGGGTGTTTTAAGGCGAAGGATAAAAGAACAATTAGCAATATATCAGGAACCGTATAGATAATATCTACGATTCTCATCATAACTAAGTCTGTCTTACCACCTGCAAAAGCAGCGACCGCACCATAGGTAGATCCGATTACGAGAATGATTGCTGTTGCAACTAAACCTACGATAAGAGAAATTCTAGAACCTATCATAATTCGGATTGCATAATCACGACCTAATTTGTCTGTACCTAAAATGTGAGGAAAAATATTCTCACCAGCATCCATACGTGCTATTTCTTTTTCCGAATAAGACATAGGCTTAAGATTTTCAGATCCTCTAATCTGCGTCTTATAGGAATATGGATAAAAAAGTGGAACGATGAACGATATAAATATTATAAAGATAACTACAAATAAGCTTACCATTGCAACCTTATTTTTTTTCAAACGTCGGAAGCCATCGCGCCAAAAGCCAACGCTTTCACGCATGGCAACCAGGCTTTCCTTTTCCTCCTCACTAGCAGGAAGAAAATCTTCGTAATTCCATTTTTTTTGTAATGACATCGGATTGTTTTTCATATTTATTTTCATGCAATTGCAAATTAAATTGCAATGCTAACCTTAATTCTATGAACAAAGGTAGTTTGCACTTATCCTTTCCTTGTAATCTACTATTATTATTTTTGATATTGTCAGCAAAATTATTTCAATTTAATTCTTGGATCAACCAGCTTATATACAATATCAACAACTACATTCATGAACACCATAAGTGCAGCAAGGAATATTGTAGTACCCATAATGATAGTATAATCTCGGCTACCAATAGATCCAATAAATTCTCCACCTAGGCCAGGGATTGTGAATATCTTTTCAACTACAAAGCTACCGGTTAAAGTGTAGGCTGTCATAGGTCCTAAATACGTAATAACAGGAAGAATTGCATTTCTAAGTGCATGCTTATATAAGGCAAAGAATTGTGATACACCTTTCGCTTTGGTGGTTCTCATATAATCCTGTCCCAAAACGTCTAATAAGGAGGATCTCATAAGTCTCATAATATAAGCAGTAGGATAAAAGGAAAGTGCCATTACAGGCATAACATAATGTTTCCAGGAGGTAATACCAAACGTTGGTAGTAATTTTAAATGAACTCCTAAGAAATACATTAATAATGTACAGATAACAAAGCTGGGTACAGCAATACCAAAAGTTGAGATTACGCTGACAAAGCTATCCAAAAACTTACCTCTATTTAAGGCTGCTATACATCCCAAAGGAATACCAATTAATAGTGACAGAAGGATGGCACATCCTCCTACCCTAGCTGAAACAGGAAACTTTGTTGTTATTATGGAGGCAACGGTTCGACCTCTCTGTTTTAAGCTATCACCAAAATCACCATGAAGTGCATCAGTCATATATGTAACATATTGCTGAAACAGTGGTTTATCCAAGCCATACTTTGCCTCTAATGCTTTCTGTGCAGCTGGACTGATTGCTTTTTCTGAAAGGAAGGGTCCACCTGGAACCATGTTCATCAGGAAGAACGTTAACGTGCCTACAATAAAAACTGTAATTATTGCAAGCAATAGTCTTTTAATTACATACTTAATCATCGGTTACTCCTCTACAATAAAAATGGCAAATCCCAATGACACCTTTGCCGATTTTTATTCTTATTATTCTATTTTTTAGATAACATTTGATAACAATTTTAGCTATACTTATGCAACATGTCAATAGGATATGCATAAATAATCACATGGAATATTATGAGAAATCCATATAATAACTAAATATAGTAAAATTTAAGAAAAATCAAAGGAATTATAATCTGCTATGGTAAAGCGGTGATATATTGCATGGTGTTCTTCAAAGGTGATGCAATACCGATAGCTGTCTGGAATACCATCTTCAAAATAGATTAAATATTCAAACTCACCATGATTTTCCTTTTGACATACTACTTTATTAGAATGACTATAAAATACTTTTAATATATTTTCAATGGTTAAATTATGGTTACCAATGGTTTTTATAAACTCTTCTAAAAATTCACGTTTTATATTCTGATGAACATAAGTTACACCACTTGCAGGTATTAATATACAATAGCGATCTCCTGCATTTGAAATTTCCAGATTACCAAGACGCTCTGCTGCATGCACTCGAAATGCTGCCAGAGACTTGTCTAATTCTTCTTGTGTTAATTCTTTACCTAAATAATTTTTTAAGGACTCCCTGGGATAATATAATCGAATTTTTTCATCTCGATACCCAAGTTTAATCTGTTCCTCTTTTATTACGTCCATTATATTATTTTCTAATCCTATATAATCAGGCTTCTTTAATATACTCATATTCCTCACCTTACCTTTAAATTTATTTTGATTAACTATGATGTCAACTACAGTATTAAGGTAATGCCCGCAAGCATCTGCCGCAGGCATTCATACAATTTCTTTCAATGTTATAATTTAATAGTTGAGCATTTAATCAACTAAATGATTATATTAATATTGCTATTCAAATGTCAAGAATTAAATATTGTAGTCTGACTGTTAACCCCAATTATTTAACACCTCGAAACCTATTACTATTCTCTCTGAATACTCTTAAAATAATTATAGGATTACGTATAAGGTTCTACTTGCCCGGTTTACAGATAATCTCAATGGCATTATTACAATTTTCAATTTCAACTTTTTCATATACTCCACCAAATTCTCCGTCCACTGTCCATTCCATGGAGTCGGAAATAACAGTTATTTTCGCCGCCTGAATGTAGTAAAGATGGTTTTCGTTAATCTTATTATTAATTAACGAGGAAATGATAGCCTCAAGATCAAAGATATTCTTCGGCATCTTAACCAAAAGCATCTCAAAAATCCCATCGTTCAGGCTTGTCTTTCTATAATTTATATTTTTAAACCCGGCAATATATAAAGAATTGGTTACAAACCCTAAAATAAAATCATCTTCTATTACTTTATTATCATATAAAACCTTGACATGTTTTGCTTTTAGTTCTGATATTTTTTTTATGCCTTCCAGATAATAAGATAGAATTCCAATTACATTTTTATTTTTTTGAGAGGTAGTATATGGTACATCTGTAAATGCACCGAAGGCTGCCACATAGATAAAATATTTATCATTAAATTTACCCACATCAAGTAACTTCGGTGAACCAGTCATTATATTTTGAACTGCATTCTTAACTTCTTTGCTTATTTTAAGACTATGCGCAACATCGTTCATAGAACCCGCTGGTATGTACCCAATGGGGATTACTTTTCCGGAAAACATTTGTCCAGAAATGACTTCATTCAGTGTCCCATCTCCTCCAGCACAAACTAGAATGTCATACAACTCTGACTCTCTTGTTATTATCTGTGTAGCGTCCCCTTTGTTCTGTGTCGGGAATACCGTCACTTTGTATCCATGCTTAACAAAAGTATTAATAATATCAAATAATTTATTTTTTATTTTACCTCTTCCTGCTGAGGGATTAAATATAAATAACAGTTTTTTCATCTGATCCTCCGTATATACAGTAAATATTTCCAACAAGAGTATAGCACAAAACTCATTTTTGTACTATGAATTACTCTAATTTTTTTATAAATTTATTATTCCCTAAAATTTAGTTAGAAGTATTCCTTTTTTCTAATAATCCGCATCCTTATGAATTTATTCTTGGCTCGATAGTTGCAATATCATTTTGGGTATTGATCACTGTCCACATCTGAGCATAGAAATACATTATATTCCAGATCCCCGACCCTTTTAAATTATAGTTATCCACTAAATCCATCAAGGAATTAATACTTCTTGCATCAACAAACCAAACAATATGCCTTGTTGGTACCCCACTACGTGAATCAATATATTCAAAATACGGGGTCTTTGAAACCTCATCAAATAAAATAACTGCATTAAATTCACTTGCCAAATTAACTGCTGAATTAATCGTTAAGGACCGTGCCTTTGAAACACCAATGATATAAGGAAGTTCCCAGTCATATCCGATAATCGGTATTCCTAAATTTATCTTTTCCGGTGGAACTTGAGTTAATACATAATTTAATACTTCCTTGAGGTCTGAAATAGATGATACAGGCGCTGGCGGTCCATAGGAATAACCCCAGTTATAGTTCATAATTGTAATTCCATCACAATATTGTCCAATTACAGAATAGTCAAACCGCTCAAAAGTCACTTTATGACCGATAATGACCTTATTATGTGGTAAGGTTATAAATATCAGAAACCCAGCATAATGCAGGCGCGCATATATTTTCATAGTTAGCTTATTGTAATATTCAATATTATCCTTGTCTATAAATTGATAAGTTACATTTACTCCAGAATAATTCTTGCTCTTTAAGATTTCGAAAATATTATTTATAAGATTTTCTTGTACATCTTCGTCATAGAGTACCCGAAATGCTACTTCTAAGTCAATATTCCCCTGAATATTTTGCGCCGATAACAGTAAGATCGGTGCTACCTGATATAGCCGCGAAATACTAAGCAAATCATAGTCAGCCACACTTTCAATGTTTCCATCCGCCTTAATTAAGTATCCAAATATCGATATAAACGTTAAATAAGGAAGTGTTCTTTTTAGAATATTAAAATCAATAAAAGGGTATGCATAGCCATTGGTATTAACGATATTACCAACCGCACCATAACTAATTACAAGGGTCTCTCCGGGAAAAATGAAATTCCGATTATAGAGAAATGAGTTGTTTTGAAGTAATTCTCTAATTGATATACCATTCTTATCTGCAATACTTTCTACTGTATCCCCCTCCATCACCACATATGTCTTTTCTGGAATAGCAACCACTATGGTTTGGCCCAAAACCAATTGATTGAAATTAGTTAAATCGTTATCAATTATCAATCTACTAACTGAAATTCCATAGGAATTTGCTATGCTTTCAATGGTCTCTCCAGATTGTACGATATGTATGATCATAACTAACCTCATTCAACTATCTTTCTATTATTATATGCTTTACTATTCTTATTACCACAACGCAAATTTATTGAGTAAGTTTAACTATTCCTATTGTTTTAATTCTTATGTCGAAATTATGTTTATTTTTGTCTATTTATAGATATTTATCTGTCACCAAATATGACAAATAACGTATTATATTATAGAAACATAAAGTTACAAAAATATTCCTTAAGGAGAGATGATTATGGATTTTTTACAATTGTTTCAGTACCTCTTAGTAATTATTGTACCAGGCTTCATCGGTGCTTTACTTTATAGTGTAATTGGATGCAATAGAGCCGCGGTTAATGTTGGTGCTGCATTAATTTTAGATTTAATCACCTTTATTATCATGATTACTGGCTTATATCTATTCCATGGGGTTACCACGATAGAAATTTTGATATTTGAATTCACTTGTTTAAGCTTTACTAGAATTTATGCTTTAATTAGCATTCTAATTGCTGCTTTGTTTGGTGTTCTGGCTGGATTACTTAAGAGATTATTATTCTGGGTTAGATGCTAATTTTGCTATTCTAGCTTAGTATAAAATAATATAAGGTCAAACGTATGGGCTGCTGCACTAATTTGTAGCAGCCCATAAATAAATCCAGCAAAGTAAAATAATAGAACATAAATCATTATATATCCTTATTCCAAACAACCCTGTTAATATAGTCTGTATATGATATTATGATACGAAGGACTTTCTCTGACACATTATATTTTGTATAATCCTCAACATAATCGAGAGTGTTTATAGTTTGAGTCTCAAGCACCTCCAAAGCTTGAAGAATTCGCTCTTTTGATAATCCAGTGAGCATTACAATGGCTTCCTCCATAGCTTCCATCCTCTCATGTGCTTGTCTTAGGTTTACTGCCTTGAATTTAAGAATGGCAGCTTCTTCACTAATGGTTCCGCTGTCACTTAGTACTGCTTTAGCTTTACTTTGCAATTTTAAATAGTCCAAATAACCGAAGGGTTTTAGAACTTTAATGAGGGGATGAAAAACTACTTTCTTTTCCTGTAGTCTATTTCTGGTTCTTGGATGGGTACTTATAATAATTGGCAGCTGATCTCTGATGGCAACTTCATTTAATGCATCCACAAGATTTAATAAGTTATGATCGGAGTTCACATTTTCTTCTCTGTGAAAGGATACCAGATAATATTTTTGTGGTTTTAGTTCCAATCTATCTAGAATATCGGAGTTCTCTATTTCTAAGAGTTTTGATTGAATTACCTCGAACATTGGGCTTCCGGTTTTAATGATACGATCCTGCGGAAATCCTTCTTTGATTAAATAACTTTTAGCAATCTCACTATAAGGTAGATTAATATCTGCGATATGATCCACTAGTTTACGATTGGTTTCTTCGGGTACCCTTTGGTCAAAGCATCGATTTCCGGCCTCCATATGAAAAATTGGTATTTGCCTCTTCTTTGCAGCAATCGCACTAAGGCAGCTGTTCGTATCACCAAGTACCAAAAGGGCATTGGGATTTTCCCTGAATAATATTGGCTCTATATTAATCAAAATATTACCAATTGTTTCCGTAGCATTGCCCTTTGCTGCATCTAAATAATAATCTGGGGCACTTAGTTGCAGATCCTCGAAGAATACCTGATTTAGTTCATAATCATAATTTTGCCCGGTATGAACAAGTACATGATCAATTGCATCAGATTCATTTAGTTTTTTAATTACCGAGGAAAGCCGAATAATCTCTGGTCTAGTACCGACTACTGTCATAACTTTTAATTTCTTCATTTATACCTCCCCATAGTTTGTGTCAGGCTTATTGCTGTCAAAACTTTCGTTTGCCCATATAATTGTAACGAGATTGGTATCACCAAGATTTTCAATATTATGAACATAACCACAGGGAAGATAAACAAACTGAAGTTTTTTCCCTGTCACATAGTAGGAAATCACCTCATTTGAATTAAGGTTACGAAGACGTATTACTCCTTCTCCACTAACTACTAGAAAGCGCTCATTTTTGGAATTATGCCAGTGATTACCTTTTAGTATCCCGGGTTTTGAAATGTTAACTGATACTTGCCCAAAGCTCTCCTGTTTTAGAAATTCTGTAAAAGACCCTCTGTGATCCGAATGCATCAACAAATCCTGACACAAACCCTCTACTGGTAGATAGCTTAGATAAGTAGAATACAGTTTTTTTGTAAACAGATCAGAAAGATCAGGTATTATCTGTTTCTTATGACAATCCCGGAAAGAATGAAGTAATTCTGCAATTTTTATAAGCATAACAGTATGGGTTGTCGAAATTTCATAGTAATACTCTTCTTGAGGAGTCTGATTACTCATTTTATTAATTAGCTCCTCCACTAAATCATCAATATAAACTAATTCCAAAGGCATTTCAGAAGAATGTACTTCAATTGGTAAACCCTGTGCTATATTATGGCAAAAAGTTGCAACCACACTATTGTAATTTGGTCGGCACCACTTTCCAAATACATTTTTAAATCGATAAATATATAGTCTAGCTCCAGATGACAGTGCATAATTAACCAGTAACTCTTCCCCTGCTTTTTTACTCCTTCCGTAAGGATTATCCTGTGTTGCCTGTATGGAGGATGCATATACGATAGGACAATAATTCTGATATTTACTAAGGGTTGCAACCAATGTGTTTGTAAAATCTGTGTTATGCACTATGTAGTCGCTTTCCTCTTTGGGACGATTAGAACCAGCCAAATGGTATACAAACTCCGCTTCTTTACAATAATGCTCAAAATCCTCAGTTGAAGTATTAATATCACACTCATATATGGTAGATTGCTTTTCATTTTTTAGATTTGCGATTAAGTTTTTACCAATAAAACCTCTTGCACCTGTTACTAATATCCTCATATTGAATCTCCATTATTGTACTATATGCCAACTCAAAATGTTCCAATTGAAAGTGATTCTTCTTTCACTCTGACTCCTCTAGGTCGATGTTATAAACTCTTCTCGAAGTAAGGATAGAATTAAAGAATTCCAATATCGTCCCTCATAGTAATAATGTTCTCTTAAAACACCATCTGTCTGAAATCCGAGTTGCCGTAATAGGGCTTTTTTCTTTGTATCAAATTCATAAATTTCTGCCCAGACTTTATTTAACCCTAACTGATAGAATGCAAAATCAAGTAAAAGCTTGCAACTTTCGTCGGCATAGCCAAGATCATCAATATACGCTTCCTTAAAACCAATATATAAGGACAGGTCAGAATGCCGGTTAATCCAATTAATGTAACATAAACCACAGCAGCCTAATAATTCCTGATCTTCCTTTCTTCTTATGGAAAACATCATTGTAGTCGGGTCAGTCAGTACTTTACGTAAGTACCATTCCTCTTGCATTTCACTGCTAAGTTCCCTGTGTTCACGAAAAAACTTCTTAAACTCTTCCTTGTTTCTCCATTCTTTGAAAAAGGGAAGGTCCTCTCGTTCAATGGCTGTCAGTATAACCAGCTGCCCTTGTTTCAAGCTCTCACCAAATCCTTTCTACATCAGTAGACCATACTAGTCTGTATTATTCAAAGTCCTCCCACTTAATGCACGTATCCTTATCTACCTGCTTTTTAAGTTTCTTACCTAAGATATTCTCTAAATTATGAGGACTTATACCTGCGGGGTTCATTGGTCTTAATGGATGGACATCCTCTTTCACCAGGATGGAGCCACTCTGTTTATTGTGTATATAGTATAAAGATCTTTTTTGAATTCTTGCGGTTTCTGCTTCATTTCCCTCTATCCTCTTCACTCCATCACCAAGAGCTGCCCATAAATCCATAGAGCGGTTTACCATCTCTCTCCAGGTTACAGGATTCATTGCAAAGGTATGATCAGGACCACTCCTACTATTATCATCTGTAAAATGCTTTTCAATGACCCTTGCACCAAGTGCAATAGCACCAAGTACTGTAACATCTCCCGATGTATGATCCGACAGACCTAGAATTAAATCTGGATACTGGCGAGCATAGGTTTTTAAAACATTTAAGTTAATATAATTAAAATTACTGCTACTTGCTGTATAATTGGTATTGCATTGCATTACAACCACCCTAGAATGAAAGGCACGAACTGCTTGAACTGCTCTCTCAACTTCTTCAAGAGTAGAAGCCCCTGTGGCCAATAGTACAGGTTTTTTATGAGCAGCAATTGTCTCAATTAATTCAATCCAGGTAATGTCACCTGATCCTACTTTAAAAGCATTTACATAGGGAGCAACTTCCTTCACGGTGGTCAAATCATATGGTGTCGTAAGATATTCAATCCCAACTTCCTCACATTTCAATTTTAAAAGCTGAGTCCATTCTTTCTCAATGCTATATTGTTCGTATACTTCATAAACGGATTTTTTCCAGGAAGCCTGATGTGAGAGTCTGCCTCCCAAACTATCAAACCCATTTCTACTTACAATTGTAGATGCAGAGAAGTTCTGAAATTTTGCTGCATCGGCACCTGCTGCTTTGGCAAGTTCAATCAAATGATAGGCTCTAGATAATTCTCCATCATGATTTGCAGCAATATCAGCAATAAAGTAGGGCGGCGTATCTTCTGCAATTCTTCGATTACCAATGTTAATCATATAAAAACCATACCTTTCTCTACGCATTTTTAACTAATAGGGTAAACCACTAATTAATTAAAAATCTAACCCTTTTTCAGTTGTTCATGGTATCGTCTGTCATATAACCGTTTGAATTCTTTTACACCTTCCAGAGGTGTACTAATATGAATTCCTAATTCCTTTGATATCTTTTCATTGCTTAGCCCCATATTCTTGGTTCTTGGTGCTCTAAATTCGTGATCTTCCATGGAAGCCTGAAAGATAGCACCGCTCAATTTAAATTCTTCCATAATAGCAATTGCAATCTCATACTTCGATATTGAGCCCGTGCTGCAAATATGATAGAGTCCACATAAATTTCTATCAATACACATGGACAGAATACTTGCCAGTTCATTTACTAAGATTGGTGAAAAATAAATATCATAGAACATGCTAAGATTGTCATTATTATTTAAGGAACTTATAATCCACTCACCAAAGCTATTCTTTTCTCTGTAATTAAATCCATAAATATTTGTTCTAACCACTATATTTTCACTGAATTGTTGAACATATTGTTCCGCCTGCAGCTTAGTAGCTGCATATACGCTGATTGGACCCGGAAGATCCGTTTCCTTGTAAAGGCCTTCCTTATTACCATCGAATACTGCATCGGTGGAAATAAAAATCATTTTTACCTTCAGCTCCATGCACAGCTCTGCTAGGTTTTTGGTAAGTTCATAGTTTACTTTTTGCGCATAATCCGGCTTTTCTTCGCATTCATCAACATTTACAAGTGCTGCACAATGAATTAGTACATCAACTTTATGTTGAAGAAATAGCTCTCTAATTTTCTCCAGATCAAAGGCGGAAAAAAGATGACTATTTACTCCTCTTATCTGCACATTATTCAAATCCACACCTGATATGTGATATGCATCCTTTAATAAATAGGCTAGATTTGAACCTAACATACCAGCTATTCCTGTAATAAAGATGGACTTCATTTAGCAACACTCCGATCCTCAAAGAACTGAATGGTCTTCTTTAATATCTGCATCTGTGCCTTTGCAGCCTCTAAGTTCCAGTAATTTGTTTTAAATTGCAATAATTTTCCCTGTAAGTACTCTGCCACCGGGCACAATCCTTTTTTGTACTTGTGCAAATTACGTCTGGATATAAAACGTTCTCTTTTTAGAAGCTTACGATTTCTCATCATTGGCTCCAGATAACTTAGCTTCCAAGCCGCATAGATACCATCTCCGCCAAAAGCGGCAAATTGATCTCTAAACTCTTTCCAAGTAATCTCTGGATGCTCTAATTTAACAACAAACGTCCAATAGGTGCATTCATATTCGTCACTGACTTTTTGTGGTATTAGCCAATCTGTATCTTTGATTGTTTCAAGGTAAAGCTTTGCAACCTCACTTCTTCGACTTACTAATAATTCTACCTGTTCGAATTGTGCAAGTGCAACCGCAGCACACAGCTCCGGCATACGATAATTCCAGCCCATAGAAACGTGCCTTTCATAATCCGGATCTTGAATGGTTTGCTTAGTTATCTTAGCTTTACTGGCTCCGACACCTGCATATCCTAGGGAATTCACTCTTCTGACACTTTCCGCAATTTCCAGAGAATCTGTGATTATCATACCTCCCTCACCGCTGGTAATATGCTTGGAGCTTTGAAAACTATAGCTTGCCACATGCCCCAAGGTACCGACTTTTCTATTCCTATAGGTTCCGAGCATACATTCTGCATTATCCTCAATCACATAGAGGTGATGTCTATTGGCTAATTCCATTATTGCATCCATATCCGGAGAAAGTCCGTAAAGAGAAACTGTAATAATTGCTTTCGTTTTAGAGGTAATACATTTTTTAATTGAATCTGCAGTAATTAAAAAGGTATCCCAATCCACATCTGCGTAAACTGGTGTTGCATTGGCCTGAAGAACTGCAAACGTAGTGCTGGACATGGTCAGTGGCGGAACAATTACTTCATCCCCTACAGTTATATTCAAAGCCTCTAAAATGGCGTGTAAGGTTGCAGTTCCATTCACACAGGAAATTGCATATTTTACTCCAAATTTCTCGCAGAAGGCTTTTTCAAGCCTTTGCATCATTACGGCCCCTTTTGAGGAACGAAATTCACTGTCAAGTACCTCTTTTACATAGGTTAATTCATTGCCATAAATTCTTTTCTCTACAACAGATACTTCTTTCGGAATGTCGTCTTTTATGTCATTTATTTCAATCGAACGGATATCGTCTTCATTTTCCTTTGCCTCAACTGCATGATTTACATCAACTGATTTTTCTACTTCTTCTACATCTATTTCCACTTTTTCATCTTCTTTTTTATCTATTTCTTCATCTGCTTCCATTTTCTCTGTTGTTCTATCACTGTTTTCTTCTTTTATTTCTGCAACACTAACTTCTTCTTTATCGTTATTATTTTCCTTTATTTCATCCTTTTCTTCTTCCTTTATTTCTTTCTTTGCTTCTTCCTTTGCTTCTTCCGGTCTTCCTCCCTGTAAAATTCCCATTTGTATTTCTTCCGCTTGAATTTTTTCTTCCAGCTTTAAGGATTTCAGATAGCCTTCATTTCTTCTATGACCTTTATTAATGTCGGAAAGCTCCGGCTTTCGTTTTAATAACTCAAGTACCTCCTGCATAGAGAAAAGTTCATTTGGGTTTTTATATAGCTCCTCGTATACACACTTCATGAATTGATAATCCTCTTGTGAATCTACTGTCCATCGAAGTTCTGATATATCGCATTCATGTTCAAAGTTATAAAGTTTAAACTTTTCTTTATTTTTATAGATATATGGGGTCACGTGTTCCTTTTCAGAAGGTAGAATTGACTCTTCATATGCTTTTTTAAGTGCTTGAAAGGAAAATACTTCTACATCAATTCCTTCTGGAAAAGTCGGATGAATTGTGTTACTTACATAGTCATATTGTCCAGTTTCAAAAAGTTCAATTGCTTTAAGTATTACGTCAGGGTCTTTTAATGGGTCATCCGCTGTTAGTCGAACAATAACATCTGCCTTATATTTATCAGCACAAAAATAAAAGCGTTCAAGGACATTCTCTTCGCTACCGCGAAAACATGCTATTTTATTCGCCACACAAAGCTCCTCAACAAAATCATCCATAGGATTTACTGTGGTTGCTACAATAAGCTCTGATATTTTATCCACTGCACGTATCCGAGCTACAATCTGCTCGATTAAGGTTTTATCACCCAAAGGTAGTAATACCTTTCCTGGGAGCCTTGTTGATGACATTCTTGCTTGTAGAATTGCGATAATATGCATATCTGCCTCCATTACAAAATGTGATGAAAGAATCCGTCAACGGATTCTTTCCAAGTGAAGTGATTTTTCTTTTCGAGTGAAAACTATTTTTTCACTCTTCTTACCTCTTCCACCTTAAAGGGGATATAATGTCCTCGCTTAGATCTTTAAAATATCCAGCTATTTCCTCCACCAGCTCAACTGGTACCTTTTGCCTGAATGCATTAAGATTTTCCTCTAACTGCTCTGTAGCATCCACTCCAATAACAAGTGACGTCACTCCCTGCTTTTCTTTCAGATAAGCTAGTGCTACCTCTCGTCTAGAATATGAGTGTTCTGCACACAGCTTTTCAAATTGTCGCACCGGTGCAATTGCAATTGGAAGTTTATCCTTCACTTGCTCTAAATCCATTAGTAGCAACCCTTGCAAAAAGACACTTCGAGCCATTATTTTTATCTTTGAATTATTTTGTTCCACAAAGGAATTAAAACGTTGATCGAAAATATTCATTGGCAGCTGAATAATATCCATCCTCATTTTAACTGCATAATCAGCATCTTCTGGTTCATATACAGAAACCCCAATAAGATCACAGTAACCAAGTTCCTTTAGGTTTCTTAGTGATTTTAGCGGTTTTTCTTCATAAAGATGCTTAGGGTTATGAAGGAGTAAGCCTCTTACCTTTGGCACTCTTAATTCCTTTAGACTGGTTTCAAACCGCTCTCTAACCCTATCGTAAAAATCCGAATCTTTAGTTGCCAATTCATAGGGTAGCTTGGAAATAATGTTCATGTTATTTGAAGAAGCTGCAAAATAATCGCCAATTATACTATGCGCATCTCCATAACCACAGGCTGTATCCAGGGTATTAATACCATTCTTATATGCGTAATCAAGGAGCTCAAAGGCTTTATCCTTACCAGGCTTTCTCGCCCCTTGTATTCCATAGTCCATTCCTAATTGCGCTGTACCAAGAAATATTTCCATAGTGGACTCCTTACTCAATAAGATAGCTTTGTATGCAGCCATTCCTGCCTAGCTGCAAACTGCCCATCTCTTCTAGTGGAATAGGAACACATACTGGTATCAATTTTTTTCTCATCAACTGCAAAACTTAGGATATTCTTTTTAAAATCAATACCATCCAGACCTGGTCTGCAAATTGTAAAATCCATGCAATAGTTACCAGCTTTTAAGATATTAGGAATTTCAACCTCTGCTAAATATCTGCCCGGCTCCCGCCTTTGTAATAGTTGAGGTTCAACATCCGTATCAAAGCTATGGCAGACCGCACCTTGATTTTTATAGATGGAATAGCCAAGGGCAACTCCCATTAACGGCTTCTTAATTTCATATTCAACTTCTAAGAAAATCGGATCAAAGAGTTCAAAGGAACTTGCTTCCCTTCCCTCTTTATCCCTTAGGATAATACTATGAACCTGTGCTGCCTCCTTTGAATTATCCCTTTTAAAGTTAACATGACTTACAAGGTTTAGCGTCTGCTTCTGATTTAAATACTCCTCAATTACCTCATCGGTGTCTCCGAACATAATCAATCTTCCCTGTTCCAATAAAATACACTTTCTGCAAAGAGCTTTAATCATGGAAAGTTGGTGGCTGACAAATAAAACTGTTCTTCCACCATGACTAATGTCTCCCATCTTTCCAAGGCATTTTTGCTGGAACTGATAATCCCCTACTGCAAGGACTTCGTCCACCACGAGGATTTCTGGTTCCAGATGTGCTGCCACGGAGAAAGCCAGTCTAACATACATACCGGAGGAATAACGTTTTACAGGTGTATCTATGAACTTTTCAATCTCAGCAAATTCGATAATATCGTCTATTTTTTCATCAATTTCCCTCTTAGTCATACCTAAAATAGCACCATTCAAGTAGGTATTCTCCCGCCCGGTAAGTTCAGGATGAAATCCAGTTCCGACCTCTAATAAACTTGCTATGCGACCGTTAATTTTGACTCTTCCACTGGTTGGGGCTGTCACTCTGGAAAGTATTTTTAATAACGTAGATTTACCTGCTCCATTTAACCCGATAATTCCAAGGGTTTCCCCTTCTTCAATTTGTAGATTAATAGAGTCCAGAGCCTGAAGATACTCATCCTTTGCATAATTCTTCGAACCGATTTTTTTATTTGGATCTTCTTTCTTAAAGGTTCTAGCCAACCAGCTATTAAAGTCCTGTGAGAAAGTTCTTCCGCTGATAGAACCGAGGCGATAGGTTTTACATAAATCCTCAATTTCTATTACTACTTTGCCCATAGGTCACCTCCTAAACTGTATCCATAAAGGTTTTTTCAACCTTACTAAATATAACGATTCCAATGATTAACACAAAAATAGTTACACCTGCACTATAAATTAAATATTTAAGCTCAAAGGTACCAGCTCCTAAAAAGCCATATCGAAAGGTTTCAATAATGGAGGACATTGGATTAAGCATAATAATAGATTTGTAGGTGTCGGATAAGCTTGAAGTAGGATACACAATGGGCGTTCCATACATCCATAATTGAACACCAAAGCTAATTAGGATGGATAAATCCCTGTACTTTGTCGTTAAAGATGAGAAAATAATACCAAAGCCCAAACCTAGAAGTGCTACAATAAGGACTAAAACAGGTGTTAATAACAGATATAAATTAGGTTCCAGTGAATAACCCCTGATCAGGTAATAGAAAAGAAAGCCTAGAAATAACATAAACTGTATAAAGAAACTAATCAGCCCAAAAATCACCGTTGAAAAAGGTATCACAAGCCTTGGAAAATATACCTTTCCAAACAAAGCTGCATTACTGGTAAAGGTGGTCGATGTCGTATTCAAGCAATATGCAAAATAAGACCACAAAGTATTTCCAGCCATATAGAATAAAAATTCTGGTATTCCATCCGTAGGTATTTTTGCAATATTTCCAAAGACAATTGTAAATATCACCACCGTAATTAAAGGGTTCACGATGAACCATAAGGGACCAAGAATCGTCTGTTTATACATAGATGCGTAATTACGTTTTACGAACAATCCCACTAGGTCTTTATACTTCCATAATTCACGAACATTAATGTCAAACCAGCCACTTCTGGCCTTGATTATCATTGACCATTCATCCGCCTGCAAAGAATTATTTCGATTGGAGAACATCTTCTAACCTTCCTTTCTCAAGCGAATCTAAGATACCGCTTTCTGTCAAATTCACTATTTTAATATGTTTTTTATGTAACTCTTCTCTTAGAATCCGGTAACTTTTAAAAATATGATGCCACTCAAAAAACATATGCTCGCAACTGATCTTAATTCCCTGCTGCCTGATTTGATCCTCCTCAGGCAGTAAATATGCATAATGTTTCATATTCTGCCCCTTTACCCGATCAATGTAATTTAGTATTCCTGTGCAATCACAACCCAACAGATAGATTTCTGAAAAGCCCATATAGGCAGAGATTGCTATCGCATTTTGAACCACCGTGCAAAAATAGGGCAGAAATTGACACAAATCCAGTTCAGTGAACACCAAATCATCAATTTCAATTCCGTTAGCATAAATATAAATCGGGTATTTCGTGTTCAGGTCTTGCTTCCTCATCTGCTGATATCCATTACTTTCAAGAAAAATCCCCAAGGGATTTGCCTTGCTTTTCAGCCTATCAATCACTTCTTCCAGATTTTCAAAATAGTAGGGATCAGCAAATAAATGATAGGTTGTATTTAGCTCCTTGAAGTCCTCCTTATAAAACAGATCATTCACCGTAAATGTGAATTCATCCTTTAATAAAGATAAATCAACCTCGGTAAGAGACGGCCCATTTCCAAGAATAAAACAACGCTGTCCTTTATGAATATTTTTCAGATGTTTATTTTTCTTTAAATAAATCCCTAATTGTGTATCCTTTATTTCTTTATATTTATGATCATAAAAATACTTCTTCCAAAGATGATTCGGTAATATCTTGGAAAGAATTTTATTCAGGTACACATGATATATCATCTAAATGACCATGCCTTTCTTGGTTAAAAATGCATATCCAATAGCTACTTATGGGTACTAATAGATACTAATAATTTCTAGTAGATTCTCATAGCTATAATAAGATATGCATTAAAAAGGCTAGCGGTTACCTATTCTTTTAAACTACAAAGTTTTAAAAACTCTTCACTGACATATTCAAGGGTACAGTCATAGAAGGTATTTTTTATGTAACTATAATTTAATCGCTCTTTACGATAGCGCATACAGAAGGAGTAAAGCCTATCAGGTGTTTTCCGCTCAATATTTTTCTCTAGAACACTGAAATGATAGGGATACCTCTGAAGATACTGTAAAGTTGGGCAATCCTCTACCTTATATAAGTTTACAATTGGTTTCCCGGTACTTATGTATTCTAAAAGCTTACTGGGTAATTGATTATTAATGCTATTACCCAAATTAACTAAGATATTTGCATTAAGTTCTGCATTGATGCAGACTTCCTTTGATTTTATGCCATGAAAGATAATATTAGTGGCATTAGGTGGTACCATCCTCTTCCAAGGGGACAGTTCCTCTCCTATCATATGGAGACGAATGGAGTCTTCCTTTAAGGTTTCAAATAGTTGGAATAGACGCTTTGGATTACGAGTATCCTTGTTTAATTTCCCTACATATACACAGTTAATATAACGTCGGTTAAATTCGATATCCTCCGTTTGTTGCGTCAATTCCGGTTTCGTAATAAGTGGAAACTGTAACTCTTTAAGTTTATTCTGAATCTCCAAGGGTGCAGACTGCAATTCCTTATAGATTGGACTTGTTACTACAATATTGTCTGCAAGGGAGAAAACATCCGATTGAAACCTAACTAACTCCTGTCTTGGATAATTCATAAGATAGTAGTAATTTGTTGCAAAGGGATCCTGCATATAAATAATCCATCTAAAATTTTTCGGATACTGCTCGAGATACTTTATCATTGGTAAACAAGACTCAAACGGGTAACAGACATTGATAATCGCCTTGAGATCATATTGACTTATGATATACTTTAGCTGTTTAAAAGGATGATGAATCCAATGTTTTTTCTTATATTCTTCCTTTACAAAGCGGTCTAAAAAAATATCCTTGGATAATTGTACCGCCGTAAAAACCTGTGCTTCCTTCCAGCATTTTTTTACCTGCGTTTTGTCAAAGTTGCTGTTTATTCGGTGAATATATATTTTCTGCCAGACCTCGTGCTCCGGCAAATCAGGATAAGGCTTTAAAGTCATAATATGAACCTCATGTCCCGCTTGTAAAAAAGACTTAGAGAGTCGATAGACAATATTTGAATTAGCACCAAAGTTAGGATAAAAGTCATATGTAATAAACAATAAATTCATATTAATAACCATGCCTTTCCCTGTGCCAGCAAATAATCTTTGTTGGCACAGTATTTTTTGCTCAAACCTATTACTGCTAAATCTTAGATTCTATCAAGCAAAAAGCAAATCATTAACTGCGAAGTTAAAGAATTTAAAATCTAATTTCAATGGTGCTTCTCTTCTAGCTTTATCCTAGTAGCTTACTATATACCTCAACTAATGCTCTCGCTGAGTCCGTCCAGGTATAGTGATTACTTACTGTCTCATAGCCTTGTTCCGCGATGTTCTTTGCTTTCTCTGGATTTTGTATTAGAAAATTAATTGCCTCATAAAGTTCTCTTACATTATGTGGCTGTACCAGGAGTCCATTTTCCTTGTCAATAATAATCTCATCTATCCCTTGTTTATAACAGCCAATAACAGGTACCTTACAGGCCATTGCTTCCAGATAAGCGCAACCCAAGGCCTCATAATAAGAGGGCATAGCAAATATGTCAGTAACCTTCATAATCTGGGCTACCTCTTCATAATCAATATATCCAAGAAAATGCACCACCTGCTTCAATCCGAGATACTCCACCTGCTGCTTCAGCCTTTTCTCTTCTGGACCATGACCGATGATAATTAGTTGAATTACTCTATCTTTATATTTTTTTGTCAAATGACCAACGACGTTAATTAAATAATGATTGCCCTTTATTTTCTTTAAACTTGCTACACTTAAAATTGTAATATTCTTATTCTTTGTGTAAGCAGTCGGACAGAAAAGTTCGGTATTTACACCATTATAAACGGTATAAAGTGGCATTTGCGGGAAATGGACCTTTACCCTTTCACATACCTTATTACTCACTCCCACAATGGCATCTGCTTTTCCTATTAACCGATGCAAGACTCTATCTCCTCGCCTTTGCAAAAGGCGAACATGCAGAGGGAGTTTTTGATCATATAATACACTTAATCCGTGGTAATGAATCACTAGTTTTTTCTTATATTTTTTCGCAATCCAGGTAAAAATCCTTAACGTATACTCACCAAACATATGAATGGATATCGCCTCATACTGTGTAAAATCTATGATCCCTTCAAACATCTTTACATTTCGATGTAAGGCTAGTGTGGAGTAAATCCCCTTGAAAAAGGTAAAATACTCACAATATTTCACCGAAACGCCAGCACAGAGTTCTTCCCTACATTTTTCTTTTCGCTGATGTATACTCGTAGGCACAATTACGTCAACCTGATGTCCTAACTGGAGTAAAGCCTGTGCTTGTTGTTGTATGAAGATACAAAACTGCGGTTGTTCCTGGCTTGGATAATAATCCGTTACAAATAATATTTTCATAAAAGTTACTCCACTTGTGATAGTTCTTTAAAGGAATTCAGGTATTCGATTGCCTTTTGTCTATTCTCCTTAATAATGAGATTCGTTTTACTATAGTCAATCTCCTGTGTCGTAATTCCCTCCAGGCTTTTAATAATTCGGTCTTGTAACTCCAATTGCGTCAAGAGACCCGTTATTCGTCCTGGTGCTGAATTGCCAAGAAAGGAGAAGAACTTTTTATTAAATATTGTTGAGAAGGCAGTCCCGTGGAAAGAGGTTGTAAGTACAACCTCTGCATTTTTAATTAAATTGAGAAATTCCTCTACTTTGGCACTCTTTATCGTGACATCACCCTTAAGAAACGTAATTTCAGATGTAAGAACAATAACTTTGTAGCCTGTAAGTTCCTTTAATCTCTTAATGGCTCCAGGGAGTAGCGGATGCCCTGACATGGGATAACACAGAATATAAGGATAAGGCAGAGGTTTCCGCATAGAAAAAGCAGCCCAGGTCTCTTTACTAAGTAAGTACACGGGGTCAATGTGTTGCAATACAAAATTCTTACGACCTAAGAGCTCCTCCAGATATTGTCGTGTTTCCAACTCTCGAACAGAAATGGCTGAAAAATCACCTAACAGTTCACGAATTTGTTGTTGTACATGATCGGGTACAACACTTGAGCCCATACTAACTGCGTAACTGACTCTCTTTATCTCCCTATTTCCAAAGTCTAAGAAAAAGTATCTCTTTAACTCTCTGGATACATTCCACAGTTGATCACTTCCAGCAATATAGACATCTGCCCTAGGCGGATCTAATAGTAGCTCATTTCTGGTATTATACTTTCTCGTTAATTTTAGATTCTTATTTATGAATTTTTTAAAGTTCCTATGCCTTTTTTTGATTGAATAAAAATTCTTAATGGTAAGCAAAAGGCGAATTATATTTATGATAAATATTTTTAACGAATGACCCGATATTTTTTGATAGATATAATTTTGCTTTTGTGTGTAATCTATGATTGTATTATCAATAGATAGATTTAATAAGGCTTGCTGCAATGCATAAGCTTGAAGAACAGCGCCGTAATTATAAACATCATGATAGGTAATGGTTGCTGTTTTCAATCAACCCCTCCCTCCTAGCGTTTTAGTTTGGTTTTCACTGATTTTAGATTTTTATATACAGCATATTTTATGCGCAGACTTCGTCCATAGCCTGCATATTTCTTTAAAATAAATACATATCCGTTTTCCAGATAATCCTTCCAAAAAGCTTCTCGATTAGTAGGGCATTTCGACGGTTCCATTAGATTTCTTTGCAGACAGTCGCTGGCATCTCTATCAATATATTTCAGCTTATTCGTGACCTTCTGAAACAATTCATTCCCTTTCTCAGTATTAATCAAAACCAATGAAATCCCTTGATTGTCATCAAAGGTTGGAAGCGTATTTTCAACACCCCAATAATCTCCGATGGTAATATCACTCCCGCGTTTCATTGAGGAATATTTGCAGGTATAGCAGCAGGGGCGAAGTATCAGATCACTAAGAAATAGATTCATGTGAAGTTGCGAACGAAGACTCTCATGGTCTTGTTGACCATTTTCATACACATTCTTAGAAGTCATACTATGCCAGCCATTTATTTTTGTTCGAAAATAATGATACTTTAACTTAGACTTTTTCTTCTTTTCTTGAAAGCTGATGTATTCCTTCCACATCAAAGGACTAGCAACCCCATGACACACAATATCACACAGAATTAGGTTGGAAGTATTCTTTCCCTTAGAAAATGCCTTAATTGCAGCTATCTGGCACGGTGTTCCAGTAAAAAGTATGGTAGTATTTCGCTTAAGGTCAGCTTCTAGCCACGAAAAGATATCCGAAAGGTTACTTTGCACATATTTAGAACCAATCATGCTATCTCTTTCTTCCTTATTCGTAGCTCTTGTATGCACAACTGTCAGGCTTTCATCCAGCACTGCACCATATACAACACCTCCCTGCTCTAATATGGCATCAGAAAGAGCCAGAAACATTCCTCCAGAAGTACTTTTAAGCCGGAGGCTTTCCTCCAAATGTTTCACTGCATAGATTCTTTGATTAAAATCTTCTTCGACCACAATATCCTTGGTAATTGGGCACACTACCCTGCATCTATCGCAATGAATACATTGTTCCTCATGAACCTGGGGATAAAGAAAACCCTCTTTATCTGCATAAGTCTCAATTGCATTTGTTGGACAGACATTCACACAAGCCATACACCCATAGCAGTTTTGCTTCTGATTATATACTTCCATATAGTATTCCTGCCTTTCTTATTTGCCTGGATACCATCGATTGTGAATAACTTTGGCTTCACTACATGGCCCAGTAATATATCGATTACTTCTGCCCGTTGCTTTTAAATCTTCCAGGAGATATATCAATCTTTCTGCTGCCACTTGAGCATTCCATTCCTTACTAATTGTCTGATATGCCTGCCTGCCGATTTCATTTTGCAAAACCGGGTCATTTATAACCTGCCTAACCTTGTCGAAAAGTTCATCCACTCTTCCACTTTCATAGATAAATCCATTGATACCATCTTCAATTAAATAGGGGGCGGCACCAACCGCGTGGCTGGCAAAAACCACACAGCCACTATTCATAGCCTCATTCAAAACTGCACCCCAACCTTCCTCAAAGTCACTTGTTGAAAGAAAAATGTTAGCTTCCTCCATTATCCTTCTAACCTTTATTGGTTCCAAAGCGCCAGATAATGTAACCTGATCGGTAAGCTTGAAACTCTCAATACTAAGCCTTAATTCCTTTTCCAGTTCCCCTGTACCGATTAGTTCAAGCTCAAACTCAATGCCTTGCTGCCTTAAACGATGTGCCAAATCAATCGCTGCTTCCGGATGCTTCCATTTAATTAATCGCCCGCACCAAATCAGCTTTAATCTTTCCTTGGGTTTGTTGTTTAATAAAGAATCAATATCCTGCTCCTTAAACTCCGGAAAGTAACCCCACCTATAACATCGACCCAGATATTCACCATGCAGCAGCAAATCACCCGAGGTATAAGCACTCGCACACAGCATAAATAGTTTATTCCTATGAAAACGGTGGTAAGAACCCAGACTACGGAGAATTCCCCTGGGAGAGAAGGCCCTCCAAAGCCCTCTTTTATACAATCGTTCGCTGTAACGAAGTGTAATTCCCTCCTTATTCTGCTTCAGCCTATGCAGTATGAAATTCTCTGGTGCTGAACCAAAAAGTACCATTTCACTCTCTATAACCAGCTGTAATATCCTATCGTAGTTATCATTTGTACCATTTACTTGTAAAACAAACGGGTATTCCTGTTCAATACGATAACCCTGCTCCTGCTGCCATACCCGAATATCACTGGTCGCAATAAAAAGGAACTCTGATTTAAATACACGGTATAATTCCAGACAAAGGGGAATTTGATGATGTGTGAGATAATTCGATACAAAGATTAGTTTTATCCTAATTCACATCCTCACGTTTAATTTTTATTAGTAAAATCAATACACTTAGACTTCCAGCAAACATAGAACCACCGATTAAAAATGCACTCTCGGTACAGGCATGTAAAAACACTGCAAGCAAGCCAATCATACCAAGATAGGCTGTTTTGCTTTTCAAATTATAGGTTAATAAATGGAAATATGCTCTGAAAATGTATATATAGAAAGAAAGCAGTCCCAGTATCCCAAGTGATGCGTAGATGCTTAAGGTTCCATTATGAAGATTTTGAAGTTCATATGCACTAAAATCCCCTAGCAAGATTCGATTTGAAACCGATTCAAATACTGCTTGATAAATATCGCTTCTAGAGGAATAGTCGCTCTTACCTGCAATTTCAAAGAAAGTAAACCAGTTGCTTTCATATATGACAGGATACAAGACCATGAATAAAGCAGGCAGTAAAATAAGTACTCCCACGAATATATGATTAAGTCGGATCCATTTCTTTAATACCAACATGAAAAGAACCCATAGGAAAATAAAGATACAGGTTCTTGAACTTGTAGCTTGTAATAAGTAGCCCAAATATAACATTGGAAGCACTAGAATAACTCGGAGGAAGAAATTCTTATAATAAAAAACTCCAGCTAATAGGACAATCATTGTAATTAAGAGATACATAGCTGCCTGATTGGGATTATCATAGCCTAAGGTTAGCCAAGCTCGATTAGTACCTATATATCCTTCATATCCCCGGTATCGATAGTCGCTAATGGAATGAAACGCAAATACCAGCGACATTAAGACATGAACGATAAATATTGTATTTATCATCACTTTATCCGGCTTAATATAATCCAGGTATAAGAAGTAAAATGGCAAGGCAAGGTAACATAACAGACGAATAATATAATCATATAACCCACTGGTACCAGACAAATAGGACAGGAAGGACCCTCCTATCATAAATATAATCATGACCACTTGATGAGTTTTATAAGGAATATAATTTTGAAAACAATGACTGATTACAATAAGAAAAGCGAAAAGGTTGCTTAGAAGAAAGCACCTACTGCTTAACGCCTCCAAAATTGTAATTTGCATTGGTTGTGCAAAATAAATGACCAAGGTCGAAATTATGGTCAGATAGAAACATCCCTTTAAAAGGAACAATCGAAATTCATCTAGCCCTGTTTTCTTCATCTCCATGCTGCCTCCTGCCTCCATTGTATTCAATGGTTTATTCCATTGCTTCCTTTTCTTTTAATAGTTCCTCATATAAATTCAGATATCTGTTTAACATTAAATCCTTAGAAAAATGATTGTGAATTCGTTCAACACAACTATGACTATAGGTTTCTTTGCCTCTTACGCGAATCGTTTCGAGTGCTTGTAGAAGTTCTTTTTTATGTCTGGTCTTTAATTGTATTCCTGTTGTCACATCAGCTACTTCAGAGCAGGCAGTACTTAGATACGTAATAACAGGTGTACCGCAAGCCATCGCCTCTGCTGCTGTTAACCCAAAGGTTTCTTCCAAAGATGCCTGGAAAAACACATCTGCCATACTGTATAGTCTCACAAGTTCCTCAATATTTTCTGTTCTTGGAATAGCCAGGATATTATCCGGACATTCGTTGCCATTGATTCCAACCAGAACAATGCGGTAAGGAGGTTTTAATATAGCTGAGAGTTTAAAAAATATTGGTAATCCCTTGTTTTCCCACTGATTTGCAACTCCAAGTATTACAAAATCCTCTTCCAAGAGTCCAAGTTCACTACGAATTTTGGATTTTATCGGTCGAAAAACTGAGGTATCAATTCCATTTTCGATTACTTGAAGGGGTAGGTTTTTCATAAGGGACTGTTCCGCACAAGACTTTAGCCACTGGGACACACATACCACACGCAGGTTTTCCAGAGAGGCGAAGGCAGCTTTCTTGTTCTGATATACCCACTGGGTGGTATGATTATAGATATCCTTTTCCTTGGCTGGAAGTTTGCAGTCTTTCTCCTTACAGCCAGTCAGATATCCCTTACAGCCCAGAGTCGTAAAATGGTAACAGCCTCCTGTAAACGCCCAACAATCATGCAGGGTATAAACAACAGGGACGCCATAATCTTTTAAGAATTTAAACAGCCTTGGAAAGTCCACGCTGTTTTGCTGTATGTTATGCAAATGAATTAAATCCGGTGAAATTTTCTTAATATTTTGAATTAATCTTCTAGTACCAAGTAAGGAATGCCCATACCTTCTGCCAAGGGTACGATTTAACCCTCTACGGAGGTAGTTTTGAAATTGATTTTCTATTTTAAATGTATCTATTTGTGTACTGTTAAAGGCAGAATAAGCGACAAAGCTTTGATATCCCTCTTTTTCTAAAAAGTTATGTACTTGTGCAACTATGCGTCCGGTGCTACCGTATCCATAGGTTATATTAATTTGAAGAATTCGTTTACTCTCATGCCTTTTGTGTTTCATTGCAGCTTTTTTATTCACAGAATCCTCCAGCAACCGAATAACCTTTTCTGCCTGTGCCTTAGGATTCTTATTTTGCTGAATAAATTCATAGGCACGTTTTCCCATCTCTTCCTTTAGCTTTGCTGACTTCTCGCTCAGTTCAGCAATGGAAACACTGAGATCTTCAACCGAATTCCCTGGAATATAATTCAAATACTCATCATATTCCTCCGGTATACCATCCAACTTATAGGTAAGTACGGGTTTTCCGCTCTCCATATACTCAATGGTTTTAGAAGGAAAAGAATACTTCGTATATTCCCCTTCGTTAGACCTGGGATTTACTAAAATAGTTGCCTGCTGCTGCAGGTTCTTTACTTCCTCTGGAGTCAGATAACCAAAGTAGGTTATTCGACTGTCATTTCTTGCAGCCTCTTCAATTCTTAGCTGTTCATCACCACTGCCACAGATCCATAGCTGATAACTTTGGTTTGTTAATTGGCAAAATGCATCTATAAGTTTATCAATTCCAAATTGTTTCTGAATAGCTCCTGAATACATAAGTATTGTCGTGTTCTCGTAATTTGCTTCGAATGATGGTTCCCTATTGCTGGCGATCCCCTCAATCACGGTATATGGCTTATCTATAATTTTTAATGGATTAATCATATCTTTCGTAAGCAATATATAACTATCTGCTTTTTGTGTATATTTGTATTGATAATCCTCTAAGGTTTTTAAAACCTTACGTTTTAAACTGTATTTACTTCCTTCGACTCCGAAAGCATTGGGTAAATCCGGTATTATAATACAAATATGTAGCTTAGGATATTTATTTTTCAAATCAACTAATGCCTTTAAAAATGGGAGGTACATACTGTATATAATAATTACTATGTCTTCTCCCTGATTTTCCTTACACCATTTCTTCACATGATGTAAGGCGTAATAATAACGTGAGGTTTGCTTTAAAATAGGTAGATTAATACCACCGATTTCTATATCCTTTGCTCCCTCGGTATGCTCCCAACTACCCGTAGGCAAAAATAGTTGCTTATAATTCTTCGGATAAGTACCCACCGGCATTGTACTATAAATAGTTACAGGTGCTTTCCCTGCCTGTTCAAGACCGTTAATTAGCCTCCATTGATAAGTGTTTGCCGCAGTTTGTAGACCCTGACTGCTTTTTGCCAGGACTTTTGCCTCCATACCTTTTTGATATAATAATCCTAAAAGTAATATCTTCATCATGGATATCCCTTTCAATTTATTTCTCACAACCTTCCTGGCTTATTCTTCATTCTTACTTGTGTAATAGCATATTTACCTCATTTGCCTCTGTTCTTATTTTCATTTTAAGAAGGAAGTGTATTGTGATACAGCTTTATGTAATCCTCCAGCAACTTCTTTTTATCATACTCCATTGCCTTCTTCCTACATGCTTCTGGAGAAAACGGATTTCTACAAACCCGAATTACAGCTTGTAACAATCCTTCAAAGTCATCCCGTAAAACAGCAATTCCGCAACTCTCATTCATACTCTCCGCACTTCCACCACTTTGAAAGGTTACAACACCTGTGCCACAGGCCAATGCTTCAATACTCGTAAGTCCTTGGGTCTCCTGAAGTGTTGGGTTAACAAAAACATCTGCCATAGTATAAAACTGTGCTAGTTGATGGGTTGAATTCGTTCTTGGTAGTGTCAGTACCTCTTTGGGATATTGTGAGCTCTGCTCCTTTGTCACTCCAAGCAATACCAAGCGATAATTTTTTGGCAGTCGCTCTGCAAGCTGCAGGAAATACTTTGAACCTTTAAACTTACCAAATCCATTGGAAACACCGAGAACAACCTGTGTATCCTCCAGCTGTAATTCCTTACGAAGATTACTACTCGTCGGTTGGAAGGCTTCCAGATCAATTCCAGTAGGTATTATTATCTTATTAAGATCTGACAGGTAACTATTCTCCAAAATCTGTGATAACCACTTGGTTGGCGGTACAATCGTCAATTGATGGATGGAATGAATTAGCCTCTTTTTATCCCTATAGTTTTTATTCGATTGATCCAAGATATAACTTGCGGGATACTCCTTTTTCTGTGGACAGTCCTGGCAGCCAGCCTTCCATTTGTCACAACCAATGTAATCAAAATGACAACAATGTCCGGTAAAGGACCAACAATCATACAGACTCCAAATTACAGGCTTATTATATTGCTTCAGATATTGAAATAGTTCTTCAAAATGAATATAGTAACCATGAAGATTATGCAAATGTAAGATATCTGGTTGAAATTCTTCTATTTTACGCAGCAATTCTAAGGTTGCTCTTTTTGATGCAAAGGCAGTCCGATCGGTTATTCGTGTATAGAGTGCATGCAAATGAACATCCAAATCCGTCCCGATGCGATAACTTTCATAGTCTTCTGGTGCATCTCCTCGACCATAGCAGATCAGACATTCGTGCCCCCTCTCCACTAAGGCTTTATGCAAATCTGTGGTTATTCTTCCGGTACTGCCGATCCCGCATACCGTATTAATCTGAACAACCTTCATTGGAATTACCCTGCCCTTCTAAATCGTTCACCATTGCTTTCACTAAATTCCTAACCGCCTTTTCTGGATTGAACTGTTCCTCTGCTATCCTTACGGATACCTCACTTGCATGAGTTTTCCATTCTTGATCCGAGGTAATTAAAATGTCAAGCATGCCTACTGCTTCTAAAGGTTCCTTATAAGAAAAAACATAACCATTCTGACCACTGATCACAACCTCCGGATAGTTTCCCACATGCTCTGAAACCATCAATGGTAACCCCGCCCAAAGAGCTTCTAAACAAGATAATGGATTGGGGTCTGATAAGGAGGGCAGCAAGAAACAGTCAGCCAAAGCATAGTAATTTACGGTATTTTGTTGACTTTGGTACCCCATAAAACGAAGATCAATCTGGTATACATCTGATTGAGTTTGTAACTCTTCTCTAAGCTCCCCTTCTCCGAGTACCAGGATACTCACCCTATCTTTATATTTGCACTGTACAAATAAATCCATAAAGGGCTGAATACCTTTTACCCTTGTAAGTCTTGCTGGCAGCACAAAGATAAAGTTATCCAAGGGAAGTTTCATTGACTGTCTAAGCTTTAAGAAATCTTCTTTTCTAAGCTCTCTTGCTTTTTGATAAACCTGTGGCTCAACCAAATTGGGAATGTAATAATACCTTTTATTCAGCTCCTTATCCCCTGCATAGTTCTTAATGAACTCCAGAGATTTTGAACCGGCATACCAGTACCCATCAAATTTATGATAAACCCAGCTTCGAAGCTGTTCTCGAATCCAAAGGGATAAATGATTATAACTTCGATGTTCCTTTAAATGTGACTCCGACCAGAAAAAAATCCTATACTTATGCCTCTTCTTTTGCCATACAGTGTGCAATACCGAGGGTGAAATATAACTACCTGAAGCAATAATAAGGTCCGGTTGTTCCTTTTCCAGTACTTTTTCCAGCTTTCGGTTAAAATGGAGATAGATGTGCCCAAAGGCAATGGTCTTTGACTCCAAAAGCTCACAGTAGCTTCCTGCATAATCCTTAAAGTGCCAACTTCGGTCAGGTTCTGTTTCCGCCATAACCAGCACTTTAAAGGTTATGTTTTCTTGTAGAAAATCTTCGTATAATTTATCATAGAAAACCTTCCGGTAGGGAGATAAGATATTGGTTAATAATAAGACCTTCATAACTTCTTACCTGCCTGATACGAAGTCATAATGATCTCAAAAGCAATTTTTGTGTCAAAATGCTGTGAAAAATAAGAGTGACTTCTCTTCCTCATATCATTTATCTTTTCTGGATTTTCACAAATTTTATCTAATAATTCTTTTAACTTTTCAATATCTTTACTAGAACACCACCAGCCCAATTTTTCTTTCTTAATCAACCTTCCAACATCATTTTTGACATTGGTGGCCGCAACAATTGGCATACCCACCGCCATATAGTCCAAGGATCTGGAAGGAAAATTGGAAAAAGTAAAACGAAAGTCCAGGAAAAGCAGTCCAATATCACTGGCAGCTAATAGAGTGGTATATACCTCGTTGTCCAGGCTATTCAGAACTGTAACATGCTTCACTTCCAAGGATGCTTCATATTCCTGTAACTTGTTAAAGTCAGTACCTGATCCACAGAATACAAAATGCCGGTCATTTGCTCCCTCGTTCGCCTTTAGTACTTCAATTATAAAATCAACATTTTGGGGCTTTCCAAAATTACCGCCGCAAATAAAAATAATCTTATCTAAGGGTAAGCCAAAGGCTTTTCTGACTTCAATTCTGTCCTCTCTTAATACCTTTAGGGAATCTCTTGTATTGGGACAAATTTCAATACGATTAGGTTCCAAATACGTATGTCTTTTTTGCAAATAAAGGAGGTTATTTCTTGACATACAACCGATTTTATCCGAACAGCGATACAATTTCTTCTCTAAGTATCGATAATATTTGGTGATACAACTGAAAGGTCCTCGTTTTTTTAAGATACCCAAATCTATTGCATTCTGCGGAAAGATATCTTTTAACATTAAGTACGAGTATGCATTATCACGTTTTTTTAGATATTGTATAAGATGTACAAGGGTAATCGGTGGTGTCGCATAAAGAAGAAGATCAAATTTAACACCCTTTAAATATTTATGAATCGCTTTCTTATATTGGCCTCCGATCAGTTGTGTGGCAATTCCCTTCTCGAACCAATTTGACTTTGTAATATTGTAGGTTTTAACTCTTAGTACAGTTATTTCATACTCAACCGACAACCTGGTGGGTTGCCCATTTCTTCTTTCACTTGGACATATGACATATACCTCATGTCCTTCCTCCCTGAAATAGCGCAATAAATCGGGATACATGGAATCCACAGATAGATCCGGTAAATCCCCAACACTAAGAAATAAAATATTCATATCTTGCACCCCGCTTTACTCATTTTGATAATTCAGCTTTGATAAAGTCCAGTGATAATAATTTTTCTTTGATTTGTTCAATATTTAATTGTAACGTATTGTTCGAATTGTATTCGTCTTGAGCCGATAATATCTGGCTGCCCTCTACAAAATACTTGTCATAATGGAGATCTCTTTTATCTGCTGGTATCCGGTAATAGTTACCTAAGTCTTCTGCTACCATATACTCCTCTTTGGTTAACAGGGTCTCATATTGCTTCTCACCATGTCTGGTACCAATGATTTGTATTTCACTATCCGAATGAAAAAGTTCTTTTAGCGCAATTGCAAGATCTCCTATGGTACAAGCCGGTGCCTTTTGTACCATAATATCTCCGGTATTTGCTTCGGCGAAAGCAAATACCACAAGCTCCACCGCTTCTTCCAAGCTCATTAAAAATCTTGTCATATGAGGGTTTGTTATTGTGATATGCTGCCCTGCCTTAATCTGATCCACAAAGAGGGGGATTACGGATCCCCGGGAAGCCATGACATTTCCATAGCGGGTTCCGCAGATTAAGGTATGCTGCGGTGACACAACTTTAGATTTCGCAATCAGCACCTTTTCCAGCATTGCTTTTGATATCCCCATCGCATTAATTGGATAGGCCGCTTTATCGGTGGAGAGACAGATTACCTTTTTTACCCCACCCTCTATGGCTGCGCAAAGAACATTATCCGTCCCTAAAATATTGGTTTTTACTGCTTCTATGGGAAAGAACTCACAGGAAGGTACCTGTTTTAAAGCTGCTGCATGAAAGATATAATCCACACCATGAATTGCATTTTTAATGGAGGAGATTTCTCTGACATCTCCAATATAATATTTTATTTTATCGTTTTTATAGAAACGACGCATGTCATCCTGTTTCTTTTCATCTCTGGAGAAAATTCGAACTTCCTTTATATCTGTATTTAAAAACCGTTGCAGAACTGCGTTTCCAAAACTACCAGTTCCACCGGTAATAAGTAGTGTTTTATCCTGAAACATATTCCCACCTCCGATATGCTGCACTCCTGCGCCAAATATGCGTTCACAGGATATGTACCATATTCCTGTACAGCTCGGGGTTAATCCTTCATGATTAATTTTGCTGGAACTCCAAGGTAGAATCCTGTCACTTGCAGATCGTCTACAACTACCGCACCAGCCCCTATCATACAATCTTTTGCTATGGTTATATTCTGAATAACACTACTTCCAATTCCAAGCCAGGTAAGTGTGCCAACCTTGACATTTCCCGCCGTATGAACGCCCGGGGAGAGATGAACATAATCCTCTATGTTATTTTCATGATCAATTGTAGCAGCCGTATTAAGAATACAGCCTTTACCTATCTTTGTACCAGTATTAATGATAACTCCCGCCATGACCACGCTACCTTGACCAATCGTTACATTCCCTCCAAGTATTGCACTCGGATGAAGAATAATTGCCATACTGGCACCTGCTGTCTCCAGTTTCTGTTGAAAAGCTTCTCTTCTTTGATTCGCCCCAATCCCTACAATCATGTCATACTTATCTATAAATTGTTCAAATTCCTCCACCTTTGCAATTATCTCATAGGGGAGTCCTTCTGCCTTTGCTGGATTATCCTCTAAAAATGCAATTTCTGTCCAACAATTCATCTTCCTTGCTACATCAGCAATCACCCTTCCATGACCACCGGCACCAAGAATTAATAATTTATCTTTTTTACTATTTGTTGTTAGTGTATTATTTGTACCGCTAAAGTGTTCCATAGTTACCGAGGTATTCGAATGAATACCCTCCCTTCTTATTGTTTTTGTTAATGTTAAAAAGATAATTTTGATATCCCTTAGAAAGCTGATTTGATCCAAATATGAAATATCATATTGAAACCGTTCCTCCCAGGTTAATAAATTTCTTCCCTTCACCTGTGCTAAGCCTGTTAAACCGGGCCGTACCTCATGCCGACGTCTTTGCTCTTCATTGTATCTGGGTAGATATTCCAAAAGCAGCGGTCTTGGTCCCACAAGACTCATATCTCCTTTTAATATATTAAAGAGCTCGGGTAACTCATCCAGAGAAGTTGCTCTAAGCATTCTGCCAAAACGTGACAACCGCTGGTTATCCGGTAATAATTCCCCTTTATCGTCCCTGCGACTCGACATCGTTCGAAACTTATAGATAGTAAATAGCTTCTCCTCCCGCCCCGGTCTGCTTTGTTTATAAATAATGGGCCGGCCCTGAAATAATAAAACAAGTACTGATATAAGGAGAAATACTGGCAGCAGGATCAGGATAGAAAAAAATGCTATTACAAAGTCAAACCTACGCTTCACATATTTCTTATAGAATGCTTTTCTTTCTTTCATATCCTTAACTCCACAATTTCTTTATAGTATCTGTGACCAGTTGCAGATCCTCTGGGGTCATATTCGTATCACTGGGTAAGCAAACTCCATCCGAGAAAATCTGTTCTGCTACCTGATCACCAAAATAGTCATATTCTTTATAAAAGGGCTGCAAATGCATTGGCTTCCAAACATGTCTTGCCTCAATATTCTCCTGTTCCAAGGCAAAAATGAGATCCTGTGGCTTAAAATCTCCCTTTAAACGGATACAACTTAACCAGTAATTCGGTTGATTCCAACTATTGATGGGCATGAAGGTTATATCCTTTAAGGACGCCAGCTCTTTTTTGTAATGTTCAAATATCTGTCGCTTCTGCTCTATTCTCTTATGCAGCACCTTTAATTGCCCTCTTCCAATCCCCGCAAGTACGTTACTCATACGATAGTTATATCCAAGCTCACTGTGCTGATAATATTTTTCTGCATCCCTGGACTGTGTCGCCCAGAATTTAACTTTCTTTATCCTCTCTTCCTTTGCAGATACCAGCATACCACCTCCTGAGGAGGTAATGATTTTATTGCCATTGAAGGAATAGATTCCATAGTCTCCCAGGGTTCCGGTCATTTGGCTTTTATAAAGACTTCCAAGACTTTCCGCCGCATCCTCAATCAGAGTAATTCCTCTGCTTTTGCATATGGACTGTATATGATCCATATCAGCTGCCAACCCATATAAATGAACCACAATAACCGCTTTGGGTAGAATCCCTTTCTTCTCATAAGAAGTTAGTGCTTCCTCCAATGCCATAGGGCTCATATTCCAGGTGTCTTCCTCACTATCAATGAAAATTGGTATCGCATTTTGATAAATAATTGGATTAGCAGTCGCACTAAAGGTTAAGGATTGACAGAGCACATAATCGCCTGCTCCTACACCAGCCGCTTTTAATGCCATATGAATCGCTGCGGTTCCCGAGGATAGTGCAGTTGCAAATGGAATTCCTACCATTTGACAAAGCTCATGTTCAAACTGCACCACGTTATTTCCTAGCGGAGCAATCCAGTTTGAAGTAAAGGCTTCCTGTATATAAAAGTTTTCATATCCTTCCTCACTCATATGCGGTGAAGATAGATAAATGCGTTTCTTATTCATAAAGTACTTCCATTTCGCAACTCCGTTCCTGATAATCAGGAGGAAACAATAGCCACCTAGCTTCTATACATTTTATGTGAAAATACCCCGATGGTTCCTTAACTCACCCAGAAGGGTCATAAATCAACCCTAAATAACTATCAAATATCTATTCAAAAAGGTATTCGCTTTTGTCCTTTAACGGAATGTCTTCAATGATGAAATCTCCATTTTTTATTAATTGCTGT
Source organism: Bacillota bacterium (assembly GCA_023399055.1). Lineage (GTDB taxonomy): Bacteria > Bacillota > Clostridia > Lachnospirales > Lachnospiraceae > Mobilitalea. Next base: position 132,258 of record JAEWQV010000014.1, on the reverse strand, counting down.
ACATAATTAATTCCAAACTTCAATTTAAGTATTTCATAAGCAGCACCTAATTCTGGAGGTCTTTTCGTCAGATTATGACAATCACTTGCAATTATCTCAATAAAACCTTTTTTTACTAAGTTAAGGGCTCTTTTTCTGGTTTTTTTCTGTACAATAGAACTTGCATTCATTTGAATTACACATCCTAATTGCTTTAGTTTCAGGATAGTTTTCTTCCTTTTTGCAGCCGGATACTTTTCAATATGAGCGATGATAGGTACTACGTTATAATAGTTTAGCAATCTCTCCAACCATACAAACACTTCTTCTTTAAAGCTTCGGTCAAAGGGGAGCTCAATAAGAATATATCGTGTTGGACCAATACATAAGGGGCTAAGATCGGTATAATGAAATAAATATTCATTCAGGGCTACTTCACTCCCTGTGAGTAGATTGATCTTAGCCTCCTTTAATGAATTCAAAGACCTTGTTCTATTTTCAAGAAACTCAGTCAGGGATATTTCTGCCGGATTATAATGTGGTGTACACGCGGCTGTTGTCACGGACTGTTTTCTTAGACTCTCAATTAATTGGTAAGTTTCCGTGACGGTGGCAGCACCGTCATCAATTCCTGGTAACAGGTGGGTATGAAGATCTACCATATTATTTCTTATAGTAATAATGGCGTGACCTTGACCTTTTACTTTGATTTAAGGAAATACCATTAATTACAAAGCCTAGGATATTGGCTTCTGCTAATTTATACTTGGTAAGTGCATTGGAAATATTCGGATGAGAAGTAATACCTTCACGAACAACAATAACTATCCCATCCACCAGACTTACAAGGCTTAGTACATCGGAAACCACATTAACAGGTGGGGAATCTATAATGATGTAATCAAATTTCTTCTCCATACGTTTTATTAACTCCTCCATGCTAGCACTACCAAGTAGTTCAGTTGGATTGGGTGGAATAACACCTAATGGGATTACACGAAGATTATCATATTTGGTTTTAAGTAGGACCTCATCATCCGAAGCCATACCGGATAAAACATCGCTAAGTCCAGGAACGCTCTTTAGATTAAAGATATTGTGAATCTTACCTTTTCTTAAATCGCAATCTATTAATAAAACCTTGGCACCTGTCTGGGCAATGGAAATTGCAATATTAGAGCTGGTGGTACTTTTTCCATCCTCTGGAACAGGACTGCTGATAATCAGTTTCTTACAATCATTTTTATATACAGTAAAACGCAGGTTCGCTCTAAATTCGTTATATGCCTCATGCACTGCGAATTTCTTTTCGCTGTCCACTCCTCTTAAGGTAATACCTTTTAGTCTAAGTTTTCGAATTGGCGGAAGGATATTTAAAAACTTAAATCTTTGCCTATAATCCGTATAATTAGGTATCGTTCCAAGCACCGGTAAGCTATATTTCTTTATAATCTCTTCTTTGCTTTTCACATTAACATCAACTAATTCCCAAACAAAGGAAGCGAAAGCAGCCATTAAAAATCCTAGCATACCTCCAAGTATGGTGTTCCTCATTACATTATTAGCAGAGGGTCCAAGGGGCATTGTAACAGGATCTACCACACTGATAATTGCTGTCTGTTTAATCTCTTTAATGATTTGCGGTGCAACGGTTTGCATTGCCTCTACAATACGATAGGAATCTTCAGCACTTATGGAAGAGACACTAATTTGAAAAATCTCTGTATTCCCTACCTGATCGATAACCGTCATACCTTGAAGTGCTTCCGGACTATAATTTAAGTTCCCTTCTTCAATAACTTGCCGAAAGAAGGTCTTAGTTCTTAAAAAATGTACATAGGTGTTGATTACCTTTTGCGCATAATTTAGTTCATTAATATCAGCTGTTGCTGCTTCATTGGGATTGACATATAGCTGTACATATGCAGTATAGATTGGCTTTGTCATATAAGTATTCATTATATAAAAAGATACTAGACCAACACTGGTGCATAAAACAATGAGCACAAGTCTCTTTATCATAACTGCTATTAAATCCTGTAAGGAATATTCCATTTTAAAACCTCCTGAATTGACTTACTTTCTAGATACTTGCTTGAAGATAATGTTCCAATGATAATTAAGCAATTATCTACTTATTCCCTGTCGCTTTCCTCTTGTGGTGCGTTATTTACTTCTTGGGGATCCTTATATGTTTCAATTACCTGCTTCATTGCTTTCTTTATATTATTTTTTGACTTAGATCGAAGAGCCTTACGCAAAATGCGTAATTTTTTCTCAATATCTCTGCTGGAAATATCTGATTGACGTTCTATATATATCTTATGGTTTTTAGTAGCAATCAGTTCCTCATTCTTTTGCAGCATTTCTTCGTATAGCTTTTCCCCTGGCCGTAGCCCGGTCTCAATAATTGGTATCTGTGTATAAGGAACGTGGCCAGAAAGTCGGATTAAATTTTCAGCTAAATCTATAATCTTCACCGGTTCACCCATATCAAGTACGTAGACCTCGGAACTATTTGCCATCGCACCTGCTTCAAGAACAAGTTGAACCGCCTCAGAAATCGTCATGAAATATCGAACAATTCTTTTGTCTGTAATTGTAACTGGCCCACCTCTTGCTATCTGCTTTTGAAATAAGGGGATTACTGAACCATTCGAGCCAAGTACATTGCCAAATCGTACCGCAACGAATTCTGTCTTACTTTTTTCTTTCATGCCCTGAAGTATCATTTCACAAAATCGTTTACTCGCACCCATGATATTAGTGGGATTTACGGCTTTATCCGAAGAGATTAATACAAATTTGTCAACTCCATATCGATTTGCAGCCTGCACCATATGATAAGTCCCAAAGATATTATTTAAAATTGCTTCTTCTGGGCATTCCTCCATTAATGGAACATGTTTATGCGCCGCTGCATGAAAGATGATGTTCGGTCTATGAGATTCCACTAATTGATTTACTTTTTCTTCATCCCTAACTGACGCAATTTCCACCTTAAGCCGTAATTTATTTTTATAGGTTTGTTGTAACTCCTGCTGTATGTCATAGGCGTTATTTTCATATATATCAACAATGATTAATTTTTTAATCTTAGCCTTTGCAATCTGCCTGCATAGTTCAGATCCAATGGAACCACCTCCGCCAGTAACCATTACGGTTTTCTTATGTAGGAATGCTCCAATTTCTTTATCATTCAATTTCACAGGTTCTCTGCCTAACAGTTCCTCCACATTGATTTCTCTGACATTGTTCCAATAGGTACCCACGTTTTCCTCCATTAAAAAGGATAACGTATCGGGTAGAATACGAACACGACAGTTAAGGGAAGTACAAAGAGAAAGTATTGCACTTCTTCTTTGGTAGGTTAGTGAGGGCATTGCAATTACAACCTCTCTAACCTGGCTTTGTCTAAGTAATTCTTCCAGGTGATCGATGGGACCTTTAATCAATACATTATGAATTCTTTTTCCAATTTGCTCTTTATCATCATCAACAAAAAAGCTTACCTGATACTTACTTTCTGGATTACTATTAAGCTCTTCCAATAGTTTTGCACTAAGCTCATTTGCTCCAAGGATTGCTAATGGTATTAGAGAATTATTGCTTTGTTTTTTAATACCTCTGCGGTAGAGACGGTAACTCATTCTCATAAGAACCATGCACAGAAACGCTACAGCATAGGCAATAAAGGAGTATAGTATGGGTATATAATTATCTAATAGCAGGGTATTTAATATTTCAAATAATGCAAATCCACTGCTGCCAGCTAGAAACAACCTTAAATATTCCTCACTTCGAGCGTATCTCCAGAGACTGTTATAAGTTTTAAAAATATATTGGGCAAATGCCCAGCAAAATAGAAACAGCATATCATAGATTAATAAAGAGAGTAGCTGTTCCTGTCGAATATCATTACTGCCTTGAAATAAGAAAAATAGAATGCTATTTATTATAAAAAGGATTAAGGAATCTATTAAAAATACTATCTCTTGACGGTATTTACGAATGTTCAAATGAATTGCCTCCTTACCCGATAAATCTATTCGATGACAAGCAAGCCATATCTAACCCGTTTCTGCTTCAAACATATAGATTTATATACTTGGGTTATGTTTTTTGCATTTAAAGTATAACTTTCAACATAAACATATCTTTATTGATATCATATGTCACATTATGTAATTCAGTGACCGTATTGCGATAAATGAGGCTTTTACTTTTTTATTGCAATATACATTTATTAAATGCAATAAAGGAATGACAAATTGCTCCAATAATTGAAGAGCAATTAACCATTCCTTTATCAATTTAAAACTGTAAACTTTATTTATTCTTTGATTTATTAAACAAATCCTTATCGAATTCCGGATTAAAATAATAGAAATTCTTGCAGTCTAACTGATCCTTTGTTTTTTCCAGTGCTTCTCCGAATCTCTGGAAATGAACGATTTCTCTGCTTCTAAGGAATTTCAGTGGTTCACGTATCTCCGGATCAGGAATCATACGAAGTAAATTATCATATACGGTTCTTGCCTTTTGCTCCGCTGCAAGATCTTCTGTCAGATCAGTAATTGCATCTCCTTTTGACTGGAATTCAATAGCTGTAAAAGGAAGTGATGATGCTGCCTGTGGCCAAAGAGCTGTTGTATGATCTATATAATACGCATCAAAGCCTGCTTCCTTCGCTTGTTCAATGGTAAGATTTTTTGTTAACTGATATACCATTGCACAGATGATTTCCATATGCGCTAATTCCTCAGTGCCAATGTCCGTAAGAAGCCCACCAACTTCTTTAATTGGCATCGTATATCGTTGTGACAGATAACGCATCGAGGCAGAAAGCTCACCATCCGGTCCACCATACTGACTAATGATTAGTCTTGCAGTTGTTGGACAAGTTTTTGTTATTTTTACTGGATATTGTAATCTTTTTTCATATAACCACATTATACACACGCTCCTTCCCAGGGTATCGGACCATCTTGCCAGCAAAAGCTGGTTTCATTCTCGTCACAATCGGCAATACATTGTTTCGTCAACGGATAATGTTCCTTTGCAAACTGTTTCTTAAGCTCCGTTAACTCCTTCAACCTTTGATGAAACAATTTAATTGCCTGCGTATCCTTTTCATGTGTATCCAGATATAAGTTCAAATCATCGAGAAAAAAACTAAGCTGATTGATTTTTGTCATCAACTGTTCTCTGTCTATATCTTTCTGTGCTTTCCCTTGATTTCCTGCTGAGGCAATTGGGCTTTTACTTGCCATTTCAGCCTCAGAAGCAAAAAAAGGTTTGTTTAAATCATGGAAAATCGTACCGATATTCAGAGCTTCTTCATCACTGTACAATTCGCCCCATTTCTGAATTGGAATATTTGCTATCGCCAAATGATTATCAGACATAATAAACCCCTTTCTTGACAAAACTATTTTGTAATCAAATTTTTAGCATACGACTACAAGTTTAGTATTTGCAAAAAAGGGATTTCTACGTTGGCAATTACTTCATAAATCGAGTAAAATCGCCAATATTTATAATTAAGAAAACTTAATCAAGTTAAATTGTATCCTAATAAGCAAGGAATGCATTATAATGCACAATTTTACTCTCCACGGTAAATTGAATTTTAATATAATTTTTATGGTTACAATAATAAGGATAAGGTTCCTGCTACTATCAAGATTAATCCCAATATAGCTTTTTTTGAAAGCTTTTCTTTCAAAAATACGTAGGAGAATAGGATCGTTAATAAGATACTTAGCTTATCGATTGGAACCACTACACTTGCTAACCCATCTTTTAAGGCACGATAATAACAGATCCAAGACGCTCCGGTTGCCATGCCTGACAATCCAAGAAAAATCCAACTCTTAATATTAATTTGCTTTATTGTATTTTGCTTCTTCGTAAGAAACACAATGATCCATGCCATCACTAATACAACTATAGTTCTAATTGCGGTTCCCAAGTTAGATTCTACTCCATCAATACCCACCTTACCTAATATTGAGGTCAAACTGGCAAAAACAGCTGACAGGGAAGCATACAGAATCCAGCTACTCTTTTTCGCTGTTTTGTCTTCTGCTGTTTTGTCTTCTGTTGTTTTGTCTGTTTTCTTCCTCTGTATCATTAGAAAGGTTCCAACTCCTATTAAAATTACAGCTATTATTTTAATAACTGTAATCTGCTCACCTAGGAACAAAAAGGCTAGAATCATTGTTAATATCGTACTCGACTTATCGATGGGTGTTACTTTATTTACATCTCCAATCTGAAGTGCCTTAAAATAACATAACCAGGAAGCTCCGGTTGCTAGTCCTGATAAGATTAAAAAGAGAAATGTTTTCGCATCCAACTGCGTTATTGTATTTTGCGAACCCACGATAAAGACCATGAGCCAGGAAAATGCGAGAACCACGATTGTTCTAATTGCAGTTGCAACATTCGAGTCCGTATTTCTTATACCACTCTTCGAAAGTATTGCTGTTATTCCCGCAAAAAATGCTGAACCAAAGGCAAATAATATCCACATACTATGTAATCCTTCCTGTCTTTTCTTTTATTTTATAACATATTTCTTTACGCTAATTACATCACTGAATTAAATCTATTTCTATTTTATCAAATTATCCTTGTCAGTATTCAAAATAAATCGATGAATGGTTTTCGAAAAATATAGTATACCCTAGTAATGCCTCAAAAACTAAGGGAACAAATACATCTCGTATTGCTCCCTTGCTAGTATATATTTTATTTAACCATCTTATCTTCCTGTTGGATAAGCTTCAAATACCTGAAGTAGTGTCTGATAGATTGTCTTTGCTGCTTTTTCTTGATACTGTTGATTTGTCAGATTGGAATGTTCCTGCTTATTTGACAAAAACCCTAATTCAATTAACACAGCCGGAACTGTATTCTTGTATATAACCGTAAAGTTCTCTGCTTTTACTGTTCTATTCTTTGTACCAAGACTTTGCGTTATGCTGGAAAGAAACATGGAAGCAAGTTTTTGACTTGTTAAGCCGGCTTTATTGGCTGAATTGTTTGATTTGGAGTAAAATACTTCCGTACCAGATACACTTGCATCGCCTGTGGCATTCATATGGAGACTGACAAAGATATCAGCACCCACCGCTTGTGATAGTGCTGCACGTTCACTAAGTTTTAGATCATTATCTCCTACTCTAGTGTAGTATACTTTAAGTTTAGATGTATCTTGGTTAAAATAATTCTTACCAATGGTATATAGAATTTTAAAATTAACATCCTTTTCATTGGTATTAAAATATTTTGCACCTGCTGCATCCCCGCCATGTCCAGGATCAAGTAAGACAATATTCTTGTAGATTTCTTTTGGGTCACCTATATTAATATATAAATTTTTACTATCACAACCAAGTTCATAGCCTTGAAGCTTTGTGGTTTCAATTTTTATTTCTGTCAATTCCTTAGTTGCTTTTGAAACCGAAATCTTTTTAATATCTGATGAACTGTATTGGAAGTTACTATTCTTAAAGAAGTCTGCGTAGTTACCGGCTATTCGTATTACAAAATAGTTATTCATATAATAATCTTCATGAGAAATTGATAATGTTGTAGTCTTCTCCGGCATCGGAATTGTAATTTCATACTTCGAAGGGTTTTTCACCGTTGGAATTACAGCTGGTGTGGTTGAATCTGTATTATCGCTGGTATCCTCTTGAGTATCATCCTTAGTATCATCCTCAGTATCCTCTTGGGTAGTTTTTGACCTTAAGGATAAGGTATATTGATTTTCTTTTTCAAGAATATAGTACTCATAGCCAGCTTTGACGCTTAATAAAATTTGTAAATCCTCTGCGTTAATCACTGTAACAACTTTAGTTATAAATTTTGCACCTGTAATCTCTGTATTGATATCACCAAGCAAATTACTTGTACCAGGCAAATTAATAGATAACAACCCATTTTTTTCACTTATCTCGGGCTTTAATGTTTTAACTCCTGTCAAAGTAATATAATCGCCATCACTATTCACACCAACATTTGCTTTTACTAAAGCATTTGTATAAATCGTAACGTACAAAATTAGTTTATCCTCCGACATACGAATATCATACTGATAGTTTGATCTTAGAACATTTAGCTGTATTATTGTACTTCCTGCCGGGGTACTATTTAACGTACTAATTGTATTTATATAATTACTGAATTGTCCATTCATCAAATAACTTTGATCCGTACAGGTCACATTACTTGCTTGTATTGTAATTAAGTTTCCCTGGCTGCTGGAGCTTATATTCCCATAAGCCGAAGTAGCTGCAATGACAAAGGTCTCGGCATTCAGCTTTGAATCACTATAGTCTCGTGATACGGAATAAATAGCTCCATTTCCTGTAGTTACAGCACCCTTTAAATCATAAACAACTGAACTTTTACCATAGAGTGCTTCTTTTACACTCCAGTCCTTTAGAACAGAACCCGTTTCATTTATTACCCCATCATCTCCAAGTTCAGGCTCATTCGTTGTTTGATCCGTCCCCGTATCTTTGGAGTTACCCGTAATAATTGCAGTTCTTAAAGCATTATTCCAAACATATTGGAATCCAAGGTAGGTAGAAGTTGATTTGGCAGGAACCAATACATAAGTAGTATCTGCTTCATAGTTTTTGACTAAAAGCGGTGCGTTATCTAACTTAACCTCTTTCTTATTTAGGAAAGCCTTTGTGCTGCCCAAGGTCATGACCAGCACTTTGTCGTTCTTTGTGAGCGTGATTGTCTTTTTCTTACTATCGTACTTATAGGTAACTCCTAATTTTGAAGAGGCAAATACCGTCTTGGCACTCACCATGTTGGTATTATTTAAAATAATACCAGGCATTTTACCCAGAGAGATATCCTTCCCATTGTAGGTAACTTTTGTTTGCGCACCTATATATTCAAACTTAACCTTATCCTCATACGATAAGGTTAAACCTGCCTTATTGATAGAAACCGTGCTTGTTGCACTGTTCCATTCATAGGACAATCCGAGAGTTTCAGAAATAAATCTTGAGGGAACTAAAACCTTTGTTACACCTGCACCAGAATATTTTATTCTTTTCGGAGCAACAGTCAGCGTAACTGCTTTCCCATTCACAGTAGCCTTCTTACTACCAATTGTCATAACGATGGTAGTTCCATATTTTGCAATTGAGATACTACCCTTTTTTGAATCATAGACACACTTCGCGGCTAAAGATGAGTTCATGAATACATCATCATAAGGAACCAACGCCACACCTGCCTCCAAGATACCAGGAACTGTACTCTTTGTGATGGTTACTCCATTATAGGTGACCTTAACCTGCTTATCTGTGTAGGAAGTTGTTTTTTTCGTAGCATAATCATACAATTTTAAACTCGATGCTGCGTGAACTGTTGTGGACGAAAGTCCCAGTAGTGCTAATATAAGAAAGATAAATACAGCTATGTAAAGTAATTTATCTGTAATTAATTTTATGGTTAGGTGGTTGCTCTTTTGTCTATTATGTATGAAAATGGTTTTCAAACTCCTACCTCCTAGTCTTTCGTTCGTTGCTTCTATGTCAACATTTCGTATGCTTGATTACATTTATTTTGCTTGTTTATTTTTATTTTTTATATTCGCTTTTTATATTTGCTTTTTTATATTTGCTTTTTTATATTTGCTTTTTTATTTTTGCTTTTTTATTTTGCATTTTTATTTTGCTTTTTTATTTTGCTTTTTTATTCTGCTTTTTAATTTTGCTTTTTTATTTTGCATTTTTATTTTGCTTTTTTATTCTGCTTTTTTATTTCGCATCTTAATTTCGCTTTTTTATTTCGCTTTTTATTTTACTTTGTTTAAATGAAAATCTAACGCATAATCTTACAATAATGGACATTCTTGTTAAAAATATGTCACCAAAGGAAATAAATTTTGTTTTTATTAGGAGATAGGCCTGTGAAGAAAGGTTTACTTGGTTCCCATTAACTTTCAATTATGGTATAATTAGTGTCATAAGAGATGTTAAACTATAGTATGTAAATTTGCAAATTACAGTTCTTTATATATGTAAGACTTAACACAGTTCATTCTCAACACGCTCTCGCTTGAATGAAGTACGAAATGGTAAGGACCTAAGTACAGGTCTTTAGTAACAACTACTCCATACAGTTGCTTTATTAAACTATATTTTATCTCATATGCAAATTAGTTTTTTGTACAAATTATACCCATGTATTTACAATGATTATTATACTTTAATTTTAGTAGATAATTGTGAGCCTGCATAATTATCAATTGTACTTGAAATATAAGGAGAATCCTCATGAAAGAACGAAATTACCACGATCAAATGAATATAGATAATGACCTAAAGTTAAGAGCTATGTTGGCCGAACTCCCCAGTTATTGCAAAGACTTCTTCCGAGGTATAGAACATACTACTTCTTCTCGGACAAGAATTGCTTATGCTTATGATTTGGGTGTGTTTTTTGAATTCTTAAAAAGTACGAATCCTTTGCTAAAGGATACTGCAATTAATCAAATTAGCTTAGATGCCTTAGATTTATTAAAACCTGTTGATTTTGAAGAATTTATGGAACATTTAAATTATTATAAGAACGATCATACAGAACGTCTTAATACCGAAAATGGAAAGAAAAGAAAGCTGGTTGCCCTACGCACCTTTTTTAAATATTTATATAAGAACGAAAAAATTGATAGTAATCCAACCGCTTTAATTAGTATGCCTAAATTACATGATAAAGAAATTGTACGACTAGATATTGATGAAATTGTATTGCTTTTGGATGAGGTGGAAGCTGCTTCCAACCTTACAAAGACACAGCAAAAATTCCATGCAAAAACAAAAATTCGAGACCTTGCAATCATGACTTTATTGCTTGGTACCGGAATTCGAGTGTCAGAATGTGTTGGCTTAGATATCAACGATATTGATTTTAAAAATGATGGTATTAAAATCAGGAGAAAAGGTGGTTATGAGGTTATCGTATACTTTGGGACCGAAGTTCGTGATGCTCTGCTACAATATCTGGAACAACGTAATCGTCAAATTCCAGAAAGCGGTCATACGAATGCACTCTTCTTATCCTTGCAAAATAAAAGGATAAATGTTCGAAGTGTTGAAAACCTTGTAAAGAAATACGCTTCCGTAGTAACAAAGCTTAAAAGAATTACTCCTCATAAACTGCGTAGCACCTATGGTACAAACTTATACCGCGAAACCGGTGACATCTATCTGGTGGCTGATGTTCTTGGTCACAAGGATGTTAATACGACGAAAAAGCACTACGCAGCGATTGAAGACAGCCGCCGCCGTAGTGCTGCAAGTGCAGTTAAATTGAGGGGGGAATGATTATCAAAATTATGTTGTAAAACAACTAAATATGTCGTTTTTTTTAACGCTTTATTATAATAAAGTGCAAAATTCTATAAATAATTGACTAGAATTTTGCACTTTTGAAATTGGTATACACTATCGAGCAAGTCCAACCTCTCAATTTAGAGATTAAACGGATTATTACCATAACCAGATTTTAATAATTCTTTTCTTATATCTGAAATTGGTTTATTTATTGTATAAAGAGCTGATATTAAACATCTTGAAAACTCTGTAGCATTATTATAGCAATTCTCTGGTATAGATGAACTTCCTTCATGTAGATATTTGGATCTTGCATTATAAAGCTTTTTTGTATTTTCATAAATCAGTTCACTTTCCTCAACACTTTTACCAAGTAAGGTATGAATGCTAATATGGAACCAATTTTCTTTTTCTCGTTCAATTAATACAATTCTTAATTTGTAGTTGGTATCTTTAAATTTTTTAATAAAATCTTTAATGAAGTTGGTTATTATTTTCTCTCTACCAACAATATAATCAATCATTACAATGGTATCTGTAAAAGCTTTGAACTTCACTATATCATTTTCAATATAATTTCTTTCTAAAAAGAAGGAGAACCAAGTAGCTGGTAATTTTTTCTCTAATTCTAATGCCATTCTGCTTTTACCCATTCCTCCTGCACCGATTATAGAAAAACAAACGACATCTTTATCTTCATTACAGTAGGATAGCATTTTGTCTATTTCTTTTTCTCTACCTGCAAACGGAATCCACTGAACTTGATATGAATATTTATATATTCCATCATTAATGTTATATTCTAAGTCAGAAAAACTTTTACTGATGAAACTATACCTATTGGATATAAATTTTTGCCTTAATCTTAACAAATTGTTAACATATTTAGGTAAATCGGTATATGAATTACCGTAGAATACTGGTTTAATATAACTAGGTAAATCGGGGCATATTCCTTCTTTTGTTAAATAAAAATGAGATTGAGTTCCCCCTAGGCGTGTAAGCCAAGATAATAATGGGCCAATATTGGGATCATCTATAGTCGCTCCACATCCAATGCAAATTATTGACTTAATTGCAATTAGACGTTGCAGAAATTGAACTTTCTCATTATCCAATAAGTTTTTGTAGTCGTCCTCATCTGCTATTGTATCATCGTGGTTTTTGGCTTTATCATAATAACCGTGAATATGAATAATAGCATTTTTATTTTCTTCTTGAAGCATTCTTAAAATAACCTCTGTCTCGGTATATGTAACAGATTCACAACCAATATATTGTTCCAACAATCGATCATAATTTGTAGTCATGACTACTGCACCATATTGCATAAAAGTCTTTATTAAAGATGGTAACGCAGTATACTGTATTTGTAATGAACCAATTGTTTGCCTCATCCATGTTTGATAATTACCATTGAGATGTAAATGTTCTTTTAAGACTCCTGCTGCTTTTATCAAATTTAATGAAGGATTATGACACAATAATTCTCTAACAGTTAGGTTAGTTGAATCGTCTGCATATATAAGACCTGCTTCTATCCAATCTCTCCAATTAGCATATTTATTATTGGAAATTGACTTAGTAACACCTGTTCCAATAAGTAAAACTATTTGCTTTTCAGAATTCATTATTTCAAATAATTCCTCTTCTGAATTAATCATCCCAAATTCTCCTTTATATTTGTGTTATATTAAACTAAAAAATTCATTAATTTAATGTAGTTTAATGCTATTATATATAGGGTTCATCTTTTCACTCATCCCATTTATTATCTAAAATATTTCTTCATTTTCGTTATTAACTTCAAAACCCAACACATATTTTATCTCTTTAATTGTATCAATGTCATACAAGTCATATGGAAATAAATCTGAATCTTTCATTATATTTTTTATTACTTCATAGAATGGTTTATTCTCAAACATAATTTCATCTATTCGAAAAATGCAATTTTCATAAATGAATATATTTTGTTGTATTATAGATCCGATGAATACTAATCCATAGATAAATATTAATAAAAGGATATATACTGTTCTAGTTTGGTATTATCATCATCCATGACGAGAAATGCATAACCTTTTGATGCTGCATCTTTGTAAGACACAACACCAGGGAATTGCTTTGTGACTTTCGAAACACTAAAAACGCTAAAATAGGCATAGTCTGTTAGTTTACTACTATAGTTGTAATCAGATCCGTGGTGGGGTACTTGCACTCCTCCAATCTGTTTAAGAAAATTTTTATAGTATGTAAATAACGCATCCGACGTCGCTGTATCTAATGCATTATAGTCACCCGTGTATAGGAAAGCAAGTTTTACAGCACTACGATAGCATCTAAATCTACAGTAAGAATGACGATTTATTAGTTCACAAATAAATCCTTGTGCTTTATTTTCCGAAGTCGATAGTATTGTCATAGAACCTTTGTTAACAGCACTTTTATCCCCTTTTATTGTTTTGAGAGGAGTACCAATTACAGCCTTGTACACGTCTTTTATCTCTTTACTAATTTTTTTTGCAATACCTATGATTGCTAGATTTTCTAACAACCAATCATAATCGTCTTCTCTACGGCCTTGGCCATGTAAATATATTCCAATCGCCTTAATAACATTTATTGTAATAGAGCTGTGCTTGTAATTGAAAGGCATCCAATACCATGTAAATTTGGGGCTTGAAATATAAATACTACTGCCCTTTTTTAAGATTTTAGGTGTGGTGCTTCCAGGTACAATGTCTTGACCTAAGTCTAGATTGTCATTATCATTACTACCAATATCATTAGGTGTGTTTTCCCCTTCACTCGCCTCTACAGTAATAATCTCGGCACCTTCAAAATACCCCCCAGCATTACGATATATCTCTATTAGCAAATCAATATAAGAGGAATTAATTTTACTTTCGTCACTAAACATGAGATATAATATTACTGAGTATACAATATCTACTCTGTAGGTAGCTGAAAGCAGAACTCTGTCAATTTTAATATTTTTCTTAAGTGTTGAGATGGCACTTACATGATCATCATCAAAATGCGATATGCATAGAAGATTTATTCGTTGGTTATTATTTTTGAGCCTATCAGTATATTCTATTGCCATACGATCAGCTTGGGATACTTGTACTGATCCACAATCATATACCATATTAAATATACTGTGCCCCGTATTAATTTGTTCACTATAAAAACCACCTTGACCAACTGGCCAAAATTCGCGAATTACTTGTTTCATATATACTCTCCTAATCATTTGCATAGTATTAAAAATTAATTTTTCTAGTGTCATTATGTAAATGTTATTAGTTTAAACATAATGAGAAGTTGTCCTGCTTTCATATTTTATTATCTCGGTCAAATCCCTTATATAAAAAAAATCTATAATGTTCTCAAACGCCTGAAAAATATCGCTCTTTATCAATTTAAGGCAGTTGAATATCATAGTTCTCTATACCACTATATTTTCGTCTTTGAATGTCATAAGATATAAGTGGAAGATTCAATTCATGAATTGTTCTAGTTCCACCTTCTTTGTTCAAAACTCTAACATACTCTCCTATAAGTTTAGAATAATCCATTTTCATTTGCTGAAATACTTTGGAAAAGGCTATGTTCATATGTTTAGTTTGCTTGAGAAGATCATTCAACCATTCCGCTTCATAATTGTCAAATTGTGTTACATATATTGGATTAAAAGGTGCTGGAAACAATTTATCAGAATTATCATTCAATAAAATATTTATCATTTCCATTTCTGCTGTTAATAGTGATTCTGGTACATGAAGAGACCAATTTCTAGCTTCATTTAGTTGGCTTAAAATATCAAGTATTTCATCTGATAAAGGCTCTAAATATAGATCTAATCCTTTCTCCATTCTTTTTTGTGCAATAAACCTGAATTTCTTATATGAAATTGCTAAATTCGTATGATCTCCTATAAGATTTAGTAATTGATTTGTTACCATTCCTATTTTATTATTTATATCTATGTATAAATTAGGATTTATAATTTTTTTAGGATTCTTATCGTATTCACGATCAATTATTAATAATTCCAACTCTTTTAGATATCGTTTTAGGGTTCTAATTTCAGATTGTGTATTTTGAATTAATCTACGCAAATAAATAATAAAGTTCTCTTTGGTATCTAACTCAAACTTCTTCATATCGACTTTACTCAATTCAACATCTCCCGTATTATTTAAAATGAAGTGCTCGTAAATACTAATACTTGAAACACAAGTAAAATAATAAAATGCATTATTACATGTAAAATATTCAATAAATATTTTATCTTCCCATTATTGCTATAATGTATAGACTTACTTGGAAAATTGAGTATCAATTTACAGCTATAATTATTCCCATTATAAACCAATAACTTATTTAATCAAAGTACAATTTGTAAATATAAAAAAAACGACAAAATTTCACAGAAATTCATTGTCGTTTTTTACCAACTGTCATCTTTTGTAATTGCGACAAATTACACTCATATATAGTAAATAAAAGGTTTAGACTGATTCGTCTTAATAGTCGTTAATTTTTCAGTTATGGATAAAAAAATAACTGAAAAAAATTTCGTAAAAAAATACATAAAAATGAACTTTATTCTCGTGGAAACTAAAAAAAAATTACGTACTATTCGTTTAAAAATGAACTTTATTAATAAAATGCACCCACTATAAAGTGAGTGCATTTTATTAAAAGAAATATTTCTTTTTCCTACGTAGCCCCTTGCAGTAAGGACATGATTTCATATGCCGCAATTGATAATATATTTTTTTCTTAGGACTCATAAGATATTTTGTTTTACAATCTTTGCAATTCCACCAAATATCTTTCGAGTAAGTATCAAGGATTTCATCTGGATTACAGAGAAGGTAATTATTTATAAAATCCCACTCTTCCATAAGATCGTCATAGTTTACCATAAACGAATTGAATCCCGATAAAGCTTTTCTATTGTTACAATAAGGACAGCTGTCATATCCAACCTCACGGTCACAGATAATCGGTATTGGGAACGGCGGCGTGGTTACAACAAAGAGCAATACGAGAAACGGAAAGCCGCCGATTTATCGACAGCGGCGAACCAATGACAGCGAAACGGATACTTCATTACGAGGCATCCGCTTTGTCATTCGTCAACGGCGCAATTATTGAAAATACTTATTTTGTAATCCACTCAATGGGGTCGCCTGGCTCTATTGTTCCGGGACCCACTCCCGTTCCTATTACTGTTCCTCCAGGACCATATATTAGTCCTTCTCCTGTTTCCGGATTGGTAGGCTGGTCGATTTGATACAAATATCCGGTCTTTCCGTATCTGCCGAGTTTGCTTTGGTCATAGCGGTCACTATCCATGCAAATATTGACGGCTTTTAGCGCAACCGTCATATCATGGCTCCCTTTGCAAAATTCATGTTCCCATAAAAACTCACATTCAATATTAAGAAAACACTCTTTAATTCGTGGTGCATTAACTGTAACAGCTCTTTCTGCCGTTAGACCGGCAGCGGTAATTTCATCAGTTTCAAACTCATTATTACCAATCGTTTTTGCGCAACGGCTATATACATCATTTGAGGGAAAATTCAGCACACAAACGCCGGTTTCTTTTAGTGATTGATACATATGCCCGCCTTTATTGACTTTGCTCATAATACAGATAAAGTCATCTGTTCCGCCTCCTACAAAAGTCGACCAAGATTGCAGGCAGGCGTTTTCTTTTCCGTTAGACTTCCAACCTGTGACAACGAATACTAACGAGGGCATGGCTGTCACAAAATCATACCATGAAAAACCACCGACAGCTTCGCAGTATTGTTCAGAAATCGTTTCTGGTCTTGTAGGAAAATCTTTTTTCATAATACTCTACTCTCCTAATATTTTTAGATTTTGGCTCTCTTTATTTTACTATTCTACCACAACAAACACGACAACAGTATGTCTTGTTTGTTTGCCGTAGTTTATATAAATTTATTTCGACCCTTGCCCTTTTTCTTTTTCATTCAAATGCCCCTTTCTACATTTGCATCTATTCCCTCTGAACATAATCTATAAGCAAACTCAAGTATTTTGTTTTCAAATACCAGATTATCATGACTAAAAGAAATAAATTCCTTCGGGTTATTATTCATTTTTATACCCTTTTCTTAAGTATATGATAAATAATAACTTATTTTTTCCACTCTTTCAATATAATGTATTTTTGTCATACTTGCCATAAACATTTATAAAAAACATATTTTGGTTCTGTAACTATGAATCATGTTTTGAACTTTATTTTTTTATAAATCTACTCAACTATATCTATAAAAATGAACTTTATTCTTTATAAAAATAAAGTACAAAACAAAATAAAGTACATTCTTTTAAAAATGTACTTTATCGCTCTATTCCTTATATAGCAAGGATTTCATCTATTTAATTATAAAGTACACTATTTTTAAGTTATATCGTTGAATTATGTGAATTTCTTATCTCGCCATATATGTAGAAAAAAATTTTTATAAAATTCGATGAAATATGAACTTTATTTTCATTAAATGTGGAAAAATAAAATTAAAGAATATAGCTAAAACATGAACTTTATTTTAAAATGTACCCACTTTTGGGATCACATCAACGGAGGGCACTGAAAAACTATCGTTTTTCAATTAGGTCGTTAGAGTACAATTAAAAAAACATTGCAAACGCTGTTTATATTCATAATTTGTAATGTTTTTATTTTCTTCCACTTAACAAAGGACTTTTTCAGTGCCTTCCGAAAATGTCGAAGGTTTTTATAATAAGTTTATTCCTAATTTACTTTCATCCCATTAATAATTCTATAATCCGTTGGTGGGGCTACTGGATAAGAATAATGAATATTGTGAAATTTCCATGTACCATCCTTATATATTAGAACCCCAGTAAATCTTATTGGTCGTATCACTTCGTCTTCAAAATTACCTTCATATAAACATCCAGATATCGTTTTTAACATATGTACAAGTTTATCTTTTGAACTTTCTTCACCAGATAGCATTGTATTAACCTTATCAATACAATTATTATATAGCGTATCATATTTAATTTTTTTATGAAGTACAGCATTTGTTGTTACCCATGCAACATCACCATAAGAAGATATGATTGCATCGTCAATGTCCAGAATGAAATCTCCCCAATACTCCCAATCAATTTGTAATAATTCTTTGATTTCTTCTTTTCCCATGCACCATTCACCGTCTCCAGTCCCAACGACTAATGTATCACTTTCCTCTGATATTAATTCATCAATAAAATTAGGTAAAGAGCTTAGATCCCTTTTGGAA
Source organism: Bacillota bacterium (assembly GCA_023399055.1). Lineage (GTDB taxonomy): Bacteria > Bacillota > Clostridia > Lachnospirales > Lachnospiraceae > Mobilitalea. The sequence continues at coordinate 113,576 of JAEWQV010000014.1, read as the reverse complement.
TAACCATCTTGAAACCTTTTGAGGGTATTCCTAATTGCGGTTTGTATGTCTTTTAAGTTTCTTCTTTCATTAACCATATATCGCATAACCTCCAATTACATATATTTATTTGTCCCACAAGTTTAATTAATAATATAACTATATATTATCTCAAGGGAACACTCAATCATAATTATAAATTGCTCTGATCCTTATATGTTATTTTATAAACTTATCAATAGCACTACTTAAATCAAGTAATTTACGTATAACGAACCAATAACAATAAAAATGAAGGTAACAGCGAGTCAAAAAATAGAAGCAGTCCAAACCACCTACATATAATCAGCTATAGAATTCCTTACAATTTTATATTTTTTAATGCTTCTCTATACAAATTCGCTGTCTCTTGATAATCAATCAGAACACCTTCTTCTCTAGCAAAGTTTTGATATCCGATGGTTTCACCTTTTAATCTTGGTAAGAGTTGAAAGTGTAAATGATTTCTTTTTCCATCACATATTGTACATATATATACCTTCTCTGCATCTAAAATTTTTTTATGTAATTTTATAATAGCATCAGATAATTTAAGTATATGTGTACCCAAATCAATAGGCATTTCGGAAATATCTTCATAGTGGTGTTTTGATACTATGATTGTTTGTCCAGTTGCCTTTGGATACTTTTCAAACAGACATCTGACTAATTCGTCTTCATAAATAACCAAACCATTATCAGGAAAAATATCCCCCGAAATAAAGTTTTGACAAGAAAAACAAATACCTTTCTCCTGGTAATCTCTTATAACATTTCTTCTATGAGTTAGTAAAAGTTCATCTTCTTTATCTAATCTTTTTACAAACATCTTCTATCTCCCTCCTCAATAATTGCAGTTTTTCTATCAAATTATTAATAGTAACCTACACTTTTATTAATATACTGTGAAGTTCAATGTTGTAAACGACTGCGTAGCAAATCACCAATGTAAGTTGGAATTCAGCTATATGTTGTTGCAAAAATCTATTATTTCATTTTTTCTTTCTTCCACTACTCCTTTATATTCCGTTGAACATAAACCTAGTCCATCACAACACTTAATTTCCATATGTCCATAGAAATACTCAATACTTTCTATAATTCGATTGCATTCTCTCATACTTGAACCTGTTCTTAAAGCTATTGAGTACCCTTTCTTGCCACTACTTATTATTGCATGTGGTTCGGTGAGTATTACACCAAGGTGTACATCTATCAATGAAGGATTTAAATTGTCCAGGAATGTCTGCCCAATAAGAAGGAGATACTGATATAATAATGTTCGCCCATTCGTATTGTTCAATTACTTTATCAACATCATCTTGCTGAACGCATTTCACTGTATTATGGCAGGATCTACATCCTTTACAAAAACTAATATTAAAGTCATCAATGCATATACTTCTGACATCATATCTTTCTTTCAAACACTCTAAAACTATACTTATAATTTCAGCCGTTGCTCCATTTCTCACAGGACTACAATTTATTACTTAAGCTCTCACTTTATCCACCTCGTCAAATTAAATTTATCGCTGTATTACTGCCAATACTTTAATTCGCAATCATCACCAATAGCGAATATATTCTCTATATAACTATCTTCTAATATCTAATAATATAAATTAATCAGATATCATAACTAATAAAGTAATATTAACACGTTTATCCAATTTGCTCCATTATAATCTAATCAGATTTATAAATCCAATGAATAAAATATAACAATTATTCATCAACATTTATTTATTACTGAAGTGTAATACGAGTTTCCCGTTTGTATCCCAAAGCAGAGTACGATATCTCATTTGCTTGTTTCGCTTAGCTTTCGAATATTTAACTTAGCATAGGCATCAGCTGTTGTCTTCACATCCATATACTGTCAGTTTGAAACAAATCTTAAAGTTGATTTCTATGATTTAACTCGATCGACCACAGAATAAAGTTATAACTCATACGTATGTATCAGTACGTTATGTTTTCATGCCAGCTAATATCATCTTTGAAACTCTTATTCTGCCATAACTCATAACTTATTAAAATGAACTTTTGAACATCAATGATTGATAATAATAACAAGGTTATTTTTGAACTTTATTTTTTCCTATTAAAAGTTCAAATTAAAATAAAGTCCATTTATTTAAAAATGAACTTTATCACAATTTACTGTATTTATAGTTATTTACGGGGTGCCTTATAAAAGTTTATTATTTTCTAGTTTTGCATCAACTATATGGATGAGTTATAGCCATATCAGATAAATAGTATTGCAGAGCGGGGTATAAGAAAAACAACGCATACAGTCGTTGGTCAGTGTGGCGGCTTGCTTTTATACTGCCTTTCTTTGACTTTTTACTTCACTAACTTCTTGCCGCTTATGCTCTGATTTTTTTAATCTTTTTTTCTTAAATCGTTTCAGCTTGCTCATAAGCTCGGTGATAATTAAGCGAATGACGACACGCTGTACCAAGCCGAACCAAAAGCCGTAGCGATGGATTTCGGAATAGGCGCGGAGATACATCAAAAGCTCGTACATCACCATTTTTTCCCGGTCGGCATCGGTAATCACAAGCGGTTCTCGGCTTACCTCGTTATAACCCGCCAAGAACTCCTTCTCCTTTTCCACATTATTGTATAAAAGAAGTGCGGACGAAAAGGACGCAAGTGGGTCACCCATAAAGCTTCGTTCAAAATCAATAAAGCCTGAAATGGAGTAGTGCGGTTCTTTTTTGACGAAGATATTGCCCGCCCACATATCAAAGTTCACTAGAGATGGCGATTTTAACTCATTCAACATCTCTCTCCTCTCCTCAATAATGTTTTGTATTTTTTTAAAGGGAAGTTTCATACCATGTTGTTCGGCAGAATTCAAAACCTCATCAATCATAAAGATAAATGCTTCTCCCCATTTATCGAATCTGCCCGTTTTGTCCCAACGCATATATCCAAACCATTTTTTGTCTACACTGTGCAAGGCGGCCGTATATCGACCAAGCTCACGCATCAAACGAGAGTCTTTGATGGGCCAATAATCAAACCAGGTTTTCCCTTCAATTTTTTTCATAATAAAATAATCACACGGAATATCCTCTTTAGAAAAATCGTAGGCATAAATTTGGGGCACGGGAAGCTCCTTATCCGCAAGCATTATGTAAGCATAAACTTCGGTTTGCAAAATGCTTTGCTCGTGGCTTGGAACGACAATACTTTCATTCGGTCCTGTTTTCAGTATCACGCCATTACTAAGCTCGCCGCTTCCTTTAATCTCGTATAATGTATTAAATGTTCCTCCCGACAGAGAGGTAATTGTTTCAAGTTCGCTCTCAGGGAAATGTTTACCGATAAGCTCTTTTATTTGCTCATTAGTAAAACAATTTTTAGTAGCTGTTTTCAACGAAATCATTCCTCCGATCTATGTAGTGCCTGAAACTGTGCGTTATAAAGTTCATTGTAAAATCCATTTTGTTGCATTAGCTCGTCGTGTGTGCCGTGTTCTACGATATTTCCGTTTTGCATAACCAAAATACAGTCGGCATCACGAATAGTAGAAAGACGATGTGCAATGATAAATGATGTTCTGCCTGTCATGAGATTGTTCATCGCTTTTTGTATCTCTGCCTCTGTACAAGTATCAACACTTGAGGTTGCCTCATCCAAAATCAATATCTGTGGGTCAGCAAGCAAGGCTCTTGCAATCGTTAGAAGCTGTTTTTGCCCTGTAGAAATACCTGCGGTTTCATCGTCTAATATGGTGTTATAGCCATCAGGCATGGTGCGGATAAAATAGTCAACCCTTGCTGATTTTGCCGCCTCTATAGTATCCTTCATGGTTGCATTTCGGTTTCCGTAAGCGATATTCTCAGCAATCGTACCGCGAAACAGCCATGTATCCTGTAGTACCATTCCCATCACCGAGTAAAGCTCTGAGCGAGGAACTTCGCGGATGTCCATGCCATCAATCGTAATTCTACCGTCGTTTAATTCATAAAAACGCATCAGCAGATTTACAAGCGTGGTTTTTCCCGCACCAGTAGGACCAACAATTGCGATTTTACTGCCTGCCGGAATATTGAGATTAATGTCATCCATCAGTATGTCATCCTCATTGTAGCCAAATTTTATGCGTTCAAATTTAACAGCGCCCTTTGCGTTTTCAAGTGAGCCAGACACGACCACATCGGCAATCTGCTCTTCTTCGTCAAGGAATTCATAGACACGTTTTGCAGCCGCTACCGCACCTTGTAGATTATTGATGAGATATGCAACATTCATTATGGATTCCGAGGATTTATTGGTATATTGGAAGAACGCGGGAATGTAAGCGATGGAAATCCCGCCGTTCAAAACCAACATTGCGCCGCCGAATGCCACAACCACATAGCCGAGGTGATTAAGAAGCTGAATGAGTGGGTTGATGATGTAGGTGATGAACTGCGCTTTCTTGCCTGTGTGATAGAGATGCTTATTCATCTCCATCACTTTTGCAGTCATATTCTCTTGTTGGCCGAAGGCTTTGACTACGGCATTGCCTGTGAAGATCTCTTCAATCCCCGCATTGAGCATACCTAGTGCGTTTTGGTTCTCTGCTTGAGAACGTTCTGTTTTACCCGAAAGCACTCCTACCACAAGAAAGCTCATGACTATCGTTAAAAGTACCACGAGTGCCAACACCCAGTTGAGGACAAACATCATCAAAATAGCACCAATCATCGCCACAAAGGAGGATAAAAGCTGTGAAAAGCTTCCTTGTATGGTGTCTGCCACTTTTTCAAGGTCAATGGTTACACGGCTCAAAATATCGCCTTTTTTATGAGTATCGAAATATTTCAAAGGAAGTTTGTTCAGTTTATTGCTGATTTTACATCTCTGTTCGGTGACAAGTTCTTGCGAAACACTTGCCAATACATATTCCTGTATGTATCCGAATATTCCCCTGATGAGGAATATTGTCAAAAGTGTTGCAAGCAAAATATAGAACAAGGGGAATCCCCGAAACATCTGCTTTGTGTCACTGATAATTTCCTCAATGGCTTTTGCCGTGAGTATGGGATATATTATGCCTAATACGGCGTTTACAATTGTACCGAACAGCACAACAAACAGTTTCCATTTTTGCTTCATTAAATCACCGAACAGGCGGCTCATCGTCCTTTGCTCTTTCATGCCAATTCCTCCTGATTCATCTGTGATTTTGCAATTTGTGCATACGCTATGCAACTCTTTAGCAGTTCGGAGTGTGTACCGATACCTACGATTCTTCCCTCTTCAAGCACAATAATCTGTTCTGCATCCATAATGGTGCTGACTCTTTGCGCTACGATTAAAACAACTGCATCTTTAGTTTCCTTTTTCAGTTCGCTTCGCAACTTGGCATCGGTTTTATAATCTAGTGCAGAAAAACTGTCGTCAAACACATAGACAGAGGGTTTTCTGACAATGGCACGAGCAATGGCAAGTCTTTGTTTTTGACCGCCCGAAAAGTTTGCTCCGCCTTGAGATACCGTTGTCATAAGGCCGTCTTCAAGGGAAGAAATAAACGCACCAAGTTGTGCGGTTTTCAAGGCAGACTGCAGTTCTTCCTCAGTTGCATTTTCATTGCCGTGATGGAGATTATCTTCGATTGTCCCGCTGAACAAAAAGGCTTTCTGTGGAACATAGCCAATGGCTTTCCTGTAATCGTATGCTGACAACTCTCGGATGTCCTTTCCGTCTAACAAAATTTCTCCCGAAAGCGGCTCATAAAAGCGCATTAGTAGGTTTAGCAAGGTAGATTTTCCCGAACCCGTACTGCCGATGATAGCAGTTGTCTGTCCTTTGCGCATAGTAAAGCTGATGTTTGATAACACAGGATTTTCAGCTTGATCATAGTTAAAGGTCACATTTCTGAATTCAATTTCCGATGTGGTTAAAATATCATGTGAATTTGGCAGTGTTTCCGCAATGGCAGGCATTGTATCAAGGACTTCACCGATTCGCCTTGAGCTGATATTCAATCTCGGGATATAAACAATGGCAGAGAGTCCCATGACAAGATAGGTAAGCGTCAAGATTGCATACTCCATAATGGCATACAAATCACCGATCTGCATATTAACCGTGGTGATTCTCATATCTCCAACGCCAATAATCAGCAGGGTGCAAAAATTCATAATAAGGGTAATCATCGGCATCAATATCGCAAACAGACGGTTGATTTTGATCCCCATTCTACCGTAATCTATAAACGTTCTGTTCAGACTCTCTTTTTCGTCTTCGACACGGTTAAAGGCACGAATGACTCTCACACCCGCGATTTTTTCAAGCACGCTGTGATTCATTTTGTCCATCAGCTTCAAAAGACCACCGAACATGGGAATTGCCTTTTTACTGAGCAATAGCGCAAGGAGCAAAATAACAACCATCACGCCAATGATGGTAAACGCCAACATCCTGTCCTTGGCAAAGGTCAGCAAAAGTCCGGCGAGCATCATAAAGGGTGCTGGCAGCAACATTTCAATGATAGTAGAGAAAGCAGTTTGCATCTGCATGACATCACTTGTACTTCTCGTAATCATGGAGGCTGTTCCAAACTTGTTAAATTCATAAAGAGAAAGCGTTTGAGTTTTCTTGAATATGGAATTTCGGACATCCCATCCGATGCGAGCGGAAATGTCCGAGGAGAGATAGATATGGGCGATGGCAATGCCTACAACGGCAACGGCGGTAACCAGCATCATGGCACTTGCTTTCCTTATGTACAAAATATCGCCCTCAAAGATTCCGTTATTCACAATATCCGACATCAGTGTAGGAATGAGAAGTGTTCCCAACGCTTGAAGAAGAAGCAAGGTGAACATTAGTACAATTCTTGCACTATATTGTTTCATAAATTTACTTAGTATTGACAAGTTATTACTCCTTTTCAAAATTATAAGCTTAAATAAATCAGGTAATCGATATGCCCAAAGCATATTGATTCGTGTTTTATTTCATTACTTTCATCAGCATTTTTATATTCATAACTGTGTACATTACGAGAGATAGAATAGCGACAAATACGCATGAGGATAGTAAGGTGTAAAGAATAGCCTTTGGAATACCAGTCCACAGCATTACCGCAAGCTCATATGCAACCAAATTCACGGCTAATGGTTATAATTTACTTATCGATTCCTCCTCGTTTACAGTGTCGTTGTACTGTAGTATAAACAATTTGTTTTTATATTTCTTAAATAATATAAGAGCAAGTATTGCCGTTAGAAATGCCGTAACGGTGTAATTCCACCACAATCCCGTAAGCTTAAACGGAAGTAATACCGCAGTTAAAATTAGCGGAAATACGCTTGCCGAGCAAATTGAAATTGCCATAGCCGGAAATGGTTGCTCAAGTGCCATGAACAAGCCTTGAATTGAGGAAAATATCCACCTAACAAGGTAAGATAGGCTTGTAATTCTAACCGCAAGAATGGTCATATCGAGTAGCGACAAATCTTCAAGGAAGTGTGTAGAAATCTGTCCAGGGAATATGAACATGACAATACCACCGGCAATAGAAACCACACCTGCTGTGATTATGATATATTTCTCAATTTTCTTGACACGGTCTATCCTGTCTGCGCCGTAGTTGTATCCAATGGCGGGCTGAAGAGAATCAATCAATCCATACATAAGTTGCTCTACAATGCTTGCAATAGTCATAACAACACCATAAACAGCTACTGCGGCTTCACCGCCAAATTTGAGGAGCATCATATTCATTACGATCGAGAACACTCTACCCGCAATATTGGTAAGGAAGGTAGAAATACCGTTTTTGTAAATTTGACCTATCATTCCACCCGAAAATTGGGGTTTGACATATTTCAGTTGCATATTTTTTCGAAAAAATAACGCCATTCCAATGCTTACCGTGATGAGCATCGAAACGCAAGTTCCGAGTGCGGCACCTTCAATTTCCCACTTAAAGCTGAGAATAAATAGCAGTTCCAACAGTACTGTTGCGAAGCTTGAAAAAATATTGAGGAACATACTCGTTTTAATTCTTCCGCAAATTCGTAAAAAGTTATCCATGGCAAAATTCAAGGTAATCAGCGGAGAAAAGATAGCGTAAACTCTCGTATATTTGACGCTGAGTATCAAAAGCTCACCCTCAGCACCCATTAGCTTCATAAAGAATGGAGCACCTATGTATATCAAAATACCACTGAGAAGTCCCGTTAAAATGATTAGTAGAGTTGCCGCTGTAAAATAGTTGTTGGCTTCTTTATCTTTCCTTTTTCCAAGAAAAATCGAAATGGGCACGGACGAACCGACACCGACAAGGTCTGCAAGCGCAAAGTTAATAACAATGAGTGGCATGGCAAGACCAAGGGCTGCAAAAGCTGTTGTTCCTAAAAATTTTCCAACAAACATGGAGTCGAAAACAGTATAAAGCGACGAAGCGAGCATACTGATAGCACCCGGTATCGCCGCTTTCATAAATAACCGTGACGGCTTTGTTTTTATATAAAGTGTTTGATTATCCATCTATTCTCCTATACTTACTGTTTGTTGAACATCTCGCTCAAGCTATTTTTCAAATTCTCAATATGCTTTTGCATCAATGAAAGATACATCTCTCTTTCTTCCTCGGTGAACATCAAAAAGACCTGTCTTTCCGCTTCATCAATTTTTTTGATGGTGTTGTCCACAAGATCTCTGCCTTTTTTAGTCAGAAGGATTTTCTTACGATTTTTTGTCCCCGGTATGACCTCAAGCTCTACCAAATCCTCTTTAATCAGTTTTGTAATGGCGGAATTAACGGTTTGAATTGGATAAAACCATTCGTTGCACAAGTCCATTTGGGTATATTCTGTATTTGTATGAGAAATAGCATACAGTATCCAAAACGCTGTGTCTGTTAATTTAAGTTGTATGGCAGCTACATTGTAAATATCATTGCTTTCCTTATAGAGTTTATTAAGAAGCTGCAATTGATTGTCTAATTTGTTTTCCATCATAAGCACCTCAAGTATTTTATTGTTTCTGATTTAGGAAACTTAAATTAAGTATAATCCGATTTCGGAAACTTGTCAAGATAGCCGTACTTTTTTAACATATTTTTAATTTTTTTAATTACCACTAAAAAATTAGGAAAAGAGACCATTCTCTTTTCCTTACAAATTTAATATTTATCCATTTGATTAATAATCTAAATCTGGATAAAAATTGTTATAGTTGTCATCTGAAATAAATCTTTGGTCTGTGAAGTAAATCTTCGTCAATTCCATTTTGATTAATATTATCTCACATCATTTATCTTATTTAGTCAAAGTACAATTTGTAAATATTAAAACGACAAAATTTCATAAAAATTCATTGTCGTCTTAAATGTCGTTTTATAAATTTGCGATAAATTACACTCTTATATAGCAAATATAAGGGTTAGTGTGATTCATCTAAATAGCTGTTAATTTTTCAATTATAGCTTTATTGGTAAAATGAACAATACTAGTATTATATGAGGTGAAATAACATGATTACTTACAAATGAGTTATTACTTGAACTAAAAACTTATGTGAAACGTTGGGTAGATAGTTATGCAAACTATGAACAAGGGATTCACGATGAATGGCGTTCAAACTTTTGGGGAGTTAACTAATTTGTGTTATTTAGTTAATCAAGAAAGGGCAGCGAAATGCATAAAAAATATCAAGAATACATAATTAAGTGGATTCCTGTAGAAGAAAGATTGCCACAAGTAAGACTATACGAAAACGGAAATCCGGCAGTATATTTAATTACAACTAAGCAAGAAGAAGTGCCTATGATTGCTACGATTAATCATAATGATTTATGGTCAGAGATATGTTGGACTAAATATGAAAGTCATCCTTTAGTTGCAGAAGTGATAGCTTGGGCTGAGTTACCTAAATTATATAGTACAAAATGAAATTTACTTAACATAGTAAAAACGACACTTTTTTAAGTAAATTAAAATGTCGTTTTTAAATAAATGTCGTTTTTTTAAACACCGATAAATTACCTTCAAATACTGTATTTATATGAGGTATAGAATGATTAGTAATATTGTCGTTAATTTATGAGTTATACTTTATTCTCGTGAAAACTAAAAAAATTATTTCGTATTATTCGGCAAAAAAATGAACTTTATTTTAAAATGCACCCACTATTACGTGAGTGCATTTTTATTAAAAAAAGTATATCTTTTTTCTAAGTAGACCTTTACAATAAGGACATATCCAATAACCCAAGTTTTACTCTCTTTATTGACACGCATAACGTCATATCAATTATCTGTAGAATATTCTCTTGCAAGTTCTTCATATGTATCTACAAAGGAATTTACTCCTATTTGTATTATTTTATTACTGCATACCAAACATTTAAAGTCATTCGACTTTAATGTACTTAAAGCTGCAACATATCGCTGCCCTTTATTGCATTTTAAATAAAATTTATCATTGCGTCTATCAGATATCCTATCTTGTCTATAAAAAGAAGTTTAACAACATTTGCATACCTAGGAATAGCCAAAAGGAGAGGTTAGCAATGGTCCCTTTCGCAGCAATGTCAATTCCACATATTACCACTTAGTCCATAACTCACTATAAATTTCAAGGAATTCATCTTTATTACTTGCATAACAAAGCTCGTTGTAAACAAACCCCTTTTTTTCTATTAAAGTAATTATATCATTCATACTTTTTGCTTCTGTAATACCCTTTGGAGGAAATAAATCACAATCAGCAATATTTGAATGCTTTCTAACTTCAATAATTCCTAAATAAGCATAATACTTATATTCGTTAATAAAATTATTGTTACTTATATCATTGTTATATTGATTTATTAATTCTGTTGATAGTTTTGCAAGATCAGCATGCCATAGTATTTCAGCACCAAGATCTTTATATGATACAGTAGGGTACTTTTTGTATTTTTTATAATACTCTTTGATAATAGCTTTGGCAATCTCTTTTTTATAAACCGTTACTGCTTCCCAATCGGTAGGAGTAGATACATCAACATGTACTGCTCTTTTATCCAATTTATAATATATTTTATAACTTCCAACTTTAATATAAGCCGTTGAGTTTAATTCCTTATCTATAAAAATATTTTGGTCGTAAGCATTACTGTTATTTATAGTAACACCTATTTGACCAGGATTAGGCGTATATCCACTCTTTTCAACATAAATTGTATGATACGAACCTCCGCCTAATACTTCATTAAATTCATAATATCCATTGGAATTTGTAGTATACGTTCTTGACTTATCATTGATATATACTAAAGCATTTGCAATACCCTTATTATCTTGGTCCCGGATGAAACCAGATATAGAATATCCATGAATCCATATGTTACCTAAAGGCACATCCTGCTTATCAAAGGATATCCACTTGCTATAATTTTCATATCCTTGATAACTTACTGTTAGCAAGTATCCCCCAGGGAGCGCATCATTAATTGTAAAATGTCCATTAGCATCAGTATAAGCAGTCCATTCAGGCGTGTTATCTAACGAAACTTTCGCACCAATAATTGGTTTCTGGCTATTTGGATATTTTATATAGCCATCTATCGTGTAACCATGCATATATATATCATCAAAATTGACATCTGCACTTGGTATATTAATCGATTTTGAGTACTGCTTATAATTTCCATAATCTACAGTAAGTATATGCCATCCACTACTCACGTTTGGAATTCGATAATTACCATTAGCGTCTGTTATGCTCATCCATTTGTCACTTCCATTAACTCTTACTACTGCACCAGCCATTACAACACCGTTAGGATATTTTACTTTTCCTGTGATAATATATGTAGAAACTGAAGGTGTAGGAGTTGGAGTCACTGTTGGTCTCGCCCCAGTTGTAAAATATACAGGATTACTTTCTCCTGAACTCAATTTACCTTTATGCGCTGTTACATATATATAATAATTTGTATTGTAATCCAAATAATTCTTCAATACATCTGATCCTATAGTAAAGCTAGTTGATGTTATTGAGCTTCCAAATGTCCATACACTTGTACCTGTTGATACTTTTCTTATTGTTAAGTAATAATATGCGCTTGTATCTACCGAATTCCATCCCACATTTATTGAACCTGTATCCTTATTAACAATACCTGGTACTGATGTATATATTACAGGAGCTGATAAATTTGTAGGTAGCGAAGTTGGCGTTGCGGTTGGAGCTGTTGTGGGCACAGCTGTTGGCACCGGAACAGAGATTGTTGTAAATGAATAACGACTACCTTTATCTTCTCCAATTTTATTAATGGCATATGCTCTGAAATAATATTTTGTACCCGGATTAAGCCCTGTTATTGTTGCGCTAAAATCACCTTTCCATGCCCCCGCATACCCAAGTGATACTTTCATATACAGATTATCACTGTCTGTTCCATAGTAAAAACCATAATCTGTAACATCGAATCCACCGTTCTTTTCTATACTACCATGCAGAACTGATGTAGTTCCCTGTATATTTGTAGCATCATCTGTATCAGCATCAGGTTCTGATGCTTCAAGGGTTGTAAAGGAACATAATGATCCCAGGCTTTCTCCAAGTTGATTAACAGCATAAGCCTTGTAATAATATTTTTCATCTTCATCCAAACCAGTTAGATCTTTTTCAAATCTGAATTTTTGGTCTCCAGCATAACCTAATGATACTTTGTATTTGAGATTACTTCTGCTCGTTCCATAATAAAAACCATAATCTGTAACATCGTAACCTCCATTTTTAATAATTTCCCCCTGCAATACTGCACTCGTCATTCCAATATCATTTGAATCCACATCGTATGTTTCCACTGTTGGTGTTGATAATGCAGCTTGAGCATTAGCGCTAAATAAAAAAGAAAATAAGAACGCAAAAACCATTAAAAATTCAAACTTTTTCATCATGCAAACCTCCCATAATTTTTGTAAGACAGAAAAATACCTATTATAAACTACAGTTAAAACATACCATATATCTTCCAATTTATGGTAATAAAAAATAGTATGATTTTATACATATCTTTTCAGCATTTTTACTAATTTATTTAAACCCATCCTATACTGCTTCTCTTCAATAAAACAGACCGACAAGAATATCTTCCAGTCGGCTAAGTTTATTTAGTCAAAGTACAATTTACAAATCTTAAAAAACGACAAAATTTTCATAGAAATTAATTGTCGTTTTTTATTAATTGTTGTTTTTATATCTGCAACAAATTACACTCTTAAGTAGTAAATATTTAGGTTAGTGTGATTCGTCTAAATAGTTGTTCATTTTTCAGTTTTCATAATATATTCTAAAAAGTATCGTTTTTCAAAATACTTAAGTTAGAACAAAGAGTTTGCCTAAGCAAACTCTCGCGCCGAGCGCGGTCGGCCATGTCGACAGGATTCCATACGCGCCAGTACGCACCCTTAGCAGAGTGTTTTTTATCGTATAGGAAGCGTTTTCCTATGCGAAAAAAGCTGCAGGACTATCGTGATATCTGATAATCCTGCAGCAGGCTTTAGCTTTATTATTTTAATCCATCATATAAAGCATTTAGTAGAACTCTGTTCGGATCCTGACTCAGTTCCCATATCATAGCTCCGCTTAGGCCTTTTGACTTAATATATTGGGCCTTCAGGTTCATTGATTGTTCATCTTCATATGTAATGAAGGTGGAGCCGTTAAACAGCCAAGGTACCATTGATTGCTCATGAAAATGTCGGATATAGCTCGAATCATTCAGATAATTGGCGGCAATGTTCGCATAATTAATCGAAGCACTTCCTGAATAAGTCTGATATAATCCCTTATTAGCGTTTGTTACTGCTTTAAAAATATAACCATAGAAAGGCACTCCCATCACCAGCTTGTCCTTCGGGAAACCAGTATTCAGCCATGCATTGATACTTGCATCAACACTCCATTTAAATTGAGGTGAAATATCACTATTATCATACAGGGGAGCATTGAAGTCCGTATAGGAATCCCAGCTTCCGTGGATATCATAGGTCATGATATTGGCATAATCGACATATTGGGCAAGCTTGGCTAACTCAATGTTATTCAGATACCAGCTACCGGCTGCACCTGCAAAGGAAAGGAGATATTGTTTACCATCCAGTTTTCCTTTGGCATCAAGTTTTTCCCTAATCTTAGCCATAAGCAATGTAAAGTTCTGTTTATCCTCAGGTCTTCTGACATTGGCAGGAAGTCCACCGGCTACCGGATACTCCCAGTCAATATCGATACCATCAAATCCATACTTCACAATAAAATCTACACAACTGTCAGCAAAAATTGTTCTTGATTCCTCTGTCAGTGCAGCATCAGAAAATCTTCCTGACCAGGACCAGCCTCCGACAGCAATCATTGTCTTTAAATTCGGATAAGTCTTTTTCAATGCATTTAGTTTACTGATATTTGATGCATCAATATCAGGATAACCAAGCATTAGCTTATAATCTCCTCCAATATTTGCAAATGAATAATTAATATGTGTAAGTTTACCGGCATCAATTTTATCCGGTGTAAAGCCGGAATATGCTGCCCATGCTCCATAATAACCGATCACCTTTTTATCAGGTACCGGTATCGGGGTTGGTGTCGGTGTTGCAGTCGGTATCGGAGTGGGTGTTGCAGTCGGTATTGGGGTGGGTGTCGCAGTCGGTACCGCAGTTGGAGTTGGTTTAGGTGTCGGTGTACTCGTTGGCAATGGAACAGGTGTTGGATTGGCTGCTTTCAGAGTTGTCACCGTAACTATATTGCTAGAAGCCGAAGTATTTCCAGCAGCATCCTTTGCCTTTACATAAAACTGATAAGTAGTTGCAGAGGTTAAACCATTCAACGAATATGTATTAACGGCAGTATTTCCGCTAACAGATTTATTCTTATAAACATCATATGATTTTACACCCACATTGTCAGATGCCAAATCCCAGGTTAGCGAAACAGCGTTTTCAGTTACTAAAGTAACGCGTAAATTCTTCGGATCCGAGGGGGCCGTTCTGTCAGTTTTCATTGGCTTTGCAGCAAATGCTGTTATATCGGTCAGACTGTTCACAACAAAAACCATGACAAGCATAACTGCGATAAATATTTTTTTCTTAACTATCCCTTTCATCATAACCTAGTAATCTCCTTCTGTAATATTGATGAACTGTTGCTGTATCTGGTGGTATAATGCCTCCTTCTTCTGTGAATTTTCGACAATAGTTATAGTTTAATGTTATCAACACCTACATATTATGTCAATTTACATCTGTAAAAAAGCCCTGGTAATTTGCACCTTGCGTGGGTTTATATGTAATACTTATGCCAAGAATTGAACTGATCGCAGAGCAAAGGCGAAAGCTCAACGCCACTGCCCCTCCAGTGGTAAGTCTATAGCTTGATTTTACTCTGCATCTGTTAGATACAGATATCAATCAGAATGAGGGGGCTCACTATGGAATTAAAAAACCCTGAGTATGAACCATACTCAGGGAAAGGATATTAAAATTCAAAGCCAGCCTTCACAAATACTGGTATTATCTGACCATATACATTAATGAAATAAGTATGTTGCAGGACTAAACTCGGTCTTACAACACACTTAAAATCAGGGAGTGTACCCGAATTGCGTACAGTATTTATTAAAGAAGGTATAAAAAATAATTAGAATAGATATCATCCGCTAATTCAATCAAGTCAAAATGGTCATCATATATCAATTTGCATACGTAGTATTAATCATGACTCATTATATTCTACAATCTTTGAATATCTTTGCAACGGGTACTCACCGTCATGAGCTTCACCGGATAACATCCGTGACATATCGCCTGCGTGCGTAACTCTTGTTGCACCTGCTTTTAATAACAATTTGGATAATTCTCCTCTTTCCTCTTGTCCGCACAATAAACCAACAGTTTGAAGATACCCTTTATATTTGTGAAGTCTTTTAATGATATATTCTCTTGGAAGAGATTTGACCCAACAGTTGCCGTAAGTGAATGCTACCTCAAGTTTTTTATCACTTGAAGCAAGGATGCTGCAATTTTCACCGCGGTAGATCTTTTTGCCGCCTTTATAAGCCTCCAGCTCCTGATTATAAATAAGTAGAGTCAGCTGTGCCTGAAGCCCGACTCCAGGAGAAGGATAATCACGAGCAGCCTTTTCCAGTATGGTAATAAATCTTTCGCTAAAATTATAAATATCGGACTCCTCATGGGTATCAAGGTAAATCCCTTGGCAGGAGCTGCATAAAAGTTGCTTTGTACTTAAAATATGATGTGCTAATTCGGTTAATTCTAAATCCTTCATCATTCCTTGTTTTGTTACATAAGCAAAGCTGATTTTATGGCCCCACTCTATAATCCGTGTATTCGGCGTTGCTAACTTTCTAACCTCCCTGATTGCCGTATCACCGCCCCACACTACAATTGCATCGGCGCATTTTGCCATGGTCTGCATGCTGGTCAAATCATTGGAGGAGATGTCAAAGACATAGATATAATCTGATAAAACAGGTTCAAGCTTTACTAACTCATTTAGAAGTTTTACTGTTAGACCATGATCTGCAGCCGGAAGCTTTAAAATATTGATATTTCCTGCAAGAAGCCCTTCTATCACACTGTACGCAGGTAATCCATCGACATTGCCCGCTGCTATGTGAAATAGCACCCCGAGAGGCATTCTCCTCACACAGATAGAACCTTTATTATTATCAGTAGTAGAAAGCTTCTTATTATAAGGAGCTTTACCCAGTTCAAGAACAAGTTTATATAGTAAGCTTTCTCGCTTAAACATATTTATCGCAGAATTTATCTGTGCAGCTGTAACATGTTCCTCTGTTATCAACTGCCTGATCAGCTCCTTATAACAGCCCTGTTCAATCTTAATTGCCAGCTGATGACAGGCTTCCACTACAAGCATTGGATCTAGAAAAGGCTTCTGCAGAGTCTTACACACCCTCTTTTCCAAAGTGGGGAGGATATTAATAATCTCATCAGAAGATAATATACTTCCATTTACTAAAATCATGGCTGCTCCTTTCTGTACGTTATATTTTGCTATTGCTTGTCTAACAGTTCGGCAGCTCCTGCGGCGCAGGTCTTTATATCCTGCACTCCCACTCGTCCAATGATTTCAAAATACGGTGCTGTAATTCCACATCCACATTCGGCTCCATCATGTAAAACACCTAAGTCGTCCGTCATGACACTGATTAATGGCATACTTTCTATCATCGGCGTTAACAGGTTTATCAAGCCTATTTCACCATTTTTAACCGGCTGCAGGGTATTGACATCCCGTATAATCACTCTGCTATAGATCGGGACATGAAAATGATGATTTTTGCAGTCACAATAAATAATTGGATGCTCAGCTGCACCAAAGAATTCACAGCAATTTTCTGTTTTTATCCCCAGAACCTCTTCAATTAGTGCATATAGGGTGTTTTTATCGACTTTCTCAGTATAGAACTGCTTCCAGCCACCCCCTAATAGCACCTTGGAATCCTTATGGAGCTTTAATTGTATTCCGGAATTCTTAAGTTCCTGAAGGAAAAAATAAGTATAGGCAGGAAATCCGATCAGCCTGACTGGAAAGGGCATACGGCTGTAGCGTATCAAAGCTATTTTTAATCCCTTAAGATCAAGCTGATATCCATCCGGTGATGATTTTAAAGCATAACATCGCCTAAGGGCAGGAGCAAAGAAAGTAGCGCCAAAAGCAGTTTTCGAGACTATGGTATGGTTGTTCTTATCAGGCTTATAGCCCAGAATGATATAATTAGTGGGTTTGACAGAAATCAATTTATGATATTTTGCAGTTCGCAGTACCATATAAGCTCCATAGTAAAGACCTTTCGCATCAAATCCGATATGGCTTTTCTTACCTTTTGTTCCAGAGGAGGTAGCCTTAATAAGTAGCTTGTTCATCGGCATTGATTGAAGCTTATGAGACTTTAGATAAAGAGTCGGTATCGCAGGTATCTTAGCAATATCAGCAGTTGACTTAATCTGTTTAACGCTGAATTTTCTGCCCGACAGAATAACAGCATAATCCGAACAATGCTTCTGGTGATACATGACATTTCTTTTAACCGCATTCACGAACAATTTGCTTGTCCCCTGATCATCATAAAGTTTAGGATAAGTAAATAGCTTCCTTCGGTAATCCATGCTGGTAATCCCTCCATTTCAACATACGCGCACCGTTTTCATTTGGAAAAAGTACTAGAATTTCTCTTTTCATATAATTATCAATCCAACTTTGAAATTGTTGCGTTCACATTATACACTATACTGTGCGATACTTTTCTGACAACAATGCATATAATGTTATCCATTTATTAGCTTCTCCTATCTTCCCAACCTCAAAGTATGGAAATGATTTATCAAGAATATATTTACCCTCAAAATCTTTTTTATTTTCTAACAGAGCTAACGCTTTATTGCAATTAGGATGATTCGCCCCTCCAAGTATCGAAAGACCGTATATTGTCATCTGTAAACCAAGTTTCACATGGTCAAACGGATAATATGTACCAGCCATTTCTTCAATAATCACCTTTTCTGGGTTATCAGAGTGGAAGGCAACATAATGGTTAATATAAAAGTTTATCAGTGATTTAAACTGTGGCAGAATAACACCAATTTTTTTTAACTCGGCTGCGAGTAAAAGGTAGGTTGTAGTTTGTCTGTAGCACCCCATATCTGGAAGCTTTGAGTCGTTTCTTTTCTTCCCTTTGTCCAGACACCGGATTGAGCCATCTTCTCTTATGGTAGAAAAAGCTATCGATATTTCATTGTTCACCCACTTATGATCATAATATCCAAGCGATACCAAATTTCTTAACAGTAATACCTTGGCACATTTCATGCTTAAGTTCAAATTCTTAATGGTACGTTCCATATAATCATCAATAGGAACATCACTACGTGTTAAGCCTAATTCAGCAAGTGCTAACATAGCAGTGACATCCTCCCATTTGTTATTTATCTTAAACCTATCCATGATTAATCCGACCACCTCTGATTTTAACAAATCATCTTGAGCCGTTTTCACCTCTGGATTTTCTTTGGGCATATCTAAAAGCTCTATCATTGTCCGGTATTTCACCTCTGGGTTTTCATCTTCAAGCAGCCAATTGATTACATTATTCACTGATGTATCTCCTCTTCCTTTTATTGTTTTGTTAAGCTCAAGTTCTGCTAAAAAACTACTTCATTCCATGTATGGGGATGATACTATTTCCAGTTCTTACATGATAACATTTCTCTCAATAATATAAGTAACTGTTTCGTCCATAGTTTAAAATGATTGTTTATAATCATATCGTAATAAGATATATTATTATGTGTACTAAAATAGTACGGTCAAGCATCGTATTTATGGGATAAAGGTCTTTAGGTATAAAAAATCCTATCAAATTCTGAGTAACCTCTCTTTCTGATAGGATTTTAGTATTTTATGAAGGTATGTTATTTTAGTATCAGGTATTATTTCTTCCAACGTATATACAATTAATTTCTACTTTGCCACTATAAAAAGCTTAACAATATTTGCATCTACGCCGTATACGTATCCAGCTAAATTTTTATCTATTGTATTTTTAACGCCATCCGTTATATTTGCATAATCAAGGTCAGCAAGTATACTTTCGGCATTTTCAAAATCCAGTCCGTAAACTGTAGCTTTTGAAAGGTCAAAGAAAAGTGATTGGGCTTCTTCATCTACGACATCAAGATCAAGTCTACATACGATTTGATTTATTTCATCGCTTTTCAGCGGGGTATAAACAAAGATAGAAAAACCATCAAACCTTATAGAATATGCTTTTATATCCCCGACTTCAGAGTATTCCAAGTTATCTATAGTTTCAAACCCATAATATTCCAGCCAAGGATTTAGAATAGATATGTAACCCTCAAGAGATACGCAGAAAGTTGGTTGCCGTACACTAGTTTCTACTCTAGGGATTTCAGTCATCTGTGGAGGTTCTGTTGGCGAACTAGGAGTGTTTTTGCTATTCTTTCCGCAACCACCCAATGTAGATATTAATATAACTGTCATTACCATAAATATAGCAATTTTTTTCATTTTGTCTTTTCTCCTATGTTAATATTATGTAAACAATGTATATATTTAACATATCAGAATAAGGTACCACTGTCAAGTTATGATGCTTTTAAACATGCAATTAATATATACACCAGTCAATAATTACACTTATTCATTAATAAAATTATAGTTATTATTTATTTCATATGTTTTAGCTACGAACCACTCTTCCCTGCAAATGAAACGATTTGAAGCAAGTAAGGTTAAATTAATACTTTTTCATACTGATATTTCCCCGCATCCACAATCATGCGGCACATCGTAATTTCTAAATCAAAACGCCGTTTACCGCAGCTTCCTGGATTGAGATATAGTACTCCATTCATAACTTCCGCTGAATACTTGTGCGAGTGCCCATAGACCACCACATCGACGTTTGTCAATTGTTTTGGGATATCTTTCTTGTTATGAACGATAAAAAATCTTAAACCTTCAATAGTAGCAGTAATACTTTTCGGCAGTGCCACTGCCCAATCTTTGTCGTTGTTACCACGCACCACATACGACACACCAAGCTGTTGCATGGTCTCGACAATTTGTGGAGTATTTATATCGCCAGCATGGATAGAGCAATCAGCTGCTGCCAGTTCAACTAGGACCTGCTCTCGAAGTAAGCCATGGGTATCCGATAGGATTGCAATGTGTTTCATATGTTCCTCTTTCTAAGTACCATTGGCATTTATTAATTATTTTTGACAAACATTTTAATTATTTATATAGTTCTTTACGCAATTCATAATACCATTTTTCTGATATTTTTATTCCCATTTCCAAATCGTCTAATGTTGACACTTGTATAAGCTTTTCTATTCTACTAACAATATCCTGCGGCATATGCATTGAGATATGCAATAGATAATGATAAGGATATAGAGGTGTGTATTTTAGTCTTAATAAAATAATCAGCGGTTCGATAACATATTTATTGTAATAAGCATAGCTTTCACAGAACGTACCTCTTTGAATATATTTATTTACCCGCAAATGTTGACCATATCTATAATCGCATTCTCGAATGCATTGTAATTTATTTCTTTCAATCTCCTGTTCATTAGCTTCTTCAAACTGTATTACATTATCCTTATCAAATATGACCAGTGCTCCTTCAACAATGTCATTTTCAATGTAATGATATTCCTTTCGGTCCCTGGAATGTAACTGCCAATTAAAATCTAGAACCAGATATGGATTTGATTCTTTTATATGATATACAATCTGCCCTAGTTTAGGGTGTTCATTACCAGTTTCATCACGTTCATCTAATTCACCTAAACTATTTAGCACATTTTCTACATGCTCTAGAGCTTCTCGTACAAATTCATCATCAACATCAATCCAGTAATCAATATCTGAATAATCATCTGCATATCCCATGGCATATGAGCCTTCTATCCAAAATGCGTATACATATGGTAGTGGCAATAACTCATTTTTTAATGCTTCGGTAATTTTTTTCTCGGTAATCATATAACCTCCTGTAGAATCTTTTACATTATTTAAGATTATTCGGGTTTTACTGCTTTTGTTGCTATGTACTGTGAATCATATCTTAGTGTGTTAATATTTATTATTTATTAGACTCCTACCCTACTCTCTTTACGATAAAATAGTGCTGTCCCTAGGATACCTAACATTAACAAAGCAATGCTTAATACAAAAGGAAGCATTCTTGAAATATCACTTAATAATCCTGCAATATAACCAAAAGGTACGCTTACAAGCATAACCACTGTCTGAAGCAACGCCATGATTCCCGAACGCTCTTCCGGATTAACATGTATGGCAACCAACGACTCTCTAAGGGTGCTTAATACAGCAAAACCCAATGCTTCAAGTAATAATGAAACAGATAAAATCACATATCCCCATACTCCTGTGTCTGATATTGAAATCAACAGAATACAGCTGACAATGGTACTGAAAAACCCTCCATACAGCGGCCACTTCAACTTAGCTTGCTTAATCCGGGATATAATCGTGAAGAAAAGCAGGATGGAAAGAATGCTTTTCACCATTGGAAATATGGGTAATAAGGTATCAGGCACTCCAATGCGCCTGGAGGCTATAATTTGCCAGAAGGTTAACCCTATCATTCCTACAATTTCTACTAGCACACTGATTACTATGGCAAATTTCGTACCTCGTGAAGCAAGTATCATACGGATAGCTCCTTTGTAACCACCGAGCATCTCTTGACAGGACCTTCCCTTGGCTGCTTCACGTCTTACTTTGCCAATCGCCGTCTCAGTGGACAGCTTATACAATATGAATAATTTTACCGTCATGATGATAAATGCATTAATATAGAGTATTCGGATAGCTGGCATTAAAGTTAGCTTGGCCACCAAAATAGACGATATCGGAGCAAAGATTGCTGATAGATTACCGCAAATGATTACCCAGGAGTAGATATGGGTTATTTTATCCCTTGGTGCATCTTCTACCAGCAGACAGTCCCAGGATACCGTAGTTATTTTCATAGTACCGTTTAGTAGTGCTGCTACGATGAAAAACCAAAAACCCTGGCTGAAAGCCCAGATCAGACAAGGAAGACTCCATGCCAGAAAGTCAAATACCATAGTACTCAGTCTTCGACCCATTTTATCAATGATAATACCGGATAAGAAGGCGAATATCATTTGTGAAAACATATATATCGAAGTAACCAACCCAACTTGTATGTCGCTTATGCCGAAAGCCAGCATGTACACCGTGGCATATGGCAGACATAAATTCATAGATAGTCCCCACATAGGTTCCGTGTAGACACAAGCTCGGGGATTACCACGTAACTCGACCAAGGTCCGAAGTAATTGGTGTTTTAGTAAAATATTTTTCATGATGTCTCCAATCTTAGTATACATAGTATGTAATATTTAAAATCACGGATAAAACAACTCCGACTAGTTAAAAACTCATATATTTAATGGATTCCTGTCCATTGCTCCATTCATTATACTATTGCTCTCGCCACTTTTCAACGTAATCTCCTATTTCCCTACAACAACAAGGCTCTGCCTAATAAAGCAGAGCCAATTATAGACTACAATGAAATTGGAGACGGGAACCTTAATTATGTATTTCGTTAGATATAACCATCTTAAATCTATCATATTTCATGAACTAAAAAAGAAAACATCTGCCAATGTACCATCATCGTATTCAGTCCGTGGATATGACGTAATTAATTCATAATTACCGTTCGTATAGTCACTAATTACTTTATTCCAAAAGTAAACAGATGACAAGTTTTTAGGATGTCGTTTTAACTGCCATCTACCCTTGTGAATATCTAATACCATATAAAAAGCCTTTTTACCTACACCCGTACGACGGTATTTATACATTATAAAAAATTCGGCGATTTGAAAATCTGTATCTCTATCATCGACCTCTGGTAAATCAATAACCATAACGAATCCAGCCAGTTTTCCATCTACAAGGATAAAATATGCCCACCTATTTTTTTCTGTCCAGTAATAATCAAGATATTTATATCCGTATAATCCCAACTTATTTACATCTCGATTATCATATTGCGAAAACTCATAATCATACTTTTCTAATAGATTATTAAGTATTTCTCTTTCATCTAATTCAACTGGTTTTAATATAACCTCCATTTGATTTATCCCCCATATTTTTATAAATTACTGCATACTCTTTTCTGGTCATAACTTGGTGTCTGATTTCAAGTAAACGAGTTAATATTTACCTTTACATAATTTAATATAAAGTCTTTGAGATACTCTATGTTCTTTAAAAAGAAGTCCTTGATTTCAGTATCATCACCTGAATAGGTAGACCAAAGATAATGTAGCCTGAATGATATTTTATACTCTCCCAAATCGTGTAGTGTATCTTCCATTTTGTCGATATAATTTTTATCACAATTGGCAAACAACATCCATTTATCACTTTCATCTGCCTCAATCCATAGGATAAGCAATCTCATTTGAATCAAAGGGTGATATATCTTAGGGACATCACTCAAATTACTTTTAAATATATCCGTAAATAATAATTGCTTTTTATTTTGAAATATTAATCTTATATATAAATCAAGAAACTCACATACTTTATCAAAGGTTAAATCCTCGACATTTATTTCTTTTTTTGATTGCTTATCATATAAAAATACATTTTGCGATTTAACATAACTAAATGCAAATAAGACAAAAAATATACTACTGATTAATAATAAAAACATCATTGCAGCTATGCTAAACAATTTATCAATATAAGTACCTTCTATATATAAGCCCCACCATAAAAATAAAATAGCTCCAGCAAATAATGATAATCCGATGGTTAACATATGCCATTTGGTAATTTTTCTCATAATTCCCTGCTTCGTTTATTCTTATAGTAACCATTTATGTCCATCCGAATACATAATTTTCAAGGAATTATTCAACCAATCTATTTGATTCTTATTCATTTTTAAAACTGCTAATTCAAAATCCTGTTGATATCCTTCCCTCTCTGTGTCCGTTGATTTATAAAGTAATATCAATTCAGGTGCCAGGTAGTATGTATCATCCTTCTGTAAGATTGCTTTACTTAATTCTCTCTTAATATCTTTATTGCGAGCATATAGAAAATTATATTCATCCCTATCATTAAAAAGAAATTCCACAAAATTCAACTTAGTTTGCCCAACATGAAAAAATTCGATTGCATAGATATCTGTTTGATCTGTAGGAACTATTTCAATCAACTCACAATCGTTTGTTAAACAAAAGATATTTCGTTTCTTATGGTATTGATGATTTATATCGGTTATACGGTGAGCCAATCCTTCCCCTAACATTTCATATACCTTATAACCCATTGATTGCATATATAAAATGATTGAATTACGGTCCTTCCAATATGCCAGTATATCTATATCTCCATGTTTTCTTGATTTATATCCAAGAAACAGATCCATAGCCAATCCGCCACAGATTGCATATTCAAAGTTTTGACCTTGTAGTAATTTAACCGCTGCCTCTACTAATTTATTCATTTCGTATCCTCAATTATCGCTTTGCTGCTCGTTAACACAATCAATTGCTAATACAACGGCAAGTGCATAAATCTCATCTTGTGGGGATGCAATATCAAGCGCGTAGCTGTCGCCCCAGGTGAACCATTCTTTTTGAATGGACACTACAGTTCTGCCAGACTGAATTATCTGATATTGATGATCCCAAAAATCACCCTCTACGCTCCAATTAAGCCCTTCAATTGAATAACGTGGTTTAAAGAAAGTAAATTCCTTTTTAATCTCAGCAGTTAGTCTGCCATTTATATATACCTCATATCTTGGCATAAAACTCCATAATTTTTGTTGGATAAACGCTTCCTCATTGCCAAACGCATTTAGTACATGTAGTTTCTTACCCCAGGAAAATAACTCTCCTTCAACAAAATACCGATCAACCCCACTATCGTCCTTTACTGTAAAACGATCCTTCCAGGAAAACACCTTTTGCTTTATGTATAGTTTCATAATTTTTATTCCTCCTATTAACCGCTCATTCCTGTGAACAATTAGTATCCAAATTATATCTTATCAACCACATAAATATACACATTTTTTCAAATAGAATTACTAAGTTTAGATTATTTTGAAACAAATAATTAATATTTTCTAGCCAGTTGCAATGCGATTGTATCATAAAGAGTTATTACGTTTCCCCAAATCTTCAATTGCCCTTTGTATTTCAACAATTAATTTTTAATCTTATTTGTTCTTCAATGGCAATATGATCTGAATAAGTACCTAAAATATAATATTAATAATTTTAGAGGTACCTTAACTATTAATTATAGAAGTCTACATCCTCAGCTAATATAGTAATATAACTTGATTTAACATCATTTTGGGCCAATGCATGAAATTCATAGCCTTCTTTCACAAGATATATCTCATTATAAATCCATCTTGAACCTTTCGATTCCTCTAGCTCCACAATGTTAGCATTACGAAACACTACTTTATTTATCTTCGAATAACTACTGCCCTCACAACCAAGCTCCATTACCACATCCTGACCCTGCTGTTCCAGTGACTTAATTTCACAGTCATGAAATCCATAATTGAATTTAATCTTATCCGGTAGGTACTTCTCAATACTTTTATAATAATTCTGATATTCATCTCTTATGTTACAGTATTCTTTATCTTTTTTAGCGCAGAACTCACTAATTCTGTGATATATATTCTCGGAGACTTCCTCCAGCGCTAAAACTCTAAGATCAGCGACATCTTTAAGAACATCCTCTGGCAAATGCTCCCTGTAACGTGCAATAATGCTATCATTGCGCTCCATAAATTCCTGCCTTTTATGTTCCTCATCATAAATGAAAGGTACAAATCTATCTCTTGCTTCTTCTTCCTGTCGCAGGATATCATCCCGAATTTTATTAAATTCATCTTCTTGCAAAGAGGCACTGACATCAATAAATTCTCCTTCTGGGCTCACGAAACTAAAATTGAGAAAAGCATCTCTTGGATATACATCATCCACTGTAAGCTCGGACATTTCCTTCCATGTTTTTAGATACTCTTTTAACTTCTTATCATACAACCTTTGGTAATAATCCTCTGAGAAATATTCGGCTTCAGTAGTTATCTTAAGTAAGAAATGTAATTGCGCCTCCATCCCCATTATTATCCATTCCTTTGTATAAAATTTCAAAGTCCTTCCCCCTCCTAAACTATTGTTCAAAACACTCCTCAACTCCTTTGGGGAATCGTTTATTTGATGCTTCAACCATTTTATAAAATCGCTTCAACTAAATAACCTCCATTGTTCAAGAATTATTTTGTTTCATAGAATATTTGTACTAGCTTATTATTATTTTATATGACACTTTCACTAACATCAATACAATAATCTATTTTTTACCAAATATCTAGTATACGAACTTAGTGTTTTACATCATTACAATATTACCCTTACGCAAAACAAGAATTGCAACAGCTATCAGGAACATTCCCATAAAAGCTGGTGCGGAGTGCCCCTGTGACACATAGATTTGACCACCTAGAACCGGACCAATTATTCTAGCCAATGCTTGAAACGATTGACTACCTCCTTGTATTCTTCCTTGTTCACTGGAGTCGACAGACTTGGAGAGCATCCCATTAAAGGCTGGTCCAAAGATCGAATCCCCAAAACCAAAGATAAACATTCCAACGATAAGAAATGGATAGAAAGAAAACAAAGCCGAGACGGCGATTAGACTGTATCCTATTATTTCTGAAATCATTCCAACAACTGCAATCTGTGCATCCCCAAATCTTAGTAAAAGCTTTGGCATGATGAACCCTTGTGAAATGATATCTTGGATACCCATAATTGAAAACATTAGTCCAATTATTGCAGGTGCCCAATGAAAGGTATCTATTGTAAATTGTGAAAAAACTGCCTGCAAAGAACCATTAGGTAACCATAATAAAAACGCTGAGAAAAATATTCTCTTCAATCTTCTCATAGAAAGTACATTTACCAGCTGAGTGAACGGATTTAGCCTTATCATCGTAATCTTTATTAGTCTATCACTTTTTTTAAGGCTCTCTGGCATGAAAAAGAAGCCAAAAGTAACATTAATTAAAGTTATTATTGCACCAAAATACATTGGAGCCGAATAACCCAACTTAGCAATCATCCCACCCAGAGCCGGTCCAAGGGCGGAACCAATACCTGCAACAGCACTTATCCACCCAAAGTATTTGGTACGTTGCTCTCTTGGAGTCAACAAAATTAAGGGTATAAAAATACAGCCTATCTCAATAGAGTTAGGCTGCATCTAGATTCTTTATAAGATAAATCTATTCTGTTTCAATCTCAATGCCCTGTTTTTTTATTTCTTCATCCAAATGCTGACTATACTTTTCCATGAAGTTAAGCATATTGTCAATTTGCTCCTCGGTTACCTGCTCAAATACAGCTTTGTCCCTCTCTTGGAACTCTTTATGCAGTTCTTCATGAATTTTGAAAATTACTTCACCCTAATTAGTAAGCCTATAATAGATTTCTTTTTTGTTATCCGGCTTCTGATAACTTTCTATAATACCTTTTGCTATAAGTTTCTTCGTTATTTTACTCATAGCACTTCTAGTCATATAAAAGGCCCCCGCAAGCTTTGTCACATTGGTATCTACATTTTGTCCAATGTATTCAATGCAATGTACCTCAGAAGGCTTGTAATCATTTAGATATTCTTCCATTTTAAATTTATTAAGCCAAACCATTTTGTTAAATAAGTCCCTGAAACCCGATATGACCTGTTCTTCTTTGTTCATTGCTCTCCCCCCATTGGTACATTTACAATATTATATTAAATGTTTGTTTTCATTTCAACAAAATTAATTTAATTATTTTAAATAAACATTTGGAATAGTAAACATTCGGTATAATTCTTATATGATACAAAGTATAATGCATTAAAACTTGTATTGAGCCAATCTATTAGTTATAATTACAACGTGGTAAATTCTTCCTTTGGTGTCTGCTCCACTAATGTAAGGATTTTCAACTTATACTTATGGAGGAAAATACATGCTTAGGGAAACAGAATTTGAAGAAATATATGACAAGCTACAAAATTATAAATACACATCTCTACAATACACAGATTATGAAGATTGCAAAGATGCCGTAATTCTGTGTAATACAGACCAACTTATCTTACTTCAGGATAAGTCCAAAGAACCTACCATGCTATATTTTGCTGCTACTGATTTCATAATGTTGATTGATAAATTGAAAGGAATTTCAGAAAGTCTTCGTATTCATTTTGTGCCACGTGAATTTGCAGCAGACCTTGAAAAAATTGGATTTGTTGAATGGGCTGAATTTGCCGATTATTTCAACCTTAATTTAACTGATACTGCATTAATTTTTCAAAATGTAGAGAAACCCAAGTTTCTTACACAAGAAGAATGCAAAGAGGCATCTTTGACGTCAAAAAAATGTGCCTTACAATCCAGAGGATTTGAAGGAGAAACCAAGGGTTGGTTTTTGGATTGGATTACAGAAAACAAGGTAATAATTCATCGTGAGAATAACTCAATAGTAGGTTTTTGCTGCGTTTCAATTTACAACGAAGGCACAACCTTGTGGGTCAGAGAAGTTGCGGTTGACCCTGCTTATCAAGGGAAAGGAATAGGCAAAATGCTAATGGAACAAGCAATTGTGTATGGTGCGCAAAATGGCGCGGTTAAGGGATTTCTAATGGCGGATATTCTAAATAAAAACGCGATTGGTTTATATGAAAAATATAGCTTTGCTGCAAAAGATACCTCTGGCGAACTTCAAATGATTAGACGTTAATATATTTAGCACTACAGAATTATCTGATTAATTTTGCATCCACTTGCACCTACATTTAATGCATATATCTTTGTATATTACGAATAATAACTCAATGAGATAAAAGTATAAATGAGGTGAATGAATGTTTAAACCGAAAAGAATATTATTTGAAAAAAATGCACGAGACTATCCCATTGGTTCCTATATTTATCAGAATTTTATTAACCAAAAAGACGTTGAAATTATTGAACTAAATAAAAATAAGATAAAAGAAAACATTCCAGGAGATACCCCTCAATCCTTTCATCAAGAGGGTAAAAACACCCTGGTGGTTGGTGTAAAGACCGGTTTAAAATTTCAGTCCTGTAAACCCTCAGCTCATTATCAACTACCTCTCCTTTCTGGCTGTATCGGTCAATGTCAGTATTGCTACCTGAATACCAACCTTGGAGATAAACCCTATATGAGAGTCAACGTAAATGTAGATGATATCCTAAAACAGGCAAATGATTATATTAAAGAGCGACTGCCAGAGGTAACCATCTTTGAAGGCTCTGCAACCTCTGATCCTATACCCGTTGAACCTTATTCCAATTTATTAAAAATGGCTATTGAGCATTTTAGTAAATCCTCCAACGGTCGTTTTCGATTTGTTACAAAGTTTACTGATGTTGACACTCTTTTAGATATAGATCACCAAGGACATACCGAGATTCGTTTTACACTGAATACCAATAAGGTAATACAGGATTATGAAAGACGTACTCCTTCCATGGAAAAAAGGATTGAAGCAGCACGTAAAGTAATCGTAGCTGGCTATCCTACAGGTTTTTTAATTGCTCCCGTCTTCCTTTATGAGAATTGGAAAGAAGATTACAAACATCTACTGATTCACTTAAATGATAGTCTTCCAGACCACCTTCCCCATCCTCTGACCTTTGAAATCATCTCTCATCGATATACTCCAAAAGCAAAGCAAGTAATCTCAGAAATATATCCCGAGAATCAACTTCCCATGCAGGAGGAAGAAAGAAGTTTTAAATTTGGTCAATTTGGTTATGGGAAATATGTATATCCGAAAGAGTCTTTGACCGAAATAAATACCTTATTTCAGAGTGAAATTGCAGAGATCTTTAAAAACAGAGACATTGACATTAAATATATTATTTAATATTACTTTTACAAGTCATTGACCTATCAATCTATTTATTAAATCAAATAACATTATTTATGTGGTATACTCTTTCCCACAGACTAAAAAAGATTGTTACCTCAAATCGGAGTAACAATCTTTTCCTTTGTCGTATGCTAAATGTAACGTCTAACCTTCTTCATATAATCTATATATTCTTTTCCA
The DNA here is from genome assembly GCA_023399055.1 of Bacillota bacterium. Lineage (GTDB taxonomy): Bacteria > Bacillota > Clostridia > Lachnospirales > Lachnospiraceae > Mobilitalea. The sequence goes on along the minus strand of JAEWQV010000014.1, from coordinate 82,787 downwards.
AATTGCTCGATGCACCATCTTTCTTCTGAACGTATAATCCAATGCGCTGATATCTGAAAGACAACTAGTATTGCCAGTAACATGAATGACTGCGTTAGAAGTACACAGCCTAAAAAATAAATAAAATAGGCAACATAGATGGGATTACGGGAAAACCGATAGAGCCCTTTAAGATTAATACCGTTTACAGCAGGTTTAGCAAAATCAGAGATGGACATAATACACGATAGGATCCCTAGCCCGTATACCACCAATCCAATGTTAAACCAGCCTGAATTGAATGTAATCTTAAGGAAGCACAAATATATAAAAAGAAGTAGATTTGAGATCTGATAAACTAAGTAGGCAACCTTTTCATCACCTATCACTGGGGCAAAGAAAGCTGCTCGTTTTAGTGACTCCTTATCTAATATACTTAAAAGTCCGAATCTAATAAGTAACAGTGGAATAACTGCAAAAACTGCGTTCATTGTATACTCGCTTTCCTAAAAACTCTATTTTACTAACAATAATAGTGAAATTACTGCAAAACCCTGCGTTATCCAGTTTATCTATTACCACTCTTTCTTAATCCAAACTATATTCTTGAATTTTCTAGGTCTTTACTACTTTCTTCTAACAGTACCAAAGCATATCTTTGGACATCCTCTACTTTACCTTCCCATAAACTTTCCTCCGGTACAGTTTCGCTCTGAAAGAGTTCCAAGGACATTTTACTAATAATTCTATACGCTGCCATTGCATGACTATTATCGGGATTACTATTATCTGCCTCCCTCAAAATTGCCTTTATTTTTTTATCAATGGGCCAGTAAATTAATTCTACCAACTTGGCGCGATATTCTAAAGTCTCTGCGGATAATTCGTTGTAGGTTTTCTTATCATAAGCATGTTGTGCTTCATGTTTTAGAAATGAGATATGAAAGTCTTCTTCGCACCCTTTCTGATAAGCACTTCGTACACAGCACAAAGTTCCATCATCCTCTGCCCAGCCACCGGTTCCAGTTTCTCCAAAGGATAAAAAATCCAACCAACTTCTTGATATAAAACCATCCATCATGACAACTGTATATAACTCTATACCTGTTGGTAATTCTACCTCATAGGTTTCTCTTGTAGACTGCTTCCATATGTATGGTCCGTAATACCCCTGTGTTTTTCCACCAAGGTACTCATACCCTTCTGCCTTCACAACCTTTAATACCTCTTCTTCAATGGTTTCATCAACAGGCAGCTCATCTCTAGAACCACAGAATTGCCATAGCTCTTGAAATAGTATTTTCTGGGAATCTACATTCATAATATTATTCCAAAATACATTGCGATAATAGTTTTGATATATGTGGTCAAGCTTGTCCAGGGTTTCATTGTCAGTGCGTTTATAATATTGTTCTTTTTTAAATACGTATAAATAGCCTTCAACTATATCTTTCTTATCCTCAAAGGAACTAAGATAATCTATAGCTTCATGTAACTGCCCCTTCCCTAGATAAGAACCAAATATACTCTTGTTAAAATCTGTCATTTTTTCATCTCCTATAATTAATTATAAGGCCTATAAATAAACTGAATTTTTTCAAACTTTTCATTTTGTCTCTCCCTTATCTGTATGTATGTTCCCATATAAATAATTTCGTTTACCATTATATACTAGATTATGACAAAAAGAAACTATTTAAGTTCTTCATTATCATATAGGTAATTCGTAGGATATCTATATATTATAATGAGAACTCTATGTATCCAGTTGTCATATATTAATTATGTGTTACTAACTCAATTCAGATATACTTTCATACAAATTTCGTTCCAGATATAACCTACACTTCACTATTTTCACCAAGAGAGGAGAATGATTATGGATTTTACCGCCGGTACCTTTGCGACTATACTTGCAGCCATTGGACTTCTTGCCCTTATAGTAAGTATTATTACCGAGGTTACAAAAGGTGTTGCTATTCTTTCTAAAATTCCGACGAACTTACAGGTAATCGTGCTATCCATTACACTAACACTTGTGGCTTACTTTGCTTACATTACTTATAGTGGTTCCGTAATAATATGGTATTATATCGTTGCAGATATTATAGCCGGTTTCACGGTGGCGTATGTGACTCTTTATGGCTGGGATAAGCTTGCCGGATTATATAAAAAATTTCGAAACATACCTGCTGTTGACAATACTGTGAATTCTACGAAGCACGCAGCTCTTACAAAAGAAGTGGCTTCAAAAGAAACAGCATTAAATATGAAAACACCAGACACCATTGACAACACTGAACTTGTCAATCAGATAGAAGGGGAAACTGATGATACTTCAGCTGATGAAGTTCTGGATCTGGATACATTACCCTTTGATACTTCTAACAATACAATTGACGAAACTGAAACAACAGTAACTGATGTCACAGAAAAAGCTCCGCCTTCCATATAGCAAGGCGGAGCTTTGGTGAGAGCCACGATAACTGTTCTATTCTAAGTTACTCTTTATCGTTATAACGATGAGCCTTTTCTAGCATCATATCCTTCACCTTCATAAGTCGGATCTGTGTGCTTCGCTCATTCTCGTCCAACTTCATAATAATGAATTTAATCTTATCTCGCAGTTCTGGAATCATAACATGCTCCAGAGCATTTACACGGCGTCTGGTCTTTTCAATCTCGGCAGCCATGAGCTGGCAGGATTTCTCGATTTCCGCCAGCTTTAACATATCTGGCAAAATCTCTTGCAACGACAATACCGCATCATCCAGATCACTGGAGGTAAAAGCAAAACCATAGGAATAAACATCATTTAAATCCGGTGTTTTCGTCCGATATTCGAACCGCGGAATATCTACACTCATGACATTCTTCTTGGAGGTTTCAAGATATACTTCCTGCTTCGATGCCATTAAGGATACCTTCAGAACCTCTTCCTCCATGGAGGACCTGGCTAATACAAAATTCTTATTTGCTGCCAGAATCCCTTGTTCTACTTTTTCACGGAGTGCTTTATTCTCGCGCACCAAGTCAAGAAACTGCCTCATCAGCTCATCCCGCTTATCCTTTAAAAGCTTATGCCCACGAATGGCTGTTGTCAGCTTCTTTTTTAACTTGGTCAGCTCCATTCGTGTTGGATTTACCTGTGTCTTAGCCAAGAATTAGCACCTCCTACTCTTTCCCATAATACTGATCCAGTAATTCGTCCTTAATTCTTTTAAGCTCAGTTCTTGGCAGAATCTTAAGCAGCTTCCATCCAAGGTTCAAAGTTTCCTCAATATCACGGTTAGTATGATACCCCTGAGATACATATTCACTCTCAAAGGCATCTGCAAATTTAGCATATAACAAATCAATATCCGTTAATGCTGCTTCACCAAGTACGACCATCAGCTCCTTTGCTTCCTTACCTCTTGCATAGGCAGCAAATATCTGGTTCATCGTATTAGCATGATCCTTTCTTGTCTTGCCTTCACCAATACCTTTATCCTTCAGACGGGATAAGGAAGGTAGTACATCAATGGGAGGCTGAACACCCTTACGATATAATTCACGGCTTAAGATAATCTGTCCTTCTGTGATATAACCGGTTAAGTCAGGAATTGGATGGGTCTTATCATCCTCTGGCATGGTCAAAATTGGAATCATTGTTATACTTCCGTTCTTTCCCTTCTTTCTGCCGGCTCTCTCATAGAGGGAAGCCAAGTCAGTATACATATAGCCTGGGTAACCACGCCGTCCTGGAACCTCTTTACGGGCAGCAGATACTTCACGCAAGGAATCTGCATAGTTTGTGATATCTGTTAAAATAACAAGTACATGCATATCCTTTTCAAAAGCAAGATATTCCGCTGCTGTTAATGCCATACGCGGTGTGGAGATACGCTCTACCGCCGGATCATTGGCAAGATTAACAAACATAACTGTTCTGTCAATGGCTCCAGTCTCACGGAAGCTTTCTGTAAAGAAGTTTGCTTCCTCAAAGGTGATACCCATAGCTGCAAATACAACCGCAAAGGTCTCTGTAGTTCCACGAACCTTCGCTTGCTTTGCAATCTGTGCCGCCAGATCTGCATGAGGCAACCCACTGGCAGAAAAGATTGGCAGCTTCTGTCCTCGAACCAGTGTATTTAATCCGTCAATAGCAGATACCCCTGTTTGAATAAATTCTTGCGGATAATTTCTTGCAGCTGGATTCATGGGCAAACCATTGATATCCAAACGCTTATCCGGTAGTATCTCCGGACCGTTATCAATAGGTCGTCCCAAACCGTCAAATACACGGCTTAGCATATCCTCTGATACTCCCAGCTCCATGCTTCTTCCTAGAAAACGTACCTTACTGCTTGCCAGGTTAATACCGGCGGAGTTTTCAAAAAGCTGCACCAGTGCATTACCACCATCAATTTCAAGAACACGACAGCGACGCTTTTCACCGCTCGCCAGCTCTATTTCCGCCAGTTCATCAAAGGCTACATTTTCTACACCCTTTACCAGCATAAGAGGACCCGCAACCTCTTGTATCGTTCTATACTCCTTTGGCATTAGGCTTCCTCCTCATTCAATAAATGATTTAACTCTTTATTTAAATTCTTTATTATTTCCTCAAACTCCTGATCAACCTTGTCTAATTCAATGTACTTAAAACGCCCAATTTTTTCACGAACCGGTAATTTTACAATACCATCAATGGAAGCACCTTTTTCCAGATAGCCAAGCGCCATGTCGTAATAATGAATTACCAGTTCCATCATTAAATACTGCTTATGGAGATCTGTATAAGTATCTACTTCATGGAAGGCATCCTGGTGTAAATAGTCTTCACGAATTGATCTGGCAGCTTCCAGCTTGAGACGATCCGGTGCGGATAATGCATCCATACCAACCAGCTTTACAATCTCATCCAGTTCCGCTTCATCATTCAGCATACGCATCATTCTAGTCCGTAGATCCTGCCAACGTCCATCGACATTTGCATTAAACCATTTACTTAAATTATACAGGGAATAACTGGTTAACCAGTTAATTGCCGGGAAATGTCTTCGATATGCCAGGTTTGCATCCAGTCCCCAAAAGACCTTTACAATACGAAGAGTTGCCTGGGATACCGGCTCTGAAATATCACCACCGGGAGGAGAAACCGCACCAATCGCTGATAATGCTCCTTCTCTGCCGTCCTTACCCAAGGAAATTACACGTCCGGCTCTTTCGTAAAATTGTGCCAGACGGCTAGCCAAGTAAGCAGGGTAACCTTCTTCACCAGGCATTTCCTCCAGTCGTCCGGACATTTCACGAAGTGCTTCTGCCCAACGAGAAGTAGAATCCGCCATTAACGCAACAGAATAACCCATATCACGGAAATATTCCGCAATTGTAATACCTACATAAATGGAAGCCTCACGTGCTGCAACCGGCATGTCAGAGGTATTTGCAATTAAAACAGTTCTCTCCATTAAGGACTTACCTGTCTTTGGATCCTTCAGTTCCGGGAATTCATTCAGTACGTCAGTCATCTCATTACCACGCTCACCGCAGCCGATATATACAACAATATCTGCTTCCGACCATTTTGCCAGCTGATGCTGAACAACAGTTTTACCACTGCCGAAAGGACCCGGAACAGCCGCAACACCGCCCTTTGCAATTGGGAACAGGGTGTCAATAACACGTTGACCGGTAACCAGTGGTTTGTCCGGAGATAACTTTTGCTTGTAAGGTCTGCCCACACGAACAGGCCATTTCTGCATCATCGTAATATTAACCGTTGTGCCATCTTCTTTTTCCAGCACAGCAACCGTATCAACAACAGTATAATCCCCTTCAGTAATAGACTTGATTCTGCCCTTTACACCGTTTGGAATCATTATTTTTTGAACAACAACCTCGGTTTCTAGTACGGTACCAATAATATCCCCTGCCTCAACCTCTTCACCAATCTGTGAGGTAGGAAGGAAATGCCATAGAGTATCACGCTTCAAAGATGGGATCTCTACACCACGCTTTAAGTTGGTACCGGTAGCTTCCATAATATCAACAAGTGGACGTTGAATACCATCAAAGATACTTCCAATCAGTCCTGGTCCAAGTTCAACACTTAATGGCGCACCTGTTGATTCAACCGGCTCTCCCGGTCCTAAACCGGAGGTTTCCTCATAAACCTGTACAGATGCCAGGTCGCCATGAATTTCAATGATTTCACCGATCAAGCGCTGTTCACTTACACGAACCACGTCAAACATATTAGCATCACGCATTCCCTGCGCAATTACCAAAGGACCGGCAACTTTTTTAATGGTGCCTTTGCTCATTTATATTCACCTGCTTTTTCAATATTTGTTATAGATATTTTTTCTTTATTCTTTTACTCATTACCAAATATGATATCTGAGCCGACAGCTCGCTCAACAGACTTCTTAACACTTCTCATTCCCTTGCCTGTGTTGCCATACACTCCTGGTATCGGTATAATGGACGGTAAAAAGCTTGTAATATATCGGTCTATTTCCAATTCCAATTCAGCTTGCAGACTTTCCGTGATATAGATAATCGCATATTGGCCGTCAGCCAAGGTTTTTAGCAATTTTGCCGCTTCATCCCTATCTGTTACCGGGAATGTGTCGAGGCCCAAGGCTGCAAACCCATAGATACTATCCTGGTCACCCATTACAGCTACTCTATACATACATATCCCTCATTCTTTCTCTGATGATATTGTCTGCAATATCATTTCGTTTTCCTGACAGTAAAATACGAATAGTTTTAATCTCATTTTCTCTTGCCAGAATATACGCAGCCAGTGGCGATATGGTAAACGGATTTGATTTTTGCGGACGAATATGTCTCATAATCAAATTATCACACCAGCGCTCGAAGGCTGAAGAGGATTCTTTGATTGCATCAATCGCATCTGCATAGTCAGTGAATTGTAAATAATGATATACTGCCTCTAGGCTTTCCAGAGCTGCATTAATTAATTTAGTTTTATCCAGGGAACTACAATCAGCAATAGCTTTTTCCATAAAGGCTCGGGATTTACGGGTCTTATTACTGCGTACAGCAATATTAATATCTGCCGCCGCAACCTTTAATTCCGCATATTTTGCCAATAGCTCCACCTTAGATTCCTTACACTTTTTCAGCATCTCTTCCAGGGCTGCTTTATCGAGGATTACATCACATAACTGGCTGTCACCAGTATGCATAAGTATCTGATAAGCTTCCTCTGCACACTTTTGCATATGAGCTGGGAGAGAGGAAAAATCATGTTCTTTTACCGCATTCAGAATAATATCAACAGGTACTGTTCCTTGGGCGATATAGATATCCTCCTGTTTCGAATCAGTGTATATTTGCTTAATGGCAGCCTTCAGATTGTGGTAGTCATTAGTAGAAAGGAACATGCTAAAGACCGAAGCATCCTCCACTAATTCCCTCATCAGAATCCAGGTCTTTTCTCTTTCAATTTTTAACATCTCTTCTGAAGCTTCATCCCCAGTCTTACCCCAACCTTTTTCTGCCAGCAATTTCAAACATTCTTTCTCACTTTTGCAGTTAAGTAGCTGATCAATATCGGACTTGCTAAGAAGAAGCATCTCCTTAGATCGTATTCGAGCCACTGCATAAGTGTAGAGCTGTTCTGCCATATATCCTATTCCTCCATTCTGCCACAACCAGTGATTTGGGCAGCACAATTATTCTTCAAACAGTAGGAAATGAACCTTATCCTGCAGGTTATCTTTCTCCGCTGCAAACATTGCGTCAAAGGTGCAGTTTTCTTCAAAATCCCCATAGATTAATAAAAATCCCCCATCCAATTTTGCCGTCTTCTCTGATACCGTCAATGCTGCAGAGGGGCGATCTGATAATGCTATTTTTAAACGTGTGTCAAAATCAGCGGGAAGTTTTTCCTTATCTACAGCTGAAAATTGAATCTGTCCCGTCTGGTTATGTGCATACTTCTTTACCATACTAAGAATAATATCTATATATTCAGTTGCCGGCAGTTGCGTCAAAGACTTTCTGGCCTGTGCAATGGTACCGCTAATTAGCTGCTGCTTTGTCTCAAGAAGACTTTTTCTCTTCTGTAAGGCTGCTGCTGATTCAGAACGGTTTAGGATATCTCTTACTTCAAGCTCTGCCTTTTCTTCAATCTGGGCTGCTTTTTTCTCTGCTTCCAATTTAGCAGAAGCCAGAATTGCCTGCGCCTGATTATTTGCCTCCTCAAGAATTTTATCTGCAGCCAGCTGTGCCTCATCCTTAATGGCCTTCAATATTTTTTCTAATCCAGTCATTATAGCCTCCATATTCACCGTAAATTACGGTGGCATTTTCTATGCTTTCTATGATTTAGATGGATAAACCAGCCACGCCATTGACAGCTAAGAATGAAATCAACAGTGCTAAAATCGCATAGGTTTCAACCATAATAGGGAAAATCATTGCTTTACCAAACTGATCAGGCCTTTTTGCAAAGAGACCCATACCTGCTACCGCTGCTTTTGCCTGTGCAATTGCTGAGTAATATCCAACAATTGCCATAGGGAGACAAGCAGCAAAATAAAGTAAGCCTTTGGCCATACCAAAGTCATTGCTTCCACCCATAACTCCAATATTGCTCAGTGTAATTATTGTAATCAAAAATCCATAAATACCCTGGGTACCTGGTAACAGCTGAAGAATTAAGGCCTTACCAAACTTAGCAGGATCCTCAGTTACGAGACCCGAAGCAGCTTCACCGCCCATACCTACAGCTTTTGCTGAACCAGCACCTGCCCCTAAAGTAGATATAGCTGCACCTAATAACGCAAAAACGATTCCATATTTATCCATTGTTTACATTCTCCTTAATTTTGTAATATTTTGTTTTCATTGAAAATGGATTGAAGGCACGACCTCCACCACTATAAAACTTACCAAAGAATTCTACATATTGAAGTCTTATCGTATGAACATAGGCACCCAATGCATTGATTCCAATATTAAGTGCATGTCCGGCCAAAACGATAACTACAAAAAAGATAATACCAATATATCCTGCGGAGCCACTGGCAATTGCAGCCATTTTGTTAATAACATTTCCTATAATACCGGATGCTAGGCCTAAAGCCAGCAAGCGGGAATAAGATAGGACATCACTTAGGATTCCTGTGATACCATATAGCGCATAGACTCCTTTTAATACACGCTTTACTGGATTTTTAGATTCACGCCCATTCGTAAAAATAATTATTAATGCTCCTACTACTGCTCCAATTCCTGCGCCTGTATTAACACTAACCGGAATTACAAGGGATACTCCTAAGATATTTTGAATCATGTCCATTGACATAAGTAAAACAGCACAGCTTATGATAAGTAAAACCCAAGATAGTGAATCATATACAATTGAACTATAATCCTTTTGCTTCCAGGACTGATAAACCTTAATGCAATAACCGGTAATGATGTGTATTAGTCCCAAGATAATCGAAAACGTAAGCATACGCATTGGTGCATTAACCGGAAAGAACCATACGGGTGGTATTACCGGCACTTCTGTAGCCCCAAAATAGGTAGTCGCAATTACATCAAAGACATCTCCGAAGTAACCTCCAAACATCACACCCCAGAAGGTTGTTGAAATACCGCAGTACAAAAACATTGACATAAATTTCTTAGTTCCGTCTTCTATGGTATGTCTGTTTTTAATTAGAATATAGCCGCAGGCTGCTACCATAATGATTCCATAACCTGCGTCTGCAAGCATAATACCAAACATCACATAATAAAAAAGTGCTAATATTGCAGTTGGATCAATCTCTCCCTTTGCAGGTAGTGAGAAGCCTTCTACAACCGATTCTGTAGGTGCTGAAAATGGGTTATTTTTCAAGAGTACAGGAACATCTTCCTTTTTTCTTGGAGCCTCAACCTCAACATTAAGAACAAATTTACCTTCCAGCTCTTCCTTCAAAGCTTTTACTTCTTTTTCAGGAATATAGCCCGTAATGATGAATACATTCTTTGACTGAGTAATTTCACCCAAAACCTGATATTTATCAGATCTCATACGCTCATAATCCTGTAAGAAAAGTAAATCCTCCTTTGCACCAGCAAAAGATTTAATTTCTTCCTCCAAGGTATTTATCTCTTCCCTAATAGAAGTAATCCGATTGACGAACTCTTCCAGCTTTAGTGCAGGTGCTTTATCCGCCGAAACACTGGGAAGCGAGAATTCCATCTGTCTTAACTTTTCGTATACCGTCTCCTGCTGGTCCTTCGTAACCAAAATAAATACGCAGGTCTGTTCCTTAGAAACACTGATGATATCAATGTTCAATGGTAAATAATCAGCCAACTCCTGATAGAGCAGTTCCAAAGAATACTCCTTTGGAAAAGTACCAATAAAGCTCTTTGTCTTTCTGGTGCCTTCAAAGTTCAGGGGGATGTCCAGATTCGTCCAGGGCTTTAGCATCTCAATCTGCGCTTCCAGCTTTAAAATCTCAGCCTTTCCCTCGGCTATCCCTTTATTACAGGTAATTACTTGGTTTGCAATACGCAGGGTATCCTCCCGTTTACCAGCAAAATTACTATAGTCCTCAACTGATGCGATTTTTCTACCCTCAAACGAAGACAGCATAGATTTTTTTTCAGAAACATATCCACTTAAAATCTGGGATGCTTCCTTTGCCAGATTAATGTTTCTTTCGAAGGCTGTTCTAACCTGGGATACCTCCATTTTCTGAAACACCTGATCTTGTTTAATTCGATCATTAATCTCAAGAACACCTTTACGCTGTAATAATTCCAATATCTGCTTTCGATCTCTTTTTAATGCATAAATACTAATTCGCTGCATTTGCAGCATGGCCATGCTTCATACACCTCCTCTTAACTGTTACACTACTTATAAACCCACAGATGATTTCTTTAATTTGCGTGGATTACACTGGCGAGAATCATACGAATTACATCACCTTCCTTGCGAAGAGCCATTTCCTTCATAAGGGAAACTTCATTTTCTGATGTTATTTTAGCCGCTTCCAGCAACTCCAAGCCTCTCTGGGTCGCTGCTGCTTTTTTTTGCTCCGCTTGCTGCTGTGCCTGTTTTGTTGTAGCAGCAATCAATTCCCTCGCTTTTTGTTCAGCTTCAGAAATAATAGTTTCCATACGCTTTAAAGCTTCCTGCTCCCTGTTTATTGCATCCAATTCCGCTCGCCGCACAGCTTGTACAGTTTCTTTTGCCATTTATTCACCTCCAAATTATCATATTATCTTAAGAATATTCTGGTATCACCTAGCACTATTTATAATAATTTGTATCTAACTTATTATAACCTATGAAAAAGTATAATTCAACAAAATATATGGATTTGTTTACAAGTTCTATCAAAATATAGTAGTTAATTGACAATTATTTAACACTGCCTGTAAACATAAATCTCACAATATTTTTAATTAGTTTACCCCTCAGCTGATGTAGTATCTAATCTGGATATAGTATCACCAGAAAAATCCAATAATACTATCGAAAAAATAATTGAGTATAAATTAATCTAAGGACTTCCTAAATAAATTTTGCAAAAAACCCTAAGGGTCTGCATAATTTCCTTAGCACATTGACTATCACATACGTTTAGACTAATATAAATAAGTAGAGTGCTACCTATAAAATAGGAATTAGAAAAGTACTTAGCATGACTCTTAGCCATAATACAAATTGAGGATCGGTGGATTTATATGAAGAAACAGAATTTACGCTTACATAAGATTATGAAGATTATATTTATTTCATGCTTAGCTCTCGTTTTATTATTGGTAGGAGCCTTCCTTATCTATACCTCTAATTACAGTCATTCGAAAGATGCTGCAAAAAAAGCACTTGAAAGCAAACGAGTTCCTATATATAAACTTGATAACTGTATTAGCTTTGGAAATTCCAATTCTGACGTGGGTTTTATCTTCTATCCCGGCGGCAAGGTGGAGTATAGTGCATATGCTCCTATATTAGAACAAATTGCATATGGTAATGTGTTCTGCGTATTACCAAAAATGCCTTTTAACCTAGCTGTTTTTGATGCAGATGCTGCACTCGATATTATGAAAGAATATACTCAGATTAAGCGTTGGTATATTGGTGGCCATTCTCTGGGAGGGGCCATGGCGGCCAACTTTGCAGCAGAGAATAGCGATAAGTTCAAAGGTATAATCCTTCTAGCAGCTTACCCCACAAAGGATTTATCCTCCAGCAATCTTCATGTACTTTCTATTTATGGAAGTAATGATCAAGTACTTAATCTTGATAAATATAATAAATACAGAATTTTAATGCCTGCAGAATTCACCGAAACAAGTATTAAGGGTGCTAATCACGCACAATTCGGTGATTATGGATTACAAAAAGGAGACGGTGAAGCTACCATATCCGCAGGAGAACAATGGGATATTACTTCAGATGAAATATTAACATTTATACATGCAAACGAACTAGCAACTCCGTAATTAGAATCAAGCAAATTCATTACAGCTTATATATCTTTAATAGAATATAAAACATCAGACTAATATATAATGAGAACTGTTAAATACAAAAATGCATTTAACAGTTCTCTATTGTATTCTTCAACTATTACCACTTTTCATAATGCACACGATCCTCATTATATCGATCAACAAATTCATTACCTTTTCCTTCTGGATAACCAATAGCAATTAAGGCAAAAGGTAGAATATGCTCTGGAAGGTCGAACATTTTACGAACCTTCTCTACTACAACCTCTGCTGTCTGTACTCCAAGCCATACACCTCCAAGGCCAAGATGAACTGCCTCAAGTAACATATTCTGGGAAACTGCACCCATGTCCTGTTCCCAAGCGGTAGGTACTCTAAAGGTGTTTACATCTGCTAAGAGTACAAAAGTAGCACCTGAACTTGCAGTTGGTTTCGCATAAGGGGATACATCTGACAACTCCTGAAGCCTTTCTTTATTCTCTATAACAATAAATTCCCAAGGCTGTTGATTGGCCGCAGAAGGAGCCTGCATTGCTGCTCTTAGTATTTTATCAATTTTTTCTGGTTCAACCACCTGATCTTTAAATCTACGAACACTTCTACGATTAAATATTTCTTGCATGATGAATGCCTCCTAGTTTTATTTTTTGCTTTACTGCTTTAAAAGTTAGACCATGCTTATTTCAATTATTGACTTATATCCACCATTCTATATAGTTTCTATAACTTGTCATAGAAATGCTCCAACATTAGCATATCAACTTGATAATTATTATCCTCAGTATCTAAATTTCCCAAGTAGGTAATAACTAACTGCTTTTCTGGAAATACATAGCACCGCTGACCCAATTTACCACTCATTAGGTACCCCGTAGGTTTGGTAATCCAAAAATAATAACCATAGCCATAATCCCTATTATCAATTTGCTTTTTTGTTGCTTGCTCAATCCAGCTTGGATTAATAAGGGCTTTATCCTTCCACTTACCACTTTGTAAGTATAACTGGCCAAATAAGGCTAGCTCATCCACTGTTAATTCCATTCCAGTTGCCCCGTTAAAATGTCCCTGGGGACAGTTGCTATAAATGGGTGATTTAATTCCCAAAGGTTCCATAAGCCTTGGTTGTAAAAAATCCATCACATTTTGCTTAACTATTTTTTCAATAATAACTCCAATTAAGTAAGCTGGTATATTGGAATAAGCAAATTTTTCTTTTTGCACCTCTGCTAAAGGAACTTGAAGTGAATAACTTATCCAATCATCGCCCTTGGGGCGAAAAGGATACCCCAAAACTGACATGGTTAATAATCGTTTGATTGTAATATATTCCAATGAATCTTTCATATCTTGAGAACAGTTCGTTGGTAAATCTTCTTCTAAATACTTAAAGATACTATCCTCTAGCTTAAGATCATATTCATCCATGGCTATGCCTAGTGCTATTGAGGTAAAGCTTTTGGTCACAGAATAAATTGGGCGTCTGATATTTGGCGCAAAATCATGCCCTGCAATCAGTTTACCCTCTTGCATTACTCTAATACTATATAGTTCAAAATTAGAATTAGTAATGCCCTCAATAAATTGTTTTATCATAAATCACTTATTCTCCTTTAACAACTTAAAATAGCTATTCTACTAAATCAAATGAGAAACAATGAGATCTCAAACTTTTTAATTGCAGCTTCTTCAACGCATATTATAGTCCTAATAAAAAATAATTACTACTCTATTATAAAAATCTATAGTCTGAAATTTCGTTTCATCATTTCTGGACAGGCAAAAGGCTTTCGCAAAATATGATTTTGCAAAAGCCCCTAAGGAAATTTATAAAAAAAGTAGTTAGTTGGCTACATCCGCGTAATATGGTACTATAATAAAATTACCTGTGTTGATCACATCGGTTGCTAATCCATTGCTGTACTTAATCTCTTCTATGTATTGGTTCATATCTGCGTATTCTTCGCTTATGTATTGACTAGCAATGCTCCATAAAGAGTCACCTTTTTGCACCTCAATACTTGTAACATACTTCGCACGCTCTGAAATTCTTTGTGCTGTAACTGTCTTGGTGATAAATCCAACTGAGAAAATGATAGCAAGAACTAAGATTATAGCTCCTATCGTCCAGATTCTTCTTTTGTTCATCTGATAATAAGCTTGTCCTTCTATTAATATATTACTTCTATTCATCTCAATTACCTCCTAAATAGCTATGATTGATTAACTAATATATATTATAAATTGGAGTAAGGTCACCGGATGTCACTTTAAAAAATATTTAATAATTTATTATTTCTAAACTATATTCCTAGCTCGCTGGTAACTTAGGTTACATATTCGAACATACTATCCGAACATACTATCCGAACACTTGTTTCTATATTGAGATAATAGCAAATAAATATAAGCTTGTCAACACAAAAATCGAACATATATTTCGTTTTGCAAACATTTTTTCGTTTTTCAGAACATAAGTTTTGCATTTATAATTTAAATATGATATAATGGTGCAAATAGGAAAGGGAGGATAATAATAATACTTATGGGATATGGTAGAATCAGTAATAAGCAAAAAGAAATTTTAGAATATTTAAAATCCCAGATTATTAATAAGGGATATCCACCGGCTGTTCGAGAGATTTGTGAAGCCGTGAAGTTAAAGTCAACCTCATCCGTACACTCTCATCTTGAAACCTTGGAGAAGAATGGTTATATTAGACGTGATCCTTCCAAGCCTCGTGCAATTGAAATTATTGATGATGAATTCAATTTAACCAGACGTGATCTTGTGAATGTACCGATTGTTGGCACCATTACTGCCGGTCAGCCAATTCTTGCGGTTGAGAATATTGATAGTTATTTCCCGATACCAGCAGAATATATGCCGAATGAGGACACGTTCATGCTGAAGGTAAAAGGAAACAGTATGATTAATGTTGGTATTTATAATGGTGATAAGATTTTAGTCCAGAAGCAGTCTCATGCGAAGAATGGCGATTATGTAGTAGCACTTCTTGGGGAAGAGGTTACTGTAAAAACCTTTTATAAAGAAAATGGATTTTATCGATTACAACCAGAAAATGATACTATGGAGCCAATCATTGCAACAGACCTTAACATTCAGGGTAAAGTAATTGGATTATTCCGTATGTTTCAATAACTAGCTACATAGAAAAGGTCTACTAACAGGATTTTATACAAGAACAAAGGATAGAGAATTCAAGTGATTACTCAATTGAATTCTCTATCCTTTTCCTTTATCCATGACAAGTGAAACAGCTTGTTGTTTCATCTTACACAGAATTTCTTTGCTTTTGACGTTCAATTCATCTTATGATTTACCAGACAAAAGCCTTGATAAACTAAACCAGATGAATATGGCTGTATTTATATTCAGATGGCGCAGACCGGCCATGTAGAAATTTCCTGATTTTTAGGCAATTTCTACATGGGTAAGGCAAGTCCAGATAAATATAGATACAGTTATATTCATCATCCTTAAGCTTGATTAGCTTTTGTCGGGTAAATCATCTTATATATTTAGTTATCAAGCTGTTCCTTACTAACCAATTTACCATCTCTCCAGATACGCTCAAGATTATAAAAGAGACGATCTTCTTTTGAAAATACATGAACAACAACATCGCCATAATCCATTAAAATCCAGCTGGCAGAACGAACACCTTCTATTCTCTTTGGCTCAAAACCATTTCTACCAAGCTTATCAGATACAGACGCCACTAATGCATCTACCTGTGAAGAGTTAGTACCATTCGCGATAATAAAATAATCTGCGATGATGGAAATATCTTTAATTTCAATAACCTGAATATCTTCCGCCTTTTTTTCATCCATGGCTTCATAAGCCAGTTTTACCATTAATTTTGAATTGTCCATTGCAATCCCCTTTCATTCACGAGCCTCTATTAATGTCTTATAATACTCATATGCCTCTTCTGACATGTGATCAATTTCAGCATGTATTCCGTTTAAATAGCTTAAAATATTGTCATAAATCATTGTTACTGCATAATCCAAATCCGTATAAGCAGTCCACCTGATATCTTCGATTCTTGGAAGCGGTTCACGGTAAGGTTCTATATAATCCGCTGTAAAAATGATTTTATCCAGCAGTGTCATATTAGGACGTCCGGTGGTATGATAACGAATCGAATCAAGTATTTCCTCATCCTTCACTTCGTACTTACTTTCCGCCAAAACTGCTCCCACTTTTCCATGCAACAGATAGGGGAAACGTTCTTCCGTTTCACTTACTGCAATATTATTCTCCTTACAGTTATCTAATAGCTCCTGATCCGATAAATTCTTGGCACAATCATGCAACAAACCTGCAAGACCAGCCTTTTCCACATCATAGCCATAGATTGCTGCCAAATCACAAGCAACTTCTTCAACACCAATACTATGCTGAAATCTTGATTTTTTTAATACCCCATCCAAGTTGTCACGTATATATTCTAATGTCATGCTGTCTAAGCCTCCAGGGGGAACAAATAAAGCTTGTTCTTTTTAATATAATCTTCAATTGCAGTTGGTACATAATATTTAATTGACTTTCCTCTGGAAAGATTATCTTTAATCTCACTGGAAGAAATCATAAGGGTTGGCATATCAATTAATTCAATCCTTGCATGATAAGTGAACCTTAAAAATTCAGCTTGCTGCTCTAATCCCTCTTTATCCACATGATCACGACAAGCCGCTGCTACCACACATTTCTCAAAAATAATCTCAGGTGACCACCATTCAGGTAAGGAAAACAAAGAATCAGCCCCAACAATAAAATAGTACTGTGTATCAGGATTATCCCGCGTTAAAATTGATAAGGTATCCGCAGTATAGGTAGTTCCCTCACGCTCAAGTTCCATTACGGATACTTCAAAGTGTGGGTTATCTTCTGTAGCCAATAACAACATTTCCACTCTTTGCTGATCAGTAACCTCTTGTGGTTTTTGCTTGTGAGGAGGATTTTTGGAAGGAATAAATAACACTTGATCCAGTTCCAGTTGCTCATAGGTACGTTCAGCGAGAAATAAATGTCCGAAATGTACCGGATTAAAGGTACCTCCCATGATACCGACCTTTTTCATACTCATCCTCCAATCTGTTGAAACTTTGTGTCCTCCAATAAATTGCTTTATTATTCCTCTACAATTTTCTTGGTTTTCTTTTCAACAGGAAGAACTATTTTCTTCTTATCCTTTGACTCTTTATACAGAACTATCTTCTTTCCTATTACCTGAACAATTTCAGAATGGGTACGCTCGGATAAAGTACGTGCCAGTTCATTTGGGTCATCCATACAATTTTTTAATACATTGATTTTGATTAATTCTCTTGCTTCCAATGCCTGCGCTACGCCATCGGTAAGTTCTGGCGTAAGGGAAGACTTCCCGATTTGATAAATTGGATCTATTGTCATTGCAAGCCCCTTTAAATAAGCTCTTTGCTTCGTTGTCATAGTTATCTCCTCTTATAATAATATTATGATTAGTACTTTAAATAATTTATAGGTAATTCAATTCCTTAGCTCTTCTTAAAAGTTTTACTTGTAGTAATCAAAACTTAAGCCATACATACGAACGGTATCACCTTCACTAATTCCAAGCTCCTCTAGCTGTTCAAGAATTCCATTATCCTTTAAGAAATTCTGGAAGAACTCAAATCCTTTTTCAGAGTCAATATTGGTATAACCAAGCATTCTTTCAATTCTTGGACCTTCAACAACATATACGTCTTCTTCCTTCCATACTTCAAACGGTAAGTTCGTATCAATCTTATTTTCATGGAAGTATTCGCGTTCGAAGACCACCGGTGCTTGATCCAGGTTATTTAACATACTCTTTACATGATATAGAAGTTCCTTCATACCTTTTCCGCTTACAGCAGAAATGGAAAACACTTGCATTCCCCGTGGTTCAAAGGTATCTTTTAACTTTTGAACTACTGCCTGTGCATCCTCTTCCAACAACACATCTGTCTTATTGGCAGCAATTACTTGGGGAAGTTTTGCCAGTTCAGGATTATATGCTACAAGTTCTGAATTAATTAAATTAATATCCTCAATTGGATCTCTTCCCTCGGTAGAAGCTGCATCCACAAGATGGATAATTACCTTGGTTCTCTCTATATGTCTTAGGAATTCGTGTCCAAGACCTAAACCTTCCGATGCACCTTCAATTAACCCTGGGATATCGGCAATAACAAAACCGCCGCCCTCCAGGTCAACCACACCTAGATTAGGACTTAAGGTAGTAAAATGATAGTTGCCAATCTTCGGTCTTGCATTGGTTACTCGGGATAAAAGTGTGGATTTACCTACATTTGGAAAGCCTACTAAACCAACATCCGCAATTACCTTTAGTTCTAAGATTACATTCATCTCCTGAGCTTTCTGTCCAGGTTGTGCATATTTCGGAACTTGCATGGTAGGGGTTGCATAATGCTGATTACCTTTTCCGCCTCTGCCGCCCTTAAGTATAACTTCTCTGGATTTGACTTGGGACATGTCCACTACTACTTTGCCAGTTTCTTTTTCTTTAATAACAGTACCCTGTGGTACCTTTATAATTAAATCATTACCATCTTTTCCATGGCATTTCTTTTTACCGCCGCTTTCTCCGTCTTCCGCACTATATTTACGCACGAAACGGAAATCACTTAATGTATTCAAGCCTTCATCTACTTCAAATATCAGATCTCCGCCTCTACCACCGTCGCCACCATCTGGACCACCGGCTGGTACGAAGATTTCCTTACGAAAGCTTACATGTCCATCTCCGCCTTTACCGGATCTGATATATATTTCTGCTCTATCTGCAAACATTTTAACACCTGTTTCCTCTCTATGATAAAGTTAATTGCTAATTGTATTAGTAATTGTATTAGTAATTTATTCTATTTATCTAAATGCACTCATTCAGCCTAAGAATATACAACTAGAAACAACCTTTGTTATTATTTCCAAAACAACGTAGGACTATTATAAACGTTCTCTTCTTTTATGACAATAGATATACTGGAAGACATTGTCCTATTCATGACAAGTGAAACGACTTGTCGTTTCATCTTGTATAAAAGCCTTATGAATGCAGTTGCCTATGGACTTAAGCCACCTTTAAATTCATAGGTAACCACATTCAATCTAATAAGGAACTCTTTACATAAAAAACCCCAAATTCCGTGCATTTAAGAATTTGGGGTCATTACCGAATAGTTATTCTTATTTCGCTGCTACAGGATAAACACTAGCTTGTTTCTTATCTCTACCCTTACGCTCAAATTTAACAACGCCGTCAACTAAAGCAAATAAAGTATCATCGCCACCACGACCAACGTTAACACCCGGATGGATCTTTGTTCCGCGTTGTCTGTAAAGAATATTTCCTGCAAGAACAAATTGGCCGTCTGCTCTCTTAGCACCCAATCTCTTGGACTCGGAATCTCTACCGTTCTTGGTAGAACCAACACCCTTTTTATGAGCGAAATATTGAAGGTTCATTCTTAACATGTTCTACACCTCCTGCAATTCTTAATTACATATCAGTACATCAGTTATCTACAGAAACACGCATTATGTTCCTGTAATAATTTACTGTGATCCTGCCTGGGTAATCCGGATATACTTCGGACCATATTCCTCTACAACCCCTTGAAGCCCTAAAGCCAAAGAACTCAAAAGCAGATTGGAATTATTACTCAGTTCGGAAATCACATGAAATTCTATATAACCCTTTTTCTCATCCTGGTCCAAACGAAACCGGTCCGAGGTAAAATTCTCAATAGAATTAATTGTATTGATTACCAATACAGATACTGCCGCGCAAACAATGTCGCTGCCATATTCGGAATAATCCGCATGACCTAACAGCTTGAAACCGGTAATCAAATTCTCTGCATTTTTGTATATGGATACGTTAATCATATCACATCAGCCTATGCATTGATCTTTTCAATCTTAACCTTGGTAAATGGCTGTCTATGACCATTCTTCTTGTGATATCCGGACTTTCTCTTGTATCTGTAAACAATAACTTTCTTGTTCTTGCCTTCTTCAACAACAGTTGCAGAAACATTAGCGTTTGCTACCGTAGGCTCACCTACTACTAACTCGCCTTTATTTACTGCAAGTACCTGATCAAAAGTAACAGTTGCTCCAGCTTCCAGACCAAGCTTCTCTACTCTAATGATATCGCCTTCCGCTACCTTGTACTGTTTTCCACCAGTTGCAATAATTGCGTACATATTGGCACCTCCTATTATCATTACTCGCCAACTATGGTGTCTGTTATATAATCAGCATATATGATTTTATAGACAGAGCTTATACCTCGTTGTGCGGCACACTAAATTATAGTAGCACAGAGGAAGAAGTTTGTCAAATAAATAATTTTTGAAAATCAGAGGTTTCGTTACAGTTCAAAATGTCGTAGAATGAACTGTAACAAGGTTTTTCATTTTAATATATTCTCTTCTTTACCGTGATTACCCTGTCATAAAGCTCTCTTGTATCCTGAAATATCACATGACTCACATTAATTACTGTGATATCCTTCAATCCCAGTATAGTCTTCTCAATCTCCTTCGCCCGCTCCATATCCAGGGAAGCGAAGGCTTCATCCATCAATAGAATACTGGCTTTGTTCAACAGAGCTCTGGCAATTACGATCCTGCTTCTCTCTCCTCCCGAGATATTTCTTCCTCCATCATAAATCATGGAATTCAGGCCATCGGGCAAATTACTGATGAAATCTGTGAGTCCGGAAGCCTCAAGGGCGCTGCTCAGCTCCTGATTCGAATACTCCTTGTAAAGTGAAATATTATTCTTAACCGTATCCTCAAAAAGAAACACCTGCTGCTCGATATTGGCAATCAGCTTATAATAGGAATCCCTTTTTACCTCCCGTAAATCATACCCATCAATCACAATCTTTCCTCCGGTGGGCTGAAAGTATTTGCGCAAAAGCCGCAGTAAGGTTGATTTACCTCCTCCGCTGGGTCCGACGATGAGATATTTCCCATTCTTCTTCAGCTTCAGATTAATATCCGTCAGGATTACCTGCTCCTCATCATAGGAGAATTCTACATCCCTTAGCTCTATTTCCCTCTCAAACTCGGTCAAATCCAAGGTTTCTTCCTGGGTATCCGCGTTTTCCAGGGTCTTCTCCAGCTTGCGGATTAGATCGCCGGTGGTGAACAGCTTCGGAAGGTTCTCGCTGATGTTGAATAGAGGCCACATCATCCTCTGAATCCCCTGGACCACCAGTAAAAGACCTCCAGGAGTGACCTTTCCCAGAACCGCGAGATATCCTACCCCGCAGATCACTCCATACAAAGAGCCATTGATAAAAAAATGCTGTATGCTGATTACATAGGTGAATATTTTCTCAATCTGGAAGCCCTTTTGCTGGATTGCATCACTTTTGGAGTTATAATCCTGCGTAACCCGGTCCTGAAGATTATAATTCTTAACAATATGAAAGGCCGAGAGCATCTCTTTAATATAAGAGGTATAGCTGCCGAACATATCGCTGCGTTCCTTATATGCTCTCTTGGTTTTTCTGGAGGTGGCCATTGATATTGTCAGGTTAACAATAACGATTGCCACCGCAAGCAGAAGCATCCGGGCATCTACGGTGGACAAGATCCAAAAGCCTGTAAGGAATTGAACAGCCCCGCTGCATACGGAATAGATCCCGGTAATCAGATTATTCTCCAGGGTATCGAAATCATTCGTCATGGCGGAGAGGTATTCTGCATTATTTTCTTTCTGGAACTCTGCGATATTTTTGCCGAATACTCTGCGGAGATAGTATTTCTTTAAGGTGATGTTAGCTTTTCTCTTATAGTAGTTGCCGGCCATGGCAGATAAAATTCCAATTGGGATCATGCATACCGCCAAAAGGAATAACTCCGGCGCCTTTTCCTTCATTAGCTGCATATCGCGGCTTAAGGCATAGTCCAGAAGCTTCATCATTTTTATGGTTACATATCCGTCCAGGATGGAGGAAGCGGCTGATATGGCTAAAGCCAGCAGCAGATGAGGGAATACGGTGTAATATTTTTTTAGCATGTGATCACCTCATCAAAGAAGTCCCTGGCCGGATAGCTGTGAACCGCTCCGTTCTTTATCTCCAGGACATAATCATATTTATTCGTGACACCTTCGTAATACCGGTGGCTAATGGCAATTACTGTGCTGTCCAGTCCAAGGAAGACCTTTTCGATTTCCCTTCCCAATTCTTCATTCAAACTGGAGGTTCCCTCATCGACAAACAGAATCTCCGCATTTTTGGCTATGGCTCTCGCAATAGAAATTCTTTGCCGCTGCCCGCCTGAGAGATTCTTGCCGTTCTCCGTCAGCCGTTGGTCCATCCCGTCCCTCTTCTCCGATACCAGAGCATCCAAGCCGCTCACCCTTACCGCATAATCGATTTGCTCCCCCGGAAGTTCCTTATATAGGGTAATATTGTTCCTTATGGTATCTTCGAACAAAAATACATCCTGATAGATGAAGGCAACCTTTTCGTGGAAGGATTTCTCCGATATTTCACGATAATCCATCCCGTCAACGGTTATATTGCCCTGGAAATCATCATGAATTTTCGCCAGCAGATTCATCAGCGTTGTTTTGCCTGCCCCGCTGACACCCTTGATCAGATATTTCTTTCCTCTCTCAATCACAAAGGAGGCATCATTGATAATCTCCTTTTGGTCAAAGGAAAAATCCACATGGGAGAATTCAATCTGCCTGGAAAAAGAGAATTCCTGCTCACCTTTGCCAGCACCAATACCGCTGTGCTCCGGCAGGGCGACCTTGTCATATATGCTTATGGACCCCTTCATCAGATTCCACATAGGAAAGGCATCAATCAAATATTCACTGATGGAGCTGCACAGCTGGAATAAAAATGCCGCTTCCCCCAGACGGATCGTTCCCTGGATTTGAAACCCCAGATAGATCATTACAACAACGGATGCCACGAAGCCAAGAATTCGGATAACGCTGCGCTGCAGCTCCGAAAAGACATTGGCTTCATATTTTTTCTTCTCCAGCCGCCGGATTGTAGCTGTGCTTTTTACCAGGAATTTGTCTTCAATATTGTTTAATTTAAGAATCTCAAGGCCGTTAAAGGTGTTGGACATATCTGTGGTAAACTGCTCATTTGTCTTTGAAATCTCCTGCTCCAGGGCAATGCTCTTCTTCCTGAAAAAGCTTGCCAGTATGTATAACAGTGCCGAGAACAGAAACATCCCCAGAGCAAGCCGGTAATCCATAATAATCAATAGAATCAGGGAGATTAAAATCATTCCCAGATCAATCAAAAAATTCAGCAGGGCGAAGAAGAATTTCTTCTCAAATATATTAATATCATTGATCAGATTTGAGATATAAACGTCCTTTGATTTCTGCGAATATTGTTTAAAGGGCAGATTGATGATTTTGTCAAAGGCCTGCTTCCTGACATCCAAAATGGTGTCCCTCATATATCGGATACGAAGCATTCTAGACAGCAGGAAATTGAGTGGGGTATATATTATGTAGCCGAGTGTTAACAAAAAGACAGTGCGATAATATCCGATATCCGCTTTTTCGATTGCACCCAGAATGATTGCAAACAAGCCCATCTGTAAGAAATGATCCATAACAAACAGCGAGGTTGCGATTAGAAACTGAATGAATTTCGATTTTCGTCTGAATAATAATTCCTTCATCGGGGCTCCTTCTTTTTCTGCCTTTGCGATAAAAACAGAACAAATGTATGGATGTTTTCACAATTATATCCTATCTTCAGTGGAAAAGCAACCTCCTTTTACCTTGTCTCCATACGGCTGTGTTATTTGCTGAAGCCGGCATCACTGGTTATAATTTGCCCTGTAATTGTCCGGGAATAATCGCTTTGCAAAAAGTGAACCAGGCGTGCGGCATCTTCCGGAACAAGCCATTTTCCCCCGGGAAACTGTTTCGCCACCTCATCATATTCCTTGCCGCTGAGATATCCGGTATCGGTGGGCCCTGGGTTAATACAATTAACTCTTATATTTTGGGGAGCTAATGCCGCTGAAGCCTGCCTGCATAATCCAATAACCGCATCCTTGGATACAGCATAAGCGATTTCCTTAATCATCGGGCCCAGGAACTGCCCGCTGGTAAACAGGGTGATGCTGCCCTCCTCCTGCTTGGGCAGCTGTTTTGCAAAGGCCTGGATCATAAGCATGGAAGCCCTGACATTGACTGACAGATGAGCATCAATGTCCTCGGCACTCCATTCTCCGAGAGACACCCAGGTGGAATAAGCGTGATTAAGAACAAGGCCATTAATATATCCCAGCCTTTCCACAGCCTGTTGTATTACCTTTTCGGGTGTGTTCTTGTGTGACAGATCCGAGCTTGGAAGTCGCCATAAATTCAGGTTCTTCCGGGCTGATTCATGAACCAGCTCCTCCAGGTATGCTTCGTCGGCATCGGAATAATTTTGTGCAAAATCGTATGGAGCATATCCATGTACGATGACATTGGCCCCCGCCAGTGCCAGCGTTCTTGCAATGGCTGCACCGATGCCCTGGGAACGGCTTACTCCCGTTACCAGAATGTTTTTATTGTTTAATGTTAACATATGATAACCCTCCTTTGAGTTCTGATGAATGGTTTCCTTTGATGTTTTCCTGCCTCTTCTTTCCTGTAAAGTTTCACATAATAGCTTCACATAAAAACAGGCTGCAGGGAGAACGCCCCTTGCAGCCTGTTGATAACCCATGAATCCATTGATGATCACATACCTATTAATACGAATCGATAAATAAACAAAATAATCCGTATGTGTATCGCTATATTTTCAGTGGCTTCTGCTAACAGGCATAACAAAAAAGACGCGTTCCTGCGTCATAGCTGTTATGAAAAATTACTTCTTAGCAAAAAAAGCCACACATATCTTCTTCCTCCAATTTTTATAGCTATATTCTACTATGCCATACTGTGGATGTCAATCAGTTTAACTGCCGAAAGATGGTCAGATTTCCTCTTTTTTTATATGGTAAAGCGTGGTATCATGATTTCATATAATCCTCCTTTGAAAAGGAACAAGGGGATATATTGAGTTAAGGGCAATTAAAATCGAGAAGTTAATTCTTTTTAGAAGAATGGAGAAATGGAAATGGATAATCAAACAAACCTTTTACTGCAAATGATGGAATATGAGGCAGGTTCTCCTCAACGTATTCAACATTTTCTAAAGGTGTTCTCTTTTGCAGAACTAATTGGACAATTGGAAGATCTGGATGAGAGAACACTCCACATATTAAAAACGGCATCCATTGTTCATGATATCGGTATTCGCCCCAGTCTTGAGAAATATGGAAATTGTGCAGGCAATTATCAGCAGATTGAGGGTCCGCCCATAGCAAAACCTATGCTGGAAGCGCTGGGGTATGATAATCAGGTAATAGACAGAGTCTGCTATCTCATCGCCCACCACCATACATACCATGATATCGATGGATTGGATTATCAGATTTTAGTGGAAGCTGACTTTTTGGTCAATATCTTTGAAAACGAAATGTCTATTGAAGCTGCAAAAGAAGTTCGTCATAAGATTTTTCGCACAGAGGGCGGTAAACAGATTTTCGACCGACTATACCCGAATTAGAATTAACTGATTAACGAAATGCAATTTTTGAGTTTGAAACTCAGGCGGATTTATATTTAGAAGCTAAAAAACATGGGGGATTGGAAAGCCAATCCCCCATCCACGATTATTCTTTTTCCACGACGATTACTTTTACACCGGTTTCCTTAATTTTATTCAGTTCATCCTCGACGGAATCCCAGTCTGTAATTAAGACATCAAATTTATCCGCATCACATACTTTAATAAAGGCTTTAAACCCTATTTTTTGATTAGGCATAAGAAGAAGCTTTTTACGTGAGTTTTCTATAACAGCCCTTTGGAAAGTTGCTGTTTCATCCGTTCCGTTAGAAAAACCAAAAGCTGCATCATATCCGGCACCCGTCATCAGGCATACATCAAAGTGCATATTTTTTACAAATGCGGTTGCGAAACTGTCAACAAGAGATGTTGTAGAATGCATACGCATTTTGCCTCCAGTGACATAGACACTGATGTTATCCCAGAACTTCAGTTCATCGGCAAGGGAAACCGAGTTGACTACCAGTGTATATTTTATATCCTTGGGCAGGTATTTGAGCATGATGAAGCCGATCGAACCACCGGTTAAATAAACGATATCATTTTCTTTGACAAATTCAGCACCCTTTTTGGCAATCGCTGCATAGTTGTCGTAGATTTCCATGTTTTTGACATCTCTGTGCCTTGACGGACAAAAACCCACTTGTTGTATAGGAATTGCCCCGCCATGTGTTCGCTTCAGGGCCCCTCGTTCTTCAAGAAGCCGAAGATCCCTTCGTGCAGAATCGACAGAAACATCGAATTTTTCTTGTATCTCACCAATCGAGATTCTCCCGCTTTCCTGTATGATTTTCAGAATCTCCTGATGCCTTTCTTCAATAAACATAAGAATTCACCCCCAATTATTTTGATTAAAACGCTTTATATCTACTTTTATTCATCTTCATTAACAATATATCATGATTATTAATGATAGTCAATGTAATATATAAGTATATATTGAAAATCATTATAAATCGTTAACTAACAGCAATAATAAAACCTTTTTGAGAATGCAAAAGGCGGCTGCAATCATTTTGCAACCGCCTTTTCTAGCCTTTATTCTTCAATATTAATATTGATCTTTCTGCTCTTTCCATCTGGCAGATATACATATATTGTACAATCACCGGAACCTACTACAGTAATCTTTCCTGTGTTACTGATTTTAGCTACTTTCATATTGGATGTTATGTAATGTGTCTTGTTGTCCTTGGAGCTTACGGTCTGCATCACGTCAGACTTTATAAGCTTTACCGTCTTTCCTTCTTTATCCGTTCCATATGCCTGGATATAATACTTGTAGCTCTTACCCTTTACATTCTTATGTGTAAAGGCCAGCTTCTTTCCAGCTTTAACGGTAGAAACCTTAGTGTACTTAGTACTTCCGGTCTTGCATGCATAAACAACATATTTTGTTGCGCCTTCTACCTTTTCCCAGGAAAGTACATTGTTCGTCTTTCCAACCTTTACTTTGCCCGTCACTTCGGTCTGAGGCTTCACTTCCGGTACTTTTGCAGTTTCATCATCTTCCGGTTCCGCTTCTTCCTTCTTATCATCCGGTTGTTCTGGAACAGATGGCGTAGTCGGATTAGATGGTACCCCGCCGGTGTTACCACCTGGTGTATTTCCACCTGGTGTATTCCCACCCGGTGTGTTCTCTCCAGGCTGTTCCTCTCCAGGCTGTTCCCCTCCTGGTTGTTCCTCTCCTGGTTCTTCTTCTCCTGGCTGTTCTGGTTTGATACCGGTAGCATCAAATCCATCTGCAATGTTCCAAAGCTGACGATCAGCCCCTTCTTCGTATGCTGCAAGACGAATCATTGTACCATTGCTGGTCAAACCACCCACTACTTCAAGAACCATATCATACTGTCTGTTGGTCAGCCTGTAGAAATCCCCTGTCTGTTCAATCTTCCACTGCTGAGAAAGAGAATTTGGATCATTTGTCTGCTGACAGGTAAAGTAGTTCGTAGTATCTGCCACATCCAGCATATGTCCGCTAAAGGAACTCATAAGCTTCCAGTATCCATTTCCCTGATCCAGCAGCTCCCATAACTGATTGATATTGCCTAAATAATTCCACTGATTTACAAGCGCGCCGGCATCTCTGGAATACCCTGCCACATCCGCTGCCTTGCCGCTTGTCTTTGACTTCATTACGTATACGGTACCGGATACCAGACCCGGCTTCTTAAGAGAGGATTTAGCACTGCTATACTTGTCGATTGTCAGACTGTCAATATTAAAACATCCGGAGTCAGTAATCTCACGCAGAATCTTAATGGTATTGTCTCCTGCCTTCAATTCTACATCATAGGTTGCTTCACTCCAGTCATCCCAAGTCTTGGTAGGAGGGAATTCAATCTGTTTGATTCTCACTCCATTGACATACAAGCTCATGGTAATGTTACTTGCATGAGCACCGGAATATCTTACCGTTGCTGTATGCGTACCTGTGTATGGTACATTTACTGTAAACTCAATTCCTTCTGTACCGGCAGCGCTTTCAAATCCACCTACAAATCCGGTCCCTTCATACCAAAGATGATCCTCGGACTTATGCGCTCCACCTAACATGACAGCATTTTCTGCCTGATATGCCCATGGAATTCTCCTCTGCAGATGGATGTTGTCCAGGTTGATGTCTCCCTGACCTGCTCCTTCTCTGGTCAGTTTGATGGTATTGCTGCCTTCTTTCAGTTCCATGGCAACTACCTTTTTACCCCAGTTATCCCATCCTGCCGTATCTCCGAAGGTAATAATTCCTTTGGGTTCACCATTGATATACAGGTTCATCGTTCTTGTTTCGCCGGTAAATCCAAGGGCATATTTCATGGATACATCATATGTAGCAGCTGTTTCCACATCTACATGGAATTCTACTGCTCCATCCTGCCACAGACCGCCTACAAAACCAGTACCGGTATATCCGGTATGATCCTGTGCAAAACCTGCACCGCCGGACAGTTCTGCCTGTTCCGCTTCGTATGTCATGGTAACTGCTTCTGTTACTGTAATATAGTCAATATTTACATTGCCCAAAGATGCATCGTCATACTTATATTCAATCGTATTGGCACCCTGCTTCAGATTTAAGTTGTCATAACGATCCTGCCAATCCGACCAGCTGGTTCCATAGAAGCAATCAGCAGTCTTTACTCTTGCTCCATTTACATAAATAGCAAGGGATTTATTGATTCTTTCACCATAGAAGCCGTTGCAGTAACGAAGGTTAACGGAATAGTTCCCTGTGTAAGGAGCAATTACCGTAAATGCAACACCGGTTCCATTCGTATAAAGATTATCTACGTAGCCGCTTCCGCTGTACCCGGCATGTTCTGTGCTAGTCTTGGCACCACCAGCTAAAGTCGCTTCTTCTGCCTCATAAAGTGTGGTTTTCTTAAGAGTGAGAGAATCCAGAATAAGTTCACTGGAATCTGGTGCAGTCATGCGAAGCTTATTGGTTCCTTCCTGCAAAACAATATTATATACTTTTAAGATATCCATGTTTGCTGTATAGTTTCCATTGGACTCAAAGCTCAGTGTTCTTTGCTGACTGTCATTTACAGTCAACACAGCGGAAATAGCAGAACCGGTAACGACGTTGTTGTAGCGGAAATCAAGGGAGTACATACCAGTGCTTTTAGCTTCTACATCAAACTCTACATATCCGCCCGCTTCATTGAATTTAATATTACCGGAGCCTGAACTTCTGGCACTGTTACTGATGATTCTCTTCTCTACACCTACACAGATCGCATCTTCTGCTTCCAGAACTTCACTCTTTTCCTCACCGGAGGGTCTGTCAAAAACAGTTCCCGGATTAGAAGGTATCCCTACATTAACAAAGCTATCATCTGTCCAACTAACCGGAGTAGCTCTGACCCAGCGGTTGGCTCCGGTCTGCCCGCCTACCGGGCCTGCATGGTGAATCAGCCAATCTTCCGTACCGTCTTCGGACTTTACAAAAAGAGGTGATCCCGGTCCAAATGCACTGTTCTCAGGTGACTTCTGCATCAGCGGCACAGGAAGCTTCTGCCAGGAATCCGGATTTAATAAATCCGAACTTAAATCTGCATAGGATACGCCTACACAGTAGTTATCATTCATAAAGCTGCTTGCAGAGTAAGCAAAATACACCTTGCCGTCTTTTTCTACCACTGCACAACCTTCATCAATATTGTCTCCATGCTTCTCCCAGTCATAAATTGGTCTGGCCAGAGTACATTCTGTTCCTTTTGACAGTTCTCCCGTTGAATCCGCTACGGTTCCATTGTCCAGAGTCCATGGATTCAGCATCTTTACGATGGTAGGACACTCATCAAACTTGGTTCTGGTATCAGTAATAGCCGCCCCGCTCACTGTTCCCAAATACTGATCTTCATAGTAAAAATACTTGGTATAGGTATAGTATCTTTCTCCTCCCATGGTAATAACACCACAAGGAAGTCCATAGCCTTCTGCATTCATAAGGCCGGCTTTCTCCGTAGCTTCTCCATTTTCATCCCTATTTGACCAGCTGCCCTTCAGCTCCCAGGTGCCTTCAAATGGATCCGGAGATTCATTTTCCAGTACATAGGTGCTGGGATGTCCATAGCCGAAGTCTGTCTCCGGACCGGATGCAAAATAGATATACCACTTACCCTCCAAACGATAGATGTATGGTCCCCATACATAGCCAAAGTTCGCCGGCTTCTTCCATACAAGTCTGCTCTTTGCGGTAGATATTCCCAGTACAGTCTCTGCTCTCTTCAGATAAATATCATTATCCGTAGCAAAGCCGCAATAATAGAAACCGTCCGCATCTCTGGCGATTGTCGGATCCGCACCTCTCATAAGAGGATTGCGATACTGACTTTGCACTTCCGCCTGTGCGGCTTGTGCCGGCAGTAAGGTGAGTACCATTGCTGCCATCAGCATAAAACATAACCATTTTTTTCTCATTCTAAATCCCTCTCCTTTAATTTATTTTATATCCCTCATGTGCCACTATAACTCTCTTCCTTTTCCCGCGCCACATAAGAGGAATTTTTTATCCTTTTACCGATCCGGCAGCCAAGCCGGAAATAACCTGTTTTTGAAGTAATATAAATGTAATGATACTAGGTATGACAACTACTACCGTTGCTGCAAACATGGCCCCGTAATCGCTGGCAAATGCACTCTTAAAATAGAAAAGTGCAATTGGAAGGGTCCTTTTTCCGGTCTCTCCTGTTAAAGTAAGAGCCAGCTGGAACTCGTTCCAGCACAGCAAAAACTGAATTATACCTGCCGTAGCAAAAGCCGGTCTTGTAAGGGGCAGAACAATCTGCAGGAAGGTTCGGAAAAATCCGGAGCCATCAATATAAGCGGCCTCTTCTAAGGAATATGGAATGGTCTGTATGTAACTCATCATGACATAAAAGGTGGTCGGCATACCGAGCGCTGTGTATACAAGAATCAGACCGGTTCGCGTATTATAAAGATTGGTTGCGTTTAATATGGTATATAGTGGCTGAAGCAACGCGGCTCCCGGAATAATCAGTCCTATGGAAAACAGAAGCATTACCACTCCCTTTAACTGAAAGGAGCATCTTACCACTACATAAGCTGCCATGGAACATACAATGACATTCAGCGCTGTTCCTGCGATGGCAATAAAAATACTGTTCTTATAAAAAGTTACAAGAGGCGCCAGCTTAAAGGCTGTCGTATAATTGCTAAAGTGAAAGCCGGAAGGAAACCACAGAGTTCCGGATAAAATCTCGCTGTTGGTTTTAAATGAAGAAAACAACACCCACGCAAAGGGCACAATGGAGATGGCCACTATGACCGCCAGCAACAGGGCTGTAAGTATTTTTCTGATGATTGGAAACATAATGTCATCCTTTCTGTTCTTTTGCGTCCATATGGAATATTTTACGAATGCTCTTAAGCACAATCATGCCCAGAAGTACCAGTAAAACTCCTTGTGCATTTGCCAGCCCATAATTGTTGTTGGTAAATACTGTTTTATACAGATACATGGGCATATTCATGGTTCTGCTTCCCGGTCCGCCGTTGGTGGTCATCATGATAATGTCCAGCTTCTGCAGCATACTGGTGGCTGCCAGAACTGCAGAGGTTCCGATAATATTTTTCATAAGAGGTAAAACCACATATATATCTGTCTGAAAAGACGAGGCCCCATCGATCTTTGCTGCTTCATATACATCCTCGGAAACAGATGACATCTCAGCCATGACCAAAATTGTAACAAGTCCTGCATATGGAAGCCATGTCATGGTAACCGATAAAAATGCGGTCTTTGGATCCATAAACCAGTTCTGAATAAAGCCTTCTCCCGTTATATTCGTAATCAATGAATTGATAAGTCCATACTGCGGATTCATCACACACAAGAACAGCATCCCCAGTGCTGCACTCGAAATAACATTTGGTATAAAGTAAATTGTTCTTATTGTACTGCTATACCACCTCTTTTTCGCTAAAACAATTGCTACGGTGGTTCCAATCAGTACATGAAAGGTCGCCTGAAGAAGAATCCAGACAATCGTGTTTTTCAAACTGTGGATAAAGGTTTGGTCTTCTGTAAATAAATACATATAATTTCTTAATCCAACCAATGATATTTCCTTGCCAATGGACCAATGCGTAAAGGATGTTCCAAACAAGACTACAATAGGCCCAAGGAATATAAAACCAAATAATAAGATCCCCGGAAGCAGAAATAGTATGATCCATTTCTTGTTTTTTGTCATAATATTCTCCATTCTGTAAAAAAACCGCAAAAATAACACAAGCATAAATATGAAGCTCTGTTAAGTCCTTATTTATGCTTGCGCAATTGGTTAAAACATTTTATTACTTGCTCAGCTCGGCTACCTTTGTAAGGTAATCTGCAAACTCCTCCGGAGTAATCTCATCATATGCAAGTTCCGGATATCTGACAGCAGTTTCATTTACGATAGAAGAGAATGCTGTATTGTCGATATTCTCGAAGGTGTACTTTGCACTACCCGCCAGCACGATCAGTTCCGCAAGAATTGGATTAGCAGCCTTGTACTCATCAGACAGCTCGATGTTGTCTGTCAAAGGAAGAACACCAGCCTTCTCAAGAAATACGCTCTGAGCATATTCACTTGTCTTGAACTTAAGGAATTCAAGAGCACCCTTCTGCTCTTCCTCAGATTTTCCGTTGGTACAAAGAATATATCCGACCTCAAACTGTGCAACCAACCCATCTTCCGGATAAAGAGCTACACCAACCTTATCGCCAAAACCTGGCATAGACTTGGTTTCATCTGTAAAATCAGGACACATCCAAGGTCCGTTTGCAATCATAGCCACATTACCCTGCTCGAAGTTGTTTGCTGCATTTGCATAAATCGCACCTACCGCATCCGGAGTGGTGTACTCCTTCAAACATGTTTTAAGCATCTCTAGGCCCTTAATAACCGAGCTGTTGCTATAGTTTGCAGGATAGCTGGTATTCATGAAAGCATTTCCCGCCGCACCGTCAGTACCGATCATAGCTGCCAGCCAAAGATTGGTAGTCCATGCATTTTCACCGGTCATCAAAGCCAGTGGTGTGAATCCTGCTTCCTTCAGCTTTGCATTGTTGCTCATGAACTCATCCCAGGTCTTAGCCGGTGTGATGCCTGCTGCGGCAAACATTTCTTTGTTGTAGAAATATCCGATAATCTGACGCTGATTGGAGATAGAGTAAACGCTTCCGTCCTCTTCCATGTTGTAGTTCATCGCGTCTTCTCCCACTAACTTCATCCATTCTGCGTCTTCTTCCAAAAACGGCTTAATATTTACCGCCTGTCCATTCTCAATGGCCAGCTCTCTGATCCCATTTTTTCCGATAAGTACATCCGGTAATGTCTGAGAAGAAGCTAATATCTTCATCTTATCAACGAATGCATTATCGCTGGGGAGTTCTTCCACTACTACTTTGTATCTGCCTTCATACTTCTTATTGAATGCGTTGATTATTTCTTCTTCCGCTGCTGCAGATGCATGAGAACCAACCATAAAAGTTGCATATGAGATTTCTATCGGTTCAGAGCTTGTTACCTCTGCCTTATCCCCTTTGTTTGTCTCTTTCACTGATGTCTTGCCGGTACTTGTTTCTTTGTCTGCATCATTACCTGCCTTGTTACCGCATGCTGCCAATGACAGAATCATGGTAAGGGCCAATAGCAACGCAATTGCTTTTGATAATCCTTTTTTCATAAAATCCTCCTAAATAAATGGTTTATTGCTTAGCGCATGATTATCATACCGTATCTGCCATTTATTCAAAATAGAAGCCCTTTTCCTCCTGTTATAGAAATTTGACCACTTCTTTTTGGGTACTGCTTTTATTCTGGTTTTTCTTGTGTGTTTTTTACCTTTATGGAGATATATTGATTTTTCATTATCGTTCCTGTCTAAAATCAGACGGACTCTTTCCGGTATATTTCATAAAAACATTGGTAAAATAAGGCGCGTCCTTAAAACCGACTACCTGTGCTATCTCATAAATCTTCATATTGGTCCCTGCCAGGAGTTCCTTTGCCTTAGCCACTCTATACATGGCAATCTTCTCAGTCACAGTATAGCCGGTCAATTTTTTATAGGCACGGCTTATATAGCTGTTGTTCAAGTACAGTTCATTACTGATATACTGAAGATTAAGCTCTTTCCTGTAGTGCTGCCGGATACATTCATCCACCTTTTTAACCAATTCGTTTTTAAAATTTTTCTTACCGATGCACAGCGTTCTGACTCTTTCAATGGTGTCATTGCCTATACGAATCAAACGATAAATTGTCTTTGCATTCTGGATCTTCTCGTATACTTCCCTTTCCATCTCATTAAAGTCCTGATCTACATCCAGATGATATCTTACTGCCTTATGAATAATAGAGCTGCAGATCACCAGCATATACAGCTGACACTGTTCAAAGGCACAGCCGGTATCCGCCAGCTTTTCAAATCCCTCTGCCAATTTTTCTTCTGCCTCCTGGCTTTCCTCATCAAAGGTAATCTCCACCAGCATATTGGTGTATCTGTCCACATCAAAGGCTGTGATTGCTCCTGGCAGGGACAGTGAGGTATACACTTTTATTGCAGTTCCCTGCGTTGTTATCTTGGCCAAGGCCTGTCTTGCTTCTTCATATCCATTTTTAAGCTGCTTCACGTCTTTTACTTCTGAACTGAGTCCCAGTTTAATATCAATCCTCATAAATTCTTCTATCATGATAATAATATTGTTAAAATAATCTACAACGGTATTAAGTCCGATGGTGCTGTTCTTTTTGTATCCTACCGGAATAATCAAGTACGAATCTGTAAACGGTATGATACTGTAGCTGCAGTCTTTTAAAGAGATTCGAAGAATATTATTAAGAAGCTCCGGCATATTTTGATTTCCTTTTTCCTTATCGTAATAGGTAATATCACAAGCACAAAGAACATAATTGTTCTCCTGCAGCTTACCTTCTGCCATCTCCTTCGCTGAAATCTTCCCCGTAGTAATCAGACGCTGAAATACGCCGACATAATCAAAGCTGCCAAGCACCTCTGCTTTGTCTGCTTCACTCGTATTTCGTTCTTTTATAATTCTTTCTATAGTTCTATTGATCGCTAACGGCAATTCTTCTATAAATTCATTTTTGACAATGAAATCAGACACATTATACTTGATTGCTTGCTTTGCCAGTGCGAAATCGGAATATGCTGTTAAGATTATTACCTTAGCCGAATACTTCTCACTGATTTTCTCACTCAGCTCAAGTCCGTCCATAATGGGCATTTTAATATCAGTCACAACAATATCCACCGGATTTCCTTCCATAAACACAAGAGCAGCACTTCCGTTATTACAGGAATGCACTACCTCACACCCCAGTTCTCTCCAGTTGATCAAATGGAGAATACCTTCTCTGATATTGCGTTCATCATCAACTATCATTACTTTTATCATTCTCTGTCTCCATTATCTTCTTCGGTATATGTATTTCTATGTCGGTTCCTTCCTTTTCCTTGCTATGAATAATCAGACCATATTGTTCACCATAGATCAGCTTCAATCTTTGATTGGTATTGTTAAGCCCCATCTTATCACGCCGGATACTGCCATCGTTTTCCAATCCTGCTTTTTCTGAAACGATCTCAGCTGCATTAAAACCGGCTCCATTATCTATGACATGAATCAAAATCTCTTCTTCCTCATTTGCAAAAACATATTCCAAGGTCACACGGACCGTGGCTTCTTCCGGCATATTCTCGATGCCATGTACAATCGCATTCTCCACCATAGCTTCGATAATGAGTCTTGGGATTTCACAATTCAGTATGGAATCATCCGATACCTCAATGCTATAGTTTAAGCGATCATCATATCGCTCTTTTTGAAGCCAGAGATAATACTCCACATATTTAAGTTCCTCCTTTATTGACACAATGGCACGGGCATCCTTATAGATACCTGCCCGCAACAATGCAGACAACGAAGAAATCATTTTATAAATCTTTTCATCACCGGACATTTTTGCCTTAATCTGTATGGTTAGTAAAATATTGAATAGAAAGTGGGGATTCATTTGATGCTGAAGAAACTTAATTTCCATCTCATCCAGCAATATTTTGGATTCATAGGCGCTCTTTACCAGGCGCTTTACCCCGTTGGTCATAAGAACAAAAATTACCACAATAAAGGCTGCAAAAAGTACGGATATTATAAGAAAGGATTTCATTCCTAAAAATGTGCGCAGAACTACCTCTTGTTTTGGATAAAGATAGATAAAGTTGTATTCTTTATTGATCGCTCGCTTTGTCACAATATAACTGGTTCTATTCATTATAAGTTCTCTTTTTTCTGTGGAATTGGACAAACCGAGCAGCTTCTGCGGCACCTTTTTACCCAGCCATTCACTGTCGTTGGAGGAATAAACCATACCCTCTCTGTCTGTCATAAACACCAGTGAACCATCATAGGTAGCCAGACTGCTCAGCCTGTCGCCAAAACATTTTTCATTCGTAGCTCCAATTATGTATAAGGCATTCTCGCTTTTAAAATCTGATTTGATACGAAGGGTGGTATAGATTGTATCATCTGTTTCTGTGGGAGGAAGCTCTACCGTATAATCTTCCATATCTTTAATCTGTTCGTATACCGCCCAGGAAGAGGTTATAATCTGCTGTATGTTAAAAGGCTTTGTATAAGTAGATGCCATCAATTTATCATTTTCATAGATAGCAACATAATCAAACAGTTCAAAGTTCCATACATTGTTATCTGTAAGAATCTTCTGCATTTCCCGGTTCAGGTTCTCCTGATTCAGGTAACTCTTTTTATCTCCCTTTGAGAAAAAAGTCTCATCATTTCGCCAGCCCTCGATTGAACTACTGCCTGACAGTGAAAAAGTCGTTCCTCTGATCAACGCATGGGTCTGTCTTAGACTGTCTATGTCCACATCAACCATAATATCTATATATTCATAGTTACTTTTTAAAATATTTCTATAGTTTTCGTAGCTCACATACATTCCATACAGCAAAAAAGCTGCCATCAATATCACGCTGAACTTAATAATAAGACTATTCTCTTTCATCTTTTATCCCTTTGCTTCTTCGATTCTGTACGCAATATCCATTATTTCTTTTTGTCCCGTAAGGTATCCCAATGTAATCCAGGAATCCATAGATTCGTAAGGCTTCAGATACATCAATTCTCCATCAATGGCCTTTTGTTTGATTGAATTTGGTCTGGTCTTACATGGTTCAATGGCATACATCGGCTTACCTATGGCTCTTTTTGCAATCAATGTTCTTGGAAATACATCCAGAGGTCTTACAAGAACAGCCGCCATCGTCCATCCATCATCCACCAGCATCTCCGCTGTAACATGATGTGTGCTCGGAAGAGGAAGCATCTCAAGTCCTCTTACTTCTTCCGGTGCATATTGATAGCATCTGATGGGATCCAGTGACATACCATAATCATATATTTTCTTTGGATCATCCTCGCTTGGAGCCGAATCACGCAAAAGCATATGCTCAGTTTTTACAGGCAGCACGTAGCTGCCGCCTTTTGATACAAAAGCTCCTGCCGGCTGAATATGAAAGCCGTCGTCAATGTGCTGCCTTTCATTTGTAAGATTAATTGTTCTCTCATACCGGGTCAAAAAAGTGGAATTCCGCCTTGTTACGATACGGATTTCCTTTCTATACACTGGGTTCTTGTCATAGCCCCGAATTGTCACCGTACCCATAACCTCTGTTTCTTCATTTGCTTCCTTCACGCAAAAAGAGCATAGATCTACCGTAGAGTAAGCGCCGGTTCCATGCACGGTTCTTATCTCATCCGGTGTTCCGAATACCTCCGGTCCAATTGTCGTAACGCTGGCCACAAAGCCTTTATCCCAGGCACCCGGTTCTTTTAAATCAACACTATCCGGATGAAGCAGCTCCCCTTCCGGTGTCTCCCAGGATACCTTTTCTCCATTGATATAAATATCACCAATATCCATGCCTCTCTCCGGGAGCACTGTAAAAGACATACAACCATTATCAATAGCCACTACATGGAGCTGTCTGCCGTACTTATCAATAAATTCTGCCATATATTTAATCCTCCTACTTATAAATAGGATATCTGAAACTCAATATGCATTAAATAGCCGGCATTTCCTTTGTCTTGTAAAATATTGACCTCACATGTCTCCGCATCAAATACGCCCATTTTTTTCTTATAGGATTTTGACTTTTGTTATAATTTTTCGTCCTTTGAGCAAGTCAGAAAAGAAGAGGCCTCTCACCCTATTCTAAATTAATTATATCATGAATATAAAGCTGGTTCATGATCATCAGCTCCGATCGATTACTTACAAGCTTACAAGCAAGTTTGCAGTATGCTCACAAGCGAGCTTGTATTTCCTTATTCCGCTTTTATTATATCATCTATCCGCATTTGATTAAATAATTAACTGACACTGAAGGGGAATTCATCGGCCTGATCGGGCCGAATGGAGCAGGTAAGACAACACTAATAAAGCTGCTAACCGGAAAAGGAGTATTTTTTCCAGAGTACCAACCGTTAAATAGTACCGAAAGCAGGAAATAATATCTTAAGATTAAATATGGGGATGAATAAAACCATCGGTTTTATTCATCCCCATATTTAATACTTGATTATAGAGTTAACTTTTTAAAAAATTCGGTACTATTCTGCAATATCACAAAGGCTTGCGCCGATATATTCTATCAATGATTCCCTGGGAATACAAAGCTGACAGCCTCTCACTCCCGCACTGACGGTAATCTCATCATAAAGCACCGCGGTTTCTTCCATATAGGTCGGAAAATGCTTCTTCATTCCAATCGGCGAACAGCCTCCGCGGATATATCCGGTGGTTGTAAGTAAATCCTTCACCGGAAGCAGCTCTATCTTCTTATCGCCAATAACAGAAGCAGCTTTCTTTAGATTCAATTCCAGATTCACAGGGATGCAGAATACAACAATACCCTTCTTCTCTCCCTTTGCCACTAAGGTCTTAAATACCTGTTCCGCCGGCATATCAATCAAATGTGCTACATGCTCACCGCCCAGATTATTCTCATCTACCTCATATTCCATTGCTTTATAAGTGATACCGGCTTGATCCAAAAGCCGCATGACATTTGTCTTTATCATGAATGTCTTCTCACCTCATTTACCTGTTCATAGAGAGGTTTTCGGACCTTCTTACGGGTTACCTCAACAAGTCCCAGGGCGGTCATATCCACCAGAGTTGTCTTAACCGGGTCCTTCTTAAAATATTCCTCCAGCTCCTCCATAAGCAGCTCTTTATTCTTCTTAAGCTCCATATCGATAAAATCAATAATAATAATTCCGGAGAGGTTTCGGAGTCTGATTTGTTTTGCAATCTCTTTTGCAGCCTCCCGATTTACCTTAAGAAACGTCTCCTGGACCTGCTTCTTACCGGCGACTGCTTTTCCTGTATTGACATCAATAACCGTCAAGGCTTCCGTTGGCTGAATCACCAGGGTTCCTCCGCATCCAAGCCATACCATGGGCCGCAGGGCATCCTCCAGTTTATCGTTCAGCCCGTAGAGATTGGCAAGGCTTAGAATATCATCCTTATAAAATCTCAGCTTGTCCAGATCCTCCGGCTGATATCCCTCTAGGAACTCTCGCATATTTGCATAAAGCTTCTCATCATCCGTAATGAATTCAGATACATTCTCGGTATAGCTGTCCCTGATATCACAGATATAATTAGGAGGTGTCTGATAAAGCAGGGAAAAACAGCTCTGATGCAACCCATATCTTCGGATGCTCTCATAGGCTTGGACTAACCTCTTCATCTCCGCAACAATCTTTTCCTCCGGTACATAGGCAGCATTGGTCCGGATGATGAAGCCATACTCCTTCTGCTGCATCCGTTTCGCAATTTCCCTGAGCCTTTTTCTCTCCTTTTCATCCAGGATTTTGGAGGATACTCCCACAGCAGGTTTCCCGTAGGTGAGGGCTGAAAATTTGCCTGTGAAATTCAGATTCGAACTCACAACCGGAGCCTTGGTTTTCACATCTTCCTTCGTCACCTGAACAATAAGCTCATCCCCGATTTTAACCTTAGCTTCACTTAACTGTGCTTCTTCCGGCTTATATTCCTGCTCATTTGCCATGATGGGATAACGATTTTCGCCCATGGAATAATAGCAGATCTTTCCGTCCGCAATCTCGACGAAGGCAGCATTAATATTCTTTACGATATTTTTGACTTTGCCCAGATAGATATTCCCCAGAATGCCGCCTTCCTCGGAAGCGTTCAGGGATACCTGCACCAAATCCTTTCCCTCAAAGGAGGCGGAAACTATGAAATTTTCTTTTTTTGTAATAACCAGTTTGCTATCCATTCCAGCTCCCCTGTTGTTATTTTTGAAAATATGCCTTCGAAGTTTCCCTTTCTATTTGCTTCCAAGGCGTTCTTTTATCGTTCCACCTGATCCAGAGCCGCTAACTTTCCCGTCTCGCCGTCTCTGGTATACACCTCCAGACGGTGGACCTGCCATGCAAAGTGGTTATATGGGATTCCCAGATATTCGGAAAAAGCCTCCATCACCAGCTCCGGCTTCAGATTCGCCGCACTTCCGGTGTCCACTTGAAGATAGAGCTTAATACCGTTCTCGTAGACCTCCGCCGCGCTATCCGCCAGATTATCATTACCTGCTTCTTGTCCTTCCAGAAGATGCACCTGTAGGGTGGATCTGCGCTTATTTGCATATTCCTCTTCGGAAAAAGCGACAAGGGTAATCATTGCTTTAATATCAACTTCTTTTTCGCTCTTCTTTGTCTTTTTATCAATCACAATCTCAGGCAGCTGCATAAACTCCTCAAATGCTTTTTGGAAGTTCTCGGGGCTATTGATATCCTCTCGAATAGGGTAGCCATCCTTCAGGGAAACCAGATAATCTGCCGATGCCACCAAAGACATGGCTGTTACTGTCTTTGTATTGGCTTCCGCTTCTAACAGCGGACGATACCCAATGATTCGAAAGCCCTCCGTAATGACTGCATTCATCCGCTCAATCATGATGTCCGGCTCTTGGGCAGACAACAGCTGAACATCCAGATATTCGCCGTCACTGGTCAGCCCCACTCCCAGCGGTGCTGCGAAGGACATAATCTGATGAGGGCTGAAGCCCTTACTGTATTCACTATCGATATTGGCCCGGCGAAATGCCTTCTGGAAATATCGCATCACATCCAGATGACCAACAAATTTCATCGCGCCGTATTTTTGAAATTTAATTCTTGCCTTCATCGGTAACCTCCCCAGTCTCATAGCTCAAGCCTTCCGCAAAGCAAACTCCACCGCCGAATTCCTTGGCACCGCAATTTACACAGGCTTGTCTGCAGTTGGGAGTTACCTTCTCCGCTTTGGCTCTTTTATATTCCCTCAGCAAAAAGGCTTTGGTTACACCTACATCGATAAAGTCCCAGGGGAAAAGCTCGTCCTCAGCACGTTCTCTACCGTTGTAGAATTCCATATCAACTCCGTTTTTCTCAAAGGCCTTCATCCATTTGGCATGATTAAAATGCTCCGACCAGGAATCGTAGAGGCAGCCATCCATATAAGCGTCATAGATTGCCCCGCTCACTCTGCGGTCACCCCTTGCAAATACACCCTCCAGCTCGGTAAGCTCTGCTTCGTGCCAGTTGTATTTCAGGCTCTTCCGGTTTAACTGCTCATTGAACTTACTCTTAAGGTGGCGCTGCCGCTCCACGTATTCCTTGCCATTAATCATTCTGGACCACTGGAACGGGGTAAAAGGCTTCGGAACAAAGAAGGAGGTGCTGGCGGTAACGCTCACCTTGCCATTTCTCTGATCCTTCGGTATCGTATAATATTCTCTTGCAATCCGGTCGGACAAGACAGCAATTCCCTCGATATCCTCCAATGTCTCCGTGGGAAGTCCCAGCATAAAATACAGCTTAACCCGGTTCCAGCCGCTCTGGAAAGCCTTCATGGCACCGCCGAGAATGGCTTCCTCCGTCAGTCCCTTATTGACCACATCCCGAAGCCGCTGGGTTCCCGCTTCCGGGGCGAAGGTAAGGCTGCTCTTGCGGATATCCTGAACCTTGCTCATAACATCCAGCGCAAAGGCATCGATACGCAGGGACGGCAGGGAAATATTCACACCTTTGGAGCCGAATTCATCAATGAGGAAGTATACCAGTTCCTGAAGACAGGAATAATCACTTGAACTTAAAGAGCTTAGAGAAATTTCCTCATGCCCTGTGGAGGATAACATCTCATAGGCGCATTTCTTCAGATAATCGATGCTGCGCTCTCTGGTGGGACGGTAAATCATCCCTGCCTGACAGAAACGGCAGCCCCGAATACAGCCTCTTTGAATCTCCAGCACCACCCTGTCCTGGGTTGCTTTAATAAACGGCACCAGCGGAGTTGTCGGATAGAAGGTTTCACTTAAGTTCATCTCCACCTGCTTCTTTACCGACCGCGGAGCATGGGCATTGTTCGGTTCCATCCGTTCCAGGGTACCGTCTGATTTATAGCTTACATCATAAAAAGCAGGCACATACATTCCCTCAATCTGTGCCACTCTCTCCAGATATTCTTTCCTTGTTGCTCCAGCCTTTTTGCATTCCTTGTAGGCGTCCAGTATCTCATGGTACGCCGA
Organism: Bacillota bacterium; assembly: GCA_023399055.1. Taxonomy (GTDB): domain Bacteria; phylum Bacillota; class Clostridia; order Lachnospirales; family Lachnospiraceae; genus Mobilitalea. The sequence continues at coordinate 39,432 of JAEWQV010000014.1, read as the reverse complement.
CTCGCCTTCTCCGATATAGAAGAAATCAAAAAAATCCGCAATAGGCTCCGGATTGTAGCTGCAGGGGCCTCCTCCGATCACAATGGGATGCTCCTCGGTACGGTCCTTGGCATAGAGAGGTATCTGGGACAGTTCAAGCACCTGCAAAATATTGGTATAACACATCTCATATTGCAGAGTGATTCCAAGAAAATCAAAATTCTTCACAGGCTGCTGGCTTTCCAGAGCAAAGAGCGGTATCTTCTGTTCCCGCATAATCTTGTCCAGATCCACCCAAGGAGAATAAACCCGTTCACAGTAAGTGTCCTCGCGCCGGTTGAACATATCATATAATATCTGGATTCCCAGATGTGACATGCCTATCTCATATACATCCGGAAAACACATGCAAAAGCGGATATCCACCTTGTCTGGGTCCTTTATCTTCATGTTGACTTCCCCGCCGATATATCTGGCAGGCTTTTCAACCGTTAATAATACTTCATCGGAAAGTGCTAATTTTCTCATTCTCTGATCCTTTCATCCATACAGTTGACAATACCAGAGCGTGTTAAAATACTTGACCTTGAATAAGTATTCTAACACGCTATCCTGTATCTTTACGATATTATAACTGATATAAGATGAAATTACAACGAACAAAACCAGATTTAATCCCAACAAGCAGCAGGTTGGCTACTTCAACAAAGTTATCACAAAGTTCTCCAGTTCCTTCAGACTATCCTTCCCTGTAACATATTCCTGGATCTTGGCGGGTGTAAAGCTCCCGACGCTAAAATCCAGCTTATCAATCAGGAATATGCTGAGAAACAGCACCAGCGCACAGACCATTCGAATCACAAGGAACCGAAAGGCCGCCATCTCTCTCAAATCATCTTCCTCGTCAGCTGTGTAATGTTGTCCCTCCTGGAACAGTCTGAGAGGCTTTCCCTTCCGCCCCTGCTCCTGCTCGGCATTCTGCAATGCGCTGTCCAGATAATAACTGTCATAGGCTCTCGCTGTGCTTTGCATCATGCTTAACTGACGAAGGCAGGATTCTCTGGCCTGCCTGATGTACTCCGCCCTGGATAACGGTATGGAGGGATTATAATAATCCAGGGAAACCAGAGGGTTATCCTCCGCAGCCTCCGCCGGGCCGTCCAGTGCACTTTCCGCTCCCTTGTTCAGAGCATTCTTCGGTAGCTTTCCCTTATCATAGATGCGCCCGGTCAGGAACAGATCCTCATTCATATTATTATGCAGGCTTTTCTCAATCTGCTGTACCATCTTATCTTCAACCCTTTTATCCACCCGATACCTCCTCCCGAATCAGAGAACAAAAGTGTGCTTCGCACACACTCGCAATAAAAAGCTTCCAAAGCACAGTTTTGTTCTGCGCGCGAAGCTGCGCATCCCCCGGAGGGTTCTTTCATAGGACGTAATTTCCTATGAAAGAAACAAACGGTGCTTGTATCATCTGATACATTATATGGTATCCTGAAGGCAGATATGACACAACAATACACGTATCTTGACCCGTGTTTTGCTGCCACAGACCGGGCATAATATCCACTCGTATTTACACACTCTACTATCCCTTTACCTGATTTTTTTTGACCATCATCATTTTAATGCCTGCAAACATTAAGCTTTCTGTTTGTATGCGCGCATCGCAAACAGATATGCAACAATCAGTATCCCTAAGCACCAAGCGAGTGCAATCCAAATATCATTGCCGACAGGCTGCCTCGCAAGCAGCGCGCGGATGGCATCCACTATCGAAGTAACTGGCTGGTTTTCAGCAAAGGCACGGACAATCGGCGGCATCGAATCTGTGGGCACAAACGCCGAGCTGATAAACGGCAGGAAGATAAGCGGGTAGGAAAAGGCGCCTGCGCCGTCCACCGATTTTGCGGACAGTCCGGCAATCGCCGCGATCCATGTCAAGGCCAGCGTAAACAGCACTAGTATCCCGGCCACAGCAAGCCATGACAACACTCCCGCCGATGAACGGAAGCCCATAATAAGCGCCACGATTATGATGACGATAACCGAAATCGCATTGGATACCAGTGAGGTTAGCACATGACCCCATAGTGCAGCTGAACGAGCAATCGGCATGGAGTGGAACCGTTCGAAGATGCCGCTTTTCATATCCATAAAAAGACGGTAAGCCGTATAGGAGATGCCGCTCGCTATCGCAATCAGGAGAATGCCGGGGAGCAGATAATTTACATAATTGCCTGTACCGGTTTGAATCGCACCACCCAACACATATACAAACAGCAGCATCATCGCAATCGGAGTGATGCAGACCGTGATAATGGTATCCATGCTGCGGAAAATATGGCGCATGGAACGTCCAAGCATAACGCCCATGTCGCTGAAAAAGTGTTTCTTTACGGTTTCCATTTACTCTACCTCCTTCTTGCCGATGATTGCGAGGAATATCTCCTCCAAGGTCGGCTGTTTTTCCACATACTCCACCTTTGTTGGCGGAAACAGTTTTTTCAGTTCATCAAGGGTGCCATTCGCGATAATTTTCCCTTCATGCAGAATGGCGATTCGGTCTGCAAGCTGCTCGGCTTCCTCCAGATACTGCGTGGTCAGGAACACCGTTGTGCCATTATCAGCAAGCTCTTTTACAGTACTCCAAACCTTAATGCGTCCTTCGGGGTCAAGCCCAGTAGTCGGCTCGTCGAGGAAGATAAGCTGCGGCTTTCCCACAAGACTCATAGCAATGTCGAGCCTGCGGCGCATACCGCCCGAATAGGTGGAAACCCTGCGGTCGGCGGCGTCGGTCAGGTCAAAGCGTTTCAGCAGATCATCAGCCACTTGACGTGGATTGGCAAGGTGCCGCAGCTTGGAGATCATAATAAGATTTTCCCGCCCGGTCAACACCTCGTCCACGGCGGCGAATTGCCCGGTCAGGCTGATTGACTGCCGTACAAAATCAGGCTTTGATGTAATGTCGAAGCCGTTGACGGCAGCGTTCCCGCTGTCCGGTTTAAGCAGCGTGGTGAGGATTCTGACAATCGTCGTCTTACCCGCGCCGTTGGAGCCGAGCAAGGCGAAAATACTGCCTTTTTCCACCTCAAAATCCACACCTTTCAGGACATGAAGCTGTTTGTAGGACTTTTGCAGCCCTTTTATTTCAATTGCTTTTTCCATCCCGGTCACCCTCTTTTTCCTTTGTTTGACACATATCCTTTTTTATGGCCCTATAAGCTTCTTGGTTCACAGAATCCTGCAAGATGTCTGAGTTTGTTTTGGAATCCTTGATCAGATCGTCGCAGAAAGCCGCTACATCATGGCCCGTCACTTCAAGCACGCCTTTCCCCCGGGCCACGCCCTCTTCAAAAAGATCGACAATCCCCGAGAACAAATCCGTTCCGTCTGTCAGCCCATCAGACATCTCAACAGGGCCGACCCGAAAGAGATATTTTTGAATCTCTTTATAAACAATCTGATACTCTTGCGGGAGCGCCTTGACGCGCGCCATGTGCGCCCGCCACTCTTTTTTGCCTTCGATGATATCTTGTATTCTCATGTTATCCCCCTATTTGCCTAATTTTTTAGCGATATTATTGTTGAGTTGCTCGCGCCACTTGTCGCGAATAGACTTTGCCCCTTCTTCGCCAGCCAGCGCGGAACAGAAGCCTTTGATGTCGTCGCCCAAGACCTCTTGGACACTCTGACCGTCCGCCGCCGCTTCTTCGAGCAGGCCGAGTACACCGTCAAGAATTGGCATGAGGTTGCGACCGGTGAAATCTGTGTGCGGCCATATATTGAGCTTGATTTTTTCCCATGCAGCTTGATAATCAGCCGGAAGGTTTTTTGCTCGCGATTCAAAAGCTTTCAATTCTTTAGTCATATCGCTGCCTGTGATCCTTTCCCAAAAATTCATGATTTCTTCTCCTTTAACTCGTTCATTTTTGACGCGACAAACTCCCATTTTTCCCAGAATCTCCGCAGTTCCTCGCGCCCCGCATCGTTGAGCGTGAAAAACTTTCGTGGCGGCCCCATATCGGATGGTTTTTTGGTGATCTCTACCAGCTTGTTTTTTTCAAGCCGGATTAGAATGGTATACACCGTTCCATCCACAACATCTGTGAAGCCCAGGGCGTTCAGCCGTCGCGTAATTTCGTAGCCATAGGTTTCTTTGCGGCTTATAATTTCAAGGACGCAGCCCTCAAGCACGCCTTTGAGCATTTCCGTCAGGTTTTCCAGTATAATCCCTCCTTAACTATTCTGTATGACTTGTATGAAGTGTTACTTACTACTGCTATATAGTAACACGCAGTAGCCGGTTTGTCAATAATTATAAAACGTAAATCCTGTAATGCAAAACATAATACAGTTTTTTGATTGACACACTTAAACACTGCAAATACTTTTATAATTTTGGGATGCTTTTCATTGAAATATAAAATGTAATCATTTATAATGTCTTTAGTTAAGGGTTCTTGCATAAGAACCTCAGTCAATGACAAACAAGGAGGAAAACCGATGTCAACCAATGTTTATGACATATTATTGGAGCGTGGGTTCATTGAACAATGTACCCATGAGGAGGAAGTTCGAGAATTATTAGGAAAGGAATCCATGACCTTTTATATAGGATTTGATGCCACTGCCGACAGCCTGACCGCCGGACATTTTCTTACCGTTATGGCCATGATGCATATGCAGCGCGCAGGTCACAAGCCAATTGCCCTTCTGGGCGGCGGGACAACCATGATTGGTGATCCCACCGGTAAATCCGACATGCGCACTCTGATGACGGTCGAAACCATCCAGCACAACGCGGACTGCTTCCAGAAGCAGCTTTCCCGTTTTATCGACTTTAGTGACGGTAAGGCCATCATTGCGAATAATGCGGACTGGCTGCTGGATCTGAACTATGTGGAATTTTTAAGAGAAATCGGAATCCACTTCTCAGTGAATAAAATGCTGACTGCCGATTGCTATAAGCAGCGCATGGAGAAGGGTCTGACCTTCTTTGAATTCAACTATATGCTGATGCAGTCCTATGACTTCTGGAAGCTGAACAAATTATACGGCTGTTCCCTTCAGTTAGGCGGCAACGACCAATGGTCCAATATTCTCGGAGGAGTTGATTTAATCCGTCGTAAGGAACAGAAGCCTGCTTTTGGATTAACCTTTAAGCTTCTGACCACCAGTGAGGGAATCAAGATGGGCAAGACCATGAAGGGTGCCGTATGGTTGGATCCCAATAAGACAACCCCCTACGAATTCTATCAGTACTGGAGAAATATCGAGGATGTAAAGGTTGAGGAATGCTTGGGGCTGTTAACCTTCCTGCCGATGGATGAAGTAAGACGCCTTGGCTCTTTAAAGGATGCTGAGATTAATCATGCCAAGGAGGTTCTGGCCTTTGAGATAACCAAGATTGTCCATGGTGAGGAAGAGGCAACCAAAGCCCAGGAAGCTGCAAGAGCCTTATTCGGGGGAGGTATGAAATCGGAGGATATTCCTACTACCACCTATCTGGGCGTGAGATTTGCAGAGGGGATCGACCTGATCACCATGATGTGTGATGCCAAGCTTTCCACCTCCCGTTCCGATGCAAGGCGTACCATTGAGCAGGGCGGCGTGACTGTTAACGAGATCAAGGTGACCGATTTCTCTAAAGTATTTACAGCCGATGATTTTGACCAGGATGGTGCATTGCTGGTCCGTAAGGGCAAGAAAGCCTTCCATCGGTTTATGGCAGAATAAAATCTATTAAAGAATGGAGTTGAGATTATGCCCTGGTGTCCAAAATGCAATTCCGAATATCAGGAGGGCTTTACAGAATGCTCTGACTGTGGTACGGAACTGGTCGACAGCTTAGAGGAAGCAGTGGAATTCCTTCCTTTCTTTCAAGCAGAGGACAAGAAGCTGGCTGAAAAGCTGATGAGTTATCTCCAATATTCCGGCCTGCCCTCCATGCTTTCCTTTGACGACAAAACGGAGGTCTATATAGTAAATATCCCTCCAAAGCAGGAAAAACAGGCAAGAAAACTGTATCAGGCCTTCTTCTATGTCGAACGTGAGAATATCGAAAAAGGTGTCTATAAGGACGACGCTCCCGAAGAGGCAGAAGGTACCTTCGAGGCTGAGGCCGAAACGGACGGCGATGATAAAAGCAGCTCAGAAGCTCAGGAGCCCGAAATTATTCTTCAAGGGGAGGAGGACGAGACGACTTCTGATGAAACCGAGGAAGATATGTCCGATACACCGGAGGACTCTTCTGCTCAGGATTCTGAGGAAAGAGGCGCTTATATCTTTAAGGAAGACCGTCATAAAGACCTTGCCGGCACCGTGTGGATATTCTTGATTTTCGGAATAGTCGGACTGATTTTTGTTATTCTCAATATGGCCGGAATCCTGACTATCCTGAACGGATGGATCCCCAACACCGTTATGGGTGTACTGTTCCTCTTCTTCCTGTATGTAGCAGCATCAACAAACACGAAGGCAAAGAGTATGAAGGCTGAGATAGCTGAGGAGAACCGGTTGACGGAGGAAATCAACCGCTGGCTTTCGGAGCATCTGACAGAGGATTATCTGGCTTCTATCCACAATGATGAATTATCTGATGAATTGAATTACATCAAGATGACAGATGCCATAAAAGAACTGCTTCTGGAGCAATTTGGTGCACAGAATCTCTCCTATCTGGATCGTTTGATTGAGGAATACTATAATGATAATTTTGATCAGTAGCATTATCACTTAGTAATATTATCTTTTAGCAACATACTTTAGTAGTATCAGAATTATAAATAAGTAAGAAATTATATTAACATAACAGAATTATGTTAACAAAACAGCTCTATGTGATCCCTTCCTAACTTTTTTCAGAAGATGTATTACTCACTCTCTTCTGCTAATGACGGGGATCGAATTCATAGAGCTGTTTTTTTGATTCAATTTATAGAGCTGTCTGTAATTTACTTCTTTAGTCTCAGCTTGAATCTCATTATAATAAGTTATATTATAATTGTCGACTTTTTTAGGTACGCAGGTTGACAATGCCTCTCGGCATGTTATAATAATAACGGAATATTTCCCATGGCCGCTAACACGTTTGGAATATGCCTGCGGGCTGCGTATGCCTGTATGAAAAATGGCACCCGCCATGGAAGCTGCAGCTTCCTTAACATTTCCCGACAGAAATGTTTTCAAATAGTACAGGCCATGTAAAATAACATATCATATATGATAAGGATGTCTCCCATGGAACTAAAATATCAGGTACTAAAAATATTAGAAGAAAACCGCGGTCAATCCATCAACGGTGCAAAATTAGCCAATGATCTGTATGTTACACGCAGTGCCATCTGGAAAGCCGTAAAAGCCCTGCAAAAGGAGGGCTATCATATTACTGCCGTAACGAACAGGGGCTATTGTCTCCAATCACAAAATGATATCGTATCCGCCGCAAGCATTCTTCCCTATCTGCGGGGAGATGCTGCATCCTTCGATCTGGAGGTGCACCAGACGGTGACCTCCACCAATACCCTTGCAAAAGAAATGGCTGCAAAGGGCGCAAAAGAAGGAACAGTTCTCATCGCCAGAGAGCAGACGGAGGGAAGGGGACGGATGGGACGATCCTTCTATTCTCCCCAGGCTTCCGGCATCTATTTCTCTGTCATATTAAGGCCAAAGCTTACGCTTGAAGATTCCTTGCTGATCACTACTGCCGCCGCAGTCGCAGTATCTCAGGCCATGGAAGCGGTAGCTAAGGTTAAGGCTGAAATAAAATGGGTGAATGATATCTTTATTGCGGATAAAAAGGTATGCGGGATTTTGACTGAAGCATCCCTGAATTTTGAAAGCGGGGGGCTGGAATACGCGGTTGTCGGAATTGGCATCAATATAGAAGCCAAGGATTTTCCCGAGGATATTAAAGGGATTGCCGGCTCTCTTTTTACAGAGAAGCCTTCCGCCTTGCCGATTACCTCCATCCTGGTGGCAGAGGTATTAAATCATCTGGCAATCTATAAGAAAGAACTCTCAGAAAAGCATTACATGGAGGAATACCGAAAACGTTCCTTCCTGCTAGGTAAGAATATTCTTGTATTGAAAGGTAAAGAGACCTATCCTGCAAAAGCTATTACGATTGATGATAAGGCACGCCTTGTTGTCACCTATGAGGATGGGACAACGGAGGCCTTAAATTCAGGCGAGGTTAGTGTGCGGCCCGCCAGATAACAAAACCATACTATATTTAAGGAGGATAGGTATCAGGATCAATATCTGCCATAATGGGCCCTGATACTGAAAGACAGATTATGAATACAAACACTGAAGCAAAAAAAACACAAAGGATCAGCACCAGGGATTTGGTACTGACGGGAATGTTTACGGCTATTATCTGCGTTCTATCCCAGGTATCCATCAACATCCAGCCCATTCCCTTTACCCTGGGGCTCTTCTCCATCTTTCTAACCGGTACATTGTTATCTCCAAGATATGCTCTCCTATCCGTCATGGCATACCTTCTGCTGGGAGCCTTCGGTCTCCCGGTCTTTGCCGGGTTCAAGGGTGGAGTGCATGCATTAGTCGGAATGACCGGCGGATATTTAATGGCATATCCCCTGGTAGCGTTTCTTACTGCCCTGTCCTGCAAGCTGGCAAGGAAGTATAAACCCCATGGTAAAAAGCTGCTTTTTAATGAAAAGCTGTTCGTTCCATTTGTCATGTTCCTTAGCATGACCGTTTCCTTATCGCTATGTTATCTGATTGGTACCGCGTGGTTCACCTTTATCACAGGGAAGACCTTTTATGTTGCATTAACCTTATGTGTGTTTCCCTATATATTGTTCGATTTATTCAAAATCGTCCTTGCGATTTCATTGAGTTTTCTGATCAGAAGAGCAACTGCAAAATAACTGAAAGAAGCCCTGATGATGAGCCATTCCAGCCGCAGATCGTATTTGCAGCCGCCGGAACGGGTCCATGCCTCAGAGCTTCTTTTCTTTACTCTAAATGTTTACTATATATAATTATATTGGTGCAAACAATTCTTCCAACTCCTCCTTCGATAAGGAGTTGATAAATACTTCCTTCGAGCTGATAATCGAATCGGATAATTCCTTCTTTCTCCGTTGAAGCTTGAAAATCTTCTCTTCAATGGTGCCTTTTGTGATCAGCTTCATCACATGAACCTTATTCTGCTGTCCGATCCGGTAAGCACGGTCCGTTGCCTGGTCCTCTACCGCCGGATTCCACCAGGGATCATAATGAATCACCGTGTCCGCTCCGGTCAGATTCAATCCGGTACCGCCGGCCTTAAGAGAAATCAGGAACACCTTTCCTTCACCGGAATTAAATCGTTTTACATAATCATTGCGATCCTGGGTCGCAGTTGCTCCCTCCAGATAGAAATAAGGAATATCCAGTTCTTTCAGCTCATCCTCAATAATTCGAAGCATGGAGGTGAATTGGGAAAAGACCAGGATGCGGTGATCGTTGGCAATAGCCTCCGGTATCAGCTCCATCAAAAGCTCCAGCTTGCCGCTGCCTCCCTGGTAATTCTCCAGGAAGGTGGACGGATGGCAGCAGATCTGACGCAGCCTGGTAAGGGCCGCCAGAATTTTCATTCGGCTCTTCTCCACGCCATTCTCTTCAATTTCAGAATGAAGCTCGCTCCGAATATTTTCAAGGTAGGACAGATAGACCAGCTTCTGCCCGTCGGACATATCTGTCAGCATCTTGGTTTCATATTTGTCCGGAAGCTCCGTTAATACATCCTTCTTCATCCGGCGGAGGATAAAGGGCTCAATATGCTGATGCAGATCATTCAATGCCTGGGCATCCTCCTTCATGATGGGTTTCTCATACAACTCCACAAAGCGGGAGTGGGAATAGAGGTACTCCGGCATAATAAAGTCAAAGATGGACCAGAGCTCGGAAAGGCTGTTTTCGATCGGGGTACCGGTCAGGGCATAACGATGCTTTGCTCTGAGGCGTTTTACCGACTTCGCATTCAGGGAGGAATCATTCTTAATATACTGGGCTTCATCAATAAACACCGTATGAAAATCCAGCTTCTCGTACATGGTGATATCCCTGCGAATCAAAGGGTAGGAGGTAATCAGGACATCATACTCCCCATAGCTTTCAATCGACTCTTGCCGCTCCGAGGGATTGCCGGTAATAACCAATGCCTTCAGAAATGGTGCAAAATTCTCAATCTCATCCTGCCAGTTATAGATCAGGGAGGTCGGACATACAATCAGGTGATGCGCCTTCACCTCCTCTCCCATGCAGGAGGCTATATAGACAATAGATTGCAGCGTCTTACCCAGTCCCATATCATCGGCAAGAATTCCGCCCAGCTCATTTTCTGCCAGGGTTTTAAGCCATTTGTAGCCGGTAAGCTGATATGGTCTAAGATCCGCCAGGATCCCACTGGGAAGCACATGCTCCGTCTTCGCCGGATTCAATATCTTCTCTGTAAGCGCCATAAAATCCCTGTCACGTTCAAAAATAAATTCCTGATTGGAAAATGCCTTATCCAGATAAAGAGCATGCTGCTTTTCCAACAGCATAGCATCCTCCTTCAAATTCTTATCCTTAATATTCAAGGAGTTCAGGATATGTGACACTTCATTGATGGTTTTATCCTCCAGATTGATGAAACTGCCATTTTTAAGCCGGTAGTATTTCTTCTTCACCTGGTAGGAGTGCAGCAGTTCCTTCAACTCCTCCTTCGGCACCTGGTCAAAGGACAAATCCAGCTCCAGCATATTAAATTCGGAGTTCATGCGTACCCCCGCTTTAAAACTGCCCGGAGCCCGAATTCCAAGACGTCTGAAGTCCTCCGAATAATACAGAGCAGCATTTTCCTCCAACTCCATAACTTTTCCGGACAGGAAATCATATATCTTATCCTCATCCTTAAGAAGATAGAAATTCTTATATGGAACGAAACCCATCTTCAACAGCTGGGATATTATGAAATCTTCCCGCTCTCTCTGACGGACAACAATGTAGGAACCTGCTGCTGCGTCTCCGAAGGAGTTAAATTCATAATCACCATATTTATATTTTAATTCAGCTTTAATTCCCGTTTTGTATTTGTCAAAATAGAGCTTCGCCTCCATATCACAGGTAATATACCTGCTGCGGAGCTCCTCCGGTACATCCAGCATCATCGTTTCACTGATTCTTGGTAATACATGTTCCAAGAAACTGGTCTTATTATCCCCTCGAAAGGTCAGAGGCTCCTTATCCTTACCCAGGCTGTTATAGAAGGGTTTGTAATTGCGGATGAATTTCTTATCCGGAAGATAGATGGCACCATCATAAAACAGGAGCTCCCCTGTCTCCATCAGCGGCAGAACGGATTCCTTGCCCTGGTAATCAATGGTAATGGAATCCTCATCCAAAGACAGCTGATATGCAATCTTGGGATTCCCCTTGATAAACACCACATCCGAATATGCCTTTCCATAGAGCTCCAGGATAAATGGAGTTCCGTTCAGAAGCTCCAACACTTTGACCAGCATATTTTTTGTGATAAACATCTGGGATTTAGAGAATATCTTTGAAAAATGAGTACTGTCAACAACTTCTTGAATCTCATAAATACCCAGAAGATAATCCAATAATGCCAGAGAGACCGCATCAAAGGTGCTCTCTCCGCTCACATATTTGAATTCCTTGCCAATGGCGAAACTCTCTTTATGATAAATATCCGATAAAAACTTTTTAATGGTCTGAATTTTATATTTGCGGCTGCTCCCTCCGCGCAGGGAAATCATAGCTCTGCCGCTCTCCCCTTTGATGATGGAGGGGATGCTTACAACAACCTCCAGGGCAAAGGTCTCTCCAACCAGTGCCGAATCCTCCTGTGACATAAAATAATCCAGTAACTGAACCACCTTACGCTCGCCTGGATTCGCAGACTCCGCCAATAAGGAACGCTCCTGGTATTTCAGCACAAACAGCAATGCCGCTACAACATGCTTACAAGCCCCCTGATCCTTCAGGCGGGAAGGACAATTACAGCTGTAGTCGAAAGACCCATCCTCCTGCTCATCTATCGTGACAGAATAATTATAATTTCCCCGCACAGTAAGACGGTATTGCCGGCTGGTATTGGAATAGGTCGCATTCACAATGCGGTTATCCTTATAATATTGCAATCCACGCGCATAAATCGTATCGTTGGAAGCTAGGTTTCGTATCCCTGTACGCGAAATCTGAATCATATACGCACACCTTTCCTGACTTGAATCAAATTAGCATATAATAATGTCTCATAATAATATCTCATGACATTATACCATGTCCGCAAGCGTCCATGGTATTGGCACTACGTGCCAAGATGCGCACTCCCTTTGGTCGGCGCACACGCATGAATGCGTGGTTATAATACCTCTCGATATTATACCACAGAAAAAAAGAAATGTGTAAAAAACTTCGTTCTTTCTCGAAGGCAAAAAAAGAGAGTATCTATTCTATCTAAGATACTCTCTCTAAATTATTAAATTATTCATAAATACCTGGTACTTGCCATCTCATCTTCAGAATTACTTTGTAATGTTACTCAAAGCCTTTGGTGGTCTTGTACCAACCTAATTATCTGCTTGAGGTGTTCCAACGAATGTGTTTGGTGGTCTGTACCGTCCTTTCTTACATATTGGTTTCGAGGTGTTACAATAATGTTTTCGGTGGTCTGTACCATCCTTTCTCATTTATTCTTACTAACCTCATCTATAGTAATCCCTCCATAAATTCGAGGGTAATTACCTAATATGAGTGATGGCTTACTTCTTCAATGGACTCACTCCCTTCCTTATGTATTTGCTTTCTCAGCTGTTTTTTTATTCTCTCTGTTTATGAATTCATTGTACTATAACATTTTTGATTTGTCAATACTATTATTCGACTTTTTATATATTATTGTATAATTGATTGTATGTTATGTATTATTCAGATAATATATAATTATATCGTCAATATTTTTTTGTATTTTTTGAAAATTTCATATTGATTTTTTGATACTCTTATATTATTATATCTAGTTAAGGAATAAAAACAGAGTCCAAAATCCATTCCTGTTTTAATCAAATAACCTATGGAGGTGTCTATGAAACATATCATCAGTCCGACTGACCTTACTGTTTCTGAGCTCGGTGATCTTCTGGAATTAGCAGAGCAAATTGTTGAAAATCCTAAGAAGTTCTCCGATGTATGCCGTGGTAAAAAGCTAGCCACATTGTTCTATGAACCAAGTACTCGAACCCGTCTCAGCTTTGAGGCCGCAATGCTCAATCTCGGAGGTAATATTCTTGGATTCTCATCCGCCGATTCCAGTTCGGCAGCCAAAGGCGAAAGTGTTGCCGATACGATTCGAGTTATCTCTTCTTACGCAGATATCTGTGCTATCCGCCATCCCAAGGAAGGCGCCCCATTCGTTGCATCAACCCACTCTTCCATTCCTGTTATCAATGCCGGCGACGGCGGTCATAATCATCCCACTCAAACCTTTACCGATTTGTTGACCATTAAGAATCTCAAAGGACGATTAGATAATTTAACCGTCGGCTTTTGTGGTGATTTAAAATTTGGCCGCACCGTCCATTCCCTGATTAACGCGCTGGCAAGATATGAAAACATCAACTTTGTACTGATTTCGCCGGAAGAGCTTCGTATTCCTGCTTATATCCGTGAAGAGGTGCTGAAAGCAAACAATATCCGTTTTGAGGAGGTCCGCAGCCTTGAAGATGCCATGCCCTCCCTTGATATGCTATATATGACCAGGGTTCAGAAGGAACGCTTCTTCAATGAAGAGGATTATATCCGTTTGAAGGATATCTATATTCTGGATACCAAGAAGATGGCTCTTGGCAAACCCGATATGCTTGTACTCCATCCGTTGCCCAGGGTTAATGAAATCGCAACCGAGGTGGACGAGGATCCGCGCGCAGTATATTTTAAGCAGGCAGAGTTCGGCGTCTATGTCCGTATGGCTTTGATCATGAAATTATTGGAGGTGGAAGCATGCTAAATATCGGTGTACTTAATCAGGGAATTGTAATCGATCATATTAAAGCAGGCGGTGCGATGAAGATTTACTCCTATCTTGACCTTGAGAACAAGGATGTCGCCGTTGCCATTATCAAGAACGCCAAAAGTAATAAAATGGGAAAGAAGGATATCATAAAAATCGAAGGCACCTTCGAGGATCTGGATCTGGATATTCTGGGAGCCTTGGATCACCGCCTCACCATTAATATTATTGAGGACGGAAAAATTGTCGCAAAGAAAAGCCCCACCCTGCCGGAGCGTGTGTCCAACATTCTGAAATGCAAGAATCCCAGATGCATCACCTCCATTGAACCGGGGCTGGTTCACTCCTTTAAGCTGACAGATCGCGCTAACGGCAAATACCGGTGCATCTACTGTGAGCAGTCCTTTGACCGCAGATAGGCTATTTTCCGGGAGAGACTTATTCTTTCTATTATAAATCATATAATGAGCGGCACGCTTATGAGCTGCTTATTGTTTAATAAGCGAGGCTTGGGCATTTGAATTTTGACGCCCAAGCCTTATCTACTGTCAATGAGCATTATTCCTGCGAATGAAACACCCTGAATCAGCTTGGACTGTATCTGAGGCCAAATTCCTCTTTTGCTATCCTGGAGTACTTTGTCACAAATTCCGTCTTTTCCAAAGTATACCTGTCCCTGTCATGAATGTAGCGCTCCCTCAGTTGCAGCTTCAGTCTTGCGTATTCGTCGGCGACCTCGGGATGGGTGATCAGATAATCCCTGAAATATAATTCACTCCAATCTCTCGGAAATCTGACATGGAGATGAAAAACCCTCTCGGCAAATCCCTCGGCCGTATATCCCTTGTTCAGAGACATCTTAAATTCCGGCTCTTCCTGATATGACATGATAATCCATCCTGTATCGATAAGTCCTACTTTCATCTGAGCTATATCGGTATTCTCATGGATCTCCAGCAGGATGTCAATCGTCGGCTTGGCAATCAGCCCCGGAACCGCACTGCTTCCGATATGACTGATACGCCTGATATTGTTCTCTCCTATGGCATTTTGTATCCCGCTCTTCTCTTCCAGATACCACGTATTATAGCAAGGATTATGTTCCTTCAAAATAATAGGAAACAGCTCCCATAATTCCTCCAATGTCATTTCAGACAATGCCTTTCCCATACAAACTCCTTTCCGAAACACCATAAACCGAGTAAAAAGTCTAAATTGTACATACAAAATTATACATTGTTTTTAATGTCTTATCAAGTACCCCTTTCTCTCAATGTCAAAGCGGATATTCGAAATCCGTTTACGCTGCATATTCATAACCTAATTGCCATTACATGCATTTCAGCAGGGACCTGAACTAAAAATGTTTTTAAAAAAACAACGAAAATTTCACTAAAACAAGATCGAAAAACCAAGAAATTTGTTCTAAATATAAAATTTACTTGATAAAGTTTGTCGTAAATTGTATAATTTAACAAATTGATTCAATATTCAGACAAATTACTACAAATTTCTTTATGTATTTTGCTGTTCAATTGTTCAAAATAAGATAAATCGGAGGCTATTTTATGAAGAAGTTTTTTGGTATATTTCGAAGGAAAATTGCAATACGGATATCAATGGATCTTTTCTTATTCTTTCTCGTTGTTTTTGCTCTGATCAGTTATTCCTTCTATAATTCCACTTCAAACATTATGGTTGAGGAAAGTATGAAAAACCTTGAAAAGCTGGCGGTTGAAAAGGCAAATGTATTTTCCTCCAATTTTGAAACCAGAACCAAGATGCTGGAGGTGCTTTCCAAGAATGCCAGCATTACCTCAATGGACCAGGCATTACAGGAGGATATCTTAAAATCGCAGATCTCTCATTTTGGAGTGGACCGCTTTCAGGTATCGGATATTTCAGGAGACACCTGGGCTACCTCCGGCGCGAAGTTCAGCCTGGCGGGCAAGCCTAACTTTGTCACTACGGTTGATTCCAGACAAACTGTCATAGCACCGCCGTTAAACAGTGAGGCGGATGGGAAGATGATTATCATCATTACTACTCCAATCTATAAAAACGGTGATCCTGCAGACGAAGTGATCGGAGCTTTAGGGGCTGTCTATTTCTCAGAAACCTTTAATAAAATCATTGAAGAAGTGGATCTCGGTCCGGATGGCTACGGTTTTATCATTGATAATGCGGGTAACAAAATTGTTCACAAAGACATCTCGCTGGTAATGGAGAAGGATAATGATCTGTTAAAGGAAGATCCCGAGGTACTATCCTATAAAAACATCCAGGAGAAAATGACGGAAGGAAATACCGGATACGATATTTTTGCATATCAGGATAAGGACTACACCATCGGTTATGCTCCCATACCCAACTCAGGCTGGTTTTTAGGTCTTGTGCAGACAAAAGACCTTACCTTAAAAAGTATCGTCAGCCTGCGCCATCAGATCATATTGATTCTCTCCATCACACTGCCCATGCTGCTGGTTGTCGTATTCCTCATAAGCCGAAGAATATCAAAGCCGATTGTTGCAGTGACAGGACTGTTAGACAAAACAGCACGGTTAGAGGTCAAAACAGATACGTCCAATGATTGGATCGGCAAATACAAGGATGAAATCGGAGAAATGGCTAAATCACTGACAGCGGTAAGAACTACCTTCCGAAACATTGCCGCTCAACTAAAGAGCGAATCTGAGCTGGCTTTTGATAACGCGGTGGATATGGAAAGCCGTGTTAAGAAATCAATTGAATCCATGGAGGAGATTGAAAAGGCGACGGATTTGTTAGCGGTGGATGCCGAGGAGCAGGTCGTACATACAAAGCTTAGCGAAGATAAGCTTTCCAGTCTGTCATTAAAGCTGGAATCCGTCTCCGACGAAGCAAAGCATCTCTCGGAATTTGCTTCCACTACTGCCCGGATGAATAAGGAAGGAGTTAAAAGCATCTTTGATACGCGCAATAAGTTTTCGGAAAGCAATGTACTGTCCAAAAAAGCAGCGGATAACATTGACATACTGAGCAAAAAGTCGGAAAATATTAATAACATAATCAATACCATCAACGATATTGCCAAGCGGACTAATTTGCTGGCATTAAACGCTTCCATTGAAGCAGCAAGGGCGGGTGAAGCAGGTAAAGGCTTCTCCGTGGTGGCGGATGAGATAAGAAAGCTTGCGGAGCAGACTTCCACCTCCACAGGAGAAATAGACGAAATCATCAATGAGATAAAATCCGACATATACAAGGTTAAAGAAAGCATGGACACAGCCCAGAGCATAATGGATGAATCCAACCAGCAGCTTGAAGAAACCACGCAATCCTTTGGTGCAATAGAGCAAAACACAAACAACACCATTGTATCTATTGAAAATTTGGTCAGCAGCCTGATGAGCATTGAGCAATTTAAGCATGAGGTAGAGACAGCGATCAGCCAGATATCCCAGAGAAGTGAGAGCTCTGCTGCGGCATCTGAGGAAATATATTCAATTATACTGGAGCATAAGAGTTCCATTGAGGCCTTGTTCAATACAACAAAGGACCTGAAGAATATCTCAGGCGAACTCCAGGAGTTAATCAGCAAGTTTAATTAATAAGGGAGCAAATACCCGGTTTATTGAATATCGCTGCAGAACCGCTGTCAGAACAGCCGGCACCACACTGTTCTGACAGCGGTTTTCACATGGATAAATAAAATAAAGTGAACCCATTTCATTTTCATTACAATAAACAGTAAGAGGTACGCTTTGGTACGGACCAAAGAATGACAAACGGCAAAGGGAGGGCAGCGAAATGACAAAGGAAGAGTTAAATCAATTGATTATTGATTATGGAAGGCAGGTTTATAGCTTTTGCTGCAATCTCACCGGAAACAGGCCGGAGGCAGATGATCTGTATCAGGATACACTCTTAAAAGCTGTCGAGCTATGCCACAGACTTGACAGCAGTGGCAATCCCAAGAGCTTTATCATGGGCATCTCAGTTAAGGTATGGCAAAATCATAAGAAAAAACATGCCGTCAGACAAAATATCGTTAAATGGGAGGCACTGGATGAGGCTCACAAACTGGATAAGATGGATCAAAATGCATTTTCAACCCTGGACAAGATTAGCATGCAGCCGGAAGAAGAAATACTTCGTAAAGAGATGATACAGACAGTTCGAAAAGAGGTAAAACGGCTGCCCGAAAAATTACGGCTGGTAATCTACATGTATTATACGGCTGAAATGTCGGTGGAGGACATCGGAAAAGCTCTGCATATTCCAAAGGGAACAGTAAAAAGCAGGCTTCATAAGGGGAGAAAATTAGTAAAAGAATTATTGGAGGTGTATGATTATGGATTATAAAGAGATTGATAAAATCTTAGAATCTGCCCTTACTCCGGCAGAAACACCCTCAGACGCACTAAATCACAGAATCATCACCGGAATGAAGGAGGCCCAACCAATGAAATGGAGAAATAAAAGCTTTATTGCAGCGGCATGTATCATAGCATGTACTCTTCTGCTGCCCGTCTCAATCTACGCAGCTCAAAAATTGTTATCCCCCAAAGAGATTAGTGTTGAAATTGAAGATGATAAATTAGGTGAAGCGTTCCAAAAGGATGGTGAAGAAGTGTATCAGAGTGTAACAGATGGTGTATATAAGGCCACCTATCTGGGACATGTAAACGGAGAGTTCATGAGCGAAAGGGCGGGTTCCGCCTGGGAACTTAATCCGGAAAGAACCTATGTTGCTGTTGCCATAGAAAGAATCGATGGAACCGAAATAACATACGAGGATAATTTATTTGTGTCCCCGCTGATTCAGGGGCTGAAGCCATGGGAATATAATATCGCCTCAATGCACGGGAGCTATGTGTCACCAATGATTGATGGGATTCTTTATCGTATCATAGAATGCGACAGTATTGAGGCCTTTGCGGATAAGGAATTGTACCTCATTGTGTCCGATACTTCCTTTTATAGCGTAGATGCCTACCATTACGATGAAGTAACCGGATTAATTACAGTCAATGACGATTATCCTGGAACTAACATTTTGTTTTCCATGAAATTAGACCCCTCGAAGGCTGACAGCGAAAAAGCACAGGCTTATTTAGAACAGTTGGAGGAGGAATGGAAATCCGGTACAGAAATCGGCAAGGAAGAAAGTACACAATCGGAGAAACCGGCAGATGGGGCAACAAGGGATGAGGCGGTTCGGCAGGAAAAGACTTACACTGATGATGAAAACGGAATTACAATTCATATCGATACCGGTAAGGGAACTACCGGTATGGCCAATGACTATAGTTCAAAAGGAGCCTTCCATTATTATTTCAAAGTGGAAGGAGAAGGGATCGAATCCCTCACTTATACGCTGAACAAAGGAGAATTCTGTTATTGGCCGCGGGTCATGGACTCATCGTCTTCCGTTAAAAATGAAAAGAAGTTTTATGGAAATAAATACACCGTAGCTTATGATGAGCAGGATAAAACGGATTATATATACACCGTTTTTATAGAGGCTATTCTCAGCGATCACGGATATGATGAAAAATATATGGAAGAGCTTCAAAGTGCAGGAAATTATATGGATGCAAGAGAGAAAATCTATCATGATTCACTGAATGATGAACTTGAAACAGCCATGATCACTCTGGAAATCAAAATGAAGGACGGTCGTGTTGTGGAAAAGGAATTATCCTTTGATAACCATCCGGACATTGACAAAGTCTTACGATGGAATATTGAAATGAATGTAAAATAAGTTAAGAACTGCGTCGGGCTTTTGGTATTTATGGATGTCTGATATGTCAACAGAAACGACACATGCAATGAAGCAGGAGGAAAATCATCGGTTGATTTTCCTCCTGTTCGATTTTATAGAGCCAGCTTCAGCATTTCATAGCTTAGAAATTAGATCTTCCTGCAACCACCGGCCAGTTAATATTATTCATAAAAGCATTGATATACGCGTCTTTATCATCCGCATATTGAAGAAAATACGCATGCTCATACATATCCAGAACAAGAATCGGCGCGGAGTATGCGATATTACCCAGGTCATGGGCATCCAGGCTGATATCACGCAATCTCATGCTTCTCTGGTCGAAGCAAAGAACTGCCCAGCCTCTGCTGGCCTTTGCCGTCGCAATAAAATCCTCCTGCCAGGCTCTAAAACTGCCGAAATCCTGTACCAGCATATCCTCTGTGATCTCATCCGGCGACGGGGTATTTCCTCCGATATTCTCAAAATACAATTCATGAAGGATGACACCGTCAAGAGCGTAGGTCTCTCCTCTCTTCAATTCCCGGTACCAGCTGAAAGTGGTATTGGACTGGTCCCGTTGCGCATCGCCATGCATTAATATCTCATCGATCTTATTAATATTTGTGACGTAGCCGTCATACAGGCGCATATGTGCTTCGAATTGTGCCTGGTTCACCACCGTAATATCATCTGTGTAAGGGAATTCTATTCTTTCTATCATAGTGTTACCCTCTCCTCCCGTAATATGCCGCAGCATTTCTTCTATAATCATACGACAGCTTATCCTGATTTATTCTTACTTCTGAGGAATGCTGTGCAAAAAGAATTAGGAGGAGCTTTTATGCCTGCGGAAATGGCAGGAAACCGCTTAGAATAATCCGGTAATCATACCGTTCTCATCCACATCGATTCCTTCGGCGGCAGGGACCTTCGGCAATCCTGGCATCGTCATTACCGTACCGGTAATCGCTACCACGAAGCCTGCTCCTGCAGACACATATACCTCTCTGATATTAATACGGAAGCCCTCCGGCCTTCCCAGCCTGGAGGCATCATCAGACAGGGAATACTGATTCTTAGCCATACAGACGGGCAGCTCCTTATAGCCCAAGGACTCAATGGTTCTGATTGCGTTCTCTGCAGCCGGATCATAGGTGACTCCATCCGCGCCATAGATCTCCTTTGCAATGGTATCTATCTTCTCCTTAATGGACAAGTTTACATCGTATAACGGTCTGTAGTTGCTCGGTCTTTTTTCAATGGTAGCAAGAACCTTTTTCGCCAGATCCAGTCCGCCTTCTCCGCCCTTCTCCCATACTTCACATAAGGAGAACTCACAATCTCTTCCTACACAGAATTCCCGGATATACTGAAGCTCCGCCTCGGTGTCCGATACAAAACGGTTAAGCCCTACTACCACCGGAACCCCGAATTTCTGCAGATTCTCAATATGCTTCTCCAGGTTGACAATTCCCTTCTTCAAAGCCTCCAGATTCTCAGTCCCCAACTCTGTCTTGAGTACACCGCCGTTATATTTTAATGCTCTGACTGTCGCTACCAGAACAATTGCATCCGGCTTAAGTCCGGCCATCCGGCATTTAATATCCAGGAATTTTTCGGCTCCCAGATCCGCACCGAAGCCGGCTTCCGTTACCACCACATCGGCCAGCTTTAAGGCAGTCTTAGTCGCTCTCACACTATTACAGCCATGGGCTATATTGGCAAAGGGTCCGCCGTGAATGATTGCCGGTGTATTTTCCAAGGTCTGAATTAAATTAGGCTTCAGCGCATCCTTCAGCAACGCCGCCATGGCTCCGACGGCATTCAGCTGCTTTGCCGTTACGGGCTGCCCATCATAATTGTAAGCAACAACAATTCTTCCAAGTCTCTCCTTTAAATCCCGCATATCCTCTGCGAGGCACAGCACGGCCATGATTTCCGAAGCAACCGTAATAATAAAATGGTCTTCCCTTACAATTCCGTCTGCCTTTCTTCCAAGGCCCACAACAATGTTGCGGAGTACCCGGTCATTCATATCAACACAGCGCTTCCATACGATCTGGTTCGTGTCAATTCTCAGCAAGTTTCCCTGCTGGATGTGATTATCCAGCATTGCTGCCAAAAGATTGTTGGCAGATGTGATTGCATGAAAATCACCGGTAAAATGCAGATTTAAATCCTCCATGGGAACCACCTGGGCATTACCGCCGCCGGCCGCTCCTCCCTTGATACCAAAGCAGGGTCCCAGAGATGGTTCTCGCAAAGCAATACAGGATTTCACCTCCATAAGTCCTAATGCCTGTCCCAATCCAACGGTTGTTGTCGTCTTTCCCTCTCCCGCGGGAGTGGGATTGATTGCCGTCACCAGTACCAGCTTTCCATCCGGATTGTCTTTTACTTTATCCCATAGTTCATCGGACAGCTTTGCCTTGTGCTTTCCGTAATATTCTAAATCATTCTCCGGGATATTCAGCTTTTCTGCTACTTCCCTGATATGTTTCAGTTGTGCTTCCTGTGCTATTTGAATGTCTGATTTCATTGTTTCCCCTGCCTTTCTCATTTTGTAATACTTAATATCTTATATCTGATTGTAGCGATTTATCTGCCATTATTCAAGATGACTTTACTATTTTCATTTATTAATTATGGTAATTATTCGGTATATTAATATTAATAAGTTCTTTCGTGCTGTATTTTAGGGCATTTTAGCGCTATAATACAAATAATACTTGCGTTTCGAATAGAGGAAAGCTATACTATTTATAATTTAACCCGAATAATTCTGCTTGTGATGAATATAGAAAGGATGTACCTAATGAAATTTAACACCGTGATTTTTGATTTGGACGGAACCCTATTGAATACCTTGGATGATCTGAGGGATAGTTTGAACGAAGTTCTGGTTTCTAACGGCTATGGTTCAAAGAGCCTTGAGGAGGTCAGGCGGTTCGTAGGTAACGGAGTCAGGAATCTGGTTCGCAGATCCGTCCCGGAGGAGTGTACCGCGGATGAAGTAACTCTTATTATGGAAGCGTTTAAAGAAAACTACAGGCATAATATGCAGAATAAGACAAGACCTTATAACGGTATTATGGAACTGCTTCTGGACTTGAACCGTTTTAATTATAAAATAGCCATAGTTTCCAATAAATATGATGCCGCCGTAAAGGAGCTGTCCCGAACCTATTTTGGTAACCTCTTTCCCGTTGCAATTGGCGAAACACCTGAGATTAAGAGAAAACCCGCTCCGGACAGCATCTATACTGCTGTAAAGGAATTAGGCTCCGATCTGCGTTCCGCTGTTTTGGTCGGTGATTCCGAGACCGATGTGCAGACTGCAAAGAATGCAGGTATCCCATGTATCGGTGTTACCTGGGGGTTCCGCTGCCGTGAAGTGCTGCGAAGTGAAGGAGCAGCTTATCTTATCGATACCCCGAAAGAGCTTCTTACCTTGTTATAATTACGCTCTGACTGAAGATAGCGAGATTCATATAAGAGATGGCTGCTTTCACCAATCAGCCATCTCTTTTCCTGTATTCCTCTGGTCCCCTTACTCAATCCTGTGCCGCGGCAAGGAGAAACTATAACACCGCCGACTCAATTATTCTGAAAGATTTATTCTCACAATTTATCTCCGCCAATATTCCATAGGGCAGACATATCTTTGGTTCCGTATGACCAAAATTCATATTGACCAGCACCGGCAAATCCTCTCTGTGAAACTCTGCCAGAACCTTCTTAATTACAACATTATATTCATTATAGAGGGCTTCATCCTGCGGCTTTCCAAAGATCATTCCGCGGATACAGCTTAAAATTCCAGTAACACCATAAAAACGCAGGGCTATCTCTACATACCAGACCGGGGGCTTTTCTTCGGAGGTTTCAAAAAACAATATGGTATGATCAAAGGATGTCTTGTCCGGGAAAAGCTCTGTTCCCCGGAGCATGTCAAAGACCTCCAGGCATCCGCCTAACAATCTGCCCTGTACCGTTCCCTTCCCCTGTAACAATTCATATCCATGGTTTGGACGCTTTTTTCTTGAAATATTCTGATTTTCTATGAGCCAGGGAAGGTATTCACTGGTCCACTCCTCTGCCGGAGGAATCATACCGATGGGTTCGTCGGAGAATAATGTCTTTTTAAGCCATCTCACGGTATAATCGTCCATAGCTACGTTTTCTGCAAAGTCCGTCAGCAGTGCGGGCCCGTAGATGCTGGATATTCCCGCTTTATAGCACATCAGATGAGTGGTCGTGGTGTCGGAATAACCTATGAATATCTTCGGATTCCTACGGATCACATCAAAATCAATATAAGGAAGCATACGAATGCTTTCAATCCCTCCGATACAGGCAATCACGCCCTTGATCTCCGGGTCACAAAAAGCATTCATTAGATCCTCGGCTCTTTTCTCAGGATGCTCATAGATATATTCCGAGCCCTTCAGAGTATGAGCCATCTCCCTGACCTTCAGGCCGAATACCTTCTCCAGACGTTCTTTTCCCTGACGGTAACGCCAGAGAATGCTCTCATCTCCTGCTCCGCCCCAGGATAGGCTGACGGTTGCCACCGTGTCTCCCTGATGTAGTCTTGACGGTTTGATCAACTCCTTCATGATGTCCTCCTCTCTTATCTTCAAACAGACCTCAATTTATATCTCAACTATAGCCTGAATAGTCTTTAAATAGTCCTTAAACAGTTCCGTATAAAATATAAATATCTTTCTGCTATATTGATATCAGAGCATTGATAGAGCATTCTGGAGCCCACTACATCCTCAATCTCATTAAATATCAGTTCTCCTTCATCTCCTATAATAAAATCAATACCCACCAGTCCAAAATCGAATTCCTCCATGATCTGTTCCACAATGGCGCGCTCTTCCTGCCGCAGCGAATACAATCTTACTTCTCCTCCCAGAGAAAAATTCGATTTAAAGCCTTCCTTCGCAGTGCGCAGTACAGAGGCGATAATCTCTCTGCCAATGACATATACCCTAAGATCCTGATGCCTGCCTCCGGTCAGCGGTTGTACAACGATGTCGCTTGATCCAAGCCCCTCCCTGATCGTGGAAACGCTTGAAGATGACTCATCCTCTTTAGCCCGGTGCAGAAAGACCTGGTTTCCTCCGTGTCCATCCACCGCTTTTATCACAATAGGCCCCTGGGCAAACCTTGCAGGGTTTAGTACCTCATCAACCTGAAAATTCCGAAAGAAGCAGGTGTCTAACATCCTGATACCGGTTTTGGTCAGATATTGATAGGTTCTGGCCTTATCATTGCAAATCTCTGAGACCATGGAATTATTGAATACACGGATTCCCATGGCTTCCAGTTGTCTGCTCAGTAACGGATAGATTGCGCGGCAGATTACAAAATCCGGCCTCTCAAGCTCCTTCCCTCCGGAGCTGATAAAGCATCTTCCCTCCCGGACGCCAAATTCCAGTTCTTCGACCAGAAGAAGCTGGATTTTAATTCCCAGTTTATTTCCTTCCCCGACATAAAACTGGATATATTTTTTATTGTATACCGCGCTGTCCCGATAGTAAATGATCCAACCAACCATAGTTACCTCCGTTCCGGGAACGCCAAGGTATCATAAATACCTTGTATCCCATGGATTTCATATCGCTAATTCTTATATCTCCAATACATTGCACCATAGCTCAATATGCACCACAGTTCAATTTGCATCACAGTTCAATCTGCATCACAGTTCAATCTGAATCTTAGTTCAATTTGCATCACAATTTAATTTATATCATCAACAGCATTTAATTTATATCATCAATAGCTCACATCTGCATCTCAGATCATCAATACTTTGAGCCAAGTGATCAAGTGTACATCATCTTAATTACAGTCTTTCCCTTATATGCCTAAGAATAGCATCAGCTGCATCTACTCCCGTACACTCATAGATGTTTTTAAAATGGGCATTGGAATTCACCTCGCAGACCAGAGGCTCTTCCTCTTCGCCAAAGAGAAGATCCACCCCGGCAAAATCCAGTCCAATAATATCACAGCAGCGGACTGCAAGCTCCTGTTGTCGCTTTGTCGGTTCAAAGGATCGCATCTTCCCGCCGATGGTCAAATTTGCCCGAAAATCGCCATTTTCCGAATAGCGGTACATTCCGGCAATTACTTTACCGCCGACAACCTGCAGACGAATATCTCTGCCGAAGCTCGATTGAAGGAATTGCTGAAACAAAACCGGCTTGCTTCCGATGGACTTCATACGCTCTATGCATTCCTCCCTGCTGTGAATCAGGTATACC
Source organism: Bacillota bacterium (assembly GCA_023399055.1). GTDB lineage: Bacteria > Bacillota > Clostridia > Lachnospirales > Lachnospiraceae > Mobilitalea. The sequence continues at coordinate 13,385 of JAEWQV010000014.1, read as the reverse complement.
TGCTGACCGAAGGAGCCGAAGCATTCCTTAATCACCATCGGAAAGCCCAAACGGCGTTCCACCGCATCTAAGAAATGATAATTGGTATAGCCAATATTCTCAAAGGTCATGGGTGCAAGAATCGTTTCTGGCATCGGGATTCCCTCCCTCATCAACATAAGATGGGTCAGAGCCTTATCATCACAGGTTTCAATGGCTTTTGCCGAATTAAATACGGGATAACCCAACTGCTCCAGATATGTCGCCAGCTTAATATCCTTGTCCCAAAAAAGAATGAAGTCCGCCTGTTTTTCTGGAGGTCTCATGGTTATATCAATTAATATCTGTGCATTTGTCCTTAACTCCATGGAAATTCCATGCTTTGCTGCTGCTGATAGCAGCCGGTCATGGATATCGTTAAACTTATTGGACTGCAAAAATTCATTAACAATTAAAATGCCCTGCATTATTTCCTCCCGCTTCCTGCTCTCATACTATGGCCTATTGTAGCACAAGTCCATGTGAAATTCCAGTTCCTTTCATTCTGCAAATCGAATGTGAAAATCAAGTCATGTGTCAATTTAGCGTCCTTGAGAGACACTGTCTATCATTTTTCAGAGCAGAGCAAACAACAGGAAACGGCAAGCCACTTCTCTTATGTTAATAAAGGGGACGTTATAAAATGATTTTTATCTGCAATACAGCTGTAGTATTCTTAACTTATACTACTATGTATCGTAGAAAAGCTTCATTTTGCAACATCCCTTTGATTTTCTATCTATTTCCTGTTGTTGGCTATCTATCTCTGAATTATAGCAGCTTTCTTAACTATGATTAATATTCTTCCAGATATTGTTCAAATTCCTCTTCGGACATCAATATCTTCCTGGGCTTTGTTCCTTCCTCCGGTCCAACCACACCTGCCTCAAACAGCTGGTCCATAATTCGGGCTGCCCGGTTAAAGCCGATTTTATATACTCTTTGCAGCATGCCGATCGAGGCCTTGTCCTTCTCAATAATGAACTTGCCGGCTTCGGCAAAGTATTCGTCCCGTTCGTCCGCACCGGCGGAAGAGGCTCCGTCTCCGATTTTGGCATTATTGATTTTATCATGAATATCATCACTATAATTGGCCTCATTATTATTCTTCTTCAGGAATTCAACCACAGAGCTTACCTCCTTATCAGAGACAAAAGCTCCCTGGATGCGAACCGGCTTGGGGTATCCGGAGGGGAAGAATAGCATATCACCCTTGCCCAGCAGCTTCTCCGCACCGCTGCCGTCCAAAATCGTTCTGGAATCAATGGCCGAGGATACGGCAAATGCAACCCTTGATGGAATATTTGCCTTAATCAAACCGGTAATAACATTGACGGAGGGCCTTTGAGTAGCAATAATCAGATGCAGTCCCGCTGCTCTTGCCATTTGAGCCAGACGGCAGATGGCATCCTCAACCTCTCCCGGAGCGACCATCATAAGATCCGCCAGCTCATCAATGATAATAACAATCTGGGGAAGCTTCTGACAGCTCTCATCCTTAAGATGAGCCACCTCGGCCGCCTTTTCGTTATAGCCCTTCAGATCACGCACACCGACATCGGCGAACTTCTTATACCGTTCCGTCATCTCCATTACAGCCCAGTTCAGTGCCGCAGATGCTTTCTTCGGATCCGTCACTACCGGTATCAGCAGATGAGGAATTCCATTATAGACATTCAGCTCAACCACCTTGGGATCCACCATGATCAGCCGAACATCCGACGGCTTTGCTTTATATAGAATACTCATAATCAAGGTGTTAATACATACGGACTTACCGGAACCGGTGGCACCGGCAATCATCAGATGGGGCATCTTGCCGATATCGGTGATCACGGTCTGCCCTCCGATATCTTTGCCTACCGCAAAGGCAATATCCGAAGGATGCCCGGTGAATTCCTTGCTTTCAATCAGTTCCCGGAAGGCTACCATGGAATTCTCTTTATTGGGAACCTCGATACCAACCGCCGCCTTGCCAGGAATCGGAGCTTCAATTCGTATATCTGCAGCCGCCAGATTCAGCTTGATATCATCGGCCAAAGCGGTAATTCGGCTAACCTTAACCCCCTGCTCCGGCTGGAGCTCATATCGTGTAACTGCAGGACCGCAGCTGACATTGGTAATGGCTACATGAACGCCAAAGCTCTCCAGCGTGCTCTGAAGCTTCATCGCTGTTTCCCTTACGCCGGTTTCTGTATTCCCCGACTTTCCGGACTTGGGCTTTGGCATGGAAAGAAGGTTCAATGGAGGGAAAACATACTCCTTTTGCTGGGAATGCTGATCAATGTCCAGGCTTTCTATGTCAGTAGAATTACTATTTGTTCCTTTTTGTTTTTCTTCTTTTTTTATGTCATCATGTACTACAGATGTAGTATCACTCGTTTCCGGTACTACTTCAGGCCTTGTGTCAGGTGTTGCTTCAGGCATCGCTTCGAATATTTCTGCGGATGCTTCCACGGCTGCCTCTGCATGCTCCTGTCCGGATTGGCCGAATTTATTTCTCAGTTCCTCTTCATATAGCGGAAGCGTTTCATTTTCTGCTGATTTTGCATCCTCATCAAACAGGCCATGAAAATTAAGTACCGGCAGCTCATCGACGTCTTTCTCTGATCCTTTCTTGAGCTTACGTTCCTTGAACGGTATAAGGCTATCCTTTCCGCTCGCCTCTTCCTCATCATTTACTGCAATCTTGCCGCCCTTCTTACCCTTGGCAGCAACGTCTCCCTGATTGAGAAGAAAGGTCTTGGGTGGTCTCCTTCCCTGAACCTCTGAAGCAGAATTCGCTTCCAGCTCCTCCTGCTGCTCCATGCGCAGCTTTTGATATTCCTTCCGCTGAGAAATTGAGCTCTTACTCTTCCTGGCTATATAGGTAAAGATCGCTTTCCCCGTAATGACAATGACTGAAATAAGCATTACAGCGATCAAAATGATATAAGTTGCCACCTCCTCGAATAAACTGCAGAATATCATAACTAAAATTCCGCCGATTAAGCCGCCGCCGCTTCTTGTATTCATGGAGTTCGTAAAGTATTCTACGAATTTTGTCTCCTGGCTGTAGGAGTGGGCGATCAGCTCAATTACCCCGGACAGCGCAACAAAAAAGACACTGGCGCTGAGGAGCTTACGCCCTGCCCTGCGATTGCCGAGATTAGAGATATGAAAGGCTGTCATAAAAAACAGGATAAAGGGCAATAGATATGCTTCTACACCCACCATCCCAAATACAAAGCTGCTTACCGCAAGTCCTGCTTTTCCGCTTAAATCAAAATTACTTAAAAAGAGTAAAATTGATAAAACCAGAGCTATGACCAGAATAATTTCATCCTGCACCGCTCCGTTTTCTCTGATACTCTTTTGATTTTTTCCATTGGTTTTTTTCTTCCGTGTTCCTGATGATGTTTTTCTCGTTTTCTGTTTCGGAGCCATTGCTCAAAGTTCCCCTTCCATAAGCAATATTTGGAAAACCTGTATTTCACAGGAAAACTGCTTATCGTGAATATTATACCTTTTATAAAAATGTTATGCAAGTCAAACTTCGTACCCGAATCCGGGCTTTTACTGCAGGCTTTCAGAAAGGGAAGAGGCCATCCGTTACTGTCCTCTCAGATATAAAGACAGTCCATACAAAGCTGAGAATTATATTATAGCTATCTCTGCAAACAAAGGTATTGATTTTAACCTAATACCCCTTGTATAATATTACCATGAATTTGATTTACCATAAGGACACAGGTGAATTAATATAGTTGGAACTGCCATTAGGAGGATTTCTATGATACATGTCAATGCGAGAGCAATCGTCATACAGATAATAGATAATGAAACAGAGAATCCGGATACTCAGATATTATAATTTGATGGAAGGGCCTGCTTACGGTCGTTAATGTTCATATTAGAGAGAGGTGTAATCATGGCAATGTGGAACCCGTGGCGTGGCTGCCGCAGACATAGTGAGGGCTGCACATACTGTTATATACATAAAGGGGATTATAAAAGAGGCATTGATACAAGTAAGATAGTTCGTATGGATAATTTTTACGCCCCGGTTCAGAAGAATAAATCAGGAGAATACAAAATAAAACCAGGACAAACCGTATATCTTTGCTTTTCTACGGATTTTTTGATAGAGGATGCAGATTTATGGCGGCAGGAATGTTGGCGCATGATAAAGGAACGGTCTGATTTACACTTTATTTTCCTGACAAAAAGAATTGAACGTTTTAGTAAATGTGTTCCGGCTGATTGGGATAACGGATATGACAATGTAACCGTTGGCTGCACAATTGAAAATCAGGACAGAGCAGATTACCGTCTGCCTATATTTTTAGAGTTACCAATCAAACATAAAAACATCATCTGCCAGCCCCTAATTGAAAGAATCGACATTGAAAAATACCTGCAGGGAGTTGAACTAGTGGTAGCAGGCGGAGAGTCTGACAAAAACGCCCGACCCCTTGATTTTGAATGGGTTCTTTATATTCGTGAACAATGCCTGCGAAGACAGACACGTTTTGAGTTTAGACAATGCGGCACATATTTTATAAAAGACGGAAAAAGCTATACGCTGGCGGTAAAAGACTTGTGCAGTCAGGCTCGCAAAGCAAATATTAATTGCTGATCTTTTCTTGAACGCCTGGTTAGCCCAGGCCTGTTCCCCTCCCAAAACCGCTTTATTGTGTAAAGGTAAAATCAGGGCTGATTTTCCGCTCAACGGATTTCAACCCTGATTTTGGATTAAATTAATCCATATCCATATTCTTAATACCTGCTTTGATGCTTTGCCTGTTATCCTTACTTCCTGATATCTGCTTGATCCATTGCTTTTCCTTAATCTTCTGCTTCATCTCCCTGCGGTGCTCGAAGTTCACAAGCTCTTTCTGCAGCTTTAACCAGCTTTCCCAGCGTTTTCGGTCCAGGGTTCCTTTGTTTAACGCGAATCGGATCACACAGCCCGGTTCATTCTTATGTTTACAATCGTGAAACCGGCACTGTTTTACCATCTCCTCGATATCACCGAACATAAGCTCCATACCGGTATCCGCTTCCCATAAAGATAAGGAGCGCATTCCCGGCGTATCAAGGATTAAGCCTCCCTCCGGCAGAAGGACCAGCTCTCTGTGAGTTGTTGTATGCCTTCCCCGATCATCATCTTCCCGGATTTCTCCCGTCTTTAAAATCTCTTTTCCCGCCAGATAATTTAGAAGTGTTGATTTTCCCACACCGGAGGAACCGAGCAGAGCTATGGTTTTGCCGGGCGCCAGGTGTTTTCTGATTTCGTCAACTCCTTCCCCCGTTATACAGCTTATGGCGATCACCTCTACCCCAGGGACGGCGGAACAGGCGATCGTTGTCTTCTCTTCCACCTCATCGCAGCAATCTGCTTTTGTCAGCACAACCACCGGTATTGCACCGCTTTCCCAGGCTGTAATTATATATCGTTCGAGCCTTCGCATATTAAAATCCCGATTGAGAGACTGAATCAGAAAAACAGTATCTACATTGGCTGCCACAATCTGTTCCTTTAATTCACGGCCCGCACCGGCTCTTGAGAATTTCGTCTTTCTTGCTAACACAAAGCGGATATGATGCGCCTTGGCATCCTGGGAATATTCCAAAGCAACCCAGTCGCCGACGGCCAGAAGCATTGCTTCTTCCGGTCTGTTAACCGGCCTGTTAACCGAAAGCTCTCCTTCTTCTGTTATTACACGAACGATCTGACCATAGTCAGCAATCACTCTTCCGGGAAACATCCCGGCAGCTGAATTCTTTTTCCATTCCTTTTCAAAAAACTCATTCCATCCATATTCTTTTAGATTCATTTATTAATTCCTTCCATGTTGTTTTGATTTGTACAGGTCCTTTTTACCGGCTTAATTTGCATTACTATTTTCTTCGTTTTCTGTTTCTGTTTTTTCATTTTCTTTTTTCACCTTTTCCTTCTCTGGCTTTTCCTTCTCCGCCTTTCTGTTCTCTGTTTTTCCCTTCTCTGTCTTTTCTGCTTCTACTTTCTCCCACTCCAATATCTTCTCCTTCTTCTCTGCCACCGGATTAAGGGCATAAAAATACCGCAGATTACGGCTACTACCTGCGGATTTATAAAAAAGGACATATAAAAAGCACGCTACCAAGGCGTGCTGCTATTTCTATTCAATACACGATTCAGGTTGCTCGAAGAAGGTGCAAGGCTACTCACACATGTCAATGATTGGACAGTATACCTTGCCGATATTTAGTTAGATTATTGTCACCTCATTATATTCTCTTCTCATAATCTAACATCTCCTTTCTAAAAGCGTTGCTTTTAATCAATCATGAATTCAGTGTATATAATCTCCCATTCTGTTCGGCTGTATACCTACAACCTGCAGGAATGTGTCAACTAGAATTTTATCTCAAATTCCATACATTGTCAATCAGTTTTTATAATTGATTCCACTCATGCTATTCACATTGTTTTTTACAAAAATGTACCCCCTAAAACAAGGGGGTATCCATCTATTGGCATTGGTGATTAAAATTTTCTTACCATGCTTGTTATGCGCTCCACTTGTTCCGGATCGTAGTGTGAGAAGAACAAAGTTTCTGCCTTATCTAAAGAAGCAATCCTATCCATATCCTCTTTTGTTAATTCAAAATCGAACACGTCAATATTCTGTATCATTCTTTCTTTATTAACTGTCTTTGGAATTACCGATACACCTCTTTGAATAAGGAATCGTAAAGCGACCTGTGCATTGGATTTGTTGTATTTATCTCCGATTGTTTTTAAGGTTTCATCTCCAAACAAATTATTTTTTCCTTCAGCAAAAGGGGCCCAGGCCTGAATTTGCACTCCGTATTTCTTCATGATTTCATGAGCTTTTACCTGTTGGTTAAAGGGATGAGTTTCCACTTGGTTAACTGCCGGAACAACATCATTATACTTAATAAGATCGATTAATCTGTCCGGATAAAAGTTACTTACACCGATTGCTTTTAGCTTTCCTTCTTTATATAATTCCTCCATAGCACGGTAAGTTCCATAGTAATCATTAAATGGCTGATGAATTAACAATAAATCCAAATAATCCAGCTGAAGTCTTTCTAATGAGCCTTCGATCGATTTCTTTGCATTTTCATATCCATAATTAGAAATCCATATTTTTGTAGTGATGAATAATTCCTCTCTTGGAACACCACATTTTTTAATAGCGTTTCCAACCGCCGTTTCATTGCCATAGCCCTGGGCGGTGTCGATTAAGCGATACCCCACTTCGATTGCATCCAATACACATCTTTCACATTGCTCCGGATCAGGAATTTGGAATACTCCATATCCCAGCATTGGCATTTTTACACCATTGTTTAATTCTACATACTTCATATTAACTACTCCTTTTTATGATTTTTGAATTTAACTATAAGCCTTCTTCGAAAAAAATTTATAAATATTCTATTGACGCTAAGCAGCTTTTACCGGATGAAATTTGTCATAACAATCGGGAGATCTTCCGGAAGCCGGACATTGCTCTGATGCTTGCACTTTATCAGATAAGCCATGTTATTTGCCAATGTTTTCATAATGCGGACACCTTCTTCATCGGCATATACATCCTCCGGAGTAAAACCGTGAATACCATTCCAATAACAGGATGACACAACGGGCATTTGTGAAATCGTAAAGTATTTGTTCAACTGGTCAAAGGTTGCGCTGGAGCCGCCTCTTCTGCAGCTGACGATACATGCACCAAACTTCAGTCTTTTTGCCTCCGGTTCAAGGCTATAGAATAAACGGTCGAAAAATGATGTCGCCGCACCCGTAGCCGATGCAAAGTGCACGGCGGAACCAAGAATGATGCCATCCGCTTCCCGAAGTGCCTGACCTACCGTATTAACCATATCATTGTCAAAAACACATCTGCCGGTTTTGCCCTGCTGTTTGCAAACCCTGCAGGCAGTGCATCCTAACACCGGCTTCTTGCCTACCTGAAATATTTCAGAAGCAACGCCGTTCTTCGCCAATTGTTCCTTAATAATACTGAGACCCGTGAATGTACATCCATTGGCATTGGGACTCCCGTTGACCAGTACAACCTTCATTTCGACTTTCCTCCTTGAAGCTTTCTTGTATTTTCGTTATAATAACATTGTACAACCCGGTAGTTACCACAGAGCAAGAGCAATTTAAAATAATTTGTTAAAATAATTTATTTGGAGGTATCTTATGTATACAATGAAAGAAGCATGCGAGCAGGTTGGAATTTCATATGAAACGCTGCGATTTTATTGCAACGAGGGACTTGTTCCGAATGTCAAAAGGGATAAGAACAATTATCGCAATTTTGACGAACGAAACATACGTTGGTTAAAGAGTTTGCAGTGTTTAAAAAAATGTGATATGAGCATTAAGGACATGAAAAAATACATGAGCTTATGTTTAGGCGGGGAGGCCACAATCTCTGAAAGAAAGCTTATGTTGGCTGTTCAGAAAGAATTATTAAGGAACAAAATCAATGAAATTAATGAAAGTATTGATTTCATTGATAACAAGCAGAAATTTTTTGACGGTATTTTAGCCGGGGAGATTAAGTATACAAGCAATATCATTGATCTTGATGAATAGGCCCCGAGTATCTGCTCCTATTCCTGTTCCTATTGTTGATCACAGTGAATTGCCGGCTCAAGTTCCCGGATCAGCTTGATTACGCTGGAGGAATCCTTCTTACCGTAACCAAGCTGCTGTGCCAACCGGTAGAACTGTATCCCGGTGTTCAATTTAAAATTAGCAGTGCTGCAATCCTGGCAGAGCTGCCTTGCCAGTTCAAGATACTTCAGCACCAAATCGATCACAAAACCCGGCTAATTTGATAAGTTGATATAATCGGCCCTAATACTGCCATTAACACATGACAGCCATAAGTATTGAGCCTTACATGACATGCAATTCATGACTGCCTCGTAATCGTCTTTTTGATTCACTGGTATTGTTTTAAGGTCATCTTCAACCGCTACCAATAATTCTCCTGCGCCTTCTGCACGAATCTGAATTGTAATCTTATTTCTTTCACTGCTATAAAATAAATACCCCACTCTATCACCTGAAAAAAGCTGCACCACTAAGTTCTCTTCTGCGGGCTGCTCCTCACCGCCATAGCGTTGATAATTCACCTTCCCAGCTTTGCCATTTTCGAAAATGATACTGACCGGCTCACTTATGCGGAGTTCAGCACCGGGAAGCTTCTTTGAAACTATATGGTAATGGTTGTAAGCTTCACAGGGTATTATAACAGGGACCTCTCTTTTTAACGCTTTAAGTACCGGTTCATTGACTTTACCTTTTTGAAGGCAATGAAGGAAGTTATTAAAAATGGCTTCGGCACGTTCCGCATGCAACCGGCCTCCTTCATCAAGCCAGCGAATTAATTCCTCCCATCCCCCGGGGACAGGAAATGCGATGGGCGAATTGGTACAGTCCATCTTCTTATAACTCCAAAAGGACCAGCTGATATTAAGCTGTTCATAAAGGGGAAATACCGTAGTATACCAGTCGCAGTTATTCTCTCCGCCTTCACCCATGAATAATGGTACATTCAGTTCCTCCGCCTTCCGGATAAATTCGTGCAGGCTTTCTGCATCAGGATTACTCCAGTACTTATGAAATTGAAGCATAATATTATCTGCTGCCTCTTCCTTCGTAAATGGATCGAAAATGCTAAAATCCGTTGCCCAATGAACTCCTTCTAAAATAATCATATGCTTGTCATCAATCTCTCTGATTTCACGAATTAATCTTCGATAAAGCGGCAGAACCTTATGATTATGCTGATTAAAAAAGTCAGGCACCGGCTCATTAAGCAAATCATATCCGGCCACAACCGGCTCGTCACGATATCTTTTCGCCAGTTCCCTCCACAAAAATATCAGTTCCTCTTCATACTTCTGCTCCATGAATAAATAAGGCTGATCCGCTTCACTGTCATCGATATTCTGGCCTGTCTGCCCTCCGGGAGCACCATGCATATCCAAAATAACATAGATGTGATTGCGTCTGCACCATTCGATCAGCTGATCAATTCTTGTAAAGAGATCAGGCAGTAAGCGCAGCCGCTGATCCTTTATCTCATACAGATGCCTTGCATTCAACGGCAATCTTACAGAGTTAAAACCCTCTTTTGCAATGAGCTCAATATCTTTTTCCGTGATATAATAATCAAGATAACTTTCCCAGAAGTTATCAGCAAATTCTTTGCCGCAGAGTTTCTCAATCATTGCTTCCATTCTGCGAGGGCGGTCACATTTCCGGTAAAGCTTCCACATATAGCCTTCCGGTAAAAACCATCCTCCAAGTCCAAATCCCCTTAGTAAAACAGGAGATTTTCCTGCATAGATCTCCTTTCCCGCTGCTCTCACAAAATCCATATGTTTTCTTCCTCCTGCTTTCTCCAAGTAATATTAGGTAATTACGAAACTCATAACTGAAACTATTGTATACAATTATAAAAACATGTCGTTTCGCAATTGTCTATCTCTAAGCAATATTTATATTATTAGGATGATCCTTAACTCCGAATACTTTTTGCCATATTACTTATCATAACCTTTTTTAGGATGACTTACCAGGCCCTGCCTCAAGGATTTTTATCTAATAAATTACTCATTTTCTTCCAGATGCATCCTATCATTTACAGCGCTATCCTTGTATAGTGTTATCCCTTTACAGCTCCATCCCCGATCCCTTTTAATATCTGCTTCTGAAAAACAGCATAAAAGATGATAACAGGAATAGCGGATAATATCAGCGCACTTAAGATTGCCGACCAGTCGCTGCTATATTGACCAAACAGGATATTGGTTGAAAGCAATAAACTGTACTTTTTGTTGTCGGATAAAGTGATCAACGGCAGCAGGAAATCATTCCATACCCACAGCACGTTGGAAATACTGATCGCCACTGTTACGGGCTTCAGCATCGGAAGTATGATCCGGAAGAATGTTTTGAGCTTACCGCAGCCATCCATTGCCGCCGCTTCTTCCAATTCAAACGGTATCCCCTTCACAAAACCATGGTACAAAAATATAGCCATGCTTACGCCGAATCCCGCATATACAAAGGATAAACCGACTAAAGAATTCTTGATATGCAGTGCCAATATGACTTTATAAAGCGGTATCATGATGGAACTAAAAGGAATAAGCATCGAAAAAACAAATAGAGCAAAGATGGCAGAGGACAACTTGGTCTTTGTTCTGCATAAACGCCAGCCCGCCATAGCGGAAAATAGTATCATCATGCCGACACCCAGGATAGTTAACAACGCTGTGTTAAGGAAACTTCTCAAATAATGCATTTTCTTAAAGGTACGGATGTAGTTCTCAAAGTTAATGGTAACCGGCAATGCCATCACATTAGTTAAAAGTTCTCCGTTTGATTTAAAGGAATTCATCAAAGCCATGAAAAGCGGAAAGAGCCAAAGCAGTAATAGCAGTATGAGCGCGGTATATACTGCAAGATTATTAATTAATCTTTTCTTCTTCATTCTATAGTTCCTGCTCCTTTCTCTTCATCGTCCTCAACTGGATTACCGTAATCATTAATACGATCATAAACAGAACGATGGATTTTGCCGTAGCATATCCATATCTGCTGTTTCCCGCAAAGGCTTCTTCATAAATATTAATTGCTACCGATTGGGTGGCTCTGCCGGGTCCTCCTCCAGTCAGTGAATAGATCACATCAAATACCTGGAACATAGAGTTTAAGGTCCAAAAAATGCAGATTGTCAGGGAGTGGCGTATCAATGGCAGGGTTATTCTCCAAAAAGTCTGCCAGGAGCCTGCACCGTCCAGGCTTGCCGACTCCATTAGATGTACGGGAACTCCCTGAAGCGCAGCCATATAAATAATCATCAGATAGCCTACAATTCCCCAGGAGGATACGATTATAATAGCAATAAAGGCATACTTCGGATCTCCGATCCAGGATTTATCAAAAAAGGTCATCCCCCAATGATCTGCCAAATAGTAGAGAACCTTAGTAAATATAAAGTTCCACATGTAGCCTCCGATGATCATGCTGATCATATTGGGCATACAAAACAGGGTTCGAAAGATTCCTTTCACCCTTTTCCTGCTTTCAATTCCAACGGCAAGACTTAATGCTAATATATTCGCAACGAATAACATTACCAGAACATATTTGGAGGTGAACAGCATGGACCTCCAGAAGTTCATATCCTGAAATATCTCGATATAATTTTCTATCCCTATGAAGTCTTTTGTTTTGGCCAGTCCATTCCAGGAGGTCATGGAATAATATACTCCTGAAAATGCCGGATACAGTTTAAAAATGAAATATACGATGAGGGCCGGAGCAACAAACAGTAACAGACTTAGGTTGTCTCTATTCTTTTTGGTCATTTGGCAATCTCCTTAAATTTGAGTGCAAGAAGGGCGGGCACAGGCCCGCCCTTGTATTATTTACTGATTTAATTTATTCGATTCCTTAAATTTGGCGTCCAGTGCCTTAATAATATCCTCTTTCGTCACAGCACCGACATAGTATTCCTGCAACAGCTTGCCTTGCTCCTCGGTAACTGCCTGAGGCAATACCAGGTCCTGATAGGAGCGCCCCGCTTCCACATATTCATATGCTTCTTTCACCCAGGAAGAGGTTTCATAGCTATGAACCGTTGAAATAGGGTTAAAGGAACAGGATTGGAATAAAGTAGAGGAATCCTTATCATCTAACACATAGTTTGCAAATTTTAAAGCAATATCGAGATTCTTGCTCTCAGGATAAACGCCTAAGGTTGTGGAGGTTGACAGGTTAATCAGGGTACAGTCCTTATTATTGTTTACGGGTAAGGCATATACTCCCAGATTCATATCCTGATTTGTTGTCATGATTGTATTGGATGCCCAGGTCCCCTGAACATACATTGCCGCTTTGCCAACAGCAAAATCGGCGCTTCCCGCTTCACTGCCTTCCTCCATGGCTCTCTCCGTACCATTTTGCATAATAACATCAATGGCATCAAAGATATCACTGATTTCCGAGTAAGAACCGCTGTCAGCGTACATTCTGTCAAGCCAGTCCGGAGCATCGCCGGATACTTTACCCCCGATGGAAAGTGCGGTCATTAATTGGGGGACCCACTGCTCCTGATATGCCAGCAGAAATGGAGTGTATCCATTCTCCTTTAACACTTGGCACACATTTTTTAGTTCATCCAGGGTATTGGGTGCCTGAAGACCGCATTTCTCAAAGATATCTTTGTTGTATAATACGCCCCAGGCAGTGCTTTCAATTGGAACTGCCAGTAATTTTCCGTCTTTGGATACGGTTTGCTTTACGTTCTCAAATATTTTTCCTGCCAGAGCTTCATTGG
>JAEWQV010000041.1 GCA_023399055.1 Bacillota bacterium | reverse complement strand
TCGTGAACCCGCACGACGAGGAGGCCTTGAAGCGAATCATCAATTATCCCACCCGGGGAATCGGGGATACGACGGTAGGTAAGCTTGTCGGTGCCGCTACCGAATACGGGGTAAGTCTATGGACCGTGCTTCAAGCCCCCTTAGAATATTCGCTACCGATAAATAACGGTACAGCTAAGAAACTGAGCGATTTCCGTAGTTTGATTGAAGTTTTCATTGAAGAGAATAAAAAACTCTCCGCAGAGGAATTGGCTACCTTGGTGGTGAAGCGTAGCGGCATCGTTTCCGACCTGTTTCAAGACCGTTCCGTAGAGGGCGTGAGCAAGCAAGAGAACTTGCAGGAGTTGCTGAAAGGTATCGCCGAGTTTTGCGAGATCCGGCGTGAGGAGGGCATGGAGCAAGTCGCCATGTCCGACTTTTTGGCGGAGGTATCCTTGCTCACCGATCAAGATAACGATAAAGAGGAAAACTCCGATAAGGTCACGATGATGACCGTACATGCCGCCAAGGGATTGGAATTCACGAATGTTTTCGTGGTAGGCTTGGAGGAAGACCTATTCCCCTCGTCCCTATCGAAAGATAACCCGAGAGCGGTAGAGGAGGAGCGTCGTTTGTTCTACGTGGCGATTACCCGTGCGGAGCAAAATTGCGTATTGAGCTATGCGAAGAGCCGCTATCGTAACGGGAAGACGGATATGTGTACGCCCAGCCGTTTCTTGAAGGATATAGACGCTAAGTATCTGGATATGCCTTCGGATGCCGGCGCTTCAGATGCATTCGCCTCGGCCCGTGAACGCTACGGGCGCCCGGCTTTTGCCTCTCCATTCCGGCAACCAAGGGCGGTTGAGGATGATTTCGTGTCGCCGGTGAAGCAAGCGGCACAGCGTCAAGGGCATCTTACGAAGTTAAAAAACACGATGGAATCGTCCTTTTCGGCGGCTCCGGCCACGGATGCCTCTGTTTTGAGGGTGGGCCAGAAGGTCAATCACGACCGTTTCGGCGATGGCGAGATCGTCTCGATGGAAGGTGAGGGAGGTGATGCGAAAGTGACGGTCGCCTTCAAGAATTTCGGAGAAAGGCGACTTTTGCTTAAGTTTGCCAAACTCAGCGTGTTAGGCTAAGTGCGTTTTTGCTCGAATTCATTTTCGAATGCCGAATCGAACACTGCTTTTTGAAGCTAAGTCGTTGGATTTTAATGATTGGCAGAAAAGGAAAGGTTTATTTTCGAATGGGCTTTCGAACTCACTTTCGCATCATATAAGATATAAATAGATATTATAATAAAAATATAAAGAATAGAGGCAAGATGCCTCCTTTCTTTTTTTTCGATTAAAAAGAGAATGAAAAGAACCCAGAAATACTATAGTGCTTGTGCCCAAGTACTATAGTATTTGTCTACGAACACAGTAGTATTCGCAAGTTAACACAACTGTCTTTTTTCTGCGACATATTCAATGAATTACCCCGATAATAGTTGTAATATCAGAATGTTTTTCTTATATTTGCATGTTAATATGAAATATTGAGATACAGCATGATAGACATCAACAAGATACCCTCGCCTTGCTATGTGATGGAGGAGAAATTACTGAGAAACAACCTGTCCTTGATCAAGAGCGTAAAAGAACGTGCGGGAGTGAATATCATATTGGCTTTTAAGGCTTTCGCTTTATGGAAAGCGTTCCCGATCGTACGTGAGTACATTCCTTTTTCGACAGCAAGTTCTAAATTTGAGGCCCAGTTGGCCTTCGAGGAAATGGGAAGTCCGGCGCATACCTATTCCCCGGCTTATACGGAGGCTGATTTCCCGTTGATCTTGAGATACAGTAGTCACGTTACGTTCAACTCGCTCTCTCAGTTCCATCGTTTTTACCCGATGGTGCGAGCGGATGGTAACCGGGTGTCTTGTGGATTGCGGATCAATCCGGAATACTCGGACGTGGAGACGGACTTGTATAATCCTTGTGCCCCGGGTTCCCGGATGGGGGTGACCGGCGACTTGCTGGGAGACACGTTGCCGGAGGGTATCGAGGGGCTGCATTTCCATACTTTGTGCGAGTCTACCTCCTATGATCTGGAGCGGACGCTGGCCGAGGTGGAGAGGCGTTTTGGCCGTTTCCTGCCTCACGTTAAGTGGCTGAATATGGGAGGCGGTCATTTGATGACCCGTAAGGATTACGACGTGGAGCATTTAATCGCTTTACTGAAAGGCTTTAAGGAGAGATATCCGAACTTGGAGTTGATCATGGAGCCGGGTAGCGCCTTCGCTTGGCAGACCGGGTTCTTGCTGACAACCGTGGTGGATATCGTGGAGAACCACGGTATCAAGACGGCGATTATCGACGCCTCGTTCACCTGCCATATGCCGGATTGCTTGGAGCTGCCCTACAAACCGGCTATCCGTTTCGCTACGGATGCCGTGGAAGGGAAACCTACCTACCGGATCGGGGGAAATAGCTGTTTGAGCGGTGATTATATGGGGGATTGGTCGTTCGATAAGCCTTTGGCGATCGGCGACAAGCTGATTTTCGAGGATATGATCCACTACACGATCGTGAAGACGAATATGTTCAACGGCATACCGCACCCTTCCTTGGCCCTTTGGAACAAGGACGACCAGCTGGTGGTGTACCGTACGTTCGGCTATGAGGATTATAAGAACAGGATGGATTAAAAACAGAAACAAAATAAATATGGGTATTTTTAGCTTTTTCAGTAAAGACAAGAAGGAAACCTTGGATAAAGG
>JAEWQV010000017.1 GCA_023399055.1 Bacillota bacterium | reverse complement strand
ATATCCCATAGCACAAGCTAGTAAGACCCCTTGAAGACGACAAGGTAGATAGGACAAAGGTGGAAGTGCGGTAACGCATGTAGCTGATTGTTACTAATAGGTCGAGGGCTTGACCTAATATGGTTTGCAGTTTAATTGGATGTACGTTTTCGTGTGTAGTATTTAGTCAATTATAAAGCAGAAAGCATATTTGGTTTTCTGTTTTTTATAATATTAAGGTATTCCTCGATAGCTCAATGGTAGAGCACACGGCTGTTAACCGTGGGGTTGTAGGTTCGAGCCCTACTCGGGGAGCTGAATAGCAAAAAAGCAACTGTCAAACAGTTGCTTTTTTGTTTTATAAATTAGCTGATAGTCCAGTAAAAGACCAATTGTGCTCAAACAGTTAATGAGTTCAGGGTAAGCTTGGTGAACACTCTAATCAGGATTGTGAAACAAAGGAGTTGATAGATAGCGTTCACCAGTGTCGGGCAGTAGAACGACTACAATTTTATCCTTATATTCCGGATGTTTTGCAATCTGTGTAGCAGCAAAGGCAGCAGTACAGAAGGTATAAACCCAGCACCGATACCTCTGGAGCAGACCCAGATAGAACGGCAGAATTATAAGGCTCCACAGCTATAATTTGAATATCATGACCTCCTCTTACAACATATAATACATATATTATGAGTATGAAATGTATACTATTAAATGCACTTAAGTAGGAGATGTCAACAAATAATATATATGTGTTTACTATATTTTTATAAAGTAATGCAGTGAATCGACCAAATATAATAGGTTGAATTAATAAATTAGCAAGGATTGCAGATTATAAGAGAGTAATTGTACAAATAATAAAAATTATTTAAAAAATACAAAATGTATCTTGACGAAAGAGAACTAGATTGCTATAATATAAAAGCTCTGTTAAATATGGCGACATAGCCAAGTGGTAAGGCTCCGGTCTGCAACACCGTCATCACCAGTTCAAATCTGGTTGTCGCCTTAAAAATGAAAGATACATTACGTAAGTGATGTATCTTTTTTTGTGACAAGTGAAACGGCTCGTCATTTCATCTTGGTTCCAGAAAGTCTCAAGATATGAACTGTGAAAAACGGCTGGTTGTTCCTCTCGAGAAAGGGAACTCTAAATTTTCGTAATTTGAAGTTTAAGAGATTTTTAATTTTACCATTATATTTTAATGCGTTGGCATTATAAACTGATGATTTAATTTATAAAGAGATATGACTCAGGTATTAATTAATAATCAGATGATGCAAAGATAGTCTCTAAACCTTTAAGATGAAAGGTTTAGAGACTTATTTTTTAGTAATTAGATCCGGTTAAATTTTAATAAAAGAGCATATTGATTTGACGTACGAATCGTGATAATTTGGTTATAATAACTACATATGATATTGTTGATAACAAAACAAATGTTATCTGGATTAATAACGGTGATATTACTCAGAAGGAGATTGTCATATGGAAAGGATTGCATTAGTAACAGATTCGGCTTGCGATATAGACGATGAAACCATAAGAAAATATGGTATCCACGTTCTGCCCTTTAGAATTATTTACAAAGCTCGTGAGTACATTGACGGAATTGATATCACACCACTAGAAGTTTATATGAATATGAAAACGGAGATACCGAAGTCTTCACAGCCATCAATGGAGGATATTGAGAAGCTGTATATGGAGTTGGAAAGGCAGAACTATACCCATGTTATTTCCATCAATATTTCAAGCGGAATTTCTGGGACGGTCAATGGGGTAGAACTAATCAGCAAACAATTTCCTTTCATAGAAACCTTCCTATATGATACGAAATCCACATCTGTATGCCAAGGTGTCCTTGTTAAACAGTGTGGTGAAATGATAGAGAAGGGAATGAGCTTTGAAAATATTATTAAAGCTATTCCAGAGATGAAAAAGAAGATTCACTTGTATTTTGTATTCGGAACTCTGGAATATGCCATAAAGGGAGGAAGAATAGGTAAAATCTCCGGTACTATTGGCGATGTTCTTAATATCAAACCCATTGTAAGCTTTGATGATGAACTTGGGCAATGCTATACCTGTGAAAAAGTCAGGGGTAGAATGAAATCAATTAACCGTTTGATAGAATTTGGAGAAAAGTTTACCACTAAGTGCGATGCATATGTTATTCATGGAAATGTAGAAGAGGAAGCGCATAAAATGTGTGATAAGCTGCGCAGGAACCCCAACATTAAGAATGTGTATCTGATAGGTCAGATTAGTGCCATTGTTGGAGTGTATTGCGGACCGGGAACCTTAGGTGTATGTTATTCTGAAGTATAGGAGTAATAGAAGTGAAATCTGATACTTAATAAATAGCAAAGAAATCATTCTAATACTTTTGTCCCAGTCTGATAAAATAATGTAAAAATACCTATAATATGCCATGGTAATAACACAAATATAAAATACTCTAGCTTTGGATTACAGTGAGAAACTTTATTGTTATGCAGAGCTAGGGAGGCTAACATGAAAAGAAACAAAGAGAAATTATGTAAAGTGTTATTCAAAATGGTTATTATTGCTGTGGTTATGTGTTTTTTAGGAGTACCACAGACGGTTCAGGCAGCAACAAAATTAACTGCACCAAAAACGGTAAAGACAGTAATTTCATCCGACAGCAGCATTAAAATTGGCTGGAGTAGGGTAACGGGAGCAAGTGGATATCTGATTTATCAGGCGACCTCTGCAAAAGGCACCTATAAATTGGTTAAGACGATTGCCGCAGGGAAGTATAGCTATATTAACGAAAAATTGACTCCGGGCAAGACTTACTATTATAAAGTACGTGCGTATAAAACCTCCGGAAAATCTAAAATTTATGGGTTCTACTCCAAAGTAATCAGTGGAAAAATTACGCCTGTTGCTGTAGACAATTTTAAAGGAAATTTAACATCCTATGAGGGTGCAACCCTAACTTGGGGAACGGTGAAATATGTAAGCGGATATCGGGTATATATGGCTACTTCCAGTTCTGGTGAGTACGCACTTGTGAAACAAACAAAAGATAATTCCTATAAAGTGAGCGGTCTGGAACCAGGAGGAACCTATTACTTTAAGATTCGTGGATATATGTTGAGTGGTGATAGCAAAGTATATGGAGGATTTTCCCCGGTAATTACAGTAAAACCGATATTGCCGGTACCAGATTTCATAGCGGCAGCATCAGGCTTGGAAGAAGGTACTATTGATATCAGTTGGGGGCCGTCTGAGGGCTCGAATGGTTACGAGGTATACCAATCTTCAAGTAAAAATGGAACCTATCAGTTATTGACCATAGTGTCAGAATCCGGTTATACGGATACCGGATTAGATTTAGGAAGTACATATTATTATAAAATAAGAGCTTACCGGTTGGTGGGTAAGACAAAGGTATATAGTCAATATTCTACGATTACAGGTGGATATGTTCCTGATCCTAATCTTGCCTTAGTATCCTTGGATCAAAGCGATATTAGGATGGTAGTGGGAGGTACGGATCAACTAATTGCGACCATATCCCCACAGAATGTGGTAAATCAGGAACTAACGTGGATAAGTTCCAATGAAGATGTGGTTGTGGTGGATGAATGGGGTGCTATATCTGCCATGGGTGAAGGAACTGCAACCATTTCTGTTATTGTTAATGAAAGTGGCGAACAGGCAGAATGTAACATCACGGTTGAGAAAGCTTATATCAAGGGGATTGATGTATCGAAGTGGCAGGGGGTCATTGATTGGAACAAGGTGAAAAATGCTGGAGTTGAATTTGCTATGATCCGCGCTTCTTATGGCAGCAGCAATCTGGATCCGAAGTTTGAAGCCAACTATCAGGGAGCAAAGGACAGTGGTATTGCTGTAGGGGCTTACCATTACAGTCATGCCACTACCATTGAAATGGCCAAAATAGAGGTGGATTTTCTAATTAAGACCTTGGAAGGTAAGCAATTTGAATATCCAATCTGTCTGGACCTGGAGGATAAGGCACAGTTAGACCTTGACAAGAAAACTCTGGCGGATATTGCACTTGTCTACTTTGACACTCTTACAGAAGCAGGATATTATCCTATGCTATACAGCAGTAAAAGCTGGTTTACAGGGAAGCTCTATGATACAAGTTTGGATATATTCGATCGCTGGGTAGCCCAATGGTCTGATGTACTGACGTATACTGGTGAGCTTGGAATGTGGCAGTATAGTGCCACTGGTTCAGTTAGTGGAATCTTGGGAGATGTTGATCTGGATATTTCCTTTATTGATTATGAAAGCAGGATAAGATGGCTAGGATTGAATGGGTACTAATTCAATGATTTTTCATAAATAAATTAAGTAAAGCCAAAACAGAACTATAGTTCAAACAACATAATTAGATATTGATTTGGAGGCATTAAGATGAAAAAAAGATGCTTAATAATTTTAGCACTTCTGATTGGAATACTGCTTACAGGATGCTCTCAGAAACAAGAGGATACAGATACTAATAAAAATCCTGAGGTTACTAATATACCTACACCTGTTGTCACTACCCTGCCAACGGTTACAGTAGCACCGGATAATACGCCTGCACAGTCGGCAGAAGGAGCAGAATTAACAGGAAATACTCCCTTTGGTGTAACCATATACCAAGGCAGGGCAGAAGAGAATAGTCTGGAGTATATCTATATTACATCCACAGAGGGATGGAAAGCAGAACGTAATGCGGAGGGTATGTTCAAAGAGAGCATAACCTTATATAAAACAGAAGATGGTGGAATGAACTGGAATAAGCTTACCGGCACAGAGGAGGAGAATGCCACCATTCCACTGGAATCAAAGACAGGAATAATCTTTACTAACAGTAACAATGGCTGGATTACCACACTGACTCCCCGGGACGGATATATTGGTTTATTTCGGACTAAGGACGGTGGAGTGACTTGGGAACAACAAGAGTTGGTGATTCCGTCGGAATATTCCAGAAGCCAGTTTACCACCTATCCACCGGTTTTCTTTACCGCTCGTGATGGATTATTATTATCCTATGCATTTGATGATGAGCCAAAGCAGCTGGTGTATGTTACCCATGATGGAGGAGATACCTGGACTCAGACAGCAGGGAAGGATGATAGTACCTTCCAGTGGAGATATACCGAGCAGGAGGATATAGGTCAGGCAAGTGGATGGACAATCACTTATGAGAACAAGACCTGGGTCACATCGGATGCATTGATCTGGATGGATGGCAGCGCTAATTAATGGAAGAAAATTAGAGGATTACCAAAATACGGTTGTCACCTTGATTAGAAGAGTCTCTAAACCTTTAAGAATAAGGGTTTAGAGACTTATTTTTTGTTCAGATAATTTGGTGTAGCAGGTTTGATATGGAAATGTTGTACAAGTGAAACGACTTGTTATTTTATCTTGCTGTTAATATAATAGTGCAAGTAGATGTAAGACAGTTTATAGATGAATACGCTTACCTTTAAAAGACTATTTTAAAATGCAAACTTATAATATATGAAGTCAAGAATACCGCTGAACTAATTGCTATAATAATTATGTTGCCGGCAGCAACTTAATACAATGGGAGGTGAATGTATATGAATAGCAGCATGTTGAAAAACGTATTAGCCTATATAGAGGAACACATATATGAAAAAATAAATTTATGTGTTTTAGCTGAATTAGCAGGGTATAGTCCATTCTATTTTAGCAAACTATTTTCTGACGCTATGGGAATGCCAGTTACGGGCTATATTCGGATTCGCAAATTACAATATGCCATTGTCTCATTACTGGAAGGGCGTAAGGTTCTTGATGTTGCAATATTGTATGCATTTGACTCACACGAAGGGTTTACACGCGCCTTTACTCAACTCTTTGGTTCAACACCAAGTACGGTCAGGAAACATCTCACTTCGTATACGGTTCCTATGTATGTTGTACCAGAAAATATTAACGGGAGGTTAAATATGGAGGCAACAAGCTCGTTACAAAGCAATATGCATCAACTTATTTTTGAATTTCTTAAACAATCTTTTGAAGAGGCTAGGGCAGGTTTCTGTACTAACATAGAAATTACGCTTTTGTCAGACGCTAGAATAAAAATTAAGGATAACGGGAGAGGATTACCCTTATTAGAAGATTTACATGCAAGTAAAGCGGTATTAGATAAAATATTAGCTGGCAGCCCAATAACTAATGCAGAATACAGCCAAATGGGTGACCTGATACAAGCAGGCTTACAGACTGTTAATTCCCTATGCGAAGCTCTGCAAATAAATGTAAAAAAGGACGGTAAAACTTTTCAGCAAGATTATATTCGTGGCATTGCCCAGCACGAACTTTATATTAGTAGTTTAGGAGGTTCTTCGGGTACAGAGATAATTTTGAAACCAGATACATCAATATTTGGGAACGAGGATTTTTCTTTAGAGATTATACGCGAATGGATAAAGCAGAAACAAAGTGACATTGATAATATTAAAGTTAATGTGAAAAGTGTTCATGAATAAGTAAGCTATGATATATGAGGAAAAGCTGGTTACTATTTTAAAGTTAGTGACCAGCTCTTTCTGATCAAGCAATATATTAAGGTTCTTAATTTCCGTACTGCTCATACACATAAGGAAGAATCACCCATGTAACATCATCGGCTGCAATGGTATTCGTATGGATTTCAGGTTTAAGCCCTTGATATAAATAGTATGCTTTGGGGCAAGGATTTTTATTGCAATTCTGGCATTTATCAACGCCATTTTACGATGCGCATTTCAAGGAATCACAATTAAAATCTTTATCTAATCCTCCTGTATGACAGCCATCACACAACTTCATATCATCACCCCAATAACCTCCATCGGCGACACCTCCCGCGTATACACGTATCAGTCGCTCTTTCAACTCCGCTCGGAACTCCTCACTGATAGTACCACCGTTATAATGCACACACAAATCGTAGCGTTGGCCGCAACTGGCGTAGACCGCCTGCTCTTTCTGAAACGGCTTTCGATTAGGCTTTTTCTTCCATTAAGGACTTTTTTCACCAACTGATTTTGAAAAAGAGTAGGTGTATTTTTGTATTATTCTTTTTGGCAGGCAGGGCATATAAAAGTTGATGTGCTGCCTGTTTTTATTGAAACAATTGTTTCGCCGCAGATTGGACAGGGCTGGTTTTCTTTATATCCGATAGGGAAATAATCCATGGTAAAACCACCCTTTTCCCCAAAGAAATCACTTTCGAAAGCAAAGGAGCCCTTTTCCCGTGAAAGATTTAAAAACTCTGTTATGCTGTTATAAAGGAGCCTAATTTCTTCCCCGCTCATGTTCGATATTTTCTTTTGAGGATGTAGGCGGGCTTTGAATAAAATGTCATGCATATACATGTTCCCAATGCCACCGACATTTTTTTGATTCATTAAGAAGGCTTTGACCTGTGTCTTTTTTCCCTTTAAAAGAGATGAAAAATAATCAAGTGTAAAGCTTTCGTCAAATGGGTCAATCGCGATATCTTTTGTATTTGACTCTGATGCAAGTTCGTCATCCGAAACGAGTAAGAATTTGCCGAACCACCAAAAGCGGGCGGTATAACCGCTGCCGTCACTAAATAGAACCTTTACTTGGTACTTTTCAGCCATATTCTTCTCATTATCGAAGAACAAAATATCCGCACCCATTCCCAGAGAAAGAAGGATATTTTCACCGTTAGAGAGCGTAGTTATAATCCATTTCCCTTTATTTCGTATGTCATCAATCCTTGAACCAAAGATTCGTTTTTGAAACTCATCCGATGGGATATTAGCGCATTTTTCTTGTAGCAGGGTAAGAGTTTGTAGGGTCTTTCCGTGCAGGGTATTTCTCATTTGTTCTGTGAGTTTGGCAATTTCAGGTAGTTCAGCCATTTTCTTTTTTCCTTTCGTTTTTTATTTGTTTTGGAATAAATATATCTTGTTGGTGGTATATGTTCAACCTATTCGCTATAGCTCATGGTAGATTATATGTGGTAAGAGTTTCAGCATCTGTTATTTTGGAATAAATGATGCATTTTGGTCTTTTGGAAAACGAAGATGCCAAAAAACCCCGAATTTATCAATCACTTCGCAAATAATATCCTTTCCTTCAACTTGTATCTCTGTGTATTTCTTTGCATCCTTTGATAAGAGTTCAAAAGTCCTGCGCAAGTCTTCTTCACTATAATAGTATACACAAAATAACATTGCTGGACACACACCAGAAGAATATAGTTTATTGAATCCATCAGGTAGATGCTTGTTCTCGCTGACACTTAAAAAGAGTTCCCCATTTCGCACAAGTGTCTGATGTACGATGAAACCTTCATCATCTAACCAAGGTTCACCCTCTTCTTCAAGCCGAAATGCTTCTTTATACAACTTGACTGCTTCTACGCCTTCTTTTACATATACATGATTACCGATTTTACTGGTGTAATTCTCCATGCTCATACCCCCTTTTTTAGATGGTAGTATCAAGTCTGACACTCCGTTTTTTTTATTTAAAACCTATATTTTCAAGGGTTGCACTATTTTAAAAAAACAATGACCCCCTATTTTTTCGTCAATAATTGAATCGCCAAAGCAAAAATGCCACATCCCTAAACAGGAAAAACGATACCCATATCATGTCACTTTGCCTTACCCTTCATGTAAACCTCAGTCTCTCTTTGCATAAAACTTCACACGCTTTGAAAGACCTCTACGGTTTCGACATAGGGGGCGGTAGACTACCCCAAAAATATAATTTTATATATTATTTGATTTTAAGTTTATGTCGACTCCTCGCAATTTTTTATTCGTATTGGAATAAATACATCTTGTTGATATCGGTTCAGCCTATTAGCAATATCCCACGGCAGGATTTCTTCAATCATTTCATTACGCTGTAATTTTCTGTCACTACCTGTATCAAGTTCATAATTCTCGCTTTTATTAATCCAATCTCTTAGAAGAATAAAAGTATCGTCCATTACTTCTACGAAAGAGCTGGAAATTGCATACAAACCGCCAGGAAGGATTTCATCCGCATATATTGTCTCGTTTTCAAAATCTTTCGGAATTGTCATAAGCATAATCCATTCGTCGCTATTTTCTTTGCGATAAAAGCAATTCCGCAGTCCGGGACAGGGGATAAATCCATGTTCTGCAAATATATTTTGCATTTTATCTCCATCCAGATTTTCTGCTTGTCCTGTTTTTAAGCGGGAAGTCAGCATACGCATGGGCGGTAAACGGACAATACGAACATCTTGCAGCCTTAATGCTTCACGGTTGATTTCAGACAACTTTTCGAAGGTAATCGTCTCCTTTTTCTCTACAGTGGAAAGCCTTTTTTCGATTTCTTCATAAAGCAAAGTAATACCTGATATTTTCTTGATACCACTCATTAGCATTTTATGAAGAAAATCATCCACAAGATGTCTTAGCTCAGATAAGGCTGAAATTTCAGTGTCAAGTGATGCAAGCTTGTCCACAAACGCTTGAATCAATGCCGCCGTGTTTTCACTTTTGAATATAACGACCAGATCCTTAACCGGGATTTGTAATTTACGTAAAATAATAATCTGTTTTAACCGTTCAAGTGCTTGGGTATCATAATAACGTTGAGATTTATTATCAGGATGATTGCTCCATAAAAGCCCTATTTCTTCATAATATCTAAGTGTTCTACTCGATATACCGAAATTGTCTACAACTTCGTTTATTCTTATCAGCTCCAAAAATATCACCTCTTTACCACTATTATACAAGTTGACGCAAGGTCAATGTCAATAGAGTTTTTGAAAATATTTCTAACACATAATTGCTCTCATTTCAGTGGCATCCCTATATCTACACGTTGTTTATTTTTATTTTCACCATAATAATATTGAAAAAAATATCGTTATGTATTTGAAAGGGGAAATCATCTATGGCAAATCACGACTCACAAGCAGTAATACAAGCCATATCTACCGGTGCATCTCAAGAAATGCAAATTCTGAAAGAAACTACATCAGGTTTACTCAATTTTCTTTCCTATTTTATTACGAAAGATAGAGATCTAGCTCTTAAAAAAGAAGAATCGTTTCCAATAAAACTTGAAAAGACAGGTGATGTAGAAAGCGCATTAAGAAATATTCCCTGCGTTACCGTTCCTTATTTGAACCGCAATGCTTTTGAAAAAGAAATGGCAGAGTCAGGTTTGAAATTTGAAAGAAACTCCGACATTGATATGGGAGAAATAGAACAACAGATGTATATCATAGACTCAAAGGATAAAATCTCAACCTTTGAGCTTGTAAAAAAATATAGCTATCTACAGCCACGTCATATCATCACAAACGAAGAACAGGAGAAAGAGTATTTCCAAGGATGTCCTATAACCGATGTAAAAGGATTTGACAAACTCTCAGTAGACAGAGCTTTAAGGCTTCTGGATGATAATGGGGTTTTGGTAAGCGTTTCATTTGACCGGTCCGCGAACGATTATACCTTAAGAGTTCCAAGAGACCAAGAAAAAATGCTTCTGGAAACTATTAAAGAAATCGAAGTGTTTAAAGGAGAGCCAGATAGTAAATGGATCGAAGCAACCGCAGCATACAGGAGTATTATGAATAATTATATTCATAAAGCCGGAGATTTTACTTCGGATAATCCATGTGTAATATTTGACTCAGAGAAGCCGAATCATAAGCTAGTCGTTAGCAGGGAAGGTTATGAAGAGCGCTATGTAACCCAAAATGAAAACAATGAGCTTGAAGAACAGTTTGTGTACAGGAACTCATTAAATAACGCGATCACCAAAAAGCGTTACGAAGAATTATTAAGCAGTAATAACCACGAAGACCGACAAAAGGGGGCTGACTTTAAACCAAGTTATATGAAGATGACAGAAAACCGGGAAGAATTTGATCTGGAACTTGCAAAAATCGCTGATCGTATGGGTACCGTTGCTGTTATAGACCAAAAAGAGTTCGTTCGATTAACCGAAGAACAAAAGATGGCACCTGGTCTTATTACCCAGCAGTCTCTTGAATCGGAGCTTATCCTTGCGCAAGAAGGTGACCGATTAAAGGCATATACGGTAACACGAGACGAAAGAGGATCAGTTATCATAGAGCTTAATGCAAGCATTGAGCAGGGAGAAACCGATGTTAACAAAGATAGACTCGATAGAGCTGTGAAATCGACAGAAAGTGAAAAGATCCTTGACACCGAAGAGCTTGGTATCAACAAACAGGATCAACAAAAGCAGACACCACAGGAAAACAATAAGCGTATAGAAACGAACCTTATCATTCAGTCAAGTGGCTTCGCAGAAGGTGTTCAGAAGAGAGAAGGACAAGCACAGGCTATTGAACTTGGTTCCAAAGATAGAAACCATGACTATAGGGATCTTAATAACAGCGGATCTATTCAAGATGAAGTTCAGAAAGCAGAGCAGAAAAATAATCCTGCGAAAGCCTTTGATTTCTCTGATGAAGGATTACTCGATACAAAAGAAGACAGTTACCGTGAAGAACAAGAATTCTTTGATAAAGATTAATAAAATAACGGCAAAAAAGAGCGGGTTATAAAAACCGCTCTTTCTACATATTGGTACATTAGACAGAAGCTATTCCACAGGAATACTACCATCTAATATACATTGTTAATGTAACCCATATAAACCTAAGAAATGGATGAGAAGGTAATTGGTTACCATCACCTACAGCCCAACCGTGTAAAAACGGATAAAAAGGAATAAGAACCAGGGTCGTTACAATTCCCATCACAAGTAAAACTGGAGACAATACAATTACTAAAAATATTCTCTTCGACTTATTCTTCATAGCAATAAACTCCTTTCTGTTTTTTGTGAGAGCAACGTTCTTATCAATAATAGGACCGTCTGTTACCTCTCTGATTATTTAAATTGTTCAGGAAATCGAAGCTTATCATTTTCTTTAGTAAGCTCAATTTTAACAATTGCTCGAACCTTCCATCACACGCTTCTATTGTAATTATTATACTACAGATTAATACCAATATAATACATTTTTTTCTAATTTTAGATATTTTAATTTATGTAATCAATAAAATATATACATTTATAACCGACTTTGTATTTTGTCTACAAATATTATGTACAAACTAATCAGATTGAAGTTGCTTTATTCGAAATCTTGTACGTGGACCCTACGGATTAAATTAGCCTTGGATCAAGACAGACGTTCATGTTCGCCTAATTATTAACATCAAAAGCACCTATTGGAGAGAAATCTTTTATAGGTTTTTTAGGAAACTAAGTTTAATTGTTATTAAATATGGAAATTAATTACAAAAATGCAAATAGTTGTGCTATAATTACTTAAGGTATACGCTATAAAAACAGGGGGTTTCACATATTGCATTATTGAGGAATATAGTTCATAATATTATTTGGTATAAAATTATGTGAGAAATAGAAGCATGTATTGGAAATAAATAGAAAGGGGACAGTTATGATATTAACAAAATCGCAGATAGATAATATTACAAAAAATATTATCATAGATTATATTAAAAGTAAAAAAATTGTTAATACAAGCTATGAAGATATTGTCAAGCGCATTCCAAACGAATATTTAGAGGACCCAACTATCAAAGATGAAATTAATGCAAATCCATATGAAGAAAATAACTTAGTTGACTTAATAATGGTAACGGCTTGCAGGAATTTTATAAAAGATGTCGAAGGAATCAAAGGAAAACATTGTATAAATAAGGACTTCACAATTGATTTTAGAAAAAAGGTAGAAGCCTGTATTACAGAGGCAGGTAACGTAATCGTAAATACAAATGTAAATTATAAAAATAACAAAGGAATAAGCGAGCAATAACTGACTCTTGGGCTACAAAAAGCCTTACAACAATAATAAACCCCTTTTTCTCACAGAACGGATTTAAAATAGTTTCCACATAAAACAGGGATTACCAATGAAAAATATAAAACAAGGATTATTATCAAAGCAATTTACTTCATGAAATGCAACTTATGATTTCTTACACCTTGGATAAGAGTTGCTGTTACAGTATTGGTAGTGCATAGTATCATAAACTTGAGGGCGTGTTTCAAAACTAACAGTTTCAGTTAGGATGCAATATGTCTTTCTTTTTGCATGAAAGTAAGACATACAAGGTTAAAGTCTCTGATTTTTAATTTTAATGCGTAGTCGCCTTTAGAACGCCCAATTGTTCTACGACCTTTAGAAACCGATTAATTCTAAGATGAATTCCTAATTTGTTTTAATGTATTTCTAACGTTATCTATAAATGTTCTTGAAAGCTCTATCTTTCTATTCCTCGAGTTTTTTACATTTTCTTTTAGGGTAGTTTCTGCAGCCCATGTTTTTTGTATTATTCTGAAAGCTCTTTTTCTTCCACGGCTCATAGCTCTGCGGCTTGATGAGGGGTTCATACCTTTTCTCTCAAGATTGAGATAGCGATATACTTTCAATTATTATCTTCACATTACAGCCAGGCTCTAACTTGATATATATTTAAGCGGGGTAACAGTATCTGTCGTTTAATATAATTACATTGGGATTACCCTGGTGAATGAAGGGTGCAAAGTCACTTTCATCATGAGTAAGGCAATTGTGTTGATTTCTTCTATCAAAAGATTACTCGAGCTTACGTAAGCATCTAATACTAAAAGCCTATGCTTAAAAAGCATGGGTTTTTTATTGTGTTCACTTTACTGATTACGATTAGTATACCAGCCCTTGTAATTAGAGCTGATTTTTAATGACATGATAGGAAAAAAACATTAAACATAACAAGAATATCTGGTAGTTGATTTATTAAATAGGTGCTACTTTTTTAATTAAAAACCACTCGATATATCTATTTTTCACTATTTATTCCCCTTTTAATATAAATATAATACAAGGGTCAAAATTACAATGGTCCTTGTATTGTATTGGCTATTTTAATGTAAGGAGATAAGAGAAAGGTTAATAGAGTAATAAATATAATTCTACAATTCTTTATATCATCAGACAAAATTGTAATGCTGCATAAAATATGCATTTAAGATCAATTTTTCTGCGTCTAATAAGCTCCACTTTTCAGCTTTATCAGTTCCATTTTTCCGCGTTAATAGAGCTATAAGCAGTTGGGGAGGAAGAATATGAATCTTTATATTCTATCAACTGATAAAAAGAATTAGTCCCTACTGGTAAAAACTTGGTCCGCTCCCAACAAGTCTTCCGCCGTCGCCTGACTTTTCTCATGACAGCTCAGTCATAAAATTATGAAACATAATAGACATATATTTATATTGATTCCATAATGTCAGCCTGATGCAACGATACAGTTGAGTACATCGAGAGAATAATTGGAGAAGAAGAGACTAACAAAATAATGTGTTGGAGGCTGGCAAGGAAAGAGACGACCGCGGTACAGAAAAGACGATTTAAATACAAACCAAGATAATACAGACTGATAAAAAAACAATATCACATAATATAATAATGCAGGTAAACACATAAGGAGACGAGTAAAATTAATGAATAAAAATCGTATCAAAAATAAAAATAAAGATGCATGCAAACGTTTGATTACAGTGGATCCAAATAAATGTACAAAGATATCTATGGAAATGGGATTTTTAAAGGCCAATGTTATGGGAGGTTTTGTTGGGTTCTTGGCAGCAGGGATAGCTTGGGCAATCACAATTCCTTTTATGGGTATTGTAAGATATCAAATACTCGGAACTTTCTTAACAGAAAAAGCATATAAGATTGCTATTAAATTTACCGAAATTGCTCAAAAACTTAACATAATGCAGACGTTAAGTTATGAGCAGGCACTGACGGTTAGGGATATAAGTTATGCGATTTTTGTTGTGGGTTTCTTTATAGCACTGACCATATTGACTATACTGCATGAATTCACGCACAAGTGGGTGTGGCAGTTCGGATTTGATAAAGAGACTAAAAGAAAAGGATTTAAAATTGGAATAAAAAAACTCACCCCTTATTGCCATTGCAAAATTGATATGTCATTAAAGAAAATGATTCTAGGAACTATTGCACCAACAATTACAACAGGATTATTAGTGGTAATGATAGGTGCTTTCCTGCAAGATCCAATCCTCGTAATTTTGGGATTGTTTGGTGTAGTAGCTGGAGGTGCAGATCAGACACAGGTGCTTATGTTGCTTCCATATCTGAAAAAAGCAAAGAAAAAAAGAATTATATGCGGTGACCTTGAAGATGCCTTTGGTTGTATCTTGTATATAGAGAACTAATGTTAATAGTCTGCCAGAGATCTTTGGATATAATGAAACACCATAATAAAACCTAAAAAATTTTGTGTCACAGCAAAGTATATTAAGAGCAAGGGAAGGAGCTATTGAGGATACTCTTCCTCAAAAATTAAATCAAATGAAGCAAAAAAGAAGGATAACAATAATATCGATGCTGGGACTTATAGTGTTATGCATGACAGGTATGATAGGTTGCAATTTGTTTCCTGCAACAGAAAATACAGTTAGCGGAGCACACATTTCACAAGAAGAAAAAGATAAAGCTCTAATTAGTAAGGAAAACTGGAATAACAATAGGATTGATTATGTTCCAACTATATTGCCAACTCCAACACCAATGTCAACGCCAACACATAAAGTGGCAACAGTTTCTTGTACAAATAAAATATACCCGTCGTCGGTGAAAGAAGGCGAAAGCTTTCATATTAGTGGTCTGATATCTACAAATATAGGAACGATTAATAATGTGACAGGTTGTTTTATATCAAAAGATGGAACCGTAGTAACCAAAACGTCTGATCATCCGAAAAGCAGCACTTATGAAATCAAACAAAGCATCGTAGATGAGCAATTAGCATTCGGAAATCTTAAACTTGGTGAGTACATATGTGTAATCAAAGTCAAGGGAAGTAATTTCGATGAAACTGAAATAATGAGATTTAATTTTACAATCTCAACAAAAACAGTAATAGGTGCAACATTAAAAACTACAGTAACTCCTACAACAGTTCCTAAAGTAACTCCTACAACAGTTCCTACAATAGCTCCCACAGCAATACCTACAACAGTTCCTATAGCAACACCTACAATTACTTCAACAAAAAGCCCAGAGTCTACGAAAGCTTTTGTAAAGATTTTAACAGAAGAAGAACGAGAAATTGCCGACAAAGTAGTCAATGCAGCTTATCCCAAGAATTGTAATATTGTAGTGAATTATAAAAAATCAAACGATTCAGGATACGAATATTACAAGATCATATCTAAATATGATGAGAAATCTGTAGCAACAATGCAGGAATATGAAGATGATGCATCAGAGATAGAAGCTGTCGATTTTTACATTACAACAATTGGGGAAACGATTAAGAAATTTGTATACATCGACGGATGTGGATGGAGACGTGAGACAGTAAATAAGGCATATCTGATGCCAGCCAGGAACAAAACAGCCGTTTCAATTAATCTTGAGGACTACTTAGATAATACAACTGGTGGACAATGGTCCGTAGAAATAACATCGAGTGAATATATTGTGAAATGTACTGGTATAAAAAACGAAACGAATAGTAACATCAGAAAAGATATTACAATAATCACTGATAGGAATTATGAGATTAAGTCTGTAAACATCAAATACAAAGATATAAACGGTATATTTAGAGATGAAAATGGATACGGCATAGATATTACTATTGAAGTGTTGGACAAGAATAAAACCAAGATATATGTCCCTGAAGAAGTGATATCAGACAAATTTGATTTCGAACAATATGTGGTTGATATTGTAAAGAAGAACCATAGGGAGGATATAACCATTAACAGGGATACTACCAGTAATGTTACGTCATTTACTTATTATAATTCGGAAAAAAAGAGGAAAGTAATAATAACCTTTGATGAGGCTGTGAATATGTACGGATTGGATAAATATAAATAAAGTTAAATTACGTTTGATAGAGTTTTGTACTAAGCTCTACATACCCGTCGGACTGCTGGATAAGAGTTGGATCCAATTAAACTATATATTATGGAGGGAATTGTATGAATCATGTTAGTAGAAAGAAAGACATTATAAAAAAAGCACCAGACGAAGAAAAGATAGGAACTATTGCAAAATTTGAGAAAGAAACGGAATTAAGGAAGCTACTTGATTATTCGGATCATGGAGTAGAATATGCTGTAAACAAGGGAGGGAGAATATGAAAATAATCTATCTTAAAGATTTTCGTATTGCAGGAGACCCTTTCTATACGGAAACGGTGCGACTTTATTGTAATAAGACAGGGATAGAAAGTATATCTACAATAGACGAAATAAACAGTCTGGAAGAAAAGGTGACAGAGCTTATGATTACAGATGTCAATTGCCCTATATCAAGTTACGTAAATAAGGTGGACTTGATAAAAAGGTATTTCCTCACATTACAAATAGAGCTAAGAGAAAAAGCTGTTATCAACTAAGTCAGGAGCAATTTATGGATATAAAATATAATAGAATACGAACAAAATATGATATCGTTATTGCCGGTATATTTACAATTGCCTGGCTTTTACTGTATTTCTCCATAACAGATTATCTTGCCAAGCCTATTATTTTAAAAATATGTGTTGCATTATCTGTAAGCATGCTTATCGCAACCATAGTGAAAACAAATATACCAATGAAACAATATATCCCTATAAATAATTTACTCGCGCTGATTATATTATTTCTAATTACAATCCTTTCAGTTGTGACTACTGCTTTCATTGGAAGTAAATTGAATATTTATGTCGATAACCAAATAAAACAAGATCCTATATACACGGAAATTCCTAAGATGATAGGGGCTGGAGACTTAAATAAAGAATTGTGGTGGCTTCCAACTACATACCTAGAGCAGATATCGCAAGTTGATGCAGGATACGAGACATACAATTTTATCAGAGGAGCAGTAAGTAAACTAAATTCAGGCACAGAAAGTGAATATGAGAATTATATGGACGAAAAAGTAGTTCGAATACAAAGCCAGAATCAGACCTATTTTATCAATGAAATAATTAAGAAGTCAGGCATAGGGATTTCTTTTTTAGGACTAAAAGTTCTAGCTGCAAACACTTTGACGTCAATAATTCTTACGATAATTGGACTCATATGGCTGATAGAAGATATCTTTCTAATTAAGATGAATTTACGAATTGCTTTATATGTATATTAGAGGACAGCGATGTAGCAGCGGAAGATGTTGCATTTGCTGAAAGCGAAGGATATGGTGGAGATTATAGACGAAGAATTATCTTTCTAAAGACATTTTCATTAAATTAATCTGACACATAATAGGAGAGGAATGTATTACACGTTCCCCTCCTATTATGTTTTAAATGAAAATAACAAAAGTTGACTTTGTAATGTGTTTTCCCTTATTTGTATTTTTGTGATGAAGCAATTTCTTATGCGACAAAACATTTATTTATGAAAGGAGTTCAATTATCATCTATGAAAACAACGCCATATGATAAGAACACCGTATTTTTACGTGGAAGAGTGCAGGGTAAGTACATAAGCCCTAAGGTATCAAGACTATATGTAACAGTAAGAGATTATCAGCAGAAGGCTGCTGGTGATGGAAGAATTAAAAGAAACACCGTAACGATTACATTCTATGGAAGAGAAGGACTTAAGGCTATAGAGAATGTAAATAGATACGACCATGTAGACGTTAAAGGTATTATGCAGAGCATAAGGGATCCCAAAACTAATAAGTGGAGCCAAGAGTGCTGGGGCCTTGAAGTGAATAAGACACCTACTCTCCTTGAGCTTGCAACGCGCGGAGAAGTTATTGGCGATACATATCCAGAAGATGACAATGTGGTAGTGGTCAGAGGTAAAGTAAGTTCCTGTCACGGGCATGACAAACATTGGATAACAGTTACCGTAAAAACTATGATTGCTGAAGAGGGCTCCAAATCGAAGTATCTTAGCAACACATCTATGACCTGGTATGTAGAAGATGCTGCCACTGTAATCCATGAGCTTGAGAGAGAAGGTACCGAAGTTGTAATTGTTGGTAAAATTGAGTCCGTACAACGCAACAGCAGAGTTGGAAGAACTTATATGTTTGAGAATGTAACAGTAAGAGATCTAAAGATCATATCCACTATGCCAAGGATTGTTACATCAACACTGGTAAATGACATGAAAGGAGTCCTGGCCTATATAGCAGAGCTCGATAAACAGAAGCGGGTGAGCGAAGATAATGAGCTCCCTCATCCGGCAACCAAATATAAATGATGCAGGATAAAACAGAAGATATCATCAAATCTAAAAAAGGGAAGGGAGCTAAAACGTAGATAATATGATGCCCCCTCTTTTTATCTATTAACCCCATAATATGATTGAAAAACAATTTTAGATGTTTGCTCATTTAAAACATAAATGAGACAAACAATTAAAAAATACAGAAGAAGGAGTGACCTGCTAAAAGCAGGGACGAATTTTTTCCGTTATATTTCCGGATATTTTCGTTAAATTTAAAGATGGAAAAAGTAGAACAGGTAAAGTCATTAAGCAAAGATGAAACCTCGCTCATTAACACATGCGCTATATTAGATGCATTTATGTATCTTGATACGCAAGAGGAAAGTTACACCGGAAGAACGTTAAAGGATCTTGTATACGATAGCGACTTTACGTCCAAAGCAAACAAAAAGTACATATCTGCAATTCAGGACGCTATCTCAAAGAATTCAAGCATTGGTGATATCACGATTATCAGCCAAAGTGGTGTTGACAATCTGAATATCCCATATGTCGCACCATATTCCGGATTTGGACCAGAGCTAATCGTTGCAAACGCTTTCGCATTAGATACTGGTGATATATGTGTAGCATATAGAGGAACAGGTGCAGGAAAATGGGTTGATAACGGACAGGCTTTTGGCCAAGAAAGTACAGTAATGCAAGAAGCTGCCGTTCGCTATTTTGATTACGTTTATGAACAATATGGCACTAATAATGATATAAATTTTTATGTATCAGGCCACAGTAAAGGTGGCAATGAGGCACAATATGTCTGTATGGCCGCAGAGCATAACTATGAAATAAGCCACTGTTACGAGTTTGATGGACAAGGATTTTCACCGGAAGCAATTGAAAAATTTGAAAAAATTAATGGCAAAAAGTTCTATGATATGCAAATTGATAAAATCACAGCAATATGTGGTAAAAATGATTTTGTCAGTCCACTGGGCATACCTATAGTAAAGCCAGAAAACAAATATTATGTACAAACTGTAAACAGCGCATTAAACATAGTTGGACATCATGATATCTTCTATATGTTTAACCAGGAAAACCCTGACCGAATTAATTTTAACTACGACAAATATGGCGAAGCCATATCAATAGAACAGGGTAATCTGGGTAAATGTGCAGCAAATTTGTCGGACAGTTTTATGAAGATGAATGTTAAGGAAAGAGGTGACTGTGGAATAACGATGATGTCCATCATTGAAAAAGTTCCGAGCGGTGGACATGGAACGGGAGATATCAAAGGTGCTTCTTTTGATCAAATACCTACCTTTATAACGAAAGGAGTTCCGATGCTTAGTAATGCTTTTATAGATAAAAGCACCCTCGATAGCGTATATGGCCTTTGTCACAACCTAATCAAAGAAGGAACGGAGGAGAAGAAATTTGGTAAAATCATAGGAGCCGTAGCAATAGGAGCCTTGTATACAGCATCCTATGCTATTGGCCTGCCTTTATCCAAAGTTATTGGTAGTATCAGTTCCCTTTCTGCCGCAGCAATCCATGGAATAAAAGAAATTGGAGTTAAAATAAGAGAACGTGGTGATATGGTTAAGTCACTTGTAGCCGATGTAAAAAATAATATTATGCAAGATTATTATGAAAGAATTGGCGAAAGTTATGAATATGATACGAAACCTGAAAGTTTTAGAGATGAACGGAAGGTACGTATGTCAAGCCTCGAAACCGGGATACCAGAGTTAGCTGTTGTTATAGCGGCAACCTCTGTAGAACAATTTCTTTACCAGGAGAATCAGATTGCGAAGCATGGCATCCATACGATGATTAATTACGTAGATATTGCTTCTGAATTAGGTAGGAAATATGGTGTAGGGCAGGCACATCAGGATATCCAGGAGAAAGCTTTGTATGTGGCAGAACACAAAGCAATTGAGTGTATCAAGAGGGGTGAAAATGTAATGCTTTTCATGCCTGATATGTATGATCCAACGTTTCGAGCACAAGTAATCGAAAATTTATCAAAAGCTTTAAAAAATACAAGATATACATCAACAGCAATCGTGCTTGATAACACAAATGACCATATATTTAAACACATAAATAGCAATTTTGCCACTTATATAGAACAAAATATTTCTGATGTCGCAAAAGAATTGATTGAAAAATTTCCACCAAGCACAGAGGATAAAAATTGCAAATACGACTTTGTGATTTCTGACGGATGGAATAAAGAACATAGTATTTCAGAATTGGACCAGGGCTTAGCAAAAACACTGGCAGAATACATGGATTGCCTCAAGGACGTGTATAGAGAGAGCTTTGGAAGTTATGATTCAGGCGATTATAATCATGAAGATTTTTTATATGACAAATTTGATGAGGAATTACAAGAGGATTTGACCGATACAGTAAGCCAGTTTTACGACGAAGATATGGATGATATTGAACGATAGCAGTCAGCATAGACACCGGAGAAAAATCATTTATCCGGTGTCTATTACAACACTAAAAAAGAAAAAGGAAGTTTACCTACGTTACTTATAAGGTAATCGAGATTTTAAGACTATAGAGGAAGAAAAGCAAGAGTCAATTCCTATAAAAGCTAAAACTGCTTTTTTATTGAAGAAAGATAAGGAACTGAGATTAAAATGAAAACAGAAATATGCATATTGGCAAACATTATCACGTCATTATTTTATCTTAGCAATGGCATAACTTTAGAAACGGTTATTATATCACTTGGCATGGTAATCTGGAGTGTTTTAATCCTAATCTTATACAACAGGAAAAAAATACATCCAGTATTGGCCATAT
This sequence comes from Bacillota bacterium, assembly GCA_023399055.1. Taxonomy (GTDB): domain Bacteria; phylum Bacillota; class Clostridia; order Lachnospirales; family Lachnospiraceae; genus Mobilitalea. The sequence goes on along the minus strand of JAEWQV010000017.1, from coordinate 344,247 downwards.
TGTCCTCGTGCGTTACAACAGCAGCGTGGTTTACTCAACCTATGGGTGTTTTACTTGCATTTATGCCGGTAGTACTAATTTTGTTCGGGGGAGTAAAAGGGCTTACCGACAACATATTTGTGATAGGATGGGGTATCAGGTTTGCGGTCATCATATATGGAATAGCTATGTATGTGATTAAAATTGTTAGATGCGGTTTTGATTTGCAGGAGCTTGGATTAATTATTATAAGCATAACTATTATCAGCATTTTTTGTGAAAGTTATAGAAGAAATGCTATAAGTATAAGAAAAGCGCTTGCAAAAGAAAAAATAACATCAACACATGATAAATTAACGGGGCTTCTTTCAAGAACAACGATGGAAGGTGCCATAATGGAAGCAGCGAAAAAAATAGACGACTTTACTGTAATAATGATAGATGTTGATGAGTTTAAAAGGATTAATGACAATTATGGACATTTAAATGGAGACGTAATATTAAAAGATCTTTCTTTTATTATTAAGCAAAAGATTAGAGAGACTGATTTGGCATTTCGATATGGCGGTGATGAATTTATAATTCTGTGTTCTAAAGTACACGTTACAGAGGCACAATCCATAGCAGAACGTATCCGAGAAACTTTTAATAAAAAAACCTACCAATTTAATAAGGAAGAGCAACAATTCCATATTAGCCTCGGGCTGGCTGAATGTAAGTATGGAGAGTTTGTGTCTGTAAAAGATATAATCAAAAAAGCAGATCAAGCGTTATATCTGTCGAAGCAAAATGGGCGAAACACAGTATCGACATATGTAGACTTGCTAACGCGATAGAATCATGCACAGGAAACTATTACAACTTCACCTAAAAACATTAGAGTAATAAGGTATCGTAATAGTTGGCAACATGTGAGTTAACGTGCTTATATCCCCATACCTAAAGGTAGGTTTCTACGTATTTGATAAAAAGTTTTAAGGCGAAAGGCTTCACTACAGACAGTTTATAACATGGAAATTTTCTTCACAATATGTTAAAATATTGGTAAGAAATAATTGAGAAGGAGTAGTTTGAATATGTACGTAGATTATTCAGTTGAAATTGACTTTATCAATAAATTATTACCGGATTATATAGAGCTCTTAAAGGAAGCAGAAGAGTATGACGCTGCCGGAAATTATGGAGAATATGACAACTGCGTTCAATCGATAGATATAGGGGCGAAGTTAATGTGCGAAGGCGGTCGAATCAGCTCATACCAATGGGATACATTAATGAGGAGGTATCGATCATGAATATATACGACTTAAGCAAATGTCCATTCAGTGACAGAAATGGTTCCTATGGCGGACTAGCAGGAAGAAAAGACGGTATATTAATTGGTGATGAGCGGTGGATTGTCAAGTACCCAAAAAAAACCACGGGTATGATAGATGTACCCATTTCTTATACCACTTCACCATTAAACGAATTTATTGGTAGTCATATCTATGGTTTTTTGGGATACCCAGTACATGAAACAATTCTTGGTGTTAGAAACAATAAACTTGTTGTAGCTTGTAAGGATTTTTGCGACGATGGTGTAAGTTTAATGGAGATGCGGACAATTAAGAATTTCGCAAACGAACAACTTTCAGAGCAATTGGATAGAAAATTTTTTGGAACGGGAGATCATGTTATAAACTTAAACGAAATACTATTACATCTTCAATACAATGATATTTTAAATGTAATTCCTAAAATTAATGAACGGTTCTGGGATATGTGTGTGGTTGACATGTACATTAAAAATGGTGACCGAAATAGTGGTAACTGGGGGATTCTACGAAGCGATACTCAGAACGGTCCTAATGTGCTCGCGCCTATTTTTGATAATGGCGGAAGTTTTATCGACAAAGCAGCTGAAGATAAATTTATAAGAGATGTACATCCTGATAAAATTTTGATGGTATCAACAAATTTCAGAACCATATACGGTATTGAAAAGGAGCCTAATAAACCTGAGAGTATAAAGCAGTTTAATGCCAAAGACTTTATTAATCATGCGTTGCAATATTCGGAGTTTAGGGAATCCCTAATTAAAAACATATCAGTTATTCTTGAAAAACAAAATGTAATTGAAGCCTTTATAGAAAAAATCCCGGAAAGTGTATGCAATATCCCGGTTTGTTCTTTAGCTCATAAACGGTACTTTATTGAAACTATGCGTGTACGTATGGAACACCTTTTAATCCCAGCCTTTGAAAAGGCAAAAGAATTGGATCTGATGAAAGCTGATGCCGGTAGCAAGGATAATATTCCAAAATTAGAGGATGAGCATATTCACAATAAGTCATGGGGAGAACTGGAAGAATCAGATTATGCAAGAGGGTGTCCAGACGCTATAGTTAAAGATTATTACAGCAATAGTAAAGATGAGGGTCCAGAATTGGGAGATGACTAAATACCCATATTAGTAAATAGTACACCATAAGAAAAACACCAGCCTTATTGATATTTATTCAATCGGAGCTGGTGTTCTTTTGTAGTTTAAAACACGTTCAAAAACTTATCATAGTACATAATATTATCATATTATTTTTATAGGGTAGACAGAGATATCATTTCACTACGGTAGAGTACTAAACCTATTACAAAAGGATTATCACTTAGATTACAGGACGCTGCCTTTTCATACATCCCGACAATGCTTATCATAAAGGTCAAGTTGAAAGAATTGATTTTTCAGATATATATAAAAGAAACACAGACACTCATATTCTTTCAAATCACAATATATATTATGAGCCCTAAAATATGTATACTTAGTTTTTAAAAGGAGGTCCAGTATGTTAAAAAAAGCAGTTTTGTCACAAAAGTTAAATGTTCATGTTTTCATAATTAAAAATCATAAGGTCGTTATTGGAGCAGTAGCGGTAATCGCAACAGTAGTAATTCTAATGTCGATATACATACCGAATATCACCAATGTAGATACAAAAGATATCACTAATGTGGATACAAAAGATATCACCAATGTCGAAAGTGATGCAGAGGGCATAAATTGGATTGATGTATCGTCGAACGAGCAGATAATCTATATCACACCGGAAGATATCTATGTGAACGACAATGTGGTAATATCCGTTACGAGCCATGTAGATAGTCAACTTTATGGACAGGGTATAAGGTTCGAATATAGAAACAAGAGTCTTGATGAATTAGAAATTGTTGCAGCACCAGCTGAAGACAAGAAAAACTCAGGTAGTAATAAATCCATAGTACGTCCGGGGGTAACAGAAGCATACGTACTGTATCTAGGTAAGGACACCGAGCCATTTACAGAAGGGACCTACACCTTCACCATTACAGCAGGTGAAAATAGTTATACAACAGGGTCGATAACAATCAAAGCAAAATAGAGGGTACAAGGAATTAGGTGTGGTAGTGAAGTACAAGAACCACGGCTGTATTTATGGAACGGTACCTGAACTACAAGGGCTTCCAAGTCAATAACCGGTACTTTGTCGAGAATTCAAAGTTCTTCCGGAATGCCTTAGTCCGGGCAAATTATGCCGACTTTTCCAAGGGGATTGACAGTGATAGTACTTTTATAAACAGCTTTTTGAGAATCTGCTTTTTGACGGAAAGAACAGGCTGTTATTGTGAGACACAGTATTAACACAGCTTTTTCAACAGCAGAATGAATAGCAGGAAGAATGGGAGAATGAAAGATAGACGGAAATATTCGGACCATCCGTATGTATATAAGATAAACATTAAACTGGGAAGCAGCTCTGGATGGGCTGCTTTTGGTTATATAACAGAAATAATAACAATTAAAGCAAGTTAATTTCCCTCACCAGAAGATATATGATTTTGCCAAATATAAATCACAATACAAAAATTGTACAACAATCGTGCAACCCTCAACAAAAGTAATGTGAGTTGGGCAGTTGTTATTCTATTAATAATATGGTAAAATATAGATATTGTTTTCATTTAAATTACCAAAAATAGTAACAAGCGACATAATAATCTTACAATCATTAAAAAATCTATTTACATAGAACCAATAAAAAGGGAGGATGAATGTAATGAAAAAAGCGATTAGATCTTTAGGAATATTACTGCTTGCATTAATAATATTTTTACCCTTAAATTCAAATAAGGCATACGCATACACATTAAAAGACCTTGGGTCTTACATTGAAAACCCGGAATTCCATAACAACCAAAGCGGAAGAGCCGATGGTAATGTAGGCTTATACAAAGCTGTAGGTGAAACAGAGGTAGCCACGAATGTGAAAGAGTTATATTTTGATTCGACACATAAAACCTTTCAGATATTAGCAAGACGATACAATCCCACAAAAGAAATTGATAAAACAAGTAAAGATATGAAATGGTCCGTAGTTGATAAAAGAATTTGTACCGTTGACAGCAAGGGCTTTGTAACAGCAGGTAACATGACAGGTGCAACAATCGTGATATTGGAAGACGAGACATACTGTTTAAGTATTCCCGTAGTCAACAGAACCGGGAAATATGACAGTTGGTACGAGGATATGTTTAAGGACATCGACACGCCCGGTAATATTTACAGAAAAGAAGGATTCAAGTACGCGTCCAGTGCAAAAATAGCATGTGAATATTTAGGGAAAGGATATAAGATTATCGTAGATGCTTATCTGACACATGGAAGTAAATTAAGAACAGACCCCGATGTAAGGTTTAATACTATACAGGATGCTGTATGTACAATTACCGACCTGGCACGCTTAGAAAATACAAATGGTGGCATCTGGGGAGACTGTGTAGTCATTGCCAGCTTGATTTCTATCATATGTGATCCATTTACAATCAATTCAAAGACACAGAAATTTGGCTGTGATATGGTTGATCTCCCTGGACACGTAACCAATGTGATCCTACTTGATGGAATCGTTTATAGTGTAGACAACGAGCAATTTCAAGAAGTAGCAAAGGAATCTGACTGGACCTGGAAAAACGGTGTATTATATGGTTCATATATATTCGGTAATAATAAAGCAGAAGCCGAGATTAGCTGTAAAAAAGGTACTTCCTATAGCTTCACACAAGATAGGGATAAAATAGAGAAATACTTGAAAAATGGAATCAACAATAATTAAGCTTTAAATGTACAACTTAAAAAAATAGCACCTTATATAATTTTATATAAGGTGCTATTTTTATGTTCACGCTGATAAAAAAAAGAATCAACATAATATAAAAAGGTTAATTGATATACATTTTGTAAAAAGGAGGAAAATACATAAATGAAGAAAATAAATATGTTTAAAAGAGCAATATCTGCCATACTGGTTGCAGTTATGCTCATAAGCAAGGCACCTGCAAATACAGTGGTATTTGCTTCAACTGCAACAGTGGGTACCAACACTTCCGTTACTATGTTACAGAATTCAAACTTCAAAAGTACTGGTGGCATTGGACCGGCATATACAGAGGAAAAAGTTATTTTTGCGATTACGCCCTACACTCTTGGCAGCGATAGTAGCTCTGAAGGTAATATATTGAATAGCTATATTATCGGAACAGAAAATGGGAAAACCTACACTAAAAACGATCTGATATATCAAATAGACGTGGAAGAAAACGACGAATGGGGATACATTTTAAAAAACACGAAACAAGATCACGCAGATAAAAACGGCAAAAAAGTATACTCTGGTACTTTTCTTAGCAAATATAACAATAGCTATATTCCTAAGTTCGGTAACTCACAGGACATACTAAAGGAAGGAGATACAAGTCCAAATTCAAATTCAAAGAAAATCACACTCGGTAAGGTTGAAGTTCCCTTTATAGGGGAAGACAATGTTTCATATCCAATAGAAGGCCAGGCTCCAGTTTATCTGATTGATACACTGTATCCAGAGTATAAATATTCTTTTACTCATGACCAACAGTACTGGGCAAATGCTGGTTCTAGTATTTTTAATACACAACCATTACAGAAAAGTTCTTTGCTGTTCGTAAGCGGAGACCTAATCAAATATAGATTTGCTGATTATATTTGGTACACTTCAAATAGTCTTAGCAATATGAAAGGCAGCTATACTAAATTAGGATTTGACTCTGACGATTCAAATATTATTTACGGAAAATATACTTATCCAAACAACAGTGTTGAGGAAAACGCAAAACCCAAAGCAGGTCTGGCAAATGGCCAGAGTACAAATGACATAGCAAAAGATTACACAAGTGGAGGAACAAAAAAAGCCACTTCGGGCGAAACACTTAGTACCCTCTTTATGAAAAACGAGATTAAGATAGAAAATGATGGCGGTGTTTTTTATAGTTGGCTTGAAAAACAAAGCATCTGGTCTGACGACAAAACACTTGATCAGGTTCATGTTGATAAATATTATTATGATACAAAAAGTAAAAATTTTAAAATGAACAATAAGCTGGATGACCTCAAGCCAGCTTACAAGAAAGTATCCGTTGGCCCGCAGATTAATTTCGACAACCTGGCAAAGGTACCTGCAAACCTTAATGCACTATTAAAATCAAACTCAACAGAGGCCAAGAATCTAACAACAGAAGCTTTAAAGCTGTGGCAATATATCTTATATTACAATTATTATACGAAAGCCGATGTTTTGCATTTAGGTGATGATATTACAATCCAAGAAAAGGTAAATGATTTTCTTCGCTTGGGATGTTATCAGACTGTAGAAAAATACAAGAAAAACGGCAGTACATTATTTTTTCCAACGGTAGATTATAATAGCGATGATTTTAAAGTTACAATAGATGGAAACAGGTCCATATTGAAAGAGCTCGACAGCATGTTTAAAGAATCTGATAGTTGGGATGGATTTGATAAAGCGGCAGAAGATAAATTTGAATTCTTAACAAATTTATACGCCTCTCATTACCTTGATCTCTTAATCAGCGCATATGTTTGCGCATATAACAACGATCCTAATTCCCAAGCCACAAAAGCGTGGAGTGATGTTCTTGTAAGCTATTGTAGTCCAGAGAAAAACAACTGGAGTGCAAATAACTGTTCTATCCAAATCACACCGGTTACAATGGCATTTGGCTTAGTTGCGGATCGAAAGGAAGTCAAGTGCGTCTACACAGCTGCTCAGGACTATGTCATGCTTGTTTATGGCATAGAAGAGCCTGGAACAGTAGACGAAGATAGTATGGCATCCTTAAATAAGGCATTTTTCGGTTATGACGCTAATTTTGTTACTACATCCATAACCAATTCAAAAACGGTTAAGACCAAAGCGAATACAGCCACATCTAATAAAATTAATTTCAATGGAGAGAACATATGGGTGTATGAAAGCTTTTACACAAAACTAAAGAATTGTCTTACTCTCAATCTAAAAAACGGCGGTAGCGTAACAAGCTATACCAATATTGATCGGATTCAAAGCGAGGGACATTTCGGGGCATCAGGTACGGTTAATCGCGTCTACAAATATTTATTTTCAGTTAATAAGTCAAGTAAGACAGTGACAGAATCTCTTTCGAAAAACGACTGGGGTAAAATAGGAGGAGGAATCGGAAGTCTTATCCTAAGTAATAAATCATCTTATACTACTAATAGAGAATTTATTAAAGATATTAATCCAAAAGAAACTGTTGGTAGTAACCTTATCATTGCATACCAGTGGGAAAATTTATACCAAGTAGCCTCAAGCAAAAAGAATATCGGACTAAGCTTCGTAAAAAATTCCAAAGATAACACGAATAGAGATAAGATGACAGTAGACCTTAACAAAAAAGCTGAAAAAGCTGATGACTTAGATTATACCATTCAAAAGGATGGTTCCAACACGGTTGTTACGTTAAAGACTAGTACAAACTTGAGCTCAACAATATTTAAAGGGGTTAAAGCAAGCACAATTGAAAGCGCCAACTTAAATCTTGGAACCCAAGCCTATATCAAAGAAATTCGGATTAAAGATACGAAAGCTACCGATGCTGAATTGAAAAAATTATTAGACGCAAAAGGTGGTCTTCAGCTAACAGGTACAGTTCTTGATAAAAAAGTCCTTCCTAAAGAGGATACAACGATAGAGGATGTCCTATATGATTATATCAGAAAAAAAGATAGTACAGCATTAATAACAAACAAAGACTGGATTACGGAAGCCATTCCTAATCGTACTGAAAAGGGAGCTTCCCTGGCAGGCGTCGGTTATTATTCAAATACAATAAGTGACGTTATTGATATCGTAAACAGCAAAATAGCTGTGGACGATAAAGTGGTAAAAGAGCAGCTTACAGTAGCATTTGGTTCAAACTTTAAGCCATCCACCAAATACGAAATAGATATCGGATTCAAAAGGGAGGCAGCTCTGGGCGGTAAGTATAAGAGCGGCAGCAAGATAGATAATGATTTTGATGGCATCACATCGAATGAAATAGTTCTTACTCTTCAATATACCCCTTCCATAGCAGAGTATAAGGTTGTTGGGTACGATATTAAAACAGGATATATTGTAGGATGGACAGATAAAAAGGAACTCACCCTTGGTTCCGAAACTAAAGAAGTATTTACAAATGGTAAGATATCTTTCAAAGAAAAACTTACGAACAATGAATATACGATTGCAGCCAATAGTGAAGCACTTAATAGCAAGAGACCTTCAACTCTTATCTATATAAGTGATGATCAAATTACCAATTATGATAACCTGCTAAAAATAGCATCCTCAAAAACAGAAGTCGTTCAAAAGCAAACAGGGAATGATCAGGTATTTACATTTACGGCAGATAAAGCAAGTAGTTATACCTATTTGCTGGTACCATTAGATCTTGCTAGTCAAAATATAATGCCAATAACATTAAATGTATATTATAGCATAAAAGACGGTAATATTGTATCTGCAGAAAAAGTTACAACAAGTACATCACCAAACAAGTTTAATTCAGAAGTTACGGGTGATGATGGGACGACATATAAACCAATAACAAACGAAGAGTATTTAACGGATGATTATAAGTACGAATGTATCAATCCAAGTGCAAACGCTAAGTTTGAAATGAGTCTGATTCGATTGGCTGGGGGAACGGGCAACGAGACAGATAAAACAATTACATATGAAGATATGTTAGATAATCTTAATGCAAAGACGATGAGAAGAGTCGGCCATAATTTGGATACAACAAAATTGGAATGGTCTGTTACAAAGGAAAGCGACAAGACAATCACCTCAATGCTTTGGATTCCCGTTGATTCTACTCAGAATGATGTACCAACAACGGTATATTATGTAGATGAAAAAAAACCTACCAAAGTGCTTAAGACAGATAAGAAAGCTGATGCTAAAAAGGGATATGCATACACCACAGATATCACAACGGAAATGTTTGTAGATGGTATGGATTATACGGTGAAAAACATAGAAGCTTATTACACCGTAACTAAAACAGCTTCAAAACTTAAAGTTTATGACACAGCAAAAGCTCTTTCAAAAGTTACAGTAACCAATACGGATAGCAAAGTAAATATTGAAGCAGTTCCATCTACCAACATAAACGTGATGGCAATCTATGTTTTAATGGAAGGTAAAGAACCTATAATTAAGGAGTCGTATATCTCAAAGCCGGATGCATATGCTGAGCTGAAAGAAGGCAGTATTGAATACAATGCTGCTTTGAATAAGAATATCTTCAATGAAACGTTTGAAGCTATGGCGGGAGTACCATCGACCGAAGCCCTTTACTTTACAACAGGCGGCAGTGAATTCATTGTACAACTTGCTATCGAGAGCACAAGAGAGAAAGCTGAAAGAAAATACGAAACACTCTTTCAAGATACCGATTGCCAATTTAAGATTACAGATAGTTTAAGTGGCGGAACCACAGGGACTGTAGTCACCAAACAATTTGCTGTAAATAATACATCTGGTGCAAAAACGGCAACTTCAATAGTTCCTACCGCAGCTGAAAAATACTACATGGTAAACCCTGTTGGTGCAAGCAGCTATAATACAACTTTCAGTGCTCATAATACAGCCAGCAACGAAATAACAGCTACATGGATTGGTACGATCACTAATGCAGATGGAGGCGCTAAACCAAGCGATCACAAACAAGCGGTAAGCTGGAATCCCGGTCCCTCAAACAATGCTTATAATGATCTTTGTGCAACAGAGACAAATAGCAATGCATATGCCGGGAATTACGGCAATCCTGGTTCCATGGGTACCGAAAGAAATAATAATTACACTTGGAATGTATCATCGTATAACACTGCTCTACAACAAGCATATACGTGGGCTAAGACGCTTGAGGGATTTAGTGAGGGCGATGGCAATATAACAATGCTTGCTAACAGTGATGGAGTAACTCGTTCATTCCATATTGGCAATGCAGTTATCGAAATTAAGCTTGATAACGTCAGCCGTTCTGGCGAAAATGGGTCTCGCGAAGTGGTAAACACACAAGCAAATGGGACATGGAATGGTGTAACACCCGCGACAAACACTACCTCTTGGGAGTCATTCAAGCTTAATGCGACCAACGATGCTAGACTTGGAACGACTTGGAGAGAAAAGTATGGCGCTGTAGCAACCAGAGGTTCCAGTGGCGGGTGCGTAAAGAGTTGTTGGGAGCTTGCTAAGTATAATCAGCGTCCGATGAACTCAGTAACTTATATTGGTTCCTATTCAGGAAGTGGCAGCAATCCTGTTCTAAGCACATATAAAGATCCTGATACCCCTATAACAGACTCCGAAGGGAACGTAACTGGTTCTATTCCTGGTGCAAGTCATACTGTTTATGGTATCGAGTGTTCACACGCACCTGTAAACACAACATTCCAGTATAGGAATTCCTGGTGTGGTGCCACCAGTGAAACACATACTGCTGCAACTCATAGCAAGGGATCCGGCGGAACAGATTCATCTACACCTTGTTCAACAACAAGCGGAAGTCACAGCGTTCATACTTGTACACATAGCTGTGGTAGCTGGACTCCTCTTGTTGAGACGGAAGCCGTACAAATGGGTACAGTTAATTATACGATTAAAGTATCCTTCAAGAACACATATACTCAGGCTGATGGAAGCAAATACGCAAATGAAACTGTAAGCGAAGCTAAGAAAACAGTAACCAATGGTATTCTTCCTGCACATGCACTTTGTGGTCCTTGCTGTAACCATCATCTTCCTGCAATTGAAGACACTTGGACGCAACAGTTTGAGTTCAGAACAATGAAGATTACAGCGATGAAGGTATGGAGACTTGATAGTGGTTATGTAACCGGCATGGATGAGATCACTGACGACAACAAAGAAACCTTAATAGCCGAGGGCGAAATATTGCAGAATCTTTTCTACAATATAGCATCAACACCGACATCAGCTGCAGGTCGATTAAGGTATAGCTTGCAAACCGGTCAGGATGATAATGTATATTGGGATGAGTACACATCAGCTGAAAAGCATATCAAGGAACGCACAAGCTTGTGTGACGGCTTAGGAAAAACACAATCAACTTACAACCCATATACAAATGGTGGTAAAGGCCACGATGAAGATTATGCATACGGATGTCTTTATACAAGTTCAAACTTTGCAAACGGAATAGATACACATAAGAAGGATGGAGCTCTTAATGTTAAGTACACGAATCTCGTATCAGACGTAAGGGATCGCAAAACCGAAGAGTGGCAAAGATTTGATATGAGAAGAAACCTTGATGTGACTGTTACGGTTATTTCAGACTTTCTTGTCCTACAGTCAACTTCTGGAGACGAAAGCATTTGTTACCATGCAGCTTCTCAAACGGTAAAAGCACAAGAAAATCCAGAGGAGTTAATCAAAGTACAGTGGAGTGAAATTTACACAAACAACCCGCTTGTAAGAAAAGGTGATGATAAGAAAGAGGATACAGGAAGGACCTTGAATATTGGTTCTTACAACGGTCTCTATCAGCTTGTTAACAAAATGCTTCCAGTGACTAAGTATACCGGGTTAGGGAGTGGAGCCAAAATACCTACAAGATTTGACGACAATCCAGTAACAACAACAGCTAACGATGGAGATAGAGAATATTACAGTGGACTATATGCAAATAGAGATCTTAAAGAAGATGGTACAAGTATTAATCTCGCAGAAGTAAAGAACAAGAGAACTGTCATAGCAGGAAGTGGTTATATTTCAACTCCTGGTCGCTCAGAGACAAGGCTTAATAGAATAACCAAGCCAATACTTCTTTCTCTTAATAATATTAAACAAAAGGTCACAAATCCTAATAAAGAATATGAAACAGGCCAATCCTATGCGTTCTTTGAGGAAATATTAGTGTACGATAAGAATGGTGGTTACACTTGGTTTTACGAGACAGAGAAAGATACCGTAGTGAATAAAAACGGTTACACAATGCCAAGTAGTTATACGACTGGACAGGAGAAGATTAACAACATTGTTGTTCACGATCCAGTGTCCGTAGTAAGCGCTAGAATTATTGAGCCTACCATAGCAAAAGATCAAAGAGTGTTATCGACTAGTAATTCGGCTTCCCTTAATGAAATGTTCGAAACGGCGGCTACATGTCCGGGAAATCCTGCAGATTGTGTAAACAGGATACTAGCGTGTACTTTCTTCACACAAAAAACCCTTGCAAAATTTAATATTGATAATCATGACAAACAGACAGAAGAAGGTTTCGAACGAACATATATTATCGACACACAAAATGGGATAAGAATTTTGTCAAGTGACAGTGGATATGTGATTAAAGAAGAAAGCGGCAACAGTTATTTGTCTACAACCGGTAAAGCGGAACTTTCAATCGATTGGTCCAAGGTTTCATTGGATACATCAAGTGATCTTACATCAGTGTCTATTGCTGCAGATATTACACTTAGCGACGTTGCTGAAACCGTTATATTCAGCACACAAAACGCTATTCTTAAGACATTAAGCAGCAATAAACTTCAGCTTGAACTTGGAAATGGTGATACTTATGTGAGTAACATATCATTAAATAAAAATACAAAGTATAGTTTTGAACTTATCTTGAGTAACGGTTCCTTAACTGAAAAATTGAACTATGTAAAACTTAATGGTACTAAGGTATCGTTTATACAAACAGTCCAAGGAAGTAAAAGCGTACTGAAGCCTTATTTGAGAGATGTACTTGTAGTTGGTTACGATGGAACAGAAAGTACAATATCAGCACCCAAATCTATCGATAACTTAACAATAATAAAACTTGCAGGAACAACTGAGCATACGGATGCATGCTACCTATACAGTGGTGATGGCACAAAAGAATTAATATGTAACGATCCTCACCATCAAAAGGATGCAGCTGGTAACCCGCTTCATTATAACTATTCAAGTGAGGTATGTTATAAGGCTTGTGGAAATGATCAACTCCATCAGGAATCGGCAAATACAACTGACTCCACAGGTCAAAAAATAACACTTGCAAACCATATATTCTTAGATAATTACTTCCAGGTATATTACGCAAACAAAGGTGATTTCGCAGAAGCTCCTACGTTACAAGGAATCTCACAGACAACAAAAGTAAAGGGTATGGGATATGTTAACAACATGGATACCACGAAATGGTTGAGAGAAAAATGGGTTATGTTCACATTCTCGATTCTTTACTATAGAGAATCCACGGGAACCTGGGAACAACATGAAGCCGGAGAATATTTCAAACTCGACAAAGAATACGAATACTATAATTTCTATTGCTTACTCAAGAATAATGAGAAATCTGGCGCAATCGTAGAATTCGTATCAGAAGCAATCAATAATGAAGAGCTGTGTACTCCAGACCGTGTGGTAAAATCGCAGGATTGTCCGTCCGATAATAGATGGGCAACAAACCAAGAAAGATTCAGCGACAAAACGGCATATCACTCAGCATTCAAAAAATACTACATTGACCTTGTTGGAAGAATCGGAAACCTAATTGTTGAAGATACAAATGATATTAGATACACGAACCTTTTTAAGCAATCAAAAGGAAAAGGTTTATGGTATGTGGATGGTCTTCTTGAACAAGTTGATAGTAATATTCAGAAAAACTTCTTAACATGGCTTAGTGGTACCGATATTAGAGGTCAAAGGGTGGCATCACTAATTGAAAAAAATATCGGTTTCAACACATACGGAACTCTTCCATGGGCTACCGGTAAGGAAAGCTTTACGTCAGCCATAAAATATACGGCAGGTATATCGTCACTGCCGCTTTCATCTGACAAAAACAATGTTTTATCTCTTTCCGCGAATAACCTAAAACTGGGTTATAAGATACTGTGGGATGTTTCAACGATTGGTAATTATGAAAGTGGAAATGTAGAGGTTAAACCTTACGTATACGCGCTGAACACCAAAACAGGAGTTTTAACACCTGTAGATGTATATATGGGTTCAGATGCTGGATATAACGCAATTAATTACTTCGGTATGTATGAAGAAACATCTGCAAAACAACAAGAGCTACTCAGCAAGCTTAGCAATTATGCGTTGTACCTCGACTGGACAGAAAGCGGACGTAGAAATTATACAAGTGCAGAGCAGATTGCGACAGCGAATGTTCAGGCAGCCCGCAAGGTTCCTTTATACGATATCAACGGTAATCTAGTTAAGCGAGAAATAATACATCCGGCAAGCGATACCCGAGAAGTCTTTATCGGAACAGAAGACGATGGCACTCCAATTTATGAGATTCAAAATGAATACGTACCAGAATATATTGAAGAAGTCATTAGTTACAGAGAGCTTGTAGTTCCTTCTGGTAAATATAATCTTCTTGGTAATTTACAATTGCTAAGCGCTAGAGAAACCGCAAGAACGTTTATTGGTTCAAGTAAGGTAAGCGGTGTTAAGATAAACGGCGTAGAAGAAACAGAATTAATTAATAGTAAAAATGAACAGTGGAAATATAATGAACATGGCCAGAGATGGCATATGTACATTGGTCTACCTTCTAATTCAGTATTTGTTCCCTATACAGATGGCACACATTATGATCCATATACAATTAAGACAGATGCGGATGGAAACAATTACTATATCAAAGATGAAATTTCTGCTGACAATGAAGACTATGTGTTCCTTCTTACTGTTGACATCACAGCATTCGGTGAGACCTATTCCGTTCATTATGATCAGGATAGCAATGGAACATTTAAGACAACCGACAAAGAAGGTAATACCGTAATTTGGAATGAAGACGGAAGATTCGATAATTTACCTACAATCCTCGCAGTATATCAAGGAAGAAGTACAGTGGACATCACGATCAAGCAAACACACTAATTTTTACCCATACGAAGTTTGTCAATATCCTAAACAAAAAGTCCTGTTTACTCAGGGCTTTTTGTGTTTTTAAAAAGACTCCACATAATATATATGCAATAAATAATCATATCTAGGATATGTGTTCAGCATACTACAAACATAAGGAGGCAATACATAATTACAGTGGCATAGTACAAAATAAAAAAACTATTAAAAGGAGTCGTCTTAAGACGGCTCCTTATTTGATTAAGTGTAGTTTTCATACGATCCATCAAAAAGTTACATACATAATACAAACAGACATAATTACAGTATTGTTTTGGTGTATAGACAGATTTAATGACAAACTCCGAACATTTATACGCCACATAATAAAAGGAAGACATTATAAGGAGGGAAAAATTTGTCAAAAAATATTTTTAAAAAAGAAAAACAATCGATAATTCCATTTATAGCTGTGGGCGTAGTTTTGATTATAGCAATTATATGT
Source organism: Bacillota bacterium (assembly GCA_023399055.1). GTDB lineage: Bacteria > Bacillota > Clostridia > Lachnospirales > Lachnospiraceae > Mobilitalea. The sequence goes on along the minus strand of JAEWQV010000017.1, from coordinate 328,515 downwards.
GTAACAATTTACAGTAAATCAAAGCAAACTAAAAAGGATGCATATGAGCCGTTTGATATCACAAGTGATATGGTAACAATACCCGCAGGCGATCCTTACACAGTAGAACCAGAACAGGAAACACTTGTGGCAAATGTTACAAATGAAAACATTGGCGACTATGCGGAATCGGTAATCGAAGGTAGTGACCTTAACTACCTGCTTTCAACAATGGATGATACCTATGCTTATTTAATCTCCAGCGAATCTATTAATAGGATGGAAAGCGTTGTTATAGGAGATTATGTTACGACAGCATATGTTGAAACTGATGGCATGTACACTTCAAGAATGACGAAAGACTCTGCTACCGGAGGAATGCATGATGAAATATTCCTCAATGTGGGACACACAATTGACGGCATATCCTCCATTAGATGGGATGAAGCAAATAGAGCATTTTATACATCTGGGATATTAAGAATTGCAGATGTAGCAAAGATAATATATGATCCCGAAACAGATGAGAGATATAAGGATATTTTCGTTCAAATGTTTGTGCCTTGGGACCATAGGGGCGCTTTTAAGGACGATGACCAATTCTACGTCCGTAAATTATTTTCAACTGAAGATGACAGCCTTATAGGATATGTGTTTGAGCAAACAGCGATACAATTTGTAGGAGATAGCAACCTCGAAGATGGCATCACTGAAGAGGGCAGTAACAATTAATGAAAAAACAAGACGAAATAGACGGATATTTATGAATAAAGGAGTCTAAGTTATGAAAATCAAAAAAATTGTATCCATAGTTCTATTTGCAGCAATATTGCTAATAACAATGGTGGGATTTACTGGATCGAAAGAAGTTCCTGTAGCGCAAGTAGACCAGGTAGAGCTAACACCTGTTGAGTTTAATGAGGAAGAAGCGTTTAGGATAGGGGATTACCAGGTAGGAATCGATATTTTTATGCTTTATGCAATAGATGCCATCCCCGGGTTTGTAAGCGAATTTGGAGAAGATTGCTGGACTCAAGAAAGTATAGATTTAAGCTGGAGAATAGAAGCTCCTCAGAAAGCTTTTATCTTATATTTGACAGATATTATATCCTCAGCTGTAGCCTGTGATATTTATTTCAGTTCAACCACCGGAGAACTTGAAGACTCTATCAAAGCAATATGTACCGACACAGCACAGGAAAGATATGAATCTTTATTAGCAGCAGGAATGCCAGAAGGTATTATTTCCGAAGAGTCTATATACCAATACACCTGTTCGACATACAGGCTTTCCTATGTTGTGGATGAAATATCTACAACGTATGACCATGACCAGGAATCAATACGGGCGGCAATCATGGGAATGAGAGACTCAATAGATACAACCTTCGACTACGATAGAAATATCAATTGGAACTTAGTTGAATCAATCGACTATTCAGCAGCTACCTCCATCGTCGGCGAAGGGATAACAGAGTGATAAAATCAAAGTTACAATAAGGACAATGGTTCACACGAACAGAAGGAGAATATATAAGTGACAGCAAGAGATAGAGATGTACTGATTTATATTGACACCTATATAACAGAGCACAAATATCCACCTTCCTACGAAGAAATAGGAAACGCCTGCGGAATGCGAAGTAAATCCTCCGTACAAAGCCACGTTCGAAGATTACTGAGAGAAGGATTTCTTGAAACAGACAATGAAGGATGCCCAAGAGCATACAGGGTAGTACAAAAGGAGTAAAAGAAATGAAACAAGGATTCGTTTTGTTTGGACTGAGAGATAATAGCGGATGTACCACAAATGCAATTCATATCGCGAGATATTTTGCCAGCGGTGGATACTCAGTGGCTCTTGTTGAATCCGCAAATATTAAATCCCCATGTTTAAGAGATTATGTTGAGGGAGAAAAAATACCATACGAGAAAGATGGCGTGACTATTTATCCTACCTGGGATCAGGAAGTCCCAGATACAGATATTATGGTTTATGACATGGGTGCCATAAGTTTAGCAAAGGCATTAAGAATAACAAAACATAATTTTGAATTTATTATTTGTGCCAACGCAGACGAAGATACGTTATTTGACCTAAGTGAAGCTTTAATTAACGAAGCGAGACAATTAAACCCTTTGGTTCTTCTAAAAGAATGTGGTGATATGTGGGTTGCTAAATTTAAAGCAATTAATTTTAGAACCTTCAAGGTAGGATACAGTACAACAACCTGTCCCACAGTACTTGCAGACAATCTGATTCAGGTATGTCATTTTGGGGGTATTTTACCTCCAGACATTAATTATGATCTGGAAGCCTGGTCGTCGACTATAAACACTGAGCCTTCTAAAAAAGTGCTATTTGGCGGCAAAAACAAGAAAAAAGCCATTCCTGAGGAAAAATTAGAGGACATAATAATTGATGCTATGATTCCGGATATCTCTTTGGAAGATGAAGGTTTAAGGTATGATGAAGACGGGCTTCCAATACCAGAAGAAATTGAATACTCAGGGATAAAAGCCCATGCAAGAGATAAATCTTTAAAAAAGAAACCGGATAAAATATATACTTCTCAAAAAGAATTTGAAACTGAACAAGGCTGCAATAAGGCCGAAGAATCCGATAAGACTGATGTTAAAGAAAAATTAAAGAACACGATAGATAGTGCAGCAGATGTTAGTAAAACGATTTTAACAGGCATTTCACGTTTTGCAAAGAAGGTAATGCCTGAAAAAATCCTCGATAATAAAAAGTCAGAAGAAACAGAGGTGACATTAACAGAGGAAGACCATAAAGTTCAGAAGTATCAGCAGAAGAAAGAGGAAAGCACAGAGGATAAAGCGTCAAAATCAAGTGAATCAGGCGTTAAATACTTATTTGGAAAGATTGCGAACCCGTTTAAAGGGGGAGAAGAAGACCCAGGCTATCTCAATATTAAGATTGACAGAGAAACAGTAGATATGATTTTGAGTGAAGAGAATACTGCTGTAGCTGAAACCAATTACACAAAGGAAAAAGATAGCCAATCAAAAATAAAATTTGTAGGACATCTTACCGTGTTTGTAACAGCATTGAAGCATGGAGCAGGCAGCTCGCATGTTGCAGGAATCATCGGAAGCGCACTTGTAGCATCAAACAACGTAGTATGTTTTGTTCACAAAAAGGGAACGGAATATCCTAACAATAAGAATATGTGTGAATACATAGATACAAATTTCGAGGAATCTTACAATATAGCAAAAACGATCGTCATTGATCGTGGCTGCCTCGGAGAACTCACAAGAAATGAATTGGTAGAGATGCAAAGAGCTGATATTAAGGTTCTTGTATGCGGATCAAGCGAAAGTGATTTTCAAGCACTTGCTCGTTTTATTCATAAAGCGGGAACAGCTTCTGGTAAATGGCTCTATGTATTTAATCATGTTTCCAGTAAGAAAAAAAGAGATTTGATTAAAGATCTCATGCAGGAATATGATTACATTTTTTTGCAGATGTGTGATTATGATGAAGCACCAAAAGATATCTTGGATATGTGGAACAAGCAAATAAAAAAGAAATTAAAATAACGAAAGGAAAATACTATGAGGAAAAGACGTATTTTTATTGCTGCTATTGTCATTTTAATCTTAATAATAGCAGGAGTTGGAGGGTATTACGTATTAAATCTTTATAATACGACAGTGAAAGACCTTCATAATAAAGTTTCCGAACAAGAAGAGGAGATAAGTTTACTTGATGAAGATATTTCCTATTATGAAAGCCTTATGGCAGACACATTCTGTTTTAATAGAGCAATGCAGGTTGGCGAAGTCATCACAAAAGATGATATTGAAACCAGACAATCAACAATAGACACTACACCTCTCGATATCTTCATTAATATAGAGGATATTGTCGGTAAAATGGTAAAGGTAAGCTGTACAGACGGAACCATCATATCACAATCGATTGTTCTGGATAACCCTTTAAAAGCCAATGAACGAGAGCTTGACGTTGTACTTGATGAAGTACCTATTGCCATCAAAGAAGGCGATTTTGTAGATGTAAGAGTATCCTTCCCTCTTGGTCAGGATTATATTTCAATGTCTCACAAGAAAGTAATTGGCGTGTATGATAATGTGTTGAAACTTATTATTGATCAGAAAGATATCTATACGTATGAATCAATGAAGACAGATGCATCTATTTATATAGCTACAAAGCTTTATGCAATTAAATACGTAGAACCGGGTGTTCAAGCTGCAGCTATTACATATTATCCGGTGTCTCGTGAAATTATGAAAACTATGCTTTTAGATGAAAATATTGACACAGCAGATTATTCAAATATTCTTGATGCAAGATTACAGCTGGAATCAATTCTTAATGAATCAGATAAGGTAGAAAAGCGAAAGACTGTAACATCAGATAAAGCTACGCTTCTTACTGAGTTTAGAAACGCCCAGTCTACATATAGTAGATTGCAGGAACAAAAAGCCGCTCAAGAAGCGAAAGGTGGTCAATAGGAAGGAGGATGAATAATGAAGATTTTATCCGTAGTTGGAAAAGCAGATAAAAGACTTTTAACATATCCCCTTATGCATGTTTTAGCGTTCGCGGGAAGAACTATTGTGATAACAGATGATGTAACATACAGACATCTCTACAGAGGTTTTACCAACAATGGAGCAGTACATGATGTTTTTATCAGGGTAATTCCTGATTTAGATACGAAAAAAATCTCGCAAATAACAAGTGATTTAGGCGATGCCGATTATGATTTCTGTCTTGTTATTACAGATATTCATCGGTGTGAAAACGCAGAATCGACACTTTGCGTATGTGCAAAAAGTAAAAGCTTCTTAGGCACAAAAATTGAAGAGTTTTCAGAGAAAGATCCAAAGGCATTCAAGACTTTTATTAGTATAGGTGAAATCAATAAAAAAGAATGGAAAAAGCTCGGGGTAATGCCATTGCATTGGACCGCATCAAGATTCTCTTATATCTATAAATGCGAAGAACATAAAATGCTCTTACCATTTCAAGATAGAGAGGTGTTGAATGTTATTGGTACGGCATTTCTTAAAGAAATCAATATTTCAGTTAACACGTTTCTCCAAGTATCAAAAAGAAAACTTAATTAACGGAGGTAAAAACAAACTATGAACATAGCCGTAATGTCGCCGCACTGTCATGGAAATGGGACTACCACAATCGCGGCGTTAATATCTACAACAATGGCAAAACAAAATACAAAAGTATGCCTTACTCATGTTACTTCTAAGTCAGAGTCCATTTATCCGTATTATAACATTACTAGTGGTGGAACAAATACCACTGATGCAATTCAGTTAACAAAATTAATTCGAACTGGTGGTATGCAGAAAAACAGCCTTTCAAATTATTGTAAGAATATAAGTGACAACTTTGATGTTTTCTCGCTTGATTCTGAAACTAAAATCCCAGAGGTTGAAATTGCTGATGTAGTAAAATACATAGCACAAAATGCTCCTTATGATCATGTTGTTTTCGACGTAGACGAAAACAATCTTGATAAACCAGCGGTAAAAGCTGTTATTGATGGCGCTGATTGCATAATACTTGTACTTTCACAGATGCTTACGGAGATTAATCGATTTAAGTCTATGAAATCAACTTTCTTATTAAGCACAAACAAAGTACCAAAGATTGTTGTAATGAATAAATACAGAAACTCTCTTGGTACACTTAAAGATTATGCATCAAAACTCGGAATAAAAGACTTAAAACATTGGCATTACGTTCATGATAATCCGCATATCACATCCTATGAAAATAACGGACAGCTTCTTTTCTTAACAGAACAGATTAAGAAAAAAAATGGAGAGGTTTTGGAACTGGATACCGATATCCAAAAGATTGTTAAAGATATTATTTATACGAAAAGAAATATTAGCAAAAAAAGGTCTGGCAGTTCGTTGGTAGAGGAGGATCTGAATGAATGATATTATTATAGCGCTTTGTATATGCGTAGCCATCGTTGTTATAATTGCCGCGGTGTATATAGATAGACTTGCTAAAAAACAGGCTGTCATCCAAGAAGATTTCGCCTCCTTTCAAGATGTAATCACGGCTGTTAAACTTCATATAGTCAGTCAGACGAAAGATCCTGACATTTATGAGGATACATCAGAAGAGGATTTAAAAAGAGCAAGACAGATATGTGCCCAAACAAAAGCAGCGGTTAAAGGTGCCCCTAATGGGGAAAGAGATTCGAAATTATTCGTAAAAGGTATCATTTTTGGATGGGTAATGAATAATCTTTCGATTGATAAAATTAAAGAATTTTTAGGCTTTACTTCTGATACAGAGCCAGACCAAAGCACAATGTTTGAAGTCATTCTTATGAAATATCAGCAGAAGCATGGTATGAAAGGCTTTGAACAATGGATACTTGAGCATAAATTCGACAAGCCAAGACCGGCAGTTGGCATGAAAAGAAAAGGCGCAATTTCTTATTATGTTACAAGAGCCGACCTAGCAAATGCGTATCATGAGGCAAATTTTAAACTTACGGATAAAGAGCTTGTGGATGTGTTTGTCACAAAGGTATATGAAAATTGTATGGGCTGGGGACCTATCGATACTCTTGTAGAAATGAACATTAACGGTTACAACATTGGTGTATCCGGATCTCTTATGGGAGACACGAATCAAAATAACGAGGTTAACAGAGATTCTATCTCTACCTCGACAAATTCCTTCTGGGTGTATTTTAAGAGCAACTATATCCATCTTCAATTTATAGAATTTGGTACAGAAGAAGAGATAAGAAGAATTGCCCAGCTCCTTATCCGGTATCGAAGCCCTGGACCTCTTACAACAGCTAACGGTTTTCGTGTAAATACAATGCATGACAAATCTCGTATTCTGGTTGTCCGGCCAGAGTCTGGTGAATGTTGGGGTGTATTTGTACGTAAGTTTAGTCTGGACATTAAGACACCGGAAGAGATGATTATCAAAGAGGGTATGACAGACGCCGAAATCGCTGCTAAATTTGTCGAATACTTGATGATTGGTAAGGTTACAACAGCGGTTACCGGACGACAAGGGTCAGGTAAGACAACCCTTATGAAAGCCATCATGGCTTACTTACCACCGGAATGGAACCTTCGTGTTCTTGAAATGGCACCGGAATTATACTTAAGAGAGCTGTTCCCACACCGAGAAGTATTTTCCGCACAGGAAACAGATATGGTGTCTATGGAAGCTTTACAAGATGCCTTTAAAAAGTCAGATGCTACTGTCACAATCGTGGGAGAAGTAGCGACAGATGTTGTTGCAGCGCGAATGATCCAATTGGCCATGACTGGTTCCGAAATGACCATTTTTTCACACCACGCCAACACAGCGAAAGACCTGGTACTTACTGTTAGAAACTCTCTTGTAAATGCATGTGGTTTTTCTAACATGCAGACCGCCGAGAAACAGGTAACAGACGTATTGAAGATTAATATCCATCTTGGGTTTGAGGAAGGTAAGCGTTTTATTAAACGAATCACTGAGATTTATCAGAATGAGGAAGGTGTTCCTTATCCCGAGTTTGATCCAGAGAATCCAACGAAGTCCGCATATAATCTTCAGAGAGAGTATTATTACAGACAGACCGACCGTATCTCATTTAGTACGCATGACCTGTTGTATTACGACATAACAACTGATACCTACAAGGTCGGAGAAAGAATGTCTGACTTCTTATTCAACAAGATTCATGGGGCTCTGCCGCAGGTTGAAAAAAATGGATTTGAAGCCTTTATCAATTATTACTGGGGGTTAGGTGATAAACCAGCGGGAACATCTACATATGGTTACCAAGGAGAAGAAAAATATTTAACACCGAAACCTATGGAAATAGATAATGTGATTTATTCTTTTGATGAAGCCATTGACTTTTTGAAGGGATATAATCTCGAATAAAGAAAGGATTGTCGCATGGGTAATTTATTAACTAAAAACGATATGATCCTTGTAGGACTAATATTTGCTGCAATGGCATTTTTCATTGTAGCTATTAAGTTATGTACACGTAAAAGGAAAAGGGATCCTAAAAAAGAGCAAAAACAAATCAAAACTCTGGAAAGAGTATATGGAATTCTCTTATCAAACAAGTTGACACGAAACTACATGATCAGAGCGGCCAAGAAATATGGCTCTTTATCCGTATTCTCTCAAACGGAGATTAAATGCCAAATTGTGAAAGATTTTAGAATAACAGTATTTGGCACAGTAATTATAATGGTTGGATCAGCGTTTGCTTTTCGTGAATTTTCTGCGATAATTCTCTGTTTATACGGTGCTTTTACCATATTTAATGTAAGAGCGGATAAAGAGATTGAAAAAGCTACAGTAAAAGTGTATAAAGAGGTAAAAATTTTTATCTCATCGCTCCGGATTGAATTCAAGAAGAGTAATGGAGACATCTTGTTGGCCCTTGAGGGAGCTACTTGCGGTCGTCATATTATGAGAGCTGTTGATGAAATTAAACAGATACTCGTGTCACCTTACACAGAAGAACATATTGAAAAATTCTATCAGAATACTCCATTTAAACAATTACAAACGCTTGCCATGGTGTGTAGTAATATCTACACGCACGGTGATGTCTCCGTTGGAAGTGACAGTTCTGTATTTGATGAATCAATGCTTTTAATGGAAGCTGATATTAACCAGAAACTTGAAGAGATCTCCTATGAAAAGATATTGTATCGATTACAAATGCCAATATTCAACTCATTAGAATGGCTTGCAGCACTCGGCGTTGTTCTCACAATTCTATTAAAATTCCTTATGATTAAAATCATGCCATCTACAGAATCAGTGTACAACAGTATTGCAGGTTTTTTAATTCAGGATGCCGCGATTGCTTATTCAATCTATAGTTATAATACAGTCGCAAGAGCTCATTTACAGCAGGTAATACTGCCAGATGATAGAATGTCGATTGTGTCAAAACTAATGAAAAGAAAACCAGTACAGAAGTTTATGAGAGCTATGTCACCAAAAGAGCAGAAGAGACGTATCCTCGAATACAAACTCAAGATATCCGTTTCTAAACATACGGTGGATTCCTATTGGTGTGAAAGATGTGTTTTTGCAGCAGTGGCATTTTTGGGTATCCTAATGCTCACGTTTACAGCTCCTGTGATTGAAAAACAATTCTTAGAAACGTACACTAAGTCATTTGACTTAATGGCTGACAATAAAGCATACCAAGATAAAAATGGTAAAGTTCTTTACACAGATGATCTCATCTTAGAGATGGATAATGCCTATATAGGCATCAGAAAAGAAGGCCAATGGGAAGCAAAAGATGAGGAAGACAATGAAGAAATCAGGAAGTTTCTCATTGGCTATATGCCCACACTTACAACATTACATACGGAAGAACAAAAGGAGCGGCTGGAAACAAAGTACCAGAAGCTAAATAATGTGTCCTACCATTGGTGGTATTCACTTATAGCTATTGCAGTTGGAGTTGCAGGATTTTATTATCCGAAGAAAAAACTGAAAGCAAGATTAGAGCTAGCCCAGTTTGAAGAAGAAGAAGAGTTCCTACAGTTACAGATGATAACACTTATCCTAAGTTCTCTTAACATGGATACTTTTGATACCTTGGGACATTTGGCAAATATTGCAGACTTTCATAAAAAAGAGTTAACCCAGTGTTATTACGGATATGCATCAGATCCAGAAAAAGAATTACAGACGCTGGAAGACAGCGTGCAGTCACCAAACTTTAAGTTGTTCGTTGGAAAATTAAAAGAAACAGTGGAAAACCTTTCAGTTAAAGAAGTATTTGCAGATTTAAGAAATGACCGTGTTCATATATGTAACGAAAGAGATAATTTTATTAAGTCAAATATTTCTCATAAAAGAGCAAAGATGGGACGTATGGCATTGATGCCAATGAACTTAGCAATATATGGGGTAATGGTATTTCCATTGCTTTATTCAGGAATTACCGGCCTTACCGGAATGACAAAGTCATTACAGGAGATGTAACCAAATATCAAAAAGGGAGGTTGATATCACTCAATCTCCCTTTACAGTATAATGTGTTTTCTCACAACAGAAGCTGTAAAAATTTGTTTCACATAATACATAATAGAAGGTTGTATTTCCAATCTCCTTTTATGAATATATAAATTTCTCAGAGAAGGTGTTGTCAAAAACGATTCCACATAATATACGACGTACATCATGTAAAGAAAGGACGAAAATACATGTTAAAAACAGATGAAAGAATCGCTATTCTACAATATGAAGCTAAGTTAATTCAGGGCCATAAAAAAGCAACTGCAAACACCTATACAGGAGATATAGTGACGCGTAGCCGTGTAGCCCTTACCGTGTTCAGACACGTAATTGAAAATATTTTGCAATGGTCACCTGATGTAGCTTTTGCAAACATGTCAATGCAACTTATTAAAGATTTAAAACTTAATAATGAATGGAGCAACCTTGATCTTCCAAGAGAAATTAAGCAGTTTAGTTCAGCCAAATATGTAATAGCGATGCTTTATCCTAAAAAATTTATGACACTTTTTTCTACAGAAACATTGGCAATTCAGGTTTACAGATCCTCACTTGAGCAAAGAAGAGGGATTTTCCCTAAGAACTATTTTCTTGATGAAAACGGAAGGCTAAAGGCGCAGGTTTGTCTTAGATATATGCTGAATAATTACGCCGTCTATAATACGATTGAAAGCATATATGCTGAATTCGCAGATACAAAAAAGATAAATAAGCTTTTAAAAAATTACGGGCTCGACCTACCAGCTAGAACACTTTATGTTAATCCGCTTGATTACCTCCATGAATCTTTATCAAGCCAACAGCGTAGTGAGCTATTCTACAACTTCTATAGATTTAATGATAATTTAAGACAGTACGAAAAAAATAAGTTGGAGCAAGACGAAGGTACTGTAACCTGTAAAGCCCCGGAGGAATTACAAGAGGGACGTGCCGATGAATAAAAACAGAGAGAGAAAACAATTGTTAGCTCCAATTAAGAATATTAACAGAGTTTTGTTGATTAGCATTGTTTTATTCTTTATAGTGGGAATAGTAGCAGGTGCAGCAATTCCATATATTACAATAAGCAAAAAATTGTCTATTTGCCTACTCGAAATAACGTCATATATGGCACTTGGACTTCCGATAATTATATTTTCAAGGCTTAACCTCAATGGATCTAAAGATGTCATGTTGCCAAAGTTTAACCTTAAAACACTAAGAAACGGTGCCGTTTGTGCCATAATCGCATACCCATTAATGCTTACAGCCACATATTTTGCTAAAACTACAGAGTTAAGATCAGAAATGACAAGCGAACAGATTACATCTTCTTTAGCTGGTTTTTCCTTCTTAGGGAATGTAATAAGAATGGCTCTATTACCTGCTGTGGTTGAAGAATTAGTGTTCAGATGCGGTCTTTTAGGGATATACTCTAAGAAAAATGTCTTAGTGGGGATATTTTTAAGTTCGAGCATCTTCGCATTATTGCACGGCAATTTATATCAAATACCTTACGCATTCGTTGGTGGTATTGCTTTTGCATATGCAACTTACATAACAGGGAACTCAGGAACGGCTATAGTATCACATTTTATCATAAACCTTGTATCTATAATAACTTCGTATGCAAATGGTATTTTTAATAAATATTACCCGGAAAAAACAGATTTGATAGAGGGAGTTGTAACTGGGTTGTGGATGGCAGTCGGAGTATTAGTGTCTGGATATCTTTTGACAAAAGTATTAAAAAAGCAAGTTATTCCAAGGTCATTACGGCTAAAAGAATATAATTTGGAGCTAAGTAGTTTTGTAACGGTGTCACTGGCTTTTGTCATCTCCATACTTTTGTTTCTGACCTTTTTATATGAAGGATACATGAGCATAACAGCATAAATACCCCTTCTCATACTATAGTGTTCTCGCAATGTCTCCAAAGTCAATTTGAGGACCTTATATTAATCTACCTTGTAAGAAAAGGACATAACCAGAAAATAAATATTAATATAAAAATAACTCCCCTCGAGGTCTCTTCCTGGGGAGTTGTAAAAGAATTTTATCATCGGCATAGGCAATCAGCTGTGTATTTAATCGTTGTGTTAGCATCTGACAACAGTAACCTCAAAATAAGGTATCGAAGTACTAAATTTGTGAAAATATTTTTTCGAACACTTGGTAATAGGATATCTAAGTGCAAGTATTTTATTTTGGATACATCCGATGTATCTCAATTGAACACGATAACCATCTAATACAGAAAAAAAGCATTCTTCAACATCAATCCCATCACATTCGGTAGTCTCAGTAAGAAATTTTTCAAGATCTGAATCTTCATACATAACTAATCCGTTATCCCTTAACGCTTTCATAAACGGTCTGATAAAAGTTTTATGTGTTTGTATAGCTCTACTACCTAGATTAGTTTCTTTGTAGTCTTTAAAAATATCAGTAAAGTCATTATAGGAATACTCAATCAACAAGGATCTTACTTCCTCGTCGGTTTTACCTGCAAATCGACAATACAGGTCTATAATACGCATATGTATTGTCCCAGTTGGAATTTTTACTTCATAGTAATTATAAGGTTTATAGTTCGAATAAAACCGTCGTTCTTTTACATACAACATAAAATAGTATAACATTCCGGTAGTACACACGATAAAAATCTCAATATTTCCCTTAAACCTATCGATTGTTGTTGCAGCAACAGTTGCTATGGAAAATAACACCATTACAGCTAAGTACCTTTGGGTTGTACCAATCAAATAGCGAACCTTAAAATACTGTAACCAATTTTTTAATTTAAACTTCAAAATTCTACGTCTCCTTTTTGTGAAATAATGTTTTTGTTTCCTTCTTTTGCAATTCTTTTTGCGTTCCATAAAAAACCCTTCTTAATTATACAGTATGTGGCCTCGTCCTTTCAGGTCATACAAACGGTATTACCTTTAACCTATTTGAACAATACACACTCATCGTTTCGCCTCTTATTATTTATTATGCCTTCAAATAAGTCGTTCGTATTGTAGGATAAAACAGTTTTTATAACATGCAGATGAAATGTTTTTTCCACATAATAATGAAGGAGAATACCTTAATCCTTCTCTCATAACATGCTTCTTACAAAAAAAGACTACATAATATTGGTAAAGTAATAGAGCGTTATGCTAAAAGGTGTTTTTTCTACTCTTACACATAATAATAGTAGTAACGAGTTCTAAGAAAGGAAGTAAATTATATGGCACGAAAAAAACTTGGAATGGTTAATTTCTTTGTTCCTGCAGCAACAACTCTAATTGTCTTCGCAGCAATTATAAGCTTCAATTCAAAAAAGATAACAACGAATTTGTTGAATAATATAGAACCATATAATACAGATATAAACAATGTGGGAAATTTATCAAACAATAGTCCAGTAAGAAATACAGCAAAAGAAGACGGCAAAGTCTACGACAGGCCTTATCTTGTCAAAAGGGTAATCGATGGAGATACATTTATTGACGATACAACCAAATGTGGAATATGTGGAAGAGTTCACCTAAGCATAGGAATCCGCAAGGGAAGCCAATATTAGTTTTTGGATAGGCAAAGCTTTTACAGATGATGGGGCAAAGTTACTTATTAAATAGTTATATTTTTATATGAAGTCTGGCAAAAACGTCAACAATGGCGTTTATGATAAACAACAAGCAATCAACTTTAAGGAGGACCCATATGATCTACCTGACTCAATACAGAAATAGAAAGGGGGAACTTATAGGTTATTTTTGCGTTCCATATGGAACACTCATTGACGGGTATGAGTCTAATATACCTTGTACAGAATGCAGCCAAAAATAATAGGTAATTATTCATCTGCTACAGACTATTTGTAACCAAGCAAATAGTCTGATACTTAGCATTTACGAAGGAGGCAAAAGGTTGAAAATAAAAATAGACACTAGCGCAAGACTAAAGAAAAATATAAAAGGAACAAGAAGAGAAGGGCAAAGAATCGTTGAAAAGGGGACAGAGCCTTGTATATTATGGGCCATAGATGAAACAGGACCTAAATATAGAGAAACAGAAGCTCATATATCTGTAAACTTAGATGAACTAAGGATAGCGGTCCCCAAATTATCGAAACTCAACCTGTTGTTAAACAACACTGGAGAATATACCTTTGTTGCAACGTTTATGACTGGAAAAATGGCTCCGTTATGCATGAGCATTGAACTAATATATAACAGCGATAAAGCAACTGTTACAGAATATATTTGTAAGAACCCGTTTACACAAGATGATGGAGTAGACGAACTTATCAAAGCATACAGATCAGGGAAAAAACTCTGTAGCTAATAGATTATGGATATGAAACAGACAAGCATCATCAGCTTTAACTATGAAAATATTGATGAAAAAAATAAATTAATTGTTTGACCTATTTTATATTTATTGACATCTTAAACAATTTTATTGTCCACATAATGTTAATGGGTCAAAGATCATATGTAAGACGTAAACTTTAAAATATACGATCCTTTGGCGGGGGTCGTATATTTTTTATGCTGTTTTTTAGCGACTGCAGTTTGACCTATGCAATATATAAATAACATAAAGGAGAGGTTTCTATATGGGCTTTAAAAATAGTGCAATCGCTACTATATGGAAAATAAAAGACACCGATGGCGAAAACATATTCAGAGATGTTCAGATTAGCACAAGCCGAAAGAATAAAAAAACGGGAGAGTATGAGTCTGATTTTTCTGGTTACGTGCGTTTCGTGGCGAATGCTGTTGCTGGAGTAGAAAGCCTTAAAGAAAAAGATCGTATAGTTCTTAAAAACGTTGATGTAAGCAGAAGGTATGATAAGAAAAAGGCAAGAGAATTCGTTAACTTCACCGTATATGAATGGGAAAGGATGGAGAATAGGTCTTACAAACAAGACAATCAGAATAAGGTAAACCCATCAACTAACGAAAAACAGAGAGGGAACGTTTCTCAAGTACCAACGGATACAGAGGAACCTCCTTTTTTATAAGAACTTCAGAAAGGAGAAAATGATTTATGGCTATGCCACATCAAAAAAACCATCTTTATAAGAAAATGAGTATCTTTAGTACACTTCTCTTTTTATATGTAGCTCAGCATTATGCATATGTTACATATACAGAAAACAGCTTGAGTGGACCAGATAAGCTTACAAAGGCTATTTCAAACGGATTTGCTGCTGATCCGTTAAATGCTATTAGGTTTTCTTCGCAGTACTGGGATGCGGGAGCATTAATTATCATTGCGGCAGGGCTAATGGTAAATGGTTTATTTTTTGCTGAATGGCTTAGAAATAAAGATCAACACAGAGGTAAAGAAAAAGGTACCGCAAAATGGAACGATGGAAAGAAGTTCAAAAGAGAATATTCTTATGGCGTTAGGGCAAGAAGTTGGGAAGAAGCCGGAAAGAGAATTAAGAAATCAAAGCTAAAAGCTTTCGAAGTATTAATTAAACCTCTTTTGTATTACTACTTATACATTAATGACATATTAGCAAAAAACGGTGGGGAAGAACCTGATGAAGATGATACCGAGCCAGGTAATATGATTTTTTCAGACAGTGTGAGATTTAATATGAATAAGATGTCGAACCTCAACAACAACGTCGTTGTAGTCGGCGGACCAGGTACAGGAAAGACGCGTGGTATTATTAAACCGAATATGCTCCAGTTCAATACTTCATTCGTAGTCACGGATCCAAAAGGAGAGTTAATGCACGATATCGGAAGTGCTCTTATAAAGCATGGATATCACGTAAAGTGCTTTAACCTTAATGAAATGGAATACAGTGGAGGGTATAACCCATTTCGTTACATTCGTTCAGATGAACAAGTCATGGTACTTATTGACTGCCTTATTAAAAATACAGACGATTCCAAAGCATCAAAAGGCGATCAATTCTTTGCACAGGCAGAGAAAGCTCTATTTCTTGCTATTTTCTATTATTTATATTATTTCGGCAAAGAAGAAGAGAAAAATATGCGTCAGGTTATGAGACTTCTCGCAGAAGCAGAAGTTAATGAACAAGACCGTAACTTTAAGTCAGAACTCGATAAAAGATTTGACGAGATAAAGCACGGGACCGGACGAATAAAGGAACTGGATTTACCTGCAGACCCAGACCATGTATGCATTAGGTCATACAACATTTTCAAACAAGGTACAGGAAAGACAGCAAAGTCAATTTTGATTTCTGCACAGGTACGCCTCGCACCTTTCAATATTAAAGCAGTTGAAAATCTTACAAGGAAAGATACGATTCATCTTGAGGAAATCGGCGATTCTAAACAGGCATTGTTTATTGTTACACCTTCGGGAGAAACAACATTCAACTTCCTTGCAGCAATGATGTACACGCAGTTATTCGCGACGCTATACAAACAGTGTAACATCGACAATATCAGCTCCCATCAGCTTGTAAAAGGTAATGTTTGCGCTCTTCGAAGTGAATTATTTAAGAGCAAAGCAACGGAAGAACTTACGTTAAAAGCAGCGAAGGAAAAGCAAGTTGAATGGTTGAAAGCAGACCTTGTCACCGATGAAAAAGGTGATGAAGACACGAAGTACACGGTATGGCAGTTAAAAACCAAGAAAAGCGTAGTGCTAAGGGAGTTCCAAAGCGAAAGAGAAGCAAATCTTTTTATGGATGCACTTAGAGACGGTAAATGGACACATGGAAAACGTTATACTACAATTCCTGTCCATTTCCTGCTGGATGAGTTTAAAAATATCGGTCAAATTCCGGATTTCGATCAGTATTTAAGTACAATGCGTTCCTACCACATCAGTTGTACTATTATTTTGCAATCAATTGACCAGATCAAAGCAATGTATGAAGATGATTGGGGCACATTAATGGGAGACTGTTCCACACAGATATTCCTCGGTTCATCCAATCAAGAAGACCTTGAATATTTTTCCAAAGCACTTGGTTCTGCAACCCAGACCGTTAGAAATACTAGCGAGAGCAAAGGTGGTAAAAGTGGCGGAGTAAATATGTCCTACAACCAGGATGAATATAGCCTTATGAAGCCTGAACAGCTCAGAGTTATGTCTACAACTGAATGTCTTGTTATCATAAGTGGTCAAAATCCATTCTATGATAAAAAGTTTAGACTTGAAGGTCATCGTAATGCACATGAACTCGACGAAAATCCGTTTAATCACCACCTTTACTTTCAGCTTGAGGACTATACAGAACCAATAAAACCTAAAGTTGAGACTACCCCTGGATTTGCAAGACAGGTAGAAACAACCCATAATATCCCCGACATTCCGTATGTGAAAGAAATGGCAGCAAAAGGAATGATTCCACTTGGAGAATCTCCTATCAAGATCCCGACACCTGTTGGTGAAGTATTAGAAAACGTTGCTGAAAATAGAGGACGAACAGACCTGGTAGATAATCTTAATCAATGTAATGTAAAAGCTGCTTCACTCCAACCTTTATGGAAGCAGCCGATACCAAAACCCGCACTTAAAAACGATGCTTCAGCAGATAAAATTATGGACGTTATCATGTATGGAGATAATGGCTTTCCAGATTAAAGACAAAGCTAACCCAAAATCACATCACATAATAAATAAAACAATTATAGTGTTTTGCTTTGCACACAAAACATTATTTAGAAAATTTGCAAAGGAGAAGAAATATGAAAAATCTTATCTCGAAACCTAAGGAATCTTTAAAAGATGGTGTAATGAAGAAAATGTTTATGACATTTGCTCTTGTTCTCACAATGTGTGTAGTTACATTAAATACAGCGGCAGTAGCTTACGCTGGTACAACCGGTGGAACAGGCGGTACAACAGGCGGCCTCTCTGGACTTGAACAAAATCTTGGTCTTGACCAAAACAGCGGAGCAGGCACGGACAATATGCTTGGTAATGTTATTAGCATTATCGCAATGGTCGCAAGAGTAGTTGGTATTCTACTTGGTGTATATGGTCTTTACAAGCTTATTGTAGCACTTAAGGATCAGGATGCCAACGGCATCACGCAGGGAATTGTACTTTTAGCGGTTGGTATTATCCTTGTTATGTTTAAGCTAATTGTTACTGCAGTATTTGGAATTACAGTTAACTAAACACAACCATATAAATGCCCACAGGTTATTTAGTGGGCATTTATGGCATAGAAAAGGAAGTGATATATAGTGAGCTTGATATTGGCAAAAATATTACTGGACATAGGTTATGGCAGCGGAACAACTGTCTCGGACGTTGCAAGCGATATGGCTGGTGGTTCAGCCGTAGGTGCGATAGAGGATTTTAACGGGTTCTTACTTGGTATGTTAATATACGCAGGAGCTATTATAGTCGCAATTGCTATTATAAAGATGATAATAGCAATGCAACAGCAGGATTCCCACTCAAAAATGCAAGCAACATTATTGTTTGGTTTGGGAGCTGTCTTTGTATCAAGCAATGCGATCATAACTGCGATAGATATAAAAAACAATTCTGGAAATCCTACGCAAATAGTTCTAAATATAGCAGGTGTTGCCGGAACAGTATTGAAACTGGTTGCAATAATATTATTAGCAGTTGCGATATTACAAATGATATTGTCTTTTATTAATGAAGATGGTGCTCAAAAGGCAGATGCCGGAAAACTTATGTCTGTAGGCGGTGCGCTGTATTCTCTTAAAGCTATCTTAATTACAGCGGCTGATTATGCAATGCAACCCGCAGGAATGGCAAATGTTACAAAGCTAATTATTGATGTAATCGCCGATGTTTCAAGATTTATTGGCATAATTCTTGGCGTATACGGATTGTTCCATACCATACTTTCCCTTAAGGATCAGGATTCATCCCAGCTTCAAAGACATATTGTTTTGTTGACAATTGGAATTATATTAGCAGCGATGCCGCTTGTTTTTAGCGTATTTGGATTGAGGTGAGATAAATTATGCAAACAATTTTATTAAATATAATTTTAAAGCTTCATATTTTAATATTGGGACCGGCATCCTGGCTAGACGGATTTTTTGAAGGCCCGGCAGCTAGCAATCTGGAATCAATTTTTGACACATCAGAGTTTAAGAGCCCAATTGGCGGACTATATCTTATATTAAACCAAGATGGCACAGGCACAGGTACTATCTATCAGTCACTATGGAATACTGTCCAAACCCTAACCACGCAAACAATTATGCCAGTTGGTGTTGCATTGGTTACAACGTACTTTATTATGGCACTTATAGATATGGCAAGTAAGGATAATACCACGTTGGAGCATTATATCAAAGAATTTATCAAATTAATTATTGCTGTCACTATAGTAACAAAAAGCTGGCCTATCATTTTATATCTTCTAAAAATTAGTGAATTTTTACTAAAGGATATCGGCACAAGAATAGGAGATTTTCCGTTAGATGCTACCGTCGACGAAGTTCTTAATGATAATTCAAGTTTTGGCGGATATGTAGCATTATGGTTTACATCTCTTTTACCATGGCTGGTTAAAAAGATTTCCGTATTAGCTTTGTACGTATGTGTATTTATGAGAGTTCTTGATGTAACCTGGAGAGCGGCATTATTTCCTATTGGTGCAGCAAACCTTTTTGAAGGAGGAATTAGTTCACCGGGAGTCAAATACATTAAATCTTTTTTCGGAGCCCTTTTAGCAGGAGCTATGATAATGCTTATTCTAGCAATCAGTCCGCCGCTGTTAAATTCTGCATATGAAATGGCAGGGGGACAAGCTAATGTCGCAGCGGGAATGCTCGCGATAGCAGGAGCGGAACTTGCAATTGTAGGTGCTGTATTCGGTGCGTCCAGTAAGGTTAAGGAAGTATTCTCATAATTATATAAAGGAGAGATAAAACAAATGGCATTATCACGCAAAACCCAAAAAGACGTAGGTAAATATCAGGCTAAGCTCGTTGGCCCATTTACGGTCCGGCAGTCTATATTTGTCGGAATTGCAGCTGTGATAGCTATGATATTGTGGAATATGTCAGACATGTTTCAGATGTCAATGGACAGTAAAATAATGACAATACTTTTTGTGGCTGCACCCGTAGCCCTGCTTGGCTTTTTAAATCCCTACGGTATGACCTGTCTTGAGTTTATTAAACAGTATTATGAATATCATATCCTGTCGAGCAAGAAAAGAATATATCAAACCATAACAGACGATGAGAAAATAATTGCACAACAAGAAAAACAAACACAAAGCAGTCCAAAGAATAAAAGAAATAAATCACAGCAAAAAAAAGAAGCTGCACCAGTACATAAAAAAGATAAAGACTTTCCTGAATATAATTAAGGAGGACGTAACAATATGGGACTTTTTTCAACAAAAAAGGTTGCACAGATAGAGCAAAAAGCAAAAGTATCAGCACCTAAGGCTCGAAAAACCATACAACAGACAATACCTTACGTCAGGGTTTATGAGGATTTAAACACTGCAGGAGGAATTATTGAGTCAGATGAAGGTATGTATACGAAGTCATATTTCGTTCCGGACGCAAATTATTCATCTGCCGGAGAAGAGAAACAAGAAGAACAGCTTGCTGCATATGAAAAAATACTTGCTTCCTTTAATGATACGAACCATTTTGAAATTACCATTAACAACAGAAATGTTGATAAAAATAGTTTTAATCAATCCATCATGATGAAAAGGCAGGAAGATGGATTTGACGAACTTAGAAAAGAAAATAACGATATAATTATAGGTGCGATCCATGCCGGGAAAAACAATATGAAGCCCGAGATATATCTTACGGCAAGTGTTCCGGCAGCTAATATCAGAGAAGCAATTGCAAAATTTACCTCTCTGGAAAAGGATTTAAACTCTAAGTTTAGCAAGATCAACGATACCGGTATTGAAACAATCGATATCGCACAGCGACTTGAAATCTTTCACGACATTTATAATCTTGGTAACGAAGGTGATTTCTTAAGAGAAAAAATAATCAACGGACAGAAAGGGAAAGCTTTTGATCTTAAAACTGTATGTAAACAAGGGGTTACAACCAAAGATATTATAGGACCTTCCGGTTTTGAGTTTTTTTCCGACTATATGATGCTTGGGAAAAACTATGCCAGAGCTCTTTATCTGAAAGGGATTCCCGGCTCAATATCAAGCACTTTACTTGAAGATATTTCTTCTGTATCAGCAAATATGCTGTTATCCGTGCATTATAACTCCATGTCTAAAGATAAAGCGGCAGCCTTTGCAGCAGCCCAGGTAACAACAATCGGCGGTGATGTTATCAAAGCTCAGAGAAAGCTTTCCGAATCAGGCGTTATTAACCCGGACCTAATTTCTCCAAAGCTTCAGACTGCACAAAAAGATGCAGGTGAGATGCTCGATGATATCACAAACCACAATATGAGTCTCCTTAAAATAACTCTTGTCGTCGTTGTTTTTGCCAGAAATATGGAAGACCTTGATCTTTACACAGAGCAGATTAAGACAAAGGGCAGGGAAAACATCTGTCAAATTGATATATTAAGATTCCAGCAGGAACAAGGTCTGACAACGGCTCTTCCCCTTGCAAAGAATATTATTAAAGTGCATAAGATTATGACAAGCTATACCGCATCCGCTATTCAGCCTTTTGCTTCAAAAGAACTGTTACAACCTGGCGGACTCTATTATGGTGTAAACTCTCAGACAAATAATCTTATTATCGTAAACAGGCTTACTCGTCATAATCAGAGTGCAGTTACCCTGGGTATTCCTGGAGGCGGTAAATCGTTTATCGCAAAGAATGAGATGCAGCAGATTATCCTTACACAGCCTAAATCACAGATTTTTGTAGTTGATCCAGAGCGAGAATATGTTGCACAGTGCAAACTTATGCATGGAGATGTTATTAAGATTTCATCCGGTGCGAACAATGTAAACCACATCAACCCTCTCGATCTTGATATCACACCAGATCCTGACGGGGAACGTGCTCCATTACAGGAAAAAGTTGACTTCATCATTGGTCTTGTTCTTAGAATGATGGGTCGTGATGCAATATTGACAGGTTCGGACAAGAATGTCATCGACCAGGTAGTAACAGAAATGTATGCTCCTTATCTCGAATATCTTCAAGAACACAACCTATATTTCTGTGCAGAGCAGTGCCCTACGCTTATTGATTTCTGTCAGATGCTTCGGTCACGTAAAGAGATGAATGCAAAAGAAATTGCGAATCAAATTCAGATTTACTGTACGGGTTCATTTAATACTTTCGCATATAAGACAAATATCAACACAGAGAACTCCAAGATGGTTGTATATGACATTAGCAGCATCGGTGAAAACCTTAAGGAACTCGGTATGTATATCTGTCTTACCGATGTATGGAACCGTATGATTGCCAATAAAGGTAGAGGGTTTCGTACCTGGTTATACTTGGATGAGTTTTATCTGATTCTGAAAGAAAAAGCATCTGCTGAGTATTTGCAGATGATATGGAAGCGAGCTAGAAAGTGGGGTGGCTGCCCAACAGGTATTACTCAGAACGTTGAAGATCTTTTTGCTACGAATGAAGGGACTACCATCATTGAAACAAGCGATATGATTACAATGCTCAAACAGGCTCCTAATAACAGAGCTCAGCTTGCTGCAATGCTCAATATCTCAGAAGAACAGCAGGAATTTATCAGCAATGTAAATCAAGGCGAAGGACTTCTTTATCTTGGCGGAACTCTAATTCCTTTTAAGAATAGCTTCCCTACGGATACAAAACTTTATAAGATTATGTCTACCAAGCCTGATGATGCAGAAAATGTAGCTGCAACCATGAGAATTTAGTTCTATTGGCTCAGATTAGTTTCTGGGCTTTTTCATACAAACTGATATAGTTTTATATAGACATACTATAATAAATAATAAGACAAGGAGGATGTAACCCAATGAATGAAGAAGAGAAGAAATCGGATGAGAATAACGAAGTTGACAACAATGAGTTTTTACCGATTCCAGAGTTAGAAGAAGAGACAACGGAATTTATAGATCCTGACTTTGTACCTGCACCGGAAGAAGCTGATGAATATCTGCCGGATATAACACCGGAAATGGTAAGAGAAGAAGTAATGGGCTTGGATGAAGAAGGGTATTCCAGAAGCATAATCCATGTAGAACTTAAAAAAATTAAAAATTTTAATCCTGAAGAAGCAGAGGGCGTCTACATAGAAGGTCAAGCTGAGGACTATGTAACAGACAACGATGAAGAGGAACCAGATAATTCCATTCCAATTGCAGATGTTACTGTTGAATATTGCAAGGTAAGTGAATATACACTTGATGGCAATATTGTAAATATTGAGCTTATTTTCGATAATCCTTTGGATAAAGGGATGCAGGAAGTACATCAGATGCTAGAAGAGTACAAAGAGATGTGCGACGCATTTGATAAGGCAGTTTTAGGAGAAGGGGATTTACCTATATTCTCTGTTTATTTTATGCCTGCAAAATATCCGGGTCAGGCTGTTGCAGCATATTCACAACCTTTTGCATATTTCAAAACTATGGGATACAAACAGGATGAAGAAAGGATATTGCATATGATGTTTCCTATTGAAAGAACTGGGATTACATGTTATCACGTCAAGAAAGCAGAGATAGAGGCAATGGAAGAATATGTAGTGTCAAAACTTAATGAAGGTGGAAATATTTAAACTATATAAAAAAACAAGGGATCGGACATATGTTTCGGTCTCTTGTTTTTTATAAAGCAGGTTACTATCGGTACCGAAATAGATTACTATCTTACAACAGAGAAGCTTCTGCATATGGCTTGATTGATAAAATCATTCAGAGCCGAAATCGTGCTTCCAATAATATGATAAAAACGAATAAGCCCAGGTTTAAAGCCGGGCTTATTTTTTATATAACAGGAAATTCCATTGAATTTCCTGTTATATAAAAAGACCTGCGGGCTAATGATGCGCAGCTACGCGCGCGGAACAAAAGCTGTGCTTTAAATGTATTTGAACGCGAGAGTGTGCAAAGCACACTTTTGTTCTTTATGACTAGTGAAACGACTTGTCGTTTCATCTTGTTGTCTTCCACGTAATAAAAATATAGGATATAAAAAGTATAGGAGGGATAACTATTATGAAAAGATTTGAAAAGGGGAAAACGTACGGAAGCTTTTGTGAGGCATATCAAAAAATCAAAGCTTCTACAGCGACAGAGGAATTGCCTCTCATGAATATTGATATGGTTTACATTGATACGAAAGGAGGAACTATTTATCATAACGGTATAGAAAACGCGGTGGATTTCGTACCTTTTAAAATGAAGGGAGCCAAATTTCAAGGCGATGGCATAAGAATCGGTCTTGAGTGTTTTCCAATTTCACAGAAGGCGATTTTAGATATCGCAACTCTTGTTGGTCTTAAAGGAGAGGGATTGTCTGAATCATGCAGAGAACGCTCTGCTTTAGTCTCAAAGAAAATCGCTTTTAACAGCGATAAATATCAATTTGTACTGCAAAATGGTGTGGTGGTCGGAATTAAAAAAAACGTAGCGACATGCCCATCTATCATAACTGTTATTGATGCATTACCTTCTAAGGACGTTCATCTTGGAAAAGGTATCCAGGGTAAAATTGTAAGAGATTGGGTGATTACTCACGACTTTTACAAGGTCGCCATTGAATACTCCTGTCTAGGAGCATCAGAAACTTTGACTCCGTATTGTATAGTCCAAGATTCTGATACTGGTGAATCATCACTTACCATTACTTTTGGTGCAATGTTATCAAAAAATGGTAATGTAGGTTTTCTTCCTATATTCGGTAAAAGCTATCGTCACAATAAGGTAATTACAATTACTCAAATCTATGAAGATGTTCAGTACTACATTATCGATCAATTTATGTCTATCAAACGTAAACTTGACAATGTAGTAAAGTGTCCACCAGAAAAAATCATTCTTCCCAAAGAATTCACAAAGAATTTAAGTAAGCAGAAGCTTAAGGAACTTGATATGTCTGGAGATACCTTATATGATCAAATTGTAGCACTTACAGTATCGACTGCACTAGCAGCTAAAGACCTTGGAATTAAGCAACAAAATGCGATCATGAAATCACTCTTTGAGTTTGTTGTTCTTAAACAAATAATTTAATCTTTACAAACAGAGACACTGGAGTAACAATTCGGTGTCTTTTGTTTTCTCACAACATCCTATTATAAAAAAATATACATAATTTTTAACATACTTAATGCAAATAAGAGAAAATTTAATGACACAATGCTAAGCTATAACAACTGCATAATATGTACAGATGCTCGATTAAATAATGTCAACGAACCGACATCCTTATAGCTTTATCTTTATACATAATTATGAGATAAAGATAAAACTTAAAACAAAATAGATAATTAACTGGAAAGGCGGGAGTAAAAGAATCGATGGCAAAAGAAAATTACATTTACTTAATCGGACAGGTTAAAAAGCCCGTAGCAATTAAATACGATACAGAGAACATTCCCATCAAAGCACAATTTGTACTAACTGCAATTAAGCGTAACGTATACGATAATGCAGGGATGTATACCCCAAGATATGATTATCTTTACGTAGAAACACAGAACGTAGAAATTATCAACGCATGCTCTAAGATTAAACAATTTGATTTTATTGAAATCAAAGGAATTGTCGCTACAAAAAATGTGGTTCGAGGTAAGGTTTGCCCCCAGTGCGGACATACAATTCTCCACAGAGGTGTTCTTGACTATATTGAGCCTATTTACGTGGGTATTAGAGCTCACGCAAACTCCGGAGCAGATGGAGCTGAATACCTAAGAGCGTGCGCTGAAGCATCCAACATTTTGAAGGTCATAGGAGTTGTATGTCAAGAACCAGCGTTTTACACCTATGACAATGGTACTGAGTATGGTCATTACAACCTTGCTGTAAACAGAAAACTTTACGTTGAAGGACAACCCGAAGTATCAGCAGACTTTCCCTGGGTAAAAACATATGGGGAACAGGCTATAAAAGACAAAGGAGCAATTAAAAAGGGTTCACTTATATACATTGACGGTTATTTAAAATCAGAAAAATCAAAGCAACTAACAACCTGCAATTCGTGTGATTTTAAGTTTGATTTTGAACAAGTAGTAACCGTAGTGAGACCATTTTCAGTAGAGTATTTGGAGGGTTGTCACCTCCCTGATCCTGATGTCAAAGTGGTCGAAGAACCGCAATACCATTAATAAATATGGAGGAAAATAAAAGATGACAGACTATGATAAAAAATGGTTAGGGATATTTATTGGAGCAGAAGTTATTACCTTTCTTTTTTCTAAATTAATTTTGGCACTACTTAGTCTTATCCCTGTTACGACGAACGCTACGGTGAATGAAGGCTTGGGTATTCTTAAAGGCCTAATAATTCCCATATTGCTTATTATAACAGCACTTATAATTATGGGTATTTTCAAGAACAACAGAGATGGCGGAGGGACTCTTTGATATCCTTGTCATGCGCTTGCAAAGGCGTAGTACTTAAATAAGGAGACGTACCTTTATGGCAAATGAAATATATCTTATGACAGCTGTAGTCACTATAATTATTGTTGCAGGTTGTATATTGGCAAATAAAATGAAAAAGAAAGCAAAAGACAAATATAACATTATCTCATGGTACAATCATATGATTGACCAGTATGTCAGCATTTATCAAAATTTCGCAGAGCAATACAATGAGAAAGTTGAAAGTGCAGAAAAGTATAGTGACACAGACACCTTGAAAAGACTTCATAAATTATATGACGATACGGTAAGAATCACAGAAAGCGTAGAGAAAAAACTTGATAGCTTAAAATCAAATATTGCAGAAAATAATTTTATTGGAATATCATTCGATACTTTGTTTAATGATCTTAAAATTGTTGAAAGCTATGTTGCAGAGTTTGCAAATATTGCCACTCTTATCCGCAGCATATACCCCGTCAATAGCTTTAATGATTCTGGATATGAATACGAGAGGTTAGCCTCATATATAGAACCAGCGAAGGATAACCCTTGGAAGACTTCAAGATTCTATTCCTCTTGCAATACAAAAGAGGATCTCACCAAAAAATACAGAGAGCTTGCTAAAATTTATCACCCAGATAACACTACAACCGGTAATGAGAGCAGCTTTAAAAAACTGAAAGCTGAGTACGACGCATATTTAAAATAATCATATTAAAAGGATAAAAACATGAAAAAACAACAGTCACCTCCCGTACTTAAATACTGGGGAACAATCAGTTTATTAGCACTTTTTCTTACAGGGTGTGCCATCAGTGTTATATTTGCACTGGACGCTTTATCAAAAGGCGAGAACTTTACCATACCAGCAGCTGTAGCTTGCATTTGCGGTATGGCAATTCCTATAACAAATAAAATACAGCTCAAGTTGCGTGATAAAGTTGAATATGATGAATTTGGACAATCAAGAAAGCACGGTGATTTCAGTAAGCTATCTGCAGCAGAGCGTCGTAAAATTGAAGAAGCTAAAATGATTGATTCTGAACGTATTCTACCTACTAGCGAACTTCAATCAATGACACATAAGGGTTCAAAAACACCGGAAGATGATATTGAAAAACTAATAGGCCTTCCCCAAGTGAAAAAGATGATGCATGAACTTGCAGCCCAAATGGCATACGACAAGGAATTCAACAGCAAGAATAATAAAAAAGTTGATGCAAAATCATACCATATGTGTTTCTCTGGGCCTCCTGGTACAGGTAAAACAACAGTAGCTAGAATTATGGCTGGATTACTTTATAAATATCATATAATTCGAGAAAATAAATGCATCGAAACAGACGGTAACACCTTTCATGGATCAACGTCTGCAGAAGCGACTTTGAAAAC
The DNA here is from genome assembly GCA_023399055.1 of Bacillota bacterium. Lineage (GTDB taxonomy): Bacteria > Bacillota > Clostridia > Lachnospirales > Lachnospiraceae > Mobilitalea. The sequence continues at coordinate 300,637 of JAEWQV010000017.1, read as the reverse complement.
TCAAAAAATCTTACACAGAGCCTCTGGAGGAGTACTCTTTATTGATGAAGCATATGCTCTCATGACAGACACAGGCGGTACGAACCGAGAGGTTATTGCAACTCTTATTAAGGAAATGGAAGATAATAGGGATGGAGTTGTTGTTATCCTTGCAGGATATGAAAGTGAAATGAAGTCATTGATTGAATCCAACCCGGGTTTTAAGTCTCGTATTCAGCAGTTTTATAATTTTACAGCATACAGTATGGAAGAACTTATAAAAATATTTGAAAAAATGTCTACTTTAGAAGGGTATGAAATCAGCGAAATGGCTTACGACAACTTTAAGGAACTGATTGAACCAATGAGAAGGTCAAAGCATTTTGGTAATGGCCGTACCGTAAGAAACATTGTACAATCATCCGTTGATAAACATAAGGTCAACTGCATGATGCAAACATTCGAAAAGAAAGAAGAGAAAGAAAAACGCATTAAAACACTTACTTATGAAGACATCTGTGCTCCAAGAAGCTTGTAAAATTGAGAAGTTAAATGTCTTATTACGGAAGAGCAGATGATTGAAGGAGAGTTAGAGAATGGGTATTCCGCAATAAAATGCATTTACTGAAAGTATGGCATTTTTATGGTAATTCAAATAACGCATTTGCTCTGTTTGGTAAGCTTGCACCCTACTCTAAACAGAAAAGAGGATAAACACAATGAGTTATAAGAACAGAGATGATGTTGCATCAATATTAACAGAAAAAATTAACGACCTTAACGCATTCTGTATTACAAACAAGGTTCCCGCTGTATTTATGTTTGCTATTGAAAATAACGGTAAAACAAAGACGAAAACAGTTGTTCTCACTCCAACAAAGCTTGGTATTAAGCTCTCAGATGATCATATCACACCAATGGTAGCACTTGTGGGCACAGATAAGTTTAAAGTAGTTCCTATCAAGCAGGAGGAAATTTTCGATGAAACATCGTATTATCCCGCAGAGACAGACTAATCTCTCTGGCCCAAAAGATATTATTAATATTACTTCCAACATTGAAAATGCAGGCGAAACTATTGATTATGGACCAAGCCTTGATGACGAAGAATAAATATTGACACCAAGCTTAGTATGTTTATTGACAGGTACTGGACTAAATCTGGTGCCTGTTTTTCTTTATTCTCATAAGATATGGTGAATAAAATTTTCTATAATAATGCAATCGGATAAGTAAAAATAAAATAAAACCAAAAAACGACAATAGTTCGATATGGCAATCTTTTATTAATTTTATTAAAAAAAATAAACTACACATAATACTTATGTTACAAATAAATACACACGGGTCTTCCTACTCATCCTTAGTGACTTCCAATCAACAGCAAAAATAAGGAAAAACCTGTTTTTCTAGGCGACAGATACGCCGTATTACTAAACGGGTTTATAATTAAGAGAACTGATTGGAAAAAGACGGATAAAAATGCAAATAAAATGCAAAGCTTTTATAGCCATAATTCACCAAATGTGTTACAATTTAACGTATAAGATTTACGTCAAAATGTGTAAAATAATGGGATATATAGTTTATTGTTTTTGCTGTAATTTGTATTTTTTTGTCTTTAATACGTACAAAATTAACGAATTTCTCAAAAGGAGGAGTAATTTATGACCTTTGACCCTGATACTTTTAACTACGACATTAACGAGTTATACTCTGCCGATGCTGTGACGGGTTCTGCCATGTTAAAACTGGCAAAAGAAAATTTCATTACGTATCCTGAGGCCAAACGGTTCCTTGCACAAGCAGCCTTAAACCCTCATGTGATGCCAGAACTTAAGGATACTGCAGGTGGATTGTTTTGGGATATTAATGAATTTTATTCTGCCGACGCTGTGACAGGTTCCGCCATGTTAAAACTGGCAAGAGAAAACTTTAATAAGAACCTTTACGCCAAAAAGTTTCTTGGTAAAGCGGCAGCAAAACCTCATAGACTTCCGGAACTCAAAGACACAGCAGCAGGTCTTTTTTGGGAAACACAACAGAACTTCTTTTATTCTTTGATTAAAAGTTATCCTAAAAAAGATTATGAAGACCTGATATCTGCAATGGCGATTGGATTTTTAACTTGGCTCCCTAAGTATGATGCGGATAATTATGCTCCCGGTACATTTTTTAAAACAAGAGTGCTTCATTATGCTTATGAGGAAGTAATCAAGATTAATGAGATTATCCCAGAACACAAGGTGCATATAAAAAAGATGCTTCTTATGCAAAAAGAAGCTCTTATTGCAGAGGGTAAAGCGGTTACGATAGACGCGCTTTCAGAAGCCCTTCCGGATGTACCAATTAAAGATATCAAGGATATGATGCCTTTCCTTTCTGATGATGGATCTTCAATGTCAATTGATACGCTTGGAGATGGCGGTGCAATCACAGAGAGAATTGATCATAATATCAAAACGCCGGAAGAAATCGTCCTCGAAAAAGACAAACAGACCGTATTTCTCCATGCATTACATACCGTGTTCAGTACACGAGAAATTAATACATTAATCATATACAACGACAATGGTCAAAAGATTGCAGATGCTAAACAACGTCTGATCAACAACTTTGGATATGAGGATATCACGGAAGATGAAATCCGACGTACCTGGTCAGATGCGGCAAATAGACTTAGCGTTTATTCTATGATGCATCCCGAGGCATCAGAGTATCTTGGTCGCTTCGCAAACTTATATGCTTCCAAGAATAGAAATAACAGTGTGGTCCGTACGGAAGATGAAGCTGAAAAATTTGATCAGCTATGGAGTGTTACCGTAGACACTATATGTGATAATGTTGAATATAGTCAGTTAACTTTGGATGATATCAAGTCCGGTACTGATAATTTTTAACCAAAAAAACATCTGTTATCCGCAGGATGCTGATAATAGGTGTTTTTTTGCACTGCCAGGAAAATCAAAAAGGCTCTTCAGAGCGGAAATGAACCACCAACTAAGTGATAATTATTTATTTCAGTTAAATACAACTTCTTAAAATTTAGATTGTACATAATAAAATTGAATATATAAATTAGTCACAAATGGAGGGTAAAGTATGCTTACATTTTCTGATTTAAACTATCTGTTTACACAAAAGATACCTATCAAAATTTTTTCAGAAGACGAAAAAGCAATTATCTATTACGAGAATACAGACACAGTACCAGCAAAGGCCTTTGCGCGTCCAAAGGAAAACAGAAACGATGTTATAAAATATATCAAAAATTTTGTCAGAAATATATTTGACCGCAGGCATATCCCTTTTACAACAGGGGTGTATAAGAATATCACTGATATAGTATTAAAAGGCTAGGTGACAACATGTATGCAGAACAACGAATGAAAAACCTGGAGTTTAACTTAAAGCAGTACATAAACAATAGTCTTTCTTTTAAAATAGACACTCAAGGAGCCTATCTAAATGATATAATAAAACACTCCGAACGAGTAGCAACCATTTCCTTACAGATTGCAAAGGCCTTAAACTTATCTGAAAGTCAACAAAATGGTTTATTCGAAGCTGCTATTTTCCATGATATCGGCAAAGCTTTTATTCCCAAAAATATTCTCTTTAAGGCAGGGCAATTAAACGAATACGAGCGATGCATGGTCAAATCACACGCATCAGTTGGCGCAGAATATCTTAAGAAGAATCGATATCCGGCAGAAATCATTGATGCGGCAAAATACCACCATGAAAAATACGATGGTACAGGTTATCCAACGGGAATATCTGGTTACGACATATCATTGTTTGCAAGAATAATCAGTGTAGCCGATGCATACGATGCGATAGTCTCGCCCCGTGTCTATAAGGAATCTAAAAATACATTATATGCGCTTAATGAAATCTTAAGGTGTAGGAGCACACAATTTGACCCTGAGATAGTAGATTGTTTTGTGTGGGTGCACAAAAAGTTATCCTGAAAATGTTAGTTTTGCAATACGCCTTACAATATTTAAAGGATGCAAAAAGCATTAGCTGAATTAGGAAGGAAGATTGTATTTATGGAAAAAAACACCCCTGCTGTATTAAAAGAAATTCCTGCTTGGATTGACAATGTGCCGACAGCCAAAGCTTATAAAAATGCTGTTATAGCAGGAAATGGAGATAGGCTATTTCGTGTGATTAAGATGGTTGGCAATCAGGAGGCATATAAAACATGCGTAGCTGATTTTGTACATTTTTTATTTCAGATGAATCTGGTTAAAGACAAAAAAATATCAAGTACAGCATTAGAATATATACACTCAAACGTTGAACAGGTGACACATCAACCAGGCAATTATTGGTTTTTTGATGATGTTCACAATCCCACACCGGGGACTAAAATAGTGGTCTTTAATATCTCAGATATCAAGGTAGAAAACGAAACGATAAAGCAGCTGATTGAAAAAATTGGCCTTACCGTTGATTATTCTACAATGAGCCTGCTCCTGGAAGAATATCCTGGATGGGAGAATATAGAGGAAGCTGATTTTATAAACAATACCTTACTCTCTCACTATGGTTCCTACCAAGATGATATTCTTAAAACGTCGGACCTTGAATGGATCAACGATGTTTTAATCGGTAATGATGCAAATAGTATCGTTAAAACAGCTGAAGGAGAAGAAGTCAAAGAAGGTGTACCACAGGAGCTCGAGCTGACTGATGAAGTTCAACTGGCAAAACCAATGACAGAAGAGAAAGTCAATGAATCAGAAATTGAAGTTAAAGGTATGGATGAGGTTCCCGCACCTGAATTAAGCGAAGACGAGCCAGAGGAAGAAACAGTAGAGTCCGCACAGGCTAAGATTGCTTATAATAAACAATTAAATGCTAAGATGTACGAGATCTATGAGCAGACAGCGACAAGATTAAAGGCGGAAAGAGATCCTCGCTGGAAAGAGTTCATTTCAGAGTATAAAAAAGCGATAGAGGATGAGAATTACACAGTTAAGACATGCCCTCGCTATCTTAATATGACATCGAGAGATGCAAAAGCTCCAATTTATAAAGTTTTATACGATGCAGATCAGGCAACAAAACAGTACGAAAAAGATTTAATGAAAATACGAAGAAAGACCATGTGTTTTGCCTGTCATAGGTCTTTTGAGGCAGATATTACATTTGCAAAGCAGAAAGAGCATACAGTAAAATGCCCTAACTGCGGCAATCTCGTAAGAATTACGATCGATTGGCTTAAGTAAAACCATTAGATGAGGAGGTCTTAATGTTTAGCTTCTTAACGATTGTATTACCGGTACTGAATGTAAGTAAAGATAATATTTTAGAAACAGGAGAGTTGCTATGGGATAAAATATATTCCTTTTTCATAGTGAATATCTGGACTCCAATAAAAGATTATCGGTTTATTGCATTTGGTATCATTATAATTCTTATAATTTGTATTATTATTATTTGGGCCAGAAAACATGTGCCGTCAAGAGGAAGAATAATCGATAGATACGACGCGATGGGTGAAAAGCAAGAGACTAAGAGAAAAAAAGACAAGGAGAATGAGATACACGATCTCCCGAAAGAATTTTATAAACGAAAATAGAAAAAGCAGGGAAAGTAACTTTGCGGTTGTAAGATAAAAGTAGACAACCACAGAAATAACTTCCCTGCTTTCTTATTGTTTTATGACAACTCAAGCAATCTAAGAAAAGACATAATAAGAACAAGTGGTTTATTGGCCATAAGATAAACAGGAGGTATAACAAATAATGAATGCAGATTCGCCTATACATATGATAAACACAGGCATTGAATATTTTCTCATTATAATATTATTGCTAGGAGTATTTTCACTTGAAAGCTTACGAGACGCACAGGCTAATGCATACAACGACAAGGTGGAACATCAGGCTATAATTAACAAGCAGCTAGAATTTGGCGAATACGACACAGGTTTTAATTTACAGGACAAATCAGAATGTGTTCCCGGAAATCATGTAATTGAAACAATCAGAAAATATAAGGATGGTTCAATAAGGGTTTTTGTTGATAAGGATAAAAACAATAACAGTATTTATATGGACGAATCGGCTATATCATTTCATCCATATGAATTCTCAGTTGCACATCTAACCGAGGTCATAGACCCTGAAGCATATTATCATCCGTTTTTGATTTATAGCTCAGACTTGATGAGCAACAGAGACAGTTCAGGAAGTGAAATAACGGGAATATCTTTCTTTAAATATATTCCATAAGAGTAGGAGGCTAGACAATGGAGAAAGAAACCCAAAGTGTTTATGAAATGGGTATTGAAACGGCTGTTGGCGCACTTTTGTTATTCCTGTCTGTAACACTCATACTTTTTGGTAAGCGATGGTATTTTGATGAAGCAGCTTTTGAATATTCAAAGCAAGATGTAGCAATGGTAGCTGCAGAATACTCAATGACAAATAGAGAAAGCGTTACCGGAGCCGATATTGTCGAATATATCCTAAAATACGGCTCTACCTATGATTATAAGATAGTCGTATTTCAAACCTGGTCCATCACAAAAGAATATGCCAAATATTTATATTCAAATAATAAAAACGGGGGATATATATGGACAGAGAATTTTTTAACAGAAAGTGTATTTAATAATAGACTGACTGATGAGTTTACAGTGGCGCCAACATATTCAAATGGTGAGATTATAGCGTTTACCTTTACAAAGAAACAATAATAAAACGGAGGTCTTAAAGTGCATACAGGAAGAGAAGCAATAGCATTCATGGCTACCGGAATGGCACTAATTTTATTAGCTGCAGCATTCTTTCTTACAAAAAGAAACATAGACATTGGAAAAGACTTTTTAGACCAAACTGTTCAAACAACAGACAACGCATCATCGCAGGTCATAAGTGAATCGTTTGGTGAAATCGTAAATCAGCCAATGAAAATGCCAGCATCCGGAGTTTATGTTTTGCTTGCTTATAATGAAACTCATATAAAGTCAATAACCTGCTATATCTGCAATCCATCAGGAAAAGTTTCCAACTCACTTACTGAAGCGTGTCTTAAAAACCATTTGACGGGAGAGGTTAAGGTATGGGCAGAAAAAGATTTGGCAGATGGAAACTATAATATATACCTGTCGTCAGAAATAAACACATTAACACACGGTGAAATGATATTATCACCAGCTGAGGTGCGCGCAATTGTCACCTCAAATAAATATAGCATAAGTAACATGGTGTGTAATATTTGCGGTAACAACTACAACGATATAGAAACAAGTTGTTTATTTGATAATACCCATGCAAAAGTAAAAAGCTTTAGAACAACTACAAACTTCAACAACAGCAGCAAAAAATATACCGTTTATATAGGAGAGTAAAATATGAATAAATCAGTTGGGGATATTATAGAGCTTGTCATATTAATGCTTTTCTTATCATTCGGAACAACCTTGGGCGTTAAAGGTCTATATGATATTTACGTAGAAACTCGTAGTTACTCCCTTGAAATGGAGGATAAAAATGCCGCTACAAAGGTATCAGATATCATATTCACAGGAGATTATGATACCTTACTAAGTCAAGGAGAAATTTGCTTGATGACTCAAATACAAGATTTTGGTATGCCAGAGCCTAACAGTTTACTGATGGGAGGGAAAGAAGTCAAAATTGATACCGCTCGATTTGACAACACGTTATCGTACATCTCAGCTTTAAATACTGTATTCAAAGACCAGTCCCAATATTTGATTCGATATGATTACAGAACAAACACATATTATTGTATACCATACCTAAAAACAAAAAATCCGACATCTCCTATAATAACTTACGAAGAGAAAGAAGTAGTAAAAAAAATAGACTCCACATCTGCTTCTGTAGGTCCAATGATAAGCGTAAGTGGCAAATTAATAGAAATTAGTGCAGGAGCTCAGAACCGTACTTTTACGTTTAGCAACGTAATAGAAAATGGAAAAACATATTTGCTCACTTTTAGAGCATATAGCACCGCTGACAATGATCCATTACTTGTAGATGCTTATCCAGATGATTTGCCGGAAAAAACATTCAGATTATCAAAGGTACCTGCAACATATTCTTGGCTTGTTACGATCCCAAGAACAGAAGACGGGAAAAGCGCAGTTCAGCTTTTAAGGTTTTTTGTTTCATCGGAAATAAACAAAGGAAAAATAACCGTAAGCAATATAGAATTAACAGAATATTAATGAAGGGAGAAAAAGCGTGGAAGGTTTTCTTTCAAAATGTATTTCGATTATCCTTGTATTTTTCTTGCTAATAATAGCACCAATGATTAACATTTATGGACAACATGAAATGCAAGGGCGTATGGAAATTCTAAATGACGTAACAGCATTTCTTGATAGGGTTACAGATAAAGGCGAGATCACACAAGACGATATAGATGAATTTACTCTTACAGTTGAATCGCACGGACTTGTGCTTGACGTAGATATCGACCGCCTTGTAAAAACTGCTACACTTATAGATGCATCAACCGAAGAGCTCGATATCACATATATAGCGGCAGATGACATAACGAAATTATCGTCAGGTAATGTAGTAAAAGTATCAGTAAAAGAAATTTCAACAACAAGATTCAAAAAGTTATTAAACATATTTTTAAAATTCAATGAACCAAATTTTGAATTAACCATGTCAAAAATGGTTAGATAAATTAAGGAGGAAAATAAAAATGAGAAACTTATTAAAAAAAATCATAGCAGGGACATTACTCGGAGCAATGCTCGTAACAAGCTTAGGCTCTATAAAACAGGTCGATGCTGCACAAACAACAACTACAATTACTGATAGTAATATTTCAATTATCGACAGTATCGATAACGTACAGTATCCTAAAACAACCACAGCTTATGTAGTAAGAGACACAACCTCAACGCAAACATTCAGTATTAATACTTCAACAGCTGTAAAAATGTATTTTTCTTGGGATACAAATACAGTATCAAAGATGACTGTATGGATTGCCACCGACTACAGTGGTATCAACGTGATTGGCCAAAAATATTCATTGAATTCCCCTGGTCAGTCTTTGGTCACCATGTTAGACTCCGGAACATATTACTTATGTTATTCACCAACACTAGCTCAGAAAAATGACTATGCTGTTGTCAATTATGCCATCCTCGGAGAAAAAGTTGTTACTACAGAATCCGTAGCGCAGTCATCAAAAACCAAGCCAAATGAATTAAGAATATCTACTTCTTCTAATACAAATTTAAACTACGGATTTTTAAGTGAAACTTCACCAATTGATTATTATACGTTTGGCATTTCCCGATCTTCCGATGTAAACATCGATTTCAATTTTAAGGCCTACGAGGGCATTTCTTTAAATTACGCGATCCTTAAGATTTTTAATTATGAAACCGACGCATTAATTACCAGTCAAAAATTTAATCCTTCCACAGCTGCATCAAATACTTTAAAGATCAAGCTTGATAAAGGAGTATACTATGTGACAATGAGTGGAGCGACAACAGCAACGACCTTATCAGTAACGATAGGATTGTCAAATGTTGATCAGTCAGAAGACGAGGAGCCAGAAGATACAATTCGAGATCCAGCATCACCAATTGGTGTTACATATGTTGATTTTATTCAGAACTTTCAGTATCCAGAGACAAGCAAATACACAATAGTATCCGGAACCGTAGGTGTTAAATCATTTAATCTTACAAAACCAACCATCCTTAAAATATATATGACCTGGGATACCCAAGCTTTTAGAAGCGCAACGGTATGGCTATCAAGAGATGCTGGTGGATATGATATTATCGAAGCTGAAAAAACCTTATCCAAAACGACATCTTATTTGTTTCACCTTTTAGATCCTGGAAGATACTATATAAATTACAAAATGATTGGAGTAAATAATTCCGTTAAATCAGAAACTGGTATTTGTGTTATTGGCCAGACGGTGACAACAAACGAAGGATCAAATTATGCTTCTTCCTACAAAAACCCTCTTACGCTTACACCAAATAAAACATACAAAGGTTTTCTTAGTGTAACCGCACCAGTAGACTATTATAAATTTACTCTTGATAAGAAGAGTATGGTTACCTTTACCTACGATTTTGAGCAGATCAGCAACACCAATCCCGGTGCGATGATAAATATATACAATAAAAACAATGTGCTGCTTAAAAAACAAAATTACTCTTCCATGGGAGCAGATTATAACAAAATACAGCTTCTGCTTGAGAAGGGAACCTATTATATATCTATGACTGGGGCTGAAACAACTACAATCCTCAAAGCAAGTACGGTATCAAGAATGATATCAATAAAGAAAACAGATTCAAATAAGAAAGTGAATCTATCATTGACTTTTGATTTTGATCCTGCCGAGATGAAGGTAGTAAAAGGGTATGTTTATGATGACTTAGTAACAGACAACTTTACCTGGTCAAAGGCCACAACTTTGAATGTTAAGTCATATACCGTTTCGAGTAACGGATACTATTCCTTCAGAATCAAGGATGTAAATGGTAATTATTTTTTGAAAAGAATAAAAATAACTACGATTAAGTAGTGTTAAGGAGGTAACCTTTATGAGAACCTGGTTTAATATAGCAAATATGCTTGCAGTAATTTGCCTGGCAATCGTGACAGTTGTTATCTGTAAAAACATAAATATTTATGAAGCACAGTTTAATGAAAGTAGATTGATCATAGCGACAGAATATGCAGCAGAAGCAGCTTTTATTAATTCAGTGACTATCTCTGAAAACCTCACGACATATGAGTCAGTAGGAGTAACCCTGCTGACAAAAAACACCTTGCAAACATTTGATGATATGATGGCATTATCTTTTAATATAGCAAGAGGAGAATCAGGCGAAGTAGCAATAGAAGATTCGATCAGTACAATGTGTTTAGTTGGAAATGAAGGATATTATATCACAGATATCACAGAGACGGATATTGGTCAGCATAGACTGGTTTGGTCTCCAAAGCTACCATTTTCAACAGAACTTACAAGAACCAATGGAACAACAAAAGATACCCTGGGAGTAACTTTATCGGACGAAAAATGGTACCTTGTAACCGGATATGGTCATACACTTACATCAGGGTATAAATACGACGACATATTAAAGAAAAATATTTCTTGGATAAACCCGGGAGATCCTAATGGAGAAACAATTACACTCACAAGAGAGTTTGCGGATTCCATTGTAAGTTCGGAGCTCACAAATGCAATAGCTTACCGATTGTCCAACAATAGATTTGCAACAAGACCGGATGATTCAGAGTATTCATTATACATACCCGCAATCAACACGTATACCGGTATTAATAAAATTAATTCACCAACGCTACTTGTGATTATCAACAATGCCAAGTATTCAGAATATAAAGGATACTGCTCAACAATGCAAGGTTTCAAGGTGACGTGGAAACCAAAGATTATAGGGTTTACTACAGACGCAGGGGAGCGCAAATATTGTTATGAGGGACAAGCAGCATATGTAAAAGACGGTGTTACAAATACATCTCTTTACACATCCATCGAAGCTGCAGCGAAAGCAGGCTATAAACCTGATACTTATGCTTTAATGCAACCTGTAAATCCTGGTTATATACATAGGTAAATATGAAATACCTTAAACATTCTGACCAATTGTTTAGGGTATTTTTATGTTCTCCTAATATGGTGCTAATTGATATCTCTTATGGAATCATTTAAGCAGACACTAACAGCTATTAAACATAGTTAATGCAATATTTTTCTACATAATATATAATAAAACTAAATATTCTTTGAAAGGATCATAAAGAATGGAAGAAAGAAGCAAAAAGGAGAAGAACGAGAATCCTAAGACAAGTATGGACATGATGAAGGAGCAGATTGAATTGTTGCCCTTACCGTGTAGAAGCTTTATTTACGAAAACGGCACCGAACTTGCTATATCCACTCGTCTTGCGTATGCCAGGGAATTAAATGCTTTTTTTGAGTTCCTCGTATCTGATAAATGTATGCCTCAGTATGATGATCAAAACAATTTTATGGTTAGCTTTTCTGACAAAGATAAATCATCGTTGACGACTGCAGATATAAAACTTATCAAACCATCTGCAATATCTCAATATTTAACATATAGAAAAACCAAGGGCAATTCAGAGCCTACACTCGCAAGAAAACGCGCAGCTCTATCAAGCTACTTTACTTATATGGTAAGCAACAGGCACTTAGAGCATAACCCGGTGTCTGCTTCAGTAAAAGTAAAGATTCATTATTCTGACTCAGTTGTATATATAAATACCCATGATCAAAATAAACTCCTTGCTGATATTAAATCAGGAGCAAAACTCAACAAATGGGAAAAAAAATATCATAAGAAATATCTGCTTAGAGATTTGACTCTCATTACCCTCCTGCTGGATACAGGGATGCGTATTTCAGAACTACACGGTATCAACATATGCGATATGGACTTTGCAGACACTAAAGTAATTATAACGAGAACAGGTGGAAATAAGCAAAGTATATACTTTTCTGATGATGTAAAGGATTTGATACAAGAGTACATACAGGAAAGAAAGAATAATAAAGAAGAGATTAAGGATAGTTCTCCTCTTTTTGTAACAAAAGCGACAAAAAATGTTTTACCCAAAAGATTATCTATAAGATCAATTGAGGTTCTTGTAAAGAAATATACCCAATCTTCACTTCCCGGAAAAGGTAATCTATCGCCCCACAAAATGAGATCCAGTTTTGCTATGTCATTTTACGAAATGTCTGGGAACGATGTGCTTGCTTTACAGCAAAAACTCGGACATCACAGTTTAGCCGCAACGAATATATATGCAAAGGCCACTGATAATACAATGAAAGAAACCAGAAATATATTATCCAAAACAAGAAAAAGCCTGTAGCTTACAAAAATGACGATTAAAGAAATATAATAAGAATAAAAAAGATAGGAGTGCTTCCTAACCTCAATAAAGATATTTATTATTATTTTTATTTTCTGTCCAGCGAGATGCTAATTATATATTTATGTGCATAAATTATTGGTTTATATTGACAGAAGGGAGACGCTTTGCGCCTCCCTTCTGCTTTCAGATAATTATTTTGTACTTTGTCGGCTGCTGGCATTATTAGTATTAGTTTTGCCACTATTTGAGCCGCTTGTATTACTTTTATTGGATTTTCCACTGCTTGTACTGCCTGTACCACTCTTACCGTCTGTGGTATTTTCTTTTACTTCTATACTGTTTTCTTCTAGATACTTATCAATATATTCTTGCTCCTTTTGACTGGGGGTTCCATCCTTATCTGACGTAAAAACAGTACCCACTGATAACGAACCATTTGAAACTTTAAAGGTTCCGCCTGTTGTGTCATATGATCCATCTTCCTTTTGCACAACGCGAACATATTCAAGTGAATTATCATCATCGCTATCAACAATATAAACGTTTTCAGGAGGATTACTGTATTCATATGTATATTGGGATTGAGGTGTAGACTTAAAATTGTTTGCAATTCTAGCAAGAATACCGTCAGTAGCATCAAAATATGTGAACTCATAACCTTTATATTTTATATCTGAATTCTCATCCCAAAGTTCCTCTTTTTCCATAGAAGCAATATACCATTCTAATAACTCTTCGTTTGTTGTAATTTCTATTTCAGGATCAATTCTTTTACCTGCCTTCAATGCTAAATCTCCACACTTACTAAAAAACTCAGTACCGCGTAATATTTCAACTTCAATTAACCACTTATAATAGGTTGATGAACTAGTAACTGTGGCTACCCCAGTCCAGTAATTAACAGAATAATTGCTGACAATAAATTCTTCTTTACTCATGTTAGTATTATGACTTAATATATACAATTGTTGTACAAGAGTTTTCCATTGTGTTTTTTCAATCTGTTTACCAATGTTAAAAGTATTACTGATTCCACCATAGGATTCATAAAGATTTGACACAATAGATAAAATTTCCCTATCGTTTTCCTGAAGCATCCCTTTTGCATTTTTCCTTATATCTATCGTATGAATATTTATGGTATTATCTGCTGAAGGTATTTCAAGGATGTAATGTTCCGTTTCGCCAACTAAAACAATATCATACCCAGCACAAGTTTCTGTCTCCTGTTTTGTAAGTTTACGCCAAAGCTGCGAGATGGGAAGCTTATCTATTATAGTTGATATAACAGCAGCATCTTCTTGTATCTTGGTAACATTAGATAACTCATTACTTGCTTCTTGAATTTCATCAACAGCATAATTAACATTAGGATCTGTATTTGACCATGCTTCGGAAACGCCGTTTGATATTGAGTCGAAAATACCGAAAACACCAGACAATAGGCTTCCGCTTGCCATAATCATTGCAAACATTAGAGCATAAACAAAAGCTACACTAACCAGAAAGCTGCTTATGGTAGAAAAAACGGCTGCTAGTCCGCGGAAAAGAGCAAGCAATGGTTTTAAAGCAAATCCTAAACCTCTTCCTATACCGCCTAACACTTTTCCTATTCCACGCCCGATTGCTCCAGTACCTTTAGCTAAACCAGTGTTTTTAATTTTACTTAAATTGTTTAAGATAAATTTTCTCAAAGGTGCCGAAATTGTACTAGTAACCTTTTTTTTGATAGGATTCACAAGTTTAGAATTAAGAGGCTCTATAATTTTTTTCTGAATAGCCCCTTTCGTTTTTTTATTTATTAGGTTAACAACATCTGTCGTCTGATTTTTAGCAAAAGCTTGATTTTTCTTAAACATTGCCGCGGCGGTTTTGATGTTTTTAGCAGGAGCTACTCCTCCGCTTTTTGCCAGGTTATAAGAGTTATAGGCATGAACACCCGTAGCTATAGTCTGAACACCAACCTGTTTAACTATTCTAGTAGCTATCTTTCCTGATTGTAATGACATTTTCTTTATGACTTTTAATGTCATCTTATTAACCAATGGTTTTGCAACCATTGTTGCTTTCTCCATAACCTGATAGCCTTCACCAAAATCATTGCTTTTTATCATTCCAGTAGTTCGCATAATAGACATCTGTGCTTTACGCAAGGAAGCCAATCCTTTTTTTCCAGCTATAGCTTTAGCACCTTTTGCAGCCATTGCTTTTTTGCCGGCAATTTGTAACAAAATATCCCTATCATGGAGATCTACACCCTTTGCCAGCTTAATTCCTTTCGCCTTTTTATTAGCATTCTTGATAAAACGACTATAGCCTTTGTCTCCAAAGTGTATTTTCCCACTGGCATCCTTTATGTAATCTATTT
Source organism: Bacillota bacterium (assembly GCA_023399055.1). Classification (GTDB taxonomy): domain Bacteria; phylum Bacillota; class Clostridia; order Lachnospirales; family Lachnospiraceae; genus Mobilitalea. The sequence goes on along the minus strand of JAEWQV010000017.1, from coordinate 285,373 downwards.
TTAATAGCCCTACAGGCTTTTCAAGATGAAGTTTTCTAACAATGGCTTTTTTTTGCAGTTCTCTACTAAGCGTTTTGACATTTACAGATTTCATTTTAATATTAGCAGCATCGACTCTTCTACTAAGTTCTTTTTCAAGTTTGTTTGCTTGAGATATCGCTTTGGTTGGATTATGTCGATAACAGTGTATAGCCCCATCGTTAGCTAATTTTGTTTTACTATGCGTAGTTGCAATACGAATATTGCTGTCTATCCGAGAATGAAATAGTGAGCGCTTATTCCAATCATCTACCGTAATCGGTCTCTGCTTATGTACTTCTAGTATTTTATTACGGACAAGCTCTGTTTGATGGTAGTCATTACCATTAACATCTTTAGAAACAACCGTAGTAAACATATCTTGATTTACTATCTTAATCTTATCGTCGACATTGGCGATGATAGCTCTTGCTTTTTCATTTGGCTTTAAGCTGTCAAGGTAGTTTTGAATCTCTGCTCCATGTTCTTTATTAAAGCGGTTGTAATCCCTAGACAATTGGACAGCAGACATCGTCGCCATAACAGAAGCTCCCGTTTTTAAGACAGTAGTAGCGGGGTGTAATGTTTTAGTATAACCTTGGTAGCCTTCGTTTTGGTGAAGAGTACTTGTTACAGCCATACTACCAGCATGAACAACTTGTCTTCCTATTGTTATTGATGAATCATGTAAAAGTGTAAGCTTTTCATTTATAGATCCGCTGCCACTTTCGATATTTTTAGCCATGTTGCAACTTATCGTGTTGATATTAAAAACTGCCATTTTATCTCTCCTTTCATGAAAAATCTTGTCCTCCATTCTCCTGCCGATATTTCTGAAATTCTTGTATAAAGCATAGGGATTGTAAGTTTGTTACCTCTTCAGAATGAATCCATTCTGAAGTAAGTTCGTTATTGCCGGTTTTCGTATTGTATGGTGTAAATAAGAGCTTGACACACATCCTCTTACTGGCAGTCTTTCCTTCAGCTTTGTTTTTCTACTGGATTGATGCCATGATAAATTTCTCACCATTTTTAATTTCAATTCCATGTAATATTTCCTTTCATTTTAAAGTCTCATGGACTAATTAAATATATTATGTGGATATGCAATTTTTTTGTAATGATATTAAGAAGACTTTAGTAAAAATATTAAGATACAACATGATATATGTATCAGTCTACATAATCTACATAGTCGATAAATAAACCAACAATCGGCGAAACACGAAGGAGGAGGTACAAAGTGAAGAAAGCGATAAGCAGAAGAGAACTTAGGCTGAAGATTCTTCAAGAACTACCAAAGTATTTTGAGAATACAGATATCGTCAATTTCCAAGAAGAATTTGTTAAGGGAAATGATGATAACATTGAAGTGGGTATCGCGTTAATGCAGGAAGATGGTGGTCATTTAACAGTCATACTCTCAAGTGTTTATAACATATATGAAAAAACAAGTGACGAAGGTATTATAAACTCTTTTTGTAAGGAATTAAGCCATAAATATACCAGTATAATTTCCTCTTCAGTAAAAGAACTTCAGGATAAAATCTCAAAAACAGCCTTGGTTGATAGCATTTGCTGTATCGCTTTAGAAACACAAAACAATCAGAGTATGCTCGAAAATTCCGTATATGAAGAAAGAGGACCGTTCTCTATAATTTTAAGGCAATTTATTGTAGACAGTAATGGATACGTTATGATGGCTGAAATTCGACCCGAGGAAATTGAGGCGGATGAAGAACTGGGGAAAATGGATAAAAATTCTATAATAGAAAAAGCCATGCTTAACACAGCTAACCATTTTCATGTTGAGATTAAAAGTATGGCGCAGATGGTTGCTAATAATGCTGTTAATCAGTTAATGAATGACGGGGTGATTTCAGCCACACAAGAGCTTTATCGAAGTAGTTTCGACATTATTGTAAGTAAGCTCGAAATGGAGCTTCCGAGAATATACAGTCTTAATAACGGAACTCCCTTCGGTGCTGTAATAATGTTTTATCCGGGATTCTTAGCTGATTTCTGTAAGAAGATAAAAGTTAATACATTAACAATTATACCTCGTACAGTTGACGAGATTTTTATTCAAGCCGATAAAAGTGAACAAGATGTTACAGGTGTTATCAATACAATAGATGCTTTATGGAATGTTAACAAAAGAAATAAACAACTATCCGAAAAAGCATTTATTTATGACGCCAGCTCCGACACTATTAGCTTCAACACTAACTAATCAAAGGCCTTGCTATGCAAGGCTCTTTTGTTGTTTTATTCTGACATAGAAGCTATCCATAAATAATGACAATGTTACGTAATTGTTATTTCACATAATGCAAATATCAACTTTTAAAAGGAGAGAGGTAGAGTGCATAAAAAAGCATTAATATTATTATTAATTTTTACTATGGTGTTTAGTTTAGCCGGATGTAAAAAAGGTCCCAAAGAGAAAGACACAACAACACAGCTGGGAAACTTAGAAAACGTGGAGTCAGACGAAACATATGTTGATTCAGAGGCTAATGCGGCTAACTCCGACTCAGAAAGTCCTGAAATTACAGGATATCCTCCTGTAACATATTTGTCTATCGAAGATGTGCCCGAAGGTACTTACGCTATTGAACATACAAAAGAAGATGGATCTGTGGTTTACTACAGGCTTTATGACGCATGGGGTGGGCACGCTACCTACGACAATCGAGGAATCATAACTGGATATATATTAAATATCTTCAATGTCGGTGAAAGGCGTGAAGGAGCATATAATATAGATCCAACTCGTTTCTGTTGGGTAAAGAGCGATTATGATGAAACATGCATTCCAACTATGTACGAAAACGATAAACTCATTTATAAATCAATAAATACTATCACCGATGGGTTCGCCTTAGAGAGATTCAGCGATGAAGGTTATACAATAGGCCTGGCAGGTTTAATAAAATCTAACTCTGGAAACTATATTTATAACTTCCAGAGTGGATACTCGCAACCCGATTCTGACACAGTAAATATTGATGACCTTGGTGCTAATGAAATATATTTAGTGTCAGTAGGCAAAGATAGAGTAACTGATGAAAATGTATCTCCAACAGGTTTTATAAAAGGGTTAACAAAAAATAAGAATTATATCTGTGATGTAAGAACTGGAACTATAAGCAAACAAGCAGCTTTTAAGGCAAATATTCACGTGTTTGTTAGTCTTGAGCAATATATGATAAGTAAATTTTATTTTTCAAATCCTTTATACATCGAAATCTCACTTGAGAAATCTATGCCAACTGGATACTACTCAATTAATGGAGTTGGGTTATTCAGGTACATTACATCGAAAGACTCTGAAAGAGAAAGCGAGTTAACAGCAGCTGATTACAACATACCCTTCATCGCAGTGGATGAGAGCGGATATTTAATTTCCACCGTTGATGGATATGCTTTCGATGAGAACGGATACATCACAAAAAATAGATGAATTTTATATGCAGTTCTTACTTTTTCCATATGTTGACTTTGTTTTTTTTATATTATATGATAGGTATATAACTATATTTGTAAAAATGAATTTACCAAATACTATAGCCGGTTATTTTCATATATATTGTAATTTTAAATATACCTCATACTATCTATACTTAAATATTTTACGAATATAACATATGGAGGGAAACCCATGAAGAAAAAGATGCTATCAATTATAGGCGCATCACTAGCTATCCTTTTAATCACGATGGTCGGTTATGGGGACAAAGGTGCAATGGCAGCTACAACTAAAACATCAGAATCCACCAAAACCGCGGTAAAAAAGACTGATATGTCAAAATATCTAGTTTATACAAAAGCCGATTGGGAAGGCGACAAAAGGGTAACTCTTTTTGATAATTACTATAGCGGTCAAAATGGTAATCAAAATACTGACGCAAGTATATTAAGCGGGCGAGTTTATTATGACTATCCAGATAATGTAAACCCGGAAATTATAAACGTATATGAGTTTACAAAAAGACCAGACTTTGCAGGAAAAGCACGCACTGTTACACTTTCCGATAAGGAGCTTTTACCTGAGAACCTTCTCAAGTACAATCTTCAGGTTGGCGATACGGTAATAACAAGATCATTCACTTACGAGCAAGACGGGAATACCAAAAACGGCAAAGAACCTATTGAATGGAAAGTTGAAAAAGTACAACTTGTTTACACTATGTATAGCACCGACTTCAGTTATGCACAAGCCAAACTTCGAGGAAAGGGTGCCAACATTTCTGCAAGTTATTATCTTGTAGCTAAAAAGACGCTTGATTATGATGAATATTTCAAGTTTGAAAACTGGTCACAGCTATATTCAGGGAAAAGCCTTACAAGCCAAAAATACAATAACAAGTTTATTAAAAAAGACGGAAGGTTTAAGGGATTTGTATTTGATTCCTTGCAGGGTGTAGATATAGATTTTACGATATCTGACAGTCATATTAACAGGTTCTGTTGGAATACTTGCAATACCACGGTATATACAGGTATGATGAGTATCTACAAGTTTGCCGGTAAAGACACAAAATCAAAACCTACAGACTATGCTCTCTCAAAGGGAATCCCAACAACCAAGAACGGATACGTAAAATACAACTGGCTTTATGGAACAAGTCCTTATTATGTTAATGGGAAAGACCTGATGTATCGTGGTTTATCCGTGTCATATGATGGAAACTTACGATGGAACCATCCATTTACAGACCTGTCAGGTTTTAGACCTGAGATGACATTGTGGACAGGTGTTGATACAGCCGCAGCCCGTAAAGCAAGTGATCCATATGATATTACTCTAAGTCAGTCAAAAGATGGCTCGTGGAGGAAAAAATATGAAATCAATTATGATGTCTGGAAGCTGCTTGAAAATTTTATTACCTGGAAGCTGCCATAAAAAATTATAATTACTACAAACAAGGACTCTGTTTCAGGGTCCTTTTTTATTTAATTAAAAAATTTAATGACAAGATGGATGAAAAATCATTCTTCATAATACTGATGTGCAAAGCAAGCAGAACCAAGAGTTTTCCTTAGAGACTCAAATAAAAATAAACTGAAAAGGAGAAGCTGTATATAAGCTAAGGAGTTGTATATAGCAAGAATTAGAGATGGGTAATGAAGCCATTGAGGGATCAAAAATGGGTTCGCAATTAATTATGTTCGTAGCAATTGTAGGCCTTGCTCTTATCGCATTCTTAGTAGGTAAAAACCTTATGAACACCGGCCTTGAGCAAATGGAATCAACCGTACAGTCCGTAAACGACTCTCGTTTTAGTGATTACAACGGTAAGACAGTTAGAGGACGTGCTGTAAAATCAGCAATCGATTCTTTCGCTAATGATAACGTGGCAATTTATGTTCATACACTTTCAATGGAAGGTACTCCTGGTCTTACACTTTTACAAGGTGGACACGCTGGACAAGAAGCTTGGCAGGGTGCGCCACATAGTAACGAGAGTCCAGTTGTAGGGGGCGGTTCTTCAAACCTCTGGTCAATATCTGATTTAGCTGTAGATACAAATGATGGTGCTGGTACTTCTACAAACGTTCTTTTCGTTAACTATGGAGCACAGCTTTCTACAGAAGGTGAATTCGAAATTGATGGAAAAATAACATTTAGCCGTGACTTCGCATTAACAGGAAGTGGTAATGTTATGTGTAATGCCGATGGATCTCTTATTACCAAGCAAGGTACTGCTGAATATATCGCTAACTCAGCTTCTTTTAACTCACAGTTGATTAAGAACAGTGCAGGTGAAACAATTGGTATCATCTTCTTCCAGAAGAAGACCTTTTAATTTGTAAATGCATAGTGAACAAAAAAGCCCAAGAGCAGGAACCGATCTCCAAAAGTAAGATCTAAAAATCTAACGATAGGGAGGTCGGTTTTCCCCGGGCTTTTTTTAGTATTTAAATACCTCTCCTTAATAATAAGTAAAAAAATCGTAGGTATTTAAATGGTAGAAAAGGAGTTGTCCTACATAATAAGTAGAAAGCTCGAAGAAAGGGACAAGAGAAAAATGAAGAAAAATCAAATTATCATTTTTATTGTTGAATTCATAGCTATGGCAATAGAAATATGCATGTCTTATATACTATCGCCTTACTTCGGAAACTCCAATATCGTATGGACAGGCGTGGTTAGCGTGATTTTACTTAGTAACAGTATTGGAAATTGGATTGGAGGAGTGTTTAAAAAAAACCGGGCAGGACAGATGCTTTTATTATCCACACTATTTCTATCAATTTCCTTATGTGTGGCTCCTCTTTTAAGCTATTGGATGTGTCGTTTGCCAATCGATAATACGATTTCAGCTATCTTAACAACGGTAATATTATTATTGCCTTGTGAAATATGTATTGGCACTATTCCTTCGCAGATTATGCGTAATGAAACCAGTAAATCCCCTGAGGGAAAACGAATTGGTATCATCTATGCTCTATCAACTGTCGGTGGCGTAGTCGGATCCATTCTTAGTGGTTTTATATTAATTCCAAAATTAGGTGCGGATATTACTCTTTCTCTGTGTATAGGCCTATTGTTATTAACCGGATTAATCGTTCGTATAATTAATACCTCTGAACGATTAAATCCCTATCATTTTTTCGCTCCATTTATTCAAGCCGTAATAACTATTGGAATGGTTATACTCTATTTCTATGGTAATCTTAACGCAATAACTTCCATTGGTATAAGCGATAACGCAAGTTTTTATGTCAGTGCTGATAGTGAATACAGTCGTATTGAAGCATATGATGGGTACTACAAAGGAGATCCTGTTCGTATCATGAAAATCGGAACTGGATTAGAATCTGCGTCCTACAGAACAGAGGATAAAAAATTTGATATGGTGTTTGATTACTGCAAGGCTGGAGCTGCGATTACCCAGCAGTTAGGGAAAGTCGATGCAGACATGTTAATTATTGGCGGGGGAGCATATCAAATCCCTAAATACTATTTAGCTCATACGGATTACAATATTGATGTTATTGAAATTGATGATAAGATTACAGAAATAGCATCAAAATACTTTTATCTTGACGAATGTATTGAGAGGTACGACCGAGAGCAAACAAGATTTGTGAATATAAATATGGACGCAAAAGTATTTTTAAATAACAACAAAACAATTTATGACTATATTTTAAATGATGCATTCTCGGGCATCGATCCAGTACGTACATTAACTACCGTAGAAACGGTACGTCAAATAAAAGCAGCATTAAGTGATAAAGGTGTTTATATGACAAATCTCATTGCTTCAAAAAATGGACCGCGTTCAAAATTCCTTCAGGCAGAAGCCAATACAATTGCTCAGGTATTTAAGCATGTATACGTAATCCATGTAGATCCGGACAATACGGCAGGTGAAGATACTGTAATTAACAGCTGGATTATCGCGTCCGATCACACACTTCCATTAATGAATGAATATGATTATACAGACGGACTTGTTATAACAGACAACTACTGCCCGATTGAGTTATTATTGCGATGATTCAATGGGATTTTTATTAAAAAAAAATGATACCTACATAATATTAATGTCATTATAATACGGTTGGAGAGATTATTTGAAGACGGATTGTATCCGTACTAATTTCTTTTCGTGTTTATTTAAGGTTATATGTAGATATATGAACATATAAAGATATTAAATTTGGCTGACAGGCTAAACCTGGAAGCACTTATGAATGCTGTGCATTAAGCACGAAAAGGATATTATTATCTTAAAAACAATAAAAGCGGGGTCTCATAAGAGAGGCTCCGCTTTTTACATACAAACTTATATTTATTAAAAGCCCAACTAATACTATTTACTGCAACATACCCTCAAATTAATCGGTAAATTCCGTATTATCGCTAATAACTTTATTTAAAAGCTTCATGCTATTAACTTCCTCAGGTGTTATTGGTGCAGGATTTGTAGAAACAAGGTAAACAATATGATCAAAATACTTATTTAAATCAGTCGACATAGCTATAATTTCTGTTTCAGATGGGAAGTACGGTTTCGTTGGGAATTTCTCATTAACCTCCTCCATCTTCGCACATTTTTCATCAAATTCATCATAAGACAACTTCATAACACAAAACTCCCCCCAAATTATTAATGTAATAATATAAAGATAAAACTATTTTTATTATGTAGTCACTTTTCACAAGAGGCATGTCATGAGAAAACAAAATTATTCTGCTTACCCCCAATAGCTGAGTGTAATATATTAAATGCACAAGAAAGCATGAAAGAAGCACGGCTTGTATTGGTTTTCTTGACACAGAAAATAATCAAAGATGCAATGAGTTTATTAGGAATTAGATGCCCGGAAGAGATGTAGATGTAAGTCTCTATCCTTAATTAAATCACTATAGGCAGAAAGAATCTAGTTATATTGTAAGCTCTGGCAAGCTGTGTTATACTCTCTGTTATAAAATTCCAAAAGTAAAGTCGAAACAGTTAATTTATACTGCTAGAAAAGTGGGAGATCGTAAAATATGATGGAATTACAGTTCAGACTAGCAAAAAAAGAAGATTTAGATAGCGTGATGGATATGTTTACAGCAGCAATTGCGGAAATGAGCAGAGAGGGCATAGAGCAATGGGATAGTTTATATCCAGATAAAAGTACACTGGAAAATGATATAGAGGATAATCAGTTATTTATAGGGATGTTACAAGATTCAATTGTATCCGCATACGTACTGAATCAAGAATATGATGAGCAATATGCTAATGGCGCCTGGAAATACCCCAACTCATCCTTCTATGTAATTCATAGATTATGTGTAAACCCCTTATTTCAAAATCAGAGAATTGGAACATTAACGCTAACACACATAGAAAATGAGCTAAGGGCGAAGGGAATTGACGCAATTAGATTAGATGCGTACACGTTAAATCCGTATGCCATTAAAATGTATGAAAGATTAGAATATGGCAAAGTAGGATTTGCAAAGTGGAGAAAAGGTGAATTTTATCTTATGGAAAAGAAGCTTTAATTTTCAAAAGCCCATAGGTTCTTAATCTGATTCTCTAAGGTCTCATAACTCCACAGTTTGGAACTCCTTGCTGTGCTATTGGGATCATTTACCCGTATTTCTCCATCAACTACTTCTGTTAGGACAATAAAGTGTCCTGTTGTTGTAAAATCACCTGGGCGTAAAGAACAGATAATCGGATGCCCTGACTCAAGTTCAGAGAAAATAACTGATTTTGATAAGGGCAGTTCTTTGCTGGAAATATGAAAGGTTGAACTTCCCTCTGTCATTAGACTCCAGGAGGTTCCAGTTCCTTTTACATAGTATCCGTTCTTTTCTGAATAAGCAGCAACTGCATTTGGAGTAGCTTCTGTATCACCCGTAAGAGCAACAATAACCATGGATAGGCAGGTTGGTGCACAGCCAGACTGTCCTACATCGCTATCTCCGTAAGGCACATAACCCCATCTGGTATCCCATTGTAGGAATAAAGGCACGGGTGTTGACAAATCTTCCTCTGTAATGCCACCATTTGGTGTTCCATCTGCTGTCAAATATCCGCTGACATAGGATATCATTTCTGGATTGTTACATAACGCCTGTAATAACTCTTGTGGGTATTCATCTGCATGACGAAAGACTTCCTTAAACTCCGGGTTCGAATTTGAAAGTTTTTCCAACTTAATTTTAATTTCATCATTCCCTAATATCTGTGGCGCATCGACAACATTGTCTGCTGTGTTGCTGGTTGGAGAATAAAATTCATTTTCCGAAATAGACCGGATTTTTCTCCATAATGTAATAGAAATAATAACAATAAGTACAACGTTTACAAAAAAGAAAATCCTTCGCATTTTTCGTATCCGTTTTCTTTTTGCTCTTTGTCTTCTCCGTTCTAAAAGTTGGCTCTTTTCTATTTGACTCATTGGAAGCGCCTTATATGAGTTATTTGCATTTATTGGTTGTATTTCATTATTACCTTTCATCTTTCACACCCCGTATACTTGAGGTATTGTTAAACACCTCATTTAATACAATAAGGGTATCAAAACGAAGTATTTAGTGTTTTCGTTATTTATCATGGAAATCCTACATTTCTATTCTTAAATTCTTACAAATTTATGACAAACCATAGGTAAGACAATTTAGTAAAGTTAATTGCAAATTCAAGTTGCGTAAATGCAAATTTAGATTGGTAGTAATTAATGTAAATCTTATTATAATTTACTTAGATTAATAAAAGAAAAGAGGTAGAAGTGTATGAGTTTTGCAGACAATTTACAATTAATGAGAAAAGAAAAACAGCTTTCACAGGAGGAATTAGCTGAAAAAATAGGAGTAAGTCGCCAGGCTATTTCTAAGTGGGAACAAGGAAGCGGATATCCAGAGACAGAAAAGTTACTTGTACTATCGCAAAAACTGAATGTATCTTTAGATTATTTAATGCTGGGCGAGACGGGAAATAATGATTGTAATAATGAATTATCGCCTAACCTAATCGTACCGACTGGAAAGATAACCATTAAATCCTTTGACGGAAAATCAGTTGTGAATTGCTATAAGGTTGTGGCATCCCGAGTAATGTTTAGAGCAAAGAGTGATGAACCCAAATATTGCTTAATTGGTGTTAACAATGGTGCGATTTGGGGTGAATCATCCGTATTGCTTGGCTGGTATGTAAATGAGGAAAATATAAAAAGTGAAATGAATGATATTTCTGAGGCAATAAAAAAGGGAATTCCAGCATATGAACTTAAGTATGCGGCGAAAGTTAAGAATAAGTTATTAAGAGTTAAATTGGAGCAAGAGTACAAATGATATTATATAAAGACTAAATTAGCAGCCAAGTAAAATCAAAGACGTTACTAATTTAGTCCTTTTTCATTTCTACGTTTTATGAATAAATAAGTAAATGACAGTAAATACATATATACAAACAAATGTTCGGATGGTATAATAAAAAGGAATGAGGTATTGCAAGCTTGCTTGTAAATATCAGTTAGAACAACAAGATCATGAACGCGCTATATGCTTTGATATAATTTGTTTAATAAGATAAAAAGTTAGATGGGGAGGAGTTATCTGGATGGAAGAGCGAGTTTATTTGTGCATTGATTTAAAATCGTTTTATGCTTCTGTGGAATGTGTGGAGCGTGGACTTAATTCTCTAACTACTAACCTTGCAGTTGCCGACCCAGAGAGAAGTGAAAAAACAATCTGTCTGGCTATTTCTCCATCCATGAAAGCCTTAGGAATTAAGAATCGTTGTAGAGTATTTGAAATACCCAAAGGTGTGGAATACATCATGGCACCACCTAGAATGAAACTTTACATCGAGTATTCTGCTAATATTTATGCCATCTACCTAAAATATATTGCGAAAGAAGATATTCATGTCTACTCCATAGATGAGGCATTTCTTGATGTGACCAGGTATCTTTCCCTATATCATATGAGTGCTAGAGAGTTAGCTGTACAAATTATGAAGGATATAAAAAGTGTAACAGAGGTTACTGCCACAGCAGGTATCGGAACAAATCTTTATTTGGCTAAAGTAGCCTTGGATATTACAGCGAAGCACGCAAAAGACAATATAGGATATTTGAATGAGGAACTCTATCAAAAAACCTTGTGGAAACACCAACCACTAAACGATTTCTGGAGAATAGGACGTGGTACAGTAAATAGACTTGCTAGTATCGGTATTTTTACAATGGGTGACATCGCTTACGCCAATGAGGATCTGCTTTACCGGGTGTTTGGAATTGATGCAGAGCTTTTAATCGACCATGCCTGGGGAAGAGAAACTACAACTATGGCGGACATAAAGGCTTATAAGGCAAAAAGTAATTCCATGTCAAGCGCACAAGTACTTCCCAGGGATTATAGTTTTGAGGAGTGCAGAATAATTGTAAAAGAGATGGCGGATGCCTTATGTCTGGATATGGTAGATAAAGGTGTGGTTACGAATTCTATGTCATTGATGATTGGATATTCCAATGAATTAGAGTTGAAACATGCCTCGGGAACTGCATCTATGACTGTCACTACGAATTCCTATCGCACAATTATACCCTATATAATGAAGCTGTATGAGCGGATTGTGGATAAAGGCAAGCCAATACGACGGTTAGGACTATCCTGTAATAATATCATTGATGAAGCATATGAGCAGTATGACTTATTTACTGATCCCGCAGAAATGGAGAAGGACAGGAAGTTACAGAGGGCAGCTATAGACATCAAAAATAAGTTTGGCAAAAATGCAATAGTTCGAGGAATGGATTTACAGGAGGCAGGTACTACGATGGAGCGAAACAGGCAAATTGGGGGTCATAAAAGTGGAGAGTAAGCGTGCAAAAATGGACAGAGAAAACCGTGCCAAGCAGTTCATGCCTTTTGATGCCTTAAAAGGATTAAGAGAGGCATTGGCAGAGAAAGAGCGTATTATTGTTCCTAAACATGACTTGTCGGAAGAACAAAAAGAAGAAATAAATCTGAAGTTAAGTCAAGTTAGGAAAAAGGATGTAATTACAGTAGAATTTTTTAAGAATATAGAATATGTTCAATTAACTGGGATGGTATCACAAGTTGATAATATTAATAGGATACTAGTGGTTGTTAATACAAAAATACCTTTTGAGGATATTTCTAATTTACATTGGAGCTAGTTTAAGGTAATTAATCAAGGAGCAAATAATGTTTATATCGATGCCATATGTTATAAATTCGTGATATTGAAAAGCTTTGCTTATAAAATTGATCTCTAAACCGCAACAGTTAAGGTTTAGAGATTTTTTTGTAATAATTATAGTCAAAATATCAAGAACGTAAAATACCACTATGATATACTAAAAGCGGAATGAGGTATATGCAAGCTTGCTTGTAAATACCGATTGGAGCAACAAGATCATGAAGAGTTTTATGTTCATGATATACTATACATACGGTACCGAAAGAAACAAAGGAGGATGGGATGAACAATATAGAGCTGTTATCAAATGCTTTGGATTATATTGAAGCAAATATAAAAGAAAATATAACACCGGAAGATGTTGCAAATGCCTGTTATTGTTCAAAATCTCATCTTCAGAAAATCTTTAAATATGTGAATGATTATAGTATTAAAGAGTATGTCATAAAGCGAAGAATTACCAAAGCGGCTAGGGATTTGGTATACAATACCAAAGAAAGTATATTGGATATCGCTCTAAGCTACTGCTATAGTTCCCCCGAAGCATTTACAAGAGCCTTTGAGCAAGTGTGGCAGTGTAAGCCCTCGGTATTTCGTAAGGAAGCTAGATTCACAGAACTTTGTCCCAGGCAATTACTGCCGGTTGAGAATGGAGATGTCAAGATGAATGGAAGAACTCAAGTAGATATTACTAATTTATATGATTTGTTTGTTGAAAGAAAAGAATGTTATTTTGTCTGTTGCGATATCAGTTACTTTATTTCTATTAATGAAATATCACGTAAAGCTGGAGACTTAGCGCTTTTGGAAGTATTAAGACGTATGGAAAAGGCAGCAGGAGTGGACGATATTGTTTTTCGTATTGGAGGGGATGAGTTCGTTCTGCTGACAAATAACAAAGACATTGCATATGCTTCAAATATTGCGGATAGTATATTAAAAATGAATGGTCAAACATTTACATATGAGGACGATGAAATACCATTAAACCTTTATGCCGCAGTTACCCAATTTAATGGGAGTAGTTTAAACTATAATGAATTATTTAGCTCATTACATAATACCATTAAGGAATCCAAGGTGTAATACAATGTTGTTAGGTTCTAAGTAAAAATGGATTCTTTGATTTGATAATATATGATTTTTGTAGTATAAAAAGCTATAAATAATAGAGATAAAAGAAGGAGCTGCTGCTTAACTATTAGTTTTGCAACAGCCCCTTCCAGTTTACCCCTATCTTTAATCCTAATTTACCAATAGGTCATATCATTCTTTTATAGCGGATATGTTATTTACGAACTCTTGGATTTCTACTTCTGTTTCAGGCGTATATGTAACAAGCAACGAAACCATATATTTATCTAATTTATAGGTATAATATTCTTGAAAAAGAGCTCCGTCATAAAGAGAATATTGCAATGTGTAAAATGTTTTTCCAGCTATTTCTTTTGTAGATTCGCCTACTAATTCATAGATGTCTTCTGGAATTTGCTTTTTAAACTCGTTTAAATACTCCTCTTCTGTATATTTGGTACCCCCTAAGGATTTTGCTAAATTCTCATAAAGTAATTGTATGTTAGTAGTTGCATCACTATCATACGCTAAAAATCCATAAATTACTTTTAACTCCGCAGCCTTTTCAAGAGCTTCTTTGCTAGTTCCATTTAGTTCACTAATTAATTCTGCACCGACACCCATTACCTCTGAGATTTCTTCATCAGTTGCAATTGCCCAGTCATCATCAATCTCAAAACTCATGTTTAGCCAAGTGTTTTCAAATACAGTATCATTCCAGGAACCTATGGAAAATTCTTTTTTGCTGTCTTGTTTAGAACATCCAGAAATAAGCAGCAACATAGTAAGTAATACAATTAAAATACCAATTCTTTTTTGTTGTTTCATCTTTCTTTCCTCCCTTTACGCTATACCATATTATAGAATTATATGTAATGTTTTGCAATAAAAACATATTTTATGTCATTTTAAGTAGCAGTTTGAATTAGAATGTTTTAATATTACTAAAAATATGGTATATTCTAGGAAATAGCATGTCTAAAATGAAAGGTAACAACAAATGAAGAAAATAAAATTGTGTAATGGCATCACATTATTCTTTATATCCATAATACTTGTATCCAAGATCGTACCTGTATCTGCGGACAACTCTGTAAGCAATCCATATTATACGTCCTTAGATGTAAAAGAAAAAACCTATGAAACTGGTGGCTGTTATCTGGAAGGGTGGCCATTGCGCGTGTCCTCGCTTCAAACAGAAGTCAATCCAGATGGAACAATTAGCGTTTTAAATTGGACAATCGTAAATGGCAGGGCTACCATTTATGAGTATGATCAAAAAGCAAAGTACATCAGGACTCTTAAGTTAGAAGCAGAACTATCCAAAGTTGGGGGATTTACAAAAGATACGGAAGGTAATTATTATGTCGCCTTTGGCAAGAATGTACCGGAGGGTGCATTTAATGATATTAGCGTAGCAATAGTAAAGTATGATAAAGATGGTAAGAAACTAAATAAATATTTAATGCAGGCACAGACTTTTGATGAAAAGTGGTCAAAGAGTTACACAGGAGTCATGCAGCCCTTTGATGAAGCGTGTCGCTTGGAGATATCCGGTGATATGATAGCAGTTTATTTTGGTAAGAGTGGCTTTGTAGCGCCGGATGGGTACCATCATCAGTCCTCTTATGGCTTTATATTAAATAAAGAGACGTTTGCTCGCCAATCTGGCAGAGATACCGGTAATATCATTATGCCATCCGCAAGTCATTCCTTTAATCAAATTATATTACCAATTAATAATGGTTTTGTATTTGTAGATCAAGGGGATTATAACCCGCGTTCTTTTGTAGTTGAAAAAGTTGTGATAGGTAGTGATAACGCTAGAATATCAGCCTTTGATTTTAAGTCATCTTATATATACCAGCTTACATATTCCGATTTAGGCGGTTTGGCAAAGACGTCTGAGGGCTATATTCTTGCCGGTACCTATGAGAACACTACAAAGGATGGAAGTGCTGAGGTAAATGGCTCTCGTAATTTATTTGTTGTCACCATGGATGAAAGCTTAACTGCAGTATCTAAGCCAATCTATTTAACCAACTATACGGATACAGATACCGAAACAGCAGTACATCCAAAGATGGTACAAATAGGTGATAACAAGTATTTACTATTATGGGAAAAATATAATTCAAATACCGAGCTACAGACAACTTATATGGCAACCATTGATAAGAACGGCAAAGTACTGGATTCGATTAAAGAACTGCCACATGCCGTACTCAATGCAATGGATATGCTGCAATATAATCCCATAACTGGATATGTACATTGGGCAGTTAATCAAGGGCAAAATACTGTCCTGCTTTATTCCTTGGATCCAAACAGTAAGGTTATTAGTTCAATACCTGCGAATCCAGACTTCGTTATAAGAAATGGGGCTTTTAATCAATATTTAGGAAATAAGGAAAAGGTTGTTATACCAGATGGTATTACGGAAATTAATAGGTGGGCATTTCTAGATGCTTCGAAGCTAAGAAGTGTTACCATTCCAAATAGTGTAGTAAAGATAGGAAAAAATTTATTTGACCATGCAGATGAAGCTGTTACTATCTATGGGAAAACTGGTTCCTATGCTCAAATCTATGCAAAAAAATATGGCATTACATTTGTAGATCCTGCGATAGCTCCTACCGTGAAAGGAGTTTCAAATAATAAATATTATAGTTCTGAAGTCGAAATTTTATTTAATTATGGTACAGCGACACTAAACGGAAAAGCAATTAGTAATGGAAGATACATATTTAATAACGGATCTTATAAGCTTGTAGTTGATAATGGTTTTAAGGTTGTTACAATAGTTTCATTTGTAATTGATACAACTCCTCCTGTTATTGAGCTTAGGGATAGCAGTAATAATGTACTTAAAAGTGGTGCTATTACAAATAAGAGCTTTAAGTTGACTTATAAGGAAGATAATTTTAAATCAATCATAGTAACAAAAAATAAGAAGGATATGACATATCCCAAGGGTGGACTTTTCACAGCAAAGGGTACCTATGTAGTTACTATAACTGATAAAGCAGGGAATAAGACGAAGGTCACTTTCACAATTAAGAACTATTAAATTATTTGGTGGCGTTTATGAACATAGAGCAATTTAACAGTATCAATAATTTATACAAGGAACTCTGTGCAAAAGCGGATACTATACGAAAAAGCATAAAATCAGAAGGCTATGATTATACTTTAACAACCATTCAATTAAAATGGATAAATCATTTGTGACAGAATATTATCCTATCCCGGTTATATCGATTATTAATATAGGTGATATTGGTATAGACATTGATAATATATGGTTTGAAATATGCTTATCCAAAGAAACTGCAGTTAGTTTTAATTATAGTAAAATCCTTGGGTTATATAAGTTTGAGATATATGGGGCT
This sequence comes from Bacillota bacterium, assembly GCA_023399055.1. GTDB lineage: Bacteria > Bacillota > Clostridia > Lachnospirales > Lachnospiraceae > Mobilitalea. Next base: position 268,200 of record JAEWQV010000017.1, on the reverse strand, counting down.
GAAGATTATCTTTTTGATCTATACAATGAGTATGTTAATCCATTAGATATCATAAGAAATATTGAGTTTAGCAAGGAAACGAAGTTTTGCTTATTAATTTACTTTAACAAGGATTGTGATTTTGACAAAATAATTGAAGTAATTCATATGTTCTCAAACTAACATTTAAAAAAACTCCAGCACAAGTAAGTATATTAATATGCTTTAAAGTAGAAGTCATGAGGCACCTTTCTATTAAACGCATATTAAGAAAAAACTCTGTTGGTTTTTTTTTATGACAGTGAAACAGATTACCATTTCATCTTATGTCAATTGTTTTTGTCTTTTAAAATCTTAGGCTAAAAAACTAATTAGCAAAGCGATATTTAAGAAAGTCACGATTAGACCCACCGACCATAAAGCAATGCTATTGCGGCGAGAATTTGCATACTGTCCCATTACTTTCTTGGAGGAAGTAAGATATATCTGTAAGAAAATAGAGATTGGTAGCTGTATGCTTAAAAACATTTGAGAATAAATAAGTCCCTGGAAAGGACTACGTATAAAGAGTATGACAATAGCTGAAAGAACAAGCGTAATGGCTACACCAATTTTGGTGTGGTCATCTTTTATATCATAAGGTTCTTTATATATTCCGGCAAAAATACTACCCCCTGCCATACCGGCAGTTATAGACGAGGAAATACCGGAGAATAGGAGAGCTACTGCAAATACTATGGAGGCAGTATTGCCTAACAAGGGCTTTAACATTTGTGCTGCCTGGCTTAATTCACTCACATGCAAACCTTGGGTAAAAAAGGTTGCAGCAGCTACCAAAATCATTGCGCTATTAATTCCCCAACCAATTATCATGGAAAACAAAGTATCAAGGAATTCATATTTAAGCTGTTTACGAATGATAGTTTCATCCATTAAGTTCCACTGGCGACTTTGAATAACTTCGGAGTGTAAGAAAAGATTGTGAGGCATAACGACAGCACCAAGTACACTCATAATTACAGGAATGGAACCGGCTGGGAAGGAAGGAGTAACCCAACTAGTCAATGCGGTTCCCCATTCCACATGCACCATGCAGAGTTCGAGGATAAAGGAGATTCCAATTATGGATACAAAGCCCATAATTATTTTCTCCAGTTTCTGATAAGAGTTACTAAACAGCAGGAATAAAACCAATCCAAGAACCAAGAGAGAACCAAGCTTTATAGGAATGCCAAAGAGCATATTTAAAGCAATTCCACCACCCAGTAATTCTGCCAGCCCCGTTGAAACAGCTGCAAGCATGGCAGTTCCCAATACGGTATTACTAACCGCAGGTTTCAAGTGCTTTGCCGCAGATTCGGACAAACAGTTACCCGTAACAATACCAAGGTGTGCGGCATTATGCTGTAATATAATTAGCATGATAGTAGATAGAGTGACCATCCACAGAAGTTTATAGCCGTAATCAGAGCCTGCAGCGACATTGGAGGCCCAATTGCCGGGGTCAATAAAACCAACGGTTACCAATAGCCCTGGGCCGATATATTTAAAAAAGTCGAGCCTGGGATTATGATTTCTTAAAGATATGATTTTCATATAAATTCGCCATCCTTACAAAAAGCTGTGATTCAGGATAAATACAAAGTGTGAATGTAAAAATTCATTTACACAGGAACTGCTGAAAGGTAAGGATTCCTTCCCATATAGATATAGAATACTGTATTATAGTTTCCATATGATAATTTAGTACTTTTTTCTTTGTCTGTAAATAGAATTTACGAAAATTAATAAGTACAAATTAAGGAAGCGGCAATGGCCAATCAAACATGGAAAAATAATAAAAAAGATAGAGTAATTAGTACTTTAATTTAAGGTAAACGGTTACCTAAATATATTAATTATATAATTAATATATTTAGTAAATGCCCGTAAATAGAGTGTTTTATTAAGGTAACCGATTACCTATTTTAACATTGATTTTCTTAATACCAAATGATATTATAATCTTACAAAACAGGTAACTGTTCAGTGCATTCATAGTACAGGGCATCGTCCGATGCTAAGGTATACGAAATGAATGTCTAAAATTAATATTTTGTTATAGGAGAGTCTGAAAGGAGAATAGGTATGAAAAAAACAAAAAAATTAGTGATTGGTGTTATGGTTTTATCTTTACTAATGAGTTTATCTATTACAGGTTCCGTATTTGCAGCAGAGAAGTTTACAATTTATGCAAAAGTACCTTCTGCCTGGACAGCACCCGGTTTATGGGCTTGGTCTGCACCAGATGGAACGAATGCATTCGAAGCCTGGCCAGGTGAGAAACTGGTAAAGGATGATGCAAATGAAGGGTGGTATTCTTACGAACTTCCGAGCTGGGTTAATTCAATTATAATTAACGAAGGTGTAGACGGAGGTGGACAGACTTCCGACGTAAGTATTGAAGCAAATGAACTCTGGATTACAGTTGCAGAGGATTTCTCCACTACAGTTACATATGAAGCTCCGGAAGGATTTGCAGCAGGAGATGTAGCAGAAGAAACAGCTTCTGAAACAACAGCTGCAACCGATGTTCCAAAGACAGGTGTTTTACCTGTAGCAGGTATCTGGCTTGGAGCTGCAGCGCTATCAGGTATTGGTGCAATGAAAGCAAAAAGCAAAAAGACCAGATAAATAAGTACCGAAGAGCAATTCCCCATTGTTGTTTGGTCAATCAACTGGGAACTGCTACTGACAATATGGAAGCATGAGGAACGTAGCATTTAGCGTTCCTCATTTTCTTAAGAGTGGGAATATAAGTTTGTACCCTTTCAGTCTTAGTGTAAAGCATACAAAGGTACTTACTTAGTTGCGCAGAGCATGTGTGCGGAAATGGAGAGAGATATGAGAAAATTATTATTATATCTATTACTATTAATTTCAATGGTAGTTGTGTTGGCGGGCTGTAAAGGAAATCAGAAGGGAAGCTCTGATATCAAGCAGCAGAAAACAGGGAGTGGTTCAGAAACAAGTACAGATAATCAAGAGAATATTTCTGGCAGCGAGGCAGAGAACACTTCATCCGAGCCAGTGGAACTGACCATCTGGCATGATAAGGAGGAGGCGGTTGCTTCCGTTTTACAGGCAGAGCTAGATAAACTGGCACCACAAATTGTCGTAACACTGATTAAGAAGGAAGGGCTGACGGATGCACTTAAATTAGTTGGCAATGATCCTAAATCTGCTCCGGATATGTATTTCTTTGCTCATGATAAAATCGGAGTCTATGCGGAGATGGGTATTCTAGCACCAATTACCGATTTTATTTCAGAGGAAATATATAAGAATTATATGGATGTAACAGTATCCGCAGCTAAGTATAAAGATGAAATTTACCAGTTACCGTTGTATTATGAGACCCTCCTTTTTATGTATAACAAGGAGTATATGAGTGAGGATGAGGTACCTGCAACGACGGAAGGCTTATATGGCTATATGAAAGAGAACACCTCCGGTGACAGATATGGCTTTGTTGAGCAGCATAGCACCGCTTACTACAGTATCCCATGGATTCATGGCTTTGGAGGTACAGTAATTGACGAACAGGGAATCCCTGCACTTAACTCTGCTCAGTCCGTTCAGGCTTTAACCTATCATAAGAAATTTGTGGATTATATGCCGGGGGAAAGCGACTATAATACGGTAAATATTTTATTCCTGGAAGGAATGGCAGATTCCATTATTGGTGGACCCTGGCTGGTACCGAGTATTCGAAGCAGAGGAATTGATTTGGGCTTTGCTTCCATGCCTGTCGTAGATGAAACAGGTCTGCCTCTGGCTCCATATTCGGGAACCCAGGGTATCCATGTACTGAAGGTGGCAGCAGAGAAAAAGAAAGCTGCTATAACCGAAGTATTAAATCTTTTAACCAATACTGATATTGGAATCGCTATGGCCAATGCCAGCGGTTGTGCACCTGCCAATAAGCTTTGCTATGAAGATGAGACCGTGAAACAGGATGAAATGGTAATGATGATGAAAGATACCGCAGAGAAAGCAGTTTCCATGCCAAATATACCAGAGATGGATGTTATGTGGTCGGTGACCAGTAATATGCTGGCTTCCATTAATATGAGCGGAGGGGACCCCAGTGAGGATGCACAGAAAGCACAGAAGGAAGCGGAAGATTTAATTGCTGCGATGAAGTAGTAGGAAAGGTAAGCGTGTGACGTGAAAAAGAAAAGACATAACTGGAAGCCTTATTTATATGCCCTTCCATCCCTAAGCATTATAGTTATCGTTGTGGTATTTCCCATTCTTTATACCGGATATATCTCAATGACCAATATGAATGTATATCATTGGTTTGATTATACCCTACAAGGGCTGCAAAATTATAAGAAAGCTCTGTTGGTAGCCGACTCCGGCTTCCTTCGGGCATTAATTATGACGGTGGTATGGACAGGAGTTAATATGGTATTGCAAATGGTAATTGCTTTTGCATTGGCATTATTACTAAATACCAATAAGCTTAGATGCCGGAATGTATATAAGACCATCCTAATGTTTCCCTGGGCAATGCCTGGATATGTATCAATCTTATTATGGAAGACGGGGATGTTCAATTCCAAGTTCGGATTATTAAATCAATGGCTGGAGCGATTGGGAATCGAACCGGTACGATGGTTAAACAATGATATAACCGCATTTTTATCCTGTACCGCAGTTAATCTATGGCTGGCACTACCCTTCATGATTATGATAATTGATGGTGCTTTGCAAAGTGTGGACCGTTCTTATTATGAAAGTGCGGAGCTGGATGGGGCGGGTTGGTTGAAAAAGGCAGGTTATATTACGATACCTTCTATACGCCCGGTTGTGGCACCAGCTGTAATTATTACGATTTTTACAACCTTTAAGCAATTTGACATCATCTATTTGCTGACCCAGCAATCAGGCGCTAAGACCGGAGCAAATATTCATACCATTCTGACTTATGCCCATGAGAATGCATTTGTCACAAATAACTATGGATATAGTTCTGCCATATCGGTATTAATATTTGCAATATTAATTATGTTTACGCTGTTTACCAGAAAGGAGCTGAAGGGAGCATGAGCAAAAAGAAAAAAGAGCGAATTCAGTTATCCGTTGTTCATATCATATTAATTCTTGTGTGCTTTATCAGTATGGTTCCGATCTTGTATGCCCTTTCGGTATCCTTAAGTGCCCAGAATAGCCTGCTAAGCAAGGAGTTCAGCTTTCTTCCCAAGGCACTGACACTAAAGAATTATAGAGCTGTACTTTTTGAGGAGCCGGTGCTTTTGTGGCTGAAGAACAGCTTATTATTGGCGGTATCCACCGTTGTACTTTCCTTAACCTTTGCAATCCCTTCGGCCTATGCCTTTTCCAGATTCCGCTTTCCGGGTAAGAAAACAATCTTATACCTTTTATTGATCCTAAATGCTTTTCCCTCCATTCTATCCATGCTGGCAATATATAAGTTAATCAGTACGATGGGGTTAATGGATTCAAAGCTGGGACTAATTATTATTTATACTGGAACTATGTGCATTTTTGGATTGTGGAATTTGAAAGGGTATTTTGATACGATACCCAATGAAATTGAGGAAGCAGGTAAAATGGACGGTGCCACTGATTTGCAGTTAGTAATGAGAATTATTCTTCCTCTGGCAAGACCCTCCATCATTGTTGTAATGGTTATGATTCTGATTTTTGTATGGAATGAATATATCTTTGCCATTACTTTTATGACCGGAACAGAGAATTACACACTGGCAGGAGGCTTATATTCCTTGCAAGCCACGGAAATGTCAGGAAACTGGCCAATCTTTTCAGCTGCTTCACTTTTGATCTCTTTGCCAATTCTGATTATATTCTTTAAGTTCCAAAAATATATGGTATCCGGTCTTACGGTCGGAGGCGTGAAGGGTTAAGTTTAGAAAAACAGCTGCCAGTGGCAGCGGAATGGAGACACTGATGAAACGAGAAGCTATATTACATATTCCGATGTCAAACTATGCCCATGGTGTAGATGAAACCCATGTGGTATTTCGCCTAAGAGCAGCAAGAGGAGACTTAAAAAGCTGTCGGTTATTTTATGGTGACAGGTCCTGTCGATTGACACCGGTGATATTTTCCACCACCGATATGGAGCTGGTGGCACAGGATCAGTTATTTGATTATTTTGAAGTTTTACTCCAAAGTCCTTATACCAGGATTTGTTATTATTTTGAGGTAAGTGATGAAAAAGAAACCTTACTGTATTATTCGGATTTGTTCCATTCACACACAGTAGACAGCAGATCAGACTACTACCAGTTTCCTTTTAATCGGCGGGAGGATATTGCGGATATCCCGGAATGGGCAAAGGATGCCGTGATTTATAATATATTTCCCGACAGCTTTGCCACTTCCCGTCGTAGCATTAGTTTAGAAGCCAGGGAAGTAGATTATCAGGGAATACCCACCAGGGGTAAGCTCGGAGGCAGCATTCAGGGAATTACGGAGAATGTGGATTATATTCAGAAACTGGGCTTTAACTGCATCTATATTAATCCATTTTTTGTGGCGGGTGAGTATCATAAATACGATTTAATTGATTATTTTCATGTAGACCCCTGCTTTGGCACGGATGAGGAATTTAGGAACATGGTACAAATCTATCACAGCCATGGAATTAAGGTAATCATCGATGGCGTGTTCAACCATTGTGGCTGGAACTTCTTTGCATTTCTGGATGTGGTGGAGAAGGGAGCGGACAGCCGCTATAAGGACTGGTTTTACCGACTAAGCTATCCGGTGATTAAACCTGACAATATGGAGGATATTCCAAACTATGACTGTTTTGGGTATGAACGTTTAATGCCAAAGATGAATACCTCTCACCCGGAGGTATTAGAATATTTCTGCAAGGTTTGTGCTCATTGGCTGCAGGAATTTGACGTTGACGGCTGGAGATTGGATGTTGCCAGTGAGGTGAATGATGACTTTTGGCGTGCTTTTCGAAAAACTGCAAAGGGCGTAAAACCGGACAGTTTCTTAATTGGGGAGGTCTGGGAGACGGCGCAGCATTGGCTGCAGGGGGACCAGTTTGATTCCTCCATGAATTATGATTTTCGCAAGAATTGCAAAGAGTTCTTTGCCATACAGGCCATGGATGCCGAGGAATTTGATGCAAGGGTTACTCATATGAGAATGAGATATAACAAGAATATGCTTTACGGACAGCTAAATCTTTTGGACAGTCACGATGTATCAAGATTCCTGTCCCTATGTGAGAAGGATTTGCCCAGATTTCGCCTGGCCATACTCTTTCAAATGACCTTTATCGGACCACCTTCGGTCTTTTATGGGGATGAGCAGCAAATTGCAGGAATTTTAGAAGAGGAATATCGTAGTCCTATGCGTTGGGACGAAGAAAATGAGATGTTTCTTTTTTATCAGCAGTCAATTGCTCTTCGAAAGGAGCAGGCAGCGTTAAGGAGAGGAGAGTATCGTACTCTTCATGCTCCTCAGGGTGAAAAAATATATGCCTTTGAACGATATACGGATAAGGAAAGCTTAATAATTGCCCTGAATGCCGGTAGTAAGGAAGTTGGTTTTGAATTGTCGGAGACCGAGTATGAGATTTTAATGCAATCCGATTATAATGCCGGTAATTTATCAGGCTATGGGTACCTCATTGCAAAAAGGAAGGCTTTGGATTATAATAAGTAAGATTTATAGGTGAAGTGTAACAGGAGGGTGGTTATGGCAGTTACAATTAAGGATGTGGCGAAGAAGGCGGAAGTTTCTACGGCAACGGTATCAAAGGTAATCAATCAGGTACCGTCGATATCCGAAGCCACAGTGGAACGGGTAAAACAGGTGATGAAGGAGTTAAACTATCACCCCAATCTTCGTGCACAGAATTTTGCCAGGAGGTCCACCCATAATATCATCTTTATAACCAATCTGGAGCGTAATACGGCATTTGTTAATCCCCATATGTTTGAGATTATGTCCGGACTGCAAAGCATCTTAAGCAGCAAGAATTATACTCTAAGTATCCTTAGTATAAACCAAGAGAACCAGTTGGAGGTCATTGACCGTATCCTTTCACAGAACAGTGCGGATGGAATTGTTATTCATGCTTCCGTGATCACAAAGGAGATTTCCCTGCGTATCTTAAAGGCGGGCTTTCCTCACATCGTCATTGGCTATCCGAGCTTTGAAAGTCAGCTCTGCTGGATTGATAATAATAATTACCTGTCCGGTGAAATTGCTGCCACGCATCTGCTGGATCAGGGATATCGCAAGATAGCTTTTATTGGCGGAGTGGATAGTGATATGATTAGTACCAGAAGACTCCAAGGTGCCATCACCGCATTATCAGACCGAAAGCTTAAATTAGAGGAGTCCTTTATTAAAAGAGGGAAATCCACAAGGCTGGACGGATATCGAATGATGGAACAGCTATTTGCAGGAGAGATAATTCCCGATGCTGTGATCTGTGCCAATAATCACATTGCGTTAGGGGTTGTAAAATCAATTACAGGACATGCGATACCTATACCAAAACAAATGGGAATTATAACTTTTGATGATTATCCCTTCTCCCAAATTACAGACCCAATGCTTACGGTAGTAAATATCGATGTATATGATGTGGGTGTCCAGGCAGGGAAATTAATTTTAAATAAAATAAAGAAACCAAATCTTCAAGTGCAGTCTTATACAACACTTCCAAATCTAATTGTAAGAGAATCCACCCGAAGAAGAATATAAGTTAACAATAGGGAACCAGTCGAATAATTCGGCTGGTTTTTTAAAGTTAATAGATAAAATAAAATATATTGCCATTAAAGTTAAGTAATCTAAAAAGTTATTTATCGGTAACTTGGTACAAAGATCCCTCATAAGATAATTTCGACGATATAACTAAGGTTGTTTTTTATGAATGATATTATATATAAAATTGTTGAATCAGTTGTTTTTGTAATTGCATTATCTACCGATGCATTAATTGCAAGTATTGCTTATGGCAGCAATAAAATAAAAATTCCGAAAAGCTCCGTGGCAGTTGTCTCCTTAGTGTGTACAGCTGCATTGGGGCTTTCTCTAGTGCTTGGTACTTTTTTAAAGCCATTTTTGCCTAGTAGTATTTTGCATTTAATTTCCTTTGGTATATTATTTATCTTGGGTGTTTTTAAACTTCTGGATAATCTAATAAAATCACTGATAAATAAGCATACCACAATAAATAAACAGATTGAATTTAGTATGCTAAATCTAAACTTTATTCTAAATATCTATGCAAATCCCAATGAAGCCGATGTGGATGATTCTAAAGTTCTTTCACCCAAAGAAGCACTATCCATTGCAACCGCATTGTCCATTGATAGTTTGGTGGCAGGTGCAGGTGCAGCATTGGTAAATGTAAGTATTTTGGCAATATTAATATCATCCATAATATTTAGCGCTCTGGCAGTAAAAACAGGGGAGTTAATTGGAATGAAGCTAAGCGATAAAGTTCCTTTTCGTCTATCCTGGTTAAGTGGTATCATTTTAATATTACTTGCTATTTTTCGTTTGTTCTAACAGGGTATTCTATCCTATTATGCAATTTTGTAGTTTTTTGTTATATAAAGGTGAATAGTAGCATATTACAGCAATATATGAGATTATATGGAATATTTCTTGACAAAGATTTATAAAATATTTATATTATATTTATAAAATACATTTTTTAGCAACATTTTATTACATAATAGGGAGGGTATTTTCTATGGGCAATAATGGGTCAGGGAAAGGTTTATCAGTAGCTTCTTTAGTGTTAGGTATTTGTGGTTTAGTGGTTCCTTATGTTGGTTTCTTATGTGCTCTCATTGGATTGATATTGGGGGTTGTAGGAAAAAACAGATCAAAAAGTATAGGTGAGCCAACAGGAATGGCAACCGCTGGTATCGTATTATCAATTATCGGTCTTGCAGGAGCTGTTTTATTAATGCTTCTTTGCGGAGGCTTACTGGCTTCTTTAGCAACAACATACTAAATTAACAACATTGATTACTAGGGCGGTAGCTTAGGCTGCCGCCTTTTGAGGTTTATTATGTATCCAATTATTCATATATTTGATAGCCATATTGGCACCTATGGTTTATTTATTGTATTAGGCTGTTTAATAGCTTATGCTATATTATCTTATTGTATAAAAGTTAGATATGGGAGAGAAAAGAGCGACCTAATACTGGCGTATCTCTTCTCTTTAGCCTTTGCTATACTAGGTGCAGTCCTGCTAAAACCGTTGGTCAATATCATAACAGTAGCCGTTCATTATGAAGCATATAAAGGAATGTCAATTGAAAATGTATTAGGATTTATCTTTGGAGAGATAGTATTCTATGGTGGGCTGATTGGTGGAATAACAGGTTTGATTTTATATTGCCGAATGTTTAAAACACCTTTACTACCACTGTTAGATATGGGGGCTGTTGCAATTCCTCTGGCACATGCGATTGGCAGAGTAGGGTGTCTTTTTGGAGGTTGTTGTTGGGGAAGTGCTACTACAAAGAGAAATCCTCTATCAGTTATATATCCACCCTATTCTATAGAAGGTTTTTTGGGTATTACGGCTCCAGTGGGTACACCAGTATGGAATGTTCCAATAATGGAAGCTAGCTTTTTGAGCATCATATTCATTATTAATTTATTCGTATTTATTCGCAGTAGAAAAATTGGTATTTGTTGTGTAATTTATCTGTTCTTCTATGGAGTTTGGCGGTTTTGTATCGAATATATTCGTGGTGATGCTATCAGGGGCAGGTATTATAATTTAACTACCTCACAGTATGTTTCAATTATTTTTATTATATTGGCTATTATAGTTTATTATAGTAATAGGAAGAAAGGGCAAGAAACCCTTATAACAGAACTCAACCTTGATAAGAATAATTAAGCAGTTTATATCTTAACGGTGAGTAAAATACTTGATTTAGGATAAGTTAATTAATATAGTTAAAAACACATTAATAACAGTTTTATACGATTAAATGTATATTAGGGGGCCGTTACAAGAATGCAAATCATGCAGATTGTAATTGGCCTCTTCTGTTGAATTTCACTAAAAAAAATTACTATTTAATCGTGTCATTATTAAATAGCGACAAAATAATATTTGTTCAAATTGAAACATGCGTATACTACCATTATAATTAAATTATCTTAAGAGGATGATTGGCCAATCAGTTCTTCAGAAATATTACTAACAATGAATTTTCAAGTGAGAGGGTAGGTAATGTATGAAAGAAAAGATTCAGGTATTTGGTAGATTTTTTAGTGGAATGGTAATGCCTAATATTGGTGCATTTATTGCATGGGGCTTAATCACTGCACTGTTTATACCAGTGGGTTGGCTTCCAAATGAAAGTTTTGCAGCACTCGTTGATCCAATGGCAAAGATGCTTCTCCCGCTTTTAATAGCATACACGGGTGGTCAAGTGGTTGCAGGACATAGAGGTGGTGTAATTGGTGCACTTGCAACAATGGGTCTCATTGTTGGTTCCTCCGTTCCAATGTTCTTAGGCGCTATGTTAATGGGTCCTTTCAGTGGATGGGTTATCAAGAAATTTGATAAATTACTTGAGGGTAAAATTAAAGCCGGCTTCGAAATGTTGGTTAATAACTTTTCCCTTGGTATCATCGGTGGTGCCCTGTCACTTCTTGCATTAAAACTAATTAGTCCTTTAGTTACAGCATTAAATTCAGTTATGGAAGCAGGTGTAGGCTTCTTCGTTGATAATCATTTACTTCCTTTAGCAAGTATTTTTATTGAGCCAGCTAAAGTATTATTCTTAAACAATGCATTAAATCATGGTATCTTAACTCCAATGGGTATGGATCAGGCAGCAGAAGCTGGCAAATCTATCTTCTTCTTATTAGAAGCAAATCCAGGCCCAGGACTTGGTATCCTTATTGCATGTTTAATTGCTGGTAAAGGAATGGTTAAGAGTTCAGCACCAGGTGCTATTGTTATTCATTTCTTAGGTGGTATTCATGAAATTTATTTCCCATATATCTTAATGAACCCAGTATTAATCGTTGCTGCAATTGCTGGTGGTATCAGTGGTGTATTCACTAACGTATTATTAGGCGGCGGATTAGTTGGTCCTGCAGCTCCAGGTAGTATCATTGCAGTTCTTGCTATGATTCCAAAAGGTGGTTATATCCCTGTAATCTTGAGCGTATTAATTTCTACTGCAGTATCCTGCGTAGTAGCTGTTCCTTTATTAAAGATTTTTGGTAAGGAAGACAGCCTAGATGCTGCAAAGCAAAAGGTTCAGGATATGAAGAGTGAATCTAAGGGTCTCGCTACTGCTGCTACAGCAGAACTTACCTTAAGTGCAGTTAAAACTATTGTATTCGCTTGTGATGCTGGTATGGGATCAAGCGCTATGGGTGCAACTGTATTAAAGAAGAAACTCTCAGAAGCAGGTCTTAATGATATTAAAGTTGTTCATGCACCAGTTTCTTCTATACCAAAGGATGTAGAAGTTATTGTTACACATAATTCATTAAAGGAAAGAGCAGCGAAGAGCAATCCAAATGCTAAGTTAGTTACAATCACTAACTTCCTTGCAGCACCAGAATATGACGTGCTTGTGGAAGAAATTAAGGCATCCAGATAATATCTAACATTAAGTGTAGCTAGGATGTTATTATAAAAAAGGTATAAACTATATTATAATGCGCATGAATGGAATTTTTACAATTTCATTCATGCGCTTAAGATGTTTTAGAAAATAAATGTAACTATTCAGCTTAGTTTTAAATTGTTACAAAAAATGATAAGGAGAGTGAAACGATGCAATTTACACCACGACTTCGACAGATTCTAATGATACTGTTACAGGAAAATCAGATTATTTCCGTTAAAAAGCTTGCGGACGATATGAAAATCAGTAAACGTACCATTCAAAGAGAGCTGGAATATGTGGGGTCCTCCCTTAATCAGCATAATGTTTCCCTGCAAACCAAAACTGGAATAGGAATATGGATTACAGGGGAAGAAGCAGATAAGAAAAAGTTACTGACGTTATTAAAACAGGAAGACACGGCTGACTCTGGCGATAAAGAAAACCGAAGAAAACGCCTGATATTAGAAATTTTAAGAGACCTGGAACCAAAAAAGCTATATTATTATGCTAATATTTTTGATGTGAGCGAAGCAACGATTAGCAATGATATGGAAGCTGTTGAAGGATGGTTTCATCAGTTCAGCCTTAGTATCATAAGAAGACAGGGATATGGGGTTGCATTAGAGGGTAGTGAAAAGAACTATCGTCTGGCAGTACGCCGATTTATTGATGAAAACACAGATAATAAGAATATTAAGATTTACGAAGAGAAAGAACATAATTTTATAGATGCTATTAGAAATCGTAAAGAATCTAACATTTACACTTTATTAGATAATGATATTTTAAATCGAGTGGTAATTTGTTTTCGTAGTATAAGAGATAAAAGGCTTACGAAGCTTACAGAAAACTCATATATTGGGCTAATTCTGCATGTTACCATTGCTGTGAATAGAATTCTTCAAAAGGAATTAATTGAGCCCAACGAAGAACTGTTAAATAATTTAAATAAGAATGATGATTATCAATTGGCAACTCGTATTGCCAGTTCCTTAGAAGAGGAGTTTCAAATTGATATTCCAGATATAGAGATTGCATATATACTTCTGCATATTCTAGGATCAAAGGTTCAATATATTGATCTAGATGAAGTAGAAACAGAGAACGAAAGAGAAAAGCTAGAGATTCTGGCATTTATCAACGACATGATTGATGTCTATGATGAGGATATTGCCTACAATTTGAAATTGGATGAGGAGTTTATCTCCGGTCTTTTAGCGCATTTGCAGCCGACCTTTGTACGCCTAAGAAATGGTATGAATATATCGAATCCTTTGCTGCAACAGATTAAAGAAACTTACGCGGATATCTATGCGCGCAGCCGAAAGGTTGGAGCGTTGATTGAGAAGCATTATGGATTAAAAGTTCCCGAAGAGGAGATTGGATATCTGGCAATGCATTTTGGTGCTGCCTGCGTACGTCTGGAAAATCACAAGGAAAGCAAGCGTAAAGTGGATATTGGAATTGTGTGTGCAAGCGGTATTGGAATTTCCAGACTGATGCATTCTAAGCTAAAACAATTCTTAAAAGACAGTGCTGAAATTGTTACGTATGGCAAAGAGGATTTAACACCGGCACAACTTAAGAAGCTGGATTTTCTGGTATCCAGCATTGATTTGAATGAAGTTGATGCAGATATCATACGGGTTAGCCCTTTGCTTTTGGATAGTGATTTGGAGCGCATTGAAACAAAGGTGCGGATCTATGCCAAGAGTGAAAAGAAGGAAAAGAGATATGATGATTTCTCTATTGAACTAGAGAAAGTTCATTTTATTGTGACTCAGATAAAAAGCATAATCAAAGACTTTCAATGCATGAAGGTCAGCAGCTCTATTTCCTTTGACGAGCTGTTGGTTGCAATCTCCGAGCGTCTCTCACCTCATAATGAGAAACGTTTGCAAATTCAGGAAGCAATTAAGAGGAGAGAGAAAATAGCATCTCAGATTATTCCGGAATTTGAGTTTGCACTTCTTCATTCTAGAACCAAGGGAGTGCTACGTCCTTGTTTTTCCGTTTGTTTGACCAACGATTTGGGAAGCTTTCGTGATCCGCTTTTTAAGAATATTCGCGCGGTCATTATCATGCTAATTCCAGAGGATGAACATATGGAGGAGTATACCTCTGTTATGGGATATTTAAGTAGCAAATTAGTTGAGGATAAGGAATTTTTAAATACAATATTCACTGGAGATAAAGAAACAATTCGAGAGTTTATGTTAATTGAGTTAAAAAAATACTTCAACCAATATTTAGATCGAGTATAAATGTCTTAAGAAATGTCGCTATTAGATGATGTCAAACTCATGTTTAAATGAGTTGATATTATAGAAAGCGAGAGCTTATAATTAGGGTGTAGATAAGTTGGCGAGAAGAATATTAGGGCTGTGTAGTACCTAAATGACTGTAGAATTTTTACCAAAAAGTGAGGATCAGATAATGGAACTGCTTAAAAAAAATAATATCTTGTTAAACTGTAAAGCAAAAGTAAAAGAAGAAGTAATACGTGAAGTTGGCAGAATTCTCTGTGAAAGTGGTTACGTGGAAGAAGGCTATATTGAAGGTATGCTTCAAAGAGAACATACATTTTCAACAAATATAGGTAATGGAATTGCGATTCCTCATGGAGTGGAATCAGCGAAAAAGTACATTAAGAAATCCGGGATAGCAATTATGGTTTTTCCAGAAGGCGTTATGTGGAATGATAGCATGGTTAAAGTGGTAATTGGTATCGCTGGTCTTGGTGATGAGCATTTGGATATTTTGTCAAACATTGCACAGACCTTATGTACAGAAGAAGCAGTGGAAGAATTAATTCATAGCAGCCAGGATCAAATCCATGCATTATTTACACGAGGATAACAAGATATCAAGTCAAAACATGCTTTGTTCGATACGAACTTGCGAAGGATTGCAATATGTCACATGAAAACGCTCGGAATTTTGCGCAAAATACGCGTAAAACATCTCGCGGAATAATATCAAGTGAATAGCTACGCAAATAACTAAAATAAAAGGGTTAGCTTATTGACCCGATGGAGGATACAATGATTATCACAGTGACAATGAATCCGGCAATTGATAAGACCGTAGACTTAGGCCATATGGTACATGGAGGGTTAAATCGCGTCAGCAATGTTATTATGGATGCAGGTGGAAAAGGTATTAATGTATCAAAAACGATAAAGGAAATAGGTGGAGAAACAATTGCAACCGGCTTTATCGGTGGCGTTGGCGGCATTCTAATCAAAAAGGTATTAGAGGAACAAAATATTACTTCGGATTTTGTGGAGATAAAGAGCGAAACCAGAACAAATTTAAAGGTCGTTGAAGAGGATGGAAATGTAACCGAATTTAACGAGCCAGGACCATTAGTAACCGAGGAAGAACTTCAGCAATTAATCAAAAAATTACTGGGTTATGCGAATCAGGATGCTCTCTTTGTACTTGCAGGCAGTATTCCCAATGGTATCAGCAAGTCAATCTATAAAGACCTTACCTTTAAATTGAGAGAAAAAGGTGCCAAGGTGTTTGTGGATGCGGATGGAGAGTTGTTTGTTCATGCACTGGAAGCTGCACCGGATATCATTAAGCCAAATCGTCATGAATTAGAAGAGTATTTTCATAAGGATTACCGTGTGGACGAAGCCGAATTAGTTTCGATGTCACAGGAGCTTTTTAACAAAGGGGTAGGAATGATTGCGGTTTCCCTTGGTCAGATGGGCGCACTATTTCTGACAAAAGACAAGGTGCTAAGATGCCCCGGGTTAAAAGTAGAGGCTCATTCAACCGTTGGAGCTGGTGATGCTATGGTTGCTGCCTTAGCCTATGGATTAGATAAAGGACTTTCTATGGAGGAATGTGCAAAGTTAAGTGTAGCCACCTCAGCAGGCGCGGTAACCACACGAGGCACGAAACCTCCCAAGAAGGAATTTGTTGAAGAGTTATTAAAGAAGGTAGAAGTTATTAACCTGTAAACATAATGACTATAAATAACATAGTTAGTAAAGGTCACTATAGATTAGAACATAAAAGAATGGAGTTGCGCATATGAAAACAAAAGCAGTTAGAATGTATGGTAGTGATGACCTTAGATTAGAAGAATTTGAACTGCCAGATATCAAAGAGGATGAGATACTTGTTAAAGTAATTAGTGATAGTATTTGTATGTCCACCTATAAATTAGCAAAACAAGGTAAAAAACATAAACGTGCCCCACAGAATATTGATACGAACCCAATTATTATCGGGCATGAGTTTGCAGGTGATATCGTAAAGGTTGGATCAAAGTGGGCAGATCAATTTAAACCGGGTCAAAAATTTGCCCTGCAGCCTGCACTTAACTATAAGGGAAGTTTAGCATCCCCTGGTTACTCCTATGAATTCTTTGGTGGAGCTTGTACCTATTGCATTATCCCGCAAGAGGTTATGGAGTTAGGTTGTCTGTTAAATTATGATGGTGAGAGCTATTTTGAAGCTTCCTTAGGAGAGCCAATGAGCTGTATCATAGGTGGATATCATGCGAACTACCATACCAATAAGGTGAATTACAATCACGAAATGGGTGTTAAAAAGGGCGGTAACCTCTTAGTTATGGGTGGTTGTGGTCCGATGGGTCTTGGAGCTGTCAGCTATGGACTTTGCATCGAAAATAAACCAAAGAGATTAGTCGTTACAGATATCAGTGATGATAGAATTAACAGAGCGCGGGAAGTAATATCAGAAGAGACAGCTGCGCAACAAGGTGTGGAATTAATTTACGTGAATACACAGACCATGAGTAATCCATACGAAGAGTTAATGGCTATTTCAGAAGGTAAGGGCTATGATGATGTATTTGTATACGTCCCAATTAAGCCAGTTGCAGAGATGGGTGATGCACTTCTAGCTTTTGATGGTTGCATGAACTTTTTTGCAGGTCCTACGGATAATCAGTTCAAAGCTGAAATCAACCTGTATAATGTACATTACACCAGCACACATATCATTGGTACCACCGGTGGTAATACGGACGATTTAATCGAGGCAATTGACCTCGCTTCCAAGAAATTAATTGAGCCGGCTGTTATGGTTACACATGTTGGCGGAATTGACAGTATCGCAGAAGCTACTTTAAATCTTCCTAATATTCCAGGAGGTAAGAAACTAAATTATCTACATTTTGATATGCCACTCACTGCTATTGATGATTTTGAAGAGTTAGGTAAAACAGATCCTTTATTCAAGAAGCTTTCCGACTCCTGTAAGAGTCACAAGGGATTATGGAACAGTGAAGCTGAGAAAATATTGTTTGAGCATTTTGGAGTATAATCGCAGGGAGGATTTCTTATGGTAAGTCAAAAGATTACAGTAGTCAATGCCTCCGGTCTTCACGCTAGACCGGCAGGGGAATTAGCAAAAATATGTTCCAAATGTACCTCAGATGTAGCCATTATTGTTGGTGAAAAGAGAATTAACCCCAAGAGTATTTTAATACTTATGAGCGCAGCAATCCGTTGCGGTACAGAGATTGAAGTAGAATGTAACGGGGAAAAAGAAGTTGAGGAATTGGACATCATTATTCAAGCAATTTCAAGTGGATTGGGAGAATAATAAGGTCAAAGAACTTTAGCACCATAATGGAGGTTAAATATGATTACTATTCATGTTGAAAAAACTGCTTCTAGGGGCATTGTAATCGGTAAAGCTTTTATATTGGAACAACCAGAATATAATACAACAAACCATTCCAAAGAGGAAGTTAATCCACAGCAAGAACTGGGGCGTTTTGAAAGTGCTGTATCCACTGCCGTAGCCGAATTGGAGAAGTTAGCAGATACGAATAGTATCTTTGAAGCTCATTTAGAAATGGTGAAAGACATTACGCTGCAGGAAGGCGTTGTTACAAAGATTCGTGAGGAACAAATTACTGTGGAAGCCGCACTTGAGTCTGTTATATCTGAATTCCTTATGATTTTTGAGAGTATGGACGATGAGTATATGCGAGAGAGAGCAGCGGACATAAAGGATATTAGAAATCGTTTAATGCGAGTCTTAAGTGGTGTACAGGAAAATCACTTGGAAGCTATGAAAGAAGAAGTGATATTAGTTGCAAAGGATTTAACTCCATCTGATACAGCGGCACTCAATTTATCGTACATTCTTGGGTTTGTTACAATGGAAGGTGGAGTTACCAGCCATGTATCAATTATGGCAAAAGGACTTGGTATTCCAGCTTTGGTTGGAGTAAAAGACATACTGCCTAGAGTAAAAAACGACGATATTTTAATAGTGGATGCCGGTAAGGGTGAAATTATTATTAATCCGGATAATGAAACACTTCATAAATACCAGCAATTAAAAGAAGAATATAGAAAGCAACAAGAAGAACTGGAGCAAATAGACCAGCTTCCAGCAGTGACGTTGGACGGCAGGGAAGTTCACCTGTGTGTAAATGTTGGTGGTCTGGGAGATATCAGAAAGGCTCTTACCTTTCAAATGGATGGAGTGGGATTATTCCGAAGTGAATTCTTATATATGGATAATACCCATTTTCCTACGGAAGAAGAACAGTTTCAGGTATATAAAGAAGCAGTTCAGCTTTGCAGTAAGGAAGTTATAATTCGAACTTTAGATATTGGCGGAGATAAATCACTGCCGTATTATGAATTTGAAAAAGAAGAAAATCCTTTCCTTGGGTGGCGTGCAATCCGTATCTCCTTAGAACTTAACGATATCTTCAAAGCACAGCTAAGGGCAATATTACGTGCCAGTGCTTTTGGAGCTGCAAAGATTATGTTTCCTATGATTATCTCTGTGGAAGAGTTACGTGATGCTAAGGTAGTTTTAGAGGAATGTAAGAAAGAATTAACAGAGCAAGGAATTACCTATAATGAGAATATTAAAGTTGGAATAATGGTGGAAACACCTGCCTCCATAATTCTAATTGAGGACCTTGCCAAGGAAGTCGACTTCATCAGTATTGGCACCAATGACTTAACACAATATCTTTTAGCAGTGGACCGTGGAAATAAGAAGATTTCTAGTCTATATAACTCTTTCCATCCAGCCGTAATCAGAAGTATTAAAAGAGTCATTGAAGCAGGCCATAGAAATAACATAAAAGTAGGCATGTGCGGTGAATTTGCCAGTGATGAAAAGGCAACTAAGCTTTTATTAGGACTGGGGCTGGATGAGTTCAGCATGTCAGCTTCTGAGCTCTGGAATGTAAAGGCGATTATTCGAAATTCCCGCTATGAAGAAACAAGGCAAACGGCAAATCTGGCTTGTGAACAGGCAACATTAAAAGATGTATATGAAGTACTGGGTATTTAGAAGTGAATAGTACGGTTACCCGTTATAATAGGAATAGGAAGGGGCTGTTACAAAACTAGCAATAATAGTTAATTAAGTAATAGCTCCTTTGTGATTTTATAAAAAATACGGATTCCGAAGAATCCAAATTAAAAATTAATGTGTCTTTAATCTTAAAAGAAGAATGACAGCTGTTTAAGACAACTGCCATTCTTCCTTTAAGTTGCAAAATATTTAAGTTACTATTTGATTTTAGGCGATTATTTACCCCAAGGAAGAGCAGGCATTGGAGCACCTGTTTCCAGATAAGTCTTAAGTCCATTCAGGATAAAGGTCCAGCCAGCTGCAGCCTGTTGGAATTTAGCAGCACCTACATCAATATCATGTAGAATAGTTAATTTAACAAGTGGCCCCATTTCCTGCAATTCAAAAACAACAGTGGTTGCCTGCTCGACTGTTTCCTCGGGTGTCTGCCAGGTATAAGAAAGACGCTGGTTTGGATTATATTCTAATACCTTTCCAGTTACTTCAGCACTACCATCTGGTGTGATAACAGACACTGTGGAACCAACGGTCCAATCAGAATTTATTTTACGCCCAAACCAGAATTTTTCGGTAAATTCAGGCTTAGTAAGTGACTCCCATACTTTTTCTGCACTTGCTGCGATGACTATTTGATAAACAAAACCGTTCATTTTAACCTCCTTAGGATTTTCCAAATCATTTTTTAATTCATAAAGACCCAGTATTCGATTTTCATCAAATTTACTGATCCACCTAGAGTAAATCTGCATTAGGGGGACAGGATTAAGATAATGTATCTTCTCTTTTCCCTTCCAAACAGGGACTACTAAATCAGCACTTTCTAAAATTTTCAAATGCTTTGTTACAGCCTGTCTAGACATATCTAATTTTGAACTTAATTCCGTAAGAGATTGGCCATTTCTCTCATACAATAAATCTAAAAGATATCTTCGTGACTTATCACCTAAAGCATTAAATATTTTATCCATGTAATAATATTAGCAACCATATGGTTGCATGTCAATGGAAAATATTATTATTTATTACTATATTTTGAGAAATTCAGATTTCAAATAGTTAGCTCTTTTCAAGAATAACGATTTGGTTAACATTACTATTAGCATGTGCTGATTTTTCTTGAATTAATCAGAAAGAAAGGTATAATAAGTTATTAAAAACATACATGAATTATTATCACCAGCAGGAGGTCAAAGTATGAACATACGTATAGCAAACCAAGAGGAGTACAAATTAGTTGCTGACATGGCACATCAATTATTTGAAGATGAACCAAGTGATACAAAGCTTTCGGAACAAGAATTCCAGGATAGATTATTGAAGTGCATAGATATGGGAAGTCAAGCCTATCTGTTTTTTGAGGAAGAAATTGTAGGATATGCTTTAGTAAATAAGAGCAGAAAACCTTATTACCTGGTGGACTTCTTCATTTGTCGACCATACCGCAGAGGTGGAAGAGGAACCACAGCTTTTCATACTCTCTTAAAAGAACTTGGTACGGAAGAAATTGATCTGGATGTACTTTGCTGGAATGAGCGTGGGAAGGGCTTCTGGGAAAGTCTTGGTTTTAAGCCAAGGGCAATTATTATGAGAAGACAAGCATCAGAAGAATAACAAATAGCAGTATTATGGGGCAAAATACAATCAGTATTGTATTTTGTCCCGTAGTAAATATGTATTAATAGCTAACATTTATTAAGGAAAAAAAATTATTTGAAATCATTTTGTTTAGTTAATCTGGCGGATTACATTTTGAACAAGGCGTATAACCTTCTTTTTTTGCTTCTTTGAGTAAAAGTTCATTAGAACTTTCGGATAAGTAAGTACAGCCTGCCAAATGATACTTACTGCCGGAATCTGTAACATAAACCTTGAATTCTTCTATGTCTAAAGAATTATTTGCTGTTGAGGAATTACTGCCACTCTCTGTTTCAGCTTTGTTACCAGTAGAATTTCCAGTGGGTTCACCTGCTTTCCAGCTATCAGAAGGGGAACAATTCCAGGTAATGTCTGTTCCATCAGAAGTTGCGACAATGGTTCCTTGTTCATCGGTCCGAAAAACCTTTGTAGCTGCTGCTCTTAACTTATTTAAAACCTCCGCCCTGGGGTGACCATAGGTATTACCTTCACCACAACTAATTACGGCATAAGTTGGGTTAATTGCTTCCAAGAAAGCATCTGTATTTGCAGTATTTGCACCATGGTGCGCAACTTTAAATACATCAGCAGAGATATCTATTCCATTATTAAGAATATCAGCTTCGGCTGCCTCTTCTGCATCCCCGGTAAATAAAAATCGATTGTCTCCATTTTGAACCAGAATCCCGACAGAGTAGTCATTTGGATTATCACCATAATCATAGGAATTTGGTGCAATAATTGTTACAGTAGCGTTTCCTAATGGAAAGGTATCACCCACAACCGGAAGTGTATTCTTATAACTTTTTGATTTCATAGCAGATAGCACATCACGAAAGGTCTTGGTATCACTCATTACCTTATCGGTATCAGGCATAATGACTGTTTTACAATCAAATTTTGTTAGAATAACATCGATGCCACCGCTATGGTCACTATCCCCATGCGTGCAGATGACCACATCTAAAGTTGATATATCTTGCTTTTGCAGATAAGATTGTACTAAGGTGCCTTTATCATTATTGCCAGCATCAATTAACATTGCTTTCCCATCGCTGGTGATTAGAGTACAATCTCCTTGACCTACATCGATGAAATGTACCTGTAAGTCTGAAGTTACTCCCCTGGGACTGCTATTGCTATCTGTAGTTATTGTTGTATTTGAACAACCAGTGAAGGTAAGTAGCAGGATTATAATTGTTAATACATAAAAGGATTTTTTTATCTTTTGCTTTCTAGAATTCATTCTCTCGTCAACTTTCTCTCGGTATATTCTCTGTTTATTTCACGTATTACCCATAATATAAATTAACCTATAAAAAGTCAAGAAAGGATAGATAGATTTTGGCTGAAGTGACCTTGTTATGTAATTAACAGGAATATAATCCATATATTGTATAATCATACAATTGTGTTATAATGTAAATAAATACGAAAAAGGAGAGAACTATGGCGAAATATTGTTCTAAATATGGAGTCATTTTTTATACTTGCATCAGTACTTGTAGTAGCTATCTATACTATTACAAAATCAACACCTGAGAAGACCTTACATAAGTTTGAAAAAAGTTATAATGATATGGATTTTGACAAAGTGCTATATTACCGATTCTATGCAAATGGTTAAGCAGGACGGAAAGTGGTACATATCTGTAATGGGTAATAATTTCTACTAATAATAAAATAATAAATTAGAAAGTGATGGGGTCTATATGCCAAATTTTATTGATAACAATTTTTCAGTTACAGAAGAGAATGATGTTAAGATTGCAAAACGTATATCAGGAAAACTGCTTTTAAAAATTTTCTCACTTATTTCAGTACTTTGTTTCTTTCTCCCATTTTGCACAGTATCCTGTTCAGGAGAGAAGGTTGCTGTTAATGGACTAAAGTCTACCTTCGGGTTTGAAATCTATGAACAAAAGATAGATGGAAATGCTTGGTGCATCCTGCTTTTATTAATACCGATTGCAATCTTTTTATTAACTATTCTTCATAACTTTAAGAAGATTAAATGGACTTCGCTATTAATCTTTGGAGGTAGTTTGATTGCTGTAATTATTCTAGGAAGGTATAAAACCAAGGTAAATGAAATCGTAGAATTCAGTGGTGCAGATTTTGTTAAATTTAGTATTGGATATTACATAAATAATCTTGTTAATTATCTATCCCTATTTACCTCGCTTGGAATGTTTATTATTCTTTATCAAAGTACACTTTTCTCAAAGATAAAATCTGTAATACCTGCAGGCGGTGGAATACCTAGCCAAAAGAATTGCAGCACCTGCGGTGAATTAATTCCTATGAGCAGTGTCTTTTGTGGAAAATGTGGTGCGAAACAAGTAGAAATCAAAGATACTTTCTGTACTTCCTGTGGAACAAAAGTTAAGTCAGATATGAAGTTCTGTACCAATTGTGGAACGCAAGTACTTCTTCACGTACAAGAACAAGAAAACAATAATTAATATTAAGTAAAATTATGATAGAAAGAAACCAGTCCAAAGCTCTCTGCGGTTAAACCGAAGTGTAAGCTTATAGACTGGTTTTTTCTACTTATAAAATTGCTTCTATTGCTTCCAGCTCATGCTCTGTAAAAGCTGCTGCATGTACAATGGCTGCATTTTGAATAATCTGTTCTGGCTTTGAGGCACCAATTAGAACGCTGGTAACTTCCTCATCCCGTAACACCCAAGAAAGTGCCATCTGTGCAAGAGACTGACCTCTGCTTTGGGCAATTGCATTTAAAGCTTGTATTTTGTGTAGCTTCTCTTCCGTAATATGACCTTCTTTTAAGAAGCGTCCATCGGTATGAATACGACTATCCGTAGGTATTCCGCCAAGATAACGGTCACTTAAAAGACCTTGCGCAAGAGGTGAGAAAGCAATAATTCCAATACCATTTTTGGCTGCATAGGATTTTAAACCATCCTCTTCAATATCACGGTTAAACATGGAATAACATCTTTGATTAATAATAAAAGGTGTTTTTAATTCACTTAGAATCTTCATTGCTGCTCTGGTTTGCTCCTTGTTATAATTGGAGATACCAACATAAAGTGCTTTACCGCTTCGAACGATGGAATCCAGTGCAAGCATGGTTTCCTCCAAAGGAGTTTCAGGATCTGGACGGTGATGATAATAGATATCAACATAGTCAAGGCCCAAACGTGAAAGGCTCTGATCTAAGCTTGCAATTAGATATTTTCTGGAACCAAAGTTACCATAAGGACCAGTCCACATATCATAGCCTGCTTTTGTGGAAATCACAAGCTCATCTCTATATTTGCCAAGGCTATCCTTTAAAATTCGACCAAAGTTTCTTTCAGCGCTGCCAGGTTCGGGGCCATAATTATTGGCAAGATCAAAATGGGTAATACCTAAATCAAAGGCAGTGTGGCACATGGCAGTCATATTATCATAGCTTGCATTGGTGCCAAAATTATGCCATAGGCCGAGCGATACTGCGGGGAGCTTTAAACCACTATGACCGCAGCGGTTATATTTCATTGTTTCATAACGTTCTGGACTAGCATTATACATAGAAAAACCTCCATTACCGCACAAAAGCGGATTTGTTTTTATGGAACCATAAACATGGTAGATTTGCTGGTAACACCAAAACGATCCATTGAGAATACAAATACCTTCATATTACTCTTAACGGCAGGTACTAGAATATCATAGGTACCAGTTGCTGAATCAATCGAAATGTCTGTCTCTGCAATTATATAGTCTTTGCTATAGAACTCGGAGTTTTTATAAGCTTGCGTTTGATTTCTTCCAACATAGATAGTCTTCCAAATCAAAGCATAAACCATGCAATTAGGACTTGTGTTACCTGTAATATGGGTACTACCAACTGATAATGAATTAATTGTAACAGCATCGGGACCGGTCTTGCGCACCGCAGTGGTTACCGTAGCACTTTTCAACCCAATATATTCTGCATAAAGCTTAATGGTTGCAAAGGCAGCAGGTGGCTTAATATCAATTTTAAAGGTCCCATCGCTTTTGGCTTTTGTCGTATAGGTATCTTTACCGATGGTTATGTAGACGGTGGAATTTGCTATGGATTTTCCTGTAAATACAGTATTACGATTTGTAAGTTTATCGGCGGTTGGACTTGCTATTACTTTATTATTATAGCGGTCAATTTTAATATAGGCAATAGCACTTTTGCTATTTGAGTCCGACACTAATATGGAATATGTGCTATTTTTTGATACAGTAAAACGATTGTTACTTATGGTGGTTGCTGTTTTCCATTTGGAGTCCGTTGTCTTTGTGAT
Organism: Bacillota bacterium; assembly: GCA_023399055.1. GTDB lineage: Bacteria > Bacillota > Clostridia > Lachnospirales > Lachnospiraceae > Mobilitalea. Next base: position 242,285 of record JAEWQV010000017.1, on the reverse strand, counting down.
GGTTCCCGGCAAATACTTCATTTGCTTAATTCCATAAGCAGAGGTTGCAGAGATAACAACAGGGACTGGCTCGTTTGTTCCACCACTTCTGCCTTGGGTTACAACAATATTAATACCCTGAGTATTTTTTGGTAGGATTCCTTTATAAAAGTTATAAGAAATGGTCTCTACAGCTAGTCCAGTCTTCCAGGGGAAGGAAATTGTGCTACTAATATTTTTTTTGTTTATCCCCAGGAGGAAGGTATAGCTCTTACTTGCTGTTAAGGACCAATTAAAATCTGCTTTTAAGGATATGTTACCAAAGTTACTTAAGCTTTTAATATAGTTTAAAGTAGCAGTTTTACCTGTTACATCATCTTTAACAGGCTTGATACTGCTTTCGCTTTCTACAGGTAAAAAGGACAATGCTGGAATACCAGTATCAGTAACAAGAATAAATTTTTGTGTATCTGTGATAGTTTTTCCGTTATAGGATAAATTCTTAATACGCTGGTATTTCGAGTTTTGCAAGGTACCTTTTTGTGAATAGCGGGCAGGTACGGATAAATCAATTTGATAGGAGAAGCCATCAAAGATGTATTGTGCATTCCAGTTATAGAGATAACTTTCCTGCAATAAGGTGGATACGGATTTGTTTTTTAGTACATATGACTGCACGTTATTCTTTAATAAGGTTCCAGAAGTGGCATACATACTGGCGTTATACTCCAACCATTCTCTTAAGGATTTACCGTTAATCTCATAGAGCTGCAGATAACCGGAAGGTCTCGCGGCGGAAGACTCGGATAAAAGCTGTGCAACTTTTGCAGCAGTAAAGCTATCCTTAATTCTAATAGACAATTCACCGGAATCCAGTAAATTACGTGTACTAGCTATAATAGGTACATTTTTATAGGTGGGAAGATATTCCGAAATATATGCCATACCATATGCAATCTTGGCGTTATTAAATAACTGATATAAATTGCTATCTTGTACTACAGTATCGTAATTATGATAGCTAATTCCGCTGGCAATTGGATAAGAAGTGGTATTAGATCCAGACTTTAATTTGTCAGCATAGCTTTTAAACATACCTGTAATACCTGTATTTTGCTTAGTGGTACTCGGAACCAGTTCCACGGTTGACTTCGCAGAGGAAATAGAAACTGTTCCGTCTGAGTTCTTTTGAATCTGCAAGTCAATCATACCCAGAGCTCTAGCATGGCTGGAAGGTGTTATCACTGGCTTACCATTCATCAAACCCAGTTTTGCATTTACATTTTGATAGGCATTGTACTTACTGTCCACAGCTGGAAAAGTTTCGTGTGAATGGCCGGTAACAATTGCATCAATGGAGGATACCTTTGATAGTGCATATCCTATATTATCGCTGGTGCTGGAGAGCTTCTCGGAACCAATCCCACCATGAATAAGTACAAGGACAATTGAAACGTTTTCTTCCTGTTTAAGACGATTTGCCTCTGCAACAATGCTGGCGTAATTATTTGCAGCATCAATCTCATTCACATAATCCCCTCTTCGGGTAGAAATGCTATTGGTGGAGGAACCTACAATTGCGACTCTCACAGGTATAATAGTGCCATCAGAAGAAATCAGCTGCATCTCTTTAATTGCGGAAGGTGCAAAAACGGTCTTACCACTGTCATGCCAGATTACATTGCTCACAACGATTCGGTCAGACAGACCGGAGTCGGTAAGTTGTTTCTTTAAATAATCCCAAGGATAATCAAATTCATGATTACCTAGTGTCAGATAATCATATTTCATTAACTTCATTGCTTGTAAAATTGGTTGGACATTATTTCGTTCCTTTTCATAAAAATAATTCGTTGTATAATCGTACAAAAAATCTCCATTGTCAACTAATAAGGTATTGTTTAAGCCAACCTCACTCCTTTTTGAAGTAACAAGTGTAGCAACTTTACTAAGACCACTATAGGGTAGAGATAGATTTGTTTCATAATCGTAAGAGGTTACCTGTCCATGTAAATCACTAGTTGCAAGAATTCTAAGCACAGCAGTGGGAGCGGTATTAGCTTTTGCAACAAAATGATGAAATGTCAATGCTAAAACGATTAGAAGAAATATGGATAATAGGTATCTTAATCTTTTATATGTCAAAAAATCACCTCCGTAAATTTCTAGTACTACTACGATACACTTAAATCATGGCAGAAATATGATAGGGATAATGTAAATATAGGAAACGTATATATTACGGGTCGTACATTTGCTATAAAAGTGACGCATCATTTCAGAGTTAATATAGCTTAATACTTAAATGAATTTGTACATATTAATTATTATAATTAAGACAATATACCATAAAAACAGAAAAAATAACAGATTCACTAAAAATAACAATTTTTTGCAGTAATTATTACACTGAGAAATACCCTGCTTTTTGCTATATTATAAGTGATAGTGTCCTTTTATAATTTATTATAATGCAAAGGGGAGGTTGTATGGGATACATGAATAATAATGAGCAAGTAACACCAGAAGTTAAGTTAAACCAAGAAGTAGAAATGGAGAATAGTAAAGACACTTCTAGTGACAGCGCAGGTGCTTCAAAGGAGGAGCAACCAGTCGACATAAACAATAACAAGATAGATGAGTCAGAAAATTTCAAGGGTAGTAAAAAACGTAATAAAAAGAAAGAAAAGAAAAATACAGACAAGCTTACAACAGCAAAAAGCAGTAAATCAAGAGTAATTAGGGATAAACTTAAGGATATGCTGATATATGTGGGAGAGCAAACCCTCCCGCTTAGAAGACAGATTCGCTTTAAGTTAGTAATTGCATTCTTTGTTCCAGCACTTTTAATTATTGCATTGGGATTGTTTTCTTATTACAGATCTCAAGGAACAGTAATTGCAAATTATGAGAAGTCCTCGGCAGGTAATATTGAAAATAGTGCACTCTATATCTCCTTATTAATGAAAGATATAGAGACTAAGGCATCACAAGTGGCAGGACTCGAAGACTTTTATTTCTATTACACAAAATTTAATGAAAACAGTGTAATCGATTCAAACACACTATTTACAAGTGCAAGAACGACGCTTTCCACCTTCGTATCCAGTTCTGTAGGAATCTATGGAGCTTATGCCTTTGGAAGTATGGGAAATGCCATGTCGACACTGTCTGCTAATCCTTCAAGTACCTTATTTGCAGATTTCGAGGCATCTGAAGAAGCAGCCAAGTGGAGAGAAAAGTCAAAGACGATCGGTGGTGCAACTTCGGCTTGGTTAGGTAATCATCCGGTAATTGATAAAGGACTTTCCGCACTTCCGGATCAATATGCCGCAAGTTATATTAGAAAGTTCTATCGCGGCGAAGGATACATAGTATTTGACCTTATGACATCTGAAATCAATACCGTACTGGACAATTCCATAAGCAGTGAAAAAAGTATTGTTGCTTTTGTAACACCGGACGGAAGAGAAACTCTTGTAACAGGAAAAAAGAGTGCATTAGCAGGCATAGAAAAAGGAGAAGCAGTTTTTGCTAATAGCAGTTTCTATAAGAAAGCTCTTGAGAGTGATAAAGTAAATGGGATGAAATATGTAACTATCAATAAAAAGTCCAATTTATTTGTATATTCCAAGGTTGGTGAGACCGGAGCAATGGTATGTACCTTAATACCTAGAAGTGATATCTTAAGTCAGTTAAATACAATACGAATTGCAACAGCAATATTTGTAGTTATTTCCTTCATAATAGCTATTTTCATCGGTCTCTATTTATCCACTGATATTGCAAGAGCGATTAATCGTTTCTCTGTGGCTTTTAAGCATATCTCGGCAGGTGATTTTACAACATTAATGAAGTCCAAGCGCAAAGATGAATTCGGCGCACTGGCACAGGATATGGATAATACGATGACTACAATTAAGAACTTGATTGCTGAAATGGCGACCTTTGGACATAATGTATCAGATTCGGCATATAAAGTTTCGGAAGCTTCCACCGATATTCTGTCCTCCATTAACGAAGTATCAAGTACAGTAAATGTTATGAGTCAGGGAGTTGGGGAACAGGCAAAGGATACCGAAAAGAGCTTCCTACAGATGACAGATTTTGCTGCGCAGATAGGAGAAGCCTATACAGATACAACCAATGTAGGAAATGTTGCAAATAACACTCAACAAATCATTAGCAATGGTAAAAATATTGTAGATAATCTGATTGATCAGGTTACGGCAACCTCTGAGATTACCAATGTCATTATTAAAGACATTGAAGAGCTGGAAAGACACTCCAAGAGCATTGGCAGTGTTGTAGGAACAATTAATGATATTGCTTCAACAACGAATCTCCTTTCCTTAAATGCTTCTATTGAAGCGGCAAGAGCAGGAGATGCTGGCAGAGGCTTTGCAGTTGTAGCTGATCAGATTAGAAACCTGGCAGAGCAGTCAGTTGAATCTGTTAAGAGTATTGAAAAGATAATTCAAAATATTCAACAGAAAACACAAGTTACGGTTGCTTCAGCTAATCGTGCAGAGCAATTGCTGGGATCACAGACAGAAGCATTAAATAACACGGTTAAGGTATTCCAGGATGTAGATGGACATATGATAGAGCTTCTTGAGAAGATGAATCATATCACAAATAATATGGGTACAATTACAGTTTCAAAGGATGAGGTACTGGATGCAATCAAGAATATTGCCGCAGTAACGGAAGAAACCTTGGCATCCTCAGAAGTAGTTGATACGAATGTTAGTAATCAGATTACAGCAATCGAAACCTTGAATCAACAGGCAGAAGAAATGAAAGAAAAGGCGAAGGAGCTGGAGGAGGCAATTGCTAAGTTTAAGATTTAATAACTTAGACTTCATAGTTTATAATTGTTTCTGCTTAATAAAATCAGTATTATAACTGAAGCTGATTTTTATCAAGCAATATCTAAGATCTTAAGCTGATAACTTTGAGTTAATTAAAATAAACCGAGTAACAGTTCAACATTACATTGAGGACAGTATACATATCTGTCAGACAGTGTAGGAGGAACTTTTACTCGGTTTTTATTTATGATAAGTAAAACGATTAGCTGTTTCATCTTGTAAAATATAGCTATTATGAAACGTTTAAAGGGTTGTTTCCTATCAGGCGTTATTCCTCTTTTTTTGTAATAATACTATAGGCTGCACTGAACATACCAAATAGTATACCAGTAATGGGAAACACAATCCAGGATATATGCCATGCATTGTATACAAAGCTTATAAATAAGAATATAGCTGTAGCTAGAGGCCACACTATGGCGGCAACAGCGCCAATTACTTTATCCTCTTTATTTTTGTATTGCTTCTCTTTGTAATCTCCAGTTTTTAATAAACGATCAAAGCCTTCTTTTTTAGTACCAGAAGAGATGAACAAATAGATAGAAATAGCAACTATTATTAAAAGGGTTACCACACTATAAATTTGAATAGGCTCAGCCATCAGACTGGTAGCAATCACAGTGATTGGAGAAATCACGAGGAGGCATACTCCAATGATTAATTGTAGGTAGAAGGTAGGTTGATATTTTTCGCTGGCTAGCTTCAATTCCGCTTCCAGACCTATTGGTAATTGCACGCCATCCTCTATATAACGATATTTCTCCATAAGCCATCCAGAATATATGAATATACCAACAGCGATAGCCACCAGTAGCAGAAGAACAATCACACCAATAATACTGGACATATCAGAAGAAAGATTATTTGGTATAATCTGATTATCAAATACAGTAGATAAGAAAATTAAGCAAGCAGCACCGAGGATGCAAAGCATTACACCTATGCCAATAAGCCTTCCGGTAACACTCTTAATGTTAAGATAACTTTCAACTTCCTCTTTGGTTATAAGTCGAACTGCATCAGATTCTTCAGGATGGATTCCCAGTTCATTTGCTAATTCATCAATATTTCCAAACTCAGATATAACAATGCCAATGGCTTCGTTCTCCGATTTTCCTTGCCTTTTTAATTCATTGTACTTTTCCTCCATATTATTTAAGAGGTTATTTTTTAGATCCAAGACTCTTGAGGTCTTTGGTAAGCTTGCAAACATATTGTCTAAGTAATTTTTAATTGTTTCCATATCCTCTTCACTCCTTTATGAATCGACTAATTACATCTTTGGTTAATTCCCACTCAATACACTTTTCTTTATAGAAGGCAAGACCGCTTGGTGTAATTCTATAATAAGTTCTTCGTTTTCCCAGGCTCTCATCTCCGTAAAAGGATTCAATATAACCATTGTTCTCCAATCTGCTGAAGGCAGAGTAGAGGGTTGTTTCTTTCATAATGTATTTCTCTTCGGACAATTCCTTGATATTTTTAGATATTTCATATCCATAACTTTCACCATCTAATAAAAGATACAGGATAATAATATCGTTATATCCACGTATTACATCACTGCTTATCAAGTTGCATCCTCCTTACCCAGTTTACTCCATCTGACGTACTATGTCTGTCGTAGTAATTACAATATACCACAACTACTACGACAGGTAAAGTAGTTTTTTAAAATTTGTAAAAATTTTTGTGTAATAATTTATAATTGTTACATTTAAATATAAGAGAATTAAAAAGGGACAATTTTGTATTTTAATATTGACTCGTACGGATATTGTTTTGAGCACACAGATAATGTATAATATTACCATAAATGTAGTATGTAATCGTTTATAACTGTATTAATATGGGGGATATACGGGATGAGTCAATTAAAATATAAATATAAGTTCAATAAAATTTTATCAATTATAATTCTTATAATAACAGTAGGACTTATGTATTTGTATTACGAGGATACTTATTCCATATCATCTAATTCGGATGAACTAGGTAATGCGATTAGTGATTACATATTTACTGAAAATCTTAAAGCAGAAGTTGTATTAATACAGAAAGAGAATAACTGGATGTATGTTTTATTCACGGATAAGAGATACGGAAATAGCTTTAAGGGGCTGGCTCGACTAAAACGCGGTTGGAATAGAAAATATACTATATATGGTGCAGATTATGGTTCGGGTTATCCGGTATCTCATTACTTTTTTGCAAATGGTGAGGAAAAATTTGTTATATATGGTATGTTCCCTGATGAAAATGCAGTTCGTTATGAGTATATTAATACAGGACTCACTTATAAGAATTTAGCGGAATACTCAGGAGCTATAACCAACAAAGCGTTTATACAAGTATGTAACAATGGCGAACCAGATTGGGAGGGAATACATTTATACGATAGTATGGGAAAGAACATAACCAAGGATTATAATGATACTAGGATTAATAATACTCCCACAGCATCAGTGGCTACAGCAGAACTGTTTATGGTTAACATTATTTGTGGATTTATTTTTATTGTAGGGTTTGCGATATCTTTTCTATGTTGGCGTACTAAAAAAGAAAATAATCCATAGGGATAGTAAAAACAAATTTTTCCTTGACTTAATTATTTGATAGATTATAATAATATTTAATAACATAAGAAAAGCGAAGACGGAAAAAAGTAAGCCATTAGGTAACAGACAGAGAGAGGAACATTAGGTGGAAGTTTCTTGTGTGAAAATTGGCTGAAAACCCTTCCTGAGCTATAACACAGAACCATAGTATGTGTTATCGTATACCTGCGTTAAAGGTTAGGATTTGATGGAATCCGAAGTAAAAAGTTAAGGTGGAACCGTGCATTTATGCACCCTTAGACAACTGTAAGTTTGTCTTTGGGTGCTTTTTTGTACCTATAATCTTTTCTTATGTTATCAATTTTATTACCGAAAGGAGACATAAGGAATGAAAGTGATAATGAAGAATGGAGAGATTATCGAAAGTTCATTTGGGGAGGAGGTTGGACGAAATGCCTTTCGACATACTGCCGCTCATATTCTTGCACAAGCAGTAAAGAGATTGTATCCAGAGGCAAAATGTGCCATAGGGCCAGCAATAGAAAATGGCTTCTATTATGATTTTGAATTTGGCTTTGAGTTTACTTCTGAACAACTGCCAGAGATTGAAAATGAAATGAAACGGATTGTGAAGGAAGCGTTACCTATGGAGCGTTATGTTGTAAAACGTGCAGAGGCAATTAGAGTTATGGAGGAAAGACAGGAAGTTTATAAGGTGGAGTTACTTACAGAGCTGCCAGAAGAAGAGCAAGTAAGTTTTTACAGGCAAGGTGATTACGTAGAGATGTGCGCAGGACAGCATGTGTTAAATACTAGTCTTGTGAAAGCCATAAAGCTAACTTCTCTGGCAGGTGCTTATTGGAAGGGTGATGAGAAGAATCGTATGCTGACTAGGATCTATGGTACAGCATTTCCAAAGCAGAGCGAGCTTGATGAGTACTTGGAAAAGCTAGAGGAGGCAAAGGCGAGGGATCACCGAAGAATGGGCAAGGAACTTGGTTTATTTACACTGATGGAAGAAGGACCTGGTTTTCCATTCTTTTTACCAAAGGGAATAGTATTAAAGAACCTGTTGCTAAATTACTGGCGTCAAGTTCACGAACGGGAGGGATATGTGGAAATTTCCTCTCCGATTATGCTAAGACGTGAACTTTGGGAGGTATCTGGCCACTGGGCTAATTACCGTGAAAGTATGTATACGTCAGAAATTGATGATGTGGACTTTGCAGTAAAGCCAATGAATTGTCCAGGAGGAATGTTGGTATACAAAATGCAGCCTCATTCTTATAAAGAATTGCCAATTCGTATGGGGGAACTCGGTCTAGTACACCGACATGAAAAATCCGGTGCACTTCATGGATTAATGAGAGTACGATGTTTTACACAGGATGATGCTCATATCTTTATGATGCGACAACAAGTAACAGAGGAAATTAAAGGAGTGGTAAGATTAATTGATGAGGTCTATCAGAAATTTGGCTTCAAATATCATGTGGAGTTATCTACAAGACCGGAGAAAAGCATTGGAAGTGACGAAGACTGGAACGAAGCAATTGAAGCTTTGAAATTAGCACTCGAGGAAATGAAATTACCATATGTAATCAATGAAGGTGATGGAGCTTTTTATGGACCGAAGATAGATTTTCACTTGGAAGATTCCATAGGAAGGACTTGGCAATGCGGTACAATTCAGCTGGATTTTCAATTGCCACAACGCTTCCAGGCAGAGTACATTGGCGCAGATGGAGAAAAGCATCAACCAATTATGATTCACCGGGTGGTCTTCGGTTCCATTGAACGGTTTATAGGTATTTTAATTGAGCATTACGCAGGTAAATTTCCAGTGTGGCTTTCGCCTGTACAGATTAAAGTGCTTCCGATTTCTAATAATTTCTTGCCCTATGCCACATCTGTATTTGATAAGTTAAAGGCAGCTGGAATCAGGTGTGAGCTTGATACCAGAGATGAGAAACTGGGCTATAAAATACGGGAAGCTAGGCTGGATAAAGTCCCCTATATGGTTGTAATCGGAAAGAATGAACAAGAGCAGGAAGTAGTTGCTGTTCGAGGAAGAGAGGAAGGCGAACTGGGGAACATGTCTGTTGAAGAATTGATAAGGAGGATTCAGAATGAAAGCCACAATTGTACTACTTGCTGATATTGAAGCTGAAAATTACGGTAGAAAATGCATGTTGGAAGCGAATCAAGCTGGTAACATTGGATTTGAGATGGCAAGGCTGCCGCAGCATATTTCTTTGAAGCAACCCTTTAAGATACCGGATTTAGAAACGATAGAGAATATCTTTGATGAACTTGCAAGAGATTTTAATGCTATATTGGTTCCTCTACTTGAGCTGGAATGCTTTCCAACTAATGTATTAGGTTATGACTCTGGAGGTATGTCCATTCGAACGGAAGCTACACCACAGCTTAGCGCAATGCAGCAAAGACTGTTTGAACGCTTAGAAGCAACATTAGGTCCTTGTCCGGCAGAGCATGATGGGGATTATGTCTTTCATATGACAATAGCCATTGGTGGGGCGCCTTATGAGAATTATGAGAAAGCCTATCAGGTATTAAGGAAGCATAATTATAAACGAATATTACATTTTGATAAATTGGGATTACTGTATTATGATGAGGATGCTATAAAGCCTGGTACTTATTTTTGCTACAAAATAGCAAAATTGAAGGGTTACTATAATTCATAATATGAAAGCTCATGTATAAGCTAAATTGAAGTTAGTTGATGCTTTAATATAAAACTTCTGGTATTCTGTAAAGCAAGGATACCAGAAGTTTTATATATTTCTAAATTTATTTATATGAAAAGATTGCAGTTTCATATCTCTTTCTATTAATATATAATAGGTACGAATCATTTAAAGCTTGCAAAAAAAATAACAAACAGCTACAATCTTGGTATAATCTTACATTAAGCTTAAAGGGGGCCAGTCATGGGAGATATTATAATAGAAGAAATGAACTATAAGGCCTTTATATCTGTATTTATCTCATTGTTATTGTTATTAGTTGCTGGAATTGTAACTGGCTATGGTATGACTGTTCATCGATTAAGCTTAAGTGTACCGGGCACACTCTGTGTGCTTGTAATGTTAGTTTTCTTTATAATCTCTCTAAAAGATGCTTTAAAGGTAAGGAAACTTATAACGATATGTACGCATGGAATTATTGATCACTCTTCCGGTGTAGGTGTCGGATTTATTCCCTATGATGATATTAAGGAATTTCTAATCATAACGGTGAACGATAAAGACGCTATTGCAGTAATTCCAAGGAATATAGATAAATTTCTTTCAAAATTTACCTTGGTTAAACGAAGGCAAATGAGACGTAACATAGGTCTTAACCTACCACCGGTTACAATTAATGTAGATATGGCAAAGGATATGATGCCAATTGACATACTAACAATGCTTAAAAAACGCTTATCCGATTATAGTCGCTTATAAGAATTATTGGCCTTTATTGAAACCGCCAAAATTTAAAATAATATTTAGCAAAAAAATAGGTTGTATAAATAGTTTACTTATGATATCATAACTAATTGTGATATGTTATACTAAAATTTCCTTGCTCTTTTAAATGTCAGTTTGATTCTTCGTCAATCAAACAACACGAGAAAAGGGCCAGAGACCAGAAGGAGGTGCACGCAACTATGAATCAATATGAATTAGCCTTAGTTGTAAATGCAAAAATCGAGGATGAAACCAGATTAGCTACATTAGAAGCAACAAAAGAACTTGTTACCAGATTCGGTGGAACAGTTACTAATGTTGATGACTGGGGAAAGAAAAGATTAGCTTATGAAATTCAGAAAATGAAAGAAGGCTATTACTATTTCATCCATTTCGACGCTGATTCTACAGTTCCAAACGAAATCGAGCAGAGAGTTCGTATTATGGAAAATGTAATCAGATATCTTTGCATCAGAAAAGATGCTTAATGCCTAACAACCGGATTTGAGTACAAAGACGTTTGTAGATAGCAAGTGGATTTCTAATCGACTTGTTGACATACTACCCTAAGGCAGAATTGAAAGGGAGGTATTTAACTTATGAATAAAGCTATATTAATTGGCCGTTTGACCAGAGATCCTGAAGTGAGATATTCACAGGGGGAGAATTCAACTGCAATTGCAAGATTTACTTTAGCGGTGGATCGCAGATTCAAAAGAGCTGGCGAGACATCAGAAGCAGATTTCATTGGTTGTGTTGCTTTTGGCAAGCAAGCGGAATTTGTGGAGAGATATTTCAAGCAGGGCATGAAGATGGTTCTATCTGGAAGAATTCAGACAGGCAGCTACACTAACAAAGATGGTCAGAAGGTTTATACGACTGATATCGTAGCAGAAGATATAGAATTTGCTGAAAGCAAAGGAAACAGTGATAACTCCGGATATTCCCAGGGTGGATATCAGAAAGAGTTCAGACCTGAACCAAGCTCAGCGATGGGGGATGGATTTATGAATATCCCTGACGGTATTGACGAAGAATTACCATTTAACTAAAAAATAATCTTATAAATATACAAGTGAATCTCACGGTTTACTTGCAAAATTAAATCGGATAAGGAGGTCATGATATGCCATTCAAGAGAAATGAAGATAGAGGCGATTCTCCAATGAAGAGAAAATCCTTCGGACGTAGAAGAAAGAAAGTTTGCGTTTTCTGTGCGGACAAAAATCACACAGGTATTGATTATAAAGATGTAAACAAATTAAAAAGATATGTATCTGAGAGAGGTAAAATTCTTCCTAGAAGAATAACCGGAAACTGCGCTAAGCATCAGAGAGCATTAACTGTATCCATTAAGAGAGCAAGACACATCGCACTTATGCCTTATACAGTAGATTAATTCCTTGTTTTTCAAGGGATTCAAGTGATTTGTAAAGAGATTTACACCACTTGTACACCAAATGTATAAAATATTTTTATATAAGATAACCGTCATATCATCTGATATGGCGGTTTTTTTATGCAGTTGAGCTTATTAAATAGTTGCATCTTACAATACATATACAATTGATTTATTAATCTAAGAAGGAATTTAAGGTAAAGACTTAAGTTCCTTTTTGGTATTTGCTGAAGGGAGGAGGAAAAATATTGGAAAATAACTTAAATACGGAAAAACCTAAAGCATTGCTAAGTGCTGCAGATCTATGTAGTTATTTGAGCGTAGGTGTATCGACTGCATATAAGCTACTCAATACAAAAGGGTTCCCGACTGTAAAAATAAATAGCCGTAAATATGCTAATAAGGAACTTTTAGATAAATGGCTACTTGAAAGAGTGGAGAAGGGAACTGAAGTGAATGAATGACAATGGGGTATTTAGAAGAAAAAATGGCTTCACGATAGCAGGAAATACTTTAACAAGAGATATAAAATTGTCCCTAAAAGCTAAAGGATTATATCTTTTAATCATGTCATATATCACATTTGAAAATTTTACACTCACAAGATCTTTCATATATTCAAAATGTTCCGAAGGTGAAAAGGCTTTTAGTACAGCATGGGATGAGCTTAAAGAAAGAGGCTATTTAAAAGTATATTTAAGACCAACCTCGAATGGTTGGAAAGCGGAATATGAGTTACTTGACGAACCTAGAGAAGGAGCACATACCTTTTATTTATCTTCTACAGGAGAGGTCTCAAGTACCAATATTAATCGACAAAGGGCAACGCATGTTAATTCTAAACAGCATACCCCCCAAAAGGGTAGTAATGCTAAAGGTAACAATGTTAAGCGTAGATATGCTTATGGAGGGAACAAAATAAAGACTATATATGAGACTAATAATAATATTTCTAATAATAATCAATCCTTCATTCAAGGAATGGAAGAAATGACAGATAGTGAATTATTAAGTATAGTCCAGGAAGAAATAGAAAAGGAAGGAGGGATACCTTACTCATATGGCCTTGATAAAAGAAGAATGGAGTTAGTTATACATTACTTGACAGAGTGGGATATTAATAGGCGAAATGGATACGCAAATAAGATTGAGCAAAAATTATATAATCTCGCAGTAGATTCATTAATTGAAATGGCATGTGAAATAGATGTAAAAATTTATAATGGTAAGAAGGTTTCATATGAATATGTAATAGAAAAAATAAATGAGAATTTAAGCAATGAGGATCATATGAATATTAAGCACATAATTGAGCAAGCAATTCAAGATTTTATTAAAGCTAATGCTAAAGATGAGATTAAGCACCCAAAAAACTACATAAAATCATGTATTTTGAATAGTTTCGATACATATGAAATTAAATTTGAATCTTTTTTCAATAAAACATATTATAGTCAATAATTTTTATATGAGTAAAAAGCATAGGGTTACTAGCAAAGTATTAATTACTTTAATTAAAACTAGGCCATTGCATTTAGAAAGTGAAGAGGTGACATGATGTCACCCCTGAAGAAAAAGAATATAAGAAATTTTGAGTATGTGAACTCACAGTAATTAATTAAAATGAAGTATCATGATAAGGGTAATGGGGGTGACATCATGTCACCCGTCTAAGAATTATAATAGACATATGTAAAAAATTATTAAAATTTGAGTCAATTTAACGCACTGGATTATATGCTAAAATCCCATATCAGTATACAAAACACATGTATATTGATATGGCAGGAATAGGGCGTTACACGCCATCATACATATCACGTGCAAGCCCGTGAATTTAAAGGCTTTTAACAGTGTTACAAATGTGCAATCCTATAATATATAGGTGTAACACTTAAGGCACAAACTTAGGGTTTATGCCAGTTTTATATATGTTTATTAGTGTAACACTATCGGCTATTAGTAATGCATTATCAGGATTAACAAGGGGACTAAGGTCACACAATGCACTATGGTTATAGATAAAGTCTTATGAAAAATAAATAAGGTGCCAGTAAAACTTAATAAGTGATGCAAGAAAAAGCAGATATAAATAAAGGATAAGAACGATTATATGTAAAAAGTGATGCACTAAAAATGAAAAAACAACATGGTGTATCACCTTAAAAAATCATAAAATTCGTAGGTATGCCTACGATATGTTATCCGGCGAGCATCGCCCTATTCCTGCCTTATTAATTAACATGCCATATAGATATTAATATGGGATCTAATTTTATCGCAAGATATTGTAGTGTAAAATAATTAAAGATAAATATTCATGGAGGATAACGAAAATGAAAGTAGTGAGTGGTAGTATAAATCAATTAAAAGTAATAAATCAAGGAATACAAAATATAAAATTTAATTTAGATGAATCGGAGCAAATTTTAGTACGATTTATTATTAAAAATACAGATACTAGTACATATAACAAGCTAGAGTATGAATATAGTTTTCAAGATGTTTTTCAAGATCTTGATATCCACGAATCTACCGAAAAAGCCATCAGAAATATAAAATTAATATTTAAAAAACTAAGGGATAAGAGTTTATTAATAACAGAGAATGAAGTAGAAACCGCTGTATCATGGATTAATAAAGTGTCATTTAAAGATGACCGAATAATAATTAGGCAAGATGAAGACATGAACAAATATCTTGTAATGATAAAAACCAATTTTACTGATGAAAGGTTAGGCATAATCTTAAAATATAAGAGCCAATATGCCGTACGACTTTATAATATTATGAATTATTATGGAAAGCCAAAAAATAAGACCTTTAAGTTAGATGAGCTAAAAACATTATTAATGGTTGAGAATATTATTACATACGAGAGTTTTAAAGAGTTTAGGAAATATGTGCTTAATCAAGCGATTAAAGAAATAAATGAGTATTCTGATTTGTTAATGGAATATGAAACAATTATGAGTGGAAACAAGATTATAAAGATTAATTTTATATGTAAACAAAGAATTAATATGATTACTCATAAAAATGGTCAATGTTAATTTTACAGCTTGTGATTAAGCTTGTATACGAACAAAAAAATATGGTAATATATGTAATATAATTGGGGTTGAAGGAGGTTTATGATGAAAAATACCATAAGAAGAAACAGGGTATCTTTAATAGTATTAGTTTTATTATGCTTTGTGGTGAACGTATTGGCACAAACACCTGCAGAAGTATCTGCAGCAACCAAATATATTAAGGTGGATGACTTTATTAAGCAGTTAGCCGTATCGATGAAGTTAAAGGTTGATACGACTAAATCTAAAACACCCTACATTGATGCAGCTCTAGCCGCTGGTATTTTAAAAAAAGGACAGTTTAAGAAGTATACTTCCTATATTACCAGGGGCGATGCAGCGGTGTTATTAAATAGAGCAGATGAATATCTCTATGGAGATACAGTTGATCCTGCATTAGTGAAAGTGATTTTAGAAAAACGTATATCTGACATTAAGATGATATCTAGCAGTAAAAGAGAAGCGGTTGCAAAGTGTTTTGCAAAATGTATATTTACTGGTGCTTCGAACGGCTATTACATACAAAACAGATCCTTTAAAGGTAAAAGTTATTTAACATCTACAGATGCTTCAGCTGCAATCAAGTTATTGATAAATCCAAAGATCAGAGCCAAGGTTAGCCCAGATGGAATGTTAATAAGGGCTACTAACTTACCAAAGAATGCAGATAAGTTCGATTATATCCTGGCCTGTTATCCAAATAAGTTCTATGAGAGACCGTTTGAGTTTACGATGTATGAGCATTGGAGAACATTAAGTAAGAATTATTATGAATTTCCTATAGGAATGAAAAATTGTACTTTTAGAAATCTGCATAAGTCCTGGCCCTTCTCCCAGGAGATGGACAAGTATCTATATGATTGGACGGAGATGGCAGAACAGTATTTGAATTATGTATTTAATGTAGATTATAGAACGGTGGATGATAAATGGATAAATGGATTGGGAAGTCTTTTTACCAAGAGTAATATATATATGCCTGATCAAATTAAAGCTTACTATATTCCAAAAATAAAAGAAAATAAAGTTGTAGTTGAGAGTTCAATTATAGCGGTGGAACCATCTACCTTATACTACGATAATGCATATTGTATGAGAGTCTATGTTAAATATCGCATTATTGCAAAAGATATAACGGTAAATCAAAATAGTTTAATATATAATGGTTTAACGTACTTAGATAATGTAAAAAGCGGTGTTTGGAGAGAGGGAACCTTCGATATAAGGTTCGGAATAAACGATGGCTCCAATGGTGATGGGTCGTCCTTCGCAATAGATAATCTAACTAGATTTCTAGATACAATTAATTCATACTAAGGAGGTAATTTTGTATAAAGTAAAATTTAAAAAGATATATTCTTTATTAATTATAATTGTTCTTTTAATCAATGGGGTAAGTCCTATGGTTAGTAATGCTGAAGATAATGCAGCAAGTGAAGATGGGTCAAAATATGAGATTATAGAAGACGGTGTTGCGATGTTAACTGTATCTATGTATCAAGGTGAAATTACTATCGTAGGTATTTCAAGGAGAGGAACATCCTCAATTCGTTGGGAGACATCGGGACTATCAATTACAACAAAAGCAATAATACAAGAAGTTCGATCAAAGAATAGAACTGGTCCCGGTCCAGTAAGCAGTGCAGGTACGGTTAATACATTATGGTTTAAAGATGGAATGAAAACAGACGTACCAGTAGGTGATACAGTTATAACAACGATTAAATATCCAGCTAATAAAGTAGAATGGGCAGTCGGTGGTGATTTTGAAAATTTAAAAAAGAACCAATACATTTACTTACATTGTATTTTTCAGACCTATGATTTCAATGTGGTAACGCAAACAAGGGGAGATATTAGGAAAGAAAAATTAAGAAACTGGAAGGATATTATGGAAGCTGAATCTTGGGGTTCTGGTTCGTTGGATGATTTTGATAAATACTTCAACATGGCTCTGAAATTTAAACCACAATCTCAGGAAAGTACCATCTATTACCGTACCAAAGACACAACTCCAGTTAATCTTGGTTCAAAGAATTTAGCTTCTGTATTTCCTGGTGAAACAGTATCCTGGTCTAATGAGGCTATAGAAAAGACGGAAGGCTCCGATACATATGAATTAATTGGATATGAGGTTAAGAAAAAGGGCAGTTCAGCTGTCTATGATAATCAATCCTATTTCATAAAGGATGGATATAAGATTGATAAGATACGAAGTAATAAAACAGTGGTTGTGCTTGGCGGTATGGATATTTATCTAATCTATGAAAAACAACAGAAAAATACACTATATTATCAAACAAACGATGCAACTCCTGTCAGTCTTGGTTCAAAACAATTAGATTCTGTAATTACTGGCGATAATGTTTCTTGGTCAGATGAGGATGAGAAAAAGACGAAAGGAACGGACTCTTATGAGCTGATAGGATACTATGTTACCAAGAAAGGGAGTACGACTAAACTTATATCACGCTATGTTTCAGATGGCACGAAGATAAGCCAGATAAAAAGCAACAAGGTGGAAGTTGAATCTGGTGGAATGAACATTTATTTAGTTTATAAAAAGGGAGTTCCGGTTACACCAACACCTACTGTATCGGTTACACTAACAGTAACGCCAACGGTAACACCAAGCATTACTCCGACACCTACACCTTCTCCCACACCTACGATACCCCCAATCATCATTCCAAGTGCGGATAATGAGTACTCAATTTTTACGAAGGACCTAACCACAGGAGCAATTAAGGCAGACATAAGAAATTCCGAAAAATTTACAGTTACTTCAGGAATACCAACCACCGAAAGCTTATACGGACAGGTGATAGCAAGGGATTACTTGCTTGGATATTCCTTTGAAAAGAAAGTTGGTGTTGAAAACTATAAGGTTACAGTATCAAAGGATTATATCTTACAATGGAATACAGCAACACCCACAGGATCAGGAGGACCAAAGACAGTTACTGAAACCGTAACTGTTAAGCAGACTATAATTGTTCCTAGAGCATATGGGTATTGGGAAATACTTAATTTAGATTACTATACGATTAACCAGGCTGAACTTCAAAATTATGCGCTACCAAATGGTAAGATTACCATTACTCCTAACAAATCTTATTATGATCCGCCAACCATATACTATAATCATTCTTCAAGTAAAGATTATCACATTATTCCTCCTGATGAGGTTAAAAACGGAATTACGTTACCTGCTGAAACTATTACATCTTCAAATACAACTAAGCCAACTATAAAAGAAGAAGATTTTTCATACTTTGCTTTGGCTCAAACAGGAAAAATAAAGGTTAGAAGTGATTTATTAATCTTTGATGGTAATACTGTAATGAATGATCAAATAAAAGAGCTAGAGACACCAAATATTGCAATTTACTATTTACCTCAATGTACAACATTAATTAATGAAAATGTACTATACAAAAATGATCAAGTTATCCTGGCAACTAAGAAAAATGGGGCTTATTCCTCCTATGGAACAATTATATATAAATCGATGGCACAGGTTAATTCTACTAGATCATCACAATTAACTTACTTTATAAATGGATTGGAAGATGTAATCATTCATACTCCAGTAATCTGTGATCCTATAGTTACAGCAGATAATAAAAAGTATGTGCAGCTTCTTTCACCGACATCTAACCATATACAACTTGTTCTTGATCCAGATTCATCCTTATCGGATTTTACTGTTAATATATCGAATACTGGTTTTCACACTGGTATAACTGGTTATAATACCAGAGATTATTCAAAGTCTCTACACGATAGCATGGCTTCTTACATAGCAGCTAAAAACGGTCTATTAAGAAATGAAGTCAAATTTCCTTTTGATGTATTTGTAGATATTGGAAGTGACAATAAGAGTGAAAATGATGATTACATAAAAGCAGAAACTTGGATTACTCTCGGAAAGAATACAGCAAGGTTTTATCTCCCTACATGGACAAAAGAAGGACTTTATAAAGCTGAATTTAGAACTGTAGCTGTAAATGGGGAAGATAGTTTAACAAGTACGGAAACATATGCAAATAAAACTAGATCACGGTATGTAGCGACTAGCTCTAAGTATTTTGAGGTATCAGGCAGAATCTATGGGTTAAAAATCTATGATATTGCAGACTACTCCATATGGGAAGAAACATTTCGAGTTCCTAAATCTTCTGATTTTAAAAAAGATATTTCAAGTTATTTAGATGGTACTGGTAAGACGAATTATAGTAAGAATTATTTTTATACTTATTCTCTCGGAACTAATGATCAGTATGGAAAAGATACTGGCCGAAGTATTAAATACACATTTCCTTTAACTAATGGGAGCCATCCATATTATAAAAATCAAGGGATTTTAAAGACCGGATATATGGTGCGTTTTTCTCTTGATACGATAGGAACTATGTATTCGGATGGTTCCAGTGTTGTTATTAAACCAACCTTTTATTTCGTAGATTCAAAAGGGGAAAATAGGACAGCAGTCGACCTTTATTACTCTGAGGACATCAATGGCAAGAATCGAAATCTAGTCAAAGTAGGTAGTGCCTTAGATGCTGTTAATATTAAATCATATACGACAGGGGATTTAGGATTATCCATTCCAAGAGATGAAATGAAGCTTACTGCAGCGCTTCGAAATATGACATATGGCAAGTATTTCTGGCAAAAGTCAGGAATGTTCAATTTCTCAAAAATACAGCTAAATTATGCATTTCGAACGCTTATAGGGCAAGATTATGCAGACAGTATAAAAAAACTAAATAGCTTTGATGATATCGTTACTAGTGGTGTAAAAGAAAGTGATGCAGAAAAATCAATGCAGCGTTGGTATGGCCAATATTATATTCCAAATCTTGTTCATGTCGTTAAGAAAGATTTTGATGTCATGGACTATGCCGAAAAATATGGTGTTGACTATTCAGAAAAGTTCTGGTTAACGGATGGCTACATCATTGTAAATTTAAACATCTACACTGTGGACGGTAACGGTAATAGGCGCTTAAGTTATATTAATGCTACTAATTATAAAAACAATGGTAATTGTAGCATGTGGGTGATGGAAGGAGCACCGCTATCTAAAACCAGTAACAAAGGACCAACCTTTAAGCTTTATGCGGGAGATTTTATTGTTTACTATGCTAATAAAAAGCTAAGCGATGATTATACAAGTGGAGCTATTTATTAAATATAAATAAGCCTGCACTACTGCATGCTTATATGAAAAGGGGATTGCGTATGTGTAAAGTAATAACAGTTAATAGTCAGAAAGGTGGTTGTGGCAAGACAACTACTGTTCAATCTCTAGCAGCGGGATTATCTTTGAAAGGGTACCTATGTCTAGTGATTGATTTGGATCCACAAGGGAATTTATCTATAGTAAGTGGAGTTAAGGATTATGATAATACTATTTACGAACTGATGAAAGGAGAATGCTGCTTTGAGGATGCCTATAAGGTAAATGAATATTATGACATTCTTCCGGCAGATCTATCATTAAGTGATTTTAATCAAGATTTCAGTAATGACAAAAAGGAATATGTTTTAAAAAATCTCCTGGAACAGATTAGAGAAAGATATGACTATATTATAATTGATACTCCTTCAGGGCATGGAATTCTAAACATAATTAGTCTTATAGCTAGTGACTATGTTTTGCTTCCCACGGAACAAAGTTTTTATGCTTTACATGGACTAGAACAGCTTAACGACTTAATAAAAGACGTTCAAGTTAATTTTAATCCAGGTCTAAAAATACTTGGACTAGTTATTGTTAGATACAATAAGAGAACTACAATAGACCAATTCCTAAATAGTTTAATTAATCATTTCACAAACGAGTATGGAATAAAGCTATTTGAAACGTTTATCCGTGAGAGTCCAGCAATAAAATTAGCTCAGGGTATGAGAGAGAATATCATTGAATTTGCACCTAGGAATAGAACAAGTAAAGATTATCGGAATTTTGCAAATATTGTGGATCGAGAATGTGGTGTAAATGTTGATAGAAAGATTATTTAAAGATGAAAATGACATCTGAAAGTAAAATAATTGCTTATTGACAAGTTAAGAATGCTTGAAGAGCAAGTTGATATGTTAAAGTTCTATGATATAATGAATTAATAGATAGACGTTATGGCGTGTCTATCGCACAGGTTACGCAGAGAACCTGTAGAACGCTGAAATATACTACTAGGTCAAGATAGTGGTATATGGAGTTCCAGCCAAGGTCGTATGTTGCCCAGCACTTGACTAGGTCAATAAAAGACTGAAAGAAAGCATTCCAGAAACGCCTTGATTGATGTCAAGGCGTTTCTGTTATGTACTTTAGTCTATTGAGCATAATCTTATTTTTTAAAAAGGAAAAAAGAGATATACGAAATATAAAATCACCTGCTAATCTTTTTTAATGTTATGCTCTATATTATCAATCGTTCCCACCATTCTATTTGAGTGAATTATGCAGGTTTTCGAAATATTCTTAATTTCCAGAACCTTTTTATGGTCTTTAAGTAGGCACTATCAAAGATACAGTAGGGAATAATACATGGATTGTAATATCAATTGCACCTCTCTTACTTCTGAAAGAGAGTAAGTAAAATACGCTATGGTAGTACCCTTAATTATTAATAACACAGCAAACTTAGGTCTATGATGTTTTTGTTTTTATTATGTGATTTACTAATCTCCTAACTTATTAAGTTAATAATACTTGGAGGAATAAGAATAAGGTACAGTGCTTTGTTGAAATAAGGTATTTAAGAGCGTTTGGGAAGTCTTTTTGATTTACTGTGGAAAAATATGCAAAAAAAGATTACAATATATGTGAAATATAGTTTATACTTTAGTAAAAAGAAACTTTAGCAAATATTATAAGAGATATTAATATTATAGGAGGTAATAAAATTGACCAGGGAGAAAGAAATAAGATTTTTATTACTATTAAGTTCTGCAGAAATAGAAGGCATACCAACTAAAAAGAAAGTACTTGATCAGATATATAATGAAGGTTGGGTTGATTTGACAGAGGAAGATGAAGAACTCATGTTAAACAGAAATGAGAAAATGTGGAAAAATAGTTTTGCATTTGTTCGAAAACATTTGGTTATGGAAGGTTATTTTTCAAACAGCAGAAATGAGTGGGGAATTACACAAAACGGACGTGGCTATTTAAAACAATTGTATCAGGAGGTTAAGCAAAATACAGCATTTAATTTAATTAATTTAAAAGCCATAAATGAATGTGCAAGATTGTTACATGCGCATGTTGATCATGAAAATTCAGATAGCGAAAATAATGATGAAAATAATATATTTTTAAAAATTTTTGATGAAACATACGATTCTGTAATTACAAGTATATATCTTGTTGCAAAAACAAACTTTGAATCAGCCGTTAGGTATTTAGTTCCTATGATAAATAAATACAATGAGCAAAGATATATTTTGGGATCTAAATTATATCAAAAATTGGAGGAGGATTTGGTAAATGGATGTATTATGCCACCGATTACTATAGCCATACAGTATAGTGATAGTGCCGATTTGAGTGGATTAAATATTACGGAATTGACTAAATATGTTAAAAGCAATATACAAAAAGGATATATATTAGATGGTATTCAAAGACTTAATACGTTGAATAGAATTAGCAAGGAAGGAAAGATGGTCAGTAATCCCATATATTTAAATATTCTTTTATCAGACTCAAAAGATAAAATGTTGTATAGAATGGTTACTCTTAATAATGGACAAAAACCGATGTCTGCTCGCCATCAGATAGAAGTACTTGCTGATACAATTTATGATTTTAATTCCTTAAGTGTAAGGTTAATTTCTGAAAAGGAACAAAAAGGTAAAATAAAAATTCCAGAAGGTGAACTATCTTTTAAAAAAGAAAATATAATTAAAGCATATATAGCCTATATTAGTGGGTCTACCAATATAGACAATCAAAAAATTATTTCTGAAAAATTAGATGAATTAATTACCAGCAAAATATTGGAGACTAAAGTATCACAATACTCTATTAGTTTTAGTGACGTGATTGATTTGATAGTGAAGTTCAGTGAACGTCAATATACATATGATTGGTTTTGCAATTCTAACAATATGATAGGTTTTGTCTCTAGTATAGCATCACATTATAGTCAGATGAATGAAATTAATAATGAGGAATTTGAAAGTTATGTAAAAAAAATAGAAGATTCGTTTAAAATGCTAAATACATCAAAGTTTAATGTCGGGAATGCAAGACGAAAGATTGTTCAATATATGGTAATAAATTATATGGAATGGATGTTTTATGATGGGGATGAGTTAACAGATGCTATTTCACAAATTATATGAGGTGCTAGATGGCAAAAGATACTATTTTATTTACATACGAAGAAGTTAAAGAAGATGATACTGATATTTTTCAAGTTTTAAAGGTTAAAGAGGAGTCTTATTATGAAGCAATTATCATAAGACTATTAAGTGGAACAATAAATATAATTGATAAAAAAGATAATAATTGTATAAAGGCAAGAACTAATTATCTAATGCTAGGGACAGTAGAAAATCAAGATGATTTATTAACTATTGATTTGATTAATAGATGTATTTTACCGGATATAGATGAAGCTTCAATAAATTGTTATATATTATATAACAAATCAAATAATGATTTTTTTAGAAGACTGTTAACAGAAATGACACATTTTATTGTTTGTCAAAGTAAAGAAAGATTTACTGAAGCATTCGTCCATTTATATAGAATTTCTGAATATATATCATATTCGTTTCCATTGATATATGCAGCCCAAGCCACATCATATTTAAATACATTTGATACAATAAAAAGTTTTTTTGGAAACGGGACTTCAGGTGGTGAATTGGGATTTTTTAAAGAATTTCAGAAAATAATTATAGATAAGGACATCTTGGATTTAAACTACGAAATGAGCTATATAGTAAATGCAGATATTGTTTGCTATGTAAAAAAATCTTTTGAAACCATTGCTAAAGAAGCACCAATGAATATTACTGATAATAGTATATTAATTCAAAATAAATCAATTTTTAGTTTAATATTATCTTTGAGAAATAAGTATTTTCATATGGCTTCTAAAAGTAGAAACTTACTAGAACCTAACATTGATATGAATAACATATTTAATATAATTAACAATGCATGTTTTAATTGGATTGCATACATATATAATCAAATTGCATTAAGTGGAATTAGTAGAGCTACTTTAATAGATGAGGAGAATAACGAATAAACAGTTATTATTGTATTGAAAACAATTTAATATATATTGTTTTGGCTCAATATTATGAGATGATATAAAATTGTTTACAATAAGTTCAAGATCTTCTTCGTCAAAGTGTTTAAATATTTTAATCATTGCATTCGCCTCCATTTAATATATTATATTAGAAAAATGTCATATTATTCATTGATTTTCAAATGGGCAAAAATGCCCTGGATTATTCTGCTATGTAATGTAATAAGATTTGGAAAATAATTTATTTATTTTTAGGGGGATAAATGATGACTAAAGATAGTCTAATAGCATTTTTAAAAGAGCCAACTATGGATAATTTTTTAATTTTTTTTGAAGGAAATATTGGTGAAACCAATAATGTAGACTTTAAATCAGAATGGATTGAAATTGAAAAAATTGCACAAATACTTCTTGGGATGGCAAATAGTGGTGGCGGTTGTATAATTGTTGGTATTACAGAAAATAATGGGACAATGGATTCTACTGGTATAAAAGGAAAAATATTTGATCCAGCAGATTTCATAAAACAGATAGAGAAATATTTTCCTGATAGTTTAGTTGGAAATATTCAAATAGTAAATTTTTTCTATGATCATATCGTTTATAGGGATTTAATGGATAAGAAATTCCAGATGGTTTACATTGAAATAGATGATGAAATGCTACCTGTCATCTGTGAACATGAAAGCAAATATTTTAAAAAGGGTGATATATTTATTAGAAGAGGAACAAGTACAGAAAAAATAAATTATGAAGAGTTAAATATATTAGTCAAACAAAAAGTAGAGGCTATTAATTCTAAAG
The DNA here is from genome assembly GCA_023399055.1 of Bacillota bacterium. Lineage (GTDB taxonomy): Bacteria > Bacillota > Clostridia > Lachnospirales > Lachnospiraceae > Mobilitalea. The sequence goes on along the minus strand of JAEWQV010000017.1, from coordinate 216,837 downwards.
TTACAAATGAAGGGTTACAAGAAGAATTACAACAACTAAAAATTCTATATGACGCCATTCCATCAATAATTAATAGATCTTCGTTTTCTTCTTTAAAACAATCTTCATTTGTTTTGCAAGCGTTGGGAAAGCAAGAAAACAAAATATACCCCGATGAATCTTACGAACAATACTTAGTTAACATAATAAAAAGTAAGAAAGAAAAGATTAAAAGATACCTATAACTAATATGAAGTTTACATAGAATTGCAGACAGCAATAAAAATAAGATGGACGCTGGAAATAAATAATTGTATAATAATTTTAGCAATCAGTTGTAAAGTGATTATGGCCGCTCCCGAAGGGGGTGAAAATATAGATGAGTACATATGAAGAATTAATGCTGATTATTAATACAGTAGGACTTTTCATTGTTATCTTGAACTATAAAAGTAAGCAAAAAAAATAATCACTCTACCCACCAAGAAGTGTGATTATTTTTAATGGTAAATTATTAGTGGCCAATCACTTTAGGACTGGTTGTTTTTGTGTGTATGAGTATACGCACTACGTATACTCTAAGGAAATAATAACATGTATATGAGAGAAAGTAAAGAGAATATGTTGACACTATATGTCTTTTGCAATATAGATACAATAATGAATGAAAGCAGACGACAGAAGATATAGTATAAGGACAAATCAGTTTCTCTTGTTATTATATAATGAATTAATTTCGCTAACAAATGCCATAAGCAATTTGTTTTTTTGTAAATCATCTGCAGCTATATCATATTTTATCAAATAAGAATTGCGAAATTCTTTTAATTGCTCGAATTTTGCTTCTAACTCAGTCATAGAGCCCCTTCTTACCCTAGAATAAATTCGATTATAGACTTTATTGTATTCAGTATTAATAGGGTGAATTGTGGTTCTTTTTTTATAGTTATATCTTGATATATATTCTTGACAAGTAGCTTTAGTGGTGCGATAAGGAACATTGCAATATTTAGCTCTAGAGTTAAACTTATTTATAAAGTAACGACCACATAATTCGCATTTTTTTAGTACTAGATTTTTTGCTATTAAATATTTTATGCCAATTGCAAATTGATAAAGAAATGTATAATCGTTTGATGACGGGATTTCATCAAATGTATCTATAATATATCCAATTTCATTATCATTAGCATAAAATGAAGTCTCGTCTCTCCATTTTGGATCAACATTGCCAGAATATAAATCTTGTATATCTTCCCAGCTGTCCTTATTGATAAAATTAAAGTACATAGCTTCCGCAAAACTACTTTTTTTACCTAAATTATTCATATAGCATTCATAGTTTATTATAAGATCAGATGTTTTTCTAATACGCCCATACTGTATGGGTAATATAATTGCTTTATTTACATACTTTTTATATGCATTGTATTTTGAAATTGCCGTAGAAATAGTACGGCATAATTCATTTTGTGCATTATTAACTGAAATGAAGTATTGTTCACATTTGTATGAGTTTTCTAAGATGCAATTTAAATTATGTAATATATCGTAAATATATGAAAAATATTGTTGAAAATAAGCATGTTTGCTTACATATATCTTATATTGATTTAATATATAATTAAAAATGTTTTTCACAAAAACATCAAAATTATCACGGTTATAATCATTCGGTGAGAGAGGAAGGTTTGTCTTTATTGTTGACATGAAGTTCTTTAATAATGTTGGAGTAGTATTTTCGTCGGGATATTTACCATAATCAAGATACATCATCCAATTGTATAAGATATTGTTTTGAGTACCAGTATAAATGTGAAGTTCTTTATCGTTAGTAAAAAAAAATGTAGAATAAGATTCATAATCTTTTTCTGGATATACCGTATATGATGTAGTTATATTATTAATTGATGAAATAAATGTATCTTCATTTAGTAATTCATTGAAGTTACCATAATACTTAAAATTATCGGAACACTGCATTAAATTATTCCTCACTTTCATGAACATTCATTACATTATATAATATACTACATTAAAAAAAAAAACAATATTTTTGCAAAAAACATGAATTTTATAATTGCTTATTTTTGTATTGACAGTATTATACAACATGATATAATAAAGATAATTAATACATACTAAATGGTTATCTTTGCACGTTGAAAATTAAATATAATATTTCCAGATTAGATTATTATTAATATAACCATAAATAATAAAGGGGAATTATCAGAATGAATAAAACTACAAAAAGAGATAGTAACGGAATTCGAGAAACAAGACAGGTAATGCCTATGGAAATGTTTGTTGATTATTTAGGGACGGGCAGATATACAGCAAACAGAATTGCTGAACAAGCAGAAGCAAAAATATACATAGGAAGAAGATTGCTAATTAATGTAAGTAAAGTTGAAAAATATCTTACAGAAATTAGTGAATAAGGTTTGACAGCAAATAATTTTGTATTACAATTACAATGTATATGTAAATTGTTTGGTGTGGCTTATAAAGGGGATTTATAATGGCACAAAAAACAAAAAGAGTAGATAACAAAGGGCGCAAATTGCCTGATGGATTTAGCCAAAGAAAAGATGGAAGATATCAAGCGCGATTCACGCATAAGACAAAGAGATTTACCCTATATGACACCAATTTATCCAATTTGAAAATTAAAGTAACTGATATGCAAAATGCTCTTAATAAAGGAATGTATTCAGATAAGAGCAATATAACCTTAAGCCAGTGGTTTATAATATGGATGGATACTTATAAAGTAAATTTAAAAAGTGAGACTAAGATTAATTACTACAAGTATTGGAATTGGTATGTAGCTGATACAATAGGTAAGCTTAAAATCAAAGACATTAGAAGAGTTGATATTATTAAGCTATATAATAGCTTGGTTTTAGGTGAAAAGAAGTTATCTACTGGCACAATCAAGTACATTAATAACTTGGTAAATTCAAGCTTATGCAAAGCGGTTGACGAGGAGATAATATTTAAAAATCCTTCAGTAAATTTGCTTAAGGAAGTAGTTCAAACTGAGGTAAAAACAAAAATAGCATTAACACCAGAGCAACAGAACAAGTTTCTTCAATATGTAAAGAATAGTAGTTTCTATTCAAGATTTAATCCAATGTTAGTCGTTTTATTAGGTACAGGATTAAGAGTTGGTGAATTGTGTGCGTTAACCTGGGATTGTATTGATATTCAAAATGAGATGATTTCTATTAATAAAACATTAAAATACATGAGATCAAAGACTGACGAAGGAACTCATTACGATATTAATTCTGCTAAAACAAGAGCTTCAGAAAGAGAAGTCCCTATGCTCCATCAAGTGAAAGAAGCTTTGATTAAGCAAAGGGATTATCAAGAAATCATGGGTTTGAAAAGTAATATTATAATACGTGGATATAAAGATTTTGTTTTCACAACTAGTGAAAGAAATCCTCTATACCCTGATTATGTAAATCTTGAGATTAAGAGAATTATAAAAACTCACAATAGTGAAGAAATTAAAAAAGCCGAAAAAGAAAAAAGAGAAGCAGTTCTGTTACCAATGTTTTCGCCACATACTACAAGGCACTCATTTGCAAGTAGATGCTATGAGTCAGATGTTCAAGTCAAGACAACACAGGTGATATTAGGACATAAAAACATTAAAACCACATTGGACATATATACGCATTGTAGCGTTGATAAGGTGAAGAAAGATATCAATCAATTAAATAAGGCAAATATTTTTGCATAATGAATTTACACCAATCTTTACACCATTATTTAATTAGAAGATGAAACAAGATGATATATGATGAAAAGTTACTTTTATAAAAATATTTGAATATAGGCATGTTGGAACCTGATGAGGCTAGATGATAGCTACTAATGGTATATCGCACTTATGCCTTATACAGTAGATTAATAAGTAATATAAGTAGCCGTTACATGACCATATGTTGTGTAACGGCTTTTTTTATGCATAGAAATGAGAAAAAGTATTAATAAAAAATAATAATGCAACTGTATTAAAAATATATAAACACTATATTTACAAAATATTACAAATATGCTAAAATTCAACTATAATACGATAAGGAAAAAATATACATATCACGAGTTTCTTCATTTCCTATATTTAATTTTAGGAGTGATGTAACTATATAATAATGAAAGAGGAGGTGAATCGTATGGAAATGGGTAAAAGGGGTTTAAATAAGTCACATAATGCTAATATGCTCAGCACTTTTTATGATCTGAATAGCAGTTGTGGCTGTGGTTTATGCACTTGTGCAGGATGTGTAGCTGGATTAAATTATGGTAGCACTACCGCAGCTTTTGAATCATCTTACAGAAGTGGTTTAGGTTCGCATACATAATTATGTGATTAACTATGAGAACATTTGACTGTTTTATTATACAATCAAATGTTCTCATAGTTGATCATAAGAAAAAGGCAGTATATATCTTAAAGAATAAACATATAGGGAGATTAATATGGTTTATAAGGTATTTAAGGCAAATAAAAATTCATATTTATATGATCGTCAGGAAAATCGGGTTGTAAAGATTGAGGAAGCTGATTATCAAAGCTTTTGCGAATTAGAAAAAGGAATAATAACAGAAGAAAACGAAAGAGTAATAAACAAATATAGAAGCTATGGGTTATGTGAGGAAAATCAATTAGTTGAAATCGAGCATCCGAATACAGCAAGTTTAGAATTCTATTTAAATGAAGGGATGGAGCAAATTACACTTCAGGTAACTCAAAACTGTAATTTACGATGTGATTATTGTGCTTATTCAGGAAAATACAATAATCGTACACATTCAAAAAATAGAATGAGCTTTGAGACAGCCTGCAAAGCAGTAGATTTTCTCATAAAGCATTCAAGATGCACAAAAAAAAGCATAATAGGGTTTTATGGTGGAGAACCATTGTTAGAAATAAATCTTATAAAGAAATTAATTGCATATATAGAATCTAATTATGAAGGAAAAGAATTTACATATGCTATGACAACAAATGCCACACTTCTTACCGATGAAATTGTTGATTATCTGGTAGAGAAGAATATTTGGTTAACGATAAGTATAGATGGACCGAAAAGCATACATGATTTAAACCGCTGTTTTGAAAATGGAATTGGTTCTTATGATATTGTCATAAAAAATTTAGCAAGGATGAAAGAGAGATATCCTGACTATTACAGAAATTGCAGCACCAATACAGTAATAAGTCCCAAGCAGGAATATGATTGTATTCAAAGATTTTTTATGGAAGATGATGTAATGGATAGTCTAAATTCTAAAGTCTCCTTTATTAGTGACGCATCAACCAATCGAGCTATTGTATATGAGGATAAGGTATTTATTGAACAGCAAAAAGATGAATTGAAGCAAATGCTAATTATGTTGGGTGCTATTGATCAGATTCCAAAGAATTCACTTTTTGGGGACTATGGTCATGAAATTCATCGAAAGTACATTTCATTGCATATGGGAGGGTTGCATGCAAAAAAGGGACATCCTAGCGGACCGTGTATCGCGGGTGGGAAGAAAACGTTTATAGATATAGACGGCAATATATATCCCTGTGAAAAGGTACCTGAATGTAATGAAATGACACTGGGAAACATCCATACAGGAATATCGGTAGAAAAGGCGAAAAATATGATGAACATTGCCCGTACTACAGAAAAGCAATGCCAGAATTGCTGGGCTTTTTTATTCTGTACTTCATGTGTGGTAGCCTCACTTGATGAAGCTGGTATTTCTGCAGAGAAGAGGCTTAGTAAATGTAATGGAGTGAGAAGAGGTACACTGGAGTATCTTAAGAACATAATGCGACTTGAGGAATATGGATATAGATTTGAAACAGCAATTAAATAATGATTAACATGGCTTATATAATATAATTTTATTATCATATAAACTGTATAATTTTGCTATGTGAAAGGAGGAATTATATGAGTTCTATATTAATATATCCATTTTGTAGAAAGTTTAGTGAATTTGCAAGATGCAAAGAAACTTTGAAGGAATTTGATAAAGTAATACCAATTGCTCCTAAAGGTTTTGGAATGGAAGGAGAAGATGTAAGTGTTTGTGATGGAGGGAATCCTCTGTATATTAGGATATCCAGTGATTATGATTCTAATATCATGCAAGCAGATGCAGCTTTTTTTGGATATGTAAATGCAAATATATCCGTTGTAAGCTATAAAGAGAAAATAAGAAAAGCAAAGGATCTTAAAAAAAGGGTATTTCTTACGAGAGAGTTAGTGGAGTTTCTTGGTGATGCGGAAGAGCTAGGCCCAGTAGAACTTATGGATTATACGAATTGCATACAAGAGAAGGATCTTTCTTCAAAGCTGTTATCCATTTCCGTTCCTGTTATAGTGGTTGCCGGAATAGGAGACAGGTGCGATAAATTTAGTATTCAGGTGAAGTTGGGAAACTTCTTTTCAGAACAGGGTTATCGTGTTTTGAATTTGGGTACTAAGGATTTTAGTCAGCTTTTTGGGATAGAGGCGCTACCCAAGTTCTTATTTGACACCATGGATAATGGTATGAAAATAAGGCAGTTTAATTCCTATCTATATAACAGAATGATGGAGGATAATCCGGAAGTTGTTATTATTGGAGTGCCCGGTGGTATTATGCAGGTTAATGCCTATGAATTTGGTGAATTTGGTGAGTTGGCATTTATAATTAGTAACGCAATCAAAAGCGATATAAGTATTTTGAGTCTATATAGCCAAGAATTGAATCAGGATTTCCTGGATCATCTGATTAACCTGTGCAGGTATAAGTTAAATTTTCATGTGGATTACATAAACATAGCAAACACTGACCTGCTTATATTACCAGAGGAAAAAGAGTGTCAATATACTACCGTTCCATCAACACACATTATAAATAATATAATAAAGACTCTCAATTATGAAGAAGCTTTCTTATTTAATGCTTTAGATAATATAAGCATGAAAGGTGCTTGCAATAAGATATTGAGCGAACTTGAGGAGAATTTATAATAAGGATAAGAGTGAAAGAAAAATCATGTTCACTCGGAAAGAGCCTGTTTTGAAGTCTTTTACATTACATTTTAAAATGGCACATAGTGCCATAATGGAGATTAAATATGGATAAAAGAGATGAAAGAATAGCTAACTTAATAGCTATTTTAAAAGAAGTGAAAGAGTGTGAAATCGATGATTTAGATAAGGACTTATTTGGAAGTTATTACGATTTTACATCTGGGGATATGCTGGATGTATGTATGGAAATTGGGAAAAAATACAACATAAATCTAAACAGATTTATACACAGTATAGAGGAATATACAATAAATAATATGGCAGATGCTCTTCGCAAGCTTTTAGTGACCAATGCAGGGTAAAATTTAAATTCCAGTCCAACATACATCTAAAAATGAAGATTTAAAAACTCTATATTTTTATGCACATAAAAATGCATATAACAAACGAGAGGCAGAGTGAAGGAGCTAATGCTAAGAAGAAACCCCAATTTATGGTTTCTAAAAAGAATCTTAAGTTATTTAAGACCTTTTAAAAATAAAATATGGATTATTACAGTCTGCCTGGTTCTTTCATCGGTGTTAGGGTTTTTTCAACCACTTATACTGCGGCGTATAACTGATCATGGCTTGCTGCAGAAGAACCTGCAGGTAATTATAATTTCCGTTATTACTCTGTTAGGGTTAATTCTATTTAATCAGTTTCTGGAGGTCGTTCAAACAAAAATCTTTACTGATATTCATAATAAATTTAAATTCACAATGTGGAATCAGGCCTTCAATAAACTATTACATCTCAAAACGGATTATTATACTGATAAAAATAATTCTCAAATTATTAATTGCTTGCAAACTGATGTGGATCATGTTTCCTCCATAATGGATCGTTTTATGATATTAAATATCAGCTTTTTATTTCGAGTAATAAGTGGCGTTGCCGGACTGCTTTTCATTAGCTGGAAACTTACTTTCATAGTTCTTGTAATGGTGCCCATAAAGTATCTGGTCGTGCAGGCTATATCTAAACATAAGAAAAAGAAAATGGAGAGATTGATTGAAAATTATTGTGATTTTTCTTCATGGATGGGTGACAATATAGAAGGTGTAAAAGACATTAAACTTTGGAATCTCTATAATCAGCGTTACATATTTTTTGAAAAGAAGTTAAAGAGTATTATAAATAGTGAGAAAGAGAATACGATGTTGGACACCTATAATATGTGCAGTGAGATCATACTAGGGTGGATGGTTACGGGCATACTTTATATTCTTGGTGGGATTCTTGTTGTTAATGGTTCTCTTACAATCGGAGGAGTTTTATCGTTTATTACCTATAGTAATTATGTTACTGGGCCAATTTCTTCTATCATAAATTTGAAATATTTCTTATCCCGAATTTATCCGTCAGGTGAAAGACTTTTTAAGTTTCTTGATTTAGAAGATGAATATAATCCAGAAAATGCGATTGAGATAAACAAAGAAAGCCTTGAGATTCAATTCAAGAACGTAGCCTTTACCTATACGGAAAAGGGAGAAGTTTTAAAAGATATCAATTTTTCAGTTTCTAAAGGTGAGAAGGTTGCCATTATTGGGTCAAATGGCAGTGGAAAAACAACTTTAGTAAATCTATTATTGAGGTTCATTGAGCCAACAAGCGGTGAAATAGAAATTTGTAACGAAAATATAAACCGAAGCAGCTTAGAACAATATCGTTCTTTATTTGCGGTAGTGAGTCAGGAACCCTATCTATTTTATGATACAATTCAAAATAATATCAATCTGGATGAATCAGGAAGAGATGATATGGTTGAGAAAGCTTGTCTGCAAAGCGGAGCCAGCGAGTTTATCAATAAATTACCTGAGAAGGAAAACAGTATAGTTGGGCAAAATGGAGCGAAGCTTTCTGGCGGAGAAAAGCAAAAACTGGCAGTAGCAAGAGCAATGGTGAAGGATTCACCAATTGTAATACTTGATGAAGCTACCTCAGGATATGATGTTGAATCTAATTCCTATCTGCATGATATTATATTGAATGAGCTGATAGGAAAAACTGTAATCATGATAACACATAGGTATGAGAACTTAGTAGGAATGGATAGAGTTTATCGGTTATCAGAGGGCAGATTAGAGATGTTGGAAAGTAAGTAGATTGGTACGCAATTACATTTTATTGCAAATTTTTCTGGAGCTTTGATTTTTATGTGGTTTTTATAGGAAGTAAGTTAAAGCCGTTATACTATGTAGAAAGTATAGCGGCTTTTTGTCTGAACTGTTAAATGGGTTTTTCAAAGGTAGTGATTATAAACCAATTTAATTAACATTATTGACAATTTATATTTTACTTGTTGTTAAGTACAATATGATTTATGATAAATTGTGGAAATATAATTCAGTTATTTCTTGATGAAACACTTTGATTCACCTTCTAATTGTCGTGTTTTTAAACATTATAAGTTTTACAACTTCATAATATCTCAATGATTTTTTGATAATAATTCATTGCTATTATATGGTTATGGTGTAGGAAACGTAATACGTACAATGTTAGCTAGTTAATATGAAAACTTATTGTAGCTACAACACCGAAATATTGAATAGCAAAGTGGAGGTAAGTATGAAAAAGAGATCTAATTTATTGTTTGCAGGAATATTCATCGGGAGCATATTGATATGCTCTGTAGTATTGGTTCTAGTTCTTAACTTGAGTAAGAATGGTAATGAAGGAAAAGTTAAAAAAATTAGTGTAGAGGCAAACCAAGACATGGTTGAGTTAAGTTCTCAAGATGGGAATACAGAGACTAAGACCACGGATACGTCAGGTGAAGTTGAAAACCAAGAAGCTATACAGTCACAGCAAACAGAAATGCAATCAAAGGAGCCTGATAATGGATTAATCTCAGGCGTAGAAAATAAGTCGGTTGAATTAAATAAAGGGATTAAAAAAATAGCGATCAATGCGTCTGTTGATGAAGTCACGGTGTATCAGAGTAATCGAAAAGAGTTAGAGGTTACTCAGATTTATAATAATATAGATAAAGATGATTTAATATCAGTGGATGAGTTATGTGATACCTTGATTATTGCCACAAAGTATACGGATCCTAATTTTCAGTTACCAGGCAATAATACCAATCGAAGTTCCAGTTTAACAATTAATTTACCTAAAGGGTTTCAAGGGAAACTCGAAGTTACAAGTGATGTTGGGAGTATATATATTGAGAATGAGTTAAAGCTTGAGGAATTGAAGGTAAGCAGTAATGTGGGAGATATTATTGTTAAGAGTTCTCAAAATCTAAACAAAGCAGAATTAGTGACTGATGTAGGTAATGTAGAAGTTAAAGGTGAATGGAATGTTGAAACGAGTCGTGTAGCAACCAGTGTAGGAGATATAACCTTTCATAAAAGTGTAAAAGCAGAAGAGTTTTTAATTAAAGTAGAACTGGGTAATATCTCAGTGCCATCCGAAGTAAAATCAAATCCAAATTATTCGATCTCAACAGAACTTGGTGAGATTTTCATAAAAGCTGTAAAAAAGACTAGTAGACTGGACTCAATATTAATGTAACTTTTAATCCAATATCAGATCCCGGCATACAGGTAACAATGATAAAAAACTATATTAAGGAAGACCTTAGTATATGCTAGGTCACAGGAGTAAGTATGGCTCATATTTTAGTGGTAGAAGATGAAGAAGCAATTAGCTATCTGATCAGAAAAAATCTAGAGTTAGTAGGATATACTTGTAGTCAGGTGTATGATGGGAAAAAGGCATTGCAGATTTTATCGGAGGAGAAGTTTGATCTTGTTTTATTGGATGTTATGTTACCAAACCTTAGCGGGTTTGAATTGATTAAATTCATTCACGGTACACCAGTTATTTTTATAACAGCTAAGGGTAATTTAGAGGATAAGATCTTTGGGCTTACCTCGGGAGCGGAAGATTATATTGTGAAGCCGTTTGAGATTATAGAGCTGATTGCAAGAATTCACATAGTCCTTAGAAGAGGGAAGTCAGGAAATGAAACGATAACCATCAATGATGTGCAGGTAGATTTAGGCAGTAAAAGTGTGAAATTAAAGGATGAAATCTTAGATTTAACACCACAGGAATATACCTTATTAGAGGTATTAATTATGAATCGAAATTTAGCAATGTCGAGAGAAAAGCTGCTTGAGTTGGCTTGGGGCTTTGATTTTGAGGGCGATACAAGAACCGTAGACGTGCATATTCAAAAGCTAAGAAAGAAACTAGGATTAGAAAATCAGATAAAAACCATATTTAAGTTAGGCTATCGATTAGAGATGTGACTAATATAAAAAGGAAAGCATATGAAATTTTGGCAAAAGACATTTTTAATTTTAAATACGATATTTTTAATCTTTTTAGATGTGGTTATACTAATTATTGCTCGTGAATCTTATCAGAGGCAACTTCAATCTTATGAAGAAAAGGCTACAGGAGAAGCCTACTTCATTGCAAATTCCATCTATCATGATTTCACTATTCTGGCTGGTCGAGATGAGCTATCAATTTCCAATGAAGAAAAAACATATCGGTCCTATTCAAATTACTATAATCAACAAGGCATAAGATTAGCAATAAAAGAAGGGTCTGTATTAAAGTATAGTGATGATTTGGATTTTTTTGCAGATGAAGTAACGCTAGAAGTCGATGCAAACGCTATGTTACTGCGGGTTGACACCAAGGATGGGGAAAAGTACATAACAGTTCAGGTACAGTTGAAGGAACCATATCATTCCTATTCGCTTTTATATAGTTACCACCTGGTCAATTTTAATCAAGATTGGGAAAATATGACCTACTATTTTATCTTGGCTGGAGTGTTGATATCTATGCTGCTTTCCGTTGTCTTATACATTGTTCTTCAAAAGCTAACTAAGCCAATCTTAGAGTTAAATAATGCTACGAAGGAAATATCTGATGGCAATTATAAAAAACGTGTCATAGTTAAGGGAAATGATGAACTTGCCAGGTTAGGTGCTTATTTCAATATAATGTCAGAAAAGATCCAGCAAAATATTGAAAGTTTACAGAAAGAAACAGAGATAAAACAGAGATTGGTAGATAATCTAGCCCATGAGTTAAGAACTCCTTTAACTGCAATCTCTGGTTATGCAGAGTATATGCAGATGGCAAATCTGGATGAAGAAGAACGATATCATGCAGTTTCCTATATTAGAAGCGAGACAAAACGACTGGAAAAATTAGGTCAGGTACTGTTGCTTCTAGCTGATGTACGTGAAACCAACGATTCAATGGGAGCTTTATCAGTAGAAAAACTGATTACTACGATTAAAAAGCGTTTTATGCAGAGTCTGAAGGAAAAGAACATTACTATTTCACAGAATGTAACAGCAACTAAAATATATGGTAATTATGAACTATTAGAAATCTTAATCTCAAATCTTGTGGAAAATGCTCTTCGTGCATCAAAACCAGGTGGAAAGATAGAGATAAGCACTTACGAAGAGAATCAAGGATTAATTCTGGCTATAACAGATTATGGCATCGGTATGAGTGAAGAGAATTTACGTCATATTATGGAACCTTTTTATCGGGTAGATAAGGCTAGAAGTCGTAAGCATGGAGGTATTGGATTAGGTACTGCTTTGTGTAAGCAAATTGCTCAAAAGCATCAAGCCACCATACAGTATGAATCCGAGTTGGAACTTGGTACCACGGTAAAGCTTATATTTCCAAAGGCATGTGTTGATTGTGTCATGGGCTAAGTCCATTTCCATTGGTGCGGAAAGGGTCACAGGATAGAAATAGTATAAATTCTGCAAAAAGAATTTAAAGGAGCTGTTATAACATTAATATTAAGGACCGTTACATTACTTCGGTTATGTAGCGGTTTTTTGTGTGCTAAGATGAACAAAAACACATGATTCATAGGAATTATGTGCGACTCTTAATTTATATAGGACACTGCCAGACAAGAGATAGCAAATATAAAGGTGATTATAGCCCAGAGATTGGATAATACAAATCACATTCACAATATTGTTTATTACACTTGGCATAATTAATCCATTCAAAGTGAAACTGTTCTTTTAAGTCAAACTGGATGGTTGGTTTCCATACTTCTTCCACATACCTCCAGATTGCCTCCAAGGTTTTTGAAGTAATCTCTTCAGGCCGATGTGGTCCCATATATGTAAATACACCATACTTATGTGGCGTAATACTTTTTTGTACCATGTCTGGGGCAAGGATGCTGTTTTGATTTACTTGAACTGAGGGTTGATAATAAGTAAAGTCCGTAAAGCCTTTCGGTAGGGTGGTATAGCCAACGTAAATATCCTTTTCTACTGGATTTATAACCTCGGGTCGGTGATGATAGAAGAAATCAACACCGACTTTATTTGCGGTCTGATTAAGTAAATTATCTTTAACATTTATTTTATATTCAATTCCTGCAATTGAAAAAGCCGGAAAAACAGAGATAGAGCGAAAGAAGATCAAGCCTTCTCCGGCACAGTTTATAAAGTCAGCATTGAAACGGTCTAATATAGTAAGAGGAGAAGGATGACGTCTCCACTTGGCAGGAGTGGTATGATACTCTTCCTTGAATACCCGGTTATAGGTACGTTCACAACCAAAAGAATATTTGCAGGAAATGTACTCAATACTGCTTTTTGCATTTAATAAATCACCTAAAGACAGGGCAATTCTGCGTCTTCTTACATATTCCATGAGTCCAGTTGAGGTTGCACCTTTCCAGATGCGGAGAAGATGAAATTTAGATATGTTCACATTCTCAGAGATGGTATCCAGATTGATATCTTCAAGAATGTGATTCTCAATATATTCAGTTGTATTCTTGATTATCGCCAACAAATTATTGTCCATAATTTGCCTCCAAGTTCTGTATAAGTGCTTGCATTCATTCACAGAACGCAAACCTCAGTGTGAAAGTGTTTTTCTTTCATACCCACCTGATTCAATAACATAGTAAACCATGTAATCTATTACATTAATCCTCAATTCTAAGCATAGCGATACCGACATTATAGCACAGCAAAATAAGAATGAATAGAAAGGGGTTTACGAAAAATAAACTCCGCAATTTTTGTCCTGTTTCAAAACCAACACCGCAATTTTTGTCGTGTAATAATTCTATAGAAATGTATAATAATACCAGACCTTACGAGAGTTGAAAAGCGTGAAGTGAATTACTCTTGTAACAACGAACAAACGCCGAATGGAGGATGGATATGGATCAAAACCAAAAAAATGAATTGACTCTACGCTACCGTGCAGCTGCTGATAGCTTTATTGAGAAGATAAAGAAGGATATCAATGTAGTAGCTGTTATTATTGAAGGCAGTCTAGCCTATGATCAGGTTTGGGAGAAGAGTGATATTGATGCTACCATTATTGTAAGAGACCAAGTGTTAAAGAACGATCACTTCTGCATTGTGGAAGATGATATTACAATTAATTTCTATGTAGCCACGAGAAGTAGTTTTAAACGCTTTCTTGAAAGTATTAGTGGAGGTTCCTTTTTACATTCCCTTTATGCAAAAGGAAGTATGGTGTATTCTTCAGAGGAAAGTCTTTACGAGTATTTTGAAGAGTTTAAAAAAATTGGGCAGGATGACTTGGAGGAAAGTATATTCTTCTTAGCCTGTGAACTGTTACATTGTTATGATAAGTGCCTCAAATGGATTCATGTTAAGGAGGATCCTCTTTATGCACAGTATTATTTATTAAAGGCAGCCGAACACATATCAAAAATGGAGGTTTGCCTAGCTGGTGAGGTACCTACAAGAGAAGCAATTGTAAATGCTTCTTTCATTAATCCGGAATTAATGTCAGTGTTTTATAAAGAGGCGATGTCACATCATTACAGCGTACCAGAAATACTTACGGCTATAGAGAAGATGGAACAATATATGGAGCAGCATCTCGATATTATAAAAAAACCGATACTTAAGTATATGTCTGATGGAGAGATGAAGACCGTTACGATGATTACAAAATACTTTAAGACAGACGGTCATTTTATTATTGGTATCCTTGATTATCTCGCAGATAAGGGTGTAATTGCCAAGGTGTCACAGACGATTAAAATAACTCCAAAGAGCAAACTTGCAGTAGAAGAGATTGCATATCAGTATATAGGTTAGAAAACTACTAGGAAAGTTCATTATGAAAGGAGCATATATATATGCCAGTTCGTTCCACAATTGAAATATCAGGAGCAAAGCAAAATAACTTAAAGGATATCTCGGTTGAGATTCCGAGAGATAAACTAACCGTAATCACCGGAGTTTCTGGTTCGGGAAAGTCATCCCTTGCATTTGATGTTATTTATGGAGAAGGGCAGAGGCGATTTCTTGACTCCATTTCTAATTTTGCAAAGAGCCGTATTAGTCAGCTCAAAAAAGCAAAGGTGGATTATGTGAGAGGTTTGTCGCCAGTCATTGCAATTGAGCAGAAGAAAGGAAATAATAATCCACGTTCCACCGTGGGCACAGTGACGGATATTAACGATTACTTAAGACTTTTGTATGCGACCGCAGGTGTGGGAAAGTGTCCAGAATGCGACCAACCTTTAAAACAATTGTCCGCAGCCCAGATAGCAGAACGTATTACTTCTTTGCCACTAGGAACGGTAATAGAGCTTCGAGCACCGATTTATAAGATTTATGGAGAGGACTATAACTACACCTTTCAACAATATAGAGAGAAGGGTTACAAGAACTTAATGGTAAATGGATCTCCTTTTTCACTTGCAGGGAAAGAGGAATTAGACGAGACAAAGACGTATTCTATGGAACTCATCATTGACCGCTTTACACTAAAAAAGGATTCCTATATACAGATTACCAAGGCAATTGAGGCGGCTATGCTATCCTTGGAAGAGGAAATTATGATTAAGGTTGAGATCCTTGGGGAAAAAGTACCAGGCTTTTATGAAGGATTCGCCTGCCCAGAGCATCATATGTTTCTATGTGATATGCAGCCCTTTCATTTCTCCTTTAATTCACCAGTCAGTTCCTGCCATACCTGTATGGGGGTGGGAATGTCATATGTGGTAGAACCTCGCTTTATTGTGGTGGCAGCGGAGAAGAGTCTGAATAAGGGGGCATTAAAGAGTACAGTTTATAACATCAATGGAAAAGATAGCTATCGAGGAATTATGCTATATAGCTTATCGCAACAATATGATTTTAGCCTGGATACCCCTTTCAATGAACTCCCAAATGAAATCATTGATCTGCTTTTCTATGGAACCAAGGGAGAAACTGTATTGATGCAGCAACCACCAAATGCGAAAAAGAAGAATTGGATTGTTGGTAGAGAAATGCCTTTCTGGGGGTATGTTCATGAGATGGAGCATTGGTATCGTCAGTATGTTCGAAAAAGCTCCACCGCGGAGGCCTTTGAGCCCGCCTTTCTCAAGGACTGCATGATTGAAAAGATTTGCCCGGAATGCAACGGAGCAAGGCTTAAAAAACAGCGTCTTCAAGTTACAATTGGCGGTAAGAATGTGGATGATCTTAGTAGAATGCAGTTACCGGAGGTTCATGAGTTCTTAAAATCACTTACATTTCCCATTGAGATTAGAGATGTAGCAGAAACAATCATTCGTGAGATTCTCAATCGCATTGGTTTGTTAATAGATATCGGGTTGCACTACATCAACTTAGGAAGAAGAAGTGATAGTATGTCCGGTGGAGAGATGCAAAGAATTAAGATGTCCACTCAGATTAGCAGTGAATTGATGGGCATGCTCTATGTCATGGACGAACCGAGCATTGGACTACATCCTAGAGATTCTGACAAGGTTATCGAGACCATGAAAAAGCTTCGTGATATTGGAAATACAGTCATTGTAGTGGAACATGATTTAGATACCATCCGTAGCGCAGATCATATTATTGAGATTGGGCCAGGCCCGGGCATTCACGGTGGTAACGTGGTTGCAAGCGGTACCCTTGAGGATATTATGAAGGAGAAAAGTTCCGCAACTGGGCAATATCTATCTGGGACAGCAAATATTGCAATACCCAAGCAGAGAAGGAATCTGGGTGACTATTTTCTATCAATTCAAGGAGCCCGGGAAAACAACTTAAAAGAGGTGGATCTTGATGTTCCGCTTGGAGTTTTCCTTTGTGTCACTGGTGTTTCAGGGTCAGGCAAAAGTTCACTCATTAATGAAATTCTTTATAAGCAGTTAAAAATTAATAAGACAGGTGCTCGAATTATGCCGGGTAAACATGATTTCTTGTTTGGTTCTGAACTGATTAATAATGTTATTAATATTGATCAGACTCCAATCGGAAGAAATAGCAAGTCTAATCCAGCAACTTACATCGGCATCTTTGATAAGATCCGAGATTTATTTGCGACACAACCAGCGGCTGTAGAACGAGGCTACACAGCACTAGATTTTAGCTTGACACATGCCAATGGAACCAGATGCGAACACTGTTCAGGAGATGGAATTATTGTTACAAACCTGCAGTTTATGGCAGACATTGAAACGATCTGTCCTATGTGCAAAGGAATGCGCTATAGCGAAGAAGGTGTAGAAGTTAAGTACCGTGGTAAGAGTATAGCTGATGTGCTCAATATGACCGTAGAAGAAGCATATGACTTCTTTAAGGAGAATACGTATCTAAAGCATAAATTGAAGATTATGCAAGAGCTGGGTCTCGGATATCTCTGCCTTGGGCAAAGTTCAACTACCCTATCTGGTGGTGAAGCACAACGAGTTAAGCTTGCTTATGAATTGTCGAAGATTAAACGAGGTGCGCATAATCTCTATATTTTAGATGAACCAACGACAGGACTTCATATGTCAGACATCGCTAAGCTTTTAATTAGTTTAAATAAATTAGTAGACCAAGGTCATTCGGTGATTGTAATCGAACACCACCTGGATGTGATTAAGTCAGCGGATTACCTGATCGACATGGGTCCGGAAGGTGGTGCTAAGGGAGGATACGTGGTAGCAGAAGGAACGCCAGAACAAGTAGCGAAGGTAGAGGAGTCTTATACAGGGAAATATCTCAAGAAAATGTTGCAATAAAATAAAATTAATAAAATGGAACTGTTTTCCTTATTATGCTGTCTAATTCGTGTAAAGCAAAGATAACGGCCGGTATCTTTGAAATTACAGGTGGTTAAAGCATAAATCTTGAGGAGGATAGTTATGAGAAAAATATTGGTAGTAATTTTATGTCTTATGCTTATTATGACTTGTATTCTTACCGGATGTTCAAAAAAAGATAATGGATTAGTAGATAAAGCTGGTGAAAACAGTAATGTTCAAGACAATTACTTGCATGAATCACAGAGTGTACAAGACGTGCAACAATCTCAGGGAACAGATGTGCAAGAGGAGCCACAACGAAAGGCTGCAGAGGACACACAAGATGTGTTAGAGGATAATTCAACAAGTATTTTTGATATGGACGGAGGAATGGCGGTAACTTGGGACGCGGATATGTCTTTTAGCGGTAGTGTAGAATATGGCTGGGAGGAGCCGACGAAACCTACATCCGAGGAGTATACCAAGATTGATGAGGCTGGATTTCTGAACACAACACAAAATTCTTTATCCACCTTTTCCATTGATGTGGATACCGCATCCTATGCAAATCTAAGGAAGAATATTAATTATGGAATGTTGCCAGAAAAGGATGCAGTACGAATTGAGGAAATGCTGAACTATTTCTCCTATGGATACAAAGAACCGACTGGAGATATTCCTTTCTCTATTAATACAGAAATAGGCAAATGCCCCTGGAATGAAGAAAGATACCTTCTGAAGGTAGGAATTCAAGGTAAGAACGTGGATATGGAAACCCTTCCTAAGAGTAATCTGGTCTTTCTAATTGACGTATCGGGCTCCATGGATGAGTCAGATAAATTACCCTTATTGCAAAATGCATTTTCCCAGTTAGTGCAAAATCTCGGTGAAAATGACAGAATATCAATTGTGGTGTATGCAGGTAATTCGGGAGTTGTTTTAAACTCTGTTCCGGGAAATGAGAAGAGAATAATCTTAGATGCTATAGGTTCTCTAAGTGCAGGTGGTTCAACGGGAGGAGCAGAGGGAATTCAACGTGCTTACCAACTTGCCGAGAAGAACTTTATTCGTGGCGGGAATAATCGCATAATTCTTGCGACCGACGGTGATTTTAATGTTGGACCATCTTCACCGGAAGAATTGGAAGCATTAATCGAGGAGAAGAGAGAAAGTGGGATCTATTTAAGTGTAATCGGATTTGGCTCCGGTAACCTAAAGGATAATCGTATGGAGACGCTTGCGGATAAGGGCAACGGTAATTACTCTTATATAGATTCCCCCAGGGAAGCAAAGAAGGTTCTTGTGGATGAAATGTCAGGTACCCTTCTTACCATTGCAAAGGACGTAAAAATACAATTGGAGTTCAATCCGTCCTACGTAGATTCCTACCGTTTGATTGGCTACGAGAACCGTGCTCTAAAGGATGAGGATTTTGAAAATGATGCGGTAGATGCAGGAGAATTGGGAGCAGGTCATAGTGTTACTGCAATATATGAAATTGTACCAAGCAGAGTTGCAATATCGGAACAAGAGCAGAAAGAGTTAAAGTATCAATCCCAGGAAGTAGTAGTTAATGATGAATATAAGGATGAAATAACGGAAATCAGGCTACGCTATAAGAAACCAGATGGAGACACAAGTAAAGAGATTAAACAGGTGGTTTACCTAAGTAATGTTTTGTTAGATAGAATAAACCTCTCTGAAGATTTCTACTTTGCGGCAGCAGTCGCTGAATTTGGAATGCTGTTACGTAACTCGGAATATAGGGGCAATACAACCACAGAGACCATACTTGAACTTGCAAGAAAAGGTTTGGGTGAGGATCAAGGTGGATACCGAAGTGAATTTATCGATATCGTGAAATACTATGAGGATTTATTTACTAATCAGTGGTAGATATGGTGCTTGTAATTGCAAAATACTAGCGGTGACAAAATAATCTGCAAAAATAGAATCTAAAAAATGAGGGATTGATGCTTGTCGATCCCTCATTTTTTTGGAGGATATATCCTGTTGTTATTTTAAGAATTATATCTGTCACCGAAATTCCTATTTAATTGTATGTTAGTTTAACAACTACTTGACATTACAAAGTAGGGAATTTATACTTATAACAATAACTACTATATTATACAAAGTAGCACTACCATTATTTATATTTTTGACTAAATGTAAATATTCAACAGGAGGTAAGATGGAGGATTCTCAATTATTAAAAGGCATTTTGGAAGGTTGCATCTTATCTGTGATAGCTAGAGGTGAAACCTATGGGTATGATATCCTCTCTGTATTAGAAAACCACGGATTTCACAATCTTCAGGAGGGAACCCTATACCCTGTTTTAGTACGTCTTGAAAAGAAAAAAGCAATTCAATGCCGAATTGGTATATCTCCATACGGTCCAAAGAGAAAATATTATTCTATAACTCAAGAAGGGGAAGAACAATTAAGACAATTTATTTTATCCTATGAGAATATAATCACTGTAACTAATGCAGTTATATATAAGGATAATTACAAAGAGTAAAACAGGAAGGGGGATTAAATACGATGGGCTTCTATTATGAAACGAAAGAATATAGAGATGGTTTAAATCAATTGAAAGATGAGTATGCAATTGCCTATAAAAAGGTAGCAGCTTATATTCATACGGTTAATGTATATGGTTTAGAACTTGAAGAGAGTTGTCTCCTACAAGTTATGGATGACTTTCTCACAGCGCAAAAGGAAGAGAAACCCCTATATAAAATAACAGGTTCTAATTTGAAAAAATTCTGCAATAGGATAATAAAGGCAGAGGTGGAGCGACAATCCTATGGAATTGTTTACTGGCTGCAGATCGTACCCGTTTGCTTTTTGACATTTTCAATTTTATTATTACTATTTACATTTGTTTTACCAGAGAATAAGGTAGCTTGGGATAGTTTTTCCGCTATTACGATAAAGAGTAGTGTTTTGTTGTTTGTAGGTGTTGTAGCTCTTGTTTTAGTATTAAAAAAAATTATGGCAAACCTTCTATTTAATAATTATATTATATTAAAAATAGCAAATATTACTATGCTTATTATAGCTGCTATTATTGTAAATATGTACTGGGAACAAGGGGATAAGTTGTTATCGTTTTCTCTTCAACTTTCAATGCCAGTTTTTATTGTATTAAATGTGTTGGCAGTTATTGCTACTATATTATGTATTCGATATGTAAATAAACGCAAAATTAAATATAAAATAGTTTCAGAGGAACCTATAGCAGACGAAATATTAAAACGCATTTGTCCAGCTTGTACCATGGAACATGATTGTGATTATCCTGTATGTCCCAACTGCAAGCATGTCTATGAAGAATTTTTTAACAAGGTTGATTAAACTAATAGCCTAAACATCTAATTAAAAATGCTTTTTATCTCAGGACGATTACTCAATTATTAATATATATAATAAATAGTATAGAAGTGGATATATAAGCCTCAATAGGACCAATAGTTAAGATTAGGTCGTATTGAGGCTTATTTAAAAATTATTATATTGGTCTATTGTTATAAAGTACAAATACTATTATTTTTTATAGAAACTCCTTATCACGTGTCTTAAAAAAATCATAATACGTACGTACATTTTCTAAATCCGTCCAACGTTCCACGCTAACCGGATTGTTATCCAGGTTATATATTTTAGCTCCTCGCATGGATAAAAGAAAGGGTGAGTGGGTTGATATGATAAATTGGCATCCGAAGAATCGAGCTGATTCCTCAAGGAAACTTACTAATTCAAGTTGGCGTTTCGGAGAAAGGCTGTTTTCCGGCTCGTCCAACAAATAAAGCCCATTTTCTCCTATTTTTTCTGTGAAATATATAAATGCACTTTCTCCGTTGGAATATTCCCTGATATTGTCCATTAATTCGCTTCTCACAAATCGGGATTGGGTTTTACTTCTGCTTTTATTAACTCTTTTTAGTTGCTCATAGTCAGCCATTGATTTCATCTGAAACTGTGAATATTTTGTCTCCAGATATTCATCAAAAAGTCTTTCTCGCTTTATATCAATTCCTTCGTTCATATTTCGAATATTTAACATATAGTCAAACACGTCGTCACTGGTAATGATTCTACTGTTTTTACTAATGTCTTCCTCTATGTTCAAAGCACACAGTTTCACATAGTCGGGAAAGAAGTTAGACTTGTTATAGATGGAATCGCGATTAACACCAGTCTTTTCTGCAATTACATTCAGTGCTGTTGATTTACCTGAGCCATTACCGCCATATAAAATGGTAACGGTATCAAAATCAAGCCGATTAAGATCATGACCGGATAGTATTTTAAAGGGATAATACGAATCATAGCAGGTTCTCTTAATACCAAGTATAAAATCGAATTCCTTATCAGCATTTGGAAATGTAAAACTTTTTAAGTAGACCATAGCACCCTCCAATCTTAACTGTTTGGTACTTCAATTTTACTATAGGATACAAAGGCTAACAAGTAATTTAATGTAATATTTGTGAAACGGCATAAATCTATATGTAAAACCAGAATAGAAGATCAGTGTGATTAGTTATGCAATTTAAAAGGGTTGCCAACTAGAGGCAGCCATTAATATAAGAGTGAAGCTACGTTCTACTAGACTGCTTCTTTCAGAGCATATATTCGCAAATTAACTTTTTCCATAGTTGGTTCTGACCGGATAATATATGAGCTTTATAGCTCATAGAGTCAATACGTAGTTTAACAAAAAACGAAATACCTCATTTGTTTTTCTAAGCAAGTGCAATTCCTAATGAATAACAATAACCTTATTCTTTCGCACATTACATGGGCTGCACCATTCTAACGAATTTCATAAGAGTAAATAATGTAAAATTGCGATAATTGTATTTATTGTAATAATTTGGTAGGGAAAAATTCTTATTAAAACGATTATATTATGAAAGGAAAAATCTTATTAATTTATTTTCTAAAATTTCGCATATAGGTTTTTTAGCTACCATCCTGAAATCCAAAAAAGTAAGTTATTCAGTTGTCAGAGATCAGTTCTCATACTGTGGTTTTGACGTTTTAATTAGCTGTTGAAAGCCTGTACCAAAATTAGTCAGTGATATGCTATTTTTATACCAACAGTTATTATTTGTAGTTATTATTGCAAGTAACGTGAATTTTGTGCAAGCGACAGATAAGCAAGATGAATCAAATTATTTAGATTCCGTATTGTACGCTTATCTTGCTGCTAATGGTATAGAAGTGGATGGAATAGCAATCAGTAGTGCTGTACCAGTACAAATGTTAGATAATTCTGATGTAGAGAATATTTATTTTTTGAAAAGAAACCATGAAATATTAGCAAAACTAGCTGTAACTAGCCGAGCTGGAACTTATTACTCATGCTTCGATATGGATGTTAAAGAAATTAATGACATTTATCAAGAAGATTTAACAATAGCACTTGTAAAGAAAAGAAATACTATATTCGCATTAATGGGGTCTACCCAAATTACGCTATATAAAAATCCATATGAAAGTGTAATATTAAGCCAGGCAGACAAAAGTATAATAAAAAAAGAGAAAATTACATTTATTAAGGAACTATCCCAGACGTTTCAAGCGCGTAATGGTTCAGAATATATAAAACTAGATGCTTCAATTGCATCAAGCCCAGAAGTTGGAGGACTATTAAATGTTACACGCGTTCCTAATGTTACCATAGGAGGAGCGGGACAGTGTTGGGCTGCTAGTACTGCTGCAATGCTGAATTATAAAAATGGTACATCGCTTACAGCACCCGATATATATAATAAGTGCCTGAATTCGGGTTTCGTAGGGACTTATGGGACACCATGCGGTAGTATAGAATGGGTTCGGAAAGTTTATTCACTTTATGGTGTTTCAATTGTTGATCAAACTGGAGGTATAATTTATGCGAGAATTTATTCACTTCTGAGTAGTAATAAACCAGTACAGATGGATTATTACAATTCTTCTGGGACAGGCCATACAGTTGTACTTTGCGGGAGTTATTATGATGGTAATACATTAGTGTATACTTTTCGTGATCCAAATAAATCGAGCACTGTTTCTGTTACTCAGAGTTTGTCTGCTGCGACTAATGCATCATTTATCAAGTATAATGATGGGTCGACATTATATGACGAGTGCACTCATACTTATTATTATTAGCATGAAATATATGAACATAACTAAAGTTATACAAATTAATAGTTAAAACTTGTAGCAATAATTAAACCCAAATATATTTTAAATAAAGAGGAGGTATTGTTAATGAAAAAAAGTACAACTATTATAATAACGGCAACTCTAACGGTCTTATTCCTAATAGGGATTATGATAGTCTATTATGTCAATAGGGGCGATAAACTTGCAAAGAATTTGGATGAAGCTGGTTTAATATCTTCACAAGATTTAACCCCTCCACCAGATACAATGCCTCCTTATATTATAATTGGAGGGGAGTTAATAACATTATATGGAGACTACAATCAAATTTCTCCAGGTATACAGGACAAGATAGCTGCAGCGACATTTTTAGGGGTAACAGTAAATGCGGTATTACAAAATCAAATTCCAGATGAAGAACTGCAAGCAAATTTTGTCGGAGAAGGATGTTCTGTCTATTACTATAAAGGGAGTTCTGAAGAAACATATATAATTGTAGATGGTGAAAATCCAGAGTATTGCTTTTATGCAGAAATTAGCAATTAACCTGTACGGACTGCAGTGAAGTGAATACAAGGAACGGTATGCACAAGTATGGTGTATATTAATTATCAGCACTGCTTAAGTTATGTAGGTACAAGACTTAGCTATGAGGCGACTGTGGCGGATCAGGATATGTATTAAAGTAAATATATATACGAATAAAAAGCCGTTGCGCGTCGGAAGGTGGGAACTTATTTCTGACACGTAGCGGCTTATCTATTAATATAATAATGGATTAATAGCATAATGCTATATTCAGTGAATAATAAATACAGGTAGTTGTCTACAGCTGAAATTTATTAATTTGCTTCTTTAAGATCTCAAAAGCTTCATTTAAGTTAGTAACACTATTTGAAAATTCTTCTGTACTAGAAGCAACTTCTTCAATGGATGCAGAAATCTCTTCGGTGGAGGACGCATTTTCTTCAGAAATGGCAGATAAATTGGTTATGTTATCAATAATCTGATTTTTGTCCTGATTAATACGTTCAATATTATTTGTAACGTTAACCACCTTGTCCAATGCGATTTTTACATTTTCAAAAATGTTTTTAAAGGTATCGGAGGTTTCCGTTACAATAGCATCTTGGTTGGAAATGGTTTGTCCTACAGAATAAACTTCTTCTACTGTCTCCTGTGCCTGTGTTTTAATTAGGTCTACCATATCTCTAATCTTAACTACGGATTTATTCGACTCAACAGATAACTTCCGTACTTCTTCTGCAACAACCTGAAACCCTTTACCATGTTCACCAGCTCTGGCAGCTTCAATGGAAGCGTTTAGAGCCAATAAGTTGGTTTGCGCTGCAATACCTTTGATTACGTCTGTTATGGTAACAATTCGGTCTGTACTCTGGTTAATCTCAATTACTTTGTTGTTAGCATTTTCACTGGATTTCAAAGTGACTTTATTGCTTTCCACCAGCTTATCAATTGTTGTGAGGGCATTTGTTACAATTTCCTGGGTTTGCAAGAAGAGATGGTTCATTTGCTCGATTTCTACAGTAATTTCACTAATTTGTTTGCTTAAGCTTTCAACATTCGTAGCGGTACTATTGGTATCTTCCGCTTGTGAAGAGGTGCTGTTAGCAATATCTTGTACACCGGATGCCATATCAGCAAATACTCTGGCAGTGTTGTCAGAAAGTACCGCAATTTTCTTTGCATTGCCACCTGCAATGTCAGCAGTTTCATTTATCATTTCAACTAAGGTTCTAAGCTCGTCCACCATGTAATTATAGGTCTCATCAAGGACTTTAATTTCACCAGACGCTTTAATTTTATGTCGTTCTACACCAAGATTTCCATTACTTAAATTCTTCATTCCTTCTGTAATTAATAGAATTGGTTTCACTAAGTACCTCGAATACGGAATGGTTATAGCGATACCAATTGCGGCTGCGATAGCCAGGGATATTGCAAGTCTTATTAAGATTGCGTCGGCTCCTTCATTAAACTCCATCATATAAGCACTGGCACTAATGATCCATCCCCAGTTCTCGTCAACTTTGGAATAAGAAATCTTCTCTTTTACAACTTCGGAATTTGGTAAAGTCCAATCATAATAGACGAATCCCCCGCCTTCTTGGCCTTTTTTAATTATATCCTGAACAAAGTTGTTACCCTTTTTATCAACCAGATCCCATACGTTTTGTCCCTCAATGGAAGGATGTGCAATTTCAAGACCATCGGCACCATAAGCAACCAGATATCCATTTTCACCAAACTTCATATTATCACTGATTGGTCTGGTACCATCTGCCTGTTTCTTGCCGAGCATGTATTCTTTTACCTGCTCTTGGGCCTCTTCCAAAGTGAGTTTACCTGCTTCAACATCTTCGTTTTTAAGGCTAATCAGCTGTAAAGTAGCATTTACATTATTAATTAGCATGTTTTCGCCTTGAACATCCAATTGATTTTTTGCAACCAGATAGCTGCTAATTCCAATAAAGGTAGAAGGAATTAATAAAAATAACATGGAAAATAGAATTAATTTTGTTTTTAGACCAGTACTTTTTAACGACTTTCTTGTAAATAACGTATTCATGCCCTTTGGCAATTTCATAAATGGTACTTCCTCCTAAAATATATAATTTACATTATGCAAGACTACTTGCTAGTTACCCAAAATTTACATTAAATACATTATTTCGACAACTTTCCTCTATTATATTATGAATCTTTTGAGATTACAATTGGTAAAATGAATATTGGTAATAAAATTAGTAGGGATTACTATTATTAAAATATTTTTAACTATTTTTTAGGCTTCCTAACAAATATTAAATGCAGGCTATAGTAAATAGACATTTATTTAACCCTTAAAACCCTTTTATAAATATTGTTATAAGAGAAAGATGATGATATAATTAGAAAAAAATAGAATATACTGTCGGTTAAAAATGGTGACATTATAACTTTGAAAGATAATTAATAAGGTATGGAGGAAGAAACTATGGCTATTGCTGAGGTTATAAAATACGAAGGGACACCGAATGTGTTTGCCTGGAAATATCCCAATAGTGAATTAGGAACCTGGACACAGCTAATTGTTAATGAATCACAAGAGGCGGTTCTATTTAAAGGTGGCAAAGCATTGGATGTATTCGGTAGTGGAAGACATACGCTGGAAACCGCTAATATACCTTTACTCAATCATATTATTAACCTCCCATTTGGAGGAAAGTCTCCATTTACCGCAGAAGTATGGTATATAAATAAGATTTATTCCTTGGATATTAAATGGGGGACAGCAACTCCAATACAATTGCAGGATCCCAAATATGGGGTATTCGTACCGGTGCGCTCTTACGGACAATTTGGTATTCGCATTACAGACTCTAAAAAGTTTCTTATCAAGCTTGTAGGAACACTTAATGTTTTTGACGAAAGCAATATATTAAAATATTTTAGAGGTTTATATCTAACAAAGACAAAGGATACTATTTCCTCATATCTGGTGCATAAACAAATAAGTATACTGGAGATCAATGCATACCTGGACGAAATGTCAACCTTCATGAAAGAGCGTATCGAGCCTGTAATGGAGGAGTATGGCATCAGCTTGGTTAATTTTTATGTGAATGATGTCAGCGTTCCAGAAGAGGATCCGGCTGTAAGAAAATTAAAGGATGCTTTGGCTAAACGAGCTGAAATGAATATTATTGGATATGACTATCAACAGGAACGTTCCTTTGATACTTTGGAAGGAGCTGCGAACAATCAAGGGGCATTATCTTCCGGGATAATGGGAGCTGGTTTAGGATTAGGAATGGGAGTCAACTTAGGCAACACAATTGGCAATCAATTTGGTGGTATTACAAAAGAATTAGATACAACTGCCAAAAGAACAAAAGAGTGTCCAAAATGTAAGGATGTTATGGATATTAACTCTCGTTTTTGCTCTTCCTGTGGATTAGATACTACAATACAGAGCGTTGAAAAAAATGATAAAGTGAAATGTAGTAACTGTGGAGTAATCTATTCAAAAAATACTAAATTCTGTCCTGAGTGCGGTGATCGATATACGCCATGTCCGAAATGTGATGCAGACCTTCTTAATGGAGCAAGTACATGCACTGAGTGCGGATATGAAATACCTACTCCTTGTCCACAATGTGGAAGCCCTCTTGAAGGGAAGAATTTGAAATTCTGTCCCGAATGTGGTATATCTTTACTTAAAAAATGCCCTAAATGTGACAATGCAGTGGCAGGTAACCCGAAATTCTGTCCCGAATGTGGTGAAAAACTATAGAATAGGAGGAAAAGAGTATGAAAAGTAGAATAGTAAAAGCTACCGAAATTATCGGACTTGTTTTGATTGCAGTAACAATTGCTCAATTCTTTCTTTTGACAAATACAAAAGAACTAATTGATTGGATATGTATTGGTTTAATCTTACTTGCAGAAGTAATTATGATAACTGCGGTTTTATATATTGAAAGTAAATTGGTATTTAGAAATGCTATCATGTTTCGAACAGGGATGTATATCGTTATAGGGGTATTTACAGGTGCATCAATTTTAACCTCTATATTATTTCAAGTTTTGTTCCGTGATGGATTGCGTTATTTATTTGCAATTCAGCTAATTTTAGTAGCAATCTTTGCTATAATAATGGTTGTGGTATATCATAGTTCCTTGTATATAGGTAATGTTAATTCTTCAACAAAACAATCCATTCATCAAATGAATGCACTACTAAGTAAGGTAGAACTAATTCAAAGTATTCATGGTAACGGTAAGTTAAAATCAGAGTTGAGTCAATTAAGTGAGGCGGTACGTTTCTGTGATGTATCAACAACGGTTGCCACAGATGATACCATAGGAGCTAGACTAGTTGAACTTCATTCTATGATAGAGGGGAATGGCGAAGCACAGCTAGAGGCAACTAAAAAATTAATTCAGGATATCATGTTACTGGTTAAGCAAAGATCACAAGAAGTAAAGCTGCTTAAGGTAGGAGGAATATAAAGTGTTTCAAGATATTAACTCAAATAGAATAATTACTAGAAGTCGTATAACAGGTTTAATTCAAATAATAATTGGAGGATTTTTTACTTTTATTTTTGGTATAACTTTTATAGCGGGGATTGCAGAATTATTTGATAGGGAAGCAAGTATGTCGCTTTCAACTGTTATCATTGTTCTATGTTTGTTATTGATAAGTGTGTATTTTTTGGTACAAGGAATTCAAAAACATACTTTAACCAGCTTATGTAAAAGATATATGCCATTACTATCACAAAACGATACGCATTCGATACAACAGTTTGCAGATTTTATCAGGACACCAGCAAATGTGGTACATAAGAACCTGGAGAATATGATTAAAAGAAGATATATTAATGGATACATAGACCAAAATACAAACACAATTAGAAGTACCATAAACTATGTGAATACTTATAATAACTCTGTACAGAATGCAAATCCTTATTCTAATGTAAATAGCACAGTGAAAGCAGTGGAGTATACTACTTCAAAATGCAAAAATTGTGGCGCAACTCTTAAGATAAAAAAAGGAGTTACAACTGATTGTGAGTATTGTGGATCTCCAATTCAATCGTGATTGAAGGATAATAGTTATCTGGTAAGGAAAGGTAAAATGTTTATTAAATAATATAAAGGGATATTCTTTTAGGTGGAGGCTAGCAAAACAACACTTATAGGAATATCCCTTAAAATTAAGCCAAGGTATCAGCGAAACGAACCCACGAAAACTTATGTAACTGTGTTGACTTATATAATGTTTTTAGATATAGTGAAGGGTAGTTAAATAATAGTAATCATTATTGTTATGAGCTATTATTCTTAATTTAAGAAAAAATTAATATAGGTGTAGATGCATTGGTATATGGTAATGACCTATGGTGATGCACCTAAAGACCCTGCCTACGAAGTTCCAGAAGAGATAAAAAACCTTGTGATACATGCTAGACTTAATATTGGTGATAGTATTGTCATGTTCTCGGATACCTTTCCTGGAGGTCAATATACAAAAGGAAACAATGTAACCTTATCTTATATAAGTAGTGATACAGTGGCTATAAAATTCGCATATGAAAAGCTAAAAGAAGGTGGTCTTGTGCAGCAGGAGCTTCAAGAAACCTTTTGGAGTAAATGCTATGGTAGTCTTACGGATAAATATGGTGTGAGCTGGCAGCTAAGTTATGAGGAAGAAATATAAACTATGGGATATGAATTATAAGCATGAACATAAAGATATTGAAAATAGAAATGATATAAAACATCTAATTTTAACTTTTGTAATAAACTGTTGACAGTTAAAAAAACTAAATGTATACTTTGCATATAAAAAAAGTATGAAATAAATAAAGAACGTTGGAACATATCGGTTTGTATTCCCGTAATATATTGAAAGAACGTTCCGCGGTATGGAAAGTATATGTTACTATGCTTTCAAAAGAATGGAGGATACTATGTTAAAGACAAGAAATAAAATGGTAAGGTTATTTAGCCTTCTGCTTGTGATCATGATTGGAGTCTCTCTCATCGGTTGTAGTAAGTCAGGCGATAAGAATAATGAGACAGTTACAGATAAACCGACAACACCAACCACAGGCGCAAGTACAGGTGAGAAGATTGTTAATATTGGCGTAACAGATACTCTGCAATCTCTAAATCCAATTCTGTTAAATGGTGGAGAGATTAACAAATATGCGACTGGTATGATGTTTTTACCGCTGGTAGATTTGGGGCCAGATTTAAGCTTTGAACCAATGTTGGCAGATTCCATCACAACGGAGGATAATTTAAACTTTGTGGTACATATTGATGATGCCGCAACCTGGTCCGATGGAACACCAGTTACTGCAGAGGATGTTGTTTTCACAGCTCTTCGAATTGCCAGCCCAGTAGTAGCAAACCCTTCTATGATGTATTATGCTTTTGAAGGCGTTGGTGATGATGGCTTCGTGGAAGAAGGTGCAACCAGTATTTCTGGTATTGTAGCGATTGATGAAAAGACAGTGCAGTTTACTACGAAATATCCAATGGCATTAACTACCTTTGAAAATACTTATGCACGTTATCTTTTGACGCTGCCAAAGCATAAAATAGAGAGTATCCCAGAGAAGGAGCTTTCTACAAATGAGTGGTTTAACCATCCAGATGTAGTAAGTGGTCCCTATATTGTAACTGAGTATGATGTAAATCATTATATCTCCTATACCAAGAATGAAAATTACTGGAGAGGAGATGTGAACATTGATAAACTGAATATTAAGATTGTAACTGGCAGTCAGCTATATGCAGGTTTGCAGTCCGGGGAGATTGACTTTGTTCAGCAGACCATGGGTGTTATTCCCCAGGAAGATTACGCGAGTGTAGAAGCCCTTGAGAATGTAAAAGGTGTATACGGGGCTCCGGTAACGAACCAGTCCGTATTTATCCAGACTCAGAACGAAGCGGTATCTGATCCGAGAGTAAGGCAAGCAATCGTCTATGCCATTAACAGAGAACAGTTAGTAAGCGGACTGTTAAATGGCAATGGTGAAGTTGTAGATGGCTTCTTATCCTCTGCAAGTCCTTTCTATGATGCTTCTTTAGTTCCACTAGAATATAATCCTGAGAAGGCTAAGCAATTACTTGAGGAAGCAGGTTGGGATGGCAGCAAGACCTTACAGTTTTATGTGAATTCAGGTGATGCGACTTTTGTAAATGGTGCTAGTGTTATTGCCGCACAGTTACAAGAAGTGGGTATTAAGGTGGAAATTAAAACAGTTGATTTCTCAGCTTTAATGACAGTAGCTGGAACAAAGGACTATGATTTACTGGCGGTGCAATATACGTATGCTCCTGTAGATCCATACCCAGATGTAAACTGGTTGCTAAGTGGCGCAGATAGCTGGACTGGATATGCTGATGAAGCTGTAACAGAAGCTCTTGCAAATACCCAGCTGACCAGTGATATCGAAGAAATCAGAGGTTTATATTTGACTATTAATCAGAAGGTGCAGCAGGAGGTTCCGATGTTCTCCGCCTATGTTATTAGTGCATTGGGTGCTGTAAATAACAGACTCGTGAATGCGACACCGAGTGTATATGGCTCATTTAATCATATTGAAAAATGGGATGTAACAGAGTAAAATAATCGTAAGCATACGATACGATAGAATGCAAAATGATGAGGTAACGTTTCGCCGCATCATTTTGCATTTTTACAATGAAAAGATTGGAGAAAAGAAGGCAAATGTCACATTTACTTGAGGTAGCAGACTTAAAAACTGTATTTGAGAGTGATTTTGGCGAAACGGTGGGAATCGATGGTGTCAGTTTTGTTGTAAAAGAAGGCGAGACACTTTGCATTGTGGGAGAATCAGGATGTGGGAAAAGTGTAACTTCTTTGTCCATAATGGGATTACTTAGCAGGGGTGGAAAAGTAGTGAAAGGCGAGGTCTTGTTTGAAGGCAAGAACCTACTTGAGTTTTCCGAGAAGGAACTGGACAAAGTTCGTGGTAATAAGCTTACCATGATATTTCAGGATGCCTTAAGTGCACTAAACCCTGTACTTACCATCGGAAATCAATTGTCCGAGAGCCTAAGGTCACATTTGAATATAGATAGAAAGGAAGCAAAGCTACGGGCAGCAGAACTGTTACTTAAGGTAGGTCTATCAGAGCCAGAGCGGATTATGCGAAAATATCCCTTTACCTTATCAGGAGGAATGCGTCAAAGAGTAATGATTGCAATGGCTTTATCCTGTAACCCTAGGCTCCTCATTGCAGATGAACCAACAACGGCTTTGGATGTAACAATACAGGCCCAAATCATGAGGCTGCTTAAGGAACTGCAAAAAGAATACAAGATGTCTGTTATGTTAATTACCCATGACATAGGTCTGGTGGCAGAGATGGCAGATAGGGTTCTTGTCATGTATGCAGGACAAATTGTTGAGGAAGCAGAGGTAGTGGAGTTGTTTCGTAATCCAGCGCATCCTTATACAAAGGCGCTGCTTGACACTGTGCCTGGAATTTATGATAGTGCAGATAGAAAGCTTACTTCGATACCAGGAACTGTGCCCGATAATTATCAAGAGATTATCGGATGCCGCTTTGCGAGTCGCTGTCCTTATAGGGTAGAAGCCTGCGAATTGCCTCAGGACCTGGTAGAGGCATCGAAGGAACATTTATCAAGGTGTCACAGGGCAGAGTTTGTAATTCAGAATAATAGTACAAAGGAGGAATAGGCATTGAACAACATAGTAAATTCACAATTCCCACTCCTTGAAGTGAAAAATTTAAAAAAATATTACCCTATAAAAGGTGGTTTAATTAAACGTACCATTGCAGATATCAAAGCAGTTGATGATGTAAGCTTTACCATATACCAAGGAGAGACCTTGGGGCTTGTAGGTGAATCCGGGTGTGGAAAGTCGACCGTAGGCAAATTGTTGGTATCGCTTGAAAAACCAACAGAAGGATCCATTCGGTACAAAGGACAGGAACTGGTATCAGCGACGGAAGCACAAATGAAAAGTATGCGTACACAACTTCAAATGGTATTTCAAGATGCCTATTCCTCTCTAAATCCCAGAAAGCATATTTATGAAATCTTATCTGCTCCAATGCTATATCATGGGATTGTTGCAAAACACGAAGCTGACAAAGCGGTCAATCGATTGCTGGACCTGGTAGGACTTCCACAGAATAGTAAAGGAAGATATCCCCACGAATTTTCCGGTGGCCAACGTCAACGTATTAGTATTGCAAAGGCATTATCCTTGAATCCAGAACTAATTGTTTGCGATGAGCCGGTAAGTGCCCTGGATGTATCTATACAGGCACAAATTCTTAATTTACTTCGAGAACTGCAAAAAGAGCTGAAATTAACCTGTCTCTTCATTGGTCATGGGTTAGGCGCGGTCAATTATGTGAGTGATCGAATTGCTGTAATGTATCTGGGGAAGATCGTTGAAATAGCAGATGCTCAGGAGTTGTTTCAGAATCCACAGCACCCTTATACTGAAGCGATTTGTAATGCTGCACCGGTTCCAGATCCCCTTAGAAGTCAGAATGAGAATGATATTTTACAAGGCGAGATTGGCTCTAATATAAATCCACCTTTGGGTTGTCGTTTTCATACAAGATGCAAATATGCTACCGAACATTGTAAGCAGGTGGAACCCCTGCTAATACCAAGGACAAAAGGAAGCTCCCATCTGGTTGCTTGTGATGTTATGCCGTTCCTGAAAGGAGAGCACCGGGTATGATAAAATATATAATTAAGCGTTTAATCATTGCTGTTCCAGTGCTACTTGGTATTACTATCATAGATTATGCTATCATGTGTATGGCAGGAAGTCCTCTCGCGATGCTTCAAGGGCCGAGAGTTTCAGAAGCTGCCTTAGAAGCAAAAGCAATTGCACTTGGTTTAGACCAGCCAATCTATGTGCAATACTTTGTCTGGCTAAAACAGCTATTGCAAGGCAATCTTGGCTATTCCATTAAGAGTTTTCAACCCGTTGCTGAGATGATAGGTTCACATATTGGACCGACCTTATTGTTAATGGGTGTATCACTAATAGTTAGTATGGTGATTGCTGTACCCGCAGGAATTTTTAGTGCGACTCATCAATACTCCAAAAGAGATTACTCTGTGGTTACCCTGTCCTTTATTGGCACAAGTATTCCGGGTTTCTTTCTCTCTCTTTTATTAATCTATTTGTTTACAATTAAGCTTGGCTGGCTGCCTTCCAGTGGTATGACTTCCCTTGGAACGGGCGGAGGTATTGCTGATGTGGCGAAACATATGGTAATGCCGGTAATTGTTCTTGCAACTTCCATGGCCGGAACAAATATACGTTATATCAGAAGTGCGATGCTTGAGATATTAGAACAGGATTATCTTCGTACTGCCCGTGCAAAGGGAATTGGTAATTTCCTTGTTATTTATAAACATGCTGTTCGAAATGCTCTAATCTCGATTGTAACTGTAGTAGGCATGCAGATTCCTTTGCTTTTTGGTGGGGCTGTGATTATTGAACAGGTGTTTTCCTGGCCTGGTCTTGGTTTAATGACAATGAGTGCGATTATTAATCGTGATTATCCCGTTATTATGGGAGTTTGTTTATTGTCTGCAATTGTAGTGCTGCTGGCTAATCTAATTACGGATATTCTGTATGCAGTGGTTGATCCTACAATTCAGTATAAATAAGTTAAACTTCGTAGTTAATAATCTGTTACAAGCTTGATGAAATCAGTCATTTTAAATCAATAATCAAGGTTAATACTTAAGTTTGAGCAAAAAAACAGCATATTTATTTAGGAAAAACTTAGGATTTGCTGCGATGCAAGTATGGTTTACTAGTTTAGATTATGCGAGATAGAAAAGACAAGGGGAACCGATATGCCTAGGAAATACAATTTAGAAAGTGAAACATATGTTAGAACCGTCTGGCGCCGTTTTCGTCGTCATCATTTAGCGCTCTTTAGCACTATTGTACTTGGAATAATTGTGGCTGCAGCCTTACTAGCACCCTTAATTGCACCTTATAGTCCAACTGAAATTGTTGGGCCATTCAGTGGGGCTCCAAGCAAGAAATTTATTTTAGGGACGGATCAGATTGGAAGAGATGTTTTAACCAGACTTTTATATGCAACCAGAATTTCATTATTGGTGGGAGTATTATCCACGGTTATTTCCACTGTAATCGGTGTGATTTTAGGTTTGGTTTCCGGATATTTTGGCGGAGCGATTGATATGGTAATCATGCGCTTTACTGACATGGTTATGTCATTTCCATATATTTTACTGGTGCTTGTGGCAGCAGCGATTTTTGAACCGGGGTTATGGAATATTATTTTAATCCTTGGATTTGTAGATTGGCCAGGTATTGCCAGATTGGTTAGGGGCAATGTATTGAGTTTGCGTGAAACGAATTTTGTAAAGGGTAATATTGTTGCAGGTATGCCAAAAAGGCACATACTTTTTTCTGAAATTCTGCCAAATACCATTGCTCCAATATTAGTCTACGCAACTTCTGTTGTTGCCCTGTCAATGTTGGATGAAGCAGCCCTTAGCTTTCTTGGAATGGGAGTTCAGCCACCCACAGCAAGCCTGGGAAATATGCTTAACGGAGCACAGTCACTAACGGTTTTAACCTCAAAGCCGTGGTTGTGGATGCCAGCAGGAGCCTTGATAATAATTTTAGTAATGTCCATAAGCTTTATTGGAGATGCATTAAGAGATGCACTGGACCCAACTTCTAAGGCTGGAAAACATAATTGATTATTTAGAAATTATAATAGAGTGATCCAAAATAATTAAAGCGGATATGGATACCGCCAATTTTTGCTTTTAATATTTAAAATTTAATGATATACTATAGTTTATACTTTTGTAAATTATAATTTACAGGAAATTGATTGTATCGCATCATGAAATCCATAAGGAGACGCCTTTTATGAATAGAAAGTTAAGGCTTAGAGGTGCATTAAGAGCATATTTGTTTTGGCCGGTTCTTATGACCTTGCTTTTACTGGGCATGAATTTGTTTATTTATATCGTTAATCGAAAAGCCGGGGTGATAATGACTGGCTTTACTTTCTTGTACTTTTTTATTGCCTGTGCGATTTATTTTACAAAACGGAATAAACTATCCACTGAATTAGTGCGCTATGCTATGGATTTTGGGCAGGTTCAAAAACGATTACTAAAAGAACTGCATCTACCTTATGCAATACTTGATATCGAGGGTAGACTGCAATGGGGTAACGATGAGTTCATGGATATTATTCAAGAGAGAAGTGCTGCAAGGCGTTCTATTTCTAATGTAATCCCAGAGATCACAGAGGAAGTGCTCCCCACCAAGGAAAAGGATGAAATCTTACACATTGTTCTTCACGGACGCAACTATAAGGTATTGCTTAGAAAAGTGATTGCACCGGATTTTGATGATGAAAGTGTGTGGAATCTTCAAGAAGGAGAACATATCTGGGAGGACAGAAATGCTTTAATCGCTTTATATCTATATGATGAAACAGAGATAACAGTATTGCATAAGGCTAATAAAGAACAGAAATTAGTTACTGGATTGTTATATATAGATAACTATGAGGAAGCCCTAGAAACAATCGACGAAGTAAGGCGCTCTCTTTTAACAGCACTAGTGGATCGAAAAATAAATAAGTATATGCAGAGTATTGATGCAATTATAAAGAAACTGGAAAAGGACAAATACCTTTTTGTTTTCCAGCAAAAATATCTTTCTACACTTCAAACAGGAAAATTCTCAATTTTAGAGGAAGTAAGAGCTGTAAATATCGGTAATGACATGTCGGTCACCATTAGTATGGGTCTGGGTGTGAATGCTGACACCTATAATGCTGGTTACGAATATGCCAGAGCAGCAATCGATTTGGCTCTTGGTAGAGGCGGTGATCAGGCGGTAATTAAGGACAGAGAAAAGATAAGCTATTATGGCGGAAAAAGCATTTCTGTAGAAAAAAGTACCCGTGTCAAAGCTCGTGTCAAAGCACACGCCTTTCGTGAATTTATTGAGGCAAAGGACAAGGTCATTATTATGGGCCATAAAATCGGTGATGTGGATTCCTTTGGCTCTGCAATTGGAGTTTATCGTATTGCCAAAGCTTTTAATAAAAAGACACATATCGTAATTAACGAAGTGACTTCTTCGCTACGCCCTTTAATGAGTAAGTTTGTAGGAAATCCCGAGTATGAAGAGGATATGTTCTTAAAGAATGAGCAGGCAAAAGAAGTCGCTGATGCAAATACCTTGCTGGTGATTGTAGATGTAAATCGCCCCTCTTATCTGGAGTGTGCAGAATTATTAAACTATTCTAAAACGGTGGTTATCTTTGATCATCATAGACAGACCAATGAAGCCATTGATACGGCGGTGCTTTCCTATGTGGAGCCATATGCCTCCTCCACCAGTGAAATGATAGCCGAGATTATGCAATATATTGGTGGCAATCTTAAGCTTAGACCGGTGGAAGCAGATGCGCTGTATGCGGGTATTATGATAGATACAAATAATTTCCTGACAAAGGCTGGAGTAAGAACCTTCGAAGCTGCTGCCTATCTACGCAGAAGTGGTGCAGATGTTACTAGAATACGCAAAGGTTTCCGAAGTGAAATGACCGAGTTTAAACTTAAAGCAGATGCTATCAGCAGTACGGAGATTTATTTAAAACATTATGCGCTTGCGGTATGTGCCAGCTCTTCCGTGGATAGCCCAATGATTCTTGGTGCGCAGGTAGCTAATGAATTATTAAACATTACAGATATCAAAGCAACCTTTGTTCTTACGGAATATAACGATAAAATATATGTTAGTGCGAGATCAATTGATGAAGCTAATGTACAGATCATTATGGAAAAACTAGGTGGTGGCGGACATTTAAGTGTTGCAGGTACCCAATTAGAGAATATAACAATACAGGAAGCGATGGCAAAAATTAAGGTTACTCTTAGCAGTATGCAAGCAGAAGGGGATCTATAATTAATATGAATGCCGTTTTTAATACGGCGAATTGGAGGTAACAATGGATATTATTTTATTACAGGATGTAAAGGCTCTTGGCAAAAAGGGTGAAACTGTTAAAGTGAGCGATGGGTATGCCAGAAATTTTATTTTACCAAAAAAGCTTGGAATAGAGGCAACCAAGCAGAATTTATATGAATTAAATAACCAGAAGGCAGCGCAGGCAAAGAAGGAACAGGAACTTCTTGAGGAAGCTAAAAATCAAGCAAAGAAGTTGGAAGAGCTTACAGTAAAGCTTGCGATTAAAGCAGGCGAGGGTGGTAAAACCTTTGGATCTGTTTCCTCTAAGGAAATAGCCGCTGCTTTAAAGGAACAATTTGGACAGGATATAGATAAAAAGAAGCTTCAGTTAAACGATGCCATTAAGCATGCGGGAACTTATACAGTACCAGCTAAATTGCATCCACAGGTAACGGCACAGTTAAAGGTGGAAGTAGAAGCAAAATAATTAAATGTACATCAAGTTGACAGGCATGATAACCACATGCCTGTAATTTTGCGAAAGCGTTGCTTTCGGGATAGAACTAGTATCACATATTTATAGGAGGCTTACCAATGGATGAAGCTTTTATAAAAAGAATACTTCCGCATAGTGCAGAAGCTGAGCAATCCGTCATTGGTTCCATGATTATGGACCGAGACGCCATAGTTGCCGCCTCTGAGTTGATAACTGCAACTGATTTTTATGAGAACCAATATAGTATCTTATTTGAGACCATGCAGGAACTCCATAATGAAGGAAAGCCAGTAGATCTTGTAACCTTGCAGGACCGTTTAAAAGAGAAGGATGTTCCGGCACAGGTGTGCAGTCTAGAGTTCATCAGAGATCTTGTGACCTCGGTACCAACTTCGGCAAATATTCGTTACTATGCGCAGATTGTAAGAGACAAGGCAGTACTTAGACGACTTATTAAGGTTTCAGAAGAGACCGCCAACGACTGTTATTTGGACAAGGAAAAGTTGGATGTTATTCTGGAAAAGACAGAAAAACAAGTTTTTAATATTGTACAAAATAGAGGTACAAAGGATTTTACTGATATTAGAGAAGTAGTTCTTAGGACAATTGATAGTATAGAATCGGCAGCGCGTAACCAGGGAAGCGTAACCGGTGTAGCTACAGGTTTTTATGATTTGGATTATAAAACAGCAGGCTTCCAGCCTTCAGACCTAATTCTGATTGCTGCCAGACCTTCCATGGGTAAGACAGCCTTCGTACTTAATATTGCAGAATATGTTGCCTTAAAATCCAATGTTACCACTGCAATATTCAGCCTAGAAATGTCACAGGACCAGTTGGTTAAAAGAATCCTGGCAATGAATTCCAGAGTGGATTCTCAATCCATACGTACCGGTAATTTATCAGGGGATGATTGGGCAAGCTTAATGGAAAGTGCAAGGTTAGTCGGTGGTTCTAATCTAGTTATCGATGATACTTCTGCAATCTCCATTACGGAACTGCGCTCTAAGTGTAGAAAGCTAAAGTTGGAGAAAAATCTTGGAATGGTTATCATCGATTACTTGCAGTTAATGTCTGGTAGCAGCAAAAAATCTGAATCCAGACAGCAGGAAATATCAGAGATATCAAGATCTTTAAAGTCTCTTGCCAGAGAAATCAATGTTCCGGTAGTTGCACTTTCCCAGCTTAGCCGTGCGGTGGAACAGCGACCGGATAAGAGACCTATGTTATCTGATCTTAGAGAGTCAGGAGCAATTGAGCAGGATGCCGACGTTGTAATGTTTATCTATAGAGACGATTATTATAATCGTGATACAGAAGAACCAGGTGTATCTGAAATTATTATTGGTAAGCAGAGAAATGGTCCGGTAGGAACAGTTAAGCTTGCTTGGCAGTCCCAGTATACAAAATTTGCAAATTTAGAGCGATAATATTTGCTGTAGAAAAGGGGAAACTTCTTTGGGGTTTCCCCTTTTTATGTCGATAAGTTATCTTTGAAAATGGTGAAATCGTATTGCAATTGATGTTTGCTATGTTATAATGTAAAAAGTGGAAAATAATTACATAAAAAGGGAGGCGTAAGAGTGGAAGAAGTTAGATATATGATTTCAGAAGCTGCAAATCTAATTGATGTGGAAGCCCATGTTCTTAGAAATTGGCAGAAAGAGCTTGCACTACCGATATCCCGTAATGAAATGGATCAGCGTTACTATAAGCCTGCAGATATTGAGCTTCTAAAAAAGTTGAAGGAACTAAGAGAATATGGATTTCAACTAAAGGCAATTAAAATGGTGTTAAGCACCTTGGATTCGCCATATTCACTTGATCTCGAAGCAATTTTGCAGCAGAAGGAGGACAATAAGATGACTAATCTAATTCAAGAGGACGAGCTAGAGGACAAACTAGAGGACGAACTAGAGGATGATTTGGAGAATGAGCAAGAAGCGACAAGCCTGATTACAGAAGAAGATACCACAATTACAGAAGAGTCTGAATCTAAAATGGGACAGTTTCAAGCGCTAATGAAGCATATAATAATGTCTGCACTCAAAGAAAATAACGCAAGCCTGGTGGAGGACATTGGAGTTGATGTCACCAATGGTGTTGTTAGCCGGATGAGTTATCT
Organism: Bacillota bacterium; assembly: GCA_023399055.1. Classification (GTDB taxonomy): domain Bacteria; phylum Bacillota; class Clostridia; order Lachnospirales; family Lachnospiraceae; genus Mobilitalea. The sequence goes on along the minus strand of JAEWQV010000017.1, from coordinate 175,425 downwards.
TATGAAGGTACAAGAAGAAAAGGAAGAGGAAAGATTTCGTAAATTTGACGCCTCGATCAGAGAATTTCAAAAGAGTAGAATGATGGCTGCAGCCACGATAGATAAAAAGAAAAAGAGATCAAAATTTGCTAAAAAGAATAGAATATATATTTAGAAATTATTTGGACAAGATGTACAAGAGGAAACGACAAAACATTCCACTTGTCATGGATTAAAAAGGAGCATTTGCTTACCAGCTTAATAGCTAGCATGCAAATGCTCCTTTTATGTACGTGAGCTTTCAATTATTGAGAAATAGCTCCTGTAGGACATGTATCTTCACATGCACCACAATCGATGCAAGTATTAGCATCGATAACATACTGACTTGCTCCTTCAGAAATTGCTCCTGTAGGGCATTCACCAGCGCAAGCGCCACAGCTGATACATTCTTCATTGATAGTATATGCCATAATAAATTACCTCCTTTCAACAATCACTTACATTTTAATACATGGACAGGGATAATGCAAGTACAATTAGCCAATTATTGCTTTCGAAGAAATTCATATAAATTCCCTTACAGATGCTTGACGATGTTGCTGTCTTGGAATATAATAAACTATGCTAAATAAGAATTACAGTTAGGTTTTATCATAGGAAAAATTGTCCTAGATTATTAGTAATCTAAGAGACATATTTGATAAGGAGGAATATCATATGGCAACTATAACAAGAGATATGACTATCGCTCAGGCGATTTCTGTTGATCAGAATATTATTCCGGTACTTTTAGATATCGGTATGCACTGCCTTGGATGTCCATCTGCACAGGCAGAAACATTAGAGGAAGCTGCTATGGTTCATGGATTAGATCCAGATGAGTTAATGGATAGAATTCAGGATCAGATCGGCGAATAATTAAGCGATTAATATTGCAACAAGATGAAACGACAAGTCGTTTCACTTGTTGTGAATCAAAAGGATGAAGCGCATAGCTTCATCCTTTTTTGTGTAGAAGTAAAAAAACATAGATACCTTATTCATTCATGACAAGATGAAACAGGGTGAAACTCGCATAGCGTGTTTCACCCTGTTATAAAAAAGAAATAAATTTTTGATAGTGAGTAATCATGTTGCAGCTCTACATAACACATAGAATTTGCAATGCGTGATTTTTAACAATGACTTCATAGTGTTCCTCATAGTATGAGGAGCTAGCATAAGAAGCTTTCTCAACCCTACCATATTCGGAAATTATGTTACAGATTTTATTAAATTCCTCTGGAGTATGATCGCTTATGCTAATCACTAAATAGTAGGTTGATGTTACTGAATTTTTATAAAGAGTATTATGACCATGATAAGTACCTAACATAATATTCGCTAATTCAATTACCTCTTTTAAAGAACGGAAGGAATACACCTTGGTTAGTTTTACAGGAATCTGTGCACCAGAGGTGGAAGGCGTACCAGGGTTAGGGAGAGAAGCCTTACTTACTTCGGTATCTTCGGTTGAATCCTCCTTTAAAACATCCTCTTCCTCATCGGTAATATCGTCCATTTGATCAAAACTACTTATAATTTCGTCAGCATAAGAGTCTTCATCGGCATCCTCTTTATCATTACCGTTAATGTTAAAGGAAGAAAACTTGGAGAAACGGGTATCTAATTCATCGGGATCTTCTACCTTGGTTATTACTAAAATAAGGCATTCTGTTGATACCGGAATAGCTTCTATCATCAAAGGAATATCATCTACTTCAAAACCAAATTCATAAAAAGCCTGCTGTATCATATCACGAAACAGGGCCTTTGCTTTCTCGGTGCCATAAGCAAGTTCGCTTATTTTTATCTCTCGGTCTATCAAGTCACTTTTGTTCAAAGTACATCTAATTTGATTATCACTGATTTTTTCTATCTTCATACAATACACCCCTTTCTATACTAAAGAGGAAAGAATACACGACCAGCGTGTATCGCCCAATGGTGTAAAAAAAGTATAATTTAAATAATAAGCAAAGTCAATACACATAGATATGAAATTTATAGGAATAGGTGCCTGAAATCGGGATGTTTCGTCAACCCACTTCCATTGTCGTTCTATACGTAAAAAGAAAAATCAACAAAATATTTAAAAATATTTGTGAATTAAAGCAAACAAATAATCATTGTATCGACCCCAAAATTTGTATATAATAAAAAGGAATTGATTCTATGTGTAAAGCTGGTAGGAAAGGAGAGAATGCAGCAGGAAATATGGTTTCAAAAATATAAAATCTTAGGCTTACTTGGCAGGGGAGGCACTGCTAAAGTATATCTGGCAGAACATATCAAACTAAATTCTTATCGAGTAATCAAAGTAATTTCTAAATACCATCCCTTTTATCCTAATCTTCGTAATGAAGCTTTTGTACTAAAAAATCTGAAACACTCTTGCATTCCTATAATTTATGATATTGAAGAAAATGAAGAAGGTTCCTATATTGTCGAACAATATCTTGAGGGTGAGACTCTTGAAGAGCATATTACTAAATTAGGGCCTATACCAGAAAGTATAATAATTAATTATGGGAAGCAAATCTGTGATTTAATCCAATATTTGCATTTTATTGACCGGCCAATTTTTTATCTGGATTTAAAGCCAAGTAATATCATTATTTATAATGGAATTCTTAAGCTTATTGACTTTGGGAGTGCAATCTTTCGTGATGAGCTGAAAGAAAGTCAAGCATATTTTGCGACCAGGGGTTATGCCGCCCCAGAACTATATCACATAGGTAGGATTGATGAACGTTGTGATATCTATGGTGTGGGTATGTTGTTATATTATATGGCAAGTGGAATTCTTATAAAAAAGCAGGATGAGGGCATTCTTCACATTGATCAGGTTGGCAATTGTTCGAAACATTTAAAGGCTATTATAAATCAATGCATGAAGTATCAGCCTTCCCATCGACCTGCCTCCATTGAAGTACTACATAAAAAATTATCAGCTATAACTCAGAAAAATCAATTTATAACAAAAGATAATACCACTCTCTATATTGCGATTGCAGGTAGCCAAAATAGAATAGGAACTACTCATTTTGCCTTTCGTTTTTGTAATTATCTTTATCGCCATGGGTTTCAATGCTTATATCAGGAGGAAAATGACAGTAAGTGTATAGCATTGCTTAAAAATCGTTGGAATATACCAAGTAATGATGAAGGAAGAATAATTTATCAAGGTATTACGATGGAAGCTAGTCATCCAAACAGAGGACAGGATTCTTCGGGGTTTCAAGTAGTAGTAAAAGATATGGGAGTTTTAACGGAAGGTAATCTGAAACTGTTTCAGACATCTGATCTTAAAATTCTTATACTTGGGGTAAAAGACTGGGAGCTGGAACAATCCGAAAAAGTGTTAACTATGGTTATGAATGACAAAACTGTATTATACATGTTTAATTTTCTGGATGGTCTATGCTTCCAGGCAATAGTTAAAAATATGAGGAGAGAGAATTGTTACCGTATTCCTCTTGAGCCAGATTCCTTTCGAAAAACAATTAGTAAGAGTGAGCAGGAGCTATTTAGTGAGATCTTAAATCATGTAAATTAAGTCGTTTCACAGTCATTCAGAACAAGCATAAGGAGCGGTCTAATATGAAGCAAAAGCCAATGCTTTTTAAGAAACTTACCAAGAGGAGTTACCAAAAAAGTCGTGAGGTTATTGGAATTATTGGTACTCATCATGGTGTTGGAGTGACTCATACGGCTTTGATGCTTGCCTTTTACTTTGGTGGAGAGCTTGGAAGAAAAACGGCCATCCTGGAATATAACACGAATCAAGATATGGAGCTAATTCGAGAGGCATATGAGTGGAAAAATAACAAGGAAGGGCAATTTTATTTTCAAAATATAACTTGTTATGAAGAAGTTAAGCCTGAGGCTTTTCCAGAGATACTTACCAGGGGCTATGAGTGTATTATTATTGATTTCGGCACCGCGTCTGACAGGATACAACGGGAATTTTTGGGTTGTACAAAAAGGATTGTGATAAGTGGACGCTCTGCCTGGGATTTAGCAAAACTAGAGAGGTTTACAAAGGACTATCAGGGGTTGGTTATAGGAGAATCCTGCTTCTATTTTATTCCCCAAGCAGATAATAAAACAATAACAACGATTAGTAACAAATTAAAAAGAAAAACCTGGACGGTTCCGTTAAATTATGAACCAACCAGGATTAATGAAGAGTCATACTATTTTTTTAAGAATATATTTAAATAGTCAGTTACATGGTGATGTCAAAGGGATAAGTATAACATATCACAAATGCCTTCTTATCCGATGCATTTGAAACATAAAATATGAGAAATGCGATGCATCCATAAACGGACGATTAAAAATGACGGAAGAAACTAGGTTTGATAATTCATTAATACAGAAAAAGTATTCACAGGAACTTAATCACAGGACTTAAAAGCCCTCTATACTTTAAAGTCTTAATTTAATTGTGGTTACTTTTAAAGTTTATTAAAAGGGATGGAGCAAAGGCTGCATAGGCAAGTTGATTAGAAAAAACGCTAATCAATTCTGCATAATGCAGCTTTTTTGTGTTCCGGTGATACCGCATCATTAAATTGAAAAATTACTATTGACGAAATGAAACTAAATTTATACTTGACAGGTTAATATTGCCAATATATAATCTGTATATAACGTATATATACAGAATGACACTAACGCAAACGAAAGGAGAAGTTCTTTGAGAATTGTCTTATCCTATCAATCAGGAGTACCAATTTATGAGCAAATTAAGGAGCAGTTAAAATACTCGATTATATCAGGAGAATTGCCTCAAGGGGAACTGCTTCCTTCCATTCGCCAGCTAGCCAGAGATCTTAAGGTGAGTGTTATAACCACCACAAGGGCATATGGTGATTTGGAGCTAGAAGGATATGTAAGTACGGTTCCTGGCAAAGGTTGCTATGTTCAAAAGATTAATAACAATATTATCCGAGAACAGTATTTAAAGGAAACGGAGAATGCATTGCTTACAGCGATAAAAAAGGGGAATATGGCAGGCCTTTCAATAACAGATCTGCATAAATTATTGGATGAAATGGAGGGGAATATTAATGAATAATGCGATAGAGGTTAATGGTCTTAGAAAAAGATATAAAAATTTTCTTTTGGATAATATCAGTTTTTCTGTTCCAAGTGGTTACGTGTGCGGCTTTATTGGTCAGAATGGTGCGGGTAAAACCACAACCTTAAAACTATTGCTGGGAATGGCGTTAAAGGATGATGGTGAAACAAAGATATTAGGAAAATCCAGTGAGGATGTTCTTAATAAAGAGAATCTGGGAGTTTTATTAGAGCAACCATATTTTCAAGAAGACTGGACTCCTGCAGATGTTGAAAAGGCAATGCGTCCTTTTTACGTGGATTGGGATAGTACAGCTTACCATAAGTATTTGCAGGCATTTTCCCTAGAAAATAAGCAGAAATTTAAAACAATGTCACGTGGAATGAAAATGAAACTCGGTATGGCAGTAACGCTATCTCATAACGCAAAACTCCTAATTCTGGATGAACCAACATCAGGGCTTGACCCAGTAGCTCGAGAGGAGATGTTGGATATTTGCAGGGACTTTATGGTAAAAGAAGATAGAAGCATTTTCTTTTCGACTCATATTACCAGTGATCTTGAAAAGATAGCAGATAATATTGTCTATCTGCATAAGGGTAAAATTATATTTAGTGGTGCAAAAGAAGAATTACTAGATAAGTATTGTATTGTCCGAGGTGGTACAAATGATTTGCCACAAGATAAAAGAAGAAATGTAATTGGATTACGTGAGCATGTGGGTGGGTTTGAAGGTATGATGTTATTGTCAGATGTAAGTGGATTATCTGGAAGCGTAATAACAGAGCCCGTTACGTTGGATGATATTATGGTTAACTATAGCAGAAAGGTGGAATATGATGATCTATAAAATGATGTTAATGGATTGGCGTGCTATGAAATATTATCAAGTAAGATTAGCATTAGTGCCATTGTTTCTTTTCTTTATTGGATTGGCTTCACCTTTAATAATTGTACCGTTTGGAATGTATCTGGCTTTAAGTTATTCCGTAAACCCTTTTGCTATCGAAGAAAAGGGGGATTTGAATCTCTTATACTTAACACTTCCGGTAAATAGAAATAATGTTGTTGCGGGGAGATTCTGCTTATCCATATTATTTGGAGGGCTTGGACTGTTAATGTCTATTCCGGTGGCTCTCATATCTAATTTAATTGGACCTTCACACTATTATCTGAATTTAGAGCAAAATCTATTTGTATTGGCAATAAGTTGTTTTATTTTCTCGATTTCAAATCTTTTCATGTTTCCTACACTTTTTAAATTAGGATATCAAAAAGGCAAACTATTGGGATTTTATGTCCCTGCTATAACCATAAGCATCCTATGTGCGGGGGGCATGACCCTTATGTCAATGACGAATATAAACCTCATATCTATAGCTTACAATTTTGGAACGAATAATTTAATGGTAATAAATTGGGGTATTTTATTGCTATCGGCGATTATTTTGTTTATCTCATATAGCCTGTCAAAAGCTATTTATAATAAGAGAGATTTTTAATATACTGACATCTTTACCGTAGGTTATGCAAAAAAGGCCGTGAACCCATATAGGATCACGGCCTTCAGTGTTTACAAAACACACTCGTGATATCTGTAGAAACTCGATTAGCGTGTTTCTTTCAGTCTGCTTTCTTTAAAAGGATTTTTATGTACAGGTGACATTATACTTGGCTATTTTAATAAGGTTATTATTTTGTAAATTAAGTTTGTCGACGAATTAATAATTATCTCCTAACGTATTTCCATCTAAAAAGTCGAATTTAGTAATGACTGTATATTAAATAAATGCTATAATGTTGAAATAGAATAGGATTATTGGAAATAATCAAGGAAGTTAGGTCTTAGGTTAAACAAAGGAAGTTTTAGATCGGGAATATACTAATGGAGGGTAATTATGGAACAGAAAGTGAAACTTGCAGTAATTGGATCAGTTACAGCATTGATAATTATAGCCATAATTGTGGTATCGGCAATTATAAAATATATGACACCGAGTAAAGAGGAGATGCCACTGACTGAATATTATCCGTTAGAAGCTTCAGAGGTACTTATCATTCTTCAGAATGAGATTTACGAGAATAAAGGGTTATTGATTGAGGATAAGGTTTATGTGGATTACGATACTGTAATTCAATATTTCAATCATAGATTTTACTGGGATTACAATGAAAATGTTTTGACCTATACTACTCCGGATGAGATTATGAAAGCAGAAGCCGGGAAAGAGGAATATACCGTAACAAAGAGTACAATAGAGACTGCAGTAGCTTCGGATCACCCAATTGTTGAAGTGTTTGCAGATAAAGTGTATTTATCCCTCGAATTCGTTGAGAAGTATTCAGACCTCACTTATCAATACTATAAAGAGCCAAGTCGAGTTGTTATTCAATATATGTGGGGTGACTACTTATATACAGATGTCGTGAAAGCAACACAGCTTCGTGTGGAACCAAGTATAAAGAGCCCTATACTAATGGAACTAGCCGTGGGAACAAAATTAATGTTTGTCGATGCAGATGAGGCACCCAAAAAGGGTTTTGTAAAAGTGATGACGGAAGATGGTGTGAAGGGTTACGTAAAGGATAAATCTACGAAAAAGTCCTATTATGAAACCCTTGAGTCTGATTTTCAAGCTCCTAATTATACAGCACAGACAAGAGCAGGAAAGATTAATATGGTCTTTCATCAGGTGTTTAACCTAGATGCTACTGATAATATGAAGAAGTTAATTCAGGAAACGAAGGGAGTCAATGTGATCTCTCCTACCTGGTTTAGTGTTAGTGATGAAATGGGTACGCTAACCTCGTTGGCAACGGAGCAATACGTGAAAGCAGCAGGAGAGCTGGGACTTGAGGTTTGGGCGGCAGTTGATGATTTCAATGCAAATGCAGAGGTTGATATGACAGAAGTTCTGTCCCATACTTCAAGAAGAGAAGCCTTAGCTAATTCACTGATTGAGATGGCCTTACAATATAAGCTGAACGGTATTAATATAGATTTTGAGCGTATTTATTCAGAGGCAGGAATACATTACGTTCAGTTCCTAAGAGAGTTATCGGTGAAATGTAGAAATAACGGTATTGTTCTTTCCGTGGATAGTTATGTTCCAAGTGCCTATAGCGAATATTATGACAGGGAAGAACAGGGTATTATTGCTGATTATGTTGTAGTTATGGCTTATAATGAATATCATGCTAATTCAGAGGTTCCCGGACCTGTTTCTTCTATTGGGTTTGTCAAAGATGCGATTACAAATATTTTGACTATGGTACCTAAGGAGAAGACTATTATTGCAATTCCCTTCTATACTAGACTTTGGAAGGAAACTGCAGAAGGAGAAATAACATCTGAGTATTATTCCATGACGCCAGCTGCGAATATCATTACGGATAATGGTACAGAGGCTGTTTGGGATGAAGCCAGTGGCTGCTACTATGTCGAGTATACCAAGGAGGGTGCAACTTATCGTATGTGGCAGGAGGAAGACACCTCTATCGAAGAGAAGATGAAGGCTATCTATGAAGCAGATCTTGCTGGGGTAGCTGCGTGGAAGCTAGGACTAGAAAAACAAAGTATCTGGGATGTTATTATACGCTATATTAATTAAATACGCTTGATACACTATATTAATTAAACAGGCTTGAATGAAAAAGAATAGGACAAATCATCCCTTCATACAATGTAAGGAATTAAATCCAAGAGTGTAGTGAAGCATGAAAAAATATTTTAGTTTAATTTTTCTATTCTTAATTCTAATTGCAAGCATATTAACTACCGACCCATCCATTAAGGTTATGAAGAATATTTTTTTCACAAGTGATAAGGATACAAAAGAGGAAAAGAAAATAACAATCGTAATTGATCCAGGACATGGTGGCAGAGATCCTGGTAAAGTAGGTGTTAATAATGCTTTGGAAAAGGATATCAACTTAATTATTGCTTTAAAACTTAAGAATTTGTTAGAGTTAAATGATATTAAAGTAATCATGACCAGGGAAGAGGACGTCGGTTTATATTCAGAAACAGATTCCAATAAAAAAAGAGCTGATATGAGGAATCGTGTAGATATCATCAATAATAATAATGTTGACCTGGCATTAAGCATCCACCAGAACAGCTTTACTCAGGAGTCGGTCAAGGGAGCACAGGCTTTTTATTACCAAGCATCACCCCAGGGTAGACGTTTGGCTGAGATAATACAAGCGCAATTAATTGATACCATTGGTGATGGTAATAAGCGGAAAGCAAAGTCCAATACCAGTTATTATATGATTACACGTACAAAATGCCCCTTAGTAATAGTAGAGTGTGGATACTTATCCAATGGGCAGGAAGCCATTTTATTAACAGAGAATGATTATCAAGAGAAAATGGCTTGGGGTATTCATCTTGCTGTAATGCAGTTTATTAAGGAAGGTGGACTTGAAGGTGCAACGGGTGGTACTGTAACCCCAACACAACCGTAATTTGATTTTGCACAGAGGTTATGCTATAATGTAGCGGCATAAGATATGCAACATATAATTTATGCGGATAATTAATAAACATAAATAGAACACAAATTAGATGTATCATTGACTCTATAGTTTAGAGTTGATGGTGATGATAGAGAGTATAAGGAGCAATATGGATACAAAGGTGGTTAGTCTAGATATAGATAATATTGACCTAGTGAGGTTAGAGGAAGCAGCCCTAATACTTAGAGAAGGCGGGTTAGTTGCATTTCCTACTGAGACGGTATATGGACTTGGAGCAAATGCACTAGATGAAAGTGCAGCTAGAAAAATATATCAGGCAAAAGGAAGGCCTTCTGACAATCCTCTGATTGTCCATATTGCAAAAATTAGCGATTTAGAGTTACTTGCCAATGAGATACCTGATAAAGCTTATCAGTTAGCAGAAGTGTTCTGGCCAGGGCCTTTAACAATAATTTTAAATAAGAAAGAAATTGTGCCCTACCATACGACTGGAAGGCTCAATACCGTAGCAATTCGACTTCCAGCAAATCAAATTGCTAGAAAACTAATTGAGTTATCAGGTGTTTTTGTTGCAGCTCCAAGTGCTAACCTAAGTGGTAAGCCAAGTCCAACTACAGCAACACATGTGATACAGGATTTAAGTGGAAGCATTGATATGATTCTTGATGGTGGAAATGCAACCTTGGGATTAGAATCTACAATTGTTGATTTAACCGGTGAACTCCCTATGATATTACGTCCGGGCAGTATAACAAAGACTATGCTAGAGAATGTAATAGGTGAGATTAATTATGATCCTGCAATACTAAAAATGGAGCCTGATTTAGAGCTTGTTCCCAGAGCACCGGGCATGAAATACCGTCATTATGCACCAGAGGGTGAGTTGACTATTTATGAGGGTAATATAGATGAAGTTATTTTCACTATTAATGAAAATGCAAAGAAAAAGCTGCATGATGGTAACAGTGTGGGAGTTATCGCAACACAAGAAACAAAAGATTTCTATCATCATGGATTAGTTAAAGTTGTAGGATCACGGAATAATGAAGCCACAATTGCAGCTGGTCTTTACGGAATATTAAGAGAATTTGATGAGCTTCATACCCAATATATTTATTCGGAAAGCTTTACGGATGCTTGTCTAGGACAAGCAATTATGAATAGATTATTAAAGGCAGCAGGTTATCGAGTAATTAGTGTCTAGAGATGAATCGGTTCTAAGTAACAAACTCTAGTGAGAGTATTGTAATGGAGGTAACAATGGGGAACTATCAAAAACTGATATTTGTATGTACTGGTAATACTTGTCGAAGCCCTATGGCAGAGGCTATCTATAAAAATCTTGAAAAAGTAAGCAATCGTAAGGTGTGTTCCAGAGGTCTTGTTGTTCTGTTTTCAGAACCTTTAAATCCAAAGGCTGAGATTGTATTAAAAAAACATGACCTTGAGCTGAATAATCATATAGCAAAGGGATTAAAATCCACTGATATAGAAGAAAATACGATTATTCTTGCAATGACAGCTAGCCAGAAGAAAAAGATTATAGAATTATATCCTGATGTAAAAGATGTTTATACTCTGAAGGAATACGCAGGAGAAATCGGAGATGTTGTAGATCCTTATGGAGGTTCTTTGATGGAATATGAAGAATGCTACATAGAACTGGGACGTTTGGTGAAAAAGACAGTTTATAAATTAAACGAGGATAATTAGCAATTAAGAGGAAAAGTGAAAGATAAATCTCTTTCACTCGGAAAGAGCCTGTACAACAGCCTCTTTCATGATATTTTAGATGGTGCAAAGCGCCATAATGGAGGTTTGACTATGATAGCACTTGGAAATGACCACACTGGATATGAAATGAAGAAAGCAGTTATGGATTATTTGGATAAGAGAGGTATTGAATACAAGGATTTTGGCTGTGGCGATGTTACCGCAAGCGATTATCCGGAATATGCAAAGCTTGTTGGCAAGGCAATCCAAAGTAAAGAATGTGATATGGGCATAATCATCTGTGGTACAGGAATTGGGATTTCGATTACAGCAAATAAAATGAAAGGCATTCGTGCAGCACTCTGTCATGATTGCTTTAGTGCCGAGGCTACAAGACTTCATAATAATGCCAATGTACTTGCAATGGGCGCAAGAGTAATTGGAATAGGTCATGCGCTTAAGATTGTGGAAACCTTTATTGATACAAAGTTCTCCAATGAAGAGAGGCATATTAGACGAATTGATATGATGGAATAAGGCTTATTCGGCCTGTAGGATTGGTTCCTGTAGAGTGTGAAAGTTACCATCCCTTATAATACGAAGAAGGTTATCTAGTCGACGTAACGCATAGGTTGCCTCACTCTGGGTAATTAAATTTTGATCCAGGGCATCAGCAAGTTCATCAATATCTACAATACGTACAGTACCATCATTTAGAAGAATGACATCGATTAAGAGGTCTTCGAAAATGATGGTATTTTTTATTTCATCATGTTTCGATTGAATGATATCACAGTACCAATACACTAAGTTATTGTTTTTATCTAAGATCTTACTCACCTTTATTCCCTGCTCTAAGTAATAGGCAGAAATTCCTGCTGCAATATCACTACGGGGATGTAGTGCAACCCATTTTGTCAAAATAAAGTCCTCTGTTAGTTGAAGTATAATATCATCTTTTAAATGAACTGTTTCATTCGGTATAAACCGTCTACGATACAGTGTTGGTGTGTCCATATGAAAACCTCCTTTTTGCATATAACCAGCTGCATAAATTATATATTTCTTCGCAATTCGCTATAACTGGAGATACTTGCGTAGCGTGTTTCATTCATAGTCTATCTGTGATTGTTTATGGTTGTGGGTATTATAACATGTTTTTATAGATCGGTATAGTATAATTGAAGAATAAAACTCCGAATAACGGGGAAACTACTAGATGGATTAACAAAGTTTCCCATATTGGAGGTCTTGATAGAATGGAACATAAAAAGTTTGATCATTTTATTTATAAGTTTCGGAATATATTTACAAGAAAACGTACCAGAATAACTTTATATATGGTTGCAGTGCTTTGGGTAGCTGTTGCCGCACAAATACTTGTTAATCGGATGTTTCGTGAAGAAGCACAGATAACAGAAGCATTTATTAAGTCGGAAACTCATGAAATGCAAAGCAGCCTGGCTGTCCTTGGAGAGTATGGAACTGGGTATTTGAGTGAAGAGGAGAAAGAAAATCTAATCTATACCATTGCAGATTCCATTGGATTAATTGTAAATGAGGATATCACTGTTTGGGAAGAAGGCAGCAGGAGTGAAAGTTTTATCTTTAAGCAAGCAAAACAGGCAACTACTGAAATAAAAATAGTAAGCATAAAACAAGAAGAAAATAGCGTGCAAACTCTTAAACATTATATTGTGGTGCAGTTAAATATATTGCAGGGAATAGAAAGTATTGATCGTTATAAGAATATTTTAGAGGATAAATTAACTGAACTTGGAGTAGGAAGGAAACAGATTACCTTAAAATATGAGGGTATGAAGGAAGGGGATCTTACTTTAGATCAAAAAAAAGAAATTGCTAAGACGTTAATTGATGCATTACAAGGTGAAATGGCAATAGAATATGATGAAGGTGATCTCTACACAGTATATGGTTATACAGGTATGCTGAATGAATATGTAATGTCGATGGGTAATAAAATTAATGTTCAAATTGCAATTACCTTTAATGAGTTAACTGGTAAAACTAAAATATCACTGGCAACTCCCATTAATAACGATAGCTGGTAAAATAAATTCTGTAAATAAAAGAACCGGGAAAACACTAACTTCCCGGTTCTTCTTCTACGCACATAGATAAAAGTAAAAAACATCTGTAATACGTTTTAATATTTTTAATTTAGAACCAGCGTTTTCTGCCGCGATGACGTCTTCTGCGATGGAAGAATTCATTTAATAGGATTATGTTGACAACATCGCGCAGAGGATTTCTGTGACGATGCTCTGGGAAGAAATAGAGACTATTAGCCTGAAGTCTTGGGTCCTCATCATTATCCTTAATTTTTTCATAAATACGATCAACAATCTTTTCTATCAAAATACGATCAGGATATTCGTCAAACATGATACTACCATCATATTCTAGTTGATCACATTCGTTGTCAACTTCTTTCTGAATTATCCTTGCAGTAGTAGGGAAGAGCTGCTTCATATAGCTAGCATCCTTATCTAGATCCTCGCAATTATCGTATCCATATAATGGAAACATAGGCACACCCATTGTTGAATTATTTACATTTGGCATATACATATTAGAGTTATTTGGATATGCAGGATAATACGAATTTGGCATCTGATAAGGTAATTGGTTGTTTAAGTTAATAAACGGATTTGCAAAGAGTTCCATATCATAATTAAAGGATTGGGATTGCTCCTGTGAAGGTAAGGATAATGAATCCAAGGTAGGTTCCATTGGTGCAATCAATGGTGGCATAGGACTTGTTATTTCATTGCTTGGAGGTGTTCGTAGCTGCCCAGAAGGATATAAATTACTATTTAAACCACCTTGTGAACCGGATTGATTTTGACCTGGAGTAGTAGGAGTGGTCATGCCTGACGGAGGTGTCTGTAAGTTAGAGCCGGGGAAAAGGCCGTTGGTTGGACCAGTACCAGGCATCATCTGCGGAGTGCGAGGTGCACTAGGAGTAGCACCAGTACCGGGCATAGTTCCAGAAGTACCAGGAGTCATAGGAGTAGCGCCAGTACCAGGCATAGTTCTAGAAGTACCAGGAGTCATAGGAGTAGCGCCAGTACCGGGCATCATCCGAGAAGTGCCAGGAGTCATAGGAGTAGCACCAGTACCAGGCATAGTTCTAGAAGTACCAGGAGTCATAGGAGTGGCGCCAGTACCAGGCATCATCTGAGAAGTACCAGGAGTCATAGGAGTAGCGCCAGTACCGGGCATAGTCATAGGAGTGGTACTGGTACCTGGCATAGTTAGAGGCGTACGTGGAGAAGTAGAAGTGCCAGTGCCGGGCATAGTTGTTCTGGTGCTACCTGGAGTCGGAAAGATTGGATTGTTTGGAACAACTTGTTGTGTTGCAGGAGTAGTACCTGGCATTATGGTTGATGAACCGGGAGTAAGTGTTGTACCGTTATTTGGCGAAGTGGAGCCTGGAGTTGTTCTAGTACCTGAGCCCGGGCGGAAGGGACCTGAGCCCAACCCTGGATCGGGTATTTGATTTGTTTTTATAGGTGTAGTCTTTCTGATACCCGTTGATGCATTGCTTACGGTTTTAGAGGATGTATTCGAAGTGTGCTGGGTCTTAGCCGGTGTTTGAGAATTAGCGCTATAATTTGGCACTCTATTATTCTTGTTACCGGAGCCATAACTTCTACCACTGGTATATGACATTTAAGTACTCCTAAGCTTTTTATATCAATATATGCAGACGAAGTCTGAATGTGAAAAAAAAGGCAGAGCTGAACTGTTACAAAAATTATAATTATCTGGTTGTACTATTGGTGAAAAGACATTACAATATAGGGGAATAAATATAATAGTCAATGATGTTTAACAATGAAATAGTAATATGAAAAATTGTGTAAGCACAAGAATGGAATATAAACATGGAAATTACAGTAAGAAAATTATTAGAAGAAACAATGAACCAGCATTTGATAAGCTTGGTGTTAAGTAATCCGATAGATAAAGATATAATTACAAAGATTAAAGTTAGACCAGTCTTAATTAAGGAAGAGTTGCTTTTTCAGGTAACGAAATATATTAAGGAGAAAGTTTTTCATACAAACGAAAAGAAAGAGGATTTTCTGATACAAGCACAGGAGTGGACAGATGGAAGCTTTCGCCAAATAGAAATTAATACAACCCTTGGAAGTGCTACTATCTTATTTAGTAAAAAAGGTAAAGTAACAATTATTAATAAAATCAAAAAAAATCATATTACCAGTACCAATAATAATGCAAAAGTAGAAATGGAAGATCTGCAGAAATTTAGCCATAACAAGAAGAAAAACTATATTTTGCAGGAAGGTACTGTGCTTCCGTTTTTAGTTGACTTGGGGGTCATGACAAAAGAAGGCCAGATAGTCAAAGCAAAATCAGATAAGTTTAAGCAAATTAATCGATTTTTAGAATATATTGAAGATATTTTGCCCTATCTTGAACACAACCAGGAATTGACGATACTTGATTTTGGTTGTGGAAAATCCTACCTAACCTTTGCGATGTATTATTATCTAAAACATATGAAGGGCTACAATATTAACGTGATTGGCCTTGATTTAAAGAAAGATGTAATTGAAAATTGCAATAGTTTAAGTAAGAAATACGGTTATAATAAACTTTGCTTTCTGGAAGGGGATATTGCGTCCTATACTGGCAATAATCAAGTTGATATGGTTGTTACGTTGCATGCTTGTGATACAGCAACAGACCATGCCTTGTTTAAGGCACAGAGCTGGGGTGCAAAGGTAATTCTGTCCGTACCTTGCTGCCAGCATGAATTGAATAAGCAAATGAAAAATGAGACGCTAAATCCACTATTTCAATACGGAATTGTCAAAGAAAGAATGGCTTCGTTGGTTACAGATGCATTACGTGCACAGTTACTTGAAACAAAAGGGTACCGGGTTCAACTTCTTGAATTTATTGACATGGAGCATACACCTAAAAACATCTTAATACGTGCAGTAAAGAGAAATGGAGATGGTGTAGAGAAGGGTAAATTGAGCGAGGAGTTGAAGAGTTGTATGGATTTTCTAAAGGTAGACCCCTGCTTGTATCGTCTTTTTCAGAAGGAAGATAGTAAACGGATTAATTAATGATTGTAATGATGTTTGGAGGCTAAATGCTAAAACATGTTTATCGAATAATTATTTTAATTATTGTATTTGTCGCAGCCTTTTCCTACTTTAGCGGGGATATTAAGGAGGTTGTTTTTGACGTAGATAATACAACAACAATGGAAGATACCACATTTCCGTTAGTAAAAATAAAGATTAATGATGGTACAATTAATCTGCTGCATGGTTACAGCAGTAATTTGGATGCAAATCAAATCAGAGAGTCAGTTACTCCACTTGACCCAGATCAAGCGTTTGAGGTGCAAATAGATTATAAAGAATATGATATAAAAAAGATGAATTATGAAGTACGAGAGTTTGTGGGTAATTCCCTGATTGAAACAAGTTCTGTCAGCGTATTTGAAGAGGATGGAGCGGATAAAACAGCAAAAGTAAAGCTTCAAGCGGAGTTAGAGTCTGGGAAGGAATATGCATTAAAACTAACCCTGATTACCAGCAAAAGTGAAAAGATGTATTATTATCAGCGAATTAAGATATATGAACAGGCTTATTTAAAAGAAAATTTAGATTTTGCTCTGGAGTTTCATAAGGCAATGCTGGATAAAACAGAAGCAGAGAGTATGATCAAATACATTGAGTCCTCCAAGGATGCAGATAACTCAAGCTTTGCCTATGTTAATATCTTTTCAAGTTTTGATATGATTAGTTGGGGAAATCTAAATCCAACAGTTATTACTACTGTAATACCAACAATTAAAGAGATATATCCAACTACTGCTTCTATTGAACTTAATTATATAGTAGAGGCTGAAATTAACGGCGTAGCAGAGCGGTTTAATGTCTCTGAGTTTTTCAGAGTAAAATATTCAAGTACAAGGATGTTTCTACTTAATTATGAGCGACACATGGAGTCAATGTTTGACATATCACTTGCTAGTTTAGATAAAAGTGAATTGAAACTGGGGATAACAAAAAACCTGGATGTTCCATATATAGCGGGAGAAGATGAAACTAAAATTGCTTTTGTTAGAAATAGAGAGCTGTGGTTCTATGATCTTACAAACAATGAAATTACGAAAGTATTCAGCTTTAAACAAGAAAATACGGACTATATAAGAGATGTATATGACCAACATGATATTAGAATACTAAGCATGGATGCTGAAGGGAATATGAACTTCATGGTTTACGGATATATGAATCGTGGCCAATATGAGGGTAAGGTCGCCATTATTCTATATCATTACATTCGATCAGAGAGCCGAATTGAAGAATTAGTGTATATACCAGTTGAAGAACCCTACCAAAAATTAAAAGAGAACTTAGGTGAACTATCCTATGTTAATACAAAAGAAATATTCTATTTCCAGGTAAATCAAATGATATACTCCTATAATTTAATTACAAAGAAATTATCGGAGATAGCAAAAGATGTGAATAAAAATCAACTAATGGTTCTAGAAGACATTAATTATATTGCTTGGCAACAAAATTCTGATCCTAGACAGTCGGATCAAATATATCTAATGGATTTAGAAACTGGAAATCAAGATATAATTAAAACAAAAGAAGGATATAATATCCGCCTTATGGATAAGATAGACTCCAATATTATCTACGGCTATGTTGAAAAAAACAATTTTGCTACTTTGATTGATGGTAGTTTAATGGCACCCTTGTCTATGGTGGAAATTGCTTCTGTAGATAAAAAGATCTTGAAATCTTATCAAAAACAAGATTACTATATTAGTGGTATTGCTGTTAAGGATAATATAGTAGAACTTCGTAGAGTTCAAAAGGTAGCAGAAGAGAATAAGCTCTTATATACCTTTGCACCGACAGATTATATTATGAATCAGGAGAAGGAAGAATCATCGATTATACATGTCTCTTCCCGAGTTCCGGAATTGGCACTAACAGAATACTACCTCAGCTTTCCTGCAGGCTTTGAAATGTATGAAATACCCAAAGTAAAGACTACAGTTAATACAATTATTGCAAAAGATCCGACGGTACGCCTTCCAGAGGATGGACAGATGTTGTTGGCTTATTATCCGTATATCACCGGAGGCATCGAAGGTTCCTATGAAAATGCAGCAGATGCAATTCAAATTGCAAAAGCAGGAATTGGAGTGGTGTTAAACAGCAACAATCAATTGGTTTGGGAAAGAGGAGTAAAAGAGACCACAAAGACAATCAATGAGTTTGTGGACATGACAGGCGAAGCATTACCCAATAAAACCTTAGAAGCTTGTATACAACGTTTACTAGAATACCAGAATATTGATAAAAGTTTGGATCAGCTTTCTGTACAAAATAGCTCTGTGTATGATATACTTAAAAAATATTCCAGATATACACCAATAAGATTGTCCGGTGTTGAACTGGATGATGTATTGTATTATGTATCACTTGGTAGACCGGTGATAGCGATGACAAATCTTGAGGATGCGGTAGTTATCTATGGATATGATACATTTAATATAATGGTTTACAATCCTGCAATTGGGAAAACACTTAAAATGGGAATTCAAGATAGTGCTCAAACCTTTAAAAATGCAGGAAATGTATTTTTATCCTATCTATATGAGTAGGTATAGATAGCAGATATTGTTAGTTATTTATAACTAGATCGTATGAACTTCAAACAATCTAGCAAAATATCAATAATAAAGTATAAAGGAGATAAGCTATGGACGAAAGAGTTAAAGTATTAGCGCATAATTTGGTTAACTATTCTATGGAAGTAAAACCAGGGGAAAAGGTTTATGTTCATTATATCGGACCTTCCACACAGGATTTAGCAAGACAATTAGTGAAAGAGGTATACAAAGCAGGTGGAATTCCATTCGTACATTATACTGATGTATTATTACAAAGAGAAGTGTTATTAAATTGTACCGAAGAACAGATGACCTTAAGCGGTAAAATAGATGCAGCAGAGATGGAAGAAATGGATTGCTATGTAGCTGTTCGTGGTACCGACAACGTATCTGAACTTTCCGATATTCCTTCCGAGAAAATGAAAATCTATGAGAAATATTACTCAACACCAGTGCATCATGAAGTGCGCGTTAAGAAAACCAGATGGGTTGTTCTTCGTTATCCAAATGCAGCAATGGCACAGCTTTCTAATACAAGTGTTGAGGCATTTGAAGATTTCTATTTCAAGGTATGTAATCTTGACTATGCAAAGATGGGCAAAGCAATGTTAAACCTGAAAGCATATATGGAGCGTACAGATAAGGTGAGAATTGTTGGACCAGGAACCGATCTTCAGTTCTCTATTAAAGGTATTCCAGCTGTTCCATGTGATGGTCAACGCAATATTCCTGACGGTGAAGTATACACCGCTCCAGTTAGAGAATCTATTAACGGTACCCTGGCTTATAATACACCTGCTGTATTCCAGGGCTTTACCTATGAAAACATTAAGTTCCGTTTTGAGAATGGTAAAATTGTAGAAGCAACTGCAAATGATACGGATCGTATTAATCAGGTATTAGATACCGATGAAGGTGCACGTTATATTGGCGAGTTCGCTATTGGTGTAAATCCTTTTATTTTAAAGCCAATGAAGGATACATTATTTGATGAGAAGATTATGGGATCTTTCCACTTCACACCAGGAAACTGCTATGAAGATGAAGCTCCTAACGGCAATCATTCCGCAATTCACTGGGATTTAGTTTGTATTCAAACACCTGAGTACGGTGGTGGCGAAATCTATTTTGATGATGTTTTAATTCGTAAAGATGGTAAATTTGTAGTTCCTGAATTGGAATGTTTAAATCCAGAGAACTTAATTTAATTATTTTATCAATACTCCTTAAAAAATATTTTAAATTGGATGCCTTGTCAGTTTTACTCTGATGAGGCATTCAGCCGAAATAGTCGGTGGATTGGAGACAGAAATGAAGCTATTAACAGCAGCTATACCATGTTATAACTCAGCAGCCTACATGAGTCACGCAATTGAAACCCTGTTAACTGGCGGGGAAGAGATGGAGATTATAATAGTAAATGATGGGTCTGTTGATGATACACAAAAGATTGCTGAGGAATATCAGAGTAAGTACCCAAGTATTATAAAGGTAATCAAACAAGAGAATGGTGGTCATGGTGAGGCTGTGAACACTGGACTTGCAAATGCAACAGGATTTTATTTTAAAGTTGTAGATAGTGACGACTGGGTAAATGAAAAAGCATTACGTCAAGTAATGGAAACTTTAAAGGATTTAATTGCCGAAGGTAAAAGTCCAGACCTGTTTCTTGCTAACTACGTTTACGAAAAAGAAGGAGCTAAGAAAAAGGTAATCAACTATAAATGGGCGTTACCAAGGGATCAGGTTTTTACTTGGGACGAGGTTATGCACTTTAAGCAAAGTCAGAATATCCTCATGCATTCCACAATTTATAGAACCAAGCTTTTGCTTAGCTGTGGAATACAGCTACCAAAACACACCTTCTATGTGGATAACATTTTTGTATTTCAACCACTTCCTAGTGTAAAAACGATGTATTATATGGATGTTAATTTATATCGTTATTTTATTGGACGAGTTGATCAGTCAGTAAATGAACAGGTTATGATTAGACGTATTGACCAGCAATTAAAAATAACAAAAATTATGATAGAATCACATAACTTGGCACAATTAAAAAGTAAAAAACTTCAAAATTATATGATTAAGTATCTTGCTATGATGATGATGGTAAGCACCGTCTTTTTAATAAAAGATGGAAGCGATGCAGCACTTGCAAAGAAAAAGGATCTCTGGGATTATCTGAAATATTATGATAAGTGGCTTTATAAAAAAATAAAATCACATATCTTAGGAAGAACGGTTAATCTTCCAGGTAAGTTTGGACGTAAAGTGGTTGAAACGGGTTACAATATAACTCGTAAGATATACGGATTTAACTAGTTAGAAAAAGGTAAAGATATGAAAAAGTAAAGATATAAAAAAGACGATAACCTGTTGGACATGTAATATGACCCAACAGGTTATCGTCTTTTTGTGTTTAAAACAAATAATTTTTAAGACAAATAATTTTTATAATATATACTATTCTGTTATATAGTCTAAATTTTAGATAGCTCGGTAGTACTATTAGAAACCTTGCTTCTTGAGGGTACGTAAACAATTACATACATAATCATATTAAGCGCCATAGCACCAAAGATGTCTAGTATAGAATGTTGTTTTAATAGTACGGTGGACATGCAGATTAGAATGGTTAATATAAAAGCTCCAAACTGCAGTTTGGGGAGTCGGCGTAGAGCCTCACTTTTATGAATAGCGATGTAAGCAGCAATGGAGTTAAATACATGGATACTGGGGAAAACATTTGTTGCAGTATCGATGGCATAGAGCTTACCTATAATCGATGTAAATATATTACTGCGTCCAAGGGTGTCAAGATCTGCCCTTAAATAGTGTCCGTTGGGCCAAATGGTATAGATGGTTAAGCATATCGTCATACCTATAAAAATATTAGCACAGAATTTATAAAAATCCGATTTAGAGGTAAACAAAAAGTAGATGACCGTAGCTGCAATATAAATAAACCATAAGAAATAAGGAATTACAAATACTTCGGAAAAAGGAATCCATTGATCTAGCTTGGATTCAATGGGGTAAAACTTAGTGGTAACGGATCGCTCCAAGAAGGTGAACCAAATCATATAGACAAAGAAATAAGATAGTATTGCAGCATGCTTATATTTTATTATAAATTTTTTAAATAGCTTTAATAAATTCATACTTTATTTTCCTTTCTGATTCCAATGCTTGGAGAGTATCCTTTAAGTATATTACTATTATATAACATAACTTGATTTCTTATGTCGTTTTATAATCTAAAATAAGGAATAGTTTAGTTGTCTAGTACTATTTAGTGCTAGTATATAACATTACTTTTCGTGTTATGTATTTCATTGTAACATATAATCTTGAGAACGGATAGTTAAAACTATTATCTCTTATAAAAAGCATATAATATTGGCACTTCGTTCGGTGCGACTATAATGCATACCGACATGATAGCAAGAATAAGAATAGACAGATTGATATAAAATATTTATAATATGATTATAAGATGGATTGTTAGTAAGTAAAAGAAGAATTTAAATCATTTGGAATGTATTAATAGATGATATCCGTCTTTATCTGTAATAAATTATATTAGAGATAGATTACTTGTTATAAGGAGGCTTATTATGAAACGTGTGTTTATTGTTGTTTTGGATAGTGTTGGTATTGGAGAGCTTCCAGATGCTGACCTATATGGAGATGTAGGAAGTCATACTTTGTATGCTGCTTCAAAAAGTAATTATTTTAATATGCCGAATATGAAGAAGTTGGGATTGTTTCATATAGACGGAGTAAAGAATTTATTTCCTGAAATGGAAGAAATAGAGCTGTTTGAGGGTTCGGTAGCAAGAATAGCAGAAAGATCAAAAGGGAAGGATACAACCACAGGGCATTGGGAAATTGCTGGTATTATATCCGAACAACCATTTCCAACCTATCCAAATGGCTTTCCGAAAGAGATTTTAGATGTGTTTGAAAAAAGAACCGGTAGAAAGGTAATTTGTAATCTGCCCTACTCCGGAACAGATGTAATAAGAGATTTTGGTAAGGAACATGTAGAGACAGGAGCACTTATTGTCTATACTTCAGCTGATAGTGTATTTCAGATTGCAGCGCATGAAGGTGTGGTGCCAATTGAAGAGCTATATCGTTATTGTGAAATTGCGCGAGAGATACTTACCGGTGAACATAGTGTAGGACGTGTTATTGCAAGACCTTTTGAAGGGACTGCACCGGATTATAAGAGAACCTCCAATCGACATGATTATTCGTTGGTTCCTCCCACTACAATGATGGATCAAATGTTAGAAAAAGGGCTCGATACACTGGCTGTTGGTAAAATATATGATATTTTTGCTGGCAAGGGTATTTCGGATACAGTTAGAACGCATAATAATGAAGAAGGAATTGAACGACTCATTGAGCGTCTGGATAGAGATTTTGAAGGATTATGCTTTGTTAATCTTGTGGACTTTGATATGATTTATGGTCACCGTAACGATGTGGATGGATATGCGAAAGCATTAACCTATTTTGATGAACAGCTTCCAAGAATTCTAAAAGGTATGAGAGAAGACGACATCTTAATTGTGACTGCAGATCATGGTTGTGATCCATCAACACCTTCGACAGACCACTCACGTGAATATATTCCATTGGTGGTATATGGTGATAAAGTGAAAAAGGGATTAAATCTCGGCAGAAAAGAATGCTTCTCGGATATAGCAGCAACTATCCTTGATTATTTCAACATTGAGTCCAGGGTAGCAGGAACTTCGTTCCTAAACGAAATACTAAACTAAGGGGAGTGAATTATGGAGCGAGTAGCACATCCGTTTCCTCCGCTGTATCAAAAGGATTCCAAGATCTTGATTTTGGGGTCCTTTCCCTCAGTTAAATCTAGAGAGGCTATGTTTTTCTACCATCATCCGCAGAACCGGTTTTGGAAGATTATTAGTGCTCTTCATGGTCAGGTACTTCCAACTACCATTGATCAGAAAAAGGAATTATTAATAAACTGCAAGATTGCAGTGTGGGATGTAATTCAGAGTTGTGAAATAACTGGTTCAGCAGATAGTAGTATAAAGAATGTAGTGGCAAATGATTTAAATGAGATTCTTAAAAATGCGGATATTCGAAGAATAATAACCAACGGCACTACAGCATATCAATTGTATATGAAGTACATCTATCCAATGAATAACATGGAAGCTCTTAAACTGCCTTCAACTAGTCCTGCAAATGCAGCTAGTAACCTTGAGGCTTTACTAAGTGCTTGGTCGGTAATAAAGAATTATACAGAATACGAAAGGTAAGAATGTCATGAGAGTCGTAATTCAAAGAGTTTTAGAAGCTAGTGTAAGTGTGGATGGGCAGATAATAGGCACAATAGGCAAAGGATATTTACTGCTGCTGGGAGTTAGTTCAGAGGATACAAGGGAAATAGCCGATAAGTACATGGACAAGATATTAAAACTTCGAATTTTTGCTGATGACCAGGGGAAGACAAATCTATCCCTACAGGATGTAGGAGGAGAAGTACTTGTAGTATCACAGTTTACGCTTTATGCAGATTGTAAAAGAGGTAATCGTCCTGATTTTCTTAAAGCAGCAGGTGCCGCGCATGCAAAGGAATTATATGAATATGTTCTTAATGGGATAAAAGAGCGTATTGGAAGGGTGGAAGCAGGTGAGTTTGGTGCGGATATGAAAGTATCCTTAGTTAATGACGGACCCTTTACCATAGTTCTTGATGAGAATTTGATGGGATAAATAGAATAATGAAAGAGAAGCTACTTTGGCAATGTCCTAGGTGGCTTCTTTTTACACAAATTTAACATAGATTTGAATTAACCATGTAGGAAGAAGACCTTCAATTCCTGTAGACTAGGAAGCAGAGATAGACGGGAACATTAGAAAAAGGGGTTGGAGGAATACAAATGAAGAGTATTAAAACAAAGCTTATTATAGCATTTTCCGCTTTGGTACTCATGGTTACACTATGTGTTGGAATGATATCCTTATATCAAAGCTTTCAGGCGATTAAAGTTGAAGCAAATAAGTCTTTAGAGTTGTTGGCAAAGGAGGGGGCTAAAGTAACTGAAAGTCGTATGGACGCTATGATGTCGATGCTTTTGCTGTTAGCGAAAGATAAGGCAATGGTTAATATGGATTGGGAAGTAGATTTATCATTGTTAAAGGAAGAACTGGGGAAGACGGATTTTCTGGATATCGGTTATGTTCTGCCCAACGGTTATACCTATTATACGGACGGAACTGTTCGATTAATGAGTGATCGTGAATATGTTAAATCTGCATTAAAAGGCCAGGCTATGATGTCGGATGTAGTGATTAGCCGTGTAACAAGAAAACCTGAAATAGAGCTGTGTGTGCCCATAATAAAAGACGATGAGGTAGTTGGTGCACTCCTAGGCAGGAGAAATGCGGATGCTTTGGGACAAATAATAAAAGATGAAGGATATGGAGCAGAAGGCTATGCCTTTATGATAAATTCAGAGGGTAGAATGATTGCAAATCCAGATACCCAGATGGTGATTAATCGGTACAATCCCATTGAGGAGGCAAAGGAGGATAAATCCCAGCTTTCTTTAGCAGAGTCAGTAGAACAGATGCTTACTATAAAAGAAGGTGTCAGTAGCTATAATCTGGAAGGGGTGGAGTACTATGCCGGATTTTCACCAATTAAAGGGACGGATTGGATCTATGTTATTACAGCAGTCGAAGATGAGGTTTTAAATGTCCTTCCAAAGATGGTTCAGACGATGTTATTTGTTATGCTTTTCGTTTTAGTAATAAGTGTTGGAATCGTATTCCTGCTGGATCATAGGATAACAAAGCCCTTAATAGGAATGACAAAACTTTCAACTAAATTAGCAGAGCTTGACCTTAGAGATAATATTGCAGATAATTATCTGGCGCAAAAGGACGAGATAGGAATACTTTCAGCGACGTTTCAGGAACTAATTAATAAACTGAGAGATATTATAACTATGATAACGGATGCCTCCAACCAGGTTAGTGCAACTGCCCAAGAGCTTAGTGCTTCGTCCTTAAACTCTGCCTTAGCCAGTGAAGAAATTGCAAGAACGGTACAAGGGGTGGCAAAAGGTGCTTCAGATCAAGCAAAGAATACGGAAGAGGGTTCAAGTATTGCAATAAACCTTGAGCGTTTAATCGAAATAAATCATGAACATTTGATTAATTTAAATGCATCCTCAAAAAGTGTGGATCATTCTGTTAAGCATGGGCAAGAAGATATGAAAAGGCTTGCAAAGATATCAAGTGATAATCAAAAAGTAATGGAGGATATTTGCGAAATCATAACTACAACTAAAACTAGCTCCATTCAAATTGGTGAGGCAAGTCGTGTGATTTCTGAAATTGCACGAGAAACGAATCTCTTAGCATTGAATGCAGCAATAGAGGCAGCAAGAGCTGGCGAGGCTGGAAGAGGGTTTGCGGTAGTTGCAGAGGAAATTCAGAAAATGGCTGACCAATCTTCCACCTCGGCAAAATACATAGATCAGATTATAGTAGAGCTGCAACATCATGTGACGAAAGCCTTTGATTTTGTAAATCTCATTACAACAGCATCTGATTTACAGCAAAAAAGTGTGGAAAAATCTTTGCAGAGATACCAGTCCATTGCCGATAACATGAAGGTATCGGAAGAAGTTGTGGAGGTATTGAACAAATCTGAGGGAGATATGAACTATGCAAAAAATCAAATTTTATCATTAATGCAAGCGTTAGCTTCGGTAGCGGAAGAAAATGCGGCAGGAACTTTACAGGTATATTCCTCTGTAGAGGTGCAATCTACATCAGTTAGAGAGTTAGCGTTGGCAAGTGAACGATTATCACAACTTTCTTCTAATTTGTTAACAATTACTACTAGATTTCAGGTATAAGAGATGTGGCTAATCAATTACAAAATATTGATTTCCTCAATATATTTTATAAAATTATATAAAAAGACTAAAATAAATGTATAAAGTTTCCCATTTTACAAACAATATAATTAGTTAAAAATTGTAACAACTAACTAAAAATCTAAAATACGTAAAATGGAGGAAGCTCATATATGAAAGCAACTGGAATTGTAAGAAGAATAGATGACCTTGGACGTGTTGTTGTTCCAAAAGAGATCCGTAGAACTTTAAGAATAAGAGAAGGAGATCCTTTGGAGATATTTACTGATAGGGAAGGGGAAATTATTTTAAAAAAATATTCTCCAATTGGTGAATTAGGACAATTCGCTAAGCAATATGCAGATTCTCTTACACAGACAACTGGGCATATCGTAGTGATAACCGATAAAGATCAATTCATTGCAGTTGCAGGGCCAACCAAGAAAGACCTTGTAACAAAAGGGATTAGTCATGATTTAGAGGAAGTCATTAACGAAAGAGAGACAATTGTTGCTTCAAAAGACGACAAGAGTTATATAAAGATTATGAACGAAGATGATTCAGAGTTCATGTTCCAGGTTATTACACCTATCATCAGTGAAGGTGATGCCATTGGATCTGTGATAATCCTTACAAAGGATGCAAAAACTAAATTCTCTGATCTAGAGATTAAACTCGCAAGTACAGCAGCAGCATTTCTAGGAAGACAGATGGAACAATAAGATTATTAGGGCACTCCGATAGCAGTTTCTCAGTCTGATACCGTATAGGTATAGGATAAAATGTGAATGCTGTATCCGAGTGCCTTCTTTTTCTTGGGGTTACAGGCTTGTAAACATTGGAAAAGGTAGTTATAATACTGATAACACAAAGTAATTAAATAGTAGATATTCTGTAATGTGAATATCCCTGATACAAATGATAAGTTACGGGTTTCGTTAACGGGAGGTTAATGTGACAAACTATAATTTTAATGAGTTTATGGAAATCATACGCAAGCTAAGAAGCAAGGAGGGGTGCCCTTGGGACAGGGAGCAGACCCATGAAAGTCTTAAGACCTGTTTGATTGAAGAGTGCTATGAAACCTTAGAAGCAATTGATAATAAGGACTATCAAAATCTTAGTGAAGAACTCGGAGATATTCTCTTGCAAGTTGCACTTCATAGTGTAATTGCAGAAGAAACCAAAGAATTTACAATTGAAGATGTTGTTCAAGGAGTATCTGAAAAAATGATTCGAAGGCATCCCCATGTATTCGGTGAAGCAATCGTTGAAAATAGTGAAGAGGTTCTGGCCAATTGGGAAGAGATTAAAAGTGCGGAAAAGCAAAATGTTAGTCCAGTACAAGAAGTGCTTAGTGTTCCCAAAGCATTTCCGGCTAACATCAGAGCAGAAAAAGTCCAGAAGAAAGCATCAAAGTCTGGGATGGATTTTGAAGATTATAAACAGGCTTTAAAAAAGGTCTATGAAGAGCTTGACGAACTCACGGAAGCCATTGAAAATGGGGATAAAAGCAAGATTTTCGAGGAATTTGGGGATGCCATGTTCTCGATGATTAATTTGTCCCGGTTTTTACAATTAAATGCAGAAAATTCCTTGACAAATGCCACTAATAAGTTTATAAATAGATTTGTAGACGTCTTTGCTCTAGCTGAGAGCAGGGGACAAAATCTATGCGAGCTTTCCCCTGAAAATCAGGACATGTTGTGGCGGGAAGTTAAATAATCGTTAGATTATCCAAAAAATATAATTAATACTCTAGAGGAGGAGAAATCCATGAACAAAGCAGAATTAGTTGCAGCTATCGCAGAGAAGACAGATTTTTCAAAGAAGGATTCAGAGAAAGCGTTAAAGGCTTTTATTGATGTAGTTACAGAGGAATTAACCAAAGGTGAGAAAGTACAGTTGGTTGGCTTCGGAACATTTGAGGTATCTGAGAGACCTGCAAGAACAGGAAGAAATCCTTTAACAAAGGAAACTATTACTATTGCTGCTTCTAAGGCACCTAAATTCAAAGCTGGTAAGGCTTTAAAGGATGTTATTAACGCTTAGTAGATGACAATGAAGAGGCTGCTTAAATTCCGAACGAAAGAATTTAAGACAGCCTTTTTTTAATTCATGGCAAGTGAAACGATTTGTCGTTTCATCTTGTTATTAAAAGCACTCCGCATCCTTTTAATAACAGATTGGAGTCAATATGAGATTAGACAAGTTTTTAAAGGTATCAAGGTTGATTAAACGTCGTACCATTGCCAACGAAGCCTGTGATGCAGGAAGAGTTATGATTAATAGTAAGCCAGCCAAAGCTTCTGCAACAGTGAAAGTAGGAGACGTAATAGAAATTGGATTTGGGGCTAAGTTGGTGAAGGTTGAAGTACTGGATGTACAGGAATCAACAAGAAAAGATGATGCCAAGGAGTTATACAAATATTTGTAGATAATAACAAAAGAGGTTTTACAGTGTGGTTAGAAGCGACATTGTAAAACCTCTTTTAAGTAAGAACAAAGTTCATCCTGTCCTCACAGGCACGAAAGCCTCATTCTAACTGATACTTTATTAGAAAAAGATTTTTTTGCTCATAAAATAAGTATCGTCATTAACTGAAAGATCTTCTCATATACTTAAAAAGGTACATCTTGTTCCATTTTACGGACGATTATTTATAGGTGTATAAGAAAAACTTTCACAGTTTATGGAAAGAATGGAGGATATCTATGGATGAAAAA
Organism: Bacillota bacterium; assembly: GCA_023399055.1. GTDB lineage: Bacteria > Bacillota > Clostridia > Lachnospirales > Lachnospiraceae > Mobilitalea. The sequence goes on along the minus strand of JAEWQV010000017.1, from coordinate 145,760 downwards.
CAACAGGTACTAAAGGGCCATAAGCTTAATATTAATGCAAGAAAGGCAGCAGCAATTACAGGGGTAAATGATGTGCTCTCTTTTGATGCGGGAGAGGTGCTTTTGCAGACCGAGCAGGGAATTCTTATGATTCGTGGTAGCGAACTACATGTTAACCGTCTTACCCTTGAAAAGGGTGAAGTTGATATTGATGGACGAATTGATAGCTTAACCTATTCTGATGCTTCAAATGCAGGTAAATCTTCGGAATCGCTGTTTGGCAGGCTATTCAAGTAGGAGGCCTGTATGAATCATGCAATTGCAACAGAGCTGCAATTCTTTCTCATATCTATACTATGGGGCATAATTATTTTATTTGTATACGATTTTCTAAGAATTTTTCATAGAATTATAAAGCATAATACAATAATTCTGGCTATAGAGGATATTATATTCTGGGTAGTAGCAAGTGTATTTATTTTTGCCATGATCTATAATTCTAATAATGGAATAATCCGAGGGTTTTCAGTAATCGGAGTTTCACTTGGCATGGTGTTTTATCATTACACAATCAGTAACTTTATTGTGAATAGCATAACCAAATTAATTAAACTTCTACTTACACCTTTTACAATGGCAATTAAAATGGTGAAGAGGTTTTATTGTCGTGTCCGGAGCAGAATTAGAAAAATTAGAAATTTCATATTTAAACGATTGAAAAAACAGTTGGATTCGTTTAAAATAGCAGTAAATACTAAGAAACAAAAAAGAGCGGCTAAGAGAAAACAGTTACTGGAACAGAAGGCCATAGAGAAACAGAAAAAGCAGGAGCTATATTTTCAAAAAAATAAAGCAAAGCTGGAAGAAAAACAGAAGCTGGCTCAAGCAAAAAATGCAAAGAAAAAACCCTCCAAAAAAAGAAACGTTCCTGCAAATGCAAAGGTAGATAACCAAGTTATACTGGAAAAAAGCTTGTCTGTAGAAAAAAGAAAACCGGTTGAACTAAGTCTGTATACGTCAACTGGTAATAAGGTAGAGAATAGTCAGCCAAAGGATAGCCTAAGGGCAAATGGACAGAAGAGAAGTTAAAGAGTACAAGAAGGAACAGTCTGTCAAGTAATTATGTCTAAAGAAAGGTGTTGCATTGGGATGAGAAGCAGAAAAAAAAGTGGGACAGGTATCGGAATAATTTCATTTGTGGTTCTCATTCTATTTGCAATTGTTGCTTATAGTAGGGTAGGGCTCGAGGATCGATATGATGAAGCAAAGCTGAAAACCAGTCGTTTAGAGGCACAAATAGAGGATGAGAAGGAACGAAAGAAAGAAATCGAGAACTTCAAAGCATATGTTCAGACAAAGAGTTATATTGAAGAGATAGCCAGGGACAAATTGGGACTTGTCTATGAGGATGAATATATTTTTAAAAGACAAGAATAAATGGATTGACAAGTCTTTGGAAAGCAGATATAATGAAGTTCGTCACTTCGGCGAAGTAGCTCAGCTGGCGAGAGCATGCGGTTCATACCCGCAGTGTCGGCGGTTCAAATCCGTCCTTCGCTACGATAAAAGAGAGTCTAATAGGCTCTCTTTTTTACTGCGTTTAACTTTTTGATGTTAATTTGATTAAGTTATTATCTCCAAACATAAAATTATTGATATAAGATTTATAAATTGTGTCTTTTGAGTAAAAAATTATAGAAATACCTACAACATATTTTTACAAGCATTAAGATTGATTACAATATGGACTAAGAGACCTATCTTGTGTACAGATAGATATTAGCTACTAGGTATAGAGTTATATCATAAAGTTGACTAGCAAACCTTGCATTGTTAAGGTAATAATAAGTAGAAAAACAGGATGATTTTCAAGTTCTTAATATCTGTTAACTCCCTTTAATCGATAATTTCGACTTTTCTATGGCTATTTTGTCATAAAGTTTTTCAAAAACAGAGCTTTAAACTGACAAAGATTTCAGTAAGCACTTCCTATAATAACAACACAGTAATCCAATCAACAAGTAGAAGCAGGAGGCATATGTGTTGTTATGAGACGATTTACAAAGAGGACCTTTCTAGTATATTTATTAGGATTTATTATTGCCAGAGCTATGTTTAATGAAATGAATCCACTGGCTATTGGATATTTTACGGCAGCTTATCTGACAAATGCAGGAGCAGGTATGTCCCTTATCGTGGTATTGCTCGGTATTGCTTCTGTCATGGAGCCAACACAAATATTAAAATATGCACTTGCGATGGTAGCATCCTTAATATTTATGGAGTCCCCTCTATTTAAAAATAAAAAAGTACCTAAAATGCTTTTATCCATTTTTCCTTCGATTATGTTACTTTTATTCTCGTTACTTGAGGCATCCGCATCAGGTAATTTTGCTGACAGTGCTGTTTTAGCGTCTTTAGAAGCTATTATTGCGGTGGTAGCCTCTGGAATTTTTCAAATTGCAATGGGGTATTTGCAACAAGTGGGTAAAGATTATCGAATGAACAATGAGCAGATGATTAGTATTGCAGCAATGGTAGCGGTAGTTATCTATGCCATACCGGAATTTGATATGGAATTTATCTCACCGTTAAAAAGTGTTGTATATTTTATTGTATTGTTCTTTACCTATAAATTTGGAGTTGGACAAGGTGCAATTACCGGAGCTGTATGTGGTTTGGCAATAGGTCTTCGTGGAAATTCTGTTTCAGAGATTGGATTATATGCAGTAATGGGAATTATCCCGGCTGTTTTTCGGGAAATGGGACGGTTTCCAACAGCCATCATATACATACTTACAGCAGTACTTATGGGTACAATTAATAGTGAAATGGATCTTAATACAGCAGAGATTGGAGCACTATGTACGGCTGTAATTCTCTTCCTGTTACTTCCGTCCAGCCTTAGCTATAAAATGGACGCGGTGGGTGGAACCGGGAAACAAGAGCAATTAGCAACAATTAATTTAAGAAAGATTGCAAAGGCAAGAATGAGAGTGTTTTCTGATTCCTTTTTAAAGCTTTCTAAAACTCTGGATATCATTACCGAGAAGCAAACCAAACTAGAGCAGCAGGAGGTTAGCCGTATATTTGAAGATATATCGGAAAAGCTTTGTAAAAACTGCTCAAAGATAGATCAGTGTTGGGAGCAGAAATTTCAAAAAACCTATCAAGCAGCATGCTCCATGTTTGAGTTGGCAGAGAAGAAAGGTATGATTGAAAAAGATGACATACCCTTGGAATTTCTAGATGATTGTATTAGTATAGACGAGTTCATAGCGGAGACTAACCGAGGATTTGAAATAGCAAAACTAAACCAGATATGGCATAGTAGAATTTCTGAAAGTAGAGAAGTTATTGCAGAGCAGCTAAAAAAAGTATCAGATGTAATTCAAGAAGTTACAGGAGAAATCTATGAAACCACACAGGGATTTGTAGCCGAAGAAGAGAAGATAATTCGTGCTATGCGTTCGGCTCACATCCTGGTTAAAGACATTACAGTTTTTGAACAGGCAGAGAAACGAAAAGAAGTACACTTCAATGCGGCAAGCCAGGGCGGCAGATGTATTACCGCCAAAGAGGCTGCATCGGTTATATCAGATGCCTTAGGAGTTAAAATGAAAGTGTCGGATACTTCAAAGTCTGTTATTAGTAAGGAGTATGAGAATTTTTGCTTTGTTACTGATACGAAGTTTAAATTAATTACGGGTGTGGCAAGGGCAAAAAAGGAACAGGTGTCAGGAGATAATTTTTCCCTTTTAAAGCTAGAGAATGGTGAATATATGCTGGCACTTTCCGATGGAATGGGAACTGGTGAAGATGCTGGTGAGGAAAGTGAAACAGTAATGTCTTTATTAGAGCAAATGATTGAAGCTGGGTTTAAGGCAGAAACTGCAATCCGTCTCATAAACTCCAGTTTGGTACTTAAATCGGAAAAGCAAACCTTTTCTACCATAGATCTTAGTATCGTCAATCTTTTTACTGGTATTTGTGAGTTTATCAAGATTGGGGCAGCAGCAGCTTTTATCAAGAGAGATCACTGGGTGGAGACAATTACCTCCACAACGCTTCCAATAGGTATGTTAAAAAGCGTGGACTATGATACGGTAACAAAAAAGCTATATGAGGGTGATATTCTAATCATGGTAACGGATGGCGTTCTCGATTGTATTAAAGAGGAAAATAAGGAAGCTTATATGGAACAGTTGATTCTCGAACTAAAGAGCAATAACCCACAGGAAATAGCTAATAAAATTCTAGAAAAGACCTTAGCAGAGACGAATTATGTGCCAAAAGACGATATGACTGTAATAACAGCCGGAATGTGGTTAAAATAGATAACAGGCATGTAAATTAGTTTACCTGCTGTAGTTAAGCTCATAACAGGAGAAACGACTTGCCGTTCCATATTGTTTGAAATATAGTTGAAATATAAAAATAAAAAGGTTATGATACTATTAATCTTTTGCATACTGTTTACTAAGGGTAAAGTTGGAGACAATGTTAAATAAAATAGCAGAAAACATCAAACAATTTCATATGATTAAAAAAGGAGATAGGATTGTCGTCGGTGTATCTGGAGGCGCTGATTCTGTCTGTCTTTTGTCTGTGCTTCAAAAACTGTATGGTTCTAAGGATATCAGTCTGTTTGTGGTTCATATTAATCATGGACTGCGAGGAACAGAAGCAGATGAGGATGAAGCCTTTGTGAAAGAACTTTGCAATCGGATGAAGGTGGAGTGTTTTAGTTATTCTTTCAATGTGAAACAGATAGCAGCTTCGCAGGGAATTTCTGAAGAAGAAGCAGGTAGAAATGTGAGATATCAGTCGTTTTTAGAGGTGTGTCATAGACAAAAGTGTAATAAAATTGCAGTAGCACATAATAAAAATGATAATGCAGAAACTTTTTTGTTTCATCTATTTCGTGGCAGTGGATTAAAAGGATTGTCGGGGATTGCTCCAATCCGACAACTGTCCTCAGATAAGGAAGAAATTACAGTTATTAGACCGTTAAATTGTGTAGAGCGAAGTGAAATTGAAAACTATTTAAAAGAGGAGAGGCTATTATATCGAACGGATTCTACAAATGGAACGGATGATTATACTAGGAATAAAATCCGAAACAGAATATTAACCTATGCAAAGACAGAAATTAATCAAAATGCGGTGAACAATATTTATGAAACTGCAGGCAGACTAAGAGAAGCACAGGAGTTTATAGAGGAACAGGTTAAACTTAGTTATAGAAACTGTGTAATTGAAGGTGAGATTGAGTTTAGGCTAAAGTTAAAAGAATTTCAAGAGACTGTAGCAATACTCCAAAAAGGAATAGTTCGTAACGCTTTTGAGAAGCTTGTAGGGAATTTAAAGGATCTAGAGTCAAAGCATATTGATGCTGTACTAACTCTATCACAGAAACAAGTCGGAAGAAGCGTGCATCTGCCCTACGGTATGGTTGCAGAACGTGGGTATGAAGAGATTTTAATATATCATAAACAAGATAAGTGCATAGAAACGAACAACAAGGAAGCAATTTGCCCACAGAAGCTTTTAATACCAGGCAGTATGGATTTGAAACCACAAGGCAAGAGGATAATTACTGAAATTATCAGCTATCAAAAAAACACAGTAATACCGAAAAATAGTTGTATCAAATGGTTTGATTATGATAAAATAGAGAATGCTGTTGAGGTCAGAGGTCGAAAAGAGGGCGATTTTATTCAAATTAACACTCTCGGCGGACGAAAAAAGCTTAAGGATTATTTTATTGATCATAAAATACCAAAGCAGCATAGAGATTCTTTGGTACTAATAGCAGATGGTAACCATATTATGTGGATTATCGGTTATGGTGACCGAATGAGTGAAAAATATAAAGTGGATGAGACCACCACGAAAATACTATTGATAAAAATGATTGACTTGGAGGAAATGTAAGATGAAAGATAAATTAAGGGTTATGTTATCAGAAGAACAGGTAAATGAAAGAATTCGCCAATTAGCAGAACAGATTAGCAAGGATTATGAAGGCAGAAGTATACATCTTATCTGTATTCTAAAGGGAAGTGTATTTGTTAGCTGTGAGTTAGCAAAGAGAATAACAATTCCTGTAACCTTGGACTTTATGTCTGTTTCTAGCTATGGAAGTGGTACAGTGAGCTCTGGTAGAGTAAGAATTTTAAAAGACTTAGATGAATCCATTCAGGATAGAGATGTTCTGATTGTTGAAGATATTATTGATTCTGGAAATACCTTATCTTACTTAATGGATTTACTTGCAACAAGAGCACCAAGAAGTTTATCCATTTGTACTTTGCTGGATAAGCCGGATCGTCGTGTTACCGATGTAGACGTTAAATATGTAGGTTTTGTTATCCCGGATGAGTTTGTAGTAGGTTATGGTCTTGACTATGATCAATACTATAGAAACTTACCTTATGTTGGTGTTGTTGAGCAGTAAGTATAGGAAATGATTGTAAATAACATAAAAGTATACACAATAAAGGAGGTTGTTCAGTGAGGAAACAGATGAAAGGATATGGTTTCTATATCGTTATTCTTCTGATTGCATTAGCAACAGTATTATTATCTCAAAGCATTGATTTTAATAATTCGGATGAATATTCCTATGGCCAGTTTATGAAGGACGTAGAAGAAGGCAATGTCAAAAACATTGATATTAAGCTTAATAGAGAAAGACCAACCGGTAATGTCGTAGTTACACTAGCAAATGAAAGTGAAAAATCATTTCCGGCACCGGATGTAAATGTAATTATATCCCTAGCCAATGATAAAGGTATATACTTTACCACAAATGACATACCAAAAGAAAATATTCTATTGTCGATATTACCCTATATCTTAGTTTTGATCGTAATTATTGTCCTGTTTTCCTTTTTATCTAATCAAGCATCAGTTGGCGGTGGTAACAGTAAGGTAATGAATTTTGGTAAGAGTCGTGCAAAAATGACCACCGAAGAGAATAAAAATACTACCTTCAAAAATGTTGCTGGTCTTGATGAAGAGAAGGAAGAGTTAAAGGAAATTGTTGATTTCTTAAAATCCCCTAAAAAATATATTCAGGTTGGCGCAAGAATTCCAAAAGGTGTACTTCTTGTGGGACCTCCAGGAACAGGAAAAACACTTCTTGCAAAAGCAGTGGCAGGAGAAGCAGGTGTACCATTCTTCTCCATATCCGGTTCAGATTTTGTTGAAATGTTTGTTGGTGTGGGTGCTTCCAGAGTGAGAGATCTCTTTGAGGAAGCAAAGAAGAATTCCCCTTGTATCGTATTTATTGATGAAATCGATGCGGTAGCAAGAAGAAGAGGCACCGGTATGGGTGGCGGACATGATGAAAGAGAACAGACACTGAATCAGCTCTTAGTTGAGATGGATGGATTCGGTGTGAATGAAGGCATCATTGTTATGGCAGCTACAAACCGTGTAGATATTCTTGATCCAGCAATTTTGCGTCCTGGCCGCTTTGACCGTAAGGTTACAGTCGGACGTCCGGATGTGAAAGGCAGAGAAGAGATTTTACAGGTGCATGCAAAAGGTAAGCCATTAGGTGACGATGTTGACTTAAAGCAGGTTGCACAGACGACGGCTGGCTTCACTGGTGCTGATCTTGAAAATCTATTAAATGAGGCAGCCATTGGTGCTGCTCGTGATGATCGAAGCTATATCAACAGTGAAGATCTTAAAAAATCCTTTATCAAAGTTGGTATTGGTGCTGAAAAGAAGAGTAAGGTTATTACAGAAAAAGAAAAATTAATTACAGCATATCATGAAGCTGGGCATGCAATTCTGTTCCATGTGCTTCCGGATGTTGGTCCAGTATATACAGTTTCAATTATTCCTACCGGTAATGGGGCAGCAGGCTTTACAATGCCACTTCCTGAAAAGGATGAGATGTTCCAGACCAAGGGAAGGATGAAACAGGAGATCATCGTTGATCTGGGTGGTAGAATTGCAGAAGAGCTGATTTTTGATGATATCACCACCGGTGCATCCCAGGATATTAAGGTTGCCACTAAGACAGCAAGAGCTATGGTAACACGTTATGGCTTCTCCAAAAACATTGGTATGGTAAACTATGATAACGATGATGATGAAGTATTTATTGGTAGAGATTTAGCTCATACCAGAAGCTACAGTGAAAGCATTGCAAATAAAATTGATGATGAAGTAAGAGCAATCATTGATGAATGTTATGCTGAAGCAAAAAGAATTCTAGTTGAAAATAGGACTATTCTTGAATCTTGTGCAAAGCTACTAATCCAAAAAGAGAGAATTACAAGAGAAGAATTTGAGGGACTTTTTGAAGTGGAAACAGTGTAGTAAAAAATGATATTGTGCAAAACGACGGAAAATTATAAAGAAATTTGTAAAGTTTGTGCACACTTATTGTGAACTACATGTTATACTAATAAACGTAAACCCCAATACATTATATAGTTTTTGCTACACCCCCATAAGTAACAAAAATACCTTCTCCGAAAAAGGACAGTCCCATAACTGTCCTTTTTTATTGCTGTAAAATAACTTCATGCATAAACTTATTTATATGCGAATAAAAAAATCCATTTCTTAAGATTATTTGCAAATCTTTTCGAAATGGATTTTATTTGCTATGTAGTTTGTGCCAACTACAAAAAAGTGATATATTACGACAAGCATGTGCGTATACTTTTATAGAAGAAAAGTGTTTTCTAGATGTGACGTATCAAATCATTCATTGAAAGTGTTAACATAAGGCAAAAGCCGGAAGAAACCTCCGGCTTTTAATAGTAGATTTTAATATTAGATAAGAAAGGATTAACTTATGCTAATGGTATATAATCGCTTTTTAAAATATACGTTTCTTTTTTTGACGGGTGGCTTTGCCTATGGCGCAATAGAAATTCTTACTCGTGGTTATTCACATATTTCCATGCTAATCGCTGGGGGTATCTGTTTCGTACTAATCGGTCTTTTAAATGAGGTTTACTCCTGGGACATGTCTTTGCTAAGCCAGATGGTAATCTCCGCAGGTATTATTACCACCGTGGAATTTACAGTTGGTATTATAGTTAATGTGTGGTTGAAACTAGGAGTTTGGGATTACTCATCAAAACCATATAATTTATTGGGTCAGGTATGTCTTCTATATACTAATTTATGGTTTCTTCTTTCTTTGTTTGCAATCTTATTGGATGATTACTTGCGATATTTTTTTATGAAAGAAGAAAAGCCAAAATATAAATTATTCTAAGGAATCAAAACACAATACTTATCAAGCAACTCAATAGGATGATAGGAAAGTTTTGAAGTTCGAAGTCCTTCATCACCGACATCTTCTTCACGGTTAATGTATTGAATACCAAAGGAAGATCTCATATCACTGGAAAATTCCTTAACAATCATTTGGTAGGAACCGGGATAATCTCTATTTGCTTTTTCTATGTGACAGTATAGGGTATCATTAACAACTTCTCCAATTGCAAGTGCAACAATAGTGTCATCAACCTCAATAAAAGCTCCGGGTAAATTAAAACGACTTAAGAAAGGTAATAACTCTAAGGTCCTGTTTAGTTCTTCTTTCGCTAAAGATGTGGATTTGCCATGATTTTTTTCATAATCTACTAAAAAATCCGTAACCTTTTGTAAATTTTCCTCGGTAATTCTATGATAACTATAATTAGGGTAAAGCTTTTTGAATTTATTAATATGATTTCTTTGACCACTATATCTACGGCCCGCTAAATCTGCTAGGTCTTCCGCTTGATACAAATAATCAGCCCAATCACGGCTTGGGGTCCCCGGAATAGTTCCCTTATATTGATCCACAAGGATGGGAAGTAGTGGTTCAGGGATGGTACAAAACCATAAAGGAAGGTTATTCGCATTACAATATTCCTTAAGTGCTTCCATCGCTTGTGGAAGGGAACCGCTACCAACTGGAATGGTAAAGGAAGTACGATTTAAAAATTTAACCTTATAAAAAATCATATTGTCGTGAATAGTAAATTGTGTTTCATAAAAATCTCGCCACATATACATTGCGCCTATGGTGTAATCACTGGTACGCGTAATTTTATATTTAAAGAATTCAGTTGCTTTCAATATATTATCAGCATTTATCGGCTCAAAGGATAGCATATAACCTCCTGAAGGTGTATTTAGATAATTGCGGAGAGTAGAAGTGAATAAGGATTGAAGTTCTTCGTAATTGTCTAGTTTTAATATTTGTCGCTTTACAGGCTTAAAATCTCTGGAGGCAATCCAGAAATTGGTAAGCCCAAGTTGATTTGTAACAAAAAAGACTATAGCACAAGACATTTATTCTGTCTAGTGCAGGTTATTTTATATTATTTACCTGAGTGCACTAAGATTATGTTATACGGAAAAGCTTTTGTCGCTACATAATTATAGAGTTAATTGATGGAAAAAGAAAGATAATTAGTAATAATAAATATAAAAATTTGCTAAAGAAGTAGCTGTAGCAAGGCTGTTGTGATAAAATGAAAGAACGAAACACAACGTTTAATAAAGGAAGAACAGAGGTAATAATGAAGGTATTATTAGTGGCGATAAATGCAAAGTACATTCACACGAATTTAGCAGTATATAGTTTGATGTCCTATGCTTCGAAATATAAAAATCATATGAGCTTAGTTGAGCTTACAATTAATCATTCCGAGGAGGAAATTCTTCGTGAAATATATAAGGAAAGTGCAGATGTAGTGGCTTTTTCCTGCTATATATGGAATATTGCCATGGTAAAGAGGGTTGCAGCACAGTTAAAATTGGTACAGCCAAAGGTTAAAATATGGTTTGGCGGACCAGAGGTAACCTATGATGCAAAAGAGTGCCTTGCTGCAGAGGATTACCTGGAAGGTATTATGGTGGGAGAAGGAGAACAGACCTTCTTGGAATTAATGCAATACTATGTTGATGGGGATATTAATCTTAGAGCAATTGATGGTCTTTGTTATAAGGAGAGTACTAAATCAAATACAAATAATAAGGGATTAGCTGACAAGAAAGACCAAGCATTTGATAATTTATCAGAAGTTGCTATGACAAGAGATAGAATGCCAATTTCCTTGGACTTAATTCCATTTCCCTACGAGGATATGGATCGGTTTAAGAATAAAATTATCTACTATGAGAGCAGTAGAGGATGCCCCTATTTATGCAGTTATTGTCTTTCATCGGTGGACAAGAGAGTCAGATTTCGTAATGTTGAGCTAGTGAAGCGGGAGCTGGGTATCTTTTTAGTCTACCAGGTACCGCAAGTTAAGTTTGTTGACCGTACTTTTAACTGTAGTAAAAAACATGCTATGGAAATCTGGAGATTTTTGAAAGAAAATGATAATGGTATTACTAACTTTCATTTTGAACTTTCAGCAGATATCCTAGATATAGAAGAAATTGATTTTCTCGCAACCTTAAGACCCGGACAGGTACAATTTGAGATAGGAGTTCAGACCACCAATCCGGATACGGCAAAGGCTATTCACCGTACCATGGATTTTGAAAAACTATCACATAATGTGGAATTACTTAATCGAGGAAAAAACATTCATTTACATCTCGATTTAATCGCTGGACTACCCTTGGAAGGCTATTCTTCCTTTGAAGAATCCTTTAAGGATGTATATCATCTAAAACCAGATCAGTTGCAATTGGGGTTTTTAAAGATATTAAAAGGTTCAGCTATGGAACAAGATACAAAAGAATACGGGATTACGTATAGACAGGTGCCTCCCTATGAGATTTTGTTTACCAAAGAGCTTTCTTATGATGATGTAATTACGCTTAAGGGCGTTTGTGATATGGTTGAGATATATTATAATAGTGGGCAATTTAGAAATTCCATTCAATATTTGGAACACTTATACCCTTCTCCCATGAAGCTATATGAAGAGTTAAGTGAATATTATAATAGTACTTCCATTCAGATGATGGCACATAGTCGTATCAGAAGATATGAGCTGTTACTTGAGTTTTTTGAAACGATTATAGTGAATAAATGTGATTTTGAGGAGAAAGAGAATGTAATAGCACTTTTTAAAGAACTTCTTTTGCTGGACTTGTTCCTTCGAGAAAAATTAAAGGCAAGACCAAGTTTTGTTCCTACTATTGACCCTCGAAATGATCTACGTGAATTATATGAAAGAAATAGAATTGATAAAAAACATATCCATATAGAAAAATTTGAGTATGATGTAATTACTTCAGCGAGGACAGGACAGTTGATACACAAACCTACCACGCTATTATTTGACTATGAGAATAGAGATCCCTTAGACAATGGGGCTACATTAATGGAACTATAAAGATGGATTAGAGTGTCAAAAGTTTATTTGGCTACAAAGATGAATATTTGCGTATATACACAAATATTCATCAAATGCAAGTAATAAGGACCTTTGACACTCCAATCAAGGTTAAAACAAGCAAATACATGGTTATGATGTTAGAGCTGGTGTAAAGTACTGTTTGGAAAGGAGTAAGATTTATGGCTAAGCGAAGAAGAACAAAAAAAGAACGAGAGCGAATGGAAAGAATTCTTGACGCGTTAAATAAAGAATATTCCACAGAATATCGTTGTTTTCTAAATCATGATTCAGCCTGGCAATTATTAATTGCAACTATCTTAAGTGCACAGTGTACAGATGAGCGGGTAAATATTGTGACAAAGGATTTATTTAAAAAATATACCTCCTTAGAGGACTTTGCCAAAGCGAAGCAGGAGGAGCTCGAAAAGGATATTCACTCCACTGGCTTTTACCGTAATAAAGCCAAAAACATTATTTCATGTGCAAGACAATTGGTTGTGGATTATAATGGAGAGGTTCCAAATGATATAGATATTCTTACCAACCTGGCAGGTGTCGGTAGAAAGACAGCTAATGTAATCCGGGGTAATATTTATAATGAACCTAGCATTGTTGTAGACACCCATGTCAAAAGAATATCCAATCGGTTGGGATTTACCAAAGAAGAGGATCCGGTAAAAATTGAATTTGATTTAATGGACTTTCTACCAAAGGAACAATGGATCTTATATAATATTCAAATTATTACACATGGAAGAAGTATTTGTACGGCTAGAAGCCCTAAATGTGAGGAGTGTTTCCTTAGGCAAGATTGTCCGTATCCAGATTTAGGTGATAAAAGAAAAAAATCTTGATTGATTGAGAAAAATAGCATAGTATAGGTATTGTGCGTAACTATTTCGGTATAGTATAAAATGTCGTGGTGATAATACTATTAAGGCATTTAATATACTATAAGCAAAAACGTTCTGATGAATGGAGGATAAAAATATGAATTTTTATAGTAACAAATTTAAAAGAGTGGTAGCTACTGTGATTGTAGTTGTATTAGTGCTTTCAATGGTAATTCCTTATATTGTTAGTGTATTAAGCTAAACAGATAAAATTAGCTGATATTTAAAAAGAGATTGGTTTCACCAAATTATATGCAAGAAATATTCTCTTGAATAATCTAAGGGTTATGATAAAATAGGAAGAAGCTTGAAAAACTTGGATTATCTTGAATATTTATAGGATATGTAAGAGTATAATATTAGCCTAAATTACACAAGAGCAGGACAAATATACTTTAGACAAAAAATACATACAAGTTGTTAGTTAGTAAAAGGAGGATGAATATGAGCAGAAAGTATTTATTATCCGCAATCATATTCGCGGTTGTAGCCCTAGTTTTCTTCGGGAGAAGTGAGACTGTATCTGCAAATGAAGATAACACCATCTGTCAAGGAGTTTTTATAGATCAGGTTGATGTGAGTGGTATGACAAAAGCACAGGCAAAGGCAGCATTAGATGAATTTGTAAAACAGTTGCAAGCCAAAGGAATAGCCATTAAAGCTGGGGATGATATTATTTACTCTACTATGGGCGATTTTGGTTATACCTATAAGATAAATGATGACATAAGTCAGGCTTTAGCGCTTGGTAAGTCAGGAAACTTAATTAAAAGATATAAAGATTTAAAAGATATTGAACAGGGAAATGTTGTATATCCACTTGAGTTTACTTTTGACGAGGGTAAGATTAAGGATCTCCTTAGCAAGGATGTAAGTTCCTATAATATTGCTCCGATTAATGCCACTGTAAAACGTGAGAATGGTGAATTTGTATATACAGATCATGTGGTGGGTAAAAAGGTTAATGTTGAAAAGACACTGAAAATAATTGCAGATGCCATGACAAATTGGAATCGGTTGGACATCGTCGTTGATGCAGTTATTGAAGATGATATACCAGAATATACAAGAGAAGACGTTGAATTATGTAACAAAGAGTTGGGTACTTTTACGACCGATTTCTCTTCTTCAGCATTTGGACGATCTGAAAATGTAACCAATGGGGCAAGATTAATCAACAATTTAGTATTATATCCTGGTGATAAATTCTCAGCTTATGAGGTATTAACACCGTTTACTGAGAAGAATGGATATTATATTGCAGGTGCCTATTTAAATGGTATTGTTGTTGATAGTGTTGGTGGCGGTGCCTGTCAGGTAACAACTACACTTTATAACGCGGTTTTAGCAGCAGAACTTGAGGTAGTGGAACGTATGCCTCACTCCATGACAATTAGTTATGTAGATTTATCCAGAGATGCAGCAATTGCAGGAACCTATAAAGATTTTAAGTTTGCCAATAATTCAGACTCACCTATTTTAATTGAAGGTTTTGTAAAGAATAAAAAGTTAACCTTTAAAATCTGGGGACATGAAACCAGAGATACAGAAAACAGAAAAATTGAGTATGTTACAAAAGTGCTTTCACAGACAAATCCGCCAGCAGAAGTTGTAACCAAAGATCCTTCAAAGCCTACAACCTATCGTAAGGTTACACAGTCAGCACATACAGGATATAAAGCTGAGTTATATAAAGTAGTTTATGAAAATGGCAAGGAAGTTAGCAGAACTCTTGTGAATACCAGCCGTTATCAGGCAGCACCACAGTATGTTACCGTTGGTACCAAAAAGGTAGAAGAGCCTAAAAAGGATACCGATAAAGATGATAAGAAAGACGATAAGAAAGATACAAATAAACCATCAGATGACAGTAAACCAAGCGATAGCACGGACAATTCAGATAGCACAGAGGATCAAGCTGTAATTGCAAACGATGACAGCGCATTCCAAATGAATGAATGGGATCCAACCTGGGATTTTGAAGAACCGGTAGATTAATAATACAAAAGCATAGTTGGAGAATAAAATGAAACTTGGAAAAGTACCCGAAGCAGTCCTGAAACGGTCTGTACTAAATCAAATTAAGCATAGACGAGATGAAGTTCTTGTGGGACCCGCAATCGGAGAAGACTGCAGTGTACTGGCAATTGCAGAGGATGAGGTGTTAGTTATTTCCTCTGATCCTATTACAGGTGCTGTTTCAGATATTGGAACCTTAGCTGTTCATATCACCGCCAATGATATAGCCTCCAATGGTGCAGAAGTAATAGGTATTATGTTGACAATCCTATTACCAGAAGAAACTGAGGAAGAATCTTTAAAGGCAATGATGAAAGATATTGAAGCGGTATGTATAAAGCTTAATATTGAAGTAATTGGTGGACATACGGAGATTACTAAAGTAGTTAATCAGCCTGTTGTTACTGTTACGGGTCTTGGTAAGATGAAGCGAAGTGATATGATAAAAACAGCAGGGGCAAAACCAGGCCAGGAAATAGTTATGACAAAATGGGCTGGTTTAGAAGGTACTGCTATCATCGCTACAGCAAAGGAAGAAGAATTAAAAACCAAGTATTCCGATAGTTTCCTCTCTGGAGCAAAAGAGATGTTAGATCACATCAGTGTTGTACCAGAGGCAAAAGTTGCCAGAGTAGTTGGGGTTACCTCCATGCACGATGTTACAGAAGGGGGTATTTTCGGCGCTCTCTGGGAAATTGGAGCTGCTTCTAAGGTTGGACTTGAAGTTGATTTAAAAAAGATTCTTTTAAAACAGGAAACAGTAGAGATATGTGAATTCTATGATCTTAATCCATATATGTTAATTTCCAGTGGGTGTATGCTCATTATTACTGACCATGCAAATCACTTGGTAGATAGTCTAAAGGCAGAAGGGATTGTCGCAGCGGTAATCGGACGTATTACTGAAGGCAATGACCGTGTCATTCTGAATGAAGAAGAAAGACGCTTCCTTGAGCCTCCAAAGAGTGATGAACTTTATAAAGTAATCTAAGTATTTAATAAACGAATTAATTTATTAATTAATAAAACCAGCAGTATCATATTGTATGGTTTAGGGGTTTAGGACACCATAACGGAGGTTAGATATGAGGGAGAAGATCTTAACAGCAATTGATAAGAACAGTAAAATATCAGCGGAGGACCTTGCGATAATGCTTGGTACCACCAAGGAAGAAATTGTTTCGTTGATTAAGCAAATGGAGGAAGAATCCATAATCTGCGGTTATCCAACCTTAATTAACTGGGATAAAGTTCAGTGTGAAAGAGTTACTGCGCTCATTGAATTAAAAGTAACCCCGCAGAGAGGGCTGGGCTTTGATCGTATTGCAGAGCGTATTTACAAGTTTGAGGAAGTACAGTCCGTATATTTAATGTCTGGTGGCTTTGATTTGACGGTGATAATTGAGGGAAGAACCATGAGAGAGGTTGCCAACTTTGTATCAGAAAAGCTTGCCCCAATGGAAGCAATCCTTAGTACTGCAACTCATTTTGTATTAAAAAAATACAAAGAACATGGACTGCCACTTGTACAAGAGAAACAAGATGAAAGGATGCTGATTACCCCTTGAGAAATCCATTAGCAAAGACTGTTGTCAATTTACCCTCCTCTGGAATTCGTAAGTTTTTTGATATTGTAAGTGAGATGAAGGATGCAATTTCTCTTGGTGTTGGTGAACCGGATTTTGATACGCCTTGGCATATTCGAGAAGAAGGTATCTACTCACTGGAAAAAGGCAAAACCTTTTATACCTCCAATGCGGGATTGAAAGAGCTTAAGCAAGAGATTTGTAATTATTTAGATAGAAGATTTCAATTAAGATATGATTATAACAATGAGACGATTATAACCATTGGAGGAAGTGAGGCTATTGATATAGCATTAAGAGCTATGGTCGAGCCTGGAGATGAAGTATTAATTCCACAGCCTTGTTATGTGTCTTATTTACCCTGTACAGTGCTGGCAGGCGGCAAACCAGTTATCATTGAGCTTAAGGGAGAAAATGAGTTTAAGTTAAAAAGGGAACAATTGCTGAAGGCAATTACAGATAAGACAAAGGTATTAATTCTTGCTTATCCTAATAATCCTACCGGCGCGACCATGGACTATGAGGATCTAAAAGCCATTGTTGACATTATTATTGAAAAGGATATTATTGTTATATCTGACGAAATATATTCTGAACTTACCTACGAGGGTCAACATATCTCCATTGCCTCTTTCCCGGGTATGAAAGAAAGAACGATTGTTATTAATGGATTTTCAAAATCCTATGCAATGACGGGGTGGAGACTCGGTTATGCAGTTGGTCCGTCCATTATTATAGAGCAGATGATTAAGATACATCAATTTGCAATTATGTGTGCACCTACCACAAGTCAGTATGCAGGTATTGAGGCAGTCAAAAATGGTGATGCAGACGTTGAAATGATGCGTGATGCTTATGACAAACGCCGGAGGTATTTGGTACATGCCTTAAATAACATGGGACTGGAATGCTTTGAACCCTTTGGGGCCTTTTATGTGTTTCCATGTATTAAGAGCCTTGGAATGACTTCAGAAGAATTCAGCACAAAACTGTTAATGGAAGAAAAAGTAGCAATTGTACCAGGTACAGCTTTTGGGGATTGTGGTGAAGGGTATCTTCGAATCTCTTACGCATATTCTATTGAGAATCTTAAGATTGCTTTGGAGCGAATTGAGAGGTTTGTGATAAGAAATAAAAAATAGGCCAAAGGTCTTAGGACGAAAATCATTATTTCCCATAAAACAACAATTATTGCCAAAAGTACATCCTAAATACTACAGAGTTCCGCATTTTCAGTGTTTTATGTACGAATTAGTTGAAATTATTTATGAATGTGTGTTAGAATAGCGATAGAATTATAGGAGTTTAGGAGGTTACAGAATGGCCAGTATTAACGTAGAGCATATTAATCCATTCTTGATTGCATCGTCAAAGGTTTTAAAAGAGATGTGTTATATTGATGCTAAGATTGGTAAACCATATATTAAGAACCCTGCATTTTTTTCTGACACTTTGCTGATTCTTATTGGTTTTACCGGAGAGATGCGAGGACAGGCTATGATTGCATTTGAAAATGCAGTAGCGTGTGACATTGCTTCTAAAATGATTATGATGCCAATTACAGAAATGGATGAGCTCGCAAAAAGTGCTATCTGTGAACTCGGAAATATGATAATGGGTAATACAGCAACAATTTTTTCAACAAAGGGAATTGCTATTGACATTACGCCACCGACAGTAGGAACTGGCACAGTATCCTTTAGTACAACCTACGCATCAAATATCTGTATACCTTTAGAGTATGAAGGAAAAACAATAGAAATAAATATAGCAATTAAAGGTGATTAATCACCTTTTTTCTATGTAATAGGAACTATATTATTTATTATTATATAGAAGAGTGGATTAGCAAAGAGAGGTTAAGATATGAACGTTATACTATTAGAACCAGAAATCCCTGCTAATACCGGCAACATTGGGAGAACCTGTGTGGCAACCGGAACAAGCTTGCATTTAATCAAACCAATGGGTTTTCGACTAGATGAAAAAGAGATCAGAAGAGCCGGATTAGATTATTGGAAGGATCTTGATGTGACCGTCTATGAGGATTATCAGGATTTTAAACAGAAAAATCCAAATGCTAAAATATACATGGCTACAACAAAGGCGCAGCATTCTTATACACATGTGGCATATGAACCTGATTGCTTTATCATGTTTGGGAAAGAAAGCGCAGGAATACCCGAGGAGCTATTACTTACTAATAAGGCAAATACAATACGTATACCAATGGTTGGAGACATTAGATCCTTAAATCTAGCGAATTCAGTAGCGATTATTCTATATGAAGCCTTAAGACAGCAGAATTTTGAAGGAATGAAAATGGAAGGTCAGCTTCATCGCCATAGCTGGGACGAAGCATAAAATAAAAAATCCCTGATAGTAGTCCATTTGTCAATGGTACACTATCAGGGATTTTTGTTCGATTAATCCATGGTCTTTGTTAATGAGAATATGAACTCGGATCCAACACCTTCGGTACTTATAACATTGATATTCTCGGAGTGTGCTAGTATGATTTCCTTTGTTATAGAAAGACCTAAACCAGTACCGCGCTTATCTTTTCCACGGGAAGCATCTGTTTTATAGAAACGCTCCCATATCTTTTTAATTGAGTCTTTTGGAATACCAATTCCATAATCTTTAACGGATACAAAAAGTTTATCTCCCTTTTCCTCGGTGGACACCTTAATCTTTGAGTTTGCATGGCTGAATTTAATTGCATTATCAATTAGGTTGTATAGTACTTGTTGAATCTTACCCATATCCGCTTCCACATAATTGGTCTTGGAAGAAAAAACGAGATTAAGAGTAATTTTCTTTTCACGGCAGGAGCCTTCAAAGCTCTCTGCTGTTTTTTTAATAATATTATTAATATCAAAAGAAGTAATATCCAGGAAGGTCGTTCCTTTGCTTTCAAAACGATTAAGCTCAAGAAGACTGGAGGTAAGCTTTGTTAATCGATCAGTCTCAAATAGGATAATATTTAGATACTTATCCTGCATTTCATAAGGAATGGTGCCATCCTTCATTGCCTCTGCAAAGCCTTTAATTGAGGTAAGGGGAGAGCGGAAATCATGAGAGATATTCGCGACGAATTTCTTCTGATAGTCATCTAGCTTAGCAAGTTCACCGGACATATAGGATATTGCAGCACCAAGAGTCTTATATTCACTTAATCCCTTTAACACCAAAGCATAGTTATAGTGTCCAGAACTATATTCCTTAGCAGCCTTTGTTAAATTCTGCAACGGTATTGCAGTTATATAATAGACATATATAAATAGTAAAAACAATAGGGGTAGAAATACCAGGAAACAGATATTAACAACATCCAAATAGTAGATAGCATCCTCGGTTATCTTAGTCTGCGGAATATGTAATACAATATAGTTCTTTATCTCGTAGTTGTAGATAACCCGATGGGTATAACTCATCACCTTTTCAGATATTAGTCCGGAGAAATCATTATTTTCGGTAAACGTTTTATCAAAAAAGGTTGGATCTATATCCACAATATTTTTCTGTTCAACTCTACTGTTTGGAGTAGAATCAGAGGTTATTACACCATTTGCATCTACAATCCAAACTCTAATACCTAAAAAGGTACTGATTGATTTAAGCAATGTCTTTAAGTGAGGAAGAGGAAGGCTTTCTTCGTAAAAACTGGTCAGATATTCAGACTCAATTAGCTTTGCTTCCTTCATAAGAAGCTCCTTTTTATCATCCTTTAGCTTGTCTTCTAACAGTGCATTCCCAAAAGTATTCAGGAGTGTAAATATCATGACAGCTGCAATTAGATAACATAGTATAAGTCTAGACCAAATGGTTTTCTTCATGAAAACACCAACCCTTCTATCTCTTCGTGCTCTTTACCTCAAATTTGTAACCAATTCCCCAAACGGTAGCCAGACTCCAATCGGAATGGTCTTTGATTTTTTCTCTAAGACGTTTAATATGAACGTCAACGGTTCTAGTGTCTCCGAAATAATCATAACCCCAGATATGATCCAATAATTGCTCTCTTGTAAATACCTGATTCGGATTGGAAGCAAGGAAATACAATAATTCAAGCTCTTTTGGTGGCATCTCAATGGTATCATTGTAATAGAGAACGGAATAATTACTGAGATTTATAATAAGGTCAGGATATTCCACAAATACACCGGTTTGAGTGGAGGCAACAGGTTCTTCCTTTGGTTCTATGTGGGAGGTGCGTCTTAAAACAGCACGAACTCTAGCAACTAATTCCTTAGAATCAAAAGGCTTTATAACATAATCATCCGCTCCAAGTTCCAGTCCAAGTACTTTATCAAAAATTTCGCCTTTTGCGGATAGCATAATAATTGGAATGGAGGAGGTTTTACGTATTTCACGGCATACCTCATAACCATCAATACCTGGTAACATCAAATCTAAAAGGACTAGATTTGGTTTGTAATCTGCAAATTGTTTAATGGCTGCCTCTCCATCATGGACGATAACCGTATCAAAACATTCTTTGGTTAAATAGAGGGAAATTAATTCAGCTATGTTAACATCATCATCAACAATCAGTATTTTTTGCTTTGCAATCATGATAAACTCCTTTTAAGTTCTTTATCTAGATTATTGTAATATTCAGAACCAAGCTTGAAAACCTACGGTTTCCTTGCGTTTGGCTCTGAACAGTCACAGGTTATTTAAATTCAACAATTGTAACACCATGATCGCCCTCACCAAAGCCGCCGACACGATAGGATTTCACATACTTTAATTTTTTAAGATGGGAATGTATCGCATTCTTTAATGCCCCGGTTCCACGTCCGTGAATAACCGTTACTTGTGGTAGATGTGCAAGGTAAGCGTCATCTAAATATTTATCCAGGTCCATAAGAGCTTCATCAACAGTCTTTCCAATCAAATTAATATCGGGATGAATGTTAGCTGATTTAGACATCTTAATTTTACCGCTTTGAGTCTTTTTATATTCAGGAGGAGTAATTGGTTCTTCCTCAAGTACTTCAATATCCTTAAGATTAACCTGTGAACGAAGAATTCCCATTTGGACAAATAGGTCACCCTTTGCATTTGGCAGTGTACTGACGGTACCATTCAGCCCTAGGCCAATTACGTGGACAGCATCACCTACGCGCA
This sequence comes from Bacillota bacterium, assembly GCA_023399055.1. Lineage (GTDB taxonomy): Bacteria > Bacillota > Clostridia > Lachnospirales > Lachnospiraceae > Mobilitalea. Next base: position 123,821 of record JAEWQV010000017.1, on the reverse strand, counting down.
ATTCCTTAACTGGAGCTTTTTTAACTGCTTTTTGCTTCTTAATCAGGCCTGCTTCACTATCACTTAATCGTCCGCGTAGATTATTACGTTCAGACTCCATTTCTTTGATGTTGCCGCCTTCCTGAAGCCATTTATTATAACGTCTAATACTTTGGTCAGCAAATTCTTTTGCTTCATTGAGGATAGCTGCAGCTTTTTCCTTTGCTTCATTCATAAGACGTTCACGATTAGCGTCCAAGGTATCGTTCTTTTTCGCTAAGCTGCTTTTTAATTGTTCAATTTCTTTCTTGTAGCGTTCAACCTCACTTTGCTCACGCTCAATGGTAATTCGAGTTGCTTCAAGGTCACTAATAACATCTTCAAAGCTCTTATCCTTACTTCCGATGCGATCTTTGGCATCCGCTATGATGTAATCGGGAAGTCCAAGCTTAGAAGAGATGGCAAAGGCATTACTTTTACCTGGAATACCAATTAACAAGCGATAGGTGGGTCTTAAGGTTTCAAGACTGAATTCACAAGATGCATTGATTACACCTTCTGTGGAAAGGGCATATATTTTTAATTCGCTGTAATGCGTGGTTGCCATAGTACGAATTCCTCTTTTATGAAGAGAAGATAGGATGGACATAGCCAAAGCAGCACCTTCCGTTGGATCAGTTCCAGCTCCAAGCTCGTCAAATAATACGAGTGAGGTTTCATCGGCTTTATCCAGAAAACTAACGATATTCGTCATATGGGAAGAGAAGGTACTAAGGCTTTGTTCAATACTTTGCTCATCACCGATATCTGCATATAATTCCTCGAACACCGCAAGCTCTGAATTATCAAAGGCAGGAATGTGTAAACCAGCTTGACCCATTATAGTTAGCAGACCAACGGTCTTTAAGGAAACGGTTTTACCACCGGTATTTGGACCAGTGATAATAAGCATGGAGAAGTCTTTTCCCATCATAATATCAATGGGGACAACCTTTTTTGGATCAATTAAGGGATGGCGACCTTTTTTAATATTAAAGTAGCCCTTCTTGTTGAAGATGGGTTCTGATCCCTTCATCTGCTTAGATAACGAAGCCCTTGCAAAAATAAAATCAAGTTGGGAGAGCGTTCTAAAGTTATAGTCAAGACTCTCTACAAACTCACCTGCTGAGTTACTTAAATCAGCTAAAATTTTCTCTATTTCTTCCTGTTCCTTAATAGCGAGTTCTCTCAAATCATTATTAAGTTTAACAACAGCCATAGGTTCCACGAAAAGAGTAGAACCAGAGGAAGATTGATCATGAATCATACCATGAAATTGACTCTTGAATTCTGCACGAACTGGAAGGCAGTAGCGACCATTTCTCATGGTAATCAAATTATCCTGCAGCATAGTCTTTGAGGAGTTTAAAATAGAGGACATTTCGCTGTGAATTTTATCATTGGTAATTCGAATGGAGCGACGAATGGATTTCAGCATAGGGCTGGCGTCATCAGCAATTTCCTCTTCAGAAATAATACAGCGCTTAATCTCATTATTTAGTGGGGTTAAAGGTTCAAGATTAGCGAAAAACTCCGTCAGGGAATCCTCAAGCTGATCTTCACCTTCCTTACCGGTATAACCACCATAAGCTTTCAGTCTAAGGGTGGCATCCAAATCAGAGCTAATGCGGAGCAGTTCGATAGCTCCAAGGGAAGAACCAACCTTAAGTCTCATAAGAGAGGGCCGAATGTCGTGGATTCCGCTAAAGGATACACTTCCCTTTCTATAAGTACGGGAGAGAGCATCTGTTGTTTCTTTTTGAAACTTCTGTATTATATCTAAATCAGAAGTGGGTAATAGATTATTACATAACTCCCGTCCAAAAGTGGAACCTGCAAGTGAGGATAATCTATCAATAATTTTATGATATTCTAAAACTCTTAATGCTTTTTCATTCATTATATTAATACCTTTCCGGGTGACTTATTCATAATCTGCACCCCATCAAACAAAACTACAGTATAGATACAATCTATTTTACCTTATGCTGTAAAAAAATAAAACAACAAATTGCAAGAATACATTAAGAATGTTAAAGTTCAGACTGGCTAGGTCTATGAGATGAGTTTAATAAATGTTTCCGAAATTCAACAATAAAGGTATATGGGGAATTTTTGGATGGACTTGCAGACGTAATTGTGATTAAATAAAAAGGTAGTGTAAATTAACAAATCATTCATAACATGTTCATATGTCAATGGTAGAATGGAACTAATTCAAGATATAATTGTTATAGTACGAGAGGATTTAAGGAGAAAATAAATGTCAGAGCATGATAATGACAATAAAATCATCAAAGATAATAATGATTTTGAATTTATTAAAGAACTTGTAATTGATAAAAAGCATAAAAGGCTTAAAAAACGATTGCTGCAGTTGTGTATGACGGCAATCTGTGCAGTTATATTTGGTCTGATTGCTGCGGCTACAATGGTAATTGTTGAGCCGAGCTTTTATAAAAAACTACATAAAGAAGAGGAAGATAGGTCTCAATTTACATTTCCGACAAAGACGCCACAGGAGCAGGAAGTGAAAGATCCCGAACCTACAAAGGCAGTCACTCCTACGGTAAAGCCTGAAATTGATGATTCTGAAGAGGATCCAGAGGATCCGGATCCGATTATTACATCAATTGATGCTACTGTGGACGACTTTCTAAGCATATATAAGGGAATTCAAGAAATTGCTTATGAGGCAAATAAGTCACAGGTTCTGATTTCCAGTGCATTTACCGTATTTGATATCTTCGGTAATGAGGTTGAAAAAATCATTAATACCTCTGGTGTTGTTATAGCTACTAATTCCTCAGATTTCTTAATACTGACAAGCCTCGATTGTGTGAAAGAGGCTACCAGTGTCAAAATTAAGTTCTCTGATACCACATATGTCAGCGCAGAATTAATTGATTATGAAAGTGATCTTAATCTTGCGGTTATGGCAGTAGCAATTAAGGATATACCAAAAATTTATTTAAGTAGTCTCCAAGTAGCTGAACTAGGGGATTCCCATATAATAGCGGTTGGAGAACCTGTCATTGCACTGGGTAATCCAAACGGACACTTTGGATCAATGGAAACAGGTATGATTACTAGTAAAGGAAGCTGGGCCAATGTTACAGACAATCGTATTGAACTCTTTAATACGGACATGGACAGCAACACCTATAGTGATGGTGTTATTGTTGATATGAAGGGACAAGTAATTGGCATTATCACCAGAACTTTAAAAGAAGATGTTAATGAAGAGCTATGTACAGCGATAGGGATTAGTGAAATAACATCTATTATTGAAAAAATGGGTAATCAAAAGCCGCGGATCTATTTTGGAATTAAAGCCGACGACATGACATTTTTAACAAAGCAAGAGTATGGGATTGAAAATGGAATTTTTGTCAGTGAAGTGCAGACGGAATCACCGGCATTTGAAGCAGGTCTTAAAAATGGGGATATTTTATTAAGTGTAAATGAGGTTCCTATTACAAATACTCGTAGTTTTTATAACAAAATATCTGAATATAAATCAGGTGAAAAGATTACCATTAAGATTAAGAGAACTGCAGCCTCCGTTGGTAGTGATAAGGAATTGACTGTGACTCTTGGAGATAAGGTTCAATAAATTGATTCGAGCGATAAAAGCCAATTAAGTCATAAACGAGGAATATGCCCGCATACATCCATCTGGACTTGCCTTACCATTCCATGAATTGCCTAAAGAGAAGGCAATTCATAGATGCCGGTCTGCGCCAACTGGATATATACAGTCATATTCCTTCTTTTAAAATTCTGGAGGGCTTTTATCGCTCGAATCATATGTAAGTTATGTGCTGTAAATAGATGATTTGACGTGAATTGCGACAGATATCTATTTACAGTATTTTTATATCAGTGCAACCAGATAAGTTTATTACGTAATATAAAGTAGAAAGCTTGCTTTTGAATACATATTGTGTTATAAACTTGTAAGGCTTTTTGCTTAAAGTGAAATCGTGTTTATGGCTACTGTTACGCACATTTCTATAAAATAGCACGAAGTAATAAGATTCGCTTTATATATATGAGAGGCTGGGTTATAATTAGTAAGAGAGCAGATTGCAAAGTAGCAATTGTGAATAGAAAGGTAAGTATAATGAGATATATTCAAGACATGAGAGAGAACGATATAATAAAGAATGAGATATATTTATGCAAAACCAAGCAGGTTTTAACAAGCAAAAATGGAAAGACCTATGTGTCATTGCTTTTACAAGATAAAACAGGTACCATTGACGCAAAAATATGGGACTTTACAAGTGAAATCAGACAGTATGAAGCAATGGATTTCGTACATATTGATGCGAAGATAACCAGTTTTCAGGATGCACTTCAATTAAATATAAGTAAGATATATAAAGCGCAGGAGGGTGAATATTATCCAGAGGATTATTCACCGGTATCGACTAAAAATATAGATGCAATGTATACTGAGCTTAAAGAATATATAGCTTCTATAAAGGAAACAAACCTCAGAACACTAGCGGAAGATTTCTTTGTTACCAATACGGACTTTGTAAAGAAATTCAGATCACATTCAGCGGCAAAAAGCGTTCATCATGGATTTGTAGGTGGATTATTGGAGCATACTTTAAGTGTTGTAAAGCTTTGTATACATTACGCAGGAAGCTACCCAGTTATTAATAGAGATCTGTTAGTTGTGGCAGCCATGTTCCATGATGTTGGTAAGATGGAGGAGCTTTCCTCATTCCCTGAAAATGATTATACAGATGACGGGCAATTATTAGGACATATTTTCATCGGTGCCAACATTGTTAACAATCATATCAAAAAAATGAATAAGTTCCCTGTTAAACTGGCAAATGAACTGATCCATTGTATTCTGTCACATCATGGTGAGTTGGAGTATGGTTCGCCGAAGAAACCAGCTACCATGGAGGCGTTGGCACTGCATTTCGCTGATAATACCGATGCAAAGCTTCAGACCATGAATGAACTTCTTGCGTCTGCTGACCCGAAAGCAGAGTGGCTAGGTTATCAGAGATTTTTTGAATCCAATATTAAGAGAAGTACGAAGTGTAATTAAGATATAACTTAAAAGGTTATTACTTAATTACGGTTTTGATGCTTGATAACTTAGCACTTATAATAAACAAGCAGGCAATAAATAATATAGATTTAGATACAGGAATATAAGTAAAAAGATAAAAGAAATGAAATTCCTAGTAAGGTTCAGGTGTAGAATGCAGACAACAAAACAGCAACTATTGAAGAAAAATGATCAGGTTGAGATTGTAATTGAAGATATTGGTTCAGAAGGTGAAGGTATTGGAAAATATGAGGGTTATACCTTATTTGTTAAAGACACAGTCATGGGTGACCGTGCTCTGGTACAGATAACAAAGACAGGGAAAACCTACGGCTATGCCAGACTAGTTAAGCTAGTCGAAGCATCCAGCTTCCGTGTAGCACCTAGATGTCCCATTGCTGCCAGGTGCGGTGGTTGTCAAATTCAACATGTGGATTATCAGAAGCAACTGGAATATAAGCAGCAGAAGGTAATGAACTGTTTAACAAGGATTGGTGGCTTCACTGACATTCCTATGGAATCGATTTGCGGTATGGAGGAACCATATCATTATCGTAATAAATCACAGTTCCCGGTTGGGAAAAATAAGGATGACAGTATAGCAATTGGGTTTTATGCAGGCAGAACCCATTCAATCATTGATACAAAGCACTGTTATATCGGAGCAGAAGTTAATGATGAGATTATAGCATTTCTTCGTTCTTTTATAGAAACCTACAAAATTGAGCCTTATAACGAGGAAAAACATAAAGGTTTAATCAGACATATCTTAACCCGTGTTGGTTATAGGACTGGTGAGGTTATGGTCTGCCTTGTACTTAATGGTACACAACTTCCTCATAAGGAGGAGCTGATACAAGGGCTTAAGAAGATTAATGGAATGAAGAGTATCTGCCTTAACATTAACCTGGACAAGACCAATGTCATACTGGGGGATCAAATAATTCCATTATGGGGAGAACCCTTTATTACAGATTATATCGGAAAAGTACAGTATCAGATATCCCCTCTGTCCTTCTATCAGGTTAATCCAGTACAGACCAAGAAACTATATGAATTGGCTTTAGACTATGCAGATCTAAATGGAAATGAAGTGGTTTGGGACCTTTATTGCGGGATTGGAACCATATCGTTATTTCTGGCGCAAAAGGCTAAAATGGTCTATGGTGTAGAGATTATTCCACAGGCAATTGAAGACGCAAAAACCAATGCACGATTAAACAACATTACAAATGCTGAGTTCTACGTAGGAGCAGCAGAAGAAGTACTTCCTAAGAAATATAAAGAAGATAACATTAAGGCTGATGTTATTGTAGTAGATCCTCCACGCAAAGGCTGTGAACAAAGCCTTCTTGATACCATACTTGCAATGGCACCAAAAAGGGTAGTTTATGTATCCTGTGATCCTGCGACACTGGCGAGGGATTTAAAATATCTGTGCGAGAAGGATTATAAGCTGACTAGGGTGAGGGCGGTTGATCAGTTTGCGCATAGTACACATGTGGAGACATGTGTTTTATTAACTCGAAAAATTGTTGAGATTCAATAAATAATGAAATAAAACAATAAATAATGATATCGTACAATAAATATTGAAATGGAGTAAAATTCTTTTATTGTAGGATTATATAATTGACTAATTTTAAGCCACCTATCATTTTGATAAGTGGCTCATTTAGAAGTGACTTTATAAATTCTAATATCTAAAAAGATATTAAGATTAAATCCTTTACAAATTCGTTAAGGCTAGAATGTTCTTCTTAACACATATGACATAACTAATAAAACCCTTTGAATGTTTTCTATATATGTTTCTTTACGTTTATCTTTTTTTCTTATTAGGAACTTTTTTTTCAAGGTTAAACCATTCTTCATATACAGTATAGGTAGCTCTATATTTTGTTTGAGGCCAGATGTAGAATTCCTTGGTTTCATTGCTCTCAACGATATTGCGTATTTCATCAAAATACATCTTTTTAAAACGTTCCCTATCAGTCCTATTATCTAAGTATCTGGCACATGCTTCATCATATGTATTTCTAATATTCTCTAAAGCGGATATTATAGATTTTTTCAGAAGTTCATTCTCATTATCGCTGTTAGACTGTATCGCAAGATTCTCAAATCGTTCTCTTGCGGCTGTTATCATTTCTCTAATCTGCATTTCCACTTGACCTTTAAGCATTTCATTGGCGGCTATTGCAACTTCATTACCTTTGCTAGAAGCCAATGAACTTACCAACATTGCGATAACACTTACGAATATTGCGAGTGCGGTTAATATCACCATAATCCAGTCTGCCATAAAGATCACCTACTTATTCTTTTTAACATTATCCATGACTTGTTTAACCAAATCAAGAAAAGCAGAATTATCAGATTCATATAAGATAAACATATCAGTATTAGGGTCATATCCATCCGCTTGTAAACATTTATGAAGAAAATTCATTTCCTCTGTTGTTAAGTTAGCAGATTTAATCTTTTGTTCTGCAGATTCCTTAAAACCGTTATTTATTAAGCCGCGTATCTCTTGTGATAGTTCATTTACCTGTTTTTTATTAATCATTTCTATTCTCCTCATTTTATTCTAATGTCATCACAACAGGTTCAGTCTTGCTAGATCTGCCGGAATCTGACATATAAACATATTATACATCTTTTTATCTGTAATTACCATATTTTTATATATACTTACTCACTTATTATTCGCATTTTTTGTAACATAATGAAAGAATTAATTTTCTTATTAATGAAATACATGTCTCTTTTAATGGTTTTTATAGTAATTCGATGTTTCAAAATATTACGGTGTTTTGCATATATGAAATAAGTCCTTTTATATATTGACTTTCCCCATCGTATTTAATTACAATTTGTGTAAGTGATAGTAGGGGGTTTTTATGCCGAGACGAAAAAACAATTTAACAAAAGAGAAAATTGCTAAATGGATTAAGGCGGGTCGTGGTCAGGGCGAAAAAGAAAAATATATTCCTTGGCTTCAGATCGGAGATTTTTCATCTATGGGAAGAGGAAATAGAGTCAATGCACCTAATAGTAAACGAGTCCATCATTTTCATAGTGATCTTGAAAAGGATTATTTCTTCTACTCTCTTTGGAATGATGATATTGAGGACTTGCGAGAACAGTATCCGTTGCATCCCGCAGATGAGATAATTAGCATTGCTAAAGAATTAGGTTATAAGCCCCCAAAACCATATAAAAGTGGATGCGATTATATAATGCAAACAGATATGCTGGTTACGTTTACAAGAGATGGGAAAAGTCATTTAAAAGCCTATACTATTAAATATAAGAATGAGCTCGAGAAAAGGCGAGTTATGGAAAAGCTTGCTATAGAAGAAACATATTGGGGATATCGTGATGTAGCTTATGAAATCATCTCGGAAGATAGTTTTAACCGCGTAGCTGCCCGTAATATTTCTTTCTTATTCTCACATGCTACCATTAAACCGGAGATAGGTAATGAAGTAATCGATAAGATTTATAACGAATTGTTTGATGCAATAATTCATTTTAAGGGTCAAGGAATAAGGTTATGCGAAATATGTAAGGGTATTGATATAGAGAATGGGTATGAAAAGGGTTTTACTTTAAGGTTATTTTATTATTTTGCCGCTTTGAAAGATATTCCTGTGAATATAGAACGCTTAATTGTAGGAACTTGTATCGATGAAATGGTTGACTATAAAACCTTTATAAATATGCTGAAAGGTGAGATGGCAGATGAAGATATTGTGTAATCAGATTTATCAAGATAGAGATAATAACGAAAAATATAGGGTTCTAAATATTAATTCCATAGATAAAGAAATAACATTGATCAAAATGAGTGGAGCCGGGTTGCCGTATCCCGTAGACTTTTCAGAAATAGAATATGAAATTGAAACTGGTCTCCTCATTCTAACAACAGACAATGCACCTGTTATCAATATAGAAAAGTTAACTGATGCACAAAAACTCAAGATAGAAAATGATTGGTCGATAATAAAGGATTTTGTCAAAAACATACCGTTCTGCTATTATGGTACGGAAAGAAAAAAATTCTTTACTCAAATAACAAATGAATTAGCTATTGATCGAGTGAAAGTACAGCGTATATTACACAATTACTGGGCGGGAGGAAGTGTTAAAGCTGCCTTAATTCCTGATTATCGTGCCAGAGGAAACCGAACACAGTTAGATAAACGTGGAGATAAAATATTAGGTAGAGCTCCGGCTGAAGAAGATTCAAAAAATAATAGGAAGGCTTTAACACCTAAAGACATTACAAATATTAAAATCGCTATTAAGCGTTATTATAACAAAGATAAATCCAGGACATTGATGGATGTTTATAAGCAAATGTGTACTGATTTTTACACAGATAAGAAGTCGAATATATTGTTTTCAACGTATCCAACCTATCGTCAATTTTATTACAATAGCTCTCCATTTAGAAATGAAGTTACTAGAATCGGTGAGAAAGCCTATGCTCGTAATCGTAGAGCGTTAACAGGAAGTTCAGAAAAAGAGGCCTACTGTCCTGGAGAAAAATATCAGATAGACGCTACAATAGCAGATATTTATTTGGTAGCTACTTTTGATAATAAACAACTTGTTGGTAGACCAGTCTTATATTTTGTAACTGATGTTTATTCAAGAATGATTACCGGATTTTATGTTGGTGTGGAAGGGCCGTCATGGGTAGGTGCCATGATGGCTTTATATTATACATTTACCGATAAAGTTCAGTTGTGCAAAAAATATGGAAAGGATATCACTGAAGAACAATGGCCGTGCCATGGTCTGCCAGTATCAATTTTATGTGATAATGGTGAATTAATAAGCAAAAATAGTAATAACGTGGTTGAAGAACTAGGGGTTTATATGCAGAATACTTCTGCTTGGAGACCTGACTTGAAAGGTATAGTCGAACAAAGCTTTAGATTATTAAATTTAAGCACTTTATCAACTCCTGGTAAGATACAGCCTGATTTTAGACAACGCGGCGGTAAAGATTATCGACTTGATGCAAAGCTAAATATTGATGATTTTACGCTTATAGTGATTAATTATATTTTGCTTCATAATCAAAGAGCATTAGGAAAATTCCCACAGGAATCTGATGATATAATTCAAGCTGGTATCAGACCAATTCCAATTGAAATATGGAATTGGGGAAAAGAAAACCGCGGGGGAACACTTCGTCAACTGGAGGATGAATCAATAAGAATAGCATTGCTTCCCAAAATAAATGACGTATCGGTAACTCCACATGGAATATTGTATAATAAGAACTTCTATATATGTGACACGATGATCGAGAAAAAATGGATGCAGAAAGCAAGGCAAAAAGGAGGACTTAAGTGTAACATCAAAATTGATCCAAGAGATACAGCAAATATTTTATTATGTCTAGATGATGGTAGCTTCGAATGGTGCGAAAAAACTGATGCATGTAAAGATAAGTTCGTTAAGTGGTCCTATGAAGATTTAATAACATATTTGGAAATACAGGCTCGAATGCGCGCAGGAATGAAAACTGATTTGCTTCAAAATGAAATTAACTATCGTAAGAATGTAGATGAAATAATTAAAAATGCAGATGATAATCAAAAAATCACGTTTATAGAATCAAAAATTGTTAAGAATGATATAAAGAATATTAATACATCTCGATTCATTGAAAAACAACTCAAACGGGAAGATGAGAAATTTACACCAAAGGATGAGAGCTTAGAGAACATTGAACTATGGAGTGGAAATGATGAATCATATTCTGAATCATTTTTGAACGCAATGGATCAGGAGGACACAGATGAGTAAATATCCAAAGAATTTACTTTTTGTTGATGCTAAGTATGATGAACAGAAATTATCGGCTTATAAAGGGAATCCATTAATCGAGGCCTTACCAACCTTTGAGGATAGTAAGGATATATACAACCTTTTAAATAATCCTATTCCATTTCAGAAGGATGAAAGGGAAGAAAAGGCGTTAATCCGTAGAAGGTGTTTAACACAGTTAACACAATTCTTTAGGCCCTTAGGTTTTCATATGGATATGGCTGAAAATATTATTAATATTCTCTTTCATGGATATGAAAACAGGAATCCGTTAAATAATGATTATGTAAGAAGGTTGAATGGATTGGCTAGATGTGCCAAGGAACATGAAAGTGATTATAGTAGGTTTCTGGGGACCAATGCTGAAACCAGTGGATGTAGTATAATCGGATTAACTGGTATGGGGAAAACCTCCTGCGTAAACAGAGTTTTATCAGGTATACCGCAAGTTATTAATCACGCGAAATATAATGGTAAAGATTTTCCCCATATGCAAATTACCTGGATGAAAATTGAATGTCCTTTTGATGGAAGTGTCAAAGGATTATGTGGTAAATTCCTTGAAAAGTTTGATGAGATAACGGGCGATAATACCTTTAAAAAATATGGTGATAGCCCAAGAGCTACTACTGATTCAATGATGACAAAGATGGCAACCATTGCTGCTAGACATAGTTTAGGGATATTAATTATTGATGAGTTTCAAAATGTGAGCCAGGCCAAAAGCGGTGGTAAACAACAAATGATGAATTATATCTTAAATCTGGTTAATACGATTGGCGTTCCGGTCATTCTAATAGGTGTTGGCGAAGCAATTGATGCAATTTCAGAGAACTTAATGTATGCCAGACGTACCATGGGCTTTGTAGGCAGTGGGAAAATATCCAATCTTCAGTACAATTCGTCTGATTGGGCTAGATTTATGAAAGAGTTATGGAAATATCAATGGACAAAAATAGAGTCACCTTTAACACCAGAGTTAAGTGCTGCAGTATATATGGCATCTGCTGGAATTATCGGTGAAGCAGTAAAAATATTTAGCATAGCTCAGAGAAAAATAATAACAGATGATTCTGATAAAGATGAAATAATTACAGTTGATTTGATAGAAAGAGCTTATTTTTCTAAAGACTATGAAGTAGAAAGGGAATTGATCGAGGAAAAAATTAAAAACAAGGAAATTCAATTGGATGTACTATTACAGAAAGAAAGGTTTAGAGAAGAAAGCAAGAAAAATAAGAAAGATAATAATTCAACGAAACGGTTAAATTCACAGGAACAAGATTTACCTGACATAATTCCGCGGACGAACTCGGAATACCATTCGAAAATTGCAGAAACTCTTAACAAAAAAACTGAAAAGGGGGAATAACAAACGGGCTAGATTCATGGAGGTTTATATAGTGCTGACGTTTTTCCCAAAACCATACCCAGACGAACTATTATACAGTATAATTGCAAGATTCCACATCTGGAGTGGTAATGACGAAATGGCTGATACTATGGAACAGTTATTTGATAATCGACGTGAAAGAGCAACCGTTTTAATTCCAAAACATATAAACAGTCTGGCTGAAAAAACCAAGAAATTTGGGCTGAACTATGAAACGATATTATTTGAACATACAGTATTCCCGTATATAACTTGCTTCCTTAATAGGCAGCAATTTGATCATGCATTTAATTCTGTTATAGGTAATGACCAGAAGGAAAATTCATTCTCTATTTATAAACATAATTTAAACCCAAGGTTTTTAAGATATTGTCCAATATGTATTCGCGATGATAGGATTAATTATGGTGAGGCATATTGGCATAGGATACATCAAACCTATGGACTATCTGTTTGTGGCAAACACAGTTGTTACCTTAAAGATAGTAGTATTGAGATATCAGATAATAGAAATAATCGATATATTGCTTTAGAATTATTGAATGAAGCAATGGATTCATTGGATGCGGAGGATATATCAGAATACAAAAATGAATATCAGATAGCATGTGATATTGACTATATCTACAAGAATTATGAGCTTATTAGAAAATTAATGTGGACCAATTATGAAATGAAAAGAGAAACTATTATTGCTCTTCTATTCGACAGGGGGTTATCTACCCAAAAGGGTTTAGTTAAGATTGATAGACTGTGTGAAGAGTTTTATGCTAGATACAGTTCTCTACAGCCGAAGCAATTACTTATGGATTTATATAATGACAATAAAGTACATTGGTTAATAACCTTATGCAGAGGCAGTCAAAATCCAGTTGTACCAATTCGGTTTATACTATTTGCTGATTTCCTGGCAGGTGGACTGAAACAATATATCTGCTTGATTCTAAAGCAAGAGAAATTTGTAAACCATGAAAAAACCGTATTCCAGCCTCCTATATATTTTGAGGAAAAACTGATACATTATAGAAAACGCTGGCTTGATGCATGGGAGAAGAACCCTAACGGTATCAGAATTGATTTGATAAAAGCTGACCGCCCTGCTTATACTTGGCTAAGAAGGCATGATAATGATTGGATGTTAGGAAATTCCCCTCAAAAAACAAAACCACAAGGAGTCATTATTTATAAAGATTGGGCAAGCATTGATAATGAGCTCCAGGGCTTGGTAGATGCTGTGGTTAATCAAATAAAGAATTTAGAAGGAAAGCCCGAACAAATCACGAAGGCAAGCATATGTCGCCATATGCAGCGGAAATGTATAATTGAAAGAAATGCAAAATCACTACCTATGACATTGAATAAAATAAATGCAAGTATTGAAAGTACTTATGATTATCGACTTAGAAAGATTGAATGGGCAAAAGATGAATTTGACAAAAAGGAAAAACCTGTCATTCCATGGATGATTTTAAGGAAAGCAGGTATCCGTGATGAGGACTGGTATCAATTTATGGATCAATTCACTTACTGATATGTGAAAACATGATTTCGAACCATCGCACCGTAGACCGTCTGGAATAATGCGCTATCGGTGTATAGTTATTTTTAAACTTTACAGAAAGATTTTTATCACACCAATATTTATCTTTCTGAATTGATTCGATGAGCATATTTAGTGTTGCTTGAAAATCAGAAACATTTCTCACAAGTATTGTCGATTTATTATCTCCATCTTTCGTGCATAACTCAAAGATAATAACTGAACAATATGATGATATTATTCGTGCATAAGCATAACGTCTTGGGAGGTTAGTGGTTGATGTTTGTGTGTTGCCGGTTGCTTTTGACTGTGGCAATGTTCCGTAATTAATGTCTGCGTGATACCCCGGAAGCTTGTGAAAATGAGCAATAGCCTTACAGAAATTTATAAAATTATTATCATTGTATTCCGTGAGAAATTCTTGATATTCTTTTTCGTCAAGTGTTATATTGAGTGGACTTGCTTTTCCACCTGAGATAGCAGGCTGAGCAGAATAGATGGAGTTTTGGGGTGGTTCTTCTTTTTGGTAAATCATTCGAGCTGCAGTACGGGGATACTTATTTCGCTTTATTAAAGCAGGGGCAGAAAAACTATGTGAGGATTGAATCCTTGTTTCTAGTTGCTTTGATTTACCTTTATGAGGTGCAACAGTGGAGCTGATATGAATTTGATCAAATTCCTTGGTGCCTTCCTGCATAGAACGATGTCCCTGAGTAGTGGTGGTAATGGTTGATATAGCTGGATGCCAATAGCTTATTGAGTAATTCGTAATCGGTATGTTGTTGAGACGTAAATTGAGTATCAGGATGTGATCATACTGTTCATTCTCGTTGTAAGGATTTGTTTTCGATATACTACATCCGGATCCAATTAAATCAAGGCTTTTAAATTTAGGCAATGAAGCATGTATGATATTAGATTCAGCATATTTGGTATAGATTGAATCTCGCCAATTACGCATTTCGATATTTGTATTAAAGAAAACAAAGTCCAATATATTTTTATAATAAAGATCTGAGGTATGAAAATTCCGATTAAATATGATCTCGTAGTTATTATCACATAAAGTATTTAGTGACTCGTAATATGGAGTAAGTCCATCGGTTGTTAAAAGACTTTCTGCATATAAGGGCTTGCTTATATAAAGGCATCTTACGACTTCGATACAAGGAATATAATATACTTTGTCCTTTTCTTTTAATACAAGAACTTGCTCAAGAGATGATACTCCCAGAGCTTTCAAATATATTAATTCATACGGAAGCGAGTAGCAGGGTTTTAATCTGCCAGTATAATAATCATGAGTTGATAGAGTGAAATTCTTTTGAATAAAACTTTTATCAGGAGCTATGGGATTACCATCAACATAAACATAGCCTAACTGAAAAAGCGGTAATAGACCCCATGCAAACGAAAATGATAAATAGTTATATGAATTATTGCTTGATTTTACTTTGAAATGTAAATTCATTAATCTGTTGATGGAATTCATCTGTGTCTTTGGAGATGAAATCCAACATAAGGTTGCTGGTTGCCCCTTTTCAAATGGCCAGTTATCAAAAGAATAAATCATACATATCCCCCGTTTTTATATTTAGGGATACTTTTTTATAAAGAAAAAAGCCCCATAGAGACGTGGTGGTGGCCCAAATCATAATATTTGATTATATACTATAGCATAAGAATAGAGCTGCTTAAAGACTTACACAGCAAATAAATCTATGGTATAGTATCCATAAATAGAAATAGTGGGACAGCCACTTTACATTATGAGCATTAACGATGAGTCGCCAAACTTGAATCGTTAGTGCTTATTTTATTGATTATAACAAAAATCGCGCTTATCATCAACTTTTTAAAATTTTTATTAAATACTTTCAAATATTTTTCATCCTAATATTTTCCCAATATTTTTCATTTTCCATTTTACAAGTTTGATACTAGTTTGATACTGCTGCTGATACTTTCGTTGAATGACATAGTAAAATCCGGTGTGGCTTAAATCCGGGACTGTGTGAGACTAAAATCCGTATTTTTTACTTAACATTACACGTGATTACGTTTATAATTATCATAAACACGGGAGAAAAACTGGTTTAAAAGCATGGCAAACAATCAACTGGACTTGTGTGTGCGAGACTAACGTCCACCTGCTTTCTTGCTTTTATTCGGTGGATTTCTGTCTGTGCTTTTATCTTTTTAGCGTTTCAGTAATGCAGGTTTCAACATTACTTCATCAGGTTCAATTGCTTGAAGCGACAAGACTTTATGTAAAGTATTGTCCAGCAGCAAAAGAGACAGTTGATATGGTGTGCCGCTATTTAGGCTGTCTCTGGCGGTGCTATTTATATGATTTATCATTCGATTTATATCATTCTGATGAAATGTATCAAAGGTTTTACCCTTCGGCAAAATATAGCGAATATATTATGATTCTTCTCAATCATGCCTTTCTGCCAAGAACAATTCGGGTCGCAGTAATAAACTTTTGTTCTGATCTCTTCTTTCTTATTATATTCCAGTTCCCATGGGTTTTGAAATTCCGCACCATTGTCAGTGTTATGACGAATTCAGGATAACACTGACTATGCCGAAGAAAATACTATGCCGAAGTTTTGTGCACCTTACGAATACGCCTGACTTTACAGTACTTTTATCGGCATAGTATTTTATACTTGAAGTATCTAAATCAAAGGAGGTACTTCAAAATGGAGATTAATACTATCTGCAACAAACTGTTAGCTGCCTTATCAGAAGTTGAATATCACGAACATACTATATACAATTACCAGGGCGTGATTCGACGATTTAAGGCCTTCTGTGAAGAAAATGGGGCCACTAGCTACATGCCTAAGCTGGGTCAACTATATGCGGATGATGTTGTTAGCAAAAAGACCGGTAAGTTTAGCACAAACAGGTACCACACTCAGGGGCGATTTATCCGCTTGATTGACAGCTACTACAACAAGGGGGTCTTTGATTTTTCTACATTAAAACGTGGTAAGGTTCAGCCTGTTAGTGAACTTTTCAGAACCATCTACCGAGAATATCAAGACTACTTATGTGCCACGTATGACAACAGTAATACCATACATTTCTTTGAGTATGAATTGTATTACCTACTTCGACATTTAGAAGAAATGAATGTATTTAGCCTTGATAACCTTTCCGCATCAATGGTATTGGCCTATATAAAGTCTGTTAAGCAGTCTCGGCAAAGAGCTGTGCTCTGTGGCTTACGTCGATATTTCAGGTATGCCCAAAGAGAGAACTTAACCAATGCAATAGCTGGAATTCATGCCTACAGACATAAGAGAATCATTCCGACGCTTACTGACAGTGAACAATCAGGCATAAAAAGTGCTATAGATTCAGGGAGCATTTCACATAGAGATGCGGCTATTGTTTTACTAGGGCTATCTACAGGTATTAGAGCTTGTGACCTGATAAAGCTAAAGTTGTCTGATGTTGATTGGGTTAATGAATCAATCTCCTTTAGACAAAGCAAAACGGGCAATACAGTTTGCCTTCCTCTTACCATATCTGTTGGAAATGCTATAGCTAATTATATTTCGAAGGAAAGACCCTTGACAGATAGTGATTTCCTGTTTGTAAGGCAGTTAGATCCTTTCGAACCCTTAGCTGACCATGCATCTTGTCACGCGGTTGTTTCCAGGGTGTTTAGAGCGGCCTGTATTAGCAAGGATAACCGAATCTGTGGAATGCATATGCTTCGACATAATGCTGCTTCAACGATGGTAAAGAATGAGGTACCTGTTGCTACTATTGCTGCTATTCTAGGACATGCGAATACAGATACAACTGATATATACATTACTACAGATGAAACGAGGCTAAAGAAGTGTGTATTACCAATGGTTAACATCTCTAAGGAGGTGTACCATGGCTAAGTTTGTAAGTAATCTAGCCCCATTGTTAAAAGACTTTGTGGCATTAAAAAACTCCCTGGGTATCAAATACAAAACTGCAACCTGTTATCTTGGCCAACTTGATGATTACAACCTCACGCATGGAAATGCACCAATACTTACAAAGGAAGTGGCTGAAGGATGGGCATTGCAGCATGCTGACAAATCTACGACTAATGACAGGAGCTGGATTTCACCGATAAGAGAGTTTGGTCGTTACCTTAATAGCATAGGTGATTCCGAAGCGTATGTACTTGATGGCAGATTTATCATTCAAAGGTATAAACCCGAAGTGTATCTGCTGACAGGGGCAGAAATACAGACATTTTTTAAGAAATGTGATTCCTGCGTATTAAGATACAAGGCTATAGGCAGACCTTATGTTTTGCCCGCCTTTTATAGATTCCTTTATTGTTGTGGTGCACGTTGTGGTGAGGCTAGGAAGCTAAAGTGCAGCGATGTTCATTTAGATAAGGGGTATTTAGATATCATTGATTCAAAAGGCCATAAGGATCGACGGTTATTCTTATCTGATGAACTTATTGAATATCTACAAAAATACGACAAAGCAATAGGAAAGTGTTTTCCTGACAGGGAATACTTCTTCCCTGGTGGATATGGTGGCATTATATCAACTACTGCCGTTTCAGCAAACTTTCGGCAGATATGGGTATCAGCGGGCTTGCCTTATGATGGCAAGGTAAAACCAAGAGCTTATGATTTTAGACACCATTTCGCATGTGCAAACATTGCTCACTGGTCGGAAGAAAGGAAAAACGTACATGCGATGCTGCCTTATCTGATGAGATACATGGGACATGCATCTCTAGAGAGTACTTATTACTATATACATCTTATTCCTGATTACTTTACGCAGTACTCACTACTCACAGCCTCTATGGAGGATTTAATTCCGGAGGTTGAAGATTATGAAGTATAAACGTAAAAAAGATAGTAACTTTTGGTTTTTAGCAAGATCATATTTACATGATTACATGCCCGTAGTCAGGAATCTATCTGATAAATCGGTAGAGGCCTATAAGCAGTCACTAAAAACCTATTTATCGTTTCTTGATACCGAAAAGGGTATAGCAAACGAAAACGTATCGTTCGATGTTTTCTCTCGTGACAATGTCAAGGATTATGTATCGTGTTTGAAACAACAGCAGTTTTCACCAAAAACTATCAATCTGAAGTTAACTGCCCTACGTTCTTACTTAAAGTATTGTAGCGAAGAGGATTTTGAGTTGAGAGGTATTTATACAGATGTTTGCGCCATCAAGAAGGTAAAAGAAGAGAAAAAACCTATACAATACCTTCAGCCAACAGCCACATCAGCCATCCTTTCAGCCTACGATGTGAAAACTACAAAACACCGACGAAATCGGATGCTTTTAATTCTGCTATACGATACTGGTGCTCGAGTGCAAGAACTTGCTGATTTAAACTGCTCATCTCTTCACTTAGAAGCTACTAATCCATTTATTACCTTAACCGGAAAGGGCAGAAAAAGTAGAAATGTTCCTCTTATGGCAAAGACGGTTAATCATCTACAAGCGTACCTGAAAGAGTTTCATCTGTCAGGAAAAGAATCACCGCTGTTTTATAGCTTTTTAGACGGAGTTCCTCATAGACTCTCGACAGACAGCATTAGCCTAATTCTAAAGACTGCAGCTAATGAGGCTCGCACCGAATGTAATGAGGTTCCGGATAAGGTTCATTGCCATTTAATTAGAAAAACCAAAGCTATGGATTTATATAAAAACGGTGTACCACTTCCGTTTATTATGCAGTTACTCGGACACGAAAGTATGTCCACCACTTCAGGGTTCTATGCATTTGCGACCCTTGAAATGATGAGTGAAGCAATGAATAAGGCTGCACCACAGTTTGCGGACTCAACGGAAAAAATCTGGAAACGTGAGGAAATACGTAAAGCACTCTACTCACTTGATTAGAATCGGATACTATGCCGAAGAAATAATGACAGTATCAGTACTCTTGTATGGCTTGGCAAAACTTCGGCATAGTATTTTCTTCGGCATAGTCGCTGTTATGACGAATTCAGGATAACACTGACAATGGCCCTGAATTCAAAGGTCCGGCAGATGTTGAGAAAAGCTTAAATGGAGGAGAAAGAACTAAAGTGTTTTTCTGTGATCCACTGGCATCTTGGCAGAAAGCCAAGCTTGAAAAGAATCATGGATATATTCGGAAGGTAATACCAAAAGGTATATCGATAACTGGTCTTACACAGGAAGACTTGACATTGTTAGCAAATCACATTAACTGTACAGCAAGAGCCAGTTTAAATGGTCGCAATCCATTAGAACTGGCTCAGTTACTGCTTGATAAAAAGCTGATTCATGCTGCTGGCCTTAAACCAATACCCGCGGATGATATCATGCTAAAGCAATCCTTATTGAAACACTAATTATCAGCTGAAAATATGATACAGGCAGAGATTACTCCATGAAAAAGTAAATTCATCGTGTGGAATTTACTTTTACACGGTATTTTCCAGACGTCTATTTTTTGTACGCAAAAATAAGTTGAAAACAGTGCTCACAGCTCAATTATAGCTATATTATTTTAAAAGTAAACGTAATATAAACTAGTAAAATCAATAAAGTAGAGGTTCAGGTTACAAAAAGCTTCGCTGTAGTCTAGAGGAATTTCTATTTACATTCAAGGTATTACTTTTTCATTTTACTCTGCTGATACTTTTAGCTCTAATTGTATACACAAATGGTATATTATGGTATAATATACAAAAATGTGGGATAATATGGAACAAAATGATTGTTCTATAATTATGCAATAAGGGAGTGATTAAATATGCAGCCAATAGATTGTCCGCCATATGCACCATTGTTAATGGAATCAACTCGAGCTATTGGGTATTCGATCGAGACGGCAATTGCTGATATAATTGATAATAGTTTAACTGCTGAAGCATCTGAAATTCAAATATGTTTTATGCCATATGATGTTCCATTTATAGCGATTATTGATAATGGAAAAGGTATGGAATCAGGAAAATTAACAGAAGCAATGAGATATGGAAGTTGCAATCCTAACGATACCAGAGCCACAAATGATTTGGGAAGATATGGGTTGGGATTAAAGACCGCCTCATTATCTCAATGCAGGTGCTTAACCGTGGTCTCAAAGCAAAAAAATATTATTAATGCGAGACAATGGGATTTGGATCATATTGCATTAACTAAAAAATGGAGTCTTTTACAACTTACCGACAAAGAGATAATTGAATTGCCGTTTATTGATAAATTGTTTGCAAATGATTCAGGAACATTTGTGCTTTGGAGTAAACTGGATAAATTTACAATTGGAAGTGTTTCATTTGAAGAGGCATTTAATAATCAGATGGATAGAGTGCGAGAACATCTTGAATTGGTTTTTCACAGATATTTATCTGGAGATGGAGTTAAAAAAGTATGCATTAGTATTAATGGTATAGATATTATAGCTTTTGATCCATTTTTCTCGGCAAAAAGTAATATTATGATGGATGATGAGAAAATAGAATTACCAGGGAGAAAAGGCAAGGTTATTATCCGTCCATACATTTTACCACATCCAGATAATATGACAAAAGCAGAGCTAGATAAATATGGTGGCAAAGAAGGCTTACGCAGATGGCAGGGTTTTTACATATATCGAAATAACCGCCTATTAACGTGGGGAACATGGTTTAAATTAATTAAAATGGATGAGTATTCTAAGTTAGCGCGAGTAAGAGTAGACATTCCGAATTGTTTAGATGACATGTGGACACTTGATATAAAAAAATCTACAGCTTATCCTCCGGAAGTAGTAAAAATACGTCTCAAGCAATTAGTAAGTAATATAACTACTAGCAGTAAAAGAACATGGAGTTTTAGAGCTCGAAAAGAGCAAGATGATAATGTTTCACATATCTGGGAACGGATGGAGACTCGGGAGGGCATACGTTATTTTATAAATAAAGATTACCCAATGGTTGAATTAGTAAATGAACAGCTCAATGATTATGGCAAAAAAGTATTGTCCATATATTTAGATACAGTTCAGAATAATCTTCCTATTAATATTTTACATAACGATATACATAACGAAGTTAAAATAGGAAAAGATCAAGAAAAAATTGAAAAAGCGCGAATATGTGATATAGCTCGTGAACTAATGCAAAAAGGTAAAAATGAAGGCGAATTAGATACAATATTTAAAAAGTTCGAGAATATTGAGCCATTTAATGAATATTTAGATATACTTCAGATTATTTATGAGGAGGTTGATAGTAACAATGGATAATATAAAGTTTATTGAAGATATGGTAATGGTGTTATTACGCCACGAAATTGGAAGCTCAAATCCATCAGAGGCAGATATTATTGATGCTATTGAAAAAGCAGCATTAATTAGACCTATGACTGATGGCGAAAAAGAATTCGTAGAAAGAAGTATACAATCAAAAATGAGTGTACGTTTAGATTTAGGTACACAAATTGTTGATATGAATACATATCATCCGTGGCTAGCTGCAAGAAAATCTACCATAGATCCATATTATTGGAATAGGTATAAGGATTATCTTCTGTTAGAAAAAGGTTGGAATGAGCAAGTTGTTAATATGTTGGGTAAAGTAAGTGATGAAATCCTTGATTTAGTGGGTAACCCAAATCAATTAGGTGGCTGGAAAAGAAAAGGGTTGATCTTAGGAGATATACAATCAGGTAAAACATCAAACTATATAGCACTTTGTAATAAAGCTGCAGATGCAGAATATAAAGTTATTATTTTGCTAACAGGTACAATTGAAGGTCTTAGAAAGCAAACACAGGAACGTATAGATGCAGGGTTTGTGGGTTTAAATAGTCGCAATGTGTTACAGCGTAACATGGAAACTAAATATATAGGTGTTGGCCTTTTTGATAGCACAAGAACAGCATATCCTTTTACTGATATTATAAGTGACTTTAATTCGGCAAAACTTCAATCTTTAAACTTTACAATTAAGAGGTTTACAGAGCCTGTTGTTCTTGTCGTTAAAAAAAATAAAAGTGTACTAAAAAACCTTGAATCATGGTTAAGAACATGTAATACAGATGTGGGTACAGATAAAATTGATTTGCCCTTACTTCTGATTGATGATGAGGCTGACAATGCATCTGTTAATACAAAAAAAGAAGATGAAAATCCAACTGCTATAAATGAATGGATACGTAATATATTAAAATTATTTTCAAGATCTTCCTATATAGCAGTTACTGCGACGCCATTTGCAAACATATTTATTAACCCAGATGATGATGATATAAATGATCCTGATTTATTCCCTTCAGATTTTATATATTCTTTATCAACGCCGAGTAACTATATAGGAAGTCAACAAATTTTTGGCGAAAATGCAAAATATGCATCTTCCTTAATAAAGATAAAAGATATAAATGAACATTTTCGTTCAAAAGCAAAGTCTGCACATATAGTCCCAGCGTTACCATTAAGTTTACAAGAAGCAATAATTTATTTTATTCTATGTAATGCAATACAAGATATAAAAGGTAAGAAAAATTCACATAGATCAATGTTAGTTAATGTAAGTCAATATGTAAGTGTACAAGATCAAGTTTATGAAATGGTTTTTACCTTAATTAACTACTACAAACAACAAATTAAGAATTATAGTCGCTTAGATTTTAATAATGCAGTTAGAAATAATACTATTGCTTCCTTCTATGCTATATGGGAAAAGTATGATCTTGCAAATATAACAAAATTAGAGTGGATTGTAATTCAGAACAAATTATATGATGCTATCATGCCTATTGAAGTACGCCTTGTCAATCAAAAAGCAAAATCAAAAGGAATTGAACGTTTGGATTATGAACCACATAAAGATGCTGGACTAAGAGTTATTGCTATTGGTGGAAATAGCCTATCAAGAGGATTAACATTAGAGGGTTTATGCGTTAGCTATTTTGGAAGGAATTCTCAAATGTATGATACCTTAATGCAGATGGGAAGATGGTTCGGATATAGAGATGATTATGATTTATTATTTAAAATTTGGATGGGAGCTGACGCAATTTCTTGGTATCAATATATTTCGAGTGCAATGTCGGAACTACGAGATGAAATTGATGAAATGCGAAGAACCCAATTAACCCCCATAGATTTTGGACTAAAAGTTCGGCAAGATATATCTTCGCTATTTGTTACAGCAAGGAATAAAAGTAGATATACAGCAATAGTTGAAAGGCTAATATCTGTTGAAGCTAAAGTTATTGAAACACCAAAATTGGTGGCAAGTAAAGAAAATCTATTATCTAATATTAAATCGACGAATACGATGCTAAGACATGTTATTGATGGGAAATATGAAGTGCTTGATTGTGGCGAGAACAGAAAGGGATTTAAGAATATTGATAAAGATATAATTGCTGATTATATTAGAGAATTTATCTCGCATCCACGTCATATCCCATTTTCACCAAAAGATCTTAGCTCATATATTAAAAATCTTGCACCATACAGATATTGGGATGTGGTTCTTATTGGTGGGGCTGGTGATTATGTTGATAAATATTTTGATAAAGATATCTTGAATTTTAAAATCAAGTTATCTAAGAGAGAAATATCGGTATCTGATAGTTGTTTATTGATATCTGGTCAGCGTGCAAGAGTGGGCGTACCGGGAGCAACTAAATATGGTTTGGATAATGGAAAGATCAAAATGATAGAAGATGAATTTAGAAAAATACTTGAAAATAAAGAAAAACAAACAATACCAGATAAACCATACTTGAATACAGATAGAAACCCTATTTTGTTAATGTATTTTATTACAGTAAACTCAGAAAATCAAGATAATAAGGCAAATGCTCTTGTAGCAGATATGCCAGTGATAGCCTTAGGACTAGGTTTTCCAGGAATGAGTGGTAAAAGTATGAAAGTACGCTATGTAATTAACAGAGTAGAAGAAAGAAACCAACTCAATTTTGAGGAGGATGATGAATATGATGACGATTGAAGAACTGTTAGGTAAATGGAATAAGTTAACAGATAAACAAGAGTGTTTGCAAAGGGTTGATGTAAACCATCCATTGGATTTTTTTGTTGGTATAGACGTAGATGGTTATAAGGAACTAGTATTATTATCTGATTATGAACCTTCACAAATGCATTCTAGTAAATCAATTCTTGTGGAAAAAGGCAAAAGGAGAGATGGACGCTGGGCAATTCAAATTAAATTGAAATATGATGATAATAATGAGGTTTTTTGTTGCCTGTGCAAAGATTTAATGGACTTGACATATATATGTGATAATGAATACCAAGGAATGCAGACTTTCATATCAAGGTTTATTAAATGGCAGAACTTATTGGAAAATGCTTCTGATACTCTTGGATATGAAGTAATTAATGGCCTAATTGGAGAATTATCGTTTGGAGAATTGGTTTTGAATAGAAAATATACATTTGATAAGATTATTGACTCATGGTTAGGACCAGAAGGTGCGGATCAAGATTTCATTATTGGAGATACTTGGTTTGAAGTTAAAGCCATAGCTTCAAGAAAGTTGACTATAAGCATATCGTCATTGGAACAATTAGACGTAAGTAATGAAGGATATCTTGCGGTAATCAATGTTGATAAAGCTGTTAAAGATGATCGAAAAGGATTTAGTCTATATGAAATTTTTGAAAGGTATAGAAAAATTTTAGAAAGTAATTCAAAATCACTGTTTCAATTTAATGAAAAACTCTTAAATCTGGGGTACTATGACCGAAGAGAGTATCATGATCAATTTTATAAAGCTGGTGACATACGAATATATAAGGTTAATAATGAATTCCCTAAATTGTCTCGTAGCAATGTTCATATATCAATAGGCAATGTCAAATATGATCTTGTTCTTTCAGCTATAAATGAATGGCGTATGGAGGAGAACGAATGGATATAGTAGAATTCAGAAAGGATTATCTGGAGTATGTTAAAAGTTCAGCAGCTGTAGATTCTGATGGAACTGTTTCAACTTACATGAGAGTATCATTAGAGCACTTAGTTGATTTGGGAATTATTACGGATTATGAATTGTGCTACGCCACTGGGAAAAACGGAAGAAAAAGTTATAGAATAGATGGATATTCATACGATGATTACGACTGCTCTATGTCCTTAATAATCGCTGATTATTTAGGCGATGAGTCTATAGAAAAAATAACAAAATCAGATGCTAATTCTCTTTTTGATAAAATTCAAGTTTTTGTTGATGGCGTATACAATGGAAAATTAAAAAGAGAGATTGAGATAAGTACACCCGTTTATGATTTGCTGGAAAGACTTATTCATTTGAAATCATCAATAATTAAGTTTAAATTCTTTATAATAACTGATAAAGAAATGAGCGAGAGTATAAATTCGCTTCCTAATAGTACAATTATGAACTATCCTACAGAATTTCATATATGGGATATAAAAAGATATTATAAAGCATTAGCAATAGGAGATGTTCGCGAAGCTATTGAAATAAACTTTGGGAACTTTATGGAATATGGAATTCCATTTTTAAAAGCAAATGATGTTATTTATGACTTCGGCTCTGGTGAAG
Organism: Bacillota bacterium; assembly: GCA_023399055.1. Lineage (GTDB taxonomy): Bacteria > Bacillota > Clostridia > Lachnospirales > Lachnospiraceae > Mobilitalea. Next base: position 97,396 of record JAEWQV010000017.1, on the reverse strand, counting down.
TAACCAAGAAAGAAAAATTTAATTGTTATTTATGTGTGCTAGAGGGGGATACTTTAGCGGATATATTTGATATGTATGGAAGCAGATTGCTAGAAGGTAATGTTAGATCATTCTTATCAACAAAAGTTTCGGTGAATCGCGATATTAGAAGTACAATATTAAGCAAAGAAAATAAACAAATGTTTTTCGCTTATAATAATGGGATTTCTGCAACGGCTTCAAATGTAATAATAGAGAAAAAAGAAGATGGTAACTTATATATTACAAAGATAAATAATATGCAAATTGTTAATGGAGGACAGACGACAGCCTCATTGTCAATTACAAGATATAAAGATAAAGCTGACCTAGGCGGTATTTATGTACAAATGAAATTAACAGTTATATCTGATGACGAACTTTCACAGAAGGTTATTCCTAAAATATCGAGATATTCAAATAGTCAAAATAAAGTTAATGATGCGGATTTCTTTTCAAATCATGAATTTAATATTAGGATGCAGAAGGCATCACGACGGTTATATGCTCCTGCAGTTAATGGCAATCAATTTGAAACACATTGGTTTTTTGAAAGATCTAGAGGACAATATGATCAAGAACAATCCAAAATGACTAAAGGGGAGCAGGAAAAATATCGATTGCAAAACCCAAAAGAACATAGGATAACTAAAACAGATATTGCGAAGATAAGAAATACCTGGATGGAGTGCCCACATTATGTAAGTATGGGAGCGCAAAAGAATTTTGCAAAATTTGCTGAATTTATTGTGGAAAGCTGGGATAAAAGTGAATCGCTATATAATGAACTGTATTATAAGCAAACAGTTTCATTAAAAATAATTTTTGACTTTATAGATAAAAAGGTTTTATCACAAACTTGGTATGAAAAAGGCTATAAAGCGAATATTGTAACATATACAATGGCTTATTTTCACTTTTTACTCAAACAGCAATTCCCTGATAGAGCGCTTAATTTAAAAGTTATTTGGGACAGACAAAAAGTTCCGGATGAAATCGGTTTAGAGTTGATAAAATTATCCAAGGTTGTATTTGAACACATTACTAGTGAAAAAAGAAAGATAACTAATGTAACAGAATGGTGTAAAAAAATTGACTGTTGGAATCTTTTAAAAGAGAAAATATACATATTAAATGAAAATTTAGAACTGTTTCTTATTGAAAAGGACAAAGAGATTAAATTGTTAAGAGAAGGAAAAAAGGAACAAAGATTTGAGAATGCTATAGCAATTCAAACAGAGATTATTCAAGTGGGTCAGGATTATTGGAAAAGGTTATTAACTTTTGGGAAAAGTAAGAATTTAATATCTGAAATCGATGAAAGTGTTATTAAAGCAGCTATAAATTTAGGAGTTGGAAAAATTCCTTCTGATAAACAATCACAAAGAATTCTCGATATTAGGAATAGAATTGTTGATGAGGGTTTTGTTGAATAAGTATTGCCTTCGCTATACGGCGAAGGCTTTTTATTTCGAAAATAATAAAAGTCATGATTAAAATATAATTATAATGTTATTTTATCATATTTACAATATTTTATAAATATGATAAAATATGTATATTATTAGAAAAAGGTGATGTATTTATGAATGGAAAAGTTGGGAGACCGGCAGGTCTAGTAAAATCAGAAAAAATTGAAGTGAAAATCAGTCCTGATATGAAAAAGGCATTTCAATATACTGTTAGAAAAAAGGGTTCTAATGCATCCACCAAAATATGCGAAATGATTTCTGAATACTTAACTAAAGAGGGAGTGAAGTTCGATGATTAATAAAGTGTGTTCATTATGTAGTGGATGTGGGGGACTGGATCTGGGCTTTATACAGGCGGGATTTGAAATAGTATGGGCTAATGATATTGATAAATATGCAGTTGAATCTTATAGGGAAAACATTGGTGACCATATTGTTCAAGGAGATATTAATGAAATTGAATTGACATCAATACCAAATCACCAGATCTTAATAGCAGGGTTTCCATGTCAACCATTCAGCATAATGGGTGAAGAAAAGGGATTTGATGATAATAGAGGTTCACTCTTTTTTAGAATATGTAAATTAATAGACCTTCATATGCCTGAAGTGGTAGTTTTAGAAAATGTGGGAAGATTATTAACTCATAAGAATGGTAGCACATTTAAAATAGTCCAAGATGAATTGATGAAAAGAGGGTATTGTGTCTATAAAAAAATTCTAAATAGCAGTAATTTTGGAGTTCCTCAAACCAGGAATAGAATTTTTATTGTTTGTTTTAAAAATAAAGAGATTCAATATGAATATCCAACAAGTAAAGCACTTGATAAAGAATTAAAAGATATTCTGGAACCGAATGTTGATAAAAAATATTATTTAAGTGAAAAAATTAAAAAAACTATTTTGTCACATGGAAGTGGCGGATATTCTTCTAAACCAGAAATTGACCTTAAAATAGCTAGGCCCTTATGTGCAACTATGGCTAAAATGCATCGTGCGGGACAAGATAATTATGTAACAACTGAAATGGGATTAAGGAGGCTTACTCCAAGAGAATGTGCAAGATTGCAAGGATTTGATGAAAATTATAGAATAGTTGTTTCAGATTGTCAAGCATACAAACAATTTGGGAATGCTGTTACAGTGCCTGTTGCTTATGCAGTAGCAAAAGCTATAAAGGAGTGTCTATCAATTGAATAAGTATAAAACAAATATTGATAAATTATTAAATTTAGAATATGCTGATTACTTTGAATGTATTTCTATATCAGATATTGATATTACTGAATGCGAAAAGCGTATTGATGGAGAATATACATTTGAGGGTTTGGAGATGGGAATTATTAATAATCATCTAGTGAGAACTTGTAATAAAAGCCCTAAATGTGATAGTTGTATTATTAACAAATATTGCAAATACTATCGTAATATTAAAGTATACAAGAAACTAAATAAGTATAATGTAATTGATTTGTTTTGTGGTGCTGGAGGTTTTTCTTTAGGTTTTGTGCAAAATGATTATGAAATTAAATATGCTATTGATAACCAAGAGTGCTGTATAGAAACATATAGACATAATCATCCTGAAGTTCCGAATGAGTACATAGTTTGCGATAGTATTGAAAATTCAATAGACGCAATGAAACTGAAACTTTCTGGTCTAGATGTAGATGTCGTAATTGGCGGACCACCTTGCCAAGGTTTTAGTATAGCAAATCGTCAACGATTAATAGACGATCCAAGAAATAAATTATATAAATATTTTGTAAGAAGTGTCGATGCACTTAATCCAAAATTTTTTGTAATGGAAAATGTTCAAGGAATATTAAATTTGGAAAGTCAAATCATTGAGGATTTTTCAAATTTAAGTAGTCCTTATAAAGTTAAAGCAATTAAGATTAATGCAATGGACTATGGCGTACCACAAAATAGGAAGCGAGTGCTATTTATAGGTACAAGATTAAATATTGATATTGATGGAATTATAAAAAATATTTATGATTTAAGAAAGGAAATAAATAGGACTGTTCTGAAAGATGCATTATATAAAATGAGGAGTTTACAGGCTAATACGATTAAGAATTCAACAACAAAAGATTCTATTAAATCTGGAGCTATAATAGAAAAAAATAAATATACGGAAACCAATGATTATTTAGAAACTATAAATTTGGGCAAAAAAATAAAATATGTATATAATCATAAGGCTAGATATAATAATAGTCGAGATATTGAGATATTTAGTAAATTAAATCAAGGAGATCGTTCGGATGATCCTAAAATAATTGATATAATGCCATATGCAAGTAGAAATAATATATTTAAAGATAAATATTTTCGTCTTCAAGAAGATAAAGTTTCAAAAACAATTACTGCACATATGAAATACGATTGTAATATGTATATTCATCCTAATGAGGCACGAGGCTTAACGCCAAGAGAAGCTGCGAGGATTCAATCTTATCCGGATGATTATTTCTTTTGTGGACCTTATACGAAAACATTTATGCAGATTGGAAATAGTGTGCCTCCTCTTGTTTCAAGAACTCTTGCACGAGCTTTAAAATTTGTGCTTGATGAATATGCTAAAGTTCAAGAAATTGGAAATTGATAGAATATGCAGATATGGTAGATTTTCTGTTTGGACATATGTTACATCTTAAGTTATATTAATCAGATGTAATTGAATAAAGCGATTTCAAATAAGTCATTAATTATTTGCAATGGGGATTAATTGTTCATTGGACTAAATATAGAATAAAATGGGAAAAAAGTTTGTTTTATATTAATATTTGTAATATAATTACTAATAGTAGAATATGGAACACAATATAAAATTTAATTAGGATAACAATTTAACAGAATCTGTGAGGGATAATTATGGCGGATTATAAAATCAACCTAGATAGAAAAGTATTAAAATTACTTGGATCTCAACTATATGGAGATGTTCCGAGTGTAATTGCTGAATTGGTTGCAAACAGCTATGATGCTTTTGCTGAAAATGTATGGATAACATTAGATACTATTGGAAATATTATTACAATTGAAGATGACGGCAATGGAATGACAGATCAAGAAATAAATACACGTTTTCTAAATATTGGGTATGATAAGCGTGATGTAAATTCTCAAGTAGATTCTAAAAGAAAAATCATGGGTAGAAAAGGAATAGGCAAATTGGCAGTATTTTCTCTAACAAATTATGTCAAAGTATTATCCTGTAAAGATGGAAAAAAGGCAGGTTGCCTTCTTGATTTTGAGAAAATTACATCAAATAATGATGAACAACCAGATGAAATTCAGGAAGATAGAATTAAATTTAGATCTGATAGATTGTCCAATAATGGAAGCGGTACGAGACTTGAACTAATTGAAATAAAAAAAAGGATAACAACTAGTTATAGATTTATAGTAAATAGATTAATTCGGATGTTTGATGTTAATGATCAAGAGTTTTCAATTCATATCCGAAAAAATGATGCTGAATTTATGGTATTACGTCGTAGTGAGTTGAATTACTTTAGTATTATGGATACAATTGTTACTATAGGAGACGAGTTTAATAATAAAAAAGAAGCTGTTATGGCAAATAATGTATCAAATGAATTGAAATTTGCATATACATATCCGGAATTTCTTCAATCGAGAAAAAATTCAAAATTAAGTATGTTTCCATATAAAATTAAAGTGGAAAATAAAAATGGGGAAATTATCGAAGTAGATTTTGAAATAAAAGGTTGGATTGGTACAGTAGATACGTTGACACATCTTAAAGAATTAGGTAACGATTTAACACAAAGTGAAGAATCTGATGAAGATAAGATTACAATTAGTGACAACAGAATTTCTTTGTTTTCAAGGAATAAACTTGGTGAGTACGATGTTTTACCAAAAATCAAAGCCAATACTAACTATGAGGCCTATGTTATTGGAGAATTGTTTGTTGATATTTTTGAAGATGATTCATTGGTTGATATGGCAATTAGCAATAGGCGTGGCTATGATGAACAAGACAGTCGTTATATTGAAGTAATCAAAATTGTAAAGAAACTATTAACATTTATTGTTGGAAGAAAAGATGAAATTTCGAGGCGAGATAAAAAAATGAGAAACATTGAAGAGATACAAAAATACAAAATGGATTTTTTTGACTCGAAACCTCAGACACAAAAAATTCTTGTTAATAAGCTTAGACCTGAAGAAATAAAAATTATAGTTGATGAAAGCTATCAATTTTCAAGAATAGTCACCATGACAGAAAACACCAAAAAAGTGCTAATTAGTCATAGCAGAAAATATAAACTGTATGGTGACTTTGTTGTTAGTATATTTGAAAACCTAGGAATAGATGTTGCCTCCACTTTCATATATACAAGCGATGATAGAATGACAGCCCCGTATGATATTGATGTTTTCGATTATTTGAAAGAATGCTTTAGAGAGGATATTTATGTCATATATATACTCTCAAAATACTTTTTTGATTCGAGTCCATGCATTCTGGAAACAGGGGCAGCTTGGGCAACAAATAAACATTTTAGTAATTTAATTGTTGATATAGAAGAAGTTGATATAGAAAAGCCAATTCATCAGCCTGATTTGTCATTAAATATTGGGGATATCAATAAAATTAATATTAGTGGTATGATAGATTTCATCAAGATTGTACTTAAGAGCATTGAATATAAAATGCTTGAGGATGATGTTATTGAGGTGGCAATAAATAAAGCAATTAGAGAATATTCCACGAGAATTAACGAAGTACCAAAGTATTATCCATTAAGAAAATATCAAGCGCATCCAATATGTGACGAGAAAGATTGCATGAATCCTATGGAGTTGGATTATAATCAAAATGGCAATGTTGTCTACAAATGTAAAGATACATCGTGTTCATGCTATAAAGAAGTTAGTATATATTAGTTATTTTTGTCGCTGTTTGCGAATAGCAATTCTTGCATTTTGATTTATTTTCGTGTAACATATTGAATATAATACCATAGAAGGAGGAGATTATGGACTATATTCCAAAGCCGATTGATACCTCTTCGATTAAGTTGAGTGGAGAATTAATTGAAGAATTAGAATTATTATCTCAAAATTCACACGATATTTGGGCACAAAAGAGAATTTCTGAAGGATGGATATTGGGTGCCACTAGAAACGACCAAAAAAAGCAGCACCCTGGAATTGTTCCATATGAACAGCTTCCTGAAACAGAGAAGGAATATGATAGAAATGCAGTGATTTCAACATTAAAAGCATTAATTGCATTAGGTTATAAAATTGTTAAAGACTAATCATTGTTTTTAATTTTTACTGAAGGATCATCTTTCTTAATGTAATCGAGCCAAGTTGAATTTTCTTTGGAAATAATATTTTCAATATTTTCAACAAAGATCGTAAAATTATCCTCTTTGTTATATGTTTTAGATTTGGCTAAAAACAAATTTTTTTCCCGTTGTAATCTTTCACTTGTAGTTCGATACTGGAGCCAATTTTCTTGGAATTTATAAAAACTGAGGATACCAGCAATAATGGCGACTATAACACCCAAAATTCCAATAATGTATTTATTAATAGTTGCATCTGTAATAAACCCTACCAGAAATGGAATTAATATAGCCAATATTATTTCTGTAGTTCTTAGTGAGATAAAAAATATCTTGTTTGTTTTGCTTTTTTGATCATACCATTTTATTTGATCATCAACACGTTCTTTAATATAAGACTGTTCATTCATAAGTTTATTATTATTCCTTTCTTTATGGGGATTGATAGTATGTAATAATTCTACACTTGAACAGTTAAATTATCAATAAAATTAAATAGTTAATCATCTCTAGTGAACCGAAAGTTAGATTTTATCTAATTTTTGGTTCATATTATATATTGTATAATAGTATAATAAGCATAATTATTCTCACATTATGGTTTGACGTCTTGTTTTTTAGGATACATATTTCAATATTTATTGTTAGGGATTGGACTAAAACAATAAAAAACAAATAAAAGGCAATTGTATTTTATTTCAATATTTATTGTTTTTTATTACATTATTTATTGCATGCTAACAAAAATTTGTTGAAATACAATAAATAATGAAATCGTACAATAAATATGGAAATACCCTTTCAACTTTATTATGAATTATTTATTAATGTCCAAAGTTAATTATAAAAGTCGTATATTAATAAAATTTATAACTTTGAGATAAATTAGTGGACAATACAAATTATTGCATATAAAGAGGGTGTATCTACAAAAGTTCTTTCTGAAATGTACTATTTATCTCTCAAAAGTATACAGAAAATTATTTTTGAAATGAAAAAAGGTAACGAATAACAAAATGCGTCAGAAAGCATAAGCTTAAGTGACGCATTTTTGATTCTGAAAAATGTTGTAGGTTGAACCATCGAGATGCCTGGTGATATCATATGGATAGAAGTTTAAGAAAGTGGTGAAGCCAATAGTAATAGCTAAATGATTCTCTAAATACTCTAAGCATATTATATGACAAAATTATATATTAAAAGGAGGTTCCAAAATGTGTACAAGTTTTGCTGTATACAGTCAAGAAAAAGCTATTTATGGTATGAATTTCGATACTGATGATATTGATTTAAAGCTAAAAGTCAATAGTTATAATGATATGAACTTATTTTACTTTTCAGGCTTATTAGCTAACAAATACAGGGATATCGCTGGTTTTAATAGTGAGGGTCTTTTTATCTGTACTCAAGCAGTAGAATATAGTCCAGGTTTTAAATCAAGTTGTAACGAAAATGATTGGTTTGCTTTTGATATTTTTGATGAGGCTCTAAAGAAAACAAGAAAAACATCTGATTTTTTTGAAATTCTTAATAAAAGAGTAATCTCGTATCCTAGAAATCCATTATTCCCAGATTTAGGGCTACATACCATTATAGCTGATAAAACTGGAAATGCATTTATACTGGAAGATGGAATAGATGCAAATATAATAAGTAAAATTAATAATGATTTTATTATTATGACTAATTTCCCAAATGGAGATTTCCAGGAAACAAATTATGATAGAATATACGGATGTGGTGCTGACAGATATGTTTGTGCTCATGAATATATCTGTAATAATATTCATAGCTTTGGAATAAATGAAGCTTTTGAGGTTTTAAAAAGAACTTCTCAGGATACAACTTCTCAGGCTCCAACTTTGTGTTCAATAGTATTTGAACCATTAAAAAATGAAGCTTATATTAGTTTTAAAATAGATTTTAATAAAAAATGGAAGATTTCTATTGTTGAAAAAACAATTCAATCATTGGATGGATTTTTAAACAATAATAGAATTGAATTTACAAATGGAGAAATACTAGTGAAGGATCTTATTAGCTTGTATAAGTAAAAATCATATAACTATCTGCTGAACTCTGAACTTTATTTATATAAATAAAGAGTGGATATTTTGAAATATAAAAATGCAGCAGAAGTATTATCGGAATATCTTTTAATTGAAATTCAGACAGCAATATCAAATAGGCAATACCATCAATCAAATAGCACAGGAATTTGAATTGGCATATGATACAGTACGTAAAATTTTTTATAAAGCTTAACTTAAGGGAGGACTTGGTTAATACAAGTACCTCCCTTTTCTAGGGTATAGACTAATTATAATTAAAGTTGGAATATTTTTAATATTAATATGCTTATATAATGATAATAAACAAAGTATTATCTTGTTATGTTGAATTACTACGATAGTGATAGAGAGGAAATATTATGGATGGTATGATTAAACAAAAGCTAAAAAATAAAAATGAAAAACTAATCAATATGGTAATTGAACGTGCTAAGAGAGATTTTCCTGATGATATAGCAATCATTGGACTAACTGGTTCTTTTAGCACTGATGATTATCATGAGAAAAGCGATCTTGACCTTATTATAATTAATAACACGGATCGTGGATGGGAATTATCTACATGTTTTATACTTAAGGATGTCGGATACGATATATACTGTACTCCATGGGAAAACATTGAAGCAAAGGCTAATCTAGAGAATCCCGGTATTTCCTGCCTTGTTGATTTACAGATATTATATTGTGCCAAACCCGAATATATGGAGAGATTTAATACGTATAGACAAAGAGCACTCGATTCCTTGGCAAAACCTATCGGGAGAGAATGTATAACAAGAGCAAAAAAGCATATAGATAGAGCAAAACAAGAGTATACGAATACACTACTAACTGATGATTTAGGTGCGGTAAGGTATGCTTCTTATGGAGTATTATATAATCTGGTAAATGCACTTACCAATTTGAATAACACCTATTTTAGACGTGGTGTTAAGAGATATCTGGAGGAAATAGGCAAATACCAATACCTACCTGATAGTTTTATTATAAAGTATATGAATGTGATTAATTCGAAAACAATCGATGAAATCCGTAATGCTTCCTATGATTTGCTAAAAAGTATGGTTAGGCTATACGATACTATGCATAAAAATTTTGTTGAAGAACCTGTGCCGAATTATAATAGTCTTAGGGGAACTTATGAAGAATTATGGTGTAACTACCGGAATAAGGTTTTTAAAAGTATAGAAGCAGGAGACAAATCTTATGCTTATCATGTAGCAATGGGTGCGCAAAACTATCTTGATGAAATGACAGAAACAAGAGGAACAAAGAAATTTGATTTAATGCAATATTTTGACGCTGATCATCTTTTATTATTCAAAGATAGATTTCTGGAGGCTATGGATGAATATCTGGAAGAATACAATCAGGTAGGGATGAAAGTCGAACAATACGATACCTTTGAACAATTATATAACCAATTTATGAGATCAAAGTAATGGTATTACAAATAAATTATAATAGCATTAATTATATAAAGAAAATTTATATTTTTGAGAGTAGCAAAATACACGTTGAAACGGTAGTATTGCTGAAGAAAAAATAACATATCTATTGTTTATGAAGAATAAAGTTGATACATGAAGAAATATTTGATATGAAGTACAAAATTAGACGTAAAAACATTGATAAAGAAATAGGTTGTATAAAAGGAGCTATTGCTAAACTAACAAGTTTTGTAGCAGCTCCTTTGCTATGTAGAAAATAAAAATGAGGATTCCGAAGAACTTGTAAAGGTGGTATAATGTTAAAGAAAAGAATGAACTTTAATAAGTTTTTAAGACTCAAAGATGTAACGATTGGGGGATGCTTATTTGAATAGGGAAAGAAATTGGACAGTATTGTTTATAGGTGGACCATCGGGCACAGGTAAATCTAGCCTTGCTTATGAAATTGCTAAATTCTACGGTGTAAATGTAATAGAGGCAGATGATATACACTTAGCTGTAAAAACAGTTACTACAAAGGAGAATTTCCCTGCAATTCATTATTGGGATGAAGGTGTTGACTGGAAAAATATCGGAGTTGAGAGCAATGTTAAGTGGTTGATTGATGTAAGTAAAGAAATGTGTTCTGTATTAATTGAACTTGCAAACAGGCATATTGAAGATAAATTACCTATCATTATTGAGGGCGATTTTATTCATCCTGAACTTACTTCATCATTTGATAACCCAGAAATCAAAGTTATTTTCGTGAGAGAGCCAGATAAAAATCAAATAGTGCATAATTATTTAGACAGAGAAGGTGGAGACTTGCAAGAATATAGAGCGGATATCAGTATTTCCTATGGAGAATGGCAAGTAGATAAATGCAAAAAGTTAGGTATTAAAATGGTGGAGTCAAGACCTTGGAATGCGGGGTTACATAGGGCGATAGAAAGTTTAATATAATGAACTGACTTTTTCCTCTTAATTACTAGTTTGTGGGAGTAATTAAGAGGTTTTTTATGATAAGATATTGTGAGACTAAAATTAATTTACCTTATTTGTATTACAAATGGTATACAAAATAAGGCATGGATTGAACAGCATAAATTAATTTTATTTGTTATACTCCATTTAGAAAGGAGGTGCAGGATGTCATTTGAATCTGATTTTAAAATTGCTATTGAATATATTGAAGAGAATCTGACTATGAATATTGACTTTAATTTGGTAGCTAAAAAAGCGAAATGTTCTTCCTATCATTTTCAAAGGCTGTTTTCATCCTTAATAGGAATTCCTCTGTCTGAATATATTCGAAGAAGGAGGATAACCTTAGCTGCTATGGAACTCCAAAATTCGAAAGCTAGAATTATTGATATTGCTATGAAATATGGTTATGATTCGCACTCGTCATTCACTCGAGCTTTTCAAGGAATTCAGGGAGTAACACCATCAAAAGCGCGTTTTGAAGGGGTTACGTTAACGGCATATCCTCCACTTAATTTTCAATTTATATTAAAAGGAGTTAATGCAATGAAATATCAAATAGTAGAAAAACAACCCTGCAAGTTGTTTGGAATGGATGCTGTACAAACGGATGGCTGGACGGGTAACAATTATTTGGAATATGCGGATAAAGTAATTGAAAATGGAAGTCATGATGCAACGAATATTACAGCAGGTTTTCCCGGTGTTGCACAGTACATGATTGAAAAAAATGAATGGGATGTGACAAAAATTCATCTTTTGCACTTAATTCATTACTGGGATGAAAATGGGGTGAAATATTCCATGTACGGTTGGGAGTTACCTGAAAACGGAGTAGAAGAGCGGTTTACTATATTAGAAGTCCCTGATACACAATGGGTTGTTATTTCGGCACCGCTGGATGGAGACCGTGCAGGAATAAGCAGGTGTTATAATGATTTATATGTGAATTGGTTTCCTACTTCAGAGTATGAGCAAGCACCAGGATGTCCCATTATTGAGAAGTATTATGAAGATAATACCGAGCTTTGGATGCCAATCGTAAAAGTAAGAAGAAAATAGAATATACCTTATATAACAAATGTGATGCAAACACACAATTATAGCAAGGATAATTGAACCCCCCTCTAGTTACTTTACTTTGTAAGCAATTAAAGGGGGAGTATGTCTAGGTATTGTATTCTTATTAGTTTCCTCTAAGATTTTCAAATACACCAAATATGTTCAGTGTTCCAAAACCATTTTCTCTATTTGGATATACTTTCCCTGGGTCTCTATCTGCACCGCGAATTAGTAAATTTTTTACATCGACCCCATCCATATATCTAACATTTTTTTTTACCTTACCCCATTCTAATAGCATCGCTGCAATACCTGCAGTATGTGCTGCTGCAATACTAGTCCCCGAAAGGGTGATATAACTATTTCCTGGAGCTGGACCGACAATATTAACCCCTGGCGCTGCTAAATCAGGAGCTATTTGTCCGGTTCGGGTAAAGCCTCGACTGGCGTTCATATAAAGGCTTCCATTTGAACTATCATATGCAGTTAAAACGATTGGGTTATACGTATTACCCGGAGAAGTAAGGGTTGTGTAAGGAGAAGATCGAACAAAAAAAGTTTCATTACCGATAAATCCATTCATAGGTAACCAACTATTAAGATGCAAAGCTAAACTCTTATTTATTTTTTCAATTGTAATACGCCAAGTACCTTCAGCAGGCTCTCGAAATCTCATAGTAACAACTTGAGCACCCGATCTAGAACCAACTAGTAAAACATCAATAAAAATAGCTGTAGTCTCAAAAATAAAGCGGACTTCTCTTCTTTCGTTTATTCTTGGTGAAATCATAGGAACTGCTTCACCCCCAGGTGTAATCATTGATATGGAAAAGGTGTTGGGAACATCTCCCCATATTTCCATATAAAGTCCTGGTTCATTGGGTCCAACAATAAGTTCGATGGTTTCAGTATTAACACCAATAGATAAAACACTTTCAAAATGATGTCTACTATTGCCTTCATTACCTGCAGCGATGGCGATTGATACTCCATCATTTTGTGAAAGGTTCGATAAATAAGCACTTATGGATCCAAATTCATCATGAGCGCCTTGAGATGTGCCAAGACCGATACATATTGAAATTGGCCTTTGATATTTTGCTGCGGTTTCAATTAAATATTTCACACCCAGCATAATATCATTTTCTTGATAGCAAATTGTATCCGGTGAGACCATATAATAGTTTCTTAATCCAGCTTTTGCCTCTTTAAGTTTAACTACTATAATTTCAGAGTCAGGGACAACTCCTGAAAAATCGTTTTCATTATCCACATTGCCTGCGGCAATACCTGCTAGAAATGTCCCATGACCATTATTATCAGTGCTTGGAACAATAGTTAGAGGATCATTTTGATTAAGTGCAGAATTAATTTGGTCCCTGGTATATTCTGTTCCATAATAGAAGCCTTCAGGAGCGTTTTCACCTTGTATAGACTGATCCCAAATAGACATTATTTTTGATGTGCCATCAGCATACCTAAAAGCTTTATTCGTATAATCGATTCCCGTATCAACGATTCCGATTATAACTCCCTGACCTCTTAAATCTAAACCAGGTATATTGCGAAGGCTAGTAACGCCTGAATCTTCTAAGCTTTTCATGTCTAACAATCCGAATAATCTGGCATGGACCTTATAACCATATTCTTTCAACGGACTCACTGGTAATAAATTTAGAGGCATGTAAACTGCCGTGAAAGTAGAATCAATTGGAATATAGCATATTCCCCCGTTAATAAGATTTTCATCAGTATCTAGCTGATAGTCAGCAATAAAATCAGCGTAATCCTCCCCAACTATTCGGTTGCTACATGTACTCATAAGATACACCTGATTATATTATTATATAAATATATATGTTATGGAAAATTTAAAATTCTTGATACTTTTGTACTTGAAAAATTCTATTTGTAATCTATAATTACCTCATGCACCAAAAGGAGGTAAATGATATGAATAACATATCTTCAAGTAGGGTTTATTTCATGTGCGGACCAGCAGGAGCTGGTAAATCAACTTTAGCTAAGAATTTTGAAAGTGCTGGAATGACGATACTCTCATTTGATGAAGAATCTTACAAACGAGGTTACAAAGCACATCCTTTGCCAATAGAAATATGGAGAGATATTAAAAACTTTCTTGATGATAAACTGATTATACTGATTAAGCAGAATATAGATATTGTTCTTGACTATTCCTTTTGGTCTAGGGAAATGAGAAACGAATATATCGTATTGCTTAAAAAATATAATATAGAACCAAAGATATACTATATTCAAACCCCTAAGGAAATTGTTCTGGAACGTATTCGAAAAAGAAATGGAAGTCATCAAAATGATATCATATTAACAGAGGAGACAGCAGGACTTTATTATGACAATTTCCAACCGCCGACGCTCGAAGAAGGGGAAGTAATCGTAATTAATGGATATTAGAAATACTACTGTTCTATAAACTTAAGACAAGATGAAAGTTAGCTGCTTAAGTTAATTTATTTCACAGTAAAATAACAAACGACTGGAAATATTTATATATTTGTTCTATAATTAGTTTAAGATAAAAATAAGGTTCTAGCAAAGAAATATAACATGCTACAGCAAAGTGTTAACTTTTCTCATGAAAGGGAGGATATTATGAAGAAATTAATAGCAATTATTGCAGTAATAATTGGTTTGGTTTTTATAACAGAAACAGCATTAGCAGACTCCCCGGTAACTTCTACACCATTTAGCAAAGCCTATTATAATGTTGACATAGTAAAGAAAGCGAGTGAGCGTAATACTATTACAGAAGATATGGCGTCATATTTGGCTGATGCAAATAATCCCATCGATGTTAAGGCGGCTATCATTAATGCACTTTCCTGGAGCGTAGACGGGAAAGATAATGCGGAAGTCTATTGTCAATTTATTTATGGTAAAGAACTTAAGGATATTGATATAAAAGCCCTCTCTGGAGATCAGCAATTTTGTATCGGATACCTTCTAACATTGGATGATATTTATTTTAAAACCACACAGTCTATGGAATATCTAAGGTTAGCTAGAGATAATATGAAGAATAGTCTAACTGTTAATATTGTCACTTTTCTTGTAGAGGCTATGAATGGAGAGGCGTACGACTGGCCGAATCAATTAAGAAGTATACTTGCCGACACCAATCTTAATAAGGATATATCAGACGATGCAATTAAGGTCATTACAGATTATATGCTCGAGGGTATAGATAATCCAGTAAACATTCCAAAGACAGGTACGGCTCCATTAGGAAAGGTCTATGGTATAGGAGCAATTGCATTTATGGTAGTTGGGTATAGCCTTCGGTATGGTAGAAACAAGGTAGAAATAATCTCTAAATAAAAAGAAGATAACCTTTTTAAGGACGGTAAGAGAATACTTACTGTCCTATTTTTATTAAAAAAATATTAGGGTGATTTACCCACCCTAATATTTATCACAGGTCATCATTTTATACTGAGACAGCTGATAAAAGACAAGCAAATTAATATAATAAATCATTGCTTCTGCTACAAGCTTATCTGTTTGAATTATTGGAAGAATTTCTGCTTGAATCTTTGGAAGAATTTCTACTTGATTCATTAGAAGAGTTTCTGTTTGAATCATTGGAAGAATTTCTACTTGATTCATTAGAAGAATTTCTGTTTGAATCATTGGAAGAATTTCTGCTTGATTCATTAGAAGAATTTCTGTTTGAATCATTGGAAGAATTTCTGCTTGAGTTATTGGAAGAATTTCTGCTTGACTCATTGGAAGCGTTTCTGCTTGAATCATTTGATGAGTTTCTGTTTGAATTATTATCCATTTTATATTTCCTCCTAGAATGATGTTTAATTTAACAAGATTATTATTACCTTTATATTTTTATTTATACTCACACGAGTTTGTATATTTATTACAATTCCTACAAACGATATTTTTTAAAGTAAATCGGAGGTAATTTATGTTATTAATAAAAAACGGTATCATACACACCATGGCAGGTGATGTTATAGAACCAGGAGATGTATTAATAGATAATGGTAAGATAGTAGAAATAGGTAAAAAAATTATTACAAAATTAAAAAAGAATGATATCACTATTGATGCAATTGGCTTATGGGTTATGCCAGGTATTATTGATGCACATTGCCATATGGGGATAACAGAAGAGAAGAAGGGGATAGAAGGGGATGACGATAATGAAGCAACTTCGCCTGTAACTCCCTACTTGAGGGCAATAGATGCCATTAACCCTCTTGATCCTGCATTTCATAATGCGCTGCAGGCAGGCATAACTTCCGTTATGGTTGGACCAGGAAGCTCAAACGTTGTAGGTGGTCAATTTGCTTTTTTGAAAACACATGGAAGAGTAATTGATAAAATGATAGTTAAGGCACCTGCTGCAATGAAAATTGCTTTTGGAGAAAACCCTAAGAATACTTATAAGGAATTGGAGACACGCCCAACCACAAGAATGTCTATAGCGGCATTGTTAAGGCAGGAATTATTTAATGCGGCGCAGTATAAGAAAAAGAAGGAAAAAGCAATAAAAAATAATGAGGATTTTGAAGAAGATTTTCAATTAGAACCGTGGCTTCCTGTTCTTCAGAAGCAAATACCATTAAAAGCTCATGTTCATCGAACCGATGATATATTAACTGCTATTCGAATTGCAAAAGAGTTTGATCTTAATATGACATTAGATCACTGTACGGAGGGACATATTATAGCTGACGAGATAAAAGAAAGTGGGTTTCCTGCAATAGTTGGGCCAGATTTGGCTTCCAGAAATAAGTTAGAAGTACAGAATGCAGATTTTAAGACTTCAGGGGTTTTGACGGAAGTAGGAGTTAAGGTGGCAATCATATCAGATCACCCTGTAACACTTATTCAGTATCTTCCACTCTATGCTGGTTTAGCAGCTAAAAAAGGCTTAGGAGTAACAGAAGGGCTTAAAGCAATTACAATAAACCCAGCAATTATTTGTGGAGTTTCTGACCGAGTAGGTAGTTTAGAGGTGGGAAAGGATGCAGACATTGCTATTTTTACAGGCAATCCGATGGAAGTTTTTACAGATACAGTCTATACTATAGTAAACGGTGAAATCGTATATCAAAGAAACAGCAATTAACATAGAAAACTATTAGGGTTACAAAAATTATGATAAAACAAATTATGTAATGAATGAACTGTATTATAGGAAGAATGTACCTCAAATACGATGGTCATTCTTCTTTTTTATAGTTACCTCTACTAGTATAAGTAATATTTATCTATTCATCTCATTTTTCTAATTTGAAAATATATTACATTTATTGTATAATGTAGCAAATGTTGTTATTTTAACTTGCTACGTAGGAATTCTTTCAAAGGAGTATATAATGATTTTAAGACATAGCTTATTAAATATTTTTAGGTCCTGGAAGAAGTCAATTTTGTTCTTTTTCCTAATTGTAATGGTTGTAATTATCCTTTGTATAGGGACAAGTCTAACAGTTACAATTAATGATTTTCTGAAGGAGTGTGATAAAAGCTATACTACGACAGCCGTGTTTGAATACATGGGGGCGGATTATCCAGATGAGATGGAATATAATCCGTATTTAGATGAAGCCTATAATAAATTTAATTCAGAGATTATTTCGTCAAACCCTGCCGTGAAGAAATGGGATTCTAGTGCAGTAGCTTTGGGATATATAGAGGGGACCAAGAGATTAAATTTTGATCCGCTTTATAGGCAGAACGCTGTTCTTGTTGTACATGTTACCTCTTATAATGAGAATGAAGCTGTTTACAAGGGAGAGGTTGCGGAAACTCTGTACTCCTTTAAGGATATGGCAGGAAAGATGGTATATCTTAATTCTTCGGGCATGGAGTTAGAAATCGGTAAATATTATGTGCTGCATGGAGAATATTATCTAGGCGGCTCCTCCTATACATATATAAAACTATCTCCTTTCCTTAATGCTACTGCAACAGCAGCAGGATTTAATGTATCAGTGGAAGATATGATTGCAGATGTTAGTTCGGATAGCAGTACATATCAGATAGCAGAAGATAGTTATTTTCGAGATATTGCCAATACTTATTCGGTTATCAACAATAGTGTTACAGTTCATGCAACAAATAATATAAAAGCGTTGCTCCCATTTCAACAGGGGTCTCTATATCTTATGGAGGGTAGAAATTTTACTGAAGAGGATTATATATCTGGAGCAAAAGTATGCTTAATGTCAGAAGAATTAGCAGATGTTTTAAAGGTTAAGATAGGAGATCAAATTAACCTTTCCCTGGCTATTCAGGATGGCAGTGCAAAGAAAGAAAGCTTTTGGTCTAAAAAAGGATTTGCTTATAAAGATAGTTTCACTATCGTTGGGTTAACAAATCTGCAGAAAGAATACAGACAGGATATATTTATTCCCAAGTCAGAGGCATTTGATTTATCGGACAATCATTTTACATATACGTTAGCACAAGTAGAACTTTATAATAGTAAAGCCAGTAAGTTTATTGAAGAAGTAACACCGTTGCTACAGGATCGTATTCGTATGACAGTGTATGATCAGGGATATGCTAGCACCACCAAATCTTTAAAAGATGTGTTATTAGTAGCAGTGCTCATCACTGGGGTATGTGCTTTGGTCTGTGTGGCAGTATTATTGCTCTTTGGCTTCTTATTTATTTACAGACAAAGAGATACTGTTACGAATATGCATAGGCTTGGAACAGGAAAACGTAATATTTTCGTCTATTTTCTTACTGGGTCAGGGTTCCTTTCCTTGGTAGCAGTTGTCACTGGAATACTCATTAGTAATGGGGTTATCGATCGGTGTTTGGAATTTGTACAAAATATTGTTTCCCAGTATACAGTTACCGACCTTAACTATAGCAATAGTGGATTGTCAACAGTTAAAACAGTAGAATTTATTCCCCAAATAAGAACCGGAACTTTATTAATAGCTGGTGGTATTGTATTTATATTGGCGATATGCTCTTGCTTTTTATTCACTGTGTTAAGTATTAAGTCACGCAGTCATGCCGGAAGAAAACATCGGGTGCGAGGTGGGGTTATTTCCTCTTCCTTACGTGGTGGACCCTGGAAATATATGTGGCTTTCCATAAAACGTGGGCAAATTCGAACCCTCATTCCGATGCTTGTAACTGCATGTGGTGTTATCCTGTTATTTCAGCTTACCTACACAAGAAATCTATATGATCAGAAACTAGATGAACTTAATAATAGCCCGGATATTAAAGGCTATCTTACGGATATTGACGGTAAGCAAACCAACGGTCTTAGAGTTGAAGGAAACGTTGTTAAGGATATGGTTGACTCTGGTTATCTCTCTGAAGTAAATGTTACAAAATCCTATAATTTTATCTATGCCGGAAGATCCGATGCAGAAGGAAATGAATTAGAAGTTCCAGAGCTCGATGTTCCTGTTACTGATTTTGATGTAGAAACCTTTTTTTATAAATTATTTCAAGGGCCAAGAATTGTATTTACAAATAACTTGACCACAGTTCCAGAATTCTATTATAGTTCAGCAGTACAAGTTCAATTCCATGATGGATACGACCTAACGGTATTTGGAAAGGATTACACCGAGTATCCCAATTGCATCGTTTCTACTGCATATATGGAAGAGAAGGGTATTCAACTAGGCAATATTATAACGCTATCCATATATGATGAGTATGGTAATTCCTATCCATATGAAATGCGCGTTGTTGGTAGTTATGTGAAAGCTGGAAAGTTAGATAATATTTATTGTCAATTAGGACTATATCTGCTACCAAGCGTACTTACAAAGGGTGGAGACAAAGAGAATGTTTTACAATACTATTCTTTTGATAGCTTTCATTTTAGATTGACTAGTGGCAAAGTATTACCTGAATTAAAAGATTATTTATTTGATAAGGGATATTCACAAATCAAAAAAATTAGAGATATCAGAAATTTTATTGTAATAGAGGATAAAGAATATCTAACTACAAAAACAGCAATGAACCAACGCGTACTATATATTGAACGTATCTTTCCGGCACTGTATCTGTTAGTGGTGCTGATAGCCTTGTTGATTCCTTTCATATTAATCCAACTTAGAAAAAGGGAGATTGCTATGATGAGAGGTCAGGGAACCTCCAAGAGTATCTCTTTTCTTAATATTTTCTTGGAGCAATCAGTACTTGTTGCAATGGGAGGTATTGCTGGTACACTTATATCACTTTTGGTATTAATGAGGTATAACACGTTTGGATTTATCTTAACAGGAATTTTTGTGGCTTGCTGGTTGATTGGTGCTGTTATTTCTATCAGTCAGATTAATCGTTGTTCCGTGCAGTCGATACTTAAGGCAGCAGAATAATGTGGCTTATTTACTTGAGGAAGATAAACAATGGTTTTGGTATTATGACACCGAGAAATAATTACTTAGTGTAATATTACTAAGTAAATAATTACACTGATATAGGATTGATGGAGGGTAGAGATGGCATTATTAGAATTGAAGGATGTTAGCTATAGTTATAGCAATAATACAGAGAAAAAGAATGTCTTAAATAACGTTAATGTTAACTTTGAACAGGGAAAGTTCTATGCCATTATCGGTAAGTCCGGAAGTGGTAAAAGTACGTTGTTGTCTTTAATGGCTGGTCTTGATATACCAAAGTCTGGTGAGGTTTCTTATGAAGGGGCTTTGACAAACGAAATGGATCTGGATAAGTATCGAAGACAATGTGCAGCAGTGGTTTATCAGGATTTTGGCCTCTTTCCCTTGCTTACTGCTCTTGAAAATATTATGTATCCAATGGAGTTATGTCATGTGAGTAAGAAGCAGGCAATGGAGGATGCAAAGCAATTGACGGGGCTGGTTTCACTGCCTGAAAAGTTACATGACCGTTTCCCGCAGAAAATGAGTGGAGGGGAACAGCAACGTGTGGCAATTGCCAGAGCATTAGCAATGAACAGAAAGTTAATTCTTGCGGATGAACCTACAGGAAGCTTAGATAGCGAAAACAGTGCAATGATTATTGACCTCCTGACAAAGCTTGCTCATGAGGAAGGAAAGTGTGTAATTGTAGTTACTCATGATATCTTTGTAATGAAGAAAGCGGATGTTATATATCATATCGTGGATGGACGCTTATCAGAATACAATGAATTGTAATGCATAGGAAAAAGATTTTATTAATTACTGTAAATTAGATATACGTAAGATAGACTATGATAACCATAATTAAGTAAGGATATTAGTCTACATATTCAATGGACACGGAGTATATGTAATTGTACTCCGTTTTTTCTAATCCAAAACATATGTAATATTTAGAAATATTATTAAGGAGCACATCATGATATTAAGACATAGCATGTTAAATCTTTTTCGGTCCAGGAAGAAATCAATTCTATTTTTCTTTCTAATTGTTATGGTTGTAATTATTCTTTGTATTGGAACGAGCTTGACTGTCACGATAAATGATTTCCTTGATGAATGTAATAAAAGTTATACAACCACTGCGGTTTTTGAATACATGGGTGCTGATTATCCAGATGAGATGGGGTATAATCCGTACTTGGATAAAAGCTATGAAAACTTTAACTCAGAAGTCATTTCTTCTCATCCTGCGGTTAAGCAATGGGATTCCACTGAAATGGCATTGGGGTATATTGAAGGGACCAAGCGATTGAATTACCAACCTCCATATAAACAGAATGCTGTTATTGTAGTACATGTTACTAACTATAAAGCAGATGAAGGAGTATATAAGGGAGATATTAAGGAAGCTCTTTACTCCTATAGAGATACACAAGGGTTAATGGTATATATTAATACGAATGGTATCGAATTGGAGATAGGTAAATATTACTTAATTCATGGTGAGTTTTATTTTGGTCGAACCTCTTATATGTACATAAAAAGCTTGCCTTTTCATAATGCATCAGCTACATTAGCAGGATTTGACGGGGCAATAGATAGAATGATAGAAGATGTTAGTTCGGAAAGCAGTAGATATCATATACCAGAGGATAGCTATTTTAGAGATATTGCTGAAACCTATTCAGTTATTAACAATAGTGTTACAGTGCATGCAACAAATAATTTAAATGCTTTACTACCTTTGCAACAAGGCTCACTCTATCTTGTTAAAGGCAGAGGTTTCACCAAACAGGACTATCTTCTAGGTGCACAGGTTTAATATCAGAAGAATTGGCAGAAGTCTTAAATGTTAAAATAGGTGATCAGTTAAAACTTTCTATGGCAATTCAAAAGGGTAGTGCTAAAAATGATAGTTATTGGGCTAAAACAGGATTTTCAGTTACAGACAGTTTTACTATTGTGGGGTTAACCAACCTTCAGAAAGATTATAGGCAAGATATCTTTATTCCAAAATCGAAGGATTATGATTTGTCGAGCAATCATTTTACCTATACTCTGGCACAAGCAGAGCTTTATAACGATAAAGCCGATAAGTTTATTGAAGAAATAACACCTGTATTGCAGGACCGCATCAGGATGACGGTTTATGATCAAGGATATGCCAGTACAACTAAGTCGTTAAAAGATGTATTTATAGTAGCAGTTCTCATCACAACGGTGTGTGCCTTAGTCTGTGTGGCGGTATTATTACTGTTTGGTTTCCTATTTATATATAGACAAAGAGAAACCGTAACTAATATGCATAGGCTTGGAACAGGGAGGAAAAATATCTTTCGATATTTCATTTTTGGCTCGGCATTCCTTTCCTTTGTGGCAGTTATCACAGGAGTTTTAATCAGTAATGGAGTTATTGACCAATGCATGGAGTTAGTACGACACATTATCTCCCAATACACGGTCAGTGACCTTAATTATAGCAACAGCGGATTATCCATACTTAAAACACTGGAATTTGTTCCTGAAATTAGAACTGATACATTATTCTTGGCAGGAGGAATTGTATTTTTAATGGCAATCTGCTCCTGTTTTCTATTCACAATTTTGAGTTTAAAGTCACGAAATCATACGAAAAGAAAAATTAAAGTGCGAAGCAGTGTGGTGTCTTCCTCTTTGCATGGTGGACCCTGGAAATATATGTGGCTTTCCATAAAACGTGGACAAGGTCGGACTTGCATACCTATAATTGTAACTGCCTGTGGAGTCATGCTATTATTTCAGCTTACCTATACAATGTCAGTATATCATGCAAAGCTTGAGGAGCTGAATAAAAGTCCGGATATAAGAGGATATCTTACGGATATTGACGGTAAACAGACGAGTGGTCTTAATATTGATAAAATAGTAGTAAACGATATAGCTAAGTCTGGATTTGTTTCTGAAATTAGCGTAACAATGGGTTGCTATTATAGTTATTATAGTAATTCTGATAACCTGGAGAATGCTATATTGGATTTTGAACGCCCAGATACTTCATTTGTACTGGAAACACTTTTTGAAAGAATGGCCAAAGGTGCAAGTGCTGTCTTTACAAATAACTTAGCTACGGTACCGGAGTTTTATTATAGTTCAGAGATGCAAATTAGTTATGCACAGGGATATGATAGCTCTGCATTTGCCAAAGAATTGGGGGAATTCCCATATTGTATCGTTTCGACAGAATTTATGGAAGAAAATCATATCAAATTAGGTGATAATATTGCTGTCCTATTGTCTGACGGATATACAAGAATCATACCAAAGAGAATGCAGGTTATAGGAAGTTATGTGAAGGCTGGAAGGCTTGATAATATTTATTGTCAATTAGGCGATTACAATACGATAAATACGTTAAAAGGAGATTTAGGTGAAATCTTATTTGTCGATGCTACCTTTGATAGTTTTCACTTTAGTGTAATAAGTGGTGAAATATTACCTGATTTGAAGGCGTATCTTTCTAGTAAAGGATATTCTCAGGTAAATAAAATTAGTGTATTTCGTAGCTTTATCGTAATTGAGGACAAAGAATTTCTAACAACAAAAAATGCTATGTCCCAGCGTGTTTTGTATATTGATCGTATCTTTCCGGCATTGTATCTTCTGGTAGAGTTAATGGCGGTACTTATTCCTTACATATTAATACAACTTAGAAAACGAGAAATAGCGATGATGAGGGGACAAGGAACCTCAAAAAGTATCTCTTTTTTGAATGTTTTCCTGGAACAATCAGTACTTATAATAGCAGGAGGTATTGTAGGAACGTTAATTTCCCTATTGATATTCATGAGATATAACATTGTGGGATTTATTCTAACAGTAATTTTTACTGCTTGCTGGCTAATTGGAGCAATTATCTCTATAATGCAGATAAATCGATGTTCTGTACAGTCAATACTTAAGGCAGAAGAATGATATTGATTAACTCTTTGAGAATTTAGTATATGAAAACTACTAGCTAAATATGGAGTGGTTATATAATGGAATAGATGTTATATAAGTGATAATACCATAATAATTGATGGAGGATAGAGATGACATTATTAGAATTGAAGGGTGTTAGCTTATAGTTATAGCAATAATACAGAAAAAATAATATCTTAATTGTGATTTTTAGTAATAGAGGAACTGTTGACAATAATTTTTACAAGTCATATAATGACTATACAAAATGTTTTAGTCAGAAAAGGAGGGATTTAGTTGCCTAAAATATATTCAAATAACGAACGAGAATATATTAAAAAAAGGCTGAAGGAAGAAGCCGCATATTGCCTCTCGACTTTTGGAATTAGGCGCACTACAGTAGATGAATTAGTAAAACGTGTGAAAATCCCAAAAGGAACTTTTTACTTGTTCTATGAATCAAAGGAACTGCTATTATTTGAGGTAATATTAGAGCAGCATGAAAGCATAGAAAAGCAGTTGCTGGATAAAATAAAGGCTTTGCAGCAACATATAACAATTGAGGAATTAACCGAAATAATATTCAGTTTCTTTAAAGCAACAGATGAAGCAGGCTTATTTAGACTTTTAACAACTGGGGAAATAGAACTTCTATACCGCAAACTGCCACAAGAGATTATCCAGACGCACTTTTTACATGATAGTTCGATGATTAAAAATATTGTAGGAATGGTTTCATGTTCTGATAGTATACAGGCTGATTACTATGCGGCTGCTTTCAGAAATCTATTTATCAGTATGGTTTATAAACGGGAAGCAGGTGAAGAGTATTTTAATGAAGCGCTAAGGCTGACCATTCGCGGCTTAGTAATGCAAATGCTAAGATAAAAAAATTTATAGTTTTTTTGACCAAAAATAACGGTTTAGTCATTTAGGGAGGAATTTATGCTAACAGTAAAAAATCTATCATTCAGTTATTCAAAAAAACCCTTTATTACATCTATGAATTTTCATGTTGAAAAAGGAGAAATATTTGGATTCTTGGGTCCATCAGGGGCTGGGAAAACAACATTACAAAAAATCCTCACAGGTTTAATCACAACATATAACGGAAACGTTCAGCTAGATGGTATTGAATGTAAAGAGCGTGATAACCGCTTTTATGAAAATATTGGTGTGGATTTTGAATATTCAACAATGTATGAAAAACTAACCGCACGTCAAAACCTTCAATTTTTCAGTTCGCTATATGCGAAACGAACATTAAAAATTGATGAACTTTTAGCGGATATTGGATTGCAAAATGATGCTGATAAAAAAGTATCCGATTATTCTAAGGGTATGAAGTCAAGGTTGAATTTTTTAAAAGCTCTACTTCATGACCCTGGTATATTATTTCTTGACGAACCAACAAGTGGTCTTGATCCCACTAATAGTCAAGTAATGAAGAATATGATTTTACAACAAAAAGCAAAAGGCAAAACAATATTTTTAACTACACACAATATGATAGATGCAACAGAATTATGTGACAGAGTGGCTTTTATTGTAAACGGTGAGATTAAAGCGCTGGATACTCCGCACAATCTCATTATGCGAAAAGGAGCAACCAAGGTCATATACACTTACATGGATAACAAAGAGCGTTTAGGAGAATGCTTACTTTCGCAAATATCAAAGGATGATGTGTTAACAAATCTTATAAAAGAAAACCGTATCCTATCTATTCACAGTAGCGAACCGACTTTGAATGATATTTTTATTGAGATTACGGGGAGGACATTGCAATGAGAATGCTAAAACTAATATTTGGAGACATCCATTTCCAATTTAAATATGGATTTTACTTTATCTATATTTTGTTAAGTGTTCTATACGTTTTCCTACTGTTTATCTTTCCGGAAGCATGGCGTGAAAGAGCTGTAAGTATAATGATTTATTCCGACCCTGCAGCAATGGGACTTTTCTTTATGGGAGCAATTGTATTGTTAGAAAAAAGTCAAAGGGTATTAGACGCTTTGGCGATTTCACCCGTGAAAGTTATTGAATATGTGATAGCAAAAGCGTTTTCACTAATGATTATTTCTGTTTTGGTATCTTTAGTACTTGCATTAGCAGCAGGCATTAGAAATATTCCGGTCGTTTTATTTGTAACGGCATTAACTTCAGTTGTTTTTACTTTATTGGGCTTAATCGTAGCCACAAAAATAAACAGTTTAAATCAATATATCATTATGACGGTTCTGCTGGAGCTTATATGCTTAGTTCCACCTATAATTTACTTATTTGTCCCAACAGGCATTATGCAGTGGTATCCCCTAAATTGTAGTATGGCATTAATCTCAAATAGCAGTCAGAACCCTTTGCGGGATATTTCTATGCTCTTAATTGTAGTTGCATGCTTATTCATGAGTGCTCAGCATGCAACCATAAAAATGTGGAGAAGTTTAGGAGGGGTGAAGCTATGAAAGCTATATATAATTGTTTTTCACAGATGATACGGCAGTTGAAGCAGGATGCCATGCTTGTAATAATTGTATTTGTCCCCCTGCTTGCAGGAAGCGTTTTCCTCTTTGTTATCCCTGTTATAGAAAAATTGTTAACTAGTTATATAGGGATAGATGCTGTTTTAGCCCCTTATTATGAATTATTTGACTTATTTCTAATAATTTTAACTCCATCCATGTTTAATTACGTTGTTGCTATGGTAATGCTGGAAGAAGCGGACAATCATATGATTTCCTATTTAACGATAACACCTTTAGGGAAAGCAGGGTATTTATTATCAAGATTGGGGGCAATAGGACTTATTTCATTCCCTGTCAGCATTTTTATATCATTATCTTTTCATCTTTCTAATGCAAATATGCTGATGATTATTGGTATTGCACTAGCTGGAAGTATCCAAGGTAGTATCATAGCGTTGCTTATTGTAACTTTATCTGCAAATAAGGTAGAAGGAATGGCGGTTGGAAAAATGACAACTCTTTTTACTATAGGAGCGTTCGCCCCATATTTTATAACTGGAAAACTACAATATACACTATCGTTCTTACCGTCATTTTGGCTTGCAAAAGCTATGCAAACAAATAATGGTTTGGCATTATTTATTTCAATTTTTATTGCAGGGCTTTATATACTCTTTTTATATAAAAAATTTATCAAAAAGTTAGTTTATTTCGCGTGAATACTTTTGCACTAACCTGCCTTTTTTTCGTATGAGGTAAAGATAGTATAAATCATTGAATTTATAAATTAGCAGGAACATATATTATTTTAATTATGTCTTTATAGGAGACGAAATCATGAATAATAACTGTGGAGATAATATTATTAGTGAAAATTATGCTGATTTTATCGCGGATTATGAACTAGATCCTATGGAAGAGCTGGCTAAAAGTGAAATTTGTTACATTCGAATAGATCCGACCTTTGCATCGGTATATGTTCCGCAGGAGTTGGTGCCTGAGAGGCCATTGGATGCGTATGGATATAAGGTGTTTGCACGATTGTTCGGATTACTGGATGTGAGTAGTATAGAGGATTCTGGTGTTATAAGGCTAAATAATGTGTCGGACATGGATTTAAGAGGGCAGGGAACTTTAATAGGAATTGTTGATACAGGGATCGATTATACCCATAAAGCTTTTCTAAATGAAGATGGAACGACTAGAATCGTTTCTATTTGGGATCAGTCTGTACAAAGTGATACACCGCCGGAGGGTCTTCTTTTTGGTACGGAATATACCAGCGAACAGATTAATTTAGCTCTTCAAAATACGGATCCTAAATCAATCGTACCAAGCACAGATGATATTGGCCATGGAACCTTTCTGGCAGGTGCTGCAGCAGGTAAGGAAGATAGGGAGAATGAATTCTCCGGTGTTGTGCCTGATGCGGAGCTTGTTGTTGTTAAGCTAAAGCCTGCTAAAAATAGACATAGAGAATTTTATATGTTATCTCAGGATGCTATTTGTTATCAGGAAAATGATGTTATGCTGGGAGTAAAATATTTAGTGGATGTTGCTGAGAAATTGGATCGTCCAATATCCATATGCATTGGACTAGGTACCTCCCAAGGAGCTCATGATGAGGTGGGTGCCTTAAGTCGTTATTTAACGTCTATAGTGCAAAAAGAAGGTATTTCAGTGTCCATTGCAGCTGGCAATGAAGGAATTAGCAGACACCATTATGAAGGTAACTTAGGAATAGGAGTAGACAATGAGACGGTTGAATTGAACGTAGGACCAAATGAACCAGGTATCTATTTGGAAATATGGGGAGACAATCCTAATACATTTTCCATTGAAATGATGTCACCAGGAGGAGAGGTGATACCTGCGGTTGTACCGAGATTAAATGAGAGAAGAGAGACAGGCTTTATATTTGAAAAAACGGTTGTCAGCATTTATTTTCAATTAGTCGGCTCCAGGTCAGGGGCTCAACTAGTTATCGTTAAACTTAAACAACCCACAGAAGGAATCTGGCAAATTAAAATTCATAAAATTAATAAAACTCTGGATTTGCATTATAATATATGGCTTCCCATTAATGGTTTTGTTGGTAAAGAAACATACTTTATTAAATCATCCCCTAACATGACCCTTACCTCACCAGGAAATGTAGCAATTCCTATCGTTGTAACAGCGTATGATAATTCAAATGACAGCCTTTACTTAAATTGCAGTAGGGGATATACTAGGCTAGGAAGCATTGCACCGGATTTAGCGGCTCCAGGAGTGAACTTGGTAGGACCGGCACCCGGAAATAGTTATGTAACGATGTCTGGAACCAGTGTTTCGGCAGCTCATACCGCTGGAATTGCAGCAATGTTATTGGAATGGGGTAAAATTAGAGGGAATGTTAGTCACATGGATGGGACGGATGTTAAAAATCTTCTAATTCGTGGTGCTAGAAGGGATACGGGCAAAACATATCCGAGTAGGGAATGGGGCTATGGCATCCTGGATATCTATGGAGTGTATGAAAGCTTACGAGGAAACCCATAATTATTAAATCGAATACATCTAACACGAAGGAGAGAAGGGATTCAGTATTTTTATGAAATATAATGACGACAATATTCAGACTGGAAATACAGGAAATCATTTGCATAATATAGGTGTACATTTTACCATAGCAAAAGGTTTTACCTATGCTGCAAAAACGGTATATGGATTAGGTGGGACTACTTTTCAGTTTTTCAGTCGTAATCCACGTGGAAGTAAGGCCAAGGTATATCTTGATAAGGATATTGCACAGTTTCAAAGGCTTAGAAAAGAATATAAATTAGGTCCGATTATGGCGCATGCCCCTTACACAATTAATCTTGCTAGCCCCAATGAAAGTCTGCGGAGTTTTTCGAGAGAGGTGGTAAAAGATGATATTATTCGCATGGAAAGTCTTGGCATCGAATACTATAATCTGCACCCGGGAAATTATTTGGGAGAAGATAAGTCAGAGGGAATTAAACAAATTATTGAGGGACTGAATGAAGCCATAACGAAAGAACAGGGTATCACTGTTCTATTAGAAACTATGTCGGGAAAAGGAAGTGAAATTGGTAGTCGCTTTGAAGAGCTGCGTCAAATTATAGATGGCATTGTATTTAATTCAAAAGTTGGTGTTTGCATGGACTTATGCCATATGTTTTCCTCTGGCTACGATATTGTTCATCACCTGGAGGATGTTATGAATGAGTTTGATCAGGTCATTGGGATTAACAGATTAAAAGGGATACATTTAAATGATAGTAAAAATGGATTTAACTCAAAAAAGGACAACCATGCTCCTATTGGTGAGGGGCATATCGGATTAGAAGCAACCTTACAACTTATGGAATATCCACAACTATGTAGTCTCCCCTTCTATCTCGAAACACCTCTTGAGGATGAGGGGCATAGACAGGAAATCCAAATGCTAAAATGCAATTTGCAGAAGTAAAAATTGTAATATAATTAGAGGACAACCTTATGTTAGAAAGGAGATACTATCATGGAATTTACATTAGACGCTATTAACAAGGCTCATAGCCTATATACTGGTCCGGATTTCCCAAAGCTAATAAGAGAATTTAAAGTAATGGGTATGGTAACTAATATTTTTAATTTAGAAACAGGTGTGGTATCTTATATAAACAAAGAAGGTGAATACCTGTATGGAAAAGGATTCGCTGTGGATTTTAATATTGAGGATCGCGCTGATTATGAAACAGCGCTTGCAGCCTTACAACGTAATCAAAAAGGGGATACAAATTTTCCAACCTTTTGTATTGAAATTGCTAAAACCGGTATTTATAAATGGATTTCGGATTTAGATAAGATGACCTGTAGTTACTATGATAAACAGGAGAAGATTATAATAGAGGAAAAAATACCGATGGTAAAGTAAACCAATGTATTGAAAAGTCTAACGTACTCAATTGATGAATATTTTCTTTAGCACATAATTCGCCATGATATCTGTTGATATGCTATATCAGATTTCATGGCGAACTATATAATAGAAAGCATTATCGATTGATGAATGTCATCATGGCTCTTGTACTTACATGGAGTGCAGTACAACTGATACTTTAACTTCCCGCACTTTCGTAACGAAGGGTTCCTTTTTTAAATAAACCATAAGCAATTACCCATAGGACAATAGCAATCATGCATTCTGCACCAACAGTTTTTAAGAAACTGGAGCCCAACAAGAAATAAGAAGCAGGATAATACGCCACAAAGGCAAAAGGGATGATCCAAGTGATAATAAAACGAATAGAGCGATTATATATTTCCACTGGATACTTTGCAAAATCAGCAAGTTCATAGGCAACCTGTAGGAAGGGTACGCTCACCTTGATCCAAAAAGCAGTTGCTGCAAAGAGAAGCTTAATTGAGGTATATATAATACTACCAGCAAGTACAGATAGAATAAATACCAGAAAGGAAACAAAGGTGAAGGAAACCACTCCATTATGGACGGAGATTACCACCAGGATAATACCAACTGCAAGCTCACCAAGAGCATCAGGCTGTAATTTCTCACAAATCACTTGGAAGAACAGATTCATAGGTCTTAACATATAACGATCAAATTGTCCGGTTACTACCATTCTCCAGGCTACCATCCATATATTATCGGTAAATAGATGATCCAAACCTCTTGGAATCTGTGCAAAGCCATAAATAAAGAGCAGTTGGTAAAAGCTCCAGCCGTTCAAAGCAGGTATTTGTTGGAACACCAAATATAAAAAAGCAATTCCAGTCATTTGTGAAAAAAAGAAACCAATTAACCCAACCCAGAAATCTACCTTAGACTGCATTAGAGTTTTGAAAAATTGGGTAATAAAAACCCTATATAACCTACCATATCTTTTAACATTTTCCATGCTTATCACCCACCCAGTACAATTAATCTTTTGGTAATTCTACTCCACAACAGGCTGCCAAGTCCGAACAATAGAATTACCCAAAGAGCTTGCCTGCCCAAGGCAAACAATAATTCGTTGCCATTGTATTTGCCTAAATAAATCATTACTGGTACATAGTTCATAGACGAAAACGGCAAATAATCAAATATCTTTTGCGCTGCTGCTGGAAAGAAGCTTAACGGAATTAGCTGCCCTGTTAAAAATGACATAATTGCATTTTTAGCTATTGCCATACCAAAGATATAAGTGGTATAAAACGCTAGCATACCAAAACAAAAATCAAAGAAAACATAAATTAAAAAACTTAAGATACAGCTTATAAGAAATAGGATAATATTTGATATCCCAGTAAAAGGTACCTTTAATATAAAGAACTTATAAGTCTCCAAGCCTATCCATATAAATAGGGAGGGCACAAAAAAACGATATATCATTGCTCCGATTGCCTTGAATAATAAACTAGATCGATAATCAATAGGTTTGATCATATTACTTGCAATAGAGCCTTCCACTACGTGAAATCCAATATCACCTGAGATGCTGATGGCGATTAGTCCGGTAGCTACATAGGACATAAAGATATATACAATCATTTCATTTTGAGTTAAGCCACCAAGGGTTTGACTGGTGGAACTCCCGTAGATGGCCATCCATAGGAAATAAGAAATAAATATTCCTAACACCCTAGAAAGGATAAAGAGATAGAAGCTTCCCTTATAGGCGAAATTGGTCTTTATTTCACTAATAGCAAATGGCCAATAGGTTTTAAAAAACTTTTTCATAAGCAAACCTCCTATAAACCATTTTTGTAGATTTCTTTAACAATTTGCGAGATTTCCGTTTCTTCTATCTTAATATCCTTTATTTCTGTTAGGGTCATGATGTGGGAAATGAGTTCAGAGACATTAATTTTATTTTTATTAAATGTAAAATGAACAGTCTTTTGGTCCAGATTCGTTGTTAAATCGACATCATCCAAAGAGAAGACTAGATTAAAATTAATATTACTCACTGCATCCATATTCTTGACATCAATGTGAACTTTTCTTGTATGTCCATACGTATTTTTCAGAGCTTCTATGGAACCATCATGAATGATCTTGCCGTCATCAATAATGATAATGCGGCTGCAAAGCTCTTCAATATCACCTAAGTCATGTGTAGTCAGTATTACGGTAGTTTCATATTGTTCATTAATCTCTTTAATTGCGCGGCGAATATTGTCCTTTACCACTAGATCCAGTCCGATGGTGGGTTCATCCAAATAAAGAACTTTTGGATTGTGTAATAAAGCGGCTGCCAAATCAGCCCTCATTCTTTGGCCCAGAGATAGGGTTCTAACGGTACTATGGATGAATTCATTTAAGCCTAGAACTTCATCTAAAAACTTCATTCTTACTTTAAAGTCCTCCTCACTTACCCCGTAGATTTCCTTTAAAACAGAATAAGATTCACTTAAGGGCAAATCCCACCAAAGCTGTGTTCGTTGACCGAATACAACTCCAATATTTTGCGCATTCTTCTTCCGGTCCTTATTAGGATCAAGGCCATTTACGGTACATCTTCCGCCGGTAGGAGCTAGAATTCCTGTCATCATCTTAATTGTTGTGGATTTGCCAGCGCCATTACTCCCGATGTATCCTACAATTTCTCCTTTGTTAATATGAAAGGAAATATCATTTACAGCTACTTTTCGCACTTTCTCTGTAGAAAAGAGGCCTTTAATAGCTCCCTTAAAGCCTGGATATTTTTTTGTCGTTATGAATTCTTTGGTTACATGATCTACTCGTATCATTTCTAATTTTGCTAGTACTTTATTATGAAGACAAATAAATTTACCATCTTCATATTTATAAAGTAACTAACGTTCCTCCCCCACGATTAGCTTATTGATTGTTAGTATTCTTGTTTTATATAACAGGTAATAACGACCTGTGATATAAGAGGCTTTTTACTGTATTCACTAATACGAACATTTGTTTCTTTTTATTATATAAAGCATGGTTATATCTGTCAATATATTTTCGAATTATTTCGAATATGTTTTTCGCTTATAGCCTTAACACGTAGTAATCTATATAAAAAATAGTTACCCACTTGATTTGATTTTAGTGGATAACTATTACAATAACTTTAGAGTTACTTAGTAGGTAAGAACTTCACACCCGTTTTCAGTCACGAGGACAGTTTTTTCCCATTGTGCGGAAGGTTTCCCATCGGCGGTATATACAGTCCAGTCATCTTCTTCATCTGTAAATATTTCTGCTCCACCCATGTTAATCATAGGCTCTACAGTGAAAATAAGACCAGGAACCAATAACATCCCGGTACCGGGTTTTGTCACATAACCTACCCAGGGATCTTCATGAAATTCAAGGCCAATCCCATGACCTCCAATTTCTCGGACTACAGTGTAACTATTATTCATAGCATGTGTATTGACTGCATGACCAACATCACCAAGGAAGCCCCAAGGCTTTACCTGCTCAATACCAGCTTCCATGCATTCTTTAGCTACCTGAACAAGCTTTCTCTTGTCCTCCGATACCTCGCCGATGCAGAACATGCGAGAAGAATCGGAAAAGTAGCCGTTGTATATGGTGGATAAATCAATATTTACAATATCTCCATTTTGCAGAAATACTTGCTCTGATGGGATACCATGACAGACCACCTCATTAATTGAAATACAAGAGCTTTTAGGGTATCCATTATAGTTAAGAGGTGCCGGAATACCACCGAACTCCTTCGTCTTTTCATAAATCAATCGATCAAGTTCTCCTGTTGTTACACCAGCCACCGCATAATTTCCGATGAAATCCAGTAATTCAATATTTCGCTTACTACTTTCTCTTATACCCTCAATCTGCTGCTTGGTTTTAAGTAATTTACGCTGTGGTACTTTATATCCTTTTAAACGATAATTTGCTATCTTATCCTCAAGTTCTAAATGGCATTTCTTATATTTTTCCCCACTACCGCACCAACAGGGATCATTTCTATTATATTTCTGGGACATAAACTTCTCCTTCTAAGTATTGATTTGGAGGAAGAGCTATTCCGTGACTATTTTGCAATGGGACCTCTTTTATCAATTTACGGTACTCACGAGGGGAGCATTGAAACACGGTGACAAAAGCCCTCGTCAAAGATTCCGCGGAAGAGTATCCATAGCGCAACGCAATATCTATAATTTTGTCATCAGTATTGCAAAGGTCACTGGTAGCTGCTTTTAATCGGCACCTTGAAAGAAATTGTTTGTAGGTTAAACCCATGTGCTCCCGAAACTTGGAAGAACAATAAAACGGAGAATATCCAACATACGAAGACATCTCTATCAGTGTGGGGTTATCTTTTATATTATTTTCAACCCATTTAGCCATAGTCTCTATTGTTTGAACAGACATTATTCTTCACTCCCTTCTTAGTATAGCAGGCTGTAAGGAGAATTACCTGACATAAGTTGCAAATGTGATAATCTTGAGGCTATCATACCTTATAATAATCGGATTTTCCAGTGGTATAAATTATAAATACGAGAAAGAGGAAGCCGGTACCTACTATTACTATTTCGTCTACCGGTTTTTTAGCGCTATTTAGACAGCGTTCTATATTTTTCTCTTCGTTTTTAACTATCATACATAAACTAATTGAACACATACGGTCTCATGCCCTGAATTTTTTGTAACTTTACAATATATTATGTAATTTTATGGTATGAGATACAGTACATAGAAGTGCATTTGTGACACAGAGTTACATGATGTTTCATAAGATAATATGAAACATTTATTTAGGATAGGATAAACCTTTACACAAATGTTTATGTAAGGCCATCCTAGACATAATCAAAATAAAGGTGAATAGATGATAACAATTAGTTTGGCTATGATAGTAAGAAATGAAGAAAAGACCATTGAGCGATGTCTTAATTCGGTTCGAAACATCATGGATGAAATTATTATTGTAGATACCGGCTCAACAGATCGGACAAAAGAGCTATGTTTAAAATATACGGATAACATTTATGATTTTAAATGGATAGATAATTTTTCAGCTGCTAGAAACTATGCATACAGCTATGCTACCAAGGACTATGTTATGTGGATGGATGCAGACGACATACTTCTTCCAGAAGATAATATTAATTTGCTGGAACTTAAGAATTCCTTAAGTGAGGATGTTGATGTAGTAATGATGAAATACGCAACGGGATTAGATTCCAACGGGAATGTAATATTTTCTTATTATAGAGAGAGGTTAAGTAAGAGAGAAAAGAATTATAAATGGATGGAACCTGTTCATGAGCATCTGCAAATCTCTGGCAAAATCATAAATAGCAATATTACCATAACACATGCAAAGCCAAATGTCTCAAATACGCTGTCAGATAGAAATTTAAAAATCTATGAAAAACAGATTAAATCAAAGAATATACTATCGCCTAGAGGAAGCTATTACTATGCGAGAGAGCTAAAGGATCACGGTTATTATAAAGAAGCGATAGAACAGTTCACTAAGTTTTTAGATCAGGGAGCGGGTTGGGTTGAGGATAACATTAATGCTTGCGGTGAAATCGGTAAATGCTATTTCATACTGGAGCAACCTAAAAAAGCCCTGGAAGCGCTCTATAAAAGCTTTGTTTATGACACACCGAGAGGGGAAATTTGCTGCCAAATAGGTTATTATTATCGGAATGCGGCCGATTATAAAAGAGCTGTATTTTGGTTTGACTTTATCTTATCATTAGAGAAACCAATAGATAATTGGGGATTTATCCAACCAGATTGTTGGGGGTATATACCGCTTATTGAGTGTGCGGTATGTTATGACCGTCTTGGTGAATACCAAAAAGCAATGCTCTATAATCAACTGGCACTGGAAATTAAGCCGGATTCCTCATCAGCCTTATCTAATCAAAAATACTTTGAGGAGAAGATGAAAAAGACATAATGTAAAGCTTATTTTCCCTAAGTAGAGAAGCCTTATATCTGAGAATGTGGTAAAACTTTTCCTTGGAAACCTAACTTCATAAAAGAATGTTGTACTATAGCGTACAATTAAAACCCTCCATTAAAACATCAGACTTTTATGCTATGATATACTGAAAGCGGAATGAGGTATTTGCAAGCTTGCTTGCGAGTGCCGAATGGAGCAATAAGAAAATAGAATGGCGGTGATAAAATGAACACCTATAAGACGTCTGAGGTTGCAAAATGCATTGGCATCCATCCGAATACAGTAAGGCTCTATGAAGAGCTGGAGCTAATTCCCAAACCAATGCGGAAAGA
This sequence comes from Bacillota bacterium, assembly GCA_023399055.1. Classification (GTDB taxonomy): domain Bacteria; phylum Bacillota; class Clostridia; order Lachnospirales; family Lachnospiraceae; genus Mobilitalea. Next base: position 59,994 of record JAEWQV010000017.1, on the reverse strand, counting down.
AAATGGTTATCGTGTCTTTACAGACTTTCATATAGAACAGATTAAATTTGCCAGAATTGCTCTAAGGGTTGAAGTTTTGCAAAATGGCTTAAGAAAGCAAGCAATTGCTATAATTAAGACGGCAGCACTTGGGGACTTTGACAGGGCAATCTTCCAGGCACAACACTATCTGCAGCAGATTAGCAATGAGCGAAGAAATGCAGAAGAAGCCATCGTGATTACAGAAAAGCTATTTTTAGGAGATTATAAAGAAACAGCAAGTATATATTTAAATAGAAAAGAAGTGGCTGATTATTTACAAGTCTCTATAAATGCATTAAGGAATTGGGAACTGAATGGCTTAATTACAATAAAACGAAAACAAAATGGCTATCGTGTTTATGATGAGGAAGATATTAGGCGGTTAAAAATCATCCGTTCTTTGCGTTGTGCAAATTACTCTCTTTCAGCAATTTTGCGTATGTTGAATACCATATCTCGAAATCCAGGGGCAGACATTCGACAGGTGATTGACACTCCAAAGGAGGATGATGATATTATTTCTGTGTGCGATAAACTACTTACGTCATTGAAGTATGCAGAACAAAACGCAAAAGCGATGATTGATCATCTTGAGAAAATGAAAAAACAATTTGAGGAAAACCCTCCATTTTAACACCAGACTTTGTGCTGGTGTTATTCTTTATACAAAAAAGAAGGAGGAATTTAACTACATGGAAACAACAATTGAAGTAAAAGAGCTCTGCAAAACCTATGACCATAGGATAGCAGTGGAGAATATCAATCTCTCTATATGCCGGGGAGAGGTATTTGGGCTGCTGGGTGCTAATGGTGCAGGTAAGAGTACCACCATTGAATGTGTTTTAGGAACTAAGAAGCAAGATAGCGGAACAGTATCCATTTTGGGAATGAATCCACAAAAAGAGCGAAAAAAATTATTTGAGAAGGTTGGAGTTCAATTTCAGGAAGCAAACTATCAAGACAAAATAAGAGTAGCTGAACTTTGTGAGGTTACGGCTTCGCTTTACAAAAACCCATCTAACTATATCGATCTTCTTAAGGAATTTGGGCTTTGGGACAAGCTGAAAAGCCTTGTGGGAGAGCTATCGGGAGGTCAGAAACAACGACTTTTTATAGTGCTTGCACTAATTCCAAATCCTGAAGTTGTTTTCTTAGATGAGCTAACAACTGGTTTGGATACGAAAGCACGTCGGGAAGTTTGGAATAGCCTTTCCGCCTTAAAAATGACAGGGAAAACGATTTTATTAACCTCTCATTTCATGGACGAGGTAGAAGCACTTTGTGACAAAATTATTATTATGAAAAAGGGTAAAAGTATATTTTATGGGACTGTACAGGAAGCTATCGAAGCCAGTCCTTATGAAAAATTTGAAGATGCTTATCTTTGGTACACAGATGAGGAGGTAGAAAATGAAAGCATTTAGAGTCTTATTAAAAACAGAAGTCCGATTATCCCTTCGTGGGTTAGATATGTTCATTTTTGCTATCTGCATGCCCGTGGTTGTCGTTATTATCTTGGGAGCAGTGTTTGGAGATAAACCAGCTTTTGACGGCGCAAAATATTCATTCTTGGCACAATCTTTCGGTGCAGTCTCAACCATTGCCATATGTGCGGGAGGCGTGATGGGACTTCCGTTAGTTTTATCAGAATACCGAAGTAGAAAAATATTAAAGAGATTTAAGGTGACTCCCATTAGTCCTGCTCTAATCTTATCGGTACAAGTTGTCATTTATGCACTTTATGCAATTATTTCACTCATCCTCGTATATGCAATTGGAGCTATATTTTTTGGATACCAGTTGCTCGGTTCATGGATAGAGTTTCTAGGAGCATATTTACTGGTTATGCTGTCAATGTTTAGTATCGGGCTATTAGTGGGAGGGATAGCGCCAAATACAAAAATAGCAGGTGCTGTTGCCAGTCTATTGTATTTCCCGATGCTCATCTTTTCAGGTGCTACTCTGCCATATGAAGTAATGCCCACGGCACTTCAAAGGGTAGCGGATCTTTTGCCGTTAACCCAAGGAATAAAACTTCTCAAGGCGGCTTCGCTTGGATTACCAATAGGTAATGTTCTTATTCCGGTGATTGTAATGATTGCAATTGCTGTGGTATGTATTACTATTTCTCATCGCTTGTTTAAATGGGAATAGACTTCACCAATCACTTTGTAGTAACCGAAGGTTATTGAATAATGAAAATTAATTATAGAAACCTCGAGTAGGTGAATTTACCAGCTATAGACAAATGAAACGACTTGTCGTTTCATTTGTCTATAAGGTATACATAGTTTTAAATTCAGTAGGGGTACAATCCTTTATTAGCTTAAACATACGTATAAAAGCAGACAAACTGCTAAAACCACATCGGAGAGCTACTTCCGTAATGGTTAGTTCCTTATCCATCAAAAGCTTTTCAGCACTTTCAATTCTCTTCTTATTCAAATATTTATAAAAGGATACATTCGTAAACTGTTTAAACAGACGGCTAAAATGATATTTACTAAAGCCGGATAAGTCTGCAATTGCATCTAAAGCCAAATCTTCGCTGCAATGTTCATTAATATAATTACAGATGAATAAAAAGCGTTCTGTATATTCCCGTTGTTTGTTGGCATTACTGTTAAAGTTTTTTGCATTGGGAGAATAGCTTCTCCCAATTAATACAAATATTTCAATTAATTTTGAATAAATGGATGCTTCACTTAAGGGAGCATCTGTAAAATATTCATCAGAAATGGCTAAAATAAGTTTTTGTATTTGCTCATGTGCTTCGGGAGCGTCTTCTGGAGTAATAAGAAGGACTGGTGAAATAAAGGAAAGAGTTGCTTCCAATTCCTTAATGCCGTGGAGCAAGGTAAAGTCTGCCTGAAAAATAAGTCGCATCCCGGCATCTGCCTCCATACCATGCACAATTCCTGGATTAATGACGAGAATATCACCCTCTCGTAGGGTATATAAGGTCTTACAACAGGTAATGCGGTATTTGTTTTTTAACGGCATTATGATTTCAAGTGGAGCATGCCAATGCAAAGGATATTCCTCACAATCTTCATTTGCATAGAGACGTATATTGGTATTGGTTTTAAAATTAACGGTTTCCTGTATTCCGCGAAGATTTTCTATCATAGTGGCCTCCTGACTTTCCAATAATATTGAAATTGACACTTACAAATATACTTTCAGATAATCTGTGAAAGTTCAATAAGAATAGAAATAGCAGTGTTTTAAATTAATTCATAGAAATAAATAGCAACAATTAGGTAGTAGTATGATATTAAATATGGTTAATTTTGAAGATGGGGTTTAAATACTGTTTGGTATATAAAACGCATAATCAAATACGAAACTAACTATATTTATTTATACAATATTACTAATTAAAGTACAGGACAAGGAGATTGAACATATACATAATGGTTATATTACTATATGTATTTTAACATAAAACGTATAATGTGTACAAAAATATTTTAAAAAATAGCAAGATTTGATAGTAACATAGCAATTAATCGGGAGAATACTTTATGGGAATTTGCTACAATTACGGTGTAATTAATTAAAAGATAAGAGGAGGGTATTTGAATGAAACGATTTATAGCTTTAGTTCTTACTTGTTTACTTCTTGCAACAATGGGGTTTGCTGGATGCGGTACAAAAAATGACGCAGTAGACAAGGGTAAAGACACCGTAGTGAATACAGATGTGAAAGACGATGAAAACGTTAAGGTTATTAATGTTTGGAGTTTTACAGATGAAGTTCCAAAGATGCTTGAAAAGTATAAGGAACTCCATCCAGATTTTCCTTATGAAATTAAAACAACAATTATAGCAACCACCGAAGGACAATATCAACCTGCTCTCGATCTAGCACTTTCAGGTGGCGGAGCGGATGCACCTGATATCTTCTGTGCAGAAAGTGCATTTGTACTTAAGTATACACAAGGGGATGCTTCGCAATATGCAGCAACTTATAAAGATCTGGGAATTGATGTAGATAAGCTACTAAAGGAAGCAGACATTGCACAGTATACCGTGGATATAGGATCTAACACCGATGGTAATTTAGTTGGGTTAGGATACCAGGCAACTGGTGGAGCATTTATTTATCGTCGTTCCATTGCTAAAGATGTATGGGGAACTGATGATCCTGCAGTAATTAAAGAAAAAATTGGTCCAGGCTGGGATAAATTCTTTGCGGCAGCAGAAGAACTAAAAGCAAAGGGCTACGGCATTGTATCTGGAGATGGTGATATCTGGCATGCGGTAGAGAATAGTTCTGAAAAGTCCTGGATTGTGGATGATAAGCTTTACATAGATCCGAAGCGTGAGGAGTTCTTTGATCTTGCAAAGAAGCTGAAGGATAACGGTTATCACAATGATACGAAAGACTGGACAGATGCCTGGTACGCTGATATGAAAGATGCTGGAAGCCAGAAAGTATTTGGTTTCTTTGGTCCCGCATGGCTCATTAACTATGTAATGGCAGGTAATAGCGGTGGTGAAAAAGTTGGTGAAGGCACCTATGGTGACTGGGCAGTGAGTGAATCCCCTGTTGGCTTCTTCTGGGGCGGTACCTGGGTAATAGGTAATAAGGATACTAAATTAAAAGCCACTGTTGGTGATATCATTGAATGGATAACCTTAGATAGTTCTGAAACAGGCCTACAGTATTACTGGGCAAATGGCACTCTTAGTGGCCCTGGAGGCACTAAAGATGCGGTTGCATCAGGTACTGTAATGAAGAAATCAGATGGAAAGCTTGACTTCCTAAGTGGACAGAATATGTTTGATATTTTTGTTCCAGCAGGTAACAATGCTACAGGTAAGAACAAAACACAGTTGGATGAGTCAATTAATACCTACTGGCGTGATCAGGTACGTGAGTATACGGCAGGTAATAAATCAAAGGAAGACGCAATTGCGGACTTTAAACAGAATGTAGCAGACAATTTGGATATTGCAGTAGAATAATCTGCTGTAGTTTGGTAATTCCCCTAAAACAAGAAGAAATGACGAAACGTTTCACTTGTCATGAACTGGAGAAACACGCGCTGCGTGTTTCTTCCAGTTACAGTGGATGGAATATAATCAGTTTTAATAAAGAATAGATAATAGGAAGCGATACATTATACAGTTAACAGTTTATCGGAGGTGAGGGCTTATGCGACATAAGGGTGTCAGCTATGCAAAATACGGATATATATTTTGTATACCGTTTGTACTTGCATTTCTAATTTTTTCGCTATATCCCATTATATATACAGCTGTAATTGGTTTTACAGACTTTAAGGGTCTTGGGAGAACAGAGTTTCATTTTTTAGAAAATCCTTTTCAAAATTTTGAAACAATCATAAAAAACCCATCTTTTCAAAAGTCCTTATGGAATACGTTAATTATCTGGTTAATAAATTTTATTCCCCAAATACTGCTTGCCCTTCTTTTAACTGCGTGGTTTACCAGCCATCGCAATAAAATTAAGGGACAGGGAGTTTTTAAAGTTTTGTTTTATATGCCTAATATTATTACTGCAGCAACAATTGCAATTCTATTTAATTCATTATTTGGATACCCCATAGGGCCCGCCAATGACTTATTGAAGTTTTTAGGTGTTATCCAAGAGCCCATTAACTTTTCTGTTCAAAAATGGACATCACGGGGAGTTGTTGCCTTTATTCAGTTCTGGATGTGGTATGGATATACAATGATTGTATTAATATCTGGAGTCCTAGGTTTAAATCCCGAACTTTTTGAAGCTTCAGAGATTGATGGTGCCTCCAGTGCACAGACCTTCTTCTTTGTAACTTTGCCTAACTTAAAAACGATTCTGGTCTATACGCTGATTACTAGTATGATTGGTGGTTTACAGATGTTTGATATTCCAAGACTTTATCTAATGGGCGGACCGGACAGTGCTACACTAACTACCAGTGTATTCATCTATAATCAAGCCTTTAGTGGAAGTTATCTTTATAACCGAGCTGCCGCCGCGAGCATGATTATGTTTATTATAATAGCCATTCTTTCTTCTGTTATCTTTTATATCATGAGGGATAAGAGTGCTGTAAAACTAAAGCAGCAGATGAGAGATCAGAAAAAAGAAATGAAAAATGCTGAGAAGGCAGCAAGGAGGATGGCGAAATGAGAAAAGAAAAGACAATATTAAGGCGTATTTCTCGTGTAATTGTTTATATTGTCTGCATATCCTTGGCAATTTTAAGTATTTTACCATTTTGGATTATGTTCATGAATGCTACTCGTGGAACCTTTGAAATTCAACAAAGCTCCATTTCTCTATTACCTTCAAAGCATTTATTCGATAATATTAATGTATTTTTAGGCAAGAGTTTTAATCCGTTAAAGGGCTTTATTAACTCCATGATTATATCTACGGGTGCAACTGCCTGTACAGTTTACTTTTCGTCGCTGACAGCCTATGCTCTGATTGTATATGATTGGAGAATGAGACAACCATTTTTTACATTCATATTAGCTGTCATGATGATACCTGCACAGGTAACCAGTATTGGTTTTTATCAATTCATGTATCAGATTCACATGACCAATAATTTCTTACCACTGATATTACCAGCCATAGCGGCACCCATCACTGTATTTTTTATGAGACAATATCTGCTGGCGTCACTACAGCTGGATATTGTGAATTCTGCTCGAATCGATGGAGCAGGTGAATTTAGCATATTTAATAGAATTATTCTTCCGATAATGAAACCAGCGATTGCGACACAGGCAATCTTCTCCTTTGTTTCTTCCTGGAATAGCTTGTTCATGCCGTTGATCTTATTAACAGACAGTGATAAATACACAATGCCGATTATGGTTAGCTTACTTAGAGGTGATATTTATAAGACAGAACTGGGCACTGTATACTTAGGTCTTGCTCTGACAGTATTACCGCTCTTTGTAATCTACTTCCTGCTTTCTAAGTATATTATAGCGGGAGTTGCTTTAGGCGGAGTAAAAGAATAATGGGTTTGCTTAAATACATAAAAATAGTTAGAGGTTTATCGTAAGGAGAAAAAATATGAAGCGAGAAGAAGCAAGAAGGAAAGCGATAGAGTTAGTTGCGAAGATGACATTAGAAGAAAAGGCTTCTCAATTAAGATATAATTCTCCTTCAATTAAGAGATTAGGGATACCTGATTATAATTGGTGGAATGAGGCATTGCATGGAGTTGCCAGAGCTGGTGTTGCTACCAGTTTTCCACAGGCAATTGGTATGGCAGCAACTTTTGATACAAGCTTAATAAAACAAGTAGCGGACGCTATCGCAACGGAAGGGCGAGCCAAATACAATGCATATAGCAGTCATAATGATCGTGATATTTATAAGGGTTTAACCTTCTGGTCCCCCAATGTTAATATCTTTCGTGATCCCAGATGGGGAAGAGGACATGAAACCTATGGAGAAGACCCTTATTTGACCAGCAGGTTGGGAGTGGCTTTTGTAGAAGGATTGCAAGGGGATGGAGAAGTAATGAAGGCAGCGGCCTGTGCTAAACACTATGCTGTACATTCTGGTCCAGAAGCAGAGCGACATTCCTTTAATGCGGTTGTCACGAAAAAAGATTTGTATGAAACCTATCTTCCAGCGTTCAAAGCACTTATAAAAGAAGCCAAAGTTGAAGCAGTTATGGGGGCTTACAATCGTACCAACGGGGAACCGTGTTGTGGAAGCAAAACCTTAATTCGAGAAATTCTTCGTGGAGATTGGAGATTTGAAGGCCACTTTGTATCCGATTGTTGGGCAATTAAAGATTTTCATGAACATCATAAGGTTACACATACTGCTGTAGAGTCAGCCGCAATGGCGTTGAATGCAGGGTGTGATTTAAACTGCGGAAATATTTACTTATATATCATGAAAGCTTATCAGGATGGTTTAGTGACGGAGGAAGAGATAACAACGGCGGCAGAACGTCTTTTCACAACAAGATATTTGCTGGGATTATTTGATGGAAGTGAGTATGATCAGATTCCATATGAGGTCGTGGAGTGCAAGAGCCATCTTGAACTTGCAGATAAAGTGACTGAGGAATGTTTGGTATTACTTAAAAATGATGGATTACTACCCCTTAATAAGGCAGAGCTAAAGGCTGTTGGCGTAATTGGACCAAATGCAAATAGCAGAGCCTCCCTGATAGGCAATTATCATGGGACTTCCTCGGAATATATTACTATCCTGGAAGGAATTCAACGAGAGGTAGCAAAGGATACAAGAGTATATTATTCCGAGGGCAGCGGTATTGCAAAATTAAAGACCGAAGGACTTGCCTACGATAATGACCGAATTAGTGAAGCAGTCATTGTTGCGGAACAGAGTGATGTGGTTATCTTATGTCTGGGACTTGACGAATCCTTGGAAGGAGAAGAAGGAGATGCCGGGAATAACTATGCCTCTGGGGATAAAGTGGATTTACAATTACCAGAGCCACAGAGAATTCTAATGGAGGCAGTAGCTAAGGTTGGGAAGCCAACCATATTATGTCTAACAGCGGGCAGTGCAATTGATTTATCCTTTGCTAAGGAGCATTTTGAAGGAATTCTCCTTACCTGGTATCCGGGAGCCAGAGGAGGCAGCAGGATTGCAAAGACCTTATTTGGCGATAGTTCCCCTTCGGGGAAATTACCAATTACTTTTTATAATAGCCTGGAGGAATTGCCAGCTTTTGAGGATTATTCCATGGCAAAAAGAACTTACCGCTATATAAGCGGAGAGGCAATGTATCCGTTTGGATATGGCTTGACCTATGGAAACTGTGTTGTTAAGCAAGCTAAGTTTATAAATGGTAAAGTGGAAGTTGATATTGAGAACATTGGAACGTACGATACAGGAGATGTTGTACAGGTTTATATAAAGAATAAAGATTCAGAGTTTGCAGTTCCTAATCATAGTTTATGTGCATTCCAGAGAGTATTTCTAAAGAAGGGTGAAAGCACTAAGCTGGAGCTTCCAATTCGGGATGAGGCTTTCTTTGTTGTAAATGAAGAAGGAAAGTATGTACAAGAAGGCAGTAATTATACGATCTATGTGGGCTTTGGCCAACCCGACACCAGAACAGAACAGCTCTACAATCATAAATGTGTAAGTATTTTGGTGGAACTGGTCTAGAAAAACAATTTTAATAGCTAAGTAGGGAAAAATATAATTAATAGATTTACATTCTAGAGTTATAAAAAGCGCGAGCCAACGATCTTTCGTCGTTGGCTCGCGCTTTAAGATGTTAATTTAATATGTAAAATGAATTCTAGAATTAAGCCTTCAAAGCCTCCAAACCTATCTTTTCTCCCTTTAGTTTTATAGGCACATATCTTTGTAGCTGTTCGTAACCAAGACCCTGTTTTATTTCATCATCATTATAAATCATGTTCCCCATGATATCACGTTCTCTATCAACTGTAAAATTCGTTTTCTCCAGCCATTTCAAAATTTTATTTTCAACTTTCATAATGCTGTTATCATCACCATCAATGCATACGGCGCAAGCATATAAGCCGCCTTCAAACTCAATAACTTCATATGGAGTGGTGTCAATTTCTTTGACGCTCTCATGTACACTGTATAGCCATCTAAATTCGTCGTTTCTTCTGCATAAAAAATCTGCGCTATCAAAGATTATACTTTTTCCTAAATCTCTATGTCTGCCAATCCAAAACAGTAAACTGTCTTCATTGAACAACTCACCAAAGTTTTGATACTTCGTTGTCACTGCCAAGAATTTCGGTATCCTCACAATCATTACATCAGGGATTTGTTTGTCAAGTCTTTCGGTTATTTCTAGCAAATGGTTCACATTTGCTGGGTTGCCATTATAATCAACATTTACTAGTTGTCCTTCAATCTCTTGTGCTTTTTCGTAAAGCAATTTCACATCTGCATCCTGAGCAAAATCGGATTTTTTGATTTGTTCGATAAATTCCAATACTATTAACTTCAACTCATGTAGAAGAGATACCTCTTCATCTATGCCATTGACTTTGTTTCCTAGAACCTCCAGTACTACATTAGAATCTGGTGCTGCAAAGATACGCTGAATATCTTTTATGCTTATGTTCAGTTTTCGCAAAATCAATATCTGTTCCAACCTTTTTACGGCGGACTCGTCATACATTCTGTAGGCATAATCTTCACTTCGGGTGCTGGTTATTAGTCCCATGTCCTCATAATACTTTAGGGCGCGTGCGGAAATATCGTATTTTACTGACATTTCACGGATTTTTATAAGCTCACTCATTGGTACCTCCATAATTATTTGCTATAACCATTATAAAGTACGACGCAACGATGGAGTCAATATAAAACTGTATCTGGTTTGATTTAAGTGGGGACTTTGTTCTATAATAAAGCGTGACATTTTTGCTTATCAATCGTTTATTAAAGGAAAGGAGAAAAAGATATGAATAATAAGTCATTAGAAAAAATATATCAGCAATATTCCAATGAAGTTTATCTCTATGCTTTTTCTCTATGCAAAAATTATCATGAGGCACAGGAATTAGTAAGTGATACCTTTTTTAAGGCTTTGGTTTCTTTGGAAAAAGAAGATGGTGAATTTAAATATTGGCTACTAAGAGTATGTAAGAATTGCTGGTTGGATGGACTGAAAAAGAAAAAATACATACTGGATAAACCATACGATGAGGCACTTTCTCTTACAGGAAATGATATGGTGGACTTAATTTTAAAAGAGGAAGAACGAAGAACGTTATATGAGGTCATACAGTATCTTCCTCAAACTTATAAAGAAATTATTATCTTATATTATTTTTGTAATTTATCATTAAAAGAGATTTCAGAAATTATGAACATTACTCCTGGTGCAGGCAGAATGTTAATCAGCAGAGCAAGAAAGTGTTTAAAGGAACGATTGAATAAGGAGGATTTTATATGACCTATCGTGAGCTTTTATTAAAATATAAAGAAGGTACACTTACAGAAGAAGAACGTTTATTAATTGAACAGGAAATTGAAAAAAGTGAAGCAATTAATGATTATTTAGCGGAGGAAATAGAAGAAACCATCGGACTTAATCTTGTAGAAAAGAATGTAAGTGTAAGTAATGAAGAGTCTAAAAAGTTAGAACAATCAATTAAAAGTGCTGTGAACAGAAGATTTGCAAAAGTATTGATAGGTTCCGTTGGTTGCGTATTTATAATATTATTGATAATTCGATTTGCTGTTTCCCCTATTGTAGCAAGTCAATATTATGATCCCACAAAGAAAACAGGAGGACAGGAATATAATGAGGATTTGTCCTTTGATTTACGAGCGATAACAGAAGTATCCATGCCTGGATATTCTATGAATTTTGTTGCAAACGCAGAAGACTTGGGCTTTGGTAAATACAATTTAATGTACACCAGAAAGAATTCCTTTACCAAGGAGAGAGAGTCTGTTCGTGCAACAATTAATAAAGGTAGAAGAGTAGGTAGCTTTGAAGACTTCTATGCACGTGACTATTTTGCATTTACAGAGTTTTGGAATTATGAAGAGGGGAGTGCCCAATATATGGAGGTGCTTACTATACAAAAAAACTTTTCAGGGATAGAAAGGGAACATCTCAGTAAACTCTTATCTACCTCCTATGTGTCGGCGTGGGTAAGGTTCTCAAAGGATTTAACAATGGAAGAGTTGTCTAAATTAAAGCAGGAATATGCGCAAGTTGATTTTAAGTGGATTGCAATTCGGACAGCAGAGAAGCAAGGTCAGCAACTTATGGGGTTTACAACAGATCCAAATGACGGCTTGGTATCTTCGGATAAGGTAGATGAACAAAAGTACCCAGGCTTTGAATTGGTAGATATTCTTGGCCTTTCTGGAGCTACATCGTATGAGAATCCGATGGCAAAGATATATGAGACACATTTTACAAGTCTACTAAGCTACCTTGGGGATCATAAGGAAGCAGTAACGGCCCTAGTGGGTAATTCCAAAAACTATGATTATAAGAATGCTCTAAGCTATGTGAAAGAAAATGGAGTAGGTACCTATGGAGCCTTGGTTTATGCAGAGGCTGGGGCATTAATAGAATTATATGACTCGGGTCAGATAATGACGTTGGATATAGACAATGTCATTGCATCAAAATATATTCAGTAAACCCTTGTCTATTTATAATTAGTAATAAGAACAAATCAATGCATAGATAATCAAGAGAATTTGGTTTGAATCGGATATTATTTTACTCATAGGAGGTGAGAACTTGGATTGGATGATGAGTATACAAGATACGATTAATTATATGGAAGAGAATATATAGAGCTTTTTAAAAATATGTAATTAGGGGTATAGACTAATTGAGTTTGACGCTGCTATGGTATTACTTAATACTGTAGCAGCGTTAGATTATGAGCAATATAATTAAATAAATATTAGATATTTTTACATAATTGACTAAGTTTAAAATTAAAATTGCCGATGAATAACATAGAAACATAATTGGGGTGGGAACTATGATTATTCAGCATAATCTTATGTCTTCAAATAATAATCGAAACTTAAAAATTAATACAGATAAAAAATATAAGATTACAGAAAAGCTTTCCTCGGGTTATCGTATTAACCGAGCTTCCGATGATGCAGCAGGTCTTTCTATTAGTGAGAAAATGAGAGCACAGATTCGCGGGTTGGAGCAGGCTTCAAAGAATGCACAAGATGGACTTTCTTTGATTCAAACAGCGGATGGAGCTATGAGTGAAATTCATAATATGCTGCAGCGAATTCGCGAACTGGCGGTTAGTGGTGCTACTGATACAAATGTAAATGCAGATCGAACTGCAATTCAGGAAGAGGTGAATGCCTTAAAGAATGAGGTTGACCGTGTTGCTAGGAATACAGAATTTAATAGTAAAAAGCTTCTGGATGGCTCCTGCAGCGATCCCTCATTAAGTGAGGCGGAGAAAAATAAGTTCATAAGCTGGTTAAACGGCAGCTGGTTAAAAGATGCTGCAGCAAGAATTGAGAATGTGACTGGATGGCAATTGGAGAATGGTACTACTATTAATGTTACCTTTGGAGATATTGGGAATAGTGCTGTTGCAACAATGGGAGGGGCTTATCTGGGGGATAATTTGACCTTAACGATTAATACCAATTTCTTAATTAATGGGATGACCTACAACGGTACGGATGGACCAACAATGGGTGGAATTCCCGCAGACCGGCTAATTGTACATGAGCTGACACATGGGTATATGTTTGACAATGTATCCTATACAGCTATTCCAGACAATTGGTTTGTGGAAGGATTAGCAGAAGGTGTTCATGGAGCAAGTGACCTTAGATATAGTGGTTTTGAAAGTGGATATTACACGAATTATACTGGTATAAATCAAAGCATTCAAAACTTTGATTTCATAGGTAATGAATATAGCGATGATATCTATACAGTGGGTTATCTAGCTACCAGCTATCTGTATCAAAAAGCAACAGAGACGGGTTTTAAAAATATGTTGGGTGAAATGGATCAGAGCGATGAAACCTTTCGGGATTTAGTAGCCAAATATACTGGCTCCACTTCCTTTAACAGTTTCATTCAAGGGTTTAAAAATGCAGCGCAGACAGCATATAATGCTGATGTTGCAGCAAATGATACTAATTTTACCGAATTTAAGGATTTTTTATCCATGGAATGTAATATAGATTTAACCGATGGATTAGCTGATCCTCTGGATGGAGTGGATTTAGATTCTTCCAGTGTCGTTGCAAATACTGGAACACCAAATAAACCGTCTACGGAAATTACGACACTTTCCTTGGGAAGTAATACAATTAATATTAACTGGGGAGAAAACGTACCTAATCAGGCTATTATTCTGCAAATTGGTGCAGGAAGCAAGCAATCCATGAAGGTAGGTATTGATGCAGTTACTTCCGCAGCACTGGGGATTGATCATATATCGGTATCAAATCATGCAACTTGCCAGGAAGCAATTAATACCACCGACAGTGCAATAAGAAAAGTATCAAGTGTCAGAGCAAAACTAGGGGCCGCGCAGAATCGTTTGGAGCATGCTATAGCAAATCTTGATAATGCTTCTGAAAATACTCAGAATGCTGAAAGCAGGATTAGGGATGTGGATATGGCAAAAGCCATGGTAGAGTTTTCGAAATTCAATATACTTCAGCAAGCAGGGCAAGCAGTTTTAACACAGGCTAATCAGAATCCACAAGGTATCTTAACGTTACTAAAATAGATTTACCAATAATATTTTAGAATAAAAGTAATAAAATGCGTTAATTTAATCCATAGGTAGGAATACCGTAAATTTGCTGCCATCCCCTGGAGTACTTTGCACAGTGATTCCACCACCGGAGAGTTTGATGATTCTCTTTACAAGGGCAAGTCCAAGACCATTTCCAGTGGTTTTGTGAGAGCTGTCTCCTTGATAGAATTTATCAAAAATATGACTCTTAGTCTGTTCGTCCATACCATTTCCATTATCCTGTATGGTGAAACGAATCCCTTGATTCCATCGAAGTAAGTGAATTTTAATATGACCTCCATTGGGGGTAAATTTAATTGCATTATCCAAGAGATTAATCCAAATCTGCTGGGTTAGATCTTCATTACCTAGGAATGTAATATCTTCAAGTTCTATTGTCATATCAATATCTTTCACCGACCACTTCGGTTCCATTAAGACGACTGCTCTACGAATCTGTTCATCGAGTCGGAACGAAATCTTATCTGTGATAATCTCAATGCTCTCATATTTTGATAGATTTAAAACATTTGTTGATAAGGCAGCTAGTCGTTCTGATTCTGCAATAATAATATCAAGATATTCTTGTTTTTCTTCTTCGGTTAAATTCCCTTCTTTTAATAATTTTGCGAACCCCCGAACCGAAACGATTGGTGTTTTAAATTCATGTGAAAAATTATTTACAAAATCACTTCGAAGTGTTTCAATGGTAGAAAGCTCATATACCATTTTGTTAAAGCTTTCAGATAACTCTTCCAGTTCACCAATACCTTTGATATTAATTTTAACCTCAAAATTCCCACCAGCCACATTTTTTGTAGCATCTATTACCTTACGTATTGGGTTTAGTGCTTTTTCACTTAGGAAAGCAGTTAGGGATGTACCAATAAGAACACATAGGAGCAATATGAAGAGTAATGGTAAATAAGGTATTTTGTTGCGGCCATTTATACCATGTCCGTCAAAAGAAATAGCCCCTAAATGATGAAGCAATAGTCCAATGGTAAAGGCCACCACCAAGGAGGAGACCAAGACAACAAATACAAAGAGTACCAGCGTAATAGCTAAATTAAGTCGTTTACGAATTAAATTCATCATATCTTTTTCACCGCCTTATAACCAAGTCCGCGTACTGTAATTATTTCAAATTCCGGCCAATCACGAAAGCGATCTCGTAGACGCCCAATATGAACATTCAGGGTATGATCATCGGTTTGAGATTCCATGCCCCAGATTTCATCCATGAGTTGTAGTCTCGTAAAAATCATATTTGGATAAGATAATAATTTAAATAAGAGGTAGAATTCCTTTTGAGGAAGGGTTACAAACTCGTTTTTACGTATGACAGTAAGTGAATCATAATTCAGTTCTACATCTCCAATGAATAGTTTGTGCTCACTGGCAATCTGTGCCCGTCTAAGCAGTGCCTTTATTCTTAACACCATTTCCTGTTCATCCACGGGCTTAATCATGTAATCGTCCGTTCCTGCCAGAAAACCTGCATGTTTATCCTTAGGCTCCTGTTTTGCAGTTACCATTAACAAGGGAAGGGTTGGCCAGGTGCGCCGTATTTGACGTGTAAGCTCATAACCGTCCATTCTTGGCATCATTAAATCAAGTACAACCAAATCCACATGTTGTTTATCCATGAGCTCTAGTGCTGCAACGCCATCTTCGGCACCGTAGGTTTCAAAACCGTTCTGTTTAAGTACAGCACACATTAATTTTCGAGTGTTGGTATCATCCTCTACTACAAGTATTTTAAACATAGAATTCACCTCAATTCCTCAAGAATACTGATAATTGTGAAGCTGGAAAACTATATAAATTGCTTCAACAAATAATGTTGCGCAATTATAGAATGAAAGCGGATTGAGGTATTGCAAACTGGTTTGCAAATACCGATTGGAGTATCAAGATGATGAACAGGTCTTAGGTTCATCATATAATTAAGTATAGCATAAGAAGATTAGCATAGAAATATCAACTGAATATCAACGAATTTGTTGAGATAGAGTTTACATTCACAAGTTATTCTAAAACCAGTCAAAAAATTGGAGGAATGATAATGTTAAAATTGAAACTAGACAATATAACGAAAACCTATCGAAGCGGAGAGACAGTTACCGCTCTAAAAAGAATATCACTGGGATTTAGAGAAAACGAATTCATATCAATACTTGGACCGTCCGGTTGCGGTAAAACAACCATGTTAAATATAATTGGCGGTCTTGATCAGTATGACAGTGGCGACCTTGTTATCAATGGGCTTTCTACAAAAAAGTATAAGGGTTCTGACTGGGATGCTTATCGTAATCGGTCCATTGGTTTTGTATTTCAAAGTTATAACTTGATCGGACATCAGTCGGTGCTGCAAAACGTTGAGATTGCACTTACTCTTTCTGGTGTTTCGCCTTCTGAGCGCAAGAAGCGTGCAAAGCAAGCATTGATTGAGGTTGGTCTTGAGAAACATCTTAAGAAGAAACCAAACCAACTCTCTGGTGGTCAGATGCAACGTGTGGCAATTGCGAGAGCTTTGGTTAATGATCCTGATATTATACTTGCGGACGAGCCAACAGGTGCACTGGACAGTCACACCAGTGTTCAAATTATGGAAATCTTAAAAGAAATAGCAAAAACCCGTTTGGTTATTATGGTTACTCATAATGCAGAACTTGCGGATGAGTATTCCACTCGTATTATAAAACTGCTAGATGGCGAAAT
The DNA here is from genome assembly GCA_023399055.1 of Bacillota bacterium. Lineage (GTDB taxonomy): Bacteria > Bacillota > Clostridia > Lachnospirales > Lachnospiraceae > Mobilitalea. The sequence goes on along the minus strand of JAEWQV010000017.1, from coordinate 43,023 downwards.
CCAATCCGATAGTAATCCAGTAGATAAATCAGAAACAATGTTGGTTGCAACAGAAGAGAAGAAAAAACTGAAAAAAACGTCAATGTCCTTATGGACAGCAACCTCCTTGTCATTTAAAAATCTTTTAACTAAGAAAGGGCGAACCATAACCACTTCTTTTGCAGGAAGTATTGGAATTATAGGTGTAGCTCTAGTTCTCGCATTATCCAGTGGATTGTCTGCCTATATGTCAAGCATGCAAACAGATACACTTTCAGGGTTCCCGGTTACCATTGGCACTACGGAGCAAAGCTTTGATATGAGTGGTAGGAATCCAATGATGGGCAACCAGAATGCTACCCAGTCCTATAAGGAGTTTCCAGATAGTGATGAAATTTATAGATATGATAGTGAAGCTAATACAACTACCCATACAAATATACTAGATGAGGGATACATTACCTATATAGAAGGAATTCAGGATGAACTGCCAGACGCAGTCAACACAATCTCCTACCAGAGCGGTGTAAATATGAATCTTCTGGCAAAGGGTGGAGATACGGTTGTGGCATATGATACAGGCAGACAGGGTTCTATGGGAGCAATGGCAGGGATGGCTGGTATGGGAAGAAATTCTTATTGGCAGGAGATGCCTGAAAATAAGGATTTTATCCTATCACTCTATGATCTTGTAGGGGAGAAAAGCTCACTTCCAGCAGCCGCAAATGAAGTTGCAATTGTGGTAGACGAATACAATCGAATTAATAACGGTTTCTTTGAAAAATTAGGTATTAAAGAAAAAGACTCGTATAATGTAAGTGATTTTGTTGGGAAAACCTTGTTAAAAGTGGTTTATAATGATGACTATTATACTGAGCAGAATGGTATATATACACCCGCGAGTGCTTCTGATTACGAAACACTGTATCATAGCGATAACAGTGTTGCTTTAACAGTGGTAGGTATTTTACGAATCAAGGAAGATGCTGCAAGTTCTTATTTTTCAGAGGGACTGGTTTATACAAGTGACCTAACCGATTTAGTAGTTAAAAATGCAAAAAATTCAAAAATTGCACTATCACAGATAGACAGTGACAATGATGTTTTAACTGGCGCAATGTTTGCTGATGATGAGGCAAAAGAAGCTAGTCTGTTAAGTTTAGGGGCAGATACTACGCCAACCGGGATTAATATTTATCCAGTTGATTTTGAAGCTAAAGAAAAGATAAAAGAGTATCTAGATGACTATAATGTAGACAAGGCAGATGAAGATCAGGTCATCTATTCAGACATGGCTGAAACCATCTCTGATATTACCGGAACCCTTCTGGATACTGTTTCTTATGTATTAATTGGATTTGCAGCAATATCACTTTTGGTATCCACAATTATGATTGGTATCATTACCTACGTATCCGTAATTGAACGAACCAAGGAGATTGGTATTTTACGAAGTGTAGGAGCTAGGAAGAAGGACATCTCCCGTGTATTTAATGCAGAGACCCTAATTGTTGGCTTTACTGCCGGTACAATTGGAGTGGTTTTATCGTATCTCATTAGCATACCAATCAATGCTGTTATTGAAAGATTAGTTAATATTGAAGGCATTGCGGTATTAAGTCCTGTCCATGCAATTATACTGATTGCCGGAAGTATGTTACTAACCTTAATTGCTGGTTTCTTCCCTTCGAGGATGGCAGCCAAGAAAGATCCGGTTGTGGCACTTAGAACAGAGTAAAGAATTGTTTAAGAACATTATCATTAAGAAGTAGTGCAAAGCTGATAAAGAAAAATGACTACTGGATAGAATGAGAATAAAAGCTATATTATCCCACAATATTACAATATGAAAACACTATGAGAATGTTTAAATTCCCATAGTGTTTTGTTATGCAAAGAAATATTATTTTATACAGATATATCCTAAAAAAATAATTTGTTAGTAAGCATTTAAATATAATTGACAAACATATAAAATATACAATAACCACATATGATAGAGTAAATAGGTAATGAAACGAGCAAACCATGATCAGTATTTCTAGTATTAAGAAAAAACTAGGGCAAAAAGCACTGGAGGTACTAATTATTATAATCTCTGTGGTGATTTTGATCTATTTCCTTATATCCTTGTATTTTTCAAAACATTATTTTTTTCATACTATTATTAATGGAGTGGACGTTTCACTGAAATCTTATACAGAAGCGGAAGAGCTTCTGGAGCAATATGTTAAGGATTATGAACTTACGCTTTTGGGGCGCACCGGTAATGAAAAGATAACCAGGCAGCAAATCGGTTTAAGCTATCAAAAGAATAACCAACTGAAGCAATTACTTTATAACCAGAGTAAACCAAAATGGATTATGTCCGTATTTGGAACTTATCATTATAATCTAGAAAATTTGTATCAGTTTAATAAGGATGAATTGCTCCGAAGCATTGAACAATTAAAATGTATCAACGAGAATTATATTGAACCTAAAAATGTAAGTTTTCAATACAATAACGGCTACTATGAAATAGAAGAAGAAATTAATGGTACTAAGTTAATAAAAGGAAAATTGATTAGCAGCATACAAAATCACATTATGTCCGGTAATAGAAGATTGAATCTAAGTGAGGAAGGTTGTTATGAAAATCCGAAATTTACGCTGTCCTCAAAGAAGACGTTACAAACAGCGAATCTCTTAAATCGATATGTATCAGCACAAATAACCTATCTGTTCGAGGACAAAAGCGAGGTGTTAGATGGAAAGGCAATTAACCTTTGGCTGGTGGTCAATGAAGAGTTGGATGTAGAAATTAATAAGACAGCTCTTAAGGAATATGTCAAAGCATTAGGTAAAAAATATGATACCGTAGGTGTTGATAGAGAATTCAGAGCCTCAACAGGAAAGCTGGTTACAATCAAAGGAGGCCTCTATGGGTGGAAGATTAATAAAGAGGAGGAGCAAAAGGTATTACGGGAAAATATTGAAAAAGGAGAGGTTATAAGCCGTGAACCTGTTTACATACAGAGAGCACTATCCAGAGAAGGAAATGAAATTGGAGATACCTATGTAGAGATTAATATTACAAGGCAGATGCTTTGGTTTTACAAAGCTGGAAAGCTAATTACACAGGGTCAAATTGTAACGGGTAATCCGAGTAGAGGTCATGCTACAGTAGTTGGAGCGTATATGCTTAATTATAAACAGAAGGGATCTGTTTTATCTGGACCAGGTTATCGGGCAGAGGTTACTTATTGGATGCCGTTCTATGGGAATATTGGTATACATGATGCTACTTGGCGTTACGCCTTTGGTGGTGTGATTTATAAGACTAGAGGTTCCCATGGCTGTGTTAACGCCCCTAAGTATGTGGCTAAAAAAATATTTGAAAATATTGAACCGGGTATACCAATTATTTGCTATGAAGAGTAGATTGCAGCTAAACCTAGCTAACATAACGTTTGCTTGTACAAAATAAGGAAGGTAAAGAGAACAGCTTCCGCTTGACCATTTGATGTAATCAGGTACAGGAAACTGTTCTCGCTCTATTTCTATTTGTTCTCCTTTGTATGGGAATGTCAATAAAGTCTTCCGGGATTGTAACACCTGGGATAGGGGTTAATATCCTGTATTTGACTGAATGGATAGTGTTTCGTTGCAAACTGTGTTTGATATAAATACTCAATTAAATAGATTTCTCCATTCGTAACGCTGCAAAGAATGCCGGAAACTCCCTGACCATTCACCAGAGAAACACCAACGGGTTGATTAATCAGATACTGCAATTTCATTTGCCAGGGCATTGTTAATCACCTCCTGTTATATTTATATTCATTGCAGCGTTAGGTGGAACCTATTCTTCTTTTGTTTTTTGACTGCCGTAATTAAAGATGTTCTTAAGCAATTTCTCGCTATCCAGTATTTTCTTGCATTTTGTCCAGAAGCAATTCTTTTCTACTTCAATTGGTCGCATCATATCATAATCCTCATGCTCAAGAATATGACAATGCCATACATATGCGCCAGGGAAACCATCCCAGTGCATAATTAGTTTTGTAACCAAGCCAGGTGGGCATCGTACGGTATCCTTCCAGCCTTGTTCATTTGGAGGTGGAGGAAGCGGTGGCCCTGTAAATACAAGCTCCCCAGTGGAATTATAAAGCGCAACATCAAATGGTTGCTGGCTAATAATTTGGAACTGTATTAGATGGATATGAATAGGGTGTGTTCCGAGTCCGGAATTAATAATATTCCAAACCTCTGTGGTTCCCAGCACAGGTTTTTCTGTCACAGGATCATCCCACATTAAGCCATTTAGCATAAAATGAGGGCGATTGTATTGGTCCAGGGTAACTCTAAAAAACATATCACGTATTTTTACTGCATCATTTTCCTTTAGGGGTTGAATAGGGCTTAAAAAGCTAGGCACTGCACTTGTGTCAGGGCAGGAAAGCGGTAGGGTAACTCTAAATTGCAGTATTTGTCCGGTGGTTTCAGGATCAACAGGTGCTTGTGAATTTTTAAGGAGTATTGTCTTTCCTGCAAACTTACTAAAATCGATAATGACATCGGCACGTTCTGCAGGAGCCATAGTTAATTGACTTAATGGAACCGGACGCTCTAATAGTCCGCCATCCGTACCAATTTGCAGCCATGGCGGAAGTTGTTCGCCCACACCTGCATCCAGGGTAAAATTATAAAATCTATCATTTGACCCATCTAAAAAACGAAAACGGTATTTTCTCGGCTCTACCTCCAGATAAGGCCATACTTTACCGTTAACAAGAATAGTGTCACCGAAGAAAGCGGGTACAATTGATGGATTTGGTAAAGTTGGTGATGGATTTGCAGGCTGTGCTGGGTAGAATAAATCGCCATTTGCCTGGAAGGTCTTATCTTGAACCAGGAGAGGAATGTCATATTCACCTCTAGGCAGATTTAGACTTTGCTCCAGCTTATCATGAAGTAGATATAGGCCAGCAAGACCCGCATATACATTTAATCGGGTAATTCCAATTGCATGGTCGTGATACCACATTGTAGTGGCACGTTGATCGTTAGTGTATTCGTAAACTTTATTTTTGAAGGTTGGGCCAACAATTTGAAAATCATTGGTATACCAGGATTCCGGGTAACCATCACTATCTGGGGCAACATGAGCTCCATGCAAGTGAACGACGGTTCTAACTCGTGGAGTATCTGGACCTGCACCGTGAACGGTTGTATCTACAGGGAGGAGATGACTTGAAACGGGTAAATTATTTTCCCATTTTACTTTTACCTTTTCGCCTCGATTTGTGACAATTGTCGGGCCTGGGTACATACCATCATAACCCCATAAAGTAGTGGGGGGTAAATCACGATGGAGTTTTTGTTTAAATTCCTTCATAACAACTTTATAATAGGAAGTATCGTTTTCTTTTTTCATTGGCTTTAGAACTTTCGGAATTGGTAGGGCATCTACAAACTTAGTGAGTGCCATAGGATTTATCCTTTCTTCAAATTTAATTAATAGGTATAATAGATAACATTTATTATGGTACTAAAATTGTAAAATTGTGTGGTTTTATTAAGGAAAACAAGCACCAAATGTACTGTACCTAATATCATAATATGTCAGATTTTCTGTAATGGTACTGGGCAACTTTGTGATTTATATAACCATTGCCATGCTGATTTTTGACATGATATACTAAAAAAGTTAAAAGGGAGTAGCTAAAAAGTGTCAGCATGCTGACACTTTTTTCAGCATAAGATATATCAACTATTCTTAATTCGTTCGAAGGAACAGCTTCAGATTGCCATCGATATGACTGCTATTATTGGCAGCACATCCCTGAATTAGAAGTACTCATAATTAAGGAGGATTTTTCGTTGTCAACAAAGAATGCATTATCATGGGTAGGGTTTTGGGTTGGTTTAGCATTATGTTTTAATTTGGGTATCTATATTATTATGGGGCAACAAAAGGCATTTGAATTCCTTGGAGGATATGTAATTGAACAAAGCCTTAGTATTGATAACCTGTTTTTGTTTATAATGGTATTTTCCAGCTTTGGAATTAAACCAGAACACCAGAGAAGGGTATTAAATTATGGTATTGCAGGTGCCATTGTCTTAAGATTTATTTTCGTATTACTTGGAATTACAATTGTTAATATGTTCCACTGGGTGCTTTATATATTTGGTGCCATTCTTATCATAGGCGGTGTAAAAATGATGCTTAAGAAGGAAGAGGAAGACAATGTAAAAGATAGTAAAATTATAAAGTTGTTAGGAAAGGTTATTCCTGTAACAGACCAACTCCATGGTGAAAAATTCTTTGTTAAAAAAAATAAATTACTTTATGCAACACCTTTATTTGCAATCCTTATTTTAATTGAGTTTACTGACATTTTATTTGCGATTGATTCAATCCCGGCAATTTTCTCAATAACAACGGATACATTTATCGTGTATACCTCCAATATATTTGCAATTCTTGGGCTTCGTAATATGTATTTCTTACTTGGTAAGCTTCATGAGAAGTTTAAGTATGTGAAATATGGTGTGGCATTAATATTAACTTTTACCGGTGTAAAATTAGCTGTATTATTCTTTGATATCCACATACCAGTAGAGATGTCCTTGGTTATTATTTTCTCTATATTAGCACTTAGTATCATTGCTTCTTTAGCATTTACAAAAAATATTGCTTTGGAGAGCGGCCCCAAATAACTAAAGATATTATATGTAATAAATACCAGCTGATAAATTACCATAGCTGGTATTTTTTTGCGTTTTCAAATACATTTTCCTGTTATTTAGAACATATAGTAAGTGAGCACACCCCTTTAAAATATAAGGAACCAGCTAGGAACAATGCACTAGGAACATTTATGTGAAAGAAAGACTAATATAGTTACATTTAATTCTCTTATCGGGTTATTATAATAAATAATGTAAAATATTTATAATTCTAATGAATTTTAATGTTAGTTTAATTTGACGAATAAAAATTTGAGTGATATAATCTTGCTGATGTAAGAACTATGTGAATAATTTATGAAATGTAAACCGTAAAACCATTATCAAGAAAAGTGAGTTGAGATAGATATGTCATTTAAGAATAAAAACAGAATTAATAAGACAGATGAAAGGGCAACTGCTCAAAGCCCTTTTCAAAAACTACTAGATAAGCATACAATTTTAAGCCTTATTGGTTTATCTTCAATTATAGTGTTATTAATTGAGATGCTAAGTCGTCGTTCCATAACACAAGGCTTTTATTTTATTATTGAAAATCCTGTAATGTTTCTTTTTAATATTTTGATTGTATTATTTACGTTAACAATCTCCATGCTCTTTCCGAAACGTAATTTTACTTTGGTGTTATTCACGGTAATATGGTTAGGACTTGGTATTGCAAACTTTATTATTCTAGGCTACCGCTCCACCCCGTTGACAGCGATGGATTTCTACCTGTTAAAATCAGTGTTTAGTATTATATCCGTATATTTGGATACAGTGAAGATGGTTTTAATCTCAGTGGTACTTCTGTCAGTTGTTGCAGTAATGCTATTTATGTTCAGGAAATTTAAGAAATATAAAATTCAGTTTAGACTTCCTTTACTAATCATAGGTGTAACCTCAGTATCGATGATTTTCTTATCAACTTTTGCTTTGAAGGTGAGTGCTCTTTCTGAGGATTTTGATAATCTTCCAGATGCTTATGAGGATTATGGTTTTGCTTATTGCTTCTCAAACAGTGTAATTGAACGTGGTATTAGCAAACCGGATAATTACTCGAAAGAAGAAATTGATAGAATTTTACAGAATATTAAAAATGCATCAAAGGATACCCTTGTTGATGAGAACGGTATAACAACACAGGAAGATGAGCAAGCTGAAATTAAACCTAACATTATTATGATACAGCTAGAATCATTCTTTGACGTTAACAATTTACTGGACTATTCCTTCTCTGAAAATCCAGTACCAAATTTTACAAATTTAAAAGAAAACTATTCTCACGGATATCTAACGGTACCAGCTTATGGTGCAGGAACAGTAAATACAGAATTTGAGATTATTTCAAGCATGAGCCTCAACTTCTTTGGTACTGGTGAATATCCATATCGTACTATTTTGCAATCTACCACCAGTGAAAGTATTTGTTATGATCTTGCGGCAAGAGGATATCGTAGTTCAATCCTTCATAATAACACAGGTACCTTCTATAGAAGAAATGCAGTACTGCCAATGCTAGGTTTTAATAATTTTGCTTCTCTTGAATACATGAATGAAAGAGAGAGCAATCCTACAGGATGGACAAAAGATAAAGTTTTAGAAGGTGAAATCTTTAAGGCACTTGAGGCTGATGAGGCACGAGATTTTATTTATACAATTACAGTTCAATCACACGGAATCTATCAGCATACACCAATAAAAGAAAATATTATTAGGGCATATGAGGACCTAGATAAGAGACTGGAATTAGGTATTCCTAAAGAGAATTCAGAGGAATATCTTGAAAGTGAAGACGCTGTAGTATCAGAATCACACTTAAATGAAATTCAATATTATGTAAATCAATTAAACGAAACCGACAAATTTGTAGGAAGTTTGGTAGATAAACTTTCCACTTACGATGAGCCAACTGTGCTTGTATTATATGGTGACCACCTACCTCCTTTATCCTTCGAGGAAGAGGATGTAATTAACGCAAATAAATTTCAGACAGAGTATGTTATCTGGAGTAACTTCCCGATGGAGAAACAACAAAAAGATTTAAATGCTTATCAGTTAAGTCCTTATGTAATGGAAATGATCGGATATGAAGATGGAATTCTAACACAGTTTCATCAGAGACTTAGCAATAGTCCTACCTATGAAGAAGATCTTAAGATGCTTCAATATGATATGCTTTACGGTGATAAATACGTATTCGATGGAGTGAATCCTTACGAACCGACACAGATGAAAATGGGAATTTTAGATGTGAAGATTAATCAGGTGTCAGAAGAACAGGATGTACTGATAATTTCCGGAGAAAACTTTACGCCAAGTAGTGTTGTTTATTTTGGTGAAGATGCTAAGGATACTACCTATGTGGATGAGAATACCTTGACCATACCGATAGAAGATATCACTGACGTTAGTATAACTGTTGCACAGGCAACGGATGGTGGTACCGTATTAAGTCAAAGCGAACCGTATCAACCCACTGTAATAACTCCATTGAAGAACTATTTGAGTTATATGGAATAATATAAGCACTAATAAAGTAAGTGCAGGTTGATAGAAACCAACAAAAAAAGAACCATATTTTTCTTACCACCAGGTCTGAAAAATATGGTTCTTTTTATATAACGAATTTGATTATTTCTTTTTTGATTTACCAAGATAAGCTGCTTTGACGCTGTCGTCATTTAATAGCTCCATACCTGTGCCTTGCATGGTTATGCTTCCAGTCTCACATACATAACCAGTGTGAGCAATTTTTAGTGCAAGGTTAGCGTTCTGCTCTACAAGAAGTATAGTAACCCCAGCCTTGTTAACTGTTTTAATAATATTCATAATATCATTAACAATAATAGGTGCAAGGCCAAGTGAGGGCTCGTCCATCATGATTAGCTTAGGTTTACTCATAAGTGCACGACCAACTGCTAACATTTGTTGCTCGCCACCAGATAGAGTTCCAGCCATCTGCCAGGAACGTTCTTGAAGTCTTGGAAATAGTTTATAAATCCAGTTAATATCATCTTCCAAGCTGTCCTTGCGAAGATAGGCACCGATTTTTATGTTCTCTAAAACGGTAAGATCGGGGAATACGCGACGCCCTTCAGGAACAAGTGTAATTCCTCTCTCGACAATGGTAGTAGTCGGCTTTCCGGTAATGTCCTCGTTCTTGTATATAATTCTACCAGTCTCTGCTTTAACTAAACCGGATATGGCACGTAGAATGGTGCTTTTACCCGCTCCGTTGGCCCCGATTAGAGTTACAATTTCTCCTTCAGGAACCGTAAGGCTGATACCCTTAACGGCACGTATACCGCCATAAGATACAGATAGATTTTCAAGGGTTAATAAATTATTCTTCGTCATCTTCTTGTACCCCCAAATATGCTTCAATTACACGTTGATTATTTTGAATTTCTTCCGGCGTACCTGAAGCAATTAATTTACCAAAATCCAATACATAGATACGATCAGAAATATCCATAACGAGATCCATGTGATGTTCAATCATAAATACAGTAAGGTTAAACTTCTTGCGTACATCATAGATAAAGGTAGTTAATTCATCGGTCTCTTGTGGATTCATACCAGCTGCAGGTTCATCTAAAAGAAGTAATTCCGGTTTTGTTGCAAGAGCTCTGGCAATCTCTAAATGACGTTGCTGGCCATAAGGAAGGGAGCTTGCAACTTCATCCTTTACAGAGGTTAAGCCTAGGATATCAAGCAGTTGCATTGTTTCCTCACGCATCTGCTTTTCCTCTTTATGATTAATACCTAGAGTTGCAGTAACGAAATTTGCCTTATATCTCATATGTTTTGCAATTAATACATTATCAAAGGCAGTTAATTCCTTAAATAGACGAATGTTTTGAAAGGTTCTGGCAACGCCTAGTTTGGTAATTTGATCCGGGGTCTTTCTCATGGTTGAAGTATATACACCACGGTTTTGCCCCGCATACAACTTTTTCATATTGCCCTTTGGGAAGTTGCTGGTAATCATGCCATCTTTAAAATACACTGCACCATTTGTCGGAGCATATACACCAGTGATTACATTGAAAGCGGTGGTTTTCCCGGCGCCATTTGGACCAATTAGGGACACAATTTCATTTTGATTAACATCGAGAGAGAGATTATCCACTGCCACAACGCCACCAAATTGCATTGTAATATCCTTAACACTAAGAATTGTATTAGGCATTTTTAGCACCTCTCTTTCGTAAAAGTCTCTTGAACAATCGACCTAGACCTGCCCACGAAAATTCATTTTTACCCATAATCCCTCTTTGATAGAAGAGAACGACTAAAAGAAGAATAACTGAGAAAACAACCATACGGAAGCCTGTACGGAAAAGTGGAACTTGGAAATCTCCGATAAAAAGTGGATTATCAAAGAAGCGCAACCACCATTCTTTGCTTGCTGTTACAATAAGTGCAGCAAGAACACTACCTGTAACGCTACCAATTCCACCAATAACTACAATAAGTAAGATATCATAGGTCAAAGATACACTAAAGGTTTTACTATCAATGGAGCGCATAAACATAGCAAGCATACCACCGCTAATGGCCGAAAAGAAGGAACCAATAATAAAGGATAGCTGTTTGTGGGAAGCCAGATTAATACCCATTGCTTCAGCTGCAATTTCATCCTCTCGGATAGCACGAAAGGCACGACCATAAGTGCTGCGAAGGAGGAGAACCATTAATGCAATACTTACTGCCATAATAACAAAGGTCTCAATAATAGAGCCAAATCCAGGGATATTCTTTAAACCATAGGAACCATTTGTAATCTTATCCATTTGAGGACTTGAAATGATAGCTCTTACAATTTCAGAGAAGCCAAGGGTCGCTATTGCAAGATAATCGCTCTTTAAACGTAGAACGGGAAAACCTATTAACGCTGCAAACAAAGCAGCAACTAGACCACCTATGATTAATGCAGTATAGGGGAGTAAAGGTTGCAAGAAGGCAGGACCAGCTTCCAACCAATTCTTAAAATTCATAACTGCAGGAGAAACACCGCTAATATAATATACTCGCTCCATGTCTTCTGCTGGTATTAAGAAAATTGCTGTAACATAGGCACCAATTGCCATAAAGCCAGCTTGTCCTAAGGAAAACAAGCCGGTAAAACCGGTAACAAGGTTCATCGATACAGCTACGATAGCCAATATCATACCTTTTTGCAATACGGTATAAGCCATTCCAAATTGCATCTTATTATCTTCTAAAAAGAGAAGTAAGACTAGTATTACTATGCCAAGAATGGCAGTTAAGATTAGATTTTTTGATTTCTTCATACTTAGCCTCCCTATACCTTATCAATCATCTTCTCGCCAAATAAGCCGGTAGGACGGAACAGAAGAATGATTATTAATAAAACAAATGTAAACGCATCGCTATAGGTGGAATATCCAAAAGCTACTAGAAAGGTCTCACAAATACCGATAATAAAGCCACCGACTACGGCACCAGGTATACTACCAATACCGCCAAGTACTGCAGCAATAAAACACTTTAATCCAGGGAGAGTACCGCTAAAAGGGGTTACTGAGGAACGATCGGTGAAATATAAGATAGAACCTACAGCTGCAAGTAAGGAGCCAATCACAAAGGTTGTGCTGATGGTTTTATTAATACGAATTCCCATAAGCTGTGAAGTTTCAAAATCTTTTGATACAGCACGCATTGCCATTCCAACTTTTGTATGGTTGATTAAGTACATCAGTCCGATAACCAAAAGTATTGTTAATACCGGTGTGAGAAAAGTAACCATAGAGGATGAAATATTACCTATATGAAATATTTTCTTGAGAAATGGAATTTCTGGGTAAGCACGTGGAAGAGCAGTGAATAAATAGGTTGCTAAGTTCTGTAATAAATATGATACACCAATAGCAGAAATCATAATTGACATACGAGGTGCACTACGTATTGGTTTGTAGGCGGCGCGTTCAATTAGAACACCTAAAAGGATGGTAAGTATACATACAAAAGGAATGGCAATCCACCATGGTAGGGTTACCATAGAGAATATCATAAAGTATCCCGCCATCATAAAAATATCGCCATGAGCAAAATTAATAAGGCGAAGAATACCATATACCATAGTATATCCTATGGCAATAAGTGCATATGCACCTCCAAGGGATACCCCTGTTAAAGTATGTTGTAAAAAAGTTGATAAAGTCATGTGATGTCCTCCAAAAACATTCATGTTTCATAGACATAGCCTTATCCTCCCGAAAATAATAAATAATTTCTGAAGGATAATGATATGGTCATTATAAATGAAAAAAGAGGCTGCCAATCATTCAATGGCAGCCTCAAAACTGCGATATTACTTTGCAACGGTAACTGTCTTTAAGAATTTAAAAGCTCCATTTTCGACAGTTTTGATGAAAGCCATATCTTTCTTAGCATCACCATTCTCGTCAAAGGAAATAGAACCAGTTACACCATCAATCTTAGCATTAACTAATGCATCACGAATCTTCGTAGTGTCAGTAGAATTAGCATCCTTAATTGCTTGAAGAGCGATTAAATATGCATCATATCCAAGAGCAGATACAGCAGGGATAATTTCGGACTGACCATTTTCCTTTAAGTATGTCTTAAATCCGGACACAAATGCTTTTGCTTCATCATTAGCAGGATCAGCATCATCAAAGAAAGTAGAAAGAACAATTCCTTCTGCATACTCACCAGCATTTTCTATAATGGTTGAATTCTCCCAGGTATCGCCAGCCATAATTGGACACTCAATACCAAGTTCACGAGCCTGCTTAATAATAAGAGGTGCTGTAGCGATTGAGGATGGTGCAAAAATTACATCGGGATTTGTTGCTTTAATATTAGTTAAGATAGCCTTAAAGTCTGTTTGATTAGTCTGGAACTGTTCCTGACTCACGATAGAGTTCTCACCAGCAAGTTCTTTAAATGCTGTTACGAAGAAACTTCCAAGACCTGAAGAATAATCATCACCAAGTTGTGTAATAACGGCTGCTGTCTTTGCATTTTCCTGGAAAGCGTAGTTAGCCATTACAGTACCCTGGAAAGGATCGAGGAAACATACACGGAAATAAAAATCATTTCCTAAGGTTACCTGAGGATTGGTACAAGATGCACCAATTGCAGGAATTTTTGCCTCTTTAAAAAACTCGCCGGCTGCAATGGAAACACCGGAGCCATAGGAACCAAGAACAACTTTGACTTTTTTGCTAATTAAGCTTTGAGCAGCTGTTACAGCTTCAGTTTTATCACTCTTGTTATCAACTTCTTCTAATACGATGTCATATGTAACACCATCAATTTCAACAGTTGGATACATTTTGTTAGCATAGCGGATACCCAATACTTCCTGATAACCACCACCACCATTTTCCCCTGTCAGTGGTTCGAAAACACCTATTTTGATTACATTTTTATCAGCACCGTCATCTGTACTAGCCCCATCTTCCGTTTTAGGTTTATCATCTGTGCTAGGTTTGCTATTACCATTAGATTTTCCACACGCTGAAAGCATACCAACAGCTAAGCAGAAGCAGAGCAGTATTGCTAATGATTTTCTTTTCATCTTATTGTTCTCCTCTCAAAGTCCTTACTTAAAAGACATTTGTCTTTATACACTTCGTCAGTATATCACTTTACTGGTGTAAATTCAAGAAAATTATTTATAACAGTTATAACTGGTGGTTATGTCAGGAAACAATACATTAGGATATTGAACATAAGCTAAGTCTGTGATAAACTATGCCTTATAATAAGGAAGATAAGTATTATAAACCATTGAGGTGTATTCACTATATTATGAAAGGTAGAGGTGCAAAGATATGTATGAGATGAAGCCGGAGTATTTAACAGGTATTGATTTTATTGATCAGGAGCATGAAAAGTTATTTGAGATTGCTAATCGGACCTACAACGTATTAATTGATGAGTTTATAGTAGACAAGTATGATTATATTATTGATTTGGTAAATGAATTGAAGGATTATGCAAAATATCATTTTGCTCATGAAGAAGAATATATGAGCAGTATTTCTTATAAGAAATTATTGTCACATAAAGTAACACACAATGACTTTATTGATAAACTTGACGAATATCAATTCAATAATATTGATGAGAATCAAAAGGAAACGCTGTTAGGATTACTTGACTTCCTGAATACCTGGTTAGTAAGCCATATTTACAAATCAGATAAAATGATTGCAGAATAAGAATAAAGGTAACAATATCCATGTCCGTATAAAACGGAGATATTGATTGGCAAAACCGACCTTTTAGTACAGATGGATATTTGGAGGTAACTTATGAAGAATGTAGTAGTGATAGGAGTAGCAGGGGGATCCGCGTCCGGTAAAACTACGGTAGCAAATAGAATTAAGGAAGAATTTAAGGACAACGTGGAATTGTTATGCCATGACTACTATTATTTACCTTATAGTGATATACCTTTTGAAGAAAGAATTCAATTATGCTATGACCACCCGAATGCTTTCGATACAGAGCGTTTGATTGAGGATATTAAGAAATTAAAAGAAGCCGTTCCGATTGACCGACCAGTTTATTCTTACACAGAGTATACGAGACTGGAAGAGACAATCAGGGTGAATCCAGCGAAGGTTATTATCGTGGAAGGTTTTCTCATTTTTGAAAATGAGCAATTAAGAGATCTAATGGACATAAAGGTATTCGTTGATACGGATGCTGACGAGAGACTGATAAGACGAATTCTTCGAGATGTAAAGGAACGCGGAAGAAATCTGGAGTCCGTAATTAATCAATATATTGATACAGTAAAACCAATGCATGAGCAGTTCGTAGAGCCTACCAAAAAATATGTGGACGTCATTATTCCAAGAGGTGGAAAGAATGATGTTGCAATCGATATGCTCATGCATAGAATTAAAGCAATTCTTACAGAAGTGTGATGGTTCACTAATAAAGAAGTGACAAAAATTAAATAAATTAAAGCTATTGCCAAATTGGTATTTAAAAACTAAGTGTTTTAAATATTTGTTTGGCTTTTTTTATTAAAATATAAATTTAGGCAAACTTTTTATTGGATGAAATCATCTATATAGTAGAAAGATAACAAGGATAGGAAAGATAAGAGTTATTCTTATTATTTTGAAACATGTTATAAAATATCTGTCAGTACTTAAAAAAGGGGTGAGTAACTTGCAAGAGGAAGAGTCAAGTGTGTATGACAAGTTGATTGGCTATATTCTTGGAAATCAAAATAAATTTTACCGTATTGCATACTGCTATGTACAACGTAAGGAGGGAGCACTGGACATTGTCCAAAATGCTATCTGTAAGGCATTAGAGAAATATCAAACCTTAAAGAATGAGAATGCCATTAAAACCTGGTTCTATCGGATATTAATTAATGAATGCCTTCAGTATCTAAATAAAGGCAAAAGAGAAGTATTGTATGAGCCAGAGAATTTAAAGGAAGAGGTTTATTATGAAGAAGCCTTTGAGCCAAAACTTGAGATTTATAATCAAGTGTGCAAATTGCCGGAGCAAATGAAGGAAGTGGTTATTTTGCATTACTTTGAACAGCTAACGTTAAAGGAGATATCGCAAATAACAGGCGTTAATCTAAATACGGTAAAAACCAGATTGTATACAGCAATAGATCGGCTAAAGAAGGAAGTGGGAGAAATATAACCGTTGCTATTCTTATTATTATAAAAGTGTCAAAAAGGAGGTTATAACATGAAACAATTAAAAGATGCAAAAGAGATCTACGATAATATAGAAATTCCTAAGGAATTAAATGATGTCGTGAAAGATGCAATAAAGAAGAATGAAAGAAATGAGGGGAGTCTACATATGAAAAATAAAAACAGAAGAAGTATAGTTTTACAAAAGTCTTTATTATCCGCAGCTGCTGTGTTATTATGCTTTACTTTAGCACTTAATACAAGTGAAGTGTTTGCAGAAAATGCCGGAGATGTTCCTGTACTTGGAGTGCTAGCAAAAGTACTTACAGTAAGAACCTATGAAACTACACAGGATAATAAAAACATATCCGTTAAGGTGCCAGAAATTAACTCCAGTGAGTCAAATGAATTTGTTACAGATATAAATAAAGAAATTAATGTAATCGTGGATGCCTATACAGCTGATGCACAAAGCAGGCTCGAGGCTGACAAAGAAGCTTTTCTGACCACTGGAGGTACCGAGGAGGAATGGGCAGAGCGTGACCTTGACATTCGTGTGGATTATGAAGTGAAATATCAAAAGGAGAATCTTCTATCCTTGGTATTAACAGCAAATGAGAGCTGGTATGGCGCTTATGATTTAACATATTATTATAATATAAATTTAGAGGAAAATAAAAATCTAACATTAGTGGATGTACTCGGGTCGGATTACATTACCATAGCAAATGAAAGTATCATAAACCAGATGAAGGCACGAGTAGAGACAAATACAGATTATGTTTATTGGGGAGTAACCGATGAAGAAGACTCTGAAATGACAGGTTTTACTTCAGTTGATGAAAATACGAAATTCTATTTGAATGAGGAAGGAAAAGTCGTAATCTGCTTCGACAAATACGAAGTAGCTCCAGGCTTTATGGGTAGACAGGAATTTATCATAAACTAACCCCTACTATAACGACTCTAGGGAATATGAATATTGAAACAAATGTGACTAAGGCGTAGTGTCAAATCCCATAATATAAAATAACCTAGTAAGGCATTATTGAACTCAATAAAATTTAGAAAGATTAAAAGATACAAACGAACAAAAAATAAACAGATATAAATTAATATTAAGAATTATACAATAGTAACCTATAGAGGAAAGAGCGGTATTGCCTTCCCCAATTGCACTGTTTGAAAGACACCTCGCTAATTATGTCTGACAGGAGCGAACATCCTATGTTCGATAATGACAGACATAATTAGCGAGGTGTCTTTCAATCTGTGTGTGGGGGAAGGCAATACCGCTCTTTCCTTTCACTGTGTAATTCTTTGATCACTTATTCCTTCACTGCGTAAATCTTTGATCACTTATTCGCTTTAATAATATTCCCAAGCATTTTAAGATTGACCTTTTGTCCATGATAAAGAACCATACCTTTATAAATTCTTCCAGCCAATACGATTGCTAAGAAGCAGAAGACAAGAAGAACTAAGAAGGATAGTGCACCATGTGCTAAGGTAATGGTTCCGGTCATCAAGTCAATTGGTGTACTAAAAGGTGCTGTAAAAGGTACAAAACGTGCAATCCTTAGAATATCGGTACGTCCAGAGAAGGATGCCATATAACAAACTAACCAGCTAATTATAATAGGAAAAATGAAAATAGACTGTGTAGAAGAAACATCCTCTGGTTTTGAAACCATACAACCTGCAAGTCCTGCAAGTATGTTGTAAAATAATACACCTATAATGAAGGTTAAAATCCCAAGAACAACGGCTGGTACAGAAAGGGCAGATTCACCAATGTTGTCCTTCAAGAAGTTTATGATTGCCACAGCTGAATTCTGATAATCAGGATAAAGAGAATGTGCAACTGCATTACCTGCATATAGTCCTAGTATTATCGATAGAACCCAGGAGACAAATTGAAGAGCCGCCATGGATGTAATCGCTAAAATCTTTCCGGAAATTAATGCATAGGGATGTACTGAAGTTAGTAAGGTTTCCATTAATTTTGAGGTCTTTTCGTTGGCTACTGATTTACTTATGGTCTGACCATAGAGGAGTAGCATCATATAAAGGATTAACCCAAAGATCATAGGAGCAATTAATTTAATTAAATAGGCTGTAGTATTGGTAACCTCACCAATTACAGTCTGGCTGGTTATAATTGGTTTAAGTACTTCAGTAAGCTGTTCCGTGGATAAGCCGGACTGTACGAGTTTACCTGTTTCAAAAGCAGCTCTCATAGGAATAAGCACGGCATTTGCTGTATCATAGGTAATAACGGAAGAGCTAGGCACGATGGCTTCCAACTGATAACCAGCATCCGTCAAAGTGATTTCCACTGCGATTGTCTGAGAGGAATCCTTGATAGCTTCTTGTAGCAGTGCGTTTTTGTCCGCTGCCTGTGATGGGACAATTTCAATGTGTGCAAAAGAACCCTCATTAAGTTGTGGATTCATCGCTTTAAAATCAATAGGTGCTAAACCACTGTGATCTAGAACTAAAATCTTGTTGATTGGAGTCAGATTGGTGGCTTCTTCCTGTTTGGGTTTTGATGCAGCCAGAATATTAAGCAGAATACATGCTGCAAATATAACTACAATTATTAAGGTTGTGACTAGTTTAAAGGCAACACCTTTTGTAGCCTGTCGAAAGGTAAAGCCAAACACAGTTCTCCAACCACGAAAATTATTTTTCATTGCTAACCTCCATTGCGCTATTAAATACCTGCGCCTTATGCGGATTTTGATAATTTAAATACTTCCTTAAGTTTAATTCTGTTTCCGTTATGAAGGATTAATGTCTCAAATACCTTCGCAACAAATCTGAATATTAAAACGATAGATAATATTTGTATAACAATTGCTATTGCTATAATTAGAAAGCTTGCATTGCCGGTTAATATCGCTCCAGGTAGAATAAACGGAGAGGAAAGAGGGAACAAAAAGGCGAAGATAACAAAGGAATTGTAGCCCGCTGCAACCATGGAACTAGCTGCACCCATTCCGATATAAGCACCTACAATATTAGAGATTGTAAATAATATTAAGCCCTCATTCAGTTCTTCTAGTTTACTAACGGTGGCACCAGTTAAACCAGCCATAATTGCGTAGAAAATAATACCCAATGCAACGCAAATAATACAAAGAATGATTTTTGTAACAGTCAAATTATCAAAAGCACTTTCTGGAAGAAATTGCGCCAAAGGACTACTATTATTACCTGTTATAATTGAGGATAATTTGTTTGACACAAAAGCCATGAGTACCATAGATACGATCTGAAGTAGAACAGCAACCAGCATAGCAAATATCTTACCAAGAATCAAAGCCAATGGTTTTACAGATATTAGTAAGTATTCAATTACACGGGTAGACTTCTCGGTCACAATTGAAGTAGCAATCTGTGTACTTGCCATCATATTAACCATGAGTATCACAAAAAGAATAGCATACATAAAGCCATAATCAGAGCCGCTGATGGTAGTATCCTCAGTATAAACGGCATCACTTGGTTGATCAGATTTTGTGTCAGCAATAATAACCGGGGTTTGAATAAGAGTAAGTTGCTCCTCGGGTATTCCTAGTGATTGGATACGAGTTTGATCAAAAAGTCGACTTAAAGCATCTCCAAGGTAAGTCAGATCATTGTCCGATACAGAGCCATTTTCAGATCTTGCTAAAGATAATTGATATACACCATCCAGGTCTGTAAGTGTAAAGATAACTGATGTGGACTCTGTTTCATCGATACGGTTCGCCACGGTGTCATAATCTTCAGTTAGATCAGTAAATAAGATATCCTTTAATAATTCATCACCCGATAGATCGCTAAAGTCCGTCATAGGCAAGGTAGTTTGGTTATTGACATAAACCTTCTCTATGGAGATGTTATCGTTTGTTGCTGTCCCATCCGAAGTTAATAAACTAAGTAGGGGCATGGAGATTGCTACCATTGTAAGAAGGATAATATAAGATATAATAAAGGCTTTACTCTTCAGGGTTTGCCTTAGGGTAAAGGTAAAGACATCCTTCCATCCTGTAATACTAGTTTTCTTCATTTCCATCTCCCACCTTTTCAATAAATATTTCGTGTAAGGACGGTTCACGTAACTCGAATTTAATAATCGGAATATTATCTTTAATCATAGCACTTAAAAATTCCATTGCTTGTTTTTCGCTGGTCACTTTAAGATGATATTCACTTGGTGTTTTATTTGCGATATTAAGGTTAAAATTAGAGATATAGGAGGAGATGTCAAGATCACTCTTTACTAATAGATTAACCCTTCCGTAACCCTTTTTGATTTCGTTTAGATTTCCATGTAATGCAGTTTTACCACGATTCATAATGGTAATATCGCTACAGAATTCCTCAATCACTGGCATCTGATGGCTGGACATGATTAAGTACTTATTCTTTGAGATTTCTTCCCTAATAATAGATTTAAATAAATCGGTATTAACAGGATCAAGTCCACTAAGTGGTTCATCTAGAATAAGTAGCTCTGGATCTGAAATTAAAGCTGCCATCAACTGGATTTTTTGCTGATTACCCTTTGACAACTGATCGGCGCGGTTTGCTTTTGAGGTCTTTCCTTTTACCTTTGGAGGAAATACATATTCATTCACCTGCAAACGGTCGGACCAATAATGAATGCGGTCCAGTGCTGTGGATCTGTTTACATTACGTAGTTTGGCAAAATATAGTAGCTGATCTAATAAGGAATACTTAGGGTATAAGCCTCGCTCCTCCGCAAGATATCCAATATTTGTATTGACAGCATCCAGTGGTTTGTTTTTCCAAAGTACTTCACCGCCATCTTTTGCAAGCATTCCTAAAATAATTCGGATGGAGGTAGTTTTTCCTGCCCCATTTGTTCCAAGAAGGGCATAAACGCCTGGATTAGTAATCTCAAAGCTTAAATCATCAACGACCAGCTTTGATCCATAGCTTTTTGATAAATGATTAACAATTAATGACATAACTTCCCTCTTTCTTGTCTCATATCATATTGATATGTTCAATTTTATTCATGTCAAGTGAAACAACTTGGTATTTCAGCTTGTTTATACGCAGGTATGGTAAATCTAGGAATAAATTACTGCGAATAGGAAGATTATAGCACTTAATCTTAAGATAGAAAAGTTATTTTGAAAATTCTAATGAATTTATAAGAAAGGAATTAAGTTTAAATAACTTGATAATTCGAGAAAATATGCTACACTTATACCCATATATTTAGGGATAATTGCATGTCATTTTACAGAAATGTATTAACTTTTTACAAATAAGGAAAATAATTGAAACAGGTAAAATATATCCATGTTTTTTGTATACTTATTAAGGTTAAGAAATGGGTGTGCATATGGAATAATAAGTATAATTATTGAGACGGGTTAAACGCTGAACCTAACTAAAAAGTACCAATATATATTATTTAAAAATATAATTCGTAAGATGATATAGTTTTGCAACTGCCATTGGGAGGGTAGTTGTGAAAAGAAAGGTTTTTCTATATGAGAATTAAGCTTGAAAATGTATCCAAGTATTATTACTCTTCGAATGCAGTAACACCTGCATTGCGCAAAGTGAAACTTGAATTTAATATTGGGGAATTTGTCGTTATTACAGGGGAAAGCGGCAGTGGAAAATCAACTCTACTGAACATAATCAGTGGTCTTGATACCTATGATGACGGAGAATTATACATTGATGGCAATATTACTTCTGATTATGATGCCTCTGACTGGGAAAAATACCGCAAGAATAAAATTGGATTTGTGTTTCAAAATTATAATTTGATCGAGCATTATAGTGTGTTGGCTAATGTGGAAAGTGCGTTACTACTTCAGGGATATCAATTAAAGGAAGCTAAAAAGACTGCTGTTGACTTAATCAAAAAGGTTGGGCTAGAGAAACAGATAAATCAGAAGGCATTAAGACTTTCTAGCGGTCAGAAGCAAAGGCTTTCCATTGCCAGAGCCTTAGCCAAGAATACAGATGTTATAATTGCAGATGAACCAACAGGTAATCTGGATAGCGAGAATGGTAAGCAAATTATGCAGCTGCTTAGCGAGCTATCAAAGGATAAGCTCATTATCACAGTCACACATAATTATGAGGAAGCACAACCCTATGCTACAAGAAAAATAAGGATTCACGATGGTGAGGTAGTATCGGACACAATATTACAAAATATAGAGGAACAAGTGACCTTAGAAGAGGCTGTAAAAAAGAAGAATACTACAAGCTCCTTAAGGAAACCAAGGTCCAGAAGTATAATTGCAGGAAGATTTTCATGGATGAACATGATCACACAACCAGGACGGGTAGTATATTATCTTTTGATTTTATTATTAACAGCTGCCATTAGCTTTTTGTTTCTGGGTGAAATCTATGCAAACTGGGATGATACCTTTGCCAAGGAATATAATCAAGAAATCTTTGTTAATGGGGATGATACCAGGATTGTTGTTAAGAAACCTGATGGTAGTGAAATCACGGAAGTAGATATGAATAACTTTAATGGAATTTCTCATGTGGTGACAGCGGATAAATACGATTATGCCAACGATATTAACTATTTTCTTAAGCAAGGCACAGATTATATTTATAACTATGAGTCTAGTGACGACCCAGAGCAGGAAGAGCGTCTTAGATATTTTAGCCCAAAGAACTGGAGTCATTTTATAAAATCAACAAGTTGTATATCTGCAAAAGATTTAAGTAGCGGTAGACTTCCCAAGGAAAGAAATGAGATAGTCCTATATGGTGATGAAAGCCTTCTGGGAAGTGAGTTCCTTTGTTATTTTGAAAGTCAGAATTCCTGGAAGCATGATCAATATTATAGTACAGAGGTTGTAGTCGTAGGTATTTTAAAGGAGGAGGAAGATCAAGCGTATTTCTCGGAAGAACTTAGTCAGATGCTATCCTTAACCATGTATGGGGATTCGTACAATCTAGCTGTATCTAAGAATGTTCTTACAGACGAATATACCGATCGCATCTCCATGATACCGGTGATTGGCGATGATTTGAACTATGGTGAAGTTAGATTATCAAATAAGTATTTAAGTATTAATACAAAGGCAGTGGGAGAAGCACTTCTCACAGCGTATCTTTCTGAAGGTACTTACACCAGGGATACAAAAGTAATTGATGACTTTAATTTAAGCACTTTGCATTTTATGGAAATAAATTCAGATATGTTCTATGAATTATATTCACATAAAAGTAGTCAAGCTTCTGTCTATGTGACGAACTACATCTATACAGATAAGGTTTTGTCAAAATTAAAGGATTTGGGCTACGAGGCAATTAGTTCCTTTCGCTTAGGCTCTGTTTTCTATGATAATGCTAAATTAAGAGAGCGTAATCTTACTATAATTTGGTGCATATTGGTTTTAATTATTATAGGTACTCTGGAAGTACTAATAGTCAGGTCCATCATGAAAATTCGTAACAAAGATTTTATGATATTAGGCTCTATGGGTATGGAACATAAAATAATAAAGAAAATTAATTATTTTGAAATGTACCTATATACTATTGTTGCGGTGGCACTTGTAATCATAGTTGCAAATGTGCTTCGTATATTTGAAGTTGACTATTTGGTGCGGATCATAAAGTATTTCAATCTGTTTACCTATGGTATTTATATTGTGCTAAATCTTTCTGTGATTACATTTACTGTATGGCTATATAATGTTTATTTAAAAAACAGGCAAAAATGGAAGTAAGCTGGAGGCTGTATGATTAAAGTAAGTAAACTTAATAAATATTATAATAAAGGAAAGTTAAATGAAAATCATATCATCAATGATACCAGTGTTGAATTTGGAAACAGTGGTTTGGTTTGCATACTTGGTGAAAGTGGTTCAGGCAAAACGACTTTTTTAAATACAGTTGGAGGACTGGATACTTTTTCAAGTGGAACGATTCAAATTGATGATACAACCTTTATGAAATATTCAGAAAAGTCAATTGAGGCTGTGCGAAATTCCAGGTTTGCTTATATTTTTCAGGATCAATATCTTCTCGAGGATTCTACCGTAGCTTATAATATTGGTCTTGCTTTAAATATGTATGATCTTAGCGACGAAGAACGTGAAAATAGAATTGATTATGTACTGCAAGCAGTAGATTTGCGAAAATTCCGCAAGCGGTTAGTCTCACAATTGTCTGGTGGGCAAAAGCAAAGAGTGGCTATTGCACGAGCTTTAGTAAAAGCCCCGGATATCATTTTTGCAGATGAACCCACAGGGAACCTGGATGAAGCAAACACTATGCGAATCATGGGTATTATTAAAAAGATATCAAAGGATTGCTTGGTTATTCTTGTTACACATGAGAAAAGAATTGCGGAATTCTTTGCGGACCGTATCATTTATATTCAAGATGGAAAGATTACCTCTGATGTGAGACATAAAGGAAATGATATTTATCATAATATGGAGGATACCAATCTCTACTTAAAGGAATATAAGAAAGATAGCCTTTCTAAGGGGAATGTTAATATTCACGTTTATAGCAACGAAATACCTGATATTGATAAATTCAAGCAATCAGGCGCTGAGAGTATTGATATTAATTTGGTCTATCAAAATGGAAAGCTCTATATTCAGGCAGAAAACCCTTTCAATGTTGTAATGCTAAATCAAGAAACAGAAATGCAGATGGTGGATGAGGTAAAACCGGTATTAGAATTAAGACACTTAGAGGAAAATAATTATGAGCTTTCAAAAATGAAGGCTGCAAAAGGTGCGCGGCTTTCCTTAAAAGAGATCTATCGACTTTCCAAATCAAACGCTGAGATATTAGGGAGAAAACAGTTGTTTATGATTATTACGTTTATCATAACAGCGGTACTTCTTGTGCTTTCTGTAATGGATTACTTAACAATTGCATCCATTGATCGCCAGTCCTTTGTTACAGATGACTCTCATTATGTTTTCATTAATGCAAAACGTAATTCTGCTGCCAGTAACACACAGTATTATGGTGAGTTTAATGAGATATACCACGAATTTTTAAATCAAAAGATTACAAAGGATATCTATATCGATTTGAATACCAAGCTTGGTTTTTATTACGATAGTTTTGGACAAATAGGAAAGATTTCAAACACACTTCCGGAGGCAGCTTATGTAACACTGGAGCACTTAGAGCAAGATGATTTAATTCTTGGTCGAATGCCACAAAAAAGAGATGAGATTGTCATCGATAAATGGGTGGCTGAGGTGTTTTTAGATACCAGTATCCTTAAAAATCTAATGAAATTAAAGGATTTTATTAATTTAAAAGTAACTTCTGATTTATTTGGCTCACAGCTTACCATAGTAGGGATTAGCGATGTAAATGAGCCTGTTATTTATGTAAATAAGTATATGGGAATAAGCATGGCAGCCTGGGCGGATAGTGTTGCCTCACTGGATCAATTAAGAGAAAGTTATCCGGGCCAGTATGAGGAAATCACACTGGGAGCCAATGAGGTAATGGTTTCGGAAGCAAAATATGCAGATATGCTAGCAAAGGGAGAAAAAGAATTTATAGGTAAAAATCTTATTTCTTATAAAGTGGCAGGTACGTATCCAGATGAATATAAAGTTACCTATGTAATAGAGGATACCTATTACGAAGAAGTTTTAAATAGTTATATCTGTGTGAATCGAAAGTTCAAGGTTTATGGAGAGGGGAAGGAAGACACGATTCATTACTTTTCTCCAGAAGCGGGTAACTATGATATGAAATATGTAGAAATGTTAATTGAAGATACCTACCAGGAACAGATGGACAAGTATCAGGCAGAGCGTGCGGTCCAGCTAAATGCTCGCTCAATCAGTACACTGGCAGTTTTTTTAATTGCTATGTTTTTATTGTTTTTTACTATGAAGTCCAATGCATTGAAACGCTCTGATGAAATAGCCGTGTATCGATTACTTGGCATAACAAAGGGAAGCATCCTTTCTGCATTTACACTTGAAGTAATATGGATTACAAATGCAACCATCTTGCCTGTTATATTGGTTTTAAGTTGTATTATAAAATTCTTGGCAGTCATACCAACCTTACAGTTAACAATTGTTTATCCCTGGATCGCTATGGTTACCTTGCTGGGATTTTTCTATATTGTGAATATTATAGTTGGAATAATACCAGTGTATCAGATGATAAAACAACCACCAGCCAGATTGTCACAAAAGTTGTAGAGATTAGTTACAGTTCAACCCTCAATCACAAACCTAGCCAGGCTAAACTGCGACTAAATTATAAGGAAATAATCAGCAGAGTCAAAGAAAGCATTGAATTCTTTCCCTGGGAAGCATATAATAAGCATAGTTAAAATCCTAATTACAAAGTGGAGCTACGTTCACTTTGTAATTGTTATGCTTTTGGATGCAATATTTTCTAGGAGAGTTAATAATATATGAATACTTTGGCAACGAATAAAGCAAAGGAGCAGGAAGTTTCTATGCAAAATAGGTTCTATGAACTGCGGGAGAAGCATCCTGTTTTTACATATGATAAATATGAGCTATTAGATCACGAAGATAGATTGTCCATTACCTACTTTTTTAGTATGGGTGATTATGTTACTTTTACACCCAAGTGGGAGTTTGTTAAAAAACATATTGACTTTAATTACGAACAGGAGGAAATCGTTCATAAACTTGCTTTTCAATTAGGACTTGTGGAATTAATCAGCTACTGGAAATGTGCCTGTTCCCCCCTTGTTCAAATTAAAGCAGGTTTTCTTGATGAGGAACAAATAGCTTGGTGGAAAGCACAGTATTATTTAGGGCTTGGAGAATTTTTTTATACAAATAGAATTCAAAGCAGTATAGAGGAATTCATGAAGATTGAAATCCTTGCACAGCCACAAGCTATTGATTTTGTGAAATTTGAAGCTGATAAAACAGGAAGCTTAATTCCGGTAGGAGGCGGCAAGGACTCTGTTGTTACAATGGAATTACTTAGAAAACAGCGAGAAAATAATCTGTGTTATATGATTAATGAGAAAGGTGCATCAAGACAATGTGCACAGATAGCAGGCTTTATGGATCAGGATATTATAGTGGTCAACCGAAGCCTGGATGCTAATCTTCTTAGATTAAACAAAGTGGGATACCTGAATGGGCATACGCCGTTCTCAGCAATTGTGGCATTTTCCTCCGTATTAACAGCATATCTTCAGGATAAGCGATATGTAGTTCTTTCCAATGAAGCTAGTGCAAATGAGAGTACTGTGGAAGGTACCGATATAAATCATCAATATTCCAAGAGTTATCGCTTTGAACTGGATTTTATTAATTATGAGAAGAAATATGTGAATAGCGGAGTGCATTATTTCAGTTTATTAAGACCTTTTAGTGAATTCCAGATAGCCAAATTTTTTGCAAAACAAGAGCCTTACTATAAGATTTTCAGAAGCTGTAACGTAGGAAGCAAAGAGGATAGGTGGTGTGGTAACTGCCCGAAATGCTTATTTGTGGGACTTATATTGTCGCCCTTTATTCCAGTAGAACAGTTAACCGAAATCTTTGGTACAGCTATGTTTCATAAAGAAAGCCTTATACCAATTTTCCGCCAGCTTATCGGAGTAGAACCAGAGAAGCCTTTCGAATGTGTTGGTACTTGTGATGAGATTAACACAGCAATCTGTATAACGATAAATCAACTTGAGGCAGAAGGCAAGCAGCTGCCGGAACTTTTTGACTATTATAAAACCACTGACCTCTATACCTCCTATAACAGCAGGCCGGTAAATCCGTATCTGAATTATTATAATGATGAGAATTCGGTACCGGAGGAATTTGTGGAACAAATTAAAAATCTGATGTTAGGTGAATGAGGTACAACATGATCAGTCAAATCTTGACGAAACTAAAATCTAATAAAATTCTACTTTTGGGCTTTGGAAGAGAAGGAAAATCAACTTATCAGTTTATTAGAAAGCATCTGCCAGAGCTTGAGCTTGGAATTTATGATAAGAATGAAATAAAGGATGAACTAGAAAATGTAGTCTTACATAACGGAAATTCTTATGAGGAAATCTTGTCAGACTATGATATTATTATAAAAAGCCCAGGAATTGTTTTTCATAGTAAGAATAGTAAAGCAGTTAAGAAGTTAACTTCACAGACTGAATTGTTCTTGGAATTCTATCGTGATCAGACCATCGGTATTACTGGAACCAAGGGTAAGAGTACTACCACTTCTCTGTTATACCATGTGCTTAAGGAAGTAAAGAGACCTGTGGTATTGGCGGGTAACATTGGTATCCCGGTCTTTAATGTACTTGAGGAGATTACGCCGGATACATTAGTTGTTTATGAGATGTCCTCACACCAATTGGAGTATGTGACATACTCACCTCATATTGGACTACACCTTAATATTTATCAGGAACATCTGGACCACTACGGAACCTTTGAAAAATATGCGGTTGCCAAAGAAAACATCTATAAGTTTCAGCAAAAGGGAGATCTTCTCCTTTATAATAAGGAGTTTTTAGATATTGGAAAGCATCCAAAACAAGAGACAATAACGATCTCTAATACTCAATCGGATGCAGATGTTGTTGTAAAGGAAAATCAAATCTGTTATAAGAATACTGTTTTGGACTTGAACGAAGATGAGATGCTTCTCATTGGTCAGCACAATATCTATAACATTGGTGCGGCGTATGCAGTCGCCAAATATCTTGGCATCTCAGAGGAAGATTTTGAAGCAGCAGTGAAGACATTTCAGCCCTTGCCGCATCGTTTGGAATATGTTGCAGAGGTACAGGGTGTAAAGTTTTACAATGATTCTATTTCCACCATATGTGAGACAACAATCCAGGCGGTAAAGAGCATTAAGAATATAGATACAGTAATTTTGGGAGGAATGGACCGGGGAATTGAATATCAACCCCTGGTAGATTACCTTATAGACACGGATATTCGGAATTTTATTCTAATGCCGGATACTGGTCTGCGGATACAGAAACTTATGCAAGATATGGAGAAAATAAAAGAACACACAATCTATTTAGCTGCTAATGTTCAAGAAGCTGTAGAGGTTGCAAGGAAAGTAACAGCAAGCGGAAAGACCTGTTTATTTTCGCCTGCAGCAGCCAGCTATGGGTTTTTCAAGAACTTTGAAGAACGTGGAGATATATTTAAGAAATTTGTTTTAGGAATTAGCTAATTAAAAAGAATTAACTAATTAAAAGAATTAACTAATTAAAAGAATTAACTGGGTGAGGGAGTTTGCTCCTATCACCCTTTCTTTACACGGAGAAAAGGTGATAATGTTAAGCGAAATCATCGCAACATAAAGAAAGGCATGGTCATTAACTTGGAAAGTCATACTATTAAGGATAAACAAGGTACAAATGAAATTACAGAAGGTGTCATTTGGAAGCAAATACTTATTTTTTTCTTTCCACTTTTATTTGGCACATTTTTTCAACAGCTATATAACACGGCAGATGCAATTTTTGTGGGGCATTTTGTTGGTAAGGAGGCACTTTCTGCTGTAGGTGGTGCCACAGGAACATTAATCAATCTTCTAATTGGATTTTTCATAGGAATTTCATCAGGTGCTACAGTTGCAATTTCTCAATTTTATGGAGGCAAAAATGAGAACGAAGTACAGAAAGCAGTACATACTGCGCTGGCACTGGCAATTGTAGGAGGTGCTGTTATCACGTTTGTCGGTATTTTAGGTGCACCAATTGCTCTTAAATGGATGGGCACACCGGATGAGATTATGCACTACTCACTTACCTTCTTAAGAATTTATTTTGCAGGCACAATTGCTAATTTAATCTATAATATAGGAGCTGGAATACTTCGTGCAATTGGAGATTCTAAGAGACCCTTATATTTTTTAATCTTAAGTGTTGCCTTAAATATTTTACTGGATGTTGTTTTTGTAGTATTGCTTGACTGGGGAGTTGCCGGTGCAGCGATGGCAACGGTTATTTCACAGATTTTTAGTGCAGTGATGGTATGCATTACTTTAATGAGGACAAGCGATATCTATAAGCTAAACTTAAGGAAAATTCGTTTTCATGGTGACACACTGCATCGTATTGTTCGAATTGGCTTTCCGGCAGGGCTACAATCCTTAATGTACACTTCCTCCAATGTTATAATACAAACGAATATGAATAGTTTTGGAACCAATACCATAGCAGCCTGGAGTGCTTACAGTAAAATCGATGGACTTTTCTGGATGACCATGAGTTCCTTTGGTATTGCAATTACGACCTTTGCAGGACAGAATTTTGGAGCAGGACGCTACGATCGAGTACGCAAAGGAGTAAAGGTTTGTATTTCAATTGCAATGTCTGTGGCAATTGTTTTAAGTATTTTTCTCTATTTTGCAGGACCTCATCTTTATCGCTTATTTACGAAAGATGCCTTAGTACTGCAGGAAGGAGTGAAAATCCTGCATTTTATGGTGCCAGGCTTCTTCACCTATGTTTTAATTGAGATTTTATCAGGCACACTAAGAGGGATGGGAAATTCATTTATTCCGATGCTTATGACAGGAGTTGGTATCTGTGCACTTCGTGTTGTATGGATTTTTACCATGGTACCAATTCTGCATGATGTTAGGACAGTAATGTTCAGCTATCCTATGACCTGGACAGTGACCTCTATCTGTTTTATTATTTATTATCGATATTATGTTAAGAAACAGAAGTATTAATTATTTTCATTTAAAAGGAGAAAAATTTTGAGAAATATTAAATTAACAATGGAATACGATGGAAGTCGCTATAATGGCTGGCAAAGACTTGGGAAGACAGAGTCAGATAATACAATCGAAAATAAAATAGTAGAAGTAATTCGCAAGATGACTGGAGAAGAAGTGGAGTTAAACTGTGGATGTCGTACCGAGGTGGGGGTACATGCTTATGCACAGATTGCTAACTTTAAAACAAAATCAGATCTAAAGCTCTATGAAATTAAAAACTACTTTAACCGTTACCTCCCAATGGATATTGCTGTTGTTGAGGTTGAGGAAATGCCAGAGCGTTTTCATGCTAGTTTAAATGCGAAGACAAAAACCTACTTATATCGTATAGCTATTGGGGATGTGCCAAGTGTTTTTGATCGTAAATATACGTATTATTGCTTCCATAAGCCAAATGTTGAACGAATGAAGGAAGCAGCAGAGCTCCTAATCGGAAAGCATGATTTTAAAGATTTTTCTTCTGTAAAGAAGAATAAATCCACCGTAAAGGAACTTCATAGCATTGACATCTATCAGGATTCAAAGGAAATTCAGATAACGATAAAGGGGAATGACTTCCTTCACAATATGGCTAGGATGCTTGCCAGCACCCTTCTAGAAATTGGACTGGGAGAACGTGAAAAATCCGACATAGATAAAATATTAGATCCAGCTTCAGAGATAGCAGGAAGTGCACCAGCAAATGCACAGGGACTTTTTTTACAAGAGATAGAATATTAATCAGAAACTCCAAAAACCACACGAAACACCTACAATTTTAAAAGTATTTTTAGAGAATATGCTTATGCTATAATACAATCGAAAAAGTTTAGGTACATTTAACGAAATAGTTCAATCTAGCCAGATCTATGAAATGTATGCTTAAAGTTGAAGCTGAACTGTAACGAAACTAAAAATAATAAGCTAGGAAGTACTAATTTAAGAAGTACAAAGCTAGAAAGTACAAAGCTAAGAAGTACTAAGTATAAATATATTAGTTTTCGTAAGTGATAGGAGGAAAGATATTGTCTAAGAAAGTATTATTTAATGATGGGTGGTTATTTACAAAACAGAAGGTTGGTACGGAGTATCTTTCAGAAATGAAGAGTCAATATCCATGGGAAAAGATAGATATTCCTCATGACTGGTTGATATATAATGCAAAGGATTTGTATGAAACTAGCGAAGGCTGGTATCAAAAAGAGTTCTATTTAGAAGACCAAGGAGATCAGGTAATAAGCCTATGCTTTGAAGGGGTTTATATGAATTCTACAGTCTTTGTTAATGATGAATTTGCAGGAGAATGGAAATATGGATATTCTTCTTTTGAATTTGATATTACCAGGCTTGTAAAACCAGGCTGCAACGTGGTTAGGGTTAAGGTAGTATATGAAGCTCCAAATTCCAGATGGTATTCTGGAGCAGGAATCTATCGTAATGTATGGTTAAAAACCTCGGCATCCACACATATCGTTAGCGATGGGATTTATGTGGTTACAAAAAAAGAGGATAATAACTGGAGTGTGGAACTTGAGACAGAACTCATCAGTCCTGTGAGAGTGGAAGCAGTAATTAAGCATAGCATTTTGGACCAGCAGGGAAATGAGGTTGCAAGTTCCTGGAAAGAGCAAGCAATTGATGGACAAGTTGGTGCAGAACAGCAGAGGATATCAGTGAAAGAGCCAGTGCTTTGGAGTATTGAAACACCATATTTATATACGTTGAAGACACAGGTTCTTATCGATAATAAAATTGTGGATGAGGAAGTCCAGAACTTTGGTTTTCGAACCACAAGATTTGATTCTAAACAAGGATTTTTCTTAAATGATAAACATGTAAAGCTGCACGGAGCAAATCAGCATCATGACTTGGGGTCCTTAGGTGCAGCAGTAAATAAAACTGCACTACGCCGCCAGTTAGTGATGTTAAAGGAAATGGGTGTTAATGCCATTCGAACCTCTCATAATATGCCAGCGGTCGAAATGATGGAACTGGCAGACGAATTAGGTATCCTGATTGTATCCGAAGCCTTTGATATGTGGGAACTGAAAAAGACTGAATATGACTATGCGAGATTCTTTAATGAATGGTGTGCCAGGGATGTTGCCAGCTGGATTCGCAGGGATCGTAACCATCCAAGCATTATTATGTGGAGTATTGGTAATGAGATTTATGACACCCATGCAGGGGTAAGAGGTCTCGAGATAACAAAGCATTTAAAGGAACTCGTGTTGTTACATGACCCAAAAAGGAATGGACAAGTAACCATTGGTTCTAACTATATGAGTGGTGAGAATGCCAGGAAATGTGCAGAAGAAGTTCTGGCAGCAGGTTACAACTATGCAGAGTATTTATATGAGGGACATCATGAACAATATCCTGATTGGTACATTTATGGAAGTGAGACCTCATCGACCATACAAAGCAGAGGAATTTATCATTTCCCGGCAAATAAATTAATTGTAACTTATGAGGATAAACAATGTTCTTCACTGGATAACTGCAGTGTAAGCTGGGGAGCAAAGAACGGACAGAAGACGATTACGGATGACCGTGATGCAGAGTATTGTATGGGGCAGTTTATCTGGACGGGGTTTGACTATATCGGTGAGCCAACACCCTATACTACGAAGAATTCTTATTTTGGACAGATTGATACCGCGGGCTTTAAGAAGGACCATTTCTACCTTTATCAGGCGGAATGGACGGACTATAAAATAAAACCAATGGTTCATATCCTGCCCTATTGGGACTTTAATGAAGGACAATTGATTGATATTCGCATTTATTCCAATGCACCAAAGACCGAGCTGTTCTTTAATGATAAAGCTATAGGTATCTATGAGATTGACCATGCCCAGGGGAAACAACTTAGTGGTATTTGGCAGCTGCCTTATCAAAAGGGAACAATTAAGGCGGTGGCTTATGATGAAAAGGGTAATGTAATTGCCATCGACCAAAAGAGGTCCTTCACTGATCCTGCCAGGATTGTACTGACACCGGATAAGAAGGCTTTGTTTGCAGATGGTAGTGACTTAATCTTTGTGGAAATATCCATGGAAGACGAAAATGGTACTCCAGTCGACAATGCAAATAACAGAGTTGAAGTAGAGGTTAGCGGAGCAGGTCGGTTGATTGGTCTGGATAATGGTGATAGCACAGACTATGACCAATATAAAGGAACCAGCAGAAGACTCTTTAGTGGTAAGCTGCTTGCAATTGTCGCTGGAAAAATTGAACCAGGTGACATTAAAGTTAGGGTTTCTTCTAAGGGGCTACCAACCAGTGAGTTGACCTTACAAGCGCTGTCCTGTGAAAGACCAGTAGGAACATCTTCCTTAACAGAGAATACAAAATCAGAGCCTAATGAGGAAGTTCCCATCCGTAAGATTGAACTATCCAGTACCGATAGTCATAAATTAAATAAAGAAAATCCGGTAGTTAAGGTAACAGCAAAGCTGTACCCAGAAAATACTACTTATCAGGATTTGATCTGGAAAGCAGTTACTGTTGGTGGAATAGAAACTAATCTTGCTAAAATTGAGGTAGTAGGAAATGAGGCAACACTTACCGCACTGGGTGATGGTGAGTTTAGACTCCGCTGCTCTGCGAATAATGGAGGTCCAATTCCACAGATTATATCAGAACTGGAATTTGAAATAAATGGTGTGGGAGCTGCGCTTATTAATCCCTATCAGATGGTGGATGCTGGCCTAACTAACGCAGGTAATCACGAATATGAGACTGGTCTTCTAGGGGGTATAGCTACCTTAGCAGACGAAAGAAACTGTGTTGGCTTTGTTGGACTTGACTTTGGCGAGTATGGTTCTGATGAAGTAACATTACCAATTAACTATTGGGCAAATGATGCAATACCAATTGAAATCTGGGAAGGAATGCCAGGGGAAGAAGGGGCAGAACTTTTATTAAATACACGTTATCAGGCAAATCTCGTTTGGGAGACCTTCCAGCCGAATACCTTCAAGCTTCCAAGGAGATTAAAGGGTATAACAACCGTATGCTTTGTGCTATTTAATAAAACCAATTGGAAAGGTTTTGAATTTAAGTACCTGGAAAAAGGGTTAGAGAGATTGGCGATTAAAGATAATAATCAGATTTATGGGGACAGCTTTACCCTAGCTGAAGATGCGATCATCAATATCGGTAACAATGTAACGATAGAATTTGATCATATGAACTTTGGAGAAGAAGGCGTTACAAAGCTGTTGCTCTGTGGGCGTTCCAATCATGAAGGTGATTCCATTAATATTCGTTTTAGCAGTGAAAGCGATAATCAGAAACAAATAGTGGAATTCCCGTATAGTAAGGAATATGTAGAATTAGAATTTGCACTTCAAAAGGTGACTGGATTACAAAGAGTAAGCTTTGAGTTTCTGCCTGGTACTGATTTTGACTTTAAATGGTTCCAGTTTGTACGATAAAAGATAGTGAAATGAAAATATTGTGAATTTGAATATTGTGAATTTGAATATTGTGAAATGAAAATATGAGCTTTATATAATCATCTGGACTTGCCTTACCAAACTTTTATTTGCAAAAGCCGCAAATAAAAGTTTGCCGGTCTGCGCCATCTGATCATATAAAGCTCATATTTTCATTGCTCTAGTATATAGAATAAAAGAAATTAAATGCCAAATCGAAATGGAGTTTATTAAAACAAACTGAAATGGTCGATTTATAGCACTAGGAGGAACAGGACAATTTATAATATGATATTGAACTAGTGATACGAAAAACGGATAACGACTTCTACTTGGTAGGAAGCCGTTATCCGTTATCCGTTTATAAGGCTAACTCCAAATAGCCTTATTGTTGTGTTTGATTTATCATGTAAACCCACATGATAGTGGCACTGCGTGCCAGTGATGCGCACTTACTTTGTTCGGTGCGTAGATAATGTCTGTCGACATTATCTTATATTGGAGCCGGGCATAGAGATGTTTTTCAGGGCTGTCTCGGCACTGTTTTGGCATTTTGGCTCTAAGGAGATATCGCCTAATGCTACAATACCCACAAGACTATTGTTTTCAACAATTGGAAGCCTTCTAATCTGACGGTCACTCATTAATCTTGCAGCGTCATCTACTTCCATTTCTGGACTTGCAAATACTACTGATTCCGTCATTATATCACCAACTCTTTGCTGTGAAACGTCCTGACCGGAGGCAACACTTCTTAAGGCAATATCTCGGTCAGTTACAATTCCTATTAATTTATCCTTGGTACAAACAGGAATTGAACCACAATTATATTGCTTCATTAGCTGTGCAGCTCTCTCAATGGAGTCATCTGATCTTAAGCATGCAATATCTTTTGACATAATATCTCTTACTCTCATTCATACCTCCACCTTTACCAAACCATAAATTTGTGTAAGCACAAATTTACGTGTGAATTGTTTATAATTCACACTACCTCCATTCCTAACTACCAACAACGTAATGATAGATTGCGTTATCATTACTTAATTAGAGTACCCTGATAAGATGTATTTTAGTCATCATCTTCACATTCTGCACAGTTTGGAGAGTAAGGATTATGCTTGCAGTCAAAGCGTGAAAGAGGCTCTGGTCCTCTCACTAATTGCCGATCAATGCGAACAACGCCATTCTGATCAGCAACCATACGCCAATCTACCATACTAATTTCACCATTTTGAATTTCGATTCCGGAGATGCCTCTCGTATGGATGCAGCAGCCAGTATTAAAATATGGTAATTCGCCATTTTTCGGATACTTGGGACGATGGGTATGACCACAAATTAACATCATCTTATGTTTTTCTATCCATTTTTTATATGCTTTCTCAACCTTGTGTCTCTTATAAAGGTTACGTGCGGGACTAGCAGGATTTTCAAAGCCAACCACATGCATGAATCTCCAAAAATATCTCATTAACAACATGGATACCAACCACAACTGATCATTCATAAAATCCCCCTGATGCCCATGTAGAATTAGAACTTCCTGATCCGTTCTTTTGTGCTTAAGTACAAGAGCCTCATAGGCTTCCATATCTTTAAACAACTCAACTCTTTCCTGCTTATACTCATCATAGAACGTAAAATAATTATCTTTAATATATTGCTTGGATTTCAAATATATATTGTGATTACCATAAAGGATTCGCATCCGTTTATCGTCGAAGAATTTCTTTAAAACAATAAAGATATCCGTATGTGCAAGCCGGATGTGTTTGAAGGTGGGATATTCCCATAGCTCGTCACCATCCCCTACTTCCACATACGTGAAGCCTTCTTTATGATAATAATTTAAAGCATGTAAATATAAATTCTGATTTCTGCTAAATTCATCAGAGACACTGTCGTCTCCTCGATGGACATCGCTAAAAAAAATATACTTTGAATTTTCATCAAAGTATTCAATCTTTGCATTATGATATGCCTTGGTTAAGCGTTTATCCGTCTGCATCTCATCACCTTGACTTTCTTGCATTTTGATTATTTCTAGGAAATAAATTATTGATAGGTAGCTATATTTTTTATAAATAGTAATAAATTACCATATTATTATATGCGTTACATAATTAATAGTATATTGTACATTCAAAACGTTATTCATGTAAGAAAACGAAACTATAGTACAAACTATATACGACATAAAAAATTAACAAACATTGGAATTTTATTGAGTAATTTACAATATTAAGATACAATGAAATGAAATAGTTAAATAATAGAAAACAATCTAATATTATATAGAAATAACAGAGTGAGATTTCTAGTTATAAGTTATATGCATTTACGGAGGCTATGTGTGATAAAAAGAAATACAAATGTATCTGGTTTATGGAAAATAATACTTTTATCCATAGTTATACTAAGTATTTGTGGAGCAATTTATAAATTAAGTAATATGGATAGAAAGGGAACATCAAAATGGGAGGGGTATCTCCATAAAGGAGAAACACTGATTGATGTGGTGGAAGAAGGAGATTTGGCATATCTCCTTATAAGTACGAATGGAAGAACAGATTATGGCAATTACCTAGTTATTATGGAGTCAGAAGAAACAAAGTATAAACGAAGGTATGAGAATAATTTTCAGGGTCTAAGACCCTGGAAGATTACCGTGGCAGATGTAGACGGGGATGGGGTTATGGAGATAATAACGGTAGTGAATAAGACGACGCATTATGATAAGGAAATAAAGAATCGATTATTTTTATTTAACTATGAAAACAATACGCTAGTCAAAAAATGGACTGGATCACAGATCGGCGGGAACTGGAATCAAGTTTATATTGGGGACTTAGTTTCTATACCAGGAGAGGAGATTATTCTTGTTGAGGAAACGGAGCAAAAGCTTGAAAAGCTGGGAGTGTATTATTGGTTTGATTTTGGATTTCTAAAGCTGGCGGAAAGTGAAGAGTACCAGAACATTAAGGAAATAGTGATTTGTGGGGATAATCTTATAAGGATGATTTATGGAACAGAAAATCAAGTCGAGTGTGACCTGACGCTAAAGGATGGAAAGATTGTGGAATTAAATACGATGGATGAACGGTAGTATTGATAATTATATAGAGTTCACTTGTGTATGCAAGAGAGTGCCGCGATAACGGCAGAAAGGGGTATTTATGAAAAGGGTTATAGTGGTTGTATTATGTCTGTGTTTGATTATTACAGGATGTAAGAGCAGAAAAGATGATGTACAGACAGGAGAGATTTCACCTACACCGAAGCAGGAAGCTACGGATATTACAGAGGCAGTGGAAGTTTCCAATTCAGACAATGGATCGCAGACTGTGGATACGTTATTAAAGCTGGATAAGGCCTGGGCTGCGATACAAACAGTTGAGCTGGAACAATCAGTTTATGAGAAGCCAGCTTATGAGGCAGCTGTAGCACCTTATACGATAGCTAAGGATTTATCTAACATTGAAAATATCAATCAATTTAGCGGCTTTACCGAGGAACAAATTAATATGCTTGCCTCAAATGGTTTTGTTGTTCTTCCGTCAAACCTGACAAAGATGAATTATGTTTATGATTCCAATGAATATAGGGGGATTCCGAACTTTGTTACTTCTGATGTCGTACTTCATTTGTATCATCAGTTTTATGATAAATCGTTGATGGGTTTAGAACTGAACTATCTCTGCAAAGATCTTGACCTTATGACAAAGCAGATGTTGGAGAAATCATTATTACTTCAGGAACAGCTTAAGGATGAGGATTTAATTAAGCTCCAAAATAAGAATATAGTCTATTTCCTAGTAGCTCGCATGCTTGTGCTTGGCAGCAGCGAAGTACCTATTACCGTGGAGGATACCTTACTTAAGCTTGCAAAACAGGAATATGATTTAATCGAAGCAGCCGAAGGAGTTACTCGTTCACCGTTATTACAAGTTGACCTGGACTATTCCCAGTTTACAGTTAGAGGTCATTATACCAGAGCAGAAGAGCTTGGTGGATTTTTTAAAGCAATGATGTGGTTCGGTTATTCACCTCTTGCCCTGGAGCAAAATGGGGAGATATTATATGAAAATGTCTTGCAGGCACTTTTAATTAGTTTTACCACAATTGCAGAGTCAGAAGAAATCAGCGATGCACAGCTTTGGTCAAATATTTATCAACCTACCTCACAATATGTGGGATTATCCGATGATATAAATGTATTTACTTTAAATGGAGTTCGTAATAAAGTATTTGCTGGGCAGGAAGACCCTAATTCCTATAATGCTGCAGAATATAAAGAGAAGTTGATTGAGGAAGTGAAGGAACTTCCAGAACCACAAATTCAGGGAGTCTTCCTGGATAGTGACCAACCCACGGAAAAGCAATTCAAATTTATGGGGCAGCGTTACATTTTGGATAGTGACATTTTGCAAACCTTAATGAAGCCAATTGTTAGACCAATACCAACGGCGTTGGACGTTATGGGTGTACTTGGCAGTAATACAGCAGAGAACCTGCTCTTTAACGTATATAAGCCACAGGAAAGCTGGCCGGAGTATACACAGAGATATCAGAAGTTGGAAGAAGAGGTAGAAGGATATAATGCTGGTTATTGGCAGGGTAATCTTTACCGTGGATGGTTATCTTCTCTTAAATCAGTGCTGACAGAATATGATAGTGCCTCTGGAATGCCATTGTTTATGCAAAATGAGGCCTGGAAACATAAATCTCTTAATGCTGCGTTAGGAAGTTATACAGAACTGAAGCATGATACTGTCCTGTATGGAAAACAAGCATCAGCAGAGATGGGTGGACCTATAGCTACAGCAGAGCAGCAATATGTGGAGCCAAATGTCGAGTTGTACTATAAACTTTTATACCTAACAGATGCCACAAGTGAAGTACTGGAAGAAAAAGGGATGCTAAATGATACACTGCGTGAAGGAATCGAGGAATATAAGGAGTTTTTAAATTTATTAATTACTTGCTCCATCAAGGAGTTAAGAAATGAGGCTTTAAGTGAGCAAGAAATAAAGGAATTGTTATGGTGTGGAGGAA
The DNA here is from genome assembly GCA_023399055.1 of Bacillota bacterium. Taxonomy (GTDB): domain Bacteria; phylum Bacillota; class Clostridia; order Lachnospirales; family Lachnospiraceae; genus Mobilitalea. The sequence continues at coordinate 2,420 of JAEWQV010000017.1, read as the reverse complement.
CAATTGAAAATATTATTAATAACTTTATATCGGGTGCCACAGGTGATAATACTGTAAAAGACCCAACAGATATGTTGGTTACGGATATAGCTACTGGAGGAGATATCTATTTGACCTTAGGCACGGGATATTTTGATGAAATCTATGTGGTAGTTCCTTATAACGGTAAATTGTATTTATCCTTGGGCAGCGTCTATAGTTTTTATGAGTTCACAAGTAATCAAAGACTTACAGATGAAGAATGGTGGAAACTACAAGGGATTAATGTGGTTCATGAAGAGTTCGGAGACTATGTTTTATTTGATGAAATATCAGATCAATTGCCAAAACAACCGGATTGGATAAGTTCCTTTAAAACGTTAGATAATAATGTTGAAATTATTTCGTTAGAAACAATTTGGGAGGACCTTGCAGAATAAATGAAATGGAGGTTGTAGGGTGGCAAGAATTATTATAAACTGTTGTTTAGTTATTATCCTTATACTACTCACCTTTTTTGGAGTTGGTCCGGTGTTATTTGCAGACGGCTCAAATGAAGAAAGAGGATTAACGCTGACAGTAGTTACCTTTTTGTATTTATTAATATTTACTATTATGCTATATGTTAATAAGCGCAGAAAAAAGGATAAGTAAAATACAGAAGATGAAGCTTATACGAGTAGGTAAGCGGAACTAGTTAAGGAGCAGGTATGTATAATTATTGTCTAACAATTCAATATGACGGTAGCCGTTACAAAGGCTGGCAACGGCTGGGGAATACAGAAAATACGATTCAGGGAAGAATCGAACAGGTGCTGACCCAGTTTGCCGGACAGGAAATAGAGATTATTGGTTGTAGTCGAACCGATGCTGGAGTTCATGCACTTGCTCAAATAGCTAATTTTAAATTAAAAGAATATACATCAGAGGATCAGATAAAAAGATATCTTAATCAATATTTACCCCAGGATATCTGCATATTTAACGTAACCTCTGTCCCAGATAACTTTCATGCAAGATATAATGCAAAGTCAAAGACCTATCAATATAAGATATGGAACAAAGACCATAGCAATCCATTTATGCGTAAGTATAGTATGCATGTTAAGGAAGAGCTTAATGTTACTTTGATGAAGGAAGCTTCGAGACATTTTCTTGGTGAACATGATTTTACTGCCTTTTCGAATGCAAAGTCAAAGAAGAAAAGCATGGTGCGTAATATTCATTCAGTTTGTATTGAAAAGGAAAATGGTTTTATCATTATAAGAATTACCGGAGATGGGTTTCTATACAATATGGTACGCTGGATGGTTGGTACCTTGATTGAGGTTGGACTTGGCAATTTGAGAGGAGATCAAATTCCAGATATTATTGCTGCAAAAGAAAGAGATAAGACTGGTAATCTTGCAGAGGCATGTGGTCTCTATCTAGAGAATATAGACTACTAAAATAATGCAGAAACTTGCGTTATATATGAGAACAAGTAAAAAACTATGTAGGCCGACAATTATAAAGGGTATATAAATGGAGGTTAACCGATGTTTATCGCAACAGGAACAATTAAAATACATTTGCCTTGGGTGCATTCTTTAAAAGAGAAGCGAATGGTTGTAAAAAGTCTGGTGGCAAAGGTGCGAAATCAATTCAATGTATCGGCAGCAGAAGTTGATGAGCAGGACATTCACCAAATAGCTGTGCTTGGGTTTGCAGGTATTGCAGGAGACAGGGCACAGGCAGATAGCATTCTCGAGCATGTATTCAATTTTGTTGAGAGTAATACAGAGGGTGAAGTGGTAATAACAGAAAGAGAAATAATAAATTAAGTTTTAATTTTAATAAAATAATTAGTGATGGGCATATTGAGTTTCAGAATCTATTTGACAATATATGGGAGAGATTATACAATGTAATTAATTCCCTAAATTGTACAAAAGGAGGTGGAACTCATGGGAGATAAGAATCCAAAAAAAGCACCAAAAAAGAAAAGCACAGCTCAGTCAAGTGCAGCACCTAGTTCAACAAAGAAGAAATAATAAATAAAGGACGTGTCGTAAAATTATATAACGACATGTCCTTTATATTGTAGTGCGCCCGGCGGGCGTACGTTTCAACGGGTGTAAGTCCCGTGTCCGCCCGGTAGTGGGAAGGACATAGCCAATGGCAAGGGTGTCGTAGGTGACTATGAATCTGAAGGAAGCCGGATGGCAAATCGCTGGTCTAACGCACAGAAATCATATCAGGCTACAATCGAGGGTAAGGCTGCTACATAAGTCGAAGCCCAATAACTACACGGAATCGGTTGTGGTAAATATGGCAGATGGATGGGGAGAAGGAACGTGCGAGTACCCGGGGAGATCTGCATGGTACGCTTTGAAAGAGGTAACTATTATCGCAAGGTAATACTGAACATGCAGAAGTCAGCAGAGGTCGTAGTAGCCAAA
>JAEWQV010000001.1 GCA_023399055.1 Bacillota bacterium | reverse complement strand
TATAAAGGAGATCCGGAGATCAGTAAGTCTATCATGGGTTCCGGCTCGATCAACAAAGTCAAATAAACATTTAATACATACGAACGATGAAAACAAAATTAGTAGCGGTAATAGCCCTCATCTTTTGTGCCTTCATGGCAGAGGCTAGTAAAGTAGAAGGAAATGGGAATATAATTACGAAAGAGATATCGGTAGATAACTATAGCGAGATCGAACTGGGTGGAAATATCGAATATTCCGGCAATAATTTTTGGGGAAATAGAAGCAACAAGAAATTCCCGGTATTCAAATATACGCATGGACGAAGCGCTTCCTTGAAAATTACGATCGACGAGAATCTATTCCCACTCCTCTCGATCAAATCCAATAACGGACGGTTAGCTATCCGCATACAAGACGGGACCCGTATCAAACCGACCCAGTATGTAATCGAAGGAAGCTCGAAGACTCTGAAATACTTAAAGACTTCCGGCCCGATGGATTTTGAGGCGCAGAACGCTTTTTCCGAGGATCAACTGGAAATCAAGATTTCCGGCTCCAGCGACGTAAAGTTCCCACATAACGTGAAATTACGATTAGGTGAGTTCTCGGTATCCGGCTCCGGCGATCTGGTTTTTGAAGATTTGGACTGCAAGAATCTTACCAGCAAGGTTTCAGGCTCCGGAGACATCACCTTGAAAGGTAAGGCGGACGAGGCCCGCTATTCCGTATCGGGCAGTGGAGATATAAAAGCATACGACTTATCTGTCAATGATTTGAGTTGCTCGGTAAGCGGTAGCGGAGATGCCCGTGTTTATGCCAAAGATAACATGAACCTATCGGTTTCGGGCAGTGGAGACATCCGCTATAAAGGCCCGGCAAACGTGAATAAATCAAAGTCCGGCTCTGGCTCCATCCAAGGTGCGAATTGATCGAACACACACATTATTTTAAAATACACACATTATCAAATTTAAAAAAGCTACTCGATGTGATATCCGGTAGCTTTTTCTTGCTATTTTTGTAACCAACTCTTTATTTATAGAGTCTAAATTAAAAAGTAGAATCATAAAAAACGATACTTATGAAAACAAAGGCTATCTTATTAATGGTATTTTTCCTAGGATGGGTCACTACCGGTTGGGCCGCAGATCATGTAAAAGGCGATGGTAAATTGACCTCGAAAAAGATTTCTGTCGCCGATTATAACGAGATTAAGGTGGATGGCGTAATTGATTTCAATTACGAGCAATCCGATGATCCTTCCACCGTGGAGGTTACCGTAGACCAGAATCTTCATCCCTATGTCAATATCGAGGTGAAGGATCGTGTCTTAACCATCGCTTTCAAAGGAGCGAAGGTAGATCATTTCACGAAGTTTATCGTAAAGACGAATTCTAAATGGCTTGCCGCCGCAAAAGTTTCCGGAAATGCCAACTTCATGGTAAACAGTCCGCTTACCGGAGACGAGACCGTTATTAAGGCGAACGCCAATAGCTTGGTGCAACTGAAAGAGACAGTTACGGTCGGTAAACTGGATTTGAATGTATCCGGTAGCGCAAATATGGTTGTCAATCATCTGGAAGCCGACAAGATCGAATGTGATATCGATGGCTCCGGCTCTATAACAATCAAGAAAGGTAACGCAAAAGAAGGAGACTACAGTATCGTCAGCAGTGGTGATATACACGCTTTTGGGTTAGCGGTTCCTCTGCTAAGTTGCAAAGTAACAGGCAATGGCTTAGCGGAAGTACATGCTACCGATAATTTAAAGGCCAACGTAATCGGTAAAGGAAATATCCGTTATAAAGGCCCGACAGCAGTTCAACAGAGAATAATCGGTAAAGGTACCGTAGAAGAAGTAAAAGAATGAAAACAAGAATTATATACCTATGTCTGCTGGTGATCTTTTCTACGACAGGCTGTATCCCTACACAAACCATAAAAGGAGACGGCAATATCACCACGGAAAACATCCCGGTTTCCGAGTATGACTGTCTTGAGTTAGAGGGAGGAGGCATGGTCGTGAATTACACGCAATCCGAAGCTCCTGAAGGTTTGGAAATAAAGACAGACCAGAATATCTTCGAGAAATATGAGTTTAATGTAGAGAACCATAAGCTTAAGATCCGTCCGAAAAAAGAATTCAGGAAACATACGAATTTCCGTCCGACCGAGTTCATGGTTACGGCCAACTCCCGCAATCTAAAGAAACTAGCGGCGGCAGGCAGTACCCATGTAAATATAAATTCCCCTCTACAAGCCGAGGAGTTCGAGGCAGGATTAGCCGGTAGCGGGATTATCCAATTCCACGACACGGCCTCTTTTACAAACCTAAAGATAGAGATCGCCGGTAGCGGAGATTTCGTTGGCCATAAAGTGTATTGTGAGGAATTAAACGGGGATATGGCCGGGTCTAACACGATCGTTCTAGGGGGAACCGTAGGCATAGCTGAATTCTCGATCGCCGGTAGCGGTACAGTACGTGCTTTCGATTGTAACATGGATGAGCTTGAGTGCAAGATTGC
>JAEWQV010000012.1 GCA_023399055.1 Bacillota bacterium | reverse complement strand
AATGCACTCGTTGATCGCGATCTTATAAAGCCATGTAGATAATTTGGCCTCGCCACGAAAAAGCTCGATGTTCGTCCAAGCTTTCAAAAACGTATTTTGGAGTAAGTCGTTCGCATCCTCATGATCCAGTACCATCTTTCGTATATGCCAATACAACTTCTCGCCATACAAGCTTACGACCTTGGCGAAGGCCTCACGTTGTCGGGCCGGGTCCCGGAGCTGTACTACAATTTCGTCTTCTGTATAGGATTGCATTTTTTCTATTTTGGGAAGTGCCCAGAACAGGACTCGAACCTGCACGATCGCAAAACCACTCGCACCTGAAACGAGCGCGTCTACCAATTCCGCCACCTGGGCTTTTTTTAATCATTCTGAAGCGCAACCTATCGGTATTGCGCATACAAAGGTAATCGTTTTTTCCAATTAGCAAGCAAATGAAAATAAAAAAAGCGACCGTCCCTTCCGGAACGGCCGCCCATATCATTAATCACGGGAGTCGATTACATCATACCGCCCATTCCGCCACCCATACCCGGGTTCATCGGAGGCATAGCCGGAGTCTCTTCTTTCTTCTCTGCGATCACACACTCTGTAGTCAAGAACATACCAGCGATAGAAGCAGCGTTCTCCAATGCTACGCGAGTTACCTTAGCCGGGTCGATTACACCAGCCTCGCACAAATTCTCGAAACAGTCCTTACGAGCGTTGTAACCGAAGTCGCCCTTGCCTTCCTTCACTTTCTGAACGATAACGGCACCTTCCTTACCAGCGTTAGCTACGATCTGGCGAAGCGGCTCCTCGATAGCGCGCTTAACGATCTCGATACCTGTAGTCTCGTCCTCGTTGTCGCCCTTCATGCCTTCCAATGCATCGATAGCACGGATATAGGCTACACCACCACCGGGCACCGTACCTTCTTCGATAGCGGCACGAGTTGCGTGCAATGCGTCATCCACACGGTCTTTCTTCTCTTTCATCTCAACCTCAGAAGGAGCACCTACGTAAAGAACAGCTACACCGCCGGCCATCTTAGCCAAACGCTCTTGCAATTTCTCTTTATCGTAATCAGATGTCGTGTTCTCCATCTGGATCTTGATCTGGCCGATACGAGCTTGGATAGCCTCCTTGTCACCAGCACCATTTACAATGGTAGTGGTATCTTTGTCTACCGTGATCTTCTCAGCGGTACCTAGCATATCCATTGTAGCACCTTCCAATTTCAAACCTTTCTCCTCAGAGATAACCGTACCGCCTGTCAATACAGCGATATCTTCCAACATAGCCTTACGACGGTCGCCGAAGCCCGGAGCCTTAACAGCGCAGATCTTCAAGGAACCACGCAGACGGTTCACTACCAATGTAGCCAAAGCCTCGCTGTCGATATCCTCAGCGATGATCAAAAGAGGACGTCCGCTCTGTACGGTCGGCTCAAGGATAGGAAGAAGGTCTTTCAATACAGAGATCTTCTTGTCATAGATCAAGATATACGGATTCTCCATCTGGCACTCCATCTTCTCTGTATCCGTTACGAAGTACGGAGAGATATAACCGCGGTCGAACTGCATACCCTCAACTACGTCAACTGTAGTTTCAGTACCTTTAGCTTCCTCAACCGTGATAACACCTTCAGTCTTCACACGTTGCATAGCCTCCGCGATCAACTTACCGATAGCCTCGTCACCATTTGCGGAGATCTTCGCTACATGCTCGATCTTCTCGAACTTATCACCTACAGCCTCAGCTTGGTTAGCGATGCTCTCTACAACCTTAGCGACAGCCTTGTCGATACCACGTTTCAAATCCATCGGGTTCGCTCCGGCAGTAACGTTCTTTAAACCGACACCAATGATAGACTGAGCCAAAACCGTAGCTGTAGTCGTACCGTCACCGGCGTTATCGTTTGTCTTGGAAGCCACTTCCTTAACCAATTGAGCACCCATGTTCTCGAACGGGCAAGTCAATTCCACTTCTTTAGCAACCGTTACACCATCTTTCGTGATGTGAGGAGCTCCGAATTTCTTCTCGATAATTACGTTACGACCTTTCGGGCCTAATGTTACCTTAACGGCATTAGCCAACTCATCCACACCTTTCTTCAAAAGGTCGCGGGCATCCATATCGTATTTAATCTCTTTTGCCATGATTGTATTTCTTTTTTAATATTGTTGTTTATAAAAATGAATTAGATAATAGCTAAAACGTCAGCTTGGCGCATGATCAAGTATTTCTCACCGTCTAGTTCGATTTCCGTACCCGCATACTTACCATACAATACGTTATCACCAACCTTTACAACCATCTCCTCGTCTTTCGTTCCGTTACCTACGGCGACAATCTCACCCTTTAAAGGTTTTTCCTTTGCTGAGTCAGGAATAATAATTCCACCTAATGTTTTCTCTTCCGCAGCGGCCGGCTTAATCAGCACGCGGTCTGCTAATGGTCTAATGTTCATTTTCTTGGTATTTTAAATGTTAATAATATTACTTTTTTAGTTATGAACTTTATGTTCACGCCTAAGCCTATGCGAATAGTGTGCCAAACGAATTCACCCGGGTTCGACTGACAATATTTCGGACGAAATGGACAAATATCCGAAGAGATAACTGACAACTTGTCTTTTTGCATCTCTCAAAAGGAGAATCAATCGACCAGCAGCGTATTCATGGAATATGCTTTTACGATCGGAGTATAGACT
>JAEWQV010000044.1 GCA_023399055.1 Bacillota bacterium | reverse complement strand
CAACTATATTCTTGAAACAATTAGGGAAAGGATTCAAACTTTGAGTTCCAGAAGCAATATCCATCAGAATCTTTTTGCCAAATTCAGTCAAGTTATCTGGCAAGGATTTGATTTTAGCCAGTAAATGTTTTATTGCGACAAACCAATAATATGATGTATGTGCTGTTCTTTGGGCGTATAATGTATCAACACTTATTTCAGACAACGCTTCGAACGCTATTTTATTGATATGATCGGTCAGGACATTGCTTATTTTAGTGGTCAAATCGTAAAAAGATGCGTCAGGAATTACATCTTTAATATTGTTCTTAGTGATATACTTATCCAAATCGGTATTCCACTCTGCTAAATGCTCGATAAATACCTCATCCGTTACACCTATTCTGTTCTTAATATCTTCAAATTGGGGCAATATGTCTGAGAGCAATAATTTATAGCCAAGTTTATGATTTACCATGTATTGTAGTGTTTCATTTAATAGCGGTATATTCCATCCCACACTATTTACTAATAAGTCTCCATGATCCACATAATAGTCCATGAGTTCTGCAACATATTTTATATCTCCACCCTCTATTAAGGAAACGGAATGACCATGTGCCAATTGCATGGCGACTAAATCGTAATATCCAGACTCTTTAATGTTTCGGCCATCAGTTTCTAATTCAGAATGCAACTGATTTATGTAGGTTGAATCTAACGTTACAGGTAAAGGTCTTTCTTCGTCAGATGCCAATAAACGATAGGTTGTAAATATAGCCCCTATATTATCTTTATTTACATTCTGTTCATCAATGCAATTCGTGATCGCTTGCAAAAGCGTTGGAAACGTATAGGTAGAATTATCTTTTAACGTTTTTACAATATCTGCATGGTCGAAATTATCGGGTAGTAAGTTTGCCAAATAATTATCGAGCGCCTCCGAATTTGTTGCTACTTGATAATATTTATATGCTTTAGTTGTCGCGTTATCCCGATAGGCAGCATCTGTTGCATTTGCAGCTTGAATATAATCGATAAATGTATTTGGCTTGACTGTTTTTGCTTCAATCAATGACGTAAAATCGCACGCCAACTTATTTTGCGCAATAAACCTGTCTATTGCATCTAACGTTTTGAAATAGTCGCCGCCATTGAAGTCATTGAACCGAACTATCTTCTTATATAATTGAGCAATCACATGGTTTTGGCTTTCCGTGTCTAAATGCAACAGCAGTTCTTGGTATTCGACAGGGAACACCTGCTTCTCTATGGATTCTTTTAATTTCAATTGTGCTATTCTTTGCCATACACGCAGAATAACATCGCTCTTTCGAGTTAATTTATGCAAACAATGTATAATCTTATCGATAAGCGCATTGTCCATACATTGTATAACTTCTTCTAATACAGTGTCAAATTGTTTATTAGTCTCTGCATATTGATTTATGTCGTGGTCTTCTTCTCCGTTGATGCAGCCTTCAATATATTTTTTCAATGGAATTTGTCGAGCATCTTCAACATCGACACCATATACCAAAGCTGCAATTTCGCGTTGTGTTTGCAGATCATTGTTAATTATTGTTTGAATGCCATTCAGATAGTCGCCGGACAATATTTGTTCTACTGGATTTGCCAGAATATCCGTCTTCTTCAAACAGAACAATGCTATGTTTATCATCAAAATTTCGTTACACCACTCTTGTTTAAGAGCGACCATCTCATTGATATATGATATAATTTCCCTTACATTGGCATTAGGATTTACCAATCTGAATATCCGATTTATAGTTTCTTTCGCTTCATTTTCTGTTTCTCCAAATGCTTCAACAAACAGTTTGTTGAATATACTTCGATAGTCGGTAATAACAGGAGGAGCAACACGATAAACAATAGGGAAAGTTTTATTGATAAAATACTTGGTCAGTTGTTTCGTTTGTTCGTCGGTCTCATCTCCGAATGCACAAGCTAAATGTGTTTCATCGAAAGGAATAACAGCCCAAACATTTTCAAAACCGCTATCGGCGAAGAACGTATGGATAGAAGACCATAATTCTTTTACTTTTTCAGCGGGGAGACGATCCATGTTGTCAAAAACAAGGACTAATTTACGTTGTCCTTTTTCCTTGATAAAATCAGAAATGTCTTGCATCCATGTTTTGAACTCGTAAACCGTTGGTTCGTCTTCGCTCAAAGTCTCATAGCAAACGTCCTTTTCGACTTTATCTTGATAAATAGCTAACATATAACTCCATCCATATTTATGATCTTTGCTATATGCCCATTTCCAAACGCACAATGCAATAAGAACTGGCAGTGCAGCTATGATAATAGACAATAAAGAAAACCACCATGTTGTGGGTGTAGGTTTTACTGCATACGCAATAAATGTAAATATCGGAGTTAAAACTGCAACCAAAAATGCCGCAACCATACCATTACTGATAAGGGGATATTTTTCGGTTACGGTCTCCGTTTTACGGGCTAATAAATATTTCAGCTTTTCAGACCATGATACGGTTTTCGTACCTCCACCTTTGACTTTTATTGTTGCATTTCCAGATAGGATACCATCATCAATAAGTTTGCTTGTAAGCAATTCCAATATAGAGCGGCGTTGCAAGTCCTCTTGATGTCCCCATGCGTCATACTCAAAAAAGTAATAGTCGTCTGATAATTCACGTTCCAACATTTTAACCACGTTGGATTTTCCAGATCCCCAAATACCTTCGATGCCGATAATTCGAGGTAAAGTACATTCCTCATCCAATGAATCATTCTGACAAAAATGGCGAGCAATAGTTTTTGCCAACCTTTCTTGCGAACCTCCATCGAATTTGTCAATACCACACGGTTTATTTTGGATAAACCGCGGATATTGCTGTTTGGATTGTAGTTTTGTTTCCATATACGTAATTTATTGATTATACGAACTCCAAATAATTCTCCCGATTTACCACATGAAACTCGGCATAGGGATAGGCTTCTTGGAAGGCTTTCGGTGCGGCCGGCATTTTATTTCCCCACTTGAACTCCAAGGCGGTAAGACTGTCGGCACTCTCCTCAATCAGGTCGATTTCCTGTTTGTCGTAGGTGCGCCAGAAATAGAACTCCCTGTGCAGTCCCTCATTGAAGTTCGCTTTGCGCCGCTCTCCGATGATGTAGTTCTCCCACAGCGCACCGACATCCTGCCGAATGGCCAGCGGTGAGAAAGCCCCGATAATGGCATTGCGAATGCCGTTGTCGTAGAAGTACCACTTGCCAGCTTTTGTAACCTCCTTGCGTAGGTTACGCGAATAAGCCCCCAGACGATAGATAACGAAGACCTTTTCCAATAGGTCGAGGTATTTTTCAACGGTCGTCTTGCTCATGCCGAGTTGTTTACCTAACTCTTCGTAAGAAACTTCGCTGCCCAACTGAAAAGCTATCAATCGCAGTAGATCGCGCATCTTGCTCGAATTTTTTAAGCCGTCAATTGCTAAGATATCTTTAAGCAGGTATGCACCGACAATATCACGTAGGTAGTCTGTTTTACGTTCATAGTTCTCCATCATTACTACTTCGGGATAGGAACCGTAAATCAAGCGCGCTTCGAGGTTCTGGCGGGTTTCAAGTGCCGTTTCCGTCTGTGCGATTTCCCGTTGCGAGAATGGTGTAAGGAGAAATTGCGTACTGCGGCCGACCAACGGTTCACCAGTCTTATTCAGCAAATCGAATGACGAAGAACCACTTGCCAAGACACTTATTCCCGGTATTTCATCAACTATCAACTTCAGAATACTACCGATTTGTGGTATGTTCTGTGCCTCATCAATAGCCAGCAAATCAATACCATCCAATAAATGCCGATAATTGGCTATTGAGCGATTCTCCAATAGTGCTAATGTGTCGTAGTCTTCGCCGTTGAGCATCATCGTCCTACCTGAATAGTTGTCCACAATTTTACGCATCATTACCGTTTTACCAACACGGCGAGCACCAAAAATCAGTACTGCTTTATTGGGCGCGATTCGTGCTGTAATCTTCTCTTGAAGTATTCTATTTACTGTTTCCATACCTTATAAAATATAATGCAAAGATAATCATATTTTTTTAATTGGCGAATTTTACAAAAAAAACGGGCTATTAAATGGCGATTTTTACAACCACAATCTTATGGAAGTTGTTTCATTGTTTTTAGTAATGATATATGTTCATACTATGATGACTCAATAATTTACCAGACATACGTTTCTGAAATTTGTCCTTATAGGAATGAAAAACTCACATATATTGTGCTAATTAATATATAATTAAATGAAAATAAAAAGACAGGATACGAGTATTCCTGTCTTCTCATATGTAATGGATATTTTTTTATTTTCTCATCCGCTCCAACTCCTCATCACGCAACATTCTCTCGTTCAGTTTTTCCTGCATCCTGTCAATGAAATAGGTGCGGCTTTCGTTCTTCCGGCGTTTGATATCAGTGTAGAAGCGGTAGCAGTCTTTAGAATCAACCCCGAATATCTTATAGAGAAGTGGGGCGAGCTGTTTGAGCGGCATATTGCCGTTGTTGATGCAGCCCATCACGTCTATGCCGTAGATAAGTTCCACGAGGTCGATGGCATTGCCCGTCCATTGAAGAAGGCTGGCGGTGGTTTCTGTTGCGTTGTTGGCGGATATTAGTGGTGGCACTTGGGGCGTGGCAAGGAATTTCTGCATCTTTCTTACGAAAGACAGAGCCTTGCTGACGTAGGCGGCAATCTCTCTTTTTTCTTCTGACAGATTACGTACGGGATGGTGCTGCAACTCGATTTCGATGTAGGCAAGCGCGATGACGGTAAGGTTCATGTCCATGCCGCCGTTGCACAGTTCGATCACTTGGGTGGCGAAAGCCGTGTATGCCGTTTCCATATTGCAGTCGCCGGCTTCGTTTATCAGGCGGAAAAAGTCGGTTTCCGCCAGCAAGAAATAATTCATGGTTCTGTCAATTTTGAAAATTACACTTTGTTTTCTGCGTGCGCACATGAATATAATTGGCAAAAAACGCGGCAGAAAATAAAAAATCCAACACTCAATTTTACAAAGTGCTGGATTTCAGAGGTATAAAATTCAGTATTTTTTCACAAGGACAAATTATCTCCGACTTAAATTGTTTGTAATCGGAACATTTATTCTATTCCTGAAAATAGAAATGTATGCTTGCCGCACATTTTGGCTATCTTGCTTTTTTATCAAGGATATAGATAATGCGACATACACCGTTGGAATAGCTTTTCAAGGAGGAAAGCGTCCTGTGTTGCTCTGGCAGAGCCGACTTAAAAAAATGTCGTCCGCTTCCGGATATGAAAGGAACGGTGTATAGTATGATTTCATCCACAGCGTGCATCCGCAGCAGTCCGTTTATATAGTCTGCCGTGTCCGGTGTGGCTTCCGCGAGGTAACGGATGTTTGTGCAGTCTTTTCTCCATTCGTGCAGCATTGAAATGGAATAGTCTGGTGTCACGCGGTAAAGGGC
>JAEWQV010000016.1 GCA_023399055.1 Bacillota bacterium | reverse complement strand
GAATATAATTATTCTAGTGACGGAGGCAATAATTCTTTACTGAATAAAATAATTAGTAATATACTTAATCGTATTAATGCAAGAAATATGTCTGAGTTACTATTTTATGCGGTTGGTACATTTAGTACAATTATACTTTTTATTCAAATCTGTGAGTACTATTTCTATAGGCATGACTATTTTTCTAAAATCTATAAAAGGTCTTTAATAGCGCAAAAAATCCGTTTAAATGATTAAATCCCTTTTTACACCGTAATATGAAAAGACATTTAAAGGTGTCTTTCTTTTGTTATGTAAAAAAGGAGTAAAATGAAAAATAGAATATATAAACGCCTCAAGCAATTTTTTATTATGCTTTCTATTTGCACGACATTATTATCGGGACCTGTTGCAGGTAACGAAGTAAGAAAAATGTTAAAGTGCATGGATGAAAGAAATGCAATAATCAGAGAAATAAATGGAGCTGTGAACGAAGAGAATAGTGGTGATAAACTCAAGCGAAAAAGTACTCCATATAAATAGATATAAATGTTATATTTCTTAAGTATTGGCACAGGTTTTACTCCGTCTGTCGTTTCAGCTCCTCTGCCTTTTCTGTAACCTCTTATAATTCCTCTAGTATACTGATTAACTTAGCATACTCTTAAATCTTAGCAAAAGAGAATAACTATAATCGCTCAATTAATATTCCATTTTATGCTTCTTAGTTTGGACGATGAGATTTAGGTGTGATAGAATTTGGTTATGATTGAATTGTATTAAGATGTGAACTACAGATTATTTATATTAGTGGAGGTTGAAAAATGTACGAAAGATTGTCAGACAAAAACAGTATACCTACAATAGAAGATTTAATTTCGCATATCGGTGCTTGCAAAGAGCTGTTTGTAAATATTGATTTATTTATAACCAATGAGTTAAATGCAGAAAAAGAAATTATGATTTTCAAGCGATAGCAATGTACGCGGGTGGGGAGTAGGGTTTAAAAGTAAATCAAAATTCTTTGGTACTATTATCGCAGAAAAAGATGCTTTTACAGTAGTGATGAGATTGACAGACAACCAAATAAAAAAGGCTTATGAGGAAGTATTACCTTACGCCCAAGAGTGTCTTAATAGTTATCATAGAACAAGCAATGGAGGCTGGGTTCAATGCCGAGTCTTGAATATGGAGCAGTTAGATGATGCTAAAAAAATATTAAGAATTAGAAATAAATAAATAAAAACACCTTATCATAATAGTATAAGCAAATTTGCAGTAAACTTAATATACAATATTTCTAAGTTACGAATTAATTGAGTACAGATAAAAATGACGAGTTGGAAAGCTCAGATTACATCTACCCTGCTCGCTCTCCGAGAGGGTCTACGACACTTTTATATCATCCCCACATGTCCACAAGCGATTGGTAAATTTAGTTTATTTATTTCATTTAATATGTTATTATATTTTTCAAATAAAAGAGTTTCCTGTTGTTTACTATTTACGAAGTAAAATTATTTATTTGGAGGTATAGTATGCTGAAAACAAAACGGCTTGAATTGGTTGGGTTTGATGTTAAATATGCAAAGGATTTCTTTGAACTATGGAGCGATTTTGAAGTAATAAAATATACATTTACACCTTTATTGACCACTATTGATGAATGTATTAACTTAATTGAACATCAGATAAATCGGACAGACAAAGACTTAATAGACCGCTTTGTTATTCTGCTAAATAATAAAGCTATTGGTATGGTTGGTTGCATTTGTATGGATAAAGCAAATTTTGTTTATGGGCTTTATTATCAAATATCTAGAGTTCACTGGGGGTGTGGTTATGCAAGCGAAGCAGCGAGTGCTATAATGCATTATGTTTTGAATGAATACCCAAATGCAATTTTTAAAGCAGAAGTAGTATCTGAAAATCCAGCAAGTGCAGCGGTATTGATGAAAATTGGATTAAAACAAACACATGTAGAAGAAAATGGATTTAAGCGAAACAATTTTGAACTTGATTTAATACATTATTCTAATGAATAGTCCGCAAATTAGCCTTACTTTGCGCTTATTTATAGAAAGGACCAGTTTTATGAATACAAATAATAGCTCAGATTTCATATACTTGAGTCGAATAGTAGCTTTGTTAGTTTTTTTAAGATGCGGCTTTGAGTTATATCACGATGTCAAACTATTTGGATTTAATTATAGTGATATAGTGAATACAGTTGCTGTCATCTGCATATTGATTTCGTTTATTATAGATCTTGTTTATAGAAAGATAGGGAAATGTATTCCTAAGATAATTGTAATAATAATCATAGCCATAATCATTAGTACTTATATTGTTTATTTATATCTCGATACCTATAAATTTGGCTTCAAATATAATACTATTTTTGGTATAGTCATTCCTATTTATCTAGCTGTTTGGTATATAACTATGCTTGCTTATGTTAAGAAAGGACGAGATATACCCAAGATAATCAAAATTATACCCTCAGTTATACTTTTTAGTGTTATTGCTCTTTTACTAATCCTCTCAAGTATTGACAAATATTAATCATCCTACATAATTTAGTTAACTCATATATTGAATATTTAATCATCTTCCGAATTTATTTTACAATTCGATGGTGGTTATGAAATAAGCTTATTAAGTGAATGGATAACTCATAAAAAATATTGTAGCTATTATTACAGTTACATAGAAAAATTAGATAAGAGGTAGAATTATGTTAATTTATGATATTTTGGATGGCGTACGAGAAAGACCTTCATTATATATGGGCAATAAGAGTATTACTGCATTGAAAACTTTCTTAAATGGTGCAACGTATACATCTCACATACTTGGCATAGATGATGGTTATAATGACTTCTCTCCTATTCCTTTTCGGTTTTTCAACGACTATGTTGCTCAGTATTACAATTACGTCGAGTCAACTTCGGGCTGGGCAAATATGATCTTAAGTGAAAATAATGGAGACGAAAAGGCTAGCTTTGATATATTTTTTACACTTCTTAATAATTTTCGTTCTATTAATATATCCAAAATAGAAAAGTGTGTTTTAACACAAGAGCAAATAAATTATCATATTGAAAGCGAATATGCTACTAAACGTGTAATGCACAACGGCAGCAATCGAATAGAACCATTATTTATAAACCCCAAAGCATTATATTTGATTGAACTTTCCAATAACTTAGGATATCTATGTATGGTTGAAGGTTACGATACAATCTTTTTACATTCATTTCTTTTATGGAACAGACAATTTGCAATAGAATATTTTATGCGTAATTTTAGTGGTTCCTATCATTGGTATTTAGTGGATAGTATCCCTGACCAATTTGAATTGGTATAAAAATGAATTTAGCTGTCATATTTGTTCATTCATAATGTGTATCAACCACCACACCAAAAAACCAGCTGATTTTATCGTTTATTCGTAAAAAACCTATACTATACTTAGCTTGATAATATCAGCAATTGATACGCTAGAGCTTCCGATCAAATGCGATTGACTATACTGATGATAATCTAGATACTGAAATAAAATACGCTAAGATAGCACAAATCGCATGTTCGTCTCACGACGAGCATGCGATTTTTCATAATATACTTATATTATTTCACTATATTATTTATTGACCAATAAAAGCATCTAAAGCAACGGAAGCTTTTCCATTTTTAGCCCATGCTCCCATTGTATAACCGTTCCAACCGTTGTAAGCTTCTGGTTCCCAATAGAGCACTCCTAACCCATAGGTACCGGAACCAAGTGCTTTCACTTTTGTAATTAAACTGCTGATAAATGTCTTACTGGTGGATGCAGAGCCATAATCCATACCGCATTCCATAATCATTACCGGCTTTCCATAGGTAGATTTTATCGTACTCATCGTTGTAGCACATGAGTTAACTAAAGAGGAATAGTTACTCGCTGATGCATATAATGACAGGCCTACTACATCAAACTTAGCTCCATTACTTACCAATCCCCCAATGTTCCAGGTATAGAGGCTGGTTTGATCACCATTTGAAAGGTGTACAATAACTTTTGTACTGCTGCTTGCAGCCTTCACTGCATTATAACCTGAAGTAATAAAATTAGCATACTGCTTCATAGTAGTTGAGCTGGTGGATGCTTTACCATATGGCCAAAGGATACCGTCGTTTGTCTCATTACCAATCTGAGCATAAGTCGGTGTAACACCAGCTGCTTTTAATTGATTCATAACGTACAAAGTATAGTTATATACAGCGGTATATAACTGATCAATTGTGTAACTTGACCATGCGGCAGGAATTGTTTGCTTACCGGGATCAGCCCAAGAATCACTGTAATGGAAGTCTACTATTACACTCAAACCTAATGCTTTTGCTCTCTTTGCCATATTAACAGTGTTGGTGGTATCGCACCATCCATTTCCAGGATCACCGGATGGATTAACAAATACTCTTAATCGTATGGTATTCATACCATAATCATCTCTCAAGATTTTCAAGATATCTGTCTTTACTCCTGCTTTATTATACCAGACATTGCCTGCGGCTTCCATTGCCGGAACCCAACTTACATCAGCACCTTTAACAAAGGTTGCTGCTGTCACTTTTGTAGGGGAAGGAATGATGAAAGATGAACAAATAATCGCCAAGCATACTACAAACGCTATAACATTTCTTAACTTTCTTTTTACCATAATCTTACCTCCAACATTATTTTTAATTCATGTACCTATGTTCCCTCTTAAACAACCACAGTTGCGCAACCGATTGTTCAATAATATTATAGTATCAATAAATTATGGCGTCAATGTCATACATGCTTAGATTTTTCGATTTTTATTTGTTTAATTTTTACAAATATTGCTCCATATTCATGATTTTATTGCTTATTTTATTAATTAAATGCAAGTATTGTGTCCGAAGTATCTTCGCAATCATATTTATTGCCCAAATATGAAAAAGCAATTTGAAAAAGTAAGTTCTTGTATAGGTTATATTTTTCTAATATTTCTTCCTCTGAAATCCATTGCTCACAGTACTGTACATATTCCATCTAACTCCTCCCATTTTATATGTTTGTAGCCAACGAATACTATGACTTATCCAGATGCTACCATATTCCTAATAAACTTTGACTAGATTACAGTAATTTCTCCTTTCAAATATAAGACAATTCAGAATGAAATATAGTCACAATTTCATTCTAAAATAATTTATTAATTGATTAACCTGGTTCCAATCTGGTTAGTTATGCATTTTTCAATTATAATTGACTTACTATAATCACAAAAGTATAATTAAGTAAACCCAAATTTATTGTACATAATTTTCCATTAACCAAATATGTGTAAGAATAATTTTTAAATTACAATTATTTAATAACAGTGTCGAAAATAAATATTTTCTGCGGTAGAGCTATATTAGGTTGTGCAAAGCTTCGGCTTGCGCCTTCAACAAATCAAGCATGGTAGGAATAAAGTAGGCATGTACTATATACAGCATATCAACGATTTTCATAGCAAGCTTAAGAGATTGATAAGTTTCGCGGTCTACATGTGTATTCCGTATAATAAAATTAGGATGCAATATAAAAAAATGAGAATCGAATTGGAGGTGAGCAAAATTAATAATTTGAGGTTAAGTAAAGCAAACAGGAACTTTTTTAATAGTCAACCATATAAAACCTTAAGAAAAGTTATAATTATTATATATGTTTTATTTATAATAGTGTACATGCTCAGGGGGAACTTATATAAGTTAGATAATAAATATATTACTTTATTTGCAGGAACTTCACCTAATCTTATTCCAAGTAGTCTTTTTACTTTAATAGGTATATTCTATATAGTACCTTTTTTTAAAGGAATTGATTCAATCAATAAACCGATGTGTATTTGGTTAGTCAATGCACTCAATATTATAGTCTTTTCATTAATAGAATATTTGCATGTCGTCTTTAAGTTAGGGGTATGGGATAATAATGATATGATTGCATCTTTTATTGGCATTTTGGTTTCAACTGCTATTTATTATAATATAAGAAAGAAGTTTTTACGAATAGATGGCTAAGCAAGAACTAACTAATTTGTTTGGCAATCATCACTATCTATATCGTTAAATGCTCTTCTATATGCTTATTTCAGAATAACACTTATCAATGTAATAAAGTAATTTTATAATTATGGAGAATGTAACTATGGATATAGAGATTATTTATGAAATTCCAACAGCACAAGACTATGTGAACCTTCGCTTACGTTCTGGAATGGGAAGTAAGGATTTAAAGAGAAGCCAAATTGCCTTGGAGAATTCATTATTCACAGCATCTATCTATGACGGAGAAAAATTAGTTGGATTCGGTAGGGTGGTTGGTGATGGCGGAATCACCTATGTTGTGAGTGACATTATGGTAGATGAAAATTATAGGCGCAAGGGGTTTGCAGAACGAATATTGGAAGCAGTCGATCAATACTTTGAGAGAAATACACATGAGGATAGTTATATTTGTCTAATAGCAAATCGCCCAGCGGATTTGCTATATAATAAACATAAATTTGAGTATTTATCAGAAGACAAATGTGGAATGTTGAGAAAGCAGTAAATCGTCAGAAGCCTGTTTATTAGGCTTCTGACGATTAGGTTCCACTACATAGAAATAAGCTAGAAAATAAGAATATTATTTTAAAACTACTATTAAGGAGTGACAATGGTTAACTTCAAATGGAGTAATTTACGTAAAGAAATTGAAGATATTGAAAAGTTGCCTGACGAGTTAGAAAAAGATACTCGTCACCAATTACTACGAAATATTATGGATACTGTAAATGAATATAATTACCATATATCTAGTTATAACTATAATCAAAAGAAACAAGAAATTATTGATAGAGGCGTTGTTTTTATACCACAAGCTAAATCAAATGCAATTAAGGTAAGATGGAGTAGGCTTTTTGCAACTACTGTTGGTTCTGAAATTAAAAGACATATCGGCTATGAAAGCTATAAATGGCATATTTTTAGCTTTCATAAGGTAAATGCTCTCTCAAATACGAAAGCAAGGCAAGCATTTAACAAATGTAAAAAGGAAAAGGTTTATGTTTTTTATCAACATAAAGACGAATCATATTATATTGAAAATCCCTGTTTACTTAAGTCTTCCGATTTTGATTCAGAGCACGATATTTATATTTATGATGTGACAAATAAATGGACCTATGTTCATACACACGAAATTGATTGTGGTCCTTACTTCTATCAAATAAAATAAGCTATTACTAAGTTGTAGCTTATTTTATTTATAAATTATAAAACAGTCTCATTGCATCAACTAATTATATGCTATATTCTATCACTAACCTATAAATGATCTCATTAACTGCAAAGAATTAGTCTTAAATAAGGTTCTTGTATCTTGTGATAGATAATATCGCTAGTAAAAAATTATCCTTTCGAATGGTGATGACCTTGAAAATGAGATGCTCGTAAAAAGATAATAAGATAGAACGTTATTTGATAAAGTCTACTATAAAATAAAGATTAGAGAGGTACTTATGGAACTTTGGGATTTATATGACATCAATAGAACAAAATTAAATAAAACTATGTTTCGTGGAGACCCATTTGAACAGGACACCTATCATCTAGTTGTCCATGTGTGCATCTTTAATTCAAAAGATGAAATGTTAATTCAGCAAAGACAAACGTTTAAAGATGGCTGGCCTAACATGTGGGATATTACCGTAGGTGGAAGTGCTACAAAAGGTGATACAAGCCAAACCGCTGCTGAAAGAGAATTATTTGAAGAGATCGGTTTAAAGCTGAATTTGCAAGCTCTTCGTCCTCACATTACAATTAACTTTAAAAATGGCTTCAATGATATATATTTAGTTGATAAAGATGTCGATTTGAAAGACCTCACCTTGCAGTATGAAGAAGTTCAGAGTGTTAAGTGGGCTTCCAATGAAGAGATATTATCAATGATTAAGACAGGTGAGTTCATACCATATTTCCCAAGTTTAATAAGTTTATTATTTGAAATGCGAAAGCAATATGGTTGTATTCAGGAAAATTAATATCTATATTAATATCGATTATCTAAATATATATAATGGAGGTTCCTATGAGAATAGGCGAAGTAGGATTGTTATCAAATGATGTTGTTAATCTTGCAAATTTCTATAAGGCTTTCCTGGGAGTTGAGAATGGAAGTAATGATAATGTGCATCAAACAATTATTGCAGAAGAAACTATGCTAACTATTTATAATGATAATTCCATAAAGAATAATAATAATCAGAATATGTGTCTTGCCTTTACTGTGACTGATGTTGATGAAGAATATAATAAGCTCTTAGCCCTGGGTGTGGAAATAATAGATAAACCTACCACACGCCCCTGGGGTGCCAGAAATATGAGTTTCTATGATCCTGACAGAAATGTAATCTATTTGCGGAGCTTTATAAATTCATAATGCTATCGTGACTCAAGAAGCAAGATGAAACGTCAACCCGTTTTTCTTATCTAAAATTTAGAAGTAACACCCACTCTAGTTTCTATGGGTATGTTCGCATAAATTAAAATTGATGAAAGAAGGAAGCATTGAAATTGTTATGAATATGAGAATCATTGAAGATATTTCAAATTTTATATTTGTTGATGATGTATTAGAAAAGTCTGATGTTATTATGATACCTGGTGGGTCATACCCTGAATTGCCAGAACAGGCTGCTAGATTGTGGGATATTGGCTATGCACCAATTATAGTTCCTTCCGGTGGTGTAAGCGTTAAAACAGGTAAATTCAATGGTGTAAAATCGAAACAAGACGTATATAGCAAGAACTATTTAACAGAATGTGATTTTTATACAGATGTATTAACATTAAATAAAGTTAATAAAGAATGTATCAAAGGAGAAGATCATTCCATTTCCCCTACGCTATAAAGATGGTGGAACTGTTGAATATCGGGCAATTTTATATCGTATAACTAATTATCCTGCAATGGACACAGATGGCGGATATGATACAGGTATACAAATCAAGATATTGGGAATTCAAGTTTATGATAATACCACATTTAATAATTAATAAGAGTACATAACACTTTCTAGTTTATAAAAATTAGTGTGTTTATTTTATATTAACAAAAGCTAAACTCAAAATATACGGAGGTACGACAACATGTCGAACATAATTATCAGGAACAGTAATCAAAAAGATATCAAGGAACTATCCCAATTTGCTTATAGGATAAACTCAATGGTGGAGCACTCTTCTACCTTTTGCTCTAATAAATTAGAAAGCATACAGAAAGATTTTGAAGATAGCATAGCTTCTAATACTGCAATTGAATGCAGACAAGACGATCAATTAATCGGTGTTTTAATTTGCTATGTTGATCAGGAAAAAGACAATGCAGATTGTAGCATACTTCTTGAACCGGGGTTCTCTTATACGGATATTGCTATAAAATTATTTGAATTTATCCGTAAACAACTTAGCCCTTCTGTGAAATATACCTTCTTTTTCCCTAAGGCTAACGTCGAGTGTAGTGATTTTCTAAATACTGTTGGTGCAAAGCCTGAGGTTAATGAGTATAGTCTCTTGCTTAAGCGTGGTGATGAGAAACTTCCAACCCACTCCCTTACAATTACTAATTTAACAGAAGAAAATTATACTCAGTTTATAGAATTGCACGATTATATCTTTCCAGATGTCTATATCTCAGGGAAAGACATAGTTAACGATATTGGTAATCGGCATTTTGCTTATACAATAATTGATAATGAGCAAATTGTAGCCTATAGTATTCTAAAGTTAAAAGGTAGTAAACGTGCCACTGCAGAAGTTGTCGCTGTAAAGGAAGGCTTAAGAGGAAAAGGTTATGGACGTATCATCCTTTCCCATCTCATTAAAACTGCCTTTGAAACTTATGATATGGACTATGTTGATCTAATTGTAGATTGTGATAACGAAAATGCACTTCACTTATATCTTGATCTAGGATTTAAAATTGAGAATGAAAACTGCTGTTATATTTTTCATAAAAACGTGGGCTAACATAATCGCATTTCTTCTACCAAATGCAATTGACAAAAAGTGGTCCTTCGTTATAATAGTTTTATAATATAAAAAAGGTGGTGTGTGTTTGTTATTAATTCTGTAAGTTGCATTTATTAAATTATTTAAGACAATCGAGCATTTTCTCGTTATTGTGTTCTAATTATGCCTTACAGAAAATACGAAACTGATACATCGCGATTATTTATTGCAGGTATAGTATTTTTGCTATACCTTTTTTCTTTTCTGTAAGGTAAACCTATGTAGTCGGAAAGGGAATAAAATGAAAAATATGAAATGTAAAAAGTATGACTCTGAATTTTTAAAAGCAAATATGATGGGTCCAAATTCAATGCTTATTCTTGAGAATTTATTAGAGAACGTCCCATTAACAAGTAATATGCGAGTATTAGATTTAGGCTGTGGAAATGGCCTTACTTCAATCTTTCTAGCAAAAGAATATGGGGTGCAGGTTTTTGCTGTAGATTTATGGATTTCAGCGACAGAGAATTATAAGCGCTTTTCTATGATGAATTTAGAGGATAAAATTATTCCAATTCATGCAGATGCCACACAACTACCCTTTGCAGATGATTATTTTGATGCTGTAATTAGCGTGGATGCCTACCATTACTTTGGAAATAATGAGACCTATTATGACGATTACTTATCAAAAGTCTTAAGGCAAGATGCGCTTATAGCTATTGCTGTTCCTGGAATGAAATATGATTTAGATCAAATTCCTGTAGAAATGAAACCTCATTGGAGTGAGGAGGCATTTGCAATGTGGAACTCTTGCAATTGGTGGGAAAGGACAATGTCTAAATCTCACAACCTTAATATTAAAAGCATTCAGGAAATGGATTGTTTTAGTGAAGCCTGGCAAGATTGGCTAAGGACGGAAAACAGCTATGCCATTGCTGATAGTAAGATGTTAGAAATAGACAATGGCAAATATATGAACTTAATTTCAATTATTGCAAATAAAAAATAATAAGCCTTGACTCTGCCGTTGGGGAATAGATTACTTTATAATTAAAAACATAGAAATGAGGTTATGAAATGGACAACTTAGTTAAAATAAGAGATGTATCAACAATGTATGACATTTCAGCCCGAACACTTCGCTACTACGAAGATATGGGTTTAATTACAAGCATTCGAAACAATGACAGTCCTTACCGTATGTATGATGAGACCGCAGTTAAACGTTTGGAACAGATACTAATTCTTCGAAAGTTAAATATCAGCATCAAGGATATCCAAAGAGTTTTTAATACCAGCGGCTCTGCTGTTGTTCTAGAAATCCTTGAAAAAAAGGTCAGCAATATTGACGACGAAGTCGCTCTTCTTCATGAATTAAAAGACGTAGTTCTGGAATTTATTTATCATATTGAAAATGCTGATTTTAGTAATGAATCAGACATAAAACTTCTTTATACTAAAGCAAAAGAAATTGAAGACCATCTTATTAATGTTGATTATTCCGGCAATGCTTCCAATGTAAATCGTCTGCTGGATGTCACTGAAAAGTTAAAGAAAGCACCTGAAGTTAGAGTCATTGAGCTGCCTAAGTGTCGTATGGCGACTTCTGGTTATGGTTCTTTTGATACAATCGTGGGGAAGTTTGATCGTTGGTGGCCTGAGTATGATAAAAAGAGAAAAGGGATCTACTTCTCTCCACTGGATTTTATGTGGTTTGAAGCTGATAACATTGTTTGGTGGATGGCTGTTGAAAATGATGCGACCAGTGAAGACTGCGGAGGTTATGAAATAATTGACTTTGATGGTGGGTTATATGCAGCAGCTATGTCCATAGACGGTGATGACGATATCAGCGGCAGAGTAATAGCAGGGATAAAAAAATGGATCTCCTCCAGTGGTTTTGAGATGGATGAACGTCCTGGCCATCAAACAATGTGGCATATGGTAAATCCAACTGATGATATTAAGAAGGGGTTAGGATATCATCAGCTAGATCTCTATGTTCCGATAAGGCTTAAGCAAAGTTAACATGGCAATAAATATTTTAATTATGTCGTATTCAACAGTTATAAACAAATTCAAAAACCTACTAAGAGAGGATAATTTATGAACTCAGTAATTAAAGTTGGTATTATCGGTGACTATGACGGGCGTCCATCTCATATCGCAACGGAAGAAGCACTCAAACATAGCGCTAATAAGCTAGAATTTGAACTCGAATATACCTGGTTACCAACTCCCACCTTTGATAGTTCCGTACAAGAACTACATAATTATGACGGATTATGGGGTGCACCCGGCAGTCCTTATAAAAGTATGAATGGTGCCCTCAATGCGATTCAATTTGCTAGAGAAAACCATTATCCCTACCTTGGAACCTGTGGTGGTTTTCAACATGCTGTTATTGAGTTTGGCAGAAACGTCTTACAAACAGATGCTTTAAGAGATATTAACTTTGATCCCTATGTTCCAAATGATTATATTACAGCTCTCTCCTGCTCTCTTGTTGGGCAGACAAGGAATATCAGCATTGATAAATCCTGGGGATTATTTAACATCTATGGTCGTATTGAAATAACGGAAAAATATAATTGTAGTTTTGGATTAAATAAAGCTTTCCAAAACATTTTAACGGAGCATGGACTTAAAGTAGTTGGTTTTGATGAAAATGATGAAGCTCGGATTATGACAATAGAGAATCATCCATTTTTTATTGCTACCCTCTTTCAACCCCAACTAAGCTCCACCTTGGAAAGCCCTCATCCACTGATTAATGAATATCTACTCTCGGTAAATAAGTTTAAAGCTTCTAGGTAGAATACCTTCTTAACAATATAATTACATACATTCGTAATTTCATTTGTATAAATTATATGGTATCATATATTTTAACAATTAAATGTAAATTAGAATGGAGAATGAATATGATTGAATTTAAATATGATACCCAATTATTACTCGAGGGCGAGAATCTTTCTGAAGACGCAATAAACGACTATATCACTGCAAATCTTGAGGGTGATTGTTTACTTGCAGTAGGCGATGAAGAACTAATAAAAATACATTTTCATACAAACACCCCCTGGAAGCTACTGGAATATTGTGCTTCCATCGGTGAAATCTATGATATTGTTGTAGAGGACATGGAACGTCAATCAAAAGGTCTTCATGGCTAGGAAATTATAGACAACCTATAGGTAGCAGTTACCTAAATGATTAACTTTAATTTTTCTTGTAATTATAGTTATTCTTTATTATTGTACCATTACTTATATTATGCTAAAATATGCCATATTATTGAAATTCAAAGGAGAAAGCTATGAACAGAATTAGTAAACGTATTTTATCACTTATGATTATGGCGTTGGTAGTCGCTTCTACTCTGGCAATTCCAAGCACCACTGCCCAAGCAAAAGGTGTAACTGATGACCAATTAAAGAAGGCTATGAATTGTTACCTCAAGATCTTAAAAACCAATCCATATGAAGATATGGAAGGTGGGTTCACTGCAGAGACTTTCCGCTTACAGGATCTCGATAAAGATGGTATTCCTGAATTAATCATTAACGGTGAGGCTCCACAGATTTTTTCTTATAATGTTAAGACTGACAAAGCTATGTTTCTTTATAACTCTTGGACATATTGCACCATGTATTATTCCAGTAGTACTAAAACCATATTAAATTATAATTCATGGAATGGGAAAAAAGACTATTTCTTCTATAAAATTAATAATACCCAGACCACAGATGAATATAGTGTATTTGAATCTTTAAAGGATTACTACACCTATACTGACGGCAAATATAGTGAATACGACACATATAAGCCTAAAAAAGGCTACTATAAGGGTTATTATAGCAGTGAAGACGCTAAGTTAATAACCAAAAAGACTCTTGATGCGGCAATCAAAAAAATAGTTCCTGATAAGTTTGAATTAAAAACTACCACCAAGAACACCACTGAAAATCAAAAGAAATATCTTGGCAGCCTTAAAACCTTTAAAAAATATGCAGCAAAATAGGTTATAGGTTGTATGGAGTAAACAAGGTGAAAAGAAATATTGCTTCACTTGTTATGAACTAAAAGGAAAACGCAAATCCTAACGTATAAGGGTTTGCGTTTTTTATTGAATCAATAATTATTTAAGCATGTATTTCTTACTTTAAACCAAATATTTTTTCAACGATTGCCAGATTCTCCTCTATACTTGTGCCACCATCTGTAACAATAGAGGCATAGCCTAACTCTCTTGCACGATTAACTACATCCATAGCGAACAATGCATCTCGGTCCATCCAGTTTTGAAATGCTTGTTTCTTATCACTGCTGCCCTCTAAAACATAAGGTATGTAAGGCCTTTGGGAATACTTTTCAATTTGAAATTCCTTTGTAGGTACAATACATATGTACTCATTTTTCGGTACTACAATCAAGTTCATTAATTCAGGAAGGAATCCTGCTCCCTCTGCTATAACAGATATTTCATGACCTATTTGCTCTAAATCCTCTAAAACATATTCAAAAATTTCTCTGTAGATTTCAAATTCTTCCCTATTTTGAATCGCAGGTGTTCTTAACCATATCTCATCAGTATTCATTGTATAATAATTTGAAGAGTATTTTTTTCCTGCCCTACTAGCTCTTTTTGTGTACTCCTCTAATTTGTCATCTAACTTGTAATACTTAAAGTTATATTTTTTCTCTATCAATTCAGCTATTGTGCTCTTCCCGCTACAGGGAGAACCTCCGATATAATATATCTTTGCCATACTGACCTCCAATAATTTTATAAAGAATGTAATATATCCGCAAAGTTCAATAACAATCAAATATCCATTCTAGACGCTCCTACTATTTTTATTGATATTATAGCATAACAACCATTAATCTACGAGAAACTTCCTTGTGACATCTTCTCCTATACTTTCAAATACTATTGCGATTAATTTCAATCGATAATTTATCGCTTACACCTTAATAATAGTACCATAAGTTACTGAAAAATTAAGTTTGTTTCTCTCAATTAATATGATATTATACTGAGAGATGCAAAGTAAAGTACCGTTAATAGATACTATAGGTAAATCAAAATAACGAAATGAATTGTTGAGGTAACAACATGGGCGAGCTATCACAATTAAGAAACATCGGGAAAGAGGTTGAGCGACAACTTAACCAAGTAGGCATCCATAGTTATGATGAATTAAAGGCTGCTGGTACGGAACAAGCTTGGTTAAAAATACAGGAAATTGATGAATCTGCTTGCATCCATCGATTGTTAGGAATAGAAGGTGCTATACAGGGAGTAAAGAAATCTCTATTGCCGGAAGCCCGTAAAGCTGAATTAAAGCAATTTTATAACTGGCATAAGAAATAGTCTAACTGGACATTTACCTTTAGTATTTTACTCTTTATAAGCTCTAATGTTGTCATGAATTCTATGGTTCATTCTAAAGGATGAGCCATTTTTTATCGATTATAAGTGCGCTTGACTATAAGCTAAATGATAAATAAATATTTCCTTAATTATTACATCTCCTAAGGTTAATGTAGTGCCATATTCTTCCGATATAACTATCAAAGAAGGTTTTATCTTTGCTTTATAGGAGATGCCCGGTAGCATTGTTGACTATAGTATATAATAGAGAGGTGAAAAATGTCATTATCAATAAGAGTAGCACATGGCGAGCAGAACAGTTATGTTAATCTAAATACAACAAACGAAGACCAAAAAAACAAGAATAATGGAAATACAATATTTACTGGAAACCTGGGACAGAAGTTTGGAACCAACAGTGTTATTCAGCAAAAAAGACAGGATGCGCAGAAACAGGCGATGAAGCTTATCGGAGATGCATGGAACAAAGATCAGAAGGCAGTATCCAATATTGAAGATATGAATCAACAGAAAACAGATAAGCTTTCAGAAATACAAGAGTCCCTGTTTTACCTTGAGGGTATTAAAAAAAGCAAAAGCGATCTTCAAGAAGAATATGGTGTAGATCCTGATTCTATGGAACAGAAGGATTTGGAACTATTAGAAAAATATCAAAATTATTTAAATGGTTCTGCTTCTGAAAAGTTTTCAAAAGGGGAAATCAAGAGACTTAGCGAATTGCAGCATATACCCAGAACAGAATATCAGAAGAAAGCCCTTGAATTAAATGGCATCGCTGGAGAAATACATAATAAGATTTATGAAGCAAAACAGAAATATGATGGTCTTTCAGCGTCAATTGAAGATGCAATACTACAACAGTCAAAATCTCAGGATATGATTAAAGCAAATAACGCGTCTGATGAAATAATGGAAGCTACAGGTAAAGAAATTCTTGGTATACTTGTAGAAGAAGTCAAAGAAACAACTGATGAAAAGCTGGAAGAAGATTTGGAAGAAGCCAACGAAGCCGCAGAGCAGCAAGAAGAAAAAGAAAAGCGAATCGAAGATGCAAAAGAAAATCGCGAAGAGCAGGAAAAACTTATTAAGAATGATATGGATGCAGAGCAATTAGAGATAGATATTAATATACAAAAAAAGAGTTCTGATCATATGTCAGAAGCCCAAAAAAAGATTCAGACCATCTTAAAAGAGAATAATTTGATAGATGAAGATTTAAAAGGTATTGAAATTGATTTTAATTTCTAAGTCGCACCTGTTGATATAGTTTATACAATATAAGTCAATAACCTGTAAAGTCACTTTTCACAACATTTCAATTATACTTTGTTTCTCTCCTGTAGCTGTGTATCATTAGCTCAGAGGGTTTTCTACAATAGAAAATTTGAAAGAATATCATATATAGAAAAAGGACGTTTACATGTCATTAATGGATGTAAACGTCCTTTTTGATTAATTTAAATTTAATTACAAAAATCAACTTATTATAAAATTATTTATAGAATTCCTTAATCTTATCCATTCTTGAAGTCATTCCTTGAAACAGATGGTCGACTAATGTAATCGCCACCATAGCTTCAACGACTACAACTGCTCTGGGTACGATGATTGGATCATGTCGTCCTTGAATTTCTATTTCTATGTTCTCATTGTCTTTGTTAACTGTCTGCTGTCGCCTAGCTATTGATGCAGTTGGTTTTACGGCAGCTCTAAGAATTATCTCTGAACCATCGCTAATTCCACCAAGTATACCTCCTGCATGATTACTCTTCTTCTTAACCTCACCATTTTCATCCGAGTAAAAAGAGTCATTATTTTCAAGTCCTGTGCTAGTCGCCACTGCAAAGCCATCACCAATTTCCACTCCTTTGACAGCGCCAATTGACATAATAGCTTTTGCGAGCGCTGCATCCAGTTTATCAAAGACTGGTTGTCCTACTCCTGCAGGCATACCTGTGACAATACATTCAATTACGCCTCCGGCAGAATTGTGCTCCTCCATCATTCTCTGTAGGTACTCCTCCGCTTTAGCAGAAGCCTCCAAGTCTGGCATACACAGAGGACTAACAATTACATTTTCTTTTTTACTATTTTTATAATCAATAAAAACCGGGCCAATAGATTTTGTATAGGAATAGATTGATATCCCAAGC
The DNA here is from genome assembly GCA_023399055.1 of Bacillota bacterium. GTDB lineage: Bacteria > Bacillota > Clostridia > Lachnospirales > Lachnospiraceae > Mobilitalea. Next base: position 691,783 of record JAEWQV010000016.1, on the reverse strand, counting down.
TCTTTCAAAATAGTTGCTGCAATTGCTCCTGCTGCCACTCTGGCTGTGGTCTCGCGTCCAGAAGAGCGTGCGCCGCCACGGTAATCACGAAAGCCATATTTCTGATCATAGGTATAGTCCGCATGACCCGGGCGGTAGTACTTTGCAATATCAGAATAATCATAGGAGCGTTGATTTTCATTGTATACAATAAGGGAGATTGGTGTGCCTGTTGTCCGTCCCTCAAAGGTACCGGATAGGATTTGAAGTCGATCCTCCTCCTTACGAGGAGTGGAATACTTTGTTCTACCTGGCTTTCTACGATCCAAATATAGTTGTATATCCTCTTCTTTTATCGGTAGCCCTGCCGGACATCCATCAATGACAACCCCTACTCCTGCACCGTGAGATTCGCCCCAGGTGGAAATTGCAAAACTATTACCATATATTGAACCTGCCATAAGATCCTCCTATCTATTCTCTTACTCTAATTAGAATCACATCTCAAAAACAATTTTTATTTATCTTAGCATTAGAGTCCACAATAGTCTACTTCTTTTTTCCAGAACAATAAAAACAAGAAGAAACAGCTCAACCATAAGCTCTGTTCCCCTTGTAGCATCTCGCTTGGCAGGGCCTCTACAGTATTAAAGTCTAATTATTCCTTCACTTGATTGTTACCGAATTATTTATAAAGAACAGAACATAAGGTTTCTAAATCGATAGTAGACCTTGGCTGAAACCTATCCGATTTAAAATAACTTAATATTGAATATAGTAGTTGTTTCCCTTCCGGTTTATCTATTATTTTATTAAAATCACAAGAGCATACCAGAAGTTTTCCTTGTAATACATTACATTCAAAAATCAAACCTAGCTTATGATTCCTCTCAAAATTATCGATTGTTTGAACAATCGGACGAAAATCCTTTGGTGTATCATCAAGTATGATGGAACGGGAGTTTGTAACTATGCTCCACCAGGGATAAGTTGAATATTCTTCACAAGGAAAGTATTCAAATATAGGATGATTGTTATTGATAAGCAAGCCCATTGTTCCTACCGGAACTTTTTTATTCCTTTCTTCTGAGATGTAACGAAACATTGGATAGCACCAAAAATCCGTACAGTAATATCCTTCAATAGAATTTTTTAAATCTTCAAGTTTTGGAATTAACAGTACTTTTTCTCCTTTTTCGAGAAGTTTAATTGCTTCTGAAGATAGCTTTTCAAAAATATTAATATCATCCCTATGCAGCAATATATCCTTGGGATATACCCACAAATCATAGTTTTTGTAGATATCGGTTTCGTCTATGTTAATACATAGAGTCAATTTCTCCATAGACTTAACCTCTGGGAAGTTCCAGCTGATATGGCAAATATCATAGTAGTTTTGTGTAATATCAGTAGATATTAATATCTTCCCTCGCTCATATACAGCATTATCTATCTTTAACTCCCAGGTTAAGGTATGATTTTGGAGGGCAATCGGCCTGTGATAGAAAAGTTCAATATTTGCGTTAAAGTTTTCGCCAGAAGTATAATTGTATTTATCGAACCTTGCTAAAAGTACGGCATCGGAACAAAAACTACGCCATTCTTCAGGTGAAATAAGTCCCTTAGAATCCATGAACGCATCCAATATACCAACTAAAGCAGTTCCCTGTCCTGAAAAGTCCTGGATGTCCAAAATTTGAAAACCAGCTAACTTTTCAGAACGAAAAGCGGCTTCCAACTCTTCTTTGTAACATGCAACAGCAAGTTTACCTGAACTAGCAAAATACTTTTCAGCCAGATCTTCTAACCCTTTTGCAATAAGTCGTTCCTGAAATGTTTCAAGATTTCTAGCTTTTAAAGGTCCAGTATACTTGGAGATTTCTCTATAATCAGGATAGGTTTCATATTGGCCAATTTCATGGGAAACAACCGGTATCTTCGGCAAAAGTTGTTGCTCTGTGCTTAGCGTCTTTACTTTTTTGACCCCTGTTCCATATTGTATTTCAATGGTATCTTCGACATTATTTATAGTGTTCTCATCCTGCTCTACAATTGACGGATAAATTTCTTCATCATAACTTTTCCTGGTACTCGGTTCAGAAGACTGTACATGGCCTAATGGAGCATCGCACTCCGCATAAGAGCCTCTTATCAGTCGATCACGAGAAAATCTAACACCACAGAAGAAATCCTCCTCTTCTAAGATTACAGGAGTAAATTGAAAGTTATTTGAACCTTGGGTATATAGGTGCCGATTATCGATATCTTTGTAGAAGCGTAGGATTTCTGACATCCGCTCTTTACTTCCCCACAATTCATTACCCAGAGACATCATCACAAATGAGGGGTGATTTCCAAACGTAGTAAGAATAGCTACACCCTCCTTAACCAAATAATCCTGTTCCGTTTGATTGTGATTTTCATAACTTTCATCTGTCAGCGTTCCCCAGAAGGGAAGTTCAGGTTCCATATAGATACCAAGTTGGTCTGCTGCCTCAAATGCTGCTTCCGGCGGACAACAGGTATGAAATCGGTAGTGATTTATTCCGTAGGCCTTTGATATTCTCATTACTGAAAGCCACTCCTCAAGTGTAGTGGGTGTAAACCCTGTTTTAGGGAAAATAAGACCATCATGTTTTCCCCGCAAAAAGGTCTTAACTCCATTTATGGTGAACTTCCCATCACTTGTTTTAAAAGCACGCATACCAAAAGTAACTTCACTAGAATCAAGGAGTAAGCTGTCTTCCATTAAGTTTACCTTTAATCTATACAAATTAGGCTCATGCTCACTCCAAAGTAAAGTATTCTCTCCGAGTGCGTATCTGACGTTAATTATATTATTGTGAAAGCTGAATACTTCCTCTTTCGTACAGTGTTTCTTCTCACTGTTAAAACTTTCTGCACAGATTGCAAGGCTCCCGGTTTCCAAACCATTAACTCTTGCTTTTATAGTTACACTCTTATCTATAATGTCTGGGTAAAGTTGAATATTGGACAAATAAGCTTTATTATATATCTGCAGTTCAATTTTACCTGTGATACCATTCCAATTCGTTTGAGTATCTGGAGAGGTTAAATGCCCACCTTTCGTTAAATATTGTGTATTATCCACCAATATGGTAATTATATGAGGACCGGGAGAAAGGGTCTTTGTAATATCATAAATATGTGGTGCGTTTAAACTATTTTGTGAACCTATTTTTATATCATCAATCCATAGGCTAGTAACTCTGGTTCGTTCGAGATAGAGATGACAAATTTTATCTGTAAGGTCATCTATAATCTCAAAAGTTTTCTGAAACCAGGCATAACCTTCGAACTTATATTCATCAGTTAAATATCCAAGTTCTTTTGCTTCATTTCTTTTTCCCTTTTTCGCATGGGAAGTAGTGTTAGGCAAATAAATTGTGTCCTGAAAGAATGACGGTAAGCCTTTTTTGTCTTCGTCTAATTCGAAAGACCAAATACCACTTAAATCAATGCAATCTAACATAAAAACCTCCTGTATGATATATACATAACTTATCTTTACCTTTACAGCTCTGTACCTTCTGAATACTATATTTTAGACTTCACTTTTAATAGTCAGTATATTTTTTACAATTTATTGACATTAAATATCTAAAAATTTTATAATAAATTGTACTTGTTCAAAACCAAGCATAGTCTTTAAAAAACATCTGTGAAAGCATGCTTTTTAAGGATAATCTTTAATAGACTATCGTTTGGTGAGAGCTAAACTTCGAGAAAACTGCACGTTTTCGAGCTTAGTTCTGAATAGCTTTAATAATCTTAAATTATGGAGGGTTAAAAAATGATTCGTGAAGTCGAAAACAATGATTTTGATGGACTAATGAGTTTATACATGCAGCTACACAACAATTCTATTCCTGATAAAACTCAAAAGCTAATAGACTTATGGAATAGAATTTTAATTGATAAAAGTCATCATATTATAGTAGCCCTAGAGGATGAAAAAATCGTATCCTCCTGTGTTTGTGTAATCATACCCAACTTGACGCATAATCAACAACCCTATGCTCTTATTGAAAATGTTATAACTGATGAAAACTATCGCAATCGTGGTCTGGCAACAAAGTGTTTAAACTACGCTAAGCAAATAGCTTTAAAAGAAAATTGTTATAAATTAATGCTGCTAACAGGCTCTAAGCTCGAAAGTACCTATCAATTTTACGAAAAGGCCGGCTACAATAAGCAAGATAAAACAGCTTTTATTCAGTGGCTCTAAAAGTATATATTTATCTTAGTATTTAGTTTTAGAATATCTATCTACATCTGAATTTTAGTCTAGTATTCAAGATACTCACCTGCTTAATGGTGATAACAAGGAGGTAATGTTATGAAACCTATCAAGAGTATCTTTGACTCTATTGTATATATTAACAAAAATATCAGTAATGAAATAACCTTGGAACAATGTAGTAAGATAGCTCATATATCTGTTTCGTATTATATAGAAAAGTTCAAGCAAACGATTGGTTTAACACCCCATAAGTATATCATGAAACGTCGTCTGGAGTTAAGTACACAATCTCTTCTGGAACAAAACCTGATAATAGGATTTTGTTGGCATTTATTAGAAATCATGTTATAATTAAATCCAGTTAATTAATTATTATAAAAATAAATTTATTGGAGGACCCCTATATGCGGAAATTTGGTATTCTTGCGTAGCATTGGCTATTGCAAATAATTAAATTAATTTGTTGTAGCCACTGCTATTCCTAATAGTTTATTTAATTTTAGGAGGGCATGATGAGCTATATTAGAGCAGATAAGGTGCTGCCAATTGAAATTATTGAGTTAATTCAAACCTATATTGATGGTGAAAATATTTATATACCAAGAAAGGAAGATAATAAGCAAACCTGGGGTAATGGAACTCGTATTCGACAGGAATTAAACGAAAGAAATTCTTCTATCTTTGCTGATTATCAACAGGGTATACAAATTTCAGAATTAGCTGAAAAGTATTTTTTATCCGAAAAGAGCATTCAACGTATTGTTTTAGAAAAGAAAAAAATAGCATGAGTTAATGAGCTGGTTCTGTTGAACCAGCTCATTTTTTATGTATCTTTTTTATGTATCTTTTCTATATATCTTTTATATTATCTTATTTTTTATCTCCTACCTATTTCACTGTCATCATTGCTTAATACACTGTTCTCTTTGATATAAGCTACAATTTCATCAAAGTTAGTAAATGCAAGACCTACGTAGCTGTCTGCTGCACCATAGTAAATTGCAATTTTACCTGATTCTGAATCATGAATTGTTGCACAAGGGAATACTACATTAGGTACAAAACCTCTTTCCTCATACCATTCTTCAGGTGTTAATAGGAAGTTCTCGCAACGATATTTTACAATGGAGGGATTCTCTAAATCCAAAATTGCTCCACCAATACTGTAGATATAACCATTGCAGGTGCCACTTACGCCATGATAGAATAGCAACCAGCCTTCGCTCGTTTCAATTGGAGCTGCGCCTCCACCAATCTTTAAGGACTCCCACCATCTATTTCCTCTGCCCATGACATGTCTGTGCTTACCCCAGTAAACAAGATCTGGACTTTCGCTAAGGAAAATATCTCCAAAAGGTGTGTGTCCTGTATCAGACGGTCTGCTTAGCAAACAGAAATTACCACCTATTTTTCTTGGGAATAATACCGCATTTCGGTTATATGGCAGGAATGGATTTTCCAATCTTACAAAGGTTTTAAAATCTGTTGTTTTAGCCATACCAATGGATGCACCGTAGAAATCCTGACACCAAATGATGTAATACGTATCCTCCACTTTTACCAGTCTAGGATCATATGCGTACAACGGCATAAAGGGTTTACCCTCTTCATCTACAAATGGAATTTTATTTTCATCAAAATCCCAGTGGATGGCATCTTTACTTCTGCCCATGTAGATATATGGCACACCATTCGTCTGCTCACCACGAAATACTCCGATGAACTCATCACCATAAGGCATAACTGCACTATTAAAAATTCTGGCAACTCCTTTTATAGGATTACGTCCAATAATAGGATTCTTTGTATATCTCCAGACAGGGGCATCTTTAAGTCCTGATGGACGTTCCTGCCAAGGAACATTTGGTATTGAAGGAGCTATCATTTTAATCTCGCCCATTATTTTTGCCCTTTCTCCTTTCAGTCAGGGCGGCACGCCGCCCTGCTATGTCTTTTATTATTAGTTAAAGTAGGTATCCAACGCATCCTGAACCTGTTGTTTATAAGTCTCCTGGAACTGTGCAGGTGTTACTTCTCCTTTGACCAGGGACATAAAGTCATACGCAATACCAAGTTGGTTCCATAGTTCAAAGGTTTCTCTGCTTCCTACGTCAGCCATAACTTCAAAGTTTTTATTTTGTAAATCTTCCGTAGATGCGGTAACCGTATACCACCAGTATAAGGTTTCCTCATCATCACGAACTGTTACATCTCCGTCATACCAGTTCCACATGTCGTAAAGCACATTATAAACTTTTTCAGGATCTTCCACTCCTGCAGGAATGATATAATATTCGCCTGCAGATACTTTACCTGCATTCGTTGCCTGATCTCCGGAAGGACCTACCGGCCATTGTACATATGCAGTGTCAAAAGAAAGTGTATATCCATTTACGCCGCCGGAGTCATAATCAGCTTTATCTGCTGCAATCCAGGCTGCGATAGGGAAGAAACCAATGTTGCCTTCACGATACTGACCTCTCATAGTTGTAGAATCATCACCACTTTCAAAGTCATAAGGGTATGCTACATTGTACACATTATACAGGTCAGACATCATCTGCAATACTTCGCCAGTAGCTGCAGAAGAAAGTTCTTCTGTCTTAGTTGCAGCCACATGCGCACCATTGCTCATTAATAACTGTTCAAAGGTTTCATTATTGAAGCCGCAATATCCAAATTGATCTATCTGACCATCACCATCAGCATCTTTTGTTAAAACCTTGCAATATTCAATAAATTTATCCCAGGTCCATTCACCACGCGCATATAATTCTCTTGGATCCTCCAGATTGTTATCTGCCAACATCTGAATATTAAAGCCTAAAGGATAAGTTGCCTCAACTTTTGTTTGTGCATCTACTCTCTTTAATATCGATGCTTTTCCATCACCTAAATCCAGATAGGTAATATTCTTCTTGGTTGTAAATAAATCATTATCCTCTGGAAGAACCGTCTTTAAATCCGTAGCAAGACCATTCAGTGCTGCTGGTATACCAAATGCTAACTCAACCAAATAGATATCACAGTCCGGTGCTCCCGCTAAAATAGAGTTATTAATTGATTCCTGTACCCCTGCATAAGTAAGGTTCTTCCAATAAAACTCTACATTATATCTCTGTTCAATGGCAGCAACATTATCAAACTTTAGATGTGCTACATCTAGACCAGAATAAGAGGGATCATCTTCTACTGACTCATTTGAACTGTCATAGAATTGTGTCCACCAAGTACCTATATTGATGATTCTTTTCTCATCCGTACTACCAGTCGGTGCAGTGGTTACTTCTGGTGTATCATCTTCTGGATCTGTAGTATTACCGTTTACATTGTTATTCACATTACCATTACCGCTGCATGCTGCCAAAGAAAATACCATTATTGAAGCCAAGATAAGAGCTAAAAATTTTTTTATTTTTCTCATTCTACAATATCCTCCATACTGCCGTCAGGCAGCTCAAATACTGAGCGAAAATCACTCTTTGTGATTTTTGCCGGTTGAAAATATTTTTTCAACCTATCCTCCTTAAAATGCTTATGATAACCTACTGGCTACTATTATTTAACTGCCAGACCCAGGCCTACGTTGACACTGTATACTTCCCATTTCGTATCAGATTCACACTGCAACATCGTACCCCATTTTGATTTGTCATCACCACAGAATGCAGCAATTTGCTCATAGGTTACCTGACATATTCCATCAAGGTTTGCAGCCTGACCATTGGTACCGTCGCCAACTCTCATCCAGCCGGCTTCTGCCCCTGGCATTACCAACCACATTTTACCGGATTCACTTGTGTATTTAACTGATATTACAGAACCTGGCACTAATGCATCTATAATCTCTTGTGGCATTTCAAAACCATTCTGTGCCCAAGCATCTGCTGTGCAGGCAAATCCAGCAAATTCAACATTATTACTTACCATACTCATAGTAGCCGCTGTTCCAACTCTAACACCATAAACTTCCCAAGCAGTATCAGATTCACACTGTAATCTTGCACCCCAAGTAGATTTATCCTCTCCACAGAACTGCGCGATTTGCTCATAGGTGATATAACTCTTACCATTGTAACTTACAGCAGAGCCATTGGTTCCATCACCAACTCTCATCCAGCCTGCAGCTGCATCTGGGATTACCAACCACATCTTGCCCGATTCACTTGTATAATTTACCTCTACTACAGAACCTGGAACTAATGCATCAATGATTTCCTGCGGGATATCAAAACCATTTTGCGCCCAAGCATCTCCCTTGCAGGCAAATCCTGTGAATTCCACTGGATTGGATAATGTATATACCGGTGCTTTCATACCAACTTTTACGCTGTATACTTCCCATGCACCAGAAGCTTCACACTGTAGCCTTGCACCCCAAGTGGACTTATCCTCTCCGCAGAACTGTGCAATTTGTTCATATGTAATCTGTGCTATATTCTTTGAATTATTGATATAGGCTTTGCCGTTGGTACCATCTCCAACTCTCATCCAACCAGCAGTTGCATCTGGAATTACTAACCACATATCACCACTGTCACTGGAGTACTCAATCTCTATTACAGAACCTGGTACCAGTGCATCAATAATTGCCTGTGGCATTTCAAATCCGTTTTGTGCCCAACCATCGCCAGTACATGCAAAGCCTTCAAAATTCACAGCATTTGTAACTGCTGCAAGGTTAGAAAGATCTTTGCCACTGCTTTCAAATCCTGCTGGAGCAACAAACGCTGCAGAACTATCTGCTGCAAGAAGGTTTCCAGAAGCATCTAAGAATCTAATGTTATCGATGTACATGGTAGCATTTCCATTACCTTCAGTCACACCATTGTCTGTTTTTAAAGTCAGCATAAAGATATTGTTAGCATCTGCAACAAATTCTTTACCAGCATCAAGCTTGGCAATTGCAGTATTTGGATTTTTGGACTCCAAATATACAGACCAATCATATTTAGTTTCTTCCAGTTTGGCACCGGTCCAGGTAACAATATTACCGGAAGAAGCACTAAAGTTACCATTTTCATAAGAGGTTCCAATAGTTGCTTCAATAGATGCAACCTTAGCAACATCTGCCCCTAAGAGACTAGCAGCATCAAATGCTACATAAGGAACTTTACCATCCACATTCTTTACCTGTAATGCTTTACTGCCTTCATAGTCTACAATTGATAGCTCCGAGTTGTCTGCATCTGCTGATTGGGTATACAAAGCAACAAATCCCATATTACCATCTTCAAAATTAATACTTACTTCTTTGACAACTACCTCCGGTGTCGTCGTTGGTTCCGGTGAAGGTTTTGCTTCTTCCGTAACTACATTCGTAACCTCATTATCCGTTGGTTTTGAATCATTTTTGCATCCAGCCATAGATATAACCATGGTTCCCACTAGAATGCAGACTAGCCATTTTTTGTTCTTCAACTTTTTCCATCCTCCTTTTAATTATTTAATTTGTTTCGTACCAGGGGAAGAAAGATCAACCCACAATACCACTTCTCTCCACACCCTCTATAAAGTATCTCTGCAGCAATAGATAGATGATCAATATAGGTAAGACCACCAATAATATGCCGGCACTTAGATACAATTGCTGGATGGAAGTATCCAGAACTTTATAATTGTTCGCAATGGTTGCCTGCAATATTGATATCTTTTTACTGATTACCACATCCTCGCTAATCAGAAATAACTTCGCAAAAAAAGTATCATTAAACTGCCACACCATAGAAAATACCGCTACGGTAATAACAGCCGGAGTAGCGTTTACCAGCATAATCCTAAAATAGGTATACCAAACACCTGCTCCGTCTACGAAAGCTGCCTCCTCAATTTCTTTGGGCAGTCCTCGGAAAAATTGGTTAAAGATATAAATATATAGTCCTGATCTAAGTCCGCAGCCCAGCACCGTCATTAAATACATAGGGAATGGTGTCCCCAGCAGATTAATGGAAGACCCGGTTAACGCTGTAAATATTCCTAGTGGATCAAACTGTCTGAAGGTTGTATATAAAGGAAACATAATGGTGTGTGCCGGAATAACAATCATAATGATCACACAGCCAAACAATAACTTCTTAAAGGGAAAATCAAATCTTGCAAAACCGTAACCTACCATGGAACAGACAAAAATCTGTAATGCCATTAAGGATAAGGAATACAGCAGGTTCTTTGCTATGGTCGGAAAGTAATTCAAAGCCTCGATTACAGTTTGATATCTTTCAAGTGTCGGGAACTGTGGAAGTACATATACCATAGGATTGTAGGCATCCCTATCGGAAGAAATGGAGTTTACAATCATACCAATGATGGGAGAAAGAATGACATAGCTTACTCCAACTAATATGACTACCTTTAGTAAGGCAACCAAAGCCTTATTAAATTTACTAAAAAGTATTTTGCCCTGATACTTATCCTGGCTTATGGCTTTCATCTTTGTGAGACTATTTTTTACAGTTACATTTTTTATCATCGTTAATCTCCATTATGGCGTTATGCGCCATCTCAAAATGTGAGGAAAAGACTGCAAAGTGAGCTCTTAATTGTAATAGAAGGTTCGTTTCTGGATCAGTCCACATATTAATATAAGAATGAAACAAGTTACTACCGTGGATACCAAACTGAACACACTGCTTAGACCATAATTAAAATCAGTAAATGCCGTTTTATATGCCAGCTCTACTACTTCACTATCTGTGAAACTATCTACAATCGTATACACCACATTTGTTATTATATGAGGCATCACCATTGGAAAGGTTACCTTCCAAAAGGTTTCATAACCGGTAGCACCTTCCATCTTTGATACCTCGTACATGGATCCAGGTATGGACTGTAGTGCCGCTATAAATATAATGATTTGGACACCTGAGGCAGCAATAATGTCGTTAATTCGAGCAACTGCTAAAATTGTGTAATCCAGAAGGCCCATTGGCAAACCCAGGTTAATAAACATATCAATTAAAGAGTCAATGTTCATACCGATGGAGCTTCCTACAGGAGCTGTTAACATTTCGGCTGCTTGAGAGGATATGCCTCCCTGCATCATCTGCGCGGAAAGGTCCAAAGCATCCATAATCGCCCCAGAATTCATAATAATTGGTACAAAGAAGATTGCTCTTACCAGGGTTCTACCTTTAAATTTTTTGTTTAGAAGGATTGCCATAAACAAACTGAAAAATATTATTAAGGGTACATCAATCATATCAATTATGGAGGTTGTTAATATTTGTTTGAAGGAACCATGCACTTGAAAGGCATATCGAAAATTATCAAAGCCAACGTTTGTAAGTTTATAACCTCCGTTTACTGTATCCATGCTTAATTCCGAAAGTGCAAAGTGACCCGCCATTACAATGGACTTTACATAAAACACCAGGAATCCTATGAACCAGGGCAGAATGAACAAATATCCTGTCATTTTTCGTTTTTGGAGAAGAGTCATTTTCTTCTTACTTTTCATTCCATCCCCTCCAATCGATAGCTCGTGCCTGGTATTTCATACCCATCCGTCATTTGTGCTTCATCACTATAGTTAACATAGATAACAACGCCATTATCGTAAGTAACTTTTCTTACATCGTTATCCAGGATTTCATGATTGATTATCCTAGCACCTGTTACATGCTTTAACGCTCCATTTACCTGCTGATAAATATCAATTGCTTCTTTCTTCCAAACATTATAGGTTGTTGCATAATAACGGCTTAATCCTGTGTTTTTCATTTTACTGGATTCTTTCCAGGTAAACACATAATGAGGAGCTGCACCACTCTCAATCATTTGTAGTACGGTTTCTGTCATATCCTTCTTGTCATCATAATTTAATAGATCTGTGGAGTAAGGTATGGAGCCGTGAATTATCATCTCATAGAGTGGAATACGTTCATCCACAATTGGGAACTTATTATCCTGTATAGGCACATTAATAATATCTGTGCTGTAGGCAAAACTATAGGCATTTGCTCCATTTGTCATAAGCTTCTTGCCTGTACCTTCCAGTACCTCTAACTGCCCCAGCACCACATTAAGTGCTTCCTCTCTATCAATAATATTCGTACGTTTCTTATCAGAATAAACAAAGTTACCTAAATCTCTTAAAGAAATACCGTTAATATCATACTTTTGAATCTTCTTTGCAAATTTGCTTACATACCTCGGCAAAAACTTAGGCGAAAGCAAATCATACATGGTCTCCATATAGCCAAGACTTGAAGTACTTCTTAATGTAGCAGGATTCACCTGTCCCATTGCCACAACATATCCTGCTCCATAATACTTGGAGGACTCGGCATTGTAATTATAATCACTTGCTGCAAAGGAAATCTGCTGAAATGCTACATCTGCATATAATCTTCCACCGTTTTTTGTAAGGGCATCATTTAATTCCTCCAAGCCAGATTTACCACCCAGTTTTTTAGTAACCTTGATTTTATCCACTGTATTATGGTAGTAACCTCCATTAAACCAGCCCTGTAAGTTCATAACCTGATTGGTAATTCCTTGGGTTTTCAAATCCTCTGACATCTGTGCTGCCTCGTCAAAGGAAGTCATAGAAAATGTATGTAAGTATTGCATACCAAGAATATGGGAGGTCTCTTTCACACCACTGAGAACATCATAGTAGAAAGGAATATCTTCTGTTTGTTCTGCTTGAGTAAGGATTCCCTCTGACACCAACCTCTCTCTGTAATAATTAGCCAGTCCTGCATACTCCTTATATTCTTCTGTTAAGAAGGTATACTTTACTTCAAGGTTTGCATCATACATATTTGGTTCCAGAACATATATGTCAGCAGTACTGTCACCAAACATCCTTAGGTTATCTGCTATACGAAGTACAAAGGTTGGATAAATGTAGTTATAATCGTTATACACACCTGAAATTCCTGCCATAATCAAAGCCAAACTAGCACCACCTTCGATGGTAGCAAGAATGGAGGACTCTTCTCTGCAGATACCGTATAACGGCAGCTTGGCACTGATGGTATTCTCTATGGTAGTATAGTTTGCTGCCAACGCGTCAATATCATAGATATATTGGGCATAGGAGGGTGCTTTTACTTTACCATTATTAAAATTGATTAAAGAACCGGAGCCATTTGGTACAACCATATATCCATTTTCCGTTGCATCTGCTGCTCCCATATATCGCAATAATTGAATACGATAGATGAAACCACCACCATATTCTTCAATAGCCGATACCGGAATTGAAACATTTAATCCATCCTTATCTAGCCTATATTCCAGAGGAATTTGAAAGGAAATGGGAACAGCCACTTCTACCCCTGCAAGATCCATCTGCTCCTGGTACTCTTCATCCGTCCATCCAATACTCACCAACCATTCCAAAACCTTTTTAATGGTCTTTGGATTTTTCTGTACAATACCATTAAGCTCTAACATATCATTGACTTTGGTACTGGTTATATAATATCTTTTAAAAGAAATTCCGTCCTTTTCAGATAGCTTTTTGCAAATTTCCTCTAATTTTTCTTCTGTAAGATAAATAGGTATATTACCAGTTTTACTGGTCTCAAAATCTCCAAGTCTGTATATGTACCTGATTCCACCCTCTATACTCTCCGCTGTTACCTGACCTTTTTGAACCGCCATGCTGTAAGAATCATAGGTTCCTGATTTTACTTCTTTGTTATAGTAATTTACGATAAATTGAGATTTCAGATAATTCATATTCGTAGCATTAGCCATACTATCCTCATCTGCATTGATGGGATTCGAATAAGTTATCTCACCATTTCTCTTGTCATAAACTGCCACCGTAGCGGTAGCTGTGTCAGTATAAAGCTTTAGGTATTCATTTTCACTCACCAGCTCCATGCCATCCACATTTGACTTTGTTTCCTTTGCCGGATGATATTCACTGCCTTCTTCGTAGTCATAACTTGTTAAATATTCCTTGTACTTGTTATAGGACAAATAATGTATATAGTAATAAGCTAGATAAATTGCACCTAATGCAATACCTATACACAAGATTCCAAGCACAATCTTTTTTGCCAGACTAAGGGGCAACCGGTTCTTCTTTTCCTTCAAAGACTTCATGCTTTCGCCTCCTAAGTTCTAAAGATAATCTCTGTATAGATACTTTTAAAAAATGTCACGACCAGACCAAAAAGATTTGATAAAAGCAATAACAGGAAAATAATAATTAGCATCGCTATAAACGTAAGCAACAAAGTACCCAAAGTTTTACCCAAGGTATAATTATGTACCTGCATAATGCCAATTAAGATCATTATAACTCCATATAGAATGCCGACGCCTATCAGCAACACATAAAAAGCCTGTTCTCCATCTGCTATAAAATTACTGATTAAAGTACCTGCTGCAAAAACTATCGTGATTGGTATCGTGCCATAACCCACTGCAATTGCAATGTCCTTCATTCTGCCTTCCCCACTCATCAAACAAGTCACTGACCAGTTGCTTACACAGATTAACAGATAGAAAGCTAACACACCTATAAGTTCATAATAACTGTCAACACCTCTTGGATCAGTATCATTTACAATAAAACTAGCTAATAGCCGGTTTGCGGTAAAGCAAAAAGAAAAAATCATAACCATTAGAATTGCAAGGGGAACACTGCCTTTCTCCCCATGGCGTATCCAATAGTAGCCGTCCATAGGGTGGGAAATGGTGTAAAACATATAATTCCACTTTTCTTTCGAAAAATATCTTTTTAGAAATCCTTTAACCATTCCTACTTCCCCTTTTCTTTCTATTTCGTATAACTCTTGCTACTTGCAGGATTACGATAAGAATAGCAATTCCGGTTAAAGAATAACTTGCGTTCTCAGTCATAACACTATTTCTATAACGCTTATAGGCGACGGAATAGTAATCCCGATTCATTCCAAGTTCCAGGTACTTCATCGCCAGCTTATAGTCCCCTGCTGTCAAATATGCTTTCCCAATCCCTGTATTCGCAAGTTCGTTATTTTCATCCAGTTCCAGAACCCTACTCCACAAAGGTACTGCCTCTGCTTCATCACCACCATATCGAAGTGCCACCGCTTCGTTAATTAATTCTCCATATTCTGTTACCTCAAAGCATATAAGTTCTCCTCGATTGGCATCTAAGACTGCTAACCTTCCACCAATATCTTCAATTGCCACGGGTATAGAAAAAGTTCCCTCTTGGGTTCCCAGTCCGCCAAATATGTAGAGCAGATTCCCTTCATGGTCATAGGTAAAAATTCGACCTCTCTTACGATCCAAACAAGAATAGATTCCATCCGCACGGTAAACCACATCGGTAAACTGGGAAGGACCTGAATAATCTGTACCCCCATTCGTCCAAATATCTCCTCCAACATTAGCGTTGGACCCTTTTTTAATAACGTCTTCTCCCTTAGGATTTAGCCTTCTAACACCCTGTACCCCTGTAGAATCAATGTTGGAAGCATATACAAATCCCTTTGGGTCGATATCAATACCAGTAAATTCGGTTGGGATAAATAGTTGTTGCTTGGAACGTTCTTCTTTGTTTGCCAGCCTTTTCCAGAATTTATCCCAGAGACTGATTTCAACCTTGATGGTACCAAAAAAACTAGAAAAATTACCTCCAGTTTCGAATACCATAATTCCTTCAAACATATTTTGTGCGATGACATACATTCTATCTGCATAATCCACTGAAACTTTTAACGGTACAAATACATAGCCTTCTTCCAAACTATCGGACGTTGGATTTTCTACGATCTTACTTAAAGTTCCATCCTGTTCCAAAACGACAATTCGATTATTTTGAGAATCCGCAATATAGATTTGATTTTTTTCTGATACACAAACCCCATAGGGTTGATTAAAGGTATCTGTCTTTCCGTCATTATCAAAATCTTTAATGATGTTTTCAACTTTTTTAAGGTCTTTATCCAATACAACAATTCGGTTATTTCCCGTATCTGCTATATAGATTTTACCCTCAGTTGTTTGGCAAAGATCCTGTGGTGTGACAAAACTCCCAATATTCTCTCCCTTATAGCTTAAGTCTTCCCCACGTATCGTAACAGAAGGAATATAAGCGGCAGGTGTAAAATGAATATATTCCCGATAGTCATAATTGTAAGTATCATAGGGAAGCTTTGCTGCCTTTACTTCTTCTCCGGTGAAAAGCATCAGTAGGATTACTGTTAGACAAAATGTTATGACCTTCTTTAATTTCATCATTCTTCCTCCCATTACTCTTTCATACCGGATGTGGTCATTGTTTCCAAAATATTCTTCTGACAGATTAAGAAGAAAGTAATTGGAACTGCAGCAATAATAAAGGTTACCGCCGCTGCTGCTCCTGCTCTTGCCATTCCCCCGGCAGCGATTTGCTGTAAGGCATATTGAAGGGGTTTTAAGCTCTCATCCCGTAAGAAGGTGCTTCCTGTATTTCCCCACATCTGCTGAAACTGGAAGATTGCTAAAGTAAGCCACGCCGGCCTTACGTTGGGCATTACAATATGCCAAAAAGTACGCCATTCACTTGCTCCATCGAGCCTAGCTGACTCCATCAAAGAATCAGGAAGCTGTTCCATAAATTGCTTCATCAGATATAATCCCATACCCATAGAACATGCAGGCAATATCAAAGCCCAGTAGCTATTATTAATGTGAAGCCAGGAAATAATCATATATTGAGGTGTCTGTGTTACTGTCCAGGAAAACATAATGGAAAGCACAACAAGTTGAAATAATAGCTTTTTCCCCGGAAAATCATGCTTAGCCAAGGGATATGCTGCCAGAGATGCAATGATTACATGCCCCAACATACCGCCGCCTGTTATAATGACGGTATTTAATATGTACCTGGAAAATGGAACCCAGGAGTCATTCATTAATGCGAATAGATCTGAAAAGTTTTCAAAGGTTGGATTTCTTACAAATATCTTCGGTGGGAACTGATACAACTCATCCAAGGGCTTTAAAAAGTTGTTAACTACCATAATCAATGGCAGCAGCATTGCCACACCACAGATGGCCATGATAAAGAACAATAATGAATTACCTGCAAAAGAACGGTTAAGTTTCTTTTCCTTAGGCTTAAAGAAGAGTCGTTTGCGCATTTTCATTATTTTCCGACCCTCCTTAATATTTTTTGTACCAGCAGGTTAGTACCTATCATTAATAGGAACAAGATCGTCGCTATCGCAGAGGCATAACCCATTTCAAAGCGCACCGTACCATAATCCAGCAAGTGTGTAACTACTGTGGTTCCCGAGTAGTTCACCGAAGGATTACCTGCCAGCTGAATAGAAACGTCTGCTATTGCAAAGGATTGTGTGATCTGCATAACGGCACCGAACATCAGCTGCGGTTTCATTGACGGCAAGGTAACATACCATAATTCCTGCCAACGATTCTTTACCCCATCCAGTGCTGCTGCTTCGTACAAGGATTTATCCACGGTCTGAAGTCCTGCAATAAAAGCTAAAAACCCTGTTCCAAGACTTAACCAAAGCTGTACCACAATCAAAAACGGCAGTACCCATTTTTCGGTTTTCATCCAGATAATTGCTTCATCCAAAATTCCAAGCTTCATCAAAAAACCATTAAGGTATCCGTATCGGTCACCGGACAAAATCAGATTCCAAACCACATAGGCGTTACCGCAAATACTTGGCGCGTAAAATACCAAAGTTAGAAAAGCACGCAGCCAGCCTTTGAATTCATTAATAATCCAAGCAAATAATAAGCACAAAAAGTAACTAACCGGTCCTGTAATAACTGCTAATATCAGGGTGTTTTTTAAAGATTTCAAGAAAATATCATCCCCAAAAAACAGCTTTATGTAGTTCTTCCAGCCGATAAACTCCGGTACTTCCAGCATATTGTAATAGGTAAAGCTTAATCCTATACTCATAACGACCGGTAGTACCGTGAAAAAGAAAAACATAATAAAGTAAGGTGCAAGCATTAAATAAGAAGCTTTGTTTTTTTTAATCTGATCTCCTAACCTATAATGTTTCTTATGCTCAGCCATTTCTTCGTCCCCCTTACTTTCTTTCGCCATCCAGTTCAAGTTCTTTTCGCTTGTAGTCAATTTCTGCATTAATATAGATTACTTTATCCATAAGTTCTTCCCTCGGTAGTGCGGTATCAGGTTTGGTTACTACCGTAAAGAAGGCATTATATACATTACGCCAGGAATAATAACCACCTGGTACCTGTGGAATTCCCTCTGCCCAGGTCATAGATTCCTTTAACGCCTTAAAATCATCTACCGGCCAGGACATATTTAAAAATGCTTCATAGTTTGCCGTAGGAACTCTCGCGGAGGATCCCATCAGGCCTTCCATTTCACGGCCATACTGGGTCTGGGTTTCCTCACTGGTCCACCACTTTAGAAACTCCCAGCTTGCGTCCGGAATTTCTGTATCCGCCATAATCATACTTGCCAAACCAGTACTTGCTACGGAATGATCTACCGTTCCATCCGACTGCACAGTTCCCGGTATCTGTGTAAAACTCCAGAGCCCAGCAATATCAGGAGCCGACACGGCAAAGTTATTGTAAGTCGTATAATCAGAAATCATAAGCGGACATTCTCCGGTTCGAAAACGTTCCTCAACGCTGGTTTCCTTATCTAGCTTATAATCGGTAAAGTATTCACAGAATTCCTTAAACGTATTAACTGCAATATCTGAATCTAAAGCGGATGCCGCACCGCCCTCCGTATAATAAGAGCCACCCTTTTGATACAACATAGAAGCAAAAGTCTGTTCCGTAGCCCACATACCAAATTCCATCTGATTCTTGGCAAGTACCGTCATAGCTACTTTAACCTCATCCCAGGTAGTCGGTACCTCCAGCCCGATTTCTGCCAGAATATCTTTTCGATAGAACATAACCGGATAAGTTATGGTCTCTGGCAATGCATAAACTGCACCGTCATAGGTAAACTGCGTAGCTGCTGCCTCTGGAAATCTGGAGAGCACCTCCTTAGCATCCTCAAATTGGTTTAAATCAAGCACTGCATTTCTTATTCCATAGTTTACCGGTGTATCATTACCCGTATTAAGTACCGCCCCGGCGGCTCCACCTGTATTTGCTACCTGAATTGCCACATCGGGCCCTTCTCCAACCAGTGAAGCCTTTAGCAGTGTCGACATATCTACCAGCTGAACATTTACACCAATACCTTGTGCGGTAAAACTCTCATCAATCAAGGATTTGATAACATTGGCTTGATCTCGACCAGAGCCAACCCATAAGGTAATTGTTTGTTGTTCCTCATCTGATTCGTCTGTCACACTTCCAATACGGTTATAGTCAATCACAAAGGAGTAGAACAATCGCTTTATTTCAAATATCAACTTAGCAAAGAAGGAATTATTCTCATAGGTAATGGTTTCATCTGGAGAATAGATGTTAATACGATCGATCTGCAAGGGTTGACTAATTACTTGCGTTATCCAGTTACCCAAGGCTCTGATATTTATCTTGTAGGTCTTAATAACTCGAACGAAATATTCATCATCTTCAATCAAATCATTCAACTGATCTCTCATAGTTAAAAGTACCGCTTTTTTATCTGTATTTTTACCTGCGATATCTTCCAGCATTGCAAGTGCAACATCTAACGTATCTCTGGCTACTACTAACTTTCCATTGAGTTCTGGGAGAACAGAAGATAGCTGATAATCACGATAGGTATCTGGTTTCACACCGATTACCTTAATTACTTGTCTATAGATACTATTTAGCTGCTGTACGGAATCTTCAACAAGCCCTACGACTTCTGAGAACTCTCCCAGAACTGCCTCCATACGCAGCGTATGAGGACCTTTTTCTAAATAGAAACGATAAGCCTCACCGTCTTCATCGGATAACTCATCTTCTCTCCAGTTCTGACTATATTCAAAGGCATAGTCAGACATTTCTTCAAAGGGCACAGCTCCATCAATGGAAATACGTCTGGATACGTGAATACCCCTAGAAAAATTCTGCTTATCATATAAGGAGATGTTGTAATATCCGCTTTCCTGAACTTCGAATTCCCATTCGATCCACTGCCCAACGAGTCTCCAGGACTTTCCTCCAATCGAATTGTTTAATAGCTCTTTGGAACTGGAGGGAGAAACAGCGGGTGAGGATGCATCCTGTTGTGGGTAAAGCATCTGCGAAGAAGTCTTCGAAGCATATTCACCTTCTAAGGTAATGACCGCATCCTTTGTATCCTTTGCCCCATTGGAATCCCATTCTGCTTTTACTTCTTCATAGGATTTTACTGTACCTTCATTGGTAATTACTAACTTGTTAATCAGCATTGGTTCTTTTAATGAAATCATGGATATGGTGTGGTTCCCTGCCTCCATATAGATGGAAAGAGCATCTGTTATATATCCATTACTGTCATACAGGTATCGGCTCTGCCATTCTGGAGTCTCAATACTTTTGGGCTTAATATCATTGCCCTGATTATCTTTTTCCCAGTTTTTCACCAGGATACCAGCTTCATTTATATAAGAATCTTCTACATAACTGGTCCAGACTCTGGGAAATGACAATCTTGCAAGCTCTTCAAACGGGAGTTTACCATCTATGAAAATACTTCTTTCAATATCTGAATTCTTACCTTCTACCGGATAATAAACTACGGACAAGTTATAAAGTCCGCTTTCCGGTATCGTTACCTCAAACTCAACCAGAGAGTCCTCGCCAGTTAAAACACTAGCACCTTCCATTCCCGCAAAATCCGTATAGATCTCCGGAATTGCCTCTACATCACTCTCTTCATACCTTACATATCCTTCTGCAGGTACTTCGATTACTGTATTAGGGCGATTAGCCTTTTCATGTTCTGTCTTGTACTCCTTATAGGAGGGAATAGAAGTATCGATATTGTAAGTACTGATTATTTCATCAAATTCGTCCATCAGCATATCTGTCTTGGCATAAGCTTTCGTCGTCCCTAGTTGGAATAGAGGAACTACTATGACAACTACCATGAACAGTGCTTGAATTCTTTTACAAATACCCCTATATTTCATATCTCCCCCGTTCCACCGCCAACGGCGGCACTAACAATATCAGAGTGAAAGTGCTTTTCTTTCACTCTACCTCCATAATTGCACTTTATGCCATCACTATATCTAATGAAAAACTGCAAAGCAGGTTCTTTCTGTGTAAATTGCTTTTCTTTCCCTGCCTTAATGTAAATCTGTACGCATTTCATAAGTTGAAAGGTCAGGTAAATCCTCCAGTGTTATAACGTCTTCATCTGCGTATACTTTCACCATCATGGATTCCTCTGTATATTGCTCACTTAAGGTATAAATGGCACTATTTTTTGCAACAAAATCACCTTGCCAGGTACACCACATTCCCCACATAGCTCCATCCCTTCTTGCAAGATCGGGGTCAAACAGACATCCATTTTCCGTTAAGTACACTAACTTTTTCTCCGTACTGTAATTTTTAACTGCATTCAGATAGGAGGAGGTCTGCGCCGTATAAACTTTCTCGCCGGGATAAATATCTTCTCCTATGATATCTACATAATCATCTCCTGGGTACCACGCAGCATCCTGACCGTTCCATACCCATATGAGGTTATCCAATCCATATTCCTTGGTTAGTCTGTCATAAAGTAATAGGTAAAGTTTCTTATAAGCCTCAGGTCCAGCTGCTCCCCACCAGAACCATCCTCCACTTGCTTCATGAAGAGGCCTCCAAAGAATTGGCACCCCTGCCTCTTTTAATATAAGCAGTTGCTCGGCAATGGCATCAATATCCTTCATCAGCAGGTCATACCCCTCGGTATCCTCGCCATTCATAATCTTTGCTAAATCTATATTGGTGTGTTCTTTATAAAACCCGCTGTACCATTTGCCTGTCAGATATTTCGTCGGTGCATTCCAATGCCAGCAAAAGGTTACGATTCCACCTTTATTCCAGAAATCAATTGCATATTCTGTCGCTTGGCTTTTGCTGCCATTTTCCACTCTGGAAGGTGTATACTCAATAAAGTCAAGACCTAGTACTGCAGGAGTCTTGCTAGTAGTTTTTTTAATCACTTGAAATTCTTTTCCGTATTGTCCTGAATCACAAAACTGTCCGGATAGAAACTTCTTACCATAAATATCACACAAATAACTGTAAAGCCTTCTCGTTTCCTCCGAGGCATTCGGATTGCTAAGATCAGCCTTTACCTCATAAATTGACGCATCAATTGGTTCTGATGTAAGTATTTCAAGATAGTCCAATATAATCCACCCCCATTGTTTTGTGATACGAATTTCGTGCTCACCAGATGTCATATAAATTCTATTTAAATAGCTATTTGTAAAGCTTGAAGCCTCCACGTAAACCGTACCAAGCTGTTCTCCATCTAAGTCAACATAATTATACTTTCCGCCGCCATTACTCGCGCTTCTGAAATTTAAATCATAGAAACCATCTTCTGCTACCGTAATCTTAAAGGTACAGGTATCTGTATCCTCCTGAAATCCCTCTACGTATCCAGTTCCTGAAAATCCCTCCTGGGTAGGATTTGAAACCAATTTAACATTTCCCGACCCTATGGCATTTTCTGCTTCATAAATACCCACTGACTCTTGAACAAAATCACTGGTTACTATCTCTCCCTGCTTTTCTTCCTTCGTATTGTTACCGTCTTTGGTTGTACAACCGGTAATCATAATGCTCATAAACACCGCCATTCCTATACCTATTGTTTTCCTTCCTTTCGTCATAACGCTCCTTTGCCTTTGAATAATCCTTCTGTTAAGCTAAAATTGTTTTGACTCAACCTCATAAATGCTCTAAGAAATCAGCAATCCCAATATAGCAAAGGCGTCACCTGCCCCGCCTTCCTTCTTTTTGATTTCTATGGTACGCTCTTTCTTTTCTTGAGAAACAAATACTTCCGTACATTCTCCGTAGTCGCCCCATCCATTGGTGAAATCCGCATCTAAAGTCATCGCATACTCACCATCTACATAAACCTCATACTGTCCTCCAGTACCATTGGTAAACTTTTGGAACATAATGCCGATATTAGCTGCTTCCGTAGAAAACACGATACTATCTTCTCCGCTTTCAGTACTCCAGTCATTTGGATAAGTGTAATTAATGTTTTTCTTCTCAAAGCTCCCCCATTTTACAGGTTCTATTTTCGAGGAATCTAAAATAGCAGCATCAAGATATACTTCTTTGGTTATAGGGGACAGATCAAAAGAGGTAACTTCCGTTGAAACCGTGTCCAATCTGTGATAGATATTAGTTAAATATACGGAAAACAGTTCCGCAATAATCGCATGCCCCATGTCATTGGGATGTATATCATCCGGTGAAATATCACTCCAGGCAAGGTTATTTTTTTCAACCTCCTCAAGTACCGCATTGCGATAGCTAATCATCGGCAGCCCATATTGAAATCCGATATTGGCATCAATATCCTGTACACTTGTGCCATCTTCCATGGTCATAAATAAGAGCATAACAGCAGGATTGTTCTCTTCCTTTAATATACGACGTACCAAATTATCATAACTTTTTTTGTAAAAGACATTATTACCGTCATTTACTGAAAATTCCACCACTACAAAGTCGGGTTTCTGAATTAGTAAATCCTCATATACCCTATGTACGCCTAAGTAAGAACTAGTGCCTCCTACTCCCGCATTAATAAACTCTATTTCTGCAGCAGGAAAGGTATCCTCCCACCACTTCTTTAATAAGGTAGCATAGCAGTTACTATTTTGAGTGGCTGAATAACCCTGTGTAATGGAACCTCCAATTACCCCTATCGTCACCTTTTTACCATCTCGTGCTTTCCGCATGGCTGCAGCTATTCTGGCTAAATCGCCTTCCTTATATGCGGTTGCTCTCTCATACATTTCCTTTGTCAAATACATACAAGAGGATAATAGTTCGTCTAAATCTGCTGTACTAGCAGCTTCCATATTAGGCATATTCGTGTTAGTCTCCTCCTTATCGGTCGAATCTATGGTATCTGCAGACATATTTCCCTCTGACACATCCTTTTTATTACAGGCCGCAAGCAAAAGTGGGGTCCACAGGAGGAGAAGCAAAATCGCAGCTCTTAATCTTTCCATATTTCGTCACCTAACGAATTGATAAAGGAAGCCAATTCATCTGACATTTTATCTGCTTCCTGTATTCTGATATGTCCATGCGTTCCCACACTATTTTGACTGTATATAAAGTGCAGCACCTTATCATCTGCCATTTCCTGTGTCACTTCTTCTATGGATTTATCCCAGGCTAAATCATGCCTTAATATAGTCGTTGTAAGTATGATTACAGCCTTTGGATATATCGTTCTAAGCTTTTGTATAAAAGATTTATAGTGATTTCTCCAGTTTTTTGACTCGACTGAATTATAGTCCCTAGCCATATAATCCTGCGGATGACTATCGTTTTGTCCAATTGCAACTATGATAACGTGGGGAATGTATTGAGTAAAATTCCAAGGTTTTATTTCTCCAGCTCCCGGATTATATTGCAGCTTGTCATAGACATTCTCCATTCCAAGAAGGTCCGGCGCTGCAAACCATCCCGTATGGTCCAGCAAGGCGATACCCCCTTGCGCTACATTATGTATCTCTGCCTTTAATTTTCTTGCAGCCATCCAGGCATAAGAATACCAGCTATTTGAATACTCTCCCTGATGTTCGGGATCAGCCTTACCTACATAGTCGATTGCTTCCGATACTTCTCCTGCTGATACCGAATCCCCATATACTTCAATTCTTCGGTTGGGCCTTTCCTCGGTTTTAAGTACTTCAGCCCCTTCCTCAAGGACAAAACCGTGTAGTTTAACCGTATGGCAATTATCCATTCGTTTAAATAAAAGCAGGGTATGCTCCTTATCTTCTAATCCATCCACTAAAGTTAAACAAACCTGTCCTTCGTTAGGAAGTTCAATTTTGTCTTGTTTTCCATCGATAACAAAACCCAAGAAATTGTTCCACCAGATTCGTTTGTTTTCAAGAATTACCTTGCAGAATGTGCCCGTAAACCGGAAGGTAACATAGGAACTGGGATATATCAGTATTGGTGCTTCCGGCACTTCAAAGTCAATTCTACCGCTATACTGTAGATTTTCATGGCTTGGTAAAACAAGCATCTGCCCTTTTTCTATATATAGATTCAGGTTCCTCATTTTATTCTCCCGGCATATGAGACATACTTATATCTATGAATTTAACTTAAAGTAACTTCTACTTTTACTTTGATTAAACTTTTTCCAGCTTCATCTTCAAATGCAATTTCTCTTTTTTATTGTTAATTTCATCTATGATACTGCTTACTTTTGCATTTTTAAGAATTCAAGATTTTTTTTAATTAAACTACACCTTTGTTCCACACACAGTACGGAACGAAGAGGATCTGATGGTGTTCCCCATACGTAATTAACTAACTTATCGATTGTTGTTGTCGCCACATGCAATCTTGTATCACTGGAGGCATAGTATAAAAAAACATCTCCGTTATCTCTTGCAATTGCACCATTTGAAAACACTACGTTGGATACATCTCCGATACGCTCTTCACCCAATGGTCCCAGTAATAAGCCGGAGGGTTCTGCAATAACAAGCTTTGGATCCTCAAGTGAAGTGGCAAAGGCATAGAGGACATAGCGAAGTCCTGCTGCTGTATTTCGAACCCCGTGTGCGATATGTATCCATCCCTTTTCTGTTTTAATGGGAACAGCACCCGCACCATTTTTTGCTTCTGTTAAGGTGTGATATTTCCTTTTGCTGGTCAGAATTTCTTCGCTAATTACGGCATGCTCGATATTATCGCATAAGCCAAAGCCAATACCTCCACCGGAACCTGTATGGATAAAGTCATCCATAGGTCTTGTGTAAAAAGCATATTTGCCATTCACAAATTCAGGATGTAATACTACATTTCTCTGTTGCGGAGAATTTAAAGTAATTAAATTGTCTAGTCGATCCCAGCTTTTTAAATCCTTCGTACGAACAATACCTGCTGCTGCCACCGCCGCTGACAAATCACCCACCGTCTTATCTTTGCTTTCTGAACAGAATACACCATAAATATATCCATCCTCATGCTTTGTAAGGCGCATATCGTATACATTGGTTTCCTCCGGGCAGGTATCCTCTAATAAAATCGGATAATCCCAAAACTGAAATCCGTCAATTCCATTATCACTCTCAGCAACACCAAAGAAGGATTTTCTGTCATTGCCTTCAATACGGGCAACCAGATAGAACTTACCATTTAATTCAATTGCACCGGAATTCATAACTGCATTCACGCCTAATCGTTCCATAAAATAAGGATTTGTCTCCGGATTTAAGTCATATTTCCAAAATAATGGAATATGCTCTCTTGTTAAAACTGGATATTTGTATCGATCATAAATTCCATTGTAAAAATCCGTTTTTTTATTTTTTCTTTCAATTAAATCCTTATATTTCTCAAGTTCTTCTATGTATTTTGCATTAACCAAGGCTCGCTCTCCTTATCACTTCAAAGCACATTCTCCCATTATGGTACGGGCATTTCCAGGGTTCAACAATTGGCTTGCTGCTGGCCGGTTCCCCTGTTTCATCCACTTCCCAGAACCATTCACTACCTTCCCTTTTATCCCAAATATAATCTTTAATATACTTCCATTGGCCTTCTGCTGCTTTTAAATATTCCACTTTTGATGGATCTTTCTCATATCCGTTTAAGAAACCAACAATGGCTTCTGCTTGCACCCACCATATTCTGGAAGTGTCTACAACACCATTTTTACATTCATTTTTTAGAGAATGACCATCAAAAGCAACCTTATAAATCTGGGTAGTTAAGTCCTTTGTAATCGGATATATTTTATCCATATAGGCTTTTTCCCCAAGTATCTCTACTCCTCTATCCAAAAGCCACGCTGCTTCGATATCATGTCCATATGAATGAAGATCTAAGATTGAATTCATGTTCTCATCAAAAAAGACTTCCTGGCGGTGAAGAATAGGATTATAGACTTTATCTGCAAAGATATTTATAATCCTCTCTAAGCTTTGCTTCACCTCTTTATCCTGCGTAACTTTATATAATTCTGTATAGGCTTCAAATATATGAAGTAATGTATTCATTGTTCGGTGTGCAATTACTCCATTCTCGGATAATTTATCATTTTCTATCTCTTGAAACTCTTGATCAAAAGCTTCCAGGTATCCTATGTTGTCCCTGCACTTTTCTTCTATGATATGGAAGAATTCAAAAGCCATTTGCAAAGATGCTTCATCTTTTGCTGCTTCATAATAGGAGGATAAAGCATAGATTGCAAAGGCATGATTATATGTACATTTGATTGTTTCAGTCGGTGTCCCATCATAGTCAACGGACCAGAAAATACCGCCATTTACTTTATCGATACAAAAATCTGTGATAAATTTAAAACCATGTCTTGCTTCCTCTAGCAAGGACTCATCTTTTAACAAGAGGTATGCATTAGCAAAAAACCAGGTAATCCGACTATGTAGAATACATCCTTTTATAGCTTTGTTATCTACCTTTAAGCCATAATCCATCCATCCATAATATCCACCATTTTTATCATCCCGTAATTTCTTCCAGAAGGGAATGATAACCTTTTCCAAATGTTCTTTTACTTCATTTACCATCCCTTAACTCCTATCTTAGCGTCTTGGACACTTCACAATAATTATTAGCTGCTTAACAAATAGCTAATTAATTAGCTTAATTTTATTTTATATTAATTAAAAATTAAATCATCATCCATTCTTGCATTTTATATTCTAATCTTGACTAATTTATGCAAATATTATATAATAAATACGAAATTCAATATTTTTTGTGCTTTTTATATATATTCATTATTTGACCTCAGTATGACAATTACCTTAATTAATCTAATTATAGTATTAAATTATTCTTATTAATTATAAATATAAGCTTATTATATAAAGTAAGTAATATCTAATAGCTAAAATTAAGTACATACTATATCAAACTGGAAGAAACACGCTATGCGAGTTACCTCCAGTTATCATGAGTTGGAGGTAATTGTATGGATACTAATAATGATTTCTTAAGTCTTTTACAAGCAAATACTATATTATCAAGCAATTTATTGATTCAAGATTATTTGCCAAAACCACTCTTCCCACCTGATTGCGTAGTAACTAATCTACCTTTTGTGCAGGCCTACGGTAATATTTGCTCTACCTACCCATATTATTATGAGACTTCTGAACTCGACAGCTATTGCTTAATCTTTACAGATAGAGGAGCTGGTACCTTAAACTATAACAACCATAATTATTCCATCGTTTCGAATACACTTGCACTTATTGATTGCAGAATTAACTATAAAATTAAAATAAATCAGTCTCCCTGGAACTATAAAGTATTTTATATAAAGGGAGATTCCCTCCCCTTTTTATACAACACACTAACTGACTTTGATCAAAATATTTATACCTTTTCATCAGGTTCTGATATACCAGGTTTAATACAGAAGCTTTATACCCATCTGGATAAAAATCCCGATAAATTCTTTTTACATGCCAAATTAATAAATGAACTTTTATTTGATTTGTTAATAGAAAAAAACAGACCGGAAGAATCTAGTGCTTATATCCCAAGCTATTTGACCTCAATTAAGAACGATTTTGATAAAAACTACTGTAATTGTTTTTCACTGGACTCCCTTGAGTTACAGTACCCTGTAAGTAAATACCGAATTTGCAGAGAATTTACTGCACAATATGGAATATCTCCAATTCAATATTTAAATACCAGGCGAATAGAGGTTGCAAAAGAAGCCTTACGATGCACAAATAAAAAAATCAGTGAAATTGGCAGAATGGTTGGCTTTGATAATACGAACCATTTTATACGTCTGTTTAAACAAAAAACCGGCGTCACTCCACTAATTTATAGAGAGCAACCGCCGGCAAAAATAAATATAAAATTAAGTAACTAATCATTTAATCGTATTTCCCAAGGTATTGATTTGTGTATATTTAAACTATAAAGGATGCTGACCTGAATAGTTTCAATTTTAATTAAGTCTTGCAACACTGTCCTTGTAAACAATATTTCCTTCCACAATACTTAATCCTGATTTGTATATTTCTCCACTCATTTTTTTCAATAACATGTTAATGCTTCTACGTGCCATCTCTTTTACATTAACATCATAGGTAGTTATACCGATATCGCAAAGTCCTGGATAAAGATAGTTATCAAATCCTACAATTGATATATCTTCCGGGATACGGTACCCTCTTTCCCTTAAAGCCTTTATCAAAGTACTTGCTGTAAGGTCGCAATTACAAACAAAGGCTGTCGGCATTTTCTCTGGAAAATCAAATTTAAAGCTAGCCACATCTCCAGTCTCCCAATCACGATCGTCCAAAATCCATTCCTCGGAAACTTTTATTCCATGTTCCATCATTGCTTTACAATATCCAAAATACCTGTCATTAATACTACCGGTATAAAGTAGAGTACCAACATAAGCAATATCCTTATGTCCCATATCGAATAGATAATTCATTAACATATAGGTACCGTAATATCCATCTGAAATTACGGCATCACAGTTACTGGTTTCATCAAAAAAATCAAGACATTGGACTGGAATACTCTCATCCGATCGAAGATTCTGTATGTAACCATTATTGGGTCTGCCGATTAAAATAACTCCATCAACTTTTTTCTCTCTAATCAATTTTGGAAGTACTGAATTCTTCTCATCTTCTATACTGATAACCTCCAACATTGTAAAACATTCTTTCTGGAATGCTTTCGTAGCAACTTCCTGATACATCTTCCAGTAGAATGATTCATACTCACCAAAGTATCGATCAGGTACAATAATACCAATATTGTAACTCTCATTCCTATTCGTGCTTTTTATTACGGCAGGTTGTTTATATCCCATCTGATTTGCGAGTTCTTTAATTTTCTCTCTCATATCCTCGCTGACACCCTTTTGTCCAGACAGTGCTTTTGACACGGTTACTGTGCTTACGCCTAACTCAGATGCGATATTTGCCATTTTCACCTTTTTTGCCATCGAAATTCCCCTATTTAGTTTTTTTAAGTAGTTTTTTACTTTTTTTTAACTATATTCATTTTAATAAAAGGGTATTCCTTTGTCAACAGACAGAATCATTAATGTATTCAATTAACAAAGCGATAAAATAGTCCAGCCATATGAGTTTCTTTTGAAGGATAACTGATTCTTTTCTATGCATCACACAGAGATATGTAAGTAACTTACAATTAGTCCGCTTCTGCTGCCAGATGAATTAACTTGCCTTTAAAGTCACCCCAGGGGTTTTCTATTACAATGCCTGCATTCATTAAGGTACTTCCGTAATTAACTACTTCTGAACCTTCTATTCTGTACTGTTTTAATGGGTCAAGCCCCTTTAGCCGAATCTTTCTACTATGGTAGTTAGCCCTGTTCATTACCTGAATGAAAGTCACCAGTGATTCGGATTTATCCTTTGATACAATTTGCCAGCAGTCATATTGATGATTACTGGAATAGGAAGCTATACGGTAGTAATCCCCTGTTCTAATCAGACCATTAAACTTGTGATACGTCCTTATCTGATGTGGAATCATAGTCCTGTCTTCCATTGGAATCTTTGTAACATCCAATTCATATCCAAAGGTTCCTGCTAACGCAACATATCCTCTGGTTTCAAACGGTGTATTTCTTCCCACTGTATGGTTAGGACAATCACTTACATGAGCACCCATTGCTGATAATGGATATACCATGGCAGTACCTTCCTGAATGGAAAGTCTTTCTATTGCATCTGTATCATCGGAACACCAAATCTGCGGACTATAAAATAGCATACCTGCATCGAATCTCGCCCCACCTCCTGAACAATTTTCTAATAATAGGTATGGGAATTCTTTAATCAAACTGTTCTGTAATTCATATACCCCAAGTACATAACGATGGTACAACTCACCTTGTCGGTCGGCAGGAAGCTCCAAACTTCCGATATCACTTAGCGGTCTGTTCATATCCCATTTTACATATTCGATGTTAGCTCCTCTTAATATCGTTGCAATACTATCGTAAATATAGTCAATCACTTCTTTTCTTGAGAAGTCCAGTACATACTGATTACGCGAAAGTCCGGCTGTTCTTCCTGGAACTGCTATCGCCCAATCAGGATGTGCTCTGTATAAATCGGAATCCGGTGATACCATCTCTGGCTCAAACCAAATACCAAACTTCATACCCAGTTTATTTACTTCATCCACAAGATATTTTAATCCACCCTGAAGTTTCTCTTCATTAACCACCCAGTCCCCTAATGCCATATTATCACTGCTTCTGCTGCCAAACCAGCCATCATCCATTACAAGCATTTCGATCCCTAGGGACGCAGCTTCTTTTGCAATACTTATTAACTTTTCAGTATCAAAATTAAAGTAAGTCGCTTCCCAGTTATTAATCAAAATCGGACGCTTCTTATCCTTATATTCACCTCTAATTAAATGTTTTCGGTATAAATCATGAAAATTCCTGCTCATTCCTCCAATGCCTTCTTCAGAATATGTTAAAACTACTTCTGGGGTTTGGAAGCTGGCTCCTGATTCTAATTTCCATCTAAAATCATAGGGATGAATCCCCATAACAGCTCTAATATTATCAAACTGGCTCATTTCAACACTTGCTAAAAAATTACCTGAATAAACTAGATTAAATCCATATATCTCACCCATATCCTGTGTTGTATTCTTAGAAGCTAATGCCATAAAGGGATGATCTTGATGACTGGATTCTCCTCGAATAGAAGATGTGCTCTGCTTCCCATATCCAACTGATTTTCTTTGAATATGACGCTCTCTTGCCCAGGAACCATGCAGTGTTATTAGGTCAAACTCCAGATTATCCATGTCCAGACAGGCTGATAAGGCCTTTGTTAAATAAATTGCTTCTGTTCCATTATTTATTATTTTTACACTTCTGGTAACTGCATCTACATCTTCAAAAACTGTGTAGGTAAGGGTTACCTCCAGATTTAACGTGTTATCTTTACACAATAACTCTAATGTAGTACAAGCTTCTTCATCACCAAAGGTTGCAGGCAGGGCTTCAAGGCTTGGTTTACCTGTATATATCTTATGTGAAATATAGCCTAGCTGCAAAGAAGTGTGTCCGCTAAGAGTCTCAATTGCAATACAATCTTCCCTAAAATCGCCTATTCCATGCGTAGAATACTCGGTTGGAAAGCAATCGTAAAAAGACAACCGATCTCGATTGTTCTTAGACGGTATATACGGGTTTTCTTCCAGTCTCATTAAGTACTGTAGGTTATAATCCTCTATTTTATTGCCATAGTAGATATGTCCTACAAAACCCTCCTCATCAATAATTCCAATGAGATAGCTTGTCTTTGGTGTATCTAATTTAAATACTCTTTCCTGTTCATAAAACTTAATTCCCATATTGTTTCTCCTTCTCACTTTAAATCAATGTTCCTGCCAAATGAAGCGTTTCTCCCCGATACCCTAATAGATTTTCTAAGGTATCTACGCTTTTTTGATATGATTACATGACATTAGGGACTGATTCCTTACTTCTATGTATTTTACTAATTTTTAACTATTATTCTATACTAGTATTGTAAGGGTTACTATGTCAACCTAATAAATTTGTAACTATTCAGAACGAAGTTAAATATTTCATAAATTAGTCCTGAAAGCTTGGTTTCTAAGGATAACTTTTATACAAGTGAAACGTCTTTTTGTTCCACTTGCATGAAATATCCAACCCCAGTGAAACAACTCATTTTTTATTATAAAAAAATATGAGGTAGTGATATTCACACTCCTTCGCTAAAATAGTATTCATTATGATAAAGAAAGAAATAGCTTTTATGACCACTCCCGTTTATTTTGCATAGCAAAGGCTATTGCAAATGTAAAAGAATAAAAATTATGTAATAGCCTTTGCAGATCCGAGATTATGAACCAATCTGTTTTCAATCAGGCGATCAGCTACTTATTGAAAATGCCTTTGAATTAAAGGTTAGAACAGATAAAATAGTAGCAGAGTTACTGAATATTACGCGAAGCAAAGAAAAGCAATTAGAAAAAACAGGAAAGGTTGTTATTCGTAACAATCCCCTAGAACATAATATTGAAATATTAATACAAGGAGATTTTAACTATGAATAGTAACTATGCTATAGTAAAGGCTTATCAAGACAACGCCTTACTCAGAAATAGCTTTAATAATCTTGCTGGTGAAATCTTTGCTCTCAATTTTGAAGATTGGTATCAAAATGGGTATTGGGGCGAAAAATACATTCCTTATTCCATCGTTGATAGAGGTGTTGTAGTTGCTAATGTTTCAGTAAATATCATGGATTTTGAGTATAACGGAACTATGAAACGATATTTGCAAATTGGTACCGTTATGACCAAAGAGTCACATCGCAATCAAGGACTAAGCAGATTTCTTATGGAGGAAGTACTCAAGGATTTCAAAAGTAATGTAGATGGTATGTTCCTCTTTGCAAATGATACTGTTCTTAACTTCTACCCCAAGTTTGGCTTTCATGAAGGTAAAGAATATCAGTACACGAAAGATATAGACACTCAGACCGAATTCATTGCTATTCCTATTCCAATGAACGACAAAGAAGACTGGAAAGCGCTTGAAGAAGCTATCAATAGCAGTGTAGGTAATAGCAGCCTGGATTCAAGGTTTAATGTAGAGCTCATTATGTTCTATGTCACCAAGTTCATGAACAATAATGTATTCTTCATTGAGAGTCAAAATGCTTATGTTATTGCCGAGATTGACGAGGATCAGCTTAAGCTTTTCAATGTTTTTTCACCAGAAAAGGCAGATCTAGAGCAGACTATCAAATCCTTTGGTCAACAGATTAAAAAAGTAACACTGGAGTTTACACCACTAAATAAAGCAGATTATACTAGAACTGAACGAAAGAAAGAAGATACAACCCTATTTCTATTAGGAAAAGATTTTGGAGACTTTGAAGAACATAAATTGATGTTCCCAGAACTATCCCATGCATAAGTATACAATTAATAATTTCACATTATGGAGGAAAACATGTTTGAAAAATTAACCCCTTATCTTACAAAACCATTATTATATGAGAATAGTACCAATCAATTTTGGAATGATGACCATATCTCAATAAGCTTATTAGAAGCCCATTTAAATACAGATTGGGACGCAGCAAGTCGTAAGTCCGAATTTATCGACAAGTCTGTGTGTTGGATTACAAACATTGCACCCCCGGCTCATTTCAATACTTTATTAGATTTAGGCTGCGGACCTGGTCTATATGCTGAAAGATTTAGTAATGCAGGTTATCAGGTTACCGGAATCGATTTTTCGAAACGTTCCATCTCCTATGCAAAGGAACAAACTTCGCTTAATAACAGTAACATACAATATTTTTACCAAGATTATTTAACCCTTGACTATGTAGCTGCCTTTGATATTGTAACCCTAATCTACTGTGATTATGGTGTTTTATCAACAAAGGACAGATCCACGTTATTAAGCAAGATTTATACCGCCCTTAAGCCAGGCGGAAAACTTGTCTTAGATGTATTCACGCCAAAGCAGCATCAAGGAAAAGAAGAAAAAAACGACTGGCAATATCATGCAAATGGTGGTTTTTGGAGCAAGCAGAAACACCTTTGCCTAAATTCCTTTTATCGCTATGAGGAAGATAATACTATACTTAATCAAACCGTAGTAATTGAGGAGGAGATGATCAATTGCTATAACATCTGGGAACACTGCTTTCCTGTAGAGTCTTTGACCTCTGAACTGCAGAAGGCCGGCTTTGGTAAAATTGATTTGTACAATGATGTAGCAGGTAAAGATTACACTACCGATAACAATATTATTTGCGCTGTTTTAACTAAATAAATATCTTAAGATGACACTAAAAAAGCTATAGCAAAGGGCTACTATGTATTTAGAATAGTGAGTATCTCTTTTTCTATACATAGTAGTCCTTTGCTACAGCCCCTTCATATAACCTATCTAAAGTTATTTAGATATTCCGTTGCCGAACGATTCATTTCTTTGCAAAACTCTGACATATATTTTCTCTTACAAAAAGCCTGAAGTTTATCCGTAAGATTGACATCCGTATGTCCTGAATCTGCTTCTCGCTTTTCATGCATTGAGCGATGCTCTACCTGGCTTAATTTCTTGTAAGTATTCTCGTGTACAATATATTCTTCCTCATATCTGGATGGCTTTTTACGATTCTTCTGTCCCTCGGTTGGATATCCATATACTAACATTGCAGCTGGAAGCACATAAGCTGGAAGGTTCAGTACCCTTTTTACCTCCTCATAATTCTCAATAATATCACCGATATAACAGGAACCAACACCAAAAGACTCTGCTGCCACTACCGTGTTCTGTGCGGCAATTATAGCGTCTGCGCATGCAAGCAAAATGTCACCCTCTCCGGGTGTTCTGGGATCACATCCTTCATAAACAAATGTGTCATACCATCGTTGATAGTCTGCCAAGAACACTAAAACTAATGAAGCTTTTGCAATAAAGGGTTGATTGTCACAAAGCACAGCCAACTTTTCTTTTAGCTCTTTATCTGTTATATCAAGGATGAAATACAACATCATGTTTCCAGCCGTTGGGGCTTCAAACGCAGCCTGCAGGATTTCCTTCTTGATACCCTCTTCTATTCCTCTATCCTCAAATACCCTTACTGACTTTCTTTCCCTTATCTGCTTCATCGTCTCATTCATAAAATTTCTCCTTTAAATCTGAATTCGTAAGTATATTGCAACTCAATTGTTAATTTAACTGGCATTTCACTTATTTGAAACATTATATCCACGAGTGATTAACCCATCCGGTACTTTACTAATATCCATATTGGGGCGAGGATCTATGTTCTTATAGTTTGAAGGCATGCTAAGATTTACTTTAGAAAAGCGAATCGGAAGTCCTGCACTATAATAAAAACTCCTACCAGTTTGTAACTGAAAATGCAGGTGCGGCTCTGTAGAATTCCCCGTATTTCCACAGGTTGCTATCTTTTGGCCTCTATGTACTTTTTCTCCGACCTCAGTCACTATGCTATCCTTTTTTAAATGCGCTAACATACTATACTCATTTTCATTGTGCTTAAGTAAAATATAATTTCCAGCTATATGACTTGACCTTCTAAAAAATCTACCTTTACCAATTATTACACTATCTTCCGCATTGTTTACTATATCTTCAACAACCCCATCAGCAGGAGCTAAAATGGGTTGGTCATAGCAATAGTAATCTGTGACATTCTTTATTTGATTTCTATTTGATTTCCCATTTTCATCAAGAATTAAAAAATCATATGCATATCGTTGTGTAGGTATTTCCCAGGAATGTGAAAAATCCTTCGTAAAACAACCATTTACGACGGTCCACTCTCCCTCAAAGGGTAAATCATATTGGACCTCGCTCTTATAGTTTTCAATACTCGGTATATCTTGCCCATATTTTTTTTCCACTTTTACAATGCCTATCATTTGAAGTATAGAGCATTTAATTAACGGAAAATTTAAGATTATTTCAACTACTACAAGCAAAGCAAAGAAACATAACCATTTAAAAATAGGAAGATCACTAAAGAATGTACAGATAAAACCTATAACCCCAATAAATTTAGCGTGCTTACAAATAGTATTGATCCAATATTTCCACATGTTCGTCCCTTTCTACAAGTATGTTTTTATCAATTTACCACTATATGCTAATATATATCACAGATTAGAGTTCCTTGTCCACCCTCTATACAACTAAAGTAAGCTGTAGCTAGGAGAACTCGAGCTTATAGCTAAGCCGGTACATGACAATTACAATTTAACACATTAATCAGCGTTTTTTACATTATTATATACATGGAAAAAAAAGTAATGCATCATTTATAATTGAGCTAAACATAGAAATCATTTGCTAGATAAATGGGGACTCTATGAAATCAAAGTCAATCGGAGGCTTTACCATGAATTATATTTATCTTTATGGACAGATAATGACAACACAAAGTTTTCTACTGTATGGTCAATACCCAAAAGCAGATGGTTATGCAGAAATAAAGGAAAGATACCATTTGCTGGGTGGTGAAACCGGAACAGCTGCAGCAATCATTGCATCGCTTGGATGTAACCTTGTTTTGGGTGGCACTCACTTAGGCGAAGATAATGCGGAACTTATCCTGGACTATTTTAACAACAAATTCGTCGATACCAGCAAGCTAATAAATGAGAAAGGTTTTCAAGGTGTCATTGATCATGTAATTATTGATCAAAACACCCGTACCGTTTTTGGCCAGTTCGGAAAATATTTCAGCCGTGAACTGCCTTGGTATGAGCAACCAGACGAAGAAAGTATTAAAAACTGCACTGTAGTTGGTACGGATCCATATTTTGGCGAACAAATCGTTACCCTATGTCAAAAATACAAGAAACAATTTGCCACCATCGATTGTGCTTATGACAGCCAATTAAATAAACACTGTTCTGTGAATGCAATCTCCCATCAGCACCTTAGGGATGCTTACCCAAATAAAACTATTCAGGAACTCTATGAGTTGTATACCCAACATTCTGAAGGTTTAATTATTTTTACATTTGGAGAAAACGATGTTATGTATGGACGGAAGAATCAAGAGCCAAAATATTTTAAACCTTATGAGGTCAATGTTGTTAGTACTTTAGGCGCTGGTGATAGCTTTAAGGCAGGAACCATCTATGCACTTCATATGGGTATGGACGATGATGAGCTCGTACGTTTTGCTTGTGCAACCGCAGGCTGTGCTTGCGAGAACTTTCCTATTCCGTTAAATCCACCGACCTTGGAGCAAATACATAAGATACAAGGAACATGAAATTGTTAGTTATATCTTAAAGTAAAAGCTATTTATAATAGGTATTATTCTACATTTCATCTATTATGTTTATTAACAGCCTTAATCCTTAGTATCTATTTATTAGTTTCATTAAAATTAGTTTCATTAAAATTAGATTCATTAGAACTTTACCGTAATAAAATTATTTTTGTTATATGTGACATTATCACAGAATCCTAAATTTAATTATAGTATAACTTAAATATAACATTTATAAAGGAGCTGTTAATATGTCAGTACTAACAATAACCAAGGAAAATTTTGAAAAAGAGGTTTTAAAATCCACTCAACCGGTATTACTCGACTTTTGGGCAACCTGGTGCGGACCCTGTAGAATGGTATCCCCTATTATTGATGAAATTGCAGGTGAGAATTCCAATGTAAAGGTTGGAAAAATTAATATTGATGAACAGCACGAACTTGCTTTAGCATTTAAGGTTATGAGTATACCAACCTTAGCAATTGTAAAAGATGGCAAGGTTGTTCAAAGTTCTGTAGGTGCTAAGCCAAAGGCTGCAATTCTGCAAATGATTAACGCATAATCGCTTATGAAAATAAAGAAAATTGCGGTAGTTAATAAAGACGATTGCGTTGCTTGCGGCGTATGTATGAAGAAATGCCCCAAAGCTGCAATTACCGTTTACCGAGGAATTTACGCTTTAGTAGATGAGGCAGCTTGTATTGGCTGTGGAAAATGTTCAAAACATTGTCCCGCAGATGCTATCCGAATGGAGGTGCAGGAATGAAAAAACATTGGAAGGATTATCTTTGGATAGCATCTGTTATTTATCTAACCTTAGGATTTTTTAATATACTTTTTGCATGGATTGGTATGCTATGTTTTTGTATCCCATTATTATTTGCAATCGTTGGGAGCAATAAGACTTACTGTAATTACTATTGTGGTAGAGGGCAGCTTTTTGAAATACTAGGAAGTAAGCTTAATTTATCAAAAAAGCGTAAGACTCCAGGATGGATGAAGCATAAAATCTTCCGATATCTATTTTTATTATTCTTTCTTACAATGTTCATCATAATGATATGGAATACCTACTTAGTTGCTGCTAATGCAAAATCTCTTTCGCAGGTTGTTACCTTATTCTGGACCATAAACCTTCCCTGGCATTGGGCATATCATAATGAAATAGGTGGATTTGTAGCGCAGTTCTCCTTTGGATTTTACAGCGTTATGCTAACTTCCACATTACTTGGTTTAATTACCATGATACTCTATAAACCTAGATCCTGGTGTATCTATTGCCCTATGGGAACAATGACACAGCTTATCTGCAAAACCAAAAATTATAATAAGGAATAATAATTTTACAACATAACAACAGCTTCCTACGCAAAACATTTTGCGGGAAGCTGTTGTTATATTAAATCTTATTAATTAAATTAGGCCGTAGTGCAATTAATTGTACTTAAGAATTACTATCCTATAACAACTCCTTAAGTTTTTCCTTATCAAGAATTCGCAGCCCGCCTCGTTTCATTTCAATTAATCCATCTCGTTCAAATTGCTTTAACATTCTTGAAACAACCTCTCTTGCACTTCCCACATATTTTGCCATCTGTTCATGTGTCATTTTGATATTAAGTGTATTACTCTTTGTAGCTTCGTCAAATAAAAAGGTTGCCAGTCTACGGTCTATTTTCATAAATAACATTTGTTCAATCGCCCACATAACATCTGAAAAACGATCTACCGCAAGTTTAAGCGTAAAGTTCTCTACATAAACATTTTTTTCTTGTATCTTAGAGTAAGTATAGGAATTAATCATATAGACTTCTGAATCCACCTCTGCATCAATATATACATCAAATGTTATATTTTTTAACAGACAGGACGCAGAAAGAACGCAGATATCACCTGGGCCAAGTCGGTATAAGGTAACATCTCTCCCATCTTCAGAAAGAATATAGGCACGTAATCCCCCTGTTTTCACCAACAAAACACCCACACAATCATTTAACGCATTATAGATATTATTACCTTGTGTATAATTAACTAATGCAATACTTTGCAAAAAATAATCCCTGGTTTCCTCATCAATTTTTTCCCAAAATTCAAATGAGTTTTTTATAAAATCCGTATTTATTGTAAGCATGAATAACCTCCTTCGAATTCTTGGAGTAAAACACAAGATATCATTGCTAAATAGATATGTAACTCGTGCTTATTTCATTCTGCTTTACCCAAAGTCTTCTATAATCTCGTATAATTTCCTGTAATATTCTTCACATTTGAACTACTGTCTATGGAAAGTGTTCCATTACAATCTATGGTATCAACCCTGCAATTGGGTCCTATTTTGACATCCTGTGCATTTATAGTATCGACCATTACACCGCTTAACTCAACCGTCGTAGCCTCAATTAATTTGATTTCTGATTTTACAGAATTAATCAATCTCTTAATTCGATTAACCGATACATGAGTATTAATTTTTATTTGATCACCATAGATTTCTTTTGCACTTACACATCCATTTGCATACAATACATCTGCATAAATCTCACCATTTGTACGAATGACACCATCACAATCAATCCTTTGAGCCTCAATCTTTGTTCCTTCCTTCTCATTGAGGACTCCCTCTACCGTAAGAGTATTCGTACGAATATTAGCTTTAAAATCACAAACTCCTTCACAATATAAAGTTTCAGCTTGCACTTCTCCGGAACAGGTAAATACACCTTCAATGTGTATATTCTTTGCTTTAATGTCACTGGAGCAGCTGCTCACACCCTCAATATTCATATTGTCATACTGCCCTCCATTAATTTTACCAATACCACCCATATTAAAATTAGACATATTTTCTTTTCCTCCCTTCTATTTATGTTTTCAATATTTCTAGTTTTTCAAAAAAAGATGCTTGTATTTTAGTTTCATCATATCCGTAATTTCACTCATTGAAACTTGTTCTTTCACTTCAATCTCACTGTCAAAAGCTATTTGTAACTGATTTGGGTAAAAGACTGTATGATATTCCTCTCCCACATAGAAAACATTACAAATAAGACTGGTTACTTTTCTACTTTTTGCCGGTGTTATACTCTTTTGAAGCAATTCAATTATTTGGTCCTCGGATAAATTAAGCTTCTTGGTTGCTTGTGTTATTGTAGCTGCCAACACAATATCAATTAACTCATAGTTTTCTGTTCCAAATACCTCCGGCATTGATTTCAAAATAGTAGGAGAAATCTCGACGATCTGCTCTAAATTTGTATATGGAATCCTGGAGGATGAAGTTTCTGGAGACAATATCTTTGCGAGTTCGTCTAAGGAATAGGAGTCTTTCATCTCAAGTATTGAGTGAACTCTACTTAATATCTGCTCTCTCGGAAAAAAGGTTTCCTGACCCGTATAGGCTGATTGCTTAATAAACCATTCATCCGGTATTAATCGTTCTCTTTTCCAGCGATATAGTTGCCCATAGGATATTCCGGTGATTGCAAGTAAATCTTTTTTAGAAATTAAATTCATTCGTAACACCTCCTTATCGTAACATTGTTTTGTTTCATGTTTTTAATGTAACATAACAATGTTTTGTTGTCAATATAGGTTTTAAAAGATTACTATTTTCTTTTTCTATAAAATTAGGTATACTTATTACATTACATATTTAACATACGAAAGGAATAAAAGATGAAGAATGAATTACTTACCATTGGCCCATTTACTCTGTACGGCTATGGTCTAATGATTGCAATTGGTGCCATCTCCGCTTACCTAGTGACGGAATACAGAGCGAAAAAGAAAGGTATGCAATATGAATTAATCTTCTCCCTATTTTGGTGGTGCTTAATTGGAGGTATTATTGGCGCTAAAGTACTTTACATTATTACACAGCTAAAGGAAATTATTGCAGATCCAGCTATTTTATTAAAAGTATCGGAAGGTTTTGTTGTATACGGTGGTATTATCGGTGGCATTTTCTCCGGATTTTTATTCTGTAAACTAAAGAAGCTTAATTTTCTTCAATATTTTGATCTTGTAATGCCTTCTATTGCTTTAGCCCAAGGCTTTGGTCGAATGGGCTGTATATTAGCAGGCTGTTGTTATGGTCATGAAACCGAAAGCTCCTTTGGAATCACCTTTCATGAATCCTCCTATGCACCGAATAATGTAAGTTTAATCCCTACTCAACCAATTTCTAGTGCACTTAACTTCTTAAACTTTATTGCACTTGTATTAATTTCGAGGAAGGTAAAAGCAGATGGACAAGTTGCTGGCTTTTATTTAATTTTTTATAGTGCTGGTCGTTTTATTATCGAATTCTTCCGTGGTGACTTGGAACGTGGAACTATTGGAGCTCTCTCCACTTCTCAATTTATTGCTATTTTCCTATTCCTAATAGGTCTTGCTATTGTAATAATAAGAGGACTTCAGGCTCGTAAGTTGAATAAAACTGTTGAATAATAATTAATTGTATAAATAAAATAATTTTATTATGGCAAAAAGAAAGAGGCTTCCCCATTGATTAGGGATAGCCTCTTTCTTATCCTCAATATTA
The DNA here is from genome assembly GCA_023399055.1 of Bacillota bacterium. GTDB lineage: Bacteria > Bacillota > Clostridia > Lachnospirales > Lachnospiraceae > Mobilitalea. The sequence continues at coordinate 649,088 of JAEWQV010000016.1, read as the reverse complement.
TCAGTTCTAATACGCTACAAAGTATTGAAATTATCTACCATGTATATTCTATCGATATTTCTAGAACCACTTAGAAGCAACGGAAGAAAAAGATTCTTCTTAAATTGATGGATTCAAATTCCCAACGATTTCTTCTCCATCGAAATCCCTGAACAAATTGTCTTCCAACAAAGGTAGGAAAGAACCAGAAGTTACTGCCATTAATGAGCCAAATATAAGTGAATCTATTTACGCATCTTTGAAGTTCTCTTGGTCTATTTGGAGGCAAACCTCCACCACCGCGTCTAGGAGCACCAAACTGTTCTGGTCCCTGGCCTGGAATACCCAGCTGGCCTCTTTCCATCCCAGGTCCCTCTGGTGTAAAATTAGGTGGTGCAGTTCTTGGCATTTGTCCCATTCCAGGTGCCCCTGGTGGAAAATCAGGTCCCATGCCCCTTTGCATCTCTCTTTGCATTTCTCTTTGCATATCTCTCTGCATGTCTGATTCAGAGCCCCTTCTTGGTCTGCGGGAATCTTCTCTTTCAAATTGTTGACCGTGCATATCTCTATGATGTCTGGAAGTATCTGTTGGATTTGAATGATATCTATTACTCAATTGATATACCCTTTCTTTTTTCTTGTTCCATAATTATTTTATGAAGAAAGAAAAGAAAGGTGAAAAAAGTTTTATTATGAAATTAAATATTCATTCCAATATATGCTTTAATTAGCTTTTTGGTATTATCAAGACCATCCACATGAGTTCTTTCCATACCATGAGAAGCATGAACACCCTGACCAATTAACCCACCGCGAATATTATTACCTGCTGCAAGTGCTGCTGAAACATCCGAACCATAATGGGGGAAGATATCTACCACGTAATCAATCTGATTCTCCTTCGCCAATTCAATTAAATGATTTGTTAATTCATAATCATATGGTCCTCTAGAATCTTTTGCACATATTGTTACAGCATATTCTGTGCCATTTAAATCATCCCCAACGGCCCCCATATCAACAGCGATAAATTCACTAATCTCTTGTGGTATCCAACTTGCTCCAAAACCTACTTCTTCATAGTTACTGATTACCAGTTTAACATTTTTATCAGGTACAAACTGCTCCTCTGACATTTCTTTCAGTACACCAAGCAAAACAGCTACGGAAGCCTTATCGTCCAAATGGCGTGACTTAATAAATCCATTCTCAGTATATCTAAACTGTGCATCAAAGCTTATATAATCACCGTGTTGTATGCCAAGAGCAAGAATATCTTCTTTGCTTTTAACAGGTTCATCAATTCGGACCATCATATTTTTCTCTGCTCGCTCCAGGGTTCTTGCATCATCAAAGGTATGAACAGAATGACTTTTCGCCAAAATTGTACCCGTATAACTTCTACCATCTCGAGTGTGAATTTTACAATAGGTTCCCTCAATACTATGTAAGGTAAATCCTCCTACTAAAGTTAGGCGCAGCATACCGTCTGAATCAATGGAACGTACCATTGCTCCAAGGGTATCTACATGTGCAGATATACCAACAGTTTCCTGTCCTTTTCCATTTACCTGAATAACTAATCCACCCTTTTGATTGTATTCACCAAGATACCCAAAGTTTTCTGCTTCCTTCTTAACAAATTCCATTACTTCCTTAGTAAATCCGGATGGGCTTGGTATATTCACTAATGTTTCTAGTGTTTTTATAATGTAATCTATTGTTTTCATAAAAATCCTCCATCATTCCTATACTTTTTATTCATAATTTTCCTGATCTTGATTAGGTTGTCAAACTTTTATCCTCATTATAGTTCATTAAATTCAAGAAAACAAGCAAGTACTTTCCACAATTTCTCTTCACAGACTTTTCACTTACGACACACAAAGAAACCACACTCACCTTATATGATGTCTTATAAATAATAACAGTATAGAAGTACTGAAGAACAATGACGGATCGTTAACGAAAACACGTAAGAAGAACACCAAGCGCAAATCCCCTTTCTCCATCGAACAAAGATAAATTATATGATTAGTGAATCCTCCAGAGGTGTAAACGACGTTGCAGAAAAGAACACAGAAATCATTTTAGTATTATTACATTTTTGCATATAGTCATTTAGCTTTAGCTTTTATGTCTAGTCAATTTTTATTAATCACCATTTACTTTATTTCTTCAAATGTGTATTGTCTTTCATTCGGTTCAAAATACACCTTGTAAATCATCTTTTCATCCTCCATACCCGCCAAAACATACCCATAAGACTTACCAAAATAAACACCTTCATCTATTGGTACAAGATCTACAGCTTCAAATCTTTCTTGACTTGAAAGTAAAGTTATAGCTTCGTCAACCGTGGTTTTGGGTATAGCAAGTAAAAACATAATCCAATATGCGGGAGTGATGATACTTAATATTAGAAGGGGGGAGTATTTTTTCTTTATCATAGGCTTTTTTGATTTTATTCCATATAGCATTCCTATTCCACATAGTAGAACTATAGCTATACTCTTAACTTTAAGTGTAGCACCTAAAATGATTCCATTATAAAATCTTTGATCCACTATTATTGCAATAATTAACATGATAATATTTACTGTTATTAAGAGAATTATTGCCATACGCTTTTTATCCATTAACACACTCCAACGGTTTATTAACCTGTTTTTTTCACACTGCTACACATATTATATAAAAAATTACATATATGATATCGCAGTAATGTTGACTTCAAATATATAAATATATTCAGTTCTATACTTTATTCTTATAGCTCTTTAAAATGAAACTTCTTTTCTCCACTGGAATAATCTGCTACTACTTGACCGCTTCCAAACAACTTATACTTATAGCTTACCAATCCTTCTAGACCAACTGGTCCTCTGGCATGAAGTTTTCCTGTACTTATTCCTACTTCTGCTCCAAAACCGTATCGGAAACCATCCGCAAAACGTGTGGAACAGTTTTGGTATACACTTGCAGAATCCACCATTCTCATAAATAATTCAGCTGCTGCTGTATCTTCTGCGATAATACTATCCGTGTGATGTGATCCATAATAATTAATATGGTCTATTGCTTCCTCTACAGTCTCAACTGTCTTTATAGAAATAATAAAGTCCAGATATTCTGTATGGTAGTCTTCCTCATCAACAGGCTTGCAATCAACAAATTGACGTATATCTTCGGTAGCGCGAACCTCAACACCATTTTCTTTTAGTGCCTTCATCAGTTCAGGCATAAGATTAGCAACAATATCTTTATGAACTAGTAAGGTCTCCACTGTATTACAAGCGGACACATACTGTGTCTTTGAATCCACAATGATAGGAATTGCTTTCCTAATATCTGCAGTTTTATCAACATAGATATGGCAGATTCCATCCGCATGGCCCATAACAGGAATCTTTGTATTGTTCATAATATATTGAACAAAGGAGTTGGAGCCTCTTGGTATTAGTAAATCTACTGATTCATGACAAGTTAAAAGTTCCTTAATCTCATTTCTTTCTTCCAATTGTAACATACAATTCGCTGGAACTCCGACCTTGGTGACAGCCTCATGTATTACAGTGAACAGTGCCTTATTCGTCTTCAAAGCTTCACTTCCACCTTTTAAAATTACACAATTGCCACTTTTTAGACAGAGTGCAGTAATTTGAACCAAAGCATCCGGTCTCGCTTCAAAAATAATACCGATTACTCCAATCGGGCAACTGTCTCTATATAAAGTCAATCCTTCGTCCAATTCTCTGGCAAGCTGTCTCTTATTTAATGGATCTGGCAGGGATATTAAATCCTTTATTCCTGTGATTACATCTGACAATTTCTTTTCATCAAATTTTAATCGCCCCAAAACAGATACAGCAATTCCCTCCCTTTTTGCTGTCTCCATATCTTCCTTATTTGCATTTAAAATCTCGTCTTTATAGTCGGTAAGGGCATCTATTACTGCTAATAGCGCCTTATTTCTCTCCTCTAGGGATAGCATCTGCAGCTTTGGGCTTGCTAACTTAACTTTTCTAATCTCTTCCTGTATTGTCATCCGCTATTCTCCTTTTCTGCAAGCAAGCTTGCAATACCTCACTACGCTTTCATTATATCATGAACATAATTCTTGTTCATGATCTTGTTACTCCAATCGGCATTTGCAAGCAAGTTTGCAATTACCTCATTCCGCTTTCATTATTTCATGAACATAATTCTTGCTCATGATCTTGTTACTCCAATCGGCATTTGCAAGCAAGCTTGCAATTACCTCATTCCGCTTTCATTATATTACACTTTATTTCTGCACTACAGTGCAGGTTTCTTACAATAATTTACCACGAATCCATAGTTAGCACAAGGAAAACAAAACAGAGAAAAATTATTTTATAAAATATATTATATTTTTGAAGATATCCTCCTTATTGCTTCGTTATTTATTCATGTAACAAGACGGGATCCCTACTTCATATAAATTAATACCAATCAATTTAATAAGGTAGAAATTGTCTTTTAAATTTTCTTCAAAGTTGAAGACATATCAATTATACTATCGTTATAGAGCTTGTAACGGAAAGGAGGCGGATGTAATTAATAATGATCAATACTATGAGTACCTAATAGATACCTATCAAAACTTAATTTATACCATCTGCTTTCGAATCGTAAAGGATTACTTTGAAGCCGAAGACCTGGCACAGGAAACTTTTCTTTCCGCCTACAAGCACCTTTCTACCTTTGATCGACAGTATGAAAAAGCCTGGTTAAGCAGAATAGCGACAAATAAATGTTTGGACTACATAAAAAGAGCCGAACGTCAAAGCATACCTACAGAGGACGAATATTTTCAAGCACAGCCAAGTATCAGTGCTTCTCTGGAAGACAAAGTAATGGAAGCCGAAGTAAAACGACAACTATCGGAACAGTGCGATAAACTAAAATCTCCTTACCGGGAAATAGCACTTGATTACTTCTATCGAGAACTAACGGCCGCGGAGATTGCGAATAAAACAGGTAAGAATTTAAAGACGGTACAAACACAAATATATCGAGCAAGATCTTTATTACAGAAAAAGTATGGAAAGGAGGCATTTGCTCATGAATAAGAGAACACATATAACTGATTTGGAGTTTGCAACAATTCTACAAGACAATTTATCAACCGAGGACACAACAGTATTCTTTGAACATATTGCATCCTGTAACTATTGCTCGGAACGTTTTGCTTCTGCTGTAGCTGGAGACCTAATGATAGCTCCAAAAGATATGAAAGCCAACCTGTTAAAAGCAGTAAGAAAACCCGAAGTACAGCTGGAACGTAAAGCCCGAGAAACAGCAAGGCGTGTTAAATTATTTCTTTATAGTTTAAAAGTTGGTGCAGCAACCGTCTTCGCTCTGGCATTAATTATTGTTACTCTGGATTTTTCAAAATCATCCGAGAATACAGCTCCGACTTATGAAACAAATACGAGTAATATTGAAAACGAGAACACCGACTTATCCTTTACTACTGTTATAAAAAACCAAATGGACACCCTAACACAAAATATGCTTAATTTTTCCAATAAAATAATGAATACGGAGGTTAATTTAGATGACCAAGAAAAAAAGTAGTTTTCTAACATTTTGTTTTTCCTTTTTACCCGGTGCCGGGCAAATGTATATGGGCTTTATGAAACGAGGTATTAGCCTCATGTCCGCCTTTTTCTTTTTAATATTTCTATCTGTTTTTTTGTATCTTAGTCCTATATTGTTTGCATTGCCAATTATCTGGTTCTATGCGTTTTTTGATACCTTTAATCTTCGTTCTTTACCAGATGAGGTTTTTAATTCGGTTCAGGATGATTATTTGTTTTCGATGAAATTTGCAAAAGAAACTACTAGCTTCTTAGAAGGAAAATTCCGTAATATAGTAGCTTTGACCTTAATATTTGTCGGTGTTTACATCCTATGGGATAATTTTATTGATATTTTTGGTTCTATACTACCTGTTGAACTACGTTCTGCTTTTTATTCCATCGGTAATAGATTTCCACAGTTAATCATCAGTGTCGCAATCATAGCACTGGGTGTGTATTTGGTACGAGGCAAAAAGAGGGCATTGGACGCAGAAGAACAGTTTACGCTTTTACAGGAGAATGGAGGCTTTAAAAATGAATAAGACTCATCGAGTAGGAACCATCACTCTGGGTGGAATGTTGATTACCTTTGGGACTCTCTTTCTACTTCGTATCTTTGTTACTACCATCTCCTATCATATTATCTTTAAGTTATGGCCAATCATTTTTATCCTGCTTGGAATCGAAGTCTTATTGGCGAACTTTAAACAGAAGGAAGTAACTCTAGTCTATGACAAAACAGCCTTTGCCTTAATCATCATTCTCTCCTTCTTTGCAATGGGAATGTCAATTGCTGAATTTGCCATGACTCAAATTAATTATGAACTTATCAATCATATTAATTATTAACTAGCATTCCCCCCAACATTAAATTAATAGATTAACAGCAAATAGCAGCTCCATATATCGTGTCAGACAAATGCTTGTCAAAACATGAATAATGGAAGCTGCTATTTACTTTACTATCACACATATACAACTCTATCTAGAATAAACTTATAAACTTTTAAACTTTTACATCGAATATTAGATTTTATTATGATGAATGAAATTAGTGATTTTACTTGAATCTATTTGCCAGGTCATTATCTAAAATAAGCTACACCTGATTCAAAGATATACTGATTTTGCTCACCAGCTATATTAACTGCAACTCCATTCCCACGTCGTTCGGAATGAGCCATTTTACCAAGGACTCTTCCATCGGGACTTGTAATTCCTTCTATTGCATAGTAGGAACCATTTGGATTATAGTCCACGTCCATAGTAGGGTTTCCTTGAACATCTACATACTGTGTAGCAATCTGTCCATTTTGCAATAATTTCTTAATCCATACCTCGCTGGCTACAAAACGTCCTTCTCCATGGGATGCTGGTATGGAATATACTCCCCCAAGTTCGGCTTTCATCAGCCATGGTGACTTATTTGTAACTACCTTTGTATAGACAGACTTGGAGATATGACGTCCAATGCGGTTCATCGCTAGTGTTGGTGAATCTTCGTTCTGTGGAGTGATTTCTCCATAAGGTACTAATCCAAGTTTGATTATGGCTTGGAAACCATTGCAGATACCAAGAACCAGTCCATCTCTATTATTTAGTAAGTCAGTTACTGTGTCTTTCATCCTTTCATTACGAAATGCTGTTGCAATAAACTTACCTGATCCATCCGGTTCATCACCTGCAGAAAACCCACCAGGGAACATTAAAATCTGTGCAGATTGGATCCCCTTAGTAAATGCTTCCACAGATGAGAGTATGTTATCTGCTGAAAGATTTTTAAATACACAGGTTTCAACCTCTGCTCCAGCATTTTCAAATGCCTTTAATGCATCATATTCGCAATTTGTTCCAGGAAATACTGGAATAAACACTTTAGGCTTAGCTACCTTATTCTTGGATACATAGATTTTTTTTGAATCAAATAATTTCGTTTGAATTTCAACAGCTTCTGTCTCGGTACGAGTTGGGTATACTTTTTCAAGAGTTCCCATCCAAGCACTTAGGGCTTCCTCAATTGCTATAGTAGCATCACCATATACAAAGGTCTGTTCCTCTGTGATTGTACCGATCACCTTGAATTCCTCGGAGCTAAATCCTGCTTTGCTAAGTATATCAGCTTCAGCCTTGGGTAACTCAGCAACAATAGAACCATAAGACGGTAAAAACAACTCTTCTTTGGTAATATCTAAAGATAACCTTACACCCAGTTTATTACCAAAAGCCATTTTACTAATTGCTTCTGCCACACCGCCAATACCAAGAGCAAATGCAGATGCAATCTGACCTTTTCTCATTATATTCGTGATCTTTTCATAAAGGTTTTTCGCCTGCTCATACTCTGGTAAGCCATATTCATCCATCTTTATATCAAATCGAACAATAACATTTCCTGCCTTTTTTAATTCTGATGTAACAATATCCTGACTCATTGCTATATCAACTGCAAAAGATACCAACGTCGGAGGTACATCAATTTGATCAAAACTTCCTGACATACTATCCTTACCGCCAATGGAAGGAAGTCCGAGCTTAATCTGCGCATCATAGGCACCTAACAATGCTGCAAACGGTTGTCCCCATCGATTCGGGTTATCGCCCAGTTTCTGAAAGAATTCCTGGAACGTAAATCTTATTTTACTATAGTCTCCACCTGCTGCTACAATCTTTGCCACGGAAGAAAGAACCGAATAAATAGATCCATGGAAAGGTGACCAGCTGGACAAATACGGGTCGAACCCATAACTCATCATAGATACCGTATCACATTCACCCTTAAGTACAGGTAGTTTAGCTGTCATAGTCTGAATCGGTGACAACTGATATTTTCCACCAAAAGGCATTGTAACAGTGGATGCACCAATGGAACTGTCAAACATTTCAACAAGCCCTTTTTTAGCACATACATTAAGGTTGGATAAAGCCTGCAGCCAAGTTTCTTTCACATTTTCTGTAATCTTAATGGTTCCTTTTTCAAGGTAATTATCAGCTTGGTTTGGAATGTTTACATAAGCATCTGCTTCTTGATGAGCACCGTTGGTATCCAGAAAAGCTCTGGAGATATTAACAATTTCATGTCCTCTCCAATTCATAATTAGCCTTGGAGCTTCCGTAACCTCTGCGACAACTACTGCTTCCAGGTTTTCTTCCTGTGCAAAGGAAAGAAGTGCGTCCACATCTTTTGGACTAACCACAATTGCCATTCTTTCCTGGGATTCAGAGATTGCAAGCTCAGTCCCGTCAAGCCCTGCATATTTCTTAGGTACTCTATCTAAATCAATTCTAAGTCCTGCTGCCAACTCTCCGATAGCAACTGATACACCGCCTGCACCAAAGTCATTACACTTCTTAATTAGGCGGCTGACTTCTTCTCTTCGAAATAATCTCTGTAACTTACGCTCGGTTGGTGCATTACCCTTTTGCACCTCTGCGCCACAAGTATGAATGGAATCTGTAGTATGGCTCTTGGAAGAACCTGTTGCACCACCGCATCCGTCACGTCCGGTACGTCCACCCATAAGAATAATGACATCTCCTGGATCTGAATTCTCACGAATCACATTTTTTCTTGGGGCTGCACCCATAACAGCTCCGATTTCCATTCTCTTTGCCACATAATTCGGATGATAAATCTCATCCACAAGTCCAGTTGCAAGACCAATTTGATTTCCATAAGAGCTATATCCCGAAGCTGCTCCGGTACATATTTTTCGCTGCGCCAGCTTACCAGTTAAGGTATCCTTTACAGGAACTGTTGGGTCGCCTGCGCCAGTTACTCTCATTGCCTGATATACATATCCTCTTCCTGACAATGGATCGCGGATAGCACCGCCCAGACAAGTGGCTGCACCACCAAAAGGCTCTATTTCCGTTGGATGGTTGTGGGTCTCATTTTTAAAGAAGACTAACCATTCTTCTGTCTTTCCATCTATGGTTACAGGCACAATAATGGAGCATGCATTGATTTCATCGGATACTTCCATGTCCTCTAATTTGCCTTCTGCTTTTAACTTTTTCATCGCCAATAAGGCAACATCCATTAAAGATACATATTTATCAGTTCTTCCCTGGTAAAGTTTTTCACGGTCGGTTAAATAGGCTTCATAAGCTTCTTTTATTGGCTTCGTATAAAAACCTTCTTCAAACTCAATGTTTTTTAGTTCTGTTAAGAAGGTAGTATGGCGGCAATGATCGGACCAGTAGGTATCAAGAACGCGAATTTCTGTCATGGAAGGATCTCTTTCCTCACTGGCATAATAGTTTTGAATAAATAAAAAATCTCGGAAAGTCATTGCAAGATTTAAGGAAGCATAAAGTTCCTTAAGGATTTCTTCCGGCATAGTTTTAAAATCTTTAATAATTAAAACCTCTTCCGGCTCATCAAAATCAACCACTAATGTCTCTGGTTTACTCTCTTGTGCTTCACGAGAATCTACTGGATTGATACAATATCCTCTAATCTTATCAAATTCTTCCTCTGTAAACTCACCAGATAGTACATAAGTAGTTGCAGAGCGAATCACTGGCTCTTCTTTTTCATTTAATAACTTTACACATTGTTCCGCAGAGTCTGCTCTTTGATCAAACTGCCCGGGCAAGTATTCTACTGTAAATATACGGTCACCTTTTTTGACCTCAAAAGTTTCTTCATACAAAATATCCACCGGAGGTTCTGAAAACACTGTTCCAAGTGCTTTATTATAGATTTGCTCACTGATATTTTCTATATCATAGCGTATTAAAACACGCACGTTATCGAGGTTCTTAACACCAAGATAGCTGCGTAGCTCAGTTACTAATTCCTTCGCTCTTACAGCATAGGGTGTTTTCTTTTCTACATAAATTCTCTTTACAATGCCCATATGGTTACTCCTTTATGTGTACTCATGACAAGCTTAATTTACTTGCATTATAGCATAGCATAACTTATAATCATAATTAATATATGTTAATCTTTTTATTAGACTTGCTAATCAATTGTATATTTTTTTACTTACAGAATCAATCTAGGGAAGGAAATTACCATGGATATTAATTACGAATTGTATAAGGTTTTCTATCACGTAGCGAAAAGCCTTAGCTTCTCCGAAGCAGCTGATGCTTTATATATTTCTCAATCCGCAGTAAGCCAGTCCATTAAAACATTGGAAAAGCGCTTAAATCAGACTCTATTTATCCGCAGCACTAAGAGAGTTGCACTAACAAAAGAAGGTGAACTCTTATTAAAGCATATTGAGCCAGCCATTAATTTAATTAGTCGTGGTGAAAACCAACTCTGCGTAGATCCAAAGAATGGTGTTCAACTTAGAATAGGTGCGAGTGATACCATATGCCGTTACTATCTTGTACCCTTTCTTAATCAATTCCATAAGAAATTCCCGAACATTCATATTAAGGTTACCAATGGAACCTCACTGCAATGTGCGAAACTTCTGGAGCGCAATGAGGTGGATGTCATTGTCACCAATTCTCCAAACAGTGCCTTGAACAATATGATGCAGATCATTCCAGTGAAAGAATTCAGAGATGTTTTTATAGCAAATGCAGAAGCTTTTCCCATTACTAATCATCCCATTACCTTACAAGAGCTTCAGCAATTTCCCATATTAATGCTGGATAAGAAGTCTACCACCAGTATATTTCTCCATAATTTATTCCTGGAGAGTTCCTTAGATCTGGTACCTGCAATTGAACTTAGCAGTAATGATCTCCTGATTGACTTAGCCAGAATAGGTCTTGGTATTGCATTTGTCCCAGACTTTTGTACTAAGAGCATGGATAACTTATCCGTTATTCATACGAATCAAGATATTCCCCCCCGTCTGCTTGTGGCTGCTTATAATAGTGACATTCCTATTTCAGATGCTGCTAAATTCTTTATTGACAGCTTAGTGGAGGGATAAAAATAAAGTTATAGAGATATTAAAGGGTTACACATTAATTTGTGTAATCCTTTCTTTCTTCTATAACTTCTGTAATTCAATTTCTTATATGAAATTAAAATATTTCGTTTACTATTTTGTAATTAATCAAAATAGTAAATATTATTCCACAATTATTTAAACTCTTCTAATCTACCCTGAATTACTTTATTATAATTTAAAACTTTTCTTTCATATTCTTCATTCATAAATCTAGAAGTGATTAAGAAATCTGCAGTTGCTCTGTTGTTGGCCACTGGAATATCATAAACCGCACTGATACGAAGCAGTGCCTTTACATCTGGGTCATGAGGCTGAGAAGCCAGCGGATCCCAAAAGAATATTACAAAATCAATATTTCCTTCTACAATACGGGAACCAATCTGCTGGTCGCCACCTAAAGGACCACTATTGTAAGCCTTTACTGGTAAACCTGTTTGATCTACAATTAATCTTGCTGTCGTGCCTGTACCACATAGAAAATGACTCTTTAATATATCCTTATTTTTTTCCACCCATTCTACTAACTCATGTTTCTTTGTATCATGAGCAATTAATGCAATGTGCTTTTGTTTTTTAATACTAAAATTAATATAATCATCGTTTAGCATCATACGTTTTTCTCCTTGCTCTTAATTATACGTTATACACTTTCATCATATAAGAAAAATTTAACGATTGCAAGTATCATCTGAAAATTTAGCATAAGCTTTATATTAATGGAAATAATACCGAAGTAACAATATTGAAAATATTTACCAATTATTAAAATAAAGACTTGTATTTTATGGACAGCTTGTTATAATTAAATAACAGTAATAATTCCTATTTCAAGGAGGTAAGTTATGCCAGCTTTTCCAAATCCATTCCAAGGGAATGTAGAGAAGAAAATGACAACAGCAGAATTAATTCAGGCAATCAGACTTAATATTGCCGGAGAACTTGAAGCAATTTATGTTTATGATGCACATGTACGCGCTACAGACAATGAAATTGCAAAGAAAGTAATTGCAGAAATTCGTGATGAAGAAAAAGCGCACGTAGGTGAATTGATGACTCTTCTTCGTATTCTGGATCCTTCAGAAGCAGAACATTTTGAATCCGGAGAATCAGAAGTGAAAGAAATGCTTGAGGATTTAGGTATTTTAAATACGTTAAATGAATCCCCGGCTATCTCAAAGGATTCTCTTACCGTAGGAAGTTTAATTAAGCACTAGAATCATTTTAGCTATGAAAGGAGCAATATTATGGATTATTTATCTAGAGAAGGTTCTCCTGTAGCAGAGGATTTATGGGGTCAGATTGATGCTACCGTAGTTAAAATTGCACGCAGCATTTTAACCGGAAGGAAATTCCTTCATATCTTTGGACCACTCGGCATTGGAACCGAAAGTATTACCATTGATGATACAGATGAGCTTGATGAAGTATATGAAAGTGGTATTATCACCACAAAAGGCAGAAAATACGTTGAAATCCCAACCTTGTTTGATGATTTCACACTTTTCGCTAAGGACTTAGTAAAGAGTAAACAATTAGGCTTTCCTGTTGACTTATCCAAAGCTGCAACTGCTGCTGAAGCGATTGCTAGAAGAGAAGATCATTTCCTATTCTATGGTAATGAAAAACTTGGTTATGAAGGCTTATTAACTGCCGATGGAGTTAATCATTTAAAGAAATCAGACTGGTCAACTGGTGAAAATGCTTATACAGATATCGTTACAGCATTAGAATTACTTGCATCAGATGGTATCTATGGTAATTATGTATTGGTACTCAGCCCTGATCTGAATACAAAATTACAAAGAATTCAACCTGGTACTGGGTTATTAGAGATTGACAGAATTAAAAAGGTTCTACATGACCGAGTATACTCAACTTCTGTACTTGGTTCAGGAAAAGCAGTGCTATTATGTTCCGATGAACGAAATATGGATCTTGTAATCGGTCAGGATTTATCCACAGCTTATCTGGAACAAAAGGATTTAAACCACAGTTTTAGAATACTTGAAAGTGTATTACTTAGAATTAAACGTAAACAAGCAATTGTCGTATTTGATTAGAATCTAGTTTTTAATAACGCGACTAAATGCATTTAATATAACAAAGCTTACTAACTTTTATACGAAGGATAAAATAGTAGAATAGACTAAGAAAGCGTGCGGTAAAACTACCGCACGCTTTCTTAGTCTACATCATATATACTCAAACTTCATAATACTAGTTCTTAAATATTGCTTTATAAAATCAGTTCGAATTACTTGATGAAAGTAAATTATATACTGATTTTATCAAGCAAAAGTAGATTTTATTAATTACGAAGTTTGAGTCCTAACGATTACTTGCTAAAGTGCTCTAATCTTTCACATACTTGCTTCATCATGTCATTGTACTTATCAAGCTTTGCTCTTTCTTCTGCTAATTTACTCTCCGGTGCCTTATTAACAAAGCTAGGATTCGCAAGCATTCCATTAACACGCTTTAATTCACCTTCAAGTCGAGCTTTTTCCTTCTGTAGACGTTCAATTTCCTTGTCTATATCCACTAAATCAGCAAATGGAATGTAGATTACAGCCCCAGCAATTACAGTTGAAACAGCATCCTCCGGGATACCAGTCTTATCGCTCTGTACCAGAACTTCATTTGCAAAACCAAGGGTAGCGAAGAATATTTTACTTGCTGTAAAGATTTCTCTTACTTCACTACTATCGGAAACCACAATAACGGTAGCTTTTCTGCTTGGCAATACATTCATTTCGGTACGAACGTTACGAATGCCTTTTACTGCTTCTTTAATAAGCTCAACTGCTTCTGCTTCTTTGGTGTACTCATATGCCTCTTTATAAACTGGCCACTCTGCAATCATAATGGACTCAGCCTCTGACTGCCCAGACATTTCCTGTAAGGTACAGAAAATTTCTTCTGTTACAAATGGCATATATGGATGTAAAAGTTTTAGAGAAGTAGTCAGAACATGTTTTAAAGTCCATAGAGCTGCTGCCTTTGTCTCATCTGTCTCACTGTAAAGTCTTGGCTTCACCATCTCAATGTACCAGTCACAGAATTCTTCCCAGATGAAATCATAAATCTTCTGAACTGCAATACCAAGATCAAACCCTTCCATGTTCTCAGTAGCTTCCTTTGCAAGGGAGTTTACTCTGGATAAAATCCATTTATCTGCAATGGTTAATAGGCTTTCATCAAGACTTTCTTTAATTTCAGCCTTTTCTAAATTCATCATAATAAAGCGGGAAGCGTTCCATACCTTATTTGCAAAGTTTCTGCAGGACTCAACTCTCTCCCAGTAAAAACGCATATCGTTACCTGGCGCATTACCCATGATTAAACTTAAACGAAGCGCATCTGCACCGTACTTGTCGATTACTTCCAGTGGATCAATGCCGTTGCCAAGGGATTTACTCATCTTAAGGCCCTTGGAATCACGAACAAGTCCATGCATTAATACCTTACTAAAGGGTTTTTTGCCCGTATGCGCATATCCTGAGAATATCATACGAAGCACCCAGAAGAAGATAATATCATATCCGGTAACCAGAACTGAGGTAGGATAAAAATAATCCAAATCCTCTGTCTCATTCGGCCAGCCTAGGGTAGAGAACGGCCATAAAGCAGAGCTAAACCAGGTATCTAAGGTATCCTCATCCTGCTTAAAGTGAGTATGGCCACAATTACTACAGGTCTCAGGTGCTGCCTTAGAAACAGTTACCTCACCACATTTGTCACAGTACCAGGCTGGAATTCTATGTCCCCACCACAATTGTCTGGAGATACACCAATCTCTGATATTATCAGCCCAATTAAAGTAAATTTTATCAAAGCGTTCTGGCACAAACTGAATTTCACCAGACTTAACACTTGAGATTGCAGGTTTAATCAACTCCTCCATCTTAACAAACCATTGTTGTTTAATAAGTGGCTCAACCGTTGTCTTACAACGATCATGCGTACCAACATTATGGGAGTGATCTTCAATCTTCACTAAAAGACCCAGCTCATTAAGCTCGCTGACAATTGCCTTACGAGCATCATAACGACTCATCCCTGCATATTTTCCACCAAATGCATTAATAGTGGCATCATCATTCATAACATTAATTTCTGGGAGATTGTGTCTCTTACCTACCTCAAAGTCATTTGGATCATGTGCAGGTGTAATCTTTACTACACCAGTTCCAAATTCTTTATCTACATAAGTATCAGCTATAACTGGTATCTCTTTATTCATAAGCGGGAGTAAAACCATTTTACCGATGAGATGTTGATATCTCTCATCTTCAGGATGAACTGCTACAGCGGTATCTCCAAGCATTGTCTCCGGTCTGGTAGTAGCAACTTCAACATAACCCTCTTCCCCAACAATTGGATACTTGATATGCCAGAAATGGCCCGCTTGCTCCTCATGCTCAACTTCTGCATCTGAAATTGTGGTCTTACAAACCGGACACCAGTTAATAATCTTAGACCCCTTATAGATATGGCCTTCTTTGTGGAGCTTAATAAACACTTCATTAACAGCCTCATTACAACCCTCATCCATGGTAAAACGTTCTCTTTCCCAGTCACAGGAGGAACCTAATTTCTTAAGCTGTGATATAATTCTACCACCATATTCTTCTTTCCACTCCCAAGCCTTAACAAGGAACTCTTCCCTGGTAAGATCCTCTTTTTGAATTCCTTCTTTTCTCAACATTTCAAGAATCTTAACTTCAGTTGCAATACTGGCATGATCAGTTCCAGGCTGCCAAAGTGCATTATAGCCCTGCATTCTCTTAAAACGAATTAATATATCCTGTAAGGTGTTATCAAGTGCATGCCCCATATGAAGCTGTCCTGTGATGTTTGGAGGTGGAATAACAATAGTAAAAGGCTTCTTACTTCTATCCACCTTTGCATGAAAATACTTCTTCTCCATCCACTTCTCATATTGTTTTTCTTCAATATTTTTGGGGTCATAGGTTTTTGCTAGTTCTTTTTCCATCATACTGTTCCTTTCGATTAATCATAAATTCATTCTAATTTGTCAATAAATAATACTTTTATTATTTCTTTGCTGATACAAGGTTTTGCGCAATCGACAATTACTATAACTACACAAAAAAAGGTTCTTCGTCGCAAAGGACGAAGAACCGTGGTACCACCTTTATTTATGGCTTGCACATATAAAAGACAAGTCATCTCTTTGTCTGTAACGGGACTTCCCGGTATCGCCTACTCGCCTTGCGGTTTCAGAAATACTGTTCCAGAGCTACCTTCAATAAGCTTGCCTTAGACCACCTTTCAGCCGGTGAGCGGTCCTCTCTGATAAGCTACCCTTATCTAATCCTCTCCATCAATACATTTAACAATATAATAGTAATATCTTATGCAATGTTTTTCAATCTGTCAAGGGTGTTTTTATTTTGCATTAAACTTGCAAGGCTGAACTGCTAATTGCTTATTTAAAATATAATGCAAAATCATAATCCATAGCAGTAGTCAAATCTGTCTTATTCGTAGTTACAACAATCCAATAATCACCACTGGTCAGTAACTTTTCTATATTTCTAAAACTATATTCGTTTTGTTGTATTGTGGTTGAAGTTGCTACTACATTAGAATTTGCATCGATTATTTTAAAGTCAAAGGTATTAAAATCGGCTTCCTTATATGGAGCTCCTGTTAGAACAATAGACTTATCCCCAGTTACTTTCAAACGATAGTAATCTGTAGTTGCATTTTTAAACCAACCCCATACATAAGTATCTTCATCAATTATCTGCGCTGTCTCCATAGACCAGCTTTTATTGATATTTTCAAAGGTATATCTATATTTATCAGCCTTCACATTGGATTTATAAAAATCATCAGGCTTAATCGGTGAAGAAAAACTAACATCCCAACACTGAAATACTTCCACTGCAAAATTAAGGTTTTGCCCGTTGATTAGGGTAAAAGTATTCACTCCAACTACTTCGCCATAAGCATTAATTAAAGGACCACCGCTGTTTCCACCTGAGATTGGAGCAGTTGTTTGTATATAATTAACCCCATTAGAAATACGGGATGCAGAGGATACTATACCATCAGAAATAGTTCCAGTTAACCCCTGTGAACTTCCTAGGGCATATACCTTATCTCCTGCCGAAATTTCGCCAAAGTAGGTTCTTAAGTGATCTGTAACTGCATCAATCGATAACCATGCAATATCCAAATCCTTATCATATCCTAAAATGGATTCAACCACATATTCATACCCGTCATTGGTATAAACTCTAATGTCTGTTGCTCCATCTATAACATGATAATTGGTTATGAGAATCCCACTATATACGAAGAAGCCTGTACCGATTTTCAAATCACCGTCATTTGTTAATACCTCAAGCTCCACTACAGAGGAGATGCTCTTTTTATAGATTTCAGAAGGGCTTAGTTCTTTTGCTTCAGCCTCTCTCACCATTGGTTCTTCCACTACCGTTACATTGATAACAAGTTTTTCCTTACTATCCGTGGTTGTAAGGGTGACTGTCGTTGTTCCAACACTATCAGGGGAAATTAACAATGGCAAGGTATCTCCATCCCAGTTACCCCATTGACACCAGGCAATGTCCTCATCAGCCTCTTTGAAGTATATAGTATCTTCGTCTCCAAGGTTTGGTACCTTAATATAGATAATGGTATCGTCATAAATTGTAAGGTCGGTAATTGCTGTTGATATTCTTGCTTCTTTAATTGTAACCTTAGTGGTTATTTTGAGTTTACCTGCAGAAGCAGTTACGGTGACTGTTCCCTTTTTCAGAGCTTTAAACACACCAGTTACACCATCAATTGATCCAAGAGATGTGTCAGAAACCTGCCATGCTACTTTACTATCAGAACCAGTAACTGTAGCAGCAAAAGTATATGTACCACCCACTATAAGATTATCTGTCTTTTTTGTGATCTTAATAACCGGTGTAACTACCGTTACTTTAATTTTGGAGGTATATGTTTTTTTGTTCTGTTTCATTGTGACACTTACTGTTGTATTACCTTTTGCAACCGCTGTAATAACACCTTTATTACTTACTTTAGCTATCTTATCATTACTGGATTTGTAGGTTACAGTTGCTGTTTTTGCCAAGTTTTTTAATTTCACCTGGTAGGTTTTATAGCCTACATATAAACTCACTTTGTCCACGGTAGCTGCTGGAGTAGATGAGTTTGTGGCTGCCATAGCGATTTGGGTAGTACTTAAAATACCTATCCCAGGAGTAGAAATGGATAAAAGTAATACCATTATCATACTCAAACATATCTTTTGAATTTTTTTCATATATACCCTCCACTTATTAGTAATTACTATCATATTCCAAAATTCTATAGTCTTCAAGAAAAATCACAAATATTTCAAAGATTTATCAAATTTTGTTTTCATGACATAAAACATAACAGCTTCTTCTAAATAGTAAAATACATAGGAGTACCTATTTTCTGAAGGTACCCCATTTAATTTCTAGAGATTAATTTTATATTGGCGCAGCATTGCTTCTGCATCAGCCTCACAATCCGGATACTCCCTTATGGTTTTTGCAATTGCCTTCTCTGCTTTTTCTTTCTGCAATGTGTTTAAATCAATTCTTTCTCTAAGCTTTTGCCTGCGAATATTTAAGCGATGACGTACATCAGCCATTTCCTTCCGTTCAAGAATTGCATTGCTTTGAAAAATCCATATCTCTGCATCATTAATCATGAACTTTTTTAATTCCTGTATTAACAATTTATTATAATATTCCAGTAAATCAGTACTTTTTTGGTACCGTCTACTCTCATCCTTCAGCTTTACAAACTCTTCCCAATGGGCTTTTAGTTCTTCATAACTTTCCACCATGTACTTATTATAGGTATACTCCAGATAGTTACGGTTATTCACCGCCTTTATCTTTACCTTATTCATCAAGAGGATTTGCCGGTTCTGCTTTAAGTACAGATAACTATTACTGGAAACATTCTTCCTGGCTTCCAAATAAATTACTACCGCAATTATCATACCCATAAGCACTGTTAATAAAAATGGAAGCGTAAAGTCCGCTTCTGAGTTGTAGGATATTATCACGAACACCATAAACAATCCAATAACCACTAAACTGGCAACAACTGCAATGCCTTTTAAGAATGCCTGCTTACTTAATATATCTTCTTGTTCCTCGTCCAACCTTTCTCTTTCCTTATCCAAATGCTCGATATCTTGTTCTATTACTGCTTTAAATTTCTCTGCATCTCTCATGGAGGGGAGTTCTTTGGGTATTTGTAATTCATAGTGTTCAAATAAACGATAATGCTTGTCAGATAAATTTGTACTTTTGTTATGTTGTTTGTAACGTTCCTTGGTTAGATTATAGATATTACGAGCTGCATCCTCCATCACACCTCTTTGCTCCAGAGGTATTAGATCAATTTTCTGCATATCGGTAAGATAGGAGGTTACGGCTTGATACTCTGCCTTGGCTTCCTCAATTTGTTGATTGCTGTCTTGATATAGTTCGCAATGTTCTTTTAAATAAAGTATGCGATCCGAAGGTGACTCTAGCCTGGGTGCTTTACGAACTTTCTCATCTTCTATAATAGGCGAGTCTATCTTTTCAGCAAGATTTTTTTTCTGTTTTTGTGACTTTCGAAAGAATCCCATGTACTTTCCTTTCTCGTTCCATTGGTATCAAGTATTGTAGTAAAATGATACTCTATTTTAAAGCTGTCTAAGCTTCATCTTCCAAGACATTATCATTTCTTCTCTTCTTTTATAGTATTGCTCACTTTGTTGCTGTTCTTTCAGTTCTTTTATCAGGTTAAGCTCTTTCATTTGTTTTGACGAATATGCCTGCTCTTCAAATGCATTTAACTCTTTAAAAATAAGATTTATCGCTTCACTGCTTACCTGATATACACTGCACTTATCTATAAGCTCCTGATCGGCATGCGTTAACTTCAGGCTATAAAGATATTGCTTTAAACTTTCTTCTTTACGATTTCTCTCAAACGCTTGCCAAAAATACTTTGAGGCTTCCATTAATCCCGTTAAATTAGCTTTAGTAACTGCAAGATTATGATAGATATCCCCATATTCCTCAGGTGACAATTCAATGGCATCTTTCGAATGAAGTAGTTTTTCATATGCTGCTTCTGCTTCTAAAAAGCTCCCATTCTTAAGGTAATTATCGGCCTTTAACCACATTCTTTTCATCGGAGACATTCCCAGCGACCGGTCCAGTATTTTAAGCATTCCCTTAATTTCTGCTTCGGTATAATAATCCGAGCTGCACATGATTACAGTAATCAGGGTTTTAAGGTCAGCACGCTGCTTCTTTAGTTGTCTTAATTTACTTGCTCGCTCAGGTAGCTTTAATTCTAAATCAATCCAATCAAATAGCTCCTCCCCTATCATCTCCTCTTCAATCAGATAGACATGATGATAAAGAAAGAAACACAGTTCCTCAATCGAATAAATTCTTACTCCTCCGGACTGGAATCCAAAGGGTTTGGTTGTTCTTTCCCCACTGCAAAGTATCAGCTTCCCCATGGTTGCTCCTTTTAACTCATATTTCTATTGTATACTCGATTTCCTCTCCTGTCCCTGGATAAAATTCCCCAAAGCCCAGATCAGTTACTTTTATAATTGCTGTTGACCTATCTTTACACGTTAATAGCACCTGCCACCTAGTTGTCCTTGCGTCGGGCTTAGGAAAGGCATCTAGGGAAAGCTTTATTTGTGAAGTCTCTCTTAATAATAGTTTACTCTGTACTAACTCAAGGGAGGTGGCATCCTCCGGAATCACTTCGAATTTATTGTTTACCTCATACCAGGTATCCCCGGCGTGTAATAAAGTAACCTCTTTATATTTGTTGTCACAAAATACCCGAAGTCCTAGAGAAGATGTCACCATATCATCATGAAATAGTCTTACTTCCTTTAAACAACTGTCCCCGGCATATTCTTTGGCCGCATAACATGCGCCTTTGGAATATAGACTTTGACCAACAAATACCCTTCTTCCAGCACACAATCCCTTAATAACCGTATCTGCCCATCCACCATCCAGACCTCTTCCAGTGAAATAAAGTGTACTTATAATCTGTTTATGTAAAACTGTATCTGAAAGGTTGTCAAACTGATATGCTGCCTTCTCTTTGCTTTGAAACCCGGGATATCCCTCTATATCCTTGGTGAAGTCCAGTTTCTCTAAGCTCGCAAGGATTGGATTGCTTCGCCGATTTAATCGAATTCTATAAAAGTATAGCCCCGTTAAGGAAAAATCAAAAAGTCCTACATCATTCATCCATAAAGTTTTTTCCTGGCTAAGAACATAATACAGGTATGCACTTGCATGACTGATTACTTTGGCTCTTTCCTTATCTATACCCAACAAACTAAGTGTTTCGTATATTTTATCAATAACGACAGGGTTTGATTCCTCAATTGTTATAACCAGTTTGGTTATTGGCTCTGTCGGGAAATAATTCTTGACCAACATCAACACCTTACGAAGATATTTTTCAAGTAATGCCACTGCACTAAACTTAGTTTGATATATCTCAGTTGCCTCATCCAGCTGTAATTTAGTTAACAACTGTTGAACCAATTGTCCTTCACCATTACTTGCACAGGCCACTGCTTCTTCACCAAATAGCCATTGTTTGGAATCTTTTCTTACACAGAGGGCAGTTGGAAGCATTACTTCTTGCTCTGTTTGCTCCAAAAGGCCTATCGTTATCGGTTCATTCGTTTTATAACTATAACAACTTAACTGTGAATAATCCTCACATAAATCAAATCCAACGATAAGTCTTTTCATTGCATCCATTTGCAGTATTCCTCCCTATTCTATAGGCTTAAAGCATTTGCTGATCATATACTCCTGCTTAATATAATTCTCCATTAGCAGTAAGAGCTTCTCATCCTCTTCCTCCAAAGCATGTAACATTTGATTAATTTGATTGTAGTTTGAACCCTCAATTTCATTTGGTCTACTTTCTAACTGAAGTTCACCACTTTGTGTTCTAATACTCGTATCCTGGAATTCTTCCGTAATGTAATATTCAAGGATTTCAGGATAAAACAATAGAAACCCTTTACAGTGAATTCCTAATAATACATTGGGCAATCGTTCCACTTTATACTTTTGCTCTTCCTGCCCAGCTATTCTGTAATGAATATATACCTGTTTGCGAGGGTCAGCTAGATGCGTAATAAAACACTGGTTTTGATACTTTTCGGGTACTGGTATTGCGTCCTTATAATTTAGAAAGAAAGGTAGCACTATGCCCTTTCGAATAAACCTCTGTATATTGTACTCTGCAAAGGTCTTTTCCTGCTCTGTTAAAGTATCTTTTATGGAGTTTGCTTTCAACCAGGCAAGCAGACATATCTTATTTTCTTCATAATATAGTTCGTGCTTTATAATTGGCAGCAACTCTGATTGTATTTCCCTCTTCTGTACGAGATAACAATAGGATAGATAGGTCAAATAAGCACGTATCAGCAAATGATTTCCTATTCCAGCATAATAAGAATAAAAAACAGAAAAGCTATCCTCAATTCCGTTTTCAGTAAATAAAATCTGCTGCAGCAAACGTTCTTCCAAGGAGTGCGTATTCAAATCAAATTCCTTGGCAGCCGCCCAAAGGGTTAGTAACTGACTCATATCCCCCTGATAATATTTCATTAGATAACTTAATATGGTTTCATCATATTTTTGATAAGTAAATACGGTATAACATAATTGAACCATTATGGGATGATAGTTTCGTACCTCTTGTTGATTTAGATAAGCTAAGCAAAATTTTACTATACGAGCTGTTCCTATATCCTCATAGCCAAAGATATTAATTGCTTCCAATGACTTCTGGAACTGTCCACGGGACATCATCATCTCAATATATTTGGCACGGTCACTTTGACTTATTATTTTCAGGTCAATTGTATGCAAATAATAATCCAACAATTCATCTTGGTAATTCTCATAGTAGTACTCGATTAAAGTTTGATAACATTCGCATACTACATCTTCTGATAGCTCTGATAAGGTCAGAACTTCACGTCGTACTTCTATTGCTTGTAGGTTCTTAATATGATTCCTTTGATAGTGATTATATAAATACAACAATAGCATCGGGTGTTCCCTATGTAATAAACTGCTCGGTTCATAATCTGCCAAGTTCATATAAGGTTTCAAGCTATACTCTAAGGTCTCAAGATAACGTTGTCCAAGATTATCCACTAAGATTATTTGTGCCTCACTGGTAAATAAATTAACCTGTGCTCTCCCATCAACTAAAGGCGTTATTATTTCTTCTGTTAACTCCTTATGTCTTACAATAACATTGCAAATATTTGGATTGGTACAGGTTACTTCGTACCGAAAAAGAACATAGGGCAGCAACCTTGCTGTATCAGAACTTACTTTATTTTTACTGAAGAATTCCTTATATAGAATAGCTAAATCACTACTGATGTAATGAGCTTGCAGCATATTAAATGCAAAGACTTCTATTTTCTTATAATAGCTGCGGTATATCGTCTCAAAGTTCTCCTTATTGACAATTATGTTCGCATATAGATAAGTCTTTATTTTTTCCGTCATATTACTGTTATAAACATAGTAAAGCAGCACCTGTTGTGCAAGAGGCTCGTGCTTGGTTTTATCTATCGAATACATATAGTACTCGTAGAGTTCTGTAATTCGCAGACCAGCCTCCACTCCCAACTGATACCAGGTAAAGTATTTTTCCTCTTTCTTTCCGCCTTTGATTAACAGGCAACAAATTGCAGAAAGAATTTCCTTAGATTCATAAACTCTATAAAGCCTAATAAGACCTTGAAATACTACCGGATGATACTCCTTCATCTTATTAGCCAAATAGACATACTGTTGTATCGAATCTCTATTTAACATGGAATTTTTAATACCGTAGTGAAAGACCTGAATTTCAAAAGGATTTAACTCTCTAAGTAAGTAAGGTTCTTCACGGAACGCACAAATCGCTTCATAGTAAAGTATTGGACTATGGCACCCTTTGTCAAATTGATCTTTTATCTCTGCAATTTTCCTGGATCTATTTTTCTCATAGCTTTGGTCTGTTTGAAACAATAACCAAAGGACCCTAAAGTCCTGAAAACCACTTTCATAAATTCTTCTTATATGATTTTCTGCTTGAAAGGTTGTTGTTTCTTCCTTGTGGCAAAGAGCTTTTAAATATAAAAAGCTAGCATAATCTAACAAGGACGTCTTTCTAATCAGCACTTCTTCAGATTGTAAATCTGCCAAAAGTTCGTCTGCCAGCTTTCTTTTTGAAGCGATAATTGCCAGATGAATTAACAGAAGTTCCTTTGAACGACTGTTCTCCTGTCCAGATTGCTGCTTAATGAAAGCTTGCATCTTTTCCACATACTCTGATATATTAACTTTATTTAACCTGAACTCCAGGTATAGTTCTACCATATCAAGTTCAATTTTTTTCTGTTGTCTTGCCTTTATGAAAGCCGAATTCTTATGTTTTCTTCGGCATTCGATTGTAACAATAATTGTCTGATAAGCTGTTTTAATATAAATATGTCCAACCTGTTTCCCGTTTTTTATTTCTTTTGCATCTATTGTAAACGATATCTGATGAGTATTTTCTATAAAACGGTCTGCCCACAAAAATTTTTGGTCCAGTTTAATAAAATCGGCATCCTTACTGACTTTAATTTCAGTAAAACCCCAGTTACTTTTTGTTAATACTATCTTGTCCGTTATCTGATCTTTATTAATCTCATACTCTAGATTAGTTTTATCAACAGATAATCGTACAACTGCCTTTTTATGTATTGCAATTAAAAATTCCTCGAGTGCTTGACTTGTAGACACACCATTGATTAAACTTCGATAGATTTGTTTATTACGTTCATCATTTAGTAATATGATTTGTTCAAAATCAGTGGAACGGAATAGCTTCTTTGCCTCAGACCAATCCATTCTGGCTAAGTTTGTAAATTGAAACAAATCTTTAATTCTACCTAAGGAAGACTCAAAATAAGGTTGTGTGATATGTAGAGAAAAGGGAATGGTCGCTTCCCCACAATCACTGATAATAAGGAAGGAACCATTTAAAATTGTTCCTGGTTGTATCTCCTCCGTATTTAATTCATAGGTGATATGATTTTCAATTCCATGAAAATCAATTTCTTTCAGCTTCACCAGATTATTCGAGGAGTAAACCTTACCCTTCATCTGTCTTTCCTGACTATTGCTGATGACAAAAGTACCTGTCAGTACTTTTCCAGCATCTTCTACTATATTAATTTGATCCGTGGAAAGACACAGAATGGATTGCTCATATTCAAATTCACCTTTGGAAATAAGACTAATTTTCTCCTTCAATTTATCACCTCTGAGCCATTGCAATTTGGTAAAAATACGCTATAATAATTATAATTCATCCCTAGGAAAAAATCTAGTATCTATCAAAAATCGCCAAAAGTCCTTATTTCTCGGACAATCAGTTGGCTGTCCACTGTTAATGACCTTATATTTTAGTATTTTATGGAGGATTTATATGATTAAACATTCCGACCATTTTCATGGAAGTGATTTAGAAACAATAGAGAAGTTATACAACATAAAACGAGAAGATATTATTAGTTTTTCTGCCAATGTTAATCCTCTGGGAATATCGCCAAAGTTAAAAGCCACTCTTAGTGATAGAATCGATGCTATTATGAGTTATCCTGACCGTGAATATAGTTCTCTTAGAAAAAAAATAGCGGATTACATTCACACTGATATGGAGAATATTATTGTCGGCAACGGCTCCACTGAGCTAATTTCCCTATTTATTCAAATTAAGCATCCAAGTAAAGTCTTAATTATTGGACCAACCTATTCTGAGTATGAACGCGAGGTTTCCTTAGGCGGCGGCCTTACCCGATATTACCGTTTGGAAGAGGAAAATGACTTCGCGCTGGATATTCCTAAATTAGAAGAAGAATTGACCTCTGAAATTGATTTGTTAGCCATCTGTAATCCAAACAATCCAACCTCAACAGCCATTACTAAGAATGATATGCGTAAAATTCTTGATATTTGTAAGCAAAAAGGTATCTTTGTCATGGTGGACGAGACCTATGTTGAGTTTGCAGAAGATGTTTCAAAAATCACTTGTGCTCCACTCACTGCCTATTATAATAATCTGATTATACTAAGAGGTATCTCCAAATTCTTTGCAGCTCCAGGACTTCGCCTTGGATATGCAGTTTGTGGAAATCCAAATTTATTACGAGAAATAAATCAGAGGAAAAACCCTTGGACCATTAATAGTCTGGCAGCAATTGCTGGTGAAATCATGTTTACAGATGAGGAATATATTAGTCAAACCAGAGATTTGATTGCAAAAGAGCGTGACAGAATATGTACACTGTTGGATACCTGTAAGAATCTTCGTTATTATAAACCTACTGCAAATTTTATGCTTGTTAAAATATTGCGTGAGGATATAACCTCTATGGAATTATTTGAGGCAGCTATTAAGAAGGGTCTTATGATACGAGATTGCTCTACTTTCCCTTTTCTTAGTAATAAATTTGTACGCTTTTGCTTCATGGCACCAGAAGCAAATGATGCCTTACTTCAAGTACTTTTAGAAACTGTAAAATAATGCAATATTTCATCTTGTACTGCGAAGTTTAAACCGTATTTATTCTATAAATATGAAAGCAAACTATTTGGGAGTTGTCTGACAGACATTATTAGGATTGTCCTTACTCCACTGGATAGTTTGCTTCTTTTTTTGCGGGGTTCTTACTAATGATTTTTATGCAATATATATAATAATAGTTCAATTTAAGCTTGACTATTTCACTTTAATTGTGACTTTATTATAACTTTAACGAAATTTTAATTTTTCCCTTATTGACATGAATTATTAGTATGCTATAATACCATTTGATTAGGTGCCTAATTAATTTTTATATAATTAGGTTTCCATTAAAAAGAGCTGTTAAAAACACCTCACAATAGGAAAAACTTATAAGGAGGAATCGTTACAACAAATGAGAGCTGAAGTTCAAGAACTAATACAAACCTTACACGAGGTTTTTAAGTCCATCCATCAGCGTTCTTATCACAAAACAGAAAATAAGAATATCTACCCCGGCCAACCCAAAATATTAACACTAATAAGAAAGCAAGAGGGATTAACACAGAAGGAATTATCAAAGTTAAGTTTTGTCACCCCGGCAACCATTACCGGAATGCTTATTAAACTTGAAGCAAATGGGTTTGTAAGACGTGTTCCTGATGAGGGCGACAAGAGAATCATGCGTGTTTATTTGACCGAGGAAGGTCATAACCTGGCAGCTAGTGGTGAAAAACATATGAAGTGTTTACTTGAAAACTTATTTGATGGTTTTGATGACGAAGAACTTCATACCTTCTTAACTCTGACAAAAAAATTGCATCAAAACCTCTATAAGAACGATAACTAACATCCATTATCTTATTCTAAAGTATGCTTATAGTACTTTGGTCAGAATTTTGTTTTACCGTATTGCAAGTGATCTATACTTATTAATAACTTGAAAGGAATAACTTATGTTTAAACTTTTTCGATTTCTAAAAAAATCGGTTGTGTCCATATTGTTTGTCATAATTCTTCTAGTAATACAGGCAAACAGTGATCTTGCACTCCCCTCCTATACCTCGGACATTATTAATACCGGTATCATGAAAAATGGTATTGATAGTCCGGTACCTACCGTGGTGAGAAAGACCGAGTTCGACCGTATTAAATTATTTATGACTCCGGAGGAAGAAAGTATTATTCTCCCTCATTACTCTATCTTAACTTCAGATGGATATTCCAAAAAGGAATGGTCAAATTACCAAAAGGATTATCCACTACTTAAGTCAGAAGAAATCTATCTTTGGGATGGCAAAGAGGAAGCTGCTCTCACAGATGCTATGGCAATTCCGTTACTCTTAACCTTGCAGTTTGAGAGCAATACAGAGGAAGCAATTGCCGGTAGACAAAAGCTTGTTGACCAGCTTGCACCTGGCTCTGATCAAAAGGATGTTGACATCTTCGGTGTTCTGTCCATGCTACCAAAGGAAAACCTTACTGCAATAGTAACTGGTATGAGAGAACAGGTTTCGGCTATGCCGGAGATGCTTATGTCCTCCACGAGTACAATTTATATAAGAGCAGAATATGAAGCAATTGGTGTAGATGTAGATAAAATGCAGACCGATTACATTATTTACGCTGGTGCCTTGATGCTTGGTCTTGCCTTAATCGGTATGCTCGCATCTGTTCTGGTAACCTTTTTATCTGCCAGAATTGCTGCTAAAATGGGTCGTGATTTAAGAAGTAATGTATTTAAGAAGGTTTTGTCCTTCTCTAATAGAGAAATGGATCAATTCTCTACTGCTTCCTTAATTACTCGTAGCACCAACGATATCCAGCAGGTTCAGATGCTCTTAGTTATGTTGATTCGTATTGTTATCTACTCTCCAATCCTTGCAGTAGGTGGTATTTTAAAGGTTCTACACACAGAGTCTTCTATGTCTTGGATACTGGTAGTAGGAGTTGGAGCAATCTTTCTCTTGATCGGAACCTTAATGATTGTAGCTATGCCTAAGTTCAAACAGATGCAAAAACTTGTTGACCGCATTAACCTGGTAATGAGAGAAATTATTACCGGTCTTCCGGTTATCCGTGCTTTTAGTACGGTGGAACATGAGGAAAAACGTTTTGACAAGGCAAATGTTGATTTAACCAAGAACTCATTATTTGTTAACCGAGTTATGACCTTCATGATGCCTGTACTATTTTTAATCATGAACCTGGTATCCATTTTAATTATCTGGGTAAGTGCTGATGGAATTGAAAAGGGTACTGTTCAGGTTGGTGATATGATTGCATTTATTCAATATACCATGCAGATCATTATGTCCTTCCTTATGTTAACTATGATATCCATTATGCTCCCGAGAGCAACTGTAGCTGCAAAACGTATTCAAGAGATCTTATCCACAGAGATAACTATAAAAGATCCTGTAAAAGAAGAAATTATATCCACCAAAGCAAAGGGTGTTCTGGAATTTAAAAATGTATCCTTCCGTTATCCAAATGCAGATGAAGATGTTCTCTCGGGTATCAGCTTTGTTGCAAGGCCTGGTGAAACTACAGCCATTATCGGTAGTACCGGTAGCGGTAAGAGTACCTTAATTAATTTAATTCCAAGATTCTATGATGTAACCTCTGGCAGCATTCTTCTGGATGGAACAGATATAATGAAGATTAAGCAGAAAAACTTGAGAGATAAACTTGGTTTCATTCCTCAAAAGGGTGTATTGTTCACTGGTACCATTGAGTCAAATATAAAGTTTGGTAATCATTTGGCTGCCGAAGATGTAATGAAGAAGGCTGCAAGAATTGCACAAGCGGAAGATTTTATAGAAGCTATGCCAGAAGGCTATAATGCGCCAATTGCACAAGGTGGAACCAATGTCTCTGGCGGCCAGAAACAGCGTCTTTCCATTGCCAGAGCAATTGCTAAGAATCCTGATGTGTACATCTTTGATGATAGCTTTTCTGCCTTAGATTATAAGACTGACGCAAAATTACGTAAAACTCTGAAGGAAGAAATTGGTGATAGTACCGTTCTTATTGTAGCTCAACGTATCAGCACCATTATGAATGCGGAACAGATTCTTGTTTTGGAGGATGGCCGCATCGTAGGGCAAGGAACTCATAAAGAACTTTTAAAGAATTGTGAAGTATATCAGCAAATAGCCTCATCTCAATTATCAAAGGAGGAATTGGATCATGAGTAATGAAGAAATAAAGAAAGAAAATTCTTCCGCCAAGGCAGCACAAAGAAGACGTATGATGGGTCCGGGAGGCCCTCCAGGTATGATGCCGGGAGAAAAGGCGAAAGATTTTAAAGGCACAATGAGAAAACTTATTGCCAGCCTTGCAAAATATAAGTTTGGCTTTTTTATCGTATTTTTATTTGCCATTGGCAGTACCATATTTACCATTATCGGACCAACTATTATGGGTGATGCTACCACAAAGATCGTCGAAGGTATTACAAGTAAAATAAAAGGTGGCGAGGGTATTGACTTTGATGCCCTTGGAACGATTTTAATAACTCTGATTATCCTCTATGCAACCAGTGCGGTATTCACTTTTATTCAGGGTCTATTCATGAGCGGTATCTCACAGAAGGTAACCTATCAATTTCGTAAGGATATTTCAGAAAAGATTCATCGAATTCCTATGAATTATTTTGATACTACTTCTCATGGTGAGATATTATCCAGAGTAACTAATGATATTGACACTCTTAGCAACAGCTTAAACCAGAGTTTAACTCAATTAATTACCTCTGTGGTTATGATTATTGGTGTACTTATTATGATGTTACGTATCAGTATACCTATGACTTTACTTGCACTTATGATCCTTCCAATATCCGGTATTGTGGTTAGCAAGGTAGTTAAGAAATCACAGAAATACTTTAAACAGCAGCAAGAATATTTAGGTCATGTTAACGGCCAGGTAGAAGAAACCTTTGGTGGCCACAATATTATCAAATTATTCAATAAAGAAGAGGAATCGATTAAAGAGTTTGACGAAAAGAATGATAAGCTATACGAATCTGCATGGAAATCCCAGTTTTTATCCGGTTTAATGATGCCAGTTATGATGTTCATTGGTAATATCGGATATGTTGGTGTTGCTATCCTGGGTGGCTACTTAGCAATCAATGGTAAAATTAAAATCGGTGATATTCAGTCCTTTTTTCAGTACATCCGACTTTTTACACAGCCAATCGGACAACTAAGTCAGGTGGCAAATATGTTCCAATCCACTGCTGCCGCTGCAGAACGTGTCTTTGAATTCTTAGATATTGAAGAGGAAGTTCAGACTGTAGAAAACTCTGTATCCAGTGAAGTAATCACCGGCAATGTTGAATTTAAAAATGTTCATTTCGGTTATAACCCTGACAAAATTATTATTAATGACTTCAGCGTAAAGGTTGAAAAAGGACAGAAAATTGCAATTGTCGGCCCTACCGGAGCCGGTAAAACCACTATGGTTAAGTTGCTAATGCGTTTCTATGACATCAATAGTGGTGAAATTCTGATTGACGGCCATAACATTCAGGACTTTGATCGTAGTGAACTTAGAAAACTTTTCGGTATGGTATTGCAGGATACTTGGCTATTCAATGGTTCCATCATGGAGAACATTCGTTACAGTAAGCTTGATGCCACTGATGAAGAGGTACTAAAAGCAGCGAAAGCAGCTCATGTTCATCATTTTATCTCTACCTTACCGGATGGTTATAAGATGGTGTTAAATGAGGAAGCAAGTAACGTATCCCAAGGCCAGAAACAGCTATTGACCATTGCACGTGCTATTCTTGCTGATCCTAAGATCTTGATATTGGATGAGGCAACCAGCTCCGTAGATACCAGAACAGAAATATTAATACAAAAAGCAATGGATACCTTAATGAAGGGCAGAACCAGCTTTATCATTGCTCACCGTTTATCTACCATTCGCGATGCTGATACCATCTTAGTAATGAATGAAGGCGATATCGTTGAACAGGGTAACCATGAAGAACTCCTTGCAAAAGGCGGCTTCTACGCTAACCTTTACAATTCGCAGTTTGAATTGACAGCATAGCATTCTTTCAAAGTATCAAATGCTCTGCTAAATACAGACATCTACAGGATTCCATATTCATTATTTAAAAAGTCATGGGAGGATAAGATGAATAGAAATCAGAGCACAGCACTTATTAATTTGACAAGTGAGGAAAAGAAACAGTTACTTGAGGAAATCAAGTACTACTTTGAAACGGAACGTGATGAAAAGCTAGGCATCATAGCTTCTGAAGGTATTCTGGACTTCTTTATGGAGACGCTGGGTAAGCAGATTTATAACAAAGCCCTTGAGGATGCAAAGTATTGGTATAGTAAACGTATGGAGGATGTCGAGGCTGACTTCTACACACTTTATAAGCCAGTACCGTAAATTGATAAGTAAAGCTCTAGTTATAAAAAGGTGACTACTCTCTGGACATTATCCAAAAAGTAGCCACCTTTTTTATTTATATAATTAAACTCATAAAGACTCCGTTGCAAATTTGGACGAA
Organism: Bacillota bacterium; assembly: GCA_023399055.1. Classification (GTDB taxonomy): domain Bacteria; phylum Bacillota; class Clostridia; order Lachnospirales; family Lachnospiraceae; genus Mobilitalea. The sequence continues at coordinate 616,395 of JAEWQV010000016.1, read as the reverse complement.
CTAAAAAGAAAAATTAATATGATAGCCATATCTATTTTACCTCTACCTCACTCTTATAAACTTTATTATAAAGGTAAGCTGTAATTACGATTTTTCATTTTTTGCTTCTTCGATTTGTTCCGCCAAATCATTCAGATATACCCAGCGGTCCATTTTCTCTTCCAAAGACTTTTCCAAATCTTCTTTCTGCTTCATTAGTTCATTCAACTTGGTGTAATCTGTAGAAGCCTTTCCAATAGCCACTTCTGTCTCTTCGATTTTCTTTTCTAAATCAGCTATTACCTCATCAATGGTATCAAACTCTCTTTGCTCTTGATAGGTAAATTTAGGTTTATTACTCTTCTGTTTCCAAGTTGCTACACTTGCTGATTTTTGCTCCTCTGCCACATCAGTTGCTGCTGATGCTTTGCCTGTAACTGGCTCATTTCTAAGGAGTTTGGCTTCTTTATAATCCGAGAAGTTACCCTCATACTGACGAATTGAACCGTTTTCAAAAGAAAAGATACGGGTAGCAATCTTATCCAGGAAATATCTATCATGGGAAACCGTAACAACAATTCCAGCAAAGGAATCCAGATAATCTTCAAGGATAGTTAAGGTCTGAATATCCAAATCATTGGTAGGCTCATCCAAAATCAATACATTTGGAGCCTCCATTAGTACTTTAAGAAGATATAGTCTTCTCTTCTCGCCTCCGGATAATTTAGCAATCTGTGTATATTGCATCGAACTGAAAAACAAGAATTTCTCACACATCTGTGAGGCTGTTATCGTTCCTTCCGTGGTCTTAATATATTCAGCCGTATCTTTAATATAATCTATAACCTTTAAGGCTTCATCCATATACTCATTTTCCTGTGAAAAGTACCCCAGCTTAATCGTAGTTCCGGTTTCAACCGAACCACTATCCGGTTGCAGCATCCCGGTAAGAATATTAAGCAGGGTGGACTTACCGCATCCATTAGCTCCTATAATACCAATTCTATCGCCGGGAAGAAGGATGTACGTAAAGTCATTAATTAACTTCCTGTCACCAAAGCCTTTACTTACATTGGATAACTCTATGGTCTTCTTACCCATTCGAGAAGAAAGAGCATTAATTTCTACCTTACCATCGGTTTCAATTACTTTCCTATCACGTAATTCCTCAAAACGTTGAATATGTGCCTTCTGCTTGGTGGAACGGGCTCTTGCTCCACGTTGCATCCACTCCAGCTCCATACGAAAAAGGCTCTTTGCCTTTCGTTCCGTTGCCATCATCATATCTTCCCGCTCGGCTTTAAGTTCTAAGAACTTTGAATAATTTGCTGTATAGGAATAGATTGCACCTTTATCGATTTCCACAATCTTATTGGTTACTTTATCAAGAAAATAGCGGTCATGGGTTACCATAATAAAAGCACCGCGATATTTCGTTAAATATTCTTCCAGCCATTCTGTCATCTCATTATCAAGGTGATTGGTAGGCTCGTCTAAGACTAGGATTTCTGCAGGGGTTAGTAAAGTACGCACTAAGGCAACTCTTTTCTTTTGCCCACCTGATAAAAGGCGTGGTTCAGCATGAACATCACTAATACCAAGCTTTATTAGCATGGAGGTTGCTTCTCCTTCCAAGTTACGATATTCCTCTTCTGCCTTTTGATTCAGTACTACATTTTGCAAAATGCTAAGACCTTCTTCAAAAGCTGGTGTTTGAGACAGATAACCTATTCTCACCTTCTTGCCTCTGGTTATCGTTCCGCTATCCGGTTCTTCAAGTCCAGCAATCATCTTAAGTAAAGTCGACTTACCCGTGCCATTTATGCCAATTACACCAATTTTCTCACCCTCATTAATACCTAAGGACACCTGGTCAAACAGCATTCTTTCTGTATAACTTTTGCTCATATTTTCTATAGTTAATAAATTCATGAACGTAAACCTCTCTATATCCATTGTAATTTATGATTAATTTTAATAAACACGACATCCCTTTTATTCACGAGTATTCCTGCCAAATCATTATTACAAATAAATTAATCTTCCTATCTTTTGCTTGATTATCGTAACATATGGACTTTAAAATGTCTAGCAAGTGTAAGGAATAACTTGAGTCCGACAAAGTATAAGAAAAACTAGAGCTTTCTATCTCTATATAAGATCAGCAGCATTTTATTTTTTACACTTAGAATATCTTATATATTAAAAGGCTGAATCCTCTAAAAGATTCAGCCCTTTAAACATAATATAAAACTCTAATACTTAATTAAATATTTCTTTTTATAATGTCATTTCTTCCTGGTCCATTAGAGATTAGAGTAACAGGTACTTCCAACTCTTTCTCAATGAATTCAATGTAATTTCTACAATTCTCTGGAAGCTCTTCGTAGTTTGTTATTCCTTTGATTTCTTGCTTCCAGCCAGGTAAATATTCGTATACTGGTTTCGCCTTAGCAAGCTTCACTGTGGTAGGGAAATCCTTAGTAACAACACCATCAATCTCATATCCCACGCATACCGGAAGGACATCAAGGTATCCAAGAACGTCAAGTACCGTAAATGCAACCTCGGTTGCTCCTTGCATTCTGCATCCATAACGGGTCGCTACTGCATCAAACCAGCCCATACGTCTAGGTCTTCCAGTAGTTGCACCATACTCGCCGCCATCACCGCCGCGTCTTCTTAGCTCGTCCGCTTCCTCACCAAAGATTTCACTAACGAATTCGCCTGCACCAACAGCACTGGAATATGCTTTAACAACTGTTACTACGCTCTTGATCTCATAAGGAGGTATCCCTGCGCCAATTGCACCATAAGCTGCTAACGTAGAGGAAGAGGTTACCATTGGGTAGATTCCAAAGTCGGGATCTTTTAAAGCTCCCAACTGACCTTCTAATAGGATGTTCTTTCCTGCTTTTATTGCCTCATGAAGATATGCAGATACATCACATACATAAGGTGCTACCATATTTCTATATTCTACAAGGGTATTGTATAATTCTTCTTCATTGATTGCAGGTTTGTGATATAAATGCTCTAGAATTACATTCTTAAGCTCACATACGGTTGCAATCTTGTCCTTTAAAACTTCGTCATCAAATAATTCAGAAACCTGGAAACCAATCTTTGCATATTTATCAGAATAAAACGGTGCAATTCCTGATTTGGTGGAACCAAAGGATTTACCACCCAGTCTTTCTTCTTCGTACTGGTCAAACAATATATGATAAGGCATCATAATCTGTGCCCTGTCTGATACTAAAATCTTAGGTGTTGGAACTCCGCGTTCAACAATAGAATTAATCTCTTTCACTAGGTAGGGGATGTTAAGTGCTACACCGTTACCTATAACACAAGTGGTATGTTTATAAAAAACACCGGAGGGTAATAAATGAAGTGCGAACTTTCCATATTCATTAATAATTGTGTGTCCTGCATTGCTTCCACCCTGATATCTTACAATGATATCTGTTTCTTGTCCTAGCATGTCCGTAATCTTGCCTTTACCCTCGTCGCCCCAGTTAGCGCCAACAATTGCTTTAACCATAGTGAAATCCTCCTTGAATCATATGATGGATTAGTGCCTTAGCACCTCATCCAATTAATATCTCCAATTACTTATCAAGTATAATGCAATTATGTGCATAAGTAAAATCAATATTAATTATAACTTCTATAACAAGAACTTATCCAGTTTCTTTAAAGTGAATAGGTAGCTAATCTATGTTCCAAAGTTTTCGTATGAAGTTCAAACAAATTATTGTCATAGTTATAAAAATAGATAGAATATCCTTCTCCGGGTATTCTGACTCTTGGCTCCTGTAATTCTAAACTAATTCTTTTATTTTCTCTAAATAGTAATCAATTTCTGAATCTTGTAAATACCGATTGGAGCAACAAGCTCATAGATTATTAATAGGTCTTATGTTAATATTATTATGAACACAATGGAGTTATTAGTTTAAGATTATAAAAGCTTTGATTATAAATAGAAAAGAAGTTAGGAGAAAACACATGATGAGAATTAACCACCTTGCACTTTATACCAATGATTTGGAACGTATGAGATTTTTTTATATGAAATATCTTAATGCTACCTCTAATGAGGGTTATCACAACAAAACCACTGGACTTCGCACATATTTTTTATCTTTTGAAGATACTACTAGATTAGAATTAATGACCAGACCGCAGCTTGAGGAAATAACCCCAGTTCCATATCAAACTGGCTATATCCACATTGCCTTTAGTGTTGGAAGCAAAGACAACGTAGATTCGCTAACCGCCCAACTGGAGAAAGACGGTTATACAGTAGCAAGCAAGCCTCGAACTACCGGTGATGGTTATTATGAAAGTTGTGTTTTAGATCCTGATGGGAATCAAATTGAAATTGTGGAATAGAAGGTTTGTATTGCTGTAAACCTTCTATAGCTATAAACCATTTGTAGAAATAGATTATCGACATTATAACATTCTTGGTAAACCATCATTTCCAGAAAGCCTGTTTATTATTTCTCTGGTAGAATATTCAATAAACTCCTGCATTCTTTGAGCGGAAATGTAAACAGGCTGTAGGCTTTCCATAGGAGTATAAAAATGTTGATTTAACAACCACTCCACACTAATACCCAGCTCCTGCTCACTGATATAATCTTCCACTGGATAAACAACTGCCTGCTCCAGTATCGTCTTAATATCCTGCATTCCGTCATATTGATTTACTAACAGCATATCATTTCGATGTAAATCCGTCACAATGGTTTCATAAAACAGGGGATCACTCTGCTCTATCCCAATTTCTTTTACTGATTTAGAAAACTCATTTCGTACAGATAGCATAAATAATTCGTCTGTGAGAATATGCACCGCATATCCTCGATACAAGTCTATCAGAGGATCCTTATAGTCTTGATGTCTTGTTATGAAATCCACTAAACGTTTTTTATAAATTGTAAAGTTTTCTTCCAATTCAAAATCACTATCTAAAATATCATCCCGAAAATGGGAGTGTTTCTTATATACTCTAATATAGTTTTCCCTCGCATGTACAGCATCAGGAGCAAAGGAACCCAGATAGAATAACCCCTTTTGATTTATTGTCCCTTCCGGAAGAGACTTAAGCATCTCATTTGCGACAACAAGATGCGTTATTACTCCAGCCATATACTTCTCCGTCCTCTGAATTACTGCTTCCCTGTGCTACCATGGCCTCCACGGTCCTTATTTCCCAGGGTATCAGCTTCAATAAACTCAATCCTTGGTTGATGTTCTACAATACGAAACTGACAGATACGATCATTCACCTGAATTATTGTATCTCTCATTGCCAGTGCTGGAAAGAACCATTGATCGTTGTCTCCGCAATAGGTTTCATCAATAACTCCCATGGAATTCGTCTGTAAAACACCAAAATTCTTAAAGGTACTGCTTCTTGGAACCACATGTGCCTCATATCCCACTGGTAATTCCATTGCAATTCCTAATGGTATTAATCGAAACTCGCCTGCTTTCATTTCTACTGTTTCCGCTGCTCTTAGATCAATCCAATCCGATTTATGATCGATATATCTTAATTTTTCAACCTGATCACTAATATATTTTATTCTTATATTCTGCATGTTGTTCTCCATTTTATTTTATACTCCTTTGTAGTCATTGTATTAAGTCCATTTTCAAACGAAAAGTTATCAATTTCCTTCATTGTTTATCGTAACAACTTAAAAAAATGCACATTTAACTATAATCTTATACTTGATTTAATTCAATCCCTAGTATCTTTAATAATTCCTTAGCTGCAGAAGATACCGGGTTACTGCTGGCGGTAATAACACAGAAATTTCTTCTTGGTATCTGCTCCTCAAATTTAAGTTCAAATAAAGTTCCATCTGCCATAGCTTCTGTAGCAAAATCACTCACTACACAACCAATTCCAAGGTTTCTTCCTGCAAACTTTACGATGATATCGCTCATCGCCAACTCAAATTCTGGTTTTAAGGTTACCTGATTCTTCTTTAAAAATTCATCTATATAGGATCTAGTACTAGTATTATTCTCTAAACAGATAATCGGCAGGCTCTCCAATTGTTTGTATTGTAAGGTAGTTCCTTGGAGTTCTTTAAATCTGCTGCCAGCCACAAAGATATCCTGAATTTCTCTAACCTTGGTTATCTTAATCTCTGGCTTTGCCTCAAAGGGTTCACTTACAATACCAAAATCTATTTTGCCTTCGTATAAGTATTCAATCGTCTCGGGAGTAGGAGCATTCGTAACGGTAACCTTTATTTTGGGGAATTCTTCGTGAAAGCTTTCAAGATAAGGTAATAAATAGAATTGCAGAGTCATATCACTTGCGCCAATACGAATTTCTCCCTGTTCCAAATCCAGCATCTTTTGAAACTTGACCTCACCCATGCGTATGTATTCATACCCTCTTTGAACGTAATTATATAACATTTCTCCCTCTGGAGTTAATTTAACCCCTTTGGGTATACGAAGGAAAAGCTTACTTCCTAAATTGGTTTCTAACAATTTAATTGCCTGGCTCACGGCCGGTTGTGAAATGCATAGTTCCTCTCCTGCTTGGGTAAAACTACCCGATTTTGCAACATAATAAAAAATCTTATAATATTCAAGGTTGATGTTCATATAAATAACCATATCTTTCTTGGCACTGTACATTCTGGGCCTCAGGCGTATAATTCATTAATTTTCAAAATGCATTTACGCTGAATTAGTTCTGGTAATCCTCGGAATACTGAATTGCTTTCCCTGCCTTAAATGCAAATAAAATGGTTTCGATTGCTTGTGCTGTAATTACACGGTACTGTAAAAAATACATCATATTATCCACAAAATCAATATAATCCGGCTTCTTCTCATCAAGTATTAATGTATTAATACTTTCATTATTTAAACAACGCAGTAAATACCCTGTTACAAAACGTTCATTTGCAAAGGTCAGATTATAATCCTCGATATTATCTTTCACGATCATTAAAGGCTTACGTTTAATTAACCAATATGCTGTATAGGAATAAATCTTTGTTGTACTAATTCTGTCCATTCCGTGAAACTGCTTTAAGCGGTCGATATCCACAAAGTAATCTATGATCATTTGATTGAGAGCATTGATTGAAATAATAAGATTGTCTTCATAATGATGTCTCTGTATAAACTCAGTCATATAATCCCATAGAGTCGCATACCTGTGTTTGATTCGGTCTTCACCAAAGGCATCAACTAAATATTGATAGGTCTTACTGTTCACATTTTTCTTACTATAGTTGTCCATTGTATGCTACCGTCCGATCTTCCACATAGTTATAATATGACATTGATTTTAAGAATTTTCTATAATTCTTGTAATCATTATTTTCAATTTCAAAAGTGTAATCCTCATAATTGTTTGGAAGAACATGCTTAGACAAACTTCCGGTTTTTAAAGCATGCATAAATTCTTCTGCCACTTTCATTGCCTCTTCACTATGCTCCAATTTCATTTGTAGCTTCCTCCTCACTAATATAGGTCGTTAATATCCCCAATGGATTTCGATGTTTCACTTCTACTATGAAGACTATCATATTTCGGTACATCTTGGGTATAAATTGAACTCCGATCCACGCGCTCAGTAATTGTCTTTTTTCCTTCCTGCTTGTCGCCCGGCACAGAAAAGATAGACTCATCGTAATAATCATGCATGAACATACTTAATTCATCCGCAATCTCTGCAACCTTACTTAATAATTTTGAGGTTCTGTTTAAAACAAGTTTCTTATTTCCGGCATAGAGTTTATAAACAAAATCATGATCATTCTCACTCCAGGCCTCATCAAATAATGTTCGTACCTGCAATTCAATATAAGTACCATAGTAATTAATAATATAGTGATTACTGCTGTAGCCCGGATTATTTTTTTCAAAATCAAAGGTATCCCTGCCCTTTAATTCATATTGCTTCGTATTCTCTTCGTATCGATAGAAAACCTTGGGTCTCTCTGCAAGAAAGGGAGTCTTATCGTCCCCAATATAATCTATAATTCTATTTTTCACATATTTTTCTGTACCTTTGTAGTACCTATTCCAGATTAAATCATGAATATCCTCCCAGAGATAGCGGTGACGTATTAGAATTCTCGCACCTAAAAGATCCATAATAACCTTGCCATAGGTATCTTTATTAATACTTGAATAATCCATATCGGTAAAATCACTGTACTTTTTATGAATTATCTTCACAATTAGGCTTTCCGGTGTTTTGATACGATATCTCATGGAATGCATTGCAGCTGGAGAACCAATATCTTCAATAAAGCCTGTGATGACTTTACGCAAGCTTCCATTTTGCAGACGATGTGCATAGTCTTCATAGATTTCAACCATAGTATCCCATAAATTAGGGTTATGTCGTTCCAGTTCATAAAATTTATCGGCAATCTTATTTTTTGTAAGAAATACTTCCTTGTTTTCCATGCACTAATACTCCTTTAACAAATGTGTCCCCTAATACGAGATAGTATTATTATTTCACTTGCCATATCCCATTAAAACTGTGTCTTCTAAAATGTATCAAAAATAGTAATTTTTAGACTTAATTTATTATAAAACATAAAATAATTAAATGCAATTAGAGGTATGCTCCAATGTGTACTTTGTTCGCTTGCACAGTGTATGTTATTTTATCATGTTAATACGCTCGTGAAAAAGCCACTCGATTCTATAAAGGATGAATAGGTCCGCAGATAGGCTCTGCTTATACCTTGTCATATAAAAAAGAGTAAAATGATACCCTGTAAGTTAACCAATGAAATCAATCCGCGTTTTCCTTACAGGGTACAGTTTACTCTATTTATAAGTTTTTAAACAAATACTATGATCATAGTGTCAAAAGCCTTTCTTAACCGAAAGGGATGAATATGACAGCATATATAAGTCTATGGCTCCTCTACTTCCTCCAAAACAACATTGTCAATCCAAACTTTATGACTTTCCAATTCCTTACCTTCCAGATTACCCATAGAGATACTAAAGATGGTGTGTTCATCCGTATCGGAACTCATCTGAAATACTAATTCATAGTTTTTATATTCTGATTTAATATCAATAATGGTGGCCCCAGAATATAAGGTCCAAAGATCATCAGCAGCCCCATCTCTTTGAAGAGCAAACATAATTTTTCTATCAATATCTGATTTTGCATCAAAGGATATTTTATACCATTTGTCTTTTTCCAGACGGATATTCTTCTGCATTAATTGAATATGCCAATCAAAACTTCCTACGCTGCCAATAGTTAATTCTGCTTCCTTATTATCTACTGTGGAACTTACTTTGGATGTTATACTGTTATCTGCAAATACCGTAAACCCTAACCAGTCATTGGAAAAGTCACCATTAATAACTAAAGCATCCTCTGTTAACCTAACATTGTCCAGATAGGTTGTTCCTGCTACCCCCAGTTTAAATACTAAATCCTTATTGCTTAAGGTACTCTTCGTTACTACCGGTAGCTTATAGGTGGTTGCTTCAGCGGTTAAAGGAACTTCATAATCCTTACCGCCAACGGTAACTACGATAGTACTTTCCTTTGTATTCCTAGCCTGAAAGCTTAGTACATACTCTTTATTCTCTGCAATTACCAAATTCGATTGAGTAACGGTAACATCCTCGTTACTGCTTATACTGCCTGGAATATCTACCATAAGTTCTCTTACAAGGTTTGCATTCGTTACACTAACACTTGCGTCCGCTACGTTATTATTAACCGTCCAATGAGCTAATCGGCCATCGCCTTCCTGGAATTTACCGTTATATACGTGATTACCGTCATTTAATATACTCTTGGCAGTACTGGATTCATCGATTTCCTTCTGTCCGGTCATAATCAGCTTTACATCACTGATCTCTACGCTGGCGATTGAATTTTGATTACCGAGGTTAAATTCCAATCTTCCGTTTGGATCATCCGCCTCCGTCATTGTAAAGGTATAGGTATATTGTTTTTCTTCCGGTGTCAGCTCCAACTTCGTATCCGCAAGATACCTGATCCAATTATTATCCGGTGCACTCACGGTTACTATCATTGTTCTATCTTCTGATGCCCTCGCAGTAAAACTAAGCTCGTATTCTGCCCCTTTTTGCATTGGAATATTACCTTGAACAAACTGTACACCATAGTCCACCGTTCCTGCATTGGTGGAGGTAATTGTTATTTTATTGTTGGCAATTGCCGTTTCTGCTGCTCCACCGCTAGCAGTTAAGAAAATCCAGTTGTCCGTATCGTCTAAACTCTCAGCCTCCGAAAAATCTCCGTTGATGATATAATTGCCATCGCTTCCAACTTCTCTTGTTGCTACCCCAGGTTTCGTTACATCCTCATTGTAAGAATCCAGCTGATATACTTTTACATAGTCAATTTCAAATTTGGCATTCTCAAAGTTTGTTGTTTCATCTGGATTTCCTGGCCAGAGACCACCTACTGCAAGATTAAACTGTAGGAAAAATGGTTGGTCAAAAGGTGCAGGAAAGGTTAATTCACCCTCATCTGCCTTGGTAAACCAATTATTAGCCGTATGATATAGGATACCGTCAATGTAGAACCGAAGCTCACCGGGCAACCACTCACAGGTATATACATGATAGTCATCCGAGAATTTTCCTTCCGGCAAGATGTAACTGCCCTGTTTTTCTCCATGTGGTTCCCCATAATGGATGGTAGCGTATAATTTATTCGTCTCGTGTCCTAAAATCTCCATAATGTCGATTTCCCCGCATTTTGGCCACTGACCATAGAAACTTTCGTCTGTCGGCATCATCCATAGCGCCGGCCACAGTCCCTGTCCTTCCGGAACCTTGGCTCTAATCTCAAAAAGTCCATAGGTATAGTCCTGCTTGTTTTGTGTTGTAACTTTACCAGACGTATAATAATCACCATCTTTGATTGCCTGTATCGTTAGTTTGCCATCCTTCACATAGGTGTTCAACGTAGAATCCGTGTATTCCTGTAATTCACTGTTTACCCAGCCAGGTTGACGTTTTTCCTGATTCCAGCTATCTAAATCTAGGGAACTTCCGTCAAAGTTATCTTCCCATACCAAATGATAACCTTCTGGCAAATATGTATTTATGGCATTTTCTTCTGGAGCTTCCGTAACTGTAATCTCCGCCTGAATCTCATTGTCTTTTTCTTCTGGAATCTCTGTATTCGTATTTTTATCCTTTCCACTACACGAGACAATGCTTATGGACGTAACAATTGCTATGCAACCTACCAAAATCTTTCTCAATGATTTTTTCATAATAATCCTCCATTATGGTGATTTTCACAATATATAGCTACTGAATAGTTAAAATATAACATAGTACTCTTTTACAATAATATTAGATTCCTTGGTTTTATATTAGATTTCTTAGCATATCTATGATACGATATCATTATAATGATCCTTGAATTAAGAAATGGAGTTTTTCTATGAAGGAGCAAAGTAGTAATAACAACAATAATATGGATAAAGAACTACTTCGTAATGCTTTTATGAAAAGGGAATATGAGCAACAATCTCTCCCCTACCAGAGAGAATTATCTTTTTATAATGCTGTAAAAACCGGTGATTTAGAACAGGTCAAATCCTTGGAACTCCCTCTTAAGAGTGAAGGACTGGGGCATTTATCCGATGATCCAATCAGAAACGTAAAATATCATTTAATCATTACAATTGCCTTAATCTCCAGGTTTTGTATTGAGGGTGGACTTGAAATAGAAACTGCATATTCACTAAGTGATTTGTACATTCAGAAGGCAGATAAATGTTCTACCGAAATTGAAATTGAGGAGCTGCATAGAAAGGTAATTCTTGATTTTACGAAAAAAATGAAACAAACCAATCGAGATAGAGCCATGTCAAAACCAATCGTGCAAGCTATTGATTATATACAAATACATCTTCATGAACAGATATTAATTTGCGATATAGCCTCCGCAACAGGATTAAATGATACTTACTTATGTACCTTATTTAAAAAAGAAATGAAAATATCCTTGGCTTCCTATATTAGAAGCAAACGAATTGAATTGGCACAGAATTTATTGAAATTCTCTGACTACGCAGCTGTGGATATTAGTAACTACCTTGCGTTTAGTTCTCATAGCCATTTTATTAGTGTATTTAAGAAAGAAACCGGTATGACGCCCAGGGAATATCGAAATCAATATTTTTCAACAAATTGGCGAGTAAAAAAGGAATAACATGTCGGAAATACCGACATGTTATTCCTTTTTATAACTATCTTCAACTGAATCGTTCTTTTATTCAGACTTTTATATCTGCTTTTAATCCCAGTAATTCTTTGTTTTGATCCAAAAGTGGTTGTATTACTTCAAGTATAAATTCCTCAGTCTGCTCTTTCGCACGCCCGGTATACTTCGCTGGGTCCATTGTATCCTTTAATTCTTCAAGTGACATATTGAAGGCTGGATCTGCTGCAATTAATTCCAGCAGATTATTCTCTAAGCCTCTTTCCTTCACATTTCTGCCTGCTTCCATGGAAAGGGTACGAATCTTTTCGTGCAATTCCTGTCGATCTCCGCCAGCTTTTACAGCATCCATCATGATATTTTCAGTTGCCATGAAGGGAAGCTCTTGCATTAATCTTCTTTCGATTACCTTAGGATAAACCACAAGACCGTCTACAACATTCATATAAAGGTCAAGGATACCATCAATCGCTAAAAATGCTTCCGGTACACTGATACGTTTATTTGCAGAGTCATCCAACGTACGTTCAAACCACTGGGTAGCTGTGGTAATGGCTGGATTTAATGCATCCACCATAACATAATTAGCAAGGGAAGCAATTCGCTCTGTTCTCATTGGATTTCTCTTGTACGCCATTGCAGAGGAACCAATCTGATTTTTTTCAAAAGGTTCTTCAATTTCTTTTAGATGTTGCAATAGTCTGATATCGTTGGAGAACTTATGAGCACTAGCCGCAATTCCTGCTAATACATTAAGTACTCTATAGTCTATCTTTCTGGAATAGGTCTGTCCGCTCACCGGGTAGCAGCCAGGGAAGCCCATTTTTTCCGCGATCTTTTGATCCAGTTGTTTGATACGAGTATGATCTCCATCAAACAATTCTAAGAAGCTTGCCTGCGTTCCTGTAGTGCCTTTGGAACCAAGCAATAACATACTATCAATCATATAACAAAGATCATCATAGTCAAGCTTTAACTCCATCAACCACAGTGCCGCTCTTTTGCCAACTGTGGTTGGCTGCGCAGGTTGAAAGTGTGTAAACGCAAGTGTCGGAAGTGCTTTATATTCCAAAGCAAACTTTGATAGCTCCGCCATAACATTTAACAACTTCTTTTTAACCAGCTTTAAGGCTTCTGTCATAATAATGATATCTGTGTTATCTCCTACATAGCAAGAGGTTGCTCCCAGATGAATAATTCCCTTTGCCTTGGGACATTGTACTCCGTAGGCATAGACATGGGACATAACATCATGACGAACTAGTGCTTCCCGTTCCTTTGCTACCTCGTAGTTAATGTCATCCTGAAAAGCTTTTAATTCCTCAATTTGTTCGTCTGTTATATTTAACCCCAGTTCTTTCTCTGTTTCAGCTAATGCTACCCACAGCTTTCTCCAGGTTTTAAATTTCATGTCCGGTGAAAAGATATACTGCATTTCCTTTCCCGCGTAACGCTCGGATAAAGGACTCATGTATTTATCATTGCTCATCCTTTCTACCCCTTTCGTATTTATTAGTAGGATATCCATTCTTAATCAATCGTAATTATAACATAACATTCTATATTTGAAAGATGTAATTTTGATTTAATTGTATACTTTCATCTTAAATCCATTTGAAACTGTTCAGTACCTGCACAGTTCAATTCACTTCTTTAAATGAATTTATTCAAAGTATTTAATGATTACAAATCATATTCTCCTCTAATATCCTCTTCCGGCGGATGTATTGGATAGTTGCCAGTAAAACATGCGTCACAATAACCACAGTCTCCACCAATTAAGTCAGACAAGCGTTCAACAGCAAGATAGCCAAGAGAATCCGCTCCGATCATTTCTCTAATCTTCTCTATTGAATTGTTATGTGCAATTAGCTGATCTCCAGTAGGCACATCCGTTCCAAAATAACAAGGATGTAGGAACGGTGGTGAACTAATTCTTACATGAACTTCGGTAGCTCCTGCCTTCTTTAACATCTTAACAATCTTTTCGCTGGTAGTTCCACGTACAATGGAATCATCAATCATAACCACTCGTTTACCTTCCACTACTTCCGGTAATACATTTAATTTAATTCGAACACTGGAAGCTCGCATGGATTGCTTTGGTTTAATAAAGGTTCGGCCAACGTAGCTGTTTTTGACAAATGCCATGCCAAAAGGAATACCGGACTCCAATGCATAACCAAGTGCTGCTGCATTACCGGAGTCAGGAACGCCTACCACTACATCCGCTTCTATCGGATGCGTCTGGGCAAGAATTCTTCCCGCCATAATTCTTGAATTATAAACGCTGATACCATCGAAACGAGTATCTGGTCTTGCAAAATAAATATATTCAAAGATACATTTAGCAACTTTAACACCACATCTTGAGGTATCGGAATGAATTCCATCTGCGTTAATCATAACTACCTCACCGGGCAATACATCACGTACAAATTCAGCATCAGCGGCATGAAGTGCAGCTGTCTCTGAAGCTAAAATATAAGCATTTTTTCGCTTACCGATGACCAGTGGGTGAAAACCTAAGGGATCTCTTGCTCCAATTAATTTTCTTGGGCTCATGATTACCAAGGAATAGGCTCCGCTAAGCTTATCCATTGCTCTCGCTACGGCTTCTTCTGCAGACTTACTATTTAATCGCTCGCGTGCGATATGGTAAGCAATAACTTCTGTATCTATTGTTGTCTGAAAGATTGCCCCAGTATACTCTAGTTCTCTCTTAAGCTGTGGCGTATTTACTAAATTACCATTATGTGCTAACGCAAGAGTACCCTTGATGTAATTAAGCACCAAAGGTTGTGTATTATTGATATTGCTGCCACCGGCAGTGGAATAGCGAACATGCCCAACACCAATGTTACCTTTTAAAGGTTCCAGATGCTCGGGAGTAAACACTTCACTAACTAATCCCATTCCCTTCCAAGCCTTTACGACACCCTTAGGCCCTGCGGTATCACTTACCGCCATACCACAGCTCTCCTGCCCTCTGTGCTGAAGTGCAAATAATCCATAATAAATTGTCGTCGCAACATCATTCCCGTCCAGGTCATATATACCGAACACACCACATTCTTCATGCAGCCCATCCGGAGTAAAGCTACTATTCTCCATATCCATGTGCTTATCATCCTCTCGTTCTAATCAAACCCTCCGGCATTATTATCCACCGTTTGCGCAACTTTTAGAGTATTAACACACTTTTCAAATGTGTCTTTTAAAAAAGTATAAGGCTGTTCATTTACGAACAGCCTCTTCAAGCACAGGGTTATCTTACTAAAAACCACACTTGTCTCGGAAGCCTTCTGCTTAAATACAAGGACTTTCGTTTGCTGCTTGGGTTTCTACTGAATTCCTAAACGTTTAAAAACTTCCTTATAAGCATCTTCAACATTTCCCAGATCTCTACGGAAACGATCTTTATCCAGCTTGTCATGTGTAGTTATATCCCATAATCTACAGGTATCGGGTGAGATTTCATCTGCAAGAATGATTTCACCATGATATCTGCCAAATTCAACTTTAAAATCTACTAACTCTATACCAACACTTGCAAAATACTTGCAAAGTACTTCATTCACTTTAAATACTAACTCAGTAATACGATCAATCTCTTCTCTCGTTGCAATACCCATTGCAATTGCATAATAATCGTTAATCATTGGATCACCCAACGCATCATCCTTGTAGGAGAATTCAAGAGTAGGTGCTTTTAAACGAATCCCTTCTTCCATGCCTAGCTTTTTAGAAAAGCTACCAGCAGAAATATTACGTATAATAACTTCAAGTGGTACAATTTCAACCTTCTTAACCGCTGTTTCACGTTCACTTAGCTCATCAACATAATGAGTAGGTACGCCTTCCTTCTCTAAGATACGGAAAATATGATTTGACATTTTATTATTAACAACGCCTTTACCAAGAATTGTTCCTTTTTTTAATCCGTTAAAAGCAGTAGCATCATCCTTATAATCTACAATATAAACATCTTCCACATCCGTTATGTATACCTTTTTCGCTTTTCCTTCATAGAGCATGTCTAATTTATTCATTGCAGCTGACACCTATCCTTTTCTATCGAATATTCTTTTGGTCTTGCATTACCCTTACATCTTAGCTTTAAAGATTTAAAACCGCAATAGTTATTTTGTGGTTTCGTTCCCTCGGGTAGAAATTTGTATACATGCACAAAATTATCATTCGTATTCTTGTCATTTTATATCAATATTTATGCAATTGAAAATGCCTGAAACCCCATATATTACTGGGGTTTATGAACTTTATTAAGAATTATTATAAATGATTTTTGACTTAAATTTCATTATATGATACATTGATTTTCTTTCTCAATTGAGTTACAATTTTATCTGGATTTTTCTACTATAAGATAAGATACGATTTTTTATTTATAGTTTAATTATTACAAAACGACTCAAAGGATACTATAAAATGAGACCTATACTACATAATTGTAAGGCTTTTCTTAAGGCGGAAGCAGTGCTGTGCATTGTTGCTCTGGCCGCTATTTCTACAATGTTTTTTGTTCCTCCTTCTTGGTTGTACATAGAATATATGGATTTTAAGGTATTAGCCTTGCTCTTTAGTCTCATGGCTGTAGTTGCTGGGCTAACCCACACAGGCATCTTTCTCTATCTCTCTGATCAACTATTAAAAAAAGTAGTAGGGGTTCGTACCCTTAGTTTCGTACTTGTGCTTCTTTGTTTTGCCACATCTATGTGGATTACTAATGACGTTGCCTTAATAACCTTTGTTCCTTTTGCCATCATGGTTCTCAAACTTGCGGGTCAGGAAAAGTATACCATTAAAGTTGTGGTGTTACAGACAATAGCAGCAAATCTTGGCAGTATGTTGACTCCTGTAGGTAATCCACAGAACTTATATCTGTACTCTTTTTATCAGATACCATTACATAGGTTTATAGCTATTACAGCCCCATATACCATAGTTTCACTTGCCTTACTACTTCTTTTTATTCTATTTATAAAAAAAGAGCCTCTGCGGTTAAATGTGCCGGAGGATGTGACCATTGATAAGAATAAGATGAAATTAATCCTTATGTATTGCCTGCTTTTTCTCCTATGTATTGCTTGTGTATTACATTGGCTCGATTATAGAGTATTGTTTATTATTATTGTTGCAATGATGCTTCTTTTTAACCGAAAGATCTTTTTAGAAATTGATTACTCCTTATTGCTCACCTTCGTCTGTTTCTTTTTATTTGTTGGCAATATTGGGTCCATTCCCTTTATTAAAGATACTTTAGTACGTATATTAGCAGATAGGACTTTCCCTATCTCCATTATAGCCAGTCAAGTTATCAGTAATGTACCAGCAGCCGTATTATTATCTTCTTTTACACAGGACTATAAAGCCCTAATTCTTGGAACTGACCTGGGTGGACTTGGAACTCTAATAGCCTCCCTTGCCAGCTTAATCTCTTTTAAACTGTATTCCCGTTCAGAAGGTGCTAATACAAGAAAATATTTAATTGAGTTTACCTTTTACAATCTCATATTTTTAATGGTTCTATGCATATTTTACATCTTATGTTAATATCGCTTAGGCTTATCAAAAAAATATTGTAAAACATATATAGAGAAAAGTGAGGATATTAGCATCCTCACTTTCATCTACATTATTTGCAACAGCCTTTCCAGTTCAATATTTTAACTTGTACTTTCTTAGCTAATCCACATTCCTTCTTTGGTAATCTTCCATGTTCCATTCTCAAGTATTGCCGTTACATCATCTGCCCCGATAGCTCCTTTGCCGCTCCTCCACTTTTTAATAGAACAAGTAATCTCACTCTTTTCTTCATTATATTTTACGTCAGAAATAACGATTTGAATTCCCTCGGGAAAATATAAATTCTCCTTATCAATCAGTCCTTGGTCTGAAAGTTCCTCAAAGGTTCCTTCTACTACTTCATATCCGTAGGCTTCCTTCACACTAGTAAAAATAATTTCTTTTTCTATCTCGGTAAGGTCAGTCCATCCCGTCGTATCAAGTGCAATCATTTTAATATCTCCGTTTAAACCCGGATCCTCTTGGTAAAGGTCATCAATAAGTGCAAGATATCCATCAATCAATACCTTATGGTCAATTACTTCAATTTTTGAAGCAGTAATCTGCGCTGGATAGGACTCTAAAATTACACCACTATAAGTAATTTTAAGAACATCCGCTGGTTTTAAATCCTCTAGGGTAATTTCCTTACCTTCTTGATTTGTTATAACAGCATCTATAGTATTTACATACATCCGATCCGAGGACTTATATTCGTTACTTTCTGGATCACTTGCAACTAACAAAGAACCATTCTCCACTGATATAACTTCTGCTTGAAATACAACTGCAGATTGATCCACCTGATCCGTAGTTCCTTGATCTGTATTTCCTTGGTCTGAAACCTTATCTGCTGCAATATCATCCTTGGTTGTATCATTGTTACCATCAACAGTATTGCCGGGAGAAACTCCATTCTCCGTCACGGGAATTCCGCATCCAATAGCTGATATTGCTATGATTAACATTACTGCCAGAAGCTGAATTATTTTCTTCATAATTACCTCCTATTACCTCACATTATTTTTGTATTTTGGTGAAAAAACTATGATCAATTTCTAACCTTGCAATATTCTCGTATACTTAATAGACGAGGCACTCTTAACCAGTGTTCCAGATTCAGAAGATAAAACTTCTATTCTTTTTAAAAAGTTGACTACTTATTATTTCTTCTACTCGTTTTTGAGGTTGAAATCTGTCATTTATTTTATTTACTATATTCTCATATTAATGTAATCATGGAATTTTACTCAACTTTTATCTAAATTCTTTTTATTTTCAATATTATGTGTAAGGAGATAATTACTATGAATGAAATATATGTATATCACGTTGTAACCGAAAAACCGATGTTTTTAGGTCAACAAATAATATTTAATGGGGATCATCATAACGGAGTTTACAATAGGGTTATGACCTGTAAAAGAATATTGAATGGCGAAAACCCCCAATGTGATTTAGCAGATTTTATTAAACTAGATTTAAATAAATGGACGTCTGTTACCTACCGTGAGCTTGCACTTGAACAAGTTCGTTGTAAGGAGTATCCTCATTATCCCTCTAGATTAAGTTGTTTATATACTTCAAGAACTTTGGAGGATGCAAAGAATTGGGCCGAATTCTTTAATCAAATTGGGCGTAAGGTATTTTCTATCGTCAAATTGAAAGTAGTCGGTCGAATATTTGACGGTGACGCCTGCAACTGCTTTGATGGAACAGATTCTGAAGAAGATAACCTTAAGAAATCCAGGCACTATTGGAAAAATGATATTCCTAATGAAAAAACTATTATTGAAACATTGATTGATGGAATGATTACTGTAATTGAGATTGTACATGATTTTCAACAATAAGAATTCTAACATTATTACAATACTCATGTAAATCAAACTTGATAAAATTTTACTGGAAATTTTATCAAGTTATCTGCTACAATAGGAGTTGCAACGTAAAACATTTATTCTGGAAGGTATCTGATAACAAAGGCTTTAATTTGTGGCAGACGGATATGATAAATGTGTAAACCTTTCTGAAGAGAGTAATGAGTAAACCAAAGTAACGTTATGATATATTGCACAATGGTGAGTCTTTAAATATACTTTAATAATTTATGGGGGATATATATGAAAAAGAAAGTGATAATTATAGTTCTACTTATTGTAGTCATAATCGGTGTTTTATTTTTTAGCACTGGGGGAAAAAGAACGGATATCATGCTTATGGATTATACTGTATCTGAGGACGGTACCACAATGACATTTCAGGTAGGCATTGCAAGCAGCATGGGTTACATAAGAACAATGCGTGAGAAAGAAGATGGGGTCGCTAAGTATCTCACTTTTTACCAAACTTTCGGTCTCAATAGCACTCTAGGTGCAAATGATGAATTCCAAATTAAATTAGCTCCCGGTTGTAAAGAAATTTATTTATATGAAGGACCGGATGAGTATCGTTTGGTACTACAAAAAGATGATATATCTAATGAATGGGTTAGAGTAAGATTAAAATAATCAAAAAATTAATAATACCCTGTAAGTTCAACACAGTTACTCTGTGACTAGCTTACAGGGTATTTTTTAGATGAGAGAACTGATTACATTGTAAGTAATTTCGACTCGTCAATTTGCATACGAAAATATGATATTATGAACAAAATGTGTTTATACCATACCATAAATAATATTACGCAAATTGCCGGATCATTACATTACCAACAAAATCTCATTCTCATCCTTTAAGATTAATTCAGGAATATAGTTACTCTCCTGCTTTACACCGTTTACATAGAATTCTGTACAGCCACTCTCAACACCGTTAGGGTTTTGAACCTTAATATTAAGCTTCTTACCACGGAATACTTTCTCTATGGTAAACTCTTTCCAATCGGTAGGAACACTTGGAGCAACTTTAAGACCATTTAAGTCAGGTCTCATACCAAGAATACCCTCTACGCAGCCTACCATAACTGTGGATGCAGTTCCTGTTAACCAGTGTACATGAGATCTTCCCTGGAATGGACTTTCATTTGCCTCGGTGAACTGACCATGTGCATATGGCTCAAGAACACGAATTTCTGCATGATCATTCTGAGTTGCAGGTGAGGTTTCTGTGAAGTACTCAAACGCACGGTTTCCGTGACCCATTAATGCTTCTGCAAGAATTACCCACCCCTGTGGCTGTGAGAAGATACCGCCATTTTCCTTGGTGGAAGGATTAAAGAGAATTGCTAATGCACCTTCAAAAGCATGATCCACATAGGAAGGTCCCATTAATTTTGCACCATATGGAGTATTTAATTCTCTGTGTACGCTTTCCAAAGCCTTTTCAGCCTGTTCCGCTGTAGCTAACCCACTGATTACAGACCAAACCTGTGGCTCCAACCATATATTAGCTTCTGGGTCTTTTCTAGCGCCAATCATTTGTCCATCTTCTTTGTAGCCACGGATAAAACGATCGGTATCCCAGCAGTTTACATTGATGGTCTCTTTTAATTCTTTTTGAACCTTATCTAAATAGGTGATATACTCATTGTCTTTACGATCTACCGCAATGTCACGGATTACGGACATTGCATAATAGAGCTGTAAAGCTACGAATACAGATTCGCCTTTTTTGCCAAGTCTTAGACAATCATTCCAGTCAGCGTGCAGACCAGCAGGCATATTATGCACACTTAAGCGTTCCATAGAGAAGTTGATGGCTCTCTTTAAGTGATCATATACATCACCTTCCTCCTTATTGGCATATGGAATTACTTCATCTAAGAACTTCTTATCGCCTGTTTCTGCCATGTATTTATAAACTGTCGGGAATAACCAAAGTGCATCATCCGCACGATATGCAGGATGTCCGGTAGCCTGTGCATAGGAAGCATCATCCGGCGTATCCTCATGACCTGCATTGTGAGTGAACTTAACTAATGGCAGACCACCACCATTATCTACCTGTGCAGATAACATGAACTGTATCTTTTCTTTTGCAAGCTGGGGATCTAAATGGATGATACCCTGAATATCCTGAACTGTATCACGATATCCATATCCGTTACGAAGACCTGCATAGATAAAGGAAGCTGCTCTGGACCAGATAAAAGTGATAAAGCACTGGAACGCATTCCAGGTATTAATCATTGCATTAAAGCTGTCACTTGGTGTATTTACCTGGAAGTTCGCTAATTTGCCATGCCAGAAGGTCTGTAACTCTGCAAGTTCCTTCTCTACCACCGTGGTATTATCATAGTAGGATAATAATTCACTGGCTTCTTTATCATCCTTACGTCCAAGTAAGAAAACAAATTCCTTGCTCTCACCAGGTTGTAAAGTCATTTTGGTATGAAGTGCACCACAACAGTTGGAGTTATAGTTCAATGCGTTATCACATTCCCCGTTCTCTACTGCAATTGGGTTGCCATAGCTTCTATAGTTACCAATGAAATGAGACTTGTCTCCGTTATAAGAGGTAACTTCTGCACCGGATAAACCGAAGAAACGCTCTCTGCCGTTGGACCCTTCTGCGTTCTTGTAATGATTTTCATTAATCATCTGAAGAATACGATTACGCTTAAAATAGGTCTTTGTTATAAATAAGGTGTATTGTAAATTTACCTGATCATTCTCATAGTTACCTTCATTGGTAAATTCGATAAAACCAAAGGTGGAAATATTACGAGGTCTGTCACTGGTATTCTTCACAGTTACCTTCCAAACCTCATGTGTTTTATTCAAAGGAACATAATAAAGCACCTCTGATTCAATTCCTTTATATTGTGCCTTTATTGTTGTATAAGCAGTTCCATGATGGCACTGGCTCTGATATTCTGTAAGAGGTTTGCCCACTGGCTGCCAGGAAGCTGACCAGTAATCCTTTTCATCGTCATCACGAAGATATACATATCTACCCGGCTTATCCTCCTGGTTGAAGATATAACGGGAGATTCTTCCGTTTGCTCCGCTCTTTACAAAGCTATAGCCACCTGCATTATTAGAAATAATTGCACCATATTCCGGTGATCCCAAGTAATTTGCCCAAGGTGCTGGTGTATCAGGTCTGGTAATTACATACTCTTTGTTCTTTTCATCAAAATAACCGTAATTCATAACGCTCCTCCATTCTTTAAAGAAATATAGATTTGGATTCAAAGAATTAATTTCTTTCAAATAAATCACTTTGAATATTCCTTTTTACTAAGCAATATTTCTTTTTTATTTCATTATTTATTTCCCATCTAATTGAATTTGGTGATAAGTTTAAAAAATCAATCTATTTTACCCTCTTATATCCTTAACCACAATGGATTACCTTATCCTCTTTTTGTTCTATCTTGTTCCCATAATATTGCAAAGATAAATTTAATAGCTTTTTCATCGTCTATTTTAAACGATAAGTTCGTTACACTAATTACTATATTTAATTATTTCCTTTAAATCCTCTACTGTATAATGATAATGCTTATTGCAGAAATGGCAATTTACCTCAATAGGTTCATTATCTTCTATCATCTCATTAATATCTTTTCTGCCAATTGATACAATTGCTTTCTCCACTCTTTCTTTTGTGCAGTTGCATTCAAATGAGGTATCTATCTTCTCATGAATTTCCAGTCCAAAATCGCCAAGAATATGTTCCAGTATCTGCTCCGGTGTCATATCCTGATCCAGCAGCTTGGTGATACTGGCAATTCCATTTATCTTCTGCTCTAATTTATCGATAATCTCATTCTCTGCAAAGGGAAGAAGCTGAATGATAAAACCTCCTGCTCTTCTTACTGTATTTTCTTTATTCATGAGCACACCAAGGGCAACTACGGATGGCACCTGTTCACTTGTTGCAAAATAATAAGTTAAATCTTCTGCAATTTCACCAGAAACCAGATGTGTCTGTCCTACATATGGCTCTTTTAAGCCAAGGTCCTTGATTACACTTAAAATTCCTGCTCCAAGAGCTCCGCCCACATCTAACTTACCTTTTTCATTGGCAGGCAGCATAACCTCAGGATGATATGCATATCCTTTCACTGTAGCATGGGAATCCGCTGTCACCACAAGTCCTCCGATCGGACCATTCCCTTTTATCTGAAGAGTTAAAATATCATTTTCACCCTTCATAGTGCTTCCCATCATTGCTCCTGCAGTTAATAGTCTTCCTAGTGCTGCCGTCGCCACAGGACTTGTCCCATGAATTTCTCTCGCATACTCTACCAATTCTCTTGTGGTTGCTGCAAAGGCACGTATTTGATTATCTGCTGCACTTGCACGCACTATATAATCCTTCATATTAATCTCCATTCTTATAAATATAAACCCAACTTTTAAGCTAAGTCTTCTTGTACATCATTATCTTCGTAACTGCTTCATTTATTCTCAAAATCAGTTGTAACATAAAGCTTGTCTTTCTGTCTTTTTTCTCTTGCTAGGATATATACTCTTTCCGATGTTTTTTTAGGCTTTTTCACAGTAAGGGTATCATAAACCGCAACCCATTCCATTCCAGCTTCTTCAATTAGTCGTTTTATGGTATCTATGGAATACGCTTTTCGCTGATGCGTTTCTTCGTATTTATGAAATATAACCTTTTCATCAGATGCTTTGTCTGTCCCTTTCTCGGGTATAAATAAAGTAAGGTTAATTTCATTAATCTTTTCCTCTTCATAATAGGTGTTTTCCCATATAAAGCTGCCCTCTTCACGATTTTCAGCTATAACTTGATCACCTATTAGCTCCTCATAGGCATATTCTGTATCCAAATCAAAAATAAATAAACCCTGTGGATCCAGATAGTTATTAACCAGTTTGAAAACCTTTAAAAGATCCTCTTCAGAAAGGATGTAGTTCATACTATCACAAACACTGATGACAGCTGATACGGTACCGTATAATTCAAACTCTCTCATATCCTGGCACAGATAAAGTATGTCCTTAGCACCCACACCTTTATCTCTGGCAATTTGAAGCATTTCTTCAGAATTATCAATGCCTATCATATCATAGCCACGCTTTGCTAATTGCCTGGTCATACTGCCTGTCCCACAACCCAATTCGAGAATCAATCCATTTTCTATCTTATAATTTTTCAAAAGCTTCTGAACATAATCTGCCCATTCGTCATATGGTACATTATCCATGAACATGTCATAAACCGAAGCAAAGGAAGTATACTGCTCCATGATCAGCAGCTCCTTTCTATTCTCTTATTCTAATGCCAGTAATGCTATTATTTGCCACGTCTTATTCTAGCATACCTGTACTTTCATATCAATTTATAAATATTTTCATCAATTAATCTCCACTAAAGCGTAATCGCCACTGCAAAAATGTTCGGAGTGAAAGTGATTTTTCTATTACTCTTATCTATCCTATTCTTTAATGTTTAAGCTATCAAGAAAAGCTCCCTGTAGTTATAAAATGTGTGCTGCCATCTCCACCTGTTACAAAATGCTTCCCGCATTTTACCCAGGCATGAGCTATAATACTACCTTGCTCATCCTTTGCCAATCCAAAATAAACCGTACTCGGTTGCTTTCTTCGATTTAACATATACTTAGCTGCACAGGCTTGAACCAGGCAATTACTTTCCCAGGGGGTAAAACGACTTATTGTTTGCACTGAATAGGATACTTCACTTACCTTCAATAAATCTATGTCTGAGCCTGATCCTTTGGATACCTGATTGCTTTTGCCCAGGAGCTTTGTAATACTTTTTAACTTGGTAAAGGAAATAAGTACTTTAGCAAATAATAAAGCAACGCTTGCTTCCAGTAGGATTTTCTTTATTTTAAGTGGTAATCTTAAAAAATTCAGAATATTTTTCATATAAATAACCACGCCTCTCTTAATTTCTGCAAACTATGGGGCATAGGCACAATAGTTGCAGAGCGAATTAAAAACAAATATATTCGCTCTATAAAAAAATAATTATTTACACTATTTTGCTCCACAATCACTTGTTAACCTTAGAATTATCTCTGCTATTTCCTGTTCTTTGGGCATATTTTTAGGTCTTTTTATGCTATAGATTTTGGTACAAGCTGCTATCGTCACGCATTGTTTATAATACCAGCTTCTAAGACCCATCGCCTCTGCTATTAGCCCTTTAAACATATTATTTACGATTAGTTCTAATTTTTTTGCTCCTATAATTTCTTCAACTTCTACATGGGATTGCTCTATCGGGATGAGTTCGATGATGATACTTATTTCCTGTGGCTGGTTATAAAATTCGTTTGCATTCTTGAGCGCATATTTTGTATACTTTTCGTGGTAACGCCCCAGACTTTTTTTATCGCTCTCAATGTTCATTCTTATAAGCGCATCCTCCCAAAGCTTAATTCCTGGATAGCTAGGGATTGCCCAGAGTGCATTATCTATGAAATTAACCGCTACCACATCATCCGACAGTGATAAGCATCCTCTTTGTCGTAAGGCTGCAGCAATCGTTGACTTACCAGCTCCGCTGGCTCCTGTAATAATTACCGCCTTATCCGTTGTTTTAATACAGCTGCCATGCAGGGGTAATATTCCTCGCTGATACAGAATCGCTCCCATACAGGAGCCAAGCAGGTAAAGTTTGATTATCTCAATATTTAGTTCACCAACCGGTTCATACAAAATGTAGTTTCCCTTCGCAACGTAGAATTTGCCAACCTCTTTAATAGAAGCTAGGTACTCGTTCTTACTCACCTTAAATGTCTCTGTATTAACCAAAGCATTCTCCAGGACATCTGGTACTCTTCCCTTTTTCATCTCTACATCGCATATATCAACCTCTGCGCGGAGCAGTTCTTCCATTGGGATATCAGATTCTATAATAAGCCCAAAGGCATGATAGTATCTCATTCATGTTCCTTTCTTGATGCACTAACAATGTCACTGTATTTACCCGACTATTAACTATTAACCTAAGTTTCTTCTTGTTGCAATTCTCTTTACAATCTGAAAAGGTCGAGATACATAGTAGAATAGAAACCGCTTTCCCTTTCGTTTTTCTATAGCCAAATCTTCTAATGTGGGTTTAAAGTGACCTAGTAGAAAGCGAAGTTTTTTGAAAATACCTTTATTCCAGATAAACATATACCTCTTATAAAGATAAAATAGAGATTGCCCATATGCTTCAGGCTCTTCCTCCGTATTGATAAGGAATTGAAATGCGATGGCAGCTAAATGCCTCCCTGCTCTGCGTACTTTTCCAGAAGCCTTTAATCTTACAGGCGGCTGATATTGGAATAGTTTATTTAATAGCAAGAAGGTTTGATGCAGTAAATGTAACTTACCTTGCTTTTTCATTTTCCGGACAATGTAATTCCAGTCAATCTCCTTTTTACAGGTTATTTCGTAGATATCGCAGATCCAGCGAAGCCTCTTCCAAGCATGCTTGGAACCATGAACAATTAAATAAATTAAATTTTCTTCGTCGTTTAGTAGACTGACTGTTCTACCATATATTTGGTTTTCTTTTCTATAATCCCATAAAGTTTCAAAGGAAAGCGTATCATCTCCCTCGTTTAAACACCAATGTAACTCAAGTTGGATACCTATTTCATTTTTATAAGAAGTATGATGAAAGTTTTTTAGAACATAGTTTTTATATTGAAGAAATGCTTGCTTCGAGGCTTTGATAGGCACAAAGCCTTCACCTATCAGTATTCGATCCACCATAGTAAGATCATCTATTGAGACTAAGATATCAATGTCTCTTGATACGCGCATAGACATATCAGCATATACATAATTGGCTAAGGCTGGACCTTTTATTGAAATTGCTTTTATATCCAGCTTTTTAAAGTTATTCATTAGCCGTAGGAGTTCGCTCATTTGAAGAAAGGAATCTAATTGATTCATGGAGGAAAGTTCTTCTAACAAAATCAGACCTTCCATATTCTCTAGTTCTATATTTTTCAGGTTTTTACTAACCAATGGATAGGTTCTATGTTTCACAGCTAATTGGAAAAATTTTTCCCAATCAATATTCGTTTGCAATAGCTTTAACATATCTTTTTTTTGCTTCTGCGTTTGTATATCAACGGAGCAAAGAACTAAAAGTTTCAATTCCGTATATAAGTTTGAATTGTTTCGCTTTTTTTTACCCATTGGTCACTCCTATTAAATAAATATTAGACTTCCATTTTATTTTGTCATTTTGTTTTGTCACTTTGTGTCGCATCGATGGTACTTTTCTTGAAAAACATCATAAGATATAGTAGAACTTCCTTAAGTTTTCCTCGTAATATAGTTTATGTCGTGTCAGGCTTATGCGTGAGCAGGTAATATTAATTGATTATAGATCAGAATAATCATTCAAATGAATTTTTGTAACAGAGAATGATTTTTGACGGAAAGGAGTTTTTATGTCAGAAAACCTTAATAATAAAATGGTTTGGGAAACACCAAATCTCCAAATTCTTAATACAAAACAGATTACAAAGAGCGGTCTGGTTATATTACCAATCGAAATTTTAACTGTTCAGGGTCCCTCATAAAATGATAATATTGTTTTAATTTTATCGTTCCTATGAAAAAGTTCTGGAAAAGGGCGGATATAAATTATCCGCTCTTTTCTAACGTTCATCACTGTCAAACGTTTATTCTATTTCATTAAATTTTTTATATATTTCATCTTAAACTCTTCATTCATTTTTTTCTTCATTCATTTTTTTCTTCATTTATTTTATTCTTCATTTATTTTTTTCTTTTCTTCATTTACTTTATCGTTTATTTTTTCGTTTATTTCTTCCTTCTCTTCTTTACTTTTCCTGATATTCTCCGCCTCTAATACAATGCGCTGAATATCATAGCACAACAATAACTTATAGAGGGTAAAGGTTGCTTCTCTGGTCCGAGTCTCAAAATACTTTTGTTTGACAAGTGCTTTCACCCTATCCCAGTCTAGATAATTATGAAACCTATCCTTATCTATCATTTCCAGTGCAAGTTCTGCCTTTTGCTGAAGCTTTTCATTTTCCTTCCAAAAAACCTCTCTGGCAACATCTATTTTCCCTCTATGGTAACAAAGCTCCTTCGGTAATACCTCTTCAAAAGCCTTTCGATAGATATAACGACTGATGCCTTTTTTATAATACCAATGCCTCGGGATGGATAATGCAAAATCAACGACACGGTAATCTAGAAATGGAAACACATATTGCAATTGATAATCTGCTGATACCCATGCCATCAGCTCGCTCCGGCTTACACTTACGCCTGATTCCATATGCTTTATTGGATTAGTTTTAAAATGTAAAATATCCTTTTTGCATTTTGGTTTTATTTTCTTTTCGAATCCTTTGTTCATAATATTGGGTATCTTATTGTTCTGCCCTCCTAAAAAACTATAGGGACGAGAGAGTAAATAAAACGGAGATAAAAGAATTAACTTTATAAATCTAAGGAACGATCCTCTGGATAAAATTTTTGCTTCTTTTAGAAAACATATAAAATGTCTGTGAAATAACAGTTCGTAGATATCCGCCCTATGACTTATTCCTTCATCTCCACCCCAACCGCTTAAGATCAAAGAGTTTCCTTTTAAGGATATTTCCTGAAGAATCTGTCGATGCTCCTCACTTCTCTGTCCATCGGTCAAAGCTGGACGAGTCCTTAATTCTTGCTGGGGAGTAAGGTAAAAGGTTCGAAAATCACAGTCAAAGCCTTCCTTCCTACAAACCTTTAGCATAATATCTCTTTCATCGTTTTTTTGCTTTTGAAGCAGTTCATAGGCAGGTGACCAGGAATAGGCCTCCAGCTCTCTTTTCTTCTTTTTTAGTTCACGACTGGCCATTATGGTGATAACAGAGGAATCTAACCCACCACTGAATTCCGAACAAATTTTCTCTTTAAAAAATTTAATTCTAAGTACCAAAGAATCTTCCACTATACGATAAAGCTCACTTTTATAATCCTCTTCTGTACGTAGCCTAACTCTCTTCTTAGTACCTGGCGTCCAGTATTTTATTACTTGAATTTCAGATGTATCCAACTTCAGCAAGTGTGCCTGGGGGAGCCTTTTTACATCAGCGAAGAAGGTGCGTTCTGTGTCTATGTGATAAGTGTCACTAAGCTGTGAGTACAGTTTAATCTCATCTAATTGTAAATCAGCGCTAGGAAGTGCCAAAAGTGCGCGATAATCCGTTGCAAAAGCGAAGAACGGCGGCTTATAACAATAATATAACGGTCTCACTCCTAACTGATCCCGAAAGAGCAGTAATCTTTCCTTATCTTCCTCCCAGATCGCAAAGGTAAAATCCCCATTCAGATATTTTACGCAGTTTTCTCCCCAGGTTAGATATGCTCTTACCAAGAGTTCCTGTGTGGATATCTTACTCTTTTCTGTTCGAAAGAGATTTCGAATAAGCTCATCCCTGTTATAAATAAGGGCATCCCCTACAAGAATTAATTTCTTTTCTTTGTTTTGATAAATAGGGGTATCCTGTATGGAATACTTTCCAATTCTATGCAAGCAACATCCTAACCCTATTCCTTGCTTTATATGAAGTTCTGTTGCATCAACTCCATAGTGATCAAGAATCCCCTGCATCCTCTTAAGGTGTTTTTCCTCCACTTGAGTTCCGTTTAAGTGTAGAATTCCAAATATCGCACTCATCCGACCACTATTAATCCTTCCTTAAGCATTTCTTTAACAAAGTTCATTACTTCGACTTCACAGCGCTGCTCACTAACCTGATACAACTCCATTAACTTATTGACTAGCTCCCTCACCTCCATTGTCTCCTCGAGTATATTCCAAATCATACTCCCAGTCTTTCCAAGGCTATAATAATTACCTGTATCAATATTCATCATCACGATTTCACCATCCAAATTAGTAGCCATGATATCTTCTTTTCTGGTGATCAATGTCTTGCTTGTAATCTCCATAGTTTCAACACCTTCTGCTTTTTTAGCATACTTTAAATTATTTCTCCAACTGTACTGTTACATATTTCGTTTATATTCCATGGGTCAAATGTTCCTTTTCCTATTACCTGACCACGCATAAGCATTTATGCCCATAATAAATTGTACGCAAATTCTACAAAATGGTTATATGTATTAGAAAATAAAACTTGAATGTAATACGTAATGGTGCGCAGTTGGCGAATCTAACTTATTGCAATGCCTATTGCGCTCTAATTATATTGCACAATAAAAACACTGATTACCTACTCCATTGGAATTGGTAATCAGTGTTCTCTTTTCTTTTGTTTATATTTTCTGCTTTTTAGATCATGACATAAAACTTGTACATGATCTTGTTACTTCAATCGGCATTTACAAGCACAATCTTGCCCGCTTTCATTATATCATTTTGTCATACATTTCTTTGAGCGTAGGATAAAGTTGTCTGAATACCTCATACTTCTTGTTATACAGCTCTACCTCTGCCAAATCCTGCTCAGTAGTCTCAATTACTTTAATTAATTTAGCAGTCGCTTCCTCCACGGAGGCATATTTACCACATCCAACTGCTGCCAGAATTGCAGCTCCGAATGCTGGTCCTTCTTCGGAATTAATCTTGTCTACTTTAACATTTAGAACGTCTGCAATGATTTTGCACCATAGTGGACTTTTCGCTCCACCACCGTTAATTCTAATTCTCTCATTAGTTACACCGAGTGCCTTTGTTATTTCGAAAGAATCACGAAGGGCAAATGCTACACCTTCCAACACAGCTTGTGTCATATCAGCTCTTGTGGTATCCATAGTCATACCAACAAAAGTTCCTCTGGCATTAGGGTTGTTATGAGGGGTTCTTTCTCCCATCAGATAAGGTAGGAAATACACATTATTTTCACCCAGTTTGGTGATTGCTTTTTGTTCACTGGCATAATCCTTGGTTCCTATGATTTCATCCATCCACCATTTGTTGGAGGCAGCTGCAGAAAGCATAACGCCCATAAAGTGATATTTTCCATCTGCATGTGCAAAGGCGTGAAGTGAATTATTTTCATCTACCGCAAATTCTTTCGCAGAAATGAATACAACACCAGAAGTACCTAAAGAAACGCTGCACATTCCTTCGCCTACTGTTCCGGTTCCAACTGCTGCCACAGCCTGATCGCCGCCACCTGCAATAACCTTAACACTGGTAGGTAATCCAAGTTCTTTTGCTGCAGCTTCTGTTAAAGAGCCAACTACTTGATAGGACTCATGGATTTTAGCCATTTGCTCTTCTTTAAGACCGCACAAATCGAGCATTTCCTTGGACCACTTTTTATTTTTAACATCAAGTAATAACATACCGGAAGCATCGGACACATCAGTACAATGAACACCGGAAAGTTTGTAAGCAATATAATCCTTAGGAAGCATCACTTTTTTAATTTTAGCAAAGTTCTCCGGCTCGTGCTTTCTTACCCATAAGAGCTTAGGTGCAGTAAAACCAGTCAATGCCATATTTGCAGTATAAGCAGAAATCTTCTCTCTGCCTATCTCATGATTGAGATAATCACATTCCTCCTGGGTACGACCATCATTCCAAAGGATTGCCGGACGAATAACCTCATCATTCGCATCGAGAATTACCATACCGTGCATCTGTCCGCTGAAACTTAATCCATCAATCTGTGATTTGTCGCTATCCGCTGTCAATTCCTTAATTCCATCCACTAATGCAGCATACCAATCCACTGGGTTTTGCTCGGACCAGCCTGGCTTTGGAAAGAATAATGGATACTCCCTGGTTACAATCTTTTTAATATCTCCTGTCTCATCCATAAGCAATAACTTAACGGAGGAGGTTCCTAAATCAACTCCAATATATAGCATTGTTTAACCCCTTTCAGTTTTTTAGAAAGGGGATGCCCCTTTCAACTTAACATTTTTATTCTATAGACATTAAATTTGATGAATAAACTATATTGATTTAACTATATCAATTTGCTTACTGAAAGTCAAGGAGAAAGCAAGTCTTTACCTAATAATTGCAACTCGTTTTTAGCAATAAATTGACTATTTCTTTTACTGTAAGTATTTAACATTTGACTAATAACAAGTATAATAATAACTCTTCCCAAAAAATTCTTTTTATGCTAGCATAGAACAGGATAAAGTGTTATAATTTATAGTTGATACAAGCATTTGTCATACTATTTGCAGATATGCTCTGGATGCATAGCTTAAATCATAAAGAATACGAAGGGGACTGTTATGGTAACGGGCAGTAAAGAACTAATACGCGACATTAATACAAATTTGGTTTTAGAAACCATCATCAATTCAGTAGCCATATCAAGAGCCGCAATTGCGAAGCACCTTGGTTTAACAAAAGCTACTATTTCTGCAATTGTGCAGGAGCTTATGAATAAAAAACTGGTACTGGAAATCGGCAGCGATGATACCAGTCTTGGAAGAAAGCCAATTCTTTTAAGCCTCAACAAGAAAGCTGGCTATGTTATCTGCATCGATATCGGAGTTGATACCATCTCCGCTTTAGTATCCGACCTTATGGGGGAGGAATGCAGCCTCAAGCAGATTAAAACTCCAAAGAACACTTCAAATATTGTTAATGTTTTAATCGATTTAATAGAATCAATGAAGTTGCCAAAGGATGCTCCCTACGGAATGGTGGGCATTACTCTCGGTATTCATGGTGTAATCATGAATAATCAGGTATCCTTCGCACCTTATTATAAACTATCTGGTATACAATTAGCACAGGATTTGGAGAAGCACTTCTATGCACCAGTTTATCTGGAAAACGAAGCAAATCTCTCTGTAATCGGTGAAAACACCTTCCAGTATGACTATGCGAATATTGCCAATATCAGTGTACATTCGGGAATAGGCCTTGGTATCATAATCAATCATAAACTTTATACCGGCTATAATGGAAGAGCTGGCGAATTTGGTCACACCATAATAGAGTTGGATGGCAGACAATGCCCCTGTGGTAACAAAGGTTGCTTGGAACAATATGTTTCAGAAAGAAGTTTACTAGCAGAATTTGCGAAAAAGAAGGGTCTTGAGGAAGTATCTTTCGAAGACTATAGTGTAGCCTATGAAGCAAATGATGCAGCTGCAATTCAGATTATGGAGGACTTTGTGAAGTATATGTCCGTAGGTGTCAATAATATCCTGAATGCCTATAATCCTGATATTGTAATAATCAATAGCTCCTTTACCATATTCTTCCCGCAGATTACAAAACGAATTGAGCAAGCTTTATCCAGCAAAATGAATAGTTATATTCAAATTGTTCCTTCTGTATTACAGGATACCTCTATTTTACTGGGTGGTTTATGTGTGGCAATTAAGAACTTTTTAGGTGTAGATATTTTAAAACTACAGCCAATCAATATAAGAAACTAAACTGTTCAGAACCAAAAAAGCTCAAAACCCTACGGTTTTCGAGCTTTTTTGGTTCTGAACAGTTACAAGCTAAGAAAAAGCTGAATATTATTTTAAATAAACTTACCAATAGATCATGAACGTAAAATATGTTCATGATCTTGTTGCTTCAATCGGTATACGCAAGCAAGCTTGCGATACCTCATTCCGCTTTCATTAGATGGCAAATTGACTGTAAATAACATTCAGCTTTCATTTATTATATTGCACCACTCTTGTCTTCTTCAGTTTCCCGCTTTTTCTGTTCTTCCTTCTTCTTCCTGGTCATAATGCCGCCAATTCTACCAGATTCTTTTGCGGTTAGTGATTTCCAACCGGTATTCATTACCTTATCAAGATAGCCCAGTTCTTTGGCTATCTCATACTTCATGGTTTCTTCCGGTTTCAAGTTATTTAAATCAATTTTCTTTTCTTTTATCTTACTCATAGAAACACACCCTTCAAACATAGCTTATTCTAATTATATTAAGATTGGTCTTCTGTTTTTAAGAGTGTACCCAACTTCCATTCGTCTATACCGCTTGTATTCGAAGTCAGTGTGAAAAGGCTACAGCAAATACTTTTTATTCGCTCAATCACAGATTTATCAAGCAAAACAAAATATTAAGTGCGAAGTTTAAGTTACTTACAACGATATTTCCTTTCCAAGAGACAAGGAATATATAATCCTTTCTTTCACTCTTTTGCCTAACATTTGTTCTAAAGCCCTCTGATAATAATCTAACTGAACCTTATAACGCTTTATTAACTCCTTCTCAGTCTTTACCAAGTCTGACTTATAATCGAGTAGGACTATCCCATCCTCTTCTTCAAAATATACGTCAATAATACCCTGTATTAGGACTAATTCCTGACTATCAAATTCCTTTAATACTTCTGAGGCTCTTATTCCCATAACGAATTGTTTCTCTTTATAAAGTGTATGATTTATCTGCGCTTTTCTCATACGTTCTGCAACTTTACTAGAGATAAACCCCGAAATGTAGGTGGTATTAAGCCTATTCAGGTCTTCCTGCTTCATGCGACCATGCTGAACTAAAAGCTCCAGCTCACTTCTCAGCTCTTCTTTTGTACTAATTTTAGTTAGGTCAAGTAGTTCCAATACCTTATGATATAAGGTTCCTCGATCGGTGCCAGACATTGTGGTCTGCTTTTGCTGGATGAATTCAGGTATATACGCTTCCACGCTAGGAAGCTTCGTTTCGGCTTCATTATCATATGTATTTTCACCAATACTCTCCAGTTCATCCTCTCTATTGCCTTTACTCTCTATACTGCTTTCACTCTCTATACTGCTTTCACTCGTAATCGCAGCATATTTCCTATCAGAAAATAATGAAACACTATCTTCCTCATCCAACTCTTGTCCCAGCTTTTTAAGCTCTGATACGGTCATTTTAATCTTTAATCCCGTTTCATTGGCATACGGATATTCATATCCGAACCTGGATTTTATCTCTTCTTTTAATTCAGCATCATAGGTAATATCTGAAGAAATACCCATTAGGCTTTCTTGGTCTAGTTCTAGGAATAATTGTTTTGTAATTTCTCCCTGCAGTAACTCAAGATGTGAAATCACTTGTATTTGCATTCCATTATTAGCAGCAGTGTAGGGTGTTTTCAGCAATTCCTCTGTAACTCCCATACGGTTTAGCATTGCGGGAAGTACCCAGTCCATATAGCTCTTGGCAGATAACAGCTCAAAGAAGGTGAATTCTTTTTCTTCCATGCATTTTAAAGATTTCAGATAGCCTGTAAGAATCAGTTTTTCTTTTGCTCTGGTCATTGCGACGTATAGTACACGCAGCTCCTCACCCAGATTTTCAATTTGCATTTTCTTTTGAATCGCTTTTTTTATTAAGGTAGGAATTTTCGTTCTCTGTACACTATCAATATATTCCGGCCCGATACCAATTTCATTATGCAATACTACACTGCTTCGCAAATCCTGTGTATTGAATTGTTTGCTCATACCTGCAACGAATACGACAGGAAATTCAAGCCCTTTGCTTTTGTGAATACTCATGATACGAACCGTATCTTCTTGCCCTCCTGCAACGGCTGCCTCGCCAAAGTCCACTTCATACTTTTGCAGTTTCTCAATATAACGAATGAAATGAAATAATCCACTGAAACTGCTGTTTTCAAAACGTACTGCACGAGATATCAACATATCCAGATTCGCCCGTCGTTGCACGCCTCCCGGCATTGCAAATGCATAATAGTAGTAACCCGTAAGCTCCAGCACTATTCCAATAAGTTCATGGATTGGGGTATGATTGACTAAGGAGCGAAGGTAAGTAAATTGCTCCAGAAAGCGACTAAGCTTCTCCTTTAGTTCCCCTGCTTTGTTCTCCTCCACATACTGAAGGAGTGCCTGATACATCCCATTTGTTCTATTAGCCGTACGTACCATAGCAAGCTCTGTTGTCGTAAGCCCTACCATTGGGGAATACAATACACCCACTAAGGGAATATCCTGTCTTGGATTATCTATTATCTTAAGCATATTAAGCACAGCTCTAATCTCAAGAGTTTGAAAATATCCGGTACCAGTATCAGCGTATGCGGGTATTCCCTCCTGCATTAACGTATTGACAAATACCTCGGACCAGTTGGACATGCTGCGCAGTAAAATAACAATATCTCCATAGTTTGCTGGGCGAAGTTTTTTTGTTGCCTTATCAGTAACCAGCATGCCTGTGTCTGGATCTGTGAGCTCTCGTATCTTTCTGACAATTGCTCTGGCTTCCATTTCCTTTTTCGTATATTCCACTTCATCCGGAGGATCTACAGCTGTAGCCTGATCTAAATCCTCCTGAATTACATCCTTTAATTCATTTAGCAATGAAGCATCCTGTTGCGCTACCTCAAGGTCTTCCTCCGTTATTAAAAGAAGATCTACTTCCTTCGCAATACGGCTTTCTATGTCAATAGAATCGTATTTTTCAGCATTACCCGACAAATCCAGCAAAGGACCATCATATAAGCCTCCATACTTTAAAGCTGCTGCTTCATCATAATGGATTCCTCCAACGCTTTGCTGCATGATTTGCTCGAAAATCTGATTAACATACTGAAGTACTCCGTCTCTGCTTCGAAAGTTCTTATCCAAATCAATTTTTTGATATAAATTAATGTTTCCATCTTCGTCTAAATCAATGTTTCGATATTTGGCGTATTTGTCCATAAAAATCTCCGGCATAGCCAATCGAAACTTATAGATACTCTGCTTTACATCTCCTACCATAAACCGATTAGGAACTCCGTCATCCTCACGAGAAATACTCCTTAAGATGGTTTCCTGAACCATGTTACTATCCTGATATTCATCAATGAGAATCTCCTCAAAGATTTCACTTAGTTCTTTCGCAGCTGGAGTTGGTAAAGAGGTTTCATCATCAATTAATATTTTTAAAGCAAAGTGTTCTAGGTCATTAAAGTCAATGAGATTCTTCTCTTCCTTCTTTTTTGCAAATTGTTCCATAAACTCAAGAGTAAGTTGAAATAGCACCTGCATCACCGGCTTAACTGCCATAATATCCGAAAGCATTTCTTCCGGTGTCTGGAAAAAGAATTGGGCGGAGATATCTTTAATGCCTTTCTTTACTTCCTCACGCAAGGCCTTTACTTTATCTTTTTTCCAATCAAGTACAGTTACATCTTTCTTATTTGATAAACGGTCGAAGGAAACACCTGAAAAAGCAGTTGCACCTTCTTGATAGGAATTAATCCTTCTAAACTGGTCTAACATATCTTTATCAGACATAAGTGCTGGCAGATAAGCGGAGGGACCACCTTCCTCCTGACATATCCTAACCGCCATAACATTCTTCTGTGATAGATCGCCAAGCACCGATTGAATATAATCCATCAACTGTTGCATCCAATCGGCTTCATACATCTCTTCCAGGGTTTGAATATCAAATACCTTTTCTTTGTCTTTTAGCCATCGTTCAGGCCAAGGAGCACTCATGGAAAAATTATACATCTGTAGAATGAGTCCTTCTAAAGGTTCATCTGATTTTGAGCGAGAATAACTTTCCACAAAGGAATGAAATTCCTCGCTGCCCTCCTCATACCACCGTTCTAATATATCCTGAACAACATCAGATTTCATGAGGGTAATCTCTGATTCCTCCGCTATTTTGAACGAAGGATCAAGATCAATTCTATGAAAATAATTACGAATAACGTTCAAGCAAAAGCTATGTATCGTGGTAATCTGTGCACTTTGAAGCAGGGACATCTGCTTTTGTAGGTGAAGGTTATCCGGTTGTAATTGAAGTTTTGCATCAATTGCTTTACCAATACGCTCTCTCATCTCTGCTGCTGCGGCATTTGTAAAAGTCACGACTAATAAACGATCAATATCCAGAGGCTTGTCTCCCTCCGATATCATCGTTATAATACGCTCCACTAGAACTGCGGTCTTACCAGAACCAGCAGCTGCTGAAACCAGTAAATTCTTATTTCTCGTATCAATCACCCTTTGTTGCGCCTCTGTCCAGCCCATCCGTAACTCCTTTTGCTTTGTCCCTAGATATTAATAACATCTAGCTCTATCCGCTATAAAACACCAATCACCATTACTATGCTTAAAGATCCAAATTGTGTAGCCTATTTGCGTTAACACCTATTCTTTTTATTCGCCCCAGATTTCTTGCTTAATTTCATCCACTGGCTTCTTAGCAAGATTACGATAGTTATGTCCCGGTAATCGAATGTCGAAGCCACACGCCCCCTTATACTCACAATAGTCACAAGCTGTTCTTTCACCCATACGGTAAGGATTAAGGGTTGCATCGCCCTCCAGAATTTGTTTGCCATCCTTTGTAAGCTTCTCATTAACATACTCCACAAGTGCCTTTATCTGGCGATTGGAAGCTGCTACAGACCTCTTATTAAGCTCACCTTCTTTGTTCGTCTCCACTGGTATAATATCTGATTTGCTGGATGCAGTTAAGGTTCCATCAGCACCCGCCAATTTTTGATCCATGAGCGCAATAACCGTCTTGTCCTCGTTTACCAAACCATTCATACGAAGACTTTTATAGATTTCTTCTTCCGACTGTTCCGATTTATCAACAATTGGATCATCAATGTGGTAGTAGAAGATTCCAGAAGGAATAATCTCTTTTGTGGGATGCTTCTTTTTCAGATAATCCATTGCTGCACTTAGATATACGGAAAGCTGCTGTTGTAAACCATGATAAATACTTGTGAGATCAAAGAAGGTATTACCTGATTTATAATCCACTACGCGAACCAGAACCCTGTTCTCATCTTCGTACAAATCCAGCCTGTCGATTCGACCCTGCAAGGTCATACTTGAATCTGGAATATGATAAAATGGCATCTCATAGCCGGAGGGTTCAAAAGACCCTTGTTTTATTTGATTACATAAAGCCCATAGAGTACGCGTTGTAATACGTTCCATTCGTTTTACCAGATACTCATTTCGTTTTGTACTCTTGAAAATTGAGGACTCATATAGTTCTACCGCATGACTAACACTCTCCACAGCCCATTGTTCCCTTAGTTCCTCCGGAAGTGTATGCCAGTTATATTCTCCACTATCCAATCTTTTTGAAAAATGATCAATGGCGTTGTGAAAGATATTACCGATGTCAGGAACCGCAAGCTTATATTCCTGGCGTTCCTGCAGCGACAGACCATAGGTCATAAAATGTGCAAAGGCACAGCCTGCATACCGTTCCAGTCTGGTAACACTTCCTTTTAACTCCATACCATATAAGAGCTTAGCAGCTTCCTTCGTTATTCCGGCTTCTTTATTCTGATAATAAGCTCCCTGTACCAACCTATCCAGTATCTCGGAGTTTTCCTCCTGTGT
Organism: Bacillota bacterium; assembly: GCA_023399055.1. Classification (GTDB taxonomy): domain Bacteria; phylum Bacillota; class Clostridia; order Lachnospirales; family Lachnospiraceae; genus Mobilitalea. The sequence goes on along the minus strand of JAEWQV010000016.1, from coordinate 576,388 downwards.
TCGATAATACAGGTACAGTTCTTTCCATAAATCCGTGGTCTCTTTCAGCGCATGATCTCTCAAGCCTTCAGCCAAAAAGCTAAGTCCATTGTCCCTAAGCACGTGTTCAGCATCCTTAATATCTTCATCCTCATCTGTAATCTTAAGTAAAGGAAATAGCTGTAGCAACTTACCAATCAGAAAGGATGGATTCTTGGACTTACCATCTTCGTTTAACTTATGATAACTGATATATAACTTTTCCTTAGGCTTTGTCATGTTGAGATATATATAAAACTGTTCGGTAAAGGCTTGCTGCCTTTTCGTAGGAGCAAGTTCTATCTCGTTACTTATCAACAATTCACGTTCCGTATCAGAAAGAATTCCACCACTTCCGATAGCCCTCGGGATAATTCCTTCATTTACTCCTATAAAAAATAATACCTTAATATCCTTTAATCTGGTACGTTCCGTGTCACCAATTACAACTTCGTCCACTCCGGGAGGAATTAATCCTACCTTAACCTCAACAAACCCAGTATCTAAGATATCTGCAAATTCCTTGAGACTACAATACTCATCCCCCAAGAGCAGTACCATCTGGTCATACAATTCCATGACAATTTTATATACTTGTTCAAACTCCTTGGCTATGAGAGGCTGTTGATTTTCGATTAACCTTACCCGTAATCCTTCCAACTTAGCCTCAATTCTTAGCCTGACACCAAGTTCATAAAGTGCTGTAGTATAATCCTTTAAAGTCTTTTCCTTGTTTTTTAAACATACGTATAAGGGTGCTATTTCTTCTAAAAGCTTAAGACGAATCTCATTAATTTTCTCCAGAGATATATTATCCTTACTCTTATATCCTCTTTTAAAGGGTTCCGACCATTTTTTATAACCTCTAATTCCTGTTGCCAGTACGTAATTTTCCAGAATATCAATCTCATCTGTTGTTAAATCAGATAAACCGGTTCGCAGATAACGAAATACTCCCTCGTAACTGAATTCTTCATTAACTAATACCACTGCTGCCCTTAATAACTCCACAAATGGATTATTTAAAATATCTTTCTTATAATCAATAAAACATGGAATATTTGCTTGCAGAAATTGCTTTTTCACTGGTCTGGCATATTCTTTAATATCGCCGGTTACTACCGCAATCTCCTGATAGCGATACCCTCCTTCTCTCACAAGACGCTTTATTTCTCTTGCAACAAAAGCAACTTCAGCATTGGAATCCTTGGTTGCATGAATTGTGATATCCTTTTGCTGCTCTCTATAGCTCTGATATGGATAACGAAATAAATTACGTTCTAAAGAAGCAAGCGCCTTTGAATTTCTAAAACGAAATGGCAAATCACTATTACTTCTCTGCTGTGCATATACAGGTTCCTCTATCTCTGTCCCAGCCTCTTTCGCGAGTTGATGAAGCTTATGTATCGTCTTTTTACTTAGACCGAACAGCTGATGGTCCAACATTTCATCACTTAGCTGTTCTCTTGGATCAAGGGTAACCGTTACCATTACCTTCTTAGCATACCTTAACATCTTTAGCAGTAATTGATATTGGCAGGGTGTAAATCCAGTAAAGCCATCTAAACAAATCACCGTGTCTTTTAACCAAGTAGAACGGTCAATGACCTGGTTAAGCACTACCATGATTTCTTCTGCAGCAATGTATCGTTCCTTCATAAAGGTTCGAAACCCTTCATAAATAGTAAATAAATCTGCAAGCTTTGCCTTAAGCACTGGCTTCTTCTGGGAGATTTCCTGCATTTTATAAAAATCGTCATCCGAAACATTATATTGATATAACTCGGAAATCAAAGATTTCAACTCATTTATAAAACCCGTCTTTTTTACATTGGCACCAAATAGAATAAGGTCCTTTCGTTTCAAGGAAACCACCTTCCGAAGTACCATACTTTTTCCGGTATCCTCTAAGATAGGCAGGTCATTTCCTCCTACCTCTTCAAAAATACGATAGGCAAAGCGCAAGAAGCTAAGGATATCCACATTCATGACGCCGTGTTCTGGATGCAGGGTTACAATATCCTTCTGGGTTTGCAGGGTAAACTGCTCCGGAACAATTACCAAATAATTTGTATCCGGATTCTTTTTAGATTCTTCAATGACCTCTTTATATAATTGATAGGATTTACCGGAACCGGCGCTCCCAAGAAAGAGTTGTAAGGACATAAAATAACCTCCCTTCTTCTACAATCAACGAATTTGTGGTAATAGTTCTGCCAAATAGAATTCGAGCTTATTGCTGAACTGTTATAATTTGTGAGGTACCAAAAATTCATCAATTGAAAAATCCTTCGATTGTAATTTATCTGCATAAATTACATTTGTGATTAATAATATATAGTAAGAATTAAGACATGAAGCATATCATGCTCTGGAGGGTAGACATGGCAAAGACCAAAATAGTCGTTATCCAACTCAAAGAAATCATATATACTGTGATTTTCGCAGTATTAGGTATCTTATTAATCTTACTCCTCATATTTATGTTCCGAGATAAAGACGATAAAACTTCCACTGACGAAGCCAACATCTATACACCCGGTAAATACAATTCCTCCATCACCTTGAATAATATGGCTTACGATATCGAAGTAGTTGTAGATAAGAGCCATATCAATTCTGTGGAAATCGTTAATATTGATGAAGCAGTGACAACGATGTTTCCTTTAATTGAACCCTCGCTGGAAGCAATCACTACCCAACTCTATAATGATGTTCCGATTGATGAGGTAGAGCTTCAAGAAGATAGTCAATATACTCAACAAATATTACTGGATGCAATACAGAATGCACTTGATCTGGCATTGGTAGTAACCGAATAACCACATACATATTTAGAATAGGAATGCTGCAATGCAGCATTCCTTATTTTTAAAACTTTTACATTAAGTACTTCTCAAATGGAGAAGTGTCATTTAGGAAGATAATACCGATTACTCCTGGTCCGGTATGAGCTCCTATCGCACAGCCCACATAATTATCCAGATAATTCTTACAGCCATAAGCTTCTGATAGCTGTTCTTTTAACTGTTCAACCGTTTCCTTATCATCTCCATGCACTAACCCTATTACTTGAGTTGTCAGACTCGCACCGCGTTCTCCTACAAGTTCAACAAGTCTTCGAAGAGACTTCTGTCTTCCTCTAATTTTTTCTATGGATTCCAAGGATCCATTATCATTTACATGGATAATGGGTTTAATATCTAAAAGTCCACCCGCAATTGCAGAGGTTCTGCTTAAACGTCCGCCTTTGAACAGGTACTCTAGCGTACTTACGGTAAATACCATCTCCATATGCTCGCAATGCCACTGAATACCCTCTATAATTTCCTGCTTGGTGGCACCATTTCGCTGCATTAGTAATGCATAATAAGTTGCTACACCAAACCCTAAAGAAGCACATTTTGAATCTATGATGGTAAGGTCAAAGTTCGGAAATTGCTCCAGAAGCTCTGCTTTGGCAATATGAGCCGCATTAAAGGTTCCTGCAATTCCAGTAGAAAAGCAGATATAAACAACCTCGTCCCCCTTTTCTGCATAAGGCTTAAAATTATCATAAAACATCTGTGCATTGATATGATAGGTTTTGATATCTTTACCACTACGCAATATATCATAAAACTCTTCAGGTACAATTGTCTTTCCATCAAAATAATCCTTTTCGTCAATTACTACCGGAGTCGGAATTACATGTAAATCAAATTCTTTGATTACCCATTTTGGAGTATCGGATGCAGAATCTGTTATTATTCTAAGTGCCATAACTACCTCCCTCTTACGTATACTTGTCTAACTCTTTTCTAGAATGTAACTCTATGTTAGCGCTTCTTTTGATTATCTTCTATTCAAATCAATAAATATTAAATTTATAGTTGTTCTAATTCACTCATCCAAAGATTTGCTGAAGCATCACTGGGCATTCTTAAATCTCCTCTTGGTGACACAGCTACACTACCCACTTTTGGCCCATCCGGTAAGCAGGAGCGTTTAAACTGCTGGGTAAAAAATCTTTTATAAAACACCTTAAGCCATGTTAATATTACCTTATTATCATAACTTCCTGCAAATGCAATTTTTGCAAGTCGATATACCTTACTTGGCTCAAATCCAAAACGAAGCACATAATAAAGGAAAAAGTCATGCAGCTCATAAGGCCCAACAATGTCCTCTGTCTTCTGCGCAATCTCTCCATCCTTTGGGGGTAATAATTCTGGGCTAACCGGTGTTTCTAATACATCCTGCAACACTTCACGTAACTTACTGTCTTGTGTTGTATCTGCAAAATACTCTACCAGATAACGAACCAAGGTCTTTGGCACAGAGGAATTCACCCCATACATGGACATATGATCCCCATTGTAGGTAGCCCAACCAAGCGCTAATTCTGACATATCTCCAGTACCTACGACAAATCCATTGTATTTACCAGCAACATCCATAAGTACCTGGGTTCTCTCCCTAGCCTGACTATTCTCAAAGGTTAGGTCATGAACGTTAATATCATGCCCTATATCTCTAAAATGAAGTTCCACCGCTTCCCTTATTGGAATTTCCATTAAGGTAACCCCAAGGCTAACTGCCATTGCTATTGCATTCTTATAGGTACGATCGGTGGTCCCAAAGCAAGGCATTGTAACAGCTCTAATTCCTTTTTTATCAAGTCCAAGTAAGTCAAAAGCTTTGGCAGTTACTAAAAGTGCTAAGGTAGAATCCAGTCCACCTGATATTCCTACAGCCACATTTGTAATCCCTGTATGCGCTAATCTGGTTTTTAATCCCATTGCCTGGATTTGAATAATATCATTACATCTCTTATCCCTTTCTTCCTTTTGGGTAGGTACGAAAGGTCTAGGGTCAACAAAACGAGTAAGCGTTATCTCAGGTAATTTGTCTGCATTCTTCTCAAGGGTAAAAGAAAGTACCTGATAAGGTACCGTACTTTGTCCCAGGTAAGTGTGCATTCTTCTACGTTCACTTTTTAGTCTACCAAGATCAATTTCACTTGAAATCAAGCCGTTTTCAAATAGTTTAGATTCTATTAATAAGGTACCATTTTCAGCAATTATATTATGACCTGCATATACCACATCGGTGGTAGATTCGCCTTCACCAGCATCACTATATAAATAACCGCATACAAGTCTTGCAGATTGGCTCTTTACAAGTTCACGGCGATAGGAATCCTTGCCTGTTAATTCATCACTGGCGGAAAGATTTGCAATTATAGTCGCTCCCGCAATACAGTGCTCTATACTTGGTGATTGCGGAATCCATAAATCTTCACAAATTTCTACTCCAAGAATAAATTCCGGCATATCCTGGCACTGAAAAATGATTCTTGATCCAAAGTAAATCTCTTCTCCCATAAAGTGAATTAAAATTGGCTCTAATATTCCAGTTGTAAAATGTCTTGCCTCATAAAACTCGGTATAGTTAGGAATACTTCTTTTTGGTATTAAACCAAGAACTTTTCCTTCACTTAATACTGCTGCCGTATTATAGAGTTTGCCCTTCACCACAAGAGGGAAACCGACAACTGCAACAATCCCTTTTCCTTTGGTTGACTCGGCAATTGTCTTAACACTCTCCTGTGCTTTTCTTAATAATATATCTTGTAAAAAAAGGTCACCACAGGTATATCCAGTTATTGATAGTTCCGGAAAAACAATTAACTTATTGCCCTGTGCTGCTGCCTGATCAATTAATTCTATGATTTTAACGGTATTATAGGAACAATCCGCCACTCGAATCAGTGGAGTTGCTGCACAAACACGTATAAATCCATGCTTCATGTAATGCCTCCTAATAACGTAATAGTTACTTTTCTCGATTATATTTTAAACTTACTGCCATAAAAAGACAAGATAAATATTCCGTACTTAATCCCTGCCTAAAAAAAAAGCGGCAAAAGCCGCTTTCATCCTTAGTGTTATACCCAAAATGCCGTTTCCTGTATTTTGACTCCTAGCTAAGCTAGGTGGGTAACCGCACATAAGCTTCTGCCTTCCGCTGCAAACGGCGGCCTGACATCCACTTACGAATGTAGGAATCCCTTATATCATATTGTAGGTTCAAAATGACAGGAGTGTCGAACACCTCAGGAATTTTATATTAGTATTATAACCGATTATCTTCTATAATTCAAGTTTTTCTGATTGGAAAGTACAAGTTTATCTGGGATGTTTTTACAATTTCTTTATCCTTCAACCTCTTCCTCTACCTCTAACAGTGGGAATGTAAATATAAACTCTGTACCAACATTAGGTGTAGATACTACCTCAATTGTACCTTCATGCTTAATTGCAATTTGTTTTGCTATAGATAATCCTAGTCCAGTACCACTTGCATTTTGACGAAGGTTTGACTTATAAAATTTTTCAAAGATATTGGATATATCTTCTGGCTCAATTCCAATTCCCTCATCTCGAATGGATACTTTTATTTTTTCCTCATTTGAAATATTTATGTGTACTGTTGTATTTTCTTCTGAAAATTTTATAGCATTATCAAAGATTACCATAAACATCTGGCGCAGACGGTCATAATCTCCCAAAATCATAGAAACCGGGCTGTCCTTAATTACCTCAATAGAAATGTTTTTCTTGCTGGCTATTGCCCCTGCACTTCGTATAATATCATTAAATACTTGTTGAAGATTAACAGGTTCCTTTTCAATAGCAAAGTCCGGGTTCTGCATCTTTGATAAAGTCATAAGATCCCCTACCAATCGCTCCATGGACTTGCATTCCAACAACATTCTGTCGTAGTATTGCCCAACCTTCTCTTCTTCCTTAACTACTCCGTCTGCCAAAGTCTCTGTATACGCTCTGATTACAGTGATTGGCGTTCTAAGCTCGTGAGAGACATTAGCAAAGAAATCAAGTCTCATCTGATCGAGTTTTTTTCGAATTATATCATTTTCCTGTAGCTTATTCGCTAGAACATCCACGGTTTTTGCCAAATCTCCAATTTCATCCGCTCTGTTAATCCCTGTCTTAAAGTTATAGTTGCCTGCCGCTAGTTCTAGTGCTGTAATACGCATTCGAGTAATTGGCATGGAAAGCTCTGTTGCAAAAATAATGACAATAACAAAGGATATCGCTAAGGCTACCACACTACTTGTAACAATTAATATAAGGCTGTCGGTGACTAGCTGTTTACTTTCTTCATAGGGTTTCTTGATTAAAACCGCTCCCACTACGCTTTTATCACTTAAATAAATCGGATATCCCGCCGTAATGGTTTGCCGCTCCTCTGACTCTTCATAATATTCCTTAACTATTTTATGTCCTTCAAATACCTCATCCATAATATTGACCATATCAGAGTATTCAGGCATTGCAACAAAATCATCATAAGTTAAACTAACTTCATAATCTGATGTTAATTTATTAGCGGCATTGGGGTTTGATACCGTATAAACATCCCAATTATTAGTTCCTTGGACAAATTTTATATTTGATATAAAATCTTCATTAATATCTTTATTTATATTAATGTTATCTGTTATCTTACCGCTTATATACTCAGCCTGCTTTAGCATCTCGGCTTTATAATTTTCCATGGTCGAGTTGGAATATTGTTTAATAAAAATAAGACCAATAAGGATTGCTGTAACCACGAGCATAACTGCATAGTTTAGATATAATTTAAAAAACAGTCGGTTATAGATACGCACCTTCTCTTGTTTAGCCATATGACTCCCTACTTTTCTTCGATTTCAAACTTATATCCAACACCCCAGATGGTTTTTATGTTCCACGCCTCATGCTCAATGGCATCCAACTTTGAGCGTAGCCGTTTGATATGTGAATCTACAGTTCTGCTATCTCCAAAATAGTCAAATCCCCAAAGGCTGTCAAGTAAGTTATCTCTCGTAAATACCTTATTGGGATTTGTTGCTAACGTCCACATGGTTTCGATTTCTTTTTTTGTTAATGAAATCTTAGTCCCCCCTATATGTAAGGTGTATTCATCCAGGTTAATTTCAAGATTTCCAACTGTTAGCGTATTACCTGTAGCTGTTTCTTTTGTAGTTTTTGCCATTCTCCTCATTACAGCTCTCACTCTGGCCATAACCTCTCGTGGGCTGAAGGGTTTTACAATATAATCATCTGCCCCAATATCCAGACCCATGATTTTGTCAAAGTCCTCTCCTCTGGCAGTTATCAAAATCACAGGTACATTTGATTTACTTCTTATTTTTCTACAAACCTCATATCCATCTTCTTTGGGCATCATTACATCTAATAATACTACCTCTGGATTATATTGGTTAAATAATTGAAATGCCTCTTCTCCATCTCCTGCTACTACAGGCTCAAAACCTTCCATTCTGGAGTAGGTAGACAAAATATCTGTTATATCACTATTATCGTCTGCGATTAATATATGTTGCATATCAAATCTCCTTTCATAATTTGCCTCCAAGTTCAGAGAGTGAGTGCTTGCATTCATTTTTGAACGCAAACCTCAGTGTGAAAGTGTTTTTTCTCTCACACTTAAAACTCAATATGGCTCGTCGAGCCATCATAAAATCGAATTGTCGCCAAAAATCACTAGTTGTCAACATTATATCCCAAATCATACACTTAAGACAAGTAGTAAAGTAAGCCATTCAAATATTACCAGAAATTTTTTGTATCAGTTCAACTTGCAAGTCTTTGATACAATATATTAGAAAGCTCGCTTTCCTATAAATATTGTATCAAAAACTTGTAGGACGTTCAGCCTTTAAAGATACAGCAAAATGAAATCGAGCTTAAGATTGAACTGTTACACTTTGGTTATATTTTTAAAAGCTTAATCCAAAAATCGTCACATAGAACCTATTATAACCCGGATATCCATGAAAGATTTAGTAAATACTACTGGAATATATTAAGAAATTATTATATAAATTTTTACATTATGACACTTTTCTGACAAAAATGAATGTTATTATAATTGTAGGATGTGACAAAGGGATTTTCAGAATTCGGAGGAATAGCCATGAAATCAAGATTATTAAGTAAATGCTTTTTAACTTTAGGCCTACTTCTCTTTTTAACCCTGCTGATGCCTTTGACAAAAGCAAGTGCAGCTAGTATTGATAATGAGAAGAATGACAGCTATCGGTTAAATTTAAAGAGCATTACATTAGTAAAAGGCAAATCTTTTCCATTAAAAGTGTACAATTTAGGTGAAAATGCCAAGGTACTTTTTAAATCAGACAACGCAGATGTCGCTTCAGTTACTGAAGACGGTATCATATCTGCCAATAAAGTTGGCACAGCGGTTGTCACTGTTACGATTAAAGATGGTGCTTATCCTGTCAGTTTAACTTGTGATGTAAATGTAGGTCTTCCCGCTTTCAGCGTTAAACTTACTAAATCAAGAATTATTCTTGGTGTAGATAAGTCAGATTACCTGAATGTAATATTAAAGCCTATCAACACAATTGAAACTGCCAAATTTTCTATCAAGGATTACAATATAGCATCCGTAAGTGCCAATGGTCGTATTACTGCTAAGAAGGCAGGATTGACCTATGCATTTGCAGAAATTGATGCTACAAATGTTGATGGAACCCCCAGATATTCCCGTTGTACGGTAATTGTAACTAGCACGGAAGATGCACCCAAGTTAGAAGAGTATTTTAACAGTCATCCTGAATTTGATTTTATTAATGATGATGAACTTAACAAAGCCTTGGATGAGTACTTTAATACAAAGTATGATCCAACGTCAAGTACAGCATTAGATAAAAGTCTGAATAAGTTCTTAGATGATAAATTTAATCTTGCTAATTATAAGGCACAAAGAGATGCTGCGTTAGCTAAAATGTTAAATTAAACGGACAGACTACTAAATTATATGACAGTTATAAGGAACATGCAGATAAATGCATGTTCCTTTTTAGTTTTAAACAGAACCAAACTCGATAACCTTTGGTTACCTTGGTTTTAACAGTTTTAAATTATGATTATCTCTTTGATAACTTATATTAAAATGGTATACTATACGTACTTATTTAAGAAAGGATGGTTTAACTATGGATTTTAAATTTGCACATAATAATATTAATGTTTTTGACTTAGATAAGTCCCTGGAATTCTATAAACAAGCCCTTGGTCTGACAGAGGTAAGAAGAAAAGCACCGGAATCCGGTGACTTTATCCTTGTATACCTAGGAGATGGTTCAACTAATCATCAGCTTGAATTGACTTGGTTAAGGGACTGGGATCGTCCTTATAATCTAGGAGACAATGAAATCCATCTGGCTTTTGTAACAGACGATTATGAGTCTGCTCATAAAAAGCATGCTGAAATGGGTTGTATTTGTTACGAAAATCCAGGCATGGGCATTTACTTCATTAGTGATCCGGATGGCTACTGGCTCGAGATTATTCCTGCTAGATAAGGGGATACATTATAAAAGGAACGGCTAGAGCCTTTATGAGTTCTGATGAAACACATTTTAGAATCCCATAAAGGCTCCAGCCTGGTTTTCTCTATTTATACTGAAAACTCCTGTTTTTCTATCGTGTAGTTTACTTACGTAATAATCTCATACTAATAATTGTGACAAAATTTAAATTTTCTTATTTTCTTCTACTAAGAATTTTTATTAATATAAATTCTTAATGCTTTGATTGCTAAATACATAATGTAAATTGTTGCTATTAACATACCCAGGCCGACTACTGTAGATAATAATGGAATGAATGATAGACCATAATATGCGTTTGTCATGTTATACTCCTCCTCTCATTATTTCTTACGTTTACTTTTTCCATCAAATTAATTATACATAAAATGCATATATACCTACTAAAACAAATTCACGCTTTCTAATTTATTATTCTATTGGCTTTTCCATAATATTTTAAATTCTGTAGTTCTCATTTTTTTCTTAAATAAGCATGTTCTATTTATTAATTAATTTATTATTTAGTTTATTAAGTATTATTAATGTGCATAAGATTGTTGTGAACATTAATCCTATTAACAATGTATAAGTGAATAGATGATACGAGCCTTCAACTGTTGGAGAGCTAAAGAGAAAAACCAATAGTTTTCCAATAAGTAAATATGATGACATTACTGTAAAAAAAGTAATAACGATGGCTTTAAATATAATTGTTAAGATATTTTTTCCTGTTTCTATTCCTTAGTTTTTATTTCGTCTCCATCATTTTTATTTGTCTCGGTCTCCATTAATTCTGTCTCTTTTTTTAATGTTTCATCCAATTCGTTTTCTCCTAAAGTTATCCCCACCGTAACTTACCTCCTTTTGCCAATTAGTTCTATAAGATTTAATAACCACGGTCTCTCATTTCTCGATATTTCATTATCCTGCTGATTATTATCATAAAGTCTTCTCGCTGCAGTAATTGGTAAACATCGAAAAATATCTTCTTGTTGAATTCCTGATAACATACAATAGCATGTCACATAGTCTTGTGCGAAGTTAAAAACCAGCTCCCATAATGGTTCTTGTAATACATGCTTGATGGCAGGTGAACTTAATGTCATATAAGTCCATGCAACATCTAATACAGGATTTCCTGAACATGCTCCATTCCAGTCGATAACGCGATATTTATTACCTTCACCGATTATATTGAGCGGTTGATAATCGCCGTGACATAGCATATTCCCCCTTGGTATACGATCAAGTAGTTTTAATAGCAGTTCCGTCTTATCTCCCAATATACTTTTTAACTCCACAATACGATTTTTTAGAAAATCATATTGCGAGGGTAGCTCAATTATTATTTTCTGATGAATATCATAATGCGTTTGTGCAAATTTATATGCTAATTCGGTTTTGTATTCTCCTTGCAAAATCGGCTCTGCCATAATCGTTCCAGAAATACGTTCATATATTAAAGCTTTTTTATCATTCATATTAATCGAACCAATAAGCCTTGGGATTTCAAGTGAATGGTGATTTAGTATCTGTCCTATATATAGTTCATTATCTATTACATCATCTGTAACATGGGGTTTATAAACCTTTATTACTTCATTCTCTCCCCATTCATATACATTGGATGTGCCACCGCTTCCCAATTCATTTCCCATTTTGTCTTCCATCTAGCACCTCACGAGTAGTATTTTATATTAAAAACTAATTATCACTAGAACGTATGATGTTTTTTAGGATCTCTATTGGCAATTCTTGATTATCAAATATCTGCAGCATACCTTTTGGAGTTATTTTATAATCTTTTAACTCCTCTTTATATTGAACTACCGAATCCGCAATAAAATTAATATGGTCATCAAAAACACGAATTAATATCATCCTCTTGCCTTTATAGAAGCACGGAACTTTGGTCCATAATTTTTCTTGTATTTCTTGTATATTTTCATGAATTATAGTTCGAATGGTTTCAAGCTTAGCTTTCTTAATGTCATCGTACTTATTAAAATAGTCTGTAATTTCTTGACTTCTTTCTCCCATTTTTGTCCCCCGAATTGTTATAATAGTAAATTAGTGAAGCATATACTTTCTTGCATAGAAATAACCAAAAGTTGGTACCGCATATATTAATTCAACAAAAAATAATATTGGAAAAGACGCAAACAAATACCTTTGATGTTGGGCATTATAAATCAACCAAGCCACAATTAGAACTAGATTTTTTGATATTAGTAACCAATACCCCCACTTCTTAAGTTTCAGGTACCCATAAGCTATTCCCATTAAGAGTAGGGCAAAAAGTATTCTTGTTACCTCTTCTTTCACATTAGGAATGCTTAGTCCAGGTAACTGAACAGTTATTTCAAATCCCTTAGAAATAGGAAAGAGCGATATAATGAGTAAGCCTGCAATTAGTATATTATAATCCCCCAGTAAAGTTATTATATTAGGCCTATTTTTACTCATATCAACTTCTCCCTACATAACATTATAGTTTTACATTAATAATTTATAATTTAATTACCCGTATATTGATATGCGATTCTGGGACTGCCATCACCAACATAAATAATCCCACGTCGTTCAAATTCATTTTTTTCTAAAAGATATTGCATTATTTTATTGTCATGATGTGTATCCGCTCTTAAGTTCGTAGTTTTCTCCTTGCAAAACTCTATACATTTGCTTGTTACACCCTTAACTACACCATCGCCTGCTAATCTATGAATTGTTCCATAGGGTTCTTCGTTTTTCCAGGAACCATCTTCAATGATTGCATACGTTGGGTCCGCTCCATACATAAGGACAAATACCGCATGTACTTCGTTATCAGAAGAGCACACTACATAACATTGTTTGCTCATTATGTCGTCTTCAAGAAGTTCCCTTTGCGGGTAACCATCCCTCCATTGTGTTGTATTTCCATTGTTATCCATATATGCTTTGGCTTTACTATATACCCTCATGATTGAGTCTAAATCTTCAAGTCTTGCTTCTCTCACTAACATTTATCCATTGTCCTTTCAAAACCTTTTTCATGCTATATAATACTTAATTATATTATCTGCTACCTTATACGTTCAAACCCCTTATAGCGAGTTCCTTGGAAGGTCAGCTTACCTTTATCCTGCTCTACAAGTAAACCGTACTCCGTTTCGCGAACTGCAAATTCCATACGATCACCACTTGCTACTTCAAAGGTTACATAATAGTCAGTTGATGATGTCTCATGAAACATATCATCCGTTCCAGTATTATTGTGATAATGTTGAATTGCTGATCTCTTCGTTACAATAGTAGCATCAACTGTAAGAACTGGAGATGCGTTGTTCCTACTCCACTGTTTAATTCCTAATATTACAAATACAATTATAAATGTAAATACAAGGATAAATCCTATTACAACAATTATTGGTATTATACTAAACATGATACCCGGTCCTTCAAATGGTGATAAGCCCATAATTATATCCTCCTTTATGATTTTAACTCTTTTCTTTTATTAGCTATAAAAGCATTAAATTCATCAATTGATTCGCTCTCTTCTGGAAAGACTAAAACTCTTGCGAAAAATTTATAAATAAATCCTGCATCTTCAATTTCATAATATTCATTACCTTCATAGCGTTTTTCCAGTAAATAGATGTACAATTGATCGATAGCCGAATATAATTTATCATTCTCCTTATAGGTTGTGGAATGGAATATATCTTGCGCATCTCTTAATTGATAAAACATTTGATAGTAGTATTGTATTTTTTCATCGACACTCAATTTACGATAATCCATAGCTACACCAGTCATGGCTCGTGAAATAGTATTTGTAAATACTTCATCTACTCTCTTTTGCATTGCTTCTTTTTCTGACCAATTTATATATAAAGCTACTAAACATATTAGTAGTAATACGATGAGTATTGTCTTACTCTGTTTTTTTACATATTCTTTCATATTATCACTCCTAGTTTAAACCTTTTCTATTACAGCTCATCCTTTACTTTCTCACCCTATTGAGTGAAATCCAAGCAATTTAACCTTTATAACGTTTTTCAATTATTCTTATAATATGATTCTTCTCCTTGTTTCTTCTCCTTGTTTCTTCTCCTTATTCTTTTCAACTTAATAAATATTACAATTTTTTTATTACTAATTATCTCTTTTTTACGAGTCTATATTTTATATATTTAACAGCTCCAAGTACAGCTATAAATGCTCCACTAAACAACAAACTTTTAAAAATATTCTCCTCTACAAATAAAAACATTAAAATGAATACTAGTACAAATTGTATAAAGTAAACTAACAGTATTTGAGATACTTTCATCGGATCCTCCAACATTTTATTCCTCTATATAGTATAGTAGCATTTAGGTTTCTAACACTAACAAACTGGTATTATTATACAATACATCTACCTAGATTGCCATGCAATTTTATTAATATAGATTTAGAATAAAGTAATAAGCACATTAAATTCTCTAAGGAGTAACAATTCTTTCTAGTAGCTCCCATATGATTAGGATATTTTGTAATGGATAAGTATAAGCCTATATATAATAAAAAAGAGACTGATTTCACAACCGTGTAGGTTAGTTTAAAAATCAGTCTCTTCGCTATTATATTTGTGCTACGTCTACAAGTGTGATTTCTTCATTGGCATTCTCCATGCTGGTAAGTAGTGCTGCTGCTGTATCAATTGCAGTAAAGCAGGTAACGCCAGTCTCTATGGAGGTACGGCGGATCAAGAAACCATCTCTGGTTTTATCACGTCCCAGGGTTGGTGTATTAATTACCATATCAATTTCATGACTCATGATAAGGTCAAGTATATTAGGATGATCCTGATCAATCTTGCGGATTGTGGTAGCAGGAATTCCATTATCAGTTAAGGCTTCGGCTGTTCCTTCGGTAGCAAATATTTCATACCCAAGTGCGATTAGCCTTCTACCGAGCTCTACTGCCTCTTCACGGTCTTGTTTCTTCACCGTCATAATCATCTTCTTATGCTTCGGAAGATTGACTCCTGCGCCTAGGAAGGCCTTGTATAAGGCTTCATGATAAGTCTTTGCAATACCCAAACATTCACCGGTGGATTTCATTTCAGGTCCTAAACTAGTCTCTGCTCCACGAAGTTTCTCGAAGGAGAATACCGGCATCTTGATTGCGATATATTCTGATTCCGGCCATAGACCAGGTTTATACCCCTGTGACTTAATACTTTCACCTAAGATAACTTTCGTTGCAATATCAACGATTGGAAGTGCGGTAACCTTACTGATATAAGGCACAGTACGGCTGGAGCGAGGATTTACTTCGATCACATACACCTTTTCATTGAATACGATGAACTGGATGTTAATCAATCCGATGACATGTAAGGAGCTTGCCAGCTTCTTGGTATAATCAACAATCTCATCCTTTACTTTATCGCTTATGCTTTGGGAAGGATATACTGAAATACTATCTCCAGAGTGAATTCCGGCTCTTTCAATATGTTCCATAATACCAGGAATTAGAATGTCTTCTCCATCACACACCGCATCAACTTCCACTTCTTTACCCATGAGGTATTTATCAACTAATATTGGGTGTTCCTGAACTGTCA
Source organism: Bacillota bacterium (assembly GCA_023399055.1). Taxonomy (GTDB): domain Bacteria; phylum Bacillota; class Clostridia; order Lachnospirales; family Lachnospiraceae; genus Mobilitalea. Next base: position 560,354 of record JAEWQV010000016.1, on the reverse strand, counting down.
TATTAATGATATTCATGAACTCTACAATATCTTCATCACTAATTGCGATCTGCATACCCTGACCACCAAGTACGTAGGAGGGACGAACCAGAACCGGATACCCCAGCTCTTTTGCTGCTGCTAGTGCTTCCTCTGTGGTGTAAACAGTCTTACCTGCAGGTCTTGGTATATTACAGTCTTCAAGTATCTTATCAAACAACTCTCTATCTTCTGCTGCATCTACATCTGCTGCGGAGGTTCCAAGAATAGGTACTCCCATTTTGAGTAATGCATCTGTTAGCTTAATTGCTGTCTGACCACCGAACTGAACCACCGCCCCGTCTGGCTTCTCAATATCTACAATGCTTTCGACATCCTCCGGTGTTAGAGGCTCAAAATACAGCTTATCAGCAATATCAAAGTCCGTACTTACTGTTTCTGGATTGTTATTTACGATAATGGTTTCACAGCCGCTCTTTGATAACGCCCAGACACTGTGTACGGAGCAATAATCAAATTCAATACCCTGACCGATACGGATTGGTCCGGAACCCAGAACCATAATCTTCTTTCTTCCCTTCGTCTCTTCCACTTCATTAAAGTCACCAAAGGTTGAATAATAATACGGTGTTGCAGCATCAAACTCTGCTGCACAGGTATCTACCATCTTGTAAGCAGCTACTATGCCATTCTGTTTACGATCAGCTTTAATTTCAGCCACAGATTTGCCGGTTAATTCAGAGATAACTCGGTCTGGATACCCAAGTCGTTTCGCTTCCTTGAGCAGCTCAATGCTGTAAGGTTTTGTTGCCAATTCCTGTTCAAGATTTACGAGAATTGATATTTTATCAATGAACCAATAATCAATTTTTGTTATATCATGAATTTGCTCAAACGTAACTCCTCTGCGGATTGCTTCTGCAATTGCAAAGAGTCGTCTGTCATCTATTTTATATAACTCTTCTTGAACTTCTTCTATAGTCATCTCGTTATATTTACCGTACTTTAAGCTGTAAATATTCTGTTCCAGAGAACGAAGCGCCTTCATTAAAGCTGCTTCAAAGCTATTGCTGATTGCCATTACCTCTCCAGTTGCCTTCATCTGGGTGGATAGAACTCTTTTCGCAGTAATGAATTTATCAAAAGGCCATTTTGGTATTTTTACAACACAGTAATCCAGTGTTGGCTCAAAACTAGCATAGGTTTTCTTGGTTACTGCATTCTGAATTTCATCTAAGTGGTAACCGAGTGCAATCTTTGCTGCCACCTTAGCAATAGGGTAACCAGTTGCTTTCGATGCAAGTGCGGAAGAACGGCTTACACGAGGATTCACCTCAATTACACAGTATTCAAAGGTATCTGGATGAAGCGCATACTGTACGTTACAGCCACCAGTGATACCAAGTTCAGTGATGATATTTAAAGCCGAGCTTCGCAACATCTGATACTCTTTATCACCCAAGGTCTGTGAGGGAGCCACCACGATACTATCACCAGTATGAACTCCAACCGGATCCAGGTTTTCCATGTTACATACGGTAATGCAATTACCTGCACCATCACGCATTACTTCATATTCAATTTCCTTCCAGCCAGCAATACAACGCTCAATTAAACACTGCCCTACTCTGGAAAGACGCAATCCGTTGGAGCAAATATCTTCCAGTTCTTCTTTGGTTGCCGCAATACCACCGCCACTGCCTCCTAGGGTATAAGCGGGACGTACCACGACTGGGTATCCAATTGTTTTGGCAAACTCTACTGCATCCTTAACGGTTGTTACTACGGTACTTGGAGCACAGGGCTCACCAATCTTCTCCATGGTGGTTTTAAATTCTAAACGGTCCTCTGCCTTCTTGATGGTTAAGGAGGTGGTACCTATTAATTTCACATCATTCTCTTTTAAGAAACCTGACTCCTCAAGTTCCATGGCAATGTTAAGAGCCGCCTGGCCTCCAAGGGTAGGTAATACACTATCAGGTTTTTCTTTTAATATAATTCTCTTTACAAAATCCGGAGTTAATGGCTCTATGTAGACAATATCAGCTATTTCTTTGTCTGTCATAATGGTTGCCGGATTTGAATTTACCAATACTACTGTAATGCCTTCCTCTTTCAAAGAGCGACATGCCTGTGTTCCCGCGTAGTCAAACTCTGCTGCCTGACCGATGATAATTGGACCTGAACCAACTACTAATACTTTTTGGATACTCTCAATTCTTGGCATTATCGCTGTACCTCCATCATATTAATAAATTCGTTGAATAAAAATTCACTATCCATCGGTCCTGCACATGCTTCAGGATGGAATTGAACCGAGAATACATTCTTACCCAGGTAGTGCATTCCTTCCACTGTTTTGTCATTTACATTGACGAAACTTACTTCTGCAACCTGTGGTTTTAAGCTTTCCGGTAATACCATGTATCCATGATTTTGTGTGGAGATATAGACTCTTCCAGTTTTCAAATCCTTTACCGGATGGTTGGCTCCTCGATGTCCATACTTCATTTTTTGTGTGTCTCCACCGTTTGCAAGAGCAAGTAACTGATGTCCCAGACAAATTGCAAAGATTGGTACATTGCTGTCAAACATGTTCTTAACTTCTTTTATTATATCAGTGCACTCCTTTGGATCACCAGGTCCGTTGGATAGCATAATTCCGTCAGGATTATTTTTTAGCACTTCTTCTGCCTTTGTGAAAGCTGGATATATCGTTACCTCACAGCCTCTATTTGATAAACATCTTGGAATATTCAGCTTTAAACCATAATCCATTAATGCAACCTTATATTTTGTTTCTCCAATGGCTGGAACTACTTTAACATCGGTTCTACTAGTTTTTTCAATCACTTTAAGTACTTGATACTGATGAATTTTATCAATTACAGCTTCGAGCTTATAATTCTCGTCTGTTGTAATCATTCCATTCATCGTCCCCTTATTCCTTAGGATTTTAACCAGTGCTCTGGTATCAATCCCTGCTATTCCAGGAATATCGTTACGCTCCAGGAAGTTTTGAATGCTTTCTTCACTTCGAAAATTGCTAGGTATTCTTGATAATTCTCTTACAATAAAACCATCCAGCCAAGGCTTGTGTGATTCCATGTCTTCATAGCTAATCCCATAATTACCAATCAAAGGATAAGTCATAACAACACTTTGGCCAGCGTACGAAGGGTCAGTCAATACTTCCAGATACCCTGTCATTCCAGTATTGAAGACAATCTCACTAATGATTTCTCTCTGTGCCCCTATACTTTCACCGGTAAAGACATTGCCATCCTCAAGAATTAAGAATGCTTTCATCAAATCCTCCATTCTACCGCATAAGCGGCTAGTGACTAAATTTTTGCAAAAAAAAAGAATACAGGTTAACTTAAACGATACACTACTTTGCATATCTCGTCAATCCTTCTTTTAATTTTTATAAATATTTTTGAATAAATATTCATTTTTTCTATACATTTTTATGATTTTAACACATCCAATTTCAAATTACAAGAGGGTAAATAAAATATTTTTTAGCATAAAACCCCCTCTTATTAGCTCTTCTTATGAATTATATTAATATAACTTTTCACATTTTAAATATAAGTACATATTTTATTAATAACGATAGCTTATGAGGTAATCACCATGAATAAGTTTGGTACATCCGATATGAGATTTAATGCAAAAAATCAGATTAAGGTATATCCTACACAGATGGATACTCAATCTCTAGGTCGCTTATTAGTGCGTTGCAATGCACCTGGTGAACTACCTATTGAGAACGCCACCATTTCCATTTCCCTCCCCAGCAATCCAGGTGTTGTCGTTGAACAGTTTAGTACGGATAACTCCGGCCTTTCTCAGGAGATCATTCTGAATGCACCTCCAATTGACTACAGCTTAAGTCCTTCTGAAGTCCAACCATATTCGGAGTATAACGTTGAAATAACTGCTCCCGGTTTTGAAACCGCTATGTTCTCTGGGGTGCAGATTTTGGCTGCAGTTACAGCCGAGCAAAATGCCGTGTTGGTTCCTCAACCAGAACAACCAGTGGAAGGGGAATTATTTGTAATTGCTCCTCATACTCTGTTCGGAGATTTTCCTCCTAAAATTCCAGAGGATGAGATCAAGCCTACTGGTGAATCCGGAGAAATTGTACTGCCAAGCGTTGTAGTTCCGGAGTTTGTAATTGTTCATGATGGCCCACCCACCGATTCATCTGCTGCTAACTATTGGGTACGTTATAAGGATTATATTAAGAATGTTGCAAGTAGTGAGATCTATGCAACTTGGTCAGAAAACACGATTTATGCCAACATCCTTGCTATTCAGTCTTTCACCCTAAACAGAGTATTTACCGAATGGTATCGTAATCAAGGTTATAATTTTACTATTACTTCTTCTACTGCCTATGACCATAAATGGACCAGAGGCCGAAATATTTTTACTAACATTAGTCGTCTGGTGGATTCTGTTTTTGTAAATTACTTATCTCGGCCAAATGTAAAACAACCGATTTTAACCCAGTATTGTGATGGAAATCGTGTTCAGTGTCCCGGTTGGATGACACAGTGGGGTTCTAAAACTCTTGGCGATCAGGGAATGAGTGCAATTCAAATTCTTAGAAACTTTTATGGAAATAGCATGTATATTAATACAGCCACAGAAGTAGCAGGTGTGCCAAGATCCTGGCCCGGTTTTAACTTAACGATAGGATCAAGCGGAGCAAGTGTTCGTATGATACAAGAACAAATTAATAGAATCGCACAGGCATATTCTGCAATTCCAAGAATAGCAGTGGATGGAAGTTACGGTCCTCAAACTTCAGCGGCTGTTAGTGCTTTCCAGCGGATTTTTAACCTTCCAGTTACCGGTATAGTTGATCTGGCAACCTGGTATAGAATCTCACAAATATATGTTGGTGTAACAAGAATAGGTCAATAACAATCACAACTTCGTAATGGTTTCATAATTTATTATGAGTAGAATATGAGGTATGCAGATATGCAGTATAGACATTACCCACTCGTTCATAAATATACAGAAAAGAACATACGAGTCTATCCAACTGAAATGAGTACACAAGCCTTAGGAAAACTTAGAGCAAGGATTACGAATAGTCAATATGTACCAGTTGCTAACGCTACTGTTACTGTTAGCTTGCCCAATGACCCAAATAATGTAATTGGTGAACTGACTACCAATGCCTCCGGTGTAACCGAAGAGATAGAACTTCCCGCTCCTTCTCTGGATTACAGTCTGGCACCTTCTCTCGTACAGCCTTATTCGGAATACACCATTCGTGTAACTGCAGCTAACTACACGCCAGTTACTATTCAAAATATGGAGATATTGCCCAATGCAACTGCAATTCAAGAAGCTTTCTTACAGGCTCAAGCTCCTCAAGAGGGTTCTTTATTTGTAATTCCTCCTCATACTCTTTATGGTGACTATCCGCCAAAAATAGCAGAGGCAGAAATTAAGGACACAGCCGCCTCCGGTGAGATTGTTTTACCCAGTGTCGTAATTCCCGAGTATGTCGTTGTTCATGATGGTCCGCCTACAGATGCCTCAGCCACAAATCACTACGTCAGGTTCCGTGATTATATTAAAAATGTTGCCTCCAGTGAGATCTATGCAACATGGCCGGAATCAACGATTACTGCAAATGTTCTTGCCATTTTATCCTTTACCTTGAACCGTGTATACACGGAATGGTATCGCAATCAAGGCTTTAATTTTACAATTACCTCCTCCACTGCCTTTGACCACAAATGGATGCCTGGACGCAATATTTACGCAAACATAGGTTTAATCGTGGACCAGATATTCAATAATTATCTTTCCAGACCGGGCGTAAAGCAACCAATATTAACTCAATATTGCGATGGGAACAGGGTGAAATGTCCAAACTGGATGACTCAATGGGGTTCCAAAACTCTTGGTGATCAAGGCATGACCGCTATACAGATATTAAGGAATTTTTATGGAGATTCTATCTATATTAATTCTGCCACAGAAGTTTCTGGAGTACCTGCTTCGTGGCCGGGTGCTAACTTAACGATAGGTTCCAGTGGGGCTAATGTAAGAACAATTCAGGAACAATTAAACCGCGTAGGTGATACCTATACTGTAATCCCAAAGGTTGCTGTTAACGGACAGTTTGATCAGGCAACTGCAGATGCTGTTAAGGCTTTTCAAAGCACCTTTGATCTACCGGCTAACGGAATTGTTGATCTACCGACTTGGTATAAGATTTCAAATATTTATGTTGCTGTTGCAAGATTAGCAGAGTATTCCTAAGATATCCTATACAGACACTTTAACTTCGTGTAAAAAAAGAAACGACTAGACGTTTCACTTATCATGAATAAAAAGAAGAACATTCCACCACCAGGAATGTTCTTCTTTTTAAGTATTATTAATTTTCATTTACCATGGGAAGACATATGGTTCCCTATGATCTAATGTATCAAACTCATATCCCATATCACTTATCATTTTAATAATATCTGGCAGCATTTCCACGGTTAAGTCATTAATCTTTGAGTCATGCATTAATATAATCGGATTATTTTGCCTCTTGAGATCCTTTCTTATATTTCTAAGAATAGAAGAAGACGTTGGGTTACCAATGGAATCGTCGGCGCTTACATTCCAGTCATAGCAAGAAAACCCTCTTCTCTCCATCTCATCAATTAAAGCATCTTTTATCTTGGCATTATATTTATTGTTACTTCCCCAAGGAAATCGAAAGATATTGACCCTCTCCCCCGTAATATCATAAATCTGCTGATAGACCGTATTAAAATCATCCAGAAATCGTTCTATGGAGCAGTAGATTTTATTACACATATGGGAATAGGTATGTATTCCAATTACATGACCTTCATACATCATACGTTTTAAGCTATCTTCACCTTCCTCATTGATTGCGCTGCCAACGATAAAGAAGGTTGCTTTGATATCATACTCTTTCAAAATATCTAAAACCTCAAAGGTGTTTTTACTTGGCCCATCATCAAAGGTCAAATAAGCAACTTTCTTCTCTTTATTCGGTGTCCCCGGAACTAAATACTCAGTATAAAGATCTGGAAACATTTCTGTGTAGTCCGGGGTATGCTTTGTTGTTGTTAAATCTTCTCCCTTAGCAGCTTCATTTTCCAATTGCACCAGTTCCAAAAGCTGACGCTCATTTATACCTGAAGCTTGGGAAGAGTCCTTTATTCCAACTTTTTCAGGTTTTTCAAGTAATAATATAATCACGCTGAAACCAACGATTAGGGCTAAGCCAATAAGAATTTTAAGTTTCACTATTATTTCCTTAGATTATTCTTACTAACATCATATGCAAGCCACACTTTGTTATTCTTTGGATTTTGTTTTAAGTACTTGCAAAATACTTCACGTATTAGGATCAATTTAACAGTTTGTCTGTATTTTTATTTCTTCTTGTCATAAAACTTATATAACCCTATAATATTAATAAATGACAAAATAAAATCAGGGGAGGTTTTCATGCGACATTTATTACATAAAGGTCTAATCTTTTTAATTATTTTATTTTTGATAACACTCATCTTGCCTGCTTGCTCTAAGGAAAATGAAACTAAATCTTCAGATAAATCAGATGATGCTACCAATACTAATGTTAATTTAAATATCGATACTAAAGGACAAGCCAACAATATACCATCTACAATTCCTGGTCCCGAAACGAATAGTGATACTTTAGTAACAGACGATTCTATTACTCTAATGAAGTTAGATAGTACAACTAAGTCTAAAGAGGAGGATAAACCTTATATTATTGCCATAGATGCTGGCCATCAGAAAAAAGGGAATTATGATAAAGAACCTGTCGGCCCTGGATCAAAAACCATGAAGACAAAAGTTAGCGCAGGTACAAAAGGTGTTTCTTCAGGTGTTTATGAATATGAACTAACTCTTAAATTAGCCAAGGGTGTAAAGAAGGAATTGATCGCGCGTGGTTATGAAGTTGTTATGATTAGGGATAAACACGATGTGGACATCAGTAATAAAGAAAGATCTGAAATAGCAAATGAAAGTGGTGCTGACATATTAATTCGCATTCATGCAGATGGCTATTCCGATCCAAGCGTTAATGGAGTGAGTACACTCTACCCTTCGAAGAAAAACCCTTACGTTGCTAATCTTAGTGCGGATAGTTATTCCTTATCTAAAAAAATTGTAGATTCCCTCTGCAAGCAAACCAAAGCAAAAAATCGAGGTACCATGCCACACGATGATATGAGCGGTATCAATTGGAGTGAAATACCTGTTACAATAATAGAAGTCGGTTTTATGACAAATAAAAAAGAAGATAAGTTATTGCAAACCAAGGATTATCAATCAAAAATAATAAAGGGCATCTGCAATGGTATTGATGATTACTTTGATTAAGTTTTAATTTCTTCGTATAAATTTATTATTACTACAAATAATACCTCCAGATGGAGGTGATTTTAATGGACCCATATACCGCAAATACTTCTCCAATGCAATCTGTTTTTACATCAGTGCCTTTTGGAAATAATATTTTTTTAGCAAGCGTATTTGTAAATGAAGATGATCAAAACAGCTATCTTTCTTCATTAGATTCTGATACTCGAGAGTATGTCCTTAGACATAAAGATGAATTTAGAACACGACAGGATATCATTGATTTTGTAGGTCGTATGCATAACAGCTGAGGAATCCCTCAGCTGTTTTTTAGTATATTAAGGAAGCATCTCTAAAACCGTATCCAGTGCTTTGTCTGCCTTAACTTCAATATCAGGTGTTAGTGGTTCTTTGTCACGCGTTACATCCGGTCTATGAAATATCTTATATGACATACCTAGACATAATTTAGAGTTTGGTAACTGGAACGAAAGTACATCACCATAGCTGCTTGGCATATTCCCAGAGGTTTCACCCACGATTGTTGCTAGCTTATTATCAGATAGAAATGTTCCAAACATATTAGCAGAGCTAAAGGTTCTAGAGGAGGTTAACACATAAATATCTCCATCAAAGGTTTTGGATTTTTTATTATTTTCTAAAGTATTTGGCTTCCCTTTGATCAAAAAATTACCAAATCTAACGTCCGTAGAATAATTTTTATAGGAATCAATATTTAAATACTCCATAAAAGCATTGACTACCCCACTATGTCCACCACCATTATTTCGTAAATCAATAATAATGGTTTTAATGTCATTCTCAAAAACTGAGTTAAAGAATTCTTTCAATTTATTAAAATATGCATCATTATAATTACATTCCAATAGTGTAAAAATAGCGGCCTTTTTCTCTTGATTTATCTCATAAGAAACAAATTCTTCACTATCGTCTGTCTCCGTTTCCTGTTTCTGCGGTTCAATCTCGAATTCATAATGAGTTGTTATCTCGTCTTCACCCTTTAAATATGCAATATCCACTCCATCCGAAGTATCAATATTAAGAAATCTCATATAATCTTCTTTCACCATCTGCCTGCGAAACTGAAACTCTGCATAACTTTCCAGCTCATAGGAAAACTGGCTGCAAAAGGTATCATACAAATCTTCTATCGCAATCCCATCAATTGATATTAAATTCATATCCGCCAATGAAAGTTTATTACCTGCTAAATAATTCATATCATCATTCTTAACGTAAACATTTGTATGTCCATCTTGAAATTTAGATGCAATTCTTGCAGTTGCCTGCCACAGTTGTAAAACTGTACATCCCTCTTTTAATTTTGAGAGCTCTTCTTTATACTGTAAATCAACTGCTTCTGTTAAAACTTTTGAGCCATCTAAATAGGCAGGGTGATACTTTTTTAGTTGCTTCATTAAGTACCCCAGGTCGTCAGTTACTTGCTCCTTTGACAACTCTGTATCTAAGTCCATCGTTGTTTTATAATAACTAACTGTTTCCCTGTATGGATCAAATCCTAACTTCCAAGTTGCAAATCCAATTAAGCAAAAAAGTAAAATAGCAATTCCAATTCCCCCGATAACCTTCATACGTTTTTTCTTCATACACCCTCCCACTTTTACCTTTCTCTATAAATTTGCTATTAATTATATTTAAAGTATCATTGCAGACACCTAAGTATCTCATAAACAATATTAGCTTTGATTATACATTACGCATACATTTATTACCATATACTTTAGTGAATTCTTAACAATTGTTAATGTTTCGATAACCTTGTTGATGCTTTGTTTTTCCCTTATTTGTCATAAACAAGATGGAACTACAAGTCGTTTCACTTGTCATGAACGAAAAAACCTGCTGTACGAGATCCTTCAGTTATCTCTGTTGTGCTGGCGTGAACAAAAAAAGAATGCTATACTTACCAACTCTTTGCATAATAAAAGAGTAAAAATAATTTAGCATTCCTTTTGTTAATATACTGGATTGGTGTCATAAGCCCACATTAACCTAGCGCATGAGTATGTGTATCTATATGTTCAGATGGCGCAGACCGGCAAAGAAGGATTGCACGATTTATGCAATCCTTCTTTGGTAAGGCAAGTCTAGATGAATATACAGATACACATACTCATCTTACTACCTATATCTGGGCTTATGACACCTCAATTATGAAATTATAAAATTATGAAATTATGATTACATCATTCCCATTCCAGGGCCGCCTGCTGGCATTGCTGGTTCATTGGTTTTAATGTTAGCAACAACAGATTCTGTTGTTAACAAAGTAGATGCAACGCTAGTTGCGTTTTGCAGAGCACTTCTTGCAACCTTAGTAGGATCAAGAATACCTGCCTGAACCATATCTACATATGCTTCTGCTAAGGCATCAAAACCGATACCTGGCTGGCTTTCTTTCACCTTACTGATTACAACGGAGCCTTCTAAGCCTGCATTGTATACGATACTGAATAAAGGAGCTTCAAGAGCCTTTAATATAATGTTAGCACCAGTCTTCTCATCACCTTCTAAGTTTGCTGCTAATTTAGCAACTTCTTTGGAAGCGTGAATATATGCGGAACCACCACCTGCAATAATTCCTTCTTCAACAGCTGCTCTGGTAGCTGCAAGAGCATCTTCCATACGAAGCTTGTTTTCCTTCATTTCTGTCTCAGTAGCCGCACCAACACGGATAACTGCAACACCACCAGCTAGCTTCGCAAGTCTTTCCTGTAATTTTTCTCTATCAAATTCAGAAGTGGTTTCTTCGATCTGAGCCTTAATCTGTGCAATTCTTGCATTAATATCAGCCTTATCACCTTCACCGTCAACAATGATAGTGTTTTCTTTTTGAATCTTAACGGACTTAGCGCGACCTAATTGTTCTAAAGTAGCTTCTTTTAAATCAAGGCCTAATTCGTCAGTGATTACAGTACCACCAGTTAAAATAGCAATATCCTGAAGCATTGCTTTTCTTCTATCGCCATAGCCAGGAGCCTTAACAGCTACAACAACAAAGGTTCCACGAAGTTTATTAAGTACTAAGGTTGTAAGTGCTTCACCTTCCACATCTTCAGCAATGATTAATAATCTTGCACCTGTCTGAACGATCTGCTCTAACACAGGTAAAATCTCTTGAATATTAGAAATCTTCTTGTCAGTGATAAGGATATAAGGATTGTCTAAGTTAGCTTCCATTTTATCCATATCAGTACACATGTAAGCGGATACATATCCACGATCAAACTGCATACCTTCTACAAGTTCAAGTTCTGTCTTCATAGTCTTGGACTCTTCAATCGTAATAACACCGTCATTGGAAACCTTCTCCATAGCGTCAGCAACTAACTGACCTACTTCGTCATCACCAGCAGAGATAGCTGCTACTCTTGCAATTTGTTCTTTTCCTTGTAAGCTTGAGCTCATCTTGGTAATTGCTTCAACAGCACAATCAGTTGCTTTCTTCATACCCTTACGAAGGATAATTGGATTTGCACCTGCTGCTAAGTTCTTGATACCTTCAGCAATCATTGCCTGTGCAAGCACAGTAGCAGTGGTTGTGCCATCACCAGCTACATCGTTGGTCTTTGTAGCAACTTCTTTTACTAACTGAGCACCCATATTTTCAAATGGATCTTCTAATTCAATTTCCTTAGCGATTGTAACACCATCATTTGTAATGAGTGGAGCACCATAAGATTTGTCAAGAACTACATTTCTTCCCTTAGGTCCTAAGGTAACTTTTACTGTATTTGCAAGCTTATTTACACCAACTTCAAGCGCTGCTCTTGCGTCAGAGCCATATTTGATTTCTTTTGCCATCGTTAATACCTCTCCTTTTAATTAGTCTTCTACTACTGCAACAATATCGTTTTGTTTAACGATAATATATTCAACGTCATCTAATTTAACTTCGGTTCCAGCATATTTGGAGTAGATAACTTTATCTCCAACCTTCACCTGCATAACTACTTCTTTCCCGTCAACCATTCCTCCGGGTCCAACAGCAATTACCTGTGCCTGTTGTGGTTTTTCCTTTGCCTGACCAGGTAATACGATTCCTGACTTTGTTGTTTCTTCAGCTACTAACTGCTGTAATACTACCTTATCTCCTAATGGTACTAGTTTCATTTGATTTCCTCCTTCAAAATATAGTTCCTATCCTGTGTGATTGTATTGCTTTCACTTTGTGAAGACATCAGTTCTTCACGTTCCCTGTATCAGAGATTGTTAGCACTCTTTCTAATCGAGTGCTAACTGCTGTTTCTATATTAGTAAATTTGCTATTATTATGCAACTTTATTTTTCAAGAAATACCGCAGCAAATTTAATAATTTCTTTATTATCCTCTTATTATCTCTTTTTATCTCATTTTTTCTTAAATTTATTGACTACCACAAAGAAAAGTTATTACCATGCTTGGCAATAACTTTTACATTCAATACTAGTTTAGTATATTCCTATTACGGAATTATATACCATTAACATTACTCCAGGAAACTATTGGTCTTGAGCATCGTTCGCGGAAGAGCATCCTTCGAATTCTTCCAAGGCTCATCAGCATAGCGGTAATCAAATTTATCAATAAACCACTCGATATCTCCATTGACCCTTTCCAAATTATCGAGAAAGTGCTTGGTTAACTTCTTTATAAATTCTTGAAGTTCATTTCCTTTCAGATGCTTTGGAGCTTCTGTATATAACGACTTAAAATGGCTTACACAAAATCCCTTAGAGGAATAGAATTTTTCACGAAAGCTTTCCTGTGTACTATAAAGATAAAAAATTGTTACAATATATCGTTCAAAGGTTTTATCAATTTTCTCACATACAAAACAGGACTCTTCCATTTTATTCAGGTATTCCAGCAATGCATTGGTCTCCTCTTTCTTCTTAAAGAGATTTGGAGAGGAGAGCTTATATTCACCAGCAGAAAGCTTTTTAATATCTTTCATCTGCTTACTCAAATGAGATTGCATTATTAAGGCTAATCCAAGACGATTTTGATTCTTATATAACTTCTCCAGGTGTTTCTCACAAAAACCCAAACGAGAAGTTGCTTCTCGAACATCATCCTCCATATAACTAGGACCAATAGTAAAATCTATTGCATCTGTCTCCAGCTTTTTATACATTGCACAAATTGGACATTCACAATCCGCATTAAAAGCATCACTTACTGGAATCGTGTATAAGTTCTCTTTCAACCTGCCATCCTGCCTTTATCTATTTTTGATCCGCACGGATCAGATCTTTGATATCTCTAGCCTTTTGTTTAATTCTCTCATTAGCATCTCTGGAAATAAGTACTCTGGAGATCCATCTTCCTGCTTCTTCCGTCTTACCTATTCTTCTAGCCAATTCAGCCATGAGTAATGTAATTGTAATTTCATCCATTCCACACATAGGGAAGCTTTCTTTACTAAAAGCTTCATCAAAGCCATCATAAGCCTTTGCAATAAAATCTATTTCCTCTTTTGCCAATGCTTGTATCTGTAGTTTATAATCGGGAAGCTGTGATGATAAATTTTCAGCCTTTCCTCTAAGAACCCAAGCGGTTTTAAGACAAGTATAGGCACGCTCTGAGGTTTTTGCTTTCTTTACAATGGAATTGACAAGCGCAAGTTTATGCCTTGAAATTGCATCATCATAATCATACACGCTACCCAACTCTTTAATTCCTCGAAAGGATGCTGATATACTTTTTTTAATTAATGTTGCCTGTGCAGAGGTTACATATTTAAAAAATCGATTCAGTGCTGCGAATCCACAATGAGGACATACCACAGCATCATATTTTAACGGGTCCATATTTTGGTAGATTGGTCTAAGGTCTGTATCAAGATTTAGAAGTTTAACCTTACCTGATTTTACGGTCTTGGTTTTAAATTCCTTATCACAGACAGGACAGGAAAAGCTCTTATCAAAGATGGTATCTTCCTCTGAAAATATATCCTTAACTTGTTCTGTACTACCTTTTGCCGCTTCCTTCTCTTTTGCATCGTAGATGTCCATCTCGGATAAGTTACCTAGTCCGAAGGCTTCTAATCCAGAAAATAAGTTAGCCAAGTTCAACTCCCCCATTTCTTATAGTATATTTTTATAGTATATTTTTATAGTGTATTCTTTATATAATAATTTAAATTTTATTTCGAAAAGCTTCTTTATTCCGGCTTGTAGGAGCTCTTTAAGGAAACAATTCGATTAAATACTGGTTGTTCCTGTGTTGAATCTTTGCTGTCCAAGCAGAAAAATCCTTGTCTTAAGAACTGGAAGCTGTCTGGTGCACTTGCTCCTGCAATACTTGGCTCAATATAACATTCCTTTAAAACTGTAATAGAGTTTGGATTCAAATTCAAGCTTCCATCCTCATTGTATACGCCTTTTGATTCGTCTACAATATTCTCATACAAACGAACTTCAGCCTTTGTAGCTGTCTGTGCTGCTACCCAGTGAATTGTTCCTTTTACTTTTCTTGCATTAAAGCCGGAACCACTCTTGGTCTCCGGATCATAGGTACAATAAACTTCAGTTATATTACCTTCTGCATCTGTCTTATAATCGGTACAGGTTACAAAGTATGCATTCATTAAGCGAACTTCATTTCCGGGGAATAAACGGAAATACTTCTTAGGAGGTTCAATCATAAAATCCTCACGCTCAATGTATAGCTCTCTTCCAAAAGGAATCTGTCTAGCGCCCATTTCTTCATTTTCCTGATTATTTGGTGCTTCTAGGTATTCAACTTCGCTTTCTGGATAGTTGGTAATAATAAGTTTAATTGGATCAAGTACCGCCATAATTCTAGGTCTTTTTAGCTTAAGATCTTCACGAATGCAGTATTCCAGCATCGCATAATCCACCGAGCTTTGACTCTTAGATACACCGCATAACTCCATAAACATCTGTAAAGATTCTGGTGTAAAACCTCTTCTTCTAAGTGCACTGATGGATACAAGTCTAGGATCATCCCAGCCATCCACAATACCCTCTTCTACCAATCTCTTAATGTATCTCTTACCCGTGATGACATTGGTCAGATACATCTTAGCAAATTCAATCTGCTTTGGAGGAATTTCATATTCTAATTCACGAACAACCCAGTCATATAAAGGTCTGTGATCTTCAAATTCCAATGTACAGATGGAATGAGTAATGTTCTCAATTGCATCCTCAATCGGATGAGCAAAATCATACATTGGATAGATACACCATCTATCACCAGTGTTATGATGAGCAATCTTAGCAACTCGGTAAATAACCGGATCTCTCATATTGATATTTGGTGAAGACATATCAATCTTAGCACGTAAAACTCTTGAGCCATCAGCAAATTTGCCGTCCTTCATATCCTCAAATAACTGCAAGTTTTCGTCAATGCTTCTATCTCTATATGGACTGTTCTTTCCAACCTCTGTCAAAGTACCACGATACTCTCTGATTTCTTCTGCGGTTAAATCACAAACAAAGGCTTTACCTTTTTTGATTAACTTAACTGCTGCCTCATACATCTGTTCAAAATAATCAGAGGCAAAGAATAAACGATCCTCGAAATCTCCACCAACCCACTTTACATCCTCAATGATTGAGTCAACAAATTCTGTTTTCTCTTTGGTAGGATTTGTATCATCAAAGCGAAGGTTGAATTTACCACCATATTTTTTTGCAAGTCCATAATTTAATAAGATGGACTTTGCATGTCCAATATGCAAATATCCATTCGGTTCTGGAGGAAAACGTGTTATGATATTTTTAACCTTGCCTTCTTCCAAATCTTTATCGATAATCATCTCAATGAAGTTCTTAGATATGACTTCCTTCTGCGTTCCTTCCACTTCGATGCTTTCCAACTTTTCTTTATCTTCCATAAAGAACCTCCGGGTTAATTATTAACTTATTTGGTAGAATTATTATTCTTATTATTGAATAAAACCTACTAATCCATATATAGGACACCGATTTATCCTTATATTACGCTTAAGTTATATAATAACACAGTTAATCATAAGTGAAAAGTGTTAAAATTAAAATCAGCCTTGTTACCTAATGTGTAACTCATTCTAATCTTAGCAAAAGACCATTTCAGTCCTTATATCCTTCTGATATAATTTAACTAAAATAGTCTTTCTAGGGTTTAAATTTATTCACTTTCTTTTCTATACTTCGCTAATAGTAAATCCAGCATACGTCCATAGCTCTTAACACCATCTGTCTGAGCATTCACCTTTAAATAGGTATCATTGATTTTATTTGATACCGTACTTACCACTGAATCCTCAAACTGAACCCAGTAGGCAGAATTTGCCCTAATATCTTTTAGAACTCCTTCAGAATATTGATCCCTTATTTCAAAATACAAATCAGGATTCTGGTCATACAAGGCATTTGATGCATTTACCAAGGCGTGCATGGTACTACTATATTGTAACTCAATGTTGTCTGATTCACTTCCTACCAGATACGCAAGATAATTTGCCTCATCCTCCCGCATAAAGCCGCGAAGATGTGCCATTTCATGCATCATTGTTGCTGGTATTGTATAATCCGGAATGTCCACATTCACATTTGCCTCCATTGTAAATGGAAAGAAGATTCCCGTAATCTCCGTGTTTGACATCAGACTAGAGAATAATACCGGCTTAGCAGCTCCATAAAAACCACCCAGGACAGCGTATTCCTTTGCCATGGACTCATAAGCAACCTCTGCTTCTTTTGCTAACTCACGATTGCTCATGGAAAGCTTAAATACACCCTCTTCATCTGTGTGTGGTATTTGCTCTCTAAGTTCATTTGCTTTCAGCATTAGGCTTTCTGTCAATCCATACAGTTCCTCAACACTTGATTCTGTAATCTCCAGTCCTGAGTACTCTGCAAATGTGTACCTGTAGTAGTTAAGACCTGCAAAGATTGTGAAAAGGAAAAGTACAATGCTACCTGTACATATAACATTTAAAATACCTTTAACTATTCTCTCTCTTCGATTAGTTTTTATTTTTATCAGCCTGATAATAAATCTTAGGATTATAATTAGAATTATGAATGGCAGTAGTAGAACAATTAATTCTGCCAAAGAAAATGGTAGAATTCCGGTAACGGTGGAATAAATCTGCGCGATCCATCGATACACATGTCTCGCAAAAACCTGCTCAGCAAAGAAACTGCTGTTCTTCGCCAGAAGAAGTAAAAGAAATGAAACCGGAATTAACAGTAGGATATATATGCGTCGATATGTAAAAAGTTTCTTCACTAAGTGGTCCCCCGTCCTTTCATTTTCCAAAGAAGTATCTATTTATCCTATCGTATCACAAATCGACATATCCTGCAATCATATGGCAGCAGGGATACTTAGTAATGCATTACCATTCCTGTAGTTTTCAGGTAAAAGAAAAGCTAATATACTGACTTACAGCATATTAGCTCATTATTTAATCTAAATTACTAAATGTCTTATTACTAATGATAAACCCTTACTTATTTCTATTATAATCTTCGATCGGTACGCTTCGTTAAGTAATTACCCAATTCCTGAATAATCTGAACAATAATTACCATGATAATTACAGTAATAAACATGGTACCAGTTTCATATCGGTAATAACCATAACGTATTGCAATATCACCTAATCCTCCACCGCCAACAAAACCACTCATTGCAGAATAACTTAAGATTGTTGTAACTGCAATAGCAGCTCCTATTAATAAAGATGGCTTTGCCTCAGGTATTAAAACCTTAAATATAATTTGAAATGGGGAAGCACCCATGCTCTGTGCTGCCTCAATAACACCTTTGTCCACTTCTTTCAGAGAGGATTCTACCAGTCTAGCTATATATGGCGCAGAAGCAATGATAAGCGGAGGTATAACAGCACTCGATCCAATTGTTGTCCCAATTATCCATCTGGTGAAGGGCATAACTGATATTAGTAAAATAATAAAAGGTACGGAACGCAGTAAATTAACGATAATACCAAGTATCTTATTTAATATTACAAAAGGAGCTATCCCATCTTTATCGGTGACCACCAAAAGAACTCCCAAGGGTAAGCCTATTGCATATGCAATTAAGGAAGAGGTAAAGGTCATATACAAACTTTCTACTATGCCCACTCCAAGCATTGCAATAAAATCAATAATACCACTATTCCACATTATCTGTTACCTCCTCATATGGAATCTGATTTATCGTTAGATAATTCATAATTCGCTTTCTACCGATTTCGTCCTTAGGTAATTGTATTACCATTTGTCCAAAGGCTTTCCCATCAATGTCCTTTGTATCTGCAAACATTATATTTACCGGAGTCCTACATTCCAGTATCATATTTGAAATAACAGGTTCGAAGGAGGTTCTTCCATCAAAGATAATTCGACACATATGATCACCCTCAAAGCTTTCAATATGTGAATCTCCGGAGAACACCAGCTGTTTGGCAATTTTTGATTTCGGTCGAATAAATACCTCTTCTACTTCTCCAATTTCTGCTATGTTACTCTTATCTATAATCGCCACGCGATGACATATCTCTTCAATTACACTCATTTCATGGGTAATGATGATTACCGTAATCCCAAGCTTTTGATTAATCTCTTTTAACAAATTCAAGATAGAACGAGTAGTCGTGGGATCAAGAGCACTGGTTGCCTCATCGCAAAGTAATACCTTGGGATTTGTTGCAAGTGCTCTCGCTATTGCAACTCTTTGCTTTTGACCTCCGGATAATTGAGACGGATACGCCTTTGCTTTATCTGCCAGACCAACAATTTCAAGTAACTCAATAGCCCTTTTTTTTGCTTCCTGCTTATCAATACCTGCAATTTCTAAGGGGAAACAGATATTTTGCACGGTATTTCTTTGCATCAGCAGATTGAATTGCTGAAAAATCATACCCATCTTCTGTCTTTCCTTCAATAAGTCTTTTTCATACAGACTTCCAAGGTCTTTGCCATCAAAGATTACTGACCCAGAGGTAGGACGTTCCAAATAATTGATACATCGTACTAGGGTACTTTTCCCTGCACCACTAAGACCAATGATACCGAATATTTCACCCTCGTAGATTGTTAGGTTAATATCCTCCAGGGCTTTTACTACATTATCCTTATTTTGAAAAACCTTGCCTAAACCGACAAGCTCAACAATTGGGGTTTTGCTCATTACTCCCATTCCTCCATAAATGTAATTTAATACATAAAAAAACACGATTGGAGATCCATCCATCGTGTAAAAGTTCATTTATCCTATGATAATCTCAGAATTTGCTATTTTACAGTACATCCTACGTGACACGCAAAATTAATTTACCCTTTAAATAAAAAAATCGAGGCGACAAGATTTGAACTTGCGACCTCTGCGTCCCTAACGCAGCGCTCTAGCCAAGCTGAGCCACGCCTCGATATATCAAGCTAATCCTATAGTTAAGATCGGCTTAGCGAAGCTGCTGGGCGGACTTGAACCGCTGACCTCTTCATTACCAATGAAGTGCTCTACCATCTGAGCTACAGCAGCAAATAGGTTACAAACCATAAATGCTTGTATTCAACCAATTAAGTGTAATAGATTGAGTAAGTAAGTGTGTCATCACTAAATAGTCTTATACCAGCCGAGATAGAGGAATCGACCTAAGATAAATCTAAATTTCTTTGAGTACCTGGTTCAGCTTCGTCTTTATTCTTGTTAATGCATTATCAATTGTCTTTGGTTCTTTCTTTAGTACCTCTGCAATTTGTAGGTATTTTAAATCCTGCATGTACAAGTCCAGCACTTGCTTTTCTAGGTCGCTCAGACGCCTTACAAGTTCATATTCTATCATACTGGTATTCTCTTTGTCAATAACTAATTCTTCTGGATTTGACACATATTTTTGTTGAATTATGTCAACTAGAACTTCCTTGTCATCAGCATCCATATTCTCCCCATATGCTGGCGTATATAGGGAGATATAGGTATTTAAAGGAATGTTTTTCTTTCGGTTTGAGGCTTTAATCGCACTGTAGATTTGCCTGGAGATGCACAAATCCGCAAAGTTAAAAAAAGTATTATCCTTATTTGTTTGATAATCACGAATTGCCTTATACAGTCCGATCATACCTTCCTGTATCAGGTCGTCCTTATCTCCGCCAATAAGAAAAAGTGCTTTCGCTTTGCTTCTTACCAGATATTTATATTTTTCCAGAAGAAAATCAATTGCAGGTTGATCTCCAGCTTGGATTCTGCTAACTACTTCTTCATCCGATAATGTATCATACTTTATCACAGTTTTCATCATAGCCTCCATATTCTTACATGGTTACCGCTATTATCAAAATAGTAAACTAACAATTAAAATCAGCTCATTCTCTGTCTTACAATTTCATATGCCAATACACCCATTGCCACGGAAGCATTTAAGGAATCCACCTTACCAAACATAGGTATCTTTGCAATATAGTCACATTTTTCTTTTATTAGTCTGCCAACGCCTTCCCCTTCACCACCAATAACTAAACCGATTGGTCCCTTCAGGTTCTGCTTGTACATTACTTCGCCTTCCATATCAGCACAAACGAACCAAAGCCCCTTTTCCTTAAGCTCTTCGATTGTAACTGCCAGGTTCGTTACCTTTGCTACAGGGAGATAATTAATGGCTCCCGCAGATACTTTGGCAACCGTAGCCGTTAATCCCACCGCTCTTCGCTTTGGAATTATAACACCATGTGCTCCTGCCTGGTGAGCAGTTCTTATAATTGCTCCTAAATTATGAGGATCTTCAATACTATCCAATAAAACGATGAAAGGAGGTTCTTGTTTTTCCTCCGCAGCTTTTAAAATGTCCTCAATTTCTGCATATTCATAAGCTGCAGCATATGCAATAACACCTTGATGTTTCTGTGTTTCAGACAATTGATCCAGTCTCTCTTTTTTAACAAAGGATATAATACAGTTCGTCTTCTTTGCTTCGCGAATAATTGATTTAACAGGTCCATCCTGACAACCATCAAGCACAAATAATCGATCTATTGTCTTTCCACCACGAAATGCCTCCATTACCGCATTACGTCCCTCTATTGTAAATTCCTCATATCTCATTCAATTACCAAGCCTTTCCTTGCTTATAAATTCTACTCTTTAAAACAAAAGTGTCCTTTGCACACTCTTAGGTTCAAATTCTTTTAATGTATCTTTAGCTTCGAGCATAGCAACAGTTCTCACCATTTTCCACTCATTCTATTATAAAGTTACACTCGATACATTTCATCATAATATTTCTGGTAATCACCCTTAGTAACATGTTCCATCCACTTTGTGTTCGCAAGATACCACTCAATGGTTAAGCGAATACCTTTATGAAAAGGTGTTTCAGGCTCCCAACCCAAATCTGCTTTAATTTTATCCGGAGCAATTGCATAACGGAAATCATGACCCTTACGATCCTCCACATAAGTGATTAGGTCATGGTTTATCCATGCTTTTCTTTCATCTTCTTCTGGGAGTATTTCACTTAAGATATCAATAATTATTTTTACAATATCAATATTCTGCTTTTCATTATGTCCACCAACATTATAGACCTCTCCTGTTTTAGCACTTTCCGCTACCAGATCGATTGCCTTCGCATGATCCTCTACATAGAGCCAGTCTCTAACATTTTTACCACTTCCATAAACAGGCAGCTTCTTACCATTTAATGCATTATTAATCATTAAAGGTATTAACTTCTCTGGAAATTGATAAGGACCATAGTTATTGCTGCAACGAGTAATATTAGCCGGAAAATGAAAAGTATCAATATATGATTTGACAATTAAGTCTGCGGAAGCCTTACTTGCAGAATAAGGACTATGTGGGTCAAGAGCTGTTGTTTCATAAAAGAAGCCTTCTTCGCTTTCCAAAGAACCATATACCTCATCCGTAGATACCTGAACGTATCTCTTATCTGGCAAATATCCATCTTCCGTTTCCCAGGTAAGTTTTGCAGCATTGATCAGGTTCAGTGTTCCAAGCACATTAGTGCTAACAAACACCTCTGGATTTTTAATACTACGATCCACATGACTTTCTGCAGCGAAATGTATCACTCGGTCAATGTTATTTTCTTCAAATACCTTAAGCACAGCCTCTTTATCAAGAATATCCAGCTTAAGGAACTCATAGTTATCATAATGTTCAATTTCCTTAAGATTTTCAAGATTACCTGCGTAAGTCAAAGCATCAATATTAATTACCTTAATTTCCTTCTGATATTTCTTCAGTAGATATAATATATAATTAGACCCAATAAAACCAGCTCCACCGGTTACAAGATATGTCTTCATGAATCTCTCCTTTTTTAGTTACTCATATATTCCTTTAAGGCATCCTGCCAATTTTTCATCACATAACTATGCTCATTTCTTAATCGTTTATTATCAAGAACAGAGTACATGGGCCGTTTTGCAGGTACTACATACTCAGAAGAGGGAATGGCTTCAAGATCGACCTTTTTTCCCGCAATTTTAAATATTTCCCCAGCAAAACCATACCAAGTTGTAATCCCCTCACAGGTCACATGATAGATGCCATAGTTCTTAGTCTCCATTAAGAACAGTATAACTCTTGCCACCTCAAGTGCACTGGTGGGAGAGCCATATTGATCTGCTACCACTCTAATCTTATTACCTGAATCTGCTAAACGAAGCATTGTTTTTACAAAATTTTTACCTTCACCATAGACCCAAGCTGTTCTTAAGATGAATGACTTCGTACAGGCCTTCTGTACAAATTCATCTCCTGCCTGTTTACTCCTTCCATAAACACTAATGGGATTTGGCTTGTCCTCTTCCACATATGGATGAGTAGCCTCACCATCAAACACGTAGTCTGAAGATAGGTGCACCAGTGTAGCTCCGATTGCTTCTGCTGCCTCTGCTAAATACTTTGGTCCTAATGCATTGGTTTGATAAGCCAATTCCTGCTCATTTTCGCACAAGTCTACTGCTGTCATCGCTGCACAATTAATGATTATGTGTGGTTTAATAAGCTCTATACAGTTTTTTACAGAGATAGCATCTTTGATATCAAGTGCAGCTATACCTGCATCCAAATCTGCATGCGTCTTGGTTCGGTATACTTCGTATTCCGTATTATTTTCTAAAAGGGAATAAAGTGCTAGACCAACTTGCCCAGATGCTCCAGTAATCAGTACACGTTTCATTAGCATCTCCTTGATATTATAAGTCGTAGGCAAATCCGATTTCGCTTAAGGATTGCCTGTTACTATCTTTTTCGGATAAAATCGGCTGCGTGCCTGCTTCTATTGGCCAAGGTATTCCAATTTCTTCATCATCCCAGCGTATTCCACCCTCATCCTCTGGATGGTAAAAGTCCGTACACTTATAAGTAAATTCAGCCTTGTCCGACAATACTAAAAAGCCATGCGCAAACCCAGTGGGTACATAGAACATTTTCTTATTCTCTGCTGATAATACAACACCATAATACTTACCATACGTAGGTGAATTCTTACGAATATCCACTGCTACATCATATACCGTTCCTGATAATACCCGCACCAACTTTCCTTGTGGATGCTGCTTTTGAAAGTGGAGGCCTCTTAAAACACCTTTTACTGAAGCGGACTGATTATCCTGTACAAAAACCATATCAAGTCCAGCTGCCTTAAAATCCTCATAATGATAGGTTTCCATAAAATAGCCCCTGGAATCTGTAAATATCTTTGGTTCAACAATGTATAAACCTTCTATGTTGCACTTTGTAAAATTAAAGTTTCCCATCCGGATTACCGTTACATTCCTTTTCTATTATATTTATAGACCTTCTGCCACATCAAACAGATACTTTCCATATTCCGTATTTTTCATTTTATCTGCTAATGTTAGTAGCTGCTGTTTATCAATAAATCCCTGCTTATAAGCGATTTCTTCCAAACACGAAATATACAAGCCTTGTCTTTTTTGAATTGAAGCTACAAAATTTGATGCCTCTAAAAGCGAATCATGGTTGCCCGTGTCCAGCCATGCCATTCCTCTGCCCATCAATTCAACTTTTAAAGCTCCTCTTTTTAAATATTGGTTATTAACTTCTGTAATTTCAAGCTCACCACGGGCCGAAGGCTTAATGTTTTTTGCAATTGAGATAACTTCATTATCGTAAAAGTAAAGACCAGGAACTGCATAGTTTGATTTAGGTTCCTTGGGTTTTTCCTCAATTCCTGTAACCGTCCCATCCTCATGAAAGGATACAACCCCATAAGAAGTAGGATCTTTTACATAATAACCAAAGATAGTAGCACCGGACTCCCTCTGTGCTGCGTTCTGTAACATACCAGTAAATCCTCTGCCATAGAAGATATTATCCCCCAGTACTAAGGCAACGCGGTCTTCACCAATAAATTCTTCTCCTATAATAAAGGCTTCTGCCAACCCATTAGGAGCATATTGTACCTTATACTCCATGTTTAGTCCGAGGGCACTTCCATCCCCAAATAGCTCTTTAAAATCTACAATATCACGCTCTGTTGAAATGATTAAAATGTCCTTAATGCCTGCCAGCATTAATACTGACATCGGGTAATAAATCATTGGTTTGTCGTACACAGGTAGTATCTGCTTTGATATCGCAAGCGTTATCGGATATAACCTCGTGCCAAGACCACCTGCTAAAATAATTCCCTTCATCTGATTAACCATACCTTTCTCGGCTTTTCTTATTTTATCCTAATCTTTGGTAGTACAAGCATTTTGTATATAGTATAATCAATTCATCCTTAAAATACAATCCCCTTGCTAATACAAGAAAACAGATAACAAAAGAAGGTATTAAAGTTTAAGCAGCACTTTCACTCTGTGCGGGTAAACTATAATACCTTCTTATTTATACTTGATTAAATAAATCCTTTTTCACATGTAAGTTATCCTTTAACTTAGCATTCCTCCAAGCATTCCGCTTAGTCCACAAATAATAAAGACTGTGAGCAAACCTCCCATTGGAATCGGTGATACACTGTTAAGTATTAGGCAGACCAGCAAAACAATTAGGAAATAACTCACTCCCATTACCAGTCCCCATATAAATTTTTTCTGTTCCAGTTTCTTTCCTGTAAAAAAGCCCCCAATAAACGCAGGTAAAATGTAAGAAAGCGTAATGCCACCGCTTATGACAGCGCTAGGTAAATCCAGCTGTAGCATTAAGAGGGCAAGGAGCAGCAAAAGAAATGCTGTTATAATATAGGAAAGCAATAACCCCTTTATAATTACTACTGTTTTTGTATTCTGACGGAGAACTTTTTCCATTAGGCACCTCCAGGTTACTTTACTAAATGTATATTAACCATGCCCTTTATTTATTCACAAAAGAATAAGACAGGTTGCTTATTCTTCTACTTTAAATCCATCCGTGGAATATTTGCAGCTTGCATTCCATACCAACCATTCTTCATACTCAGTGGAATATACACCCTTAATCTGCTCTCTAAGTTCTTCCGCTCCATAGGATTTATGAGGTTTTATCCAAGTAGCTGTAAAATCCTGAAGCCAGGGTCTTACAATTGCACAATGTTCTCCTTCCGGTATTTGCGCTAATTTTTCCTTAGATGCTACTAATACCTTATGAATAATTTCATAGGGTTCCAAATCAGGATGTTCAATTCCATAGTTACCCTCACCAAAGTGAGACGGATAAATCATGGGACAAATATAATCCAAATGCTTTGCCATCTCCACATAATCCTGGCCAACTAACCCTGCATCCACTGAGCTACTTATAATTGCACCATATACATCAGCAGAAACAAATACCCCAAGAGGTTTAATCTTCTCATAAGCATACTTCGTAAACTCTGTGATGATTTCTTCCTTGCTTGTGGTTTTAGCTTCTTCACCAAAGTCTGCCTTTGCCATCCCTTTTCCAGTTGAGAAGCGTATATAGTCAAATTGAATTTCATCAAAACCGATAGCTGCTGCCTGTGCGGCAATTTCCACAAGATAGTCCCATACCTCTCTTCTATAAGGATTCACCCAACACTCAGAGTTATTGTCTCTATAAAGGGTACCATCTTGATTTTTTACTGCGAATTCTTGCTTCTGTTCCGCCAGAAGCGGGTCTTTAAACGCAACAATTCTGGCTATCAGGTATATATTTTTCTTTTTTAGTTCTTTAAGGACTTCCTTCATATCTGTAATGGTATTGGTGACGGCACCAATTTCAATTGCCATTTCACTATCCATCACATAGGAAATCTTACCTTGATCATCTTTCACGTCAATTACCATTGCATTAATTTCTGTTGTTTCTGCCAGCTGGACTAACTCCTGCATGCGATCTATTCCTACGGTTGGAGCTGAAACATAAAGCCCTTTCACAATTGCAGGTGTTCGCCCAGGTGTCATAGCTGAAACCGGAGCATCCTCCTCTACTGCAGTGGTAGGTGTTGGAGCTACCGTCAAAGTGGGCGTTATCGTTGGCGTAGGAGCTATCGTCGGCGTTTCAGTTGGACTTGTTGTTGGTGCAATCGATGCGGAAACATCCAGATTATCATTATCTTGCTGCTTCGTTGTTTGCTGCTTAATAGTAATTACAGCATATGCTACTGTACCTATTGCAACAACAAGTAAAATAGACAATACTATCACAATAGCTTTTTTATTTACTCTCCTATGCTTTTTATAGGATCGATTATAATCAATATACATATCTCGTTTATTTTTCATTGTTCTCATCCGTTCTTGACAAAAGGCGAAGTCTAGAATAATAATTCTTGTAAATTATTCTTTTAGTGCACGGCTTCTTTTATTCATAAAAAAGTAGGAATCCTAAAGTAATGGCTAGAACATAAATTGTTCTTTCTGCTAGCAATCTTAAATTATTTGTAACTTAATTCATGGAATTGCACTAACATTGTTAGTTGACACGCTTATTTTACTCATTATATAATTAATTGTACTTATTTTGTATTAATTGTATTATAATTACAAAAGGAAGGTGTTTATGCAATTTAATACACGCTTGAAGTCCCTAAGACAAAAGAACAGATTGACACAGGAGGAGTTGGCAAACATATTAGATTTAAAACCAACTGCTATCTCCAACTATGAATCTGGGAGAAATGAACCCTGCTTCCACCGATTGGTCGCTCTATCTAAATACTTTGATGTAACTTGTGATTATCTACTGGGTGTTACAGAAAACTATACACCAAACTCTGGGGAGATAATTGATAAGGATATGGTTGAGTGTTTTGATTTATACAGGCAACTATCACCGAAGAATGTATCGGAAATGAAAGCTTATATGAGATATCTCCTACATAAACAAAACACGGAATAGATTGCTATATCTTTGCGAATCTAATTTCTCGGTGTGTGAGGAGTTGCGTTATCATGGAAACAAAAATCTCCTACTTATAGGCACAGTATATGCATTCTGTTATTATAAGTAGGAGATTTTTAATATGATACTAGTACCTAACTAAGCATTCACACCGCAACATTTCTTATATTTCTTTCCGCTTCCGCAAGGACATGGATCATTACGACCAACTTTTTTCTCCTTAACTACTGTTCCGGAGTTCTTTTGCTCACGATATAATTCTTTTCTGCGCTCTGGTGTAAGAAGTGTATCCCACTCCTCTAAATCATAGAGCCAGTCAGCCTGTGCACCAACCATATTGTAATAAAGCTTTTCTCTATCATAAGCAAGACTTACCTTGGTGTCCTTGTCCATTTCATCAATAGGATTTGGTGTAATAAGACTCTCATCAATTCCATCTAAAAATCCAACCATTATGCTTAATTCAAGGTTAAATTCCTTTGCTAATTCTTCTACGGTTCCTTCATAAACCTTATCTGGATTGGCAAGTAATACTTTGTATACTTCCTTCTCCTGATTGAAATAATTCGCCCAGAACATCTGACCTTTTTGGTCATTCATTTCCTTAGAATATGCATAATCTCTCCACTCTTGTAATAAACCCATGTTTTCATCCTTCCTCGTACTCTTATTCTACATACGTAATCATGGTAAATACGTTATGTATGCAGTGTTCTGTATTATTTTTCTGCTAATACAAACACTAGGTTCAATGATATTATTTCATTTCGATATAACCATCGCTACGATTATAACATGTAATTTATATAATTTCCATGCTGAAATATTTTTTATTTAATGTATAAATAATCTAAAAGTGTATCATAATAGTAATATCCTAATGTGGAACAAAGGCGTTCCGTGAGGGATGTAAATGCGTATGCTCTTTCATAATTGGACTCCCCCTCCAATTATGATCACGAAAGAGAAGTTAAATACTTATCCTCCCCTTTTTAGTAGACAGCCTGTCGCGGATGCGTCAGGCTGTTTGCTTTTATGTTCGGAAGTCATATTTGTAAGGCTTTCATATTTTACTTATCTATAACTTTACAAAATATATTTATATTTTAATACTCAACTTTATACACAACTATTTTTATTAGATGTCACATACGCCATCCTTAATCACCTAACTATTCAAATAATTCTTGAGAAGCTTCCATAACTTCTGTTAGAGTTTTTTGACCGCTATATATCATCCATATTATAACATTCCCTTTTCTTACAACCATTCCAAAATAATTGTCTCTGTTCTCACCTGACGATATATAATAAGCCTCATCTAATCCACTGCTATCAAGTTTTTCTGCTGTAATATTTTCATCTGGCAAGCCTATAAAATATCTCTCTGCCTTATGCAATACATCAGAAAGTACACCTTGCACCATAAAAGGAACATATACCTTATAATAATTCGTACGAATGGAAGGTGTGTAGACCTCTCCTTCCCAAGTTATATCTTCCTGGACAAATTCTTCATTTATTTCACTTTCTTTTATAAATACATTGTATTTGACGTATACGTTACTCAAATAATGCTTACTATATTTTAAATATTGTGTGCGGATTATCGGCGACTCAAGCTTCTCGATATCATTCAATCGAACAACAGGAATCTCTGTGGCGAGTGTAAGCTCATAATTTGATCCACCTGTAACAAACCCAACTATAGTACGTATATTGCTGGCAATGGAAGCAAGACATAAAATAAGCATAACACCTAAAATACCATATAGAATGAATTGACCTACCTTACGCTTCTTCCATGGCTCATGATGATTGATATAAAAGCCCATCTGAAGTCTTTTCTTTATTTGAATAAGCGTTTGCATCTGCCTAACTATTTCAATTACAGTATAAAATACAAGTGTAATAGTAATGATAAAAATAAAATTGTTCTCCAATAAATTTAACACGGGTGTGCCACCAATCATTGTTCCAAAAACCGAAAGTACAATTATAATCAACAAACAGACTATCTCGAGTGAAATCAGCCTCGCAAACATCTTACATGATTTCTGTAGTGTATAACTTTGCTCTTCCGGATCTGTATGTATTTCCACCAAAGAATCAGAAGCTGCTGCTTTAAAAATATGATTTCCCTTGAAGGAGCATACATAACTCCAACCTGACATTTCATACATTTCTCGCATTTCCTTATTCAAAACCTTCTCCCCAAATTCAATACGGTACTCAATATCAGCTGGTTCATTTATCATAAAAGCATTGTAACTTGGGCTCATGCCAGTTAAAAAAAGCCCCTCTTTCGCCATATCTGACAGATAGCTTTCCATCTTGCCAATATCATACATGCTAATGGTACGAAACTTCTTCACTCTCATTACTACTCCTCCTCTAAAAAAGCTCCATCATTTATCATCAATTTTAACCGCTGATATTCTGCTTTTAAAGCAGTTTCCCCTTGCACTGTCAATTCATACGTTTTCCTTCTACCATCATCTTGCTTTATATTTAGCAGCTTCTCTTTCAGTAATCTAGTGAGTACCCCGTACAAAGTACCCGGCCCCATTTCAATACGCCCACAGGATATTTCTTTAATATCAATCATCAACTGATAACCATGCGTTGGTTTACTAAGTGCCAATAGAACATAATACATGGCTTCTGTCATCGGCCCCTCTTGATATGGCATATTTTCTCCTCCCTGCTATTTTGTGCTACGTTATTATGCATAACGATATATCGTTATACGTAATATATCATTTTCTTGTTCTATTGTCAATTAGAATTCCCATATATCTCCTCACAAGCACCACAAGATGAATCCCTAGGAAACTTTAAATGCATTGCCTCCTCTTTTTCGCAAAAATCCCGTTACATGACGTAACGGGGTTTTTGCGAATATGTTATTCACTTGTATGCTATTCGCCTGTATTATAATCGTTTTGTAGCCTTTTCAACGCGTTATTGAATACTTTTGCAGTCCTTTTATCATTTATCCACAGCACCAGATTAACAGTTAAATCAATCATAAATATGGAAATTCCGAGCGATATTGCCATAGAAATACTTGTAATCATTCCTCCAAAATAAAGTACCAACAGTATTACTGCTTCAAGCAAAATAAAATGAATCACATTCCTTATCGCTGTCTGTTTTATAGATAACTCTTTCTTTGAATATTTCACAAGCAGGGGAAGCGATGCAAGTGCGCCAAAGATAATTGGTGATAAAAACGCTTCGTAACCAAAACGGGTATCCGGTTCAAATATCATGCCGACCAAGGCCATAGCTGCTGCAATGCAGGTTATCGATACGAAAAAGCTCATCATAACCTCTTTTATAAAGAAAGTTTTAAAATTCATGCTACTTCCCTCCCATGACTGTATGTTTTATTTGAGGTACATATTGCCTTGATATGATGATTTTTTCACCGTTTTTCATATGTGCCGTAAACCGTCCATTTAGAGCTGGACTTATACTTTCAAGCTTCATCAGATTGATAACAAAGGATTTGGAACATCGAATAAAATGTCTATCTTCATAAGCTTTCTCAATCTCATACAGACGAATTTTGAGTTCAAACGACTTACTTTTAGTATAAGCGTACACATGCTCGTCAACCGCCTCAAAATAGAAAACATCGGCGAGATTGAATTGATAAATTCGTTCGTCTATGCTTCCCGTTAATGTTGTACCCTTGGTGAGAGCAAAGGATCGTATACTCTCAATATCGGGAGTTACTTCAACGCATTCTATTACGAGACACTCGTTGGCTTTGTCAATGATTTGCTTGATTCGCACCTTCATATTTAATATTCCTTTTCGATTTTTGGCACTCCTGTATCCTTTAAATAACAATTGAAAAATTCAAGTACAACTTCGTTCATTGTTTCAATGCAATACCTTGCGTCAACTGTACCCACACCAAGCATACCGGCTAGCACAGGAGAAAACAGCGGTAGGTCAGTAAAGTTTAGATGCCCCGCATTTCGAAACACAGTTTCATATGCGCAGATGGCATTTTGTGTTGCATAAAAATTATTATAATTGTCTCCGTCGAGTTCCTTTGAATTTGTATAATGATCTTCCGCATAAACATTCAAGAGTGGAATAGGATAAGGTGTGTCATTAAGAACAACCGTATTGTTTTCAAACGCTAACTCTTCGCCCAGCATTGTTCCGTCAAGAACGATGACAGCATCGATATCATCACGCTCCCTGCCAATCTGTGCTGATGTTGCACCTCCGAGGGAATGCCCCATAAGGCCAATTTTTTGCGTATTGATGATAGAAAATAGAGTATCAGTCTTATCGTTATCACATTCCTCAAATATTGTGTTAATAACGAAGTTTTCGTCAGCTGTACGAAGCTTCATCCACTCCCTTGTGATATTATAAACTTCTTCTTTATTATTTGTACCGTTAGATCCACTGATTTCAATTGCTTTATTAATAAAATCATTATTTACAATTGTAACCTTTCCACTTGTATCTATGGTAAAAAATGCTTGATAGGTATGCCCGATACTCGCTACAACATAACCGTTTGAAGCTAACTCTGCAAATGTGGAGTAATTACTTCCGCTAAAACCAAATGCTCCGTGAGAAAAAACCACGAGTGGATATGTCATATCAGCATTTTCCGGATACCAGAACTCAACCGTCAATGCTCTGTTTTCTCCGGATTGTGAAAATTCATCTTTTCTGTTGTTATCAATCCAGGTATATTTTGTTGTTACTACTTCAAGATTACCTGTTGTTTTCGGCGGCTGATATTGCGGACAAAGAATGGCAAGGAATAAAGCAAAGGCATATACAACGCCGTTTCTTACAAAATAAAGTATATTTTTTCTTAACCTATACTCTTTATCCTTTTTTCTAACAAGTATGACAGCACCTATAATAGCCTTTATAACCAGTACTAGCAAGAGTGCCACATAGCGAAAGCTCCATTCAAAAACCCCGGTAACAAGTAACAATCCAAAAAGTGTCAATAAGGCTATGCTAGTAATTCCTTTTTCTTCTCTGTGATTATCCCTTGTTGCAATTGACCAGACAAGAAAAAACATCTCCAGTGTAAGTAATAAAACCAGTGTGAATATTCCCATAAATACATCCTCCAAATCAAATTTTATCCAAAGTATAGATGTAATTTATTTTGTAATCAATCAATATTGGATAAGATGCATTCCGGGTGGATAAGTTGCAGAGAATCATATTTGTAATTCGATTATTAATTATATAATGAGTCTATGAATATTTCCATTCGTCTCTATTAATTCTCTTTACGCTTCCTGTTATTATCTTTCTATGATGTAGCTTTAATATCGCCAGATAAAACAGGACGAATTTCAATTTCCTATATCTGCTCTCTTGGAGTACCCTATAGCAAGGGATGAACCCCAAATGCAAAACCTCCCCTTTTTAGTAAACAAGCCCATCACAATGGAGTGATGGGTTGTTCGCTTGTGGGATGGAACAAGCTTATTAACTGTGTTCCAAGAAATCGCATCTAAATAATTTGCCACTAAATTCTGTGTTTAAATATAGTTTATATACATCTTTATGTTCTTTTATTACTTTGTATATAAGCTTCTACCATAGTATAGTATTTATCGCCAGGTTTACCATTCTCATAATAGAACTCTAGTGATTGTACATGAACGAAACTTCCGTCTATTTCCACTATATCAGTATTTTCATACAAAACCTCGTCGGTATCAGACCTCGGAAATTTATCATAAAGAATACACCTTACCTTCATCCCAGAATATTTCGTATCATAATACTTAA
This sequence comes from Bacillota bacterium, assembly GCA_023399055.1. GTDB lineage: Bacteria > Bacillota > Clostridia > Lachnospirales > Lachnospiraceae > Mobilitalea. Next base: position 526,855 of record JAEWQV010000016.1, on the reverse strand, counting down.
AGCCAGGATAGGTCTCTGAAAACTCACCGTCTTCTTCAAAAAAATCCAGTACTTTCTTCTCTTCATGCCATTTAAAGGTCAGGCATATCTTTTCCAGCTTAAATTCCAGACCATGCGCAAAAATCATTGTGTTTCCGTCTACCTTAAACGTAATTCCTGCTTCTTTAAGTGCTTTTATCAGCTGTAACAGGATGCTCCAATCCTCCTTTTGCTTCATATCCTTTGTATTGATATGAAAATTACAATTCATATGCTCCATAAAATAACCTCCTCTTATTTTTGTACTGTCATTATAACCGTACTTGAGATTATCTTCCTGTTCCAAAGCATTGGGTTTTGTCAATGAAGGTAATTCATCCGCTGAAATTTCTTCTTGCCAACCACCAAGTATTTCAAAGTTAATTTTCAAAGAATTGAACACTTTTGTTTTTGGATATATTCTTCTTACTAGACTAGGTGGAAAACTATGAAACCTGGTAAATGCTTTTGAAAAAGCTTCCGGCGTTTCATACCCATACTTTAATGCTGCATCAATAATAGGTATGTTGGATGTCAGAAGATCATTTCCTGCTAAAGAGAGTCTTCGATATCTGATGTATTCCATAGATGTCATATCAAATGTACTCCGAAATAGTTGATTCATTAAAGTACTGTTTATATAAAAGTGACCTGCCACACTATTAAGAGTTAATTCCTCTAAAAGATGCTCTTCCATATAATTAATAATCTCCTGCAGCAGTTTTAAACCATGTCCTAAATCCCTTTCAAGTTTATTCTGCATAATTATCCTCCATAATTTTTACTTAATTATATCAAAATAAAAATTATGTTTCCTGTCCTTATCCTCTTGGTTTTGTCAGCTCTATTTTTTCGTAATAAGTTTCCATAAGATTTTATTGATTATACAATTTTTAAACCGTAATTTCGTAATTATCTCGAACTATATCTTTACATTTACTTATAATATTGGTATCACAGGTATTTCCATAAACTTAAACCCTCGTTTACCTTTATTACGAAAATAAGTTTATATACATTCATTAACGCTTTTAACAATGCTTCCGAAAATGCTTTAAAACTGTCGCATATTACTATTCAGAAAGGTCCCTAACTATAACATCCTTAAAGTGGCAATGGCTGGATTTATATACTCCCATTCCGATTTGACCATATTGATAGTAATCATCCTCACAGGCAAATATTTCTACGTCATTAATAAACACCGAGATAATATCATTCCTCACTATTACTTTAAAACAGTAGTCTGTATTATACTCATATTCAAAAGCTTCTTCCACCAATACACTTATATTTTTATGCCTCTTTATTAAAGCCACACGATTATTACCGTAAAAACCAAATCCATAATGACGAATCGCCCCCTGTACTCTAAATAATACTAGATGATGATTCCCTCGTTGCGGATTTATTGTGCACTCATAGGAATAATTTCTGGCAGTGTAGCAACCGGTATAGGCCTCTCCTTCATCGCAACAACTTCCACTTAGATACTTGCCATCCAATTCCCATAAGCCATTTTTGTAAGTAAACTGGCTGATTTCTTTATGCAAGGTCGAATGACCAAATCCATAATTTTCAATCTTTTCTTTCTCAAAGTTGATGTTAAAGGATGGCTTATCTGCAAATTCCAAATACTTCATATATACCATCATTTTTTTATCGTTTATTAAGGTATCTGCATTTTTATATAGTACAATACCTGCTTCTTTGATAAGAGAATCTTCCACTAAAGGTATGTGATATTCCAGTTCAGTCCACTGTTCCAATAATTCATAGCTTTTTGAAAAATAGGTTGTTTTATTATTAATGTCCACTACATAAATTTTTGCATAGAGAACAAACCCACTGCTATTGTAAACTTCGGTTTTTATTGTCTGACCCGGATATAAAATCGGTGTAAAAGCCGGATCATAACGGGAATCATGTAAATCTTCTGGTTGATAATATGTTTTATGATAAATACTTACTTCTGTGCTATCGAGGAATCTGTTGGCTGTAATCCTTAAGCAGCGTTGATTATTCTCAAAAAGTGTATTTTCCATATTAATTTCCGCATATTTATTATTGGATTTTGCTCTCATTGCCTGGGTGGACTTGGGAAGCTTAAAATGCATCATATTATTTTCACTGTAGAATATATTCTTCCAGTCTTCCGGCGGATTAATTCCTGCAATTCTATATCCTAATTCACAAAAAACTTCTGTGCTTTTTTCAACAGTTGTAATATTAAGTCCACCGATTACGCTGGAAGACAATAATAAATCATTGATTGGCTTAATCCATTTATTTTCGATGGAATCTATACCAGCAAGAACCCCCAGGATGGCACCAACATTGCCCGCATTACAATCCGTATCCCAGCCACACATATTACAGATACCTATTGTCTTGCTGAAATCTCCTTCTCCGTATAACATGGAAAGTATCATCACTGCTGAATTCGGTATAATATGACAGATTCCCAGATATTTATCATATCCGTAATTTTGCTGAATAAAGCGGAAGCATTCTCTCCAATTTTTATTTGTATCGGTCAGATAGTAATCAATTACTGCCTGTGCCATCTGATAATAACCGGAGGTCGCTGGAAGCATCGACAAACCGATGCGAATAACTTCTTGAATATTCTTCTCGGTATATGCGGCGCTAATGCAAGCAGCTACAAACTTAGCTCCGTTAATTCCTTCGCCGTCATGGGACACACTTGCCATTTTAGAAGCATATCGCGCTGCCAGTTCAGGATTACCTGGTGCAACAAAGCCCCAACAGTCACTAAATATCTGTCCGCCTATCTGCTCAGCGCAAGCCAAACCATTTTGTTCAATTGAGCCAGACATTGGCGCATCCAAATCATGTTTCAGATTCATATAAGCTGTATGCTCGGTTGATATACCATAACCACCCCACCAGAAAAAACCATGATTTTCCGGTGCGTAATTCAACCACGTATATCCCATCTCTTTTTCATTAATTTCATCTATTTTATAACTATAATCCTTAATCGCTCTCACAAAAAAAAGCGGACCATTGCTGTCATCATCTGCTGCATAATCCATATAATTAACCAGATATCCGGTTATATCACCATATACCTTATTAATCTGCTCATACGTCCAGCCTTCAATCGGAGAACCCAAACGAATACCAATAATCTTCCCAAGCCATCCCGCATAAGTTTTTTCTATGTAATCCTTGTTAATCATATTATCCTCCAGACTTCCACCATAAGTATATTTTTCTTCAACCTGTCCTCTAAATTTATAAAAATATTTTGTAACTGTTCAGAACCAAGCAGCGAGGAGACTATTGGTTTTCGAGCTTGGTTCTGAATAGTTACAATACTTTTTTAATATAATAGCATGTTTTTTGCTTTCTATAGTACATCAAGTTTGTCCAGTATTAGAATTACTTACTCTTTTTACTAATAAGCAAACCTTTACTAAAAGATTTCAGCCAGATATCCGATACCCTCTTTGTTTTGTTAGACACTACTTCACCTTAACCGTTAAGGTAAATACCTTCTTAGTTCCATCTGCCAATGCCGCAGTTACCGTAATTTTAGTATTTCCCTTCTTCTTCCCTGTTATTTTACCCTTTGAATTAACTGTAGCAATTTTGCTATTGGCCGATTTATAATTTATCTTTACTTCATTAGTAATGCTTGGCACATTATTGCTATATTCCTTCACTAGTGTAAGGGTTTGCGGTAAGGCAACTTTAAGTGTAGTGGTTTTTCCCTTTTGAATTGTCTGCTTTGTTATACCAACCTTAATTTCATTGATGTAATCATATAGAGTTGCTTCTCTAATCTCGAAGTCTTTTATCATAACCCCTGAATACATCCCAATTCCGGATATAATAACAACAGCCGTACCTAAATTCACATTATTAAAATAAGAAACTGTATAGTCTACATTTTCTATTAATCCAGTGATTGAGACCACTGGCTTCTTCTCATTTCCGTCATAATAATAGTCTGTCTGGGATAATTCAGCCGCATATGTATTGATATCTGTTATTGGTAGAATAACGTTACCTTCCGTTGCTGAAGGTGTGGGCGATGGAATGGATGGACTTGTTACATAGTAATAGTATTCCGTATCTTTAACCTGGACTAGTCCTGCATTAATTGGAATTCTGCCGTAAGGTACCGCATCCGAGGGGTCAGCACAGTAAAACATCCCATTGGTATAGTCGGTTAATAACACTGCGTGAGATCTAGGGATACGGATTTGGTCAAATAATACAATTCCCTCCGGGTGCTGCTGTAATAAGGCAAGAGCTTCATTTACCGGATCACTCCCAAAGGGAGTCTTACTCACCGTAATACCCTCATAGGTGAAGGTATACTTAAGCCCAACCCCATCAATCCAAGCCAGCTGCTTAATTTGATCTGTGGTAATATTGGCCCAATTTAGATTTCCCGACAACATGGCTGCCCGTCGAACCAGCATGGTGGCAGCTACCAGTGTACATTGCAAATCTCCATTGATTTGCTTTAGAAAAATATCAGGATGATTGATTTCCTCAAAGGTCGCCGCCTTTGACTTCATTATATATATATTACTCACCCCATAAAGATCCATGGTGAAAATCAGCATTATTAAGCTGAGCGCTGTCATTTGTTTTCGAAACCTCACTCGGTATCCTCCTAAGTGCATTTATTTATTTCTTATACCTTATCGTTGTATAGTCAAGGTTATAGTTTTATTTTAAAGCATAGAGATCGCTATGTCTATTTGTTATACACAAAATTACTTCTTTTTTCCTATATTACCGGTATTCTAAATACAATTATACATTATTATCTAATTATAACTCTCTACTCATCATAATTCATGAAAAGTAAATACATAATCCTCCAGCACTATTTACAAATAATGTAAATAGTGCTATATTTATTGCGTAAGTTGTTAAACGTTTAAGCAATTTTACTATTAAAAACCATAATAAGAAAGGAGCACTAAAATGAATCGTTTAATTAAAAAGGTAACTACGTTTTTGATTGCAACATCTCTATTATTCAGTTTATCAACAGTACCAGCTATACCGGCTAATGCAGCTACGCCACTTTATACTATCGAATGTGAAAATGCACAATTAACCTCTGATCTTCAAGTAACGAACAATATTTACGGACAAGTTAAGACCGGCTACTCTGGCACTGGTTTTGTATGGATGCAGAGCTCTGGTACATTAACTTTTAATGTAACAGTTCCGGCAACCGGAATGTATGCCATAACCACTCGGTATATGCAGGAGTTAAGTACTGATGGCAGATTGCAATATTTATACGTAAACGGTATAAATAAAGGCTCCTATATGCTTCCATACACTACTACCTGGTCAAACTTTAACTTTGGTATTCAAAAGCTGATCCAAGGCAGCAACACAATACAGATTAAGTCAGGCTGGGGATATGCGTATTTTGACACCTTTACGGTGGACAATCCTAATCTTCCAAGTTTAAATGTAAGTCCTGTCTTAACAGATAGCAATGCAACTACAGAGACTAAGCTTCTCATGAATTATTTAACATCGGTTTACGGCAAAAATATTATTTCTGGTCAGCAAGAGATTTACGGAAGCGGAAATAACGGCAATTATGAATTAGAGTTTGATTTTATCAAGAATTTAACCGGAAAGTATCCGGCAATCAGAGGCTTTGATTTCATGAACTATAATCCGTTATACGGATGGGAAGACGGTACGACAGATCGTATGATTAACTGGGTTAATACCAGAAACGGAATTGCTACAGCCTGCTGGCATATTAATGTACCGAAGAATTTCACTTCCTATGTGTTAGGAAGTGCAGTGGATTGGAAGGATTGTACCTATAAGCCTACCGAGACAAATTTTAATACTGCTAATGCAGTGGTACCCGGTACCAAAGAATATCAGTATGTAATGCTGGCAATCGAAGATTTGGCAGAGCAGCTGCAAATCCTTCAGAATAACAATGTGCCTGTTATCTTCCGTCCTTATCATGAGGCAGAAGGCAATGGCGGCGCAAATGGCGAAGGTGCCTGGTTCTGGTGGGGAAAAGCGGGTGCGACTGTTTATAAACAGCTCTGGAATATGTTATATACCCAGCTAACACAGACTTATGGTTTACACAACCTCATATGGACCTATAACAGTTATACCTATAGTACTTCCCCTTCCTGGTATCCGGGTAATGATAAGGTTGATATCGTAGGATTCGATAAGTATAATACCGTCTACAACCGTAATGACGGCTTAACCAGCGGACCAAATGAAGATGCCATTACCTCTACCTTCTATCAATTGGTTGACCTGACCGGTGCACAGAAAATGGTTGCAATGACAGAAAACGATACAATTCCTAGCCTTCAAAATCTCACAGAAGAGAAATCCGGTTGGCTGTATTTCTGTCCTTGGTATGGAGAATTTATTACGAGTTCTTCCAATAATAACCCTACAACCCTGACTACACTTTATCAAAGCAGTTATGTCATTACCTTGGATGAGCTGCCAAATTTGAAAGATACCACACCAAGTGCTACCATTACACCAACCAGTGTTGAATTTGATAAGTATAATCAACTTGATAAATCCATTACAATTACTTTAAATGGTAACACATTAAGCTCTATTAAGAATGGAACAACCACCTTAGTTGCAAATACGGATTATACCTTAAGCGGAACGAATCTTGTGATTAAGAAATCCTACTTATCTACCTTAGCCGTTGGTAATCACAATCTAACTTTGGACTTTAATAAAGGAACTGACCCAGTGTTAACAGTTAAGGTAATTGATTCTACTCCAAGTGCTACGATCACTCCCGTGAGTGCTACCTTTGATAAAGTGACCGCCAATCAGCAAAATATCACTGTAACTATCACCTTAAACGGTAAAACACTTTCAAGTATTACAAATGGTACCAAGACACTGGTATCAGGAACAGATTACACAGTATCCGGCACCACGGTTGTTCTTCAAAAAAGCTATCTTTCTACGTTGTCACTTGGAAGTAATAGCATAACCTTTAATTTCAATAGCGGTAATAGTGCAGTTTTAACCGTAAATGTAGTTGATACTACTCCCGTGACTGGAAACCTGGTAATTCAAGCCTTTAACGGAAATACGAGTGCAACAACAAATGGTCTATCCCCAAGATTTAAACTGGTAAACAACGGCACCACCGATATTAATCTTAGTAATGTTAAACTAAGATATTACTATACCATTGACGGTGAAGTTGCACAGAGTTTCTGGTGTGATTGGGCAAGTATCGGTAGTGCTAATATAGTAGCCCAATTTGTCAAGCTTTCAAGTTCTGTTACAGGCGCGGACTATTATCTGGAAATAAGCTTTACTACCGGGGCTGGTACACTAAAGGCTGGACAAAGTGCTGAAATTCAAGCAAGATTTTCTAAAACAAATTGGTCTAACTATACCCAAACGAATGATTATTCGTTTGATGCAACAAGTACTCAGTATACCAACTCTACTAAGGTTACAGGCTATCTTAGCAGTAGTCTTGTATGGGGAGTTGAGCCGAAATAGTTGCTATGTTCGTCCAATAACCGAATAGTTATGTTTTATGAGTTGTATAAAAAGATGGCAGCGGAAATTTTCCGATTGCCATCTTTTTCACACCGCTCAATTATTCTTTTAATAAAACATAAATTGAAGGGAATTCTCCCATAAAATTTCCCAAAGTAAGATATTTTTGCTGGCACAGGATTCCCATTGTTGAACTTATTACCTCGTCCAATAGTCTTAAAGGTACTACCTTCTTAGCATATTCTTTCAAATGAACTGGAACATGATTCGATAACACCTCTACAAGAACATTATACATCTCATTCGCTATGTTTTTTATTTCCTTACGTAAATCATTTAGAATTTGTTGTACGTTGACCATTTGCTTTTCAGTAAGTACAGGGACATTTGCAGAAAAACCGTTTTCTGACTGTTTTACTAACCCTCTTTTTAACAGCTCTGTAATAATCAATTTATCATTCTCACTAAAATTATCTCTTTTCCCTTTTGCTATATCAATAAAAACGTTGACAAACGATTGCTTATTAAATAAATCATTAACGGTAATCCCCGTTACCCAAAAATCAAAAAAACTAAGATAATCTCCAATATCATTTTGTATATGAAGGTTGATAAAATTATAGTCGCTTAACATATCCTCTTGATTAATATGGTTAAAAGTTTCATTTCCCCATACAAAAGCTTTCCTACCAAATACTGTCTTAGGATAATCTAGCTTATAGACCTCATCTAACTCATCAGCAAAAAGTTTCATCAGTAGTGATACCATCTGCCACCGGAATATATTACTTTTCATATCACACCCGTAAAATCCCGTGCTACGAATATCTTTTTCATGTTCCGTAATTCCATCCGCAATCTTTTGTGCTATTTTATACTTATATACACGGGTTTTCTGCATTACTTCCGTTTTAAATTCTCTTGTATATATCACTAAGTTTGATGCATATCTTCTTCCATTCTTCACTAATAAATTTAAATTCTCTAACTCTTTTATTTCATCTTGTAAATAGGGAAGAGCAACACCGATTTGAAGGCTTAGTTCCTCTTGCGTTAAATTATCGTTATAACAAGCTAATAATATGTTTTGTTGAATCTTATTAGTATCAATTGCAGAAAATCCGTCTGCACTACCTTCACCCCAATAACTAATCAACAGGTTCTTAGGGTTATAACTTTGTTCACCAAATTTTCTTTCCATATTCATACCCTCTTTCAATATTTTACGTGCTTTAAAAAGCAGCTGCTTCACCATACTTTCACTAATCTGCATCAGTTTTGAAATATCGGTACAAGACTTATTCTCAAAATAGTATAAAAGCATTGCTCTTCGGTATCGGTCCTTTAATAATGTCATCTCTCTACATAATAGTTTCAAATCATTATTGTCTTCTAACAAGACCTCAAATTTGTCATCAGCCTCTGACATATCCTCCACCAATTCACATTCCATCGCTTTTTTCGAATTTTTCCTAAGCCATTGCTTGTAAACATTATTAGCAACAGCCCACATAAAACCGTAAAAAGCATCTTCATTTCTTAATTTTGGAGTGCATTTAATAATCTCAAGGAGAATATCCTGTGATAAATCCTCTGCATCCTGTTGATTTGATGTCCGTGATATTGAATAGGAATAAATCGTTTTTGATACCTCTTCAATTCTTTTATAATTGTCTTTTGTGTCCAAAATTTCTCCTCCAGATAAGTTTTAGAAGCTTCTGTATATATAGTGAGATATCTATGGATTTGGTTATCAAATTCTTTACTATTATTTTAAAAGTTTTATAATTAATGATAGAGTCTCATAAACTACTTCATTCTTCAGCCAATTTCGATTGTTTAAGCATAATACTGTGCTTGGGCATTCCATAGTTTGTGGTAGATTCCTTTATTTTCTAACAATTGCTCATGAGTACCTTGTTCTGCCACCATTCCTTTATCAAATACCAGTATCTTATCACAAAATCTGCAACTACTCATTCGATGTGAGATATAGACACTGGTTTTATCTTCTACCATCTCATGAAATCGTTCATATATTTCTGCTTCACTGATTGGATCCAAGGCTGCTGTTGGTTCATCAAGTATGACAAATGGGGCATCTTTATATAGTGCTCTGGCAATGGATATTTTCTGCTCCTGTCCTCCGCTTAAGTCAATTCCCGCATCGTCTCCTTTATTAATAACCGTATCCACCCCATTAGGTAGGCTATTGATAAAATTCATGACCCCTGCTTGCTGCAGGCATTGCTCTAATATGGTGCTATTGAATTTCTGGCTCACTGCTACGTTCTCACCAACGGATGCACCAAAGAGATGAAAGTTCTGAAACACAACACCAAATAAACCCAAATATTCATTATAATCATATTTTCGAATATCAATTCCATTTAAGGAAATATAACCTTCCGTTGGATCATATAGCCGACAGAGCAACTTGATAAAGGTGCTTTTCCCTGCACCATTTGGTCCAACAACGGCCATTTTTTCCTTTAAAGTAAGTTTACCGTTTACATGGCGAAGTGAGAAATCACTGTTTCCAGGATAACGAAAGCCTAAATCATGAAATTCTAACTCATATACGTTATCCATCCTCTTTTCTACATGGATACTTCCAGTATTCATCTCGTTTGTCCGATCCAAAAAATCCGCCAGAGGTAACAGGTTTTTTACGATCCTATTTACCTCGCTCTCTGACCATACTATTTTACTGCTGGCCTGATTGAACTGTAATAGTGCTCCGGTATATTGGGCAAAGGAACCCACTGTAATCGCTTGCGTTAATACCTTTACTAATACTAATAAATACGCAACAACTGTGAATAATCCGCTTTCCAGACCCTCTGAACGAATTCTCTTACCTTCAGCTACTCCCATAGCTTCATATAAAGGCATTGATTGTTTCGCGAATTTCTTGATATTTACCAGAAGTAGGTCTGCCATTCCATTTACTCGAATCGTCTTTCCACTTTCTACATTATGTAAAATCTGAAATACCCAGTAGGTAAATTGGTTTTCTACAACATAATGCTTATCAGCGATTTCATCCTCCATCTTTTTAATACTCCTGGTTTGGCTTTTCGTCAATAGAATTCCCAGGTACCAGGCAATAATCAGGCAGACCGCAGTTATTGCAGGGTGAGCAAATAACTTTAAAGTTGCTTCCCCTGAAGAAGGCAAACTTATACATAAAAACACTGTAAGTATAATTGCAGTAACAGAATTTAAAATGTATTTTAATAAATCACCATATAATCGTACTAAATACCCTAGTCCACCGTTATATTTTGCAGCGCTCTCTGCATTCCGAAGAGCCTTTAATACTTCGGAATTCTCCATGGTATGATAATCCAATTCCATCCCTTTCTTACGAATCAAAATCTCCAATCGGTCCTGAAGCATGCGGCCACTTACATCTGTATAATAACTGATGACTGCCAGGAGAAGTTCCGTAATCAGAAGGATACCAATCATAATTACAGCCATTTGAGTGGCTTCTTTAAAGAAGCTTATCAGTAGCAGATCAATCACTCTAGCCGACAGGATTATGGATACATAGGGTATCACAACACCAATTACAGACTGCAGTATAAATAAAGGAATCAAATTACGATCGAGTACTTTTACCACCTTTAATAGGCGAAATCCCCTTCTATGAGTCTCTAAAAATTTATCTTTTCCGTTATTCATAGACTACTTCACCTTCCCTCCTGGTGTAGTTTTCTTTATAGTATTGTGCCTGAATCCGAAACATTTCAGCATAATCCCCCTGCTCCTCAATTAATGTTTCATGTGTACCTGTTTCTGTTATTTTTCCATCCTTAAGAAAGCAAACCCTGTCACAAAACCTGGTGCTACTTAATCTGTGAGAGATAAATATACCTGTTTTATTGGTTCCGAAAGCATGATAGGTTTCATACATTCTACTTTCTGCTATCGGGTCAAGTGCCGCGGTTGGTTCATCCAGTATTAATACCGGTGCATTACGATACAATGCCCGCGCCAACATTAATTTCTGTGTCTCACCACCGGAAAATTCTATTCCATCCGATGAAAGATTCTTGGTCATCATTGTATCAACCCCCAACGGCAAAGACTCCACTTTCTTCCATAAACCTGCCTTCGTTAGACTATCCTTCACCAAATCCTTGTCAAATTCCATAGAGCAGCTTACATTTTGTGCCACTGAACAGGCAAATACTTTTGCATCCTGGAATACAGCCGCAAATTCTTTATAGTACTGCTCTTTTGAAACATTTGCTATATCCACCCCATCTAAATAGATTTTACCTGAAGTTGGTTGATATAATCCTGTAATCAGTTTTACTAATGTAGATTTACCAGCTCCGTTCGATCCTACCAGTGCTATTTTTTCGCTCGGACGGATGGTAAGATTCACATGAGATATGGTATCCTTCACTCCATCCTCATAACGATAGCACACATCCTCCAACCTAAGTTCATGGCGTTTACCCTGAATTGCAGTGAATTCTGGCACCTCTTTATACTCCTTCTGTTCTGCGAATGCAAGGAAATTCCTAAAATCGGACACTGTATGGTTCTGCAGAATCATCTGCTGAATTGCTTCCACGATTCCACTTACCCAAGCACTATACCCAGCAATTGTACCAACGTACAATAGTAGTTCACTGACTGTTAGCTCTGCTCTGGATATTTGCTGGATAAGGATTATATATACAATTGCATCCCTGATGAAATTTAATACTGCCATGCTAATCAAACCTGTTTCTTTAATTCGAAAGTATCGCTGATAAAACTTAAGAATACCATCACTGATTCGGTAAAGTTTAATTAACAACCAGTTTTTTGCCTGATAAAGAATAATATCATTCCTCGCACTTAATTCAAACGTCTCTTCCAAGGCTTTCTTTCTTTGCTTGTACAACCCTTCTGCAAACTCTCTCGTACGGTCTTCATGTCTTCCCTGTCTTAGGCTTAGGCCGCTTATTAGGAGTGCGGATACAGCCATATATAGAAAAACCCAAGGACTGATTTGAATTACCAGAAAAGAATAAAGGATAAATCCTATCCCATTTTGCACCAACATAGGAAATTGTTTTAAGAACTTCTCAATTCCATATTCATTTCCCCGAAATACACAATTAACAGCTGCCTGGCTCTTTTGCTGTCCATCCTTACTTTCCATCCTTTCGTAGTCCATGGAAAGTAATTGATTATTAATTGGCGTCACCACTGATATCCTGCCCATAAAATAATTCATCTGTTGCTTATTCACAAGACTCGCCAGACTAACTGTCAGTAATTTCATACTAAGTGCATAGATTAGAACACTAAGTATTATTCTTCCAGTATAGTAACCACTCTGAAGGAACCAGATGGTAACGCTTGGAAATGCCATACCTATAAATGGTGCTACAATACCCAGCATCACAGTAAATCCATCTGTCACATGATATTTTTTACCCATAAATTCTTCATACAATTTTGTACCCCAGGTGAAATTGCTCCCTATGGAATAGTTTATTTTCTTCTGTTCCATGATTACTCCTTTATAATTATTATGAAACTAAGTATGGCTTTATTAAATCATAAAAAGCGACCTGATGGCCGCTTTCTGCACGAATTGTTATTCTATTTCACGAATCGCAGGTTATGGCTTAGGAATAGTAATCTCTGTTGCAAATACTCCGGTTTCCTGATTCAAATTAAGATAACCTCCCCAACGGTCTACCACAGCAGCCACACGTTTCATTCCTAGTCCATGATTACCTCTTTTGGTGGTTATAAAGTTCTGCTGCTCAAAGCCAATGACTTCTTTTGACCCGTTCTGTACAGACAGATAGAATTGCTCTTTTACCATTGCTATATAGATGCGAATGAATCGCTTTGTTTCCGGAATTTTTCCGCAGCTTTCCAAAGCATTATCCAGAACATTACCAAGTATAGTGCAGAGATCTACGTCAGTTAAGAACAACTCTTGGGGCAAATAGGCGTCGCAATTTATTTTTATATTCTGTTTCATCGCTAAGGTTAGCTTACTGTTTAATATAGCATCCACCATCATATTCCCTGATTTCACAAAGGTATCCACTTTGTCTAATTCGTGCTCAATCTGATTAAGATACTCTCTGGCTTTCTGTGCCTGTCCATTGTCCAGATTGGCTTTCAGAGCCTGGATATGATTGTGATAATCATGTCGCCACCCTCTCATATTTAGATAGATATTACTGATCTCTCCAAACTGCCTCTGTAGCAGTTCCTCCTGAATATCTCTGATTGCCTTCTGATAGTTTAATTCGTAGCTTCTTAATACCAACTCTAAAAGAAGAAATATCAAGAGTGCTAACAGAAATATAACAACATGAATGCCTGTTATAATTATCTCACTTATATTTAATATTTCACTATATCCGGTCAGAACCAGCTCTGCTGCCTGTAGTATTGCGTAAATTGAAAATACAATCAATAGACTACTAACCCGTAATTGTCCTCTCCTTATACTCAACAGTAGAAAAAGGAAGAAGCAATATAGAATTATTACAACCACAGGATTAAAATATCCCTTCCAGGTTAAACTTAGGCTGCATAGAAGCATAAAAATCCCTGGCAGCAACATTTTCCACCATATCTCAATAAATTTTTGATTAGCAAAAAAGTATACAAAAAGTACCGTTTCCAGTGAAATTAGTATCACTCCTAACGATAGCTGATTAAAATAGTAGCTTAGCCCAAGAAGGAGAAAAGTCAGGAATAGATGCACAATATTTTTACTTTTTCCCTCACAGATGCTACCGGTTACAAACACATAATGTTGATATCCGACTAACACCAGGGCAAATACTCCCAGTCCAATTAAATCCATTTCTGTACTCCGTTAATTTCTTCGATAATAATATAAATACGCCTTATTTACTGCTTCCCATTTACCTCTGGCTATTGGAAGTTCCTTTCCATTATCCATTACGATCAACTGTTTCGTAATCTTGCGGATACGAGAAATGTTGACCAGATAAGATCGATGAGGCATATAGAAATACTTATCTGCTAAAGCTGTCTGCAATTCACCAATACTACGTCTAGTTTCAACCGTTTCCTCTTTGGTATGAATAACAGTATAATGACCATAGCTTTCAATATACATGACCTCATTCAAATAAACCTTTGCATTTTCGTCCCCTGCATTTGTTAACAGAACCTCTGCATTCCGTCGGGACTGTTCCCTCATCCGGTCAAGAGCCAAATATAATTTCTCCTGCTGCAGTGGTTTCATCAGATAGGATACAGCTCCTACCTCATAGCCTTCAAAAACATATTGTTCATATGCCGTTGCAAAAAGTATAGGGATATGTTCGTCCTTTTCCCTCACTTTTTTGGCTAGTTCCATCCCGTTCATTCCTTTTAATTCAATATCCAAGATTAATCCATCGGCATCTGACCATTCCTTTTGTTTAAAAAGGAGCTCCTCCGCAGAGAAATAAGTCATTACTGTAGCTGTTTCTCCCCTTAACTGCCCCCATTGGATAAGCATTGCCTTCATAAATTGCCAACAAGCAGGGTCGTCCTCGCATATTACAAACTTCATTGGTATTCACTCCTGTTATTCCGGAATAATTAACATAAAACAAAAGTCAGTTAAATTTTATTGGATTTATCTTACCATATAATCCTTACTTTTACAATTGACATAAAACTTGATTTTATTACAGTTATATAACACAAGATGAAACTGGAGAATAAAAGTGTGCTATGAACACTTTGGCGTTTAAATACTTTTAAAGCACATCTTTTGTTTCGTGCGCATAGCTGCGCATCATTAGCCCGCAGGGCTTTTTCATATATAGGAAATTCGAAGGGATTTCCTATATATGAAAAAAGGACGCCTTGCATTCTAACAGAATATGTTAGTTTTACAACACGCCCTTCGCTATATTTTGCTTAAATACCAGAAAATATTAATCTGCCAAATTATTATTTCAGGTTCTTCGCTGCATGCTCTCCTGCCAAGCGTCCACTTGTCATGGCAAACTGCACAGCACTACCTGACATATATACTTGATTATACAATACTTTATTTGCATTTTCTCCTACAGCATATAGGTTATTAATAATGGTACCGTCCTCACGTAACACACAATAATTTTCGTCAGTTTTAACTCCACCAAAGGTTCCCATCGTCTTAGGATATATCTTAATTGCATAATATGGTGCTGTGGTAACTGGCACTAAGTAATCCTTATTTTTACCCATGGCATCTTTTCCGCTCTTTACACCCTCATTGAAGGTTTCCATTGTTTTAACAAATGCATCTGCAGGTACTCCCATAGCTTCTGCAAGTTCTTTCATATCTTCTGCCTTTACTACTTCTTCTGTGGGCATAGCTGCTTCTAAAGCGCTTACAACATTTGCATTCACTTCTGCAGAATCTAAAATTAACCAAGGTGCATCTGCTTCAATGATTTTGTTCGTTGCAATTGCATAGTGCATTTCTTCATTTGTAAAACGTTCACCCTCACCATTAACATAAACTTTAGTCCAATCCATACCTAATGCCCCAGTACCTGCAATTTTACTTCCGATTCCAAGTCCAATTACCCAAGGCTCTTCATAAAGTGCAGCACCTATATTTTCAGCCATAATGATACCATCACCAGTACTTCCAGCGGATGCTGCACTAAGTTCTGCACTACCTGCTGCTTTTGGCACGAATCTCTCAAGAAGTTCTTCACTCTTAGCGAATCCGCCAGCAGCTAAAATAACCTTTTGGGCATTAATTTTTATCTTGCCGTCTTTTCCCTGTGCTATAACACCGATTACATTACCATCATTGTCAATGATTAACTCCGTTGCTGGTGTTTCTGTTAATATTTTAACATCTTGTCCTAAAATGAAGCTTTCCACATTCTTAACTAAAGAGGTACCCCCTTTAATGCTTTGATCGCTAAAGGCAAAATGAAGTCTTCTTACTGGATCTAGACCATATCCTTGAATAGCTACATATTCATGACCAACATAGTCAACCAGCCATTCCGTTGTAACAACTGCGTCATCCATAAATTTATCCACAGCTTTATAATCTGGGTACTTTCCGTTTGGATTACTTGTACCCTGACGTTCCTTCCAAAGTTCCATCCAGGATTCTTTCGTATCTTCAATCCCTTCTGCTTTTTGGAATTTGGTACCAGTTGCAGCAATTCCGCCACCAGATAGACCTGTGGAACCACCAACCATAGCAAGTTTCTCTAATACAATTACCTCAGCACCGTTTTGATGCGCAGAAGCTGCTGCTACTAGCCCGGCACCACCTGCACCAATTACGACCACATCCGTCGTCATTTCTATTTCCTCTGTAGATTGATCTTTAGCAGTAACTTTTGTTTTTAATGCTTCTGCATCCCCACCAGCTTGCACCACACAGTCCTCAACCGCTGCAAGGATTGCCTTTGAGGATACCGTAGCTCCTGTTACCGTATCTACGTTCAAGGTTTGTCCATTTACAACTTCCTCCGGAATACGTTCTCTTGCTGCATCACTAACACCTTCTGATTCTACATGCTCTAAAATTTGAACAGATACAATAGAGTCATCGGAAAATTCTACTTCTACTGTTAAATCCCCATTATGTCCCTTCGTCGTTGCTTTGTAAGTACCTGCTTTGTAAAGAGTTGTTACCTCATCTTCATTGGTTTTAGAGCCAGTATCTTCCTTCACTTGGGTAGTTACCTTTTGGTCTTCCTTTGAACAGCCAACTAAACTTATGAGCAATATCATACTGAACACAAGACATAGAACTTTTTTCATTTTGCTTTTCATTAAATCTCTCCTTTTTTCATTTCGCTATTCTTCATTAAAAGAGTAGCGTATTTTGATTTAAATAAGATTTGTTAATTTAATAACAATCTTTAGCCTTATTCTATATTATTGTGTTAAGTCTATGTCAATCATTGATTTTTTCTATATTCCTCTAACAAACATCGTCCAATACGACGTTTTTATGATAATTCTGCATTCTAATCTAAAAACATGGAGTTAAGACCATGTTTTACAATTTCTTTCCTACAAAAACATACTGATATTCTTCTACCTGTTTTTCATTTATGTCTTGTAGATAATCTTTACAGGGGGTTGATATCTCTATGGAATCTAAAATTTTCATTTTTGCAAATGCTTTTATTTTTTCTAAGATATTTTCTTTATTTGAAGTTTCGTTATCTTTGCTCTCTAGTAAATCACCTTTTATTTCTTTTACTTTACTATAGGTATATTTCCCTGCAAAAATACCTTTATGCTTTAAAAGTAACGTAGTAATATCCATTAAATTCT
Source organism: Bacillota bacterium (assembly GCA_023399055.1). GTDB lineage: Bacteria > Bacillota > Clostridia > Lachnospirales > Lachnospiraceae > Mobilitalea. Next base: position 508,996 of record JAEWQV010000016.1, on the reverse strand, counting down.
TCTTATATTCTGTCTCTTTCTCATCACAGATAACCATATCCACCACGACATCAACACTTGACTTTTTGAGTGGTAAGTTACAATAATCGCAACAAAAAAATATAAATTTTTTATGGCTATAATATCGTTCCAAGTTCTTTTTCAAATGGGTTATTCGATCAATATCAAAATCTATTAAAATATAAACGCAATCCTCTGGAAGGTAATTAATATACTGCAATAGAAAAAAACCTACACAGTTAGAAAGTTCCATAATGTACCCGGGCTCTTTATGATACTTCAAAATATAATCAATTAATTGAGCCATACCCTTGAATAAATAGGTAATGCGATTGTGAGGTGTCTGCATTAAATACTCTTCTTTTGAAGGCATTGGCTTACCATCAATCAACTTAGGCCGAATATCCTGCTCCACGATATAAATTCCAGATTTTATTTTAGCTACATATCCACACTGACACTCCACATCCGCATTTATAATCATATTTTTCTCAATAACTCCTGCCGATAAGTTAAGCCCTTTGTGACAAGAAGGACATAACAATAAATCAGTAGATGTGATTGGAAAACCAAGTACTTGCTCTTCCGTTTGTTTAGAAGATTTTATCTCCTCAATTTGTTTACACAAATAATCATTAATTCGATTAAGCTTTAAGAGTTCCTCACTTATGGCTGTTTGTCTTTCTTCTAAAATTGATAAAAATTGCTTGTAGGAAAACTCTGTACTTACACCACCAAGCCTTTGAAATGTCAATATACGATGAATATCTGATAGAGAAAATTGCATTTGTTTTAATTCGATTATTTTTACAATTTCTTTGCTATCTACTTCATTAAATCTATATTGTCCATCTTTTTTATTTGGAACAAGTAGCCCTTTCTCTATGTAATATCGTATTGTATCATGTGTAATTCCGTGTTTCTTAGCGAATTGTCCTATCTTCATCTCTACTCCTTAAAATTAACCTATGATTCACTATTCTACCATAGAACGACACTACTTAGGAATATGTTATAGTCATCCTTTTGCTTTTGATCGATAGTTATTGCAAGTATGACAAGTTTCTAACAGCAACAACCCACTGTTGTGGGTTGTTGCTGTTAGCTAAATATTTATTATTCGACTTGAACTATTACTAAGTGTGCGGAAACAGTAGTTTCCCCATCGAGCGGACTAAGGATTACGTCTGTTAAGCTACCCACTGGGTTTCGCACTGTGAGTGTTGAATTAATCCCTGTTGTATCTACAAGTGCCATTCCTACGATCTGAGAATCTCCAGCTGAACCAACTATTGTATAATCCAGCTCAACACCATTCAGAGTTAAAATCAGCTGTCCTGCTTCTATAGCACTTACTTGGAATAATATTTGATACGTTCCAATCTCAGTCAGGGTAAATGAGCTGAGTCCAGTACGCACTATAGTAGAACCACTGACCGGTCCATCTAGAGGAAAGCCTACATCTATACCAGGTGCAACTGTTACTACGTCATCTGTTGAAATAAGTGTAAAGAAGTCTGCACTATTTAATGTTTCTTCTTCACCAAACTGGAACACCAGGAGAATTGAAGTAACTATCAGTAGTATAATTGCAATTGCTGCAATTGCTGCAAAAACCGACCCTCTTGGTCTTCTTGGTCCTCTTGGGCCTCTTGCTCCTGCCAGACCTGCCAGACCTGCCAATCCTGCTAAACCTGCTAGACCTGTATGGTCAACTGGACCTACTGGGCCAACCGGACCTACTGGGCCAACTGGACCTACTGGACCTACTGGACCTACTGGGCCAGTGGCTCCTGTGCAACCTGGCGGCTCCGGCGGCTCTGGCGGACAGTTACTACAGTTTTTACCACAGAATCTTGCACTTTCTGCTGCCCAATATTCTTTCGTTTCTTTAATTTTATTCACATAGAAGTCTCTACAGGAATCGTCGCAGCAGGTATTAAACTTACTTTCATAATATTCTACCTGTTTGTCACATTTTCTTTTATAGTATTCTTCACATTTACTTTCACCTTTATCGGGTGCATCATGATACCCTTTATCATTAGGAAATATATTCTGAGCATATATCTTGTTTTTCTCCATAGACATAATATTATCTCCTTAACACAAAATGTGTAATAGTAGTTCCAATATATATTATGTCTACTTTTGATTTTATGTGCCATAAAATTACATTTTCTCTTAATAAGTTACATAATTCTTTATGAACTCCATGGGCCTCTTCAAGATACCAGTTTAAATAAATTGTTGTACAATCAATGGTTTATTTTGTTTTGTCTTTTTTTAACCTTAAGTAGAAAAATCTAACTAACAATACTACTATCGCTGCTATGGCTCCTATTGCCGTTGTATTATCTAATTTTAATATAACCAGTATAATGGCTGTAATCACTATAACAATACTCAGAAGCAGGAAGGTCATTTGTCCTAAATTAATGCGATTATTTTGACCATTTTTCTTCTGAACTGGCTCCTGCAGTTCCTTAGCAATTTTATTTAGTCTCATTTGTCTGGCCAACGCAAATCTATGTTTCTTAATATAAAGTGCGTGTTGATGAATAATGTGTCTAAGGCATTCTTTTAATTCATTGTCTGAAGGATTTATTCTTAAGTTGTCAAAGAATATTCTTTCTGCTTTCTTTAAATTCCCCAGCTTAAGATAACACTTACCTGATAACGTCAGAAGGTCATAATTAAAATAGCCCGAATTGTTAATCATATTGCAGATTTTAAGTGCCTCCCCATAAAGTCCTGCAAAATAATATGCGTATGCCTTGTAGTAATTGATATAAATGTCATTAGGATTTATGGCAAAGGCAGCTTGAAACTCATTTTCTGCTCTTTGATAATCTCTGTTTCTTATGTAGCACTCTCCCCTTAGACAATATAGATCCGGATCTTTAGAATATAGTTCAGCAGCTTTAGAGAGATAGATTTGTGCATTTCCTAAGTTGTTATTCATTAGAGCAATAAAAGCTGATTCTCGATAAAAAACATACTCCTCGTAATTTATGTTTAAGCTTCTGTCAAAGAAATTATAGCGTAGAACTCTTTCATTTCCGATTTGAAGAAAAAGATAATTAGCAAAGGCATCATTGAAATGATCTCTAATATATTCTTCCTGCGCAGTCCAGTTAAAATAGCTATTCAGATATCTCCATATATTTCTAGGCAATAAACTATTCTGTGATAGGAATTCCAGCAGCTTTCTGTTTACAATCTTTGATGCCTCTAGATTCCATATAATCGTACCATTCAGCAATTCTTCCCAGTATTTATACTCAATTCTTTGAAAGAAATTATGATAGAGCTGAAATACCTTATCTAAGAACTCATTGATTACCCTGTCATTCTCATCCTTCTTTGTGAAATAATCATTGTTATTCGGTATCTCAGTATTTACGGTATCATCCCTAGCATCCATAATCTGATCTCGTGTGGGCTTTTCGAAATTCTTTACTACTTTATCCTCATTTTTAATTGCTTCTTCCCTATATTTAAGCGATTGATTTTTAACATTCTTTAACAACCTATCATACGCTTCTCGAAGTTCCTGATACCCTTTTGGATTTTCCTCTGGGTGATTTAATTTCAATTGTTTTGCATATGCTTTTTTAATTTCAGAAGCATCCAGTGTTGGCTCTATACCCAATACTTCCCAATCCTTCATTAATAATCAAACCATCCTTCCAAGGCTTCCAATCTTTCTTTCATAAATTTTTCTGCTTTTCGGATTTCCATCTCATTTTGTCGGTCCAAAACAGTTTCAAAGTGATAGATTAGTTCGCCTATATACTCCCTTCTATCACCAAGTGCTTCCTCATACATTCGCTCCCCTTTGGCAAGAAGAAGTTTATTTTCCATTTTATCTCTAGGGTGTATTTTGATCTCCTGCAAAGCCTTTAACCTCTGTTCAATTTCTTCTTTGGTCATGGAACCGGCATTTTGTTCTATCACTAATGTCTTTCTTTCTTTTGTGTTTAAAGCGATAACTTCGACTTCAAGAATACCATTGATATCATAGGTGTATCGAACCTCAATTACCTCTTCTCCTCTTTTTGCCGGGTCAAATTTAATAGGCAATACTCCTAGATATACATTGCCCTCTACCTTCCGATTCTCTCCCTGATAAACCTTAAGCTCAATCTCCTTCTGCCCATCTCTAATGGCAGAAAGGCGTTCCATTCTGCTGACGGGTATTGGTGTGTTCCGCTCAATAATTGGTAAAAAATGTCCTACTTCATATTTTCCATCCGAGGTTTGCTTGGCTACCATTGTGCCTAAAGTATAGGGGCATACGTCTGTTAAAATGATTTCATCTAAGGCTTCGTTTCTCTCCTTTAATGCCACCTGGATTGCTGCACCTAATGCTACTGCTTCATCCGGATTGATGTTGCTATAGGGAAGCTTACCAAACATTTTTCCAACAATCGATTTTATTATAGGCATGCGAGTTGCTCCTCCGATGAGAATAACTGTTTCGAGATCGGAAGGTCTTAGATTGGCATCCCTCATGGATCGTTCAATTGGCTGGCGAAGTCTAAGGAGCAGTGGAGTCATTAGCTTCTCAAATTCCGATCTGTCAATTTCACGTTTTATGGTTAAGCCTCTGTAGATAAAGGTCATAGTTCCAATGTTGTTCTCCCACAGCTTGCGCTTGCACATCTCTGCCTGCTTATAAAGTGCAGATGTTTCTTTCGCATCCAGCATCTCTGCATTAATATTTTCTTTCTTTATAAAATAATCCACCAGCAGATTAGTAAAATCCTCCCCACCCAAATAGTTATCTCCAGCGATAGCTCTTACCTCCATGACTCCATCAAACAATTCCAGAATGGAGACATCAAAAGTCCCACCTCCAAGATCAAAGATCATCAATTTAGTTTCGTCTTCTGCTTGGTGTACCCCATAGACAATAGCTGCCGCTGTAGGTTCACTAATTAATCTTTCCACATGCAGGCCAGCCAATTCCGCTGCCTGCTTGGTTGCTCTTCTCTGTTTATCGTTAAAATATGCTGGAACACTAATAACCGCTTCCTTCACTTCTTCATTAAAGTAGGCTTCTGCATCTGCCTTTATTGCTTTCAGAACAAAAGCTGACAGCTCAATGGGCGTAAAAACGTATTTTCCCAGCTTGTATTGCTTGTCCGTTCCCATATAACGTTTAAAACAGGACACCGTTAAATGCGGATGCGTAATCAAGCGTTCTTTTGCTACCTGACCTATCAAAATTTCATCACTTTCATCAATACTTATTACAGAAGGCGTAAGATTTGATCCCAATATATTGGGAATAATAACTGGTCCCGTTTCACTCCAATATGCACATAAGCTATTTGTAGTTCCTAAATCAATTCCTATTGTCGGCACTTTTATACTCCTTTTCAGTTAGGGAAGTCTTTCGTTTGAGAACAATTTTACTAAGAAAAAATAACGGCTGTTTCAGACCTGCAGCCGTTATAATATGTAATTATTTATGAACTAATGTCCATTATGTGTTACACCTAGTGCACTCGTATTTCGAATGGATATTAATCCATAATAAATCTTACAGAAAAAACTTAGCTACAAACAATACTGTTGCTATTGAGTTAATAACAATGGCTGCTATTGCCATGCCTCTCTTTCTTGATATTAATCCATGGTTAAATGCAAGATAAAAAGAACCTATACTAGCTAACAAACTTAATTTTGAACCAAACACTAATACAAGAGCTGCTATTGATAACCAAAATGCAATGACTGAATTTTTATCATTTGCTTTATTAATTTCCTGCAACACCGCTCCATTGGGCTGTTCATATACTCCATAAGGCTGCGCACCTACCTGCTCAAAGCTTTGTGCATTTGTGTATTGCTTCATCTGTCTATCTTTTTCAAAGGAACCCAGCAAGGAAAGAACACTGTTGTAATATGGCACCTTGTAAGCCGCTGCCACAAGTTTTCCATCACTGATGTCCATTTCTTTTCCGATTTTACCAAGCCAAGCTTCTATATGCAGTACTCCGTTATTGTACCAATACTTAAAGCAGCGCATTGCTCCTCCAGTTTTGTAATAATTCTCTTCATTTTCATTTACCAGTTTAAAGTCATTTTGCTTAAGATACGCTTGAATTGAATTCTCTACATATATTGCATCCATATTCAGACTTATTTCATTGATATACCTTTTTCCCTCTTTTTTCCCCATTTTTATTACCCTTTCTGATCATTCTTCATTTGTACGTGCAATCATTTGTCATTATCTATCATATTGTGACTTATTGCTATTAAAACTTATAAACGTATCAATCCTCATTTACTAAACTGAAGCAAGCACTCCATCTGCATACAATTGATTTTTCTAGATCCCTATGTTATTCTTTTTTTAAGGATGGGTGATAAGTATTGATAATAGGAATTTGTGATGATAATGAATTATACTTAAAGAGTATACATAAAAAAGTAGAACAAATATTACCTGATAATAGGAATATTGAAATTATATCCGTTACACCAAGCAAACTGCATGCAAACATTCAAAACGTAATATGCTCCTATGATATCTTGATAACAGACATTGATATGGGTGATCTAAATGGAATTGATCTTGCTAAAAAAATAAATAGTATAAATCCTAATTGTATCATCATTTTTATAAGCAATTTTATTAACTGTGCTACTAGTGTCTATGATGTCGAACATCTTTATTTTGTATTAAAATCAGAGGCAGATAGCAGTCTTCCGAAGGCACTATCAAAAGCACTCACTGTGTATAATTCGAACCAAAACAGCTATCTAAACTTTAATTATTCTAATACGGACTATAGAATTGCACTAGCTGATATTTCTCACGTTGAGTCTTTGGGTCGCTATATACATATCCATTCCTCTGGTACCTGCTACAAATGTATCCACTCATTGAAAAATATTAGTACCAAGTTTTCATTAAGCTTCGTTCAATGCCACAAAAGCTATTTAGTTAACTTAAACTATGTACATTCTATTAATCGTACCGAATGCATTTTAACAAACGAAACCACGATTCCCATAAGTTATACCTATTCAAAATTATTTCATAAAGCATTTGTAACCTTTATTTCAAACAAGATGAAATGACAAGTCATTTCATCTTGTCATGAATAAAAAACACCCAGTAAAATAATATTCTACATTCCCAAGATGCATATTACCATTTTACTGGATGTTCTTCCATAAGGATGTTACAACTCAATCATTTAAGGTAATAACTGAATCTCCATTTTTAGCATTACCATTGCCGAAAAGCTATCCATATTATTCTTAAACTCTGTCTTACCATCATACCTATGTACTATCTCTTCAATAATTTTTAATCCATAACCGTGTAAACTCTTATCATTTTTCCATGTTTTGAAAGAATTCTTTTCAATATCTGGCTCAATTTTTGTTGGTTTACTATTAATTATCTTAACTGTTAAATAGTTTCCTATCGGCATTACTTTAATTTCAATATATTTGTTATCACTACTATTTCTTTGACACTCTATAGCATTGTCCAGCAGATTTGAAAATACACTCATTAGATCAACGTCTTTGATTAATAGATTGTCTGGTATGCGCAAATCATAATTATAGGTTATATCTTTTTGTTCACATAATTTAAGCTTCTGGCTTAGTACAGCATTAATGATTTTATTATTACTATAATACTTTCTTGTGTCTTTATATTTCTTCGTAAGTTCATTGGTATATTCCCTGGCTTCCTGGTTGTCCCCCTCGTTTAGTAATATTTTTATGGTTTCAATGTGGTTACCAATGTCATGATATAATTTATGTATTTCCATTTCCTGCTGTTGCATAGTAAGATAGTTTTCATATTGAATTTCATTTTGCTGTTTTAGCAAGTTAATCTCCATCTTTAAAAGTTTCTTATCATATCGATTGGTTGATATAAATAAAATGATAAACTGTATTATAAAAAATATTATTATCTTATTTAGATTAGACATTCTTGATAGTACACTGATTTGATCTACCGATCCATAACTCTTATCTGAATTAAATGTAACAATTGCCCAAACTAAATAAATACAATACCAATACCATATCGATATCTTACCTAGTATCTTAATTTTCCTTATCCGCCTTCCAATAAACACGAGAATACATCCCACAAAAAAGGTGATAACTAGATATAATACATATTCCGCTAAAGTTTTAGAATTAATAGCACGTATATAATGCATATCATTCACTGAATATATAAAGTGAAATCCATAGCCGCAAGCCATTGAAAGTGCTGCAAATGTCTGTGCTAAAATAGCCCACCAATAGCACTTGTACCATCTATCACTAAAAACAAATACTATATACAAAACTGCTAAAACTTGCCCTATCATATTACATGCTTTCAATATCCAATAGACTTCAACAGTATATGGTACAACTCCACCTCCAACATAAACCTGTGCCAAAGCATCTGTTATTGGAATAAAATTCGAACATATAAATGCCACGACATAAGCCTTTCGCTTACTCACTTTAAGCGTAAAGCTATTAATTAGCGTAATATAAACCATAAAATTGTACATCAATGCTTGAAAGTAGAAACTTAAAAAGTTATGAAGAATCAACATGTTTTCTCCCTTTTTTCCTTAGTATAATATACTTGATATTGTATCATTTACCTCGACCTACTGCTATTATAATTTATGATAAACCTTCTAATATGTTATTCGTTTCCTCTACAATTAAGCTTTTTGTTTCCGTGTCGATTCACTAGGATTTACTGCTTATAATTTATTGACATTGCACTTACTGCGCTTTACAATATCTGTATCCCCAGAAGAAAACTTCAATTTCTAAAAGAGATGGTATAACTAAGAATAATACCTATAATAGGAGGATTATTAATCTGAACACATCGGAAGAAATAAAAATAAAGACCAATACATTGACATTTGTCTTTAGCAAAATGCTTGGCGTGAGCATAGTTCATGCTGATTATAAAACCAAGCAATTACACGGCGGTACTCTGGGTGATGTGAGGCTTGTCACAGGTACAGCTGAAACCTAAGACGGTACTACCATCGATGTGTTAGGGCGTATTACTCAGGATTTTCAGAATATACAGACATCTCTCAATTATCCGATCCTTGTATCTATGAAATGATCCTAATTAAGTTTGGTTACAGACTTATAGAAGACTACAAATTTACTGAAGCACCCCCTGATAAAATTCAATTCCTAAATATACTTCAAAAGATTTATGAAATGAAGGATTAATCTTTGTATATAAAATGAGAACGAAAATCTTAATGCTATAGCTACCTTTCTAGTAAAACAACCCGCTACATAGGTATCGCGGGTTGTTAGTTTAATATCTATAAATCTTACTCTTGTCAATCTGTACCCAGGAATAATCAAAACTCAAACAAATAATTTATAATTTTACAGAATATACAATAAGTTGTAAATCCTTATAGGAGGAACCTTTGCCATAATAATTAGAATAAGTCTGTACTACCTCCATACTTAATTCCTTCCATATTTGTTCTATCTCATTAAGAGAATATAACCGTTGTGGAGCTCCATACTCAATATTCGGTTTTTTTGCTGGTTCACCATAAACAATCGTATTGTCACCAAATAACATGATTCGTTTTTTATTATCCCACTCAAATCTAGAAACAGACAGAGCAGCTTCACCCGCATCCCAATACTGTGCCGGGAAATAATTCTCTGCATATTCAGCATTGCAGATATCCATAAAATGCTTTCCGCCTGGCTTTAATGCTTTTGAAATAACACTAAATATTTTCAGGTTTTCCTCTTCTGATTCTAAATATCCTATGGCACCATCTGCTAGATTCAATACGACATCATACTCATTTGTAACATGCAGATCTCTTATATCTGAATTAATAAACTGTGCCTTTAACCCTTCTGCTTTTGCTGTTTTTACTGCATCTTCAATATACTCTTTTGTTATATCTACTCCAGTAACTTGAAATCCTTGCCTTGCAAATGATAGAGCATGCCTTCCAAATCCACATGCAAGATCAAGAATACGTTCATTTCCCGTAAGTTTCAAAGTACTAATAATAAAATCAACCTGATTCTCTGTATCCTCTACCCATGATTGTTCCTTTATATCCATACTCCATATTGATTTGTACCAATTAGCATCTAAAGCCTTCATAAAATTGGACCTCCTAAATTCTTTTCCTATCCGCGGTAGGTATGAATAGCCTATCGTTTATCGAAAAAATTTACTAGACTTTTAATACAAAATTTGGTAGAGTATTGAATTAGGTGCGGATATCTTTTCGCACTTTTTAGTTTATATTTAGGGCATAATTTAGTAACCTTGTTATTAATATCGCCACTATAAATCCTTCATGACCTGAAAAGGTACCTGGGGGATTTTTCATATATTCTTCTACTTATTCTAAATTCAGCCTTTTCTACAGTTCTATAATCATTTTTTAATATATTTAAAATAGAAATTAACATTATTGATATTCATATTAATATTATTAATTTTTTTATTGACATATTTAATTGTTAGTTGTATATTGTAATCAAATAACATATCAGGATGGTGAAAACAATGAAATACAAAGCTCCAGGTAAATGCCCCGTTTGCGGTGAAAATCTTTCTATAACCAAGCTCGGATGTCCCAAATGTTCTACCTCCATCGAAGGAGATTTCCAGCCCTGTGAATTCTGCCGGCTTCCCGAAGATGATCTAGAGTTTGTTAAAGTATTCATAAAATGTCGCGGTAATATTAAAGACGTTGAGAAAGAATTAGGCATCTCCTACCCCACAGTTCGCGGTAAACTGGATGCGGTCATCAGGGGTCTTGGATATGAAGTATCGTCAAAAGAATTGATTAAGGAAAATGAAGATAAAACAGCTGCCAAGAATGAAATTCTTGACCAATTATCAAAGGGTGAAATCTCCCCGAAAGAAGCTACGGAACGAATTAAAAATTTATAATAAATAGGAGGCAAGTCAATGAGCGAACAACAAAAAATATTAGAAATGATTGAAAAAGGGCAGATTACTGCTGCCGAAGGTATGGAGCTTTTGGAAGCTCTGAACGCAACTAAGGAATCTGAAACAGCTCGTAAGGTCGAGACTTTAACAGCCACAAAACGTAACTATAAGTTTCTTAAAATTAAGGTTACCTCCGATAACAATTCTGTTAATGTAAACGTAAATGTTCCAATACGTCTACTGACCACCATTGGTGAGATAGCTGACAAAATGACTAACATAGTACCTGCAGATGCCAGAAGAGAGATGGAATCGAAAGGTATTGATATTTCCAGCATTGATTTTGCAAAAATAATTGAAGAAGTAATAAACGGCACATTGGATGATCCGAATATAGTTGATGTGGAGGCTTGGGATGAAAGCCATAAGGCTATGGTAAAGGTGAAAGTATATGTCGATTAAGGGTTTTCGTTTCTTATGGATTAAGCTCCAAATTGAAAACAAACGGTTTCTTAGTATTCCATTTCCAGTCCCCTTATATATTTTTCAAGAAATACTCGACTGTACTCTGGACTTACTGACTATTGCAGGTCTCTTAGTACCGAAAACACCTAATCTGAAAGCCTCACCAATCACCCTTTCCACTGTGAAAGAACTTGTTATCATGGTGATGAAGCTATTGGATTCTATAACAGAGGGTGAGCCCTACGATCTTGTAGATGTTACAACTGACGGAGTAAAAATACTTATAAAGATTAGGTGATAAATTACTCGGTTTTTATAGTATACTGTAACATCAATCCTTAATGGAGGTAAAAATGACAAAATTGTTTTTAAAATATTTATCTATTGTATTAACCATATACCTGCTGTCCTTTGTAATACACACGATTCAAATCGAGAGCACCCCAGCCCTCCTTCTCATGGGCTTAGTGCTGTTAGTAGTAAATCTCATAATAAAGCCGATTCTGTTATTGCTCACTTTACCCTTTAGCCTTTTGACTTTGGGACTATTCAGCTTTATTGTGAACGCCTGGACAATTATGATTGCAGATCTTTTTGTAGCAAAGATAAGCATGGGAGGATTTCTTAACTCACTCCTTGCCGCCTTCGTTATCGTTATTTTCCATCATCTGCTCAAGGATATGAATAAGGCATCAAACTAATTAATTGTTATTATCAGACTTTACTCTGATACACTCCCCTTTTTTATCCAAGAGCCTGTCGCAACTGCGGCAGGCTCTTTGGCTCTCATGGATTCTCTACAATATCATACGTATATGTATTTTCATAATCACCGTAGAATTTAACCGACATCGTTTTATCTGTTAGGTTATATACACTGGACCATTGTTCGTCACCTGGCACAGTATTTTCTACCAATAGCTCCAACGCATCTTCAACGGATATAACTCCTAACTTTTCCGTCAGCACTTTATCAAAAGCCTGATATCGTTCAGCACTATACCCCTGATGCTTCTCGTTATTATACGTAAGCATATTGGTAGCTATCTGATAAGTATCTCCTTTCCTGATTACCTTCATACTGCCATCCACATAATCAATAACTGCACAATTACCAGCTGCATCTGCAATCATGTAATGGGAGGGATACGTATCTTCCATTTTGACATTATACTGTGACAACTGCTTGATAGCATCATCTACATTCTCTGCCTTTTCAAGTGTAAGCCGGATTACTGCATAATCATATAAGGTAGTTTTATTCTCATCAATATCTGATCTGGAACCAACAGGTACAGACATAGCAGCAACTGCAACGCCATTTTCATTCATTCCATCAAAGGTATAATAAGGAGCAGAAAGTGCAGTCATTTTAGAAACTAAGTTAGAATTGTTCCAACCAAGGTTACGAAGATCCGCCATACCTATTGTTTTAAAATCATTCTTGGAATTTGTCTTAAGAACAAAGGGGATGGATACTTCTGTATCATAATTTCTACCCATAATATAATCCCCCTCCGGAGTTCTAGCAAAAAAAGTGGAGCATTCAAACTTATCATAGTAGAACTTAGGAATACCCTTTAAAAGATTAGCATTCATAAAATCAGCATATTCACCATAAGTCGTCGATCCAGCTTTAAGGTATTTATCAAAACCAAAATCGCCTTTGTAATTCATCTCATAGACTGGAACAGCATTCATTTTTTTAATGGAACTGATAGTAAGAATTTCATTATAAAAACTAATGCAGATAATACTAGTAGAAACCAAGATAAGGCCTATAAATACAAAAAACACATTTCTAAGTATCCTCAATTTGTATTTGCCTCTCATTAGGATACACCTCCCTAATTCTCAAATTATATTACATTTACCTAATATTACCATATATTTATTCTTACTACAATTGTGCATTTACCTCTGTTAGGAGTCCTGCTCCTTGTTTGCACTTATATTCAGTAATGCTTGTTAAGATTATCCTTTCTAACATCATATAAGTTTCCCCGCACTTGCCCTCCTGAATTATTCATGGCATACTATAAGTGCAAATATTCGATAGGGAGGATAACAATGATAAAATACACTCTTAAAGTGATTGATATAAAGCAAGAAGCAAGTAATACCTTTAGTTTTTATATGGAGAAACCCGATGACTTAATCTGGATTGAAGGTGCTCACACTCATATTGGTATCGTTGGTTTTGATAAAGGAGAACTACCCAACAAAAATTTAGTTAGGCATATGTCTATTAACACCTTACCGGATGAAAATAAAATCGGCTTCACTACACGAATACAAGAGCCTCTATCCGAATTTAAAAGCGAGCTGTCTAAAATAAGTATTGGAGATGAACTGGTTATTTTTAAGCTCGGTTCAAGGTTGAATTTAAGGCGAAATAATCGACCTATCATCCTTCTATCCATGGGAGTAGGCATCGCTACTATGAGGCCTATAGTTCATGCATTTCTGGTAAATTCTTCAAGTATTAGCTCCTTAGTCAGTGTAAATATCGATTCCTCAAAGAATTATATTTTTAGAGATGAGTTAGACGCCATTCAAACCGACTTATATAAGAATTACTGGTACGACTGTAGAGCAGATTTCTATCAATCGTTAAATGAATTCACAGAGCTGAAAAATCCTCTTTATTATGTCATTGGTAGTGATAATTTTATCAAAGATATCATAAGAACGCTTCACTTTAAAAATGTAAAAGAGGAAGATATCTTTCTTGACAAAAAGGAGGAGGTATTGGCTGATTATTTTGTGTAACAATTAAATATGCTCAACCTCAAAAAACCCCTGCCAGTGTTGGTAGGGGTTTTGATCTATCTCTATCAATTCATATCTTCTTTTCAATAATATAATCTTAGTTTTAAGACTTCCTTTTGAACATACCTACGATAGATAACAAAATTACTGCTCCAAGGATGGAGATTATAAAACTCCATAGGTTTATACCTGTTGCTGGACCAAGACCAAATATTCCAGCTAACCATCCACCAATAAAGGCTCCCAAAATACCTACCACTAAATTTAATCCAAATCCCATTTTTGCATCATCTCCGGTTATTTTACTAGCTATCCAACCGGATATTCCACCAAGAATTAACCAAACAAATATATTACTTATCTCTGGCATAATGTTACCTCCTTATCGATCACTGTGTATTTTCTCTATTTTATTTGTCATTTTACTAGTTTTCTTTTTTTATTTGTTTTTCCTTTATTTGTTTTTCCTTTATTTGTTTTTTCTTTTCTCCGTTACTTCATCTATAAACTCATTTGCTTTACCAAAGAACTTGTCTTTACCCTCTTCGACTTTACTACCTAAATCCGCTTTTAGTGATTTCATTTTCCCTTTAAATTCAAGTTCACTATCGTCAATTGCTTGTCCTATCCTTTCAACAACTTCACCGACAGCTTTATCTTTCTTATTCTTGAAATCATCCATAAATCTCAAACCTCCTTAAGAAACAATAGTAATATTTAATCAAGTATCTATTTATAGAATTAACAATTTAGCTATAATACTATACAGTTAATTTGTTGGTATCATCTCCTTTTTTTAATCGTAAGTATTCGGTCAAAAAACTTATCGTAATATTCTAAGCTTTGAATTCTATATTTACTTAGCTTATTCCTACAATTTATCTAAAGTTTTTATCAACCAATTTATTATCGTCATTATCAGTTATAAGTATTTTAAATCAAACAACATAACCTCAATATATTATGTTGTTTGATATTTTAACACAATAAACCAATTTATTCAACTATATTTTAATAATTAGTAAAAATAATGTAAATATGTATATTTTTGTAATAATTATACATCAATTCCAATATAAATTCACGGGGATAGTTTCCATTAATTCCACTCATAAGTTCTAAGTCCTTTTTTATAATCAAAAGAAATCTGAAAAAGCATAAATAAAATTTACATTTTGTAATTCTAACTTATAAGATTTATATTTTATATGAAATATTTTTTATTACTTTTACGTCTAATCTATGTATACGACAAAGAACATGTTCGCAACAAACAGAAAGGCTATTAAATGGATAACTTATTAAAGAAAGCTAAATTAAATGATGCCGATTCTTTTGTTCAGCTTATGGAACTACATCTTAACAGCATGTATAAATCTGCCTGGGTTTACTTAAGAAACGAAAATGATGTTGCAGATGCAGTCCAAGATACTATTCTGACCTGCTACGAAAAGCTAACTACCCTTCGGAACGATAAATACTTTAAAACTTGGATGCTTCGTATTTTAATAAATAAGTGCAATGACATTCTAAGGCAAAGAAAAAATTATGTCAGTACCGATGAGGAAGTTACAGAAGAATTTATTGAACGAGACTACGAATTATGTGAGTGGAAAGAAATGTTGAAAAACCTGGATGAAAAATATCGTATTATTATTTTACTGTATTACTCGGAGGGTTTAAAGGTCAAAGAAATAAGCGAACTGCTGCAACTCAATAAAAACACAGTATTAACCAGACTTTCAAGAGCAAAAGAACAACTTAAGAAAGAATATGGATATTAAAGGAGGTTTTCATGTTGAATAAGAGAGATAGAAAATATGTACATATTTTTTCACAGAATACTGAAATACCAATGCAGGTAAAAAAACAAGCTGATTTGGCTTATTCCTTAATTAAAACAAATAACATAACAGCTGATTTAAAAGAATACACCCCAAAAAGCTACCATTATAAAAAGAGAGTTGTTCTCTTTGCTGCTGCTTTGACCTTAGTTATTGGAACTACTGCCTACGCCTCCATAAGACATTGGGGTTTGAACGACTTTTTTGCTAAATCTGGCAAGGAACTTACCGAACAGGCTTCTACTTTAATTGAAAAAGATGTTGTACAGGAGAATACCGAAAATGCTTTAGTCAATTTTAAGGTTCGAGAAGCTATCTGCGATAACGAATCAATTTATGTAGTGTTAGAAGCGAAGCCTGTTAATTCAGAAAAGTACCTACTCCTACCCCTGGATACCTCTTATAAGGACCCTGTAATAAATATGGGGATTGAAGCAAAAGATGGAGAAACTATTGTTGAGTACTCTAGAGAAGCAAATCGTGAAATGTTAAGTGTTAACCCATCTTTAAGTGATAATGGGAAATACATCGACTACAGCGCAGACTATACGACCGAAGAGGACGGTACCGTTGTATTTATTCTAAAAGGCACTAATACTAACAAAACCGAGAACATAATGTTGACCTGCAATACTGTAGTATATCCCATCGATTTGAATGGCAATATTGGAGAATCATTTAAGGATTCATTTGATTTCCAATTGTATAATAAAAGTACAGAAATTATAAATGTGTACCAAATGTCTAATCCAACTACAGTGGAGGGTACCGGTGTTGTCGTTGATAAAGTAGAAATTAGCCAAACAGAACTTGGGCTATATACTAAGCTGACTTTCCACCTTGCACCTGAGGCTAGCAATGACATGATTGCAATTGCAAAAGATAGTCTATGGTTTGAATATTGGGATGATAACGGTAAAGTCTGGGAAAACGGATTATCAGGAATAGGTTCTATCGAAGAAATTAGTGACGGTGTCTTTGTCCAAAAGAATAATTTTTCATTACAAAATCTACCAGACACTATAACAGTCAGTGCTTTTGATTACTTGAGTAAAACAAGATTTGGAGAGGTTACGCTCAATAAATAACTCTAAAAGTTATTGTTATTAGCAAATACCCCACAACAATGCATAGTGGGGTATTTCTATATAAAAAATTGCACATAACTACATTTAATAAATTTGCTTGTTATTCAAAGTTTAAAGGTATTGGGAAAAGTTTGGCTAATTATTTATATACTTTCTTCTTGCACAAGTTGATTGATTTCATTAACAAAGGCAAGCATATCTTCAAATCCAGAAACACTCATTTTAAATTTCAGTTTACCGTGACAGGCTATCTTATGTCGCTCCTGAAATTGATAGCGCGTCTTAGCCAAGCAATACGCACAGCACCCAACACAATCGTCCAACTGATGAAATATTCTCTCTGCAAAGGCAGGTATTTTTTCATCCAACGTGGTCAGTACTTCCTCCATCCTATCTGCTTTTCTATGCCAGGTTTCAGGTTTACCATTGGTAATGAGATACCATTGTAAAGAGTGATCAAATACATCGTTACTTAAATATATCGCATAAGACAACCCATAATCTGAAGCAACATATGTAATTTTATTACCATTCTTCTCGATTTGTCTCTTGAATTTCAAAGGTTTTAAACTTCTTAAGTATTCATCATTTTTTATAATTTCATTTTGAATAAAGGCTGGTAATAAAGAGATACATTTCTCAAAGGTTGGTTTTTCACCAATTGCTATAGCTTCATTTCTTGTAATTGCTGTAGGTAACTCAATTCCTGAAGGGACAATATAGCAGGTATCTTCATATTCGGTTATGGTTATTGACTTTATACATGCTTCTACCATTTTGTCGCAGGCTATTTTTATTTCAAAGCCTTCTTCATTCATTTTTCTAAATGCCGGAGATTTCATATATCTTTCTTTTTTAGAATAATATCTCTCCTCACCGTTAATCAGTATTTGCATTTCTTTCAGATCATAAAGCACTGAAATATTAGTAAATTCATTCATGTTAATATGATTATGATAATTCATTGTTTTTCTAGTCGGTTCCACAATGTCATCAATTCGACGATTACTTGACCATAAGGTTCCAACATTAATACGCCCTTTTCCTATGAGCAGATATAATGCTGGAGCATCTATCTTTACAGTCATATCTATTCGTAGGGGCAATTTGTATCTGTCAGGCAGGGCTATATATGAATTAATCAATAAATGCTCGACATCAAATCGTTGACTAGGTAAAGCTCGATTTGTGGTCATGAGCAGTATATTATCTTTATACTCACATGTAGCTTGTCCTTTCGCTGTAAGCTGTGTTAAATCTATTGAATGTTGTATCATACAAAGACCTCCTACTATTAAGATTGTTGTTTCATATAATCCATATAATATGACTTATTATCATATATCCGACCATAGGAATACTAAACCTTATAGTACTGTATATATCTTAATCCGCCAAATATATTCCGTAATCTAAAATTCTATTTTCTTCTTTATCCGGCTCTGTGAAGCGGGGACAATTATATCTCTCAAAGAAACACGCTCTATTCTGGTCATCTCCTTTAAAATTACCCATTCCGTTTTCCTGGAATTTAGAGATACAGGAATCATGCATACCATAGAGCCCCTCGTCTTCTTTTCCTTTTATCCAGCAAACTGCAATATCACTTTCCTCAAGGTCTATAGAGTCAAAACCCTCGGGAACTTCTGTATCTACCGGAAGAAACATACCAATCCAATATTCGAAGGTGTTCTCAGCATCAGTCCCATTACATCGCATCAAGCCCAGATAACTATTATCTACGTCTATTACTTCACCTAGATTCTCCAATACTCCGAACCAACCATTTTCAAACCATTCACCCCATTTGTGACCAAATCCGCCGATTCTATCTGCATTTGTATAACGCTTCCCAATAAAACGAAGGGAAGGTAAATGCTCCTTGTAAACCTTAATGATTTCTGCTCCCATAACAACCTCCATATTGGTGATAAATACCATAATTAAATTAATAAAAGAAACCTTAGTGGCTACTCTCCGTATAAAAAGCGATTTTAAACCTTGTCTTAGATTTTACCATAATATTCCTATCTCTACAATCGAACATAAGATTAATTCTGGTAGTGAATCTAAATGAAGAATGATGCACTAAAAAAACAACTACCAGCCTACGTTAAGACCATTGGCAGTTGTTCTATAATTTGAATTTAAAAAATATTTCTTACTCATAATAAATTATTTTCTTTTATATAATCCAAATACTTTTTTGACACAAGATAACCTTCACCTCGTTGTAAACACTCCATTGCCTTCTGTAAAATGTCAGGTCTAATTTCAGTCCTATTGGCGATCAGCCAGTTTTCCAGCTCTTTCTTTTGGTTTCTTTTTTCCTTAATTCTCTGGTCGTAATCATTTTTACTCTGTTGGATTCCTTGCTCAATTTTATGGCATTCCTCATAGAAATCACAGAGGAAAGAGCCATCTGTTTTTATAGTAAGCTCCTGAATTGGATATACCTTTTTACAATATTTAATTTTTCTTTCAGCACCAATTCTATAATCAAAGCGTTTCTTTAGAAGGATAGTCTCACTTTTCGTATCCAGATAAATACACAATCCAATTGACTTCTGTATCAAATCTCCATACCAGGATATTTGATTTGTATCAATATTCTTATTGATACCTAGAATATAAAGCGGTATTATTTGATTTTCATTATAATACAAATCCCTCTCTGTGAAATTATCTATACCAGTATGTTGAAGACGATAATCTATTGCGATGTCCAAACCACCAGGATTTGCTACATAACAGGTACTGTACATACCATTTTTCATACGAAATCTTGCTCTAATTTCCGCTTGGGGAAAGCTATTTCTTAGTAAATCATATAAAAGCCTTTTCCCTTTTTTTGATTCTTCTGACTCTCTCTGATTTCCATAGTCGCAGGATTCTTTATCATAATGTGCAAAGTATGGTTCCATAATAGGACCAGCTGCCAAATACACCTTTTGTCCGCAATCACTGCATATTAGTTTTTTCTCGTCTGCTGCTATTTTCCACTCTAGCACCAGATCATTGATATAATATCCACTCTTATCCTTCAGATCAAAGGTGCAAATTTCTTTGCCATTATAGATACAATTCTCCATCGCTTATCCTTTCCACATAACAAATATATCCTGTAACGTAAATCCATATAAAACACGCGATAGTGAAACAAGAACTATCGCGCTTTTTGCATACTGTTATAATGCTAATGTCATATTGGTCAGGTTATATAAACAACAGAAGACTGACTGCCATAACCGCCATACCTGCAATCAACCCATAGATGGAAAGATGATGCTCTCCATACTCTCTGGCGGAAGGCAATAGTTCGTCAAGACTGATATAAACCATGATTCCAGCTACTGAGGCAAATATAAATCCAAACATTGCATCATTGAAGAAGTGGAAAAGAATTAGGTAACCAACTAAAGCACCCACAGGCTCTGAGAGCCCGGATAAAAAGGATAATTTAAAGGCTTTCTTTCTGCTGCCTGTTGCATAGAATACAGGAACAGCTACTGCGATACCCTCAGGTATATTATGAATTGCAATTGCGACCGCAATTGGAATACCTAAAGTAGGGTCACTTAATGCTGCGGTGAAGGTAGCCAATCCCTCGGGAAAGTTATGTATTGCGATGGCTAATGCTGTGAACAGCCCCATACGCATTAGTTTAGACTTGTGCTCCTCACTTTTTCCGTCCATTTCTTCCACAGTATGTACTTCGTGCGGATTTTCTGTAGAAGGTATTAATTTGTCTATCAGAGCAATAAGCAAGATCCCAATAAAGAATCCACCAGTCGTTGCCCAAGTGCCTGGTTTTTCGCCAAGTGCAGATTGCAGAGCTGTATTAGCTTTTGCCAAAATCTCCACAAATGATACATAAAGCATGACACCAGCTGAAAATCCTAAAGATACGGAAAGGAACTTAGGGCTGGTTTTCTTCGTAAGTAAAGATAACGCACTTCCGATACCTGTTGAAAGGCCTGCAAAGAGCGTCAATGAAAATGCAAATAATAAATTTGATAAATCCATGTAGTCCTCCTTTTGTTTTATATGTTTCATTGTTACTTGTATTGTTTGATTACTTTGTTTGATTACTTTATTTGTTAATCATAATTCTTATAATAACACCGCAAGTAATTTACTCTCTTGTGCTTATTACATATTTATTGAATAGATACTTAAACAAATTCCTCTATTTTGTATTAACAATGTTTTCAGCAAAATTTTTTATATCCTCTTTGTTACTTATTCTATAATAAATATTATAAAATGGACCGGTAGAAATATTTGCAAATACATAGGTTTTGTCTGTATCATAATAGATTGTTATAAGCGGACCCAAGCCACCGATAACTCTTATATCGAGAGATTTACCTGCAAACATATGCTCTGGTCTTGATACCCCACGATAAAACTTGGATTTTTCTAGTATTCGAACGAAATCACTAACCTCTTGCGTATTTAATTCATAATCAAGGTATTTTCCTTCGATTACTCTATTGATACTTATCATAACGTTCTCTTCATCACTAACGTTAAAGGTTTGTGGCCAGAAAAAATAGCCTATAACTATTATAATAAGAATGCCTATAATTGTATAGAATCTCCTATAGTTTTTAAAGTGTTTACGCATAGCATAATCTCCTTCATTAAACCTCTTAAAACATATTATACTGATACAACATTTCAGTTCTATCTTACTTACATTATATACCATGGCCATTATAGAAAACAACCCACTACTAATGACATAGTGGGTTGTTATTACAGCTCCGATTGCTCTTTTACATCGTCAAGTGTTGCCCTGCGTATCAGCAGCCTTTCCGTACTCCATTTATCAGCTAATCTCATTTCAACCTCCGAGCACGTTTCAATTATGAGGGTAACTTATATATATTTTGATTTCTTTCCAATAATCCTTCTCCAATCATATCCCTACGTATGGTACAGAAATCATCATTAAAGTCAGCAATAATTATATTAACTTCACGCTCAGTGTAGGTTTTATCCATTTCAAATGCTTTTGCTATTTCTTCATATACAATACGCTGTTTCTTTTTCTGTGCTGGAATGGATTTTAATTTCCCGTATTGGAAAAATGCATTAATAACTTTCTTTCGATAGTTTGCATCTCTTTCTTCTTGCATCTTGCTATCATCTGATTCCTCTTTAATAATGTCCAGTATACTTGTCATAAAGATATCCTTATATAAGGAATACATCATATAATATTGATCTTTATACGAAGTGACAGCACCTGCCTCTTCTAACTTTTTAAGATGAAAGGATATGGTAGCTGGTGTTAAATTTAATCGTTCTGCCAAGCGTTCCACATACATGTCTTCCAACATGAGAGATTTAAGGATTTGTAATCTGGACTTATCTGCCAGACATTTAAACAATTTTATTGCATTAGTTTCTGTCATGCGATATCACCCCAGATCTCATTAAATTTAGTTCTTATTAAACCTAATGTTTGCAATTTTACTTCCTCTATTAAAATCTTCTCCGCATCATTATGAAGCTTTGCAGCTTCATAGGATGCTATCCAGTTTTTAGGAATGGACTCCAATTTTTCTGTGAATAAAGATTTTATTTCTACCTCTCCTAATTTCTCGTTTTTAATTATTGATACAAATGTAATTTTAAAAATATTATAAATATTATTTTTAATTTTCACAAGATTGGCTTCATCTTTTCTCTCATCTAAAATCAACTTCTTTTCTTCGTTCAATATATCTTCACTTGACTTTTCTAAATAATTTATAAAATTTCTTTTCTTATCCATTTATTTTAACCTTGCCTTTCGTGCTACCTGCAACCTCTTAGGGCAGATACTAATTTGTCCGTAACATTAACTTACCACGGCTTTTTCTAATAAATTATTTCTACCTCCGCAGTTCCAACAAAGTCCATATGAAAGTCAGCTTTATTATTTCCACCAAACATTGTGTTATCTCCAATTGCTATGTGAAATGTACCAATCATCTTCTCATCAAGTACAGTATATCCACATAAACTTGTAACCTTCTCATTACATCCAAATCCAAGTTCACACACAACTCTGTTTTCTTTTGGGAGACGCTTTATAAAATTATTGACTTCTGTGTTATCACTTTTCATTAATAAGCCATTTTCAACCCACAATGTGATATCCTCAAATTCACCTACATCCTCCATATAGAGTTGATGGTAAAAAACAGTGCCGTTTGTCTTAGGCTCAACAGGTGCAATATACACTTCGCCACATGGCCAATCGCCGTCACCACAGTCTGCAATCCACTCTCTACCTTCGGTTTCCAAGGTCAGATAACAATTATCACCGGAATGTAAGTTGATCTGTTTTGCCTTCTTTAACTCTTCCATTTTACCTTCGCAAGAGTCTTTTAATTTTGGATAGTCAATATCGTAGGCTTTTGTCAATCGATCAATAAAATCTTCAGGCTCCAATCCCGACTCCTGTGCGTTCTCAACCGTAGGAATTCGTATCTGTGTAAACCTGGTTTTGCCCATCAAAGCACTAAATAAACCTCTCATATAATTTCTATATAGGTTCATCTGTTTTTCTTCAAGTTGATACCCCAAAATCACTGGCTGATAAGCGAATACATCCAGAACCGCATCTACATTTTCAAAGACAGAATAATATTTGCTATCAAAACTTGTTTCACCCGCAACTTCAAAAATTACTTTGTTATTATTTCTTGATTGCTGTAGTTCCAGTGGTGAAGCCCCCAATTCAACAACGGCCCTGGCAAAATTATGCATTGTATTTATTGAAGTATCCTCTCCCCAAAAATGAATTAAGACTAACTCGCCTGCTTTTACACCACTTGCTTTTACAATTTTTCTGATCAATTCTATATTCATCTTCATTCCCCCTTTAAATCCATTTAGATATTTATAAACATAAAATATCACATATAATTAAATAAATCAAGTTTATTTTTATATCTATCTAATCAAATTTTATGGGTAATATATTTAATCAAATTTGCAAGTAATATTTTTATCTAAGATTTACTACAAAATATTCTATTTTTTAATATTTCTTTTACACTTGAGTAAAATATGTAAAAATTTGTGTTAAATTGCTATAAATATGCATGTACCAAAAAAAGGAATAATTAGTTACTATTTGTATGGGGATATTTTACACATGTTTCAATTCTAACTATTTTTATTATTATGAGGAGGTAGTTTATGAAAAAATTGAGGGTTTTACATTTTCTAATTGTACTTGCATTCCTTGTTACAACTGTGTTCTCGAATTATACATTTAAAGTATCAGCAGCTTCCTATGTGTCTTCCATTACAACCGGTACACCTTACATCTTATACAATGCTTACTCTGGTAAAGCACTGCAACCGGCAAATCTTAGCGCAAATAACAACACTGCCGTGGTTCAGAGCGATTATGCTGGAAATACCGCACAACAATGGTATTTTGACCAAGCTGGCAGTGGGTATTACTATATTCGTAATGTAAGCAGCAGCAAGGTAATGGACATCAACGCAAAAAGTACAGCTAATGGCGCAGCTAATATCATATACACCAACAATAGTCAGACTAATCAACAATTTGAATTAATCTCTTATAACGGATATTATAAAATCAAAAACAGAAACAGCGGAAAAGTTCTTGAAATATCGGGTTCATCAACCTCGAATGGTGCGGCCTGTGTACAGAATACAGATACCAGTGCTGCTAATCAGTTATTTAGCATCGTAGCTGTAACCTCCAGTGGCGATACTATGGATCAACTTACACAGAGCCAAATCGTAACAGCGATGGGGGCTGGCTGGAATCTCGGTAATGCATTAGAAGCGAACTCAAACGGTACACCTAGTGAAACCGCTTGGGGTAATCCAACCATTACAAAAGCTCTCATTACAGCGGTTAAGAATGCTGGCTTTAAAACAATTCGAATTCCAGTATCGTACTTAAGTTATATTGGTGCTTCACCAAACTATACCATTAACTCTACCTGGCTCGCCAGAGTAAAAGAAGTCGTTGATTATGCGTATAGCCAAGGCTTATATGTTATCATCAATGTCCATGGTGATGGTTACAACACCGTAACAGGAGGCTGGTTATTATGTAATGGCAGCGACCAAACAACGATTAAAGCTAAATACACCAAAGTTTGGCAGCAGATTGCTAATACTTTTAAAGATTACGATGAACACCTTATTTTTGAGTCCATGAACGAGGTGTTCGATGGCACCTATAACACACCAAATACGACTTATTATTCTAATATTAATGCCTATAATCAGATATTTGTTGATACCGTAAGACAGACTGGTGGAAATAACAGCTCCAGATGGCTTTTAATCCCCGGCTGGAATACGGATATTAACTATACTGTAGGTAGTTACGGCTTCCAGATGCCTACGGATACCTATCGTTCCAGCGTAGTTCCAAGCACTCAGAAAAGAATTATGGTTTCTGTACATTACTATGCACCTTGGGATTTCTGTGGTGAAGAATCTATGACAATTACTCAGTGGGGTGCGTCCTCCACTGACAGTTCTAAGAAATCCACCTGGGGTCAGGAAGACTTCCTAACTTCACAATTTAACTCTCTATATACCAAATTTACATCTCAGGGATACCCTGTTGTTATTGGAGAGTTTGGCTCCATTGATAAATCAAATGCTTCCTATAGAGCTGCCTTTGCCTTTGCTGTTTCAAAAGCTTCAAAGCAATATGGCTGTGTGCCGGTAGTATGGGATAATGGTTATAATGGTACCTATGGTTTTGGTTTATTTAACAGATCTACCAATGCAGTAACTCAGTCTACCATTATTAATTCCATAATTAGCGGTCTCCAATAACAGTGAGTAATATCCCCCCATTATATAGAATTGAAGCATAGAGCCAACGAAAAGGGCGTCCCAAGTCGTGTACTGACTTGAGATGCCCTTTTCAAAGCTCACTATCTATATGTTAACCTTTTAAATAGCCGTTAAAACCTTATATATCAGATAAGTAACATAGGCTGCCAAAAGAAAAATGCCAGTTCTTCGTCTGATTTGCTTTCTTGCCCAAGAAACAATAAAAACTAATAAAGTAAAGCCCATCATTACCATAATATCCAACCAAAGTGTCGAGTCTGTTGGTATGGGAGAAATAACCGACGATGCTCCTAGTACCAGAAGAATGTTAAAAATGTTACTTCCAATACAGTTTCCCAGTACAATATCAGGCTCCTTCTTGACTGCTGCCATTATACTTGTAATAAGTTCTGGCATTGTAGTTGCAAGTGCCACAACGGTGAGTCCAATTAATGTTTCGCTTAATCCTAAACTTTGAGCTATCTCGGTACTGCTTTCTACAGCTAGTTTGCCTCCGATAAAAAGACCGATAAGTGAAAGTATAGAGAAAATCACTTTTTTCACGAGACTTTCCCTCTCCGCCTTTTCTACTATTTCCTCTGACAATTGATTGCCATCGGCATCTGTATCAATATCTCCCTCTGCATCCGTTTGTATCTCTATAGATTTTTTTGAATCTTTAATGACATAAACCATAAACGCTATAAACCCTAATAATAACACTCCTCCATCCATACGTGAGAGCTGACCATTAACAAAAATCATTGCGATCAAAAGAAACTGTATACCTATCAACATTGGAATTTCTCGCCTGACAACCGTGTCCTTTACTTGCAAAGGCATTATAATTGCAGAAACCCCTACAATCAGAGCAGTATTTGATAATGAACTGCCAATCACATTCCCTAGAGTAAGCTGATTAGTGTGAGCAACACCAGAAATTATCCCTACTGCAAGTTCTGGTGCACTTGTTCCAAAAGCTACAACTGTAATTCCGATAACAAAAGAAGAAATTCCAAACTGTTTTGCTATTTTCGAAGACGAATCAATTAAAACATCTGCACTTTTCACAATCATTATCAACCCTAAAACTAATAAAACGTATTGCATTTCCTCACCCTTTCTATATATAAATAATGTACATTTACCAAATGAACTTAAAAAGGGCAGAAAACTTCTTACGAAGCTCTCCACCCTTAAGCTCAAAATCTTGAAGCAGTTACCTGCCCAACCGGATTACTATTATTCAACTTACGATAGCTTACACGGTTTTATGATAAAAATCAAGACAATTATTCAGAACCAAGCTCGATAACCACGTTATCTCGCTGTTTGGTTCTCGCCAAACATGAATATTTAATAGCATCATCCTATGATAATATCACCAAGCTGTTCATTATTTAGTCACTTTAACCAGTGTCCTGTCTCATTTTTTGTTGCATGTTCCTTTTGTACTACTTAGTACTTTAAGTGCTGAATAGTATATACTTTTCCTTTTTTAAAATATGCATATACCGTAGATGAACCTCTCTCAAAAACCCATTGAATGCTGCCGCTCCAGTTATTCTTTCTGACCGGTGCTCCCCAGGTTGTCAGAACAACTTCCGCTTCCGTCATACCAACTTTTATTGTATCTCCAATATATACCATAGTACTGCTAGAGCCACGTTCTGCGCCAAAGGAATCAAGTAAAGTTACTTTCACTTGCTTACCTGCACTTTGAGCTTTAATTTTAAAGGTAACAGTCTGTGACTTCTTGGTCTGACTTAATTCCTTTTTATATGTATTACTTCCCACTTTAAGCGTTACAACATCTCCCTTGTTACCATTGGTGCAATTAACGCTAACTGTGGTCGTATTTTTATAAATAGTTGTTTCAAAATATACATCTCCGTATTGAGATTCCACCTTCGTATCTACCGTATTAAAATAACCCTCAGGTGAAGTACTTGTAACGGAAACACTGCTACCTGATTTTGAAGCTTTTATATCCACTGCGAACTTTCCGCTAGCATTCGCAGTTGCAGTATATTTCTTTTCACCAATTTTAACTACTACCTTTGCTTTCTCTACAGTCGTACCTGTAACTTTGGTGCTGTTATAATAAATGGTTTCAACGTCCAAATCAATTGGTTTATTTACTAATTCTAATGTCTCTGTACATTTATAGCCATCTACATCAACCAACTTAAGCGTTACTTTCTGATCCAATTTTTGCTTTGGGAAGCCTATGGAGAAGACGTCATTCTTAACGGTACCTTCATAGGTTTTTCCATTGATAACAACGTTAGCGGATTTTAACTTAATATTTCCTTCCTCTGCCCAAATCATGGTTGATATTTCGCCCATAATAAAAGTTGTTTGCAGATCATACTTGTCCACATAGAGTTTCTTATCCTCAATCTTCTTTTTCATGGTTTTAGAATAGGAACCATTCTTTTCTTCAAACCACACTTTAACTTCAGTTCCTATCTTTTGCGTTGGATACGTAACCTTTAAGATCTGTTCACTCTTTTTTGAGTAATCGCTATAATAAATTTTTTCTCCAATTTGTACGCATAGTCTTCTAGCAATATCATAAGTGGTATAGCCTGTCGCTTGTGAGAGATAGATATGCTTCACATAATTTGCATCTTCTATGCTATAGGAATTTTCAATCTTTTTCTTTAGGGGCTCGGAAGCGCAACCATGTTCATCGTACCCTGTTACCGTTATGCTTACACCCAATTTCTGTGCTGGATACTCTATTTCAAAATCACCTTTTGCATCTACCTTTGCTTGATATTTATTTTTTCCAATCTCTGCAACGACATAGGTAATACTTTTGGAATCCTCAGAGACACTGCCAAATACTTTTTTGGGATATGCCATTAACTGATAGCCTTCCTTAAGTTCTAGTTTACATTTTTCAATTTTATAGTCTTTTAGCTTTGTAGAACTTCCATCCTCTGATTCCATCCAAACGGAAACAACTTGCCCTTCCTTTTGCACTGGATACTCAAGAATTACTCCATCCACGAAATCAACACTTTTGCCCAGCGTTGATTGATAGGTAGTGTTACCTATCTTTGCGTATATAATGCATCCCTCTGGCATCCTGGCATAATTCGTTAACATTGAGGTTCTTGTTAGTTTAATTGAAGGTAGCGTTAAATAATCCTCTTCTATGGTTTGTTCGTCTGTTTCCGTACAAAAGCCATCCGTTGAGATTATCTGTATCTCTGTATCCAACGCTTGTTTTGGATATGTAATCACAACAGTATTATCCTTTTTATTGATAACCCCTTCATATTTTTGAAAATCAATTACAGCGTATACGGAAGTAACATTCTGTCCCCATACCTCACCCTTATACATTTTGGGATATGCCTTCCCCCATACTTCAATCTTATCTTCAGTGATTATATCACTCTCTGTGCTTGTTTGATTACCAGAGGCATCTTGTAAATAAACTGACACATATGTGTCTACATCATAGCCTTTATCAAAGGTCAACTCAAAGGTCTGTGTTGCTTTGGTCAAGTTCAAAGTTCTCGTAAACGTATTCTCATCCGTTGTAATATAAGCTGTAACGTTTTGTGCTTTATCAACCCCCGACACTTTTAGAGTCATTCCATAATGTGTTAAGCTCTGAATATACAAAGACCAATTATCTGCACCAGCTGCCTGCACAGAAATTGCATTTGTATTAATAGAACTGATAAGAATTACAAACATAAAAATAATACTTAAATATCTTTTTATACTCTTTTTCATATTGTTACTTCCTCCCTTACCCTTTGTCTTATGCATAATCTCATGCTGTTGATAGCAGAATTTTACACTCTATAATAGAATAAGCAAATTAATCTTATTGTCAACAGCAATAGTTAAATTCTCTCATATTTGTACATATTTTGCATTAATATGACATTAAAAATTAACCATACATGCATTATAGGAATTTTAGAAAGGTAGCGCTACTTGATAGATAAGTTTAAAAAATCACCCAAACTTATGTTTCACTACATAAGGGGCGCACTTTATCTATATGATAACTTCCCATAAAGAAAAAGTCTATATTTTTTTTCGCTCGTGACCTATACTCTAATAGCTGCAGCAAAAATAAATAGATTGGAGTTATAAAAAGATGAAACAGAAAATTTCAAACATTCCCTTTGGGCCATATGTTACTGTATTAGCAGGAGCTTTAGTCAAGGGAAAACCAAATTATGCTACCATTGGTGCTTATGGTGTAGTAAGCCAGAAACCAGTCCTTTATATTTCTCTGAAAAATTCTCACTGCACAACTGCCGGAGTAATTGAAAATGGATATTTTAGTGTAAATATCCCCTCTGCAGACTCTATTGAGAAAACGGACTATTGCGGAACCGTATCTGGTAACAAAATTGACAAATCGGAAATTTTTGAGTCCTTCTATGATGATATTGGCAATACACCCATGATTCAAGACTGCCCTGTGAATTATCTCTGTAAAGTAATTCAAACCATACCCATCTTTGACTTTACCATGTTTCTTGGTGAAATCGTTAGTGTATATGCAAAGGAAGACTGTCTTGTTAACAATAAACCCGATGCTTTAAAAGTTAATCCCATTATCTTAATGGATTCGGGATACTTTGATTTAAAAGATAGGGTCGGTTCTGTGTTTAAGGCTTGTAAGGGTAATAGTTAATTTTCAAGGTTAATCTATCAAGCTGAAAGTATCTATCCAGTGCTAATTAAAATTACATTGGAGGTGCTGTTGCAAATGTCTACTATGTATAGTGAAAAGATAGTATATATCTGTCTTTTTGCAACAGCACTCCAAGATTTTAATATTGTTTTAGCCACATCTGTATTCTCTCTACAATTTCATAATATCTCTGCCCAATCAGTAATCCAGTATGTGTGGTATTCCAATAACTGGTATATTCCCCTTTTAGGTAATCAGCTTCCACTCTACCCCTTCTATCATCTTCAGTACTATTTACTGATTTAATAATTAAAGTCGGACAGCTTATCAGACGGCTATCAATTGATACCCCATTAACACCCTTTATCCAGCACCCACATTCACGAAAAACCTTTGCTGATTCCATTGAGAGATATTTTTTCTGGAAAATAATATCTTCCTCCGTCTCATCAATACTAGATATCTCATCTCGTAATGGGCAAGGTATTATGTCACCAAACTTATCTTCCACCAAATCTTGATAGGGAGCTATTTTATTTACTTCCAAGCTGATACTAGAATCAATCAGTATTAGACCTTTTAGCTCCGTGGATTCTGCTATCTTCTGGCTAAGAATTCCTCCAAGACTAAACCCGATGATAATTGGAGGCTCACCACATTCTGATATAATTTCCTTAATATCTTCCAAGTAATCTGAAAAGGTTACCTTGGTCAGATCGACTGACCTGCTCTTATAATGACCTCTCAAATTCATTACAAAACACTTCCAGCCATCCTTGACAAAATGAGGGACATATTTACTCCACATCCAACTGCCAGTATATGCTCCCTTAGAGCATCTCTATAATTCCAAACAAAAACCCGAAGCAGGAAGACCGACCTCATTAAAGAAATTAACATTCGCAGGGTCATCACACCAGGCATATCTTACATACTTCAAATAGGAAATTTCATCATTTTTAACATAGACCGTATCTCCCCTTCGGACTGCGCTGGCCTTCTGAAAGTTCCCATCCTCTCCGGCAACTTCAAAATGATTGAGATTTTCTATTATCTCATAATCTTTCATGTACCGAAAAGTAATCTTTGCTTCTTTTCCTAACGAAACCGCACTCTTAGGAATTGGACCGAAACAGGGAATTTCCTCCTTATAAATCAATGCTCTTGCCGCCTTTGCCAGACGAACTCCCACTTCTTTCTTATTCTGGGGATGAAGGTCATTGGATTCCCCAATATCAAGAGTTGTCACCATCGCAACATTGTATATCCCCAGACATCGCCTTTGCTGATCTCGAAGCTCCGCCCAGCCGGTGTCTTCCAACGAAGTGAGAGGGTCTTTATAATTGGTTAACTGCACATAGATAAAGGGCAGCTCCCAGCCGAATAATTCCCTCCAGTCAGATACCATGGAAGTAAACTTATCTGCATAATTCCCCGGGGCATCCGTATTGCTCTCTCCCTGATACCATAGTACCCCTGCCACTGAAACTTTGGAAAGAGGGACAACCGCTGTATTATAAAAACAGACAGGAAGCTTCGGAGGAAACAGAACCTTCGGAATTGGGTTCTCTGCCCTTTTGCCAATTCTGTAATGCCATTCGCCTTCTAGGGAAATCTCTTTGTTGTCACAGTGCAATAAATATGGTTTCCCTTTCACTGTTCCGCCATTTGTATTATTAATTACGATTCGCACAGTAATTAGATTCTTACCTTTTTTTAAAATACCCTTGGGAATTTGATACTTTCTGGGAGGATACCGGTACTCTGTTCTGCCCACCTCACTGTGATTTATCCAGATTTGATCGGAATCAATAATACTTCCCATATAAATATAGGCGGTATCAAGCATCGGCTCTTCTTCCAGATGGATTTCCTTACATAGATAAAGTGAGCCTTGAAAATCCTCCTCTAGAAATTCAGAGACAAAGGAAGGTACCTGGCAGGTATTCCAGGAAGTATGATCCTTTGTAATCTCCTCCTTAGACACTCCCTGCGCCAGACTTGTTATCCACTCCTCGGACTCCTCCTGCTGTTTCCTTATATATTCATTAAAGTAAGCAAGATTATCATAACCCTTTATAAGCTCCTGATAGTTGCCGAATTTAGTAACAGAAGATGGACTCATCCAGGCCTCTATGGTGCTGCCACCTACCGCTGTCATAGTCAATCCTACCGGAATTTGATAGGCTTCCTTTAGCTCTTTAGCAAAGAAATACCCGGCAGCACTAAAGTTTAGCAAATCATCTCCTTCTGCCTTTTTCCAGGACCCGGCATACATGTAGCTTTCCGGCTCCTTAAAATTATAGGTAGCCGGAATATGATACTGTCTGATGAAAGGTTCCTGTACCTGGGCAATTTCCTCTCCCGATACATCGAGCACTCTGCGAATTGGCAGCTCCATATTTGACTGTCCGCTTAGCAGATATACATCCCCCACAAGAACATCCTGTAGCGTAATTTCCGTGCTTCCTTTTACCGTAATTTTGTACGGTCCTCCTGCTGGAAAAGGGGGAAGTTCCACGCTAAACTCGCGTTTCTCATCCACCTCGGCATAATATTCCACCCCCAATAAGCTGACGATTACAGAGGCTGCTATATCCTCCCTGCCATAAATATAATTGCTGACCTCCCTTTGAAGAATCATTCCATCACTAAGGATGGGAGCTAACATAAGACCCTGCTTCTCCATCTAATACCTAACCTCCCCATATCCTGCAAATTTCATTTAATACAGCTTTCTTCCCAGCTGATCTGCAATACCTGTTTTTCTATAGAAATAGGAGTTGATAACATCACGCCACTCCGCTGAATGAAGCTCTTGGTGACGGAAACGTTCCAGGGTTCTTTCATAGACAGCTCCCTCCAACTCTCCCTCCAGCTCCTTCCATAGCTCCTGAAACTGCTTTGCCTCCTCGGCTCCTTCAAAATGCGTATCATAGATGTGTTGCAGCACTGTCTTTCCGGAAGAAAGAAGGTGGTTATACTCCACGTGATGAAAGAACAGGAGCAATTCTTCGGGGCAAGTGTTTCTATCCGCATATTGTCCCGCCAAAGGCTCATTGTACTGGAGACAATATCCGGTACCCTTCTCCGTTCGATCTACCCCTATGCCCCTATGGTCTGCCCTGTGATAGGTTCCCCATCGATCATATTCATAGCCGTCCACATCCGGTCCATAATGATGGTTGGGTTTCACCATCCACCCAATCCCCAAAGGAGAAGTATACTTTTCATAGGCAGGCCAGGATTTTATCAGTATCTTCAAGATATTGTCCATTACCTTTTCTGAAGTGCCAAAGGTCTGGACAATCCATTCTCCTGCAATCTCCTTTGCCGTAAGCCCCGGATCAAAAGCCAGCCTTCCGAATCCATACAAATTGGCTGCTGCCAGATCATGCCCGGTCCAGTTGTAATCGTTGCCGGTGTTGGCTACTGCCACAATGCCTCCCTGCTTATTCTGATAGGTTCGTCCGCTTATAATTTCTGCAATTGTATCCTCTATACTGCCGCAATGAGTATGAAAATTCAGAATGTCCTTAAACCAGGGAAGCAAATAGCATACATGCCTTTGCTGTCCGGTATATTCCTGAGCAATCTGAACCTCCAGCATCATATTTGTATTCTTCAAGCCTCCAAATAGTGGCGATATTGGTTCTCTGACCTGAAAATCCATAGGGCCATTCTTAATCTGCAGGATAACCTGTTCTGCGAAACTGCCATCTAACGGCATAAAGTTATCATATCCGGCTCTTGCCCGGTCAGTTCTGGTATCTCTCCAATCCTGCTGGCAGTTATAAACAAAGCATCTCCAAATAACCAGTCCTCCAAAGGGCTTCACTGCCTCCGCAAGCATATTCGCACCGTCCGCATGGGTACGTCCATAAGTAAATGGTCCCGGTCTTCCTTCTGAATCAGCCTTGATCAGAAAACCACCTAAAGCAGGTACCTTTCTCCATACTTCTTTCGCCTTCTCTGCCCACCAGCTGCGAACCTCTTCTCTGCACGGATCTGCTGTACTAAGACCTCCCAGCTCCAGGGGTGCGGCAAAGTTAATACTAATAAATAGCTTTATTCCATAGGAGGAAAAGAGCTCGGATACTGCCTTTAATTTATCATAATACCTGTCACTGATCAGTGCCGTAGCGGCGCCCTTCACATTAACATTATTAATTACTACTCCGTTAATCCCTACAGAGGCAACCATTCTTGCGTAGTCTCTGGTTCTATCGTTTAGGAGGATTTCATCCTCCTGAAAGAAGAAAGAGCTGCCCGAATATCCTCTCTCAATGCTGCCGTCCATATTATCCCAGTGATTTAGCATACGAAGAGGCTGATAAGGTTCCTTTCTCTCTTCGAAGCTCCACTGATCGTAGTTCTCAACCTGGAAAACGACCAGATTTCTTAGTAATGCAAATACTCCATATAAGACCCCTGCCTTTGATGCTGCCGTCAGAATACATCGCCCTTCTGTGCAGCAGATATGGTAGCCTTCCTTTGACACCGACTGCGAGTCATCCATACGAAGCCACACCCCAGCTCTTTTTTCAAGAAACTCTGCTTCATTGCCTGCCTGTAGGAGCTTTCGCCCGTACAGACTAAGAAATCCCTCCTCAAGTTCCTTCCCTGCGGTAGCCCTTGTTTCTCCTTCAAAGTCACAAAAGAGTGCAATATCTGACAAATTATAATTCGAAATTTTACTATATTTTAACCAAGCTTTTGAATAATTCATACTAATAACCATACCTCTCTCAGTATCTGTAAACTTTTTTCCACTGGCACAAGGCAACCCATCCCGCTCTTCTCCTACTGCCACTCAAAAAGAGCAGGATTTAATAATCTTTTCCGATGTTCTGCCTTTACTTTTTATATCAGCTCCAGCCTTTGCAATGCTTTTATATTATGGCTTAAGGGCTTTTTACCCGTCAGCTGTATACTTCTTGCATCCGGCTGGGAACCGCCTATATATACTGTATAATTGGTATCCCACACTCTTCGGTTACCCAAATCATCATAAAGTGCAAAGGCTTCGAGGGGGAGCTGAAGCTGTACTTCTCTTTCCTCTCCGGGTTGAAGCATTATTTTCTTAAAGGCTTTTAACTGTGCATGGGGTGCTTCCTCACAATCCACCTTTACATATACCTGAAGGGTTTCTCTTCCTGGATATTTTCCGGTATTTTTTACAGTAACCGCAAAATCAATTCCTTCCCTGGTAAGCTGCTCCTGATTGCAGGTAAGTCTGGAATATGTAAACTCTGTATAGGATAATCCATAGCCAAAGGGATAGAGTGCTTCCTTTTCCATATAGCGATAGGTTCTGTTTTTCATGGTGTAGTCAGTGAAGTCCGGCAATTCTTCGGTAGAACGATAAAAGGTAATAGGAAGCTTGCCCTCTGGTACACACTCTCCAAAGACCATCTCCGCAATAGCTCTTCCTCCCATAGCTCCGGGATACCAACCCTGAATAATAGCATCCAGATTGTCCTGTGCCCAATTGATGGCAAGGGCACTGCCGGATAACAATACAAGAATAACCGGCTTACCGCTTTCATAAATTGTTTTTAGCGTTTGCTCCTGAAGACCGGGCAGATTAATGTTTGGCTTATCCCCGCTGGCAAACTCATTTCCTTCATCTCCCTGTTCACCTTCCAGTCCCGGGTCAAGGCCCATACAGGCAATAATAACATCACTGGACTTGCATACTCCCTTCACTTCAGCGATACGGTCATTCTCCACGCTTAAGCCTCCCACCTTATTTCTGTAAAGGTGACATCCCTCGGAGGTAAGTATTCTGACCTCGTCTCCCAAGTAATCCTGAAAGCCCTCCGAAATTGTAATATATCTGGAGGCGGTTCCTTCATAATTACCTACAAGCGCTCTCCGGTTATTGGCATTCGGACCAATGATTCCTATGGTTTTTATTTTTGATTTATCCAGAGGAAGAAGTCCAGCCTTGTTCTTTAAAAGCACCAGGCTTTTCTTTGAGACGGAAAGATTTAAGTCCTTCATCGGCTTTGAATCCACTGCCTCATAAGGTATCTGCCCATAAGGAACCTTATCCTCATCCCCCAGGAGACCTAACTTCATTCTGGTAGTGAAAAGCCTGGTTACTGCCGCATCCAACTGCTCTTCCTTCACCATTTTGTTCTTAACCGCTTCCAACAGGTATACAAAGATATTACCGCAGTTTAAATCACATCCGTTTTCCACTGCCAGGGAAACCGATTCCACTGGACTTTCGGTTACCTTATGCTGCTCATGGAAATCCTTGATTGCCCAGCAGTCTGAAACCACATGTCCGTCAAATTCCCATTCCCCTCTTAATATATCCTTTAATAAAGTCTTACTGCCGCAGCAGGGTTCTCCATTTGTCCGGTTGTAGGCTCCCATAACCGCCTCCACTTTAGCCTCTTTCACGAGCGCTTCAAAGGCAGGCAAATAGGTCTCCCTCATATCCTTAATAGATGCTTTGGCATCAAAACAATGACGCAGTTCCTCCGGTCCTGAGTGCACTGCAAAATGCTTTGCACAGGCTGCTGCCTTAAGATAATGTTCGTCATGCCCCTGCAAGCCTTCTACAAAACGAACTCCCAGCCTTGCGGTCAGATAAGGGTCCTCCCCATAGGTTTCATGCCCTCTTCCCCAGCGGGGATCTCTAAAGATATTCACATTCGGCGCCCAGAAGGTAAGTCCTTTATAAATATCCGTGTCTCCAAATTCCTGCTGCATATTAAACTTGGCTCTGCCCTCTGTCGCAATGGCATCTCCGACTTCTTCCATCATATCCTCATCAAATGCAGCTGCCATACCGATGGCCTGTGGAAATACGGTGGCAATTCCGGCTCTTGCAACACCATGCAGTCCCTCATTCCACCAATTATATGCCTTTATGTTCAGCCTTTCTATAGAAGGGGCATTATGCAGCATCTGGAATACCTTTTCCTCCAGTGTCATCTGACTGACTAATTCCTTTGCTCTTTTTTTATATTCCTTAATAATCTCGGGATTATGAACTAATTCACTCATATTTTCTTCCATTCCGCTGCCTGTGGCAGCACTAATTTCATTTTCTAATTCTACAACATTTTCTGCGAATCTCATGCTTATGCCCTTATTCCTCATTTTTCGTAAGGTCATTAAACTAATTTTATTTATAAGAAAGCTGCTTCCTGACAAGTACCTCTTCCTAAAAGCACAGTGAAGAAGGCATAGTTCACACCTGCCAGGATGCAACCCGCTATGGTCACTTACAGTATTTTTTTAGTGTATGACGAACTGCTCCTTCTCCGGCAAGCATCTCCTTAAACATTCCAATCACCTTCTGAGCCAGCCCATATTCCGCAAGATCAATTCCGAATATACTCTGGTCTGATAATATTTGATACAAGCCTTCTTCCTCACAAACTTCCGTGCCAAGTTTTATTTGACTTAGATAGGACGTCAGCTCCTCCAACCTTGGATCACTGCTTCTGGTAAATTCTATTCCTTCATCATTTACTCCTAAAAGGTATCTTAGCCAGCCTGCAAAAATCAGAGGTATCATAGTCAGTTCCTTTAGGTTTAGCTTCGAATTTAAGGTGTATGCCTTAAGGGTATTGCCAAAACGGACCGGCAGCTTCTGTGAGGTATCCGTTGCTATTCTTTGGGGAGAATCCGGCATAAAGGGATTGGGAAGTCGTTTATAAAGCACATCATTTAAAAACTCCTCAGGCTTAATAATTCCCGGGTTCTCCACCACAGGCATGCCCTCTTCAAATCCCAGACGTAAAACCAGTCCTTTAAGCTGCTCATCCTTCATTTCCTCATGTATGGTGCGATAATCCAACAAACAACCGAATATCGCCAGTGCCGTATGCAGTGGATTCAGACAGGTTCCCACTTTCATTTTCTCCGTCTTGTCAACGGTTTTCCGATCTGCAAACCGGATACCCGCAGCCTCCAGCTGCGGCCTTTTACCAGGAAACTTATCTTCAATCACAAGATATTCTGTTTCCTCGGC
Source organism: Bacillota bacterium (assembly GCA_023399055.1). Taxonomy (GTDB): domain Bacteria; phylum Bacillota; class Clostridia; order Lachnospirales; family Lachnospiraceae; genus Mobilitalea. The sequence continues at coordinate 470,352 of JAEWQV010000016.1, read as the reverse complement.
ATTTACATAGGGTGCAGTATAAGTATTACGCGCTGTGACAATTAACTCTGTATCCAGAAAGCCGTCTTTCTCGAGCAGGTGCTTTACTGTCTCATCGGGTCTTGGGGTGATTTTATCAATCATTGACCAGGGAAAGGTTACTTTTGTTTCATCGGTAAGATAGGAGAGGAAACCCTGCTGTGCTTTTCCCTCCAAAACCAGATTTCTTGCATGTTCCAAGACCTTGTTTGATAAAAGCTCACCATTATGTGCACAATTATCCATGCTCACTAAGGCTAACGGATACGCACCGCTGTTATATCGTTCCAGACAGAGTTCAGCAATCGTACGCATCAGCGGTCCGGTATAGCCTTTCTCCGTAATTGTAAAGCTGACAATCGAAACTGTGGGCATGCAGAACAACCCCTTCATTGCTTCCAACTCTGTGACTGCCTTCATAACACTGCCAATTACCCTTTTTTCTATCTGCCCATTTGCCTTTAACGTAACTAAAAGACTTAAGGAATCATAAGGTTCATATGCCCTCTCAATCAGTTCCTTATCAAAGCTCTCACAAACAATAATCCCCCTGTCACTTAAGCCCTGTTCGAGCAGCGTATCCATTGCTGCAGCAATGAAGGCACGAAAAATATTTCCCGCCCCAAAATGCAGCCATATTGGTGCTTTTATCGTGTTCTCTTTTATTTCGTCTCTATTGTAGGCAGGAATTATATAATCCTTCTTCCAATTCTCTCTTGTTGCCCAGGCTTCCACTAATCTCATCTTCATCTCCCGGTTATCTCATACAAGGTTCCCCAAATAACTGATAAGAAAATTCAGACATGTTTCCTTGCCAGTTAATTAAAGAACATTGTACTAGTGCATCGTCCTTCAAATAACTAGACCATGAAATGGTTCTATTCTTTTGAAGCTGATGTACCAGTTTAATTATAAAAGGCTGATGCCAAATAACACGGATATGATTTCATAGGAAGCAGATTATTTCCTGTAAACCAAACTCATTTTGCAGCAGCCTCATAGTTACCCTATTGCTTCGGGATCAAAGTATCCCGCTTATTTCAAATTAAAATATTCTGGATATTTCTCAATAATTTCTTGCTGGTCCAATTTATATCTGGACAGATGTTTTACAATAAAATCAGCCGCTAATTTCTTATCACCTGATTTAATTGCATTCATTATCGCTCTGTGGTCAGCAACAATTTTAAGGTCTTTAACAGAATACATACTAAGAGTACGAATACGGTCAAAATGCCCTTGTGTCGCCTCCATCAGATTATAGATACGTTCCTTATTACACATGAGAAATAGTGAGTGGTGAAACTCATTGTCAAGCTCAATGATTTTATCTGGCATTTTTTTGTCAAGATAAAACTCCTGAAGCTGTATATTCTTCTCTAATTCCTGTATCCCCTCTTCGGTGATACAGTCACAAAGCTCTTCAACAATAGCCTTTTCCAAGATTCTGCGGAGGAATACCATTTCATCGACAATATTAAAATCAATGTGGGCAATAACGCTTCCTCTTTGCGGATATACCTCAATCAGATTACTCTTTTGAAGTTCCTGCAAAGCCTCTCTGACCGGAGTTCTGCTGATCCCAAGCTCCTTAGCCAGCTCATTTTCACTTACCGAACTACCTGGCTTCAGCTTCAAGGATATGATGTTCTCCCTTATCTCCCGCAAAGCATATTCTCTTGCATTTTCTCTTGTTTCTCTCACCGAAATAACCATTTAACTATCTCCTCATGCCTTTAAATTAAGTATGTATCTTATCTACTTGTATTCTTTACAATTGCCTCCCATAACCCCAGAAGATAGGTAGAACCCAAGGCTCTGTCGTATAAACCATATCCCGGCCTTGCTTTTTCTCCCCAGATCATACGCCCATGATCCGAACGAATATATCCATCAAATCCATTATCATAGAATGCTTTTACAACCTCAAACATATCCAGGTCTCCGCAGGGGCTGTAATGAGCCGATTCCGTAAACACCATCTTATCCAGATGCTTTACATTACGAATATGTGCAAAATGTATCCGATTCTGTGCAGCAAACTCGCTGACTATGGCAGGAATATCATTATCCAAATTACCACCTAAGGAACCTGTGCATAAAGTCAAGCCATTGTATGGACTATTATTCAGGCTCAAAAACTTACGAATATTTTCCGCGCTGTTAATTACCTTAGGGAGTCCATAGATGGAAAAGGGAGGATCATCCGGATGTATTGCCATTTTTACATCATACTTCTCCGCATATGGAATGACTGAATCTAAAAAATACTTCATATTCGCCCAATATTGATCCGCAGATATGGTCTGGTAAAACTTAATATCTGCAGACATCTCTGCCAGCCTTTCCGGCTCCCAGCCCGGCAGCGAATAGCCCCCGGAATTCTCAAGCATCCCCTCTGCAATATCAGCGGGATTCATCTTCAGAATCGCTTCATGGTTATAGGCAAGGGCAGTGCTGCCATCCTCAAGCGGATATGTCAAATCACTCCTAAGCCAATCCATAACCGGCATAAAATTATAACACAGACATTTTATACCAATCTTTGATAAATTCTCAATTGTCTTTATATAATTATTAATATAGTAATCCCTGCTCGGTAATCCCTTTTTTATATCCTCATGGATATTTACACTTTCAATTACTTCTAACTCAAGGCCGGCTGCATGGACCTCATCCCGTAAATTCTCAAGTCTGCTTAACGGCCAAACCTCACCCACCGGTATATCTGACAGCATTGTTGCCACTCCGGTAATCCCGGGAATTTGTCTTATTTGTTCTAGTGTAACGCTATCATCGCTGCCTGTAAACCAGCGTATAATCATTTTCATATAAAAACCATGCCTTTCTCTATACCTGCAAGCTTTGATCACATAGCGCAAAGCTGCAATGTGAATTGCTAATTCACTTTGTGGAATTAAATACCAATTTAATAACTAGTATACTAGCATATTATCACACTTGCTCTTTATTTAAAACAATGAAATAGTAATAATTATTTTAAAATATGACAATTTTTTTTGTTACTATTTAACGATACCTTTTTTAAAAGGAAGGGGCTCGTTAATTCACGAGTCCCCTTCTTTACATTATTTCACAGGAAGACTGGTTACATCTCCAAAGGTTAATTCCCATGCTGCTTTACGCTCATCAATAATTGCCTGACCGCCGGAGCTAAGGTAATCATTTAATCCTGAATCAAATACATTATCAAACTTATCTACCGCTGCAACAACTGCCTGATCCAGTAACGTATCACGTTTTGCGGTAAGGGCAGGACCCATACCTTCTTCTGCCTTAATTGTACCAACATTTACGTTCTGACCGATACGTCCGTCCTTGGTAGAAATGTCAAATGCTTTCTGGATGAAACGGGAGTCCACGTTAGCGTAGCCATTAGCAATTGAGTTTACAGTTTTTGCGGTATCTCCTAAATCCAATCCGTTGCAAGTAATTGTATAATCAATATTATTTGGTGAATTCATAATCTTCTCGCCCGTAGCTGCAAGAGTCCTAACAGAACCATCTTCTAATTTTTCATGAGTAACGCCTTCTTCACCAATTTGAATGAACTGGCGATTTTCAGGATTGCTGATCCAGTCAAGATACATAAGAGAAGCAAGAGGCTCATCATTCGTGGAAGGGAGGAACACTTTACGGTCAACCGGTCCAGCAAGGAACTTCTTATATACACCAGCGTCATTCTTAAATGGTTCAACTGCAATATATGCTGCATCCGGGGAAACCAATTGTGTTAAGCTGTACTGAATGCTGTTCTCACCGTTACGATATGGATAATCCCAGTTATGCATGAAAGCACCTACATAACCTGCCTTCATCATGTTATCCTCTGTTGTATCGCCTGCTGGATACAGAGCAAAATCTTTCCAAATTAAATCCTCATTGTACCACTTGTTAAGAACTCTGACACCTTCCTTGATTCCTGGCTCCAATAATTTTCTGTCATCAAAACCATACATGAAATAATCTTTATCTGTTATATCATTAGGAATAAAGGAACCCAGCAAATGGTCTGCACGCCAGCCGACATCAAAGCTGATGGAGAGAGGCACCATCTTATCAGCATCTGCACCAAGAAGTAATTCTGCATTATCACGGAATGCTACAAGCATTGCTTCGAATTCTTCAATTGTAGTAGGTTCGGAAATGTTAAGCTTTTTCAACCAATCTTCACGAACAAAGGTGCTGGTACGGTTCATAACCGCAAGCTTTGCTTCCAACGCCCATATTGTTCCGTAGGTAGGATTTCTGTCCCAATAAATATTAGTTTCGCCTAACCAACCCCATAAATTAGGTAAAAGGTCTTTATAATCCTCAACGTATGTACTTAAGTCTGTTACGCCGCCCATACCGGCATAGGTCTGAATTGTGGAGTAGTCATAAGTAACACAAACATCTGGAGCGGAGCCTGATGCTAGAAGGTTATTAATCTGTTCCACCTCTGTCCAACGGGGAACAGGAACAAATGTAACCTGTACGTTATGATCTCGAAGCATACCTTCTTTGATATATTCCGTATAGAAATTATCTTCCGGCGTGGAACCACCGTCATTATCACGGTCATATACTTCTACTGTAATCTCCCTGGTCTCAAGAAACTTTCCATCCACAACACCATCCCCATCCGGGTCAACATTTTCCACAGGATCAGTTACTGTAGCATCATTAACTGATGGCTTTGGAGTCGGTTCCTTACCGGAGTCATTGTTTTGGCTACAGCCTGATAACAGCGTTAAGATCAGGCAGCTAAGTAGCACGATTGACATAAATCTTTTCATTTCATACCCTCCTAATTGTTTTATATTTAATTTGACATATTGCGTCCGCTTTTATATTCTCCAGGCATATGGTTATTCCTTCACCGCACCTAGAGTCACCCCTGTGATAAAGTATTTTTGTAACCAGGGATAAATCAGCAAAATAGGTACCGTTGCAAACATAACGGTAGCTGCTTTAAAGGTGTCTGCAAGCCCCGGAGCAATAAACCCTTCCTTGGTTGAGGTATCAATGCTCATCATATTGTTAAGAATGTTATATAACAGCAGCTGAATCGGATAAAATTTCTTGTCATTCATATACATTAAAGCATCTGAAAATCCGTTCCAGCGGCCTACGGCATAAAAGAGAGCCAGCGTTGCCATTACCGGCGTAGACAGTGGCAGATAAATCTTTCGTAATATCTGTATGTAGCTCGCTCCGTCAATCTCGGCGGATTCTCTAAGGCTATCCGGAATATTGTAGAAGAAGCTTCGCATTATAATCATATTAAATACGCTAAGACACCCAGGGATAATTAGCACCTGCGGTTTACCGATCCAGTCCAGATCATTGAGCAGGAGAAAATTCGGTATGGTACCTGCACTGAAATACATGGTTAAAATAATGAATATATTAATTACACGACGGCCCTTTAATTTATCAAAAATCAGCGGATAGGCACAGATGGTTGTCATAAACAGTGACAAGACCGTACAGATTACAGTTAAAATTGCAGTCCATGCCAATGACCATACATATTTTTCATCACCAAGTACCATTTGATATGCCTCTAAATTAAAGCCCTTTGGTATTAAAAATACCTCGTTTCTAATTAAAGCTTCTTTAGAACTTAAGGATCTCGCTAAAACATTTACTAACGGTAATAAACAAATCAGGATAAGGAGAAAGCATAGGAAAGCGATGATCAAATCTCCCATCTTTGTTTTTCTTGACTTTATCATATAGACTACACCCTTCTTTCTATCACTTTCTTACCAAACACCACGTTCACCGGCTTTTTTAGCAACTGCATTCGCAATCAGCAGGAAGATAACGCAAACCACAGACTGGAATAATCCTGCAGCCGCGGTCAAAGAGAATTGCAAACCACGGATACCATTGGTATAAACAAAGGTTGACAAAACATTGGACGTACCTTTTACCAGATTATTGCCTAGTGCATATGGACGGTCAAACTCACTTCCCAGAATACGTCCAAGACTCATAATAATGAGAACGACGATGGTTGATCGCAAGCCTGGCAGTGTAATATGCCACATCTTTTTCCAGCGGCTTGCTCCGTCCACAGAAGAAGCTTCATAAAGCTCCGGGTTGATACCGGTTATTGCTGCCAGATAGATAATGGTATTCCAACCGACACTTTGCCAGATTCCCAGAAATATGTACGTCACGATCCAATGCTTTGGATCATTCAGGAACGGAATTGCTTCAAGCCCCATAAGCTTGAGTACCATGTTGACAAGACCGTTGGTTGGTGCAAACAGTTGAAGGGCTAAACCCGAAATAATAATCCAGGATAGAAAATGAGGCATGTAGACTATCGTCTGCGTTAATCTCTTAAATCGCTTAAAGGCTAACTCGTTCAGCAGTAAAGCCAGTATAATCGGTGCAGGAAAACCGATTAAAAGATCCAATAAGTTAAGTCCGATGGTGTTACGCAGCGCATATAAAAAATCACGATTAGAAAAAATCTTTATAAGATACTCAAATCCATGATTTGCCGCCCACTCCATATCCCAAACGTCCTGAATAATGCTGTACTTTTTAAAGGCAATCTGTATATACATCATGGGTATGTAACGGAAAATGATGAAATAAGTAAGCGGAAGCACTAACAAAAGATAGAGCGACCAGTAACGTTTCAAATAATTGCCGGCCTTTCTAATTTTTATAAAGTGTAATTCTGCCTTGGTAGTCTTCATTCTGCACCTCTTTCTCAATAATAAAATAATACTAGAATAAACAGTGACACCCTTTGTCAACTTGTATACTAGTATATTATCATGCTAGTATGTTTTTTTAAATCTCAATCTTTACTAAAGATAAAGGATTTTAATTGGTGCTTTTGCACAAATCAAAATCCTTATCTGCTGTAAATAATATTACTTATTCCTTTTTTCACTCAAATTTGAACCACTTAAAATCAAATTTGCACCCTGGCAGGAATAAAAACTCTACCGTCTGCATCCCAGTAACACGTTCCAATTCAAACTCCCGATGGGTGAATTCCCTCGAGGTCTTAAATTCTATCAACTGCCTGCTCTCGTCATCCTTTCCCTTAAAACATACCAGAATGGAATTATTAATCAAACAGCGTCCGCAGATGGTCAACTTCTTACAGCCCTCGGTGCCAAAGTCCATCTTGTCAAAGGAAATTGTGACATTATTCCCTATATTCGTGATCTCATTCGAACCAATCCTATAATTATCACCGTAAAGGGTGCTATAGGACAGTATGGACAACTGTTCATAAGCTTTCTCTGTTTCCTTGAAACAGAAGCCCTTAATATGCATTTTACTGTGCAATAAAAGGGCAAGCGATGTAATACCCTTCAGATGCCTTTTAAGCTGAAAGGTCTCCTCCTGATAGGTATTCCATATGGATTTCTTGTAATAAATAGGCTCTGCCAGCAATTCACTTCCTTCTTCCCCCGGGACACCCTCCCATATTTCAATCCTTGCGGGCTTGCTGTCCAGTTCAAAAATTGCTACCGTGATTTCCTTTGAACCAATCACTCCAAAGTCCAGTTTGTCATAAATCAGTATACTTTCACCGTCACGTGCCGTTGCAACGCCGCGTTCATTCCCATTGCTGATTTCACCCCTGCTTCTGCTGTAAAGGCTGCCGGATACCAGCTCGTAGGGATTCAAAAATGCCGCTCCCAGACCGTTAATTTGAAATTCCAATGTAGATATCAGTCTTGGTGTTGCTCCTCCGTTATTTGTCATTGCACGCACGTAAACAACTCCATCACCGATTGCCTGAAGGATTGCTTCTTTACCATTTGTTTTAATTGCTGCAAGGTTGGAATCCACGCCGGAAGCATTGGTTACTCTCCAGCTAATATCTCCATAGGTGGCATTAAATGGATGCACCAAAGCTTTAAGTTCCACTTCTCTCATCGTTTCGTTAAGATTAGTTCCCTTACTGCTGATTATTTCAAGCTTTCGAACTGGTATTTCAGGCTTCCAGGTGCTTTCTTCGTTCTGCTCCATGGCAGATATTCCACGAAGACTCTCATTTTCCTTAGCCAGGAAAGTGGCCTTGACCGTCTTAAGTCCAGGTGATGATACTTCTAGAGATATCTCCCCGTGTTTCGTGGTGGCAGCAAGAATAGCCAGCAATTTCCCGCTGAATAATCTGCGGCTGCTGCCCTTATAGGATTCATAATCCGTACTGTCTCCATTGTCGAGGCCAATCAATCGTCCGCAGCCTGTCACCTTCACCTGCACCCGGTTATTGGCATTGGCAACCGGATTCTCCTCCTTGTCTTCCATGGATATTTCAGCAAAAATCAAGTCCTGTCCGTCTGCAAGCATTGTAGTTTTGTCCGGTTTTATTATAATTTTTTCCGCATCAGAAAAGGACCGCTGTATCTCCTGCGCAATTGCTTTGTCATTCTCATCATATGCAACGGCACGCAGCTCTCCTTCCCGGTAAGGTATCTGCCAATCCCCCAGCAGCTTATGCCCTGTCAAATGATCAATTTCACATATCCCCTGAGAAATATCATTGAAAAATAGCTCCACTTTGGGTGCATTGGAGCAAACCCTGACGTCAATTAACTGCCCCAGATTAAAATCCCAATAGGGGAACAAATGAACCATCGGTGCTTTTTTATAGTCCGTCCATTCTGCCTGATACATATAATAGGAATCCTTCTTAAACCCTGCTGTGTCAAGCTGTCCAAAATAACTATTTTTGGTATGGTAGGGTGTCGGCTCTCCAATGTAATCAAAGCCACTCCATAGAAACATTCCGGCGCTGAAGGTTGCATCCCTGTCATCGGTTATGCATTTTTCAATACTTCTGGCTCCCCAGCTGGTGATGCTGTTACCAAGAGAGGAGCATTGCTCATCATCATCACACAAAATTCCCGCATCCAGGGGGAAATGATAGATTCCCCTGCTTTGAACCACGGAGCCGGTTTCGCTTCCGTAAATACACCAGTCCTCATGCTGTTTATGATGTAAATCATAGTATTTTTCCCCATAGTTATAGCCTGCCAGCTTAACAATATTCGCACATTTTTGGGCATTCTCCCAGGGCATATAATTAGAACCTATGGTCACCGGTGCGTTGTGCTGGGAATCGTGCAGATATACTAAATTCATTAAGTACCTTGTAAGCTCCTGGCCCCGCTCTCCCGCATGGGTATCATATATTTCATTTCCGATCATCCACATAATGTTACAGGGATGATTTCTGTCTCTTCGTATCCAGTTTGCAACATCTCGCTCCACCCATTCGTTAAAAAAACGGGCATAATCATATTGATTTTTGGGTCGTTCCCACATATCGAAGGCTTCATTTGCAACCAGAAATCCCATTTCGTCTGCCAACTCTAAAAGCTCCACCGCACACATATTATGTGCAGTCCTTATTGCATTGGCACCCATTTCCTTAAGAAGCGTCAATTGCCTTTTGATTGCACAGCGATTCACCGCAGCACCAAGTGCACCCAGGTCGTGGTGCAGACATACACCATGCAGCTTTACATGACATCCATTTAGATAAAAACCGCTTTTTGCATTATAGTCAATCGTACGAAAACCAAATCTGTTGATTTCTTCGTCAATGACTTTACCCTGACATAACAGCTCTGTTTTTAACATATATAGCTCTGGGTTCTCTATATCCCATATATGCGGTGCTCGTACCGGTATTATCTGCGTATGATAGCCGTTGCTGCTTGCAACGGCAATACCACGATTGTCAAAAATTGTGTGTTTTATCTCGTACTGGGATTTTTCAGTCTCCACGCCTACAACCTCTGCTTCCACTGTAACCTTCCATTCATTTCCCATTTTAGCTGTAGAAATATAGATACCATCTGTGGTAAAGTGCAGCCTGGGTACCACCTTTAACCAGACATTGCGATATATCCCCGCTCCTGTGTACCATCTGGAATTTGGCATTTTAAGCAATACATGTACTAGAATCTCATTTCTTCCCTGCTTTAAGGCAGACGTAATATCGCATTCAAAGGTGGTATATCCGTATTTCCATTCTCCTACCCTGCTGCCATTCACATATATTGTGCAGTCCATATAGATTCCCTCAAAGCGGAGCAAACAGATTTTGTGAGTTGCTTCCTCCAGAGAGTCCCAAAAGAAATATTTTCTGTACCAGCCCTCACCATCCTTGTCAAATAAAGCGGTATCATAGATCATCCAATCATGGGGAAGATCAACCTTTTTCCAGATAAAATGCTCTGTATTCTTAACTTTATTCTCTAGTACAAGTTCCTGTTTTGTAAATTCCCAGTCATTATTAAATAATATCTTCTTTCCCATTTACCTTCCTCTCCTTCGCTAATTGCGGTTAAGACCTCTCTGTTTATAGTAATATCTTTTTGTTAATGGTACAATATAACCCTGTTGACTTAGCAATTTTTGATAGTATAATAGCAATTATTTTAACTCCTATTACTACACACACTTGTCTTTATAATACGTACATATATCGATAAAATGTTCGTCTGACAAAGAATTTCGCTTGCAAAATTGGATTTATCGGTATATGATTATAGTAAACAAACGAACGTAATTCATATATTAAAAGGAGGAGAGATGGCTATTAATACCAATACTGAAACTACAATGTGGGCTTTAGTGAAAGAGAAAGCCGAACCCGGATTATGGATGAAACGAGTACCTATTCCAACAATCGGTAAGAATGAAGTAAAAATTAAAATACATAAGACTTCAATTTGTGGAACAGATGTACATATTTATAACTGGGATGAATGGTCACAGAACACAATTCCGGTGCCTATGACCATCGGGCACGAGTTTGTAGGTGAAATTGTTGAAGTTGGCGATAATGTGGAAGGTTATCAGATTGGAGAATTAGTTTCTGGAGAAGGACATATTGTGTGTGGTAAATGCCGTAATTGTCTTGCGGGACATCGCCATTTATGCAAGGATACCCAAGGTGTGGGTGTCAATCGAAATGGTGCCTTTGCTGAATATCTTGCAATTCCAAGCACGAATGTCTGGCGCTGTGAAAAGGATATTAGGGAAGAACTGTATTCCTGCTTTGATCCCTTTGGAAATGCAGTCCATACCGCTCTATCCTTTGATTTAGTTGGAGAAGATGTCTTAATCACTGGTGCTGGACCAATTGGTATGATGGCTGCTGCGGTTTGTCGTCACGTAGGTGCCAGACATGTTGTAGTAACGGATGTAAACGAATATCGCTTAGACCTTGCTAAGAAACTGGGTGCTACCAGTGTCATTAATGTTACGAAAGAAAGAGTTTCCGATGTTATGAAATCCCTTGGAATGCGGGAAGGCTTTGACGTAGGCCTTGAAATGTCTGGTAATCAGGCAGGCTTTAATGATATGGTCAATAACATGAAGCATGGTGGTAAGATTGCGCTTCTTGGCTTACAAAAATCAGATGCTAAAATCAATTGGGATAAAGTTATTTTTAATGGTTTAACCATTAAAGGTATCTATGGCAGGGAAATGTATGAAACCTGGTATAAGATGTCGACCATGCTCCAAAGCGGTTTAAACATTGATGATGTCATTACACACCGCTTTGATGTCAGAGACTTTGAAGAAGGTTTTCAGGTTATGAGATCCGGAATGAGTGGTAAAGTAATTTTGGATTGGAGCCATATTAACGACTAGACTTTGAAGAAAGGTTTTGAAAAACAATGGCACGTAAAGAAGAACTTTTAAATATCTATGTACAAGAATTAAATGGAATAAAAGAAGCAGGCTTATTTAAAGGTGAGACTCCCATTGCCTCCGCACAAGGAGCAAAGGTTACCTTAGAAGATGGCAGCAGTGTTATTAATATGTGTGCCAATAACTATCTGGGATTATCCAATAATCCTCGAGTTATAGATGCCGCAAAGAAGTCTTATGATGATAGAGGCTACGGTTTATCTTCTGTCCGTTTTATCTGTGGTACACAGGATATCCATAAAAATTTGGAGCAAACCATCAGTGATTTCCTTGGTACCGAGGATACCATCCTCTATTCCTCTTGCTTTGATGCAAATGGTGGCTTATTTGAAACAATATTGACAGAGGCCGATGCAATCATCAGTGATGAATTAAATCACGCTAGTATTATTGACGGAATTCGTTTATGCAAAGCGAAACGCTATCGCTATAAAAATAATAATATGGAAGATCTTCGTGCTCACTTAGTCGAAGCTGACAAGGAAGGTACTAGAATCAAGTTAATTGCAACAGATGGTGTTTTCTCTATGGATGGTGTCATTGCTGATCTTAAGTCCATCTGTGACCTTGCAGATGAATTCAATGCACTTGTTATGGTGGATGACAGTCATGCTGTAGGGTTCGTTGGAAAAACCGGTCGAGGGACTATTGAGTATTGCGGAGTTACTGGACGTGTGGATATCATCACCGGAACCTTAGGTAAGGCGCTTGGTGGTGCTTCCGGTGGCTACACCAGCGGCAGAAAAGAAATTATAGATTTACTAAGACAGAGAAGCCGTCCTTATTTATTCTCTAATACTCTGGCTCCCGCTATTGGAAGTGCAAGCCTTGAAGTATTTGCTATGCTGAATGAGGATACTGTCCTTCGAGATCACTTGGAGAACACTACCGCTTATTACCGCAAAAAACTGGTAGAGGCAGGCTTTGATATTATACCCGGTGTGCACCCTATCGTACCGATCATGCTGTATGATGAAAAAACTGCTGTGGAAATGGCGAAACGTATGAAGGAAAGAGGTATTTTTGTAGTTGCCTTCTCCTATCCTGTAGTGCCTAAGGGAAAAGCAAGAATTAGAACTCAGGTATCCGCGTCACATACAATAGAAGATATTGATTATATTGTAAAATGCTTTATAGAAGTAAAGCAGGAAATGAATTTGTAATCTACTTATTTATTCGGAAATAAACTCCTTTATGGGAACAGCCTGCCATTGATTTGGCAGGCTGATTTCTTGTAAATTATAGTTTTATGTGTTATTTAACTTACCTATCCTTTGATAAGATTTATTATTTCTATATTTTAAAGTAATATTATCATGTTTTATATCAAGTATTGTATATTTAAAGTTTTTTGCTCTTTAACTTATAAAGTTCTACTTCTCCACTTTCCAGTGATCTTTTTACATCGATGATTCTCTGATTGGAAGAGCCGCAAAAAGCCAGACTAATATCTTTTAGCTCTAGTACGAACTCTCCATCTACAAGAACATCAATATATCCCAGTATTTCATCCGTACATTCACATCTGGCACGACTTTCTTGTAGCAGCTCGGTATCATAGGTATATCCTGTATAGCACCAAATTGTCTTATTTGGATACAACTCCTTAACCTTCTTTATAAAAGGTAGTAACACCCTCTGGTTCTGTTTTTCAAAGGGTTCACCGCCCAGTAAAGATAAGCCATTGATATAGTCACGGGATAGTGCATTAATGAGTTCGGCTTCTGTTTGCTCTGTGAAATGATGCCCGAATTTAAAATCCCAGGTTTCTTCATTAAAGCAGCCCTTACAGTGATGGGTACAGCCCGAAACAAATAAGGATACCCTTACTCCTTCACCATTGGCAATATCATATTTCTTTATTTCTCCATAATTCATTTATAGATGTAGCACCCTTTCTTGTATCTCCTGTGTTCTTCCCTGATTCCAGAATTGAGTTCCGATATATCCACAGGTTCTTCTTGCAACATTCATCTTGTCCTGGTTGCGGTTACCGCATTTTGGACATTCCCAGGCAAGCTTACCATCCTCATCCTTTACAATCTGTATTTCACCATCAAAGCCACATTCCTGGCAATAATCACTCTTGGTATTTAACTCGGCATACATAATATTGTCATAGATGAACCTAATGATTTGAAGAGCTGCAGGGATGTTGTTCTTCATATCTGGTACCTCAACATAACTTATAGCTCCGCCTTTCGATAATGCCTGGAACTGTGATTCAAACTCCAGTTTCGTAAAAGCATCAATTTGTTCTGTAACATGAACATGATAACTATTTGTGATATAGCTCTTATCCGTAATTCCTTTCACAACACCAAAGCGCTTTTGCAGACATTTCGCAAATTTATAGGTAGTGCTTTCGATTGGAGCACCATAGGTACTAAACCCGATATTCGTTTCCTCTTTCCATTTATCACAGGCATCATTCATATACTGCATAACCTTTAAAGCAAATGGAACAGCTTCTGGATCGGTGTGTGACTTACCAGTCATATATTTCACGCATTCATAGATTCCTGCATAACCAAGCGATATGGTGGAGTATCCGCCATATAACAGAGTATCAATGGTCTCACCCTTTTTTAGGCGCGCTAAAGCACCATTCTGCCATAAAATAGGTGCGGAATCAGAATAAGTTCCCTTCAAACGGTTATGACGCTCCATCAAAGCACGATAGCAAAGGTCTAAACGATCATCAAAGATCTTCCAGAACTTATCCATGTCTTTGCCAGAGGATAGTGCGATATCAACTAAATTCAACGTTACAACTCCTTGGTTAAAACGACCGTAGAACTTGTAATTACCGTTTTCATCCTTCCAAGGACTTAGTGCACTACGACATCCCATTACCGGGAAGCAGTTACCTTCCTTAAGCTCCATCATTTTCTTTTCAGAAATATAATCAGGAACCAATCTCTTTGCTGTACATTTTGCAGCGATTTCTGTTAGATAATAGTATTCGGAACCTTCATATACATTATCTTCTTCTAACACATAGATTAACTTAGGGAACGCCGGAGTTACCCAAGCACCAGACTCATTTTTTACACCATGATGACGTTGTTTGAGAGTTTCTTCTACAATAATAGCAAGGTCTTTCTTCTCACGTTCATCCTTTGCTTCATTAAGATACATGAAAACGGTTAGGAAGGGTGCCTGTCCATTGGTAGTCATTAATGTAATAACCTGATACTGAATGGTTTGGACACCTTTTGTTATTTCTTTACGAAGTCTTTTTTCTACGATTTCTCGAATGAGTTCTTCCTCTGGCGCACAACCCAGCATTTTTACTTCTTCTAGTACTTCTGTATGTATTTTCTCTCTGGAGATTTGAACAAATGGAGCTAAATGAGCCAAGCTGATACTTTGTCCGCCGTATTGGTTACTTGCCACTTGTGCAATAATCTGTGTTGCAATATTACAAGCAGTGGAAAAGCTGTGAGGCTTTTCAATCAAGGTTTCACTGATTACCGTACCATTTTGAAGCATGTCTTCCAGATTAATTAAATCACAGTTATGCATGTGCTGAGCAAAATAATCGGTATCATGGAAATGTATGATACCCTCTTTATCAGCCTCAACAATGTCTTGAGGTAACAGTAATCTTTTGGTTATATCTTTACTTACCTCTCCTGCCATATAATCACGTTGAACACTGTTAACGGTAGGGTTTTTATTTGAATTTTCTTGTTTTACATCTTCATTATTACATTCAATTAAGGAAAGAATTCGATTATCCGTGGTATTGGCTTTTCGAATAAGGGAACGCTGATAACGATATCTGACATATTTCTTTGCAAGGTCAAATGCTCCGGTTGCCATGATCTGATCTTCTACTAAATCCTGAATTTCTTCCACAGAAATTGCTCTGTTTAATTTGTTGCATTTGTACTCAACATAGTCTGCAATTTCTTTGATTTGTTCGTCATTTAGGCCGCTCTTTTCAGAGGAAGCGTTCGCTTTTGTAACGGCTGATACTATCTTATTAAGGTCAAAGATTTCTTCAGAGCCGTTTCTTTTAATTATTTTCATTCCCCAATCTCCTTTTACTTTTGCTGTGAACTATATTATATCGATAGTAACCTTTAAAAACTATTGCCTGTGCAACAATTTTAGATTATAATACAAAATATAGTATTTCAAAAAAGCCAAAGTACAATATGGAGTTATCTACCATGACAAAAACCAATGTATCCCAGGACGGCTCTAACCAAGCATTTAAGGTACTTCAGGAGCATTTTCAATTAAAAACCAAGTCCTTTAATAAGAATGAACTCATTTTAAATCCCTCAACAGACAAAAATGCAATGGGTATTATGTCTGGTGGTATAGCATATCTTGCAACCATTAATTTGAATTACCAAAAGAGAATTCTTGATTACTATGAAGTGAATGATATCTTTTGTCATCAGACAATGTTGGGTTTAGGAAATAATTCTTATTCCATCTTTGCAAAGACGAAATGTACCGTAGCATTTTTAGACTATCGAGAATTTATGAAAGAGAACAATGCCGCCTTGATGAAACTTCATGAGGGTCTAATTATCAATTCTGTAAGTCGGAACTTACAACATATTGAAATACTAAGCCAGCTTACTCTTAGACATAAACTACTATCCTATTTTGATTATAGAAGAAAGAAAAACAACTCAAATAACTTTATTCTACCTATCTCCCTGTCCGAGCTTGCAGATTATCTTGCTGTTGACCGAAGTGCTATGATGCGAGAACTCGGTAAAATGAGAGAAGAAAAGCTCATCTGCTCCACTGGTCGTAAGATTACGATATTGGAAGGATGAGCTCAAAATATGAAAGAAATGAATAATAAATCGTTTATATAAAATTAAATATCGCGATATCTACTTTAAATCACTTTGCATTTTTCTTTGAAATAACAGCGAAGAAAGTATGTAAATGATAATTGCATAAGCGAGTATTATTACGAGTGGCTGAACTAATTCTGCATAATTTCCTTGAATAGCATTTCTCGCGGCACTTACTCCTTGATAAAAAGGCAAGACCTGGCAAATTGTCTTAAAGGTACCAGTTAAAGAGTCAACATCCATCCAAACACCGCCAAGGATACTTGCTGCTGAAATAATAATAGAACATATTCCAGGAGCTGCCTTATCATTTAAAAGTGTACCAAAGAACAATCCAAAAGCTATAAACAATAGTGCGGAAGGTAGCAGCACAAGGATGCATAAAAAAATATTAGCTATTTGAAATTGAAAACTTGAGATCCTTCCAATGACGATTGCTGCAATAAATGTAATTATAATTTGAACAACTGATATCACCATTGTTGGAAAAGTATAACCACCAAGATAATCCACCGCTTTCATCGGTGAGGCATACAACCTTGTTAAAAATGCACTGGAGCGATCTTTTGATACCTGAATACAGGTGAACAACATTACAAAGGTCAAGCCAAATAATGCAACACCAGGTGCTAAGGATTGAATTTGAAAGACTGTCATTCCTGCTTCTTTTGGTATACTTTGATTAATAATCGTCATTATGATAAGCATTACCAACGGAAATCCCAAGCAAAATATATAACTCAAAGGATCTCTCAGCAACTCCTTACCTATTCTTCTACTAAATATAATACTTCTCATATTCCCCCTATCTGCCGCCTATGTCGGCACATGCAATACCTGAAAAAATAAAAATGAACTTCAACGGGTTCTTTTTGGAATTCTTTTTGAGTGAAAGGAAATTTCCTTTACTCTTCCTCTGCAATGGCAATAAACGCATCTTCCAAATTACTTTTTCCAGTCTTAAGTTTTAGTTCCTCTAAAGTTCCCATTGCTCGAACAGAACCTTTTACCATAATAGCTATTACATCGGATAAACTTTCTGCTTCTTCCATGTAGTGTGTGGTGAGTACAATGGTTGTCTTACCCTTTAATCTCTCAATAATTCTCCACAATTCTCTTCTGGCAAGTACATCAAGACCTAAGGTGGGTTCATCCAGAAAGATTAATTTCGGTTCTGTCACCAGCGCCATCGCAATACTAAGTCTTCTTTGCCAGCCACCGGAAAGTACTTTTGCTTTGCTATTCTCTACTTCCTGCAAATCGAATTGGTCTATGAGCGCTTTTACCTTTTCTCTTGCTTTTGACTTAGAAAATCCATATATTTCTGCAATAAACTCTAGATTCTCTTTCACGGTTAAATTAGGCGCAATGGCTGTTTCTTGGGGGGATAGGTTACTTATCTGCTTTATTTCATCAAGGTCAATACTTATACTTTTTTTATAGATAAACGCAACTCCTGACGTAGGCTTGGAAAGACCTGTCAGCATCCTGATTGCAGTTGTTTTACCTGCACCGTTTACTCCTAACAGAGAGAATAATTTGCCTTCTTCAATGGTTAGGGAGATATTATTTACAGCAATTTTACTTCCATACTCTTTTCTTAAATTCTTAATTTCAATTGCATTAGCCATCTCATTAAACACACCTTTCTTCATATCTGTGCTCTCAAGTCACATATTATATCACTGCTTTTACATTTCCCCTATTACAGCAAGACATTAAATATAATCAAACTTTTAGTTCCTCTAATTTTTGATTAATTTCCAGTACTGTCTTCTTGCATATTTTAAGTTGAATTGACCATGAAATAATATAGGTTAAAGTATAACTTAAGATAAAACTAATAAAGGCGGGCAAATACTTATCAATTCGCCAACAGAAAATACTTACTGGAACCCATACTATAGCCGTTAAGATAAAGTAGATAACACTCTGCTTTAATAAGCTCCAACGTTCAAACTCTAATATGACTGACCCTGCTCCAAATATTGCACTGGTTAAGCCAATTAAAATACATTGTAATAGTAACGCTACTATTTTTGATTCAAAGTGAGATGCATAATCCGGTACTAAAGGTGCAAAATCAGGCTTATTTACAATTGCTACTATACATAATGCTAATATAACGTTAATAACTGTTCCACACATAAAACCATGAAATGCACGCAAAAATGCCCTTTTAACCATAGTTCTCACCTCACCCTTCCAATACATTCTTTATCTTAGTAACATAACGACGGGAAACAAAGGTTTTGTTATTTGCCTGAAGATACATAAGGATGGTTCCAGTAATACTGGTGTCCAAGCGTTCAATTTTTCGAATATTAACAATTTCGGAATTGGATATTCTTACAAATTGCCTACCATTCAGTTGCTCTTCCAGTTCAAATAAACGGTGATTTAATCGATAGATTGCTTCAGTTGTAGCAGCATAAATCTTATGGTTTTCCGTATAGATTCGGATTATGGATTCACAGGGTATCCTTATCATCCCCTTCTCGGTGTAACCAGTAATCGTTGTACTAACTGCCTGTGAAACCAATTCTACTAGTCTTTGTGTCTCCTCATTTTTTTGCTCATTACAGATATGAATCTCTGGCTCAATATACTTTTTATCTAATATAAGTTTTATCTTCATTTGAATACCGCCTGCCTGCAAATAATATAGTATAACCATAAATTGAAGTAAACCAAATTACACTAAGTGGTCGATTTGGAACTCTAGTTGGTAGTTATCATTAACTTTCAAATCCTGTTTCCCAATATATTATTATTAGAATAATAGTTTCAAATATGAAAAGCAACAGAAACCTAAGAGGTATCTCCGCAGGAAAAAGGCTTACCAAGGTTAATAAATTGCTCTTTGAGAATATATAGTAATTTTACTGTGACAATCACTTTCTTTTTTTGGTATCATAAAAATAAATATTGATTTAATGTAACAAAACCTGTTGTTTTATACACTAATACAATGAAAGGGGGCATGACATGGCCGAATTGGTAATCCAAACGATTTATGCACAGTATAAGAAAGAAGTCTATGCTTACTTACTTAGCCTGACACATGACAAACCCCTTTCAGAGGATTTGACCTCCGAAGTTTTTATTAGTGCTATTAAATCGTTACATAGTTTTAAAGGGAACTCCGATATTAAAACCTGGTTATTTTCAATAGCTAGATATCAGTGGTATGGATATTTGAGAAAGAATAAAAAAGAAGCTACCACACAGGATTTAACCGAGGTTTATCTCTCCGATGGTTCTAATTTAGAGGCTACTATTCTCTCCAAAGAATTCGTTGGAAGAATTCATGATTTATTGCTGCAGGAAAGTGATAAAAACAGAGATGTGGTGTTAATGAGAATTGATGGATATTCCTTTTATGAAATAGCTCAAAAACATAATATATCAGAGAGTTCTGCAAGGGTGCTTGACTTTCGCGTCAAGAATAAAGTAAAAGAAATTCTTATAAAGGAGGGATATTCCTATGAGTAAAATTTCCTGTGACATGTGCCTGGATTTAATACCGCTGGTTAAAGATGGTGTTGCCAGTAAGGATAGCTGTCAGGCTGTACATGAACATCTTGCCGAGTGTGATGCCTGCTCCTTAATCTATGACAGTGATAACTCGATAGCGATTGTGATGGATGACCGTATCGTAGTTAGTAAAATCAAAAAGCAATTAACAATTATAACCCTTGCTATTATGCTTATCGGAACTTCATTTGGACTGTGGATTTCCGATAGTATGAATATATTTTACAACGCACTAATCCTGCCTGCCATTGGAGCACTTGGATATCTGCTCTTAAAGAAAAAAGCCTATCTGTTATCCGTTGGTATTTTTCTATTCTCTATGGGCTGGATTGCAATTCGTGAACTTATATATGGTGTATTAGGGTATTCTGATTTCAAATCATTATTTCTTATGGCTTTTTGGTGGTCGTTTATTTATGTATTCTTTATTGCCCTCGGTACTGTAATTGCTTGGCTTTTTAGTTATGCCTTTAGAAAAGAAAAAAAGGAGAATTAAGATGAAGATAAAAAAGATACTAGCTGCTGTAGTGGCAATTGGTTTAATTGTACTATTGCTTCTATTTGTTAATTCATGGGTAGGTAATCCTGTTTCGAAAGCTTTAGCCAAAAAATCTGCAAAGGAATATGTTGCTGCAAACTACAAGGATTTGGATTTACAAGTTATTCGTGCAACCTACAACTTTAAATTTAGTAACTATATAGTTCGAGTTGAGTCTGGCACTAGCCAGGATACTGTCTTTAATATTTACACAGATGACTACGGTAAGGTACAAAGTGATGATTATAAATATGAAGTTGCCAATAATATGACTACCTGGCGAAGATTGGATAGCGAGATGCGTGAACTTGCAGAGTCCTTAATTATTGGGAAGTTAGATTATGACTTTGATAATGTATATCTATCCTTTGCAGTAGATGATGAAAAGAATATTGATTTTACTAAACTAACCCGTGATATGGAACTTGATATTTATAATCCGCCCATACCTTTACAAATAGATGCTACTATTTACAATGATAAGGTATCTTATGATGTAATTGCGGAAGTTGCAAAAGCTTTAGAATCGTTATTAAAAGAACAAAACATACTTGTAAGTCAGTATAATATTCGAGTTTTACCAATGGAAAACAAACCTGAAAAGAAAGGTCGCGCTTCCTCCTGGGTGAACTCCATCTCTGTTTCCTATTTCCCTGCTGATAGATTACAGGAAGATAATCTTTCGCAAGTAATGGAACAATTTGAGCAGGATCGGATTACAGAATATAATGATACCTACAAAAAATAAATACCCATCTAATAAATTTAATCTTTATTGTTGGTAGGTACTACTATTCTGATATAGCCTGTTGTAAATAATTTAAATATAGAAAAGGTGGATATTAACTTCCTAATATCCACCTTTTCTATATTTAAATTATGTTTTGCAGTTACACCTGATTCTATCGATATCTCCCTGCCTGGGCATTCCACATGGCAGCATATTTTCCATCTAGCTCTAATAATTGCCTGTGCGTGCCTGCTTCAATAATAGACCCATTCTCCAGCATATAAATACAGTCTGCATCTCTGGTCGTGGAAAGCCGATGCGAGATATAAATAACTGATTTCTCCTGTGCCATCTTATGCATGGTCTTATTTAAATTATATTCTGTAACTGGGTCTAATGCGCTGGAGGGTTCATCCAAAATAATAAGATTAGCACTCTTGTAGAACACTCTGGCGATAGCAACCTTTTGATTTTCACCCCCGGACAGGCTGATCCCTTGCTCCTCAAACTCAGTAGATAGATGGGTATTCAAACCTTCCTTTAAGGAAACCAGACGCTCACCAAAGCCACTTTCTTCTAAAGCTTTGCTTACCTGCTCATCGGTATTCTGGACAATTACTGTATTATAATTTTCGTTCTTTATTTCATCGCAATCATCAAGTAATACATTTTCCTTTAAAGTTGCCGCAAAAATCTTATAGTCCTGGAACACCGCTCCGATTTTATTTCTATAAGCATTTAACTCATACTCTTTTATGTTTATATTGTCGTAATAAATATCTCCTTCTTTGGTATCATAAAGTCTCATAATAAGCTTAATTAAGGTTGTTTTACCAGCTCCGTTATAACCTACAATCGCAATTCTTTCATTGGGATTTATCTTCATATTGATGTTGTTAAGAATATTCCCATCTTTGGAGTTATACGCAAATGACACATTTCTTAGTTCAAGGCCTTTTGGCTCCTTAGGAATTTCATAACTATCTTCGCCCTTAATACTAGATTCAAAGTTTAAAAATTCTCTTATTTTTTCCACATATAAGCTGTTTTCTGCTGCCAAAGGGTATAACTCTGCCAACGTATTCATTGAACGGCGGCATCTGTTGATTGCACTGAACAGAACCACCATGTTGCTATAGGAAATGGTATGTAAAACAACAGTTTGATAAATTAGATATGTAGCATATAAGCCATCCGTTATAAAATCTTTGGACAGATAGTCTTTACAAAATCCTAGCCAAGTTAGCTTCTTCACATATTTCTTCGTAACATTATTAATTTCATCATTGGTTTGATCAAAATCCTCATATAGGATTTCAGTAATGGAAGGGTTCAGCCTCAATTCCTTTGCATATTCGTTCAAATAAAACACCCTATGATTATAAGCCCTTTTTCTTTCGATAGGATTCTTAAGCATCCTTACTTTAAAATTCAATTTATTCACTTTTCCTGCCAAAATAAATGAAAACAAAAATGAAAGTACTATAAACAGCGGCCCCCAAGCATCCACAGTAAAAATGAAAATACCCAAAGTTATAAACACCGTAAGGCTAGTACATAACCGTTCCACCAAGGTTAAGAATCGATCCACACTTTTCTCTGCCTCTGAAACTGTAAGTACAAAGTCATTGTAATACTTGGGATCATCATAACAAGCTAAGTCTAGATCCTTTGCCTTTGCATATAATTGCCCTTTTAGGGCCTTATAAAGCTTAGGCTTTTGCTTTAGTGACACATGTTGAACATAGATTGCCGTAAGCATGGAGGATATTTCGATACAGATTGCTATTACCACCAAATATGTCATTGCCTTCACAAAAGGTCCGCCTGTTTCTGCCACATGCAAAACATATTGGACACCCACTGTATGTTCAAAGAATATGGATATCTGTAGCTTTATAGCTTCAAACATTAAGTAACAGATAAAAAACGGAGTAGCACCAAAGCAAAGCTTAATCATAAACCACTGGTTAGATGCAACTTGCTTAAGACTTTGTTTTTGATTTATCCTATCACTCATAGTGCCACCTCCACTGTATTCAGGTTAGTGAAGATACTTCCTGCATATTCGCCCTCTAAATTGTTGGACTCCAGTGAAACATCCACAGCCAGATAATTTTCTGCTTGCTTACGGTACATATCTGCATAAGCACCACCAAGCTTCATTAATTCCTTGTGGGTTCCACGTTCTATGATTTCACCCTGCTCCAGCATGAATACAGCATCTGCATTCTGCACGGAAGAAAGTCTGTGGGAGATAAATATCATTGTTTTATCCAAACTATCCTGCATAATACTTTCGAACAGTTCATATTCAGCGATAGGGTCTAAGGCGCTGGAGGGTTCATCAAAGATCTTAATTGGAGCGTCGCTTGCGAAAGCTCTGGCAACAACAATTTTCTGATATTGTCCACCGGATAAAACACTACCCTCATCATCAAATTCTCTTGTCAAGACCGTATCCATTCCACTTGGCAGCTGTAGGATTTTCTCATAGACCCCTGCCTTAATTAACGCTTCCTTTACAAGATCATTATCTATATCTGTGGCTTTTCTCATTAGAACATTTTCCTTCACACTCATAGCAAAGATTTTATAATCCTGAAACGCCGCTGAGAAAAGTTTACGATAGGCCCTAAGATTGTACTCCTTAATATCTCTGCCATTCACAAGGATTGATCCCTCTGTGGGATCATAAAAGCGAAATAACAGCTTAATGATGGTTGACTTTCCGGCACCATTATGTCCAACTAGGGCTACGGAGCTCTTCCCTTTTATTGAAAAGGAGAGATTGTTTAGAATCTGCTTTCCATTTCGATAAGCAAAGCTGACATTTTTAAACTCAATGGAGGTTATCTCTTGTCCTGGCGTAAGCCCTTCATAATCCTCGGGTATTACCGGTTCATATTCTAAAAAGGTACGTAGATTCTCAATAAACAAACTGTTCCTATAGCTATCAATAAGTGAAGTGGAGAAACCAATTAGAATCCAGGTGGTAGATACCATAAAGCTACTAAGTACAGCATATTCTGCCAGACTCATGCTCCCTGTTACAATTGTTCGATATGCTCCATACAGCAAAGCACCTTCAAAGATAATTGTAAAAGTAAACATTTGATGAAACCAATTGGCAAAGATTGTTTTCAACGAATACTTACTAACCACCGAAATGTTCCCATTAATTGCTTCCTCATACTTTTTCATCATCAATCGAAATACATTGGTAAGACGTACCTCCTTGGCATAATCTGATAAATGAATGACACGGTTTATGTATTCTGCTTTTCGATTAAAGGGTGTCTGCTCTTTATTAATACGATAGGTCAATCTATTTAAGATTGCTCCAAATACAAAGTTACCTATGATAGGTGAAATTACAAAAAGGATGGCATAGGGATCTATTCCGTACATAACAGCAAAAGCAACCACAGAAGCAATGCCGCCAAAAACAATGGACCATAGGTTATCGTTGGTGGCAGTCACTCTTACATTGGCACTTTCTAAAGCCATTGTATATTTGTTGTAAAACTCATTATCCTCATAGCATTCTATTTCAACATTTGTTGCTTTTTTATATAGCTTGCGATATAAGTTTTTATATATCTGTATGTCTGTTAAAGGTTTTACGCCGTTTTCAAAATAGCTCATATAAGCAGATATAAAGCCAAATACCAAAATTGTAATTAATATGAAGACCATTATTTTAGCAAAACCCTGCTCCTGCTGTGCTTCATCAATAACAAAACGGACAAAAAAACCGCCATAAAAAATCCACCCAAAATAATCTAAACATTGGCTGATTGCAGTATGAGCTACTCGTGATTTACAGATGCTGCAGAGCAGTTTTATAATATAGATATTATTCTGAACTATTCTGGTTTTACTTCTTTTGTTATTACTGCAATTTGCTCTACTTTCCTTGTTTTTAGTATCTTTCATCTCCAGTTCCCCCATAGTCTTACTAAATGACGTAATTACCATTATATACTATTCTTTTGTGTTTTTATTAATTTCTAAAAAATAGCAACCAAAATAAAATTAAATTATAAAAAGAACAAATAACGGTAACTTACTACACACTCGCTATTTGTTCTCTTGTGTTTGTTGTATCTTATATGTATTTTACAAATTACTTGTTTCTACCTGCTCCACCTCCACGGCTACGCCCACCTCCACCGCTAGAGGATGCCCTACCACCACCGGAGGAATGTCCAGAACTACTGCTACCTCCGCCTGAAGATCTGCCTGCTCCTCCTCCACTATAGGAACTACCGGAGGAGGAACCGCTACTAGAGGACGATCTAGTGGAAGAAGATCTGCCTGCTCCTCCACTGCTTCCCCAGAAGCTGCCACCTGTGGAGGACCTTCCTCTTCCTCTATCATCGTCGTCATCGTCATTTGAATTATATTGCCTACCACTGTTCCGATATCTGTTGTTATTATATCCACCGTTATGATACCCACCATTTGGGTATCCATATGAACCCCAATAACCTCCTGGTCCATAAATTCTAACATATTTTCTGCTGTATGGATTAAAAGGAACTCCATAGTCATTAATATATCGTCTTCTACGTTTTGATCTTATCGAAAGAATGAGAATAAATAATAGCCCTAACCCTATTGCATAAACCACTCCATTATATCTGGTATCCTCTGGACCGATTTCATTCCCTTTGGATTCATCGACTTTTTCTCCTGGATTATTTTCTTCTATATCAGTGTTGCTTCCGGCATTTACTACTTCTGGTTCTATCTTAGTCAAATCCTCATAATTTGATTGAAATAATTTATAAAAGCTGTTAGCAGTATCCTTGGCTCCCTGACTATAATGTTTTTCCGCAAACTCAGGCTCTAAAACATTATCTAATATATCGCCAAGTACTTTGTTTGTTGCAAACTCTTCCGTTTCTCTTCCTGGTAACAACCAGTAATTATCATCTTCTTTATATAAGACTAATACCACATCCCGTCCCTTTGCCTTAAGACGTTCAAAGGTATTTATTGTGTCTTCTTGAAAACTTAGTCCATCTTCACAATAATCCCTTGTTACTACATAGAATCCAGCATTATATAACTCTTTCATCTCGGTACTTTTTTGATTTATATACGCTTCATACTCATTGCTTATAATTTTGGCATGATCGTAAGTATACGTATCTGCCTTTTTTATTACATCAGACTCCGAGCTAGCAGTGGTATTCCCTAGCTGACTATTTAACCTTTTCGCAAATGCCTCATAAGTCTTTTTTGCTCCAGCACTGTAGTCCTTTGCTGCAAAATCTGGTTCCAGATATTTCTGAAGAATACTAGATATTTTTCCACTGGTAAGCGTATCTTCTAACCCTTCCCCCTGTGTCACCCAATAATCATCATCTCCAATTGACAGAAGAATTAAGAGTCCATCATTTTTTTCTGCGGAGCCGATTCCCCAAGTATTAAATAATTCCATTGCATAGGTTTCTAGAGAATCTCCATTTGTAAAATCTACAGTAACAAGAGCGATCTGTGCTCCGGTCTGCTCTTCCAACTGATATCCTAAATCGATTATCTCATCTTCTACTTCAGCACTGATGACATCCGCGTAATCATTTACATAAAACTCTTTCGTTGGTTCTAAGGTATCGGCATTTACAATTATCCCTGGTATTCCTGCAATGAATAATGAAGTAAGTAATAAAAGACAGAATTTTTTCATTAATTGTATTTTCTCCTATTCGTATAATTCTAATGGCTTTACAAATGTTATTGCACTTAAAACATTTGCAGGAAACCGCTTTAAACATTTATTAAAAATACTTGCACTTTTATTATAACTACTATGCGAAATGATTAGCTGCCTGGATTTCACATCTACAGAAAAGCTATCTCTATAATACTGATCCCGTTTGTCCAAGTTCATAAGGTTAAGCTCTTCATATAACTTCATACTTACTTCTAATAGTTGTTCCTTCGCCTCAAATTTATACCCAGGAGTTTCTGCTTTCTCCATTAGATCTAAATGTTCCAGCACATTCTCAATTCTCTCATCGTCCTTATCCATATATCTTCCAGCAACAACGGTCAGATTATAGCATTGATCCATTATATATTCCAAATCACTTTGAATACCCTTACCATCCATTCTTTCCCCTTGATAAAATATAAGCAGGGCCTCTTCCCTTATTTTAGACAGCGAAAGGTTTGCACCAAGTAATATGGAAAATACGATTAAAAATGACGTTATTCTAATTGCTATTTTTCTATCCTTCAAGTACTTCATATAAGTATCCATACCTTTCCGATTAACTTCAAACTTATGGTGGTCATACGCCATTCATCCTACCATCCCCTAAGCCAATTTTCAAACCTATTCTTATAAATAACTATCCTGCTGTAACATCTTTTTCATGACATCCATATTAATCGATGTCTCCATCGCTTTATCCTCATAGACATTATCCCGTATTTTATGATAAGCCGTTTCCAGGCCCCTTATAAACTCTTCCATTTTCAGAATTGACATCGATTGATTTTCTTCTGCTTGTCCAAACGTTTCCAGTTCCTTATAACTATTTAATATTTTCACTGTCTCAGGCAAATAATAATAAAAAAATTGACTAGCATTAGAACTCTTGTCCGGATTATTCTTAACAAAATCTATAATACTCTGAGTATCGTCTATCATGCTTTCTATATGTTTTCTTATACTTTCTTTCAAGATGTTATTCTGTACTAGTCTAATTTTCTCCAGATTATCCAAGGCTTCAACCAACATTTCATCAAGAAACACATCTCCGGTATTGGTGTCTTTAACAACTTTTCTGGCAAATAAAGATGGCATAGCAAAGGATGTTAAAAGATATAAGAATAAAGACAACACAACTACAATAAAATAATCCGTCAAACGATACAGAGGAAATAAAATAGCATAGATTATCCATAGAAAACCGACTGAATAAATCGGAATCACTGATTTACTTTTTATTATTTTCACAGTTTCACCCCATAATATAATATTAACCAACATTTTCCTACATTATAGCAACTGCCCTATAATATAACAAGTTAAATTGTTATTAGAATAATTAACTTTTGCTTTCCTTTAGCTAGGCTGTTGAATCAGAAAAGGACTGCTGTCACCAACAGTCCTTAAAGAAATTAATACTTATAAATTCAACAGCTACACTTTCATTCGTCAACTTATTTTATACTTATCAAATACCAGTTCATTCTTTTCATATCCGAAGATTGTGTTTAAGAATCCTATATCATGCTCAGTGACCTTTATCTTTTGATAGGCTGCTTTCGCACCAGCAGGAACCTTAATCGTCGCATAAATCGGAGATTTTATAAGCGGTGGTTTACTACCCTTGAACTCCACTGCAGCAATCCCATAAAGGGCAACAGCTTCAATGGTTGCAAGACTCTTCGGCAATATAATACTTGTAATAGTTGAGGTTGATTTGTTGTTCGCTCTACCTGCTTCATAGGAATTATAAAACGCACCCTTTTTAATTGTTTTTACTCCTTCTGGCAATATAACTTTACCCTTAAGAACAACTGAGGTATAAACGGTATCCCCATTTTTACTATATAAAATTTTACCGTCTGATTTAAAAAATGTATTCTTCTTATCTACGGTAATACTTGTTAACTTTGTCATACCACTTAAAGCACCATCACCTAATGATTTGATGGTTGCTGGAAGGTTAACACTCTTAATATTGGTATAGGAAAATGCACCTTCTCCCAGTTCAGCCAGACTAGATGGGAACATTACTTTTGTCAATGAACTACCAGAAAAGGCAAATGCTCCAATCTTCTTTATTCTTTGAGAAAGAGTACAGGTTTTTAATCGCTCAAATTCCTGAAATGCTCTGTCACCTATTTCAGTAACATAATATTTGTTTCCCAGATAGGAGATATATTCCGGAATAATTAAGTTGGTAACCTCCTTTGATGGTTGCTTACTGCTGGAAGTTCCCCCTTTTACTGCCTTTAAACTATAGTAACCTATTACCTTAACTTCTCCATATGTGCTTCCTTTTGCTTTTGTTGTAACTGTATAGCCTAAGGCATACTGAACTTCATAGGTATTTCCGCTTTCTTTGACCGTCTTAATCTCACTGACGGGAAGATAGAAGCTCTTCGAAGTATTCCACTCCCATTGTTCAAACAGATTTTTATCATAGGCCATAACGTCGTCACCATCTAAAACCTGTTTTTCAACCAGTACTAGGATCGAAAGAACTTTACGGTATTTATCCTTATATCCATTTGGAACAACAAAACGCTTTACATAGGAACCGCTAATAATATCTTGAACAGTATTATCAACCAGCAACTTCTCTGGGTTTAAACTTAAAAATTCCACTTCCTTAAGCTTTTCAGCACCATAAAATAAATCCTTCGGTAAATTTGTTACTTTAACCGGAATAACTAATGCAGTAATGGAAGTTCCCTCAAATATATTCCCTCCCATTTTCTCTAAATTTTCCGGTAGTTTTATACTGGTCAGCGAAGCACAGCCCATGAAAGCTCCAACCTCAATTTCCACCACACCTGTCGGGAGTTCAATATTTTTAAGCGATGTACAGGATGAAAAGGCTGCATCAGCTATCAGCTTTAACGTAGAAGGAAGTTTAACCTTTTTTAATGAAGTACAGTTAGCAAATATTGCACCCTCCAGCTCTTCAACACCCTCGGGAATCACAATTTCCTCTAGCGATTTGCAATAATAAAATGCCCCAGATTGTATCTCTTTTACACTCTTTGGTATAACAATATTCTTTAAAGCAGTGCATGCTCCAAAAGCATTTTCTTTAATTATTTTTATGGTATCCGGAAGGATAACGGTTTCCAGCCAATCATTAACCAACAAATCACCTGAAACAACTAATAAAGAATTAGACCGAAAAGCACTTCTTCCAATCGTTGTAACCTTATATCTTCCAATACCAGAGGTTATAGTTACTGACGATTTATTTCCCATTACTTCCATCACCGTCAGTTCATTGGTAGTGAGATCTAATGCGTAAACAACATTCTGATATACTCCGATGTAATCTGATTGCTGTATGTGTGTTTCAGAAAATTCATCTGGACTCATATCAAAATAGGTTGTTCTGGATGAACCTTTTGTAAATTTACCATATTCATATGTATTTCCAGAATCCCAAGTGGCATCTATAACAATCCACTGTCCTCCTACATAGGCTATATTCCAGGCATGACCAATCCCGCTACTGGATACTCCCCTAATATAAAAGCAAGGAATACCAACAGCATTGTACATCGCTTCAACCAACTTAGCATACCCATCACAGACTGTCTTTTTTGTCGCTAAAACAGTCTTTGGAGTAATCAGCTCCCATTCTACCCTATTGTAATAAAGGTCATAATCATAATAAATATTATCTGCTATCCAGTTATGTATTGTCAAAGCCTTATCATAGTCACTCGACACACCCTTAATAATTTCCCTTGCCAGCGCGGCTACTTCTTCATATTCTGTTTTTGTCAACATCCAATTATCAAAGTTATATCTGGGAACAGGATCTGTGTACTGCAAAAACTCCAAATACTTAATAAGGTTATTATCCTTTGCATGGACTGTTAAGGTATTACTTTGACTGATACCAAAAAACATCGACAGAATAAAAATAGAGAACAATAGCCTTTTTAATGTTAGTTTGTAATCCTTCTTCATGTTAAATTACCACACCTTTCTTAATGCCAATAAACTTTTAATATGCTGTTACAGAGTTTATGCTTTAAAATGAGATCTTTTGAATCTCTACCCTATTGAATTGGATAATACAGATCTGCCTCACAATAGTCTTCCCTACAGATTCGCTGGTCTATTCTTTCAAAATGATACTGATTTCTAAGCGTAAAACTGGTCTTTGGCATCCATACCGTCTCTATTACGTCATAAATCTCCGCTAATTGCTTCATTGTTAATTCCTGTGGCGAATGGAGCCCAACATAACGAAAAACTGCATAATCAGACTGTTCTAACGTCTGACAGGTAAAATCCCTATAAGTGTCAAAGGGAATGGAAACCTCTACACTTGGCATATAATAATCAGCTTCATAAAAATTATAGTAAGTGACCAACCCGTAATAGATATTCTCGTCTATCACATTCTCTAATTCCGTCCGTCGCTTATAGTAAAACTCCAACGCATTTCTATTGGCTACCGAGGTATCATAATTCTCTTTGTGATTTGTCAAAGCCTTTAATCCTGCCAGATGAAAACGTGGTTTTGTACAGTAGAAGGGGGGTAATATCATTCCAGTAGATAGGTCACTTAACAAGCTTGTGTCCACTCTCGGAACAATTGGCAGCTCACAGTTCTGCTGCCGAAATCTAGAGGGGGTCATGCCAAACATTTGTTTAAACGCTCTTTCGTAACTTTGCTCATAGCCAAAATGATACTCACAAGCAATATCTATAATTTTCAAATCATCCTTCCTTAATTCAGACAGACTACTGGTTAGTTTTCTACCTCTGACATAGGACATCAGCGGATTGCCTGTTATTGCTTTAAATAGTCGATGCAAATGGTATTTTGATATGCAAAGCTGCTCTGCCATGCAGTCTAAGGAAAATCCTGATTTTAAATTATCTTCAATCAATAAAACTGCGTCTTCAATCAATTTACGGTTTACAACGTTCATATATTTAATACCTTTCTGAAAAATACATCTTAAAATGTAGCAAGAATTGTTCAGTGTCCTATCTTTTTCCATATTATAATACTTGTAAACCTTTGTCAAAATATTAATAATATGGAGGAATTAAATATGAAACGAATTGGAATCCTGCTGATTCTTTTCTCTATCTTTCTTCTGGCATTAACCGGATGTAGCAAGACATCAAATGTTAACACCAAACCAGTAGAGAATATCACTGACGTACCGGATAAGAATCTGGATGGTAACAAAGAGCTACAAACGAATAATGAGGTTACCCCAACGGAAGCGGTAGTAAAGGACGAGATTATTAAAGACGATGTAGTAACAGAAGATTTTGTACTAAAAGAGGGAACAATAGATACGATTGATTATGACTCAAAGGCTATTTCTGAAAATCTTTTAAATGAGAAAACTGTTCAACAGCTTTATGTTTATCTTCCACCCTCCTATGGGGAAAGTGATAAAAACTACCCTGTCGTGTATTTCTTACATGGTTTTGGTGAGTCCGCTTTATCCTTTGCCAGATATGCAAAGGTTTCCTTTGATCCAGAATTTTCAAGAAATCCCAGTAAGGAATTTATCCTTGTAGCAATAGATGGCTCCAATTCGGGGGGAGGTTCCTATTATGTTAATTCTCCTGTTATTGGTAACTGGGAGGATTACACTGTAAAAGAAGTAGTTTCCTATATAGATAGTAATTATAGAACTATAGCAAAAGCAGAATCCAGAGGTATCTGTGGTTTCTCCATGGGCGGGTATGGTGCTCTGCACCTGGCATTCCTTTATCCCGATGTTTACAGCTGTGTCTACGCTATGTCTCCCGGAGTTTTAGCACCCGGTAAGATAGGAGATGCTTTGGATACGTGGAAATATGACCGGCAATTTCTGCGTGCCTATTCTCTTGCCTTTGCCTATAACGACGAAGAACCCTATGAAACACTTCCGCTTAGAGATGGTTCCGACGCAGATAATCTCCTGCTGGAACGCTGGGAATCTGGGTTTGGTCATTGGGAGGAAAAAGTTAATGCCTATTTATCACTGGATTCTAAGTTAAAGGCGATTGGTTTAAGCTGCGGCAGTTATGATAATTATGGTTGGATTACAGAAGGGACCATTTATTTATCAGATCTTTTAAAGCAAAAAGGAATTAGTAATCTTCTTGTTAACTTTGATGGAGGTCATGTTATGCCTCCGAATACCATGAAGGATCATCTGCTGCCGTTTTTTGAAGATGCTTTAGTGTGGGAGTAAAACAAACAGGCTGTTGCAAAAGTCTACTATGTTTAGAGAAAATGGAGTTTATATCTTCCTTTTCCACCTAGGTATCTTTTTGCAACAGCCTGTTTTAATCCAATACATTAATATATTTTATTTTAGTACTGTGTAACTGTACCCGAATAGGTTGCATCAAAGGTAAATTTAAAGACTGGCACTTGATTAACTGTATCATAATGGTCATAGGTTTGTACCCAATTATTTATTTCAGTGCAACGAAGAATCCCTTTGAAGGTGCCATCATCATAATTATAGCTTGTCACAGACATAAATTCTCTCTTAATCAATTCTACTACACTCAACGGACCAACTGCGCTGGCTGGTTGAATTACAGTTACTGTTTTAGTAGCTGGATAAGCAGTTACCGTACCTGAGTAAGTTGCATCAAAGGTAAACTTAAAGATTGGCACTTGATTAACTGTATCGTAATGGTCATAGGTTTGTACCCAATTACTTATTCCGCTACAACGAAGAGTACCTTTAAAGCTACCATCATCATATTCATAGCTTGTCACAGATATAAATTCTCTCTTAATTAATTCTACTACACTCAATGGACCCATTACACTGGCTGCTTTTGTAACCGTAACGACCTTAGTTGTTTCAGCAAGAACGTTCGAAGTACCAAAGGATAAAACAAGTACTACGATTAAAGCAAAACAAATACTAACCTTAAAACCCCTTTTTCCTAACATAATTATATCCCCTTTTTATTTTATTTTTCAAACTCTAAGAGTTTAAAAATTTTATAACAATAGTCACTGTTACTCTATGTAATTCTGTTACTTCACCTATTTACCAACATCTTTAATTAAACTTGCTGATAAATTTCACAACAGAAATTACTTTAAAATTTATAGGTATATAACTTGGAAACTCATAATTGTTTAAAATTAATATATTGTGTAATTTAATTATGATTGTAAAATTTTGTATTATATTATTAATATACATTTCATTTGATTAAATGTCAATATTTACCTGTTTTTTGCTAAACAATATACTAACTGTAGGTATATTAGAGCCTGTTTAGCTCTTATTATACTTCGTTTATTTTCGGTAGTACTTCTTTAATAAATTATAGTAAGGTATCGGTACCCATGCTGTTAATATAGGTAAAAAATTATCATCTTCTCGAAGCACTCTTATATGATATAGTGGAATACCTTCCTTGGAATAAGCAATTGGGTCATCTAAACTTCTATATTTTGACTCCTCAAATAACATACTGACTATTTTTTGACCACCAATAGACTTAATGTCAAGATTTTTACCAGTTCCAACTCCAATAAAGGCAACCTCATCACTAAGAATCTTGGATACAAGAAACAACTTTTCATTATCTCCCTCTCCATAATAGCCCTTATATATAAGCTGTATGTGCCTTCCATACTTCTTTTCATTACTTATTCTACTGTGCCATTGACCATCTATTGTCTTACTTACTGTAATAGCAATATATTCATTCCATAATTCAAATATAAAAAATGGGTTACCGTTTTCATAATTAACTACAATTGGCTCTGCCCTATTATCTGTACTACCTGAACCACGTATGTAGTCCTGTACTGCTTGTAATGCTATTTGTCGCGCCTTATCTTTCTCCTCAGTAAGAATTTTTATATTTCTATAGGCTAAATAGTAGTTCAAAATTAACGTTTTATCTACTGCTTGGAGCTTTGATAGAAGCTTTTCTGATTTTTCGCTATAATCTGGAACAAGAGTAAGAATAAGTAAGTCTTGATAATGTTGAGACATATCACCCTGCGCATTATAGTAAATATGATAACCATTAATTACTTCCCCCTCTCCAAAACTTACAAAAAACTTTTTAGGTTCGACTACTGACTCACGCATAATATCATCTTTAGGTAAGTACTTTAACGCATCAAAAAATACTGATATACTCACACTATTATTTGGTATTGGTATATTTCCTGTTTTTATAATTTTAAGTGACTTTTCACTATTACCAAGTTGATATTGTAATTGATAGTTTTGCGCTATCCCGTTCGTTTCTATGGTATAGACATCATTGGTAAATCTGGAAAGCTTAAGTTCAGTAGTTATTTCAAAAGGCTTTGCTTTATCCAAATCAATATAGAGATGTTCTGAAGAACTGCCCATCAAATCAAGAATATTTTTCTCTGTTTCTACTGAGTCTGTTACTAATATATTTGAGGATAAATCAAATACAGTTCTCGCATTTAACACAATCACTCCACCTGACAAGAACGTAATCATACCAATTGAAATTGCAATAAAAAGCTTACTAATTCGTTTATATTGCATGATGGAAAGGAGACGATCTTTTAGTTTTTGTTTATCCTCGCACATGGTCATTGAAACAATTCCTACTGGGCAACGCCTGTCTGCTACTACAGAGATTAAAGTATCCCCGTAGCTTTGTTTGTTCTCATCACTCATTTTCCTGATTACAGCCTCATCACAACTTAATTCACAAGCAATATTAATCTCTTTTCTTATCAAGTATGCAATGGGATTAAACCAGTGAACTGCATTTGTTATGGTTACAACCCATTTTAAGATTAAATCACGCCGTTTATAATGCCAGGTTTCATGCAATATAATATTATTTATTTGTTCTTCCTCATACTCACGATCTGGCAAAATAATTGCAGGCCTAAAAATACCTAATAACATTGGTGTTGATACAAATTTACTTTTAAATACATACATCCAGGTGCAGCTTGCATCAAATTCTACCACCGTCTTTTCTAACTTTTTTACAAATATAAAATAGGTAG
The DNA here is from genome assembly GCA_023399055.1 of Bacillota bacterium. Taxonomy (GTDB): domain Bacteria; phylum Bacillota; class Clostridia; order Lachnospirales; family Lachnospiraceae; genus Mobilitalea. Next base: position 434,253 of record JAEWQV010000016.1, on the reverse strand, counting down.
AGATGTTTATTCCTAAGAATACCAAAAAACCAATGAACCAATATACTAAAATTGCTTTCGCAGTGAATATTGGCAGACTTTTCTTATCGTCTTTTACCTCTGTGCTAAATATAAATTTATCTACCACATCACGAACTGTTAACATTGGCTCAATCACTGTAATAACAGAATCATCTGTTTTAACCTTAGTTGTTGACATATTCACAGGGATTGATAATGGAATAGGGATAAGTAACGTAATAATAACCAGAAGCCATATATAATATTGAAAGGTTTTTGATAATTTATTTTTTATTATTGGTTTTATAACAAAAAGAATTGCGGCTATTACACTACCTGTAAGTGTCATTGCCAGTAACATTCGAAAAATGTTTATACCGGTAGTAGTCATGTTAATTTCCTACCTTCCCTTTACCAACCTTAAACATTGCACGTAACTCTGAGATATCCTCCTCTGAAATCTTGTTTCCGTCTATTAAAGTCGCAACAAGATTTTTTACATTCCCATCATACAACTTATCAACAAAGGAATTCGTTGCATATTCATTATAGTCCTGTTCACTAATGTTTGGTGTAAAATAAAATGCGTCCTGTTTCTTTGAGCTGACAACTCCCTTATCAACTAACCTATATAACAGTGTCTTAACCATAACACTCTCCCAGCCAGTTATGGGTGTAATTTTTTTACGGATCTCTGCAAGCTTCATTGGCTTAGCTTCTTGCCATAAAATTTTCATTATTTTTAGTTCGGAATCAGAAACCTTTGCGTATAGTTCAGACATAGAAAAACCTCCAATCAGATAACGCTTGTTACCTAATTAGAGGATACACTTGTTACCTATTTTTGTCAAGTAGAACTTCCTTAATTTTCTATTTTTAATTTTAACTACTATATATAATAAACTTGGACTAGCTAACATCCTCTATAGCAAATTGAATTTTAATTACAAAAAGATTTCCCTCTAAAAATGCAGTAATATTTCCATTCATATGTTTCACTAACTCATAAGCAATGGATAATCCCAGCCCTGTGGAATTACTACTCCTTGATTCATCTGCTTTGTAGAAGCGATGAAACACCTTGTCCGTATCAATCTTATCTATTCCTAAATATCTGTTTTTTACGAACAATTCAACTTTATCACTACCCCTCTTCATTTCTATTATAATTTGTTCATTCCCATGATCCAAAGCATTCTTTATGACATTTTGCACGACTCTGCGTAACCCTGCTTCATTAGCCATAACAAATGAACTTTCCTCAGGAATTAATACAATTGGCTCCATCCCTCTATTCTTAAAATCTTCATAAAATGAGAAAACAGAATCATACACTATCCTATTAAGATTACATTCCTCTATCTCCAAATCATAGGATTCATTTTGTAGTTTCACATAGGTAAACAGCTGCTCCACCATCTCTTGTAACGAAAATAATCTTGTCTCAATGATTTTAACATAACGTCTTCGATCCGCTTCCACAGTGGATTCAGATAACAATTCAAAATATCCTTTCAGCGAAGTCAAAGGGGTTCGAATATCATGAGAGATATTTGTAATCGTTTCTTTTAATTGATTATCTTTATTTTTATATTCCACCTCATGCTCTCTCTGCATTTTTATCATTTTATTTAGGTTCTTTGATAATTCTTTTACTTCTATAAAATCCAACTCTGCTGAGATTATTTTATTCGTTGAATTATCTTTAATAAATTCAAGCTGGCGGCAGATAGAGCGAACCTGCCGCCGGTATAAAACCAATATGCTTAAGCTACTTATGCTTATAATTCCGAACACAATATTAAGCCACATCTTAATCCCCTTACTAATAAATACTTAGAAAAGTCACACCACATTTCTAAAGTTAATTCCATTTTGCAATTAGCTGATATGACTATATATCTCTCTTTTCCATAACAAGGCAGCTTATTGCATTGTACGCTAAGATTGCAATTACAGATACACCTATCACTCTTATACTTATTTCACTGGAGGGAGTGCTCATTAACGCTTGCACATTTGTCGTTATTAAGTAATCTGGTAGTTTAGCACCAATGTGATGTCCATTAATATTTAATTTACTAATGAAGCCAATGATTAATGCTCCGATTCCCGAACATAAGCAAATACTGATGATCATGCTAATCGCAGTGCTTCTGGTCAGTACTGAAACCATGATAATAACTACTGCAAAAGCAATGTGCAATAAAAATTGTAATCCCAGATATTGAAATAGCTTGGCAGAGAGCTCTATTGTTATGTTATCTATAAAAATACTTGAAGCAATCCCTGTTATCAGCAACATGATTAAAAGTTCAAATAGAACAAAGACAGACATCGCTACTGTTTTTGATAAGATAATGTAATATCTTCTTTTCGTACAGGTAACCAAATTCTTAATATATCCAGAAGTGTTTTCTCCGCAAACATAGATTACCACAAAAATCCCAGTAAATAGCAGCATAATTCCACTAGATAACATAACCATAACTTCATCCAGTAAGGTGACATCGGCTCTTATTAATGAAGACCCATCATAGCTAATTCCTAAATTGACGTTTTCTGTACTATCTTCTGCTGTCGTTTCCTGTACTGTATTCACATCAGTTTGTTTTGAAGAATACATTTCAAAATTTTGTTGAAGCATATAAACATTCAACATCATAAACGCTGCAACTATGATTAAAATTACATAGAGACTTCTAGTTTTCACTAATCGGTATAAATCCATTTTTATCACATTAAGCATTGTCAGACCCTCCTGTAAGCTCCATAAAATATTTTTCCAAGTTATCTCGATTCACTCCAATTGAACTAACCCTTATTTGGTTTAAAACGAGCTCCCTATTAATATCAGCAACATCCTCCAGCCTTTCATAGATCTGGATTGTCTTGTTGTTTACTACTTTATACTTGTGAATATTTAAATGCTCCAGCACAGTACAAGCTTTTTCAGGGTTCTCAAGGATAATTTCAATTCGCTCACTGCATTTGTCCGACAGTTCTTCTTTTGTAAGTTCCTGTATTAGCTTACCTTGGTCAATTATACCGTAATGTGATACTAACTTTGATAACTCTTCTAAGATATGACTAGATATAATTACTGTTATGTTTTTATCTTTATTCAGACTAAGAATTGTTTCACGTACCTCAACAATACCTTGGGGGTCTAAGCCATTGATTGGTTCATCCAGAACTAGTAAATCTGGTTCTCCAATTAAAGCCATTCCAATACCCAAACGCTGCTTCATACCCAGAGAATAATTTTTAACTTTTTTATTGCCCGCTTTTGTTAGACCAACACTCTCAATGATTTCTTCTAGATTTTTTTTATCGTAAATACCCATACAGATTGCTTTTAGCTTAAGGTTATCAAAAGCTGTCATATTTTTATACAGACCAGGGTCTTCTATTAAGACACCAACCCGATCATATACATTTTTTACATCCTTGCCTTTATGTCCGAATAACTCTATCCCTCCACTTGTCTCTTCTGCTAAGCCGGAAATCATTCGTAAAAAGGTTGTTTTTCCTGCGCCATTCCTTCCAATAAAACCATAGATCGCACCTTTTTCAACATTCAGACTAACCTGGTCAACTGCCTTTTGATTTTTATATTGCTTTGTCAGATTCGTCGTCTTTAATACGTACTCTCTCATATGAATAACCATACCTTTCTCATATTTTAAAAACTTTGTGCTGACGGATACCTTATTTAATTGATTGCTCATATTTTCCTGCACTAGTTTTATGACTATGGTCTTATCTTAAAGTAAAAGGTATAATTCATCGCAAACAAAAGTTTAAGAAATGTTAAAGAACTATATAGTTTAAGTGTGTCAAACCTTTAACTTGAAGCCGATTCCCCATACTGTCTCAATATATTCGTCTTCGGTTACTTTCTTTAACTTCGTTCGAATGTTACTAATATGTACATTAATAGTCTTATCCTCTCCAATAAAATAATCCGTCCAGGCATAATCATAAATATCCTGTTTACTAAATACTCTATTGGGATTGGAGAGTAATAACTCTAGAATTTTGAACTCTTGCTTTGTCATATTAATTGCTGTGCTCTTTATTTTCACTTCAAAGGTGCTTTTGTTCAAATGTAAGTCTTTACAAGAAAGTATCTCAAACCCTTGATTACTTCCTCTCCTTAATTGCACTAGAACACGGGCTATCAGCTCTTTTAATTCAAAGGGTTTCGTGATATAGTCATCCGCGCCAATTGTTAACAAATCTACCTTACTATCCAACTCATCCTTGGCAGTTACAATAATTACAGGCACCTTTGAATAGGTCCGAAGTTCTTGTAGAAATACAGCTCCTCCAATTCCAGGCAACATTAAGTCCAGTAAAATCAAATCATATTGCTGATTTTTCACACATAATCTTGCTTCCGTTCCGGAAAAGGCTTGAGTACACGACAAGTCCTGCTTATCCAAGGCTTCACAAATCATATTATTAATATTTACATCATCTTCAACGATTAATATACTTTGCATTCATTTACCCTACCTTCCAAAGCCAACGTTATCAAGCATGATACTACCCTTTTTATTTTCACTGAATTCAAATCCGATTTTTACAATTGAGGTACTATCAAAGTTCTGGTTGTTCTTCTCAAAATCCTTACAGGACAATCGTACCGTTTGAAAAAAGTTTTTATCATCAAAGGTATTTGTTAAAAATTGAAGCTTGAATTGCCTTACTGGCAAGGTTGGATAGATGGTAATATAGTCAGACATACGAAGTGAACTTTTATTTCCATGAGAATCTTCCAAGGTAATCATTGCATCTAATGATTTGAAATCTACATCTTTATAGTTCTTCTCCCCTATGTCCATAATGTCAAACTGTAAAAACTCTTCTGACACATCCCGAGCTGGTAAATAGATTATATACTCTGCTTCTACGGTATTATCCCATACCAACTTAAGAACATAATCATCTTCCCCATCATAAATGGGGCTTTTTACCTCACGCCAAACTGACACATGGTTGGCATCTAGCCTGGTTGTTTCTAATGGCCCATATTTTATATTAGAATCTTCATCAAAATCGGTTATCAAATCAAAGGTGGAGTCTTGATATCCTCTCATATATAAGGTATTTGCCAGTTCATACTTACTTTCAATGTTAGCAAAAAAATCTGCACTAGCTTTTTCCTGCTTCAACGTTGCATCTAAAAATTCCTTGGTATATGCCTTTAACATATTTCTTTGTTCATCTGCTCCTAGCAGGTTCTTTGTGTTTAAAAAGGGTTTAAAGGGCTGAGGAAGATCGTATCTTCCCCACTGAGTATTAAATTGACCATGGTTCGCACCAGCAATATACAAGAAGGCTTTAAAATAACCACTATCCTTATCAAAGGTTATATTATGGTATTGACTGTACCCCATAACATCTGTAACATCCTGGTCATTAGAGCCATGAATAAGGAGATAATTTATATCGGTTAACTCCACCTCATGCTGTGCAGGTTGGTACTGATCTACTGTTGGTGAAATGGCAATCAAGGATTTAATATTAAAATGATAGTTAAATCTAATATTTCCATTGTCAGGATAATGGGTATAATCATTGAACAGTGCAGCGGTTGCTATACTCTCACCACCTCTGGAATGCCCAGCTAAGGCCACATTACTAAAATCCATCTTCTGATAAAGTGGACCCTCTGGATCTAAGTTATAACGTTCCACTAACTGCATATTTTCTAAGAGTAAGATTGCTCTGGCATCATTTTCATTGGATAGCCCCATATTAATATAGCCATTGCAAAATGCTTCATCCACAGAAACAACCACATAGCCATTACTTGCTAAATATTCACCCAGATAATCATAACCCAAATAAGATTTTGTCGTCATGTTATGATTGCCATGAATAATAAACATGACAGGATAATTCTCACCCTCGGAGGGGTACCATACCTTTCCTGCAAGTGGAACTTCATCAATGTCGTACCCCCAATACATTCCACGAAGCATACTTGTAATCCCTTCATACTCACCAATGTAAGAGGAAAGATCCGTGGTTTCAGTTTCTAAACCATCGTCACTGTTCAAACCGTACTCAGCATGACTTACGGATAAACTTCCATTTTCCAAAGTAACTTTTTCGGTAGCAGGTACCTTCTTATATTCTGAATTACCTAGAGCTACGTAATGCTCGATATAATCATCCTGAAACCCATCACCAAGCAATATACTACTTAATGCTATATTAAAGAGTAAGGTAAGACTGAAAGACAATATAACCGCTAGATTTTTTCTTCTATGACAAAAAAAACTCCACACACTTCTTGCAAATATAATCTCAATAAAAGCAATTAGCATTGAAATTATCAAGACTAGCGACATCGACACAAGAAAAGATCCTGAATATATAGGTAGAAAAATAAAAATTACTATCATTACACTGTAGACTGCTGACTTTGCTCTGTCCTGTAATAGGGGTTTTAAAAGAAGTGTAACGACAAGACGTAAGAGATTAATCGCTAGGTAGGCTAAGGCTCCAAACAACAAGAAGCTAATTATTCGGGGTAATCCAGAATCAAGAAATAAACTTCCGATAATTGTACAAGCGAGTATATTAAATAACCACACCTTACTTTTCTCTGTGTTTGAGTAATTCCTTTCTTTAAATGCATTCCATTTTTCTTTGCACTTTGCACCAATGGCTTTAACTTTTTGAATTATTTTCAATTTAAATTCCCCCAGAGTCTTTTATATTCTTTTTTCAAAATCTAATTACAATGAACCTACACTATTTATTTGTATTGTTATATATCTGCGATAAACTATTAATTCGTCGCACTAATTCTTCCCTAACAATCAATGGTTCGAGGCACTCACATTTATCACCAAAGCTTAGTATTAGATTAAATCCAGAATCGTCCTGGATAAATGGTAGCAAAGCAATGTAATAGTGCTCTTTATCAGGTATCACATTTTCGAGTCCGCAATACTCCATTACCTTATCCCTTACTGATTCATGAATCAGAAGTTTCACTGTAATCTGTCTCTTATTCATCTTATCCATAAACTCTGATATAATGGGTGGAGTTTCACGGATAGTAAAACTTTCATTTAATATTTGAAGGTTTGACATTCGAACTAATTTAAATAGTCGAAAGTCCGCTCTCTCTAAACAATAACCCTGTATATACCAACTATCCACTTTTAACATTAAGCGATATGGCTCCACGGTTCGCTGGCTTTGCTTCCCAACACGATCATAATACTCAAAGGCTACTACTCTTTGGCTTTCCATAGCGTCATTTATTACCTTGAGATAGTTCTGTAGCTTAGCATTTCCCTTCCAGGGTTGCAGGTCGATTAAGATCTGGCTTTTTTTCAGCTCTATTTCATTTGCAGTATCGGCGGGAATTAAACTTTGAACTTTCACGAAGGTGTTAATAATTTCTTGTCTGCTTAATACCGATGACACACTTTCAAGTCCTCTTAAAAGAGTAACAATATCAGAAGCTGAAAACACCTTCTTATCAAGCTTATATTGGTCCATAATTTGAAATCCGCCATTTATACCGGAGGTGGATATGATGGGAATCCCAGACATGTTAATTGTATCGATATCTCGATAGATTGTCCTAAGGGAGACCTCAAATTTATCCGCTAATTCTTTTGCACTAACTTTATTTCGATCTAGTAAGATTAGGATAATCGATATTAAGCGATCTATTTTCATAGGAATATGCTGCTTTCTATTATTATTTATTTTTAACTGTTTGGCGAGAACCCAACAGCGAGGACACCACAAGATTTGGAACCTGGTTCTAAATAATTACATTTATTTTATATCACTGACATAATGCTGTCAACGAGTCATGATATGATTATTTCCGTATTAGAAATTGCAACAAAAAGCTTATGAATTATCTATACAGATAAGCTTGCACTAATCTTAAAATAAAATTTGGAGGTATCTATGAATTATTTAGAAATGTTTAATGACATAATGAAAAAAGCTCCTGCAATTGCTTTAGCGACAACCACGGATGGAATGCCAAATGTTAGAATAATAAGCCATTGTATTATTCCAGAAAGACCGAATGTAATTTACTTCTCTACGAACAGGACAAGCCCAAAGGTATCTGAATTTGAAGAAAATAATGTGGTGTCCTTTACTACAGTTCCATCTCCGTCCGAGGGTCATATCCATGTTCGAAGCAAAAATGCCAGCGTATGCAAAAGTGAATTCACCCTAGATGAAGTGAAGGATATTTTTATAGAGCGGATTCCTGGCTTTGATAAAATCTTATCTGTTATTGGTGCATATACTGACGTTTACGAAATCCATATAAAAGAAGCCACCGTTGTATTAAATCCAATGCAGACGGGAACTGTAACCTTTTAATAAAAATGGTTAACGCTTATTGTATTCTAAAAAGGGATCTATACATACGTAGAGATTGAAGAATGGCACCTCACATAGGTTACCTGTTTTCTTCCTTTACTACATGTATTGATCCCTTTAAGCAGCTATATACTTACTAAAAACGTATCGATTAATTTGAACTACTTACTGGTTCCATATCTTCGCTGAACTCAACATATGAATATGCCAATAGTGCCATACATTGATCATAGGAATAGATGTCCTTACCCTCTCCCATACCAAACGAACCATCAAACTCTGAACCCTGATCATTGATTCTCATTTTCTCCATTCTTACAAGCGCCTGAGTTAATAGTTCTTTATCTCCTATTTCCTCTGCTAACATTACAAGGATTGCATAGATAGCGGTAGATTCATAATTATAACCTTTGACAACTTCACCGTTAATCGTATATCTTGCTTTAATTCCTCCATTATTTATAGTTGTCTTTAACCAAGATATGGTCTCAACCTTTAATTCCCCTACCTCTGCAAGATGCAGAAGTGTTACGAGCGTTTCCGCCATATTTAAGTCATCTTTCTGATATTCTTCTTTCTCATAATCATACCAGTTATAATATAAGGGAAATCCATCCCCAAGATACCCTTGTGTAACTAACTTAAGTGTATTCTTATATAAATCCGTTTCTTCTTCCTCACTGTCCCCCAATTGCTTAATTGATTTAAGGTCAGCAAAACATAAGGTCAAACGATTTGCCATCTGTTTCACTTTGAAATCATAGAAGTCATATAGATAATTCTTATTCGAATTATATTTTATAATCGCTTTATTCCACTGCTCTTTAATTACATCATACCCTCCCCATTGCTGCTGTGCTGCACAAAGGGCATCATAGATCCGTAGATCATCAATGAGTGAATTAACCGTGGAGAGTTTATATTTCTCATCCTTGGTTTCAGAGGCCAGCCATCCAGTAAGTGCATTTTTATTAAGCATGTGTTCCAGAGTAAAATTGAGATAACGATCAAAAAGTTCTTTATTATTAACTTTCACAGCATATTCCATCATTAGTCCCTGGGACTCGCTAAGGATATCATGTCCGTTCGGTCCATCTAAATCAGATTCTTCATAATTAACAAATACTCCGCCGGAAGCGCTAGTTAACTTCTCTGTTATAAATTCTTGTGTAGCTTTTGACCCGCCATAGCGTACATAATCGATATAGGCTTTTAATTGATCCACATCCTCGATGTTGTCAGGGTGTGCAAATTTTAGAATTCCATCTTTATTAATTCCTAAAAAGGTTGGTATTACTTTAACCCCTAGCGTATTATAAATGGTAAGATTAGTGTCATAATAATTCTTAAGAGTTATCTGGTTCTCCTTTAAGTAATTTTCTGCCTTTTCCATCGTCTCCTTTTCACCATCAAACTTATTTACTAAGATAAATTCAACGTCCTCATATCCGGATAAAAGTTCCTCATACTCTGGCATAAGCTTAAATTCTTTATTACAATAACTGCACCAACTAGTCCAAAACAGAAGGATAATATTTTTACCTTTAAAGTCACTCAAGTGAATTTCTTTACCGTCTTTATCATACAGGGTAATGTCTGGCATTACTTGCCCAAGTGCTATTTTATCTGGATAATAAATCATCTCGTCTGCAAGTTCATCCTCTCCCTGTTCTGTAGTATCAGTAGCTTTCTCATTATCTTTAGAAAGAAGAAGAAAACCTCCTGCCACAATAAAAACAGCAAAAGCCATGCAAAAAAATAAGATGCAGGTTATTTGAAGCTTGGTTAAAGATGAATTTTTCATTCTGCATATCCTTGCCTTTCTAAGTATCTAAAAACGTAAAGTCATAATTACACTGTAGCCATTCATTTAATTATCCTTTAAATAGCTAGACCCTTATGTATTTTAAGGGGCTGTTACATCACTGCAACAGCCTCCTCACTATAATTAACTACTCAACTCACACAGTACCATATCTTAAGTGTAAGCATATATATGAACTGCGTAGTTTAATCTATTTTGCCTTACCTTGGTGCTTGGCTTTATTTCTACTCATATTTCCTGAGTTCTTAGAAGATTTAGATCTTTGATTTAAGAGTCCATCAATTACATTTTTTATTATATCATCTGAGTGCCTTTTTGTACCAGTAGAAACATTTTTCTTTGGTATAGACGTTCTCTTTTGTGTAGACTGATTTGACGTAGCTCTTCTCTCTGTTGTAGAAATGCGATTTGCATTGTTGGATTTATTAGCATTCGCAGTTCTATCCTGAATCGTTCCTTTGTTTACTACCTTATTAGTGACAGTGTGATTTGACACTGTATTTTTATTGGTAGTAACCTCTTTGTTCTGCTTCACTACTTTATTCAAGTCATCTGTTTCTTTAGATTCTAGCTGTACAGGAGCAATTGCTTCGAACTCTTCTACTCCTACAGTAGTACTTACATCTTCCAACGCTTCTAATTCAATTGCTACTGCCAGTTGTTCCAATGCTTTATCAACTTCATTAGCCTCCTGAACCTTCGATACCTCATCTGTGACGGTAACCCCGTCCTCTTGATACGCCTTGGTAGCAGTAATTCTAATGTGTCCCTCTTGAATAGCTTTGATAACATCAATGGTATTCATTTTGCTGGCAGCAGTGGTTGATACTGATATAACTTCACTGGTTTCAAGTACTGCACCTTCTTTTACTTCCTCTTCCACAACACCTGCTGCTAATTCCACATCGGCCAGTAGCATCAGTTTATTGCTAATTCGAAGTTCCGAACGTTGTCTATAAAATTCATAGGTAAATCCAATTCCACCTGCTGCCAGGATAGCTAATGATTGCAGTGCAAAATAATGATATCTGTTTTGCATCTCTACTAAAAGGAATAAAGCAATTGTTCCTATGAAAAAGATTGCAAATAAAGAAGCTTCATTATCCTTTCTTAGCAAGAAGATAACACCTATGGCAGAAAGAAATACTACAAATAGATAGAAGACATTATTTAAATCTGCTAAATCATAAAATAAGCTTTCAACATCAGGTGTTAATAGTAACTGGTTGTTCATTGTAACAATGTTAGTCGTGGTTGCATAATCGTCATTGGACCATACCAGATAGAACTTTTTGGCAAACAACTCTAAAATACCAATCGGATTTTCTTTTATCTGCTTAATTGCTACTTCCATGCTGGCAGCATTGGCAGCATTAGCGGACTCTGTCTCCTCATATGCCTGTTTTAAAAATTCCTGGGTTTCTTCACTATAACCACCATCACTTGCAATATTGGTTCCAACCATAAGGCTGTAACCCATTGCTCCACCGGAAGCAATGTCCTTTTCAATAGCCTGTGCTACACCCGCAGAGATCAATTGAGAAGCAATAAAGTAACCAAGAAGTACAAAAATCGCTCTTAAAAACCCTTTGGATAAAAGAATAGTTTTCAGTGAAACATCCATAATACTCTTATACGTTAGTTTCTTATTCATGGATAACAAGCAAATAACAAAAGCTATTAGTAATACTAAGCCCATTGGACGAATTGCTGACGACAAGGCAATCAGGATACCGCATATCACATGACGAAGTATAATCCTGCTTGTACTAAGCTTGGTATCTTCTTTGATCTGCATGGACATCAAACACAAGTAAGCTGCACCATACAAAAAGCAGGTGAAGGCTGCCTCCGCACCATTAATATTTGTAAATAAAATTTGAGAAGGCCAGAAAAAGGATATTGCTAAAGCACTGATTCCTGCAACCCTTCCTGCTATTCTTCTACCAATGCCATAACAAAAGAGTGCCGTTATAGCAGAAAAAACAATATTTGTATAATAGCAAATACTTGGATCTGTACCAAAAACTCGCATTACTAAGGATAAGATATAACAATATCCATAAGTATGTGGGAAAAGGCTGATATACTCATTATTTGATAGGGTTGTCAGTGTACCGTCCTTAATCATGATTGCTACATCATAGTAAAACTTATAATCTGACTCCATCCCAACTGGATAGGATTTTATATAATACAACCTTAAGGCAACCCCTCCACCGAGAATTGCTAGAATCAGTAGTCCTTCCAGTACATACTTAAGCACACGCAAATGGGAACCTATCTTTAGCAAAATAGGTCTTGTAAACAGGTAAAATAAGACATTCATTGTAATATAGACTGCAAAAAAGCCTATAATCAATATCGTCTTTACCAGGTAGGTCTGCTCTATCTCTTGAAATTGCTCCAGTCCGAAAGATAAAATAAGCAAAGACGCTGCTAAATATATAAATAATGATAGGTATATCATCCAATTTCTTTTGATGCTCATTATTCACCTCATTCATCAGCTTTCCATTAAAATTCTAACAATCTGCTCACTAGCAGTGCCATCTCCGTAAGGGTTACTTGCCTTACTCATTCTCTCATATTCCCCCGCATCCGTTAACAAAGTACGGAATTCCCGGTATACGTCTTCCTCTTTCGTACCCACCAACTTCAAAGTCCCTGCTACAACACCTTCGGGACGTTCTGTGGTATTACGCAATACAAGTACAGGTTTGCCAAGACTTGGTGCCTCTTCCTGAATACCACCGCTGTCCGTTAACACTAGTTCACTGCGGTTAATAAAATTATGAAAATCCAAGACATCTAGAGGTTCGATTATCTTCATTCGTTCGTGATCTCCAAAAACTTCTTTCGCTGTATCCCGTACCTGCGGATTAAAATGAATTGGATATACTACCTTTACATCCGGATTCTCATCCAGCACTCTTTTAATACCTTTAAAAATATCATAAAGCGGTGCACCTAGGTTTTCTCTTCGATGTGCGGTCAAAAGTACTAATCGACTGCCCTCTGCCCAAGTGAGCATAGGATGTGTATAATCCGCACGAACACTGGTTTTTAAAGCATCTATTACTGTATTACCTGTAACATAGATGGTATCTTTGTTTTTTCCCTCACGGATGAGGTTATCTCTTGCTGTATCCGTAGGTGCAAAATTCCAACTTGCTGCTATTCCAATGGCTTGTCTATTAAACTCCTCTGGATATGGAGCCATAACATCATAGGTTCGCAGGCCTGCTTCCACATGTCCATAGGGTATATTCTTATAAAATGCAGCCAGAGCAGAAGCAAAAGCTGTGGTAGTATCTCCATGTACCAATACTACATCCGGCTTTACCTCGTCAAGTAAGTTCTTCATACCCTCTAACACGCTGATTGTAATATCAAAGAGTGTCTGCTTGTCCTTCATTATATCAAGGTCATAGTCCGGTGTTACATCGAAACATTCTAACACCTGATGCAGCATTTGACGATGCTGACCCGTTATTGCCACAATGGTTTCTATCTCTGAATGACGCTTTAGTTCCTTCACCAGAGGGCACATTTTAATTGCTTCCGGCCTGGTTCCAAACACCAACATTACTCTTTTCAAGATTCGTTGTCCTCTTTCCTTTTATACTGCTTAGCTCTTGACAGAATTAAAATAGAAATAGTTAAGAGCATAACCATCGCTGCTGCAGACATAATTGTAAATAAAACAGTTTGTTTATTTTCTTTTACAAATTCACCAATGGAAGGTTTTTCTTCCACTGCCTTTGCTTCGAGAAATACGAAACTTTTCAGGTCATTTTCACCATCAACTAATACACAATCTCCCTCCAGGTTCCAACGCTCTTCATTATCTTGAAGAAATCCTTTTGCTATTGCTGTGGAGTCTGTTCCTGTACTAGCAACAACAAAGATAGTTCGATCATTTGCTAAGATAGTTCGATCATTTGTAAATGGTGATGCAATCAGCTGAAACGATGCTATACTCTTTGCATATTGCTCTGATAATACCAGCTTACTATTGCTAACGAAAGCATCTCCAGCTGAATTTAATTGAAAATGTAGATTTGAATTAATCTTGGCTAAAAAAGAGTTTTGTAAGGTACCAACTGTAATGATATTGTAATCAGCATCTGACTCACTGAACTCACTGGCACGTATCACTTTTAAGGTTCCATAAGGTTCAACCTGATATCCATACACTGAAACTGCCTTACCTAAGAGTTCTAACTCTTGTTCCTTTAAATCATCCCCAACAACTAAAAGTACATTATCAAACATTCCTTTTTTCTGAAAGGGGGAGGGGAAATAATCAAAGGATATTACGTTGTTATCTTTTGCAGGCAGATATAACATGGAGTCACTTGTAACATAAGCCCAAGGCATCTGATCCTGGCGCATGGTACAGAACAAATCCTTAATCTCTAAATCAAATGCTATTTTAATACTGGAGGTATTGGTTCCGATAACATCCGACGGCATTGTGAAGGTAAGTTCATCCGCTACTGCATTCTCTTTTGATAATTTCTTGCTGGCAATTGGAACCTCGCCCCAAAACACTGTTATCAGGGACCGGTCAAAGTCTAAGTTCTCACTGTAACGGAATTTCAAGGATATCTTTCCATCGGAGGAAAGTATATAGTCATTACCAAAAGGTAAATATAATACTTGTTCATTGTGGAAAGGGCCAACATAAGTCATTCCCTGTCCCATTAAATCTTCTATTGTATAGCTTCCAGCAACTAGCTGGCTTAACTGCTTCGAATCATAAACTATCTGGGCACTGCCTTCCTGAACAAAAGCTATATTACTTTTCTCTTGAGTAATACGCTCTTCATCCAGTAACATATGAACAGCTTCCATTAAATTTTCTTCTTTATCAGAAACGATTAATAAAATTGGATTATCTTGCTCATCCTTCACCAATCTTATCATGGAACGATCGGAAAGAACATAGGTTTCTGCTGCCAGTGAATCTTCTGCCAGATTAACTTGCAAATACTGATTGTACTCTGGCAAAAGATTAGCCGTTGTTGATATTATAATTTTCTTTGTTATTCCTTTGCTGGCAACATCTTTGTACTGACTTATAGAAATCTCATTCTGATCCGTGGTACTTGTACTAATATCTGCCAGAAGATACATAGCGGCAGCTAATTCTCCATTTAAAGCATTGTCTGGTACAATTATGCCTGTGTGCTCCCCCGTAGGATTCACCGTAGAAATAAATGGATATGGATAGTAACTGATCTTATCATTACCTAAAAGGTCATAGCCAGCATACACGTAGGAGCTATCCTTAATATTAACCCAATTAGACCAGGACTGATCCTCAGTACAACCTTCCGAATCATAGATACGAACATAAGAGGATATCTCAAGTAAATTAAATCCTTCCTTTAATTTATCCAGGGGAATTGTAAAGTAAGCGGTCTGTTCTTTCCCCTTGTCATACTCAATAAAGCAAGAATACACTGGCATATCATTTACCAAAAAGGTTAATGATGCTGGTACATCACCGGTTACAAGACTACTTACTTCGTAAGCAACGCCTACATAGACAAACTTTGTATCCCAGTAATTCGGCATATTAAAATAAAAGGAGGTGGTTCCAACAATACCCTTCATTGGTCTGGTAGTTTCAAAAGAAAAATACTTATGATAACGTGTATCCGGAATTTCAGGTATTTTTTTATTGGCTTTCACTGTATTAATCTCTGTATTTAAAATAGCCTCAATAATACCTGACTGTTCTTCCGATTTATTAGCGTCAGAATTTTTCGTACTTTCTCCAGCTACATCTTCTGTCTTTGTTCCATCGGTAGCTTGACCCTTTCCATTTGCTGCCGTAGTCCCCGTGATGTTTTCTGCCGCAGTCCCTGTGATAGTATCTGTACTGTCTGTATTCGTGTCTCCAGTCGTTCCTCCACTTTTCTCTGTGTCAGGTAATACCTTTGCTCCATTGCCTACCTGGGTAGCATAAACTGTGCTATAGTTGAGATTCGTCATAATCAGAGTAACCAATAAAAACAATATTAAAGTTTTATGTATTACCTTCTTCATCCAATTAGATCCTTTCTTCCTTATTTCAAAATGTTAAGTTATACCTTCTTTATATATCTGTTAATATCTGTTTTATATCTGCTTATATCTGTTTGTACTTAAAATTATCTTTCTACTTATTTTCTTGCTCTGGCCTTTCCTTCAGTTTCTGCATAACGAACTGTCTTATCCCACTTCGCTTCTCGCTTAAAAATTAAATCAGTAATCGATTTATAGATTGCATTAATAACCACTGCCACCCAAAGCTTTGAGTAGGAAAATAACATTAATAGAATTAAACCCGCCGATTGCAGATTAAATTCATTCTCTTCCATCGATAGTGTAATAAGCACATTCAGTACAAATACAAGAATTGCCATAATCCACAGCATGGTAGAAAATCCGCTTAAGGATATATTCACATACCCCAAAACACCGGTTAGGAATATTACATCTGAAATGATTAAGGAAGAAAGCATCAACAAATACACCATTACGTAATATAAAACATCCATTCTCATCGCTCCAGCTGAGCGATCAAATACATATTTGAAATTTTTAAGAATTACATAAATATTCCCCATTGCCCATCTTGTTCTTTGTTTAAACCAGACCTTCATAAGATGGGGTTCCTGCTCCCAAGTCACCGCCAAAGGCATCATTTTAATGTAATAACCCATGCGATAGATTCGAAAGCTGATTTCGGTATCCTCGGACAGTGCTTTAGGATCCCAACCACCAATTGCTTCAATAATACTTCTTCGTATAACGAAGTTAGTTCCCGGTATCGTACATAGTTTAAAGAAAAAATAACGGCCTGCCTGGTTCATACATTGATAGGCAAGGGTTTCTATATTAACAAATCTGGATAAGATACTGGCATTACGATTTCTGGTTCGAAACTTACCGATTACCGCACCAATCTTATCGTCGGCAACTAAGTTTTCAACCAATAACTTTAATGCAATTGGTTCCGGTGTATTATCTGCATCATAGATGGCTATAATACTGCCTTTGGCTACCGAATAGCCTATATTTAAAGCATTACTCTTACCCTTACCTCCAGCAATATTATCAGTATTTACTACGATAAGACGCTTGTCTGGATTTTTCTCCTGAATCTTTTCTAGTACCTGCGCTGTATCATCGGAGGAATTATCATTAATTACAATAATTTCATAACAGTCTGCCGGATAATCAAAATTAAGCAACGCTTCTACTGTCTTACGAATAACCATACTTTCATTATGTGCGGGTACCATGATGGATACATAAGGATAGGTTTCCAAAGGTATTCTGCCATCGGTTTTTTTTACCCTATAATAATAGATAAACCCACCGACGGAAAGTACAATATTAATGGTCATGAGAATCCAGATTGCATATATGGAGTATATAACTAGAAAATCAATCCACGCCATCCTTATCTCCTTTCTGTCTGGGCAATAAAAATCGTTTACGATTACGATATCTACCTGCAAATATAAATAGAGTAAAAATAATACTTGATATAACTACAATAAATGCCAATTGCTTATTCAGACTGGACAAATCCTTCGCAATCCATTTAAAAACACCACTATCATATTCATACTTCTCATAGGTGAAGGGTGTATAGGCAAGGCTCATCTTTTTGTCATTAAAGTAAAGCTCACCATTTCTGGAGTAATAATAAAGGTTTTCTGCATACACTCTATGGTTAATGTCCCATAAACTTTTGTGTACAACATTTGCTTGTGTAACGGCGATAATCTCATCTTTTATGGCTTCCATATCCTTTGAAACATTAATGTATGCTGCCGTTGAAATGGTTTCCACCTGCACATTTTGTTCCTGTCCAATGGTATAATCCGGAGCAATCAACAAGTGCCCATCCTTATAAATGGTATTAAATTTATCCTTAAGATTAAACTTAGAATTGGCATAGTTTCTATCACAAAAAACTGTGGTGTATCTTTGTAGCACCTCTCGTCCAGTTTCATCAAATAAATAGTTTTCTGGCACTTGAAGGGCTAACGGGTACACTCCAAAATTCGTATAAGCTTCGGTGGCATAAGTAAGGTAATCCCAAAGCAGCTCTGTGTTATCCTGTTCGGCAACTGCATTAGGAGCATGAAGAATGATTGCTCCTCCATTTGCCTGGGCATATCTTAGAACCTCACAGAATCTCTTCATCGCGGGATAGTCACCATTCTCATATACCGGCATTACTGAAATGATAAAGGATAGACGATTATTAATGCAATAATCAACGATTTCCATTAGTGATTCCGGCGGATAAAAAGGATAAACCTCATTAAGCACGATATACTGGGAATAAGAATGGGGTCTTCCATTATACGGCCAAAGCCATATTGCCGCCTCCTGGGCAAAGGATGCACTCATAATCTCATCCGTTAGGTCGATGACAGGGGTATACCAAAAGTTATCGAAAGCTGAGTAGAGTGCAGCTGTATTGTTCTCATATTCTATGATGCCAGATTGATACGTAAATTCGCCCTTTAGAAATGAGGTGTTTTTTAAACGGTTGATATTTGAAAAACTTCTTAATTCAGTGAAATTATATGCGAGGGTAACAACAACTTCATCAGCGTAAGTCACCTCAATATCATAGGCTTTATCTTTAATATAGTCTGATACCGCATCCCCCCCAAAGAATAGAATATTCTTCTCTAACTTTGCGAGTGATCTCATGATCTCCTTCTGATCAGATCTTATATTATAACAAATAATATTCTCATAATTATCTAAAATATCAATACTTTGACTTGCTGGTAGAAAGACAATACTTCTTTGCAGATAGGTAATGGTTTTTACTATCACTTCAATGGATTGTAATTCCTGCTCTGTGGGGTTAGACCCGTATATTAATAAAACATCGGCTGCCTGTACTGTATCTTCCTCATCCGCGGTTTGTTCGGGGGAATTCGCCGTAGTTGCAGCCCCTACCAAATCCTTTGAAGATGTAAAAAAGAGCATAAGGGTGCAAATACTATATAAAATAAATGCCTTACCACGCTTTCTTCTAAACATCATATTGTAATTCACCCTCTACCATAACCTTGTATTTTATAAAATCCTTACCAAAACGCTCCTTATCATATTGAAGTGCAGCAATCTGAACATCTAATTTAATCACCCTGTCATGAATAATTTCTGGCAATTTATCCGTTTCAGTGAGTACTTTTCTTATACGTTTCTTTACTATTTCTGCACCCGCTGCATCACAGGTAAGAATAACAGCCAGGCTGCCATTATCATTAATGGCATACAACTTATCTTCAATTCGGAGAGAATCTTGAACTAAATAAGATAATTGCTGCCTTAAGGTATCAAAATTTCTAGTACCAAGAATTCTTCTTAATTCTTTCTCGTATCGAAATGCCACAATCATCAGTGTAATATCTGTATTTCTTCGAACTGCAAGGGCTGCCTGGGTTTCCAGGTCAAGATACAGACATTTTAAATTATATAATCCGGTTAAGGCATCTACCAAGACCAATTTATCAAGTTGTGTTCTTAGCACCCGGTTGACTGCCTCAAGGTGATTGCTTTTATGAATAAATAAAGACATGGAGCCAACTGCAAGGAGTGGGTAGATGATCCATACAAACTCGAAAAGCTGTATTTCTACATCATATACAAAATAAAAAAATATTTTATAAGCAGTATATACTGTCACCTGTAATCCAGCGAAAACCACAGAGATTATAGTAAAGCGATATGCTGCAAAAAGTATTGCAAAAAATGTAAGTAACAACATACAGACAAACTCAAGCTTAAGATCCTCTGGAACGCTAATCATTAATATGATTCCTGCAAATAAGATACATAAAAACAGAAACATACCAAAGTCCTGCTGAAGATATCCTGATCTTTTGGGTTTCTCTTGTTGATATTTATCTTCGTTCATTACTCCTGCTCCTTTGTCTCTAGAATGTTCATCCTTGGCAACACTTCAGCAAATAATAAAAATATCATCATATCCATAGTTGCTCCCATTAAAAAGGCGTGTTGCCCCAATTCTGCTGCACCGCTCCTAATAATACTTATAATGGCCTGGGATACTCCCACCCCAATAATAAATAAAATAAGGTAAAACAAAACCTTTCGATTTCTTAATCGATTGCTATAATCGGTTTCTCTGGATATTCTGGTATAAAAAATGTAAGCTGCAACAATTAATAAGAAGAAAAAACCTATGGTTTTTGGCATGGACCGTTGCTTAAAGAAGCTCCAAAATGACCACATAATACTCTTTGCTCCCTGCGGCATACCTGCGCTCTGTTCAAAATTACCACTAAAGTCCCTTCTTAAATCCATTGTATCTTTAATTGCAATATCCATCATATTGAGAAACGCACCTGGATTTTTTAAATAATAGAGGGATATATCATATTCATCAAATTGATCGAGAAATCCCTCCTGCAGTACGTCATTATCCGGTAATACCAGTGGATAATAATTATATGCCGAGTTATTGGCTAAAACAGAGTAAGAAGGATTAATTCCAAATTCAGTTAAGGTTGTTTCCGGATTAGAGGTCTGGAATAATACTCCCCTGGTCATAGAATGATACTTACTTGTTAAGGTGAAATCTGAATTTAGTGAATATACAGAAAACACACCAACCAAACTCATTAGGAAGGTAAAAGTAATACACAAAACTTTCCATAAAGTATTCTTGTAAAAAAACATTGCTCTAAGCAGATACATTGCAATTATGATTCCAATGAAACCACATTGTTGCCTGGACAGGCAAAGTACACTACCTGCAACTAATATAATTAAAAGACTCCAATAACTCTTTGAAAATTGCTGTGCACAAATCGCCCCTACAATATAAATGAAGCAAATCATCCAAATTGCCTCAGGGTAGAACGAATTAAAGTAAGCCAAATAAGAGATGTCACCAAAAATCAAAACAGAAAAAACAGCGATTACTACAGCCTCTGAAAAATGGTACATGCTCTTAAATATGTTTTTGATAAAAAGAAAAATACCCAGCAAATAGAACACTCCGAAGATACCTGCTAAAAACCGTATATCAAAATAGTCATCATTTGTAATCAATTCATCAATTGTAATAGCTGTTGTAATAACGACATCCTGGGAATTCTTAATCTCTCGATATTGAGAGTTATAATTCATATCCAGAGCATAGGTCCTGATAAAGAAATTGTTGTAGATTTCCGCTGGTTCGGTCTGAATATAGGAAAGACCATTCCTCGACATCGTCGTTCCTAAGGTACCATCATCAGCAAGTCCGTGGGCAGGGGTCAGCATAAGCATAAAAAACATTATTAATCCGATACCTAAGGTAACCACCAGTGCTATTTTATTCGGAGAATATCTACCCTCCATTTTTTTATTAATCAGCTTTCGAAAACCAAAGATTTTAAGATATACAAATAGTATCTTTTCTATCAATACTCGAAGCTTCGAATTCGAATTATGTTTTGGCATAACACTCCTTAAACACGGTCGTCTGCAGATACCTCATCCCTGTTTAAATCATCTAGTAGTTTATTTATAAAATATCTAGGACGTTTTTTTGTCTCCATGTATATTTTCCCAATATATTCGCCAATTATGCCCATACAAAATAATAGCAGACCACCAATTGTCCAAAGGGAAACAGTAACACTGGCCCAACCAACGGTTGTGTGTCCAGTAAAGTACCTTATCAAAATATAACCCAGCATAAGTATACTAAAAAAGCAGATTGTAAAGCCAAGAACAGATATAAACCTCAAAGGCTTCATACTTGTAGAGGTAATCCCCTCCCAAGCAAGTGCAAGCATTTTCTTTAGAGGATACTTTGTAGTTCCTGCGGTTCTTGCATTACGGGAATAGTACACCTTGTCCGTTTTAAATCCTATTAACGGAATAATTCCACGTAAGAACAGGTTTACTTCTTCATACTGCTCTAAAGCAACAATGGCTCTTTGACTCATCAAACGGAAATCAGCATGGTTATTAATCGTTTCCGCACCAAGAAATTTCATTACTTTATAAAAAAGGTTCGCTGTAGATCTTTTCAGAAAATGATCCGTAGTTCGATTATTACGTACGCCATAAACAATGTCACAACCCTCATGGAATTTATCAATCATTGCATCGATGGCATCAATATCATCTTGCAGATCTGCATCGATTGTAATAACACAATCTGCATACTCTTTTGCATATATAATCCCGGCTAATACAGCATACTGATGACCTTGATTCCTGCTTAAATCTATCCCAATGAACCTTTGATCCCTCTTATATAAGTTCTCAATAAACTCCCAGGTATGATCTGCGGAACCATCATTCACTATCACAATCCTGCTAGATTCATCAATCTTACCCTGACTGATCAATTGCTCACATTTTTGACTTAGTAAATCTGCTGACTCATCAATAACTTCCTGCTCATTATAACAGGGTACCACGATGTATAACCTATGCTTCATGTAATATCCTCACCTACATTTTGATAAAAAAGGGTAGTGTCTTTTTCATTATACGACAGCTACTTCCACATTTCAACAAGATATGAACTTCTAGGTAATTCTACCTAAATACATTACTATTTGTCAACTGTTCAGGACCAAACTTAATATATAAAAATAAACCGTGAAAGCTTGCTTTCTAAGGATAATCTAATCCTATCATTTCTTATTTTCTTGATGGAATAACCCCTCCATGATATACTAACGGTAAATTACGGTAATTCTATAACTTATTATTGTTATTATTATCCGTAACATTATCTGGTATTCATATAACGAACAGGAGCAATAAGTCATGTATAATCAGCAGAAATTCAAGGATATCTATCATATGCTTCACCTTTGCTTTGGCATAATCGTATTTCTTCTGGCTTGTTTCTTTCATTTCGATAGAATTTATCTCATATTCCTATCCTTAGGCAGTTATTTACTCATGAACTGCTTACATTTACTTACCATTCAGAACAAAAAGCAAGCTATCCTATTTCAAGGTATTGCCTATATCATTTGTCTTGGATTGTGCTATATTGCTCCTGATTGGTACAGTTATCTTATCTTCTTAACCTTACCCAAACCTTGTTATCCTATTCGTGTCCTAAAATACCTGCAACCATTAACCCCTCTTATCCTTTTTACTATAGGTAATGCTTTACAGGCAGATTATCAGTTTTCCATTTTTCTATTCTACAGCTTAATACTCTCCACAATTAGTATCGTTTATTATGTAATTATAAAGTCGCTAGAAAAATTAGCAGAGGTTAACATAAATATTAATAGTTCTTTACAGCATTCCGCTCAAAACGAATTCTTAGAAAAAAGAATGCGCCAGGAATTGGCCTACAAAAATAGCCTTATTGATTATCAGGCGAGGCTGGAAGAACGGGAAACCATCAGCCGTAATATCCATAATTCGGCTGGACATACGATTACTGCTGCCATTGTATCTTTGGATGCAGCTGAACTTTTATATGACTCCTCACCTATAGAAGCCAGAAACAAGGTTACTCTTGCTAAAGAGAGAATGCGTCAAAGTCTTGACACCATACGAAGAGCAGTTAGAAACCTTGATGACAGTAGTAAAGAAGTACCCATCAGTGATCTAATTCAAAATCTCATTCTATGCCTAGACCAGTTTTCAATGAATACCAATGTGAAAATGCGCCATAACCTGTTGTCAGAATTTGAAGAACAGTTTATTCCTAAAATGCATTCGGAATTTATTATAAATGCTGTATCAGAGCTGTTATCCAACGGAGTAAAACACGGCAAGGCATCTGCTTTTCTTGTCATTGTAAGAATTGATTCCAAGCATATTCAAGTTGACGTAGATGATAATGGAACACCCGAGGATACCTTAAATAATACTATGATAAAACAATGTATAGATACTGGATACGGCTTAAAGAAAATCCAAAAATATCTTGAGCAGAGTGGTGGGGAACTTGCAATAAATGGAACTGACGGTTGGTCAGTTAGAATGACACTTCCAATTACAGAGACATAATAAAATTAAATAAAAACTCATTTTTAGGTAGTGTTTGTACCGCTGTGGGCGGTGTAGGGAGGTAAGGATGAACAGACTAAAAGTATTATTAGTAGATGATGAACCTTTATTATTAGAAAGTTTAGAAATTATTTTATCCATAAAGGGAAATATGCATATTGTCGGTAAGGCGAAAGATGGAAATGCCGCCTTACAGCTTTTTAAGGAGCATTCCGTTGATCTTGCGATTGTAGATCTAAATATGCAGGGCATGGGTGGAATAGAATTAATATCAGAGCTTAAGCAACACTATCCTAATACTAAAGTTCTGGTCCTAACTACTTTCTATGATGAAAATAACATAACTTCAGCTATCAAGAATGGAGCTGATGGATATTTATTGAAGGATAGCGGTATGGAAGCTATTCTTCAAACTATCACAAACCTTATGAAGGGCCAAAGCGTCATTGATCTTAAGGTAATGCAGAAGCTTTCTAAAATATTAACAACTTCATCTGATAAAGTACATACCTCGGATAAGAAGCCACGGTTTAGCGAATTAACAAAGCGCGAACAGGAGATATGCAGTATGGTTGCGGAAGGTTATACCAACGGACAAATTGCAAATTATTTTTGTATATCGGAAGGCACAGTAAAGAATTATATTTCTTCCATCTATGATAAAACGCAGATTCATGATAGAGCACAGCTTGTGTTAGCCTTAAGAAACCTTTTATGATCAGAGAAAGCTTCTTTTATAGCTAGGTCATAGACCCAGAGCTATTAATTTTTATGACTGGAGTCATAGGATTTAATGACTGGAGTCATTGATTTTTATGACTTTAAGTACTTTCAGTTACACAATTTTTCTGTGATAATTGACATAGAATATTGAAAGGAGCTACTAGATTGTAAAAATGAAGAAAGGCATATCAGCAATCAACTATATTAAAAATAACCGTAAAAGGACAACTGTATTGGTAATTAGTCTTGGTTTCTTTATTACCATGTTATACGGTTTATCATTTTTACTCAATGTAACCTCGGTCAGCCTATCCTCCACCTATACTGGCAGCACGCAAAAAATGCAGTTTCTTCTGCCCGAATTGCAACTACTGGACGTAGACTTAACTATTTTTAACACGACTGACTCCACAGGTGAGGAAAGATATCTAGAACTTGACCATGGGTTGAAAGAAATGGCAAAGAAATTCGAAGCAGATGAGGCTATTGATTATGCCATTCCCTGTAATGTAATGTTTACATCAATTAAATCAATTATTGGATACACCAATATATCTGCGGTTTTTGTGGATAAGGAGTACATAACAACAATTACAGACTATATGGATGCTACGTTGGTGCAAGGTAACTTTCCAGAGGCACCGGGTGAATTCTTAATTGATTCTAGATTAGCCAAAAACAAGGATTTAGATATTGGTGACCCCCTCTTTAGCAAGGAATATGTTATCACCGGCATTGTATCCTGTGATTACTATTTTATATGTGGCATTAACCCTGGTATGTATACCAACTTTGGTGTTACTACACTTTCAACCGGAAAGGATATTAACTTTTCTTCATTATGCTACTCTTTAGGATTTTCGCCAGAGTCAATGACCATTAACGATTATAGCAGCGGTCTGATAACATATAAGAAAGAAATTGGAGATTCCATTCTATACTCTAGAAATATGATATCTACCATTGCCACAGTGGTATTAAGCCTCTGCATCACGGTTGTCTTTCATATGTACATACGTGATCGTTACGAAGAATGGTGCTTATACCATTCCATTGGCTACTCCATCCGAGAAATATATTTGTCTGCGCTAAAAGAATTGCTCATTACGTTTGGACTTTCCCTTGGTTTTGCAGCCATAATAACCACCTTATTAATTTTAGGCTGCACACTCTTTTTAGTGGAACCTATTGGTCTAATGTCCTCTCCTTTTATGCCAGGTATTCTGTTTCAAATATTCTGTATCCTGGTGTTAATATATGGAGTTCTCCAACTCCCTTTATTTCTGGCAATGCAGCGTATTCGAACAATTGATGAAATAAAAGAAGATTATATATAAGGCTACTATTTTTCCATGGTAGATATTGTTCATATATTAATCCAAAATTATGATTCTGTCTGAAAGGAATTCTACCCTATGTTTATACTAAAAAATTTAACTTTGATTTATGATATGGATAAAGCAGATAAGGTCTATGCTTTAAAAGAATTAAATTTGGAGCTTCCGCAGCAAGGATTTGTTGGTATTATCGGTCCCTCCGGCAGTGGAAAGTCCTCTCTTATGTATTGTCTATCCACCCTAAAAAATCAGACCTCTGGTGAGATATTTTATAATAACAAATCCTATGCTGCTTATAAAAGTTCTGAGTTGGAAGTATTAAGACGTAAAGAATTTGGTTTTGTCTTTCAAAGACATTTTCTGATTTCCTATATGAGTGCTCTTGATAATGTAACCGTTGCTGCTACTGATAAACCAGAAAATGCGAGAAAAAAAGGGACCTCTTTATTAGCGGATTTCGGTTTAAAAAGTGGAGACATAAAGAAAAGACCCTCTAAACTCTCTGGTGGACAGAGGCAACGGGTAGCAATTGCTCGGGCTTTGGTTAATGAACCTTCCGTTTTATTTGCCGATGAACCGACGGCTTCTCTGGACCATGATACTGCATTTATGGTAATGGATGTTTTAAAGAAATACGCAGAAGAACACTTAGTATTAGTCATTACCCATGACCATTCCATATTAAAGGATGCTGATCTGATAATAGAGATGTGGGATGGTGAAATCAGCAAGATACAAAATTCACCAAAGAGGGAGGCTGTTCATGAAATCCTTTGATGCCCTCTACTATATCAAGGAGAACAAAAAACGCTCCATTGCTCTAGTCATTTTGATTGCAACGGTCTGCATCTGTTATCTAGGAGGTTTATATATCACAGCTCCAGCAGATAATTTGTTTAGCTCAATAGAAATTAGCAAAAACTACTTTGTTGTTTATTCAACCTATGATGATGAAAATGGAGAGCAAATTAGGCAAACCTACGATTTAGTCAAAGATTTAGAATCCACAGGTGCCTATGTTGGGATTAATCTGGGTGGTTCAATTTTCATAAAAAATATAATGAATATTAATCTAAACTTTAACCCTATGTATTTTCAAAATTCTGAGGATTTTAAAACCTTTAATCAATTGTTAGAGCTTATGCCCAAAGACTTTACCCTTGCGGATGGTGAAATACTCTTGAGCAAACAATTATCAAAGAATTTAGGCTTATCGGTTGGTGATACCCTGTCCATGAACAATGAATCGGTAGAATACATGGAACGTGATTATGTGGTAGCTGGCATTAGCGATAATCTCGGCTTTACCGCCTTTGCTACTGATAGTCAAAAACACTTTGGCAGTAGCTTTCTTGTTATCAGAAATACAGCAGAAGATATTTCAGCTGCTCAAGCTGCCTTAGCTAAGGATAGTGCTATGCTAAAAACAAAGTTTCCAGCTGTCATTATAAACGATTATAATAGAATACATAAGGATGTAATAGACTCCTTTGAAGCTTTCAACTATATTTATTATGCCATTATTATAATGCTTGCATTGGTCCTATCCATTACCATTCATGCGACCTTTGTGGGTGCCTATGAAAAAAGAAAGTATGAATTCAGTCTATATAAAGCTCTCGGCTATTCCAACCAGCAATGCTTACTTAAAATCGCAAAAGAAATCCTACTCATAAACCTCTACGGTCTTGTTCTCGGTAGTATATTGTTATTGTTAACTGTCTATTTCTTAAATGAATTTCTTCTAAATGCAAAGGGTATTCCTCTTCCTTATTTTAAATTGGAAGCATTATTAGCCACACTGCTCTGTGATGGTATTATCATTTTTCCGATTTTGTTAACGCGTCTGCGTCAGTTAAAAAAATATAATATTACAGAATATTAACAACTGAATGAAATAAGAGGCTGTGAGAAATCAACAGTCTCTTATTATTTTGTGCATAAGCAAATCCAAAAAAATAACTTTACAAAAAACAATAATATCAATAAAATAATTACTATCTTTTGGTTTTTAATTACATAAATTGTAGATGAAAGAGGCAGGATACTAATTGGATGAAGACATACATTGTCCCAGAATATTATAAAGATTTTAAATGTAAATGCGGTGATTGCCGCCATTCTTGTTGTGACGGGTGGCCGGTTCGAATTACAATGAAAGAATACCATCAGCTACTTGGTACCGCATGCTCCAGCCAGTTACGTTCCAAGCTGGATTGTGCTTTGAAGATTTGTCCCCAGCCAACAAAGGAGGTCTATGCAGCCATATCCTCGAATTATCAAGGAGTCTGCATGCTTCATGCAGAGGATGGATTATGCTGTCTGCAAACCGAACTAGGTGCGGAGTTTTTACCTCAGGTTTGTCGCCTTTATCCAAGAAACACAAAACAGCTATCCAGTAACTATGAGTGCTCCTGCTCTAACAGTTGTGAAGCAGTAATCGAATTATTACTTTGTTATAAAGAACCTTTACTTTTCCACGAGAAGGTGTTAGCTGACACACCCGTTTTTACACATTCTCTCTCCTTATTACAGTATACTTGTTGTAAACAATCTATCTCAATTCTTCAAGATCGTAACTTACCCTTAGTAAACCGATTGCTTCATCTTGGCAGATTTCTGCTTAAGACTGATATAAACGATCAAAAACCAGCACATCTTTTAGATGCCTTTCAATTACTCCATATTTTTCATCAATATTTTGAAGACAGCCCTAGCATCTCTGATTACAGTAATTTAACGCAGCGCTACTTTTTAACCAAGGACAAGGAACAGCTGACCTTAGATGATTTAAAATACATAGATTTACAACATCAGTTGGCATTAGAACAATTAGATACTGCGTTACCCGACTGGCAAAATTTACTGGAACAATGTATCACTAATCATATGTTCTATAATAGTTTTCCCTATGGAGATCAATTGTTAGAGCAAGATGCCTACTTATCTCTGGTAACCATGTACGCCTTCCTACGCTTTCATCTATTAGCCTATCTATCGATAGGAAGAAGCACTGAAAATCTCGTTGATTTCCTTGCCTCCATGTTTCGATTAATTGAACATTCAAATTTCAAATACATATCTGTGCAGCTTTATAAGAAAGAAACCTATATGAAATCCGATTGTATCTCACAGTTGATATTTATTTAGTCTATAAAAATGTAATTTTCGTAAGAGTCATGATATTAAAAAAACTTCCCTAAACCTGTTGCACTGTCAAATAAAATGGCAGCAAACTAGTGTATTAGAGAAGTTTTTTATAATTAGTAATATAATGATTCGAGTGTCAAAAGCCAATTTAGTCTATAAATTGGTTACAATTGAAAACTAGTTAACGTTCTATACTTAGTTGTATTTAAAATAAGTTACAGACCCTGCCGGACAAATGAGTTTACCGTCTTCTATATGTGCAGGTTCTCCGTAGTAATAGATAACTTTACTATTTTTCAATTCGTCCGACGGAAGAATATCATTAGAAACACTTTCTGATTTACCAGAAGGATTTAATACTATAACAATTGTCTCCTCACCTAGGAAACGTTTGTATACGAAAGGATACCTATTCTCTTCTGCATAAAGAAACTCAATATCTCCGTCCGCCTGCAGCGCTTGTTCCTCTCCTCTTATCTTAATTTGACGTTGTATTTCCGTCCAAAGAGAAGCCTCATTTTGCAGCTGTGCTTTTACAGAAGGACGATCCGCAGCTGGATCCTGTTGAATATATAGCATATCCTTTGAAGCTGTGGAGAAGCCATCATTTACCGTCGTCGTATCCCATTGCATTGGTGAACGTGAACCGGTTCTGCTAAAGCCTCCCTCCACACTTGTCAGATTCTCAACATATCTCATTCCTATTTCGTCACCATAATAGATGAAGGGTGCCCCTGGCATGGAAAGCAGGAAGGCAAAGGCTAATTTCATTTCTTCCTGTGTTAGATATCTTGCCATACGATCCATGTCATGATTGCCGGAAGGAATACAGATGAACCCTTTTCCTTTGGTTTTCGCGTAATTTTCTTTATAATATTCTACAAACTGTGAGATATCCCCCTTACCACCAGCGGAGAAATATGGATTCTCACAACGGAATAGATCGTTGTAATGAGAAGGTCCAAAATGAAGTAAAAAGTCCATATGATAGCCTCCAAGCAATGCCTTGTCCGGCTCTCCCCACTCGGACACCATTGCTGCATCCGGGAACTCTTTATCTAAAAATGCACGAAACTCCTGCCAGAACGCAATGGTAGCCTTACTATCTTCATCATTCTTAATCATAGAATGTGCCATGTCCACGCGGAAACCATCGCAACCCATTTTGAGCCAGAAGCGCATAACCTCCTTGATGGCTTCTTTGGAGGCAATTGCTTCCTCGGAATCCACTGGTTTTTGCCAAGGTCTGTCAACTCTTGCAAACCCATAATTGAGTGAAGGCTGTGAGGAGAAGAAGTTAACTGCGCAGCTTCCATCCCTATCCGATATGCCACGAAGGCTTCCCATAATACCACTTACATTGGTAACATCCTCCCAGGCATTATCCGTCCAGATGTATCTGCCACTATATTCATTTTTCTCTGCCTTTAAGGATTCCTTGAACCAAGCATGTTCTACAGAGGTATGTCCCGGAACAAGGTCTAAAAGAACACGAATTCCTCTCTCATGCGCACTTTCAAACAATTCCTTTAAATCCTCATTGGTTCCATAACGTGGTGCCACTTTATAATAATCTGCCACATCGTAACCAGCATCATTAAAAGGTGATTCAAAGCAAGGGTTAATCCATAGCGCATTACAACCTAATTCTTTTATATAATCTAACCGATTAATGATACCTCTGAAATCTCCAATCCCATCACTATTGGTATCCTGAAAACTTTGAGGATAAATCTCATAAAAAACTGCATCCTTTAACCATTTACTCATCTTTAGATATTCCTTTCTTCTTATCGTTTACTATGTTATAATGACATTATATTCTTGAATTAATTAGTTTTCTTGCACTTTATCAACATAAAATAACACGATATTCATATTAGCAAACAGTTCAGCCCTGCAAGTTTGTAATACAACATGTATAAAAGCTAGCTTTTAACTACATGTTGTACTACAAACTTGTAAAGCGCTCTGCCTAAGCGAGATTTAGCGAAGCGAAATCGAGCTTAGGGCTGAACTGTTACATAATCTAAGGAGAAGGCACGCTTTTCTACATAATGATAAAAATACTATTAGAAAGGTATATTTCTGTATGATCTATAAAACCTCACGCTCCGAACTAAAAGAAAATCGTATCCGTGGTACTCAGCTGTTTCCCTTTCAGCATTATAAAATGACAAATCACGAAGCTAATATTTTTGTACCCTATCACTGGCATAATGAAATTGAAATTATCTATGTTGAAAGAGGGACAGTAAAGCTATTACTTAATGGAGAGGAATATTTACTCACCCAAAATAATTTTTACTTTATTAACCGAGAAGCTTTGCACCAGTTTTCCAGTGAAGATAAGGAATTGGTATATTACGCTTATGTTTTTCCGATGGAATATCTGGATTTCAAACTGGAGGATTATTGTCAATCCACCGCTGTCAGTCCGTTAACTACGACACTTGCCTTTCCGCTTACTATTCCTTCAAGCAATGCTAACTATAAGAAAATTCTTAGTGAGATTCATGAATTGTTTGAGATTAGTGAGCAGCAGCTCCCTGGCTATCAGTTGAATGCCAAAGCTTGTCTTTACAAAATTATATCCATATTACAGAGAGATAACTCCTTTGTGGAACTTTCTTCAGGAGATTTAGTCAGGTCCTCTAAAACAGCTGATATGAAAAAATTATTGACCTATCTTCAAGCCAATTATAAGAACCCAATAACATTAGCGGATGCTGCTCTTATGCTTGGATATTCCACTGCCTACTTCTGCACCTTTTTTAAAAATTCCTTTGGTATTAATTTTGTGGACTACTTAAATCATTACCGTATAGAAAAGTCCTGTATCCTTTTGGTATCAACAAAGCTACCCGTTATGGAAATTGCTTTTGAGGTTGGTTTTAAGAACTTTAGCTACTTCATAAGGACCTTTAAGAAAATTATGCACATGACTCCGTTAGAATACAGACGATCCAACCAGTTGGATTATCATTTAATATAATCAATACTCCAGGAACTTGCAGAAGCGAATTAAAGCTTTGTTGATACTTCAGTTATACCTTTATGTAAATTAGTACTTGCTTCTTTTTTCTTGAGATGCTATAGTTAATTCATTATGTATCCATGTTTGAAAGGGAGTAGCTGCCATTTATGGTGATAAAGTCAACATACTGACCCCCGCGGTCTGGCTTTATTCTAGCTGTTTTTCAGTTAAGTGAGACTTTTAATACAATGATACCTTCATAATTTTATTTCACGTGGTCAGCGCGTGAAAACTAGATGAAGGCATCCTTGTGTTAAAAGTTTTTTTATTGTCAAAAAACTTTTCTATAAGGCAATAACACTAACAAGGATACACATTGGCGTAAAAGTAAAAATCAGCTTTACTGATTACGCTCTTAGTACATAACCTAATTGTTCTCAAATTAATTGTAGGAGGTTTTTTATGGCAGAATTTATTACAGCACTATTATTGGTCGTTGTTGCAGAAATGGGTGATAAAACCCAGCTACTTGCTATGGCAATGGCAAGTAAGTACAAGGTGAGACAAGTAATGCTTGGTGTTTTAGTGGCAACAATCTTAAATCATGCTCTCGCTGTAGCCGTTGGAAATTATATCAGCTCCTTTATTCCAATGGAAATCGTAAGTCTTGTGGCGGGACTCTCTTTCCTCATCTTTGGTCTATGGACCTTAAGAGGAGATAAACTGGAGGATGATGCACAGAAAAAAATTAAGTTCGGCCCAGTTGTTACGGTCGGAATCGCATTTTTCTTAGCTGAAATGGGCGACAAAACACAGCTGATGACAATTACTATATCAGCAGAAAGTAACTTTCCTCTCCTAGTACTCATGGGTACAACCGCAGGTATGCTCGTTGCCGACGGTATTGGAATTCTGGGTGGAGCCTGGATGTGTCGACATATCCCAGATAGATACATTAAATGGGGTGCAGGTGTAATTTTCCTTTTCTTTGGTAGCCTAACTCTGTATGAAGTAGTTCCAGTTCACTTTATTAATCCTCTGACTATAATTGCTTATCTACTGGTGCTGTCAGGACTAATCTATGTTTTTGGTGTTAAACTAACCTATGCGGATCGTAGCTGTGAGCAGCTTCCAGATTCTAAAGAATTAAGTGAATAAGTACAATCACCTTGCGTTATTTTGTATAATTCCTTATAATACAACTATTAGTAACTATTCAGAACGATGGGTTTTTGAAGGGTTGCCACTATGATAGCTTTTAAAGCAGATATTAAAATAGTTATTTTGAAAGGAATTGTACAATGAATAAATCTAGGCGAGTTTTTGCCATACTTGGTATTGTTCTATTATTATCCATTATTTTAATTACATTTATCTCTGCCTTTTTTGCAAAAGAGGATTCAAATTCTTTATTTATGGCCTCCCTGTTTAGCATGATTGTTATCCCAATTATGCTGTATTGGTTTATTATGATTTATAAATGGGTCCATAAGAAGGATACTTCACTTGACCAGAAGAGTGATAACACCTTAAATAAGACAGATTCAGATAATAACTAAATTAGTTATATCCTGAACATAAACGCGTTCTTTAAATTATACTTTGTTGGCTTAATCTTTATTGAATATGTATAAAATCTAAACAAGATGAAACGACAAGTCGTTTCACTTGTCATGAATAAAATAAGCAAGTGGGTTAGTTTTAATCTAGTATCCACTTGCTTATTTCATAAGCTTAGGTGTTTTTTCAATAAAAGTAGCTTTCTTATTCCCCTTTTATTTGTCTAAAGTATTCATTTATCTGCTTCTCATATCCCTGATTTGTTGGTATATAAAAAACTCTGTCCTTTAATTCATCCGGTAAATATTGCTGCTTTACATAATGATTTTCATAGTTATGCGCATAGAGATAACCAATACCATGACCAAGGTTAGCTGCACCCTTATAGTGTGCATCTTTTAGGTACGGCGGAATTGTAGCTGTCTTTTCATGTTCTACCGCCTGCGTTGCGGCATCAATTGCACATATTGCTGAATTACTCTTTGGTGCGCAGGCTACATACGCGGCTGCCTGGGCAAGAACAATCCTTGCTTCCGGCATTCCAAGACGTTCAACCGCCAAAGCGGCTGAGGTAGCAACTACAAGTGCATTTGGATCTGCATTAGAAACATCTTCGGAGGCACATATCATGATTCTTCTTGCAATAAATGCAACTTCCTCTCCAGCATATAGCATTCTTGCAAGATAATAAATTGCTGCATCGGGATCAGAGCCTCTCATACTTTTGATAAAGGCAGAGATAGTATCGTAATGGTTATCTCCTCCTTTATCATATTTTAACACTCGCTTTTGAATACATTCCGCTGCCACTGATAGCGTAATATGGATTATCCCATCCTCAGAGCGTTGTGTTGTAAGAACTCCCAATTCTATTGCATTCAGTGCTGACCTTGCATCTCCATTGGAAACATCGGCAAGGAAATCAAGTGCATCCTCCTCGATAACTGCCTTATATGCACCTAAGCCACGCTCGTTGTCCGATAAAGCTCTTATTAAAAGCTTTTTAATATCTTCCTGCTCTAAAGGCTTAAGTTCAAATACAATTGACCTGGAGATAAGAGCTGAATTAACCTCAAAATATGGATTCTCGGTAGTTGCACCTATTAGTATAATGGTTCCATCCTCTACAAAGGGGAGTAAATAATCCTGCTGACCTTTATTAAAACGATGTATCTCATCGACAAATAAAATTGTTCGTTTCCCGATTCTTGCTATACAGTCTTTTGCCTCTGCAATTACTGCTTCCATATCTTTTTTGCCAGCAGCAGTCGCATTTATCTGTGTAAAATTAGAGCTGGTAGAATTTGCAATTACCTTTGCAAGGGTCGTCTTACCAGTACCCGGAGGACCATAAAATATAATAGAACTTAGCTTGTCCGCCTTAATTGCTCTATACAGTAATTTATCTTTTCCAATGATGTGGTCTTGTCCAACAACCTCTTCCAAGGTAATTGGTCGTAACCTGGACGCCAAGGGTGCCTCTTTTTTCATTGTATTTTCTCTCATATATTCAAATAAATCCATTCGTCTGTTCTCCTTCTTCTATATTTAAAGCAACCTACTCCTCACTACCTCTATTTATTAAAATTATATTCTTTTTGAATCTTATTTTTATTGAAAAACCTGTTTATATGTGCATAATAATATCTATTGAGTTTGTCCCTTTACGGATGAAATCAATAGATATTGCAAAACTTAGTAACCTATGGTTTCGCACCTATGTAATTCATTTATTTTAAAGGAGAACTTTATGACTCTACCATCCGACCCTTTTATACTACTTAGTTATATCAATACAAAATTACGGGATGAATTCCCCTCACTGGAAGAACTTTGTATCGAACTCAATCTTGTTCAGCCCGAGTTAGAAGCAAAGTTGTCTGCCTTAGATTATCACTATGATCCTACCCAAAACCGGTTTTACTGATGCTTTTTCGTTTGGTGCTTTCTGCGATACTGTCTAACGATAGATATCAGAAGAACAAAAAAGAATGCTCCAACTACTGCTCCTGAAGCGTCGATGAAAACGTCACTAAGTTGCCCGCTTCTACCTTCCACGAATTTTTGATGTAGTTCATCTGTCGCTGCGTAGAAGGACGCTAGTACCACTGAATATAAATACAATTTTCTTTTGGAAAATCCAAGGACGAATAAGTGAAGTGCAATGGTATTTGCCAGGAGTGCATACTCACTAAAATGTGCACCTTTTCGTATCACATGATTTATTTCATTTAGTTTTGTAATTCGTTCTGTTTCACTAAAATGTACGTCCGCCACATCTTCATACGTGGTTAATATTCGACTCGCTATGGAAAGGCTGCTCTCATTTGAATTCACTGCCGGCTTTGCAGAAAAAAGAAAAATGATAATCATAAGTAGAACCGCAGGTATCCAGGATATATATTTTAATTTCATTATTTGAAAATCCCCTTTTTCATATTCTATTCATCTTATGCTATTTGCGGACTTACAAATATTATTATATAATATCTAAATCAGAAAAGGCAATATCAAAGCAGTTGAAAGGAGTACTCCATCATGAAGGAAGCCTATAAGACCATCTACCAGGTTGGAATTGGTGAATATGTTGTTAAGAAATCAAGATTTATTGCAACCATATATCCTGTTGAAACAGAAGAGCAGGCAATTGAAATAATTGATGGGTTAAAGAAAAAGTATTGGGATGCAGCACATAATTGTTCCGCCTATGTCATTGGTGCTGATCAAGCTATTCTACGCTGCTCGGATGATGGAGAACCCAGCAAAACTGCTGGTAAACCAATGCTAGATATCCTTATTGCTCAGGAACTCACCAATATCGTAGTGGTAGTAACGCGTTATTTTGGCGGTACACTTCTTGGTACTGGTGGATTGGTTAAGGCATATCAATCTGCTGTTTTAGAAGGACTAACTAATTGTGATATTATTAATAAGGAACTTGGTGTTCAATTTAATATAATTGTAGACTATACTGCGGGTGGCAAGCTCCAATACATGATTAATCAAGAACAATTAATACTAATTAAATCTTCTTACACAGATCAGATTACTTTTTTCTTACTTATACCACCTAGCAAATTGGATTTTGTAACAAAAAAAGTAGCTGAACTCACGAACGGTTCAGCTACAATCGAAATACTTGAGCAGGTATACTTCACCAAACATAATAGTGAAGTAATCCTGTTTTGAGGATTAAATCCCCTGGCTTACCAGATCATCCAATACATCTACCATGGAGATTGGTGTTACTTGAAATTGGCAAAGTTTTTTAATTACTGTCAATACAGAATCCTTTGATTCCGATAAACCAGCAACCTCATCAGACTCGATGATATCCCCAAGATATTTGGTTATCCTAACGCCATAATATGTAGTCTTGTGATCATCCTCTGACATTCGCTCTGTTAGACTGTAGTCTAACTTCATAACTCTTGCATCTTCCAACAAAACCTCATTACTAAATAATAGCTGTAACTGCTGCATACTTAAATCCCCCAAACCCAAACTGAAAATTAACTGACAATTAAAATTATACACAGATAATACCATTTTTAAAGCCTTAAGTATCGCACCTTTTTATTCTCTTCGTTTTATTTCGACAATCTTTCGCTTTTTGTGATGTATAATAAGTTAATTAAAAGATAGTTTTTGGTTTTTGTGAGTTATTTTGCATAATTATGTTAATTTTTTTGCAAACTAATGAGCCATTATGACTATATTTTATGTTACATTTTCTTTAAAATATGGGACTAGTTGTTACAAAATTATTTCCGCCCTATTAAGTCTATTTATTTTTCTTTATTTCATCGAATAAATTTGGTATACTATATGGGATAAGCAAAAATTGATGATTCGTCTTAGGAGTCACCAAGAAAGGCATGGTTATATTTATGGATTTTAGTAAAAAAGGGATTGAACATAAACAACAGCATATAAAGTCTACCTCAAGGCGATTAGTCTCGAAAACACGAATCACGCTCTTTCGATTATGTATAGCTGCATTTGTAGCCATAATTATTATAGGTACATTTGCTGGTTTTGGTTATGTAAAGGGTGTCATTGACAGCGCACCAGAGATTACTGCAATTGACGTAGTTCCACAAGGTTTTACAACTACTATTTACGATAGAGAAGGTAACATAATTGAATATTTAGTTGGCGCTCAATCAAATCGTGAATATGTATCCATTGACGATTTTCCTGACTATATTAAATATGCTTTTATTAGCATTGAGGATGAGCGTTTTTACGAACATGCCGGTATAGATGTAAAAGGCATATTCCGAGCATTTGTTGTTGGTTTAAAATCAGGCGGCTTTTCTGAAGGTGGAAGTACACTTACCCAGCAGCTATTAAAGAACCAAGTTTTTAATGGTGGTCGTGAATCTGCCTTTATAGACAAGCTTGAGCGTAAAATACAGGAGCAATACCTGGCAATTCAATTAGAAAATCAATTAGATAAGGATACTATTCTCGAGTATTATCTAAATGTTATTAACCTTAGTTCTGGTACTTATGGCATTCAGAAAGCAGCAAACCGTTATTTTAATAAAGATGCAAAGGATTTGACTGTATCAGAGGCTGCAACCATTGCTGCCATAGCACAGAATCCAGTTAACCGTAACCCGATTAATTATCCAGAGAACAACGAAGTTAGAAAGAATCAAATTCTAGATGATATGCTGGAACAGGAACATATCTCACAGGAAGAATATGATATCGCTATCGCTGATGATGTTTATTCAAGAATTAAAGCTGTGAATAGCGAAAAAGATACAGACACTAACTATACCTATTTTGTTGATGAGGTAATTAATAGAACGATAAAAGACCTGCAGGAATTAGGATATACCGAGACAGAAGCTTTTAACAAGCTTTATACAGAAGGCCTCAATATCTATACTACTCAAGACCCTGTTATTCAAAAAATATGTGATGACGTGTATGCTGATGAATCCTATTTCCCTGAAATGGGTGTATCCTACTGGGAGCTAAACTACGCTTTATCCATTCAGTATGATGATAAAGAGAAAACACAAGTCCACTATCACAACAACGACCTTCTGGAATTTTACAAGGATTTTGATGATCCAGAGCATCTCTATGTGGATGATGGAAAGAGTAAGTTTTCCTTATTATTCTTAGATAAAGAAGATATGCAGGAAAAGATTGATGCCTTTAAGGCCGCTAAATTAGCAGAGGCTGGTCCAGGAAGTATTATATCTGGAGAAACGCCAATCATGACACTTCAACCCCAATCTTCCTTTGTTGTAATGGATCAATATACGGGTGAAGTTACTGCCATCATTGGAGGTCGTGGTACAAAGGAGTATAATAGATCCTTAAATCGTGCCACAGACTCAAAACGTCAACCTGGTTCAACCTTTAAAATATTATCTACCTATTTGCCCGCACTAGATTCTATAGGCATGACATTAGCTAGTGTGCAGGACGATTCCGGTCCCTATTTCTATCCTGGCACTGAAGATGAGGTAACTAACTGGACAAAGACTAAAGTATATGAAGGATTAACTACAATACGTCGAGCAATTCTTAACTCTATGAACATTGTAACTGTTAAGAATTTTGCAGAAGTTACTCCGCAGCTTGGATATGACTATCTTCAAAAACTAGGTTTTACCACCCTCGTAGATTCTGATATTACTTATTCTACTGCACTTGGTGGCCTTACCTATGGTGTAACTAATTTGGAACTAACCGCTGCTTATGCAGCAATTGCTGATGGTGGTATTTATACAGAACCAATACTCTATACCAAAATATTAGATCGTAACGGTAAAGTAATCCTAAGTAAAACTCCGAAAAAAGAACAGGTTATGAAGGAATCCACCGCTTTCCTTCTTACCAGTGCAATGGAGGATGTTGTAAAGGTAGGAACTGGACTAAGCGTAAAGCTTACGGCAATTAAGATGCCGGTGGCTGGTAAGACTGGCTCAACCTCCAATTACAACGATTTATGGTTTTCCGGTTATTCACCCTATTATACTGCAACGATCTGGTCTGGATTTGATAACAACCGTACACAAACAAATACCTCCTATCCAAAGAAGATCTGGAAAGCAATTATGGAGCAGATACACATCCAGAAAGAGCTTGAGATTAAAGAATTTACAAAACCAGATTCCGTTATCTCTGTGAAAATATGTACCAAATCTGGTAAACTTGCAGTGGAAGGCGTATGCGACCATGTTCAAGGCAAAGATTTTACAAAGGTTGAATACTTTGCTAAGGGTACAGAACCCATAGAAAAATGTGAAGTCCATGTAACTGCAAATATTTGTACCGACTCTGGCCTACTGGCTACAGATAACTGCCCTGCCTCCAAGGTAAAAACAGAAGTATTCCTAAATAAAACTGAAATTGCAAAAACAGATGATACTCCATATATCCTTCCAAAGGATTATTGCAATGTTCACGGTAGCGGTGGTAAGGCACCAAGCAGTGGCAATAGCAATAATAGTATTGGAAATGGCAATACGAATGGAAATGGTAACGGCAATGGCAACAGTAATGGAAACGGCAATAGCAATGGAAATGGTAACAATAATGGTAACAGTGGTAATAACTCAACCAACACCGATGATGATTTTAATACCAATGTGTTTGATGATCTAATTCCATAAGGCAATCTATTGGTACAGCTATTTCGTTTGTAAATGCACATTAACTTCATTCACAAATAATTACATTTAACTAAAAAGGGAGAAACCTTCACAATACTTGAAGGCTCTCCCTTTTTATTAAACAAATTAAATTTAAATCATATAAACGGATTATACTTTAGGATTTCATCTTCGGACTAAATACCAACGATGCTAAGTATGCAAATATTAAAGCAGCTGAGATTCCGACAGCAGAAGAGGTAAAACCTCCTTTAAATATCCCGATAAATCCATCCTTGTCTACAGCCTCTTTCACTCCTTTAAACAAGACATTTCCAAAGCCTGTCAAAGGAACGCTAGCTCCTGCTCCTGCCCATTTGGAAAATGGCTCATACACCCCAATTGCTCCAAGTATTGCTCCGGTACATACGAGTATTACCATAACTCTACCAGGCAAAAGCTTTGTATTATCTAATAATATCTGAACGACCGCACATATGGCACCGCCAACTAAAAAAGCTTTCACAAATTCCATACAACATCTCCTTTCAATTACTTAAACTTCGCAGAACAAAATCTTTAATATGCTTGATATCTTCAACTTAAATTAATTAAGAAATACTTATATTCCTTCCACAATTACAGCATGTGCAATACCTGGTACTGTCTTACCCTCATTAAAGCTTACTTGAGATAACAACGCACCGGTAGGTACAAATAGTACCCTCTTCCATTTTCTTTCTTTTAATTGCTTTAAAATATATCCTGCAAAAGTAATAGCGGAGCAACCACAGCCACTGCCACCAGCATGAGTATCCTGACTATCCTGATGGAACATCTCTATACCACAATCCATATGATTGCCGCTGATATCATAGTTTTTCTCCTTGAGTAGGTCAATTAAAATCTTTTGTCCGACACTTCCAAGATCACCTGTGATAATTTTATCGTAATAATTTGGTTGAACTCCCATATCTTCTAAGTTCTGTTTAATAGTCTCATAAGCAGCCGGTGCCATGGCTGCCCCCATATTCATGGAGTCCTTAATACCATAATCCACGATTTTACCTGTTGTAATACCTTTTACAACAACCAAAGCCTCTCCCGGTGTTTCAACCTTCTGGTTTGATAGGATTACCGCACCGCTACCAGTTACAGTCCAGCTGGCGGAAAAAGGTCTTTGGTTACCATAATCAAGAGGAAATCTAAATTGCTTTTCTGCACCTGCAAAGTGACTGGAGGTAATGGATAACACCTTATCTGCAAAACCGCCATCAATTAGAATTGCTCCAATTGACATGGATTCACCCATAGTTGAACAAGCACCATAGACACCAAACATTGGTATCTCAAGTTCAGCAATACCAAAGGAGGTTGCAATCAACTGACCAAGAAGATCTCCTCCAATTAAATAACGAATATCTGAATTTTTAAGTCCTGCTTTTTCCAGCGCTTTCGTAGCTGCCTGCTTCATTAATTCACTTTCGGCTTCTTCCCATGTATTCTTTCCCAGCAAAGGGTCCTGTTGAACAACGTCAAATAAAGCACCAAGTGGACCTTCTCCTTCTTTCTTTCCTGCAACAGACCCTGCGGCAATGATATAAGGCGGATTTTGAAAAAGAATACTTTGTTTGCCTTTTATTTTTGTTTGGTCTTTTTTCTCACTCATTCTATTAACTCCTCTCTGTTTTCAAATGATCCGGTTCTCATATTTTGCGTAATCTTAAACCACATTAAACATTTTCAGGAGGTAATATATCAATCCCAATAACCAGGAGATTAAAATACCATAAAGAATAACTGGACCGGATATGGTAAAGATCTTGCATCCTATACCAAATACCTGACCTTCCTTCTTATATTCAACAGCAGGTGCTGCAACGGAATTAGCAAAACCTGTGATTGGAACCAAGGTTCCTGCTCCTCCAAACTTAGCTAACTTTTGATACAAGCCTAGACCAGTAAGTAGAATAGATAGAAATATAAGAGTAACAGTTTCATAGGCCAATGCCTTTTCTTTATCAGCACCCAAATATTCATAGTACTTAACAAAGCATTGTCCCATTAAGCAAATAATACCTCCAACCAAATATGCTTTTAGAGTATTTTTTAAACAACTGAACTTAGGCGTAACCTCTTTTACATATTGATTATAATTTTGATTTCTTTTCTGCGTATCCTTCTCCTGAGTGATATCGGATACCTTTGTTTTGTTCTGATTACCCATAGATATCTCCTTCCATGCTTACCAAGGTACCATCATAATCCTTTTCCTCCTGCCCAGTAAATAGACTTACACATACAACAATTACCACAGCAGTTATTAGAATCATTGCAGTTATTAAGAAAACCTTTATCCAAGCTTTCATAACAGCACCGAATCCTTTCTTTAAAAATGTTAAAAAAGCATCAGACATTTCTATCTGATGCTTCTAAAATCTTGCTATTATTATGTGAAATATAACATTTCCTATACTGGTATATTTTTCAATGTTTAAAATCGCTGCACTTTAATTTAAATTATGCACCCAGTCTTTCTCTCATTATTCTTAAAATTCTTTTTTCCATTCTGGATACCTGAACTTGAGAAATGCCAAGTTCCTTTGCTATATCCGTCTGTGTTCTATCATTAAAGTATCTAAGCTTGATGATTTCCTGCTCCTTCTCATCGAGGGAAGCTATTATTTCTTTCAAAGCAAGCTTATCCACTAAATCTTCATTTTCATCCTTTGTTTCTGCTAATTTATCAATCAAATAGATAGGACTTCCATCGCCCTGATAAATGGTTTTATAAAGTGATTCTACTTCTGCTCCTGTTTCAAGTGCCATAACAATTTCATCTCGTGCTAACCCTAGTTCCTCTTCAATCTCTTCCAAGGTCGGATCTCTTCCATGAATATTACCAAACTTTTCTCTAGCTACTCGTATCTTAGTGGCGGACTCTTTTAGTGACCTGCTTACCTTAATCATACCGTCATCTCTAAGAAATCGTTTGATTTCACCCGTGATCATTGGAACCGCATAAGTAGAAAATCTAACATCATAAGA
Organism: Bacillota bacterium; assembly: GCA_023399055.1. GTDB lineage: Bacteria > Bacillota > Clostridia > Lachnospirales > Lachnospiraceae > Mobilitalea. Next base: position 390,588 of record JAEWQV010000016.1, on the reverse strand, counting down.
AGTATCAAATTTATCAATTGCCTTGATTAGTCCAATGCTACCAATTTGGAATAAGTCCTCCATTTCATGACCTCTATTCGCAAATCTTCTGACTATACTCCAGACAAGCCCCACGTTTTCTGTTACCAGCCTATCCCTGGCTTCCTTGTCACCATCCTTTGACATACGAATTAATTCCAGCGTCTCCACATCAAATCTCACTTCCTTTCTGATGTCTAAAATAAACTAAATTATTTTCTGCGAAAGCTCCTGCTCCATTAGTTTTCGCTCCAGCTTACCTAATTTGCGTTTCATTCTCACTGTAGTTCCTCTGCCAACCTCTGATATTACATCCAGATCGTCCATAAAAGCCTCCATAAAGGAAAAGCCCATACCCGAACGTTCTAACTCCGGCCTCGTGGTATAAAGTGGCTCCATTGCCTTCTCAATACTATCAATGCCAACACCTTCATCGGTTATCTCAACCGTAATTTCGTCACCAATAATAATGCAGTGCATCTTGATAATTCCAATGCAATCGCTATAACCATGGATGATTGAATTAGTTACCGCTTCTGAAACCGCTGTCTTGATGTCAGCCAACTCCTCAATTGTCGGATCTAATTGTGCTGCAAATGCAGCTACTACAGTTCTTGCAAAGCTTTCATTCTGCGATTTGCTCTCAAATAATAAAGTCATTTCATTTCTATCCTTCATTCTAATTCCTATCCCCTTTCCTTTTTTACGGAGCAGCAAATTTTATATACTGCTTTTTATGCTTTCTGTAACATATTTAATGCTGTTTCAACCGTATCATACTTTTCTATAATCTTATAAAGCCCCGAGAGCTTAAATATTCTGTCCACTACTGAATTTACGTTTGCAACCGCAGTTTTTCCCCCAATAAATATTACTTTCTTGTATCTGCCCATGATTACACCAATTCCTGCACTGTCCATAAAATTCGCTCCAGAAAAGTTAAAAATAATATGTTTTATATTATTTCGATCAATCAATTTATCCGCCATCTCTCTGATTCGGATCGCATTGTGATGATCCAGCTCTCCATTCAAATGAACAATTAGGCAGCGCTGATGAATCTCGTAGCTAATTCCCTCCTCTCGTACCATATTAGCATTCCTGTTTTGTTTGTTATCCTGCATGCTCTACTGCCTCCTAATGAATTACCATTTATTTCTATCTGCTTAAAAACACTAAAAAAAGACCTTTAATGAACGAGTATTGCTCCTCTTATCCATGAAATGTCTTTTCTTATCTCTTATCTTGAGTTATTTTAATCTTTATCGCTATTCCTGTACCTGTGCCAACAAATCGGTTGCTTCAGAAATTCGGTCAGAATCCGGGAATTCAGTAATTACCATGTTATAATAAAATGCTGCCTTTTCCTTATTACCAAGTCGGTGATGGCATCTGGCAACAAAATATACCGCATCAACATCTTCAGGATCAAAGGCCATTGCCTTTTCATAATCCACTAGTGCTTCATCGTATTTTGCATTCTTATAAAGTGCATAGCCTGCATTATAATAATCTCTAGCTATGTCTGGATATACTTCCGCTCTTAACGCGGTTAAAAGAGAAACCCCAGCTTCAATCTCTATCTTGGTATCTTCAACACCAGCTAATAAATCAGCTGTAGCTTTAAAATCTCTCTGACTAGAAGACTTGTCTAATTCTTTAAAATATAAATCGGCTGCATTAAGTAAAGATACATAAGCTAAGGACTTGTCCTCTGGCTCCGGAATATTATCAATTTGATATTGAAGGTCTGTAACCTGTTCCTCCAAAGAAGTATTCTCGTCCTGAAGTTCTTTAATTTTGTTATCCTTCTCTTGAATTTGAGCCAGGGTATAGCCGCTATCTATAATATCATTTTTACCCTCATTACTTTGGTTTTTCTTAATGGTGGGCAATACTAAAAACGCCATTACTGCAAGACCTATCATTACACCTATCACAAGATTTACAAAGGCCATAATGTTGGGCTTGTCCTCCTTATAGGAAGAAAGTGTTTTGACTGAACTAAGCGGACCCGGTTGTTCTGCTTCGGGATTGCTGTCCAAATCCACTGTTTGTCCTATCCCCTCAAGCTCCTGCAGATATCGAAGGGTTGTGGTATTCGAAACATCTATTTTAATGGCTTTACGCAAATATTTTAATGCTTTTGCCTGATCCCCTGTTTTAATTAACAGGAGTGCTAAAAGCTGATAAGCACGAAGAAAATTCGTATTAAGTGTGATAACTTTCTTTAACTGTATAATTGCTAAGTCATCACTTCCCTGCCTTGCAAAAGTTAACGCAGTATTATACCTCTTAATTGCCTGATTAAGTGCATCCAGTCTCGTAAGATTAGATTGCACCTTATTCATATATTCGTCTGCATCATTATTCTGTGGTTGAAAATGCTTACTGATTACCCATTCATTAAGAGCAGCAACCGTTTCTCCCATCTCATAATAGACGAGACCTAATAAATTTCTTGCATTGGTATTCAATTTATTTAAATCCAGACTTTTACGTAGGTCGACACTTGCTCCTGTCAAATCTCTGACTCTGGCTTTTGCCAATCCATTGTTATAAAATAGATTGGATGCCCTTTGAACCTTCTTATACATCGTTAAGTCGGTACCGCAGCGCTCACAACGTTTTCTCTTGTCTGACATATTACTTCCACAATTCGGGCAAACCATATCATCCCCACCTGTCCGTTCTAATCTATCGTACATTGTAACTCAAATTATTGCTGGTTTTCTTTGCTCCCCTTAAGCAGTTCTTTTAAGATATCTGTTACATCCGTTAGGTCATTATTATGAATAACATCCTCTGCCTGTTCTATTTCGAGACTAGGCTGGAATTTTTCGATTTCTTCATCAAAATTTATCATATCCCTATCCCCCAATTTGTAGTATAATTATTTAAGAAGGTTTGTCCAATCCACTTGCAGGATTATTTCTTCCACTCTTTTATAGAGAGTTTTGCACCTTCCATCTATGCTTATGTAAGAACCAACGTTGGTATATTTTATACTTAGTAAATTTTACATCCTTTACTTATCATACTATAAAAGCTAGAAAAATCAAGTCTTTCTGGTAATTATTATATAAATTCATTATATAACAAACATTCTTTTTGAACAAATGATTTTCTCTTCTACATTTCGACTTTCTCTTCGACAGCATACGTGAAAACATACTATTTTTTGAATAAAAATAATATTTCCTAATCGATGTTTTGAATGTATAGATTACTAATACCTGTAGTAAACTTACATAAAAAATGTCCCACTGTCATATAATACAAAGCATTATTTCATGTCGTTTTTAAGAATGGAGTAGTAAAATGATAAAATCCACAATTCGTTTAATTGGACTACTGTCCAGAAAATTCAGGGATGATCATATTGGTGCTTTCTCGGCACAAGCTGCCTTTTTTATTATAATTGCATTCTTCCCTTTTATTATGTTGCTGTTAAGTATTGTACAGTACTTCCCAATCAGAGAAAGCACCATCCTCACCTTTATAACACAAGCGTTTCCCATTGCTGTTAGGTCCATGCTTGTAACAGTAATCATTCAGATTTACGATAATTCCATATCCACAACTTTAATTTCAGTGACTGCGATATCCGCTCTTTGGTCTGCAGGAAAAGGCTTCCTGGCTGTCATGAAGGGGTTAAATGAAGTCTATTCCATAAGAGAGACACGAAAATACTTTCTTTTGCGAATCACCTCCGCCTTCTATACTTTGGTATTTGCCTTTATGTTAATTGCAACCATGATATTATTCGTATTTGGTAATCGACTGTTTTACTGGATTGAGCATAAGATACCTATTTTAATGGATACCGCACTTGTAATCATTAGCCTTAGAACTATACTTGGTTTAATTGTATTAATTCTGTTCTTCCTGGTTATCTACGTTTTTATTCCAAATAGAAAGGCTAAATTCAGGCATGAACTTCCAGGTGCGATTATCTGTGCCGCAGGTTGGATGGGTTTCTCCTATGCCTTTTCCTATTACATTGACAATTTTTCTGACTACTCTGCAATGTATGGAAGCCTGACTGCGATTGTACTCTTTATGTTATGGATGTACTTTTGTATGTACTTATTATTCCTAGGAGCTGAGTTCAATTTATTATTTGAGAATAAAGAGTTTGTAAATAAAATCAAACTCATTTATCGTAAAAAGATTTAACCTAATGAAACTGCTTCGACCGAGATGAAGTATCCAGGCCGAAGCAGTTTTTAATTACTTTATTTATTCATAAATATATCCCAGTTCTGTTCCTTCATAGAAATATGCTACAATTTCTTCATATTTTTTACCCGCATCCACCATTCCTTTTACACCATTCTGGCTAAGACCAACCCCATGACCGTAGCCACCACCTGTTAATGTCACGCTGCTAAGTCCTTTATTCGACTTCTTATCGATGGTAAAGAAGGCACTTGGTAAAACACTTAAGTTATTAATTTCGCTTTCATCTGCTCTAATTATAGTATCGTAGAGAGGAGCTAATAGAGCTCTAATATTATATTCCGTCTTTACCTTAATGGTATGTTCGCTTCCTGTAATCAATAATTCGAGAATCATTCCACTGCTATCGCGTTTTTCAACACTGATATCCACAATGTCTCCTACTGTATCCACAGGAACGCTTTCAAATACTGCCTCATTTTTGTCCTTTGCCTTGCTAGTCATTGTCAGTATTGCCGCTGGATTGGCAGCATACCTAAGAGGTAGATTTTTATCGATTACCTTCTTTATGTCCTTAGCACTCATGGTTACCTTCCAACGATACCATCCAAAGCTGCTATCATACGTGCTGATATCCTTACTTTTAATAAAGGTCTCAAACTTTTCTTCTGAAGAAAGATCCTCATATAATGCCTTAGTATCCTGCAATACCTCTGAACTTTCGCCTTCCTTACTTGAAGCCAATAGCTTTCCTTTTAAATACGGTAAGTCAGAATTACTATTCCAAGCAGTTGAAGAATCTGCGGTATGTCCGCTGGAGGTGGAGAAATACAAGGCTGTAATAACCTCTCCATCATATTCAATGACCTTTCCATAGGTATCCTTCACTGCCAGGATGGAGGTTTCATTTTCAGCAATGTTATTGTACACCTGGTATTCTACACTGTCATTTACATGTGCTCCATATTTACTTAAACTATTGGATAAAAGGTGCTTATACGCATAGGTTCTTGCACAAAGAGCTTGCACCTTTAAGGCTTCTTCTCCATAGCTTGTGGGCATTTCACTCGGAATTACTGCATAGAGATATTCTTCAAGAGGAAGTTCATTCACTAATATCAATCCGTTATCATCCGAAGATATCTCAATACTTCCACGATATTTGGGATTTCCATAAGATCGTTCCACCGAAAGCAGTTCAATCTTTCCTTTTTCAGTGGTTGTTTCAATTGTAATTCTTCCCTCTGAAAATAATTTATTTGTTGGTTTTATGGTTACAGTATCACCAGCTTTATAGGATTTCTTACTCTCCTTTGTCCTTATGGTAAAGTTCTCATTTGCTGTGAACTTAACAGACTCATGGTACATCCCCTTATAACCAGTTGTCTCCAAAAGCACTCGAATGTTCTCCGCTTTAATACTTTCAGTTATTAATGCAGCACTAATTTTACCAGCAGATACAATGAAGTCTGTAGTTTCATAACCTACTAAGATACTTCCCGTAGGTTCCATGGATAAGGTTCCATATATCTTATAAATTTTATAATCTTCTTCTAACTCTATTTCACCATATCCTTCTACTTCAATGAAGTTCTCGCCAGTACGTAATACCTTACCCTGGATTAAGTCCGGTTTTACACTAATACTAACTACTTTTTTATTAGCAATTGTAATATCACCAATAACCTTGGATATTTCTGTTGACAAATTATATACTGTTGTAAAACTTCTATTTATTCCATTAATAAAGGTCTGTACTTCGGAATCCTTTCCCTCTGCAATCCAAACATTATGCAATACCGTTTCACCGCCAGAAGGTTTCATGATATAAATAATTTCTTTGTCACATACCAGCGCTTGTACTCCCTGGTCCAAGTATTGTTCAATAAGGCCTAACTGACTGCTCTCATCAGTCTTGTCAGTTTGTACATCCTCCTCTGAGGTATTCTCGCTTGCATCATCTGTATTTACTTGGTCCTGCGTGTTATCTTGACCATCTGTTACTTTTTCATCTGTTTTTTCATCAGACTTATTATCCTCCTCTAAATCGGTTCCTTCCTGCTCTAAAGCATCGTCAACCAGGTTGGATAGCCCCGGTGTTACACTAATATCTGCTGCAGAATTCTCTGTAAAATATTCTTCATAGCTCTTTGCATTTGCATAGTAGTAATTTCCGTCATCTGTTACCATACGGGAAGGACCATCCTCAATAGCTTCAGTTCCCAATATAAACAACGTCTTCTCCTCAAAGGGAGCATCACTGGTAATAGTATTTAGTAAGGCTTGATACAGCTCCAGGAATTCTGGAATTAGCATGTCCTCTTGCGCTTTTAAAAAATTGAAGCTAAGATTAGAATAAACCACCTGAAACTCTGGATTTTTTATAATCAAATTATCGATTAATTGCTTACAATCCCCATAAGTTAATGCGGCACTCGGGGCAATTGTCACATTGCCCTCAATCAGCCCCATTTTCCAAATTGCATTTACAAAGGTATCATACCAATCTGACATTTCTGCATCCGCATAGGTGATGCCGAGTGGTATTGCCTCACGTTCCGATTTGTTATACTCAAGATAGCTTAACAAACGATAGGCCTCTGCTCTTGTTACTATATTTTCGTCCACTACACTTTCTTGTGTCCCCTTTTTATCCTCCTGTATTTTTTGCATAACATTAACCGTAAAAACTACGATAATGATCGCGACACACACACCGATTAGAATTAGCTTTCTCTTTATGCTCATTACCGCTCCTATTCCAGGTCCCGACTACCCCTTTATATGTAATGCTTGTTTCTCTCATATGTTAATATATTATACCAAGGGGAGTAATATTCGTACAAGTTTATCTGATCAAATAAAAATAATAGAAAAGTACTAAGTGTTAAGATACGTGTGAACAGTAACTACTAAGTTTCGTCATACACAAATTGGATTATTTTACAGGTTAACTATAGAAAAAACACGGATACAACTTCCTAATACACTGATTGACAGACCTCCTGCTAATTTTGTTATGTCTCTATCAAACGTATATGTTCGCGCTTTTTCACAACAAAATTAACAGTTTTTCTGTCAAACAGTAAATTTCTGGAAGTTGTATCCGTGCTTTCTTTATTGTTTTTTCTTTTGTATCAATCCAATTTGTCTATTTCAGAAGCTTGATAATTACTTGTATCTAAATAGAACCTGCACAATTACATATTCTTCGATTCAAAAAGTATTCTGTATAGTCTTTTTTTACAAAAAGCTAAAAAATCTTTAATAAAATATTTGGACGATTTCTCATAACCTTATTTAAAATCTTTTACGGCTTGTAACATGTCATCAACTTTTCTCTTGTCTACCAGGAAATAGGCTTTTCCATCCTTTTGAACTAGATAGAAGCTATCATCATAGGGAAGATAAGTTGTTTCCAGTGTAGTTTCCTGTTCTCCAGCTACATGGAAGTTAAGGGTTAGATATGGTTTTACACCTTCCGTATCTACTGTATCTTTTACCTCTGTATCATAGGTCAAGGAAATAATTGATTGGTATAAAGTTTTGAAGGCATCTTCCTCCACGGTGTTAGTATTGTAATAATAACTAGTTGTGGTTTCTTCTTCTCCCTCTGTATTTTCCTCCGTGGAACGCTCCATCTTTAAGGTGTAAGCTTGATCTTCACTGTTTATTACGACTTGGTCCACCGAATCTATTGCAGGTATATCAATGTAACTATTTACGATAGAGAACGCATCTGGAGCTAGCATAGTATTAATTGCACTTGCTCCTATTGTATAAACAAGGTTACTACCTTCCACTCTAATGTAATAATCACCATCCTCATTGGTATCTCCAATATAAGCAGTATATACATGATCATCCTGATAGGTCTTTTCGGAAACTTCTTCTCCCGTATCTGGGTCTGTCTCTGGTGTTTCAAGGGTTTCCGTTCGTGTTGTAAAGTATTCTATCTTAATGGTTGCTGCCGGTTCTATTAAGCCATACTGCTCGAGCTCTTCCCCCGTATAATCCACGCATTTAAGATAAGTAAAGGTTGTATAATTTGCCAAGAAATCAGTTACCTCTGTAGTAACCGCCGTATAACCTTCTCCGTACGGAGACAGCAACTGCCAGGGATTATTGGTTCCCGCATTGTCCAGCTTATCATCTTCTACATATTTCAGTTCAAACGTTTCACCATCATGTTTATTAACTGTTAAAGAAGTAATGTTTGCAGCTTCGATTGAAGTTGCTTCCTCGACTGCAGTCATTTGTGTATCATTATACTGAAGTGCAGAACCTATCTCTATCGGTAATAGATATACTGTCCCATCCTCATTGACCATTCCATAATAACCCAGAGAATCTCCGGCTTCATTTCCCACTTTTACTGTGACTGTTGTACCATCCTGAAGATTTGCTTCCAGCACTGCCACAGGCTCTGCCAATCCATAATCCCCTAAGCTTTCGGGATTTTCCATAATAAGACGATCTGCCTTAATATCATCTATTACGTTTAGAATTGCTTCTACATAATCCTGATTGATTGGTCGATCTGGTTCTTGCTCACTAATCCAAACCTCATCCTTTAAAATAAGTGTCAGATCGGTATCCTCTCGCACATAGTGTAAGGACTTTACCTGGGTTGTATCAACTGTAGCCAAATCAATAGTAGGTGTTATTTCCTCTGTGTCATCGGTTACTGCTGGTGCTTTGTTAACAAGAAGATAGATAACTAGAAGAGCTGCTAATACCAAAAGGAGGGAAACCATTGTGGCTATGTTTCTTTTCTTCCTTTTATTCATTACTTTCTCCTCCTTCTATAACAGATTACACCACCACTAATTAGTATCAGTAACGGAATAACCACAACTGCAAACCCTCCCCAAAGTATTACTTCCAGTTCTGTTGTTGAAATGTAACTTTCACTAAGACTCTTGGTAGGAATGGATATTGTTGTTCTATCTCCCACAAGATAACCAACTGTACCAGAAAGAAGATCTGAATTGCTATACTTTGAGGTATCATCTGAGAAGGTCATTTCAGTTGAATACACCACTAAGCTTGCTGTGTTATCATTATAAGAATCTGTAGCTACTAATCCTAAATAGAAAGGCCCATCAATATCTCCTTCTTCTTTATCTGCTACGGTGATACTATCCGCCACTTTAGAATATGCAGCGTCAGAGGTTGTTAACAGTGGCTCAACGGTCAAGGAACTTCTTGTTGTATCAGAAATAAGCAGTCCAGAAGCATATGGCATTAAGATAGGTATCTGATTATCACTTGCCAGGTCGGTGATATCATGACTTTCAATTGTTGGGTACATTACATGAGGATAGTTCGCCATATGCATTCCCAAATCCCCTTCAAAAACCATACCCTTTACCAGCTCAATTCCATAGTAATCTAAGATTGATAGGAGATTCGGACATTCATAATCCAAATAGTTTATATTAATAATGGCTTTTCCTCCTGCTGCCAAATAGTCCTTAATAATCGTTGCTTCTTCCTCGGTAAAATCCGTTTGAGGGGCATTGATATAGAGAATATCACAATCCTCTGGGATACTTGTTTGGGTTGCTGTAGCAAGTGTCTGTACCTCCACGTTCATTTTATCCAAGGAGGAATTAAAGGTATCACCTGCTGCTGTCTCTCCATGACCTTCCACCACATACATCACCGGTAAGTCCTCGGTGGTTACATAAGATATTGCTGAGGTTAATTCACCTTCCACATCAATTCCTGTGGTATCCATGGAGTAGGTTTGATAATTTAATTCCTGTACCAAAAGATCTGCACCAGGGATATATTTTGCTCTTTGATTTGTATTATTTACCACCAGGAAACTGTTTTGTGCTATCTCATCCTCCACATACTTGGAGGCAAAGTTAGGATAAAGCACCGGATCTTTATACTCTAGTGCTATCTTATTGGAAGCACTATCATATAACTTAGCAATATTCTCAAATTCTTTCGTCTCATTTCCTTGAGATACGACATAATAGATTGTAATATCATCTTCTAACCCTTTTAACAAGTTCTTGGTATCCTCTGTCAATGTAAACATGGACTGCGAACTTAAATCAATTTGTAAATTCATCTTAGAAACCACTAAATTGACTACAATTATAATAATAATTACAACTACCGATAAAGCGGTTGTATATGCACCTGTTTTAAACTTTCTACTAGAAAAGGATGCCTTAATATCTCCGATAAAGTTATTTTTCTTATTTTCATTGTTATTCTTATTCTCAATATTATTCTTTTTCACTGTATCGTCCCCCTCCCTAGCTCCATCTCTTCTTTTTAATTACCTGAACGGTCAAAAATGAAAACAAACCTATAACACTAATATAATAAACAAGTGCTGAAACATCCAAAATGCCCATATCAAAATTAGTAAATCTGGTTGTAACAGATAACCATCCAAATATATTAGCAACGGAACCATCTAGTAAGGTAGGTTTCAGTATATAGATTAATAGAAGTCCAGCTTCTATCAGTAACCCTAATATGACGGAAAGAGTTAAATTATGCATCATACGATACAAGATGAAGCATAACACTAGGATAAGGGCAGTGAAAATAAAAACTGCGGACTTGTTATTGGAGGGCAACATGGAAGAAATGCCATCCATCAATATGGTAAATAAAAACACTCCAAAGGAGATGACTGCTGCAACCACTTGACTTTCCGTCAAGGAAGATATAAAAAGACCGATAGAAAGATAAGCCGCACCTAAAAGTGTAAAGGCAAGGATTCCAACATAAGCCGTAGAAAAGGTCACCACACCATACTTTGATAAGATAAGCGGGTAGAAACAGGTAATTAACATTGGCAGAACAAATATCGTGATTAATGCTAATAATTTACCCAGTACAATTGAAGTGGCAGAAATAGGCGCTGTCAATAACAATTGGTCCGTTTTCTGTCTGTTCTCCTCTGCTATTACACGCATCGTCAGTAATGGAATTAGCAATGCAAAGATAAAGGTGGTTGAAGACAGCGTATATTCAAAATCAGCATATCCATAGAAGAAATTATATACGGTAAAAAAGATGCCAATGATGAGTAGGAAAAATGCAATAAATACATATCCAATCATTGAATTAAAATAAGACCGTAATTCTTTTTTATAAATTGCCAGCATCTATGTTTACCTCCTCTGCTTTATTTTCACCGTTTATTGTAGCGTCCGTCGGTTCCTGTGCTTGATTATTAATTTCATCTTTGTTATTGCCAGTAACCTGCAAGAAGATATCCTCCAAGCTCATACGTATGGACTGCATCTCTAAAATTGGTGTCTTAGCCTCGCATAAGGCATAGAATACCGCTTCCCGAATATCCACATCAACTGCACAATTCAGAATAAGCTCAAGAACACCTTCATTCTCGGATTGCTGTTCCTCAATACTCGTTATAGGTTCAATACCCTTTAAAGCGGATACAACCTTATCGCTATCACCTTTTACGGAAAGCTTTAATCCTCCGGTTGCGCCAAGGCGAGAACTAAGATTCTCTGGCTTATCACTTAAAACTAATTTTCCTTGGTTTATTATCATTACCATATCGCATACCGCACTTACCTCCTGCATGATATGTGAACTTAGGATAACTGTATGGTTTTTACTTAATTCTTTAATCAAATCTCTAATTTCTATAATCTGCTTAGGATCGAGACCTACGGTTGGCTCATCTAATATAATCAATTCTGGATATCCCATGATTGCCTGTGCCAGACCAACTCTTTGCTTATATCCCTTTGATAAATGCTTTATTAGTCGATTTGCCATTGGCGTAATCTTTGTAGACTCCATGATCTCTGCTATCATACTCTGTCGATCTGATCGATTTACTTTTTTTAATTCAGCAACAAAAGTTAGATATTCCCTAACTGTCATATCTGGGTATAAAGGCGGAAATTCCGGAAGATACCCAATCATTTTCTTTACTTCCTCTGGTTCTTCAAATACGTCAATGCCATTGATGGTTACCTGCCCTTCCGTGGCAGAAATGTAGCCAGTAATGATGTTCATGGTTGTAGATTTACCAGCCCCATTTGGACCTAGGAAACCAAGCACCTGCCCTCTTTCCACAGTGAAGGACAAATCATCAACTGCTGCATGATTTCCATAACGCTTCACTAAATTCTTAACCTCAATCAAAGTTAATACCTCCTTATACTGGTAAGGATGCTGCCACCCTCCCCCATATTTTTCCCTACATGTTCTGTGAATGAGTGCCTAAAACATGTCTTTTCCAAGTTATGTTATAAAATGATTGCGAAAATTCTGTGTACTAAGTTTGTTTTTTCTATGAAACATTTTTCACCTCTTATGGGATAAAGAGTTAGAAAAACTGGTATTTCGCTCCTAATTAAATAGCATAGAAAAAAACCTGTAAATGAAGTCTAATTTCACCTACAGGCTTTTCTATATGACAACACAATTTCTGGCCATGCATGAAAAGTGTGTTGTACTAACTTTATTAAATTTTAATCCATCAAATCACTCATACTATACATTCCAGCAGCTTTTCCAGGTAGGAATTTCGCAGCTTGAATTGCTCCTTTTGCAAAAATCGCCTTAGAATAAGCAGTATGTTTAATTTCAATTACTTCATCCATTCCTGCAAAAATTACTTCATGTTCACCTACAATGGTCCCTCCGCGAACTGCTGAAATACCGATTTCCTTCTTATTCCTTGGAGTACGTTCCTGACTGCGGTCATATTTATAATCATATTCGTGGTTAAGTGCTTCGTTCATAACATCTGCCAGTGCTAAGGCAGTGCCAGAAGGTGCATCCACCTTCTTATTATGATGCTTCTCTACTATCTCAATATCAAAACCTGCGTCTGTTAAAACAACAGCTGCTTCTTTTAAAAGTTTTGAAATCAAATTAATGCCAACTGACATATTGGCAGATTTGAACAACGGGATTATTTTGGATGCTTCCTCAATTAATGTCAGTTGATCCTTAGAAAATCCAGTTGTACATAATACGATACCTATCTTGCGTTTCACTGCAAAATCCAGCATTTCTTCTAAGTTTACCGGAGCAGAAAAATCTATAATAACATCAGCACTTACATTACATTTTGTAAAGCTTTGAGAAACCGGATATTTATTCGGCTTGCTCAAGGATACATCTATACCAGCCACGATGACTGCATTCTCATCAGCATCTACCAGTTCACTAATTACTTGCCCCATTTTCCCGTTACAACCACGTAAAATGATATTCGTCATATATTCCCTCCTTGTAGCTATTCCTACTTATTCTAACTCCGAATACAATCCCGTAGTTTAGAGTGTATATCAGAATTAAAATTCATATCTTTTATCTACTATTCGTTCACTATTTTTAAACCTGCTGCTATCATATCCTTTTTCAAACGCTCTGTATTTGCAGGTTCAAGCTCTGTCAGAGGCATTCTCAGTGCTCCTACCTCAAACCCCATCAATTCCACAGCTTTCTTTACGGGAATTGGATTAACCTCACAGAACAGAGAGTTAATGAGTGGTAATAACTTAAGTTGTAATTCACGGCTACCAACGATATCACCCTCTAAGAACTTAATAACCATGTCATGTGTTTGCTTCGGCGCAACATTGGCAAGTACTGATATTACACCAATTCCTCCTAAGGACATAACCGGAACAACCATTTCATCACAGCCGGAATACAACTCAATCTTTCCTTCTGTCAGTTGCATCAGCTCTGCTACCTGTGCAATATTCCCGCTTGCCTCTTTAATACCTACGATATTGGAGTTTGTTTTCAATAGCGTAGCAACCGTTTGTGGCAATAAATTACAGCCAGTTCTTCCAGGTACGTTATATAAAATAATTGGAATATTAACCGCTTCAGCAACTGATGTAAAATGAGCGATTAATCCCTTCTGCGTTGCTTTATTATAATAAGGAGTCACTACTAAAAGCGCATCTGCTCCATAGCTTTCTGCTTCCTGTGATAGATAAATTGCCGTATCCGTCGCATTGGAGCCAGTTCCTGCAATAACAGGAATTCTTTTTGCTACTTTCTCCACGGTAAAGCGGATGCATTCCAGATGTTCCTCGTGTGAAAGTGTGGAAGCCTCCCCTGTGGTACCACAGATAATAATACTATCGGTACCTTCTGCAATATGATACTCAATTAATTCTCCCAGTATGTTATAATCAACTTCATTGTTGGATGTAAAAGGTGTAACAATAGCTACCCCTGAGCCTTGAAATACTGCCATGATCTTTTTCCTCCAGATATTTAATATTGTATCATGTAGAACCACATGATATTGGCACTACGTGCCCTGCTTCACGGTAACTGTCATAGCCATAATACAAAAAAAGCCGACACCTGCGTCGACACTAAAGTATAACTGAACGATCCCATGATAGTAGAATACCTTCATGGCCTCAAAGCTGTTATATCCTTTAGCAGCGCTCCATCAATAACTTGATGACAGTTGTATAATTCTTCACCATACAACCAGCAATAATAAATCAGGTTTATTACCACTTCGGCACCGTTTCCTTTCATCGCTTTCCTCTATGCCTGACATATCCAGCCGACTACTTTTAAACAATGCACCTCTACCATAAGCAATATTTGTTACAGTTTAGCAGTGAAATCAAGCCTATGGCTGAACTGTAACGCGTTTTTTACTATATTCGTAACCCCATATTAACACTGGGTTAAAATACTGTCAATAGCTAAGCAAACGAATTATTTACATTACAACACTATAAGAACCCTTTGGAACTCGCGTCCTAATCATGATTATTTTATAATTTATTTAAGCTATCATGATACAGGGTCATTAAAACACTAAAAACCTTCCCTGTACTTTGGCGAGTCAGGAAGGTTTTTAGTGTCTGAACTTAGTCAACCACCCTGTGGCGATTGCCCTTTTCTTACTTTTATTATAAACCATGTCTATCCATATGTTAAATTAAGTTCCACTTTTAAATTAAAAATCAATATTCCTCTAAATACTCTAACTTACTTACAGATACTTCATAGGCCACACGTTTTTCAAAATCAATTTCAGTCATCTTTTTCTGATATTCACGACTTTGAATTCTTCCCCAAATTTGAACGTGACCACCTACAGCAAAACCTTCTGCAAATCTTGCATTTCTTCCCCAACAAATGCAAGGTATGTAATCTGATTTACCATATGGGCGATTCACAGCGAGCAGAACATCTGCGATTTCTCTTCCTAATGGCGTCTTACGATATATTGGCTGTTTACAAACAAAGCCATCTAAAAAAATGTGATTCGGTTTTGCATTCTCGGATAATTCATCCAACATCTTAACTTCACGAGCAAATACCGAAAGCACCAGTTTATTCTTACTTTCTTCATGACGATTATAGGATCTGAATTGTCCTAATACCTCAACAAACTTTCCCTTATAATCTTGCTTCACATCAATGAGACGTTCTGAAACCATCACCGGTATCATATCATACGAATTACTTAACCGGCTTACAACTACCTCCAAAACATAGAATCCTTCACCGAATACATCATGGCTGAACGTAAAATCACTGATTACCTCTCCTGCAATACTTACTTGATTGTTATCAAATACTTTATCGGTCATATCGTACCTCTCCCTTCTTTCTCGGCGTTCCTTATTACGCCAATCTGCTCAAAAATGTAGGGTAAACTCTTCTGTTGATCATGAAAAACAGCGTACATTCACCTATGATTAAATATATGCTGATTTCCAAATTTTAGAAGTAAAATATTTATAATTTTTTATTATTAACAAAATATGTCATTATATACAAATAATATTGAGTTTTTTTATTAATTATTTCTTATTCATACGTTGCTTTTAAAGGATGCGTTGTGCTACAATAAGAAAGTTGTTTAAAAATGTAACTGGAATAAATATAAATATAAGAAATAACGGATGTTTTTTAACCCGTTAAAGCGTGTATGAAACACAGAATGGAGTACGTTAAATGAAACGAGAGGATATACGAAATATAGCCATTATTGCCCATGTAGATCACGGTAAAACTACCCTTGTGGATGAATTATTAAAGCAAAGTGGTGTATTTCGTACCAACCAGGCAGTAGTTGAAAGAGTCATGGATTCCAATGCAATTGAACGTGAACGTGGTATTACCATCTTATCCAAGAATACCGCAGTTATGTACCAAGGAACCAAGATTAATATTATAGATACCCCTGGCCATGCTGATTTTGGTGGCGAGGTGGAACGAGTTTTAAAAATGGTTAATGGTGTTGTTCTTGTAGTAGATGCCTTTGAAGGTCCAATGCCACAGACCAAATTTGTTCTAAAGAAAGCTCTCGAGTTATCTTTACCTGTAATTGTATGTATTAATAAAATCGATCGACCAGAAGCACGTTCTACCGAAGTAATCGATGAAGTACTTGAACTTCTCTTAGAGTTAGATGCCAATGATGAACAGCTTGACTGTCCATTTGTATTCGCCTCTGCTAAGGCAGGTATTGCTGCTTTATCTCTGGAAGATGAAGCAACGGATATGGTGCCTTTATTCGAAACAATCGTAAATTATATTCCAGCACCAGAAGGTGATCCAGACAAAAGCACTCAGGTACTAATTAGCACCATTGACTATAACGAATATGTTGGTCGTATCGGTATCGGTAAAGTTGATAACGGTATAATCAAAGTTAATCAAGATTGTGTATTAGTTAATGCGCATGAACCGGATATGAACGTTCGTGTTAAGATTAGTAAGTTATATGAGTTTGATGGTTTAAAACGTGTGGAGATTACTGAAGCAACAATAGGTTCTATCGTAGCTATCTCTGGAATCTCAGATATCCATATTGGAGATACCATCTGTTCTCCTGAAAATCCAGAACCAATTCCTTTTCAGAAAATATCCGAGCCAACCATTGCCATGTTCTTTAATGTTAATGACAGCCCACTTGCTGGAACTGAAGGTAAGTTCGTTACTTCCCGTCATTTAAGAGAAAGACTCTTCAGAGAGCTTAATACTGATGTCAGCCTTCGTGTAGAAGAAACCGATACTACTGAAAGTTATAAGGTATCCGGCCGTGGTGAGCTTCATCTTTCCGTATTAATCGAGAACATGAGACGTGAAGGCTTTGAGTTCTCCGTAAGTAAAGCAGAAGTATTATATAAAACCGACGAGCAGGGCAAGAAACTCGAACCAATGGAGCATGCCATGATTGATGTTCCGGATGAGTTTACCGGTACTGTTATTGAGAAAATGGGCCAACGTAAGGGTGAAATGATCAACATGCATACCTCCGGTAGCGGTCATACTCGTATTGAATTCTCCATACCTGCAAGAGGTCTCATCGGATATAGAGGCGAATTCTTGACCGATACTAAGGGAAACGGAATTATCAATACGCTTTTTGATGGTTATGGTCCATATAAGGGTGATATTCAATACCGCAAGAGCGGTAGCCTTATCGCTTATGAGACTGGCGAAAGCATCACCTATGGTCTTTACAATGCACAGGAACGTGGTATTCTGTTCATCGGTGCTGGTGTAAAGGTATATGCTGGAATGGTAGTTGGTCAAAATCCAAAGGCTGAAGATATTGAAGTTAATATATGTAAGCGTAAACAGTTAAGTAATACTCGTTCTTCTGGTGCTGATGATGCTCTTAAATTATCACCGCCAAAAGTACTAAGCCTTGAGCAGGCTTTGGAATTCATAGAAACTGATGAATTACTGGAAGTAACTCCAACTTCCCTTCGTATTCGTAAGAAGACACTGGATAGCACTATGCGAATGAGAGAAAGAAGAAACAAAGCAAATTAACTCCAATTCCCTTAATCTAGAATTATTTTACAACAATATATATCAAAAAAGCAATCTGCAATTAGTCCAGATTGCTTTTTTATTGTTATATGCCATATATTTCTTATTATACTGCATTTCCTTATTTTGTAACTACAATAAATTCTTTGTCATAAAATTCACATAGTGTATTAAAAAAAATGATCAACCAATAAATTCTCTGATTGCATTAATTTTTTGATCCGGATACTTATGAATATCCCTAACATCTGTGATTTGATACTGATTTAAAATATCTTTAAAATATGCCTTCATTGCTTCTTTTGAGATTATCTTATTATTAAATCGATCTCTTGAAATCTTAATTGCAGATTTCTCATATGCTGTAATCGCCTGCAAAGCCTTCGGACCATACCATTGAAAACTCTCCATTATGGTATCCAGCAACTCTATTTCCTGCAAAGTCAGATATTCCTCCACACCTTCTAGAGTTGCAATTCCACTGCGCTTTAAACTCTCATAAAGCTTCATATAAGGTATCTGTTCCCCATTAATCCCACATTCCTCTTGGAAAAGTTCCCGATCAAACAACGCCAGGGAAAATGCTTGCGCATAATAAAGAAGATACTGGAGTTGACTGGCACAGATATCTGCTTCGCAACGATTGACAATATAATAAGATACTGTATAAATTTTTGATGCCATAATTTTTGACAGAACAGCCATCCTGCTCTTTTTAAATGCAATCCCGGTTAGGCATTCTTTTCGCTTGAGTAATAAATTATAATAATACTCTGGCTCTTCCAGGATTGTTTTTAGCTTATTGGAATATTCACTAGTTGGAATATCACCTTCCATATAACGTATGATAGTGGTTTCTCCCCATCCAAGAAGCTTAGCCAATGGTTTTTTGCCAATGCGATAACGATCAATAATTAATTGTATCTCGTCAGCAGAAATAACCGATTCTGTTACCGTTTCGATTTTATCAACTTTCATACCTCTCACCTTTCATCTATATCTCCTCACTCCTTCTTATTGTATAGGATAGATATTACGTCTGTCATAGACTTATGTCTTTCCTACTAATAATGGTATCTTTTGTAAGTATAAAGTAATAGTAACATTATTTCATTAATTTGTACACATATTTTGCTTAGAAGCAGATTAGAATTGATATTAAAACTTTCTAAAATCATTTAAATCCTGGGCGATAATCTTAAATCCTCTAATAATTCTTTCAAATACACCGATTCGATATAAGTTAACCAGAACCATACCAACTGGAATACCAATGATAATACCTAAGATACCATAAAAACGATATCCAATATACATGAAGATTAGAGTTGCTAATGGATGAAGTCCAATGCTGTCTCCGACCATCTTAGGCTGTAACACCTGCTTTACAATCTGACAGATTAAATAAATTACCACCAATCCAATTGCTCTAAAATAATTACCGGATAACATATCCATAATCGCCCAAGGCCATAGGATGGCACCTGTCCCAAAGACTGGTAAAAGATCTAGAAATGCTATTCCAATGGCAAACAAAAATGAATATCCGACTTGTAAGATTTCAAATCCTATGAACATGATAACAGTTAACACCAACATAATCTTAAACTGCGCTTTAAAATAGCCTCCAAAAGCGGATTTAAAATTATCAAATATCAATCTCCAATAATTCTGTATTGACTCCGGCAATTTTCTTCTTAATGCTGCAGTCAGTTCGTTTCTGCCTGCAGCAAAGAAATAAGCTGATAATATTGTAACTATCACTGCAAGAAAACCTTCCGCTACATTACCCACTAGGTTACCTGCACTGCTCACGGATAAGAGGTCATTCCTATTCATATATTCAGAAACCGAATTATCCAATCCGTCAATTGCATTACTAATGGCAGCTTGAATATTATCTGGTAATGGCGCGGTTGCCTTATCAATATAGCGGGAAGCCTGTTCAAATTGTTCCTTCACTGTCTCGACTATCTCTGGCACGTCATTCATCAATCCCTTGGCTTCTTTTACAATAACAACCGTTAATAGGGTTGCTGCTCCTACGATGATTAATATTACCATAGCTATGATAATTGCAGAGCTATGTTTACGAACTATCTTAACCTTTTTCTCTAAGAATTGTACCAAAGGGTTCGCTATCATTGCTACTATCCAACCAATAACAAATGGCAGAAAGAACTTAAGAATTCGAGGTAGTACCAACATTAAAAATAATGCTACCAAGATTGCAAATATAAAATTAATAATTATTTTAACGTAGGTAATAAGCTTACCTTGCTTCATGCAACTCATCCTCCTTTGAACAACTAGAATACCGTTCTACGATAGGCTAGTTCCTGTAAAAGTATACCCTAACCCGTAACAATCAAACACAATACTGTATTACATGTCTCTATTAAAATTTATGATTTTAGGCTCAAATTTAGACAACTTCTTTTTAATTCATAAGATATTGCGTCCTATTAATTAAAAATATTCTTTTACGAAAACAGTTTACTTTGGTATGCTCCTCTGAGGTCCACGCATATATGCCTTTCGTATATATTGCTTAGCAATCCGCTAGGGCATAAAAAAGTGTGAGTGAGCTACCACTTTATAATATTATACCTAACATTGGTAATTAGATAAACAATTTTTTCTATTTTTATATAAAATGTGCTACATTTCCTATCTCTTTGAAATAAGCTTTCTTAATCCCAACACTAATTATAACGTTTTATACATAAATTTTTCTTCAGAATAAAAGTGTGCTATACACAATCTTGCACTCAAATACTTTTATATCATAACTTTTGTTCCTCGCGCGTAGCTGTGCATCATTAGACCTAAGGGCTTTTTAAGTGATAGAAAATTCGGAGGAATTCCTATTCCTATAAACAACGAATCAAGAAATACAAAGAAAAATCGTGTGCATAGAAAAACGACCACACAGAAATATGTGGTCGTTCATCAACACTTCATTTTAGTAATTGACCTGTCTACTTGACAGGTCCTTGACAGGCGTCATATCATTATTTCGTTGGCTTTGATAGAAAGAATGTTAGAAAGAACATAACTGCAGCAATAATAACAATCGTTGGCCCTGATGCAGTGCCAATATAATAAGATAAAATCAAACCTGTAATACCTGAAAATATCGAAATTAAGATGGAAAAAAGATGATACTCTCTAATGTTTGAGGACATATTTCTACTGGCTGCTGCGGGAAGAATTAATAAAGCATTGATAATAAGAATACCCACCCATTTAACAGAAGACATAACTATAATTGCAATAACAATACTAAAGAGGTCTTCGAGCCAATGAATCTTTATATTTTTACTTTTTGCCAGTGCTTCATTTACGCTTGTTGCATATAACTTATTAAAACATAACCCCCAAAAGAAAAGGGTAAGAAATAATATAATTACTAATAGACCAATTTCTGATACTTTAATACTTAAAATATCACCTACCAATAAAGCGGAGTATTTTGCAAAGTTTCCACCACGAGACAGTATAACGAGCCCAATTGCCATACTTAAAGAAGCAAATACTGATATGATGGTGTCCGTTGAAGCTGTATTTCTACGTTTAATACGATTAAGAATCAGTGCAAAGACTATGGCGAAAGCAATCATTGAGATATCCGTATTTACAACACCAAAGATTGTACCTATTGCAACACCAGTCAATGCTGAATGCCCCAGTGCATCTGAAAAGAAAGCCATACGGTTATTCACAATCATAGTTCCTAAGATACCAAAGAGTGGCGTTATGATTAGAATTGCCAATAGAGCATTCTTCATAAAATCATACTTCACCCAGGCAAACGGGAGAAGCGTCTCTAATATATGATAAATAGTTTGCATGTTTATCTCCATTTCTAGTAATTTGAGCCGGCGTTCCCTTTTCCAAAGACCGCCTGGAACTCTTCACTCTCTAGAACTTCTTCCGGTGTACCCTCTTTAATAATTGTCTTATCCAACAATATCACATGATCTGCATATTTTCTCACAAAATCGAAGTCATGGGAGATAACAATCATCGCCAGATCGTACTCCTGTTTTAGTTTAGCTATGTTATAATAGAATAGCTCCATACCAACCATATCTATTCCTGATACAGGTTCATCTAATAAAAGTAGATTGGGCACAGGTGAAATGGCAATGGATAATAAAACTCTTTGCATCTCACCACCAGAAAGATCACAGATTCTCTTATCGATAAGCTCATCTGCTTTGAAAATACTAAGCTGCTCTTTCACCTTCTTATAGATCTTTTTAGACTTAGGAAGAAATACTGGATAGTTACTAATAAAGCCTGCAAATAAGTCATAAACACTCATAGGGTTATTCTTCTCTACATTAAGATACTGCGGAACATATCCCATGATTAAATTCTCAAAGGTTTCATCTCGGAGGTCCTGAAATTCAATTTGTCCTTCATGCTTGATTTCACCAAGAATTGCCTTCATAAGAGTGGACTTACCTGCACCATTTCTACCAATAATGACCGTTATCTTTCCACAGTGGATATGTAAATTAATATCCTCTAGGATAACATGTTCTCCGTCTCTTACACTTATATTTTTAATTTGAATACAGTGCAAGCCGCATGCTTGTGCATGCAGCTTCGCTGACTTAATATTCTTACCTTTTGATGTAATAATTCCTTTATTGTTACTATTCTTGGTCATGTCTACCTCATCTACTTCATTAAAGAAGTAATTACATTATTTTAGAACCTTTTGAATGACTTGAAGATTTTTCTCCATGGCAGTAATATAAGAATCCAAGGCTCCATCACCAGTTACTACAGAATCAATGATATAGAGTTTTGCATCTGTCTCTTCCTCAATCTGCTTTGCAATAGAGTCGCTGAACTGTTCTTCTATGAATAAATACTTAATCTTATCCTGTATAACTTCATCTACAATTTCTGCAATTGTTGTCGCGCTTAAAGCCGAGTCTGGTTCTAAGGGTACAGCATGAGCAATTGTTATATCTGCAAGTTCTGCAAGATAGGAAAAGGCATCATGGAATATAACAGCTTGTGGTCTTGCCTTTCCTGCATTTCTCTCCTGCGAGTCCTTAATTGTTGCGATGTACTTTTGATTTAATACATCTACAGCAGAATTATAAATATTTGCATTGTTTTGAATAGCCTCCACTAACTTATCCTTTAGCTCATCTTCAAAAGAATCAGATTCTGAGATATACTCTATTAACCCATTGTTCACATTTTCAACCTGCTTCATATAGAGAGCGGGATCAAGCCATACATGAGAATTATACTCACCATGGCTATGTTCCTCCTCATGAGCTACATCGGTATCAGCTTCATCTTCATGATTAAGCTCGTCCTCATGATTATCTCCATCTTCATCAGTATGCTCATCCTCGTGATCATGTCCATCCTCAAGAATGTTTTCAAGTAATTTAATACCCTCACTGGCATCAATGATCGTAAGCTTTGGATAATTCTCTTTAATGTCATCTAGAAAGGCTTCCATACCTCCGCCATTAATAACAAGAACATCCGCTCTTGATATTGCCTTCATATCTTCTGTTGTCAACTGATAATCATGCAGGCACCCTGTATTCATCTCTGCTAAACTCTCTAATGTAATCTCATCAATATCCTTGGATAAATTCTCACCAATTAAATATATCGGATAAAAGGTCGTAACGATACGCAGTTGTTTCTTCGTTGGCTCTTTACTTCCTGAATTAGACTTAGTAAAATTCAATACTAATGCTATAATTATTATTAGTAATCCCATTGCTGCAAGAAGACGTAATAACTTATTTCCCATTGCTTCCTCCTTTATTGCAATTCATTTGCATTTAATAATTATATTATAAGTATTACCTTGTGTCAACTTGTTTAGACGACATGGGTTTTGTAAGTTAATCAAATTGTTGTAATTAATATAGAAAAGCTCTTGTAAAACTTTGTTATCTGTGATAATATTTCACATAATTAAAGTGGTAAAGAAAAACCATGATAGTCTACATAACTGCATGCATAATACAGCACAATACCTACATAATATATATGCAATATAAGTTATAGAATGAAACTAAACTATCTGTATATTAAATGTATTATTAGGCACTGTTTTCGTGCCGGAGTCATTAAGAATTATGAGTTTAGAATTGGGAGTATTGTCGATGCTATAAGTACCTATATAGTTACTTTGAATTTACTTATATCATCGGTTATATAAAATAATGAGTGTTTAAAGGGGAAATTAAAATGGGAAATAATAAGATTTTAAGATTAGTTACCGCAGCATTGATGTCTGCCATTACCTGTGTTGCAACGTTGACACTTCAGATACCAAATGGAATAGGTGGATACATACACCCTGGAGATGCCTTTGTGATATTGTCTGGTATCATACTTGGACCTTTCTATGGAGGATTAGGTGCTGGTATAGGTTCCATGCTCGCAGATCTCTTGTCCGGTTATGTTCAATATGCACTACCGACCTTTTGCATTAAGGCACTGGCTGCTATAATTGCTTATCTCCTATATAGGTTCATCAGGATAAAGTTAAAATTTATCTCAGTAATCTTTGGTGGAATATTAGCAGGTGCTGTTGTTACTATAAGCTACTTCTTGTATGATGGTTTTCTCTATGGTTCATTTGCATCCAGTGCATTAGGCATTCCAGGTAATTTACTTCAGAATCTAACTGGGATTGTATTGTCGACGTTAATATTTATATTGGTATATCGAATTCCACAGATAAAAGAGATGATAGAGAATAAGAAGTAAGGACTAAACCAATATATTACTTTATATTTCCTTCTTTCAAGAAATATAAAGTAATATATTGAACCAAAAGAACTACGAAGCAAAATCATTTGCTTAATCCATTATAGGAATTTAACTGATTAGAAATCAGATAAAATACTAGGGTAAATAATTAACTTAAGAGGTAGTAGCTTCTTGGTACATGAATATGTATGATAAAGTGCCTGCCAATTAATTGCAACAATCCGAAATAATGTTACCAAACACTAGTAGATAACTCATCAATACCAGCATACTCCAAAGGTTATTATAAAGCCGGAATATTGATAATATAATAATTGGAACTACCGTATTAATAAATGCATAAGATAAACCGCTTCTGCATAGTGTAGACTGATTTCAGTCAAATCCATCTATTTTGTCTTATCCAAAGGTTCTGGATACTCTATCGAATACATTCTGTTCTTTATTTCTGCGCATCATAACTAGTATGCTCATGCATTGCCAGAGAAATCGCTCTCGCTTGACTCCGGAATGACATGGCCTGCACTTTTTTTCATTTATAATCTCTTAAAACCTTTCGGCTTAATTATTATGAGAGAATCGTGTAATCGTGCAGGAACAGTAATGTTTGGACAAATACTTTTACATTCGCAAATACAGGTTGTACCCTTCTTTGTAATACTACTTGGGAGACATATTTTAAGTGCTTATTAGTCTGCACCATCCCACGCTCTAAATATTGTAGCATAAACGGACATGAATAATTCCGAAAGAACACCATCATCACATTCAAAATTTCGAGTCGGCGAAGATGTTCTGCTCACATTATCCTTCAACTCTCACCCATCATGAAAATAAACTACGAATTATTTTTTGCATAGGTCTCTCATAAAAATAGTGTAATACAGCACTTATACTAATGATTATTGAAAAAATCAATAACATCGCCCATTTACTATCTGCCGATATAGTCAATGCAGTCTTCCATGTGATTAATTCAATTATGCTGAGAATTGGCCAATGCAAAAGATATATAGCAAGTGAAATCTTTCCTAAAAAAACGAGTGGCTTCACAGATAGAAATGTCTGAAGACCACCAACAAACATAACCCCAAATAACAGACACGGAAATATAAAGAGGGATGTGGCGAATTGAATATTAGAGTTTTGCTCAATCACCGTTGTATATCCATATTTTATTTCTAAAATAGTAGCTAGAAACACAACAACGCTGGATATGGCACCAATTAGTTTTTTATATTTTGCTTCTTTTATACGTGCATATATGTAATAAGTAACAGTTCCCGCAAAAAAGCCTGTAAAGGCGCGAAAACTTTTTGATGAAAATATTGTGGTTGTGTTAAAGTTTAAGTCGCAAATAAACACGCCAAGGGCAATAAAAGCTACATAGAGAGTCAGGTGATGTTTTGATGGTATGAAACGACAAATAAGAAAAAACACAATGTAAGTGACTAATTCTTGTGGCAAAGTCCACATTGGAACATTATAAGAATTATTCGTTCCATTCATGAGTAGCAGGTTCTTAATAGCATCAAATGCATTCACATTAGCACCGCCTATAATTCTTATAATAATCATTGTAAAAACAGTAAGAACCACCAACGGATACAGATGACTGACTCTTAATATTGAATACGTCTTAAAATTAAGCTTTCTTTCTTGAATAACATCACGATATTTATACATAAATATAAAGCCACCAATGAAAAAAAACAATTGAACACATTGTCGTTGAAGTTGTAATGCTGTAAATATATCGAATAGCGAATCATTTCCAAATATCGAAAAATCATAACCCCATATAGATAGTGGTATGTCGAATCGGACTTGGTTCAGATGTAAGTAATCTGGAGCAAACTCAAAATAATGCCATATAACAACAAGCATACAAGCAATTCCTTTCAAACCGTCGAGGCAATAAAAGTAGTTGTCTCCTGCTCTATCTTGTCTTACCTTGCTTTGTCTTGTCATTCTATTCCTCCAATCCGTAAGACTTATAGACATCGGCATATTTACCTTGCATTCTCAGTATATAATCGCATATATCTCGAACAGCACCGAATCCAGCCGGTAACGATGAAACATAATCGGCCATAGACTTAATCTCATCGATTGCATTTATGGGACAAGCCCTAAAGCCACAGAGCGACATTGCGGCATAATCATTGATATCATCTCCGATATATGCACATTCACCTAAATCACAGTTGTGCTGTGATGTTATTTCTATTATTTTTGTAAGTTTATCAGAAACACCTTGATAAAATTCAAAAATACCTAATTCACGGCAACGAAACTCTGTAATTTTAGACTCTCGTCCTGTAATTATTACTGGTGTGATACCAGCTTTTGGCATAAGTCCATATAGTGCAAAGCCATCTTTTATGTCAAACGATTTAAACATCTCTCCATTCGCTGAAATGTTAATTTTACCATCAGTTAATGTTCCATCGACATCAAGAAGAAGAAGTTTTATCATACTATTCCACCATCCCTAATTTTGAATATACTCGGTGTTACTATCCTCACAAAACAATCGGAATTTTTTGATTCGATGAATCCGTCTAAAGCACGCTGCAACTCGGCATTCTTCTCACGTATTTGTATTATATCTCGCTTTATTATTAGGTCTCCAGAAGCATAGTTATTATCAGCAATTTCTGAATATCCATCCATACCCGCTATTGAAATCTCTTTAACATTTATTTCGTTTAGCAGATAGAGTAAGGCAAACAAACTGCTTTTCGGAAATTCTCCTCTAAGTGAACGAAGTTTTAATGCAGACACTACTATCTCGTTTTCATTACCATAAGCAATATCGGAAGTAACAATTACTTTTATCTTCCCATCATAACAGGATGAAAAATAACGCTTCTTATTTCCGAAAAACGAAATATCAGCAAGCTCAGAATTAAAATTCACACTAATAATAAACGGTTTTGTTTCAATTACATAATCTTCAATTTCAGCTTTGCAAGTATTCATTGTTTTGCCTGGAGCAAGTGCCAGTACAGGTCTACCACCTATAATGTCTCGGAGATCAGATAAGCTTGAACTGTCGTCATATTTTTTGAAACGGTACTGCTCGTACAACTCGTCAATTTTAGCATACGGATAACGCTCTCTCTCAGCATCTGTCAGCATCGAAAGCACATTCTTCATATCGTTCGTATCAAGGTTATATTTACTAAGAAGATATGAAATATTATTCGGGTGTGATTTATATAAACCTGCAACAAACGAAGCAGGAGTATATCCCCAGTGATATTGTTCATACAAGTCATATATTTCTACATCTATTAGTTCTAAAATTTTGGATAAATCATACGAGTATCCTTTTTTCCGAACAAGAAAATCAGCCACAAGTTCAGTATTAGTGTTACCTGCGTTCTTACCCATTCCTTGAAGTGTTGTATCAATTATCACATTTCTCACACCGTTGCTGAGTTTGATAATCTCCTGAGCAAATGAAAAGGAAAGCTGATAATTGTTATGTGAGTGAAAATCAATCGCAATGGTCGCTTTTAGATTATGATCAATAAGAGTATATAATCTCTGAACATCATCCTCATACATTGCACCGTAAGTATCAACGATTCCGAAGCTATACGGTTCAATCTGATTAACAAGGTCAATTAACTCCAGCAACTCTTTGTCAGTGTAATTGAGTGAATTTACTCCCTGTATGAAAAGTTTATACCCTTTTTCTTTTATGCATTCTGAAGCTTTAATAATTTCATGGAAGGAGTTTTCAAAGTCTTGTTTCGTGAAGCCCAAACGGATACCATCAATTGATGTCCCTTTAAATGATTTCAAAGACTCAAAGTCAAACATACCAAAGTCTATAAATGCAACATAGAGAGAGTTGCGCTCTTTTGGTATGAAAGGTACGATTTGATCGACATCTGTAAAGAATGTACTGTTTCCCTCGTACTTTACGTTATGCCCGTCACGCAGAAAGCCAACCTCGATAATATCAATTTGGGATGCAGTTAGTGAGTGCACCATACGCCGAATAATTGAATCATTAAATTTACAATCTATCACGCGACCACCGTCGCGGAGTGTACAGTCAAGAAGTTTAATATTTTGCATACCTTTATTCCTTCCGCAAAAAAGCGTCATACATTGCTTCTGCTAACATAAAATCTTCCGGATAATCAATATCTATAGATTCAATTTCGCTTATTTCAATAAAGTACGGATTTTTACCATACCGTGAGTGCTGTTCCATAAATACTTCACGTTTGTAAATACACAGGTTCTTGTCAATAAACATTGGTTCAATGTCCTGATTGCGGAACATTTTTGTACGTGTAAAATTAAACGGTTCGCCTTTATACCAAAGTGGCTGGCTTAACCTTTGTACTGTGTGTGCCGAATCATATTCGCCACTTAAAACTTTACCCAGCCCAAGTTCAATGTTTTCACATTTAACAAACGGATTGGTAACATGTGCGTTAAGATACACATCGGCCTTAATATCGCTTAAGAATGCTTCGACAATCTCATAATGGCCAACCTTAAAATCGTCTAAGGCTGGGCTGCGCTTTAAGAATTTAACTCCGTCTGGTAGGTACTGCTCAATAGCTTCGTCAGAGCAATAGACATATATTTCATCTATTCCTTTAACTTTCGTTAGTGTTTCAAGCATATACCGACATAGCGGTTTGCCTCCAAGAAGTTTTGTATTCTTACCAGGTAAACGCTGATTATTAAGTTTTATTGGTACCCAAGCTACTGTTTTCATTACTTTGCAACCTCCATATCACTATTTTCGATTGTGTTTTGAAGAAGTGTTACGGCATCACTTATTGATCTTCCATATCTAATTGGTCGTGCAGACATATCGTCAAAGAAATAATACTTATTAATCTGTGCAACGTGCTTGATAAACGCTTCAGATTGTCTAGTTGTGAACCCATTCTTTAACGCTTCTTTAATCATCGGCTCAATATCGTTTTCAGAAGATACCTCGTAACAGCATTCTTTGCCTTTGAGTGGTGTATATGTTAACTCAACAAGCGGTTTACCTCTCATTAACGCTATATATGACACACCACTAATTAAACAAACCACAACATCAGCTATATCAAGTAGGTCGTTTATATTAGCATCTTCAATATAATCCACATTCACCGGATATTTTCTTTTTGCTGAACGATCAATCTTTGCCATCAACGGATGTGGTTTAAAAATAATATTCCAATCGTTCTTATTGCATAATTTTGAAATGTATGTCATTGCATCAAAGGATGTGCCGAACATTGGACTATACAGTTTCTTAGTTTCTTCACTTTGTGGGAATGCGGGATTTTCACAGTCAAACGACCCAACAAGGAGAAGTGTTTTTTTTCCGTTATTTATTTTCAACTTCAATCTTTCTATAACATCATTTAATGGTTGAGTATAGCGATTATATCCGCTGCCACAGATGTAATCTATAAGCATTTTTGCTTTTTTAGTATCGTCATCATTGACAGGCAAGGCACAAAATTTATCAGGAGTAACATTAACCGAATCTTTTCCAAACCCATCAGGAGAGAGCATAATTGTCCCCTCTATAAAACCACGCTCAGCAGAAATAACTGGAATTCTTTTTTCTCTTGCAATTGTTGCGGGAACGACTGAATTATTACCCCAGTTGTTCCAAGTCATCACCAGTTTGGGATTTAATATACATATCAGTTCACGAAAATAACGTTCTGCTTCAAAAGCGAGCAATGTTGCAACACTCCTGCTATAACCACGTAGTACTCTACGTTCAACCAAGTCAAGCAGATATTGCTTAGATCTCACTTCATTTTGAATATATGTAGAAAGAGCTATATCTTTATTGAAACCTTCTATTGTCCAAAAGCCAAAGGCTTTAGGTGCGTCAATACAAGGAAAATTATAACATGTCGGAACACGGAGGAAACCCGCAGCCACAAAGAGAAAATCATACCCACTAAGTTGCTGTGAAAGATAATTGAAGAATGGACTTACCTCTTGAGGCGAGCTGCCTAAGAACAACACAGAAATATCAGAACACCCTAATTCTTTTAATTTTTCAATATGTGCGTCTGTATTTGCTTGAATATTCTCTACCGATAGCTCCGGATTTTGTGGTTTGTTTAAGAAAAAGCGGTATATTGAACGTGCTTGTGTAAGTATTCCAAGTCGCTCCGACAAAATATATCCTTTTTCTATAATTTGCTGCTTGATGCTAAGATCTTTTGCTACTATTACAGGCTTTGTGTTTTTCTTAAACTTACTATTGTACCATTTGATAAAGACATTCTCATCAATTGGTGCTAAAAAAGATTTATCAGGATTTATCTTTACAACTAAGTCAGCATCAGCTCTATGTGGGCTAGATAAAAAATCAATAGTATAATCAAAAACGCCATGTCTATCAATAACAAGGTAAGGTAAATATTCTCCCATTACATTCGTTAGTTGCTCGGTAAATTCGATAATTGCAGCTTGGATTTCTGTTACAATGTCATTGGCTTCAAGAATTGTATCGTTTTCTTCAGGTGTATCCAATACTACATCAACACTGCCGTCTGGATATTCCACAACATCAAAAAATCCTGGACCGGTGTCGGAAATTACACGCTCAAAAATCATCGCCCAAATATTACCCATCTTATTGACTTGATACTTTCCGTATTCGAGATATGATTTGATTTTTCCGTCATTATTCAGACCTGCATCGTATAATTCGGTTGTCACACAAATAGCATCAATATTAAAATAATTGTTAAAAAAACGAGCCAGTTTTCCACGTGGACT
This sequence comes from Bacillota bacterium, assembly GCA_023399055.1. GTDB lineage: Bacteria > Bacillota > Clostridia > Lachnospirales > Lachnospiraceae > Mobilitalea. The sequence goes on along the minus strand of JAEWQV010000016.1, from coordinate 359,037 downwards.
CCTGTCAAAACTAGCGATTTTTTTATTTTCATCAACTTGCGACCTGATATATTTACTATAACGTTTAATTTTATCTTTTGCGTTTTCAATAAAGAATGGTTCCAGCTCGTGTAAGAACCCACGATATTTCTCAAACTTACCTATAGGCATTTTATCATTAATGTATCCATTTTGGCGGAATATTTTAAGAATTGCTTCATATTGTTCTTCATTGTCGCAAAACAGTCTGTTCTTTATAAAATGTTCAACAGTAATGTCTTCGCTCAATCCATAGTCGGATAATGTTGTAAAAAACCCATTTTTGTCAAGTGATTGGAATGGCATACGCATCCCGCGTCCAAGATATATCTGTCGAACATCAATTTCACGCTTGGTAAACATCGGTCTCATTATGCTGAATAGCCTTAAAGGCAAATATCCATCACGCCAAACGAAAAGAAGTTCCTCTATTTTTTCTTCTTCTGTTGTTTCAATAAACCATTTGGTAAATCCAATCATAAGAGGTGCAAACCAATAACCCATCAGTTTTGCATCGCCATTAAAAAACGAATCTCTATTAAAATCAACAAAAGGATCATCAAAATACAAATTAGCCAGAAAACCATAAAGAATTGCATTATTGGTGTTCATAACATCTGGAATAATATATCCATACAGTCGTCTGAGTTGCTTACAGTCGTTACGTATATCTGCAGGTTTTGGTAAATGCCTAGCATTCAAACCTGATGCAATGGCAGAATCAACGTCTGCCTTTTTGTTATCTCCTATATGTAATACTTCAGTTGGAATAATTCCATCTGCTTTCAGTCTCGATAAAACGAGATAATACATTCCTCGAGAGCTTTTTAGGCAACCTGTTTCGGAGGATACATATAAGTCTGTAAATCCTTCATAGCCGTTTTTTATAAGAGCTTTTTTTAGAAATTCACTTGATAAATACATATCAGAAATAATAATAATCTTTTTGTTTGCATTTTTAGCTTCTTCAAAAAGAAATTTTGCTGCTTTTCGAGGGTAGAGAAATGCATATTCCAAATCAAGTTCAGCTTGCTTTATCTTGTTACTTTCTTCATCGGTCAAACCAAATATATACGCATATCTCTCGTAAATAGCATCGAGTGTTATATCTTCAGAACTTATGTCCTTGTATTTTCGTGCCTCAGCTTCAGCGGTAATACGCATATTATGAAAATTAGGGATCCTAAGTTTGTTTTCTAATAATCTAAAGGTATCAGCCGGTGTGCTGACGGGTCTAAATAATAATGTATCAAACACGTCAAAACTAATTACCTTTATATTGGGATCTAAAATTCTGTCACGAATTTTAATCAGCCCTTCTGACCACTGTTCGCTTTGCTTCTTTCTTTTCACCTCTATGTTCATTGAATTATGCATTAGTAAAACTCCTTTAAAATATTTATTTTAAATTTTGTACCTTTTCATATTCGTCGCATAGCCCCACGACATCGTCACTGAAAGCAATCTGTTTGCCGTGTTCAAGCCAAAGAACTTTATTGCATAACCGTTTTATTTGTTCTGTATTATGTGAAACAAATATCGTAGTTGCACCGCTTGACAGAACTTCCAGCATTTTATTCTCACTTTTTCGTTTAAACGCCCCGTCACCGACAGAGAGAACTTCGTCTAGTATGACAATCTCCGGTTGAATTAGACAGGCAATCGAAAACGCAAGTCGAGATTTCATTCCTGAACTCAACTGATTAAACGTAAATTCTTGAAACTCACTAAGTTCAGAAAACGCAATGATCTCAGGATATTTTTCATCTAGAAATGCCTTGGTGTATCCAAGGATTGCCCCACGCAAGTAAACATTTTCTTTTACAGTCATCTCACTGTCAAAGCCTGTAGCAAGCTCCAGCAAGGCTGCAACATTACCATGAACTTTCGCATAACCACTGTTTGGGTGCAATATCCCGGCTATCACCTTGCAGAGCGTAGACTTTCCAGCACCATTACTTCCAAGTATTCCGAGCATGTCTCCCTCGTTTAATCTAAACGAGATATCGGATAGTGCCGTAAACATTGTCTGTTTATATTGTTTTTTTATTTTACGGAAAATATATTCTTTCAGTCCGATATTTTTAAGGTTACCTATCGGGTATGAAATCGTTATATGTTCTACAACCACCATCTCTCTGCTCATAGATTATACACATAGCTCCTGTTCTTTTTATAATACATCAAACACCCAACTCCAAGGGCAACCACCGCATACCCAAAACACAATAATGTGTGCTGAAGTGATGGTACTTCAGCATTGATAATCAGCTTTCTTGTGTATGAAATATATGTAAACACAGGGTTAACATTAAACAACCACGCTATTTTATCAGGAAAAGAGGATACGGTATAAAATATTGCTGAGAAATACATTAAAATAGTGCAGAATATATCATAAAAGTATCTCGTATCACGAAAAAACACATATATTCCAGACAGCAACATTCCTATGCCTATATTAAAAACCATCAGGCACGAAACCGGATAAATCAACAAAAGCCAGTGCAAAGTTAAAGGCACATTATCAGCAATGCAGAAAATGACAAGCACAATTAATGTCAACAACATATTTATTAACGCCGTTATATTTCTCGAAAATATAAACAAATACATCGGTACACGGATTTTTGTGACAATCCCTGCATTACTTTCAATCGCCATCATTCCATTGGTCGTAGCATCACGGAAAAATCCAAATATTATATTTCCAATAAACATATACACTATAAAATGAGGTTGCGTACGACCGAAGAAATGCGTAAATATGACTGCCTGTGCTGATACCATCATTAATGGCGTAAGCATGCTCCAAAACGCTCCGAGAACAGTTCGATTATATTTTTTAGCAAAATCTCGTTTTACGAGAATTTGAAATAGAAAATGGTATTTTTTGAATCTTTCAATCATCTTTTCACCAACCTGTATATATAATCCAATGCAAAGGCATTCTTTTTTTGAATCCAACTACATCCACTCAATTCTATGCATCCGAATGTCCAATAAATTGGTAATTCAAAAGTTTGTCTCCTGCCTTGTATCGTTGTTAATATTTTTCCTGTAAGAGTGTAATTAGTAAGTTCCTCTTTCGTCATTTTTCTCGCAAGAGGGATAACCGCACCAGTTGTAAATCCATCGAAGAACGGAATCGCTCCGTATAATTTTGCTTCTAATAATGAAGGCCTGAGCATAAGCTCTGAAATAAGCAATTTAGCAATATGCTTAAGCGAATATACATCAACAAAAAAATGATTATATTTAGTAAAATACTCAGCATACTTTTTACACATATCAATCTGTATCGTTGCATTCCAAGGTGTGTCACCGTTTCCTTGCTCATATTCCGCAAATACAGGCTTCCACTTGTTTTCTTTCATTGTATATCCAAGGGTTGTTCCATGAGCTGTAGCACATAAACATTCAAATAAAGCAACAGAAAAACCTGATAACCTATAACTTTCTCGTAAATTGCTAAATAAGAAAGCATTGAACTCTCCATATTCAGGCTTACATTTTTGCAGTGTTCCAAAATAAAAGCCAGTTACCGTATTAAGTGGAGTATTGAAAAATTCCGTATATAGCTGTGCTATACACTCCTGCGTAGTACCAGCCCATCCCGAATCTACAATAGCAAAACTCTCGACACCTTCAAATTCTTGTTCAAAGTAACGATGACTCGCATCAAATGCTTTTTGCACCTCTTTATCAGAGACATTTGCAAATATATTATTATCGCGATAACTAGGATTACTATGTAACAGAGATAATCTTAGTGAATACCTGCTACAGTAGAAATATTTACACTTAACAGGCAAATTCCAGGCTGTGCAGAATAATTCTGCAAGCTCAAACATCACATGTCCATCGCGAGCAAGAAAAAACAATGTGCTAATATTCTTTTTCACAGCATTTTGCAAAACCCATATAACATACGCTGTTAAAATAGGTGCTGTGGCAAATGCACTCGTGTTACGAAATGTCTCGTCAACATCACAGAATTCAATAAGAGTTTTCTCTGCTGGAGTAAACAAATCATATTCAGACGATTTTTGTAGTATCTTTTTATAAGTGGATAATTTATCTTTCAAGATGATACGCCTTTCTCATAATATGCAAAAGCGGTGCGAGTACCAGAGGATTAAACGGTGTTGATGCTTTATGATAATACATTACAAATTCTTTTCGATGCTTACCGTTAAACTTATAAATCTTTTCGGAATGATAAACATAATCACGCATCAGTTTCCGCCTGAGTAGTTTTGCAATATTATCTTTCCTATTTAATAGTCGCGAATACTCAGTTTGTACTATCTCTGTCATACAATCTATGAATCTTAATGATGAATTTTCCATTATCGAGCCATTACGATGATATGAATATATATAGTACGGTAAACTAACACATTCAAAGCTCAAATTTGACATAGATAATATCCGAGTTGTAAATTCCATATCTTCAGCAAGATATCCGACTTTGAATTTCAGCTCGTTGTGAACTAAAAATTTTCGCTTATATGCAAATCTCCACACATTCCACACCGCGCCAGGCTTTTTCAGCACTTCTTCGAGAGTTGCTCCCCATTCTGCTTGATGTGTCACACTTACACGATTATTGTATAAATTATTTAATACATAATCATTAAAAACAACATCAGATTCTATATGACACAATTTTTCTATAAACTCTTTAAATTTTTTGGAAATAACAGAGTCGTCACCGTCTATAAATATTATCCACTCACCGCACGCCTGCTCAAGCCCGTAATTACGTGCATCCGACAACCCTCCATTCGGTTTGTGATACACTTTTACATTTTCATTTTCACTCGCCAACTCATCACATATCTTTCCAGAACTATCATTAGATCCGTCGTCAATCAGCAAAATTTCAGTATCCCATGTATCGGCGAAGATAAGGCTATCTACACAGGACTTGATATATTCAGAGATGTTATAAACAGCTATTATAATACTAAATCGGGTCACTTTGCATTCTCCGCCTTCCTTTGTAATGCACCAAACACAGTTTCAACAAATTAACATAAGCTCAACTATCAATTTCAAAACACTCTATATATTCCCTACAACTCTCGTTTGACAAACCTTAATTATTGTCAGACTTTTATCAATAACTTCCACTGAAATATTTTCCCTTCGTATACCGTATTCCACTTCTAATTATATGATTTATTAAATAATAGAAGGATTTCACTTTATTTAAACCAATATACCGATATACCCCAAACGTCATAGGAATCGTTTTGAACTTATTTCTTGACTTACCATCTCTCGTAAGCCGTGAATGGAGTAGCGGCAGATTTATTCCATATGCGCACTTATAGTGGCGCAGTATAGACAGCCACATAATATAATCTTCATGAAATTCATCGTGAACCATTGGAAATTGTAGAGCGATATCTCTACGAACGACAACAGAAGAACATGCAATAATATTGGTATATAACAATTGATTATAAGTTATCTTTTCAGGGACTTCTATATATTGATTTAAGCTTGTACCATCTTCTGTACAAAGTTCTCTTCCCGTATAACATAGAGGTGCATTTGTTTTACCCATTAGCTCTAACTGGAGCTTCAATTTATTCTTATGCCACCAATCATCCGAATCTAAAAATGCAATATAGGTTCCCTTTGCCATTGAAACACCATTGTTACGGCTTTTTGCCACTCCAAGATTGGTATCATTTCTTATATAGATTATTTTATTATCGTTAATATATGGCTTCAATATTAACTCTGTGCCGTCCTCTGATGCATCATCGATAATAATAATTTCTGTTTTTATTGATTGATTAATTACTGACTTAATCGCTTGTTCAATATATAGTTTACCGTTATAAACCGGTATTATAACAGATATTAATATTTCACCCATAAGTTTATCCCACACAATCTATTTCATTTGTTATCACTTACCTTCTGTTTCAATCACACTATGTAAAAAAGATTATTGTATAAGTCTCTTATTTATAATCCGCTTTCTACAAAAGGCACCGATGGAGTCATGAAACTCATCAAGGGCCACAAAATCCATCATTCTCTTATGATATCTATATATTTATTATTCTGCCTATTGGATTGTTATGCAGATTACTTTGCAAAATATTACAACATACCTTATATTAATTCTATCATATGCTTTCGAAAACACAAGTTTTTTTTCTTGAGTAATACTGCTCTATCACAGAAACTCAAGTTTACTGCTTAGGTTTATTTTTTCCATACTTTTATATTGCGTTTCATGCTATAATATAAGATTATAGAATAAATTATGCGCATAGTTATATTGAAATCGAAAAAACAGTTTCTTTATATTTGACTAAATCAATCGAATTCTTCAAAAATTATTGAGAAATATAAGGGGTTTGCACCCTTGCACCCATTAGGACCAATAATAATTTCCATTACTGTTATCTTCATTATTGCAACTGAACATAGTTCGATCTTAGCCATTTCCGTAATGTAACTCTCCTTATTCATTATTATAAATGTAAGTTGGCACTAATGCATTTATTCTTTCCCTAATATCACTACACTCTTCGCTTGCAGCCAAATCTAATTCCTGCACTTTCTTCAGAAATGTTGAATCATCAATCTCAATCGGCTTTCCAACAAATATTAATTTATTCGTAGTTGTTTGCATTCCTTCTTCACTCATAAGTAACTCTTCATACAATTTTTCACCTGGCCTCAATCCAGTATATTCTATGAAAATGTCCTTGTCTGGCTCATACCCTGAAAGTCTGATTAAATTCCTCGCCAGATCCGCAATTTTGACCGGTTCCCCCATATCTAGAATGAAGATTTCTCCGCCTTTCGCCAATGCTCCTGCCTGTAAAACCAGCGAAACAGCTTCAGTAATAGTCATAAAATATCTTATTATGTCGGGATGTGTAACTGTAACTGGGCCACCTCTTAAGATCTGTTCCTTAAATAAAGGTATAACACTACCATTACTACCAAGAACATTACCAAAACGAACTGCAACATACTCTGTAGCTGATCTATTATTAAAAGCCTGAACGATCATTTCACAAATTCGCTTTGATGCTCCCATAACGTTTGTAGGATTAACCGCTTTGTCAGTAGAAATAAGGATAAATTTTTTAACACCATATTTGTCTGCAGAAGAGGCCATTTTAAAGGTCCCTCCAACATTATTCTTTATAGCCTCATTAGGACTGTCCTCCATTAAAGGTACATGCTTATGTGCTGCTGCATGATAAATGATATCAGGCCTGTATCGCTTCATAATCTCATCAATACGTTTACTATTTCGCACTGAAGCTATTAATACTACCAAATCTATCTCAGGGTGTTCATTCTTCAATTCTTGTTGTATATAGTAAGCGTTATTTTCATAAATATCTATTATTATTAACTGCTTCGGTTCGTGATCAGCTATTTGTCGACATAATTCACTACCAATAGAACCTCCGCCGCCAGTTACCATAACTACCCTGTCCTGTACATAATTTATGATATCTTCCTCATGTACTTTCACTGGTTCCCTGCCTAACAAATCTTCTATATCTACATTCCTTAATTTTGTAACACTTACTTCTTGATTTATTAATTGGTACATACCAGGAAGTATTTTTAATACGCATCCTGTTTCTTTACATATTTCCAATATATCACGAGTTGCCGATCTGGAGGCTGAAGGCATTGCTATAATAATGTCTGTAATCTCATATTTTTCTGCTTCCTCTATAATATTAGTTCTATCCCCTACTACTTTAACCCCTTGAATATAGTTTCCTAGCTTATCTTTGTTATCATCAATTGCACAAATTACCGTACCTTTCACATACTTGCTGGTGGTTATTTCTCTTATAATGGAACTACCAGCCTCACCTGCACCGATAACCATAATTCTAGATTGGTAGAGACTCATATTTTTCCTTGATAATCTTCGTACATATCGATAAAAAAAGCGACTACCAGCTATAAATACTAGGGTAAATAATGAACTTAAAGGATAGTAACTTCTTGGTACATGAATATGTAAGATAAAGTGCATGCCAATTAATTGCAATAATCCAGAAATAATGTTACTAAATACTATATTAGATAACTCATCAATACCAGCATATTTCCAAAGGCTATTATAAAGACGAAATATTGAGAACATTATAATCGTAACAACAGTATTAATAAACGCATAAGATAAAACCGCTTCTGCATAATGGGTGGGTACTTGTGCCAATCGTAAATCAAATCGTATCGTAATTGCTAAAAATGATGCTATGTTAATTAACATAGCATCTAAAATTACAAGAAATAGTCTACGTATGAAAAGTCTTTTATCCTTAATAAATTGTTTCATGTTCTTTCACCTAACTAATTTATATTTTAGTAAAATAGAATCATAACATCTTTCTACTTTAATAGTTCATATAACGATTTAACATCTAATTGTTATTTTGCACTTTTACCCAAATCTTCCGTTTATAATTCTTAGCTCTAATAATTACAGTTTTATATCTTCTGTATACATTATACTATCCTCAAAAGAACACTGATTTATATCTAATTCATCCCGTATATCATTTTTTAAACTTCCAAATATCTTTTTATATAAATGTATTGGAAGAAATTTAATAAATGGATTTAATAATTTTGTCGAATATATCTTCTTTCCGTGAATATCAGCAATCATTTGTACCATCTCGGTAATCTTTACATATTCATTGTTTTGTGGGAAAAAAGTCCCCTCCGTATTATTATCTATAATTACACGTATATACTCTGATAGATTGTCAATATATATCATGCTTCTCTCATTATACATCGCAGGAAATATTGGAAGTATTTTAGCGAAACGAGAAAGATAATTATAATTACCTCTGCAATGTTTTCCATATACCATAGGTGGTCTGACAATAACTATTTTAAAATTTTCATCACGCAAATTTAATAGCATTTCCTCTGCCTGCAATTTTGACTTCCCATAATGTGTTTTTGGATTTAGGCTAGTTTCTTTATTAATCACGCCTTCATCCATACCATATACACTCATGGTGCTCATATAAATAAATTGTTTAACATTATGTACACGTGCAATACTAGCTGTCTCATAAGCAAGGTCTCGATTAACTTTATAAAATTGTTCTATATTACATTTTTTCTCTTTTATATGGACAATACCTGCTACATGCAACACCACATCATATAATGAAAAATCATGATTTTTCCACTCATCCTTATGTAAATCAAGAGAATAAGCCTGATAATTCTCGGGCCATTGTCTTATCCAACGCTCAAATGAAGTTCCAATATAACTGTTCGCTCCAGTAATCAATATTTTTTTCATCTGCCTCAACCTTTATTTGATTATCTAAGTATAGTTTTACATTGCTTCTTTATTATTGACATTACCTTCAAAGCTATCAACTTGATTTACTCGACCTTTACCTTCTACAAACCCTTCCTGATTTAATATAATTTTAAATGTCCACATTATACATCTGCAGTCAAAAAGGAAGCTCATCCTTTTTACATACTCTCCATCAAGCCTTGCCTTCTCCCCTATGAGAAGTTCATCTCTACCACTAACTTGAGCCAAACCTGTCAAACCAGGACGAATATCGTTTGCTCCAAATTTATCACGTTCTTGTATCAAATCAAACTGATTCCACAAAGCTGGTCTTGGTCCTACTATACTCATATGCCCTAATAGTATATTCCAAAGCTGTGGTAATTCATCTAGACTTGTCCGTCTTAATATTCTTCCTATACGAGTTATATAATATTCTGGATCCTCCAGCAGATGTGTAGGTATTTCCTCCGGAGTATCAATTCTCATAGTTCGAAACTTGAGAATATAGAAACTTCTCTTACCTTTTCCTACTCGTTTTTGTAGAAATAAGGCTGATCCTTTTGAGTCAATTTTTATTATTATATAAATAAATATAAGTAGTGGAAAAAGTAAAATCATACCAATTAATGCTAGGATGACATCCATTATTCTTTTAATAAAGACAAACATTCTATACCCACCACCATATCCTGTAAATTAAAGATCAGGTTTACTAGCTAATCTCTTTCTTATAAAATTTTGTAAATCAAAGATGTAGAAATTAAAATTAATATTTCTTTAAGCTAATTATATGGTATATATTACGCTCTATCAATCGTAAACCATTTCCATATTATCATTTTGATTTTAATTTATTTCATATTCTTTACATTAAGAATTTTACCATATAATTGTAACTTTAACAAGACTATGTGATTATATAAGTATTCTCTACCATTGTTAACAATTTAATTAAGCTATAATCTCAATTTAGGCTTTCTATACACCTATGAATATCGCTTATAACAAATCTATAAAATAGCAGCAAAAATTACAATTATCTATACATTATCTTAATTAGCGGTTTCTATATTGAAAATTGATTAATAAAGTATTAATATAAGAAAGTGGCAACGTCAAATTTACACTTCTTAAATTAATAATTCGGATTTGTACAATCCATTTTATCAAATTTATTTCCAGCATATGTAATACTTAGATCAATAAAAAAGTTCGAATATTTATAAACTTAATACTATGAATGATTAAGGAGAAGAAGATGAATTCATCGAAGATTAATGGAAAATCTAGTTCCAAGAAAAAATTTAAAAGTATAAATAATTATTCCATATCTAATAAACTTTACTTACTTCCTATAGTTTTTATTATGTCTGTTTTGCCTTTTATTACTTATTATTATGAGTTCAATACCGGATTATCTAACTATTCATGGAGACCATCAACGGACTTAGGTCTTGACGTTTTTTTATATTATAAGCAAGTTTTTTTTATTGTATCAATTCTTATTTCAATTCTTATTATGATTTACCAATTAATTTTTAAAAAAATTAGTTTCAAATTTACTTTACCTCTGCTATTTTTATTAGTTTATTCATTATTATCATTATTATCTACTGTATTTTCGAAATACTCACATTGGGGATATACAGGTTTCTTAGAACAATTTGAAACCGTATTTGTTTTAATAGGATATTGTATCATTGTTTATTATATCTATCAGTCTGTAAATAGTGAACAAGATTTGAGCTTTATTATTAAGTATTTTATAATCAGTATTTTAGTATTAAGTCTACTAGGTATTTCACAAATTATAGGACATGATTTTTTGGCTACCACTTTGGGTAAGAAATTATATATGCCTACGAATTTATGGGGTTCACTTGATTCTATGCAATTTAATTTTGAGAAGAACAGAGTCTTCTTAACACTGTTTAATCCTAACTACGTTGGAGTTTACGTTTCTATGGTATTACCGTTTTTAATTGGATTATTATTGACCGAGAGAGTTATAAAAAACATAATATTATTATCACTTTCAATTATTGGTATGATTATATGTCTCATAGGTTCATTATCAAGTACTGGTATATTAACTACATTTATCACTTTACTAATTTTAATGTTTATGTTTAGAAAGTATATATTTAAAAGCCATAAGCAAACCTTACTTGCCTTAGGTATAGCCCTAATAATCTGTATTCCTTTTGTTCTTATAAAATCAGATACAGTATCCGATACTCTAGACAAACTGTTTAATATTAAATCTTCTGATTATGCTATATCTGAAATAAGGACAGACGAAACATTGAGTATAACTTATTATGATAATACAATTAATATTGATATTGACGTAAATGACTCCAATTTGATATCCCTATCTGATGAAAATGGTACATCCTTGTCATATAATTACAATCCCGAAATAAATAGTTATACAATTTCAGACAGTCGATTTGAAAATATAAGTATAATGCCTGTAAATTACAACTCCATATTATGTATACAAATTACTGTAGATAATAGAAACTGGTTATTTTCGAACCAGACTGGAGATAATACTTTCTATTATATAAATGAATATGGCAAATTTGATAAAATAATTTCAGCTGATTCTTCTATATTTACCGGATATGAAAGTTATCTAAGTAATCGAGGTTATATCTGGTCTAGAGCAATTCCTTTACTTAAAAATCATATTCTACTTGGATCCGGTGCCGACTCCTTTGCTATGGTATTCCCGCAACAAGATTACATAGGGTTGTATAATGCCGGCTTTGAAGGTCAACTACTTACCAAACCCCATAATATGTATCTTCAAATGGGTATTCAGACAGGTGTTCTTTCCCTAATATGTTTCCTTTTATTTTACGGTATATATTTTATAAAGAGCTTTCGCATTTACATTCACGGTAGATTTAATACTTATTACTCTAAACTAGGAGTATCTATATTCCTTGGAACAATTGGCTATATGATCGCAGGGATTACGAACGACTCTTCTATAACTGTTTCTCCGGTCTTCTGGGTACTAATGGGTCTGGGTTATGTATCTAATCGATTAGTAGAATCTAATATGGATAAATAAATTATTAAATCATTACCATGTTCTTAAGTAGAGTTGTAAAATACTTTTATATTAAGATAAAAGCCTTGCTTTACGAAAAATATAATTAACTTCTGAATATTATTGCATATTTTTATTTTTATTAAAGTTAAAAAAGTTCTCTTTCCTAACCTAAGAAAACTTTTTTAGGTTCTGTGTCTATAGTGAACTGAATCCTAAAAGTTAGACGATTTAATTAAGCCACGATTGGGCTTGTCAACATTTTTTAGACAAAAAGTTAAGTTAATTTTATGAGTTTTGTCGTTCAAACTGTACAGGAGAAATATAGCCCAGTGCAGAATGCATGCGCTTTGTATTATAGTATAATTCAATATATTTAAAAATTCCCATTTGGGCTTGTTCTGGTGTTTCAAATCTTGCATCCAGATTAAGCTCTCTTTTTAAGGTTCTAAAAAAGACTCCATCATTGCATTATCATAGGGATTCCGTTTTCGGCTATTACTATGGATGGCTTTATGTTGTTTCAATAGCCTTCTAAAATTACTGCTTGTATATTGTGAACCTTGATCGGTATGAACAATTAACCCATCTTCCGGAACTTCCCGGGCATATCCCTGCACGAAAGCCTCCATTACGAGTGTATCTTTCATGCTTTTTCCCATGGGCCAGCCTGTGATTTTTCTGGAGAATACATCTAAAAATACAGCCAGATATAAAATTCCTTTTTTCGTTGGCACATAAGTGATATCTCCAAGCCATATTTCATTTTTCCCAGTACCATTTGAATAGAATTATGATGCTGCTTATTCCTTATTATCCTTTAAGAAGTGAAATCTCACACATTCTTTTTCTTTAAGAAGGCCCGGAACTTTTTTAATAATTCAAGTTCCTCCTGCAGATGTATATTTTCATTTTTTAATTTATTTATTTCATACTGATAATTATAAAGTGCGCACCCATGACCAGGAAACGCACTTTCTCCATACTCTTCGTATTCACGAATCCAGCGATATAAACTATTATAATGAATGCCCAGTTGCTTAGATACTTCAGAAACAGGCATCTCATCATGAACAACAAGCTTTACTGCTGCTAGTTTAAAATTCCTATCAAACTTTCTTCTTACCATAAACCATCCACCCTGCACAGAATTCTCTTATCTAAGTGTCTAGTTTATGATACCATGCCCATACTCCCCCTTACTGGTTTTGTCAGTAAAGGAGGTACAGAGCCAGTTAATGTGATTACCGCTTGGCGTCAAACAAAAAAAGTTCTCACTAGTTAGTATATTATCCGTATCCAATTTCTTTTAGATCCCATCCCACAGTGTACAGACATTCTTGCTTTCTAGTTATATCCTTTTCCCTATGGCACTAATTCATGACTTTCACGCATTGGAACGTACAACAACCAGACGCACGCAAAAAGAGCGGAAATAAATTCCGCTCTTTTTTATTAACATAAATACTTGTATTTATATTAAATTATTTAGCTTTAATAATTGCTTTAGGAGCAAATTTGTGTACGGTTACTGTATCATCTGCTGTACTTAATGTATCCTGAGTATTAGTTACTTCATAAGTAATTTCAGTAACATAAATACTTATTCCTGCACTAATAGCTGCATTTAAAGTAGTTAAATCAGTAGATGAAGTACCAGCGATAGTATACTTAACACCAGTAATATTAGCTTCCAGAGCATCTGTTACTTTTGTACCGTTAATAGTAAATGAGAATGCAGCCTTTAACATATCTTTTACTGTACCATGATCAACAACAGGACTATCAACAATAAAGGATCTAGCTGTAGTATCATTTAAAGCAAATGTAGCAGAACCAATTACAGTACCAGTTTCTTTAGTAATAGGATTACCTGCACCCTTAATATTCTTAACAGTTACAAGGTATGTTCCAGTTCCTTCAGCAACAGGTGTAATAGCGGAACCTGTAACTGTAACAGCTTTAAACGCTGTCTGTGTGTATACTGCAGTACCAGCATTCGCTACAGCAGTACCATTCTTAGAAATCTCTAAAGTATAGTTAGAAGTAGCAAGTACATCAACTTTAACATTATTACTATTATATCCTGCCATAACCATAGAAACAGTTTTAGCAGTAGTTACATCCTTAAGATCTAAGGAAGTATCACTAAGCTCTAATCTCCAAGAAGTTACGGCTACGTTTGTCTGTCCATCAACAACTACTACTGTAACAAACTCTGTTCTAGTTGTTGTACCATCTGTAATATTTAGCTTATAAGTATATGCGCCTGCATCTACAGTTGGAGTATTTGTTGCATTAACTTTAATAGTATATTTTCCAACTCCATCAGGAGCGATTACAAGTGTAGGAGCTACTGCACCTGTTCTTGGTACTCTTAAAGCTGTTAAATCATTGTTTACGGTTACGGCTCTAGGAGCTCCCATAGTATCTGTTGAAACAATCGTAGCTAATACTTTATCAGTTGCATCACCCTTATTACCATGAGTAGTATTGTTATTAACTGTTAAATATTTATTATCAATTGTAACAGTGTTTAAAGCTCTTGTAGGTAATACTGTAACATCGAAAGAACCAACTACCACTACATTGCTTGGATTAGTTTTATCTTTTACTAAAACACTTACTGTTCCTGCTGTAATAGGGTAAATATATTGACCTGTTACAAGTGCTATCTCAGGTCTAGTAGACTCAAAGTCAAACTTAGTTCCGTTATCAGGAGTCTCATAGTCAGTAGCATTTTCTGCATCTTTATTTAAATATCTAACCCAGAAAGAATAGCCAGAATCACCAGCTGCGATTTTAACGCTTGTAGGTGACCATACTGTCTTATCATCAGGAGCTGAACCGCCAGGTAACACAGCGTACTGAATTGATGCTGTATCTAAACTAGCATCTGTCTTAACACATACAACAACAGCTGTATCATTGCTTGTTATATGATCATATACCTTAGTTTCTGCATTATATGCATAATGATTAAACTCAACTTTAACAGGAGCTACATAACCTTCTTCATAAAGGTAAATTGTGCTGCCGGATAAATATCCTTTGCTTAAATCACCTGTATAGCTAAATGTTAATGCATTTGCAAAATCTGTATCTGTCTTAGCTTCATAGATAACAACGCCATCTTTGTTCTTACCAACAACAGAATTTTTAAGTTCAGTTGCAGTTCCACCTAATACAAATTTAGAATCTGCGAAATCAACAGATGCTACATCAGCAAGGCTAACAGAAGCTGCTGTAAACTTACCAACTAATTCCTTATAAGTAAAGGTATATTCTGTTTTAGCTTTAACAGCTGCATATAAATCTACAGTTGCTACTTTACCAGTTGCATCTAACTTAAGAGACTTAATTTTTTCAGTACCAGTAACAACTTCCTTGCCATTGATAATCTGAGCAACTACTGCTGTTGTAGCAGAGAGGTCAGTCTTGCTCATATCGGCATTGAAAGTTACTTCAAAAGTATCTGTATCAACCTGCTTTGTAGATACAATATCAGCTACTACAGTAACTTCAAAAGTTCCAGAAGCCTTAACACCTGCTGTAGAAGTTGCGTCATTTAAAGCAACCCATGCATCAGCGCCAGTTGCAGTTTCAAATGCACGAACTGTAACCTTAAATGTTCCAGCTTCATTAGCTGTGAATAAACCAGTCTTCACATCAATAGTAGCTTTGTCAGAGTCAACAGACCATCTAGCTACAGATGAAGTAGAAGTTGTAGATCCGCCGTTAGTTATGAATTTGCCGTTTAAGTCATAAGCTTTACCAGCTTCTAACTTAGTAAGGTCAGCACCATCAGCATCTACAATACTTGTAAAGGATTTGATGTTATTTCTAACAACGAAATCTACGGAAAGTGTGGTTTTAGAACCATCTTTCTTAGTGATAGCAAGGCTAACTGTTGTCTTACCTTGTTTAACACCTTTTACTATACCGTATTTATTTACGGTTGCAACGGTCTTCTTAGAAGATGACCATACATAACTAGCACCAGCTGGTTTGTTAGTTACGTTTAAATCGAGACTGCTCTTCGTTTCATTACCAAGATATAAGTACTTGGTTCCCTTAGCGCTGAGTGCAGGTGCAGATGCTGCAAATGCTCCAGCAGCAGGAGCGATTGCTGTTACGATCATCGCTAATGCTAAGACGAAGGATAATTTCTTAAAGAAATTCTTCATATTCTTACTTCCTCCTTAAAATATATGGGTTTGGTGTTATATAACGCGCCCTTTAATACTTTACAAAGCTTGTAAACCCCGTAAACCAGAAAAGTAACGCCCTAATATAATCCTCCAATAACAAGTAGATTATAGCAATAAAGGAAAAAAAGGTCAAGTCCTTTTACCCAGCAATTTGGATATTTTACCATCCACTTTCCTGCCTGTACTGCTTTCTAGCTCTTTTTATTCGGTGGATTATATATTAGTCAAACTGCTCATGGGATAACCCCTCTTATCTACAGACACACGTTTATGTACCAAGCGACCAGATGCAGGTTAGGATGTGACTTCATCCGCTCTCTTGACTTTTTTACAAGTGTCTGTTGTGTTGCGTTGACTATGACTATAATATGCACTTTGAATATGTCAATTTTATGTCACGCTTTTGTCACAATTAGATTATTTTTAAAATTTTCTCAACAATATACTGCATTTTTCCTGTTTCGCATACAGTATTATGAAGTACTGGAGCATTTTGTAATTCTTCCACTGCTTTGGGTATCTCTGTAGCAGATACCTTGCTTAGTAGTTCTGCTTGTTCATAATCCGATTTTGTACCAATTTCTGTATTAAAAGCGGTGAGGACACTTGCTGCAAATTTGTAAGGACTTGCTGTCGAAACAATTATTGTCTTTGCATTGTCTCCAGTTTCTTTTTTGTATCTATCATATACACTGGCAGCAACTGCGGTATGTGTGTCCAATACGTAACCGTATTCATCATACACCTTTTTAATTGCCTCCTTGGTCTCTGCTTCGGACGCCCAGCCCCCAACAAAGCCCTCGAGCTTTGCTTTCATGTCAACAGTAATCTCATAGGCACCTTTCTTTGATAGGGCTTCCATAAGTTCTGCTGTCTTATCAGAGTCATTATCTGCTATTGCATAAATAAGACGTTCAAGATTACTGGACACTAATATGTCCATGGATGGAGATTCTGTCAGTATGAAGTCTCTGTTACGATCATAGCTTCCAGTCTGGAAGAAATCATAGAGAACTTTATTCTCATTGGAAGCACAAATCAGCTTATGAATTGGTAATCCAATTGCCTTTGCATAGTAGGCAGCAAGGATATTACCGAAGTTACCAGTGGGTACTGCGAAGTTAATACTCTCACCTGGTTGAAGCTGTTTGTACTTATATAATGTTGCATAGGAGTAGACATAATAAGCGATCTGTGGAACTAATCTGCCGATGTTAATGGAGTTGGCGGAGGAGAACAGATAACCCGCAGCTTTTAATCGATTGGACAGCTCTGTATCATTGAACATCTTCTTTACACCGGTCTGTGCATCATCAAAATTACCGGTAATTCCAATAACATGAGTATTGGCTCCCTGTTGTGTAACCATCTGCTTTTCCTGAACACTGCTTACGCCGTCCTTGGGATAGAATACAATGATACTGGTGCCTTTTACATCTGCGAAGCCAGCTAAGGCTGCCTTACCGGTATCACCAGAAGTGGCCGTAAGAATTACGATTTCTTCTTTGACATCGTTCTTCTTTGCTGCCTTTGTTAACAGATGCGGTAAGATAGACAATGCCATATCCTTAAAGGCAATAGTGGGTCCATGAAATAATTCTAAATAGTATTCTTGACCCACCTGCTTTAAAGGTGCTATTTCTGGGGTATCGAATTTATCATCATAGGCTTTGTTGATACAATCCTTCAGTTCTTGCTCGGTATAGTCAGTAAGAAACAACTTCATTACTTCGTAGGCAAGTTCCCGGTAGTCCATCTGTGATAATTGATCCATTGTCTTGTCTAATACTGGTATTTGCTCTGGTACGAATAAACCTCCATCGGAGGATAGGCCTTGCAGCACTGCTTCAGAGGCTGTCAAACGATTCTTAGAGTCTCTCGTGCTTCTGTACATTAGGTTCATCACTTCAAATCCCCTTTTCTAATATTTCACTTCCCCAATTAACCAGCAGGCTGCCATACCCGTACATACAGGGTCTTCTCTGGCCTCCATAAACGCATACATATGCCGGGGTAAGATACCTGATTACTATTCAGAACCTCGAGAATTACGCAGTGGATTCGAGTCTTTCTATGCCAAAATGGATGCTTTCTATCCGTTTTGTGTACATAGCATCGTAAGCTGCAAAATAACTGTGAAGGCACTGAACAGTTAGGTTTCATGTATTATATCATGCCTATCCTTTATATTACAATAGCTCTATTTATTTTTATAGAATTCATGACCACCGTGTCTGAACAGGCGTGTTAAGTTGGCATTGAACCAGGCGGAACCTCCCGCAGAGGCACGTTTCTTTGCAATGAAATATAGGGCTCCCTCTGAGTAATCCTCTCCCTTTAAAGCTCTCTGTACTGCTTTCTTGGTTTCCTTTGACACAGTTACTTTAAAGTAACGTTTTGATTTTACGGGCGAGAACTGATAATCACCATTTTTATTCTGGAAGATTACCTCCTTTACTGTATCAGGGAAATGACCATCCGCCATACGGTTAAAGATTACATTGGCGATCAGTATTTTGCCGATCATGTCTTCGCCGCCTGCTTCTGCCTCAACAATACGTTCAAGCATGGTTACTTCTTCTTCGGATACTGTTACAACAGAATCGCTGCTCTCTACATTTACTGAAAAGCTTTGTATCTTATTCTGCTGTGGCTTTTCTGCGGTAGCAAGTATATTTGACACATGATCTTCGAGCTGTCCAAGCATTTGCTCAAAGGTTTCGTTATCTACTGCACTACCTAAGAACCAAAGTGTATCTTCCACCGAAGTATCAACAACTTCCTCCTCGGTATCAAAATCCTCAAGATTAATAGGCAATTGATAGGGATTAATCATTTGCTCCTCTAAGGAAGCTGTAAATCTGTATGTACCAGGTAAACTAGTAAAGGTCTGTAGCTCTGTATCTTGTGCTACAACTGCCTCCTCTGCTTCGCCCGCTGCTGCTGAATTTATTTTGTAGAAAACATCGGAGCCAAGTATCAGCAGAAGTATGGATAATAGATAAGCAATAACGACCATGACCATACCATGATGTGATTCCTGCATTCGTCTCTTTTGAAGAAACGAGTATATTAATGACATATTATTTCCTCTTTTCTAAATGGTTGTTGTTTCCATAAAATGTAATAGCTGGTTAACGCTACCAAGCATTATAGGGCAACCTTATTTTTTGTGTCAATAATACAAACGTATTTTCGTTATTTGACACGATAGATAATTACCATTATTTAACACTAAAGAGCATTTGTACCAACGATTCGTATAATGCAAAGTTAAGAATCTGTGAAATATGTACAGGTAATTTTTAACATATTATTAACAATATATTAAATATTTTACGCGGCTACATCCATTTTTATACATTAGAAATGCTGCTTGTACCAAATTCAATACATTTAGTTCCATTTATTGAGTATAATTGGTGCTTAAAAACTGTTATATTCCAATTGCAAATGGAGAATTTACTTTTCTTTTTGCATTGAAAAGATTAATAAAGGACAAATTCTGACCCAGGAATCGTTTACATAACATATACAGAAATCACTATTCCACATTGCTTTCATTTCTGTTATATTTATAAAAAGAAGCTATACTAAGGAGGTTTTAAATGTTACCCGGTGTTTATTCTGCAAGAAAAAAGAATGGTGAAGTGTATTACCGTTCCTCTATTACCTATAGAAATAAACATATCAGTTTGGGAAGTTATACGCAGGAAACTTCTGCAAACATGGCTTATCTTCTTGCAGGTGAAGTTATTGAATCAACCTCTACTTGGACTATTGAAAACTATCCTCTGGACTGTATATTAACCTTTGATAAGTGGGTAGCTTTGATAAACTTTCGAGACAACGGAATCTACTTTAAAAACCCAATTTATCTTAAAAAACGCTATTTCTTCTATTATATAGATAAAACCATTTACTATACCTTTGATGCAGAGGACTTATTCTATTATGCTCACCATAAGATTATGAAGCGAGGGGGACACCTCTTTGTAAGTGACTTTGGTATGCAGGTAAATATCTTGTCCCGTTATGGTATCAAGAATTTCGCAGTTGCAGGCCGAGACTACTCTTTTATGAATGGTGATTCCCATGATTTTCGCTACCATAATATTGAGCTAATCAACCGGTATTATGGTGTGAGCAAAATCTATCAAAAGGGAATACCGAAGTATGTGGCAAAAATACACCTGAAGGGTAATTTCATAATTGGTTGCTATTCTACAGAGATAGAAGCTGCGATAGCTTATAATAAAGCGGTTTTGCTTACAAGAGAATATGGTATTACTAAGAACTTCCCACAGAACTTTATTGATGGAGTAGATGAGATCACCTATGCTGCTCTCTATCAAAAAATACGTATTTCGAAGAAGCTTCTTTCTTATCTATCAAATATCCCGGCATCCAACTAACAGGTGATATAAATATGCAGCTATACTCTTATATATTAGCAAATAAAGCTAGTTAACAATTAAGACCATTGATCGTAACACAGTGAATTCAATTGTTTTGATATCAAAATATTTGCATGGCTAAACTGTTATTATCACATTATAATAGAAAGATTCCTTAGCATTTTTTCGACAAATTATATGACAAAACTTTAGAATATTAATAAATTTTTTATTTTCAAAAAAACGCTACCTAAATTTTATAATTATGGTATAATTAACTTATATTTTTTCTTCTTCCATTTTCATAGTTCGTAAGTTGAAGCCATCATGATCTCACAGGATCTGGTGGCTCGATTTATGTAGCGAAGCGAAATCAAGCTATGGCTAAACTGTTACATGGCCTTAGTAAAGAAGGAGAAAGCTTACTTTCGATTGTATATTGTATAAAAACGAAATCGAGCTATGGCTTAACTGTTAAATAATACATAATCTTATAATTATATTTACATAATTCTCATACCGTGTTAGAATACTAACCGTGAGTAGCACAGATGGTCGCGCCCTTATGGGTGAGGAAAGTCCGGGCTTCACAGGGCAGAGTGCCGGATAACGTCCGGTGGAGGTGACTCCAAGGCTAGTGCAACAGAAATATACCGCCAGGATTTCGGTTTACCGAAATTCTTGGTAAGGATGGAAAGGTGGCTTAAGAGACCACCGCTCTTCTGGTAACAGGAGGGGCTATGTAAACCCCACTCGAAGCAAGACCGAACATAAGGCGATACGGTTGCCCGCCGTGCTTTAGGGTAGGTCGCGTAGTATTTGCGAAAGCAATACTTGAGCCACATGGTAACATGTGGTCAAGATAGATGACCATTCAAGACAGAACCCGGCTTATCGTACTACTCATAACAGTGAAACTTTCACCCGCATATTATGTGGGTGTTTTTTTATGTAATGCTGTAAACTGTACTTGTCCTCCTTTGCAAAACGAGTGCATACAATTATATTATTGCATCTTCTTTAAGTATCCAAAAACCATAGTACCTCATAACATTATATTCCTAACCTTAAACTTTTATGACAATTACCGTTCTAGTTAATATTATATTTTTCTAGAAAATCAGCTCTTTATATGATGTTTTCTTTCTATATCACGAAGATGTGTCAGTATAACTGTCACTCTCGCGTTCACAAATTTTTAAAGCACACCTTTTTTCCGCGCGCGTAGCTGCGGATAATTAACCCAAAAAGGCTTTTTGAATAATAAGAAATTCTATGGAATTTCCTAGTATGCAAAAAAGAACGAATATGCCTTCTTAAATTACTTAAGAAAAGCACTATTCGTTCTCTGTATTTTGTTATCTAATCACTTATATGAGGTTATAGAATCTACCTAGGCTGTTATCACACCTTAAAGCAACTTCCGCCTACAAATTCTCTTAAGATTGAATTATTCGGAATAGATTCACTTGGCATTGCCAAGAAATAGTCTAAGAATTTTAATAATCTCTTTGCTTCCACATACTCTTCACTGGTTCGATCAATTCCAAATAAAATAGGTTCTGCGTACTGCTTTAGAACTGCCAATTCATAGATTAAAGCCGAATTGAACATCACGTCTGCATCCTCCTGAAAAGGGAAAATATTCTCATCCTCTCCTCTTCGTACCGATGGCCACATGGAAATAGTCTTCTGTGCGGAAGCACCTCTGGTTCTTGCATCACGCACCATACGGCGAATTAATCTTCCATCCGTGGTAGGAATACGGTTATGTTCATCAATGTTAAGCTGGGTTAATGCACTAATATATATTTTGAATTTGCTCTCTCTTGGAAGAGAATAAGATAAAGCATCATTAAGTCCATGAATTCCTTCTATTACAAGAATATCCTCAGGTCCAAGTGTGAGATAATTCCCTTTATATTCTCTAAAACCTGAAATAAAGTTAAAATGAGGGATATCCACGGTTTTACCATTCATCAAATCCGTCATATCTTTGTTAAACTGCTCCAGATCAATAGCACCTAATACTTCAAAATTAAAGTTCCCCTGCTCATCCCTCGGAGTCTTCTCTCGGTCAACAAAGTAATTATCAATTGCAATGGGATGGGGCTTTAAGCCATGGGCTTTCAACTGTATGCTTAGTCGATGTGAAAATGTTGTCTTTCCAGAGGAAGATGGACCAGCTATCATGATGAATTTCATACCTGGTCTATTTTTAATCGTAGCCGCGATTTCACTAATCTTTTTCTCCTGTAATGCCTCTTGAACCAGGATTAATTCATTCATTTTTCCATTAGCAATAACATCATTGAGTGAACCTACATTCGGTATTTCAAGCATATTCGCCCAGGCGTTTGATTCTCTTAATGTTGCATATAACTTATCCTGTGGAACAAAGGTTTCAATGCTTCTTGGTTTCTTTTTATTAGGAAGTAATAATAAAAAGCCGTCGTTATATTGCAGAAGATCAAAATACTGAAGCATCCCTGTACTGGGCGGCATATATCCATAATAATAATCTTCAAAACCATCCAAACTGTAGATGTTTGCTTTTGACACTCGACGATATTTGAACAGCTTTTCCTTGTCAAACATCTGATATTGACGAAATAGTTCAATGGCATCGTCGGTTCCTATACTGCGTTTCATGAAAGGAATATCCTTCTTAACCAGCTCCTCCATCCTCTTTTTCACAGCAAGTAAACGTTCACTTGTAAGCTCAAGTTTTCCGTCATACTCACAATATAATCCATTGCTTATGGTATACTCTATGGATACTTGCTTTACATTCTCTGCACCAAATTCAGCATAGAAAGCCTTAAGCATAACAAGTATCATTCCTCTTACATAGGTTTTATGACCGGCATCCATAGCTGTGGTTACAAAACGAATCTTTCCTTGATCTTTCGCAGGTTTAAATAGTTCCCGTAATTTATTGTTCACAAAAGCCAAAATAATTTCACTATCATATTCATTTTGAAAATCCCTGCTAATTTCTAAAAGCGTTGTATTTTCCGGGTATTCGTATATCTTTTCATTTATTTCCACCTTAATCATAGTACTCAAATTCAATCCTCCTCCTGGTAAGTAATGGGGTAACTTTATCAAGCAAAAGCAAATTAGCAACTGCAAAGTTCAAATAATTTAAGTCCTTTTTGTATCAGCTCCATCTGTTGTTCCAATTCCTTTAATCTTATCTTTGAATTATCTGTTTGTGTTCGTAGTAAATTATCCTTAATACCCTGGCATAAACTTAAATCCCAAAGTAGAAATTCCTTAAGAACAGGATTTTTCATTTCTAATAAATGTCTTCCATAATAAAAATGCTCCTCGGTTTGAAGCTGATACTTCTCTGAATCTTCGCTTGCGTTAACCTTTGGTATGGCTCTCATCATTACATAATATTTACCGTCTTCATAGAGCATATTCTCATCCACGATACAGAATTCCTGCTCTTGAAGAAATTGCCTAACTTTATTGACTTCCGATTGTGGTTGAAGCACCAGTTCTTTCACCGTCTTCATAACTTCTAACTTGGCAGATAAGATTTGAATAGTTAATGCTCCACCCATGCCACCAATTAATATGGTATCCACTTCTCCAACTTCTAGTTTCTGGAGACCATCTGATTTTCTTGTTTCTATTTTATTTTCACAACCATACTTAATAATATTTTCATTCGCCCGATCAATTGGCCCTTGGTTGACATCCATGGCAATCACTCTAGGTGAATTTTTCTGTTTGGCTAGATAAATGGAAATGTAGGCATGGTCACAACCCACATCTGCCACCGCGTTCCCGGTAGTAACCAGATCCGCAACTGCCTGTAAACGTTTTGAAAGCTGCATGTTATTCTCCGAATTTCTTGTGTATCATCCTGTTACACATGTTCTTATAGATAATAGTAATAGTATCATTTTTTTTACTGATTTTCTACACAAAATTATCCATATTAAATTCTTACCTTCAAAGAGTCTAATAATTCTAAGGTATAGAGTGACTTCTTTACGTAGCACTCTAAACTTTTTTAATATTCTTTACCACAATTCAATATAGTGCCGTATAACTGACACTTTCACGCCTAAGCGAATTTCAACGCAGAAAAATTAATAGCCGTGAGGTGCTCATCATTAGACCGAAAGGCTTTTATCTAATAGGAAAATCAAAAAATTAATATTAAATAATAAACGGCTCTCTGATAAATGGCAAAGAGCCCAATAAACAAGGGACCTAAATGTCATATCGCACATTTAAATCCCTTTATCTGCTTATATAATCTTTAATATTTGTATTTTATTTTTATCTTACTATTCACTTGCTTTATATATTCATATAAGGATGTCGGGGTCAAAAGCCTTCACTGTATCTAAAAGATGAATATGTGTGTGTATATATTAATGAAATCAAACTACATGATTTCATTAATCAAGTATTCAGACGGCGCAGACCGGCGACTTGGGACTGCCTTCTTTTTAGGCGGTCCCAAGTCGGTAAGGCAAGTCCGGATGAATGTATATACACACATATTCATCTGGAATAACCTACTCAAGCTTTTGACCCCGGCATCCTATAAGCAATTTATAAAAAGATACCCAAATCTAATTTACCATCTTCCTCTTATTCCAAATAATCCTTTAGTTTACGACTACGGCTAGGATGCCTTAGCTTACGAAGTGCCTTAGCTTCAATCTGTCGAATACGTTCTCTGGTTACATTGAACTCTTTACCCACTTCTTCTAACGTACGAGCTCGTCCATCATCCAAACCAAATCGAAGGCGTAATACCTTCTGTTCACGTTCCGTCAAAGTTCCAAGCACCTCCACCAGCTGTTCCTTTAATAGGGTAAATGCAGCCGCCTCGGCTGGCACTGGTACATTATCATCCTGAATAAAATCACCTAAATGGCTGTCTTCCTCTTCACCAATGGGTGTCTCTAAGGATACGGGTTCCTGTGAAATCTTTTGAATTTCTCTTACTCTATCTACAGATAGGTTCATTACTTCAGAGATTTCTTCTGGGGAAGGCTCTCTGCCTAATTCCTGTAATAGCTGACGTTGAACACGTGTCAGTTTATTAATGGTTTCTACCATATGCACTGGTATACGAATGGTTCTTGCCTGATCTGCAATGGCTCTGGTAATCGCCTGACGAATCCACCAGGTTGCATAGGTACTGAATTTAAAGCCTTTATGATAATCAAATTTTTCAACTGCTTTAATTAATCCAAGGTTACCTTCCTGAATTAAGTCCAGGAACAGCATTCCTCGTCCAACATAGCGTTTCGCAATACTTACCACCAGACGTAGGTTGGCTTCTGCAAGACGTTTCTTCGCATAGTCATCACCATCGTTCATTCTTCTTGCAAGCTCAATCTCCTCATCCGCATTTAAGAGCTGAACCTTTCCGATTTCTTTGAGATACATTCTCACCGGATCATCGATATTGATACCTTCTGGAATGGTCAAATCTATGGGTTCTATATCTTCATCATCGTCTAAGATGATGTCCTCTTCATCTTCCTCGGAAATTCTGAGAACATCGACATTGTGCTTGTCCAGAAAATCATAAATTTTCTCGATTTTGCCGGGATCCAGTTCCATATCAGCAAAAAAATCATTTACTTCCTGGAACTCAAGTACATTTTTCTTTTTTTCCGCAAAAGCCAGCAATTCCTTCAGTCTTTCCGTAAATTTTACTATATTTTCGTCCATAGATAATCCTTCCTTCTTAAACTCTTTTAATATTCTAACCACCATTCGATGAAATATGCAATTTTGTTAGGCAGACAACACTTGAAATCCTTTCTTTATCAGCCTTTCAACAGTTTCCCCTGCATTATTAACATCCAATTATTGTGGTAAAGTAAATTGTTTTTTCTTTAGTTCCGTTTTCTCTGTAATAATTTTCATCAAAAGTGCTGTGTCATTCACTTCAATTGCCTGTTTACTCTGCTTGTCCAAGCTGTGTTCTTTCAGCTTCATAACAGTATCCACAAGTGCCTTATGTTTGCCTGCTTCGTCCATCTCACCGCGTATTTCTGCGGAAAAAAGAGCTGCAACTTCTGACTGTTCTTCTTTATTTTGAAAATTATTAATAATTCTTGCCGGAATTACTTTATGTTCCTTTTCATATTGCTCAAACACCAACTCCGCCACCTCATGGTAGATACCTTCTGTAAAATCAAATGGTTGTATAAACCCTTTGATTTTTTCAAATATGGCATTATCTTCAATTAACCAAGTAAGGAGAAGCTTCTGTGATTTTTGAATTCCGTCTTCTTGCACCTTGCGTCTTTTGATGGTTTGTTCTGTTGCTTCCCTTGGTTCCATTCCCACTACAATCTGGGAACCAAGTCGATTTACTAATCTTCTTAGCTGCTCCACATCAATCTGATATGTTTTCGCGACTGCATCAATATAAAAATTACGCTCTAGCTCTTCTCGAAAGCCAATCAATTTTTTCGCTGTTTCATTGAAAAACTTCGTCTTTTGCTCTGGGTCTGTCATCTCATAATCTTTTTGCATTACATTTATTTCAAAGAAAAAGCTATTTTTTGCTTCATCAATTCGTTTCTGATATTCTTCTGCACCCAATGCTTTAATGAATTCATCCGGATCTTTGTAAGGCTTCATATCGATAACCTTTACCGATAGACCAGCTTCCTTTAGAATAGGTATTGCTCGAAGTGCGGCTTGGGTACCAGCCCCATCACTATCAAAGGTTAATATCACCTCATTGGTATATCTCTTAAGTAAATTTGCATGAAATACAGTAAACGCTGTTCCAAGTGCTGCCACCGCATTGGTAAATCCGGCTTGATGCAGTGCGATTACGTCCATATAGCCTTCACATATAAGTAGATTTGTCTTTCTGGAGGATCTGGCAAAATTCAAACCATATAGGTTACGACTCTTATCAAACAGCTGTGTCTCAGGAGAATTCAAATACTTTGGATTACCTTCTCCTAGAACTCGTCCACCAAATGCAATGACTCTATGATTAATATCCATGATTGGGAACATAACACGATTCCAAAATTTATCCGAGCCGCCTCTCTGCTCATCCAAAGTAACCAATCCTGTAATCTTTAAGAACTCATCCTCGTAACCCAGACCTTTTAAATATTTATATAAGTCATCACTGTATTTGTTGGAATATCCTAATCCAAACTGCTTAATAGTATCTTCCGTTAAATCACGTTTTAGTAAATATTCATGTGCCTGTTGTCCTCTTTGGGACACTAATTGATAATAAAAATACTTTGCCGCTTGCTTATTCACCTCGAACAGACGTGATCTAAGGTCCGATTGTCTTCTGGATTCTTCGGAATTAACCTCCTCGGGTAGCTGAACTCCTGCACGCTCTGCAAGATGCTTTAAGGCTTCCAGAAAGGAATAATTCTCATATTCCATAATAAAGGTAAATACATTACCTCCAACTCCGCATCCGAAGCAGTGGTACATCTGCTTTGCTCCACTTACGGAGAAAGAAGGCGTTTTTTCATTATGAAAAGGGCATAAACCCATGTGATTGCTACCCTTTTTCTGTAATTTTATGTAGGACCCGATGATACCTACGATATCATTTTTGCCCCTGATCTCTTCTACCAGTTCATCAGAATAAAACAATGTCCACACCTCCTGCTGCGTAGCTTCTGATTAGTATACACCCCAAGCAGAGGGGATCATAATTTCTTTAAACTTCGTGACTGCATAGCGGTCTGTCATACCTGCAATATAGTCACAAACTGCTCGATATTCCGGCTCGTTCTGCTGCTCCATACGGTTTCGATATTCTTCCGGTAATCGTTCTAAATGTTTTATATAATATTCAAACAATTGCTCCAGCAGCTGCTCCGCCTGCTGCTCCTGACTTTTCGCCTTTTTATTCATATAGACACTTTGAAACATATAGGTGCGAAGCTGTTTCATCGCAGTTTCTATTTGAGAAGACATAGTAATATCATTCTGCCCCTCACTATTTTTAATTATGTCATGTGTTAGAGTATTCAGTCTTTCACCAAGACTATGTCCAAGAACATCGGTATACTCCTTCGGAATTTCTTCTTCTGTCATGATTTTGCCTCTGACCGCATCATCAATATCATGATTGATATAAGCAATCTTATCACAAAGACGTACAATCTTCCCTTCTAAGGTAGAAGGTTTGCCCTGTGTTTGATGATTTCTTATTCCATCTCTTACTTCCTTGGTTAGATTTAACCCTTTGCCATGGTTTTCTAATAATTCCACCACCCGGATGCTCTGTAAATGATGTTCAAAGCCTTCCGGACAAATTCGGTTTAGTGCTCTTTCTCCTGCATGCCCAAAGGGTGTATGCCCAAGATCATGTGCAAGTGCAATTGCCTCGGTCAAATCTTCATTTAAGCGCAACGCTCTGGCAATTGTCCTGGCAATCTGTGAAACCTCAAGGGTATGTGTAAGTCTAGTTCTATAATGGTCACCTTCCGGTGCTAAAAATACCTGTGTTTTATGTTTCAGTCTTCGAAACGACTTGGAATGAAGTACTCGATCTCTATCCCTTTGATAAATCGGTCGAATATCACAGGGTGTCTCTTCCACATCTCTTCCTAAGGATTGATCTGAAAATGCAGCGAAAGGACTAAATATCTCATGCTCTCTTAATTCAAGCTTTTCTCTTATATTTAAATTATTCTGCATATAAATTACCCTGCCTTTCTAGATCGTATGGAAAACAAATTCTCCACATTATCTCATTGATGTTCTGTAACCACATCAAACACTGTATAAAAGTGCTTTTATGTAATAGGATACAATTTAATATGGTATAGCTATTAACGCTTATACTACTAATATTCTACAAGGTATTGCAGTTTCCTTTTTTTATTTATTAAATTTTGAAAAATATTTATTGAAGTATTTATAAATGACTTCCGATTTGAAAAATGAGCGTTGCAACGAACCAGGCAATACCAAGTTGAAAGAATATAGTAAATATCGTCCACTTTGCAGATCTCATTTCTCTTTGAATAACACCAATGGTTGCCGCACAAGGGATATAGAGCAGACAAAATGCCATTAGAGCATATGCATTTAGAGGACCAAAGTCACTATTTCCAAGCAATCTTGATAAACTTTCCATGCCTTGGGCTGAATTAATGTTACTAATATGAAATAATACACTAAAACTTGATACTACGACTTCCTTCGCGGCTATTCCTGATATTAAGGCAAGAACCACCTGCCATAACCCAAGACCCGCTGGGGCGAGCAAAGGCGCAAGGGTCTTTCCTAGGATTGCACCAAAGCTCATCGACATATCTGTAACCATACCACTTGGACCAAAGTTAAGAATTACCCATATTATAACAGAAGCTATAAAAATTGTTGTACCCGCTCTCGTTATATACTCCTTTACCTTTTCCCATACTGTAATACCTATGGGCTGCCAATTAGGTGCTTTGTATTCTGGAAGTTCAATAAGCAATGCATTCATTAAGCTTTTATCGGTGGAACTTTTCATGACAAAAGCTACTCCAATTGCTACAACAATACCTAACAAATACATGGAATATGCCGCCCACATTGCATAGGGCTGAAAAAACATTTGCGAAAATAATATATAAATAGGAAGTCTTGCACTACAGGACATAAATGGCGTAATTAAAATGGTCTTTCTACGGTCCTGCATATTCTCAAGGGAACGAGAGGCCATAATTGCGGGTACCGTACATCCAAACCCGAGTAGCATTGGAATGAAGGCTTTTCCTGATAAACCAAGTTTGCTCATAATTCCATCCATAACATAGGCTACCCTCGCCATATAGCCACTATCCTCCAAATATGCCAGAGCTAAAAATAAAATGAAGATATTAGGTAGAAATGTTATAATTCCGCCAACACCAGCAATAATTCCATCTACGACCAAGGAGGTAACAACCTCCCTGGCCTGCAAAGTTATTAATAAATTCTGTGTACCTGTGGAAATCCAGTCAATAATAACCTCAAAGCCTATTTTAATAAAATCCCCTACTTTGAACGTGAAAAAGAAAACTAAACCCATAATAAGTAAGAAGATAGGAAGTCCAAAGAAACGATGGGTCAAAATACGATCAACTTTGTCAGAAGATTCGGCTCTTTCCTGTTTCCTAACCATAACTTTTTCTAACATCTTTTCAATAATGTCATACTTTATATTAATCTCTTCCTCATTCATTAAAGAAGAATCTGATTGCCCTGGCTTTGTGTTCACCTTCTCAAAGGTTGCTTGTTTTTTCTCCTTTATAAAAGGAGGATTTTTGTGCAGATCAACAACTGCATTTATTAATTGTTCCAGACCAGTCTTTTTTCTTGCCGAGACAGCGACCACCGGTATTTTAAGTAGTGTAGACAATTTGGATAAATCAATCTCCATTCCTCTTTCCTTGACAATATCCATCATATTAAGTGCCAGGACCATCGGTTTTCCAAGTTCAGCAAGTTGAAGGGTCAGATACAAATTTCTTTCAAGATTGGAAGCATCAACAACATTGACAATTACGTCCACCTTAGAATCAGTTAGGTATTCTCTAGTCAGTTGCTCCTCCATTGTATAGGAGGTAAGACTATAAACACCGGGTAGATCAACCAACTTTAGCCTATTATTTTGATATATGTAAGAGCCCTCTTTCATTTCAACGGTTACACCAGGCCAGTTAGCTACCTTAAGTTTTGCACCTGTATAAGCATTAAAGAGAGTCGTCTTTCCACAGTTTGGATTGCCGACAAATGCAATCTGGATTTCCTGTCTGCTCATACTGTCTCCCCCATATGTATTGTTTGGGTTATTTTCTTTCCTAAAGCAAGTCTGCTCCCTCGAACCATGAGAATAGTAGCTCCTCCAAGGTTACGATTTAATACCTTTATTTTAGTCCCCTTTGTAAGTCCCAATACTCCAAGCCTTCTGGATGTAGCCTGATCGAGATCCATAGAAGCAATTACATAGGTAACTCCAATTTTAGCCTCCTGTAACGTCATACCCTTTTCCTCTCCATTTTCCCGAATAAGACCAAAGAATACAGCAAAGTGCTGTTCTTTGGTCTATTGTTCTGCTTATATATTTAGTAATAAATAAATTTATTCAAGTAATTTACTCAATCAGATTATAACTATTTTAATTCCAAAAATATATCTTATTTTTTACTCACTCTGTTTTGCTATGGATTGCTCTCTCCTTAAGTCTGCTTCTTTCTTTGAGAAAACACAACCACAATAATCCTGTCGATATAATTCATATTCCTTTGATAACTCAATAGAACGCTTATAGCCATTTTTCTTTTTAAAATCAGAGGGCAGAAAGTCTATCCGGTATTCCTTCGATAAGTCTTCCCCAATTTCGTTTAGTTTCTCTGCATTCTTATGAGGGCTTATGGTTAGGGTTGTTGTGAAATAATCAAATCCTCGCTCCTTTGCCAGCTTTGCTGCTTCACGAAGACGCATTTCATAACATTCAAAGCATCGTAAACCTCCCTCCGGTTCCTGCTCCAGCCCCTTAATCCTATCATAATAGTCCTTAGGATGATATTCACCCAGTAAAAACTTGACTTTAGAAGAAAGCTGCATGGTGTCAATTAAAGCTTCCTGCTCCTTTGCTCTTCGAACAAATTCCTCCTGCGGGTGAATGTTTGGGTTATAATAAAAGATTGTAATCTCAAAATACTTTGACAAATATTCCAGAACATAACTGCTGCAGGGTCCACAACAACTATGAATTAATAATTTTGGAGTGCTTTCCTTTTGTTCCAGCTGATTAATAATTATATCCAGCTCTTTTTGATAATTCATTATAATATCTTACCTTTCTCAAAGCTTACGATAAGCTGTAAAAACTATAAATCTATCCATTATTTCTAAGAAATAATTCGAGTATCAAAAATCTCCTGACCTGAACGGGATGAATATGACTGCATATAGATCCAGATAGCGCAGACCGACATCATGAACTGCCTCTTTTTAGGCAACTATAGAATGGTAAAGCAAATCTAGATGGATATATGCAGGTTAATTCATCATTTAGAGATTAGATTGACTTATAAAGCTTGAATCAAGAAGCGCCTGCAAACAAACCAGCAGCCTTTCCATCTCTTCCTTCGTACCAATTGTGATACGAAGATAGTTATCTATTCTAGGTACATTAAAATGACGTACATATATATTTTGATTTCTTAAGTGCTCAAGTATTGTCTTTGCTGGCACCTTTTCATGGGTCGCAAAGATAAAATTAGTTGCTGATTTTGGAAACGTAAATCCCAGTTCACTAAGCTTTTGCTCGGTAAAGGTTCTCACCTCAACAACCTTTTCTATTCCTTCCTCAAAATACTTAGTATCCTTTACGGCTTCAACACCAGCCAGGATGGAAGTTAAATTCATGGTATAGGAATTATAGGAGTTTTTCACGTTATTAAGTGCACTAATCAGTATTGGATTACCCATTGCAAAACCAATTCTCATTCCTGCCATGGAACGTGATTTGGAAAAAGTCTGAACCACCAATAAATTATCATACTTTTCAATCAAGTTTATTGCAGATTCCCCTGCAAAATCAATGTAAGCTTCATCGATGATTACAATAGAGTCCTGGTTCCTTTTAATTATTTCCTCTATTACAGAAAGGTTCGCATAGATTGAGGAGGGTGCATTGGGATTTGCTATAACCACACCGCCATTTTCCTTATTATAATCTTCTAATTTAATATGAAAGTTATCATCCAAGGGTTGTGTCTGATAAGGAATTTTAAACAAATCGCACCAAACTCTATAGAAGGAATAAGTAATATCCGGGAAAATAATTGGTTGTTCAGAATTAAAAAATGTAAGGAAAGCCATTGCAAGTACATCATCAGAGCCAACTCCAACAAAGAGTTGTTCCTCTCTTACCTTATAAAAATGTGCTAACTCTTTCACAAGCGGCTGCGCATTTCCGTCCGGATAAAGCCTTAGAAGATCTGTATTTATTTCTGATAGTATTCTTTGTACTCCAGGTGCAGGTGGATACGGATTCTCATTGGTATTTAACTTCACCATATCCTTCTTGCTGGGCTGTTCACCAGCAACATAAGGAACGACATTTCGAATATTCTTCTCCCAAGGCTTCATATATTTACCTTTGCAGTCGATGATTTGACTGCTATCCTTTCCTATATATAATTAATTCGATACCTCATCCTTCATAACCGAATATTATGATTTGAGTGTTAAAAGCCTCCTAAAACTGGAAGGGATGAATATGACTATATCTATATCCAGATAGCGCAGACCGGCATCTATGAATTGCCTCTTTTTAGGCAATTCATGGAATGGTAAGGCAAGTCTAGCTAGATATAGATGCTGGCTTATTCATCATTTATAGACTAGATTGGCTTTTGACGCTCAAATCATACTATACTTTATGATATACTACTATATTCTTTTGCTAACGCAAGAAATCCAGGTAATGAACGCTCAATAACCCCGTAATCTACACAGTAAGCAATTCTGCAATATCCAGGACAGCCAAAGGCAGATCCCGGCACAATTAATATATTATACTTCTTTGCCGCCTCTGCAAATGCCTTATCATCTTCCTCCAAAGCCTTTACAAAGAGATAAAATGCTCCCTGTGGTTTTACACATTCATAACCATATGAGGTTAAACTAGTGTAAATTAGTTCTCTGTTACGATTATAGACTTCCACATCCACCTTTGCCTCCAAACATTTTGCAACAGCACGTTGCATTAAGGAAGGCGCATTAACATAGCCTAGAATTCTATTTGCAACATTCGCCGCAGCTATGACATTCTCACTGTCCGCGAGTTGATCCGGTAATACCAAATATCCAATCCTTTCTCCCGGAAGTGAAAGTGACTTACTATAGGAATATGCAACAATCGTATTATGGTAGTACTTGGTCAGGTAAGGAACCTCTATCCCTCCATAGACCAATTCGCGGTATGGTTCATCCGCTATTAGGTAGATAGTAATACCAAATTCCTTCTCTTTCTTTATTAATATATCTGAAATAATTTTAATCGTAGCTTCACTGTAAATAACACCGGTTGGATTATTCGGGGTATTAATTATTACCGCCTTTGTTTTGGCTGTAATATGTTTTTCAAATTCTTCAGCACTGGGTTGAAAATCAATTAGATTAGGTGGTACAACTACCAAATTCCCATCAAAGTTATTTACGTAATTACGATACTCACCAAAAAATGGAGCGAAGGTCACCACTTCATCACCTGGATTTAACAGAGTCTTAAGTATTACATTTAATCCTCCTGCCGCACCTACGGTCATAACAATGTTGTTATGATGAAAGGAAGTCCCGTGTTTTTGATTAATTGAATTTGCAATGGCTGTACGAACATCTTCATAACCAGAATTATTCATATATCCATGTACAACATTCGGATTTTCTTCCTGAATTACTTCTAGTAAGGCTTGTTTTATTTCCAGGGGTGGTTCCACACTTGGATTACCCAGACTAAAATCATATACTTTGTCTGCTCCATGAAGCTCTGATAAACGCTTGCCTTCTTCAAACATTGCTCGGATCATGGAACTATTCTGAACCAATGCTATCATCTTTTCTGATATCATCTTACACCTCCAAAAAGAATATTGTAACTATTTATTATCCATTTTGTTCACATTGGCATTGAAGATGCCCTTATAACTGTAAATTTATTGAACAGTTACAGTTTAGTAAATTTTCTGAAAGTATAGCACACTCTTTATTCTATCGCAATACAAATTCCTAAGTCAGCTTCATATCTATGTAGTGCAGAACCACTCTCCAAACCTGTGGTTTCCTCGCTGTTTGGTTCTCGCAAAACAGGAATACATGACAAGTGAAACGACTTGTTGTTCATCTTGTATAAAATCATTCTTAGAAAGCAAGCTTTCACGGCTGATTTATTGAATATTCTTCTTGGTTTTGAACAGTTACTCATATTTTTAAAAAGGGTTACGGCAAATCACTCCGTAACCCCTAAGCTTTATTAATTTATCCTAGTCCATTAAGTCTGCCTATACTGGCTATACCAAATATACTAACTACAACTAACATTTTAGCATTAACGTATATCCGGCTAACAACTATTACCGTGCTCTAATATCCAAATAGGATTTTACAATCTCCACACATTTTTGGAAACCAAGATTGCTGCTGTTCAGACACAGATCATAATTCTTAGCATCTTCCCAATTACGTCCTGTATAATACTTATAATATTCGGCTCTATGCTTATCAATGGAAGCTATCTGTTTCTCCAACTCTTTTTCTGGTTTCCCAAACATATCCTTCAGCGTTTTCACACAATCCTCAAGCGGTGCATGAACAAACACACGAACTACATTTGGATTGTCTTTCAGAATAAAATCTGCACAACGACCAATAATGATACAGGTCTCATTTTCTGCTAATTCTTTAATAATCTTTGCTTGGTAGTTAAAAAGATTATCGTTGGAAACAAAATCATCACTATCCGGTGGAATTAATTCACCTTTATAAACATTGCTTGCTATACGAAACAACAGACTCTTCTTTAACTTTTCATCTGCTTTCGCAAATAACCGTTCGTTAATACCACTGTCATCCGAGGCAAAACGTAGAAGATCCCTATCATAATAAGGAATACCGAGTTCTTCTGAAAGCATCTTACCAATCGTTCTTCCGCCACTTCCATATCCTCTTGCAATTGTAATCACATAGTGTTTCATACTAATACCATACCTTTCTTGGTATAATCTTGCATTTTCTACAAGTTCTTTCTTCATGACTCTGATTACCATTTACAATGCCATAGGAATTTTACATCTCTACTATGTAACCTATGAGCTCTTTATCCGGATTATTCACCCAGATAAGCTTTTTTAACAGACTCATCATTCATTAGTTTATCCGCATCACCAGAAAGTACAATCTTACCTGTCTCAAGAACATAGGCACGATTCGAAATGGATAACGCCTTCTTTGCATTCTGTTCAACAAGTAAAACTGTGGTTCCACTTGCACTGATACTCTTAATTATATCAAATATTTCACCTACGAGAATTGGTGATAGTCCCATGGATGGTTCATCCATAAGAATAATTCTTGGTTTCGACATTAAGGCACGTCCCATAGCAAGCATTTGCTGCTCACCGCCGCTAAGTGTACCTGATAACTGGTTCTTACGCTCTCTTAATCTAGGAAATCTCTTGTAAACACTCTCCATAGATTCTTCAATTTCATGCTTATCCTTACGGGTAAAGGCACCCATCAAAAGATTCTCATATACAGTCAGCTGTGCAAATACATGTCTGCCCTCCGGTACATGAGCAATTCCTAGAGGAACAATCTTATGGGGAGGAATTTTCTGAAGGTCTTGACCTTCAAAGATTACCTCACCGCTTTTGGCGGATATAAGTCCAGTTATCGTGTGCAAAATGGTAGTTTTTCCTGCACCATTTGCTCCAATTAGAGCTATAACTTCACCTTCATTTACTTTAAAGGAAACATCCTTAATTGCTTGAATTACTCCATAATAAACCTGCAAATTCTTAACTTCCAGCATTGCTTATAATTCCTCCATTATTCCCCTAGATATGCTTTGATTACCTCTGGATTATTAAGTACATCTCCAGGTAATCCGTTTGCTAGTTCCATACCAAAGTTCAATACAAAAATTTTCTCGCAGATGCCTGCTACAAGCTTCATGTCATGCTCTATCAATAATATTGTAACATCATATTTCTTACGAATCAAAGTAATTGTTTTCATTAATTCTTCTGTTTCAGAAGGATTCATACCTGCCGCAGGCTCATCAAGGAGCAAAAGCTTCGGATTTGTTGCAAGCGCTCTTGCAATCTCAAGCTTTCTTTGCTTACCATAGGGAAGATTAGCGGATAATAAATGTGCTTCCTTATCCAAATCAAATACCTTAAGGATTTCCATCGCACGTTCGTTCATCTGTTTTTCTGTTTTAAAGAAGATCGGCAGTCGAAGGATACCAGCCAGTGTCGAATATCGATTGTTATTGTGAAGTCCTAATTTAACATTATCCAGTACCGATAAAGCTTTGAATAATCTAATATTTTGAAAGGTTCTTGCAATACCAGCTTTATTAATTTCTATTGTGCTAAGTCCAGTAATATCTACGCCATCCAAAGTAACCACACCAGCATCTGGTTTGTAAACACCGGTGAGCAAATTAAAGGCAGTTGTTTTGCCTGCTCCATTGGGACCAATGAGTCCATATAACTCTCCCTTTTCAATCGTAAGGTCAATGGAATCAACCGCTCTTAAACCACCGAAGGAGATACCTAAGTTCTTAACTGTTAACATTGCCATAACTTTATGCCTCCCTCTTCTTCTTAAATAGTGATCCAAGGTTAATTGGATGATTCTTACGCCATGCGATCAGGGTTGGATTCCAATTAAAAATCATCATTACAATTAAGACAATTGCATAGATTAACATACGATAATTTGACATAAATCGTAAGTACTCTGGAAGGAGTGTCAATACAACAGCTGCAATGATGGATCCACGAATATTACCAATTCCACCAAGTACGACAAAAACCAGAATCATAATTGACATATTATAACCAAAATTCTTTGGAGTAGCTACTAAAGTTGATAAGTTATGGGAGTAAAGCACACCTGCCACACCTGCCATAGCTGCCGATAAGGAAAAGGCAAGAATTCTAAATTTCGTAATATCAATACCTACTGATTCAGCCGCAATACGGTTATCACGAATTGCCATGATAGCACGACCGGAACGTGAATTTATTAAGTTTGAGATAATTAAATATACTATGATTAATAAGATTACAGCAACTGTAAAGGTAGAATCCTTTGGAGTTCCAGAAACACCTTTCGCTCCTCCAATCAAAAGTTCTCCACCCTCTGCCAGATTTAGATGCGTTGCATCTACCATCGAAAAATGAAGACCATTCTTATCGATTCCGAGATTAATAACATTAATAACATTTTTCACAATCTCACCAAAGGCAAGGGTTACAATTGCCAGATAATCCCCACGAAGTCTTAATACAACAACGCCGATTAAAACACCAAAGGCTCCTGCAAGGATCGCTCCAATTATAATTGCAAGTGTAAAACGAAGAAAGGTATTAGGAATAACATCAATCATGGTTTTTGAAAACAATGCACCACTGAAGGCCCCCACGCACATGAAACCAGCATGACCTAAGCTCAACTCGCCCAGAATACCAACCGTAAGGTTTAAGGACACTGCTAAAATGGAATAGTAGCACAATGGAATTAACAAGCCCTGCATTAGGTTGGACATCATTCCAGTTGCTATCATAATCTGACAAACAATATATACAATAACGATAATCCCAATCGTTATAAGATTGGTACGAGTGGATTTATTCATTTGATGAAATACTTTTCCTTTTGACATGTTCCCCACCTACACCTTCTCTTGCATCTTCTTACCAAGGATACCCGTTGGTTTAACAAGAAGAACAAGAATTAATATCATAAATACAATTGCATCTGCTAGCTGTGAAGAAATATAAGCTCTTCCCAAGATTTCAATTACTCCCAGCAAAATTCCACCGATCATAGCTCCTGGTATGGAACCAATTCCACCAAATACCGCAGCCACAAAGGCTTTGATACCAGGCATAGCACCTGAGGTTGAAGTAAGACTTGGATAGGAAGAAAACATAAGCGCACTTGCAACCGCTGCAAGAGCAGAGCCAATCGCAAAGGTAATCGCGATAGTCTTATTCACATTGACACCCATCAGTACTGCTGCATCTTTATCTTCGGATACCGCAAGCATACTGCGACCTGTCCTGGATTTCTTAATAAAAAGGGTTAATACAATCATAATAAGCAAGCATAATGGAATAGTAACCAAGGTCTCACCTGATATTGTTAATGCACCATCCGCTAATTTTAATGGTGGTACTGTAATTACAGAAGTAAATGATTTTGCATCTGCACCAAAGACTAAAAGTGCAATGTTTTGTAAAAGATAACTCACACCAATGGCAGTAATTAATACAGCCAAAGAAGAAGCCTTTCGAAGTGGCTTATACGCTACACGCTCTATAGTGATACCTAAAATGGTACAAAAAATAATTGCTATAGGAACTGCAATTACAGGATTTAATCCCATCGCACTCATAGACGTAAAGATAACAAAACCACCGACCATAATAACATCGCCATGTGCAAAGTTCAGCATTTTAGCAATTCCATATACCATTGTATATCCAAGTGCAATGATAGAGTATACACTCCCAAGACTGATTCCTTTAATTAAATAAGAAATAAAACTCATAAAAACCCCCGTCTGCATGCAAATGCATGCAATATTCTCATACTTCAATACCTGCTAAACAAAAGTGTTCCATGCAAACTCTCACGTTCTATCACTTCAATTACATACCTTTTGTTCCGCGCGCTTTGCTGCGCATCATTAGCCCGAAGGACTTTTTATTTCATAAGATATAATTTCTAATGAAATAAAAACATCAACAGTTTAACAGGTTAACGTGCTACCTATTTTATCACAGACTTAACATTGTTACAACAAAAATTACTCGAATATGACATTTCCTTATCTATAAGTGTCAACACACTGACACTATTATATCCAATTTAACAGTAGAATAATAACTTTTATAAAGTGCAGTAAAACAAAATACAGAGAGGCATTCACCTCTCTGTATAGTATTTTCTATTTTTTATTCACCAGTCATACAAGCTTTTACACTATATATGAAGTTATAACTATTGTAATTATTCAGCAGCTACATAAGCTCCGCTCTGGATAACAACTGCTCTAGGAGCCTTATTAACTTCACCAGTTGCATTCCAGGTCATTGCTGCACCAGTAAGACCATCAACCTGGATCTGTGTCATTGCTGTCTTTAATGCTTCGTTAATATCAGCAATGCTCATATCAG
This sequence comes from Bacillota bacterium, assembly GCA_023399055.1. Taxonomy (GTDB): domain Bacteria; phylum Bacillota; class Clostridia; order Lachnospirales; family Lachnospiraceae; genus Mobilitalea. The sequence continues at coordinate 318,061 of JAEWQV010000016.1, read as the reverse complement.
GTGTAACCTCACCTTTTTCAATAGCCGCCTTTAAAATATACATCGCATCATAAGCATCTGCTGCGAACTGAGTAGGTATTTCATTATTATATGCAGCCTTGTAATCAGCTACAAACTTTGTAGTTGCTGCGTCGGTAGCATCTGCTGCAAATGGAGTTAATAACATAACACCATCAGCTAAAGCTGTATCAAAGTTTTCTACTGTAAGGATACCGTCAAGACCATCACAACCAAAGAAAGTAGGTGCATAGTCTAAAGATGCTGCTTGCTGTAAAATTAAAGCTGCTTCTTTATAGTAAATAGGCAAGAATACTAGCTCTGCACCAGCATCCTTTGCTTTCTGAATCTGTACGGAGAAATCTGAATTACTTTCAGAGGTAAAAGCTTGAACTTCTACTACTTCAAATGCCTGATTCTTTGCTTCTTCAGCAAATTTCTCATAAATACCTGTAGAGTAAACATCGGAGCTATCATAGATAACAGCTACTTTAGTTGCTAAAGCATGCTCCCCTATGTACTGTGCCGAACCAATACCCTGGTTAGGATCTGAGAAGCATACCTGAAATACATTGCCATTCTTAATAACTTCTGTGGAAGATGCGGATGGAGTTAGCTGGAACATACTATCATTAAAGGTTTCTGCTGCAACTGCTGCACAAGGTTTAGAAGTAACAGTACCCATAAGAATCTTCATACCCCAGTCCTTTAAGGTATTGTAAGCATTCACAGACTTTTCTGGATCATGTACATCATCTTCAAATTTGAATTCAATTTGCTTTCCATTGATACCGCCAGCTGCGTTAATTTCGTTTTTTGCAAGTTCAGCACCGTTCTTAACGCTCTGTCCATATACAGCAGCCCCTTCGGTTACAGGGCCAATACCGCCAATATAAAATTTGTCACTATCTGCTTTTTTACCACAAGCTGCTAAGCTTGCTACAACCATGCTTGTAACTACAAGCAGGCTTAACATTCTTTTTATCTTTCTCATAAATTCCCTCCTACATTCTAAAGATTCCTCTGAATCCAGATTATAAATAAGGCGTTCTACACCCAAAAGCACCTAGTGTCTTTGTACGGTGTACGAACGTCTTTATTCTGGATATATAATACCCTTGTCTTTTCAATTTGTCAATATGGTAATTTAAATTACTAAAGTATTTTTATAATTATACTTAGTTCAACTATTCCAGTTTAAACCAGTTCACCACCGCATTTATCACAAAAATCCAGCCCTTCAATGGTAATTCCTCCACAATCCGGACAAATTATTTTAGCTGGTAGTATTTCTCGTTCAACAACTTCATATACAATGTCTTCATCATTCTCTTCTGAATCAGCAGAATGCACAACAGCACTTTCCGTTTCATCTGTTTCAAAGTCCTTGGCAGAGTCATTTTCCGATCCGAAATTTTCCTTGTCAGAATTCTGTCTCTTCTTATTAAATAAGCGTTCCAATAATGACATATTTACCTCCATTATAACACAAAGCGAATTAAAAAATAGAATGGAAGAAACCGTTTGCGGAATCCTCGAACTATAGTTTTATTGTTTAAGAGGCTGTTGTAAAATCTAGCTTGAATTTACAACAGCCTTTAGAACAATACTTATTACATTTATGTTATTTCCCTATTGCCAAATATATTCCTATTAATTATTCTCAATCAGCAGTTTCGGTTTATTGCTCCCCCTCATTTCGATGAGAGGTACACCTTTTCCTTCTATATAATCTCTGGTAATTATGACTCTGCCAATGTTATCATCCTTGGGTATTTCATACATGATATCCAACATAATATCCTCAAGTATAGCACGAAGTGCTCTAGCTCCGGTCTTCTTCTCCATTGCCTTTTCTGCAATTGCCTCCAGTGCATCAGGTGCAAATTCAAGATCTACTTCATCAAGCGCTAACAGTTTTTGATACTGTTTTAAAATTGCATTTCTTGGCTCTTTTAAAACTTGTATTAACATATCTTTCGTAAGTCCCTCTAGGGCATATAGAATTGGTAAACGTCCCAGGAATTCAGGAATCATACCATATTCTCTAAGATCATCCAACGTTACCTTTTGCAATAAGTTTTGATCATTGTCATACTTATCTTTTAAATCAGCTTTGAACCCTATAGAGGATTGTTTGTTTAGTCTTGCCTTAATTATTTTATCAAGATCAGGGAAGGCACCACCGCAGATGAAAAGAATATTCTGTGTATTCACTGTAGTTAACGGTACCATGGCATTCTTAGAGCTTGCCCCTACTGGCACTTCTACATCACTACCCTCAAGTAGCTTTAGCAGTCCCTGTTGTACTGATTCACCACTTACGTCCCGGCTATTCGTATTACGTTTTTTCGCTATTTTATCTATTTCATCAATAAAGACGATGCCTCTTTCTGCTTTCTTAACATCATTTCCTGCTGCCTGCAGCAATTTAGAAATAACGCTTTCCACGTCATCGCCAATATAACCAGCTTCAGTTAGAGAAGTTGCATCCGTTATAGCCAGGGGAACATTTAATAATCTAGCCAGGGTTTTAACCAAATAGGTTTTACCACTTCCGGTAGGCCCAAGCATTAACATATTGGATTTTTCAATTTCTATATCATTTTTATTGGTACCAATTCTCTTATAGTGATTATACACACCCACAGAGATAACCTTTTTCGCACGCTCCTGACCTATTATAAATTCATCCAGGTTGCTTTTTATAATGTGTGGGGAGGGTATTGATTTACGATCAAACTCCGCTTCCTTATTCTGCTCTTCACTTACTTTCTTAAGCTTCTGTGATTTGGGTACATCATTGGTAATGCCTGATAAGTTCATGTTCATCATGCCCGGCGGGAAGCCCATCATCTGCATATATGGGTTATCACCTTTATTAATTGTATCAAAGGTCTTTTGCATACAATCCGAACAGATGCTGATTTGATTAGGAATATGTATCATTTTCCCAACCTTGCTCTCTGGTCTTCTGCAAAGATAACATACCTCTTCCATTTCTTCATGTTCGTGATCGGTTGTATGTTTGTTATCTATTTCATTGTCCATATTATTTTTATCAAAATCGCTCATTTTACCTCCAAGTTCCCTTAAAAGGGTTATCGTGTCTCAGGATTTCAGTGTCTATTAAAAGAATTATATCTTATTATCCTGTGTACGACAATATCTGTTTCCTTAAGCTTTCATTAAGAATTTACAAAAATTCTACAAAAAACTACTAAAATCGTTCATTAAAACTCATATATCAACTTTTCTACGAGATAAAAATATGTTGCTGGCTACAGTTCATCCACAATTTTAAGTATAATAACAGAGTTCGAGTAATGATTTTTAAATTAGAGTTTTTGCATTTTCTCGAATTCCCATATTGAACTTGACCAGGTTGAACAATAACTTGTAAAAAAGCGAAATGCCATAAGGTTATTATCCTATGACAATTCGCTTTTAAGTGCTACTCTTACCTATATCGCGTTATATAATTCTTTAAATTAATTTCACGTAAATTATTCATCGCCTGAATTTAAATTCGGATTTTGACCTAAGGTAACAGTTACTGTACTTTCTTCATATACACCATTTAAGTTACGGGAATAGGTTATCTTCACCTCTGTACCAACTCGCTTGCTATTCACATAATCTCTAAGTTGTGTGATAGAGGTAATATCAAGATCATCAGCACCTGTAATGATATCTCCTGATTTAAGACCTGCCTTCATTGCTGCGCCACCGTCTGGAGTTTCATTCACATACACACCCAATGGCATATTATAGAAGGCGGCAACATCTTCCGTTACATCATTACCAGCAATTCCAAGATAACCCTGTTCGCTTTCTTTCAATACTTCACGGTTCATCAACTCTGTTATAATAGGAGTTGCCTTAGAAATCGGAATTGCATAACCCATACCTTCAACTTCATAGGAAGCATACTTCACGGTATTAATACCGATAACCTCACCATTTACATTAAGCAGAGCACCACCACTATTACCAGGATTGATCGCAGCATCTGTCTGTAATAGAACCATTGTCTTTGAATCATAACCATCAGAAATCTCAACTTCACGATCCTTGGCACTTACATAACCCACTGTTACTGATTGACCAGAACCAAGTGCATTACCAATTGCAATTGCCATCTCACCTACTTTAACTTCATCAGAATTTCCTAATTTAGCTACCGTAATAACATCTAAGGTTTCTTTTTTCACAGTTGAAATATCTACAGTGATAACCGCTAAATCTGCTGTTACATCCGTACCCTTAATGATAGCTGCTGCTGTTGATCCATCTGCAAAGGTAACTTCTATTTCTGTTGCTCCCTCTACCACGTGGTTATTGGTAGCAATCAACAATTCATTTTCATTTTCTCCAACAATAATTCCAGACCCACTACCTTCTACTGGCTGATCATAAACCTGGCCAAACCAATCTGTGGACTGTGTGGAAGTACTATTAATGGATACAATTGCTGGAAGTGTATTCTTTGCAACTTCACTTACTGCGTTTTTATCTACGGTCTTAATTAATCCAGTCTCGGTAAAACCAATTTCATAATGTTTCGTATCTGTAAGGGATATGATATTATTGGTAGCTGCATCCGGGTTAATTCTTCCGTAAATACTCTGAAATCCAAAGAAGCCAATCGCTGCAATTAATCCAAAGCAAGCTGCTTTGCCTACAAAGCTTAATACTTTACTTATTTTCCCGTTCCTTGGTTTTTTCTCCTTTACCTTCTTACCAGGATTAGTATTTCCATTACTCCAGGGATTAGGGTTGGAACTGTTATAATTCTGCTGATAATAAGACGGATTATAATTCATATTATTATATGCATTGTTACTTCCATATCCTGAATTACTGCTATTGGGATTATTATAGTTCGGATTGTTGTAAGCATTACTGTAATATGGGTTGTTATTATTTGGGTTGCTATAGTTTGGATTGCTATAACTTTGGTTGCCATAACCAGCGTTGTTCGCGTTGGGGTTATTATAACCTGAGTTGCTATTATTTGGATTGCTATTATTTAAGTTACTATTATCTGTGTTATTATAATTTAGGTTACTATAGTTTGTGTTGCTATAGTTTGAGTTACTATAATTCGAGTTACTATAATTCGAGTTATTACTTGCGCTGTTATAAGACGCGTTATTGGAATAAGGATTATTAAATGGATCTGAATTAACCTTTTGATCGTCTATATTAATACTTTCTTCATTTATGATATCCTTACCAACTTCATTTTCAATATTTTCATTATTTTTTTCTTGATCTGACATATAAATTCTCCTTTCGTAGGAAACATTGTTATTAATATCTTATGTAGGATAGTGTAACAGGAGTTTGTGAATAGAATGTGAAAATATTACTAAGAATTTATGAAAAACCGTCTTAAAAATACCACATACTGCCTTACACAAAAATATTATTGTTGAATTCTAGGTAACTATGTATTATATTTATGCTAATCAGTAGCTACATATCCAAAACAACTATAATTCATAAATTCACTTAAAAATAGGAGCCCTTTATGATAAAAGACAATCAAAAAATGTTTAATAGATTACAATTTTTATTGGATGCTAGTTTAATCATTATAGCATTTTTAATTACATTTGGCATGAGATTTTATGTTTTAAAATATTTTTCTTTTTTTAGATTAGGTGTTGATGAGAAATTTTTTAGTTTAACTGAATCTATCCAAAGGTCAATATTATCTTTTCCAATTTATTTAATTGTATATTATAGTTTTAAATTATATACACCTAAGCGTGGAAGAACTAGATGGTCTGAAATCCTAAATATTCTTACAGCTAATACTATTGGTATTGCCTTTTATAGTACCGTTTTATATTTTACCCAGGGCATTGATGATAATATGCTTTCAAGAAAATTTCTCGCACTATTTTTTGTAATTAATACTACACTTAGTATTGTATCAAGAATGGCTATTAATCAAGTTCTGCGCTCGGTTCGAAGAAAGGGTTATAATTTAAAGCATGTTCTTCTGGTGGGTTATGGTCATTCTGCAGAAGCTTATATTGACCGTATATTTGCTAACCCACAATGGGGATACTATATTCATGGAATATTAGATGATACCATTGAAGTAGGAACTATGTATAAGAAAGTTCCCGTAATTGGCAGCATAACTCATTTGGAAGCGTTTTTATCAAAAATGGACTTAGATGAAATTGCAATTACTTTAAGTTTAAAGGAATATCGGAAACTGGAAAGTATTGTTTCTATCTGTGAAAAATCAGGTGTTCATACTAAGTTTATACCCGATTATCATAAAATTATTCCTACAGAGCCATTAACCGAAGATCTCTTTGGTCTTCCTGTGATAAATATCAGGAATATTCCACTTAGTAACACGCACAATCGTATAGCCAAACGAGTTGTAGATGTTTTTGGTGCATTGGTTGCTCTTACCCTCTTCTCCATACCTATGCTCCTAGTGGCATTGTTAATTAAATTATCTTCTCCGGGTCCAATCATTTTTACACAACAACGAATCGGAAAGCATAATAAGGAATTTAAAATGTATAAATTCCGTTCAATGGAGGTACAACAAGATAAAGAGGAAAAGAAAGCTTGGACAACCCAACGCGATCCACGTGTGACTGGAATCGGTAAATTCATTCGTAAGACAAGTATAGATGAACTACCTCAACTCTTTAATGTTCTTAAGGGTGAGATGAGCCTCGTTGGACCAAGACCAGAACGTCCCTTCTTTGTTGATAAGTTTAAAGAAGAAATTCCACGCTATATGATTAAGCACCAAGTATCTCCTGGTCTCACCGGTTGGGCACAGATTAACGGTTTTAGAGGTGACACTTCTATCCGCAAGCGTATTGATCATGATTTATTTTATATTGAACATTGGACACTATTTCTAGATTTTAAGATTTTGTTCTTGACCTTTTTTAAAGGCTTTATTAACAAAAATGCTTATTAGAAATACGAATGATTTTCACCAGAAAGGCTAGGTATTAAGTACTCATGGCAAAAAGCAAGCAAAAAAAGAAACGAATCAAACTTATTAGTATCTTTATAGCAGAACTTCTGATACTGGTACTCATTTTAATCGGCTTTAAGGTTTACACTTCAATGAATAAGCTGAATCGAATTGATCAGGACGACCACTTAATTCAAAAAAATGATGATGTTGAACAAGTTGAAGGTTTTCGTAATATCGTTTTATTTGGTGTGGATTCCAGAGAAAATTATTTGAAAAATAGTACTCGTAGCGACACTATTATGATTGCCAGCATCAACAACAAGACGAAAGATATAAAACTTGCATCGGTATATCGTGACACTTATGTTAATATACCAGACATCGGTTATAAAAAAATTAATGCCGCATACTTTAATGGTGGTTATTCGCTGGCATTAACTACTATTAATAAGAACTTTGACTTAGATGCCCGTGAATATGTAACAGTTAACTTTCAAGCTGTCGTAAATGTTGTGGATTTATTAGGTGGAATAACCTTAGATATTGAAGAGAACGAACTAAAGTATTTGAATGGTTATATTAAATCCTTAAATAAAATCAATGGTACAAATTCAGAAAAGATTACTTCTGCGGGAACCCAAGAAGTGAATGGAACCCAGGCAACTGCTTATGCAAGAATTCGCTATACAGCAGGTGGAGATTTCAAACGTGCAGAGCGTCAGCGAATTGTGGTTCAAAAGATATTCGATAAAGCAAAATCCTCTTCAATCGGAACAATTAACGATATTATTGACGAAATGTTCCCACAGGTTGCAACTAATCTTAGCAGTACCGAACTCCTGGTCTTAGCTAAGGACATTTTCTCCTATGATATCGTTGGTCAGGAAGGTTTTCCTTTTGAAAAGGATGCTCACACCTATAAAAAAGTATCCCTTGTATTCCCCATTGATTTGGCAGCCAATGTAACCAAATTACACGAATACCTGTATGATGTTAAAGACTATGTACCAAGTGCTACAGTTAAGGAATACTCCGATTATATTGAAAGCATACGTGTTCAATAACGGCTAATAAATATAAAACAATATATAGGAAAGGCGTATATAATCAACTGGGTTTCTCTACAGCCAAAACGATTATATACGCTTTTTCTTCAACACATTTCCATCATTATCTCGTTTTTTTACATGTTAAATTTCACAAAGGATATACACCCGTATTTATCACTTGATGAAAATCCCATCTTTTCATAGAAAGCTCTTGTCTTGAGTTCATTCTCCGTCAATAGCACTTTCTGATAGACATGGATATACTTATTCATCACTTCCGTCAAAAGCTTAGCGCCAATCCCTCTATGCTGATATTCTTCTAATACAATAATGTCCTGTATGTAAATAATTGAATATCCATCACCCACCACTCTAATAACACCAATTAATCTATCATCCTCCCAAACCGTTATAACAAGCAAGGAATTCTCATACGCTTTCCAAAGCATCTCCGGATTCTTCGTATAATTGCTCCACCCCACATTATTGTATAGATAGAGTAAGTCCTCTTGGCTCGGAATAACATTTTCCTTTAATTTAATATTCATTTAAATAATCCTTTCTATAATCGAATTAATTACAAAAATGAATTTTTCTCCTTAATTTAATCACACTACTACCTCCTACGGTTAAAATTATTATCTCAGCTTAATATATTAGCTAAAGCTTCACACTCTTAGTAATCAATAGTATATTAAATCCTTTAATTTTACGCTGGGACAAATAATAATATTGGAATTATGTAAAATTATAGAGAAATAGCTCTCTCCTATTTTGGCAATACAATTATTAGAAAGTTAATTTACTTTCTATAATAAATTCTATTTATTTTCTTTAGAAAAATATTCTTTTGTTAAAATCAATATACTTATTACAATGAAAATGTAAGTCAAAATATATGGCACTAGCAACCCATATTCAGATAATGCAGTCATAAACCTACCTTTATCAGAATACCACTCAGTCAAATTTGATACTAATAGTGATGTAGATATTAATATTGAAATATTTAAAATCATAGAAACAAACAATAAAGCGATACCTATAATAGTTCTTTTCATAATGTTCCCCCTAATAATTATATTTTATTAATGGTTTGATTATATATCATTTAACAACGCATTTGCAATCTAGTTGACTATATTTACTAAATATAGGTATCCTATCCCTGAATTAAAATGAACGTCCCCTTTCCCAAATGCTTCGCTAAAATCAATACAAAGCTTTTATTCTGCTTTTATCAAAGACTTCAGCAAAGAAAGAACGGATATACCTTCCCTAAATGCACTGTTTGACAGACGACTTGTTTGTTTTGTGTGCCAAATAGCGAACATTTATGTTCGATAATGGCATACAAAATGAACAAGGTGTCGGTCAATCTGTGTGTGAGGGAAGGTATATTCGTTCTTTCTTTCGTAGACTAACATAATAAAATTAATCTGATTTTAGCGAATCATAATCCTCGATCCGTTAAATGCTATTCGCTTTGTATCGGTAAAACTTGCTCTAAAGTTAAACACACCGGCATAGGCTTTGTTGTCCCAGGCTCCGCCATAGGTTAAAATATAGACGGTGCCTTCTTCTGCGAGGTTATACCAGGAATCACAATAATAACTGGAGGTAGACGCTCCACCGCCAATTTCAGAAGGGAACATCATTAATGGATAATCTTTGTCAAAGCCCATCTGTTTTACAACCATATTGGTGGGCTCGCCAAATTTCTGTGGTGATAATTCCACCTTTTGAACAGGTATTGGATAATTAATCTTATGTGTATCACCTGTTGGGTATATTACGTAAAGCTGTGAATCCTGCACATAGGCATTCTCTAGTAAAATAGATACATTACCCCAGAGGTTTTCAACACCCCGGTATTTAAAGGATACATGACCACTTAAGGTACCAACAGAGGCAGAGCTATAGTCAATATTGTCAGTTAAGCCATTCTTACAAGGAAGGCAAGTTAAACCTGTTTCCCGCTCTATAATATCCATTGGCTTTCCTGTAAAGGTTACAACTAAAGTTCCCTTTTCTCCTTCTTTGATTGAAGTTATCTCTCTTTGGAAGGTATCTGGCTGATTTCTATATTCTTCCCAGCTTCTTAAAATGGAAACTGCATCACCAACGCAAAATCTTCTTGTTACTTTAGAATCAGTGATAATAATCTGATTCGTAGCTTTTTCTGATTTTGCAGCATAAAACGAACAGGATTTATCCTTTAATAAATAAGGTAAATGTACCTCTCCCGCAAAGATTGCCTGGGAATCTAAAACTGCTGTCTCTACGAGATAGAGACGCTGTATTGTAAGGATTGCTAACAGATCACACTGCATAATTCCAGGCGTACGGGCTGCCATTTCCTGCAAATCCTTTAAGGACTTTTTAATCAAAGGATATGAATTGCTAACACTCTCAATTTTCTTATTAATCATTCTAGAGTGATATGCACCAATGTAGATTTTATCAATAATTCCTTTATCAGTCTGGAAGGAAGGATCAAGGATATAACCCTCCTGCTCTGTTGCACTAATCCATAAATATTCGAAGTCGTCAATGATTTCTCTCTTGCTATAAAACTTTGGAATCTCTACCATAACATTACCGTCACTGCCGTCTCTGTTAAAATCAGGGTCGCTGCTATATTTAATTTGACGCTTCCCATTCTTATCCACCTTAACTGTACATACCTTAAGGTCGGACCAGGGATAGATTCTATCAAAACTATTTTCATAAGGAGTTAAGTCCATCCCGTTGTGCAGGGCATTAAAGGTAAGGCCTTTCGCATCTCCTATACGTTCACAGACTGGATTACTGTCATTTCTGCTCCATCTAACCCCATAGGACCCTGTATAGACAATCTCTTTACTTGGGGTTTGTATTTCTTCTTCAATGGTACCGATTCTTGGATCAACTGTGATTATATCCCCCACCGATAATATGACACCCTCTAGTAAGGAACCTACCGAATCACTTGTTTCCTGAAGGCTCCATACCCCATTTTTATATGATATGATTGCACCTTTTGGAAGACGTGGTAATGTAATTTTATTTTCTTGATATGGTACATAGTTTGTTAATATCTTTCCATACTCTATCTGAAGTCGGTTATCCAGTACATTATCCTCTATATTCGCATAGAAGACTCTTGCATATTCCGCGTTCTCCGGTATATCTACCTTTGAAACCGTTTTATCCTGCATAACGTCAGTAATAACATTATACTTTTGTGAAATACCTACATCGGTTAGGATTGTCTCATCCTTGGTCTTGAACTGCCAGGTGGATCGATTATGTGCTGTTCCGCTTAAAACTAAACTTTGACCTTGACCAGGAAGCACAGGAAACCACTTTGTTGTGCGATGTATTTTTGACCCTTTGTTATATAGATTCGTCGAACCATCTTTTAAATATCCTTTTTCAAAGGTCCCATTATAGAGATTCTTGCCATTTACCTTAACAAAAAAGTTATCTTGTGCTTCTTCCTCTGCAGTAATTGTAATTTTTAGTATTGGGTTCTTATTTGTAATTAATAAGCAACCATTCTCTGGTAAGTTCGTCTTCTTTTGAAGATTTGTCTTTTGTACTGCTACTGGTGTTTTTTTGGAAAACCATTTTTGGAAGAACATCTTTGTCCTCACTTTCATAAAAATTTTATGACTGATAACCTTCCGGTATCTACCAAAAAGCTATCAGTCTAAGTGAGTAAGTTGTTAAGTTTAATGATGTAACTGCTTTGCTAAACTTAACCTCTTACTTTGATAGTTCTAAGCTTTCCTCAAGGAACTTTAGAGAGGATTGCTTTAGTAGATTAAGTCTTTCGCGAACCTTTTCCGGTTCCTCAATCTTAAACATTGAAAACTCCTTAAACTCTTTAATACTATAAAGTAGATGTGACTCAAGTCCAAGTTGTTTCAAAAGGTCACTCGTTCTGCTACCTGTATCAGAGTGTAACATAGACACGAACGGTTTTTCATAGAGGATGGAAAATACGGATGCATGGAAGGAATTCGTAATAACAAGCTCTGCTCCTTCAATTAAACCGAGAAATTCACCTGTATCTTCTGTATAGTAGGGTGGAAGCTGATTGGTAAGGCCCTTGGTGGGTCTTCTTTGTATCGTTGGTAATCCAAGCGCAATAGAGATTTTATTGGCAAGGGATACTACTTGCGGATTTTTTTCCATCATATAAACCAATATATATGGCTCTTTGATTTGACTCTTAACTTTAATCTCTTCATAGTCCTTTTTCTCTAAAAGCATGGTAGGATCTAATACCACATTTACAGGCAAGGTTGTCAATTCCTGTATTGCAGGCTGAATTGTACTTTCTCTTACTGAAATTGCAGTAAAGGTAGATAATGCATTACTGATATTCTCTTTAAACTTAGGTAAAATATAGTCACTTCCTACACTGGCCGCATAAGAAATCTTCTTTTTACCCGGTTCAACAAAGTTAAGAAAATACGCCGGGTTAAAGCCACCGATATGATGTGGATTCCAAACCTGATCACTACCAACGATATAGGCATCCAGGTTAAGATTTGCTGGCTCAATTTCTGTATAACTTCTAAAATCTCCAATGAGATTTAGATTTTTTCTTGAAAACTTAATAAATTTATTATACCTGGTTAAACTCTTACGATTAATAATATATAAATTTAATTTTTTTAAATACCGTCTTACACCTTTTGTATTGCCTAGAGGATCATAAAGTCTATCGATAACCCTTGGGTGATAATGAATGACACCTGCATCCACTCCATAATTCTTTAAGACCTTCTGCAACGCCCAGGTCTGCAACATTGCTCCATAGTTATTCGCATTATGAAATGTGATTACTCCGACCTTCATTCTGTGTCACCTCCGTTAAAATTGTTGAAAATGGAAATACATGTTCCTGGTTATATATAACGTTATCAGCCTTCTTACGAAGCAATTCAAATTCCTTGGTTACAACCACATAGGAATATGCAGGGAAACGTTTGATAAAATATTTCACCTGTCTACGATAACCGCGTCCTGCCTTAAAGTCACTTAAATTAAAATACTTAAAGTTATAAACTGTTGTTTTACCAAGTAAGCAGCACATATGTCCAACCATTCTATCTAACATGGAGTGATGTATTACATAGTCAAAATGAATACCAGCAAAATGCTTATCTATTTCACGACTCATAATCTTATCAATACGGCTATTGGTTAAACGTGTCTTAATCTTGAATTTCAATTGAAGCTTGCTTAAAATATAATCCATTCTTGTGTAATTCACTTGATAAGTAATTGGAATATAATTTACTTCTTTTTTAAGCAGTGAAAGCATATGGGAGGACTTCTTTGCTTTTGAAGCCTTCATACATACATACACATCATAACGATTTAAGTCCATGGAGTTTATTTCTTCAATTAATGCTCTGGTATAATGGTCATTCTTTACGCCTCTGATAAATATGAGAACTTTCTCTCTTTTATCTGGCTGAACCTTAATTGCCTTGAAATGGTCTTTATGATCTAATTTGCCATGTAATAGGGTCTGAATGATTTGGTTCGGTGTATCAATGGAATCAAAGGAACAGAACTGCTCATAGAACTTAGGATAGCCCTTATGTTCAGCACCTAATTCTTCGATTAATTGATCCACGGTATCTGCCTTTGGAAGCTCTAAGGTATCTAAGTCAATATACAAGCCTCGACCGTTCTTATATTCTTCCCTATCATAGGTAAATAAGACAATCTTACGCTTGGTAACCGCATAATCGAACATAATACTGGAGTAATCAGTAACGAGTACATCACTGGCATTTAAGAAGTCATAGGTCTCATAGCCGGCAGGAAATTCCTTAATTCTCTGATAACTGCTATACTTCATCTGATTCTTTACAAATGGATGAAGTTTAACATAAAAGACTTGATCATCAGTAAGCTTATTGTCAATCAGATCAAAGAAAACACCTAACATTTCAAGTTGTTTTGCTGTATCCTTTTGATGAAGCATTCCTCTCCAGGTTGGCATGTAAATGATAACCTGCTTGTCTTCTATTTCTAATTCCGTACGGATTTCCTCATATCTATTCTTGTGAAGGAAGATGGAGTTTCTTGGGTATCCACTAACCAACGCAGTTCCTGGATAGATATCCTTAATCATATAGTCCGTCATGAAAGCTTCCTTTGAGAAGTCATTTTGATATAACAAATAGTCTGCTATCAGGAAGTTTCTCTGAACATTTCCTAAGCCAAATTCACGATTAGGCACAATTCTACCCATTGCCTTAAGCGGGGTACCATGCCAGGTATTTAAATACACCTGTTCCTGCTTCTTAATGAAGTAGGGAGGGAAGCTGGTGTCTGTTACAAGGTATTTTGCACTGGCTAAGGCTCTGGCATAATCTCTGGAACGAATACTAATCATCGTTACGTTGGTTAGGCTATAGGTTTCTAAAAGTTTGCGATATTGTTTTCTATATTTTCTGCTCATTGCAAGCAGAATATTATAATCCTTATATTCTTCCTTATGCAACTCTCTAATAAGTGCAAAGATATTACCTGCAATATCTTCTCCGTGCTTGGATTCAAATAAAATATCATTTGGACGAACTGAGAGTTTTTCATACATATGGGTATAGAAAACGCTTCCACCCTGTTTCATAATCTTTACAATGGGGAGTTTTTTCTTAATCATTTTCATTCTATCTTTACTCTTAATAAAGCGTTTTATTTTCTTTCCCCATTTGGATTTAAAGTTTCTTACACGTAAAAATAAGTTCATAACACTATCCGGTGTTATTTCACGGGTTTTCGTCAGCCTTATCATCTTATTTTTATTGGTATACAGCTTTAATCTTGCTCTTAAAGCTCCAGAAGAATATTTTAAGTAGTGGTTGTTATGCCAATTGGAAAACTCTTTATCTAGAAACTCTTGGGTCTCTCTGATAATGGAAAGCTTCACTTCAAGTTTTCCTTTGTTGCCACCTGCAAACAAAGCCCCATAACGATAAAGGAAGTGTCTGGTACAGATATACTCCAGCTCATCATGGTAGATCTCCATGTATCCATTTGCTTTCATAAAGTCCACTACCAAGCGGAAAGCCTTTACTATATCAAGAGTTTGCTCGCTAAAGCTATTTAAAAAGCCACCCTGGGTTGTTCTTCGATAATTATAGAGAGGTTCTTCCACTACACCAATGCTTTCGGCACGACAACATGCCTCGAAAACAAGAACAAGGTCCTCAAAACGCATATTCTCTGGAAATTGCAAACCCTGTAATACATTTCTTCGAAACAGTTTGTCCCAAGGAAAGGGTGAAATGTGCGCTAACTCATACTTTTGCTCACTTAACTTAAAATTCGTATTAATCAGCATGGTGGGAGCAGATTTCTTCTTCAATTCACCGATATTTTCACGCTCATAGACATTATAACGACCGCAGATAACAATATCATTGTTATCTCTAATGGCTTTGTGATATAGCTTTTCACACATATCCTTTTCAATGAAGTCATCACTATCTACAAACAGAATGTACTCACCAGTAGCCCTAGCTAAACCATAGTTTCTAGCATGGCTTACCCCGTGATTTTCAGTTGTGAACACCTTCATACGATCCGAGTGTTTTTTTTCATATTCATTCAGAATACTTATACTATTATCCTTACTACCATCATTGACTACGATAATTTCAACGCCCTCTAAAGTTTGATTAACAACACTTTCAAGACATGCTCTAAGATATCGTTCCACATTATACACTGGCATGATAATACTTATTTTAAAGTTCGAATTATCCACTTAACGTTCCCTCCAAAGTTATCGCTGTATTTATAATACTAAATTGTAACTGTTCAGCCTTTCTAGTTACAACCAATTACTACTGTGTTGCCAACCTAGTCATCTTCCCTAAATGCCTTACGAAATATTTTCAAATAGATTCTCTCAGCTGCTTTTCCATCCAGATACTTATAATTCTTATCTTTAAATCTTTTGATTCTATCAAGATCAAACTTGTCCTTTAATAAAAGTTCTAAGACATCGCTTGTATCTTCCACAATTGGTCCAGGTACATAATCTCCATAAGCTCTATAAAATCCTCTGCCATTGTCTGAAAAATCATCAAGGTCATAAGCATAAAACAACATCGGCTTTTCCAATAAGCAAAACTCAAATAGTACCGATGAGTAATCCGTGATTAAGTAGTCAGCTACTACCAGCAGCGTATTAATGTCCGCATAGTCTGACATAGGTACTATATTGGGAAAAGAGGATAAACTCTTAGTTGCTTTCTGATAAGCCTCCATAACAAAGGGATGAAGACGTAGTAATAAGATATAATCCTCTGGAAGCTGCTTACTTAGCAGTTCCACATCTAACTTTAGTTTTGGATTATCCTTCTCCTGATCTCGAAAGGTCGGGGCATAGAGTACAAGCTTTTTATTCTTAAACTGTGGGTACTGTGCAAAAAACTTTACTCTTCGCTCCTCCATCAGTTCTTCAAGGAAGAATACATCCGTTCTGGGCAGCCCATAGATAAACACTTTATCCTCTGACACTCCAAAGGCACCTGCATATTCCTTTTTCGTGTCTTCACTGTTGACAATCAAATGTGTAATTCTTTTATTTGCTCTTCGCTCCAGTTCTTTTAGCCTACCCGTATTCACATCCTGGCCAAACCGTTTTATAGTCCCGGTTCCATGCCAGAGTTGAATTACTTTCACTTTATCGGAGAATTTCAGATAAGCCATTGGAAGAAAGGTATTATCCATTAGGATAAACTCACTGGTTGCAAGCTGATACGGTTTCTCAATAAAAAAGCTAACTTTTCCTGTAAATATATTAAGTTTTTTTACCGCATTGCTATCTGCCTTTTTCAGATAATGAAAGGTATATTCCTGGTCCATCTTTTTCAGATAGTCCATCATTACCCCTACATTACCATCCCTGCTGCCATCATGTGTCATTATTCCAAATACCTTCTTGGGTTTGACGGAACAAAATAGGCGAAAGAGATAGAAAAAGCCTGCAAATATGAGATAGCCGATAACTTTCATATCAATGACCATGCCTTTCTCATTCCCTGCAACTCTAAGTTACAGGTGCTGCATACTTCCTTTAGCAATAAATCTATAACTAGCCTGACCTTACCTGGAAGTATGAGTTCTAATTAAATCCACTATTTTTTGTGAGGCCTTACCATCATCTGCATGATTGAACTTTTGTTTAAATGCCTCATATTTTGCTTGATAAGATCTATAATCATAGGTACGGATTTCTTTCACCAACCCCTCATTGGTTAACACAATTGGTCCTGGGGCTTCTTCCAGAAAATCAAAGTAAAATCCACGTAAATGATCCTTATATTGTTCCAAATCATAAGTAAAAAATATCATCGGCCTATCTAAAAGGCTGTAGTCAAACATGACCGAGGAGTAATCCGTAATTAACATGTCTGAAACCAAATATAGCTCTGCTATATCACAGGAGGCATCAAAATAGTGTAGAAAACCATCATATAGCCCTAAGTTCGACTCTTCCCCCACCAGGTAATGTGCTTTCACCAGCAGGCAGTAATCCTTTGCCAAGGTATCTTTTAGATAATTGTAATCCATGGCAGAACTGAATTTATATTTTAAATGTCCAAGATGTTCATTATCTCTCCAAGTGGGAGCATAAAGTATCAGTTTTTTATCCAGAGGCAACTTCAATTTCTTTTTTATAGTTAAAACTGCTGCTGTATGATTGTCCCGAAATAAAATATCGTTTCTTGGATATCCAACCTCTAACATGGTTCCCTGAAAGGCAAATGCCCTTCGAAATATATATGTGGAATAAGAATTCTGGGAAACCAGATAATCCCAGGTCTCTGTATTCTCTGCAAATTTCTTCTTATAATCCGCTAAACTTACCTCACCTTCCATGGATATCTGCTCAAGATCCAAAGCAAGCTTTTTTAGCGGTGTACCATGCCAGGTTTGTATATAGATTGTATTCTTTTTCTTTCTTAGGTATGTAGGCATACGGGTATCACTAACCCAGAATCCTGCTCTCGCTAAGTAATAGAAATAAGGCAGACTGATTCGTTTTACCTTCTTCACGTTACCAGGCAGGACTATGGTTGTGTCCTCTAAAATGTAATAACAACGAAATACCTTATCCAACCCTTGGGAAATCATATACTCATAAATTGCTCTGGGATTACCCGAATAATTTCTTCCAACGTTGCTTTCAAAAATAATGATATTTCTATTTACCTTACAGCATAGTAAGAGCAATCTGTAGATTACCAAAATGGGTAACTTCATTATTTTTCGAATACGTCGTTTCATAGAAAGCTCCGTTCCCTCACAATGCTGCAATTCAGACAGCTGTCGCAAGTTCATTTACAAATGTATCATGACTTACTTTTCAACTTTTTTCAGATTTAAATCCGTTTTAATTTTAGTAGTTGAAATTCCTTCCGTTCTTGGTAAATAGACAACCTCACAGTAATCCTTTAGAAAGTCAAACTTTCCTTCCCAGTCATCTCCCATAACAAATACATCAATCTGATTATTCACAACATCATCAATCTTCTGTTCCCAATTATATTCCGGGAGAACTTCATCCACATATTTGATTGCTTCCAGAATAATCTTTCTATCTTCAAAGGCGTAGTAGGCCTTCTTGTTCTTAATTGCATTAAATTCATCAGAGGAAGCCACAACTACCAGATAATCTCCAAGCGCTCTCGCTCTACGAAGTAAATTTATGTGTCCAACATGAAGCAGATCAAAAGTTCCATAAGTAATTACTTTTTTCATTTATTACCTCCATAATTGTATTAATCAAAAATATTTAAAGAAGCCTAATTCACGTTATTTATTTAAAAATAATTGTAACTACTTAGAACTATTCTTAAAAACCTACGGTTTCCGCGCTGTATAGCTCTTGTTTTATTTTACCTTCTTCTCATATATCTTACAGATATCGGCTACCTCTCCCTTTGCAAGCAAAGTTCCCTTTTCTAAAAGGATTGCCTTGTTGCAGATGGTTTTTACCTGCTTAATATTATGAGATACAAATAGTACAGTGATACCGGTATCAAACATTGCCTTAATCTTCTCTTCACTCTTTTTTCTAAACTTGGCATCACCTACCGCAAATACCTCATCCAAAATCAAAATATCCGGTTCTACGATAGTTGCAATTGAAAAGCCCAATCTGGATTTCATACCTGAGGAGTAATTTTTAACTGGTACGTTAATGAAGTCTCCAAGCTCGGAAAATTCTACAATCTCATTAAACTTTTCTTTGATAAATTCTTTGGAATATCCAAGTACAGCACCATAAAGGTAGATATTTTCTGCTCCAGTATATTGCAGATCAAAACCAGCTCCAAGCTCCAGTAAGGGTGCTATCTTACCTCTAGTTGTCACACTTCCCTCGGTTGGTTTCATTACACCGGCAATTGTCTTTAGTAAGGTACTTTTGCCTGCACCATTAAATCCAAGGATACCAACCCTGTCTCCTTCTTCTATTTGAAAGGATACATCCTTTAATGCCCAAAATTCTTTATATTTCATTGTACGTTTAATTTTTCTAATTACATATTCCTTAAGGTTGTCCACTTTTTCTGTGTTCATTAGAAAGCGTACGCTTAGTTTATCAACCTTGACTACTACTTTACCCATGTTTCCTCCAATTTGCGGCTACATCTGCTATCTATTTTTCAAATTATATTTTATAATCCTAGCACACTAAATATTAAGAATAAACTCATCCTGCTTCTTATAAAACATCCCAAACCCTATAACCAATACCACCAAACTAAATCCAAGAGAATACAAGAGTGCAAAAGAATCCAATGGTTGACCATAAAGTACAGTATTTCTAAAATTTAAAATACACGCATAGAGAGGATTATACTTAAATATCCAGATAAGGTCACTATTTTTTGTTACATCCTCGACTTTATAGAAAATTGCACAACAATACATTATTAACATTAGTACTACACCCCAAAGGTATTCCACGTCACGGAAAAATACCGCTAAGGTGGCTAGAATCATTCCCACACCCAAGGCCATAACAAATAGAATTGCAAGCGGAATAATTGCTTCAAGCAAATAAATTGATGGTTTAACCTTAAGTACGATTGACACTCCAATTAATACAATTAACGATATTAAAAATGTTATAAATTGAGATATTACGGATGCTAAAGGATAGATATATTTAGGTACATACACCTTTTTAATCATCTGCGCATTATTACGTATGGATTTCATAGACCCTTTTGTAGCATTAGAAAAGTAGGTATATAACAATCGGCCTGTTAGAACATAAACCGGAAAACTTTCTCCTCTATTTCCAAAAATTGTTCCAAATACTGCACTCAATACAATCATAGTCAATAGCGGTTCAAGCAAAGTCCACAATATACCCAGATAGGATCTTCTATATTTCAATTTAATTTCCTTAACCACTAACTCTGATAATAAAAATCTATATTTACTAAAATTCTTTAGACTCTGTTTCATCTTAATCCCCTTATCATTCTACCATTATTACGTAATTATCGCAAAGCAAGACCTTCCTAGATTACCACTTTATTCAAAAACTTAACATCAAAGGGATTATAGCATTCAAAGAGGGACAAGTCAATAAAACTTCATTTGTTGACCATAGTCAAAATCCCATTTTCGACTTATAACATCCCTAAACTTTTTTAAGTAGTGCAAGAAACACACTCCTTCGTGTAAATGAAAAGCCGCTGAACCTTATTCATAGTCCAGCAGCCTTCTTATTATCTATTATTTCCTTTTTGGGTTAATTTATAATAGATTGTTACATTATTTGATATTCCTCTAATTAATCAGAGGGTTTTATTTATTCGACAATATTCAATCTATTCAGTGCACTAAAGATAGCTCGAATCGAAGCCCTTGTAATATTGGAACTTACACCAACACCAAAGATTGTTTTTTTGCTGTCCATATCAAGCATCTGGATATAAGCGGCAGCTTGTGCGTTGGCTCCGCCTGCCAATGCATGCTCTGAATAGTCTAGAATCTTAAGATGTACATTGAGTTCCACTTCTAAACCTCTTAGGACAGCATCAATTGGACCATTACCAGTTGCCTCAAGTTTCTTAGCTACCGATTTATTGGTATATTCCAGTACCACAGCTGTTGAGGATTCCCCACTATCAGCAAGATCTTCTATCCTGCATTTCTTAAAGTGTAGAGGTTCCTTCTTATCTAAATAGGTATTCTTGAACTCACTCATAATCTGCTCAGGACTAACTTCACCCTGTTTTTCTGACAACAGCTGGATTACATCTGCAAACTCTTTATGCATTGCTTTTGGTAATTTATAACCATAATAGTTTTCCATGACAAAGGCAACACCGCCCTTACCGGACTGACTGTTAATACGAACTATTGGCTCATACTGTCTTCCGATATCAGCCGGATCAATTGGCAGATAAGGCACAGCCCAAATAGTGCTGCCTCGTTCCTTCATTGCCTTAACACCCTTATTGATTGCATCCTGGTGAGAGCCAGAAAATGCGGTAAACACTAATTTCCCTGCATAAGGATGTCTCTCATGTACTTTCATTTTGCAAAGGCGCTCATAAGTATCAATAATTTCATTTACATTATCTATATATAAATCAGGATTAATTCCTTGGGAGAACATATTATAAGCCAAGGTTAAAATATCTACGTTACCGGTTCGCTCTCCATTGCCAAATAAAGTACCTTCCACACGGTCCGCTCCAGCAAGGATAGCAAGTTCTGCAATTGCAACACCTGTCCCCCTGTCATTGTGTGGATGTACACTTAAGATAATGGTTTCACGGTCTTTAAAATGACGATTCATCCATTCTATTTGATCCGCATAGACATTCGGCGTATTCATCTCCACAGTTGCAGGGAGGTTAAAAATAATCTTATCCTCTACTGTTGGTTGCCAAATATCCTGCACTGCATTACATATCTCCAGCGCAAAGTCCACTTCTGTTCCGGTAAAGCTTTCCGGCGAATATTCCAGGATTATCTTTCCCGGAAAGGTCTTGGCATATTCCTTCACCAGCTTTGTTCCTTCTACCGCAATCTGTTTAATTTCCTCTTTGGACATCTGAAACACAACATCCCTTTGTAAGGTTGAGGTAGAGTTATAGATGTGTACAATCGCCTTTTTAACCCCTTCCAACGCTTCAAAAGTTCTTTTTAGTAAATGCTCTCTGCACTGTACCAATACCTGAATCGTCACATCCTCTGGAATCAATCTGCGATCCACCAACTGCCTTAAGAAATCAAACTCAATTTGAGAAGCAGAGGGAAATCCTACTTCAATTTCTTTAAAACCAAGCTTTACTAATAACTGAAAGAATTCAATTTTTTCACTAACCACCATTGGCTCTACCAAGGCTTGATTACCATCTCTTAAATCTACGCTGCACCAAGTGGGAGCTTTCTCTATTTGCTTTGATGGCCACTGTCTTTCCGATACTTCTATAATTGGATTTTTCTGATATCTTTTAAAATTTAACATATGCTGTTCCTCCTCAATAAGATAATTCAAATACTCACTAGAATAAGTAACTTGGATTACTTACGGAGTCGATATATCACACTGTAAATTTTAACGATAAACAACTTGCTATTGTCTACGCGAGTCCCAACTGCATCATCTCCTTCCTTATCCTATTTATATCATCTTAAAGCCAGTTATAATGGTTTCTTATTAACTACCCTACTCTAGCTTTGATTTTATAATAACCTGGCATTTTATATAGTTATAATTATATTAAATGCCACTATGTAAAATTCTTTCATTATGCATAATTATACTCAAAACTCATTATTAATCGTATATTATTATTTCCGTAATAGATCTTAAACTTTTGAATACAAGGGCATACCTATTGGAAACTGCTTAAATTATTGCTACAATTCAAAATACTTTATAATACTATGAAACAAAAAAATAGTCACCATTATCTGTCAGGTATATTTATACACCCATTGATAATAGTGACCATTATATCATTACACTTTTTCTTTCGCAACTATTTTTTTACAAGATCTTCTCCAAGACCATTCTCTATGCTTTGACAAATTCCTTTCAGTGCAATTTCTTCATCGGGACCTTCACAAGTCACCTCAATCTCATCTCCCTGTTTAATACCAGCGGATAATACACTTAGCAAACTTTTTGCATTTACTGTCTTCTCACCAATATGAATTAGTATGGTTGATTTAAATTCAAGAGAATTATTACACAAAACGCCCACTGGTCGAAGATGCAGACCATCTGGTATATCAATAACAATTTTCTTACTAATCATAAAATAATCATACCTTTCTCAACATTTTATGTCCTTAAACTATTTGCAACTCTGTGCTATGTCCTTGAAGTGGCCTAATACACATCATTAAGGCTTCAAATAGATTCGTGTGGATAGTTCACTCGTCAAAAACTCTTGACTGCCCGCTTCAACTTTTAAAGAAACCTCATATGTACCTGCGGAGTAACTACTCAAATCAATATAAGGCTTTAAGCTATTTAACGTTATAGCATCAATATCCTTAACAGGACCATAGAAAACGGCTGTGATTGGTGTTGTATTTACAAATGCCGCATCTAAGTCCTGTGGTTTATTCCTTATATCAATATCCGCCGGCCAAATCATTACCTCTTTTGTCTTTGCTTTCTCTAGGGTAATTTTTACAACCGCAGTCTCGTTATCTCCCACAAGAATAATACCCTCTGGTAACTGTTCTTTTATATTGACTTCCTTTTCAATATCTTCTGTAATACCTTCAATATTTTCTTTAATTGTTAAGCTGGTAATACCATTTAAATCTTCATATTTTCCGGTTATCTCTATGGTCTTAGGTTCATATTCTGGTGTTGCGGCAAGCATAAAACCCTCACCTGGTTCTCCAATCGTTTCAATGGTTAAATCTATTACCTTTGTACGATACATGGTAATTTCAACCGGTATATACTGGTCACTGAATTTTAAATTAGAGGCATCTATTTCTTTTCCATCTTTATCTAAAGCTTTTGGTTCTTTTTCCGTACTAAAGCTACCTTCAAAGGTACTTACATCTACCTCAACCACAACCTCTGCGATACGCTCAATTTTGGAAGCTGGACCATATACATTAATCAGCTTTTTAGCACTTTTGTTAGCAACATAATATCCTTCTGGAGGTTCGCCTTTCTGTGTCACATTTACCTTGTACTGTTGTTCTTCAACGTCTTCACGTTTTACTTTCATGACCTGGGATAGTCCTTCAATCACTGTGACTTCATTCCCATATCTAGGACAGGTTATTTTTATTGTAACCGTATCAAATTCGGATAGTTTTGACAGATCAGCCGTAACAAGAAAATCTGATTTCGTTAGATTCTCCTTAATCGACCTTTTTGCTGCTATTGTAAAATCTATTGTGGCCCCTTCAATTATCTCATATACTTGATCCTTATCCTCAATTTCTTGCTCATTCAGTACTCGTACTGTCACATCGTCTAAGAATTTTGTTACAACCGGATCTTCTAAATTAGTAATGATCAGCCATAGTAGGGCAGCAAGAATAATTGATAGAATTTTCATACCAACATTTCTAGTCAACTTCTCTTTCATTCTTAACTCTTCCTCTCCAAAGTTTCAACTTCTTAACCTCATAGGTCTTCTTCTGAGCATCAATTAATTTAGTTCTAAGATAATCACCGTCAACGTTTCGGATTAATTTTCCTCCTTTGGCAATGGAAACTTTGCCCGTCTCTTCTGATACGATGATTGTTAAGCTATCAGATACTTCACTTATTCCCACGCCTGCACGGTGTCTGGTTCCAAGCTCTTTACTAAGCTGCATGTTATCCGATAATGGCAAGTAACAGGTTGCTGCCCCAATTCGGTTTCCACGCAGGACTACTGCCCCATCGTGTAACGGTGTATTATGTTCAAAGATATTAACTAATAATTCACTGCTGACAATACTATCAATTTGAATCCCTGTACTCTCATATTCAGTAAGGGAAACATCCTCCTCTAACACAATTAGTGCTCCCGTTTTAGATCTGGCAAGTTCGAAGGTAGCACGTACAATCTCATTCAAAGTGTGATCTGAGAACTTCTCACTTCTATCCTTGGAATCATCAAAGGTAATAATGGATTTTACGATGTTTTTTTGTCCTAATTGCTCCAAAGCTTTACGAAATTCCGGTTGAAAAATAATTACAATTGCAATAATACCAACATTGATTGTATTTTTAATAATCCACAATAGAACATTTAGATCAAAGATTACTGCTGCAAGCCAGAAACCCATGATTACCACAAGACCTTTTAATAATGGCCAGGCTCTTGTGTTCTTAACCCATTTCACCAAATGATAGATCAAAAAGGCAAGAGTGCATATCTCGATAATATCGGAAGGGTTTATCTTTGGTATCGATAACCATACCAGGTAATCTCTAATAAAAGATCTGATAGCCTCCATAAGCATTCTCCCCTACTGTGTAATAGTTTCCCCAAAGATATCCTTCGGCGTAATCGCAGTTGAACAGCGGTTTTAATCTTGGTCCTCATTATCTGAATTGTTCAAATTCAAATAACTATCTTCCTCATCCTCATAATCATATTCATCATCAGGAACAGAATCTTGTCTACGAAATCCTGACCTTGCCGCATCTTGCGCAGCATTTTTAACATTAATATGCTTAACCTTCATCTGTGGTGTTGTCACTGTGATCTTAGGCACAGCCTTTACATAATAATAGTATGCATCATCTTCGAATTGTACAATCTCAGTCCTTGAATAATCAAGGGTCAACTTAAAGAAATTAATGGCAAAAACAATACCTGCTGATACTACAGTTCCCAATATCATAGCAAAAATCTGATCTGATTTATCAAGAATTAAATCACTAACCAGGAAACCGAGGATACTTGCAAAAGCACCTGCTGCAATTGAAATTTCAAATGCATAGTCAAATTTCATTTTTCTTACATAGAAAACAACCAAGAGGATTAAAGCAAAAATAACTATGGTCATAATCATCTGTTTATTCCCAATAAGTGAATCGATTACATTAATGTATAGCTGAAGAATGTCTTCCAGTGAAGTGTTCTGCTGCATTGTTATTGCTGCTTTAATAACATCTAGCACATAGTAGATAAACACACCGCAGGTTATTGGTATAATGGCAATTGGTGTAGCAATAATCCCCAGCAAAATTGGGATCATATAAGGTATCTTAAGGAAAAATAAAATTGGTATTGCTAAAATAACATACCCGTATCTCGGTGTAAATCTTGCAAATAATAGATAAATGATAATAAATAGTATTAAAACTATAATTGACATAATTGGTGAAACAAAATAAAAATGCAGTGTTGCTACCAATCCTGACACTAACACCATAATTGCAGATGGCGTAAATGCACTAAGCAAGGATAATGCGAGGACAATCGGGATAGATTTTAATCTTGCATCATATCCAAGTTCATTATTAATTGCTATTAATGAAATCAAAGCAAATACAAATTTAACTGCTGGTGTTATATATAAATTATATTTCTGATATATATTCTTTACTCTTTCTCTAAAAACTAATAACGACATCATGTTGTAATCCTCCCAAAATTAAGACTCCGGCGTCTCATCATTATAAATTTTATTCAAACGCTTCAGCAATTTAAAATACCGTCCCAACTTCTTACGGGAAGCATTATATTTGAGAGAATAACCTACGGATGAAGCTAGTCCATAGCCCGCAATAATCATGATATAAAAGCCCAGAATATAAGTACCAATTTGTTTGTAATCAAGTACAACAGCCTTTTGGATAATATACTCTGATTTATACATGAATATTAATAGTAAAATTAACGCATACGCAAATGTAACACTTATAATTGATTTAATGATCTGATACCTTACATAGTCTGTTTTGTAATATTTGCTTAGACTGATATCTTCTTTTCCTTCTTTACTTTCATAAAGAGCAAGCTTTGTCATCAATCTAATTTTATTATTGTTTAACATAATTTCCTCCATGGACTGGGATATACGCTCACGCGTAATTTTAGATATCTGTAAATACTACGTTATTTCAAATCTTCTTCCCACGGACAGTATAACATAATCCAATAGTAATATGAAGATTTTTTTTCTTTTTATCCTTTATTTAGAAACAGATTAGCCATGTACGTTATAAGTACAATATGTATGAATGCTTGCTTTCAAGTACATCCAGCTTAGCTAAACTGTTATTTTAAGTTTGTGTATATTATATCACACAAATTAAATCCTATAAACCCTTAATGAGTTTCTTTAACAAATGGATATAGAAAAAAGTGCAAAGCCGCAAATAATTGTAGCTTCACACCTTAATTGACTTTAAAAATCTATGTCGTAGACCAGTAATGTATTTAAAAAATCTCCAAACTAGCTTTTTTAATAGCTATCTTTTCTATTGTTTTAAAAAGCAATGCACTAATAAGTAAAAAGATAATACCTACACACATTTCTCCTGCTAGTAGTGATCTCAACTTATTCATATCTATTTTATCAAATAACATTTTTGATGCTTCTATACTTCTGGTAAAGGGCAAACAATAAGATAAATATTGGGCAAACTGTGGTAGGTCTTTCACTGGGAAATTTGCCCCGCATAGGATTGCCATTGACATACTAATCATATTTAGTAATAAGTTCAAGCTATTTCCTAAAAGTGAAACTACGCTTATCAATATACCAAACCCAACTGCGGAAAATACGCCTATTAAAATTATTACCATAAACAAAACAAGATTAACATTTGTAAAATCAACTCCAAAAATTAAACTACCAAATACCATTCCCATTAGTACGGTCATAAAACTCTCAAATATAAAGAAAAAACCTTTTTCAAATACTGTTGCAATCCGACTATGGGGTGAAGCTATCAACCATTTTAATCTACCAAAGTGTCTCTCACCTTCAAAAGAGCCACCAAGGACAAAGATACAGGTATTATTACACAATAACAGTGAGTTTCCAATTACCCATTGGGTTAGATATTCCGTTCTAAAACCAGTTCTGGCAATAACGCAATAATAAGTCAGGGTAATAAGCGGTATTGCTATTCGGTAAAAGATTAATTCCTCCAAATTAAATTGTGTATTGTTACCCTTATAATAAAGCCATGCCTGTTGAAAGAAAATTTTAATTTTGTTTCTCATCACATCATCTCCAGACTTGCATTTATTTTTACCCTGCGCTCAATTACTTTGTACAGCATATGGCAAAGTGCAGCATATATTATTATTTGACCAACAAGAATTACGAAGTACCTTAGGAACTCATTTGTTGTTAATCCAGTATCAAAGGAACCACGTATCAGTTTTACTACCCAGGTGGGAGGCAAGATATAAGCAAGGGGTAGAATCCATCCTGGCAGCAGTTCAATCGGAATAACAAACCCACAAATAAGTGAAATGGGGATGTCGAGACAATTCATATAAAGTGTGGTTTTTCTCGAAAGGGTTAAAAGATAAGCAAAAATTTGTGAGAATACGATAAAGGCACATAACCCTATCAGTAAGGCAACAATTAATAGAACGACATTCGCAATTACAAGTTTTGCATCAAAAAGAAGAATTGCTGTTAATACGGTAATTCCAAAGGAAATCAGTGATAGCACCGTATTTCCAATTATTTTACCAAGTATAATTAAGTTAAAACCCGCCGGAGCTGTAAAAATAAGCGAAAGCGTTCCATACCATCGTTCACGATTAATGTCACCAATGGAGGAAAAGCAAATACATACCCATAGGCTAGAAAGACCAGCTCCAACTACAACATAGGTCATGAAATTATGCATTTGCGAGTTTTTAAACATATAATACAGTAGTATCGTATTGGTGATTGGCGCAACAATCAAACAAAATTGAAACATGGGACGAGCAAATGAATTCTTCATTTGAATTCTCATTGTACCCCATATAATATCTATTATATTTCTCATTCTTACCTCCATATTGCCGCCAAGAGTGGCACATATATTACTAAAGAAGAGATTTTCACACTTCTCCTAATAATTGAATAAATACATCCTCCAGGGTCAATTCCTTTTGTGATAAAGAGATTATATTGTTGGTTATCTTTATAACCTCTGATGCAATCTCATACTCTGCTTCATACTTTATCAGATAGATATCTTTCTCCTCAGCCTTCTGGCAGACAACCGATTTTACTCCATTAATCTTTTCTAATTCTTTTGCGAAAGTATTTGCTGAACTTTTTGTAATAAGCTCCAATGTATTTTGTGTTTCTAATCTACTTTTCAAGCCTTTTGGTGTATCAAGAGCAATCAGTTTTCCTTTATTAATAATAGCAATTCTGTCACAAAGTTCATCCGCTTCATATAGATAGTGCGTTGTAAGGACGATTGTTTTTCCGTGTTCTCTAAGTTTTCTAATTAAATCCCTAAGTGCTCTGGCACCTAAAGGGTCAAGTCCAATCGTAGGTTCATCCATAAATAGAATTTCCGCATCATTCATAAGTCCTCTAGCAATCTGTAATCGTTGTATCATACCTTTGGAATAGGTTTCGACCATTGTATCCGCTTTATCAGTCAAGCCAACGAGTTCGAGGATTTCACCGATTTTCTTCTTAGCTAAGTGTGCTGGCATGCTATATAAATTAGCAAAGTATTGTAAATTATCTCTTGCGGACAATCGACGATAAACTCCCATCTCACCTCCAAAGATAAAGTTAATTCTGCTTCTAATCTTCTTCTCTTCCCCAAAGGTGTTATAACCCAACACCTTACATACCCCTGAGGTAGGCGCTAGCATTGTAATCAGCATTTTTATTGTCGTGGTTTTCCCAGCACCATTTTCACCTAACAACCCAAAGACTTCCCCTCTCTTTACATCAAAGGTAATTCCATCCACGGCAGGTGTTATGGTTTTTTTCTTTTTAATAAATCCTTTGCTTTTTATGTATTCCCGTCTTAAATCTTGCACTTGAATGACTTCATCCATTTGTTATCCCCCTATCTAATCCTGCTTTACTTTCCTCTGGTATTACCTTACAATTATAAAAAATCTTAATTTAGGAGGAAAGTGAAATTTCACTTCCAAAAAGGAGCGAGCTATGGCTACATACTGTGCAAGTGTATTAATTTCAGAACTCAGAAAACAAAAAGGATTTTCACAAGAGAAGCTCGCAGAGGGTATTTGTGATCGAAGAACAATTTCTTATATAGAAAATGGTAGTATTTCACCTAGCAAGTATGTGTTTGAACGATTGATGCAGCGACTAGGAGTTGACCCACAGAGATTTTCAAGTTATATCTCAAGTAAGGCAGAAATGCAATTTGATGAAACCAGAAACAGGATTGCGCAGTTGTTTCGAGATGAGAAAGAAAATGAGATCTTAGATATACTTGACTCTATGGAAAAGGATAAGCTTTTAAACAAGAATAAATTTGTAATTCAGTACATACTAAAAACCCGTGCCTGGATTGTTGCAGGCGGAATGGATTGGAATAATGCTTCCGATTCGGAACTTCCAATGCTTCTTGATAAAGCAATTGGTCTGACAATAGACTCCTTTGATCCGACCGATATTAAGAACGAACTTTATACAGTTATTGAGATTGATTTAATACGAATGTATGGTATTTGGAAATTGTTCACCGGAAGAAAGGAAGAAGCTCTTCCTATCTTTCAAGCACTTGAAGCGCTAATTAACACGGGTTATATTTATGCGCAAGATATCGCCAGGGTTTACACTACCCTATTGACTTCCCTGGCAAAATGCCACCGTTGGCTCAAGAACTATGAGGAAGCTCTTTTAGCCAGCGAGAGAGGTCTCAAGGTTTGCATAGATAGCCAAGAGTATCGGAGTTTACCCTGGCTGCTTTATCAAAAAGCCAGTGCCCTTTATTGGCTTGGCAATATGGAACAAGGCCTTGAAGTTCTTAATGAAGCTATTATAATATCTAAAAACTATGCAGAGACAGAAATGACAGGCTTTCTTCATAAGAGAATGCAGGATATGAAAAGCGAGAATTTTTAATGATTTATTTGATATAAAAAAATAGGAAGTAGTGTAATCACTACTTCCATATCATTGCTTAACCCTATGAATTCATCCCCGTGTTCTAAAAATTAATTTATACAATGGATAAATTAATATGGCTCCAAGGATAAAGAACATCATCTGATTCCAGGAAAACGATACGGCATCCTCCGTTTTCAATAAACCCACGGTGACAATATTTCCTATAAATAATGCCGGAAAGATAATTGCTGAGATTAATTCCATCTTTCGAGAGAATTGAGTCTGTTTGTATTCATCTACAACATTAAGTTTCTTTGAAACCTCTTCATAGATATTTGCACTGTCAAAAATATTTGTCCATCTTTTATAAAATTTAGTTATAACATTGTTATCAGAAATATCATTGAGCATTCCGTGTGTTATGAAGTCTATAAAATCCGCCTGTAACTTTCCCGGATGAGCTCTTTTCCCCTTATGGTTGGAAGTCACAAGTTTATGCGCAAACATTCTCATAATATTCCTTTGCTGTATTGCAAAAATAAATACATAAAATCTATCGTTCATAAAGCTGGAGACCAGTCGTTTCATATGATCCTTATTATCAGAATCACTTTCAAGGATAAATTGAACACCGCAACTTCGAGAGAATCCATAAAACACATAATCCCCCCTCGTCAGATACTTTTGCTCTAGCTCGGTTTTCAATTCGTCTGAATCTGTTATATATGTAGTTTTTACTGCACTGCAGGTTCGTAAAACGATATTTTGCTTATGTTCCTCGCAAATCGTATTCTTTGCCAGCTCGATACATTCATATGTGATACCTCTTCTGGTATTTACAAAGTTAATATCCTCATATTTATTCAGCTTGTAAGCTTCGAAATATTTGCTTACTTTATCACAAATTATCCGGTCGGTCTCATTCACCTTATCTAGACCTTTAGGTTCACTCTTCCAATTGTAATCGGTCGACAGAATCAGGAAGCCTACGCCAAATTTAAATAATTTCAGATAAGCACGCTTGATGTACGGATAAGCTTCGTCCATTGGTTTACTAGTCTCAATCTTTACTTCCTTATCCCTGATATCAATAGATAGTTTCTTGTCCAGAATAAAATCTCTGCAATATGGATTTTTATAGGCCTTCTTTTTCTCAGAATTTACATTAAAAAAATAGTCATTGAACAAAGGAAGAAAATCCAGATAATTAATAATACCTTCCTCCAAACCCTCTTCAAAATCCTCTGCAATCCGATCAGCTAAATCCTTATATTTAACATAATCAAATTCGAATGGAAATATATATTTTACTCTTTGCCTAACAACTTTTTCTTTAAAATAATCATATTCCATTTATTCTTGTCCTCCGGTAACTTTCACTCTCATTTCAACTGCTTTATTCAAATCATTAGGTGGTCTTAAAAAGTTAAAGTAAATAATATTTTATCTTTTTGTCTTAAGAAAGTCAATAATTAGCAAATATATTAATCGGTATAGAGTAACATTTGGTTCTTATCCTAATTGTTGTATTCCCTAAATATTAGTCACAGAATTACTTTCCGTGTTCTTCTTGTGGTTGAAAAACAATCTTAGCCGCATATGTCTGCGCTGCATTCCTTAGATCAAGAATTCTCGCTTTTCTATCCAACAGGTACAAATCGATCATTTCCCAAAGAGCAAAGGTGCCGGCAATGTTAATCGTATCGGTAAGTAGTTGTTCCATACCGGCAGCTGATAAATAATAGGAAAAGGTAAGAAGAGCCACACCGATTAAAAATAACCCTAATATAATCAAAAAATTAATCTTTAAATCATGGCGTTTATCCTCTAATAACAACCCATAGTGCCTTTTTATCATATCTGTTAATAGCTCTTTTTGTTCACTTGTACTATTTTTAACTATAAAGCAAACTACGAGTGTATATTTTAAAGGTATATGATAAATTAACCGGTCCATATAATCAATCAGTTCCTGATCTAATGTTTTAAAGGCTGCTCCTGAATACTGCGAGGTTGCCTGCTGTATTTGCTCTAGATATATGAGCACTTCTGCCTCTCCTTCTTGATTAAGAACATATTCCTGTAAATATCCTTGCTTATCAAATCTTACGTTTCTGAATCTTCGTGAAGCAAATCCAAAAAATTGCACCATCGAACCTATTCTCCCAACCAGAATCTAGTCATCTATGATAATCAATATTATAGTTTCGTCATTAGGACAAAAATAATATCTTATAAATCAGATAGACTTTCTGATAAGCATTATTCCCATTTCATCCAATTTTCATCACGCAAAAAGAGGATACTTTCCAAAATTTCTTTAGAAAATATCCTCTTAGATTCATTTAGCTCTCAATCAATCCCAACTTTTTCAACCTGGATTTTATCGCACCACTAGTTCTGCCGTGAATTCCCGAAATTTCTTTTATTGATATTGATTTGCCAAACTCTCCTCTTAACTGGTCTTCCTCTTCATCACTCCAAGCCTCATATGCACTTCCATTCCTTAATTGTCCTTTTTCCTTTTGTCCTTGCGCTGATATTTCAAGCTCTAAGCTATATCTATCATTCGCGTGTTTTGCTTCAGGATGTTTTTCAATATAGTTATGTATCAGCGCCAAAAACCTGCTGCCATATTTAGAATATTTCGCCTCTCCTACACCAGTAACGCGTAGCATTTCTTCCTTAACCATTGGCATTTTTGCGCTCATGTCAATAAGTGTCTTATCACTAAAAATTATATATGGAGGCATATTTTCCTCACGTGCTATTTCAAGCCGCAAAGCTCTAAGTTCATCAAACAAAGCATATCCAGCAGAAGTAAGTGCATCTTTGGATTTAACTTTATTCGTCTTTGACGCCGTTGTCGTTGGTCTCTTATCTTCCTCACTGATTTTAATCAAAACTCTTGTGCCTTCGTCTTTTAAATGCTGCATTGCAGGTCCGATTTTTAGCAAATGATATTCTCCGGTTTCGATGAGATACTCCTCCAGTTGCATTTGAGCAATCAGCTTCTTTAGCAAATTCTTATTTTTATCCTGCAAAATACCATACGTCTTATACTTAGTAGTTCCATATTGTTCTAATCTGGCTGTCTTAGCACCTGCAACAGTGTCAAGAATCACCGTTTTACCATATCTGCCTTTGGCTTCATAGACACAATTAATTATCTGCTTTGCCTCAGCCGTCATGTCTAACTCTTCGAATTCTTTTAAACAATTAGAACAGTTATCACAAGGTTTAGTAATTTCTTCACCAAAATACTGAAGAATATAATTTCTAAGGCACTCCGTAGTATTACAAAAGTTTTCCATAGTACGAAGGCGCATGGTATCAAGCTCACGGATGCTTTCTTTATCAATGGGATCCATTTCGCTCATCTCTTTATGTTCCAAAAGAAAACGATTAATTATAATATCCTGTGGCGAAAACAGGAGAATACATTTTGATTCTAATCCGTCGCGCCCGGCTCTTCCTGCCTCCTGATAGTAGTTCTCCATACTTTGAGGCATATTGTAATGGATTACAAACCTCACATTTGACTTATCTATACCCATACCAAAAGCATTCGTTGCGATAACGATACTTGTATAATCATAAATAAAGTCATCCTGCATTTTCTTTCGTTCTTCTGCACTCATTCCGGCATGATATTTTGCCACATTTAATCCATTGCGCAAAAGCAGCGCATAAAGCTTCTCCACATTCTTTCTGGTTGCACAGTAAATAATACCGCTTTCACCCTCGTGTTCTTTCATAAATTCAAGCAGGTATCTATCTTTCTGTTGTTGTTTTTCCACCTGAAAAAAGAGATTCTCTCTGTCAAAGCCTGTAACCAATTCATATGGATTTTTAAGTCCCAAGGTACAGACGATATCGGTTCTGACTGTTTCAGTAGCAGTTGCTGTAAAGGCACTAATCATCGGCCTTTTTTCTAAGCCAGAAATGAATTCAACAATTTTAAGATAACTCGGTCTGAAATCCTGCCCCCATTGTGAAATACAATGTGCTTCATCAACCGTAACCATCGAAATATCTACATTTGCAGCAAACCTTCTGAAGCTATCGTTTGTAAGTCGCTCCGGTGCAACATATATAATCTTGTAGTTTCCATTTCTTGCTTGGTTAACCGTCTCTGCGAATGCCTTTTCAGATAAGGAACTATTCATAAATGCCGCTGCAATACCTGCTTCATTTAATGACTTAACCTGATCCTGCATCAATGAAATCAAAGGAGATACTACAAGTGTAACGCCAGGAAGCATCATTGCCGGAATTTGATAACAGATAGATTTACCGGCTCCAGTAGGCATAACAGCCAATACGTCTTGTCCCATCAGGATACTTTCCACAATATCCTTCTGACCTGTTCGAAAGGAATCGTAACCAAAGTACTTCTTTAATACTTCTTCCGGCTTTAGGGATTGAAGGTTGTCGGCAATTGAGGGTATTGCTATCTCCTCCTCATAATACTCCATCTGTTCTTGTTCCTCCATTGTGTCAGCCTGTTCCAGTAAGCTGTCCCAGAATGCCTCCTCGCTATTCAAATCATCATATTCATTATCCAACCAATTCATATACTGTCTTGTAATCTTCTTAGTGAAATTTATTTATAATTTTTATATTTGAATTATGCATGATCTGCAGTAATTTTCCGCTTGTTCATACTGCTGTTATATCTTTTATTATCCCATTATGCATATGTTGTAAGTTCCTGTAAATATCTATTCCTCTTTTTCTGCATAATTACCTTTAAAATTGAAATCCCTTGTGCAATGTGCTCTTATTTTTCATAATTATATCCTCGATTAATTTTAAAGTAAACTCGATATATTTAATTCAGCTTTATTCTCCATAGGTATTGGAATATTTCGTTCTATATACAAATACATGCTTCTTTAAGGTCAGGCTTTTGATGCCGAATCATACAATCAATTATTATATTAGATCATTATCTAATATAAATTAAGTCTTAGATTACAATCCTAATATATACTGCCGGTATAATGTGTTTGCATAACACTTTAAACAAAACAATTTTAACTATTAAACTATAGTACCTTTAGTATTGAATAATAACTTTTTCAATAATATTAGATATATATCAAATAATTATATTAGATATTCATCTAACATTATTGACACATATTATATAATGTGATAAATTGGTATAAACTAAAATACATAATGGGAGGTAAATAAATGGAAATCATCTCTTATCAATTGCTGCCAGAACCTAATTGGGAGTATGAACTGGTAAACTGTATCACTGAACATATTAGTACAAAAGAAAAGGATATTAATAAGTCCCCCATACCCAATGAAATTTCTGTGATGCTAAAGAATGTTTACAATTTCAAGGATAAGGTTATAGAAAAGGTCCTGCCGGTCTTTGCAGAATATCCTGATATAAAGCTGATGTTTGAATACAGCATTCTGGAAGTTGACAACAGAGCAAGGCCAGTGCTTCATAATCTGACCAGCCAGAAAAAACTCCATGCAGGAATGACCAATAATGAAATAGATTCCATCATGTTAGACGGAATCGAGAAATGGGCCAAATCAATTAGTGGTGAATATAACGAAATTAAGATTAGTAATATCTCTGAATTAATTGAATTTTTAAAAAATTTAGATACAGAAGACAGTATTAAAATGAAAATGATAACAATGTACTCTGAACGCCATCAATTATTACCAAGAGTACAACAGTTTCTTGCAGAAGGGGTTAAGATCTTACAGGAACTTTATCCAACAGTACAAAAGGATTATGAGGAAGCAATAAGAACCTTTCAGGATAAAAGCTATCTGGAAGCAAATCTTAAGGAATTGGGATTAATCAAATTTGGCAAGTGTAACAAAATGGTGCTACAACTGTGTATTCTTCCCTATAATCAGTTTGCAGTAGATTGGGAAGACGAGGAAGGGAAGGCTGTAATTGCAGAAATTGGTATCTACGTCTTCAGTCTTTCTAGTAAGCTTAAAAAAAATACCTTAAGCGATTCCAAGCTTCTTAGCGCTTTAAAAACTCTGGGTGATGCAACCAGACTTAAAATCGTTCATATGCTGACAGGTAAGAAAATGTACATTCAGGAAATTGCGGATGATGTCGGACTGACACCGGCAACTGTATCCCATCATATTAATCTACTGCTCCAGGAAGGCTTTGTGTGTGTGACGGTAGACGTTGAAAAAGCCAAGAAAATCTTCTATGAAATCAATCCCTATAAATTCGATGAGGTTGCAGAAGCAGTAAAACAGCTGGGGCTTGAGGCAATCACTGGGGACCGGAAAGGAGAAGAGGTGTAATGGCTAAGAATTTAAAATATCCGGTTGGCAGTACCCTTAAAAGAATGTTAGCTAATGTTACTGCACAGGATAAAAAAATTTATCTCTTTTTTATTATATATACCTTGGCTGGAGGAATCTATCCCTTTCTTGCAGTACTGCTTCCTAAATATCTCCTGTCGGAAGTAACAGGGGCAACAGGAAATATCGAGGGTATTCTACGAATTGTATTAATTTTTCTTGGCTTGATGGCAGTCTTTGGCTTTGTAAGAACTTTTATCAATTCAGTTGCTTATCCGGCAATCACTTATTTAAGGCTCGATTACTTAAGAGATACCTTTGATAAGCTGGTTAGTATCGATTATCAGCATATGGAGGACGCCACTTTTTTCGAAAAGAATGAAAGGGCATTACAAGCCAACAGTACGAATAATAACGGTGTAGAAGGTGTCTATCATAAATTATTTGAAATAGGCCCGGTAGCTTTCACCTCCTTGGGACTGTTAATCTTTATCGGAAGATTAAATGTCTTCCTTCTTCTTGGCTTACTGCTCAACATTGCTATTGGTATCTGGGTAAAAAGAAGTGTACATAAGTATAATTATCGCAGAAAAGAAGATGTAGCACATGCGGAAAGACGGATGCAGTATTATTATAATACCACTCACGATTTTGGTTATGGTAAGGACATCAGACTGTATCGATTCCAGAACAGAGTAAATGAAAACTATAACAAGGAAATCAAAGGCTTCTTAAACATTCAAAAGAGTATTAAAAACAGAGAATTTTCTCTGGGATTACTGGAAGTACTGACTTTTCTAATCAGTAACGGACTTACCTATGCCATATTGATTTATAAGACTGCAAACGGCATGCCCATAGCTGACTTCTCCATGTACCTGACAGCAGTTACTTCGCTTACACTTATGCTAAACCAGGTATCGGAGCAATTGACTTTTATTCTCAATGAAGGTCAGTATGTACACGATTTTTATAATTTTCTGGACAAAGACATGGGCGATAAATTAAAAGATAATAAGTCTGATAGTGCTAAATGGCTTTCAGAAGGGGATACCCTTGAAGTTGTCTTTGACAACGTAAGCTTTTGCTATCCGGGAACCGAAAAGTTTATCTTCAAGAATCTTAATTTTACCATTCATAAAGGGGAAAAATTAGCGATTGTAGGTATCAACGGAGCCGGTAAAACAACCCTTGTAAAGCTTATGACCGGATTATTCCCAGTAACAGAAGGTGAGATTAGAATTAATGGAATCCCTATCTCCGAATTTAATAAAAAGGATTTATATGCTATGTTCTCTGCTGTCTTTCAGGATGTTAACGTATTGGCATATACAGTAAAGGAAAATGTCTCCTGCTCCTCCTTGGAGGGGAATGAAAAGAGCGTCCTTAAGGTTCTTGAAAAAGTAGGTCTTAAGAAGAAAATTGACAGTCTGCCAAAAGGCATTGAACAGACAATGTTAAAAGTAATTGAAGAAGACGGTGTAGAATTCTCCGGCGGAGAGAGTCAGAAATTAGCCATTGCAAGAGCCTTATATAAGAATGCCAGAATGGTAATTATGGATGAGCCCACTGCAGCGCTGGATGCTTTGGCAGAAGCTGAAATTTATGAGAACTTCAGCGACCTGGTAAAAGGAAAAACAGCAGTATACATTTCCCACAGACTTGCCAGTACAAAATTCTGTGATAAAATTGCCCTCTTTGACGGGGACGGTCTGAAGGAATATGGTAACCATGAGGAACTCATGGAAGAAAAAGGCGAGTACTACAATATGTTTATGATACAGGGCAAATATTATAATGAGGAGGTGGCTGTAAGTGAATAATGTGAAGACTCTGAAGAAATTTATCAGTGTTTGCTTTGAGATATCACCTTCCTATATTTTTCTGCTGCTATTACAATCCTTAACGGAAACCGGACAAATCTTAATCAATGTTATACTTCCAAAATTCCTGGTAGATGAGCTGGTGGGCGGAAGGGACAGCGATCAGCTGATACGCTATGGATTACTGATTGTTGTGTCCAATGTGCTCTTTTTCCTGCTGAATAAAGTTATGAAGCGAATACTGGAAGTCCGTAATATCTATATGAAAGAAAAACTTAATCAGTCCATGGCGGATAAAATCATGAAAGTGGAGTTCGCCTGTCTGGAGGATCCCTATTACCTGGATTTAAAGGAACGAGCAGTCTTTGCCTGCCGTACCATGGGTGCACTTGAAAATATGATTCGAAGTTTTACCGATGTACTTAAGAACACCGTTACAATAGTCGGACTCCTGGCAGTTATGTTCACCTTAAGCCCTCTGTTTGTACTGCTCTTGGTGGCAACAATTGCGATATCTGTGATTATGCAGAATTTCTTTTCCAAATATCAATTGAAATTCTATCAGGAGCTTATTCCTGTCAATCGAAGATATGGATATTATATGCAGCTTTGCTTTATGGATAAGCTTCAAAAGGATATTAGAATTTATAATATGAACAAAATGCTTACCGACAGGGTTATGGAGTTTAACGGGAAGATTTACGACTGGTCCAAAACCTTTCAGAGAAAGCAGGGTATCTTCCTTGGATTTACCGGTATCATCAACGACTTGCAGGCTGCCATTGCCTATGGTTACGTAGGAATAAGAGTAATCTCAAATACCTTTGGGGGCAGAATCGG
The DNA here is from genome assembly GCA_023399055.1 of Bacillota bacterium. Classification (GTDB taxonomy): domain Bacteria; phylum Bacillota; class Clostridia; order Lachnospirales; family Lachnospiraceae; genus Mobilitalea. Next base: position 278,030 of record JAEWQV010000016.1, on the reverse strand, counting down.
AATTGGTGCCTTTACCATGTATGTATCAGCAGCCATTAACTTTACCACAGCTGCCACTAATTTGGGTAAAAACATTATGACGGTAATCCAGATGCTGGGATACCTGCAGCCCTTTATGGAATTTATGTCACTGCCTGATGAAGAGAAAAAGGAAGGTAGTTTGCCCTTTGAAGGAAAAGTGGAATCTCTGCGTTTTGAAAATATCAGCTTCCATTACCCAAAGACGGAACATATGGTACTTAAGAATATCTCCTTTGAAATCAAAAAAGGTGAAAAAATTTCAATAGTAGGCTTAAACGGAGCCGGTAAGTCAACAATCGTAAAACTTCTGTGCAGATTATATAAACCTACTAGCGGAACCATCTATGTGAACGGTCATGATATTTATGAATATGAATTCTCCAGCTACATGAACGGGTTAGCAGCGGTCTTCCAAGACTTTAAGCTATTTGCCTTCTCCATCTTTGAAAATGTCAGAGGTGGAGAAGAACAGGTAGAGGGCGAAAAATACCGCACCAAGGTCAATGAATTGCTGACTCAGGTTGGGTTAAAAGAAAAAATAGCTGAGTTGCCAAAAGGAATGGATACTTTATTCGGCAAAAGTCTATGATCAGGAAGGGATAGAGATGTCCGGCGGTCAGAGTCAGAAGGTAGCCATTGCCAGAGCCCTTTATAAAGAAGCTTCTCTCATCATACTGGATGAACCCACCAGTGCCCTTGACCCATTAGCAGAAGCGGAGATCTATGAGAACTTTAATCAGCTGGTGGGTGATAAAACAGCTATTTATATCTCCCATCGCATGTCCAGCAGCGTATTTTGTGATAAGGTGCTAGTCTTGGACGGAGGTCATATCACAGACTTTGACAGCCATACTAAATTAATGGAGAAAGAAGACAGCATGTATTACAAACTGTTCCGGTCACAGGCAGTGAATTATCAGGTGTAAAACTTTACAGTCCTTTTTATCAAAAAAAGCATCAAGCCAGACCCTATTATTGTCCAGCTTGATGCTTTACTATTTTTGCTTCAAACCTACTCCCCTTAGAAACGTGCACCAGATGCACCAAACAAAAAGATATCTAAGCTGAAGTTTCTAATAACTGATAATATGGGATACTATTTATCACTTACCGTCTAATCCCATCTAGCTGTTCAGGAATAAATGAGAAGTAATCAATAACACTTTCTATTATCAGCTTTGCATATTTTCGTCTCTCTATTTCTCGTTCATCATGTACATACATATCAATTGCTTCATAAAGTGTTGCAACTCTTGACCTATTATATTGATCTGCAAAGTATTCAAGAGCCTGCGAATATCTATATTGCTGTGGAACGTATACAAGCTGATTCTTAATATCTTGATTCATTTGGTCGCGCTGTGCTGATAATTGGTTATATTCCTCCTGCATTTTGTCTGCTCTTCTAGTATTTTTATTAAACATGATTTCTCGTTTAAAGCAGTAGAAATATATGCTCCATAGTACGCCCATGGCTATTGCAAATACAAGTGGTGCAATACAAATCCCCACAACTAATAGCAAAAGAAATAATGGTATTCGTATAAGAAAAAACCATTCAGAAATGCCTTCAATCATTGGTGAAACCAAAGCATATTCCAGCATTTCAGCAATATCACCAATAGGTTTAACAAACCATTGCACAATAAAAATAACAACAAATACGATCAATGCCCATCCAATTCCTACGCCTGAATCCACCTCCTTCTTATCCCTCAATATAGAGATTTCTTTTTTTATGTCATACATTTTTTCAGTGATTCCTTCAAACTTCTTTAATGGTGATATTAATCTCTCATATATAGAAAAAAGCTGGTGGTGAGATTGTCTTTTATCCCTAATATCATTGAACTCCCGAACGTTTGCTGCTATATTCAAAGAATTATGTAGAATATTAATTCTATTATCCAGGTTGTTTAAATCATTACTTTTTTCAGAAAGGTTTAGCTTAACAAAAGCTTTTCGATCTTTCTGTATATTAGGTTCAGGTTCCCTCAATTTATGAGTTGCGAATCGATAATACATCTCACAGAATTTATAATAAAATGCTATTACCTCATCAAGTTTTTTTGCATCCCTTTTCTCTGTGCTGGTATAACCAGGATTCAACTGGATTACTCCATCAAATAATGGGTCCTTCATCTTGATATATACCCAGTATCCAATACTTTCCACTTTATCGGTTACCTCTTTCATGTCTACTATACCATGGTAATCCTCCAACCTCGAATCAGTATACTCATAAAACGGGTCATCCGGATCATGCAGGACGAAGTCAACCATTTCCAGCAAGCCTAATGTTAAAAATCCTGCAACATTAATAATTCCTCTTAAGGTGTTTTGAATAATATGAGGATCATCCTTATATTCATAACCTCTATATATTCCAACTGATTCTATATTTTTAAATTCCAAATATAATGGCTTAGGATTATCAATTGATTTAGTGATAAATTTCTCCTTATAAGGATTTGCAGTAAAAATTCCATGTTCAGTATCCACTTGAATAGTTTCTTCAAATTGAAAGGTATTCGTTACTTGAAACCTCTTGCTAAGTATTTCATCGTTATAATCCAGATATGAAAACAGCTCTTTTACATCATCCATATCATATTGTTTGGCCATCTCTTTTCCATCAGTAAAAAATTTGTATATGTCAGAACCAGAGAATTCATCTTTATTACTAAATTTCAACCTACAATTACTACACAAACCAATCTCACTATTATTTGACATTATAAGCCCATCATTAGAAATGCTACTTTTTTCGCACCAATAACATTTAAATTTCATAATGCAGTCCCCCCCAAGTAGGATTTATCACGACTATTTTATTACTACGTTTTTTCACATACATATATTCCGGCAACATAATTCGTCCCAATCTCGCAATCCACATAAACCCCGATATGTAATTCAAATTCATAGACTGGTTTTGGTTCAACGTTATTGTTTTTCAAGTCATTAACAGGGAACATATTTACACTCAATATTTAAGTATATATTTCATTCGTTATTAATGCTGTTATGTAGTCTCCTTTCCCTTATATTCCGTACTTGATACCTCTTAATAAACAAGTACAGGGTAAATTGACGACATTATCTATAATAGGATAATAACATTTTATTGTAATTTTTTCAATATTTTACCTTTCAGTTTAGTCGATAAAAGTAAAATTAACAGAGAAACAGAGAGATGACGTCCATAATTTAAGTCTTTTCCATTATAAACTCACTCATGCATGATGATGTTCTCCCATTAATATGAACGTAATTAATATAGATTGATTTCAGCGCAAAAAAAGAACACCTTTCAAAAATTTCTTTGAAAAGTGTTCATAGTTGCAACATCTTAAATTTTATAATTTATCTATCTTACTTCTCCAAGCTCTTCATCGTCGGGAAGCCCATCCCTTCTCTTTTATCGGTTTTCATATACTCTCAGATGCCTTCATTGCTTGCTCCATCATATCCCTTTTTGACCTATATTTTCACTACTTCTTATAGGTTATCCCAAAACGGGCGTAAGTTGGGTGTAGGGTGGGCGTAAGTCATTTAAGTAGCTTTTTTCTTGTTCATGAAATCCTCAAAAGTCTGCATTTCTGCTTTCTTCAAATCCTTAGTAACATCTGCATATATATATCAAGTGTTGTGCTGATATCTGAATGTCCTAAAACGGTTTGTATTACCTTAATATTGATTCCTGATTCACATAGGCGAGTAGTGAATGTATGTCTCAAAGTATGACAGCTAAATCTAGGAAGCAGTATCACATTCTCATTATCCTTTGCCTTATCTATTACTTCCTGATTGCAATCTCTAATGATCCTACGGAGTGCCTTGTTAAGTGTTCCCTGATGCTGTGTGTTTCCAAAACGATTCACAAAAATAAAATCAGTAAATCCATCAACTCTTGCAGTACATTTAATGCCTGCTAATCTCTGGTATTCTTTCTCCTTCAAGAGAGCTTCTTTTACACTCTCGATCATAGGAACTGTTCTCTCCCCGGCTCTTGTCTTTGGCGTATTCACTCCGAAATAACAACCATCTTCTGCATGATTATAATACACTAGGGTACGATTCACACTAATATTGTTATCTCAAAATCAACATCATCCCAACGAAGTCCGGTAGCTTCACCAACTCTAAGACCTGTTCCCAACATCAAAGCAAAGATTGGATACCAATGCTTATACATATTGCTCGTAGCAAGAAAATCAAGAAATATATCCTGTTCTGCAACAGTAAGTGCTTTTCTCTTTTCTGTGAAAAGGTTTCTAGTCTGTTTTAATTCTTTGAGTGCATTATCACCAATGTTATTCCGAAGATACCCATCTTCAACAGCTATATCCAGAACCTGATGCAAAACTGTATGAACATTATCTACTGTTGCAATTTTCAAGCACTTTTCGTCTATCAGATAATTATAAAATCTTCTAATATCCGCCTCTACTATGATGAAACACTTGTCATGCCATATCTTAGGATAGTCAACTCCACCCTTAAAATCAGCTAAATAAATCACAGCTCCCTTTTTAATACACTGCATCAGTACAAGTTTCAGTAATTTACTTTTTCCCGATCCCGATCCACCTCCAATCAAAACGTGTGGTGTTACCGATAGATCAAAACTCTCGTCTCCGAAATAGCTCTCACCAAGTTTTAAAATGAAATCGCTTGGACTAAAATATGTATCATTCCACATAATTGTCTCCAGCGGTTTTCTTGCATAATCTATCGCCTTAATTATCACATGTCGTATACTTTTTCCAAATTCTATAGATATTATTTTGATATCTAAAGCGTTCTCAATATCTTCTGAATGATTTTCATATTGATATAGTGGTAATCTCGGTGAATAAAATTCGTACACCCATCCATTTTTATCTCTTGTTTTAGATATCAATGTAGGTGGACATCCTTTCTTATCTGTAAATTCGATCTCAGATAATTCATTTTCGATTTCCTTACTTTTTGCTGGCGTACCTAATATTTCCAGCATCAACATTAATCCAATTATTGCCATCTCTAACATAAAGATTTGAAAAACCCATCTGAATAGATCAGATGAAAATGGCTGATCTAATGTGAGCAAAACTCCTTTTCCCAAGTGTGACAGAATTCCAACTCAGATCTAAGACGCTTTAATGATGAACACATTCCGCTATCTGATACACTTAAAGCCCATCTAGACCGTTTTTCAGTTATTAGTCGCAACATGAGTTGTTATACCACTAAGGCACAGGCTTATATTAAGCAAATCGATTCCGATCCTGGCTACATTCCGGTAGACAGAGACAACTATGAACGACTACGGGAGATTAACCAAATAGTTCTAAAATGGCTCGTCCAATTCAATGCTACAGTTAGGGAGTACAAAACTCAACAACAGCTTTACAAGCTCACTTATATTAATGAGGATGGTACTTTGGATTTCCTCAACTGGCTACAAAGCTAACTTAGATACAAAGAAGCGACCACTGTCTGTGATCGCTTCTTTTTTGATTAAAACCTATTCTCTTTTAGACATAGCAATTTTTCAAAAAATACTTCATTTTGAAGAACAATAATGCATAATTTTTCTCTAGCTCTTGATATATTTTGATAAAATAGCTTTGGAAAAAGGTAGTTCGGATTTGGATGCTCTCGTCCCTCAAGTTCTCCTTTTTCGTTATACCTAAAATTATTATCTAAGACCATAAGAACTTTATCAAATTCCTGACCTATTACTTGGTGCGAATTTATAAATGCTGAATAATGATCTATCGTACTATTTTTATATTGAGAAGGAGTAAACGTAATAAACGTATACCCTTTTCTTCTATAAATTCTTGATAGTTTGTCAGCCTCTTCTACACTATTAGCAAACAAAACATCTACATTTCTATACTCTACTGGTTTGTGAGGCTTATCATAAAGTCTCATCATATTTCTAATAAATGAGAATAGTTCTATATTTGTTCTAATTCTTTCCGTAAGCTTCTGCTCTTGATATCCTTCCATTTCGTTTAATCTTTTTGGATTATTACTTCTAATCTCTGATTTTGAAAGCGCTTGTGCATAATCGTAAGAAAATACACATCCATTTATCTCACCATTTGCGTATGCCGTTAATATTGTATCCAATCCGCTTTCATACAACCTTTGCGTTTCGTCAACACAGACAATTTCATATTCCTGTAATTTTTCCGTTGACAGAGATTTTGCATCTATTATAGTAACATTTTTAAGGTGCTTATTTAAATACTGATGTCCCTCTGAGAGTATTCCACAATGAACAGCGCATATTCTGAAGTTTACTGATAACGTTTTTACAATGTCATATAATAATAGTGTCTTTCCGGTTCCTGCTGCACCCTTTATTCCCCATAATTTTTTACTTCCGTTAATTCCATCTATAATTTTCTTCTTTATATCCTCCTGCTGTCCATTTAAATAATATTTACCATTGAGAAATTTCTCCGGAGTGTTAAGTGGAGATATTAAGTAATCTTTTGGTCTAAAAAATTTCTCTATATTCTTAGGTAAAGGATCAGCTACTTCGTTTATTCTACTAATCAATTCATCAAATGAACATATCTTTAATTCCCCATCATAAGCAAAAAGTTTTCCATCTCCATCTGAACATTTCATATAGGTGAAACTATAAATCGTTTTTGATAAATGCGACAAGTAATATTGATTTTGCTTCAATTGTTTTTCTATTTTTTCTAATGGCACTTCTTGACTTTTTAATTCTAGATTCACAATAATATTGTTTCTGCCTATTTTTAATAAATCAAATTCCTTTCCTATCTGTGGAATTGTAAAAGAGTAAAACCAATTCTCTAGACATTCTTGGTCAGCTCTTAAAAAAATAAAGTTAGCTATAATTGTTTTTATTAGTTCAAGTTCTTCATTACGAATTTTTATTTCTTCATCTCTTTGCGATAGAGATTTTTCGTACATCGGTTTTAAATCTTCTTTAATATCCCGTGTTAACATATATAAGTTTATCGCTCGCATTATTCAGTCCTATAGAAGCTGTAGTCGGTCCGAAAGTATGTACTACCTTTCCAACATAAACTTAATTCTAGTCCTTTCCTCAATTTTTTATGTGTAATCATTTTAATCTGTTTTCGTGAAACTAACTGGTAATATTAGAAAGAGCGACCACTCAATGTGATCGCTTCCTTACTATTCTTTTGTTAACACTATGATCTCTCGTATATCCTCTATTTCAAGTGCCTCTGCAATTTTCGCAATATGTTCGAAATTCATTACAGTTCTTGTCCCACGAACAATATCACTTATCGTTGATTCGCGCAATCCTGTCATTTCGGCTAGATCCTTTTGCTTTATCTGACGTTCTTCCAATAAATCTTTAAGTTGAATTCTAATAGTGTAACTCATAATAAACACCTCTACTTACTCTGATTAACTGTCATATATGCTAAATCCCATGCGACAGGCTCTTTACCAACAGCATTTGGATTATCACCAATTGATGACGCATATGTCATAATTTTACTCACTAAGTCATACTTACATTTATCCCAAATAAGTATTGGATTTTCATCATTATACCAACCATACGTATCACTACTGCTGTCGTAAATGACTAATGCTCTAAATGCCGCTACCACTGGATATACTAATCCGTCTGGCACTTTATACTGCATATCTTTTAATCCAAACTTACTCTTTCCTACAACCTTTCCATCTTTATACCCTGCATACTTTTTTCTACCATAACGACCACCACGATCATTATATGCATCCGCAAAATCCACTTCTATTGCTTCAAATAAATCAAAAATATCAGGCATAATATTTACATATTTTCTATATTTCTCTGGATTGGTCAGATAAATATCAAGCATCTTAGCTTTTGAAGAATATGCTACTGATGGATGTTTATTTCCAGAAAACTCATCAATATTAAACATATTGATGATTGCCACAATTTCTCTTGCATCTATCATGCGTTCTTTTTTACCAGTTTCATCATCAAAAGATATCTGATTCTGTTTAAAAGCAATTCTATTAAAGAAAGGCATTCCTTCTAATCCTTCTTTAATCGCATCAAACTTTTGAGCTAATTCAGCCATTGATTTTTCATCTACCTGAACAGAAGTATTTCTTGCTTCAGCAAGTTGCTCCAATATATCTTCTACTCCGGTCATAACCTCAAATTGTACGTACTGATCCAGTTCCCCACCCTTGTGCTCACATATAATCTTGTATGTATGACCACCATCGATGTTACCATGATATTGATCATCTTCAAAATCAATTGTTGCTGTACCTATACGATTATTATATGTTACAGCCTTAGCAGAGATAACAACACCTCTATTTTTCAGATGAAAATATCCATCATTGCTTACGAGGGATGTCTCAATCTTCTTAGCCACATCAGAATTTAGTTTCTGATCTCTTGGATTTGTTGCCATAGGAATTCCTTCCGGCACATCATCCACCTTAACGTAGAATACATACTTTTTTGATGAACCATTTTCAAATGGGTCGTCCAACTTTCTAAAAGAGTTTTCTTTTACTGGAAATGTTTTTGTGATCATAATGATCTCCTTTCTACTTGGAGCCATAGCTCCAACAGACAATTAATATAGTTTCGAGATATCTTTATCTCGCTATATCAGAATAACGCTATATCGTTATTTTGTCAATATGTTTTTTCATTTTTTTCAAACTATTTTCATAAGAATGTGAAGTATGACTCTCAAACGCTAATATACTCCAGAAAATCTCAAAAAAAGAAAGACTAACATCACTGCTAGTCTTTCAAGTCAACTTTCCGTCATTTTTCAATATTCGGGTGTAAATTGGGCGTAATCGCACACCTATATATGCTTACATCCCTTTATTTAAACCATTCTATTTCTCTAAGCTCTTCATCGTAGGGAACAATAACACATCCCTAATCGCCGCAGAATCCGTCAGCAACATAACAAAACGGTCAATTCCAATACCAATACCACCTGTAGGAGGCATACCATATTCCAAAGCTGTTAAGAAGTCTTCATCCAACTGGTTCGCTTCTTCATCACCAGCAGCTCTTAAAGCTTCCTGTGCTTCAAAACGCCCCCTTTGGTCAAGTGGATCATTTAATTCGGAGAAAGCATTCGCCATCTCACGTTTGGTAATGAACAACTCGAAACGTTCTGTATAATCTGGATCAGTAGGCTTTCTGCTCGCAAGCGGTGAAATCTCTACTGGATGATCCATAATAAAGGTAGGCTGAACCAGATGTTCTTCAACAAATTCTTCAAAGAATAAGTTAATGATATCGCCTCTTTTATGTCTTGCTTCAAAAGCAACATGATGTTTCTTTGCTAATGCCTTAGCAGCTTCTTCATCTGCCACTTCTGTGAAATCGATATCAGCATATTTCTTAATTGCTTCAATCATGGTAAGACGCTCAAAAGGCTTTGCCAAATCAATCTCAACCCCATCGTAGGATATTGTGGTTGTGCCAAGCACCTTCGTTGCAACAGTACGGAATAACTCTTCCACTAGATCCATCATACCATAATAATCTGTATATGCCTGATATAATTCTAATAACGTAAATTCTGGATTATGTCTAACGGATAGACCTTCATTACGGAATACTCTACCAATTTCGTAAACACGCTCTAATCCACCAACAATCAATCTCTTTAAATATAATTCAAGTGAAATTCTAAGATGTAAATCTTCATCTAACGCATTATGATGCGTATTAAAAGGCTTGGCTGCAGCTCCACCCGCATTTGGTACAAGTACAGGTGTTTCAACTTCAATGAAATCCTTACCATCCAGATAATTACGAATCTCACGAATAATATGAGAGCGCTTGATAAAGGTATCTCTAACCTCAGGATTAACAATCAAATCGATATAACGTTGTCTATATCTGGTATCCGTATCCTTCAGACCATGATATTTCTCTGGTAATATCTGAAGACTCTTGGTTAATAAAACTACTTTAACAGCTTTTATGGACACTTCGCCGGAATGAGTTCTAAATACCTCACCTTCCAGACCTACAATATCACCGATATCATATTTTTTAAATTCTGCATAAGGTTCTTCACCAACCTCATCCCTTTTTACATATGCCTGAACATCTCCCTGCACGTCTCTGATATTACAAAAGGATGCTTTTCCCATAACACGTTTGGACATAATACGTCCAGCTATGGATACAGTTTTACCTTCAAAATCCTCGAAATTACTAATAATTTCGCTGGAATGATTGGTAACCTCATACTTCATTGTTTGAAAAGGGTCCTTGCCATTTTCCTGAAGTTCAGCTAATTTTGCTCTTTTAATCTTTAATAACTCATTGAGATCCTGCTCTGTTTGAACTCTCTCATCAGCCATGAATTTCACCTCATATCGCAGTAATGCACCCTAGTGGAGCACTTTATCGAATAATTCTGCTCTTTTAATTAATTTGATTTCTGAATTTGTAAAATCTTATATTGCATAGTTCCAGCATGTGTATCCACGCTAACAACATCGCCCACTTTTTTGCCGATTAGTCTGCTGCCAAGTGGAGATTCATTGGAAATCTTACCTCTTAAACTGTTTGCCTCTGTTGAACCAACCAATTTATATTCCAATTCCTCATTATATTCCATATCTAAAATTCTGACTTTACAACCAATATTAATAGCATTAACATCTACTTCATCTTCTACAACTACTTCAGCGTTTTTGAGTATTTTGTCAATCTCTTCAATGCGGGCTTCAATGTCCCTTTGTTCATCCTTAGCGGCATCGTACTCTGCGTTCTCTGAAAGATCCCCTTGTTCTCTCGCTTCTTTAATTTTTTGTGCTACCATTTTTCTTTGATTTACCTTAAGATCATGAAGCTCATCTTCCAGTTGTCGTAATCCCGCATAAGTCAATATGTTCTTTTTTTCTACCATAAAAACACCCTTCCTCCATATTGCTTTCTATACAACATACAATACATTCAAAGTATTATATCGTATCAATAGTATATTGTCAACCTTATTAAATCCTCTGTACTTTCCTGCTTGTTCTTAAAATATTACATTTTATCATGTATAACCACATGATTTTGGCACCTCGCCACGAATTTGCTCTCACTGTGTTCTGTGCAGATCTAATGTGTATTGACATGATATCAAAAACATAAAACTTGTTCATGATCTTGTTACACCAATCGCCATTTACAAGCGAGCTTGCAAATGCCTCATTCCGCTTTCATTATATCTTATCAACAAACCCTATAAAATATTCTATTGTTTTAGGAATAATGTATCAGAACTTTTGTGTCATTTTCTGCGATGAAATCCACAATTTATTTCCAATTTTTCAACTTATTTGTTATTGAAATATTCCTGTGAAATCAAATGTCGCAAAATAATCAGCAGGGGTCTCTGCTCTTCTTATCTGCTGTACAGAACCATCTTCCTTCAGTAACAATTCAGCAGATTTTAGCTTGCCATTATAATTATAACCCATTGCAAAGCCATGTGCACCTGTATCATGAATAACAACTAAATCTCCCATATCAATCTTTGGAAGCATACGATCAATTGCAAACTTATCGTTGTTCTCACATAAGGAACCTGTAATATCATATTTATATTCGCAGGGTTCATTTTCTTTACCCACAACCGTGATATGATGATAAGCTCCATACATAGCAGGTCTCATCAGGTTAACAGCGCAGGCATCTAGTCCAATGTATTCCTTATAAATATGTTTTTCATGAATCGCTGTAGCAATGAGATGTCCATAAGGTGCTAACATAAAACGTCCAAGTTCTGTATAAATAGCGATATCACCCATTCCAGCGGGCACAAGGATTTCTTCAAAAGCTTTACGAACGCCTTCACCGATTTCCATAATATCATTTGCTGGTGCATCTGGTTTATAAGGGATTCCTACACCACCGGAAAGATTAATAAATTTTATATCCGCACCTGTTTTATCACGAACCTCAACTGCCAGCTCAAATAAGATTGCCGCCAAAGTCGGATAATATTCATTCGTTGTGGTATTACTTGCAAGGAAGGAATGGATACCAAAGGTTTTTGCACCTTTCTCCTTCAGCTTAATGAATCCTTCAATCAGCTGTTCTTTTGTAAAGCCATATTTTGCATCTCCTGGATTATCCATAATGCCATTGGAGGTCTTAAATACCCCACCTGGATTATAGCGACAGCAGATTTTCTCTGGAATACCTACCACCTTTTCAAGATAATCAATATGAGTGAAGTCATCCAGGTTTATAATTGCATTAAGCTCTTTTGCTTTGATGAAGTCCTCTGCAGGTGTTGCATTGGAAGAGAACATGATATCATCTCCGCTAAAGCCTGTTACCTCTGACATCATAAGCTCCGTCATAGAAGAGCAGTCCATACCACAGCCTTCTTCTTTTAATATACTTAAGATATAAGGGTTTGGTGTAGCTTTTACTGCAAAATATTCTTTAAACCCTTTATTCCAAGCAAAGGCTTGATTAAGCTTTCTTGCATTTTCACGAATCCCCTTCTCGTCATAGATGTGAAAAGGTGTCGGATACTGCTTTGTTATTTCCTGCAGTTGTTGGGGCGTAACAAATGGTGTTTTCATAATGACCTCCTATCAATAACTTTTCCCGTCTTTACTTTCTTCTAAATATATATTTATTAATTACTTTTGACTAAGGCTTCTTATCATTCAAACCTCTGAGTATCAAGAGTAATAAAACTTCTACACTACCATGGCGTAATTAAAGTTTGTTTCCTATTTTTAATTCCAGAAATTAATTCTTCTATATTGTTGATTTTATAAGGAAATTCAATTCCACTATGAAAGGGTTCTTTACTATGTGCATCTGTCCCTGCTGTCATAGGGAAATTATGTTTTAAGGCATAGTCATAGGCTTTCTGATCAAATTCCTTGTTGTTATTTCCTACATTAATAGCTTCTACGGCATCCACACAATCCGGAACTAATCTTATTGTATGAATATAAGGTCGAATGCGGAAAGGGTGTGCATGAATTACCAGCCCTCCTGCCTCATGTACTCTCTGATATTGCTCTTTCATGGACCAGGATAGTATATCTGGCTGCTCCAACAACCACTCTTTATCAAGTCCATATATTAGAAAATCAGTGGTGTCAAAAGTAGCTTCCCAGCCAAAAAAGACAGAAAGACCAATACGGTCTCCTTCCATCTTTGCATTCTCATAACCCTTATAAAACTGTTCTACACGTTCATTCCAGGGTAGATTTCTTGGAACACAGCTATTCCCGTTAAAAAAGTGATCTGTAACAACAATACCTTCATAACCGGCTGCCTTATAGCTATTCACATGCTGAGCTGCCGTATAGGTAGCACATGCACTGGCCTCGCTGGTGTGTAGATGAGTTTCATAACGAAACATGTTCATGAGTCGCTCATCCCTTCCTATTTCAAATCATATTTATGCATAATTATACTTTATGCTGTAAAATCAATTTTTGACATTTTATTTAATTTCGCTATATTTAAAGAATTCCCCCTGTAGCTCAGCTTCGAGGGGGCAAATGTTTATGAATAGTTATAATCAATAATTAATGTTCCCTATTATACATCATTCTACGTTTTTTTCAAATGTTTTTTTATTTTTCTTCCAATTTTATAACAGTCTGCTGTAGTAAAACGAGATCCAGCTTATAACTGACTGTACCCAATTATTGTTATTAACTTTCTTGTAAGGAAAGAACAAAGGTTTAGTCCGAACGTATGATTGTAAATAAAGTAGAAATCTTTAACAACTTATGTTATAATCCTATAGGAAAAAATAATAATAGAAGGGGTTTTCATCATGGAACAATATAGCGGAAGCCAAATCGTGGTCCTGGAAGGCCTGGAAGCAGTAAGAAAGCGTCCCGGTATGTATATCGGTAGTACCGGTCCCAGAGGTCTACATCATTTAATTTGGGAAATTATAGATAACGGTATTGATGAGCATCTGGCAGGTTTTTGTACAAAAATAGATGTTACTTTATTAAAAGATGGTGGAATTGAAATAAGCGACAACGGGCGAGGGGTTCCTGTCGACATTCATCCCACCAAGAAGATACCTACTGTTCGTGTAGTATATACAATTTTGCATGCCGGAGGAAAGTTCGGGGGGTCTGTATATAAGGTATCCGGTGGTCTACACGGTGTTGGTGCCTCAGTAGTAAATGCTCTGTCCAAGCGTATGGTAGTAGAGGTTCGCAGGGATGGAAAAATATATAGAGATGAGTATGTAAATGGTGGACATCCTACCGTTGCTTTGGAAGAAGGACTACTTCCTGTAGTTGGAAAATGTAATAAATCAGATACTGGTACTAAGGTTACCTTCTATCCCGATGAGTCGATTTTTGAGACTGTAGAATTTAAGGCAGAGGTAATACATAAGAAGCTGAAAGAAATTGCATTTTTAAATAAGAATATATTAATTCAGTTTAATGATCAGATCTCCGGAACTTCAAAAACCTATCAAGAGGAATTTGGCATTAAATCCTTTGTATCCTATCTTACTCGAGAAATGACACCCATTCATGAAGAACCGGTATATCTTGAAGGAAAAAGCGGTGATATCGAAGTGGAAATGGCCCTACAGTATACGGATAGTTATACGGAACAAATCAACGCTTACTGTAATCGTATTAATGTTGTAGATGGTGGTACCTTAGTTACAGGTTTCAAAACCGGATTAACCCGTGTTATGAATCAATATGCAAGAGAGCTGAATGTGTTAAAGGACAAGGATGAGAATTTTGACGGCAAGGATATCCGTAATGGTCTTGTTGCAATCATCTCCATTAAACATCCTGATCCTCAGTTTGAAGGACAAACGAAGACCAAGCTTGGTAATACCGATGCAAAAAGTGCAGTAGATGAGGTCTTTTCTACCGAATCACAGCGTTGGTTTGATAAACATGTGGAAGTTTTAAAGAGTATCCTGGAAAACTCTTTAAAGTCCTTTAATGCAAGACGAGCTGGTGATAAAGCACGTACCGCCATTTTGAAGCAGCTGAATGATGTAGATACAAAAAGCAAATTAGCCTCTTGCTCATCCAAAAAGGCAGAGGAATGTGAACTGTATATTGTTGAGGGTGATTCTGCGGGTGGTACTGTTAAGACCGCAAGAAATCGCCGTACACAGGCTGTCCTTCCACTCCGTGGAAAGATACTTAACGTAGAAAAAGCTACTTTAGAGAAAATTTTAGTGAATAACGAAATCAAATCCATGATAGCTACCTTTGGCTGTGGAATTGGTGAAGAATTTGACCTAACAAAACTTCGCTATGATAAGAT
The DNA here is from genome assembly GCA_023399055.1 of Bacillota bacterium. Lineage (GTDB taxonomy): Bacteria > Bacillota > Clostridia > Lachnospirales > Lachnospiraceae > Mobilitalea. Next base: position 262,708 of record JAEWQV010000016.1, on the reverse strand, counting down.
TATTATATTAACAGATGCTGACGTAGATGGTGCTCATATCAGTACTCTTTTATTAACCTTCTTCTATCGCTTTATGCCGGAACTGGTTCTTGAAGGTAAGGTGTATAAAGGTATGCCTCCCTTATATAAGGTTGAATATGAGACAAATGGTAAGGGAAAAAAATCAAAAAAATCAGAGTATTTATTCAACGACTTTGAACTCGAGAAGTTTCGTAAGAAGGAAGAAAATAAAATATTGAACCTTCAGCGTTACAAAGGTCTAGGTGAAATGGATGCCCACCAGCTTTGGGAAACTACACTAGACCCAGAAACCAGAATATTAGCGCAGATTTCCATAAGCGATACTGTGGAAGCCGATGAAATCACTTCCCTGTTGATGAGCAGTAACGTTCCTCCCAGAAGATGTTTCATTATGGAAGAAGCAAAATATGCAAAGGTTGATATCTAACAGAGTTATATTTCAATACTTGTGCTTGTGCCCAAGAATTGTATACTCTGATAATAGGCGTGGAGGTATATATAATGAAAAAGACAACTGATCAGATTATCCAAATGGATTTTTCTGAAGAGATGAAAAATAGCTTTCGTGATTATGCGATGAGCGTTATCTTAGCCAGAGCACTTCCGGATGTTCGTGATGGCTTAAAACCTGTTCAGCGAAGAATTCTTTATTCTATGGTGGAGCTGGGTCTTGATCCTGCAAAGCCACATAGAAAAAGTGCCCGTATCGTTGGTGATACCATGGGTAAATATCACCCTCACGGGGATAGTTCCATCTATGAGGCTTTGGTGCGAATGACCGAAGATTATTCGCTGATGGTCCCTCTAGTTGATGGTCATGGAAACTTTGGTTCCATCGATGGCGATGGTGCTGCTGCGATGCGTTATACAGAAGCAAGATTATCTCCCGGTGCGATGGCATTGCTGGATCACTTAGAAAAAGGATTAATTGATTTTACACCAAACTTTGATGATAGCGAGAAGGAACCCATCGTATTACCTGCGATGATTCCTAATCTTCTAATAAACGGAACCACAGGTATTGCCGTTGGTATGGCGACTAATATTCCACCACATAATCCGGATGAAGTAATTGATGGTGTTATGGCTTATATGGACAATCCAAACATTACAATTGCAAAGCTTATGGAATATATTCCTGCACCGGATTTCCCTACTGGAGGAATTATAACAAATCAGGACGATTTGGTATCTTTATACGAGACCGGTGAAGGAAAGATTCGTATTCGTTCTAAGGTTGAGATAGAGCCGGGTGAAAACGGACGTAAAAATCTTGTAATCACTGAAATTCCATACACGGTAGCAGGTAATAAAACCAAACTTGTGGAAAACCTTGCTAATCTAATGAAAGACAAGGTATTTGACGAGATTTTTGATATCCGTGATGAATCTTCCAAAGAAGGTATCCGTGTAGTCGTTGAAGTAAAAAAAGATCGCGATATTAACAATCTTCTCAATGGTTTGTACAAAAAAACCTCCATGGAGGATACTTATTCTGCAAACCTTCTTGCTGTTAAAAATCAACAACCAATCGTATTTAATCTTAAAACAATATTAAGTGAGTTTGTTGATTTCCAGGTTGAATTATATACCAAGGAATACAATTATTTACTGGATAAAGCGATTAAGCGCCTTGAAATTGTAGGTGGTTTAATTCGTGCCACAGATGTTATTGATTTAATTATTGAAATTCTTCGAGGCAGCTCTTCCATTAAGCAAGCGAAAGCATGTTTAATCGATGGTAATATTGAAGGCATTCGCTTTAAATCGAAAGAGTCCGAAGACCAAGCTAAAACCTTAGATTTTACCGAGCGACAAGCAGAAGCAATTCTTGCTATGCAGTTAAGTAAATTAATTGGACTTGAAATCTTAAAGCTCCACGACGAAAACGATTCTCTTCTAAAGTCCATTGAAGAATATAAGAAGATACTTGGAGATAACAAAGAATTATATAAGGTAATTAAGTCTCGTTTGAAGGAATACAAAAAAATATTCCATACACCAAGAAAAACTACCTTGATGAACATCACCAGTACAGATTATGTGGAAGAAGTTAAGATTGAAGATATCTACATCCTAATTGACCGATTTGGATATACAAAATCTGTTGATACCACCAGCTATTCCAGAGCCTCCGAGGATAATCTGAAGGAATTTGTTCAGATTATTCAGATGAAGAATACGGACCGCCTCTGTGTCTTTACTGCTGAAGGTAATATGTATCAGGTTAAAGCAGAAAGCATACCTAGAGTAAAAATGAAGGACAAGGGTGTCTTAATTCAGACCCTATGTAAAATTGGTAAGGAAACCACTATCCTATATACCTCCTTTGAGCAATTATTCGAGTCGCAACTTTTATTTACAACAAAGCTAGGTTATATCAAGCAAGTATCCGGTGTTGAATTTGAAACAAACCGTTCTCAAATTAATTCCACCAAGTTAGAGGAGAATGATGTGATTGTTTCCATTACCCTTCTTTCCGCCAGCGATGTCCTTGTTGGCAACCTCAAAGTAATCATACTTACGGACAAAGGCCAATCACTTGGCTTCCAGCTAAGCGAAGTAACAGAACTCAAAAAGACGAGCCGTGGTGTTAAGGCCATTGCCCTTGATAAGAATGATAATGTATGCTTTGCTACTGCTCTAAACCAAAATGCGGAAACCTTCCAATATAATGATAAGGTACTAAGTGCCAAGAAGGTCAGAAATCGCAAGCGTGGAGACAAGGGTCAGAAAGCTACCCTGTAGGTGAATCCTATATGCTTGATGGATAATAATGTATTGTAGCTTGCTATAATTTAATTATTTGGTAAAACTTTTATTATGGATTTTCACTAACTTATATTATTTTAAAAGAATAGCTGAAATTATTGTCATGTGTAATCACACTATCAATAATTTCAGCTATATTATTTGGTCTATCTATATCTCTATAAACTCTTAGAAATACGTTGTATGAGTTTCTCCAGTTTTTGCGGGTGTTTTCGTAAAAAAACAGGTACTTCCTTTTAAGAAAAACCTGTCATATTATATGATTTTTTTAATTATAAATTCTTCAGACCGTCTAATACCTTCAATGGTCTTGGAAAAATCTCTTCTTTGAAAATAAGAGTTTTCTTGAATTTCCTTTGCAGAACCTTTCATATTCATTTCCTTTAACACGAACTCAAGGTTCTCTGCAAGTTCTGTCAATGAATAAATATAACCCGTTAGATTTCTTATTACGTATCCTCTGTCCTCATTAAGTAGTGCTACTTCCAGCTGATAGGTTGCTTCGGAGATCTCAACTGCGCCAATGTTCGATAACATTGTACGAAAGGTCTGTGTGACCAATCGTAACCCTTCATATTCTTGTGAATTGCTCATCATTTGCAACAAGGAAAGCTTTGACTTAATGCTCTTTAGGGTTGCCATAAGAGCCTTGGTATAGTTATCTACATTACCAAGGAAATATCGATATCCAATGTTAAAGTCTATCTCTGGAACACCGTTAAATAAACCTCTTATCTCTTCCGTGCTCATCTAAAAACCCCCAAAATATAGTACATTGTTAACATCTTATCACACAACAGCTAAATATTATCATAACGTGTTTTGTTTGTAAATATCTTTTTCCCTATTTTTACAAGAAAGACTCTAAAATCTTTATTTATTTCAGTAAATATTACATTTTTATATTATATTTGTGTTCTTTTCTGTGCTCTATAAACAGAAAACACCATTTTAGCTGATTGCTATATATTTGGACTAGCATATTTATTAAAAATGTTGTATTATAAATCTACATTTTTAATAAATATAAGAACACGCTACACGAGTTTTTACGGATATTTATAGCCGTTGGTATCGCGGATGTGCTCGAATCTGAACATCAATGTTTATTAGTTCTTCGCTTTCCCTTCGTGTAAATAAAACTCGTGAAATATTTTACAAGTCAATAGGAGGTTGTCAATTGGAAAAGGAAATGGTAATTGTACTTGATTTTGGCGGACAATACAATCAGCTGATTGCCAGAAGAGTCAGAGAATGTAATGTATATTGTGAGGTACTCCCACACAATACAAGCCTTGACCGCATAAAGGAATTAGCTCCAAAGGGTATTATTTTTACAGGAGGTCCTGCAAGTGTATATGCAACAGATGCACCTAGCTGCGATCCTGATTTATTTACATTAGGAATTCCCGTACTTGGTATCTGTTATGGCTGCCAGTTGATGACGCACCTGTTAGACGGTAAAGTATCCAAAGCCCCTGTAAGAGAATATGGTCGTACTGAAATAAATTGTACAACCTCCTCAAAATTATTTGATGGCGTATCCGAGCAGACAATCTGTTGGATGAGTCACACAGATTATGTAGAAAAACTCCCTGAAGGCTTTAAAGTAATTGCGAATTCAGATTCCTGCCCTATTGCGGCAATTGAAAATGAAGCAAGAAATCTTTATGGTGTACAGTTCCATCCAGAAGTAGTTCATACTCCTGAGGGAACAAAAATGCTCCATAACTTCTTATATAAAGTATGTAACTGCTCCGGTGACTGGTTAATGTCCTCCTTTGCAGAAGAAATGGTTGCTTCCTTAAAAGAAAAGATTGGCGACAAAAAGGTACTTTGCGCTCTTTCCGGTGGTGTTGACTCCTCCGTGGCAGCTGTTATGATTAGTAAAGCGGTTGGCAAGCAATTAACCTGTATCTTTGTTGACCACGGCTTACTTCGTAAGAACGAGGGTGACGAGGTGGAACAGATCTTCACTACACAGTTTGACGTAAACTTTGTACGAGTAAATGCACAGCAACGCTTCTATGATAAGTTAGCTGGTGTTGATGATCCAGAAACCAAGAGAAAAATTATTGGTGAAGAATTCATCCGTGTATTCGAAGAAGAAGCAAAGAAAATTGGTACGGTAGACTTCTTAGTACAGGGAACTATCTATCCAGACGTAATCGAAAGTGGTCTTGGCAAATCAGCAGTTATTAAGAGCCATCACAACGTAGGTGGACTACCTGACTATGTTGACTTTAAAGAAATTATCGAGCCACTTCGTAACTTATTCAAGGATGAGGTTCGTAAAGCTGGCTTAGAACTTGGAATTCCAGAAAAATTAGTATTTAGACAACCTTTCCCTGGCCCAGGACTTGCTATTCGTATCATTGGTGATATCACTCCTGAAAAAGTACTTATCTTGCAGGATGCTGATTATATCTACCGTGAAGAAATCGCAAAAGCTGGCTTAGACAGAAGTATCGGTCAGTACTTCGCAGTACTTACTAATCTTCGCTCCGTGGGTGTTATGGGCGATGAGAGAACCTATGACTACACTGTAGCTTTAAGAGCGGTAACCACCACCGATTTCATGACAGCAGAATTTGCTGAACTTCCTTGGGATTTACTTGGAAAGATTTCAAATAGAATTGTAAATGAAGTAAAACATGTAAATAGAATTTGCTATGATATTACGGGTAAGCCACCAGCAACAATTGAGTGGGAATAATCGCGTTAAGCTACAAGCCTTGTGAAAATGCAAACAGCTCCGATGAGATATTTTTCTCATCAGGAGCTGTTTCTATTTCACTAGGCGCCAGCCCGTACACTCGCAAATACGCAGTATTTGCGAGTGTACGGCTTGTATAACCGCTGGATTATTAATAAGTATTTTTAAAGCTACTGTATTTACATAATGCATTCATATTTCCATAGACTTCGATATTAACAATTCTAGAAATTATGTACGAGAACAACTTTTCATCTTCACAATAATTCATGATTATTTATTTACTTAATATTTGAAAAATATAATTGTTTTACCATATCAATAATTTTAATTGCTCCTGTATTTATATCTGTATCAAAATTATCATTTGATATTTCCACAACTATTTGCTTAATATTATTTATTTCATAATATTGCTGTAAATGATTGTTTATTTTATTTCTATTTATGGATGTAACATGCTTAGTATCATAATATTTATTATCTTTTTGTTGTACAAAAATTACTAAGTCTATATTTTTCATGGAGTTATCTACCACATTCTTTAAATTCATAAATAAATTTTCCATCTGTGATTTTGTAGGCTTATTTTGTATTAACATAAAATAATAATTATCAATTGTAGTTCTATCATAAAAACATATTTCTTCCGTTATATACATTTGGTTTATTATCTGATTCATAAGAATTATATAATTTGTATTTAAATCTGTATTATTATATTTTTTAAATTCATCATCAAACCCCTTAATAGAAAAATTCTTTCTTAATATATCTATACATTTCTTAAATAAATGAGTTTTTCCTACATTGTTAATCCCTGAAATACCAATTCGAATTGGTCGTTTCCTACTCTCCATTATATTAATTAATGAGGCAATACTATCCAATAAAAATTTATCATTGTCTACTTGTTTCCACATAAAGAAGTCATTATCTTTAGGTCTAATAATTTTACCATGTCCCATTTTGGGATATAAAAATAGTTTACGATCTTCTTCACTATTATTATCTATCATCATGCACTTCACACTTAGTTCTTTTTCAATATCGTAAGGAATCATATTAATTCCACTTTCATGCAGTAGAATAATCTTAGGAAGTAATTTTTCTGATATTTTTTGAGGATTAAAATAAATTTTCATGACCAAATGTTTACTTTTTTGTCTTATAATTTGCAGCGCTTCAAAATCATCATTTAGCCAAGACAAATCACCGCTTACATTTATAATTGATGTACGGGCTTTATCTCTAGCTACGTTGATTAGGTAGCTTAGTTCTTTTCGGTTAACAAGTGCGAATCGTGGATATTTTACTGCCTTTATTATATCAATACAACCTGCTATGGATATATAAATACATATTATTAGTACTATCCAATCAAAGAATTTAGTAGCCTCAAAATTAAAATCACCGTTTTTTACAAACCAAGTTAATATTATTGTTATCACACTAGCCATATGGGCTGTTAATGGAACAATACTACTTTGTATAGATTTCACTTTTATTTTCCTGTAAATCTTACCTACTTTTCTCAATGATATTTTTGTCATATTATCATCCATATCATTTACCTCGATTGTTTTCTATTTATTTTAACTACAAATAACTTATAATTATACCATATATTCCTAATTAGTACACTTTTTTTACAATTTTATAACTATATTTTATTAACAAAGCCAAACAATTAAACTTCAAAATTCACAGCCATAATTACCTATATAACTCCATTTACAAAAGTTGTAAATTATATCCAAGTATGCTATAATCTTCTTATGGAACAATTGGGTTACAGGGTGAGTTGACCTTCATTCTTTGGGAATGGGGGGATGCCTATGAAGAATCGTTTTGATTTAAAGGATATGCTTTCGTTTGGTATATTCCTTTTGGCATTACTTACATTCATATTTACGTTTTGTAAGTAGCCATACATAGAAAAACCACCCTAACACTTTGGACGGTTGAAGGGTGGAGTTTCTACTTTTATAATCGGTCAAACCACCTTGTGGGCGATTGTTCCATATTGAATCAAATATAACATGCGGAGCGTATCTTGTAAAGATGCAAGTTAAATTTTTCCTATTTAGGCCAAGCAAAAATATAATTCTTGATTTCATTAGAAAACTGAATGTGGTTTGGAATTAAAGTAATAGTTTCATGAGCTACTCTATTATATTCTACAATATTCTTATGGATGCACTTCCAACATACCAAGCGCATCAGGTTTTGTTTCTCCCGTTTCTGGATTACGTACAGCATGAATGTTATACAGATATCCCGTTTTGCCATATCTCCCCATCTTATTCTCATCGTACCTGTCACTATCCATACAAATATGGGTCGCTTTTAGTGCAACGACAACATCCCTGCTCCCTTCAAAATGCTCCCGTTCCCATAAGAATTCACATTCAATATTTAAAAAACACTCAGCAATGCGTGGTGCATTGACACTTACCGCCGGTTCTGCTGTAAGACCAGCGGCTGTAATCTCATCTGTCTCAAATTGATTGTTGTCAACCGTCTTACCACAGAGGTCGTATACATCTCGTGACGGAAAGTTAAGCACGCAGCAACCGGTTTCTTTCAATGACTGATACATATGTCCTCCCTTGGATACTGAACCGAGAATGCAGATAAAATCACCTGATGAGCCTACAAAGGTTGACCAGGACTGTAAGCAGGCATTTTCCTTTCCATTTGATTTATAACCTGTTACTACGAGTAAAGGTGCTGGGATTGCAGTCACAAAATCCTGCCAGGAGAAGGCTTCTAATTCGCCCGGCCATTGCTCCTTGATTACTTCTGGTTTAGTGGAAATTTCCTTCTTCATATCACTGTATCCTCCAATACTTTATTTTAAACTTAAATACCTTCTCTTGCTAAACAGGTTCTGCTATACAGGTTCTGCTAACTATTACAATTCAACTCCATTATATCTATCCGGTGTTTTCCCAAAGCTAAGTCTTTTTGCAGCCCCAATGATCTCATCTTTTCTCTTTTCTGCTTCCTCATTAGATAAATCCACTACTAAGTCCGGAAAATCCGGCTGACCATATCTGAATTTACCGTAGGCTGCCCCATGAATTTCACCATCAATCAACAGATAATATAAGGTTTCAACGCCATCCCGCTTCCAGGCTTCTTTTAACAAATGCTCATTAGAGCGATACATTATATCATTTTTATGAACTGCTAAAACCCTAGGAGCCATTTCAAAGGTATAGTCTTGTAGTATTTCACTATCGCCCTTCAATAGATAACCACCGTCAGTCTCCAAAAGTATTTGTCCCTTGACCAACTCGTTGATTGCCAATTTGATGTCTTTTCCAGGTAACTTATAAAATGACTTTACCATTTCACTATCAAACCATACCATTCGATACGCAAATCTTTGAACTAGAATCTGTAGTGCCTGCTGCCTGGTGTATTTAGATAGCTCAGCATCAGGAAACATCTCGGAAAACCTATACCAGCCTCTGTCCCATTCACCGTCATATTGATCTTCATAGATCAGGAATGCCTCTTGCAATCGATGGAGCACTGGGGTAATCTCTTTGACTAGTAATCCAGTAGCTTCTTTCATCTGCTGAATGGTTAACGGTCCTTCATGCTCAATTAGTTCAAGCAGATCAGCTTGTCTTTCAGAAAACTTGTCCAGTGGTTTACAGAAAGCACAGGCAAACAGTTCAAAATCCTCGGGTATAATCCATCCCAGATTACCGTCCACAAATCTCCCCTTCATAAGAGCGTGGTTTTTCTGCCTCTCACGGTTATATTCCATATCATCGAAGTCAGCACGATGGGTCAAGGTCGGTGGATCACCAAATCCGTTCCAGTAGACATTATAGCCAGGCTGAAGATCTCGGTATAGCTGATCATACTCTGCTTCACTTGCCTTTCGAACCAAATGCTGGCGCTCCATTCGGAGAGCGGTAATTTTATTCATTATTTTCACTCCTCCTTAACCTGCCAATAGATAATTACTAGAACGTTTCTTTGTGCTAATTTAATGTATCTTATGATTAACACCTTTGTCTTTGTCTTTACACTTTATAGCATGTAACACGACAACAGTATGTCATGTTCAATATTTTCTTGCGATATTTTTTGCAAGCTCTGCAAATTCATCCCTCATATCCTGTGGTGCTATAATCTCTGCTTTGTCGCCAAAGCCTAGAAGCCAACTAAACACATACTCCTTGTTTGTATAGTTAAGATTAAGGAAAAGTCCCTTTTCTGTTTCTTCATAGCAATTCAAACCATAATCCTCTATAAGCCTAAAACGGACACTCTTATCAAATAAAATATGCATACTAAGCTCATCCGGAAATGTATCAACAGCATTTGCCTTGTCAGCAGGAATAGGACGTGCTTTATAATTTTCATTTAGCAAATTAAGTTCCCATAATCGATTTAATTTAAAACGTCGAAAATCCTGCCTGCCACAACACCATCCGAATACATACCAAGAGTTCCAACGAAACTCAATAAAGTATGGTTCAATTTTACGCTGGGTCTCTCCCTTTTGGTAATAATAATCAAACCCGATTATTTTATGTTCACTAATTGCCTCTTTAATAAGTGCAATTTTCTCTGAAAGGCTGTCTTTATAATGTGAGGACAAATCGATAATTACACTGTCAGCCAGTGAAATCATGGCCTTATTCTCCGGTGCCAATTTCATCATGAGATTTTCAAAGCTTGAGGTTTTTGACACTGAATCAAGCCCTTTTATTGCTGCAACAAGGTTTTGCATTTCATCAGTGGTAAGTACGCTTTTATTAATCTTATATCCTTCCATAATGGCAATACCGCCATCTCCACCTTGTGTGGTAACGATAGGAATTCCCGCCTGATTAAGGGTATCGATATCTCTCATAATTGTACGGCGTGACACCTCAAACCGCTCGGCAAGCATAGGAGCAGTTACCTTATTATTTTGTAATAGTACGGTTAAGATTCCAATTAAACGATCTATTTTCATAATTCACCTCTGATTTAATTAAGTCATGAACATAAGGTGTGTTCATGATCTTGTTGCTCCAGTCGGTACTGCAAGCATGCTTATGCCTTTATTATATCATAACGCAAAGAACATGACAGCATTCTGTCATGTTCTTATAACATCTATCATTTTATTTTTCTAAACTACATTAAGTGTTTGATCGGCTCAATCTATCGCCAAACATTCTGAAAAATTATTCCTTTTGCCAACACTGATAAAAATGTCCCGATTGATTTGTCTCTTTGATAAATGTTAATCCCAAATCACTAATTATTTGCTTATAATACTCTGCATCTTGTGAGGCATCATCCTTATAAATCCCGTAGGTGGTATGTATGGAGTAATCTTGAATACATATATCTAAATCCGCAAGAAATGGATCTGCTTCTTTAATTTCTGTATCCCATATATGAAGTTGTCCATTAGATTTTAACACTCTTTTTATTTCAGATAAGACTTTACTATGATCTTCCTTTGATATATACATAAAACTATAAAATGCTGTGACATTATCAAGGCAACTATTTGTAAATGACAGCTCTCGTGCATCCATAACTATTTTTACTGCTTGGGATGGCGCTTCTTCTAATTCGTCGTGCCGATTATCAATGGCAATCACTTGACCTGGATATAATTGTGATATAACTCCTTCTCCACCACCTCCAATATCAAGAATTAAACCATCTAACTCCTTCTGTAACTGAATCTTCATAAATGCCCCTTTCTTATTCTAATCCCTGCACCTTAAACTCACTAACCTCTGACTGTTTATCGTTATTCCATTCAACTATAAATTGTGCTATTCCAAACCGTCATTGATATAAATAACCCACTGCGTCTTTTACAGCCGACATCTTTTTGTTATTAAAAGCCATAAAGCTATAGTCTATTGGATTTTTAACCTCATTATTTTTATCAAATATTGGGCAACCCACTATACCATCCTCTTCTTCAACTACATTTGTACTATCTTGATTTATTACTAATGTCTTATTGGACTGTTCCTCCCTATTTCCACAGCCCACCATACTTATGATAGAACATACAATGACAATCCCAATTATAGCCTTTATCTTTATCATATCACTACACTCCTATCCAGTACTTATCAGTTAACTCTTCTTATCAAAAGGAAACTACTATATAATTTGGTAATCATATCTAACATTTAGAGTTAAACAAATAGGCAGAAAATATTCCATGGTTTAGAAATAACACTAAATAATACTATTTTACATATCTCATATACACAAGATAATTAATACCACTTCTTTTGGAGTTACTCATCTTCACTCTCTTAATCTCGACAAATCCTAGTTTCTCATATAGTTTTACTGCATTTGTATTGGTGTCAGCTACTTCTAACACAAACTCCTTATATGCATTTTTCTTGATAATTTCTTCTATTAATGCTACTGCAACACCCCTTCCCCTATAATCCTTATGAGTTGCCACAAATTCGATTGATCCTGTGGTTGGCTCTAATTCAAAGGGATAAGGATGATTTTCAAACTCTTTTCCTAACACACTTGCTGCTATGGAACCTACCACCAACCCAAGATTTTTTCGTAACACTTTTGCCTGTAAATGGACACAAGATTTCTTCCCATTGGTACATGCAGTAATACCTACTACCTTTTCATCTAATAATGCCACATAAAATGAATCGAGTTGAAATATATGTTCAAAGGCATTGGCAAGCTTTGTTTTATCTTTCGCAAAATATTTTAACCACTGCCAAAAACCTTCTACAAATATTTCACTTATTTGCTGCTTAACATTACCCTCTATTTCATTTGCTTTTACTATCTTTATATCCATCACATTCTCCTTATTAGAATAGGTATTATGGTAAACTGATTGCAACTTGTACAATAATTTCAAATGCATACTGGAGATTCACATAGACTCCACTGGTATGTCATTGATAATCATAATATAATGAAAGCGGAATGAGGTATTACAAGCTTGTTTGCGAATGCTGATTGGAGCAACAAGCTCATGAACATTCTTTTTGTTCATGATATAATCATACTAATATATTGAATTGTACACAACAGTAATTAAACAGTAATTACATTTTTTGTATTAAATCTTTCTTCTATATTAATTATTTTTATTTTTATATTTTTTCTATATTTTTTTCTATATTTTTATTTTTATCTTTTATATATTAATCCTTGTGTCACTCGTCCACTAATTACTTAGCTTCGTTAATTTATCCATGATTACCCTTGCCAACGATATTTCCTTATTATACAATGTAAGATACTACACATTTCAAAACGCTATACAACTACTGGACTTATGATTAAAGAGAGGTAAATTTATGAGAACAGAATCAATGTCAGTATCGTTAGTTGTTTCTAATGCCCCTAAAGCATCCGCATTTTTGTGTAAAGTATTTGGCTTTAAACAAAAATACCAGAACGATGATTTGTCTTACAACATTAACACCAGTATCAATTTTCCGATTGCATTTTTAAATCAAGGGTCTAAGCTTTTAAAAGAAACCAGTCTGAAGGATATTGCTAAGGGCATTACAATTGAATTCATTGTAAATGACTTAGAACTGCAATATGAAAGGATAAAAGGTTTAACAGAAGTATCGGAACTAAGTAAGGATAACCATGGCAGATTGTACTTTAAAGTTCGCTATAGGAACATTACCTATCGAATGAAAGAAACGGATAAAAGACTCATTAAGGTTAATCTGGACAAGGACCGTGTTATTATTGAAGCCATTCATCTAGTACTTAATGTAAATAGCATTGCTGACTCTTTTGACTTTTTGACTTCCAACTTTGACTACAGTGGAACTGACGGCGTAGTTAATATCGATTTATACAATTCCAAATCAACTTCAATAACCTTTACCAATTATCCCGATGAAGATCCTGCTTCCGGCATCATTATTGGACTTGTAGCGGATGATGTTGAACTGGAAATAAAGAAGCTTAAAGATAATACCAGCTCGATCTTTAAAGATTTGAACTATGACCCCAAAGGTGAAACCTTCTATGAGATTAAGGACGCGAATGGTATCCTATATCAACCACTTGAATGGGCGAAACCCAACACTACAAAATATATTAACAATAGTGTCTCCGGCATAACCAGCGGCAGTTTATCCTATGAAAAGCAAGAATTCCAGTCCGATAAAGACTATATTGAAATCAGAGGAGCCAGAGAAAATAATCTAAAGAATATTAATGTAAAAATTCCAAAGCGAATGATAACTGTGTTTACAGGCGTATCCGGTTCCGGTAAATCTTCCATAGTTTTTGATACACTGGCACAGGAGTCCGGTCGTCAATTGAATGAAACTTACAGCAGCTTTGTTCGTTTTTATCTTCCTAAGTATAGACAACCTCAAGCAGATGCCATCCTCAATATCTCCCCTGCAATTGTAATTGATCAGAAAAGAATGGGAGGAAATGCAAGGTCTACCCTGGGAACCATATCGGATATTAATTCCTTACTAAGATTATTATTTTCAAGATTTGCTACGCCATGTCTGGGGTATGCTAACTTCTATTCTTTTAATGACCCGAACGGAATGTGCTTGGAATGCGAAGGTATTGGTAAGATCAATACCCTTAATCTTGAGCTTGCCTTGGACAAAGAAAAGTCATTAAATGAAGGTGCCATCTTACTTCCAGGTTATAATGTCGGCGGTTGGCAGTGGAAAGTGTATGCGGGAGCCTTTGACCCTGATAAGAAGTTGAAAGATTATACCGAGGAAGAGATGGAGTATTTGCTCAATGGTTACACCAAGGGTTCTGGCAGCCTTGTGGATGGTCTTAATCTAACCTATGAAGGTATTGTATTAAAATTTATAAGGCAAAACTTTAAGACAGATAGAGAAAAATCCAGTGCCACTTTAAAGAAAACTGAAAAGTACACGACTTCCTGTGTATGTCCCAGCTGTAAGGGAACCAGATATAATCCAAAAGTCCTTGAATCAAGAATAAATAGTTACTCTATTCCCGACTTAACTAAAATGGAAGTGGATGATTTAGTGGAAGTTCTTAAGTCGATTCAAATCCCGGCAGCTGCCCCCATTCTGAAAGATCTGGTAGATAAAGTTCAAAGTCTGATTGATATCGGATTAGATTATGTCAATTTGGATAGAGAAACCTCAACCTTATCCGGTGGCGAATCCCAGCGTGTAAAAATGATAAAACATCTTACCAGTAGTTTAACGGATGTACTCTATATTTTTGACGAACCCAGTATCGGCTTACATCCCAGAGATGTGCACCGTTTAAATGAGTTATTAATAAAGATAAGAGACAAGGGAAATACCGTAATTGTTGTGGAACACGACCCTGATGTTATTAAGATTGCTGATCATATTATTGATGTCGGACCACATGCCGGAGAACATGGTGGTGAGATTATGTTCAGTGGTTCCTTATCTGAACTTGCCAATTCTGACACCTTAACCTCACAACATTTATACCGTCATACTACTATTAAAGATTCAATCAGAACCTCACAGGAGTATTATACCTCTTCTAGAAGTTCTCTGCATAACCTAAAAGATGTTCAGCTTAAGGTTCCGAAGGGCATTTTAACCTTAGTGACTGGTGTTGCTGGTTCCGGTAAATCTACTCTGGTGAATAAGGTCTTTGCACAGGAATTTGATCAGGTAGTGTCGATTAACCAAGCTTCCATAACGGCGAACTCTCGTGCTAACCCAGCCACTTACATTGGTATTTCAGATGAAATACGTAAAATATTTGCAAAAGAAAATCAGGTTAAGGATAGTTTATTTTCTGCTAATTCAGATGGTGGCTGTCCAAACTGTAAGGGATCTGGCACTGTAGAAATTAATTTATCTTTCATGGAGTTAATGGAAGTTGATTGCGAAGTATGCGGTGGTAAAAGATTTAAGGAAGAAGTACTACAATATAAATACAAGGATAAAAACATCCTAAACGTAATGAATATGACAGTTGAGGAAGCCTTTGATTTTTTTGAAAAGAAATCCATTAAACTCCATCTGGAACATCTTAAGGATGTAGGTCTTGGATATATAACCTTAGGACAACCCCTTAATACTCTTTCGGGTGGAGAGTGCCAGCGACTTAAGTTAGCTTCTGAACTAACCAACAAAGGAAACATCTATATCTTAGATGAACCTACCACTGGTCTTCATATGTCGGATATCACCAATCTGCTACTTATCATTGATAAGTTAATTGAAAAAGGTAATACGGTAATAGTAATCGAACACAACCTTGAGGTTATAAAGCAAGCTGACTGGATTATTGATATTGGTCCAGAGGGCGGTAATAAAGGTGGCGAGATTATTTTTGAAGGAACTTTAAAAGATATCCTAACCTGCGAGAAGTCAATAACCGCTAAGTATCTTAAGAACTAGCCAAGAAAGTGACATCAATATAAGAATTATAAAAGGCAGATGAATATGAGGTAAGCTCATACTCATTTGCCTTTTTATTTTACCTTTTTCATTTTCCCTGTTATTTTGTCTTTTACTATTTACTCGTTATAGACTCTATCTTTTTCCCTACATAGGTTGATGGCAATACCAATTGTTTGGTGGAGGAGTCTGTAAAGCTCTTTGTTCGAACATAAACCCACTCTCCAACAGTTGCATTTTTAATTATTACGGGAGCCTTAGAAGTTATTGTCGTCCATTTTGCTTTTTCTAAATCTACCGTAGTTCCTGCTATTTTGGTATACTCATAATTTCTTTTTATATTACTATCCAAAATAGTTAAGGTTGATCCGGTCAATGTAAAATCTGCTGGTAGCGATGGTTGTAAAGTTACTTCAATTACTTTTACTGCCGAAGCAATCTTCTTATCTTTGCCAATGGTACGAAATTCTATTCTTCCAGCAGGTATAATTGTATTTGAGGTGCTGGTTGTACCTAAGAAACTTAGTAGCGTCTTTGTTTTTACCTTTGGGTCATTTGATGTAAATGTAGTCCAACCCTCATAATCGTTAACTCTATACTGCGTCTCATTCACTTTTAAACCCGTGATAAGCAGTTTACTTGCATCTAATTTTATAGAAGGAGCCGCCGGTCTTTTAGGAACCTTCACAGTTATAACCTTACCAGCACGCTTTCCCTCTGATGGAGCACTTCTAAAATATAAGGTGGTTCCTTTAATCTCGTAAGTAGATAATGGTAAAGTACCGTTATATGACTTCCAGTCTCCATTCGCACCTTTTTTATATTGAACAGAACCTTGATTAACAGAGATGGAGCTAACTCCATTAACAACAACATAAGAAGCCTTCAAATTTCTATCTTCTGCTTGCAATGTCAATGTAGTAGGATTTAAATCCTTATTCCCTTTGAAAATAATATTAATTGCTTTTGAAGATAAGTAACCTGATATATCTATGGTTGCTGTTTTATCCGCAGGGGTCAAGGTGTTCGTTGGATCAATTACTTCCCAGGTCTTTTTATTATCCAGGCTCATATAATACTTTGCACTTCCCCCGCTTCCAGGTGAGAGTGTTACTGTTTCCTCCAGATAATTTACTTTTACGCCAACCATTGAGTTAGCATCTGCCTTTGTCGTATCCGGTCTTGTGAGTCCAAATGTCACGAGAACTAACAAGATTAAAGGTAATAAAAACTTTTTATGACCAAGCACTTTAGAACTTAGATATGTACCCTTAGCTTTCAATTGACTTATGATACCTTTCATTCAATCACAATCCCTTCTCTAACGTAAATCCTAACCTTAAATTTTACAATCCTAATTTATTATAGCCTTTTTGTTAAAGTAAAGCAATTGTTTCTCGCATAATTCATAAGTCCTACTACTATTTAAACGTACTATTCGGTGTGAATTATATGTATAACAACATGAGTCCGACAGATGAATTTCAAACCAGAAAAAGCAAGTACATCTCTGATTTTGAATACATTTATCGAACTCATATCGTAGACCTGGCTAGACTCAACTATAACTTTATCACCTGTTCAATCTGTACCTTTTCTGTATTAGGAAAGTTATTTAATATCTGGTTTATGATAAGCACCTTCGCTTCCTCTGCTTTTAAGTGGTAAGCTGAACGAACCTGTTCTCCACCAAATAAATTCTCACTCAAGGTATATAGCGCCACTGGCCAGCCAAATTCAATATCTTTTTTGTTTCTTCTCCTACGAAAGCCACTTACAGTAATGTAGGTTTGCATTTGAAGTGTGCTTATTGCTCCTTCAAATCCTTTTTCACCTAGTTTTCCAAACCTTGCCTGAACTTTTAATTCGTTTGACAGCATTTCATCTCGGAGCTCCAAAACATCCATAATCTTCTTAGCTTTGTGACTCGCTAAGCCATCCTCATAACGGCTGTCAAAATCATATCCATCTCTGCGGTAAGAAGCTAGATATGGATACCACTCCTTTGAAACAAACCCTGCCCTACTTCCATATAACTTACCATATGCAATGGTTCTTTCTGACGCTATTACCTCACGCCAAGCCCAGGGATCTTCCGCATTGCCAGACCACCAGCTACTTGTTGCAGTCATTTCCTCTACTGAAAAGCCTTTCACACCATTTTTAAACAGCGGGAGAAAGCCAATTTTATTAATTAACTGTGTTAATTCCACGCTTGTCTTTATTCGGCTCGGGTCATCTTTATCTAACCCTTCCATGACCCACTTACCATCAATCGTAACCATGACTCTCCTCCTTATTCTATCGTTGTTTTAGAATTCAGCTCGTCTAGTGTCATATGATATGCAGGTAAGAATTCCTTCCTAAAGATATCTACTTCTTTCAAATTCATGCTCACTAATATTTCGGAAATTGACTTCTCTGCGCTAAGGAATTCGGTATTCCCTGCTTTACGCTCTTCTATACACTTTATCAATGCCGATAGCTTGTCCGCTGCTTTTACCAACTTCCATAAATATTGTTCCTCTTCCTGTATCAAAAAGATGGATTCATAACTCTTTCTAATATCCATGGGCAACATCTTTAATAGTCGTTCAGCTGCTGCCTCTTCTATTGCTTTAAAAGCATCTTGAATATCTGCATTATAATATTTAATTGGGGTTGGCATATCTCCGGTAATAATTTCGGTTGCGTCATGATATAGTCCAATCAGAGCGACTTTCTCAACGTTTAAGTCGTTACCTAATCGTTCTTTACTAATAACTGCCAGGGCATGTGCTAGAATACTTACCTCCAATGAATGCTCACTGATATTCTCTGCTATTGTGTTCCGCATTAATGCCCAGCGTTCAATCAACTTCATTCTTGACATCATTGCAAAAAAACCATACTCCATTTCATATCCCCCGCAAATCTTTTTATTAAATAAGTAACATGGAATGACCTAACTCTTATTTATCTGTATATAATATTTCTTACTCATATTAATGTCTTATTAATCCTTGTTATTATCAAATCTTTAGTTTGTCTGCTCTAAATACTTCTTCACATAGTGACCTGTATAGGACTGTTCCTGCTCTGCGATATATTCCGGTGTTCCACTTGCAACTACCGTACCACCCTTATCGCCACCTTCTGGACCAATATCGATAATATGGTCAGCTGTCTTAATCACATCCAGATTATGTTCGATTACAACTACTGTGTTACCCGTATCAGAGAAGCGTTTTAAAATTTCAATTAGTTTATGAACATCAGCAAAATGAAGACCTGTGGTTGGCTCATCCAAAATGTAGATGGTCTTACCAGTGCTGCGTTTACTTAATTCTGTTGCTAACTTAATTCTCTGCGCTTCACCGCCTGAAAGAGAGGTTGATGGATGTCCTAACCGAAGATAGGATAGACCTACATCATGTAACGTTTCTATTTTCCTCTTAATCGAAGGTACATTTTCAAAAAATCCTACAGCTTCTTCTATGGTCATATCCAAAATATCATGAATACTCTTGCCCTTATACTTCACTTCAAGAGTTTCGCGGTTGTATCTTTTACCACCACATACCTCACAAGGTACATAAATATCCGGAAGGAAGTTCATTTCAATCTTTAGAATACCATCACCGCTACAAGCCTCACAACGTCCACCCTTTACATTGAAGCTGAAACGTCCTTTTGAATAACCTCTCATTTTGGCATCCTGTGTGGCTGCAAAAAGATCTCTAATTTGATCAAATACTCCCGTATAGGTAGCTGGATTAGATCTTGGAGTTCTACCTATTGGAGACTGATCGATGTTAATTACTTTGTCCAACTGCTCAATACCAAGCATCTTCTCATGCTTACCAGGTATGAGTCGTGCTCTATTTAAGTCTCTAGCTAATCTCTTGTATAAGATTTCAGTAACCAAAGAACTCTTACCTGAACCTGATACACCGGTAATACAAGTCATAATACCTAAAGGAATATCAACACTCACATTCTTGAGGTTATTTTCAGCTGCACCAATAATCGATAGATAGCCTGTTGCCGTTCTTCTCTCTGTAGGTACTGGAATTCTGATTCTACCACTAAGATATGCTCCTGTAGAAGATTCTTTTATCTTCATGATCTGCTTCGCGGTACCTGCAGCTACCACCTGTCCACCATGCTCACCCGCACCAGGTCCTATGTCTATGATATAATCCGCAGCAAACATGGTATCTTCATCATGCTCTACAACAATCAGGGTATTACCAAGTTCCTTAAGGTTATTTAAGGTCTTTAATAACTTATCATTATCTCTCTGATGTAAGCCTATACTAGGTTCATCTAGAATATAAGCAACTCCTACAAGACCAGAACCTATCTGTGTTGCCAATCGGATTCTTTGGGATTCACCACCGGATAAGGTACCTGTAGCTCTCGCCAAAGTCAGATAGTCAAGACCTACATCCATTAAAAAGCTAATTCTTGCTCTTATCTCTTTTAAAACTAAATCACCTATCTTAAGCTGCATGGAATTCAATACAAGATTTTGCATAAAAGCTGCCAGCTCACGAATGGAGTAATCGGTTACATCGGATATATTTTTATCACCCACTGTTACAGCTAGTGATTCTCTCTTAAGTCTCTTACCATTACACTCTTTACAGGGAGTTGTTCTCATGAAACTCTCATATTCTTGTTTAACAGCTTCTGAACCAGTTTCACGATAACGACGTTCCATATTTTTTATAAGTCCTTCGAAAGCCACATCATAAACACCAACGCCACGTTGACCTCGATAATGCACCTTTACTGACTTTCCGTCCGTACCATGAATAAAAATATGGCGTGCTTTTTCAGATAATTGATTATATGGAGTATTCAGATTAAACTTATATTCTTTAGCAAGTGCTTCCAGAATACATCTGGAATAACTGCCGCTATCTACTACGGATTGCCAGCCTGGGGCTGCAATTGCACCATCAATTAAGCTTCTAGTCGGATCTGGAATCAATAATTCTTCATCAAATTCCATCTTGTTACCCAAACCATGACATTCCGGACACGCACCGAAGGGATTATTAAAGGAAAATACTCTTGGTTCTATCTCATCAATGCTGATACCACAATCCGAACATGCAAAATTCTGACTAAAGGTTAACTGTTCCCCGTCGATAACATCCACATATAACAGGCCTTCCGCAAGTTTAAGTACATTCTCTACAGAATCAGATAATCTCTTTTCAATACCATCCTTAACTACTAGACGGTCCACGATTATCTCTATATTATGCTTATTATTCTTCTCAAGTTTGATTTCTTCAGAGAGGTCATAAAGGTTACCGTCTACTCTAACTCTAACATAACCACTTCTTTTTGCCTGCTCAAACAACTTAACATGCTCACCTTTTCTGCCTCTTACCACCGGAGCAAGTAATTGTATTTTAGTGCCCTGTGGTAAATTAAGAATTTCATCCACCATCTGGTCAACGGTCTGTTTCTTTATTTCTTTTCCACACTCTGGACAATGCGGAATTCCTATTCTTGCATATAGGAGACGGAAATAATCATAGATTTCTGTAACGGTTCCAACTGTGGATCTGGGATTACGATTGGTTGACTTCTGATCAATAGAAATTGCAGGAGGAAGACCTTCGATACTTTCCACATTCGGTTTCTCCATCTGCCCTAAGAATTGTCTTGCATAGGAAGATAAGGATTCCATATATCTTCTCTGACCTTCTGCATAAATTGTATCAAAAGCCAAGGATGACTTACCAGAACCACTTAACCCTGTAAGAACCACGAACTGGTCTCTTGGAATATCTAAGCTGATATTCTTTAAATTATTTTCCTTAGCTCCTCTAATCTTAATATAATTCTTCTTTTCTGCCATACTTCCACCTATTCTAATTTTGCATTGTATAAGATAACATAAGAGCTAGTAGCCATATATTCTTACTACAACCCTCGTTGAATTGTTTCATTTTTAATACTCAAGAAGCTGCTTCTTAAGTTCCACCATACGATCTCTTAAGGTTGCTGCCTGTTCAAAGTTAAGCTCTGCTGCTGCCGTATGCATCTGTTTGGTAATTGTCTTAACCAGCTCTTCTAATTCTTGACGGGTCATTGATTCGAGATCCTTTTGCATATCCTTAGGATTTATATCTGCTTTCTTAGAAATACTAATCAGATCACGTACCTTCTTCTTAATCGTAGTCGGTGTTATCCCATTTGCCTCATTATATGCCTGCTGTATCTGTCTTCTTCGATTTGTCTCTGAAATCGCTTTATGCATGGAATCCGTCATACGATCCGCATACATGACTACATGTCCTTCTGCATTACGGGCTGCTCGTCCTATGGTCTGTATTAATGACGTTTCTGAACGAAGAAAGCCTTCCTTATCTGCGTCGAGAATTGCAACTAATCCAACCTCGGGAATATCAAGTCCTTCTCGAAGAAGATTAATTCCCACTAGCACATCAAAGACATCCATACGCATATCTCGAATAATCTCTGAACGCTCGAGGGTATCAATATCCGAGTGCAAATACTTAATTCGTATTCCTACTTCCCTTAGA
Source organism: Bacillota bacterium (assembly GCA_023399055.1). Classification (GTDB taxonomy): domain Bacteria; phylum Bacillota; class Clostridia; order Lachnospirales; family Lachnospiraceae; genus Mobilitalea. Next base: position 240,254 of record JAEWQV010000016.1, on the reverse strand, counting down.
TATGTGGTCAAATCCTCTGCCATTCGCTTAGTTAAAGTTGTAACCAGAACTTTGTTCTTTTTGTTTAATTCCTTATGGATTTCACCAAGAAGGTCATCGATCTGTCCATTTACTGGACGGACATCTACTTCCGGATCTAGTAGACCGGTAGGTCTGATTACCTGTTCTGTTCTTAGTAATTCATGATCTCGCTCATAATCAGAGGGTGTTGCGGATACGAACATAATCTGACTTATTTTGCTTTCAAACTCTGGAAAGTTAAGTGGTCGATTATCCAGTGCCGAAGGCAGACGAAAACCGAAGTCCACCAGTGTTGTCTTTCTGGATCTGTCGCCAGCATACATTCCTCTAATCTGTGGAATGGTAATATGGGACTCATCTACAATGATCATAAAATCATCTTGAAAATAATCAATTAACGTGTGAGGGGGAGCTCCTGATTCTAATCCCGTTAAATGTCTCGAATAGTTCTCAACTCCAGAACAAAAACCTGTCTCTCGCAACATCTCTATATCAAAATTAGTACGCTCCGATATTCTCTGAGCCTCTAATAATTTATCTTCACTTTTAAAGTATCGAACTCTTTCTATTAACTCTTCTTCTATATTCTTCGTTGCTTCCGCAAGCTTGTCCGGAGAAACAACATAGTGGGAAGCAGGGAAAACTACCATATGCTCCAGACTCCCCTTAACTTCACCTGTCAAGGTATCAATCTCGAGAATACGCTCTACCTCATCTCCAAAGAATTCCACACGTATTGCCAATTCCGCTGAAGAAGCCGGAAAAATCTCAACAACATCTCCCCTTACACGGAAGGTGCCTCGTTTAAAGTCCATATCGTTACGATCATATTGTATCTCAATTAATTTCTTTAAAATATCATCCCGGTCTCTTACCATTCCAGGACGTAAGGAAAGCACCATGTTCTGATAATCAATGGGGCTACCAAGACCATAAATACAGGATACACTGGCAATAATTATTACATCTTTACGCTCTGCTAGTGAGGCTGTCGCTGAATGCCTAAGTTTATCAATCTCATCGTTAATGGATGAGTCTTTCTCAATATAAGTATCTGTTGAGGGAACATATGCTTCCGGTTGATAGTAATCATAATAACTAACAAAATACTCCACCGCATTCTCTGGGAAGAATTCTTTAAACTCCCCATAGAGCTGTGCTGCCAGGGTTTTATTATGTGCAATGATAAGTGTTGGTTTCTGAATCTGCTGGATTACATTCGCCATTGTAAATGTCTTACCTGAACCTGTTACACCAAGTAAGGTTTGGCACTGATTACCGCTTTGAAACCCTTCAACAAGAGCCCTAATCGCTTCTGGTTGATCGCCTGTTGGTGCAAACTCTGCATTTAATTTAAACTCCATCAATACGTTACCTCCTGTCATTGCATACTATCGTAAGTGTATGTATTATAGCATAGGAAATTTGGAAAAGCAATACAATTTTCGAATGTTTGTTCTGTTTTCTTGAGACATCTGTACCTAGCCTATAGAGTTTTCTTGACATCATCTTCGTCATAGTTTATATTGTTCGCAAGGATTACCTTAAGAATTATAATTCTTTTATAAATCATAGTTAACAGAAAAGGAGCTCCTCAATGCACGACTTAGTTTCTTTATATCCAGAGGATAAGCAGGAATTCTATCAGTTATTGAATTCCCAGTTAAAAGCACTTCTTGAAGATGAAGTTCACCTGATACCAAATCTAAGCAATGCTTCCGCATTACTTGGCAATGCACTTGCTAATATTAACTGGGCTGGTTTTTACTTGATGCAGAATAACGAATTATTGCTGGGTCCCTTTCAGGGTAAGCCTGCTTGCGTCCATATTGCAATTGGAAAAGGAGTATGTGGCACAGCTGTCTCCTTAGATAAAACTCAACTTGTTGAAGATGTTCACGAATTCCCGGGACATATTGCCTGTGACAGTGCCTCTCGTTCAGAAATAGTAATTCCACTAAGACATAACGATAAAATTGTTGGTGTACTGGATATCGACAGCCCACTGTTAGCACGTTTCGATTTAGTTGATCAGGAAGGGCTTGAAACCTTTGCAAAAATACTCGTCCAGGCTACGAAGTGGGATTAAAGGACGGAAATTAAACCGCGAAGCTAGCGTTGGACCGAAGGAAATGTGTTAGTTGTTTGCACTTTAATAAAAGCTGTGTTTTTACACATTTATCTACTAATATTGTTTTGTTTCAGCTGCAATCTTTTCCATAACCTCTTCCATACCAAGATCTTCTGCGTCTATAATCAGATGTGCATAGGTTTCATAAAGCGGACAGCGTTCCATGTAGAGATCATATAAGGTTTGACCCTCTTTAAAAACCACACCTCGCTGCTTTATGTTGCCTAGTCGCTTTCTGATGGTTTCATAACTTAACTTAATATATACGACTATTCCAATTTCACGTAAATGTTCCATTGCTCTAGCTCCATATATAACACTACCTCCGGTAGCTATCACAGAATCACTTACATCTATGTCCGCATTTACTTGTTCTTCTATTGAAATCAACCCAGCCAATCCATCTCTCTCAATGATTTCTCGGAGCAGACATTTTTCCTGTTCCTGTATCAATAGATCCGAGTCTATAAACTGATATCCCAATACTTTTGCAAGTATTACTCCAACTGTACTTTTACCTGCTCCAGGCATTCCAATCAATACAATATTCTTCATTTTAACTTCCCCTTCATCATAAGCGTAGTCTACTTTATAATGAGCAGATTATAGCACTCTTATCAGTAATATCCAACTATTTTCATTTCATTCTTAAAAATATATGCCTGTAACCATCATCATATATTTTGTATTGCTTGCGGAAGTATGCATCCTGCACGGAGGACTTTTAATAGCGCGTAATTGCCTATGAAATAAGAATATCCTGCATTAATTGCTTATGATTGTCTACTGCAATGATTTTACTGGTTCATAATAACAGGCATCAATCTGTTTCCCACAATGAGGGGGAGCCTGATGATGCCTGCTTTTAATATCTGTTATTTTATTGTTTGCGGTAAAGTTTCAAGAAGTTTAGCGTAATTATAGTACTGATACTCCTGTGATAAAAGTCTTCTAGTTGCTGCAGAATTACCCAGATACTCTCTTCCATAACCGATTTCCAAAGTAATTGCTGCAAACTTTGAATTTACTTCTTTAAACTTAATCTTACTTTGATCAAGATCCTTTACTTGCAGCAAAATATATTCCTTCGTATCATCTGTAAATGCGTGGAAACCATAAGCCGGAGAGAACTTTGCCCCTACTGCCAGAGTAATGGCATAGTCTGTTAAGCTGGAACCCTCACCCAGCATCCCATATAATCCACCTTCGTAAACTCTCGAATATTTTCTTGTCGTTATACCTTTATTCAGTATATTCATAACGTCAGTTCGAAGCTGCTGACTTCTCTTTTCCTGAGTCTTTGTCTGCCAGGTCTTTCCCGCATAGACAATGGAACCCTGTTGATGCATATCAATATATCGATCTGCCTTTTCAACAATAATATAGTGGTAAAGCCATTTCATCATTGCCTTGGTCTCACTATTGGACCCAGCATACTTACCTGCATAATTTGCATATCCTGGTTTCGTAGCTATACTGGATTTAAAAACACTTCCCTTTGCTACCTGTCCCCACTGAAGACCCGGGAAATTTCTACCACCATCCGTGCCATTTGCATAGGCTTTCCAAAGTTCTTTTCCCTTTGTAGTCCAATTAGAGGCTTTATAAATGAGACCTTCTCTAACATCCACATTAATAATAGGAACGGCTACATACTTATTTCGCTTTAGAAGCTCCATGGTTTTTTTATCTGTCTGTGCTTTCTGTACTAAATCTACCAATTCCTTAACAATAAAGGTTCCGCCAGCAAACTCTCTTCCATGTACCTGGCCGGTCATCATTATAACATTCTTCTTATAACTTGAATCTACATTGATTTCAATTGCGTACAAATCTCTACCCAAGGTAGATTTCCCAATTTTATATAGATAAACACCTTTATACCTGGAAAGGCTTTTTAAAGTATTGACATAGGTTTTGTAATCCATTGTATCTTTTATACTAACGGATATTTTAGTCGGCTTTTTATCATATTCCGTCGCATCCACCCATTGATAATTCATCGTTTTCTTGTATTCTTCAAAAGGCATTCCGGAGCCATAAAGGGAGCCGTAGGCTTTTATTCTATTTTGCAGTACACTTAGAGGTTCTTTCTTTTGACTAATCCCCGTAACACTTTTACCAACATAATCATAAGTAGACATGAGTTCAAGGGTCTTTGAGCGATAAGGGATCTTCGTAGGTGCCGGAGTTAGAGTAGGTGTTGGTGCCTTCGTGGGTGCTACACTAGGAGTCACTGGTATTGTAGGTATTGGTGTAACACTAGGCATCACCGGCAATGTTGGTACCGGAGTTACTTCTCCCGGTGTTGCTGTTACTTGTTCTGGATCTGGTGTAATCTCACCTGGTGCAGGTGTAATAATCTCTGGTGTAGGGGACACCTCTTGCTCACCCATACTGCCATCTGTTACACTCGCTTGTACCTCAAAATTCTTACCCGTTAGAATTAAAGTAACTATAATAATTAGTACTAGGATAAGGGATAACTTCTGTCTGTTCATATAGTGACCTCTCCATTGATGTTAAGTTGCATCGTACTTTAATCAATGATTAAAGTCGATATTTGTCAGTTGACGGTTATTATAATTAAACCATTAATCTGATTCTCTGTCAAAGTCCAAATATAGGTTAATTGTGCCTAGAAAAAAGTGCCAGCAAGCTGGCACTTTTTTACATTTAAACAATTCTATTGTTCGATAAGGAGCTAACAAATCGATTAAAAGCCATCTGCCCCTCTTCTGTCCTTTTAAATACTCCAGCATGTTCTAATACTTTAAGAAATACCTTGCCGATTTCTTGTTCAATTATATTATGTATGCTGTCTTCCTTAATCTCTGGGTACGAAGATAAAAACTTTTCAGCCCAGTCTGCATGCTTTTCTATCAACTCATGGGAACGAAGGTCTTTACCCTCAATAAGGTAATCTTTCAGAAGTTCCATTTCCTCTTTTAATCTTACGGGTAATACGGCTAATCCCATTACTTCGATTAGCCCGATATTCTCCTTCTTAATGTGATGCAGTTCCTGATGCGGATGGAAAATTCCAAAGGGGTGTTCTTCACTCGTACGATTATTACGAAGAACTAAGTCTAGTTCGTAGAAATCTCCTCTTTTTCTTGCAATTGGTGTTATTGTATTATGTACCTCAGTTGTAACAGCATAAATGTCCACTGTTTCATCTGAATAGTCACGCCATTTATTTAAAACCAGGTCTGCCAATTCTACCAATCGCTCATCATCCTTAGATCTAAGTCGTATTACCGACATCGGCCAGGCAACAATCCCAGCTTCAACATCTTCAAAACCTTTAATGCTAAATTTATGCTCCATCTCTGCTCTTGCCATTGAAAATTCATAATTACCACCTTGAAAATGATCATGACTCAGAATAGATCCCCCAACAATTGGAAGGTCAGCATTGGAACCCACAAAATAATGTGGAAATTGTATTACAAAATCCAACAATTTCCGAAAAGTAGCCTTCTCAATTCTCATTGGAATATGCTCCGAATTGAACACGATGCAATGCTCCGGATAATAGACATAGGGTGAATACTGAAAGCCCCACTTTTTTCCTTCAATTATTACTGGTATAATTCGATGGTTTTGCCGTGCAGGATGATCCAATCTTCCTGCATAGCCTTCATTTTCATAGCATAATTGGCACTTAGGATAAGAACTCTGTTTGGAATTTTTAGCAGCAGCGATTGCCTTTGGGTCTTTTTCCGGTTTTGAAAGGTTTACCGTAATATCCAAATCGCCGTACTCTGTAGTTGTAATCCATTTTAAGTCTTTTTTAATCCGATAGGTACGAATATAATCAGAATTTTGGCTTAGTTTATAAAAAAAGTCTGTGGCTTCTCTTGGGGAGTTCGTGTATCTCGATTTAAAGTTTCTTATTACTACACTGGGGCTTGGTACCAAAAGTCCCATTATTTTAGTATCAAATAAATCCCGATATGTAATGGTGTTTTCTTTTAGGATTCCTTGGTCATAGGCATAATCTGTCAATTCCTTTAATATTTTTTCCAGGTCAAACACAGATTCATAAATTTCATCCACTTTCTCTATTTCTTGTTCGTTATAATCCTCAAGTTGAAATAATTCAAGCAACCTATTCCGTGTATAAATGATGTCCTCTTCATTAATTAAGTTGGTAGAATATCCGTATTCTACCAACTTATCTATCCATTTGTATATCATATAATCATGCCTTCCTTAAGCCTGTAAACTTATTTATAACCATTTGGATGGGTACTATGCCACGCCCAGGCTGTAGCAATAATCTGTTCCAGATCTGTATATTCCGGTTTCCAACCCAATATGGTCTGCGCCTTCTCACTGGAAGCAATTAAGGCAGCAGGATCACCAGCACGTCTTGGAACAATCTCTGTCTTAATTGAGGAATTTGTTACTTTACAAGCAGCGTCAATTACTTCTTTAACGGTAAAACCAACCCCATTTCCAAGGTTAAAGATACTGCTTTCATTCCCCTTACGCAGATACTCTACCGCTAAAATATGAGCCTGTGCTAAGTCAGTAACATGAATATAGTCACGAATGCAAGTTCCATCCTTTGTATCGTAATCATCACCAAACACACTAATGGCTTCTCTCTTCTTGTTTGGCACCTGTAAAATAAGTGGAATTAGATGACTTTCAGGATTATGTGCTTCTCCGATCTGACCACTTTTATGAGCACCACAAGCATTAAAATATCGTAAAGAAACAAATCGAAGGTCATGAGCCACGCCAGTCCATTTGAACATCTTCTCCATGGCTAATTTGGTTTCACCATAAGTGTTCGTTGGCTCTGTTTTATCTGTTTCCAAAATCGGCACACGTTCTGGCTCCCCGTAAGTTGCAGCTGTTGAGGAAAATACAATCTTATTAATGCTATGCGCAACCATAGCTTCTAATAATACTTTTGCGCCATTTACATTATTGTCATAATATTTTAAAGGCTTCACCATACTTTCACCTACAAGTGAATTTGCTGCAAAATGAATGACTGCTTCAATCTTTTCTTTCCCAAATACCTCATCTAAAAAGCTTCTGTCTCTAATGTCACCCTGGTAAAAACGTGCTTTGGGATGTACAGCCTCTATAAACCCGGTTTCCAGATTATCAATAATGACAACATCCTCACCCTTATCGATCAATTCATATACTGTATGAGAACCAATATATCCTGCACCACCTAATACTAAAATGCTCATAATAATCTCCTTCCACATAGATGTACCAAATTAAATTGCTATAACTAATAAATTTAAAGTCCTAATTTTATATTCGTCTAATCATCAATCTAAATCCTTTTCTTACTAATATATCGATGATGTTGGGGTCAAAAGCCTTCACTGTGTCTAAAAGATGAATATAAGAGTATATATATTCAGATGGCGCAGACCGGCATCTTGAGATTGCCCTGTTTTTAGGCAGTCTCAAGATGGTAAGGCAAGTCCAGATGAATGTATATACTCTTATATTCATCTTAGATAACCTAATCAGGCTTTTGACCCCGGCATCATATCGTTATAGCTAAGCTAGAATTATTGGTCCATTACCAACTTCTACAACATAGAAAGTAGCTTCATAGCCAATTTTATCACTATACTCTTTACCTACGTTACTAATAAAACTATCGACTGAAGCTGCATTAACGATACTAACTGCACATCCACCAAATCCTGCTCCAGTCATTCGGGCTCCAAGTACACCCTCTTGCTTCCAAGCTGCTTCCACTATGGTATCCAATTCCTCACCAGTTACTTCATAATCGTGCTGCAGAGAAACATGGGAGGCATTCATTAAGGAACCAAGTAAAGCTAAATCTTTATTTTTTAAGGCTTCGACTGCTTTAATAGTTCTCTGATTTTCATAGACCGCATGCTTTGCTCGTTTTATTCTAAGGTCATCCTTGATAGCAGCCTTATGCGCCTCAAATTGTTCTTCTGTTAAATCACCAAGTGTCTTGATCTCTATCACAGTCTGAAGTTCTGCAAGGGCTGTCTCACATTCACTTCGACGTTCATTATACTTTGAGTCTCCTAACCCACGCTTCTTGTTGGTATTCATAATAACAATTTTTGCATCACCAAGTTCCAACGGAGCATATTCATATTCAAGATTTGATGTATCTAAGAATATTGCATTCTCTTTTTTCCCCATAGCGATTGCAAACTGATCCATAATACCACAATTAACCCCAATGAATTTATTCTCAGCAGACTGGGCAATGAGTGCGATATCAATCATATTTATGTTAAGATTAAATAATTTAGACAAAAGGAATCCCGTCAATACTTCAATGGATGCTGAGGAAGAAAGACCAGAACCGTTTGGAATAGTACCAAAATACAGGATGTCTAACCCTTTGTCTATGACATATCCTTTATTTTGAAGGGTCTTAATAACACCCTTAGGGTAATTCGCCCAGTCATCTTCTTTCTTGTTCTCAAGATCAATAACGGAAGATTCAATAATCCCCAGATTCTCAAAGTTCATGGAAAAGAATCGTAATTTATCATCTGTTCTCTTTCTCGCAACTGCATATGTTCCAATCGTCAGAGCACAGGGAAAAACATGCCCTCCATTATAATCTGTATGCTCACCAATCAGATTTACTCTACCGGGTGCAAAATAAGTTTCGTACTCTCCACCTGCACCAAACACTTCTTCAAATTTTAACATTAGCTCTTTTTTCATGTCCTTCTCCTTTATATATGTTTTGTATGTTCTTTCAGAAATATCTTTAACTATTCATTTACCCAACCGCTTTTAAAAGTTAGTTTCTCTTTTTTTCCTTATGTAAGTCACTATCAACGTTAAATTATATTTATTTTAAATATTTTGTTTTAAAACATATATTATGTTGTTATGAGCTTTATTTTACTCCTCTTTACCCAATTTGTAAAGAGGAGTTTCAATATCCTTAACTTTGAAATACTATTTTCATAACCACATTTTGTGCATAGTCGCCGAAGCCTTCTCCAAACAGGTTAAGACCTCCCTTATGCAGAGCATCTTCCTTAATGCCGATCCGAACAGTAATGTACTCTTTCTGCTCTAAGTGAAATTGTGATAGTCTATGTTCCCCGGATTTCACTTCGTCCAAGTAACAACCTTCTTCTGTTACCTTCCAGGTCTTCAATAACCCATACTGTGTATTCTTATCCGGCCACCAGGTAGGATTGAGCTTCCCCCTTCGTCCACCGAAATCACTGGGACAGTTCCAGGTTCCTACTTCTAAACCATCCATCCACAAGGTGATATCGGAGGGATATTCCATATTATATTCGTGATCCTCCGAGCATAATTCTGCCGAAATCTCTACTCGTAATAATTGTTTTCCTTGTATTTGATTGGTAGGAAAACGATACTCTATGTACCCATCCCCTAGCCAGATGAGTTGCGCAAATGCTCGCTCCGGCAGATAATAACACCGAGGATCATCTTCTGAACCAATTGGTCCTTTGCTACTAACAACGCCACAGGTAGGTATAATTTTATAATCAACATAACTTCCAATTGGCATTTTTATTGTAATTTCATCCTGGAGTTGTTTCTTTGCTGTGTTAAGTTCCACATAAATATGGTCAAGCACGATATGACACACCTTCATGGAACCTCTAATTCCTGGCTGTAGTTTCGTGTAAATAAGTCCGGCCTCCTCCAAAATCTTTACATGTGCTGCTGAAGATGACGCCGGAATATTAAGAATTTCAGCAATCTCATTTACATTTAAACTTTGTAAACGAAGTTGCTGAAGTATCTCAAGTCTGGTCTCTGAAGAAAGTGCTTTTGCGATATTAGCCAAATGCACCGTATCATCCAGATTCATTTTTATTGTATTAATCATAATTTAACCCCTATAAGTTGTTCTCCGTAATAATTTATATTCCCTTAAAAACCTGTTAGGAATTCATTATTTTAAATACTCTGTTAGGCTTCGTCCTTCTCTTCCCCCAATATTTGAATACCCCTATGTTCCACTGCCGTTGAGAATACAATCTGAGTACTTGTCTTACCAAAACGTTGTACCTCACCAATAAACGCATCCAGTGCCATTGTACTAGAGAAGCATACCTTAATTAACATAGAGTATGTGCCAGTTACACAATTGCACTCCATTACATTTGGACATGCCTTGATAAACGGATAAAACTCTGGCTTCTGTGAAGGTGCTACTTCCAGATTAATAAAGGCAGTTATATGATGACCTAATTTCAACCAATCGATATTTGTATGATATCCCTTAATGATACCCTTCTTTTCCAAGCGTTCAATTCGGGCAGCAACTGCAGGTGAAGATAAATAAACTCTTTCCGCAAGTTGTTTTAAAGGTACACGTGCATTTTCCTGAAGCATAATTAATAGCTGCTTGTCAATATGATCCATATCGCTTTTGCTCCTATCCCATCTTTTCTAAACCTTACAGTTCCTAGTTCTCCTATGTTCCTATTATCTCTATTCTAATCGTAAGATTCCTAGATTGCAAGGGTTATCTTTTTAGGTATAATCCTATGTATTTACTATAACCGTTTAGCGAGAACAAAATTTATGAAACTTATAGAAAAGGGCGACTGTTTATGTTTCCGCTACAATCGCCCATTCCCTTTTTAACTAATTATTATCATTGACTTAAAAGAGTTGTTAATAATTATTCTTTTATGTATTTTTCAAAACCGGAACTAAAAATCAATTCACCATCCTTCATGACCCACATTGCCTCCACACCGTCCTGGCTCTCAATAAATTTCTTTGCTTCATCTAGGGGCATATTATAAGCAGGCTTTGCATAAAGATCAGCCAGACCAGAATCCTCACAAATAATTGATACCGCAGTATAGTAATCTGCGGGCATTAAGGTATCTTTATCTATAATGTGGTGATATTCCTTACCATCCACAGTATAGTATCTTTCATAATCGCCACTGGATACCAACGATAAGTCCGCTATTTTAGTTATTAAAAGATATTTATCTTCACTTTGCAAGTCAGGATTTTGAATACCCACGTTCCATAATTTATCCTTCTCATCGCCATCTCGTTCCCCGACAGCTCTTACATTACCACCGACACTTAGTAATATACTCTTGCAACCATTCTGCTTCATGTACTCCGCTACTCGTTCCGTAGCGTAACCTTTAGCAACAGCACCCACATCCAGGCTCATCTCAGGGTCCTCCAGGTAAACCGTGCTGTCTGTTTCATTTATAATTAACTTGTCAATATCAGTATGCTTCGCTTTTTCTTGTAAAAGCTCCATCGGTGGTAACTCAGCATTAGCAGGGTCTTCTGATCCTGCTTCTCTATAATCATGCCATACTTTTAGAACCGCACCAAGGGCCACATTACACTCGCCGAAAGTAGTTATATATCCCTCTTTTGCAAACAGAAGAAGGTCTATTATTTCTTGGTCAACCTTTACTGGAGCAATACCTGCATTGTCATTAATTGTTTTCACATTATTCATACCATCATAGTTATTATAAATATCATATAATTCATGATATCTCTTCAGTTCATCATAAACCATCTGGGCATATTCCGAGAAGGTTTCCTTATCGGGTGCGTATCCGATAATTGTTGTTACTGTATCAAAAAGCTCTAAGAACTGTGCCTGATAACGCTTATTGGGTGTACCACAGCCAGCCATCTGAATTACAAATGATATTATTAAAATACAAATTATAAGTTTTTTGCCCAAAATCTTCACCTCGTATAGATTAAAGAGTACTTCACTTTACCTTCGTAAATCCTAAAAAAGGAGTGTCACAAGACACGGCCTTCTACCATATCAATTAAATGAATGATAGGCAGGTATGCTTATAACACTCCTTAATATTTATTTATATCCTGCTTGGTTCTGAACTGTTTACAAACTATTTAGCTGCGTTTGCAACTGCTGCAGCAACATTAGCCATGAAAGGTCCAATGTGAACAGTTACAGAAGCTGCTAAATCAGCATCTGCTGCTGTACCTTCTTCGCTTAAAGCGATACCGCTAACTTCGTCTACATTCTTACCAGTTACATAAGCTGCAAATGCGTTAGCCTGCTCATACCACTCTTTACCAATAGCAGAAGCAGCCTTCATACCATATTCATCTTTTAATTCCTGCTTTGTCTTAAGAACAGTTGCTAAATCAGTAGTAACTTTACCTTCAGCATTGAAGTTTACATTACCCTGTGCAGCGTCAATGATACAGCTTGTGATCTTGCCATCAGCGCCAACAGTAACTACAGCGTAGTTAGCGTAAGCCTGTGCTAAACCATCAGCATCTGCAGCAGCATCTTTAGATTTAGCCATATCGATGGATGCAGCAAAACCAACCTGGTCAGCAGTTGTAGCGCCTAATTCCTGTGCATTGTTAACAGCTTTTTCAACAACAGCGATAAAATCACCAATATGTACTGTAATGGAAGCTGCTAAATCAGCATCTCCTGCGATACCTTCTTCGTTAACTGCAATACCTTTAACTTCATCTACAGTCTTACCAACTACATAAGCTGCAAATGCATCTGCCTGCTCAAACCACTCTTTGCCGATACCGGAAGAAGATTTCATACCATAGTCTGCACCAAGTGCCTGTTTTGTTTTAAAAGTAGTAGCAATATCAGTAGTTAATTTACCTTCTGCAGAGAAGTTCATTCTATCCATTTCTGCATCTATTTGACAATCAACGATTTTGCCATCTTTGTCAACAATTACTGCAGCGATTAAAGCGTCAACTTCTGCTAAACCGTCAGCATCAGCTGTAGCGTCTTTAGACTTAGCGATAGAAGCTACTGTTGCAAAACCAGTCTTTGCAGCATCTGCTGTTGCAGGTACTTCTGTATCAGGTGTCTCTACATCTGTTGAAGGTGCTTCTGTAGGCTCTACTGCTGTTGTAGGTGCTGTAGTAGGGTCTGCCTTCTTATCATCTGATGCTTTTCCGCATCCGGTTACCATGGTCATTACCAAAGTTAACACGAGTAAAACTGCTAAAAGTTTTTTCATAAAAAATCCTCCATGTATATAATGTGTAGTTTATGTTGAAGCACCTATTTCTAGTTGCCCCTATATCAATCCCGTTTATCGGGAATAATATACAAAATGCTTTTATCCTAGAATACAAATGCGCTAATACCTATTGTAATAACTTGAGCACCCATAATTAAGATAAAGTTTTTAATGGAACATTGGAAGGTTTCTGCCTTCTCCTGTTTTTTAAAGAATACACTAATATTCTTTTGCACCGGAATAATTGTAACCAAAGATAATAAGCAAATTGGATGTAAAATCTGAAGCACCACCATTACAATCGTAGCTGCATAGGTTAAATAATATAGTCCAGCAAATAACCCAAGTGCCTTTCTTCCTATATAATAGGGTAAGGTGTGTCTCTTAACTGCAATATCTTTTTCAAGGTCACATATATTGTTCGCAAGCATAATATTTGCTGTTACACTGAAGGGAATAATAGCAAACAATACCAAAGTAATCAAAGGCCATACCTGCAAGTTTAAAGAGATTGTTTTAAAATTAACATACAATGACAAATAAGTACCTTCCGGTGAATTAATATAAAAAAGGATAAAGGGTATTAACAATCCGTAAAACATGCCCGATAATACTTCTCCAAGCGGCTGCCTGGAGATTGGAATCGGACCATAGGTATAAAACACACCGCACAAGAAACAAATTCCACCAACAAATAAAATTACGATATCAGTTGAATACGCCAGATATAAGCCTAGCGCGGCGCTCATACCAAACAATGCATATATAATAATAAGAGCTGTTCTCCTATTAAATTGTAACTTTTGATGATTCGTCTTAGTATCAATATAGTTATTAATAGCTGTTGTTGTTAAATCAAATAAAAACATTGCTATAAAGAATACTAAGGTTAAGTCCCAGCGTATCTCCTGTTTTTGATACAATAGAAACGCTATTGCCATAAGAAATGTAAATGTACTGGTTATCTTTGTTCTGATTTCAACGTAATCCAAAAATCTTTTAATCATAATGTCCTTCTATCTGTACATAATAGCAAACAAGCTTTTCCTGATTCATTAGGCTAATCGAGCTGCTCTATTTAAAACACCAATTAGCTTTTCTCGTTTTGCTTCTGCCACATCAAGTTTCTCAATCAGCTTCATGGATTTCGCATGATATTTCTGAACCATCAATTTTGTAAAACCAATTCCACCAGTCTTTTTAACAGCTTCATTAATCTCTATTCTGGTTAAACCTTGACTTAACGCTTTTGACTTTAATTCATCTTCTTGATCCAAAGCATGAATCAGTGGTAATGTTATGACCCCTTGTTCATAATCCGATTGAACCGGCTTAAAAGCCGATTCAACCGTATCTTCAAAATCAATGCAATCGTCGGTTAGCTGGAATATCATTCCCACATAATAACCTAACTGTTTATAGTGTTTCAACTCTTTTTCTTCACAACCTGAAAATATAGCACCTGCCATATAGGAAGCTTCAAATAAAGCTGCTGTTTTACCAGAAATTATTTTCAAGTAACGATATATGGATAAACCAATGTTACCGTTATTTAAATGTTGATTTAATTCACCGAGACACACTCTACCAACATAATCAGGAAGATTTAATTCCACATAATCCTTTTTATTTTGTAAGGAAGTAGCCAAGCGAAGTGAAACGCTAAGAAGATAGTCTCCACAGATTACTGCGGTACGTTTGCCATACTTTTTCTGAAGAGTAACCTCTCCTCTGCGCAGGTCAGCATTGTCAATAATATCATCATGAACCAGCGTAGCAAGGTGTAGAAGTTCAATTGCTGCTGCAATTTTCACAGCATCTGCTTTAATCTTACCTTCTTTATCTTCTGCACATAGCATTACTGAAGATGCTCGAATGAATTTCCCACGTGATGTCATCAGATGTTTCGTATACTCGCGAATGATGAGCGGAGCTTTTAATAAAATACGATTTACCTCGTCTCTTACTAAGGCAGTTGCTTCCTCCAACGACATTACTTCCATCTTATCTTCTAGTCTTTTCTCATTAATCATTATAAATATACCACTTTCTAACGAAAGGTAGTTTCTTCCATACTTTCTTTAATCCTGGCATTGCATAATAGTCAAGTCCAAGACTTCTACCAGCACCAATTAATACTGCGATACCTGCAAATACCATCCAGAAGGTTCCTAAGTATAAACCAGTTGTACATACGAACATAAACTGTAAAACAAGTGATAATGCTGCTGCAGGAGTTGTGAATAAACCTCCGATAAGTGCTAAACCAATTAAGATTTCTGCTACAACAATGAAAATCTGCATGAATAATTGAACTCCATTATAAGGTAAAATTAATTTATCTACAAACCAGTTCATTGCAGGTATATCCAAACGGAATGCTAAATCACTAAGAGTGGATTCTGCAAGTTCTTTACCACTAACAAAGATAGGTTTAATTAATCCAAGTATGTTGAAGTTAATTAATACTTCACCTGCTGATTTAACTACTTCTCCACCACCGTTTGCTGCTGCATCAGTTGCTGCAGATACAGCATCAGTTGCTGCTTCGGTAACGCCTGTTGCTGCTGAAGTAGCTGCAACACCAGAAGCTGCATTTAAAATTCCATCATACCAATTCTTCGCTCCACCAAAGAAACCTTCAAGCTTTGGAGCATCAAACCAGCCTTCAACAATTTTCATAATACCTTCATATACCCATACAGCACCGAGCCATACACGTAAAGGCATTAATAAGAAACTAGGGGTACGGTTGGAGAAATGTCCACCAACAAAACTTCTGCGGTTTCTGATGGTAAAGAACTCATGCTTTGCATAGCTGAATACTTTGTTCCATCCAAGAACCTGTATAAAATAAATAACATTGATAAAATGTTTTGCAAACATTGCAAAGAAGGAAGGCATACTGAAGAAATGACCTGGTAAACCTACATGGCAAACACCATAACGTCCGCCGATACAAACCATAACACCGTGGAACTTAGGTTTGTATTCTTCCAACTCACCTTTACCGGTAATTGCACAAGTAATATTGTGTGCTGCTGTATGGGAGCTCTGTTCACAGTTCTCAACCATCTGTGGAACTGGACGTTCTTCACCAGCAGGAACATAATTCATGTTATCACCAACAACATATACACTTTCATCCTTTGAAGAACGAAGGAATGCATCTACTTGAACTCTACCACCACGTGCAACTTCTAGATGGTCACCAGTCTTAGCTGTTACGTCAGCACTTTGAATACCTGCTGCCCAGATTACAGTACCTGCTTTATGATTTACAACCTTGTCATTCTGCTTAAGATCGATAAAGTCTTCACCAATGCCAGCAACAAATGCATTAAGAACAACTTTAACGCCCATCTTCTCAAGACGTCTCTCAACTTTAGCAGAAAGCTTCTCTGTTAAGTTAGGAATTACTCTGCTTAATCCGTCTACATTATATAAAGAAACTTCTTCTCTTTTAATCTCATATTTTTCACATAAGATTGGCACATACTCTGCTAATTCACCGATCATTTCAACGCCTGTAAAGCCAGCTCCAACAACCCAGAAAGTAAGAAGTCTTCTTCTTTCCTCTTCATTGGTTTCAACCATTGCCTTACGGAAGGTAGCCTGAATATGTTCTCTAAGTACAACAGCATCCTCATAAGACCATAACTTAAAGGAGTGCTCTTCTGCACCTGGAACGCCATAAAAGGTTGGCTTTGAACCAGCTGCTATAACCAAATAATCATAGGAATAGGATTCCTTAGTTCCGAGGACCTTCTTCTTCTCAAAATCTATTGAATTAATAGTATCAAGCTTAACGTCAACATTTCTGCCTGCAAAAACTCTGCTTAAGCTGATCTTTATACTATCTTCATCAACACGGTTGGCTGCAACTTCATGCAACTCCGTAAGCATAGTGTGAAAAGGATTTTTATCAATAATGGTAATACTGATATCCTTCTGCTTTTTAAATTTCTTAGCTAATTTTTTCGCTGTCAGTATTCCGGCATAACCAGCACCGACAATTACTATTTTCTTTCCCATGTTCGCTCCTTACTCTCTTCATCAAATCGCATTTTATCAACTTACATAAGATTAGTCAACCCTTCGCGTTATTGAAACATGCTGCGCATGTTTCTCGCGAGCACGTTCGTATTCAACAAAATAAGTTTTGCTGATACTTCACTTTGCTTTCGCGTACTTGAAACTCGTTGCGCGTGTTTCTCGCGAGCGCGTTCATATTCAACAAAACAAGTTTTGTTGATACTTCACTTTGCTTTCGCGAATATTGTTAATGATATAACAATCTTGGGCAAAATTCAGGAATTAAGTCTCTTATAATTCCGCTTCGACATTAGTATATCACTAGATTGTTAATTTGAAAACTACTTTTCGCAAAAATAAGTATAAAAAATTACTTTTTTTTAGAAACTTAAAATATTTTTAAGCATAAATAGCTAATGCATTGAACCCCAATGCCAGGACCTGGATAATCCTTACATTGGGGTTCAATTGGAGATATTGCGAATTATGGCACTCTCACGTCTGGTAGCAAGAGCACCAATAAGAGGTTAGCAATTAAAAATACTTACTGACCATCAATGGATAAAACGGTCTTTAATAATACATTTGCTCCCATAAAACAATTAATAGATGGTGTAAATTCTATTTCACAATGACTATGACCACCGACACTGGGTACAAATATCATTGCCGCTGGGACCATATCAATCATAAACTGGGCATCATGGCCAGGGCCACTATACATTCTTTTATTAGAGTAACCGAATTCTTTTGCACTTTTTTCTACCATCTCTACTAACTCTGGAGTAAAAGTTACTGTATTACGTGACCAAGCTTTTTCATAACTCAAGCTACATTTTTCAATATCGGTCGGCAGCTTCGCTATAATATTTAAAACCTGTTCAATTACCTTAGGATCTTGATGCCTGGCATCTAAAGTGAACTTTGCCTCATCCGGGATTATTGTGTGTATATTGGGATGACAAGAAAATTTTCCTGTTGTATATACTAATTTAGAGTCAAGCTTATCAAGTTCCTCGTGGAGATACTGTATGGTCTTCGTAGCTGCGTATAAGGCATCCTTCCGATATTTCATTGGAGTAGTTCCTGCATGGCCAGCCTGACCCTTTAGAGTAAATTCATAGTTAATCATTCCGCAGACACCTTCCACTACTCCTATATCATAACCTTCTGCTTCAAGCACAGGTCCCTGTTCTATATGAAGTTCCATAAGAGCTTTACATTTGTCTCTGCTCACTCTATTCGTCTCTTCACCACAAAACCCACTTGCAGCTAAAGCATCTCCAAAGGTATATCCAGGGATGTCTTTTGCTACCGAGGCTAACATATCTTCTTTATTAAACTTACCACAGATTACACCGGAGGACATCATTGCCGGCTCAAAGCGTGCTCCCTCTTCATTAGTCCAAACAACTACTGTAAAGGGATGTCGATGTGGGATGTTCTCTTTTACTAAAGTTTCAGCAACCTCCATGGCAGCCAACACACCAAGTACTCCATCATAATTGCCTCCCTGTCTTACAGAGTCCAGATGTGATCCTGATAGAATTGCAGGCAAATCTTCTGTACCTGGTAATGTTGCATACATATTAGCCATATCATCTGTAACAACGGTTGCGCCGATGGCTTCCATTCTTTTCTTAAATTCTGTTCTGGCAGCTATTGCTTCCTCTGATAGTGAAAATCTTGTAATACCTCCTCTACCCGTATCTCCAAACTGTCCAAAGGTTTTTATTTTATCTTCCATCCGTTCCAGACTGCATAGTTCCATAGATAATTCCTCCCTTATATTTCTGCACCAATCAAACGATTGTTTTTTAGTACTCTGACCCCCTGTGAGATTGCTTGCACTGGACAAACAGTTACACATAGGTGACAACCTACACATTTCTTCGCATTCATAATGGGCTTTCCGGTTGCACTGTCCTGTATCAATGCCTGATGACCCCCATCAAAGCAGGAAAGATAACAGCGACCGCAACCCAGGCAAACCGACCGGTTAAACTTTGGATAACAGATGCTTTCTCTGTTTAAGGCTTCTGCTGACACTACCTGACTGGTTGCCTTACCTATGAATTCAGTAATACTTTGATACCCATGGGAACTTAAATACAACTCCATTCCTTCTATCATATCCTCAATAATTCGGTATCCATACTGCATTACCGAGGTAGTTACCTGAATATTTTCACATCCAAGTGCCATAAATTCTGCTGCATCTCTCCAGGTTTCAATCCCCCCCATACCACTAAGCGGTACTTTGGAAAGTTTATTACACTCATGTAGAGTGTGAATGAACCGAAGTGCAATGGGTTTAACAGCTTTACCGGAATAACCTCCAACACTTGTCTTTCCTTCCACATCCGGCCCTGAAGAAAAAGAATCCAGGTTAACATTCATTAGACTTTTTATGGTATTAATTGCAGCAATTCCGGTAGCTCCTGCCTCAATGGCTGCAATTGCCGGTATTTCCATGTTACCTATGTTAGGAGTCATCTTCGCCAAAATTGGAAGGTCAGATCCCTTTCGAACTGCTTTGGTATATGCACTTACTAATTCGGGGTTTTGGCCAACATCCGAGCCCAATCCATCTGCTGCCATATGCGGACAAGAGAAGTTACACTCTAGGATATCTGCTCCAGCCTCTGTCATAACCTCAGCCAGATAAGTCCATTCCTCTTCACTCTGGCCCATGATGGAAGCAATGATTACCTTATTCGGATAATCTCTCTTTAATTTCTTAATAAATTCTATATTCTCACCAAGGGTGTAATCTGAAATCTGCTCTATATTCTTAAATCCCACAAAGGGTGCAGACTCTTTACGAAGGGCATCAAATCTTGGTGAAACCTCATTCGGTACAAAAGTACCAATGGTTTTGAA
Organism: Bacillota bacterium; assembly: GCA_023399055.1. Lineage (GTDB taxonomy): Bacteria > Bacillota > Clostridia > Lachnospirales > Lachnospiraceae > Mobilitalea. Next base: position 220,178 of record JAEWQV010000016.1, on the reverse strand, counting down.
AGCCACTCCTGCCCAGCCCATATCGAAGGCTTTTGCAATCATCTCTGCATTACTTCCCACTACAGAGGAAGATAGGAAGAAGGGATTTTCACAGGGAACACCACAGAAGGCAATCGATAAATCTGTTTTTTCCGGCTTCATCTTTGGCAGGGTCGCAACCTTTTCCATAATCTCATCAATAGGAACTGTTCTGTTAATCTTAGACTTTATACAGACCTGCATACAATCCTTGGTTTCACAACTGGTACAAGGCAACTCTTTGGGGAGCCTGTTCGCTGCACCAGTACTGTTATCAAAACGGATGGAACGCAGTATTTTATCCACTTCCAGTCCATGCGGACATGCTTTTGTACATAGCGCATTATTACAAAGCAGACACCCTGCTGTTTCTTCAATTAACGATAGCTCTCGATAAGCTAGATTACTCATAGCAATCACTCCAAACTTTCATATATTTAGACTTTTTATACTTGCTACTTATTTCAACGTTGGCAAGTGTCAAAAGCCTTGTTATTATAATTAGGATTTGCCAATCTGCTCAATGAAGCACGATACAAACTGACTTATGACACATAATCAACCTTTTATTACATTAGCGGAAAACAGGTTTCCTCTTAATGAATTCTCCAAACCCAGGTTCTCCGGTAAAGGTACCGTTATCATAGACCAATTTTCCTCTTACATAGGTTTGAACCGGGTAGCCATGCAGCTCTTTTCCTTCCCAAATCGTGTGATCATAATCGGAATGCATGTTATCAACCGATATGGTAAAATCCTTATCCTTGTCATAAATGACAAGGTCAGCATCCTTACCCACTGTAATAGAACCTTTCTGTTCACAGCCAAAGATAATTGCTGGATTGGTGGAGCAAAGTTCAACGGCACGGTTAAAGGTAATCTTTCCGTCATTTGCAGCGGATAACATATAAGGATATAGATTCTCAATACCGGCACAACCATTCGGAATTTTTGTGAAATCCTCCTTACCCCAATCCTTTTCGTAGCTTTGGAAAGGACAATGATCTGTTGCTACCGTATCAATGGTTCCCTGCCTGATCGCGGCCCAAAGTGCGTCCTGACTTTCTTGTGCTTTTATAGGAGGAGAACATACAAAATTTCTTCCATCTTCTCTTTTATAAACCTCATTGGTAAACTCCAGATACTGCGGACAGGTTTCAATGTATACTTTATGTCCGGCAAGCTTTGCCTCGACCGCAGCCTCTAACCCTTCCTTATCTGCCATATGAACAATGTATAAGGGAGCGTCAATGGATTTTGCCCAGTGTACTGCTCTCTTATCTGCTTCTGCTTCAACAAATTCAGGCCTGCTAAGATAGTGATACCAGGGTGAGGTTTTCCCTTCCTTTAAAAACTTTTCTATATTTAAGTCAATAACATCTGGATTTTCTGCGTGAATATTAGTAATTGCTCCAACCTCTTTCGCTTTCAGCATTACTTTAATTAAGGTTGCATCATCCACCATCATGCCTTCCTTCTTATATACAAGGAAACATTTAAAGCTTGTAATCCCGTAGTCCACTGCAGCAGCAAATTCCTCCAGAAGTGTCCCTTCATTCAAATCAGTTATAATGCAATGAAAGGCATAATCAACACATGCCTCTGGATCACAAAGTTCTTTTCTTCCCTCTACAGTTTCTAGAATTCCTTTTCCCTTACGCTGCATTGGATAGTCAAAGACAGTCGTTACACCACCACAGGCTGCAGCCCTCGTACCTGAAAGATATCCATCTGCCGATACCGTGCCTCCAAAAGGCATTGCTAAGTGCGTATGAACATCGATTCCACCGGGTAAAACTAATTTTCCTGTAACATCTATAATTTCCTTTGCATCCAACTTAAGATCTGTTCCAATGCAAGCTATTTTCCCATCCTTAACAGCAATATCAGCCACGAAGCTTTCTTTTGCAGTAATAATTGTTCCATTCTTTATAAGTAAATCCATATCACAACCTCCTTATTTAATACAACCAGACAACTTACTAAAAATGATAATTGCAATCTATAAAGTATTGCAGTTATCTATCTCCCACAAAATGCAAAAAAGCTGCTGCAAAATAATTACATTGCAACAGCCCCTTCGCTTGAATATAAGTTATAACTGTTCAGAGCCAAACAGCGAGGAAATCATAGATTTTCGAGCTTGGTTCTGAATAGTTACTAAAATATTTAATTACTGATTAATTTTATATGCTAATACAAGTCCTGACCTTTGATATACCTGTGCAACTTCAAGCAATTCCATACCGCCTGCGTTTGCTGCGATTAGATTAGATACCCAAGTTACACCGAAATCTACCTGTCCAGTGTAAACCGCTGTGGTTTCACCAATATCACCACCACCGGAAACAATATTAACCTTTAATCCCACTTCATCGTAATATCCCTTATCCAGTGCTACATAGTAACCCATGAACTGTGCCTGTGGTAACCATTTCAACTGAATGCTTACTTCTGTCTTCTCTGGTGTGAAGCTTCCTGTAGAAGCGGTTGCTTCTGTCCAGTATGTGGTATTTCTGATATCATCAAGAGTTAAGGTCTGAAGTTTGTCTGCTGCAGCTGAGTCATCTAACTTAATGTACTGTTTCGCTAAATCAAGGGTCTGCTGCATTGCTGTTTCGTCCATATTACCATAAGAAGTAACAGCTGCGCCTGTGGTATCTGTTTCTACTAATTTCTTAACTTCGTCTGCCATATATGCCTGATGCTCTGCGGATACAGAAGAACCATATTTATATACGATTTCTGCTGCTTCTGCCGGATTAGCACATGCATACTCCCAGCCCTTCATGGAAGCATAGATGAATGCCTTTACGGTTTCTGGATTTGCTTCTGCAAATGCCTTTGTGGTGAAAATGTTATCCTCTAACATTGCTACCCCTTCGTCATTCATATCAATGTACTTTACTGCTTCTCCATAGCCATAAGCTCCATCATAGGAATTCTTAACTAACCCCAATTCATTGTAGGTCATTGCGGATGCCAATAAAATTGAGTCATCATCAAATCCATCCATATCAAATGCCTGACTTAAATAAGTGGTTGGCTGACCATACTTGGATAATAGAGCTTGAATTTCGTATTCATTACCAAGTCCCCAGTTACCAACCTGACCTTTGCCCGCTGCGTCCAAAACAATACTTTCAATACTGGCATCCGCAGCATAGTAAGGACCAGTACTTTCAGGTGTCGCCTCTGGAGTCTGCGTTGCTTCAGCACTAGGAGTATCCTCTGCAGCTGTGGTTGGTTCAGGAGTATCTGTAGAAGTCTCTTTTGAATTTTTGCAGCCTGCTAATAACGTTACAAGCAGAATGCAGGTTAAAAACAATGCACTTAATTTTTTTAAAGATAATTTTTTCATAAATTCATCCTCCTTATAATTTGTTACCCGTACTACCTTACCTTTAATAACTTTCATCTATATTTAGCTGAAGCAACACTACTTACGTCCTTTCAGCAAAATACCCTCGCTTATGAGTAATATGACATATAGCAAAATTCCTATGGCACAGGCTACTATGATATAAGCCCAAGCCGTGGCGTATTGTGCAAGTACGACATTTTCTCTAATTTGTCTGCCTACACCTATGATAAATTCTGCAAAGTATTCACTAACCAGAGCACTAATAACACAGGCCGGCACTGAAACTCTCAATGCAGTAAAGACATATGGCACACTGTTAGGTACCCGAAGCTTTAAAAATATTGTCAGCTTATTCGCAGCATAGGACTTCATTAAGTCCAAAGAAAATGGCTTTAGCTCCGTAAATCCACGATATGCATTGATGCTCATAGGTACCGTACAAGTAACCATTACTACCAAGGTTTTTGCTAACATACTTCTTACATTAGGGTCCTTACTAAAATCTTTTGTTAGATTATTAAGGATTGGGGCTATTGCTATAATCGGTATCGCATTAAAGGCTGACGCTATAGTAAGACCTCCAACACCCCATTTCGGAAAAGCAGTCGCAACAATAGCTAGCAAATACCCAAATATGGAACCAAAAATCAATCCTCCGATGGCTACAATCACAGTTGCACGGACATTTAAAAGTACTCCTGACATGTTGTCAATTAATATACTAAAAATTCTTCCCGGAAGCGGTAAGGTGAAAGTATCTGCCCCGATCATTTTGTGCAGTAACTGTGTTTGCCACAGAACGACCACTAAAACTCCTAGTAAGGCTGGATAAAGGAAAGTTGTGATAGATTTCTTCTTCACTTTTTCCTGAATACGTTCTTCCATATGAATCCTCCATTTTTATATAAAACTGTGGTAACCCTTAAATCTTTATACCTAACACTTTATTTCTTAGCTTTGGGTCCCTTACGTTTATAAGGTGACATTACCTTCTCCAGCACTGACATCAGGTAATAACTAAGAATACCGATAATCGCACTTAAAAATACAATCTGCCAGAATACATAAATAGACATTGCATGTTTTAAGGATTGTGAAAGCATACATCCAAGCCCTCCCCCTCCTTGCAAGGTATCCACAAGAATCGAAGCAGTAATCGCCATTGGAGCAGATATCTTAAGTCCGGTAAAGAAATATGGCATACTCGAGGGTATTAATAGCTTTCGATATATTTGATATTTACTGGCTGCAATGGAATACATCAATTCATGTTTTTCTTTTTCCACTGCCTTAAAGCCAGCCAAGGTATTAGTTGCTACTGGGTAAAAGGTCAAAATCGCTGCTATTACAATACGACTCTTATCAATGTCCTTGGTTATTGCTAATACAATTGGTGCCATACCTAGAATTGGTATCATTTGTATCATCATCAGATATGGAAATACTGTCTTTTCAACTGCATTTAGCATATTCATTAGCAATGCCAAGCAATAGCCAATGACGATACCAATTAAAAATCCAACACCTGCACGCAGCAATGTAATGCCTGCATTACTTAAAACAATTTGCAGTGCTGTCTGGCCGCTGCTCACCAAATCCTTACTAAAAACCGAAGCTAAAATCTGTGATAGATGAGGCAGCACATTTTCAGGAGATCGCTTTGTCTGTTCTATAATGGAAGCCCCTATTTCCCATAAACCAATTAATCCTGTAATCCATACCAGGGTCACCATTTTCTTTGATGTAAGGCCTTTTTTAATCTGTTCCATGTTTCTCCTTTCTCCGGCATTTATACTCTAAAGTGTAATTTTCGTGTTAGAGTAGATTTCTTAAACGCCTTCAAAGCTGTTTCTTACCTTTATTACCATCTCATTGAACTGTGGTGTGTTCTTAATATCTAAGCCTCTTGGTCTCTCTAGTTCAATATCTACTACTGCTGAAACTCTTCCCGGATGAGGTGACAGAACCACCACCCGGTCGGATAGGAATACTGCTTCCTGAATATTATGAGTAACAAATAATATGGTTTTATTGGTTTTCTTCCAGATTCTTAGTAAGTCCTCGTGGAGCTTTTCTTTTGTAAACTCATCTAAAGCAGAAAAGGGTTCATCCATCAATAGAATTTCCGGCTTAATAGCCAGCGCTCTTGCTATACCAACTCTCTGCTGCATGCCACCACTTAGCTGATGCGGATATTTCTTGCCAAATTCCATTAGTCCAACCAGTTCCAGCATTTTTGTAACTCTTGCCGTTCTTTCTTTTTTGGGAACTCCCATCAACTCCATTGGCATGCACACATTTCGTCTTACGGTTCTCCAGTCATATAGAACAGGATTTTGAAATACAATTCCAAATTTCTTTTGAAGTCTGATTTCTCTGGGTGATTGCCCTCTAATTGAAATATTTCCCGAAGTTGGCTTCTGTAGATCTGCTATGGTTCGAAGCAGGGTGGTTTTACCGCACCCAGAAGGACCCAGGAGGGAAATAAATTCGCCTTCTCTGATATCCAGATTAACATTTTGTAATGCAACTACCTGTGCTCCACCATCTTTATCAGGAAAACTGATACATAAATCCTGTATTGAAATTGCTGTTTCTCTTTTGTTTTCTGCTTCCATCACTCTTTTCGCATACTCCTTCGCAACAACATCTTTTAATAAAACATCCATAGCCACCATATTCTACCTCCCAACAAACAAAAGGACGTAAAGCAAAATGCCCTACGCCATCGTAATCACATGATTTATCACCATAACTTATGATATAATTTAATAATCGCTTCTTTTGTAATCTCTTTGATTGTGTTTGAGGGGCTGCCACTATTCATAGCATCCTGCGCCATCTTTTCAACTCTGGATTCAAACTCTTCTTTTTGAATGCCATATTCCTTAAGGGTTGGTATGTTACAATGGCTGCATAATCTATCTAGTTCTACCAAGAAGGCTCTCGCTGCTACTTCGTCCCTTACGGCACTATCCGCAACTCCAATCTCCCTTGCTATTCTGCCGAACCGTTCATAACATCCATCCAGTGCATATTCCAAACATACTTTAATCAGCATTGCATTGGATATACCATGGGGTACGTGAAAGTTTGCACCAATCGGTCTGCTCATACCATGCACCAGGGTTACTGAAGCATTGTTGATGCTAACTCCAGCTTCAAAGGCAGCCAGCTGCATTTCCTCTCTTGCTGTTTCATCACTTCCATCACTATAGGCGATTGGAAGATAACGAAAGATTCGCTTAATTGCTGACAAGGCATAGATGTCGGTTAAGGTGCTTCCCTTCCTTGATGTATAAGCCTCTACCGCATGGGTAAGTGCATCCATTCCTGTTGCTGCCGTTATGTCCGGGGGTGAAGTAAGTGTAAAGGTTGGATCGATAACTGCTAAATCAGGTAAGAGAGCGTTTCCCTTTAACAACATCTTTACATCTTTTTCTGTATCAGTTATTACAGTGAATTTCGTTGCTTCTGATCCTGTTCCTGCTGTTGTTGGGATAAGAACCATGGAAGGAAATTCTCCTTCAATCTCAATTCCCAGATAATCCGAAATTCGTCCAGAAAGTACAGTCATCGCAGCAATTGCTTTTACACTATCCAGTGGACTTCCTCCCCCGATTGCAATTAAAAAGTCGCAGCCTGTTTCTTTATACGCTTTGACCCCTGCTTCAATCATTTGGTCCGTAGGTTCTCCCGTTATATCATTAAATACCACATACTCAATTCCCCATTGCTCCAAATAGTCAGTTAATGTTGCCACGATTCCTGCCTTTGTAACAATCTTACCACTGACCACGAACGCTTTTTTACCAAGTGCTTTTATCGCCTTTTCACTGGTTTCCAGTGCATTTTTACCGATTAAAACATTGCGTGGTAATGTGAATTGATACGCCATATGCATCACCTCTAATCAAAAAAAGCAGCTAGGAACATCTTTGATAGCTCCATCGCTGCTTTTTATTATTCATGTAACAATTAATTTAGTAGCATTATAGCTTAAGGACAAGCAGGAAAGCAATTGCTATATGACCAGAGTTAGCTGTTCAATTGCACAAGGGCTTCTTCAAATATTTGAAAGCCAGCTTCCAGTTGTTCGTCCGTTATAACCAGTGGAGCCAGAAAACGAATAACATTACCAAAGGTTCCTGCATTTTCAATTAAAAGGCCCTGGTTTGCACAGGCAGCTACTAATTGATTAACGATTTCAGGATAAGGCTCTTTCGTTTGCTTATTCTTCACAAATTCAATGCCTATCATTGCTCCTAAGCCTCTAACGTCCCCAACAATTTCATATTTCTCTTTCCAGGACTCAAAGACTTCCATACATCTACTTCCGATCCTAGCCGAACGTTCTACCAGCCCCTCTTTCTCAATTACCTCTAATACCTTTAGACCTGCCGCACAGGCCAGCGCATTACCGCCATAAGTACCGCCGATAATTCCGGGGGTGATTCCATCCATAATTTCTTTGCTTGCAACAACTGCACTAATGGGGACTCCGCCTGCGATAGACTTGGCAGCAGTAATAATATCCGGTGCACAAGCCGCTTCTTCCCAATAACAGGAGGCGAATAATTTACCGGTACGCCCAAAGCCAGTCTGCACCTCGTCTGCAACTAATAAAATTCCATGTTCGTCGCAGATATCGCGGACAGCTTTTACCCATTCAAGGGGTGCTGGTATAAACCCACCTTCTCCTTGTAAGGGTTCCAGTACAATTGCAGCAACATGCTCGGCGGGTGTGGTATGCTCAAATATCATTTTTAGATTATTGATATAGTAGTTAATAGCCTGCTCTCTGGTCATTCCCGAAGGACTTCGATATAGATAAGGATATTCTGCACGGTATATACCATCTGGAAATGGACCAAGGCCATAGGAATAGGCTCTCTTTGCTGTCATTGTCATGGTAAGAAGGGTTCTGCCATGAAACGCACCAGAAAACACAATAATATTGGGTCGCTTGGTGTATCCTTTTGCTATTTTAATAGCATTTTCATCCGCCTCAGCTCCGCTGTTTGCAAACATGACCTTTCTTGCCGCTCCGCGGACCGGTGTTACTTTAGAAAGTTTCTCCGCCAACTCTATATAGCCTTCATGAGTGACGATATTAAACATACCATGAAAATATTTCTCTGATTGTTCCTTTACCGCCGTAACAAGTTCCGGATGTGAGTACCCTACATTAAGAACACCAACTCCACCAATCCAGTCTAGATATCTGTTACCATCCACATCCTCTACCATTGCTCCTTCTCCCCGTTCAATGACACAGGGATAAACGCAGCGAATTGCATTTGGTACAATCTCTTTTCGACGTTCCAGAATGGCTGCAGCTTTGGGACCGGGAAGCTTTTCTGTAATTATCCTAGGCAAAGACTCTCTTAACATCCTTTCACCTCTTTCTTGAAATTTAGTTCTTTATAGCTTCTCACCTCAAACTTCTCATTTTATTATCTTGCTTTATAAAACAGTACATAAAGTGAATCTGAAAGCTTTTTGTAGTCTTTTCACACTCACTTCCATTTACAATTCGAATTTCCCAAGTATATCTTGAACTGCGTCGTTTGAGTATTTATCTATAATATTTCCTCATCTATATAGGTCAGAACTTCATCCAGCTTAACTAGCTCTTCTCGTAACTGTTCTTCGGTAATGATAAGTGGAGGCGCTACTAAGATCATGTTTTCATGGGAATAGGTCATAAACCGCTTTTCTTTCAGCTTGCCGATAATTCTTCCCATAATACCCTCCGGATCTTTACCATAAGGAACTAAGGCTTCCTTCGTTGTCTTATCCTTTACAAATTCAACTGCTGAGAATAAGCCAATGGAACGTACATCACCTACACAGGGATGTTTTTCTTTTAAAGCAAGTAGTATTTCACTTAATACTATGCCAACCTCATTTACATGCTCGAGGATATTTGCTTCCTCATAATAATTTACACAGGCAATTCCTGCTGCGCAGGCAAGCGGATGTCCGCTATAGGTCAGACCACAGGATAGTAAATTATCATCAAAATAGGAGGCAATGGATTTGCTTACCACTACACCACCGAGGGGTACATATCCGCAGGTGACACCTTTTGCAAAGGTAACCATATCCGGCTTCACATCAAAATGTTCAAATGCAAACATCTTGCCGGTTCTTCCCCAACCTGCCATTACTTCATCACAAATCATAAGAATTCCAAACTCATCGCATAGTGCCCGCATACCCGGCAGGTAGCCTTTTGGTGGAATAAGTATACCATTTGAGCCAGTAACTGTTTCAATTACAATAGCTGCTACACTTGCAGGTCCTTCATATATAATCTGTTCTCGCAGTTTAGCAATATAATAGTTGGATGCCGCTTCTTCTGACTCAAAGGGTACAATCTCTCTGTACAGGTAGGGATCAAAGAATTTAACAAAACCCGGAATACCTGGTTCCAATGGATATCTTCTGGGTTCGCCAGTTAGATTACCTGCTCCAAAGGAAGAACCATGGTAGCTGCGATAGCGGCTGAAGATTTTGAATCTACCCGTATACATTCTTGCCATCTTCACTGCATTTTCATTTGCTTCCGCACCTGCATTGGTAAAGAAAACCTTTCCCATGTTGTCCGGCATTAAGTCAATAATCTTCTTTGCCAATTTAGCTCTGGGCTCTGCGCCATATGCCGGAGAAACATAACAATATTTATCGGTTTGTTCTTTAATTGCCTCTGCAATTGCCTTATTACCAAAGCCTAAATTCATATTTACTAACTGAGCTGACATATCTGAATAACGGTTTCCTTCGTAATCCCACAAATATATTCCCTCTGCCTTTTCAATGGGTAGTGGATTAATATTTTTTTGCTTACTCCAGGATTGCAGACAGTATTCCTTTTGCATGTTTTTGATCTCTTCACCTGACATTTGAACATCCTCCTCAATGTAATTCCTGTTATGGTGCCAGAACGCTGACACAAAAAAAGAAGCCAGTTGTCCGAACCAGCTCCCTTGCTTTCTTATTTCTTTATCAAATTATATGAGAAGTAGTAGAAATATTCAATCAATCAATGACCATACTTTTGTGTGCAATTGCACAACTCCTTACTTATTAAGGCGTTTCCCATTAATCTCTTTTACAGTTAGCTTCATAACAGCCACCGCTCTTAGTGCATTTTCTGGAAAGGTGTAATCGTCTTTGCCAGTATATTGCTTCATAAGAATGTTAAGGGCCTGGGTTTTATATTCATCCTCTAATTCCTCCAGTATTCCATTCCCGCATACGCTCTCGTATTCCATGGTATATTCACAGGCTTCCTCTTTTTCTATCAGCTTATGAGAGCAAGACATACTAAAGCCCACATGAGGATTATTTCTTAATAAATCTAGCTTCTTACCTACTTTTGCTCCATGGAAATACAATTCAAAGCTTCCATCCCTTTCAACTGCTCCAAAATTCAAGGGTACAATGTAAGGAAATTCCTCATCATAGAACGCCAGATGACAAACCTCACAACGTTTTAAGATTTCAAAAATTTCCTGCGAATCACTAACCAACCTGTCCTTACGCCTCATAACAACTCTCCCATCTTTTTATTTGACTTTTTATTTGTCTTGTTATTTGTCTTGTTTATTAGCCTTTTTATTTGTCCTTTTCATATTTATTCGGAATGTGTTTGCGACTCACATTCATTTATACTTTTTGCAAATACTAATTACACAAAATTATGTAGCATAATAAAAAAGGAACGAAAAGAAGCTGTAAGCTTATGCCACCAAGTTTTTTACATATTAACAGAAACTTGGTATTTATGCAATTTGTGTTTTCAGATAAATCTTCCTTTCTCCTGTCCGACAGGATATAATCATGATACAAGCTAGTGGTACGATATCTCATATTCCTAACAGATAAAAGCTAATATTTAGTTATCAATTCACAATAGTTGCTATGTACTTCATTAAGTTACTAATGCGTATTCTAGATATTAAATACAGCACAGCTTATAAGCAACTGTGAGAATATGTTGCAAATGAACTGTGTTTTGTATCGCCCTATTCAAATCTATATTGTTCAAATTGACGTATTATATAATTAATTACGGAGGTGTTATCATGGCACTGGTTGGTGCATTTGTAGTTCCACATCCGCCTCTCCTAATACCAGAGGTGGGAAAGGGTCAAGAACTTAAGGTAAGTGAAACGTTGAACAGCTATCGTGAGGTAGCTGCCCGAATTGCTGCCCTTGAACCAGAAACAATTATTATAACCTCACCGCATAGCATCATGTATTCGGACTATTTTCATATTTCACCTGGAAACTCAGCAAAAGGAGATTTCGGTAATTTTGGTGCCAAACAAGTCTCTTTTCAAGTGAACTATGACGAGGACTTTGTAGAGGAACTGGAAAAATGTGCGGAAAAAGATGGGCTTGAAGCTGGGACACTGGGAGAAAAAGATCCTCGCCTAGATCACGGAACCATGGTTCCTCTCTATTTTATAAATGAGAATCTTAAGGATTATCAAGTTGTACGAATTGGATTGTCCGGACTTTCAAATACAGATCACTATCAACTGGGCAAATGTATTACAAGGACCGCACAAAAGATAAATCGCAGGATTGTAGTGGTAGCCAGCGGGGATTTGTCTCATAAACTAAAAGAAGAGGGACCCTACGGATTTGCAAGCGAAGGTCCAAGGTTTGATGCAGAGGTAACACAAGCCATGAAGGAAGGAGATTTTCTTAAATTTATGGAATTCTCACCCGATTATTGTGAGGCTGCTGCGGAGTGCGGGCTTAAATCCTTTATCATATTGATAGGTGCATTAAGTGGCAAAGCGGTTTCTACGGAGTTCCTATCCTATGAAGGTACCTATGGAGTAGGCTACGCCGTATGTGAATTTAAGATTATGGGCGAGGATGACACAAGAAACTTTGATATAGTATTCAAAGAAAAACAGAGGACTATTGCTAGAGAGCTGCAGAAATTTGAAGATCCTTATGTGCATCTGGCGAGATTGTCTCTGGAAACCTATGTGCAGACCGGAAAAAGGGCGAAGCTACCAGAGGGCTTACCCTCGGAAATGTTAGCAAACCGTGCCGGAGTCTTTGTATCCTTAAAGAAGCACGGCTCTTTGCGAGGTTGTATTGGAACCACAGAGGCTATGACCCAGAATATCGCTCGGGAGATATTACGCTTCGCTGTTAGTTCCGGTATAGAAGACCCTAGATTTCCTCCCGTTTCGGAAGAAGAGCTTCCCGAACTAGTCTACAGCGTGGATATACTTGGTGAACCGGAACCAATTACTACCGCAAAAGAGCTTGATGTGAAACGGTACGGGGTCATTGTGACTGCTGGCCGCAAGAGAGGGTTACTACTGCCAAATCTGGAGGGTGTTGATACTGTGGAACAACAAATATCCATTGCCAAGAAGAAGGCAGGAATATATAACAACGAGTGTTACTCCCTGGAGCGTTTTGAAGTGGTGAGGCACAAATAAATGTATATTGATTGAGAAAAAAGCAACCTTTGACAGACAATATATCTCTGACAGAGGTTGCTTTCTTTTTTTATTCCTCAATACTTTTCCTAAAGTGAAGGGCAGAAATAAGTATTAGCACTAGAAAATTTACACATAGAACAGCTATGCCAAATACTTCAATAGTTTCACCACTTAGCAGGTAACTGACCTGCTGCCCAAAGCTAAACTTAGAGACAGCTTCAATACCCTCGTTAAAATTAGCCAACATTGGTAAAAAGGCAAAGACCATTCCAAAAGGAACCGCGAGGCCATTGGCAGCGGAAGCATTCTTTGAAAATAATCCAATACAAACACCAAGTATGATAGAAATTATGCAACCGATGGATAGACCGATAATAAATACTACAGCAGACTTACCCGTGTGCTCGCCCAAGAAGAGAAAGAAGCTTCCGCTTAGAAGGGTTGAGAGAAGCACAAAACCACCGATGCTAAGCAAATATTCTCGCAGATTTACATTGGACATGATTAAGGCACGGAGGGTATTCGTCTCCTTTTCCTCTGCAATAATGCTTGAGGTTGCCACAATCGGGGTAAATACACAGTGCATGGTGGCAAAGATTGAGATAAAGAAGGTCCCCATACCCTCCTGATCTTTCATAGCCTGGGTCATAACAAACGCAATAATGGGATATACAATAAACAATACCAGCACTGGAAGATTCTTAAATACATCCTTCAGCTGCTTTTGAAATAAAGCAGAGACATTTTGTACGCGCATTATACATTTAGCTCCTTTCCAGTTAATTTCATAAATACAGTTTCCAAATCAGGTTCGGAGGAGTGAATTGCTTCCACCTCGTCTCTGGTAAAGAGCTCTGCTATCTGTGCTGCATACTCTGGTTGATTCCTAAGAGTTATCAGCCTTCCATCTCTGCATAATACCGAAATGATGTTATCCTTATTAAATTTTCTACAAATTTCATCAGGAACCCCATATTCCACAATCGTGCCTTCATTTAACAGTGCAATGTGATCACAGAGTTTCTGTGCCTCTACCATGTTATGTGTGGTTAGAAAGATGGTAGTACCCTCTGCCTTCAAATCCAAAAGCAGCTTATGAATCTCCTCGGCTGTTGCCGGGTCCAGCCCGCTAGTGGGTTCGTCAAGAAATAAGAGTCTTGGATGATGCAGCAAAGCTCTCGCAAGAATTAGCCGTTGTTTCATTCCCTTGGACAGCTTTCCGGCATTTGCTTTCTTATCGGTTAAGCCTACTCTTTCCAATACTTTTGTGACCTGTTCCTTTTTAACATTATTGAAATGTGCAAAGAGAATTAGATTGTCATAACAGGTCAATCTCTCATAAATTCCGCTGTTATCCGTCATCATGCCGATGTCTGAGTAAATGCTGCGGTCAAGTTTATCACAGCTTTTCCCAAGGATTTCAGCGGAGCCCTGATAGGATAGTTGCCCTGTCAATATTCTGATTAATGTAGTTTTCCCTGCGCCGGAAGGGCCAAGTAATCCAAATATTTCACCCATAGAAACTTCAAGAGTTATATTCTTTAGCACTTCCTTCTCTCGGAAAGCCTTTGTAACTTGGTTAATGCATATACTATTCATCATCTTCAGCTCCTTCCCGTTGCTTTTTGTAATTGTTTAAAAGTTCATCATATTGTCGATTCTCCAGCTTTGTTTTTATTAACATAAATAGTAATCCCAGTACAAAACCTCCAACAAAACAGGTTATAAATGAAATCCAGGCATGGTAATCATCATAGTAGAACCATTGAAAGAGCAGGATATATGCAATATGTGTTAATAAAATGCAAATTAGCATGTAAGTGGTTCTTAGGATTACTCGGAGCTGTTTAAATATTTTTTCTGAAAAGAAAGTTCGTTGAAGCAAGGATATGGTAGCTGCACTTAGAAAAAATTGAAGCAGTGTGGAGGATGCAAGTCCTTTAGATCCAAACTGATATATCGTGGACGCATTCCTCGCCCCTTCACCAAAAAGTGCGGAAAACAGAATTAAAATCAAGATATCAATTGCAAATAATACGAGAGTTTGAGTTAAAAAAGAAAGTATATCATTATTTTTATGCTCCATTATTTCACCCCCAACTTTTTTTTCATGATAGGTGCATACTGCCTGGATACAAACAACTTTTCCTGATTGCTCATGGTCACCAACAGTTTTCCGTCAATATCAGCCTTAATGGATATGATTTGATTAAAATTCAATACACAGGATTTATTAACACGTATAAAGTCCAGAGCAGCCAACTGTTCTTCCAGCTCATATAGTTTAAGCTCTGTTTCAAATATGTCACTTTTCGTGTAGAAAAAGGTTTTTTTATCTACAGTATCGATATAGAGTACCTTAGCTGCATCCAGAATGAAGGTCTGATTCTCCTTCTTTCCTGTAAGCTTTAAATCCATTACACGAAGCATTGAAATAAGTTTCTCTACTTCCGCGGTTATTCTGTTACAATTTATTGTAATCTCCATTTCCATCAGCTTCGGATCTTCATTTATATGTATCTTCAAGCAGGGCACCTCCGTTTCAACTTAACTATACATATTTTACCATGAGTTATCAAGCTTTGCAGACTATGTTGCGTAAATTGGTTTCTTAGTTGCAAAAAACAGACACAAATACATAATAGAATATTTTCATGAACAAAGCATATTAACTATAGATGATAAACCTATACGTTTCCCTTATGGTGATACTCCTCCTACTGGTGGGACTTACTTGACAAAATACTCGAGAAATAATATATAATTTCGGGAACGAACTTATTGTTTGAAACTTGTTTACATTAAATAGTTATTTATATATAATTTGAATATATTTTTATTTGATTTTTAGACCATATAAAATAATCTATAGATCAACACGCAAAAGGTAGGGTAATGGTTTTATTATTAATCAAACGAATATAAACAAGAAATTTGAAGGGAGAATTTGAATATGAAAAAGATAGCAGTAGTTATTTACCCATACTTTTCGTTACAAGAAATTACAACTCTAACTTCATGCTTAAAGATATGGTTTGACAAAGATATTGATTATTTGGGTAGTGAGCTAACTATTTATAAAAGTGAAGAAGGATTTAACGTCACACCTACAAAAACTTTTAATGATGCAAATATAGATGATTATAATTGCATTATATTACCTGGAATTATTAATCCTTTACCTGCTTTATATGATAATAGACTTATTAATTTTTTATCTGAATTAAAAAACAGAGAAATTTTAATAGCATCCATATCGAGTTCTCCGCTTTTGTTAGCTAAAGCAGGTTTATTAAGTGAAGTAAAATTTACAGCCGGTATCTTTATGCAAATAGTTGATTTGTTCTCATTTATTAATAGAGAAAATTTTATTCATCGACCTGTAGTAAAGGACAAGAATATTATTACTGCAATTGGTTTTGCTTTTAGAGAATTTGCACATCTAGTTTTAAATGAATTAAAGCTAGATGTAAGTGAGTCATTCATGCTCCCTGTTACTAAAGAATATACAGAAAATGAACTAACATATTATTGGGAAGATAATGATTATCAAGAATTTTTGGAAGAATTAAATAGATATATATAAGTTATGTCGAGTTTAAAAATATAGCAGCAAATCAAGATAAATCATTTTGGCAGCACAAGATCAGATATAAAATGTTACTTGCTGCATTAGATGAATTTTATAGTTCATATTAACTTTTACCACATAATCAGCTGCCCCTGTTTGCATAATCTTAGCAAACAGGGGCAGCAAGTTAAAATGAATATACACTCCCTGTTTCATCCGCACTGTCTTCTACAATATGTCCTGTATTAAATACCCGATACTGCACCTTACCTTTTCTTCAAGGTTTAACAGATTATAACCCATAATTTTCTCAATCTTCTTAATCTGGTTGTTCACTGTATTGCGATGTACATACTGCTGTTGTGACACCAGCTGGGGACTTCCGTTATTATCAATATAAGAGCGTAAAAATCCCATTAGATCTGTACCATTCTCCACATCATACTGCTCCAGTTTTCCAAAGACATCCTGATAAAAATCCTTCAAGACCTTCTTATCCTTAACTGCCAGAAGTACTTTATAGACATCCAGATTGTCATAATAAGTAACACATACCTTCTTCTTTCTTGCCATTTCATTGGCTGCAATTGCCTTTTCAAAATTAACATCCTGATTGGCAAAACCCTGCATTATTGAACTGGCTCCGATGTAGATGGTAAAGGAATCCCTAACGTTACGAACTAAGCCCAGCAGCTCCTCTACGAACTTTCGAACGTTATACATGTCGCTTTCTGAAAGTACCACCACAAGATTTGATTGGTAGGTAAAAGCTAAGAACATTCTTTGGCTGGTTCTGGCTATCTGCTCCACAAAAAGTCTTAACTTCTCCATATTATCACTGTGATAATCTTCATTTGCATTCTCTATAGAAATGTTAACAAAACACAGATGGCAGTCATGCATATAACCATACCGTTCCATATGCTGAATTTGGGTTTCCAAATCTCCTACCTTAAAGATAATGTCTTTTATTGTGGTAGCCACACTTGCTTCTACATTCTCGTTATGCATAATTCTTGTGCAGAAGTCACGGGTAACATCTACCATTCTGGTTTTCCACGGAATAGTAAAAAGAGGCATATCAACTTCATTGCAAAAGTCGATTACCTCCTTTGGTACACCTTTTATATAAGGTCCAATATTAATTACAAAAGCACTGGTATTACTTCGGTACAGTTCCTTTGTAAATTTTAAAAGCCATTCCTCATCCCGGTTCATGTAGCCTGCTGTAAATATTAATTCGTGTCCATGTAAAAAAGAGGAAACCTCTTGATCCTCTACAATATGAACCCACTCTACAAGATTACTTAACCCTTTATGTCCTGCCAGCAGCCTCATCTGATAAAGCGAAGCACAATTTCGATATAGCTTACTCACTGCAATTGCCATAAATGCCCCCTAACTGCATTACAGCCTTCTTTCTATTGGCTGTTTACTTAAGTTCGTTGCACAAAAAATTATTGTCAGTCCCTATGATATAAATATGCGGTGATTATATCATGTACAAACCACATGATATTGGCACTTCGTGCCAGTTATGCGCACTCACTCCGTTCGGCGCTGATATAATGTCTGCCGACATTATATCATTCCTAAACGTTACCGTAAACCATTTTGTTTGGTATGATATATCACCGCTATACTAATCCTACACTATGCCACGTTTAACTGTAATTACTCTATCATACAGCTCCTTCGTATCTTGAAAAATAATATGACTTACATTAATTACTGTAATGTCTTTCAATGCAAGAATTGTCTTCTCAATTTCTCTTGCTCGCTCCATATCCAGAGATGCAAAAGCTTCATCCATAAACAGAATACTAGCCTTACTTAAAAATGCTCTGGCAATTACAACACGGGATTTCTCTCCGCCGGAGATATTACGACCATTATCATAAATCATGGTATTAATTCCATCTGGTAAGTTAGCAACAAAATCCGTAAGCCCAGCTGCCCCAATCGCCTTCGTTATCTCTTCTTCGGAATAATCCTTGTATAACGTGATATTATTCTTTAAGGTATCCTCAAAGATGAAGACCTGTTGTTCAATATTAGCAATTAACTTATAGTAATCCTCACGTTTAATATCCTTTAAATTGTCCCCATCAATTGTAATGTTTCCGTCGGTAGGATTAAAGTACTTTCGAAACAGTTTAAGCAGTGTAGATTTTCCACCGCCACTTGGCCCAACAATCAGGTACTTTCCACCTTTTTTTAACTTCAGATTGACGTCTCGCAGCGTCAGCTCCTCGGAGTCCTCATAACCAAATTGTACGTTATTAAAACTTATCTCCTGTTTAAACTCGCTTAGCTCCACTGTTTCCGGATATGTATCTGCATTCTCAAGGGTCTTATCAATTTTCTTCATCAGATCGCCTGTAGACATAATCTTAGGCATGGCTTCGCTAATTTCCATAATAGGCCACATCATACGCTGGATACTATCCACCACAAGTATTAATCCACCTGCAGTAATTTCACCTCTTAACACGTAATATCCTACAAGACAAAGAATGCCATAGAAAGAGGAACTAAACATTACATTTTGAAAGGAAAAAATAAAGGAAAGCATTCGTTCGATCAGAAAACCCTTTTGTTGTATTTCTACACTCTTTTCATTATAATCATCTTGAACCTTTTTCTGAAGATTATAATTTTTAACAATATGGAAAGCGGATAACACTTCTTTGATATAAGAGGTATAGCCATCAAACATATCACTTCTTTCCTTAAATGCCTTGTTAATTGGCCTGGAAGTAATGATATTCTGTATAAGATTGAGTATTATAATACCTATGGCAAGAAGAATCATTCTTGGGTCCACGGTTGATAACAACCATATTCCAACAAAGAATTTGGTTATTCCATTTCCTATGGTATAAACACCGGTTATTAAATTTAATTCCAAAGTATTTAAATCATTGGTAATGGAGGAGATGTATTTCGCGTTATTTTCCTTCTGGAATTCCGCAATATTTTTACCAAACACCTTGATGAGATAGTATTTCTTTAAGGCAACCATTGCTTTTCTTTTATAATAGTTGTTTACAATGGCAACAACAATTCCTAGAGGAATTAAAGCTAATGCCATTACAATTAAGATTGGTGTATTGTTCTTTATGGTATCCATGTCACCAGCCAGGGCATAATCTAAGAGCTTAAGCATTCTTCTGGCAACTTCACCATCTAAGATATTGCTGACCGCTGCAACCAGTATTGACAGTACCAAGTAAGGTAAGACTCCAAGATATCTTTTTAACATGTGATCACCTCATCAAAATATTCCTTCGCAGTAAAGCAGTTCACGGCTCCATTCTTTAGCTCCAGTACATAGTCATATTGGTCCGTTACTCCTTCATAGAAGCGATGACTAATTGCGATTACTGTATGTTCCAGTCCTAAAAATACCTTCTCGATTTCCCTTCCCATTTCTTCATTCAGACTCGAGGTTCCTTCATCTACAAAAAGTATCTGGGCATTCTTTGCAATCGCTCTAGCAATGGACAACCTCTGTCTCTGACCACCCGAAAGGTTCTTCCCATTCTCCGTTAGCTTCTCCTCCAGACCATCCTTACGTTCCTCAATCATCGCCTCCAGTCCGCAGGCTTTCACTGTGGCATCCATCTGTTCTTGGCTAACCTCACGATATAAAGCGATATTATTCTTAATGGTATCCTCGAATAGGAAAACGTCCTGGTAGATAAATGCAACCTTATCATGGAAGGATTTCTCCTGTACCACCTTATAATCAACCTGATCCACCGTAATTTTTCCTTCATAGTTGTCGTATACCATTGCTAATAAATTCATTAAAGTACTTTTACCAGCGCCACTGACACCCTTAATTAGATACTTTTTACCTTTCTCAATACTAAAACTAGCATTTTTAAGTACTTCCTTTTTATCAAAGGAGAAATTCACATTAGAAACCTGTATCTTGTCCCGGAAAACAAATTCTTCAACTCCAGTATTATTACAACCTTCCCCTTCCTCCGGTTTCGCTATCTTGTCATAAATACTAATAGAGGCTTTAATTCGATTAAGCATAGGGAACGTATCAATTAAAAATCTACTGATTGAACTACAAAGCTGAAAAAGCAGACCTGCAACCGCCAGACTCATCCCAACTTGTATCTGGTATCCCAGGTAAATGAGTACTAATACGGCGACAATAAATCCTGAAATCTGAATTATATTTCTCTGAAGTTCACTAAATACATTTGCTTCATATTTTCTTTTTTCCAAGCGATTAATGGAGACCAGCCCTTTTTTTAGGAACTTATCTTCAATATGGTTTAGCTTTAAGATCTCAACACCCTGAAAGGTATTGGACATTTCTGTGGTGAATTCTTCATTTGTTGTAGAAATCCTTTGCTCCAACTGTGTTGTTTTCTTTTCAAAAAGTTTAGCTGTTCCAATGAGTACCAAGGAGAATACAGTCATACTAATGGCTAATTTATAATCTAAAACCACTAAAATTCCAATTGAAACTACCACCATTGTTATATTAATTAAGAAATTTAATAAGCTATGAAAGAATTTGTTTTCAAAGGTATTAACGTCATTAATTAAATTAGAAAGATAAATCTCCTTTGATTTTTGCGAATACTTCTTAAAAGGTAGATTAATTATTTTATCAAAGGCCATTGTCCTAACATCCAAGATGGTATCCCTCATATAACGGATACGGAGCATTCTAGAGATGAGGAAGTTAATCGGTGAGTACAGTATGAAAATTACTGTTACTATAATAACATTTTTGTAGTATGTAATATCCCCCTTTTCAATTGCACTTAAAATATAAGAAAATAATAACATTTGTGCAAAATGATCTATTACAAACATCGAGGTAGCTAGTAAGTACTGAAAAAACTTTGCTTTTCTTCGTAATAATAACTCTTTCATATATTAGTCATACCTTTCTAGATTTTTAATGTGAAAATATCTCCTCACATTAATCTAATCCCTCCCATATATCGTGTGTTCTTGTTAAATTTTAGTTTATGTTACCACACATGTGTTCTATTTTCAATAATTATTTACCGCACTAAAGCATTACTTGAGTACCATTAATAGACCTCACAATTTTAGCTTGAGCTCAATTAATTTAACGCTGTTAACATTTAAAATACTTGCTATCCTGGTTTCCCTATATTAAGATATTTTAAGAATACATATATGTAATTGTTCAAAATCAAGAGCATGGTTATGAATAGTTATCATAATATAGATAACGAGTTTTCCTTATATAACTTAAAACTATTTTGGAGGCATCAATGAAAAATATTCTTATGATTGGAACCGGAGGAACAATCGCTTCAAGGCCAACTTCTGATGGCTTGCATCCGCAGTTGACACCTGAAGAAATTCTCGACTATATACCCGCTATCTCAAATATCTGTCATATTGATACCGTTCAAATTTGTAATATAGACAGCACCAATATATCACCGGACATTTGGATTACTCTGATGGAAACAATTCGTGATACCTATGACCGCTATGATGGATATGTTATCTGTCATGGAACGGATACCATGGCTTATACCGCTGCCATGCTGTCCTATTTAATACAGGATTCCCCAAAGCCAATTGTTATTACCGGTGCTCAAAGACCAATTCATGTGGAGGTCACGGATTCAAAAACCAATTTATATGATAGTTTCTTATATGCGTCTTCTGATGCAGCTTGTGGTGTGCAGATTGTATTTAATGGTAAAGTTATTCTGGGAACACGTGCAAGAAAGACACATTCCAAGAGTTTTCAAGCCTTTTCCAGTATTAACTACCCCTATCTTGCTGTGATTCAGGATGGACATTTAATTCAATATATAAAGCAGGAGAAAAAATCCTCCCCTACCTTCTACCAGACAATCAATCATAAGGTTGGACTTTTTAAACTGACACCTGGCATGGATGCTGACATCTTAGCCTACCTGCTTGATAAAAATGATGCTGTTATCATAGAAAGCTATGGAGTTGGAGGTATTCCTTCTCTGCCACAGTACCATTTCTTTGATGTTATACGAGAAGGCAGTTTGAAAGGTAAAACCATTGTTATGACCACGCAAGTTCCCAATGAGGGCAGTGATATGACTATCTATAAAGTTGGTCATGAATTAAAAAACAAGGTTGCTCTATTGGAAGCCTACGATATGAATATGGAAGCTATCGTTTGTAAATTAATGTGGATTCTTGGACAGACAAATAGTCCTGATGAAATAGAGAGAATGTTTTATAAAACCATTAGTAATGATATTTTATATTAGTTAATATTATACTCGATGCCATTCTGATTATAATATTAATAATCATGTTTTATAAACCTCAATATCTAATACAAAATGTGCATCCAGACCTTCTACTTTGTAAACAGTGATATTAAACCCCCAATATATACACGATTTCTAATTCCTAGAATATGATATCTTGATTGAATTAAATCGGAGGATTATCATGGGTTACTTTGTAACTGTAGACGATGATGTTAACATCTATGTCGAGGATTTAAACCCCCATAGTGATAAAGTCATTGTATTCCTGCATGGATGGCCGGGAAGCCACAATCTTTTTGAATACCAGTTTGATCAACTTCCCAAGCTAGGTTATCGCTGTATAGGACTTGATACACGAGGGTTTGGAAATTCGGATAAACCGTTTGATGGCTATGATTATGATACTTTAGCAGATGATGTACGAGGAGTTATTGATACTCTGGAATTGAGAAACATTACCTTAGTTGGGCATTCTACGGGAGGGGCAATTGCAATCCGCTATATGGCTAGACATAAAGGTCATGCAGTTTCAAAACTGGGTCTTTTTGATGCCGCTGCTCCAAGCTTAATCAAACGGCCAAACTTTCCCTATGGTGTTGATAAAGATGTGGTAACTAATATCATTGAGGGTACGTATACCGACCGACCCAAAATGCTTCAGGGTTTTGGTGATATCTTCTTTTTCCAGTATACCACCGGTCCACTGATGGACTGGTTCTTCCAACTCGGTCTACAGGCTGCGGGCTGGGCAACTGCAGCAATCGCAGAAACTTGGATAAAGGAAGTTTTGTTCTCCGATTTAAGAGCAATTCATGTACCGACTTTAATCATTCATGGTATTCATGACAAGGTAGTTCCTTTTGAGTTAGGCGAAATACAGCATCAACACATAAAGAACTCTAAACTTGTACCTTTTGAATTTAGCGGGCATGCTACCTTCTATGATCAAATGGATGATTTCAATGAAACCTTAGTAGCTTTTGTTGAGAATAAATAATAGGAATAGGACAATAGCTTCTCACTCGTTATAATAGATTCTATTGTCCTTTCATTATAATTTCCCTTTTGTTGCTTCTGGATTATTTATCTATTTATATATCAATACTTTACAACACATAGCTTCTCTTACCCTTATCCTGTAATTTCAAGTGGAACTTAAAAGTATTTTTGATTTGCAGGATATAGTTGTAAGAATGGAAAGAGAGAAATAGACATGAGAAAACGAAAAGAGGTAATAACTATTGCAGTATTAATTGTGACATGCTGTATAATTATGGCAGTTGTAGATGGAATAATACAACCTGACTATGCTGTGAAATCTGCAATTAAGATTATAGTCTTTTTAGCTGCACCAGTAATATATTCATTATGCATTACAGATTTAAACTTGAGAAATATTTTTAGATGGAACAAAAAAGGTATTAAACTAACTATTGGTCTGGCAGGAGGAGTATATCTCATTATATTAGCGGCATATTTTGCAGGAAGAGATATATTCGACTTTTCAGGGATAACGAAATCTTTAACTATGAATATTGGTGTAACAGCCGACCGCTTTGTATGGGTTGCACTATACATATCTTTCGCAAACTCCTTTTTGGAAGAATTTTTCTTTCGTGGCTTTGCATTTTTGACAATAAAGAACTACATGCCTAGAAAATTTGCATATATATTCAGTTCATTAATGTTTGCTTTATACCATGTTGCAATGATGATTGGTTGGTTCTCTGCAGGAATGTATTTTATTATTATGGCAGGGCTATTTGCAGGTGGATTGGTTTTTAACTATTTGAATGAAAAAAATGAGACAATCTATAGCTCATGGATGGTTCATATGTTTGCTAATTTTGCGATTAATACAATAGGATTTATTCTATTTGGGATTCTATAGTTTAAATAGATACGAGATACGTTCTTCCCTTTTATCCGAAACACAAGGTGTAGTAGTTATGACGGTAAATTAGGCCTATTTTGTAATATTATCTGTACAGTAATGGGAATCAATAGTAAAATCAAAATAAACATACGAAAGTGAGGCTATTTGAATGAAGCAGCTGGGTACCAAAAAGAATTTTTCAGCCATAACTCCTAACGCTCTGGCTTCTATTAAGAATTATTATAATATTATAATTGAACGTTCCAATCTTGCTTTCTTTGATTTTAATCTAGGAATGAATCCACACATATCAGACATGCAACGCTTTTCAATTGCTGCTGAGCAGCTTTTAAAACAGAATTTATTTCACCATGCGTATACCATGGTCGTTTTTGATATTGATTGCTTTAGAAAAGTAAATGAAATTATAGGTTATTCTCGCGGGGATGACTTATTGCAATATATTGAACACACATTGCAAACCTACATCTCTGTACCTGATCTATATTGCCGTGTACATGATGATAACTTTGCGTTATTTTTGGCAGACTATAAAGAAATTGATATTGCCTTGCTGGTAATCCAACTCACCGAAGAGATATCAAAATTCGCTTCCCCTGTGGACATTAACCTATCCTTTGGTATTTGTAAGGCAGAATTCGCAGAACTTGATATCCCCTCCCTTTGCAGTAGAGCTTTCTATGCGAAAAGTACCATAAAGGGTAAGGAACAGCAGTTGCTTGCCGATTATGATGAAGTAATCCAAACCAAAGAGCCAATCTTTCGGTAATCCGGCCCTATTTCATCTAAAAAATTTGATTTTAGCATAACGTATATTCTCATTGTATATATTTAAATATTAGATGACAGATTTTTTCTCCAAAAATCACCCTGCGGATTCGAATATTTCATTATTCCTAACGTATACTGTCTACCCTCATATAAAGTTTGGTGTAAGAAAAACCGCTTCCGAAGAAGCGGTTTTTCTGCATTCCTAATCAATTAATTCAAAATCTATACTCATAACATCTGCGCTGTTGCATCCAACCATCAAACTGAAATCACCAGCTTCAGCCTTATAGTTATTATAGAAATCATGGTATTTAAGCATTTCTACCGTAATATCAAAGATAACTTGCCTTTCTTCCCCAGGTTCCAATGTAATTTGTTGATGACCCTTTAATTCCTTAACTGGTCGTACTGTATTTCCAACCATATCCCTGATATAGAGCTGAACTGTCTCAATGCCAGTCCGTTCACCAGTATTTTTAACCCAGACACTTGCCTTAATCGTATCTTCTGCCTTCATTGTTGTTTTGTCCAGTTGTAGATTACTATACTCATAACTAGTATAACTAAGCCCATATCCAAATGGAAATAGAGGTTCGTTCTTTGTATCAATATATCTTGTCAACCACGGTCTGCCTGTATTGTAGTAATTATAATAAACCGGAATTTGCCCAATTGTTCTTGGAATACTCATTGTCAAACGCCCGCTTGGATTGACATCAGCATATAAGATATCTGCGATTGCATTGCCGCCTTCGGTTCCGGGGAACCATGCCTCTAATATGGCAGACGCCTTTTCTGCCAAATCGCCTATCTCAAGGGGTCTTCCATTCATAAGCACTAAAGTTGTCGGTTTCTTCAGCTTAAAAATTTCATTGGCTAATTCCTCTTGAACACCAGGCAGTGTAATATAGGCACGACTGGCTGCCTCACCTGACATGTTCTGCTCTTCTCCCAGGGCTAGCAATACAACATCTGCCCATTTTGCTGCCTCTATAGCCTTATCAAAATTCAATTCATCTGCCTTCTTAAAGTCGCAGCCTAATTCTAGCCGTATGTTTTCGCTGCTGATTTTATCACATATACCTCTATAAAGTGATATAGTCTCCTCTGCCTTACCAATAGCACTCCAAGGACCTAAGATATTGCAGTTGTCAGCATGCGGCCCGATAATTGCCACCTTCTTATCCTTTTGCAAAGGGAGCATTCCGTCATTCTTAAGAAGTACCATAGACTTAGCAGCTATCTCTCTGGCAGTCTTTCTAAACTCCTGATTTACGAAGGTTTCTTCTGCCTTCTGTGGATCAGCAAAACGGAAAGGATTTTCAAAGAGTCCTAGCTTGTCCTTCAATTTTAAAATTCGATATACTGCTTCATCCAGAAGCTTTTCATCAACTTTTTTCTCTCGAACTAAGTCACCTAAATTGTGGATATAGCAGGGAGTCATCATATCAATATCAACTCCAGCTTCCATTCCAAGTTTAGTCGCAGCTTTCTCGTCTTTTGCAACTCCATGCGAAATTAATTCTCCTACTGAGCCCCAATCAGAAATAACAACACCCTCAAAGCCCCACTCCTCACGGAGAATGTTTCTTAATAAATATTGATTGCCGGAGGACGGTATTCCATGAACGGTATTAAAGGAGGCCATCACCATTTCACAGCCTGCATCCACTGCTGCTCTATATGCCGGAAGATAATACTCCCTTAAAGTACGATCTGAAACATCCACCGTATTGTAATCTCGTCCAGCCTCGGATGCACCATAAGCCGCAAAATGTTTTACACAGGCTGCAATGTTATGGGGTTGAGTAAAATCTCCCTGATAACCTTTCAGGGCTGCTACTGAAAAAAGGCTATTAAGATATGGGTCTTCTCCTGTGCCTTCCATAACTCTTCCCCATCTCGGATCTCTTACCAAATCCGCCATTGGAGAAAAACTCACGTGAATACCTGCAAGTGAAGCTTCTATAGCGGCAATCCTGGAGGAATCCTCCATGCACTTCATGTCCCAGGTACACGCAATTCCTAAAGGAACAGGAAATATTGTTCGAAATCCATGTATGACATCAAACATAAACATAAGAGGTACCTTATTACCTTTATTCAAATATTCTGTTTGAATCTCTATCATATCCTTGGCATTGGATACTCCAATAACAGAGCCACTGTTCCATATTTGTTCCTTGGTTAGTCTTAAATATGCTAAAGGACCGGTTATACTTCCGTGCTTATCCTCATTAAAATAATGGGGAAGTATTTGAAGTAACTGTCCCACCTTCTCTTCTAAAGTCATTGAATTCATTAATTCAATGAGATCTTTCTTTGTCATTTACTTTTCTCCTATATTGTAGTAGTTCTAATCCAAATCCTATTATAATATTATGGCAGCTAGAAGCAAGCATTCACAGCTGATTTATGAAATATTCTGTTTGGTTCTGAACTGTTACATATTTTGCAAGTAATTCTTGCACGCACTATTAAGTATACCTTACATTTAAATTAATTAAAACCGTAAAAACATATTTGAACGTTTATTATTGCTGTACAAATCCAATATTATCTTTCACATATTATGAATTAAAAAGTGCATCTTCAAATTGTAAGCTATTCCGCTGACATTTGAGATGCACTATAATATTTTAGTTGTTTATATTCTTATTTAGTTATAGCTAGACACTGCCTACTACTTTGTTGCATAGTAATTATCAACATAGTCTAACATTGGCTGAATGTAATCTGCCCTCTGTTCTAAGAAATCCTTAATACATTGATAGCTTGCATATCCGCCATATAAACTGTTATTCGCATCACCTGTTCCAGGATATCTTGCAAAAAACTGATCATAAAGAGGTCCATAAACATCCTTGAACACATCCAACGCAGGTATTGCAGTTGTTTTATTAAACTGATTTTCACTTAAAGCCAGAATGGAGCTTTCAAAATCCTTACGGAAGTTCTCATTGGACATTAGGTATACAAAAATCAGTACTGCTGGATTCTCCGTATCTCTGTCTAACATACCGTTCGGTTTATAATTATTCTCTTTAATGGTATTGGTACGAATATCACCCTGTCCCATAACTCCGCCAAACTCAACATCGTAGAAGACAAAACGCCATTTACCATCTGCATAAGGTACACTTTCATCTACGGAAGCAGTCTTCCATAAGGACCAGTTCTTGCCCGGCCAATCCCACTTGTTGTTAATCCAGATCTGAACTGCAAAATAATCTCTCGCAGATTCTACATCCACGAGTTTTGCAAATTCCTCATAATCTGCTTCGTTGGTTAAATCCTTATGTGTATCAAAGAAATTAAGAAGCTCTTCAAAATAATAGCTTTCATTGGTTTCACCTTCTGGGAGGTCGCCCACATCTAACTTATAGCCAAGTTCCAGATCTTCTGCATCGCCTTTATATAGAACGACTTCTTTCTCATCAACACCATGCTTATGTTCAAAATAATCCTCTGTATAGTCTTCCTGTAATACATAGAGTCCCCAATACTCCCCGTTAAGATAAACTACGCAGGGTCTTGAAGTCTGAGTATCACAATCTAAATCCTTGATTAATGACTGCCAATAGGTATCACTGAACTTAGTTGTAAAGGCAGTATTTCCGCCGTTACGAAGCGTCAGTGTTTTAAACTTGGTCATCGTTTCACCAGCATCATTCTTTAAGTTTTCACCAAAGAAAGGATATTCAAAATTCTTCTTTCCATAATCTGCTCTTGCATAGAGTCGAAAGCCCTTCTGCAAGTCGGAACGAGAGTAATTACCCTGTATTCGAATGCCTCCATCCTGCTGTAAGGCAAGAGTTGTGTTAGTGGCATCACTTTCAAAGAAATCAATGTGAACATTACGTTCCCATTCCCTTCCCTTTTGATTATAATTGGCCGCTATCTGCCTTGCAGTTTCTGCATTGAATTTCTCACCGGAAGCCAAGTAATCCTTCAGCGCTTGATCAAAGACATTTCCTTTCACATAGATACCATACTGCGGGTTAAATAAATCCTCTGGGTCCATACTTAAGGAAATTACCGCCAAACTGGTGCCCGCTGCTTCTGTGCTTTCTTGTAATCCTGCTATATGGTCAGCCATACTACCAATAAAATAGGTATTTGTAGCAACATTTGAATAAAGTCCCTCTTTATCCAGCGCTGCTGCTCGAATCACGGTACATTTATCTACCGCATCACTTGGAACCTCGCTATTTCTCTTGTATACAAAACCATCCTGAGTAGTATTAACATTTACATTAGCAGAATCAAATAAAAATGGATCAACTGCTGAAATGTTATTTGCATCCTTGCTACGGTCAGATACTTTAATCGGTGCTGTATAAGCAATTCTAGTTTCACTAATAATCGGATTGCTTCCATCTGTAGTATAATAGATTTCTGCTTCTCCATCACAGGTTAGTTCAATTTCAAACTCACTATCATAGACGCCACTTTCCTTGGATATGGCTACAGTGAGTTTTGATTTTTCTTCCGGAATCACCGGTCTTTCTATTACCACCTGTGTAGGTTCTGGAGTACCCGTAGGAGTTGGTGCATTGGTTGCCTCAACCTTTGTATTCTCTTTTCCATCAGGCTTATCCTTTTTACTGCATCCATATAACCCCACACTGACACCCAAACACATAATCAGTAGGAGTGTAATAATCTTTTTTCCCTTCCCTTGCATAACAAACCTTCCCTTCTCTCAGAACAAAAGTGTGCATTGTACACTCTCGCGCTCAAATACATTTGTTGCACAGCTTTTGCTCCGCGCGCGTAGCTGTGCATCCTTGCTCGGTGTACTTTTATTTCATAGGATGCAATTTCCTATGATATAAAAAGCAAATAACGGAATTGAAAATTAAAACATTTCAATTCCGTTATCATTATACCGTCATAATTTACAGGGAAAAACATTCATTTCTAGTGAATTTGTGTGTAATAATTATTTAAGCAAAAAGTTATATAGTGTAAAATTTACTACTAGATTAGGTAATACAAATTAATATAATCATAATTAACCCAATTAAATACAAGCATTAGTCTATCTTAAATCTCTTTAAGGAGAGATTTAATTTACCTGCATCCTCTGCAAGTGCATTGGCAGCTTGCTTTAAGCCCTCAACAGAACCAATTTGATTCGTAGCTGTAATGCTCATTTCCTCTGCAGATGCTGCCGTTTCTTCTGAAACAGCTGATATACTTTCAATAGCGGTCAAGACATCCTCTTTTGCAGTTTCTATATGCTTAATTCCTGCTAAAATGTCATTTAGGTTGCCAACCAGATCTCCTACATGTTGATTAATGTTGCCAAACATCTGGACGCTTTTATCTAAGGATTTCATTTGAGAGTCTACAACATCCTCTGCTCTTCTGGCAGTTATAACTGTCTCATTCGCCTTAACTTGAATATCCTCGACAATACTTTGAACTTGAGCAACTGACTGAAGGGATTTATCCGCAAGCTTACGAATCTCTTGTGCAACTACTGTAAAGCCTCGTCCTGCCTCACCGGATCTTGCTGCTTCAATGGCCGCATTCAAGGACAATAGATTTGTCTGGTCTGCAATCATACTCATGGTTTCAACGATGACACTAATATCCGTTGATAAGGTTTTGAATTCCTCTACTTTTTCAATTACGATTTGTGTAATATCCGAAGTCTCTTTTGCCTTACCACTTAATTCATCCATAATTATGAGACCTTCGTTGGTGATTGGTTTCGTGTTATTTGCAATCTGCTCGATTTCATAAGCGCTGCCATTTACTTTATTAATCTCTTCAGAGAAGGTCGTCATAAGGATTAGACACTGCTCTGTATCACTTGCCTGTTGAACAATTCCCTGTTCAATATTCTCGATTGTTGACGTAATATCCTTGGTAGCAGTTAGTAACTGCTCTGTAGTTTCGGATAAAATCTCGGCTGAATTATCAACTTTACCACCGACCCCTTGGACCTCTTCAATTAATCCACGCATGTTACTGATCATGTTACTGAAGCCCTTGGTTAATAAATGGAATTCATCTTTTCTTCTGGTTTCAAACAGAGCAGTTAAATCTCCTGTAGATGCCTGTGAAATAGTCTTTTGCAAGGTATTAATTGCTTTACTAATACCACCAGCAATAAGCGTAGCAGTTACAATAGAAAAGAGAGATGCCCCTATAATAAATATGATATTCCACCATTTAATTTCACTAACTTCATTTAAGATTGTATCGTTTGGAATAAGAGCGCATACAGCAAAATCAGTATTCTCTAACTTACTATAAACAAATAAGTAATCCTTACCCTCAAATTTCTCATCGGAAAAAGCACTGATTGCTTCACCCTTCATAGCATCTTTAAAGAAAGCCTGTTCAAAGAAAGCACTGTCTCTATCCTCATCCGAAAGTACTTCTCTGCCATCCAGGGTAGCAAACGCTACTAAGCTGCCCTTTCCCATATCATACTCTGCTAACATATTTCTTATTGCTTCAGAAGAAATGTCAATTCCAATGATAGAATTCTTATTACTGGAGAGTCTTAAAAGTGATAAAGCGTAATCTTCTTTTGAAGCCTGCTTTGCTTCATCAATTTCTTTATGCTCGCTAACCCAAACCCCTCCTGGATTTTCAACTACGCTCTTTCCCATATCTGTTTGAATAAATGTATCATAAAACCCTTCCCTGCCTTCAAAATTCAGGTTTTTCCCATTTTCTCCAAAAGCATATATTTGCTTAATAAATTGATTCGCGCGTTCTGCCAGTGAGATATCGCTTTCAATCTCTTTTGCTGCTTTAAACGCATTGGTTTGAGACTCTGCGTCTGCAGAACCAAAGTATGTATTTAAGTTAGAATCAAACTGCAAAAGAAGTGATTCGTTCTCTACCGCATCAAATGCAAACGTAATATAATCACTTAATGCATTCATGGTATCCGCGGTACTTTCCTTATAATTACTTATAATTGCATCTTTTGATTTATTGTAGGTCATAATACCAAAAGTCATTAATAAGATAACTGGAAATAAAAACGCCAGCAATAACTTAAATCCAATTTTACGAAACCTAGCAATTTCTGATTTACTTATTCCATTTTTCTCAATCTCCTTTTGAATATGAGCTTTTGTTGTTTTCACTTTACGAAAAAAAGAAAGTATTTTTGAGAGGCTTAACTTGGTTTTGTCCGTTCTCCTGTTCATATTTGTCCTCCATATATAAATTTTATTATTCACTATTTAAATTGAGATGAAGTATAAATCAATTTAGAATTCTTTGCAATCATTTTTGCGAAAAATCCTTCATTTATCTTAAAAAACGACAATTACTGCACGTTAAAGTTTATAATATAAACTTTGTAGCTTACATTAGTTGACACTAACTATTATTTCGACCATTCTTAAATAATCAATAAGTATTTTTTTGTTACAATATTTTCTTGTCTGACTATATAATTATTGGTAAAATAAACTTTAAGAAAAGTAATGGAGGACTATATGAATAAAAAAATAATTAGCATCGTTATTCTTTTACTTATTGTAATAATGTCAGGAAATAGTTGTAGTAAAAAAGCCGCTATAACCCATGATTCGACTTCTATTGAATCCATTTCTAGTGATTCCATTTCTAGTGATTCCATTTTAATTAAAAATCATTCCTTGTTAGATACTAATCCATTCTATACTGTATCCATGGAACAGATTGGAGAAACTAGCGAAGAGGAATTTGATATCACTTTTTCTGAAGAAAGATCTAATGGACGCTTTACATATTACACAGGAAATGGCATTATATATATTTCTATCAATGATAATGATATCTATTCCATCCTTCTCATAGACAATACTTATGAGTTAAATTACGGAATAAAGGTTGGAATGAAAGAAGATGAGATAAGAAGTTTGGACCTCCCCTTTGATGAATATTCAAAAGATGAAATTGGTGTTGATAAGAAAATAAGCAGCTTTTTATTAAGCTGCGAAATAGGTCCAGTAGCAATGCTTGGCTTCGACACTCTTTATCAATACAATGCAACTTTAACTTCTGATGACCAAAACGATAATTATGACGGAAGCTGCATTGGCCTTTTAGCTTTTGTAAAAGAAGGAGAAGTAATTGCTGTCTCAACTGACTGGCCTAATGCAAATTAAAATGAATTAACGATACAGGAGGATAAGAATGAGAACTTACGAATCAATTAAAAAAGTTAGTGAAGTAATAATTGCCGACGGGCTTTGTGAAGCAATTTTATTGAAAGGTTCCATAGGACGAGGGGATGATGACGAATACTCTGACGTTGATATGTACGTCGTTGTGAAAAAGGACTGTTTAGAGTTATTCCTAGAAAAGAGAATGGAGTATCTCCAGAGTTATTTACCTGTTCTATATGTGGAACACACTTTTTTCGTTGCTGAGCAAATCGTTGCCATCTATGATAACGGTTTACATTTCGATTTATATACCGTAACAGAAGATACACTGCCTCACACCGATAAGGCTAAGGTTATTTATGATCCCAACCATAAGTTTGATAATTACGTTGGCGAGTCTAAAATCATAACCAAAGAGCAATTAGCTTATAATTTTAACGATGCCCTATATTATTTTATTGAGGCTGATGGAGCCTTTTGCCGTAAGAACTATCCCTGGGCTTCGCAGATACTATCCAGTACCATTAATTCTAGTGCTATACTATTACGTTATTTATATGATAAGGAATATGCTTATTTGGGATTGAAGAAGATTAATGAAATCGTCCCTGACGAACAATTCTCTTGGCTAATGTTAATCACTGATAATTTAAATAAAGATGGCTTTACCACTGCTAACAGCTATATAATCAAAATATTAGATTTTGTAGTAGAAAATATAGAAGAAGATATCAAGTGTCTGTTTAATCTTCCCTTCTTTGAATGGATGAAATTGAATTTAAACACTACACTATTTATAAGGAAGTAAAAGTTGATAAGGGGAAGGAGGTTGGTGTCACAAAAAATGTGGCCCCACCTCCTTCCCCTTATCAACCTTGTCATCTATTAGCCATTCCATATAATCTCATAATAGAATCTAAAGTCATTCTCAAATTATCGTGAGTTTTATAGCGGGAGATAGAAAAATCCTCTGCCTGTCGATTGATACTAAAGATGGAGGTGACACCTCTTTGGTATGCTTCCTCAGCACCTTCTCCAATACTGCCTACAACAGCTATCACTGGAACCCCTTTGATAGTAGCACGTCGTGCCAGTCCTATTACGACCTTACCCTCCATGCTTTGCTGATCAATTCTACCTTCTCCCGTAATAATGCAGTCTGCATTATCGATTAATTCATCATAATTTACCAGGTCAAGTACTGTTTCAATGCCAGAGTTCAGTGTCCCTCCCAAGAAAGCCACAACGCCCGCCCCTAAGCCGCCTGCCGCACCAGCACCTTCCAATGCTGATACCGCTATACCAAGCTCTTTGAAAATTATATGATCTAAATACTGAAGCTGTTCATCCAAATGCTTTACCATTGCTTCATCCGCACCTTTTTGTGGCGCAAAGATATAGGCTGCACCTTTTTGTCCATGGAGAGGATTACTAATATCACACATGGCGCGAATTGTCACTCCAGACAACAGACTTATTGTTTGTGTGTTATCAATTTCAATGATTCTATTTAAACTTCCTCCTACAGGTAAAAAATTGTTGCCGTCCTTATCAAGAAAAACTGTACCCAGTGCGGAAGCCATACCTGTTCCCCCGTCATTCGTGCAACTTCCTCCTAATCCAAGGATAATTTCATTGCAACCGTTGGTTACCGCATGCTTTATTAACTCACCAAATCCATAAGTAGTTGTCCTAGATGGATTCATTCGGCCTTCCACCTGTGGAAGACCGGCAGCTTGAGCCATCTCGATTATAGCACACCTACCTTTTCTGGCATAATAGGCTGTTATATTCTCCATGTATGCATTACGTATTGTTACAAATACCTTTTCTGCTTCTAAAATTCCAAGAAAACAGTCGACGGTCCCTTCCCCCCCATCTGCCACAGGTATTTTATGAATTATGCAATCAGGATAAAATTCTAGTATTTTTTTTTCTGTAATATCACAGAATTCCATAGCCGTCAAAGTTCCTTTAAATGAATCTGGCATTATAATACATTTCTTCATTGCATTATCCTCATTGATGTTCTCCCAGGTTTATTTTCTAATTTCAGTTCCTGTTAAATATTCATAGTGTTTTACAATGGCACTATGGTCACATTGACCATGCCCAGTTGCTCGGAGATGTTGCAGAACTTCCATTACCTGTGCTGTTAATGGCATTGGAGCTCCAACCTCATGACCAGTTTCAAGTGCGTTATATAGATCTTTAATATGTAAATCTATTTTAAATCCCGGATTAAAATTACCCTCGGTAATCATTGGAATCTTGGCGTTCATAACAGTAGAACCAGCAAGTCCTCCCTTAATTGCTTCAAATACCTTTAGCGGATCAACACCTGCTCTGGTACTAAGCATGAAGGCTTCCGATACTGCTGCTATATTAAGTGCCACAATCACCTGGTTTGCCAGCTTAGTCGTGTTCCCTGCACCAATTTCACCACAATATACAGCACTTCCACCCATTATCATTAAAATGTCATAAACCTGCTCAAATACCTCCTTATCTCCACCTACCATAATGGAAAGAGTGCCATCAATAGCCTTTGGTTCTCCTCCTGATACCGGAGCATCAATCATTTTTACACCCTTCTCTGCACAGGCTTTGCATATTTCCTGTGAGGCTGCTGGTGCAATGGAGCTCATATCCACTAAAATAAGTCCCGGACCTGCCCCCTCCAGCACTCCGCCTGTACCCAATACAACACTTTTGACATGGGGTGAGTTTGGCAGCATTGTAATTACTAAGTTACAGCTTTGTGCAACCTCTTTAGAGGAGGCAGCTGCAATTGCACCTGCTGTTGCCACCTGATCAATATTTTCCTGTACAACATCATATACGATTACCTCATGTCCAGCCTTTAATAAATTTCTAACCATGGGCTTTCCCATTATTCCTAATCCGATAAATCCAATCTGCATTTTTATCATCCTCCAAGCTATTTAGTGAACTGGTTCATTTTCCTAATTGCCTCTTTAACCGCATTAACAGTTAGTCCGTGATAATCAAGAACCTCCTGATAACTATGACCGCTACAGCCAAAGGTATCCTGAATGCCCACAAATTCCATTGCTTTGCCTTCCTTGCACAAGGTTTCAGCTATTGCACTGCCCAAACCACCCTTTACGTTGTGCTCCTCTGCTGTTACAACTGCCTTGCAGTTTCTTGCCAGCTCCACCACTGCTTCTTCCTTCAGAGGTTTTATAGTGGATACATTAACCACCTTTACAGATACTTCATCCTCTAAATCCTTTGCTGCCTCAAGCGCAAGGCCAACCATATATCCGGTGGCAAATACTACAATATCATTTCCTTCTTTTAAGAGCTTAGGCATACCTATCTCAAATCTTGTCCCTTCCTCTGTCACATTGGGATAATCATTTCTATTCAGTCGAAGATAACAAGGACCTTCACTGTTAATCATAGCCTTTACTGCTTCCACTGTCTCATTGGCATCAGCCGGGCAAATAACTGTCATATTAGGCACCGCTCGAAAAATAGCTAAATCTTCTACGCACTGATGGGTTGCACCATCACCAAAATCCGATAAGCCTGAGGAGGAACCACAAATCTTTACGTTCAAATTACCAATTGCTATCGTCTGGCGAATTTGGTCATAAGATCTTCCACCAGAGAAAACAGCAAAGGAATTTGTGAATGGAATTAATCCACTTTGTGCCAGCCCTGCTGCAACACTGGTCATATTTGCCTCTGCGATTCCCATCTCAAAATGACGTTCAGGATACTTCTCTTCAAACAATTTCCCCATCGTGGAGCCACCCAAATCTGCATCCAAAACAACGATTCTATTATCTTCCTTACCCAGCTCTACTAGTGTATTGCCATAAGCGATTCTTTGATTTATATAACTCATACTTTCTACCTCCTGACTATCTGGTTAACTCTTCCAATGCCTTGTTGTAAGTTTCTTCTGTTAATATACCATTATGATAGCTCACCACATTCTCCGCAAAGCTGACTCCCCTACCCTTTATAGTATTAGCAATAATAACTGTTGGAACACCCTTTATTCCATCGGTCTCATCCAGTGCAGTAAGAATTTCTTCCATATTATGACCGTCTATCTCAATTACGTTCCAGCCAAATCCAATAAATTTTGCCTTAATATCACCTGAGTCAAAACGATCTGTTATTTTACCATTAGCTTGAAGTCTGTTTCGATCAAGAATGGCTACCAGATTATCTGCTTTAAAGGCGGCCGCTGCCATAGCAGCTTCCCATATCTGACCTTCCGCTATCTCACCATCTCCTACTAGTACATAGGTCTTGCGGTCAATTTCATTCAATCTCTGACCCAATGCCATACCGAGACCAATGGATAAGCCCTGTCCCAATGAGCCGGTTCCGGCCTCAATTCCCGGTGTTTTTAATACATCTGGATGTCCCTGCAGATGGGACCCAAGTTTTTTTGCATGCTTAAGATCCTCCACAGGAAAATAACCAGCTTCTGCCAGGGCTGCGTATTGCAGAATTGCCACATGTCCCTTGCTCAAAAGAAAACGGTCACGATCCACCATCTTAGGATTCTTAGGATCATGTTTCATCTTATAAAAATATAGTGCTGCCACTACATCTGCCGACGAATTTGAACCACCAATATGACCGGCAACCCCAACTCCAATGCTAATAATTACATCTTTTCTAAGTCTTCCGGCTATCTCTTCCAGATTCTTTATTAATTTCTTATCGTATGCCATGATTAAATCCTCCTTTTCTTACTTGTCAACAACTATTACTTTAATCAGATTTCCCGGAGTATGCGCTAGCTTTTCAAAATATTCCGGTGCTTCCTGCAAGTGAATTTCAGCACTAATCAACGGAGCGACATTGATTTTGTTCTCATTTAAAAGCTCCACAACCGTCTCAAATTCTTTATATCCATACAGGAATGATCCATGAACTGATAGTTCTTTGGTAACAATCTCCTGCATATTAATCTCAATCATTGGTTTGTTATTCCCGATCCAAATCGCTTTTCCGGCAAATGTAAGTGCTGACATTGCTTGCTGAACAGTTGGTGCAGCTCCTACTGCCTCAATTGCCACATCTACTCCAACACCCTTCGTTTCTTCCATAATTCTTGCTTTAAAATCCTCTTTGCTTGGATTGATTAAAGCATCTGCTCCCATTTCTCTGGCAACCTGAAGTCGATTATCACTGATATCAGAAACAATAATTTTGCCTGCGTTTTTTAATTTAACACAGGCCAGTGCCAGCAACCCAATTGTTCCAGTACCTATTAAAAGCACTGTTTTACCTGTCAGATCGCCTGCGTGAGCAACTCCCCGGTAAGCTACTGCCAACGGCTCAACCAGTGATCCTATTGCATAGGATACATCCTCTCGGATTGGAAAGCAGCATTTTTCCGGAATACAGATATATTCTGCAAGAGCTCCATCTATTGTAAGAACCCCAAATGCCCTCTTATTAAGGCACAAATGCACATCTCCCTTTCTGCACATCTCACAATGACCGCAAAAATCCACCGGATATACAGCTACTCGATCACCTTTTTTATATTTTTCAATCTTTGATCCTAATTCTGTAATTTCACCTGCAAATTCATGGCCCATAATCATAGGTGGAATTCTTCGGCCAGTGATTCCTAAATATCCATGTACATCACTGCCGCAAATACCACAAGCCTTGACCCGTATCTTTACTTCATTTTCCTTTGGTGTTATGTCTGTCACATCTCTATAATTCAGGACATTTGGTTGTTCATAAACGATTGCTTTCATTCTTTCGCCTTTCTGGTTTATACCTTTTTCCTGGGTGCTTCCTTGATTCCAAGCGTAATTTCTCTTATTCTTTCAATTGGTATTTTCGGTTCTCGATCATAGGTTAACAGACCGTTGATTTCCTGCTCCACATCACAGAGCTGGGTATATACAAACCCCTGTACCAGTGGAGAACAAAGTAAGCCATTAACCACATCTTCATATTTTTCGTCCAATTCCTCCCCATTGCGGGCACAGGAATATCCCCAACCAGCGTCTGTATTTTTCTGATACGCTATTCCGCCAAATTCAGAAACTATAATTGGTTGACCTTCATATTGATACCCTTTTGCAAACAAAGTCCTATTTGCTGGCATATCCTTTATGATCCGTTCTATTTCAGAATACCGCTCTCTTAATAAATGACCCCTGCACTCATAGTCATGAATAGTCAATAAATCCGATTTCGTATGGTTCCAACCGTCATTGGAGATTACCAATCTTGTAATATCCAGTGATTTGGTCAGATAGTACATACAGGAAGCATGCGCCTGTTCTTCCTCGCGGCACATAATGCTGTCAACACCCCAGGATTCATTCAGAGGCACCCAGGCCACAATGGAAGGGTGATTGTAATCCCTTTTCACTGCCTCCATCCATTCCGGTAACATTCGCTCCACATAATTTCTCGAGTAGATATAGGCATTTGCAAACTCCGCCCACACTAGAAGTCCAATCTTATCCGCCCAGTAATAATATCGTTCCTCTTCAACTTTCTGATGTTTTCGTACTCCGTTAAAACCCATTTGCTTGCAGATTGTGATATCCTTAATGAGCGCTGCATCATCCGGAGCCGTCATTAGCGAATCTCTCCAATAACCCTGATCCAATAGCATTCTTTGATAATACGGACGGTTGTTGAGAAGAAATCTACCATTCTCCACACTTACTTTTCGCATGGCAAAGTAGGAATTCACTTCATCCAGCTTATCTTCGTTGCAGCTTAGGGTAAAGCTTACATCAAACAGTACTGGATTCTCTGGTGTCCACTCATAACACTTGTGTTCCCATTCCTTGTTTATATTTTGATTCAGCTTGAAGTCCCGCACCGCCTTACCCTGAAAAACTTCCAGCCTATCTCTGACCATTGTTTTATCCCCAAAGGTAATCTCCACCATTAGCTCTGCCGCTTCCTTGCGATCCAGATTAATCTCCATCTGAATCATCTTTCGGTCCACATCCGGCGTCATAAAAATACTTTTTATATAGTTCTCATTTACAGGCTCCAGCCATACTGTCTGCCATATTCCTGTGGTACGGGTGTAGAAAATATTTTCAGATTTTTCTTTCCAATATTGTTTTCCACGCGGAAGCTCAAGATTTTCAGACTCATCCTCTACACGAAGTACAATTGAGTTGTTATCTTTCTCTAAATAATTTGTTATTTCAAATTCAAAGGACGTGTGTCCCCCTCTATGTACTCCGACATAGTTTCCGTTAACCCACAACTCTGCCTGGTAATCAACAGCTCCAAAATGAATAATATAACGTTTGTCCAAGCTAAGCTCATTACTATTTATGTTTCTCCGATACCAGACAATATCATGAAAATCCTTAACATGAACTTCTGATCGTTTTGACTGATATGCAAAGGGTACTATAATTTTTTTTGAAAAATGATGGTTAAGAAACCACTGATTTATTTTTCCTTCATCTCGGTCATCGAATTCAAATTCCCACTCACCATTTAGGTTCAGCCACTCTTTCCTTACCAGCTGAGGTCTAGGATACGCTGGCTTTGGTATACTACAGTTCATCCCGTCATTCCCCCCCATGCTTATTTACCTGTCTGAAAACGGAACATATTCCAGGAAGCCTTAGCTACAACAGTATGCATGTAGTAATCCTCCAAGATGTCCAGCGTTTTTTCTACCGGCACAACTTGATTTGGAAATTCTGCTGTATTTGCCGCTTTGTAATCATAACCCTCCATGGATATATTCCCAATACACCGCTCTACCTCAATATCTCGCAGGTCACAGCTTATCTCCAGATCCTCTTCTGTGCTTCGGTTCATTACAAATAAGGTGAGGGTTTTACCTTCCTCATCATAAACCCCAACTGAATCAAGCATTGGTACATCCGTGTACTCTTTACAGTCAAATTTAGGACACTCCATATTTATCCTTAATGCTTCGCCTCGTCCATAAATTGATGTATAATAAAACGGATAGTATATTGTCTGCTTCCAGGCACCCTTTCCTACCTCTGTCATAATAGGTGCAATTACATTAACCAGCTGTGCCAGACATGCCATCTTCACCCGATCAGAATTCTTAAGCAGAGTTATGAGCAGATCTCCGACCAAAAGGGCATCCTCAAAATTATAGATGTCTTCCAACCTGGGTGGTGCCTGCAGCCAATGTTCAATTTGCTTGTCACTTTCTTTGGTGTGATACCATACATTCCATTCATCAAAGGAAAGATTTATCTTCTTGCGTGAACGTTTTTTTGCCTTAACATAATCACAGATGGCCACTACGGATTTGATGAAATCATCCATCAGGATACCACCGGCAAGATAGGATTTTGTATCTCCTTCAAAATTACCCCAGTAATGATGCAGGGAAATGTAGTCAACTTCATTATAAGCTTCTGTTAATACGGTAGCCTCCCAGTCTGCAAAGGTAGGCATTTTCATATTGGAACTGCCACAGGCCACCAGTTCAATCTTTGGATCTACCCACTTCATCATTTTTGCTGTCTCACTGGCAATGCGTCCGTACTCATAGGCAGTTTTACGTCCCATCTGCCAAGGTCCATCCATTTCATTACCCAAGCACCAGGTCTTTATGTTGTAGGGTTCTTTTTTTCCATGCTCAATTCTTAGGTCACTCCAATAGCTGCCTTCTTTGTGATTGCAGTATTCCACGAGATTTCTGGCAGCGTCTGCTCCCCTAGTTCCAAGATTAATGGCAAGCATCATTTCCGAATTCACTTCTTTTAACCATTCATCAAATTCCTGCATTCCCACCTCATTGGTCTCTGTTGTGAACCATGCCAGATCCAACCGTTTCGGACGCTGATTAACTGGCCCTACACTATCCTCCCAGTTAAAACCGGATACAAAATTCCCCCCCGGATAACGGATGATAGGTACCTCTAAGTCCTTTACCATTTGTATAACATCCTTACGAAACCCTTTACTGTTTGCCATTGGATGCCCTGGCTCATAAATACCGTTATAAACTGCTCTTCCCAGGTGTTCGATAAAAGATCCGTAGATTCTCTTATCAATTACTGAAATCTTATTCAGTCTATCTATGTTCATATATACTTTTTTCATACTCATGTTCTCCTA
The DNA here is from genome assembly GCA_023399055.1 of Bacillota bacterium. Lineage (GTDB taxonomy): Bacteria > Bacillota > Clostridia > Lachnospirales > Lachnospiraceae > Mobilitalea. The sequence goes on along the minus strand of JAEWQV010000016.1, from coordinate 177,563 downwards.
TCCTTTAATTCCTGTCATTGCAATTCCCTGTATAATCTGTCTCTGGAAAATCAAGAATACGATAATCGCTGGTACGGAAGCAATCACACATGCAGTCATAGGCAGGGTGAATTCACTTAGATTCGCTCCTTGAAACTGTGGAATTCCAACTGGTAGTGTCATCATTTTCACAGAGGTGATGGATAAAAACGGCCACAGAAAGTTATTCCAGGCGTTTGTAAAGGTAAAAATCCCCACTGCAGCCATGGAGGATCTTGATACTGGAAGGCAGATAAACCACCAGCGCTGCAATTGATTTGCTCCGTCAAGTACAGCTGCTTCCATTAATTCATTCGGTATGCCATCATAGCATCTTTTCATAATCAGCACACCAATTGGTGCTGCAAGACTTGGACACATTAGTCCAATATACGAATTCAACAGGTTAATCTCTGCCATTTGCTGATACAGAGGAATAATAATGGACTCAATAGGTACCATCATTCCTGCAGATATAATAATGAAAACAATTTTTTTCCCTCTAAATTTAAGCTTTGATATGGCATATGCAGCCAAAGATGTTAGAATCAAGGTTCCTATGGTTACGGCTACTGATATTATTGTACTGTTAAAGATCCATCGAAAGATTGGTGCCTTTTCAGCAACGGTTACATAGTTGTTAAGTGAAAAACTGCCTTTGAATACCTTTGATAAAATACTAACTGGTGTACCAAAGGGTTTTAGCGAAGAAACTGCCATCCAGACAACAGGAAAAAGCCAGATTAAAGCTATCAAGTATGCTAGAAGGTAGAGGATTACTCTTCCCGGTGTTATTTTAATTGTTTGTTTCATAAGTTTTCCTCCTATCTGTTCTTTTTGCTTAATAGCTTATTCTGAAGCATAGTGATAGCAAATACCACAACAAAGAATATAACTGACATTGCAGCTGCACTTCCCATGTTCCTATTAGTAAAACCTGTTTCATATATGTAATGTACAATGGTTCTGGTGTGTGTCCCCGGACCTCCTCCAGCCATTAAGTATGTCTGCCCGAACAGTTTAAAGGATGCAATGGTCTGAAGCATAATTACGAGGGCAATGGTATCCTTTAACATAGGTATCGTAATCTTAAATAATATTTGTCTGGAGTTGGCTCCATCAATTTTTCCTGCTTCATAGAGCTCAGTAGGTATATCCTGCAGACCCGCCAGAAATAAGATCATATTAAACCCAACAGTCCACCATACTGTTGTAATTAAGATTGCAATCCACACCAGCCATTTTGTATTCAACCAAAACATCTCTCCCAATCCCAATGCATTCGTAAACTGAGTGATCAAACCAGTATAAGGCTGAAATATAAAGGTCCAAAGTCCTGTTACAACAGACATAGATAAAACATACGGAGCAAACAAACAAACTCTAATTAAGGTAGTTCCCTTTAGCTTTGAATTAATAATCATCGCAAAGGTGAATCCCACCAATACAATCACTGGTGCTGAAATTGCTACGAAAAATAACGTATTAAATAAGGCCTGCCAAAAACCTTTATCCTGAAACATATTAATGTAATTACTCATGCCGGTAAAAATCGTACTGCCACCTAAGGTTGCCTCGTATAAACTTAGATTCATACCCTTCAAAATAGGAAATAATAAAAATCCTACAAAGAACATTAAAAACGGCAGAATAAAACACCATGCAATCAGATTTTCTTTCCATATGCTTTTTTGCAAGAATTTTTTTTCTGATGTGTTCATACAATGCCTCCCGAGTTTCGTGCGAAACTATCACTTTAATTTTTATGCTGCTTTTGTAATACCTACAAAAGCAGCATCTATTAGTATACTTATTTGTTTATCTATTAATTTTACTTATTATAAGAATCAAGTATTTTTTGGAACTGCTGTTGCATATTATCCATGGTAGCAGCAACATCCTGCTCACCTGCAACCATAGCAGCAAGTTCACGGTATGTCATTTCAGTTAAACCAGCAATACCTGAAATCTGTGGATAGAATGAAGCATAATTTGCTGATTCAGCGTAATTTGCTCTGTGCGGGAGAGCTTTGAATTCCGCAGATTCCATTACAGATACCCTGCTTGGAATATGTCCGGATTGTGCCCACTTCAGTGTATTATCAGTAATCCATTTCATGAATTCCATTCCTGCTGTCTTTTCCTCATCTGACATATTAGCATTCTTAGGCATTACAAGGGTATGAGAGTCCGCATATACTGACTTAACTGTTCCAAGCTGCGGGAAAGCCATAGAAGCGAAGTTAAGACCACTGGTACCTGTGAAGGTTGGAATCGCCCAGTTTCCATTAATAGTAGCAACTGCAATATTTCCAGTGAAAAGCTCGGCACCATTTTTCTGATTCTTTGGCCATATCTCACTGTCAACCATCTTCATCATAATTTCCAAAGCTTTTTTATTGGCATCACTGTCAAGGGTAGCTACCTTGCCATCAACATCACATACATTTCCACCAAACTGTGTAAGAAGTGTATACCATAAATACATTGGCAGACCATTCATTGAGGTTCCTGATAATGGCATTTTGCCACTCTCATCCTTAACCTTATTAAAGAATTCAAAGAAAGCATCTTCACCTTCCGGTACCTTTACTGTACCATCAGCCTCTAATAGTCCTATTTTCTGGAACTCATCTGTATTAAAATGCATTAGAAGCAAATGAGTATCTATAGGCATACAGTAAGGAACATCATTAACCTTGGATGCCTGTTGTAGTCTCTCTGTAAAATCTGTCCATTCTACACCTGCTGCTGAACTAAGACCATCAAGTGGCTCTAAGAGATCATCTGTTACATATTCCTTAATTCTGGTGATATGGTTAATAGCGACCGTAGGAGATGAGTCCGATGTCATTGCTGCCAATAGCTTTGTATAATACTCCTCTGATTTAATAATCATAAATTCAACTTCTGTTGTCTGGCTCTGATCATTAAACTCATCCACCAGTGCTGTCATAATATCTCCATCTCCGCCAGAAAATGGTGCCCAGAAAGTTATTTTTGTCTTATCCTTCACTGGTGCTTTTGTTACTGAATCATCCGGCTCTGTCGATGGGGATTTCCCTCCACCGCATGCTGTCAGGAAAGTCATGCATGCTGTTAATGCAACCACCAATACTTTTTTAAATACGCTTCTCTTTTTCATTGTTTTCTCCTTTTCTTGTAAAGACACATTCTTATACTATGGTATCTCGTTGCTTCCATACCCCCAGATATGGAGAAAGACCTGTCACAGGACAAGTCTTTTGTTAACTACATCCTCTCGCTTGAACTGTCTCACTGGATAATAGTAGGATACCATCGCTAATGTACTTTGTATATTTGACAGTTCTAAGAAAGGTGTCATAATCTAAACTGATTTATAAACCATGTATCCGGAGGATCTCATGCCTGAGGATTTTATTTACTTGGAATCCTTTGTTGCTATATATTTCTTAAATATTCACCAGGAGATGACCCTGTATACTTTTTAAATACCTTTGTAAAGTATTTCACATCCGGGAATCCACTCTCCTCTGCTACTTCATATATTTTAAGATTTCCCTCCTGCAACAGCCCCTTTGCCACATTAATTCTAATCTGTGCACGATAAGTAGTATATTTTATTCCTAATTTTTTCATGAAAAGTGAGCTTAAATATTCCGGAGTTACATTCATTCTCTGTGCCATCTCCTCCACTGGAATCTCATTCTTATACTCCTTTTCCAATATTTTTAAAACTTTATTAATAATTGGATGATTACCGGACTGAAGGTTTTGGGAATAGTGTCCGTATTGACGGAGTACGTTCATCATAATAGTTGGATACGTATCCAGAAACAGACAATCCTTTACCCATTCTAAGATGTTCAGATTACTAATATTTTCATATAATCCATAGCTAGATCTTCTTATTGCATAAAGAATAGCAGCTGTCAGACAGATCAAGGCTTCCCTCACATTTCCATAGTGATAGCTTTTATTATTTAGATAATTAAGAAAGTCCCGGAGAAAGCCCTCACAATCCTCAACTCGTCCCTCATTGATGCAGCTAATTATAATATGCTCCAGATCAGACGGATAGGAGAATTTCTGAACAGCCACCTTCGCTATTCTCTGCTCGGTTATGACAATGGGTTTACAATCAGACAAATTCCAGTTACTAAGGTCTTGTAATTTCTTACGGCTTTCCTGAATTTCCTTCACGCTCTTTATCCAGCCACCTGCAAAAACCATATAAGGATTAATATGTTCTCGGCACTTTACCACAGCCTTATCAATGTTAGGCAATAGACTTGGCTCAAAATCTTCTATAATAACATAGTTTTCTTTATTTTCACCACACTCATACATTTTATATTTAGGAATAGTGTTACTTATTTCAGTAAGAATAGCCTCAAAATCTGATGTAACAATTTTATTCTCGCCCCTTATTAGGAGCATATAATTGTTAGTCTTATTTGCAAACCGTTTTACCAGCTCTTGTTCAAATTTTGACCCTGAAAACCCGGACATAAAAAACGCACGCTCCAAAATAACCTTTGTTTCCAGCAAAGAAGTCTGTATCTTCAGTGCCTCCTCCTCAATGGCTCCTTTTGCTTTTTTTAATGCTTCTTCCAATAGTTCCGCTGTTACGGGCTTAAGCAAATAATCCATACTGCCGAGTGAAATAGCTTCTTTGGCATATTGAAATTCTGCATAACCGCTTAATATAATAAATCTACAACTCTGTTTCCTTTGGTTAAGCTGACGGATCATCTCCAGTCCATTCATATTACCCATCCGAATATCTGTAATAATGAGATCTGGATTAAGCTCTTGTGCTAGTTCAATACCTACCTCAGCGCTTCTTGCTTTGCCGGATACCTCATAATCTCCTGGAAGTTCCGAGATCAGATTTGCTATCCCATTTAGCGTCTTAAGCTCATCCTCCACAATCAATATCTTCATGATTCTCCTCCTGTCCTATCCTGGCAGTATTTAGGTATCAAGGTCTTTATAACGGTCCCACCAGCTGGCTCACTGTTTACTTCCACCTTATGATCAACTCCATAATATAAATCCAGTCGAGCCAATACATTTAAAACTCCAATGGAGTTTCCTGGATTCATTCTCAGGTTAAAAACTATATCTTGCTTTTCTGACGTCATTCCTTTTCCATTATCACTGACAATAAAATAGAAATGTTTCTCATCATGTTCGCCTATCTGTATCTTAATCAGCCCTCCATAATCCAATTCTGATACCCCATGGTAGATGGCATTCTCAATAAAGGGCTGAAAAATCATCTTATGTATCTGATAGCTTTTTACAGACTCTTGACAATCTATAACATATTCAAAACTATCAAGAAAACGTACCTTTTGAAGATAAAGATAGTGTTTTAGGTAGATCAGCTCCTCTTCAATTGTTACAACCATATTGCTTTTCTGAATCTGATACCTAAGAATCTGTGCAAACTTACCTAACATATTACTTATTTCCTTCTGCCCATTCTCAATTGCCAACCAGTTAATGGAATCTAATGAATTATAAATAAAGTGCGGATTAATCTGTGCCTCCAATGCACGAAGCTCTGCTTCCTTTTCCCGCTGCCCGGACTCCCTGATTAGCCTTAGCTGGTCATTTACTGTTTCCATCATAATATTGAAATGTTTTGCTATTAGACTAATTTCGTTTTTTTCTCCCTTGGGTATTCCTATCTTCGCATTTAACTTTCCACCCTGAACCTTATTCATGGCCACTACTATATCAGAGATATACTTAGACATCTTCTTAGATACATATAGAATTAATACTAATACCATCAAACCCAGCACACACGAAAATAATAGTACAATGTTTTGAATTTCATACAATCTATAATAGATATAATCTTCATCCAATATACTAATCATTTGCCAGCCTGTCGATGTCACCTCTTCCTTAAGAACCATCTTGGGATTTTTGTAATTATTCACTATATATTCCTCATAATATTCATCAATATTTCTTCCCAGCATTTGTTTATTATAATGGGAAATGATTGTTCCCTCCTTATCTGTGATCATTATATAATTAGTTGTTCTATCTTCATTAATCTGTGCGTTTTTACAAATATCTGCTAATATATTTTCTTCTATACTAACAATTCCTGTTCCCACCTGTCGACTCACATACCAATCCATGATTTGCTTGCCATATGAGAATACATAATATTCTCTCGTACCCTTTCGGTCGAGATATTTTGTAGATACCCATTTCCCTTTTAACCCCATATTATCCTCAAATAACTCATTTTCAAAATACTCCTGATGCAGCTTGGAAATAATAGGATTTAGAAGTTCGAGTTCCTGCCTGTCAAAACCGTATTTAATACCTGAATCCGTTAAAATCGTCATACTTCTTATCTCTGATCGATAAGACATAAACCTTTTCATGAGGCTATCCAGATTCTCCTTGACTTCCCATTCATTCTGTGAGTCCATTGAATTAAGTGCATTTACCGCAAGTACAAAATCCGTATTTGTAAAAAGTTCATCAATAGCCTTCTTATAGCTACTAAGGGTCTCCTCAAGATTTAGAGTCGTTTGCTTTAAAGAATTTTGATATGACTCCTCTATTCTCTGCTCCATAAACTGCTTCATATAGAAGCTGCTAACTCCCTGAACAATCAACATTTGAAACAAAAACACTCCCACGAAAACTATGGTGAGCTGCCTTGCAAATGTTTGTTTTTTCCATAATAATATTATTTTTTTCATAATAAACCCACAACCATTCTGCCCCAACGTCCACCAGGCCAACCATCCCACGACAAGTTATAAAACTATGCAATAGTAACATTTATTTTTAGTTTTTCATAGTTTTAATGTAATATATAAACTAATTTTACTTAGCATTTTAAATTTATCATATAAAAATATATAAAACAAGTATATATACCGATAAGTTTATTGTATATATTTTACATATACAATAAGAGGATGGGGTATTGTCACAAAAAGTGTGACAACACCCCATCCTCTTATCATTAAACCAGATAAATTCCATAGCCAAAGGCATCTACAGCTGCCTGATTTTCTGCCTTTTGTTCAACACCAGCTTCTATTAATATCTCCCTTATTAAAGGTAGTTCTATCTTCTCTGAATACTCTCCAGCATTTAGGCACACATATAATTTATCCTTATCTCCAGTTCTTTGAAAGGAATAAATCCGGCTATTTGATTTAGCCTCTACCACCTCTAATTGTGCATTTGCATCAATATACCCTTTTCTTATCTCAATAATACTCTTAATAAAAGAAAGCATCTTTTCATCTACTAATTGCCAGGGCATAGCTCTTCTATATTCACTTTCGGCAATACCCGCAATGCTCTTTTCATCCCCATAGAACAGACTTGGCACACCTGGGAAAAGCATAAGACAAAGATAAGCTAACTTCCATCTGCGAATATCCTCCCCACAGAGGGATAAAAACCGGGGTACATCATGGCTGTCCAATAGATTTAATTGTCCTAAACTAATATTCGTTGGATAGCGCAGTAACATCTGGGATATGTATCCTGCAAACTCAAAGGCATCTGTTTTTCCTAAAGCAAAGAAATCACGGCAATGCTTTCTAAAATCATAATTCATTGTAGAATCAAAGGCGTCACCTCTTAGCCAGGTTTCTGAATTCTCCCACACTTCTCCTATCAGCACAATTTCTGGATTTTCTTCCTTAGCTGCATTTCGAAATGTTCTCCAAAAATCGCGGTCAATCTCATTTGCTACATCCAAGCGCCAGCCATCAATCTGGAACTCTCTAATCCAATAACTTCCTACCTCTGCAAAGTATTGCTGTACTTCTTTATTGGAGGTATTTAACTTTGGCATTTTTCTTTCATAGGCAAAGCAGGCATAGGAAGGAATTGCGTTCTCTTCCGGTCGAATTACCGGGAACTTTAAATCATAGAACCATTCCTTATACTTTGAGGCTTCTCCATTTTTAATAACATCCTCGAAGGCAAAGAAATACCAGCTGCAGTGATTAAATACGCCATCAATTATAATATGCATGTTCTTCTCATGGAGTGTGTTTACTAACTCTTTAAAATCCTCATTGCTTCCCAGGCAAGGATCAATGTGATAATAATCTAAGATATCGTATTTATGATACTCCCCAGCAACAAAAATAGGATTAAGATAGATACAGGTGAATCCCAATTCTTGAATATAATCAAGATTTGCTGTAATTCCTTTGATAGTTCCGCCTAGTCTAGATTTCGATACTACCCCGTTTTCTAACGTGATATCCGTACCCGCTCTCTCAAGTTTTTCCTTCTCACTTGCAAAACTGTCCGGAAAAATATTATACACTACTGCATTCTTGAACCATTGTGGAACATCGAGGATTTCCTCTCTTAGGATAAAAGGGTATTGATAATATTCACTTCTCCCCTCTATCATCACATCATTAATAACAATCTCTGGCATTTCTTTACGGAACAAATCTGCATAATAATAGGTCCATTCCTCTTCTGTCTCTAATTTGAAGTAATAGCACACCCTGTTATACGGACTATCAAAGGTCACCTCATAGTAATCGAACAACTCATCCTTTGCAACTAGCTTCATCGGCAAAGGGTAAAACTGTACTGGTGTCTGATAACAGGCACGATCCCCATAAAATAAGGTACAGGCTGTTAAATCATCTTTACCCGCCCGCAGCCGAATGGTCAAGGTGTACTCACTGTTTGCAAAAGCAAACTGTGATTGAGGTATATGTAAAATTGCACTTTTATTCATTCTTAAACTCCTTTAATATTTATAACTTATCCCTTTACACCACCGGCAGTCAGACCGGAAACCATATACTTCTGAATACAAAAGAATATGATTAGAATTGGTATGGACACTAATATGGAAGCTGCCGAGAACAAAGGCCAGCTTCTGGTATAATCATTTGCTTGAAGCTGATAAAGCCCTCCAGCAAGGGAATAGCTATTTTCGCTCATCATAAAGGTTGTTGAAAACAGATACTCATTCCAAACAAAAATAAGTACCATCACAGACGTAACAATAATTGCAGGTCTGGCTAGGGGTAACACAATTCTTGTGAGCAATCTTAGGTCACTTGCGCCATCAATTTTTGACGCTTCTTCAATTTCGACTGGTATCGTATCAAAATATCCCTTCATATTCCATATACTAAAAATACACATGGAACCTGCATAAATAACGATAAGACCAAGATGTAAATTTAATAAATTCATGGTTTTAAATAATCGAAAAATGGCAAACATAGAAAGAATCTGTGGAAATGCATTTAATAGCAGAAGTATTTTTAATACTTTTCGTCTTCCTTTAAAACGAAACCTAGAGAAGGCATAAGCAGCAACAATCGCAAAACTAATCGCAAGTACCATTGTTCCAACACTAAGAATCATGGAGTTCTTCAACCAGATTAAAAAGGGTTCCTCCAAAAGTATTACTCGGAAGTTATTCCAGGTCGGATTCTTAGGTAAAAAAGATAAGTCAGACGTCAGGGCTCCACCACTCCCGCTAAAGGCAAGAGAAAGAGCATATAGAATTGGCAGTAATCCAATGGTACATATTATAATAAAGAATACATTCAGAGCCGTAAGCCCCAGGTGTTTTTTTAATTTACTTTTTTTCATCAGTCTTCCTCCTTTAGTCCCCGATTCATAAATCCTGAAAAAACGATTATTATTGCAAATATCACAATAGATACAGCGGAGGATAATCCATAATTATTGGTGACAAAGGCATTTTTATGAGCGTAAGTAATAATCGTATGTAGGGTAGCGCCAGTCAATGAGCCTTTTTGCATGGTTAGTAGATAAATAATGTCAAACTGTTTAAAGGTCGTAAAGGTTGTTAATATAACTGCAGGTGCAATAATCTGCTTAAGTGAGGGAATTGTGATATGTAAATTCTTTTTCATAAATCCGGCCCCATCAATCATTGCACTTTCATAGTAGCTTCGATCAATACTCTGCAATGCACCATCTATCATCATAATCATGAACGGCAATGCCATCCACAAGTTTAAAACCATACACGAAAGAAAAGCAGGAACATTTTCAGATAAAAAATTTACTTTAGGTAGCCCCAGAATAACTGCTAATTTATTCAGAAATCCGAACTCTGTATTGTACATACCGACGCGCCACAATAGAATGGATACATACGCAGGCATAGCCCAAGGGAACATAAGCAAAGTTTTATATAATCTACTCAACCTTAAGCCTTGCACATTTAATCCCAGTGCAATGACATATGCAATGGCAACTTGCAGTACCATGTTAATAATTGTCCATATGATAGTGGTTCCCAGCGCAGTAAGAAATCCCGAGTCAACTTTTAATAATGCTCTTTGATAATTCCCTAATCCAATTACCTTATAATTGAGCCAATGAAATAAATTCATATCTGTCAAAGAGATATAACCAGTATAGAGAATTGGAAATATAATAATAATTCCAATCAGAAGTATCGCTGGTAACGCATAAAGCCAAGGTAGATAGGTATGTTTTCTTTTCATTACGTCCTCCTTAAAAAGGTAAATCAGATTGATTTAATACTTTTATCATTAGTAGGGGCTGCTGCAAGCTATACTAACTTTGCAACAGCCGCTATCTATTTTCGTATTTAAAATTATTGCATATCACCAATTGCAGTCAATGCTTCGTCTTGGTACTTATCTGCTGCAGTATCTACGTTTTCACCGGACTTATTAACAGCCGCCAACAAGGATTCTGCAGGTCCCCACATAACTCCCATTTGAGGGACATTTGGCATCGGCTTTGCAGTTTCAGCAGTAGTCTTCATTGCAACGATCATCTCATTGGCAGCAACATCTGCATCGTCGTAAGATTTAACATTAGCTGGTGCACAATTGGATTGCTTTGCTAAATCAATTCCAATTTCAGCTCCTGCGAGTACTTCTAACACTTTAGCTATTGCATCCTTTTTTGACTCCGCTGCGTATTTTAATACTCCAATTCCTTGTACACCTGAATAAGGTGCAAGCCCGTTGCCGTTTGGAAGTTTAAACTCTGCTAAGGACTTAATACCAAGATTAATTCCTGCCTTATTTATGTCTGAAATCAACCATGGTCCGCCAATGATGGCTGCTGCCTTCTTATCATTAAATAAGGTTGTTACGGTGCCATAATCACCGTCAGCCTGTAACTGGGCAAACTTTTGATTATAGGAAATCGCATCTTTGGTAGCTTGTTCATTTAATCCAGGATTAGCATCTGAATTAATGATATATCCACCAAAGCCATTGATGAACGGTGCTACATTATATGCGGTGGAATGTTGGTTAACAACCGCATAGGTACCTGCGTTGGTGTCAGTGTTGGCTACCATGTAATTATACAAGTCTTCTGTAGTTGTTGGAATATCACCTGTCCACATATCCTTATTGTATAAGAATAGCAAAGTTTCAAAATAAACAGGAAGTAGGTATTGAACATCCTTATAAGTACCTGCTTCAATTGTCATTGGCAGTAGATCTGCCATTTTATCAGTACTAATAACGTCAGTGATTGGAGCTAAGATTCCCATTTCTGCAAACATACCCAAGGAATCATGTGCGTAGAAATATAAATCAGGACCATTTGCTGCATCTGTGCCATATAATTTCATTTGATCGGTAAGGCCTGTCTTTTTCTCAAAAACGACGCTAACACCTTCGTCTTTTAAGGTGTCATTTACTTTTGCTGCGATAACTTCCATAATCGCGTCATTACCATCATGCCAGATTTTAAGTTCCACTGGTTCTGCTGTTACCTCGGTATCAGTGTCTGTATCTGCATCTGTGTCAGAAGCTCCCTGTGTAACTTCAGGTTCTGTCTTCGGTGTGTCTTTCGTAGCATTCGTATTTTTACCACACGCTGTTAATGCCCCCATGATGAGCAACCCACTTAGAACGAAACAAATAATTCGCTTCATAAATATATCCTCCTATTAAAATATTAGGAAACCGTTTTCCTAATCTTATTCTTTGCAAGAGCATTACTGCGTCTTGTTTAAGTTATTTTTACCATAATCATTAGACAAGGTCAATTATATTTTAGTAATTATAGTTGACTTTGTAAGGAAACCGCTATACTATATTAATAAATCTGTCTATTATTTAAGGAGTGAAATCATGCCAATAACCATTCGTGACGTTGCCAGAGAAGCAGGCGTCTCCACCTCCACTGTATCCAAGGTACTAAACAACTGGACTACCATTTCCCAAGCTACCATTGATAGGGTCAACGACGCAATAACAAAACTTAATTATACGCCGAATTCAAGAGCCGTAAGCTTTGCAAGGCAATCAACACAAAATATCGTGTTCCTAACCTCGCTGGGAAAAGATGAAGCTTACCATAACCCTCATATGTTTGATATTATGTGCGGGGTAAACAGTGAAATTAAAAAAACAAATTACTCCATGACCCTGGTAGATACCTATATGGAAGCTTATCCTGGAGAGACAGTTGCTAAAGTAATGGCAAAAAAATGTGCTGATGGTATGATTATTCATGGTTCCGCCATTAATAAGGAGATTGCCGATTTAATTATCAAGCAGCAATTTCCCCATATATTAATAGGTCACCCCGGTTTTGAAACCTCCTTATGCTGGGTGGACACCAATCACGCTTTAGCGGGACAGTACGCCGCTGAATATTTAATCACCTCTGGTTACAGTGAGGTTGCTTTTATTGGTGGAAAAAAGACAGACTATATCTCCATGCAGCGGCAAAAGGGTTTTCTTGGAGCAATGCATAGCTATGGTTATTTGATTGCTCCAGAGCGTATTCAATACACAGATTCTAGCACAGAAGAAAGCTATAAAGCTACGATTAAGTTATTAGAAGCAAAGAAGCCACCACGTGTTATCGTCTGCGAAAACAACACAATTGCGGTTGGTTCCATGAAAGCTATAGAAAAATTAAATCTTAAGGTTCCGGAGGACATTGCCTTCCTAACCTTTGATTTATATCCTTACTCGAAGATAATTGAGCCAAAACCCACAGTAATTGACATCAATGTCTATGATATGGGGGTTCAAGCGGGAATAATGTTAATGAGAAAGATGGAGAATCCATCGTTGCAGATACAGTCCTATACCACACTACCCGTGGTTAATGTAGGGAAAACGACATAGGCAAGACTTCAGTATTCTTAACAACACATACCAAATATACATAAAGGGAAGATACCAGCTCCACACAGGCTGATATACATCTGTCAACCTGTGAACGAAGAGCTAATATCTTCCCTCATATATATTTCCTTTTATTTATCGTCCTATATCCTATATATCTATTAGAAATCTTCTTATGTATCTTCTTAATATATCTTCTTATATATTTTCTTTTACACCTCTTTATGTATTTTTGCTTATGTTTTCTTATTTGTATGTTTTATTATGTATTTTTATTATATAGTTTTTATTATTTTTTCTTATTTTGTTTTTCCAATTTATAATATTCTTGTCTTCTTGCATCAGCCCTTTACTGCTCCTGCAGTCATACCGTCTATAAAATATTTCTGGAACAAAAGAAATACAATAAAGATTGGCACAACCCCAAACATCGAACCAGCAATCAATAAATCATAATTATTACCATAAGGAGTTAGCAGTGTATTCAGTCCGATTGGTAAGGTGAATTTATCTGCTCCTCGAAATACCAGCATAGGCCACAGCATACTATTCCAGGACCCCATTGCGCAAAGTATTGCCATAGCCGCAAATGCCGGTTTTGTAATTGGCAGCATAATTCGCATGCAAATACCATATTCCGTGGCACCGTCTATTCTCCCTGAATCCAATAATTCCTTGGGTACAGTCGTAAGATATTGACGAAAGAAGAAAATTGTAGCGGCAGCACACAAACCGGGAAGTATCACACCGGCATTGCTGTTTATTAATTTCAGTGTAATCATTTCTTGATATAACGGAAGCAGCAATATCTCAAAAGGTACCATCATGGTGGCAATGACCAGGAAGAATAATATTTTTTTAAGACGGAACTCATACATGCTTAGTCCATATGCCACAAAATAACAGACCAGTAAGGTTAGTATAACCGTAAGTAAGGTTAGCACCATACTGTTTTTAAACCAGGTAAAATATTTAACAGAGTCCGTATTGCCGCTAAACAAATATTTGTAATTAGTAAGAGTCATTGTTGAAACATCCAGATTAATACTTAATCCTTTACGAATTAGTTCCGTACCAGGGCGAAAGGATGCCAGAAGCCCTGCAAATACAGGAAAAATGATAACTGCACCCAAAAGTGCAAACCAGGCGGTTGCAAGTACGGAGTATAGTCTCTTCTTGCTTCTTACTGCTTTACCGGAGGATAATCGACCAGACATATTATTTTTCCTCCTTTTTAAAGGTACCGTTAAGAATTAACTGAGCCACATTGATTGTCAGTGCAATTACCAAGAGAACCAATCCGACTGCAGAAGCATAACCCAACTGATTTTTTTCAATTCCTCTCCTGTATAAATAACCTACAATTGTTAATCCAATGTTATTCGGTGACGCATTTCCCGCCCATAGCATAAAAGACTCCAGAAACATAGCCAGACCCGCATAAATGCTGATAGTTAGCACATAAATATTGGTTGGCTTCAACAATCTTATCGTTATGTATCTGAATTTCTGTACTGCCGAAGCTCCGTCAATCTCTGCCGCTTCATACAAGGTTCCATCGATGGATTTTAGGCCGGATATATAATAGAGCATATTGACTCCCGTCCATCTCCAGCAGCATACGATTACCAAAGCCGCCAAGCCTGTTTCCTTTACCTTAAGCCACTTATGTGCCGCCATTCCCAGCGCCTGCATAATAACATTCATCTGGCCAGTCTGATATTCCGAGAACATTAGCCGAAACAAAGTGCCCGAAATTACTACGGAGGTGAGTGCAGGCAGATATAACAATGCCTTCCACACCCCCTTCACTTTCACAAGCCGGCTATCCAACAGCACCGCATAAAGCATTGGAAAAGGAATTAGTAAAATTACTGTTAAAAACATGTATTCAAAGCTATTAAGCACTGCAGTATGGAACACTTTATCTGCCAATAGTTTTGAGTAGTTGCGGCCACCTATCCATTCAGCACCTGTGGGTTTTATATTCTGAAAACTCATAATAATTGTACTGATAAGCGGATATATCCAAAAAACAAGAAAACTAAGAATAAACGGCAGCACAAATACATAAGGGGCTGCTTTTTGCGAATAAAGAATTTTCTTAATTTTCACACTCTTCCTCCTACTGTTCCAGATCAATTACCTCTTGTGATGCTGCTAAGGCTTCGTCTACCGAAGTACCATTTTCGAATATTTCATTCAAAGTCACTGTACAGATTTCCTCATTAATCGTTGGACTGATTGCTACAACACTTATTTTGCCGATACCATCCTTTATTTGATTTAATACATCATATGGATAGTTCCTAAAGAAGGCGTTATACTGATTAGAATCATCATGAATAATGGATTCTTCCGTCCACATTGCCGTATTACATACATCAAAACCAAGCATCTCCCAGTTAAGCTTTTCTCCTTCCATAGACATCTTTGCATAGCAAAGGAAATCTGCGGAGAGTTCTTTATCTTTGGCCTGCTGTGTTACTACGGTACCGGTTCCACCAATACCCACTGAATTGTTCTGCCCTTCTTCAAATACCGGACAAGGAGCAAGATACCAGTTACCCTTTTCTTCCGGCATATAGTTGATGAAACGACTCATATACCACATAGCTTTTGGAAATGATACAATGTTATGATCCAGAATGTTTTGGAAGCCCGCCTCAATGTCAACATGACCATCCGGTGACACCTGTGCCACACCTGAATCTAACCAGCCCACCTGCAGGTTCAGCATATTCTTAACTGATTCTAGCTCAATGTTAGCTTTACCATCAAACCCACCGGTCCAATCTTCGCCATACTCTGCCATTGCAAGCCACAACCAGTCTGTTCCGCCGGTATCCACTGAAGTAAAGTATTTACCTTCCTGACCAACAGCTTTTATATATTTTTCTCCGAGGGCGGTATAATCCTCCCAGGTCTTAACCGCGTCTACGTCTGCCTTTGTAATACCTACCGCTTCCAATGCAGCCATATTATAATACATTACAGTTGCACCTACGTGGAAATCAACTCCATAGTAATGGCCATCTGTACCCATATAGATTTCCATACGCGCCGGCACCATAGTATCCATATAGGGATCTGCCGCAGTATCCAATGGATAAAGCCAGGTATCAACACCTGCCACAACATTCGGGAACTGTCCCACCTCTACGTCACATATATCAGGAGCTCCTTCGCCTGTCTGTAAGGACATAATTAATTTGTTATGCATGTCTGAATAAGGATAGGTTGTAAAGGTAACTTCAATTGTTCTGTCCGGGTTTTCTTCATTCCATTTTTCTACCATTTTACCGTAGTAGGTATTATGTAACTCAACAAATGACCACATCTCCATATGGGTACCGTTGGGGTCGCCAACAGTTGTAACTGCTGTGGGCTCTACCTCTGTGCTGTCTGCGTCCCCATCCTCTGTTGTTCCCTGTTCCAGCTCACCATTTCCGGATGTTTCATTCGAATTTTTGCCACAGCCTGTTAAGAGTGCAGCAGTCATGGCTACACATAGTAGCACACTTAGAAATTTTCTTTTCATACCTTCCTCCTTTTGAATCCCTCCCGGATTCACATATTGTTTGCCTTACGTTTTGGAGTAAATCCTCTTCCAAAGACACAAAAATAACAGGTGTATTCAACATAAAATTATAAATTACTTTGGACAATTGTTAATTACATTTTATCCCATTTGTGCATTTTATAATATTATATTGTAAAATTTTACCTGTCAAAAGTATTATTGCACTAATATACATATATTGTCAATTATTATTTTAGATATATCAATAATATTTTAGTTTATCCTATAATACTTTTTATTCTTCTTTCATAACTAATCCCTCTTATCAATTAATTGACTTATTTTTTATACCGTATATAATTAACTTACAGGACATATACTCACAGAAAAATTCCGTTTTATATAGGGAGATAAAGTTAATTTACACTACAAAACGCTATTGATTAGGGAGGATAACTCAGATGCTGCATATTAAATCACTAGATGAGGGTTTGGAAACCTTTAAGGCTCTCGGCTCTGATGTCCGTATTGAAATATTAAAATTACTGCTGCGAAATAATGGAATGAATATGAATGAGATTGCCACTGAGTTGAATATTACGAACGGGGCACTCACCAGTCATATAAAGAAATTGGAAGATTGCGGACTTATTACAGTTTCCAGCAAATCAGAAGGTCATGGCAACAAGAAAATCTGTCACGTCCACCTGGATAAGATTTTAATTGATTTAGACCAACAAAACGATGACAAGAATATATATCAAACCTCTATAAAAATAGGACATTTCTCTGATTACAGTGTATATCCTACTTGCGGTCTTGCTTCTGCAAAGACAATCATCGGTCAAGTGGATGATACCAGGTACTTTTCCCATCCCGATCGATACAACGCAGATATTCTCTGGTTTACCAAAGGATACGTAGAATACATAATTCCTAATTTTATTCCTTTTTCTCAAAAAATTAATCAGATTACCATATCAACAGAATTAAGCTCTGAGGCTCCTGGTTTTAATGATGTGTGGCCTTCTGACATCTATTTTTACTTGAATGACACTCACATTGGAACCTGGACCAGCCCCGGAGATTTTGGGGATGTAAAGGGTATCTTTTCACCTGACTGGTGGTACCCTAATTGGAATCAATACGGACTGCTCAAGCTTCTTGTCATCAACCAAAAGGGAACCTTCATTGACGGACTTCAAATTTCTGACGTATCAACGAAGCAATTGCAGCTGGATTATCGCAGTACGCTCAGGTTTAAAATTGGGGTTCCTGACCACGCGGAGCATATTGGCGGCTTAACCATATTTGGTAAAACCTTTGGTAATTACAATCAGGATATTAATGTTCTGATTAACTATAGCCCGCTTTAAAATGTTTCTTTAACCCTTAACAACCTATAAATATAGGACGAGTAACCACCCTCCAGATATTTAAAACCAGGAGCAGTTATTCGTCCTTAATTAATGATTAATATACCGTCTCAAATAATTCTTAGATTAATCCCCTTCTCTAAGCCGCTCCACCAGAGTCTTCTTGCTTATACTCCTATATACGATTTCCGGCGTAGAGAAACATATCATTGCTATAATAAGATACATTAGAAAAATGGCAAGGAACGGATAGGTAAACCGGGCATAGGCTGCCACATTCTTAATTAACAAAAAGATAGTATAGTTAAGCAGATTACCAATGGTTAAACAGCATATGATTGTGATAACGGCATAACCGATTCCCTCCTTTTTAAGCATGGATTTCAATTGTGCTTTACTCATGCCAATGCTCTCAAGGGTTGCCAACTCCTGTTTACGTGTGATAATACCTACGGACATTACGTTAACAAAATTAAAGATACCAATTAGTCCGAGTATTAACGAGACGCCGCCTCCCAATACCATCATAATTGTTTTGGCATCCTGCAAATCTTTTCGGGCTGCATAACGTGAAATCATCTCAACCTCCTGTGATTTTGATAAATCCGTTATCGTATTATAAATGGATTCCTCATCTGCACTTTGGGTATTTATGTCCACGGAAAGTATGTGTGGTTCGGAAAAATACTGTTGCAGGAAAGAATTAGATATTAAAATCTCCGGACCGCTAAAACTAGTTGAGGAACCGATTCCTGAACCATTGTAGGATACCATACCTCCATTAATCATCTGGAATCCATCCTCCTTCTCACCACCTTTAATGTCTAAAACAGATACCTCTGAAAAGCAATCTGCAATCTCTATATCATTTTCATTTCCATTT
This sequence comes from Bacillota bacterium, assembly GCA_023399055.1. Classification (GTDB taxonomy): domain Bacteria; phylum Bacillota; class Clostridia; order Lachnospirales; family Lachnospiraceae; genus Mobilitalea. The sequence continues at coordinate 158,630 of JAEWQV010000016.1, read as the reverse complement.
CTACTGTTAATAAACGCAATTTCACCATGTTCAAAAGCTTCTACATCAATAGGTACTGAAAGGGTTTTATTTATTTCACCCAGCTGCAGCGAATCAATACCCTTCATTCCACATCCAAGAAGCTTTTCAATAGCCTCCTCTTTTGATAAGTTATACTCTTTGCTAACCAAATTAACATATTGATCAAGTTCTTTAGAATAATTAAGCTCACCAAACTCAAGGGTTGTAGTTCCAATTTCAGCTATACCTTTTAAATTTCTGATACTTTCTACAAAATCAGCATCTAATCCATAGTCAGGAAATGCATTTTTTGAGCCAATAGAAAAATCGCAAGCATACTCGGTATTTACACGGTAATCAATATCCATGCTAGGTACGATTGTCATGATGATGGAGAATATCATAATGCCTAAAAACAGGCTTAACATTACAATTGCCGCTTGCTTGCGACTGCGGAATAAGTTGCGAACAGCCATTTTATAAGTAATCTTCTTCTTTGCCGGCGAAAAATTAATTTTATCAACATCTCCCGTTGTAAATTTTAACGCCTCAATCGGAGATATATTGGCTGCCTTTTTTGCAGGCGCTGCCGCCCCGAATAATGCCGTTAAAATAGTAAATGCAATTGCTCCTGCATATATAATTGGCGAAAAGGATACCACCGGACCAGTAGCAATTCCACTGTTTGAAATGACTGCCGGAACAATTAACAACGAAACGATAGCGGACGCCGTGCATCCAATTGGCAGACCTATGATACATAACCTAAGTATCTGCCCAAGGACAATACGACGTATTTGCCTTGGTGTTGTTCCTAAGGTTTTAAACATCCCATAGAAGCGTACCTCCTTTGAGATAGAAATATACATAACGTTATAGATGAGAAGATACCCTGTAAACATTAAAAAGATTATTATCACCAATAAGGCTATATAGGTGGTAGTATTTCCATAGGTACTGGTATATGCAGGCGACTCTGTATAAGCTTGATTATCGAAAAACTCCAGATCATTTTTTAGCCTATCAATATTCTCACTTATATTCTTATCCTTTTTGAAAATAAGGTTGACCATAAGGTTATCGGTGGTTATCTTGCCATATTTCTCTGCAAAGACCTTTGATGTATAAATCGCCACAAATCCATTCTGTCTGCTATGTGCATATTCCGTATAAATACACGATAATGTAAAACGTTCTGTTCTAACTTCCTCGGTACCATTTACGACAAAGGATAAGGGGATTTCCATACCGATTTTAGGATTATCAATTCCCAGGGCCTCCAGAAGATATCTCGATAACATAATCTCGTTTTCTTTTTCTGCGTATTCTCCCACTACGCCCGTAAAGGTCGGACCAAATATTTTTAACCACTGGGTTTTATCGACATAAACCAGATCAAGGTCTTCAAACTTTTGTATATCTCTCGTTTGGGCGGCATATACTCCCAAGCCTACAGTTTCTACATAATCCAGCGAATATATTTTCTCCAGCTGCTCTTCGGTAGGATGACTGAACGCCATCTGAGAAACCGAGCCTTGCATACGCTTTTCTTGCATATTGATCGACTCATAGTAGCTAACTCCAATGCTAAACACAGATGCAATCAGAAAGGTCGTGAGCGTTATTGCGGCCACCAGAAAGAAATTGCGCCTTTTATCCGATGCCAGGGCACGTCTGGTAATTTTTCTAATAATAGAAATATCGTTATTTCTCATGTTTACCCACCTCACCCTTTTATCTTGCCATCTTCAATACGGATGACTCGATCAGCAAGCTGCGCGATATATTCATTGTGCGTTATCATCAACATGGTTTGATGAAATCGATTAGAGGTCATTTTAAGAACACCTAAAACATCTTGACTTGTCTTGCTATCCAAGTTGCCGGTCGGTTCATCCGCAAGGAGTATCGATGGTTTCATAGCCAGTGCCCGGGCGATTGCCACACGCTGCTGCTGACCTCCTGAAAGCATATTAGGCTTAGCGTCCCGCTTTCCCTGAATCCCTAACGTAGCAATAATTTCATCTACATAAGGCTTGTCTACTGCATTACCATCAAGTTCAATTGGTAACACAATATTCTCATATACACTTAAAACAGGAACCAGGTTGTAGTTCTGGAATACAAAGCCAACATTCCGTCTGCGAAATATTGTGAGCTGCTCATCCGTCATCTTGGACAATTCATGCCCATTTACAATAACCGTACCCTCGGTAGGTTTATCTAACCCCCCCAACATATGCAGTAACGTACTTTTACCGGAACCGGAGGTGCCTACAACTGCAACAAATTCTCCTGCTTCAATTTCTAAATCAACATTGTCAAGGGCACGTACAACATTAGGTTCCGTACCATAATACTTTTTTAATTTTTGTGCTGTTAAAATCGCCATAATTTGTCCTCCAAAGTTCACACTAACCAAACATGCCTTCCCTTTGTGTTAGTTTGTGCCGAGTGTGTTTTTACACTCTGGTTTCGCAGGCACAAACTTCAGGTGTGAATTATGTTCATTAATTCACACTAGCCTCCTTGGTTTATGACTATATCATAAGCCATAATTCTTACAGAATTTTAACAAAACCTTTTCTCTTTCTTACAGCTTTGTAAGAATTTAATTTTTACTCTTTTGCAGAAATAGTGAAAAAGATGTAAACTCACCCGGAGTTGAATCGATCATGATATAACCGCCTTGTTTCTCCATAATCAGCGAAGAAAGATATAAGCCAAGACCTGTACCCTCAATCTCCTTTACATTATTACCTCTATAAAAACGTTTAAATACTAAATTCCAATCTTCTTTTTCCACACCTATACCATGATCGGTTATCTTAACCTTAGTATAAAGAGCCATCTGTTCAACTGCTATTTCTATACTTGAATCAGCTAACGAATACTTAATGGCATTTTCCAGAATATTAGTAATTGCTTCACTCGTCCATTTTCTATCATGGTATAACAAATAATCTTCAAAATCCGAAACAAGTATATCAATGCTTTTCTTTGAAGCTGTTGCAATGACACTATTAATGCTTTCTAAAATCGTCTGTCTTATATTTTCCTCTGTAGGTGTGAGCTGGATAGCTCCAACTTCAAGCCGCGACATTTTAATTAAGCTATTCATCATCCATTGCAGCTTATCTGTGCCCGATTTTATGCGATTTAAAAATTCTTCATTTTCTTCTGCACTCAAATTTCCTTCCAGCAAGAGTTCTGAATACATAGAAATACCAGCCAGGGGTGTCTTCATCTGATGTGACATATTAGAAATAAAACCCTGTATTACTTCCTTCTCCTTCTGATTTTGAGTCACATCTAATATGCACATTTCTATGATACGATTTGCTTTATATGTAAGTTTTGATATACGATTATCGCTGACTGTTTCCAAAGGTTCACTTATTTCCTTTGCTAAGATACGTTCAATAACCGTATCGATGGAATTGTAAACCTTTGCAACATACCTTCGACATAACAGTGCTGTAATAGTAATGCTGCAACAAATAATTACGACTGCAAGAATAATATATACTTCCATACTCACCGTTCCTTTACCCAAATATAACCCAGTCCATAAATTGTCTTTAAGATTTGAGGCTTTTTAGGGTCCTCCTCAATTTTGGCTCTCAAACGGCTAATATTGACCGGCAAAGTGTTTTCGTCCACAAAGTTTCCCTGATTGTCCCACAAGGCAGCAAGAATTTGTTCTTTGGAAAGAATTTGTCCCGCATTAACCATCAGCAAATACAATAAGCGATATTCCGTCGAACTGATTAGTATCTCTTCTGTCTCCTTCAGAGTGATGTGATATAATTTACAGGAGGAAGTATTGAGCCGATATTCGCCAATTTCAATCAGGTTCGAATCCTGTCTATCCACTCGTCGAAATAAAGCCTCCACCCGTGCCCGCAGTACCGACAGGGAAAATGGCTTTGTAATATAGTCATCTGCACCGGACATAAGACCTGATACTTGATCTATTTCCATATCACGTGCGGTAAGCATAATGATTGGAATCGTTGTTTTCAACCGAATACTCTTACAAAAATCCAAACCATCTCCGTCAGGCAATCCCAAATCAAGAATAATAAGGCTGATTTTATGTTGCGAAAAAGTTGTTTCACCAGCTTTTAAGGTATTGGCGCATAGGGCGGTGTAGCCATATTTTTCAAAAGTGAACGTAATACCTCTGCTTAAATTTTCGTCATCTTCAATAATTAAAATGGTCTTCATATCGTACCCCCATTTTCTTCTATCTCTTATGTCATATCCCTTGTTTATGACAAGATATTCTAATTTTTAATTAGTTTAACTTATTTTAATATGCAAAACACCCCTTTAAATATTAATATCATAAATTCTTTTCTACAATAAAAAAGATCACTACGGCCGAAAACTGTGTGACCTTATTTTCTTTCTCCTATTTGGTGTATGTATCACCATCACTCAATTAAAAACAGTTATAGGCTTAATGAAGATGCCAATACAGAATATACTTCGCTTGATATAAAATCGTCTTCATGAAGATTATATTTAGTCAAGAAAGCAGATAAGTTAAATAACCATATATCATCATTTGCATGAATTGCGCCTAAAGCCGCAGATTCCAGATGTCTAATCATAACTTCTTTTGGTAATGACTTTAACAATTCCATAACTATTAGTGCACCTGGCCAATTTAAGTCCTGTATCCATTTAAACAAGCCTGGTATTGCTTCTTCAATCCTAGGATATCCAATTAAATATAAAGCTCTGGCAGCATTTTCCCAATACTCTTTACCTTGAGGCTGTATGAGATCGCTTGGATTTAAGCTATCCATTACAGCAAGTTTATTTATTGCTTCTTTTTGACTATCCAAAGAAGCATTCCAACTGAGGTTCTTTAAAATATGCTTGTCCATTTAACCCTCACTTTAATGTATAAACGATATTATTTTCATTACATCATTTTATTGATATTGATATTAACACTTCATCCGGAAATTCCAATTATTCATTTTCTAAATTATAGTCTATAGTAACTCTGTGAAACACTGAATGAAAATCCTTATTACTGCAACTTTATTTTTAACTTTATAATTTGTTATACGATGGATGAAGTTTAATTTTTTATCTGTTAAATCTACATTGGGTATTTATTTATAACTTTGCATTCAGCGCCTCAATAACCTTATTACTTTTAATTGTTATATTTTTAAATTCAATTTCTATTTCAGAATCAAAATCACACAATATATTTTGCTTATATAATTCATATTCCAATAATTCAAATTCTGTATACCCCCAATTCATTTCACCACACATCAAATTATTCAAATCAGGTACACTTATTTTATATCTTTTTACTCCTACAAATTTTATAGAGAATGAATTATCTTGATTCTCTATATTGATAACGATTGATATTTTTGATTCACGGTTCTTTTTTCCATTAATAATATTTATACTCTTTATTAAATAATCATGAAAACCACGATATTTTAAATATAGCTTAATAAATTTTTGAGGTAACTTATCAATTATTTCAGAGAAATATTTATTATACAGTTCATCATTTTTCTTCCATTCATTTTCAGCTGATTCTCTCTCTGTCTGGTTATTACTATTAATTTTAATAATTAAATCTGATGTATAATATATCATAATTAATCACCATCCTAATATTTGAGTACCAAAAACCTAAACATAATATACGGTATAACTTCACATTAAACTAATGAACAATACTAATTCATATTAACTTCTATTATTTTTGAAACTAAATCATATTTTTGTAATCTGGGTATAACATTCTCACAAAAATACCCATTATAATCAAATATAAGAAGATCATAATCTGCTGCTGTTTCAGCATAATATAGTATATATGAGAACCTAGTAAATTTTGCTTCTTTTTTCAGGACAACACAAGAATAGTTTATTTCTAAGCTCATAGCCTTAAGTATTTCATCTCTATTCTTAGGATAAAACCATATACTACTAGTTGAACCTCGTCTTAATCCTTGTTCATCCAAATAAAACTTATTTTCAAATACACTCCTTTCATTTATCCACTTTTTATCATCTATATTGTCATTATCAAAATGAAATGCTTTAAAAATTAGCAATTATATTTCATCTATTTCTTCCCAATTCAGTATAACCTCATCTTGGATTAGTAGTTTTGAAAATAATTCTTCAACTGTTTCAACTCTATCATATTTATCTTTACATCTTTTAAATACACTAATAAGATTTGATTTTAAGATTTCTTCATTATTCGGTTCAAAGTAAAGTAATCCTTCACAAAACTCACTGAATGTTTCATTTTTTAGTCTTTTTAATTGATTAGGTTTTATTTCAGATACTTTAATGTTAAAACTATGAAATAGAAAAATATCCTCTTTTTCTAAGAAACACTCAAGAATATTAAATTGTTTGTACAAGCTAAGACTCCCAATATTTTCTATTCTATAACACTTAAACTTATTGTTCAAATATATTCTCCTTTAATATTTAAAATTCTGAATAGGGCATTATGACAATATCGTAGGAAGTGGTCTGTCCATCCTTAGTCTCTGTTTCGAATATCATTCTCACCTTTAAATAAGTGCACAACAACATAAGCTATAGTGTAAGTATTATATATACTATTTTTGATGAAACTTTATTTTCAGAAATAATAATAGATACATCTACTATAAACATACAAACTGACCAAAATAATAGATATAAAATTTTTTTATTTTCATTAAATCACTTCTTTCCTCATTAATTGCTTGCCTCTCTGTACCAATATCAGTTATCCTTAATACACAAACAGACGCTTAAAAGATGATATTTAAACCACGAAGGTCACCGGATTCAAAACCTTTTAAAGCTTGTTTATAACCTTTATTTGCTTCGGGGAAAAGTTTTTTAGCTTGTCTAGCAACACTATTTTTAATTTCAACTTTAAATTTTTTGACTATGGAAATAGAGGTTAATATCACAAGTAACATGATAATAACCCCCGTCCCCCTGGTCACGCCTTAATACTCTAACTAAATTATATTAGTGTTTCTGTCTAGTTCCATCTGTTAATGATAGATTTATTGTACCTCCATCATAAAAATCTATATTCAGTAAATTTCCAACTATTTGATAATCACTAATAATATCTCCACTAAAATTCCACATAACCTCAAAATTATGATTTATAGCAACAACTCCAGTTTCATAAATAGCCATGATTATTTTATATCTATCAACCTGAAGAAAATTGTAAAATAGAGTGACACTAATCCCGTCCCCTTGTCATCATTATCACACTGTAATTCTTTCTCTCAGACTTCTAATTCTAATCAATTCTGCTTCATAGTAGTCATTTTCATTTATGGAATAAGTAATCATCTTTTCAAAGAAATTTTCTGCACCATTCAACAAATTCTTTATTAAGAGCTCTTTATCTAATTTCCATTGTTTACTGTTAATTGAAAACAACACAATAGAATTAGAAATTTTATCTATACTTATCTTAATTGGCTGATCAGGAAAATACGTTTCAGCTACATCATTACTTATAAAATCTTCAAATAGATTTATCATATATGACCATAGTTGATCTATTATATCCCATAGTCTGAAGTCCATTATGACTTCATTATTATATTCTATATATATAGCCCCATTTAGATAATCTAAGTCTAATTTATCATAAATACTGACAACCCCTTCATAATTATCTACATCCAAAAAATATTTTTCTGGACTTTGTAATATTTCATCTAAATTTAATATTTTTTTTGTAGGTATATTTAAATAAGATTTTACATAAAACATAGTTGTCTCTCCTCTCTATTTTACTGGATAGAATTGCCCTACACGACCATTTTTTAGACCTAAAACATATTCTATTCCATCTACATACCCTCTAATCTGATAGCTAGAATTAGTTCCTTTTTTTGTTAATATATTCCTATTTTGTTTCATAATAGCTTGTATTGTTTCTGCTACTTCATCAATCGACATTCTTTTATCAAAAAAAGTTTGCGCCGCCTTAACCGAACCATCCCAGTACTTTGGATGGTGTCTTGTTAATATATGCTCGTGCTGTTTTCTTGGACATCTTCCTAAAATTCATAATACCCTTTTGAGTTTATTGATGTCCTTTTACGTTTAAATATTCATCGAGAATAAATCTACTATATTGAGTTGCTTGCCTCTCTGTACCTATATCCGTTAATCTTAATCCATTAATCCATTGAAAATAATGAGTCAATTCATGTGCAATACTTTTTAGAATAGCATTTAAAGCACTATCTTTCCCCCACTTTTCTGAGAGCATTTGATAGTCCCCTGTTGCAATTCTAACATATGGTTCGATCATTTTATCATTTGGTTCAAAAAAGATCCCACAAACATATTCGCCATCAATAGCTTTAATCCTATAGGATGATTTCAAATAAATTGGCACTCTAATAGGAAAATAATATTCTGATCGCAACCATTTACAAAATTCTTTACATTCTCTTTTAACTTCAGCGTCAACATCTTGATCACACCTTAATCTTAAACCAGTTCTAATGTTATAATTTTTATATCTATCTCTCCACTTTTCTATTGTCCAAATATGCATTCTTCTCACCTATTTATATTTTCTATGGTCTTTGCCTGGGGTATGTTTTTTGGGTGGTTTGGGGTTTGATCTTGGCTTCCAATCTTTTTCTCTAGCTTTATTTTTTCTTTCTCTTCCTTGTTTTTTGACTATGCAATCCAATTGTCAACCTGGCTCTTGTGCGCTTGATAATATGTATAAATTGCCACTGCTACAACTAGGACGATAACTGCTATCGATGCAACCGTTGGTAATAACGATATTAAAACCTGAATGGCCACCTTCCAAGTTGGGGAAAAATTGACAAGGGAATGAGGTTGATGTCACACTATTAGTGACACTAATCCCGCCCCCTTGTCATCATTATCACACTGTAATTCTTTCTCTCAGACTTCTAATTCTAATCAATTCTGCTTCATAGTAGTCATTTTCATTTATTGAATAAGTAATCATCTTTACAAAGAAATTTTCTGCACCATTCAACAAATTCTTTATTAAGAGCCCCTTATCTAATTTCCATTGTTTACTGTTAATTGAAAATAGCATAATAGAATTAGAAATTTTATCTATACTTATCTTAATTGGCTGATCAGGAAAATACGTTTCAGCTACATCATTATTTATATAATCTTCAAATAAATTTGGGCCAATCTTCACCTCTTTAAAAAAGGATTAAGCTAAAAGCAGGTAACGAAGTATTATAAATAATTAATAACCCTTATACTTCTTAATAAAATTTGTTATTGAAAGATTTCCAATATCATTAAGTATTTCATCATCGTCAAACCACCATGCATCTCCAATATATTTTTCACTATTCACATAATACCAATCAGTCAAGCTTTCTCCACCAATATTAAACTGTTTTTCCAAATGATATAAGTAAATATGTTCTGTTATTAATAATGCAAAATCATCATTCAATTTATACATTAAAGAGAATAAATCACTTTTCTCTGTAGTCAATTGTTCTAAATATTGTTCTTGAATTATACCTATTATTTCTTTATCTTCCATAAACAATTCAGATAAAATATAATCTTTACCATAATGCATTAAGTATTCATTTAACGTATGAAACTCGATATTTGCTACTGACATAGCAAACCTTGAGTTTGCACCAATTACTATTTTTTTCCTTACTATTATTTTTTCCATAATTACCCTCATGTTATATGCACTCTAAATCCACCTGGCTTACTATATATATTAATATGCGGTATAGGTTTAGAGCTCCCATTAATTGGATGACTATCAAAATGCCATCCTTCATTACTACGTGAGCCAGCAACTTCCTGTTTAAATTTAGGGAATTTATTTTTTATAAATTCCAATGCCTGATCTTTCGTTTTAAAGTGTACATCATTATTACTCTGAACCTCACTCTTATATTTATTCATCTGTTGTTTTGTTAGTTTATTTGACTTCGAATTCCCCTTTTTTTTGCCATTAGGATTAGGTGGAGTAGGACAAGGTACTGCTGTAGAACCAGATACATTACCATAACTACTCTTTCCATTTAGTGTAATATTATAAGCCTTCGGTATTTTTAAATAAATATATGATCCTGCTGCGATTATATAATATGCAACATCTCCGTATGGATATGGTCCGTCAACTTCACGGAGCCATCCTAAATCAGCTGATATTGAACTTTTACCAGTTATATCAACATATATTATTGGATTATTTGCACAATATACAAACATATTTGTTCCACTTAATCCAATTCCTGTATCGATTATTTCATCCCCATTAATAAATCGTTGCCACTCTGGATTATAATACCTACTTTGCAAATAATACAACCCAGTCTCACTATCAAAGTAGTAACTTCTATATCTTAACGAGTTCAGTACACCAATATTCATATCACTGGTAATCTCATTACCATTACCATCTTTTATTGATAGCACCTTACCCCAAGCATCATAAGTATATAACACCTGTAATGTACCTGTCTCATCATAGATTTGAGTTACATCGCCTCTTGTATTAGTTACAACGTAATAGGTTGTTACTGCTCCGTTTGCACCAATGGTTTGGATTCCTGTGAGTGTACCGTTTGTGTCATAGAAATAATGTAATTCAATATCACCTTTTTTCTCATAGAGTAACATTCCATTTGCATACTCATAAATGGTTTTAATTCCATTAACGGTCTTCGTTGCTCTAAGACCATCTGCATCATAAGTATAGGATGCAGTTACACCATTACCGGATAAAGTTGTAAGTTCTCTACCATTACTCCAGCCTAAGGTATAACCATTATAGCTTATAGGATTACCAATCGCATCGTAAGTGATAGCCTGTCCATTATAGGATGTTAATTTATCCTTCCAGTTTGCATCGGCATATTCATAGGCGTTCGTCTTCTGTACATCGCCCAGTGTATCCCCGGTAGTGTAGGTATACTCTTCTACACTTATTATATTACCACCGAGGTCATACGTATATACTTTCGTTACATTGTGTTTTTTATCATTTTCTCTTTTAAGCTGGTTAAGTTCATCATAGGTATAAGAATTCGTCTCTTCATAGCTTCCATTTGTTTGCTTTTCTGATATCGCAGTTATATTGCCCAGCTGATCATAGGTATATCTGGTTCCTTGATTACCTGCTGTTTCCTAATATATTTTCGTTGTTCTATAGGTACTTTGACCTTCCGCATTTCTCTTTGAGGATGCGTATTGATACGCAACCGTAACCGGAGTTGTGGTTCCAATCTGGTACTGATTTAATCTGTTCAGCGTGTCGTAATTGTAGGTGACTGTCTTTCCTGTAGGCATAGTATAAGAGGAGAGCAAATCATCAAGACCGTAGGAGTAAGTGTGAGTTAACGTTCTGCTCCCTGCTTTATTGACAAATCGGTCTACATTGTTATTTAAATCATATCCATACTCAAGTAGATACGCGTTTCTCCCTGTTCCAATTGCCTTAGACGTATCTTCTACACTTTGACGAATCAATTTTCCATTCAAATCAAATTCATAGTTATACAATAGCTTATTTATTAAATCTTCCTGCTTGATGATATTTCCCTGACTATCTGCGTTCCAAAGATATTTTTTTGAACCATCGATTTCAACCTGTGTAATATTCCCATAGATATCATAGGTATAGCTTTTCTTATTTCCATTGGCGTAGGATATTTCATTCAGACTTCCGTTGTTAGTTCCATATTGATAGGAAGCGAGTAGTTGATTTCCCACTTTAACTCCGGAGTTATTTCCATAGTTATCATAAAGGAAATTATAGCTAAACCCATTGTGATTTATCTTAGTTAAGGTATTCTTGTTGTACTCATAGGAATTAGTAACAGTGTTTCCTCCCACACTTCCTGTTACAGAGGTTAATTGATCCGTATTTGCATTATAACCATAACTAACCGTATTTCCCTTTGCATTTGTGACAGAACTAAGTAGTCCCTTATCTTGATTATATGAATACGAAGTAACATAATTATCCTGATCGTACATACTGTCTATGAATGCACCATCTGCTGTGTACGTAGTGTTCGTCAGTATTTTCATACTTGACGATTCATTTCTGGTAACACTCTGCGTCGGATTACCATATCCATTATTCGCTATATCTGTAGTAACTTTATTTTGTGAAATCACCTTCTTTAAACTATGATTGGTATAGTCATAGGTGGTCTTATTCCCTTTCGCATCAGTTACAGAAGTCAAATCGTAATTATCATATACCGGTAAGGAATTCTGACTTCCATTATCCCGTATTCCTTTGACATTACCATTTTCATCATAGCTGTAGATTGTAACATTTTCTTTTATCACAGATAGGTTGTCGAAGATAGCCATATTTGCCTGATAATCGTATCTAGGGTATATTGTTATCTTAGATGGTGTTTTATTCGTGCTAGAGTTTGCATCACTTAGGTCAATAGACGCAACACCATACTGCCAACCTACCGTATCCTGATTGAATATCACCGGGTCTTTCCACTTTTCAGTACCATCTGTATAAGTAACTTTGATTGATATCTTAAATCTTCGAGCCTTTGTACTGGAGGAATCCTGAAAGAATTCCGGTACAGAATACGCCTTAGCCCAACCACTGATGATATAATTATCTTCTTCTCTACCAGTGATGGTATAGATAATTTAAAGAATTACGTTCTTACCCTTACCCCGCGCAACTGGAAGAGCTGTTGCATAGCTAACTGAATAGTTAGTTGAGCAACAGCTCTCCTGTTATAACCCAAAAACAAGTATGCCGTTTTCTAATAATCCACAAAATAATGACTTTTATTTTTAAGATTATGTACGGCATTAAAAATCTTATTTATCCAAAATCTCTCCGTCGCTAATCATTATTTTTCGCTGGCACATATCTGCATACTTTTCGTCATGTGTTACCATAACAACTGTATTTCCTCTTTGATTAACTTCCTTTAATAGATGCATAATATCATCGGCTGATGCTTTGTCAAGATTTCCAGTTGGTTCATCAGCGAGAACAATTTTAGGACGGTTTATTAGTGCTCTGGCGATAGCCACCCTCTGTTGTTGCCCACCGGATAATTCTGAAGGTAGATGGGAAAGCCGATCTTTTATGCCAAGAATATCTGTTAATTCCATAAAATATTTATTATCTACTTTCTTTGAATCCAATAGACTTGGCATAATTATATTCTCTTTCGCAGTCAGAATTGGAATAAGATTGTAACTTTGAAATATATACCCAATTTTCTGACGCCGAATGCATGCCAACTCCTCATCATTTGAGGTATACATATCTATACTATCTATAAATACATTACCTTCGCTTGGTCTATCAATTCCCCCAAGCATATTGAGTAATGTAGTTTTACCTGATCCCGACTTTCCTACTATAGCAACCATTTCGCCTTCCTTGATTGATATATTAATATCTTTTGCTGCAAATATATTTATTTCACCTTGGATAAAGATCTTTGTTAAATTTTTTGTAGTTATAATATTCATTATAATAGCTCCTTTATAGTATACGTAATTGCTTTTTAAGCCCCAAGAACACCGGGAATAGGAATGCTAATAAGGCTAAACATATCACAACTGCATAAGATAGAAGTACCATTGCGGATACAATTAATTGGTATCCTGACCCATAAAAAAAAGCAGCCGAAAGCAACATTCCAATTCCAAAAGATACAGCAAGGCAACCTGTCGTTATAATTACCGTCTGGCGCATATAAATTTTTATAATAGTCCGTTTAGATGAACCTAATATAAATAATAATTTGACGCTATTTGATTGTCTCCTAATGTATTCACTAAGAAGCATAAATAATGTAATCAACATAAATATAGAAACCATACCTAGAACAAACTCCATCAAAATAAAAATACCAACTGCCGTTTTTGATTTAATACGGTTTTTTTCACTTTCGTTAGTTATATTATAAATCTCAGCGTTATTAAAATATGTTGATAATTTGTTTGCTAAAGTGACATCATCCACCTTGTCCTCCAGTGTAATCTGTATTATGTTGGTATTTGTCCCATTTGTGATTTTTTTGTAATCGTCATCATTAAAATATATTGCTATAGCCTCATCTGAAAAGGGGGTATCCAGTAAAGTCGCGATCTTAAGCTTAATCGTTTCTTGAAAAGAATTCTGTAAGTTTTCTGCGTCATCTTCGTGGATATCGCTATCACCTTCCTTATTATTTCGTATACAAAGATTAATCTCATCACCTATGTTATATTGGGCAAAGGCATAATTCTTACTTACTGCAATAGACATCTCACCATCCCTACTCACCATCTTGCCGTTAATCGAATTGATATATTCTTGAGGTAGATCTGAAAATGCACAAATGTTTACCATAAGATACTTTCTTCCATCAATAGTAGTGAAAGGATATGATACACCACCTATTGCTTTATCGCTGACATCTATAAGATAATCCCCTAACATCATATCAATTTTGAACTCCGCATTTAATACTTCTGGCAAGCTTTTTATATAATCCTTTTGTTCGGTAGAAAACCCTGAACTAAAATCAACATAACCATTTGATAAGGTCTCCGGGAATTTTTTTATTATCAAATCGTATTTTGATTTTTGATTTAAAACATCCATATAAATAATGGAATAATTTAAAATAAATACGGTAACAATGATGATTGGTACTGCGATTATTAGACTATGTACAAATACTTTATTTGAACGTTGTAGAAATATTCTGGATATAACCTTAACTGGCTTTTCCATACATTTAAAGGTATTTTTAAAGTGCTTTAGTCTGTCATCGTTTATTGTACTAGATAATAGAGAAGCAGTAGTACTTTGAATGGTTTTATGAAACTTAAGTAAAAATACAGAAATTAAAAATAGCAGCAAAACAACTGTTAAAATAATAATATTCATTGGTTTTACATAAAAAATAATCCAACTCATTGTCTCTACAGTATCAATTTGTAAAAAATATTTAAAAAGAGTAAAGGTAGCAATGTATGCAATACCAAAAGCAATTATGGTAGCCAAAGCAAAGCATAAAATAAGTTCTACAAGGAAAACTCTTCTAATCTGTTTTTTTGAAGCACCAATTGCTTCAAGAATTCCTATATCTGCTTTGAAGTTACCAACATGGGTACTATAGGTAACTTGGACGATAAGCATGGAGATGGCTATTAAAATAATGTTGATTACTGCCCACTGTGCGGCAAACTTTTCATGGGTTGATGTATCAAATGTGGTGTTTATAAAGTCAAGCTGTCTATCACCCACTTCCTTAGTTCTTATAAATAGAAGTGAAGCCAACTCATCTCTTTTATTTTTTTCATTAACATTGATGTATATGGTACCGTTGTTATATTCCAATTGAATTCCGTCTATATCATTAAAGAAAGCAATATCACTTTCTTTGGCATTTTCTATCCTAAAATCACGACCCTGGGTTATATGGAAATTCTGCATATATGTCCCATAACTTGCACTATCCAATACAATCGTAAAAATAAATGGTAAAACATATGCACACGACAACATAACAATAAAACCTGCATGCATATGGAATCGACGAAGAAAAGATTTTATGATATACAGAAAATATTTTTGCATTAAAATCACCT
Source organism: Bacillota bacterium (assembly GCA_023399055.1). GTDB lineage: Bacteria > Bacillota > Clostridia > Lachnospirales > Lachnospiraceae > Mobilitalea. The sequence goes on along the minus strand of JAEWQV010000016.1, from coordinate 142,976 downwards.
TTCTTTTAATTAATTAGAGAGGACTTGGGAGCCAAAGCCCTCTTTCTTAATCAGAAAATATTTTAATTGTGATCAACATTATGTGTCTTTTGATAGAAATCACTCCAGGCACCAACTATATGTCCTTTCGCACACTTATTAGCATAGTATTTATGGTATTCTACCCATGTACAGGTTTCTCCCCCAAACACACCTAAAACCTTATTAACTGTATGCGTGCCTCTAGCATATTCACCTACACCCTGAGCATACGCTGAAACAGACGCTCCGCAGTTTACAATTGGACATGTTACAGCGAATACCATTGATGGCATTAACATTGAGGTCAATAGAACAACAGAAATTAATAAAGCAATAAATTTTTTCTTTTTTGTTATTTTATTCATCTTTTTCCTCCCATAATTATACATTTTAGCTCCCTTACACATTATACCATTTTATGTGTTTTTTTGTCAATTAATTCAATCACAAGGGGACGTGTTTTGTGTCACTCTTATAATGACACGACCCACGTCCCCTTATCATTCTATTACTGCTCTAACTTATACACCTTTGCCTCATATGGGCGAATGAGTTTTTTCCTGTCATCCGAATAATTACTAATTAACAATTCTGCCTTACTATTTTCAAATTGCGCAGGCAACTGAAACTCCAGCTTCTCCTTTGAGAAATTACAGATAACCAGTAAGGTTTCATTATTATATATTCTTGTGAACACATATAATTGCTCATCATCTTCCATAAGAAGTTCATAAGAACCGTACACAATAATATCATTCTCATGTCGTAACTGTATCAATTCTCTATAATAATTATATATTGACTTTTGATCATCCACCTGCATTTTGGCATTAATACTATCATAATTCTTATTCACTGCAATCCAAGGTGTGCCAGTCGTAAACCCACCATTCTTACTATCATCCCACTGCATCGGTGTTCTTGCGTTATCTCGTCCAATATGCTGAAGATAGTCCATCATAAGCTCTGGTGCAATCCCTCTATCGTTAACGTATTCCGCATAGGCATTAATGGATTCAATATCCTTATAATCCTCCAGCTTATCAAAATTAGCGTTGGTCATCCCCAATTCTTCACCCTGATAAATATAAGGAGTTCCTCTCATCATATGGAGACAGGTTCCTAACATTTTAGCTGATAATTCACGATATTCCCCTGTATCTCCAAACCTTGATACCGCCCTTGGTTGATCATGATTACTCCAGAATAAGCAATTCCAACTGGTACCCTCTAAAGCAGTCTGCCATTTTGTCATAACTCTCTTTAAATCAGTTAGTTTAAAACGATGATTGCTCCACTTACCGAATTCACCGGAATCCAGATCCATGTGTTCAAATTGAAATACAGTGTTTAATTCCTTTCTGTCGTAGCCAGCATATTTGGCTGCTTCCTCCAGCGTCACACCGCAAGCCTCTCCTACGGTCATGATATCATATTTAGAAAGAACCTTTTGATTCATATCCTGCAGATATTCATGTACTCTCGGACCATGGATACAATAGGGTGCCAAATCTCCGTAAAGTCCACCATGAACCGTCCCATCCGGGAGTTCCTGTATCTTAGAAATGAGGCTGATAACATCCATACGAAATCCATCTATACCCTTATCCAGCCACCAGGTCATCATATTAAATATTTCATCTCTGACCTTAGGGTTTTCCCAGTTTAAGTCTGGCTGTTTCTGTGAGAAAATGTGTAAGAAATACATATCTGTAGCTTCATCATACTTCCAGGCAGAACCTCCAAACCAGGACCCCCAATTGTTCGGAGCCTTCCCATCCTTGCCTTCTCTCCAGATATAATAATCCCTGTAGGGATTGTCCTTGGATTTCCTGCTCTCAATGAACCATTGATGTTCATCCGAGGTATGGTTAACCACTAAGTCCATAATAATCTTTATGCCCAGGTTATGAGCTTTCATAAGCAGTTCATCAAAATCCTCCATTGTGCCGAAGTCATCCATGATTGCCTGATAATCACTGATATCATATCCATTATCATCGTTAGGTGATTGGTACATCGGAGAAATCCATATTACATCGATACCTAACTCCTTCAGGTAACCTAATTTACCGATGATACCTTGAATATCACCAATCCCGTCCCCATTGCTATCCATAAAACTACGGGGATATATTTGATAAACCACAACTTCCTTCCACCATTGCTTTTGTTCCATTGCTCTGCTCCTATCGTAATAATCAATCTAAAAGTCTATCCAGACATTGCTCCAGAACTCCAATTTAGGTACACTAAACTTAACTGCCCAGCCTCGGTCTGTTTTTATTTTAGTATACACCAATTCTTGAACTTTACCATGATTTTCATCCGGGGAAATAAAATAAATCCCCTTAACCTCCTGATCAATTTGAACTTGCAGCTGAATATCAGATTGTTCCTTAGGCTTATTCTTTCCAAGGTTCCATTCACTATCAGTATTTCCGCAAAGGTTGATTAGGCTGATTAGCTTTCTGTTATCTTTTTCTCTTACGGTAAGCCATATCTTCCCTGGTTTCGCATTCACACTCCAGGCATCCTGCAGGCACAAGTATTCGGTGTTATCCCAGCCGATATGTGTCATACTTACATCAATTAGGTCCTTATCATAGAACAACTCCATATATTGTACCAGAAAATCATAATAGGTTCGCAGCTTATTACCTGTTTCTTCTCTTATGATGGAATGATCCACATAATACCCCTGGGTCAGCACTCCATTTTCTTCTCCCAGTAATAAATGATAAGCTCCGTTCACCGTAATTGCCGCTGTTAACAGATATGCCGCATAGGCTGCCCTTTCCTCCTGCTCGGTTCGAAAGGGTTTCAAATAAGCTGCCAGTATCACTGGCTTCCTATCTTCCCCTTCTCTTCTGGCATCCTTAATCACCTGTTTGATATGACTGTAGGTAACATAGGGCTCCCATACCTCAATATAGATTGCATCTTGTGATGACTTTGCAATTGTCTTAACCGGCCAGTTACCGACATTGTTAAATATCAGATGGTTATCCTCTGTCAATTCACCCAGTCGTTTTTTAGTGTCTTCAATTAAAGAAGGATATTCTTCCTCCATCTTTAATAGTCTTGCTTTCTTATAAGAGTAAGCTGTCTTCGGGAAACCGTAGGTATCCATATGAATACCGTCGAAACCAACGTCTTTTACTGCTTTTGCATATTCTCCTATGATATGATCTCTCCAGCTGTATCCCCTGCCTACATTCATGATATAGAATATATCAATAAAAACCAGTGGATCTCCTGCACTTGTATAAAGCGCATTTTCCTTATTCTCTTCATAATACTTTTTAGATGCAGCGTAAATTGCCCCGTATCCCATGGATTTCATCCCGTAGTTTCTACAAGTGCTAATCTTTTTCTTAACTACTTCCAGACTAACCTCTCGTCCCATCATATCTGTATAAACAGTTTCATTAGAAACCAGATTGTCATGACGATAAGACCAGTCATAATATTGAACATAATTAATATGATACTTTCTCAAATTACTAATATCATTACAATCAATTCCCTTAGTCTCATTAAAGTCACTTAAAAATCCATATCGGATTGCCTTACTGCAATCGGATACCACATCAAAAGCTGTGTAACCTATACACAACAATTCTTCTCCACAAAATACTTCAAGTTCAACTCCATACCCACCAAAGTCAGTATCCATTCCCTTGATTTCCAGGATACTGCTGCCATTCTCCAAATCATAAACCTGCTCCTGTATTGTAGCTTGAAGATGTGTTATTCTTAAAACACCACGACAAGCATCCACTGTGGGTAGATCAAGTTCAACAATTATCTTAATAGGCTTGTTACTTAAATACTGCGCCCTCTCTGGATAAATATCTATTCTCATATTATCCTCCTCTTCTTATTTACCTCTTCGTATTTACCTTTTCGTACTCTCAATACGGGATAGAGTGTCAAAAGCCTACCACCACTTGGCACTGTCGATTTGCACATTAACTATGTTCAAACTGGCAAACAATAGTCCAATTTTTTTACTCTAATCCGTATTATTAGCCTTTCAAAGCGCCCTCGGTTAATCCCTTCATTAAGTTTTTCTGGAACAACAGGAATGCCACCACCACCGGTACAATTGCGATAACCGCTGTTGCCGCCATCAAATTCCACTTAGCACCGGCAAACTGTTGAAAGTATACCGATAATGCCTGGGGTACATTATGCTTACTACTGTCCTGCAAAAAGAACACTGCCTGGGAATAGTTATTCCAGATACCAAACCCATTTAAAATTACAATTGCTGATATGGAAGGCTTTAACAAAGGGAAAATAATTCTCCAAAAGGAAGAAAACCAGGTACAGCCATCAATAATCGCTGATTCCTCAATCTCTCTCGGTAAGGATTTTATAAATCCCTGGAACACGAATACCGACTGTGGTAATGCGATAGTCGCACATACCAGTGCCATTCCCCATAGGGTATTAATTGCATGCAGGTCAATCATGAGAGAATAAAGCGGTACGGTATTAATAATTCCGGGAATCATCATGCAACTGATTAAGATTCCAAAGATTATCTTATTAAATTTATAATGAAATCTGGCGATCGTATAAGCTGCCATAGCACCAAATATAATGATGATGGATATGGACAGTACGGTTATGATTGCAGAATTTATCATCGCGGTTCCTATATTGGATTTAAACCAGCCTTCTATGTAATTATTAAAATAGAAGTCCGGAATAAAAATATTTCCTTCATAAAATACTCTCTTAGGGGTATTAAGCGATAAAATTAAAAGTACAAAAAACGGTATCAGACACAAGATACAAATGAATGCAATGCTCAAATATCTCAAGGAACTAAATATTCTTTTCAATGGTTATCCTCCTTTCTAATCCATATTTTTGTTTCTGGTCAGTCTCATAGAAATCAGTACGGGTACCAGAATAATAAAGAACATAATAATTGCAACAGCGGTGGAATACCCGGTCTTACTGCCATAACACATTCTCATGATATAGATACTTAAAGTCTCGGTAGAATAACCCGGACCTCCTCCGGTTAAAGACATAACAATATCAAACACAGAAAGAGAACCAATAATATTGGTAACCACATTAATTCGAATAGACGGAATTAATAATGGCAACGTAATATAACGAAACCCTTTAACTGCCGAAGCCCCATCGATTTTACTGGCTTCATACAGCTCACCGGGAATTGCCTGAAGGCCTGCCAGATAAATCACCATTGTCATACCGGCATACTGCCATACATTAACAAGGATCAGAACGACCATTGATGTGGTATAGCTTCCAAGCCAGTTGCCAAACCAGGCTCCTTTTCCCGCATTATCAAGTACATGAAAGATAAATCCTCTCCCCGGCTGCAGCAATAGATACCAAATGTATCCCATGATCAAAGGACTGATAACCGCAGGCAGATAGATAATCATACGCGCGATACCTTTGCCTTTGAATTTACTATCCATGAGCAGTGCATAGAGAAGACCAATAATGTTTAAGAGCGGTGCACTGCCTATTGCAAATAACAATGTCGTTTTAATATTATTGATTGCTCTGGCATCTTGAAAGAAGCGTGTAAAGTTATCAAGCCCAATGAATTTTGCTTTGCTAATTCCATCCCAATCTGTCAGACTCATGCCTATTCCCTTGAATAAGGGATATAGAAAAAAGATAGAAAAAAGTATAAATGCAGGAATTGCCATAAAGGTATGCAACCCAATTTTCTTTTCTCTCATAATAACAACCTTGCCTTTCTGTTAAAGGGGCCATTGCCAAAAGACACCTAAGTTACTTTTGCAACAGCCCTCTTTAAAATACTTTCTCATTCACTCGATATATAGAATCACCCAAGTAAATATATATTAACTACTGAATTTGATTAAAGTGTCAAAAGTCATAAGTATACTTTAATGATGAATATGTGTGTATATACATTCAGATGGCGCAGACCGACATCTTGGGATTGCCTTCTTTTAGGCAATCACTGGATGGTAAGGCAAGTCCGGATGAATATATGTGCATACATATTCATCTTCACAGCATAATCAGACTTTTGACTCTTTAATCAAATTTAAGTTTATAATGATTATTCCATACCCTCATCCCAAGCTTTTTCATATGCTTGTGCAAAGGATTCAGGGGTATAATTTCCTGCTAACAACTCTTGCACCATGCGTCCTGCATCATCACCGGAAAAGCCAGCTGGTTTTTCATTGGTAAATCCAATATTTGCAGCATTTTGAACTGCATCACTTACTTCAGTTACAATATTAGCAGGTGCCCATTCAGCTGTTACATCGGCAAAGGCACTTGGTGCTTTTGAAGTCTCACTGTATTTCTTTTGATTTTCAGCGTTAAACAAGAAGTTTAAGAACTCGATTGCTTCTTCCTTATGCTCTGAAGTAGCTGATATAGAATATCCAGAGTCCTCGGCACTTAAAACCACTGCTTTTGAATCAGGCATATATGCCGGATATGGTGCAAATCCAATCTTATCCTGCATATCAGGATTTGCTTCTAACAAGCTGGATAAGATCCACATACCGTTGCTTAACATTGCTGCTTTTCCATTTACGAAGTCCTGAACACAGTTGTCACTGGTAGCAGTCAATACATCTTCATTAATTAGGCCTTTTTCCTGTAACTCAAGTAATTTCTCTGCAAATACTGCCATAGGGCCATCCGCAGCGCCAAAGTTAAGCCTTGCCTTATCGTTATCCAACATAGCCTTTTTCGCTTCTACTGCACCTAAGTTTTGTTTGATATATCCATGAGGAATAAACTCAATTAGATGTCCCAGATGCCATGCCTCATTACCAAAAATAAACCAAGGTGTAACGTCCGGTTTTGCAGCTTTAATCGCCTCAAGGTTTTGAACAAATTCATCCCAGGTAGTTGGAACGCTTAATCCCAAATCATTATATATTTCTTTGTTGTAGAAGAATCCAGCCATTGTCATATTGGTACATACTCTGTACTGCTTTCCTGTCTTAACATCTGTGCAAGCTTCCTTCATCGCAGGGGTAAGTCGATCCCACCATTGGGACTGTTCGGATAAATCCAAATATTTGCCTTCATCCACAAAGCCTTGCTCATAGGTTGTCATAATATCAGGTGCTTGTTCCGCAGCAAACTTAATTTTGATAATGTTGCTGGCATCCTTTTGATACTCCTGCTCTACGGTAATTCTATCTTGTGACTCATTGAAATCATTAATAATCTCATTCATTAAGTCAATGGTTTCGATTTTACCGGTAAATAATTTAAGAGTAACATGCTCTTCTTTCTTATCACCGCCATTATCACCTGTTTGATCAGAACCCTTTGAGCTATCCCCATTTTTATTGCCTGAAGTGCTGCAACCGGAAATCATTCCGACAATTAACATACAGCACAATAGAATTGATAAATAACGTTTGATTTTCATATCATAGTTACCTCCTCTTTTTGATATATTAACCTTAACACCAAATCTTCACCGCTTAAATACCACATTCTTTTGGTTTAAGTGCGGGTTTATTGGATATGATATTCTGTTATTGAACTACGAATTTATAGTAAGTATAATGAAAAGGTACCAACTTAGCCGTGCTTTTTTAAATAGACTGGAGATACAAATGGAGAAAAAAAACAAGCTTTCCTATAGAGATTGGAACTTCAAAAAAAAGCTCCTAATCATCATATCTACTCTTATTATTGCCATTGTGGTATTTATTTCAATACTTAACTATGCCTTGTATTCCAGAAACTTTACAAAGCAGACCATCAGTCAGACGCAGCAAATCATTGAGCAGATCAGCATTAATATTGATACGTATCTGGATGAATTATTCCGATTGAACCTGTCTCCCTATTATGATGATGAGATTATGCAGCAGCTCGAGCAGGAATATACCACCGAGGCTGACAATCTGAACAAGAAGCGAATTATTGAGAACTTTCTCGCCTCTGTTATGACACTGCCTCGAAGTGAGATTTTGAGAGTTTATATTCTAACCGACCTTCATCTTTATTCCTATACAAGAACTCCCTTTGATATGAAGGACTACAACACTTATCAGGAGACTGACTGGTATCAACAGGCAATGCAGTCCTCGACTCCTGTTTTCGTTCCCATCCACTCGGAGAAAGTATTCGGAGAGAGACCCATTAAGATCTTTTCCATTGCGCAGCGTATCAGAAGTAAAGAAGATAATTCAAAGGTCTTAGCAGTGATAAAGGTTGATGCTAATTATACCGGTATTAAATCCATTTGTGATCAGGTTCAATTAAAAGAAAAAGGCTCTATTTTTATTATAGATAATGAAAAGAATATCGTATATCAGAACAATCAACTAGATAATAAGGACATCATTGAAGCCCTCAACACCTCCTCCTTTGATCAGGATGGCGACTATCGGCAAACCATTGCTTCTGACAAATATATCATTAATGTCGCTTCCTTAAAATCCTCTGATTTAAATGTAATTGCTATCAACTCCTATAACGAACTTAATAAAAATGCAAGAGCAATTCGCAATATCACCATTTTACTGGCGGTAATTGGAATGCTCTTCGCCTTAATTATACTATTTATCTTTATTCAAAACTTTTTTAAACCCTTATTTAATATTATCAGTTTAATGAAAGTAGTTCAGAAAGGCGACCTATCGGTTCAGGTTGCCGTTAAGAATAATGATGAGATTGGGTATCTTGCCAAATCCTTTAATAAGATGATACTACGGCTTAATGTAATTCTTGAGAAGAACACACAATTAGTAAAAGAGGTCTATGAGTCCAGATATCTGCAAAAAGAAGCACAGTATAATATCCTTTGTGGTCAGATAAAACCGCATTTTCTTTACAATACACTGAATACCATCAGCTTATTAATAAAATGCAAAAACACAGACGGAGCAATTCAAAGCATCGAACAGCTGTCCTTATTCCTGCGAGGGATTATGAATGCGGATAAAAACATCTCCATGTCCACAGAAATCAATATTGTTAATTCCTATCTGGGAATTTTAAAAGCCAGATACGGTGAGAACTTATCCTACCATATTGATATATCCTCGGATTATGCAGACTATCTCATTCCTGCTTTAACCCTACAGCCAATTGTTGAAAATGCCATCATTCACGGCTGTGAGGTAAAACGGGGGCAATCTGTGATTCATATTTATAGTACTGCTGATAATAATTACCTTCAGCTGCATGTCCAGGATAATGGAATTGGTATAGAGGAAACGACTTTGAATAAGCTAAATGAAGATCTTTCAAAGGACATCACTACAGAAGAGAATGACTTAGAGAGTAATTCAATTACAGAAAGTATTGGATTAATGAATGTTAATAAGCGAATTAAATTAAGATATGGAAATCAATATGGAATAAAAATAGAATCCTCTGTGACAGACGGAACTCATGTTGTTTTAAGTTTGCCGATTAAGAAGGTATAAATTCTTTGAAAGCTGTGGTACTAATGTTGCCTTTGACCTATCAATTAATATAGAACAACTACAGAAAAAGGCTCTTACTAATAAGATTACTAAAATTAAAACAATATTATCAATTCAATATATCTAGTAAAAGCGATAGGAAGGGGATGGAATTATGTATACTACACTCATTGTTGATGACGAGCAATTAATGAGACAGTACCTGGGTAGTAATTTATCTGATATATGTCCGGACTTTACGGTAACAGGTATCGCCAGTGACGGTTTGGAAGCTCTGGAATTATTAAAGCTTCAATCCTTTGATCTAGTAATAACAGATATAAAGATGCCGGAAATGGACGGCTTAAGCCTTGCGAAATACATTCATGAAGCAGATTTAAATACAAAAGTTATCATCATCTCCGGTTATAATGAATTTGAATATGCCAGAACTGCCTTAAAATATGGTGTTTCCGATTATCTTCTAAAACCTTTAAGTGATTCAAACATCCTTGAAACCTTGACCAAGATGAAAACCATTCTTGAAACAGATTCCTCAAGAAAGCTCAACTCACTTACCTCCAATGTATATGATGATTATTCCGATGCAGAGGTAAAAGCTGCTCTCCTAACGGCTATCCTTAAGGAAGCCAATCCATCCATACAGCTATTATACAGTATACTCCAAAGCAGAGACTTATCTTTTATATCAGCACATGCCTCTGTCTTACTGTTAAGTCTGGATGATTTATATCTACTTCTCTATGATAGGACACCTAGTGAAAATACCTCTTATAAATATGAGCTAAATGAGTACTGTAAAAACTATTGTGCTGCTCATGGCTTAACCACCACTTATGATATTTACGGAAATACAATGGTTCTTCTAAGTGGTAAAACAGAAGAAGAGATTATATCCGCAGCAGATTCTATTTATAATCATATAAAACAGTCCTTATGTGCAGACAAACCTATCAAAGTAATATGCTCCTACGGTTACATTGTACAAGATATGATGAGTTTAAGCTCTTCCTACACATCTGCTCTGGAAGCTTTAACGCTAACGCTAATTAATGTTGCTTCGCCTATTTCACCAAACTATTTCTTAAGTCAAAGACGTTTCTTACAGGAAATAAATACAATATGTGAGTCTCTGTATTCTGATTACATTTCAAAGAACAGCAGTAAGACCAGTTCGGATCTATACTTATATATTACGCTGTTTGAAGAGCGTATTAACATTAATGCTATCCTTAAATTTGGCACTTATCTGATTCGGTCTTTAGCAAGAACTTGTAATATAAAGCCCGAATTTACTTTAGCTGCTTTCAAAGAACTGACTCGCAGTATAGATTGCTTTATTAATGACAAAAATCCGGATAAGGAAGCCACCCACGCACTCTTTTTAAGAATCATAAGAGCGCTTGCCAAGGATGATATCGTAACCCTTATTCCTGAAACAGTAACTATTGTGGAGAACGCAAAGGAGTACATCTGTACCCATTATCATGAGCAAATAAGCCTGGCACAACTAGCGGATTACTTAAATGTAAATCCCAGTTATTTAAGTGACCTGTTCAGTAAGAATATCGGGGAACCCTATACCAAGTTCTTAGTCCGCATTCGGATGGATCAGGCACTTAAGTTACTTAAAAGCAATCCAAATGAGAAAATTTATAAGATAGCTGAAAAAACTGGTTTTGTCAGTGCCAAACATTTTAATGCGGTATTTAAGAAGTTTTATGGGTGTACGCCAACGGAATATTTGGCAAAGGGTAAAATAACTGGAGCACGGTCTCTCTAAGCGATATTTTTGAAATTACCAACTTGACAATTACTCCCTTATAATTGGTATAATGTAATTTATTGGTATATTGTAATTCAATAGTATCATAATCTAATAAGGATTATAGGTGAGCGGTGGAATTAAATTTAAGGAGGTATGTTAATATGAGTTTAGAAGAAATGCGTATCGACTGTGCAATGAAGCAAAAAAAAGGATTACATTTTATTTTAGCATCAGTACTGATTTGGGCTGGAGTATTAATTATTCAATTAAGTAATCTTCCGATGCTTACAAAGAATTTGTATACTTTTTGTTGTACTGCTCCATTATTACCACTCGCATACCTGATATCTCTAGTTATTAAAGTAGACTTTCAAAACAAAGGGAATACTTTAACTAATTTAGGTGTATTGTTTTCAGTTAACCAAATGCTATATCTTTTGATTGCTATGTGGATATATCCAACAATACCCGATAAAATGCTAATGGTTTTAGCTATTATTTTCGGAGCACATTTATTGCCCTTTGGATGGCTATATAATTCTAAAAGTTACTATGCTTTGTCAATTGTTATTCCAATCACCGCCTTAATAATTGGCTGTAACTTTGAACCAGCTGTTATCGCAATTACTATGCTGTGCTTTGAACTTTTATTTAGTATTCTACTAATATATGAAATGAAACATTCTTAGCCAGATACGATTTTCTATAAAGGGCATATCAGAAAGCATTTCCTTTCAAAGCTTTCTTGATTTGCCCTTCAAATCTGCAAGTGTCATCAGATGTAGACTTTTTGACTCCCTATAACATACTATTGAAAAACCTTTATGCTCTTAATAAATGCTTACCGCCAAATATTTATCCTTAATTACTTTTAAGTAATTATTTATATTATTTTGATTGCAATCAGCTTCTCTACAATCTGTACATTCAAAACAATTGGTACTATACTGATCAAAATAAGATTTATCTAACACACTGGTTACATGATAAATCACTTCTGGACTATAGTAATCCTTTAACTCGGTGGCTATATCAATGCTATCTTTTTTTAGTAATTTCAACACCATGTATTGCCTTAGACAACGAGTAATTGAATTGTTTGAATATTGAACATAAGAATTCATATATTCATAAGCTTTAGGATAATCTTTCTGATAGAAATAATATAAAGCAGCAAAATAGTCCTTCTTTAATATACTCCATTTACCTGATCTATTTACTGGCAACCCCAATAATTCCAGGATTCCATAACCATTATTATATCCATTAAGATCCATAAATCCCATTATGGCATCAAACTTCTCTTTATCTAATTGATCTAGTGCTTTAACATATCTTTTAACCTGAAGGTATTTACTATGCCAATGAATTCTTTCTTTAATAGAGTCATATATATTACTAAATCCAGGAATTACAATCTGATAAGTAGGAAAGGAAAGGAATGACCAGTCTCGAACATAAATTTTATATCCATTATCTGTAATTAACTGTGTCAATTCCTCAAAGAATTTCTTATTATCATTCCCTTGGTAGCACCATGCGGCAAATGGTTCCTTAGAATCCAGGAAAAACTCATAGGGATAAAAGCCATCTCCTGTATGTAGTATGCTTGAAAGATTTTTATTAATAAAATCATTGCTATAGGAATAAAAGAATTCTTTTAGCCAATGCACATTTTTTAAGTCTCTACCCTGGAACATCTCGGTAAGGCAACGTTCAATAGCAATATCTAAGTTTGGCTGTGCACCGAATTTTACAAAATACTTCCCTATTCTCTTATCAATACAAATTATTGCAACAACTGGATATTTTATCCCTAAAGAACAGTCTTTTACAATTATTTTATAATGATGCTGATGAACAGCTTGAATTATATTATAAGAAGTAGGACAATGTTCTTTGATATATTCAATTCCTATTGTAGGAACCGATAATCTATCCTTTATGATTGTTTTATTTGCAAAACGTTCACATAATTCTGATAATCCTTGTACCATTGCTTCTTCATATTTATTTCCTGCACACATGCCATTCGAACCATATAAAAGATCTAACATTTTTATTGGAAAGAATACTTCATTTCCAGATATTATTTCCTTGAAAGGAATCGAATATATTACATCTGATGAGTTATTTGTAGAAAATTGACTATTTTCAATGTGTAACCACTCCTCAAGAACTTGCAACCGTTCCGTTAATTCTATACCTGTTTCAATAGGGATAAATTTATTACACCTATTTATCATCTCTTCTGGGGTCGCTTTGATCTCATCCGGAGCATAAACAAAATTCGAGTGATACATTACATCATCAGGATATTGCAAGTGGAATCGAAATAATGCCATAGTCTGAAGACGCTCCATCATTTCCGCATAACCACTTGCTAAAGCATATTCTTCTGTTGTTCCTTTCCCATTCGTAAATAAATTGGTACCTTTAATTCTTAATAATACTGAAAAGCTATTTTTAATTGGTGAATTCCATTCCTGTAACACAATAATTCCTAAATCCAGTAAGATTTTTTCAATCGCTGAGATTGTATCACTTGGTGAGCATTCCTTTCCTTTCACCTTCCCATATTCTTGATTCATCACTAACTCCTCCTTAGTCAATTAAGATAAACTATTATAATTCCTTTATGTATCATGATTATTTAAGACAATTACAATGAGGATCAATAAGCAGTTCATTACTATATCCGTTTAAGCCAAAGAATTTTATCACAAACTGTTTTCCCAAGGTTAAGGATATATCTTTTATCAAGTACTCTTCCTGATCACTAAGATGATTATAAATATCATGAGCCAATAAAGAAGCAGCTAATTGAAAACTATATAATTGAACTGTATTAAAGCCGTTATAAACAGGAGCTTCATAACTTCCAGCTTTGCAGTTCAAACAACCCGTTACCTTAGGTATTATTGTAGGTCCAATCGCTATTTTTTCTGAATCAACATAAATACTTGTCCATTTTATATTACTCTTATGAAACAACTGATTATAATGATACAAATCCTCTGTTTGAACTTCATCTTCGCAAACGATACTAAATATCTTTTGTTTATCTTCCACCCTAAGGGTAGAAAGATATCCCTCACAATCATCAACACTTTGCAATTGCACATCCGAATACCTTTTCTGTACATTATCATATATATTAGTTTTCCTATCTTGCATTGGACTTTTACAATCGAAAAAATAAGACCATTTTGCATCAAAGGTTCCCACCTTTTTGGAATCGACCAAAATATAATTTTTTATTCCCATTTCAAGCAGAGAATGTAAAATCTCATTGCCGAGTACACCACAGCCTATTAGCATGATATGGGCATCAAATACCGATTGTTTAATTAATCTAATCATTTCAAATGGAGGCAACTTAAACGCACCAGCATGATGATAAATAAAATTTTTTATACTATAATTAACAATTGATTCATTTAAAGAGTTTAATTCACATACTTCAAAATAAATATTAAGATATTTCTGAATTAATATCATTAATTGATTTGTTGTATGTTCGTCCAGACCAGTAGCAACCTCTTTTAAGGTTTTAACCCCATCAATCTTTTTAAGGGCTGATATAAATTCTTGGTTTAATTTTACACGTAATACTACTCTTTCATCTTTATGGTTATAAATATATACAAAGTCGCCCTCATATAAAAATATATAATTCACCTTGAGCCTATATCTTAAACTTACATCCATCATAATTACACCCGGTATGCCTCGCTATATTATATTGCATATTTTCCTCTCTGAATTTTAACCTATTGCATAAAAATATAAAACAGTATCATCACCAATCATTAAATACTCATTTAGTTTAGCTTCAAAGATTCCTCCAAAAGGTACACTAGCCAAACTTAATGCAGAACAGCACAACATAAGATTTTCAGACATATGGCCTGTCTCTAATAATGCCAAACGGTAGGATAACAGACCATATTTAGGAATTGTTTCAGTTAGGTTTGCAGTAAAAAACACATAAACAGATGCTTGATCATAGCTTTTAATATGGGAGTAGGTCAATGATGTATACCGATACATTTTCGATGCGTCAATGTTGTTATTTATAAGTTGTAATTGATTTGTATCTCCATCGAAATAATATAGCGTGTTTCCTTCTAGCCCATTCACATTATTAATCAATATGTATGGACGAATAGCATAAAGTGCACCTCCGGAAGGATATGTTCTTTTCCTAAAAGGTCTATCCCCGTTCCAATCCTCAATCCCACCAAAGCTATTAATTAATATTTTAAATAGCTGTTCTTTATCTAATTCATTTTCAAAATTCCATGATGTTCTTCTATGAATAAATGTATCAGTAACATTTCCTTCAATTCGATACTTCACATCATGAGTGTCTCCCAAAGTTATGGCATTTATATACTCTACTTTTTTCTTATTAATATGAGCTTGTTCATTAGGAACATTAATCGATAATGTTTCTTTACTATGCATTGAATTATAGTGATATAGTTTGATAAGATAATCATCCATATAATAATTATCTTTTCCACATTTAGTATTCCAGACTGCTATACCCAACACCTCTTTCTTATTACAAGGAGAGATTTAATAAAATACCCTCTGATATGATATATTCGTACTCGGGAGTCACTGCTAATCGATTATTCATCATATGTAACTGTGAAGATAAAATATTACATGCCAATCCATCATGGATATTAAGTCCTTTAAGATCACCAAAATATTTTAAGATAGAGTCACCCCACTCACTGACTATCTCATAATTCTGCACATGCTCACTCGCTTGTTTTAATTTTTTTTCAATAATCCCTTTTATATTTTCGTTAATTACTGGCTTTTTATTTCCCAAATAATTTCCCCACCAAGCGCTATAAAGTTTCAAATACTGAGTATTTAAGCAACCCACTTTATGTAATGCATGAATAAATAAATCAATTGCAACACTAAATCTCAAATTAAAATTGTTAATGGTTTTTTTAATAATAAAAGAAGAAATATTACTTGATTTCATAAACAATGACTCAGCTAATCCAATTGCTAATTCTCCCCCGTACCTATCTATTTCAGGAATATATGTTACTTCTTTAACAGTACCATCTTCATACCAGGGAAGCTCATCTATATTTACAGCTTCACCATCAAATTTGCTGTTCCTATAATATTGTTCTCTTGTTACAATCAAACTTGAAGGATTCGAATCTATAAATGCCTTGATCCTATCTGTAATTTCTATAAAAGCACTATTCTCAATATTCTCCATACGTAGTCGTATGTGGGGTCCACCTTCCCAATAATTTATGAAAAACCATCTACTAAGCTTGCTTTCTTTTATAAGCTTATTTATCAACGGTTCGATTATATTACATAAGACCAACTCTTTTTTATTAATATCATGATAAAAGATATGGATAGATTTCCACTCGTTCATTTATATAACCTCCAAATCAATAGAAGAAATATTATTTTTTCCTATGGCCAGCATATAAGTAATTCTTTCTTCCGGTTTACAATTGAGACATGCTTCCACATAGCATTCGTTTAAGTTCTTAAAGGGTCTCGCAAAATATTGATACCTGCTAAACGCTAAACTACAACCCTGGCACGCTTCTGCTGAATTTATATAAATAATTTTTGTGGCATTCATTCCAAACTTTACATAGAAGTCCTTAATATTACCCGAAAAAAATATTACGATCGGCATTGTTTCAATGGAAAAAAATTCATGGGAATCATGCAAAAATTCTGACATATCAGTAGAATTATTATTAAGAAGCTTTGCTATACCTTCCTCAAATACATACCAGCCTCGCTTGTAATTAACTACATTATTGATAAAGCAATAAATTTTTATACTTTTCTCCAGGCAAATATCTTTCATGTATTTACATATTTCATGAACTATCTTTTCAAATACTACTTCAGAAATATAGCTCTCAAGGCTGAAAGTACCCAGTATATTCTGTGCAGATGTGCGATTATAAATTGCAGTATTAAAATCCTTTACTCTAAAATCGGTAACCTTAACATTCGTAATTATGTACTCATTTTTCTGCTTTTTACACATCGATGGTCTGTTAATTGAATCACTTACTAATAAATCATTAATATATACAATAGTGTCTAATTTTCTTATATTATCACTAAAGAAAGATTTTCTTGGCTTACATGGCAGCTTCTCTTCTATCTTTATTTTTTTACAGCTATCGTTTAATCTTATATGCATAAGTAACTCGGGATGTATTTCCATATAATCTACGTCCATAATGTCTGCTATTTCTTTGATATTAATATCATAATACGAAGAGATTGACTGCACCCCACGTGATGCGACCATTCCCAGTTGCGCTGCAATATGGCCTGCATCTAATGCTGATAAAACAAATGAGAACGAACCATAATATTTTGCTAATCGGAATATATCTGATGCAATTATCACCAAGATATCCTGTTCATTTAATTTATCTCCGATAATTTTTTCTAATATAATTTCATCAACTTTGCTTTTTATTAGCTCCATACCAAAGAATGCTGTGTTGAAACGCATTAATTGAAAATTATCATTTATTTTAATAATATAATAGCACTCACAAGGATGTATCCCTTTTGCAGACGGAACAGCACAATGATAAAAATATGGATTCTGTGGTTCAAATCTTAATATAGCATTTGTGTAATAAGATACTGTAGATAAACAATGTAAACTATCTTTAAAATCAAACTCATGATGTATTAGTGGAAAGGTTTCCCCCAGACCAAATTGCTTTAACTCTTTAATATTTAAATTCAAAAATGCTTCATTATCAATCTGTGTCATAATGGGAAATACATCCGTATCGTGATCTAAATTATCAAAATTTTCATAGCGTTCATATGATAGTTTATTAATAAATTCAACATATTGATTGTAAATCATACTATATCTCCTTATCCTGCTATGTTTTCACTATAATTTGCTATGGGAAGGAATGTGGGTAAAGGTTTAGCGTTTCGTTTTCCTTCTCTCTATAGTGGCATATAACAGGAATCCTCTTCACTCTTTCCTCGTTTATTCTTTTGTTTTGTTGCCCAAAGGTCATCGAAAGCATCCCCGGAACCATAACTTTCACCGCATATAAATCATATTTTTTTATTAAATTATTGGAGCAGTTGACTACAATAACATCCTTGTTATACTTTGTTACTTGTTTTAATACATGCTTTAATATCTTTGTAATTGAGTATTCCTGACAGAAATCTTTCCATTGAGGATATAGTTCCTCCATTGTCTTTTCCCTTTTTGAATTAAGCAGAAAATTATAACTCTGAATCGCTTCCGGTAAAGAATACAATAATACATGATCCTCCATCTGTTGGACTAAATCCGGATTACTGTATAATTTCCTTGCCTGTTCTACTTTATTTGCAAAGCTTTTTTCATAAACAGGAATAGAGCTTATCACTTCAACTAAAGCACCTTCAATGGCTTTTATGGGATTAATATGTGCACCTGCTGCCAGATAACTGCTTACAATAGCTTCTTTATCTTTATTAATTGCTAAGCAAATAATAGATGGAATGTTGCTTTCCATGGTGGCATCAAACAGATGGATATCATATTTAACATTGTTTATATATTTAATTATGCTCTTAATCTTGTCATCAACTATGGAATCTAGTTTTATTCTTGTTAGCTCCAGCTTGTTATACCAAGCTATAAGAAACGAATCTCTTTCAATTATTTCGAACAGTCCAAATAAAATAGCCTCCTGAAGTGAACCACCAAGTGCGGCTCCGTTTGATGTTTCAAAAACAAAACGATTTACATCACTTTTTACTTCATCAATATCAAAATATACTAATTGCTCCGGAACTAAAACCCTTTTCTTATTTACCAAAGAATATCCTTCTACCCAATCAAATTCCAAATCATCTGTATAAATATAGTATTTATCATTTGTAAGTTTAGTAATGGCTTGATTATTTAATATAAAATCTCTTGGATTAATCGCTTCTTCTGTGAGTTTATTATAAGAGGATCGAATTCTCTTAATTCTCTTTTTAGGCCACATATTAGAATATCGTTCTAACATCTCTAATATTGCAGAATCTTCGGAACCTCTATATGTATTTGTTCTACCATAAGAACCATTAACAATAGTACCTCTACTAGAATTAAATTCCACACATACCAACGGTAGAAATATTGAATTCATATCCTTATATATATTGGATACCAGGCCATTGAAGGAATCATAGATGTCCTTCTTAATATCCTTTACCGGTATATTGCTTTTTAATCGTAAACTATTGTTATCACATATCTCCTCAATTTCTAAATCAGGTTCAGCATCTTCTTCCTCTGTCAGATATTTTACACAATCGCAAAATTCATATTGTATTACATTGTGTATATCAACCGTTAAGACATTTAATGAAATTCGTATTACCTTTCCTGTTAAAAAGTTATTGCCTTTCTTTAATTCACTGTGAATATAAGAAATGAATTCCTGTAATATCATTAATGAAAACGTATCTAAAGGTGATGGAGCAGAATACTCAACATGGTCCAAAATGTCATTATTCCGATTGTTGACGATACCATTGTAAAAACAATCCATACAGACATCTCCAGGATGAATGCGGCAAGGCCCAAAGATTACCTGATTGAATGCTATATAAACATGCAATACTATCGCATTCGTACGATTAATAATCAGGTTCTCCAGCGGCACATCTTTTTTTGAATAGTAAGCAGAAAATATCAAAAAAATTTGTGAAGTATTGCTCTCCATAAAATCAGGATCATCTTTTTCATAAACTTTTAGATTATCAATATTCTTGAAATCATTTCTCTGTAACTCTTTATAAGAATCTAAAAGTATAACAATTTCCAATTTTTCTTACCTCCATTAGGCCTGCGTAAAAACCTTTATTTTGGAAACATAAATACCTATTTCATCAAAATATTTTTGATAACTCCATTTTTGCTCTAATATTTTGGCTTTTTTTGCTTCCAACAAATTGTTACGATTTTTTTCAAATATGTTTATATCATTCTGATATCCATAAAAATCTTGAATAATATAATTTTTTGTGAGCTCAATAGGGGTACTAGTATTACAAGACATGATTAATTGATTCATATTAACACCAATATAATCAAGTAATAAACTTTCGGCCATTGAGAATAAATCATCACCTACTTTAGTTTTAATATAACTACAATCTTTGTCCTTGATTATTAATTTATAGCAGCCATACTTCTGACTCCCAAAACAAGCAAATGAAATATCCTGTATATTGATTAATGGAGTATAATCTTTTAATTGCTTCTTTAAAAACAAATCAACATGGTAGGAATCAACTTCGTTATTGGTAACCAAAATATAGTATATCGAGTTTAAGAGAAGCGATTTTTTATAATTAGTATACGAATATTCTGCAACAATGAATTCATCGCTACCCTTAACGGCATCCTCCAAGTATTCTCTAATGGCTTTCGTTACAACCTTTATGGATGCAGCTACAAAGCTCTTTCCCGTACTTATATACGTTAATGTATTCCCTCTTAATAAATCTCTTAATTTTGCTTCAATTGTTATAACCGGTACTTGAATATAAGAGGAATAGCCTAATTCTTCAAATATTATTTTTTTATTTTTTACCAGCCCGTATAAATTATCAACAGCTACTTGAACATCCATATTATCTACTTTATCAACTTGATCACTATTTAAAAAAGTCGTTATCTCATCCTCTGGAATTATAAAACGCTTCACTAATAAATCCCTCGTGATATTGAAAAGATTCATGTTATCGTTTTTACATATATATCCGTCAATAATTAACTTGCTAAATAGTAAAAATGCAATTTTCTTAGCATATATATTTTCTTCCATACTAATAACATTACCATGATAATAGCAAAGAATATTATTTATTGAATTCTTGTTATGAATACTTAACCCAATAATCTCACCATTGATACACATACAGGTGTAAATCTGACTATAATAATCTATCAGCCGATGCAATAATATGCTTAAATCATCAACTGATTGTCCTCTGTAATCAATTATTGCAATTTTACTTCTATTACTATTGGTGTCGCTATACGATTCCTTAAAATTAATATTCTCAATACTAATACTATTTAAGGCCTCTTTCATATCTTCAAAATTATCCTTATGACAAAACAGATCAACGTTCAGACCGATTAATTGATAACCTATTTCGTCACAATTCTTATAATTCCGTTCGAGATATAAAACCGTTTTTTCTGAAAGTATCTTTCTTAAATCAGCATTAACAAAATCATCCGTTAATACGTTATTTATATATAGATGCTGTAAAATTTTATTTGTTATTTGATCGGGGATATTCGGAAATGCATTAATAATTTCATCTTTGGATTTGTCTTCATTACAAAATTCAAGTATATTCCGTATTAAAGTAAAGATACTTTTACCACCTGAAATACTAAAAGACTTATTCCATAACTTGATTTTTGTAGTATTATTATTTAATGTAATTTGTACATTTTTATTATATTTCATTTTATCACCGACATTTCTTCTAAATTTTCTTACTACTGTTGTGCCATTCCAAGAAGCCTTTCCCAACTTTCTCCATAACATTCTTCAATTGAGTGATAACTCATATAACAACTAAGCATTCTACTGCTCGAAGAAAAACCAATCACAGGGGTTTGATTATAAATAAAGTTAAGAAGTAAACGATAAGAATTGAATTCATTACTAACAATAAAATTAGTGAAGTTTCTATTTCCATTTAGAAGACCTGTGTGGAACTTGCTCTTGCCACGAAATCTTCTAGGGATTTCTTTCTCCCTCTTCTTATACGATATCCATTTGTTTCGATTATCTTCTTTATCTTTAATTATAACTTTTTCAATTTCTACACGAAATTTCTTATATATTTCATTCATATTATATATCAGGCTATCATACTCCTCTAAATTCTCTTCATTTATACTCATGATAACCTCACGAATTTCATTAGTTGCTTCAGCCTTATATTGAATATAGAAACTTTTAAATCTATCTCTGTATATCTGGGTCTTCTTTCTCCAATTACCTAAGAACCCCTCTGCATGTGATACAAAAGAGAGATAACCTTTTCTTGCTCCATAGCCAGGGTAATTCGTAGCTGCTGAAGCTAGAATTTTTGAATAATATATAATTCGTTCTTTATAATTCATGTTGTACATTTTTGCTGCAAGCTCCATAATATACGGGGATATGATATAGTTATATTTTTCAAATACTACTTTTTCATTTATGGAACTATATTCGCCCAACCTTGCTAAGGAATCATATTGTTCTATCCCTACATATCCATGCGCCTTGATTGGCAGGTAATTATGTATGCGTTCAATTTTTGCTGTATCCTTAACTATTCTTGCATACTTCTTAGCGTTAAATCCATCATCAAACCCATTTTCTTTTTGAAATTCTCCAAGTCTTTTTTTAATATCTTCAACTAATAGGCTATCATCAATTAAAATGTCCGCGTCTTTACAAATAATCTCAAAATGAGGCCCATATGTCCAATTTCTTTTAACATAATTTGAAATATCTCTTTCACTTAACATCTTAGTAACAGATAATATTACCTCTATCAAAAACTTTTCCTTAATTTTTTCACTAGCATAGTAATGAATAAAAATAATGATATCCATATTACTTTCTCCCACTCATTCTTGTTAATTCAACAACATATTCCTCAGCAGAGTCTAAATTCATATCATTAACATAATCGGGTACTGCCTCATCAATCAATGCATAGGAACAGCCCTGACACATATTGTCAAAAAGATCTACCAATATAGGATTGTCAAAATCAATGTATTGCGGTTTATTTGCGGAGTAATCTTTTTTTGTCCTATCCACATCCTCTTCCATTGGAGTTGTTTCAGTCTCAAATTTTACATACACACTATATGGGATACCATTCTTCCTTAACCAATTCCTCATATTAAAAAAATAATCCAAGGCAGAAGCTGAATCTGTTCGTTTAGGTAATAGATGATATGGAATACACCATCTTTTGCGTGATAATATGACATGACCTAATACCACTCTTGGCATAATTACGATTCCCTCATCCTTTTTTAAAAATATCTTGTAAATGGGAGGTAAGGTTAATACATTCGTGCTTATATTATTAATAAAGGCATGCTCACCTTTCATCAAGACCGTAATTAGAGACCCAATATGTTTAGGGAAAAAAATTTCCTGCTCTTTATTTATGAAATTGACAAGATGGGTTGACTTATTATAAGACAAATATGTTTCAGCAGCTGATATATTATTCTTAAACAGTGTTTTTGATTCGATAGCATCCTGATCGAACACAATTCTGTTATCAGCTATTGGCCTATGTCTATTAGCGTTAAATCCGTAAATCTCATAGATCTCTGCAATTTTGTAATCTTTATTAAATACTTCATTTATGTATTGATTTTTAAGTCTAGCAATTTCTTCATCCTCAAAATAATCCAAAAACCTGGAAATGAAAGTAAGATATCCAGGGTAAATATTATTCATCACTACATTATCATCTACTAATTCTTGAATAAAAAAATCCATTGAAACATTTCTATCAATCAGATAATGCGGAATATCGCCAAGTAAATCATTTAAAAAATTTGTATCAAGGGAAATAACATCTTTGTCCTTACTTGAAAGCAAATATTCACGAAAAATATTTTTTTTCTTATCTAACAGTTTTATTTCCGGGCTGGCATCCTCTCCTTTTTCAAAATCCCATTCGTTTGTCCATAAATCTGCATATTTTTTTGTAGCATTTGTTAAAAGAGCCATAATTTGCGGATGCTTATAGCTGATTATCTGTTCGCCAAATATTTTTTTGTACATGTCTGCAAAATACAGCTGTGTTCTAAGGTTAATATCAAACAAAGCCGATAACTTACAAAGCCACTCCAGATTATTAAGTATTTCAGCTTCAAATTTTTTATTACCTATAGATAGATTTATATAATCTTCATATACAAGGTTTTCTAGAGGGATTGTAATTTCTATGCATTCAAAAGCCTCCTTTAATAGCGCAGAGATTTCTTTGAAATATAATATTTTCTCAAGTTCAATAGAAGTCTCATTGTATTTATCCTTTACTGACTGCAATTCTTCTAATACGCGGATTAAATGTATATATTGTAAAGAGCCTTCCGGCATTAAACTTTTTATTTTTTTAATACAACCTGCCAGCAAGTCCTCCTGTGCTGCATCAATTACATCAACAATAGAAAGAAGCCCCATATCTACGCACTTACATATAAACTCCCTATTAGCTGATTCCTCCTGCCCATTCTTAATAAGTTCAACTATTTCCTTAAATGAAACCCTATCTTTATTGTACAAGGAATCATAAATAAGCTTTAAATTACCTTTATAAGGTAATTTAACATATCTTGAACTAGTTCCATAAACCTTTGAATTTGATTTTTTATCATATTCATATATTGTCTGTATAGTTTCACCACTAATTGCTATTTTTTTTTCAAGTCTAAAATCGCATTTAGTAATAATTTCTGGTAACCTAAGAAAGTTATTAAACAGGCGCAATACATATGTATCATTAATTTCCAGGTGTACTATATCTTTAGCTTCTTTTTCTTCTGTAATTTTCTTCTTATCTAGCTTCATCAGTCTTACCTTTGAAAATGTTGTAAATGGAGAAGGCTTTAATGTAGCCCTAGTAATAATCTTTGCTAATGTTCGATCAAATTTTCGGTAAGTTGTACTATGATTGCTTGCGGGTATCGAAATGTATTTATCAATTTTCTCATATGCGGATAGAGACACATGCTTTAATCCAGACCGTAATTCATCACTCTCCTTATAAATTCTTTGAATTAATTCTCTGGAATTATTGTATTCAAAGTCAAAGGTAGTTACCAATTGCTCCTGCAAACTAATCATCTCTAAAACACTTGTCCGATATTTATTTATAGTTGCCAATAATTCTTTATTATGAATGACAATCTCATGATTTAAAATTTTACTATAGCGATTATTAAAAATATCTCTTTTAATATTAATTAGTTTGTTTCTGTTTTCTTCCTTGGGAATCTCTTCCTCAATAGCGGATACAATATTATGCTTAGAAAATTCATTGTACTTTTGTAATTCACATAATCGCTCGTAAATTTCTATACTTCTTAATGATTTCATTTTATTTAAATAATGAACTTTACCACAACATTTTCTTTGTAAAGTAAATGGAAATACAATATTTTGCATACTTTATCCCTCGATATTTATATAAAAATGATTACAGCCCGACTTGAATCATATATTCTATCGCTTTAACCCATTAACATTTGACGTAAGACGAATTTGCTTATAGCTTTTCTTCTCTGCGATATACCTTTAAGGAGGCAAACATTAATACTATCGAAACTACGATCAAGTAAACTACCGCAATGAACATTTCATTATTTATTTTAAATATCTTACCTGTCCAAGCCAGCCTAAGAATAATATTCATATGATATAACGGATTTACGATTGGTGCTGCTTTTTGTACTATTTGCGGCATTACAGATAATGGTATCGTAGCGTCTGACAAAAACATTACAGGATACATGGCAGCCATTAAAGCCATTAAAGCTGTTTTTGTTTTCTTGAAAAAAATACCAACAGAAAAGCCTATCATTAATGAAACCAATGTTATAACAAGGTAACAAAGCAAGAATTGCCCCCAATAATTAGTAAGGTTTTTGCCAAACCCCAATCTTGAGATTACTAAGATTTCAATCAAACCAAAAACTGCTACAATAAATCCTCGAATTAATGAAGCAAATAATACCATTCGTAAATTAATTGGAGTAGCCATTAATCTTTTATATACTCCAAGTTCTCTATTCATTACATTTTGGAAACCCACACTAAAAATACAAGAAGTAAACATAATAATGACAACAAAACCAGGGATATACGCACTAAAATAATCCAATCCACCATAAGTCTGGTTACCATACATGGCAGCAAACATAGCGAAGCTTGCTGCTGGTAATAGCAAACTAAAAAATACATACATAGGCTCTCTAAAAAACATATTCATTTCATACTTTACTTGTATTAGCAAATTTTTAGTCATTAGCTTTTTAACCCTCCCTCCGCTTTAGCAGAATAATAAAGAAATACGTCATCCATCGTAGCATTTGGTTTACCAATACTATTTAATAGTTCTTCCGGAGAACCTTGTGCACAATTATTACCTTTAAACATTAGCATTACTTTATTACAATATGCTTTTACTTCTTCCATATAATGAGTTGATAATACAATTGTTTTATCTTTTCCCTGCATTTCTTTAATATTTGACCACATAATTTGTCTGGATTCCGGATCTAGTCCCGTAGTCGGTTCATCTAAAAAAATAATCTGAGGATCATTTACAAATGCTAAGGCTAATGATACCCTTTGCTTCCATCCCCCTGATAAATGTGCAAAATTTTGATTCAAACATTCTTCCAACCTCAAATCTTTGATTATCTTGTTTTTATCTACCTTATTTTTATAATAAGAAGAATATAATTCAATTAGCTCTTTTACTTTTAATTTCATATACAAATTACTGTCCTGTAGGAGGACACCAATTTTTTCTTTTAAATGAACTGAATTTGTACTCATTTTCTCATCTAAAACTAATATCTCGCCCTCACTGGGGTTTCTTAACCCCATCATCATTTCAAGTAGTGTCGTTTTACCCGCACCATTTGCCCCAATAACAGCGAAAACATCTCCTTTTGAGATCTCTATATTCATTGAATTTACTGCAACAATATTATTGTATCTTTTACATACATTTTTAACTTTAATCATTACATTCTCCTCATGTATCTTAATGATATTGTAATAAAAATCACTCCGATAAATTAAAATAATTTTGTTAATTCTATTAATGATTTGAGTGTCAATAGCAAAGGTTTATGTTAATCAATATATAAATTACATTTTATGTATAATAACTTTATGACACTCAAATCAATTAATCTTTTAAAACCAAAGGTAGAGTATCGATATTTGTGCTTACTATGTTTTTCTAATGCCAGTGCATTATATTCTACTTAAAATTAAGTAGATATAATTTAGTTTAAATTAGAAAATTGATCCAACACTACAACAAGATGTAGATAAACAACAGGAACAACTATTACAAGAACTAATACCACTTGATGCTGCTGTTTCTGATAATGCTTTCGATTCATTTAATTCAAGAATTTCTACTCCCTCAAAATCCAGATCTAGCTCAAAATTATTATTCATATTACGCTCCTTTCTCTCTACCATTGATTTTAATTCCCATACTTCTTTGTAGAAGTAAAGAACATACTTATTTTAATAAATTTGTAAAACCAAATAAATTATTTAAAAAGCTAGATTTTTATTGGAAACTATTGCCTTTTGTAATTATTTGTTATATTATAATTTAAAATAAGATATGTTTGGAGGTTTTTATGAATAAAATGCTCTCGATATTACTTGTTGAAGATGACGAAAAGACCTGCAATGAATTTAATGAATATATAGATGCAGCTGACGATATATCCCTTATTGGTATTACAAATAATTCAACTAAGGCCATAGAAATTATTAAGGATTTTATACCTGATGCAATAATATTGGACTTAGAGCTTCATAATGGACAGGGAAATGGTTTAATACTATTACAAGAATTAAAAAATTTATTATTAGATACATATCCTTATATCCTAATAACCACCAACAATTCCAGTCCAATCACCTATGATTTAGCACGTAAATTAGGTGCAGATTTCATAATGTCAAAACATCAAGCAGATTACTCGGTGGTAAATGTTATTAATTTTCTACGAATTATGAAGCCTGTTATATATGATCGTATAAGATTCCCTTCTGCAATGCATTCCACTAATGAGTTACCAGAGACTAAAAAAAAGAGAATCGTACAGCGAATATGTTCCGAATTAAATCAAATAGGCGTAAGTCCAAAACTCATAGGATATCAATATTTAATTGACGCAATACAACTTGTAATCAATCAGCCCATGCAAAATTTATGCAATACAATTGGAGAAAAATACGCGAAAACAGATGTAAGTGTAGAGCGTGCCATGCAAAATGCAATTAATAAGGCCTGGAGGACATCTGATATTGATGACTTATTAAGATATTACACCGTTAAGATCAGTTCGGAAAAAGGGGTTCCCACAATAACAGAGTTTGTTTTTTATTATGCCAATAAAATTAGAAATGAGTATTAAAAAACAAGCTACACAAATGTGCAGCTTGTTTTTCTATATGGATAACCATTCAAACAATTTTTCCCAAAAACCCTTCATATGTTGCCTCCTTATGCTTTTTTTTAATTTTAAATGTAATTATATGGAAATTCACTTTGTATTTGTAGGTCATTTTTCATTAGATACTGTTATTCTATAGTAAGAGGGTGAGAAAAATGCTATTACTTATCGTTAAATATTGTTCTATTATTATGTGTAGCTTCTATGTATGCCTTAAATTAATAAATTTGAAAATTACTAAAAAAGAAATCTTACTATGTGTACTCTTTATACTTTTTTTTCTACCTGAAATATATTTTATAAGAAGATTTTCAGCTTCGCTTAGTATATTTATTATAGTGGTAGTGTTCTCTTTTTTTGTTAAAGAATTTATTAAACTTTCGATTAATTTATCTTTAATTGTATCAACCATATCATTTGGAATCGTCTATATAGCTTTTTTAATTGCTGCAGCTATAATATATCCAGTAGGAGTTTATTTTTCATTTATTTTTAAAGAATACCCTTCTAATTTAATCTCTCTTATTTTCATTGGAATTCTTCAATTTCTTTTATTGTTTAGACTATTTAAGTTTAAACGTTTAAAAAAGGGTATGCCCTTTTTAACTGAATACGGCTCTAGTAACATTGGTGTATATATCAGTATTTTATTATTGATTGCCATATCATTTGCAAGCAACAATAAAAGTATAGGTCCCATATATACAATACCTGTTTTTTTCTCCTTGTTCTGTGGCCTAGCCCTTATTGTTTGGTGGAAAAACTCTATTTTTAAAAACTATATCTCGACAACTAAAGCAAAAGAGACGGAGCAACTTCAAAAAACAATAATGAATCTGAATATTGAACTTGAACAGATTAAATACCATAACAATGAACTATCTAAAATTATACATAAGGATAATAAGCTTATCCCCGCTATGGAATTTGCAGTAAGAAATTATCTTATATCAGCAGAAAATGAAGCTAATAAAGAAGTACTTATTAATAAAGCACACGAATTGTTGATTCAACTTGAATATATGTCACAGGAACGCACAGGCATTTTGAATACATATGAAATTAAAAGTAAGGGTCTGCCTAAGACTGATGTTGCATCAGTAGATACGCTAATACTATATATGTGTCAAAAATCTAATGAAAATTGTATTAATTTTGATTTATCAATATCCGGAAGCATTAAATACTTAATTCAAAATATAATTGATGAAATAGATGTACAGACAATACTTTCCGATTTAATAGAAAATGCAATCATAGCAACAAAAAAAAGCACCAAGAAAAAAATAATGGTAAATGTAGGTCTTTCTAATAATATCTATTCTATAGATATTTTTGATAGTGGAGAACCATTTACCGTTGAAATACTATTAAATATCGGGTTAAAAAACACAACCACTCATCTTTATGAAGGTGGAAGTGGCATTGGTTTAATGACTGTCTTCGAAATCTCACATAAGTATAAGGCCAGTTTTGTTGTTGAGTACTTATCTAATGAGCATTTTTTTACCAAAAAGGTATCTGTCTGTTTTGATAACTTAGGCCAATACCGAATAAAAAGCAAAAATAATGATGAGATTAGAGTCCTATCAAGTCGCGCAGATATACTACTAGTAAATTAATTTTAGCCAAGTATGTCGGTTAACGTTATTGATGAAACAATCTATGTTTAAGGTTGGACATTGCATTAATTATGGTCCCGTAGAGAACGTTCACAGGATAGATACAAATGTAAAAAACATTTAGAAGTACGAACTGACCATTTACTATCGATACTCCTAAAGAGTATTCAATCCTAAAAACAAACAAATTGAGAAGTATTAAGAGAAATAATGTGCACAGAAAAACGACCATTAATTTGTTATGGTCGTTCTTCTGCACTTCGTTTTAGATATTTAATATAAATCACTTGCCTCGATGGAATCTACAATAACTTCAAAGTAACTTTCTTCTGTTAAAGTCATCTCTTCATAAGAAACATCTACATAATCACCTAAGCAATCATTATCCATCAACTCATAAAATACTTTATCTTTCTTAAAGCCTTCAACCTTTAGCTTGAATATAACAAAGTTACAACTTATCAATATATTGACTTCTAAGAATTGCATGCTGAGCAACATCGCAAATTCCGGTATTATTTCTGCTGGCTTGTAAATGTGTGCCTTCATACATTAAACCACATTTTTTCATTACTTCACCTGAATTGGGATTTTTTATATCGTATCTGGCATAGATTCTATTGCATTCAACCTTTTTAAAAAAGAACTCTATTAACTAAGAAAAAGCCTCGGTCATAAGCCCCTTATGCCAATACTTTTCTCCTATGCAATAGCCTATCTCAATAGCATCAACGTTTTCCACCTGTCCTACAACTCCAATGCTGCCAATTGCCTGATGACTTTCCTTATCCTCAATACACCACTGATAGTTCTTAAGATCCGTATAACCGTCCATCCACATATCAATGATACCTTGTGTTACCTCTACTGATGTATGTGGTGGCCAAGTTAAAAATTTCGCAACTTGCTCACTATTAGCCCAATTATTAAACATGTCCTCGGCATCTGTCTTTCTAAATTTACGTAATAGCAAACGCTCTGTTTCCAAATCTACTGTACCTACATGCTTCATGTCTTTCCTCCATCCCTGCATTTCATTCGTTGATTTTTAAAATTATTTTTAATTTATACGCACTCTATTTTACCAGCCCATCAGGGATAAGTAATTTTAGTATGTGTATAAATATTACATTCTCGCTTTATTCTATATTACATATACTTCCATGTCAATCTAGATGCATTTATGACTTCGTGTAATCAAATCTCTGAGTAACAAAAAAAGAATTCCATATGGAATTCTTTTTTTAAGACTGGGGTATAAGGATTTGAACCTTAAAATGCTGGAGTCAGAGTCCAGTGCCTTACCGTTTGGCGATACCCCAATTTGTACTATTTTAGGCTTGGTTTTGTCAGCCACGAATGATATTATAACTCATCATTTTTCTTTTTTCAAGCACAATTTTATTAATATTTATATTTTTTTATTATTTCAATGGTTTTGTCAATATCTTCCTCGCTATGAGCATATGAGATAAACATTGCTTCAAATTGGGATGGTGCCAAATAGATTCCACTTTCCAGCATATGGTTAAAAAACTTTGCATATTCTGCGGTGTCCGATGTGATTGCTGAATTATAATTTGTAACCGAATTTTGTGTAAAGAAGACACAAGCTAAAGATCCAATCTGATTTACACATATTCTGTCCTGAAACTTATCTTTTAATGCAGATACCAACTTCTCGGTCTTTTTCTCTAATTCCGAATATAGTTCAGGCATGTCCTTAAGTAGCTTTAAGGTTGCGATACCGGCAGCCGTGGACACAGGATTCCCGGATAAGGTACCTGCCTGATATACTGGTCCCTTTGGTGCAATCAGTTCCATAATTTCTCTTCTTCCGCCGTAAGCACCCATAGGCATTCCGCCACCTATGATTTTACCTAAGGTTGTAATATCCGGTGTTACTCCATAATAACCCTGGGCACCACCTGAACTAAGTCGAAACCCTGTTATAACTTCATCAAATACTAGTAAAGAATCATATTTTATGGTGATATCTCTTAGAAACTTAAGAAACCCAGACTGTGGTAATATAACACCCATATTGGCTGCAACTGGTTCTACAATCACTGCTGCAATCTTACCTTCGTATTCTTTAAATAACAGCTCAACGGAAGCCTCATCATTATAATCTGCAATGAGCGTATGCTTCGAATAATCAAAAGGTACACCACTGCTATCCGGTATTGATTGGGTTAAGGCCCCGGAGCCAGCCTTCACTAGCAAGCCGTCGGAGTGCCCATGATAACAGCCACGAAATTTTACTATCTTATCTCTGCCCGTATATCCTCTGGCAACACGCAGGGCACTCATCACCGCCTCTGTACCGGAACTTACCAAACGAAGCATTTCCAGGGAGGGCATCATACTTTGGATTAGCTCTGCCAGCACAGCTTCCGCTTCTGTTGGAGCACCGAAGGAGAGTCCTCGCTCACACGCCTCCTTCACCGCCTTGATTACAGTAGGATGGCTATGTCCTAAGATACCCGGTCCCCAGGAGCAGACATAATCAATGTATTCATTTCCATCCACATCAAAGAGTCTTGAGCCATTCGCTCTGTCGATAAATACAGGCGTGCCTCCAACTGCCAAAAAAGCGCGGACCGGACTATTCACCCCACCTGGCATATAGGTTTTTGATTTTTCATTTAGCTTAATTGATTTGCTTCTGTCCATTTTATTCTATTGCTCCTCTAACCATCGGGCTGCGTCCAGTGCATGATAAGTAATTATTATTTTCGCTCCCGCCCGCTTTAATCCAATCAGGTTCTCCATTACAATTTTACGTTCGTCAATCCAACCCTGCAAAGCAGCTGCCTTTACCATGGCATATTCCCCACTGACATTATAGGCTGCGATAGGGTAGTTCGTCACATCAGCGACCTCACGAATGATATCCATGTAAGCAAGGGCAGGTTTAATCATGATTACATCTGCACCTTCTTCTATATCTAAGAGGCACTCTCTTATGGCTTCTTTACGATTTGCCGGATCCATCTGGTATGTCTTCCGGTCACCAAAACCCGGTGCAGAATGGGCAGCCTCACGAAAGGGTGCATAATAGCCAGAAGCATATTTGGCACTATAGGACATGATCATTAGGTCCTTATATCCATTGGAATCCAATGATTCCCTTATGGCTTTCACTCTTCCATCCATCATATCCGAGGGTGCGATAATATCTGCTCCTGCCTTAGCCATACTAACCGCCATACTGGATAACAGCGGTAAGGTTTCATCATTTAAAATTATATCCTCGTTTATCAGACCACAATGACCGTGGGAGGTATATTCACAAAGACATATATCCGCTATAATTAATAAACTTGGTGCTTTTCCCTTAATATAACGGATTGCTCTTTGAGTAATTCCATTGTCATCATAAGCCTGACTTCCTACCTCATCCTTATGAGCAGGAATTCCAAAGATTAAGATAGCACTTATACCACTTCTAAGAATAGCATCAAGCTCTTCCTCCAGTTGGTCTACGGAGTATTGGTATATTCCAGGCATGGAGTCTACCGGATTTTTAATTCCCTCACCTTCTATAACAAATATGGGATAAACCAGATCGGATTTATCAAGCTTATTCTCACGTACCATACTTCTTAGGGCTTCATTCACCCGAAGTCTCCTCATCCTTATCATATGTAATTCCTCCTCTAATAATCTTATCTTACCTGTATCCCTAAAAAAGTTTCCGTTTTACTAATACTTTCGTGCCTATACGGATTGCGATGCAATAAAATACGAACGCTTTGTAAATGTGTTTAACCGCAAAGGTGCGTATCCTAAGGGTACTTTTTTTGTATAAAAGGGCAAAGTTTCCTATTACACAAAAAGGGCAGTTTGCGTATACTCACTATTTATTATAATATCCGGTAATAGCCCCCAGCAAACCTTCGACATTGCTGGCTCTGGCAATTATCTGTGCCTTCGTTGAATATTGCTGCAGTGCAACAGCTGTTGCTTCTCCCAGACAGGCAATAACCATATCCTCAGCTAGTGTAATACCGGACTTATTTAGATCTTCAAAAAAAGCATTAACACCGGAAGCACTGGCAAATATCAGACAATCCAAGCTATCTAGTTTCTCATTCTGTTCAATACCGCTTCCCCTAACATCATAAATCGGAATCTCGGTATATTCTATCTTATGTGCATCTAAAACCTTTGTAAGTTCTTCCATTCCCTGCAAGGCTCTGGGAATTAACACTCTATCATTTTTATTAACAACAGTTAAGGTAAACTCAGTAGCAAGCTCCCCGGAATTATATCTCTCCGGTATGAAATCAGTAAAATAACCATACTGCTCCAACGCTTGAGCCGTTCCGCTTCCAATGACCGCAAATCGTATATTACTTAACTTTCTCCGATCCATATGCATTCTCTGCATTGACTCAAAGAAAATCCGAACCGCATTGGTACTGGTAAACATAACCCACTGATATTCTGTTAGATGCTTCAGTTCCTCTTCCAGCTGATGAATATGCTCCGTCTCCTGAACCTTCATATCACAAATTGTAGTCGTTTTAGCTCCCAGTAGTCTAAGACCTCTCTCCAGTTTCTCACGAAAATGCTCTGTTCCGGTTATGCCAAAGCTGATCTTTGACAGGGGTAAATTATAATTTTGTTTATATTCCAGTGCCGCAACTTCACCAACCACAAAAATTGCTGGTGATTGGATTTCCGCTTCTTTTACTTGCTTCGTAATATTATGAAGTGTTCCTCTGACAGTTTTCTCATTTATCATGGTACCATTGGAAATAACAGCTGCTGGTGTATCAGCCGTCTTACCATATCTGATCAGCTCACCCGTTATTTGTTCCAATGCTGCTACCCCCATTAAGAAGATCAAGGTACCATCCAGCTTTGCCAAAACTTCGTAATTATCAGTAAGCGTATTTTCAGAATCAACGGTATGCCCGGTAATTACATGAAAACTACGACTAAATCCACGCTGTGTTACCGGAATTCCGGCACTGGAAGGAACCGCAACAGCCGAGGTTACTCCAGGTACTACTTCAAATGGTATCTGATGCTTGGTCAATTCCTGGACTTCTTCTCCTCCTCTGCCAAATACAAAGGGGTCTCCACCCTTTAGCCTGACAATCTTCTCATAGCTTAAGGTGCTCTCTATCAGAATACGGTTGATTTCCTCCTGGGTCTTCGAATGTTTCCCGGATTCCTTTCCTACATAGATTCGAACGCAGTCTTTCTTAAGATACCCAAGCAACTGCTCGGAAACCAGGCGGTCATAGATAACCGCATCACAGGTTTTAAGATATTCCAAGCCTTTCACTGTAATCAGCCCCGGGTCTCCCGGACCTGCTCCTATAAGATAAACTATGCTCACGTAGTCTCCTCCAATATTTGCTCAACCATAGTCCGTGTTAAATCCCAGCGCTTTTCCATTGTTGTGGATTGTACCAGTTTTTTTACAATACCATTTTGCCGTTTCATCATCCATAGGGTAACTTCCTCACCGTCAACCTTTGAATAGACTCCAACCGGTTCGTGGCAATCCGCCATAAAGAGTTCCAAAGCTTTTCGTTCCAGCCGCAGCTCCAGTTCGGCAGTTTTATCTGATACAGCTTTCACCAGCTCACTAACGATGCCTTCCTTTTTCCCTTCGATTGCTATGATCCCCTGCCCTGCCGCAGGAATCATCTCCGAGATTTCAAGGTAGCGATAATTAAAGTTCTCCTCGTGATCAAGTTGTAATCTTTTGATACCTGCTGCTGCTAATATAATACCATCATATTCACCTTCAGAAAGCTTTCGTAATCTGGTGTCTACATTACCTCTTAACGGACGACAATCGGCATTATGGTATAACTCCTCAATCTGTGTCTGTCTTCGCTGGCTGCTGGTACCGATTACAATTGAAGGTAAATCATTAAGTGTCGTGGTTGCCCCTGTGATTAGTACATCTCTGGGATCCTCTCTCTTCAATACTCCCAGGATACCAAGTTCCTGAGGAAGCTCTGCCGGCATATCCTTGGCGCTATGCACGGCAAGATCTATCTCGCCCTTTATCATTGCCTCTTCCAACTCGGATATAAATAATCCCTTGCCGCCAATCTCCTGCAACGGTTTATCCAGTATTTTATCTCCCAGTGTACGTATTATCACGGTTTCAAAACGAAGATTAGGAAACTGTTGCTTCAATACATCAATAACCATATTCGTCTGAATTAATGCCAGTTTACTGCCTCTGGTTCCAATTCGAATTGTATCTTTCTCCATTCTCCTGCACCTGCTTTCTGCTTTCTGTTTTTACTGCCTAGCGTTTTCCTTAATGTAGTTTATTTATGTACTTTCTTTATGTACTTTCTTTATGTACTTTCTTTATTTACTTTCTTTATGCTCTTTCTCTATGTACTTTCTTTATTTACTTTTTTATGTACTTTTTTTATGTACTTTTTTAGATACTTTTTTAGATACTTTTTTAGATATTTTCTTTATGTTCATATCTTCATCTAATATCTTTAGCTAATATCTTTCTGTCATTTCTTTATATATTTTTAAAAGATATTAGATGACACATTGATAGTATTCTAACAACAATACCGATGGATGATATCTCTAAGTTCTTCTTCGCTTAAGCTTCGATCTTTAGCTTCGGCAATAATTATCAAGTCCTGATATAATTTCTTACGAACCTTTGGATCTGCTATTTTTTGCTTTATGTAATCTCTGTACTCGCCCAGAAGTTCATTGAATGTACCATAATAATCAGGAATTACTGTTTCTAAATCTTTCTTAAGCTTAGCCGCCAAGGCAGGGCTATTTCCGCCTGTAGATACAGCTACAACCAAATTCTCCATCTTCTGGATTGAGGGAAAGATAAAACTGCACTCTTCCTTCACATCTACCACATTTACCAACTTATTTTGTGCTCTGCAAAGCTGTGCAATATGGGAATTTAATTGATTATCATCTGTCGCAGCAATTACATAATCAGCCCTCTGAAGGTCAGAATCCTCAAAATCTCTTTCCCAAATGTCAATTTTATATTGTTTCTGCTGTTCTCCCTGACGCTGCAGCCACCTGATATCCTCTTGGAGGACCGGAGCAATCACCGTCATGTTTGCTCCGAACTCTATGAGTATCTTTATTTTATGAAGCGCAATTGTACCACCGCCTACAATAACCCATAATTTATCGGTGATATCCATATAAAATGGAAAGTAAGCCATGATAATCTTCTCCAATCTCAAGTTATTAAATTAATATCAGCCTATGCTTCCTTATATCTCTTCCACCAACAAGTCCAATACTGCTTTAAACTGCTGGCTGTCCAATCCTTCCTTTAGCCGATATAAAACCTGTTGAAACCCTTGTTCCTTCACTCGATTCGTCAGTTGCTCCAACGAACCATAGAACTTTCTAAAATATATTTCCTTCAACGTCTCGTCCATACATACATCAAGAATTTCCTCTGCCTTACTAAGTTCCTGCTGTTTTAATCGATTATTTTCCCTGGAGGCTTGCTCAAAATAATCAATATCTATTAATTCTAACCCTTCCAGTTCTAAAATACCCTTATCAATATCACAGGGTACTGCCAAATCGATAAATAATTTACGAGTTTTCTCCTCCTTCAGCACTTGTGCCACCTCTTCCATTGTAAAGGTATAATGAGGACTCGAAGTTACGCTGACAATAACATCCGCTGCTTTCATATATTGATAACGTTCCCTGTATGGTATCATTTGAGTCAGAGCTGCCTCACAATAACCATTCAGTTCCCTGCACTCGCTTCGAGTCGTACCTATAATCTTCAGCTCATCTTTACCTCGAAGATTTTTAATAATAATACTTCCCATCTTCCCAGTTGCTCCAACTATTAGTATGACAGGTAGGGTTATTTCCTTTACATAATCCAGGATTTTATTCACGGTTAAGGTTCCAATGGAGACCGGGGTTGTAGATATGCGGGTTGTTGTCTTTATCTTCTTTGCCTGATGGAATGCATTCTGAAAGGCAATATTCATTTCATAGCTGGTATGATTATGCTCTAAGGCTGATTGATAAGCCTCCTTCATCTGACGTAAAATCTCATCCTCTCCAAGGACCATGGAATCCAGACCACCGGTCACCTTAAACAGATGCCTTAAGGCTCCTTCTTCGGAATAAGACAGAAAATGCTTTTTCATCTCTGCATAGTTAGCATTCTTTCTCCAGGAGGCTTCCTTTTCCATAATAGGAAGAAAACTTTTATCACCGCTGTAATATATCTCGCTCCGGTTGCAGGTGGAAATCACCAGACATCCCGAGAGAGGGTATTTTACACACATCTCTTGTTCAAAGGCAAGTTTTTCTTCCACTGAAAATGCGAATAATTCCCGTATATGTACCGGCGCTTTCTTATAACTGATGCTAATGCAATGCATATAGCCGACCTCATCTCTTTCATCGCAAAAGGCGAACCAAATTGTCCGCCCTCTTTTTTACTCTTAGTATATAGTAATTTTAGATTATTTCAATCTTTTCTTCCATAACTTCTTTGCCAGTAATTTGTTTTTTAACCCTGAAGGCTACTTTCCTTTCGAACTAATCCCGCTGTTGCTCCTCAAACTCCTGTTGCTCCAATTCGATTGACTCTCTCATCACTTTCTTAAACTTATCCCAGCCAATCCGGTCAACAGTAAAGCGAAAGCGTTCCTTTGGTCTTCCATAATCACTAAAAAACTGAATTGCTGCGTCTGTAACTTTATAAAGCTGTTCCTCTGATTTTATTAACGGAAGGATATAATCACCTTTACGTATGGTGTTACCAAATAACCCTCCAAAAGCTACCTGATAACTAATCTCACCAATCCATGCATCGGTGGGACAGGCCTTTACACAACGCCCACAATTGTTACATTTCTCTGGATCCCGTGTAATATTATCCTCTTCTATTTTAATTGCACCGGTGCGACACGCCTTTTCACATACTCCGCAGAAGATACACTTCTCCTTCTCCCACCGTACTTCCAGTGCACCTTTCACACCAACGTCATTTTCCTCAGCTTTCAGACAATTGTTCATACATCCAGTAACACCAAATTTAAACTTGTGCGGCAGCTCTCTGCCGTAATACCTCTGATCCAGTTCCACTGCAATCTCATAAGCATTAATATTGCCACTGGGACATATGGTATTACCCTGGCAAGCAGTAACGGTTCTTACACTTGGTCCACCGGAACCTGGTTTACAACCGCCCTTTGCCAGCTCCTCCTTCACTGCTTCGATATCTTCGTATTTAATGAAGGGAATTTCCACACTTTGCCTCGAAGTTAGGTGAACATGCCCGTCCCCGTATTTCTCTGCCACCTCATAGATTGCCTTGAGATTTTCTGTAGTTACATGTCCTCCCACTACCTGAAGCCTTAGAGAGAACATCTCCTTTTGCTTCTGGCGCATGAACCCACCTTTTTTTAGTCCTGAATAATCAATCGCCATATATTCCTGCACCTTTCATTAAAGATTATCGTTCTAGTTTCCTCAGATTATGAACATAAACATGTTTGATAATCCTCATTCTGCCTTCATTATACCATAAACAAAAAACGTGTTCATGGTCTTGTTGCTCCAGTCGGTATTCACAAGCAAGCTTGTGGATACCTCATTCCGCTTTCATTATATCATCCAATAATTACTGTGAAATATAATCCTGCGATAGGTATCAAAGCTAAGCCATTTATTTGCAAAGTCAGCATCATTACCGTCACTTTGTTGGATGTATTCTGTCAAAAAGTTAGCTAAATCAGCTGCTGTATTAACTTTTATTGCAAAGCCTCTTCCATTGGTGATAGGATATCCTGAATACCGATACTCTGAAAGCAACTTAATCTCTGTTATTATTTTATTTCGCAGATGAACGGCAACCTTATCCCTAAGCACAAGAATATCGAAGCTTTCCGGATAATGATAACTTTCTCCCTTCAAAGGTATCTCATCTCCCACCGTATAGGTGTGTTTAATTGTTTTATATTTTGACACTAGAAGACTTTCCAAATTATAATAAAATTCTTCAAAGATATCCCCTCTTGCCTCCAACCCCTGAAACTCAAACGTTGCTCCGGAAGGTACCTTTTCCTCTGTGGGAACCGTATTCGTTATTATTCCGCAGGCTGATGTCATATTTGTAATTCGATCAATCAATATTAACTCACCCAGAGTTTTATGAGTCTGGAATTTATCAACCACAATCTCTTCTGATAACATAATGCTACAAGAAGCTATCTCATTCTTGCTAAGTGTATCTGCCAGCTGCTGTTCCCCTGTATTCACATGAATTTTATATTGAATTGCCGTAATAACACCTGGCAACAGTTTGGTACCTATCTTTACGAAGAAGTTCTTTCCCTGTGTCAGCTGCGAATCATCCATCCATAAAAGGGTAGCCGTCACTTCCTTACTGGTAGTTAACTCAGCATCCTTCGTAAGTACACATCCTCTGGATACATCAATTTCTTTATCTAATTGAAGAGTCACTGACTGGTTTTTAAATGCTATGTCAGCTTCACGGTCGGTAATATAAATACTCTTTACGATTGCTTTCTCATAACTGGGCAGCACCATCAGCTCATCTCCTACCGATACGCTTCCTGCTTCAATCTGCCCCTGAAACCCTCGGAAGGTATGATTCGGCCTGCATACCCTCTGCACAGGAAAATAAAAACCCGTCTCTGTGGCATCCTGGATATCCACATTTTCAAGATAAGTCAATAGTGGTTCTCCCGAATACCAAGGGGTATGAGATGAATTAGTCGTCAGGTTATCTCCCTCTGTGGCTGAAAGCGGGATGATCTTAACTCTAGTCAGAGCCAGCTCATTGGACAAGCTATGTATTTCCTTACTGATTTCTTCAAAACGTTCCTTGCTGTATCCCATTAAATCCATTTTATTTACTGCAAATACAAACTGCCGAATACCCATAAGTGAACATATTCTTGCATGCCTTCTAGTCTGAACCAAAACTCCCTGTTTTGCATCCACTAATATGATAGCCAGGTCCGCAAAGGAAGCTCCCACCGCCATATTTCTTGTATATTCTTCATGCCCCGGTGTATCCGCTACAATAAAGCTTCTGTGCTCTGTTGTAAAATAGCGGTATGCAACATCTATGGTAATTCCCTGTTCTCTCTCCGCCATAAGTCCATCCAGCAAGAGGGAATAATCAATAGCGCCTTCTCTGCTGCCAATCTTGCTGTCCAGCTCCAGTGCTTTCTCCTGGTCCGCATACAGTAACTTGGAATCATACAGGATATGACCGATGAGTGTGGATTTTCCATCATCCACACTTCCGCAGGTGATAAATTTTAGTAATCCCTTCATTTAGAAATATCCCTCCCTTTTTCTGCGTTCCATGCTGCCTACTGCCTCATTATCAATGACCCGGGTGGTCCGCTCGGAAGTGATGGCACCCAAAGTCTCCTCAATAATCTCCTCCAAGGTATCTGCCTCCGATTCATTGCCGCCGGTTAAAGGATAACACCCCAGAGTTCTAAAGCGAACCTTTTTATATTCCACTTTTTCATTCGGTTTCAGCTTCAGGCGATCATCATCCACCATAATGATATTACCATCCCGGTAAATTATCGGTCTTTCCTTTGCATAATACAAGGACACTATATCAATCTTCTCTCTAAGGATATACTGCCAGATATCCTTTTCCGTCCAGTTGGAGATAGGGAAGACACGCATACTTTCCCCTTTTTGGATCCTGGTATTATAAAGCTTCCACATCTCGGGCCTTTGATTCTTCGGGTCCCAGGCCTGTGCTTCATTACGAAAGGAGAAGATTCGTTCCTTTGCACGAGATTTCTCTTCATCCCTGCGTCCACCCCCAAAAGCTGCCGTAAAACCGTATTTCTTCAAGCCTTCCTTCAGTGCCTGCGTCTTCATGATATCGGTATATGCGGAACCATGCTCAAAGGGATTAATGTTCTGCCTGATTGCTTCTTCATTTCTATGTACAATCATTTGTATTCCATGTTCCATCGCTTTTCTGTCACGAAACTCAATCATCTCTTTAAACTTCCAGGAGGTATCGATATGCATAAAAGGAAATGGCGGCTTTTCCGGATAGAAAGCCTTCATTGCCAGATGCAGCATAACAGAGCTGTCCTTCCCAATGGAGTATAGCATCACCGGCTTTTCACATTCTGCCGCTACCTCCCGAATCACATAGATTGCTTCGGCTTCTAATTCATCAAGATGTGTAAATTCACTCAACCCAAGTTACCTCCAATTATAATATTTATCGTAATCTATTCCTATCATCTATGTAGTTCAACTCAGCTATTATGTAATCCATATTTGATTAAGTGTCAAAAGCCTACTAACACTTGGCTTTGTCAATTTGCACCTTAATCGTATTTACTTAATATTGATTAGCCGCTTTGCGGTTAACGTCAATCTTTGAAACCTCACCGTCACTTTTCGTAATCTGCCAGTGAACCGTATCACCTTCTAACTCCACGGTTAATTTACTCCCCCTACCTCCAATATCGGCTCCCAGATAGAAGGATATGGCTTTAAACCTGCATTCCTTAAGACAGGAGGTACATCCCCAGCAGTCTTTGGGATAACAGATATACGCCTTACCCTTTTCATCCATCTTAATCAGACTTCCCGGACAGACTATAAGACACCGTCTGCAACCGGTACAACTGTCTTTATTAATTTCTATGCTCATAGATTTCACCCCGACCTACCAAATCACGATATATAATTTCAAGCTTTCCTCTTACCTGTCTGGAATTCACATATTTTAGCCATTCGTCACTTTTATTTGGATAATCCAGATGCTCTCCAAAACTATGCCATCTGGTCTCCTTTCTTGCCCGAAGATGTGCGATTACTGATTGACATACTACAAGACGTTCCTTTAATTCATAGGCAAACATTAATTCATGCATATCTTCTGCTCTAATGCTCTGACTAAGCTGTACCAGCTTTGACAGCTGCTCCTCCGCTGTTATAAGCTGCTGCTCATTATACTGATAATTGGTTGCTATACCTCCTGCATAGGTATCCATCACCTTCTGCATAGCCTCCTCCAGCTGTTCTACCGTAAATAACGAATTCGTATAATTTAGTATTTGCTCCAGTTCATACTTCTTGGCAGCGATGAATTCCGCCTCTTCTAATCCACTTAGCAAATGCGAGTTATCGCAGTTATTCAGTTCTTCCACAGCTGTCCTTCCGGCGATTTCACCTTCCACTAACGCTCCGGTTACATATTTCTGCGGACATCCGCCTGCTACATCACCTGCAGCAAAGAGACCCTGAATTGTGGTACGGCGCTTGGTATCCACCCAATAACCGCTTGCTGTATGCCCTCCAACGATATAAGGCTCAGTTCCTTCTATTTCTACATTCTGTTCACCCGGCAGCTTACCCGCTTCGATCCACCTAAGTGTCTGGCTGGGTGCCATGTTTAAGTATGCCTTCAGTAACTCCTCTTCCTGTGCCTGTGTAATTCCTTGGGTTCTTAAATAACAGGGACCGCGGCCTTCCAGGTTTTCTCTGACGGTTCCAAAAATTCTTTGCGAGGTTGTCAAGCCATATTTCATCTCATAAACCTCTCCCTTGGCATTCACCTGTTTCGCACCGACTCCCTGCGCAATGGTTCCTGTAGGTGCAATGGTATCCTTACACCTCAGTGCAATAAAACGCATCTCAAAGGTCGTCATTTCTGCACCGGCTCGAATTCCCATGGCATATCCGGCTCCGGTGTTAAAAGGAGGGTACCACATCTTATGTCTGGAGAAACCAGGGTTATTAGGCCGATATAATCCGGAAGCACCACCGGTTGCACAGATTACCTTTTTTGCCTTTATGATATATAAAACTTCCCGATTGATACTGATGGCAAAGGCTCCAAGGATTTGATTGTCCTTTACAATGTAATCAATTACATTGACGTTATTTAATACATTAATGTTTTCCAATTTATTAACTGCAGCTGCTAAAATAGGTTTTATATTTTCACCATTAATCTTAATATTTCGGTTGCCACGTGACACATATTCCCCATTCTCATCTTTAAGGATGACGAGTCCCAGCTCCTCCAGCCTTTTCGTAACCTTGTTAAGACCCTGGGACATGGTTAACAGAAGGTCTTCACGGACGATGCCCTCAGCATCCTTACTCGCAT
This sequence comes from Bacillota bacterium, assembly GCA_023399055.1. Taxonomy (GTDB): domain Bacteria; phylum Bacillota; class Clostridia; order Lachnospirales; family Lachnospiraceae; genus Mobilitalea. Next base: position 98,650 of record JAEWQV010000016.1, on the reverse strand, counting down.
AATCAACATAATCCTCGGCTGTTCTTCCCTTAACAATGTATGCATTAATTGCATTTACTCCGGCTGCCAGGCATCCGCTTCGCAGGATATTCGCTTTCTCCGCAATCAATATCGATGCACCGGAATGTTCACGTATGGTAAGTGCGGCATAACAGCCTGCAGTTCCTCCTCCAATAATTAATATATCTGTATTCAGTTGCTCCAACTGAACTTCCTTCTTCATACATGTCTCCAATCATTTAAAAGTATCTATATGCACATTCTATTGATAATTATACACTTGGACAAAATCCTATTTTACTGTTATTCATGTAAGCGCTTTACACCAAAAGCCAAGAAAAATATGCTTAATTTCGCGCAAACGTTCTAATATTTTATCTTGCAAGCCGAAAGAAAAGAAAGTATTATTATAAATATTCAGAACCTCGAGAATCACGTAATGGTTTCGAGTGTGGCAGCGCCAAAATGGATGTATTCTATATGTAAGATGCTCTGTAACTACAAAGCAATTGAACTTTCACTTAATATTTATTCATATATTATGTTATATATTGAAAGGAGACTGACAAAATGACGCTAAAGGAAATCGCCCTGCAAGCGGAAGTATCCATTTCCACCGTTTCTCGCATTATTAATTCACCGGATGACAGCTTCGCCCGCAAAGAGGTGCGTGACAGAGTATGGGCTATTATCAGAGATACCGGGTATGTGCCAAATCAAACAGCCCGGGAGTTGAAACAGATAAATCACCGTTTTGTAGCAAAGCAATCCTTCACGTTAACCTGCATTCTCGGCCGGGCAAAGCATCTGGAGGATAACCCATTTTTTGCACAAGTAGCTCGCGCTATTGAACAGCAGGCTTTGAATCTGGGTTATTCTGTACCGCTGTCTTACTCCATCTTCGACATTGACAATAGCGATTTGTTAAACCGTGTAGAAGCTATCAAGACAGACGGAGCCATCGTACTGGGACGCTTTACCTCTGAAACCATGAACTTTCTTGAGACGCATTATAAAAACATTGTATATGTGGGTCGTAATGTCCTTAGCTGTGATTGGGATCAAATTATCTGCGACGGCTATGAAGCAACCCGCATCGCAATGGAATATCTGATTTCCTGCGGTCATAAACGAATCGGATATATCGGAGAAACATGCAACGAAATTCGCTATCAGTCATATATAGATACGATTGAAAAAAATGGGTTGCAATGCGATACAAGTCTGATCAGCCAATGCCCGCAGAATGGTGCAGGAGGCTATAACGGAGCTGACCAGTTAATAAAAAAGGCAAAACCTATGCCAACCGCTATATTCTGTGCAACTGATATCGCAGCCATCGCTGCCATACGCAGATTCGGTGAGGCAGGAATTAAAATTCCACAGCAGCTTTCTGTTATCAGCATGGATAATATCGAACTATCCGCTTTTGTATCTCCTATGCTGACTACCGTAGGAATGCCCATCGTGGAACTTGGTAATGTGGCAGTACATACCTTAGTAGATAGAATTAATAAAAGGCACAATCTTCCTATGAAAATCTATCTGCCAAACAAACTAATGATTCGGGAGAGCGTAGCCGGTGTACCCTCCCGATAAATACAAAAGCACACCGCATACTTCATTGTGTAACCAATAATCTATACCTATTATAAGTAAACCGGATTCTTATCAATAATTGATGAATTTTCCTGTACATAAGTTTTATCATTTCCATAGATAAATAAGCGGTAGATTAATATATTCACAATCTCGCCGACCTTTACCGCCTCCTCCTCAAGAGTACGGGTTGAGGTCAAAACTAAATCATTGATTTTAACCTTAACTTCCAGATAACTGCCACGGAACGCAACCTCTTCAACTACACCTTCTTCTGCCGAGCTTAGATACTGCTGCCGCTCCTCCTTCTTACTGATACGAATGAACTCTGGTCGAATTACGGCTTTGGCATCCTGTTCCCGATTTTCAAACCCTTTTAGCCAGCTAAAATCCGTAAGCAAGGTTGACTGACCCACGAATTGGGCAACAAAAAGAGTGGAAGGCTTCTGGTAGATTGCAACCGGTGTACCGATTTGTTCAACTTTTCCATGATTTGTAATGATTATCTCATCTGCCACCTCAATGGCTTCGTCCTGATCATGGGTTACAAAGATGCTGGTAATTCCTACCTGATGTATCATCTCCCTAAGCCAGCTTCTTAGCTCCTGCCTGACCTTGGCATCGATAGCAGCAAAGGGTTCATCCAGTAATAATAACTGTGGATTCGGTGCAAGCGCTCTGGCAAAGGCAACTCTTTGCTTCTGTCCACCGGATAGCTGGTGCGGATACCTATGGTCCATCCCCTCCAGACCGATTAATTTCAGCAGTTCCTGAACTCTTTCTTTTATTTCTTTCTTACCCTTCTTTTGCACCTCTAGTCCAAAGGCAATATTATCGTAAACATTCATATAGCGAAACAGCGCATAATTTTGAAATACAAAACCAATTCCTCTCTTACTTCCGGGCAGTTCATTCACTCGAACCCCATCAATATAAATATCACCGGAATCCGGCTGCTCCAAACCTGCCAGCATGCGCAGAATCGTTGTTTTACCGCTGCCGCTGGGTCCTAACAAAGCAATCAGTTTCCCTTTTTCTATTCCCAGACTCACATCATCCGAGGCTTTAAATTTTCCAAAGGTTTTGTGAAGATTTCTTAATTCTACATACATTATTTATCACCAGCCTTCTTCACTTGGTACTCTAAGATATTGCGGACAATCAGGATGATTATCGCAAGAATTACCAGAATCGAGGATACCGCAAATGCAGCATTAAATTTAAACTCGCTATATAAGATCTCCACATGCAATGGTAAGGTATTGGTCTTACCTCTTAAGTGTCCTGACAGAACGGATACCGCACCGAATTCACCCATGGCTCTGGCAGCACACAGTACGATACCATAGAGCAAAGCCCATTTAATCTGAGGAAAGGTCACCTTCCAAAAGATGCGAAAACCTCCGGCACCCATTAGCGCCGCAGCCTCTTCCTGATCACTTCCCTGAGCATTCAATACAGGAATGATTTCTCTGGCAATGAAAGGAAGGGTTACAAATACAGTTCCCAGAATGATACCTGGTACCGCAAAAACTATTTTAATATCCAATGCCTCTAATATTTTGTTAGCCCAGCCAATTCGTCCAAAGGTCAAGATAAAGATTAAGCCCGCAATTACAGGAGATATTGCAAACGGGATATCAATTAGTGTGGTCAGCAGCTTCTTTCTTTTAAAATGATATTTTGTGATCGTCCATGCAGCAAATATCCCAAATATCGTATTAAGAAGAACGGCTGCCAAGGTTGCTTCCAAGGTCAAATAAAACGCTTTTAGGGTATATTGGTCCAAAACTGCTTCTTTATATGCTATGTAACCCTTTGCTAATGCCTCTTTAATAACAACCACCAGAGGCATAACCAGCATAATAAATAGAAATAATACACTGATTAAAATTAAAACTACTGGAATCGGTTTTAAGGTACTATTTTGTTTATATCTCATTCGCCCTCCCCTAATCCTTTGTAAACTTATTGGTATAGACCTGTATGGAATTAATAATAAAAAGGATGAGAAAGGATACGATCAGCATGACCAGAGCAATGGCATTCGCACCTTCATAGTCATATTGTTCCAGCTTCGTCATAATAAGGAGTGGTGCAATCTCTGTCTTAAAGGGTGTATTCCCTGCGATAAATACCACACTGCCATATTCTCCTACCGCTCTGGCAAAAGCCAGGCCAAAACCCGTCAACAGTGCAGGACGTATCTCCGGGAAAATCACACGAAAAAAAATCTTAGCACTACTGGCTCCAAGCATACCGGCAGCCTCTTCGTACTGTGGATCCAAATCCTCCAGTACTGGCTGTATGGTTCTTACGACAAAAGGAATCCCTATAAATATCATAGCAATGATAATACCAATTTTAGTATAAGAGACTTTTATCCCCCAAATGCCAACCATACTCCCCAGCATACCATTATCTGCATACAAAGCTGTCAAAGCAATACCTGCAACCGCAGTGGGAAGAGCGAAGGGCAGTTCAATGAGTCCATCCACAATCCTTTTACCTGGAAACTGATATCTTACCAATACCCAGGCTATGATAACTCCAAAAACAGCATTAATGATAGCTGCGATGAAGGAGGAACTGAAGCTTACCATATAACCTGCGATTACTCTTTGATTCGTTACAATCTTGATAAACTTTTCCAATCCTATGGAAGAGGCATTGAGGGCAAGCGATACTATTGGGATTAATACAATCATACTCAATATGGTAATCGTAATTCCCAAAGACAATCCAAATCCCGGTACCACCTGTTTTCTTCTTACTTTTCTCATTACGGTCAATGCCTCCGATTTTTTACTGTACATAAATCTCATCAAATACTCCGCCGTCATTAAAATGTGTTTCCTGAGCTTTTTCCCAGCCTCCAAACAATTCATCCTTAATAGTTACCAACTCAAGATCCAAGTTAAAGGTATCAGCGAACTCCTTTGCAATCTCGGCATTGCTGGGACGATAGTAATTCTCCCCTGCAATTCTCTGACCTATGTCGGAATATAAGTATTCCAAATATGCTGTTGCCACCTCTCTGGTTTCGCGTTCGTCTACGACTTCATCAACAATGGCTACTGGTGGCTCTGCAAGAATGCTTAGACTTGGAGTAACAATTTCATATTCATCGGGATGCTCCTTCAGGGAAAGATATGCTTCATTCTCCCAGGCGAGAAGAACATCTCCCTGACCGTTCTCAACAAAGGTGATTGTTGCTCCTCTGGCACCTGAGTCAAGTACTAATACATTTTGGTATAACTGCTTAATAAATTCTTTAATCTGAGTCTCATCCTGATTGTATAACCGATCAGCATAAGCCCATGCTGCGAGATAGTTCCATCTTGCTCCACCTGAGGTCTTGGGGTTTGGCGTTATCACTCCGACGTCCTCTCTTACCAAATCATTCCAGTCCAGAATATTTTTCGGATTACCCTTTCGAACCAAAAATACAATGGTTGATGTATAAGGTGAACTATTTCCGGCTAATTCACTCTCCCAGCCTTTTTCAATTAAACCGGCCTTTTCAATGGCTGAAATATCATAAGCCAACGCTAGTGTTACCACATCCGCGTCATTTCCTTCGATTACTGAACGTCCCTGAGAACCGGAGCCCCCGTGGGATTGAATGATTGTTACTTCCTGCCCCGTTTTGTCTTTCCAATACTTTTGAAATTCCACATTATAAGCTTCATATAGCTCTCGGGTAGGATCATAGGACACGTTCGTAATTTCAACCGGCTTCTTTGTCTCGGTAACTTCATCACCGGATGTAGCCGTTTCATTTGAAGTTCCTTTTGTAGGCTTGCTTGCCCCTGTTGCATTTGTAGTAGTTTCATTTTTACATGCAGTTAATACTCCTGTAAGCATCGCTAGTATTAATGTTAAAGTGATAATTCTCTTCCCCTTCATATAGTTTCCCGCCTTAAAATATTATTTAATTTCATTTTCAGAATAAACGTGAATCGGAAACCACCTTAACATCGTATCCCATTTTTAATGTGATAGATTAATATGTACTTCTTTATATAAGATTTGTGCAAATTCTATCACCCCTCCCCCATTCTTCCTTTAACCCATTTTTATAACATATTATGTTTGTATGTAAAGTATGTTTCATATTGTAAGGTAAAAAACTCCAATTTGCAACAAGTATTTAAGCAATCGTTTGCGTATCCAATTTATTGGTAAGAATTATTGTAAGTCTGTATGTATTCCATCCTTTTTTTGCGTAAAAATAGGCCTTCCAGGAATTAATCCTAGAAGACCTATGAATAGAACCAACAGAACTTTCTTTCTTCTATATGGCCCTTCTATATATTATTTACTCTTCGGAAATAAAACTATTCTCCATCGTGATAATACATTGGTGTCTTGAATCATTTTTTCTTATTTCTTCTACTATCTGAGCCAATAGCTTCTGTTCCTGCTCTTTGGTATAAGAATACGGAACTACCAAATCAAAGATTAAGTTAATATGTCGTTCCCCGTTTACCAAACGAAAATCATGGATACTAGCTTTCTCCTCCAAACGCTGAATGATTTCCAACACCATTTTCTTTTTATCCAGTACCATGGTGTCATTTACTTCAATCGGGTCCATGTGAATTACTAAGAAGATATCCAACTTTTCACAGACATCTCTCTCTATTTGATCAATAGTTTCGTGTGCTTGCTCAAAATTAATATTATTGGGTACTTCCGCATGAATGGTCGCCATACGATGGGTTGGTCCATAGTTATGAATAATAAGATCATGAGTCCCAACAATTCCTTCATAGCTTTCCACCATCTTTGTTATCTTTTCGTAGACATCTCGTGCCACTGCTTGCCCAAGTAAAGGTTCTAATGTTTGTTTAGCAATGTTAAATCCTGCATACATAACGAATAACGATACTAATAGACCCATATAGCCATCAATTTTTAAATTGGTTAATCCTGCTACAATAGCAGATAGGATTGTCGCTGATGTTACCACCACATCATTACGAGAATCTGCCGCTGTCGCTAACATTACGGTGGAATTTATTTTTTTACCAAGTTTACGATTAAACGCTGCTAGCCAAAGTTTGATAATTACCGAAAGAAATAGGATTCCAATTAAGATTGGCTGAAATTCTATTTCCTCCGGATTTAGAATTTTTTTAAAGGAACTACTTAATAATGTGATACCCACTTGAAGAATAAGAAAAGATACCGCAAGGGCAGCAATATATTCAAACCTTCCATGCCCAAAGGGATGTTCTTTGTCCGCTGGTCTTTCTGCCAGCTTAACACCAATAAAACTTATGATTGAGGAAGCTGCATCTGAAAGGTTATTGAATGCATCAGCCATAACAGAGATACTGTTAATAATCATACCGATAATCATTTTCACAGCAAACAATACAAGATTGCATAGAATCCCAACGATGCTGGACAAAATTCCATAAGCAGTCCGCACTTCTGTCTTCTGTACCTCTTCATTGTTTTTAATAAATAGTCTTACCAGCAGCTGCGTCAATTCCTTATATCCTCCTACTCTATCCACACGAAATCACTTTTTATTACATAATTTTAACAATAAACTTAATATATGATTACTTATCTGTAGTTATTCAACCCGATTTTCTTACAACGCTAAGCGATAAATCTCTTCCACATCTTTAGCGTTAAGCTTATAAAAGCTTCCCATGGTATATTCCCCAAGTCCAAGTTTTTCAACCATCTTTGGAATATCCTCTTCTTTTGCTCCAAGCTCTCTAAAATTAATTGGCATGCCGATAGAGGTAAAGAATCTCTTTAATCTCTCAATACCTTCTCTTGCAGTAACCTCTGGATTAGTAAAATCCATTGGAACTCCCCATAACCGAACAGCTAATTGTGCAAATCGACTCACATCCTGTTTCATAACATAGGTCATCCAAGCCGGGAAAATAACTGCAAGCCCTGCTCCATGAGCTACATCATAGAGTGCAGACAATTCATGTTCAATACCGTGACTAGACCAATCCTGATCACGCCCTACACCCACTATATCGTTATGCGCCACCATACCTGCCCACATAATATTTGCTCTGGCATCATAGTTATTGGGATCAGCAATTGCTCTCGGAACCTCTTTAATCATGGTCTGTAAAATACCCTCACAAAGTCTATCTGTAATCTCTACTTCTTTTGTTGGGGTAAAATAACGTTCAAATACATGTGCCATAATATCTGTTGCCCCTGCAGCTGTTTGATAAGCAGGCAAAGTTTGTGTTAACTCGGGGTTAAGGATGGAGAATACCGGCCTTAATGCCTCGCCACCAGCACCTCTCTTTAGCATTCCTTCTTCTTTGGTGATTACTGTGTTTTCTGAACCTTCGCTGCCTGCTGCTGCGATGGTCAATACGGTTCCTACCTTTAATGCTTTATCTGCAGGCTTTCCTTCAAAGAAATCCCAGAAGTCTCCATCATATACTGCACCTGCTGCAATTGCTTTGGCTGAATCAATTGCACTTCCACCACCAACTGCTAATACAAAATCAATACTCTCTTTCTTACATAATTCAATACCTTCATAAACAAGTCCGCTTCTTGGATTAGGTAATACACCGCCCAATAAAACATATTCAATTCCTTCTTGCTCCAAAGCTGCCTTAACTCTATCAAGTAGTCCTGATCGTACCACAGAACCACTTCCATAATGAATCAGTACTTTGGTACCTCCAAAACGTTTCACATAATGTCCTGCTTCTCTTTCTGTGTCCTTACCAAATACAAAATAGGTTGGGCTGTAAAATGTAAAGTTATTCATATCCAATCTCCTTCTTCTCTATTAATTATAAATATCAAATAATATAGTTCTTTAAACAAAATGCTATTCTAATATTTACTAAATTTCACAAATTATTAATAATAACTTTATCCCTATGTAATAAATTCAGAATTTAATAATATCTGGTTTAACTATTTATAGTATGGTTCTAAACGCAATCATTACCAAGCAAAAACCTATATACAACAAAACTCCTGTATTTAGTAAATAATCGCTTCTTTTCATTATTGGTTCTGTTGTATCCAATTTTATTTTACGAATATTAAGAATAAACAAAACCGATCCCGCCACAATCGCCCCTAACACCCAGATAGCCATTAATCCAGCTGCTAATAATTCACCTTTTAAAACCAACGGAGCAACCGCAGAACCAATGAAATTAATCATCATATGAAGCAGAATAGAGTACCGTAAGGTATTCGTTCTTATGGTTACATAAGCAAAGATAAATCCAAGTACGGTTGCATAGAAAAATTGTGAAATATTAAAGTGAAACAATCCAAAGGCTACACCAGTTAAAACAATTGCCGGAATATCTCCAAATCTGCGGAGCTTAGATAGTAAAAATCCTCGAAATATGAACTCTTCCACAATAGGAGCAATACCAGCCACATAAATCAATGTAAAATAAAAGTTGCTTCCAGTAATTGCTTCCATTACAGGATTTGCTAATTGCTCACCTTTTAACATGGATATAATAAATGTTATAATTACACTAAAGTAATTCGATATATACATTGCTGCTGTACATATAAAAAATATTGCAATGAATGTTTTAGGCTTTAACTTAACAATTTCCCCTTTAGGTGAATCTGGTATACGATTAATAAAGTGTACAAATATAGGAAATCCGATTAAAACTATTCCGACTAAAGTTGAAACCCAGATATACCAATCTGTTTTCGCTATCTCTGGCACAAATCTCTGTACAAGAACTTCTTTTATCTCATTAAAAAAAATGATTACAGTTGCCATAATAAATAGAGAAAGTCCTGCATGGCTGATTATTTTCTTTGGTGAAATCTCCGTCTGCATTATATCTGAATTATTATCTATCTCATTCAATTTATGCTCCTCCTTTTGCTGGCTTATAATAAAGATGAAAATAGGCACTTGCTTATCTTTCTTAACAATGCCCATTTCCATACAATTATTTATTTATTCTAGTCCATATTGTAAAAGACTGATTGCGTCCTCCCATCTTCCTGCAGAACTCGAGTCCATAACCACACAAACCACTCTTTTACCATCCTGTTCTGCTGCTGCAATCAAGCATCTACCTGCCATCGTACTGGTACCAGTCTTTAGACCAATTGCTTTCGAATAATATTGTCCGCTGTACTGAGTTATCAATTTATTGGTGTTTATCCAAGTAACATCACGCCCACTGATAAAAATATTTCTGGATTTACTCTTCTGACTAATTTCAGTAATAATCTCATTATTAGCTGCTGCAACACCGATTAATCCCATATCGTAAGCTGTGGTGTACTGACCAATCGCATCGTAACCATCCGGTGTTTTAAAACAAGAATTTTTAACTCCTAACTCCTCTGCGTATTCATTCATTAAGCGTATAAATTCTTCCACTGCCTCTTCCTTTGAAGCATCCGGTTTTACTAAGGATTTTCTGCCCACATAAGCAGCAACTGCATAGGCAGCATCATTACCAGAAGGCAAAAGCATTCCCTCTAAAAGGTTATGAATTGTCAATACTTCACCTGATTTCAAATTAGCTCTGGTTGAATCAGAGGCTATCATGGATAGCTCATCTCCAAGGGTTACCTGTTCGTCTACACTACACATGGACAATGCTACTAAACTGGTCAGAAGTTTCGCCGTGCTCGCTGGAAATTCCGCTTGTACCGCATTTTTGTAGTACAAAACTTCATTTGTCTCGGCATCAAGTAATATTGCAGCTTCCGCGTCCACATCAATGCCTGGATTACTAATATCAAGTGCTGTTTCTAATACATTGTCGATTATCATTTGCGGAATATATTTTTCATAATCAACATCATTACTATCTAAAATAAGATCTGGAGCTTCGTGGACCTCAGTAGAGGCTGTTGTTTCCTCAACAACTGCGCTTCCCATGTCACTGGGATTCGTACTTAACCAAGGTTCTGTCTCATTAACATCAACTATGATTTCGCTGTTATCTTCTTCCTCCTGTGTTACCTCTTCCGGGTTAAGGGCAGGTGCTTCTACATCTTCATTCTGTAAATCCTCTTCCTGCTGTATTTCAGTTGACGAAGAACTTTCTTCTAATTGTTCTGCTTCTGTGCTCTTATTATTGTTATCTTCTTTGGTATAAGTTTGCACTTGTCCATGTTCAGCTTTTACCCCTTGTTTCATCAAGAGGTTTGCACTTAAATATAAAGTAGCTGTTACAAAACAAGCAAATAAGATTAGCCCAATCAAGTTCTTCTTATTCATTAATTTCTCCATTCAATAATTATGTCAATTGTATTTTTTTCCTTCGTTAAAAGGGGACGTTATTTATGAACGCCCCCGTAATTATTTTACTATATTTTAATATTTGTATGCAAAATATGCAACATTTTTTCTAATAGATTATCAATTCTTAATATTAATTCTTACTTCTCCAACTCCACCATCTACTCGAATAGAGTTAGGTGCATCCTTTGAGGTTTTATATTCATCCGATATCTTTTCATTGTTCAATCGTACTGCACCAACACCGGAATCGATATCTAAATCATAATCGTCAACGGAACCCGTTAAGTTTAGATTAACTTCTCCGACACCGCAATCCACCTCAATTTTACCTTCCATTACACCATCAACTTTAAGGCTTCCCACTCCACAATCAAAATCAGCATTCTTAAAATCTACGTTCTGTAAACTTATCTCTCCAACACCGCCTTCGACCTTTACCTTATCAGCAGAAAGATTACTTCCAGATATATTTCCTGCTCCGGTAGAAATTTTTACGTATTCTGCACTTAAATCTTCCACATTAACAGTTCCTGCTCCTGTATTAATGTCCGCTTCCTCAAGCTTAGTTTCTGCTGGAAGATATACAGTAATTCTTGAATTGGGTTTGTTTATTCCATTAATATTAAACCAAAGAAAGTTAATTACATTTCTATTATCTGTAATTTTTAAAGTTCCATCCGAGGTTACCTTTGCTTCAAAGGAACTTGATACGTCACTCGCTTCTACGCGGAAGGTTTCTCCTACTTTAATGTTTAGCCGTCCTGTATTATTGTCAACTTCAAGACTTTTAACATCCTTAAACGATTCAGAGAAATCTATCGTTTCATTCTTGTTTTTATCATTAGTTCCTCCTGATATAACCGAGCCGATAGAAAAAACCGTACTGGCAATCCCTGATATGATAGTGATTGCTAAAACGATAGCAAATCCAATTGCCATGTATTTTATTGTTTTTTGTAAGCTGCTCATTTGATATCAATCCCTCCAAACATACAGGTCGCATTCAGATAAATGGTAGGGGCATCTGGTTGATTATTCTGATGTGCCTTATTGCTTACACCTCCAAAAATCGGAACACTATTGGTCTTAACATTTACACCAGCTGGAAGGTATACGTCAATTCCTCCAAAAACTGCTGTAGCATTAACTTCAACATCATTTAAAATCTTTGCATCTCGAAGGTCTAAAACAAGCCCACCAAAGATAGCATTAATTTCTGTTCCATTAAAAGGCTCTGTTATATGAATACGGTTGCTGCTAAACACGGCACTGTATTCCTTTCCTGCCGCACCCTGATAGGTCTTCTCTGACCCACCGATATTAACGTTAGCATTAAAGTGACGTGGTCTCTTTCGAAACGCTCCTTGAAATACAATTCTTATTCCAATAATAATCAAAGCTGCTGGTAATACCAAACTCCAAAGATTAAAATTGATATCCACGTAATAGGATAGGAACAATAAGACACCAATAATGAATCCTGTTGTTGCTCCCACTCCAAACCCATTTTGAATCATACTTATTAAACAAGGGATAATGATTATAAAGGTCCACCATCCATCAAAAAACAATTCAACTGTCCATAAATCAAGAACATTACCTGCTATGATAACACCAACCAACACAAGAAATAGTCCCCATAAAGTATTTGAAAACTTATTCTTCATTTCTCCTCCTTCTGCCGATTTTTAGTTAATTCGGCATATATAAACTTTTGCATTTTTTGCTATTTTTTTATATCATACTGCAACAATTGTATGAATGCAATATCTCTGCCGAATCTCTAATCTTATTTTAACCTAGCATTAGGGTGCAGGCCTCTGAACAATACTTTGCAATTCCGCTCTTAAAATGTCAAACACATTAAAAGCATCAAGTATTCCATATCCCCAATCTCTGTTCGGATACAATAATCCAGGATTACGTTCTGCACCACGGATAATAAATTTCTTAACTTCGACGGTATCGACTCCCGGGTAATTTCCCTTTACAATCCCCCATTCTAACATCATTGCACCAAACCCGGCCATATGTGCCGTTGCCGCACTGGTTCCGGTCATACTAGTAAATGTACCTTCATTGGTTGGTGCCGTTATATTAACCCCAGGTGCAGCAATTTCCGGTTTAATTGTATTAATCCTTGAGAAGCCTCTACTGGCTCGTTGATACAATACATTATTGTCGGGATTGTACGCTGTAACTGTGATAGGTACAAGTGAGTTCCCAGGAGATGTTATTGTAGTATAAGGATCAGCTTGTATAAAATACGTATTGTCTGTAATAAAATTCCCCATGGGTAGCCAAATGTGGAACGTACTTCTTAAGTCTCCTCTGCCATAGACCTGTAATCTCCAGATACCAGGGGTCGGATTATTAAATCTCATAAGTATAAGTTGATCACCGGTTGACGCTTCCACCATTTGATAATCAATGTTAATTGAAGTATTTTCAAATACAAAACCAATGTCCCTATTAACTCTTAAGCTCTCACTAATTCGCGGTATGTATTCCCCAGATGGAGACAGGATATCAATGGAATAGGTGTTAGGTGCCGCTCCCCATAATTCCATAGAAAAGCCAGGCTCACCCTCACCAACATTTAATTCCACTGTGCTATATCCTATTTCTCTGTCAATCTCTGCAAAGAAATGCCTTCTGGAATTCCCTTCATTACCAGCAGCAACATTCATGACAACCCCTGAAAAATTTCCGCCAACACTGATTAACTCACTAAGTGCTCCTCTCCCGTCATGGGAACCCTGGGACGACCCTAAACCAATGCAAATGGATATTGGACGCCGTAAACTTCTTGCAATACCAATTACATATTGAATTGCCCACATAATATCATTTTCCTGATAACAGGGTACATCCTGAGGCACAAGAAAGAATTCCCTTAAAGGAGGTTTCGCCTGTTTTAGTTTTACGACAACAAGATCCGCATCCGGAGCAACCCCACTGAAACTATTTGCTTCGTTTTCTCTTCCCGCAGCAATCCCCGCCAACATAGTTCCATGCCCGATCTCATCAATGCTAGGAACAATCTCCAATGGATTAGGAGAAACCAAAGCTTGGTTAATTTCCTCTGCCAAATACTCTGTACCATAAAAATACCCAGCAGGATAACGTCCACTTTCTATCGTTTGATCCCAAAGTGCAAGAACCTTCGTCGTGCCATCAGCATGAATAAAAGCAGGATTGGTATAACTAATTCCTGTATCAACAATACCTATCAGTACACCATTACCTCTTAAATTAAAGTTTGGTAAACGTCGAAGCCTTAATATATTAGATGCCTCCAGAGCTCTCTCACTATTAAGCCCATAGAGTGCAGGAAGGACGGAGTAGCCGTACTGTAAAATTGTACGTGAAGTCAATTGAGCAGCAGGCAAATAAAGGACCGCATATCTATTATTCATGATATGCGTGGTCCCTGCCGGAAATCGTTCAAATGTTCGCAAATTTTGATTAAAATTAACTAGGAAGTCGATATAGTCATTGCTGGTTATTTTAAATCTTTCTGCCTCCGTCATGCCTACTCCTTCTATTATTCGCTTCTTCTAAGGGTATCAAAAACATTATATACATCCAGTATGCCATAACCCCAATCCCTGTTAGGATAGGGAATTTGAAGTTCTCTTCGTGCTCCTCGTATTAAGAATACTTTCATTTCCACTGTACTCATGCTAACTTGATTTCCTCTTACAATCCCCCACTCCAGAAGTAACGCTGCAACACCTGCCGTATGAGCTGCTGATACACTGGTCCCAGTTGCGTCACTAAAGCCCTGGTCCAGTGTTGGGCTGGTAACATTAACACCTGGAGCTGCAATTTCCGGTTTGATATCCCCTACTCTTGTAAATCCTCTACTTGCATTCAAATATAAACTATCATCCTCCGTGTTATAAGCCGTAACTGTAAGCACAGATACTGCATTTCCTAAGGACAATATGGTTGTATAGGGATCCGAACGTACAAAAAAAGTGTTATCCGAAATAAATCCTTGCATTGGAAGCCATATATGAAATCCTACTTGAATATCTCCCCTCCCGTAAACATTAAACTTCCATATTCCAGGAGCCGGATTACGAAATCTGAGTAAAATAAGTTGATCTCCACTTTGAGATTCAACTATTTGATAATCAATTATGATAATGGTTTGTTCAAATATAAATGATATTTCCCTACTTTCGTCCAACCTGGGAACCATCCGTGGAACATATTCCCCTGAGGGTGACTGTATATCCAGAGAAAAAACCCCGGGAGAATCTCCCCACAACTCCATCGAGAAACCTAATTCGCCTCTGCCAACGGATAATTCAACTACGTCATAACCAACAGTAGGATTAATTGTTCCATAATAATGCCGTCTTGCATTCCCTTCATTGCCTGCTGCTACCACAATTCCATTCCCCACATCCTCTGCTTGTAAAGAGAGAAAACTACTAAGCGTTCCTCTCCCATCATGAGCTCCTTGTGAAGTTCCAAGTGCGACACATAGAGCAAGTGGTCGATTAAGTTCTCTGGCAATTTGAAATATATAAACTAATGCAAATAAAATATCATTTTCCTGATAGCAAGGAACTCCTGGTGGTATGACAAAAAATTCTCTTAGATATTGCTTTGCCTGTTTTAATTTAACAACAATTAACTCAGCCCCAGGTGCTACCCCAACAAATTGATTTTCAGGCACTGCATTACCAGCTGCTATCCCTGCAATCATTGTTCCATGCCCTATCTCATCCCTGCTAGGTACTATTTCATAAGGAGTTTCACTACGAAGAGCTTCATTTATCTGTTCTCTCGAATAGACGGTTCCATAATTGGCACTAGGAGGATATTGATCACTAACAATTGTCTGATCCCAAATAGAAACTATTCTGGTAGTGTTATCTGCATTTTTAAAAATAGGATTCGTGTAGTCTATTCCGGTATCCAGAAAACCAATTAACACCCCACTTCCCAGAAGATCTAAAGCAGGTATATTACGAAGTCTGATTATTCCCGAAGCCTCCAGACTTTCCTGACTGATTAGTCCAAAAAGGGAAGGCATAACCGAGTATCCAAGCTGAACGATGGTGTTATTCGTTATTTGCGATACTGGAACATGTACTACAGCATTGAAAAAATCTATAATATGAACGGTGGCATCTGTAAATTGTGCTAATACATTTTGATCTCCGCCATAATTAATCAGAAGATCAGCATAATCTTCACTAACAATTCTATTTCTATCTTCCGATGTCATATGAAATCATCCTTTTTACCTCTTACATAATATATATGCAAGAGTATTTATTTAAAAACCTCGCAACTGTAATGTTTAACAGCCACGAGGTTATCTTTGGTTTTTTTACTTATTCGAATTAGTTCTACTCTATCTATATTCTTATGTCTACTTCTTAATTCGCTAAAATGTGTTCCCAATCAATTTTACTTTCAAAATTTAGTGCTTCATAAGTAGCCCCAAGTTGTTTATATTCTGGTCCAACCGCCAGCGACTTCATATTGGCGGCTTTTGCAGCTATAATACCTGCTTTGGAATCCTCCACCACCAGACATTCCTCTGGTGTAAGTCCAAGTTTCTTAGCTGCAATTAAAAAAACTTCGGGGTCAGGCTTTGATTTCGTTATATCAAGTCCACAACTCACCTTATCAATAAATGTTGCTAATTTAGTCTTTTCTAAAATCAAAGGGGTGTTCTTGCTTACGGAACCAACTCCGATTAAAAGACCTTTTTCTCTTAGCATCGTAAGTGTCTCTGTCACATAGGTTAGAACCGCTGACTCTGTAAGGCCCTGTAGTAATCCAATATACTCTTGGTTTTTACTTTCTGCCAACTCTTCTTTTTCTGCCCCGGTATATTTCTCACTTCCCTTTTCTAATACAATTTCCAAGGATGCCATTCTGCTGACACCCTTTTGTCTTGCATTATCTTCTTTGGTAAAGTTCATAATACCAAGTCGTTCTGCCAACTGCTTCCAAGCAATAAAATGCAACTCATCTGTTGATACCAATACTCCGTCCAGATCAAATATAACTCCTTTTATCATGTGATTTCCTCTCTGTTTTCTAATTATAAAATTATTGTAACTATTCAGTTCAAAGCCCGAAAACCTGCGGTTTCCTTAGTTCCAAACAGTTACAAATTAATTATTTCTGTTTATCCTCATCGACTTTAATAATTTTAGCTTGATTTTCCTTTACTATAACTTTATATAATTCTTCCCTATAGTTAATGTGAAACTCTAATCTAATCCAATTCTCCGGAAGTGCCGGATGCGCCTTTATTTCTCCCTGCTCGTGATAAATTCCTGCAAATCCTTCAATTGCCGTCATATAAGCACCGCCGGAAGAAGCCGGATGTGTACCGCCAATATAGATCAGACCAGCCCATTCTTTGCCTTTGCCGATTAAATCCGACATTGCTGATTTTAAGAAGAACGGATAAGCTCTTTGGGGCATATCACACTTACAGGCAAGCATGGAATACATACACGCACTTAACGAAGAACCATGCTCGGTTCTTGGTTCATAATAATTCCAGTTATTCAATAAAGTATCTTTGTCATATTCCTGTGAGAAAAGGTTCAGCATCGTAACAACATCCGCTTGTTTAATTACTTTGGTATGAGCAGCAATACCATAAGCCCCGCCCCAATATTCTTTTTCATTAAGAAGACGCTTCTTTAAATCCTCTAAGGAAACCTCCTCAAGCTCAAAGTAACCATCAAATTGCTCTATAACACCGCTCTCCTTATCAGGCTGGGGTATAAAGATTTTCTTATCTGCATCCACATATTGATTTGTTAATGTTTCTAAATCATAATAATCCTTAATCTTATCCGCAGTCTCATTTCCTAACTGAGGTAACAATTTAATTATTCTATTTGCTGCTTCAAATACATACTTTGCCATACGGTTTGTATATGCATTGTTATTTACACGTTCATGATATTCATCCGGACCAATCACATCATGTAACTCATATACGTCTTTATTTACCTTGCGCAGCAGAAGGTCATAGTAGAAGTTTGCACATTCTAATACTACTTCGGCTCCACCTTCCTTCAGTAAATCTAAAGCACCTGTATAGTCAACATATCTCATAATACCGTAAACTACTGCTGCGGAAATGTGAATTTGCTTATCTTTAAAATAAGTACGCATTGGCCTACCAGTAAAAACGTCTGTGACATTATAATCAGAGCAGGCATCATAACCACCTTCCTGACTCTCCCAAGCATAGAAGGCACCTTGATAGCCATATTGCTTTGCTTTGGTTTTTGCACCCTCTAACGTATCAATTCTATATTTTAATAAGGTTTTTGCCACTTTAGGATCGGTAAATAAAAAGAAGTCCAGCATGAACATCTCCGTATCCCAGAACACCGCCCCTTTATAGGTTTGTCCAGATAACCCTCTGGCTGCAATGGATAGCTGGTCCGTATGTCTTGGCGCAATACATAGCAGATGATAAATGGAATAGTTTAGTGCCTGCATCGCCTGATCATCACCTTCAATCAGTACCTCACTTGCTTTCCAACTTTTTTCCCACTCTTTCACATGTTTTGACAGTGTTATTTCATATCCTTCCTTGCAACCCTCTTCCAATAGAGAAAGTGCTACATCCTCATACTGTGGTGTATCCTTGCTGGTGTATACACTGACCCATTTATAAAAGGTATAAGTCTTACCCGCCTTAACCTGGAAGGACAGGCAACGAAGAATTCTTAAGTCTTCTTTTACAACTTTTTCAACACATTCAAACTCCGTACTAATCGCTTCACAAACATAGACCTGATCCTTGCTTTCATGAGTGATTGCCTTCACCTGCAAAGAATTATCCTGTTCTGTAAATAATAGCTCATCATAGTGAGGGCCATTAATATCCCACACTCTGCCATCAATACCGGTATATATGCGGCACTCTCCTTCTTGATCTGCAGTTATGCTATATCTCATTGCCTGCAAATGTTGACGATCATAACAAGCAAAGCGATCTGCTTTAATTTTTACATTAGTGTCTCCCACTAACCAATTAGTTTCACGTTCAAAAATGCTGTGACGAAAGTTAAGAGCAATTTTATGTGTTGTTGCAGGAGTTTGTGGAAGTCGTAACTCTTTTCCATTAAATTCAAGATATGTATACAGACCATTTGGTGCATTTAATGGTTCCCTCCAGCCATCACCTACCTGGTCATAAATACCTGCCAAGTTAATTGCTGTTAGCTGCTCTTTTTCGTATTCCTGCAAAGTTCCCCTAACGCCAAGATAACCATTTCCCACAAGAAATTTGTTACCTATAGAGGAAATTTGAGCTTCTTCAAATCCCTCTTCTTCAATTCTCCATAAATGCATACTACAGCTCCTTTCAACAAGATAAAACGACAAGCCGTTTCACTAGTTATGAATGAAAGAGGCTGTTTAAACAAAAGCCAACAGCCTCTTACTATTTTAATAATATATTGCACCTTTTTATCGTTTCATCTTTTTTCTTAAAATAAATCCTGCTGCCAAGGCTACAGCAACCACTGCTCCAATTGCTGGAATAAGAATCGACCAAATACTTGATTTCTTGTCTTCCACTATTGTACCTGCAACTTCTCTAACTTCATTTGTGAATATGAAATTAGCTTCAGAACTATTGTTGGTGGGTTCTAACATAGAGCCCTCCACGTAATTATTAATGGAAAGAACATTTCCCTTGGCCCCCTTTAATACATCAATTCCATAAGAACCTGCATTAATAATAGAGTTGCTCTCCAGGGTAACATTCATAATGCTTCCTCTGTTGGCAAAGGAGATCCCTTGGAAAGTACTATCCACAATTAAGTTATCCTTAACGATTACCTCTGCCAGATTATCATTACCCTGTACTGTATTGAACCAAATAGCACCATCGTTTTGGTTATTATTATAATCCTGACTGCCGCAGCGAAGTAAGGTGTTGCGGGCTATGGTAATAGTTCCTTCAAATGGTTTTGGATTAAAGTTCGTACTAATGTTAATACCAGCACCATTTACCACCGTATCGTAAAGAAGGTTATCTGTAATCTGAATATCCTTACCACCATATACAGCGATATTATTCGCAAGCCATTGAAGACCTACGGTATTAAATCGAATTTTTACATTGGTATCACTATAGTCTGAGGACCATAAGGCAATGGCATCATCACCAGTATTACGTACATCATTTTGCTCTACAATCGCATTGGAGGTTCCTCTTCTAAGGTTCATACCGTCCGCAAAGGTATCTCTGATACGATTACCAACCACATGTAAACCGTCCATATTATGTGTCCAGATACCTGTCTTATAATGCTGAATCCAAAGATTCTGAACCGTGAGATTTTTCATCTCATACGTATTATAATCTGACTCAATGGCGGAAGGATCAATTGCATCTCTTCTTTGAATAGCGGTACCTCTTAATGCAAAGTCATATAAGGAAATGTTGCTGGCTTTGATAAAGAAAGCTGCGTAATCTCCTTGCAGCACGGAATGCCACATGCCCGCACCACGGATTACCACGTTATCTTCTGTAAGCACAATACCTCTGTTTTTATCCTGTTGATCTCCAAGATCATAGTCACTGGTCGGAGTATTAATATCAAATATACCCTTTGGTATCCACACTTCCTTGCCCTGCTCTAGAGCTGCTTTAATACAATCGGATAAAGCTTGTGTATCATCCTGACCATCGCCTGCCACAGCACCAAAATCAGTAATGGAAAGACTATTTTCAGGCTGTTCGTTAGCTTCTGCTACTTCCTCCGCATCCACTTCATCAATAATATAGTATTGTGCAGAATTGGCTGAATCCTTTTGAAGTTTAATTACAGTTCCTGCTGGGTAGGTCTGATCCAGAAGTATGCTGGTTTCATCAAAGAAATGATGTGGTTGCCCATCCGCCGGATTATTCGTCCAGGGGTAGTTTCCATATACCCAGCTGTACTTTGAGGTTAAGCTTATACTCTGGCTTTTCTTACCATCGATATACAGGTTCAGTGTTGCATCCAGTCCTAGACCGTCCTCGCTATCCGGTATACAATATCTTAAGGTCAAGGCATTGGCCGCCTTTGTTAAAGTTATCTTAATGTTCTGTCCAGTGCCCTCCAGACTAACTGCCAGTCTGCCTACTGCCTCACTGGTTATCTCATGATATTCACGGTTTTCATCTAATATTGTTCCAGTTGTTACACAATCCTCTGCCTGATATGCAACATATGGCACCGTTGCTCCACGATAATTTAGTCCAATACTATCTTTAACGATTACTCCCTTAAGCCCCTCTGCATTTGTAACTGCAATGGTATTAATACCTTTATTTAGCGGTAGTTCCTTAATAACTCCTGCTTTTAGCTCAATTTCCCCTTGGGCAATTCCATTTACATATACAGTAGCTTTTGTATTCTTGCCACTGTAATCAAACTCTACCTGATATGTTCCCTTTGAGTCTGCGTTAACAGTAAATACGTTCTTTTCAGCTATTGGATAAGCATTTTCAATTACTTGTTTTTGATTTATTACAATTCTTTCAAGAAAAAGCTTGGTATCCCCTTTTTTCAAATAACTCTCACCTGCTTTTGTTACAAGCTGCCACTGAAGTGATTTGTCATTGTATCCTTTTAGCTCCTTCAGCTGAATTCCATTATCAAAATACAGATACTTCTTCGCTTTTGTATCTTGAACAAATACAATATTTCCATAGTATTCGAGTTGATATGTGTTTTCGAGGTACTGTCCCTCTAATATTAATTTATATTGATTTGCGTCAACTAATTTATTTAGTGGCACTACTTCTTCCTCCGCTTCTGCTGCAGCCGCTGTTTCATCCTTAGCCAGTTCAAACTTCCACTTCGTAGTCTCTTCCTCTGTAGACACCACACCGCACTGTGCGAAACCCGACATCCTCTGAATATTTAAATAAGGACGAAGATACTCCTTCACATCCTCATAGTAGCTGTTTAGCATGATCTCATTTTCTGCATTACCAGCCGATATCTGCCACAAGCTTCCGTCGTTGGTCTTCTGTTCTTCTGATAGACAACGAAGGGTTCCATTTCCTTTATTGGTTATGTAATTACCGGTTTCACGGTTTTGCATATAGTATACCCCGTCAACCTCACTTACGATTAGCTTCCAGTGAGATCTGGCATCGGATTCTGAACTTTTCTTATAAATAACAGCTCCTGAAGAATTCTCATAAAGATATTCTCCTTCCTTGGCACTGTTAAATAAGCGAATATAACCTTCCGGTATGGTTATTTCCGTTGAAGCAACATCATTTTCACTTAAATAAAGTATTGGGTCCCAATGTGGTGTACCCCATGTTGGCTGTACAGCATTTGAATCCTCTACAAATCCATTCAAGCTTTCCATATGTAAATAACAGTTGGATTTTAACGAATCCTGAAAAATTACAGCATTGGGATAATCCTCATTGGTATGACGTTTTAATTTCCAATAGAAGGTCTCTGATTTTTCTAATACCAGCTGTCCAGAATCTTCTTTTGCATAAAGATAATTGCCACTCTCTACATTTCGAAGAGCAGTAAAACCGGAAGCTGAATCATAAAAGAATTCCCACTGCGCATTTTTATCCGAGGGTTTTGCATTACCGTAAACCGCTTTACCATCATCTTCAATTAAATACATAAAATAATAACTATTTCTTAAATTATAGATTCCCTCATCCATTACCAAATCACCGGATACCGCAGCAACACTTGTAGAGGGTACAAAGGTCCACTTCATGCCGTTCGTTGTATCCCCGTCTGTGATAATGTCCTTACTTCTAACCTGAGTTTTGGAGGCAACATCTAAATAAAGTCCAAAGCCCTTATATTTATCAGCAGCAGATAAGATAGTTGCAAATTTAGATAACTGGAACTTCCAGTTAGACATACTGTCGAGGGTATCTGCCAACTTTAGCGTATAGGTGGCTGTATCATATTGACTCATGGTAATATACTGTGAAGTCTTTTTATTCTTAATTGCTTTCGTACCATCCGCCTGTTGCTCTATGAACCAGATATAGGTATCATCTGCTCCATCTGGATTACCATGAGTAAGAAAGCCGTTATCAATTCTTAGATAAGTTTCATCGTCTGCATTCTGTATACAGAAACCATTTTTCGTCATACTGGTGATATCCATCCGATCCTGGCTTATGAAATCCCACTTCATATTGCCCCAGTTCAGCTGATCTCCACTGACTTTCTGTGCAAAAGGTTTCCCTTCCAATGCACTTTCAAGATGAAGGGCAAAACCCGCGTAATTCTTGCTTGGTGACAGTAAGTTCTGTCCTTCTCCAATTTCAAACTCCCATAAGAAATTGTCTACATTTTCTAAAAGCGGTGTACAATTTATATTTTCTCCCCAATATCCTTCCACTGACTCACCACCATGACCTTCCAGAGTGATATAATCATTGGTTTGTACATTTTTCAATAACTTATAGGATGAATTTTCTTCGATCATCCATTGGAAGCTCTTATCTCCCTCCATAGGAATGCCATAGCGTAGAATGCCGTCTTCTTCATACAGGTAGGCGCCCTGGGTATAATTATTCTTAATATAATAAATTTGGTCCGAGGTATCTGCATGTGTTACTTCAGGTATAAATTGCACTAAAAGCATGACTAATAAAGCTAAGAAAGCCCAACGAATTTTCTTATTCATATGAATTCACTTTATCCTTTCACTGAGCCGGACAGGCCCTCAACATAATATTTCTGTAAAGAAACAAAAAGTATGGAAATTGGAATTGATACTAAAACCGCACCAGCAGCAAATCTAGTGTACCAGGTCGCAATATTGGCACGGTCAAGCATAGTAAATAGACCAAGTGCAACCGTATAGCTGTCATACTTATCTCCCATAATTACTCGTGCAAAGATATAATCGCCCCAAGGTGATATGAAAGATATTAACATAGTATAGATGATAACTGGCTTTGAAAGAGGAATTGTAATTCTGGTAAATACCTTCCACTTGGTAGCCCCATCTATGATTGCAGCTTCATCCAGTGCTTTTGGAATTGTATCAAAAAATCCCTTTACAATATAATAACCAAGCGCACTGCCACCGGAGTAAACCATAATAAGTGCGAATAGAGATTGTGTGAGACCTAATCCTTTTAAAATGTAATAAACCGCTATCATGGACATAAAGCTTGGAAACATTCCAAGGATAAGAGCAAGGTTCATGAAAGGTTTTCTCCCCTTAAATCTCAAACGAGAAAGTGTAAAGGAGGTGGAAAGTACAATAATTGTTGAAATGATACAGGAACAGGTTGCTACAAACAAGGTATTAAAAAACCATTTAGCAAAGTAAAATTGGCTCGTATCTGTCATTAAAACAATATAGTTCTTAAAGGTAAATTTCTTTGGCCAGAAATAGGAGGTATAGGACCCCGGCTCATCACGGAAAGAAATCATGATAACCCAAAGGATTGGAAGAATCCAAATAACTGCTAATACCGTAAGCACAATATATCCCGGATTCATCTTAACTGTCTTCATGGCAAATACCATACCCACAAAGCTAAGAATCAGAAGCCCCCAGTATCCCATGCCTAGATTCTTTACTAAAAAGTCTGCTGGTAGAATCTGTGCAGCGTCAACAATTCTCTTTGCCATCAGCATGATTAATACAAAACTTAGTGCACTGACAATATAGCTGATAATTAAACCATATACTGTAGACTTTTTTGCTTTAATTAGTACAACAATGGTCATAATCGTGATTAGCAGAAGCGGTATCCCGAGTAATGGTATAAATACCTGCAGCTGGCTTCCTACTGGTGTTCCTGTTATTGTTGTTATTTTTTGCGTTACTATAGTAAGCCCTAAGATTGTCACTTGCTCTTGTTCCGTTTTAAATGATATAAATGGTAAAAATGCACAAATAATCATAAGAACATTTGATATTGGCAGGAATTTTATGAACTTTTTGTTGATATAATTCGTCTTCATATTCATTATTGGAATCCCTCCTCATTTTTATAAGCAGATGATCTACGATAAACAATCAGTGACAATATGGCAGAAATTGCGAAAATCATAATACCTATGGTAGCAGCATAGCAGTAATCATTGCTGTTAACTGTCAGACTGTACAGCCAGGTAACAAGTAAATCCGTCTTACCCGCTCCTTTAAAGTAATCCAGAGAAGCAGGTCCACCTCCTGTTAAGAAATAGATGGCATTAAAATTATTGGTGTTAAAGATAAAGTTTGTAATTAAATATGGTGTTGTTACAAAAAGCATATAGGGCATTGTAATTTTCAAAAAGGCTTTCACCGGACCAGCCCCATCAATTTTAGCGCTTTCATATAAGTCACCCGGAATATTCATTAAAATACCAGTCGTGATTAGCATACTGGAGGGAATACCCACCCATAGGTTTACAATAATAACTGTGACTCTTGCCCAGGCTACGTTTGTTAGAAAGGGTAAGCTACTTGATATAAAACCTAGTTCTTGTAATAAAATATTCAAGGCGCCTTGCGGTTGCAGCATTACTCGAATAACCAATAAGGAAACAAACGCAGGTACTGCCATTGTGATAACGAATATAGTACGCCAGGTTCCTTTAAACCTAATTCCCTTCATATTAATCAGCATAGCTAGCAGCATACCTGAAAAATAACAAGTAAAGGTAGAAAATACCGCCCAAACCATTGTCCAGCCTAAAACCGGCCAGAAGGTACGGCCAATGGTATCCTTTGATAATAACATTATTTTAAAATTCTTAAGACCAACCCAATCAAACAAATGTCCTGGTGGTTGGTGCGTCTGGTTGTAATTTGTGAAAGCCATAAGGATCATATACACCAAGGGAACAACCGTAAATATGACTAACCCGGCAATTGGAATAAATAAAAGCAGCTTATGTATTTGTGAATCAAACAGAGACCTTATATCCTCCACTATAGTTGGTACTTTTTTTCCCTGCTCTTTTAATTGTTGAGTAATATAAGCTGACTTTATACTGCTGCTCCATACGATCAAGAAGAAGACAATAACGAACAAGGTTACAACTCCGGATAAGAGCAAGAACATGGAATTGTCTCCCTTAATGAAATCAAAGATTCCGGTTTCTTCATTAAATACTTTTGTCTGCTCCTTTGTTCCTAAAGTAATTAATCCCTGAATATTTGTAATTCCATTAAGAATGAAATATCCAATAAAGCAGATTTCGAGAAATAAATATAATAATCCCTTTACTACCTGTCCTCTTAAGATATTAGGTAATCCCATTATGAAAAATGATAATTTTGTAGTCATATTACCCTTTTTAAAAATAGTTCCATATTGTAGAATACCCTGCCAAAATACCTTCCATGGGTTTACCCTGTCTTTTCCCATCTCATTACCTCCATCTGACTACTGGTGCCTTTTTAAATCTGTTGCCTATTTGTAAATATAACCAATCTTATTATAATGTTTTTATATTCGTTTAGCCATGCTACAATAGAAAAGATAAAGCTTGCTGTCGAATGCATAATGTAGCAAATACTTGTAAGGCATTCTGCCAAGCAAGTTGCATACAGCGAAATTAAGCTTATGGCTTAACAATTATACATTTTATAGATTATTGCCATAAAATTTTAAACTTTTATCAAGATAAATATGGGGTGGGGCATAAGCCCACCCCATATTGTCTTGCAGGATTTATTCCGTACTAAATTTATTCAAACCCGATTTATCAGTGCCGAATTAATTCCATTCAGAATTTATTCAATGCCAAATTATTTCGCACCTAATTTATTCAGCTGCTACAGTTGCTAAAATATTATTAACCATAGAATCAAGACCAGCCTGTAAATTATCCTTTGTAATATCTCCGTTTACAACACCAGCACCAAATGCTGCTGCAGGTGTCCAGTAATCATTTAACTTAGAGGTTGTAGGGTTAGGAGTAGAGAATTGTGTCTGTAAGCTTAATGCTGCTACTTCCTTGCTAGCTGCTACTGTAGGATTATCAATTAAAGCAGTTACTGTAGGAGGTGTGTTGTTTGTCTCAAAACGGATTAACTGACATTCCTCACCACCAAGCCATTGTGCAAGTTCCATAGCTGGCTTTGGATACTGTGTATCGGAATTAACACCAAAAGCTTTAAAATCAGCGAAATTGCTTAACTGGTAGTCTGTACCATCGATCTTAATAGTAGGAAGCTTGGTAGCTGCATAATTGTCACCCAATGCTGCCTTTAAGGTTTCTGCTGACCAGGTACCGGAACACAATGCTCCAAGTTTACCTTCTGACATTAAGGAACCTGCAAGACCATCTGCATCTTCAATATATTTAGGGTTGTTTATTAGATCCACTAAGTACTCGCCAACTTTTAAGCCAGTTGCGTCATTCCAGGAACAGTTTGTAGGATCTGTTCCATCTGCACCAAATAATGTTCCGCCTGCTGCATAGAAGAATGCGGACATATACCAGCTGTTATCTACATCACTGGAGAAGTTATATACATCTTTACCAAGGTCTTTTGCTAACATTGTCTCCAGAGATTTCACTTCATCTTCTGTATACATGCTGCTATTATAGTACATAAACCAGGAGTTAGGAGTTACCGGAATACCATATAAGGTATCTTCCATGGTACAGGACTTAATACCTGCAGGGCTGTGAGTAGCAGTGATTTCATCAACATTCACTGTAATAGGATAGATTAAACCAGCTTCTACTAATTCTGCAATACCACCAGTTGGGTACAAGAATACGTCAGCTGCTACAGAAGCATCTTTCTTTAATTCGGTAATGGAATCATCCACACCCATAATGCCATATTCAAACGTAATATTATATTCTGGATGATTTTCTGCAAATGCATCACACATTTGAACTAGAATCTCTTGCTCTTCTTCTGGAGCCCATACCTTTAATGCTACATCCTGTACTTCAGGTGTTGCTGCTTCGGTAGGTTCATCCGTTGCCGGTTGTGTTACTTCTGGTTTGTCATTATTTGCTGGGGTTTTTTCATCGTTCGCTTTACCACAAGCTGTGAAGCTCATCGTTACAAGCGCCATTGCCATTACAATACCTATTAGTTTTCTCATTTTCCTCATAAAAACTTTCCTCCTATAAAATTAATTGACGTTAACTCACAATTTGGAGTTAATCGATTAACCGTTTACCCTTAAGAAATCCGGTTTATTTTAACCGGTTAACTAATTATAGTTTACAACAATTATGTCCATATGTCAATAGCTCAAAGTGTACTTTTTTATGCTTTTTAACGATTAATTTCATAAATAATGAAACTTTTTGTTATCATTTTTACCTTAATTTATTTTAAATAAGTTAATCGATTTATCTAAATCTTTAGCTTTAGATAAAAGTTGTGTGGCTGCCTGTTCTAAATGTGTCACAGCACCCAATTGTTTCTCCGCTGATTCACTGACCGTTATGGAGCAAGCCGTTGTTTCTTCGGAGATAGCAGATATACTTTCCACAGCTTCCAGTGTAGATGATCTAGCTCTTTCCATGTTTTGAACATTTTTTAAAATAGAATCCAATTCACTAGAGAGCTTTCGTATTTGCTTTTCAAGATCTCTAAAGGAGGTTGTGGTATCTGAAACTGCTTCTTCCTGCTGCTTTACAGCATTCTCAGCCTCTTTTGCAGTTTTTACAGCTTCTGTAGTACATTCTTCTATTTCTTTAATTATAATTCGTATTCTATCCGCCGACTGAAGAGATTGATCCGCCAATTTTCTTATTTCTTCTGCAACTACTGCGAACCCTGCACCATAGGACCCTGCTCTTGCAGATTCAATGGAGGCATTTAAGGATAACAAATTCGTCTGCTGCGCTATTTCATTAATAACATTTAATATTTGTCCGATTGACCTGGACTTTTCTTCAAGTAAACGAATGGTATCAATTACTTGTCCAGTAATCTGTGTTGTTGATTTGGATTTTTCAGTCAGTGTATTCATTGTAAGTATTCCAGCACCAATGGTCTGAACGGCTGTTGCTGAAATATTACCAATTTCTTTACTGTTATCATTCACCAGTGCAATTTTATGGGACAATTCATCCATTAATCCCAAGCAGTCTGCAGAGTTCTGATCCAGCTGTGTAACACCTGATTCAATCTCAGTAATACTTGTTTTAATATCTGAAGCTGAAGTAACAAAAGTTTTTGATGAATATGTGACCTGATCGGCAGATATATATACTTCTTCACCAATCAACTTTATCTTTTGAATCAGGTTCTTCATGTTTGTAACCATACTTGTTATGTCCTGTGCCAAAAGCATAAATTCATCCTTTTGTTTCAGATTTATCTCAATACTTAGATCTCCTTCTGCCACCTTTTTTAACTGTTTTGCTAAATACTGAATGGTTCGGCTTACATAGCTTGCAATCACACTTCCAATTGCGACCGCCAGAACACATGTTATTAGTACAATTATAATGGTAAGTTCTTTAATACTTTCTGCTTTCTTCACAATATCTGCTTTTGGAATTAAAAAGCAGATCATAGCACCAGTTCCCTCTAGTTTTGAATAAGCAAACATATACTCTTGACCTAAATAACTTACATAATCTGATTTCGCAGTTATTTCGCTCTTCCAAGCATTTGTGTAGAATTCCTTATCCTTAAAACCTGTTATAGTACTCTTTGTTGCTTCTAAACTTTTCACTTCTGCAGGGGCATTTATCTCTTCTTTTGTGTCAGCTAAAATTTCCGTTCCATCTGAAGTTATAATTCCAAGGAGACTACCTGTTCCTAAATCCAAACGATTGATTGTGTTCTTAAATGCCTTCAGGTTAATATCAGCAACAATGCAGGTATTGGAATCCTTGTACTTTCTTGCAATTCTAATTCCATACGTACTGCTGTCTGATCCAAAGAATTCATCCAGCGCCTTGTCAGCTCCAAAAATAAAATAGTGGCTAGGATCTGCTGCAACCTGCATTCCCTGTTCTGTTTGAATATAAGAGGAATACATATTTTCTCCCTTAACACCTGTGGTAGCAATGGAATCCTTTTTATCAGATAAAACATACAAATTCTCAATAAGCTCATCAGACCAGGTTTTTCTTTTCATTAGATCAAGATTTGCATTAAATAATTGAATTTCTTTTGTAGGGGATATGCTCATTAAACCTGAATAAAAATCTCGCAAGTCAGTATCCTGATAATATATTTCAATATCCGAGACAATGGTTTGAAAGGTGTAGGTATAATATTGATTGGTCATATCCAACGTCTCTAGTAATGCATCTTCATAATTTTGAATTAATGCTGTAGAAGCTTTTTTGTAGGATATAAAACCAAGCGCAACAATACAAATGACTGGTAACATAAAGCCAATAATCAATTTAACTTGAATTCTATTAAACTTCTGCAACCACTGACTTTTATTCTCTTTGGTTCTTTTATTTTCTATAATGCTTTTATTTTCAATAATGCTTTCATTTTCGATAACGCTTTCATTTTTCTTGCTTTTCTTTAATATCTTTTTCTTTTCCAACCGTAAGCCTCCAATTCATTTAATCGGTTAACTTACGCCACAAAACATAGCTTATCTTAATTCGTCCTAAGATTTCTCTTCTTGTACTGTTTTAACACCCCACCTGCTATTTAAAATACCTTCTCTTTATTTCGCTATAGCACTTGTAGTTTCTCTTAAAACCAGCTCAACCGGTAAAACTACCCCTGTATCCACTTCTTTATCATTAATTTTATTAATTAGCAGTCTTGCAACCTCAATACCCTTTCTATAGATATCCTGCTTAATGGTAGTTAAACCTGGAAAACTATAGTTACAGATATTCAGATCATCAAAACCAATAATAGATAGGTCCTTTGGTACTGTTCTACCGATTTGGTTCATTAGCTTTATAATACCTAGAGCCATAATATCAGCTACTACAAAGGTTGCCGTAACATGGTTGTAGTTCATTAGCTTATGACCAGCCATGATTCCACCTTTAAAATTAAGATCCTCTTCTATAATCGGACACATTTCCTCGTTTAATCCGCTCTCACTGATTGCTCTTTTAAATCCCAAATATCTTCTATGATTAACTTCGGATTCCTTAGAGTTACCAGTTACCAACGCAATATTCTTATGATTTAAGGCTATCAAATGTTTTGTAGCTAAATAAGCACCTTGCTCATCATCTGTTCCGACATTACAAAATCCATACTTGTCATAACAATAGGAATCAATTAGAACCACTGGGATGGACGTATTCCTTAAACTATTCCAAAAGTCTTCATCATGCATGCCAAGTAAAGCAATTCCATCCAGCATGCGTTTATGTATTAATTCCTTCACATGTGTATCTGATTTCACACAGGTAATTAAAATATCATAATCATGCATTCTAGCTTCGTATTCAATTCCACTTACAATCTCACTAAAAAATGGATTGTCTTTTAATACCGAACTTGGCCTGTCCATATAAAAAACCTCTGGAAGAAAAATACCAAGCAATTTCGATTTACCCATGGATAACGATCTTGCAGTCATATCCATTTGATAATTTAAATCTTTTACTGCCTTTAATACTTTTTGTCGTGTGACCTCATTCGACTTATTGTCGATGTTATTCAAAACATTGGAAACTGTTGCAACTGATACACCCGCATATTTTGCTACATCCTTCATCGTGACTTTTGCCATTTTATTTACACCCCATCTCTGATATTTCCGAATAATTAATATCAATTTAATTGCAGACCTTGTTTCTATCCGTTGCTCTGATCGATGCAATTACAATTGTTTTTATTCTATTATATCGATGAAATAGGATTACGTCAATGACGGCAGTTGTAACAGGTTAACCGATACAGCATTAAGCCTTATTCTCCAGTGGAAGTACTGTCTGCCTTAATACCAACTCCACTGGCAAGATAACACTGCGCTTATCTTCGTCTCCATTAATTCTGTGAATCAATAGATTTCCAACTTCCATACCTTTCTTATTAATATCCTGCCTAACGGTAGATAGCCCGGGAAATGTAAACTGACAAATACTTAAATCATCAAATCCGATTAAAGAGAGGTCTCTTGGAATGGACTTACCTATCTGATGATATAATTTAATAATTCCCAGTGCTAATATATCCGCTACTGCAAAAGCAGCTGTAACCTCAGGATAGAAATAAAGCAGTGATTGTGCAGCAGCTACACCTCCTTTAAAATTAACATCTACATAGATGATTGGACAGGACTCAATTGGAATATGCTCCTCTTCTAACGCTCTCTTAAACCCAAGATAACGATAGTAGTTAACATCTGATTCTTCAAACTTACCAGTAACTAAGGCTATTTTTCTGTGTTTCATAGTAATGAGATGTTTTGTAGCCAGGTAAGCTCCCATTTCATCATCCGTTCCCACATTACAGTACTCTTTTTCATCATTTCGATAGGAGTCAATTAATACCTTTGGTATTTCTAGAGTTTTTAGCTCCTCCCAAAACTCTTGCCCAAAATTACCGAGAACTGCTATCCCATCCAGAGTTCTTTTTAATACCAATTCTCTTACATTGTCCGATACACTGATGCAGGTTACAACAATATCAAATCCGTTCATTCTGGCAACGTATTCAATTCCACTGACTATCTCGCTAAAAAAAGGATTGTCTTTTAGTACTGAGCTTGGTTGTCCGACTTCATATACCTCTGGTAGAAATATTCCGATTAAATTTGATTTGCCTGTAGATAAAAATCTAGCTGTCATATCAATGGTATAATTTAAATCCTTGGCTGCTTTCATTACCTTTTTCTGTGTTGAATCCTTGGCTTTATTCTCAACATTATTCAAAATATTAGAAACTGTAGCCACCGATACACCTGCGAGCCTTGCCACGTCTTTCATTGTCACCTTGTCAGTCACACTTTTTTCCACCTTTTCTATATCAGTTTTTTACTTAATAATGCATGATATGTCAGTGTATACATTGCATGGGACCAGGTTAACGGAAGTATCCAAATTGGTTTCCCTGTCTCTTTATTTACCTGCTCCGGTAGTAAATCAAGATTGGTTCTTCCTTTTACTGCCCAATTGAAATAGGCTAATGCTTTCTCGTACTCGTTGGCTTCAATATAGTAAAGAGCCAGCCACAGAGTAGTAAGAATCCAGGGATTACCACCAATGTATTCATCATCTTCATAACGTCTGATGCCACCTACTTCTTTGCAGGTTAATAATTCCTCAATTCTATTTGCTGTTGCTGTCATACGAGGGTCCTTGACATCAATTACTCCAAAAGGAATGCTAAGCCCAATAAGGCTGATATCTACCACACTGTCTCGGCATACTACCTTTTTCATGCCACCCTTATTGTTAACCGGAACCATCATACATTCTTTATTTGCCATTTTCTCTGTAGGATAAAGCTGTGTACGAATCCCACGGCTAAAGCATTGGTTATCCTCTTCCCAGAGTCTTTCATCAATCGATTCCTTCATCCTCTGTGCTGCCAATTCCCATAGTTCTTTATTGGATATTTCTTCTCCCAGGCAGGTTGCTATTTGAACAGCAGACATAAGCCCTGCATGAACAGAAGCAGAGGAGTAGGTGTGAACCCCCCAGCGTTCTTCCCATAAATCTCTACTATGCTTAGGTAATCCAGTCTCTTCATCTTGAAAAGCTACTAAGAAATCTGCACCAAGCTTTACATTATCCCAAGTTGTTTTTAAAAACTCTAAATTCTTTGTCCGGCAATAATGTTTCCAGATTCCATAGATTAGCGCTCCTGTTTCATCAATTTGTAACCCCCAGGCTGGTGCCAAGTTACCATCCATACTATATCTTTGGAACCAACTTCCATCCTCTTCCTGTGTTTCTGCTGCAAATTGATAGAACTGTTCAACTTCCTTGTGCAATCCACACTGGTCCAGTGCATCTGCAATAAATGCTGCATCCCTTCCCCAACAATAGGCATAGCGTCCGCACATTTGCATATCTTCATCCATTTCTGGAGCTGCCATTAAGCCTCCCATAGAGGAATCATACATCAAACGAAATACCAATAAACTTCTCTCATAAAGATTATTGTATTCCTGATTCGCCGCCTTAGCATCATTGCAGGAGGTCAAATAATTAATCCAGAACTTCTTCGTCTCCTCTTGCATATCCTTACTATTTAATCTTCTAGCTTTTGAAATCAATTGTTTTATTTCCGTATATCCTGCTGCGAAAGAAATCTGGATTGTAATTTCCGCTTCTGCTCCCGCTTTTAGTAATTCTAAGTCCCAGGTAAGTGCTCCGTCTCGTACCATGAGCACGCTTTCTGCATTATCCAGTGTATCATTTTGAATACTCACTTTTGGATCTCCACCTAATTGAAAACTTTCAATCGCCAAGTTAGAGGATATTGACATATACTGATTTCTTTGATAATGAATGAGTGCTTCTCTTTCCAAATCTATCAGGCTTCCTGTAAAATTCTCTTTGGAGGAAGTACTCGAGGAATATAACAACCACCTTAAATTTCTGTCCTCACTGCTTAAATTCTTAATGGTGTATCTGCGAAGCATAATATCCTGCTCCATTAAACAAAAATCAGATTGCGTAATTTCGATACCAGCTTGCTCATTGGTAAACTGAGTAATCAATATGTTCGTCTTGTTCTCATAGCTTTGTTCTATGTTAAAATTGTTCTTACCAAGAAACACAGGAGTATCATTGTCTAATCGAAATCCAACTTCAAATTGCTCAACCTGTTGCATATGATCAATATTGGGCCAAAAAAGTCGTAGGAGTTCCCCTTCCTTCGATATGCAACCAAGCATTCTGGAATTACCTATGATTGCGTCGTTCAAATATGATTTTGTCATTATGTCCTCCATTACACCACATTTACTTATACCACTTTTAGTTCTACTACATTCGGCATCTTAATACTAATTCCTACGGAATCAATCAGATACTCCTTATTATAGATTTGAAGGGAAAGGCTTCCTTCTGTTTTTAATCGAAAGCTTGCTGTTTCTTTTGTAACCTCAATCTGCACATCCAATCCTTGATAGGTTATGGAGAAGGAATAAGAGTTCCAATCTGCTGGAATACTTGGATAAAAACTTAATTGATCTCCATCTGATCTCATACCGCCGAAGCCATATACAATATTCATCCAAGCTGCGGCAATGGAGGTCATATGTAATCCTTCTCCGGAGTTTCGATTATAATTATCCAAATCAAGTCTTGTTGCAAATTGAAAGAAGCGATATGCCTCTTCATTTTTACCTATTTCTGCAGCAATTATGGAATGAACCGAAGGTGATAAAGATGATTCATGAATACATCTTGGTTCGTAGTAATCATAGTTAACTCTTTTTACTTCCTTCGAAAAATCATTACTGTACATGAATAACATCATTAAAACATCCGCCTGTTTAATCATATCAGTTCGATAAATCCGATCATAGGACCAATGGTGATAAAGAGGAAACTCCTCTACTGGAATTGAGTCCAAATCGATGTGAGGCAACAAGAAGAACCCATCATGTTGTTCAAATAGTCCCTCCTCCGTTACCGGAAGATACATATGATTTGAAATCTCACGAATTTTATCCAGTTCCTCCTGTGTGAATTTCAGCTCTTTCAGCAGTCGTTGAAGTTCCTCATTTGCCAATTCCTGCATTTCATCAACTACATCAAGGGTAAAGTCCATTGCTTTTTTTGCCAGATAGTTTGTAAAACAGTTATTATTTACCATCATATGGAATTCATCGACACCCATTACCCCATAATAACCATATTCATCTGTGATCGGGTTACGTTGAACTCTACTCTTATAAAAACGACTGATTTCAAGTAGCATCTCTATTCCTTTCGAATAGAGGAACTCCTTATCTCTGCAAATTTTTTCATAATTGAAGATACCAAAGGCTATGGCTCCACTAACATGAATTTGCAAACTTGAATGCTGCCAGGCACCACAGGTTTCAATTCCATCAATGGTTGAAATTGGATAGCAAGCACCTTCACAGTCTAATTCCTTAGCCCTTGCTCTTGCTTCCTCCAATAAATTATAGCGATAGGTAAGGAGATTTCTGGCAGCCTTAGGATTATTAAATATGTAAAATTGCAGACAGTATGCCTCTGTATCCCAAAAAGCTTTCCCACCATAAGCCTCGCCTGACAACCCTTTTGCACCAATATTTAGACTCGGATCAGAGCCACGGTAGGTTTGATGAAGTTGAAACACACAAAAACGTATTCCTTGTTGATTTTCAGGATCACCATCAATTACAATATCTGAAGTGTTCCAGATGTTTTTCCAATATACACAGTTTTCATTATAGATCTGATCAAAGCTTATCTCTTTATATTGTTTTGCAATATTCTTTCCAAGCTCCCAAATTTCATTCGGATTTTCCCTCTTTTTTGCTGCGTAGTGC
This sequence comes from Bacillota bacterium, assembly GCA_023399055.1. Classification (GTDB taxonomy): domain Bacteria; phylum Bacillota; class Clostridia; order Lachnospirales; family Lachnospiraceae; genus Mobilitalea. Next base: position 62,402 of record JAEWQV010000016.1, on the reverse strand, counting down.
ACTACCATCTTATCAAAAGTAACACTATTCTCTTGCTTAAGATCAAAGGTAATTTCAGTGCCAAAAAAACGCTCTTCTTCCAGCTGCTCCTGACAATGATCGCAAGAAACTACATAGCGATAACTAGAGTAAAGTCTTAGTTTACTTCTCTTCGTCTCACCTAATACAGAATGAAGCTTTTCCTCCTGCTCAGACTGGATAACCTCCCAGTTACTATCTGCGTAGTATGGGATATGTGCATTGAAGTCCAATCCAGTAACCACTTTAATCTCACCCTCAAAGTTCACTGCTTCAAAAACAATTCGCTGTCCTCCAACATGATTAATCTTCCTACTTAACAACCGTTCAAAAGTTAACTTTAACTTCTTTCCTGTGCTGGTCGTCCATAAGAAACTTCTTTGCAGCTTGCCATTTCTAAAATCAAGCCTTCTAGTATAGTCAGAATAATTACTCTTAGCAAGGTCTAAAGTTTCCCCATCTATACTGATTCGAGTATAAAGCCAATCTACTGTATTGGTCATATCTCTTGATATATCAACAAACCCTTTATATCTGGCAGGATGATAGATTGGTGTCTCCTCATAGAAGCCATTGAAATAACTACCTACATTCTTCTCTAAGCTATATCCTTCCTCAAAATAACCACGTATTCCCATGTATTCATTGCCCAAGGAAAATACCGATTCACTTACTTGCCCATACTCCGGGTCAAAGCCTTCCTCTGATATTGACCAAGGGTCCACCAAATAATATTTGTCCGCAAACTTACCCATCCAACTACCTCCACTAGTCATTATATTTAATCGATTAACCTTTGCTCTATATAAAATCCTGCATGGCTATCTGCAGGTCTTTGATTATAATCAGTATTTACTTATCTAGAGCCGGTTAAATCAGAATTATAAAGCAATAAAATATCAACCCTTTTAAACATAATTAATTTGCATCTATTCAGAGCCAATCAGAATATTTAAAAATCAGATATGAAAGCTTGCTTTCTAAGGATAATTTTTAAGTATTCCAGTTTGGTTGAACTTAATAAATTTAACGGGGTTGAACTACTTTGTTTCTATAAACTTGCACGTTAAACTATTATGTTAACGTTAATCGATTAACCTTATTATATACTATTTTTAACTCTTGTCAAGTTCTTCTTGCGTTTTCTTTTCTTCGTCTAGTGTAAACTGCTACTATTTTTAGTTATAAGACTACGCAAAAAACCCCGCTTATTCAGCGGGGTTCCCTTTATGTTAACTTATGCTAATTTTGATTTTGCAACTTCTGCAAGAGCAGCAAAGCCCTGTGCATCATTGATAGCTAAATCGGAAAGCATTTTTCTATTGATTTCAACGTTAGCTAATTTTAAACCATGCATCAATTTGCTGTAAGATAAGCCATTGATTCTTGCTGCCGCATTGATTCTGGCAATCCATAACTGTCTGAACTGTCTTTTTCTTTCTTTTCTACCAGCAAATGAAGAAGTTAACGCTCTCATTACTGACTGTTTTGCTACTCTATATTGTTTGGATCTGGCTCCTCTGTAACCCTTTGCCAGCTTTAACACTCTATTGTGTCTTTTCTTTGCGTTCATTCCGCCTTTAATTCTTGCCACGTTCTATTCCTCCTTATCACCTATCTCTTAGAGATATGGTAAGATCTTCTTCATGTTTTTGATATTAGTTTCATCCGTCATAGTTGCTTTTCTAAGATTTCTCTTTCTCTTAGCGGATTTCTTGGTTAAGATATGGCTCTTATAAGCTTTCATTCTCTTTAACTTACCAGTTCCTGTTTTCTTGAAACGCTTCGCTGCTGCTTGGCTTGTTTTTAACTTGGGCATGTTATTTCCTCCTTAATAATTAATGCAGCCCGGTCGGGCAATTTATGCACCTTCCAAAATGCTGTCATATATTTAGTATTTTAACGTTTTTCTGTTAAGAACATAATCATGTTTCTTCCTTCGAGCTTAGCTGGTTTTTCAACAACGGCTATATCTTCAAGTTTAGCATAGAAATTATCTAAGATAACTTTAGAAGCCGAAGTATGTGCCATTTCTCTACCACGAAAACGTAATGCAACCTTAACCTTATCACCATGAGTGAGAAACTTACGAGCTTGATTTATTTTTGTGTTTAAATCATTATCATCGATATTAGGTGACAAGCGGATTTCCTTAACTTCGGTTACTTTCTGCTTCTTCTTCGCTTCTTTATCTTTTCTTGCTAATTCATATCTGTATTTGCCGTAGTCGATAATTTTACAAACCGGTGGTTTAGCTGTAGGAGCAATTTTTACTAAATCAAGATTAGCATCCTTAGCTAGTTTCATTGCATCCTTGGCAGACATGATCCCTAACTGCTCTCCGTCTTCACCAATCAGGCGAACTTCTTTGTCCCTGATCTGTTCATTAATCATTAAATCGCTAATAGTACTGCACCTCCATAGGTTATAAATGTTATCAGAAACTACTGGAAGAAACGTGCTGTGCAGGTTTCTCCAGTTATCGCGGGTGAGTTCGTATCTTACAATCAAAGCTTTGCTAATACTCACTTTACCATCGCGTAAAAAAAGGTGGATAATAAGATTATCCACCTGCAAAATTTATCCTCTATTATCTATGTAGATAATATTGTTATTATTATGCTTAACCCGCTCGCTGTACGTTCATACGCTATGGGTGAGAGATGGATTCTCTTCTTTCCTGCAAATATTGGTACTCAATACTCACAGCTAAACTAGCATACCATAATAGGCATGTGTTGTCAACAATTATTATTTCTTTGTGTTATATCTAAACTATTCTTTGGTTATAAGTATCCTATTTTTTCAAGATAACTTATTGCTTTACACTTGTTCGTTCCACTACCACATCCACAGTTTTTGAAACAGCAGTTCCAAGTACAAAGCTAATTCCCGCTTCAACTAATCCATTCACACCTACAAAACCAACAAGATATGCAAAAACATTATTTGCTTTAAAAGCATTTACAAAATCCCCAGAGTAAAAAATAATGATTAAAGCTGACACAAAAAATACTGTGTTTAAAGCTGGTCCAACTAAGCTGGTAATAGCATAAGAGATGCCTTTTGTCTTATCAACTTTTTTAAGTGCTACAAAGCAAGCTCCCGTTAGCCACCCCATTAAGATACGCGGAATAAGACATAATATAAAGGTTCCAATTGGGTTTATTGCTAATAATGCAGCACCCGGAGCACTCATTCCAAAGCATTGTATAAAACTTGTTATGCCAAATACTCCACCAAGTAATGCCCCTGCTGCTGGCCCAAGGACAATCGCTCCGACAGTTACAGGTATTACAATTAGTGTAATCTCAAATCCCATTGTTTTAATATACCCAATCGGGGTAAATGCCATTAGTACAATAATAGCAATAAATAAAGCTAATTGTACCATTCTTAATGTCTTGTTTCTTCTGATCGTTTCCATAATGAACCTCCTTATGGCGCTTGGCGCCATCCTAAAATGATTTTTCTTTGTTAGTCTTGAATTAGGTTCTATTTAGTTACTTCTGACATAGAAAAACTTCCGTGTAATAATGAGCTTTTTATATTTTAGAGTTTTTCTCCAAATTATAAAAAACGCCCTGCAAGTAATCCGCCAAATAGCGGTTACGGCAAGACGATGCTTTTATTATATCAGAACATTCTCGTTGAATTCGAATAATAAAACCGTTGGTTCCTGCCATTATAAGGTCAAGACTATGGTGTTCGTAAATAAATCATCGCGACCTTAATTCCTACTAATCAGTAGCTGCTTTTAGCCAATACATAGTAAAGTGCTATAGTGCTCACTGTTTTATAACAGGTAACTGTTATAATTATAGTATGTGTTTAAAGATGCAATTTCATTATTAGTACAATTTATGATATATGAAATTCTAACAACTTGCAAGTAAAACTTCACATTAATGAACTAGAAGCTTATGGCTGTATTTCTACTCTTCTAAATAAATAATAAAAGGAAATAGCACTGCATATTCCACCCACTAATAACATAAGAACCTTATACAACATCTCATCGGGTATCAGCGGAAGGAGTAAGGAACTTAAATTAATGAAAATATGAAGTATGATTGCTGCAAGCAAGGACTTAAATTTATAGCAAATTGCTCCTAATATAAATCCTAGTATAGCCGCATAACTACCCTGCACCAAATTACCATGATATAATCCAAATAACACTGCCTGTAAGAGATTCGCTCCTAGAAAACCAACTTGACGAGTTGCTAATCGAAAGACTACTCCTCGAAAAATTAACTCCTCTGTTATAGGTGCAACAAATCCAATCATAAGTATTAATAAAGATGGTTTTATTGCTGTTATGCTTTCAATGACTTGAGTGTAATCCTGAAAAACTGATGTGAAATAAGGCTGCAGTAAACTTAAAACACCCGAAAAGAACAGTTGGCAACTAATTGCTACTAGCCCCATAATTAATAGAAACCTAACATTTATTATTTTAATTATGAATCCTGTTTTTGCTCTCTGCCATTCCTTCTGATACCAGTAAAAGAACACCACTCCGCATACGGCAGTTCCGATTAATGAATATATATATACCGTTTCCTGCGACGTTCCTTTAAATACAGTAAATAACGTGCTAATTACAATGTATTGAATCAATTCGGCAGCTATATAGGGCAGGATTGTTAATAAAAGGCTACTTACTTTATTCATCGCTTCCTCCAGCGCCTATTCTGGCGTATTCACACTCTGGTCTTGGGATATTTGTACTCGTGTTGTTTCCTCTTCCACTGTCCTTTTAATATGTTTTAAGGCAAAATAGATAATTACTGCTCCAACAATGACATATGCAATTTTCATAAGTAATGAAATCGGAGCTAACATAACATAACTAATTCCGTTGAAGAAAAAGTGAAATAAGATCGAGGCCTTAATGGTACGATACTGGTGAGCAATATACCCCATTGCTAAACCACCCAGGAACGCATATAAGCCTTGCACAATATTCATGTGAAAGAAACCAAAGAACAATGCTTGTAATACATTTGCTACAGTAAAAGTAGTAAATTTAGTTGCTTTACTTAAAATTACACCTCGAAAAATTAATTCCTCTGAAAGAGGGGCCAGTATTACTACACTTAATAACGTCAACAGTGGATTGGCATAATTTAATTGTTCCATAAGTTCATTGTAGTCTTGCGCCAGTTCCTCAAAGAATGGAAGGATTAACTCCATGAGTCCATTTATTAATAATTGAAAGCCAAGGCTAACTAACACCAACATAATTATGGAACGCCAGGTAAAAACCTTAACCCTCACAACAGTATCTTTTTTTCTAATAGATTTGTACCATAGATAGAATATAATAATCCACACCAAAGGAGATATCATGCCGAGATTTGTTAAAAAATCCATAGAGGGAAATGGCATGTAATCCACTAGTGTATCTATGTTTATATTGTACTTCCCTGTAAAGAGCAGATAAAAACCAGCAGTGAAATAAACGCTGTAATAAACAAGTATAGCAGCTATTTGTACTGCAAAAATTGAACCCAGCGCAACTAATAGCGGTAGTAATAACGATAAAAATTTAAGAATTTTCTTCATTTAATAACTTCCTTTATTGTTTTTTCATTCTTATGAGGTATTACAATTATTATGCCCAATGGTAATCGGAAGAATCATAATAGTTCCTATGCTAATTTATTATCTTATCTTTTTCCTGTATTGTCAAATTACAAATATATTTCTCTTTTATTATATTATAGCCACCTAGAATATTATTTTTTATAAAACCAGGTTTTTACTTTGGGTAAATGGTTTTTAAAAGGAGCTGCTTACCTTAATAAGCAACTCCTCCAATAATAGATACAATATAAACTACCCTAATACTACCTCTACCTCATGAACCTTTTTATCACCTGCCAGAGGAATAATGTTGCCTGCAACCTCTTTGCCATCCACAGTCATCTTTGCAACTCCTGTAGATACATGATTAGGATTCTTTACAGTAATTTTATAGGTTTCACCTCTAAACTCACGAGTTACTGTGTAACCATCCCATGCCTTAGGAATGGATGGATCAATCTGAAGGCCATCATACTCTGGCTTAATACCAAGGATAGACTGTGATATCGCAACAAAGTTCCAGGAAGCAGTACCTGTTAACCAGGAATTCTTCGCTTCTCCATGACGCTTTGCATCCTTACCTGCCACCATCTGTGAGTATACATATGGCTCTAAGCGATGAATTTCAGAAAACTCTTCTGTATAGGCTGGTGCAATTCTTGAATAGTAATCAAAGGCTTTATCACCTCTGCCCACTTGTGCTTCAGCTATCATAATCCAAGCATTGTTATGACAGAAGATACCTGCATTTTCTTTGTATCCGGCAGGATAAGTGGATATTTCACCATACTCAATATAATATTTTGTAAATGCAGGATTTTGAAGTACAAGGCCATATTTTGTTCCTAAACGCTCCTCCACTGCATCAAGAGCCTGTATTGCTTTACCATCTGATGTACCGCAATTACCCATGACACAGAAGCCTTGAGACTCAATAAATATTTTGCCTTCTTCGTTCTCATCACTACCAATTTTTTTACCATAATCATCATAAGCACGAACAAACCATTGTCCATCCCATCCATGCTCCATAATGATGCCACGCATTTTTTCAACTTCCTGGGTAATGCGCTCTGCCTCTGAATGGTTATCTGTTTTAGCCATTAGCTTAACGTATTCTTCTCCGATATAACAGAACATACCTGCAATCATTACAGATTCAGCTACTCTGCCGTCCTTGCTGGTAGAGGTCTGGAAGGATTCTCCTGGTTCGGAGGAGAAGCAGTTTAAGTTTAAACAATCGTTCCAGTCAGCACGCCCAATGAGTGGCAGACCGTGAGGTCCCACATTGTTAATTACATGATCTATAGAACGTTTTAAATGGTCGGCAAGAGGGGTACTCTTGGACTCATCATTATCAAATGGTGTCATTACCTTTAGAATAGAGTAATCACCTGTTTCTTTGATATATGCCGTAACAGCGAGTACTAACCAAAGAGGATCATCATTAAAGTTTCCACCAATCTCATCATTACCCTTCTTGGTAAGTGGCTGATACTGATGATATGCTCCACCATCCTCAAGCTGTGTGGAAGCTAAATCTATAATTCTTTCTCTAGCGCGATCTGGAATTTGATGAACAAATCCAAGTAAATCCTGATTAGAATCTCTAAAGCCCATGCCTCTACCAATTCCGGATTCAAAATAGGATGCGCTTCTTGATAAGTTGAAGGTAACCATACACTGATACTGGTTCCAGATGTTAACCATACGATTTAACTTATCATCTGCGGAATTAACTGTATATTTAGAAAGCAACTTGTCCCAGGACTCTGCAAGTTCTGCAAATGCTTTATCTACAGCTTCTGCAGTGGAGAACGCAGCTATCATTTCTTCTGCTTTCTTTTTGTTAATAACATTCTTGCTTTCCCACTTATCTTCATTCGCATTCTCAACGTATCCAAGTAAGAATACTAATTCTTTCTCTTCACCAGGAGCAAGATTAACCTCCAGGCAATGTGAAGCAACTGGATGCCAGCCATCTGCAACTGAATTGTTAGGCTTCCCAGCAAGTACTGTCTTTGGATCTCCATAGCCATTATAAGTGCCCATAAAACTTTCTCTGTCAGAATCAAAGCCAGCGATTGGAGCATTTACAGAGAAGAAAGCATAATGATTACGTCTTTCCTTATACTCTGTTTTGTGGTAGATGACAGAACCTTTAACCTCAACTTCACCAGTACTATAATTTCTCTGGAAGTTGGTCATATCATCTTGTGCATTCCATAAGCACCATTCAACAAAGGAAAACAACTTAAGGCTCTTTTGCTTATCGGAAGAATTCTTTACAACCACCTTATGAATTTCCGCATTTGTGTTTAATGGTACAAAGAAAGTTACCTCGGTCTCGACGCCTCCCCTAACGCCTTTGATCTTGGTATAACCCATACCATGTCTACATTCATAACTATCAAGTTCCTTCTTAACAGGAGCCCAGCCCGGGGACCAAACATCCCCTTCATCATTGATGTAATAATAGCGTCCGCCGCCAAGATCCAAAGGAACGTTATTATAACGATAACGTGTAATTCTTCGAAGCTTAGCATCCTTGTAAAAGCTATAGCCACCAGCAGTATTTGATATTAACGAAAAATACTCTTGTGAGCCTAAGTAGTTAATCCAAGGATATGGTGTCGTTGGTGTCGTAATAACATATTCCTTTTTTGCGTCATCAAAATATCCGTATTGCATTTAAATTCCTCCTTATAGCAATTTGTACTCCCAGTAAACTATTATATATTACCTTAATTCTCATTTCAACTCAAACTAGTGCAAAAAAATACTGAAAATAACAACTTATGCACTTTATTCCTTTGTGCATTATTCTCTTGGTAATACTCCTGATAATTTGCATGTTCATTATTTGATAATTGACAATGTATTGACAATCTATAAACTATTCCCTATACTTGTAATAACAAAAAAAGTAAAAGGATGTCTATTATTCTGCATTCACAGGAATTTATGTTTAATGCTGTGCAAATAAACATACACTTATAATAGTATACCTATATTTTTTTGAAAGATTTATATAATAGGGAGGTTATTTATGAGCGATGATAATTTTCAAGATTTTCAAAACCCTGATAATAATTTAAGTGGAGATATACCACCAAGTCCAGAACCCACCCCAGCAGAAGAAACCTATTGGGAATCAAACAGTTCTGAATCAAGTGACCCAATTTCAGATGAACCTGCTAACCAAACTGCTGATTCTGGAGACGCACAGCAATCCGTTCCTTTCGTTTTCTCAAATCCGACCCAACAGTTTGAAAGCAATAGTACTAATTTCCCACAACCTGAAAAAAGTGGTTTTCGTAAGATAGTACCTTTGGTGGTTATTGTTGCCATCTTACTTGTAGGTGCTGTAACGGCATTTGCATTTAAAGACACCTTAATGAACACCGTTGCTAAAGCAACCAAAAGTCCTGCAGAATACTATGCCTATGTAGAGAAGAATGCAATTAATGAGACCTTGGATGAGTTTATTCCTATTCTAAAAGAGAGTGAAGCACAATCTAAAAAATCCTTTGCATTGGACACCAAGACTGAAATAAAAATTAATGAGGCTTCTCTTGATACTTTACTGCAAAAATATTTAGGTCTCAGTTTAGTTGACGTGGAATCCAGTTTAGGTATTTCCTTAGAAAGCATTGGCATTGACGCCCTAATTGGTAAAGATGACAAATACCTTAATGAAAACTTTACCTTATCTTTGAATCAGATTGATTTAATTAGCGCCGAAATAATTATGAACAATGCAATGGATGATATCTTCGTACGTTTTCCTGAGCTTAGCAGTGACTATCTAAATATCTCCACAGAAGAACTTGCTGGTGAGGACCTTAAAACTCCTGAATATAGTGAGATTATGGATACATTTACCGCTGATTTTGTTGAACAGCTAGTCAAAAAGTATAGTAGTTTAATCCTTGATAATATTAGTCAGACAACACTTTCAAATAATGAAACACTTTCTTTAGAGACTCTTTCCACCGATGCCACCTTATTAACTGTTACAATTACAGATGAGGATGCAAAGAAGATACTGACATCCCTTCTTAAAGCGGCTAAGATCGATAAAGATTTTATTAGTATCGCTTCTATCTATGGTTTGGAAGAAGAGGATTATCAAGACTATATAGACGACTCCTTAGATGTGCTTGAAGATGAGGATAATACAATTCTTTATGACGATTTTGAAATGCAGGTATATGTAGACAATAAAGGAAAAATTATTGGACGTACCTTTAGCGTAGAAGGCGAAAGCGATGTAATTGGATATACTTACTTAGAAGACAGTGACTATTCCGAGTATGAAGTATTTGTAAAAGATGATGAAATAGATTATCTTGTTTTATCAGGCAGCCAAACAGTAAAGAATGATGCTTACACCGGTTCTGCATCAGCCACTGTTAGTACTGGAGAATATGGCGCACCAGTGAGCGTTGATATCTCCTATGACGATTTAAAGACAGTTAAAAAGAACAATTATGCATATCAGTATGGTTCCATCAATATTTCTTCCATAGATTTATTTGGAGCACAACTTTTAATTAATTTTGATGAAAAAGACAATCATCAGTTAAGTGAAATTGTAGTCCAGATGGGTGCTGAACCGCTAGTGACATTAACCACTGATTCAGAATATTTAAATAATTATGAAGCTAGTGTCCCTGCAGAAGGTGCAACAATCTATGATATTAATGATGTAGATTCCTATTCTTCAACCATTGACATCGAAGCTTTCATTACAAGTCTTTCCGATAAACTGGGCATAGATGTTCAAAGCTTAATCGATAGCTTTTATTACTACTAAATAATTTGAATAAAGTGTCAGTATTGCTGATACTTTCACGATTGATTGATTTATAAACCATAACAGCTACCCACTCTGCAATTAATGCCGGTGAGTAGCTGTTTTTATAACTTAATTAAGATATTTTTTATAATTAATTTCTTTTTTTCCAATTGTGATTGTGCTAAACTAATACTTATTGATAGCCATAAGAACTTGTTAATATCAGACAGATTCTTGTTTTGAATCAAATAAAACTAACTATATTAAAAAGATAAAAGTGAGGTTCCCTATGCCTAAACAATCTAGAATGGATGATAACTCAATTATCTACCAGGATCGTATTGAATTATCTGAAAAAGAGAAATTAAGTTCCATGAACTTTAGTGCTAAGCTTTCTTATTTATGGGAATATTATAAAATTCATGCTTTTGTTATCATTGGAGTAGCAGGACTTATTGCATATTTCGTCTATGAACTTGTAACTCCTAATGTAAATCCTGTCTTTTATGCGGCTGTTTTAAATTCACCCTTAGATGAAGATACTAAGGATGAATTTCTTACAGAATATTCTGAACACCTCAAGCTTGATCCAGCACACGAAGAGGTTATTATTAATACTCAATTTTATTTTTCAACAGCAGAAGGAAGCCCTTTCTCTAATATGCAACAAGTACTTGATACTTATATTTCTGCTGGTGAAATTGATGTTATCATTGCACCAGAGTCAGACTTTATTAAATATGCTCAAATTGGATATTTTCAGAAGCTGTCCAATGAATTACCCACTGATATCTACAGCTCTCTTACAGATGAATTTTTTGTTACGTCTACAGAGGACGAAGCTGCAAAATCAGCTTATGGAATCTATTTAACGAATTCAGACTTATTTAAAGACCTATCCTATCAAGGTCAGCCTTATGTACTTGGCATTCTTTCAAATTCTAAGCATGAAGAGGATACCATAGAGTTTATAGATTATATTTTTAATTAGTTCTTACTGCTATAAAAATTTTGGGCTTAAATATAATAAATAGTATTATCATATAAAAAAACTGTTGGATTTCATAGTTACTGATATCCAACAGTTTTTTGCTATTCTTTTATATACTTTTATTTTGCTGTAATATAACCCAATGCTTTTAATAGCTCAGCTGTCAAAACGGAACCACCTGCTGCACCACGTACAGTATTATGGGATAAACCAACAAACTTGTAATCAAATACACTATCTTCTCGTAATCTACCAAAACATACGCCCATACCATTTTCATAATCACGGTCAAGCTTAATCTGTGGACGATTATCCTCTTCAAAATATTTAATAAACTGCTTTGGAGCACTTGGTAAATCAAGTTCCTGTGGAAGACCTTTAAACTCTGCCCAAGCCTTTAAAATCTCATCCTTGGATGGTTTCTTATCAAAGCTAACAAATACAGCAGCTGTATGTCCATCTGTTACTGGTACTCGGATACATTGTGTTGTAATCATCGGTCCATCTGCTTTCACAACTTTACCATCCTCAACCTTACCCCAAATTCTTAACGGTTCCTGCTCACTCTTTTCTTCCTCACCGCCAATGTAAGGGATAATATTATCAACCATCTCCGGCCAATCAGCAAAGTTTTTGCCTGCACCAGAGATTGCCTGATAGGTGGTAGCTACAACAAGTTTAATACCAAATTGTCTAAGTGGATGAAGTGCAGGTGTATAGCTTTGAATAGAACAATTTGGCTTAACTACAATAAAGCCTTTTTCTGTTCCAAGACGCTTTCTCTGATCTGCAATTACATCAAAATGCTCTGCATTTAATTCAGGTACTACCATCGGTACATCAGGAGTCCAGCGATGAGCACTATTATTGGATACTACAGGAGTTTCTGCCTTAGCATATGCTTCTTCAATCGCTTTAATTTCGTCCTTAGTCATATCAACAGCGCTAAATACAAAATCAACCTCAGCGCTTACTTTTTCAACCTCATTTACGTCCTTAACGACTAAATTCTTAATACTTTCGGGCATAGGTGTTGTCATCTTCCATCGGTTACCCACTGCTTCTTCATAAGTCTTTCCTGCACTTCTAGGACTTGCCGCAACGGATACAACTTCAAACCAAGGATGGTTCTCCAGTAAGGCAATAAAACGCTGCCCAACCATTCCTGTTCCACCAAGGATACCTACTCTTAATTTGTTCATTTCTAATCCTCCAATTGTTCTTGTATGGCACACAAATGTCTTCCCATTAGATATACTATATCGCATTTTGAAAAAAAATCAATTACATTTTATATAAACCGTCTATTTTTGTAAAATCTTAATAATAGAGTTTCTCGAAATGCACATTATTTCGTCATTTCTTATGTTTTTCTAATTGTCTTCATATTCCTCTAGCAGTTTAACTAGATCTTCCATTGTCTCAATTTCATTTACCCGATTCCTTAACCGTGCCGCACCGGCAAATCCAGTAGTATACCAGGCCACATGCTTTCTCATTTCTCGAATTCCAATAAATTCACCTTTATATTCAATTGAAAGGGCTGCATGGCGCAAAATCATCTCCTTAACCTGCGTCAGCGACGGTTTTTGAATTAATACTCCACTATCAAGATATGCTTTTATCTGCTCAAAGATCCAAGGATTACCTCTGGTTCCTCGTGCCATCATGATTCCATCACATCCAGTTTGAACTATCATTTGCTTTGCATCCTCCGGAGTATAAATATCTCCACTTCCAATTACGGGTATCGTTACAGCCTGCTTTACTGCTCCAATAATCTCCCAATCTGCTTTACCGCTATAATATTGTTCTCTGGTTCTGCCATGCACAGCAACAGCTGCAGCACCACAATCCTCTGCGATTTTAGCAACTTGAACTGCATTAACTGCATCCGGTGTAAAGCCTTTGCGAATTTTCACAGTTACGGGCTTTTTAATTGCACCTGAAACCATTTTAACAATTTCACCAATGAGCTTAGGATTTTTCATTAAAGCAGACCCTTCACCATTGTTAACCACCTTAGGTACGGGGCATCCCATGTTAATGTCCAAAATATCAAAATTGCGTTCTTCCAAACGCTTTGCAGTTTCACTAAGAATAACCGGGTCTGCACCAAATAATTGTAGTGCTGCCGGCCGTTCTTTTTCATCTATATATAGTAAACTCTCTGTGTTCTTATTATTATATTGAACCCCTTTTGCACTGACCATCTCGGTATATACCAAATCAGCACCCTTTTCTTTGCATAATAGTCGAAATGGCAGGTCAGTTACTCCTGCCATGGGTCCAAGTATTAAATTGCCTTTTATATCTACATTTCCAATACGAAAACTCACTAGTTCCTCCTGATTCAAATATTTACAATTATCAAGATGACAATGTTACTATTCTTCTTGTGCAGCCTGATAACGAAAACATTGACTCCTTATATATAAGTATTATCGCTTATTTTTATCATTTATTATCTTTAATCCCATTAATGTAAGATTTGGATCGTATACCTCTATAATATTAGTTGCATCTGCTATAATCTTACCTAGTCCGCCGGTAGCAACAACTTTACAATTATCGATTCCTGCTTCTTCTAACATTCTTTTGACAATGTACTCTGTTTGTCCAATACAACCGAATACCAACCCTGCTTGCATACTGGTTACAGTATCCTTGGCTAAAATTGTGTTAGGCATAGCAATCTCAATCTCAGGAAGTTTTGCAGTATCATTCCAAAGTGCGTTAGCAGCTATACGCAGACCAGGGCTAGTAACACCTGCAATAAAAGCACCGTCTTTCGTAATTAAATCATACGTGATTGCAGTACCAAAATCAATCACTAAAACAGGTCCACCATATATTTCATATGCCGCCACAGCATCAACTATCCTATCCGCTCCCACTTCCTTCGGGTTAGGAACTTGAATCTTTATGCCTGTTTTTGTTCCCGATCCTACAATCAGCGGTGTAAGATTAAGGTACTTAATAATCGCCGAAGCAAGAGAATGCATAATCTTAGGTACAACAGAAGCAATTGCTACAGAAGTTATCTCTGAATTACTGATATTTTTCGTTTTTAAAAGATCACAAATCAGTAATCCATACTCATCCGAAGTCCTAGCAATACTGGTAGTCAATCGAAAAGTTGACTTTATTTCAGATTCCTCAATAACACCAATGGTAATATTCGTGTTTCCTACATCTATAACTAATATCATATTGTATTCCTCCAAATTCAATTTAAAAGCGTTGTATTATGTGATTATTCTTGTTCTTGTATCTCTTCTCCCAAGAAAAATACCTTGTAATACATCTCTAAGGACTCTAAAAATTCCGCTTTCTCCCTTTGGAGCTGCTTTATTTTCAAAACACTTCCTATTTCATCATAGAGGTAATCATTTTCTTCTGAATCAACCTGAAACATTAAGCTTCCATCTTCATCAAATTCCAATGATAGCGTTCCACCAATATCTTCTGTAAATAATACACACATTATTTTAAGCTCCTGTTTTATTATCTCCGGGAGCACATTAAAATCCTCATTCAGCCAGTATTTCATTTCGTAAGCGCTACTTGCACATAAAACCACTTTCTCCTGATACATCGCACAAACTCCTTTACCATTCTATCTACCATAATTAGATATTGCAGAATCATTCTATAATCGGCTCCAAGAGTAAAGTATTTGTGCATGGTATCCACTACTACTGATTGCCCAGTGTAGCTACCATAACTGCTTTAATCGTATGCATCCGATTTTCTGCTTCATCAAATATGATCTCAGCAAATCGTTCAAAAACTTCTTCTGTAATCTCCTTACCTTTTACAGCAGGAAGACAATGAAGAATAACTGTACTATCCTTCTTAGTTAGGGCAAGCAAAGCATCATTTACCTGATATGGTTTTAGAATTGCAATTCTTTGCTCTGCTAGATCCTCTTCGCCCATGGAGCACCATACATCCGTGTAAATTGCATCTGCTCCTTCCACATCTTCTGTTTTATCAGATATTACAATCTCGCTTCCACTGGCTTTTGCATAGGTTTTACATAAATCAACTAGACTTTCTTCCGGCCAAAGAGACGCAGGAGCTAAAATAGTAAAATCAATCCCCATTTTCGCTGCTCCAATCATCAAACTATTTGCCATATTATTTCTTCCGTCACCTGCATAGACCAACTTCAGTCCCTTAAGCTTACCAAACTGCTCCTTCAAAGTCAAGAAGTCGGCAAGTATTTGAGTTGGATGATCTGAATCTGTTAATCCATTCCATACCGGCACCTTACTGTACTTTGCTAATTTCTCGACTGTTTCCTGATGATATCCTCTAAACTCAATTCCATCAAACATTCTTCCCAAAACTCGTGCCGTATCTTCAACGCTTTCCTTATGCCCTAATTGAATATCATCTTTACTTAAATATTCTGGATGCGCTCCTTCATCAATACAACCGATAGTAAATGCACAGCGGGTTCTAGTAGAAGGTTTCTCAAAAATCAAAGCAATATTCTTTCCTTTTAAACTACTCCCTGTTATACCTTGCTTCTTTTTATCCTTTAACTCAGCAGCAAGTTCCAATAAGTAGCCGATTTCCTCTGGTGAATAATCTTTCAGTGTTAAAAAACTACGTCCTTTTAAATTCATAAATCCTCCTATCCGCCAAAGTATTACTTTTACTTTGGCGTAAATATAAATTAATAATTATGCTTTATTATGTTTATTTATACATTATTCTTATTTTTCGCAATTGTCAAGAATAAATCTGAATAAACTTGCAGACAAGAAGTTCATTAAATAGTATCCTATTATTTAAAAGAAAACCAATATAAATTTTCTTACTTTTAATTTCAAATTTTACAATTACCTATAATGTATATTAACTAAAAAAGGATAACAACTCCCCCTACTTCTTGGCAGGGAAGCTGCTATCCTTACAGTACTTATTATTTTTATAACATATCTGCTTAGTCTATGTCACTCTTACCAACCTCAGTTAGTGACTTCACCAACCCTGCTAAGCCCTGGATTTCGGAAGGAATGATAATCTTAGTCGCCTTACCATCTGCAGCTTTAGCAAATGCCTCTAAGCTCTTTAACTGTATAACTGCATTTCCTGGTGCTGCTTCATTTAAGAAACGAATACCATCCGCATTCGCCTTCTGAATTGTAATGATTGCTTCTGCCTGTCCTTCTGCCTCACGAATTGTTGCTTCTTTTTTCGCTTCAGCTCTAAGAATTGCTGCCAGCTTCTCACCTTCTGCATCTAAGATTGCAGATGCCTTTTTACCTTCAGATACAAGAATTGCTGACTTTTTCTGTCCTTCTGCATTAATGATGGACTCTCTTCTTTCTCTTTCTGCCTTCATCTGTTTTTCCATTGCATCCTGAATAGCAGCAGGTGGAATAATATTCTTAAGCTCCACACGATTTACTTTGATACCCCAAGGGTCAGTAGCTTCATCAAGGGTAACTCTCATCTTGGTATTAATAATTTCTCTTGAGGTTAATGTTTCGTCAAGCTCAAGATCACCAATAATATTTCTTAAGGTAGTTGCTGTAAGATTTTCAATAGCATTAAGGGGATGCTCAACACCATAAGCATATAACTTAGGATCTGTAATTTGATAAAATACAACGGTATCTATTTTCATAGTAACGTTGTCCTTCGTAATAACAGGTTGAGGAGCAAAGTCAATTACTTGTTCTTTCAAGAGCACATTTTTTGCTACCCTATCAATGAGTGGCATTTTTACATGAATACCTACGCTCCAGGTTGCTTGATATCCTCCTAAACGCTCAATAACATATGCATGCGCTTGAGGTACAATACGAATACAGGATGCTGCAACGAGTAATACAATAATAAATAAAATAATCAGTAAAACAATTGGATCCATTCTATCTCCTCCTATAAAATTAATATAATTTAGTGTTTTCACACAAAACATCTAATTCCATGACATCACTATTCATTACTAATCTTTTCCGAAACTGTCCTTGTTTCTTGGGCTGCTTTTGTAACCACCAATCTTACTCCGGTAATTGCTTGCACATTAACAATTGAGCCTTTTTCTATTCTGCTGCCATCTGCAGTCTTAGCTGACCATTCCTGCCCATCCACAGTTACCTGCCCAGTGGATTTTAAATTATCAATAGTAACTATAACTATACCATTTTTTCCAATTACACCTTCATAGTTTGTCTTAATACGTTTGGGATTATAATATTTTAGAACCAAAGGTCTTGTAAAAATTAATAATACCAAGGATACCGTTAAAAACACTATAATTTGTAATAGAAGATTATCCTCTGCTACTAAGGATACGAAGAATGCAATTAGTGCACCTCCGGAAAACCATATCGTAAATAAACCAAGCGTAAAAATTTCTATTAATAAGAGTGCCGCCAAGATAACTAACCAATATATTGATGCCAAGATAATTCCCCCTTCTTCGTCATTTACTTCATTTTACTAAATCCTACACGGCTTTACAATAGTAATGATTTCATTTTAATAATATTCTAACCTAGGCCTAATAATTACATATAAAAGCCATACATCCTCAGCTAATAGCTTAAGACAAATGGCTCTGTTTTATAACCTATATTTATATATAACATAATAATCGTTGTATATTTATTAAAGCTTTTCTTGGTATAGCATATTATAATTGCTGATAACCATTATCTTTTACTCCAAGTTGTATGGTTAAATTACCGTTTCTACAACGAAGTTCATCAATAAATTCCTTTTCTGACATGCCATTTTTTAATATAACATCATAGACAATTTCAAATAAAGTCCCCATATTGATTGTTTTAACTCTCTGCATAACACAATACTCTGTGTATTTTTTCAAAATATCATCAAACAAATACTGATAATTCATATCTTCCGGTACAGTAATCCTCAATCTCTTCTCTTGTTGTACGGTTACACCATACCCTGATTTCTTTATCACTATGATTGCAAGACCAATAATTACAGCTACTGCAGCACCTAAAGTAATATAACCCAAGCCGATCGCCAAGCCAACAGACATTGTTAAAAACACATAGGAAATATCTTTAGAATCTCCTGGGATACTACGGAAACGTACTATTGTAAATATTCCTGCCATGGAGAAAGCTCTGGCTAAATTACCACCAATTAACAGAATTACGACTGCAACAATGGTAGGTAAAATAATGATACTCATAATAAAGCTTGCAGAACGTTCTCTTTTGGGTGTTGTAATTAAGTAAGATAAACTGATAACAAAACCAAGCACTAAAGCTGCCCCAATACTAATTAAGGTATTACTAACACTAATTGAAACATCAGCTGTCGATGATACACTATTTAATATAGAATCAAACATGGATGTCCTTCCTCCTAAGCGTAAATTTTATTACTAAGATATGGCATAAGTTCTGTAGCCATTAATTTCTTGTATTCTGTGCCATATTTTGAAAACGAAGTAGAATATAATTTATACTTTGAAAGTATTTGTGCAAACCACAATGGGACTCCATCCTTAATTTTCACTTCCATAATCCATTCGTCTTTTGACAAGAGCGGATCACCAAAATTACCGATATCTAAGCCTAAATTATCCCGCCTCGTACGAATATTGGTATCAAACGTAACACGGAAACTTCGATCCTCTTTACTAAACATTGCATCCCTTTCATAAGATAAAAAGAGTGCCGGTTGTAAGGTAGGGTAACGTTGTAGAAAGAAGTCTATTTCATTTAAGATTTGTTCATTCATAATACCATTCGCCATAGGCTTTTGTTTCGTATTAATGTAATGATAGGCCTCTTCTAAAATAATTGAGGTTCTTCTTTTATTAACTCTGCCATTGTATTTCTTCTTAATTTCAAGATAAACCTTATCTTTAGGACTAGCCACTCCATAACTTCTTAGGCGCAGTTTCTCCTTATATAATGGTTTTTCAATTGATCTACTGATAATCTGATTATCAGGCGTATCGTAATAAATATTACAAATGGAATAAAAATCACCATTTCTACTATGCTCATCAACTTCCATGTACTCAGCAAGTTGTGATTTTAACTGTCTATAGGTTTCATTAGAAATAATAAATTTCTTCTCATACCTATTAAATACTTCAATTGCCATAACCCCACATCCCCTTAAATACATTAAGCAGCTCTCCCTTTGTCATAATTTCTGCTTATGCATATTTTAACACATATTTGTGTAAATTTTGTGTTAATTTTACATTTCCTAAGTTAGACGACGCTGTCTTGCAGCTTCGTACATTAAAATCGCCGCAGCAATAGCGGCATTCAGCGATTCCACCTGTCCAGCCATTGGAATCTTTATTAATTTATCTGCTTCCTGCACTGCTCTCTCAGAGAGACCATTCGCTTCATTTCCAATGAGAAAAGCACATTTACCTTTAAAATAATTCTCAGTATCATAATTTGCACCCATTAGATGTGCAGCAAATACAGTAATACCCTGTTCTTTAATTTTTGGTATTACATTATAAAAATCCTTTGCCTGATAAAAAGGCATTCTATAAATAGACCCCATAGTGGAACGTATTACTTTGGGATTATAGATATCAACAGTCGAATCACCAAATATGATTCCTGTGATTCCTGCCCCCTCAGCAGTTCGAATCATAGTTCCCATATTACCTGGATCTCTGATATCTTCCAGAAGTAATAAACAGGCATCCGGTGCTTTTAACAAATCCTCTAATTGATAATTTGCTTGCTTCACTGTCGCCAAAATACCTTGTGGAGTCTTAGTCTCTGATACTTCTTTAAAAACAGAATCCGTAAGAAGTTCATATACTATTCCATCAAAGTATTGGGGTTCATCCTGAATCATCTCTTGATAAAAGCTCTCTGAGGCATAAGCTTTGATTACCAAACCAAGTTCCTTTGCCTCATCAAACATTTTTATTCCTTCAATCACAAAGATCCCCTGTTCATCTCTGGCTTTTGCTTTTTTTTGAAGCAAAGCAAGGTTCTTAACCTGAGCATTACTTGGACTACTAATTGTAAATTTAGGCTTCATAAAGATATTATCCTTCTTGCAGGTTGCTAAGCTTAGCAGCCTGATCAGCTGCGATTAAGCTATCAATAATTTCTTGAATATCACCATTCATAACTGCATCCAATTGGTGCACGGTAAGCTTAATCCTATGATCAGTACAACGTCCTTGTGGGAAGTTATAAGTTCTAATTTTTTCTGAACGATCTCCAGTTCCAACCTGACTCTTTCTCGCTTCGGCCTCGGCACTTTGTGCCTTTTCTAATTCCATTTCATATAACTTGGAACGAAGTACACGGATTGCCTTATCCTTATTCTTTAATTGCGATTTCTCATCCTGACAGGAAATAACAATGCCAGTAGGGATATGAGTCAAACGTACAGCAGAGTCAGTTGTATTAACGCACTGTCCACCATTACCGGATGAACGGAATACGTCAAACTTACAATCATTTAAGTCAAGATCTACATCAACCTCTTCTGCTTCAGGCATAATCGCTACCGTAGCTGTTGAGGTATGAATTCTTCCGCCTGATTCTGTAACCGGTACACGTTGTACCCGGTGTACACCACTTTCATACTTGAGTTTGGAATATGCACCTTTACCAAGTACCATAAATATAACTTCTTTAAATCCACCAATTCCATTTTCATTCAAGGTCATCATGTCAATTTTCCAACGATGGCGTTCTGCATACATTACATACATACGGTATAATTCTGCAGCAAATAAAGCTGCCTCATCGCCACCAGCACCACCACGAATTTCAACAATAACGTTCTTCTCATCATTTGGGTCTTTGGGTAAAAGGAGAATTTTAAGTTCTTCTTCAATTTGAACCAAACGTTGCTTACAATCGTTTAATTCTTCTTTTGCCATTTCACGAAGTTCCTCATCACTTTCTTCTGAAAGCATGGTGAGACTATCTTCAATATTAACCTGTGTTGTCTTGTATTCTTTGTATTTTTCAACGATATCCGTAAGATCTGAATGTTCCTTACGAAGATTTCTATAGCGTTGTTGATCGTTCATAACGCTAGGATTCATGAGCTCTTCTTCCAGCTCCTGATATCGTATTAAAATATCTTCTAACTTATCAAACATATGAATAACTCCTCCGATAAAATCCTTTACCCGTAATTGTTACCTTACGGTATATCTTTATAACATATTCTAACTTAAATTTATTTAAAATCTTAAGGAATTCTGGCAGATACCACTCTATCATGCCCACTTAGATCCTTAATTACTTTAATGTTTTCATACCCTTGTGTAGATAAGATGTTCTCTACAGCTTTACCCTGATCATATCCTATCTCAAAGAACAGATATCCCTTTGGCTTTAAAAATCTCATGGCTTCAAAAGAAATATTACGGTAGAAAACCAGTCCATCTAGGTCACCGTCCAACGCTAGCATTGGCTCGTGATCCTTTACTTCCGGCATCAATCCTTCAATTTCTCCTGTTGGAATATAGGGTGGGTTAGAAACTATAATATCATAAATTCCTTCCAACTTCTCAAACAGGTTGCTTTGAATAAACTCTATATTCACTATATGCTTTCTGGAATTTTTTGCTGCAATTAACAAGGCTTGTTCCGAAATATCAACACCAACTGCTTTCTTTAAGGAACTTAGCTTTGCAAGACTTATAATAATGCAACCCGATCCAGTACACATGTCAAGAATCTCTTTGTGCTCACAGACCTTCAATACCTCTTCCACAAGGATTTCAGTATCCTGCCGTGGGATTAGAACATCCTTACTTACCTCAAATTCCAGTCCCATGAACTCTTGATTTCCAATTATGTGCTGCAGCGGAATATGACTTGCACGCTTTAAAATAAGATTTTCATAATGTAGAATTTCCTTCTCAGGTGCAAGGGAATCCTGGCGTAAAAAAAAGTCTATTCTCTTAATACGAAAAACATGTTCTAATAGATACCAGGCATCAATCTCGGCATCTTCTATCTTCTGTTGCTTCAGTTTTATTACGGCTGCCTGAAGCAACTCCTTATAAGTACTCATCAAATAACCTCAAATAATACGAAATATTGTGTATCAAAAATATAATTTTACATAGGAAACTACTTAATCTATCTGTTAACTACATCTGCTGGCCCGTTATCAAAGAACTTATCCAAAGCTTTTAAAATCTCATCATCCTCTTCCTCTATATGCTTTGCAGTGGAAGGCTTTGTTTTAGGTAAGCTCTTTTGTTCCATCACTTGAGAATCACCAGTCAATTTTAATTCCTTGCTTTGTTTTAATTCTTTGCTTTGTTTTAATTCATTGCTTTGCTTTGATTCCTTGCTTTGCTTTGAATCCTTGCTTTGCTTTAAATCTTTGCTTTGCTTTGATTCATTGCCTGGTTTCAATTCATTGCTTTGCTTTGATTCACTAGAGTTTGTTATTCCATTCTGTTTCTTAGTATTTTTAGACTTACCGCCAGTTCCATTGTCTTTTACAACTGTCGCTTTCTCTTTTGCTTTCGTTTCAGTTGCTTTAACCTTAGTGGCTTTTCCATCAGCTTTTGCTAGAAATGCTCTCCAGTCATAAACACCTTCGACCGACTTTATCGCCACTTCTATCATAGAATCATCCGGTTCTTTTGTTGTTAGACTCTGCATCCATAGCCCTGGCATACTAAGAATTTCTACAACCTTGCCTTCACTCTTTCCTGCAAGGCGAATAAATTCATAAGAAATGCCTGCTATAAAGGGAACTAATAAAACTCTTGATATTACCTTAAGAAACACATCGTTAATTGGTATTATTAAAAAGATAATTAAGCTAATTAGGATTACAAGCAACATAAAACTTGTACCACAACGCTTATGTAATTTAGATTGCCATCTAATATTTTCAACGGTTAGCTCAAAGCCATTCTCCATACAGTTAATTGTTTTATGTTCTGCCCCGTGATACATGAACACTCTTTTAATTTCTTTCATTTGTGAAGCTAATACAACATAACCAATGAAAATCCCCAAACGTACAAAGCCTTCAATTAGGGTTATAACAAAATTACTCTCTATAAATGTCTTAAAAAGGTTCGTAACTAGTACAGGTAGCACCATAAAAAGAGCGATTGATAATCCAATAGATAAAACAACTGCCAGCAACATTAAAAGGGCATTACTCTTATTCCCTTTTTCAACATCCAACATTGGTTCTTTTTTAGAATTAATGTCTATTGCATCCTCTGCTTTAGTTGCCGATATTTCTTCAATTTCAAAATCTTGTTCTGAAGTTTTAGACCTTTTCTTCTTACCTTTATTAACTTCTTCTTCATCTTCAAAAAAGCTAGCGGAAAAATTAAGGACCTTAACACCGATTACCATTGAATCAACAAATGCAAGCATTCCACGAAAGACTGGTAGCTTAAACAATTTTACCTTGTCAGAAAAATCTTTGTGTGTACTTTTTTCCACAACAATTTCATTATTCGGCTTTCGAACAGCAATGGCGTACTGATCTTTGTTCTTCATCATAACGCCTTCCATCACAGCCATTCCGCCAATACCTGATGGTCTCATCCTTACACCTGAACCTTTCCATTTGGCTGTAGTTTATTAACTACTTTAGTTTCTACTCTATGGATAAATCGCCCATAGTCTATCCCTTATTATTAAAGTATTACCGGCTTTAATTATTGTAAGTATTCTGGAACAAGCTCGAAAACCCACGTTTCCTCGCTGTTTGGGCTCATGCCAAACAATAATACTAAAAAATAACCTTTAGAAAGCAGGCTTTCAAAGCTTATTTTTAATATCATGCTTGATTCTGAACTGATACAAACTATTTAAAAATAGGCTGAGGACGTACCTCAACCCAATTTTAATCACTTTAGTTGTCATGTCATTTCATGTCTGTTAACAATAAACGCAACCTGTAATAATACAGTATGCAGTATCAAGCCTATATTCTTCAATAGATACTTCTATCTACAAGATGAATTATTTATCTTGATTCAAACCATATCTACGGTTGAACTTATCGATAGCACCGCGAGCAGTTGCAGCTTTAACCTGTCCAGTGTAGAATGAATGGCACTTAGAACAGATTTCTGTGTGGATATCGCTCTTGGTTGATCCTGTTACAAATTCGTTACCGCAGTTGCAAACAACTTTAGCCTGATGATATTTGGGATGGATTCCTTCTTTCATGTTTTCACCTCTTTACGATCTAATAGAATTATCTATTGGAATTATTTTATTATCTAGCAAGATAAAGATGTCCAAATAACCTCTTCATCCTAATAAACAGCTTTTTTATTATAGCATAGGTCATTTGCTAATGCAATACCCTAAAAAACGATTTTGGTCTTTTTGATGGTCTCAATAAATTCCACATTTGTTTTAGTTTTGAAGAACATATCAATAATTCGTTCCAATGCGTCATCCGACTTCATTCCACCTAGTGCCTTACGCATCAGATACGTTGCCTCCATCTCTGGTTGTGTCAGAAGTAAATCCTCTCGTCTGGTACTGGACCTTGGAAGGTCAATTGCAGGGAAAATTCGTTTTTCAGATAGGCTTCGATCAAGCACTAGCTCCATATTACCAGTTCCCTTAAATTCTTCAAAGACAACATCATCCATCCTGCTGCCGGTATCAACTAATGCGGTAGCTAGTATAGTAAGACTACCACCTTCACGCATATTTCTTGCTGCTCCGAAAAACTTCTTTGGCATGTGAAGTGCAGCTGGGTCAAGACCACCCGAAAGTGTTCTTCCGCTGGGTTGAACCGTCAGGTTATAAGCTCTTGCAAGTCTTGTTATACTATCCAGTAAGATGATAACATCCTGCTTATGTTCCACAAGTCTTTTTGCACGTTCAATAACCATTTCGGATACTCTTTTATGATTATCTGGAAGTTCATCAAAGGTAGAGTAAATTACCTCAACATTTCTTCCTTCTATGGATTCCTTAATATCCGTTACCTCTTCTGGACGCTCGTCAATTAAGAGAATAATTAACTTCATATCTGGATGGTTTCTCGTTACTGCTTTAGCAATCTGCTTCAAAAGTGTTGTCTTACCAGTCTTTGGCTGGGACACAATCATACCTCTTTGTCCCTTACCAATTGGAGAAATCAAATCCACCATTCTCATGGATACCCCTGCACCTGGTGTTTCAAGATGTATTCTTTCATTCGGAAATACAGGTGTCAAGTCTTCAAATCTCTTACGTTTACCAGCTTCAGCTGGATGAAAGCCATTGACTGACTTCACATATAAAAGGGCACTAAACTTTTCATTTTGATTACGTACTCTTGTATTACCCGAAACAATATCACCGGTTTTCAAATTAAAGCGTCGAATCTGCGCAGGTGATACATATACATCATTCTCACCTGGGAGATAATTATCACAGCGAATGAAACCATACCCATCTGGTAATACCTCTAAGATACCTACCTTAGTTTCACCACTGTCTAGCTGATCCATCTCATTATTGGCAGTAGAAGACTTTCTATCTTCTCTTGGTATAAACTGCGTAGAATCTACAGGTAGTGTATCATTTCTATTTAAATCGTTTCTTTGTACTTGTTCCACTCTTACAGCTTGATCCATTCTTTCATTTTGATCTACTCTTACCGTTTGCTCCGCTCTTGGAGCTTGTTCCACTTTCGAAGAACTATCAATTCTCGCAGACTGCTCTGGTCTTAATCCTTGCTCTGCCCGTTGACTTTGTTGCGGCCTTATTGACTGTGCCCTTTGTTCATTCTTTTGTGTTTGCTCTGATCTAGGGTTTCTGCTTCCCATTGATTGTCTTACAGGAGTCTGCTCTGTTTGCCGTGGTTTTTGCTGTGGCACTACACTTTTCTGTATTTCCATTTGATTCGTCATTGCTGATGTATTTTTCTTTTCTTCCCTTGCTTCTGGTTTTTCTTCTGCTTCTACTTTTGCTTCCGCTTTTACCTCATTTTTAGCTTCTTCTTTCTTATCCACAGAATCCTCTCTAACTAAAAGTTCTATAAGATCGCTTTTCTTGAAAGAAGTAATGTTCTTCATTCCCTTTTCCTTTGCCAGCTCACGCAAATTGGCTAGGGTCATTGTATCATATTGATTTTTCATTCTTGCTACTCCTTTAATTTAAATTGGATTCTCTTACGGGATAAATAAGAAATAGATTCAGAAATTTATAAGTGATGGATATATCCAGAGATAATCCTTAATCATGCTTCTTAAGCAAATGGATGGAAATAACTAAGATAAATTTTTCACATTTCCCTTGATAGGATGTCAATTGACTAAAACTAATTATACATCAACTATAGGATAAAAGAAAGTATTTTCTTTAAAAACATGCTATTCCTTAACATAATTCCTAGCTATATTATTTTGCAGGAAAATGATTATCTTGATTTACCAAATTTATAGTGATATGATTACTTTGCATTTAATAGGTAGTAATTCTTTGCCTAAGAACAAATCAAAGGACATTCCCAGCGTATCTTTGGATATATTTATGGGAAAATGGAGGAAAGAATGGATAAAAGGGAACAAGCCTTACATATGCATGAATTGTGGTGTGGTAAACTTGAAACAACTTCAAAATGTAACGTTAAATCAAAAGAAGACCTGGCCATCGCTTACACCCCCGGTGTAGCAGAACCCTGCAGGGAAATTGCAGCGGATAAAGAGAGGGCTTACCAATATACAATAAAAGCAAATACAATTGCAGTTATTTCAGATGGAAGTGCGGTACTTGGACTTGGTAATATCGGTCCCTATGCTGCTATGCCTGTTATGGAAGGTAAAGCCATTCTTTTCAAGGAATTCGGTGGCGTTAATGCTTTTCCCATCTGTCTTGATACACAGGATACGGAGCAAATTATACAGACAATTGTCGCACTAGCTCCTGCCTTTGGTGGTATTAATCTCGAGGACATTTCCGCACCAAGATGCTTTGAAATTGAAGATAGATTAAATAAATTATTAGATATTCCTGTCTTTCATGATGATCAACATGGCACAGCAATTGTTGTTCTAGCAGGTGCTATCAATGCACTCAAAGTTACGAATAAAACAAAAGAAACCTGTAAGGTTGTAGTGAATGGTGCAGGCTCTGCTGGTATTGCTATTACTAAATTACTTCTAACCTACGGCTTCACACAAATCACTTTATGTGATCGTAACGGGATTATCTCAAAGAGTTATGTTGGTTTAAATTGGATGCAGGAACAAATGTTGTCTGTAACTAATCTTGATAATAAAAATGGAACTTTAGCCGATGCCCTTCAGGGTGCTGATCTTTTTGTAGGTGTTTCCGCACCAAATATCGTAACTGCTGAAATGGTTTCCTCTATGAATCAGGATGCCATTATATTTGCAATGGCAAATCCGGTTCCTGAAATTATGCCAGACCTAGCAAAAGCAGCTGGAGCTAAGGTTGTGGCAACAGGTCGTTCAGATTTCCCAAATCAAGTGAATAATGTAGTTGCATTTCCTGGCATTTTTAAAGGCGCTTTAGAAGGTCGTGCAAAGCAAATTACTGATGATATGAAACTCGCTGCTGCCTTGGCAATTGCTGATTTAGTAGACACAGAAGAGCTAAACGAGAATAATATTATGCCTCAACCCTTTGACCCAAGAGTTTGTGCAGCCGTTAGCAATGCAGTAAAGGCACACATTAGAAAGTAGAGCTTATTACATGTGGGATAATAAGAGATATCATTCCCTAAATTATGAATTAAAAAGGTGTTATGGAACAAAATTATATAAGTTATCTTTAAATGCCGGGATGAGCTGTCCTAATCGTGATGGTACTCTAGACACAAGAGGCTGCATCTTTTGTAGCGAAGGTGGCTCTGGAGACTTTGCCGCCCCTTCTAAACTATCTATAACCGAACAAATAGAGTCAGCGAAACAACTTATCGCCTCTAAACTAAAAAATCATGAAAGCATGAAATACATCGCTTACTTTCAAGCATATACCAATACCTATGCGCCGGTCACTTATTTAACTACTGTCTTTACAGAAGCAATCAACCACCCAGATATTCAAATCTTATCCATAGCAACTAGACCGGATTGTCTGGATGACGAGATTTTAGAGGTACTATCATCTTTAAATAAGATTAAGCCTGTTTGGATTGAGCTGGGTTTACAAACGATTCATGAAGAAAGTGCCAAGTATATACGAAGAGGCTACTCCTTGCCTATATTTGAAGAAAGGGTAAATAGGCTTAATAGCATAGGCATAAAGGTTATTGTCCATACTATACTAGGCTTGCCAAAAGAAACCAAACATGATATGTTAAGAACCATGGAATATATCTCCCGCTTGCCCGTCTGGGGCATAAAGCTTCAGTTACTTCACATATTAAAAAACACAGATCTTGGGACACAATTTGAAAATGGAGAGCTCCCGGAACCTCTAACTCTGGACGAATATATCGACATCGTTCTCTTATGTCTAGAACACCTTAGAGACGATATTGTGATTCATCGCATTACAGGTGACGGACCCAAAAAATTATTACTAGCACCCTTATGGAGTGCAAATAAAAAGTTGGTTCTTAACCGTCTTAACAATGAAATGAATATAAGAGATAGTTATCAAGGTAAAAGCTACTATTCCAGCTAATGTACTTTTTAGATATGTGTCAAACTTAATAGTTATACTGATTCCGTAAATATCGTAATAGCTTTTAATAAGGAGGTTACAATGCAATCTGATACCTTTATGTTATATAAACTAATGATTCTTTATATCCTTAGCAAAGTTAAATTCCCATTAACCAATGCTCAATTAACAGCTTTTATCCTCGAGAAGGAATATACAACTTATTTTAATTTGCAACGGGCAATCTCAGAATTAATTGATGATGCCTATCTATCCTCTAAAACCATTCGTAACAGTTCTTTATACCAAATAACAGAAAGCGGTTTGGAGACTCTACTTTTCTTTGATAATATGATTTCCAAAGGCATCAAAGAAGATATTGAAGCTTATCTAACAGAAAACAAATATCAACTTCAGGAGGAATTATCCACTCCCGCTGAATATTATCAGGTTAAAAAAGGGGAATTTGCAGCCCACATGAGTGTTATTGAACGGGAAACCTCTATTATCGATTTAACTTTAATTGTCACCACCGAGGAAGAAGCTTCTAAACTTTGTGCTAATTGGCGAGAGAAAAGCTCGGACGTATATGCCTATTTAATGTCCGTCATGCTGGAAAACAAGTAAATTATTTTCGTATATGTTTCTTGAAACTTCCCACAAAAAACATCTCTATAATTATAAAACCCGGAGTAACCTTTGATGTTATACCTACTTTGTCTAC
The DNA here is from genome assembly GCA_023399055.1 of Bacillota bacterium. GTDB lineage: Bacteria > Bacillota > Clostridia > Lachnospirales > Lachnospiraceae > Mobilitalea. The sequence continues at coordinate 32,694 of JAEWQV010000016.1, read as the reverse complement.
AAATCTATTTGTCTACTTGATAGGAATAACTTCAATTTACCCGGGTTATTATTATAACTTATTGTTATATATTCTATATGCACTTGTATTAACTTCTATCCAAATTTGCGTCTTATATCGTATCTATATCTAACTTTTCATTTATTTCTGTCTTGTCCACTAGATCTGCGGTCTGATGCCCTGCTTCCTTTATTTTCGCGTTGTCATCTATATTCAAGCCACAGATTTCTTCAATACATGCCCATATTTCTTCTCTTCCTTGCTTTGATAAAGAGGAGAATGGAATAATCTTTGTTCCTGGAGCGACTCCGAGACCTTGACGTATTAATTTTAAATGCTTGTCCTTTTGGCTGCGATTAATTTTATCAAGCTTGGTCGCGATGATAATTGGCTGAAAACCTTGATAAACCACCCAATCATACATAATCTTATCATTCTCAGATGGTTCATGTCGTATATCCAGTAAAAGAAAGACCGCTTTTAGCTGCCCTGAGGTTTTCAAATACTTCTCTATCATCTTTCCCCATTTTTCTTTTATCGAAGCTGACACTTTGGCATACCCGTAACCTGGAAGATCCACATAGTATAGTTCCTTATTAATATTATAGAAATTAATGGTCTGAGTTTTGCCTGGTTGACCAGAGGTTCTAGCCAAGGATTTTCTATTCATGAGTGCATTGATTAAGGAGGATTTCCCAACATTGGATTTGCCTGCAAATGCTACCTCTGGATGCTCATTGACCGGAAGAACACTGGTAATACCACAGACTGTTTCTAATTCCGCACTTTTAATAATCATGGTACATTTCCTTTCCAACAAGATGAAACAATAAGTCGTCTCACTTGCCATGAATTTAAAAAGGCTACTGCAACACTTTTGAAAGATCGCAGCAGCCTTTTACAATTAATTATTACGCTATTTCATCCTTACTTTTCTTACTGGAACGTTTTGTTATCGGTTTTCTTGCAGCATTCTCCGTAGACACAACTACCTTTGGTTTCTCGGTTCCCATTACAGCTTCCTTTGTAATAATGCATTTTTCTGCCTGCATATCAGAAGGAATATGATACATGGAATCCATCATAACAGCTTCCATAATGGCACGAAGACCTCTGGCACCAATTTTTCGTTTAAAGGATTGTTTTGCAATTTCTTTGAGAGCATCCTCTTCAAACTCAAGTTCCACGCCATCCATTTCAAACAGTTTTTTATACTGCTTAGATATGGCATTTTTAGGCTCGGTCAGAATACGTACCAATGCCTCTTCATCTAACATATCAAGTGCAACCGGCACTGGAACACGTCCGACGAACTCTGGAATTAAACCATACTTGATTAAATCCTGCGGCATTACTTGACGGAATAACTCTCCGACATTTACTTTATCCTTCTCCATAATCTGTGCATTAAAACCAATGGATTTCTGACCGGTTCTAGCTTCAATTATTTTTTCAAGTCCATCAAATGCACCACCACAGATAAATAAGATATTGGTTGTATCAATCTGTATAAATTCCTGATGTGGATGCTTTCTACCACCCTGTGGTGGTACAGAGGCTACCGTACCTTCGAGTATCTTAAGTAAAGCTTGCTGTACGCCTTCACCGGATACATCTCTAGTAATGGATGTATTCTCTGACTTTCTTGTAATTTTATCAATTTCATCAATGTAAATAATACCAAATTGTGCACGTTCAATATCAAAATCTGCGGCTTGAATTATCTTTAAAAGAATATTCTCAACGTCTTCACCAACATATCCTGCCTCTGTAAGTGCAGTAGCATCTGCAATTGCAAATGGTACATTTAACAATTTAGCCAGAGTTTGAGCCAAATAAGTCTTACCGGAGCCGGTAGGTCCTATCATCAAAATATTACTCTTCTGAAGCTCAACATCCAAATCCTTTTCAGCAAGAACTCTTTTATAGTGATTATATACCGAGACAGCAAGCACTTTCTTGGCTTCATCCTGTCCAACCACATGCTGATCTAGGAAAGTTTTGATTTCCATTGGTTTTAACAGATTAATATCTGTGTTTAACGTAGTATCGCCTTCAAATTCTTCTTCAATGATTTCACTGCATATTTCAATACATTCATCACAGATATATACACCTGGTCCGGCAATCAACTTTCTAACCTGATCCTGTGTTTTGTTACAAAAGGAACATCTCAGTTGTTTTCTGTCATCAACTTTTCCTGCCAATACGTTATCACCTCATTTTCTTTGTCATGCAAAGGATTTCAGTAATTATCTGCTAACGAAAATTCCATCAATAATACCGTATTCGCGGGCTTCTTCAGCACTCATATAATGATCTCTCTCGGTATCAACTTCAATAACTTCCAAAGGTTTTCCTGTATTCTTTGCTAAAATTTCGTTCAGTTTCTTTCTAGTCTTAATGATATTATCAGCAACAATCTTAATATCTGTTGCCTGACCTCTAGCACCGCCGGATGGCTGGTGAATCATTACTTCTGCATTAGGAAGCGCAAATCTTTTGCCTTTTGCACCACCGGAAAGAAGGAATGCACCCATACTTGCAGCCATACCAATACAGATTGTAGATACATCACATTTAATATAGTTCATCGTATCATAGATTGCCATACCAGCTGTTACAGAACCACCGGGGCTATTAATATAGAAGTTAATATCCTTACCTGGATCTTCTGATTCTAAAAATAATAACTGTGCAACAATTAAACTTGCTGTTACATCATTTACTTCTTCCCCGAGGAAAATGATTCTTTCTTTTAAAAGTCTGGAATAGATGTCGTAGCTTCTCTCACCACGGCTTGTTTGTTCAATGACATAAGGTACTAAACTCATACATTTATCCTCCTTATTTGTACTTCATTCGTATTAATAATTTATGCTATTACACTTCTTTAGACTGTGCAACTACAAAATCAACAGCCTTTTGAACTGCAAGATCAGCTTTAATTTGTTCTTTTTCCTTCTCACCGATTAACTCTTTGAGCTTATCAGCTTCCATCTGATACATAGTTGCCATATCAGTTAGTTCTTTTTCTAATTCTTCTTCGCTAACTTCAATATTTTCTAACTTAGCGATTGCTTCTAGTACTAATCTGCTCTGGATGCGCTTAACTGCCTGTGGGTGTAAGCTTTCCAGGAATTTATTAGCGTCCATTCCTGTGAACTGGAAGTACTGTTCAATATTAAGACCCTGATACTGAATTCTCTGTGCGAAATCATCCGCCATCTGATTAACCTGTACCTTAATCATTGGCTCTGGGATATCCATTGTTGCGTTTTCAATAATCTTATCAACAATTTCATTCTCTTTCGCTATCTTTAATTCTTTCTCTTTGCCTTCCTTAATTGTAGCCTTGATACTCTCTTTGTATTCATCTAAAGTATCAAATTCAGAAACATCCTGAGCAAAATCATCATCAAGCTCTGGAAGTTCCTTCACTTTAATTTCTTTCACTACAACTTTGAACAGTGCTGGTTTGCCTGCAAGTTCTGCTGCCTGATACTGCTCTGGGAAGGTAACATTAACATCTACTTCTGCACCAATTTCCTTACCAATTAACTGTTCTTCAAAGGTATCAATAAAGGAATGAGAGCCGATTGTAAGAGAATAATCTTCTCCCTTACCACCTTCAAAAGGTACACCATCAACAAATCCTTCAAAATCAATTACAGTGATATCGCCATCCATAACCGCTCTATCTTCTACTGTAATGGTTCTGGAATTCTGCTCGCGTTCTTTGTTAATCTTCTCTAAAATCTCTTCTTCTGTTACAGTTGCTTCCTTCTTTTCAACTTCAATACCCTTGTAATCTCCTAAAGTAACTTCAGGTTTTACTGCTACTTCTGCTGTAAAGATGAAGGTCTGACCCTTCTCAACTTGAACAATATCAATTTCTGGTCTGGATACGATATCTAAACCACTTTCATCTACTGCTTTCTCATATGCCTCTGGAATTAACTCATTTGCTGCATCCTCATAGAATACACTTACGCCATACATCTTCTCAATAATTGCGCGTGGAGCTTTCCCTTTTCTAAAACCTTGAACATTAAGCTTTCCCTTGTTTTTCTGGTAAGCTTTCTGTAAAGCTTTTTCAAAATCTTCTGCGGAAGCTTCTATTGTAAGCTTTGCCATGTTCTTCTCTAATTTTTCAACTTGTAAACTCATTTTATTCCTCCGTTTTTGTTTTGGAGGAATTTAATTCCTCCGATATTCTTTTTGGAGGAACTTCATTCCTCCGATTTTTCTATAATAATGTACTTCATTATTGCTTACTGGGACACCATAATTCTTCAGGCAAAAGTACACTCCGCCTAAACTACAGGCAATTTGACATTAGTATATTATAACATAATGATTCTGTAAATACCACAATTAATAAATTATTATCTATTTTACATGTCCCTGTTGTCTCATAACACCAACAACACGATCTACCAGGCTTCTGCAAAGTCCCTGTGTCTCTGCCTCAACCATAACTCTTACTACAGGTTCTGTACCACTTTCACGTACCAGTATCCTACCGTTGCTGCCTAGCTCCTCTTCAATCTGCGCTACCATCTTTATCACTTCTTCATCTTCCCGCGCTTCTTTTTTATTGTTTACTTTTACATTTTCTAAAATCTGCGGATAAATAATTACTTCTTTGTGCAGTTCTGATAAAGTAGTTTTGCTCTCTAGCATAACCTCCATTAATTTTAATGAGGTAAGCACTCCATCCCCTGTTGTAGCATGTTTGCTATATATAATGTGTCCGGACTGCTCTCCGCCAAGGGAATGTTTATTCTCCATCATATTCTCAAACACATATTTATCACCGACAGCGGTTTTTTCATATTGAATGTCCTTGCGGTCCAAAGCTTTGTATAAGCCCAAATTAGACATTATGGTTGTTACTACCGTATTATTGGCTAGCTCGTTACGGCTCTTCATATAAACAGATGAGATATACAGGATTAAATCACCATCTATAATATTGCCCTTTTCATCCACTGCCAAACATCGATCTGCATCTCCATCATAAGCAAATCCAACATCCAAATTATTTTCTACCACATATTTCTGTAAATGTTCAATATGAGTGGACCCACAGTCTCTATTGATGTTTGTTCCATCCGGATCTCCATTAATCACAAAGGTTTTTGCACCCAGAGCATCGAACACTCCTTTTGCAACTGTTGAAGCCGATCCATTGGAAAGATCTAAGCCGACTCTTTTATTTTGAAACGATCTTGTGGCAAGAGAGATTAGATACCCAATATATCTATTTCTTCCTATCGCATAGTCCACAGTTTTACCAATATTCTCTCTGGTCGCCATGGGTAATGAGTCTTCTTTACTATCGATATAGGCTTCAATCAAATCCTCTAACTCTGCCTCTAATTTATAGCCATTACTGTTAATAATCTTAATTCCATTATCATAATATACATTATGACTTGCTGATATCATGATTCCGCAATCAAACCCCTCACTGCGCACAACATAAGATACACTAGGTGTTGGTGTAACATGCAATAAATATACATCTGCACCGCTCGCTGTTAATCCAGCTACCAGAGAATATTCAAACATATAGCTGGATCTTCTGGTATCCTTTCCAATAACAATATTGGCCTTATGTTCTCTTCCATAGTAATGACCCAAAAATCTACCCACTTTATATGCGTGTTCTACTGTAAGATTAACGTTAGCTTCCCCTCGAAAACCATCTGTTCCAAAATATTTACCCATTATTAATATCCTTTCCATGCTATATAATTAGTATATGCCGTTTCCCTTGCGGGCCATGTATATCAGTTCATATCTATAGGCTATGCATTCTTAAAATTAATATTGCCTAACTTAACATATGAATCTTGTAGTCAGATTAATCACGATTATTTTAACATACAATAAAAGCTTTTGAAATAAAAAATTATAGAAAGAGTTTTTATAAATGCAAAAAACATCACTGAACAAGTGATATAATCGCTCATTCAGTGATGTTTTTGTTTTACGGAAAACTATTCAGTTTTAATTATTTAGATGATCCACCAGACATCTGTTGTTCCTGTTGTCTGATCATACGTTTAACCATTTCACCGCCTACAGAACCATTCTGCTTGCTAGTTAATTCGCCATTGTATCCTTGTTTTAAAGGAACACCAATTTCGCCTGCAACTTCCATTTTGAAACGGTTAAGAGCTTCTTTTGCTTCTGGAACTGCTGCTCTGTTGCTTCCACTGTTGTTACTTGCCATACTTTTTCACCTCCATATATTATCATCAAAGCAATCAAGATACAAAATCATCTTTTTGTAGGTTCAGCGGCTACTTATTAAGTATTATCACCGCGGGTGACTTTGTTTTGTATTGCCTGTAATCATATTGTTAACCGTATAATGAAATATTATTATGGTAATTTTTGTTACATTTTTTATAGGTTAATTCTTGCTATATTAATAATGCGTTTCTTCTTTCAGCAATTTATTTCTACTACTCCTATTATTTTAAGATACTTATTTTTCATGCAAATTTCTTCAAATATTTTATTTTAATAGGAAAGCATTATTTAAAAACTATGTAGCAGTATCAGCTATTTACTTGTTCTTTTGTTTGGGTTATACTTGTTTAGACTTAAAACCTTAATCACAAATTTAATGACATTACCATAGATATAAATTAAATATCTGCAAGAAATTGAAAGCGAGGTTCGACCATGAAAATTGTAGTTTTAGCTGGTGGTACAAGTACAGAAAGAGATGTTTCCTTATCAACTGGCACCATGATCTATAAGGCATTAAAGAACAGAGGGCATCAAGCTCTTTTACTGGATGTTTACTTAGGATATGAGGGTTCTACCAATCACATATTTGAGGCGGAAAAGGATTGGGCTGCTAACATTGGGGCTATAAAAGAAAATAATCCGGATCTCGACCAGATTAAAGCTTTAAGAAGTGGAGATTCCAAAAACTTTTTTGGTAAAGGTGTTATTGATATCTGTTATCAAGCAGATATTGTCTTTATTGCATTACACGGAGAGAACGGTGAGGATGGTAAAATTCAGGCAGCTTTCGATCTCATGGGTATTCCTTATACCGGAACTGATTTCACTAGTAGCGCAATTGCAATGGATAAAGCAATTTCAAAAGAAATCTTTGCTTATTATAAAATTCCTACACCACTTGGAATTCGTGCCAGAAAGAATGAAAGCTTTGAATGGAATTCCTACCCTTGCGTTGTGAAAGCAACCTGTGGTGGTTCCAGCGTAGGAGTTTCTATTGCACAAACTGAGGAGGAAATGAACTCCGCCTTGCAAAGTGCCTTTCTTTACGGCGATGAGGTAGTTATTGAACAATTTATTAAAGGACGTGAATTCTCTGTGGGAGTCTTGGATGGCAAAGCACTTCCAATTATTGAAATCGCTCCACTTGTAAGCTTTTATGATTACAAAAACAAATACCAACCTGGAAGTACCGTGGAAACCTGTCCTGCTATTTTGGAAGATGATATCACTGCACAAATGCAATATCTTGCAGAGAGAGTTTTCCAGGCGCTTAGAATTAAAACCTATGCACGTATGGATTTCTTATTAAATGAAAACAATGAACTATTCTGTCTTGAAGCAAATACACTCCCCGGTATGACACCAATGTCCTTACTTCCACAGGAAGCAAGAGCTGCAGGCATTGAATTTGAAGATTTGTGTGAGAAAATAATTGAAATATCCTTAAATAAATATAGCACTTCTAATTAGTTACATTAAAATCCAAACAACAAATTATAAGTCATAAATAGTAAGGGATGGATCATGAAAAATTTAACATTAACTCAGATTGCAAAAGTATGTCAGGGCCAGCTATACTTGGCTGATTCTTATAGTGAATATGAAATAACTGGTGCGGTTATCGATTCACGCCTGGTTAAGGATAATTATTTGTTTATTGCTACCTGCGGTGAACGCGTAGACGGTCACGATTTTATAGATACTGCTTATGAAAAAGGTGCACTAGCCGTATTATGTGAAAAACCGCCAGTAACACCAACACGCCCCTATATCCTTGTTCCCAATAGCCTTCAAGCCTTAAAGGACCTTGCAACCTTCTACCGCCAACAGCTTTCCATTAAGGTCGTTGGTATCACCGGAAGCGTTGGCAAGACTAGCACGAAGGAATTTATTAGTAGCGTTCTTGCTCAAAAGTATAGTGTATTAAAAACAGAAGGTAATTTTAATAACGAAATTGGTTTACCTTTAACCATACTTAAAATTCAGGACTTTCATGAAATCGCTGTACTTGAAATGGGTATCAGCGACTTTGGGGAAATGCACAGACTTAGTGAAATAGCTAAGCCTGACATATGTGTGATAACAAATATCGGCCAATGTCATTTGGAGAATCTCGGTTCAAGAGAAGGTATTTTAAAGGCCAAGTCAGAGATATTTGATTTTATGGCAGACGAGGGTTATATCTGTATAAACGGTGATGATGATTTGCTGGCAACCCTTCAGGAAGTGAAAGGTCATAAACCACTACGCTTTGGTATGGGTACGGATAACGATGTAACTGCAACCGATATCATAAGTCATGGTTTGTTAGGTAGTAGTTGTAGTATTCACGTGGCCAAACAGAGCTTTTCAGCAGAAATACCACAACCTGGAGAACATATGGTGCTTAATTCACTTGCAGCGACGGCTGTTGGGCGAATTCTGGAACTAAGTGTAGAACAGATTGCAGCAGGTATTGCAACAGTTAAGGCGCTGGGCGGAAGAAGCAATATTATAAAAGAGGATAAGTGGGTTATTATTGATGACTGCTATAATGCAAATCCAGTTTCAATGAAAGCTGCTATTGATCTGCTTTGTAAAGCTGATACCAGAAAGGTTGCTATTTTAGGTGATATGTTTGAGTTGGGAAGCAGCGAGAATGACCTTCATTCTAATGTTGGTACCTACGCCTCCCAAAGCGACCTAGATGTTCTTGTATGTGTCGGATTGTTATCAAAACATATGTATGATGCTGCTTTAACTAATAAAGATATCATATGTTATTACTATGAAACTAGAGATTCCTTATTAGCTGCAATCCCTTCTATTCTAAAACAGAATGATACGATATTAGTGAAAGCCTCCCATGGAATGGGATTTGATCACATTGTAAAAGCCTTACAGCAGTAAGGCTTTTTTATTCATTGGAAATATTCAGTTAATTAAGCATACTGCTAGTTCCATGTTTTCTTTTAATATAGAGAAAAGCTTAATACTTATCCCAACATTCACATATACATATAAAAACTAATTTGAAAAGGTTTTATATGCTTGATTTTATTAAAACAATTAATAATTTTCTTTGGGGTTTCCCAGTACCTATACTTTTGTTTGGCACACATATTTACTTTACCGTTCATCTAAAAGGAGTACAAAAACACATCAGGAAGGCGGTTAAATTATCTTATACTACCGAAGAAGGAGCCGAAGGCGACCTAAGTGGCTTCGGTGCCCTTACTGCGACTCTGGCTGCAACAATTGGAACTGGAAATATTGTAGGTATCTCCACTGCTGTAGCACTTGGTGGCCCTGGTGCAATTTTTTGGTGCTGGCTTACCGGTATACTTGGAATGGCAACTACCTATGCAGAATGCTTCTTAGGTGTTCTCTATCGTCGTAAAACATCGGATGGTACTTTTCTTGGTGGGCCAATGTATGCGCTGGAATATGGGCTGAAAAAGAAATGGCTTGCGGTGGTCTTTTGTATATTAACATTAATTGCCTCTTATGGTGTCGGTTGTTCTACCCAGGCAAGAGCAGTTACTGAAACTGCAAAAACCTTGTGGAATCTGCCGGAATATGCCGTGGGCATGGTTATGGCTATCGTTGTTGGTATGGTAATTGTTGGTGGAATTAAGTCCATAGGTAATATCTGTAGTAAGTTAGTACCGGCAATGGGTTTCTTTTATATCTTTGCATGTTTTATTATAATAATAATCAATATTCAATACGTTTTACCCGCTCTTGCACTTATTGTCAAAGCGGCCTTTGTTCCCAGTGAGTTACCCGCTGCCGTTGCAGGTGGTTTTATTGGAAGCACCCTACGCTCTGCTTTAAGATATGGAATAGCAAGAGGAGTATTCACAAACGAAGCTGGTCTTGGAACTGCCGCAATCGCTGCTGCCGGTGCAAGAACTTCTCATCCCTCCCGTCAAGCACTTGTTTCTATGAGTGCCACCTTCTGGGATACTGTTGTTATGTGCGCTATAACCGGTATTGTTATCGTATCTAACTTACTAAAAAACCCTTCTTCTGCAGTTGGTTATTCCTTTACGGAACTCACTAGTGCAGCATTTAGTGCTATACCCTTTGGAAGTGTGCTCTTAGGCCTTTCACTTATCTCCTTTGCTGTAGCCACTTTAATAGGCTGGTCATATTTCGGAGAAAAGGCGGTAGAGTACTTATTTGGAAAAAGTGGAATAAGCACCTACCGCCTCTGTTATATAGTTATGATATTTATTGGTTCTGTTATATCCATGGAACTCGTTTGGGAAATGACAGATCTTGTGAATGCCTTTATGGCAATTCCAAATCTATTATGCTTGCTATTACTAAGAAAACAGATCCTACCGTATAATAGCAAGTCCTAAATAGAATTGGTATTCGATCGTTAGCCTGTTAGTATTCGTTATAATGTTGGTATTGAATTGCTGCGGCAGTTTTCGCAGCAGTCTCTTGATCTACCAATGCGCTAATCAACTCTAGAGAAAAATCAATTGCAGTTCCCATTCCTTTTGACGTTACTATATTACCGTCTACTACAACATCCTCACTTTTTATAAATGCACCTTTTAAAGCACCTTCAAAACCAGGATAACAGGTTGCTGCCTTCCCCTCTAAAAGTCCTTTTGCACCCAGTACACTTGGTGCAGCACAGATAGCAGAAATCTTTTTCCCTTCTACCTGGAACTTAGTAAGTAATTGCTCTAGCCCTTTATGGGCATCTAAGTTCCTGGTACCTGGCATACCACCGGGTAATACTAGCATGTCCACCTTATTAAAATCTACTTGTTCAAATAATTCATCTGCTTTCACTATTATTTGATGGGCTCCGGTAACATATTGTTCACCTGTAATCGATATGGTATTTACCTCTATCTTCACCCTACGAAGTAGGTCCACCACCGTTAATGCTTCAATTTCCTCAAAACCATTTGCTAGAAACACACATACCTTAGACATAATAAACTCCTTTCCAATTCTAATAATTCGTGTAATTGCACATAATTATTTTTAATTAGGATTATTATAACTTTGTTTCACATCCTAATCAATCGTTAACTATGGCTTGACCATATTATTTGTAACAATTCAACCCTGCAGGTGTCCTGCCTAATCGATATTAATCTTAAGCTGAATTATTATTTACTAAAAAAGTAAGGGATGAATAATTTGTTATGTTTCATCCCTTACTTTTTATTAATGCTAGATTAGCGTATACCTATAAAACAATAACACCTACAAGTAAAATATCGAATCCTCTAGGTTATTCTTATTGTGCTGAATACCTGCTTAAGACTCTATTGATAGATTTGCAACTCCTACATTTTTTAAAGTAAGCGTCGGTCTGCAATTGGACGATCTTCTGCGTCCAACTGGGCAAATCTTCAGAATATAGAAGCCATCATAAGGAACCTCAAATTCAAAGCATCCACAATTGCATATTTTAATGCAATACAACAAGACTCTTCTCTCTCCACAGTTCTTATAAAGACTTACTTCCCATTCATGATTGTGCCCGTTACTACATCCCCAAATACATCCAAAGATAAGTCCTGGCGTAATTTGTGTTAATTCACACTCTTCTTCCTCCGGCATTGGAATTGGAATAGGAATTGGAACCGGTTTAATTTCAATTCTTGTAACTGGTTCTGGACATACAGGACATTCTTGAACTGGTGGTACAACTATAATCTCTGGTTTTGTTTCCGGCTGTGGTGTTGGCATAGGAGTCGGTCTTGGTGTTGGTCTTGGTGTTGGTCTTGGAGTTGGTCTTGGAGTTGGCCTTGGTGCTGGTTGAGGTGCTGGTTGAGGTGCCGGTTGAGGCGCTGGTTGAGGTGCTGGCGTTGGTCTTGGTGCCGGCGTTGGTCTTGGTGCCGGCGTTGGTCTTGGTGCTGGTGTTGGTCTTGGTGCCGGTGCTGGCGCTGGTGTTGGTGCTGGTGCTGGTGCTGGCGCTGGTGCTACTTCTCCACATCTCACACCTCCTACAAACGGATAAAGATGGAATTCAAATCCACTGGTAGGACTAACTGCCAAACCGCCAAGTGCTGCATTACCATTAATGTTTCCACCAGTTTGATGAGCATGATACATCGCATGTGGTGCTAAAACACTTCCCCATATCGCTGCAGGAACTTCCATATAGATATGCTCTGCATCTTCAAACACATAGAGAGTTCGTGTTGCAAGTCTTTCCGCACCCCAAAGTCCATATTGGAGATGTGCGTCATTTCCTGTTCGGAATTTTACAATTGCAAGACTTCCTTCTGGAATTTCAAAACGAATTTCTTTGTTTAGTTGTCCGTTTGGACTTGCGTCTATGAGGAAAACATTTTGTTGTGGATCGGTACCTCTTAGGATCCACTCATGAAAATGTTCCGTCACAGTACCATTTGGTTCAAGATCTGTGATACACTCAAAGAAATCTGTTACACTTTCTTCTGCATCTCTAAAGAATTTAGCCGTATCAGCATTAATTCTACTAGCTGGAATAAATCTTGGTACATCATAGCTGGATACAGCATAATGGGTATCTCTATCACTTAGTCTCCAATATTTACTGCCTCCATCCGCCTGATATAAATCAGTTAATTGTTGCGCCTGACCCGGCTGACCATTTTTACCAATCATGTAGGTACTGCCTTTGGCAGCTCTGAAATTACCGCCTCCAACAACATGACCTATCACTACTAATGGTCCTTGCATAGCAACATTGCCACCGACTAAAAATCTTACCAAATCCGGACTGTATCCTGTTCCTTTAAGCTTTCCATCATTTCCATAGGCTAAGCTAAGTCCTCTTGGACTTGTAAAATTACCACCTACTGCCATGGCTCCTTTTGTATCTACAATATTATTAGCATCTCCAAATACAATCGCATTAAAGTAGGAAGCAGTACCGAAAGGTTGACCTACCACATCATACCAGTTTATGTCGGTATAGGGTATTCCGGCACGATCTTTGTCGTAATTATTGTTCATAAATACCTCCTAAAACACAACGAATCCTTCGAATCCTATATTCTCAATTCAGTTTATTCAAAAAATGAATTATCGTGCAACTTTACATAGAAAAACCACTGCGTAGTCTTAGAAACTAACGCAGTGGTTAAACTTATTCTTATTTTGGTTCTCCAATGTAAAGCTTTACTTTATCTATTCTTTTATTCTTAACACTCTCCAGCTTAAATACAAGATTCTCATATTCAACTGTTCGATTATCATTCTCCGTAGGAATTGTTCCTAGTTGATCAATCAGAAAACCTGAAATTGTATCATAGTTCTCCGAATAAAGATCAAGATCAAGCTTTATATTAAGTTCATCTATTGTAGCCATCCCATCCACAAGATAAGTATCTTCTTCAATTTTCTTTACCTTAAAGGATGCCGTATCATACTCATCTTCAATATCACCCATTACTTCTTCTACAAGGTCCTCCATGGTTACAATTCCAGCAAATCCACCGTATTCATCAATTAGAATAGCTATTTGCTTTTTAGAAACCTGCAGCTCTTTAAATAAGTCCTTAATAATTTTACTGTCAGGAACAAGATAGGGCTTTTTCATAATACTTCTTAGGTCTACATTTTTATAGCCCTTCTTTACTGCCTCTTTCAGAAAATCTTTTATATATATCATTCCAACTACATTATCAATGTCTTCTTCATATACCGGAATTCGTGTGAATTTAGTATTTAACAAATCCTCAAGGTATTCTTCCTTAGGAGAATTTAAGTCAATTGCAAACACATTAATACGTGGAGTCATAATTTCTTTTGCTGTCTTTTCATCAAATTCCATTATGGAATTAATCATTTCTTTTTCTTTCTTATTCAAGACACCATGGGCTTGCCCTTCGTTCACGAGGGAAATCAATTCTTCTCTTGATAGAATTTCTTCTGGATTTCCTTCTTTAATACCGAAAGGACGTGTCACAATATTGGTGGAAAAGGTCAGAAGCTTTATAAATGGGTATGCAAATTTTGCTACAACTTTGATAGGTTTGACACAAAACATACTAATAGCTTCTGGTTTTTGCATAGCAATCTTTTTTGGTACTAGTTCGCCTAATACCAGTGTAAAATAGGACAAAATTAATGTTATCGAAATCAGTGAAATCTGACCACTATAAGGGATATTATGTTCTTGCAGCCAAATACTTAATGGTCTTGATAGACCTGAAGCAGCAGATGCACTCGAGAAAAATCCTGCTAAGGTAATTGCAACCTGTATGGTTGATAGGAATTTTGTCGGTTCCTCTAAAAATTTCTGCACCAGTTTTGCACTTTTGCTTCCTTCCTCTGCAAACTTACGAATCTTATTCTTATTCGCAGATACCATCGCCATTTCGGCGCCAGCAAAAAATGCATTCGTCATTGTTAATACGACCAAAATAATAATCTGACTTAAGATCTTATCAGGGTCAGGGTCTAAATCTACTTCCATTGTTTCCTCCTTGTGATTATAAAAAGCTCATTGTTGGATTGCTATTCTTTCGTTTCATCTGAAAATAGGAATCCTATATTTTAATATACAAAATTCATTATATAACATATCTATCGCAGACACAAGGGGCGATTATTCTGATCCATATATAAAGTTCCTGATATCTTCTCTTATTACATTCCAATCATTTGGAACTAACACAGCCCTTTTTAAACTTCCTATTTTAATTTTCTTGTTTTCAAAGGTCCCATTGGAGGGAATCCGATACTCACTGATTTGAATTTTCGTAATAATATCAAGCGCCTCTTCTATATATTTATTAAAATCTTTTTTTGAAATATCTGTGGTAATATTAGTATCCTCCAGTATTTCATACATAAAAGAAGCCATTTCAACTATATTTAATTGCTTTACTTTATTAAAAATAGAGTTTAAAACAACTCTATGTCTTTGTGTCCTACCAAAATCGTCACTCTCGCTACCGGTGGATACATAGCGCACTCTGCAATATCCTAGAACTTGATTTCCATTCAGGGTTTGTGTGCCTTCCAGTACATTACGATTTGCTGGATCAGAAATATAGTTTTTTGTATTTAAATATTTCGCCTCACCTTTGGTAAGCTTAATTTCTATCCCATCCAATTGATCAACAATATTCTCAAGAGCATTGTAGTTTACCATAACATATCCATCAATTCGGATCCCAAAATTACTTTCAATTGTGTTATAAAGCAGGTCTATCCCGCCCTTTGCATAAACCGAGTTAAGCTTATTATTTTCATATCCTTGAATTTCTACATACAAATCCCTCATTAAGGATGTTAATTTCAGCGTATTATCTTTTGTGTTTATGGAAGCGATAATTATTGCATCCGTATTTTTTGCTCCTTCAAACTCTTCTACCCCTAGCAGTAATATATTTCGTTGTAGATACTTCTCCTCGGTATTAAAATTAGTAATGTTGTCCTCCGTTACTATCATTTCTTCCCGATTATTCATACTGGCCGTATCAATTTCTAATTTATCGTATATTGAGTTTCCAATCATATGTACTACTAGCTTTTTCCCAAATAGAACTGACGCTACTAGCATTATTGCAAGCCCACTTATAAGCCAAATTCGCCTTTTCAATTTCTTTCTTTTATTATCTCTATATTTATTATCCTCTAGGATTTGATTAACCTGACTCCCCAAGGACTTGTTTAAGTCATCAAACATCTCTATATCATTATCTATTTCATAGTTTTCTTCATCATCCATAACCGTACTCCTATTCTTTCAAACGTACCCATAAGCTTGTCCCATTTAACTATAATACAATAGTAGTATGGGCATGTCAATGATTACCATTTTCGGGTGCTAAATATTACTTTTCTCTGCTTCACTTAGCTATTCTTTCTGCTCATATATCCTAATTACTAATTAATAGTTAAAAAACACTACCAAAGTAGTGTTTTCAAGTGTTCTTTATTACAGATACCTTAAATTGAACCTGCACCCATTTATGATTAAATTAAAACATCTGTAATATATGCTATTATTATGATAATAAATATTACCGCAGTTATTGCCCACCCTATTGTACTTGGCTTTCTTTTGACAAGGCGATATTTCCCACAATTAGGACATTTTAAAAATGGAATTTCCGCTCCACAAACACCACATTTGTATAATTTCATAAATAAGCACCTCCCAATACTTTTACATATTATACCACCAAATATTACTGGCTGCAAATAAAACTAATAACCAAATACGATAATTGGTATAAACTCTCAAAGAAAATATGGAATTAACTTTAAAATATTAATCAAATGTACTCTTTACTTATATTTCTTTTTCAAATACAATTTTATATCCTTTTGTATAACCATTACTTAGGGTGGGAACTAATTGGGAAACACGCCACCCATCCAGTGCGTACTTATTTATTTTACTCTCAAGGTCTTCCAGTTCAAATTTCAACCCTACTCTTTTTGTTTGTAATGCTACTACTTTATAAGTATACATCTTTGCTCCTCAACTTTTAATAATTTCTAATACAATATATTATTGGGACAGCTACTATAATATAAGTATTCTCGTTGCAAACTTAATATATATGAGACAGTACTATTTCTTCCTTGAAACCATTAAAAATATTAAATCTACAAATAAATAAATTGCTAGTACAGATATCGTCAAAAAGATTCTCGAAGTATTATCGGTAAAAGGCAATAATATTACCGCAATAATAAATATCAATACCTTAAGTAAAAGCTTTTTCATCCAAGTTTTCATTACTAATTGCCCCCTGTACTAGATTTACACTACTTATAGTATATAGTAATTTATTCCAATTATCAATAGAATTGACTAGTGAAACGATACGTCGTTTCGATTGTAATGAATGCAAAAAAACACTACATAAGTAGTGTTTTCAAGTTTTTCCATTGCGGATGACAGGAATTGAACCTGCACGGTCTCCCACTAGATCCTAAGTCTAGCGCGTCTGCCAGTTCCGCCACATCCGCATATTTATTTTATAGCAAGTGGAACGACTTATTGTTTCCTCTTGTTTGTAAAACAACTGAGACATCCGGGACTCGAACCCGGGACACCATGATTAAAAGTCATGTGCTCTACCAACTGAGCTAATATCCCATACTTAATGTTATATCAGCATTCCTACAGAACAAGCACTTTATCTTTTACGAAATCATCATCACTTGGTATATCTAAATTATTTAATATCGTATTTCGTGTTCTCTGTAACAATGTGACATAAATCATTGTAAATTGACTTTATACATAAATGCTGTATAAACTGGGCTAGATGGATTTGAACCATCGGAATGCAGGAGTCAAAGTCCTGTGCCTTACCGCTTGGCGATAGCCCAAAATTAGATTGATACCTTGTATTAGAAAACGAAAAGTCTTTTCAGACTTTTCTTTTTAATACAATATAGGGTGGATAAAGGGATTCGAACCCTTGGCCTCCAGAGCCACAATCTGGCGCGCTAACCAACTGCGCTATACCCACCATAACCATTTTTCAAGCTTTACAAGATGAAAAATGTGCCAGAAGGGATTCGAACCCCCGACACATGGCTTAGAAGGCCATTGCTCTATCCAACTGAGCTACTAGCACATATGGTGTGATATTGATTACATACCTGATATCAAATATCAAGCGGGTGATGGGAATCGAACCCACGTATCTAGCTTGGAAGGCTAGTGTTCTACCATTGAACTACACCCGCATATAATTACTATTTAATTATATTGCCTATATAATTGCTATATTATACAACCCTAAGGTTAATAATTTTGAAAGACAATTCAATCTTTCAGTCGGGGTGACAGGATTCGAACCTGCGACCTCTTGATCCCAAATCAAGCGCGCTAGCCAAGCTGCGCTACACCCCGAAATATCTCTTGCTATTCAAGCCAAACAATTTTATGTCTTAGAGTTGTCTCAAGAAAATCCTGCTTTGTATCAAGCATTTTTCAAGGTTTTCACTCGTATCAGCCGTGACGCAAGAATTATTATATAATAGACATAATGATATGTCAACCACTTTTTATATCTTTTTATTCATTTTCAATAATTCGAACTATTCCTCCTGTTTATCCAAATTGTCACTCTATTTAATCAGGGATATAAGGATACTCTTCTTCCTTGTAGAAGTTTAATGTAAAGTGTGCATCACCCATAGAATCTATCTCCATAATAGCATAAGTAGGGATTCTTCCATTCTGCCTTGGCAGAGCCAGGCTTCCCGGATTAATTGCCCAAACTTCACCCTGAAGATCAATCATTGGAACATGGGTATGTCCAAACATTACAATGTCAGCTTTATTCCTTATCGCTTCCTCACGTAAATCATAGGTAGAGCTATTCACCCCATATCGATGACCATGCGTAAGCATTACTGTATACTTGCCAATTTTAATAATCTTATCCTTTGGTAGACGATTAAAGAAGTCATTGTTGCCTGCTACCATTTCTATCTCACAGGTTATTAAGGAACGAATATACTCTTCCCCTCCTTCAAAGTCCCCTAAATGAATTAATAAATCAATTGGTGCTACTTTCTCAATTACCCTTTGAACATTTTGGTTCCTACCGTGGGTATCACTTATAATCAATACCTTCATTCTTTTCTCCTGAAGTTAAACAATATGTTTTCTAAGAATTTCTTTCATTTCCTTTAAAGCTTTTCCTCGGTGGCTAATTTCATTTTTTAGCTCCATAGGCATCTCTGCGGTTGTACACTTATATTCAGGTACATAAAAAATCGGATCATAGCCAAATCCTTTATCTCCTACAATCTCATTTGCAATGATTCCCTCTATAGTAGCTCTACAAGTCTTAATTTCACCATCGGGCATCGCACAGGCTATAACACAGACAAAACGGGCACTACGCTCTTCCCCTGATGCTGCTGCCAGTTTATCAATAATGTATTTATTTTTAATATCATATGAGGTATCTTCACCCAAAAAACGTGCTGAGTATACTCCTGGTGCTTTATCCAGATAATCAACCTCAATTCCAGAATCATCAGCTAAAACTATTTCGCCTGTCAATTCCATGATTAATTTAGCTTTAATAATAGCGTTTTCTTCAAAGGTCGTTCCATTTTCATCTATATCAGGGTTTAGACCTGCATCTTTTAGAGATAATAGCTCAATATCTAAGTCCTTTAATAATTCCCGTATTTCCCTCATCTTACCTTCATTTGAGGTTGCAAATATTATCTTTTTCATACTACCTCCATAATACCGTTTACACCATATACCTATTTTGTTGGTGGCACCTCATTATAAGCTCTCATAATAGCGTTATATATTCCTTCCGCCACCACCTCACGGTTTTCTGCCTTACTAAGGTAATTCATATCTGTATTATTAGTCATATAACCAACTTCGATTAAAATTGTAGGTACGAGTGCTTTATCCATAATATATATGTCTTCCGGCTGTTTCTTAATTAAACCTCTCTGTCTAAGCGGCAATAATTTTGCTATTTCATCAGAGAAAATGGCTGCAAGATCTTGATTTTTAATCCCCTTGCTCTCCTGATCATAATAAAGAACTTCTGAACCATTTGGTGAAGATACGGCATTCGCATTACAATGAATACTTATAAAATAATCACAGTCAACCGCATTTGCCAGATTAACTCTCGGATTTAAAAATACAGTCTCATCCTTATTACGGGTATAATATACCTTAATGTCCTCTTTTTCAAGTAGTTTTTGTAAGCTAAGGACAATATCCAGGTTAACATCCTTTTCAAAATATTTACTGCCCTTAGATAAAGCTCCAGCATCTTTCCCGCCATGTCCTGCATCAATTACAAGAATTTTATCGTATACTTCCGAGGGTTTCTTTAAATCAATATAGTAAAAATTCTTATCCTCATATATTGAATAAGCATAGACCGTATCAAGATTAATTAAAACCTCCGTTGATTGCTTATTTTCTTTTCCTGTCTCTTTTATTGTTATACCGTGGCTAATATCTTTCCCGTAATCCCTGTTAATAACTTCCTTGGACTCCCCATCTTCTTCCTCAATCGTCTTTTCTTCTGTATATTTAGGTTCGCCTTGGTAAAGTTCATTATTTCTCACTCTAAAAATAGAATTAGTAGTTATACCCGCTTGGCCTAATCCACTAAACTTAAGTCGGATACTACGATTAAGATAAAGATCTTCTAATGTGATTGAGGTTCTCTTTTGCTGTGGTTTTTGAATTGCAATATAATCACTATTAAGTTGTTGTAAAACACTCTGATCTATAATTGCCTCTAAACTTTTTATATCTGTAATTGAAACATTTGTAATATCCATTGTGTCTACAGTGTGAATACCTTGATCAACTGAAACATCTATTTTATTATCAGTATCATTTTTTACATCACTAGCAATCATTTCTTCCTCATGCAGTGAATTGCTTGCAGATACTGTCACCATCTGATAATATTTGAGCGCGTAGGATAACGTTATGACTGCTATCATTAACGCTACGCTTTGAAATGCCGCTTTCTTCAGCAGCGTTTTATCCATAAAGTTTTCCCTCCCTTTGTCCGCTCTATTTTCACTTTTAAAAAACACCTTATATTTACACTTTTCTACATTTTTTAATAATATAAGATAAATTATATAATATTAATTTATTCTTCACAATCACTATTCTAAATAATTATATTATTTTGTAGAAATGTGGTGTTTTTATATTATGTCCTTCAAAACCACTTCTATGTTGACAAATCTCAATTGATTTTTTCTAAATATTTCTATATAATATAGAAGAAACTGTTGAATTTATTGTTATTAATGAATTTGAAGGAGCATATTAGGAAATGGGTGAGGTTATTTATGATTCTATAAAACAGAAAGATGGATATTTCACAGTGCTTTCGCATTATTTATGTACGAATAATCCTAAAGCCAGCATTTTAATATTACATGGCATGGCGGAGCACCAAAGAAGATATCATCATTTTATTGAATATCTGATTTCACAAGATTATGAGGTTTATATTTATAATCACCGGGGACATGGAACAGATAAGAAATTAAGTGACTTAGGTGTTATTTCACCAGAGAATGGTGCGCAGATAATTGTTGAAGATGCCATTGCTGTCTCTAAATTTGTGGAACAACACAAAAGAAGTGATAAGTTTGTTTTATTTGCCCATAGTATGGGCAGTCTTATCGCACGTAATGTTATACAAACATATGACAAATATAATGCCGTTATTTTATCTGGTACAACAAATCCTTCAAGCTTCATCACACGATCTGGCTTATGCATTGCTACAGTAATAAAAAAATTAAAAGGGCCAAAGCACATTTCTCCATATATGAATCAGCTATTATTTGATGGGAAAAAATATACTTCTCTTTCTTCTCGAACTACTTATGACTGGTTATCGCGTAGTAATCCTGTGGTAGGAGCGTACATGCATGATCCTTACTGTGGTTTTATATGTTCTGCATCAATGTATCAGGATCTAATAAAGATAACATTAAATGCAACAAAGAAAAAATACATACGCTTAACTAGAAAAGACCTTCCTCTTTTCATTATAAGCGGCGAAAAAGATGCAGTTAGTAACTATGGAAAAGAAATTATAAAGTTCCAAAATATATTGAAGAAAAATAATTTTAGCAGAGTTGAAACCAAATTATATCCTGAATGTAGACATGAGTTATTAAATGAACTGAATAAAGAAGAGGTCTATTCCGATATCATTCAATGGCTGAAAAAGAATTTATAATAAAGAATAATATAGAGAAAAGGTACCACAGCACACAGGTATAACCTGCTACACTGTAGTACCTTTTCTTTTTATAGTAAACACTATTTATTATCCGTTCTCTTTGGTGGCCTTGGACCCATATATTGATAAAAGTAAGTTTTCATCATACCATTATAAATTTTTCGGTTCTTATCCGCCTGTTTACCTATATATTTCTGCGCATCCTCAAATCCGGTAATAATATAATAGGACCAGGAGTCAAGGGAAGCAAATACCTTACCCATTTCTTTATATAAACCAGGAAGTTCCGCCTTATCTTCAAGACGTTCTCCATAAGGGGGATTTGTAATAATAAAGCCATATTTTTTACTACTGCTTAACTCTTTCATAGGCTTTTGCTGAAAATGAATTAGGTGGTCTACTCCAGCCCATCTTGCATTCTGTCTGGCTGCTTTTATAATTTCACCATCCAAATCATAACCCTGTATAACCATCTCTACATCTTTCTTAACAAGGGAGTCTGCTTCTTCCTTCGCTTGTGCCCATACAGTTTCAGGAAACATTTCTGTCCAACTTTGTGCAAGAAATGATCTGTTTATGCCTGGAGCAATATTTGCTCCAATTAAAGCCGCCTCAATTGGAATTGTACCACTACCACAGAAAGGATCAACAAGAATTCTATCATTTTTCCAAGGTGTAAGCATAATGAGTGCAGCTGCAAGTGTTTCTGTTACTGGTGCTTTACTCGTAAGCCTTCGATATCCTCTTTTATGCAAAGATTCACCTGATGTATCAATACAAATGGTTACTTCATCTTTTAAAATTGTCACGCGAAGAGGATAAGAATTACCACTTTCTTCAAACCATTCCTGTTTATATTTAAGTTTCATTCTTTCTACAATGGCTTTTTTTATAATAGATTGGATATCAGAGGGACTAAATAATTTACTATTTACTGAATTTGCTTTTGCTACCCAAAACTTACCATCTTTTGGAAGGAAATCTTCCCAAGGCAAAGCTTTTGTTTTTTCAAATAGTTCATCAAAAGTTACTGCTTGAAAGGATGCTACCTTTAACAATACTCTTTCCGTTGTTCTCAAAAACATATTGGCTCTTGCACATGTGTTTAAATCACCTGTATAGCTAACTTTTCCGTCTTCTACTTTTATGACCTCACACCCAAGATCCATTATCTCCCTTTTTAATACCGCCTCCAGACCAAAATGACAGGGCGAAACGTATTCCAATTGCTTCATTCTACCTCCAAGCGTTTATCGCTTATTCATGTATTTCAAAGTTATATCGTGCTCCTATTGTAAAGCTCTTTTGCTTCGTAGTCAATGCTATTTCATCTTCCACGGTCCATTTTACCGTGATAAGCACGATAACCACCGTATAAACTCTTGATATTATAGCCATCCTTCATTAAATCCCTTGCTGCCATTAGACTAATATGCCCACGTCCACAATAAAAGATTATAAGGTCATCATGACGAAGATTCCGTTTTCTATATTCTAACTGCTCATAAGGAATATTAATTGCAGATGGTATATGTCCTGCTTCATATTCATCCCTGTCACGAAGGTCAATTATAACAACGTTTGGCATTCCAATATATTTTAATATGTCATTTGTTTTAATTGTATCAAACGCCATACTTTTATTCTCACCACCTCTGTTATTGCTTTAAGATAAAATTGCTCACACTATATATAATATTCAGAGAAGTGATTATTTGCTAATAAAAAATCCCTTTAAACGAGTTAAAGGGATTTTCCTCACAAGATTAGATTTTAGTAGTTGTTATCAAGATCGTCAAAATCTCTAAAATTGTTTTTGCTTGACTTATTTTCAGAAGAATTTTTTGAATTAGTGTTTTTTGAAGAATCTCTGGATGAATCCTTGGAAGTATTTTCACATCTTACTCCTGAAGTAGTATTACGGCTTGAGTTCATATTGCTTGAGTTCATATTGCTTGTGTTATTATTGGATGATGATGTGTTTGCATTTCTGCTGGAATTGCTGTTTGAACTATTGCTGTTTGTACTGTTACTGTTTCTAACATTTGATGTCTGATAACCACTGTTGTTGTTCTTTGAATTATTGTTATTGCTTGACATAAATGATCCTCCTAGGAAAAATATGAATTGTTAAATTACACCCCTTATTATTAGCTTTAATCAAAAAAATATGCATTTAATTTGTATATACAATTCATTTTTGATTCTCTATTAAGACATTTTCTGACATGCGAAATGCATTTTTTACATTATTTGAATTATAAGTATGAAATTGTACTGGATATACAATACGAGAACGAATTATTTAGATAAATATTGCATAAAATTATATTTTATATTATAATTGATATTGCTTGGATTTAACCCCAAGCAAAATAACCCCTTATTAATTATTTATACTCCCCTCATCGAAAAGACCGCCTGGCTCCCCCTCGCGGTCTTTTCACTTTGTCTAAATAAGTTATACCAGCTTTTCTAACGTTATCATCTCTTTCATATCTTTCATATCTTTCATATCTTTCATATCTTTCATCTCATTCAATTCCTTCTTAATTTATTTGATTTATTCCAACCTATATCCTTTTGCTATTACAGTTTATTAAAATTTATTTAACCTTTAAAATGTGTCAAATTGTATCTATAAAATAATTATATTCACTGATTAATTTATTATTAAATTGTATACTTAAATAATCATTGACAAATTTACTATACTGTATTATGTTAAATATAGAATTATATGTAAATATTTACAAAATTAATGATGGGGCATTAATTAGGCAACAGAATTCATCGAAAATTTGAGGACTAGATTTTCCTGAGTTTTGCAGTAAATATGATTATTAATTAATAGAAAGGAGGATAACTAGGCACGCAATAATATTAAATTAATAGTCCAAAATTTTAAGGAGGTAGAAGGATTTATGTTACGAAAAAAATTAAAACAGTTTAAAAAAGTAATTGCTGTATGCATGATTATGTTCATGTTTAGCAGTAGCGCAGTTCCTGCGCAAGCGGCATTCTGGGGTCTATCCGGAGATTTATTTTCCCATGATCCTACCATTATCAAGGAAGGTAATTTATGGTGGGCTCCATTTACTGGCCAAGGAATCCAGATGAAATACTCTTCTGATGGATATACTTGGCATAATGGTGTACAAGTCTTTGCTTCCGCGCTATCCTGGTGGAAGACATACGCTCCTAACATGACGACGAATGATGTGTGGGCTCCAGATCTTACCTATTACAACGGAAGATACTATATGTTCTATTCTGTATCTGAATTTGGTAAGAACAATTCCGCCATCGGACTTGTATCCTGCAGCAGTATTGCTAAAGGTGATTGGAGAGACGATGGGTGTGTTATCTCATCAAAATCTGGAACAAATGCATATAATGCCATTGACCCTAATTTAACAATTGATGCTGAAGGCAAACCTTGGTTAGCATTCGGTTCCTGGTTCGATGGAATTCATGTAGTCAGATTGAATTCAGCGACCTGGAGACCTTCCGGAACCATCTATACAATTGCTTATAAATCAGGTGGCATCGAAGGTCCATCTCTGATCTATAAAGACGGGTATTATTATTTATTCTGTTCCTATGGAACCTGCTGCCAGGGTGTGAACAGTACATATAAGATTGGTTATGGTCGTTCCACAAGTATTACCGGTCCTTTTGTGGATAAGAATGGCGTAAGTATGGCCAGCGGTGGTGTAACTTACTTAGATACCGGTAATGCGAAATGGGTTGGTCCTGGTGGCCAAGATGTCTATAAGAACGGAAGCAATTATGTTTTAGTTCGTCATGCTTACGATTCTGGGAATAACGGAATGGCAACCCTATTAATCAGCGATCTTTATTTCACAAATGGATGGCCTACCTATTAATTTTAAATTAAATTATTATAGTTTTATGAACATGCACGCAAGTCGGATAAACTTGCGTGCATGCTTCTTCCAAATTTATATGGGTTTGTGTTAATTCTATTATGGGGGATTTTACATAATGAAACTTTCAATAGATAAGCGTATCCTCTTTTTCTTATTGCCTATTTTGTTTTTTCCTTTTTTAGCTGGTTTTTCAAATTCGGATTCACAGAAGTTTCTTATAACCTACCAGCATACTGAAAAGACATTAGAATGTATATTAAATGAGGATGGGGTATTGCTTCTTCCGCTATATGATGTATTGGATTTAATCAACTATCAGTATATTGAATGTGGAAGATGTGGCAAAGATGAAATATACAATGAAGATGCTATTGATGGGAAGGGTTACTTATATATCAATTGGTATAAAAATGTTATAACCTACAGCAATGATCCAACTATTGAAGTATTGGATGCGGAAAACGAAAAAATAGATGGCATTACCTTTACATCTTCTATGCTCTATACCTATATGGGATATACCGTTGATATTGATACCTCACAGCAGACAATTGTTATACAAGATGCAAACTCTTCCTCTACAGACAGTAGTTTGCAAACAGATATCACAACAGCAGCTAGTAAAGATAATATTGATACTATCATATATGCCTATGATCCTAATTGCTCCAGTTGTAAAGAGATTACTACTCTTTTGGATGATTTATCCATCGCCAGGAATATTAAACTATATAAAATAAATGTATCTGACAATTCCAACAAAGAGGAACTGATTAACTATGAATTAAATAGTCATGTCCCGGATGTAATTAAAGGTATCTACCCACTCGTCTTTATTGGTGACCAATATCTTTTTAATTCAGAGATTACTGAAGAAAACATTGATAGCTTGCTACAGGGCGAAGCCATAGATCATTTGATTAGTTATCCAGATAATGCTGATTTTCAAGCTGAGAACAATTCTATTTCCAATCTAGATGGTCAAGCAACAACCTTCATTTACTTCTACTCTACTACCTGTGCGTCTTGCAAAACAGCTGTGGATTTCATTAATCAATTGAAAGCTAAATATCCAGGTGTAAATGCCATAGGATATAATTTGTATGTTCCCGAAAATATCACTCTTTTAAGAGAATATGGAAAAGAGTACGGCTTGAAATCCGATCAACTAGGCGAAATCCCAGTCATTTTTATATCCGATCAGGCACTTATTGGAGATAAAGCGATTCTAGAAGGACTGGAATTATACGTTAATAATTACGCTAGATCAAAGCCAACGATTGTGCTTGATCCAAATACATTAATAATAAAGAATGATATAGTCCACGGATTTGCTGTATTCGGTGCAGGATTGTTAAATGGATTTAACCCGTGTTCACTTTCCATGTTCTTATTTTTACTATCCTTAATGATGCTTGATGGTAAAAAAATTTTAAAAATTGGTTTATCCTTCAGCTTGGGAAAATTCGTTATGTTCTTTCTTTTGGGAACGATATTTTATAAACTACTTTCCAAGGTAAACCTTGACTTACTAAACTTTATAACCAAATATCTTATGTTGATTTTCATTGTGGCTTTTGCAACACTAAACTTATTTGATTATGTAATGGCTAAAAAAGAGAAGTATAATAGAATGGTATTACAATTACCTTCTGGTTTAAAACAGTTTAATCATCAAGTTATGAGGCGTATTGCAACATATTCGGGAAGTAAATATTTAATAGTAATAATGGTTCTCCTTGGGATGCTCTTAGCCTTTGGTGAATTTATGTGTACTGGTCAGATTTATCTAACCTCAATTATTGTGTTAATTCAAGGAAACCAAATCGAATGGGTTGCTATCTTATATCTGATTATTTATAGTTTTGCCTTCATCCTACCATTACTTATTATAACTTTGTTTATTTATTTCGGGAAAAAGGTATTTACTTTATCAGAAGGTCTACTAGAAAAATTACCACTAATTAAAGTGATTAGTTCCGTATTGTTTATTATATTGGGTATCTATATTGTAATACGATAATGCCATCCTTCTGCACGTATTACCCCTTCTCACTGTTCATTATATGGAGGTACTATGAAAAGAAAAAGCAATATAATAGAAATCATTCAAAATGACGGATCAATATTATATAAAGGTGTCCTATCGGAGCTTCCGTTACGTGAAGAATATATTATCGCTATGAGTATAGAATTATTTAGTGAAAAAGAGCCCTGCATCATTTATCGTACCCATATTATTAGAAAATTCTTTCTAAACTTCTATGAGACTCTTAGTAATCTAAAAAATAGCGACATCCCCTGTGTTCAATTGAAGAATTATTTTAACAATATAGACTTAGATTTGCAGAATGCAAGAATTCATCTTCAGTGAATTAATATAAAACGTCAGTTTCTAACCCTGTTACAGGATTGAACTGACGTTTTATATCTTTTTAATATTTATAAAAATTATTTACAATAAAGCTAATTTCGTTTTTTAAACAGCGATATTAATAATAGAACCAATATGATAGGAATACCAAATGCAAATAAGAACCCTATGATTACCCTACCTATAATAACTACAACTAAAATTACTGCAATAAGGATTAAAATCATACTTAATTTACTAGTCCAGGACATCTTATTAAATCCATTTTGCTTATTGGCCGATCTATAATTGCTATCTTTGTAGTCTTCTCCGTCCTCATAATAACTTCTTTGGGATTCATTTTCTCTAAACTGACCTTTTTGCTTTGCAGACTTATCTGTTAAAATAATTGTTTTTGCGATTAATCTAGGATCTCCTAGTTCTTCAATTACCTTTTCTTCATTCTCTATGCCTCTTGACGAGATATATTGATTGTAATATTGTAAATTCTGATCTATAGTCGAAGAGCTAACTTCACCCGCTAGTGTCTGCCTTAGAACATCCAAAAATTCTTTCTTATTCATTCCAAAAGCCTCCTTTGAGACATTTTATCATAATGAGTATGGTTCGTAAATGAAGCTTTTATTATAAATAGATTAAATTTTATATAACGTGATGTATTTTACACCAAAAATTGATAGAAAATACCCAAGACTTTTGGGTATACGAATTGCAATCATATCATTAATTGTTCTTCGCATAGGAAAAAGTCTTGGGTAAAGTATTATTTACGGTTCAGTGCCATATATAAGTGAATTCGCTTGATATGCTGTAACCTTCGTCCAACTTTCGTAAGTGGTTCCAGTTGCTTTATAAGAGTAATCATTGGTCAATGTGTAATTAGACCAATTTGATTTTGCAAACCTAGCTTGAACCTCAACGGATTGTCCTGCTCCTAAGGTTCCTGCCCCGGAGGCAAATCCTACTTCGAGATAGGTATCTGCAGTTGTTTTTGCAGGACTTATTGTAACAAAGGTTCCTGTTACATATTGGGTGCCTGCAGACGACCAGTCACAATAGAAGTTCTGACTTTCTGTACCATCCTTTGTAAAGTAATAACGAAGTTTTACATCGGACAATGTAATTGCACTGGTTCCATTGTTTGTTAACTTATAGCGAACAACAATAGAATTCGTTGTAGCTGCTGTGGACCCAACGAATTTGACATCTAAGTTACTAGCACCTGGAGTAGGTGTTATACTTGGCGTAACAGTAGGCGTTACGGTTGGTGTTACTGTCGGTGTTACCGTCGGAGTCACTGTTGGTGTTACAGTTGGCGTTATAGTTGGTGTTACTGATGGTGTAACGGATGGTGTTACCGTTGGTGTTACCGTTGGTAATGTCCCAGAAATATCTCCGTAAAGGATACCTCGACCGTTGGTACCAAAATATACTCTACCATAAACTCTTGGGTCTCCTGTGATACAACTAATGGTTCCATATTGATGTTTATCATCGTTAATACGAATCCAGGACTGTCCAGCATCATCGGATCTATAAATTCCATATACACCACCAATAGTTCCAGAGGTATAAATCGCTACATAATTACTTCCTGTTGCTGCTTTACCGAAACCAATAGTTGCCGCAGCATTGACATTGGCTACCTTAGTAAAGCTTGTACCTGAATTAGTACTATGAAACATACCGCTCAAGGTTGTAGAGTTCTTTTCTGTTCCAACTAACCAAATATCTCCTTCAACTCCAGAAACAACTTTAAAGTTAGCTGAAGTTGGTAGTCCTGTAGAAACTGTTGCGCTAAAAGTAGCACCTTTATTTGTACTTACATAGAATGTTCCATTATAAAAACCATAGAATTTGTTGGAATTCACACGATCAGATGCTACTTTTGCACCAGCCGGTATTCCTGAGCTCAAAGTCCAAGAAGAACCTGAATTTGTTGAGTAATATACAGATTGTCCACTTGGTGCCCACACAAGGCCATTACCATCTGCAGACATTGCTACAGTTCCACCACCAGTTGTATCCTCACTGTTGGAACTCCATGCATTATTTAGATTATACCAATTGCTACCAGTATCATAAGAAAGCCCTATTCGTGGATTGGTTCCCTTATCTGTATTACCCACTCTAACGTATTTATTTGGAACTTGTTCTGCATAATCAATTGAGGTATTTGCAAGAAATGGTGTTAGCATCATCATACTAGGAACTGCATCAAGATTGTTGTGTACAAAACCACCAAGATCGTACATTCCTGATATAAGATGAGCTGTTCCACTTGTTGGGCTAACAAGGGCTTGAACGGCTGTCTGTTCAATTCCTTTTCCGTATACGGATAAGTTAACTGTTCCACCACTATCAAGTGCTGTTAAGTTGGTTGTTCCATACACGGTCGCTCCTGTTCCATACATCATTCGAGCAGGGTTAAATGGATCTATTGATATATTACCTATCATCCATCCAAGTTTTAACGCAGGTTCCGGAGGATTGTCAATTTTACCAAAGGTTAGCCAAGGTGATGCTGTTATATTTTGTGTATACCTAATTGTTCTACTAGGATAACCATTCCAGTCCCAAAATCTAGTCCATGTAGTACCTCCGTCAGTACTGCGGAAGAAATTGGCATCCGGCCACCAGGAATTTAATGTAGAAACCATCAGCACATTTGGATTACTCGGATCAACTGCTAAACCACCATATCCAAAATAGTTATCTCCGCTTGAGGTTGGGATTGGAGATATTTCTGTCCAAACAGCTGTCGCGGTATTGTACTTCCATACCTCACCTTTATGACCATCGTATGGACCAACGC
The DNA here is from genome assembly GCA_023399055.1 of Bacillota bacterium. Classification (GTDB taxonomy): domain Bacteria; phylum Bacillota; class Clostridia; order Lachnospirales; family Lachnospiraceae; genus Mobilitalea. The sequence continues at coordinate 1,644 of JAEWQV010000016.1, read as the reverse complement.
CATCACTATAGGATATATATAGAACACCATTAGAACCTAACACACCGTGATGTGGAAATAAGCCCGTCGTTACTGTTGGCTTTGTAGAATCTGCAACTACCGTTCTTTTTGGTTGACCTGTAACTGCAGACCAGGTGGTTCCACCGTTCTTTGTTACATACACCATGTCTTCCCCTTTTTTATTGGCAACACCAATGTAAATGGTTTGACATGGGCTACCCTTACTACTGGAGGTTGGATCTGGTGTCACCCATACTACACCAGTAAGTGTACTATCATAGGAAGTAGCATCATCCATTGTAGGCGCATAATTTCCGACTGCAGTCAGACCTGTTACTTTACTCCAAGTAGCGCCATAATCTGTACTTTTCCAAAGTCCATTTCCGCCACGTGTTCCAAAATAAAGTACATTATTACTATTCGGATCAACTACGAGCCTTTCCCCCATAGAACGGCCAAGCATATTTGCACCATTTTTAAAAGGCAATTGAGTTAAAGACCAGGTATTGCCCTTGTCAGTGGAACGCATTATATAACCGTTTTTATCAGTCCAATCATTGGTATATGTGCCTGCGGCAATATACACACGATTGGTATCAATAGGATCAACTGCAAGACTTTCACATCCTGTATTATTCCAGTCATCTGCGGTTATCCAGTCTGTTAAAGGAATCCAACTACTAGTACTCTCATTCCAGCGATATGCGCCTCCCATATCTGTACGCGCATAAATTAAATTCTTCTCTCCTGGATTAAATATAATATTGTCTACATAACCACCTGCAACCATCTGTACATTCTTCCACGTGTATGACTGACTTGCAACTGTATCAGCTAAAATTTTCTTTGGCATTTCCTTCCCCATTACAATCAGAGAAAGAACAAGTAGAATACTTATAAACTTAAATATTCTCTTTCTTTTCATTGTTAAACCCTCCTCATTATTGAAATCATATTAAAACCCCATTTTAATTAAATACAATCATATACATCACCTAGCTTTCATAAAAGATAGTCGAGCATGTCCTAAACTCTAATCCGTCATATTGCTACAGGCTTGTACACATGATGTCATAATTTTATTTTATTGGAATATATTTACATTTACTACTATAATTATTGCACATTCTTGGTATAACTTTTATATTAAAAAATGTAATAATATCTGCTTTCACCTCGATGTTCAACAGTATAACTAAAAAAAAAACCTGCAAACACAAATAGCGTGCCGCAGGCATAGTATCGTTGATATTAAAAAGATGAATTGTATAAATGAAAAAGTAATATTAAGATGACAAGTTCTTTTTCGGTTTCACTAAAATGTAAGCAAATAAATATTAATAGCAAAAAAATAAAGCAGTAAATCTCATATTGAAATTTACTGCTTTATTTAATGTGTGCTAGAAGATTCGAACTCCCGACCTTCTGGTCCGTAGCCAGACGCTCTATCCAGCTGAGCTAAGCACACACATTGCAGACACTGCTTTTTAAAATAAAAAGCATTATTCTATAATATCTTATAGAATAATGCCGGCGACCGGAATCGAACCGGTACGGGAGATTAGTCCCGCAGGATTTTAAGTCCTGTGCGTCTGCCAGTTCCGCCACGCCGGCACAAATGGGACCTATAGGGCTCGAACCTAT
>JAEWQV010000009.1 GCA_023399055.1 Bacillota bacterium | reverse complement strand
AGATTATATAGATCGGTGTTCTTATTTGCTTCAACAAGGATTATTTGTGGCAGATGTTCTTTATTATACAGGAGATGATGTCCCTAATATGGTTTTTCTGAAAGAGGAGGTAGACAATCTAAATTTTGGGTATGACTGGGATAAATGCTCAAAAGATGTGATTTTAAATAGGCTTTCTTTTTCTGAAGGGAAAATACGTTTGCCGGATGGAATGTCGTATCAAGTATTAATATTACCTCCTCACAAGACAATTGATTTGGAAGTCTTAAGAAAAATAGAACAGTTGGTATTACAAGGTATGACTGTGATTGGTGAGCCTCCTCTTAGAACGAGTGGCCTAACCAATTATCCGGAGGGTGATAAAGAGTTGTATGAAATTCGGAATCGTATGTGGGGATGGCTAGATGGAGTAAATAGAACGGAACAAACCTATGGTAAAGGGCGTGTAATTTGGGGGCAAGATATAAATAATGTGCTAATGTCTATGTCGGTGAAGCCTGATTTATCATATACAAGCCGTCGATCGGGAACGTTATTGGATTATATTCATCGAAGAACAGAGGAACAAGATATTTATTTTGTAACAAATCGGTATGCTGTAAATGGCATTAATGATTATTTCTATCGGTATATGCCTTCTTTACCAGATCGTTATGAATTTGTGAATTGCAAATTTAGGGTAACAGGAAAGGTTCCTGAATTATGGAATCCACAAACAGGAGACATAAGGCCTGTTTTAAATTATTATGAAGAGAACGGAACTACGGTTATTCCTTTGCATTTTAATCCAGAAGGCTCTGTTTTTGTAGTATTTAGGAATGCAGAGAAGACGAATAATCATATCGTGAAAGTGGAGCGTTGTAGTTCTGCAATATTCCCAGATGATTTAGAGGCTGGCCAATATCCTCCAATTGAATTTGAAACCAAAAAAGATAATATTGTCGCTAACATATATGATCCCGGGAATTATAAAATTTATTGGAATAATGGAAGTGTTTTATCTATAGGAAGCAGTGAGAAAATAGAGGAGTATGTCATAATGGGGAATTGGGTTGTACGCTTTGATTCTTGTTGGGGTAAAAGTGAACCTGTCATTTTCAATAAATTATATTCATCGACAGATTCAGAAGATCCGGAGATCCGTTATTTTTCAGGAAAAGCGATTTATGAAAATACATTTTATATAAAGACTGAACAGTTAAGGGATAAAAAGATGAAATTAGACTTAGGGAATGTTCAAGATCTAGCTGTGATTAAAGTTAATGATCATGTCTTCCCTGTTTCTTGGTCGGCTCCTTTTGAGGTTGATATCACTCCTTATGTAAAGGAAGGTCAAAATACTTTATCAATAGAGATTGTCAACTTATGGCCTAATCGCCTTATCGGAGATAGTAAATTGCCTAAACAAGAGAGAAGAACTAAAACGAATATCGTAAAGTTCGATGCTCCAGATTCTGAAAAATATTTACGAACGTCAGGGCTTTTGGGACCGGTAAAAATCAGGTCCTTCAAGCAAGTGAAAATTGAAGATTTATAGATCAATGAAAAATGAGGCTAAGCACCATTTGTAGTAGATAGAGGTTATTTCTTTTCAAGAGGAAATAACCTCTTCTTATTTTTTTATTTTATATTTGTTCGGTCAATATGTGCTAGAGGAGATGGATGTAGAACGGATATACCTAGAACGATTACGAAGCGGTTCATACAGAGACTTTACGAAACTGTATGAATCATACGCTTCACGTCTATATGCGTTCGCATTGCACTTGACTCATTCTGATGCTCTTGCAAAAGATATTGTACAAGAGACATTTATCAAAGTGTGGGTGCGGAGAGAACAAATTGATTTAGATATGTCTTTTAATGCTTTCCTATTTACGATGGCCAAGAACCAATTATTGAATGAGTTTCGTAGGCAGGCAAATAGTCCGCTTTTTTTGGAAGATGTTGTACTGAATGAGTCTGGAGATGGAGAGGAAACAGCGATTGAACGTAAATTATCTTTTGAGGAATTTAACCATAGACTGGAAATAGCGAAACAAAAGTTGACACCTCGCCAACGAGAACTGTTTGAGTTAAATAAGGAACAAGGTATAACTATAACAGAAATAGCGGCTAAAGCCTTAATTTCAGAACAATCTGTGCGTAACCAGTTATCGCAAGCCTTACATGTTTTAAGAAAGGAGCTCGGTAAGTATGCTTTGCTGTTCTCTCTTTTCTTTATCGGATAAATAAAATTGAAAAATAATATTATTATGTTTTATAACATCTAAAAAGGCATGTTATAAATTAACGGCTCATGTGTATACCTTATAAAAAGGATATTATGCAGGAATCACATACATATTATTTGCTCTCAAAGTACATGGATCATACGATCTCTACGGAAGAGTTGAAAACACTACGGCTTTTGGTTAATTTGTCTGATGATGATGAATTATCGCTGTCATTGTCTCATTTATGGGAAAATGGGCGACCCTTTGAAGAGATTGATGAGAGAATCATACGAGATATGTTCAGTGAGATTCAAAATCGAACGAGAAAAGAACGATTCGTTATGGTGTTTAGGAAACTGGCTCGTATCGCCGCAATACTATTAATACCTTTATTAAGTATATTGTCTGGTTATTTATATTTCAATCCAGTCGATCAGAAGGGTAGCATTGGCAATTTAGTGGTTCATGCCGATAGAGGGGAAAGATCGG
>JAEWQV010000003.1 GCA_023399055.1 Bacillota bacterium | reverse complement strand
TTGGTGCAGCGCGGGGAATTTCGCAAAGACCTTTATTACAGGCTGGGCGTTCTACCAGTCGAACTCCCGCCTTTGCGTGAGCGTGGCAGCGATATCCTGCTGCTAATGGAACATATGAAGCGGCATGTCGGCGCCGACTTCCAGCTTTCCAAGCCGGCGGAGAAGATTTTGCTGCACCACTGCTGGGACGGCAATATCCGTGAACTGCGCAACTGTGCGGAATACCTTGCCTACATCGGTAAAAAAGTTATTCTGCCGACTGATTTACCTTCCACCATTTACAAAACGCCGGCAGTTCTGCCGTCTGTGTCTCCAGTTGCAGAAATACAATCTCCAGCCTTACCGGTGCAGGTCGACACCTCTATGATGCAAAGCCTGAAAAAGGCAGCCGGCAGCCGTATGGCCGCTTTCATATTTGTGCTGCAAACAATGGCCGATGCGCAGCGTAAAGGGATCGCCTGTGGACGAAAATCTATTGTACAGGAAGCTAAACAAAAAAATTGTCAGCTTAGTGAACAGGAGGTACGCACCATCTTTTCTACGCTGGAGCGTCTGGAGTTAATTGAAATACACAGAGGGCGCGGTGGTAGCCTAATCACCAAAAAAGGAAGACAATTGGTGGAACCGGCTAATATGGTTGATTGAAATTTTGAAATTGGTTCCAATAAACCAACCAAATAGCAAATTCCACAAAGTGTTCTGCAAAAAAAATAGCAAAAGCACAAAAACTTATTTTGTGCTTTTATTGTTTTCGCTTATCCGAAAAATTCTAGTATAAATAAAAAGCTACTGTAAAACATCTTAAATCAGCGGATTTCTGAAAATCCAGACAGCAAAATGAATATTTCGTGACCTGTTTATTGTTTTTTTAAAGAGTTGGCACGCGGATTGCAGATATTGTTTATTGAAGTTATGCGCTGGGTTCTAGCGCATAACAGTCACCGGAAGGAGAACATTATGAAATACGATTTTAATGAGCCAATTGACAGGTCGAAAAACTTTTCGGCAAAGTATGACGAATTGCAACGACGGTTTGGGCATGCCGATTTGATCCCTCTGTGGATCGCAGACATGGATCTAAAAACAGCGCAGCCTATTCTGGAGGCGATTGACGCAAGAAATCGGCAGGGCATTTTCGGATACACCTCCCGTCCAGATTCCTATTTTGAGTCGATCTGCGACTGGCAGAAGCGTCGCAACAGTTGGGAAATTGACAAAAACCTTGTTAGCTTTGGTCTGGGTGTCGTTCCTGTGCTTTGCACCATCGGGCGTGAATTCAGCAAGCCTGACGACAAGATTCTCTTTTTGACGCCTGTCTATTCCGAATTTTATGATTCGGTGGAAAACTGGGGTCGCAAGCCTCTTACTGTCCAGCTAGACGAAAAAGACGGCTACTACACGCTAGATATCGCCAAGTTTGAGGAAGCGCTCAAACAGAAACCCGCCCTGTTCATCCTGTGTAACCCGCATAATCCGGTGGGTCGCACCTGGAACCGTGATGAACTACGACAGATGGGTGAGCTTTGTATCAAGTATGGTGTAAAGATAATCTCCGACGAAATCCACTCTGATCTAATGCTTTTCGGCAGCAAACATGCGCCATTGGCTACCATCTCCAAGGAGATTGCCGACATCACAGTCACCTGCATTTCTGCGACAAAGACATTCAATCTGGCGGGTCTGCAAGCCTCCACAACGGTTTTCCCAAATATGCAGATGAAGGAACAATTTGATTCCTTCTGGCACCGCATGGATGTACACCGCAATAACTGCTTCAGTCTTGTAGCTGTAGAAGCGGCTTTCCGTTACGGTGAGGAATGGCTGGAGCAGCTGCTCACACATCTGGAAAGTAATACACTCTACGTTGAGAGATATCTCAAGGAAAATATTCCAGAGATTCATTTCTGTAGGCCGGAATGCACCTATCTGCTTTGGCTAAACTGCAAAGATCTTAATCTTCAGGGCGACGCATTGCCGCAGTTTTTTATCAATGAAGCGCATCTGGCGCTCAACGACGGCCGCTCGTTCGGCGATGGCGGTGCAGGCTATATGCGCATGAACATCGCCTGCCCGAGATGCACACTTGAAAAAGCCATGGATCAGTTGAAGGCTGCGGTGGATAAACGGTTTGCACGCTGAAACGCTGTAAAAAAGATTCAATAGCCACATTGGCTAAGAATATATGAGGAGGTATATGTATGACAAAATCCAATACCGAGAAAAAAAGTTTCGTTATGAGGGCTTTGGATGCCGTTGAACGCGTTGGTAACGGCCTTCCCGATCCCGCAACCCTGTTTCTCATACTGACAGTTATCACGATTGTAATCTCCATGATCTGTGGCGGCTTGGGCATTTCCGTTACTTATGAAGGTGTTGACACCGCTAGCGGCAAAATCATTGAAAAGACGGTTACCGCCGTCAATCTGATGGCTCCCGATAGCATACGCCACATGGTCACGACTGTCGTTAGCAACTTCACCGGATTCTTTGCGCTAGGTACTGTTTTTACCATTATCCTCGGTGTCGGCGTTGCTGACCGTACCGGCTTTCTGGGCTGCTTGCTGCGCAAAGTCGCCGCTTCCACCCCCAAATGCATGGTAACCGCTGTGGTTGTGTTTCTCGGTATCATGTCCAACGTCGCTTCCTCTACCGGCTACGTTGTTCTGGTTCCTCTTGGCGCAATTCTGTTCATGGCATT
>JAEWQV010000015.1 GCA_023399055.1 Bacillota bacterium | reverse complement strand
TAATACTCCGTTCGACTTGCATGTGTTAGGCACGCCGCCAGCGTTCATCCTGAGCCAGGATCAAACTCTCATGTTTAAGTTTTTGATCCAGTCAGATAAACGTTAGCCAATTTGTAATCCCAAGTCTTTCGACTCTAATTACTCAAGCATCCTGTTATCTTTACTGTTTTTAGGTTGTATCAATACGCGACCATGAAATGGTTTACGTATATAATACGGTTCGTGATATATCATCACTGACATATCTTAATGAAAAATCTATTTGAGCATCCGTTAGGATACTCTTGAATCTCATGTGAAGATTCAAGTTTTTTAGAATTTTCAGGGTTGTTTCACTGTTCAATTATCAAGGTTCATGTCTTAAGTTTTCTTTGCGTTTTGCTGTGTCTCGCGACCAGCTTTAGTAGCTTATCACGCATCAGCACTCTTGTCAACTACTTTTTTAATTTATTTTTCGCTATTTTTTTCAGCAACATTTCATCAAAAAAATAGAACGGAGAAAGAGGGATTTGAACCCTCGCGCCGCTATTAACGACCTACTCCCTTTCCAGGGGAGCCCCTTCAGCCTCTTGGGTATTTCTCCAAAGGATAAATATGTTCAACATTATTTATAATCGTTTGGGCTTGTCCACTTTTCAAAAGCACAAGGTCATTCGACTTATATGTTTTGAACGGAGAGAGTGGGATTCGAACCCACGGTTCCTTGCAGAATCACTGGTTTTCAAGACCAGCCCCTTAAGCCTCTCGGGCATCTCTCCAAACGTCGCTTTGCTAGTATATCACCTTATATATCCTGTGTCAAGTAGTTTTAAATTATTCTTGTCCATTTGTTTCAAATGCAATATAACCCTTTAAATAACGGCATTACAAGCCTTTTAGCAATCATTTCATATTGTTTGTAAAAAGCAAAAAAATTATTACCTAATTTTAAGAATATATAAAATAAAGAGTTTCTTTATTAAATAGAAGTTGGTATAGAATACTATATTAGATAGAACCCCTCTTATAATATAAGTTACTAAAAAGATTTAAAAAGGCTTATTCAAATAGATGAATTGATGTCATCCATTAATGAATAGCCTTTTCTAATATTTTAGTTTAATATTTTAACTAGCGCATATATAATTATTGCAGATAATCTTATTAAATAATTATGGCCTCTTATTTCATTAAAACTTAGGTACAACTGCACCGTCATAAGTATCATTAATAAACTGCTTAACGGCATCACTCTGAAGAGCCTCAAGGAGAACTTTAATATCTTTTCTATCTTCGTTACCCTCTTTTACAGCAATGATGTTACCATAAGTTTCTGCTGCTAAAGAATCTTTACCTTCAACTACAAGCGCATCTGTTCCTACGCTTAATCCAGCTTCTAATGCAACATTACCGTTAATTACCGCAAAATCAACATCCTGCTTGGATCTTGGAATTTGTGCTGCTTCAAGTTCAATAATATCTATGTTTTTTGGATTCTCTTCTATATCATTCTTTGTAGCATTTAGACCAACACCTTCTTTTAATGTAATCAGTCCTTGTGCTTCTAATAATAATAAAGCTCTTGCTTCATTGGTCGTATCATTAGGAACTGCAATTTTAGCTCCCTCTGCTAATGCATCAAGGCTTGTTGTTTTTCCAGCATAGATCCCCATTGGCTCATAGTGAATAATTCCTGCAGATACTAATTTTGTACCGTTTTCTTCATTTTGTGAATTAAGATATGGTACGTGTTGGAAATAGTTCGCATCAAGATCCCCTGCATCAAGTGCAACATTAGGTTGAACGTAATCGGAATATTCAACAATCTTTAATTCGTAACCGGCTTCTTCAATGGCTGCTCTAGCCTGCTCTAAAATTTCTGCATGAGGTGTAATGCTTGCGCCTACAGTGATAACTTTGTCTTCCCCATCTTTTTTTCCGCAACCTACCAGTGCTGCGCTTACTAAGGTTAATACTAATAATACTGAAATAACTTTTTTCATTATGTAGCCTCCTATTAATTTTTTATTTTTTCTGTGTTTTCATTCCAATTTTAAGTTTTGGATTGTTGCACAGCTAAAATCATTAGTTTGTATATCTTTTTATCTTCATAATATTTCTTATTACAATAAAAATTATTACTTATTAAGTAGTCAATTGCCTTTAAACTAGGAAGAGTCTGCCCTGTTTGACCTTTATCACTTTAATGCAACAAGGTGTACAGTATAAAAAAAACAGGATAGCCTTGATAAGCTTCCTGCACTTAGTTTTACTTGACTCAAAATAGTTGTTATCTCTTTTTTATCAACGTTAAAACATCACATTCACTTATCGGGTAAATATGTTCCATCGACATGCTGCACATGCCACACATATAATTACACATTGTCATGAATGATGTTCTCATCGTTTACCCTCCAAATCATTACCTATAATACAGATATTCTTTAATGGTTTTGAGTATACCCTATCTCTTTATTGTTGTCAATCTTTATTTTAATTTATCTTTATTTAATTTATCTATATTTTATTTATCTATATTTTATTTATCTTTATTTTATTTATCTTTATTTTATTTAATTCTTATTTTAATATATAAATGTTTATGCATCAAAATCCTTCATTCATGTATCTATGGCATTTTCATATTAATTTAAAATATGCTTAAGATTCCTATTAACTATAATTACAAAACACTAAGAACTTCGTTCTTACTTAACTTCATTCATCTGATCCAATATCTTTTCCGCCAGTAATAAATCCTCTGGTGTTGTCAATTTTATATTGCGATAATCACCTTGCAGCATTTTTACTGGCAGTTTTCGATACAACTCATATAACATTGCATCATCTGTTATTCCTAATCTTTCTTTATCAGGCTCTTTATAAAAGGACTGATAGGACATCATAATTGAATCATATTGAAAAGCTTGGGGAGTCTGTGCTGCCCATAGAGTATTACGGTTAGGGGTGGAAATCACAACCCCTTCCGAATTAATCATCTTTATGGTTTCTTTCACCTGTGTACCAATTAAACAAGCCTTGGTAATCCTAACCTGATCAATTATTTCTTTAATTAAATCCGGAGTAATAAATGGTCTTGCTCCATCATGAATTAAAACATAATCTGTACCATCAGCACGCAGCAATCCTTGATAAACAGAATCATACCGTTCTTTTCCACCTTCAATAATACAAGAAACCTTAGTTAGTTCATACTGCCTTACTATACTTTTACAGTATTCCACCTGTTCCTTACCGGTAACCAGGATAATGTCATTAACTGCGCTATCTTCAAAAGCCTTGAGAGAATAAAACAGAACCGGTTTGTCACGCAATGTTAAAAACTGCTTTGCAACAGAAGTATTCATTCTTGTTCCTTGTCCCGCAGCTAATACAATTGCTGTAATCTTATGCTCCATATTTAACCTCCATTACTCTTTCTGTACATAAATTATATCACTACTCTTATAATTTAATTAAGTCCTATTATCTTTCACCTATTTTTAGATTAGGAACAGCATTTAAATCAAGTCCTGCTCTTGCACCCCTTTGATATTCATAATAAGCTGCTGCACCAATCATTGCAGCATTATCTGTGCAATAGATTGGTGAGGGATGATAAAAGGAAAGACCATTTGAGGAACATGCTGCTGCCATTGCTGCTCTAAGGGAAGAGTTAGCAGCCACACCTCCGGCAAGTGCAATCTTTTTCATACCATAGTCCTTCGCCGCCTGTATTGTCTTGGAAACCAATACATCGATTACTGCTTCTTGAAAGGAGGCAGCAATATCAGCGCGATTGATTTCTTCCTGTTTCATCTCACATATATTGATATGGTTTAATACCGCTGATTTTAAACCACTAAAGCTAAAGTCGTAAGGAGCACCCTCAATTTGCGCACGTGGAAATGCAATGGCTCTTTTATCTCCTTCTTTTGATAACTTATCAATCTTTGGTCCGCCCGGATACCCAAGTCCAATTGCTCTGGCAACCTTGTCAAAAGCTTCTCCAGCTGCATCATCCCTAGTTCTCCCAATGATTTCATATACACCATACTCTTTTACTAAGACTAAATGAGTATGCCCACCTGAAACAATTAAGCATAAAAAGGGTGGCTCTAATTCTTTATTTTCAATATAATTTGCAGATACATGTCCTTCAATATGATGTACCCCAACCAAAGGCTTCTTTGTTGCAAAGCTTATGGCTTTTGCTTCTGCCACTCCAACCAGCAATGCCCCAACCAAACCAGGACCATACGTTACACCGATTGCTGTAATATCATTCAGCGTTACCTTAGCCTCTGTAAGTGCTTCTTCTATTACCTGATTGATTTTTTCTATATGTTTGCGGGAGGCAATCTCCGGTACTACTCCTCCGTATAGCTTATGAAGCTCTATCTGGGAGGATATAATATTTGAAAGCACCTCCCTACCATCTTTTACAACGGCTGCAGCCGTTTCATCACAAGAAGTTTCTATTGCTAATATCAATGTATTCTCTGCCATTTTATCTCCACCATACCGCATTGCGGCTCTTACGAAAAATATTATTCGTCTTTATCAAATTCCAGTGTAACACTTTTTCTATCTTTTCCAATCTTTGCATTCCTATATATTTTTTTTGCTTCTCCGATAAAATCTTCTGGTCGGATTAAGGATGGGCTATAATGAGTTAACCATAATTCCGCCACTTCAGCTTCCCTAGCGAGTCTCGCCGCATCACAAAAGGTCATATGCTTATATTCTTTTGCCTTATTATCCTTGTCTTGTTCCCCATACATCCCTTCACAAATGAACAGATCTGACCCTTTGGCATTGTCAGCGATTATTTTAATTGGCCTTGAGTCCGTGCAATAAGTCACTTTAATTCCTTTTCGTTCTGGTCCAATTACCATATCGGGTGTATAAGTAATATCTCCATCAACAATCGTATCACCCTTTTGAAGTCGGTTCCAAAACTTTTGAGGTATTTGATTTTCTAAGGCCCTCTCCGCAAAGAATCTTCCGCCACGTCTAATGGTAACACTGTATCCGTAACAAATAACATTATGCTTTACCTGGAAAGCCTTAATGTTATAGCCGTTAATCTCAATTGTTTCCTCTTGTGCTGATAGCTCTATGAATTTCAATTCAAATGGGAGCTCAGGTGCAATAACTCTAAGAGAATTCACTACTCTTTCCAAACCTTTAGGACCAATCAATGTAACTGGCTGGGTACGTTCTGCATTTCCCATGGAAAGAAGAAGTCCGGGTAAGCCACTAATATGATCCCCATGATAATGTGTAAAACATATGATATCAATGGAGTGAAAGCTCCAACCTTTTTCTCTAATAGTAATCTGCGTACCTTCTCCACAATCTATTAATAAACTGCTGCCATTAAATCTGGTCATCAATGCAGTTAACCATCTTCCTGGTAACGGCATCATACCACTTGTACCAAGTAAACATACATCTAACATTTTTATGCCTTCCTTATTTATAATCTATCTATATTATACCCTATTCTGTTATCCTAAATCTTTGCAGGGTAAAGGGGTTAAACGAAATGTCAATCTAATATGCACCTATTTTAACAGTAGTTTCTCTGGTTTGTCCACAATTTTGTTTTGTGTATCCTATGTCTATCATTTCACTTTACCTTCGCTATACTAAAAAGACTACAGCCAATTATCTATTTGATAACCTTAGCCGTAGTCTTATGTTTTTAAATAAACTTTTTTTAGTTTCTTATTTCCTTCTGTCTTATTATAGAATTTCCAACTTTTTCTTAACTTCTACAGGAATACTGAATTTCGAAACAATTTCCTCATAACATTCTTCACATAGATTGAAATGGTGTATTTCCATATCCCTCTTTGAGAAATAACCCCACTCCTTAGAAGCCTCGAAAGCATCTTCCTTAAGAATCCCATTCTCAACCTTAAGCTCCTTACCGCAAGAATTGCAGTGTAGAGGCACCTTTGTCCTTTTAACAATTCTATCTGCACTTTTCACGACTCGTCCCCCTCTTGTTCATAAAAGCTTATTGCTCTTAGGAATATTATAAACGGTAATGCTCCATATTTATAGTGGGAATTACTGTATCGGTTTTAGCCACATTATAACAGCATCCTCATTGGGTTTCGTATAGAAATCTTTGCGTATACCTGCTTTTTCAAATCCAAGGCTCTCATAAAGATGGATGGCAGGTGCATTCGAGTATCTAACCTCCAAAGTCAGTGAGGTAATACCCCTATGTTTTGAATTCTCAAGAAGTACGGTAAGCATTTGGTGACCAATTCCCTGGTTCCGAAACTCTTTTTTTACCGCAACATTATAAATATAACCTTCTCCAGCAACTCCCCAGTAACCACAGTATCCGGCAACCATACCTTCGTGTTCAGCCACTAAATACTCATTATTACTATCCTTCAGGGAGCTATCAAAATCCTCTTTACTCCACGGCTCCGAAAATGTTTGTTGTTCAATTATATCTACCTGTTCTAAATCATCCTCAGTCATCCTTCGAATAAACATATCCTTCACCATGTCTTTCATCCAGTTCAATTAACTTCTATTTTTTTCTGCAAGTTCTCTTTCTGCCTGTGATAGTCTTAGATATACAGGTTCATGCTCAGTTGCGGTCTCAATTAAATTCTTCTTAAAATATTGAATTGCTAACGCACCAAGGGTACCTGCTCTTTGTTTATTTAAATGTATTGGTGCAAATACAGCCTTTTCCTTTAACTCCTGGGAAATAAATTCCTTATGGACATCTGCACCATCACCAAGAAATATTACCTCTCTGTTTAAATCTTTTATAATCAATAGAATTTCTTCCAACGCAATGGCGGTTTGTGGGTATAAAACATTCAATTCCTCACCCTGAACTTCATATAACCCCGTATATACCTGATTCCGTCTAGCATCCATCATTGGGCAAACTACTTTCTCTGTTCCAAACAAATTATAAGCCAGACCCTCCAACGTTGGAACCGGTATGATGGGTTTATTAAGTGCCAGCCCCAGTCCCTTTGCCGTAGCAGAGCCAATCCTAAGTCCTGTAAAGGAACCTGGTCCAGAGGATATTGCGATTGCATCTATTTGATTTAAATCAAGTTCCACCCTACTCACTATTTCATCCAGCATAGGCAATAAAGTTTGTGAATGTGTTTTCTTAAAGTTTAATGTATATTCTGCCAGTACAGACTCCTCGGTCACAATGGACACACTAGCCACTAATCCCGAGCTATCAAGTGCTAATATCTTCATTCTTGTAGTTCCCTCTCTAACTTTTTCAAATTACTTCTCTTCAACGATAATTATTCTATAGTCAAAACCCTGTTCTAACTGCTTTTGAATGGTAATATTGGTTCGTTTTTTTGGTAATAGATCCTCAATTAATTCTGCCCATTCAATAAGGCAGACTCCTTCTCCATAAAAATAATCCTCATACCCGATTTCCTCCATCTCATCAATATCGGAGATGCGGTATACATCAAAGTGATAAAAGGGTAGCTTTTCTCCCTCATATTCCTGAACTATTGTGAAGGTAGGACTATTAACAGCTTCCAATATTCCCAGGCCTCTGGCAAACCCCTGAGTAAAAACGGTCTTCCCTACTCCTAAATCTCCACTTAGGCAATAGATTTCACCTGGTTTTGCTTTGCTTCCCAACTGGAGGCCAAACTGATAGGTGTCCTCTGATTTAAAACTCTCTATTATCATATTAAAATCATGCCTTTCTAAACAACTGCGGCTATCTTCTATCTTAATGCTATGCTCTTTGTAATCGGCATTATTATAGCAGATATATACAAAAAAAGATAGAGCTTCTTTCCTTATGAATGGAAAGGACGCTCTATCTTGGGTAAAGTCTTTATTCCTTATTCTATTTAACGAAATAATACACCTTTGGTCAATCGGTAAGTGTAATATCCAACTACTGATATCATAATCCCTTTAAAAATGTTAAACGGTGTTATACCAATAATAACCATAGTTCCTAAATCCTTTATTGCAGGTACCGTCGTAGCTGCCAAACCAACTACATTATCCAAGCCACCAAATAAAGTTGCATATAAAGGTATCATAACAAAATAATTTAACAACGCTCCGGTTAGTGTCATGCTTAGAGTTGCAATTGTAAAAATAACCACCATTGCTAACGCACTTCTTACACCTGTATTTGCTTTCACTGTATTTTGATTCAGATTACGTTCTATGGCTTTTGATTTTCTTATCTTATTAAGTATTCCTACTGGTAGGATAAAAGCACAGCTAATTAGAAAGTTTGCCAATTCACCAACCATACCTGTTGATGATGCAGTCAGTGCTTTAATTAGATTTTTGATAAATTCAATCATAATTCCGGATAATGGTCCAAACTGAAGTGCCGCTATAATCGCTGGAATATCACTGAATTCCAATTCCAGAAAACCTAAATGCTTATAAGGTAGGTGAACGAACATAAGCACGTAGGAAAGTGCGGAAAAAAGACCTAGGATCACGGTTTGTTTCGTGGAAAATAAAGTACCATTTGTTTTTGTTGCTGCGTTTGCTTTCATAATTATTCTCTCCTTTTTAATTGCAAAGGAAATTCTTTGGGTTGTGGTATTATAAGTTTTGTTACTTACATTATAGTATGTATTTTTATAACCAAAAAAATCCCCGACTTCTAAAATTGAAATCGGGGAATTGATTATAATCCATCTTATAATACTGTTTTTCTTCTCTCATCCAGACTTTACTGTCGGTTTTGGAATTTCACCAAATCAATCCTTGTATTAACAAGGAGTCGCGGACTTTACCGCCGGTAGGGAATTTCACCCTGCCCCGAAGACTTACCTTTATTAAGTTTTACAACTTCATCATATAACAGCTTCTAACCTATGTCAATAGTTTTTACAAAGTCATATATTGTATATTTTTCTAGGTGACTTTTAAACTGTATAATACAAGCTTTCATCTAATCAAATCACAAAATATTGCCAAACAAAAGATCTTTCATTACACCTGCTGCCTCTCTAACATAATAATTAATCGTGAGTATTTGATCTGAGGGTGCTGCTAATCCTTGTACTTCTGTCAATCCTTGTTTTTTTGCAATGCAAACGGATCGAAAAACATGAAACCCATTTGTAACAACTGCAATCGTTACATTTTCATTTGGAAGAAGCTGCTTACTAAATTGAATATTTTCTACTGTATTGGTAGAGTTGGCTTCCTTTATGATTCTATTTTCATCTATGCCATGTTCCACCAAATAGCGACTCATTGCTTCTGCTTCCGATAAGTTCTCACCCGGTCCTTGACCACCTGATACAATTACCTTAGTCTCTAAATTAGAATTAAGATAATCTTTGGCCGTATCCAGTCTATACTTAAGAGATTTCGTAATTCTGTCACCCCGAACTTGTGCTCCAAGTACGATAAGGTATTCTACTCCTGGCTTAGCCTCTTTCTGTGAATGATAAATGATAGTTCCCTCCAGTAGTAAACCGAAACCAACCCCTATCACTATTATTGTTATCACTATATGCCGAATTAAACTTGGTAATTTAATCTCATTTTTCATTAAATAAAATATAACCAGACTTACCAAGAATAAACCGATAGCCGCGCAAATCCAAAACCAAGCAAAGGCTGTACCTACGCCCGCATACATTGTAATAATTCCATAATAGACTAGACAAAATACTCCCCCAAGGATACACAGTACAAATAAAACGCCCATAATCGCCTCACCTTTGCTTTCAGGATATACATAGTTACTTAAGTACATTGATATATCTCTTAGAACTTAGTTTTATCAGATATACTTTTCTCTTATAATTTCATCGTTAGCTGTATTCTCTTCTTAGCCACATCTACACTGAGAACCTTAACTTCAACAATATCACCTACGCTCACTACATCCAGAGGGTGCTTAACAAATTTCTTATCAGAAAGCTGTGAAATATGAACCAGTCCATCCTGGTGTACACCGATGTCAACAAAGGCACCAAAATCTATTACGTTGCGTACAGTTCCCTTAAGCTGCATACCCTCTGTAAGGTCTTTCATCTCCAATACATCTGTACGAAGTATAGGCTTCGGCATCTCATCACGTGGGTCTCTGCCTGGTTTTTCAAGTTCCTTAATAATATCAGTTAAAGTTATTTCTCCAACTCCGAGTTCCTGAGCAAGCTTATGCTTATCTTTTATTTTCTTACCAATAGTAATGATTTCTTCACCTTGATCAGCTGTTGTAACCTGCTCCACCTTCTCTAGCTTAGCCTCATGCATAGGTACGCCATTACCTACTGCGGCAGCAAGAGCTTTACCAAAAGCGGTATCCTGAGTCTTTACTGAGATTGTAGGTTTTTTCTCCAGTTTCTTCTCTGGCTTTTTCTCAATCTTCTTTTCTGGCTGCTGTTGTTTTTGCTTCATTGCCTTTTGCTGTAGTTCTTTAATATCATTCAGGGTTAGTCCAAGTGTTACCAATAGATTCTGGGTTGCTTCGTAGGATTCCGGATGAACACCGGTTGCATCCAGAGGATTATCACCACCGGTAATTCTCATAAAGCCTGCGCACTGTTCAAACGCTTTTGGACCCAACTTAGGAACCTTAAGAAGTTCCTTACGGCTATCAAATCTTCCGTTCTCCTCACGATAAGCAACTATATTCTTTGCAATTGCCTTACTTACACCGGACACATGCTCCAATAAGGATACGGACGCAGTATTTAAATCTACCCCAACCTTATTTACACAATCCTCAACTACGCCTGATAAGACCTCACCTAGCTTCTTCTGGTTCATATCATGCTGATATTGTCCAACACCAATAGATTGAGGATCAATCTTAACAAGTTCAGCAAGCGGATCTTGTAATCTTCTAGCAATAGAAGCTGCACTTCGCTGTCCTACATCAAAGTTAGGAAATTCCTCTGTGGCAAGCTTACTTGCTGAATATACAGAAGCTCCTGCTTCATTTACTATAATATATTTCAAAGGTCTGTTGATTTCCTTCAATAAATCAACAATTACTATCTCAGATTCTCTGGAAGCAGTACCATTTCCAACTGAAATTAATGAAATATTATACTTATCAATCATTCTCTTTAAAACAATTTTAGCTTCTTCCACCTTATTCTGTGGTGCAGTTGGATAAATAACCGTAGTATCCAGTACTTTACCAGTACTATCTACAACTGCTAACTTGCAGCCAGTACGAAATGCCGGGTCCCATCCAAGCACAACCTGTCCGGCAATCGGAGGCTGCATAAGCAGCTGTACAAGGTTTTTACCAAATACCTTAATTGCTCCATCCTCTGCCTTCTCTGACAGATCATTACGAATTTCTCGCTCGATTGCAGGTGCAATCAGTCTCTTATAGCTATCTTCAATGGTTGTCCTAAGCAGGTCATTTGTGTACTGATTATCTTTAAGGATTACTTTTTTCTCCAAATAACGAAGAATTCTTTCTTCCGGAGCTATAATTTTTATTGTTAGAATTTTTTCATTTTCACCACGATTTATCGCCAGAATTTTATGACCTGCTAATTTTTCAATTCCATCTTCAAAATTATAATACATTTCATACACAGATTGCTGTTTCTCATCTTTTGCAGTTGATGTTAATTTTCCTTCTTTTGCTGTAATCTCACGAATATAGCTGCGGTGTTCTGCCTGGTCCGAAATATCTTCTGCAATTATATCCAATGCTCCCGCAATTGCATCCTCAACCGTAAGTACCTCCTTCTCAGGAGAAAGATATTCTTTCGCTGCTTCTGTTACTGGCTCATTAATTTCCTGTGCTAAAATAATAGCTGCTAAACCATCCAGTCCCTTTTCTTTCGCTATAGTCGCTCTGGTTCTTCTCTTTGGACGATATGGACGATATAAATCCTCTACAACAACCAGAGTTGTTGCAGACAAAATCTGTGCTTTAAGTTCTTCGGTAAGTTTACCCTGTTCCTCTATACTGTTTAGTACCTGCGTCTTCTTTTCCTCAAGATTTCTTAGATACAGTAATCGTTCATGAAGGTTTCTTAACTGCTCATCATCCAAAGAGCCCGTAACTTCCTTACGGTATCTGGCGATAAACGGTATGGTATTGCCTTCATCAATTAGTTTTACTGTAGCTTCCACCTGCTCCAGACGTATTCCTAATTCCTCTTTTATCTGTTTTAAAATGTCCATGTTCTTGCTCCTTAAATCATTTTAAATGCATGTCACGTTCATCATTTCCAAGGAATGCATTTCCTATGTAATCATACCATCCAAAAACTTGAAAATCAACTTTTTTACAATTTACACTCTTCATCAAACAAATAATTCAGTTGCAACAAGTTAATTTGCTGGTCTCAAACAAAGGATTACAAAAAGAGGTGATAATTGCAATAGCAACAATCACCTCTAAAATATTTCGTTTTACATATGAACTTCTTTTGCATTATGATTGACTATAATCTTTCATCTAATATTAAAACTTAGCGTAATTATGCTAATAAGAATTTATCATGAACTGCATTCATTGCTCTGTCCACTTGTGATTCATCAATCAAAACAGTTACTCTAATCTCAGAAGTAGAAATCATCTTAATATTAATGCCCACATCATAGAGAGCCTCGAACATCTTAGATGCTACGCCTGCGTTGGACATCATTCCAGCCCCAACAATGGATACCTTTGCAACTTCTCTTTCAATATCTATCTTCTGGCACTTAAGGCTGCCTTCCTGATGTCTTTCAAGAATTGCTACTGCCTCATCCAAATCATCTTCTTTCACAGTGAAGCTAATATCCTTTGTTCCATCTCTTCCAACTGACTGTAGAATAATATCAACATTAATATTATGATTTGCTAGGTGATTGAATAGTTTAAATGCTACTCCCGGTTGATCTTCTAATCCTATAACTGCAATGCGTGCAGTATTCTTATCACATGCCACACCGCTTACAAGCATTTTTTCCATCTTAACTTCCTCCTTAACGATTGTACCTTCTGATAAATTCAAACTAGAACGAACGACTAACTGAACACCATATTTTTTTGCCATTTCAACTGAACGATTATGCAATACTCCTGCACCTAAGGATGCCAGCTCCAGCATCTCATCATAAGTGATCTCTTCTAATTTTCTTGCATCTTTCACAATTCTTGGATCGGCAGTAAATACACCATCAACATCTGTGTATATCTCACAAGCATCCGCATGTAATGCTGCAGCTAATGCAACCGCTGTTGTATCAGAACCACCTCTTCCGAGGGTAGTGTAATCATCAAATTTGTTAACACCTTGGAAACCTGTAACAAGTACTACTCGCTTGCTTTCAAGCTCGTTACGAATTCTCTCCGTGTCAATGCGTTTTAGTCTTGCATTACCATAAACGGAGGTAGTATGCATTGCTACCTGATAAGCATTTAAAGAAACCGCCGGTACACCCAAAGCATCTAACGCCATTGCCATTAATGACACTGATATCTGCTCTCCTGTAACCATTAACATATCCAGCTCTCTCTTTGAGGCATTCGGATTAATATCCCTTGCCTGTGCTAATAATACATCAGTTTGTTTTCCCATCGCTGATAGCACAACTACAACTTCGTTGCCTTTTTTATACTCCTCAGTAATTCTCCTGGCAACATTAAAAATTCTTTCTTTGTCGGCAACGGATGTGCCACCGAACTTCTTTACTATTAACATAGCTGCCTCCTACATACATTGTTATTCGCTCAGTACACCTGTAGCTCTTTTTATCCTTATTCAGTCCCAATCCATCTTTCGTAATTTATAATCCTATGTATCTAAAACTAATAAACATATTATCCGTATTTCTTACCGTTGAGAACAGTCTGCAAGCAAATAATAATTACTATATTTTACACAGATAAGAGTTTATTAATGACTGTAAACCCTTCGGGAACAACATTACCACTTTCTTTTGCCTCTGCCTCGTTGTAGTTCCATTGATAATTTTGCTTTTTTGTACTGTCATACAGTAAATACGGAACCGGTTCACAGGTATGCGTTCGCAAACGAATTGGTGTCGGATGATCTGGCATTACTAACATACGATATGGCATACCTGCCTTTTCCATGCCTTCCATAATGACCTTAATCACTCTTTGATCCAGATATTCAATTGATTTTACCTTATTTGCAACATGTCCCTGATGCCCCATTTCATCAGGTGCTTCAACATGAACATAAACGTAATCGTAGTCATCTTCTATAAGAACTTTGATTGCAGCCTGTGCTTTACCTTCATAGTTTGTATGTAAGGTACCGTCAGCTCCTGGTACTTCAATCACCTTCATACCTGCACCTACAGCAATTCCCTTTAATAAGTCAACTGCAGATATCATAGCACCTTTTATTCCATTTTTCTCTTCAAAGGAGGTTAATGCCGGTCTGGTACCCGCTCCCCAAAACCAAATAGAATTTGCCTTATTAAGACCTTTTTCAGCTCGTGCAATATTAAGTGGATGCTGATTTAAGATACCATAGCTCTTTTTCATCATCGCTCTTAGTTCCTGCTGCTCTGGAAGGTACTCTCCAATCACTTTACCCAGAATATCATGGGGTTGCGTAAGGTCCACTACCTCACCTTTCTCCCAAACTGTAAGGTGTCTATAACTTGTACCCACATAAAACTTATAAATATCATTTTCTAATTCTTTTTGGACCGCAGTAATTAGTATTGCAGCATCTTCTGTTGAGATTTCTCCTGAACTATGATCAAGGATTGTTTGTTCTTCATAGGGTTTATCATCCTGCGATAGAGTTACAATATTACAGCGCAGAGCAATGTCTGTCGCCTTAAGGTCCACACCAATGCTAAGCGCTTCTAATGGAGAACGTCCTGAATAATAAATCCTAGGGTTATAACCTAACACTGCAAGGTTAGCTGTATCACTGCCAGGCTTCATTCCTTCTGGTATTGTATATGCAAGTCCAATTTCAGATTGTTTGGCAAGCAAATCCAGCTGTGGTGTCACTGCTGCCATCAGAGGTGTTCTATCCTCCAGCACCGCCAATGGTTCATCAGCCATACCGTCCCCAAGAACAACAATGTATTTCATAGAATCATTTCCTTTCTTATTGTTATAAGCTAGTATCAGCCACCTTTACTTAGATATTTTCTATGTGGCTGACTTCACTCATCAAGTTTATGTTCTAGAATCGAATCCGTATTATATTAAGTACTCCGGATAAACTTTCCCTTTTCACTTTAAGTTCTTCTTCGGAGATGACAGGAGTTAAAAATGCAAATTCTTCTTCTAATCCATCCACCTTTACCTCTTCGACAGCACCGAAAAGTGTATTAACCTGTTCCTTTTGTTCTAAGCTGCCACCAGATAATCGAATAAAAAATCTATGTTGAACTTTATTAATATCTGTTAGTTCAAGTTTCCTGCTGCTCCATAAGGTCCATATATTTTTGCCAATATGCTTTGCTGCATCAACAACGTCCGCTACTACTGCACTTGCGGTGGGTAATTTACCTGCCCCGCTGCCATAGAACATAACATCTCCAATTACATTTCCTTTAACAAAAATTCCATTAAACACATCATTCACACTATAAAGAGGATGGTTCGCTTTAATCATTACCGGCGCAACCATAGCATATACCTGGTCATTATCTCTGATACTAGATGCAAAAAGTTTTACTCTTGCATTCAGCGCCTTTGCATAACGGATATCTTTATCTGTAATATGTGAAATTCCTTCGGTATGAATATCTTCAAAATCTACCTGCATTCCAAAGGCAAGTGAGGATAATATGGCAATCTTTCTACATGAATCATGACCTTCGATATCTGCTGCGGGATTACGCTCTGCATAACCAAGCTTTTGAGCAGTCGATAAAGCAGTTTCGAAATCTATGCCTTCTTCACTCATCTTAGATAATATATAGTTGGTGGTTCCATTTAGGATACCTGTAATTTCAACAATCTCATCCGCTGTAAGCGAGTGATTCAGTGGTCGTATAATTGGGATGCCACCACCAACGCTTGCTTCAAAAAGAAAATTAAGCCCTCTTTCTTTTGCCAAATCAAGTAATTCTGCACCATGCTTCGCTACCAATTCTTTATTAGAGGTAACTACACTCTTACCCTTTAAAAGTGCAGACTTTACAAAGGTATGAGCAGGCTCTACTCCTCCCATATGTTCACAAATAATTAAAACCTCTGGATCATCTAATATAATATTTATATCATGAACTACCTTTTCCATGATAGGATCGCCTGGAAATTCTCTAAGATCGAGTACATATTTGACATTGATTTGGTCACCGGCTCTTTTACTAATACTTTCACCATTGGTATTCAGTACTTCTACAACGCCTGATCCAATGACTCCGTATCCTAAGACTGCAATATTTATCATTACTGCTCCTCCATCCATTTTGTCGTTGAAACACTCGAATTCTCGGGGTTTCTGAATAATTCATCTAAATTTATCATATCCCCCATCTAGATTTCCAAAAGGTAGCTTTACTCACTTATTCTCTTGATACAAGCTTCACATAATGCACACCGTCCATTGCTTCGATAGCATCCATCAAGATAGAGGTACTGTCTGTCTGCGGCAGTATTTCAATACTAAGTGTTAGCATAGCAATTCCATTTACCGGAATACTTTGGTGGATGGTCAGGATATTAGCCTCACACTTGGCAACCTGATTTAGAACTTTCGACAAAAGTCCTGGCTTATCATCCATCTGTAGCATAAAAGTAATGGTCTTTCCTCTAGTATTCTCATAGAACGGGAAAATATCATCCCTATATTTATAAAATGAACTCCTGCTTATTTCTACCGCGTCTGTCGCTTCCTGAACAGTCATAACTCTTTCGGAATCTAAAAGTCTCTTAGCTTCCACAACTTTTAAAAGCACTTCTGGCACTGCCTTTTTCTTTACAATAAAATACTGATCTCCATTCATATGTTAAGAACCTCCTGCGGTAGTATGCAAGTTCCCGTACTTAATCTCTTATTGTATGCAAGTCAGATACAACTGTCTTTCCTAGGAAGATATACTACCATATAATTATTCATAATGCAATAACATTTTACCATGTTCGAATCAAAAATGCTATCTTTGTTACAAATGCTTGTAACCTTGGGATAAATATTACTTTTTTTGTATAAAAATTAACCCATTGATTAAAATGACAAGCGCATCTCTTTCAATGGGTCTTATAATTATTATAGTACTTTAGAAAGGAATTCAATCAATCTAGGATGTTGGGGATTTTCAAAAAACTTATCCGGGGTATTCTGCTCCACTATTTTCCCCTCATCCATAAAGAGAACTCTCGTTCCCACCTTTTGTGCAAATCTCATTTCATGAGTAACCACTACCATGGTCATTCCTTCTTCAGCAAGTTCTGCCATTAAGTCCAATACTTCACCAACCATCTCAGGGTCTAACGCAGAGGTTGGCTCATCGAACAACATAACATCCGGGTTCATGGCTAAGGCACGGACAATTGCTATACGCTGCTTTTGACCACCAGATAGTTGTTTCGGATATGCATCGGCTTTCTCAACTAAACCTATTCTCTTTAATAGTTCAATCGCTTTCTCCTCTGCTTGTTTCTTATCCATTAATTTTAGAGTAACTGGTGCTAATGTTATATTTTCAAGGACGGAGAGATGAGGAAAGAGATTAAACTGTTGAAAAACCATTCCCATCTTACATCTAATCTTATCTATTTCTGCATTCTTATCTGTAATTTCGATTCCTTCAAACCAAATTTGTCCGTCTGTCGGAGTCTCTAATAAATTAAGGCAGCGAAGGAAGGTGGATTTACCTGATCCTGAGGGTCCAATAACAACAACCTTTTCCCCTTTTTGAATTGTTTCATCAATACCATTGAGAACAACATGATCCCCAAACGATTTATACAAATTCTTAGTGGTTATCACCTTTTGCCAGCCTCCTTTCAAATATCGCTAGTAATTTTGTTAATCCAAGTACCATAATTAAATAGATTGCTGCGGCTACATAATAGGGAGGAAGTATATCCCAGGTTCCTGCGCCAATGTATTGAGCAGATTTCAAAATATCTGTTACAGCAATTGCACCCGCTACTGAGGTTTCCTTTATAAGTACAATAAACTCATTCCCAAGTGCTGGTAGAATATTTCTTATGGCCTGTGGCATTATAATTAGTCTCATTACTTTTAAATGGCTTAACCCAAGGGTACGACCTGCTTCCATCTGTCCACGGTCTATGGATTCAATACCTGCTCTAATTATTTCAGCAACATAAGCTCCGGAGTTAATACCAAAACACAGAGCAGCAACAAGAATTTCATTTGTATATCTTGAGGTGAATATTAAGTTATAAATAATAAGCAGCTGCAACATTACCGGTGTTCCCCTGATGATGGTAATGTATGTATTGCAAATAAATAAAACCAGTCGCTTTAAGAACTTAACCTTAAAATTCACCGCTGAAAATTTCGCTACAGCAACAATGATACCAATTCCAATACCAAGTAAAATAGCTAAAAATGATATTGCAATTGTATTTTTTGCACCTTCTAAATACGCCAAATAGCGTTGTTGTGGCACTACGGCATTGTATATCGATTGAAAAAAGTCACTAAATGCCTGAATAATATTACTCAATTTAATTCCTCCTGATTATAAGAACTTACACCTAATTTATGTATAGCTAGTTTATTTATTATTATAAATGAATATTTACTCAAATTTCAACTAGCATTTTTTTCATAGTTACCATTTGGGCAACAATTCAGCAAGCTGTTAGCGAAGAGAAATTTAGCTTATAGCTGAACTGTTACTAATTTTATATTTTATTAAATTAATATTCATATTTATTATTAAACATAAAGATGGAGGC
The DNA here is from genome assembly GCA_023399055.1 of Bacillota bacterium. Classification (GTDB taxonomy): domain Bacteria; phylum Bacillota; class Clostridia; order Lachnospirales; family Lachnospiraceae; genus Mobilitalea. The sequence continues at coordinate 396,640 of JAEWQV010000015.1, read as the reverse complement.
TGTCATTGTAGCTAACAGCCTCCAATTATTACTTACTTTATACATTAATCAATATTTAAATGATTCTTACTAAACTCTTCAATCTTTCCGCTATCCTTTAAATCCTGAAGAACTTTATTTATTTCATCTAATAATTCCTTATTACCTTCGTCCACAGCAAGTGCATATTTATCAGTAAATAAGATACCATCCATGATTTCTAATTCTGGATTACTAGTAATCAATTTCTGTGCTGGTAATTCATCCATAATAATACAGTCAATCTTGCTAAGTTTTAAATCCTCTGCAGCCTGTGCAAATTTTGTATAGCGTTTTACTTCTTTATAAGCTACATTGTCTTCAACGAACCAGTCTGCTGTATTACCTTGCTGTACACCAATTATCTTGTCTGCTAAGCCTTCTGCATCAACGGTTGCAACGACAGGATTATCCTTGTTAATAACAATAACTTCGTTTGCCTCTGCATATTCAATGGAAAAATCCATAAGTTTATCACGGTCTTCGGTTATTGATAAACCAGCAGCTACCAAGTCAACAGTACCATTTTGCACTGCCAGTAAAGCTCCATCAAAGTCCATATTCTTAACTTCCAGTTCCTTACCCATCTCATCAGCGATTGCCTGTACAATATCTATATCGATACCAACCACTTTAGTACCTTCCGTATATTCGTAAGGAGGAAATCCAGCTTCTGTACCTACGATTAAAACATCCTTTTTCTTGCAACCAGCAAGCATTACTGTAACTAAAATTACCATAGTTACAATACTTAGCATTCTCTTTTTCATATCTTTATTCTCCTCTTATTCACGGAGGTTTCCCTCCAATTATAATAAATAGATTCCGCAAAAGTAATCTATTATTTATAACTTATCCTTCTCCATGCCAGTAAACACTCATATGCAGACTTTGCATTTCGACTTATACGAAGAGTATCGACCTCTTCACCTTACCCCTTATTAATGAGCTCCTTCATTTTGAGTTGTTCCTCTTCTGAAAGAATTCCATCATGGTTCATAATAATAACCAAGCGCTCCTGATGATTAGAAACAGCTTTCATATAGGAAGTATCTTTTCCCTCAAAAATCATAGGTACTTCAAAGATCTGATCTTGCTCAAACTGAACAATTTCTTTCATCTGATCAACTTCATAAGCAGTGGGTATACCATTGGAGGTTGTAAGAATAAACCGAGAATCCAGATCTGTCTCCACCTCTTCCATACCAAACTTTCTTCTAAGACTATAGACAGGAATTACTTCCCCTCTAAGTCTAATAATACCTTTGATATTCTTTGGAAGTGCGGCTACAGGCTCTACAGGAACTATCTTCTCAATAATATTTACATCCATAATATCAAAACCATACTCTTCATCTCCAAGCATAAATATTGCCTGTTTTGTTCCCTGCATAGTAATCCTCCTTATGGAAATATGCTATGTTATACGTTTTGTGTACTCCATTTTAAATATGCATTAATGAAGGGATCAAGGTTACCGTCCAGCACCTGAATGGCATTGCCAACCTCTTCATTGGTTCTGTGATCTTTAACTAAGGTATAGGGTTGCATGACATAGGATCTAATCTGACTTCCCCAGGCAATGTCTTTTATTTCACCACGGATACCGGAGATCTTCTCCATATTTTCTTGCTGTTTCAATAAATACAGCTTAGCCTTCAGCATCTTCATTGCTTTGTCTTTATTCTGTAACTGGGAACGCTCATTCTGACACTGAACCACAATATTAGTTGGTAGGTGTGTAATACGAATTGCTGAAGAAGTCTTATTAACGTGCTGACCACCCGCTCCACTGGAACGATACGTATCAATTCTTAAGTCTTCTTCATTAATCTCAATTCCCATATCCTCTTCAATATCCGGCATTACATCGCAGGAAACAAAGGAAGTCTGACGTTTACCAGCTGCATTAAATGGTGAAATTCGAACAAGTCGATGAACTCCTCGTTCAGATTTCAAGTAACCATATGCATTTATACCATTGATTTGTAATGTTACTGATTTAAGTCCTGCTTCTTCACCGTCCAAAAAGTCAATCATTTCTGTGGTAAAGCCTTTCTTATCTGCCCACCGCTGATACATTCGGCAAAGCATGCTAGCCCAGTCGCAACTTTCTGTTCCGCCTGCACCTGCATGAAGTGTAAGTATTGCATTATACTTATCATATTCACCAGATAATAAAGTTCGCAGCCTTAATTGATCTAAATCTTGAACAAAAAGCTCCAAAGCCTCCTCGATTTCGGGGATAAGGCTTTCGTCATTCTCTTCATAACCCATTTGTATTAAAGTCTGAACATCCTCATATCGAACTGTCAAATGACGATATTCATCTATGGTGTCTTTTAAATTCTTAAGCTCTTTCATGAACCCCTGTGCTTTATCTGCATTATCCCAAAAGCCAGGTTCTTCCATGGTTTGCTCTATTTCTTTGACTCTGTCACTTTTCTTAGCGAGGTCAAAGTGAATCCCCCACTTCAGACAATGGTTTCTCATAAGTTGATAATGTGTACTTGTATTGATCTAGTTCAACCACGTAATCACCTCTTTTTCATATTATACATTATCATTAATAATAATTCAATATTTATTGAATATAAATTCATAAAAATTTATACTTAAGCATTTTTACCATGACAATGCTTATATTTTCTGCCGCTGCCACACGGACAAAGATCATTTGGCTGTACTTTTTTACTTGCTCTTTTAACAGGAGCATTGGCAACACTATCGTCTCTGTTCGTTCCGGTAACCTTAGCAACTTGTTCTCTTTCCACTCTCTGCTCGATTCGAACATGCATTAAAGCTTTAATGGTATCCTCACGAATTGCACTAATCATTTCATCGAACATATCAAAGCCCTGGAATTTATATTCAACTACAGGTTGACGTTGACCATAGGCTTGAAGACCAATACCTTGACGAAGCTGATCCATATCATCAATGTGATCCATCCATTTACGGTCAATAACTCTTAGTAAAATAACTCGCTCTATTTCTCTTATTTGTTCTACTTCAGGAAACTCAAGTTCTTTTTCTTCATAAAGCTTAACAGCCTCTTCCTTCAGTAATTGAACCAGGTCATTTTTCTTCATGCCTCTCAGCTGTTCTTTTGGATATTGTATATCTGTAAGCGGAACAATTGGAAGTAACTTTTCCTTTAATTCAGTGAAATCCCATGCTTCCGGACTTTCGTCTTCACTTATGCTGGTGTTAACACTTTCCTCAACAGTATCAGTAATCATACGATAAATAGTATCACGCATGCTTTCTCCGTTAAGTACTCTTTTACGCTCTGCATAAATAATCTCACGTTGCTCATTATTAACCTGATCATACTCTAACAGGTTCTTTCTGATGCCATAGTTATTATTCTCAATTCTCTTCTGTGCTCTCTCAATAGCATTGGATAACATCTTATGCTCAATCTGTTCTCCCTCTGGCATACCAAGGGAATTGAACATTCCTACGAGACGTTCTGAACCAAATAAACGCATTAAATCATCTTCCAAAGAGATGAAGAATCTGGACTCACCTGGGTCACCTTGACGACCAGCACGGCCTCTTAACTGATTATCAATACGTCTCGATTCATGTCTTTCTGTACCAATAATCTTTAAACCACCGACTTCTTTTACACCTTCGCCAAGCTTAATGTCTGTACCACGACCAGCCATATTAGTTGCAATGGTAACTGCACCGTATTGACCTGCATCCGCTACAATTTCCGCTTCCATCTCATGAAATTTCGCGTTCAGTACCTTATGAACAATATTACGTTTCTTTAAGATATCGCTAATTTCTTCTGAAGACTCAATTGTAATAGTACCAACAAGGACCGGTTGTCCCTTTTGATGGGATTCTATTATTTCTTCGATAATTGCACGAAGCTTTTCTTTTTTTGTTTTATAAACCGCATCCTGACGGTCATTACGTGCCACCGGAAGGTTCGTTGGAACTTCAATAACGTCCATACCGTAGATTTCTCTGAATTCCTTCTCTTCGGTCAGCGCCGTACCCGTCATACCGCTCTTTTTCTTATACTTGTTGAAGAAATTCTGGAAGGTAATTGTTGCAAGTGTTTTACTTTCTCGTTTTACCTTAACATTTTCCTTCGCCTCAATTGCTTGATGAAGACCATCACTGTATCGTCTACCTGGCATGATACGTCCGGTGAACTCATCTACGATTAAAACCTCATCATCCTTTACTACATAATCCTGGTCTTTAAACATTAAATTATGAGCACGCAAAGCAAGGATAATATTATGCTGAATTTCTAGATTCTCTGGGTCAGCTAGATTTTCTAAGTTAAAGAATCGTTCTACCTTCTTAACACCATCATCGGTTAAATGAACATTCTTTTCTTTTTCATTAACGATGAAATCACCAGTTTCTTCAATATCTTCCTTCATGAGAGCTGCCATCTTAGTAAGCTCACCACTAGCTTTACCTTTTTTCAGCTGTCTTGCGAGAATATCGCATACGCGATATAGCTCTGTGGATTTCCCACTTTGACCAGAAATAATTAAAGGGGTTCTTGCCTCATCGATTAATACAGAGTCAACCTCATCTATGATTGCATAATGAAGCTCACGTTGTACCAATTGTTCCTTATAGATTACCATATTATCACGAAGATAATCGAAACCAAGTTCATTGTTGGTCGCATAGGTAATGTCACAAGCATACGCTTCACGGCGTTCGTCTTTCTCAAGGCTGTTTAATATTACACCAACCTTTAAACCAAGAAATCCATGGATCTGTCCCATCCATTCCGAGTCACGTTTCGCCAAGTAATCATTAACCGTTACAACATGTACACCCTTTCCTTCAAGCGCATTAAGATACGCTGGGAATGTAGAGGTTAACGTTTTTCCTTCACCAGTACGCATTTCAGTAATACGACCTTGATGAAGAACTACACCACCGATTAACTGCACACGGTAGGCTCTCTGGCCAATTGCTCTTTTCGCAGCTTCTCTTACTGTTGCATATGCCTCTACAATTAAATCATCTAACGTTTCTCCGTTTTTAAGTCTGTTCTTAAATTCTGTAGTTTTAGCTTTTAATGCTTCGTCTGACAGCTTACTATATTCAGGCTCCAAGGCTTCAATCTTATCTACAATAGGTAAAATTCTCTTCACCTCACGCTCACTGTGAGTACCAAAAACTTTTTCCATTATTCCCATACTATATTCACTCCTGTGCTATAACAGATTCGATCAGAAATCGTTCACATATTATTGTAACATTACATTTCTTAGTATTCAACTTAATTTTATTTATACACCATTTTAAGGTAGATTATGTAAGCAAAAGACTAAATAATCACCTGATTTCTTTTCTTATCTTGATCTTTGGTATCTGGATCTTATTAATGTTTCAGTTTATTTTCAAACGGATTAAAGCTCACAAGCTAAAGCTTGCTCGCTTTTCGCTACGCTTATCCATAGAAAAATGTCTGGGTCCACATGCAAGCATGCGACCTTTTTTCGTTATTTTACTCATGTTTAAACGGATTAAAGCTCACAAGCTAAAGCTTGCTCGCTTTTCGCTACGCTTATCCATAGAAAAATGTCTGGGTCCACATGCAAGCATGCGACCCAGACATTCTTCTATGGATTAATCCGTTTAAACGTTAATATTCAGGCTCTATGAGTCCGTAGGTGTTGCCTTTTCTTTTGTAGACAACATTTACTTCATCTGTGTGCGCATTACGGAATACAAAAAAGTTATGTCCAAGTAATTCCATCTGAACACATGCCTCCTCCGCATCCATAGGCTTTATAGCAAATTTCTTAGTTTTCACAATTTTTATTGCATCATCTTCATAATAATCATCTTCCATAAAGGTCTGATTAAAGTTAGTGGATGCTTGCTTATGATCAATTAACTTATTCTTATATTTTCTTAATTGACGTTCGATAATCTCTTCCACTAAATCGATGGATACATACATATCACTGCTAACTTGTTCGGCTCTTATAATGTTCCCTTTTACAGGAATTGTTACTTCTATTTTTTGTCTTTCTTTTTCGACACTAAGTGTAACATGAATTTCAGTGTCAGGAGTAAAATATCTTTCGAGCTTTCCTATCTTTTCGTACACGGCTGTTTTTAAGCCTTCTGTTACATCAATATTCTTACCGCTAATAATATAACGCATAATGCCCAACTCCTTTTTGTCAAACTTATTAGCATTAATACTACTATGCTAACTTCATTATATCATGTTCACAAGCTCTTATAATATCAACGCTTCACATTGGTGATGCAGTTCACTTCACTTGACACTGATATAATGTGTACCAATATTATACCATACGCTTTGTGAAGTGACAAGCTACTTGTTTTGGTGAAATAGCTTGTACCCTCTTATTTCATCTTATGTTACATGTTTCCTGCTGAAAATACAAATACTTACATTATTTTCTTGTTAGTTTTGCTTTTTTGATATTTTTCCTTGCATTTTGCTCAAATTCGGCAAGGTTTTTCATATTATCCGACAATTCATTAGTCAAGCAAAAAACTTGCCTATTTTTACATTTTAAAACGATTTATCAAAATTTACAAAACGCATTTTCGATATTGACATTAAAAATGTCGTGCGACAAGAGTAGTTTATCAATGTGGATAATGTGGATAAAACCGTGTATAACTTTCTTTTATGATAAAATAAGGTTTATTTCCTGTGGATAACTTTTTATTCAATTGTAAATAATATCCTTTAAATCCCCATTTTTTGCCATTTTGCATTTACCCTTTGTGCAGATTGTACAGGCTGCTGTTTGTCAATAGGTCTTTATGATAAATTTTATAAGCTCTATTAATAGTAAATAGTAAATCAAATTTAATCAATTTAACATCTATTATAGCCCTTCCTATTGTATTCAGTACATAATTATATTTAGAACCAATTACACTCCTGGCTTTTTAATAGCACGCCGGAGCTATTGTGGATGAATTAGACGTAAATTATTCTTTTAAATGACAGGTTACCAGAATAAGAAGAAGCAGATTATCCCTTCTTTCGACGATAATCTGCTTCTTCTTATTGTGACAACTTATTTTATTATGATAATTTTAATATTCTTTCGTAATGATCTACCTTATCTGCAAGAAAAGGTGCAAGTCCAACAAACTCTGCTCCATAGACTAAAGTGTCATCTTCTGCTACTGCAACTCGAACAATCTGAATAACCACATAAAAGAAATCTTTATTCTCAAGATTTATTCTACCTCTAAAATAGTATCCCAAAGGAAGACTTGCTTGGCTAAGAAACCCTATACCACTTCTGGATATATCAAATACTGTTATTGATGCATTCAGATTGTTAATTATAACGTTATCCTGCTTAAAAACCTCATCCACTTCCAGATGAAGGTCTATAGGTAATCTTCTGTATTTTCTGCGCTCCATCACATTACTTTCTTGCATCGGACCCTCCTTAAAGGTGAAGTCAACATTATCTATATGTTTATTTTACCACATCCAACAAGTAAAGCAAACTAAAATTCCTGTTATGCAAATTTTGTGTTACATCACTTAATACACAATGCAATAAATGAAAGTACAACTAACAAAACGAGCCTTCGAATGAACGAAGACTCGCATATGTATTAATTAATTATTCTTCTAACACACTTAATATCTCTATACTTGTAATTGGAAGTAATAATACCCTGTCTGGAGTTTGCTGCATGAACTATCATACCGTTACCTATATACATAGCAACATGGTTCACGGTACCTCTGCTGTTTGCATAAAAGATTAAATCTCCAGGCTTTATATCACTTACACTTACACTCTTACCTGCTGAAACCGCTTGATCTCTAGAAACTCTTGGAATTCTATATCCAAAATCTTCGTAAATGGCTTGTGTAAATCCTGAGCAATCCGCTCCTTTGGTCAAGCTTTCACCACCCCAAACATAACGATTACCCACAAATTTCAAAGCATAAGCTACAATTTCACTTCGAAGCTCTGAAGCTGAAGACGAATCCGTTGAAGGAGCTGTCTCCTCTTCCTCTTTATTATCATTTGAAGAGCTATTGGAGGAATTGCTTGAAGAGTTGTTGGAGGAATTATGTGCTTCTTCTGCTTTCTGTTGTGCTGCTTGCTCTGCCTTCAGGCGATCAGCTTCCTCACGTTCTGCTTTTTCCTCAGCAAGTTTTTGTTGACGTTCTGCTTCTGCACGTAACGCCTCTGCTTCTTCTGCTTTAATTCTGTTTTCTTCTTCAATCGAAATTGCATAATTAAAATCTATGGTTATATCAACATAATCCTTGCTTACAAAGCCAGTAAACTCCTCGCCAGTATCATCATCATTACCCAATAAAATTTCGACCCATTCATCATGTTCCTTAATAACAATATAGGTTTCGCCTTTTGGTATCATTGTGAGCTTTCTCGCTTCAGTACTTGGCTCCTCACGTACAAATAATGTTGTTGTAGTTACTGTTGCATACTTGGTAGCGTATTCATCAAACATAGATTCTGCCGCTTCACCAATTGCAAGATATGTAGAATCAATATAACCCTTTACTTCACCTGATTCTATCTTAACCCAGCCACTATCTAACTTCTCTAATATATTCGTTGCATTACCTCTATACAATTTACCGACGATCTCACTATCTGTTGAAGGTTCTTTTCTTATGTTTACGTAATCATTTGCCTTTGATACACCAAGATTAGCATAAGGTGACTCTGGCTTTAAGCTTAAAATCTCAATGGTTGCTTTGTATGCATCCTTTACATTATCTGGTGTACTCGTCTCTAATAATGCAGCGACTCCTGCAATACCTTCTTCTGTAGCATTCTCTGTTTGTGCATGTACGTACATTGTCGGAATAGATAACAACAATGCTGATGATGCAGCAAAAACTACAGTCTTAAGAACCCGTTTCCCTATCATCAATTTATCCTCCAAAGTATAGCAAGTGATCAAATCACTATTGTCCTGTGTCGCTTAGAGGTCATTCCCCTTACCCGTGTCAAATGTTACAAAGTTATTACACTTAATGTCGTTATTATAACAAATACGACAGTAAGTGTCAACGTAAACATACTAAGACTGTAGAATTATTTGTTCTATTGTCCCCTGATTTCAATGCTTAGGGGAAATCTTCTTATGATAGGTGATTTAGGTACTTTTCTACTGCTGTAATCGCATTAGCTCCATCAGAAGCTGCAGTTATGATCTGACGTAGATCCTTCGTTCTTACGTCTCCAGCAGCATAGATCCCGGGAATATTCGTTTCACAGTTCTCACCAGCCAAGATATAACCAGCTTCATCTACCGCTACCACTTTCTTATAAGCTTCGGAATTAGGCAAGTAACCTACCGCTATGAAAACTCCAGCAACCTCGTAGGTTGTTGCTTCCTCTGTCTTAAGATTTTTCACAATCATTCGTTCAACCTTATCTTCGCCTTCAATTGCTTCTACCACACTATCCCATAGGATTGTTACATTTTCTAATTCAAGTAATTTGGAGGTAATACTTTTCGCCGCTCTAAATTGATCTCTTCTATGGACAACATATACCTGCTTACAGATACGTGCAAGAAAAATTGCGTCCTCTATGGCAACATCTCCACCGCCAACGACAGTTACTGTTTTATTCTTAAAGAAGGCACCATCACAGGTAGCACAGTAAGATACTCCCATACCGGATAGTTTTGTTTCCCCAGGTACGCCTAGATGACGTGGTTCTCCTCCTGTTGCAATCACTACACTTTTGGACTCATATTTAGAACCGTCATCAAGAGTAATTACTTTAATCTCTCCTTCTAAGGAAAAGTCGCTTACCTCTCCTGTAACAAAGGTAGCTCCAAACTTATCCGCATGTTCTCTAAGTTTTAAACTTAACTCAAATCCACCTATCCCTGGTATACCTGGATAATTATCAACTTCATAGGTGTTAATAATCTGTCCACCACTAATACTAGCCTTTTCAATAACAAGTAGATTTAATTCCGCTCTTTTTGCATAGATTGCAGCAGATAAACCTGCAGGACCAGATCCAATTACAATAATATCGTATAACATAACTAACATCCTCCTTATAACACTATTGGTTTTTCATTCATCTAACATCTCTTGCTTCCTATACTCTCTTATGCTATAATCTAACTAGATAATTCGTTATCATCATTATTACTTATTGTAGCTATAATATTCATTTTAATGAGAAAGGACTCTTTATGACAATTGCTTCTTTACCAATGCCATCTGTATCTGGACAAACTGCAATACATCCAGTGATTGATATGGCTATTCTTTCAAAAAGTCTTGAAAATGTGGCAGTAAGTGGACAGAGTATGATTAAAATGATGGAACAGTCCGTTACGCCAAATCTTGGCTCTAATATTGATATAAGCATTTAAATATCTTGATATAATTTAAGAATATGACAATGGAATATCCACTGTCATATTCTTATTTTTTTGTAAGCACCATTCCTTTTATCCAATTACTCGCATAAGGTATTCTGCTGCTATAAAACAGCTATTTATAGTAATTTCTATTCATTTTCAAGCTTTCTAACAATAGCGCTAAGCCAAGTTATCCCACTGTACTCTCTAGTATCCTCGTATTTATGGATTTCAATTAATTCAAGATTAGGAAATCGTCCAATTAACTCTTTCAGTTCTTTTGCCCTATAATCTTTGTAAAATCGTCCATCTCGTTCACCCTCAAAATCATTGTAGTGAAAAGACATATATAGGATGCCATCTGGCTTCAAACTCTTAACTACCTTAAACAATATATTTTCTATTTGATTACTAGGCACATGTACTAAGGATTCGCATGCCCAAATACCATCAAATACATTATTAAAATCCATCTTTTCAAATGTCAGGTGCAATGCATCCTGCCCAATATGTATGCTAGCTAACTCACACATTTCCTCAGAAGCGTCCATCGCAGTAACATCGAAGCCACAGGATATAAAATAAGCACTATCTCGTCCGGAACCACAACCAAGATCTAAAACACTGCCGCCTTCTGGCAGTAACTCAGTAAAGCGCTCCCATTCCTCCTGCATATCAATATCAACTGTTTGCTCAAAATACTCAGTAGCATTCTGATTATAATACTCTATCGAGTCCAATGAAATATCCCTCCTCTTTCAAACAAGCATATTATATCAAATATATACTTAGAATACCAGCATTTTTACGAAATACTTATAATGACAAGTTTGGAAGAAAGAGTTTAAAAAATGCTATTAAAATATACGGAATAATGATATACTTTCAATGGGAAACAGAACAGAAAGGCGTAAATTATGTATAGTTTTAATAGCAGAGTTCGTTACAGTGAATTAAATCATAAAACAGAAGCACTCTCTTGTAGCTCAATTATAAATTATTTTCAAGATTGCAGTACCTTTCAATCAGAGGATTTAAACCGAGGATTAACATACCTTCAATCTAGTCACCGTGTTTGGCTATTAAATGCCTGGCACCTAAAAATATTGCATCCAGCTGTACTTGGACAAACAATCACGCTTGGCACCTGGCCGCATGCCTTTGAAGGCGCTTATGGTTATCGTAATTTTATTATGCAGACTCCAGAAAAGGAAGTATTGGCTGTTGCAGACTCTATCTGGATCTATGTAGATACACAAACCGGAAGACCCACCCGTATTCCTAAAGATTATGCAATTACTTCCGGTTATGGAATGTCTACTCGCTATCCGATGGAATCAATGATTCGAAAAATAGATATGCCTGCTAACTATAAAGAGTATCCTGCAATTGTTGTAAAAAGGTCCAATATCGATTCGTATAATCATGTCAATAATGGGCAATACATTAAAATAGCGGAAGAATACCTTCCAGTTAATTATATTGTTTCCTCCTTACGTGTAGAATATCGAACACAAGCCGTAGAAGGCGATATTCTAATTCCCTTAGTGACCGATGAGAAAAATTGCATAACTATAACCCTTACTAATTCCGCCAATCAACCCTACGCACTTGTTGAGTTTAGTGGTAATTACACAGACTTAGTTCAATAAAAATGTTGCAACAATTTATATAAAATGAAAGGAATTAACTATGATAGAATTAGGCAAATACCAAACCCTTGAGGTAGCCAAAAAGACCGATTTCGGATTTTATTTAGCAGAAGCCGGAGGTGATAAGTCTCATACCATACTTCTTCCTATAAAAGAAGTCCCTGAAGGCACCGTTGTGGGTGATAAGATTGATGTTTTTTTGTATAAGGATTCCGAAGACCGTGAAATTGCTACCACCGCAAGGGTACCCGTTACCATCGGCGGCTTAGCTGTATTAAAAGTAAAAGAGGTTAGTAAAATTGGAGCCTTCCTGGATTGGGGATTAATGAAGGACCTTCTTCTCCCCTACAAGGAGCAAACTGCAAAAGTTGAGGAAGGTGATAATGTGTTAATCACTTTATACCTTGACAAAAGCCATCGCTTATGTGCAACTATGAAAGTTTACGATTTACTCACTACGAATTCTGATTACAAAAAAGATGACTTCGTTACCGGAATCATATATGAAGAAATCGACTCTTTTGGTATGTTTGTAGCAGTTGATAATAAGTATTCTGCAATGATCCCTAAAAACGAATTGTTCCCATCTTTAAAAATCGGTGATACCATTAAAGCGCGTGTAATCAGTGTGCGTGAGGATGGGAAGTTAAATTTAAGTCTTAGAGAGAAATCGTATTTGCAAATGGATGCTGACTCTGAATTAATTCTAACTAAACTAAAAGCAGCGAATGGTTTTTTACCTTTTAATGATGCTTCAAACCCTGAGGCTATAAAGTCTGAATTTAGATTGAGTAAAAATGCATTTAAACGCGCCATTGGTAAATTATATAAAGCAGGTACTATCACGATAACCGATGATGGAATCCGGTTAGCATAACAATACCTGCTTAAGTTCATCTGTTTCACAATTATTGCAAATCTCGTTTATTGCTATTCTTATCTAAGTATTGCATTTTTGGGGCCCCTTTTACTGGGTTCACTTTTTGAACGGGCGGTGCTTCGGTTGGATATAAGTTGGTTAAGCCTTTTGCTAATTTATCTTTACAAGCCTTACAAAACCGTCCCGTTTTAATTGTAATACCGCAGCCTTCACATTCTAAGCCAATCATAGAATCTTCAGCAAAAGACAATCTCTCTTCTCTAATCCATTGCTTAATTTGTGTTATACTAACTTCCATTTCCTCTGCGACCTCTTGCATTCCTACACGAGGATGATCGTAAACATACTCTTTCACTTGCTCAAACTTTGTATCCAGAGCGGCTGTACACGAAGCACACAAAGGTGGCCCAGAAATATGGTTGTATAGCCTGCCGCATCCTCTGCAATTTCTTACTTCCATGGTATCTCCCTCCTAAAAGCCTTTTCCTATGCATAGCACCATAAAATAAACTTCTTTCATTCCATTTTCTTTAAGTACATTTGTACAGGCTTCTATGGTACTGCCTGTTGTATAGATATCATCAACAAGTAACACCCTAGATAAATCACTGCGAAATGCACTTTTTGATTCTTTGTTATATTGAAATGCTTCCTTTAAATTATGCAAGCGTTCCATATCATTTAAGTTTTTCTGCGGCACTGTCTTCTTTGTACGAATTAATAAATCATTTAGGACAGGAATATCTAACTCTTCTCCTATGCCTTTTGCCAAAAGAAAGGCTTGGTTATAACCTCTCTCTCTGTATTTCGTTCGATGAAGCGGTACCGGAATAACTACATCCAGATTAAGTTTAAGTAATTGCTTCTTATAATGAGTAATAATTTCCTCTTTATAAAAGTCTGCAAACTCTTTCTTACTTTTATATTTAAAAGCAGAAATAGATTGCATCATATCTTTGTTATATACCCATACTGCATATCCTCTGTTGAAATGAAAGTTTTTGGATTCGCAATCACTGCAATATTCCTTTTCTTCTACTTCCAGCGGCTTACTGCATTTTAAGCATCTGGGTTCTTGAATATAAGGTAACCTTTCCTTACAATTCGGGCATATTCTTTTTCCTTTTGGCGTTACAATTTCCATACAGATAGGACAACGAACTGGGTATATAATATCAAGGATTGTTTGAAACAATGTTTAACTCCTAATCTTTAAGCAAAGAGTTTCTCTGGATAATCGCCGCGATCAATCAAAGCTCTGATTGAATTAACAACAACTTCTTTATCTTCTTTATAGGTTACTCCAAACCAGCGGTCAGTGGATTTAAGAACAGCTACTTCTACCTTATTCTCCTTCACTAAATTACCTACCACTGTTGGAAGTAAATATTCCTTCTTTAATTCATTGTCTCCTAAGTCAGACAAAAACTCTGTAAATCCTGTCTCTAAATATTCAAATAAGCTAGGTTTAAATCCCCACATATTCATGGATACAATGCTTTCCAAATCAATTGTAATAACTTCGCCAGCATCATTCTTGGCTTCTGCATGGTCACCCACCGGAACTATTCCAGAGGTTTCAACAATATCAACAAGTACATTTCTATCATTTGCTTCACAAACACCTCTGGTAACTGCACCGTTCTCACTTAAGGTATTACCTAAAACAAACCCTGCCATACAATATTCATTCTCTGGAGATCCTTGTTTATTTAAGAAGTCATATACAATTTTAAATGCCTGTTTACCATAATAATCATCTGCATTAATTACTGCAAAGGGTTCCTTCACTACGTCTTTACAACATAAAACTGCCTGTCCAGTTCCCCAGGGTTTTGTTCTGTCTTCTGGTTTGGAAAAACCTTCTGGTAACCCATCCAATTCCTGAAAAACATATTCAACTTTAATAAGCTTCTCTATACGATTTCCTATAATTTCTTTAAAATCTTTCTCTAAATCTTTACGAATAATAAATACAACTTTGTCAAATCCAGCTTCCATTGCATCATATATGGAATAATCCATTATGATTTCACCACTAGGTCCAACTGGTTCCAACTGTTTAATACCTCCAAAACGACTACCCATTCCTGCTGCCATAATTACTAATGTTGTATTTGCCAATGTTATTTCCTCCATAAATAATATATAGTTATAACTTATTATATCCAATATAATATTTTATCTGCAGTATTTATTTGCTCTCATTATATCCTATTTTCCATAAAAATGCACTAGATTATTGTAACTATTATTTTACTCGTAATTCTCTGATACGATCACATAATCCAGAATACCTACTCTGTTCACTTTTATTATCAATCATAAAGTTAAGCATATGATCACTTCCTACAATTGTAACACAGCTTTTTGCCCTGGTTACAGCTGTATATAACAGATTTCGGTTAAAGAGAATTCTCGGTCCATCCAGTATTGGCAATACAACCGCTGGGTATTCACTTCCCTGAGATTTATGAATGGTAATTGCATAGGCAAGCTCTAACTCGTCCAATTGACTAAAACTATAGTCAACTAATCGACTGTCATCAAACTCTACAAGTAAGTGCTCTGAAAACAGGTTAATCTCCTTAATGATTCCTGCATCACCATTAAATACTCCCATACCATTCTGGGTAACAACTCCATAACTACTCTTAATTTCCCACGGCACCTGATAATTATTCTTAATCTGCATAACCTTATCACCTTCACGAAATATCGTTTCATAATATTCCTTTTCTCTTTTATCATTTGAAGGTGGATTGAGTGCCTGCTGAAGAACTTGATTTAGTCGTTCTACTCCAAGCTCACCCTTTCGCATGGGGGTTAAGACCTGTATGTCATAAGGGGTTGCATTTACGTAACCAGGAAGTTTATTTTTAATAAGATTAATGGTAACCGCCGCAATTACATTGGCCTCTCCTCTTTTAAGAAAGAAGAAGTCTTTACTTTTATTATTAAGTTCCACATGCTCGCCGTCATTGATCTTATGCGCATTTACAATGATATCGCTGTCCGCTGCCTGACGAAAAATCTTATTAAGTTTAACAACATTAAAACTATGAGAATTAATTACATCCTTTAACACATTACCTGGTCCAACACTTGGCAGCTGATTTACATCGCCAACAATAATTAATCTAGTACCAACTGACACCGCCTTAAGAAGCGCATGCATTAAGCTAATATCTACCATCGACATTTCATCGATAATAAGTACATCAGTTTCCAATGGATTAAGTTCATTTCTTTCAAAATTAAACTTATTCTCCTGAGTATCACTCATTTTGGAAAGTTCTAATAGCCGATGAATTGTTCTTGCTTCATAACCAGTGGTCTCGGTCATTCTTTTTGCTGCTCTTCCTGTTGGAGCCGCTAACAGTAACTCCATTCCCTCTGATTCAAAGAAACGGATAATTGTATTTATTGTGGTGGTTTTACCAGTACCCGGTCCTCCTGTAACAACTACTAGTCCATTGGCGGCAGCTTCAGAGACCGCAATCCTTTGTTGTTCCTCAAGTTCAATTTTAAATTGATTTTCTATAGCTGTAATTCGTCCTCGAACCTTTTCTGTATCAATTGGATATCGTACATTTAAGTCATGCAGCATTCTGGCAATACCAAGTTCCATATAATAATAAACAGAAGAGTAAATTCGTTTCTCCTGTTCCAGCTCTACTAACATGATTTTCTTCTCCAGCATGAGTGTGGTTACCTGTCTTAGGATTGCCTCGTCTTCAGATAATAACAGAGTCTTTGCTCGCTGTACCAACTCTGACTCTGGCAAATAAACATGGCCATCATTACTTGCTTGAAGCAATACATATAAGATACCTGCTTTAATACGATGATCTGAGTCTACGTTAATGCCAATGCGTCTCGCAATCTCATCCGCTGTTTTAAAGCCAATTCCCGCAATATCTTCTGCTAAACGATAAGGATTTTCTCTTAATACATCATACATCCTCTGTCCGTACTCAGAGAAAATCTTTACTGCTAAATTACCAGTAATATTATATTGCTGAAGAAATAACATTGCGGAACGCATATCTCGTTTCTCTTCGAACTGCTGATAGATATCCTTTGCCATCCGTTCACTAATGCCTTTAATTTCTACAAGTCGCTCGGGTTCTTCTTCTATAATCTGAAAGGTTTTCTCCTTAAACTTCTTAACTATTCTAGCCGCTAAAGCCGCTCCAATTCCCTTAATTGCTCCAGAACCTAAATACTTCTCAACGGAAAACAAATCCTCGGGTTGCTTCATATCATAATTTTCTATAAGGAATTGTTCTCCATACACTGCATGTTCGGTATAGCTACCCATCGCTTGGATATATTCCCCTTCACTTATAAACGGAAAGCTTCCCACGCAAGTTAATTCTTCATCTTCCATATGTAGGCTTAAAACGGTATAGCCATTTTCATCATTACGATATACGATTCGCTCGACATAACCTTGCACAATGTCAGCCATGGTTTCCTCCTGATCTTAAATCTCTATTGTATAGAAAATATTTCCTATTACAGAACAAAAATGCCATTTTAACTGGCTCCCTTTTACTTGGATTTCAGTTAAAATGACATGAAAGGTCTATTACTAAGAATTGCGTTTCATTGATTCATAAAGCATCTGTGCTAATCCAATGCTTTGATTTTCTGTTACTTCTTTAGCATACTCCTCATAGAGCTTATTGCCGAACTGAGCCATGTAATCATTTTCTTCCTCTTCGTCTTTCATCACGGTTTTCTCCATGTTCTGAAAGATCTGTTCGAGCATATAGGATTCAAAGCTTTTGCAGGCATTCATTAGTTCCTCATCCGACGAGTCCTTATTCTTAAGTGTGGCTTCTAAATTACTCGTTTTTGAAGAATTGTTCAACAAATTTGCTGACATATAAGATTGTGATTGAAGACCTGATAAACCATCCATATCTATCACCTTGCCTTTATAAAATCTGCATTTACATGCATCAAGTTACAACGTGTATCATCAACATCCCTCTCACAGGATATTCTTCACCTTACTAAGGGCAATAACAGATTATTATCTTAAGTTATTTGCCTGTTTCATCATTTCATCTGATGCTGTAATAATTTTGGAATTCATTTCGTATGCTCTCTGTGCAACGATCAAATTAACCATTTCATCCACTGCTTGAACGTTAGAAGCCTCTAAATATTTCTGCTTAATTGTGCTCTTCTTTAAACCAGCGTCCTCTGTTTCAAGTCTGGCAGCACCGGAAGCCTCTGTTTCTAACAATAAGCTATTTGATATCTTCTGCAAACCGCTTGGATTGTTAAACTGGGATATTGCAATACGTATGCCAATTGGTGCTGGCGTACCATTTGCATTTGGGTAATATAATTGTCCGACCTCATCAAAGGTGATTTCAGCAGAATCGTATTTTACATCCAGAACCACCGGCTTTCCAGTTGTATCAAGTACTGGATTTCCATCCGAATTAGATAAGGTAACTCCAGCTACGCCCTTGGTAAACTGAAATGATCCGTTTCGTGTATAAGCAACGTCTCCATCTTCCGTTTGTACCGAGAAAAATCCATTTCCCTGAATTGCAAAATCTAATTCATTGCCAGTCTCATTTAACGCACCTTGTGTATATTGGGAGTTAATGGCAGAATTTCTAACGCCTAATCCCACTTGAATACCATATGGCTTTGCATCTCCATTATTATCATAGGACTGCTCTTGTATCGTTTGGTATAATAAAGACTTAAATTCTGCACTCTCTTTCTTATAACCGGTTGTATTTATATTAGCAAGATTATTCGAAATCGTATCTACATTCATCTGCTGACTGATCATACCGGATGCAGCCGTCCACAAGGATCTCATCATAGGTTATTCCTCCATCGAGTTAACAAGTGTTATTAAATTAACTCCTATACTCTGCCTACTGAATTTGCTGCAAGATCAAGTGTCTTATCCACTGATTGAATTACTTTTTGATTTGCTTCATAGGCTCTTGTTATGCTGATCATTTCAACCATTTCAGCTACTACATTAACATTGGATTGCTCTGTATATCCTTGTCTTACCGTAGCTACAGCATCCTGCTCTACAGCTCCGTCAATTGCTTTATACATGGTATCATTTGCTTTAATTAAGTACTTATAATCTTCAAAATCTGCAATCTGTAAGGTATCCACATAGACACCATCTGCGTAGATTGCTCCACTCGTATCTATCTTAACTTCTGCTGCATCTGTCGGAATATTAATCTCTCCTCCAGAACCCATCACATGATTTCCATTGGCATCTACGAGTAAACCACTACTAGCCATTGTAAAAGAACCGTTTCTAGTATATTGAGTTTCTGTATTACCTGCCTTATCAGTAACTTCAAGTGTAAAGAATCCCTTGCCCTCTAATGCAAGATCATATGTTCCGGATGTTTGTCTTAGTGAGCCTTGTCCGTGATTCGTATATACCTCACCTAATTTAACACCTAAACTCATTCTACCTATTGGTCTATCATTATAAGCTTCGGACGAATCCTTCAACTTAAGAGTCAACAAATTATCAAAAGATTGCGTTGTGACGCTATTCTCCTTAAAACCCGCTGTTGCTGAATTTGCAAGATTGTTTGCGATAATATCCAGCCTTTTCTGTTCATTCGACATGCCTGTGTATGCCGTATATAATCCTCTTACCACTTTACCAACCTCACTTTCCAGCTTACCCTCTAGCTTACTATCCAAACTATCATTCGTCAATGGATACTCTATCCTGTTTTATACCCACAATTTTATAAATCAAGGTATTATTAGAACCTTATCTACTATTAATCTCTTTTACCTGCTAAAAATTCTACATATTTACCGGTACCAATAGCAACCGCAGTCATTGGATCTTCTGCCGTCATTGTTGTTATTCCAGTTTTTGATTCAATTAATTCTTCTAATCCATATAACAAACACCCGCCGCCTGTTAACACAATACCTCTATCAGCAATATCTGCTGCAAGTTCCGGAGGAGTTTTTTCTAATACACTGTGTACCGCTTCCACAATCTGTGAAGTTGTTTCTTTTAATGCTTCTTCTGTCTCTTCAGAAGTTACCGCTATTGTTTTTGGTAAACCAGTAACAAGGTTACGGCCTCTAACTTCCATAGATACAGACTCTGGTCTGCGGTAAGCAGAACCTATTTTTATTTTAATATCCTCTGCGGTTCTTTCACCAATCAAAAGGTTATGTTTCTTTCTCATATATCTAACAATTGCATCATCAAAATCATCGCCTGCTATTTTAACTGAGGTGCTTACTACAGTACCACCCAAAGAGATAACAGCAATATCAGTAGTTCCACCACCGATGTCAACGATCATGTTACCGCAAGGTCTTGTAATGTCTATTCCTGCTCCAATCGCAGCAGCAATTGGTTCTTCGATAATATGCACATCTCTTGCTCCAGCTGCATAGGTAGCGTCTTCAACCGCTTTCTTCTCTACTTCAGTTACGCCACTAGGAACGCACACACTGATGATAGGCTTACGAAATCTCTGTCTGCCCACTGCTTTTACAATGAAGTATTTCAACATTTTCTCTGTAACTGTATAATCAGAAATAACGCCCTGTCTTAAAGGACGTACTGCAACTATATTACCAGGTGTTCTACCAAGCATCAATCTAGCTTCTTCACCTATTGCTTTTATCTTATTAGAATCTCTATCAAAGGCTACAACCGATGGCTCTTTTAGCACAACGCCCTTCCCTTTTATATATACTAAAACACTTGCTGTTCCCAAATCGATACCGATATCACTACCTAACATCCTATATATCTCCTTTCCTTTCCATGCATCTGCATGAACAAGTCTTCCTCTATATTTACATTCCTAATTAGTAGCCGAATTTACCTGTTCTGTTCAAATCCAAATAGTCATCTATATTCTCTTCCAATCTTCGGCAACTTAAACATATACGAATATATTATATATGTTTTTATGGGAATTATCAAAGGAAATTTTCAAATATTTGTTTTATCGCCATAATTCTAGTTTATTTTGAAGGTAGGTGCTATAGCAAGTAAATTACAATAAGAATCCTTGGCATTGCAAATATATGCATAATGTGTTAGGGGTGTAGGGTGACGATGGATATTTATTTATATATCGGCTGGATTAATGAGTTTCTTTAGTACTCATTATGAAAAACAATATTTTATCTAGTGGAGTTAAACTATTAATCATCTTTATTTGATCCAACAAGATGAAACGACAAGTCGTTTCACTTGTCATGAAAAAAAGGTCTAAACTCCAGTTAAGGAATCTAGACCTTTAAATATTATTTTAATTAAGCAAGAATAGTTGCAACCTTACCGGAACCAACTGTTCTACCACCCTCACGGATAGCGAAGCCAAGACCCTGCTCCATAGCGATTGGATGAATTAACTCGATGTTCATCTCAATGTTATCGCCAGGCATACACATCTCAACGCCTTCTGGTAAGTTACAAACGCCAGTTACATCAGTTGTTCTGAAGTAGAACTGTGGTCTGTAGTTGTTGAAGAAAGGAGTATGACGTCCACCTTCTTCTTTAGTTAAAACGTAAACCTGAGCTGTGAATTTCTTGTGGCACTTGATTGAGCCTGGTTTGCAAAGAACCTGTCCTCTTTCGATTTCAGTTCTCTGAACACCACGAAGAAGTGCACCGATGTTATCACCAGCCTGAGCCTCATCAAGAAGCTTACGGAACATTTCGATACCGGTACAAACAACTTTACGAGTCTCTTCTTTGATACCAACGATTTCAACATCTTCAGATACGTGAAGAACACCACGCTCAACACGGCCAGTAGCAACAGTACCACGACCAGTGATGGAGAATACGTCTTCTACAGGCATTAAGAAAGGCTTATCAGTCTCTCTCTGTGGATCTGGAATCCATGTATCAACTGCATCAAATAACTCAAGAATCTTATCTCCCCAAGAAGAAGAAGGATCTTCAAGAGCTTTAAGAGCGGAACCTTGGATAACTGGTGTGTCATCGCCAGGGAACTCATATTCATTTAATAAATCTCTAACTTCCATTTCAACTAACTCAAGAAGCTCTGCATCATCAACCATATCACATTTGTTCATGAATACAACAACGTAAGGAACACCAACCTGACGGGAAAGTAGGATGTGCTCTTTCGTCTGAGCCATAACACCATCAGTAGCAGCTACAACGAGGATAGCACCATCCATCTGAGCAGCACCTGTGATCATGTTCTTAACGTAGTCAGCATGTCCAGGACAGTCAACGTGTGCATAGTGACGAGCCTTTGACTCATACTCAACGTGAGCTGTAGATATTGTGATTCCTCTTGCCTTTTCTTCTGGAGCCTTATCAATCTGATCGAATGCTATAACTTCACCAGTACCGAGTCTCTCATGAAGAGTTTTTGTAATTGCAGCTGTAAGAGTTGTTTTACCATGGTCAACGTGACCGATAGTACCGATATTACAATGTGGTTTGTTTCTTGTAAATTTAGCCTTTGCCATTTTACAATGTCCTCCTTTAAATAATAAATGCTTATAAGCAAATGATTTATGCCCTTGGATAAGGTATCCTTAATCCAATTATTGAGCTTGTTTATATATTGCCTCATATGCCCTATTATATTTCAACTTAGAAATTTTTTCAAGCATAAAGAATTGATATACGAACATTTTAAGTTATTTACCCTTTGCGGATAATACCTTTTCTTGAACATTCTTTGGAACTGGTTCGTAGGAAGCAAAGAACATGGAGTATGCACCACGGCCCTGTGTCTTAGAACGAAGGGTTGTGGAATATCCAAACATCTCGGACAACGGAACGAAACCTCTGATTAATTTAGTACCATTGATATCTTCTGTACCCTCGATACGACCACGACGGGAGCTGATATCACCGATAACATCACCCATGTAATCTTCAGGAACAGTTACTTCTACTCTCATGATAGGCTCGAGAAGTACGGCACCAGCTTTGTGCATCGCATCCTTGAATGCCATGGAACCAGCAATCTTGAACGCCATTTCACTGGAGTCAACTTCATGGTATGAACCATCATAACAAGTAGCTCTAATACCAAGTACAGGATAACCGCCAAGTACACCAGCTTTGGTAGCTTCTTGAATACCGTTATCAACTGCAGGAATGTATTCCTTAGGAATAGCACCACCGGTAACAGCGTTAACGAATTCATAAGTCTTCTCAGCATTTGCATCCATAGGCTCGAAACGAACCTTACAATGACCGTATTGACCACGACCACCGGACTGCTTAGCGTACTTACTATCAACTTCAACAGTCTTAGTAAAGCTTTCTTTGTATGCAACCTGAGGTGCACCAACGTTAGCTTCAACTTTGTACTCACGAAGAAGTCTATCTACGATAATTTCAAGGTGAAGCTCACCCATACCTGCAATAATTGTCTGACCTGTTTCTTCGTCTGTATAAGCCTTGAAGGTAGGATCTTCTTCTGCAAGTTTTGCAAGAGACTCACCCATCTTATCCTGACCAGCTTTGGTCTTAGGCTCAATAGCAACGTGAATAACTGGCTCAGGGAATACCATGGATTCAAGTATTACTGGGTGTTTTTCATCACAAATGGTATCACCAGTTGTAGTAGTCTTAAAGCCTACTGCCGCTGCGATATCACCAGAATATACTTTTTCAAGGTCTTCTCTCTTGTTCGCATGCATCTGAAGAATACGTCCAATACGTTCTTTCTTATTCTTAGTTGAGTTTAATACGTAGGAACCAGCGTTAATGGTACCGGAATAAACTCTAAAGAACGCAAGCTTACCTACGAAAGGATCGGCCATAATCTTAAATGCTAATGCTGCGAAAGGCTCCTCATCTGAGGACTTTCTGTGAATTTCGTTACCGTCTTCATCAACACCTTTGATATCAGGGATATCAGTAGGAGCTGGTAAATATTCGATAACTGCATCCAGTAATTTCTGAACGCCTTTATTTCTATAAGCAGAACCACAAAGTACAGGAATAATCTGTGTAGCAATGGTAGCTCTTCTAAGAGCTGCCTTTAACTCCTCTGTAGTAGGCTCTTCGCCTTCTAAGAACTTCTCGATTAACTCATCATCTGTTTCACAGATGGACTCAATCATAGCTGCTCTGTATTCTTCTGCCTGATCCTTCAAATCTTCAGGAATATCAACAATTTCAATATCCTCACCCTTATCATCTTTATAAAGGTAAGCTTTCATCTCGAATAAGTCGATTACACCTTTGAAGGTATCTTCTTTGCCGATAGGTAACTGCAATGGAACTGGGTTCTTACCTAATCTGCTTTTAATCATACTTACAACGTTGTAGAAATCTGCACCAGAAATGTCCATTTTATTAACGAATGCCATTCTTGGTACGTTGTATTTGTCAGCTTGACGCCAAACGGTTTCTGACTGAGGCTCTACACCACCCTTAGCACAGAAAACACCTACAGCACTATCAAGTACACGTAAGGAACGCTCAACTTCAACAGTGAAGTCTACGTGTCCAGGTGTATCGATAATATTGATACGATGCTCTAATGCGCCAGGAATTTTCTTGTGTTCAAACTCTTGAGTCCAATGACATGTTGTCGCCGCTGATGTGATTGTGATACCTCTTTCTTGTTCCTGAGCCATCCAGTCCATGGTTGCAGTACCTTCGTGAGTATCACCAATTTTGTAGTTAACACCGGTATAGTACAAAATACGCTCTGTAAGTGTTGTCTTACCAGCGTCGATATGTGCCATAATACCGATATTTCTAGTTCTCTCTAACGGATATTGTCTTCCAGCCAAGGATAATTCCTCCTTAATTCTTAACAAGTGAATTTACCAAAGCCCGTTAAGCAATGATAAATTCAACTTGAATTTACAAAGACCGATGATTAATCGTGTCTTCAATTCACAACAACGTGGTTTTACGCTATGCGCAAAATCTGTTGTCTACCATCTGTAGTGAGCGAATGCCTTATTAGCATCTGCCATTTTATGCATATCTTCTTTTCTTTTTACAGAAGCACCTGTGTTGTTAGCTGCATCCATAAGTTCGTTTGCAAGCTTCTCCTGCATAGTCTTCTCGCCTCTTTTACGAGTAAATAGAGTGATCCAACGAAGAGCAAGCGCTTGTCTTCTTTCTGGTCTAACTTCGATTGGTACCTGGTAGGTTGCACCACCGATACGTCTAGCTTTAACCTCAAGTACAGGCATGATGTTATTCATAGCCTCTTCGAATACCTCAACGGCATCCTTACCAGTCTTTGCTGCAATTCTATCAAATGCTCCATAAACGATCTTCTGGGCTGTTCCCTTCTTACCGTCAAGCATGATGTTGTTGATCAGCTTTGTAACAATTTTATTGTTGTACAACGGATCTGGTAACACATCTCTTTTTGCTATATGTCCTTTTCTAGGCACGTTTCTTCCCTCCTTAATGATACTTAACGAATGATATTCGTCAGTCTATTAATTCAACGGTACTCACATACGTTTGGTGGTTTCCCACCCTTTTTTGTGATCGTGCTCAGTTTAACTTCGTTTTTCCTCGAGCGAAGTGATTCTCCTCGCTTTGAACCTGTAACCCACAGAAATACAAATCAAATGGAAACTAAAATTAATCCGGCACTTTAACCTTAACTGCAACGCGAATTAGCACGCTAACTTTAATTGCAATGAATTAGTAATTAAATTATTTCTTAGCTGCTGTTGCTTTAGGTCTCTTAGCACCGTATTTGGAACGTGCCTGTCTTCTCTTCGCAACACCTGCAGTATCAAGTGTACCTCTGATGATGTGATAACGAGTACCAGGTAAATCCTTTACTCTACCACCTCTGATCAGAACAACGCTATGCTCCTGAAGGTTGTGACCTTCACCTGGGATATAGCTGGTTACTTCGATTCCGTTGGACAAACGAACTCTGGCAATCTTACGAAGCGCTGAGTTAGGCTTCTTAGGAGTTGCTGTTCTAACTGCTGTACAAACACCTCTCTTCTGAGGAGCGGATACGTCTGTAGCTCTTTTACTTAAGGAATTGAATCCTTTTTGTAAAGCAGGAGCAGTAGATTTCTTTTCCATTGTCTGTCTGCCTTTTCTTACTAGCTGGTTAAATGTGGGCATTAATTTTTCACCTCCTGAAAATTATTAGCTTTAGAATTGCCCTGCAGGTTATGAGATCATGCTCAACCCCCTGCAAAATTACTTCATGAATTCTGTGGTTTTTATCGCCTTTGAGGATACTCTATAAGCATCAACAAAAAGCGCATGAAAAATACATAGCATGTAAAAATTTACACGCTTATTGATTATATATTTTTGCCCTGTAATTGTCAAGGGTTAATTTGACTAGGAATGATATCATTACTTGAAACATTTTTATAATTATTGTATGATAAAATAAACGTTGTCCTATATATAGGTAGAAATGGATATTTTTTATATTTTATTACCAATTATATTTGGTGGATTGGGGGAAGAAATGAAGGATATGGCACAAACGGAAAGGCAGATTTTTATCTTATTACTGCTTTCAGAAAACAAACGTGGCTATACCATTGGCGACATTCATGCTTCTTTAGAAAAATGGGATGTCATTGTTGATAAAAAGACCATTGGACGAGACATTGATAGTCTATCTGGAATTTGCTTTATATCGGAGGAAGAACGCAACGGTAAAACTTATTATACTGCTGATAAATTTCGACTTCGAGATATCACCTTCACCTCACCCGAGTTAATTTCACTTTCCTTCTTATTAGAACTATTAAAACCTTATCAGTATATGACAATGGGACGACAAGCGCAGGAACTAATACATAAAATTCTTGATAATACAACGAATTTAAACCGTGAATTCATCAAGCATTTTAATGGACTCTTAACCATAAATACCAATGATTATATTACCGATGAGATTAACCCCGAAATAGAAGATCGACTTCAGGTCGCAATAAGAAATAAGAATAAAGCACGTATTATCTATCGCAGCTTTGGTTCAGAGGAAGATACCATCCGTATTATTCGTCCCTATGAGCTATTAATCAATGATGGTGCCTTGAATGTGGTTGGTTACTGTGAGCTCCGTAATGATCTTCGTGATTTCAGAGTATCTAGAATTAAAGCCATCACACCTTTAGAAGAGACCTTTCAGGTTCCAGAGGAATACTATCAGAAAAGGAACAGAAACAAATTCATACATCTTTCCAGTAATGTGACAGAACCAATTATTATTGCATTTGAGGGACAAACTGCCAAGTACATTAGAGAGTACGAATCTGATTTGGCGGATGAAATTGTAGATACCGAGACGGGTATTACCTTTATGCGCAATACTGCCGTAACCGAGGAGCTGGTCCGTTGGATTCTCCAGTTCGGTTCTGGAGCAAGGGTCCTTAATCCTTCCCATCTAAAAGATAAGATAAGGCAAGAATTACAAAAGAATTTGGAGATATATTTATAGTGCGAAGCTTTTCAAGAGACCTATGTACTTAAACTCATATTTTAAAAACTAATAATTAAATAGTAGATACTAACTTAGTAGATACTAACTTTAATTACTAAAGAGGTGCAGGACTTTAATCACCTATCCTACACCTCTTTTTTACTTATCCTCATTCTCTTTGTTGCCGTAATTATAGCTTGTAGAATTACCTGAGTTATTTCCAACCTCTATCCCTTTTTTAATTGGCGCAATTAAAAATCCAATGACAACTCCTAAAAGAAAACCACATACAATTGATAACACTGCTACTGACTTTTTCATTCTGATAAACACTCCTTTCTTGGCCCTGCACTATTAATGCTTCAGACACAAAATTTTTCGTACACAATTGAAATTCACCTTATATATTCTGCTAATCTGGACGTTAATTCTTTCCTGCTACTATTTTAATGCTGAATATAATTTTCTTATTACTAGTAATCTTAATGGATATTCAGCTTAAATACAATAAGCTTTCTCGTCATTAACCACATATTTTTATTGTTAAGCCTTTAATATTTCGTGTTTCCTTATTAATAAAGATATGTTATAATGTTAGTTAGTGCTATTTTTCAAATCCAAAGATGGAGGATGCTTAATGAACGATCAAATAAATCATGATGTATTAGAGGACAAGTTTCGAGAGCTAATTGCTTTTGCAAATAGACAAAAGGGCGTAATCGAGGCAGAAAAGGTTAATACTCTCATAAGTGAGTTAAATTTAGATAATAATCAAATTGATAAAATATATGAAAGACTTGAGGCTTATAGCATTGTAGTTTTGAGCGGTTCTGAAGAAGATGAACCTAACGATGAACTTTTATTAGAGCTTGATGAGGATGTAGAAGAAGCCCAATCCGAAGTAGAAGCGCTTACTTCATCTTCCTATACAATGTCAGATGATCCAGTTCACTTATATTTAAAGGAAATTGGTAACTACCCACTGCTTTCTATGTCGGATGAAGTGGAGCTTGCAAAGAAAATTGCAGATGGTGATGAACTTGCAAAGCAATTACTTGCAGAATCCAATTTACGACTTGTTGTAAGTATTGCAAAACGTTATGTTGGAAGAGGCTTATCTTTCCTCGACCTTATTCAGGAAGGTAATCTTGGATTAATCAAAGCCGTTGAAAAGTTTGATTATACAAAGGGATATAAATTCAGTACCTATGCTACCTGGTGGATTCGTCAGGCTATAACCAGATCTATAGCAGATCAGTCCCGTACCATACGAATTCCAGTACATATGTCGGAAGTTATTAATAAAACTTACCGCGTATCCAGAAATCTTCTTCAAACGCTTGGAAGAGAACCCTCTGATCAGGAATTAGCAGAGGCTATGAATCTTCCTGTAGAAAAGGTAAGAGAAATTTTAAAAGTTTCTGCTGATCCAATTTCTCTAGATACACCAATTGGTGAAGAGGACGACAGCCACTTGGGTGATTTCATACGAGATGACTCTGTTATGGGTCCGGAAGATGCAGCTTCTTATTCTATATTAAAGGATCAGATTACTCGTCTACTTGACACATTAACAGACCGTGAACAACGTGTACTCATTCTTCGTTTTGGATTAAAGGACGGAAGAAGCCGCACCTTGGAAGAGGTTGGTAAGGAATTCAATGTTACCCGTGAGCGTATCCGTCAGATAGAAGCTAAAGCCCTTAGAAAGCTTAGACATCCAAGCCGTGCAAAAATGCTTAAGGGTTATGAATTGATTTAACTTTTTTTACTAAAACTATTGTGACTACTTAGAATCAAGCTCGAAAACCTGGTTCTGACTGTTACAAACCATTGTAAATTAAGGGTTTGAGGAGTATTATAATTTACTTATAGCTCACAAACCCTATTTTTTTATTTAGGAAGGAATTATTCATGAAACGAATTATACTTATGGTCCTTCGCAGCTTATTACAGCTTCCTTTTTGGTTACTGCGTATCCGGCAGCTATGTAACATTGAAAAATATGATGCCGCTACCCGCTATGCTTACCTTCACAAAATAGTGAAAGTAGTTAATCGTAGAGGTAGGGTTAAAATAGAATGTCACGGTCTTGATAACCTGCCTGCTGAAATGGGTTATGTAATGTTCCCCAATCATCAAGGACTTTTTGATGCCTTAGCTTTTCTTGAAACCCACGAAAGACCTTTCGTTACAGTGATGAAGCAGGAAGTGAAGGACACCATTTTACTAAAGGATGTGATACAGTTATTACAAGCAGAGATTATTGACCGTGATGATATCAGGCAGTCCATGCAGGTAATTACAAATATGACTCGTCGAGTAAAAAATGGTGAGAACTTTTTAATATTTGCAGAGGGCACAAGATCTCGCAAGGGAAATAATCTTTTAGACTTTAAAGGTGGTAGCTTTAAAAGTGCAATGAATGCTAAATGTCCCATTGTGCCTGTTGCCTTAATTGATGCTTTCAAAGCCTTTGATACAAGTTCCATAAAACCGCTTACCGTACAGTTGCACTATCTTCCACCTCTCTACTATGAAGAATATCAAGGTATGAAATCTACAGAAATAGCGGAATTGGTTGCCTCCAGAATCAAGGATACAATACAGACATTTGCACAAGCTTAGTAAGGCAATTCATTATAAAATCTACAAGGGAAAATGAGAAGTTGTTTCATTTGTATAAATAGAAAAGCAATTGTTTTTACAGATTATCGGTTTGAGATATTCTGTAAAAGCAGTTGCTTTTCTTAATTTTACTTTGTTACTCCTTTGTATGACTTGTATATAATTGGATATATTTTCAATTATTTCGTATAATTTATGTAATATCATGTATATATTTAGCATATTGTGTATATTAATTCTATGCATTTCCATATTATATGCAAAATAGTTGCTTTTACCATTTCTATGGGATATAATATCAGGTGCGATATCAAGTAAACGGTTTGAAGGAGAAAAGGATGAATAAAACCAAAAGAGCCTTACTATCTATGTTTGTAGTTACGACCGTATTCTGTTTGACCATAATTTTCAACATACAACTACCTTTATTAACAAGAGACAGCAACACATCCGATGATCAGGATGTTGTTGAAACAAATTCAAATGCACTAACCAAAGAAGAGACGGGCGGGGAAATTAAATTATTTTCCTATAGTCCTGGTCCAACAGAATCCCCCCTAATGGAACAGTATCAATCCGAACAGGAAGATGCCAGCCAAACAGAAGACAAAGCTCTAGCCCCAGATACAGATGCAGACAACACCAAGGAGAATAAAGCAGACTCTTCTGCTATCCCATCTGAAGTAACTACTGCCGAAGTGGCTGATACAAGTACAACCCCAGAGATTAGCGAAGAAACTCCAGAAATAAAAGAGGAAGAAACAGTAGCACTGTATTCCGATATTGGAATTTGTATTGCTAAGGATTACGTAAATATACGTAAAGAACCTTCCACCGATGGTGAAGTTCTAGGAAAATTATATCGTGACTCCGGCTGTACCATTCTTAAAACAGAAGATGATTGGTATTATATTGAGTCCGGCAGCGTAACTGGATATGCAAAGGCCGAATTTATAAAGACCGGCTTATCCGATGCAGAATTAATTGAAAAATACGGCACACAGACCGCTTGTGTGGAAGTCGATGGCTTAAATGTTCGGGAATCAAAATCAACTGATTCAAAAAAGCTAACCGTTATTTATCAAAATGAAACCTATCCTGTTTTAGAAACAGGTGAGGAATGGTCATTCATCCACATCGATGATGAAAATCTTGAGGGATATGTAAAAACCGAAATGATTTCCTTTGAAGTTACCTTTAAAGAGGCTGTATCAAAGGAAGAAGAAGAGAAAATCTTACAGCTCAAGGCAGAGGAACGAGCAAAGAAAGAAACAGAGATTAAATATGGTGATGGTTACAGTTACACAAAGGATGATATTATACTGTTAGCCTGCTTAGTTCATTCGGAGGCTGGTACGCAGAGCTACGAGGGAAAATTAGCAGTAGCCAATGTCGTACTCAACAGAGTGAAATCCAGAAAGTATCCTAATTCCATCAAAGCCGTCATCTATCAGGCTGGACAGTTTAGTGTTGCAAAAAGCGGTTCCTTGCAGAAACAGCTGAATAATTATAGTAACTACACCTCCAATTCACAGCTACTATCCATCAAAGCAGCAAAAGCTGCTCTTGAAGGCGCTAATAATATTGGAACAAGGCTTTATTTCCACACTTATAGGTCCGCTGCCAAAAAGGGATATACCGATAAGTCCAACAGCGTAAAGTTAGGTGATCACTTATTCTGGTAACTGAAAAACACGCTATGCAAGTTTCTCGTAGCTTTTTACCGCCGTTGGTAACTTGGTGCGATTGTGTAAATTTCATAATATATGAGGGTGTACATAATGTACACCCTCATTTTTGTTAATTAGTATTATTAAATTTAATAAAGCTTCTTTATTACTGGTATGCCGTTCTTGTATTTAATTGCTGTCTCACCTTGTATTAACGGTTTCAGGTAATCCATCATCTCATCCGTAACATCATGACCATCTTCTGTGATCCAATTCTCCGGAACTTTCTTTTCTGCATTCGCCACTTCACTTACAGGCACTGTCACATATTCAACATGATATGGAGAATTGCTTACTCTATTAACTGCTGCCATTCTGCCTGTTTCTCCGTTAAGTGCACTTGAAATAGCTGTCTTACCCAGCATAAGGGATTCCGATAAATCAGTTTGGCTTGCTATGTGAGCTGCTGATCTTTGCATTAAGTTAAGCTCAATGGAACGAACCTTACAGCCGATTTCCTTACGAATTACATGTTCCAGTGCAATTGCAGCACCGGCTATGTATTTATGCCCGAAGTTATCCACTGCACCGCTTGAGGTATGTTCTGATATATATACACCTTTGCTATCATGAATTCCTTCACTTACAGCCACAAGAATTCCCGGCTTCTTCGCTAATTGTTCACGAACATCCTTTAGAAATGTTGCAATCTCAAAAGGCTTCTCACAAAGATAGATAAGGTCTGCTCCTGGAGTACCATTTAATCTTGGAAGTGCTGCTGCCGCTGTAAGCCAGCCTGCATTACGTCCCATGATTTCAACAATAGTTACAGCCGGAATATCATAGGCTCCAATATCACAAGCGAGTTCTGATATTGTGGTTGCAATATACTTTGCAGCTGAACCAAACCCAGGGCAATGGTCAGTCAGATTAAGGTCATTATCAACTGTCTTTGGAGCACCCATGACCATGACATCATAGTTCTTTAACTTGCAATAAGCGGAAAGTTGATTCACCGTATCCATGGAATCATTTCCACCGATATATACAAAGTACTTAATTTCATATTGTTTAAAGGTCTCTAATATTTTAAGATAAGGTTCTTCATTGACTCTCCAATCCTTCATCTTATATCTGCAGGTACCAAGTGCAGAAGAAGGTGTATGGGTAAGTTCCTCTAAAGCGGTTTCATCAGTCAGAATTTCGGTTAAATCTATCACATTTCCTTTAATCGCACCTTCAATTCCATTTCTTGCTCCGTAAACGCGACTAACTTCTTTGCCTTCGCGTGCTCCCTGCAATACACCCACCAAAGTTGCGTTAATTGCAGCAGTTGGGCCACCGGATTGAGCCACCAATACATTCTTCATTCCATTTCCTCCTATGAATTCAGCAAAACGCTGGTTTATGAAAACCCCTCAAAGTATTTCATAACCCCTTTACCATAACACACAATGTTAAATATATTGTGCTTCTGGATGCTTGTCAAGAAATATTAGAGAAATACGTTATGCTTCTCTTTCCGTTCTTTTTAACTGCCGAATCACACCCGTTGCTTCTATGGCTTTAATCAAACTAAAAAGTAGCAAAGTTTCAACAGGAAGAAATATTGCGGCTTTTAATAATCGAAACGGTAAAATTGCCAGGAAAGCATCTCCATATAATAGAGTCAACCAGTAAGTATTTAGAATATTAATTGTAACAAAGTTGATGAGATTAGCCACAAGAATGCGAAGTAAACTAACTGGTCTTTTGTAAAGAATGGAACCGTATAGTAGTCCAGACAGAATTGCACTAATTGTAAATCCATAGAAGAAAGGACCATTCGGACGTACAAAATAAACCAGCAAATCAGTGATACCACCAAGAATCACCCCTGCTACAGGACCAAATAAATAGTTGGAGAATTCCATTGGTAAATAAACAAATGAAACTTTGATACTTGGCAGCGGCATAAAAGTTAAAAAAGCACCAAATACAACTGCTATGGCGATAAACATAGCCATTAAAACTAAATTTCTCGTATTTTTTAATTCGAGAAAGGATGAAACATAAAGCTCTTTCCATTTGCGCATAAAAAAATTACCTCCTTTGCAGACCTTTTACTACAATAAGAGGTAACATCAAAAATCTATTTGACGGCCTTGTTTGTAGCAGCGGGATGCGAATCATGTACCGCAAGTTTCCTTTTCGTCCGGCTGACAACTCCCTGTTCAACCAGCACTTAACGCACATGTTTCTACTCTGCTTATTAAATTTTGTAATCCAAGTATAGCATAGAAATATTAAATTGCAAGATAAAAAAAGGATAAAAAAATATCGAAATAAGGCTCATCATTATTAACCTAAAACATTATATTCTCTTATGTTCAATAAAATATTTTTTAAAGTGAGATGTTTTTTATTAATAAATCGTTTATATAATAAAGGAGGTAATCACATTTCTAGATGTCCAACGAATATAAACCTAAGATAAATGATTTAATCGAAAAATATGCGAACCTAATGATGCGATACGCTTACAGTTATTGTAAAAATCGTGTAGATGCTGAAGACATCATACAAGAAGTATTCGTTAAATACTTAAAGAGGTTACCTACATTTAAAAATGATACTCATGAGAAAGCATGGTTTTTAAGAGTAACCATTAACACTTCAAAGGATTATATCAATTCCTTTTGGTATCGCAAGACAGAAGCAATAAGCGAAAATATTACAGTCGAAGTCCAATCGAATCTCAATATTTGGGATGAAGTTATGAAGCTCCCACAAAAATACCGGATTGTTATTTTATTATATTATCAGGAAGGTTATTCGGTTAAAGAAATATCGTCTATATTAAAAATACGTGAGTCAACTATAAGTACTCAACTTAGTAGAGCCAGAGAATTACTTAAAACAATGAATAAGGAGGATTTTTATGGATAATTCAAAGCTGGAAAAAGAACTGCATAATCATTTTATTAACAGTACACAAATGCAAATATCAGATTCATGCCGAACGAAAATTGAAAACCTGCCAAATAAGATAAAGCATACTAAAGTTCGATATAGGATTATTTTAACTCAGTGCATTTGCTTGCTTGCCTTGATAATCCTTGTGCCAACAACAACTTATGCGATGGTGTCAATTTCGCAGACTCTCTTCGAGAAAGTAAAGGATGCCGGACTTAGTGAACAGGAGTTAGTTCAACTTGATAACGAATTAAAAGACAGCGGTTTTACTGACGAACAACTGGTTAATTTTTATTCTCTAAAAATAAACGAAGATGGGCAGACCTATGGTCCAGATGCTTTTGGAGCAGACTTAATTGCTGTCCTTAGTCAGGACGGAACAGAAGGATATGTATACCGGGAGGATTTATATCCGGAAAATAATTTTAAAACACCGGAAGAAGCAATAAACTGGCAAAATAGTCAAACAGACGATCGGTTAATTACAATTTATAAAAGCGATGGAAAAACCGTCCTTGGAAAATATAATCCTAAAAGCGGATTAATTTATGAAGAAAATTAGGATTGTGAATCAAGTATAGAATATAATTCTTTTATTGGGGAAGCTACAAATAAGTTTTTGGAAGCTTCCCTAATATGGAGTTATAAATATGTGTATTATTATATACTCAAAGTTAAGAGCTATAATAATGACATTAGGTGCTTTCATCACAAGCCATAAAGACTAATTTCCACACTCAATACTGATTTGATTGAATTTATCAAGGATATCATCAATTATCAAAGCTTTTTTCTCATCTCCTGCCTTGTCTATAACAACATTGCCCTGATGCATCATAACAAGACGGTTACCGTATTCCACTGCATATCTTAAATTATGGGTTACCATAATTGTCGTAAGCTGCTTCTCTTTTACTACCTTATCCGTTAGTTCCATAATAATATCTGCGGTCTTTGGATCGAGGGCTGCTGTATGCTCATCTAATATAAGAAATTCAATTGGAGTCATTGTTGCCATTAACAACGCCATTGCCTGTCTTTGACCCCCTGAAAGCGATCCTACCGGAATGTTCAGTTTATCCTCTAATCCAAGGTTCAGAGAGGACAAGCCTTCTCTATAGAAATCTATTCTTTTTTTATTTGTACCTAATTTAAGATTAAAGGGATTACCTTTATTATCTGCCAAAGACATATTCTCAAGAATTGTCATTGTCGGACAGGTTCCCATGGCAGGATTTTGATAAACTCTACCAATTCTTCTAAGTCTCTTGTATTCGGGCATATTAGTAATTTCGTCTGCTCCAACCAGGATATTACCGCTGTCAGTGGGAATGCTTCCACAAATAATATTTAACAGGGAGGTCTTTCCTGACCCATTGCTACCAACCACCGAGACAAATTCACCTTTTCCTACCTTTAGGTTAAAGTTCAAGAACAGGCACATTTCATTGACCGTGCCAGGATTATAGTGTTTTGTAATGTTACGCAGCTCTATCATTTGCTTTCACCCTCCTCTTACGGTCATTGCTGATTACTAATATGGCAAGGAATAATACTGCCGTTATTAATTTCATATCTGTAGAAGTAAGACCAGCGACAATCGCAATCATAGTGCAAGCTTTGTATAAGATTGCCCCAAAAACTACAGCAGTTGTTGCCTTTATGGTATGGTCTTTTTTCAGTTTTAAAACTTTACCTCCTGCTTTTAGAAACGGTCTCTTGGTAAAGAGATTAACACCAATAATAACGCTTGCCAGACCAATAACTATAGTTCCTGTACCCATGGAGATTTCGAAAAATCCACCTTTCTGTACATAGATACTTCCCGCTAATGCGACAAATGCATTTGCTAGGGCAAGTCCAACAATCTTCACCATTCCTTTGTCTTTTGCCAAGGAGGTCACTAAAGCTTCATTGTCACCTACAGCTCGTAAAAGATAGCCTGACTTGGTTTTTAGATAGAAATCCAACAAGAGCTTCATTATTACTACGATGAGGAAAAGGATGATAGCGACTAAATAATCCTGTAAGCCTTCTGGTATTCCTTTGCTTAAGAAGCTATTTTCAAAAATGCTTTCCTTAGAGAAAATCGGTATGTTAGATCTGCCACCAATACGGAGATTAATGGAATATAGGGCAGTCATCATAATGATACCGGAGAGCAAGTCTCTCACCTTTAGCTTTACATGAATGAGTCCTGTTAAAATCCCAGCTAGTGCCCCGACAAGGAAGGATACAAACAGTGTTAGTATAGGATTCATTCCTGATACAATCATAACTGCTGTCACCACTCCCCCAAGTGGAAAGGTTCCATCCACAGATAGATCTGGAAAATCCAAAATACGATAGGTGATATAGACACCCAGTGCCATAATGGCAAAGAGTAGTCCTTCCTCCAGCACACCAATTGTCATTGTTATTATATAAGACAACATTATCTTGCTCCCTCCTATAGTCGGTTTTACTATGTGTATATTTACATTAATAATTTCTAACTGCGAAGTTTGAATAAATTACCTATAATTATTATTCTGCTATTGCATCAAACATTTCCTTTGCACTACTTACAAGGTCTTCTGGTAAGGTAATTCCTAAGTTAGCCGCAACTGCTGTATTACCATAGAAAGAAGCTTCTTCGATGATTTCAAAGTTAATTTCGCTGGCTTTCTTTTCTCCCTTTAGAACTAGAGCCGCCATTGCACCTGTTTGCTTTCCAAGGTCAAAGTAATCAAGTCCAACCGTTGCCAGACATCCTATCTTCACCTGTTCTACCTCACTGCCAAATACCGGGATGTTCTTGCTAGCTGCTTTTTCTAATATAATGGGAAGTGAACTTACGACTGTATTATCTGTTAAGTTGTTAATGCAATCCACCTTTTCTAATAAGTTATCTGCCGCAAGGGGTATGTCAGCAGAGGTTGCAATTCCGCTTTCTATGATTTCAAATCCGTAATCAGCTGCAGCTGCCTTGTATTCATCAATTGCTGATATAGAATTAACTTCACTGGTGCTATACATAATACCAATGGTCTTTGCATCCGGAAGGATTGCACGAATCATCTCTAACTGGCTTTGAACTGGAAGCTTATCACTGGTTCCTGTGGTATTACCATTTGGTGTTTTATCTGCTTTTGCTAGTTCTGCTGCCACTGGATCTGTTACTGCGGTGAAGATTACCGGAATATCTGTACCTTTTGCTGCTGCAAAGGAACTTTGTGCCATTGGAGTAGCAATTGCACAGATTAAATCAACTTTCTTAGCCACGAAATTATCCGCTATCTGTGTAGCAACACCACCATCCACCTGAGCATTTTCAAATAATACTTCTAAATTCTCACCTTCCACATAGCCTGCTTCTTTCAATCCCTCAAGAAAACCTTCTCTACAGTTGTCCAGGGAAGGATGCTCTGCAAACTGCCCAATACCAATTGTAATCTTACCTTCTTCTTTTTTACCACAAGCGGTCATAAGACCTAGAGCTAAAACCATCACCATACACATTGATATTACTTTTTTCATAATTAACCTCCCTTTCGGCGCTTTGCGCCACCTTAAAATGTAAGGAAAGAGGCTGCTCTGCAGGCTCTTTCCGAGTGAAAGTATTTTCACTCTTTCCTCTTTAAAATAATTGATTTACTGAAGCTTACTAAAGACTTACTTGAACCGTTCGTTTTCGCCATATCGCGGTCAGTCTTATTGGTAATACACTTTCGTAAGTCATTACATTAAGGTTTTTGGGTATAAAAAAAGCCCCAAGTAACAACTTACTTGAGACGAATATAATCCGCGGTACCACTCAATTTGACAAGTGAATAGAATTCACCTGACCACTCCTTCACATACAACTATATGTGCCATGATAATAACGGTTATGGTTTCCGTCAACGCCTACTTTAAATTCGGGTTGCCCTCAAAAGCCCATTCAGCTAAAAACTCCATATCGCATCCCACCAAACTGCGACTCTCTGTGATGTCGTATCAAAGCCTACTCTTCTTTCTCAACGGTTTCGCTTATTAATGTATAAATAGTAATATAATAACTTAAATTTGTCAAATGCTATTTTGTTAAATATCCTAATTTTATTTTAATGGCTTATATCAACTTTCAGCAGAGCATAAGAATTGAAGGGTTTCGTAATTTTGGGTTTGGGGAATAAATAGAATTTCTTATGCTCTATTGAAATGTGATATAGTTGGTTACTTTCTTTTCTGATAGAACAATCTTAGTCTATCGTTTGCTTCTTATTGCTTTTGCAATTCATTTATGTTATTTTTATTCAATTTGTATCTTTTAAAGATATATTGATTTGTATTTATTAGTAGATTTATCTCTATATTTGTATATTAATATCTCGCGAGGATATTGTCAATAATTAGTTGCAAATATTTCTTATTATTTTTCCAATACGGAAAATCGGTTTAACTCCCG
This sequence comes from Bacillota bacterium, assembly GCA_023399055.1. Lineage (GTDB taxonomy): Bacteria > Bacillota > Clostridia > Lachnospirales > Lachnospiraceae > Mobilitalea. Next base: position 357,590 of record JAEWQV010000015.1, on the reverse strand, counting down.
ATAAATACCAACTATAATTATTATACATAAAGAGGTTAAGGAAGTTAAGTTGTGTAAGTAGTTTATTACGTAAAATCCGTATTTGCGTAATCACAGTTATACACACTTTAGATGCGTAGAAAACATGAACTGGAGTAGAGGTAACCATGAACAGATTAAGATTACTTAGAGAAGAAAGAAAATGGACACAAAAATACCTGGGTTCTCTTTTACATGTGAAAAATGCAGCCATCTCAAAATATGAAACCGGAAGGGCCTCCTTAACGGAAGATACCATAATTAAAGCTTCACAGCTATTTGATGTTAGCACTGATTATTTATTGGGATTAAGTGATAGCAAAAATGGTTTACTTAATTATGAGGATACTCAAACAAATTTAACTAAGGTTGAAGATATTCGTGAAGACTCCAGCTTCCCATCCAAAGCGGATTATTCTGCAGATGAGCAAAAGTTGATTGCTTATTATCATCGATTGGATGAAGAAAATAAAGACTACATCAAAGGTCGTATGATTGATCTTTATAAAGAACAGATAAAAGCATTGGAAAACTCTGGTGCCAAACAGTAGTTAACAATAAGTACCAATTTCCTATACCAAATGTCTTACTAATTTTGCATAATAGTCGTAGGTAATATTCACTACTATGAAATTAAATACCCTATATATCTCACTTTGAGGAATATATTGGGTTTTTTGTTTATGACAAGTGAAACAACTTGTCGTTTCATCTTGTTTACATATAGTGTCGAATATTATATAATTAATTAAAATTATGCAAAAATGTGGGAGGTACTAATGAAGAAACTAGTAAGTGTTTTACTCATTCTGTTCTTGGTCATTAATGTTATGCCTGTACAGAGCGCATATGCAGCGACTGTCAAGCTGAACAAAACCAGCATTAATTTAAACGTAGGTAAGTCCTACACCTTGAAAGTGACTGGAACAAAAAAAACTGTGAAATGGTCTTCCAGTGATGCAAAGATTGCAAGTGTATCCACAAAAGGTGTTGTAAAAGGGATTAAAAAAGGTAGTGCAAAGATTACCGCTGCTGTTTCCGGAAAGAAATACACCTGTAAAGTAACTGTTAAGGAAGTATTTAGTACAAAAACAGCTATTGAGAAACTTAGTACAGAGGAAGAACTAGATACAGGAAAAGGCGTATTTGTAATACTAAAAAATAATTACGGTTTTAACTACAGCCTATCAGCAACTGCTATCTATTATGATGAAGCCGGAAAAATGGTTGGAAAAACTACAAATAATAATTATTACTTTGAAAAGAGCAAAGAATGTGCCTTATTTTTTGATGAGCCATATGATAGCAATTACAAGTCCGTTGCTTATGATAGCTATAAAATCTCGTATGTAGCAGAGGCAATCATGACAGGACTAGTAAGTAACTTATCTGATATAGAAATTACCTCTAATATGACTGATGGTAAAGTCATGGCGGAAGTAACTAATACTGGTGACGCAGAGCCAGAATTCACAGTAGTATCCGTAGTACTTTTCGAAGGTGGTATGCCAGTTGGCTATGACTATACCTATGCTAAAGTTGGAACACCTGGAAGTTCTGATTATCTCGACTTTTATTTCCCATCTGTGGCTAATGGTAGCACAATAGCAGTAGATGATTATAAGGTTTTTGTTAACTACTCTTATTATTGGACATATTAATACTTATACTGGTCAGATATAATTGATAGAATCCCTCTAAAGCAGATGGTATAGCTACACAAGCTACTTTGGAGGGGTTCTTTTATTTATGTGTTGCGTAATATAAAGTTATTACACTCTTGGTTTGTTTGATATATTTATTCTAACACTCTCATTGCAATGGATATGGACAAGAAATATGTTTCGCGTGTTTTCGTCATCTTATGATATTGCGTATGAAGTAAATAATAATTTCCTGTAATGTAAGTATCTCACCCTTAATCACAATTAAATGCTTTTTTTGTATTTGTACCTACTTTTCCATCTACCACTAATTTGCAGCTCTGTTGAAATTCCTTAATAGCTTGATAGGTGATTGGACCACAATCGCCATCTATTTTAACATCAATTCCTGCATCCCGCAGCTCCCATTGTACCCATTTTACACCCTCTCCTAAAGAACCTTTTGTAATTGTCTCTGTTGGCTCCTTGTAAGGGTTTAGCGGTTTTGAAATGCTGATTGGCATATCATAATTTATGTTTTCAAAAAGTAGCCAATGGGTAAATTTTGTGCTGGATATTTTAGTTTGGACTGTTCCGTAATCAATACCTTTTGCTTCAATACAATAGTCATTATCTATTTTAACACCCACATGCCCAGTCCGCCATAAGACTGCGCCTATTGGTGCTTTATCCACTGTTGTTATTAATTCTTTTGTTGCTGCTGTTTTATACATTTGATACGAACCAATTATTTTCTTCGTGTACCAGCTGATGAGACCAGAGCAATCCGTACACACTTGCCCTACTAATCTCCGTGCTTTTGTAACATACATATTTGTAAAAATATCGGGATATGCAAGGATAAGGCTGTTTAAATGTGGCTGTGTCAACTTGCCATAGCTCCCCTTAGCCCCGTATACATATGGCGTTCCCAATTTGGATTTGCAATGTTCTGCCAGTTCCACTCCTGTTAATTTAGACATCTATTTCACCGCCAATCTCTTAACCTCGGCTTCAATTTTCGTATTGATCCACCCATCAAAATCCCCCAAGATTTCTTCCAAAAGTAACTTTCCTGTAAGCCCAAGGTGCTGAAGTGCTTTTTCCTTAGCTAGTGCAAAGGCTTCCTGCTTTGTCTCTGTATTCCAATCCTCATCAGGAACCTTGTCAACAAAGGTTTGTGCCGTATCTACTACGGCATCGGCAATGCATCCAGTTGCTATCAACAGATATTTTTGAACTTGTTTATCCTTAATATTTTCTTCTATCTCTCTGCAAACTGCCTTGCCTAATATAATAATCGACGGTATCACTACCGATGTTATAATTGTCATTAAAATTTCGTTGTAATCCATCTAACTTACCTTTTCCTTTTCTAAATCTTCAATTCGGTTATTTGCTACTTTTATTTGTTCGTCCTGTACAGCTAATTTCTGTTCCACTGCATAGGTCCGTTCAATCACAGTATTATGCTTATCGACCTTCTTTTCCAGCTGCTCCAGTCGATAGGTCGTAAGCCTGCTGGATACAATAATTCCGCAAAGGGAGCCAATTCCGCTGCCAGCTAATGTTATTATTGCAATTAATACTCCTTCACTCATTCATGGTGAACCAGCCTTTCTTTTATGATGGATATTATAAAAGGAGCCCGAAGGGGCTCCTTTTGCTTGGGTATTAAAATAGCACCCTCACGGATGCAGTTAGGCTTTATCTCTCGTATTCTTACATACGATTGCTTAACGTGGTAATTAATTACTTAACAAGCCTTACCAATGTTCCAAAATTATTTGAAGAGTAGTTTCTTCGTAAAATTTTAACTTTACTGTACTCGCTTAGTTCCTTACTTTGACCCAAGTCATTTACAACAGCAATTTTACTAATATTATCCTGTGAAAAAATAGTAATAATATCAGCAAGATCAATTAAATCATCATTGAGATTGATATCAGCATAGATTTCTGGCTGGTCAAGATAGGAGGAGTTGTACTCCTCAACTGCTGAAATAATTGTTAATTCTGTTCCATCTTTTAATATAATTTTCATTTTTGTATCATCCTTTCTTATTGCTTGTCATATAGTTTCTTTAATTTTTTCCATTCTTCATCTGGTATAATATCTAAAGCCCATTCTTCAGGTATATGAAGTTCATGAGGATTAGGTTTACCTGTTTTCATAGAATATTGGCTATAGTAATACGCATTAGCTAACGCTCTAGCCTTGTGCATACAGCAGATATAAGTAGCTCTTTTATCAGGAGTACCAAATTCTTGATAATTATAAGCACTACACCAACTACATCCTTCTGCTATAGGACAATTAAAACATTCATCAGTAGATTGAGTCTTTCTAGTAATACAATTTAAACATGAAATACAATCTCTTTCACATTGTTTTGATGCCAATCCAGTATCGACATGTCCAATTCGCATTGGAGCAACCTTGTCACCCAACGAACTTTCCATATAGCGAATACATGGATAGAAGAAACCGTCAGGGTCACAACTAAGCATCATACCTGTACCACCGCACCAATTATTTATATCAGTTTCTTTCTTGGGTTTAAAAAAATTCGCCTCAAACAATGCCACATATAAATCTTCCATTAAATTATTTTCGATTAAATAATCAGCTATCCTTATTAATTGCCAGTAATATTCTGTTGCGTGATGTATCTCCCAACCTTTTTCGTAAACAACGTTAGCATTGATTTCGACATAACCAAGTCCAATCATATGTATAACAGCATCATAAAGATATTGGAGATTTTCAGGTGCAATTGTTAATTTGCTTCCCATATAATTTCCTCTGCTAACCCAGTCATTAACAGCAGCTATACATATATCATAGGAAGGACGACCATCATGAAAAACTCTACAGGCATCATGTAATTCTTTATTCCCATCAATGGTAATGGAAAATGATAACCTGTCTGCATATTTTACTAAAAAATTTTTCACTTTAGGATCTTCATAGAGAGTTCCATTCGAACATATTGAAAACATATGTTTATTAACCCAAGGATGATTTCTTAAAATCGCTTGTGCTTCAAAGTACTCACATACTTGTTCAATCAACTCTATCTCAAGAAATGGCTCACCACCAATAAATTCTATAATTATAGCAGGAGAAATTGTTGGATTGATATAAGTATTAGTTTCATCCGCATCGAGCAAATAATCTACAAATTTTTTAGCTGTTTCCAATGACATTTTTCTTGTACTTTTATTAATTTGATAGCAATATGTACAAGCTAGATTACAAGCATCGGTAACTTGAAATGTAACAGTTCTTGAGAGAGTTCTAAAAGTAGACACAGAGTCAGGATCATCGTTATCTACATTTAGAAATTCTGGGAACAACCTAGCCATCCTATCTTGATATTGTTCAAATTTTCTAAAATTATTTTGTTTCAAATAAATCTACCCCACATTCACACATAATGTTTATCTCAAGCTTACAATCATAAAAGTTAAAACTCCAATTGATATTATGATTATTCGTGTTTATTGGCAAAAGTTCATTAGATAGTCTTTCTTTTTCTCTTTCAAGATCTCTCTCGTTCAATGCTAAATTCTTTTGAAATTCCTTAAATACATGAGAATCAATTAATTTAGTATCGAAATCTAATTTATGCCTATCAAACATTTTGATGATAATTGATCTTTTTGCCTCTACGGAATAGTATAAATTCTGTAATAGGTTCAAATCCTCCTCACTAATTTCAATAAAAACCTGCTTTAAATAAGGAACTTCGTTAATCTCCTCTGCTGTAATGGTTAATGTATTAGTCATAAAGTCCAGATTCCAATTAACATTGACATTTTTGTCAGCATACTCTGCTAGAACTATCTTACTTACATCCTGCTTTGCAAAATCATATTCCATAAATTTTTGCATATAATCCTTTTCATACTGACGGAACATTTTACTATTAAGTACATCAGTATCTGTACTTACTTCTAACAAAGTGGTAATTGTATTTGTAGCTGATACCACCTCATAATCTAATCTTTCTAACAGGGTTAAAACCTCTTGATTAACTTGTGTTGTTTTCGTCATTTTCTTATACCTTTCGTTATTTATATTTTAGTTAAAAAGTTCACCTTATACACTTGCCCTGGCTGACCCAAAGCATTGGGCCGAACAAGTGCTAAAACAAGTTGCATTACAGTCGGCTGAACAAGAAGCTGAGCAAGAAGCTGAACAGCCTGAACAGCCCGAGCCACATCCAGTAGTACATACTGTGGAACAGCCTGCCTTGCAAGTAGAAGAACACCCTGAACTGCATCCCGAGCAACCACTACAGCCTGAACCACATCCTGATGAACAAGAACTGCCGCATCCAGAACATCCACTGCAGAATGTAATACATGAATTTCCGCATCCACCAGTACATACACTACCACATGTTCCGTCACATGTTCCACCACACCCATTGGCGCATCCAATACATCCATTAGCGCATCCAGCATAACATCCACTTGTACATGTTCCACCACAAGCACTACAAGAACTACCGCATCCAGAACATCCATGACATGTTCCACCACATCCACTACCGCAATTAGTGCTACATCCGGTTCCGCATGATCCTTTACACCCAGAGCACCCTGTTCCACAACTACCTCCACATGATGCAGTGCAATTACTAGAGCATGCCGAACACGTAGATCCGCATCCAGTACTACATGTAGATGCACATGTACTACATCCACCGCATCCGGTACATCCGGCACATCCATTACATCCATTACATTGACTCCAGCATCCACTACAACTTGAACAACTTCCAGTGCATGACGTTCCGCATGAATTACTACATTGTCCACCACATGACCCACATCCACTACATGTTCCACTACAGTTATTTCCACACCCCTGACATCCAACACATCCACCATGGCATGAATTGCATCCATTAGTACATGTACTAATACATCCACTAGAACATCCAGCAGTACATCCGGCTGAACATGTTCCACCACAGGCACTACAGGAACTACCACATCCAGAGCATCCGTTACATCCTGTACAAGTATTATTACACCCTGAACACCCTGTACATCCTGACACACAATCACTCCCACAACCGCCGGAACAAGAACCAGTACAACCATTACATGTACTAAAACATGTTCCTACACACAAACCGGAACATGCCCCACGACATGAAGAGCTTGCGGCAGTAGCGGATTCAGCTGACAATGTATCCACGTAAGTAATCAAATCATGGTCAAATGATTGGGGAATTGCATCATCTTTTACAACCAACCTTAAATCCCCAATGTCTTTAATTTGTAATAATGGATCAATAGTTTTTTGCCCGTGTTCTGCTAAAATGAGTTGACCACTTTCCGGAGCTACATTGAAATCATAAGTAGGGCCGGAATATGAAATCAAAGAACCATATCCGACACGTCTACTCATTTCATTTTTAATTTTTTGTTTTAAAATTATTATTTCACTTGCAGTTAATATCAAACTATCACCCCCATGCCGCCGATGTTGCAACCCATTTCGAACCATTATAATATTTAATTAAATTTGAAACTGTGTCTATCCATAAAGCATTTGTATTAGCTGGTGCTGTAGATTGCTTAATAAATGGCGTAAAATTATCTGGGTCTAAAACAGTATCCAACAACTCTTGAATACCCAAATTAAGTAAGGCACCTTCTTTCGTGTTAGAACCCGTTCCCCCATTAGATATAGGTAATGTCGTGCTGATAGTTTCTGCAACACCTCCATCAGCTGCACCAGTCTTGATATAAAAGCAGTCACCTGTCAAATCATACCAAACATCTACTGCAATACCGATTTTAAGCTTAGGTGCTGTAGTAGTACCAGGCTTATACAACGACTTACCATTAATTGTAGTGGCTGCAGCATTGTTATCTGCCTTTACAATAAAGTTTTTAATGCTACCGTCTGTCAGTAAAACATTTGATAAGGTAATCGCTGTAGCGGTTCCCCCTGCCTTTTCGGCTTTCGCTGTTTGGGCTAACTGCGAATTAACTTGACCAATTGCATCTTCGTGTTGTTTTAACGTTTCATCTATCAAATCCCAGTTAGAATCCTGGACAGTTATATCTGGAGGGCTGTCCGTTAGTTCTATCTTTTTTAGACCTAAATTATTCGTCGTTTTCATTTATTCACCCTTCCTATTTTATTTTGTTATTGTTAGATGTTGCATAGCTTACTCGTTTTATAAACCTTACTAGAATGGTACATAATCCTTAATTGTTTGCCATCTACCAGCATTTTTAATCGCCGACCAACTACTATATTCTGTTATAACATCCAACCATGTTACGTAGTACTTGATTACAAGTAGTTTAATATGCCCTGGTACCAACACCCTCAAAGCTCTGGTGATATCTTCGTATCTATAATCTTTATTATTATCAGGGCTCAAAACCTGAACTTTGATCAAACCAAATCCTTCCTCAGGGTTATCTAAATCATCCGCTCCATAAAAGTTAATAATGCAATTAGAACCTGTGATCGTATTCGCAATATTTCTGATTCTCTGCTCATTTAGCTTCTTACCTTTTTGTAACAAAGAGATTAGGTAGCTTTTTCGTTGTTCCAAGGTTCCTAGCCCTTTAATTTTAAGAAATTTTTCGAGTCTTGTAATGGAGTCATTAGAAGCACTTGTAATGAACATATCATTCTTAATTTTTTCTAAATCAAAATGAATTTTATCTAGTAACGGATTTTCTATATCATATATAACGTTAAACTCCATTATATCTTGTAAAAAATCAGGTATATCCCTTATTAGATTTACAGTCTGCTCAAGATTTTCTATTATTTTTAGGTAAGTTTCATATCTGCTGTCTGTACTGTCAATTCTAGAAACTAACCCATTCTCACTTACTTCAAGAATTAGAGAATAATTACCTGCAACTAATGGTGTATTTGCTTTTTTACTCCAAGTACCATCTCCGTTTTTAATTAAATGATATGTTTTTCCTGCCAACGTGTAACGAATGTAATCTATCATACTGCCACCACCGTTAAATTAAGGCTATTTAATACTGGTATTTCATCGCCCGATAAAATGATATCCTGTGATGCTCCATTTACAGTCAGTCCGCTGATTTCTGTTATGCTGAGGCAGTCCAGTATTATGCTACCAATACGCATATAGCTTACACTGTTTTTAACGTAGACAATGGATGCAAGGTATTTAATTAATGCCTCTTCTGCTCCTTCTGCTTCTAAATATCCTTCCGCCAATATAACATTCGCTGAGATATTAATGTCTTTTGCAGAGCCTCCAGCAACTGTAACCTTACTTCCTATTGGAGCAACACCGTTTCCTAACCCTTCTGAATTTGGATCTATGTATTCTTGAAATTTATTTACCAGTGCTGCTTCTGCTGGAAGATATGCTCTATTGGTTATTGCTATTTTAACAGTATTTCCTCCATTCCAAAGAGGAAATACCTTCGCTGTACCAATCCCCTCATATTCTAAAGCCCATATTTTATACTGTGCTACATTTCCATCCTGAGTTGGGTCGATCAAGTATTGCTGAATTCTAGTTCGAAGTTCCTCATCCAGTTCTTCCTCTTCGCCTGAAATAATTATATCTGAAAGAGTTGCACTAACCCCTGATACATTATCAATATTTTCAAGTGCTCCAGAATATAAATTCCCTAGCTTTCCAGTTTGTTCACAAACAGCAGCATAAATATTCATAGAAACTACTTCTGCTATTCTATAAATTGTATCATTTAATCCCCATCGTGTTCCTATATCAACAGGTCCTGAAGTTAGTACCTTTCTAACAGAGTTGGTTGCTGGCTTTCTGCTTAATCCATAATCTGCAGCATTGCGATCCAGATATTCACCAATAGCTGTATCCACATAGAATAAATCTATATAGTTATTTAAATCAAAATATGTCTGAGCTAATTGTAAGGCACAAGGTGCTAAGGCATCATATATTATTGACCCCTCTCTTTTATCAACATCATCAGCTACATTACTTAGCATATCCGCTAGTATATTTTCATAAGTCATTGTTTCAAACATCAAATAGTCACCTCCTTTTTATAAGTACTTTGTCCATAAATGCTTGTTACATCAAAGCTACATACAATGGAATCCTTGATTGTATCAAATGTAAAGTTATCCACTTTATCAATTCGTTCGTCGGTTAACAGACATTCCTTAATTCTTCTGGCAAGCTCCATTTGCACAAACATTGGATCTTTACCTATTAAGCTCTCCAATTCAATTCCATAGGAGAAACTGTAGATTTGATATTCATATTTTTCAGTATTAAGCATTTTGTAGATTGCCTGTTGTAATGCTTCTTTATCGTCAATATAACCTTGAATTCGATTGCTCGTTATCTTATAAGTTTTCGTCGGTGCTATTGTCTCTGAGGTTGAAATAGTTACGTCTATACTTGAATCCGGTATCATAGTTTCACATCCTCTACTTTGTATTCTTTTGAAACGCCCTCCAAGGATAGGATGATTGAAGTTCCTAGCACCGGAAAGGGTTTATCGATTATCTCAACAATATAGAATTCCTTTCCTCCATGATTTCGAATAATCCTAACCTTATCTCCATTTAATACATATTTTATTAAATTTCCTCTCATAAGTTCATTTGGAATAATAAGCTTATCACTTATTTTAATTCCACCGTTAACAACTGTACCAACAGTCAGGCTACATAACTTTGCATTATTAATATAATTCTGAACAATCTCCTTAATCTCATTAATCAAAGCATCGCCTCCACTTCCATGGTATGTGTGGGTATAAACTCGTGAGTAACTGATTTTACAATTAATCTTTTGTTGTACTCAATATCTTCAATTCGTCCAAAAAAGCTGCTACCAGCTCTAATTCTGGTATCCCCAAGACAGCTTAAATTCAAAGTTTCTACCTCGTTATTATAAAGTCGTAATAACACTTCTGCCTTTGCTTTTGCTTTTGCTGCATTTGAGTTATCTAAAGTTTCATAGTATTGCAGTAATCCATATTTAGAAACCGAGGTGGTGTCATTTGTAACCACAAACTCACTTTCCTTCGTCGTTTCACCTTTTACAAATATCTTTATCTGATTATAGAATTCATCATCTATGGATGTATCGTATTTATAATCATAAACCAGGCTTTCATCACCAAGTATTAGGTTAAGCTGTAAGTCCTTTAGTTCATGAATGCATATCTTACCAAACTCATCTCGTAATAAGTACCATTCGCCTTTATTCATCAACGTATCACTAATACCTGAATATATAATATCTAACCAAGTCGAATCGTCCTTTACTTCCGTTGCCAATTTATATTTGGTATCTTTCAAACTACCTTTTTTTAAATGAAAATAATTACACATTCTTGTTGTCAAGTTTGTAACTGTATCTTCTTGAACTACTATGGTATCCTTTGCTTTACAGTAACGAAGCTGATCATATGCTGTTACACTTATTTCTTTCCCTTTTCCTCTACTTACCTTGAAAACATAACCATAAAAAATAGCAGTTGAATTATACTTAAAACTAATTACACTGCCATTTGTGATATTCAGATTTTGATTAACATAAGTAAATTCAAAGGTACTGCAACCTTCGTTCAAGCTATCTTTGAAGCTTATTTTGCTGACCAGCTCACTAATATCATAGACCTTATCTCCTACCTTAACTAAGAACTCCATCATGAAGGAATCACCAACTTCATTCCAACTTTTATTACAGAAGGATTTGAGATAATGTTTTTATTTGCATTATATATTTTAGGATATTTTGATCCATCGTTATAATATTTTTTAGCAATAGCATATAACGTATCACCGGATTTTACTACATAGGTTCCTGAACTTTTTGGATTTTTCTCTTCCTTCTTGCTTGAGGCTTTTTTACCAGTCTTTTTATCAACAAGTAAAACATATTCTTGTTTAGCATGATCTTTGTACTCCACCAGTTTAAAGGATACGTACTTGTCTTTTTCTTCCCCAGCTTTTTCAGTAATCGTCAGGCTTTCTATTAATACAAGTGTATTAATTGCATCATTATCAAGCTTATTTTTGGTAGTCTTTCCTGCTAGAAACCTAACCGGTACAAGCTGTTCTCTCCACTCGCTAAATACTTTTAGATATTCCTCTGCATCTATAAAGCCTTTTGGTGTTACGACATAATGTAAAGTATCATTTGGAAGCTCTGCTTCGAAGCTATACTCCTTTAACTCCATATGTGTTGGTACAGCGATTTGACCTAACTTTAATATTTCATATTTTTCTACTGCTTGATTCGTACTAACTTCAAGTTCCTCTGGATTGACCGGTAGGCGATAGGTTTTATTATCTCTGTCAAAAAAGATTGCATAATCACTCATTAATATACCCCCTCCGGTGACACCGCAATTTGTTCTTTCAGTATTGTCTGAATACGGTTGAATAATTGGTTAACATCAGCGGTTTCATGAACATCACCAAAGCTTACGGATATGTTAGGTGCTAAGGTATTGGTAGCTATATTGGCAATGTAGTCACGTTCTGCCATTTTACGAAGGTAACTAAGGTCCTCGTCTTCCATATTAACATTAATTTCATCATCTTTATTAGGGTCTTCAATTACCATAGGGTCGTACTTCGTCCCCTTTTCGTCGTTCGGAGATAGATTGTCCATGAAACCCTTAAGCTTATCAGAAATTGATGAATATGCATTTTTTCCTACAGATTGTCCCTTTGTCCAGGCCTCCTGTGGATCTATTCCCTCAAGACCAAATGATTTTGCTGACCAATTTTGATTATCTATAAGTTTTTGATAGTTTTCATCGGGTGCTTTCTCTGCAACAAAGTTATCTGCCATCTCTTTTAGGCTACTTCTCCATCCTGAAACCGTATCACCTAAATTACTACCAAATACAGCATCAATAGCATTTGATATAGTTTCTATTATTCCTAATACACTATCAGCCATACCCTGAAACAGATACACTATAGCCGATATAGGATTAGTAAATAGGTTTCCCAAGAAATTCCCAAATTCAATAAACGGATTTACTAAAAAATTAAGTATTCCTATAAGCAACTCAAAAAGACCAACAAATAGATTCCAGATTGTTGCTACTGTTAAACCAACTACTCCTCCTATAAAGCCGAAAATATCTTCAAAAGTCACACCTACAGACATAAGAGCATATATAATAAGAGAAAACAATGCTATTAATGCTAACATAGGCATATTCATAGACCACCACATGGCAACGTTGGTTGCCAAAAGGGGTAATGCAACTGTTAAGTATCCAATTAGTTGATATAACAAAAACGCCCCTATACCCATCAAAATTACACTTATAGTGGGCCAGTTACTTACAATCAAGTCAATTAATCCTCCTATTGCATGAGACAATAAATTAATACCAATCTTAACGACATTAACTATATCTATAAATTCCTGTGAATTGATAAGATTGCTTATTCTTTCAAACACCGGAGCCAATGCAGACAAAGCCGAGTTTTTTATATTATTTCCAATATTAGCAAAAGTGATTGGAAGTTCATCAAATTTTTCATTAATATTATCTCCGGCTAAAAACATTGCGTTTTTTAACATATCTGCAGTTATATTCCCCTGCTCTGCCATTGTTTTTAATTCGTCTGTTGTATTTCCTGTCCATTCGGCCATTGCCTCACCAATCATAGGTGCGCTAGTTATTAATGCGTTAAATTCATCACCCTTTAACAGGCCATCGGATAACTGCTTCGTAACCCCAGTTAAGTTGAGCTCTGACCCATCAATTTTAAGTGATTTTTGTAGAAGTTCTGTAAATGCTATTGCCTGGTCGTTGTCTTTAAATGTGTCAAGTGTACCTATATTAGTCACAGATGCTGCCATATCATTATTAGATACCCCTGATCTGGAAGCTGCTGCACTTACATTCTTATATAGTTCTCCCTGACTTTGTGAACCATCATTTATCCTTGAAAGCCCATTAGTCGCTTTTATATACTTATCATATACATCCATTCCCTTTTTTAAATTACCAAATCCAGTTTTTGCTGCCTTTACAATTTTAAGAAATTTCTCGAACCCAGATTTTGATTTTTTTGTTTCTGCTGTTGTGGTTTTTAATTTTTCATTCATTTCATCTGTTGCTTCTGTCAAATCTCCAACATCATTTGTTGCTTTGGATAAATTCGTTCCATTGGATGAAACATTATCCATATTATCTTCTAAGTCCGAAAAATCATCCGAAAGATCTATAACCGATGTTGATAAATTAGTCATTTTCTGTGACATACTAATGAAACTGCCTGACATATCCATATTTAATAGCTCCACAAGGCCAGTCTTGAGATAGCCCATGCTCATTGCTAAATTACTCGTGCTCATTGATACATCAACAAAGCTATATTTAAATGAATTTAGATTATTTGATAGCAAAGAGACATAGTTCATATATGTGCTAGTTACCGAAGACAGCTTAGTTAACCCAGAAATATTACTATTAATATCTGCTTCACTTATTAACGAATAACTTGCCTCATCATATTCTTCTGTTGCCATTACCTCCTTCTACCTCCTTTCATTTTTGCTTTACTTGAAGCTCTTTTTTCTTCCTCTGCCCTTAGTTGAATACTCGCATAAATAAATGCCTTTTCTCTGTCATTTAGATTATCTAATACCGAAGGCAGAATATGAAGTTTCTGTAATGCAAAGTGAGCCAGATTGAGTTCTGCATCACCTTGCTTTATTAGTTTTTTACTTCTTCAATATCCTCGTTAATATTATTGTCTAAGCCACTGATTTCCTGTACAGCCTGTGCTAAAACTGCATATTCGCCAACATAGAGCATCTTTTGAAGAAGTGCTGACTCACCCATAACACCATAGGCTTTTTGTAACTCTGCATTTGTAAGATCTGGGTAAACCACCGCAGTAGCAGTCATCGCCTGTACATACTCTGCACGGTCAAAGGTATCTGCTCCCTTTTTATCTTTCTTGGTATACTTTTTAATCAGATATTTATTCTCTTCCTGTGTAATTGGCTTAACTACAAATGGCACTGGTTTGCCGTCTTCAATAAATCTATTAGAAATAACCACTTCTTTACTTTCTACTTGTATTGGGTGTAAAAATGCATTTAATGATCCCATTTACTTCCTCCTATATAAGTGGGAACCCATAGGCTCCCACTTATCTCTATAATTATTTATTCTTAACTGGTGTTACATAATCCGGTAGAACAAAAGATGACTGACTTTCAATACTATCAAACGTAAAATCACTATCAAATGTAACAGGATCGTCTGATTCTTCCAAAGTCGCAACTGGAATTGTATTAAAGATAACATTGCTTAAGGTTACTGTCTGCTCACCCACACTTGACTGTGGATCCTTATTCGTAATTAATAAACTGATACTTCCTCGTGTTCCGTTATTAATATAATTAATAGTTTGGTTTAACTGCTCACTGTTCATAAAATATAAAGTCGCAGAGCCTGTACCGGATACCCCTGTTACTTTGTGCTGCGTCATTCTGCTGCCCAGCATTCTTCTTTCTTGTACAATTAAATCTAGCTGTGCTTTAACACTTGAAATTTCAAATAATTCTCTGGTAACGCCATCTATTGTAATAAAGGCGGTTCCTTCCTGTGCTGATAGTGTATCTGCTAATCTTGTACCTGCCATGTTTATTTTCCCCCTTTATTTACGCCAGGTTAACAGTAATGTAGATTTTCTCTACGCTGTCAACCGGCTGTATATAGCAATCAATTACTACAGCATCACTTGCTGTACCTTCATTGACTTTTACGTCATCTGCTACAAAGTTAGTAACAGCAGATAATCTCTGTAACTCGTTGAAATAATCAATCAAATATGAACGTAAAATTGTCCTTCCTTCTTTGTTATTATTAACCTTACCAACAAAGTTAGATTCAAAGATCTCTACTATGTCATTGTTGATGCTGTCAATCGCACGAATAACTCTGTTCTTTTTAAATACTTCACTCTTTGTTGTTGTCGTTGTAGTTAATGAATTAATGTCATAAACTGCACTGACATTCTGAGCGGAATTTACCTTAAAGATGAATTTACCAGCTGTGATAGCAGCTTCCATTTCAGATTTTGTCATTCTTGGTGCTACGTCAACTGCGTCTAAATACAGCTTACCAGTATTTGACTGATTAATATTAGAGCCTGCGGTTACACCTGCAACCCATGCGGTTGTCTGTGCTGCGGTAAGTGTAGTACCATCGGATAATACAACACCATTTGCTACATTGATTACACTTTCTTTATCTGCTGTCTGATTCGCCAGAACAACCTGTGCTTTTACTCCGTCATTTGTTCTTAATTCTTCAATCCAAGTAACAATAGCGGATTTAGTTGCTGCTACTTCAGTTCCATCGTAAGGGTAGCATAAGGTATTGAACTGTACGGTTTTTAATTTAGTTAATGCAGTTTCCACCACTTCTAAGGTGTGACTGGTTCCCAGATTATAAACAAGAACTGTCTGTGCTCCCTTTAAAGCTTCATTTACAAGAAGCTTATCCTGTGCTGTGACACCGGAAGGATAATCGCTATTAGTTGCAGTTACGGTGTAAATTTCACCGGCTACGCCAACACTCATTTCCTTAAGTAATACTACAACTCCCCTATCTCCTGGGGTAATGGATAATGGAGCATTGGTAAGAAAGTTGATATATGCTCCTGGTAAGATTTTATTTTGACTGGTCCATGTTCCTGACATGATAACCCTCCTTTATGTTTGTTTTAATTTACTCATTCGTTGACAATACTAATCTCTTTTTGCTGCATAAGACTGGAGGCCAGCTCTTCCTTCCTTTCGCTGTAACGGATATCGAAGGTAAAATGCAACACATCGTCAGTTATCTTTGCTTTCTTATTTCTAACATGAAATGTTCCTACAGCCTCAAAGGCACGTAGCAATTCCTCCTGAACTCTGATGCAATCCATACGTTTTGCTGGTTGATCAGTATAATAGGAGATATCAAAGAAGACCTCACTAGAAAATCTCTCCCCCAAGTTCTTTTGATAGCTTTGCTCCGTTAACATGATTAAAAAGGAGGGCTTTGTAAATGCCTCCGGTAATACTTCATCGTATACTGTATGTCCCGAAGGATATAGCTCCTCTAGCTTTGCTTTAATCGCATCCTTTATCATATCTATCATGCTTCATCTTCACTTCCTCTCTCATTACGAACGAAGTGCCTTTTCGATTAATTCTAATCTGGCTCTTTGTCTGTCTCTTTGTTGTTTCATTTTGGAAAAGCGCTCTTCTATCTTTTCCTCATAGGTAATGAATATCTTATTGCTAAGCATTGCATCTGTAATTAAACTGATTTGCTTTTCGGACAACCCCTGTGCTTGTAATACCTCTAAAAAATTCATGAATTTCTCCTTCCTATATCTACGGTTTTTTACGAGTATCCCATCTCCTGATATGGTACCTGTCCTTGTTCTTTTACGTCTTCAAGCAGGAAAAAGACAGTTGCATTTTATCTTCTATATAAAATCACAGCTCCTTTTACATAACGTAAAGGGAGCTGGAATTAGCAAGAGCCAAACAGCGAGGAAACCGTAGGTTTTCGAGCTTGGTTCTGAATATACATTTATTTCAATATAAACAATTAACTGTAACCCCTTGCCCACCCACTGAATTTCTTCTTGATTACATAACCCCGCGCACCAAACGCATCCAATGCTAATTGTTTATCTAAAGGAGGAGGTATAGCTATTTCATTTGTTGCAGTTTTCCATACTACTATTTTAACAGCTTTATTTGTGATATGTGTTCCAACTACTTTTAATAAAGCATAGGTAAAAAGCTTACCTAGGCTATTTTTTATGACTGCAACTTTCCATACTACTATTCTAACAGCTTTATTTGTGATATGTGTTCCAGCTGCTTTTTAATAAAACATCGGTAAAAAGCTTACCTAGGCTATTTTTTATGACTGCAACTTTCCATACTACTATTTTAACAGTTTTATTTGTGATATGTGTTCCAGCTGCTTTTTAATGAAACATCGGTAAAAAGCTTACCTAGGCAATTCTTTATGACTGCAACTTTCCATACTACTATTTTAACAGCTTCATTTGTGATATGTGTTCCAACTACCTTTTCATTCGAATTTATACATAACGTGCATTAAATAAAGCCATAAAAATAGGCGGAGAAATCCGCCTATAGAAACTTATTGTTTATTAAAATATATTAAGTTGTAAAAAGAGACTATAATGAGAATTCCAATTGATAATCTCTTGTATCCATTTCGTATAGCTCTTTGTTTATTTCTTCCGCCTCTTTACACCCTATTGCAAAATAAAAAGCAATTGTTTCCTCAGCCGAGCCTGCTCAAATATAAATTTTATCCGCTTACCATTCTCTTGCTACATTTGCAGAAAGCAGAAATAATGTTTTAACAATTCCTTTATTTCTACATTCTAATGTTATAAACAATTGATCCAATAAAACATACTTATGCTTCTCACCAAAAAATCGACGATTTATTGTTGCAAATCCTAATAATTTATTATCGGTATCAAATGCACCAATTGCACTTCCGTTATTCAAAATTGTATCTATTAAACGGCTGTGGTGATGTTCTAATACCTTCATTTGTGATATGTGTTCCACCTATCAAACCATTTTGCATTTTACTTTGCCCTCTCCCAACTGCTTTGTAATGCGCTTGGATACACCGCTTCGGTCCATGTGAAGCTTCATCCCAATTTCCTCCTGGGACATACCATCGACATAGCGATAAATAAATATCTGCCTAATTTCACTGTCCGATATGGTATATATGTAATCATGTATTTGACATTCCATCTCAAGTAGCTCTTCTAGTTTTTGATTGCGCTTTCTTTGCAGCTCATCAATCCACTTTTTACGTCTTTCATTTGCTTGTGTATCCACACCAGAGATATAGATATGTTTCTCTATGTACGGAAAATGTTTTGAAGACCCCTTCACTCGATCCGATATCATCGGCACTCCCATTTCCTCTAAACGTTTTATTCTAAAGGTTAGGTCTTCAATCTCAATTTTAATAGCACGGTATTGGTTTAATTCATATTCCTTCATTATAAATCCTCCTTTTTTCTCTCCCATAACTTGTCCAATAATCATTTCTTCTTATTCAATTAATTACTTTTCTAAACAATCTGTAAGTTTACTTAATCTTGCTTACTCTTTCGTATCGCACATTGTTAACTTTCTAATAGTTAAACAATTGTGTGTTTATACTCTCTTTAAGAGAGTTTACAAGGTATAGAACTCCCCCGTCTATTAATTAGTAATAGACCTATTATTACAATATAAATTGCTAATCGCACTCTTCCGGTCTTTTAGCTTCCTTATTATGCTTAAACTCTTAGAAATTTGTTATCTGTGTTCTATTTAGAATGACATATCAACTCAACCACAAGCAAAAAACTATCAACTAATTAACCCTCACCCTTAATCTCATATTGCTAGTACTTTAAACATCAATTTGTACTTAACCCTTAGTTCCAGTAACTTATTCACTAATATTTCCTGCTTATATATTAAATTATACTCTCTTTTAGCTAGTTGTCAAGCTGTAAGTTAAACTTATTTTTACTTTTAGTATATTTTACTCACTTTTAGCTTGCATAATTTTGCTTTTCGATGTATAATAAAACTGTATAATAAAGCACTAATTATAGGAAAGGAGGGAGCAAATATGTCGGAAGAAGAGATTAGAAAGATATTCTCAAGGAATTTAACGAACCTGCTGGAGGATAGGAATAAGTCGCAAAAGGATTTAGTGGATTTTATTGGTGTAAGTTCATCCACCGTGTCAAATTGGTGTACTGGTCAAAAGTTACCACGTATGGACAAAGTTCAGCAAATTGCTAATTGGCTGGGTGTTAATAATTCTGATCTTTTAGAAACTAAAAAGAATGACCCACAGATTACCTATGATGAGATGATTCGAATTTATACAAGAAGTAAGAATGGTTTAACGCCACAGGAGAAAATGAAGCTGGCAAAGATTATATTATCGGACGATGAGGGCTAACAGGCATGGATTATGACAAAATCAAGTACACTGTTATATCGATATATGAACAATGCGGAGTTACCCAACTTCCTTTGAATTGTTTTGAAGTACTGACGAAAATGAGTTATCAATGCATTAAATACTCCCAGTTATCTGAAACCAAATATCAAGCATGTATGGAGCTAAGTACTGATGCGTGTACCATAGGGGACACGATTTATTATAATGATAAGAAATCCCCCCGAAGGATTCGTTTCTCCCTCATGCATGAATTGGGCCACGTAGAACTGGATACGGATAACGAGACAGAAGCAAATCTGTTTGCCAGCAATATTTTATGCCCTTCTATGGCATTACATTATTCTAAACTAAATAACATAAGGGAGATTTCGAATCTATTTAATATTTCCTTGGAATGCGCAAAGTACGCAAAGGAATTTTATGAAAGATGGCTTTATAGCGCGAAAACCTATGGTATGACAGATAGTGATAGACGAATGTATGAGCATTTTTATAATCAGGAGAATAAGCAGTTCGTATTTAAAGAGACTCAATGCATCTACTGCGAGGAGATAATTCATAATTCTAATAAACCTATCTGTAAAAAGTGTGATAGACCAGTAGCAGATATGAACTATTTCGAAACTAACCAAGACGACCTATTAATTGCTGAAAATGCCTGGCTATATAAGGGATTATAACTATAACTACTATGTACCCGCTTCTGGACTAAGCCAGTAAGCGGTAATTCCTGTTTAAGTTAACGATACATTATTTGCATAAATCCGCCGGGAATGCCGGGTTGAATGCGTAGAAGTTCCTTGAATCAAGTTCATCCTGAATTATTCTAAGAGCTTCTCCGAATCTCTGGAAGTGAACGATTTCTCTCTCTCTTAAGAATTTAATCGGTTCACACACATCATGATCATGAACTAAACGAAGAATATTGTCGTAAGTCGTTCTTGCCTTCTGCTCTGCTGCCATATCTTCAACTAAGTCAGTGATTGGATCACCTTTACTCTGAAAGAAGGTCGAAGAAAAAGGTACACCGCCTGCAGATTGTGGCCAAAGGCCGAGTGTATGGTCTACATAATAATTTTGGAAGCCACCCTCTACGATTTGCTCCGGTGTCAGATCTCTGGTTAACTGATGAACGATAGCACTTACTATTTCCATATGAGCAAGTTCTTCCGTACCAATGTCAGTTAAAACACCTGCCACTTTTTTATTAGGCATTGCATAACGTTGAGATAAATATCTCATGGAGGCTGCGAGCTCACCATCGGGTCCACCAAACTGACTCATGATAACCTGTGCCAGCATCGGGTTCTGTTCACTAATATTAACTGGAAACTGTAATCTTCTTTCATAACTCCACATATACTAGCACCGTCCTTCCCATGGCCAAGGTTCCTCTACCCACGACCAGCTATCATCATTTTCTACTCGATAAGCTTCAATCGGTCCAAAACAATTCGTGTACTCATACACTGCTTCATTTCTAACCTTAGATATTCTATCCCACTCTTCCAGTGCCGCTTGATCCATTGGATGTGTATCCAGGAATAATCTGAGCTCATCCATAACAAAGCTCGTTGCTGTAATACATGCCATTAATTTTTCTCTACGACCATCCATCTACTTGCATCCCCTTCCATACCATTTTAAATCCAAATCTTTAAACAGGGTACCATTTGCAAGAGCTACAAACTCATTCTCATAGAGATTTTTAAAACGTTGCCAAGGTACATAACACATACCAATTGGAAATCTGTCGCTATCTCTATCAAAGTCATCTCTTTCGCACATATCATCAGGTGTATAGTCGTTCATTAAGTCGCTGCAAACAGGATCATTTGGTCTATAGGGATTCATATTCATCTGCCTACGCCCCATATTACCACGATAATTCCGCCTATCCATATATTAGCCTTCCTTTCTTAAAGTGAATCCTAGGTAAGATTGGATTAGTTAGGGTGCTGGTTTTAAATGTCTTCCAATCGAAATCCGGACTCACTTAACACAAAAATAAATGAATAGCATGATAGTTTTGCTGTTCTCTATATATTATGAGGACGGGACAATTCTGTGCCTGTATCTTATGCTTGATTACTTATAATTCTTGTTATTTTTTTTACTTTCTGCATAAAGTGCATATTCCCTTGCAAATGATTGACAATAGATTTATTTTCATATAAGATTTATTTATAACTTTTGACGAAGGAAGTAAATTCATGTATTATTTTATAATTAATCCAAAATCAAGCTCCGGACGTGGAATCCGATTCTGGTGGACTGTGAAAGAAGAATTGGATAAAAGAGAAGTAACCTATACCGCAGCTTTTTCAAAATATATGGGGCATGCTACAGAACTTACGAGACAGATCTGCCAGGAGAATCCCGGAATTAAAAACCTTGTTGTACTTGGGGGAGATGGTACTTTAAATGAAGTGATTAATGGTATTGATAATTATTCCGATGTAATCCTCGGATATATTCCCTCGGGTTCCAGTAATGACCTTGCCAGAAGTCTTAAGATCTCTAAGGATCCTATTACTGCATTAGATCATATTTTATCCCCTTCTAAATTTAAATATCTAGATCACGGTAAGATAACCTTTGAAGATATTGATACAGCTCCTCGCAAATTCTCCTGTTCCAGTGGAATGGGCTATGATGCAAATGTATGTAACGAAGTACAAGCCTCACCTTTAAAAAAACGTTTAAATCGTTTTGGTGCAGGTAAGTTTGTATATATCGCAATTGCAATCAAACAGTTATTAACTGCTAAGCATATGAGTGCAACGGTGGTGGTTGATGGGATTACAAGAGCAAGCTTTGATCGTATTCTTCTAATCTCTAGTATGATTCACATGTATGAGGGCGGCGGACTTAAGATGGCCCCCAATGCCGATCCCTGTGATGGTAAGCTAAGTGTATGCCTTGTTCATGGGCTTAGTAATATAAAAGCACTATTTTTGCTGCCAACCATATTTACTGGACAACATGTAAAACACAAGGGCGTTGAATCCTTCCACTGTAATGAAATTGAAATTATTATGGACAGCGAATCAGCCGTTCACACTGACGGAGAAGTACCTGCAGTGTGCAAGCACATAAAAGTTACCTGTATACAAGAGCAAATACGAATGATTTTATAAGAAAGAAGGGAATTATCATGCAAAGACGGATCACTATCCAGACTTCATCTTTAATCATACTTCTAAGTATTCTTACGATTATCGCAGAATTTATAGCTTATTATTTATTTGACAGCATTTATCTAATCCTTGCTATTACTTGTTTGTTATCTATCATAAGCTGTCACATTCTTTTGCAAGTTACTGCAACATATGAAGCCTGCTTTCAGTATTCTGTCTTAACGCTTTTTATCAGCCTCATGATAGCCTTTATCTCCTATTTTGGAAAAGTGCAAGTCCTACTGGTATATACGGATGCGATGTTAATCATTGCCGTTTTCCATTGGATAATTCCTTTGCTTCATTGTTTTTTACGGTATACTGTGGAATACGGTATTAGACTGGAGGGTTTTCTAACCTTTTATAGGAATACCTCCATTTTATTTCTGTGTTTTTATTTTGTAATTCTTTTCTACGGAGCTTTTGCGACAGATGCCTTCTCCTGGGCATATCCAAAGGTGTTTGATTCCTTCAATCTTTTTCCCTTTGGCATCATATCTGTTCAGATTGAAGATTACTTATATGGCAATATATCACTTGGAGAAATCCTTACCTATCTACTTACTAGAATCCTTCCGTTTCTTCCCTTTGGCTTTTATGCTACTCTAGTTCTTAGTGGTAGAAAACATTTGACACGGTTTTTGGCATTATTCATATTTCCATTAAGTATAGAACTCTTACAGATTATGATCGTCCCAGCACGTTGTGATATTGATGATATAATCTATGCTCTTATGGGAGGATACCTGGGAGTATTAATTTATTTTCTTGTTAATTTAATATTTAAGGCTTTTACTGGTAAAAACTTTTCCCTTAATGAAAACCAGCAATATGGATATGCCAATTCAAAACTGCATTTTTAACTTTTGCAGGAACTTAAAGATATTAATAACTAATAAAATACAAAGGAACGAAATACATATTTCCTCACACATAATGACTAATAATATCAGTCATTAAAAGTGTATATGGAAAGATGTAGTTCGTTCCTTTTATTTTTAGGTTACTATTCATATCTATATGTCACTACTTTTTTCTTATCTCATCTATTTATTTTCGTTCCAGAAGTCCTGTAACATTTCTCTCATGGTTCCTTGATTTACAATTACATTTGGGAACCACTCCTTAGGGAATAGATTTACATACTGTTTTTGAGAAAAACGCTCGTCCAATAAAAGAATAGCTCCTCTGTCTTCTTTCGTTCGTATCACTCGTCCTGCTGACTGAAGAACTTTGTTCATTCCCGAATAAAGATAAGCATAATCAAAGCCTGCTCCATTCCTATTATCAAAATACCCTCGGAATAATTCTCGCTCATTACATACCATAGGTAACCCAGTCCCTACAATAACAGCTCCGATTAGTCGATCATTTTTAAGATCTATTCCTTCACTAAAAATTCCCCCCATTACACAGAATCCAATTCTGCTTTCTGTTGGGTCATCCGTGAATTCTAACAGGAAGGTTTCACGCTCTGATTCAGTCATATTACTGCTTTGAACCACAACTCCTTCCAATTCTTCCTTAGCTAATTCCCATATAGTTAAAAGCATTTGGTAGGAGGGGAAAAACACCATGTAATTTCCCTTTTTCGCATTGACAAAATCCTTAATGTAACCATATATCTTCTGATATTCTCTGTCATTTCTGCGAGTATATTTGGTGCTGACGTCATTGCCAATCATAATCAAACGATTTTCTTCCTGAAAGGAGGAAGGGGCGTAAACAGCATAGTCCTCTTCCTTTTTCCCACCTAATTGTTCCATGTAGTAATTAATTGGGAGAAGTGTTGCCGAGAACAGTACCGTACTCCTACCTCTCTCCATACAATTTAGCAGATTTTTTGATGGGTCCATACACTGAAGTTTTAATCTAAAACGTTCTTCTTCATAATCTGTATAAATCATGTATTTATCATCTAACAGCTCATAAATACTTAAAAAATGTCGGATATTCATATAAAGGCCAAGCAGCTCATCTTTTCCCTCTGTAATAAAGCCTTCCTGTAGAAAGGCTTCATAATCAGACATCATACTGATTAAATGTAAACAGAATCCATCAATTTGCTCCAATACCTCAAACTCATCGCAGTCTCTCTTCATGGCTAAAAGATCCTTGTTGCATAACTCAATCTGTCTGGCTAGATTTGCATTTTTATCCTTTATCAACCTTTTTGCCTCAAGGAAATCTTCCTTATACAAGATTGCACTGTACATTTCTCTTGCGCGGTCCACTAAATTATGTGCCTCGTCTATCAGAAATACATAATCATTCTTTTTTTCATTCATAAAGAACCGTCTTAAATATACATTTGGATCAAATACATAATTGTAATCACAGATGATGGCATCCGCCCATAGTGTAGCATCAAGTCCCATTTCAAAGGGACAGACACAATGCTTTTCTGCATACTCGTCTATATTATCTCGAGTAATCTCATTTTCATTTGTTAACAAATCAAATACCGCATCATTGACACGATCATAGTGACCCTTAGCTCTCGGACAGGCACCTGGATTACAATCAGGTTTATCTAGAATACAGACCTTATCCTTTGCTGTAATCGTAACTACCTTTAATGGCAGCCCGCTTTGATTTAAGATACGGAAGGCTTCCTCTGCCACAGTACGGGTGATTGTCTTTGCCGTCAGATAAAATATCTTCTCCACCAGCTCTTCTCCCATTGCCTTCACCGTTGGGAAGACTGTGGAGATGGTCTTACCAACCCCAGTAGGTGCCTCAAGAAATAATTTCTTTTTACGAAGTATCGTTTTATAAACTCCAGTAACTAAATCCTTTTGACCCGTTCGATAGGGAAACGGAAAGTCTATTACTTTAATCTCTTGGTTGCGCCTCTCTGTCCATCGTATCTGCCACGCTGCCCATTTTGCATACTCTGTAACCAAATGATCAAACCAAGCTTGTAAATATATATATTCAAAGGTCTCCTCAAAATAGCGAATTGACTCTGTTTCCAAATTACAATACGTCATTCGAATACCAATTTTATTCTCGTCGTGCTTTGTTGCATACATATATGCGTAACACATTGCCTGAGCTCTATGTACGCCAATGGGAGCATGAAGATGGGACAACTCCATATACATACCCTTTATTTCATCTATAATAACCTCTGGAGGAAGCTCTTCTTCCAAAAACAACGGAATAATGTCCTCTCTTTTACTTCGATCTATAATTATTCCATCGGCTCTTCCTTCTATGGTTAGCTCAAAGGGTATTTCCTGACTTTCTACTGGTACAGTAATACTTAGCGGTACTTCTGCGGTGTAGTTATCACCCATTTGCTTTTGTAATTTACGATGTATCCTACTTCCAGCTTGCATGGCATCCGCTGCATTTCTTGACCTCGTATTATCCAGATCTCCAGAGCACAAGATGAATTCTACAAGATTTCGTACTGATATTTTTATTATTTTTTTATCTTCCTGCATATTGACGCTCCTTATTTGAGTAACTCTTACCAGAACTGACGGTCCTGTATAGTATACCACCACACCAGGCTTCTGCCAAGTCAGACAACAGGTTTCCTATGTTTTTACAAAACATTTATTTAAGTTCAGCCTTAATTCTAAGCATAACCATATGAGTTCGATATTACCGCACTCCTATCCATATACCTCGATAAGTTGAACTTTCGCCAATCACATTCTGTTTATACAAAATGCAGGAATAGTACTTGCATTTTTTACCTTAATCTGATACATTCTACTTGTATTCCTATTTTTACTAGAGGTCCATCTAATATTAGCGGAACCATAATAAAATGAGGAAGAAGATACGTAACTGTGAAGGTAGTGAACAGTTACGTAAGTATTAGTATATAAGTGATTGAAACAGGCAAGACTTAATGACGAATAATAGTAACATCAGAATTCAAATCACTGAATAAAAGAAAAAGCGAGGTAGTATTATGGGCGGACATAATCACGACGGCGACTGCGGTTGCGGACACGATCACGATCACGAATTTGAACATGATTCAATTACATTATCATTAGATGACGGTACAGAGTTAAACTGCATGATTTTAGACATTTTCACTGTAGATAACAAGGAATACATTGCTCTTCAACCAGAAGAAGGCGAAGAGGAAGAGAATGTTTTCTTATATCGTTTCATTCAAAAGGATGGTGGAGATCCAGAACTTCTCAACATTGATGATGATGACGAATTTGAAGCAGTAGCTGATGCATTTGAAGAGCTTTTAGATTCTCAAGACTACGATGACATGTTTGATGACGAAGAAGAGGAAGAGGAAGAAGAATAGTTCTTTCTTGATTTCAAAAAAGGCGTTTGCAGTAATGCAATACGCCTTTTTTATACAGCTCAATATAATGAACTTGTCATTTCATTTGTATTCCTTTATATCTACTTTACGACTTTACTGTTGTCTTTTAATTCCTCAATAAATCGTGACCAAGGCATAACTTTGTTGTATCTCTCTTTAGCACCATAAATATAGAGTAATTCCTTTGCTCTCGTCATCGCAACATAGAACAATCTTCGCTCTTCTTCAATATCGGCTGGCAATGCCGCCTTTTTATGAGGAGTTATACCTTCATTCGCATCTACAATAAATACCGTATGGTATTCTAGACCCTTCGCACTGTGCATGGTTGCTATGGTAATGCAGTCTTTTTTGTATTCTTTGTTTTCGGTAGCTTGTCTAATTAGCTCTTCCTTATACTCCTCCATATAGGTAAACCATTCCTTATAGGTTTTAAAGTTCCTTGCACTTTCCTGAAGTTCATCTAATACCTCAATCAGTTCCTCTGGCTTAATTCTTCGATAATCTGCATATTCCTTTAAATAATCCTCATATCCAATGCCTCGCCTGATATAATTGATTGCTGCAAAAGGATTCATCGTACCAAGAATGGAAAGATCATATTCCAACTGTTCAATTCGTTCTAAGACCCAGGTTTTATCCTCATAAAAATCCCTTACAGAATCTAAATCCACCTCTGGCGATTCGAAGCTTTCCCTACTGATATACCTCTTCGGTCGATTAATAATCTGCAAAAATAAACTTCTCTCCGTCTTTCCCATTGCTATCTTAATATAACTTAGTATATCTCGGGTAATCCAATGCTCGAATAAGTTGGGCAAGGAATCCCTCATCTGAAAGGGAATGTTATATTCCATTAGCTTATGAAGCAAGGAGCCCGAGCCATGGGTAGTTCGGACTAAAATAACCATATCGGATAAGGAAATACCTTCCGTTAAAAGTCTTTGTATTTCACTTGCAATCGCCTGATTTTCCTCCGCCAGGGTATTAAAATACTTGCATGTCACTTCATTTCCCTGTCCATTTACTCCCTTAATTACCTTCTCATATCTATTTTGATTACATTTTACAAGTCGGTTGGAGGCTTCTAAAATATAATTTGTAGAGCGATAATTAATATTAAGTACAATCTGTTTACAATCAGGATAATCTTTGGGAAAGTTAAGCATTATTTCGGGTTTCGCACCGCGAAAACGGTAGATGGACTGATCATCATCCCCTACGATAAAGAGGTTGTTTTGTGGTAGTGCTAACATTCTAATAATTTCATATTGCACAAGATTAATATCTTGAAATTCATCGATTAATATGTAATGAAATTTCTCCTGCCACAGCTTTAATATATCCGGTCGCTCGGTCAATAACTGGTAGCTTAATAAAAGCATATCATCGAAATCTATGAGATTGGCTCTTCTTAATCTTTTCTCATATTCCTGATATATACCACGAAATATTTCATCCGAACAGGAGATGGAGTAGTAATTACTAATCTCCATGCGATTTCCTTTTACCAGACTTATTTCAGAAAATAGTTCATTAATAAAATCCTTCTCATCCTCATATTCCAGCTCCAACCGATGAATAATTTCTTTCATATATTGATATCTTACATCTTCTTTTACAATATTAGCTCCGGTAAAACCATAGGCATGCTTAAGTATTGTGAAAAATACTGCATGGAAGGTACCAAAATTTACTCCAGTATGATGAAGTCCTCTTAACCTCAAAAAGCGTTCTTTCATATGGGTGGCAGCAGCTTTAGTAAAGGTAATGACTAAGATTTTATCTTCCTTAATGTGACTATTCTCAATTAAATACCTAGTTCTCTCTGTTATTACCGTAGTTTTACCTGACCCTGGTCCAGCAAGAACTAACATTGGCCCCTCTCCATGAACCATAGCTTCCAGCTGTGCTTCGTTCATGTTCATACTCTTCACTCCCCCTCTTTTATAGATTATCATGTTTATTAACTTCAATGACAGCGTGTTAAGCATCACTAATAAAGCTAATGATTTCTATAATTTTTCGTAAACTATTAAATAAATTCAACACCATCTTATTAATCTTTAAATACTATTCGTTATTACTTGTTATTGGATTTCATAAAGAAAAATATGAACAGAAAAAAGAATAGCTATGAACCGCAACTTACTAACTTGCATAGAATTTAGAGATGCTACCTAAGATTTTAACATGAATTACTTTAGATGTTACTAATGCCAGCAGTTATCCTAATTAAAGAAACCTTTAATTTGTCGTTTTTATTTAATTTATTATTTAAAATCAAACAAAGAATAATTTCTAATATCTATATTTTCTACTTAATTTTATCAAATAATCTGAGTGTCAAAAGTCATTCATACTTGTACGCTTCGTCAAATTGCGCATACACTAACTGTACTCTTAGTTATACACAATATAGTTTGATGAGCAACTGTACGAAGACGTTGGTGCAAAATATAACATATCTTTTGACACTCAAATTCTAAAATAAACTAACTTAATTTATCAATTGCAACTTGGATACGGCGAAGACTCTCTTCCTTACCTAAGATGCTCATTATTTCGTAGGCACCACCCGGTGTGGATTGCTTTCCGGAAACTGCTGTTCTTACTGGCCATAATCCTTGTCCATTCTTAATTTCTTTCTCTGCAATATAACCCATTAACAGTGCTTCAATTCCAGCTTCAGAATAATCTTCAAGGGCTTCAAATCTTGGTAAAAGATCGGTAAGGACACGCAAAGAGCTTGCTGCATCTGTTTTCATTTTCTTATGGCTAAACATTTCTATATCATAATCTGGAAGTGCTTCAAAGAAATCTATAATACCCTTAATATCAACCAGGGTTTCTATTCTTGTCTTTACTAAAGCCGCAACTCTTCTAGTATCAATGTCTCCGGTAATTACTTCTTTTATATAAGGAAGCGCTAACTCATAGTATTTCTCAAAGTCCATGCTCTTAAGATATTCACCGTTCATCCAACGTAATTTAACAATATCAAATACAGCAGGTGCTTTATTAATATGAGTATAATCAAATTCCTTAATTAGCTCCTCAAGGGACATTATTTCTGTATTATTGGAAGAGCTCCATCCAAGTAATGCAACAAAATTAATAATTGCCTCTGACACAAAGCCTTGTTCCAATAAATCCTCATAGGAAGAATGTCCGCTACGCTTACTAAGCTTCTTATGCTCTTCGTTGGTAATCAGCGGAAGATGTACATAAACTGGCTCCTCCCAACCAAAATCCTGATATAATCTTGTATACTTTGGTGTAGAGGATAAATATTCATTACCACGAACAACATGGGTAATCTTCATCATATGATCATCTACTACATTAGCAAAGTTGTAGGTAGGATACCCATCGGACTTTATTAAAACCATGTCATCAAGTTCTTCATTATCTACTGTAATAGTTCCAAAAATCGCATCATGAAAGGTGGTTGATCCGTCCGTTGGATTGTTCTGACGAATAACATAAGGAACATTCGCTGCTAAATTCGCTGCAATCTCTTCCTTTGTAAGGTGAAGACAATGTTTATCATACTTTGTAATTTCCTTAACATCCTTTACGTCCTCTTCCTCTTCAAGAGAATTACCAACTGCAGTTTTTAAAGTTGCAAGTCTATCCTTTGTACAGAAGCAGTAATAAGCAGCACCTTTTTCCACCAGTTGCTTTGCATATTCCAGATAAATACCACTTGACTGACGTTCACTCTGAACATAAGGGCCATAACCTCCGTCCTTATCTGGTCCTTCATCGTGAATTAGACCAGTACCCTTAATGGTACGATAGATAATATCCACCGCGCCTTCCACTAGACGTTCCTGATCTGTGTCCTCTATTCTTAAAATAAATGTTCCATCC
Organism: Bacillota bacterium; assembly: GCA_023399055.1. Classification (GTDB taxonomy): domain Bacteria; phylum Bacillota; class Clostridia; order Lachnospirales; family Lachnospiraceae; genus Mobilitalea. The sequence goes on along the minus strand of JAEWQV010000015.1, from coordinate 326,518 downwards.
TCATGCTTAGCGATTAAATACTCATATAACGCTGTTCTTAAATTGCCGACATGCATCCTACCTGTCGGGCTTGGTGCAAATCTGGTTCTAATTTTGCTCATTCTACTAACCTCACAATATATTTTATTCTTTTCAATAAACTTTTCTTACTTATACTGCTGTAATATCTGATTATAAGTATCGTAATCAAAGGTTCCATTCTGAATTTGCTTAATAAGTTCTGGGTCCATTGACATTATAATTATAAATAGATAAATTACAACGATTATAAACATAATTGCAGAAAAAATCAGCGTAGCTCTTGCCCAGTTCTTTTTACTTGCTGGTGTATTACCACTTACCGACCAAACAATCAGCATGATTAAGAATATTAACCAGCCCACAAATGGTATGAATAAAATACCATAGGTACCTAACCAGTTAAGAAATGTCGTGGGTCTATTGTCTTCCAAATTCTGTGGGTATCCTTGTCCGGGATATCCCTGTGCCGGGTTTCCCTGTTGATATGGCATTCCCATAGTATTGGGATAATATCCTTGATTATTCTGCATATCATGTTGTCGAGAGTCTACCTGATAAGGAGCTTGTGCTTGTTCTCGAAATGAATTACCACAGTAATCGCAAAAATTGGCTCCCTCGTTCTGACTTTCTCTACCACAAACCTTACATCTCATATTAGCCTCCATCTACCGCTTCAGCAGTATACAAATTATGAGCGAAAAGCACGTCCTAGTGCTTTTTTTCAGTTGAAAAAACTTTCATCTTCAACCTATCCACCTACTTTTTTTTAGTTTAATCAATAATGGACATTATAACACAATACTTTTAAAAATCCAATCGGTAACTTGTTTGCAGTAGTTATCTTCTATTTCCGTAAACCTGACTGTTTTTAACGTGGTTTTTATATATTTTAATCCTAAGATGCAAAAAATGAGATACTTGAAATTATTCCATTTCAAATATCCCATTTATATCATTTTTTATTAAGTAATAGTGTTTTTCTAATTTTCAGCTCCATATTAACCTTCTGATCTCATAGCCTCAATAGCACTAATCTTGGTAGCCCTACGTGCTGGAAAATATCCAGACACTAGACCAACTATAATGGATATCGCAAGTGACATGAATGGCAAATATAGTGGAATAATTGAGAAGCTAGTATTTGTTGAATCATACATATAATTGCCGGACATCAGTGCTCCAAAAATTGGTCCTCCATACTTATTGATACCCCAGGAGGATATATAGCCTAGAATAATTCCAATTAATCCACCAAATAAGCCAATCATTCCTGCTTCAAATAAGAACAATTTACGAATGTCCTTTATGGTACATCCAAGAACCTTCATGATACCAATTTCTTTGGTCCTCTCATAGATGGACATTACCATGGTATTAGCAATACTGATTGCAGATACTACCATTGCAACAGCACCTAAGGCTCCTAATACCATCTGTAGCGTTTCAGAAGTCTTCTTTAAAGGCTCTAAATATTGCATCTGGCTATAAGACTGGTAGCCCATTTCCTTAATTTTGGCCTGTACGTCTGATACATTGTCAACATTATCCACATTTAGTTTAATTGTTTGATATTCGTATAGAGACTTAATTGCTTTCTTACGATCCGCTAAGGATAGGGTGTTGCAGTATTTCAAGTAGATTTCTTTAAAGTATTCGGTATCCATATAAATACTCCAGTCGTATTCTCCCTGTGTCTCTACCATCTTAGCAATACTCGTTAGCGGCATTTTAAAGGATTTCTTTTTAGGATCTGGCTGATAGTCTTGAAAGGACAATACCACCTTTTCCTTCTGAATATCAACATCTACCGGCTGCCACATCATGGACTTTGGATCAGTAAAATTATTCGGCATAGAAGACCCAAAAACAATTGGACTATTATCCTCCTCATTCGGATATTCACCGTATTGCAATGCAGGGAAATCAAACTCCCTCATCGCCTCATAATCCATGACCTGTATGCTAATCCACGCCTGATATTTCCCCGAAGTTAATATTGCTTGCTTGTAGATTAAAGGCGTAACAGCTTTTACATGATCAAGGGTTTTAAATAAATCCACTATACTATCATCTATGACTTGCTTGCTATTATTCCAGTTGCCATTTTCATCAACATATCCTGCGTTTGCATCAACCGTAATGGTGGTTAGACCACCTTGTTGCATGAGCTGTGAGTCAAAGTTGTTCTCCATTCCTTTACCAATGGAAACCATGATAATAATAGATAGTGAACCAATGATAACTCCTAGGACTGTAAGTATTGTTCTAGCTTTTCGGCGAGACAAACTCTTTAAGCCCATTTTGAACAGATCATCAATCCTCATATATCTCAATTCCTTTTTTAATTTTTCTGCGTGCCAGTAAGGTTCCAAGTGCTATACTTACAAATAAAACTGCTACAGAAATACCTATTACAAAGAACCAGTTGGAAAGAAGAGGATCTTTTACCTGACCCATTCCCGGATCTACCACCATGCCTTCACCCAATTCACCGGTATAGCCAGGGTCAATATATCCACCGTCTGATATTACTTCTTCCACAGGCATTTCATCTACTAAAACATCATCTGTTCCTATCGCATCAACAGGTACCTCTTCCGTTCCAGTTGTGTCTGTTGCTGTCTCATCCGTTACTTCTTCGCCTGTTACACTTGTGTCTGCTCCAACCTCATCTGTTGCTGCTTCCTCGGGTGTTGTTTCATCCACAGTTGCACTATCCGCAGGTGTTTCTTCTGTAGTCACATCACCTGTTGCCACTTCTCCAGTTGTTACATCTGTTGTAGTTTCATCCGTTACTACTGGTTCTGATCCTGTTGTATTTGATGAAGAATTTTCTTCAACAGCTATTTTAACGTCCTTCGTTGTACTTTCAGGTACTGCTATTTTAACATTAGGTTCTTGTGCAACCGCAACAGATGTGGTTGCTACACTACTGCTTTCTACTGTAATATTCATATTCTTAATGTCCTCCATTCATCAGACTTCCCTTTTATAATCCTTTTTCATCTTGTTTACGAAGTCTCGCTTTATAAACATTGATAATAACTTTTCTTGTAATTGGTATAAATAATAGGAAGATTACAATTTGAGCCACTATAAATGCCCATAAAGGTAAAATTTCTTTTTTAGCCACAGCACCATCTGGATTAAATACACCAGTTCCTGGATCAATTGGGCCTGGATCTATGATTGTCATTCCCGAAACAAACGTACCGAAGTCCTGTGTAAACTCTACTTGATCCCCATTACTATCTTCAAAGGTAAATCGCAGTACACCTTTTGCATCACCTTCAAGATTTGGGGTAACTTGAAACTCTACATAAGATGGGGTACCTTCTGCAACATTACCAATGATCTGCATTTCTCCATCAGACTTAATAAAATCCCCTTCTACTTTAGCAATAACATTATTTAAAGGTGATTTACCCATATTATAAAATTCAAATGCTAGGGTTGCCGGAGTCCCAACGGTAATCATACCATCATAAGAATATACCTGAACATTATTAACCACAGGACGAGAATTCTCTACTGCCTGAAGATTTAACTTCTCGGTTTTGCTCTCACCTATTTCACCTGTTGTTGGATTTGGTTCAGCGCCGTCGTATTCATATTCAATCGTAATCTCTATCGGGTATGCCTTGGTTGTTGCGTCAGACTTAACTTTTAGCTCAAGCGTATTGGTAATGGTTTCACCTGCTGCAATTTTATTGATGAAAAAGCTGTTACTTCCTTGTGTTACTGTAAAAATGTTGTCTGCCTGAGATATAGTTACTGTTATATTCTTTGCTGCGACTGTAGCATTGGTATTATAAAGATCAAAGGTAAAATTAAAGGTTGAACCTGCACGTAGTTCCTCTGCATCTGTGTAATACTTGCTAACAATTAACTTTGGTTTACTAATCCCGCCCACATCATTAACTACATCGCGAACTGGAATTACTCCTGTACTTTCTCCGCCTTTATAGGAGCATTTCACAGTGATACTATTTAATCCTTCGGTTATACTATTGGATACAAGAAATCCAAGTGTTACCTGGATTTTCTCCCCTGCCTTAATCTTGTCATAATATAAATAAGGTTCTGATTCTACTGGTATAAAGGTTGTTGTGGATAATCCTTCTGTTGAAATCTTCACTAGCTCTGCATCAACATCACTTTTATTCTCAACTTCAAAAGTTAACTCTACTTTATCGCCTGCAATTGGACTAGCAGGTGTCTGGGTTACATTACTGATAACTAGATTAGGACTTCCTTCCGGTGCCAAAGTTGGTGTTGGCGTTGGTGTTGGTGTTGGTGTTACAACATCAACATAAGTTTTTTCTGTTATCGTAAATGGATTGCCTGAAGCATCCGTATAGCTAATAACTACCTTAATTTCTTTCAAACCGCCTGTAGCATATTTAGATACTTTAAGCGGAATGTCAACACTACCTGTTTTGCTCGCTTTAATAGAAGCCGCAGTAATTCCAGCAGTATAATAATCTTTTATTATACCTTCAGAACCTACACCTGCGCTGGCATCATCAATGGTAACTGTAATATTTCTTGCATCAGCACCACCAATGTTTTTTAAATCTACACCAAGTTTGAAGGTCTGACTTAATTTTAACCCTTCCTTTGTATCAATATTTTGAACGGATAAGTTAGGTGCTTTCGTTGTGTTCGTAGGAGCTGTCAGGTTGATGTAACTTTCAAACTTAGCCTGTTTTTCTTCTCCACCTGTGGTCTTATATGTAAAATTAGCTGTTATTTTCCTTCTGCCGGTTGCTGCATTGGAAAAAATTGAGATTGGCAAGGTGATATTCTTCGAAGCACCTGATGTTAAATCACCAATTTTTATATTCTTAACGGTATACTTACCATCAATTCCATCACCAAAATCCATTGTAAGGTAAACATTCATCGCGGAAAGTTCACCTTCATTTTTAATTAGCATGGAGATGTTTGTATCATTACCAATACTGGAATTCTCAAGGTTAATATTGTTCGCTGTTAACTGAACTGGAACCTTTTCTTCCTGAACCTTAATTTTAGTTGAGATAGTACATTCTAAAGGTGTTTGATCTTCATAGTAGCTAGGTGGTGCATATGTAAATTTAATTTTCAGTGGATAGGTTCCAATCTTAACATACTCACTTGCTGTAACATCAAATTCAAGTATTGTGTCGCTACCTGAATATATGTATCTTACTTCAAGATTGCTAATCTTCAAAACTGGTGTTCCAAAAGAAAAAAATCCACTTTCATCACTTATTTCAATTGTTGGTGAACTTATTAATTCAGTTGCCTGTATCGTCATCTTTACATGTGCTGTCTCACCTGGTTTCACTATGTTCTCTGGGTTTTCTTTTACTTTAATTGTGTCAACTGTAGTTGCAGCTTGGATATAACTGTTATTTCCTACAAAACTTGTTACTACCATAGCAATCGCTAAGAGAGCAACTAATACCTTCTTCATTCTCATCCTGATACCCTTCCTTTTTATATATTTTAGTGGTTTATTATCTATATTTAGGACACATCAGCCACAACATCAGCAGATTGTACTTCAGCATTTACTGCATCTTCTATTTTTGAGTCTTCTTCAATTATTGCTTCGACTTCTGTTTTTAATTCTTCTCCCAATGCAGGATTTTCTACCTCGTTCGGTGTTTCCTCATGGTGTATTATTTCTATGCGTTCAATTCTACCGTCCAAAATGTGAATGATTCGATCTGCATATTCGGCAAGCTTTCTATCATGGGTAACCATAACAATGGTCTGTTTATTAATCTTAGCCATGTTTTTAATGATATCCATTACTTCTTTTGAAGTTTTAGAATCCAGATTACCTGTTGGCTCATCAGCAAATACAATTTCTGGACTACTAACAAATGCTCTGGCAATACCAACTCTTTGCTGCTGACCACCACTCATCTCCTTGGGTCTATGCTTCAAACGTGCTCCCAAACCTACTTTAATTAGCATATCCTTTGCCAACTTTTTTCTGCGTTTTGCAGTAACATGCTTAAAGATTAAGGGAAGCTCCACATTCTCAAGTGCAGTCATAGTGTTAAGAAGATTGTAAGATTGGAATACAAAGCCGAGATTATTCTGACGGAACTTTGCCAACCCTCTCTCACTCATCTTGGGAATATTCTTTCCCTTTATCAAGATTTGCCCACCAGTTAACTTTTCAATTCCAGCCATCAGATTAAGCAGTGTAGACTTTCCTGATCCAGACGCACCATAAAGGCAGCAAAACTCACCCTTTTTTATCGTAAAGCTTACATCATCTACCGCCTGGATACGTTCCTTTCCCATCCGGTATATCTTCTTAACATTTTTCACTTCTATGATGTTCTCGGATTTATTATTCATTTTACTCCTTCCTCACCTCATTCTTATGTTCTAGCCTATGATTGATAAAACGAGCAAATACCAGTTTAAGATATGCCCCCACAGGAACCGCCAGCAACATTCCCATAAACCCTCCCAATGCACTACCAAAAATCAAAGACACGATAACAATGAGGGGATGAATTTGAATTGATTGGCTCAGTAGCTTAGGCCCAATAAAATTACCATCAATGGCTTGAATCACTAGCAATGCAATCATTGAAATAACCCAGGTTTTAATATCACCACTGATAAGACACACCAGGGACGTGCTAATATAAGCAACAATTGGCCCAAAGTAGGGAATTAGGTTACCGATACCCGCAAATACGCCTATGACAATTGCAAACTTAACACCAGTAATCGTTAAAACAATACTAATTAGCAGCATCATTACCAAAGCATCCGTTAACTGTCCTCTGATGTATCCCGAGAACACTCTATCTAAGTCATTCATATTTCTTTTCATTCTTTCATTTGCACGTTCTGTAAATAATGCTGCACTAATCTTTCTAAGATAGTCCACAAACAATCTTCCATCTAATATAAAGTAAAAACCAATGATAAAACTAAAAATTAAAGTTGTAAAATATCCAGATATATTGGTAAAAGAGTTCACTGTGTTGTTTACAAAATTCTTTAGCATTGTAATTGCATGAACACCCACTTCTTTAACATATCCTTCAAACTGATCTGCTTGAAAATCCATCTTTTGCAATTCTCTAAGTATACTGTTATACAATCCATTTACATTATCCATTAATCCCTGTGCCAGTTTCGTAATATCACTTAACTTAGCCAATCTAATTTGATCTGTTAACGTAAATACCAGCAGAGAAATCAATCCAGTCAAAGCCAAAAGAAAGATTAATAAAGCTGTAACTGCTGCCCAACTTCTTGGCGCTACAATTCTACGAAATACTTTTAACTTTTTTAATTTCTCATATCGTTTCTCAAAAAATACCACCAAAGGATCCATCAGATAGGCGAATACAAAACCAATAATTACGGGTTTAATAACCTTAACTACCCAGCCCAACACCTCTAACAATTTATCCATTACTTCAGGTGCATTCCATAAAAGTAATCCTATCGAAATAATAATTAGTACCGTAATTATTACATACAACGATATTTGAAAATATTTCCAGTTAATTTTGTCTTTCCATTTCATCCGGGTGGAATCGTCTCCTTTCAAATAGGCAGTATTATTTTAACACTGCTTTACCTCCAACTTGTATCATCATCTTCACAGCAATTAAATTGTTGCTGCGGATATACTATTCTATTATATTTTGCTAACCCCGCATTCAATCACAAGATCATGAAGATGTTTTTCATGCTATAATATCAGGTGCTAACTGCAATTTCAAGAATAGTTTCTTTACAAGTGAAAGATCCCGGAATGCTGACTCATAAAGCTTCAGGTGCTGCTGTTCGACCAGTGCTAATTCCGCAGCAGATATCCTGTCTTTACCAAATCTTGCTCTTCTGACAACCTCCATACAATAGGAGAATTCCTTTTCCTCTACATAAGGACAATTCTGTTTTACAAACTCTTCATTATCCTCCAGTCGATTCCTATTTTCCCCAAGGGCATGGCAAGCCAAGAGAATCTTTTCCATCCTTGTAAATAAGACGATAGCTTTTACGTTTTGGTTCCATAATTTATTTAATTTATTTTTACGATATACGTAAAAAATAATAATTATCATAAGTGCTACACTTGCTACACCTAACAATACCTTTAATACTTTAATCGCCACAGCATATACCCCAGAATTATTCTGAATTTCTGGCTGATCAGGGGTATTCTGTTTTGGAGGCATCTGTGTGGGTGTTTCATTCTTTGGAAATGTTGTGGGAGTCGGTTTAGCAGTCGGTGTTAGGGTAGGTGCAGTGGAAGGAGTTGGATTTACCTCCTCCTCGCTTTCTCCCAGTGTTCCAAAGTTAGGTCCTAATGCTGGAGTAAAATCCATTGGTATCCAACCTATCCCATCAAAATATATTTCTACCCAGGCGTGAGCATTAGAATCCAGCACAGATACGGTTACTTCCTTCGATCCTTTTGTAGAAGAAACTGATAGTTCTTCTATTTCCTCATCCTTAGAACTATTTAATACATCTTCCGGACCCACGGCATAACCCTCTATATACCTTGCCGGGATTCCCATTGTACGAAGGATTAGTGTTGCAGCAGAAGCATAATGCGCACAATATCCTATTTTATTTTCATATAGAAAATACTCTATAAAATCTTTTCCTTTGGGGAGTTTTCCTGGAGCAAGTGAGTAGCTGGTTTTTTGATCCAAATAGTCTTTAACATATAGGAGCTTATCCATCTTCTCCGAATTTGAGGGATGTTCCATCCATTGGGAAGAAAATTCATTCTTTAGCGTGTCAAGGCCTTCCTCCGGGAGAACTGTATATGCTTGATATACAAAATCTCGATACATTCCTTCATACAGACCATATACATTTAATCCTGATCCTAGACTCTCCAACAAATCCACTTTTTCTGGATATTGAAGATACATTTCATATAGATTTGCCATATTGTAAAACTGTACATCATACACCTCTTCATTTCCCTTAACCTCCGCATATAAATCCTTTACATACTTAATATTATTATTCAAGCTTAAGTCTGTAAAATACGGAAGATACATATAGTCCTCATTTGCACCTTTATATTCCACTGACATCTTATAGCTTGTAAAGGGCATTATCATGAGACTACCGGAAAAACCAGAAAATGCAGCTGTGGAATTTAATGCATCTGTGATGTATAGTTGAGATGATTTGCTTACCGAAAATAGCTGGTTCACTTGATTAAAGGGTGAAAACATCTCCTTGGGTATTTGATTCATTACCGAAGTACAAATACTATCCATGCCGTCTTGATAGCTTTCCCAGCTATTTCCTGTATATACAACTCCAGCGTACCCTTTTAAATATACTCCATATTCCATTGCACTTAAGGGTGCCGTAATTTTTAATTGCTCTTCATAATCGTATCTGATCTTTCCTTGCGTTCCTAATTTCCCACCACTTAACCCACCACCCGAGTATTTCTTGGGTAATATTTTCAAATCAGACATTTTATCCGTTACATCTTCAATTGAAAAATTCATCATAGCTGTCTGAATTTGATCTCTTGTATCCCTAATTTGCTGTTCTGCTCTCTCTTGATCCTTTGGCAGCAGAATTCTTATAATGAAGAAGGCTGCCAGACTTATTATACATAGCCAAAGTGCCGCACTGCTATTAACACGATGCAACAGCTGTTTTTGGTCATTGTTATAAACTTTATTCGTATGAAAACTGGAATGCGATATATAAAGCGTTACTGCTAAATATGCAATTAGAAAACGCTCTGGAGGGATTAACCCCATTGCAAAACATAACGTTATGGGAAGAAATAAAAGGATACCTGCTATTAAAGCCACCTTATTTCTCACTATCGCAACGGATAAACAGGCAACCAGAGGAATGGTAATCATAATTAATAGCCTGGTACAATCCTCTCCTGCTGTCATATAGTTTGCAATATACTGAATTGCATCAAAGCCATAGTAACCTGACAATCGTTCCAGCAAGTTGTTTTCTAAAATATAAAACCCATTCTTTAAGCTATCTAATTCACTGTATAGATAGAGTCCATATATTCCTCCACCGAAAAACAGTTTTACGAGGTTCATTCCCGGAAACACACATAATATAAAGGTAATAAGCGCAGAAAGCAAGATAGCCATATCTACAAATAACTGTCTTACCGGTAGACCAATGCTATAATTAAAGACTCCTATAAAACACCAGCTACCAATTAAAATAGCTAAAAATTGCACAACGCGTGCCTGAATTGGGAATCCGGGTTTTTGTTCATCTGTCATGTAGACAGATGACTCCATGTAAAGTCCATCTTTTTGCTGCTTGCTCATTGCTTCACCACCAGTCTATTCACAATCTCCTACTAACTTGTAATTCTCAGTATACACCAAAAGTATTTTTATTTGTTAATTAATTATCATTATGCTTTAGGCCGTTTTAAATTGTATTTGCTTTTCCATATCATCATTTCCGCATATTGCATCTACAGACCATAGGCGTAGTCCTAATTCACTTAATTTATCATGAATCTCCATTGGCAAACCATGCTCATTTTCTTGATCCTGATTTGCATTCACATGAATAACTTGCCTGGTCTGTGCTCTGAATACGGATAGTGCTGTCATGTTTTCACTCTTCAAATCTCCGCTGATATAGTAGAGATCGGTATAATTTTCTTTTGGAAATTGAGCTATATATGAATTCAAAGCATCCAGGGAGGCTTCGTATGGTAATGCTTGAAGCAAACCATCCACCGCTTCAAATAGGTCATTCTCTTCCCCCACTCGCACTCTATGACAACGTTCCTGCTGTCTATCATACCAGCTAAAATAATGAAGCTGTCCTCTGCGAATAAACGTATATGACATAGAAATGGCAGTCTCTAATAATGCGTCCATAAAGGAAAGTGGATTCTTACCTTGGGGAGTACTTAAATCAAGTAAGATCAGCACGGAACAATTAATTGGATCACTGAATTCCTTAATCATTAATTGACCCTGCTTCGTGCTTAGTTTCCAATGAATTCTTTGTAAGCGATCTCCTTCCCGGTATTCACGAATGGCAAATACTTCAGACGGATCATCACCACTTTTTTTAGTAGAATATTGATCACTATCCGTTACAATGGTATTGCGGCTTAAATCTATATCATCTGTTAACTCATAGTAGCGTGGCAAAACCGCTGCTCTTACTTCTCCTCTTGATTTCTTTTTTAAAGAAAATAACTTTAAATAATCATAGATTTTAATACTTTTAATACTAATAATTAAATTACCAGCATATTCCGAGTAGAGATGGAATACCACATTTGTTTTCGACCTTCCATTAACAGAAAGATAGAATTCCTTCGTGTGCTTTTCTTTTGAGTATCCATTTCTGTAAGTAATATATATCTTCATATTTGTGATTGGAAGTACACTTGGATTGTGAATCAAAAGAGTGATAGGAACTCGTTCCCCCTTGTTAACGATATGAGCAGTGGATACTAGCCCTACTCTTAATCTACCATATAGATAGCTTAGGATTCCAAACATGATAAACGGTAATGCAAGAGCTGTAAAAAAGACAACTCCCATATAATAAGTATAATACAAAATAGTTAGTAATCCGACCACTATTAACAAAAGCAGGTATCGCAATTGTCTCCAGAGCATAGGCATAACCGTTCCTTTCGTTTAGTAGGTTTCCCTTGTTATGATACGAGGCGCACGTACTACACGAAGGATTTCGTCTAGGAGATTCTCGACCGTAACGTTATTAATTCTTGCTTTCGGTTTTAATAAAATACGATGTGCTGTTACATCTTTAAAAATATACTGCACGTCACTGGGAACCACATAATCTCTTTTGCTTAAAAATGCAGTAGCTTTTACCATATTCATTATAGCTAGAGAACCTCTTGGACTAACTCCAAGCTCGATTAATGGATTCTCTCTGGTTTGTTGAACTAACAACGTGATATATTCATAAATGGAGTCATGGACATATACATCCTCCACCATAGTTTGCATCATCAATAATTCATCTTTATCAACTACTTGTACTATCTTCTCCATAGGATTATTTTTCTGTCGTTCTTTTAAAATGCCAATCTCACTTTTTATATCCGGATAGCCCATAGATAACTTAACCATAAAACGGTCTAATTGGGATTCAGGTAACATCTGCGTTCCCACAGAACCAATTGGATTCTGTGTAGCCATAACTACGAAAGGCTTTGGCACATCCCTGGTAACACTATCTACTGTTACTTTTCCTTCTTCCATGACCTCCAGGAGTGCAGATTGTGTTTTAGATGAGGTACGATTAATCTCATCTGCCAAAAAAAGATTACACATAATTGCACCTGGTTTGTACTGCTCACTCTCACCATCTTTACTTAAAAGATGATAACCGACCACATCGGTTGGTAGCACATCAGGTGTAAACTGCAGTCGATGATGCTCAAGGGCCATGGCCTTAGAAAACGCCAATGCCAATGTTGTTTTTCCTACTCCGGGATTATCCTCCAGTAGAATATGGCCTTTGGCTAAGATTGCCGTAAGCACTTTCCCTATTATCGTTCGTTTACCGATTACAACCTTATTTACCTCGTCCATAGCCTGTAAAGCTTTCCCGTTCATTGGAATCATCTGTAACACCCTTCCTATCTTTGTAATATCTTTTGTATTATATCATAGTTTGTCCACAATTCAAATTAGAATGGCATTAAATTCAAGATTTCGTGCAGATTTCCTATTTTGCCCAATAATAACTTTGTGAAGTTATTATGAATGTATTGACTTATACTATAAAATGATTAAAATTAACTCTATGAGAATATTTATGGAGGTAGCAAAAAGGTGAACAATTCTAAAAAATTGAAAGTTAAAAAAGTTAAGGTGGACAGGCTCATTGAGCAAAAGCCTATTACTAAAATATCAAGGCCATGGATTATTACTGCTGCGATTTTAGTAGTCGCTCTAGTTGGTGGTCTATTGTTTGATCAGCTCTATGAGAGCACTCTTTTTAAGATCAACAACGAGAAATATAAGTTAAGTGATTTAGCTTACTATTTCTACAACGTAGAATCTGAATATAATTACTATGATCAGATGTTTGGTGGCGGTGGCGCATACTGGGATATGTCTTTTGACGATGAAGGTACAACCGTTCGTGAGCAAGCAAAACAAGCAGCAATTGATACCGCAATCAGCTCAGAAATTCTTTATAAAGAAGCAGTTTCAGCGGATTATACCTTGACTGATGAAGAAAAAGAAACCATTAGCACTAATGTAACTACACTATTGGACAGCCAGCTTACTGAATCTGTAATCAAGAGAAATCATTTTACCAAAAAGTCATTAACCGATGTTCTTACCAAGACAACCTTAGGTGCTCGTTATCGTCAGGATAAGATTGATGCTTTTGATATTGATGATGAAGCTATTAAAGCTGGAATTAACTATGATGAATACAGACAATATGATATTGAATATTTATATATCTCAACACAGACTACGGATGAGGAAGGCAATACCGTTGCATTATCAGACGAAGAAAAAACTGCTGCATATGACAAAATAAACGCTGTATATGAATCAGCAAAGACTAGCGATGATTGGTCAACTTTAATTGCTGACGATGAAGAAGAATTAACTTATCAAGACACAAACTTCCTGGAAAGTGGTACAACCTTCTCTGAAGATTTTGAAAAAATGATGATGGGCATGGAAAATGATGCAGTTAGCGAAATCTATGAAGACGAAACCGGTTATTATATTGTTCGTATGAAAGATAATGACTCCAGCGAAAGCTACGATACTGCTGTTGAAAATGCAATTACTACTGAAGAGAATAAGCAATTCAACGCTCTTTATGAAGAAATCAAAGCAAAGTATGATATTAAGAAGAATGAAAAAGCCATCAAAGGTTTAAATATGGGTAGCCTAACTATCTAATTAGCTTGTAAATGTTAATATCTAGTAACAGTTCAGCCATAAAATAATATTAAAAATATTATAAAATTGAATAAAAATTTCCTTTCTTGAAATAATATAGTTGAAAAATCTCAGAAAGGAGATCAATATGGCAAAGAACAAAGACAACAATTACAAGAACAGCAAGAACACCACGACTAGTAGCAATAAAAGTACTACGTCCAGCAGCAACAAGAGTAGTGGTTCCATGAAGGATACACATGCTCAGGTTCCGGACAAAGGTCCAAGCCGTAGCGGCCCAGGTGGTGAATAATTATTTTAATTGAACACAAAGTAGCACTCCTGCTTATGGTGAGCTTCTAAGATTGGATTATATCTAACCTTATGGAATCATTACATAATTAGGGGTGCTATTTTTATGTCATATATTTTTTATTGTTTTATAAAGCAAATATCTATGGGCACTGTGGTTTAGTGGCTCCGCCGGGTCCGAACGGAATTACAAAGGTTAATATTCCTGAAGCATAAGGAGCAATATCATATTGCTGAAAATAAATAACTACACCCTCTTCTGATAAATAAAAATTATTTGCTTTAAAGCTCTCCGCTACAAGCTTTGGATAATCATCAAAAACCATTGTGGTATTATCCTTATCCTGCTGTTTTATCTGGTTAATAATGCTCCCTATAATAAACTCGTTATAATTACTTTTTCCCGGGAAAAAATCAGATAGTTCCGCACGTTTGCTTTGCGTCAAATTCCAAGTATCCGAGGTTCGGACTGTATTTCCATGAGCACCGCCAGTATATTCATACTGATCAAAATATAGACTAAGCATACAATTCTCATTATAGGTTACAGTATATTCAACAACAGCCTCATATTCATGGACTGGAAAGTCATTGGCTATGGAATATTCGTAATCCACCATGGCTTCCTGATATAGCTGCATAATATTTGTTCTTTGATACATCGTAGCTTTGGTTCTATAGTAATTATTTAACTTATTAGCAAGCGTATGATAGGTGTTGGAGATAAAATGCGGGTATTTTATGCTATAATGCATAACCTTTGTATTCTTATAATATAAATCCTGTTCTAAGGTTCTATCTTTGACGATAACTTCGTTGCTTGGCATAAATAAATCCCCCTTACACTGTTTCCTTAGCACATCATATGCAAATAAAAGCCTTGATATGCTTGTCAATGTCAGAGGGGGATACTCTATTCGTGTATACCTTAATCATTGGTTAGAGTGGCTTTCCATTAGTTAGCTTGCGGCATTCCTTATTTAAAGTGCACCACTTAATTCCTGGTAAACCAACTGTTCAATATTTCTTACCTGCTTCTTATTCATGGAAAAAGCAAAGACCTGTTCACTGGCATGAAGAAAGTCATAAAAATTGCAATTACCCGTTCTTTCCCCTATTCCAAATAAGGTACAATCAATGTAATCCGCACCTGACCTTGCACCTATTAGGGAGTTTGCAACTGCCATGCCCAAATCATTATGAACATGCATTTCTATTTTCAAATCAGTATTAGCTCGGATGGTCTCCACCAGCTCTTTTGCCCTGGTTGGTGTCAAGGTTCCAACCGTATCTGCCACCCTAATTGTGCTTACTCCTGCTGCCTTAAGTTCCTTTATTAAGCTTAACATGAATCCAATATCCGATCTGGAAGCATCCTCAAGACCGACCGTTACTTCAACATCATTCTGAGTAGCAGCCTCCACGCATTGTAAGACATTTTTCATTACCCAGGTTTTATTCTTCTTTAATTTACTATAAATCTGAACATAGGATACTGGTGTACCTATGTGAATGATGTCTGGTTTGCAGGCTATGGATCTTTTTACATCATTTACATTCATTCGACTCCAAACAGAGATTTTTGCTTGTTGCTTATGCTCAATAATGTTGTAAATGCTTTCTTCTTCCACCTCACTTAAGACGGGGGTGCCAGCTTCAATTTCATAGACCCCGATTTCATCCAGCAAAAGCGCAATTTTTAATTTATCCTCTGGTCGTAGTGCAATTCCAGGGCTTTGTTCTCCGTCCCTAAGTGTTGTATCAACGATGTATTTCATTTCCTTCATTTCTTGATACCTCCTTCACCAGGCGTACAAACTCTTCATCAGAAAGGCTTTTTCTATGTTGGGTACAAATGCTCTTTATATGATATAACAGTTTTTCGATGTCCGTAGTATCCATTACAGGTAATCCTAGTTCCTCCATTTTTAAAACAATTGCCTTGGTTCCGGAATGTTTTCCGATGACTAGCTCAGTATATTTACCGACTAACTTCGGATCATAAGCTTCATAAGTGGCTGGATTTTTCTTAATGGCATCAACATGGATACCCGCCTCCACCTGAAATATATTTTTACCGATGATTGGTTTTCTATTTCCTGTCTTTTGGCCCGTAAACTGTTCATAAAGCCGTGTTAAACGAGGTAGTATCGTTAGGTCTCGGTTCGGTTTATGACGGATTGCTAAGCGCAGTGCCATAAGTACTTCCTCCGTTGCTGCATTATTCTTGCATCCAGCAAAGCTTGTGGTCACATAATTTCCATAATAAGCTGCCCACTGCATTGCCAAAGCACTGGCGCAGCCATATGAATTTTCCGGATTAAATATTACACTACTGTTTGGCAGGCAGTGCAGTATTTCCTCCAGGAATTTCTCGTAGGAATCATAGCACATAAGATCATCCAACCCTACAACCCGATACTCTCTTCCAACTTGCAAAGTTCTAAGCTTAACTATTTCTCGTATATCATTGAGCTGAAGTTCATAAATAAGTTTATCTATCTCCGCTTTGTAACGGCAGATATAACGAAAGAAGCCCGGATATTCCTTCATCTCATCCACATACTCAATATTTAATATGAATTTTTGATGTTCCGGGAGAGATTCCATTACTTTATATACCTCAACAGGAATCTCAACAATATCTACACCGATTGTAAATAACATTTCACAAAAGGTATGCAACTCCTCCTTGGATGGCAGGTTATTTTCCAAAATGGTTAGGGTATTATCAATCAATCGGATGATACTACCATCCTCCTTTCGCTAAATTCTTAACTCCGCCACCGGGTTTCCATTCACAATATGTTCTTCTACGATTCGTTCCACATCATCTTCCGTCAGATTCCCATACCATATCCCTTCGGGATAAACAACTGCAATTGGACCTTTCTCACAAATACCAAAACAACCTGTATTTGTTATCATTACCTCACTTGATAAATCATTTTCTTCAATTAATTCCATAAAGGTCTGTACGAGATCCACCGCCCCCTTAGAATAACAAAAGTCCTTCTGTTGCCCATTAATTCTGCAGCTAGTGCAGATAAAGATGTGATGCTTTACTTCCACCATTGTATAATCCCCCTTTTTACTGATTATTTATAGTCCCCATTGCCCTTAAGTGTTTCTACTTAGGTAGCTACTGTTAGTTCCTCTATAGCACGTTTTACGGAATCCTCAATGCGGTCATAAGTAGTAAAGGTACGTATTCCCTTTTGGTTTAGCTTCGTACGGGGTACATCCCCGATTCTCATAGCAATCACAGCCTGACAATCTGCTACCGCTTTGAGGATACGCTCCATTTTATCTTCTCGATCCCCACACTCTTCCACACCGGTACAGTATTTATCAACAGCCCTTCTTTCTTTAAAAACCGTATTCCCAGCTTTATACTCATAAATGTAGAATTCCGAGACCTGACCAAAATGCCGGTCGACAATCATCCCACTCTGCGTTGCCACTGCGATATGTATTGCAGGTTCATTTGAATTACCAATCTCTTTTGTATTATCATTTTCTTTTGTATTACCATATTTTTTTGTACTAACAAATTCTCTTGTTCTTTCTTTCTCTTTTGTATTATCTATCTCTTTTATACTATCAATATTCTTTGACTCATCGTTCTCTCTATGACAATGGTTAAACTGAAGGGATTGGTCGTTATCTAAAGTCCCGATTGCATCCGCCCTACATTGTCTGCAATGATACATTTGCTTGAGGCTTTCACCACATTTTGCACGCATCTCCATAATCTCTTTGTTATTCACCAGTGGAAGATGTTCAAATGCACTGCCTTTCACAGGAATCAACTGCATGATATTGGTCATAACACCACCTAACTCTTTAACCTTTGCAACCACCTGTGGTATGTGATGTTCATTAATACCTTTTAACATTACGATATTCACCTTACACATAATCCCTTTTGAAGTAAGCATTTTAATTCCTGCCAGTTGGTTTGATAAAAGGATTGCTGCCGCTGTTTCTCCGTAATACCGATTGCCCATATAGTCCACATATTTGTATATTTCCGCCCCAAGTTTTGTATCCACCGCATTCATTGTTACCGTTACATGCGATACTCCAAGCTCAATTAACTCATTGGCATATTGGGGAAGCATTAATCCATTGGTGGAGATACAGAAAGTGATCTCTGGATCAAGTTTTCTTATGTTAGCTAACGTTTCTCTGGTCTGCTCCATATTGGCTAGTGCATCTCCCGGACCTGCAATACCAATAACTGATAATTTTGGGACCTTTTCCTTTACTTCAAGATATCTCTGTATTGCTTCCTCAGGTGTTAGAACCTTCGTCGTAACTCCTGGTCTGCTTTCATTTGGACAATCATATTTACGCAAACAATAATTGCAACTTATATTACATTTTGGTGCAATCGCCAAATGCATTCTAGCATATTGATGTGCTCCGCAATTATAACAAGGATGGGTCGCTGTCTTTTCCTCAATTGAAAGTTCTTTCACCGTCAATACTTCTTCTTTACTGTTCCATTTTTTCTTATTACCCACCCTGGTACCGATATAATTATTTCTGCCCTTCCTTACCCTGATGTTTTTATTATCGTACAGTCTAATACCTCTGGTATTGATATTATCCTGTCTCAATTGATCGTCCCTAACAGCTGTATCCTTATAGTACTTCTTGTAAAGTTCTTCCCGAAATCCTGTTTCTTTACGACTAAGAATTTCATTTGTCATCTCGTCCAGTAGTGTAAGTGCTCCTTCATATCCTAAAGTTCGCAACCTTTGACCACCCATTCGGTCATGAATGGGAAAACTTCTTCTTACCAAAGGAATTCCTAATCTTTCAGCCATACGTCTTCCATCCGAGTTACCTAAGAATAGATTTATTTTCAGCTCTTTTGCCATTTCTTCCAGAGTCTGAAAATCAATATCGTCGAGAATGCGAAACTCTTTTACATAAAAGGCGTCTGCTGCTGATTCTATTTCTTTTGTAAGTAGTTCTTTCAGTTTGTGACACTTACTGCCTGTGGCGGCAATTTGAGGAACAATTCCATTTTCTACACATAACCTTACGGCGCTGTATACAAAGTCAGGTTCGCCGTATATGGCAGCTCTAATGTCTGCATTGTATTTATGAGAATCTATCATTGCATCCAGAAAACGGCTTCTTTCTTTATGAATTCTCTTTGGTATCCTGTTCCCGGATACTTCTTTTAAAATTTTCAGGAGCTCGTCATTGTCTCTTAAGCTCATAGGCAAGTGGCATCTATACAAGGGAACTCCATAGGACTCTCTTAGATATGCAGCTGGTGATTTTAGGTCTTCAGCAAAGGTACTGATTTCGATGGTACACTTAGCTCCTGCCATCTGTTTAATATCCCTGATATCCGTTCCCGCCTGGGACAGCTTTTGATATACAGGTTCATGCCCGCCATCCAAATTCTCTGATACGTCGGGCAATAGAATATAATCAATAGAGAACTCTTCTAATAATTCCTTTAAGTAACGGGTATCTGCAGGTGATAGTTGACTGGTAATGACATTGATCTTATTATTTGGGGTCTCCTCCATAGTAACGCTTTTCACCAAATGATAGAGTGCTGAAAAATATCCCTCAAACTGGGTACCACCATATCCCGGTGTAGCTATACTTACAATAGTCACATCCCTATGCTCCGGATTTTCGTCATAGAACTTTTGAATAATTCGCGGGGTATCCTCTCCAATTGTCTCTGCAAGGCAGGTAGTAGCAACACCAATTACCTCTGGTTGATATACTTGAATTAGATTTTTTAACCCCTGAAGCAGATTCTTTTCTCCACCGTATACCGTACCTTCCTCGGTGAGGGACGACGAGGCAATGTCAATTGGCTCATTATAATGTGTTGCCATGTGTCTTCTAATATAAGTGCTGCATCCCTGTGAACCATGGAGTATGGATGCACATTTTTTGATTCCGCTCATTGCTGTCATTGCCCCCATTGGCATACACATTTTACATGGATTTACGTTTAGATTAACTATTTTTTCCCTCATGAAGACCTCCTTACTATCTATACCTTCATTCCAAACGAGAGTGAACATAGTTCCAAACAGGACTGTTCATACTCTTATTAATTTCCTTTGTAAAATTAACTACGCCATCAAAGCCGCACAATGGATGCTTTCTTTCATGGTTGTGATCACAGAAAGCAATACCCAACTTATATGCAAGTGGTCGCTCTTTGACTCCACCCACTAAGATATCTGCTCCCTTTTCTCTAATAAATGCCTCTAGTTCCGCAGGATTTGCATCATCTAAGATAACCGTATCCTTTTCTACTATACTCGAAATAATTTCATAATCTTCCGGCTTTCCTGTCTGGGTACCCACCACCACTGTTTCCATTCCAAGGGAACGAAACTGACGAATGAGAGAAATTGCTTTAAAACCGCCTCCGACATAAATTGCTGCTCTTTTTCCGACTAAATTTTTACGATAGGTTGATAAGAAATCTTGAAGTCTAGCCGTCTCTACCTCGCCAAAATTAATAGCTTTCTGTTTAGCATCTTCATTCCCAAGTGCTTCAGCAATTCGAATTAAGGAGTTGATGGTATCTTCAATTCCATAAAAGCTAATCTTAATATAGGGAATCCCCATTTCATCTTCCATACGATTTGCAAGATAAGTGCTGGAACCAGCGCATTGTACAACATTAAGCTGGGCAGCAGGAGCCTGTATTAAGGTATTATAATCAGAATCACCTGTAATTGTTGCTATCACTGGAATTCCCATTTTTCTTAGATACTCTTTGACTATCCATATCTCTCCTGCCAGATTAAAGTCTCCAAGTATATTAATCCCTTCTCTTTTTGAAGGCTTATGAGGTGCCAACAGCCTCATTATAGCATCGCAAGCCATCTTGTAGCCGGTGGACTTATTACCGGAGAAACCCGGTGATTTTACAGGTAGTACCTGAACTCCGTACTTCTTGGTAAAACTCTGGCAAACCGCCTCTACGTCATCACCAATGACCCCAACAATACAGGTGGCATAGACAAAGATTACCTTTGGCTTATGCTTCGTGATGACTTCCTCAAGTGCTGCGGATAATCGCTTTTCGCCTCCAAAAATAACATCCTGTTCCCTTAAATCAGTTGAAAAGCTGTTGCGATATAGGTCTCCCTTGCTGCTTAAGCTACCGCGAATGTCCCACGTATAACTAGCGCATCCAATTGGGCCATGTACTATATGAAAGGCATCTGTGATTGGATTTAGAACAACTCTGGCTCCACAATATACACAGGCTCTCTGGCTAACCGCACCAGATACACTGTTACTATCACAGCGCATTCCATCACCACCGCAGCCCTCCTGCTTACGTACAATAGAGCTTTTTCTAGCCTCCAGAACACTTACATTTTCCACAGACATCCTCCCTTTCTGGTTAAAGATAAAATAATGACTAGAGTTGTAAACGAAGCCGAGAGAGAAACGAACGAATATTAGCTTCCTAAAATGCACTGTTTGACGGACAGCTTGTATTCGTTCGTTTCTCTACACAGCCTCCCCTTTGCCACACTTTCCTTTGCCACAGTCCTTATCTTACCTACATAACCATCTCGAAGTCTTCCTCTAAACTATCCCTATCCTGTCGATCCATTAATGCATTCATGATCAACTCTGCCAGTCTCATTCCGCCCTTATAGCCCACAATTGGCAAGTAAGAATGAATATATCGGTCAATAATTGGAAAGCCTGCTCTCACAAATGGTATGTCTTCTGCTCTTGCAATATATTTTCCGTGCGTTCCACCGATTAGCAGATCAACGCCCTCCTGCTTTATCCACTGATGTAACTCGAACAAATCTGCAAATGCCTTTGCCTTACAACCCTCGACGCCAAACTTGGTGAACAGCCCATTAGCAGCCTTTTCAAATGCATCTCCTGGTGTACCGGTTACAAGATATTTTGGAATCATACCCATCTCAAGCGTAAATTCTGCAATACTTAATACCGTATCAGGATCTCCGAAGATTGCTACCTTTTTATTATAGGTATAGGGGTGTATGTCAATCAGAATATCTACCAACTGACCTCTTTCCTCCTCAACTACATAAGGAACCGCCTCCTTGGTATAGTTCTGAAGAGCCATAATATATTCGTCTGTTCGCCCAATTCCAATTGGCAAGGGTAACAGTGTATGAGGAACTGCACATTTTTTTGTAAGAGTTTCTGCTGGCACCTCACTTGCTGCCTTTCCAAAAGCAAAGGTACAAGCCGAGTCACCTAGAGCAATAATTTCCTCCACTGTTGTGCCACCTTTTGGATAAAGTTCGAACTTACCAGTCATTGGAGAGTCCATAACTCCAGTGGTATCCGGCAGCATGGTATAGGACACACCCATCGCTTCGGTAAGTCTCTTCATTTCTCTCATGTCTCCTGGGTTAACAAAGCCGGGCATTAATACTACTTTTTTGTTCTTCCTGCCGGAGGACTTTGACAGGTAACGAATGAATCCTGCTACCATATTGCTAAAGCCTGTAACATGGGACCCATAATAACTGGGAGTATTGCAATGCACCATATACTTTCCTTCCGGTACATCAATATCCTGTATAAATGCATTTAAATCATCCCCAATTGTCTCGGACAAACAAGTCGTATGGACTGCAATAATCTTAGGATTATAAATATCAAAGATATTTTTTGCAGCTGTTTTTAAGTTGGTACCACCCCCGAATACAGAAGCACCTTCAGTAAAGGAGCTGGTAGATGCCATTGCTGGATCTTTGAAATGACGGGTTAAAAACATTCTATGGAAAGCACAGCACCCCTGGGAACCATGGCTGTGGGGCATACATTCATGTACGCCAAGAGCCGCATACATCGCTCCTACCGGCTGGCAGGTCTTTGCCGGGTTAACACGTAATGCACTACGCTCTGATTTTACTGCTGTGGTATAATCTAACATGCCTCTTCACCTCCTAAGCTTCCTTCCAGTATTGGTGATGTTGACCAAGGTGCCTTCACGTAACTCCAAGCCGGAGCATAGATCCCCATTGCAATATCCCTTGCAAAAATTACTGCTCCTCTAAAGCAGGAATACGGTCCGCTATAATCATAGGAATGAAGCTGTCTGGATAAAATACCGCTTTTTTGAGCTACGTATTTGTCTTTGATACCGGAGAAGAAAATATCTGGTTTTAACAATTTGAGAAATTCTTCTGTTTCATAGTGATTTAAGTCATCCACCATGTAAGTGCCATCCTTCATATCTTTGACCATTCCACCATAGTAATCAATTAACTTCTCTTCCTTTAAACGGTTAAGCTCCTCTTCTGACAAATAAACATGGAATTTTTCTATATCTGGCTGCACCGTGATGGATTCAATATTCTTACTGTCAGCATCCACCTTTACAAAAGGTATTACCTCACGCCCCTCATACTCCTCTCTATGGCCAAATTCATAACCAGCTAAAATGGTATGAACTCCCAAATCATTTAGAAGAAACTGATAGTGATGTGCTCTGGAACCACCCACATAGATAGCAGCGGTTTTTCCTTTTAGCCTACTTTTATAATAAGTCATCTCCTGTTCTATCTGGTCCAATTCATCTGCAATGACTGCTTCTGTTCTTGCCGTAAGTTCCGGGTCGCCAAAGAATTTAGCCATATTTCGAAGTGACTCAATTGTTGCTTCCACACCTACGAAATTAACCTTCATCCAGGGAGTACCATATTTTGTTTCAATTAATTCGGCAATATAGTTAATGGAACGATGGCACTGCACCACGCTTAGATTTGCTTGATGTGCATTTGCAATATCCTCCATACTGGCACCACCGGTAAATACGGATACAATTTCATATCCGATCCGCTTTAATAGCCGCTCTGTCTCCCAGCCATCACCACCAATGTTATATTCACCCAGAAGATTAACGGAAAACTTATTTGTAATCTTTCTATCTCCTTCGCCGATAACATATTTAATTAACTGGTTATTCGCAATGTGATGGCCTGCTGACTGGCTGACCCCTTTGTACCCCTCACAGCTAAAGGCGATGCATTTAATTCCATATTCTTTCTCCGCCCATTTTGCTACAGCATGGATATCATCACCAATGAGTCCAACAGGGCAGGTGGAACATATCATAATTGTTTTTGGGTGAAATAACTCCATTGCCTCTTCTATTGCTTTCTTTAACTTTTTCTCACCGCCAAAGACAATATCCGGCTCTTGCAAGTCCGTGGAGAAGCAGTATTGCAGGTAATTATCCTTACCTTCTTCCGTCCTGGCTTTATGTCTGCGGGTTCCCCAGGAATAATATGCACAACCAATTGGTCCATGGGTAATGATAAAAGCATCTTTAATTGGTCCAACTACAACGCCCTTACAACCTGCATAACAGCAACCTCTTTGGGTTATGATGCCCGGTATGGTTCGTACATTCGCAGCAATTTCATTTTTCTCACTGTGATTAACATCTACCATATGCTCTTTACGATTTTTATAAACTCTGGAATTATATTGGTCCAGCACCCGATTCATTGTATTCATAGCTACCTCCAATCTACCGTACTAATAGGCCTCTGTCGTTGTTTCTCCATTACGTACCCGGTAGCTTTCAAAAATCGGAAGAATAAATATCTTTCCATCCCCCGGATTACCGGTACTATTCACATCCATGATGGACTGAACTACCTTATCCACCTCGGTATCTTCAACAATCATTGTAAATACTCTTTTTGATATCAGACGCTGTGTTTCTGACAAATATTCTCCAGTTGCTGTTGCTGGTATTTCACCGGAATCAACAATGGTTCTAAGCAGCGTCATATCGATTAGCTTCTTTCCCCTACCAAGTACCTTTCGGCAGGTAAAGGCTGGTACTCCAGCTTCTGCTAAAGCTTCTTTTGTCGGGTTCACTTTATTCTGTCTGACAATCGCCATTACTTCCTTCATGCCCGAATCCTCCAATCCGTTTGAATCCTATTATCCTTTTAAATCCTATAGTCCTTTTAAATCCTATAGTCCTTGTAACTGTTAGAAACCTTTACAGTTATAGACCTTTTTTCTTGGTGCTGATTGTATAGGCCTCTTCCACTGGACTGACAAAGATTCTTCCATCACCAAAATGACCATTATCACCTGTTCTGGCATATTTCATAACAATTTTCACCACATCATCTTTATCCTTATCTTCCACAACCATAAGAAGCATTTCTTTGGGTATCTCATCATAGAATACCTCTCCGACCTTAACTCCCTTTTGTTTTCCACGTCCATATACATCCATCTTAGTAACTGCAGGAAAGCCAGCTGATAATAATTCTGATAATACGATTCCGACCTTTTCCGGGCGGATAATTGCTCTAATTAATAACATAAATTAACCCTCCCCTAGAATTAAATATCCAAAATACCGTGTTCCATTAGCAGCTCTTCTAATCTCTCCTGCTTCATGGGCTTTGGTATAACAAACATGTCATTTCCATCAATTTTACTTGCCAGCTGACGATATTCATCAGCCTGATTGGCTGCTTTATCATAATCAATTACGGTCTTTTTATTAATCTCTGCTCTCTGCACCATATTATCTCTTGGCACAAAATGAATCATCTGGGAACCAAGTTCCTTTGCAAAAGCACTTACTAGATCTGCTTCTCCGTCAACCTTTCTGGAATTACAGATAATACCTCCAAGTCTTACTCCACCGGTATTTGCATACTTTTGAATACCTTTTGAAATATTATTAGCAGCATATAACGCCATCATTTCACCGGAAGCAACAATATAGATTTCCTGTGCTTTTCCTTCTCTGATTGGCATTGCAAAGCCACCACAAACAACGTCACCAAGTACATCATAGAATACATAATCCAGATCATCCGTATAGGCTCCCAATTGCTCCAGCAGATTAATGGAGGTGATAATTCCACGTCCAGCACAGCCAACGCCTGGTTCCGGACCACCGGATTCCACGCAACGAATATCTGCAAATCCCTTCTTTAGGATGAAGTCCAGGTCAATATCTTCTCCCTCTTCCCTTAACGTATCCAATACTGTTTTCTGTGCAAGACCGCCTAAAATTAATCTTGTTGAGTCAGCTTTCGGATCACATCCAACGATCATGATGTTTTTCCCCATCTCTCCTAAGCCTGCTGTTAAATTCTGTGTGGTCGTTGATTTGCCAATTCCACCTTTTCCGTAAATTGCAACCTGCCTCATATAATATCCTCCTTTAAAAATAAATAGATTGTTATAAGTTGCACCGCCGTGAACAATAGAATAAATATTAAAAAAAGACATCATTACTTTCATGTAATGACGTCTCTGTCCAATAGAGCTTTGTTTATGTTCACACCAGCGGTATTTATGGTTGCAATTCTATCATCTGGATATCTTGGATTCAATGCATCGAATTGTTGAAATTAACTAATCTTATTTCCATATTTTTGCACATATTACACTATGCCACATACTACTTATATCGATTCTTACCCAATTAAAAACATGTCTTTATAAAGTAATTAAGCATTTTTTCAACCCAGTTAACAACTTTATAATTGCTGTTAGGGTATCAAAAGCATTGTAACACTTTAGCTTCTTTACCTTTTATTGTTACTTTACTTACCCAATACTCTTTAGCAACAGTAGATGTTCTTTGGGTAACGTAATTTTATTTGGAATCCTTTCTTCAAACTCCCTCTTCCACACCGGATTAGGAACAATCCACCATAACTTATTCTCTTTCGCCTCAGTTAAGACCTTCAAAATTAATCTTTTTTCAAATGGCCCTTCCGAAAAACCTTGCAGTGAAACTGGCAACATATTTTCCTCGTCCTGATTATGTGCTGCTTGAATATGATGTGCTCTAATACCTACGAAGTTTACCTCATTATCTACGGGCGTATCCGTCCTTAAAATTACATTCCAATCGATTGCCTTGATCTGATAATCTGATAGTTTTACTGCTCTTGATATATTTTTACACCCGGTTAATTTGGCGCTGGTAACATAAGTTGGACGATTAAAAATGTCGTGCTTTTGTCCTTCTTCTACAATTGTTCCTCTATCTATAATAACAATCTTTTCAGAGAAACGATACAATTCCTCCCTGCTATGAGAAACCATTAGAATCTCTCCCTCGTACTCTGCAAGTACTTCTAACAGTTCCTGCTGCAACTGCTCTTTTAAAAACGAATCCAGTGCTGAGAAGGGCTCATCAAACATTAGCACCTTTGCTTCATAGGCAAGCATTCTTGCAAGGGCTACCCTTTGTTGTTCTCCTCCTGATAACTGCTGTGGGTAATTATTACGTAACCTTTCAATTTGTAATAATTGCAGAAGTTTATCCAAAACTTTTTTCTTATCCTTTTTACCAGATACTGCAATCAATATATTTTCACTGACCGTCATATTCGGAAATAGAGCGTAATGCTGAAACATATAGCCTATTTTACGTTCTCTGGCAGGCAGGTTAATCTTTTGTTCCGAGTCAAAGAGTACCTTGTTATTAAGAACAATTCTTCCTCTGTCCGGGGTCACAATGCCTGCAATACATTTTAACGTTAGGCTTTTTCCACAACCGGATGCCCCCAAGAGTCCAGTTGAAGCCTGCTGAGTGTCAAATTTAACGGAGAGAGTAAAATTCTTATATTGTTTCTCAATACTAACCTCCAAACTCATGGTTCTTCCCTCCTAACTGTATCGTGTAAACAAGATGAAACGACAAGTCGTTTCACTTGTCATGAACAAAAATAGGCGTCTTAGATTTCTCTAAGACGCCCTTGTCATCAATTAATCAATTCATGAGACTTTGCTTAAATATTATGGCAATTATATCCTTATCATTCTTCCTTTGTCAATAACAATTTTATTCCTATTTCTTAATGTAGTTTTGCTATCTCTTTTTATCGTATCGGACACGCTCCTGTACTGCACTCATTATCTATAATATCGTGCTCGTCTTCATCATCTAACTGGGCGAGCAAATCATAATCTATCGGTTTCACTTGTTGTATCCTCAAATCATAATCTTCTTTCGTGGTGCATTCATAGGGTAAAAGAGGATAGGTTTCCTCCATTAAGGGCAGGAACGTAATTCCAACCACATAATCAAAATTATCATAAACCCAACGCGCAACTTCTTCCCACTCATGATCTCTAACATGAACCGTAATTGAGGAATTATGGTCCGACCAACGAAGCATGGATAGCTTATATAACTCCAATTGTTCCATTGCACCAACATCATACTTTGTTCTTCCCTGAGGAGCTTTAATGGGGAACTCAATTACTTTAATGGAGCATTCTTCGTCCGATTGTCCTACCTCATTATAGATAGGATAGCTGCCTTGTTGTTCAATTAACTTATATAAAGGATCGGAAGCTGCAATGCGGATTCTTCTGATATAATAGTCTGAATGAGCAAAGTGAATCCCAGAGCTTACACAAGGCAGAGTGGATAAACTTCCTTCTGGCTTTATGGTGGTCATGAGCTTAGGTGGAAGAATGCCAAGCTCCTTGGAATAGCGTTCCCCCTCCACATGCACTATTTCCCTAAGCTGTGAGAGTAGTTCACCAAGCACATCATAGCTCATGTTTGTTTTATTAACCATGTCCATCATACCTGTTAAGGAAACCCCAACAATTCTGTCCTCTTGCATAACCTTATTCCAGTCCTCTAATTCTACTTCCACCAAAGTCATACGGATTGCAACTCTGGTGGAAAGTTTTATAACCTCAAATAAGGTTTCTTTGTCCAGTACATCGCCTTTTACAAAAGCCATCAGGTTATTTGTAGTCAGGTTACAGCACTGCTTTGACTGAAGAAGTATTTCACCACAGGGATTGCAGCCTTCAAAAGTAGATTTCCTACGATGAGCCTCCCTGCCATTAATAAATCCGGGTTCCCCATTAATTCGTATGGAATGAAGGATTTCTTGAATACGTTCCAAAGAAGGATTCTTTTGGTAAAGAACTGAATTATTACTCATACGCCGATGGGAGATTTCTTTGTCT
Source organism: Bacillota bacterium (assembly GCA_023399055.1). Classification (GTDB taxonomy): domain Bacteria; phylum Bacillota; class Clostridia; order Lachnospirales; family Lachnospiraceae; genus Mobilitalea. Next base: position 297,281 of record JAEWQV010000015.1, on the reverse strand, counting down.
TCAATCCAATTCCCATCTACCACCTTATAAATATTTCTCTTTGCCTGAATTACCTCTTCATCTTCCTCATCACAAATGACCATCATTGCACTTCTTCTAACACCGCCGGATACAACATTTTCACTGATAATTGTGGCAATATCTAAAATATCCAAAGAAGCGAATTGCCCTGTGGTTCTACGTTCAAACACTTTATTCATCTTTTCAAACATACGTTGAAGGGATTTATGACCAGATGCTCTGCCTCCAAAGCGTTTTAATCGCTCGCCCTCTGGTCTTACATAGCTATAATCAATTGTCAAATGTAAAATCCCCTGATATTGTTCCTCTGTTACCACCTTGAAATAGGTCTCAAGTGCGTCGCACCAGCCTTCTTTACTATCCCCCACCAGCAGCAACCCACGAGATTCATCCTTCTCATCTAGGAAAAGCTTGGTGTTCTCCATCTCATCCTTTGAAGTAATACTTCGTACTGTCTCATCATACCTACTCTCTAAATTAATCTTTCTAACGTAGGGAAGTTTCTTAATCTGATTTTTATCGATTCGTATTCCAACTCCGCTTCCAACCATTAGTAAATAGAATACATCTACAAAGTCTCTCATCGTTGCAATGTTTGTAAACGCACAATTATAGTTAGACAGCGGATATTGATTAACCACCTCTGTTCCTCCCATATACAGTGTTCTACCCGACGTAAAGGTTCTAAGGTGGAACAAATGATCAAAAAGCAATTTAGCTTCTCTATCCTCCTTTGCATAGTCAACGGGTATCCCCTGCTTTTGTTTATGTAAAATGCCTAGACTTATATTATATTCCGTGGTCCTAAGCACTGTTTCCAACCAATGTTCTCTCCGTTTCTTATCCTGCAAGTACCGTGAATAGGTTCTTAGATATACAAATTCTCCAATATGACTAAGTGGAGTCTCTAAATTGCTATATTGATTAATAAAAGCTTCTTGTAAAAGCTTTTTCATGTTAACACCAACCTTCCTCTATAATAAATGTTAATACGTTAACTGTTCAGAACCAATCCTAATACATGACTGGTAAAACGACTTGTCGTTTCATCTTGTATAAAATTAGCTGTGAAAGCTTGCTTTCTAAAGAAGCCCGATTCTGAAAAGCTACTTAATTTGACAATATCCTCGTCTCCGCCATAAACGCTAACACAATATATTGTATCGTAATTATATCTAACCCCAATATATATGTCAATCAAAGTTTTAATTCTCTAACTGTCACCATTCGACCTTTTTTTGCATATATAATTATAGAATAATTTGTAAAGGAGTGTCGATTTATGATATTAGGTATCCTTACCGAAGCGAATTTCTTTGTTGTTTTTATAGCTCTTATAATTATTTTCTTCTTAATAGGTTTACTTCTTGGGCTTGTTTTATGCCAATTTAAACTATTATGCATAGAAAAATTTTGTCATCATAAGGAATGCAAGGAACATGAAGATTGTAAAGACCATCACAGCGGTAAAAAACCTGATGATTGCAAAGAACACCACGGATGTAAAGAACATGATGATTGTAAGGACCATCACGGTGACAAAGATAAGTGTAAGAAGCCAAGAAAGTTACCTTTTGAAGCATATGGAAACGACAATGAATTACTAACCGGACAGCCAGATAATAGAAAATCCAGAAGGACAATTGCAGCAGATTATCAGGAAACTTATACTACTCCAAGTCAACCAGATCTTCGTAGACGGAATACAGCAAATGACGCCAGGAACTTAAATGATACTAGCAGAAATGATACTAGAGTAGCTGATTCTGGATCTATCAATGATCCTAGAACTTTGACAGATGCACGGAATGTTAACGAAACCAGAAATTTAAACAATGCTAGAACTACCAATGATGCAGAAGCAAATACCCAACCTGATTTAAGACGTAGAGGCAGTATCCCTCCTGTATATCAAAACCCTGCCAGTGTACCGGAGCAAACTGTTCCAACTTCTGAACCAAATCAAACCGTAGAAGAAAACAATCAGGAATCAAACCAGGGGCAGGAAGTAAGACAGAGTAATCGGTCCAATAATTCTGTTTATAGAAACTATAAGCCTTTTTGGTAAAATAATATTATTTCACTTACGATGAGTAAAATGGCTGATAGTCTATAACTGGAATTATGCCAGTTTAACTATCAGCCCTTGTTTTATCTTTCTGTTTTATCTTTCTGTTTTCTCCTTCTTGGCATTGACCTCATTGTTAAGCTTCGCCTGCTTGCTTACCTGCTCTGTATTGGTTGAAGAAGACTGACTTGTTTTGTTATGTTCTTCCGTCTCTTTACGGTATCTCTGATTTGACTGTTTGCTCACATTATCACCTCCAAATATCTAATGATAGTGTGTCATAGTCAGTCAAATCTATTCATTATTTTACTTCAAAGGATACTTCCACATTGCCTTCTACAATCATACTTGAATCAATAATTAATATATCATTTTCAATTATTTGACCATTTACCAACCAGTGATCAAATTTTAAACCTTTTGGAACTATAGCTTTCATCTGGGTTTCTATATCAGGATAATAGGTCCCATTAAAATTATTCGCTGTCTGATAGGAATTAACCATTACTTCGCATTCATCAACTGCCTTCACACTTAGATTATAAGGTTCACTTAGATTATAAAAGGAACGGAAGGTGTTCAATATAAACTTTGATCGTATATTGGCATATCCTTTAATAGCCTCTATTTTTGCTGGAAGATCTAAAGGTGATACCCAATCTTCCAATAAGGACTTATCATACGTATGACTTAGCTCATTGAATCTTGCTGTATTCATTTCATCTAAAACTGTGCTTAAATTGTCTTTAGAAAATGCACCGTTAAGGAGGTCCAGTGTTTTCTTAATAAATATATCTCTACAATCCTCTCTTCTCATCAGTTGTCCAAACAGAGGACATGCATCTCTCAAGTCTCCATTTAGCCCCATAAACCTCCCCAGATTATTTTTGGTCGCGGCTTCACCGTAGATACCAAAGCTATAATCTAAATCATGCAGCAGAAACCTCCACTTACCATCAAAGGGTCCCTCACCATAGGCTTCTCCCTCCTTCGCATAATAACGATAGGTTCGATAATTATTATGTGGCCAGTCCTCATTTCCAATGTATACCTGTAATGCGTAGTATTCTAAATAGTTTTGTACATCAAAAACCTTGTTTAGCTCCTCATAGTTTGATTCTATGGTTAAGTCCATATTGGAATAGGTATTATAGAGACTTTCATATTCCTCCACGGCTTTTAAATTCTCACCATCCGCATCCTTCTCTTTAAAGAGTTCCCCACCTTCCAATATCTCAAAACTTCCAGTGTAATCACCGTAATGATCTTCAAAATATTCATCTCCATAGACTTCATGCAGCCAGAAGAAACCTCGATATTCACCATTTACAAATAAGGCTGCTGGTTTAACTGCCTCATAGTCCTGATATCCTGCCTGTCCTGCAAGGGTTTGAAATAATTCATCCCTGATGAAAGCAAATCCATTATCATTCCCGCAATTACGAAGCACTAGCTGTTTGAAAGAATCAAGCTCTTTTCCTTCTCCATCCGCAGAAGTTTTTTCTGGGAAAAATTCATATCGGAACTTATTGTTCTGCTCATCATATTCTTTTCTAGCAAATAGTTTAATGGATTTTTGTTCTCTTGCTCTGGACCAGCCACCATAGGTTCTAATTCCTGCTGCCTGTCCTATAATTTGCTCCCCATTGGGTAAAAATGCCTCTAAATAAACCTCTCGTTCACTTTCTCTCCCACGCATATTAAAATTAGCCGGGTCGCTTGGTACAACCTCCACATTGGGGTTCGCTGCAACAAAATCGTCCCTAAGCTTTCCTGCTACAAAGATGCCATATTCATAGTCGTATAAATTATAGGGATCTGTTGTAACTGAAAATACTAAGGTATCAAATCGGTCTTTCATATCCTGACCAACAAAATATGTATGTGTAATTATATCTGATTCGGAGCCGTCTTCAAAAAATACCTTTGCTTTAATAACAGTTGCCTGCATCGTAGCTTTTGCTTCAAGTGGAATTGCTTCTGTATACTTTTGCGCGGTTTGATCAGGGTCAGTACCATCCAAGGTATAATAGATTGCTCCACTCTTATCTGTGAGTATCTCCACCTCAATACTTTCCGCATAAAAGTAATTTGTTCTGGAAAATGCAATTCCGTCCTTAGGTATTACTGCTTCTGTTTCCTTGGGCCACTCCAGAGATTCTAAATCTATATCTGTCTCCGTCTCGGAAGGTATCGCATCGGTCTTCGTTGGTTCTACAGTAACTTGATCTGCATTCCCGCCTGCTCCTTCCTTTTCCTTGTTCGGGTTGCTACAACCCATTAATTGAATAGTGATAAGCAGTAATAACCCCGCAAACAAATATCTTTTCATTTTTACCCACATCTATAGTTCTCCCTTTTGTATGTTCTATTTAGGTAAACGCGATTAAAAGGCTCCTTCTCCAAAGACCTCTCTCCTGTACTTTATGCTTACTATTTTTTACCTAATGGATATTATAACTTATTTCTTGGAAAATAAATACTACATTCTTGGCAGTAATCGAATAATTCTGTCATCACCTCGGGTAGCATTTCCTCTTACTTCCCTGTTGCTGGTGGTAATGTATATGGTGCGATCTTTTGCAATATAAACGTCACGTAACCGACCAAATTCATTAAACAACCAAGATTCTATATTTTCCACTGATGTTCCTGCTTCATCTAAATCAAATACGAGTAATTGTTTTCCTCTAAGACTTCCTACTGCCAGACTTCCAGCCCATGGACCTTGATTAATATAGGCAATACCTGAAGGTGCCCAAGTATTATTTTCACTATGGATTAGCGGTTGTATTGTTCGAACTCCTTCTGCCATTTCATTTCCTTCCACCAAGGGCCACCCATAGTTCCCACCAGGAACAATAATATTAATTTCATCATGTGCTGTTTGCCCATGTTCTGATTCGTACATAATATTATTTTCGCCCCAAGTTAACCCCTGAGGATTTCTATGACCATAACTATACACAGGCGAGTTTGGAAAAGGATTATCTGCCGGAATACTACCGTCCAATTCTAATCTTAGGATTTTCCCAGCCAGACTGTTTAAATCCTGTGCCAGTTCAGCAACATTCGCATCTCCTGTGGCAATATATAACTTATTATCCGGACCTATCTTAATTCTTCCACCATTGTGCTGCCTGCTTGCCGGAATTTTATCGATAATTACTTTATCTATGGAGGCTGTCTGTCCATCTACAAGCATTCTAACCACCTGACTGTATATTTGATTATTCTCCTGGTAGGTATACATAACATAAAGGTAATGATTCTCTAGAAAATTAGGATCTAGAGCTAAACCCAAAAGTCCGCCTTCTCCAGCACTTATAAAAGGCGGTGTAAATCTATAAATGGGTTCCGGATTTAACACGCCATTTTCAATAGTCCTTATATTGCCTACTCGTTCTGTAAAATAAATGACACCTTCATCGCTAATATCAATTGCCCAAGGTAGTATTAAGTTCTCAGCAACTATCTGTACCTCGTAAGGAAATTCCCCTGGTGATATCTCATAGTTTGTATTATTCATTCCCTTTGCCTCCAATTTCTTTAACTTAGTGGTTACGGTTACACAGGACATTCCTCTAAAATGGTTATTTAGAGCAAATGTATACTCTAATGCCCTGCAGTTATACTATATCTTATGTGATTCATTTTAAAAGTATGGTAGTAATATAATAACTTAGATAATCCATTATCTACTTAATCCGTATTTAAAAACAAACAAGATGAAACGACAAGTCGTTTCACTTGTCATGAATAAAAAGAACCCTCGGACTGTATAGTTCATTCAGTCAGAGCGTTCTTCTCGCAGTAAACTTAATTAAATTTTATTGTAACTATTCGGAGCCAAGCTCACCGAACAGTTATATTTTATTTACTCTTGGATAGCTCAACCAGCTCCGTAAATAACTCTTTATCCGTTTGAGATACCTTAAGATTAGTGCTAAGCGCCTTGCCCTCGGGTGAGGTTATAATGATTTCAATTACTGCTCCTTCCTCAATACCCTGGCTGCGAATCGCATTCATAAACATCGGGAATTTTGGATGGTTTTGGGTGAATTTATCCCAGGCACCCTTTAACTTTAATATTTTCGCTGGATTCATCATGATAAAAACTCCTTATATAACATTTGCAAGTATTCCTATATCCTACCGCAATTGCTCCTTCCTTAATCATTTGAAAATTTTGATAGAGAAATTATTGCCTTGCAGCCAACTACAAAGGTAACAATACACATTAATATAACCGAAATCGACCATCTTATGTCCGGATTTGCAGGTATTGCAGGCAGGATGATATCTTTAAAAATCTCCGAGGTGGAGCCCAGCACAAAGCCTATAATCATCCAATATGTTTGATGAGGAAAACGATTCATAGTCCATTCAATCGGTTTTGTGATTAAGAAAATACCTATTAGTGTAGCAATTCCAAGGATTCCAATATACATAACATCAAATTTTGTGATTGCCTGCAGCATGGATTCATACATACCAAGTACCAATAACATGTGTGAAGTACTTATTCCGGGTAAAACCAAAGCTAGTGCAATAATAATTCCAGTAATTAATAGCATGGCGTAATGTGCCAGACCAGATCCGTTACTAATATCAAAATTATTTACCGGTATAAACCCAATGGAAATGACAATACCCAATCCGAGCAAGAAATAGATAAGTGAGGAAGCCCCAAAAGTTTTCTGTTTCGTCTTTACGTAGAGAGCAGGAATACCACCAATGACTGCTCCTAGAAAGAAAAAGGATACAGGTAATGGAAAGGTTTCCAAAGCCCATTTAATAGCAAAGGCAAGGGAACCAATTCCCAGTGCAGATCCAATACAAAACTTAATCAAAAAGATCGTATTTCCCTTAATGTCTTTTAAAAAATTACTAATAGCACCAATGAGTTTGTCATAGATACCTAAAAGTATGGCCATCGTTCCACCACTAACGCCAGGAACACTCATGGAAGAACCAATGAGAAAGCCCTTTAATATTAATAATATATCGCCTCTTAATTTAGTCTTCATCGTCTTGTTGATACCCTACGATTCGTGGGATACCTGTCTCCTTCCGATTATGGATAATTAGATTTCTTTATACTTTAAAATGTGTCAACATAGCCTACTGTTTCGCAATTATCTAATATATATACCAACTACTTCCTGCAGTTTATCCTATGTAGCTCCAAGCATGTTCTATACAATGAATTTATGGTTTCTTTTATTTTAACATGCCTCAAGGTTATAGTACTTATGTAAGATATGTGCAATTCCATCTTCATTGTTCGATAAAGTAATCTCATCTGCAACTTCTTTTAAACCGTCACAGGCATTACCCATGGCAACTCCAAGTCCTGCAAACTTAATCATTGATACATCATTTAATTGATCGCCGAAGGCTATAACCTCTGAAGGATCTATCTCTAGTTTGTCGCAAACTGCCTGTAAGGAGGATGCCTTATTAATACCTTTTACCGTAGCCTCAAGAAAATACGGTGTAGATTGTACAAAGGATAATTCCTTTTTAAAAGGTTCTTTGATTTGCTCAATGACAGGTACTAATAACTCCTTAGGTGCAGCTATTAATACTTTTACAGGGTTAAAGTCAACAGCATCTGCAACATTCTCAACCTCTTTAATCCCAATGTTATTTAACTTGCTCTCAAAGCCAATCATAAATTCATCTTTGCTGACAGTATAATAATCTATACCATCATCAACGATTGGCGTCACCGGCATGTCTTCAATATGTTTTAAAAGTTTTACTGCTACTTCATTTGGGAGACTTTCCTCGTAAAGCACTTCCTTGGTGGAGGCATCTACTACTTTACCTCCATTATAGGAAAGTAGTATTCCGTTGTATTTTTCAAGCTCAAGAGCATCACTTTCTCTCTTTAATCCCGGGGTTGGTCTCCCAGTGGCAAGTACTACTGTAACACCTTGTTTTTGTACTGCAATCAATGCTTCTTTTGTTCTTTGTGATATTTCCTTCTGGTCATTGTTCAAGGTTCCGTCTAGATCCAGTGCTATCATCTTGTATTTCATTTGCTGTTCCTCCGAAGTGCATTTCTAATGCTTGTTTTATTCTTATGGTATCACCCTGATATTCCTCAATCACTTTTGCAACAGCATCATACCCCAGTTTTGCTGTATATTCCGTTGCAAAGGCATAGGACTTATCAAGCAGTTCTTCACATCTTTCCTTATTTGGCAGCAGGGTGTCCACACATTTTGTCTGAAATAAGACTACTGCTCTTTCAAGTATTGCCAGACTCTCCAGTAAAGAGTCAGTGATCAGTGGTAAAAATGCATTTAGTTCAAATTCTCCTTGCATAGCAGCAGTCGTAATTGCGCTATCATTTGCAATTACCTTAAATCCTACCTGAACGACCATTTCCGCAATAACTGGATTGACCTTCCCCGGCATAATTGTGCTTCCCATTTGCATTGGTGCTAGCTTAATTTCACCAAGTCCTCCATGTGGTCCGGAATTCATTAATCTGAAGTCGTTGGCAATCTTTATTAAATTAACCGCAAGTGCTTTTAATAACCCTGACACTTCTACAAATACATCATTATTCTGGGTGATATCCATGGGGTATTCAGCAGCTGCAAGTCCAATGTCTGTTAATACTCGTAGTTCTTCTATAATCCCATAACGATACTTACGCTGAGCGTTGTGAGATGCCCCCACCGCAGTTCCACCTATATTGACCTGTCGCAGACGTTCCTCAACCTTATAAAGTCTCCAACGGTCCCTGGCAATTGCCTGGGCATAGGAACCAAATTCGGCTCCAAGGGTAATTGGTACCGCATCCATAAGCTCGGTTCGTCCTAGTTTCCTTATATGATCAAACTCGGTCTCCTTCTCTTGTAAAGACTGTTGGAGCTTGGCACAAGCGTTGCTTAAAATTCGAAGCTTTTCAATTGCACTAATTCTAAGAGCTGTAGGATAGACATCGTTGGTGGATTGACCACGATTAACATCGTCTAAGGGGTGTATGATATCATAACTTCCTGGCTGTTTACCTAATGTTATTAGTGCTAGATTTGCCAATACTTCATTCACATTCATATTGGTAGAGGTCCCTGCCCCGCCTTGCAAAGCATCCACTATAAACTGATCATCCGCATTTCCTTTCAGTACCTGCTCGCAAGCCTTAATAATAGCTTCCTCTACCTCTGGGTTTCCAATACCAAGCTTTTTATAAGTTAATGCTGCTGCCTTTTTTACCTTAACAATTGCATAGATTAGGTCCAGATTTGTTCTCTTATAGTTTAGAGCAAAGTTCTCTTTCGCCCTGGCGGTTTGAATCCCATATAGCTTATGGTCTTCCATGAATACCTCTCCAAGCTTGTCCTGTTCCTTACGCATAGTTACTCCTCTATCTCTGCCAAAATGTGAGGGAAGGGTTCCAGACTGCGCTTCAAGATTCCCTGCATATAGGCAATCAATGTTCCATAATTGGTGATTGGTACTTGTTGGTCCACTGCACATTTTAACCTAAATTGTACCTCTCGTTCGGGCAACATGCAACCACCACAATGTACAATCAATTTATAAGCTGTCAAATCCTCAAAGAATTCTCCACCAGAGGTAAAGGCAAAGTTAAGTTGCTTGCCAGTGTGATTCTTAATCCATCTTGGCAGCTTCACCTGTCCAATATCGTCGCACTGACGATGATGGGTACAACCTTCGGAGATTAGGACCGTATCTCCATCTTCCAAATCCTCTATTGCTGCCGCACCTTTAACCGCTTCCTCCAGTAACCCCTTGTATCTTGCAAAAAGGATGGAAAAGGAGGTTAGCATAATATCCTTTGGCGTGTCAGCTGATACCTTTGCAAATACCTGACTGTCGGTTATCACTAGCTTTGGCTTCTTTCCCAGGTTCTCCAACGTATCCTTTAATTCATATTCTTTTACTACGATGGCTGTGGCATCCGCCTCTAAAATATCTCGAATGGTCTGTTGCTGTGGAAGAATCAGTCTGCCCTTAGGTGCAGCCTTATCTATTGGAGTAACCAATACCACAAAGTCCGAGGGATTGATTAAATCCGCAACAATTCTATGCTTGGGATTATCTACTGGTGCCAACGTTGCAATCTTCTCTTTTAGCGCCTCTATGTTTGTCTTTTCTTTTGCGCTGACATAGATGGCACGGTCTGTTTCAATACTTATTTCTTGATTTATTGAACGGTTTGATGCTTTTTCATTGGAGTCTACTTTATTGGCAGCGTCTGTTGCTGTTGCAATCGTTTTCTCCTCATTAAATTCAATTAAATCACTTTTATTATAGACAACAATATATTCCAGCTTCTTCTCTTCAAAGAGTCTGATTAACGCCTCATCCTCTGTCCTTAATCCAGTGGTTGCATCTACAATTAAGATTGCTACGTCCGTCTTATTTAAGACTTGCTTGGTTTTACGAATTCTTAAGGCTCCGAGCTCACCCTCATCATCAATTCCCGGCGTATCGATTATCATGACAGGTCCCATTGGCAGCAGCTCCATTGACTTATAGACCGGGTCAGTGGTGGTACCTTTTACATCGGACACCACTGCAAGGTCTTGTCCAGTAACAGCATTTACAACACTTGATTTACCTGCATTTCTTCTTCCAAAAAAGCCTATGTGTATTCTATCTGATGACGGTGTTTCATTCAATCCCATCTGCTTCACCTGATTCCTTCCGATGTGAATCAATACTTTATTGTTTGTAAGTTCGCTTCCATTGTGAGGACCTATTATTATATAAAGAGCAATATTTACCGCTATTAAAACGACTTGTCATTTCATGTAATATGATAATTATCTGTAACTTATTTAGAATCAATCTTGAAATACTAAAGTTTCCTGACTGTTTGGCTCTCGCCAAACATGGATATTCATGACAAGTGAAATGACTTATCTTTTCCCTTATATAAAACCTTATCCTTAGAAAGAAAGCTTTCATGGCTAATTTACTAATATCCTGCTTGGTTGTACGCAGTTACAAATAATCTATAATTTTTATAGCACATTAATGTATCCTGTGCAAGCAAGAACGTTAAAAAGGAATCAAACTATTGTCTGACTCCTTTACAAAACATAACCTTTGCTGCACAAGTTTTAAATATTGCTTGGCAAATCGGTTTAAATTACTAGATTAATGTATTTGCTGTAGTCTTTTCAAAATTCCGTATCATTTACAATTGGATAATACACACTATATAACTTCAAAACGAACGAATCCGCCTCCGAGTTTCGTTGTCAGCAGCCACTCCAATATATCAATTCGTTTAATTCTGCCTCCATCTAAGATTTCTACAAAGGCAGTTGTACCATGAAGTTCATAATCCAAAGAGATGATGGTTACCCAGTGCCAGGATTCAAGTGCTTCTACTGTACCATGTTCCAGATTTAAGAAAGCAATCGGCATATCTCTTTTTAACCCCTCAATCAAAAAGCTCATGACCTCAATTGGGTCAGGTCTCTTTGATTTACTTTTGTCAATATCAAGGGTTTCTAATTTAATATTTAGTCTTTTATCACCAATATACTGTACTGCACCTTTTCGAAACATTTCTGTTGAATAAACTCCGCCAATTGTCGGAGTCACATACTCCCACATCTCCTGCATCCGGTCCAGCCACTCTGCCTTGGATAGGTTATACCTGGTGTGCTTGGTGGCTAATCTACAGTTAAAATAGTGCATAGCGTTCGTCATTGCACATGGTCCACAACCACTCATACGCTGCCAGCGCTTTAAATACCACTCTTGATCACAACCAACATAGCTATGCCTAAAGTATTCTTCTTCTATGTGAAATACATTTTTATTTTTAATTGAATACATCATAATTAATCTCCATTATGGCGTTATGTGCCATCTATTTTACATTATATGCATTGAAAAAGTAAACGGCGTCTTAACCTTGTGTTTGATATTTTCATATCAAAACAATTTGTAACTGTTTGGCGAGAGCCAAGCAGTGAGGAAACCGTTGGTTTTCGAGCTTGGTTCTGGATAGCTAAGATATTTTTATCAATATACTATCTTAAAATAATGGATATCAGAATAAACTAAATACATTTGTGAAATGCTGTACTATGAAAACTGATGTCCTTCTTAATTTAGTTATTTTAACGTGTAAATGTGTTTAAATTGTATTAATTCAAAGAATTTATAAATATTTCATGGAGGTCTTAAACTATGAACGAGCAAAAATATATTTGTCCTATTTGCAATAAAAATGATCTGATACTTCGCCATGAAGCAAATTATGTATACTCTTATGTCATCGATTCCGATGCTCCTGGTTTAAAGAATACTCAAGAATTATTGTCCTATCAGTATGATAAACGCGAGCAGAGATATCATCGCGATTATGTGGAATGCACTACTTGCGGTACTCAATACCCTTATCAATTTCTATTTGGGATACTAGAACAGGATAATATCAGATGAGCACAGTATAATAGCCTTCATTGGCTATACACTGTGCCCTAATATTCTAATTCATTTACTATGTACTAGGTAGAATACTCGCAACACATACTTTTTCTGTATGCGGAACGCTGCCAATGTAACGAGTCCACCATCATTAACCTTTCATCATCTCAAGTTAACAATCAATAATCCAGCATTTATAAGAAATAACAGGATACATGTAATAATTGCTTTTGTCACAGTAACTCGTTTCACATACTTCTCATAAAGTATACATCCCAGAGACAACAATGGCAGCAGTACCACAAATCCAAGTCTTGGCAGAGTTCCATCCACTTCTCCTGATATATTAAAATGAACACCTAATCTGTCTGGCAGAAATTGATAACATATGGCGTTAATAATCAGCTCTATAGCGATAATAGCCAAGCAGGTTTTATAGTTGTTAAATTTCGTCATTTAGAAATTCCTCCAATATTTTGTATTGCATGAACAAGAACCTTTTCATAATCTTGTTGCTCTAATCAGTATTTACATGCAGCTTGCAATGCCACATTCTACTTGCTTTGCAGCATATTATTGTTTTTATCTAGCCTTATTATGGGTAACTCTCCTGCTTTTGTCAACGTTGAATTAGATAGATTGAGCAGATAGTTGACACATAGCTGATAAACTCAATAGTTATTTGTTGTGTTCATTTATTGGGATAAAGTTCAACACATAATCATATAGGTAGGGGCTTAATTCTGCAATTAATTTTTCTTTCTCTGCCTCGGTGCATTTAATGTGAATTATTTTATTCATTTCATCTATTTCTTGTTCCATTCTTATCACGCTCCCTATCCGTACTTCTTAATAGTTTAATCCCAGAGCTTTATCTGTTCATTATAAATTATTATAGATTTATCTTTTCGCTCAGTAATTTTATCTTCACTCGATACTATCCCACAAAGGAGAGGTGAACTAGGGTCATATAATTCTTTGTTCTCCAACACTTTCTTTTCATTAAAATTGGCATAACAGTATTGGCAACCGTTAAAACAAGTGTTATAGGTTCCAATCTCAGTGCTTTCCATGCAACCGCATTCTATACGTTGACCTTTATTTTTATCAGCTTTAATAGGATAACCTATTATTTTCTCAATTAATTTTTTATCAATACAATGCCCTTGCTCAATATTTAAATCTGTTAAATCAATATTCTCGGCGCAGGTTTCTATCGACATCTTGTTAACATGAGCCAGTTCTGTAATAGCCGCAGCAATTTCCCGCTTCCTCTCATTATCAAAGGGCAGTATATTAAGCGAATTCATGTTGTTCTTTATATTATTGTACATATCTACAAAGCTAATTACAACCCTATCCGTATATCCACACAAGCTCTCTGCCATTTCTTTAAAGGCTTTTATATGATATTCCAGGCTATAAGTGCTGGTAATTATGATAGGGTCGTATCTCCAGATTACTCTTTCTTTCCCAATCTTAGCCGATAATTTTTGAAATGCCTCAATCATATCTTTTCGCTTGTTTGGGATATTCTTTTCCATATCTCTTCCATAACTAGTTAAGGTAAATTGAAAATAGTATTTATATTTATTTAACTCCTCCAGCCTCTCCATCATTGGAAGTGGATTTTTAGTCCAAAATACAATACAATCTACGACTTCAGGTGAGAGATCAATTCTACTAATCTGATGATAATTCATGGGATTACGTACATATAAAAACCCTTCCTGAAGCCTATTAAAAAACCACTCCGAATAATAATTGGGAATATCGGTTCTTCTACTAACACTTAATATCATTGCGATGTACCTCTGTTATATAATAGAAAATGTGCTATTTTAAATCATCTTTCCATTCACCGTTGTCTTTATAAAAATAATGCTCACTAATATCGTCTTCTAAAAAGACGCGCAGCATTCTGTCCATTCCTTTAGCCAATTTCATTTGATTAAGGGTATTTAATTTAACCCAGTAAACTTCACCTTCCTCTGAAGAAGTTATCTCACCTGTGAATTTATTTGTTTTATAAAACAAAACTACATACCTTGCATTATCCTGTTGAATCCATTGCTTAGTGCCGCATAATTGTGGACTGGAGATATGTAATCCTGTTTCTTCATATACTTCTCTAATTACGGAGTCTACAAAAGATTCCTCTTTTTCAATATGCCCACCCGGAAAAGTGATTCCTCCCCAATCCTGGTCTTTCCTTTCCTGCACCAGAACATTGCCATCATTATCATAAATCATGCACATATTTGTAAATATTGCTCGTTCACTTCGGTCCATAGGTCCTCCTGTAAATATCTTTTGTTTTCTTACCTTTTTATTGTCTAGATTTATCCTATACATGACTTTCTATGTAAGACCTTATATTATTTCTGCTCCTTAGATAAGCTATGAATGCTAGGTTTACTGATACCGTTGATATCATCGTTTCATCTATAATTGGATTTCAGCAATCACAAATAGGTTCTAGATTATTTATTAACAATCCTATTCTACATTTGATTTTCAAATAGTTTTCTTTGATGTAGGTACTAGCTTCATCGTATGTCCTGAAAGAAACATTATAAAGAAAATATTCATTATCATTAATATATATAGGTACATCTGTACTACGGTCCGTTTGTTTGACATAATTTGAAATATCATCTTCCTGAATATCTTCAAAAGATGTTTTATATGATGTTATGATGCAAGCTCTATTTTGGAACACATTTCCCATTGTATCGAAAAAGATATCAAGTTCCTTTAAAAATTCCGACTTATTTAATGAGAAAGCACCTGTAAAATTTTTATTATGATTGTACCATTTCAATATAACATCATATATAGAGTCTGAAATAACACGGTCAAATACACGGTTATTAAGAAGATTAACAGCACTATGATACATATGTGTAAATTCTACATAGTAATTTTCTGTATCAACAGTATTAAGCTCTGAAATAAATATTTTGTTAATTCGAGAATTCATGAATAAGTGCTTTTCAATAAACTGGTTTATTTTTATTGTGTATTCAAACTTATCAGGCACAATTAATTTTTCTTTTATACCTTTAACAATATAATTCAACATTGAAAGCTTAAAATCAGCAAATGTAGTTTCAATTGATTTATCGTCAAAATGTTGAGAATATGATATTATTTCCAGGAATTCTTTAAATCTCATTATTAATGAATCTAACGCTTCCATATTATCAACTATTTCTCCAATGGCAGAATATATAACGTTTACTTGACTCTTATTTAGGTCTGATAAGTTCAAATTATTATTTATTAGTGCCAAAAATACAATAGTCTCTATATTATCTTTTTTCCATGTACTATTATAAACATCGGTACCTGGATAATATTCATTTAAAAGATAACTAATGCTATCAAAATCCCTCCATATATTATTCGAAATAGCGATATACCACTTATCATTAAATATTAACTTCTCTCGAATTAATTCTTTTATTTCATCAATTGTATTGTTCTTCAAGAAACCAGAAGAATGCAAACAATAACAATAAGCTAATATTACTGTTTCATTACGAACTGATTTATTATAAATTGTTGAGTATCCCGAAAGAATATGCTTAATAATAATGCAGCTCAATACAGGAATGTCCTTCTTTATTAATTCTAAGGAAAAACGTATGATAGCATCTTTTTCATAGTCTAAAACGGAGTTATTAGCTATTAAATTTACTATTAGTTGCTCTTTTTCACTCTGACTAATAAAATTATTCTCCCATATTGATAAATATACTTCTACAGCATAGTCATTATTTTCTTTTATAGTTAATAATAAATCATAATATTCATATTCATCATAGGATATCTTTTCTTGCTTAAGGTGTTCTAATGTTTTGTAACCATTTAGCATTGACTTTGTCATATATTCTATAATCCATTTATCACCAAGCAATAAATATTTCTCATAATCAATTTGCTTAAACTTTAAGCATAAAACTTTGTAATAATTATGGTTTAAATGATACCAACAAGGAATTCTATAAATTAAAGATAAACTCAAAATACAATGTGAAAGTTCTAGCGCACTAAAAAATCTATCTTTCCGTAACAATTCGACTACTAATTGGTCAAAATAATCATCTATATTCTTAAAATATCTTAACCAAAACCCTTTATTTAGTTCTACATTATTCCTTTTACATATACTTATCATTGCATTGTTTGTCCCTCCCACATTTAAATATATGTTCTCATGAAACTTCTTAACCTCATTAAGTTCATATTCTCCTCCCTCTGAAACCCATCTATTAAGATTTGGAAGCACGTCGGAGATAATGCTATGAAATGAATTTCCTTGATATTCATTTATAATTGAATATACCATCTTCTCTTCCATTTTATATTTTATGTGCTTAATGGTATTTTCTTTATATATCCGCGCATTAATCCAAAAAATCATTGAGCGAATGATAATAATTAAATTAATACTTAATAATATCAATTCTGCTGCTAATAATTCTTTAGCCATTACAATATAGCTACCAATTATTAAACTCATTGAAATTGCCACAACTTCTTTATAGTTAAATACAAACAATTCCGCCGAATATATACCCTTTATTTCGTACATATATGTTGAGACTCTCTGTCCAAGATATTCTTCATTCACAGTCTCTGTAAAAATACCAAATAAAGATAATGGTAGTATTATCAAAGTAGCATGGACTACATACAGATTTATTAAAATATCATCATAATTTCGAACACAAAATAATTTAAAATTTATTAGTATATGATCAGTTATTAGCTGTGAAAAACCTGCTATTATTAAAATAATAATCAAATATTCTATATATCTTTGATATTTCAACAAACTAATATGTAGCTTTTTAATCAAAATTATTTACCTCTTCTTTCTATAATAAATGGTTACATATTTAGTCTAATTATATAATTTTATATCTTAATAGGCAATTAAAACTACAATATAATGGAAATTTCTACTCATATTTACAATACAGAACAAATTTGGGGGCTGTAGTATGTCTTATTTATGCCAACGTTTATGCCAAACTATCAGATGTCTTAAGATTAAATAACACAGAATCTCCGTAAATATTCTTTACTAATTTATTATCAACGTATTATTTCATGTTTGCCTCTGAGAACATGACCACCGGCTTAGCTGGTGGTTTGCTCTGCCCCTATAAGGGGCTTTTACCTGCCAGCGCCCGGAAGGCGCACTGAGGGATTTGCCAACCGCACTACTTCCTCAGGCCTGCCCTAAAGGGCTTTTTTATTGCCTCATGACTCCTGCTAACTCCTTGAGTCTTTCATGATAGCTTTGTTCATCAGCTTCCCTTTTAGGAATTACTTCTTGCTTTTTTGTACAGGCTCGCCGTCAATGTATTCGTTCGGGGTAATTTGGTCGGCTTCCTTATCATCTTTCAATTGATTTGCAATGTATTCTTGTATCTTTTTTGTATTCTTTCCAACTGTATCAACATAGTATCCTCTACACCAGAAATGACGATTTCCATACTTATACTTGAGATTTGCATGTTTCTCAAATATCATGAGCGAACTTTTACCTTTCAGATATCCCATAATCTCGGATACGCTATACTTCGGAGGAATTCGTACCAACATATGTACATGATCTTTGCGGCACTCTGCTTCGATAATTTCAATACCTTTTCTCTTGCAGAGTGTGCTTAAAATCTGTGCCACGTCGGATTTTAATTTCCCATATATTATTTGTCGGCGATATTTTGGTGCAAATACCAGGTGATATTTGTATTCCCATGTTGTATGTGCTAAGCTATTCATGTCCATTTCGGATACCTCCTATGTTTTATTTTTGTGGTTGGCAAACCTACAATCATAATAACATAGGAGGTTTTTTACTTGAAGCTGAAGCTAGTTGGGGACGCACCTGCATAGCAGGTGGTTTATTTTCTCTGTGATACAACAAAGTAAGTTACTATTTTATAATAGTAACTTAATGGAATATTTCTTGACAGTCATACAATAATATTGTATCTTTATATCATCAAGAATATAAATACATTAAGGAGGAAGGAATCGTGAATTATGAAACTATCATTTTGGAACTAATGAATCGTGTACAGATTTTGGAAAAGAAAGTTGGTGATTTGGAAACACAAAAAAATCCGCAGCCATTTAATGAGTTTGATGAAGACAATGATTTTAAGGTAAGTGCAAAATATATCGAGCTCACAAATGCGTTATTAAGAAAAAAGGGCGAAGAAAGTATTTGCATGACATTTTCTGAAATTGAAGACGTTCTGGGCTTTCAATTACCAGCTTCTGCCCGTCAGCATCGTGCATTTTGGGCAAATACAGAAACTCATTCCATTGCTTTGAGTTGGATGTCGGCGGATTTTGAAACGGTTGATGTAAATATGGAGGAAGAAAAAGTGACTTTTCTAAATAAAAAACCTAACTCATGCAAGAATGACTATATCTTTATGAAGTTGGGAGTTTCTCAAGATAATGAAGGGGAGTCAATGGATGGGGATGAAACGATCTATGCATATATGAGAAACATGAATGAAAATGGTCTAGGTTATACTTGGTTTTCGACGGAATCTTTATATCCAGGTATGGCAAAGAAGAAAGTTTTATACTATAACAATCTCATTCAGGATGGCGAAAATGTAAAGATGCTTTTTGCTGTAGGAAGTCCAGTGAATGATATTAAGTATTCGGCTGATATTAAAAAGATTGTTTCAGAAAACACACCAGTAGCATGTCCAGGAGAAAAAGGAGCTATTCCAGAGGAGTTTTCACATGAAAAGGAAGCCCGAATTTGGATAAAAATTGAGAATTTAAAAGAAGATACAAGCTTATCTGCTGATAAGATTTGCATAAGAAGTACTGGTGCAAACTTAAAAGAGGTTATTTCAAATTCTCAATTTCATTTTGGTTATGTTTTCAAGCCAGAATAAAAATTGAGTTATTAAGGCGTTTCATACATTGTAGAATGCCTTTATTTTATTGCACGGTGTCAAAATTTAAAGATTAAAAGACCATGAAAATGATGCAATTACAGTTTTCGTGTCAATGCCTTTAAGAATAACCTAATAAAACTATTGATACAATTATAATGGACTCAACCATATTATTTCTGTGTAAAAGACGATGGTAGTCTCATAAAGCCTAATTATGTATCACAGCATTTTCCGCTACTGCTAAAAAGAATAGGAATGCCTGTCATAAGATTCCACGGCTTAAGACATTCGGAAGCTACATATTTGCTATCGCTTGGTTTTAATATGAAAGAAGTCTCTGAGTGGTTAGGGCATGGAGATATAACTACTACCTTGAATATCTACGCTCATGTTGATAATCAGAGTAAGTGTAATATAGCAATTAAACTAGAAGAACGGTTTAAAAATTCTGAGGGATGAGATTATTTTGGTAGACATTTTAGTAGACAAATCAAAAACAAGGGCTTCAACACTTATCATCTAAATGCTGAAACCCTTGATTATACGTAGTGCAGTCGAGGGGACTTGAACCCCTACCCAGAAACCCGGACTAGATCCTTAGTCTAGCGCGTATGCCAATTCCGCCACGACTGCAAAACCCTATTAATCAGTCAATTATTTTCATTGATTTATACTGATTTGTTCACTCGTGATGTCCAGCGAACGAATTATATTATACCAAGAACTAATATTGATTGCAACATATTTTTTTAAGTTATGTCACTTTTTTGTAATTATTTTAAATTCAGTTTATTTAAAATTGTAATATCTTACATATTGTTCCTTTACGCCTAAATTCTGTAATTGCTTAACATTGTACTCCAAAATCTGAAGTTAGGTTATTAAGTGTTGAATATTTGCTTTGTAACAATAAACCTTATTATATTTTTCACTTACATATTCCTCCCTGATCAAAAAGACCTCTCATCCTATGAAACAATCCAAGATTTAATTAACTTGACATTATTTTATTAAGACGAAAGGTCTTACTATATATTTAACATCTGCAATGGATTATTAAATCCGTTCTAAACTAATACCTGCTACTCTTTCTTCTTTCTTACACAGGCATCAAACACATCCCTCATTGCTGGATTACTAATTAATTTGCCATGATAATCAAAACGTGAGCCATGGCAAGGACAATCCCAGGTAAGTTCATTTGGATTCCACTCTAAGCTACAGCCCAAATGAGGACACTTCGTAGAGATAAAATAGTATCGTTGATTTAAATCACGATAGACGCCTACCTTCTGACCATCTTTACTAATTATACCTGCTTTTCCTGGTTCAATCTCTTTTAATTTATCCTTGGTAATTTTCAAGTGTTCTACTAAGAGACTTTTAGAAATTATAGCGGCATCTTTTACGAATACTTTACTGCCAGAAAAGAACAACCTACGTGGGTTAAATACTTTATGATAGACATTTTTACGTCCCATAATTTTATCTGTAATAATCATTGCTGCTAACATAGAACTCGTCATTCCCCATTTATTAAATCCTGTAGCAACATAGATATTCGGTGTATTAACGGAATACCTCCCAATATAAGGGATGGAGTCAGGTGTCATACAATCCTGATTGGACCAAGTATATTTAATATTAGAATTAGGGTACCACCGCCTTGCCGCTTCCTCAAGTTTTGCATAGGCGTCCAACGGTTTCGTCTCACCCGTTCTATGCTTTCCTCCCCCAAGGAGTAAATAGTCTTTATAATTACGAAATGAGAATCCATTTGGGTCTGCATCCAGATACATCCCATCTAGACGTGCCTTATTCTCAATGTCTTCACCTAGTAGGGCAGCAACATACTGCCTTTCTTGATGCATTTTGAAGAAATAATATCCTGGGGCATTAATGAAGGGATAATGCGTTGTAATAACAATACTTTTAGCATTCACTCTGCCTTTGTCCGTTATGATTAAACCACCACTACGAATTTCAGTGACTCTTGTATTCTCATAGATTGTAAGCTTTTTAGCTAAACCATCCATAAACTTAAGCGGATGAAACTGTGCCTGACGATCAAAGCGCATTGCAGCCTTAACCTGAAAAGGCAGCGTTGTTTCTTTTGTCAGTACTGCTGGCAATCCTAATTTTCTTGCAGCATCCACCTCTTTTCGAAGCTTTCCATCATCCTGTAAGGTATATAAATAGGCTGGTAATGTTTGAAAGTCGCAATCTATCTTCTCTTCATTTATAATTTCCTCAAACATCTCAATTGCCTTCTGATTGCCCGCAGCGTACTCCCACGCTAATTCTTCACCCTTATAAGTCATAAGCTTATGATAAATCAGACCATGTTGGGAAGAAATCTTAGCTGTAGTGTTACCTGTAATTCCACTTCCAGTTTCTTTACATTCTATTAGAGCTACGGAAATACCCTTCTGCTGAAGTAAATAAGCAGTGAGAACTCCGGCGAGTCCGGCACCTATTACTGCAACTTCCGGGCTAATATCTCCCTGTAATTCGGGGCGATGCGGTTTCTCCGTTTCCTGTCCTTCATAACGTATATGTTTTTGTACCCATAAGGACTCTCCTCGCTCCTTAGCATTTCCATCAAATACTCCATTTTCTTTCCAGATTGTCTGCATAATTACCTCTTTTCTACAAAAACATAATAAGTTCCAATTTGATACTTATATTTTCCGAAGTAAGAAATATTTATGCAAAAAAATAAGACGCAGTAACATTGCGTCTTAGTAAAAAAATAACTCCCCGAGTAGGGCTCGAACCTACAACCCCACGGTTAACAGCCGTGTGCTCTACCATTGAGCTATCGAGGAATACTTTAGTTATTTTAATACGCTAAAGCAAAGATGTCAAGACTTTTTCTAAAGATATTGGAGGATATTACTAAGTAATTTTGCACCAGTTTAGTCGTGCAAGTATTTGTTGCACTGTATAGACGAAAACGTGCTTTCGAGTATATAGTGCCTAAGCGAGATTTATGCAGCGAAGTTAAATCTAGCTTAGAGTTGAACTGTTACAAGTATCTTACGGGCTAGTATTATTACCTTGGGGGTTATATAAAGGCCTCGAATTATAAAGGGTAATATTGCTATATAGCTTAATATTTTAGTTGAAATTGCATTGTCCCTGTGATATAATCAAATTCGTGCCGAAATCACAGAATAAACATGCAGTTGTGGCGGAATTGGCATACGCGCTAGATTCAGGTTCTAGTCCGGGTAACTGGGTAGGGGTTCAAGTCCCCTCAACTGCACGACTGAAAAAGTGTTTTAGAAGTTTAACCAACTTGTAAAGCACTTTTTTAATTTGATATTATTTTATAATAAATTATTAGATACTGGTATGATTTATAATCCAAGTCTTAATATACTCCGTTTTATATTTACCACTTGCTACGCCTAAACCAAGGTCAATAAGATCTTCATCGGAACAATCAATCATGATTTGGTTAACATCCAAAAATACTAACATTGCCAAAATCCCAATTCTTTTATTTCCGTCATTAAACGGATGATTACTGATTAAACTTAAGCATAATCGAGCAGCTTTACTTTGTATAGAGGATAAAGTTCTTCATTCTCGAATGTCTGAAACGGCAAATTTAATGCCAAATCAAGTAACCCATCATCTCTGACACCATTCATCCCTCCAGATTGCTTTATAGACATAGAATGCAACTTTATAATTTGTTCCTTTATTCACTTTTTCATTTAGCAAGTTCCTCAATAGCTTTTTCATACTTTGTAAGATATTTTGTTGCAGCTTCCTCTATCATTATATCATCGGCAACCGTTTCTTCCTGCAGTTTCGCATAATCTATAAGCACATACCTTGGTGCATTATTTTTTAGAATAACTGCCGCCCCATTCTCATCTACCATTCGGGCTACCTTTGAAAAATTTTGATTTGCTTCTGTTATTGATATAAGATTACTTAAATCAACTTTCATAATAACACCTGCCTTTCTATAAAATATTATATGTTGTTTCTAGGATAAATTCAACCTATATTGCACTAAATAACTATTTATGTTCCTTAATCACCTTATAGTTTAATTTTAATTTTTTCCACTACTTCAATATCAGCAGGAAGCCAGTTTACACTATCCAACTCATCCCTACTAAGCCATTTTACAGCTTCGTGTTCAACCAGATTAATATCCCTAGATATCAACTTACATAAGAAACAATGCATCGTTAGATGAAAATTAGGATAGTCGTATTCCACAGTATGAAACAAATCCGCAATCTCAATTTCAGCATCTAACTCCTCTTTTATCTCGCGAAGTAATGCAAGCTCTGGTGTTTCACTTGCCTCAATTTTCCCTCCCGGAAACTCCCATTCGCCCTTAAATTCTCCATAGCCACGTTGAGTAGATAGTACTTTCTCACCATCTAAAATTATTGCTGCAACCACCTCGATTGTCTTCATACTATCCCTCCAAACATCTTTTGTAAAGCTCGGTAACAAAATAGGAAAACTACTTATGCCAACATACTTACACAATCCTTGTTCCACTAGCATCCATTATTTCGGGCTTTTTCTTATCTATTTCTTTGCTGTCATTTGCTAAAATTACTTTCTGAATTCGAACCATTTTGGATGCCTCTTCGTCCGGACATCAGGGAACTACGGATAGCCGCTTATGCGATCACAACACCATACCAAAAATGCTAGTATCACACTATCCCTTCTGCTTGCAATTCGAAGGTTTATGGTGCTCCGTCCACTGTGCTCCATTACTTGGGTTATTTCCTCTCACAATTTTCGACTACCCTTATACCAGGCTTGTGCCCTGTACCTCATTCTTCATCTCTTTATCCCTCAAACTCCCAATATGATAACATTGGTCTTGAGCCCTCCAAGCAAATATCCCAGGATTTCACTCCTCTACAGACTTCTCTTTAGTTTGTATTATATATGCAAATCTGTAGTTGTTATTCAGTTGTCAACGATCTATCAACTGTTATGTTGAAGCAATACATTAGCATATTATTTTCTCCTGGAAGCAACTGGGATGGTATATTTCAGGACAAAGTCCCATAATTTGATGTATTTTTATTTTTCACTATGTTTCATGACAAAAAAATAGAGCGCCGTCGCAACGCCGCTCATACAAAAACACACAAAGTGTTTTCTGATTCTGTATATATTATATTCAGCTTTGAGAAAAAAGTCAACGTTTTTCAGTAGGTACTTTTAACCAAACAGATTATCAATTACTTTTTTGACAAAATCATAGAATTCAGTATCAACAGATTTTTTCAAAATAAGCCTTATTATCAATAATACGTCCAGAAAATAGATCCTTTAATTCCGAAACTCTTCTATTTCTCACTTTTGCTGACACCACTTGATTATATATGTACAACATTCATACAAATTCTAAAAAATGAGCTACACAGACAAATCGGTGGATAAAATATTTTTTCTACATCACTGTAAATAATTCAGGCTAATTACTATCTTAAATTAAATAAATGATTATTATAGTTACAGAATAGCCAGATAAATACATTATTAATTCTTATAAATTTCATCCAATATTTTTCTTAATTCTTTACCAAGTTTTTCAGCTAGTAATACAGGAACAGCATCACCGATCTGTTCATATTTATCCTGTATCGGTGAACTATGAAAAGCCGTATATGGACCTTCGAAAATATAATTGTCGGGAAACGTTTGCAGTCTTGCTACTTCTCTAGGTGTTAAGGCTCTATCGTAATATGGATGGAGCATTTCGTCAAAACAATGAGATGTTACGGTAAAAGCTGGTAAAGTAGAAACGAGCCTTCTCCCCCTTGCAGCAAATAATTTTTTTGGAAACAGGCTTACTGCAATTTCGTCTTTACCTTCCTCTTTTAATCTTTTAAATGCAGCTTGCATTCCTTCACCTTGCTTAATATTACTAAATCTTTTCACCATATAATCTTTATGTTTAGATGCCTTATGTGAACTGATTTTACCAGTTTTATTATCATTTGCAATACTAGTCATATAATCTACTTGTTTTTTTGATAATGAATTGTTAATCTTATATGTATATTCTATATCTAATTCATCATCCCCCTCACCACTAATTATTTGTGGTAAATCATAAAATGCCTCATTAATACAAACCGTCCCTACTTCATTTGTACCATGAGATTTATCTGGATATTTAAAGTTTACATCTGGATATTCTTCATTAATTCCTATTAAAAAGATTCTTTCTCTTTTCTGTGGCACCCCATAATCAGCTGCATTCAGAAGGATTTCAGTTTTATCCTTACTTACCAGCCTATATTTAACTTTCGTTAGTGCATCCCTTTCCTCAAAATTTTCAGTGAGATATTTAAACTGCCCACCTGCCTCACTATATCTTTTTTTTGTTAATAATCCTTTAACATTTTCAAAAAAAATAATTTTTGCATTCAAATGATATGCTACCCTAAGAACTTCCTTAAACAAATCATTTCTATCATCTTCCTCGAGTCTCTTTCCAGCCATCGAAAAACTTTCACATGGTGGACATCCCACTATCATATCAACTGTATCAAGTTTATATCTTTTTTTTAGTATTTCGCTTATAATACTATTTGAAACTTGTCTCACATCCCCATGGATTAATATTCCTTCAGTTGAATAATCAAACTCTGCCTCTAATCTCCCCTCATTTTCTATCAGTTTTGATAACTTTATTACTTGCACGTTGTAATTACTACTATATGTCTTGACAGTTGTTTCACTAACTTCAACCGAAATTAAAGGGGCAAATCCGGCTCTTCTAAAACCAGTCGAAAGTCCTCCTGGACCAGAAAATAATTCTATGTACGTAAATTGCATATCCATTCCCTCCTCTTAATAAAAATGCTTTGTACTAATTATAGCACAAAGCAAACGCACGTTCTATTACTTATTTAATAAATCTTATCTGCATATTTAATTTTATAAAATAATTTTCATTGTCTTTATATATACTTCCGAAATCATATCTCGTTGTAGAAGGTGTCTCGAATTTTGTATTCTCCAGTAAATAATCCTCAAATGCATTTCTATTATATAAGTGATAACACAAAACTTCACCGTCTTCTTTTACTATTAAATAGCCACCAGTAGCATCAGCTAAGCCATTCCATGTCGTACCAGGCAACATCCCAAGTGCAGATTCGGACATTAGTTTTTTAAATTTATATTCATAAAACGGTTGTCCATTTCCAAGATCAAACCCTAACGGATTGTTTTCTGATAATTTTTTTATCGTATTCTTACATACCCCCGAACCAGTTATGTAAAAATCTTTTAATAACCATGCACACATTTCAGGCAATAAGGAATCAATTAATATAAGATTGTTTTTAAAAGTCCGGTTTACCATGTCTACATATAATACATCTGCATTATTTAAAGCCAATGTCTCAAATCTTTTTCTAAGATCAGGAATCATTTTGTTCCCTCTCATTTTATAGATATTATTAAATTCAATCATTAAATTATCCGTAATATCTCCCGTTATACGATATAAAAAGTTTGTTGTTCCACCAGCATTAAGTAATGTAGAAGCATTGCCTAACATTGATTTTATACTAAATCCTAATGTAGGGTCACTTCCAGTTTTATAGTCATGCATTTTGATAAATAAATCCGCTTTATCAGCAGATTTTGCTTTTAATGATGTCACCTTAATCTTATAAATAAAATCAGATAATTTTGGTATTTCAAAAGCTCCGTCTTTCGTCTTAATCTTCTGCATTTCATTTAGGAGCAGCTCGCTATTATACCTAAACTCATATATTGGTGCAGATAGGATTATTTTATTAGAATCGTGATCTATAATATTTATATTTACATTTCTCTCATACTCCACTACCCCATCCGTTTGCTTTCTTATTATCCTAAGGATATCATAGTATATATCATCTATCTGATTTAGGTCCTTATCGGCTCCATATATCTTTCCTTCAGATAGCAGTTTTAGCAAAACATATAATTCACTCCACTCCCCCTTATTACCTCTCATTTTTACTATTCTCCAACTCGTTCAAATTTTTTTTCATAAATTTGGCCATCTCTTCAATAACAGGTATCGATACTGAATTTCCTAATTGTTTATATTTCTGTGCGTTTGACATGTTGTCTGGAAATCCAAATTTATCCTTACCATTTTTCATAAACGCATATCCTTTAAACCCTTGAAGGAATGCCCATTCATCAGGGGTCATAACTCGAATTCCTCTTGTGTTTAATGGCGTCTTTTTACTACCAATTTTTAAACCAATTAGTTCTTCTTTATAATCTAATATTAAATTTCTTTCTTTGCCTGATCCTCCTGTAGCTAAAAGAGCATTTGAGATCGGCTTATCTATTCCATCATCATTAATTATCTTATACCCAAATCCATTTCCTTTAGAAGAATGTCTACTTCTATGCTTTTCTAATGTATCAATATATCCCTGTGACAGATAAAACATTGGATCAACATTTTTTTGTAATATCCTATTAATATCATCATATATTACTTTACTACCAATCTTAGGTAATTCATTATCTACAATAATATCAGTTATATTACCAAAGTACTTTCTTGAAAATCCTATAATAAAAACTCTTGGCCTATTCTGAGGTAATCCAAAATCTTTAGTATTCCTTTTAAAATCCTGTGGATTATATATTAGTTTACCGTTATCATTTCTAACACCAACAACTTTATAGTCTAGTTCATTCTCTAAGGTCTCAATAATTGTTGAAAAAGTCTGTTTACTATTATGGCTTAGTAAGTTATCTACATTCTCTAACAAAAATGCTTTTGGCTGAGTTTGTTGTATAATATCTGCTATATGAAAAAAAATAGTACCTCTTGTCTTGTCTTTAAACCCTTCCTGTTTACCTGCTCTACTAAATGCTTGACAAGGAAAGCCTGCAAGGAGAATATCATATTTTAGTTTTTTAACTTTTTTCATAAATTTATCTGATGTCAAATCATTTTTGGGACTATCACCAAATAAATATTTATATGTTTCACATGCATAATCATCTATTTCAGCAGCTAAAACAGTTTTGAAGCCTTGAGCTAGCTCAAAGCCTCTTCGTATTCCTCCGATTCCCGCACATAAATCAACTGTCTTATACATAGCTATCTCCTTAACCCGTAATTCGTTTTATTATAACACACATCAATTTTTTTGTCATCTGATAAAGCTATATACCAAGACGTATTAATGTCAATTGTTGGTTAGCAAAAATCCTTAATATAATAATATACAGAAAACCAATAGAAGGAACAGCATATTCCAGTATAGACATTTAAAGAGCTTGACTGTGAAATTGGTTGGGCTTTCTGTTTATTACAAGAAAAAAGACTGCATACCACCCTATATACAGTCTCTTTCCTTTTCATGCTCTTGGCCATATAGATGTACTGGGGAATAAAATAGTTTGCATGAGGTTACATAGGTTCGGTCTGGACTCTTTAAATCAAAAAATCTGTGAGTGGTATCTCAGATATAGAAGTGCTGATTTAGAAACTATGTAACCCCCTGCTACTAAAGAATAACATATATTTACATAACAGTCAATTAAATATACTACTTATAGTTAACAATTTTAAATAATCATTTCTTATACAGTTCTTTTTAACAACAGCAAATAAAAAAGGAAGTTGACAGTTTGTTACTGAAAACTTCCTTTATCTTAAATTTGACTTTTTGCTAATTTAAACAGATTTTCAATTATATCTAATACTATTTTCTGTTCACTGACGTTCAATGTATTTAGCCTATTAATCAGAAGAGATAACACAGTATCATTTTCACCGTTAGGCATAGGCAAATCATTAAATAAATCCGCAAACGAGATATCAAGAGCAACAACTATTTTTCCCAGCATATCTACTGTAGGACTTCTGT
This sequence comes from Bacillota bacterium, assembly GCA_023399055.1. GTDB lineage: Bacteria > Bacillota > Clostridia > Lachnospirales > Lachnospiraceae > Mobilitalea. The sequence goes on along the minus strand of JAEWQV010000015.1, from coordinate 267,912 downwards.
CTCCGCGCTCTATATGCCCTAAGTGTGTATTACTGATATCTGCTCTATGAGCTAATTCTTCTATGCTAAGACCTTTACTATTTCTTAATATTCTTATTCTATCCCCAATTATTTTAGAAATATCATTCATTTTATGTAACTTCCTCCTGCACTTCTACTATTAACGATACATTTTATTATATCTATCAGCAATAGCGTTTAAGGCATATGAGGTCACTATTATTCATTATAAGAAACATTTTTAAAATTGGAATAATACCACTGTAATGTAATGATTATTATGGGTTCATACAGTCATAATAAATTTATTCAAAATAAAGTTTCTTAAAATATAGATAATACAGACTAATACAAATAGCCACCGATATTTTTCAACCGATGGCTATTTGTATTTACATGGATAATTATATAAACAAGCGCTTTAATATCATTCAAATAACCTTCTATTTTATGCGAATTCTCGACTATGCTCCCACCCCTACTCCATCATAATCTTCAACAACGTAACAAAATACCAATCCGACTCACTCTGGTACAGCACCTGCTTAGCATAAGCAGGATTATCAGTAATAATATTATCCACTCCAATTCTCCTAAGACGCTCAATCTCTGTTTTTGAATTTACCGTCCATACAATGAGTTCCTTACCATTATCATGAATGGTGCCAAGAACATTTTTGGTAATCAGGTTGGACTTCATGCTGAAAAAGTCTACGGCTTCATTCTCTATTAACCCAGAATAGAGTTGATAGGTAATGTATCCGGTTCTTATATCAGGGTTTAACTCCTTTACCTCTTCTAAGCATTTTAAACTGGTAGAGGTAATCACGCACTGCCACACCATTTCATACTCTTCAATCAAGGCAACGACTTTCTCTGTTAATCCTTCCTCGTCGTTGCGATATTTAAGATCAAGATTGAGCATTACTCTACCTTTACAGTTCTCCAGGGCTTCCTGAAGAGTTGGAATTCTAGTACCCGCAAAACTTTTATCCATCCATGAACCAGCATCCAGTTCCGCAACAACCCCATACGTTGTATCATATATATTCTTTTTTAATCCCGTGGTCCGTTTTAAACTGCTGTCATGAAGAAGCACTGGTACCCCGTCCTTTGTAACTCTCACATCCACTTCCACATAATCCGCTCCCTCGTCTATTGCTTTATCAATAGCTAGGATTGTGTTCTCTGGAATGTCATGGGAGAAGCCTCGGTGGGAAGTAACTTTAAGATTATCTAAGTTCATATATTCCAAAGGAGAACCATTTCTTAATATCTTTGCAAAGTAATAGAGGTTAATTGCGACCAATATTAATAAGGTCGTTATTAGTACCTTCTTAAAGGATCTGGTTTTAATATTATTTTTGTAAAAGGATAAGTTCTCTGGCAATTCTACATTTACGTCTGTCTTTAATTGAAAGAAGTAAAATAAATGTGTATACAAAGCCAGATTACCAATGGTACAAACAAGAAATATAAAGGTAATCAGATAAACCTGCATATTTTCATTGAGGAAGATAAACATGGTGATTGCTTTTTGTTTATCAAAGGTACCTGATACAAATATCATAGTAACCGCCATAATAAACAAGTACAGAACAGCTACCACAAGCATAATAAAAATGTTCCAGCCTATAAAATATAGAAGTGTTCTCAGCGGCTTATTAGCTACTCTATCTTTTCCGAGCTTAGAAGCTTCCGTGTAAGTCTTGTTTTCCAATATGAAATTATGATAAATAAATGCTCTCCTGAATAAGAGAAGGCATATGAGTCCTATGATAATAACGAAGATGATAAACCTGAAAATATTATCTGGAACCACATCAGCAACAAAACGTATCATACGGTTTTTATATAGGACAAAGGCGAATAAAGGTAAATTAAAGATGCAAAGAGTACTCCAGGCTGCTGGTATTAATCTAATATTACCTTTTGGCAAACTTAAGAGAACCTTGTACAAGGCCTGCAATATAATCCAATATACTCTTACCTTTTTATGCTCTTCCAATTGTCCAAAGAATATGATCAGGTAGTATATTTCAATTAGCAAAAACAATCCAATAATGTAAAATAAAAGGATTATCATAAGAATAGATACGGGATTTAATAAAAAACTCCCTATGTTATGTGCGGTAACATAGCGAAAGCCTGTAATGTTTAATGTAAAATGATAAATATACGATATAAGGGGTGTCACTACCGCGAAAAACAACAGAAGCAGACCACCCTGACCTATCAACAGGGAAATGATATTATGAAAAATCAACTTAATGGCGTTAATATAAATCTTATTCCTTAAAATTTTCTTCATTATGAACTATTTCACAACTCTCTTTCATTTGTCTACTTAGTATTATTGTATGCTAATTCCTAATTTTCGACAAGTTATTTTGCCTGTCAAAATAATAAAATATAGAATTGTTATGATAGTTTGTTCCTTAAACAAGATGATACGATAAATCGTTTCACTTGTCATGAATGGAGATTGTTGCCTACTTCATCACTTAATGCCAAAACATAGACAAATACTGCTATTATATGCTATAATTTGGTATATTGCGTATTGGGAGGCAACAAATGAATCATAAGAAAAAACACATTAAAATCATTATCTCTATGGCACTAATCCTTACCTTACTTGCTACAAATTTATCTCCATTTTCACAAGTGAAGATGTCAGTCCAAGCCGCTTCAGAGCCACAGGCAACCGTAACGAAGTATACCCTATTTTTAGGTTATAAGGACTATCAGATTAACATTAAAAATGCAGCAAAAACCGCTACGGTAACTTATGTATCTAGTGATAAAGCCGTTGCATCCGTCTCCAAGGATGGTTTAGTAAAACCTCTAACGTTAGGGAAAGCAGTTATAAGCGTTAAGATATATCAAAATAAGAAGTATTACACCTCAAAAATTAATGTAACTGTAAAGAATTCGTACATGGATATTAACAAAAAAAGGGAAACATTATATGTCGGTGATATATACACTTTTATGGCTACCGCCTACGGTATTGATTACAAAACCGTTTACTGGTCCTCATCAAATAAGGCAGTTGCAACCATTGATAAGAGTTCTGGGCAACTAAAGGCACTATCTGCTGGAACTACTGTGATTACTGCTAAAGATGATAAATCGAGAGTAAAGGCTGAACTTACTGTAACAGTTAAAGCTATAGAAACGGTATCTCCAACCCCAACTCTAGCACCCACTGTTACACCACCCCCTAAAGTTACTTATACTCCTCCAGTAGGCTCTGATAAAGCAGTATATCTCTCTGGCCTTGATTTAAGTAAAGAAACTGGAGTTTATTACACCACCACGAAGGAAGAATACATTCAAACAACTAGATTTAATCTTTATCTAGACAACAACGTACAAGTACCTGTTAATGTAATTGACTTAATTAATTATATCATGGATACAATTGAAGACACTACCGGTTATCAATTCTATATACAGCACTATAACAATGAAAAATTCTACAAAGGGATGGACTATGAACTAAAAAAATATTTTGAAAACGCTGATACCTTTAAGGTTATTGACTCTAAGGATGAAAGAGTTGATATTGTTGTAGCCGATAATATAGAAAGTAGTTCCTATTATAGCATTGCTGGAGGCGTATTATTAAGTCCCGAATATATTAAACTAATAGATGGAAATGCTGGTCGTTTAATTCACGAATTAATTCATAATATATTTTTCCTCAATGGCTGTTCACTGGGAAGTGGCTTAAATGATGGCTATGCAGACTATTATACTGCTAAAATCATTGAAAAGGATACTAAACTACATTGTACTTTTGATACCTATAATTCAATAAAAAATTATAAGAGTAATATTTCAGAAGAAACCATCGAGGAGATGTTCTTTAATTCTAACACTGGACAAAGTGGAACTAAGCTTGGTTTTCGATTGACTACTTATATAATGGAGAAATATGGAGATAGTGCCTATAGAAAAATGCGTAACTATGTATCAAAAAATATAATAATAAAAAACAATCCTTCCTTGGAAAAGATAGCTGAACTAATCAAGGATTCTTTATCTGAAAGCTTTTTTATTGATTTTACGAAATGGCATAAGCAAAATCTAAGCCGTTTTGGCGATGTAGATTTATCTGCAGCAGATACCTGGGAAATATCCAATGGAATTCTATATAATTACTATGGTAAAGATTCCAATGTTATTATACCTAATTCTGTTATTGAGATACAGCCCGAGATTTTTATGAATAATAATACTATGGTTTCTGTCGAAATACCCTATTCTGTAATCATAATTCGTGCAACGGCTTTCTATAACTGTGATAAACTTACGGAAATCACTATTCCCAATAGTGTTATGGATTTGGCTTATAGTACATTTAAAGACTGTAATAATCTAAAGAAAGTAGTACTTTCTAATAATTTAATTACAATTCCCATGTGGACTTTTAAAGATTGCACTTCCTTATCAGACATTCAAATACCTTCAGGAATTATCATAATAGAAAATAGTGCTTTTTATAATTGCTCCGCTCTGGAAACTATTAAATTACCAAATACGTTAGAAACTATTGAGAGAAATGCTTTTTCCAATTCTGGACTTAAGAGTATTATTATTCCAGATTCCGTTACTACTCTTGAGGAAGCAATCTTTATGGATTCTAGATTTTTAAAAGATGTAACTTTACCTAAATCATTAAAGGTTCTTAGTGATAGTACTTTTTGGGGCTGTAAATCTCTACAAAAAATTACTCTTCCAAATGGCCTGCTTAAGATAGGAGCGGCAGCCTTTTACTTTTCTGGACTTACCGAAGTAACAATTCCAAGTTCGGTTACGACCATTGGTGATTCTGCATTTGCTAACTGTACTAGACTGAAAAGCATCACCATACCAAAGTCCGTAAAAAGTATGGGTAATGAGACCTTTTCTAACTGCAAACAACTTACTATCTATGGCGAAAAGGGTTCGTATGCAGAGAAATATGCTAAGAATCGAAAAATCAAGTTCTCCGTAATAAAAAATTAAATATTTTCTTAATTACCTATACTTAATCCGGGAGTTGTTTTTCGTTATTAACTAGCGAAAAGCAACTCCCTTTTTACAAATAAAAGTCATCAAATATCTCTATCTCACCTATTGACTCTACCATTATGGTATACTCTATACTGTAAACGAGCTCAAGAAATACACATATGTGAGGAAATATAACATGTTGAAAATAGGAGATTTTTCAAAACTATCAAGAATTAGTATTCGTATGCTGAGGCATTATGACGAACTTGGTTTGTTAGTCCCAGAAACCGTGGACGATTTTACTGGCTATCGGTATTATAGCGAAGCACAACTACCTCTTGCCAGCAAAATTCGTTCGCTTAAGGATATGGGGTTCAGTCTGTCAGTAACAGCTGAAATCCTGAAAACCTACCATGATTCACAAGCCTTCAAACAGTATCTTCTTTTAAAGCAGGCTGAAATACACGAACAAAAAGAAACTATTAGCCAACAATTACTCCTTCTTGAAACAACCATTAACCTAATTGGAAAGGATGAGAATGGAATGGAACACACCGTAATACTTACAGAGATGCCACAAAGATATGCGGAAAGCCTAAGAAAAATTATACCCTCATATGATAAAGAAGGTATCCTTTGGGAGCAACTTATGAAGGAGTTGGTCCCACAGAACGTACAATATGCGAATCCCTGCCATAGCCTTGCAGTTTTTCATGATACAGAGCACAAGGATATCGACCCAGATGTTGAGATCCAGATTTCCGTGCAGGGCAATTATAAAGATACAGAAAATGTTATATTCAAAACCGTTCCTGCAATACAAATTGCTTCTGCAACCTACAAAGGAAGTTACGCCCAGCTTACCTCTGTGAATCTTGCTGTTGCTAACTGGGTAAAGGATAACAATTATGATTTCAATGGTGCAATGTTTACCATCTATCATGTGAGTCCAGCGCAAACCAGTAACCCGAATGAGCTTGTAACTGAGGTTTGCTTCCCTGTTAAGAAGAAATAGTTATATCCTAAAAGAACGAATAGAGACCTCCATAATGGAATTCTCTATTCGTTCTTTAAACCTTCTTACTTCTTTGTTTTACTTTTAATCTTACTTCTTTCCGCTTCTAACTACTACACTGCCCACGAAGACCAAAGCACCTAATCCCAACAGACCAGCTAATATTACAAGCCCAGGAACAAGACCTTTATTCTCCTTTGTAAAGCCTACAGTAAGTGCTTCTATAAAACTGTCCGCTGCTTTAGGTCCAACTTCTATTAATTGACTTGTGATTTCTTGACCTTGATAAAGAACTACAATGTTGTGTGCTCCTGTTTCCAAATCTTCAGGAATATTAACTTGAGCTTCAAAAGAACCATCCTCTAAAGATGTTACATTACCTAATTGTCTTCCATCGGAATGAATCTCAATCTCTAGATTATCAAGGTTGCCTATAAATCCGGTACCAGTAATGATAACTGAACTTCCAACATGAATAAGACTTCCTGTTGTTTCTGTAATTTGTAATGCTCCCTTTGTATCAATAATATAGCTAATATCTTCAGCAACTACACTGCCATCTTCAGTGAATTCTATCTCTGAACCTACCGTTGCCTGTTCATTTTCATTCTTAGGAGCTTCTACTAGACCATCAGTTGTGCTAGAATCTGTACTTTCTGTTGTATCACCAGTTACTTCAGTTGCATCAGTAGAAACTACCTCTCCGTTATCAGCGGTAACGGTATCCACATTGTCAGTTGTTGTATTGCTAGAGGTACTATCGTTGCTAACTTCACTGTTGGAGGATGAGCTATTCGAATTACTTGTTGATGTATTTGCTATGCTTTCCGTAGTTGTAGATGTACTACCAGAGGCAGTAGTATTAGCACTGTCCGTAAAAGTATTATTGGTACCTCCTGTAGAATCATTCTTACTTCCACTCGTAGAAGTGTTATTTAATGTGTTGCTATTACTTGATGTGTTAGTATTACTTGAAGTGTTGGTATTGTTCGTTGTTGTATTTCCTTTGGTGCTAGTGCTTCCAGAAGTTGTTGTATTCTTACTTCCAGAGGAGGTATTGCTTTTACTTCCTGATGTGGAGGTATTAGTGTTACTTGAAGTATTATTGTTCCCCGAAGTATTCGTGCTGCCTGATGATGTATTATTTGTATTTCCTGATGTGCTATTACTTGATGTATTGCTTGAATTATCACTTGTATTGTTGGTACTTCCACTTGTGCTGCCTGTGGTTCCACCGCTTGTAGTTCCTGAAGTATTATTGTTCGAACTGCTTGGTGCTGTGGTAGGTACTACACTTCCACCCGGACCTTCGGGAGTATCCCCTTTCGTTTCATCATAGCCGGGCCATGGAACAGGAACACCTGTAGCATCATCGAAACCATCCAAATCACAGTCTTCCAGCGGAGCTGCAGATACCTTTTGAAGTCCAATTGGTGTAGTTAGTGTTAGTGTAAAAGCAACCATAAAGGAGAATGCCACTCTTACTACGTTTTTTATCTTTTGCTTATTTCTATTTATATTTGAAGTCTTTGTTATCATTATATCTCCCTTTTCCTTCCTTAATCAGGGGTGGTATAAACCCGTTTAAAGTAACTATATATGATTTCAGCATCAAAAGCCTTCCAAATGAAAGGCATGCATACGACAGTTTATATCCAGATAGCGCAGACCGACGTCTATGAATTATCTGCTTTTTAGATAATTCATGGAATGGTAAGGCAACTCAAGACGGATATATATGCGGGCTTATTCATCATAGATAGACTGGATTAACTTTGACGCTCAAATCATACGATTAAATTAACGTCAGTCTTATATTCTACATCCTGCTCCAACAGGTACCTCTCCATCCGTTGTCACAGCTACCTCTTCCTTACTATCGCCATTATTGTCGTTACTGCTATCGCCATTTCCCTCATCCTCACTGGAGTCATAGGTCTCAAGGTCATTGAAGATATTATCATTCAAACTGTTTTCCTGACGACCAACTATGGTTGAAGCTACAATAGCTCCGGTAATGTTGGTGGCCGTACGGCCAGTATCGGCAATTGCAGAGATAGGAATAGTAAGTACAATGAGTTCCAAGGGCAAGCCCATTGCTGTCAAAACACTTGCTGTCGTAATGGTTGCTGTTCCGGGTACTCCTGCGGTTCCAAGAGAAACGAATAAGCTGATTACAATCAATAGTGCGTAATCCTTTACTCCATAATTAATACCCAGACCATGTATTCCATAAATAGCAACTAAGACTGGCCATATTCCTGCACATCCGGGCATTCCAATTGTCGTACCCAGTGGTGCGGTGAAATTAGCTACTTTAGCATCTACTCCAATTTTCTTTGTTAAGATACCTGTCGTAATAGGTAACGTTCCTGCACTGGATTGAGTGGAAAATCCTACAATCTGTGCTGGTACGATTTTGCGGAAAAACTTTAAAGGGCTAATCTTTGCAAATGCTTTGATTAATACTGCATTAATTACCCAGGTATCAATGGTAAAAGCGATAAAAGATACGATAAGCAGAACCAATAGGGACCACATAATACCGGAACGGTTAAATCCATTTCCTGTAGCTGTTACAATCAATGCCAAAACAGCATAAGGGGTTAGGCCGATGATAAAATCCACGGCTGTAAATATAATTTCCTTCACCGCTTCAACAAAGTTTTTAAAGATTACCACTTTAGTACGGTTTTTACTTGCTACTACTACATAAGATACCGCAATTAAAACAGTAAATAATATCATAGGAATAATGTTTTCTTCCGCAATATCACTCACAATATTACGAGGGAAGAAGCCAACCAGCACCTGTGTAAATGGCACCACCTTACTTTCAAAGGTTTGTGCATCCAACCCATTTAAGGAAAGATAAGAGTTTTGACCGATACCAAAGGTCAAACCTAGGCCAACGGATAAAAGTATGGCTAATAATGTTGTTATCATGAGCCAGAAAATAGAACGTACACCGATACCCTTTAACTGTGCTGTTGAGCCCAAAGATGTTATACTGCTAAGAATTGAAACAATTATCAATGGGCTAACAATCGCATTTAACGTGCTAATATAGATTTTCCCAATCGGCATAACCCAGGAGGTATGCCCCGAGAAGAAAAATCCTACCACAAGTCCCACTACCAAAGAGCCTAATATAATGTAAGTAAAATTAACCTCTTTTTTTTGTAATTTATAAATAATAACATAAAATATAAGAACAACAGCCAAGGCTGCTGCGGATAACCAATCAATATTCATATTCTTCTCCATTCCTACGAAAAGTGATAATCTTAATAACCGATACACTCTTCGTTATCTCTCCCTGTTCCTGAGGACATTTACAACTAGCTTCAAGGAAATATCAGGAAACGCAAGGTGCATTTCCTGATATCTATAGTCTAATCTTTTGTCTTGCGACCTGATTTTCTTCTAGCCATTTATGATTTCAATGTTCAAGCATAAATCATATATATTTCATATATTACTTATTTTGTTTTGATGGTACGTCTCTTAGTTGTAACATAAATACCAGCTGCCATAGTGGATGCTGCACCAACCAATAACCAAATTGCACTGGAACCAGTTTCACCTGTCTTTGGGATTTCAACCACTACTTCTTCGTCAATTACTTCTTCTCCAGATACTTCCTCTTCAGCTACTTCTTCATCAACTACAGGCTGATCTACAGGCTCCACAGTGTCTGTGTCTTCTTCAACCTCTGTACCAACCGGCTCTTCAGCTACTTCTTCTGCCACTTCTGCAGCATTCACTGTAAAGCTTACATCAAAGGTTTCTGATATACCGTTACCGCTAACTGTTACGGTAGCTGTATGAGTTCCAGCTGTAAGTCCTGTCTTAGGAACAACTGTAAAGGAAGCACTATCACCAACTAATAAACTATCAATTGAAGTTTTAGAAAGTGTAAAGCTATCACTTTCTGTTCCGGATAATGCTACGGTAAGTTTACCGGTAGAACCACCTTCGTTTTTAACTGTTACATTAATTGCCTCTTGGTCAGCATAATCAGCTGAAGCAGCTGGGAAGGTATATGCGTCAGTTTGAGAAAGTGATATACTGCTATCTAACTTAAGTACATCATCCAGCGCTTGCACTGCTTCACTTGCAAAATCAACTTTAGTAAGACCATCGATAGCACCTGCTGCTGTTAATGCGTTAGGAGTTTTTAAAACCCAAGCAAGTTCAAGCATGTATTCTGTATAAGTTCCGTCATTTGCTACATTTTTGTGTAACCATTGTTTTGTTACTGGGTCAGCCTTATCTTTATTAAAGCTAATCAAGAAAGGAAGCTGTAAACGTCTTGCATTTAAATCTGTTCCTGTTAACCAAGGAGCTGTAGCAGTAGCTGCACCATCTAAATCACCATTTGGATAATAGGAAATACTGTTGTTTTGCTTGGAATTATTTTCTGTAGTGAAGTTACCTAAGTACTTTGCAAGTTCACCATAGAGATAACTGATATTACCATTGCCGGTGGTTGTATTAACACTGTTACGTGAATTAAAGGCACTGGAGGATGCTGTTACTTTATCAATATCGGCACCGGTTCCAAAAGTTAACTGATTACCTACGGTTGTATCATATACATAAACTGTTTTATGTCCGTATTCCTTAGCCTTCTTTGCAACACTACCGATGATTGCCTGTGTGTTATGGCACCAAGAAGCACCAAAGAATATGGTATGTTCGCCAGGAGAATTTAAAATGTTAATAAGTTCAACAAAGTTTACTTGATGGAATACAAATCCGTCTTCGTCTGCATCTGTAAATATCTCTGTAGTGGTTGCGCCAGTTCTATTACCCTGTGCATCTGGAACGCCACCATTGTAATTAAAATAAGTTGCAGAAGCGTTGTATACTCTCTTGAAGAAATCAAAATCACTTCTTACACTAGCTGAAACAACACTACCTTCACTATTGCCCCCACGAAATACTTTGGCAATACCTTCAGCAGCAGCTGTTTGGTCAAATCCTGCATTCGCCTTTACACTGAAGGATGCACTGATTTTTGAAGTGCTCTCACCATTGAAGGAGAAAAGCAACGTATCACTGGATACATAACTTGTAACTGGTTCAGCAGCTGGAAGTAACTCTGTTATTCTGGTCCATAATTGATTTAAGGAAGTTCCATTTGCAGTTTTAAAAACGGTATCTTTGTCAGTGATATCAATCTGATAACCATCAACAAATGGGTCAAAGTGATAAATCTTTGTGATTCCATCTTTTTTTGCCTGTGCATTAATAGCACTGATAGCCGCTTGACTGGATGAATTCTTAGGGCTGGCAAATACGATGTAGTAATTGCCCTTGCTGCTTAAGATATCCAGCAGACGTTCTTGCGTTACTGATTCAAATACATGACCGGAAGATACATTGTAGTACGAGTCTGCGATATAATCTCCGGTAGTTCCCCCCTTAACCTTACTCCAGGGATAAGCTCCAGAATATTGTGAAGCTGCTGAAGCGGTTACATCAAATAACGTGGTAAGAACGAGAGCCAAAGCGATAATTCCCACGGTCGCTCTTTTTAAAACTGATTTCATAGATTATCCTCCCTTAAAAACATTATGTTGATTCATTCTCATGCACATATTTCATTCTTATTTACTTTTGCTCTTCTGCCACAAACATTTAACGGTACTGTGTCAGATCACTACTTCGTATGTAAAATGTATTTTACACTAATTCATATGTTGCATATATCATTAATATGTATTATATGTTAGATATGTTACCAAGGGTAGCCATAAATGTCAATCATTAATTGTATCTCTTTTTAAAATTTTATTATATAAGTTTTAGGTGGTTGTTCAGCTAGATGTATTTCCATATACACATTAAAATATAAACCACTAAAGTTTTATTTAAATTCAATTGAGCTTTAAATGGGCTTTATTATTCCCAAACCTTTAAAAAAATGCATTAATAAGGCACAATCTTTTGCATTTGGCCAGTTTATAAAGCAATAAATACCTATCAATTTACCTTGTTTTGTAGACCTAAATGTATTCTAATGATACAATAGAAGCGAAATACGCTGCATCCAATTCGACCTGGATGTTCCGTTACCAACAAATCACTATTAGAAAGTAGCAGCTATAGATGGAAACAGTAACCCTTATAGAATTAATAAAGAAGAACCCCTATGCACTTGCATCAATTCCTAATCCTACCGAGGAAATGCAATTAATTGCTGTTCAGAAAAACGGACTTTTGTTAGAATATATTGATAATCCAACCACCGAAATGCAGGAAACCGCTTTAGACAATAATGCTCATGCAATTAAATTCATAAAAAGCCCCACAGAAGCCATGATGATAAAAGCAGTTCAGGCTGGTTGGGTTAACTTGCAATATCTGAAAGCTCCAACGGATGAAGTAATTCGATTAGCGATGAAACAAGCAGGCTGGGCAATTAAATATGTAGAAAACCCAAGCGAAGAATTACAATTACTCGCCATAAGAAAGCATTATGATGCTATAAAATTTATAAAAACTCCTAGTGAGAATGCGCAAGAAGAGGCTGTTACAATAAATTCTGAAGCAATCAGATTAATATCCTCGCCTTCCTATAAGGCAGAGCTTATTGCAGTCCTTCATAATGAAGAGTCAATTAAATTTGTAGACATTAAAGACAAGAAAAGGCTATTATCTTTTCTTAGAACAAATATTTTAATTCTTAAATATATCAAAGATAGTATCACAAAAGAAGAATTGGAAGACACTCTTAAAGAAGTGTTATCCTCGGAGGATGTTGAGGAAAAATATGTCCGAGACTTTTTGAACCTAAGTATTACGGATTACACTTTTATGAACCAAATAGATAAGCTATCCTTTATTTATAAATATGGCAGTAAAAAAGCCAAGAAAATAACAGTAGATGAAAAACTAAAATTACAATAGAAGAGAAATATGCCTGCGACCAAAAACAGGCAAAGAGAAAGGCATGGTTAATTATGAATTTTACAGATACCTTACAAAGCGTTGACTTAGTCCTAGCCACTGGTGAAGTACCTCTAATTATTGGTGAAAGTGGTATAGGAAAAACAGCTTTAGCAAAGGAAATAGCGAAAGAAAATAACTGGAGCTTAATCGTGATTGACGGTAATCTCCTAAAAGAAGGGGAAATTGGCGGTCTCCCAACGGTAGAAACCTACTTTGAGGTAGGCAATTCAGGTATTCGAACAGAAAGAAAGACCACCGTATATGCAGTTCACAACAAGCTAAGACAAATTGACAAAGAGATATTAAAAGGCAACACCGTTCTTTTATTTATTGATGAGCTTAACCGCTGTGAGCATACTGTACAACAGGAACTGATGAATCTTATCTTAAACCGGGAGATTAATGGTTATCAATTACCCCCAAGCGTTAAAATACTCGCTGCTATGAATCCCTCCAGCAAATATGGTGGTGATTTTAATTATCAGGTAGTGGATATGGATGCTGCCCAGGAGAACAGATTTGTCTGGCTCTTTATGGAACCAGATTATCTGCAGTGGTTAGCTTGGGCAATGGATACCGGTCTTGAGCAGAAAGTAATAGAGTTTATTGCAACCTATCCGGAATACTTACATAAGACCGAAGAAGATGGTGTAAGTGCTACCCCTAGAAGTTATGAACGTATTTCCAAAACCTATGCAACTTATAAAAAGAAGGACTCCATTCCAAGGTCGGTTTTTCTTAATGTGCTGAAAGGCAATGTCGGAAAGCTTATTGCAGAAGAGTTACTTAGCTTTATGGATGCCGATCACAGTCCTCTATTATCCTTTGATGATATATTTAATGGCGACTTTTCAGAAGCTGTTCTTACCAGCATACAAAGAGAAACACACACTAGACTCTATCTTACTGCTAAGAACCTTCTAAAAACTTTAAATTTTCGTTTAAAACAAGATTTCCAGGAAGCTGAATATTTTATCAATAGACTTCTGGAATTTTTAAAAGTATATCCTGTAGACTTAAGAATTGGTATTATGAAGGACATTAAAAATAATTACAGTGAAATATATAAATACGCTATAGAAAATGAGGTATTTGTGGAATTGTTTTTTGAGTCCTATAGTTTGGGTAGGTGATGCAATATGGAAATAAATTTTGAGCGTCAGAAGGAATCGTTACTTGTACAGACAAAAAGGCTTACTAATACTTTTAATAAGGCAGGACATTTAGCTACAAAGTTCATGGTAACCATGCCGGAGGATTTTGAAAAGGAATTTTTCTCCCTTGTAGATAAAGTTAATTTAAGATTGATGGACGACAAAGATAATTTCTATGGATATTTTATGTTCCAGATGGAAAGAGAGTTAAGATTTAATATCAGCAGCCCAACTGCTATTAATTTTAAAGGAGCACAGTATGTCATATATTTTAATCCTCTTCTTTTTTTAGATCTTAATCTAGATCAAATGGAGACCTGCATCAAGCATGAAATCCTTCATATCCTATCCATGCATTTCATTAGGGCAAAAGCTCTTAGGGGAACCTACCATCCCCTGGTAATCAATATGGCAATGGATATTGTTGTTAACAAGTACTTAGATCGTCTGCCACCCTATGCCATAACCGTAGAAGGTGTTAATAAACAGTACCATTTAAACCTCGAACCCTTTGCTCCCTTTGAATATTATGTAGATACGCTTCAAGCTGTCCTTCCCCTAATGGAAAAGGATGACACATCTACAGTTAAGGATACTTCCAACGATACCCTAGCTACTGATTTTAATGTGTATCAAACTCATGATATTTGGGAGGAGACCAGTGACATTGATGAGAAAACCCTCCAGGAATTCACAAAAAAGGCCACTAGCTTGTCCGAGAAAGGTGAACTTGCCTCCTATATAAAAAATATACTATCAACCCTTAAAAATAGGACTAGTGAATTACCTTGGAATCTCTATCTTCAGCGGTTAATGGGAACAGTGGAAAGTAATAAGAAAAAAACGATAACGAGAAGAAGCCGAAGACAACCAGAACGTTTGGATTTAAGAGGTGAGCTTAGAAGTCATAAGGCTAAGGTTGTGGTTGCTATCGATATAAGTGGCAGTATTAGCAAAGAGGAATTTCATCAAGCCTTGAAAGAAGTCCTTGGTATTGTCAAAAACTACAATAATGAAATTACAGTTCTGGAATGTGATAATGAAATCCGCCGAGAGTATACGGTAAAAACCATCAAAGATATAAAAGATAGAATTAGTACAAAAGGAAGCACAAAATTTAACCCGGTCTTTGAGTATGCCAATCAGAAGAAAGTTAATTTATTAGTGTATTTCACAGATGGCAAAGGGGAAGACCGTTTAAAGATAATTCCGAGAGGCTATCAGATACTGTGGGTAATTACAGGAAAAGGCGAGCAGCTTTCACTGAAAGAACCCTATGGAATTGTGAAAAGACTTAGTAACGTGGAAATTAAAGATACTATATTAGATTCTCTTGATGTCAAAAGCGGAGGCTTTTCCATGCAATTTCAAGAGCGTAATGTTTAGAAACACTTATATTACTCAAACAATTTATAGGGGCTGTGGTTACAGCCCTATTTCTATACTAAATTTTATATTAGTTTTATAAATTACGACTATACACAGCTTAAATTGGACATAACTTATGCATGAGTAAAAACATGCCAATTATCACCTGCATTGGCGACTAATACTAATCTAGAACCATTAGGAGGAAGTTATGCAAAATCAAATGTTCTGTTATCAATGCGAGCAGACCGCCGGAGGAAAGGGCTGCACCCAAAGAGGAGTATGCGGTAAAACTCCCGTAATTGCGGCACTGCAAGACTTACTTGTTTATCAAGCAAAAGGCATTGCTTTATATGGTAATGAGCTCTTAAAAAGAAGTCAAAGCGTGCCAGAGAATTATGTTAGGTTTATCGAAGATGCACTTTTTACAACCTTAACAAATGTGAACTTTAATGAAGAGCAGCATATGGCAATGCTTAGACAATCCCAAAAACTAAAGGATGAAATTAGACAAGAAGCCAAGAAAAATCTTACCGCTCCTGAAGCAACTTATAAACTGGGCAAAAGCAGAGAAGAAATCATGGAAGATGCCAAAATGGCTGGTATTATGTTTGACCAGTCTCTGGACGAGGATATTCGCTCCGTTAGAGAGACCATCAAATATGGTCTGAAAGGTATGGCCGCCTATACTCATCAAGCAAGAGCCATTGATTACTCCGACCCTGATGTTGACCATTTTTATATCAAAGCCTTAGCGGCAATCACTGATGAATCCACAAGCTTTGAGGATTTAGTTAATCTGATGCTTGAAACTGGCAAAATGGCAGTTGGCTCTATGGGAATTCTTGATAAGGCCAACAACGAACATTTTACGAGTCCCTTCCCTCATACGGTTAATATTAGAAGAAAAAAAGGTCCCTTCATTGTAGTCTCAGGACATGATTTATATGATTTAGAATTATTGTTGGAACAAACCGAGGGCAAAGGGGTTAACATCTATACCCACGGTGAAATGCTTCCTTCCCATGGATATGAGGCTTTAAAGAAATATCCTCACCTTGTTGGAAACTTTGGTACTGCCTGGCAGAATCAACAAAAAGAGTTTGACAATCTGCCTGGCTGTATTTTAATGACCACTAACTGTCTTATGACACCACACGATTCCTATAAGGATCGTTTATTTACCACCAGTGTTGTCGGCTTTGATGATATCGCTCACATCCATAGAACGAAAGACAACACCAAGGACTTTAGCTCCATGATAGAAAAAGCGATAGAATTAGGTGGCTTTGATGAAGATGAAATCCCAAAGGAGATTACGGTCGGTTTTGGTCATAAAGCAATTTTAAGCAATGCCGAAGCAATCATTAGGGCTGTTAAGAATGGTGACATAAGACGTTTCTTTTTAATTGGTGGTTGTGACGGCGCAAGACCCGGTAGAAACTACTATACTGAATTTGCACAGTCACTTCCAAAGGATTGTATTATCCTAACACTTGCCTGCGGTAAATATCGTTTCAACTACTTTGAATTTGGAGAAGTTGCAGGCTTACCAAGACTACTTGATGTAGGTCAATGCAACGATGCTTATTCCGCAGTCCGGGTTGCAATGGCACTTTCGGAAGCTTTCCAGTGTGATATAAATGACCTTCCGCTATCCCTCATTATCTCCTGGTATGAGCAAAAAGCTGTTGCAGTTTTATTAGCACTTCTTTATCTGGATATAAAAAATATTCACTTAGGACCCACTCTTCCTGCTTTCCTAAGTCCTAACGTTCTGCAACTCCTTGTAAATAAGTATAAACTTAAGCATATAACAACTCCGGAAGAAGATTTAAAAGCGATATTCGCAACAGTTTAGCCATACATGTTTTTGCTACAATAAATGTGAAAGTTAACTTTCAAATATTAAATATAACAAATTAAGTACAGGCGCTCTGCCTATGCGGATGTAGTAAAGTGAAACATTACACTTGTCATAAACAAGAGAGTATTATCCACATGCAACGAGAAATCTACGTAACTAATCCACAATTTATACGTATTTCTCATTACAAGCAGGTAATACTCTCTTGTTATTCAAGCATCTTAGTATTGGAAAAGATCGAAATATAACCACTAAGTTATTATCTTCTTCCCATACAAAGAGGTAATTCCAGTCCATGTCTTTCAAGTAGCTCCTGATTGGTTAAAATCTTTTCCGCAGTATCATCCGCAACGATTTGACCTTCTGATAATAGAATAACACGGTTACAAGTTTCAAGTACCATATCAAGATCATGGGAAGCAATCAACTTAATGTAATCCAATTTGTTTAATGTTTGAATCAAGGTACGTCTGTTTTTCGGGTCAAGAGCAATGGTTGGTTCGTCCATCAACAGAAGCTTTGGCTTCATTGCTAGGATTGTCGCAATGGAGGCAAGTTTCTTTTCTCCTCCGGACAACTTATAAACCTTATTATCCTTAAGATGTGCGATATTTACTGTCTCTAATGCTTCCATAACTCTCTCCTCAATTAACTTCTGATCAAGATTATCATTTCTTAGGGCAAAAGCAACATCCTGATACACGCTTGAGGTAAATAATTGATTTTCAGAATCCTGAAATAGATAGCCAAGTCTTGAGCGAACTTGTGAAAGATTTTTCTTATTCACTAGGATTTGGTCTACCGACACTTCTCCTTCAAAGTTCAGTTCAAGTCCAACCAGAATGCGAAGTAGCGTTGATTTGCCCACACCGTTGGCACCGATTAATCCAATTGACTCCTGGGTATTTGCACGAAAGGAGACATCTTTTACTATATCTCTACCCTTTTCATATCGAAAAGAGATATTATTACACTCTAAATAACTCTGATTCATTCTTGTTTCATCAACCTTTCCTGGCATTTCATGCTTTTGCTACAGTAATTGAAGCCTTACTTTTATACTTAGAACGATTTAAATGACCAATTTTAATAATCGAAGACCAACTAAGACTACTAGCCACAGAAGAAGATACCCAACGTCATAACGATCTATTTTCTGTTTATTTCCGTAATAAAACTCACCTTTAAAACCACGTAGCAGCATACTATCATACAGATTCTCTGCTCGAAGCAGACTCCGAAGCAGGAGTTGACCCAGCAATGTACCCCATACCCGGTAACGAATACCTTTTTCTTTTGGTGCCCGCATTGAATAGGCTTCCATAACTGAATTTGCTTCTTTCATTAACACCATAATATAACGATAAACCAGTAAGATCTGTGTTACCAGGATACTGGGAATCCGTAAAATCCTAAGGGCATAACAGAGCCGTTCAATTCCAGTCGTAGCCATTAATAAGAATGCACCCAGCAAGGTATAGATTCCTTTTAGAATTAAGGTTGTCATAGAAATCATGCCCCCTGTAATAACGACACCATTTATATGCATCATTACCCTATGATCAAAAACAGGATTAAATACCCCGATAAAACCTACCAATGGCAGTACATACCTTAACTTTTCAAGCGCACTTTTTAGCGATAAATCCGACAAATAAAACACAATAACTGGATATAGCACCATGGGTAGTAAGCCGATAAGCTCATATTTATCAAAAGAAACTACCAAAGTGGTATATAAAATTGTAATTATTAATTTTACCAGTGGGTGAAGCTGATGAATCAACGTTTTTTGCTCCGCCAGTTCATCCATTTCCACTATTTCATACATCGCATCACTTATCTTACTCATCGCTCCTGCTGCCTTCCACCAAACGTGTAAATCAGGTAGATTCTTATATTAAGAACCTACCTGCTATTTTTACTCTTTATAACCTTGCTATCCTACTCTATCTAGAACTTTCTTTTACAAAGTCTTTTTCTTAAACAATCTAATTAATGCGAGACAGCCTAAACTGACCACCGCTACAACACCCGCACCAACAACACCAGAAAAACTGGTTCCCAGGACTGAATCACTATTCTTAAATGCATAGTCTGGAAGTAGCGCAGTCTTTTCTTGTAGCCCCGCGGCACCTTTGGTAGCTTCTGCATGTTCGCTCTGTGGCTCTAACTCTGTACTTCCGGTCACATTTTCAATGGACCATTCCAATCCGTCAGGATTGCCAGAAGCTACTAGAGATAATCCTCCACCAATAACCACTACAAGAATGGAGAGGATTGCCAACACCTGCTTAAACCCAAGCTTATTGTCAACCTTACTATCTGTTAATAGCTCAGGTCTTGTACTATGAATAAAGATTACCACCGCACCAGTAATTACACCTTCAACTGCTCCAATTGCCAAATGAATTGGCTGCATAAATAATAGGAACTGTCCAAAGGAAAGCTCGGTTATACCGGAGGCAAGGGTTTGAAGTGTAACACTAAAGGCTCCAAGTTGAAGGCTAACAACACTTGCAATTATACTGACAAGCATTATTCGTCCCTTATTCATATTCTTCTTGATGAACGGTTTATAAATAAGTGCATAACCAATAAAGCATGCATAAAACGCCATATTCCATATATTACTTCCTAGTGCAAGGATACCACCATCTGCAAACAAAAGCGCTTGAATGGCTAGGATTGAAATCATAGAAAGAAATCCAGCATAAGGTCCAAGTAATATGGATAATAATAAACCACCGCATAAATGTCCACTAGAACCGGTTCCCGGTATGGTAAAGTTAATCATCTGTCCCGCAAATACAAAAGCGGACATAACGCCCATGAGCGGAATCTTTTTAATGTCCTGTTCTAATCTAACCTTATTTACTGAAAAAGCTGCTGCCCCCGTTGATGCTACATACATGGTGGCCGCTACTGCAGGTGCAATCAATGCGTCTGCCATATGCATAATCTTGTTCCTCCCTAATCCTACATTCTGCTGGTAAATAGCAATATCTCCAATTATTTAGCATTTATCCTGCTATTACCTTTTAAATCATTTTAATTATAAATGCTTTTTTTATTTGCACAAGCCGTAGGGGGGGATACAAATTTTTGTATGGCTAAACTAATACAAAATTTTATTTAATAAAACGATCTATCGCTATATTTAAATTCCTAATTGTTTCTGCATCACCAGATTCCACAGCGTCTACGATGCAATGCTCTATATGATCCTTTAGAATTACTTTACCGGTGTTATTAAGCGCTGCAATAACTGCAGATAGCTGAATTAACACCTCACTGCAATCCTTTCCTTCCGCAACCATTCGCTTTACAGAGTCCAGGTGGCCGCTCGCCCGAGACAAACGATCCAATACTGCCTTGGTGCTCTTGTGACTATGTTTATGCCCATGACCGGAATCATGACTGTGGGAGTATTCCTTACCCTCTGCATCTATATGAGTATGAGTCCCTGACTTCTCCTTCATTCCAAATGATCCTTTCTTACTGTATTATAATAACACTTTACTACGTTCTATTTGTTTGTATCTTATAACAAACCTATCATAAATACAATCCTTTTGTTAATGGACAAGTTTTTGTTGATAGCAAAATCAAAGAACGTCTGATATAATCGAGTAAAATATTATTTCAATGTATATCAATTTATGTACCATACTCGTTTGTAAAGGAGTCATAAGTATGAGTTTAACTTTTCGTTATGCCAACCGATCAGATACTGCGCTAATACTTCAATTTATAAGAGCTTTAGCTGATTATGAAAAAATGTCAGAGGAGGTTATTGCAACAGAGGAGTTATTAAATGAATGGCTATTTGACAAGAAAAATGCAGAGGTTATCTTCGCAATAAAAGATGAAATCGAAGTAGGATTTGCCTTATTCTTTCATAACTTCTCAACATTTTTAGGAAGATCTGGTCTCTATCTGGAAGATCTGTATGTTAAACCAGAGTATAGGGGTTATGGATATGGTAAATCCATTTTGAAAAAACTTGCGCAAATCGCAGTTGAACGTGGTTGTGGTCGACTGGAATGGTCATGTCTGAACTGGAACCAACCTAGCATTGATTTTTACTTATCGTTAGGAGCTGAACCTATGAGTGAATGGACTGTGTACAGACTTGCTGGTAATACCTTAAAAGATATGGCAGATAAATAAAAGGCCGTTGAAACCTTTAAATTATATAAAAGATAAAATAAAAGTCGTTAACTTATGGTGAATAATAGGGCAAATAATATCTTCCTAACACCACTCTAATCAAAAGTGTTTAAAAAGCTATTATCTGCCCTTTTCTATTTTAATATTTTGAATTAACCCAACATTGCGCGTCTCTTCTTATTCTGCGCTTTATTAAGATACATTTCTTGATCTGCGGTATCAAGCATACGATCCATATCCTCTTTACCAGCTATATAGTCACTGCAAGCCCCCATACTAATTTCAATTTGATAGGGTTTCTTAGATTTTAAGTTGTAGATACTGATGTAATGTCTCACTGCTTCAATCATTTCTTCTCCGCGTTCGACTCCCTCCTCTACAACTCCTGCAAATAAAAATTCATCCCCACCAATACGAGCACAGATATCATTATCTTTGCAACAACTTTGAAAAGCACCAGCTACAACAGAGATAATATTATCTCCCTCCTTATGGCCAAAGCTATCATTGACATCCTTTAAGTTATCCATATCCGCCATCACAATCGCCAGCTTTTTCTTTTGGCTGATTACTTCGTGAATTAATTCTGGAAGGTTTTGATTAAATCCGCTACGATTGTAGATACCAGTTAATACATCACGGAAGGAAGAACGATATAACTTTCTATGTGCCCTGTTATATTCCAGAGCATTCATTACATTACAGCTCCAATTTCTATAAGTAATATCAAAGGCTTGAACCTTGTCCCCATAAGAAAGTACCGAGTATCCAATGGTTCGATCATTAAAATGCATAGGGGTAATATAGTATGCCTTGGGTTTCTCCCTGTCCTTCCACAGATCTGGTATTAAATTCTTAGCTTCAAATGTAATATTACTATCCAGGACATTTCTGTTCTCACTTGCCATTGCAAGGGTCACTTTAGAGGTGTATCCCGTTCTAATATAGGTATCTTCTTCACTATAATTGTGCACGCTGCCATCCCAATTATGGCACAGGCATAAGTAGTAATCAGAGTAATCTTTAATCAAATAAAGAAATTTGCTGAAATAAGACAGACAATCTTCCAAACTTGAAACAGCCGTAAGCGTCTCTGTCATATGACTTTCTAAAAGCCTTTTATAATCCTCTGATTTGTGCTTTAAACGATGAATAACACTTCGTTTCATGAACTCCATGTCATTACAGCCACAGCTTCTGCCAACATCAAGTCGACTGGATTTCATATTGCAGGGCTGGGCAATTACACCAGTCATTAATCTAGATAATTCACAAACAGCATTTACACCTGTCTGCTTAATTGGAGGTGAATAGGTGGTTATAACCGTACGAGAAAGTGCTGCTTCTTCGGTCGCATCATAACCCGTAACCGCTATATCCTCCGGCACATGAATTCCATTCCTTTCAAGCTCGTTTACTAAGCCAATCGCCATATAATCATTAATGCATACGATAGCCTCGGGTCTCTCTATTTCATTATTAATAATTTTTCTTGCAAAAGCCTCTCCGCTACAATAGTAATAATCACCATCATAAGAGATCATGTTTTCCTTTACTTCAATATTATGTTTCAGCATTGAATCCTTAAAGCCTGCTACACGGCTTATCGTTGCCGCAGTGTTTGGGTCTGCTGCCAGACAATAGATTTTTTTATACTTATGGCAATCAATTAAATGGTCCGTTATTTGCTCCGAAGCTTTTCTGTCATCGGTATAAATAAAAGGAAAATGTTCTGAGTATAGATCTATATATAACACCGGACATTTGCATTTCTTTAATAGAAGCTGTTCAATCTCCTGTCTAAGATTTGGCATCGCTAAGGTTACCCCAGCAACAAGAATTCCATCAAATAAATCAAAGTTTATTAATTGATAAATATTCTTTTCACCCATTTTATACTCTGGTAAATCTGTATCTCGAATAAAGGTTGAGAAAATGGCTACATCATAATCCAGGGAATAACATTGGGTTATAATTCCCTTCAATAGCTTTTGCTGATAAAGTTCCTCTACTTCAGAGACAATAACTCCAATTAATTTTCTCTTTTTCAGCATACTCTCACCTCCCATTCTGTGCACTCAAACGATTCAATTATACCATTTTTCTACAAATATCTCAATTGCAAACCACAATTCTTCCTGATTCTTCCTGATTTGTTTACAATTCTACACATTTCTTGAAGTTTAACTATCTTTAAAGGACATTTGATAGAGGTTTGCAAATAAATTTACTTACTCTAAACATTGGGCTAAAGCAGCCTTGTTAATTAATTTAAAGCTATTCCCATAGAAGTCAATCAGCCCCTCGTCCTTCATTCTTGCCAGCTCCCTGCACATAGAGGTTCTTGATACATTAAGATAATCTGAAAGCTCAGTACGATTTAGCATAATCTGAAACATATTACTGCCTCGTTCATTTGATTCCCCTAAGAGATAGCTGGCAATCTTCTCTCTCATCCCCTTAAAGGTAAGTAGTTCCAGCTTACGATTCAATCTTACATTTCTCTCACCAAGGACCACCATCATGCTCTGTATTAAGCTAATATGAAAATTGCAACCATTTCCGCAAGACTTAATGATTCTTTCATAAGGAATAAATAATATCTTTCCTGCTTCTTTCATTCGTACGGTTACCGGAGAAATCCTCCGCTCTGTACATACAATACCCTCTGCAAACATATCGGAAGCTCCCAGAAAAGCTACGATGTGTTTGTTGCCGGACAAATTCTCTTTCATAATTTCTATCATTCCCTGCAAAACAATTCCAATCGCATTTATCTCATCCCCTGCAAAGAATATATATTCATCTGCTTCGAAGCTTTTCACCTTAACATTAAGACAGCCCATCAAGGCTCCCATGTCATTTTCATCAATACGGCGAAATAACGGACATTTTTTAAGTATCTCATAATACTGCTCCATAAAGCTCTCCTTTTTGTATCTATAGTTTTACAAATATTGCGTATGTTTCTTCCTATATAAATTTATATTTCATGCGTTCTTTAATATCAATAAAGTAGGCAAAACAATGTGTAATAAAAATATTTCAATATATTTTCATATTTGTAGCTGCAGCTACACTTTTCTATTTTTATTTGTATTATACTCATCTTGTTCCCAGAAAGTCAACTGGAAGAAAGACAGTAAAGAAGTTTCTCATAACTGCCTCCCTCCATTGATATACCGGTACGTTGGCGAAAACAAGATGAAACGACAAATGTTTCACTTGTTATGAATAAAAATGATATGAATAAAGGAGATATTCACAATGGAAAACAAGATGTTTTGTTATCAGTGTCAGGAAGCTGCAGGCTGCACAGGCTGTACACAAATTGGTGTTTGTGGTAAAACACCGGATTTATCCAGAATGCAGGATTTATTAGTCTATGTTACAAAGGGCTTAAGTGCAGTAACTACTGCTCTTAGAAAGCAAGGCGAGGATATCTCTGCTGATGTTAATCACTATGTTACAATTAATATGTTCTCAACTATAACAAATGCAAACTTTGATGATGAAGTTTTCTATACACGCGTTGTAGAGACTCTTTCCATCAAAGATGAATTGCTTGCAAAGGTAGCTGACAAAGCAAACTTACCAGAAGCAGCACTTTGGACTGCTTCCTCAAGAGAAGAATTTGATGCAAAGTCCACCAAGGTTGGTGTTCTTGCAACTGAAAACGAAGATGTAAGAAGCTTAAGAGAGCTTATTATATATGGTATTAAAGGTCTTGCTGCTTACATGAAGCATGCAAACGAATTAAAATATGACAGTGCTGAAGTTAGCGAATTTATGCAGAGAGCTCTTGCTGCAACTTTAGATAACAGCTTAGATGCAAACGATTTAGTAGCACTTACCTTAGAAACCGGTAAATTCGGTGTAGATGGTATGGCTCTTCTTGATGCAGCCAATACTGGTACTTATGGTAATCCTGAAATTACAAAGGTTAATATTGGTGTTAGCACAAAACCTGGTATTCTTATCTCCGGTCATGATTTAAGAGACCTTGAGCAGTTACTTGAGCAGACACAGGGTACCGGCGTTGATGTATATACTCATTCCGAGATGCTTCCAGCTCACTATTATCCTGCCTTCAAAAAGTATGATAACTTTGTAGGTAACTATGGTAACGCATGGTGGAAACAGAAGGAAGAATTCGAAAGCTTTAACGGACCAATCTTAATGACTACCAACTGTGTGGTTCCTCCAGCTGCTTCTTATAAAGCCAGATTATTCACCACCGGTGCAACTGGTATCTCTGGTTGTACACATATTGAACGTGACGAGAATGGTCACAAGGACTTCTCACAGATCATTGAACTTGCTAAGACTTGTGCTGCTCCTACCCAGATTGAAAAAGGTGAAATCATCGGTGGTTTTGCACACAATCAGGTACTTGCATTAGCAGATGCTGTTGTTGGCGCTGTTAAGTCCGGTGCTATCAAGAAATTCTTTGTAATGGCTGGTTGTGACGGTCGTCATAAATCTAGAAATTACTATACAGAATTTGCACAGGCACTTCCTAAGGATACTGTAATCCTTACTGCTGGTTGTGCAAAATACAAATACAACAAGCTCGATTTAGGTGATATCGGTGGTATTCCAAGAGTATTAGACGCAGGTCAGTGTAATGACTCCTACTCCCTTGCTTTAATCGCCTTGAAACTCAAAGAAGTATTCGAACTTCAAGATATCAATGAGCTTCCAATCGCTTTTAACATCGCATGGTATGAGCAGAAGGCAGTTATCGTTCTTCTTGCACTCTTACACTTAGGTGTAAAGAACATCCACTTAGGACCTACATTACCAGCATTCCTTTCTCCTAATGTAGCAAAGGTTCTAGTTGAAAACTTCGGTATTGCAGGTATTGGTACTGTAGAAGATGATATTGAATTATTCTTAGCATAATTCTTAAGGAAATAGGCAAATCTACCGGATGAGACACAATATAATACATCCGGTAGATTTTTAAATAATATGAAACGCTGCTGCTTTCTATGGAAATGCACAGCAACATAGGAGGCAGATATGAGTGCATTTTTAGGACCCATTCATCACTGGTTATATAATAAAATCCAACAACAGCAGGCAATCGTAGACGAGCTTTACGTCCTTGCCGACAAACAGCAGCTCCCACTGGAAGCAGAATGCAACAACCTTTACGGTGAATTTGAGAACAAACCATTGGAGGAAATGATTGATACCGGCAATATTCATGGTTGGCTACAGGAACGAGTATCACAGGTAGAATATAAATATGCTTATAGCATAACAAAACTTCTTAACACAAATCCTGACCTGAAAGCTTCTATTAAGGCAATTGTTATCAATAATGGAAGAAATCTTGCAATCACCTTAAAGGAATACCGTTTAGATGCAACCGGCATCTATAAAGCAATTACTGACAATCTCCTGGATGGAATGCCCTGTGATCATGCGAATCGCGTATTAAAGCAGAGTAGTGAAGAGGTTATCTGGCAAAGAACTCTTTGTGTTCATAGCCCATATTGGGACGAAGTAGATGGAGATATTAATGTCTATTACGAGTTAAGAGACGCTTGGCTGGAGGCATTAATTACAGAACTTGGTTACGGCTTTGAAAAGCCACAGGAAGATACTTATCGCATTATTGCATTATAAGGACTACAAAGACATGCATTAAGTTGACATGGCTATTATAATAAATTACTATTTGATTTCTAAGGTAGCTTAGAAAACGAAATTTTGAAAGGAGGATGAACCGATGGATAGTATTAAACTTATGGTTGAGGAACACACCTACATTCTAAGAATGCTTGAAGTAGTGCGTAAAGCTTGCTATGGCATTCTAAAAGGGGAAGAAATACAGTATGAGGATTTTGGCAAAATGACAGATTTCATCCGTAATTATGCGGATGCACATCACCATGGCAAGGAGGAAAAACTCCTGTTTAATGAAATGGTGACTCATCTTGGTCCTCTTGGCAATAAACTGATTACTCACGGTATGCTTGTGGAACATGATATGGGACGCTTATATATTCAGGAAATGAATGAAGCTTTATTACGTGTTAAAAGCGGTGACGAAGTAAGTAAGCTTGATGTAATCGCTAATGCAATTAGCTATACCCATCTTCTAAAACGCCATATTGAGAAAGAAGACTCTGTTGTTTATACCTTTGCAGAACGTCAACTTGCTCCTGAAATTATAAATAAGGTAAATGAAGAGACCGAAAAGTTCGAATCAGAAGCAACCGCAAAAGGAACACAGCAGTATTACATCGACTTAGTTGCGACATTAGAGAAGAAATATCAATAATCTTTACTGTCCAATGAACTATGAAAACGATTAAGATATTTACCTTTTATTTTATATAATATGAAGAAAAGAATAACACTTCCACTGCCGTATCATTGGAAGTTGTTGTTCTTTTTTCTGTTCATAAACCCAGAATATTTTGGTACTAGCTATAATAAAAAGTACAAGTAATATTATCATTGACATACTTTTATCAGAAAATTATCATAGGATTGCCATATTTTGTAAATATAATTATGCTAATATGACAGGCAACGCATGTCTTAATTAACTCCTACCAAAGAATGGTTCTGCAAAAATACATTCTGTCAAATAAATTAATTATATTTTGAAAGGAGTTTTATTTTATGAAGAAGTTTCTTCACACATTAGTTGCTTTACTTCTAACTACAGCACTTATTGTATCAGCAATCCCACCGAACACCGCATCAGCTAAAAATCAATCAAAGAATTATGATTACTGGTGGGACTGGTTTGACAACTATACTTATGACAGAGAAAAAGCAGATGACTATCTCGTATTAGTTGGCCTTCCTAATGGTAGCTATGTTGCTTATGATGATGTCGCCTTCTTAACTGGTGGCAAATACATTATGGTTAAAGCAAAGCCAATTTCCATCGCACTGGGCTTAACCTATCAAACAGTTTCCGATCGAAAAGGTAAAAATGGCTTAACCCTATCCCTGGGTCAGGATAAAAATGTGTATGTTAGAAATTCAAAAACTTACTATTTTTATGATTATAATAACCCTACCAACCGTACTACAACACAGACATTAACTTCAGAATATAAACAAAGTGTCAATTCTAATTATAATAGTATACATAGTGCAACCTTAAGTACACTTGTTAACTATCAATATTATAATACCAATAACAATTCCTCCTATACCAATTTAGGCTACTGTGGTGTTGTAGTTTATAACAAGTATAGTAGAATCAATAATTTACCTGATATTAAAAATGTAACAAATTTTGACGGTTACATTCCAGACAATAATCAGGGAAATTATAACGATATCAATATAACCGTTAAACCTAGTATTACAAAAGATCCTACCTATACGGATATCAAGAATGTAGAAGCCACTTATACCATTACCCAAACCACCAATCGTCAGATTCTAAATCTATCCGAAGTATTATCCACTTATACTTCCTACGGCCTCCCAAGTAACGGTATCTATGGCAGTGGTAATTGCGATACCTCTGTTACCCTGCAAGCCTATGACAAAAATGGTTATCTTATCAGCGAGGTAAAAACCAACGGAAATGAATTTTTAATGAACTTCCCCAATGCTGTTAAACTGATTATTACCGGTGAGGCTAAAAATCTAGTTCTTGATTTTACACCTGTACTTCCTAAAATGATTACCAGCAATACAAAGCTTCCCTTCCAGCAAATCAGTTGGGTTTATTCCTCGGATGGTTATGCTCGTCAATATTTTGTAATTGCAGATTACATGAAGCTATCTCTTGAAAATGTCACTTCCTCCTACACATTTTTCCGTAAGTTTTTAAATACAGGCGCCTATAGCAATCCGGACTATGCAGGTTCCTATCAGAGAATTACTGCTGTACTAAAAAGCCCATATTGGGAGCTAACCTCGTCCAACTGTAGTTTTAATATAGCTAAAGGTAGCAAAGGCATCAACAATTCACTTGTATACTTTGATAACACGCAAAATGTATCACTGGCAACAGACTATGAAACCAAGTTACTATCCATGATAACCACCGTACAGAAAACTGGCTTAAATACTTACCTTCCCAGCAAGAACTGGAATCGTCAACTGGTCATAAAACTTCCTGATACTACAACTACAAACTATAACAATTATATAATCCTTGACTCTACCTGTTTTAATTTAGATTATTTCTATGATTAT
This sequence comes from Bacillota bacterium, assembly GCA_023399055.1. Classification (GTDB taxonomy): domain Bacteria; phylum Bacillota; class Clostridia; order Lachnospirales; family Lachnospiraceae; genus Mobilitalea. The sequence continues at coordinate 238,187 of JAEWQV010000015.1, read as the reverse complement.
TACTTCACCTTACACGAAATGGTTCGTTTTTATGAGTCAACTCAACCACATTATGGTCAACGTTTTGAAACCTGGTCCGAAGGAAATGCAACTACTTTAGCCAAAGAGACCTTAGATGCCCTATCTGTAGCACATACAGATTCAAATGGCAGAGACTATATCGATATTATGTACTCCACCAATTTCAGTTTCCTAACAGAGGATAATAAAAAGAACTTTGAAGCTTATTACCTAAATGCCACTGGAACCAATGCAGCATTAGTTGGTTATCACTTTACAGAGTTCCTGCAGGATATGTATGGCTCTGATATAGTATATCGCATTCTGGAGAAGGTATATGCTGCTAAGATTCCCACAGGCTATAACAGAAATACAACCTATGACAAACAATTTACCAATTGCATTAAGTCTGTTACCTCACAAAATGTATTCCAATTATTTGTTGAATACTATATTCCATAATATCTGACATAAAAAGAGAGGAAGCCATCATCAAAATGACAAAATGACTTCCTCTCTTTTCCCTCTTATTATAAAATATTGTAATTATTTCCTATTTAATGTATAATATAATTTATTCATTCCATAGATAAAATTGATAAATCACTTGTCCGCAATTCTCTGCTAGCTAAATTATTGAGAGGAGTTAACCTATGATAGATATTTCATCCATAGACAAATATCTTCTACTTCACGGCGACTGCATGGAGCATTTGACGAAAATTCCTACTGGCAGTATAGAGCTTATACTTTGCGATCCCCCGTATAATCTAGCTAAGTATTCCACTGGTAATATGAGCTTTCAATGGAGAAGTGAGATTAACAATGATCTTGCTGAATGGGACTTAAGAGAGTTAGCACCAGTTGATTTCCTAAAGGAATTTAAGAGAATCTTATCTCCTACCGGCAACATCTTTCTCTTTACCAGTTATAACTTAATAGGCAAATGGCATGAGGTCTTTGATAATGAGTTTGACACCTTTCAATTTATGGTGTGGCACAAGACCAACCCCGTACCCAACATTCGTAAATCCTCTTTCTTAAATAGTTGTGAACTAATCGTCTGCATGTGGAATAAAGGACATACCTGGAACTTTTCAAAGCAAAATCAAATGCACAATTTTATTGAAAGTCCAATCTGTATGGGTAAGGAACGTTTAAAAGCACCAAAACATCCGACTCAGAAACCTCTGTCCATATTAAAACAGATCATCTCCATTGCAAGCAAAGAAAATGATCTGGTTCTTGATTTATTTATGGGCGTAGCTTCTACCGGAGTAGCCGCCAGAGAATTAAAACGTCGATTCATTGGAATTGAAATTGATGATGCTTACTTTCAAGCCAGTGAAGAACGTATGAGACAAACACATTAAAGCGTTAGTAATAGGAAGCCTTTAATGCAACTATTTCAGAGTATGTCCTTTCTAATTACAATTAAAGGCTCCTCCTTAACGAACCATCAATCTGGTTCTTTGCATGGATAACAGAGATTTTTTGATGTCCTCATATACATATTCTTTTCCGATCGCTTGGAAAACTTTTCGATCAAATAACTCTCTATCCGGATCGTTTAACTCAACTTCTGTATCATATACATTTCTGCATTTAATTTTTTTAAACAGCTCTTTTATTTCATCTCGTTGGCATTCATTTATTACATCAGGATTAATCATATAGATTTGTTTGAAATTGGAGCTGCTGGCATCCAATACTCCTAATCCTCGCCCAAAACCAATGGCTTCAATGGCAAACATACCGTAGATGGAATTTAAAAGCGCATGTATTAGCTCCAGGTCTGCATTCGAATCCTTTTTTAGTAACCTCGTAAAACGTTGATCAACAAAGGTACTTTCCTCAAACTTTGCCACAAAGAGCCGTTTGTTGGGATTTAAGGCGGTAACGAAATCCGCTTTTGTATCATCCTCCATCCCATACCAAAGGCTGCCGGATCTATTTAAAGCAATAGGCAATGGGATTCCTGTACCATTTGTAATATTTTCAAACTTATTTATCCAATGCAAAGCACCCAGATGACCTAGTTCTTGTAGTTCCTCTTTTGTTCTATGACAGCAAAAGGCTTCCATATCTGTTGCTGCTATATATGACTTTAAATTCGCCGGATTCTTTAGTACCGGCTTTATATATTCTGTCTCAATTCCATGTCCGTCCGAAGGATAGAACAAATCATTCCAGCCACGTCTTTCTCCTCGCTTGACAGTTAAGGCATTACTTATAGGTATTAACTTCTCTTCAAGCTCCTCTATCCATGAGACATTATGAAATAAAGCATTTAAAGAAATTCCTTTTTCTTGAATTGCAGTAATTTTACTTAATGAATAACTTTTTAACTTAACCAGGGTATCATCAATTTCTTCCCTTAACACTACAGTATTGATTAAGTTATCCAAATCAGCTTCACTTAGCTGCTTAAGGTCCTTTTGTGTTAAGCAAAAGTCAACTAAGATGTTTTTCTCTGGTTGCGCAATTTCTTTCTTTTCCATAACCAATAATGTAGTTACAACCTCTGCATTTTCAAACCATCGCCCAGAATTACTTAACACAATTGTACGTAAATTATAAAAACAAAGTAAAGCCTGAAAGAATTTCTTCCCTATCTCTGTCCCTAACCAGGAATTAGATATCACAATTCCCAATCTACCGTTATCCTCCAATAATTCATGCACTTTAAAAGGTATATAGGTGTAGAGATCTGTTTTACCTAATTTAAAAGAAATGTTCGTCTTTTCCTCAATTAAGTCATTATACTTTTTGATATAATCATGTTCATCGTCTGCTATATTATTGTATTTCACAAAGGGTAAGTTCGAAATAACGGCACTTAGTGGCGGTATTACCACATTGATATCAGTCCCGTCAACCGGACTTTTTATCGTAACCTGCTTGCCTACTTCAAGTTCAAAGATATCTGATTGAAACAACTTGATTGGGATATTTAAAGAATCAATATTCGTAAGCGCAATATTAGATATCTGCAACGGATAAGCAGATTTATCTGATACCCAGGTTGTGTCAAAGGTAGCTTCTGCAGAACGTATTCTCTTCCTTTTGTTATTAATAATTGCTTTTGCGATTGTTCCAGTACCAGAACAAAAATCAGCGCAATGTCCTGTCCAATTTTCAACTGTAATCTGGCATAAAAAATCAGCTAACCAAAATGGTGTGGAGTATTGTCCTCTCATTTCACGTTTTGATACATTGACCGTTCGCTCTAATAAATCCTGTAAAACACTTTGATCTATATTTTGAACCTGATTATAAAACAGAAATTGATTGTAGTCTACAATATCTGTCCAGGTGTCTACCGGTAGTAAGTCATTAAAGTCAATCTTTTTGAACACATTATAAAAATCGCCCTGCTTTATAATTTGATTGATAATTTCATTGCCTTCCTCCGGTGAGGTTGAATTATCAATATCCTTTATTAAATCAGCACAATTGTGATATCTTCTTATTAAATTAGCAAATAAAATTCGATTGGTCCAATTAAGTAATATTGTCTTAGCATATGCAAAGTAGAGATTGGTTTCATCTTTATCGTACTCCTCATGAAAGGTATTCCACCAAACCTTCAATTTTCTTTCCATGACCATACTACTATTTGCTTTTGCCTGGAGGTTTTCTGCAACTAAACTCTTATTTCTCTGAACTATCTCCGTCATAAGATGTTCGGTCAAGACCTCAGTAATTGGAGCAATTGTAATTTTCCCATTTACTAAATATTCATTGACTGACATAATAATCTCTCTAACAATTGGTATCCATAGATCTTTATGTGTATTAACATCTTCTCTTGTTCTTATAATGTCTGTTCCAGTCCATACTTTTTCTTCCTGAAATTTATGATCTGTCCCTTTTATATACAATTTGCCATAGGTAAAATTCCATATAACAAAACTATTTAGTCCAAGTGCTATTGCTTTTCTGGTAGCATCCTTGATAAAAGCTTCATCCGTTATCAGCACGTCCGGCATCTTAAGCTCCCAACCCTGTAAGGGCTTAGACTGTGCCTCATCCTCAAAAAGCAGGACATCGGGGAACATACTTTTTTTATTAACCGACAACGAATTTTCACCGCCAGCACGTTTCAACCTAATATTTATTCCTTGTAACATTAGATTAATCTGAGTAATGATTTCGATTGCCCAACTTCTCTCATTCCGTCTAATTATTGTTCCCATAATTTCATCTACCTTTGCTCAAATTCTGCAATCAGATTCTGTATCTTTATATGTTTTTTTGTTTTCTTATCTAGATTTATCCAAGCTTGTGAAAGTCTGTTTTTGGCTACCTCGATATAATCAATTTCTTCCCGTTTGAAAAGAGCTACATTTTCATTCTTTTCAATTCCAATGAAGTTTCTTCCCTCCATTAATGCTGCCACTAAGAACGAACCACTTCCAAAGGTATTATCAAGAATAACATCTCCAGGGTTTGTATAGGTTCTAATCATATATCTTCCCAGCTCAATGGGTTTTTGTGTGGGATGTAAAACTACACCTTCTGATTCTGCGGTTTTAACATAGATGATATCTGTAGGATATCTCTCTCCCTCACTCGCAACATGCACCGGTTCAAAATCTCCATAGTTCCCACTCAACTGATTCTTTCTAATTCCCTTATCATAAGGTTTTCCCTCGGTCATTTGTGGATGATAGGTAGGCTGTTTTTTATAGAACACACAGACATCCTCATGCTTTCTCAACGGCTGTTTTTTTGCATTCAAAAAGTTTGTAGGTTTTGATTTCTCCCAAACCCATTTGTATTTATAAATATTTGGTTGACTTAAAATTAATTTAGCCGTAAATATCCCATTGGAGGTTAAGACAATTGCCCCATTGGTTTTAATGATACGGTTGTATTGATTCCACAATCTATCTAGGGGAATATAGGAATCCCATTCATTTTGCGTCATTCCATACGGCAAATCACATAAAATCATATCCACGCTGCCGTCCGGTATTCTATTCATATATTCTAAACAATCACCTTCAAAAAGCTGATTCATCACTTCATCCATATTTATATTTACCGGGCTAGCTTTAGATTTGCTCATTGTTATTCTCCTAGAATCGTTATCGTGATTGTCTACTATTTAACCATTATGTCTATTATATTCATTTATCCACATAATAGCAAGAAGCTCCGAATACTCCTTATTATTTAATAAAACTTTTCGGCCTTATAGCTACAAGCAGCAACTTATGTACAGAAAGTTACTCCTACTCACTTACTTTGGAATTAGGTGGAGCTGAATTATTTAAGAAACTGGCTCTGAAAATCGCATTTTTACCAAACCGCTCCCGTACCTCGTCCACGGCTGTATCAAGCTTTGAAAGCTTTTCATTGCGATTCATGTCAAACAAATTTAATTGGCTGCTGCTCTCATTACATACAACCTTACTGGTATGAACTCCCAATTTACGAATTGGTGTTCCATCCCATAATTCATCGAACAAACGGCAGGTTGCCCTATGAATTTCATTGGTGGTATTGGTTGCGCTAAGCAGAGTTGTCTGGTGAGTGGTACGGTGAAACTCAAAGTTTACCAGTTCTACGGCTACTACCGTAGCCTTTACTGCATCTGCTCTCAATCTGGCTGCCGTTTTCTCGCACAGAGACAATAATACCATTTTCGCCGCGCCTTCTTTGTCCACATCGAAGGAGGTAGTGGTTGAATTGCCATAGCCCTTATTCGGTGAACTTTCCTCGGATACCATAGATATATCAATGCCATTTGCAAAGGAATGAATGACATCCGCATACTTTTTAAAATGAGATCGAAGAATATTAAGATCTGTCTTTGCCAGCTCTCCAATGGTAAGAATTCCTAGTTCATTTAACTTTTTCTTCGTTGCTCGTCCAACATAAAACAATTCCTCCACAGGGAGTTTCCAAAGTTTTTGCTCGATTTCATCTGGAAACAACGTATGCACCAGATTAGGTTTTTTAAAGTCCGAGGCCATCTTTGCAAGTACTTTATTAGAGGAAATACCGACATTTACAGTAAATCCAAGCTTTTGATATATCCTATCCTTAATTATATTGGCTGCCTCTATTGCAGAACCATATAGACCTAGGGTTCCGCTCATATCACAATAGGCTTCATCAATAGAACACTGTTCGACACAAGGTGAGAATTCCTTAAGTATCTCTACAAATGCTCTTGAATTAATCTCATACAAATCATGGCGAGGTGGCACTAATACAAGCTCCGGACATAGTTTTAGTGCATTACTGATACTATCGCCAGTTCTTACCCCATACTGTTTTGCCAAAGGAGACTTGGCAAGAATAATTCCATGTCTCTTCTTTGCATCTCCCCCAACTGCGGAAGGAATCTCTCGTAAATCATCCGTTTCTCCCAATACCTGAAGACGATAAACAGCTTCCCAACTTAAAAAGGCTGAATTAACATCGATATGAAAAATTAAGTTGCCCATACTCGCATTCTCCTTTAAACCAATTATAACAGAACTAATGTTTGCAGTAAAGAGGAGGCTGCTCACGATCCCTAATCTATTCTACATAACATGTCGAAAAATAATAAAATAAAAGAATTATTCCAATATAAAGTCATATCATGTTATAATGCATTTATATAGTAATTTAGTACTGCCAAGTGCTAACATATTTATATAGTTAGAAACTATAGCGCAGAAAAGGAGTGTCTACCATTCGCTCATTATTAATTGTTGAAGATAACCGTGATCAGAGAAATTATTTGGTTGAAAGTGCGCTTAAGTTTAATTCTGGCATAACGATACACAGCACTGATAAAAGGTCCGAAGCAATAAAAATAGTAAACCAGGAAGATATTGGTGCCTTTTTTATTGATATACAACTGTTAGACGGTAGCGGGATTGAGTTAGCAAAGGAAATACGCACTATTAAAAAATATCAGTTTACTCCCATCGTTTTTATAACTGGGATGCGAACAAAAGAATTAGAGGCTTTTCATGATGTCCATTGCTATGATTACATATTAAAGCCCTATACGAAAAAGACCATAACCGATGTTATGTCTAAGATTATGATTGATTACTTTGATCAATTAAACGAAGAACCTAATTATCTGACCTTAGATTTTAAAGGTTTAAAACAACGTGTAAACTTGAAAGATATCCTATTGGTAGAAAGTCGCAGCCGTAGAATTATCATCTGGACACAGTATGAAGAAATAAAGTATAAATCTATGAACCTAAGCCAGTTTGCAAAAGAGCTACCTGCACATTTCATACAAACTCATCAGTCTTTTTTAGTAAATCGCGAGTATATCGAAAAAGTCGATATGATTAGTAATTGTATCTTTTTGAAGGGGTTAAAAGATAACATACCAATAGGTACTAGTTACAAAAAAAAGGTAGGTGAACAGATTTAATGGTTTATTATTTTCAAACATTGGCACTGTCTTTATTCGACTATGCAATGACATTACTTTTTGTTCATAGTATTAATAAAACCCTTAAGTGTAAATGGAAATTAGTCCCTTTATACATAATCGTTCCTTCTGCTCTTATTGCATTAGTTAACTTTCTTCAATTTAACGATATCTTATCACATTTGTTTAGTACGTTAATAAGTATCGTGGCTTTATATTTATATTTATATTTTAATCAAGCTAAGAACATTGCCTCTTGCTCACTTGTTTATTTTACTATTTCCTTGATGATGATTGTTCTCCAATTAGCAGGTGTTGTTATTGTCAAATTAATTCTTGGAAACGTTGATTATACCTTTAATAATGGTTTACTTTCACAGGGAATATGTTTAATTCTGGTGCTTTTTTTAACCAGGCTAGTACCCTTCTTCCTTCTTCATTCCTTTATTGAGGAACGAAATGCCATTTACTGTGTAATTATGACGGCTTCCTTCGTACTTTCCTATGGAATAACGATCCTATGGTATATAGATGTCAGTAATATTACTAATGTTATACTTGAAATAATTCTCGTTGTTCTTTTTGCCATTGTTATTAATACTGTCGTTTTGCGAGAAGGTTTTGTAAGTCGTAGTTACAAAGAAAAGCTCGCAATCTACGACACCTATTTCCCAATCATCGACGATATGATTGAAGAAATTCGTGGAAAGCAGCATGATTATCACAATCAAATACAAACGATTCTTGCAATGAAAAGAGATGAAGCCTTTACGGATCAGGCGATTGATGATTACATTGACGAGATTAATAGCAATAATGTCTGGAAGGATCTTCTCAAACTAGACAATAAAATTATCAGTGCTTTTCTTTATAGCAAAATGTTAGAAATTAAGAACAAGGAAATTAACGTTAAGCTGACTATTCAAGATTTTACGATGGCTTCAAACTACAACTCTCACCAGTTAGTTGAAATGTACGGAATTCTTATAGATAATGCCATTGAAGCGGTTGAAAGCTTGAACATAGAAGGAACACTTGAACTTTTTATTAATCGAGATAATGGAATTAATATTTTTGAAGTTAAAAACACTTATAGATATGTTAGTGTAGCAGAGATTAATAATTATTTTAGTTACGGATTTACCACGAAAGAAAATGCTCCTCGAGGTATTGGTCTGCATAAGTTGAAGAAAATGTTGGAGCATAAAAAGGGTACCATAGATTTTTACTATGATACCTCTTTAAACATGGTTGTTGCAAAAATTTGTCATTATTAGTTGCGCAGTGATTCAGGTACCTCAGGTTCGCCCCACAAATAAGTAGAAGCCCACATTGTTGAAACTACAGGTGCGACCATAAGTAACAAGCTAAGAATATTACGTGCGAAGCCTAGTTTCTTTCCTGATTTCATAATAGCTTCCTCCTTTCATCGTTAATAATTGAATTGTTTGTAATATAATTGTAAAAGGACCAACTAAGAATATTGGTTCTCTTATTATTATAAAAAGAAGCAAGTAGACTACAATAAGTGCTATAATGTTACGCTTAATTTCAGAAAGATTTTTCTTAACATTACGCCCGCTTTTTATAGATACTCTAGGTGATGTTAATATTAATACTAAAGCAATTGGTATTGTCACTATTAATAAATATATATAATAGTGTCGAGGTAATAACACTGTCAAAAACACTAAAAGTGAAAAGTAACCTGTGGAGAACAACAGACAACCCAGATAGGTATTATAGTGCTTACCGCCAATATGAATTCTTAAAAGAGTGGTTGTAACAAATGCATATACATATTCTTGCCAATACCCAAGCAGGGAAAATGCAACAAAAAGAATTAGGAACTTTGAGGCATCTCCCAGTATAACTAGAGCAGAATATTTAATCTGTTCCATCTGAATCTCTGTAAAATAGCCATCTTTGTTTAATTTATTTAACAAATGTTGCATAATATATTCTATTTTCCCTCTCTCAATTTGTTATTATGCCTTGATAGTAACATACCTTAAAAAGATATCAATTGATCCTGCAGATTCACTAGATATTTGTGTCGATTTTTCTGCAAAAAAACAAATCTGCTAAAATAAAAGGCAAATCTGCATAAACCATTGTTTCTATATCTCAAGCTTGCTAAACTTTGTGACATAGTAATAATTGATCTCGCAATTCAGCCTTTATACTGGGGAAAAATAGAGCAGCTTAGGACAATAACGAAATGTGTTATTGTCCTAAGCTGTTTATCGGATTATTTTAGTTTGGTTTATAATCATAATTTAAATATTATCTATCTAGTTTAAAATTGGAGATCTCTCGCTTTAAGAAATCTGAATTACTCTTAGAAATTGCTGCCTGCTGTACAACTTCTGCAGATAAATTTGTAATATCTGAAATCTTTATAGCAATATCCCCTGTTCCTGTTGCACCTTCCGTCGATGCTTGAGCCACCTCATTTACTGCTGTCATTATGTCTTCAATGCCTGCCAAAAGTTCTTCAGCTGTGGCACTAAAGTCTGTTATCAATTCATCCATATATACAGCATCATTACTATAAGCTTCCGCAACACTTAGAATATTAGTGAAGCTTTCTGTAACATCCTTAGATACAAAATCTAAAAGAGCCCTTGAGCTGTCCGACAGATTAGTCATGGCCTCTGTAACATCCTCGGTAACCTCTTGGATTCTGGTAACAGCATCCCTCGATTGTGCTGCTAAGGCACTTATCTCATCTGCCACTACAGCAAATCCCTTACCACTCTCACCTGCCCTTGCGGCTTCTATGGAAGCGTTCAGGGCCAGTAATCTTGTTTTGGCAGTTATTTTCATAATCGTTTCGGTCAAAACATTGATTTGTGATACTACCTGTGCTTGCTCCAACGCTTGTTCCAGCTTATGCTCTATCTCTTCTCCTATTTGCTCTGCTTTCCCTTGGGATAGATGGATTTCGTTCTTATTATTCTTTGCACGTTTGCTAATCTCAATAACCTGAAGTGCTGCTTCCTGTGACTTAGAAGCAATTGATTTGGTTGCAATTTCAATCTCTGCTGAAGTCGTTGACATTACCTGCGCTGATGCTGCCGTTTCCTGCATTCCTGCTGCCAACTCCTGAGAGGTCGCCGCTAGGTCTTCAATATTTGAATTTAATTCTTTAATATTGTTCGTAATGTGTCCGACTACATCAACAATTCCATCGGCGGCAGATTTTGAACTTCCAACCAAGTGTGCTACTGAACCCTTCATAACTTCTATTTCGTTGGCTAAAACCCCAAAATCATCTTTTCTGGCAAGATATTTTTCTGGTAACTTAACCGTAAAATCACCAGTTGCAAGGGTTTTAAAGTATGTACTAATCGCTTTAAAAGACCGGTTCAAGTTTATTGTAAGATAGATTGTAACAAAGATGGCTAATATCAAGGATAGTGTAAATATCACTATAAACTCTATAATATTGCCCCTTGCTACTTTCTCTTCCTGATCCGCAATCGTTGCAATGTGGGTATCAATATAATCCGTATAATTTCCTGTTCCAATAACCCATTTGAAGGGTTCAAAAGCTAAACTATATCCTCTCTTTGGTGAGGGTTCGGTCTCATCCGCCTTAGGAAACCAATAATCAGTGTAACCACCGCCCTTACGACCAGCCTCAATAATTGCTTGAATCATCGGAAATCCTTTATCATCTTTATCATTAAATCGATTTTTTCCTTCAATGGTATCCTTACCTAGACATACAATGTTAAGACCTTCATAGGTATCAATCCAAAAATACCCCCCATTCCCGTAACGTAATTCCCTAACGTAATCAGCTGCAATTTTCTCTGCCTCTTCCAGAGTATACTCACCATTTTCATACTTAATATAGATAGTATTTATTAAAGATACAACACTTTCTACCTGTTCTTTAATATTATTATCAAAATCAGTACGAATGCTTTCTTCTAATACTTTTAAATTCCTATCCATAGTCCTGGATTGATTCATTATGGACAATCCTGCCATTAATGAAGCAACTAATAGTAAAACCACCGCAAGTAAAATTACTTTTGTTCTTACTTTGAAATTATTTAATCTCATATGTCTCACCTGTCTTTAATTTCCTCTCACTCATAAGATACTCCTAAAATATTGCATAAAATTACACTATTATTCTACATTAATTCGTACAAAATTACAAGATATGTAAACAAAAGATTCATGCCTAAGTAACAAAATCCTATAAACCTTTACTAGCTCAAATATCTGCTAAATTGGCTATACATAGAAAAGGATAACCCTTTTCCTTCCTCAATCTAGAAAACAGTTATCCTCATTATAAATAAGTTAGAACTCCCTCTATAATATTCCACCTAAAATTTACTTATCTTTTTATTACACTACTGCCACTCTAAGTTTTGGTGGCGTTGTATGAAGAAAGTAATTTGTCTTATTATCCTCTAAAATCCAGGATTCCAGTTCCTCTTTTGGTATAATTAAAGGCATTCGCTCGTGAATTCCTTCCATGGATTTGTTGGCATTCGTAGTAAGAACAACGTAGCGCATTTCACCCTTAAAAATAGAATATAAACCTGCCATATAAAGTGCATTCGTTTCCTCAAGTCGGAAGAAATGCTTTCTCTTCTGCTTGTCCCATTCATAAAACCCAGTGGAGGGAATGATACATCGACGACTTAAAAGACTGTCACGAAACGTCTTCTTTTCAAATGCCGACTCGGATCTGGCATTGATAATTACGCCTTTACCATCAAACTTAGGAAATCCCCAGGCACTTAACGTGGGCGTAATAGATTTGGCTTCCTTAACAAGAATCGGAGCCTGATTGGTGGGAAATACTTCTCCAGTTGTCGTTTGTGCATTCTGATATTTTTCATTCAACTTCTGCAGAATTTCCATAATCTCATCGTCTTCTTCAACCATAAAATTATATCTGCCACACATGTTATACCCTCCCTTTCATATCTGTTAATCAGTCATTCAACACTCTTTTATTCTTTTTCAATTTTTTCATTCTTATTATCCTCTTTTCTCGTCCAAAGCTTATAAAAGATTATTTATAACCTTTAATCAATACTCCTAATATAGTATACGATACCTGTGGAGAATATTAGTGCATATATGATCAGATGGCGCAGACCGGCACCGAATGATTGCTATCCTTTCAGCAATCATTCGGTGGTAAGGCAAGTCCAGATGATTATATATGCACTAATATTCTTATACTACCTAAATAGCCCTATTCTTCAAAGCTTATCTTATTCCAAGCTTCTTCATTAATTACCACATCATAATCTTCTGACCATTCCGAAAATATATCCATAAACATCTCATTGCGACGCTCACCAATAATTCTTTCTTTTACTTGAATCGTTGCATCTTCATTATAATCCGACACACAATAGATAATATGCCAACCATTCTCAGTCGCAATGATATCGCTAACTTCACCGGTCTTTAATTGAAAAGCCGCTTGTTCAAAAACATCACCATATTCCTTCGGTGCTTCTCCCTTTCCAAAGGTATACTCAATGGTATCCGCTTCCGAATTCGCTTCTGCTAAAGCAAGGAAATCTGTGGTTTCCTTTGCCTGCCCTGCAAGGTTTTGAATTTTTTCATAAGCATCTGCCTTTTCTTCCTCTGAAAGCGTAACTTTATTGCCCTTTAAATCAAAATGACTGCTGTAAACTACAATATCCTGCACAGTAATCTGCTTGGCAGCTTCTTCCGGCACATTATTATCCACATTAATTGTTTCCATTTCAAACATTTTACTAGCCAAAAGGTTATCGGCATACACCTGTGTTAAGAGCTCCTTTGTAATAAGATACTGGTCAATTTCTTCTTGTTTGAGACTTTCAAAATGATCTTTTGCGTAAGAAGCCGCCTCTGCCAGCTCTTCCTCCGTTAAATTAATTTCTTTTTTCAGTGCCTCTGCCTTAATAATCTTTAATTCTGTTAATTGATGAATAACCTCTTCCTTTAACATACTGCCAAAGGTATTTCCATTTCCAAGTATATCTGCTTGCCAGATACCTTTTCCATATTCCTTCTCATACTTTTCCTGTGCTAACTTAAGGTATACCATAACCTCATTATAATAAACTCTAGTATCTCCAATGCTAGCCATCAGATTTCCAGAACTTACCGAGGCATCATCTTCCTCCTGCTTAGGGGCAGCACTCTTATAATACGAAATCTCAATAACAGTTTCTTGTGCACTATCATAAGTAATGTATAATTCATTCTCATTCTTAAGGTAAGAATAAGTAACAGTAGATTGATCTGTACTAAATTTTTTTGCAATTTCTGTTCCAAAATTATCCACCAATAAACTATCTGCTTCTTCTTTCTTCATACCAATGGTAACACCAAAAACTTTATATTTTTCTGCCTTCCCTAGCAAGGTAACCGCTGATACCTCTTTTCCGGAGGTCATAACTTGAATGACATCCTCTTTTTGGTATACACCACTACTTAACTCATTTAAATCAATTCCTGACTTTCGTTCAAAGGTAGACACACTCTTCCCAATATAATTTGTAAGCTCATTGCGCTCCGTGCCGCCTTTACAAGCAGATAGCAGCATTACGATTAATACGATTGATACCATGTGTACCAACTTCCATCCTTTTTTCATGCCTGTCCCCTTTCTAGCTGTATTAACTTCAGCTCTATATAATAGTTCCCGTATTTATTGCAGATTGATTCTTTAGCCCAAATGTATTATTAGATACTTTAAGTCTACCCAGATTTATTTCTTAACCTCTTAATTATCTGAATTTTGCTGCTGAATTAACAGTTTAAAATCCTCTAATAATTTCATCAGATGATCAAAAACTGCTAAAGCATCCATTTTCCCCTTTGGAGTGCCTGGTAATTGATACACAAAATAAGGATTTGCCTGTGGTATCAGTTTCAATTTATTTTTATATTTTAAGACAAGTTCAGGTATTTTCTCTACTGCCAGTTTTGCTTTCGGATACATCATAAGCTTGACTTCGTTCTCTTTATGGACAAGTCCCACGATATATACTCTGTGGCAGACAGCCTTAAGTAGTGCAATATTTAAAAGATTATTTACTGCGTTTGGCAAATCTCCAAATCGATCCACCAACTCTTCCTGCATATCCATCATTTCTTCCTGATTTTCTATCTCTGCAATACGTTTGTAGATATCCAGTTTCTGAATCTCGTTCTTAATATAAGTGGAAGGAATGTAGGCATCCATGTCCATGTCCACGGTAGTTTCATAGGTCTCTTCGTTAAGATCGTTCCCTTTCATTGCTTTTACTGCTTCATTAAGCATCTTACAGTATAGATCATATCCTACTGCTTCCATGTGACCACTTTGTTCTTCACCCAGCAAATTACCAGCACCTCTGATTTCAAGATCTCGCATCGCTATTTTAAAACCAGAACCCAACTCAGTGAATTCTTTGATGGCATGTAATCTCTTCTCTGCAATCTCACGAAGCATCTTATCCCTTTTGTACATTAAAAATGCATAGGAGGTACGGTTAGAACGCCCTACACGACCTCTTAGCTGATAGAGCTGTGATAAACCTAATCTGTCAGCATCATCAATAATTATCGTATTTACATTAGAAATATCCAAACCAGTTTCAATAATTGTGGTAGAAACAAGTACATCAATCTCCCCAGAGATAAAGTCGAACATGATCTTCTCTAAGGTATGTTCATTCATCTGCCCATGAGCAAAGGCAACATTTGCATCTGGAACTAGCTTTGCAACGGTATTAGCAATCTCATCAATACCATTCACGCGGTTATAGACATAATAAACCTGACCTTCCCTTGCTAATTCTCTGGTGATGGCCTCTCGTATAATCTCTTCATTGTGTTCCAGCACATAGGTTTGAATAGGAAGACGATCCACCGGTGGCTCGTCAAGTACACTCATATCACGAATTCCAACCAGGCTCATATGCAAAGTTCTAGGAATAGGTGTTGCTGTAAGTGTAAGAACATCTACGTCCTTCTTTAACAGCTTCATTTTTTCTTTATGCCCAACCCCAAAACGTTGTTCTTCATCTATGATTAACAATCCAAGATTCTTAAACTTCACATCTTGTGACAATACTCTATGAGTTCCAACGATGATATCCAGGCTACCTTTTTTAATTCGTTCTATTGTCTTCTTTTGTTCTGCAGCACTTCGAAAACGTGATAACACATCAATACTCACCGGGAAATCCATCATTCGTTGAACCATTGTATTGTAATGCTGTTGTGCTAAAATGGTTGTAGGCACAAGAATAACTACCTGTTTACCATCGGAAACAGCTTTAAAGGCAGCACGAATTGCAATTTCTGTTTTACCATAACCCACGTCACCACAGATTAGACGATCCATAATACGTTTGCTTTCCATATCCCTTTTGGTAGCCTCAATTGCATTTAACTGATCCTCTGTCTCATCATAGGGAAAGGCTTCTTCAAACTCCTTCTGCCATACGGTATCTGGACCAAACTGGAAGCCTATCTTCTCCTGTCTTTGGGCATAGAGTGCCACCAAATCCTTTGCCACCTCGCGCACTGCACCTTTGACTTTTGATTTGGTATTCTTCCACTCAATAGAATTCAGCTTATTCAGCTTTGGCTTTCTACCTTCAGAACCTGAATATTTCTGTATCACATCAAGGCCTGTTGCAAGAATATACAACACGCCTCCACCCCCATATTCAATCTTAATATAATCCTTTGTTACCTTATCAACTTCTATTTTCTCAATGCCTTTATAGATACCAAGACCATGATTTTCATGAACAATATAGTCACCAGGTGCCAGATCAGTAAAGCTATGAATTTTATTTCCCTCATAGGAGGTTTTCTTTCGTTTTTTCTTTTTCTCTGAACCAAAGATATCGCTTTCTGAGATTACCACCAACTTAATTAATGGATATTCAAAGCCTCTTCTAAGGTTTCCATATGCCACCATAATTTCTCCTGGTTGGAGCACTCGGTCCATATCCTCTGAATAGAAAGCACTAAGATTATATTCTCTAAGATCATCACTTAAACGCATCGCCCTGGATCTGGAACCAGAAAGCAGGATTACTCGATATTTGTTCTTCTTCCAGCGCTCTAGATCTTTTACTAAAACATCAAAATTCTTGTGATAAGAAGCTACTGTCTGAACTGTGAAGTCGTATTTCCTCTTGGGGGTATAGAAGTTATTCTTAACCTCCATGGTACTGATAAGAATGGAATTTTTATTTGCCAGAAAGCCCATTGCTTCCTTATAGCTAAAGATTACATCAATCTGTCCCGGAAGAATATATCCCTTCTCAATACGACCAATCATACCTTCTCGAAACTCTGTTTCAACCGCTTCTCCTTTTTCCACAAGCCGACCCGGCTCATCTAGAAAGAACAAAGTTTCTTCTTGATTAAAATATTGAAAAAAGCTAACCGTCTGTTCATAAAAATAATTAATATAGCTTTCCATGGCTACCGAACCATGATAGGTTTCAAGATTCTCTTTGAATTCGCCAATAATTTGATGAATTCTTGCTGCTTCCTCGGTTTTAAACTGGTCTCTTAAACCTTTATAATACTTCTTTTCCTCATCTTCCAGCTTTTGAAGTCCAGCTTTCCTTCTCTTATCATCCAAAATGATTTCTGTAGCTGGATATATCGTCAGACCCTCCACCTGTTCAATGGAACGTTGACTGCTAATATCAAAGGTACGAATAGAATCTATTTCATCGCCCCATAATTCGATACGATAAGGAACCTCTTCGGTTAGTGGGAAAATATCAATGATGCCTCCCCTTACAGCAAAATCACCTGGGGACTCCACCTGTGCCTGTCTTTCATACCCAAGATGAGTTAAAGCAGCACTGAATTCCTGTAATTTAATCACTGACTCCGCAGTAATCTTAATGACTCTTTCCTTTATCATCTGCAATGGAAGGATACGATCCATACCACCTTCCAGTGAAACAATGATTGTCGCGTCTTTTTTTTCAATAATCTTACGAAGAACTTTCAGACGTTCTCTGACAATCGCATTCCCGTGAATATCTGCACTATAGAATATAATGTCCTTTGAAGGATATAGAAAAACTTCTTTATCATATAATCTATAATCCTCATAGATTTCCTTGGCCTTTAAATCGTTATAAGTAACAATTACCTTATATTTAAATCCTTCACTTAAGCCATGGATTAAATGACATTTTTGGGAATCAATACAGCCGGTAACATGTACCGGCAGGGTTCTCGTTATAATGTTCTCCCTGATATCATTAAATTCTTTTAATTCCATCAAGGGTGCGCTGAAGGTTTTCAAAATGACATCCTCCTATTTGAAAACTATTATTTTTTTCTATTATATTGATTCATTGCAGCATCAATCCCTGCCGTGATTATCATTTTACAGGCATCGGAAGTATCTTTCAACGCCTCTCGTATCGTTGGTTGTTCTGTTGCATGAAATCTTGACAGAACATAATCTGCAAGATCCCAATCCTTGGGTTTATCGCCAACCCCCACTTTAATTCTTGGGAATTCATCTGTGCCAAGGTGACTGATAATACTTTTAATTCCATTGTGCCCGCCAGCGCTTCCCTTCTTACGAATTCGTAGCTGTCCAACTTCCAAACTGATGTCATCATAGATAATGATAATTTCATTGGGTGTAACCTTATAAAAATCCATTAACTCACGAACACTCTCGCCACTTAAGTTCATATAGGTAATGGGCTGAGCCAGCACCACTTTTTCTCCTTCAATAGAGCCTTTTCCGCAGATTGCCTTATGCTTTTTCGTGTCCAGCGAAATACGATAATCGTCGGATACTTTCGTAATTGCATCCCACCCAATATTATGTCTTGTAGCCTGATATTTATCAGTTGGATTTCCTAAACCTACTATAATGTACATAACGAAACCTTTCTTCATGACTTAAACTTACTAAAATTTTAATTTATTATTTAACTGGAGGAAGCAGACGCAGCAGCAACCGCTGCAGAGGATGCTGCAATAGCTGCCATCTGTTGAGCGATCATAATTACTGTAACATTATTTGATAATGTCATTTTAACTGTATTCTGCTTTGCGTCTTCTAAATATTCTATACATAAAAGTGCAATTGCAAACATGACTCTCTCATCCCTTGAAATAGACCAAGAGCCAAATCCTTTTTTATACTTTAAATACTCATAGAATTCAGCAATCTCATCTGCCAACTGATTACAGTCCATCTCAAACAAAGCAGCTATGCCTAGGAAGGACCTCTCAATTCCACTTCCTATTTTACATTTTCTATTCTTTAAAGCTTGGTTTAAATCTACAACTCTTTTACATTTTATATTAATATCCTCTTCACTTATTGTGAGTACCTGTGCTAAGGCTTGGAGTGAATTGGAACTTACAAAATCCTGCTTTAGAATTCTATAACAAGCTTCTACTTCGTTAACTACATCTTTAGTCAGTTTTTCCTGCATAGCAAGAAGAGCTGCAAAACCATAATCATCTGAGGAGGTTAGAATTTTATGCTCCTTTTTCATGGCTTTATAAATGTCTTTTGTAGCCGTTACAATTCTCGTATAATCATATGGTTCTGCTTGAATTGCAATTGAGGTTGCTGCTAACACAAGATAGGGGGAAGGATGTAATCCTTCCTGCTTTAATGCTTCATATACTTTTAGGGCATTTAAAAAATCCTTCTCTGGTTGGTCTTGTAGCGATAGAATCACCGAGGTGGTAAAGTTGGTTATATCTTTAAATTGTGAAAAGATACCAGTATTTTCCTTAATTATTGTGCGACTACGATTAATAGCATCAACATTCACCTTTTTCCCATTCAATGTGTAATACAAAGCACCGAATCTGAGATTGGTGGAGCTATGCCATTTTAATTCCTTTGCCAGATCCTGATAATTCTCTGCAATTAAATTACATTTCATACGCAAGGTTTCTTTCATAAATACACCCTACCTTCATTAATTTTAACTGTTTTATTATAATCCTTGGGAGACTTGATGTAAACTGATAAATGAAATATAAAAGGGACAAAAAAAGCAGCCCTGACGCTGCCGTTTTTGCACTCTTCTCTTAGTTTTTACGCTTGTATTTCTTCTGATTCTAATGCCGCAATTTCGTACTTTTCAAGGATAATTTTTTGAATCTTATCTCTTGTGTCCGAATTGATAGGATGAGCAATATCACGATATTCACCGTCTCCAGCTTTTCTGCTAGGCATAGCAATAAATAACCCCTTATCGCCTTCAATAACCTTGATATCATGAACTACGAACTCGTTATCAAGTGTGATTGAAACAACTGCCTTCATTTTGCCTTCCTTACTCACCTTACGTACGCGTACGTCGGTAATTTGCATGGAATGATCCCCCTTCTGTCCATATTATCGTTCGTTTTTGATCAGCACTAAACTGATTCAAATTACAAGTTACAAGTTACCCCACTGAATAATACCTTCAGTTCCCTTACTATTTATTCTTTGTTTTTAGATAGCGCCATTATAACATATTTATTACAAAATGTGAATAATATTTACGAAAAAATAACAAATTTTTGCAGATTTCCTGCCATTTTCTATTAATTTTATTTTCTTTTTGGCAAGTAGCTTACTTTATTTCGTTAATTCCTTATGTTTTGGGGTACACATACTTTATATTCTGAATATAATGGCTATGAATTCTTACTGTCTATTATCGTATCTTTATGCACGATTCTGATGGCTTTAGGATTTTAATCTTGTAATTAATGTTGTAATTTAAGTAAAATGGGTTATAATATCAGTTAGTTATTTGATGAAGATGCTTAACCGGCATCATGGAGGTTGAATATGTACAAAATTGATTTTAATAAGCCCTGCCGGATGCACTTTATCGGTATCGGCGGGATAAGCATGAGCGGATTTGCTGAATATTTACATACCCTTGGCTTTGTTATAAGTGGCTCTGATGCACATCAAAGCAGTATTACCGACCATTTAAGTTCTTTAGGAATTACCTTCTACTTAGGGCAGAGAGCTTCTAATATAACTTCTGATATCGAAGTTGTCGTTTACACAGCGGCTATTTCGGAAGATAATGAGGAATTTATGGAAGTAAAACGTCTTAACCTTCCCATACTTTCCCGCGCTGAAATGATTGGTCAGTTAATGCTGAACTATGATAATGCAGTTACTGTATCTGGTACTCACGGTAAAACAACAACTACTTCCATGGTTTCGCAAGTCTTTATGGATGCTGAACTAGATCCTACTATTTCTGTGGGTGGCATGCTAGATGTCATTGGCGGAAATATTCGCATGGGCAAATCGGAACACTTTATTATAGAAGCTTGTGAATACACCAACACGTTCCATCAGTTCTATCCAAAACGTGCCATCATCTTAAATGTAGATGAAGATCATTTAGACTTTTTTAAAGATCTTGATGATATTTATCATTCCTTTCATACTTTTGCAAAGCGAATTCCCAAGGATGGTCAATTATTTATTAATGGTGAGATTGACCGCTACGAAGAGCTTATTAAAGACTTAGAGTGCGAAGTATTCACCTATGGAATTATTGATTCAAAACATCGTACCACCATAAAATCATATGATTATGCAGCTGATCAAATTGAGTTTAGCCGTCAATGTATTAGCAGCTTTAACTTCTATATAAAGGGAGAATATGTTGACCGCATTGAATTGAATGCAATTGGTGTTCATAATGTATCAAATTGTCTTCCTGTTATAGGTCTTGCCCTACAGGTTGGGGTCCCTATGGAAACAATAAAGAAAGCTATGATTTCTTTCCACAATTCAAAACGACGCTTTGAATATAAAGGGGAAATTGGTGGCGTATCCATCATTGATGATTATGCACATCACCCTACTGAAGTTGTTGCTACCTTAACAGCAGCAGAGGTTTATCCCCATAATGCGCTATGGTGTGTGTTCCAACCACACACATATTCTCGTACAAAACAGCATTTGACGGAATTCGCCGAAGCTTTGTCATATGCTGACAAAATAGTGCTTGCAGATATCTATGCAGCACGTGAAAAGAACCCAGGAGACATTTCTTCTAAGGATTTACTAAGGGAATTAGAAAAATTAGGTAAGGAAGTATATCATTTTAGCTCCTTTGATGAGATTGAAAACTTTTTATTACAAAATTGTATTAACGGTGACCTGTTGATAACTATGGGTGCCGGAGACATAGTTTCCGTGGGAGAAAATCTTCTAGGGATGTAGTTATCCACATTATCCACAGTATTATCAACAATTTGGTTGATAACTGCTGTGGATATTTTTTTGTCGAACTATTCTTCTACAAACATAGTGTTTAGATTTTAACAAGGCTTGATTTTACGTATGTTCTTGTTTATTTTACATTTTTTTACATCATTTGACTTATATTCCATCCACTTTATCCACATTATCCACGTTGGATAAATATGGCCAAACCCCTGAAAATAGGCTATTTGCAGATGAAATTATCTATGCTATAATGTTGCTGGCATCACTTTGCCAGCTATATTTAGGAGGGAATTTATGAGTAATATATCACTACATGCTGAAGGCGTATCTGATGTTACTATCGTGCCGAACATCTTCATTGATCAATTTATGCCATCTGCAAACGGGGCGTATGTTAAGGTGTATTTATATCTTCTGCGCTGCTTTTTAGGCAACCACCCCGAATTATCCATTTCCTCCATTGCCGATCGTTTAGAAGATACCGAGAAGGATATCTTGCGTGCCCTTGCTTATTGGGAAAAGCTGCAGCTCCTTACCTTAATTCGAAATGATCAAAAGGATATTATTTCTATTCATTTGGTTGATTTAAGTAAATTTCAAAATAGAGCTGTACCGTTGGCAACTCCAGCACCAGAACAGCAAGCAGATGAAATTGCAGTTACTGTCGTTACAGAAAAAAAACCTGCCTTGCGACAGAATTATTCTCCAGAACAGCTTGCACAGCTTGCGAATAATGATGAAATCAATTGGGCTTTACATATTGTTGAAATCTATCTGGATCGTCCGCTCAAACCTATGGATCTTCAACTTATTCTTTACCTCTACGAAGAATTACACTTTAAGCCAGAGTTAATCATGTTCCTTTATGAATATTGCGTTTCAAAGGGCAAGAAAAATGCTTCTTACATAGAGACCGTGGCAATAAGTTGGGCAGAGGAAGGTATTGATACTGAGGAAAAGGCAAAAGAAGCAACTACTGTTTACAACGATCACTTTAATGTTGTTAACAAAGCTTTTGGTCTTAAACGCGCACCCGGTCAAATTGAACGCCAGTACATAACAAAATGGGTTGAGGTTTACGGTTTTGCTGATGATATCATTGAAGAAGCCTGTAATCGCACTTTATTAAGGACACAAAAGCCGGATTTTAAATATACCGACAAAATCCTAGAAACCTGGTTTAAGAAAAATGTAAAAACCCAGGCTGACATTGCAAAAGTGGATGAAGATTTTTCAAAAGGAAACAAAACAAGTGAGGCAAGCAAGGTCTCTACAATGGCGAAACCTGCACCAAATAAGTTTAATCAGTTTCCTCAGAGGACTTATACAGCACAAGATTACGCTGAACTGGAAAAGAAGCTTTTGAATAAAGGCTTATAGGTTTTGACTTTTGTGAAACATGCCGTTGATTATATTCATGGAGGAAAACAAAGTGGCATTGAAGAATGAGCAATACAATCAGATATTGCGGGAATATGACAGCCGTCGTTTAAAAAATAAGCATTTACAGGACAAACGAATAAAAGAGGCTTATGAACAAATTCCGGAATTAAAAGCACTGGAAGAGGAAATAATCAAGATATCAGCACAGAGTGGTCGCTTAGCTCTAAATGGTGATGATAGTGCACTTGCAGTTCTTCGGGAACATTCTCACCAGTTAAAGCAGCAACAACAGGAATTGTTGATAAAGCATGGTTATCCTGCAGATTTTTTGGACATGCCTTACCATTGCAACAAGTGCAAAGATACTGGATATGTTAATAACGAAAAATGCAATTGCTTTAAACAGGCCATCTCTGATTTATTGTACTCTGGCTCCAATATTAAAAGCATCTTATCCAATGAGAATTTTAGCAACTTTTCCTTCGCTTATTATTCCGATGATTACACGGATGAAACCCTTGGACTTTCACCGCTTTCCAATATGCAAAAAGTAGTTGCCAGCTGTAAGAATTTTATTCGTCATTTCAATAAACATCATGAGAACTTGCTTTTGCTTGGCAACACAGGTGTCGGAAAAACCTTTCTTGCAAATTGCATTGCTAAGGAATTGCTGGACCATGGTAGCACAGTCATCTATCTCACTGCCTTTCGCTTATATGATATTCTTGAAAAATATAAATTTAGCCGAGATGAGGATTATTCTTATGAAGCTTCCAACCAATTTGAATACATTCTAACCTGTGATTTACTAATTATTGACGATCTCGGCACCGAACTTAATAATGCTTTTACAAATTCGCAATTATATCTTATCATAAACGAACGTTTATTAAGACGTAAGTCTACGGTAATTTCAACGAATTTGTCCTTAACAAATATTAATACCAATTATGGGGAACGAATTTTTTCTCGTATTGTAAGCAGCTATAATATTCATCGTATTATAGGCAAGGACATTCGTCTACATAAGGCGGTCAATAGTACTAATCCATAACAAATGTCGAAAATCGTCTTGACGAATCAATGGTAATAATGGTATAACTTTAATGGCTTTTGAAACCAATTCTTTAAATTCATGGAGGGACATTTCATGTCAAAGCACGAGAAAATTGTTGAAACAATTCCTGTAGGACCTCTTGGTATTATTGCACTAGAAAGCAGTAATTCCTTAGGACAACGCGTGAATGACTATTTAGTTGAATGGCGCGATGCCAGAGAGAGCGAGCATAAAGGTACGATTGCTTTTTCCGGCTATCAAAGAGATTCATTTTTATTAAAGGCTTGCTGCCCTAGATTTGGCACTGGCGAAGCAAAAGGTCAAATCAAAGAATCTGTTCGAGGTGTTGATTTGTACCTGTTGGTAGATGTTACAAATTACAGCTTAACCTATACTGTTTCAGGACATCTTAATCATATGTCACCCGACGACCATTATCAGGATTTAAAAAGAATTATTGCCGCAGTTGGTGGAAAAGCTAGAAGAATAACAGTTATTATGCCTTACCTTTATGAAGGCAGACAACATAGAAGAAGTTCCAGAGAGTCTCTTGACTGTGCTCTTGCTCTTCAAGAATTGACCCAAATGGGTGTTGACAGCATCATTACCTTTGATGCCCATGACCCAAGAGTTCAAAATGCCATCCCTCTATCCAGCCTTGAAACAGTAGCTCCTAATTATCAGTTTATCAAAGCACTGCTTCATAATGTACCTGATCTTAAGCTTGATGCGGAACATATGATGATAATCAGCCCGGATGAAGGCGGAATGTCAAGAGCAGTATATTATGCTAACGTATTAGGTCTTGATATGGGTATGTTCTATAAGAGACGTGACTTTACTAAGATTGTTAACGGTCGTAATCCAATAGTTGCACATGAGTTCTTAGGCACAGATATTGAAGGAAAAGATGTTTTAATTGTTGATGATATGATATCTTCCGGTGAAAGTGTATTGGATGTTGCTCACGAATTAAAGAAGAGAAATGCAGGCAGAATCTTTGTTGCCTCCACCTTTGGTTTATTCACCAATGGATTTGCTAAGATTGATGAAGCCTATGAAAATGGCTTAATTCACGGTATTCTTACTACCAATCTTATCTATCAGACGCCTGAGCTTTTAACAAAGCCTTGGTACATCAATGTGGATATGAGCAAATATGTCGCTTTAATCATTGACACATTAAATCATGATGATAGCATTAGTGGCCTTCTCAATCCTGTTGCTAGAATTCAAAACATCATGAAAGAGTACAAGCAGGGTGAATATGCAACTGATTCAGCAGAATAAATAATCGTATATAATAAATAGATAAGAGAGAAGGTAGACTTCTATGTACACCATTTAACATTGTACAAAGAAGTCTACCTTCTCTCTTTCCGTTACAACAAAGCCTGTGACATAGAAACGGTAGCGATATTTGTATTCTTATATAAGAACTTGCTTCATAATTTCAATACCAATGCGTTTACCAATGGCATTTAATACTCCTTCTCTTTTTTCCTTTAAAACTCCAGCCTCATCCTTTACTAGGATGTAAATATAGAAAACAGGCAGATAATCAGAATCCAGCTGAAGAATATCTGCAATCCCGCTAATATCTTTTAAGGTACAAATTGCACCCTTATGGTTATAAAAATAGATTGGCGAATCTAATCCAATTGAAATCCTTTTAAATAAAGTAACTGAATCGTAGATTTTTAGATTGCTGTCTATACGATTTGCTTCATCTCGAACAATTTCACTGATTATCTGCTTAAAGCTCTCGATTTGCATCTCTTTACTATGTCTTGAAATAAAAGATAAAACAAATCCAGATGAACTTTTTGTCACATTCTCTAGCATTTGATGAATTAGCTCTGTGGATTTATTCTGTCTAGGCAAATCATTTTGTTTCGCCAAAAATGCTTTTATCTCATCTTTGCGTTTCATTATTTCATGCTTCACTGCATCATCAATAATCTTAAAATTCTCACTCCGCTTTATCAAAGAATGATATCGTTTGCTGCTACGCAATAATTCGGCTAGCCTTTGTGACAGCACAAAGTCTCTGGTACCTTCCATAATCTCTTTATTATGATAATATTCCGTATAATAAATCTGCCTCAATACGGTGGTCAACCAGGAATCATTCCACTGCGAAAGTGCATTTGCTTTGATTGCTGACTTTTTATCGCCCAATGGGAACCAGAGTCCTGAGATATCAAAAGGAATTAATACCTCGTTGTCCTGCTGCTTTTCCGATCCTTCTTCGTTTAAATATTTTATCACCAGCTCTTTTACGATTCCCTCGAGAATATAATCAGATTGAATGACTCTATGATGATAAACAATATCTTTATAGCTATTATATCTACGTTTAACAAAATCCTCAACTGAACTAACTGCTTTTAATGGAACACAGAAAAATATATCTCCATTTTTCACAAATAACTGCATTTCATTAATAATTCTGCTATATTCGATTTTTCCTGAATCTTTTCCTGAGTTAATAACATCTCTCGTTACATAATCCAAACGATCTCCATCTAAGCTAGAATCAATAATTCTATGAAGATGCCTGAATGCCCCCTCTTCAGTAAAAATCCTTTTTACACTTTCTAATACAAGCAGTTCAAATAAATTTTCATTGTAATTCGAAGTATCTTCTGAAATTGGTGCAATAATTTTGCCTAAAATACCCTCACTGATCTCGTCACCCATTTGTTCGTGTAATTTCTTATTACCCTCAAAGTATTTTGACATGATTTCAATAAATTCTTTTTCATTTTTCGTTTCAATATTAGCTTTTTCTTTATACTCCATGTAAACATCTTTTAAAGCAAACTCTACAATATGACTAAAGGGAGGGTGTCCGATATCATGCAGCAAAGCTGCCGCTCGAATTGATTGAATGAGGGTAAGATGTATAATTTTATAATGGTCTGGGATATTATTGGGTATCAGTGAATGCCTCAACTTATCAAGTTCAATCCAGGGCATCTCTTTGGGTAGCTTACCGCCTAGTTTTTCTAAGCATACCTCTGTCTGCTGTATTAAGCCATCTAAAATATCAGCATACTCTTTATCAAATATATCAAAGAATTCCATTAAAGTCGAATCTGTTGTATTCAGTAACGATTGGAAAAACATATCCGAGCAAAGTTTCATAGTTCCAATGGAATGTTCAAATCGTTTGGTTCGATTCGTTGGAAATGTAAGATATAATGTCGAATTTTGATATACATCATGAAGACGATTAAATCCAATGGTTGAAACAATTCTTCTTTCATATTGCGTTAATGAAATTAATCCATGAATGGAATCGTTCAAATAAATGCCATTTTTCAAGTTAAGCCTCCTATTGTTTTTATCCCTATAAAGTATCTCCATTCAGAATTCTACTAATTCAGAATTCCTTCCTGGCCTTCTTGAACAAGATGAAACGACAATTCGTTTCAATTGTCATGAATTAATTCTTCCTCGCTTAAGCCTTCTCCCTCAGATGTACTATTCTCCTCTATATTTACACTGCCAGAGGTATCTTCCTTCTCAAGATTGTCCATGTCTTCTGGGTTGATTTCTTCCTCCGGTATTTCTTCACCTTCTGCGCTATTATCTTCTATACTATTATCGTCAGAGTCGATTTCTTCTGTACCAGGTTCTTCTTCCGAATTGTCCTCCGGATAATTATCCTCTTCCTCCAAATTGTCCTCTGGATTAATATCAATATCTGGCATTTCTGTTTCGACTCCTTCCTCATTGTTGCTTATTTCTTCCTCAGGAATCTCTTCTTCTATTCCATTTTCATTTTCCGTGATGTCCTCTTCAGAATCTACTTCTTCCGGATTTTCCTCTTCCATACTTTCGTTTTGTTCTTCCTGTGGTCTCCAGTCATAGAATAAAAAGTCCTTAGTCATAGAGATTGTATGCACCTGTTCCATAAAGTTATGCCAGATACCACCCGGATATGAGGCTCCTCTTAAATCTGACAACGCCTTGGGCAAATCATATCCTACCCATACACTGGTGGTATAATAAGGAGTATAACCAACGAACCATCCATCCTTCTGATCGTTTGTTGTACCAGTTTTACCAGCACTTATAGTATTGGAAAGACCAAGGCCCTTTCCTGTACCCCTTTTTATTACTCCTGTTAAGGTCTCTGTCATAATCCTTGCTGCAGCTGTTTGATAAATCTGTTTTTCATCGATTGTATCACCAACAACCTCTTCTCCCTCGGAATCCATAATTCTTATAATACATGTAGGTTCACGATAGAACCCATCATTTTCAATTGCCGCATAGGCGGCTGCCATCTCAACAGAGCTTGCCCCAACAGTTAATCCGCCTAGTGCGGCTGCGGGAATATAATCACTCTCTGATATTTTGGAAAAATTCATTTTAAGTAAGTATTCCAGACCCACCTGTGGTGTTAATTCCTCAAAAAGCTTCCAGGCAACTGTATTTTTTGATGCTTCAATCGCCTTCTGTAATTTTATTTCACCCAAATACTGTTTATCGGCATTCTTAGGTCCATCTTTACTATAGACATCTTCAACAAGACTATTCGGAGTATAACCTCGTTCAAAAATCGGCGTATAAACAATAAGGGGTTTAATCGCACTACCTGGCTGGCGAAAACTTTGGTAAGCCCGGTTCAGAGTATACCCTCCCAGGTCCTGTTCTCTACCGCCAACAATTGCTATCACTCTACCGGTATCATTATCGATACAGACAGAAGCTGCCTGTAATTTATACACACCCTCTTCATTCACCTCAGTAAATTTTACTAAAGCCTTATCTACCTCTGCTTGTAATAACTGCTGCTTTTCTAAATCAATGGAGGTATAAATGCGATATCCCTTACTATACAAATCTTTTTGACAGCTATAAAATAATTCATTATATGCCGCATTGTACACTTCTTTATCAGCTTCATCATCAAATTTATTACGAAACTCAAATCCCTGTTTTTTCATTAAGGCTCGAATTGCACTGTAATAAGTATAGGTTTCAACATAGTTCTGCTTCTCTAATTTTGTTCGATTTAATTCTATCTCTTCCTTAAGAGCCAATTGATAATCCCTTTGATTGATGATTCCTGCTTCATACATTTGATCCAAAATACGATCTCTGCGCTTCAGGGTGTTATTCATATTCGTTACCGGATTATAAAGATTTGGATTGTTGGGTATCGAACATAAAAATACCAGCTGTGATATGCTAAGAGAGGAGACACCTTCACCAAAATAGCCTTTCGCTGCCGCCTGAATTCCATAGTAACCGTTAGCAAAATAGATTTCATTAAAATAAAATTCTAATATATCTGATTTGCTATATTTCTTCTCAAGCTCCTGCGCGATAAAGATCTCTTCCAGCTTTCTTTCATAAGTTACCTTATGAGTTAAAAATACATTACGGGCCAGTTGCTGAGTAATTGTACTGGCTCCCTGTGTAATCTCACCCTTGTGCTTGATCAAAGCTATGGCGGCTCGGATATTTGCCAGGTAATCCACTCCATCATGTTGTAGAAAGTTACGGTCTTCCGATACCAGCATAGCATCAATTACAGTCGCTGGAATTTCCTTATAGGAAAGATAGTAAACATCCTTTTCCGTCCTCAGTGTAGAGATTAAGTTTCCTTGTATATCATAGACCAAACTGGTCTGGTCCTCTTTAAAGGTATCTAGCGAAGAAGCACTTACCTTCTGCTTTGCTTCTGCCTGAAGTTTTAAAATCATCTTACCATAGACCTGATAGAAGTAGAAAAGTCCTATCGCTATTGCCATAAGAAGGCATAGGGACAAAATTTGCAGGACTAACTTACTTTTGTTACCGGTTCTTTTTCTTGTTTTCTTATTATGTTCTTTATTCGTACTTTTCCTTTTTTGTTTGGGCATTCTAAACCTCCACCCCGAACAATTTTCAACTCTGAAAGCTATACAAACATTACTATTTAGAATTGAACCTTGTTTCTCCTTTGTAGGAATGTCTCTGGTTGTATCTATCTAACTACCTGCTTTTCTATCATATCATTTCTATACTTGAGACATCCTATTTCCACTTGTTTATGTAATAATTTTGACACCATATCATATTTTTTATGTGATTTGAGGATATTTATAATTATGAAGGACATTGTACTGAATAGTTACAATAGCTCAATAAAATGGTATGGAATATCTAGTTGCTCCAATAATTCTTTTTCCCTTTTATGACAAGTAAATAATACGACTTGTTCCCTCTCCGATATTTTATTTAAGGAAGCTTTTACTCTCGTCTCATCATAAAGAGCAAAGCTATCATCGAATAACAAGGGCATATTTCTATTCACAAGCAATAAATCCGCCACTGCAAGACGAAGCGCAAAATAAACCTGATCCATTGTTCCTGCACTTAGGCGTTCCAACATATGATAATTGCCATTCCAACCCACTTTAACCTCAAGCTTCTCATCCACTTTAAGATCATTGTATCTTCCATTGGTAACCTCATGAATTATATCAGATACAGACTGATTGAGCTGCTCTCCAAAACTATCATGAATATCAGTGCTTAATTCCTGTATCGTAATTAGAGCAAGCTTCACTGCTTCCTGCTCCAATGTGCCTTCCTTCATCGTCTGTTCTAAGCTAGCAAGTCGATCTTTATTCTTTAACAACTGTTCCTCATTACCCTCCAGAACATTTACTTCCCAGGTTATCTTTTCTCTTTGGAGTTTATACTCCCCTAGCTTTTGATTTATATCCGAAACTTTTCCCTGCAGCAATGACCTACGGTGATTGATCTCTTCACGAAGTATACGGATTGCTTCCGAAGTAAGCTCCTCTGCTGGAATGAAATTCTGCATATATTTCATAATGGTCTCATAAAGTAGATCACATCGATCTTCTAATATTGATTTTTGCTGTTCTAAGCTTTTTTTCTGATCCTCTGCATGCTCCAGGGCATACTGTTGCTTTTTTATTTCTTCCTGTTTTTTGAGTAATTCTTCTACTGATTTAACCTGATGCTTCTTACATATTTCATTTATTTTCATCGTTACATCAGATAGCTTGGTATTAAGTTCTTTCTCTTTCCGTTTTTGTTGTGAAAGTACTTTGCCACCAGCTTGATTACTCGTCCAGTAAAAAACACCTCCCAGTAATAAAACTGCAATTGATATCCCTATTCCAATCATCTCCATACCGCTGATAAGCAACACGATGATTGCTGCTAGAACACTAAAGCAAAGAATCATATTGCTATTTTTCAGTCTGGTATCCGAGGCAGTTTCTTTCACCCCTTTAACCTCTCGTTGCTGTTTCTCCTCGTCCTGTTGTAGACGATAAAGCTTTTCTGCTACTGTACTATCCTCTAAAAAAATCTCTATCAGAGGTCGTTCCTTCTCCCACTGAACAATCTTATTATTAAGCTCCTGTTCCTGCAATTCCAAGGCTTCTACCTGCCTTCTATGGCTTTCATAATTATCATATTTTTCAATTATGGCGGGAAATAATTCCATTCTTTCAAGCTCCTTCTTTTCTAAAGCGGTAAGCTTGTCCAATTCTACTTTCAACTGCTGCTCTTTATGAAGTAACTCCCTTCTTTGCAAGGATAGCTCATCCATCCTCTTTTCCTTTTGCAAACCATCTTCAATATCCAACTGTAACGCTTTTATTTCTTCCTGACACTTTGTTAAATCCAATTGTTTTCTTTTGTTATTTAATACGTTAAATGCTTTTGTTACATCAATCTCCTTGCTTTTTGTGATGGAAAGATTGGTAATATAATTACGAACCTGTGAAGCAAGTTCCAGATCCGTGGAAGCTTTCAGTTGTTCTATACTAATGGTATTCTTATAAACAGATTCCGTTAAGTCAGGAATTATTTCGCTAATTAATCCTTCCTTTAGCTTAATTTCACGACCAGAGGATAAATCCAAAACAATAAAGCTCTTATTATTGGCATGAAAGCTTCTTTGCAAACGATATTCTTTCTCTCCAAGAACGATATCCATACTTCCTTCATAAGCTCCGGGATAACTCCAAGGTAAATATCTGGTATAGGTATCCTCCTTAGAAGCAGACCCTCTTCCTCTCATTCGCTCAATTCCAAATAACATTCCCTTTATAAAAGCATGTATTGTGGATTTGCCAGCTTCATTCTCGCCGTAGATTAAGTTGATGCCCGGCTTTAATTCTATTTCCCGGTTATGAAAATGACCAAAATAATTTAGTTTCAGTTTCTTAATCAGCATTTCCTTACCCTTCCCAGCTAATTCTTAGCACCTAACAGTGCTTCTATTCCATAGTACAAGGCTTTCCTTGTAATCTCTTCCTTCGTTGTACTTCTATTCTGATTATCCATTCCCAGGTCATTTGCCCAGGTATGTTCCCGAATTCTTTTTATAAATTGTCCAATCATATTATCTGAATTTTCTCTATATAAAGCATCAAAATCATAATCAGGAATACTACTATCTATAACTTCAAGAATGTTTCCTAGTCCTTTCAAAGCTTCTTTATTAAATTGAAGTTCTTCATCTCTAATACCTTCAATATAAAAAGAATAAATATGTTGATTTCCTTGACATCGAACTATTTCTCTTGCGACATCCAGGAGTGACCCATTTGTTGTCTCCTGATTTACTTCGAGTGTAATGTTCTTATACTCTCTTTGCGAACTTGGAATAAACTGAAGAGTTATTCTTCTTGCCTCTTGGTCAGTGTAAATCTCTCCTTTGATATACCCTCTAGGTCCTGTCTCATTCCTATCCATTGGCTCCAAGGAACCGCAGTAAGCCATTCTTTCGTGTATCAACTCTGGTTTATGAATATGTCCGAGTGCAATATAATCAAACCCAGACTCTAACATTTTCTTACGATTCATAGGAATGTTCTTATCATCTCCACCATGTGCCAGCAATATATTAATACCGCTTCTATCCTTAGGACGAATAAAATCATACAAAGGTTCCGTAATATCACGGCTACCATAACTTAACCCATAAACCGTGACATTAAGATCAGGTAACGTCACTGCCCCCATAGACGAACTTAAAAACATATAAACCTTTTCATCCCAAACAAAATCCTGATAATGTGATCTCGGACTGATATAATCGTGGTTTCCTGCCATGATTACAACCTTGGTGTTTTGAAGTTTGCTAAAGCAATAATTTGCTTCCTTCAGTTCCCTAAGTAACGGCTGTTTATGAAACAAATCTCCTGCGATAAGTAGTAGATCCACTTCTTCTTCGTTACAAATGTTTATTATATTTTGAAAACTGCTCCAGATTTCCTTCTCCCGAAGTACCCCCCAGGCTTGATTAGAATCCGGAACGGCTCCGAGATGAACATCTGCAATATGTATAAACTTCATCTGTTCCTCCTTGTTATATCACGAACATTAATCGTGTTCATGATTTTGTTTCTTCAATCGGTATTTACAAGCGAGCTTGTAAATAACTCATTTCGGTTTTATTATATCATGAACATAAACCGTGCTCATGATCTTGTTACTCCAATCGGCATTTACAAGCAAGCTTGTAAATACCTCATTCCGCTTTTATTATAATATAATTGATATTTTATCAAATAATAGGTTTTCTCGCAAGGTTAGTATCGAACATTTATTCTATTACAAATTGACAAGCGCAGTACACATGTACAAATTTGGTCACATTTTGTTCATTTCTTCTTCATTTTATTGGAAATATCTATATAAAAAAAGAAAGTTGTCTGGTCTGCCCACAACAACTTTCTTTTCCGCAACGTATGTATACTACAATCTAATTATCCATTATCTGGTTACCCACCGTACTATCCGCCGTGTCTTTTTTATCTACAATATTTCGAATCATCTCATAAGTTCCTGTGCTGGCAAGACCACTTGCCATACCACCAAGTAAAATCTCCGGTGTAAATATCCATCCGTTAATCCATACATTAAGAATAGTACCAACGACTGCCATGATGAGCGGGATGTATTTATTCGGAATAAAGGATATGCTGTTCTTAATTACATATCCAAGGCATAAACAGATTGCCAGAACGACAATCACTACGTATCTTGATAAGATCTCCACTCTGCCTTCTCCTTTCTTAACTTATTCCGTCCACTAGAACAAAAGTGTGTATTATACACTCTCGTATTCAAATTCTTTTAATACACAACTTTTGCATCGTGCGCGTAGTTGCGCATCATTAGCCCGAAGGGCTTTTATATCATAGAAACTCAGTGAAATTTCCTATGATATAAAATATGTACGAAACACTCATGAAATGCTAATTATTTATACACAAAACATTAACGAATTCTGCATAGTTTAGACACATTTACCGCCTATACTATAAACATATCATAACTGAAGCCATAACCGCAGCAGTGGTGACTGGCTTCTACTAGCTAACAACTAAAGTTTACATAGATTTTTTTTCATAACTCTCCCCTTTAAAGCCGACAAAGCTCAGTTAACCTGAACTTAGTTGGCTTTCCCTCTGTCCTGTGGGATTAACCAAAGTGTCCACTGACATAATCCTGTGTTTTCTGATGCTTCGGACTTGTGAAAATATTTTTGGTTAAGTCATATTCAATTAAATCACCCATTAGAAAAAATGCTGTTTTATCCGCTATACGAGACGCTTGCTGCATATTATGTGTAACTATAATAACTGTGTAGCTTTTTTTTAGCTCGCCTAATAATTCTTCTATTTTGTAGGTAGAAATGGGGTCAAGTGCACTGGTAGCCTCATCCAGTAAAATTACCTCTGGATGAAGTGCCAGGGTTCGTGCAATACAAAGTCTCTGCTGCTGCCCACCCGATAGTGCAGTTGCACTCTTTTTAAGACAATCCTTAACCTCATCCCAAAGCGCAGCTGCTTTTAAGCTACTTTCAACAATTTCATCTAACTCGCTTTTCTTCTTACCATGATAGCTTGGGGCATAGGCAATATTATCATAGATACTCATAGGGAATGGATTTGGTTTTTGAAATACCATTCCTATTTTTTTGCGTACCAGCATAGGATCAATATTCTGGTTATAAATATTGACCTCATCAAATATTACTTCTCCTGTGGTTCTACAGTTAGAAATCGTATCATTCATTCTGTTTAGCACACGTAAAAATGTGGACTTTCCGCAGCCGGAAGGTCCAATGAACGCAGTAATTTCATTTTTTTGGATCTCCATACTCACATTGTTTAATGCTTGTTTCTCACCATAATATAAATTTAAGTTATTTATTGTAAACATGCTCATGCGTGAAGGCTCACTTTCTTTTTAAATATTCCAGCAATCAGATTGGCAGATAGGTTAATGATAAAAACCAGAATCATTAAAATTGCTGCCATAGCATAAGGTACCCAATCTGGTGCGCCCCCCTCTGTTGCATATAAGTAAAGCTGTACCGTAAGTCCCGCTCCAGGCTCTGTAATATGTTTTACATAGTTGGTAGGCATTGTGTAATCAACACCCGCTGTATAGAGCAGCGCTGCAGATTCGCTCACAATTCTGCCAATGCTTAGAATTACCGCAACTACGATTCCGGGCAAGGCGCAAGGAAGCAATACGGTACGAATAATATGTAATTTAGATGCTCCTAAGGAAAAGGCAGCTTCCCGATAGGTAGGATTCACTTGCAGCAAAGCTTCTTCCGTGGTTCGGATCATAGTAGGTAATACGATTAAAGCACAGGTAAGTGCACCTGCTAACATTGATCCGCTTCCACTTCCAATTCTTAAGGTACTAACAAAGAATGCCAAACCAAATAAGCCATACACAATAGAAGGGATTCCCGCCAGAATTTCAATTGAGAAACGGAAAGCCGAAATTAACTTGCCTGGTTTTGAATACTCTGCCAGATAGATGGCTGTACCTATTCCCAGGGGAATGGAAATAAGAAGAGTAATTAATACTACATATAAGGTATTCATAATCATTGGCGCAATTCCATAGGTTTCATTCAGACGTGATGGTGCTGTAGTTAAGAATTCTAGGCTAAGATAGGGTAATCCTTTTATAATTAGAAATGTAATAATACTAAGAACAAGTGCAATAACTGCAGCAGTGACCGTGTAGATTAAA
This sequence comes from Bacillota bacterium, assembly GCA_023399055.1. GTDB lineage: Bacteria > Bacillota > Clostridia > Lachnospirales > Lachnospiraceae > Mobilitalea. Next base: position 202,055 of record JAEWQV010000015.1, on the reverse strand, counting down.
GCACGTACAGCTATAATACCAGGGCGTATTTGTTTATCATATATTGTTTTATTCATATAATCCTCCATTTACAGTGCGAATTGTTTTTAAATTCACATAGCCTACTTGCTGCCTCTTTGAGTCAGCTTAAAACCAGTAAGAAGCAAGGAACGAGCGCCTTTGTGCGAGTATCGCAGTTTCTTCCCGTTTGAATTAAGGCTTTTTTAACTCACATTTCCTGCCTTCTTTATTAAAATATGAAAGATGGAATTGATAATAAATACAAACACAAAAAGTACTAGACCAATTCCGATTAATACACCCCTTGTCTGCTCTGTAGCATAGGACATTTCTGTAACAATTGCCGTTGTCAAAAATCGAACCGGTTTTAGCAATGCTGGCATTTGCGGAATGTTACCTGCCACCATGATTACTGCCATGGTTTCACCAATAGCTCTGCCCACACCCAGCAGCACTGCTGCCATAATTCCTGATTTTGCAGCTGGCAGGATTATGGTAAAGAGTGCAAACTCTTTTCTAACCCCCAAAGCATAGGCTGCGTCCAGGTAAGTACGATCTACTGCATTGATACTGGTTTCACTTACACTAATAATTGTGGGTAAGGTCATAATGATTAGGACAATAACCGCTGACAGCATGGTTAGCCCCGAGGAAAGATTAAATATTTTCTGAACAAAAGGAACGATGAAGATTAGTCCAAGAAACCCATAAATTACAGAAGGAATACCCGCTAATAAGCTTACGATAGAACGCAAGATAGAACCTAATCTCTTTGGTACCAATTGTCCAATTGCCAACGCTACTAGTATAGAAATCGGAACTGCAAATATTATAGTGAAAAAAGTTACCACAAAGGAGGACAGAATAAAGGATAATATCCCATATTGAGGAGGTTCGTTTGCAGAATTCCACACAGACCCAAACAAAAACTCTTTGAGCCCCACCTTAAGAATACTTGGACCACCATTGGCAATCATAAAGGCTCCAATTAGGACCACTGAAATTATTGTGATTATAGCAAAGAAGAAAACAATTGCTTTAAATATTTGATTGTATAGCTGAGTTTTTTGTTTTTTCATAACTTCTCCTTTGAAGCGGTATAAGCATTTATACGACTAAAGGGAAAAGAATGTATAGCATCTATACGTTCTTTCCCAGCTTTAGCTAACGTTTATAACAGCTTCTCTCTATTTATCTAAATCCCAGTAATTTTGAAATGGCGTCATTTAAACTATGATTACTTAGATACGGTAATCTTGCTGGTTGCTGTATATTTGCCATCCTTGGTGGTAACTGTGATGGTTACACTTCCTGCCTTCTTCGCAGTAACAACTCCTGTTGCAGAAACTGTTGCGATTGATGTGTTAGAAGATTTCCAGGTTACAGTGGGATTTGTTGCATAGGAGGGTTCAATCGTAGCTTTCAATACAAGAGTCTTACCAACCTGTAACTTAGCACTGGTTTTATTTAACTTAACACTGCTAACTGGATAGGAAACTGTTACTTTACAGCTCTTACTAATTCCTGAACCGTCTTTGGTGTATGCTGTGATGGTTACAGTTCCTTCACCGACTGCAGTAACCATACCTGTTGCAGTAACAGTAGCTACACTTGGATTTGAACTAAGGAAGGTTAAGGTTTGATTGCTTGCGTCTTCAGGAACAATAACAGGTGTTAAAGAATATTTGTTACCTGGCATAATTGTAACGGAAGTACTTCTTAAAGTAACATCAGTAGCTTTAATTTTTACAAGGTTGTTCTTAACAAAGCCCATCTTATCAATAACTTTCTGACCATCTGCACTTGCAATGAAATCTAAGAATGCCTGTGCTGCAGGAGTAGTTGCTTTTTTCTTGTTAGATACAAGTAGGAAAGGTCTTTTAATTGCATAGGAACCATCTGCTACGGTATACTTGGAAGGCTCAACACCCTCAACTTTTAATGCCTTAACCTTGGTCTCATCCATATCTCCAAGTGACATGTAACCAATTGCTCCAGAGTTATTCTGTACAGAGGTCTGCATAACACCTGTGCTTGCAAGAGATCCATCAAGATTTGCATCATACCCATTTGGAAGTGCTGTGCCATAATCTACTTTAAAGAAATCTTCAAAACAACTTCTGGTACCAGAGCCTGCTTCACGTCCAAAAGGAGCGATTTTAACACTTGTGGTATAGGAACCGCTAATTTGATTCCAATTTACTGCGGCAGTATCTCTGGTAAATATTTTATATAATTGAGCTGGAGTCACTTCATTAATTGGGTTACTTTTGTTAACAACAACTGCAAGTCCATCCAAACAAATCTGAACTTTATTTAATACTTCTGCTTCAGCACTTGTTAACTCTCTACTTGACATACCAAAATCAACTTTTGAATCTTTTGCATCTGTAATACCCGCGCCAGAGCCAGTAACATTCTGTTCAACAATTTTAATTCCTGGATATTTTGCCATAAAAGCCTCTGCAAGAGCCTGAACAAGTGGGTTAACTGAGGTCGAACCGGATAATACAACTGTTCCTGTTATTTCTGCTGCTTCAGCAGTCTTAGGTACATATGTAATGTTTGAAAACATTACAGCTACCAACAAAATTAACGATAATAATTTCTTCATGAGATCGCTCCTAATCTAATTTTTATTTACAACACAATTTCTTTCATTGTTTGAAATTTGTTGTTCTCTGTTTACGTATTCATTATAGCGATTCCAATGTGAAATCTAATATCACACAAAGGTTAAATATTTTCCTATTTTTGTTAAATCTGGGTTAAGCCTGCTAATATTATTGTGAATTTTGCTAATTTCTTTTGCTTATCTATGCCAGCCAGCGTAATCGCGTATGTCTGAACTATTACCATTTCATATTGCTTAAATTTTACATTTACTGTATAGTGAAAAGGAGGAGGGATGTAGATGAATCGAAGAATACTTGGAATTTTTCTTGTATTTACAATCGCTATCATTGTCGGCGCAGTTTATATGATGGTTCCACTGAATAAGAAGTCAAATGATATTAAGAAGGATATGCAAGGGGTTAGAATTAGCAAACCCACTGGAGAGGTATTGGAAGATGTGACCGTATCCATAGATGGCGATATTCATCAATTAAATAATGGTTTCTCCTTTAATGGAAATCTATCCCTAAGTAATTTGGAGCATTCCAAAAAAGCACAAGCTTCCTTGACTTATAGTAATGGTTTTGGTGAGGGCGGATTAGAGCAAAGAGGAAATTTATCCTATGACAGAAATATAAGAAAACAGGGAGAAATTTATCCTGATTTTGCAATGGCGTACTGGGTAAATACGGACTCTGACTTCTCCTATTTAGTCATAGCTAATTACGAAGAGGACTGCATTAATAAAGCTTCAGAAGATTCCACTAAAGTTTTTAATGGTGATGATATTCTGATATTTCCCGCTACAGATGCTGACTCTGCATTGAAACTATTGGGCGAGAATAATGTGAATAAAGATATTTATAAGAAAACTACATTTGAAGATTATAATTTTGAAATTAACGAACAAGATTAGATTTCTGTTCCACGAGAAGTAAAAAGGATTGGTATGCTTTTACACACCAATCCTTTTTCCATTTTTTGTTTTATTTTCAATTGTAGAACCCCTTTACCTTGCCTCTTCCAGCACACTCTTTCGAAAACCAATCCAGGTCGCCACGAAGTATAGACAATAGATAAGTAAGAACAATCCTACCGAAGTGGCTAAGGATGTCAACAAGATTCCTGAAAAGAAGGCTTCAAACATTTGATTAATACACGCTGTAATGAAGCTACTAAAAACAACTGGCAGTAAAATCGGAAATCCAAAGTAAAAGAGTAACTGCTTTAAGATAAAGAAATCCATACGCTGCCGTTCCATTCCAAGATTGTGGAGAATCTTATATCGGAACTTATACTGAACAGCATCACTCAACTGTTGAACAGAGAGTATCGCTGCTGCTACACATACCAATACCAAACCCAGATAAAACAGAGAGAAGGTAATAATTGTAAAGGTGGATCGGTTTTCAGATAAAAGAGCACCTTTTACATTTACATCATCTTCATAAAATGTATAAGTATAATTACCGCTTGGCTCCAGTATTTTATGCAGGGCATTAAAAGCATTTAGCCCTTCATAATCCTGCACGGTGGTTTCCTCCACTGTATCTATTGCTAATATCTCTTCTCTTACCTCCATAGACTGTACCATTTCATCAGGCAGAATAACGATGTAATATGCTCCGTTGATTCCATGTAATGCAAAATCCTCAGTTTTGGTCTCTTGATAAAGAAACCTTTTATCCTTAAAGGTTAAATTAAAATTGTTTACCTTCTTGATTACTTCCTCTACCCTTGCACTTCCTTGGATAATAAAGTGACCATCCTGTAACTCTACTTCCTGATATCCCAACATTTCACGAAGACGCTTATAATCACTGTAAGCCATTACTGTATCATCCTCGTAGTACGAGCCTCCCATTGGGGTCTCTTCCAACAAGTCATAGAGTCCCCTGCTGCCACTACGGTAAATGGTATATCTCCATTCATCTTTTATCTCAAAGTTCTCCTTAAGATACTCCTGATACTCCTGAAAATCACGCCCCTCTACTACACTGCAGAGTGCAATATCAAAAGGCATCACAGCATCCACCTGCGTATCAAAAAAACCCTTAAATAATATCCCCACCGAAAATGCAGTCATAGTTAAAGTTAGTATAATTCCCAATGTTCCAAGGGTAATTCTCATGGTGTTCATTTTAGAAGACAAGCTTCGGATTAATAGGAAGAGTCCCTTATTATATTTCATTTTTTTATTCTGTAGAAATGCTTTTATTAATATGGAAGATAAGGAGATATAAAAACCATAGTTACTAAAAACACACAATAAAAATACGATTCCAAGTCTTAAAGGGGTAACATTACTGTCCCCATCTGAAAAAACATACCATAACAGCATTCCTCCGAGAATTGCTGATAGAAGGGATAGTAAGAATAGAAGTACACTTCCCTTTGTGGATTTAAATTTCATAGTTTCATTTTTCTTATCCGCATATAAAAGATCATGAATTTTCATTTTGCGTAATCTGCGCTTTGACCGAAGTATGGAAAAGGCATAGATTAACACCAGATAAAGCAGCGTCAAGAATAGGGCTTGATAGGAAAATGCTATTTTAACCCTATAATTTGCTTCAAAAATATTCATTATAATTAAAGTTAAAAACTGGTATAGAAAAGTACCTGCAACTAAACTAAGTAAAAAAGATACGGCACCCATAAGTATATTTTCGCGAAGAAACAGCTTTGAAATAGCTCGGTTATTAATACCTAAGGTCATATAAATTCCGAATTCCCGGCTTCTTCTTTGCAGCATGAACCGGTTCATATAATGAACCATCCAGGCACAGACAAACACAATAAAAACAGATACCATAATAATCGTATACTTCATGGATATCATCATTTTATTAAGCATTTGAATATCCTCTGAATACATAATCATATTAAAAGCATAGAGCAGGGAGAAGATCAAGGTAACCGTTAATAAATAGATGCCATAATCCTTTGCGGAACGTTTTGCATTACGAAGTGCAAGCTTAGAAAGCATGGGAATCCTCACCTCCTAATAAGGTCACGGTGTCTAAGATTTCCTGAAAGAATTCCTTGCGACTTTGTTTTCCTCTTTGGATTTCACTAAATAACTTTCCATCTTTTAGAAATAAAATTCTCTTGCAGTAACTGGCAGAGAATACATCATGGGTAACCATTAAAATTGTTGCTCCAAATATATCATTCATACTGGTTAGGGTATTTAATAGAATACCAGCAGATTTTGAATCCAGCGCACCGGTTGGCTCATCAGCCAGAATAATCTTTGGCTGATTGATGAGCGCTCTGGCACAGGCACATCGTTGTCTTTCTCCACCTGACACCTCATAGGGAAACTTAGATAAAAGTTCACTTATACCTAGTCTTGAAGCGATTTCGTAAATTCTTTTTTCTAATTCTGTTAAGTTCTCCTTCGCAATGGTAGGTGCCAAGGCAATGTTTTCTTCTAAAGTCAGCGTATCTAATAAATTAAAATCCTGAAAAATAAAGCCCAAATTCTTTTGTCGAAAGAGGGCAAGTTCATGGTCTTTGAGTGTTGTGATATCTGCTCCCTCCAAATAAATATGCCCTGCACTTACCGTATCAATCGTGGCAATGCAATTTAGCAGAGTAGTCTTACCACTGCCAGAGGCTCCCATAATACCTACAAATTCACCTTTCTCCACCTCAAAAGAAATTCGGTTAATTGCTTTTGTAATAACTGATTTTGATCCGTAATATTTCTCTACATTATTAACCCTTAGTAATGTCTCCATATATTAGTCATACCTTTCATAGTCTCTGCAATCTTTGACTACAGATAAAGATTATGTCCTTTCCTTTATATTAGGAGAAGCTACGTTAATTCTTTGAATATCTCCTGATGAAACTAATATAGCAGATACTTACTCTTAATTTTACTTACACTTTTGTAAGTCCAGCAGATATCTCCGCAGTTAAATTTCCAACAGGAAAGAATATGGTTATTTCGGTAAATACATTTTTATTTGATTTTGCTGTAATAGACAATCCCAATTTATGACATAGTTTCCTGCACAGATATAACCCGATACCAGTGGCTTGTTTGTTTTTCCGATCAGAACCTGTAAACCCTTTTTCAAAAATTCTGGGAAGATCATACTCGGTAATGCCAATTCCATTATCCTTAATGGACAGATAGATACCCTCACTACTCTGACTCGAATAGATGTTTAAACTGGGAGAAGCGTCCTTCCGATACTTAATCGCATTCGTTATAATTTGATTTAGAATGTATCCCAGCCACTTTTCATCTGTCCAAACCGTATCCTCTGTTTCTTCTACCTGTACTGAAAACCCATTTTCAATTAAGGAAGCTTTTTGCTGCAGGATAACGGACTGAATCACATCAAACAGACGGATTTGCTTAATAAAATAATCCTGTTCCACCGTCTCACTTCTGGCATAATAGAGGGTTTGCTCCACTAAATAATAGATTCTTTGAAGCTCCTGGGAAATTCTCTTTGTTTCTTCTGTCTCATGGTTGGCACAAATCAGGGATATTGCTGTAATTGGGGTCTTGATCTCATGAATCCATTTTTCTATGTACTCCTTATAGGAGTTCTGTCCATCTCTGGATTTACCGACCTCCTCCAGCATGGATTTTGTTCCTTCCTTAAGTAGGGTAAAATAAATCTTCTCCCATTGGGTTATAGGTTTATCTATCACTTCACTAATCAGATACTTTTGATCCATTCCGTCAAGAAGTCGAAGAATTGCACTCTGTCTTTTCTTAATACCTAGAAAGTTAACCACCAAGCAGATACCTAGGATAACCGCCCAACTTAGCAAAATCAGTGCGACCGCACTATTCGATATACTTAGTAGCTTTAAAAAGATCACTAAAGCAAGAGCAGAAAATATATGAACAAAAAGCAGTGATAGCTTCTCGTAGAGATAATCAAAGAAATTCATTTAAATCCTCCTTGCGTAATCGATATCCCTCTTTTGGTATTGTTTCAATAAAATCAGAATACCCATAATCGGATAATCGCTTTCTTAACCTTGATAAGTTGACATGAAATATATTCTCATCTACATAAAACTTATTTTCCCACAAGAACTCTATAAATTCCTCCCTGGAAATAACACGGTCTTGGTTGAGGAACAGGCAGGAAAGAAGTTTTATTTCATTCTTAGATAGTTCAATTAGAACCTCCTTTATTCTTAACTGACCTTTTACTATATTAAGGCACGATTCCCCAGAAGTCAGCTCTTCCATATAGCTGACATTCCCTCTCTCCAGCATACGTTTTACCTTAGCAAGAAGAACTGGAAGACTGTAAGGTTTTCTGACATAATCGTCTCCACCAAGCTCCATTGCCCGCAGCTCATCCGCCTCCTGATCACGTCCTGTAACGAAAAGTATTGGAACCTGTGATATTTCTCTAATTCTATTACAAAGGTGAAAGCCATCTTCTTCAAATAAATTGATGTCCAGAAGCACGGCATCTGACTTGGCAATAAGTTGCTCTAGGTGACTAAATTCCTCCGGACATAAGGTATAGAAGCCATTGTTTTTAAAATAATTAGCTACCTCAGTTCGTATATTGTTATTATCTTCAATAATCAATACGGTTGACATAGAACCCCCCTTATATAACATCTCATGTTAATATTCTATCACTAGGCATCATTATTAAATATACCCTCTATTTTTTCATTACATTTTAATGCGTTTATTCTTAATTTTTTACCACTTTAATTAACGTTTACACCTAATGCGTATTATACCACTTTTTAAGCAATCAGATAATTAATATTATTAATACAGATTTCCAATGCCTGTATACAGTTGTCAATAGCTTACACTATGTAATTGCATTCTATTGATTATAATGATAAATATTTTGAATACGATGAGGATACCAAATTCACAGTGGAGCCCAGTCAATTTATCAGAATTTATTTGGAATAATAATTCAGTTACATCTTCTTTAATCAATAATTGTCACAAACTATAAAGCACAAAGAGTAAGCATGGATAAACAACTCTCTATAGAGGCATTGCTATCCATGCTTTTCTCATTAGACTTCTTTTGTATCTACTCTTATTTAACTTATATCGTATGTTTTACTATCGCTTTTTCATTTTCTTATTTTACTAATTACACTATCCTTAATAACAAAGTCAACCCTACCCATATATCCAGGTGCAACTTCATACTCATCAAAAGCAATCACAAGCTTATTGTCAGAATTAAAGTAAAAGTTTTGGTCAGACTTAATTGCTTCAAAGTTATCCAGTCCATCTTCTGTATCAATAAAGTACATTTTATCTTCATTTTTTATTTGAGCTCTCATTTGCTCCTTAACATTCTCACTGATTACCCCAACATAGTCTGCATCTGCTTTAAACAAGTCTCTCATAGTCGCTATTTTACCTGTTTGTTTATTAAAATGATAGAACTTACTATACTCATAGCCGCTTGCCTGTACTTCAAGAACATCAATTCTAAGGGTAAACCATTCCTTGGTATCTGTAACCACTTCCCAGGATACATCCAGTTCTTTATGCATATCTGAAGAGTCGCCAACTTCTTTTTCAAACTGTTTCACCAATAAATCAGTGTAATTAATAATCTCTTGGTTAGTCTCATCAATAGCGTTTGTATTGGTACCCTCTTCCTTTGTACTACCTATATCTGTTTCTGTAATCTGAGGTACCTCCACACTTGCCTTACTGTTCCCATTATCAAATACATATTTATCAATCGTTACTACACGCACAAGGCTACCGATAATTGGTATATCTCCCATGGCTTCGGCAATCTTACTATTGGTATTTGGTAACACTACTAAGAGAAGTGCTGCTGCCGCCATAGCACTGCCACCTACCCTGAACTTATATAATTTACTCCTACGCTTTTTTTCTATTTTTGCTAAACTTATACTCTTATGTACTCCTTCTAACCCTATTTGGGGGGCTTTCACTGCGTTATATTTTTTCTTTAATTCATCTATATTTCTTTTATTTTTCATATCTAATCTCCTTATTCTTCTAAGCTTATTTGTAATTTTTTCAGGGTTCGATACATTCTGCTTTTTACCGTATTTAACTTTTCACCCGTCATGTCTGCTATTTCTTCCAACGTATATTCCTCATAAAATTTTAAAATTATAATTGTCTTATCCGTGGTATCCAAGTTATCTATCGCTTTCTCCAAATCATAATCCACATAATGGTCCGTCTGTGAAATATCTATAGCCGATATGTCATAGGAGTCTTTTTTGTGCTTTTTAATAAAAGCCAATGCTTCGTTAATCATAATTCGATAGATCCAGGTGTTTGCATAATCAGGATTTTTCAAGGTTTCACTTTTAAGGATTGCTTTGTAAGCGCCTTCTTGAACAATATCCATAGCATCCGTCTCATTATGCACATAACTGTAAGCCAATCGATAATATTTGTCATAATTCCTAATTAAGTAATTCTCAATTAGGTTCTCCATAATATTCTTCATACTAATATTCATACCTTTCTATCTATCTAAAAACTTTGTGCCGCGGACACAAAAAGTTTTGTGCGAAAAATATATTTTACGTTTACTTCATTTGCTGCCTTTCATCTATTAGATTATTAGTTTTACAAAATAGTTGCATTGTATGAAAATATTTATATGAAATATTGCAACAAGATTAATTAATACGTCCTTAGCCTTCGTGCAAACAAAAAAGAGGGCTTATACGAAATCCCTCTGTTCATTGCTTGCTACATTATTACTCGAAGCTTACATATTTACTTGGAATATGCCTGCCAACCAGCCTAGTCATTACCTAGATAAAATTGCATTCCTTCCTCCCATGCATTTTGAGCTTGAATAACTAATAACACTAGCTCTATGGCAATAACCCATTCTTTTTAATTAATTTTACAAATCGACTTGCACTACCGCTATAAAATAAATGGGGAAACATTGGTTCTTATATAGCAATCCACCAGAACACTCCGAATTTATCAATAACATCCGCACAATACTTATTCCAATCAACCGGTCCCAAGGAATGAATAACTGTTCCTCCCTCACTCAATACATCAAAAGCGTGACGTACTGCCTTCTCGGTACCCATTTCATATACATTAAAGGCAGTGGTCTGCCAAGCCTGTCCTTTTGTGCGTTCACAATCCTCCGGTGCTTCACTTACAGCCATAAATAACTGGTCGCCAATCATTAGCTCGCAGTGCGCATAAGTATTTTGTGTTTATAGCTACCTCTGATTATAACATAATTAAACTTTTATTTCCAACAGCTCCCACCAATAAATCTATTGATTTAACACCAGTTTACTTCTTCCCATGATTTGTATAAAATATATCTTTTTGCAAAATATGAAACTTTTTTTACTAAATTATAGTATTGATAGTTGAAAGGAGGGTATGAATGGAAGATTGTACAATCATAAAAAAAATGAAACTAAATAAAGAGAAAGCTCTCGAGGCTTTGATGCAACGCTACACTTCTTATGTAGTTACTATCATTATGAGAATTGGTGGCCAACTTTTGTCTGCACAGGATGTGGAGGAAATTGCATCGGATGTATTTTATGCCGTATGGAAAAGACGAGAAAGCCTTATTGAGGCAGATAGTCTAAAACCATACCTTGCACAGATAGCTAGAAATATGACAAAGACACGATTAACTCAAGCCCGAGAAGAAGAACCTTTAGAAGAGGACATTCTTGTCCTCATTTCTAACGATATTGATGAACAGCTTATACAGAAGGAACAATTAGAATTTCTACGTGAAACCATCTTAAGGTTTGAATATCCTGATAAGGATATCTTATTAGCTTATTATTTTTGGAATTATAAATTAGCTGATATTGCAAAGTTATTTGAATTGCCGCTCTCCACGATTAAATCAAAACTATATCGTGGTCGTAGCGAGCTTGTGAAAAGATTTGAAAAAGGAGGTTATCATTATGAAGCATAAAATTAATTTACATCAATTATTTGTTAAACTGGATTTGGATGACATGCCTATCGAAGACAGCGCCTCTCGTTCCCACCAGATAAGTACGAAACGCATACGCCAACTAACTATGGAAAAAGTGCAAAAAGATAAGAAATCAATATTACCCTTTCAAAGGCATCTATTTAAAGCAGCTCTTGCAGCCTGCATAATATTTTTCATCAGCGGTGCAACTGTATTTGCTGCAACCAATGAGACCCTGCGTCAAACCATCAGTGAATTACTTGGTATTTCACAAACTGAAATACTTACAGTGGGCAAAAGTATAGAAAGTAAAGATTATAAGTTAACTGTTAACGAGATTGTTTGTGATTCCTATACTGGCATTGTAACAATATCTGTGGACGCCTTGAGTTCTGGTGCAAAGGAAACTTTTATGACGGATAATATCGTTGAGAAATTAGGCCATCTGGGTTCCGTGGGTTACGGTCTTAGAGAACTTGAAGATTTACAGACGGAATATACCAGATATTTTTCCTTTTCCTTTAATATAGGGAATGTAAGGCATAAAGCTGATGGGTTGAATTTTTCTATGAACGGTATTTCGAAAGAAGTAAAAATACCAATCACACAGACACTAGAATTAAATGAACTAGATGTTAACGTACCAACCGTGGATGGTTATTCTGTCTCGTACCAGAAGCTATGTTATTCGGAACTTGGCTTCACTTTATTGGGTAAAATAGAAAATAAAGAATTTAATATTGATAATTTCTTAATCTTACTTGAGTTTATGGATGGAAGTAAGAGTGAATTTTATCAATATCAAGAAGAACAGGATAATTTGATAAGCAATTCTAGCGTGAATACCACTCAATCACAGGATATTAGCAATGGAATTGAAACAACTGTTAGCAATCCTACTCAAGTATCCCCCAAAGACAATACGATTATTGAATTTGATGACGAATGGTTTTCAGGAGGCGGGGGATCTACTGATGCAGATAAAGTAACTTCTATCTTCAGTTTTTCTAAAAAAATGGATTGGTCAACGGTGAAATCAATTACAATTAACGGTACAACGATCAGAGTTAATTAGTATGTACCTGACATAATCTTGTATTAATACAGGATCTTAAAAGCCCATATCTCTCCTTGAGATATGGGCTTTTAATTACACCAACGCACCACAATACCAACGGCTGTAAACAGCCGCGAGAAACTCGCGCAGTATGTTTCTTCCAGTTCATGAAAATCCGGATAATACGTCGGAACCTATGATGATATATACTTTTACTTAATTGTTACTGCAAGAAATCAGATTTTATATTGAATAACTCCTCATTCTGATTTAGTATATATATGATGATTTTCTAAGTTGTGGTAAAATTATTTTCAATTTATATAAAATAGCAAAAACTTAATGTAATTAAAATTCTATGCAGGATTTTTTAAAAACATTAATTTACACTTTTATAACAATGGAGGATTACAATGCCTTACAAAGATCTTCATAAATTTATAGTGGAGTTAGAGCAACATGGCGAGCTAAAGCGAATAGGTACGGAAGTTTCCTCTGATCTTGAAATCACAGAGATTACCGATCGAGTATCCAAAGCTCATGGACCAGCTTTGTTATTTGAAAAGGTACGCGGTTCCAAGTATCCCGTATTAATCAACGCAATGGGCAGTTATAAACGTATGAGTATGGGTCTGGGTGTTAAGGAGTTGGACGAGCTTGGTGCCTTAATAACTGATTACTTAAATTTAAGTAATTACTTATCTATAAAAAAATTAATAAAAAGTATCCCTCGTTTCTTACGCCTACTTTATGTATTCCCATCCAAATCAAGAAGAAAAGGGAAATGTCAGGAGGTCATAGAACGAGAGGTGGACTTGGGCACTCTTCCGGTTTTACAATGTTGGCCGGAGGATGCAGGTAAATTTGTTACTCTGCCCCTGGTCTTTACAAAGGACATTAAAACCAAGCGACAGAACGTAGGAATGTATCGACTTCAAATTCTCGATAAGTCCAGTACCGGTATGCACTGGCATAAGCACAAAGATGGTTCTGAAATCTATAAGGGTTATCAGGAATCCGGGAAGAGAATGCCCGTATCAGTTGCACTGGGCTGTGATCCAGCAATTACCTATTCCTCGACTGCCCCCCTTCCCCCTATGCTGGATGAAATGATGTTAGCAGGCTGGTTGCGTAAATCCAGAGTTAAAATGATAAAATGCATTACTAATGACATTTATGTCCCTTCAAATGCTGAATTCATTTTAGAAGGATATGTGGACCCTGCAGAGGAGCTGGTATTGGAAGGCCCCTTTGGTGATCATACCGGATATTATTCTCTCGCAGATTATTATCCAAGATTTCATGTCACCTGTATTACCCATAGAAAAGATGCTATTTATCCAGCTACCATAGTTGGAAAACCTCCCATGGAGGATTGTTATATGGCAAAGGCAACCGAGCGAATCTTCTTGCCAATACTTCGTATGATAATCCCCGAGTTGGTGGATATGAACTTACCACTAGAGGGTGTCTTCCATAACTGTGCGATAGTATCCATTAAGACAAAATATCCCGGTGCAGCAATTAAGATAATGAACAGTATCTGGGGTATGGGGCAAATGATGTACACTAAATTGATCGTTGTAGTGGATGACTCTGTTAATGTACAGGATATCAGTCAAGTATCTGACGCCGTACTTACAAATGTAATTGCGGACAAAAGTCTCATAATAGCAGAAGGCCCTTTGGACGCTCTGGATCATTCCTCCAATGAAGCCCTATATGGTTACCGCCTTGGGGTGGATGCCACCAGCAAAAAACCTATGCAAAAAGAAACCACAGTGACTAACACCTATCATATTATGTCCATATGCAAGGAACGTCCCGGACAAGGGAAAGAGGTTTTATCCGAATATATGAATACACATTCTGATAAGTTTGTTATGGCTGTTGACGGTGAGGTTAATCCTAAGGACTTGTCTACGGTAATGTGGAAGGTCTTTAATAATATCGATGCAAAGAGAGATCTCCTTATCCTTGATGATAAAATCGGTATCGATGCTACTAAGAAATGGAAAGAAGAAGGCTTAACCAGAGACTGGCCCAACGACATTGAGATGTCACAGGAGATAAAGCAGCAGGTTAACGAAAGTTGGAGGCAATATGGAATTGACATTGACTAAATTTATTCACAAAATCCTGGATTATGGAAAGCTGGTCATGTTCTCTCATACCATATTTTCATTAAGTTTTGCTCTCTTGTCCATGTTACTAGCAGCAGGAGGACTTCCACGGTTAGAGACTTTATTTTGGATTATGATCTGCCTTTTAGGCGCTAGAACCGGTGCCAATGCAATTAATCGTGTTATTGATGCAGAAATAGATGCTAAGAATGCGAGAACCGCAAATCGTCAGATACCGAGGGGTGAGTTTAAGAAAAAGGAAGTCATTCTTTTTACTGCCTTTTGCTTTCTCCTAATGCTGGTTGGCGCCTATCAATTAAATATGATTTGTTTTCTCTTATCACCGGTTGCGTTATTTTTAATGATTATCTATTCCTATTGCAAGCGGTTTACGTTCCTTTGTCACTTGGTCCTAGGCATTACTTGTGCCTGTGCTCCTGTAGGAGCCTGGCTTGCTGTAACCGGTAAACTAAGCCTTCTTCCTCTATTTATGGGTGCAGCCAATACCCTGTGGGTTGCTGGCTTTGATATTATTTATGGTTCACAGGATTATGACTTTGATAAAGCGAACCATCTGCACTCCATACCGGTTAAATTCGGTGTTAAAAATGCCCTAAGAATTGCTATGCTATTTCATATGATAACCGTTTTTTGTCTCATAGTAATTGGTTTACTGGCAGCACAGCTGGGAGTAATCTACATAATTGGACTGCTTATTATTTGCTGTTTATTTGTTGTTGAATACCGCTTGGTTTCACCCACGAATTTAACGAATGTTAATATTGCATCCTATAGTATCAACCAGTTAATCAGCATTGTTCTGCTTATCAGCGGTTTGCTTGATGCATTTATCTTATAAATCATAATGTAAATAATAATGAATGAGGTGTATACTACAATGTTAAAAAAACTACAATTATTCTTCCTGTTTAGCTTGCTTGCTTTATTTTTAATTGGTTGCAAAGGCAAAGATGCTCCAACTCTTTCCGAAAAAACCGTTCTTCGTATTGGAATGATGTCCTCCTACGATGTTATCCCTTATGTCATGATAAATGAGCTTGGTCTTGCAGATCAGTATCAGCTTGATTTACAGCTCGAGGTATTTACTTCTGCCAAAGACCGAGATGCGGCACTTCTTGCCGGAGAACTTGATGGGGTGCTGACGGATTACATAGGCGTATGTATGTATCAGAATGCTGATTTTGACGTAAGAATTACAGGTATTACCGATGGAGACTATGTTCTGGTAGCCGGTAAAAACAGCGGAATTGCCTCAATTAATGATATTACAGACCGTAGCATTGCCATATCACAGAATACACTAATTGACTACACCCTGGATCAAATCCTTGAAAAGAATTCTATGGAAAGTGATGCTGTTCTTAAAGAAATCGTACCACGTATTCCGGACAGGGTAGAGTTACTTCGCAACGACCAGATTGACCTTGGACTTTTACCAGAACCTTTTGCTTCTATTGCATTAAATGATGGTGCAGTATACTTAGGCAGTGCCAACGATATTAATCTATATCCTGCTGTATCCGCTTTCACCAAAGAATTCTTAGACAATAAATCCGAAGCTGTTAAGAATTTATACAAGGCTTATAATGAGGCTGTTGAATACCTTAATAAGACCGATGTTTCCAACTATGAAGATACTGTAATTAAGACAGTAGGTTATCCTGACGAGATGAAGGGACAGATAACGATAGAACCTTTCCGCGCCAGTGAACTTCCTCCGATGGAGGATGTGGTATCTGCCATTAACTGGGCAAGTAATAAGGAGCTATGCAGCCCTGATTTAACCTATGATAATCTAGTATTTGATGTGTACTCCAAATAAGTTGAAACTGTTCCAAACCAAACAGCAAGGAAACCTCCGGTTTTGAGCTTGGTTTTGAATAGTCAAAGTATTTTACTT
Source organism: Bacillota bacterium (assembly GCA_023399055.1). GTDB lineage: Bacteria > Bacillota > Clostridia > Lachnospirales > Lachnospiraceae > Mobilitalea. The sequence continues at coordinate 185,393 of JAEWQV010000015.1, read as the reverse complement.
AAAAAGGAGGACAACTATGCTTATTATTAATGATTTGTCTATTCGCTATAAATCAAAACAATCAACTACCTCGGTGATTAACCATCTTTCCTTTCAGCTCAAGAAAGGAGAGTCACTAGCAATCCTTGGACCTTCCGGTTGTGGCAAATCCACTTTGATAAATGCCCTTGCTGGATCTATATCGATAGAAAACGGAACCATTGAATATTCTGTTAAGGAACAGCTTTGTCCTCTAAATCAGCGAATACATAAAATAGGCCTAATTCCACAAAACTATGGCTTACTGCCTTGGAAGACCGTTAAGGAAAATTGTGTACTGCCTTTAAAAATTCGTAAAGAGGATTATAATGGTGAAGGTAATAAGGAAATGGACCAGATTTATGAAGCACTTAATATTCACCATATCCTTGACAAATATCCAAAGGAATTAAGCGGGGGGCAACTCCAAAGAACCGCCATTGCAAGAGCTTTTCTTCTAAAACCTGATTTACTGTTAATGGACGAACCTTTCTCTGCCCTGGATGCTATTACACGAGAAGAAGCCAGAGAATTATTTTTAAAAGTGTGGGAACATCAAAAGCCTACCACTTTGCTGGTAACTCACAGCATAGAAGAAGCTCTTTACTTGGGTAATACCATTTATGTTATGGCTCCACAGGGCGGCGATATCAAATATCAGATGAGCAACCCCTACTTTGGAGAGTTACATCCGGATCACGTGGATTATCTCATGGCAAAGCAAATACTTCGAGAGCAATTGATAGCCTAAGGGAGGAGTAAAGCCATTGAATAAATTACTAAAGCAATGTATGATCTTTCTACAGGGATTTTTATCGGTGAATTTAATCTGGTTAATTGCTTATTTATTAACCGATACTACTGTAATTCCTAATCCTCTACGGGTATATCAAAACTTTCCTGTGGTTTTGAAAGACCATATGTTATTACATATTCTATACAGCTTAAGAAGAATTGGAGCTGGGTTAGCTCTATCCTTAATTATAGGCATTCCTCTTGGGATACTTCTAGCCTATTCAAGGAAAGCCAATCGAATTTTATATCCTTTCATATATTTTAGTTATCCAATTCCTAAGACAGCCTTACTTCCTATTGCAATGCTGCTGCTTGGTATGAGGGATGGCTCAAAAATAGTAATTATGTTACTGGTTCTTGTATTTCAGGTTATTATATCAGTTCGTGACAGCATTCAGACCATTGATAAGTCCATGTACCAGATTATAAAAAGTGTCGGAGCAAACAAGCTCGCAATCATTCACCACGTTACTATGCCTGCCATCCTGCCCAATCTACTAACCAGCCTTCGGGTATCTCTCGGTGCTGCGTTATCCATACTATTCTTCGTAGAAGGTTATGGAACAACTTATGGAATCGGCTACTATATTCAGGATGCCTGGTCCAGAATCAATTATATTGAAATGTATATTGGAATTATCACCATTGCAGTAATTGGCTTTTTCTTATTCGTTGCTGTTGATTATCTTGCCTATCGAATGTGTAAATGGAATTATACTACGGATAAAAATTAGCAATAATATTTAATTATATCTCAAAAATCCAAACCTTTAGTGATAGAAAGAGGACCTACACATGCAGAATAACCTTACTGATACTGTTAAAAAGAGATTAGTCGTTGGAATGAGTGGTGCCAGCGGCGCAGTCCTTACCATAAAACTTCTTCAAATAATGAAAACTAAATCTGATTGGGAAATTCATCTGGTAATCTCAAAGGGTGCACAGATGACAATAGATCAAGAGACCAACTATAGCCTCACTGACATAAAGGCGATGGCTGATTTTTCATATGATATTAACGATTACGGTGCCAAGATAGCCAGTGGTACCTTTCAAACCGAAGGTATGATAATTATTCCTTGTAGCATGAAGACTGTGGCCGGTATAGCCAGTGGCTATTCAGATAATTTGCTTTTACGTGCAGCAGATGTAACTATCAAAGAACATAGAAAACTGGTGCTTGTCCCCAGAGAAAGTCCCCTTAGCACTATTCATTTAAGAAATATGCTGACTGTGGCAGAAGCCGGAGCATTTATAATGCCTCCTGTAGTACCTTATTACACCCAACTTGACAACCTCGAGGACATGAACCTACAAATCGTTGGAAAAATTCTTGATAAGTTTCAAATCTCAATCAAGGATTTTCAACGCTGGGGAGATCCTCTTAATTAAACTGTTACAACCTTTGCATGCTTATTTAAATTTATTTCATATTTCTATTGACAAATATTGTTTACTATGTTATTGTTACAAGGTATTTTAAATAAGATTTGATTTCACATATTTACGTAGATCATTTTTTGATTTATAGAGATATGTGTTTTTTATTGAAATATAATAATATTAAGGAGGTATCTTTTCATGAATAAAGGTACTGTAAAATGGTTTAATTCACAAAAGGGATTTGGATTTATTACTGATGAGCAGGGCAATGATGTATTCGTACATTTCTCAGGACTTGCTATGGATGGTTTCAAGTCAATAGATGAAGGACAGAATGTAACATTCGAAGTGACTAAGGGCGCTCGTGGTATGCAGGCTGTAAACGTACAGATAGCATAATAAATACTGCTATTGGAAGGATCGCTTTTTAAGTGGTCCTTTTTTATTGCTTTTAAATAAGGTTTTAAACCATCGACTTTTTCGTATTCCTATGCTAAGATATTCCAATAATAGACTTTTACCTTCTTGTTCACTCTTACTATACAATTAGAAATTGCATAATGAAAGGGTATACCTATGAAAAAAATAATAATATCTGGTTTTGTTGCTGTTATAGCTATAGTTACAATCTTTATTTTCTTCACTAAAAAAGAAAGTGATTATGGTCTTCATCTAGTGGTCGGTTCATGGACTGAACAAGGTGCTGATTATCCTGATTTGGAATTTGACTATGAAAATATTAGATTATATAAAACAAATACCGTTCCACTTGAAGAAGATTCTATTTACTTAAGAAAGTTTAAAGTGGTCAAAATTAAGGATAATTCTATTACTATTTCTACTTCCAACCCTCTATCTGAAAATAGAGACGGTATCTATCTTAAATCACAAACAAAATTTGTAATAAAGGATGACAAGCCTTTAATTCTACGTAGTATTACCATGGATGCAGGGGAAGGATATATATTTACTTTAATCAAAAAAGAATAGGATATTAATATTCCCAGATATACTGTGGCTAAAACATTACGCAGGAGGATGACATTACCAATGAATACTAGTAAAAATACTATTAAAAATATAGCGAATCTACTATGCTCTTTGCTTACCACCTTAATTATACTGTTATCGAGTGCAAATCTAATTATGCCGTACTTCTTCTCCCTGGAGCCAGAAGCCATTCCTCTACTAGTTGTGTCTTCCGCTGCCAATCTGTACTTTGCAGTCATTTTTTTAGTTATTGGTGCCTTTCTACCTGATGAGGGTATCTTTCTTTCACGTAAGTTCTTGTTTGTCTTAAGTTTTGCAGAACTAATCATTGGCTTATTACAGGGAAAACCCAAAGCATTGAAATTACATCGAAGCAAAAAATATGTAGAAAAAGAATGGAATGCTTTTGGTATCCTGATTATTGGTATCCTTCTTTTTTCTATCAATATCATAACAATGATGCCAGTCACTGGCTCTGATACCTTTGGCATCATCTTCCTTACCGCTGCCTTTCTTGAAACTCCTTTCGGTCTGATATTGGCGGCTTTGTGTGTCAGCTGGTTTCTGCTTATCATTTTCTCACGAATTTGGCGTTCCATTGACAGAAAAGAGAACGAGTTATCCGAGGTCGAGAAGTCCACAGAGCAAGAATCAACTAACATAACCGATATTCCCGAAAAGAATATTATGCTAAAATGTGTTAACTGTGCAAAGGTGTACAAGTATGACCGCTCTGATGGTATCTGCCCGGAATGTGGAAAATATAACACACCTTCTACAGCCTTTTATCTTGAAAACAGTGTTCAGAAAAAAAAGACAGCACTAAGTCTATATAAAATAGCTATCGTACTTATTCTTATCCTTCCTATAATAATTATTGTTTTGTATTTACATTCTTTTGTAAATTGGCTTGGTACTTTGGAAGAAACCTCTGTAGAAACATCTATAGAACCTCCACTTGCAACCTATAATATAGACGACTTTAGTTCGGAATCTTTTACCTCTGAGGAAGTAGATCAACTCCTTAAGTCAATTGAGGAGGATACGGGTATAAAAATCCTTTATCACAAAGAATTTTATACCAATCATGAGGAGGATGGAAATGGCAATCCAGTTGACATAATCACTATAATTGTTACAACCGAAGACACCAGCTCCTTACAATACTTCCAATACTATAAATACTTAACTACAACTGAACAGTACAACGAGGGAGATATTATACCAGTGGAGATAATAAATCCAGAGATATCTAGAGATTAGGAATATACAAAATTGCAGAATTAATTTTGAAGAATTAAGCCATATGTAACTAAAATATACATAAGAAAACAGGTATAAGGAGATTATCAGAATGCAAAACTTATTGAAAAGATCAGTTAGTTTATTTATTAAATGAAGAACAAAACAACTATAAGATAGTTTTCTCTATTATAAAATATGATAGCAATTTCAAGGAATTAGGACGCTGTGATATCACCGGTGGGGAATCAATCACAATAGAACCCTACACTTTCGCAACTGCAAGAATGACTATGAACGGGACTACACTATTAGTACATGCTGCCAGGACAAGATATACTGACCGAGATGGGTTGAATCATCACTGGTATATCAAGTTCGCGAGGAAAAGAACTTTTTTGACGAGGATGATTTCGAAATATCTCGATCTGATTTTAAAACCGGATTAATTTTGTTGACTCCAACGGAACTGTCCTAAAAAAATAAGAATATGATTTCTTTTATACCTGTTTTGTACAACCCATTTATTTTAATGGTTCTTTGATTTGGGTTGACCATTGGGAAGATTATAATTACTGGCACGAGGATATTGAAACTAATGCCGAACCAAATCAGTTTGCCAGAATATACTTGGACTAAATCGAAAACAAGAAAGACAGCTGTAAAACAGCTGTCCTTTCCAACATTCTCAATTTATCTGGTTGTAATGTTTAATTTACATCTATTTTTATTTTCTTGATAATAATATTACCATCGTCATCAGTAAGCCTAACCACTAAATAATCTGTTCCTTTCGATGTTGCTGTCACTTTTGCTGTTAGTTTTCCACTGTTTTTCCCAACAAATACAATGTTTTTTCTCGTTGTATACCACGAAATGTTTTTAAGGTTATAACCCTGCGCTTCAATAGTAAAATTAGATTTTTGACCTATTTTCATACTTGCATTAAAGGTTACAAATTTCAAATACGCTTTCTTTACGGTAATTTCTGTTGTAAAGTTTGTGGAAGTTCCTCCAATCTTTACTGTAGTTATTATAGTTGTTTTACCAATACCTTTAGCTGTAATTATCCCAGTTCTTGATATAGTTGCTACAGAATTCTTGCTCGAACTGTAGGTTACAGTATATGCCGTCTTCCCATTTGTTATAGTTTCTCTAAGTTCATCAGGTAAATTAATCGTCAATTCCATATTAGTACCTGTTGTACCACCAAGATATAAGGTATCTTTCTTTGTATTAATAGATATTTCATTTAATAAATCATCGCTAATGTAAATGTTATTATCAAATACAATTAAGTAATCGGATGCATGATTAAATGTTAAGGCCACATTTCCATCTATATCTACTATATTAGCCGACCTATATTCAAAAATACCCAAAGTTGGATTATAGTAATATAAGGTGGCTATCTGTCCTGCCATTTTTTTATTAACAGGAAGAACAACCGTAGCAGCAAATCCGAAGCTCCCATTAAATTTAAGCCCAATTTGTAAATTTTCTTTGCTCTCCACCATCTTATCAATTATCTTAGCTGATATTATATTACTATTTAAGTCTACCCCTAAGTCTATATCTCCAATAGTTGTATTTGTTATTGAATTACCATTAATAATCCATGTTACTCCATTTTTAAGTTCAATATTTAGATTAATACTTTTGCCTTTTATTTGATCGATTATTGTATTTGGAAGAGTGTTCGTACTATCCATAACAATATTAAGCATTGCAGGGAAATCACTATTATTAATGGAAGAAAGCTGTTTTGAAATTTCTAATGAAATATCGTTCCATTCGGTTTTTTCGGTTTCATCTTTATTCTCACTGTCAGAAACTCCACCACCGCCGCTACCTCCACCTCCAATACCTCCACCACCAATACCTCCACTGGGTGCTGTCACGGATAGAATACCGGTGCGATATGTAATATTATAGTTTTCATTGGCGGTGGCACCTTGAGCAGATATTATATACTTTGATACAACGTCAGTTTTTGCACCTACTGCGGTTATTATTGGTTCTGTAATTAGGGTATCATTACCAAGTAGTTCTTTCCCTTTTACAAATTGATAGGTAAAGGTAGGTAAGGGGTCATTTAATAATATTGTTTTGTTATCTACTTGTAATATAATCTCACGTTGTTTTATCTGAAAATCTACTTCTTTACTCCCTGTAAAGTTAACATCCTCATTTGGTATCGAGATAATACATTTATAAGTACCTGCATTTTTGGGTGCTATATTGCCTAAGTATTCGTTATTCAATTTATTAAAGTATGCATATAAATATGTGCCATCATAACCTTGTTCATTTATTGCAACTTTAGTATCAACTACTGTACCATCATAAGTCTTTGAAGTCACACTAAATTGTATATTAACATTTCTTTTGCCTGTAACTCCGACTTTACGTTCTACAGTCAAATTACTTGGTATTGTCAGCCACTTTGGATAGTTAATGTAGTTCATTTTTCCAGTAAAAATTGTTACTGATCGATTATCTGTAGTATTTAATGTTTTATTATCCCAATCAATGGTATAAGTAATAACCCCAGAATTAGGGTACCCTAATTCATATGCGCCTTCCTGTAAATAGCTACCACTAATCGGCAGGATGCTTTGCCCAAGGTCATTCGCTGTCGCTGAATTGTTTGAACCGATTGGTACCGAAATATCACTAAATGAAATTACTTTAGCTACAACAGGTATAACAGTAATATGAGTTTTAAGCGTCAATCCTCCATCTTTAATATTACTATTCCCCTTTATAGTACCGGTAAAAGTATAGTTTCCTCCTAGATAATCAAATGTTCCACCAGTTAGATACCAATCTACACCTAATGTTGCTCTACCTCCGTCAAATTGCACTTCTACGCTATTACATAAAGAGTCGTATAATTGAGCTTTACTATAACCATTACTTGCAGAGTAAAATTTACTTGTTATATCCGTTATAACTGAAGTAGCAATTGCAGGATAAATTGTATAATCCAATGTGCATGTCCCTACATAGTTACCCTTTCCTGTTATAGTAAATATTTTTGTTCCCGCTGTCACATTGTCACTACAAGTTACTGTATAATCTATACCTTGTTGAAGTATTGTTGTCCCATCGATAATAGTTACAGTAGGCGTTATCTCACTGCCTGTATAGGTATAGTATACTCCCTCTGGCTTACTCATCCATATTTTTCTTATAATTTTAAGAACCATACCATTTTTATCTAATTGAAAATCATTAGATGATATAGAAAAGTTATTAATTATTTCATTCTCTCCGAAAGTATAACCTGCACCACTTGTTATAAGTTGCATTCCAGGTATATAATTAGCCTCATATCTTTTTGTAACCGCATCTTGTTTTACGGGAATGATTGTTAATATTGGATCTGTTGCTACTAACTTACTATTAACTGTAATTTTACTCCCTTCTACCATATATACGCTATTTACAGCCTTAATTATTGGACTATTTTCTATAATAAAATTAGAACCACTATCATTAAAAACCCCACACCTAAGGTCTCTTATTTCACCATATTGTAGTTCTATTCGACCACCTGTCATATGAAAAGTACAGTTAACACCATTATATACCCCACCAAAATTATAACCATCATTATATGAAATACTACCACCTATCATAGTAAACGTACAATTATCTTTATTAAACACACCTCCGCTTCCATACATCTGACCATTAATGCTGCCACCATTGCTACGATTATGTTCAATACTACCTCCAGACATTAGGAAGTTTGCATTCTGGCAATTATAAACACCTCCTGCATAGTCTCCCTCATTATTGCTTATTATTCCTTCGTACATATTAAAATTGCCTTTATTTATAATTGCAGCAGCCCTATTATTATTTTGTAAGGTCACTCCCTTATACATATTACATTCTGCACCTACTTCAATATATACCGTATCGGCACGACCATCGATATAGGTGGTATATTTGCTCAAGTATGCATCAAACATTAGACTCTCAGTCAACTTAGTAGCATCTTCATCCCCTAAGGTAAGGTTACCGCAGACAATAATCATACTCCATATATTTTCGTTATCAGCTTGATATGGATTAAAAGTGGCAGCACGTTTTATTGTATGTAAATTACCATCACCCTTAATGGTTATATTTCCGTTCGTAATTACTGGTTGATAAAGGGTTAGATCAGACTGTACGATAATGGTACCGTTACCGTCGTCTATTGCGAATGCTGCTGCCTTTAGTGTAGAGAACGGACTCGTACTACTTAATCCATCGTTAAAGTCAAATCCATTTTCTTGATCTACATAATAGGTTAATAACTCCTCTTTTGGTATGATACATCCAGCACCGTTTAGAGTATATTGACTATCTGGAAACACAAGTTTCTTATATGACTCAGTCAAATCAATTTGGCTACCGTGTAAGATACGCTCCCCTTTCATATAATTGTATGGTATTACGTTAATAGTCCTAGATAACGCACTCCTAAGAAATATTTTTGCGTATGTGCTGGTTAGCATAATATCTGTTGGTATATTACCATTTTCATAAATTAATGTGTCGCTACCAATGTTAAGATCATTTGCTGTGGAAACACCTGATATTTTATTATTATTAATACTTCCTCCTGTTATAGTTACTCTACTCCCCGATTCAGCATTTACTCCAATATCATTACCATTAATGTTCCCTCCTGTTATTTCAATACTGCTAGACTCTCCAACATTCAACCCTATTCCGTTATTTCCACTAATACTTCCTCCTGTAATTATACTCTTACCGCCATGCCCCACAGGATACTTTTGCATATATACGCCTCCGGTCTTGCCTTTGGTTGTTTCGTTAGCAATAATAGCACCGTTATCCATTGCAAATCCGCTTTCTGTATACACTCCCCCAGCATCTAATAGAGCAACATTATCATTAACTACCCCACCATGCATAATGAAAGTATAGGAACAATTATAGACACCCGCACCTAATCCCCCGCATGTATTTGAACTAATGGTTCCATCATATAATTCAAATGAACCAAAGCTATAAACCCCTCCACCGTTAGCCGATGTGTGGTTATTATATATTTTACCTCCATACATGTTAAAACTATTACTGTAAACTGCCCCATATTTTAATCCACTATTATTACAAATTTCTCCACCATACATATTTAAATTATAATTACTATATACCGCACTACCATAATCTCCATTACATTTATTATTCCTAAGGCTTACACCATTATATAGATCCACATAACCATAGCTTTCAATAATAGGTGCTCCTACTTCGGTATTATTATAATTTCCATCAAAGATCAAATTAATGGTATCTGATCCAGCTTGATTACCTAAAATAAGCCTATTATATGTATTAACATAAATCATTGCATCAAGGTTACTTCCTCGATTGATAGTGTAAACATTGTTTGTCAAATTTTTTATAGTGATTTTTCCTTCATGATTTCCGTATCTTCCAATTACCGAAGTCATAGTTTCAGTAGTATCCCCTTGCACCAGAATTACTGTGTCCCCTTCAACTATCGAATTAGCTGCAAGGGATGCTCTATAGAGCGTTTCAAATGGTGTGGTACTGCTCATTCCATCATTGGAGTCAGAAGCACCCTCTCCGCCCACATAAAAAGTCGCCACTTCTTCACTTTCAGTATTGACTTCGACTTCATCTAAAATTTCTTCTGCCAATACGCGCTTCTCACATAGAGTAAAGTTTACCCCAATGAATATTACTACTAATAAGATAATTAAACACTCTTTTCCTTTCAAAACACTTCTCCTCCCTATTTAGATCATACTAAATATACTGTAATTTTTATACAAAATAATAGGCTATTTTGTAAAACCTATACTTTATATTCCCACGAAAATAACAGCATTATGGTAAAACATGGCGTATAAATACATTTATTGGTTATTATATAATAATAGTTCCTTTTTATCAAGAACAACCATGTTATAACTTCAACGTAGTATAAAAACAAACAGTTATATTAATCACCTATTCCAATCCATACTCCATATACATACCTATTGGCCATTGCTTACTATCCGTTCCATATTCCCGCACTTGACAACCCACATTCACATGCTATACTTAATAAGTTGCAAACCCTTAAAAAACAAGGTCTATACAATGGGTAATCGTGTGTTCGTGACCTTCCACACGTAAAACAAAACTAAAGGAGAATTCCATATGAAACAAAGAAAGACTCAATTTCTAACAGAGGCTGCTATCATTGCGGCCATCTATACCGTACTGGTATTCATTTTTCAATGGTCCAGCTTTGGACCTGTACAATTTCGTATTGCAGAGGCTTTGACAATACTTCCGTATTTCACACCTGCTGCCATACCCGGTGTTACCATTGGATGCTTTTTAAGTGCCGTATTTGCAGGCGCAGACGTCCTTGATATGGTATTCGGTTCCTTGGCGACGTTAGTTGCCGCACTTCTTTCCTATTCCCTAAGACGTTATAAATACCTGGTTCCAATTCCACCTATTGTAGTAAATGCTTTAGTTATTCCTTGGGTATTAAAGGCAGCTTACGGAGAAGCACAGCCAATTCCTCTCATGATGCTTTCTATAGGAGCAAGTCAGTTATTAGCAGCAGGAGTTTTAGGTATGCTTTTATTATTAGCACTAGAGCGTGTACGCCACATAATATTTAAAAACTATAAATAAAATACATCTGCACCTTAAGTCTAAGGATTATTCCATCCAGCTTAAGGTGTTCTTTATTTACCTAAAGGTTTATAATTATATTTAACTTGCTTAGATTCACCTTTAGGATTTACAGCGGGTTCTTTTAATGTTACCATTAAACAGTTGACAAAATACAATCCGATATAAATATAAGCCTCTAGGAGTGACCCATGAATAACAATAATAAAAATAACAATGAACAAAACTATATTGATATCCCCAGCTTTATGAACAAAAAGACAACAGATGATTATTCCTTTATGAAAGACCTTAATTCTTCCTTGTCTGATCAGGTAAATTCCTTTTATGAAGAGGACCGGACTCCACCAAGAAGACCAACCAGGCCAAACAGAAAGAGAAAAAAGAAAAAGAAATTCTTAAAGGTTGCATCCATTGTTCTTTTAGTCTTAGTTGCTATTGGCAGTTTACTTGTGTTCACCAAGCCCGGTAACCGCTTAATCATACAATTAGCAGGTAAATATATTTATAGCAATTTTCAATTTCAAGCCACTGCTGATGAGGAAGATACCAACAAGCTAACAAAGCCGATAATTAACATACTTTTAATTGGTGTAGAAGAAATTGGCGGTGCAAAAAACACGGATTCCATGATAATTGCCACCATGAATACGACGGACCACACGTTAAAGCTAACTTCCATTATGCGTGATATTTATGTTCAAATCCCTGGGTACAGTGATAATAAATTAAATTCTGCCTATCCAAAGGGTGATATTAATTTGTTGTATGAAACCATAGAATTAAACTTTGGAGTCGACCTGGATGGCTATTGTCTGGTTAACTTTGATGTGTTTCAAACCATTATTGATAAAATCGGTGGAGTAGAAATAACACTAACCAAGAAAGAAGCCGAATACCTTAACTCAACCAATTACATATCCAAGAAGTCAAATCGTCATGTGGTAGAAGGAAAGCAGCTTATGAACGGTAATCAAGCTCTTGGCTACTGTAGAGTACGTAAGGTTTCCACTGGAACTGAAAACAATGACTTTGGAAGAACCCAAAGACAACGAATTGTATTACAGGCAATTTATGATAAGGTTAAATCCAAGAACATTGTGAGCCTTGCTTTATTGATGAATAGTATGTTGGCAGAGGCAAAAATTAAAACTGATATAACACAAGCAGAGTTTAATACCTATCTGGAAGTAGCTGCAGGCCTTAAGGTAAAGAGTTTAGAAACACATCGAATTCCTAGTGATGGCAGCTTTGAGAATGCATCTGTCCCTATCGGATCTAGAAATGTGTCTGTATTAAAAATAAAGGATTGGGAAGCTACCCGTCAGGAAATTGCAGAATTAATTAATGGCAAAACCGTTACTGCAGAAGCCAATGAAGTAATCAATAAGTAATTCTAGTTACTAATTAAGTTGCTATAGAATGGAGTTGTTAGATACTTGCCATGAGTGAGTATTTTACAACTCTATTTATTTATGCCAAGTGAAGGGACTTGTTATTTTATCTGTATTAGCAATGGTAACATGAAACGCACCCTCAATACCAATGATGAACAGTCCCTACAAATACAATTAACAAAAATATGAGTTACATTTGACCTGGCTTTCAGATTATAAACGAAATAGTATTGTATAATAGAACTGTAAGTTGGTTTATTTTATAAGGGAGAATGCCTATGTATTTTTTCACACATCTTTATATGTCAGACATATTATATCAGCACTTTAAGGATATGATTAACTTAGACCAAGCCGCTTTTTCGTTTGGCAATATTAAACCTGATTTACCTTGGAATAAACAAGGCCATCACACTTTAGAAAATTCTCTCCCCTCCGTACTAAGTTTAAAAAGAAGGATTGAAAAAGAGGACTTATCTTTAAGGGATTTCTCCACTTCGCTAGGTGAATTATGTCACTTTTTATGTGATTTCTTTTGCTATTATCATCTAAATGAAGAAATTCACACTCATCATTTACAGCACGTTAGCTACGAACTGCAGCAGCATATTGAGCTTCATAAAGTACATTATAATAAGCGTAATAAGATCTTTGTAAAAGCCCATCCCTACAAGAATGATATTGCCTCTATCATACTGTATCTACAAGCAGAATATTTAGCTCACCCACCCAGCATGATAAAAGATATTGATTACGCAATCTCAGCTGCTGTACTGGTGGGTGAAGTAATAATAAAAAATATTAAATATCCTACCGTATTTCAAGAAGAAAACCCCGTTTTTAATTTATCCTGATAAAAACCGCCAATCCTTCCTTTATTATCTGTTTACAGACATACTCCTGCTTTTTGACTGCAGACTATATTCTGCACAAGAAAAGACAGGAGTATTTTATTTATATTTATTTCCATTATATATTGACATATATATCACGCTGCGATATAATACATCACAAGACGATATATCAAGCCTCGATACATCAAGTCGTGATGTATTGTACTTTAGAAATTGGAGGATATTATGGGTGATTATAAAGCATTCATTCCCATGAGCGAAACTGCCTACTATATTTTATTATCACTAATACAGGAGAGACATGGCTATGCCATAATGCAGTATGTGAGTGAAATTACAAAAGAACGTATTAATCTTGGTCCTGGTACCTTATATGGTACTCTATCGAAACTTGAACAAGCAAAACTTGTAGAAATGACAAACGAAGAAAATAAACGCAAATATTATAAAATAACGAATAACGGTACACTACTTTTACAAACAGAAGTTGAACGGTTAAAAGAATTATATAATAATGGTATGGGGGTTTTAGAATATGGAGATAAATAAGAAAGTTGTAAGAAAAACCTTTCTTCCTCATCAATACGAAAAAGAAGAGGAATTCCTCTCAAAGATGGCAAAAGAAGGTTGGGTCTTTGTCAAATTTCAGGGTGGTCTTCCTTCCAAATACGAGTTTATACAATGTGAGCCCATGGACTACATTTACCAGTTGGATTATGTGAAAGAAGAAGAGAATAATGATAGCTATCACCAGTTATTTGCCGATGCAGGGTGGGAAGAGGTATATGAAAGCAATGGTATATATAATGGTAAATGGTATTACTTCAGAAGAATAAGAACTGATAATAAACATACTGCTATATTTACAGATAATGAATCAAAGATTCTACTTTATACTAAGCTTTTGAAAGACTATAGCCTTTTTTATCTTTTACTATTTATGCTACAATTTTGTGGTTTTAGTTCTTCAATAAATGCAATATTTTTTAGTGGCATCTCCTCTTTCACGGAATTTATGCTGTTAGTACTCTTCTTATTATTTTTACTATTTAATATTATTTATATTACTATGATTGTAGGTATTCTTAATAAAAGAATGAAACTAGTAAAGGAAAAGAAATTATAGACTATTTCAGTGAAAATCATATAACTTGATGACTAATATGAGCTGTGATCAATTTTAATTCATAACAAAAACTCCTAGGTTGGCTTTTGTGGGCAAACATAGGAGTTTCTATCATTTAATCTTAATTGTATATTAAAATCAATCACTAACTTTACATAATATTAAGAATCTTATTACAAATCGCAATTACCAACAGTTCTAGGGAATGGAACAACATCTCTGATGTTACCCATGCCAGTAAGGTACATTACGGTACGCTCAAAACCAAGTCCAAAGCCAGCATGTCTTGCAGAACCATACTTACGAAGGTCTAAATAGAACTCATAATCTTCTGCATTTAGCTTCATTTCTTCCATTCTCTTCACAAGCTTATCGTAATCATCCTCTCTCTGACTTCCTCCGATAATCTCACCAATTCCAGGCACTAATAAGTCCATTGCTGCTACCGTCTTGTTATCGTCGTTCATCTTCATGTAGAATGCTTTGATATCCTTAGGATAATCAGTAACGAATACTGGCTTCTTAAATACTTGTTCGGTCAAATAACGCTCATGCTCGGTCTGAAGGTCACAACCCCAGGTAACTTTATAATCAAAGTTGTCATTATTCTTTGTCAGAATATCAATTGCTTCAGTGTAGGTAACATGTCCAAATTCAGAACTAACCACATTTTGAAGGCGTTCTAAAAGTCCCTGATCAATGAATTGGTTAAAGAACTGCATTTCTTCTGGTGCATGCTCTAATACATAGTTGATAACATATTTCAGCATTCCTTCTGCCATTGCCATGTCGTCTTGCAGATCTGCAAATGCGATCTCTGGCTCAATCATCCAGAACTCTGCGGCATGACGTGTGGTGTTAGAATTCTCGGCACGGAAGGTTGGGCCAAAGGTATAGATATTCTTAAATGCCATAGCGTAAGTCTCACCATTTAACTGACCACTTACGGTAAGATTAGTCTCTTTCCCAAAGAAATCCTGTGTCTTATCAAGCTCGCCTTCCTTGGTTCTTGGTAAGTTGTTAAGATCCAGGGTGGTTACTCTGAACATTTCGCCTGCACCCTCACAGTCACTGCCTGTGATGATTGGGGTATGAACGTAAACAAAGTCTCTATCCTGAAAATACTGATGAATTGCATAAGCGATTAAGGAACGAACACGGAAAACAGCCTGAAAGGTGTTGGTTCTTGCTCTTAAATGTGTCATGGTACGAAGGAATTCTAAGGTATGTCTCTTTTTCTGTAGTGGATAATCCGCTGTAGAGGTTCCTTCCACTATTATTTCCTTTGCCTGTATTTCAAATGGTTGCTTTGCCTGTGGCGTAGCAACTAATTCACCTTTAATAATAATTGCTGATCCAACATTCAGCTTAGATATGGTTGCAAAGTTCTCTAAAGCATCATGGTACACAACCTGAAGTGGCTCAAAATAGGTACCATCATTTACAACTATAAATCCAAAAGTTTTGGAATCACGAATACTTCTTACCCAGCCACCAATTTCAACTGTATTGCCAATGTACTGTTCTTTGTTACGATATAATTCTCTAATATCAATTAAATTCATATAGTAAACTCCTTTGTCCAAATAAATACTTCGTATGATTTATCACACTCAATCTATATCGATTATAACATATCGTTATAATAATACAAGTACGTCAAAGCAGAACCATTACTAGTAAATGATGCATTCCCTTATGTTTAAATAATCAAACTTCAAATTAAAACACCCATATAAGAAATAATAGTTATCCACATACTTCATTTCACAAGACTGTTATATCCACATTACCTCGATGTTATCCTCCTTAGGATATCTTCTTTCTTTCTGCTTGGACATTCCATAAAGTGTATTGCCTCGTTAATGTTACCCAACATATGTGCATCGGAATTTGAAATAATATTACATTGTTTCAAATAGGGATTTCGATTAACTATTTCTTCCCGATGTGTTACATTCGCAAGTTCTGCTACCATAAAATCTGAATCCGGTGGTACAAATCCAAGATTGGAAAGTAAACTGTAAGAATTCTTATCCAAGTGTGCAGGAATATAGATACCCCGAAATTCTCTCATTAATTCACCCAAATCTGAGAACGATATCTCTGTGGCATTGATAAGTAAATATGGTTCCGTCCCCACTATTTCCTCCAATTCATTATAAATCTCCTGTTTACCAAAGACACTTTCCTTATTTTGGATTTTAATCAGCTTGGAATATACATAGTTATCAAAGCTCATCGCAGCCTCTAAGTCAGCAAACAAGCATAAGGCATGGACTTCTTCAATTGTACAAAGTTCCATACCCGGAAGCGCAATTAGGTTATAATTCTCTGCCCAGTGTAAAACCGCAGGGCAATTTTTGCAGGAATTATGATCAGTCACTGCTATGATGTCTAACTCTTTAAGTGCGGACATCCCTACAATGTTAGCTGGTGTCATATCTACATCGCCACAGGGAGAAAGGCAGGAATGTATATGAAGGTCGTAGGAAAGCCTATGCATTTAACTGCTGATGAATTATTAAAGCTGCTTCAAATATAGGGAGCTCCGTCTTATATACTGTAATTCCTTGCTCCTTTGCTTTACTCAAGGCTGCTTCATCAAGGTTACTGCCTTCCGCAAGAATAATACAGGCTGCATCAGCTAAGGAACCGACAGCAAGTGTATTCATGTTACCCATAACAGTTACCCATGCAGAATTTGCTGGCATTCTCCCCATTGCAATACTAAGCAAATCACAACAATAGACTCCTCCTATTTCTCTGTCTAAATCAAAGCCTTGATTAACTAATTGAAACTCCTTTACTTCCATCAAACCCTTAACCTTCATCCGAAGAACCATGCCTTTCTAATTACCTGCAAATATTGTACCATACACCCGTATTTGCAAAGTTAAATATATTTGCTCCAACTACTTATTTTAGTTATCTATTTCTTAATATCCAGTCTCGATAATTCACCGGATAGCTTATGTATATAATCCCTAAGAATATGGATACAGTCCTGTTCATGGGCAACACCTCGGACAATATCTTCTGCCAAGGCCTTACAGGTAGGTGCACCACAAGATCCACAATCAAGTCCCGGGAACTTCTTGCAAAGTTCCTCGACTCTCGCCATATTGGTAATGCTCTCTTTCATATTCTTTCCTATATTGAATACCGGTTCATAATGCACATCGTTTGTCCAGTAAGTACTTTCATGCCTAATTTGTTTTAAATGATTACAGGCAACCGGCAGATATTTTCTAAGTCTTTTTAGTTTTACCTTAGCTAGATACGGATTTTCTACTGTTAGAACTCCTCCCACACAACCACCTGCACAGGCATTTAATTCGATGAACTCCAATTGATCAAACTTATCATCCTCTAGATCTTCAAGAATTCGAATAACATTCTCTATGCCATCTGCTGCCAGGTAACTTTCGGAGAATAACCCTCCTGCTTCTCCGCCTGTAACACCCCAACCAATTCCTATCCGTCCGGAATTACTAAGTTCTTCTGTATCATCAATACTTTGCTTCATAAGAGGTAGCAAGATAGGATAGACTTCCTTCATAGCTAAGACCCCATCTATTTCACTATGGTCCACCCCAATGGTTGATTTTACTGCTGTAACTTTTGCTGGACAGGGAGATATAAAAATAATACCGATCTTCTCCCTGGGGAGTCCTGTTATTTCCATAGCAATATCCTTAGCTTTTGAGGCTGCCAGGTCAACCGGGGCACAGATCGGTAGCAAATGTTCTATTAAATTAGGAAATCGTACTTGAATAAGACGTACCACACTAGGACACGCTGTACTGATAATTGGCCATTTCTCTTTATGCTCTGAGACATAAGCTCTAGAAGCTTCCGATACTAACTCTGCGGCACTACTCACTTCATAGACATCATCAAATCCCATTTTTTTCAAGGCAGATAAAACAATATTAACATCTTCTAAATGATTGAATTGTCCATATAAGGATGGCGGGGGTAATGCTACTGTATAATCAAATTTCTTCATGATTTCGGGTGAATCATAAGTAGCTTCTTTTGCATGATGAGGGCAGATTCGAATACATTCTCCACAGTCAATGCAGAACTCTTTCGTAATTACTGCTTTCCCATTCCTTACTCTAATCGCCTGGGTTGGACAACGTTTAATACAGTTGATGCAGCCCATACATAGGTCTTCTTTAAGATGTACTGAAGTAAAAAACTCCCCCATGCTCTTACCTCCCTATCTTACATGATACTATAACTTCTCCTTTTAATTGTTATAAAATTAACATTTAAAAATTAATCACCACTAAGTTCCTCTGGTTCCATCATTCTAACCTTCATGATAACCGTGGTTCCAACACCTAGAACTGTATCGATTACCATTTCATCCGAATATTTTTTCATATTGGGCAGACCCATTCCTGCCCCAAAGCCCAAGGAGCGGATATTATCTGGTGCAGTGGAAAAACCTACTTGCATTGCTAGTTCAATATCCGCAATTCCTGGTCCCTCATCCTTTAAAATCATCTCAATTTCTTCCGGTGAAACAATGACTTCTATTTTACCTCCATAAGCATGTATTACCATGTTGATTTCACCCTCATACATGGCAATTGCAACTTTACGGATAATTTCGGGCTTTACACCCATCTTCTTTAACTTACTTTTAACACTGCTGGAGGCTTCGCCCGCTCTTGTAAAGTCATTTGCAGGAACCTCATAGGACATTATAATTGTATTTTCTTCGCTCACTTATAATCCGGACCTCCTCGAAGACCATTTTCATATAACAATCCACACGCCGAGAACATCCGATGTCCGGAAGTTAATAAAACTATCTCTTTCTCTTTTGCCAATTGAACCATTGTTTCATCCGGATATTTTCCGCGGACAAAAACAACACATATAATATCCATCATTTCACATGTTCGAATTACCTGAGGATTACATAGCCCGGTAAGTAACACAGATTGGTCCTTCATAAAGGCTAGTACATCACTCATCATATCAGATCCACAGGCTGTATGAACCTCTTTATCCTTCCACTCTTCACCAACAACCCATTTCGCTTCCAGAATATCTCTTACATCTGCAATTGTCATATCTAACCATGCCTTTCTTTCATATCGGTAGACCTTGAGCCGTTAATGCAAAGTTACATTTAAACTTAGGAAAGCATTGAGCCGCTAAACACCTCAAAGGAGCTATTGGTTACCTTCTTAGCCATGACAAGTGCTGAATTGGCATTAGCAAATAAGGTTGTATAATCCTCTGGTCCACGATGAAACGCTATTCCAACACTTACGGTTAAATTACTTTTTGTATTGGTATAGGAGTGCAAAGCCTCCACCTTCTTGCAGATTCGTTCTGCAAGCTCATATACTACTTTATCCGTTGGTAGCTCCCTCACATAAATTACGAATTCACTTATACCTATTCTTCCAACAATATCGCTGGTTCTTACTTGACTCTTAAGAACACCTCCGATTGTGGTCAGAATATTCTCTCCATTCATAATTTTCTTAACTTCATTTATTCCCTTATAGTTACGAATATCCAGTAGTAAGAATGCAGAAAAAATATCTTCTTTTTGTTTCGAAGCCATGTTTTGTATCAGATTTACCGCAGAATCCTTCGTACAAACATTGGTAGTTGCATCTAGCACAGCTTGCGGCTTTGTTTCTTCTGATTCATAATTCACTATATTCATTGTTGAGAATTTACCAACAACCTTATATGGATTTTTATTTTCACCCAATATGATAGAAACATAACAAGTATACCATACCGCAGAACCGTCCTTCTGAATCAACCTTACTTCAAACCTTGCCAGTTTTCTACCACTCATGATACTATTAAAGATTGCTATAATCGCAGGAAGTTCATCTTCATGAACTAGTTTTGTTTTCTCTAATCTCTTTCTAAAATTGGTTATAACAGAATCCATTCCAAACAATTCACGAAATTGTTCTGTAAAGGTTATCGTATCTGAGGCAATCTCATATTCAAAGAATAAATCCCTTGATAATTCTGATATTATTCTATGATAATCATTGGTTTGCTCTAATTCTTTAAATCTTTGCATTTGATTGGTTATATCAATAGCAATGCATGAATATACAGGGTATGCTTTCGCAGCGGGCTGATAAACTTCCTCTGTTTTACTTCCATTTATAATAATCCATTTAAAACTGCCATCTTGCTGTAGCGTACGAAAATTGAAGCTGATCAGGTTATCCTTACGCTGTTTTTGAGCTGCAATTTGTTGCGTCAAATTTATAATATCTGCAGAATACACCATGCGCAGCAATGAAACTGCCCCCTTAATATCTTTGTCTGTTACACTTTTTATTAGCTTATAAAAGGTGTCTGTTGCATAAAGGATGGAAAGCATATCATCCAATGCTAATTTAGCCATTCCCCCCGGGGTGGTCTGCAAAAGTATATCTAATTGTGTATTTAATTCTTCCATTGGTAACGCCTTCCTAAAGTTCATCAGACATTTTTTTCTTTAAAATTTTGAATAACAGCATAAAATCACTATTTTCTTCTTCTTTGTATTATAATACATTTTGCTAATAAATACAATGCAGGATTAACTAAGGTTATGGTTCCTTCCCCGTAATAGTAAATCCTTGTAAATATCAATTGTAGATGTTGTATATTATAATTTTTTCAAAAATAGTTAACGTTGTTAATATTTTTTGTAGATTTTTTAACATAGATATGTTATAATTTTAACATAATTACGCTATTTTATGTATTTTTGTGGAAACACGCTAATTCAAGGAGGTAAATAAATGGGATTGCAAACTAGTACAGTACCCTTTGCAGGAACAAAAGAGCAGGAGGCTGCACTTTTACAAGTTATTGCTGATCACAAAGAAGACAGAGGCGCATTAATGCCTATTCTGCAAAAGGCTCAGGAGATTTATGGCTATCTTCCAATTGAAGTTCAGACCATCATCTCTGATGAAATGAATGTACCATTAGAAAAAGTTTACGGGATAGTAACCTTTTACTCTCAGTTTTCCTTAAATCCTAAGGGCAAATTCAATATATCCGTTTGCTTGGGAACCGCTTGTTACGTGAAAGGTTCTGGTGACCTTTTTGATAAGCTTAAGGAAATGCTTGGTGTAGAAGATGGTGGTTGCACAGAGGATGGGAAATTCTCATTAGAAGCTTGTCGTTGTATCGGGGCATGTGGACTTGCACCTGTATTAACAGTGAATGAGGACGTATACGGTAAGCTTTCCCTAGATGATCTTGACGGCGTTTTAGCAAAGTATAGGTAATCGGATGACAGAATTATCTCTTAATGTATTAGATATTGCAAACAACTCAATAAGAGCTGGTGCTGGGCTTGTTGAAATAGACATAGAAATACATAGAGATTTAGATGCTTTGTCCATTACTATTACCGACAATGGTTGTGGAATGACAAGCGAGCAACTAATGCAAGTTAGGGACCCTTTCTATACGACACGAACAACACGTAGGATAGGTCTTGGTATCCCATTTTTTCAAATGGCTGCACTTGCCACCGGTGGCAGCTTCGACATTCAATCAACACCTAATATCGGTACAAAAGTTACAGCAACTTTTGGGTTATCTCATATTGATCGAATGCCCTTGGGTGATATGAATAGTACAATTCATACCTTAATTATTTTAAACCCGCAAATGGATTTTGTATATCGATATCAATTTGAAGAAAAGCAATTTACGCTTGATACCCGAATGCTTCGTGAGATTCTCGGTGATATTCCATTAAACTCAACCGAAGTTTCCAATTATATCAAAGAATTTTTAACGGAAAATCAATTCGAAACGGATGGCGGCTATTGTATCTGATTTTTCCATGTTTTAGTCAAAGTTGATATAAAAGATTGTTATATTTTTCTCTTTAGGGGGTACAGCCTCCTAAATCACATCAGTTATAAAGTTATATTTATAGTTCATTAAGGAGGGATATTCTCCTTAATAGCAATAGTAATAATTTAATATTTTATTTAAGGAGGAAAGTTCTCCTTAATCATATCGAGTATAATTTTATATTTTATTTAAGGAGGATTAGCATGAAAACTCTTGAAGAGCTTAAGGCAATAAGAGAAAAAATGCAGGGTCAAATTGGTATTCGCAGTGAATCCAGTGATCAGACACGTGTAATCGTAGGAATGGCTACCTGTGGCATCGCAAGCGGTGCAAGACCTGTTCTTACCGCTCTATCTGATGAGATTCAGATAAAGAACTTGTCACATATAGCAGTAACTCAGACCGGCTGCATTGGCTTGTGCCAATATGAACCAATCGTTGAGGTATTGGAGCCCGGTAAAGATAAAGTAACTTATATTAAAATGACACCTGAAAAAGCAGTTGAAGTTGTTAATCAGCATTTAATTCGCGGTCAGGTAATTCAAAAATATACGATTGCTGAAGTACTCAGCTAATCGGAAGGAGGTCATACTATGTATCGTTCACACGTTTTAGTTTGCGGTGGTACCGGATGTACTTCCTCCGGAAGCGTGAAAATCATTGAAGCCCTGCAGTCAGAGATTAATAAAAATGGTCTAAGAGATGAGGTTGCAGTAGTACAGACAGGCTGTCACGGCCTTTGTGCTTTAGGTCCAATCGTAATTATTTATCCAGAAGCTTCTTTTTATGCAATGGTTAAGGAAGAGGATATTGCAGAAATTGTTGGCGAGCATTTGTTAAAGGGACGTATTGTAACTCGTCTTCTTTATAAGGAAATGGTAACTGAGGATGGTCTTAAATCCTTAAATGATACTGACTTCTATAAGAAACAACATAGAATAGCGCTTCGTAACTGTGGTGTTATTAATCCAGAAAACATTGACGAATATATCGGAACAGGCGGATATGAAGCTCTTGGTAAGGTTTTAACCGAGTACACGCCTGACCAGGTTATTCAAACCATCCTAGACAGCGGTCTTAGAGGTCGTGGCGGCGGCGGTTTCCCTACCGGTTTAAAATGGAAGCTTGCAAAAGGCAACGACGCCGATCAGAAATATGTATGCTGTAATGCCGATGAAGGTGACCCGGGTGCATTTATGGATCGTTCCGTACTGGAAGGTGATCCACACGTTCTTCTTGAGGCTATGGCAATTGCTGGCTATGCAATTGGTGCATCTCAAGGCTATGTTTATGTGCGTGCTGAGTATCCAATCGCTGTTGATCGTCTTATAATTGCTATTAATCAGGCACGAGAATATGGCTTACTTGGTAAAGATATCTTTGGAAGCGGCTTTGATTTTAATATAGAAATTCGTTTGGGTGCAGGTGCATTCGTATGTGGTGAAGAAACCGCACTTATGACCTCAATTGAAGGTAACCGTGGTGAGCCTCGTCCTCGTCCTCCGTTCCCTGCTCAAAAGGGTCTGTTCCAAAAACCTACTATTTTAAATAACGTGGAAACCTATGCAAATATTCCTCCAATTATCCTGAATGGTGCTGACTGGTTCGCATCCATGGGAACAGAAAAATCAAAAGGAACAAAAGTATTTGCCTTAGGCGGAAAGATTAACAATACTGGTCTTGTTGAAATCCCTATGGGAACTCCACTTCGTGAAGTTATCGATGAAATCGGCGGTGGTATTCCTAATGGTAAGAAGTTTAAAGCAGCACAAACTGGCGGTCCTTCTGGCGGATGTATTCCTGCAGAACACTTTGATATTCCAATCGATTACGACAACCTATTAAGCATTGGCTCCATGATGGGTTCCGGCGGACTTATTGTTATGGATGAAGATAACTGTATGGTGGATATCGCTAAGTTCTTCTTAGAATTTACGGTAGATGAATCCTGTGGTAAATGTACTCCTTGCCGTATTGGTACCAAGCGTCTCTATGAAATACTTGAGAAGATTACCAATGGTCAAGGAACAATGGAAGATCTGACTAAAATGGAGGAACTTTGTTATTACATTAAAGACAATTCCCTCTGTGGTCTTGGTCAGACAGCACCTAATCCTGTATTATCCACACTGAACTTCTTTAAAGACGAATATATTTCCCATGTTGTTGATAAGAAGTGTCCTTCTGGAGTATGTAAAGCTTTACTTTCCTATATTATCGATCCTATTACCTGTAAGGGCTGTACTCTTTGTGCTAGAGTATGTCCTACCGGCGCAATCTCTGGCAAGGTAAAGGAAGCACATATCATTGATCAAAGTAAATGTATCAAGTGCGGTGCATGTATGGAAAAATGTAAATTTGTTGCTATCTCTAAGAAATAGTTGTCTACCCGTTAAATTTAAAATGGAGGTTAATGATGGAAACTGTTACTATAAAAATAAATGGAATGCCCGTTCAAGCTCCTAAAGGTTCCACAATTTTAGAAGCAGCAAAGCTTGCTTACATTGATATCCCTACCTTATGTTACCTTAAGGAAATCAATGAAATTGGTGCTTGCCGTATCTGTGTTGTTGAAGTAAAAGGTGCCAGAAGCCTTGTGGCATCCTGTGTATATCCGATTGCAGAGGGTATGGAAATTACAACAAATTCTCCTAGAGTTTTAGCGTCCCGTAAAAAGACTTTAGAGCTCATCTTATCCAATCACGATCGCAGATGTCTCTCCTGCGTACGTAGCGGTAACTGTGAGTTACAGAAACTGTCCACTGACCTTAAAGTGGAACAGGAAGATTTATACGAAGGTGAACGTACTCGTTATGAGTATGATACCACCTCAGCACATATGATGCGTGATAACAATAAATGTATCCTTTGCAGACGTTGCAGCGCTGTATGCGAAACCACACAGGGCATTGGTGTAATCGGTGCAAATCAACGTGGCTTTAAAACCAACATTTCCTGCGCTTTTGATATGGGCCTAGGTGAAACCAGCTGTGTATCCTGTGGTCAGTGTATCGCAGTATGTCCTACCGGTGCATTATATGAAAAAGAATCTACCGATGAAGTTTTTGAAGCTCTTGCTGATCCAGACAAAATCGTTATGGTTCAAACAGCTCCTTCGGTTCGTGCTGCTCTTGGAGAGCCTTTCGGTCTTCCTATCGGTACTAACGTTCAAGGGAAAATGGTTGCAGCTCTTCGCCGATTAGGCTTTGATAAAGTATTTGATACTGATTTTGCAGCTGACTTAACCATTATGGAAGAAGCAAATGAGTTAATTACCAGAATTAGCAATAATGGTGTTTTACCTTTAATCACATCATGTTCTCCTGGTTGGGTTAAATTCTGTGAGCATTACTATCCTGATATGGTTGAGAACTTATCCAGTTGTAAATCTCCTCAGCAGATGTTTGGTGCTATAACAAAGACCTACTATGCAGAGAAAATGGGCATTGATCCTGAAAAGATCGTAATGGTCAGCGTAATGCCTTGCACTGCTAAAAAGTTTGAAATTGATAGAGATGATCAGAATGCTGCTGGTGTTCAAGATGTGGATATTTCCATCACTACCAAGGAACTTGCAAGAATGATCGAACGAGTTGGCCTTAACTTCTTATCCCTTCCTGATGAAGATTTTGATGATCCATTGGGCAGATCCACCGGTGCTGGTGTAATCTTTGGTGCGACAGGTGGTGTTATGGAAGCTGCACTTAGAACAGCAGTTGAAACCTTAACAGGCGAAGAACTAGCAAGTCTTGACTTCAACGAGGTAAGAGGAACCAAGGGAATAAAAGAAGCTACTTATAAGATTGGTGACTTAGATGTTAATGTGGCTGTTGCTTCCGGTCTTGCAAATGCAAGAACACTTCTAGATGATGTGAAATCCGGTAAAGCAAACTATCATTTTATTGAAATCATGGGATGCCCTGGTGGATGTGTAAATGGTGGAGGTCAGCCTCAACAACCTGCATCTGTACGTAATTTCCAGGATATCAGAGCTTTACGTGCTAAGGCACTCTATGACATTGATGCTAATATGCCTCATAGAAAATCACATGATAATCCTTCTATTAAAACATTGTATGCAGAATATCTTGGTAAGCCAGGCAGTCATAAGGCACATCATATCCTTCATACAACTTATGTAAAGAGAAGTGTTAATTCAGTTAAATAGTTTTATTTGATTTTATAAATATCCTTTAAAAAGAGAAGCTCCGTGTTAACGGAGCCTCTCTCTTTTATTGGGAACAATATATGGGGGAAGTGTATATATAATGGGGGTTATATATACATCGATATCAGCTAATTGATTATTACTCTTGTTTATTCTTTTAGTATCAGTAACTATTACTGTTATTGATATTTATATTTTAATCCATAAAATAACATTTGTCAATAGATTGTATAAAATTTTTTTGTAAAAAATTTAAATTAGGAAAAGCACAAAAAATAACCGGATATTATTCCGGTTATTTCACTGATTATTACTTTATCAAAAGCACATGACATCTGTTCTCATGCACACAATACTTATCTATTACTCACCAGCACATGCTTCACATTTACCGTAGAAAAAAGTTACATGTCCTTCAATTTTACCAGCAAATCCGGCACCTGCAATCTTATTAATATGATCAATGGATTCCATCTCAATATCCGATATTTTCCCACATTCATTGCATAAGAAATGATAGTGCGGCATCATATTTGCATCAAAACGATCACTTCCGTCCTGACAATTAATCTTAATGATTTCGCCCTGCTCTGCAAGTAGATTCAAGTTACGATATACCGTACCTAAACTAATATTCGGATAAGTTCCACGAATATTCATATAGACGGTATCTGCTGTTGGATGCTCGCATGTACTTGCTAGATATTGCTTTATTGCTTCTCGCTGTCGGCTATACTTGTTAACTACCATAAAATTCTCCTGTACAATAATAGTAATTATTATTATATCCGTATTTTTTATACTTGTCAAGTAATTAACTATTACCAACACGTTCCATCAGTTTGGCTACTATCTTTTATTTGCAGGTTCAATATTAATGCTCTTACCCTTAATTTTGGCAGACTTCATTACCTCAATAACATCTTTTGCATTTTCTCTCGGAACCTCAACAAAGGTATATTTGTCATACATATCAATAGAACCGATAAGTTTACCTGGCATACCTGTTTCTCCTGCAATAGCACCAAGGATATCACCAGGTCTTACCTTCTGATTCTTTCCTAGATTGATAAAGAGTCTTACCATGCCTGCTTCTGCACCGGTATCGCCAAAATCTGCGCTTCCCTTTTCCTCATCCGCCTTGCCAGATTCTTCTCCCATTAACATCTTAAGGAATGCCGCTGCCATCTCAAGTGAGGTATAATCCGCTTCATTTGCTCTTTCTTCAATGATATCTACCATCTTTGAAAGATCTTCATTTTCAATTAGATTCGCTATTTTATCAAGAATTTTATCAGCTTTAACTGCAGTAACATCATTAATAGATGGAATTGGCTGTGACTTAATCTTAGTATTGCAATATCTCATGATATCTTTCAGCTTAAAGATCTCTCTGCCGACAACTAACGTAAATGCTCTTCCTTCACGTCCAGCACGTCCAGTACGTCCAATCCTGTGTACATAGTATTCATCATCCTGTGGTACATCATAGTTAAATACAGCTTCTACGTTATCAACATCAATACCTCTGGCTGCTACGTCGGTAGCCACTAGGATCTCCGTTTTACCATTTCTAAAGCTATTCATAACACGATCTCTTTGTTGTTGCTTTAAGTCACCGTGTAACCCTTCTGCAAAGTATCCTCTGCCTTGTAAAGCAGATGTAAGTTCATCCACTTGTTTCTTGGTATTACAAAATACAAGAGAAAGTTTAGGATTATACATATCCAAAAGTCTTGATAATACATCCTCTTTATTTCTCTGAGTAACTTCATAGTAATACTGTTCAATTTTAGGAACGGTCAGCTCCTTCTTTACAACACGAATTGTCTGCGCATTCTTTTGATACGTACGTGCGATTTCAAGGATTGGAGCAGGCATAGTTGCTGAAAAAAGAATGGTTTGTCTTTCTTCTGGAACCTGGCTAAGAATCATTTCGATATCCTCACGAAATCCCATGTTAAGCATTTCATCTGCCTCATCTAAGATTACTGTATTAACTGAGTCAAATTTCACAGTTTTTCTTCTCATATGATCCATAACACGTCCTGGTGTTCCTATGATAATCTGTACTCCAGACTTTAAAGATCTAATCTGTTTTAAAATCTCTTGACCACCATATACAGGAAGAATCTTAATTCCATGCATAAACATAGCTAATTTTCTAATTTCTTCTGCAACCTGAATTGCAAGCTCTCTAGTAGGGCAAAGCACTACTGCCTGCAGATGTCTTTCCTTAACATTAATTTTTTGTAACAGTGGTATACCAAATGCTGCTGTTTTACCTGTTCCGGTCTGCGCTTGTCCTACAACATCGCCGCCTTCCAGAATAATTGGGATTGCTTTTGCCTGAATTGGAGACATTTGCTCAAATCCCATTTCTTCAACGGCACGTAAAATACTGTTGTTTAATTCTAATTCTTCAAACTTTTTTAATTCCATATTTTCCTCCATAATGCTTTATGCTGCACCTGTTTATCAAAGGCTATACACTAATCTGATTGTTCATCTAATAATTACTCTATTTTATATAATGACTATATATATCAAATCGTTTCCGAAATTATCCTCAAATAACCCGTAAAAACAGCTCTTGGTCCATTTGGACTAAGAGCTGATTCATCTTAAATTTAATTTAGTATGAAACAGATACTTTGCGTAGTATATCATTTGCCTTTCTTATTGTCAAGGCTTTTCACCTGCCCTATCTTGTCTTATGGCTATTACCACTTGGTCTAGAAGGCTTAGATCTTACACTTTTTGTATCGCGATGATTGGTATATGAATTCTTCCCACTTGCATTCTTTGACCTAGTAATAAAGTTGTCATGTTTGTTACTTGTATTCTTTGCCTTGCCCTCAAAGCAATCATTCTTTCCAGCAGGCTTCTTCGAATTACATTTTGTATTCACTTTTGTTGAATTCATTTTAGTTGAACTCATTTTTGTTGAACTCGCTCTGGTTGAACTCGCTCTGGTTGATCCAGCTCTATTCTGTTTCTCTTTTTCAACCCACTGTTTTTCCTTTGAAAACTGTCTTGGTCGAACTAAGCACTTTTTATCAAAGCCAATTAAGTCTAATCGATCGGCTTTCCTTAACGCTTCTACTACAAGGTCGTAGTTCTTAGGATTACGGTATTGTATTAAAGCTCTTTGCATTGCCTTTTCATGGGGTGACTTTGGAACATAAACCTCTTGCAGGGTTCTAGGATCAAGTCCTGTGTAATACATACAGGTTGAGATGGTAGAAGGTGTCGGATAAAAATCCTGTACCTGTTCCGGCATGTATCCCAAATCTCTTAGATATTCTGCCAATTCAATTGCTTCTTTTAGTGTAGAACCTGGATGAGAAGAAATCAAGTATGGTACGATAAATTGATTTTTGCCAAGTTTCTGATTGATTTTCTTATACTTTTCCTGAAATCTCTCATAAACAGCATTCTCTGGCTTGCCCATCAGCTTTAATACACTGTCACTGATATGTTCTGGTGCTACCTTGAGCTGTCCGCTTACATGATGCTCACAAAGCTCTTCCATGAACTTATCACTTTTATCTTCTATTAAATAATCAAATCGGATTCCCGATCTTATAAATACCTTTTTAACATTTGGCAGGTTTCGAAGTTTACGAAGCAAATTAAGATAATCCGTATGATCTACTTTTAAGCTTTTACATGGGGTAGGGAACAAACACTGCTTATTCGTACATGCCCCTTTTGTTGCCTGCTTATCACAAGCTGTATGCCTGAAATTCGCTGTTGGACCACCAACATCGTGGATATAACCTTTAAAATCTTTGTCCCAGATTAAATGGTTAGCTTCTGCAACAATGGATTCATGACTTCTTGTCTGTAAAATCCTTCCCTGATGGAAGGTCAGTGCACAGTAGTTACAACCGCCAAAGCAACCTCGATTACTTGTTAAACTAAACTTAACCTCTTCAATGGCGGGAATACCACCAGCTTCTTTATAAGAAGGATGATAGTCTCTCATATAGAAAATAGAATATACCCGGTCCATTTCCGTTTGTGTCAATGGCTTTGCGGGCGGATTTTGCACTACATATTCAGTCTCCTTATATTTTTCCACCAAAGTCTTCGCTGTAAAAGGATCTGTATTACAATATTGTATATAAAAACTTCTTGCAAACTCTTTTTTGCTATCTAAAATACTCTGATAGTTGGGAAGTTCAATAAAATCATATACGGAATCAAGGCTTTTTGCTTTATAGGCTGTGCCTGAAATAAAGGTAATATCCTTTACTTCTATTCCACTATTTAGGGCATCTGCTATTTCAACAATGGAATGCTCGCCCATTCCATAGGAGATGATATCTGCTTGCGAATCCAGTAAAATGGATCTTTTCACCTTATCACTCCAATAGTCATAATGGGCGAGCCTTCTTAAGCTTGCTTCTATGCCACCGACAATAATCGGTATATTTTTATATTGCTTCCGAATCAGGTTACAATATACGGAGGTTGCATGATCTGGTCGTTTTCCCATTACTCCACCTGGAGAATAGGCATCAGTCTGCCTTTTTTTCTTAGCAACGGAATAGTGGTTAACCATAGAATCCATATTGCCACCGCTTACTAGAAAACCAAGCCTTGGCTTACCAAGAATTGATATACTATTGCTGTCCTTCCAGTCTGGCTGTGCAATGATTCCCACCTTAAATCCATGACTCTCCAGTACTCTACTGATAATAGCATGTCCAAAAGAAGGATGATCCACATAGGCATCTCCTGTTACAAAGACGAAGTCACACTGCTCCCATCCTCTTTCATCCATGTCGTTCTTACTGATCGGTAAAAAATCTTTTTGCATAATTTATATTCTTTCTACTTATTTAACAACAGCATTATCTATAACAAAGTTATAAGATTTCTGCATAACGATTGCTCTTTCAATTTCTTCCTTAGTTACTAACTTTAATAATTCTTCTTCGGATTCAACCTGATAGCCACTTAAATAGTTAGGCAGTTCAGCTTGATAATCTTCATCCGTTGCTTCCATCTTCTCTGTCTGTGCAACTGCTGTAAGAACTAAGTCACGTTTAGAACTAGCTTCTGAAAGGGATTTAACATATGCATCAAAATCTTCCTGTGTCATTCCATACTGACTGATATAGGTTGCAATATCCATTCCATACATAGCAGCTTCTTGTCCAATTTGATAATTAAAATATGCTGTATTATAGTTAAGTAAAGTTTCTGGTAAGGAGCTAACGGTTGCACCTTCAATTAATGCTTCCATAATACTCTGAGCTTTTTGATTTTCCATTTCTTCAGCATTGGATGTTTCTAATTCTTTACGAACCGCGTCCTTATAGGCTGTGATTGTTTCGTAATCGGTATTATCAACAACATACTGCTCATTTAATTCTGGTAGAACAGATTCTGAAATAGAATTAATTGTTACATTAAATACAACTGCCTTACCAGCAAGCTCTTCAGAGTAATCTTCTGGGAAGGTAACATCAACTGCTTTCTTGTCACCAGTCTTTAATCCAATTAAACCTTCCTCAAAACCTGGAACAAAAGCACCCGATCCAATTGTTAAATCATATGCCTCTGCTGTGCCGCCTTCAAATGCAACACCATCAAGTAATCCTTCAAAGTCAATATTAACGGTATCACCTTCCTGTACGGCTCTGTCAGTGATCTCATTTACTGTAGCATTGGCTTTTAAATCCTCATTAATTGCAGTCGTAATATCTTCATCAGTTACTTCGATAGGTTCAACTGTAACCTCAATTCCTTTATACTGACCTAAAGTTACATATTCACTTGCATCAAAATCTTCTATCTTAGGTATCTCTACAGCAGTATCATCTGTTGTATCGCCATCTGTTTCTGTATCTGTTTCTGTTCCTTTATCTGTAGTATCCACATTGCTTCCCAGGTCTTTTTTACTGCAACCCCCAATTAATATCAATATACATAAACCCATAAATAAATACATTATTTTCTTCATTCTATCAATCCCTTCCTCTTTCAAAAATGGTCTAACATTTCTTCTGACCAAAATAAATTTATTGCGTACTATACAACGTTATATCATATTTTCAGTAAAAAATAAAGCAAAAAACAATAGTTCATAAAGTTTTCACCATTTGTAACTCATTCCCATATTAAAATTTGTTCTTTGCCATCACTTTTTTAATACAAAAAAGCCTCCATAAGATATATCATCTTCGGAGGCTTAAAGGTTTATTCAATTTTTTACTTATTTAAATCTTAATAAAGCGATCAACATCCGTAACGAAGATAGTTGCGCCACCAACATTTACAACAACATTCATAGAAGCATATTCAGCTGCTCCCACTGGATTAGAAATAATCTGTTGTCTTGGCCCGCATTCCTTTTTCACAAGGTCAATTACGGTATCCACTTTATCTTCTTCCGTACCAATCATAAGGGTTGTATTACCTTCGCGTAAAAACCCACCTGTTGATGCAAGTTTCGTCACATAGAATCCTTTTTTATTAAGGGCCTCTGTCACATAACTACTATCAATATTACGAACAATTACATAGATTAGTTTCATAAAAAATCCCTCCTTTATAAATTCTAGTCATTGGAGTATATTAAGGCCTAATGTCCATATAAAAACCGTGTTCTTAAGTATTATTATAGTTCAATTATAGTACAAAAACTAGCAAAAGTAAAGAATTTATGAAATTGATGGATATCTAATTGCTCTTTATTGTATATTTCAATCAGAAAATATTAGCAATTTAATAACACAAAACCTTGTCAATATAATTGGAACCATATAAACTATATATATTATATAACCGAAGGGAAGAAAACATAATGTTGAATATGCGAGGTATAAACTCGGTGCAGTAAGACAGCTATTGCAACGAGTATAAAAGCTGTTCGCCTTACTGCATCGTTAATGTTTGTTAACCACTTATTTCATTAAAGGAGCCGAATTATCTACTATGCAAAGAGAAACTGGAGCCTCTCGGAATTACAGTGAAAAGGGTATATGAAGATGATCAATTACCTTATGAAGCAAATTTCTTTGATATTGTTATTAACCGCCATGAATCCTATGACCTATCAGAACTTAAAAGAGTTCTAAAACCCAATGGTTTGATAATTACACAGCAGGTGGGTGGAGGTAATAATGATACAGGTGCTATCGTTTATTATGCTAAGATTGTTCCTTGGGAATTCCCGGGTTTTACGGTTTCTAATTGCATGGAAAAGTTATTAGATATACATTCTGAATTACAAAAACATGGATATTTTGAATGTCTTCAACAAAGATTTATTATAGTTGCTACTAATATAAAATAATTGTAACTATTTATTACCAAGCTCGAAAACCTAGGGTTTTCTTACTGCTTGATTTTAAAGCAGTTATATTAAAATTTTTTTAAGGCGTGTGTCACACGCCTTTTACTATATTTAAAAATCTTTTTATTGAACCGCACATTTATGGTTTGTAAACTGTTATTCCCTATGAAAGGAGGTTAATCCTTTGTCCATGGACCTAGAAGAACAATACGATAAAATATACCGGTACTGTTATTTTAAAACTCATAATCAACAAGTTGCGGAGGATCTGACCCAGGAGACCTTCCTTCGCTATTTCAAACAAACATCCTACCTAAATAGGGGTAAGCTACTTGCATATCTCTATACGATAGCAAGAAATCTATGCAATGACTACTTTTCACTTAAGGTTAACGAGCCTATAGAAGAGATTGCAGTGTCTGATGATACAGAGGATAATTTAGTGGTTTCAATTGCCTTAAAGCAAACCATTCAGAAATTACCTGAAGACCAGCAAGAATTAATATTACTTCGGTATGTAAATGACTTATCCATAGGCGAAATCTGTAATATGGTTGGGTTATCGCGTTTCTCTGTATATCGAAGAATTAATAACGCCTTAAGCCAATTAAAAACCTTACTTAGAGAGGAGGATTTCCATTGAAAAAAGCTCTAAAAGATTCTATTAGAAAAATCTATGCTCCACCTTTGCCACAATATAAGGATAGTTTTTTATATTCCCTAAACTACCCAAAAATAAAATGGTACGACTTTCTATTAAGTCAAATCGGATACATACGTAAAACAACATGGATAGCCTCGTTCCTACTATACTTGTGTGCAATCCTTCTTAGTACCTATTTGGATTACGATAACATAAAGCTCTTGTGGCCAGTTTCAACCATTCTTCCTTACCTTGCTCTCATTACTATTACTGAAACTACCCGGTCTGCTGTGTATGGTTTGTCAGAGCTGGAAATGTCCACACGCTATAATCTTCGTGGTGTACTTTTATCAAGAATGGCTGTAATAGGGGTTGGAAATATTATTTTTCTATTTATCATGATTCCTGTTCTCGCCCATAAGATTGATTTTTATTTGTTTAACATAGGAATTTACTTACTGGTTCCTTACTTGCTAACAAGCTTTTTATCCTTTTGGCTGGTTAACAAGGTTAGGACGAAGGATTTTTCTTATTATTGTGCTACTATCGCTATTGTTATAAGCAGCTGTGAGCTCTTTTTAAGCGAATTATATTCGTTCATTTATAATCAGCAGTATTTTATCCTATGGCTTCTTGCATCAATCGTACTAACAATTCTCTTATTTCAAGAAATTAAAAATCTTATTAATCATTCGGAGGCACTTATATGGAATTAATTCTCGATCGTTTAACCAAGCAGTATAATAATTTAATAGCCGTAGATCGCCTTTCTTTAACCTTAAAAACCGGTGTATATGGTTTGCTTGGAGCAAATGGAGCAGGCAAAACCACTTTAATGCGTATGTTATGTGGTATCCTCACTCCCACCAGTGGCGAAGTCCACTTTAATCAAGTATCCGTCTCCACAGAGGAATATCGAGATGTTCTGGGATATCTTCCTCAAGATTTTGGATATTATCCCGGTTTTACAGCTCTGGATTTCTTATGTTATATGGCCTCTTTGAAGGGAATTCCCAAGAAACATGCAAAAGCAAAATCTCTGGAGCTATTAGAGATGGTTTCGTTAGAAAAGATGGCCAATAAGAAAATCAAAACCTTTTCCGGCGGTATGAAGCAGCGATTAGGTATTGCACAGGCACTTCTAAATAATCCAAAAATATTAATACTGGATGAACCCACCGCAGGACTCGACCCCAAAGAACGTGTCCGCTTTCGTAATATGATTTCTGCCCTGGGTAAGGATAGAATTGTATTATTATCGACACATATCGTTTCCGATGTTGAATATATAGCTGGAACAATACTTATTATGAAACAGGGTCAGCTATTGCATCAAGGTCCTTTACAAGATATTATTAACGTCATCGAAAACAAGGTATGGGAGTGTACCGTAAGCGGATCTGTATCTGATAAATTAATGCAAACCTGCTCTGTTATGAACATGAGACAGGAAGGTAGCCAAGTATTTTTGCGCCTGGTTAGTGACCAACCACCTTGCGAGAATGCCCTCGCTGTTACAGCTACCTTAGAAGATCTATATTTATATTATTTTAACGAGGTACAAGCCAATGAATAATTTAAAAACCATAATTGGATATGAATATAAGAAAATTTTCCTTCGTAAATCCACTTGGATTATACTAGCTATTGCTGTCTTTATTACTTTGCTTAGTTGTCTGGCTGACACCTGGGGCACAGTCTATGTTGATGGCAAGCCAGCCTACTCCCATTATGAAGAAATGATGACCGATGCAGAGTATACAAGAGCTCTCTCCGGACGCATAATCGATAAAGTCTTAATTGGCGAGATGCAGAGTGCTTACAACCGTGTACAAGACGCCCCCTTAGCTGGAGCAACCGATGAGTTTCAAACCTACGCACGTCCCTACAGTTCCATTTATTCTCTGGTAAGAGGTATAACAAATGACGTGAACACAATAGACCCTTCCTCTTTCTATGAACTTCGCAGAGTAAAAATGCTTGATTTGTATCACCAAGCAAATTTATCCGAGGTAGAGATACAAAAACATCTAGAGAATGATGAAAGGGTAGCTAAACCCTTGGTCTTTCAACATACCAGTGGGTATGAAAGTATTTTTGGCAAATTTTTTACATTGGGTTTATCCCTAACCTTTTTAGTGTCTATCTGCCTTGCTCCGATATTTGCAAATGAGAATTCTGACCGAACAGCACAATTAATACTTACTTCCAGGTATGGAAAGAATAAGGCAATACTTTCAAAACTTATCACTGGAATTAGTTTCACTTTGATATCAGCTGTTATTTTACTACTTCTTCAATGCTTACCAATCCTGTACCTTCGTGGTTTTGAGGGATGGGACGCTCCAATACAGTTGGTGTTAGTAACCCTTTCTAACCCAATTACCCTTTTAGAGGGAGTTCTAATACTAAGTGCATTAGTAATTATAGCTTCCATCTTAATTTCCTGTATCGTAATGTTTTTATCAGCTAAACTTAAAAATGCTTTTGGTGTAATTACAATTATAAGCATCTTTACTATGATTTGCCTGTTTCTGAATATTTCGAGTCAGTACCGTTTTCTTTCACAATTAATTGATATTCTCCCACTTAAAGTAACGAGTGAGAGCTCTATATTTACAGACTACTTTTACGTTGTCTTTCAACATTGTTTTACGACCTATGAGATAGTGCCTGTTATTTATGGTTTACTCTCCATTATATTGCTGCTGTTTAGTTATCAAAGTTTTAAAAACCAACAAATAGGATAATTAATTCATACCACTAAATAACAATTTATGTTGATAATGTAAAACAGTATATAAATACAGCCGAAAAAGAGTTACTGATGAGTATTTCTTCCTCAACAGTAACTCTTTTCATCTGTTAATCTATTAATTATTTACTAAACGACTTACCAACTCATCATTACTAAAATATATCTGCTGTCTTAACTCTGTTAACCTACAACTTCTCAACTCCGAGAGTAACCTCTTCCCCATTTAAGTTCCAGCCTTTGGTAAAGCCCTGAGCATCAGTAAAGATTAATTCTTCTGCAAGCACTTCATTCTTAATCTCTAAAGCGTTACGAAGCATGATTTCTTTGATCTTGTCATTGCCGCTTTGAGACACACGAATGTGATCCATTACTTCAAAGTTAGCTTCTTTACGCATGGTCTGAATTTTACTAATAATTTCGTTTACAAACCCCTCTTCAATTAGAGTATCAGTAAGGTTTGTATCCAGAACCACTGTAATGCCATGATCAGAATTTGAGATAAATCCTTCGGTCTGTGCTGCTTCAATTAACAAGTCATCCTTTTCAAGAACTGCCTCTGCACCGTCGAGAGTAATCTTCAACTGTCCGGTTGCATTCAATTCATCCATAGCAGCATTGCCGTTTAACTCGGAAAGAACGGTTCTGATTGCTCCAAGTTGTTTACCAAACTTTGGTCCTAAGGTCTTGAGCTGTGGCTTAAAGTTATAGGAAGTGAAAGCTCTAACATCATCTGCAAATACAACTTCCTTAACATTCAATTCCTCTGAAATAATTGCGGTAAAGAAAGAAGAAAGTTCTTTTTCTGCCTTAACATACATTTTACCGATTGGCTGACGATTCTTAATATTCGCCGTGTTACGGCAAGCACGACCAAGTACTACAATTTCAAGTACTTCTTCCATGTTAGCCTCTAACTCCTGATCAATCCACTCTTCGTTATAAGTAGGATAGTTACAAAGGTGAATACTCTTCTCTGCATTCTTATCCAGCTTAACTACCAAGTTCTGATAGATATCCTCGGTCATAAACGGAATAAATGGTGCGGATAACTTAGCAACGGTAACCAATGCCGTGTGAAGTGTCATATATGCATTAATCTTATCCTGCGGCATATCCTTTACCCAGAAACGCTCACGGCTTCTTCTTACATACCAGTTGGAAAGTTCATCCACAAAGTCAGCTAAAAGTCTTGCACCTTCTGTAATACGGTAGTTCTCCAAATGCTCATCTACGGATTTCACTAAAGTGTTTAACTTCGATAATAACCACTTATCCATTACCGGTAACTTATCATATTCTAATTGATACTTGGTCGCATCAAATTCATCAATATTTGCATATAGCACAAAGAAGGCATAGGTATTCCAAAGTGTCCCCATGAACTTTCTCTGACCTTCTGTTACAGCACCACCGTGGAAACGATTTGGTAACCACAATGCTGAATTAACATAGAAATACCAACGGATGGCATCAGCTCCGTGTTGTTCTAGTGCATCAAACGGATCTACTGCATTACCTTTTGATTTGGACATTTTCTGACCGTTCTCATCCTGAACGTGACCAAGTACAATTACGTTCTTAAAAGGAGCTCTGTCAAAAATTAAGGTTGAAATCGCTAACAGAGAATAGAACCAGCCTCTGGTTTGATCCACTGCCTCACTGATAAAGTCTGCCGGGAAGTTATCATCAAAAATCTCTTTGTTCTCAAATGGATAGTGCCACTGTGCAAAGGGCATGGAACCGGAGTCATACCAGCAGTCAATTACCGGCTTAACACGGGTCATCTCTTTCCCGCACTCTGGACATTTAATGGTAACGGCATCGATAAATGGTCTATGAAGCTCAATATAATCCGGGCAGTTATCGGACATGGATTTTAACTCCTCAATACTTCCGATGCAATGACGATGTCCATCCTCACATTCCCAGATAGGAAGTGGTGTACCCCAGTAACGATCTCTGGATAGTCCCCAATCCTGCACATTCTTCAACCAATCACCGAAACGTCCCTGGCCAATACTTTCAGGCATCCAGTTAATTGTATTATTATTCTCTATTAATTTATCCTTAACAGCGGTCATCTTGATGAACCAGGATTCTCTTGCATAATAAATCAAAGGAGTATCACATCTCCAGCAGAAAGGATAGCTGTGCTCAAATTTAAGAACCTTAAATAATAACCCTTTTGCAGCAAGCATTTTCATAATCGGCTCATCTGCATCCTTACAGAACATTCCTGCAAAGTCAGTAGCCTCAGGCTTAAATTCACCCTTACCGTCAATTAACTGTACAAAAGGAAGGTCATATTGTTTACCAACTCTGTTATCGTCCTCACCAAAAGCAGGTGCGATATGAACTACACCGGTACCATCACTTAGCGTTACGTAATTATCACAGGTTACAAAATGTCCTTTTTTATCAAGGGTAGCATAATCAAATAATGGCTCATATTCCAGGTATTCCAGATCTTTGCCGACATAGGTCTGTTCTACTTCATAATCACCTTCCAGTACGTTAAGAAGTGCTTCTGCAAGAATATAGTGTTCTGTGCCAACAGCAACAGCTGCCTCATGCGTATGCTCATGTCCATGATCGTGTCCATGGTCGCAGCCACATCCGCCGTCCTTCTTTAATACATTTCCTTTTGCATCTACAGAAACCTTAACCTTAACATAGGTCTCATTTGGATTAACACAGAGTCCAACGTTAGATGGCAAGGTCCAAGGTGTTGTTGTCCAGGCAAGGATATACTCATCCTTTGCTCCCTTTAAACGGAACTTAGCAATAACAGACTTTTCCTTTACATCCTTATAGCCCTGTGCCACCTCGTGACTGGATAACGGAGTTCCGCATCTTGGACAATAAGGAACGATTTTAAAGCCTTTGTAAAGAAGTCCTTTATCCCAGATTTGCTTCAAGGACCACCATTCAGACTCGATGAAATTATTATGATAGGTTACATATGGATCCTGCATATCTGCCCAGAAGCCAACAGTACCGGAGAAATCCTCCCACATACCCTTATACTTCCAAACACTTTCCTTACATTCCTGTAAGAAGGGCTCTAAGCCATATGCCTCAATCTGATCTTTTCCATTGATGCCAAGCTTCTTCTCCACTTCAAGCTCTACCGGAAGACCATGGGTATCCCAGCCAGCTTTACGTAGAACTTTATAGCCCTTCATGGTTCTGTATCTTGGAATCATATCCTTAATAACTCTTGTTAACACATGACCAATGTGTGGCTTACCGTTTGCAGTGGGGGGTCCATCATAGAAGGTATAGGTTTCCCCTTCTGCACGTTCTTTAATGCTGGCTTCAAAAATCTGATTCTCCTGCCAGAACTTTAATACTTTTTTCTCTCTTTCGACAAAGTTAAGATCCGTAGACACCTTATCGTACATGATATAATCCTCCTTATATAACTTAAAACTTTACACAACATGAATCAGGAGGTTTTCCTCCTTATAAATTACTTGGAAATTAAAAAAGCTCCCATCCGAAAAAGGATGAGAGTCATAGACTTCATTAAACCACCTGTTTCACATACTCTGCCACAAGGCATTCATACATTATCTAAATAACGGTAGATACCGGCGGGACTTACTAAGGAATTAATCGCCTTTGGGTCCTGCAACTAGGGAGTGATTTTCAGTCATCTGCTACTCGTACCAGGCTTTCACTATCCCCGGCTCGCTGCAACTTTTACAATATGCTTACTCTCTCCGTCAACGTTTTTACTTTATTGCGATAATAATAGTATATAACCCTCTTATTGTCAATAGTATTATGCTTTTCCATCTTAAATACTCCTTAAAAATACATGCTTTTTCTTTGCAATCTCATTTTTATATAGATTACTTCACTTAGCTTTACCCCCTATTTATTCTAATTTAAGGTATTGACAATGGTATTTTTTGGTGGTAGTATTTTAGTTAGTTACTCAACTAATTAACCAAATAACATAGGAGGCGAAAATGTGCAACTAAATCTTAATTCCGATAAGGCAATCTTTCTACAGATAGCCGAAGGCATCGAAGATGCTATTCTTTCCGGAGCCTTTCCAGAGGATAGTCAGATTCCTTCTATTACAGAATTTTCTGTTACCTATCGAATTAATCCAGCCACTGCTTTAAAAGGTATCACCTTGCTTGTAGAGCAAGGAATTATATACAAGAAGCGTGGACTTGGAATGTTCGTGACAAGTGGTGCAGTAGAGATACTTAGAAATAAACGAAAAGAATTGTTTTATGATAGTTATATCCTAGGCCTGGTTGCAGAAGCCAAAAGACTTGAGATTTCCGAGACAGATATAAAATCTATGATAGAAAGAGGGTTTCAATCATGAATGGTATTGAGTTAAAGAATATCACAAAGTATTATGGTGAGAAATGCGTCTTAAACAACATTAATCTCTCACTAGAAGAAAACCATATTTATGGACTGTTAGGTAGAAATGGTGCCGGAAAGTCAACTTTATTAAATATCCTGACAAATCGTATCTTTGCAAATACTGGTGAAGTAACAATTGATGGGGTGTCTGCGAGAGATAACGATTCTGCTCTTTGCAAACTTTTTCTCGTTAATGAATCTGATTATTTCCCTGAAAAAATGAAAGTTAAAACCGCTTTTCATTGGGCAAAGGAGTTTTTTCCTTCCTTTGATGCTGCCTATGCAAAACAATTGGCGAATACCTTTAAGCTTAATATGAATGCAGTAGTAAAGTCGCTTTCCACTGGTTATAACTCCATTTTCAAGCTAATTCTTGCTTTATCGGTTAATACTCCATATATTATTTTGGATGAACCAGTACTTGGTTTGGATGCAAATCACAGAGAATTATTTTATCAAATCTTACTTAAGAAGTTTAGTGACAATCCCTGTACCATAGTTATATCCACTCATTTAATTGAAGAAATTTCTACCCTAATTGATCATATAATTATCATCGATCAGGGCCAGATCCTCAAGAATGATTCTTGCGAATCCCTGCTTAGACTTGGCTATACGGTAACAGGAAAAACAACCGATGTGGATATTTACATCTTAGGCAAACAGGTGCTGGGCTTTGACGCAATTGGCGGTCTTAAAACGGCCTATATTCTTGGTGACATGGATCATCAAATCCCATCCAGTCTTGAAGTTTCCAAACTGGATCTTCAAAAGCTATTTATTAAGCTTACTAACCACGAGGAGGTAGAACTATGAGAATGAAAGCAGCTTTTCGCTATATAATCTCTGATTCCTGGAAATCTCTACTTATCTACTTTATAGTATTAATTGTCATATACGGTCTACTTGGTATAAATATAGCACATGTTGGCGTCATTCAGAATTATAGAAACGAACGTATAAATACTTTTATTACAGAAGATGAAATCGTTGTTAATGAAGAAGCTTTAGTTAAAGATATTAATGCACTTGAGAAAGACAATGTCTCTGATAAAGACAATAAAGTTGATGATAATGTTTCTTTTGATAAATCTCCTGCTGATGTTTTGGACGAATACGTTTCACGCAGGGCAACAAAAACTTCCTCTTTTAGCGGAGTGGATGCTATGACTGCGATTTTCCTATTATTTTTAGGCTATTCTGTTTTCCGTGGTTGCTTTGGTCTTTTCCAGCAATTTAGTTTATCCAGAAAAAACAGCTACCTAAGTTTAGTTTTATCATTATCCTCAATAGCACTTTTTATGTCCATATTATCAAATGTTATTACCTTTGCTGCAAAAACAGCTTCTGATGCCTTTGACCGCTTTCCTTATTGGTTTACGTTATACGAGGGTATCTATGAAAGGACGAATGCTCTTGATTATTTTTCAAAACCGTATGTACTAAAAAGCCCTACTTTTTATTTAGAAAACTTCCTATTTAACACCTTTTTATTTCTGTTGTTTGCAATGCTTGGTTTACTAATCTCTTTAGTTTATTACAGAATTAATCGTGTTGCAAAAATAACCTTGAATGTTGCTCTTATCTCTTTTGTAATTCTAAACGAGCAGATACTAAGCACACTTTTTAGTGAGCATACATTACAAAATATCGCTAAATTTTTTGACACCATCTTTGGAATAAGTTCAGGTATGCCAATATACGGACTGGTTACTCTCTTATTCGCTAGTGCTTTCATTCTATTCTTTAATTGGCTCCTAATGAAGCGCGTACTTTTAAAAAGATAATAAAATTAAGAAGTTTAGTATTATGTACTCATAGATATAGTAAAATTCAACCCAATTCTAATATAACTATATAAGTTCAATCAATGATTTTGGAAACATATATCAAACTCATATCATATACTTGGCTCGGTTGAACTGTACTTATATACCAGAATGATATCTAAGTCTATCCAAGGGATACTTGACTTATTTATCATTCTGGTATATGTTTTGTTATAAATAAAGTTGTATGTTAATCATAAGAAAAATAAAATTATTAACCTCTTATGATACTATAGAAAAATGAGCACCTTTTTGGTGCTGGAGGTAGCGATGAATGACAGAAATCTGACCTTGCTTACAGACTTTTATGAATTAACCATGATGCAGGGTTATTATAATACGAAGAACAATGAGACAGTTATCTTTGATCTTTTCTATCGGGAGAACCCCTCTGGTAATGGCTATGCAATCTGTGCTGGCCTGGAGCAGGTAATTGAATATATTAACGATTTGCATTTTAGACCGGATGACATTGAATACTTAAGAACCTTGTCTATTTTTAACGAGGATTTCTTAAGTTACTTAAGTGATTTTCGCTTCACTGGAGATATCTATGCCATACCGGAAGGTACTGTAGTATTTCCATCGGAACCACTTGTAAAAGTAATTGCTCCAATTATCGAAGCACAGCTTGTAGAAACTGCGCTCCTTAATATAATTAATCATCAAAGCTTGATTGCTACAAAGGCTTCCCGCGTGGTTTACGCCGCAGGAGGCGAGCCTGTATTAGAATTTGGGCTTCGTCGTGCGCAAGGTCCGGATGCAGGTGTCCTTGGTGCGAGAG
Organism: Bacillota bacterium; assembly: GCA_023399055.1. Classification (GTDB taxonomy): domain Bacteria; phylum Bacillota; class Clostridia; order Lachnospirales; family Lachnospiraceae; genus Mobilitalea. Next base: position 141,146 of record JAEWQV010000015.1, on the reverse strand, counting down.
CCGCTGTCATTGGCGGTTGTATTGGCACCAGCAATGTACTAACTGGTAAGCTTTTCGATATTCCCGTACTGGGTACACACGCCCATAGCTGGATTATGAGTTTTGACGATGAACTCACAGCCTTCCGCAAATATGCAGAACTTTATCCACAAAATACAACGCTTCTTGTTGATACTTATGACACAATACGGTCCGGTGTTGTTAATGCCATCAAAATATTTGAGGAGTTAAGAAGCCAAGATAAAATGCCTGCAAAATATGGCATTCGCCTTGATAGCGGCGATCTTGCTTACCTCTCCAAAAAAGCAAGGAAAATGCTTGATAATGCAGGTTTTAAAGATGCCTCAATTACTGCCTCCAGTGATTTGGACGAATATTTAATAGACTCCTTAAAAACTCAGGGTGCAAAGATTGACACCTGGGGTGTAGGAACCAAGCTCATTACCTCCAGGGACTGCCCCGCTTTTGGTGGCGTCTATAAGTTAGCCGCAGTACAGAAAAACGGTAGTTTTCAGCCAAAAATTAAGTTATCAGAGAATCAATGGAAAATTACCAATCCAGGTAATAAAAAAATCTACAGAGTTTATGAAAAAGAAAGCGGAAAGTTAAAAGCCGACCTTATTACCTTAGCAGAAGAGGAATATCGCTCCGAAAATCCTCTGCTACTCTTTGATCCGATTGCAACCTGGAAGAAAACTTACCTTGAACCAAATTCCTATACCTTAAGAGAATTACTCGTTCCTGTTTTTCTGAAAGGTAAATGTGTGTACAAGACTCCTCCCGTTATGGACATCAGAGACTATTGCCTAAAAGAGCAGGAAACCCTTTGGGATGAGGCAAGAAGACTCGTGAACCCTCATATGGTCTATGTTGATCTCTCTGTAAAATTGTTCCGTATGAAGTCCGAACTACTGGACACCCTTGCAGAAAAGACCAAATAATAATGATCTATTGTGCTTGGATTTTTTACCATTATTTCTCGGTGAAATATTTTTAATTTTTAGTTATTTTTTTATCTAATTATGTTATACTGGAGAAAGTAAATAGACACATACGACACAGAGTAGGGGGCCATGGTCTTCTGCTCTGTATCATTGATAATCCAATTGAATACGAACGATTGGTTTTTGTAAAAAGGGGAAATTTAATTGAATAAAAAGAATTTAATCATTGTCATAAGCTCGTCCTTATCACTCCTTATTATTTGTACACTTATCTTTATTGCAATTGCTCACGCACAAGGAGATGACACCCTACCAACCAGCACTTCTTCCGAAACCGACCAATCACCAGGTTACGATCTTGATGATGAAAATGAAGACGATACATATATTCCTAGTACTGACATAGATGCAACACCAACACCACAGGCAACAGAAATTCCAGAAGAGCCCTTTGTTCCTGCAACAGAAATGGATTTAGACCCTTCCAGTGTCACCGTTTTTGTAAATAAGGAGTATTCTTTGCCGAAAAATTATAAGCCGGAAGAACTTGTAACTCCAGATGTCTTCTTTGATCTTATCTACTATGATGAAAGAACCTTAATGCGCCCCGAGGCAGCAACTGCGTTAGAGCAGCTATTTCAAGCTGCAAGCCAACAGGGCTACGAACTAGCAGGTATCTCTGGATACCGCTCCTATCAGAGACAGAAAAAAATATTTACAGATAATATTCTTACAAAAGGGAAATCCCATACCTTGAAATACTCAGCCGTTCCCGGTACCAGTGAGCATCAAACCGGACTGACCATGGATATTTCCTGTTTAGCAATTAACTATGACTTATCTACAAGCTTTGGAACCATACCGGAAGGTATCTGGGTTGCAGAAAATGCCCATCTTTTTGGATTTACTATCAGGTATCCCGAGGATAAGGTAGATATTACTGGTTATGCCTATGAACCCTGGCATTTACGTTATGTAGGAAAAGGATTAGCCAAATATTTATATGAAAATGATCTGACACTGGAAGAATACTATAACTATACTCCAAGTAAGGATTTTAACTTTGAGGCGATGTATGCCGACTTAATTAACATCACACCAAAACCCTCCCAGTTCCCTATGGACGGTGAAGGAATTGTTCTTGGTGAGAATGGTGAAATTATAGAAGGAGAACTCGGCGAAGAGACAGCTCCTACTGATACGGAAGAACCAACGGATGATGACAAGGGTGACAAAGGTGATAAAGGCGACAAGGGCGATAAAGGTGATAAAGATAATCCGGGCTCTAAGGATGACATCAACGTAACTCCCACCATACCAATCACTCCAACCCCTACCATAACCCCGTCACCTACCCCTACGATTACAGTAACCCTACCACCGAAGGATCCTGATGAAACACCTGAAGATACCGAAGAGGTACCAGAGACTACAGATCCTGTTGAATCAGGTAACAATGGAGGACCCGGTATATCCACTACTCCTACACCAACCGTACCACCAGTAAATCAGACGAATATACAATAGATTATATAAGCACTTTTGTTTCATAACATGATTTAAGAATTATCATTATGAATATTCTAAAATATTGTAATCCGGAGGTTATCTATGCGATTGATCTTGATTTTACTATTTTTATTAATATTTTTTATTGTAAGCATTCCTCTCTTTCTAATTGAATTTATCATTGGCCGTTTTAACAAACGCGCTATGGTAGCTAATTCTCAAGCAATTGTTGTGTTTGCTTTTCGTGTAATCTTATTCATTGGAGGTGTAAAAAGTACTGTAATCGGTCGAAACAATATACCAAAAAATGAAGCTGTATTGTATGTTGCTAATCACAGAAGCTATTTTGATGTTCTTGTTGCATATGCTTCACTTCCGACACTAACCGGTTTTATGGCGAAAAAGGAAATTGCTAAGATTCCTATCTTACGAACCTGGATGCGTTTATTACAATGCTTATTTTTAGATCGTAGCGATATTAAACAGGGATTAAAAACTATTTTACAGGGAATTGAACAGATAAAAGCTGGTTATTCTATCTTTATCTCTCCTGAAGGAACAAGAAGTCAGGGAACAGAAATGCTTCCCTTTAAGGAAGGCAGTTTTAAAATGGCAGAAAAAACAGGTTGTGCCATTATTCCCGTATCCATTAGCAATACGGATGAGGTTTTTGAAAATCATATGCCTTGGATTCGCAGTGCTCATGTCATCATAGAATACGGTACTCCAATCTATCCAAAAGAACTAAGTAAGGAACAGCAAAAGTTTCTAGGTTCTCATGTTCAGGAGATTATTCGTGAGACCCTTGCAAAAAATGCTTCTCTTATATAATTTGTATTTTAACAAAATATCTATTTTCTTTTAGTAAGAAAAATGATACAATAATAACGTTGTTCTATCGGGAATAGCATTAAGCAGAAAATCAGAGGAGGTACATATCTCATGGATACAATCTTTATCGTGTTGATTATCGTAGCGGTTGTGGTTGCAGCGATACTCATTACTTTATATTTTGTCGGAAGGAAACTTCAGAAAAGGCAGGAAGACTCACAAGCGCAAATGCAGGCATCTGCCCAAACCGTATCCATTCTTGTTATTGATAAAAAAATGATGAAAATTACGGAAGCTAATCTTCCAAAGATGGTTCTTGAGCAGACACCAAAATATATGCGTCGTTCTAAAGTACCGATTGTTAAAGCAAAAATCGGCCCTAAGGTAATGTCACTTATGTGTGATGCAAAGGTATTTGATTTAATTCCTGTTAAAAAAGAAGTTAAAGCAGTTCTTAGCGGCATATATATCATGGATGTTAAAGGATTAAGAGGAAATCTAGAGCCTAAAAAAGAGAAGAAATCCTTCTTTAAAAGAATTAGTTCCAACCTAAAAAAAGATAAAAAATAATGTAACTATTTAAGTTCAAGTTACAAAATAATATTTGTTTTGCTGATTATATTCCTCTTACTTTCAAGACATAATTGTTTATAAAGTAAGAGGATTTTTTTATCTATAGGATAGTTCACCCTATTGATTAAAAATGCTACCCAAGGAAGCGCAGCTACGCGCGTAATACAAAAGGTGTGTATTAAGTTTTTAATTTGAGAATGTACGAAGCACACTATTGTTCTATGCTATAAACAGAATTTGAGAGGTACTATGAAAAAGAGATATTTAATACTAATAGTTTTTATTACATTTGTTATGCTGTGTCTATTTTCCGGCTTACTATTTTATGCTTTTAATGTTCAAAGGAAAAAGGATTTACAAAATACTTCTGGTCAAGAACTGGAGCCTACAACTGCACCTACGAAAGGTCTGGTGCCTATAACTTCTACACCATCGCCTACTCCCTCCCCCACTTCTACACCTATTCCTGAAGAGCCAAAGGCACCAATTGTACTTGGTTTTAGCGGTGATGTTAATCTTGATGATATATCATATCCAATTGCAAAATATAAAGCAGCAAATGGTGATTTGACCAAATGTCTTTCTTCTGATTTATTAGACGAAATGAATGCAGCAGATATCATGATGCTTAACAATGAATTTGCCTTCAGCACCCGAGGAACTAAGGAGAAGAATAAATCCTTTACCTTCCGTTCAGATCCTCAAAACGTTGAGATTTTAACTAAAATGGGTGTAGATATTGTATCACTGGCTAATAATCATGCTCTTGACTTCGGTCCCGATGCCTTAATCGATACCTTTGCCACCTTGGATGGAGCTGATATTGATTATATTGGTGCAGGGGATTATTTAGACAGAGCGAAGGCTCCTATCTATTATACCGTTGGTGATAAAAAAATAGCCTACGTCGCGGCCTCACGAGTTGTGCCCGATATGAGTTGGTACGCCTCCGAGGACAAGCTTGGTATGTTAGGAACCTATGATTCTACAATTTTTGTTGCTTCTATTGAAGAGGCCGCGGAAAATAGTGACTATGTAATTGCCTTCGTGCATTGGGGTATCGAACGTAATAACTACCCAGAAGCTTATCAGCGCAACCTAGCAAAGCAATATATAGATGCGGGTGCTGATGCGGTTATTGGCTGCCATCCTCATGTGATGCAAGGTGTAGAATTCTATAAGGGAAAGCCCATTGCATACAGTCTCGGAAACTTCTGGTTTGGCAGAGCCAATGTATATTCTGGAATGATAAAACTCTATCTTGATCCAGAGGATACTGTCAGAGTGCAGTTACTTCCTGTGATGGCAAAGGATACTTATACGTACCTTCTTACAGATGCTTCGGAACAAAAAGAATATTATAATTTTATGGAAGAACTATCTCCTGATGTTAACTTTGATGAGAGTGGTTTTATAACCCAAATTGATTAAATTGTATATATAAACTCCGGCTGGTGTTTTGATCCGACCCCCAAAAGTTAGACCTAAAAATCTAACGATAGGGAGGTCGGTTTTACTTTGTGCCTATAATCTAAACTATTCTATAAACTTTACTTCTTCTGGTAACTTACTCAATTACTGATTCAATTACAATTCCCAGCCTATTCTTAGAGAGCTCCATTCCTCCCTCGGATAATGAATACATAAGATTTACCTCTATTCTATCCTCCCGTTCCTCTACCTTTAAAGAGGAGGTTTGAATATCTATATTTAAAGCCCCGTAAGGGGTCTGATAGGAAGTCTGTGTAATCTCTTTCGGACTAAATATCATTTTAGTCATCTGTGCTCCTTTTTTTGTTAAAGCCACTTGCACTTGTGTGATCCTTAACATATTTTCTAAGATCTTTTTACTATCACTCTCTTGCTCCTCATATTGGACATAATGAACTTTATTTGTGAAATGATATATTCCAGGCACAGAAATTACAATCCCTTCCTCATCCTCATCTTGCCGTCCATCTATCGTTATCATAACTTCTTTCTTCATCCATTAACATACCTTTCTAGGCTTAATATCAACTAATTTACGGGGCAATGCTACTCTCTGCTTACACCAACCCCTAACCAAGTTATTTATGGATATTTTACTATCACAAGCGGATATGTACAAGTTATTTCCCTTGCCACGAATAAAAAAGTTGTATCTAGTAATTTAAGTGACATTGAATACACTACCATATACTGGCAATACTATTGTTACAACGAACCGGTAAATAAATATTGACTTAATAAAGGATGGAGCATATATGAAGCAAACGAAGCATAGCCATAACGTACATATTAATAGCAACTTTTCTGTTATAAGTGAAGAACAGAAAGCAAATAAGACGATACAAAACAAAGGTAAAATAACCAAAAAAGATAAGTTTAGAGTTTACCTATTTCTCTCGATTTTATTATTTTGCACTATGACCTCAATGATACTTATGGCAAAAGCAAAAGCGAACGAAGAAGTACAAAGCCATATCGCCAAAGAAATTATTCGTTTTCATGTCATTGCAAATAGCGATAGCAAAGAGGATCAAGCCCTTAAAATTTTAGTTAAAAATGCTTTAGTACAAGACTTATCCCCCTTATTAAATGCTACAAACACAATTGACGAAGCTCGTTCTGTCTTAACCAGTAATATAGATAATATACAAACAATTGCTGAGAAAATAATAAAAATGGAGGGTTACCACTATCCTGTCACCGTTTCTTTAGAAAATACTTATTTCCCTTTAAAGATTTACGGTGAATACAACTTTCCTCCTGGCTATTATGAGGCTCTTCGCGTCCAAATAGGGAGTGCAGAAGGACAGAATTGGTGGTGCGTCATGTTTCCTCCTCTCTGTTTCGTAGATGATACTTATAGTATTGTCGATGAAACCTCTGGTAATAAGTTAAAGCACCTATTAACGGAAGAAGAATACAACAGCTTACTTAATAAGAGTACGCCAATCAAGGTAAAATTTAAACTCTGGGAAAGTATTAAAAGCATTTTTAAATAAATTAATCCTAAAATTATTTTATTATTACCAGCAAGTTTTAAATATTAACCTGCATAAACTAGACTTAAGAAAGCTTACTTTCAGTTTGATAACACCTCAATCATGTGATAAAATACGTATAGATTTTATGAGTAATTAAATAAATTTCTATATAGACTTCAGCTTGGGAGGTTTTATGAATTCTATTACAGTGAACGCCTATGCTAAGATAAATCTTGGCTTAGATGTTATAAGAAAGCGTGAGGACGGTTACCATGATGTTTGTATGATCATGCAATCACTGGAGCTTCATGACACAATAACCATCAGCAAAGCACCAACAGAAACCATTAGTATCCGCACGAACCTTTCGTACATACCAAATGACCAGGGCAATCTTGTGTATAAGGCTGCCGCTGCTTTCTTAAATTATCTTTCAATTAAGGAAGGTCTTTCAATTAAGCTTGAAAAGACCATCCCGGTTGCCGCCGGATTAGCCGGTGGGAGCTCCGATGCTGCTGCCACCTTAAAAGCATTAAATGAACTATATGATGCACACCTTACAGAAACAGAACTAATGAACATCGGTGTTAAAATTGGTGCAGATGTACCTTATTGTATAAAACTTGGAACCGCTTTATCTGAAGGAATTGGGGAGATCCTAACACCTTTACCTTCAATGCCTAACTGCTCCATTCTTCTTGTTAAGCCTGATATCAGCGTCTCTACAAAACATGTTTATGAGAATTTACGTTTATCAGAAAGCATACATCACCCTAATATTGAAAATATGAAAATGGCTTTAAAGAGCGGAGACTTAACCGCTCTTACAAAAACTATGGATAATATACTTCAGACGGTGACCATTAAGGATTATCCAATTATTACATCTATCAAACAGAAAATGCTTGAGCTCGGTGCAATGACTTCCTTAATGAGCGGAAGTGGACCAACAGTATTTGGAATTTATAAAGATATAGAACTTGCCAAGAACGCACTTAATTATTTTAAAAAACATAAGAATTATGGAAAACAGGTCTTTCTAACCAGACCATATTGGCCCGAAAAGCAATAATATCCATAGAGAGGTAATACCATGACACACAAAGAATATACTTATCGAAACACTACTTTTGCCTGCTATAGAGGATATATTACACAAGCAATTGTTAATAATTTAATACCTCTTCTCTTTATCGTATTTCATGCAAACTATGAGATTTCCTATGCCAAATTAGGACAATTAGTATTTATTAATTTTGCCACACAGCTACTTACGGATATCTGGGCAACCAAATATGCCGATCGATTTGGTTATAGAAAATGTATTGTATTTGCCCATGCCTTCTGCGGAGTTGGTCTATTATCTTTAGGTATTCTCCCTCTTATAATGAGCAGTACTTATCTCGGTCTTGTTATTTCTGTTATGTTGTATGCCATTGGTGGTGGTTTACTAGAGGTATTAGTAAGTCCTATTATAGAAGCCCTTCCAAACGAAAATAAGGAGGCTTCTATGAGCCTCCTTCATTCCTTTTATTGTTGGGGACAGATGGCAGTAGTGTTTTTAAGCACTCTGATTATTGCAGTCATTGGACGCGATTATTGGTTCGTACTGCCCCTATTGTGGTCCTTATTTCCTTTATATAACTTATTTCAATTCCTTAAAGTACCTATTCTTCCCTTAGTACATGAAGGAAATGGAATGAGTTTTCGCGAGCTCTTTACAACTCCGGTGTTATATCTTGGAATGCTCTTAATGCTCGGAGCTGGTGCCAGTGAGCTAACTATGTCACAATGGTCTTCTATCTTTGCAGAGCGAGGGCTTCAGGTATCTAAACTTGTAGGAGACCTGTTAGGTCCAGGATTATTTGCGCTCTTTATGGGAATCGGAAGAACTATATATGGTCATTTTGGAGATCGTCTTCCTTTAAAACCATTTCTGTTCGGAAGCAGTCTACTGTGTATTGTAACCTATGTAGTAACCGTATTTAGCCCAATTCCAGTTCTTTCCCTCATTGCCTGCAGTCTTACCGGTCTTTCGGTCAGCTTGATGTGGCCCGGTACCTTTAGCCTTACCTCCTCAAAATTTCCTAGAGGTGGAACTCTGCTGTTTGGTATCCTAGCAATCTGCGGAGACCTTGGTTGCTCTATTGGTCCTTGGCTGACTGGTAAGTTATCCGATGCCGCACAAAGTAATGATACCTTTTTCTTGAATAACCTCTTTGGTAATATTGGCTCTGAACAGCTTGGTCTGCGTATCGGTATACTTTCTGGAGTAATATTCCCCATACTTATTGTTGTAAGTTTAATTGTGTTTAAATCTAATTCTAAGAAATAAACTATATAAAGTAAAAGTTAATTCGTCAATTCATCTCTCCAGGTTTCCATTTTCTTAATGGTTGCCTCGAGAGTTCTTTTTGATATATCAGGTAGTTCACCGCCCCAGGCTTTGGTGGCTTCCTCAAATCCCTTCTGCACTGCTTTAATCATCTCATCTGCCTTTGATGGATCTCCACCAGACAACGCTTTTGCAAAGGATACCAAACGGTCTGAGGTCTGTTCCACTCCCCAGTAACCATCCTCTGCTATATCCTTTTGTGCCTGTGCTCTTGTTTCAGGGTCTACTTCAACCTTACCTTCTCTCAAAAGAGAAAAAATGTCCGTAGATTCATCAAAAGTCTGCCCCTGTTTCATCAACATCTTTTGAACTAAGTCACGTAGACTTTGCGTCCTTTTGTTGGCTTCCTCAACCAACCGATCAATTGTTGCAGAATCTCTCTTATAGATCTTGTTCTTTGGTGTAGTCTCGCTTTTTTCATACACTGCCGCGGACTCTCCTGCCTCTTCATTACGAACTTCACTGGCAGTTTCCTTTGTGGTGGACTTTGTAGAGCTTTTTGTATTATAGCTCTGTGTCGCTCCTGTAATTCCATTTACACTCATTTTCCAATCCTCCTTGATTGTTGTATTTTTGTGGCTACACAGGTATTGTGTACTATATATTTCGGCTGACCTCCATTATAAGTTAATACCTTTTCATCAATTAGGTTTAAAAAAGAAATGAAAAACGGACATCTCGCCATAGCAAAATGCCCGTTTACTTGCTATTATATCATGAACATAAAACGTGTTCATGATCTTGTTACTCCAATCGGCATTTACAAGCAAGCTTGTAAATACCTCATTCCGCTTTCATTATATCACATCTACTTTTTTCATAATGATTAGCTTATCGCCTTCAACAACCTTATCGCTATCTAATTGATTAATCTCTATGATATCCTCTACGGTTGTATAATATTTCTTAGCAACCTTCCATAAGCTGTCATCCCTTTTTACAACGTATCCGATGATACCTGGCATTGCCTGTAACTTATCAAGATCAAGCTCTGCTACTTCAATATCTGTTATAATTGGTTCAGATACCAGGTCAAAAACAATTGCATTGAGATTAATGGTAGCTTTAATTTCAATTTCCTCTCCATCAAGCATCATCACACTAAGTTGATCAATGGTAGGCTTAATCTCGTAATTACTTCCGGATTTCATACCTTTCAGTTCAATTATTTGTGAGAAAGGAATAATCCCCTTCATAGAATTCATAGGACGGCTATCATCCTCTGAAATGTAGAGAATTTTAACTTCAATAACACCTTCTACCAATAGCTCTGTTCCATCTGCAGTAATATCATCTATTTTGATATCACCATTTGCATGGCAGATCTGAAGAATTTTGGGTTGATTCTCTGGAACCAGTATGCGGTCAGAGATACGATACTTACTATTATTTTTAATAACAAGATTTTCGTAATCAGCATTACGTACAATTGGAGTAATATTCTTTGATGGGCAATATACATCACAAAGAATCTCAGGTTCTGCAATCTGAAAAACCTTAATGCCTAATTCCAGTATAACTTCTAGATCAAGTACTCTTTCTTCTCCATCCGAGTCCGGTTTTACTTCCAAGTTTTTATTTACAATTGCGTAAGTGATATCCTCTACCATATCTTCATTCACACCATTGCAATCAATTGTACCACTAAATGGTACTTCCGTTTCATAGTATTCAATTGGATTTTCTTCATCTTCGCTGGTATATAAAACAAATATCGGCAGTTCTCCCTTAATCGTAAATCTATTCTCCAATAGTCTGATTTCAATGTTACTTAAACTGATATCCCGATATAGGAGTGCGGATATATTTCCTTTATTCGCTGGCAAGGAAATCTCATCTTTAATACGATAAGTATCCTTTTTATTAATGGCAACATCTGTTACTTCAATCTTTTTGTTTATGTATTTTACATCCTCAGGCCCTTCTACATCTACAGCCGTCTCTTCATCATACATCTCTTCAATGCTGACGGAAAGACCTAGAATTGCCCTAACACTAAGTTTTCTGGAGTTAATTAAACCTGTTCTTAAATCCTCTAAATCCCATTTTAGATTTGGGTTATCGTCTGCACAGCTAACATCCATGTTAATAACTTCGTCAAATGGAATTTCACCACTTATATTATGTACTGGTCTTTGATCTCCATCGCATAAATAGAGAACATTAAAAACAAGCGCGCCTTTTACCATGAGCTTTCCATTCAATGCTCTGATATCGCTAATCTTCACTTCACCCTGCTCGGTAATTATTTGATCAATGTCCGGCTTGATATCGGGAACATTAAAGTCATCGTCTAATGTAAGCTGCAGGGAACTCTTACATTTTATTTTATTCATGTGAATATTCTTTTTAACTAGTTCCACTTAAATCCCTCCTTGTATTAGGACATACGAAGCATGCCTTTGTCATATCTTATTCAATAAAGTATGGATTTATGAGTACGATGTTATATTTATTGTTTATATTCTTCTACAAGTTTTTTATAATTTATGTGTTAATTATATTCTTTAATCTTATATGGCATCTTTTAATTTTATGGCATAAAAAAAGCTAAACACCTAATGGCTTTAGCTCAATTTATCCCTATTATCTGCATAGTATCAATTCCACGTCTTTTGTTAAGATATCGGTATAGCTGTAGGATACTGTCCTTACCGGCATATCCTTCGTTGCCTGTATTTGAATTAAAAATATACTAGGATAGGTTTCAGATATAATCCCTTCTGAAACGTCAATCTTATGTCTGCCTCTATTGATTCGAATTTTGACTCTTTTTCCTATCTGGTTTACAACAGCATTCCGTACATTGTTTACATCATTTTGCTTCATCTTTATTATCTCCTTGTCAATGCTTCCTCTGGCCAAGGATTATTACTTCCTTTAGCTTTGTAAACATTCAATCAATAAATCTGTTACAAATCTCATGCACCTTGATCATAATACCACAAATAGACAGGTTGGTCAATCAATTTTCTGACAATTTAATTCATTTTTTGAATTTGTAGGTATAAATATGCACATAAAATTTACATATTTTTGTTTATATTTATGGAATAATTTTTCAGTCATAGGTCTTCTGAACTATATGAAATATTCAAATTGCATAAAATATAAATGTAATTCAGCTTTAAAAAAGGACATAATCCCATATTTTACAAAAGCACAATATATTGGTAGTAATAATACGACCTTAACTATATATTGTTATTTTATATCATATTTTACTATTTATTCCAGCCTCTTTGATTAAAATATGCTAACCTGTTAGCACCTTTGCAGCTATATGGTAGATCGTGCTAAATTTTGCATTACTTATAAGAACTTACGATATTAGGTTAATACTGAAATGATGACTACAAAGAAAGGAACTGTTGCAACAGTTCCTTTCTTTGTGTCTATACACCTTATTCAAACACTACATTTTCATCTATAAATTCAAGTTTTACAACCACATAGGGGAAGGTCACCCCTTGCGACACCGTATCAGTTTTAGAGGGACCAATTAAGTTCGTATTAATGTAGATGGCATTGCTTGTTAAATACAGCTCTTCAACTGCTATACTAAAGCCACCACTCGCTTGCTTTCCGTATCCCACAACAATATAAAGATTATCTTTATTAGAATAGGAAAGCTTAAAAGGTAGTTCCTTCTTTTCATCTATGATTTCTTTTAATTCACCTGGTAAATCCGCATCCTCAACCACTGTAAAGTCTAAATCTCTGATTTTTTTAATATCTGTATTCTCTGATTTACAACCCATTAATCCAATAGCTGTAACCATTATCATAAGAAGCATTATGGCTGCTCTTCTTCTAGTCACGATTGCCTCCGGAAAATATTTGCTTATTAATGATTATGATTTATTACTATAAAACATTCAAAAAATCCTAATTACATTAAAATACGTTTGAAGAAAAGTATCAACGTTATATTAAATCAGATTCATCATATATTATTAATAATCGTTTTTATTGAGGTTCTTGATGAAAATACATGTCGTTCAAGCTGGTGAAACATTAGAAATGATTGCTAAGCAATATCAGATACCTTCCGAAAGGCTGATTCTTGAAAATGGTATTACTAATCCACATAATTTAGTTGAAGGTCAGACAGTTGTAATTATAGATGCACTCATCACTCATACAGCCAAGGAAGAGGAACCCTTGCCAATAGTAGCAAATATGTATGGAGTTACCGTCATGCACTTATTGAGAAACAACCCCAATCTGTCTGGAAGAAATGCTTTATTACCAAATGAAACTATCGTAATTCAATATGACACCAATGTTAAGCGCAGCACAATGATATCAGGCTTCGCACATTCTTTTATTAGAAGAGACGTGTTACGCAAAACCCTACCTTATTTAACTTATCTAACAATATTTGATTATAAGCTTACACCGGAGGGTGAATTAATTGATATCGATGACATTGAACTTATAGAAATTGCAAAAGAATACGGTACAGCCTCAATTATGACTATAACTACACTTTCAGAACATGGTGTACAAGATACTGATCTTGCCAATTTCATTTTGGCTAATCCTGAAGTACAAGATAATCTTATCAATAATGCATTATCTATCATGAAAACAAAGGGTTACTCCGGTCTTAATGTATATTATCAAGGACTTAATTCCGTAAATCTATCTTTAGTTGAAGAACTAACGAAAAAAATTAGTATACGAGTAAAAGCAGAAGGATTATTGTTCGTAATTACTGTGTCACCAAGAACAATTTTTGAGGGAACAGAGGCCTCAATAGAGAGGGCGGATTACTCCCAGCTAAGCAATTACGTGGATGGCGTACTTTTTCTATCCTATAATTGGTCCTATTCTTATGGACCACCAGCTTCTTCTGCTCCTATGAATATGGTCCGCAGTATGATTGAGCATTTTTTATCCGTAGTTCCACCTGAAATGACCGATCTGGGTTTTCCAGTTATCGGATACGACTGGGAACTCCCCTATATTCCAGGCTCAACAATGGCAAGAGCTATCACCTATGACACTGCAATTGAGCTTGCAATCCTTGCCTCTGTCCCCATATTTTATAGCGAAGTTTCTGCGGCACCTTATTTTTTTTATAAAAATGAAATGCAGCAACACCACCTGGTATGGTTTAAAGATTCTAGAAGCATCCAAGCTCTTACTTCGTTAATAAACGAATTTAATCTTATGGGCTTTTCTATCTGGAATATTATGCGGTTTTTTAATCAACTGTGGTTTGTTGTTAATAATAACTTTGAAATAATTAAAGTGGATTCCATTCCAACCCCTACCATACCTATTCCTGAATGATAGCTTATACCCAATTCCTCCCAAGGCCGTACTATTTCTATGAGTTTTGATGGGGTTATTTATATTACAATTTTTCATTCCTTAGGGAGTTAAATGCTTCAAATATATCAAGTATACCATAACCCCACTCTTTGTTTGGATAACTCATATCCTTCCTCCTTCTCGCCCCACGGATTAGTAGATTTCTGATTTCTACGGTACTTATCTGCTGATAATTCCCATTTACTACACCCCATTCCAGAAACAGAGCTGCTATGCCACCAGTATGTGCAGCCGATATACTTGTACCCGTAGCAGTGGTATATCCTCCACCACTTACTGGTGCAACAATGTTAACCCCTGGCGCTGCAAATGTGGGTGCTATACCATTCGTCCGAGTATATCCTCTGCTTGCATAGAGATACAAGCTATCATTCGTATGATTATATGCTGTTGTTACAATGGGATTGGTCACATTTCCCGGAGAAGTTAGCGTGTAGTAGGGATCTGCCTTAATAAAGTAAGTTCCTTCCTGCAAGAATTGATAAATTGGGAGCCAGGCATGATAATTCAATGTCAAATTCCCTCCAGAGTAAACCCGAATGCGCCAGATTCCTTCCGAAGGATTTTGAAATCGAAGTAAAATTAATTGATCTCCTGATTGAGCTTCCGTTATTTCATAATCTACATTAATTACTGTTCTTTCAAAGATAAAACGAACCTCTCTCGTTTCTTTTAATCGTGCTGGTATTCTTGGAACATATTCACCGGAAGGAGAAATCAGGTCAATTGAAAAAGTCGTCGGAGTATTCCCCCACAACTCTATTGTAAATCCACTGCTATTTGGAGCTACATTTAGCTCAATTGTATCCATATTTTCAGGTGATTTAACCATTCCCGAGTAATGAAGACCCCGATTTCCTTCATTTCCACCAGCAATGGTAATTGATGTGCTACTCATATTTGCTAATGTTGTAAGATAGCTGCTTAATGCACCTTTTTCATCATGCGCACCCTGTGACGTTCCCACTCCTATAATAATCGAAAGTGGTCTCTTCGCTTTTTCAGCGGTCTCAACCAAATAGCGAATTCCACTCATTAGGTCATTCTTTTGAAAACACTCTACTCCGTCCGGGATTTTCCAGAAGTTTCTGATAACCTTCTTTGCTTGCTTCATCTTAACAATAATAAGTTCTGCATCAGGGGCAACACCAATAAAATCATTTGCAGCACTTTCATTACCTGCTGCCACACCTGCTAGAAATGTACCATGTCCGTTCGTATCCACGCTTGGTACTATAGTTAGTGGCTGTTCTGATTTGAGAGCCTCATTGATTTGTTCCCGTGTATATTCCGTACCAAAGTAAAAACCCTGTGGTGATCCAGCAGCGCTTTCAATGGTTTGATCCCAGATGGTATGAATTTTAGTTGTATTGTCCCCATATCGAAAAGCCTCATGCAAATAATCAATACCGGTATCAACAATTCCAACCAGGACCCCTTGACCACGTAGTGACAATCTCGGAATACTGCGTATTTTTGTAACGCCGGATGCCTCCATACTACTGGTACTTAGGACTCCATAAACATTAGGAAATGCACTATATCCAAAGTCTTGTATAAAGTCTTCACTTACCTGAGACAGTGGAACATATACATTAAACGTTTCTTCTACAATTTTATCATAACAGGCATCAAACCTCTCCCTAATAATATCCAGATTAGTACCATAATAAATCATAAAGTCTGCATAATCTTCACTAAGAATACGTTTTCTGCATTCATCATCCACGTCTTAATTCACTCCGCATCTATATTAATGGCTACGTTTTACATCATATTAGCTCTTTTATTAATATATTCTGAATCACTCTCATCTGGAGCCTGACTTATTGTTAATTTCATTAATTGTCTTATGAACTCGCTTTTTCCTCTTACCAAGAATAACTCTTATCTGCAATGGGATAGGTTTTCATAAATTTAGTTGTAGTAAACTCTGCATCTCTAGTATGATTAATAAAGTCTTTTGTATTTTTTAAGAAATAATCATATCGTAAAATTGGCTTTCCACTGGAAGAGATTGGGTCATCCCAGGTCAAATCTAAGTTATACCACTTTCCATCCACCTTAACGATATTCCAAGCATGTAATTCGTTATTTCCTAACCCAATGATTACTCTGGTTTCTAACCCGGCATCCAGAAGCAAACGATAAGCTACCAGTGCATAGCCTTCACATACCGAGGTTTTATGAACAAGAATATCATAGGCAGAAGATTTCTGATAACTTGTATCATAACTAGCAAGATCAATTACATAATCATGGATCGCTTTTACCTTCTGAAACTCTGTTGAATTTTCCTTAATAATTTTCTTTAATATCTCTGATATCTTATTATCTACCACCCGTTCCTGTGCCAGAGTCGTTTCGTATTTTACCTCAATGGTTAATGTGGCTGGATCAGAATCTTCCTGTATTGATGTCGTTGTTCCATCTGAATTTATCCTGTTCTTATGAGTGGAATACCAGCTTTGCTTTATTTGATCAATTACTAAAGATAAATAATCTGCATCCTTTGACGTATCCTTACGATCTATATTCTTAACAAGGTTTATCACAGAGTTACTTGTTCCTATTGCATCCATAACACCTCGATTGGTATTTAGAACAAAGGAAGTATTTCTCATAATAAAATTTATCCTAATTGCATCCAAAAGCTGATCCTTTGTTTTAAAGGTCTTACTATTGATATAATTAAGTACCTGTTTTGTTATCGGGATATCATAGGAGGAATATCCATTAATACTATACACCGCAAGTGCCTTATAACCCATATCACTGTAATAATTATCCATATTTTTATAATAATTATAGTTAACAATATATTTTAGCGTCGAAAGGTGAATAACATAGGTACCTGCTTTACTATCATAATAGCAGGGATAGGTCGCTGTTTTTTTGGTGGCTTTGGCTGTGCTACTAGAATAATAGTTAAACTCTTTCTTATCCAAGGTAAAAACCAGTGATTTTTTATTATAGGGATTCTTAATTGTTAATTTCTTTGTACTTTTATCATAACTAAAGGATAGTCCTAATTCTTTGCTTAATTGATATGCCTTTACCATTAGGTTCTTGGCGGGTGATAATACAATCATATTGTTATATAATTTATATTCGTTCTCTTTATTACCAATTATAACGCCATAGCTGCTCGTCGCAGCAGATATATGTAAAGGTGTGAGTATGTTCATACAGAAAGCAATTATAATAATGCTTAGCAGCAATTTATTTTTTCTCTTCATAAAATATTTCTCCTTTCGTAGAGCTAACATGACCTGTAAATGAGCCAAACAGTGAGAAAACCGCAGGTTTTCAAGCTTGGTTCTAAAATAGTTACAATTATACTTAGAATATACGGTATTTACTCTCATCTGTCTATGGTCAATAATACTACTTTTAATTGCCATTTCCTGAAAGCTATATTATAATTTATAAAAACAATTGTATTACCAACCGAAAGGATATAACTATGTCAAATAAAAAGAAAAGCACCAATTCAAAAGTAAAAAAATCTTATATAAGTTTACTCTACATGACACCAATGAACATCAACACTAGTGATATTGCCACCTTCTTTCAGGACAAGCCGGCACTTACCGTTCAGCATTGGGAAGAAATGAAAGTAGTGGAGCTAGAGTTATCCAATGAAAACTTTATAGATTTTGAAGCGTTGGACATATCCTTTCAGGATCCTAAGGATGCTTCCTTTATTAAGAACAGAAAGATTGCATCAATTTTTGCAATTGATTTAGCCGAGTCAGATTTAGAAGGTTTTCTCCCTAATTTATTAGCATTAACGGAACAATTCTCCGGATTTGTATGTGCTGACACGCCTGATTTTACTCCAGTATATGCTGGTTCCTCCAAAAAAGACTAGAATATAACAGCCACAAAATAACTAGAATTAGGGTTAGGAGTAATATAATATGGAAAATCAACTTCAAATAAAACACGATAAAAAAGCAGCCCTTAAGGCTGCTTTCCCTTTAACGATACCAGTATTTACAGGATATATAGTTTTAGGAGCAGCCTTCGGTATCCTAATGGATAGCAAGGGCTTTTCACTTCTTTGGATTATGGTCTCCAGTCTTTTCGTTTACGCGGGCTCTATGCAGTTCCTTACTATAGAACTACTTGCTCTTAGCTTTAATCCCCTGGGAGCTCTTCTTATGACCTTAGCTGTAAATGCAAGGCACATCTTTTATGGTGTTTCTGTTCTTCATCAATACCGAGGCATGGGTAGATTAAAACCTTACTTAATCTTCTCTTTAACTGATGAAACATTTTCTATTATCTGTTCCGCTAAAGCTCCCGAAGGCGTAGAGCGCAAATGGTTTTACTTTTTTATATCCTCCCTTGACCATCTTTATTGGGTCACCGGTTCTGTGATCGGAGGAATTCTAGGAAGCCTGCTTACTATTGATACAAACGGTATTGATTTTGTCCTTACAGCTCTTTTTGTAGTTATCTTGGTCAATCAATGGATGGAGGTAAAAAATCATTTACCAGCTATAATTGGAATTGTTGGAGCAATTGTGTGCCGCCTTCTCATTGGTCCCGATAATTTTATTATACCTACTATGTTTGTTATTCTTATTTTTGTTACCGTATTCAAAAAACCTTTGGAAAGGAGCAAGACAATATGAATTATTCCACCCCACAGTTGATAATATTTTTCACGGTTGTGATTTTAGGTACCGTCTTCACTCGGACAATACCCTTTCTCTTGTTTCCAGAAAATAAAGAAATTCCAAAGTTTATGAAATATCTTGCTGATATTCTTCCTTATACCATTATAGGAATGCTTGTTGTCTACTGTTTAAAAAATATATCATTTGTAGTGAAACCCTACGCACTTCCTGAAGTCATCAGTATTGTTGTAATTATTTTATTACATATATGGAAAAAGAACACCCTCCTAAGCATTGGAGTCGGTGCTCTTCTCTATATGTTGCTAGTTCAATATGTATTTATTTAATTATATAACCTCTTCAATGGATAACTTCATTTCCTTTGAAAGATCAATAAATCCGCTGCCTATTCGGACCACAGGTCTGGATAAGGCAAACTTATTAATCATAACCACCTCGCCATTACGTCCATCACTTAGCCTTACTATATTATGAATATAGGACTGAACGATGCGCTCCAGGAAGGTCATTAATAACCCTGGATCGTATTTTAAAAATCCATCTCGTTCGAAATTCTCAACTACTTCAAAAGGACAGATGGACTTACGATAACGTCGATTTGATGTCATAGCGTCATATACATCAGCAATTGCAACGATTTTGGCAAAGTCATCAATCTGGTCACCCACAAACCCATTTGGATAACCACTTCCATCACATCTTTCATGATGCATTAGAGCAGCATACTTAATTCGAATATCAATAGGGTAATCCTTCATGGCTTGATATCCTTTTATAGAATGCATCTTTATTGTCTTATATTCATCGTCTGTAAGCTTTCCATCTTTTTGAATAATTTCTCTGGGTATTAACATCTTACCTATATCGTGTAATAATCCGGCCAGGGTCAGTGCTCTCGTGTCCTCTGGAGAAAACTTTAGCCAGCCAGCAAAAATATTGCAAATAAGGGATACGTTTAAGGAATGCACAAAGGTCATGTCATCATAGTTGCGGATTCCATGAAGCATTTCAAGAATATGAGCTCCATTTCGTCCTTCGTGTAAAATTCGATCCGTCTCTCGAAGCATTTCATCCAGATTAATTTCATTACCATCCAGGACTTTTTGAAAACTGGATTCAACATTCTGGACAGTATCTACATAAGTGCGGTTAAACTTCTTAAACTCATCGGTATTTCTCAGCATGTCAATGTAGGACTCCTGTTTTACCTCTTGCACCTCAGGTAAATAAATCATTAATCCATAGATGTTGTAATATCTTAGTCTGGTTATAACCCTCTCATCCAAAACAGTCCCACTTGGTATAATCATCTGATTATTGGAAGAATAGATATCTGCTGCTACCTTCATTCCAACCTCTGCCTGATCCGTTCTTATTCTTACTACCTCCATGAAAACTTACCCCTCTCCCACAAACCATGGCATTCTCATTCGCAATAAACAACACTTAAGTTAAAATAAATCTGTAATCTACTAACCGCTAGCTCTTAATTCTTTCACCCCTAGGACAGAATAAGTTCAACCGGACAATGATCACTACCCATAACATTCATATGAATGACACTATCTTCAATTCTATCCTTTAATCGTTCTGAGGTAAGAAAATAGTCAATTCTCCATCCCACATTCTTTTCTCTCGCATGGAACATATATGACCACCAGGTATAGGCATCTATCCTATCTGGATATTTATATCGGAAAGAATCAATAAAACCGTTAGCTAACAGTGTCGTCATTTTTTCTCTTTCCTGCGGAGAAAATCCTGCATTTTTGGTGTTTGATTTCGGATTCTTTAAATCTATTTCTTGATGAGCTACATTTAAATCACCACATATTATAACAGGCTTCTTTTGATCAAGTCCCATAACATAAGCTCTAAAATCATCTTCCCACTCCATACGGTAATCAATTCTCGCTAGTTCCTGCTTTGAATTGGGGGTATACACAGTGACTAAGTAGAACTCCTCATATTCTATAGTAATTACTCTGCCCTCATCATTATGTTTGGGCATACACAGATCAAAGCATACGCTTATTGGTTCTCGCTTACAAAAAACTGCTGTTCCAGAATATCCTTTTTTTACAGCAGAATTAAAATACTGATAATATCCTTCAAATGATATATCAACTTGCTCTGGTTGAAGTTTTGTCTCCTGTAAGCAGAAAATATCAGCATCCATTTCTAGAAAGAACTCTTTAAATCCTTTATTTAAACACGCTCGTAACCCATTTACATTCCAAGAAATCATTCTCATATTAGTACTTTCCTCTCTTATCGTATTCGTCCATTCTATCCTTTAAGATTATTGCCAAACCTAAATATTCATAATTAAATTATATAAATCAAAGGCATCCTTTGCAATGTGGGTTGCTCCTGCAGCTTCTAGCTCATCTCTGGAACCGTATCCGTATAAAACTCCAATGGAAGTCAAGCTATTTGCCTTGGCTCCTTCAATGTCATGAAGCCGATCTCCAATCATGACCACTTCTTCTGTATCAACAATATTATTCTTTGTTAATGCATATTGAATAACTGACCCTTTTGAAGTACGGGAATTATCTAGCGTGGCCCCACAAATATCATGAAAACAGTCACTAAGGCCAAGATGCTTAAGAATTTTTACGGCATACACTTCCGGCTTAGAGGTTGCAGTAATTAGGATCTTCCCTGCTTCCTTCAACTTAGTAAGTAAATCTCTAATACCATCATATAACTCACACTCGTAGAGTCCCGTCTCCGCAAAATATTCCCGGTAAGCAATTACGATTTCTTCCGTCTCCTCATCATTGAAACCAAAAGAATCTTTAATAACCTCACGTAAGGGTGGTCCAATAAATTCACTTAGAAAGTCATCATCTTCTATCAAGATGTCATGTCTTTGAAGTGCCTGCCTGATCGCTTTTGTTATCCCTTGTTTGGGATCAATAATCGTTCCATCTAGATCTAACAAAATATATTTCATAAGTAGTTTCTCACTAAATTCTTTCTTATTATTATCGTTTCTAATCTAACTATTCTTCTATAATCTATATTTACTTTTCTTTTGTAAATGCTCTTTGGTACCATGTAAGTTCTTGTCCAAATTTTGCTCAGGTTATAATTATGGTTTCCTTACTTGCTTCAGATTTTTTTCAACCTGCTTTCTAGGAATCATAACTTGATGTCCGCATCCAAGGCATTTTAACCGAAAATCCATACCAACTCTTAGTATTTCCCATTCGCTGCTGCCACAAGGGTGCTGTTTTTTTAATTTAATAATTTCGCCAATGTTTAAATCCATATCTATACCATACCTTTTCTCTTACCTACAAACTTTGCTGCAGTAGGTACAATATTTGTGTAAGCGCTTAATTAATATAACTATTCCATATTCAGCTTAAAAACCCACGGGTTCTTCACTGTTGGCTCTCGCCGAAGATACCTTTTTACTCTTTAAATAGGTTCTATTTAGGTATCTCTTTTGGAATATTTATCTTACAAGTATAACATAGTTTGATTTAGTTGAAAAGTCAAAGTCTTTTTATAAAATTGCACTTGCATTTTGAAACAATGTGTTGTAGTATTAATATACTTATTACATAGTATTAATTACTAGATTATAAAGTTTTAATTCTACGTAGTGTATAAATTATTCCAATTTGACTCAAACTACTTTTATTATCTATTTGAAAGGAGACGATGATATGACCATCAAAAAAGTAAAAGTTAAAGATCCAGGAAGTGCAATCACACATTTTATTGGTACCCTAATGGCGGTTTTAGCTGCCACTCCCTTATTAATTAAAGCCGCCAGGCAGCCCAGCGGTGTCCATCTTTTATCCCTTGGAGTGTTTATTATTAGTATGATTTTATTATATATAGCAAGTACTGTATATCATACCTTTGGGCATTCCTTGAAGGTTCATGTTAGACTAAAAAAATTAGATCACATGGCAATCTATATTTTGATAGCTGGCACCTACACCCCAATTTGTGTTATTGCGTTAGGTGGTCAAATTGGTCTTGCTCTATTAGTCTTAATTTGGGGTCTCGCCTTAATTGGAATTGCAGTAACCGGAATTTGGGTTCATTGCCCAAAATGGTTCTCTTCCATCGTTTATATCGCAATGGGCTGGACCTGTGTGCTTGCCTTCACACAGATTATTAATTCCTTATCCAATGCTGCTTTCCAGTGGTTACTAGCTGGTGGTATCATTTATACCCTTGGTGGAATTATCTATGCGCTTAAGCTACCCATTTTTAACAATAAGCATAGTAATTTTGGCTCCCATGAAATCTTTCACCTCTTTGTAATGGGCGGCAGTATCTGCCACTTCATACTAATGTACCAATATGTAGTCGTTATGCCGTAAACAAGATGAAATGCAAAAGCCCCTCTATCATTAAGATAAAGGGGCAATTTATCATATCTATGTTAAGCAGCCGAATATTTCTGGTAGGGTAACAGGACACTGCACATATGAAGTAAAAGGGATTCGGTTGCGAATATTCAAAGATATGTATCCTATCCCCTATCAAATGTCATTTACCCAATGTTCAATTTCACTTAGTTATTACATAATATTCAAAAAAAACTTAATTGTGACAGAATTACCGATAGATAAGAATAGTTATATTTGTAACGATATCCATAGGAAGAAAGAAAAAGCTACACTCCTCTATAGCTTAAAATACACATTTTAGTACTATAGCTTTACCAAATCAGTGTATTATATGCTTAGGTTAGTGCAGCTTCGATATCTTTATATTAATTAATAAATATTACAATCTCTTTAAAAGCTCTTCTCTTTGCGCTTCAAAGCCTGGCTTTCCAAGAAGTGCAAACATATTCTTTTTATAGCTCTCAACACCTGGTTGATCAAACGGATTTACTCCTAATAGATATCCGCTTACACCACAAGCAAATTCAAAGAAGTAGAATAATTCACCCAGATAGAATTCGTTCTGCTCTGGTAAAGTAACCATGAGGTTAGGAACATTTCCATCGGTATGAGCCAGTAAAGTACCTTTCATTGCGCTTTTATTAACAAAATCAACGCTCTTGCCTGCAAGGTAGTTTAATCCATCCAAATCTACCTCTTCCTCTTCAAGAATAATTTCTGATAGTGACTGGTCCACATTGATTACTGTTTCGAATAAGGTTCTCTGTCCATCCTGAATAAATTGTCCCATGGAATGAAGATCCGTTGTAAAGTCAACGCTTGCTGGATAAATTCCCTTTTGATCCTTGCCCTCACTCTCTCCAAATAACTGTTTCCACCACTCTGAAACAAAATGTAGAGAAGGTTCATAATTTACTAATATCTCAATAGACTTACCCTTACGAAGTAATATGTTACGTGCAGCTGCATATTGAAGTGCACCATTTTCTTCATAGTTTAAGTTCAAGCAATAATTTCTCATGCTTGCAGCTCCTTCCATCAGCTTAGTGATATCTGCACCACTTACAGCGATAGGAAGTAGTCCAACTGCTGTTAATACGGAGAAACGTCCACCTACATCATCGGGTACTACAAAGCTTTCATACCCTTCCTCTGTAGCAAGGTTCTTAAGCGCACCTCTTGCCTTATCGGTAGTTGCATAAATTCTCTTTGCAGCTTCCGCTCTACCATACTTCTCATTTAACATTTTCTTAAATACGCGGAAAGCAATGGCTGGCTCTGTAGTTGTTCCAGATTTACTAATAATATTAATGGAGAAATCTCTGTCACCAATAACTTCTTTTAATTGGTTCATGTAGTTGCTGCTGATATTGTTACCGCAGAAATAAATTTCTGGAGTTTTACGAATTTCTTTAGATACCGAATTATAAAATCCGTGTCTTAAGAATTCGATTGCTGCTCTTGCTCCAAGATAACTGCCACCAATACCGATAACTAAAAGCACCTCAGAATCCTGCTGAATTTTAGCTGCTGACTTTTGAATACGATCAAATTCTTCCTTATCATAATTAACCGGAAGATCGATCCATCCAAGGAAGTCATTTCCTGCACCTGACTTATTAATTAATTGATTTTTTGCAGCCTCAACTGTGGTCTTTATCATATCCATCTCTGGCTGGGAAAAAAACTTATTTGCTACAGAATAATCAAATGATACCTTATTTGCCATGTTAGTTTACTCACTTTCTCTTTTTTCTTATATTCTAACAAAGGCAAAATAATTATTCAATATCTTTCTAATCATATCACATCCTAAGCAAAAAATTCCTTAAGTACATCTTCAATTAGCTTTTCTTCCTGCTGATTTAGACTCTTTGATTTACTTCCTTTTAATTGAGTTTTTTTCTTTTCCTGCTCAATATCCTGTTTTAATCTTGCTTTTGCAGCCTTTAACATTAAATCCTGTTCCCGATCTGCTGCTATTTCATCCATTCCCTCCAGGAGAGTATCCATATCTACCTTACTGTTATTACTTAATAATTCCTGTTCTATACTATGTAAGATTTGCTCTTTATTATCCTTATCCTTTTTAGGTCTTTGCTTTTCACTTATTACTGGGTCATCCTCATCTACCTTCTGTAACTCCACTCTTCTAGTTGCAAGCGCTCTACGCTCCTCATCAATCTTTCTTCTTTCATCCTCTCGGCGCTTCGCAGCCAATTGCTTCTTCTCTTCGAGTTTTCTCTTCTCTTCCTCGACCCTTGCTTCCTCAATCCTCCGTTGCTCTTCTTCTATCCGAAGAGCTTCCATTCTTTTTTCTTCTTGCTTTCTAAGCTTTGCTTCACGACGTCGATTTAGTTCATCCTTGGAGGTATCCCGATCTATGGATGTTGCATGAACCATCTCTTTTGACTCTACCGTTTGATAATAATCCCGACGATATTGCTCAATTAATTCCGGATTCAGTAGCTCCTGTTCCACTCTGACTTTACAAATATTCTCAAGATAATCCAGGAGATTTAACCGAAGTAGCTTCTTTTTTGCCGCAACATTAAAGAATTTATCCACAATGATCAACATTCCACTTGATGAAATACCCACTGCTCCAACCAACAAAATTTGGTCTTGTCCACGTCCGTATGCTACCCCGAAAACCGTGATAATAGGCACTATTAGCAGATTCAAGTATAAAATTAATCCACAAGCATTGTCCCATGTTGACAATAAAATTCTACAAAATTTATACTTTAATACATTCTTATCCACAAATGTATCCACATTATTCACACCTATCATTAGCTTATATCCAGTTGTAAATTTCATCTTCATTCTTTGTAAGGTCTTATTTTTCGTTTCTCCCAAACGATCTGATTCACGAACCAGATATTTATATACCAAATTTACAATAAAGCGAAGTAGGAACCCTAATCCACCTAAGCCAGCAAAGGTATACAGAAGAATATTATTATCATATAAATATTTGACCATAAAAATCCCCTCTCTTTTCTATAATTTTACAATTATTATAGCTTACACCTGCTATTTTGAAAAGAGAGAGGATGAAAAAGCGATTGACAGCATTCTTCATGATGCTCCATAAAACTATGAAATTATACGTTTTCTTAGAAGATTTGACAGTAATGTGTTCACTTTAAGACTTACTCGCTTCTAAGGCCGGGAAAGTAAAGTATGCATCAACTCCGTCATCCGATATTTCAACTGTATAGCTCTTTGTTATATAGCCATCTCGAATAAAGGTTATAACATGCGTTCCGATAATTTTCTTGAAACTTCCCGGTGCTGTACATTGATAAACGCCATCAATATAAACAGAAGCACCAACCGGTTGTTGTACATAAATCAGATGCTCTGGGTCTATATCAAAATCCTCTGTCCCATCTTCCTCACCAGAGGTATCATCGGTTCCAGTTGATCCATTAGAGGTTCCTGTTGTATCTGTAGAGGTTCCCTCTGTTTCCTCAACAGCAACCTGCTCACTGCTTTTTGCTTCAGGCAAGTCAATTTTTACGGTCTTTCCAGCACTATCAATCGTTAATGTTCCTTGGTAGGCGGTATAGCCACCATTGGTGACTTTAATACTATGATCGCCATAGGCCAGTTCAATTGAATCAGCATAGGAAAATAAATCACCATCGATATATAAGTCGGCACCAAAAGGAGTTATTTTAAATATAACCTTTCCAATTCTAATTGCTTCTGGAGCAAGGTCACTTAAAGAAACTTTGCTCACTTCATTACGCAATACCGTAACTCGCTTCGTTGCACTGTAGTCACCAGTGTCAACAGTTAAGTTAAATTCTCCTTCTCGTACGGTTAGTTCCATATCTTCTGTAATCTGCTGTACTGCCTCATATCCAATTGTTATTTCAGCACCCAGTAAAGTATCATAGTCCTCAAGTACTACAGTTCCATGACCTCTGGTTACCGTAATTGAGTAGATAATCTCTTCATAACCGCGAACCGTTAATTCATCCTGTTCTGTTAGAGTTGAGAGGGATACTTCCTGTAAGTCATTTAACACTAATACTTCGTTAGTATATCGATACTTAGAGGATGCAATCTTTATCCTCTTTGCGGTTTGATCAATTGTAAAATTGCTAACACCAATGTATTCCCAGGCTTTGGTGGATACATTCATCTTCACCAGTTTGTTCTGTTCGTCCTGATAAAGTACATCTACCATCATTCCAGTTTTCATCTGGCTCATAGCTATTATTTTATCATACTTATCTCTAATATCAGTTCCACCTGTATAACTTAATTTCACCGTTCTCTGTTTTTCTATATCATACAGGGTAATAAATTTATTATCATAATCAATATCCTTTACAATTGCAATCACAGGTGGATCTAACGTAGATTCATCCACATTTTCCTTGTTGTCATTTACAGTATTTTGCGAATTTATACCTTGCGGATTCCGCTTTCCTCCCGTGGCAGTCAGCATTGTTATCAGTAATATAACCGATAAAAACCCAAGTCCCATTAAAAGACTAAGAATGGGTCTATTTATTTTATTAAAACGTAAGTTTCGATCCTTTGTATTTTTGGCCATCCATCATTTCCTCATACTTGCTCTAAACATAGTATCTGTTGTCAACATATGTATTATAACTTAACCAAATTTTTAATTCAATCATTGATTCTTTTAAACAACCCAGTCAATAATACCCTATAATATACTTTCTAAACGGTTCAAAAACATATCTTTTTTAGGGTTTTGTTCTCCTATCATATTCAATTTCTGCGTATTTCTACCAGACACCCAGGATTTTTTACCATTATAATAGAAGTTTGTAATTTTCCAGAACTTCTCCGGGTAAAGCAGTAACAAATAAAGAATATTCAATTCTTCCTTTGATATTGGCTTTACCCTATCATAAGCTTCAATAATATTGCTTCCATACAGAATATCCCAATCATTTTTCTCCATTACTTTACGCACAAATTGATAAAGATCGCAAATCTGTAGTCCAATATATGATTTTTCAAAATTTGTGGTAGCTATCATTCCTGCTCCACCTGTTAGTTCTGCCGCAGAAATAGGCTGTTTATTAATCCAACCCGGTGGGACATAGGTCTTTGATATGGATTCTACCTTAGTTTTCATCATAATAATATTATGATAGGTATAGTTTCCATGACAAACACAGTGTTGTTTTATCGACTCCTCCAGTAATCTCCGATAGGATGATTTTGCAAGTCGTTCTGCTGCTTTTATGCCTTGTTCATAAAAATTATCATAGTAATTTAAATACGCCAGTTCAAATTCATTCTTTTGTCTCTTTTCCCTAATGTATGTTTTTACCCTCTTTAGTTCGCGGTTACGTTTATCGAAAGTGTCCATTAAATCAGGTGATGTACTAAACTCCAGCTGCTCCTTTGTAAAATCCACCTCTGTTAAAACACTATGCAGCCTTGCCAAGTTTGATGAAGCTGACTCAATTTGAGATAATTCCTTGAGATTGCATTCTTCACCCCAAAACCAATTTTTCATTACATACTGTGTACCTGTAGAATCTTCAGCAAAGATATCGTCATCTATTGTTTTTACAAAAACATCTGTATTAAGGAATCCACGCATAATTAAGTGTTCTTTCACCTTATCCTCAAATACAGCTCTGTTTTTGGAGCCTTCAAAACACTTGTAAAGTTTCAGCCCACAATCAGTTTCCAACAAAAAGGCGCCTCTGGCTCTATATATGTTGTAAATCTTAAGACGGTATTTTTTTAATGCTTCCTGGCTCCTATCCTCCACGGCTAATCCTCCCAACTAAGCTTCCTGTCTCTTATCCTTCTATCCAATTCTTATTATTTTGAAATGGTTTGACAGCTATGGCACACAGTAAACTTCTTTCTATTTCTTAAATTACCTACGAAAATTCTGCGGCCTATATCAACGGAAAAACCCGTCTACTAATATTATGATATGACCTTCCAATTCATGAATATAAAAAGAAGCTTTTGAAAAAAGAAAAAAAGCTTAGAAGAAATTCAATGAATTCTTCTAAGCCTTATCATTTTTCTTATCAATTATTAATTGTAAAAGTGTCTCTTTTTCATTCAGCTGTGGATCTTCAAGAACTTTTTGAAGCAGTAGGTCAAGCATCTCTCCCAGTTCTTTTCCAGGTATTATTCCAATAGCAATTAAGTCCTTTCCATTTACCTTTAGCTCTTTTAAAGTTACGCATTCCTCACGTTCAAGAATTTCTTCATATAGCTTTCTAGCCTGCTCAATTATCTCATATTTTTCTTTTGTCAGTTCTGGATTTTTAGCAGAAGTATCTGCTCTTTGGACCTCAAACAAAAGCTCCATATACTCTTTACCAATCTTCGAAACAGCCTTACGCATACTGGATGGTGTTAACCCAAAGCGATTATCATGCCACTTTACTAAATGGGTCACTGCTTGAATTGTATCATTGTCAAACTTTAATCTACGAAGAATATTCTTTGCTGTTAACGCACCTTTTTCCTGATGACCATAGAAATGATTTTGACCGTCCTTGCCTACGGTAAGTGTACTAGGCTTTTCAATGTCATGAAATAACATTGTTAAGCGAAGAAGCGTTTTTTCTCTTTCTGTAAACTGCCTGTCCTTTGAGTCCTTACCTACCTCCATAACCGCTCGTATGGTATGTTCTCCCACAGAATAACTATGATGTATGTTCTTTTGTTCTGTATCCATCATAACATCAAATTCTGGCAAGATAACTTTAGTAATGCCAACACTATAAAGATCGCGAAGTCTGTCTGGGTGATCGGAAATCAATAACTTGGTTAACTCGACTCGGATTCTTTCAGCACTTATGTTTTTTAAGTTCTCTGCCTTTTCTCTAACCGCCCTTAAGGTATCCTCTTCAATAGTAAACCCAAGCTGTGCTGAGAAACGAACTGCTCTTAGAATTCGAAGGGCATCTTCCTCAAAGCGTTCTTTTGCACTTCCGACACAACGGATTAACCCTTTTTGCAAGTCTTCCATACCACCGAACAAGTCAATTACACCTTCGATCTCATTATAAGCCATTGCATTAATAGTAAAATCCCTACGCTTCAAATCCTCGGTTAGACTGGAGGTGAAGGATACTTCCTTAGGATGGCGATTGTCTTCATATTCTCCATCCAATCGATAGGTTGTTACCTCAAAGTGGTCCTTATCCAGAAGAACTGTAACCGTGCCATGAACAATGCCGGTATCTACAGTTCTACGAAAAATGCTCTTTACCTCTATAGGAGTAGCCGAAGTTGTAATATCCCAATCCTTGGGAGATCTTCCAAGAATCATATCTCGAACACAGCCACCGACAGCGTAAGCCTCAAAGCCGTGGTTTCTTAATTCCTCGATTATCTTATTCACTTTATCTGGAATAATAAAATTCATGAAAGTTCTCCTTAGGATGATATTTTACTTTACCTAATAGGCTTTACCCCAGTAAGTCATTGTAGTCGCTGGCTTACCACAACATACGCAGGTATCGGCAATGTGTTCTTGTTCAAATGGCATACAACGTGAGGATGCACCTGTCTTATCTTTAATTTCCTTTTCACAAGCCTCATCCTGACACCACATTGCTTTTACAAAACCCGGTTTTTCAGCAATGGTTTTTTCAAATTCTTCCATTGTAGCTGCTGTATAGGTATGCGTATCTCTATAATTTCTTGCTCTTTCTAACATATCAGACTGCATTTGTTCTAAGATTTCACCTGCTTTGATTGCAATCTCATCAAGAGCTACCACTGTTTTTTCTCTAGTATCTCTTCGAACAATAACTGCTTGGTTCGCTTCAATATCCTTAGGTCCAATTTCAATACGAATAGGCACTCCGCGCATTTCTTGCTCACTAAACTTCCAGCCTGGGCTCTTATCGGAATCATCCACCTTCACTTTAAAGGAACTAAGCTTCTCTTTTAACTCATACGCCTTATCAAGGACACCCTCTTTATTCTGATTAATTGGTATAATCATAATCTGGGTAGGTGCAATTCTTGGAGGAAGTACTAAACCACTATCATCACCGTGTACCATAATGATTGCTCCAATAAGTCTGGTAGATACACCCCAGGATGTCTGATGAACATGTTGTTGTGTGTTATTCTTATCTGCATATTTAATACCAAAAGCCTTTGCAAATCCATCTCCAAAGTTATGACTGGTTCCAGATTGTAGTGCTTTTCCATCTGGCATTAAAGCTTCAATTGTATAGGTTGCATGTGCTCCTGCAAACTTCTCTTTCTCTGATTTGCGTCCTTTTATCATTGGAATTGCAAGTACTCTTTCACAGAAGTCAGCATATACATTCAACATTTGAATTGTTCTCTCTTCTGCTTCCTCAGCAGTTGCATGAGCTGTATGGCCTTCCTGCCATAAAAACTCCATGGAACGAAGGAAAGGTCTTGTGGTCTTCTCCCAACGAACAACGGAACACCATTGGTTATAAAGCTTTGGAAGATCTCTATGAGACTGTATAATCTTAGAGTAAAAATCGCAAAACAATGTTTCTGAGGTCGGTCTTACACACATTCTTTCCTGAAGCTTCTCCCCGCCTCCATGCGTAACCCAAGCTACTTCCGGAGCAAAACCTTCTACATGGTCCTTTTCCTTCTGTAATAAGCTTTCTGGAATAAACATAGGCATATATACATTTTCTACCCCGGTTGCCTTAAAATCTGCATCCATCTGTCTCTGGATATTCTCCCAGATTGCATAACCAAGGGGTCTAAGAATCATACATCCTCTTACGCTTGAATATTCCACTAATTCTGCCTTTTTAACCACATCTGTGTACCATTGGGCAAAGTCTACGTCCATGGACGTAATCGCTTCAACTAATTTCTTATCCTGTGCCATACTCATATCTCCTTCATAAATATTGACTTTATTGTTAATTCTTAAGCTCGTTTCGACTTCAATTATTATCTAAAAAAGACAACAAAAAAAGCCATTCTATCCACAAGGGACCGAAGGCCTCGGCGGTACCACCCTAATTAACTGTATAGCTACAGTTCTCTCACACCATTAACGCTGGTTCAACGTTGTATTTAGGGTAATTATCTTGCATTACCTTTCATACAAAGCTCCAAGGCAGGTTCAATAACATCCGTATAAGAAGCTTTCACCATTACTTCTCTCTCTGATATACATCCTTTATATACTAATCCTCTTCAACGCACTATAAATAATGAGCTAATTTTATGCCAGATTACCGTCTTTGTCAAGCGGCTGTTGCAAAAGAACCTATTTCCATCACAAGCAGATGTTTTACAACAGCCTTTTATCCTGTTTTCATTATTCTTTAAATAAAACTATTAACCCCACGTTTCTACTGTGATGAATCCTCTTCTGTAGAGACGTCCTCTTCCATCCTTTTGTCTTCTGACTTTTCATTTACGACTTTAAATATAGTAATGATAATTACAAGACCTATTGGTCCTAAAAAGAAACCGATAATTGAAAATAATTTTAATCCTATATACATAGAAATCAATGTAAAAATTGGTTTAATCCCTATTTTATTCCCAATTAATTTAGGTTCAAGTACTTCACGAGCTATCTGACAAAGCAGATAAATAGTAATTAAGACTGCCGCCTGAAAGATATTACCATTCACCAGCATGATAATTCCCCAAGGCACAAATACTATACCACTTCCTAGAATCGGGAGTGCATCCATTATTGCAATACCTAGCCCTAGGAGAACTGCATATTCGTTTTTTATTAAGGTTAATCCAAGAATACAAATACCCGCCACAATCAGCATTATAATTGCTTGAGAGCGCAGATATGCCATGCCAGCTTCGGAAAGTTTTTCTGAAACACGATGAAAATCATGATACATTGCATTACCTGCCATTTTTTGATGGAAAGCAGGTAAGTCTTTGACAATAAGAATGGCTGCAACAAGTATTATCAAGATAATACCAGTAAAAGCAACGAGAGAAATCGTTATCTGTATCGTGTGTTCAGTCAGCTCAGGCATAATATTGTTTTTTACTCTATTAAAAGTCTGAGTCAAATTATCATCTACTATCCCTCTAAACGTACCACCATCCAGCTTAAGAAAGGCATCACACCGTTCACAGATTGCATCTATCTTATCTGCCCATAGATCTAGATAAACAGGAAGATTTTTTACAAAGGCAATGGCTTGCTTTACTAATATGTTAATTAACATAACTATACTAGTTCCGAATACTGCAATCAAAAGCAGTAATGCTCCGCTTCCGCCAACAGCCCGAGGAATTTTCATTTTGCGATATAGAAGTTCGGATACCGGGCGAATAATCCAGGCAAGAAAATACGCAACTAAAAAGGGAAATATTAAAGGCAAAAGGAATCGAAGTCCCAGATATACACTAATGGTAATAGCAGCAAGAGTTAAAGCCCAGCGAAACTGGCTGGAGTCTGACATATTTATTTTCACGCACATTTCCCCTTTCGACTAATTATCCAAAGAAACAAAAAAGAGCATTCATTGTCATATGAATCCTCTTTTCTTATTGTTTGTCAAATCGACATTAATATCCTAGGGGGAATTTTCTAATTATTTATCTAATATTATCTAAATTCACATATTTATGTTAAGGAATTTATTTTCCAAAATGTAATTACTTACGGTAACTTCTTAATCCATTGTTTTTTATAAATCTTTGACTCTATTCTTTAACTACTCGGATTGGAACATAAGGCACATTCGCAAGATAAGCCGCTTTCGCATAGTCAAATCCATCTACCACCAGATAATCATCCTCGGGTTTTTTTACCACTATAACATCCTCGGTTGAATAAATTGCCGACTCATACTGCTTAACCAACTCTTCTAATTTAATCTCATCCTCAGCACATAAATCTTCTGGATTTATTAGTCTCTTAGGGGAGACTAGCATCTTGAAACTCTCTGAATTACTCTGATAGAATTCCTTTGCTTCATTTACAATAATTTCAGCAATTTTGTCCGGTGTACAATAGGTGCTATCAATCACAAGATTATAATTGGTGAAATCCATATAGCTTAAGTTATAAATCTCTTTATAACGTATTCTTTCCGTTGCAGCACGTTCGGATAACAGGCTTTTAGCTTCCTCTAAACTGGAGTACTGTTCTTCCGCTCCTCTATGGTCGCTCATAACGCGCAGAGCAGCAACTTCCAGACTAACAGATACAAATACCTTAAAGGAATGTTCAACAAAATGCCAGGCTAGGCGGGAATCAAAGATCAGATTTTTATCTTTATTTTCCCTTGAAATTCTGGTGGTAGCATCATCTATCATATGATCATACTTATTATCACTGCACATCAGCTGGTTCAATTCCAGTGTTGTCATATTCATCTCTCTTGCTAATTCTCTCTGAACCTTACCTGTTGAGTATACCTCGAAGCCGTATTTATCATTTAGCAGCTTGCAAATGGTTGATTTGCCACTTCCTAAATTACCGGTTATCGTAATATGCATGTGTCTTACCTCTTTCTTTCCTACCTGTATTATTTAAGTTTGAGAAACCCGTTTATGCTATTATTCCAGTATTATAGCGTAAATTCGACAATAATACAACCAGCAACACTTTCTTAATGGTTTGAAATTACAACATTACTTTTTAGAATATATTGTTTTTACATTCACTCCATTTAGCATACCTAATTTCCCGGCCAAAGTGCTAATTAGATCCTCTTTTGCATCTACCACTACACTAATAATGCTAATATTCTTTTCTCGGTATGGAACGCCCATGCGCCCAATAATATACTGATTATACTCATGAAGTAAGGCATTCAATTTTTCTACTGAATGCATATCCTCAATTATAATACCAATCAATGCAACCCTTGTCTCCACTTCAGATTCCCCCTTCAATTCCACTCATATCTAAGATATCCGTTCACATATTACTAATAACACTACTTTTAAATTTTAAAACGATATCCTACACCCCAAATAGTCTCTATATACTGTGGTTTTGACGTGTTATATTCAATCTTCTCTCTAATTTTCTTAATGTGCACTGTAACAGTGGCAATATCGCCTACGGATTCCATATCCCATATATCTCTGAACAATTCATCCTTTGTATATACATGATTAGGGTGTTCTGCCAAAAAGGTTAAAAGGTCAAATTCCTTTGTGGTGAATATCTTTTCCTCGCCATTTAGAAAGACACGTCTTGCCGTCTTATCGATTTTAAGTCCTCTAATCTCAATTGTCTCATTATCTTTAATACCTGAGCCTATTAATCTATCATACCTTGCAAGATGCGCTTTGACTCTTGCTACTAATTCGCTTGGACTAAAGGGTTTTGTAATATAATCATCTGCACCAAGTCCGAGTCCTCTAATTTTATCAATATCATCCCGTTTTGCTGATACCATGATGACTGGGACATTTTTTGCTTCTCGAATTCTTTTGCAGATTTCAAAGCCATCCATATTGGGTAGCATCAAGTCCAGAATAATTAAATCAAATTCTTCCTTTAACGCTCTTCCTGCTCCAACATTTCCGTCTGTCTCTACCTCAACCTCAAAACCGCTTAGCTCCAAATAATCCTTTTCTAATTCTGCAATTGCTACTTCATCTTCAATTATTAACAACCTACTCATCTTATAACCCTCCTTATCATATTGTTTTTTCACCTTTTCTAAGTGTAAAGCAAATTGTAGTACCATTTCCAAGCTCGCTCTTTACCCATATTTTACCCCCATGATCTTCAATTATTTTCTTGGAGATGGCTAACCCTAAACCACTGCCACCCTTTCTTGAATTTCTGGAAGCATCCGCACGGTAAAAACGATCAAAAATATAAGGCAAATCTGCTTTTGGTATCCCAATTCCATTATCTTCAATCTCAACCCGAACAAAATTACCGCTCTCTAATAACCGGATATGAATCCATGCTGCTTCTTTATCCATGTACTTTACAGCATTTCCAATAATATTGTTAATCACTCTCTTTAGCTGCTCCGCATCTGCTACCACCTCGGTATCAGAGAACGTACTATTTTCATAATGCATTTGTATCTTCTTGATTTCTAGCTCTAAGGACAGTTCCTCTATGCAATCATCAAAATATTCTCGCAGTCTAATCTTTTCAAAATTATATGGTACCGTATTACAGTC
Source organism: Bacillota bacterium (assembly GCA_023399055.1). Lineage (GTDB taxonomy): Bacteria > Bacillota > Clostridia > Lachnospirales > Lachnospiraceae > Mobilitalea. Next base: position 104,420 of record JAEWQV010000015.1, on the reverse strand, counting down.
AATTTGCGTATAAAATGCTAATTCATCCACTAAGATTGACATATCATTTGCTTTTGTCATAATTGTTTTTAAATATTTTTCTTGTCGTTCCGGTGTATCAGCAACACCATCAATCAAGCCCTCCGCATACCCTTTAATTGCAGTTAACGGCGTTTTTAAATCATGGGATATATTACTGATTAACCCCTTAATATCCTCTTCATAAGCCAATCTGCTGTCAATTAGCTCCTTCAACCGAATTCGCATCTCTTCAAAATCATCACAGAGCTGACCTATTTCATCTTCTGTATCAGATTCCACCGAATAATCCAGATCCCCTTCTTTAATCTGGTTCATACCAATTCTTAATATATTAAGGGGTCTTACGATACTACGATAAATCCATACCATTAAAGTAAACGCTGAAAAGCAAATAATAATCATAAAGGATATCACAATCTGAAAAGCAACTGCCTTTATCTGTGGAATTAGGGTATCCAAATTAGTAACAACAAATATAGTTCCTTCCGCTCCATCTGAAAAGTAGAAATCCTGTGCTTTAACTAGAAATGGATTCTTACCGGCTATATATACCCCACCATCCACATCGGTTTGGTTTACTCCAAACTCCTGTAGGCTGTTTTTAACCAACGGTAAAAGTTGCTCATCACCAGTGAAGATGAACTCTCCCTCCTTACGTAATGCAAGAAAGGAGTATTTTGTCTTTAGTTCCTGGTTAAGCTCGTTAATGTAGTCTGTATCCTCTAATGTTTCGGGGGCCTTTAGAGTTGCAAATTTAATTTCGTTATAAACACCACGCGTCAAGCGATTTAAAATCTGTATCGGGTTCGTTATAATCTGTATTGGATCCGCTTCCATATCATAGGATCGATGGATGGAGTTCAATTGTAAGTTAACTATTGTGCTTGCAGATATAAAGATCAGAAGAATTGGTAATAACATCATTATAAAAAATGCTGTAAAGAGCTTGTCCTTTAATTTCATATCTTATTACCTCCTTCATCTGTTCTTTTTCGTAATAAATGTATGTCCACATGGTCAATACAAGGTACACTTTTTCTATTGCCACAAATATTTAGTTCCCTATATAAATCTTAGTCATAAGTATATCACTTCAAACCTAACTTTGTACAAAGAATGCGAAGTTTTTTAGAAAGATTTAATAAAAAGAACGGAGTATTTTCCACACATACCCACCTAACAAACCTATCGACAAGATAGTCAGTTTGAGTATAGCAAAATAATATCCGTTCTTTTCTTATAAATATATTATAACTGCTATCCTATATTTTACTTAAGATAGGTTTTTAATTCTTCTGCCTTGTCAAGTTTTTCCCAAGGTAAATCAAGGTCTAATCTGCCAAAGTGTCCGTATGCAGCAGTTTTCTTATAGATTGGTCTGCGAAGATCAAGCATTTTAATGATTCCTGCTGGACGAAGATCAAAGTGTTTACGAACGATGGTTACTAATTCATCCTCTGTTAACTTTCCTGTTCCGAAGGTTTCTAACATAATGGATGTAGGCTCTGCTACACCAATTGCATAGGATAATTGGATCTCGAGGCGATCTGCCAATCCTGCAGCAACAACGTTCTTTGCTACATAACGCGCTGCATAGGAAGCGGAACGATCTACTTTCGTGCAGTCCTTTCCTGAGAAAGCTCCACCGCCATGTCTTGCATAACCGCCGTAGGTATCTACTATAATCTTTCTTCCAGTCAATCCACTGTCACCATTTGGTCCACCGATAACGAAGCGACCCGTAGGGTTAATAAAGAACTTAGTTTTCTCATCCACTAACTCTGCTGGCAGAATAGGATCTAGAACCAACGCTTTTACATCCTTACGAAGTTGTTCGATACTTATTTCTTCATTATGTTGTGTGGATAATACAACTGCATTTAAATGAATTGGCTTTCCTGCTTCATCATATTCAACCGTTACCTGTGATTTACCGTCTGGACGTAGATAGTTAAGAGTTCCATCTTTTCTAACCTTTGTCAACTGCCTGGTTAACTTATGTGCAAGGGAGATTGGATAAGGCATAAACTCTTCCGTCTCATTGGTAGCATAACCAAACATCATACCCTGATCTCCTGCACCAATCTTTGATAACTCTTCATCTTCCGTTGTGTGTTCCTTAACTTCAAGGGAATTGTCAACACCAAGTGCAATATCTTTTGATTGCTCGTCTAAAGCAACGATAACACCACAAGTATTTGCATCAAAACCATATTCTGATTTGTCATATCCTATTTCTCTAATGGTATCTCTAGCTATTTTCTGAATATCCACGTAACCTTCAGTTGTAATCTCACCCATAACAAGAACTAATCCTGTGGTGATAGCAGTTTCACAAGCAACTCTGCTCATTGGGTCTTGCTCTAATAAAGAGTCTAATACCGCATCAGATATCTGATCACAGATTTTATCTGGATGTCCCTCGGTCACTGATTCTGATGTAAATAATCTTTTTTGCATAATAATCCTCCAATTCTAAATTACCAAAGTTAACTCCTATTAAGAGCTCGTTCTGCGTTAGTTTTATGCAATATATCTTTTGTTACTTACATAAAAAAAATCCGCAGAAGCGGACTTGATATAATTGTAATCAAATCCTCTTATTGTTCGAATACTCGCTCAGGTTGGCACCTTCCACATTAGGGGTTGCCGTGACTTCATAGAGCCTTACTCTCCGTCACTCTGAATAAGAGAAATGTGTTATTTATTTGTTTTTTGTCACTATATTTTTGTAAAATAAGAATATAACGAATCTTATCTTTCGTCAAGTAGATTTTTGTAACAGTTTAGCCCTGCAAGTATTAGATACAGTGTATACGAAAGCTCGCTTTCGAATATACACTGTACCTAATACTTGTAGGGCACTCTGCTCAAGCGACGCCTCACGAAGTAAAATCATGCTTGTGGCTAAACCGTTACATTATCATAATAATATATTACTTTATACCCAATTAATTACCATATTTTACATAATTATTGACTTTTCGACTTAAAATATCTATACTTTTCTTAATGTATTTTTCTTATCGTCGTTTTAAGTGTAGTATGGAAAATATATATTAAGGGGGCGACTACATCACAGTATGCAGACAATGACAACAGTTAAAATATTAATAAGCCAAGCAATCCCAGGCATGGTAGTAGCTGCGGATGTTTATACAAAGGACGATCATCTCATTTTATCCAGGGATACCACCTTAACCGATAAGATGATTACACGCCTTGTATTTTATTCTATCACGGAGTTATCTGTTTTTTCTTATGCAGAAGATGCCGATGTAGAATTCGTCTCGGAATATTCCACTTATTATGAAAAAATTAGAGAAAGTGAATCCTTTAAGCGCTTTCACTTGGCTTACCAAAATACAGTAAACGAGTTCAAAAAATCTCTTGATCAAATGGTGACCGGAACAAAGGATATCAATATTGATGAGATGCTTAATGAGACCAGCAAGCTACTTAATCATTGTTCCTCTAATATTGAACTCTTTAATATGTTACATTGTATGAGAAATTATGATGATACGACTTATGTACATAGCTTAAATGTTGCATTAATATGCAATATAATAGGAAAATGGCTTAAATTTAACCGCAAGGACCTGGAGACAATTACTTTGGCTGGTCTACTGCATGACATTGGCAAGCTTATGATTCCTTCTAATATCATCACGAAGCCATCAAAGTTAACAGAGGAAGAATTTCTAACCATAAAAACCCACCCTCTCCGTGGTTATAACTTACTTAAAAGTAAAGAGTTTGACCCTAGAATAAAAAGAGCTGCATTAATGCATCATGAGCGTTGTGACGGAAGTGGCTATCCTTATGGATTTTACAGTGACCAAATAGATTCCTTTGCTAAGCTTGTCTCCATTGCTGATGTATATGACGCAATGACCTGTGCAAGAGTTTATCGTGGTCCTTTATGCCCCTTTAATGTTATACATATCTTTGAAACCGAAGGATATGCAAAATATGATTCAAAATATATTATGACTTTTTTGGAGGGAATTGTTCAAACTTACATTCATAGTAGCGTTATTTTGAATAATGGTCAGACAGGAGAAATTATTTTTATTAATAGACGTGAATTATCCAGACCTATCATAAGAATTGAAGATGCATTTATTGACTTGACACGACATAGAGATTTACAAATAGTGTCCTTAATATAGCTGCCTTTTCGTTTCTAAAGCATAAAATTATCCCCTAATTCGCAAAAATGTGAACTAGGGGCTTTTTTATATTCATCTCTCTGATTAACTAACTTTTAGTTTAAATTTACGAATCGCTTTCATATCTTCAGAATCTACCTTTTCAATGGCAGCTCCAAGCTGTTGCAATTTGTATTCTAATTTCTCATAGCCACGTTCAATATATTCCACATGTTCCACAGTTGTAAAGCCTTCCGCCATCAATCCAGCTATCACTAACGCTGCACCACCTCGAAGGTCTGGAGCCGTAACAATTGCTCCGGTAAGTTTATCTACACCTTCTATAATAGCAGTATTACTTTCCACCTTTATATTTGCACCCATGCGTGCTAACTCATCAACATATTTAAATCTATTTTCAAATATACTTTCCGTCACTATGCTTGTTCCCTTTGAAAGAGCAAGTAGTGTGGTCATCTGTGGTTGCATATCAGTAAGAAATCCAGGATATACCAACGTCTTTACATGTGTATTGCCTAGTTTCCCATTGGCTTTCACACGAATAGAATCATCAAACTCTTCCACCTGTGCACCAATTTCTATTAATTTAGCAGTAAATGCCTCCAAGTGCTTCGGAATAACATTTTTAATTAAAATATCTCCCTTGGTGGAAGCTGCTGCAAACATAAAGGTACCTGCTTCAATCTGATCTGGAATTATTGCATATTCGCTTCCATGCAGCTTAGTCACACCTTTAATACGAATGACATCAGTTCCTGCTCCTTTAATATTAGCACCCATACTATTTAAAAAGTTAGCAACATCAACCACATGAGGTTCTTTTGCTGCATTTTCAAGTATCGTCTGTCCTTCACTTAAGCAAGCTGCCAACATAGTATTAATTGTTGCACCAACACTGGAACAGTCAAAATAAATATGTGCACCAGTAAGGTTCTCTGCCTTTGCACAAATCATACCGTGCTCAATCTTTGCTTCTGCGCCTAATGCTTCAAATCCTTTAAAATGCTGGTCAAAGGGTCTGCTTCCAATATTACACCCTCCAGGTAATGCCACCTTTGCATCTTTATATTTACCAAGTAATGCTCCTACTAAATAATAGGAAGCTCTAATTTTTCTAACATAATCGAAGTCTACACTTACTGAATTTATTTTATTCCCACTAATTTTTACAGTTGTTCTATTAATTCGCTCTACTTTAGCGCCAATATCCTCAATTGCTTGTAACAATACATTGATATCCTTAACGTCTGGGACATTCTCTATTTTAACGGTCTCGTCAGTCATAACCGCTGCTGCTATAATACCGAGTGCTGCATTCTTATAACCACTTATCGTCACCTCACCAGTGAGCGGTTTTCCACCCTTAATAATATATTGCTCCATTGCACACCTCTGTTTATTCTATCGAACTTAAGTTTGTATATTTTGCACATAAAAAATGCATTTTTTTATTCAATGCCACTTTGATTATACCACAACCTAGGGTTTTGTAAATTGTTTTTTACAATTTAAAATATTCGTAACATTTTGTAAACATCCTCCTTTCCATTATTTGGTTTCCTTCATTTATATCTACAACTATTTATAAAACATATCTATACTATATATTTTTAATCTTACGAGTTTTTCTATGCATACGAAAAACTAATTTAAAAAGGTAAATTTAGAAGAAAAAATCCAAATATTAAATATCAAAGGATAAATCGTTTTATTTCCAAGGATACGTTCTAATATTTTAAAATAGTATAATATCCTCATTACTAATCTTGAATATTTATTTAAAATCTTCCTCTGATTTGTAGTATTGCAGTTTGGATATCCTGTGCTATAATTATTATATTAAAAGTATAATTATGAAAACATTCAATAAATATCTTATTTGTATTCGCAACTTCACCTTTTAAATTCTGTACTTTGGGTACACTATTTAAAAACTTTGAGAAAGGCATGGTTATTATGTCCAACTTTATTAAAATTGAATCTGTTAAAGGCAGTAACCAAGAGAAGGTTAAGCAAAGCCTTAAATTTAAAACCGGAAGTTTTGTATGGCGAATAAAATTCACTGCACCTCTTAACCCCGCTACCGTAAATAATCGTAACCTTTATGTTACCTCACTTAGTCAGGTTCCACTTCAAACAAATATACGGTATGATACAGTAGATAACTGTATAGAGATAGAACCCCTTTCCCCTTACGAGAAAAATGAGTCCTATCTCTTGCATATAACAACAAATGTAAAGTCAAAGCTAGGACAATCCCTATCTGATGAAATAACAATACAGTTTAAAGTTTAATAAGACAAAAGCTTCGTAGTTCATACACACCGCATAGGTAATCTAAAAATAGTTGCGGTTATATGATATTTACGAAGCTTTCTTTTTATGATAACTTTAGTTTTATTAGGACAGGTGTATTTGGTTTTTCATTAGATTCACTAATTTGGGATGCTCTTCAAATAGCTTGTTAGAATTTATCTTATCTTCTTCAAAAATAATAGCTATACTTCCCCGCATCGTTTCTTCAAATTCCAAAAGATTCCCAATGGCTCTTTTTTTTAGAAGACTAGCATTTTCAACCACTAAACAGCAATCTTTCAATGTCACTGTCTTTGTCCTTAGATCAATTTCATTCAATTTTTCAGCTGATATTTTTGCCATTTTAGATGAGTTTAGTTTACCTATCTGAAAAAGAAATAAAGCCATGTTCTTTGCCAGTGTCGTTTTCCCAGACTCCCTTGGACCTGTTATCATCAGCATAGGGGTTCTTGATTCATCATTGCAAATATACTCTATACTCTTCGCCAACTGACTTTTAATTTCTGGAATGGTAATAAAGCTTCCAAAGATTTCTTCCGGTTGAAACTGATATAATTCTGCCAGCTGATCCAGATTCATATTATCTTCGGCAGAAACTTCCTCTTCCGAAGGATATACTTGCCCTTCCTCTTCCAACATTATACTTACTACATCATTCTTTAATTCCTCAACTAAATAATCCTGATCCAGGTGTTGTGTATCTTCTATCTCTTCCGTTGTTTCAAGCTGCTCCTGAGCTTCTCCCAAGATAGAATCTTTCTGAATAACTTCTTGATTTTCCTCTTGACTTGCTTCCTGCAACGGTTGTTCTTCCGTTTGAACCTGATTCTTGTTCTCCACTGTATATTCATCCAGATTGAGTCTAACCTCTTCAGCACGTCTTTTGATTTCTTCCATAATATTATCTCTGTCAGTGGCACCGGAATAATATGCCTTCAGCATTCTAGCCTTTTCAACATAGATACCTTCACCAAACCACAACTCAATTTCGGAACATTCCTTAATACATTCTTCTTCTTTTCCGGCTTTATAATATAGTTTAGCTAATTCATACGCCCATTTTTCCGTATATTCCGTTTTTTTCAGCTCCTCTAAAATTTCGATAAGCTTCTCATAAGGCTCTCCCTTTAGCTTATCTATTTTATATCGGAATACATAATTATAAAAATCCTTAGGGGCTATTTTTTGATATTGATTTAAATACTGCTCTGCGTCTTCTACATTATTTAGTTTGATCAGCATTTCTATGTATTGAAACAATGCCTTTCTCGATTTGGCCTTGTCATATATTTTAAGATAAATCTCTGCTGCCTCTTCATAATTTTCATTTTCTGCATAAATCATCGCAATTAAATTCAGATCTGTTAAATGCTTAATTTTTCTAACATCCAGTGTACGAATCACTTTTTCTGCAGACAGGAGGTCGCCATCATCATAGCGCTTTTTTGCCTCCTCGAGCTTTGCAATCTGCTCATAGCTTCCCATAGCTTAACCTCCTTAAGTACATAAAGCATTCTGCTATCATCTCTTGTTCCTAATAAGCTAACATCTCCCCTAGCTTATTCTTCTTTGTGCAAGGTCTTAAGTACCAAATCCTCAAGCCCTTTCTGTTCCTTAAGTAATTCAGCCTTGTCTCCAAATAAAACACATTTTCCTTTATTGACAATGCAAATCTTATCACAGATTTTCTCCATTTCATCCATATGGTGCCCCGTATACAAAATACTTACACCGTTTTTCTTTAGTTCTAAAATAGTATCATGGATTTGATTTCTTGATTCTATATCTAATCCTACCGTTGGTTCATCCATTATAATAAGTTTAGGCTGATGTAAAAGTGCAACTCCAATATTAAGCCTTCTTTTCATTCCACCGGAATAACTTTCTACCTTCTTCTTAAGTGTCTTTCGATCAAAATTAATTATTTGTGAGACTTCCTCCACCCGTTCCTTTAGGTGCTTTCCGCGAATGTGGTTCGCTCTCCCCCAGAACTTTAGATTTTCTAATCCATTCAATTGGGAATACAGCGCGATTTCCTGGGGCACATATCCCAGTTCCCTGCGCAGAATAGTGGGTTGCGCTACAATGTCCTGCCCATGATATAATATTTTTCCACTATCGGGCTTACGTAAGGTAGCAATCAAAGAAAGCGTTGTGGTTTTGCCTGCACCATTTGCACCAATCAGTCCCAGAATCTCCCCTTTTCCTAGAGAAAAAGACATTCCATCCACCGCACGGTTGTCTTTATAATACTTTTTGACTTCCACTAGCTCAAGCACAAGGTTACCCTCCAAATTCATGTACATATTTATACATTTTATACTACCATTTGTCTTCTATTTAGACAAGTACCAACCGTTAAAGAAGGTCTTTCTTATAGACGAAAAAAGGTTGTTACAAGATGCAACAACCTTTTTATCATTAGTATAACATAAAAGCACTCTATGACTCTTTACTCTATGACTCTTTGTAATAACTGAGTGTATATAATATCTCTTGTGTTATTTCAACCTGATCCTTTTGTAATAATCTTATTCTGCTTTCAACTTCACGAATTTTCTTCAATTTATCTTTGTTATATCTTGTCATAGCATCTGCAAATACTGGATGGAGTTTAATTTTTTCTCTAATCTCCAAAGAAAATGGACAGTAGGTTGCCATAATTTCTCTTACAGGTTTATTCAACTTCATTGCTCCAAGAGATTCGTTTTGTATCCACTGTTCATAATCAATTACAAAGATTTCTCTATTATTATTACGTCCCTTTTGTATTTGCTGCTTAACTCTTTCTTTTCTTTCATCAGATAACTCTTTGTTTTTACGGTAGAATTGGATATAATCTGAATACTCCGAAGTTAAAGATTTGTGTGTTATATCGTTCCAGGATGCCCCTTCAATTGTTCTACATAATTCCCAACGATATCTTCCAAATATTCTTATTAATAGTGTAACCAGATTCATATCCGTAAAAATGGGTAGAAGAAAACGTCCTGCGCTATCCCTTCGCTTTCCTGTAATTTCTTGCCACATGACCCCGTTACTACCAACATTGGGCATAAGTATTATGTCAGGAAATGTTCTTTTTACAATATATTCCTTCACAATATTTTTCTCTTTATCCGAGTAGATAACTTCTCTATCAAATACGGAATAATCAATTTTAAGAATTTCAGCAATTGCGTCATTTACTTTTTTTGCTGTTACTCTGAGTCTATCTATATTATTTGCCCATAAGTCTTTATGAAGAACTGGTACAAAGCTTGATATCTGTCCATTGGTGGTACGGTTATTGTATCGAAACATATTATCAATTTCATATTCCACTCTTTTTTCGGGATTCTGAAGCCAGTCTTTTACTTCCTGCTCTGTAAGAGTTCCATGCTTTTTAAGGCTATTCAGCATCTCTGTATATTCTTGATCAAATTCATTCTTCGAAGGTTCTCTTTTCCCTTCATAGATAAGCGTCAACCACTCTTTAATATCATAGATCTTACCAGCTTCGGGATTTTGTGGCTGGTCCTCTAAATAATACAAGGAAAGCAACTGCTCCTTAGTCAATAACCTTTCATCACAATAACCAAACTTCAGAAACATCTCTATCAATCTCGGAGTATTTCCGTCCTTATACGCTTTGATAAATACTTTTTTATAAATCTCATAATGGTTATCCGAAACTTTTCTTCTAATTGCTCTTGCCGTATCCTCTGAAGAGAACTTGTCCTTTAAATGAATAAAGTCCTGCATTACACTATGCATCTGGCTTGTTCTCTCTTCTGAAATCTCTGCATACTTAAGAATAGTGCCAAAAGATTCTTCCAGTTCGTTAATTACCCTTTGTGAATCCTCTCTTGAATACTTTAAATCTAATTCAGTGACTTCTTCTGTAAGCTTATCTCCCACCAACAGAAGATGATATACCTCCTCCATCTTTTGCCTATTAATCGCGAGCTTTTTCCCAAGCATTCGTTCTGTAAACACTTCTGCTTTGTTAATCTCTTCAATCAAAAGATCCATTAAATCAATTAACTCATTATTAAAATTTAAAGAAGTTCCTGTTTTAATCGAGAGTTCAGCAATCAAGTGAAACAAACAACTATCGCTGTCATCCATAAGAAGACTTGCTAACTTGTAATATTCCTTTGAAATAGCCTTTAACTCTTCTATCTGCTGATTAATTACACCAACTTGATCTTCTAGTTGATATAGTGTTATCGCATTCCCATAGGAATAAAAAACTTTGACTGCTTCTATGGGTAAATTCCTACATTCTGAATAATAATTTATACGATCTCTAAACAGCTCCATATCCCTGTCTAAAAAAGAAAGATCCTTTACCCATTCCGGCTGTCTTGGACTAGTACCACTCCTTAAGGCCAGCTTCTGATAGGTTTCAAAGCTATTCTCTAAGAATTGGTTTAGTTCGGATCCATGTTTTATTATTCCTTGATAAATCTGATCTATATCGTAAATCTCTTTATAATACGAGGCCACCATGTAGCCGTGATAGTCCTTATTTAACGACAGAATTGTCTCTATTTCATCTATATGCTTTACAGGATACAGGTACAGCAAAAGATCATCAACAGCAGTATAGTTGCTTTGATATTTTCCAAGATATAAATCATTAATCCCCAAAAAAGAACCAGAGCCCATAACTACACGTAACCCGTTGTTATGAATTAGTACTCTTCCTTTAATTATCATTGCTACATGAAATACCTGTTCGCCCTCTGTAAATATATTGGTTCCCTTCAAAAACTGATTCACTGCATTAGGATTATATTTGACATCCATTCGTACACCGCCTAATTTACTTGTTTATTGTCATGTATATTATACACCAATTCGACCTGATTCTAAAGTAAAATATATATAATTCGACGATAATAGGGCAAAAGACTTACAAATTAGAGAGTTTTATTGTTATTTTTTTACACAATAGATAAAATTATACGCTAAAATATTAAACCTAGTTTATCCTACTGTCTATCGACAATTGTACTTTTTGATTATTTATGCACAAAAAAGGCAGGATATAAAAATCCCACCATCAATTGCATTCCATCTTATATTTTTAATTCCGTGCGCTCTGCTTTGAATGCTTACCATAGGCGTTACCTTTACAGTTAACTCGGTCCAGGCAGCCTCACGGCACACAGAAGGTTTCGCTTAGTGCTGCTTCATTCCTGACCTGACACGGTTCACAAATTTCTGTTGCGTAAGACCCAAACGTCAACATTACTTATAAAGGGCGGCCCTACAGTAAGTCACCCTAGGCAGAACATCACCCCTGCTGTAGCGGATTGCAGGTACAGGGCACCGCTATCTCCCCGGCTGCACGGAAATTTTATGACTAATTCATAATAACTATTTTATTTAAAATTTCTTTGTTTATTCCAAAAAAGCTGTATGCCAAGTATATAATTTTTAAGTATAAATGTCAACCCTCAAGCTTTTCCATTTTATTGCGCACTCTAAGTTCTTTAAAAAATGATTGCAAGACCATTGTACATTCCTCTTCCAGGATACCAATTTCCATTTCCACCTGATGATTAAATTCCTTCATTTGTAAAATATTAAGTATTGATCCTGCACAACCTGCTTTGGGATTCATAGTTCCAATCACTACCTTTTTCACCCTTGCTTGTACTATTGCACCGGAACACATTTGGCACGGTTCAAGGGTAATATACATGGTACATTCCTCCAACCGCCAATCCCCCAGGGCCTTACTTGCCTTTTCTATTGCGATTAATTCTGCATGCGCTAACGTTGTCTTTTTTGTATTTCTTTTATTATAGCCTCTTCCAATTATTTTGTCTTCATATACGATGATACACCCTATTGGCACCTCTCCAAGGCGAGTTGCCTTTTTTGCCTCTTTCAGGGCTTCACGCATATATTTTTCATTCTCCATTACGAATATTCCTTTGCTTCTAGACTTGACCCTTTTCATCTGATATGATGATTTTAACATATCACTTATGAGGTGACAACATGCAAATCCATGGCTTTCAAAAACTAACTCTTTTGGATTATCCGGGTCATATTGCTGCTACTATATTTCTTGCCGGCTGTAATATGCGTTGCCCTTTCTGTCATAATGCCTCTTTGGTAACCAAGGTAATCTCTGAAAATGCAATACCCCACGAAACAGTTCTAGCTACACTTTTCAGCAGAAAGCATATCTTAGAAGGTGTGTGTATTACCGGAGGGGAACCCACCTTGTATTCAGAGCTTCCAACCTTGATTGAAGAAATTAAATCTATGGGACTAAAGGTTAAGCTTGATACTAATGGTACTAACCCAGCTATGCTAAAACATTTGGCTAAGGAAAGTCTTATTGACTATGCTGCAATGGATATTAAAAACTCGAAAGAAAAATATGCTATAACCACAGGTATTCCTGCTTTCTCTTTGGATAAAATAAATGAAAGCGTTGATTTTCTACTTACATCTTCCATTGCCTACGAATTTAGAACAACCCTCGTAAAAGAATTTCATACCCTAGAAGATATTGTCTCCATTGGTAAATGGATAAATGGAGCAACCGCTTATTATCTGCAAAGCTACAAAGACTCCTCTGACATGATACAAACTGGACTTAATCCTCATACAACGGATACCTTAATTGAATTCTCCAATCTACTAAAACCCTATATAACCAATGTATTTTTGCGTGGTGTTATGTAATATAAATTATAGCACGGAAAGGATTTGCTGCTATGAATAAGTCCTATGAAACAGATCGATTGATATTAAAGACCTTAAGCAGTGATGCTGCTTCTATGGTCTTAACCTTCTATCAAGAAAATAAGAGTGCTTTTGAACCCTGGGAACCCTTACGAAGTAATACCTTTTATACTCTTGCTTATCATACAGCTTGTCTTACTGCAGAACATACTCAAATGCAGGAAGGTAAACTTCTTCGTTTCTGGATATTCTTAAAGGATTATCCTGATGAAATAATAGGTTCCCTTTGCTTTCAAAGAATAGCAAGAGAACCCTACTATAGTTGCAGTCTTGGTTATAAGTTTGCCACGAAACACCAACATAAGGGCTATGCTTTTGAAAGTACTCAATCTGCAATTCATCTTATTTTCAGGGATTACCAAATGCACCGAATTGAGGCTCATACTATGCCCGAAAATATAGCCTCCCAACAATTGTTAGAGAGGCTTTCCTTTGACTATGAAGGTATCTCAAGAGGCTTTGCTCTTATTAATGGTGAATGGAAGGATCATAAGCAATATTCCCTTTTAAATCCTTATCATTTATCTTAGAAATTTACTGTTAAGTACCAATAACCAAAATCTCCTTGCCTTACATCTCTTCTGCGAATGGACTTAAAGCTTTCAAACCCAAACATTTTTGCCATAAATTTCTCACGGTTATGAAAGATTCCGGGTATCCCCAAAACATATCTTGGCCCATTGGCACCCTGCATCTTGGCAAATATTAAATGATGATAGCAATAAAAGCCATGCAGCAAGAAACTATTACTACTAAGTGTCCAAAGCTCTTTGGGTAGTAACCCTATGTCTTTTGGTTCAATTTTTACGCACAGGAGAATCTCATTATCTTCAAAAGGATTAATTCTTTGTTGTTTTTCAAATAAATAAGTTGCTGTTGCAGGCTCATTTCGCATCTCAGCTGCCTCTAATTCAGTCGTGTCCATGGACTCTAGTATCTGATTATCTTCAACTTCCGCAGTTAGTTCTTCATCAGCCTCCCGCATTTCATCTTTCTCAAGTATTTCTACCTCCTCAAGCAGTTCATCTTCCTCAAGCAGTTCATCTTCTTCAAGCAGTTCATCCTCTTCAAGTGTTTCATCTTCTTCAAGTATTTCATCTTCTTCAAGTTCATTTACATCCTCACGAAAGCCTTCCTGGGCCTCCAGCACTTCTGTTTGAATGTTCTGAAGATAGTCCTGAATTATATCCGACTGCAAATTATCAGAAAAATTTTCTTCATCATCTGATGGATTTTGCTGGCTATCATCGTCTTCTATAAATGGTTGATTTTGTCTCTCAAAAGTCTTCCAGCCTCTGGGTAATTTATATTTAGGAAGTGATAACTCCTCTTCCAACGTTAATTGCTCTGAAATATCCTCAAGGATATCTTCCAACATTTCCTGTCCTTGATTAACCATATCCTCTATTTGCTCCGGAGGTTCTTGAATTTCGGTAATAATACGTGTGTCCGCCTCCGTTTGATCCTCTTCTTCCGTCTGATTATTTTCTCCTGCTGGTTGTTCTCCATTGTTTTCTGTCTGTGTCTTTGTATTCTCTCGGTTATTATTGCTAATCGTACTTTTATGATCTAGATTAGCCACCTCTATATTTTCTAAATCAGCCTGTTCTTTTGAAATATTATTGCTTGGTTTTAGGGCTTCTAGAACCTCTTTTGCTAAAATAGGTTTATCATCCCATTCTGTAGCAAAGAAAACATTATCATTTAAAAACAACAATAGTCCACCCATATCAGCTAGTGTATGGCCCGAATTCATAATATTTGCTTCATTTGCAAGAAGTCTACTATCCATAATTTGATTCTTCAGCATAGTATCTCCCAAGTACACCAATTCCATATTCTGCTGGTTTCTTTGAATTAGGTAGGTTGGGAAAATGCTATCTAATTGACCAAGAAGCTGCATATGTAATGTAATTTTACATTGGCCGCCTTTTGCTTCTATTCGGGCATACCCAACATTTTTTCTTTTTACTCCGTTTTCATATTGATACATATAAGATACCATTCTTTTATAATCAGCCACAATAATCACTCCCTCACTTTCTCATACCTTGGGTTAAATAATTCTATTCAATATATTCGAAAGGTCGTACCATTATTCCAAATCAAAGTCATTTTACTAATGCAACTGATAGGATTATTGCTGAAAACAGAAGCCTTTTATCTATTTTCTAAAAAATGCTGGTAACTAGACTTTTTCTTCTGTCTAATCACCAGCATTTTTATTGTCAACGCAACCTTCTCTGTATACTGCCTTTTAAGGCTGTGTCTCATTTACTCAATAATGCATTTGTTAACTTAGCAAACTCCTCGAGAGAAAGTGCTTCTCCACGTATATTCTCAATCATACCTATCCGTTCCAGTGCCTGCAAAATCTCTTCCTTTGAAAAAGGCAATTCCGGAGAGTTATTCAGTCCGTTAACCAGTGTCTTTCTTCTTTGATTAAAGGAAGCACGAATTAATCGAAACATTAATTTTTCATCCTTAACATCAATGATAGGCTTCTCATGGGTGGTTAATTTTATAACTGCCGACCCAACATTCGGGCGAGGCATAAAACAATTTGGTGGAACATTAGCTGCAATATATGGTTTCGCAAAATACTGAACTGCAAGGGATAATGCGCCATAGTCCTTAGTGCCAGGTGACGCCTGCATTCTATCCGCTACCTCTCTTTGCACCATAACCGTAATATTAATCAATGGGAGTTGTCGCTCAAACAAATCCATAATAATTGGTGTAGTAATATAATATGGCAGGTTAGCTACTACTTTAATAGGTCTTCCCTGATTTCTTTCTTGAACCAACGCATTAATATCTAGCTTTAAGATATCATTGTTTATAATAGAGACATTGTCGTATTCCGAAAGAGTATCTTCAAGAATGGGTATCAACATTCTGTCAATCTCCACGGCTACAACCTCTCTGGCATTTTCACACAGATACTGAGTCAGTGTCCCAATTCCCGGTCCAATTTCTAAGACAAAATCATCTTTGGTTATTTCTGCGGCTTGTACAATTTTATCGAGTACATGGGTATCAATCAGAAAGTTTTGTCCAAATTTCTTTTGAAAAACAAACTTATATTTATTTAATACTTCAATCGTGTTCTTTGGATTTCCAAGCTGTGCCATACATATCCTTTCAAATCATATATTATAAAATCTTTTTGCATTTTCATAGGTTACTTGAAGAACGGTGTCATAATTAACCTGTTTAATTCTTGCTATTTCTCTTGCAACATAGGTTAAATTATTGGAGTTATTCCTTGTACCTCTATGCGGAACCGGAGCCAGATAGGGGCTGTCTGTTTCTAGCACCAGTTGTTCTAAAGGAGCATATTCCACTACTTCCTTAAGCTTCTTACCATTAGTAAAGGTAAGTACTCCACCAATTCCCAAATAAAATCCCATATTAAGATATTGTCTGGCTTGTTCTACCCCATACCCAAAACAATGAATGATTGCTCCTACAGAATCTGCTTTTGCCTCTTTCATCATCTGGTAGGTATCATTGGCTGCATCACGACTATGAATTACCATTGGGAGCTTTAACTCCTTTGCTAAATCCATCTGTCTGCTAAACCATTCCTTCTGTACCTGACGCTCCGGTGTATCCCAATAATAATCCAGACCGATTTCTCCAATTGCAACGCTTTTTGAGTGCTGGGCCATTTCTTTCACCCATGCAAAATTTTCTTCATTCAGTTCCCCACAATTACTAGGATGAATCCCTACCGCAGCATATACATAGGGGTATTGGTCAGCAAGCTCTAATACCTTCTGTACTGAATTAAGCTCAGCACAAATATTAACAATGTAATCTATACCATTCTTCGGAAATTGTTCTAGCAAAGAGTCTCTGTCTATATCAAATGCCTCATCATCATAATGAGCGTGTGTTTCAAAAATCATGTCCTAACCTCGTACTCTCAATTTAGTTCTATTTATCGTCCTTGAATTTTTTATTAATTATGACTTTTTAATTAATTATAAGTAGATAAGCCTTTTAATATCCTACCCATTATACAATAGCTTCTTTACTATGACAACCTGCTATTATCATTAGCGGTTATAAGCAGATTAATAATCTCTTACAGTTCAACCCAGCCTAGTCTATAACATTGGGAATAAATCAGAATTTCATTTATATCGTAAAAGTGGCCACCACAAAATGTGGCAGCCACTTTTCCTTATTAATCCCTATACTTGAAGTTCTGTCTTCCGACTCCTTCTTTTCTTGCATTATGCGTTTGATTTTGATTTTCTGGCTTTACTGAATTTGTAACAGAATTCAGCTCTTCCTGTTCTTTCTTTTGTTGGTTCTTTTCGCGTTTATCCTGATCCATAACCCACCTCATAGTAATGCATTTTACCTAATCCTTAGCTCAAATCTATGATAAAGCGACTTATTCGCTGTGAGATTAGTATGTGATAATAACTACATTTTATGTAACCAGATTCTGAAACAAGTAATCACGAATATTCATGTATCAAAAGTCGTAAACATATTCAACTTCACATCTGAATTAAACTTTTGACACTTAAATCAACTTTGTTGTATCAAAAAACCAAATTTGTAATGATTGTACTGGCTGCAATACCGCTTATGGATGCTATTAAGCAACCGATTAAGGTATATCTGGTTTTCTTTACTCCTGCTGCCATAAAATAAACTGCTAACGTATAGAATATCGTCTCAGTACTACTCATTATGATACTTGTTAACCTGCCAAGATAGGAATCCGGACCATGCTCCTTGTAGATATCCAGAAGCAAGCTTGTAGCAGCGGACGAAGAAAACATCTTAATGATAACCAGTGGTACTGCTTCCGAAGGAAAATGCAGTAGGTCGGTTAGCGGTTGTAGAAGATCCGAAACAATTTGCAACGCTCCCGAAGCTCTTAAGATGCCAATAGCCACCATAAGTCCAATTAAGGTAGGTAAAATATCTAGTACCAGCTTGAATCCATCCTTAGCTCCTGTTATAAAATCATCAAATACATTTTGTTTCGATAAAAGTCCCATGCCGACAATATAAAAGAATAGAAATGGAATTATATAATCCGATATATAGATAAGAAATCTCATTTTTTTAGTAGTCCTTTAAATGCTTTGTTTTATTCTATGAGATTCTTATACTACATATGAATATGTTTCTTATTAGGATAACAAACAACCTAACTTATATACACTTTCTGCCTTCCTCTAAGGTGGTAAATTCTTTCGCCGCTATCATTTGTACAATAAGATTGCCTATGGCCGTAGCTTCTCCTGGTCCGGCAACAACTTCTCTGCCAGTGTATTTTGCAGCCAATTCATTTAAATAGGTGGCGTTTGAGCCTCCTCCAATAATGTGAATTTTATCGTAGTGTTTACCAGTAAGCAGTTCAATTTCAGTTAAAGAAGATGCATAGCATTTTGCAAGGCTGTTATAAATTACCGCTGCCAGTTCATAAATACCTTCCGGTATTTGCTGCTTAGATCGTTGGCAGAACTCCTGAACCGCCTGAACCATACTCCCTGGTGCAAGGAAGCTCTCATCATTACAATCTACAATTGAAGTGATTGTTTCCTTTTCAGCCCCAGTACAAATCTCTGCATAGGACAGTTCTTTTGCAATCTCTTTACGTACGGATTGAATCATCCATAGTCCCATTATATTTTTTAGAATTCGATATCGATGATTGTAACCACCTTCATTGGTGAATCCAGCTCTTCTACATGCCGCAGAACAATTAGGTTCCTCCGCTTCAATTCCCATTAAGGACCAGGTTCCAGAACTAATATAGAGCACATCCTTTTCGGTACTTGGTATTGCTACCACTGCTGAGGCTGTATCATGCGCAGAGGGGGCAACAACAAGACAGTTATATCCAACTTCCTCCCTGATCTTTGGTAATAGTTCTCCAATCACCGTACCCGGCAGGATAAGTTCTTTAAACAGATGCTTGGGTAGCTCTAACTGTTCTATTAACTCATAATCCCAGGTGTTTGTATGTGCATTTAGGAGCATACTTGTTGACGCAATAGTATACTCCTGACTCTTTACACCGCTTAATAAGAAATGATAGTAATCCGGGGTAAAGAGCAAACTCTCTGCTTGTTCTAGTAAATTTCTATTTTTCTGGTGAGAAATCGAGTTGTTGATCGGTGTAGCGTGGTATACTGATTCTTGTAAGGACATCAACTGATAAAGGGTGTTATATAACTGCCTCTGAATTCCTGTTCTTTCATATATCTCTTGTTCTGATATTATTTTAGAAAGCAGTGTAGGCATTTCCTTCGTTCGTTGGTCGCGATATCCCACCGCATCACCGATACGTTTCTCTTGCTTATCGAGCAGGACAAAATCAACGCCCCAGGTGTCAATTCCAACACTGACTGGAATTTTACCTATCTCTTTGCATTTTTTCATTCCTTCCAGAATGTGATGAAAGATTCTCTCTGTATTCCAGCAGTATGTGCCTTCTATTTCTTCCATAGAGTTTTCAAAGCGATATACCTCCTCCAGGCATATCTTTTGATTAATCACACTTCCCAATATATGTCTTCCACTGGAGGCGCCAATATCAATTGCCAAATAGTATTTTTGCACCTTCGACCTCCCCTTATTTGTATAGTGGTCCATAGGCCTGACAAGCTCTGTAATCCTGACCTTCCTTATCCATTCCAAACGCATTCCAGGACGCTGGTCGGAATATTAAATCCTCCGAGACATTATGCATGGACACTGGAATTCGAAGCATGGAACATAAGGATATTAAGTCTGCTCCTACATGACCATAGGAAATTGCTCCGTGGTTAGCTCCCCAGTTATTCATTACCTCATATGCAGTTTTAAACGCTCCTTCACCGGTTGTTCTTGGAGCAAACCAAGTACAAGGCCAGGTGTAGTCTGTACGCTTCCAAAGAACATCCGATACCTCTTCTGGTAGATTAACCGTCCATCCTTCTGCAATTTGAAGTGCAGGTCCCAAACCTTTAATTAAATTTAATCGTATCATGGTTACCGGCATCTCTGCTCTAGTAAGAAATCTGGAGGAATAACCGCCACCTCTAAAGTAGCCAGTGTCTGCTGCATTAAAAGTGGTTGCCTTTAAAATCGCCTCTTGATCCTGATCTGTCACTTCATACCAGGGCTTTATAACACCATTTCCGTTCTCGTCCTTTGCCTCTCCATTACCATCAAGACAAGCCGCACCGGAATTGATCAGATGAATAAATCCACCTGCCTCTTTTGCAGCTCCTTCAAGTTCATAGCCTGTTACCTTTCTTACTGCTTCCGGACTCCAATAGGTACGCACATCTGCAAAGATCTGTGCACGGTTTGTCAACAGTTTCATAAAAAGCATACCTATACCATTTAATACGTCATTTTCAGTCGCTAAAATATATGGTTCTCTTACACCTTCCCAGTCAAAGGAGGTATTCATAAGCGCTTCTGCAAAGTCTGCATTTGGATAAAAATCCGTCCACTGTCTCTGTCCCTGAAATCCTGCTGCAATTGCATTATGCCCTGCCATCTCTTCCTCACAACCCTTTGGCAAGTTTTGATTTCCATTCATCAAGTCCTTCATAATTACCATCATCTTAACAACGAATTCCCAGTCGGAATCCTTTTGCTCTCTGGATTTCTGGAACTCCGGCTTATTTTTATCAAAGCCTTCCTTGCAATATTTCTTTGTCCAGGTAAGAGCTCTCTGATATTCCTCTGGATTGTAAATGCCTTCTGTCATTCTTCTGATAATTTCTACTTCATCCACGGATTCCACTCGCATACCCAGATATTCTTCTATAAAGGCTGGGTCAATGATAGAACCACCAATACCCATACAAATGGATCCTATCTGAAGATAAGATTTACCTCTCATGCTGGCTGCCGCAACTGCCGCGCGTCCAAATCGTAACAACTTCTCTTTAACATCTTCAGGGAGGGAGGTGTCATCCGCATTTTGAACATCGTGACCATAGATACCAAAAGCCGGGAGCCCCTTCTGTGCATGAGTTGCAAGGACGGATGCCAGATATACTGCACCCGGACGTTCTGTTCCATTAAAACCCCACACCGCCTTTATCGTCATAGGATCCATATCCATAGTCTCGGCTCCATAACACCAACAAGGTGTTACTGTAATGGTAATGTCCACACCTTCTTTTTTAAATTTAGCTGCACAGGCTGCACTTTCAGCTACGCGACCAATTGTGGTATCTGCTATTACAACCTTTACAGGTTCACCATTGGAATAGCGCAAATTACTTTGTAACAGTTCAGCTGCTGCTCTCGCCATATCCATCGTTTGATCTTCCAGGGATTCACGAACTTTTACTTCTCCTCTACGACCATCAATGGTTGGTCGAATACCAATTACTGGATAATCTCCTATTAATCTGTTTTTTGCCATCGTCTTCTCCTTCTGCCGTTTCACGGCTTAAAACGTATTTAATGCGAATATAAAGCTAAAGCCTTTTAAAATAAATCAAAATTCATCTTCCTTTTCTATTCCAGCTCTTGTATAATAAGTTTATTAAATGAATTTATTTCAGGATACCTTTATTATATAATTGCACTTGCCTTAATGCTTGTGTTATAATTACATAAAAATAAAACAATATTCACTTTTTAATAATAGGGGTGCAGTTAGTGAAATATATAGATTATAGAGAAGATAAACAACAGGGTACCTTTGATTTTCCTATTGATTATTATCATGTGGAGTCTAGTCATCCCCGTTATCAGATGCCCTATCATTGGCATCCAGAATGTGAAATTATTCGTATTTTAGAAGGTTCCTTCCAGTTTACAATTGATGGTAAAACCATAACTGCAGCTTCCGATGACATTCTATTTCTCCCCGGAGGTACTCTTCATGGTGGCAATCCGTATGACTGTGTCTATGAGTGTATCGTTTTTGATTTAAAATTACTGCTCGGTAATAACAAACTATGCCGAAAACAAATTAATCAGCTAATGCGTGGTGAACTTATAGTAGACTTAAACTTATCCGCACATAAGGATGTATTAAAAAATTCAGTTAATGTTCTCTTTCGTGCGATGTCAGAGAAACAACCTGGTTATGAGTTTTTAACACAGGGCTCCTTGTTCATGTTATTAGGCTTAGTATTTGAAAAACAGTACTATTCCATTAATAATGCTCCGACCAATACTTCTGCTTTACAGTTAAATCGTTTTAAGGATGTTTTGCAATATATTGAGGAACACTATACAGAAGCCTTAACACTTGAGCAGATGGCAAATGTTGCCGGCCTTAGTCCACGTTACTTTTGTCGGTTTTTTAGAAAAATGACAAGATATACACCCACGGAATATCTGAATTATTACCGTATTGAATGCGCCTGTGAACAATTGTCAGAAACAAACCTGGCTATAACCGAAGTTGCATTAAACTGTGGATTTAACGATATTAGTTATTTTATTAAAGTATTTCACAAAGCCAAGTCCATTACTCCAAGGCAATATAAGAATTTATCACAAAAGAGTACAAAAGACGCCTAGCCATTTTACACCCAAATTAACAATTTTTATTAATCGAAGCAGCTTGAAATTTTTCATACGTAAATTTACGCCTGTATCTCCCAGTTTTACAGGTGCCACGAAAGGAATAGTTTTTCTATGATAAGAAAATTTCGCTTTTTTATAATTACAGCTATTTCCGTCAGCCTAATGTCAGCGGCTGCCTGCTCTGGTGGATTATCTAAATCCGAATCAAAAACTGTATATAAGGAACCTCTGGTTATCGATGTGTTTGTTTCC
Source organism: Bacillota bacterium (assembly GCA_023399055.1). Lineage (GTDB taxonomy): Bacteria > Bacillota > Clostridia > Lachnospirales > Lachnospiraceae > Mobilitalea. The sequence goes on along the minus strand of JAEWQV010000015.1, from coordinate 81,381 downwards.
ACTTCAAATTATCAAGGCATACAATCCGGGTGGTTTGGTAAAATAGTAAAAGATAAGTTTAATATGGAATTAAATATCATTGCTCCCAATGTATCTACAGGCGGAAGCACTTTATTAGAAATGCGCTCTGCTTCAGGTAATCTGGGTGATTTAATCATATGTAGTGCCGAAAATGGAGAGTTACAATCCTTAGTTGATGAGGATCTTATCATTGATATGCGAGATTATATTGAAGACAAGCCTATCATGCAGTATCAGACAGCTATTAGTCTTTTAAATGATAAAATGTCACAATCGGGAATCTTTGCTATTCCTACAGAAATTTCAACCCTTCCAGCAACTACCTCCAGTGAAGGACCAGAATTAACCTTTGGGCCATATCTACGATGGGATATTTATTCCTCCATTGGTTATCCTCAAATGTCAACCCTTGAAGACCTACTACCTGTTCTTAAAGATATGCAAACTGCAATGCCTACCACACCATCTGGTAATCCAACCTACGCATTTTCCTTCTTTAATGACTGGGACGATAATATGATGAATGCCGCAAAGCAACCTGCCTGCTTCTATGGATATGACGAAATAGGTTTTGTACTTGCGAAGGCAGATGGTTCTGATTATCAGAACATCCTTGATCCTGATTCCTTGTACATGAGAATATTAAAATTTTATTTTGATGCTAATCAGATGGGTCTTGTGGACCCCGATTCCTATGTACAGTCTTATGTAGATGTATTTGAAAAATACAGGGATGGTTCCATCCTTTATTGCCCATGGCCCTGGGCCGCACAATCTGCCTTTAATACCATAGAGCACAAGGAGAATGGACAAGGTTACATGTTAGCACCGATTGATGATTTGCAAATCTTCTCTAACGGTTGTAACCCTCAAGGGAATCAAAAAACCGTAATAGCAATTGGTTCCGACGCAAAAGATCCAGAACGACTTGCTGATTTTATTGATTGGATTTATTCTCCGGAAGGAATCCAGATTGTTGCTGCGGCACCTTCTAACGGCGCTGCTGGACCTAAGGGTTTAACCTGGGATATGAGCGAAGATGGTCCCTACCTTACCGAGTTCGGAATACAGGCTCTCCTTGGCGGGGGAGCAAAGATGCCCGATGAATGGGGTGGCTTAACCTGGGAGGATGGCTTTTCACAACTTAATTTAAGGCCAGTATCACAAAGTGATCTGGATCCTGATGGTTATCCATACTATTACAATCAATGGGATTCCGTTCTTGATATGGAGGACAGTCTCTTAGACGTTGATTGGAAGTCCTACATGGGGGCAGATTCCAGCCATCAATACTTAGAGCAGCATAATCAAATTATTGTTGCTCCAGGAAGCAGTTATGTTGCTCCTGCAATGTCTTCCGAACTTACTACCATCCGTAATTTATGTAAGGAGGTCATCGTGGACTATTCCTGGCAAATGGTTTTCGCAAAGGATGAAGCAACCTTCTATGACTTGATGAATCAAATGCAGAAAAAAACCAAAGCACTTGGTTACTCTGCTGTTTATGAAGAGGATTTAAAGAATGCGAAGGATCAGGACGAGGCGCGTAAAGCTGCTGTAAGTTTAGGAAGTACTACTAATTAATAAACATAATTTATTGCATTAGGGGAGATAGCTTGAATTTTAAATTCAAGTTACAAATATTGTGCCTGCGACAAAGTTTGCAGGTACCGTGAAAGGTAAGGTTTTATATGCAGAGGGAATTAGAAAGAATTAATGAGGTAATTAATGGCGGTCCATATCTTGATAATTGGTCCTCCTTAGCTTCTTTTGAAGTACCTAATTGGTTTCAAAAAGCGAAGTTTGGTATTTTTGTTCATTGGGGACTTTATAGTATTCCCGCTTTTAATAATGAATGGTACTCCAGAAACATGTACATTCAGGGTACCCCAGAATATGAACATCATATTGCAACCTATGGTCCACATAAGGACTTTGGATATAAGGATTTCATTCCTATGTTTACAGCAGAAAAATTTGATCCAAAGGAATGGTCCAAGTTATTTAAAGAAGCCGGTGCTAAGTATGTATTTCCAGTTGCAGAGCATCACGAAGGCTTTCAAATGTATGATAGTGATATCTCTGACTTTACCTCTGTTAAAATGGGTCCAAAGAGAGATGTTCTTGGTGAATTAAAAAAGGCTTTTGAAGAAGACGACTTGGTATTTTGCACCTCTTCTCACCGAGCGGAACACCTGTGGTTCATGGGCAATGGAAAAGACTTTGATAGTGATATTAAGGAACCTTTAAATCGTGGAGACTTTTATTGGCCTTCTCTCCAGGAGCAGCCAAATCAAGAAGATATCTTTGCTGTTCCCTATCCTTTTGAAGAATTTCTGGATGATTGGCTCGTTCGTACCTGCGAACTAATTGATAAGTATCAACCACGACTACTTTATTTTGATTGGTGGATTCAACATGAGGGCTATAAAAAGCATCTCTTAAAGATTGCTGCCTATTACTATAATCGTGGCGTTCAATGGGGCTTCCCTACAGCCATCTGCTATAAGCACGAAGCAATGTCTTTTGGTACTGGTATCGTTGATATGGAACGTGGTAAATTTGCCAATGTCCAACCTTTTTATTGGCAGACAGACACTTCTGTAGCACATAATTCCTGGTGTTATACAGATACGCTTGATTATAAAACAAGTTATGATTTAATTTGTAACCTAGTGGATGTCGTGAGCAAAAACGGCAACTTGTTATTAAATGTTTGTCCAAAAGCAGACGGCTCTATGCCTGAGATGGATCAAAAGTTATTAAAAGATATTGGTAAATGGCTTTCCATTAATGGTGAAGCAATTTATAATAGCAAAGTGTGGCGAAGTTTTGGTGAAGGACCAACGAAGGACGCAGAAGGAAAGTTCTCTGAAGGAAATCAGAATGGTTATACCAGTGAAGACTTTAGATTTACAGTGGCCAACGGTCATCTTTATGCAACTCTATTAAAGTATCCTAAGGATGGTAAAGTATGCATTAAATCCCTCTCTGAATCTGTTGATGCTAATGCCCCAAGATTCCATGGTATTATCAGAGACATAGAGATCCTTGGTTTTGATGAAAAAGTTGATTGGCAAAAAGATCACGATGGATTACATTTCACCACAACCACGGTTTCCAGTGAATTCCCTGTGGTAATAAAGATTATTACTGATTAATCAACTATATTATAGACCTACTTAATGAAAATAACCCTTTTTACTTGGGAATAAAGTTAGGATGTGAGGTGTTACATGTATACGGTTTTTATATGTGATGATGAAGCATCAATCCGTGAAGGATTAAAATATATTATGGATTGGGAAAGCCTTGGCTTTTCTATTTGTGGTGAAGCTGGTAATGGTAGTGATGCTTTGTTAGAAATTCTTGCAAAGCAGCCAAGCTTGGTATTAATGGATATTCGTATGCCTAAAATGCACGGCATTGATGTTATCATTGCTGCAAGAGAGCGAGGTTATACTGGAAAATGTATTCTACTCAGTGGTTACCCTGACTTTAGCTATGCTCAAACTGCAATTCGCTATGGTGTAGACTTCTATTTGACTAAGCCTATTGATGAGGATGAATTACAGTCTGCAGTTGTTAAAGTAAAAGATCTATTAGATAAAGAGAATCGTAATGATAAATATGTAAATCAATATAAGCTTCGTGCAAAGAATGCCATTTTACAAGAACTGCTGACAAATGACCAATCCGAGGAATATACTTCGATTAATGACGATGATATACTGCAGTTACATTTGGATGCCGATGTTTATCAGGTGATTATCTATGAGAACTTTAATCGTAAAATTTCTGATTTAGCTTATAATTTTGCTGATTTGTTAAAAATTACAAATAAGGGGAACTCTACCTTTGAATATATAAAAATACAGGCTCTAGATATTATTCTTTTAAAAGGTGAGTTTGCTCTTAAGAAGTTTCAAGATTTCTTAGGACATTATGAAAAGAATCCACCTCAGAAAGGAAGTCCTCTTGACTCTCTATTTCTTGCATATGGACAACCCGTAAGACAATTAACTGATATTCATCTTTCCTACACAGACGCCTTAACTTTAATTAACCGACGTTTTTTCTGTCACCAAGGTCAGCATACCCTTGGTTATGAAGAGCTTCCTAAAATGAAAGAAATTGCAGAATCTATTAATATAAGTTATATTCAGGACTACGCCAACCAATTAACAGATCACCTTCAAACCTTTAACCGTAAAAAGGTGGCAGAGACACTTTATGAGCTAAATGAATATTTATATAATGTAAATGATAACATCCCTGCTATTAAATTGTTTTTAGTGGATCTATATCTTCAAATTAAGGAAAAATTAAACCATATTTACAATACGATGGATATTCCTTTTCCAACAAATTCATCCATTATTGATCTAATTGAGAAGAGATATTATCTTTATGAGATTGTTCGATTTTTCTCCGAACAATTTGAAATGATAATGAATGCCACAGGTAATTCTTCCAGAGACAGCATTATTGATGATATTCTCTATTATATTGACCATAATTATCAAAATAATATTAAGTTAGAGTCCATTGCACCTCTATTTGGCTACAACAGCGCCTACCTCGGAAAAATCTTTAATAAGACCGTTGGTGTGAATTTTAATTATTATGTTGATTATATTAGAATAAACCATTCCAAGGAATTACTTCTGCAGAACAAGCTAAAGGTTTATGAGATTTCTGAAGCTATTGGTTATAAGAATGTAGATTATTTTCATAAGAAATTCAAGAAATATGTTGGCTTAAGTCCAGCTGAGTTTCGCAAAAATGCAGATCTGCAATAACCATATTACTATAAAAAGCCTCCCACACAGCACGAATTATAACATATGCTGTGTGGGAGGCTTTCCTTATATATTACAGTTCTTTTTTCTTCACAATTACCCAGCTGCCTGATCACGCTCAATCATCTGAAAAATTCTCTTTGAGAAAGCTGCAATGGTAAAGATACAAAAAGCTGGTCCAAGAATTAATCCTACCATAAAGGTGGTTGAATTCCAGAGTATCATTAAAATAATCATAGCCAGTAATAGAATTAGTATTAGGGTTCTTACAAAATACTTCATACAGATTTGTCTGGAATTTCTCATAATCTGCATTATGGAGCTGTGATATCTCGCTGCCAGAGGAAATGCATACAAAAGGGATGAAAGAAAGAAAATTCCTGCAAGTATTGCTACAAACAGCAGAATTATCGGATTGGATTCTATAGCATTGAATAGTTCATAATTAATATATACCAAATAGCTCGCCACAATAGCAATTATCCCCAATAAAATGCCTTGTTTTAAATTTTCTTTAAATGCCTTTATAAAGGAGCGTACAATATACCCCTCCTCTTCGTCTACCATCTTAAGTGCCACACTATAGGCTGCAACAGTGGACGCCCCAATTGTTACAATAGGAAGGCTAAAAATAACCCATATAAAATTAAGGACAATCATATCCCATAAGCGACTTATAAATTTATATAATGCACCCTCCGTGCTAAAAAAGCCCATACTATGCTCCTTTCTGATAAAAAGAGGCTGTTGATTCAACAGCCTCTCCCCATAGACTAATCTATATTATTCTATAGTATTTTAGTGATTATTTCAATACTTCGTCCTCTAATGCTTTTCTAACAGCAGCTTCATCTCTATAGAACTGTGCTACGTCATCATAGTGATATTCCTTAGTCTTTTTAATCATGTCAGCAACGATTTTATCGTACTCAGCATCATTAGCTGCATAAATTGCTTTCCAAGAACCATCTAAAATTTCGTTTGTAACCTGCTGCCACTTTAATTCCAAATCTGCATCTCTGTCTGGCTCAGAATAGGTCGTTCCAGGAGCAACTATATGATCACGATTGTCAAGATACTCGTTAGCAGTTTCAGCACCGGTAAATTTCTTCCAGTCGTTTAAAATCTCATAGTTCTGTGTAGAATTATAACTTGCCCAGGTCTTAACATTATAAGTTTCACCATTGGAATCTGGATTGTAAGCATCAATAGCCCAAGTAATATTGGCCATTTGGTTAGCACCATCTCTAAAGGTACCGCCTCCGTTTTCGGCAGGCATTTCTGTATCTCTATTCTCAACTGTTTTAAGACCTAAATCAGTTAAAAATGTTTTACCATCTTCATTATAATCCCAGGTTACACCCTTAGGACCGTACTCACCAATCATTCTGCCTTCAGGAGTAGAAAGCCAGTTAATGATTTCCATACATACTTCAGGATATTGGGTGTTAGCACCAATGGTCCATACACGATTACCACCAAATACATTTAAACCATTGGTAAGGGTCTTCTGATCCTCTGCTGCTAAAGCAAACATTGCTTTACCTGCATTCATATGATCAGGTGTGTTATACTGCGCTGATCCAAGATAATCAAAGATACTAAAGAAGGATACGCCACCGGTATAGTCTTCCTGTGCTCCATCCCAACGCTGTGTTAAGGAGTCAGGATCTAATAGTCCCTTCTGAAATAAGGTATTATAGAACTTCAAGCATCTTAAATACATTCCGCCTTCTTGTAAACAATCCTGCCAGGTCTGAGTTGATTGGTCATATAATCCGATACCAAACTCTTCATAACCGTAAAGTGCTGCAGTAGCTTTTACGAACATAACCATGTTACCGTCCCAGTCATTGAATAGCGACACACCATAGGTTTCATGACCGGAATCAGAAACAGGCTCTAGTTCTTTCATCTGCTCTAGTAAAGGGATATAATCCTCTAAAGTTTCTACCTTTGGATATCCAAGCTTAGCATATAAGTCCCAACGGATATCAGGATGGTAGATATAAGAGATATGATCCTCTGCGGATGAGGCAACCCCATATCCAAAACCATACACTGTTGTTTTATCTGGGCTGATACCTGCATTTTTCTCAAGTGCCTTAGGCATATTTTCTTTGATATCAGGACCAAAATCAGTTAATAAATCATCTTCATTCCAATCCATTAACATGCCCTTATCAATCGCCTCAAGGTATTGACCAGCATCATTACCAAAAATTATAATGTCACCCAAGTTACCAGATTCCATACGTGTTACAAACACGCCATCTGCATCATTAATGATTTTAACCTTAACATTGAATCTGTCGAGTAATTCCTTTGCAAACCAACCAATTTGTTCACCGGAATAGTTTGCTGTCTGTGAGTAAATCGTTAACTCAATGATTTCCTCTTTCTTTTTGCCGCATCCCGCAAGTAATGAAAAAGCGATAACTGCTACAAGTAATAAAGCAACTAATTTTTTTGACTTTCTCATGTATTTATCTCCTCCTTTTATTCTTGTAAAAGAAGCCCCTTGAACCTCTTTTACAGTTTTATAAACTGCATTCTTGCAGTTAAAACCTTATTAACCCTTAACCGCTCCTAACATAATACCTTTTTCAAAATATCTTTGCATGAAAGGATATACAAACATAATCGGTAGTACCGTTACCATGGATACTGTATACTTAATTGTCTTAGAATCTAGCAGCTGTGCCTGTTGGGTAGCTGATAACCCACCTGTCTGACCCTTCATGATCTCTGCAAGGTTATTGGATTGATTGAGATAAATCCATAATCTATGCTGAAGAGTATGAAGACTTGAATCATTTTGCATTAAAATTAAGGAATCCTGGAAGGAGTTCCAGTTACCAACCGCACCAAAGATTGCTATAGTCGCTAGGATTGGCTTACTTAATGGCCAAATAATTTTACGAAATACCGTCATATAGGTAGCACCATCAATATAAGCACTTTCCTCAAGTTCTGCTGGAATTGACTCAATATAAGTCTTAACCAGAATAATGTTATAAGGTGCAACAATACCTGGAATAATATATCCAAGGAAGTTATCTGTTAAACCTAACATGGACATATTCAAATACCACGGAATTAGACCTGCATTAAAGTACATGGTTATTACAATAAAACGATACCAAATACTACGTCCCCACATATCCTGCTTGGTAACCAAGAAGCCTACCAGCGCAGTTGATCCTACCATTAACGCTGTTCCGATGATTGTTCTTAACACAGAAATATTGAACGCCTGACCCAACTCTTTTACATTGGTCAGCAACAAATAATTTTTAAAATGAATTCCCTTTGGGATTAATTGAATTGCACCAATTCTAACCAGTTCATTGTCACTAATTGTGTTAATAAACAGGTAATAGAATGGAAAGATACACGCCAGTGCAAATACTATGAAAAATGTGTGGTTTACTATTTCAAATATAATATCTGATACATGAATTTTATACTTCGGTGTAGAAACCATGCTTTCTAATTTTTTTTGTTTTTTTGCTTCATTTATCGCCATTTCTCCACCTCCTAAATAATGCTGCTGCCGCGAACTGCCTTAGATACTCTATTAGCTATAAAAAGCAATGCAACACTTATGACCGACTTAAACATACCTATTACAGTTGATAGAGGAATAATTCCATTACCAATTCCCAGTCGATACACATAAAGGTCGAGCACTTCGATCGCGGACGCATTGTTGGGATTTCTAAATACTAAATACTGATCTAAACCATTGGTTAAGACACCAGCAATCTGCATTAAGAACAGTACCATGAAGGTTGGCATTAATCCTGGAACTGTAATATGCCACATTCTCTGGAAACGTCCAGCTCCATCTACAGTAGCTGCTTCATATAACTGTTGATCAATACCAGAAATACCAGCGATATAGATAATTGCACTCCAGCCAATACCCTTCCACATACCCCACGCAAGCATCTTTAGCCAGGTGTGACTAGGGTCCATAAGGAAGTTTACCGCTGTCCCACCGTTATTAACGATAATATTACTAACTAAACCTTCTGTGGAGAATAGAACAAAGGCAAAGGAATAAACCATAACCCAGCTGATAAAGTTTGGAATTGTAGTAAAAGTCTGAATAAGTCTACGAACACGTAGATTTTTAATTTCGCAAAGGAAAATAGCGAATGCCATTGCACACCAACTTGTTGCGAGACCAAGTCCACTCATTGCAAGTGTATTAACCATAACATTAACAATATCTTTTCTTGTCGCTGCATTCTCAAATAAATAAGTAAACCATTTAAGGCCTACAAAGTTATCACTGCTTAGTGTGTCACCTGCTTTATAGTCATAGAATGCATATCTCCATCCCCATAATTGAAGATAAGAGAATAAAAACGTTAAAACAACAAAGGGACTCATTAATAAAAATAATTTATACTTTTGCTTCAATTCATAGACATCAGTTTCTTTAGGTTTTGGTTGAAGCACAAATAGTAAAAGTGATACAAATAATATAAGCAGTAGCATTCCTCCAATAATGAAAAATGCCGTTGGTAAATGAGGTCCAACCTTAGCAACATTTGAGGTTTCTGATACTTGTAGATAAGATAGATAAATACCACCCAATCCCAAGAAACCTACTACAGTACTTATTGATGAAATTAAATTAGCTAATCTTTTTAACTTCAGTGAGCCAAGTGACATACAAGCACCAGCTGCTGCTCCGGCAAAACTTAGTATTATAACCATACTTGATATAAAGAGAATTATAAATGATGATTCCTGTACCCAGCCTCTGTTCACGGCTCTAGTAATACCGCCAGTCAGAGATTGATAATCAATACCTGTAGTAAACAAAGACATATTATCATTAATAAGTTCACTTATATTACCAGGGTTAAGCGCCGGAATTAATAACGTAATCAATGTAAGAATTATTATAATCCGATATGCCACAAAAATGATATCGGTTAAACGCTCCTTATTGGTTTTCACAAGTTGTTCCGCTTTCATAACTATCCTCCTAGTCCTTTAAGACAATACTTTACTATAACCATTATACCTAGGCCTACATAGCATCGCTACCGTCATTACTTGACATAAAATACAGTACTTTTTTATTCAAATTGTCTAGATTGATATATGATTTTCCACGCATTTACAGCTCATTTTTGTTTAATTGTTCTCTAAATTAATCACTGGAAGTAGCATTAATACCTTAGTACCCTTTTCAAGCTCACTTTCTACTTGAATACCATATTGAGTACCATAGAATAACTTAATTCTTTGATTAATGTTATATAATCCAATGTTTTTGTTTGGATTTAGATGAGGTGTATTCAATTTTCTCCGTAATCTGTAGAGTGAAGCCGCATCCATACCACTTCCATTATCCGAGATATCAATGTGTAATACGTCGACACCTTCCATATTGGTTGTATAAACCATAATTTTAATTAATCCATTCTCTTCCACTTCCTCTAATCCATGGGCAATGGCATTCTCGATTATAGGTTGAATTAAAAGTGGCAGAACATCCAACTCCGCTGTTATTAAGCCCTCCTCTATTTGCAACGTATAATTAACCTTATCCATAAAACGGAGCCTTTGTATTTGAAGATAGGTTTCAATGTATTCCAGCTCTTTTTTTAGAGAAGTCGATGAGGTGCCTGTGTTTTCTAACACATAACGCATTGATTTACCAAGAAGCTTAATTGCAGTTGCAACATCCTTATCTCCTGCTTTAAACGCCTTCATACGAATTGTCTCTAATGTATTATACAAAAAGTGAGGATTAATCTGGCTTGCCAGAACCTCCATCTCTATCCGCTGCTGTGCATTCTGAAGTCTTTGAGTATTAATCCGTTCTTCATACATTTTGGCGTCCTTTATTTTAATCTTCTCCACCATTTTCAGAAGATCTTCAAAGGCTTCTGATATTTCATCTTCACCCATTAACTGTGAAGGTACATCATAATTTTCATTACTTGCCTTATGCATGGCTTCTCTTAGGATATCTACACGTCTTGAGAATTGTGAGGTGAAAAATCGAATAAAAAGTAGCGGTAAAAGAGTTGCAAAGCCTAAAGTAACTAAGCAAATAGTAAGAATTTGATTAATATTATCATAGGCCGAATTATCCATTGTGCATATATAAATACGATTATCAGTCTGGTATAGCTGTAATGTTGATACTTTCGTTAAATATTTTTTGTCTTTAACAAAAATAGGGTCTTCATATTCATAGTATTTCTTATCATAATCAATATAAATTAAGTTCTCTATCTCATACCACTCTCGAACCGAACTAAAGAAAATTCCTCCTCCATCCACATATAGGAGTAATTGATCATTATTTGTATCTACTAGTATGGTTCTAAGATAGTTTTCATTTACTTTAATAAACAACACCGCATTTGCAATTGGTATTTTGCGTACTAAGCAAAGATTATAATAGGTGTTTTCATATTTATCTACTGTACTTTGCGAAATCCAAAAAGCACTTGTCTGCGAAACAGCTTTTTTATACCATTCCTCGGATTTGACGGTGTTATCAACCGTATCAAACTGTTCATATTTTCGTACAGAGGGGTTCTCTGAATATATTGTGATACTATCAAGAATTTGATAATTGTTGAGATACTTTCTAATATTCTCATATTTATTGGCATTAACAAGAAAATCATTTTTATCCTTATACTCACTTGTTAATAATTGCTGTAGATTATCATCCGATGCAAGATCTTCTGCTATGGTATATATCTGCTTTGTTAGCTCAAATAGAATAGTATTTGCTCGTAGATGATTTGATTCATTTAAATCAGAGTGATATATTGACAACAATCGTGAGGTGTTAAATATTAAAAATACTCCGATAATAGCCATTGGAATAAAGAATCCCAGGGAGTAGACAATATTAAGCTGATTCCGTAATTTAATTTTACTTAATCTCTCCTCCAGCTTTCTTAACAAATATCTCATCCTACTTCACTCCTCGTTTCTCTATATTCCTGTTATCCTCTGTGTTTTACTTCAGATATTACATTTTATTTCATATATCGTGCTTGTTCCATTATATCTGCACTTTAAAGAAATAACAATGAAGTAGATATGATAAATATTCCAAGGCTTTTAAATAAAAGAGGACGAGTTGTTAACCTCATCCTCTAGTATTATTCCTGCTAATCTGTTGTTAACTTATTTTGTTAACTATTTTATTTATTTCTTCTTTCTGGATACTACTACAATAACAATTATTGCAACAACTACAACAGCTGCAATAATTCCAATGATAATACCTGTATTACTGGAATCATCATCCGCGCTTGTTGTATCGTCTGGTGTGTCTGTTACAGTTGTATCATCAGTTGTGGTTGGAGCTGTTGTAGGTGCAACTGTAGGCTCTGCCTGCTGCTGACTCTCATATCCCATACCGGATATTGTAAAAGTAATTTCTGCCTTATTAAATGGCCATGGATATGCAAATAAGTCTTTTACATCATTGTTCCAGTCGTTCTGGCAAAGAATCTTTACAAATTCCTTGCTGTCTTTATCTAAAACAGCTTCTGGAAAGGTATATTTTGTATTTCCATCGAATTTAACAATAACATCAGTAACTTTAATAGCGTCTGATAATGGAATACTAGTGGATACATATAACAAGCTTAATCTTTCTTCACTCTGGAAATCAGGACCTTCTAAAGTAACAGTATAAGTTCCGTCTCCATCAACAACTGCATCGGTAAAGGTTCCAGCATAAGCTGTAGTACTATCGGTACCTGCTGAACTAAGTTGACTGAACTCTGGTGTACCAAAGCCATAAGTAGCATCATCATAAGCGTTACGGAAAATCCAAAGGGTTGTATTTGTCTGAATTCCCATATAAGCACCATATTCACCAGAATATGTTACTGCTCCTGTAGTTGCTGCCTCATCGGTGGTTGTGGTTGTAGCTGTGTCGTCAGTTGCTGCTGCTTCTGTAGGAGCAACTGTCGCTTCTGTTGCACCTACTGGTACAGCATTTAAAAGTAGTGCTCCTGCAAATAATACTGAAAGTAATGTTTTAATGCTTTTTTTCATTGCATTGTCCTCCCTGTTAATTTCGCCAATGTTTTTGGCTTTTTTTACTACCTACACATATAAATCTACTATAGTTTATTGCTCAAATAAACTATGTCTTTTATACATTTTTTACAGTACAATTTTTACATGGGTACTATATCTTTTGCATATTTTTTATTTTAACTAATCATATTATGTCAAAAAAGGGTTGTCATTATTCGACAACCCTTTTTAAATATTAAATTTTTATATATTTTGCTTATTTCTGAACAGTTTCAAATTATTTCTGTTTTCTTCTTAATGCAGCAGCACCAGTTGCAAGAGCGCCTAAGCCATAAACAAGACCTAAACCAACAACACCAGTCTTAGGAACGTCTGTTGCAGGAGCTTCTTCAGTTGCAGGTTCTTCAGTTGTTGCTTCAACTGCAGGTTCTTCAGCTGCAGGACCATTGCCTTCTGCATCATAAACTGTGAAAGTTACTGATAATGTCTCTACGTCTGTTAAAACAGTTGGGTCTACCATAAGCCATGTTTTGCTTGCTGGATCTCCATCAAGAGAACGAGCATCATCTGGAACTGCACCAACATAAGTATTGCATAAGTTGCTACGGATATGACCATCTTCATCATTAGTATAACCTTCAGCAAAATCAACAGATGCACCATTAACTTCTACTGCATCAACATCGATAAAATATCCTGGTAATTCTGTAGCAGCGTTAGTAATGATAGGAGCAGTAAATGCTACAGCACCATTTGCCATACCAACTGCTGTACCTGTGAAGTCTACACTTACAGTATATTGACCAACACCAGTAACAGTTGCATCAACGCCAGTAGCACCTTCTGTATTGCTAGTGCCTGCTGCGCCACCCCATTGTACTGACCAATCGCTATTACCATATGCAAGGTAAGCTGTTAATTCAGTTGCTGCATCTGCTTTTACTGGTACAAGATTAAAAGCTAAAACTGCTGCGGTAAATACTGTAAGTATTGCTTTAAAATTTCTTTTCATTAAAATAACCTCCCGTTAAATTATTCAATAAGATTTAGGTTTATGTACTACCTACAGTTATTAATTTACTATAAATAATTCATTAAAAAAACATATGTTTTTAAACATTTTATACATTATTTTTTTTACATGACATGATTTTTTAACTGTTTTATCTAATTAATACTAATAACTCAAGTATACCATTACTTCTATAAACAATAAGCAAAACCGTATATAATTAAGAAGATTTATTATTGCTTGTTATATATTATAGAATAAATCTTATTTTTTAAAGAAAACCTTAGATTATTTTAATTGTATTACTTCTTAAATCTCCTCAATTCCTTTCTACTATAATAATTTCTCATAATAACAGCAAAGGCTACTCCGATCAGTGAGGAACAGATTGTTGCCAATAATCCTGCTGCCAGTATCTCAGCTGGGTTCACAGAACCATATTGCGTACGATAAGCTATAATATTAACCGGTATTAACTGCAATGAGGATATATTGACGATTAATAAGGTACACATATCACAGCTCGCAATTTCTGAGTCTTTATTAAGTGCTTTTAGCTCCTTCATAGCCATTAATCCAACCGGGGTAGCCGCCCATCCAAGTCCTAAAATATTTGCTATCATATTAGAAGCAATATATTCATTTACAATGTGTTCTTTTGGAATACTTGGATATAAGAAACGAATGACTGGACGCAGTACTTTTGTAAATGCCTCTACAACACCGCATTTCTTTGCTATTTGCATTATTCCTGTCCACATAGACATAATACCCAACATTGTAATACAAAGCATTACAGCCTCTTTTGAAGAGGTTAGTGTGGCATTGCTTACCGCTCCAATATCCCCTCGTATTACACCTACCGTAACTCCTAACACAATCATAAATCCCCAAAGATAATTTAACATGGCACTATTCCTTCCTTGCGTTTCCTATTGATAATTGCAGTTAATCATTTAATCGATCTATAAAGTCATTCTTTTTACAATTACCTATATTTATTGTCTTTCTAAACAATATACAAATTTCAATTATTCTATGCTTACTTATACTTATACATTTATTGACATTTTATATTGATTTGTCGTATTTTGCTTAACAATCTATACTTTTTATGTCGATAAATAGTACCAATAGTACACCATTTACATATATTGTTTAAATTGTGCTATGTTTTGACAATTATTTTAGTTGACATTAAAATTATCCTATGATATCTTATTAAATGCTATATACAAAAAATGTAAGCATTTATTTGTAGGATAAGCATTCTATTTTATTCCCCAGTATACTAGAGAAAAGGAGGCCAACTATGAAAAGCACAGGTATGGTTAGAAAGCTTGATGAGCTTGGAAGAATCACTATTCCGATTGAGATGAGAAGAACGATGGGTGTCGAAGAAAGAAATCCATTAGAGATTTTTGTAGATGAAGACAAAATCATTCTTCAGAAGTATGAACCTACTGATATTTTTGTTGAGACAAGAAAAGACAACTTATTAGAATATCAAGGTAAGAAGATCTCAAAAGAAACAATTATCGAGCTTGCAAAGCTTGCAGGAATTATTGAATAGTTACATATTTCAATAGAATCTCCAAAAAAGCCTGTCATTCATTTGACAGGCTTTTTATATGTTCATTATTAAATTGCGAAATCTTGTAATAAGTTAAGTTGGCTAACATCCTTATCTCTCTAGTAAAAGCTGATATACATCTCTTTTACTTATCCCTCTATCCTTAGCAACTGATTTCATTGCTTCTTTTTTTTCCATCCCCTGATCTATATATAACTGCATATGGTCTTCAAGTGAAACTAAGTTCCATTGTTCTTGTTGATTCGCTTCCAGCTCTTCGTAGGATTTCCCTTCTATAATAAGTACATACTCTCCTTTAGCTTCTTTTGACTGGTAGGTATCTATTGCCCTTAATATAGAAGTCAAAAATACATTTTCATGTTTCTTTGTTAATTCCTTAATAACAGTTATCGTTCTATCACCAAGGACCTCTTTTAATTCCTCCAGAGTCTTAAGCAGTCTATGTGGAGCTTCATATAAGATTAGAGTTCTTGTATCTGTTTTTAACTCTGTAAGTATTCTTTGCCTCTCCTTTTTATCTTGTGGGAGAAAGGCTTCAAAACAGAATCTTCTTGTTGATAAACCTGAGAGTGTTAAAGCCGTAATTGCGGCACAAGCACCCGGAAGTGAGGTAACACTTACCCCTGCTTGATATGCCTGCCTTACAAGCTCTTCTCCGGGGTCAGAGATACCTGGTGTACCCGCATCTGTAATAAGTGCAATGTTCTTACCTTCCAGGAGTTGCTCTACTAAATGCTTTGCTTTATCCACCTTATTAAACTCATGATAACTGGTCATTGGAGTTTTAATTTCAAAATGATTTAATAGCTTTATACTATGCCTGGTATCTTCTGCTGCTATTAAATCAACTTCTTTTAATACTCTTAACACCCTAAGAGTAATATCTTCTAAGTTACCAATTGGTGTTGCACATAAATATAATATACCGGACATAAGATAAGTCCTTTCTATATTACTTAATCCCATCAGCCGAATAAACTTTAAAATGGTTAAGTAAGTTTTATAATAATTGCTGTTTCTTCTATCATCATGTATTTTTAATTACTAACAATCCTGTGTTTTTAATAACCATAAATATCATATATCTCCTCCGTATAAACCCCAGGTTCTTTATATACAATCAATGGTGCTTCAACCCTAATCATAGATTTAGCACCCTTCATACATTCAATTAAAACCATGTTTGGTTCTTTATCTAAAAATGGATGAACTAGTTTCATCCTTTTTGGTTCCAACTTATATTCGGTTAATTTGTTCATAATCTCAACAAGTCGAAATGGTCTGTGTACCAGATAGAATCGACCGCCAGGTTTTAATACTCTTGAGGCTTCCCTTACAACATCTTCGAACGTACAGAGAAGTTCATGACGTGCAATCGCCTTAGCTTCACCTGGATTAACAATTCCATGGCTATGGTTCATATAGGGAGGATTACAGGTTACAACATCAAAGGAAGCCAACCCAAAAACTGCAGAGGCTTCCTTGATATCTCCAGTTACAATATCTACTTTATCAGCGAGTTTGTTTAAGGCAACACTTCTTCTTGCCATATCCGCACTTTCCTCTTGAATTTCAAGACCGGTAAAATGCTTGCCCTCTGTTTTTGCTTCCAGCAGGATTGGAATAATCCCTGTTCCCGTTCCCATATCCAAAGCAATTTCCTTTGGCATCACTTTGGCAAAGCCAGAAAGTAGAACAGCATCCATTCCAAAGCAGAACTTCTTAGGATTTTGAATTATCTTGTAATTGTTCCTATGAAGTTCATCTACCCGCTCATCTGCATGTATTGCTATATCTGTTGTATAATCATCATTCATCATCGAGTAAGGATTTCCCTTCCTTCCTCTCTAATAATTCTAATACTCTTAATTCTTCATCATCAAAAGAAGGGGTTCTTTCTTTGCGCTTCTTCTGCTTAAAGCGTAGTTCATCTGCTTTGTATTCACGAACTTCTTTCTCATCATTCTCCAAAGTTACAATAACCTTAACTAACTGCTTTAGTACACTAACACTTTGGACTTCACCTTTTAGATTATCCTTTGTAGTTACAAAGTCACCTACATTTGGCAACTTACTATTTAATTCTTCATAAGCTTCTTCTTCATTTTTAAGACAGCACATGAGTCTTCCGCATACACCGGAAATCTTCGTAGGATTTAGTGATAAATTCTGTTCCTTAGCCATTTTAATGGACACTGGAGCAAATTCCGATAAATACGTATTACAGCAAAGAGGTCTGCCACAGATACCTATGCCGCCAACAATCTTAGTCTCATCTCTAACTCCAATTTGACGAAGTTCAATTCGAGTTTTAAACACGCTGGCAAGATCTTTTACTAATTCACGAAAATCAATTCTTCCATCTGCAGTGAAGTAGAATAGAACTTTATTATTGTCAAAGGTGTATTCGGAATCAATGAGCTTCATCTCTAGATTATGTTTTTTTATTTTCTCCAGACAGATTGCAAAGGCTTCCTTTTCCTTCTCCTTATTCTTTCTCTCAACCGTATCATCTTCTTCCGTCGCCTGACGAATAACTGATTTTAAAGGTTGAATAATCTTATCATCCTCGACGTCTCTAGGTGCTAATACCACCGAGCCATATTCTATTCCTCTGGCTGTCTCAACGATTACATTATCACCTTGTTTTATATCGTAGCCTGCAGGATCAAAGAAATAGATTTTACCTGCTCTGCGGAATCTTACTCCTATTACATTAACCATTACTATTCTCCTTTATAGTTAATAACATAAGTTCAATTGCAATATCAAAATTAACATTAGCCTTTAGTCTTATTTTTGCCTTTTCCATTGCACTTATGATTTTTTCTACACCTTCATAGCTTCTTGTATTTGCCTGATTTCTTATATAGGTAAGTTCTTCTCTATATAGAATAAGGTCTGGGTCCATTGTTGCTTTAAACATAAGAACATCTCGGTACCACAGCATCATAAGATCGATATAATCTTCTATATTATTCTTGCTCGCTGAGAGGGTTTTTAAACCGGATACAACTTCATGCAACTCCATTTCTTCTATATATTTAAGAATATGGAGCACATTACTCCTGGTTTGCTCAAATTCTTCCGAGGTAGCATACTTAATAGCTTTACCCACATTACCTCCAGAAAACGCAGCTGACACTTCAGCAATATAGTCCGGCAGCTTATGCTGTTCCATTAAGTATTCCTTAATTTCCTGCTTGTCCACAGGTTTTAAATTCAAGGTAACTCCCCTGGACTGAATCGTCGGTAATATTAAGTTTATATTTGTAACCAACAATATAATAATTGCATACTCAGGCGGTTCTTCCATTGTTTTTAATAATGCGTTCTGAGCCTGCTCTGTCATTTTGTCTGCATCGTCAATAATATATATCTTATAAGGACTTTGATATGGTTTCACCTGTATATCAGCATTAATTTGAAGTCTAATGTCCTCTACACTAATACTTACCTTCTCATGTGTTAACCATATGATATCTGGCTGATTACTTGATTTTGACTGCATACAGGATTTACAATGATCACAGGCTATAATTCCGTGCTCCTCACATTGTAAGGTTTTAGCAAAGCTTAAAGCCAACAGCTTTTTACCCATTCCTTCTTCACCATGAAAAATATAAGCATGTGAAACCTTATGAGCTGCAATTGCATTCTGCAAATGCTGAATGATACTATCATGACCGATTATTTCACCAAAGCCTTGCATATTACAACCTCCAAACCTATGAAAAAATGTCCAGTAGAAGTCCCCTGATTTCATCAATTCGATTTAAAATAGATAAATGATCTTTCTCATCTTTTATTAGCTCTGCTGCCAATTCATCGAGATTCTTATCCACCAATTTTATCATCGTATAAACCCTATGTCTTCCCTTTCGGTCAAGAAAATTCTCTCTGGAGAATTTGTGAGAGCGATTAACAATCTCATTCATAAATTCTCTGATAAGCTCTCTATAGTGCCTCATATCCTTAACATCCAGATGTTTTGCTATTTTCTTACCTTGAGCTGATATCTCATTAAGCATTACATTCAGTCTGGCTTGTAACTCTTTCTCCTCAATATGAGAGATCAATGTAAACTTAAAAGAACCATCTGCCTCCGGAACGGGCGCTTTCTGCTCAACCTGATGAATTGATTGCATCTGGTTCACCTTTATATCCATAGATACCTCCGTTATTAGAACCAACGTGTTCTACAAAAAACTGTAACCTCGTTATAAGATTTCCAATTAAGACCTTTTCTTATACTCGAAGTATATCATACAATCTTAGTCATTAATAGCATAATTTTTGATGTCACTAATCACTTCCTGAAGGCATATATTAATGTCATTATTCTGATACCTTTTTATAATTCCATGCTTCTTTAAATTGTCTTCGGAAAAATCTTCATCATCCGCCAGGAAGCGCCTGCACATCTCTGCATATTTTGGTTGTTCTTGTTTTTGCTCTCTCTTTATAGCTCTTTGCAACCTCACTCCATCTTCTACTTCAATGTAAATGGGAACTACCTTTTCTTCTCCAAAATACTTCCTTATCTGATCGTAGGTTTCCAGTGTTCCAATCATTAGGTAATCCGCAATGGTTAGGTTAATCTGTCCATCGTTAACCGTAAAGTAGTGCCATACTCCATGAACGGTATCATAAGCCCGATGTTCTATGATTTTATTATCCATCTCTAATTTAGTTAGTGTAGCCTCATCTACAAAGTAATATTCTACACCATCCACTTCAGATCTACGAATTGGCCTCGTCGTATACATAACTGCAGTTTTTAACACTAACTCCGAAGATTCCAACAATCTTTTATAAATAGTGTCCTTTCCTGTAGCGCTTTTACCCATGACAATATAAATCTTACCCATAGCTGATAATCCTTTCTAATCCTTAGTAGCCCTTTTACTTACAAATAACTGCAATGCTCTCCTTCTGTTTTCCCGAGAGACCATTTACAGTATAACCTTCTTTAATTAACCATTGAATATATCCAAATAGTTCACTACTAATTTCTTCTCCCGGAACGATCAACGGCACACCCGGTGGATATGGGGTGATAAAGGCTGCAGAAATTCTTCCAATACAGTCTGTTAATTTTACATATTCCCTTTGTTGATCAAAGGCTTGTTGTGGAGTCATTCGTATAACTGGTTTTTTATTGGGATATTCGTAGGTATTTTTATTTATTTTCAACTCGGTCAATTCACTGTCTATCTGAATAAGTGCTTGTATTAAACGTGTATAGCCCTCCTGAGTATCGCATATGCTGGTCAAAGCTAATACATAATTCGGAGTAGCCATCTCCATAATAAGTTGATACTTAGTTTGCAACAGTTCCTGTAATTGATATCCTGTTATTTTTGTATCTTGTACCGATATAACAAGCTTTGAAGGGTCCAATCGATATATTTCACTGCTATTTTCTTTTGGGTTCCATAGATGAAGATGTTTTAAATCACTGACCACAGTTTTAAACCTGCTTAATTTATCAACATAATCTTCAAATAAGCTATTGCTCTCATCCTCTAACAGAGAAACACAGCGATCAATCCCCGCCAAAAGTATATAAGAGGGGCTGCTGGTCTGGTAAATACTCAGGTACTGTTGTACCTTATCAATCAGCTCTGGACAATTTAAATATAGTACCGCAGATTGAGTGAAGGCGGGCAAAGTCTTATGAAGACTTTGTATTACAATATCTGCTCCAAGAGTAACCGCACTTTGAGGAAATGCCTTATGAAAGCCAAGATGTGCTCCATGGGCTTCATCCACAAGCAATCTTGCGCCATTTCGATGCGTTATTTCTACAATTGCCTTAATGTCAGAAATAACACCTTCATAAGTTGGTGATGTGATAACAACTAGCTTTATATTTTTGTGTTTTATCAACGCATCTTCAATTTCTGCGGGAAGAATTCCACAACTCATATTAATATCCCTTGCTATTTGTGGATAATAATAAATTGGTTTTAACCCCATTGTTATTAAGGCATGATAAATGGATTTATGTGAATTTCTTGCAATTAGTACCGAGTCTCCTCGGTTTACAGCCGCAGATATTCCTGCCAGGTTGCCCACTGTACTTCCATTCACCAATGGAAAAGAGTATTTTGCTCCGTAAAGCTTACTTAACCTTAAAGAAAGTTCTCGCAGAACTTCTTCCGGCTCATATAAATTGTCGAAACCAGGAATTTCTGTAATATCTATCTCATAAGGATTACTCATTGTTATATTTTTATTTCGTTTATGTCCTGGCATATGAAAGGGATAAAAATCTTCCTTTGAATATGCGCTAAGCTTACTATATAGATCTTCCACTTTTCAAACACCTTTCTATCTACGTGTTTACTAAATATCTTTCTTTTAACCATAAAATTAATATATAACAAGTTTTGGTTAAAAACAAGTTTCATAAAAAAAGAAAGCAACCGTCAGTGTCTGAACTTAGCTTTCTTTTTACCTTAACTATAATAATTCTATTGTTAACATACTATCTGTTACGTGGTTAAGTTAGCATTGATATTCTTTGCGTTTTTTTCATATTTTTGGCGGTACATTAAAGCATCTGCAGCTACAAGGCATTTCTCAATTGAGGTATCTTTATCTGGAAGCACTAAATTGTAACCATAGCTAACATACACACTAAATTCTTGTTCATTCATAAAGTTAAATCTATTTAGCTCTTCCACGAATAACCTTATAAATTTATCCATTTTTGCCTCGTCATAATCCATACCAATTGCCATAAATTCATCCCCGCCAAGCCGAATACAAATCTCATCGTCATCAGCAGCATGTAATAAAGCACCGGCAACAACCTTTAAGGCAATATCTCCGCTGGAATGGCCAAACTTATCATTAATATATTTGAGTTTGTCCATATCAGCAGTAAAAATCATTAGGTTAGACTGTTCTTCCACACAATGTTTTAAATATTTTTTACCCAGTGTATCTAAAACTCGTCGATTATATAACTCGGTAAGTTCGTCTCTAATTGACATATCCTCAAGCTTATAAATTAACCGACTTAGTTCCCCATGAATACGCACATTCTCTAGTGCATTGCTTAAAGTAATTAACCAAGACTGGTAGGATTTCATATAGGTCCTAAGGCGATTGTAGCTTATACCTACATATCCAAAACAATGCCCTTGATGATGTAGAATGGAAAAATAATAGGCCATAGGTCTATCTTCAACAAATTCCTTTGGTATCAATTCTTTATTCGTACATTTAAGCTTAGTGTACTGAACACCATTATTTATTCCCATTTCCATAACCAGTTCGTCCGTGTCCTTAAAAACTGACTCGTTCTCCTCATGGAGATGAAAATGATCCCAATCTTTTTGGAGACACATGCAAAATTGACTTAAGTCCTTATTATCATATACATAAGTCCACATTTTATCAATAATTTCATCCAGTCTGGAAAGTCCGGCAAGATCTGTTGACATATATGATTTTTGTGCTATCTCCACAAGTAGATTTTCTCTAGCTACTATATGATTTCTTCGCCGTTCATTACTTTCATGATACCAATGTTTCTTACATCCGCAGGAGGATCTATAGATTGTATCTGTATTAATATAGGTATTATGCGGTAACTTATTTCCCTTATTAATTAGGTGTATATTTTCAACTGAATTTTTTCCCATATCAAAAGCTGGCATTCTAGCAGTCGTTAAGGAGGGACTAAATTCTGCTGCATCTTCTATATCGTCACAACCAGATACAGCAATTTGATCTGGTACCTTAATCCCTCGTTCTGAAAGTGTCCGGCACACAGTAATTGCCATGTAATCATTTGCACAAACAATTGCTTGTGGCAATTCCAACTGGCTATTAAGCCATTGATCAACAGCTTCCACACCCGCATTCTTCCATAGGTCACCATAATAAATTCGTTCTTCTTCTACTTTAATATTATGCTCAGTTAATATCTTTCGATATGAGGCAAGTCTACGATCAGAGGATAAAACCCCTCTAGGTCCGGATAAAAAATTAATTCTTGTAAATCCGTGTACTTCAATAAAATGTTTTATGACGTCGTCAAGTACCGTATAATCATCCACAAGAACATTATAATATTCTTCAATTTCTGTCCGAATACTAATAACCGGACACTTAGCCCTATTCTTAATCTCTCTTTTATACTTGTCTAAAAGATTAGTAACTTTCATGATATTGGGTATTATGACTATTCCATCCAGGCTCTCATAATTCGGGAGATCTACAATGGCTGCTTCTCCTAAATCGTAGGACGACTTTCCATATCTTCCAAAGCTGGCAAAAAATACGACATTATAATCCAATTCCTCTGCTTTTGTAATAATGCCCTTACATACAAGGTCCTGATATTCATCATTAACCTGTGATACTAATACCCCAATTGTTTTTCTATTATTGCCAAGCACGTACATTCCCCCAATTTAACATTCGCAGCTTGAAACACTTATTTATAATGCTTAATTATTTTATCTATTACAATTACTAATATATACTATTCCTTATTTAAAAACAATATCCTGTCCTTATTTCTAGTGGAAATAAGCTTGCAAAAAACGGGTACTGACTAAAACTAAATCAGCACCCGTATTATGTCATAGAAAATAAAAATTTTTTGGCTGTAATTAGGATAAAATCATTCGGTCATTTGCAAATTCTCCACCGCTTGCTTTTTCAAATTTTTCTAATAAGTCACTAACACGAAGATTCTTTTTCTCGTCACCTGATACATCGAAAATTATCTTGCCTTCGTACATCATAATTAAGCGATTACCATATTGGATGGCATTCTTCATGTTATGAGTAACCATCATTGCTGTTAATTTATTTTGTAATATAATCTGTTCGGAAAGCTCTAATACCTTATTAGCCGTTTTAGGGTCAAGTGCAGCTGTATGTTCATCTAAGAGTAAGAGTTTCGGCTGCTGCAACGTAGCCATAAGCAGTGTTAACGCCTGTCTTTGTCCTCCCGATAATAATCCCACTTTTGAGGTCAGTCTATTTTCCAGACCAAGATCTAATGTTTTAAGTTTTTCAACATAAACCTCTTTTTCTTCCTTAGTGATACCCCATTTTAGACCTCTTTTTTGACCGCGTCGGTAAGCCAGCGCAAGGTTTTCTTCTATTTCCATGTTGGCGGCAGTTCCCATCATGGGATCTTGAAATACTCTACCAAGATATCTTGCTCTTATATGCTCCGAATATCTCGTTATGTCTTCTCCATCTAGAACAATACTACCTTCATCCGGGAAATGAACTCCCGCTATCATATTAAGCATTGTGGATTTTCCTGCCCCATTACCACCTATAACAGTAACAAAGTCTCCCTCGTTTAGCTCCAGGTTAAGTCCTTTTAGAACCAACTTTTCATTTACCGTATTTGCATTAAATGTTTTATATATATTTGAAAGCTTTAACATATTAGATATCCCCCTTCCTTACATATGCTTTTTTCTTTTGCAGCATAGGTACTGAAAGAGCAATTACAACAACAACTGCAGTTAAAAGCTTCATATAGTTTGAATCAAGTCCCAATTGCAGCACAAGCGCAATAATAATACGATAAAGAACGGAACCAAGTGCAACAAACATAAGTTTAAATGCAAAGTTCTTAACACGACTAAACAATACTTCACCAATAACAATGGAAGCTAAAGCTATTACGATGGCACCAACACCCATACCAACATCTGCATATCCCTGACTTTGAGTTACTAACGCTCCAGCAAGTGCAACCAGTCCATTGCCTAAGATTAAACCAAATATCTTCATTTTATCCGTATTAACTCCCTGTGCTCTCACCATGGCAGGATTATTACCTGTTGCACGAATACAGCACCCCATCTCTGTTCCAAAAAACCAATAAAGAAAGGCAATTACAATAGCAGAAAAAACAAGTCCAATAAGAATAACTACGGAGGTCTGAATTACAGATTCTTTCATTCCAAGAGCTTCTGCACTGGGTATTAAATTTCTAATAAAGCTTACTACGGTATCTTGTCCTAGAAGCCCTGTATTTGCCTGTCCCATAATCTTAAGATTAATAGAGTATAAGCTTACCATTGTTAAAATACCAGCAAGTATTGCGGGAATTTTTAATTTGGTATGCAAAAGACCTGTAATAGCACCAGCACCCATTCCTGCTAAAACAGCAATAATTAATGTAACATATGGATTAAAGTGCAGATTAACCATAAAAGATGCACTTACACAACCACCTAAAGCAAAACTTCCTTCACAGGTCATATCCGGTATGTCTAAAATTCGAAAGGTTATGTATACTCCCAGTGCAAGAATGGCCCAGGTTAAACCCTGTGAAGTAGCACCATATATCGCTAATAGTAAACTAATTATTAAACTCATTGTAATGTTCCTTTCCTTTAATGACTTAACGTAGTTATTAAGTACATTTATTGTTACTTAACGACGGAAAGAAAAAAGATTTTGCAATGCAAAATCTTTTTTCTTTAAATAGTCCAATATTAATCATAATATCTTATATCAGTCGAAATGGATTTCTATGTATCTTATTAATTTGTCTTAAGATCCTCTGGTATTGTGATACCTAATTTTTCAGCTACCTCTTCATTAATTGCTAATTCCAACGACTCTACTGGAAGGTATTCAATTGGCATATCAGCAATCTTTGCTTCGCCTTTGATTATCTTAACAGCCTGCTTTCCAGTTAACACACCAAGCTTATAGTAGTCGATACCATAGGTTGCAAGACCACCATTGTCAACCATACCACTTTCACCACAGATAACTGGAATGCCATTATCATTAGCAACCTGAGCTACCGTAGTCATACCAGCAGCGATAACGTTATCAGTTGGAGCATAGATAGCCTCTACTTTGCCAACTAAGGACTGTACCACCTGCTGAATTTCGTTAGAGTTAGATACACTTGCTTCTTCCACGGTTAATCCAACTGCTTCTGCTGCTGCCGTGGCCATCTCAACCTGTACCTTAGAGTTACTTTCACTGGAGCAATACAAAATTGCAATGTGTTTTGCTTCAGGAACTAATTTTATTAATAAATCAATCTGATCCTCTACTGGATTTAAATCAGAGGTACCAGATACATTACCGCCAGGTGCTTCATTGGAAGCTACGAGTTTTGCACTTACAGGATCAGTAACAGCAGTGATTAAAATTGGAATTTCTTTTGTTGCTGTTGCACTAGCCTGTGCGGAAGGAGTTGCAATTGCAAGGATAAGGTCACTATTATCATTTACTAATTTTGTTGCAATGGTACTTGCGGTAGGTTGATCAGCATTTGCATTTTGATAATCAATTTTAATATTCTTACCATCTTCATATCCAGCTTCTTTTAATGCATCCACAAAGCCTTGATAGCTTGCATCAAGTGCGGCATGGGTTACATATTGATTAACACCAATTTTAAATACCTTTTTTGTACCACAACCAGTTAATGACGCTGTAACCATAGCAACCAACAGCATGCATACGATAACTCTTTTCAATCTCATTCCTTTATCCTCCTCATTATATGAGCAGTGCTTTCATATGCTAATGATGAAAGGCATACCTACTTCTTTCTATCTGCTCTAGAATTCCCACTTTATAGCAATTATGCTTTAAAGTAATTGTGCTTTAAAGCTTTAACGCTTTTAATAGATAAAGTTTAATGCCAAAAATGAATTTAGTCAATACTTTTTTCGTTTATTTATAAAGTTTGTAGACACACAATTCCATCATAAAATGAATCTTGTTAACCTTAACTAGTAAATAAACCAATCTTGTTTCATATATTAATAACAGATTAACAATTTGAGGTTATATATGATAATACATGTTGTACAGCCTGGGGATACCCTACAATCCATATCTGATGCTTATGGTGTTTCTCTCGCAGCTCTAATTCAAGCAAATGGTTTAACCAATTCATACTCTTTAGTTATAGGGCAATGCATCATCATCGTATATCCAGAAATCACCTATACCGTAAAAGAGGGAGACACCTTGCACAATATTGCAAATTCTAATAATATTACAATACTTCAATTATTACAGAATAATCCATTTCTTTCAGATAGAACTTATATTTTTCCAGGAGACGTCCTTGTTATAAAATATAACCAAGCTCGCAAAATAACAACACATGGTAATACTGTTCCTTATATTAATAAGAGTACTTTAAGAAAGACGTTACCCTACCTGACCTATCTTTCTGTCTTAAACTATACAGCAACCAGTGGTGGAGAAATTGTTACATATTACGATGATACCGAACTAATACAAATAACAAAAGAATATGGCGTTATCCCTCTTATGTTGCTAACAACACTAACTGTTCAAGGTGAAGCTAATATAAGGACAGCTTTTGATCTTTTATTAAATGAGGAGTTCCAGAACAGACAAATTGATAACATCCTTATCATTTTAAGGACAAAAGGTTATTATGGGGTTAATATTTCCTTAGAGTATATTAGTGTTTCTAATTTTAGATTATACGAAAACTATTTTATGAAATTATCCACTAGATTAAATGCAGAAGGTTTTTTAGTATTTGCTATTATTAATCCAAATATTACAGAAGTAGGTGATGAAGTACAATACGAAAGAGCAGATTATTCCTTGTTAAATCAGATATCACACAATATTATTTTTATGAACTATGAATGGGCAAGGAGCACCAATCCTCCCTCCCCAATAAGTTCAATTTATAACATTAACGCTTATTTAAATTATCTATTAGGATCAATACCACCAGATAAAATAATAATTGGGTTAGCTAACATTGGATATGACTGGGAACTCCCTTATTCCGCTGGAGTCTCTAGTGTTACTTCGCTGACAGTTGAAAGAGCTATTGAATTGGCACGAAATGTAGGGGCTATTATTCAGTTTGATGAGAAATCTCAAACCCCCTATTTTACTTATAGGATGATGACGAATCACCAAGCTATTAACCACATCGTTTGGTTTATTGATGCTAGAAGTATCAATGCACTTTTGGAATTGGTAACAATTCATGATCTGCTGGGAACTGGAATTTGGAATATTACTATTTACAATCCACAATTATGGTTAGTTATAATTTCACAATATCAAATAGAGAAACTACCACTTAATTAGCTGATGTTTGGCGAAAATTTCAAACTGCTCTTTTATAAACATCTCTATCTTATTTATTCTTTATGTAAAATAAGTTTAATGATACAAATTACTATAATGATTTTTTTTAAATTCAGTTGGAGACATTCTAAATTTATTTTTAAACTGCCGTGATAAATCATTAATGGTCTCATATCCTGTTTTTTCAGCAATCTCTGCAATTGTTAGGTCTGTTTTAACCAAAAGTTGACGAACATGAATCAAACGAATCTTTGACAAATATTGTTTAGGACTATATCCCGTATAGGAACGAAAAACATGGGATAAATAATACTGATTTATATAGAACATTTCAGCAATTTCCGCAACTTTAATCTTTCTATTATAATTATCATCAATATACTTTTGCACTTTTGCAATCTCCACTTTACTCGCAGGTTGAGCAAATCGTTCTGGTGCACTTCGATAAATCATAATAAGAAGCTCAGCGATACAATTAGACATTTTTAGATTGGAGAATTGACAATCCTTATATTCTTTGTACTCTTTGGCACAGTTTTGAAAACTTGACTCAAAATCCTGTGTATTAGAATAAAAAATATGCTTATAATCTGCTGGTCGGTTTTTTAGTATACCAGCCAACATTTGATTATTACAGTAAACCTCATAATTATCTGGATTCATAAAAATAATATAACGCTCATACTCCTGGCTTAAGCAGGTAACACTATGTCTTTCCATTGGACTAATAATATGAACCGAATTCTCTGCTGGTTCATATTCCTTTCCTTCTATATTCAATAGAATTCTTCCTTTCTTTAAATAAAAAATCTCGCAACAAGAATGGAAGTGTTCCTCTGAGTTCAGAGGCCCTTTATAAAAGTCTGCATTTTCTACAACTATCATATTGTAAAAACCTCCCCATGCTTCTCCATACAAAACTATGTAACCTCTACTTCATTCTTATATTCTACACTAAGTATAGAAACTAAACAAATACAAAAAGCAAATTATGCATAATTCAAGCCAACTTTCCTAGGGGACATATATTATAACCTTCTTTATAATTAATTTATCCAAGCCCTAATAGGTAGGGATATTGTAGGCATTAAGAAAGGATGGTTTTTATATGAAAATGAAGCGTATTTTATTGGTTGTAACATCATTACTGCTTTTTATAGGAACACTATCAGTTTCATCGATTCATTCCAAAGCAGAAAGCAATAGTAAGTCCATAACAATTAACGGAAAGAACGCAAACACCGCAGCACAAAATAGTTTCAGAGGACTTGGCATGATTTCTGCTAATGGATCCTCACGTCTGCTTCTGGATTATAAGGATGAAAACCCAGAGGCATACTGGGAAATAATGAATTATCTATTCAACAAGGAAACTGGTATGGGACTAAGCCATATCAAAATTGAGATGGGTTCAGATGTCAATTCCTCTTCAGGAACAGAACCCTCAATCAAGAGAACAGAAAAAGAAATTGCCGATGTTACCCGAGGTGCTGGTTTCATACTGGCAGCCGATGCTCTAACAATTAATCCGGACATTACACTGGACATGATTTGGTGGAGTGAACCTTTGTGGGTTACCAAGGCAAAGGACAAATATGCTGCTCGTTATAAATGGTATAAGGAAACCCTCGATGCTGCTTACAAAACCTACGGACTCAAATTTAAGTTTGTTAGTGCTAATCGTAATGAAAAGTTTATTGAAACAGACTGGATTATTTATCTTTCAAAATCTCTAAAAGCAGAGAAGAACAGTCCATATGACTATAGCAAAATCAAAATAGTAGCTGCAGATGAAGTAGGTAGTTGGAATATTATTGATTTGATGTTGAAAGACAAGGAGCTAATGAAGGCAGTCGATGTTATTTCTTCTCATTACACCTCCTGGTCCCCAGCCATTGCTCAGAAAATCAGTGAGCAGTATGGTAAAGAAATCTGGTTTAGTGAAGGTAGCGCACCAATGAGCTACTCTGAAGGTACATATCGCTATGATGGAACGGGTACAGGTATTAGTGGAATTAATGGTATGTTAGATATAGCCACAAGAATTATAACTATGTACCCTGAAGGCCTAATGAATCTTTATGAGTTCCAGCCTGCAGTTGCCTCCTATTACAGCGGAGCAACCTATTTCCCAAAACAATTAATTACAGCTAATGAACCCTGGTCAGGCTATTATACCCTTGATGCCGGATTTTATATGACCCTTCATTTTACCAAGTTTTCAAGTCCTGGCTGGCAATTTATTGATGGTGCATGTGCTGGTGATGGAAAAGCTGGAGGGGATGGACATGCTATTGTCGATTCCACCTATAATTATTTGACATTAGCAGATAAAAAGACCGGTGATTACAGTGTTATTATTGCAAACAATACAGCAAAGACTTTAGAATATAGCATCAATGTATCTAATCTTACGAAAAGTCAGTCACCAGTGGATGTTTGGGAGACCCGAGGTCCAAATGATGATACAAACTATTACCAGAACTATTTAAAGAAGATTAATACTATAATTCCAACAGTGAAGGGCAAAAGTGTAACTTATCAAGTAAAAATTAAACCCTATTCCTTAGTTACTCTCACAACACTGCAAAAAGAGGAGCAGAATTTTGATATAAACGCTACTTCTGAAGCTTTAAAGCTTCCTTATACGGATGACTTTGAATACAAGAATTATGATAAGAACTACCTTGCTGACAGAGGCTATGCTCCAAGATATACTACGGATCAAGGTGGTGCCTTTGAAGTAGTTAATCTAAAAGGTAACAAAGTATTACAACAGAAGGTTACCTACGACATTAAGGCATCTGAATGGGGTTATACCCCTAATCCGGTCACTACGTTAGGGGATGACAACTGGACCAATTACAGTGTTAGTGCTGATGTATTATTTAGTTCTAAGGCTACTGGTAATAATAAATTAAATTATGTAGGCGTAAGTGCACGATATAACCTAGCTACCGTTGGGAGAAGTGGCTATTGGTTTCAGCTTTTTGAAGACGGTAGTTATAAACTCAATAGAGAAGCCAGAATTCTATTCACCTCCACTAAACCGCTTAAGAGCTTTGATAAAACTAAATGGAATAATATAAAAATAACTGTTAATAAAAATGTGATTACTTGTTATATTAACAAAAAGAAAGTAATTACCTATATTGATAATCAGTTCATTATTGCTTCCGGTCGTGCAGCACTATATAGTGAATTTAATACTAATTATTTTGATAATTTTAAAGTTGAGGTTATTAAAGGTACTACCTCCTATTCCACTCGTTTGGATAATACCGATGCCCTAATCGCTTATAAAGGACCTTGGGAGCATAATACAATGAGCAGTTTTAGAAATTATAATCGTACAATTGCTACTGGCACTCCAGGATCTACTTTTAGTTTTAATTATGAAGGTGAAGGCTTTGCAATCATTGGTGCTGTTTCCAGTGGGGTAAAAATAAAAGTAGAGATTGATGGAAAAATTATAGAAAAAGGATATTTGACTACAGCTGTTACTGACCGGGGATCTTCCTACTATAATTATAGTTTGAAAAATGGAAGCCATAAGGTAAAGATTACAGTCCTTTCAGGAAAATATAACATAGATGCTGTAGAAATATTGAAGAAATGATATAAAACAAAGTTACCTTCATATTGGTAATATTACATATGTTTTTAATTAAACTATTTTAAACCTAGAATGGAGCTTTAAACATAAGCAGCGTCTAACTTGACGAGGTACAAACCTTTGCTTAGTTTAAAGCTCCATTTTTATATCATTTATAATGCCTTAACAGCCAATTTGCTTTTCAGCTTTCTTAATTCTATAAACATCATTACTGCTGTTATTATGGTGGCAGCGGTATCTGATATTGCTCCTGCTGCCCAAACCCCATTAAGTTCAAGATAATGTGGAAGAATAAGCACCAACGGAATTAGTATAATAACCTGACGCAATAGACTTAAAATCATTGATATAAGTGCTTTTCCTACAGACTGAAAATAGTTAATACAAGCTGATTGAGCACCTACTGTGAAGATTGTCAAAAGGTAAATCCGAAGACCGTCAGAAGCCAAACGTATTAGTTCTGTATCATCCCCGTTAAAAACTCGAATAATGGAAACAGGGAATAGTTCAATCATAAGCCATCCAAAGGCTGTAATACAGGTGTTAACAATTATAGAGTAATACAGCGCCTTCTTAACACGCGAAATATTTCCTGCTCCAAAATTATATCCAATAATGGGTTGCGCACCCTGATTAATACCAAAAGCAGGCATAAGAGTTAACATTGCAATAGAAGAAATTAAGGCGTAAGCACCAACAGCAAGATCTCCACCATATTTTAGCAAGCTCTTATTTATTACAATCGTTACTAAGCTTGCTGATACCTGCATAATAAACGGAGAAACACCAATTGATGTAATCTCTCTGATAATGGGAAGTTGTAGCTTCATATGCTGTTTCTTTAGCTTTATAATACTTTTAAAGGAAAGATAATAAACTACCCATATAGAGCAAACAGCCTGTGAAATTAGTGTGGCAAGAGCTGAACCGGCTACGCCCATCTTAAATACAAAGATAAAAATTGGATTTAAAATTGTATTTAAAATTGCCCCAATCAGCATTGTTTTCATTGCTGTTTTAGCATCCCCTTGGGAGCGTATAATTGGATTAAGTCCAAAACCAATGTTCTGCAATAGTGCTCCAGAAAGTAATATGGTAGCAAAAGTCTTTGCATATGGCATTGTATCATCACTTGCACCTAATACCTTAAGTAATGGGTGAAGGAAAACTAGTCCCAGTATTGTTATTATTGTCGTAAAAATCAAGGTAAGAATAAATGCATTGCCTATAATTTGCTCAGCCTCTTCATTTTTTCTCTGTCCCAGCTTAATGGATACAACCGTAGCAGCTCCTATGCCAACAAGCATGCCCACCGCCATAATAATATTTGTTATTGGAAAGGTTACAGCAACTCCTGATAATGCTAATGAACCAACACCTCTTCCAATAAATATTCTGTCAACAACGCTATATAAAGCATTAACAAGCATTCCGATAACCGCTGGTAAGGAAAGCTGGTAGAGCAGTTTACCTATACTTTTTGATTCTAATTCTTTTGTCGCATTCAAAATTAATTTTCCTTCTTTCTAGTATGTAAATTCATATACTGGGTCTAAACGCACTATTTATTTTACATCATTTATTTATAAAAATTCAACACAATTTTCTATTTATTAATACCTTTTATTAAATCACTACCTCTGTTATCCATAAAGACAAAAGCCAGCAAGTCATACTTTCAAGAGAAACTCTTGTCATTTACTTGCTGGCTTATTAAGTAAAGCCCTATATAATACACATAAATCTTGTCTTACAATATTTCCTTTACATAATAATATCTTTTTACATTTACCCATTATAATTAAATTTAACAATATATGTCCTATTTAATAATACAGTAAAAGCTTGTTTCACAATGTTGCTAGGACTACATAGTCTAATATATTAAAGCAGGCGATTTCCTTGAACTTCTTGTTACTGAACTTTGAAATAATAATTTTAGTTATTACAATCTAACTATTGCTATTGTATTAATATTTACATTAACCTTACAATTACCATAAACCCGTAGAAAATTGAAATCGCACCAATTACGATGCCAATTATTGCAAGGTTCCTACCTCTTTCGTTTCTCTCTTTACAACTGATCAGACCAAGTACTGATAAGACAGTTCCAGCAATCCCTACCAGACCAAAAAAATTCAGCAGAAGCGAAACTCCCGACACAACTAATCCAATTATGCACATTGTATTATATGGGATATAATTTACATATGGTTGATTAGCTGTAGTATTATTATAGTTTCCATAGTTTGCACCTGGAGGTGGAGTTGTCCGTTGCTGTGCTGTGCCGCAATCAGGGCAAAAAGCCACCTCGTTTTTTAATTCTTTTCCACAATTAGTACAATACATCATTCTCCTCCTGCTTTCATCAATACATTTATCAATTAACTTATATATAACTATCTAATTATTTAATTTTATTTTACCAAATTTTAGACTTATTTCAACATTTATATTGGAAGTTATATTATAAATTCAAACATATAATTACATTACGTATAATTTATTTTGTTCTATTAAAATGCCGGATCTGCACCGCTCTCTCACCTAAAGACCTGCACCGCCACCTCATGTTCTTCGGACATTCGGTCGCGTTGGCTTCGCCAATACAAAAAGCCAGCGAGTTGCACGCTCAAGAGCAAGCTCTTGTGGTACAACTCACTGGCTTTTTTGCGCAGGTCTCTGCTTTTTACGCGAAAAAAAGCACCGACCCCGTAGCTCCTATGTCTACAAAACCGATACCTTTATAGTGCGCCTCCAGGGGCTCGAACCCTGGACACCCTGATTAAGAGTCAGGTGCTCTACCAACTGAGCTAGAGGCGCTTATTCGTATTTCCCGAACGCAAGAGTTATTATATAATAATCAAAATCGAATTGCAAGTGTTTTTTTAATTTTTTGAAAAATATATATTTTTCCATTTGTTAACCACTACAATTTAGTTTATTTATACCAATAATACCCAAATTTATGGTTCTTTGTTTAACTTTTTACTTAATTCCTTTTTAGTTACTGCATAATGGAGAAAACCACTATCTGTTAGAGATTTTCTCCATTATACATAACAACACACTTTTATGCATAGCATAAGCGCTATGTTGTATAGTAGAATGTCTAATAATATTCTTTAACTTGTCCATTCTAATCATAGGTACTATATAAACATAATTATTATGGACTTTGAACTATTTAGATCGGCTCAATTATTTGTGAGCTTCCAGTTTCTCTTGTAAAGCCTTTTTAGGAACAGCTCCAACAATGGTATCTACTACTGAACCATTTTTTAAGATAAGTAAGGTTGGGATTGTCATTACTCTATACTTTCCTGCTGTCTCTGGTTCTTCATCAACATTAAGCTTACCTATTTTTATAACTCCATCATATTCACCAGCTAATTCTGTTACGATAGGAGCTACCATCTTACAAGGCCCACACCAATCTGCATAGAAATCTACCAATACAGGAATGTCCGACTCTAATGCTTCTTTTTGAAAATTGTCGTCTGTAAATTTAAAAGCCATTTTAATTCCTCCATTCTTATTAAAAGTAGAATGAATTTAACCTTCATTCTGCTTATTTATCTATTATAGTTAGTATATCACTTACTACCTCTATTATGTGCTACATCTTGATATTACATCAAGCTTCCTTAATATACAAGTGCTTTTAACATTTTCGTTTCTTTTTTACCACTTTATTCAAAATGCCTTCAACCTCGTCCCACGATGCCTTGATTCTCATTAATTTACGATCAAGCTTACGGTTACAAGCAGTTGCCCTTGCCACTTTTACTTTCCAATTATACCCCATTCTTTAACCTTCCAGCCTCTTTTTATTATTCTATGAAGAAGCGGACTATTTCGCACCAGTCTTATTAATAAATTTATTTGCAGAGTCTGTCTTAGTATTTATATGCGATATGCAACCAGTCTATGAATTGGATTTCCAATAGAAGAAAAACGCTCTTCATATTCGGTCATAAAATTCCCCTCCATATACTCACTGTGATGAAGGTCAAAGGTTACATCCTTTAAAATCCATCCTGCCTCTTCTACTTGTTCCAACGAAAAATCAAATAATAAACGATTATCCGTTTTAAACATAACCTCCCCTTCTTTCTTTAAACACTTATTATAACGATGAAAGAATTCCTTAGAGGTTAATCGTCTCCTAGCATGGCGATCCTTCGGCCAGGGATCAGAAAAATTAAGATATATTCTTGCTATCTCATCTACTTCAAAGATATCATTCAAGTACTCTGCATCAAATCGAATAAAATATAAATTAGTAAGCTCTTCTTCATTGCGTTTTTCTAATGCGCGAAGAAGTACACTGGAATACTTTTCAATTCCTATATAATTAATATCTGGATTAGCTTTTGCAAGCTGCATAATAAATTTCCCTTTTCCCATACCAATTTCGATATGAATAGGATGGTCATTTTGAAATAGAGTACTCCATTTACCCTTCCATTTTTCCGGTTCATTTACAACATAGTCATTGGCGGAAACTGTTTCTCTGGATCCCCTTATATTTCGCAACCTCATGGTAATATCTCCTTATCCCTCTATCTAATAAATTAATTTTATCTCACTCAAAGAACCTCTTCCTATTATAATTAGAATGGTTTATTTCGTCAATTATTCTAAACAACCTTTACAGTACTTATTATATATTAGTAAAAGAGAAGTCGGTTTTATCAGCCGGCTTCTCTTTATATACGTTTCTATGTTCAGACCAAATGATGCATACCAATTGCAATAACTCTTTAATCCTCTAGATTATTGAACTTCTCACTTAAAACGATAATATCAATACGTCTGTTTTTGGCTCTGCCGTTAGCAGTTTTGTTATCCCCGATTGGTCGGTATTCACCATATCCAACGGCTACCAGCTTATCTGGTGGCACATTGCATTCCTCAATAAATAATCGCACCACACTGGAAGCTCTTGCTCCAGATAACTCCCAGTTAGAAGGATAAACTCCAGAAGTTATTGGAATGTTATCCGTATGTCCCTCTATACGAATATAGTTGTCCAAGGAATTAATTATTTTTGCAATATGAACTAATGTCTCTTCATTTTCTCTTTTAATTTTTGCGCTGCCTGAATCAAATAGAATAGCATTATTCAAACTAATAACTAAACCTCGAGTGTCTATGCTGGTCTCTATATCAGATGAATTATCCTGAAGTATATCATCCAGCTCCTGCTTAACTTCCACTAAGCTTGATAGTTCTTGCGCATCCAGATATTGCTCCAATTCTTCCATTGAAATTCCGGTTTCTTCCCCTGTATTCCCTTCTTGTCCGGTACTTGGTATTGTGCCTGGTAAGACACCTATGGTTCCGGGCAAAACACTCTCTGACGATGACATCATATCTTCACGAAAGGCTTCTGCAATTGCTTCTGCTTTCGTTTCATCAACCTGACTAACAGCAAATAGAACAATAAAAACTGCCAATAGTAGAGTCATTAAATCTGAGTATGGAAGTAGCCATGCCTCGCCGCCTTCTTCTTCGTGATGTTTTTTCTGTTTTCTTTTCGCCATAAAATACTCCATTCTTACGAATAAACTGTATTATTATTTATAATTGCAATATTCGTAAAGTCGAAAATCATAGTGTAACTTTACAACTTTCCTTATTCATTACCACTACCTAACTCTTCAAGTATCTCTTGTTGTTTTTTGTATGAAAGAACGGAAAGTAGTTTTTCCTTAATAATAACTGGGGATTCACCTTTTTGAATGGCTATTATCCCTTCTATTGCCATACCTTTAATTAAAACTTCTTCATGACTTTTTACTTTTAATTTTTTTGCAAATGGATTCCAAAGCACGTATCCGGTAAAGATACCAAGAATAGTTGCAATGAAGGCAGCACCAATCGCCTCTGCCATTGCTTCGGTATCATCTATATGTGACATGGCGGCAATTAAGCCGAACACGGCTCCTAATACACCTAGGGTAGGTGCATACATTCCCGCAGAGGAGAATATACTTGCGTTTTCTTCATGTCTTGCTTCCATGGCGGAGATTTCTGCTCCCATAATATCGGTAATGGTATCTTCCCCCATACCGTCAACTACCAGACGAAGACCTTTCTTTATAAAGGGATCATTAATATCTTCCATTCGACTTTCCAAGGCTAATAGCCCTTCTCGCCTGGTTAAACTGGATAGCTCAACCATTAGCTTAATGATCTCAACTTCAGAAACTCCCTTATATTTTGTAAAAAGAATCCGAAATAGTGCTCCGATATTCTTGATATTTTCCCCAGGAAATGAATTCAATATGGTCGCAACCGTACCGACAAAGATAACAAAAAACGCAGCTGGATTCAAGAAAACATCAAAGCTAATATGCTTAAATATCATCGCTCCAACTACTGATAGGACACCTACAATAATACCAACAATAGTAGTAATCTCCATTCTAATTCTCCTTATTTCTGTATTATTTTACATATTTCATCATACCACTTTTTTTTTGGTCAAACAATCGTCAATTATTAGTATTTATTAATCAATAGCTTCCTTCTAATATAACATACCTATTGTGTACCTTTTCTATTTTCATTAAGGACATCATGTAGTATACTATAATAGATTTTGAATACTGATATTGAAAGGAGTAACTTTATGAAAGTTATAGCCATTAACGGAAGCCCTAAGCCAAGGGGTAACACATACCAATCACTTGAAATTGTTTGCAACGAGATGGAGGCCCGTGGTATTGAGACAGAAATTATTCACGTTGGTAACAAAGAAATTAAAGGCTGCATTGCTTGTGGTCGTTGTAAAGATGGCCATTGTGTATTTTCAGATGATTGGTTTCGCGAAATAGTTGATAAGATACATGCTGCAGATGGCCTACTCCTGGGAAGCCCTGTATATTATGCAAGCATTGCTGGTACCATGAAAAGTTTTCTTGACCGTCTTTTCTATCCCAACAAAGGCAGAATGCGTCTTAAGGTAGGTGCAGCTATTGCCGTACTTCGTCGTTCTGGTGGTGTTACTACCTTTGATCAGCTTAACAATTACTTTTTAATCTCTGAAATGATGATTGCTCCTTCCTACTATTGGAATGCTATTCATGGTGGAGTACCTGGTGAAATGGCACAGGATCTTGAAGGAGTCTCTGTATTAAATAATCTTGCTAACAATATGTCATGGATGCTTCATATGAAAGATTACTGCAAAGAGGCCCTGCCTGCTCCAGATCCAGTAAAGCGTTCCTGGACAAATTTCATAAGATAGTGTAA
This sequence comes from Bacillota bacterium, assembly GCA_023399055.1. GTDB lineage: Bacteria > Bacillota > Clostridia > Lachnospirales > Lachnospiraceae > Mobilitalea. The sequence continues at coordinate 41,914 of JAEWQV010000015.1, read as the reverse complement.
CTTATGGGTTATAATGGGGGCTCATATATGTTACAATAATTCCTATTAAGTGTATTGATCTTATTTTACTTGTTTACAATAATATAGTAATCATTGTACAATTAGGAAGATGTGATAACAAATACCAAACCGATAGTGACAAGGTTAAAGCTTTGTCACTAAGTTTTTCTGTAATTATGGAGGTTTTTATGAAACGGCAAATGATAGCCTTTTTTACTATATCTACGATACTTATTTTTTCAATACTTTCCAGTTATCAGGTACAAGCCACCGCCACTAGCTCAGAAAATGATACTTCTTGGCCAACTGGACCTAATGTATATGCAGATGCAGCAATTGTAATGGAAGCCTCCACTGGTTTAATCTTATACGAAAAGAATATAGATAAAACGTATTATCCAGCTAGTATCACAAAAATAATGACTGCTCTCCTTGCAATTGAAAACTCCTCCTTAAGCGAGATCGTAACCTTTTCAACCAATGCAGTTTATGAAGTTGATCTTCAAAGTAGTCGTATTGGTATTGATGTTGGCGAGCAGTTAACTATGCAACAATGTCTCTATGGTATTTTATTAGAATCTGCAAATGAGGTATCCTATGCAGTAGCTGAACATATTGCAGGGTCTGCAGATGCATTTGCAAAAATGATGACTGAACGCGCTAAAAGCCTGGGTTGTACGAATACGAACTTTTCAAATCCTCACGGATTACCTGATGAAAATCATTATACAAGTGCACGCGATATGGCTCTTATTACTCAGGAGGCTATGAAAAATGAAACTTTTCGTAAAATTTTTGGGACAAGGACCTATCAGATTCCTCCTACTAATATTCAACCCGAAATTAGATATTTAAGAAATCATCATGCTTTTGTATTAAAGCAAAAATATTTATATGATGACTGTATAGGTGGAAAAACCGGTTATACCTCTGTTGCAAAATATACCCTGGCATCTGTTGCAAAACGTGGAGATTTAGAATTAATCTGTATTGTCTTGCAAGACGATTCTAATGAACATCAGTATACCGATACTGCCGAATTATTTGATTATGGATTTGATAATTTTTCTATCTACTCCATTGCAGATTTAGAGGATACTAAAACTCTGAATGAATCACCTTTTTTTACGAAATATAACTCCTTGCTTAGCGAAGTTGATTCTCCAATATTAACTGATAAAAATGGATATCTGATATTACCTAACACTGCTTCCTTTGAAGATGCCGAAAAAGAAGTAACTTTTAATACCTCCGAAGAGATAAAGAATACCGCGGCTGACTCTGATGGCAACACTGTCATTGGTAACATATCTTATTCCTATCAAGACAAATATGTAGGTGGTGCTAATATTTTATATAACAATGCTCCTAAGTTAGCCCTAATATTAAAGGAGCACGAAAAGCCTACTCCCACTAACAAGCCCAATGTATCAGAGCCATCCTCAAAATCCGATGGTAATTTGCGTCCAATTATTATTGGTTGCATTGTAGGGTTATTTTTACTCGCATTTGCATTATATTATATACTCATAGAGAGACCACGGCTAAAACGTAGAAGTGCCTATTATAAAAAACGTGCTCGTCGTAAAGCTCATAGAGATGATGATTATTTGGATTTATAATCCCCCTTATTAACCTAGGGATGCAAATAGTGCAGCGATTTCATCCGCTGTTAAAGCTTTATTTGGATCATCATATAATGGTACTATTTTAGGTGCCTCCAGGTTTTCCTCTTCTGTACTAATATTCTCCTCTGATGCTGACTCTTCAGAAACCGGGTCACTGTCAGAGGTTTTTTCTAGCTCAGGTGCATCACTAAAATCATAATCTTCCTTTCTTTCTGTAACCTCTTCCTGAATTAAACTTTCTTCGTCTTTGTTTTCCTTAACTAGACGATCAAACCCTTCATCTATATTTTCATAAACATTGTCTTCCTCATATAGTTCCATACCAGAGGTCATTGTTTGATCTAATATCCCTTTACTTGCTAGGTAGGTTTCATAATCATCCTCTTGAAAACCAGTTACGATCTTTTTATTCGTATCCTCGATGTGTTTTTCTATAAGTATCTTTAGTTCTGATATCTGATCCTTAAACTCCTCATAATCATTTTTATTTTGAAGTTCATTAATAATTTCCTTCGTGTTTTCTTTGCTATATTTAATCTCTAAATTCAGTGCATTCTTCTGACCCTCTAACGTCTTTTTCTGAAGCTCAAAGATTTTGTTAATATAATTCTCACTTGAGTTTTCAAGATTGTCTATCCTTTTAAAAGCATCTTCCAGCTGCTTTATAAGCAAGACTTCACTTTTTTTAACTGCTGTATAGCTTGCTTTTTGAAGATTAAGTAATTCTTCATATTGACTATCTCTCCTTGCTATCTCTTCCCTTTGAAGTTCTTGCAACTGCTGTTTTGACTTTTCAACGCTTTCCTTGTAAATACTTCTTATAGAATCCATAAATAAATACCCTGTAATTAGTACTACAACCCCAATTCCAATGGCACTAAACAATTCCCCATCAAATACTTGAATGCAATATACCTCCAGCAGGATTGCCGCCAATAAGCAACTTCCAAAAAAAAGTGCATTCATACGTTTTATCATATTATAATCTCCTCTTCTAGCTTTTTAAAAAACTTGCAGGATATTATAATATATCGTCAACTCATTTCAAAAAGATTACAGAATCGACAAATAAAATGTAAAAATGCACTATATATTTCCTTACTCATTTGGTTTACTACTATTTTTTATAGGTAGACGAACCGTAAATCTGGTTCCTTCTTGTAATTTACTCTGTACTTCTATGGTTCCTTCATAGTAATTTACAATATGCTTAACAATCGATAATCCCAGTCCAGTGCCTCCAACCTTCTTACTACGCCCCTTATCCACTCTATAAAAGCGTTCAAATATTCTTTGCCTTGCATCCTCTGGAACACCAACACCTGTATCTTCTACAATTAATACTAGTTCCTTTGCTTCGGAAGTAATAATGACATCTACCTTTCCACCTGGTTTATTGTACTTAATTGCATTGGTAATGAGATTGCTAAACAATTCTCTTAATTGCTGAGTATTAGCTAACATCGTAATCGGTTTACAATTCATATGAACCTTTACCTGATATTCCTTAGCTAATGGTTCCAAAGCTTTGCACACCTCATTAATGACTGGATAGATTCTAACCTGGGTTAAAATGACTTCCGCTTCCTTTGTCTCCAACCTGGATATCATTAAGATATCATTAATCAGATTCGTCATATTAAAGGTTTCCTTTTTTATGCGAGCTAAAAAGTCTTTCTTCATGTTTTCATCAATTACCATGTCGTTTTCTAAAAGCTCTACATATCCTCTAACTGAAGTTAACGGTGTTTTAAGTTCATGTGAGGCATTTGAAAAGAATTCTTGCCTTACCATCTTTTCAAATTCAATTCGTTCCATAGACTCCTTTACTGCTTTGGACATTTGCAGGGTAGTATTTGCAATGACATTCATTTCGTCATAATTATAATGATTAAAATGAAACTCTGGATTCTCCTCTTTTAGCTTATGCATTTCTTCTGCTATTTCTTTTAATGGTTTTGTCACCGAATAAGAGAAACGATCTGCAAGAATTAATGACACAATTAATGGAATACCGATACTGATAATAACAGATGGAATAAGAATTCCCACATACTGCTTTAGTCCGGAGAAGGGAATTGCAATTCTTAAAATATACTTTTCATTCTCAGATATGGAAGCAACATAAAGCATGGATTTTCGCAGAGTCTCTGATTTTCTGGTTGCATATCCTGTTCCTGTTTTTAATGCTTCCTTAATTTCTTCTCTATCTAAATGATTCTCCATGGTACTGCTATCTTTAATATCACTATCTGCTATGACATCACCGTTTAAATCTATAACCGAGAAACGAGTATGGTTATTCCCTTCCACCTGTTTCAGTAAATCCAATTGTTCTCTTAAATTACCTTGATAATCAAGTGCATGGTCTGCAATTCGAACAGAATACAGCATATTCTCTACCGTTCTATCCAAAGTAATCATACTGATTGCCACACCAAAAATACTGCCGCTTAAGATAAGCGCCAGTGATAGAATCAGTATAAATCTTTTAAAAATTGCCTGCTTCACTTACTCCTCATTTCTCACAAAACGATATCCTACACTTCGAACAGTTCGAATACAATCTGCACCTACATTACCTAGCTTTTGTCTTAATGTTCGAATATGACTATCTAACGTTCTGGTTTCTCCATCGTATTCATATCCCCATATTTGGTTAAGCAATTCATCTCTTCCAACCACACGGGAATCACGTTCTATTAAATATAGAAGAAGCTCATATTCTTTAAATGTCAAATCAATTAGCTCTCCATTATTTTTAACCTCTCGTTTTAGAGGATTTATCGTAACTGTTTGAATTCGAATAATCTCGTGGTTCTCTTCTTTTCCTGATCTTCGCAACAAAGATCTTATTCTTGCTGCAAGTTCAAGTACACCAAAGGGCTTTGTGATGTAATCATCTGCTCCAACATCCAGCCCCATTACTTTATCAAGCTCTTTATCCTTTGCTGTAAGGCACATAACTGGTATTGCTTTAAGCTGAGCGTCTTGTCTAAGAAGTCTAATTGCAGATAATCCATCCATTCCAGGTAGCATCAAATCAAAGATAGCCATACTAGGCACGTCCTTTTTCATGTCCTCAAGCGCTGGCTCTGCAGCTTCATAGGCTTTGATTTTATAACCAAAGCCCTCCAATGCCACCTTAAGGAGCTCACGTATACTCTCATCATCCTCAATTACGTATATCTTCTCCATAAGAATCCTCCACTTATAGTAACCGGATATTATTAACCGATCCTGTTTCATGAAACTCTGTCCACTCGCAGATATTAACCGCATGATCACCCATACGTTCGAAATACTTTGCAATCATTAAAATATCAACACACTGGTCCACATGATCATTGGATGCACGTAGTAAGGTGGCTACCTCTTCTTTCACTCTGTCAAACAAATCATCTACTTCATCATCTCTTTTTACAATTGCTCTTGCATTTTCTACATTTAGTGTTGTAAATGCTGTCACAGAATCATGTACCATTTCCTTTGTAACTCTTCCCATTTCAGGAATGTGCTTTGCAAGATTATAAATTGGAACTCTCTTTTCTCTCATAATAAGCTCAGCAATATCAGCTGCATGATCACCAATACGTTCCATATCCGTTACAACCTTCAACGCTGTTGTAACAATTCTCAAATCCCTTGCTACCGGTTGCTGTTTTAAAATTAAAGACAAACATCTGGCTTCAATTGTCTTTTCTATATCATTAATATTTCTGTCACCTTGTATAATCTCGTTTGCTAACTCATCATTTTCTGTTTCAAATGCTATTAATGTTTTTTCAATGGCCTGTTCTATCAAATGTCCCATTTCTGTTAGATTTTCTCTTAATAACTGTAATTCATGTTCAAATGTTAATCGAGCGGTCATATATGTATACCTCCTATATACTTAATTATAATGTCCGTTACTTTTCCTGTCAAATTTCATTATCAACCAAATCTACCTGTAATATAATCTTCTGTACGTTTATCTACTGGTCTTGTAAACAAAGTGTCTGTAAGTGCAAATTCGACTACCTCACCAACTAGGAAAAATGCTGTGTAGTCTGAAATTCTAGCTGCCTGTTGCATATTATGTGTAACAATAGCAACGGTATACTTCTCCTTCAACTCTGACATTAAATCCTCAATCTTTAAGGTTGAGATTGGATCAAGTGCAGAGGTTGGTTCATCCATTAATAACACCTCTGGTTCAACAGCCAACGCTCTTGCAATACATAATCTTTGCTGCTGTCCACCGGATAGGCTGAGCGCTGATTTTTTTAGACGATCTTTTACTTCTTCAAATAATGCAGCTCCCTTTAAACTTTCCTCAACAATTTCATCAAGTTTTGCCTTAGACTTAATACCATGAATTCTTGGTCCATAGGCAACATTATCATAAATTGACATAGGAAATGGGTTTGGTTGTTGAAATACCATACCTATTTTCTTTCTAAGAAGCGTGGTATCTACTCTAGGGTCATAAATGTTTTCACCATCTAAAGTTACAAGTCCATCTATTTTTACATTTGGAATTAAATCATTCATTCTGTTCAGTGTCTTTAGAAAGGTTGACTTACCACAGCCAGAAGGTCCAATAAATGCTGTAATTGCCTTTTCTTTAATATTCATATCAACATTTTTTAAAGCATGATTTGTTCCATAAAAAAGGTTTAATTCCTTCGTTACGATTTTATCCTTACTCATAATAATCTCCATTCCTACGATTTGCAGTAAATTTAATAGATTATCCCACCATTAAATTCTATATTTTATTTACATTAAATTTCTTTGTAAGGTATTTTGTTAATAAATTTATTCCCAGTACGATAATTAATAATACCAATGCTACACCAAAGGCTTCATCGTATTTTGCATTTTCCATGAACAAGTACAACTGTATTGTCATGGTACCGCCTGGCTGTAGTATTTTCTCAAATAGACCTTCCCCATATTCGCCTAGCTTTGGTAGAAGAAAACCACTTCCGGCTGTAAATATTAATGCTGCTGATTCACCAACAATACGTCCAATGGATAAAATAACACCAGTTATTATTCCCGGCATAGCTGATGGGAGTAGAATTGTACGTATCATATACCATTTTGTTGCACCAATACCTAGCGCTCCACTTCGATAGCTGGAAGGAACTGTTTTTAAGGCTTCCTGTGTATTTCTTGTAATCAGAGGAAGCACCATAATAGAAAGTGTTAATGCACCTGTTAAAACGGAAAATCCTAATTTTAAGGTTATACCAAAGAAAACATAACCAAATAAACCAAATATAATGGAAGGAATACCCGCAAGGGTTTCTGTCGTAAATTCTATCATACGAACTGCTCTTCCTTCTTTTGCATACTCATTTAAGTAAATAGCTGCACCTATACCAATTGGGATAGCGATAAGTAGTGTAATTATAATAATATAAATAGTATTAACAATATTACCTGCAATACCTATGGTTCCCTTAATTGTGCTGCTTACTGTAGTTAAAAAACTCCAATTAATGGAGGATACCCCACGAAAAGTTACATAACCTACAATTCCGGCTAAAAGAACAATGGAAATTGAGGCACAAAAATATATAATGACATACACAAATAAGTCCAAGGGTCTGTGTCGCTTTTCATAAATACTCTTACTCGTTGGCATTGTCTGCTCCCCCCTTCATTACTTTATTTAGTGCAAGATTTATCAGCATTATGAAGGCAAATAGAACTAAACCGATTGTAAATAAAACTCGTTTATGTGTATCTGCAGCATAAGACATTTCACTAACCACCGCTGTTGTTAAAAATCTTACGGAATTAAACGGTAATGGTAGATTAGCACTGTTACCTGCAACGAGATTAATCGCCATTGCCTCACCTATTGCTCTACCTACTCCTAACACGATTGCAGTAATGATACCCGATTTTGCCGCTGGAAGAATTACTTTAAAAATAGTCTGAATTTTTGTAGCTCCTAAGGCAAGAGAAGCTTGCTTGTAATGTTTAGGAACAGCTTTTAAAGCAGATTCACTTATGTTAATTACTGTTGGTAAAATCATAATTGCTAGTACAATTACCGCTGAAATCAAGTTTGATCCACCAGTAAATTGATGATTAGGAGAATCCTTAAATAATATCATTTCTAATTTATAAATAATAGGATTTAAGAGTAGTATACCCAACAAACCATAAACAACCGATGGAATACCTGCCAATAATTCTACCGCTGGCTTTACAATTCCAACAAGAAACTTGGGAGCTGTTTCTGCCAAAAAGATTGCCGTCATTAAACCAATAGGAACCCCAATTAATATTGCTAATAGGGTACCAACTATGGAAGTTAAAATAACATATAGTATTCCATAGGAAGGATTAGCTGCAGTCGGTTTCCACACTGTTCCAAACAAAATATCCTTTAACCCAACCTCAAATATTGCTGGTGTACCACTAATTATCATATATAATGTAATTGAAAAAACAGCCGCAACAGCAAAAAAAGCGCAGATAATAAATACCAATCCGGCAGCCTTTTCAACACCTTTTTTCGTTTTATAACTTCCTATAATAGAGAAATTATTGTTACTCATCTTATACCTCCAATGTGATGCCTGGCACCCCTATAACTTTATATATAATAACAGCCTTTTCAAACAACTGTTAGTATTTCTAATTTTATAGTTTACATTTCATAAACTATTTTTTTAACTGCTTAAGGAAGAATACCATATATATTACATATGGAATTCTCCCTACTCTGCAGCTTATTTTAAGCTGTGTATTAATCTACTGTGAATAAACCTACTGACTTAATTAATTCTTTTCCTTCATCTGAACTTAAGTATTCAAAGAATTTCTGTACAAGCTCAGACTGCTCTGAAATCTCTCCCTTAGTAGCCATTACGAAAGGTCTGCTAAGTAAGTAAGTACCGCCTTTAATGTTTGCCTCTGTAGGTTCAACACCGCCAATGTTTGATGCAATTACGGTATCATCAAGTACGTCTACAGATACATAGCCAATTGCTCCAGGAGTACTTGCTACTTTAGCTAATACACCACCTGTGCTGTTGATTTCATTCGAGTATACACAAAGATCTTTTACTTCAACAAGTTCTTCAAAAGCGTCTCTTGTACCAGAACCAGATTCTCTACCAATAACTACAATTGGTTGATCTGCACCACCAACTTCGCTCCAGTTTTTAACAGCTCCTGTGAAAATCTGTGCAATCTGATCCTTTGTAAGGTCAGTTACTGTATTAGTTTTATCCATGATTACTGCAATACCATCGATTGCAACTACATTCTCAATTGCGCCTGCACTTGTTTCTGTGTCCTTAAGCTCTCTTGATGCATTTCCGATATCAACAGTTCCTGCAAGAAGCGCTTCAATACCTGCACTGGAACCAATGAACTCAGGAGATACAACAACATCAGGATATTTAATCATAAAACCTTCTGCAGCTGCGTTTGCAAGCTTTTCCATTGAAGTTGAACCAGCCATGGAAATTGTTCCACTTAAATCGCCATCATCTGTTGCCTCATTACCATTACCTGTATCTGTTGTATCTGTACCTTTTGAATCATTATTTGAATCTTGACTTGAACATGCACCTAATGCAACCGTTAAGACAAATAAAACTGCCAATAAAATCGATAAATTTTTAAAATGTTTTTTCATATTATTCTCCTTTTGTCTTCTCACTTATCTCTTCTTTACACATTAAAGATAACATAACCTGTTTTACGTCGAAATCATGATTATGTATAGATTTTGTAAAATATATGTGAAATCCCTCAAGCCCTCCCCCTAGGAGTAATCTCACTATTACGATAAGTACATTAACAATATGCAAGACACCCTGTGAAATAAAATAAACATAATCTTCACCATAATTCTTATTGTGTATGCCAAATATATTTTTATTATTATTTACATAATCAAATTTTTTACACAAAAAAAGATATTATGACTGAATATAATCATAATATCTTCTAATATACGCGAAGGTTAATTGAAGTATCTAACCAAGTTTAGCTTAGTTAGATACGAACGCACCCGCGATAAATGAAGAAACTTGCATGCGTGTTTCTTCAAATTTAATGTGCCTGGCGGGATTCGAACCCACGGCCTTCCGCTTAGGAGGCGGACGCTCTATCCTGCTGAGCTACAAACACACAACATAGTTATTCTACTATCCTGACCTGCTTAAGTCAAGTCAATCCATAAACTAAATCAACACATCTCTTGTCAAATGATTAAAATTAAATCAAAAGCTGAAACAATAATCATTTTTCTTGTTAAGAAGATGAAGGACTCATTTTGCAAAATAATTGCAACTATGGCCCTCCACTTAATATCTGCAATATATATTATTTTAAGAAAAAGAAATTGCACCTTGCATCCATATATTACCCTTAAATCTTCTACCTACCACTGGCTCACCAAGCAAATCCTGCTTACTGATACACATACGAAAAGAGATGTCGTTGCATAATAACTGCAAATCATATACTTCTTCTTTGGTTAATTCATTTATAATTAGATTACTCTCGATAATGGTGGCAATAACGCTATAATTATCTGACTCTGAGCCAAATGGGATAAATGATGTGTCTACTATAGAATAGATATCTTCTTTCTTCGCTCTTCTTGAAATCATCGCATAGGTATCAATATCATCAATGGTCAAACTATCAATTGCATCCTGATTTCCCTTTTTTGCTTCTGCTATTAAATTATTGCGATGTTTGGTTTCTGCCGTCAGATTTCTAACCTGAACTTCATCTTTTTCTATGGGTAATAATATTCTTCCTTCCAATGAAAGTGCTGCAAGCGTTATAGGAAAGGGCGTAGTCATTGGCATGTTCTGATTCTTTTTCTCCAAAAATTCAATTACATTTTGAAGATAGAAAATCAAAGATACACCAAGTCTAAAATCGTCGCACATACCGGTAAACGCCTCTGAATCTACTCTTTTATTTATTCCGACTTCTTCGCGTGTACTTGTATTGGTTCCTCGAATGCAAGGAAAGTAATGCTCCATATGAAAATTCCCTTGATCATCAAGTTCTCCACGAAGAGTAATTCCCATGCCTTCACCAAATTCTTTGGTAATCTCTGTTAAGTTACTTTTGTTAGTTAATTCAACTGTATTCTTTGAGGTTGAATTATCAATAATATTCTCCAAAAGTTTATTTAACATTATTCTATTATTAATGTCACTAAATCCTATTGCTCTTAAATAACTATGCATAACTTTCACATCCAATCATAACCGATAAACTCTTTATATTTTACGCGCATCTTAATCTTTTCATGTAATAATTATTTATATCATACTTTCACTTTAAAGACAAGTAGTACTAATCTTTCATGATACATAGAACTAATCGATAATTGAATCGATTATAAATAACGTTAACTCCTTTGTTAAATCCTTTTCCATCCACTCACCTGGTATCTCACCATTTTTATCCCTTATAATACGTATTACTGGCCTAGTGGGGCATTGGGGGTTCTGTCTTAATACAATTCCTGTTTCCCCTAAGTTTGTTATTACAATTCCACCAGTTGGATATGCTGCCACAGAATCTAAGAAGATTTTAACTACATTAAAGTCAAATAATACTCCTGCATGGCTCATAATATAGTCAATTGCTTCATGAACCTTCATTCTCTTCGTAAGATTACCATAAACTCTACTATCAAATTCATCACAAACTGATGCTATTTTACTTCCTATTTTAATTCTGCTTTCCTTTAATTTGAAGGGATATCCTGACCCGTCTAACCTTTCATGATGATTTAATATAATTTCTTTGGATGTTGGGGAAAGCCACTTCATACTCTCAACAGCAGAATAGCCGTATACCACATGCCTTTTAAGCTCTTTTCTTTCCTTATCTGAACAGGTTTCCATCGTAAGATTATGATAATCAAAAGTTAGGTAAGTAAAACCGATATCGTGTAGCAAACAACCAATAGCAATATCTCTTATCTTTGCTCTTGATAGCTTTAATCGAAAGGCAATTATAACAGAGAGTGCGCAAACGTTAATTGAATGAGAATATGTACTATCATTCTTCTCTCTAATACTGGATAAATTATAAATAACTTCTGGTTCCTTCATAACATCATGGATGATATTATCTGCGACTTTTATAATCTCTTCTAGCTCCGTTTCGTTGTGATAAGAGTATTTAATTAGAATGCTTCTAAATGCCTCTTGACATTGTTCCTGAATCTGCATTTCTAAACTATTTGTTAAATTGATTCCTTTTCCAATCTCATCTTCAACGTAAATATACTCTATATTTAGCTCTTTCAAGCGTTTTATATATTCTTTTTTTATTACTGTTCCTTCTGTCATTAATACCAATTCACTGTTACCGATGATGTCTTTCGCTAATAGTTCATTACCTGTCACAGAATCTACTGAGATAATTCTCATATCAATACATCCTTTCCAGTTTATTTATATCTATACTATCTAACTAAATATATCGTAATTGTAATTTCCTATTATATCTTATCTCTTTCCTATTAATATTACAAGTAAAAGACCTATATTATAATAAGAAGTATTTCTTCCTATTTTTGAATTTCTTTCTAACTAAAATAGTAGTTACGTTTACCATTTTTAGGTATAATAATTAGTTTTTCAATGATTTATTTATCTGATTTATGCATGATAACAAGTCTTTTAGGAAATATTTAAATTGATTGTATATTATATATATTTTTAGCTAAATACTAAGTAAATTTTTGATTGTTATTTTTTTAACAAATGTATTTACAAACGGTTATTTATCTGATATATTCTAGACATAACGATTGTGTTAATTATTTAACAATATAAAGGAGTGTATATTATGACAAAGGAAATACAACAACCTACACCAAAAGAACATGTTGATGGTTTAGTTAAAAATGCACTAATTGCATTAGAAGAATTTGCTTCATTAGATCAGGAAACAGTTGATAACATAGTACATGAAATGGCTTTAGCAGGACTTGCAAAACAACAGTTACTTGCAAAAATGGCAGTTGAAGAAACAGGCCGTGGAGTTTATGAAGATAAGATTATTAAGAATATATTCGCTACCGAATATGTATGGCATTCCATCAAGCATCAGAAAACTGTAGGAATTATAGAGGATAATGAAGAAGAGGATTATATGATAGTGGCTGAGCCTGTTGGTATCGTTGCAGGTGTAACACCAGTAACAAATCCAACCTCCACTACAATGTTTAAATGTATAACTTGTATTAAAACAAGAAATCCAATTATCTTTGGTTTCCATCCAAGTTCACAGCAATGTTCTAAGGAAGCTGCAAGAACATTATATGAAGCAGCCATTAAAGCTGGTGCTCCAAAAAATTGTATTCAATGGATTGAATATCCTTCCATAGATGCAACCAGAGAATTAATGAATCATCCTGACATCTCTATGATCTTAGCTACCGGTGGTTCTGGTATGGTTAAACAGGCTTACTCTTGTGGTAAACCAGCGCTTGGTGTTGGCCCTGGTAATGTTCCTTGTTTTATAGAAAAGACAGCTAATCTTAAGAGAGCGGTAAATGATCTTGTTTTATCTAAGTCTTTTGATAACGGTATGATTTGTGCCTCAGAACAAGCAGCAATCATTGAAGCTCCTGTCTATGCTGAAGTTGTAGAATTAATGAAAAAAGCAGGTTGCTATTTTGCAACAAAGAACGAAATAAAATTACTTGAGCCTGTTGTTATTAATACTGCTACCGGTGCCGTTAACCCATCGATCGTAGGTCAGACTCCAGTTGCCATAGCAGCACTTGCAGGAATTACAATTCCAGAGAATACAAAGATATTATGTACCGAACTTGAAGGTGTTGGTCCTGAATATCCATTGTCCAAAGAAAAATTATCTCCAGTTCTTGCTGTGATAAAAGCAGCTAATCTTGAAAAAGGATTTGCTCTTTGTGAGAAAATGATTGATCTAGGTGGACTTGGCCACTCCTCCGTTATTCATTCTACCAATGAAACTGTAATTAAAACTTTCTCTGCTAGAATGAGAACAGGTCGTATCCTTGTTAACTCTCCATCTACACATGGTGCTATCGGTGATTTATATAATACTAACATGCCTTCTCTCACATTAGGCTGTGGCTCTTACGGCGGTAATTCAACCACTCATAATGTATCTGCTGTAGACTTAGTTAACTATAAACGTGTTGCAAAAAGGAGAGTTAATATGCAGTGGTTTAAAATACCTGGAAAAATTTATTTTGAATCTGGTTCAACTGCATATTTAGCAAAAATGCCAGAAATAACAAAAGCGTTTATTGTTACTGACCCCTCCATGACAGAACTTGGTTATGTAAACCGTGTATTATACCAGTTAAGAAAACGCCCTGATTATGTTCACTGTGAAATTTTTGATCAGGTAGAGCCAGACCCAAGTCTTGATACCATTCTTAAGGGTGTTGAAGAAATGAACAAGTTTAAACCGGACGTAATTATTGCACTTGGCGGCGGCTCAGCCATTGATGCTGCTAAAGGTATGTGGCTATTTTATGAAAACCCTACAGCGGACTTTAAGAACATGTCCTTAAAGTTCTTAGATATTCGTAAGAGAACCTATAAATTCCCTCATTTAGGAAAGAAAGCTCAGTTTGTTGCTATTCCAACTACCTCTGGAACAGGCTCAGAAGTTACCTCCTTTGCTGTAATATCTGATAAACACGAGAACAAGAAATATCCTCTCGCAGACTATGAGTTAACTCCTGACGTAGCAATTATAGACCCCGATTTTGTTATGACTGTACCAAAGAAGTCTACTGCATGGACCGGTATGGATGTTTTAACACACTCCATTGAAGCATTTGTATCTATTCTTGCTTCTGATTACACTGACGCATTAGCAATTCATGCAATTGATTTAGTATTTAAATATTTAAAAGAGTCCTATGATAAAGGTGCAGAAAGTCCAATTGCACGTGAGAAGATGCACAACGCATCCACTATTGCCGGTATGGCTTTTACAAATGCCTTTCTTGGAATTAACCACTCTCTAGCTCATAAGCTAGGTGGTGAATATCATATTCCACATGGTTGTGCTAATGCAATTTTATTACCACATGTTATTCGTTATAACGGTGTAGAGTGTCCTACTAAGTTTACCTCTTTCCCTAAATATGAAAGCTATATAGTTGGTGATAAGATCTTCGAATTAATGAAGAAGTTAGGTAAAACTCCAAAGAATAATGCAGAAGCAGTTGAAATGCTTGCAAAAGAGGTTGAAGATTTAAACCGTCATCTTGGTATACCAGCTACATTACAGGAATACGGAGTTGATGAAAAAGATTTCTTATATAAGGTACCTATGTTGGCTGATTTAGCTTTCGGAGATCAATGTACCACAGCTAATCCTAGACTTCCTTTGGTATCAGAGTTAGAGGAGTTATATAAATTAGCTTACTATGGCAAGAACTACAAAAAATAATATTATATGATTTCACATTCATAAGTAAATATAGTAAAAGAAAGAAGCAGATTAAACGAAAGTTCTATTCTGCTTCTTTCTTTATATATATCTTGCCTTTATAGATATTTAGTCTTTATAGATATCTAGTCTTTATAGATATCTAGTCTTTATAGTAATACTCACTTTATTCTATTTTCGTTCTTTCCTCAAATTCTCTTATGCCATAAAATTGTTACTATTCAATGCTTGGCTTAATGACTTTTTTTCATCTGCGGATAGCTCTAAGAAGGATTCCCCTTTGATTATTTCCTTTAAGTAAGTATAACAACCTTCTCTACTGCTGTGAACAGAATTTATCATAATACCATTATTGTTTTTATCTAAGAGTGTTAAAACAAAGCTGAGTTTACCACCCATTTCTTTAAATGCATCATACTTAACAACACCAACTTTTTGAAATGTTATCAGAAGATTGTCATTTACTTGAATAATATCATTCTTAATCTTTTTCGCCTCAGCCTTTAAGTTGTCAATATCCTCGAATCTTGCAAGAATCTGTCCTTCCAAGTTCTCTCCATTTGCTCCTGTCATAAATTTAAGATATTTTTTATTTAATTTCCTTTGTTTAACCGATATAACAATAATAAAAATTAATAATATTAACACTACTCCTGATAACCCCAAAATAATAACATCTGAATATGAGCTCATAAACTCTGATAAATTCATTATAAGTGTCCTCCAACCTGTGCCTTAATATTTCCTTCTTCACTTAGTAAAGCATTATGTTTATCTTATTGTTGAAAAGATTCAAAAACATCTATTATTTTCTCTAATTCCTCTTTTGAATAGTATTCTATCTCAATAGAACCTTTATCATTCTTTTTATTATGAATCAGTACTTTTGTTCCTATAATAGTACGAATTTTGTCCTCTAAACTACGATATATATAATCTACTTCATCTGTAGCTGCAATTTCTTTTTTTGGCTTCTCATTAAGTAAGTTCTTCACCAATTTTTCTGTTTCTCTAACACTCAGTTTTTCATCAAAAACTCTACACGCAATATTATATTGTAATTCGCTGTTTTCTAACGAAAGTAATGCTCTAGCATGTCCACTGGATAACATATCATCAATTAACATTTGTTGAACCTTTATATCTAACTTTAAAAGTCTCATTGCATTTGTAACTGCAACACGACTTTTGGAAACTCTTTCAGCTACTTCATCTTGCTTTAAATTAAAGTCCTGTATTAATCGATGATATGTCAACGCCTCTTCAATTGGATTCAAATCCTCTCGCTGAATATTTTCTATTAATGCAATCTCAACAATCTCTTGTGGTGAATAGTCCTTAATTATGGCTGGAACTTCTTTTAACCCAGCCATTCTAGCTGCTCTCCATCTACGCTCACCCGCAATAATCTCATAGAATTTTTCTCTTTTTTGTAGTATAAGTGGCTGAATAACTCCGTATTGTTTAATAGAGTCAGCCAGTTCCTGAAGTGTATCTTCGTCAAACTTTTTTCTTGGTTGAGACTTGTTTGGTTCTATCTGACTTATATGTACTAATGTTTCACGTGAAACATCTTCACTTTTTTCTTCATTTTTATTTACAATTTGTTCTGGAATCATGATATCCAGTCCTTTACCTAAACCCTTCTTTACTGCCATGCAAACCTCCTAATTACTATTATCTAACAATTCAACTCTTACCTCTATATTTAATTTCATTTATATCATTTTTTGAATATGTATCAGCTAGATCTTTTTCAATAACCTCACTAGCCAATTGACGATATCCATCAGCTCCAGCTGATTTAGAATCATAAAGATTAATTGGTAATCCATGACTTGGTGCTTCAGCTAATCGTACATTACGTGGAATAATAGTTTTATAGATGTTTTGCTTTAAATTACTTTTTACATTTTCAACAACTTGCAAAGATAGGTTTGTCCTAGCATCAAACATTGTAAAAACAACACCTTCCATTTCAAGCTGCGGATTAAGTCGCTGCTTTACCAGATTAATAGTATGTATTAATTGTGTTAGACCTTCTAATGCATAAAATTCACACTGTATCGGAACAAGAACTGTATCCGCTGTTGTCATTGCATTTACTGTTAAAGTATTGAGTGATGGTGGACAATCAATAATTATGTAATCATACTCATCTCTAATTTTATCAATTTCCCTTTTCAAAATGAATTCTCGCCCCTCAACCCCTATTAGTTCAATTTCGGCACCTGCTAAATTAACATTTGAGGGTAATAAATCAAGAAACTCAATTGGAGTATGTATTCTACAGTCTGAAAAAGCACATTCGCCAATCATCAATTGATATACTGTGTTCTTAAGTTTATTTTTTTCTATCCCGAGACCACTTGATGTATTTCCCTGTGGATCAATGTCAATGGTAAGTACTTTTTTATTTCTTTCGGCTAAGCAGGCGGACAGATTAATAGCAGTTGTTGTTTTGCCCACTCCACCTTTTTGATTTGCAATTGCAATTATTCTTGCCATATGATACTCCATTTCACTAAAGTTATCTGTATCGAATAACCTAAGAACTTCTAATCATTATATTATTTACACAAAAAGTATTATAGCATTAATCATATATTATATCTATAAATTTTTCATTCTTTTCATATAAATATATTTATTAATCTTCCAATCATAACTGATTAATTTTTACACTATATTAAAAACTAGAAAAGTTAAAATATATTAGATAGAATAACAAACATGTCAAGCTACTTACCATATTGTTATATATTAATCGTTATTTGGCGGTAATATTTTAATGAAAATGCAAGGTGATATTGACATTCCCATGTTGTATGTTCTAAGCTCTTTATATCCATTTCGGTACTTCAAATATTTTATTTATGAGATTGGCAAACCTCTACTCATAATAGCATAGTAGGTTTTTACTTTAAAGCGAAACTAGTAGGGTAAACACTTACAAGCCGGTGTTTTTTCTGTATAATTCAAACAAAAAGGAATGTTTCACGTGAAACATTCCCAATACACTAACAATTAAAGTAATTCAACTATATTATTCTTAATCGCATACACTGCGGCTTGTGTTCTATCTGAAACATTAATTTTCTTAAATATATTAGAAACGTGATTCTTCACTGTTTTCTCACTGATGGATAACATATACGCGATTTCTTTATTAAATAATCCCTCCGCCAATAACTTTAATACTTCAATTTCTCTCTTTGTTAAAGCATCTTCCTGATTATTCAAGAAATTATTCTTTTCTTCCAATCTTTGTTTTAATAAAGGAGCTAATTCCGGCTGAATAAATATTTCACCTTTAAATATTGTAAATATGGCCTTTTTCAATAAATTAGAGTCGGAGTCTTTTAATACATATCCATCTACTCCAATTTCAACTGCTCTGACTAAATACTCTACTTCATTATGAATAGTAAGGATTATAACTTTAACTTTTCTTTTTGATTCTTTAATATGTTGTAATACCTGTAAACCATTCATATTTGGCATATTAATATCCAGCAAAAGAACATCCGTTTGTTTTTTATCAAGTAGCTCTATACACTGCTTTCCGTTATTTGCTTCCGCAACTACAACTATATCCCCATCCAATTCAAGTAACTGTTTAATACCTTCTCTAACCATGGAATGATCATCCGCAATCATTACATTAATCGGTTTATTCATTTTCTTCCTCCTCGCAGTTTATTAAGGGAATCGATACAATTACTTTAGTTCCTTTTCCCTTTTCTGTTTGTATATCTAGTGTTCCAGATAATAAAGAGGTTCTCTCCCTCATAATAGATAATCCAAAGTTTGCTGTCTGATTAGCCGTTACTGGTTGTATTTTTTCCTTCTCAAAACCTGAACCATTATCTTCTATTATTACTTTAACATAATTATCTTCGTATTGAATATCCAAAATAATTAGAGATGCATTAGCATGTTTAATTATGTTATTACATGCTTCTTGAATAACACGAAATAATGTTAATCTTATAACTGGTAATAATTCATCTTTATCTTCCTTCGATTGAACCTTTACTTGTATATTGTGCAAATCCATTAATTTATTTGCATATCTACGTACCGTCACAGCTAGGCCAAGATCATCAAGGGTCATTGGCTTAAGATTATAAATGATTCCCCTCATATCATTTATAACAGTTTTTATTGTTGTTGACATAGAATTTAGTTCTAATTTAGCACGAATTGTATCAATATCAATTAATTTAACACAAAGCTCAGCCTTATGTACCATACTGGTTAAATTTTGAACTGTCGTATCATGTAAATCCCTAGATATTCTTTGCCTTTCGATTTCCTGAGCCTCCAATATACCAAGAGACCTTTCATTAAAACCTTGCTGCTTTTCAGATACATATATGCTATTACTATTTTCTGATACATGATTTATTAACTTCACAGCTGTCTTTAATGATTCAACTTTCTCTACAAGACTAATCTGTTTTTTATTCAAGTCTTCAATTTGAACTTTAAGTTGAGCAATCAAAGAAATTAATTCTGGTGAGTCAATTGACTTACTCTTAATTGTTGAAAACAAATCATAATTATAAATCTTTGTTTTTTCATACTCTTCAAATTCTTGCTCTTTTTCCTTTAGTAAATTACTTTTAGATTTTAACTGAATTTTAACAGAGTATAATTCCTCTTCCAACTCAACTGCAAGATTCTTCAGAGCAAGAGATGTAATTTCTTTATCTTTCTCCAAATGATCTGTTCCTAATTTCATATTCATCTCGTTGTCATTCATATTCTTATTCCTTTCTATGCTCATAGTAATAGTGTTCGGGCGATAGAAATATTATGAATAATAATTATTGTATATTAATTATTATTAGGTACAAATGATTTCCAACAGTTGTATTCTGTATAAACACTACCTTGAGAAAAGGATAAGGTACCTATATTAATTTAATAAATATAAAAATTATCAGTTATATCATATAACATATAGAATTAATTTAAAAGCTTTTTTTTGATCTATAGGTTAAATTAGCTATTTTTCGAGAGATTTTTACATTGTTTAACAATAGAATTTGACTCAATTGATAAACATTTTAACTCATTATTTAAATCATAACCTTCAACTTGAATCTCATAAAACCCTATAGACTTAAAGAACTTCTCTATATCTTTTGGTGCCTTAACAATAACTGTATTTATTCCTGATGTGAATGCTTTATTTAATAACATTCTTACAGCGAAATCTCCATATTTATTTCTACGATAATCTTTTAGAACACATACTCTATCAATTTCACAAATACTTCCATCATAAACAATTCTTCCAGTAGCCACAGGACAAAGTAGATTTTGTTCCTTTATATAAACTATTACATGTATTGCTTGATTATCAAAATCATCATATTCATATATTAATGGCAACTGTAATTCATCTATAAAAACTCTATGTCGAATATCAAAAACTTCAATTAAATTATCACTACCAGTTAAAAGCTTTGCTTCAATCATAACAGTTTCTCCTTTTTATCTATATGAAATTATATAAACCTTTATAATGGCTCCCTTGATGGTTTTCCGGCAGTACGAGGATAAGCACTTGGAGTTGGATTTTTCTTTTTAATCAAAAGTAAGTTTCTTTCCATATCTGTATCAGGTAACATAAAAGCATGATTCTTTTCGAATTCTGCACCTAATATTTTAAATGCTCTTTTTGATTCATCTAATTCATCCTGTATTTTTCCAGATTTATAAGGAATAAAATACCCATCTTTTTTTACAAAGGGTAAGCAATATTCACTCAGAGAAGATAGCCTTGCAACAGCTCTTGATACACATAAATCAAAACTTTCCCTATATTCTTTATCTCTTCCAAAATCCTCAGCTCTTCCATGAATTGTTCTAATATATTTTAAATTAAGCTTTTCAATTACATCATCAAGAAATAATAGTCGCTTTTTTAAAGAATCAAGAAGTACAATTTCTGCATCAGGATATATAATTTTTAGGGGAATTCCCGGAAAACCTGCACCTGTACCAATATCAATTATACGTTCCTTTGATATATTTATTAGATTAACTATAGAAAGGCTATCTAAAAAGTGTTTCGTAACAACTTCATCCCACTTTGTAATTGCGGTTAGATTCATTACTTTATTTTTTTCAATTAATAATTCATAGTAATCAATAAATTGATCATATTGAGATTGCGATAGTTTAATATTCCACTTTTCTAACCCTTTTTGAAAAACACTTAAATCAAGGCCACTTTTTGCTTCCATGATTTGCTCCATTTCTACTAATTACTGTTTCTATTGTTCTTCCTTCGATTTTCTATAATTGAATTGAACTAGATAAACTAATAAGACAGAGATATCTGCTGGTGAAACACCGCTAATTCTTGATGCTTGTCCAATGGACATTGGCTTGAATTTTATAAGCTTTTGTCTAGCTTCAATACGTAAGCTTGGAACATCATTATAATCCAAATCACTAGGAATTAGCTTATTCTCTAACTTTTTAAACTGTTCCACCTGTTTCAATTGTCGTTTAATATAACCATCATATTTAATATTAATATTAATCTGGTTAACAACATCCTCTGGCAAAGTCTTGCGATCACTATCTATGGATTCCAATAATTCATAGGATAACTCAGGTCTACGAATTAAGTCAGCAAGTGTTGTTGCTGTATTAAGTGCAGAACTACCGTGCTTCTCCAAAAGTTCTTGTACTTCCTTAGTGGCTCCTATTACTTTATGTTCCAGCCTTTTTATTTCTTCCTCAATCCTATTTTCCTTAACTAACAACCCCTGATATCGCTCTTCATCAATTAACCCAACCTCATATCCTTTTTTGGTTAGTCTAATATCTGCATTATCTTGCCTTAATAATAATCTATATTCCGCCCTGGAAGTCATCATTCGATAGGGTTCATGAGTCTCCTTTGTTACCAAATCATCAATAAGAACTCCTATATATGCTTCGGAACGATCAATAATTAAAGGGTCTTTTCCTAGTATTTTCATAGAAGCATTAATACCTGCAATTAAACCCTGAGCTGCAGCTTCTTCATATCCAGAACTACCGTTGAACTGTCCTCCTGCAAATAATCCTTCTACTGCTTTAAACTCTAATGATGGTTTCAACTGAAGAGGATTAATGCAATCATATTCAATTGCATATGCATTTCTAACAATTTTGGCATTTTCAAGCCCTGGAACCGATCGATACATTTGATACTGTACATCTTCTGGTAATGAGCTAGACATACCTGCTATGTACATTTCATTTGTCTCAAGACTTTCTGGCTCTATAAAAACCTGATGCCTATCTTTATCTGAAAACTTAACTACCTTATCTTCTATGGATGGACAATATCTTGGTCCAGTACCTTTGATATCACCAGAATATAATGGAGATCTAGAGATATTATTCAAAATAATTTGATGTGTATTGTCATTGGTGTAAGTCAACCAACATGAAATCTGTGGCTTATCCAAATCCTTCGGATCAGTAGTAAATGAAAATGGAACAACCTTTTCATCACCAAACTGTTCTTCCATTTTGGTGAAATCAATTGATCTACTGTCAATTCTTGCAGGTGTACCAGTTTTAAACCGATACATTTCTATACCAAGTTCTTTAAGGGAATCCGTAAGATGTGTTGCAGACTGCAACCCATTAGGTCCGGTATTATTTACTGTTTCCCCATAAATACATCTTGCATTTAAATAAGTACCTGTACATAAAATAACTGCCTTACAGGAATATATTGCTCCTGAAAATGTTCTTACTCCGGTTACTTTACCATCTTCACTTAATAATTCAGTTACCTCAGCTTGTCTGATTGTTATACGGTCAGTGCTTTCTAATATTCGTCTCATGGATCTAGAATATTGCTGTTTATCAGCCTGTGCTCGTAAGGAATGAACTGCAGGTCCTTTTGAAACATTTAACATCTTAGATTGAATATAGGTCTTATCTATATTTTTACCCATTTCACCGCCGAGTGCATCGATTTCTCTAACAAGATGACCTTTTGAGGTTCCTCCAATGTTAGGATTACAAGGCATCATAGCAATACTGTCAACACTTACTGTGAAAATTAATGTATTCAAAGATAATCTAGCACATGCTAACGCAGCTTCACACCCAGCATGTCCAGCACCTACAATAATAACATCATAACTTTCTTTTACGTATGACATAATTTCCTCCATTCCTCACACGCTTCTGCACTCAAAATTTATTTAGTGCGCATATATAAACCTATTTACCCATGCAAAATTCTTTAAAAATCATATTTACTAAATCTTCTTCAACATTTTCACCGATGATTTTACCTAAAGATTCATAGGCACTCATTAAGTCAATGGAAAGAAAATCTTCCGGCATCTGATCACTTAAACTCTGTTGTACCAATGTTAAGCTTTTTAATGCATCAGATAATGCTTCTTTGTGCCTTTCATTTGTAATATAAATATCATCATTAAAAGTTAACTCACCTTCAAAAAACATTGAACTTATTTGTTCTTTTAATTCATCTAATCCTACATTATTTTTTACCGATATTGATATAATCGATTTATTATCAAAATTCTTAATTTCTTGCTCAGTAATTTTAGATTCTAAATCAGTTTTATTTAATAATAATATTGCCTTTTTTTCTTGCAGTAAATTAATAATTAACTCGTCATTCTCATCCAAGCTTGTTGACGAATCAATTACATATAGTATCAAATCTGCTTCTGATGCGTATCGAACAGCCTTTTCAACTCCCATTTTCTCAATAATATCGGAGGTCTCACGTATACCTGCTGTATCTATTAAATTTAAGGTAATATTATTTAAATTAATCGTTTCTTCCAATGTATCTCTCGTGGTACCCGCAATATCTGTTACAATTGCTCTATCTTCTCCAAGTAAATAATTCAATAAGCTTGACTTTCCTGCATTTGGTTTACCAAGAATAACTGTCTTTATTCCTTCTTTAATTATTTTACCATTCTTTGAATCACGAATTAATTTATCTATTAAGTTAGATCTATTCGTAAGATGATCTTCTAATTCTTCCTGAAATCCTTCCAAACTTATATGCTCGGGATCATCTAGTGCTGCCTCAATAAAAGCTATATCTCTTAAAATTTCTTCACGTAACTTTTTTATTATATCTAAAACATTTCCTCTTAGCTGACCTAGAGAATTTTTCAAAGCCAATTCATTTTTAGCATGAATAATATCACTTACAGCCTCAGCCTGTGATAAATCTATTCTTCCATTTAAAAATGCTCTTTTAGTAAATTCCCCTGGCTCAGCTAATTTTGCACCATATTTCAATACAGTTTCAATTATTTTTTTTGTTACAATAATTCCACCATGACAATTAATTTCAACTGTATTTTCCTTTGTATAAGTATTTGGAGCCTTCATTATAGCTACCATTACTTCATCAATAATTTCATCTTTATCCATTATATATCCATAATGAAGGGTATGA
Source organism: Bacillota bacterium (assembly GCA_023399055.1). Taxonomy (GTDB): domain Bacteria; phylum Bacillota; class Clostridia; order Lachnospirales; family Lachnospiraceae; genus Mobilitalea. The sequence goes on along the minus strand of JAEWQV010000015.1, from coordinate 17,353 downwards.
CTACTTTGTAGTGACAACTTTTTTAAACCACTTTTTGACCGATATATCTTGTCTATTATATTAAAGGCTTCATTACCACTAATTCTTACAATACTTAATCCTGCATTACTTAATCCAGTTGCAATTGCTGCTATGGTATCTGTCACTTTTTATCCCTCCCAATTAACATTATGAAATAACATGATCTTTCTCTTGTCATGCATAATAGGTGCCCAAAAGTATGCTATACTTTTAGGCACCTATTTTCAACATACATAAATTTAAATTAAAATATCATGGCTCAACAAACAATAATTAACTATTTTCTTCTGTCTGTGCCTTTTTTTCTTTACTTTCTTTATACTTCTCATAATCTTTTTTGTAATCCGTACTATAATTGCTATTATAAGCACTCTTACTTGTATTAAATGGCTTTTTATAATTCTTATTAGTTACACCATGATTATCTTTACTGAAATCTTTGTTATAATCTTTTTTATAGTCCTTTTTAAATTCTTTATTTGAGTCTTTATTGGAATCTTTATTAAAATCTTTACGATATCCATTAGTTGAAGAATTCTTATGATTGTTTGAATAGTTATTATTATATTTTTTTTCTACCAATCCTTTTTTAATATTAATAACTACCTTACGATATGGTTCTTCACCTTCTGAATAAGTTTCTACAAACTTATCATTTTGCAAAGCTGAGTGAATTATTCTTCTTTCATAAGGATTCATTGGTTCTAAAGACACTGGCTTTCTGGTTCTCTTCACCTTAAATGCTATATTTTTTGCCAGATTTTCCAAGGTTTCTTTTCTTCTAGCTCTATAATTTTCTGTATCCAACTTAACCTTAATATAGTTTTCACTATTTTTATTAGCTACCAAACTAACTAAGTACTGAAGTGAATCTAAGGTTTGTCCTCTTTTGCCAATCAATACACCCATCTCATCACCATCAATATTGATATCAATGGTTGCATTCTCTTCATCATAGTTAACTATAGAAGATGCAGTAATACTCATAGCATGGAATACATCATCAAGAAATTTCTTTGTAACAAACTGAATTGTAAGCTTCAATCTAGCTCTAATTCTAGCAGCTTTTCCAAACATACCAAGAAAACCACTGGTTTCTTTTTCAATAACTTCATACTCTATGTTATCTATTGTAGATCCTAATTCCAGCATCGCACTTGTTAATGCTTCTTCAACTGTCTTAGCAGTGAATTCTTTCCATTCCATTCCTATTTATCCCCCTTCTCATTCTTGTTTTTTAAAAGGTTCGCTATTTCAGATATACTTTTCGCATTTCCTGAGGACGGTCTTGAACTTGTATTAACTTCAGAAATTTCCTTTTCTTCTTCCACGCTGTCATTGTTATTTGAAGATTTATCATTGGATGAGCTATCAATATATTTTGTCTGTTTTTTAGCAAGTTCAGACATGGAAATTCCCTTGGATTCTAAATAAGTATTACGTTTTGACTGTTTTGCTACATTCTTTGCAATTAAATCATCAACATTAATTCTATCCATATATTTATTTACAAAGAACTGCTGAATAATTGTAAATACACTGGTAGCAATCCAATATAAGCCAACACCAATAGGGAAAGTAAAACAGAAGAATGTTGACATAAGCGGCATTACAACAACCATGGAATTATTCATAGCAGCTGCAGTAGGGTTATCCATACTTGCATTTTTTGTTGTAGCCTGTAGTTGTTTACCCTGAATAAATTGCAATCCACCTGCAAGAATTGGAATGATAAGTGCTGGTGTAAGTTTGAATCCAGGACTATTTGCAATATTTAAACCAAAAAACATATTTACATTGGTTATATTCTTAATCGTATCTGCAACTGTGGTAGTATCACCACTTACTACAGTACCCTGAATACTAGAGAAACTTGTACCAAAAGCAGCCCAGGTGTCACTGGTAAAATGCTTTAATAAATCTATAATTTGTCTAGGTTCTGCATAACTAGAAGGAAGTCTAGTAGAATTACTTAAAGTACCTGCCAGTGCTTTTAATGATTCCTCGTAGCCTGCTGTGGTCTGAATTTGTAATGCAATATGCTCATATAAGGTATAAACATGTTCTACGTATGCTGGTATATTTGTTATTACAGAATAAAGAGCAAACATAATTGGTAATGTTATTAATAAAGGTAAACAACCAGAAGTAGGGTTTGCACCATATTTTTGATAAAGTGCCTGTGTTTCCGCTTGTTGTTTTCTTAAAGAAACCTCATCCTTCTTACCTTTATATTTAGCCTGAATTTTTTGAATTTCAGGATTCATCTTCGAAGATAGTTTTGAAAATTTCTGTTGTTTAATTGTTAAAGGTAACATTAAAGTCTTAACAATAAATGTGAAAACTATAATTGTTAAAGCAATATTCTGAATATGGAACAAATTGAAAAAATCATATAATACATTCATGATTAATCCAAGTAAAGTTGCAATCGGTCCATACCACGAACCACTCTTTGTTAATATTGTAAATATCAATTATTTTTCCTCCTTATAGCTGCTTTCCATCATTTTTATGGATACATTTGACTACCTCAAATGTTTAAGGAACAGGATCATATCCACCCTTATGAAAGGGGTGACATCTTAAAACTCTTCTTACAGCTAAATATGTTCCCTTTATTACCCCATGCTTTTCCAGTGCTTCAATTGCATACAAAGAACAAGTAGGTGCGTAAATACAACTTGGCGTACGTTTTAATGGTGATATATATTTTTGATATAATTTAATAATAAATATCATACTCTTCTTAATAATCACTTTTATACTCCTACTAACTCTTAAAACCCATTTGTTCGTTTCCTTCTGTGTGTTTCCCTATTTTATGGAGTTTTTTCAAATGTAACAATGCACTTTCAATTTCTAAATAATCTTTTCCTTTGGCATTCGCTCTTGCCACAACGACGATATCTAATCCACTAATAAAGCTATTCTCCGATAATCGATAGCTTTCTCTAATTAATCTTGTAACCCTATGTCGAATTACACTGTTTCCAACTTTTTTACTAACTGATATTCCAAGTCGATTCTTATCCAGATTGTTATTCTTAACATACATAATCAAATATTTATTCGCAAATGATTTACCTGTACTGTATATTTCCCTAAAATCTTCATTTCTTTTTAATGCTTCGGAATATTCCATGTTTCCTACACCTTGTCCTAGTATGAAACCTTGAATTTACATACAAGTGAAATATAAAACTAAGTTTAACCTTATGTTTTAATTTCACTTGTCCTAAATCCAACTGTTTTTAAACATTCGAATTATGTTTTCAATTGTTCTAACAATAGAAGAAAAGGTCACAAAATTGCGACCTATGCTGATAATACTTTTCTTCCTTTTGCTCTTCTAGCAGCTAAAACTTTTCTTCCACTTGCTGTCGCCATTCTTGCTCTAAAACCATGTACTTTAGAATGGGATCTCTTTTTTGGTTGGAATGTCATTTTCATTACGTTGCACCTCCTTTAAACACGCCGTGCAATATGATAAGCGAATTTTCTCTATTATACTTTTAATATTAAGGAATATCATGTTTATTATATGCGTATTACCTTATCACGTCAAGTAAATCTTTTCTTTTACTAATATAAATAGGTAGTACTAAAACATGGTAAAACGTCTTTCTTCCTATTAATATACACGATTGTTGATAACTTTTATTCTTATGTGGATAAACTGTTCTATTTTTTCTTGCAAACTGTATAAATCACAGTCTTAATAAACATTTTCATGGCTGTTTATAATGTTTACTCCTTTATCAACGCTTCCACAAAAGGACGAAAAATAAAGAATGGCATATTAACCATTGAAAATATAATAATTTTGTTATAATATATAATTATGTGAGTATAATGGAGGCAATAATGAGGAATTTAATTCAATCAAAATGGGACGATATTTTAAAATATATGATATCGGAATATGGAATCACTGATGTATCCTATAATACCTGGCTTAAACCCCTAAAGGTATATGATGTTGATGATCATTTGATTACAATTCTGATTAATGACGAGCGAATTGGGCCTCCAAGTTTAAGTGTTATTAAGAATAAATATGAATTACTACTTAAAGTTTCAATAGAAGAGATAATGAACGAGCCTTATGAAGTAAGATTTGTTCTTCAAAGCCAAATTGATTTAGAAAAAAAAGAGCTAGAAAAAACCCCTGTTCAAAAGAAAAAACAGAGTGGACCTACTTTTTTAAATACAAGATATACCTTTGATACCTTTGTGGTCGGTGGAAATAATGAATTTGCTAGAGCAGCATCCTTGGCTGTAGCTGAGAATCCAGGAGAAATCTATAATCCTCTTTTTATCTATGGAGGTGTTGGACTTGGTAAAACTCATTTAATGCATTCCATTGCCCATTTTGTATTAAATCAAAATCCTGATACTAAGGTTTTGTATGTAACCAGTGAAAAATTTACGAATGAGTTAATTGATGCAATACAAAAAAATACTACAACTCAATTTAGGGAGAAATATCGCTCAATCGATATTCTCCTTATTGATGATATTCAGTTTATTATAGGTAAGGAAAGAACTCAGGAGGAGTTCTTCCATACTTTTAATACTCTGCACGAATCAAAACGTCAAATTATTATCTCCAGTGATCGTCCTCCTAAGGAAATGCTTACCTTAGAGGACAGGCTTAGATCACGTTTTGAACATGGTCTACTTGCAGATATTCAATCACCTGATTATGAAACCAGAATGGCAATTCTTCGTAAAAAAGAAGAACTTGATGGGTTAAAAGTTGATGAAGATGTTATGCGCTATATTGCTAATAATATTAAATCTAATATTCGTGAGTTAGAAGGTGCATTAACTAAGATTGTTGCATTTTCTAGACTTAAGAAAAGAGACCTTGATCTTGTTTTAGCCGAGGAAGCATTAAAGGATATCATATCTCCAAATGAAAAGAAGGTAATAACCGCTGAACTCATAGTTGAAGTTGTTGCTGAACATTATAATTTATCTCCATCCGAAATATATTCTAAGGATAAGAGTAGAAGTGTATCTTATCCTAGACAAATAGTTATGTATTTATGTAGACGTTTAACTGAAATGTCTGTTACAGATATAGGTAAAACCTTAGGAAATCGTGACCATTCTACTGTTCTTCACGGATTTGACAAGGTTTCTGGTGACATAGCACAGGATTCTTCTTTACATAATACAATAGATGTATTAATAAAGAAGATTAATCCCGAATAGAGCTAGTTATTCATTGTGAATGACGCGTTGATAGCTAGTTGATAAATTAGGGACAACATGTTAACAAATTTATTTACATATTCTGTATGTTATTAAATTTGAATTTTTCCACATAATATAACATTGAATTCAGCAGGGTTATCAAACGCTACAACCCCTGAATTTAGTGGCCTAACAATGGTTATAAACAAATTCACACCCTATATGACTAAGAGTACTAAGAATCTTTTATTTATTTATGTATTTAACGCGAAGGGAGTTTATACACAGATGAAAATCAAATGCCAAAAAGCGGATCTCTTAAATGGTGTTAATATAGTTTTAAAAGCAGTTCCTGTAAAATCGACGATGCCAATCTTAGAGTGTCTGATTATAGAAGTTACAGATCAGGGAATAAAATTAATAGCAAATGATATGGAAGTAGGAATAGAGACCATAGTTAAGGGGTCAATTCTTGAAAACGGATCCGTTGCTTTAAATGCTAAGATATTTTCTGAAATAGTTCGAAGACTTCCAGAGAATGAGGTAAGTATTTCAACTGACTCCTCCTATATGACAGAAATAATATGTGAAAAAGCGAAATTTTCTATTTCAGGTAGATCATCAGAAGAATTTCCTAATCTTCCGAAGATAGAAAAAGAGAATCCAGTTGTATTATCTCAATTCACATTAAAAGAAATAATTAGACAAACTGTTTTCTCTATCTCAGATAATGAGAGTAACAAGATTATGACGGGTGAATTATTTGAGATTAAGCAAAATGAATTAAGAGTAATATCTTTAGATGGTCATAGAATATCAATTCGTAAGGTAATAATGAAAGACTCTTATGAAGACAGGAAAGTTATTGTACCAGGTAAGACTTTGAATGAAATCAGTAAAATATTATCTGGTGAGATTAATTCTTATGTTCATATCTTCTTTACAGAGAAACATGCCCTATTTGAATTTGATGATACTGTGGTATTAACCAGATTAATTGAAGGGGAGTATTACAGAATTGACCAAATGCTTTCCAGTGATTACGAAACAAAGGTAACAATTAATAAAAAAGAATTACAAAGTTGTATTGAAAGAGCATCTTTACTTATCAGAGAAACGGATAAGAAGCCAATCATTATTGATATTAAAGATAATGATTTTGAATTAAAAATAAACACTGCCATTGGATCAATGAAAGAAGAAATTGATATTACTCTAGAGGGTAAAGATATTGTCATTGGATTTAATCCAAAGTTTTTAATTGATGCTCTACGTGTTATTGATGATGAAACAATTGATATTTATTTAATAAATGCAAAAGCTCCATGTTTTATTAGAGATAAGGAGCAGTCTTATATTTATTTAATTTTACCTGTAAATATAAATGTTGTAGCATAATAGGAGAATATAGTGTAAACTTATTCTTTGTAGTTTTCATGTAATTATATCTGCGTAACAAAAATGTGAGAAATAAATTCTTTTCATTGAAAATTTACGCTTTTATGAATTTATTTTCGTAAGAAATGGAGGATTTATATGCATCAGATTACGTTAAGAGATGAATATATAAAACTTGGTCAGGCATTAAAGGCTGCGGGACTTGTAAGTTCTGGAGTAGATGCAAAGAATGAAATTATAGATGGTATGGTTAAAGTAAATGGTGTTGTTGAAGTTCAAAGAGGGAAAAAACTTCATGACGGCGATATCGTTGAATATCAAGGTGAACAAATTAAAATTATTAAATAGCTAAGACGAAGTTAATTCTATTTTTGTAAAGGAAATATTGGTATCATTATGATTGTTAAGTCGTTAGAGCTAAAGGATTATCGCAATTATAGTAATCTTAATATGAATTTTTCTAGCGGCATCAATATTTTATATGGCGAGAATGCTCAAGGAAAGACAAATATTCTCGAGGCTATCTACTTATGTGGGACTACAAAATCACATAGGGGCAGTAAAGACAAGGAAATTATTAAGTTTGAACATGAGGAAGCTCATATTAGAATTGGGTTGGAAAAAAATCTAATACCTCACCGACTAGATTTGCATTTAAAGAAAAATAAATCAAAAGGTGTAGCTATTGATGGGATTCCAATCAAAAAGCAGAGTGAATTATTTGGTATGCTTAATCTGGTGTTTTTTTCACCTGAGGATTTATATATTATAAAAAATGGTCCTGCAGAAAGAAGACGTTTTCTGGATTTAGAATTATGCCAACTTGATAAAATATATTTAAACTATTTAGGTAACTACAATAAAGTTCTAGTACAGCGTAATAATTTATTAAAACAGATCAGTAATAACAGTAAATTATTGGATACACTTTACATATGGGATGAGAAACTTCTGGAATTTGGAGTTAAGATTATAAAAACCAGAAGTGATTTTATTGTCCGTTTGAATGACATTGTGAAAGATATTCATAGTAAATTAACTGGTGGAAAAGAAGAACTAATACTTCAGTATGAACCAAATGTCAAAGAATTAGATTTCGAAGGACGGTTGAAAAAATCCTTGGAAAAGGATATTAGTTTAAAAATGACCAATGTTGGACCACACAGGGACGACTTAAGTTTTCTTTTAAACAATATAGATATACGCAAATATGGATCTCAAGGTCAACAACGTACAGCTGCACTTTCTTGTAAATTAGCAGAAATTGAGTTGGTTAAAAATTTGATTAAGGAAAATCCAATACTATTACTGGATGATGTTTTATCAGAGCTTGACAGGCAAAGACAAAACTATCTCTTAAATAGCATAGGTGATATACAGACGATCATTACATGTACAGGGTTAGAAGAATTTGTCACTCATCGATTTGAGTACGATAAAATTTTTCAAGTAATCGAGGGTACTGTGATAGATCACTAAAACTATGGAGGTTACGCCCTTCATAAAAAATGGAGGTTAAGTCCTCCAACAAAACGGAGGTTAAATCCTCCGAAAAAACGGAGGATTGATAAAATGAGTAACGAATATGGTGCAGATCAAATTCAAATTTTAGAGGGATTGGAAGCAGTAAGAAAACGTCCGGGTATGTATATTGGATCAACTTCCTCTAAGGGGTTACACCATCTGGTTTACGAAATTGTAGATAATGCCGTTGATGAAGCATTAGCTGGATTTTGTGATACGATTGAGGTATTTATTAATCCGGATAACTCAATCACAGTAACAGATAATGGTCGTGGTATCCCAGTTGGAATTAATCAAAAAGCGGGAATCCCAGCTGTTGAAGTTGTATTTACAATTCTTCATGCAGGTGGCAAATTTGGCGGTGGAGGATACAAGGTGTCCGGCGGTCTTCATGGAGTTGGTGCGTCTGTTGTTAATGCTCTTTCTGAATGGTTAGAGGTAGAAATCTGTGTAGATGGTAAAAAATATCAACAACGTTATGAACGTGGTAAGGTTATGCATGCGTTAAATGAAGTTGGAGATTCAGACTGTCGAGGAACTAAAGTAACCTTTTTGCCAGATAAACAAATATTTGAAGAGACTGTATATGACTATGATATCTTAAAGCAAAGACTTCGTGAGATGGCATTCTTAACAAAGAATATTAAGATTATTCTTACAGACCTTAGAGAAGAAGAACCTAAAGAACGTGAATTCCATTATGCAGGCGGTATTAAGGAGTATGTGGAATACTTGAACAAACATAAAGATCCTATCTATCCTGACATTATTTATTGCGAAGGACAAAGAGATGAGGTATATGTTGAGGTAGCATTGCAGCATAACAGTACCTACACTGAGGGGATTTATAGCTTTGTAAATAATATAACAACTCCGGAAGGTGGTACTCACCTGGCCGGTTTTAAGAATGCGATTACAAAAACCTTTAATGATTATGCAAGGACTCAGAAGTATTTAAAGGATAGTGATGCAAATTTGTCCGGAGAAGATATAAGAGAAGGATTAACTGCAATTATTAGCATTAAGATTCCTGAGCCACAGTTTGAAGGTCAGACAAAGCAAAAATTGGGTAACAGTGAAGCAAGGGGAGCAGTAGATAGTGTTGTTAGTGAGCAATTGACCTATTATCTAGAATTAAATCCTCAGGTTTCTAAAATGATATGTGAAAAAGCAGTTCTTGCTCAAAGAGCAAGGGATGCTGCAAGAAAAGCGAGAGATTTAACCAGAAGAAAAACAGCCTTAGAAGGTATGGCACTTCCTGGAAAGCTTGCTGACTGCTCAGAAAAAGATCCATCAAAATGTGAAATCTATATCGTTGAGGGTGATTCTGCGGGTGGCTCAGCCAAAACCGCTAGAACCAGAGCAACACAAGCAATACTGCCTCTTAGAGGAAAAATCTTAAATGTTGAAAAATCAAGACTAGATAAGATATTAGTTAACAATGAAATAAAAGCTATGATAACAGCCTTTGGTACAGGTATCTCAGAGGATTTTGATATTTCAAGATTGCGTTATCATAAAATTATCATTATGACAGATGCCGATGTTGATGGAGCACATATTAGCACATTATTATTAACATTCTTTTATCGATTTATGCCAGAACTTATCAAACAAGGATATGTGTATTTGGCTCAGCCTCCGCTATACAAAGTGGAAAAGGGTAAAACAATACGTTACGTTTATAGTGATGAGGAATTAAACGAGGTTCTTACTGAAATTGGTAGAGATGGAAATAATAAGATACAGCGTTATAAAGGTCTAGGCGAAATGGATGCTGAGCAGCTATGGGATACTACTATGGATCCTGAAACAAGAACACTTTTAAGAGTAACCATGGATGAGGAACAGTCTTCTGAGGTTGATTTAACCTTTACAACCTTAATGGGTGATAAAGTTGAACCAAGAAGAGAATTTATCGAAGCGAATGCGAAATATGTAAAAAATCTTGATGTTTAAGATTTAATAAGTGTATAAATTGTTTTTAATAAATCAAAATCAACCTAAATAAGCACATAAGTAGTGTATAACTATATAAGTCGGATTATTTGGGAAATCAATTATATTTTATGATAGGTCTAATTGATGAAGATTCGAACGGAGGAAAAGTAATGGAAGAGAATATCTTCGACAAGGTGCATGACATAGATCTACGAAAGACAATGGAAACATCCTATATCGATTATGCCATGTCCGTAATTGCTGCGCGTGCCTTGCCAGATGTAAGGGATGGTTTGAAGCCGGTACAAAGAAGAATTTTATATGCAATGATTGAGCTGAACAACGGTCCTGACAAACCGCACAGAAAATGTGCCCGTATTGTCGGTGATACCATGGGTAAATATCATCCTCATGGAGATAGCTCTATTTATGATGCTTTGGTAAAATTGGCTCAGGATTTCTCTACTCGATATCCTTTAATTGATGGACACGGAAACTTCGGCTCAGTGGATGGTGATAGTGCAGCTGCGATGAGATATACCGAGGCTCGTTTAAGCAAGATATCCATGGAAATGTTATCTGACATCAATAAAGATACAGTTGACTTTTCTCCTAACTTTGATGAAACAGAAAAAGAGCCCAATGTATTACCTTCCAGATATCCAAATCTTTTGGTAAATGGTACTTCAGGTATTGCTGTAGGTATGGCAACCAATATTCCTCCTCACAATTTACGTGAGATTATTGATGGTGTATTAAAAATTATCAATAATTACATTGAAGAGAATAGAGTAACAGAAATAGATGAATTATTAAAGATTATCAAAGGACCTGACTTCCCAACTGGTGCTGAGATTCTTGGAACAGCCGGAATTGAAGAAGCATATAGAACGGGACGTGGTAAGGTAAGAGTACGTGCTGTTACGGATATCGAGGCTATGCCAAATGGGAAGAATCGAATTATTGTAACTGAATTACCTTACATGGTTAATAAGGCACGTTTAATTGAAAAAATTGCTGAGCTTGTAAAAGATAAAAAAATTGATGGTATTACAGAGCTTCGAGATGAATCCGATCGTACCGGTATGAGAATTGTTATCGAATTACGTAGAGATGTAAATGCGAATGTTATGCTAAATCATTTATACAAACATACACAGATGCAGGATACTTTTGGTGTAATTATGTTAGCGTTAGTTAACAATGAACCTCGTGTCTTAAATCTATATCAAATGCTGGATTATTACTTACAACACCAGAAAGAAGTAGTAACCAGAAGAACAAAATATGATTTAAATAAAGCAGAAGAACGAGCTCATATTTTACAGGGCTTATTAATAGCACTTGATAATATTGATGAAGTTATTTCTATCATTCGTTCATCACAAAATGGACCTATTGCAAAAGAGCGATTAATTGAGCGTTTTGCACTTTCCGATGTACAGGCACAAGCAATCATTGATATGAGACTTCGTGCTTTAACAGGTCTCGAAAGAGAGAGACTTGAGAATGAATATGCTGAGCTTATGGCAAAGATTGCTGAATATAAGGCAATTTTAGCAGATGAGAAGTTGTTACTTGGCGTAATCAAAGATGAAATTACAATAATTAGAGATAAGTTTGGTGACGAAAGAAGAACATCCATTGGATTTGATGAGTTTGATATTTCCATGGAGGATCTAATTCCAAATGAAAGTACAGTTATAGCAATGACTAGATTAGGATATATCAAACGTATGACTATTGATAATTTCAAGAGCCAACATCGTGGTGGTAAGGGAATTAAAGGAATGCATACAATTGATGAAGATTTTATTGAAGATCTCCTAATGACCACCAACCATCACTATATCATGTTCTTTACAAATAAGGGTAGAGTGTACCGTCTAAAGGCTTATGAAATTCCTGAGTCTGGAAGAACTGCAAGAGGAACGGCTATTGTAAATCTTCTTCAGTTACTACCGGAAGAAAGAATTACAGCAATTATTCCGTTGAAAGAATACCAAGAAAATAGATTTTTATTTATGGCAACCAAGAATGGTATTGTAAAGAAAACTCCAATTAAAGAATATGAAAATATTAGAAAGTCTGGTCTTCAGGCGATTAGCCTAAGAGAAGATGATGAGTTAATTGAAGTTAAATCAACGAACCATTTGAAAGATATTATACTTGTAACAAAGAATGGTATGTGTATTCGTTTTAATGAACGTGATGTTAGACCTACGGGAAGAACCTCCATGGGTGTAATAGGTATGACCTTAACTGGAGATGATGAAATCGTAGGTATGCAGCTTAATACTCAGGGAGAATATTTATTATTTGTATCTGAACATGGTATGGGCAAGCGAACCCTAATGGATGAATTTACAGTTCAACGTCGAGGCGGTAAAGGTGTAAAGTGCTATAAAATCACAGAAAAAACTGGTGATGTGGTAGGTGTAAAGGCAGTAAATGAAGAGAATGAAATCATTCTTATCACTACCGAAGGTATTGTTATTCGTTTAATGGTAAATGATATTTCACTTCTTGGACGTATTACTTCAGGTGTCAAATTAATATCTATAGATACTGATACGGATATTACAGTGGCTAGATTAGCTAAGGTAAGAGAAAGTAACACAATAACTTCAGATGATGATGTAATTAAAAATCTTGAAAAAGAGCTGAATGAAGAATCTATTGAAGTCGATATGGAAGAATTTGAACAAGATTCTGAGTATGAACCAGTTGACCTACCTGAGGATCATTCCTTAGAAAATTTATTAAATAGGATTGAAGAAGATACGTTAGAGGAAGAGGATAAAGAATAAGAATTTATTTTGCTTATTTGTTATTCGGTTTAAAACCGAATAATATTAAACCGAATAGTATTAATGATTTAATTTAATTTATTTAGTAAATTTCAAATAGGAGTAATATGCGAAATATACACACAGATATTATTATAAAAAATATAAAAGAAATGTGCATCGAAGCCAACTATAAGTTGGCTTCTGATGTAGATAAGAGAGTTAGAGGAGCTTCATCAAGAGAGGAATCCGCTCTTGGTAAACAAATACTAGAACAATTAAATGAAAACTTAGATATAGCAGCGGTCGATAGTATTCCTATTTGTCAGGATACCGGTATGACGGTTGTTTTTATTGAAATAGGACAAGAAGTTCATATTGAAGGTCTGGGTATCGAAGAAGCAATTAATGAAGGAATTCGGCAAGGTTATGAAGAAGGATATTTAAGAAAGTCTGTTGTTTCAGATCCACTAATTAGAAATAATTCAAATGATAATACACCAGGAATCATACATTACCAGATAGAACCCGGTGACAAACTTAAGATATCAGTTGCACCAAAAGGTTTTGGGAGTGAGAATATGAGCCGGGTATATATGCTGAAACCCTCAGATGGGGAAGAAGGGGTAATACAGGCTGTAATTGAAACGGTTAAGTTAGCCGGCCCAAATGCATGCCCTCCAATTGTTGTTGGTGTGGGTATTGGTGGTGATTTTGAGAAATGTACAATCCTATCAAAAAAAGCGCTAATTAGAAGTTTGGACGAACCTTCGAAACTGGATCATATAAAAAGACTAGAAGAAGAAATATTAACTCAGATTAATAATCTCGGAATAGGACCCGGTGGATTTGGTGGAAGGATTACTGCACTTGGAGTTAACATAGAAACCTATCCAACCCATATTGCGGGACTTCCGGTTGCAATTAACATATGTTGTCACGTTAACCGTCATATAAGAAGAACTTTATAAATAATTTTGTAGATTAAATATTTTATTATAACATATTAACCAGATAATAAATCCATTATTACATGGGAAGGATATAGTTGACTAATAATCTTATCTGATCCATAGTAATATTACAAAAGTAAAAATAAAGAGGATTTTACATGGATAAGTTTATTAAAACTCCACTTACCAATGAAATAGTACAAAACTTACAAGCAGGGGATTATGTTTATATAACAGGTACCATTTACTCAGCAAGAGATGCAGCACACAAAAGAATGTATGATATGTTAGTAGAGGGGGATTCTTTGCCCTTTGATATTAATAACTCTATAGTATACTACCTTGGACCAACTCCAGAAAGAGAAGGACAAGTAATAGGGTCAGCCGGACCAACGACTAGTAGCAGAATGGACAAATACACTCCGGCTCTTTTAGAAAAAGGGTTGAAAGGTATGATAGGGAAAGGTAAAAGAAGTAAGGAAGTTATTGACTCTATGGTTAAAAACAACGCTGTATATTTTGCAGCCGTTGGCGGTGCAGGTGCGTTGTTATCTAAAAAAATAAAATCCTCTAGAATAATTGCATATGATGACCTTGGTACGGAAGCAATCAGAGAACTTTACGTTGAGGATTTTCCTGTAATAGTAGTAATTGATACAAAGGGAAATAATTTATATGAAATAGTTATGAAAAAGAATTGACAAAAGAAAAGTCTTTTGATATACTTGATTTTGCCTTTGTAAAGAGGCAAGCAAATTGAATGAAAATAATATAAGTTCAGTTTCTTGGAGAAATACTCAAGAGGCCGAAGAGGCGCCCCTGCTAAGGGTGTAGGTCGGGTGACCGGCGCGAGGGTTCAAATCCCTCTTTCTCCGTTTCAAATAAATCCGAACATAATTCTTTTTAAAGGATATGTTCGGATTTATTTTTATGTAAATTTATATAGAGAGACTATTAAAAATATATAGGTTAATGGGTTTATTAGTTAAAAATTATTGTTAAAGGATATTATTTGTGCTGCCATTGATGGGAAGCGGAATGGAGAAAAATGATAATAAGAAGATATAGTCCAGAGGATTGTAAAAATATTGTTATGTTGTTCTGTGATACAGTTCATTCTATCAATTCAAAGGACTATACAGAACTTCAAACGGATGCATGGGCATCTAGAAATACTGATCTAGAAAGATGGAATACAAAACTTTTAGGCAATTATACTGTTGTTGTGGAGAAAGATAATATCGTTGTTGGTTTCGGAGATATAGATGGTTCTGGGTATTTCGATCATTTGTTTACTCACAAGGACTACCAGGGGCAGGGTATTGCAACTCTAATTGTACAAAAGATTGAAAATTACAGTAAGAGTGAAGGATTTCAAGTTATTACAACTGACGCATCCATAACAGCAAAACCTTTTTTTGAAAAGAGAGGTTATGTTATACCGAAGGCACAAACAGTAGAAATTAGAGGTCAACAATTAAATAATTTTAGAATGAAAAAATACTTGAATGATATAAATATTAAAAAATTTTTTTAACACTGCCATAACTGAAGAAACTCATATAGTATTGTTTCTTCCAGATATAAATAATTTTAAGTTAATTTCTGATTAAGGAGTCTGTTAGTATAGAAAATCTGATACCTATAAATTCCCTTAGTATAATATTGTACAAAATATTATTAAGAATAAACAAGGATATATTGAAAATGGTATGATACAATTATTTGTAAATAGTAGGGTTGCAAAATTGAAATTATAGTAAGATATGCTAAGATAAATAGGTTTTATATGAGCGGAGGTCAAAATGAAAAATATTACTTCATGGGAGTTAGTAAAAAAATTTTCAATTGGTTGGAATTTAGGAAATACGATGGATGCAACAGGTTCAAATAATATAATGGCAGAGACTTCTTGGGGAAATCCAAAGACTACAAAGGAACTAATATCGACTATAAAAAAATCTGGATTTAATATACTAAGACTTCCAACTTCCTGGGGAACTCATTTGGGATTAGCACCAGACTATAAAATTGATGATAACTGGATTAGCCGTGTACAGGAAATAATAGATTATGCAATTCAAAATGAAATGTTTGTTATACTCAATGCACATCATGAGGATTGGTACTACCCCTATTACAAAAATGCGGATTCAGCAAAGGACATATTATTCAAGGTTTGGGCACAGATTGCTGAGCGATTTAAAGACTATAATGAATATTTGATTTTTGAGGGACTTAATGAACCTCGACAGGTTGGAACAGTGGCAGAATGGAATGGAGGTAATGAAGAGGGCTGGGAAGTTGTTAATCAGCTCAATGACGTATTTGTTAAAACCATAAGAAATTCAGGTGGAAGTAATCCAGTAAGGCATCTTATGATAACACCTTATGCCGCAACAACAAACATGAATGCTTGGAATACTTTTATAGTGCCAGAAGATGATAAAGTCATAATTTCTATTCATGCTTACATTCCAGAAGACTTTGCTCTAAAGAATAATGGAACGGCAGAGTGGTCAGCAATAAATCAAAGAGATACCATTGTAATTGATAACTTAATAGATAATATAAACGATAAATTTATCAGTAAAGGAATACCAGTAATTATTGGCGAGTTCGGTACAGTAAATAAAAATAATATAAAGGCAAGATCAGAATGGGCAAAGTATTATGTATCGAAAGCAACAGAAAAGAAGATACCCTGTATATGGTGGGACAATGGTAAATTTGAGGGAAGTGGTGAACTCTTTGGATTAATTGATAGAACAACATATCAATGGAAAAACCCTGAAATAGTAAATGCATTAATGAAGGGTTTAAATAACAGATTGGAAAGGAATTAAAATAATAGATATATTGCTTTTTTAATTATCTTTATAAGTTACCGAGGATATATTAAGAATGATATAAAAATATTCCTTTTATATCATAGTGTCATTAAATATATGTATTACAAAATGAGAGTTTCGACTATGTCGATATTGCGTATAGAGTGTCCATTTTATGGGCATTCTATGGTTTAAGCAATTAAAAAAGTGCATTATAAAATCAATTCATTGTCTAATTTAAATATATTGTTTTGAAAAATAGAAAAATTTCTTTTAAAAAGTGGTTGACAAAGATTTAGGCATGTGTTAAGATTGTTTCTGCTGACGCGTTAAAGAAATAAACGACAGCGACATGAACCTTGATAATTGAACAGTGAAACAACCCTGAAAATTCTAAAAAACTTGAGTCTTCACATGAGGCTCAAAAGTATCCTAACGGATACTCAAATAGATTTTTCATTAAGATATGTCAGTGATGATATATCACGAACTGTATTGATACGAAAGTATTGGTACAACCTAAAAACAGTAAAGATAACAGGATGCTTGAGTAATCAGAGTCTTAGACTTGGGATTACAAATTGGCTAACGTTTATCTGACTGGATCAAAAACTTAAACATGAGAGTTTGATCCTGGCTCAGGATGAACGCTGGCGGCGTGCCTAACACATGCAAGTCGAACGGAGTATTA
>JAEWQV010000033.1 GCA_023399055.1 Bacillota bacterium | reverse complement strand
GTCCAGTCCATCCAGAATATCGAGCAGACAGGCTTTAATCAGCGGGTTTGTTTCCCGCTCCAGAAAAGGTTCCAGCGCTAAAAAACCGTCTGCCCGCGCCACCGTAAGAAAGCGACTAAGCTTGCTCATGGTTTGCAAGCATTCGGTCTTTTCCTCATAACTACACAACAACCTTGCGGAAAGGTAGGCTAACTCTTTCATCAACAAGCTCCCTCCAATTTCTGAATTAAATGCACGGCTTCCCGTTTGAGCATGGTTACGTTGGTAATGAGCCGTCCATCCCGGCTTGCCACACCGAATTTTCGCTTGCGTTGCAATATCATATAATCCCCATAAGTTTGCGGGCGAGTGGTATAGCTTCGCGGGTGGGCTGTCAGATGATCCTCCAATATCTCGCCATACCGATCAAACAGAACCACCTGCCTATCCCGTATGGCGCTGATCCCTCCATAAAACGTAAACCAGCCTGCGGTGAGGTCAAAGCAGCCATCCAGATCAATTCTGTCGTAAACAAAGGGGAGGATTGGCTCATTTTTCCTATTTACCACCCCCCACTTTCCATGTTTGACCGCAAAATATCCATTTGAAGAAGGTTCACGCTTGGCATCCTCGTATTCAAACGGAATGACCGTCTGTCCCTGCGCATTGATATATCCATGCAAACCATTTTTCACAGCATGGCTTACCATATAATCTTCAAACAGCGTGTCCGTATAGTCAAATTGCAGAGGAACCACAATCTCGTTGGTCTCTCCGTCCATCAAGCCCCATTTCCCGTCAGATTCTATCGGCAGCAAATAGAGACCATGAAAATCATAATATAAATTAAGTTCGGATTCCGGGTAAACGTGGCTGCCGGAAATAAACCCTCCAACAGTTTTTTCGCTTAGTGTGTAAATACAACACCCTTTTTTATAATCCATACTAACTCCTTATAAAGGTTTCCAACCCATAAGTGTCCGGAATTTCGTAGCTGTAATGTCCGGGCTCACCCCACGGGTCCGCCGGTTCGTAGCGGATGCGGTAGCCGATTTTAAAAAGCTCGGCAAAGTCCCGCTGCCTTGTGCGGTCTGATAAAACCGGATAATGCTCTCGATACCAGCCTACGGGATATTCTCCGTCCATCTCTACCATTAATGTGCATAACCGTATGATTTTTTCAAGGTACAATTTGCGCGTCCTGTTTTGTGGAAACTGAGGTGCACGAAACTGCGCATCAATTAAAACGAACGCCTTTCTCTTTTGGGAGTAACGGATGTGTAGAACTCCCGCCTGCTTGAGCAGCAAAATATCCCGGGAAACGGTCTTTTCGCTGACCGGCAGTAAATCGGTGATTTCCCTAAAAGAAACCTCACTGCAATACCGGAATAGATGAAAGACGGAAAGAATGCGGGAGGTCTTGGTCAATTCCATGCGTTTTTCCTCCTTGCTGTTATAAGTTTATCATACCACATTTGCGGATAAAAGACATACGTATTGTCGATAATTATATCCTTCATTGCAACACCCTTACAAATATTGCTGAAGAAACTGAAGCTGCATTAGCTGTAACTCGGTGTATTCCTGACCGGCATATGCTTCAAGCTCACTCTCGTGAATATGATCATAGTCTGGCATACAACCGCATTCGATTTGTTCAAAGGGATATAGTAGATATTCATTTTCCCATGTAAACACATTTTTAGCATCGCAAAGGCGTCCTGCGTTCGCGGCCACCAAATAAAGTTTTTTCGGCTCGCTTTTTAGGCGAACGACCTGTCCGACCGAGAATTTCACTCCGGCGTCTTCCTCGTAATCCGAGGGCATACGATAATAACCGCCCCCGCCTCTTGATTCTAAACGGCTGATCAAAACACCGGTATAATCGAATCGGTACTCTATGTATTCGCTCTGCTGGCTGCAAAGCTGATACAAATCTGTTTCGGAGGGGATTGAAACATGGCTTTGGGGGAAGACGAGCTGCCGGCCCCAATCTTGGCACTTCTTAATCCAATTTTGGGTCTCTTTTTCATCACTGGGATTTGAAAATAGCACGTGTTTGGGATATTGTTCTTTGACCATAAACAAATAATTAACTTTGTCCCTGACAAAAACGTCGAATGATTTGTTTTGATCTGCGGTGAACTCTTCTTTCAGTCGTTCGATTTGACGGGTGAGTTCCTCCTGTCCCGCCTGAACGGCAAACTCCATCCGATCATATACTTCGCAGAAAAAAGATGTAGGGTCGCATCTCTCCCACATACAATCGTTGTATGCCCAAAGAAATACGGTGAATATTTTTGTGCTGTACGCTGCAAAAGGATTGTCCATCATTTGATATCCTCCAATAGCAAAAATCATTAGCTTTTGAAGGGAGTATACCACAGGCTGATTTTCACATTTAGACACACGTAATGTCGCGATACAGTTTGAAAAAGGCGACTGCTAAGGCAAATAGACCCCTATCCATTAACATCTTCCACATCCGGCAAAGTGCCGTCCGCAAAAAAGTGGGCGGCACTTTGCATTTTGTTTTTGTAGCCCCCCTTATGAAATCGGCTTAATAGTAAGGGGATATCTTTTCAACAAAAAATAATATCGTCCAACACCCCAGTGAAATTGGCTTAATAGTAGAAGGTTTTTTACAGGGGTAAAATTTTGTCCGTGCAACCCATGCCCGAAATCGGCTTAGTAGTGAAAGCACCTTGTGAATTTCAAAAATAGTTCCGTACAGCAGTCATCTGGAGCGGGATAAATATGTAGAAGATAAAATTTTTCCGCTCACCTGTGCTACGAGATCGGCTTAATAGTGGGGGGATAAAAAATTTCGAAATTTTATGGCTCACCCCCTCTCCTGAACCGGCTAAATAGTAGAGGGACTTTTCAACACAAGGGGGATAAGAAAATGAAGCAAGAACCATTCGTCATGCTGCCAAGAAAAATCTTTGCATATCGGCTGCCGCCAATCGCTTTTGCCGTCTATTGCTACCTGCTGTGCTGCCATAACAAAACAAAGGGCTGCTATCCCAGCAGGCAGACCATCGCCAAAGCCTGCGGTATCTCTGACAGCTCCGTGGGCCGCGCGGTCAAGCAGTTGGAGAAGCATAGCCTCATTAAGGTGAATCATAACTTCGGCGACGGTCGCCAGCGGAACAATTCTTATGAGTTGCTCTCTCTGAACACCCCCTCGGTTCATAGTGAACCCTCTCCCTCTGTCACACAGCGATGGGATAAAACAAGAGAGAATAAAGAATGACCCAAGTAATAAGAAATTATTACAGAAAAGAAGAAATAGGAAAAACTCATGTATGCCTTTTGCTTTCTGAGAGTGCGTAAAAGGTCCTCACGTTGCCCTCTGTGTCGCCCCGTGTGCCGCTTTGACCGGTTGGGTGGCATCCCTGCACCGAATCAGAGCAAAATCGCAGTATGAGGGCTTTGTGCAGGGCGTGGGCAATAACCTCTCTCCCCACACCACTATTTCCTATGGCCAAAGGGATGAGCAGGATAAAGTCAGGTGACCGCAAGCGGCCCCTCTGACAGTCACAGCGTCCCGCAGTGCGGGGCGCGGAGCGGCTTTTTACGGTGGTCGGTTAAGGTGCTCTAAATCAAAACAGGTATTCCTCCGGGAAGTCCAAAAAGCAGAACGTCCAGCAATTCCGCAGTTTTCCCGGACATCCGTAACGGAAATTCAATTAAAAGGAGATTTGTACCATGAATGACAGCAACAAAGCAAAAGTAGGGATTCACATGAAGCCGGAGCTCACTGCCCGAGTGGATGCGGAGTATCCCCTGTATGACTACCCCAGCCGCAGTGCCTTTGTCTGTGCGGCAACCGAATTCTATCTCGGGTATCTTCACACCCAAAGCGATACGGATTACATGAACAAAACCACCCTCACGTTTCTGGAAAATCAGGTGACCAAGCTGGACGCCAAGCTCTGCCGCCAGCTGTTCCGCCTGTGCGTGGAGCTGTCCATGGTGGCTCATATCACTGCAGCCACTGTTCCCGGAGTCGATGAGGAAACGCTGAAACGTCTGCGCAATAAGTGCGTCAAGGATGTAAAAAACACCATCGGCAATATCCGGTACGACAGCATTTACGCTTACCAACACGCAATGACCG
>JAEWQV010000038.1 GCA_023399055.1 Bacillota bacterium | reverse complement strand
CGTTGGCGAATGTAATCGCCAAGCGTCTGATGCGTCACCGTGCGGAACATTCGTTGCAAGTACCACTTTGAATAGCCTGATTTTTTTGCGACTACATCAATGTTAAGCGGCTGGTCAATATGCTCGTCAATCCATGCGATAAGATCCTGAATAATTTTCTGATGGGACATAAATCTGCCTCTTTTCAGTGTTCAGTTCGTTAATTCATCTGTTGGGGAGTATAATTCCTCAAGTTAACTTGAGGTAAAGCGATTTATGGAAAAGAAATTACCCCGCATTAAAGCGCTGCTAACCCCCGGCGAAGTGGCGAAACGCAGCGGTGTGGCGGTATCGGCGCTGCATTTCTATGAAAGTAAAGGGTTGATTACCAGTATCCGTAACAGCGGCAATCAGCGGCGATATAAACGTGATGTGTTGCGATATGTTGCAATTATCAAAATTGCTCAGCGTATTGGAATTCCGCTGGCGACCATTGGTGAAGCGTTTGGCGTGTTGCCCGAAGGGCATACGTTAAGTGCGAAAGAGTGGAAACAGCTTTCGTCCCAATGGCGAGAAGAGTTGGATCGGCGCATTCATACCTTAGTGGCGCTGCGTGACGAACTGGACGGATGTATTGGTTGTGGCTGCCTTTCGCGCAGTGATTGCCCGTTGCGTAACCCGGGCGACCGCTTAGGAGAAGAAGGTACCGGCGCACGCTTGCTGGAAGATGAACAAAACTAAAGCGCCACAAGGGCGCTTTAGTTTGTTTTCCGGTCTTTGTCTTTCTCTCTATCCCGCTGGTACACAGGAGGGTTTCCCCCGACGTCAACACACCTCATTCGAGCACGTGGTGGAGGTTCCGGTTGGTGTTGATGCTTTAATTGTATGTCACCGACGTTTCTTCGCCAGTGTAAAAGTATACTTTTTAACCGCAATATTTTTGTCATCTCAGACGATTTTTTATCGCAATCCTGAACGGTATACGGCTCGATAACGCTGCAATCTTGCGCACCGACGATAACGTTTGCGCATCAATTGCCTGGTTTTTCATCGTCAAGACAATAAAAGAGAAAAAAGCAGCAAACTTCGGTTGAAAAAGCCGCTATGATCGCCGGATAATCGTTTGCTTTTTTTACCACCCGTTTTGTATGCGCGGAGCTAAACGTTTGCTTTTTTGCGACGCAGCAAATTGTCGCAAACCTGGAGCAGGAAGATAACGTTTCGCTGGCAGGGGATTGTCCGCCACGCATCTTGACGAAAATTAAACTCTCAGGGGATGTTTTCTTATGTCTACGCCATCAGCGCGTACCGGCGGTTCACTCGACGCCTGGTTTAAAATTTCACAACGTGGAAGCACTGTCCGTCAGGAAGTGGTTGCCGGGTTAACAACGTTTCTGGCGATGGTCTACTCGGTCATCGTCGTTCCAGGTATGTTGGGTAAAGCAGGCTTCCCGCCTGCGGCAGTTTTCGTTGCAACCTGTCTGGTTGCCGGACTCGGTTCTATCGTGATGGGTCTGTGGGCTAATCTGCCGTTGGCGATTGGTTGCGCCATCTCCCTGACGGCGTTTACCGCATTCAGCCTGGTGCTGGGGCAACATATTAGCGTACCTGTCGCGCTGGGTGCCGTGTTCCTGATGGGTGTGCTGTTTACGGTAATTTCTGCCACGGGTATCCGTAGCTGGATTTTGCGCAACTTGCCTCACGGTGTGGCGCACGGCACGGGGATTGGTATCGGTCTGTTCCTGCTGCTCATTGCCGCTAACGGTGTCGGTCTGGTGATTAAAAACCCGCTTGATGGTCTGCCCGTTGCGCTGGGTGATTTCGCGACCTTCCCGGTGATTATGTCACTGGTAGGTCTGGCGGTGATCATCGGCCTGGAAAAACTGAAAGTCCCTGGTGGCATTCTGCTGACCATTATCGGTATCTCAATTGTCGGTTTGATCTTCGATCCTAACGTCCATTTCTCCGGCGTTTTCGCCATGCCTTCATTGAGCGATGAAAACGGCAACTCACTGATTGGCAGCCTGGACATTATGGGCGCGCTGAATCCTGTAGTCCTGCCAAGCGTTCTGGCGCTGGTGATGACGGCAGTATTTGATGCCACCGGAACTATCCGTGCCGTCGCCGGCCAGGCGAACCTGCTGGATAAAGATGGGCAAATTATCGACGGTGGGAAAGCACTGACCACTGACTCCATGAGCAGCGTTTTCTCTGGCCTGGTGGGTGCAGCTCCGGCAGCGGTATACATCGAGTCTGCGGCGGGTACGGCGGCGGGCGGTAAAACCGGTTTGACGGCTATCACCGTTGGCGTGCTGTTCCTGCTGATTCTGTTCCTCTCTCCGCTCTCTTACCTCGTTCCGGGGTATGCAACGGCTCCGGCGCTGATGTACGTTGGCCTGCTGATGCTGAGCAACGTGGCGAAAATCGACTTTGCTGATTTTGTTGATGCGATGGCGGGTCTGGTTACGGCGGTATTCATCGTGCTGACCTGTAACATCGTAACAGGCATCATGATCGGCTTCGCGACTCTGGTGATTGGTCGTCTGGTTTCCGGCGAATGGCGCAAGTTGAACATCGGTACGGTCGTTATCGCCGTGGCGCTGGTGACCTTCTATGCGGGTGGCTGGGCTATCTAATCTTTCATCGGATTCTGAAAACGGGTGGCAATGGCTGCCCGTTTTTATTTTCTCCGCACATTGTGTGAGCTTTTGCGATATTCTGAAAAAATGAGAATTCAGGCATAACGTCTTTCTCAGATCATAAAAAACATCGCAAACAGGGAACGCATGGAAATCTTCTTCACCATACTGATAATGACCCTCGTGGTCTCGCTGTCCGGGGTGGTCACTCGTGTCATGCCCTTTCAGATCCCGCTTCCGCTTATGCAAATCGCCATCGGTGCGCTACTGGCG
>JAEWQV010000034.1 GCA_023399055.1 Bacillota bacterium | reverse complement strand
ACATCTAAATTTGTTGCTTTTTCA
This sequence comes from Bacillota bacterium, assembly GCA_023399055.1. Lineage (GTDB taxonomy): Bacteria > Bacillota > Clostridia > Lachnospirales > Lachnospiraceae > Mobilitalea. Next base: position 421,696 of record JAEWQV010000034.1, on the reverse strand, counting down.
CGATCTGCTGGATTCACATCCAATGCCAAGCTTAACTCATTATCTACTTTGTCGTTCGGCATGTTATACCCCCTGCAGTTTAATTAATTCATTATATGCAACTTCACGGAGTATTTATTATAATCTAATAAGTATTTTATTCGCATATTTTAAAGCCTTCAAATACCCTTCTGGCAACCTCTTCTCATCAAAATCAATTATAATTGATAATACCCTGGCATTTTCCCAATCGCCAACTTCGTAATAACGGATCAATTTCCATATTGGACTCAATTCCCCATCCTCCTTAACGAGGGCATTTTTTATATTATCTGTTACGGCAATTTCTGATAAAGCTTCCTTCATGGGCATGTCCAGCATGGCATCCAAAGTACTAAAAAGACACATCATAGATACTTCCGCTTTTCTTTTTTTATAGATACTATTTGCTGCTATGTACTCACCAAAATTAGTCCGAACCAAAGATAGTCTTAACAATTCTACAGGTTTTTCGTTAGAGAGTTCGCGTAACATTAAAATGTTAATCCATCTCTCAATTTCTTTAAAACCCATATATAATAATGCTTTTTTGATTGAATCCATCAATTCTTCACTGTGCTTGGTGCTAATAATTTTCATTAATCGGTAAGCCAAATTTACATCCGTTTTTATAACTTCAGCTAAAACCTGATAGGAGGGTTCCTCCTTCTTTACTTCATTAATTAATCTGGCATAACTTGCTTGCGTCGACTTCTTATTATTTGCTTTACTAATAATGCTAGGCTTACTAAAAAAATATCCTTGAAACAAATGAAAGCCCATTTGCTTTGCTTTTAAAAATTCTTCTTCCGTTTCTATTTTTTCTGCTAATATAATCTTTTTTTGCTCACGTGCCTTCTTGATTTCATTGCCAATCGTATCAAGCGGTGTCACTATAATATCGTATTTTATAATATCTGCAATCGATACTAATTGGTACTCGTCATAATTTTCTACAAAATCATCAAGAGCTACTTTATATCCATGAGCTTTTAAATCCTTTAACCTATCATACAATTGCTTGTCCACAATTACATTTTCGAGCACTTCTATTACTAATGTATTTGGGTCGATTAGTTCAATTGTATCAGACAAAATAAAATCATAATCAAAATTAATAAATGCCTTTGTACCATCAACAATTTGGTCGATTCCTGTTTCAAACAAGTCACTCAAAATTGTTGCAGTTGCATTCGTAGGATTGGCTTCTCCAAAGGAACTTGCATTAAAGTATGACCTATAAAGCAATTCATAACCATAAATATCCATCTCTTTATTGAAAATGGGCTGCCTTGCAATATACATCTAAATACCTCCATCTTTGGGGTTCTATAAAATCATGTTCCTTTGTACCTGTTGTACCAGCAATTATTAAAATTTATACTTTTTTGCATGCTCCTTCAGTTGCTCCGACATATCACTTAGCAATCCACTTAAACTTGCAATCTGACCTAAATATTCCGCCTGTTCATGTACGGATGCCGAAACTTCTTCCGTACCAGAAGCATTTTCTTCTGAGGTTGCAGATAAGTCCGCCATTATCTTAACCACTTCATTCTTCTCATTGCTCATTTCATTGATGGATATATTTAATGTATCTATATTTGTTCTGGTTACTTCAATTGCTTCTGCAATTCCTAGGAATTTTGTCTGGGTCATTTCAACGCTATGAGCCTGCTGAGCTGTTGTTCCTTCTATCTGTTCCATTTTTCGAATAGACGATGTCGACTTAATACTGAGATCGTCCACTATCTCATTGATTTCACTGGAAAGTTTATTTGTTTGCTCGGTTAAAGACTCTACTTCTTTTGCAACAATTGCAAATCCTTTCCCACTTTCACCTGCTCTTGCAGCTTCAATAGAGGCATTCAGTGCCAGGAGTTTTGTCTGTTTCGTTATGTTTCCAATCTTAAGACTGATGTCTGATATCTTCGCTGCACTCTTATTGGTCTCTGCAAATTCCTCATTAATTTCTTTTGTAAGCTTACTACTTGCTGCTGTCTTTTTCACCAAATCGTCTAATAGGACGAAGCCTTCCTCTTTTAACTGCTCCACCTTGTCCGAGGAGTTGTGCAGACCAAGCATATTTGATTGCCCTTGCTCAATTAACTTCTCCATTTCACTCATCCGATAAGCACCACGCTGTGTATTTTCAGCCTGTTCCAGATTACCATTGGCAATTTGATCTACAGCCAAAGATATCTCTTTCATCATCTTAGTGAACTGTTGAATCATATAGTCCAGCTGCTGCGAGGTGTCAGATATTTGCTTTGAGATATCTACATTATTTTGTAGCAATATTTTTGTAGCATCCGTAATTGCACGAAATGCCAAGGCAAGTCGACCCATTTCATCTTTTCTTCTTGTATATTTTGCTTCAGGCTCAACAGAATAGTCACCATTAGACATTTGATAACTGATATTTGTTAAATGTTCAATTGGCTTTGACATTTGCCTTGCCACCATATATACAATAATTAATGCAACAACAAAGAACATACTACCTATAATAGTAAAGTTCTTTGTTAATTCATCAATTCCACTTAAGGCTTCGGCCTTGTTAATTTCAATTCCAATTGACCAACCAAGACTTTCAATAGGAGCATAACCAAGTATCTTACTTGTGCCATCATATTCGTATTCGCCATACCCAGCTTTTCCTTCAGCCATTGCTAATTGAAGGTTACCAAAATTAGAATATCCCAATAAATTCTGACCCTCTGTGCTAGAATTAACTTCTGGTCCCTTAGTCATATCTGCATTTTCTGTAGATTCTGTCGCTGTTACGGCTGTAGCCGATGATACAGAATCCACTTCTCCTTGGGATTGCTGCGAATTGATAGAAAGTGAATTTAATAGGTTCTGCATCATATCCTTATTAGAATGTGCAATTGTATTTCCACTTGAATTAATGACAAATGCACTTCCTGTCTTGCCATCAGCTGCTTCTCCAGCCAAGTTACCAAGTTCAAAGCCATCCCTTATACCGATAAGTACACCATTTATCTGATTATTGTGTTTAACCGGTACTGCATAAATCATCACCAATTCGTTACTTTCAGAAAACCTTGGGGCTGTAACCACTCGCTCTCCTGATAAGGCTTGTTTAAAATAATCCGCTTCTTTTAATTTTTCATAACTTCCATCCTCGTATAAAGCATTTCCATCATTACTCACAAAAGCCATATGTATATATTCGCCTACTACTACTTCCTTTTTCAAAAACTCAGTAATGCTCTTTTCGTATCCTTCTGAATCTTGAGGATTGAGAAATAATTCGTTATAGGTTAGTGCTTCCATAATGTTGAGATAATTTGATAATCTAGCATCTACTGATTTCGCAGCTTGATAGGATAAAGATTTGATAGAATTCTTTGTTTTATCAATTAAAGCATTTTCTGCTGTAATAAACGAAGACGCTGCCAACCCTACGCATATTACCGTCATTAGAACTCCAAAAAGCAATGTCATTTTCATTTTAACTGTCTTCATAATATTCTTGATTAATGTATTATTTTAATACATTAATCCCTCCTTATGTTCATATTCAAGTATTTAACATGTCTTTTACGCTTTCGTATATAACTCTAAATCTTTTTACAGGAACTATATGCTGTATGCCTTTCCATATAACTATATGTTATTTACTCGGGTAAGCAATGTGGTAATCTAAAAATAAATGTAGTACCAGCATCAGCGTTACTTTCAAACCAAACCTTCCCCTTTAACGACCCCTCACCAATTAATTTCATTCCATAGGTTCCAATTCCTCGTCCACTCCCTTTTGTGGAAAAGAACTTTTTAAATACCTGTAATTGCACTTCCTTAGACATATAGCCTTCATTATGTACTGATATATCTACATACGTATCATAATCTGTTATATTAATTGTAATCGTTTTACTGCTTGCTTCTACTGCATTTTTCACCATATTTGCTACCACCCGAGTTATTAATACCTCATCACTTATAACAATTATATCTCGGGCTTCAAATGCAATTTCACATTCATAGTCTATGTAGTGTCTTATTATGGAATTAACCACATTATTCAAAGAAACTTCCGTTACATCTAGCTGCACTTCATTCTTTTCTGCTGATAATAATAGCCTTTGTGACATTATTTCATCAATCATAAAATCTGTGGATTCATTAATGTGACTTACATATCGCTGCATTTCATGCATCTCATCCGCTTTTTCAGCGCACTCTGCCATACATTTGATGGACCCTGACGTATTAAGCAGATCATGAAAAAATATTCGTTCCATGTTGGTTTTAAATTTCTCACTGCTAATATCTTTCACAATGAAAATAGTTGCACCTTCCAGGATGTGATCCGCTGGGGTTACTGAAATCAGCAATTCCCGACTAATGACAACGTCTCCATCCTTATAGTTCATCAGACATTCTCTTTGTGTTGCTTTCTTGGTTCTCTGAGTTTGAATAATTGCTTGAACAGAGCCGCATAAACTACAGCACTCCATGGTTCCACATCCATTGGTATCTTTATAGGCATGAACGCAATTAAGTATTTCCCCCGGACGCAGTCCGATTGGGGCTTCGTTATTAACCGCTATCATTTCTAAAAAATAAGAATTTGAATATATGATTTGTCGTTCGTTATTCAGAATAAGAACCGTATTCGGGATTATATTAAACAAATCCGTCAGCGACTTGTTTCGATGAATTAATTCTGCCTGCTGATAAATTGTTTCATCTGCTAATTTCTCTGCAGAAGCATACTTCGTCTTATTGTTTTCATTTATATCCAATACCTTTTGAAGAAAACTTTTATGTCGAAGATTATCCAACTTACGATTAATATCAATAATACACTTTTTAAAACGATCACCTGACAGCGGTTTTCTTATATATGCAATAACCCCATTATCCAAACACTCTATCGCGTTGTTAGCCGTCCCATAGGCTGTAACAACAGCTACCGGTATATCAATTAAATTTTCCTTCATGCGTTTTATAATCTGCATACCACTCATACTGGGCAGTCTCATATCCATAAAAACAATATCAAAAGACTGTTTCTCCATTAACTTTAAAGCATCAGTACCATTATAGGTGGATACAACAGAAAAACCTTCTTCTTGAAGGCACTTTTCCATAAATATTCTATTCGACTTGATATCATCAATAACTAATGCCGTTCTCATCAATGCTTCCTTTCAGTAATAACTACTACTTTTTTATTTACAATTGCATATGGTAATATCGACTTATATACATAAAAATATTTTAAATATTATAATATTATAATATGTAGCTTTTTATTTAGCATCTTAACCATATTTGATTCATATGTTGATTATCGTCTAAAAAGTACTATTTTTATCCTATTTGCTCTTTTTCCCATACTCTTTCTCACATTTTCTCATATTTTACATTTAATGGATACGATACCTCTAAAACGTTTTAATTATTTGGCGATTATGGTAATAATAATTACTATTACTGTAACTATTGTCTTTGTTATCTGTTAAATTACATTAGCACAGACAAAAAAAAGAATGGGTTACTTTCCTAATTGAAGTACTCCCATTCTTTTACTATAAAATAACAGATTATTTAAGTATCGTCTTTTCATTGTTTGCTTATATTTACCAAAAACAATCACTATAGAGGGGGTAACTACCCTTCCAATAGTCATAGTAGGAAGCTTCTTCTCGTGCCGTGTGATCACTCCAAAGTGTCTTTGTCAAATAATATTTCTTCGTATTTCCCAGACCAGCATTCCAATAGGCATCAATATAGTACCACTCTCCCTCTAATTTTACTCTATTCCAAGCATGCCCAGCGACTACAACTCCATTGTCTGCTACTCCACTTACGTAATATACCTCAAGTCCTATACATTCAAAAAGAAAGCAGATGGTATCGGCATAGGATGCACATACACCGCTGCCTGTTAAAAACACGCCTGAAATGGAACCTGTAACTTCATCATCAACTTCTCGCCCAGAATAAGTATCTATTATATAGTCCTGAATGATTTTAATTTTCTCCCGGTCCGTTAAGGAGGTAGATAACAGATGATTGTCATCAATGAATTTTCTGATTGCCGTCAATGCAATCAAGGGATTTCCCGTATAGCCACTGAAATCGTTCTGTTTCACAGCCTCCAGCGGATCCAATCTTGTTAAACCATCCCCTACGATGACCTTTAACGTTTTGGTAACTCCCGAAATAGTTACTGATACCTTGCACGTTCCATCAATACCACCATATAAATAGATTCCATTATAACGCTTCTCATTACTATCCAGATTAATAACATAATTTAATTCTACTGTTGCCATTGCACTGTCAGAGACAGTTACCTTTATATCATCATATTTCGGTGTAAGATTTCCTGCAAAGCCTACAAAGTTCCAGTTCTCGAAGCTATAGGAACTCAAATAAATTTCATTTACCGTAAATCCATCAAAGGTGGCAGCTTTCATTGAGACAGTCTTAATCTTCTTCCCGTGAATCGAGGCTTCCACCTTAAAGGCGCCAGCTTTTGTAGCTGTAACTTTGCCTGAACTACTGACCTTTACCCCAGAATTGCCACTTACCTTGTAGGTAAGTCCCATTTTTTTAATTGCTGCTGCACTATAAGCATCAGATGTAGGATTTAAAGCAACGCTATTGCCACCTACAATTACGGTTGTATCGTATGGTTCAAAGCTAATCTCTGTTGGGTCTATAACCACTACTTTACAGGTATATGTCTGATTGTTTACCTTCGCTTTAATGGAGGTAGTACCATATCTAACTGCTGTTACCTTTCCGGAACTTGATACTGTCGCCACCGACTTATTCGTCGAGGACCAGATAGCTTTTTTTGAAGTACCTGTTACCTTAAGGGTAGTAGCTTCCCCTTTCACCAGATAGCTTTCTTTTGAACTTAGTGCTACTGAAGTTTTGGTTGCAGCTGAAACTACATAAGGCTCACTTAGGTAAAGCGAACTAACTAAAAGAATTAGAAAGGATAATACTGAAATAATTAAAACCTGCAATCTTTTGTTCATTCTTAATACTCTCCCCTTATTTATTTTACTTCAGGTAAATATATTAATTCCTATTTTTATTCTATAACACTATATTTAAACATATTATGACAATTTAGTAAATAGTCCCATTTAATTATTGAGGAAGTACATTTGCTGTAAATAAAGTTCATTAAAATCCTCATCTTTTGATAAATGAATTTCACAAGTTACCTGTTTTATTAAAGCAAGACGCCTATCTGCAGCTTCCTCCAACAAATATTTTATTGCTCCAGCAAGGGCACTGTTACCAATAGCTTTCATTCTTCCACGAAGTTCCTCCGGCAATAGTCCAATTCGTATCGCTTTCTCCAGGTTTAGCTGATAGCCGAACCCGCCTGCCAGATATAAACATTCTATATCCTCGTACCTGCAGCCATATCGGCGCATTAGTATCTCAATTCCAGCGCGAATTGCTGCCTTTGCCAACTGTATCTCACGTATATCTTTTTGAGTAAAGAGAATTGGTTTCCTCCGCAAGTCTCTTGAAAGTTCATACCCCTCCTCGAAATATGCATCTACTAGGAGTCCTGTTTCATCGATTAGTCCCGTACGAAGCAGTTCTGCAGTTATCTCTACCACACCGGTTCCACAGATTCCAATGGGTGGTTTACCACCAATTGTTTCAAGCTCCGATAAAGCTCCACGGAGCTCAACCTTGCAGATAGCTCCAGCAACACTTCCTACTCCGCAAAGAATATTCCCACCTTCAAAGGCTGGTCCTGCTGCCGTCGAACTTACTAAAATTCTATCTTTGTTCCCAATTGCCATCTCTCCATTGGTACCAAGGTCGATAAAAAGATTAATTTTTTGCTTCTCATCAAAATTACAAGCATATAATCCCGCTGTAATGTCGCTGCCTACAAAGGCAGAGATACCCGGGAGAATTGTTACCTCCGCCCGGCAATCATTGGTATTAAATACTTCTTCAAACGTACGATGAAGGATATCTAGTTGAACCGGTATAAACGGAAAACTACCTAGGGTCTCACACGAGTATCCAAGGAGCAGGTGTACCATGGTGGTGTTGGCTGCAATTACAATTCTTTTTAACAGTGCGTTATCTATTCCTGACTGTTCCAGTAGAGCTTGTAGACCTGTCAATAAATCCTTTTGAATGCTCTCCCTTAGTTCCTTTCCCTTTCCCTCATTGGCAGCTTTAATTCTTGATACCACATCTGCACCATAAGCTCTTTGTTTATTAATACTCGAGAAGGTGTTTTGCACTCTCCTACTAGAAAGGCCAATCAATGACATAACAATTGTTGTGGTACCAATATCGATTGCAACTGCATAACCCTCTTCCTTATCTATGCTTTGCATAGTCTGATATACTGTATTGTCTGTAATTACTTTAAAATCAGCATCTGTTTCGCCCGCGATGCGTATGGTACAATTATCTTTGGGATAAGCTTTGCAGGCAAGGCGATAGCCCTTGGATAATTCCAGTTCTGTAAATTTCTTTTGATCTGCATCACTTATTCTTAATTCACCTTTCACTAGCTGAACCTTACATTTTCCACAGGTACCCCTTTGACCGCAGGTAGCAGCCAGATAGACCCCTTGCTTGCCAATTGCCTCCAGAATACTGATGTTTGGATTATATTCAAACTCTATGTTCTTGTCACCATCTAATATAGTAACTTTAACTGACTTATTCTCTTCTTGCTGCATCCGTTCTACCTCTCTATATAAGACCGTATCTACATCAACTAAAACTAAACGTACCGCTAAATGAAGCGATATAAATTAAATTGCTTTTAACGCTCACGGGCTCTTTAATATTACTATAAGTCATTCATTTCCTTCTTTCAATAGGGTTTCTTGAAGCGTTCCTCCTTATCAATCGTTACTTATATTAATTACGGTAAAAATAATACATCTTATATCCCATCATAGCTAATTTACTACATTGTATAGAAGTTTATGGATATGTTATACTAAAATTAGTAGGCAGTTTCATCCATATCACTATAGAAAAATTGAATGAAAAACTGTCTTATATTATTAGGAGGATTACGAGATGAGTGATCAATTAAAAGCCTTTCATTTAACCATGGGTCCAGCAAAATGTGCTGTAGATCTTAGTGTCGGTAGTGAAAGAGGCAGTTATGTTAATCAAGATTATATACTTCATAAGCTAGGCAGACCACATAGATCCATTAACTTAATGTATTGTTACTATCCATTGGATAAAGGCTGGCCAGGACGTGCAAGTGTGGTACATGCCAGTGACAGTGTATCCTTTGCTTGGGATTATCCTTACGATGATTATTTCACCTATAAAGGTGGTTTAAATGGTAATCTTCAGGATGAGCCATTTACCTGTATGAGAGATGTTAGACGTCATGGTCAGGACGTACTTCTTACCATTACTGTAGACCCGCATGTAAGTGATGAACATCTGATAGCTATCGCTAAAGATTTGACAACCTTTGGCCGTATGTATCTTCGTATTAACCATGAAGCTACCGGTAACTGGTTCTCCTTTAACAAACGTTGTACTTATCAAGAGGTTGCAGACTTCTTTATTCGTTTCCACAAGATTATTAAGGAATACGCTCCTAATGTTCAGACCATCCTATGCATCGGTGGTATTGAAGACCTCGAAAAAGAAGAGATGGAGAAGGAAGTAGAGTTTGCAGAAGCAGTTCGTCATACTGACATCTGGTCCGTAGACAAATATATGGCACTGCATTGGGGCTGGCCTTATGATGTTGCAGAGCGTGGCGGCACTACCTTCAAAAGAGATACAGTAGAAAAAACCTATGAATTAACCAAACGTAGTTATGAGCGTTTCAGCTTCCTAAGCGATGGCGCTAAGAAGCCTATGGTTATGTCCGAATTCAACTCAGATGGTGACGTTACTGGTCCTTATGATCAAGTAAAAATGATTCAGGAATTCTGTAAGATGTTAAAAGACGAGCCTGCTGACTGGTTCTCCGGCTTCACCTTCTATCAATTTAGAGATGACGGTCGTCTAGGCCTTGAGATTACTGACCCCAACAACAAAGAAGTAGGTATAGAGCAACCGGCTCTTAAGGCTTATAAAGAAATTATTCAAGATGAGTATTTCTATCCAAGCATGACACAGTCCGAGGAAGCAGCGTTCCCTGTTACTTTAAGATGGGGCAGCTTTGAAGATTCAACTGGACTTTCCGTACCATTACATTTTGATAATAATCCAGCATTTGCAGAGGTTAATTTTGACGACGAACTGAAACACTTAAACTTAATGATGGAGTTAAACGGACGTTGGTTCTACAAAGCTCCTGGTGTTAAGACCATCGACTTCATGCCAGCCTTCTTCGAAAAGCCACTTACAGGTGCTTGTGATCTTACCTTAAAGCTTTTTGCTCCTCCTGCTTCCGGTGAGAACGATCCATCCCAAGGTGAGGATTGGACTACCAATTACTACACAGCTCTGCCTAAATTACCAGAGTTTCGTTTAAGATTTGAACCTATTATTTTGTAAATAAAAGATACACAGAAACCAGAAGATTAATAAACAAAAAAACAGATTGTAGTTTATGCTCGTTAACTAAATTACAATCTGTTTTTCTTCTTATCTTCACAGAACAATGTATGATTGATCAATTAATCAATTCCCTTAGGGGATTCCAATTGTAATTTGAAGTCCGTGTGAAAATACCGCAACAACTAATTTTACTAACATTTAGATGTTGATTTATCAAGCATACTATTCATCTAGCCTTTTATTCCAGTGTGAGCAACACCTTCAATAAACTGTTTCTGAAAAATTGCAAAAATTACGATAATCGGAACTACCGACATAATAGCTCCTGCCATAACCCCTGGATAATCAGTTACATACTGTCCCTGTAAATAAGATAATGCTGCCGACAAGGTCATCTTATCGGTTGAGGTATTAACAATAAGAGGCCACATTAAATCGTTCCAGGCAAACTTAAAGGTCAAAATACCCAAGGACACCAGACCAGGTTTAATAAGCGGAAGCATAATACTTATAAATACTCTACCACGATTACATCCATCAATATAAGCCGCATCTTCCAATTCCTGTGGTAAGGATAGAAAGAATTGTCTAAGCAGGAAGGTTCCCATAGCACTGAACAAATTAGGTAAGAACAGTGCTGGAATCGTATTTAAAAGTCCCATACTATACATCATTCTATATTGTGGCAGGATAAAAAATGTACCTGGTACCATTAATACCGCTAACATCGTGATAAAAATGATATTTCTGCCCGGGAATTGTATTCTTGCAAAGGCATATGCTGCCATGGAGCAGAATACAAGCTGTGCTGCGACAGTAACAACAGCAGAAACAATTGTATTCAAATATATCTTAAAAAACGGAAGCTTCGTGGTTATTAACGTATAATTATCAATTCGTATCTGCTTTGGGAATATAGTTGGCGGTATGATCATCGCTTCACTCGTCGATTTAATGGAGGTGAGTATCATCCATATAAAAGGAAAGAGTGCTACGAATGCCCCAACAATCAATACTATGTATATTAAAGTTTTACTAAACCAAGTTTTCTTTTTAATAGGCATTTTCATACTCCTTATTCGTAATTAACCCATTTTTTCTGCATCTTCATTTGAAAAATAGTAATACCCATGATGATAAGGAACAGCATAACCGCTATTGCCGAGGCATATCCCTTATTCGAATGCTCAAATGCAGTACGATAGAAGTACATAACTACTGACTGCGTGTGCTTAATTGCATTACTCTTTGTTGATATCATTAAATAAATACCATCAAAGGTCTGGAAGGTAGAAATGATAATCATTATAACAACATAGAACAAAGTTGGTGAAAGCAGAGGTAAGGTTATTTTTTTGAATTTCTGGAAACCCGTTGCACCATCAATTTCAGCCGCCTCGTAATATCCACGTGAAATTCCTTGAATCCCTGCCAGAAGGATTATCATATAGTAGCCTGTATTTGACCAGATTGCTACACAACAAATACAAAAAAGTGCCGTTTGCTTGCTGTTTAGCCATTGGACAGGATCTAATCCAAAGGTTCCGATAAGTCCATTCAGAATTCCATAATCTCCATTAAAAATCCATCGCCAAACCATAGAAATAGCAGCAGCCATTGTAATTGCAGGGAGGAAATATATTACTCTAAAGATGGATAACCCTTTGACTTTTTTATTAAGCAATACAGCTATCAGCATTGAAAATACAACAGTAAGCGGAACAATAATAATTACATATTGAAAAGTATTCATTAATGTTTGCCACATCTCTTTGTCTGCCAGCATTTTCGTATAATTATCTATGCCTACAAATCCAAGCCGTCTATCAAAGGAACCTATCTTATAGAAGCTGTCAAAAATCACTTGAAAAAATGGGTAGAAATAAAAGGCAATCAAGCCCAGTGTAACCGGAGCTATCATTGCATACCCCCATAGATATTCATTTCTCTTTTTTCTGTTAATCCGCATTTATCTAACCTCTCTACCTTACATTCTTGTTGCCAATCCTATTGTTTGTAAAGCTACTCTATAGAGTTCAATCGAGTAGTCCTCCAAAAGAACTACTCGATCGAATACTATTTAATTATTATTGCGCTGCAAGAATATCGTTCATCTGCTTTGCTATATTATCACAAGCTTCATCTACAGAAACCTCTAAGGAATAGGCAGGTACTAACTCATTCCAAACCACATCCGCCCATTCTGTAAACCCTTTGCTGGTTGGATATTCATAAGCACATTCCTGTGCTTCCTTAGCGAATATGCTCATATTGTACTGTGGATACTGTTCAAAGAAAAGGTTGGAGTAATCTGCATGCGCAGGTATCGCCGCGCCGGACTTTCCAAGTAATTCATTTGCTTCTGCACCTGCCAAATAATTTACCCATGCCCAGGCTGCGTCCGCATTTTTTGTACCCGCTGAAATACAATTTGCTTTACCATGTATAACGGATGCCCTGTTTCCATTAATCGTTGGAAGTAACGCAACATCACATTTATCAGCAAAATCTGCTGCAGGATCGGCAAAGATTGATGCAAACCAGTCTCCTGCATAAACCATTGCTACCTTACCGGACATAAACTGTATATAATCTGCATTTTCAGATAAAGAAGCCTGTGAAGGAGAATATCCTCCCTCCATTAAATCAATCCAGCACTGGATACCCTGCTTGGTTGCGTCCTGATCAAAGCCGGATTTTGTCTTATCATCGTTTAATATGTAACCACCTGCTGCAAATACAGTATTGTAGAAGCCACCCTGATCTGCATACCCGGCTGAGATGCCATATACACCATTGTCTTTATCTGTAAGCTTTTCAGCAGCTGCTTTTAAATCTTCCCAAGTCCAGGAATCTGTTGGATATTCTACTTGTGCTTTATCAAATAATTCTTTGTTGTACCATAGTCCAATAGTATCATAATCAATTGGTACCCCGTACTGTGATCCTTCGACGTTATATAAACTGTTCATTGCCTCCGGATATTTGCTCATATCAAGCCCTGAAGCTTTAATATAATCGTCCATAGAAAGAATGATACCTGCATCTGCGTATTTATTAATGTTTGGCCCATTCATTTGGAATACATCTGCCACACTGCCGCCAGTTGCAGCTGTTTCTAATTTCGTCCAATATTCTGTCCAAGTTGTAGGTTCCAGAACTATTGTAATATTTGGATTTTGCTCTTCAAACTTTGCCTTACACTCTTCAAGATAGGTTCCCAGGCTATCCTGCCAATAAGCATAATGAATTTCTGCCGGTTCACCGGTATAACCCGTGGTACTCTCACCGACTGGCGCTTCTGTAGCTTTGTTTCCAGTATTAGATTCGTTCTTGCTGGTGTCGGTGGTCTCCTTCTTATTACTGCAACCCGCCAGGATTGTTACTGCCAAGCTTGCGCATAGGATTGATGCCAGGATTTTCTTTACTTTCATTTTGTTCCTCCTCTTTTTCTTTTTATTATTAGCCAGGCAGCAACCTGGTTAATTATCTTGATAAACTTAATTAATAGAAAAGTCGGTAAAACTGACATTTTTTATGTATATTAACTTAGCAATTTATTTTTTAGTTCTTCGATATCTATCACTTGATTTGTTAATCTTGCTTCTTCCGCCGCATATGCCATAATATGACTTTCAATAGAATCATCAATGGAAGATCTGCTTTCATTCTTCTCCTCTATCAGTTCCTGTATAAAGTCATTCATTAAACCATAATCACCACCACCATGGAAACCTTCAGCAGACTCTACATTAATAATTCTTTCTTCTCCCGTATACTTAGAGTTAGAGGAGTATTTCGTAACCTTGATCGTGTTATTACTATCATCTCCATAGATATCTCCATTTTCACACATAACCTTTATTGAGCGATGCATCTTATTGGATAAACCACTTAAATGGAAGGTAGCAGTTACCCCGTTCTTGAAGACAATGTTTGTGACCTGATTATCACAAACGTTATTATCACACTTGTAGACACATCTTCCATACGGACTGGTCTCCAAACTTTTTAGCAAGCCTTCTTCGGACTGGTCTTCACTTACTACCGTTGCTGGCCATTCTCCTGCCATTGGCAAATATGCTTTTCTTACATCAAATCGACATTCCGGTGCATATTTACATTCCAGGCAACGTTCCGCACTACCTTCTGGAGCATTCTCCCTGCAGAAGTATTGCAAATTTCCAAAGGAAGATATTTTTTCTGCACCACTTCCAACCAGCCATACCAGGATATCTAAATCATGACAGGATTTCTGCATTATGATAGGACTTGATTCTTCACTGTTTCTCCAGTTTCCTCTGACAAAGGAGTGCGCCATGTGAAAGTTACCTACGTTCTCGGCATGCTGAATCGTAATTACCTTACCTAATTCCCCCGAATCAATAATCTGCTTAATAGCTGCAAAAAAATTAGTGTAGCGCAGAACATGGCATACCACAACATTTCTTTTACACTCATGTGCCTTCTGCTGTATCAATAAACATTCCTTAGGATCAGGGGAAATTGGTTTTTCCAAAAGTATATTATAACCCATATCCAAAGCTCTGATTGTCTGATCATAATGATCTCTATCCATGGAGGCGATTATTATAGCGTCTGCTAATTTTCCAGCAGCAAAAAATAAATCCACATGATCAAATATCATCTCCGGTGCTAGTTGGAATACCTCAGCAGCAACTTTTCTTTTTTCTTCTTTCGGATCAACTACTGCAACTACCTCTATCTTCATCCTCTCAAAGGCATATTTGGCATATATCATACCGCGTTGTCCCGCACCTATCAGTGCAATTTTCAACATTACCACTCCTCTTTTTTGTTTCATTGTTTGTTACGTATATTATTTCGTTATTTATGTATTATGTTTAGTAAACTTTATATAAATAATATCATCGTTTTTATGCTTTGAATATATGTTTTTTGCACAATTATTATTTTATATTTTTGTGTAATTTGTCATTAAATTAAAATAATTATTTAATTTTTGCTAGGTTTTAAGACCGTTACGTAATATATTTCCATTTTCGTTTTACTAAACAATATGTTGAAATATGTTTACGTAACAACGATTAATATATCTTTCAAGCTTATCGATACCCATTTGGATTATTTTCTTGCCAACGATAAGCATCTTCACACATTTCCTCAAGGTTACGCTGTGCCTCAAATCCTAACTCTTCTTTTGCATAGGTCGGGTCTGCATAGCAGGTTGCAATGTCTCCAGGTCGTCTGTCCTTTATGATATAAGGTATCTTCTTCTTACAAGCCTTTTCATAAGCGGCAATCATCTCTAGCACACTATATCCCTTACCCGTACCCAGGTTATAATTTTTTACTCCCTCGATGGTCGGAAGCTTCTCAATGGCTTTTACATGACCTGTCGCCAAATCTGAAACATGGATGAAATCTCTAACTCCGCTGCCATCCGGTGTATTATAATCACCTCCGAATACATTGAGCACTGAAAGCTTACCCACTGCAACCTGGCTGATATAAGGCACCAGATTATTAGGTATTCCCTGCGGGTCTTCTCCAATAAGACCACTTTTATGTGCGCCAATTGGATTAAAATAACGCAGTATAATAATTTTCCACTCCTTATCCGCAACTACTAAATCTCGAAGCATTTCTTCCTGCATTAATTTCGTTCTTCCATAGGGATTCGTAACTGATAGTGAAAAGTCCTCTTTAATAGGCACACTAACAGGATTTCCATATACTGTTGCAGATGAACTGAATACCAGTTTCTTTACGTCAAACTTCTGCATTACACTGCATAGAGTCAAAGTGGATTCCAAATTGTTGGAATAGTATTCCAATGGCTTTTGAACAGATTCACCTACTGCCTTTAAACCAGCAAAATGTATGACCGCATCAATGTGTTCCTTTTCAAAAACCTCACAAAGCTTCTTTTTATCACGAACATCAAACTCATAAAACTTGACCTGCTTATTAGTAATCCGTTTTACTCTCTCTAAGGATTCCTGATTGGAATTACATAGATTATCAATTACAATTACTTCATATCCTGCATTAAATAACTCCACACAGGTATGACTTCCAATGTATCCGGCTCCACCGGTAACTAAGATTGACATATTTACTCCCCCTAACAGTATTTAGATACGAGACTCTTCATACTATCCCATTTTGTTTCCATATCCTTTACCAATGCAAACTGTGTTCTGCATCGATCCAAATTATGATTTTCTCTATGTATCCTAAAATATTGATCTCCTTGCAGATAATCTGTAAGGAATCTCATTCCGCATTCCAACGTAATTGTTTTTGCACCATTGGGTAACATATCCACTTCCTTTGCCGTTAAGCTTCCACCGCAACCCGATAAAAATCCTTTAACATACAATTCAAACAATTCAAGATTTAACGATACCTTGGAAAGGTTCGTCTCATCCTCTGCTGCTGTATTGGCTCCAAAACGAATTGAATCGCCAAAATCAAAGATGGATAAACCCGGCATAACTGTATCCAAGTCAATCACACAGATTCCTTTACCGGTATGGTCATCAATCATAATATTGTTGAGTTTGGTATCATTATGTGTTACACGAAGAGGAAGTTTCCCCTCTTCCAATTTTCTTTGGCAAATCTCAGCATCCTTTTTATGTGATAGCACAAAATCAATTTCATCCTTCACATATTTCACACGATCACATACATCTTCTTCCACTGCCTTAAGAAACGTGCTATAGCGAACGGGTGTATTATGAAAATCAGGTATCGTCTCATACAAAGCAGACGCATCAAAGGTAGCCAAAAGACTTTGGAACCTCCCAAAAGCAACCGCACTCTCATAAAAATCCTCTTTCTTCTCTACTTGATCATAGGAAGTAGCACCTTCAATAAACAAATACATTCTCCAGTAAGAGCCAATACTATCCTGATAAAAGTTCTCTCCTTGCTTTGTTTTAACCAGATTAAGTGTCTCTCTGTCAGCTTGCCCACCTGACTTACTGATTTTCTTTCTTAAAAAATCAGTAACCAAATAAATATTAGAGATCAACTGTTCCGGATAAGTAAAAATCTCATGGTTCATACGTTGCAGAATATATCGTCTGTTTTCATTTTCTACATGGCAAACCACCACGAAGGTATCGTTAATATGCCCGTTGCCATATCTTTCATAGGATTGAATCTGCCCCTCTATATCAAATACCATTAAAGCTTCCTCAATTTTTTCACAATGCTGTTCTCTTGTCATACTGATTACCATGCCTTTCTAGCATCTGCAGCCTTTAAGTCGCGGATACAATTTGCGTGTATATTAGTTTGTTCTCTTATTTCTGCCATAGATGTTGCGGATAAACCTTCCGCTTTTTCAACTCCTTGATTGCCTCTACCACTTTATCTTTATCTTCCTTATACGTAACTCCAAACCATCTATCTTGTGACTTATGTACTTGAACCTCAGCCTTACCCTGTTCCAGAAGCTGCTGTACTACGGTTGGAAGGAAAAATTCACTCTTTTGAGGATTTGATGGTACTTCCTCATCTAAAAATCGGACAAAGGCAGTCTCCAACTCTTCCATAATCGAAGGATTAAAACCCCATAGATTCATGGATACCGTACTATCTGCTGCAAGTTCCTCCCAGGTGCTGCCGCCATCCAAAGAATACGCCGCTGCCTCTTCGTGCTTCTCAATTTTTGTTCTTTCTACAATTCCTATTAATTTGCTGTCATTACTAACCTCACATACACCTCTTGAGACTGATCCATGTTCTGTTAGGGTATTTTCCAATACGTATCCCACCATATGATAAGAATGCGTATCTTTCTCTACTTGCTGTTCCAATGCTTGATAAATCATAGAGAAAGCACGGCTGCCATAATAATCATCCGCATTAATTACAGCAAAAGATGCCTGTATCTTTTCTCTGCAACACCAAATTGCATGCCCCGTCCCCCAGGGCTTAGTTCTTCCTACTGGTACCTGATATCCTGCAGGCAGTTCCAGGGTTTCCTGATACACATACTCTACTTCAACAATCTTTGATATCCGATCCCCAATGGTTTCTTTAAAATCCTTTTCTATTTCTTTCTTAATTATGAAAACAATTTTTTCAAAGCCCGCACGAATTGCATCATAGATAGAAAAATCAATCATAATGTGTCCTTCTTCGTCTACGGAATCAATCTGCTTCAATCCTCCATACCTGCTTCCCATTCCTGCTGCCATTATTACTAAACAAGGTTTTTTCATATGCGCTCTCTCCTTTTTCTATATCACACTACTGACCTCACCTTATATGCAAATATCCAGCGGAGGCTTAGCCAGTTAATTTCTGTTCTTCTGCCTAAAATAATCTACTCGATAGAATTCCCTGCCTAAATTTTAAAAAGATTCTTATTCATTTAGATTAGGTTTACAATATTTTACGCAACATATGCTTATGTTACGTTTTGTTAATCTGTTGTTACATTGCAATATTATCATCATTTAATTTAGTTGTAAATATACTTTTTCAATAAATTTCAATTTTTAACTGAATTTTCGGCGTTTTTTACCTAAAAATAATTTGACTTTTATAACAAAATATTCTATAGTACAATTATAATGTTTAGTAAACAATAAGTGCAAAGGAGTTCTTATGAGTACAATTCGCGATGTTGCCAAATTAGCAAATGTATCTACCGCTACCGTATCCCGAATATTAAATAATGATTCAAAATATAAAATGACAGAAGAAACCAAAAAGCGTGTCCTTGATGCAGTAGCTGCTTTACAGTATGAAATTCAGCCTAAAATATCTAAGAAAAATTCATCTGCCTCTAACAATCATATCAAAATAGGATGTATTCTTAGCGTGACCAAAAAAAAATATAATGACCCATATTTTATGGCAATTCTATCCGGTGTTGAGAAACAGTTACACTCAAAAGGATATGAGATTTCGTTTATTAAAACCGGTCCTGAATTAGAGGAAAAAAACACCTTGGTTTCCACCTTCCAAGACCAGGTTTCCGGTCTTATTCTAATGGAACCTCTTAATAGTGAGATTTACAATTATATACGTAAGAATGTTCCTCACATCGTTGGCATTGATACCCAGCGAAATGACATCGATAATGTCTGCTATGACCATTATGAAATAGCTACGGTAGCAACCCGATACCTAATTAGTAAAGGGCATACCAAAATCGGTTTTATAGGTGGGCACGGGGAAGCCAAACAAATTACTGACAGTCAGCGTTATCAAGGCTACTATCTTGCCATGCATTCAGCTGGTCTTGAGATTAACAAAGAATGGATCATCGACAGTGGCTGGGATGAAGATATTTGTTCTTCAAAAGTAGATGCTTTATGCAAATCTAATAATTATCCAACCGCTTTTTTTGCTGCCAGTGATTTAATGGCTATGGCTGCTTTAAACAGTTTTTACAACAATCATATTTCGGTTCCTTCTGACGTTGCGGTTATTGGAATGTCCGATATTGAGATGGCCAAGTTCTCTAATCCCCCGCTAACTACCATTCGTGTACCTATGGAGGAAATTGGAGTCGTTGCCGCTGATCTTCTGCTTGCAAGAATACATGGCTACAATTTATTACCCCAGAAAATCATTCTTCCAACTTCATTAATTACCCGAAGTTCCACTTGATTTAATCTACTCAAAATTCAAATTCCTATATGATTTTGAGTTGACACCTGGTTATCAATTTTATAACACTAAGGAGTTGTCATTTTATGAGAATATACGAAACAATGGACTACCAAGATATGAGCCGCAAAGCTGCTAATATTATTTCTGCACAAGTTATCGCTAACCCTTCCAGCGTACTGGGACTAGCTACCGGGTCCTCCCCCATTGGTACTTATCTTCAACTAGTGGAATGGTACAAGAAGGGAGACTTAGATTTTTCAGAAGTACGTACTGTAAACTTGGATGAATATAAGGGTTTATCTTCCGAGGACGAAAACAGCTATCGATATTTTATGAAGAAAAACTTATTTGATCAGATTAACATTTCTTCTAATCTTACTAATTTTCCAAACGGATTGGCAAATCACGACGAAGAAGAGTGTACCAGATATGATGAAGTCATCCAGTCGTTAGGCGGAATAGATTTACAACTACTTGGTATCGGGCATAACGGACATATCGGTTTTAACGAACCCGGTGCTTCCTTTGAGAAATCAACCCATGTTGTAGCTTTGACTGAAAGTACGATTCAAGCTAATTCCAGACTTTTTGAGTCAGCCGAACAGGTACCTACCCACGCTTATACTATGGGTATAAAGAGCATTATGCAATCCAAAAAGATACTTTTAATTGTAAGCGGAGCCGACAAAGCTGAAATTATTAGAGATGCCTTTATGGGGCCAATCACTCCAGCTCTTCCTGCTTCTATTTTGCAATTACACAAGGATGTTACATTGGTTGGTGATAAAGCTTCCCTTGCACTTCTTACCTTGGATGGTCGTTAATTTGTTTGTATTATTACGAATTTAGGAGGACTGAAAATGATAATAAAAAATGGATATGTATATGAGAATGACACTTTTATTCATAAGGATTTATTCGTAAAGGAAGATCTTTTCACTACTGAAAGTGAAGATTCTGAAACAATTGATGCCAGTGGCTGTTATGTTATTCCTGGGTTAACTGATTTACACTTTCACGGTTGTATGGGACATGATTTTTGCGAAGCATCCACAGAAAGCTTGGACACAATCTGTCAGTATGAAGCAAGTATAGGCGTCACTACCATCTGTCCCGCTACTATGACTTTGCCTGTCAATCAGTTAGAAAAGATATGTAATGAGTTCCTGCAGTATGAAAATGACAATGGTGCACTTCTGTGTGGAATTCATCTAGAGGGCCCCTTTCTATCAAAAGAAAAAAAGGGAGCACAAAACCCCGCCTATCTTAAGAAAGCTGATTTATCACTATTCCAGAAACTTCAAAAATCCAGTGGTAATCTTGTTAAACTGATTACCGTAGCACCTGAATTTCCGGAAAACATGGACTTTATACAACAAGTCAAGGATGAGGTTCGCATTTCCCTCGGTCATACGACTGCTTCTTACGACGTTGCTCTACAAGCGTTTCAACAAGGAGCCAGCCATGTAACACATTTATTTAACGCAATGCCTCCGTTTCATCATCGTGACCCCGGTGTAATTGGTGCTGCCTTTGATTCACCTGATACTACCGTCGAAATAATTTGTGATGGCATCCATCTTCATCCAAGTATGATTCGAACTGTGTTTTCTATGTTTACAAAAGAGCGTATTATTTTAATAAGCGATAGCATGGAGGCAACCGGAATGCCCAATGGTACCTATTCACTTGGTGGCCAACAAGTAACAGTCTCCGGTAATTCCGCCACTTTGTCCGATGGTACCTTAGCAGGTTCAGTAACGAATTTAATGGATTGTGTTCGATATTTGGTAAAGCAAGTTAATATCCCACTGGCTACTGCTATCCGCTGTGCAGCAGTTAATCCCGCTAAAGCGATTGGAATCTATGAAAAGTACGGAAGTTTAGATATCGGAAAGATAGCAAATTTTGTTTTACTCAAAGAGAACTTGGACTTGCATAGCGTATACATAAGAGGAAAAAAAGTGTTCTGATGACCTTTTGAAATTACTCTCTTTTACGTTGTCTCAAAAGGTAAAGGCTAAGTCATATCGATATTATGTTGATTAAATAGATATTGCATCATAAAAAAGAACGAATTCAGCTTTGGGTATTCAAACTTCCCATATATTAAGCTGACTTCGTTCTTTCTCTTTATTCTTTTTAATTCGCTCTATTTCCTTTATTTTATTCTTTAATAATCTATTCTTTATTTCCCTATTCCTATAGCTCTATCCTTTATACTCTTATTTTTTCTATCCTAATTGCTTCGCTCGTTCCAGAGCCTTATCAATATTCGCACAGAAGTTTTCCAGCCCTACTTCCTTGTCAAAAGCTGCTTTTTGCATCATGCGGTATGGTTGTTCCTGAACATGAGAAAGTATTAGGGTAACATTTTTCTTTTGACAGGACTTAAGTACTTTTTGCAGTGCATTTAGGGCATTAATGTCCATTGCTGTTACACTCCTCATTCGAAGAATTACAGTATGTATCTGTGGATCTGCTATAGAAATCTTCAGGAACTTATCTGCTGCAGCGAAGAACATAGGACCATTGATTTCATACACAACGGTATGCTTTGGTATTGGCTTTAACTCGGTGTCATTACCCTCATCGTCTTGACCTTCAGGTAAGTCTTCTCGCCATCTCTGAACATCCGTTACATCGGACATTCTCTTCACAAATAAGATAGCTGCCATTAATAATCCAATTTCAATTGCCACCACCAAATCAAATAAAACTGTCAGTAAAAAGGTTACGAGGAGCACCATGATATCACTTTTTGGCGATTTCTTAATTAACTCTACAAAACCCTTCCACTCGCTCATATGATAAGCAACCATGAACAGGATTGCAGCTATGGTTGGCATAGGTATTAAGGAAGCATAAGGCATACATACCACTAAAATAAGAAGCAGTGTTACAGAGTGAACCATACCCGAAATCGGCGTACGTCCTCCATTCTTCACATTTGCTGCTGTTCTTGCAATAGCACCAGTTGCAGGTATACCACCGAACAAGCTGGAGAAGATATTACCGGTTCCCTGTGCCACTAACTCTATATTAGAACGATGTCTGCTGCCAATCATACCATCTGCTACTACACAAGAAAGCAGAGATTCAACACCAGCTAAGATAGCAATGGAGATTGCATCCGGTACAAGCCGGTTAATCATCGTCAGATTAATGTTTGGAAAATGAAAGGTAGGAAGCTTGGAAGATATCTCATATAAACTACCAATCGTATTAATCTCCATATCAAACAACTTTACAATAAGAGCGGTTACAAGGATTGCAACCAAAGACCCGGGTACTTTCGTTGTTATCTTAGGCCAAATGATCAGTATAAGTAAGGCAATTGTTCCTATTAAAAGTGCCGAGAAATTAATACTGGAGATGCTTTTTACACAGGCAAGCAATTTCTCCATGGTCTCTATTGGTGCGGATTTAAAAGTTAGCCCAAGAAAATCTTTAATTTGACCAATGAAAATTGTTACTGCAATACCCAGAGTAAAGCCTGTGGTTATGGTATATGGTACAAAGCGAAGTAAGGTACCAAATCTCAATAGTCCCATGATGATGAGCATAATACCAGCCATAATTGTTGCAACTGCAAGACCTTCCATGCCATTACGTGCCACAATCCCTGCAACAATGGAGGCAAAGGCAGCTGTTGGTCCGGAGATCTGTACCCTGCTTCCTCCCAGAAAAGATATTACGAAACCAGCTACAATAGCGGTATACAAGCCTCGTTCCGGCGTTACCCCTGATGCTAATGCCAGTGCAATACTGAGCGGCAATGCTATAATTGCAACTATAATGCCGGCAATTACATCCTTTCCAAATTGTTGTCTTGAATATGTCTTAATCACAGAAAATAACTTTGGTTTTAACTTCTCCACTTTTTCTTCCTCGCCTTTGTGTTTTACTAAAATTTTCCTCTATTTCATACTTTTTTTATAATTCCCAATAGATTATATTAATTACATTCAAGTGTATTTTCAAGTGTTTTATTTAAATATGTAATTATTTTTTTCGATTTCTTATCTTATTCCTACTCTTCTTCCCCCTATCCCCTACTTACCAGTAATTTAATATATCTTTCTTTTTTCTATGTGCTAAAATAAGAAAGAAGCATATGTAATTATTTTACTCAAAATGGGGGCATTTGTATGAAACGCAATTTAATAATTGCTTTTACTGGTCTGCTGCTAATTGTTGCAGGCATTCTTGCATATCAATACTTCAAGGCCGATACAGCCGAGATGTCCTACCCCTCCTTTTTAAAGGCTGTGGAGGATAAGCAGGTCTCTGAAGTAATTCTGTCAGAGGGGAAGAATGATTTTCAAGTGGTACTAACGGATTCTCAAAATACTACTTATGTTGTACCGAATCCTAAGACAGAGAATTTTACAGAATTTCTTTTACTAAACGATATTAAAATTGAATATGGCAATATGAATGGTGTATCTACAATACTAAAGGTCATTGTAGTCGGCCTTGTTATTGTCGGTATATACTATGTAGTAAGAAATGGCGGAAATGCTAATAACCTGATACAGGATGCCAACCGTAAGAAGAAGTCAAATGTGACTCCAATTAAATTAGCACAGGTTGCAGGGAATACCGAGGCAAAATCTATGGTGGAGGATATCATCTCCTTTATTAAAGATCCTGACAAGTACTCCAGTGTTGGTGCTAGAATGCCGAAGGGACTTCTATTATATGGCCCTCCCGGAACTGGTAAGACTTTAATGGCAAAGGCAATTGCCGGGGAAGCAAATGTCCCTTTTTACGCTATGAGTGGATCTGACTTCGTACAAATGTATGTTGGTGTGGGTGCCAGCAGAATTAGAAATTTGTTTAACAAGGCGAAAAAGAGCGAAAAAGCAGTTATCTTCATCGATGAGATTGATGCAATTGGTAAGAAACGAGCTCGTAATACCTCAGCAAGTAACGATGAACGAGATCAGACGTTAAATGCATTATTAACCGAAATGTCAGGGTTCCATGACAATCAAGGTATTATTGTTATAGGTGCAACCAATCGATTGGACACTTTAGATGAAGCCCTCCTGCGTCCAGGTCGTTTTGACCGTCACATTGAAATTGGCTTACCCGATGTAAATGCCCGTAAGCACATCCTTTCTCTTTATGCAAACAAGAAACCTATATCCGATGATGTTGATCTAGATGATCTTGCAAAATCCACCGTCTATTTTAGTGGCGCAATGTTAGAGAACTTAATTAATGAAGCTGCAATTAATGCCGGTAATGAACAAAAGTCTGCTATAACTAAGGAACATATTGAAAGAGCCTTCTATACTGTCATTGCAGGCGCTCCCAAGCAGGATCGCAGCTATATTTCCGAACAAGATAGAAAAATCACAGCTTATCATGAAGCAGGACATGCTCTGGTTACAAATTCACTGCTTCCAGAACATTTCATCTCTAAGGTGACAATCATACCCAGTGTGAAAGGTGCAGGTGGATTTAATCTAAGCATACCAAAGGATACCATGTTCCAGACACAAAAACAGATGAAGGCCAATATTCAAGTATTATTAGCTGGCAGAGTTGCAGAGGAATTAATCTTTGGTGCCAATGAGGTTACCACCGGAGCCAGCAATGATATTCAAAAAGCTTCACAAATGCTCTTTGATTATATGAATAAATACGGTATGGATAAAGAATTCGGCTTATTTAGTCTCGAGGTACTAAGTGATGGTTATGATGATAAATTGATTGAGAAATGCAGAACTCAAATGAATGAGCTGTATGAGGAAACAAAGCAATTACTCGAAGAAAGACTAACTTATTTGAAAGATATTGCAGAGGAATTGCTTGAGAAGGAGTCCTTAAATGGACAGGATATTGAACGTATTTGTGCCTAGTAGTTATAGTTATGGCATTACGAAACCCAGAATATCATTTTAAGTGCTATGGCACTATACGATATTCTGGGTTTCTTTTAAGATACTATAGTCATCTTTACAAATCAAGCTTTCAAAGCTAAATCTTAATATTAGGCTTGATTTTTAATAGTTACAAACGATCAAGGAAAAAAGTATTTTCTAATCTGGTCATTTTTATCAAGTGCATTATTGTAGCCTACTATTTTATAGTCGTTAATTAAGTCCATATAACTTATACGCTCTGTAAAACTATGAGTAACTCCTGTCTTATCCATGTAATATAGTCCATTGATTACCGGGATCTCTTCATGCAGTTTCCAAAGATAATTATTATAATCGGTACCTGGAATACCTGCGGTCTTTAATAAGTAAGAAGATAAATAATTTGCACTTATTTTATCCACATCATCTTCCCCAATTGCGTAATTTGCCCACATTATAAACGGAACCCTATACTTTAAATCCTTCTCCTGCTCTGGACGAATTACACTATTATAAAGCTCTGCATATGCAACTGGTTGATGATCACCAAACATTAAGACAATTGTAGGTTCTTTTTGCTGTTTAAAATACTCAATGAGTTCCCCAAAGGCTTCATCTGTTGCCCTAACTAAACTTAGATATTGTTCTACCACTGGATAGTTATCGTAACCTATAAGTCTAACGGTATCCTCCTCTTTAAAAATCTGCTCCGAGGAATAGCCCCCATGATTTTGCATCGTTACATTAAAGATAAAGAGTGGACCATCCTCCTTTTTTGCTTCATACTGTTCAATGACTTTTTGAAAACTCGAATGATCACTGATGAAGGATCTAATGTAAGATGGGTGATCAAAATCATCTTTAGATAAAAATTCATCAAAACCCAATAACGGATATACAAGATCTCGTTTATAACCACTTGGTTCGTATGGGTGAATTGCTATATTATAGTATCCACGTTCTTTTAAGGTAGCTGCGAGGGATGCGGAAGGTTCTGTCACAAACTGCTGATACGGAACACTATTTGCCGGCATTACTGCCATGCTATTGCCTGTTAAAAATTCATATTCTGTATCACTGGTAGCTCCACCGAATACGGAAACATACATAGTCCCCTTAGTTGTATTGTTATTCATTGATCGAATATAAGGCAGGTACTCCTTATTTGTCGGAAAATTTCCCAGCAGGCTTAAGTCGGAAAAGGCCTCATTCATAATTACTATAATATTTGGCTTTAGACCATATTTATCTATTATCGGATATAGTTCCTCTTCGTCAGAAGCAGGCACATCCTGCATAATTTCTTCTACCTTTTCCACCGAATATCCTTCCGGTGGTTCCGTCTGCATTGCTTCTAAATTAGCCACAAAACCAAAGGCTGTACCAAATGCCGCATAGGTATATTTGGGTGCAAAGAAATCAATTACTTGAATTTTTGATTTAATTAAATCTGTAGCAAAAAACGCATGTAGTGGTATCGCTGCTATTATAGAAAACACCACCAATACCACACCTCTATTTATAATAGATGGTCTCTTATCCGCTGCTTCCAGCCTTTGTCCGATTGTAAACAGATCATACATAATTACAGTTGCCAGAATAAAATCTTTAGAAAAATATAATTCATAACCGGAAGCAACACTTACTCCTGTTCTCCAGGCAAGCAAGTCACTAGGTATAATCGGGTTCCCTCTAAATAACATGATAAGGTAATTTAGAGCAGCAGCAAAATATACCAATAAATTTCCTGCTATAATTGCCACTCTACTGCTTCTAATAACACAATAAAGTAAAAAATAAAGAAGATAGTACCATATTACATTATATCTCCCATAATCCTTTATCAATTCAAGTTTCAAATTGCTGACCATAAGCTCTGTCATTATAAAGGATATCACAGGTGCTATTACTAATATTAATCCATTCATCCACCTTTGATGTTTTTTTAAGAAAATAGAAATGACTGATACATCCATCACGGAAACAAGTGTAAGTGCAAACCATAAGAAAAATAATCCTGTAAT
Source organism: Bacillota bacterium (assembly GCA_023399055.1). Lineage (GTDB taxonomy): Bacteria > Bacillota > Clostridia > Lachnospirales > Lachnospiraceae > Mobilitalea. Next base: position 393,630 of record JAEWQV010000034.1, on the reverse strand, counting down.
CAAGTAAACCTTCGAAGGAGTAAGAACCTCCTGTTGTATGGATACGATCAGCACAAATACGAAATATATGCTTAATATATAACTAGCAATGCTTTTTTTACTAATTAACTGCAGCCTGATTTCGGCTTTTCTATTTTCCATTTATATAATACCTCATCATATTAATTTAGGTTAAAACCTTAAAGTCATAATAGTTATCTTTATTATAACTGTTCTTGTATTCTATCCATTTTTAGTTGCGTTTGTATCAAATAGTATAGAATTATAACAGGCTTGTCAATTGAACAATTTTGGTACATTATTCCTCATTCCTGCTACCTGTTTGTCCTAATATTCAATTTATAAAACGCTTATCTTCATCTTATCATAAGACGAGATAAGCGTTTCATCCGGTCCATATTTTCAAAGAATATCTAAGAGATTTGTTGGTGAAACTTTGCACACCTTTCTATCATAGGTAAGTAACCCGTTAACCTCATCTTCTACATCGGAAAGTTGCGTAAATACAGCTGCCGATAACCCCTTCTCTACGAAACCTTTGATTTCTTTTTCCATTAGTCTAAGATAAGCTTGATTTAAATCCTCTTTTGATAAATAGATCCGATAGCCATAGATCTGATAGGAATACGAATGCTCTGGAATGTAACAGGCATAACCACCATACTCTGAAAAGACCACCGGGCGTTCCTCCTCAGTTCGAACCTTTAGAGGATGAAAATAATTATGTATACTCTTAAAGTCCCCGCATTTTTGATCAAACCACCCACTGGCATGGTCTATTAGCCTAGTCTGGTCTAGGGATTGAACCAGTTCATATGCTCCCTTTGCATCAAATTGTCCCCAAGCTTCATTAAATGGTACCCAGACCACTATGGAAGGACAGTTATACAAGTGGGCTACCGTTTCCTCACATTCTCTCAACCAATCTCTTCTACCTGCCTCATCACTTCTTCCAAACCATTTATAATGCTTATCACTAATCTTAGTATGGGAAGAAGGAAATAAGGTAGGAAGATATCCAACAAAGAGCATATTATAATCGTCCCCGCCATTTATCATATCCTGCCACACGAGCATACCCAATCTATCACAATGATAATACCACCGCAAAGGCTCAATCTTAATATGCTTTCTTAACATATTAAAGCCTAATTCCTTTGCTTTCTGAATATCATAAATTAACGCTTCATCACTGGGCGCAGTATACAGCCCATCCGGCCAATACCCTTGATCCAGTAGTCCATTCTGGAAATACAACTCATTATTAAGATAAATTCTTGGTATGTTATTCTCATCTTTCTTAATATCAATCTTTCTCATAGCAAAATAACTATTCACTTTATCTTCTCCAGCTGTCACTATCAAATCATAAAGATGAGGATTTTCTGGACTCCAGGCCACAAAATCCTTAATAGGAATTGTAAAGAAAGGAATTCTTCCAGAAGCGGTCTGTATGATTCTCTGGCCAGCATAGATTTCTACTCGAAACATCATATTTGCTGCTAGCTCTGGTTGAAAGTCATCATTAATTAATACCTCTATTCGAACAGCGCTATCCTCAAATAATGGTGTGATACGTAAATCCTTGATATAGACCTGTGGAACCCATTCCAGCCAGACCGTCTGCCAAATTCCACTTTGGGCTGTATAGAACATGCCCCCTCTGGCTAATTTTTGCTTACCCCTGCTATGACAGGAAGTCTCGGATTTATCAACCACTCTTAAAGAAAGAAGATTCGTACCTTCTTCTAATTTCCGTGTTATATCTATAGAAAAAGGAAGAAATCCTCCCCTATGCTCTCCAACCTTTTGATGATTTATATACACTTCACAATCCTGATCCACTGCACCAAAATGAAGGATGCACCGACTATTTTGATATAACCGATCTATTTCAAGAATTCTTTCATACCATAAGATCTCGTTTGGTTGCAGCTGTCTGCCTACTCCTGACAACACACTTTCCGGCGAAAAGGGAACAAGTATTTTTCCATCATAACCAGGCGGCATTAAGGCATCGGAGGAAATGCAATAATTCCAGTAACCATTTAAAATTGTATAATTTTCTCGGATCATTTGAGGCCTTGGATACTCCGTTAATACATTATCTGAATTCAGGTTTTCACCCCAAGTTGTATATAATTGATTGTATCCTGTGAATTTTTCTTTAAAGAACAAAGTACGAAGTGCATCCTTTAGCTTCATTTCATCACCTTCCATCTTAATAGGTTCAAATACATTCACAACATTATATGCATTCGCAAGTTGTACCATAACCCAGTACGTATGACCTCAATAAAATATCAATAAACCAAAGTAATATATTCCCTCTCATTTTATTTCTTATGGATATTAACGTCAAGAATTATTATAATATGACACCTTAAATTCACAGCAAACCTCAGGTTTATGAGCTTGGTTCTTGAATACTTATCTTTAAATCATAAAAATGCATCTCAAAAGTTAGTTTCAATCAACCAACTTAAGAGATGCGCATAATCTTACTTCCCCTATTATGTAAAGCTTTTAAATCAACTTAATTATGCAGTTGCTTTTTTCTTAAGCACTACAAAACCTGTTACAGAAAGACCTGCAATTGCTAAGAAAGCAACTGCAAGAGCAATGCTTTCGCCTGTCTTAGGAACATCAGCCGCTTCAGTAACAGCTTCCTCTGTTGCTACTTCCTCTGCTGCTTCCTCTGCTACAGCAACGGTTGGCCACCCTTCTTCTGCTGTGAGATATAAAACAGCTTCATTGGTAGATGCACCCATATCATTTGCTTCACCTTCTCCACCGATTACAACCCATACTTCTTTTGCATCCACAGCTAGGCCTTCAATATTACTGGACTGCGGAGAACCACCTTGCGCACTGAATACAAGGTTTAAAGGAACTTCTGTTTCAAAGGTGTAAGTATACCAGCCATCTGCTTCTGCTGTCATTGCAGCTCCTGGCCATACACCAGCGGTTTCACCATTATCACCCCAGTTATATACATTGAGGCTTCCCCAGGCCTGCCCATCCTTTGCATGAATTACGACTGTACTTGTCTCCGCACTTACTACTGGAGCGTAAAATCCTACACAAATAAGAGCTACTGCTAATACTGCCATTACTTTTTTCATACCATTTTTCATTATATAGTCCTCACTTTCTTTTATTTAATAACAAGTGAATCTTTCACCTGTAATTAACTACGGTAAACCTTTCTTGCCAATTAGGTTCTATATCCTCAAAATCTATTTGTTCTATATTCCCTTCTGTTTCTGTGTAATTCAAGCAATTCAAATTACTAAATTATCTATACCAGCTTAAGATATAATACTTCAAAAGGAGCAACCGTAAACGTAAGTGTTCCTTCCTCAAGCTTTATAGACTTAGCACTTAGTAACTCAGTGACCTTGGTAACTTCTTCACTTCTCCAAATGTAGTCCTGTTCTTTATCTGAATTATTAATCAGCACCAAAATTGTTTCCTGCTCAAAACTACGCTTCATCACAAACAATTCCTCTGTACTATGGAACTCTACCGTTCCATATTGGAGAGCTTTTTCTGACTTCCTAATTGCAATCAGATCCTTGTATCTTTGATAAAGTTCTTTATCCCAATTCTCTTCGTTCCAGTCAAAGCCCCTGCGACAGCCCGGGTCATAACCTCCGGTCATACCAATTTCAGTCCCATAATACGTACAGGGAATCCCTTTATAAGCAAAGATAAATGCAGCTGCAAGGCTCAACAGTTCTTTGTTACCTCCCACAGAATACAGGAAGCGTTCCGTATCATGGCTATCCAGCAAGTTTAACATAGCTTCATTTACTTGATCGGAATAACGCATCAAACAAGTTCCCAGTTGCTGTTCAAACTGTTTTGCAGTAATTTCTTTTCTTGCGAAATAGTCCAGACAAAGCTTGGTAACAGAATAATTCATAACGCTGTCAAACTGATCTCCCATCAGCCAAGGTAGGGAATTATGCCAATTTTCACCGATGATTATCGCCTCAGAATTAATATCTTTCACAAGCTTTCTAAACTCTCTCCAAAAAACGTGATCAATCTCATCAGATACATCCAGTCTCCAGCCGTCAATTTCAAACTCCTTGGTCCAGAAGCTCACACAATGAAATAAGTATTCTTTTAACTTTGGATTTGCTGTATTAAGCTTTGGCATATAACCCACATTAGCAAAGGTAAGGTAATTTGGAGGATTTGTTGCCACCTTATCTCCTTCAATGAAGAACCAATCAAAATACTCGGACTCTCTTCCTTTTTGAACTACATCTTCGAAGGGGGCAAAATGGTTACTGCAATGGTTAAATACCGCGTCCAGGACGATTCGTATACCCTTTGCATGTGCTTTGTCAACCAATTCCTTGAATACCTTATGATCTCCAAAGAAGGGGTCCACTTCAAAATAATTAACAATATCATACTTATGATTGGAGGGTGATTGGAAAATTGGTGTCAGGTAGATAGCATTAATACCTAGTTCTGTCAAATAGTCCAGTTTATCAATAATTCCTTGTAAATCTCCACCAAAGAAGCTTTTGGGCTGTGGTTCTGAATCCCAGCTGCTAAGGTATGGGGGTGAAATCTTTGGGTCACCATTATGAAAACGTTCTACAAAGATTTGGTAGAACACCGAATCACTGATCCATTTGGGTTGTTGGTGTACATCAATTGGATTAATGTAAGGATATTGATAGAAATAACAATACGCCAAATCATTGTTAAATTCTTCTACTAAGCCTGCTTCTGTATAAAATATCTTTTGCCCTTCTTCCACTAACTCAAAATAATATCCGATTCTCTTATCTTCGTCTTGTATCTCTGATTGATAGTAATCAAAGTAAATATCCGAAGCAACCTTTCTCATTTTCTGTTTATGTTGTGTGTTCTTCCAATCAAATTTATTGCCATAAATAAGATTAATCTCTTCCAAATCGTTCTTTGCTGTGCGTATTCTGATATGAAGTACATTTTCACGATACGCATAGGCGTAATTACTTTTTGGAATGTGACAAATTGCTTCTACTTTCATCTTGTGTCATCCTTTCTATTCCGTCGCAAGTAGTGTATTCCAATCCTCAACTGCTTTTGCTCTTCCTTCTGCCGGAGTCAATTGTCCATCAAAGACTGCCTGACAGGTCTGGGCTGATATGGTCCAGAAATATGAAATTCTTGATACCGATGGCATTGGATAGGAATATGCAAATTGTTCTACAAACGGTTTAATTAACTCATCTTCTGATAACCCCTTAATTTGACTGACATCCTTTAAGGTAGTAATCTTATTTGCTTTATCATACATAAGTCCAGCAGCTTCTTCTGACACCATGAACTGTGCTAACAGCTGTGCCGCAATTGGATATTTTGTAAATGCTGAAACATGGGCGTTTTGAACACCTGCAAAAGGTGTTAACTCCTTCCCTTGATAGGTCGGAAGTGGTGCTACTCCAAAGTTTACACCGCTTTCCTTAAAGGTTGTGATATCCCACGGTCCAGATATTTCATAGGCAACTTTGCCTTCTGTAAATTGATTTTTAAGAAAACTTACATTGCCAAGATCAATCGCTGAAATTGGCATAATCTCTTTTAAACTGCTTACCAGTTCTAAGCCTTGTTCAAATTCTTTGGTATCAAAGCCTGGATTATCTTCATCCGTTCCATTTTCACCAAATACCTGGAACCCATAGGCACTTAACATAGGGTAAATTTTATAACCGTCTCCAATGGTCATTAAGAAATAAAAGACATTATTTGTGGGATCATTATACTCTTTTGCTTTCTCTATAATTTCTTCCAAGGTGGTTGCCGGCTGCTCTCCAACAATGTCTTTATTATAGAAAAGACAACTGGTTTCCAAAGAAATCGGCACACCATAGAGCTTATTATCAGAAGCAGTTACAGTAGCGATACCCACTTCATTAATTCTCTCCTTTAAGTCTGCTGCAATACGATCGTCCAGTTCTAAGAATAAGCCGGAACTTACGCCATGCTGGAAGGAATCATGCGGACTCATAAAGATGTCTGCACCAGTACCTGCAGGACCGCTTAAAGCAATCTTATCAATTGCACCAAGTCCCACTTCTTCTACCGTAACAGGAACCCCATACTCTTCCTCAAATCTGGCTGCAACAGCTTCACCAAATTCCACGTCCGGTGTCCAATAAACAAGCTTTGCTCCTTCTTCGGGTAAAAGCGCTTCCTCCTCGGGTACGCTCGTTACATCCCCCGTTCCCTCGGTCGTATCTTTTGTATCATCCTTCGATGCCTGTTCTGTGGGTATTGCTCCATCCTCCGTAGGTATCTCACGTTTACAACCAGTTAACAAAAGTAGCATGGATAGTAGCATTATAGCTATGAAATATCGTTTCATTTTATTTTCCCCTTCCTTCTTTGAAAGTTTATTCCTTATTAGCACCTGCAGAAATTCCTTCCACAAGGTATTTTTGAAAAAACAGATACAAGATGGTGATTGGTACTGCAATTAAAACCGCACCCGACGCAAATAATGTAAAGTTATCATTTTCATTACCAGCAATCATGGTATATAGGCCCACCGCAATTGTTCTTGTCTTTTCTCCTGTAAACAAAAGATTTGGTAAGATATAATCCATCCAGGGCATCATGAACTGTGAAACAGCACAATAAACGATGATAGGTTTTGATAAAGGTAAGATAATCTTTATAAACGTTGTCAGTTTGGAGCTGCCATCAATGTAAGCCGCTTCATCCATTGACAGTGGAATACCATCCAGATATCCCTTGACCAGCCATACATTATAAGGAATCGCTCCTGCGGAATACACCAGTACCAGGGATAACACCGATTTATTAAGTCCAAAAGTAATAAACAAAGTGTAGATTGCAGTCATTGATAGAAAACTCGGGAACATGGATAACAGTAACATTGCCATAAGCCCTGTCCTGCGTCCCTTAAACTGAAATCTTGAAACCGTCCAGGCAGTTATCATTATTAATAGTACCGATACAATTGAATTCAGTAAGGCAATGGATAAGGTGTTTTTAAACCAAATAACATAATCTGTTTCTTTAAATAAATTAATGTAATTATTCCAGGTCATTGATTTAGGAATTAGCGAAGAAGACATTAAGCTTCTGCCTTCATGAAAGGAGGACAATACAATCCAGCTTACAGGAACTAATACAATGATACACATCAGTATTAATTCCAAATGGACTAAGAATGCTTTGATTCTTTTTTTCATTCTTACACCTCCTTAAAGGCTTTGGTTCTTTTAAAGTTCCAAAAGGAAACCGCTGCAATTAATATAAATAAAATGATGCACATTACTGCTGCCATATCGTAAATCTGATGATCCAAGGTTAATTTATAAATCCAGGAGATTAAAATGTCGGTATCTCCAGCAAGCTGATAATTTGGATTTACCGGGCCGCCTTCTGTCAGGAAATAAATAGCTCCAAAGCTGTTAAAGTTACCTGCAAAATTCATTACCAGTAATGGGCCTGTTGCTTTTAATACCAGTGGCAGGGTAATCCTTTTAAATACCTGAAAGGAACCTGCACCATCAATTTCAGCTGCTTCATAAACTCCTTTGTCCATATTGGATAGAATACCTTGTATCATAATCATAAACATCGGAAAGCCCATCCAAAGATTAACCAGAATTACTGTAATCTTAGCTAACAGCGCATCTGTGAGGAATGGGATTCTCTGGTCCGTCAGCCCTAAATCAATAAATAGCTGCCCTAGCGGACCAAATTGCCCATTCAGCAGATTCTTAAAGACCAGAAGACTGATCATCTGTGGAAATGCCCACGGAAGAATCATGATGCTGCGGTAGAGAGACTTATGTTTTACAAACTTACTATTTAATAAAATAGCTTGGAACATCCCAACAAAATAGGTAGAAAAGGTGGTGCCTGTCGCCCAAATCAGGGTCCATAACAGTATGGATAAAAAGGTATTGGACCAAATTGGTGCTTGAAACAGTTTTATGAAATTATCAAAGCCGACCCAGTCTACTAAAGAAGCAGGTGGCAGATGATTTTTATTATAATTCGTAAATGCTGTCAAAACAGAAAAGAGAATTGGCATTAAAACAACAAAAATAATTAATAAAATAATTGGTGTTAAAACGATGTAAGGAAAATATTTTGAATAGGTATTTCTTATTGGTTGCCTTTCTGCTGACAACTGACTGCCCTCTTGTTCCTTGCAGCTATAATAAGCGTCCCTTATATTCCATACATAAACTGCAAGAAAGAGCAGAAGGAATAGGATTGTAATAATCCCTCCAATCAATAGCATGGTTGAATGATCTCCACCTCGAGCTCCTGCTTTGCTGCCCAAAGTGATAAAGCCCCAAATACCCTTTGTAAAATATCCCCCATGCAATCGAAGACTGAACTTTGGTACCAACCCACCGAAATATTCAATCCAATAACCCGTTCTTAACTCAATACCTAGGAGGAGTACCTGAATAAGGAAGAATAACAACCCTTTTACTCTTTGCCTGCCAATAAAAAATTGTCCTGATCCCCACAGGAATATTGACAGAAACATTGCCTTTTTTGCTTTCATAGGATGTCCTCCAAACAGTGATCTTTATTGTTTAACTTAACCGCTTAATTTAATTATAATTTAGCATCTCACCAGTTATATGTCAAGTGATATTGCACAATATTTTCGTAATTTTTCTGTATTTATTATGCGTTTTATACTAATTTTAACTTAACAAACATTCTGTTAAGTTATTAAAAAATCCCTAGAAAGCCATTGAAATAAGACCTTTTCAACACACTTACTTTCAATGTTAAGTTAATGAAATTAATTGTACCTTTTTATACGAAATGTATTTTATAGTAACAAGTTTTTGTCCATATTGTATTTCCTCCTTGTTCTATGATAAAATGAGGTTATGTTTAATGGTATTTTCCTAAAAAGGAGACTTGTTTATATGAAAAGAGAAAAGGTTACAATGAAGGACATCGCAGAAGAGCTAGGTCTGTCTCTCGCTACGGTTTCCTATGTATTAAACCATTCCGACAAAGAAAAAATCAGCCATGATACTAGAATTAAGGTTATGGAAACAGCCAAAAGACTTGGCTATGTTCCAAATCAAACAGCCAAGTCTCTGGCAAAAAATCGAAGCAATTTAGTGGGCATTATCGTTAATTTAAGTCACAATGCCTCTTCCTATATGAAGCAGCAAGCGATGGATCTGGCAAGCGAGCTCCAACAACAGATTTATGAAGCTGGTTATGATACTATTCTTTCCATTGCCTATGAACTAGAGGATATACAGATTACTTATAAGCATTCCCTGGAAGCCGTCTTTATTATTGATGTTAGTGAGAAAGCACTTCGTAAAATTACAAAGCATTATTACGTCCCCTTAATCTTTCTAGATTGTGATTTTGATGAGGGCTTGTTTTATAAGATATTACCCGATTACCAAAACATCTTACCCGAAGCAAAGAAACTTCTGAACGATGATAACCCTTATTTAATTATGGATCATATAATTAATGACAGAATAAAGGAGCAAATCTCTGAACTGTTCCGCAAAGAAGATATATATATTCATAAAAACAATTCTAACCTAAAGGAATTCCTGTCCGGAAAAACCAACCGAAAAGGTATCGTCATTGGTGATTTATTAGGAATGCAGGTAGAGCGATATGTTGATAACAGCAATATTTTAGTCATATCTTCTAATCCTACCAATGATCTGCTGCTTCCTGATACCAAACGAATAACCATCAGTAATACTCAAAAAGCTCTGGTTGCAATTGCAGTATTAAAGAAACTAATCGCACTGGATTATGACGAGAACCCCAGAACAAGAATATTACTCCTACCTGATCCACCGAAAGAAATACTATTATAATATACACAGATTGAAGGGCATCTTAATAATAAGATGTCCTTCAATCTGTTGTGGGGGAAGGTGATACCCTCTTCTCCTTGTGTAGCCATTCTTGTTAAATGCCTTGTTATTATCACTGGTTTTGACAAAAGATTATCAGAATTCTATCTTATTTACTGCTAATTTGTTACATTTTAAGAGAGTGGGCATATGATATAGTAGGATCCTAGCTCAAATCATAGGATATCCTTGCAGAATTTATAGGAGGAATTAAATATGACAATGGAAGAACTTTGTAAATATATCGGTCAGACCGTTATTATTTTTACTACCAGTGGTGGTGCTTCCGGATGTGGATTTACTGGTGTTTTATTACGTGTAAATCCTTGTTTTTGTACCCTTGTGAACAGACTTGGTTCCAGTCCATCTAACCCGCTAAGTGAAACCATTTGCGGTGATAGAAGGAACGGAAATGGAAACGGAAGAGATTGCAGAGATATGGACGATAGACCAGTATATACCGTAGGATCAGTTTGTGATATTCCATTGGATAGAATCGCTGCTTTCTGTCACAACGCTATCTAGGCTATATAAACACAGGAAACCCATACGATGAATCACTTGTATGGTGAATTATTTTTTTTAGTGTGTAAAATAAGAATGGAGGATTTATATGTCTAGTAGAAGTAATAATGGAAGCTGTAGCCAGAGTGGCAATTGCAATCAGCGCTTAGCGAATCATATCAGTAGATTTATTGGAGAAACTGTTACGATATTTACCACCAGTGGAGGAGCTTCCGGCTGTGGATTTACCGGTGTAGTTCTCTCTGTTAATCAGTGTTTTGTGCGTCTTGTTACAGAACAAGGTATGGCACCATCCAATCCACTCTCAGAGAGTATTTGCGGTAATAACTTTAATAACGGTTTTAATAACAACGGCTTCAATAATAATGGCGTTAACAACAATAATGATTTTTCAGGTGTTAGAGGCTGCAGTGTTGGTAATAATGGTAGAGGTGGCCGTGATAATTGTTGGCGCCAGACCGGCTCTGTATGCGATATACCAATTGATAGCATCGCAGCTTTTTGCCATAATGCCGTATAAGGCCCATTAGTATCGTAGTTTATAGGAAAGAATCGAGAACGGCTTCCCCCACACACAGCTTGACCGACACCTTGCTATTTGCAAGCTGATCTGTCAAACAGTGTATTATGGGAAGCCGTTCTCAATTAAATAATTCATTCTATTAACCATTCACTTTTTTGCTTTATTCTAAGTGGAATAACCGTTTATTAAGGTCTAGAATTTACAGATTAAATCTACACATATTACATAGGTTTTACTGTCATTACCTTCATAAGAGCAGGAAAGGGTCTGACAGAGTCCACCGGTAGCAGTTGAAATATATTCATAGGAAGTATACCACTCTCCTCTATTACCAAGCGCTTGTCTAAAATACTTCTTTGCTCCGTGATTGTCTCCAGGCATAGCCGGCTTAAAGTTCTCATCCTGTTCAATAAAAAGCTCAGGATTCATAATTGTATGACTTGTCTGATACCCCTCATCATTTATCACATAGAGACATTCAAAATCCTTATGTTCTTTTATTATTGCTTCCAGCGCTTTATCAATAGCATTTGCACTAGAAGCAGGTTTCAATAAATCAAACAGTTTCTTTTGCAAGCTCTCTTCTAATTTGTTTGTATCTATAGGTATTACATTTGTTGTAGACTGATTCTTTAATCGATATCTTGACATAACCTTCTTTAAATGTGCTGAAGATTCTGACAAATGCGTAATGCCCGCACAGTTCTCCTGTGCATAAGCAGCATTATCCTGTACTACGCTAGAGATTTCGGTAATAATTTTTGAAGTATTCTTTAAACTATCCGCCTGTTCCTCTGAAACCTCTGCAATATCTGTACACAATTTAGTCACATCATTAATTGATGTTTGGATACTACGAAAGCTTTCCGACGTTTTATTAGCTGTAATCACACTTATTTCTGCTGTCTTAATACTATTTTCAATTAATTGGGACGTTTGACCAACTGCATCGGTACATCTTTGAGCTAACATTCCCACTTCGCTTGCTACCACACTGAAACCCCTACCGTATTCACCGGCACGGGCAGCTTCGATTGCAGCATTCAGCGCAAGAAGTTTTGTCTGTCCTGCAATATCACTAATCATTGTGACAATGTGCGAAATATCATCGGAGGAGGATTTTACTTCCTGAATGGATGTAAGCATTTGGTCCATGTACTTACTGCCTGTATTTGCAGCTTGTTGAATTAAGTTAACATTATCTGCTGCTGACTTGGCATTTACCGCATTATTTGAAGTTTGTTCTGTAATCTCATAGATTGTATTTGTCAAATCGGTAATTAACTGTGCTTGTTCTACTGCATTTTTTGCTATCTTGGTGGACCCTTGCTCCACTTGATTACACATTTTGTCCACTTCAGCAGTTAAGTGATTAATTTCTTCAAAGGAACTGTTGAGAGAATGCTTGATTTTATGAAGCGCATTTTTTATCGGCAGAAAATCACCAACATAGTTAATATCTTTTGAAAAGGAAACTGTCATGTTGCCAGCAGATAGATGGGATAGGATATGTGCAATCTCATTAATATATCCATTAAAAGCTGTACTGATCTGGTTGATGTCTGTAGCCAAATCACCAAGAAATGTATAATCCCCTTCATTAATTGAAATATCTAGGTTCCCCTGTACTAATTGATGCGTACTGTTACTTAATTCATTTGCTTCCAAAGTTCTTTTATCTAATTCTTTGTTTCTCCTTAGCATATTTCCTCCCCCAGTTACAGAACAACTTTTAATTTTTTTGCTATATCACAACCATCTTGAATATTTTATATTATAAAATGCATAGATATTCAAAAAGCAACAAGACTTATCCAGCCTCGTTGCTTTTTTTATACTATATATTACAACTCATATCTTGTCAATAACGGAAGAAAAATGGTATTACTTTGTTAGATGACTGCTATAACCTCTACTTCACAGAGTACATCCTTCGGGAGTTTTGCAACTGCCACACAGGATCTAGCAGGTTTGCCAGTAAAGTACTGTGAATATATTTCATTAAATGCCGCAAAATCATCCATGTTTTTTAGGAAGCACGTTGTTTTAATAACCTGCTCAAACGTTGCTCCTGCCTCTTTTAAAATTGCCTCAATATTTTTCATAACCTGCAGGGCTTGTTCCTTTATTTCTCCGTCAACAACCTGTCCAGTTGCAGGATCAATTGGAATTTGTCCCGATGAAAATAATAAATTGCCTTGTCTTAATGCCTGGGAATAAGGCCCAATGGCCGCTGGTGCATTCTCTGTCTGTATTACTTGAAACATAAAAACCTCCATTCTTACAGTAACTGTGAAAATGAGCATAAACAATATTCACCTATTACTTTGTGTATATAATTTTAATCTATTATAGAGATTAAATATGTATAAAGCAAGAACAAATACATTGATGCTAAATCAGGTGCTTGCTATTGTTGTTCCCTATATATCATTTGCTGCAATTCACTGATGTTCTTATTAAAATCAATACTTAGAACCGCCATTCCTCGGATTTTTACACCCGCATAGGAGTCATTAACCGGAATTGATCCTTGTTCTATCTCATAATTTTTAATAGCGGGCAAAGATAATAACAGGGAAAATATATCCCCTTCGCTTAAATTGGTTGTAATTTGAGGCAGAATTTTATTTAATAAGTCTTTTAGTTGATTCAAGTTTAGATTTTTTAAATTGGTATAGGTCTGCTCTAATACACGTCTCTGTCTGGCAGTTCTCTCAAAGTCTGCATTCCCCACATATCGATTTCTTGCATAACCAAGTGCTTGCTTTCCATTGAGCAACAAAAGTCCAGGCTTTTTTAATAAATCCATATCCTCATTTACTTTTTTCAATAGATTTAATTCCAATACATACTCATTAATTACTGGTATTTCTTGCTCGCTAACCTCTAATTTCACACCACCTACAGCATCTACCATATCAATGAATGCAAAAAAATCAATAGCAACATACTTATCAACTTTAACCTTAAAATTCTGCTCAATGGTATCCATAAGGAGATTTGCTCCACCATAAGCATAAGCAGCATTGATGCGATTACTTTGCTTATAACCAGGGATTTTCAAATAAATATCTCTAAGAATAGAAGTCACTGCTATATGCTGATTTTTCTTATTAATGGACACCAAAATCATTGCATCCGATCTTCCACCCTGTCCTACTTTTCTTGTATCACTTCCAATCAGCAGGATATTAAGCACATCCTTATCATTAAGAATCTCAGTCTGATTTTTTTCCATATTGTTTCTAATATCATCCTCTAGGCTTGCTATTTCCGTTTCTGTGGCCTCTGGTACATTAACGTCAACATCCTCTTCTTCGGGTAGGATTTCAGTTTCAATATCTACTCCCGTCATTTCAGAAGCAGATACTGTAATAATATCTTGGTCCTCTACCAGATTCATTTTATGAATAAAACTCGACACATAAAGATACGCTGAAACTGCAATGATTAGAATCACTGAAATAAGTATAGCCACCGCTATAATTATTTTTTTAACCGGCTTGTTCCTTAATTTCTTCTTCATTTTTCTTCTTTCCCCTATACCCATATCCACCATTGCCATATCCATAACCATAGCCGTAACCATATCCATAACCATGATGCTGGGATTTTGTATTGTTTAAAATACAACCTAAAATATCAATATTACTGCTACCCGTAATATGCTCTAAGGCATTTATTATTTGATTAACCTTAGCGTAATTCTGTCGAACTACAAATACCGCGCCAGCTACATCTTTAGCCAGATCCGAGGTATCGGATAAGATTGCGGAAGGTGCTGTATCAAGTATTACATATTCATAAGTCTCTTCTAGTTTTTTTAGAAGGAGCTTCATCCTTTCCGAACCAATTGCCTCACTGGAATTCTCTATAGGTTCTAAGCATGCCAGGATATATAATTTTAAGTCTTCGTCGAAAAAAACTGCATCCTCCAGATCTGCTTCTCCCTTTAAGACATTTTCTAAATTGTTCACCTCTCCTAATTTGGAGATCATATTTAAAATAGACGGCCTGCGCAGATCACAATCTACTAAAATAATCTTTTTCCCTTCTGCTGCCAAGGAAAGTGCCAGATTTAGTGCAACTGTACTCTTACCTTCGCTGGGCATAGCACTCGTAACCAAAATAGAATTTATACCCTTCATGTATGCCATTTTCTTTATTCTAGTTTTTATTTTATTTATATTGTCTATGTAAGAGTAAGGTAATTTATCATTCTCAAGGGATATGACATTTGTTTTTTTCTTACCTCTTTTTTTAAACACTACGCTAGGTAACGTTCCAAGTTGTTTTATATTCGTCAATCCGGATAGATCATCAAACTTAAATACAGTTCTACGTGTTAGCGCATAGATAGCAATCAATATGCCTCCTATTAGTACTCCCGGCACCATACCATACTTAATACTGCTTATATAATCCAGCTCATTATCGGGCTGCGAGGGAACTCCAGAATCTTCTATCATTGTTAAATAAGTAGCTCCCACTACCGTCTCGGCAACTCTCGGATAATTTTTTATTACTGATTGCAGTACCTCATAAGCCCCTCCTGCATCATAGGAAGTAACCTGAATGGTAAATAAATTTGTTCCCTCAATATTAGTAGCAGAAATAGAATCAGATATATTTTCCACACCCAAATCCTCAGCAATGATATTCATCAAAATACTACTGGATAAGATATAAGGGAAGGTAACAGACAACTGTGAAGCACGTAGACTATCTTCATAGATACTGTCACTGTCATTTACATTTAGATTTACAGTAAACGTTGCGAATGCTTTATAATAGGGTTGATAACTGTATTTTAACTCAAGGCAGGCAATGGTAGATGTTATTATTGCAAGCACTAGTACAAGCCACCAAAATTTTTTTATTCCACTCCAAATATTATATAACACAGCAGATAGGTCAATGGTTAATTCATTGTCCTCCAGATTTTTTTCGACTGTACTCATGTTCTATCCTCCATAACTTATATACGCTTTGTTTTATAATGTCCATAATATTTATTACTGGAATAATGATCCTGCCCTTGAAGTGAAAATCCATAAAAGGAATTGTGAACATTATTAAAGATGCATCCCAAATACTCTGACTTACAATTCGTGAGAATATCTATGGAATCATTGATGCTGCCGGAGTGAGCTGTACTTTGCCGAATAACCAAAAGTGAGGTATCCACGACATCTGCTAAAACCTCCGCATCCGCCGACACCGACATAGGTGGCGCGTCAACAATGATATAATCCATGAGGTTTTTCGTTTCTGAAATTATTTTCTGGAAAGACTCACTTGCCAATAGATCTGTGGAGTTCTTATAGGTTTCACTTCCAATTAACAGGTATAGTCCGGTGTCCGTATCAAAGCTAAATGACTCCTTTACATTACATTGATTTTTAACACAATTACCTATTTCCTGCTCCTTTAGAACCTTCTTTTCAAGAACTTTATAAATAGAAGGTTTACAAAGATCCGCGTCGATTAACAATACATTAAAAGACTTTTGCGCCAAGGCTAATGCAAGATTAGTGGCAATAGTTGATTTGCCCTCATTCTCCAGAACACTGGTTACAAGTATGACATTACCTTCACTTTGTCCAACTTTATATTCCAGCTTTGCACGTATTTTCTTAAAATTTTCAACAAATGGAAAACTTACCGTTGGACTGTTAATGAGTATACTCTTCTTCTTTCGAAATAATTTTGTACGAAGTGTCTTATTTTTGTTTTCATGATAGATAATTCCTAGCAGTTTGGTATCCAGTTTCTTAGTTATATCTTTTTCATTCTTTATGTTATCTCTATTTATCGATAAAACAATTAATAGAGCTGTCATCACAGCCATTCCTAATACAAATGCCTTTTTCATTATTCCTTCCTCATCAACATAATTATCGGGATAAGTAGGAAATACTGGTGCTTCCATGACATTTAATATTACATTTTTAAATATATTACTAGATACTGAGGTATAATTATTCATTACTGATGTAATAATTTGATATGCCATCATCGGGCTTGATGCACTCACCGTTAAGCCCAGCAAATTTGTCTCTTCAATTGCATAGGCACTGACGGTACCAGGTACTGTATCCATACCAAGATCCAAAGCAACTTTATTGGCAAGAACATTACTTGACAAAATTGAAGTAATAGTTTCGGCCACATTGTTTGCTGCCGAGAGATTACCATATATATCATTCGAACCTTTGGTAGTAACCACATACATAGCACTTGCTGTATATACTGGCTTGTACAATAAATTAGCTACAATATTGGCACACATTGCACAAGATAATCCTATTAATACAATTAGCCAAATATCTTTTACTAAATGACGCAGGATGTCATAAATGTCAATTGTAATTTCATCTTTATGATATATATTGTCTTTCATTGGCATGCTTGTCTCCTATTCTTCTACTACTACAAGTAATCTGGTAGTCCCCGTATAGCCGTCCTCAGACGTATAGCTATAATTAATTGCATATACTCCAGGATTTTTCATATCTAAGTTTGACTCATATGTAACCTTATTGATATCTATTTGGTTTGATGTAATGCTATTTCCCAAATTATAGGTTAAACTATACTCCTGGTTTCCAATTATTATTTTATTTAAATAAGACCTAGGATTTACATTGTCACCTGTTTTTTGATAGATCAAATACTCCCTTAAAATCAGCTCTGGTACCTTATCTTGGTTACTATAGTCAGGGTTATGAAATTCTATTTCGGCAGGTAGTATAGCTGTTTCTCCGGCACTATTTGTTACCTGGAACTTAACCATGTAACTTCCCTGTATCTCCCCAAAAGAGTATTCCGGTATATTAAAGGATATTTTGTCTGTAATGTCTCCATCCAGACTATCAGACGCACTCAAACTGTTTAATATTTCATTATTTTCTCCCACCTCAAAGCTAAGTGGTTTTGACAGTTTAAATCTTATTGGTTCATAATCCGAATAAACCAGTTCTCGTTCCTGTGTGGTTACATTATACTTTCCATCAAAGGCAGCATACGTAATCATTCGAGTTCCAGAAATATTAAAATCTGATATATTCTCAATAATAATAGATTTCGTTACATCCTTATCCATCTGGTCGAAAGCGGCTACCCCTTCCAGTAATTTTTCAGTAGAATCCTTTACACTAATTGTTATACTTTCACCTGGGAGACTAATCTCCGGTCCAATAGTATCTATTTGATTTTTTACATAAAACCGATAAGTAGTAAATGATATTGTGGAAAGTAGAAATATCAGAATACCGGCTATTCTAAGTAATTTCATATTTAACCTCCAAGCCCTTTTTCTTACCTGCATACTTTGGGCTGCAGGCATGGTGTTTATAATAAATAACTTCCTTCTGATTCTCTAAGTCTGCCCGGCCTAATTAATTCTTTGTTATCAATTACACGCCTTGGGTTCTCATTAAAAAGTACTTCTGCGTACTTGTCTGTATATCTGCTTTTAATATACTGATATACCCTTGATAAGTCTGTTGTTCTTTGCGTTGCACCATGCCCATCACTTGCTACAAAGGATGCTAACTTGCATTCTAATAAATAAATGGCCGTATTACGCGCAGAAAATCCAAAATTGCCCATAATACTTCCCTTGTTAATTTGTATATAACAACCCTGTTCTATCCAATCATAAACCATATCTGGATGTTTTTGCACATAGGGATATCGCTCGGGATGAGCAATAATCGGGACATATCCAAGCTGTACTAATTCTTGTAATAAAAATTCGATAAGCAGGCTATCTTTTTGAAAACTAAATTCAATTAATATGTATTTTGATTGATTCAGAGTTGTAATCTTACCTTTTTTTAATAACTCCGGTACCTCTTCCGTAGCATAGACTTCCATACCAAGGTGAAGTTGCAGTGGAATATTTTCTTTTTTAATAGCTTCTTCCAGAAATAAAAATCGATCAACAAAACTTTGATCATAATAATTTTCAAATACACCTTCAATGTTACAATGCGGTGTTGCTATCAACGTATTGACGCCATTTTCATATGCAATCCTTGCCATTTTGATGGAAGCATCCATCGTCTGTGAACCATCATCAATTCCTGGTATTATATGTGTATGTATATCAATCATTGCAATCCTCCATTTCCTTGGTGTTTTTGGGAAGCTTTTGCTTAATTCGAGACAAAAGGAAGTACAAGTATAATAGGTACCTGCGAAATGGTAATAGCTTTACCCAAAGAAGTGATATAACTCTCCAGAATCCCTTTTTACAATCTATCTCATTTCCTTTTCGATAAATCTTATTCACTACACCAAGAATTTGAGAATTGATGACTAGTCCATCTTCCTGCAGACAGGCATCACCGATCGTACGATAACCGTCTTTCTCTTTTCTATAAATACGATGCAGGAGATACTTATCCATATCCTGGAACAATATAATATCTCCAACCCTCAAATTCATTTTATTTTTTCTCTCAAGAACTACCTGATCCCGATTATTTATGATAAATGGCCTCATACTATCTCCACTTACCGTAAATATAACCTTTTGATTATTATTAAGCATCTCAACAATGATTGGGACTAGTTCTCTCGTTGATACTACCA
Organism: Bacillota bacterium; assembly: GCA_023399055.1. GTDB lineage: Bacteria > Bacillota > Clostridia > Lachnospirales > Lachnospiraceae > Mobilitalea. The sequence goes on along the minus strand of JAEWQV010000034.1, from coordinate 374,064 downwards.
TTGGTTTTGCCTTTAACATAACACTTCCTAACTATATAGTTTCCACATTGTTGAATTTTTGAATTAGTTCCGTTTTAAGTACATCCACCGCTTCATAATCCGGCTTGCATTCCAATAAGTAAATTGGTATTTCTTCAACCATATCATTGATATGATTGAAGGCATTGTTTGCCAAAGTATCTTCCCAAACAGGTGCAAAGGTATGTTTAATTAACTCGATTGCTCCCTCTAATTTACCTAAGGCTCTAACTCTATTTACTCTAGCCTGGTCTAATATAACAAATGCGTCTATTTTTACACTTCGATTCAGGTATTCCTCCGAAGTCCCAAACCAGGGAGCTCCACAGGTGTACCAGCCATCCTGCTGCTTATAGCATAGTGCACGATCCCCATTTAATATCAGAGCATCTTCTCTTTCCTTCCACATTCTGGTGTGAGTTGTCTTCCCCACACCAGAATATGCGCTTACTATGATTCCACGTCCTTGCCACTCCATTACAACACCATGGAACATAATTCCATTCTTATTTAATATGGAGTAAGGAAATAGATAGGCCAGTTCAGAAAAGCTATTGTGCCATTTACTATTGGTATTATCTTTAACTAATCTCCATTCACTCCACTTCTTAGTTATTATAAAAGCCAAGATATCTTGTCTCTGTGCATCTTGACGAATCCACAAGTAGTCGCCAGAGGATTTACGATATACCTTATAAGGCAGCGGTCCATCCTCATAACCACCTACAAGAATATCCTCAGGTAAGATCTTGTATTCTTCCTCTTTTATAATATAATCAATGGAACTTACTCCCATCTGGATCTCTGAATTAACTTCAAAACAATCTACACACTGGGGAAATAAATCACTCATATTCTTTCTAAGAAGTTTACTGACTTTAATTATGTATGGTCCAATTGATAGTGCCAATTGATCCTTTGAATTTAATAAGGAATTCATTGTTTTCACCTTTGCTGCTTATTGTCCTACCTATGGTAATAGTCTACTTTACCTTGATACTCTAAAGCCAATATTAGAAACAGTTGTTGCATTTACTCTATTGCTGTTGTTAATTCCGGAGCTTCTTGCCCAGGAATCATATTTCCATCCTAATATACCCTTGAGATCGCTGATTAAATCACTCTTATCTACGGTACAACCACGAGGAGAAGTTTGTGTTATAGGAGTAATTGCTTTTTCATCTCTGTCTTTTCTGCCGTCGTTGTCTTTGTCATAATAAAAATCAGTTCCTGACCAGCAATTATGAGCAATACTCTCAAATAATTCTAATTGTTCTATCTTTATACTAGGAGCTACATATTGTTTCATTAATTCTCATCCTTCCATTTCTTATTATTTGGTCTAATTCAAGTTTTAAGTTGTGATCCATTCGATCTACCAGCTTGTTTTCCCGGCATATATAGTCCGGCATACCATTTAGTCTTCCTGTTTCTGCTAGTCGTATCGCTGGACAAGCAGTACAAGCAACGTTACAGTCCCTGCATTGGCTAGGCATAGGAGGTATTATTAATCCTTCGGGAAACTCCTCCCAAGCCTTTTGAAAACTTTGCTCAAAAGGATTTTTCCAGTGTCCTCCCAGCAACTGACATCCTATCAGTTTTCCATCCCAAGTGATACAAAAGGAGTTCATACCAGCCTCACATCCATACAAGGTCTGACTTACTTCTTCGGATACCAATTCCTCGCTTTTACCTACTTCTTCATCCGGATCACCGAAATAAGCAGGCTGTTCCTTATCCACATACTCTTTGAACGGGATGATGATCTGATTTCTTTTTCTGTTCTCCAACATAACCTTACTTTGCTCAGGTGTAAGACGGCATTCCTCTGCTTTAGAAATCCCTCCTCGCACAGCCTTAGTTACAATACGAGAAGTCTCTAAATTCACACCATATCCCAAAGCAAATAGCCTCATTTGCTCTAAATCATCGAGATTCTCCTGAACAATAGTTGAACGAAGCGTTAGTTGTGATGGAAGTTCTTTTAATTGATCAATCCCCCTAACCATACTATGATAGCCCTTTGCATTCTTTGCGACTTTCTCATATGTCTCTGGTGAAGCCCCATAAACCGTTATACCTAGTCTATGTGGTGGGTAATCGCGAAGCACCTTTAAGATTTCTGGTGTAATCAATGTTGCATTTGTATACAACGTGATTATAAAACCCATTTTTGCTATTTCACTATAGATTTGGGCAAAATCCGGTCTAAGCATGGGTTCTCCTCCGGTCAGCAGTAAAGATATGGTCCCTGCTTCCTGTATCTGTTGTGCCATATTAATCCATTCCTCTGTTGTTCTTTCCCTTCCACCCAATTCGGCCATTCTTTTATGATCGATACGAACTAAGCACATTTTGCAATTAAGATTGCACCTGGCCGTTAACTCAAATGTAGCATTTAAGGGGAATCTATTTAAATTTTTCGTATCCACAAATAATCTCCTTTACTTATGCCGTTACTATATTGGCTTGAGTAAGCTGCTCTATAAATAATTCGATATCCTTTCTGGCAACCTCCGGATTTACATCATATTCCTCTATTAAAGCATCCACAATTTGAGGTAAATCTTCCTTTAAGGTTAACCTCTTCCAAAGAAAGGCTGCTGTTTCATTTAAGGAAATTATTCCGTTAAAATCAGCTATGTTATTACCAATGGGTATTACAACATCCAAATCTGCAATTTTTCTTAAAACTAATCCTTCTCTCATCTTCATATTTACCTCCATGCGGCACTTTATGCCCTTGCAAATTTAATAAGTGAAACTACTTAAGAGTTCTATGTAAAGTGATTATTAGATATTTACCACTTGCTCCAAATACTCCTCGTTAATGATTTGTATCATATTTGAGGCATTTACATGATAAATCCTATCGCACATAGCCCATACACTATTCCTATGCGTTGTTAGAATACAGCTACTATTTTTATTAAAATGAATGATTCCTTGAAGGACTCGTTTTTCTGTCTCTGGATCAAGAGCAGAAGTTGCCTCGTCTAAAAGTAGTATGGGTGCTTTTCGTAATAAAGCACGTGCTATAGATATTCTTTGAGCCTGACCTTCTGACAAGCCACCTCCGCCTTCTAACAATTGTGTATGAAGTCCGTCCGGTAATTCCTTAACAAATTCATATGCACATGCAGCTTCTAACGCCCTTATAAGCTCAACTTCCTCTGCCTCCTGTTTCGCTAACCGCAGATTGTCTGCAATTGTCCCACTAAATATCTGATTGCCTTGTGGCACATAAGAGAAAAACCGCCGTGTTGCAGCTGAAATTGTGACCTCTAAGCCGCTTTTGCTTACAATTTTTGCATCACCCTGACAAGGTTTTAATAAGCCTAACATAATATTGATTAATGAAGTTTTACCTTCCCCAGACGGTCCTATAATTGCGATTAGTTCATTTGGTGCTGCCTGCATAGAAGCATTCTTTAATAACACATCCCTGCCCTTATATTGAAAATCAATTTGAGATAACTGCAAGGTAAGACCATCCCTACTATTTTTATCAATTATATTGACGGTAGGTAAATCCTTTGCTTCCTCCCTTGGAAGATCAATAATTGCCATAATTCTTCCTGCTGATGTAGCTGCACTAATTGCAGAAGGAACCATCCCCACCAGGGCATTAAACCCACCAGATAAACTACCTGCCAATTGTAAAAACATAGTCATTGTTCCATATGTAATTGCACCACTCCACAATCGATAAACGCCCCATCCATAAGTAGCATAAGTCACTAGAATTCCTACTAAGCCTAAAAAAGAGCTTGTATATATGGAGAATTTATTATAATCCAGCATACTGACCGTATACTTCTTCTGCATTCCTAAAAGCTTTTGCAGGAATAAAGGTATTAAATCAAAACTCTTTATAACTTTAATTTTTTGAAAAGATTCTTCATGAAAAGTTACGACTTCACTGCTAATCTGACGCATTTGCTGATTATAGCCCCTCATTCTTCCAATCAATATTCTGGATAGAAGTAGAGTAACCGGTGCACTAAGTAGCGCAATGAATGCCATCGTTGGGTCATAATACAGAATAATTGCTAAGGTGGCTAAAAAGCGTAATGCAATTGTAATCAGAGATGGGAACCAACCTAGAACACTACCTGCAACATTATCCACATCCCCATTAAATCGGTTTAATAAATCTCCACTGTGAAAAACAGAAACTGATTCCCACTCGGTAAGCATTATTTTGCTGTATATATCCGATTGAATTTCATTTGTGACTTTTAAATTAATCTTGGTAGAAATACGATTGGTAACAGCATCTGTTACTATACCACCAACGGCCATACCTATGATTATTCCAATAATAATTCCAATATTACCGGAATCGTGTCCCGTAACTGCATCAATTAAATACTTAGATGCAATGGACCCAATCAAACCCATTCCTATTCCCAGAACACCAATTAAAATGTAATATGCGATTGCCCATTTATACTTTTTCCCATATTGATAAATCCACCCGGTTTCTCGAACCATTTCTCTGACTGTTCCATCCTTTATCTTTTGCCTTATCTTCTTAATGTTATATCGCATAAAGACCCCTTTGCATGTTCTTTACTTTTGCATAAAAAAACTAAGCTTAAGGTATCTCTTTTTCTTATGCTTAGTCTTTCGTAAAAAAATTTATGCTAATATTCCATACTCTTTCAAAAGCTTTACTCTTTCATTTCCTACTTTAATGCTTTTTATCAGAAGTTCTTTATCTGTACCACCCTTATATAGCACAAATTTACTCAGACGAAGAATCCAGATAAACGGCAGTAAATAGGGTCGTTTAAATAGCACTGGATAGCCTTTTATCAGGTTTTTACATTCTGGAAAAGCTACTCGCAGTAACCTAAGCTTGTTATGCTTATTCATTGCCGAAGTCGCTATATTGGCACCAAGAGTAAAATCTCTGGATTCATTACCAAAACATCCACCTTGCAGGATATCCTCTAGTAACGTCTTTACACGATAGCTTTCATAATAAGTATCACCTGAAAAACCTAAATATTGCATACCGATAAACATCACATCAAGGTATAATTTATAGGCTGATACTTCCCGAATTCTATCCTCAACTATTTTCCAGTCAATCTGATTATGGTAAGCCTTGTCGAACATAAACATGTCAATTGCTTGCCTGATGCCTATACCCGATAGCGTGAAATGTTTAAAAAAGTGCAAGAATAAATATAAGTAATGATCTGTAGGATTTAATGTATATATGATATGTCCATCAATCTCCAGGCTCATATAGCTTTCATGTACATCCTCAAAATAGGTATTCATTTTCTCCCTAACAAAATTTTCTTTACCCATTACATTCAAATGTACTTCAAGTAATAGGTCTATTTCCTGGTTATAGAAACTAATTTCTTGAATCTGTGATAATAAATTATCTGTTACCTCCAGTTGCTCCATCTGAAATCCTTGCTCCAATAATACCTTTTTAATTAATGGGAAGTCTTCTTTTTTTATATAGATATCTTCATCAGAGGAGGGACGATGATCCGCATAGGCTCCATATATACTACGGCAAACCAGGCCTTTCAAGATCAACGGTTTTAATCCTGCATCCACCAATTTATCATAAACGGATAAAAATGCTCTGGTCCGCTTAGCCTGCCATATAATAAGTCTAGTTGATTGCTCAAAACATTCCTTCTGCAATTCTTGTGGTAAAGGATACAACTTCCCATAGCCAACACAGCCTTCGTTAAATATTGGGAGAAGATTCTGTTGTTTTGCAATTTCAATTAATTGATACCAATCCGGATCTAATAAGTTAACTAACTTATGATTTATAGCAAACTGTATAATATGTAAAAAATTATTAATCTGATTACTCATTATAATTCCCCTGCAATCATCTAGTTATTAAATAGGTCTTTCTCTCTATATGCTTCCCCATTATTTTCCAATGACAGAATTATATACTAGCAAATAGGCAAATACAACCCTGCAAATAGAAAAAAGAGGTAGATTTGATTTACAAATTCACCTCTTTTTAAACAGCATTTTTTTTAATTTTGTGGGATATGTGTTTATATGACAGAATCCTATAATATAATCTAATAGATCAATTTCTTATTATTATATATTTTCCAACATATTTGGATTTAATAAAAGAAATTTATCGTTAAGCCTATCCTAACAGACATTATTTATCAACAATGTTAATCTTATAACAATAAATTTCCTAATTCCTTATAAGATTTCGGCCTTTCTGGAGTCTCCTCAAAGCTGTGAATACGCTTTTCCATTACTAAAAGATCCCACCATTGACCAAACTTGTAACCGGTTTTTTCATAAACACCGACTTCGTTAAATCCAAACTTTTTATGTAAGGCTATACTGCTGCCATGGGAGTTCGTAATTAAAGAGTAAATCGTATAATACCCTTGCTCCGTCACTAGTTCAAATAACTTTTCATACAGTGCAGTTGCTACCCCTTTGCGATGTGCTTTCTCATTCACATATACAGAACACTCACAATCCCAATCAAAGGCAGCACGTTCTTTAAATCTGGAACAATATGCGTAGCCTACCACTTCCCCATCAATTTCACAAACCAGCCAGGGGAATTGCTCCTGTACAGTTCTCATTCTTTGCAGCATGACTTCCAAAGATATTGTTACATATTCAAACGTAATTGCTGTATTAAGGATATATGGCTCGTAGATAGCAAGAATTGCCGCAGCATCCTTCTCCGTTGCTTCTCTTATCTTTAATTCACTCATGTGATTTTTCCCTCCATTTTGGAGCTTCGCTCTATTTTTCTCATTATAGCTTATCCTCCTAAAAACTCAAGAATTTTCTTAATAAAGAAAACCTATTTCAACGCCTCTAACTTAGCAAACTGTGAGAAACGCGCTACGTGTAATGAAATAAAATCTTATTATTAAACAACTGCCATTACAGGATAACCTTAAAGGAATATACCTAAACACCTTTCATTACCCTATCCTGGCAGTCCCTTCTATCCAGTTCCTTCTATCCAGTTCCTTCTATCCATCCTTTTCAATTGCTACTTTTAAATTAATTACAGTCATTTTCTTTGTAATATATCAACACCCATTACATGATGACATGCCACTAAGTGTCCCTGCTTCATAATTAATGCTGGTTTTTCCTCCCTGCAGATATCCGTTGCATTTGGACAGCGTCCTGCAAAAGGACATCCCTTGGGTGTATTAATAGGGCTTGGTACATCTCCTGATAGTATCCGCTGTTTCTTCTGTGCTTCCATATCGGGGTCAGGAATTGGTACAGAGGAAAGCAATGCAACCGAGTAAGGATGCAAGGTATTGCTATACAACTCTTCACTGGTTGCCAGCTCTACAATATTACCAAGATACATAACAGCAATACGGTCACTGATGTATTTTACAATATTAAGGTCATGGGCAATAAAGAGATAGGTAAGCTTAAACTTCTTTTGAAGGTCATGTAAGAGGTTAATAATTTGAGATTGAATCGATACATCCAAAGCAGAGATTGGTTCGTCACATACAATAAACTCGGGTTCAATTGCCAATGCCCTTGCTATCCCAATTCGCTGCCTTTGTCCTCCTGAGAACTCATGAGGAAAACGGTTTGCATGCTCCTTATTTAATCCGACCAATTCGAGAAGTTCATACACTCTTTCCTGACGCCTGTTCTTATCATACATCTTATGAATAATCATTCCTTCTTCTATAATAGATCCTACTGTCATTCGTGGATCCAAAGAGGAATAAGGGTCCTGAAAGATAATTTGCGCTACCTTAGAATAAGCAAATAAATTTTTTTTCATTACTTCAATATCAATTTTGCCATGATATAGTATTTTACCATTTGTAGGGGGATATATTCCCATAAGTACCTTTCCTAAGGTAGATTTACCGCACCCGGATTCGCCCACTAAACCAAGGGTTTCTCCTTGATAGATATCCAAATTCACATGTTCTACCGCCTTTAAAATTCCTTCAGATACCTTAAAGTATTTGGAGAGTTCTTTCATTTCTACTAGTCTTTTTGTCTTTACATCATTATGTTTACTCACGTTCTTACACCTCAATCCTATCTGAAGGACAATCAGGATGCAGCAACCAGCAGGCAGAGGTATGATTCTCTCCGGCATCAAAGTAAGGGGGAAACTGCGTCTGGCATATCTTCATACAATTCTTACATCTGCTTGCAAATGGGCATCCAACCGGTGGATTTAATAAATCGGGGGGACTTCCTGCTATGGAAACCAGACGTTCATTCTTGTTCATCTCAACAGTCGGAAGACTCATTAATAATGCTTTGGTATAAGGATGCGAGGGATGATAAAAGATATCCTTTGTGGCTCCTGTTTCAACTATTTTACCCGCATACATTACTGCAACACGATCCGCCATACTTGCTACTACTCCCAGGTCATGGGTAATTAGTATAATTGCTGTATTGGTTTTTTGTCTAATCTCTTTCAGCAGCTCCATGATTTGCGCCTGAATGGTAACATCCAGAGCTGTGGTGGGTTCATCTGCGATTAATAGCTTGGGTGCGCAGGATAAAGCCATTGCAATCATAACCCTTTGTCTCATACCACCAGAAAATTCATGGGGATACTGTCTTGCTCTTTGCTCAGGGTTGGGTATTTTTACAATACTCAATAAACGCAAGGCTTCTTCATTTGCTTGGGGCACAGTCATTTTCTGATGGTGGCGAATTGCCTCGGTCAACTGCTTTCCAACCTGCATGGTAGGATTTAGACAAGTCATGGGGTCCTGAAAAATCATACTAACATCCTTACCTCGAATCTTCATCATTTCTTTTTCAGTAGCCTTTACAATATCCTTATCTGCCAGAATAATGTCACCCTTCACTATTCTTGTGGGTGGCATAGGATTTAATTTCATTATCGTTTGTGCTGTAACACTTTTCCCGCAGCCGCTTTCACCAACAATAGCAAGAACTTCACCTTGCTCCAAATGAAAACTTACTCCGCGAACCGCCTTAACCTCACCGGCATACGTGTCAAAGGATACCTGTAAATCCTTTACTTCTAACACATTATTCATACAAATCTCCATTCTTACAGAAAACTTTGAATATAACTACATTCTCCTGCCGCAAGTTTTTGTACATGAAAGACTTGGACAGTTCCAGCACAATGAACTATCTCCTAAGCTTTGGATCTAATGCATCTCTAAGACCATCACCTAAAAGGTTAAAGGAGAGCATTGTCAAGCTGATACAGATTGCAGGGATAACCAATTGAGAGGGATACATTTGGAATACACGACTTCCTTCGTTAGCTAAAGTTCCCCAGCTAGCTAATGGTACTGGAACGCCAAGCCCAATATAACTTAGAAAGGCTTCTGTAAAAATGGCACTGGGTATTGCCAAAGTAATATTGACAATAACGACGCTGAAGGTATTAGGAAGCAAGTGTTTCCCAATAATTCTTGCTGGTTTTCCACCCATTACCTTAGCCGCCACAACGTAATCTTGTTGCTTCAAGCTCATAATCTGTCCACGAACTAATCTTGCCATGCCTGTCCAACCCACTGTAGCATAAGCAATGACCATGGTCATAACACCCGGGGGAATTACCATCATTAAAAGCACAACTATAATTAGATATGGGATACCATTGATAATTTCAATAATTCTCATCATTATATTATCCACGGAACCACCGACAAAACCGGAGATACCACCATAAATCATGCCTACAATAAAATTTACAAATACAGCGGTAAGAGATATGAATAATGAAATTCTCGCTCCATACCATATTCTCGTAAAGATATCACGACCTAACGTATCCGTGCCAAATAAATGGACATGTCCATCCACAGGGTCTTTATAACCCATCTTTGCATACGTATGTGTCAAATGCTGCTCACTCATTGTATAAGGAGACACCATCGGTATGATAATGCTAAGCAAAGCAATAACTATAATTATAAACAAGCATACCATTGCTGCTTTATTCCTGGAAAGCCTGTGCATGGCATCTCTCCAATAACTCGTACTGGGTCTGTTGATGCCTTCACTATCCTTTGTATTGGCACCCACCCATTCAAACTGGTCTTTTTCAATTTCATTCATATTGATAACCATACCTTTCGTGGTTTATGTTTACTTGTGGACCTCTAATCTTTTATATCCTCAAGCCTTACCCTTGGGTCTATAAATCCATATGCCAGGTCTACTATTAAATTTGCCAAAACGAGAAAAGCTCCATAAAACAGCGTTGTACCAGATATCATCGTATAATCCTGCGTCTGTATACTTAGTACAAAGAATTTACCCATACCTGGTATTGAGAATATGTTCTCGACAACAAATGCACCTGTCAAGACCGCTGCAGCAATGGGTCCAAGCACTGTAATAACGGGCATTATTGCATTTCGAACAGCATGTTTCCAAATAATTTCTTTTTGCGATAGTCCTTTTGATTTTGCCGTTTTTACATAATCCTGTCCAAGAACATCTAACATACTTGTTCTCATTAATCTGGAAATCGTTGCTAAGGAACTAAAACTTAAAGCAAAGGATGGCAATAGAGTGCTGGCGAAAGTCCCCCAGCCGGTAATAGGGAAATAACGAACCCCCGTCCAGGAATATAATTTTAAGCCTAAAAAATACTGGAGAAGTGCTCCAATAATAAATCCTGGTACGGATACTCCAATAATTGCAAATAGCATGGATATAGTATCCCATTTTGTTCCTCGTTTCACAGCAGCTACTATACCAAGTAAAAGTCCGATTACTGTTGCAAAAATTAACGCTCTGATACCAAGGTCAAAAGAATAGGGGAAGGCTTGTGAAATAATATCCATTACAGGTCGATTATAGTGTATCGATAAGCCCAAATCTCCTTTAAAGACATTCCCAATGTACATAAAAAATTGTTGAATTAATGGTTTATTTAAACCATACTTTTCATTCAAGGCATCCAAGGTTGTTTGAGGTATGGACTTCTCACCAATAAAAGGATCACCTGGCAGCAGTTGCATCATAAAGAAGGTTAAACCAACTAACACAAATAACGTTAATACTGCATAGAGTATTCTTTTTAATATATATTTAATCACGGGACGACCCCTTTCAAAAAATAATATAAGGTAACTTCAAAATTCTGATTTACCTCGTACTATCATCAGAAGTCGAAATATCCTTACAAAAGACAAGTGCAGGCTTTTTAACACCTGCACTGCCTCATTTCTATTGTGTATAAAAATTTTATTAAATATTCAGAAGCAAAGCTCGAAAACTTGTGGTTTCCTAGTCTGCTAATTTAACATATTTATAATTCATATCTTGGAAAGCTGTACGGATTACACCTGATTTTATTTTACCACTCACCACATAATCCTTTGATCTCCAATAGATTGGTCCAATCGGCAGTTCATCCATTAGAATCTTTTCAAGTTCTACTAAATATCCGAATCGTGTTTTTGCATCATTTTCCTTACGAACCTTTGCTAATAATTCATCATATTTTTTATTCGTATAACTTGTATGGTTATTACCGTTTCCAGTTTCAAAGATATCAAGGAAGGTCATTGGATCATTATAGTCAGGTCCCCATCCAGCAAAAACAATTGAGAAATCTTTATTGCTCATACGCTCAAGACGGCTCTTAAAAGGCATCGACTCTACATTAATTGTAATACCAAGATTTACCTTTAACTGTTCCTGCACAAAGGCCGCATTTTTAACTGCTGTATCGGAGTCGTCGCTGATCATTGTTAAATCAACCTTATCCACACCAAGTTCCTCGAGGGCTTTCTTATAATATTCCTTCGCTTTCTCTACGTCCACCTTTGGTATCAAGCTTCCCACTTCTTCGTTAAACTTTTTACTTAGACCAAAAATTGTAGGTGCTGTAAAAGATTCTGCTGGTTTTGAAGAGTTTTTTACAATACTGTCAACGAAGGCCTGCTTATCAATTGCATAGGTGATTGCCTTACGTAGATTAGTATTAGCCAGCTGCGGATTTTCTAAATTATATTCCAGATAAAAAACTGATCCATCCTCATAGGTATGAACCGGATAATTTTCCCCTTTAATAAGTGCAGATTGTTCACCATTTAGACCAATAACATCCACTTCTCCTGCTCTGAAGGCATTCAATGCAGCATTTGCATCATTAATCATAACCATGTTGATTTTCTCAACTTCTATTTTACTCGCATCGTAATAATCCGCATTCTTTTCCAGTACAATTTTACTCTCATGTTCCCAGCTGGTCATTTTATAAGCACCGTTATATACCATCTTATTGGCATCGGTACCATAGGCTGTTCCAAATTCCTTGTAAGCTTTTTCATTTAACGGTGCAAGTACACCAAAGGCTAACGTACTAAGAAAATAAGAAGCTGGATTTTCCAGAGTAACCTCAAGCTTATAGTCAGAAAGAGCTTTAAAGCCAAGTTTATCGGCTTCTACCGTACCTTCATTAAATGCCTGTCCATTTTTAAAGATATATCCGAAATAAGCGTAATCCGCTGCAAAACTAGGGGTTAATAGAGAAGTCCAGGCAAATACAAAGTCATGTGCCGTTACTGGTTCACCATTGCTCCACTTCATACCTTCACGAAGATTAAAGGTATAAACCAGACCATCCTCGCTTACCTCCCAATCCTTAGCTACACCAGGAACTACTTTATCGTTTTCATCCAAGGTCACAAGATTTTCTATTACGTGTCGAATGATCGAGAATGATGTTGTATCAGTCGTAGTTACTGTAAACATTTCAGGTGGTTCTGAGGCTATATTTACAGTTATGGAATTCTTTTCTGTAGTTCCTGGATATGCATCCACATTATCCATAGGTACCTCATTTTTATTACCGCAGGCACTTAATAAGGAAACTACGAAAACCGCACATATCAAACCTGCTATAATTCGCAATTTTTTATTTTTTATCATATTTTTACCCTCCTTCTATTCTTTTATTTTACAAAAAGAGAGGGGTTTTTATTCGCCATTTTTCAACAAAAAATTATAAAAATTTGTAACAGTTCAGCACCAAGGCGATTATTTAATAAATTATTACTAAAAGCTTGTTTCTAAGGATAATTTTTAAATTCAATTTAATCCATGTTGAAATACCACTTCATAGTACTAAACGAACTATTTGTACACATGGCACCTTATGTCACATCCAACATAAAATATCATATAATGTGGCATAAAGGAGTGAACTAAATGTCAATGCGATTCGATCTTGGTATCTTTGGCGGAGATCAGCGACAGGTCTATATGGCAGAACGTTTCTGTAACTTAGGTTATCGTGTATATACGTATAAAATAAAGGAACCTGTACACCACTCAAATTGCACTTCTCTTGAAACCCCCGAAGAATTATTTACTCAATGCAATGTTCTCATTGGACCAATCCCCTTAACCAGAGACCTGGTCTCAATTGCCAGTGCGAACACAATGGAATTAAATACCTCTATGCTAGCAAATAGCCTGACCAAGAAGCATATTCTGATTGCTGGTATCCTGCCAGAAACAATCGTATCGCAGTGCGAGAAAAAAGGTATCCCATTTTATGATCTTATGAAAGACGAAAAAATTACAATACTAAATGCAATTGCAACTGCTGAGGGCAGTATTATGGAAGCAATCAAGGACAGTCCTATTAACCTTCATGGAAATAACTGTCTTATTCTCGGTTATGGTCGCTGTGCAAAGGTCCTTGCAGACAAATTAAAAGGTCTTGACGCGAATGTTATTATAGCTGCTCGTTCTCCAGAAGCTTTAGCCTGTGCAGAAGCTGCTGGATTAAAGACAATACTGTTATCCGAGATCAGGAGTATATTACCCTCCTGTCCTTTTATTTTTAATACGATTCCAGCGCTCGTTCTGGATCAGAGTATGTTATCCCAGGTCCCAAAGGATGTGACAATTATTGATATAGCCTCTGCTCCTGGAGGTATTGATTATGAATATGCTCTAAAACATAATCTTCATGCTAAACTTTGTCTTGGCCTCCCAGGAAAGGTTTCCCCTAGAACCTCCGCTGATATTTTAGTGACAGAAATTGATTCGTTTATAAAAGAAAGAAGTGATTAGATGAATTTACGTGGAAAAAACGTGGGAGTTGCCTTCACCGGCTCCTATTGCACCTTTGATAAAATTTACCCCGAGATAGAACGTCTTCAGAAGGAGGGTGCCAATGTATATACTATTTTCTCCGAACGCTCTCAAACCACGGACACCAGATTTGGTAAAGCACAAGACTTTCTTCAAAGAGCACGGGAGTTAACAGGAAATGAGCCTATCACTACCATCGTGGAAGCAGAAAGATTAGGTCCCAGTAACACGTTAGATATCATTGTTATTGCCCCATGTACTGGTAACACTCTCGCTAAGATGGCAAATGCAATAACTGACTCCGCTGTGCTTATGGCTGCCAAAGGACTTCTTCGAAACGGAAGACCATTGGTAATTGCAGTCTCTACCAATGATGCTTTAAGCAACAATCTTAAAAACATTGGCTTGTTAATAAATGCAAAAAATGTGTATTTTGTTCCACTTGGTCAGGATAACTATAAAGGAAAACCAAATTCCATGGTTGCACACTTTGATCTAATTCTGCCAACCTTAGAGGAAGCGTTAGACGGCCGACAGTTACAGCCAATTATGCTGGCACCATTGTAAACACCAGCATTTCAATAACTTTGAAAGCAAGGGAGCTTAATCTATCATAGGAAGGGCTCCCTTCCTTATAAATGCACTACAAAAATATATGTTAATGGCGAAGAGTAATTAATGCTCTTAGTAAAAAAATGCTATGTGAGTTTCATTCAATCCATAGTTTTATACAAGAATGGAGGATTTTTATGTGTGGAATAGCCGGTTTTAGTAACTGTAGGGCTGATTACACGAATGAAGAGGGCAAATGGCTCGAGATACTAAACAATATGAAGCTGTCCTTAAAACATCGAGGTCCGGATGCTGATGACGTTAAACTTTACGCTCAGACCGGCCTGGCACATACGAGATTATCCATCATTGATTTAAGTCGTGGTCATCAGCCAATGACCCGCGAGAAGTTTGGCTGTTCTTATACAATTGTCTACAATGGAGAGTTATATAATACAGCGGAACTAAGAGATAACTTACTTCGAATGGGATATCTGTTTAAATCCCATAGTGACACTGAAGTTATTTTGGTGGGCTACATGGCCTTTGGCATCGAGTTTGTAAAAGAATTAAATGGTATCTTCTCCTTTGCAATCTGGGATGAATGCAACCGAACACTTTTATTAGCAAGAGATCGTTTTGGAGTAAAGCCATTATTTTATACGATACAGGACGGAACTTTAATTTTTGGCTCAGAGATAAAGGCACTCTTACAATATCCAGGAGTGAAAGCACAAATTGATGCGGATGGATTGAGTGAAATCTTTGGTCTCGGCCCGGCAAAATCGTATGGCAGTGGTGTTTTTAAGAATATCCATGAAGTACTGGCTGGTAGCCTGCTTATTTTTAATGAAAGAGGCATTCATAAGAATACTTATTGGAATCTTATTAGTGCCCCGCATCTGGATTCCTACGAGGAGACCGTAGATAAAACCTCATTTTTGGTTTATGATGCTGTAAAACGCCAGATGATTTCTGATATTCCAATCTGTACTTTCTTATCTGGTGGCTTAGATTCAAGTCTTGTTACAGCCATTTGTGCAAAAGAACTTGGTAAACTTGGTAAGCAGATCGAAACCTATTCCTTTGATTTTAAAGATAATGAAAAGAATTTTAAATCCAATTCCTTCCAACCTTCACAGGACCGTCCTTATGTAGATATTATGAAAGATCATGTTGGCAGCAAGCACACTTATCTGGAATGCGATAATTTTGATCTTGCCGATCATCTTTATCAAGCAGTCGATGCAAGGGATCTCCCAAATATGGCGGACGTTGAATCCTCTCTACTTTATTTCTGTAAAAAGGTCGCTGCTAATACTAAGGTTACTCTGACCGGAGAATGTGCGGACGAAATCTTTGGAGGTTATCCCTGGTTTCATAAGCCAGAACTAATGGACGCTGACACCTTCCCCTGGGCAAGAAATATGGAAACCAGGAAGCTCTTACTCTCACAAGACTTGCTTTCAAAGGTTGACCTAGATGCCTATGTAAGGGCAGCCTATGAGAAATCTATCTCTGAAGTTCCACGACTCCCTGGTGAAAATAAATTAGAAGCAAGAAGACGTGAAATTGCTTATCTAAACCTCAAATGGTTCATGGTAACTTTACTGGACCGTATGGATCGCTGCAGCATGTCCACCGGGTTAGAAGCAAGGGTTCCTTTTGCGGATCATAGAATTGTTGAATATGTATGGAATGTTCCCTGGGAAATGAAGAGTCCAAACGGAGTTGTGAAGGGTCTGCTGCGGGATGCCGGAAAAGGTCTTGTACCAGATGAAATCCTATATCGAAAAAAGAGCCCCTATCCTAAGACCTATCATCCAGAATATGAAAAATTGCTGGGTAATCGTCTTTTAGATGTACTCTCTGATTCAAATGCTCCAATAAAATCCCTGCTGGATACCAACAAAGTAAAGACCTTCTTAGCCTCCCCTTCCGATTATGGAAAGCCTTGGTACGGCCAATTAATGGCTGGGCCGCAATTGATTGCTTATCTATTACAGGTCAATTACTGGCTGGAGAAATATAAGATAGAACTGATATAAATTGCTTAATATAGCATACTAGGAACAGTTACTGGCAGAACCACTTATCTTTAATCTTTTCGTCAAACCAAAAGATAAAGTTTCATTTATTTATTCATAGACAGACAGAACGGGTAATTACTTCCTAAAATACAACATGTCTTTCAATCTGTGTGTGTAGGAAGTAATTACCCGTTCTGTCGTTCCTCGTACAATATCTAACTAGGCTTTTTCTGTATTTGGTTTCTCAATTTCAACGATTGCACTCTTCTTCATTGGAATACGGCAGTTCTTATTGTTACCAAACTCTACAATAACGATTTCATCCATAACGTCGATTACAACACCGTAAAATCCGCCAGATGTCAATACACTGTCACCAGAAGCTACTGTAGAAAGTAATGCCTGCATTTTTTTCTGTTGCTTTTTCTGTGGACGGATCAGCATGAAGTAGAGTAAAAGACCAAGTACTGCAATCTGACCTACCAGAATTAGCATGGAGCTTCCACCGCCAGCTTGTGTTGTTTCACCTGTTAATAATATAAGATGATTCATGTTTAAAACCTCCTGAATAATAATTTCTATAATTCAATGTTATCGCTTTCGGCGTGCACTCGTCATAATTTAAGACAAGATTGCGCACTAGTCCTCGCTTCTAACAAATCCTTCTAACTTTTGCTTCTTATACTCCTTATAACGACCTGCACGGATGGCTTCTCTAATCTCCTCCATCATATGATTATAGAAGTACAGATTATGAAGTACTAAAAGACGCATACCAAGCATCTCCTTTGCCTTTAACAGATGTCTGATATAGGCTCTGCTATAATGCTTACAAGCCGGACAGCCACAACCTTCTTCAATGGGGCGTTCATCAAGTTCATATTTCGCATTTAACATATTCATCTTACCGTAGCCGGTATATGCATGTCCGTGTCTGCCGTTACGGGTCGGGTACACACAGTCAAAGAAATCGACCCCGCGGTCCACCGCTTCAAGAATGTTCGCTGGTGTTCCTACACCCATTAAATACACAGGTTTTCTTCTGGGTAAATATGGGACAGTCTCTTCAATTATGCGATACATTTCCGAATGACTTTCCCCAACTGCCAACCCTCCAAGAGCATAGCCATTAAGTTCCAATTCGGAAATACGTTTAGCATGTTCAATTCTTATATCTTCAAAGGTTCCACCCTGATTAATTCCGAACAACATTTGGTGTGGATTAATGGTATCCTCAAGGCCATTTAAACGATCCATCTCGTTCTTACAACGTAGAAGCCATCTAGTGGTTCGGTCAACTGAATTTTGCATATATTCTCTGGTAGCAGGATGAGGTGGGCATTCATCAAATGCCATCGCTATGGTAGATGCCAGATTTGACTGAATCTGCATACTCTCTTCCGGTCCCATGAATATCTTACGACCATCAATATGGGAGCTAAAATATACCCCTTCTTCTTTAATTTTACGAAGACCTGCCAGGGAAAAGACCTGAAAACCACCGGAATCTGTTAAAATAGGTTTGTCCCATACCATAAACTTATGAAGACCACCTAGTTGCTTTACAATTTTATCACCTGGTCTAACATGAAGATGATAGGTATTCGATAATTCAACCTGGGTACCTATTTCCTGAAGATCAGCTGTGGAAACCGCTCCTTTAATTGCGGCTGTCGTACCAACATTCATAAATACCGGGGTCTGTATTGTTCCATGGACAGTAGTAAATTCGCCGCTTTTGGCACTGCCATCCTCTGCAATCAATTTATACATTTTTAATATATCCTGCTTTCTCACGCTGTTAACGTCTATAATGAGACAAATCCATAAAATGCCTTGCCCCATTTATAACATTTAAAGTATACCCTTAAAAGCCCCTCATTTCAACTAAAATCTAAGTATTTAAGAAATAATTCATGATTATAAATTCTTTTTTAATAGCAATAGATTCTCTTTTATCAGATTAATTTATGAATAAACTATGAATTTGTGAATTATAGACAAGAAGTTGATGTAGAATTTGCACGAAATTCCTTAATTTATAAATTGCATTGCATATTTATGATATAATTGGTAAAATATTAACAGCTATTGTTTGTCTTGGAAATGTTCACTAATGTCGGAGGTTATTGACTTATGTCTATTAGAAAATCCCTACACATATTGCTTATTACATCCTCCATGATACCACTAATCCTTGTTTCTCTTATTGCTCTTGTTTTTCTTACTGATAAGATGCTATCTGTCAATACTGGTAATCTTAAGCAAACCGCCGAGAATTGCGTCAGCGGCCTAGAAGCTAAGATACAAGCCCAGGAACGTGAACTCTATCTCATTTCCATTCAGGATGAACTTATTGATGCTGCAATGGAAGGCAGGGCTTTAAACCAAGTTGACCATGCTGCTGTAGTTTCCTTATTACAATCCCGGTGTGAAAGTTATGATAATTGTATTCGTATTTCTGTTTACGATACCAACAATGAGATTGTTGCTAGCTCTGATGCATCAATTATTGAAAACGACACAAGATCCAATATTACGATAGATTATATTTTTTCAACCAAGTCGACCTCAGTCGGCATCGACGGAATTAAACCTCTCTTAATTGATGACGAAATTCACTACACTTTGGACATTGGATCTCCAATTGTTGATCCAGAAACCAAATCAATTATAGGCTGTGTTATCAATACCATTGATATTTCCTTTCTATATGGCTTTTTAAATTCAATATCCATTGGTGAGTCCGGTGATAGCATTCTTCTAGACCAGAATGGTAAAATAATTTATCATCCTAATATGCAATTAATTGGTACCACAATAAGCTCCGATCGATTAGCTCATATTATAAATGAATATAATCTCGGTAACATTGAAGATAATGGGGCATTTGAGTATTACTTTGATGGTCAAAAACAGGTGTTTGGGTACAGTGTACTTCCCGGTCTTAACTGGACACTTATGTTAAAACAGGATGTTTCAGAGATTACTGAAATTACAAGGTTTCTATTAATATTATTTGCAGTAGTTATCATTACCTCCTTTATTATAATTTTATTTTTTGCTGATATCTTTTCAAAGAATTTTTCTGCACCAATCATTGCCTTAAGAGATGCAATGCGAACCGCCTCCGATGGTAACCTAACCGTGCAGTCTAATATTAAAAGCAATAATGAGCTTGGTGAATTATCAAAGAATTTTAATAAGATGTTACATATTATTAAGACAAATTATGACGACCTGGAATCGATGCATGAAGAGTTATTATTGAATGAAGAGCAGCTTCGTACGAATTATGATCATATAGAGTATCTTGCATATCATGATACTTTGACCAGCCTTCCTAATAAGCTTGCCTTTCTTGAATATGTCAATGCCGTTCTGGCATCTTCCACAGACAATAATATGCATGCTGTTTATTTTGTGGATTTGGATAATTTTAAGACGATTAATGATACCTTAGGTCATGAATACGGTGATGCGCTACTTATAAAATCCACACAACTGCTGTCCTCCATCATTGGTTTTGATGGCATGCTGGCAAGAGCAGGTGGCGATGAATTCTTAATATTTAAAGAAAATGTTACTCCTGCTGAAGCAGTTACCTTTGCAGGTCAGATTATTGAACAATGTAAAAATCCACTTGATTTAGATGGTGAGATTGTCTATGTCTCTATGAGTATCGGTATCTCCATCTTCCCAGAGAATGGTTTATTGCCAAATGCCCTCATTAAAAATGCTGATATAGCAATGTATAAATCAAAGGATACTGGTAAAAACAAATTTACTTTGTTTGATAAGACGATGGAAGAAGAATTGAATCGAAATACAATCATCATAGAGATTCTTCGAAATGCCATTGAGAACAAAGAAATCTACATACAGTATCAGCCTTTAATGGAAATCAGCACTAATAATGTAATCGGCTATGAAGCGCTTATGAGAATCCGCAGTGAGCGTCTGGGTAATATATCACCGGTTGAGTTTATTCCCATTGCAGAGGAAAGTGGCTTAATCATTGAGTTAAGCTCCTGGTTAATTCGTGAGGTGTGTCTCTTTAATAAGAAAATGATTGACTTAGGCATTACCCCAAGACCAGTATCGGTTAATATTTCTTCCGTTCAAATCAATCGACCAGGTTTTGTTCCCCTATTATCCGAAATATTGACCGAGACCATGTTACCTCCGCAATATTTGGAGCTTGAAATTACTGAAAGCACTTTAGTATCTTCCTTAATGGATGCCACTAAACTCCTGCATAGTCTTCAGGAACTTGGTGTTCGTATCTCGCTGGATGATTTTGGTACAGGCTACTCCTCACTAAATTATCTTACTAAAATGCCAATTGATACCTTAAAAATTGATAAGTCCTTCATCGATAATATTTGCTTTAATGACAAAGATTCCTGTATTGCTGAATCCATTATACAATTAGCTCATAGCCTGGATATCAAGGTTGTGGCTGAAGGTGTAGAACAGGAAGACCAGTTAGCTCTATTAAGATTAATGCATTGTGATATCGTTCAGGGTTATATTTATAGCCGTCCTCTTCATCCAGAAGCTCTGTTAGAGGTTCTTCGAGAAGATGATTTGATCATTCAGTGCTCGTTATTTTAGATATAGACTACTACAAAATATACTCTTTCTAATCGAACAGCGAGGATACTAGCTTCCGCACACTGTCCAACAGTGCATTTGTGGAAGTTAATATCCTCAATTCTTATATTCGATTGAATTAAATCTCTCATTTTTTTCATCTTACCGCACGAAACATTGCTTTTTCGACATGAATCACAGTACCAAAAATTAACTTTATATGGTAAACTTAACTTAAATTATACAATTAATCAGAAATGGTGGCGTATATATGCTAAGTATCGCAGTATGTGATGACGATATTAATGACCTATCCAATATAGTACAGCTTATTAACTTATATAAAGTATCAAAAAATTTTTGCTGCGAATATGCTGCCTTTTCAAACAGTTCCGAGCTAGTTTCGACCTTGGAAAAGGGAAAACGGTTTGATATCTATTGTCTTGATATTATTATGCCAGGCGTTACGGGCATTGAGGTTGCTAAGGAGATTCGCACGTTTGATAAAACCGTACCGATAGTATTCTTTACTTCAGCACCTGAGTTTGCTTTGGAAAGCTATTCCGTAAAAGCGATCAACTATGTACTAAAGCCAATTTCAAAAGAAAAACTGTTTATCACCTTTGACGAGCTGCTAGAACAAATGAAAGCGATAAAGGATACGGGCGCTTTTATCCTAAAGAGTAAGGAGGGTATTCAAAAAATACTGATCTCCAATTTGACTTTTGTCGAGGTCATCGGAAGAAATGTGTTGTATCATCTACTCTCTGGCAAGGTAATTGAGTGTACAGAAGCTTTTTCGTCTGTCTGCGATAAGCTTATGAAATATAGATGTTTTATCAAACCACATCGCTCCTTTCTTGTAAATATGCAGTATGTGGATACCATTGAAAATCATCAGATAACACTGCAGACCTTTTCTTCCGTCCCTGTTGCACAGGGAAAGGCAAGGGACCTTAAGCACCAGTATCTTGCTTATCAAATGGAAGAAGTATAGTTAGATGGAGGTATTATAAATGCTGGTAACTGCTTTGGGACTCCTACGATTTGCATTTTCTCTTATCTTTGGTCTGACAGTTTCGGTTCTCTTTGCAGGAATAGAGCCCACACAAAAAAATAGGTTAAGTATTGGGTTTATCTGCGTAGCTTTTCTTTTCATTCAGACTGCCTCCTATTGGCTTTGGGGATTAGATCTCACGTCAAAACTATATCCCCTGATTATTCATTTGCCAATAATTATATTATTTTCCCTACTTTATAAGCGTCCATGGCTCATATCGACTGTCAGTGTACTATTCGGTTATCTTTGCTGTCAGGGTCCGTGCTGGGTAGGATTCCTTGCGGGAAATGCCTTTGGCAGCAGGCTCGCTGATTACATTGCTTATATCATAGCTGTATTCCTTGCTTATTATTTCTTAAAAAGATATGTAGTTGCTTCTGTCCGACAGCTGATGGAGAAAAACCGTAAAACCTGCATATTATTAGGTGGCGTACCGTTATTGTACTATTTGTTCGACTACACTACCACCATCTACACTGATGTACTTTACCACGGCACAAAATGGGCAGTTCAGTTCATGCCCTCAACTACATCTATTTTTTATTTTGTATTTGTCATTCTTTACAATACAGAAATACATAAACAAGCAACTCTTCAAAGAGAAAGGGATATGTTGGATGCCCAGTTTCGACTAGCGCAGACAGAGTTCGCTTCTTTGCGACAACTACAGCAGAATGCCGCTGCCTATCGTCATGATATGCGCCACCATTTCTTACTTTTACAGAGCTTGGCCTCTGAGGAACACCTTGAGGAAATTAAAGAATATCTACACACAGCCCAATCAGACCTGGATACCTTCACTCCAATACGCTTTTGTGAAAATGAAACCGTCAATCTGATTTTATCCGCCTTTGCCACCAAAGCAAACCACTTGGGCATCCTCTTGTCGATAGAAGCAAAGTTACCTGATTCCCTGCCGTTTAGTGATACCGAGTTATGTTCTCTCTTATCAAATGCCTTGGAAAATGCTATTAATGCCTGTCATAAAGTAGTCGACAACAATAATCGTATTATTCGCTTGCGGGTATATTCCAAAAATAATAAATTGTGTATTGACCTTAGTAATACCTATCAAACAGAACCAATTTTCCAGCAAGGACTTCCAGAACCACAAGATCAAGGACATGGCTTTGGTACGAAGAGTATGGTACATATTATCGAAAAACATGGCGGCGTATTTAAGTTTTCAGTTGAGGATGGCTGGTTTATATTTCAGGCCACTGCATAATTAATGATGATGGTCTGCTGAAAAATGCCTTATACCACTTTTTGATATACTTGGGGAAAGAAAAAAACAGGGTGCTCGTTACTGTTAACGAACAACCTGTTTTTTTCTTTGACCTATATTCTATTATGTATGCCACCAGCTTATATATCTCAAGTTTATCTAAATACTTTCTCCATTAGCTTGGTGTATCTTGGATTTGAGGAACTACAACTCTGCCGCAGCTCCTGAGCATCCCAGAACATTAACAATTTTATGTTTTACCACTGCTTTAATATTATTTCTAGCTGGTGTGAGGTATTGTCTTGGATCAAAATGGCTTGGATTTGTTGCAAAATACTCTCTGACACCTGCTGTAAATGCAAGTCTTAAGTCAGAATCAATATTAATCTTACATACTGCCATTCCTGCTGCCTGTCTTAGCATCTCTTCCGGAATACCGATGGCATCATCTAACTTGCCGCCAAAACGTTTAATTATCTCCACGTATTCCTGTGAAACTGAGGAAGCACCATGTAATACAATTGGAAAGTTTGGAAGTCTTTTCTCTACTTCTGCCAGGATGTCAAACCGAAGCTGTGGTTTCTGACCAGGCTTAAATTTGAAGGCACCATGGCTGGTACCAATAGCTATTGCTAAAGAATCAACGCCTGTACGGGAAACGAACTCTTCCACTTCTTCCGGTCTTGTATAGGAAGCATCAGCTGCTGATACATTTACATCATCTTCAATACCAGCTAATTTACCAAGCTCACCCTCTACAACACAACCATGAGCATGTGCATACTCAACGACTCTCTTTGTAAGTGCAATATTATTTTCAAAACTATGCTTTGAACCATCAATCATAACGGACGAGAACCCACCATCAATACATGCCTTGCAAATTTCAAAGTCATCACCATGATCCAGATGAAGTGCAATTGGCAGGTCTGTATCTTGTAAAGCTGCTTCTACCAGCTTAATCAAATAAGCATGTTTCGCATATTTTCTAGCCCCAGCTGAAACTTGCAGTATAATCGGAGCATTTTCTTCTTTCGCTGCTTCTGTAATTCCTTGTACAATTTCCATGTTGTTCACGTTAAAGGCTCCTATTGCATAGCCTCCAGCATAAGCTTTTTGAAACATTTCTTTGGTTGTTATCAATCCCATAGTTTTTCATCCTTTCCTTATTGTATGATGCATTACCATATATTTACATCAGTTTAATTATATCATAAAATTTGAAAAAGATAAGTAGTATTTTAATTATTATATGCTTTGTGCATCAAAAGCCTTCCTCACAGAAACACAAAAACAGCCCAAAGGAGCCTCCACGTGAACGCTGCCTTTGGACTATTTATATCAGAACTTTAAATTTTATGGTTTATAATTAAATCCATTTTAATTATGCTTGACCAACAGAACCGAATAACTCCATTTTATCTTTTACAGTTGCTTTGATAGCTTCAAAGCCAGGAGCTAATAACTTACGAGGGTCAAATCCTTTACCCTTTAAATCTTTGCCTTCTTCAATGTATTTACGTGTTGCTTCCTGGAAGGATAACTGGCATTCTGTGTTAACATTGATTTTAGCAACACCAAGAGAGATTGCTTTCTTAATCATGTCTGCAGGAATACCTGTACCACCATGAAGAACTAAAGGCATTTCGCCTGTTTTCTCCTGAACTGCTGCTAATGTTTCAAAGCTTAGACCAGGCCAGTTCTCTGGATATTTACCATGAATATTACCGATACCTGCTGCTAACATAGTAACACCAAGATCAGCAATTGCTTTACATTCTTCTGGATCTGCACATTCACCTGCACCAACTACGCCATCTTCTTCTCCACCGATAGAACCAACTTCTGCTTCGATGGAAATGCCTTTGCTTTCACAGATAGCAACTAATTCAGTTGTCTTTTCAATGTTCTCAGCGATTGGATAATGAGAACCATCAAACATTACGGATGAAAAACCTGCATTGATACATGCAAGTGCACCATCGTAGCTACCGTGATCTAAATGAAGTGCTACAGGAACAGTAATCTTTAATTCCTCGATCATTCCATTTACCATACCAACTACAGTCTTATATCCACACATATATTTACCAGCGCCTTCGGAAACTCCGAGAATTACTGGTGATTTTAACTCTTCTGCTGTTAATAAAACAGCTTTTGTCCATTCTAAGTTATTGATGTTGAACTGGCCAACTGCATATTTGCCTTGTTTTGCTTTTGTAAGCATTTCTTTTGCTGAAACTAATGCCATTTTGATATCCTCCGTTAAAATTATTTATTTTAAATATTAACATAAACCGATATAATCTTTCACAGCCACCATTATAATCGTTTCTATAGTATTTGTCAAAACTAAAGTTCAATTCGCCTAATGTAATATCAATGCCTTTACTGTAATTCAGCCATTTGAAACCATGAGGTAATTTGCTCAATTACAGGGATTGTAACTTATGATGCAATAGTATAAAATAATAAATAACAATTTTCTATTTGATTTAGTACGTTAAGCTTAACTATTATCTGGCATTTATTACAATGGAAAGGCGGTTTCAAACATGAGTAATATAGCATTATTAGTCGTAGATGTTCAAAATGCAATTGTGGATGAGCATCCCTATAACGGAAAGAAAGTAATTGAGAATATTGAAACTTTGCTTTCAGTGGCAAGAGCTAATCATAAGGAAGTCATCTATATTCAACACGAGGAAGCTGGTTGCGAATTTGAACACGGTTGTGATGGCTGGCAAATCTATACTCAAATTTCCCCTGTTGATAGTGAGAAAATAATTGAGAAGAACTATAACAGTGCCTTTGTCAAAACTGAATTAAAGGATTATCTCTCCTCAAAGAACATAACCACACTTGTCCTTGTTGGAATGCAAACTGATTACTGCATCGATGCAACCTGCAAAGGTGCTTTTGAACATGGCTATCAAGTTATTATCCCCGAAGCCACCAATGCAACCTTTGATAATGAGTATCTTACCGGTGAAAAGCTCTACGAATATTATAATCATTATATGTGGGACAATCGGTATGCTAAGCTATTATCCATAAAGGAAACAATTCAATTATTGGAACAATAAAGGTTAACAGTTTAACTATGTTTGGCTTATGACTTAACTGCTATGAATGTTTAAACATTCTATTCCAAATTTATATTTAAAATTGACATCTGTCAATTTATGTGTTATTCTTTTTGAAAATTTAGAAAGCGAGCTGATTCTATGTTGTCATTTGCTTATAGTTACTTGAATAGGGACGACGATCGTTAGCGCTTGCAGCTATGAATTAATCATAGGTGCAAGTGCTTATTGTCTTGTGCCTATGTGGAAGCAACATATTTATGTTAGGTATTTATGTTGTTATAAAACCGAAAGACCACATTGGTGTATTTTATTTAAAATTATACCATTGTGGTCTTTTTATATGCTTTTTTAAGCAACATCCAGCAATTTATTTATGGGTTTATTAAATATAGTAACAAGGAAAGGTTGTGATACTTTGAGACGTACAGATTATGTCGGAATGGATTCTCGCTTCACTCACATATAAGTTTAATTATAGTATCCAAAGCTAACCTTAGCTATAAAGGATGAATAAGCCCGTATTTATATCCAGTCATATTCATTCTTTCCGCTTAGTAAGTTTTTGACACTATATCAACATTTTATTTTGAGCTTAAATTAAACAATTACATTAATTCAACTACTAATCATGAAGGGATGAAAATTATGTATTACATGAATGGAAATATGGAAAAGGAATTTGTTAATCCAGAGGAGTTAGATAATTATATCGGAAAAACAGTGAAACTCTATGGTTCGGTTTATAAAATAAGAAAAATGAGCGGCTTTGCTTTTATTGTGCTAAGATGTAGAAGACTTATGCTTCAATGCATTTATAGTGAAGAATTCAGCAATTTTTCAGTAGATCAACTAAAAGAAGAAGCCTGCATTATCGCAAGTGGTGAAGTAATCGCAGACGAACGCTCTAAAAGTGGCTTTGAACTGCGTCTTATACAGATTGAAGTTCTCTCAGCTCCATCACAAGAATTGCCTGTGGTTATTAACCAAAAGAAAATAGAGGCCTCACTCGATACTTTATTGGACTATCGCCCCATTACGCTTCGTAACGAAAAGGAACGTGCTATCTTTAAATTGCAGGAGGGAATTCAACGTGGTTTTCGTGATTTCTTAACTTCTTTACAATTTACAGAAATTCATACACCTAAAATCGTTTATGCAGGAGCAGAAGGCGGAGCTAATATTTTTCAATTGGACTATTTTGGGCGTGAAGCTTATCTGGCACAGAGTCCTCAATTTTATAAGCAGATGATGGTAGGTGTTTATGAAAAGGTTTTTGAGATAGCACCGGTATTTCGAGCAGAAAAGCATGATACATCCAGACATTTGAATGAATACATCAGTGTGGATTTGGAGATGGGTTATCTGACCAGCTATACAGAACTAATGCAACTAGAAACAGCCATGCTGCAATATACCTTTGCGTTTCTGCAAAGAGAATACCCACAGGAGCTTACACTGCTTAAGGTAGCTTTACCAGATGCAGCTAACATCCCTGTTGTAACCTTTGAACAGGCGAAGCAACTGATATCCGCAGAATATAAACGTGAGATTACCGATTTTGAGGATTTTGAACCGGAGGAAGAAAAGCTTCTTTATGAAATAATGAAGAAGAACTATGGAAGCGAATTTGTATTCGTCACTCACTATCCTACGAAAAAACGTCCCTTCTATGCTATGGAAGACCCTTCGAATCCAGAAGTAACCTGCAGCTTTGACCTATTATTTCGAGGTCTTGAAATTACGACTGGTGGTCAAAGAATTCATAATTACGAGGAGCAAGTCAATAAATTACAAAGACGTGGCATGAATCCCGAAGCCTTTGAAAGTTATTTAATGCTTCATAAGTACGGTATCCCACCTCATGGGGGACTTGGTCTTGGCTTGGAACGATTTACAAGTAAACTATTGGAGCAGAATAATGTTCGTTATTCAACTTTATTTCCTAGAGATATTAAGAGGTTAGTACCTTAATTCTTACCGTATGTTTTTCATACCCAAAGAGCTTTTTATATAATAGGAAACTCCTCAAAATTTCCTATTATATAAAACAGTGGGGGTAATTATCTAAGATAATGCCTAATTACTCCCACTAGTATTTTATAAAGAAATAGATTAATAGTATTACATACATTTTCTATATGCGATTACAATTGTTTTTTAACTTGCTATAAATTTCTTTAAATCTCCTATTACTTCAACTGATCGATCTGTTCCTTGCGATGTTCCTGCTTTGCTTTCGCATTTTTTAAAGATTCTTTATCCATATGCTCTGCATTATGATTAAGATAGCCTTCGGTATAATTAAGTCTTTTTTCGGTGCTTTCCTTGTAATCATTATTGCAGTTTTCACCATGTGCCAAGATATTCTTTAAATTTGTAATTTCCTGCTCACGATCTTCATTTACCTGCTTGGCATGCTCAATGTTGGAAGGTGAGTGTGATATATCTGAATGCTCCTCAAGATGTCGCTCGGTTCGTGTTTTTTTCTCTACGAGGTTAACTAAATGCTCCACTCTACGTTCCTTTTCTTGACCTTTGCCATCCCATGATTTGTCCATACTTATAATTCCGCCTTTCATCAAAATTCGAGATTTTTCTATCTCTTTTTTATTGTTGCCAAAGAGAAAGTTCGATATTCTTTTTTGATGAATGCAAAATTTTAAAAATTATAATCAACACTTTAAATGCCTCATGTAATAAAACATGTATTGCTGTACAATTCCCGCATAACCCTTATATAGTTCTTTCTCAAATTGGTTCTGATAAATTTCTTCCAGTACTCGAAGTATCCATACATCCACTGGAAAACCTTCTGTATGATGAAGTCCGTACAATGCAATGCAGTTTGCAACCTTTTCTCCTATCCCATGAATTTTCTTAAGCTCTACAACCGCTTCTTCAAAAGCACAGTTAATTAAATATGTAAAATCAATTGCTCCGCTAGTAACTGCTCTGGCAGCACTTATGATATATGCATCTCTATAGCCAGTTTTTAATTGCCTTAAATCCTCATTAACAGCCTCTGCTAATATAGTTGCAGATGGAAAGGAATAGTACTCTTTCCCTGTGCAGGAGCACACACTTTTCTCACCATATCGATTACAGATTGCCTCCACGCAATTTTTAATGGCTGGTATATTTTTATTTTGGGAAATAATAAAACTTATGGCTGCCTCAAAAGGTTCTTGTTTTAAAATTCGTATACCATGTCCATAGGTTGCTGCTTGACTTAAGAACTGATCACTACCTGATTTTAAGTTTTCAACAATGCTATGATAATCATAATCCATATCAAAGTAATCGTGCCATATTTCATCATATTCATCTTTCGAGCAACTTAGTTCCACTACGTCATCCTCTAACTGCTCCAACTCAAGGTAACGTCCATAAGCAATTAGACTATACTTTAACTTCCCTTCCTCACTAATTGGATTCATACGAAAGCATTGTCCAGATTCAGCAATCTGTTTTATATTAAAGTTTTTATTATTTACTATCATTTCTTCCTCTTTCTATCGTACTAACTTGATTAGCTATCTCTGTTCGATAACTGTTATAACATCTCCTATGTTCACCCCGACAGGAAAGCTATTGTCCTTTATCGTATTTTATCTAGTGAACAAAGTTGCGGTATGCACACAATTGCACTCAAATATTTTAATGCACAACTTTTATTTCGCACGCGTAGCTGCGCATTAGACCGAAGGGTTTTTAATCATAGGAATTTCGAAGAAGCTTCTATGATATAAAAAGTGTTATAAAAAGTATAATATACCCCCACCCCCAAATACAAGAGTACATGTACAGGTATTTTCTTCTAGCTATGCCATTTATCAATAATTTTGACTGAAAGTTTATTCGAAAACACATTGAGTTAAAACCCCTTTTCCCTTATACTTATAGGTAGGGGTAGCAAATAACTTTTAGTAATTATGTTCAGTGACTTATTTTGGAGGTTTTACATCAGATGCTTATGAACTTTATGGATTTACATAGATATTTTATCGGAAAAATCAGGAAAATTTATTTTATGGCGCTTCCTGAATCTAAAGAAGATTTAAAACTTAGCCGTATCAAATATACGGTTTCAGACACTGCTGCACAAACCATTATACAGCTTGCTGGTGGTACTTTTTTAGCCACCTTAATGTCATATAGCGGAATTTCCGATGCCAATATTGGAATAATAACTTCTTTAGTTAGCTTAGCAGCTTTATCACAGTTATTTTTAATTAATTTCTTTAAGAAGCTAAAAAAATACAAATTTCTTGTTAGTATAACTGCCTTGCAGCGTATTTTGTTTGCTGCATTGTATTTTATTCCTTTATTGCCGATGGGGGCTATCGCAAAGGCAATACTTATCGTCTTGCTTTATTTTTTTGGTCAAATCTTTGTACAGGTTGGAATTCCTGCTTCACAGGAATGGATTGCAAGTCTGGTTCCAAGCCGGCTACGGGGCAAGTACTTCTCAATAAAGGATTCCTTTGCAGTTTTCGTGGTTTCTACAATGATGTTACTTTGTGGTATGATATTGGATTTCTTTAAAAAAGGTAACCTCCTCATTGGCTTTATTCTAATTGGGATTATCATCTTTCTATTAACCTTAGTTAATGTCATCGGACTTTCTATGATGAAGGAACCAAAGCTATCCTACATAAATACCGATGGTAAAGAAATGCATGGTCGTCTTGCAAAAAAAGCAAAGCAACTAGATGTAGCAGAACAAAAGCAGAGCATATTATCAGAAGTAAAAGAAGCCTTTCATAATCGTAAATTTAGAAAGGCCTTTACTGTGCAATGCCTATATACTCTTTCCTTCTACATTTGCTTGCCTTTTAATGCAAGTTATCAGATCAATGATTTACATTTACCTTATACCTTTATCATGTTTGTTGGTTTTCTATGCAACCTATACCGAATTTATATTTCTCCAAAACTTGGCCGAATGGCGGATAAGCATGGCATGGGAAAACTATTACGCTTTAGTATATTTGCCTTAGGATTAAATATGCTGTCCACCACCTTTACCATGCCCTTTAACGCTTATCCTATGTTAGTTCTAAGTGCCTTCCTATCCTCTACTGCTTGGGCGTTTTTAGGTATCGGCTTATTTGGAATCCAATTGGATTTCTTTCAGGGTGAAAAACGTATGACCTGGTTAACCATTACCTCCTCCCTTTGTGGTCTTTTTGGCTTTTTGGTATCTATTCTGGGAGGACAACTACTCGGTTATCTTCAGTCCCTATCGCTTTATATCTATGGACAGAAAATTTATGCTCAGCAGATTCTTAATTTAATTGGATTTTTTATCGTTCTATTTATGGTTTATTACAT
Organism: Bacillota bacterium; assembly: GCA_023399055.1. Lineage (GTDB taxonomy): Bacteria > Bacillota > Clostridia > Lachnospirales > Lachnospiraceae > Mobilitalea. The sequence continues at coordinate 342,066 of JAEWQV010000034.1, read as the reverse complement.
TCGCTTCCATATTGAAACGGTTAAAATAGATGTTAATCGAAAAGATGGTGTAGTGTAACTTTCACATTGACATGGTTTACCTTTTCATATATAATTACAGCTGACAAGACAGCTATCAAGTCAGTATTATAAGTTCTTAAAAAAGGAAGGGTATGTTATGACAAACAGTTCACGGAAAGTTTATACGATGGCAATTGCTGCATTACTTAGTACGATTGGAATTTTGATTCCACTTTATTCACCACTTAAAATACGTTTGGACCCAGCATCCTTTACCTTAGGTGTCCATGTACCAATTTTTATTGCTATGTTTATATCCCCTGTTACTGCATTGTTTGTATCCTTAATAACAGCACTAGGGTTTCTAGCAGCCTATCCACCAGTTATTGTAATACGTGCTTTAACTCACATCATCTTCGCAGTATTAGGTGCCTATATCCTTAAAAAGAACAATAATATATTATTGTCTTTAAAGACTGCTATTCCATTCGTGGTTATTATCTCGGTGATCCACGCCGCAGCCGAAGTTATTGTTGTTAGTATCTTTTACTTCTTCGGTGACACCTCTTCTGATTTTGTTAGAGTAGTGCTTGGTCTTGTAGGTGTCGGTGGTACCATACACAGTATTTTAGATTTTATGATTGCAGCTTTCATTTGGGTACCTCTACAACGTGCAATTCAAATTCCCTCCAATGCAAGAATACGTATCACCAGTATAAGCAAATAACGTATAACATTTATTACTATATGTTCTATAAAAATAACTCCCTATCGCTTAAGATAGGGAGTTTTCCATTTCTAATTCTGATTCACTTATCGTTATTGACAATACCTTCAACATATCGATTTCATACATATCGATTTCATTCCCATTTTCATCAGCAATTACTCGTACAATTGGTCTGAGTGGAAAGTTAATGTTTTGTTCTTTAACGATTGCTAGTTTTTTATCGGATAAACGTACCATGGATCCATTGGGATAAATGGCTATTTGCTTAATAAATATAGAAACAAGCTTTAAGTCAAACTGGGTCTCTGCATTTTTTACTAAATAATTCACCGCGTTATTCGAACTCCACCTTCCTCGATAACAACGATTGGAAACTAATGCATCGTAAACGTCAGCTATTGCTGCTATTCTTGCAAATTCATGTAATTCTCCAGCCTTTAGTCCATTTGGATATCCTGTTCCATCCATACGTTCATGATGTTGCAATGCAATAATTCTGGAAAGTTCGGTCAAATTAATACATTTTTTTAGGCTTTCATAACCCACCGTAGTATGTGTTTTTAGGTATTCAAATTCTTCTGTTGTCAATTTGTCCACTTTATTTAATATATTTTGATCCAACAGAATTTTACCAACATCGTGCAATATGGTACCAGCTGCCAGCTTCTCCAGCATGGATCTATTATAGCCTAATTTATTTGCTATTAATAACGAATATACAGTGGTACTTACGGAATGCGAAAATGTATATTCATCCGTAGCACTAATATCGTTCAAACTGATTTGCACATCCGGATTTGCAAGTATTTCATCTATCACTGAATTTATTGTAGATGACATATTTTTTATATCAACAATGGACTTCTTTGAAAAATCATCAATTGTCTGTCTCAGTATTTTTTTGCAATTAACCCTGGTTTCTTCTGAAATAGCATCAGGGATTTCAATTCCCTCACTTTTTTCATCTTCCACATAAACGTAATCAATGCCGAGCCTTGTTAGGCTTTTTTGAAAACGCTGTAAGTCTGTTACGCCTTCACGAAGAATCAAACAATCTTCATAGTATATCGCTTTTGCCAGACTCATCTCTGGTTTTAACATTGATAACGATACTAACCTCATGAATTCACTCCTTTATTGTGACCTTATCTACCTTATTCATGATAAAATATACAAACATTTGTGTCAAGAATCTTACGCTTTAATTCTCCATTTGTCGACCTTTTTTGAGCTGAAGATAAGCAAAAGTTACTAGCCTGTGAAATAATAAATCACAACACTTAAAAAACCCGATCCCAACATGACCCAAACAGGATTAATTTTAATTTTTCGTATAATTATAAAACTTATCAAAAACAAAGTTGCTGCTATATAATCAATTTCTGTGAGATTATAATTAACTCTTTCTCCGCCCCACAGGGTTGTGATAAGAATGGACATCCCTGCAGAAGCTATCAAAGCCACAACAGCAGGATTTATCCCTCCCAAAACACCCTGTAGGGTCGTCAAACTCTTATATTTATAATACAAATGTGCTAATAAAAGAACAATTAATAAGGACGGCAAAATACATCCAAAAACGGCTATGATTGATCCAGTAAAACCTGCAACTCGATTTCCGACAAAAGTAGCTGAATTAATTGCAATGGGACCAGGGGTCATTTGAGATATTGTAATTAAATCCGTGAATTCTGATCTTGTTAACCACATATTTATATCAACTACCTGCTCCTGTATCAGTGGAAGTGCCGCATATCCCCCACCAATACTAAATAAACCAATTTGTAAGAAGCTAATTAGTAACTTAAGATATATCATCTCTTAATTCCTCCCCTTACCCAGTTTTTCACGGATAAGTACTGTAACCAATCCAATTGCCGCACATATTAAAATTATTAATACAGCATTTACCTCAAAGATAAAGGCCGCAATAAACGCGGTTATCATCATAAGAATTGATAAAATTTGTTTCTTATATATAATTACAACACACATATCTATTACAACATCGGCAATCACAGCAGTTACGCCTGCCTGCATACCTCTTAAAAAAACACCTATTATTTCACTGGATCGAAAGGCATTATAAAAATATGAAATTATGGTTATCGTAATCAGTGGTGGAATAACTGCACCGAACACTGTAACCACCGTTCCTAATGTACCTGCCATTCGATAACCAATTAAAATAGATGCATTAATTGCAATAGCTCCCGGTGAAGATTGTGCAATTGCTACTAGGTTAAGCATCTCAGCTTCCTCAATCCAGTTTAATTTATCAACAAATCTCTTTTTCATTAATGGAACTATAACATAGCCTCCTCCTACGGTGAATGCGCTTAGTAATAAGGTTGAAGTAAATAGTTTCCAATAAAGTTTCCAGCTTTTTTTCATGAGTATTGCCTTTCAATATTCCTGTCATTTTTAATCTCGGGTACGAAGTTTAGTGAGAATTATTTTTAAAAGTTATAACCGTAGCTTTGCTATCTTTTATATTATGTTAGATAAAGTGCTACAATATTTACATTGTAGCACTTTATCCTTTCACTCTCTATTCTTTTTCTAAACATTTTGAAATATTTTATTTCAACAACGCTTCTAATCCAACTGCACCTAATTGCCCTAACGCGGTCTTATATTTCATGGATTTTCTGAATTTATTAACCGCATCGGTGGTTTTCTTACCCCAGATACCGTCAACTTTTAAACCAGCATTAACTTTTCTATTTAAAGCTGCTTGTATTGCCTTTGTTACATAGGTGTTATTATGCTTTTCATCAAATAAACTTGTAAAGTTACCATTCACCTGATAATGGGTTGCATCCTTTACTTTAGTCCAATTTGCACCACACTCAAATCCATATGAAGACATGATTTTTACAATGGTCAGCTGTTCCTTAGCAGTATGGGTCCAGGTAAGTTTCCCATTAATTACTGGTATTACATCTACTGCCTTTTTCTGTGTATGCATACTCTTTAAAGTCCAGGTTACCTTATTCTTTCCCGGCTTACTATACTGTTGCGCAAATTTTTTACTAATTCCAGCACTTACACATTCTTTTACTGTTCTGCCTTGGCAATATAAATAATTCTGCCTGTCCTGTGTTCGATAGGTCTCATATACCACTGCCTCCACACCACTCTTCTTAATATCAGCAAGGGCAAGTTTTAACATTGTTTGTACTAATTTATTCAATTTATTAACATCACTATATCGTGTAGTTACACCCATAAGTTTCACACCTTTCGTCTCAATCAAAATGTCAATAGTGAATTACAGCTTATTTTTTATCCCTTATTTCTGATAAGACTTAACCTAGTATACACGGACACAGTATCTACCAGTGAACTAAAAATAACTGTTACTATTACATATTCAAAAAGCTTGAAATGGTGCTAATTCACACTCATTAAATTACATTTTTCGACACCTTCAATTATATATGTCTTCTATACTTCACTAGATAACCTCAAAAAATGATAATGTTTCACAATTTCTGATAATTAATGAACTTATTTTACAAAGTTTCATATGATATTCTATATCAAAACTAATCTGGACTATATCCTCTCAAGTTATCACTGGAACAGTCAACAAAATTATGTCATATTAGGAGGTACCGCTATGTTCCAATACCGTCCTTCTGAAGGCTCTTCGAAATGTGATTGCAAATTCTGCAACTATGTTCAGATTCCAAGCCTTCCACTAAGAGGTCCCAAACCATTCGATCAAATTCTCTGTGACATTCATAAATCAATCGTAGATGAAGCTACCGCAATTGATTTTTATTGCCATCTGTTAAAAGACACACCTAATAAACTACATCGTGATTTCATCGAGTCCATCATTGAGGATGAAAGGATTCACCTTCAGATATTAACAAAGCTTTATTGCTATTATACGGATGAAGTGCCACCTTATAAAGTTATTCCTGTATGTTATCCTTGTTATAAGGATGGTCTTCTAATGGCCATGACTGGAGAATTGGAGACTGTTCTTTTTTATCGAAATATGCAGTTAATTACAATGGACCAGTTAATAATTGACACTTACTTTATGATAATGGTAGATGAACAAAATCATGCAACTGTATTTAGCACCCTATTTAACACCTGTAAATAACCTAATTACCTTAGATATAACGGCAGAAGCGGCAGTTTGTATCGCAAAATTTCACGATACAAACTGCCGCTTCCTATGGGAAATTTTTTAGATAATAAATACCCTTACTGTTTCCTTTAAGTTATTTGCATCACCATTCAACTGTTCAGCTGCATTATTTAATCTCTTCACGGTTTCTAGCTGATTATCTGCAGTAGCACCAACCTCCGTGGAGGCTGCAACTGTCTCTTCCAAGGTTGAAGATATACTTTCGATAGCACTTAAAGTATCCTCCTTCGCCTGTGCAATCGCCTCAATCCCCTGTGATATCTTATTCAGGTTGTTGGTTAGATTGCCGACGTGATCATTAATTAATCCAAAGTTCATAAGTGCTGCCTTTAGGGCATTATCTTGATCTGCAACAATACTTTCTGCCCTTCTTGCCGTCTCCAGAGTCTTCTTTGTTCGAAGCTGAATATTATCAATAATCTGATTAATATTCTTTGCTTCATTGGCAGATTTTTCTGCCAGTTTACGTATTTCATCTGCTACAACGGCAAAACCTTTTCCATATTCCCCTGCTCTAGCCGCTTCTATCATGGCATTGAGAGACAATAAATTTGTTTGATCGGTTATTTCATTCATTGTATTAATAATGTCAATTATTGCACCTGATTCCACTTCAAGATTATTAATATCCAACATGATGGATTCTGTAATTTCTACCGTATCCTTTTGCTTTTCTGTTAAATCCTGAATGGAATCAAATCCATTTCCTACTGTACTTCGTGTTTTTTCCGCTATCTTTTCTATTTCATTTGTGCTCTCATAAACTACATTTACTTGTTTCGAAAGCTCTGACATACGAAGTAAACAATTTTCTGCATCATTTGCTTGTTGCTGAACACCTTGCTCAATATCAGCTATAGCGTTTGCGATATTTTTCGAGGTAACCAGCAATGCTTTTGATGCCTCTGATACCTCATCTGCAGAATTTGCTGTGGTATTGCTTACTCCAATTGTTTTATCAATTAATGATTTCATACTGGATAACATATGATTTATGCTCTGCCCCAGCTTACGAAACTCATCCTTACGATTTATATTTAAATCAACTTTAAGATTACCTTCTGCCACCTGTGTCATTACCACATTTGTCTTACGTATTGTTTTACTTATTCCGTTGGATATTAATATTCCGATACAGAGAGCTAGAATGCTTGTAACTATCACAATAAGAAGTGTAACAAGCTTAACACTTTCCGCCTGATTGGTTACATCTGTCTCTGGAATTAAAGCAAATACAAGGGAATCCCCAATATCTAACTTAGAATAGATGAATAAGTAACTCTCACCCTGATAGGTAACATAATCGGATGCCAAAGTGGTTCCTTGATCTTTTATTGCTGTTTGATAGAATTCTTCCTTTGTAATGTCAAACCCTTCTGGAGTACTACTACTAAGGATCGCTTTCCCGTCATTTGTTAAATATCCTGTAATGCAATTCTCTCCAAAGTTTGCCTTCTCCAATATATTTTGAATATAAGCAATATCCACATCCAGAACAATATAGCCGATTTGCTGAAAGTTTGAATTATTTAGTTTCTTAATATAGGAGAGTGCAAACTTTTGAGCTTTTTTGGGAAAGGTTGAATCAATAGCGGGATGATTACCCACCCACACACCTGCTTTTCCGGCCGCTTCCACCCTGGCTGCTTCCTCCGAGGATAGAAAGCTTTCATAGAATTCTGCCTTCATATTACCTACAGAGGAAACTGGGCGTCCATAATTACCAAAGACATAAATATCACTAATGTATTCATCGGCTGTTTCGGTCGCAATAATTTTCTTTTCGACTTCACCACTTCGGCTTGCCTCTTCAGTGGGGTTAGTGGAATAATAACCTGAATAATATTTTACAACTATTTCATCAGAAGTTAAGCTAAGTGCCTTTTCTGAAATATTACCCATACCCTGTTCATAGTACTCACTCATCATATCAAGACTAACCAGTGCATTCGATTCATAATTATTAACTAAACCTCGGGATGCCATCAGATAACTAAGTATCCCAAGAAAGATAAGGAAGACAACTGGAAGTAAAAAGGCAAAAATTAACTTAGTTCGTATGCTATGAAAATTATGACCAATATTTTTATGGGATGCTTCCTGTTTTTTTATTCTCATCATAAGTGTTTCCTTCCCTTATTTTCATGGGTACTATATAGAATTAATTCTTGCTGTACACCTCAAACTCTGCAACCTGACCACCGCCTGCGCCAGAGTTCTCTGTAATTTCTAATTGTACGAATCTAGCTTCCGTTTCAGCAAAGGTTAACTGAATTTCGTTGCCAGTATCTGGATCAAAGGTATACTGTGTAGTTCCTATTAGATCTGCAAATGTTGTTCCATCCGCACTGATTTTAACTGCAATGGTCTGTGTACGTTTACCCCAAATTGCAAGAGGGTTAAGTGCAACTCTTATTGCATTGATCTTTGTTGGATTCTCTAAATCGACTGTTAAGGTATTGGGATAATCTTTTGTTCCCTCCCAGTAAGATGCACCATCTGTGTTTCCGTCATTTGCTTTTTCTGCATTATAAACATCATTAAAAGCGTTTGCTTTTATGCCCTTCCCAACAGCAACATTGGTGCCTTCCGGTAGTACAGCTACATATTCTTCCTTGATAAATGCTGGATGTTCCTCTGCTTCCGTTTGATCCCTTGCTTCGCTAATTGTCACATTCGCAGCTGGAATATCCTGTGGTGGTTCTACAATACTTTTTTGCTTATATACTGCAAGCGCTATTATTGCAATGGATAATAAAACAATTACTATTCTTCTTAAAATCTTTACAATTTTCATAATCCTCCAATCCGCTGCCAGGCAGCTTCACCCGTTATTCAATAACCAGATTCTTTGTCGAAGCTTCGTCAATATCAAATTTACCCTGTTCAAAGCTTGTAATCTTCTCACCTAGAATTGTAAGGTTCTTAATTGTGATATCTTCAACTGTATGTGTCTCATCATAGCCATGAATTCTTGATTCATTAAAGCGTCCTGCCAATACGGTTACTCCATCAATCAACACATTTCTAATTTGTCCTCTTTCCCTTGTCGTAGACCAGTTGGAACTATCTGCAATATTAAAATCAATTAGATATGGCATTTGATCTCCATCACCTGATCCTACCTGTGCATTTTCTACGGTAATATTTCTAAAGACAATATCAGTGATTGTTGCGTCATCTGCATTGTGAACGGAAATAACTGGTTTATGGAAGTTATTAAGTACTAAGATATCCTCAAAGGTAATCTCGCTCATAACAGCATCTGGCTGACTTCCTTTGTTGGTCTCATAGCCCAGCTCCATGGACTGTGCTAAATCTGTCCATAACTGGTTGTTTTTAAAGGTAATGTTCTTGGAGTTCCCTGCATAATTCTTAACAACAAGATTGTCATCCCAGCTTCTAACAAAGGAATTCTGAACAAGATAATTTTCACAGGATTGTAAAGTGATACCATCTCCGTTAGGTCTGGAAGAAATAATCTTAATACCATCTATCAGACCGTTCTTTGAAGACAGTGCGGAGCAAACCCATGCATTAGGATTGAGTACGATGATGTCACGAATTTCTACTCCATCACAGTTATCAAATTTAAGAGGAACAAATGCTGTTTTACCCATCCAACTTTCATAGAAGGAGCCATCCACAATACCTCTACCCATTACTTTGATATTAGAAGCGTAATTTGCCTGGATAATTCCATGAACTACAGCTCCACCAGCAAGATATAGTGTTTGGTTATCTTCTAAGATAATAGATTCTGCTTTCCATTCTCCAGGTCCGATGTATACAACATTTTCATCACCCTCCTTAGGAGGATTTACTTCCAATGGATTAGCAAAAATATGAATTGCACGTGCAGGTGAGTCATTAAAAGTAACTGTGTAGGTATCTGGAGTTGTAACTGTGAACGAAACAGTGTGGTTTTCTTTATCAATTACTGGTTCAATTCCATAACTTAATGGACTGATTTTAACAGTTTCAAGATCAATAGCAGGCACATTCACTTCAATATTTGCTATGCCCTCAAAATCAAAATAGGTAATTGGTGTTCTGGATTGTAATGGCATATAATCCGCATACCAGGTTCTATTATGGTTTACATTTGTCTCATATACGTAGGTGTCATACCCATTAACTTTAATCATTGTATTGGTGCTATGCATCAAGGAGAAATCTCTATCTTCCTCACTTGCAGTTTTTAAGTCCTCCTCTGTTGCATCCTTAAGTGATTTAGGGCCCTCATAAAGTACCAGCTTGGAAGCACTCATGTCCGTCATTGCCTCAACAGCTTCCTGCCTTTCCTTCGTGGATAGTCCTAACCAAACAAGAACCCCTGCAAGACCTAGTAAAAGTATCCATTCCGTTATTGCTAAGCCAATATTCTTTTTCTTCATAAAACAACCTCCTATCTTATCTTTGTAATATGTAATCCCACTCCACATTGCTTTGAAGTGTATATGATTCGTAATCTGCGCCAAGCTCTTGGTGTTCTGGGCCAACCCCAAGTGACTTCATATTTGCTGCTTTCGCCGCTACAATTCCTGCCGCAGAATCTTCAACTACTAAGCATTCCGCTGCTGGTAAGTTTAATTTCTTGGCAGCGATTAAAAACACCTCTGGGTCTGGCTTTGATTTTGTGGTGTCAAGGCCACAGCTAACCTGATCGATATATTCCTTCAACCCAGTTTTCTCTAATATCATTGGTGTATTTTTACTAGCTGATCCTATCCCGATTAAAATACCTCTTTCTTTTAACTGCTGTAAGGTTACAATTACATCTTTCAGTACTGCAGTATCATCCAGTTCTTGCAGATAATCCACATAATATCCGTTTTTTCTTTCTGCAAACTCTAGCTTCTGTTCGTCATTATAGGAACAATCTGCTTTTTCTAATACCACCTCCAGTGACTCCATACGGCTAACTCCCTTTTGCCTCTGGTTATCTTCCTTGGTAAAGTTGTGTATCCCAAGCTCTTCGGCAAGTTTTTTCCATGCCTTAAAATGAAGTTCATCGGTTGAAACTAAAACTCCATCTAAATCAAAAATTACTCCTCTAATCAAGTCCTATTCACTCCTTTGTTCTAGTGTATTTGTTAATATTTATTCACTTGTATCTGTACAATTTTGAAAGCATATGTTAGACTAAGTTCAGTAGTTTAACATTAAACTTACGAGAAAGGAACCTAAGTATGTCAACGATAAAAGATATAGCAAGTATTGTTGGTGTAAGCGCTACTACAGTATCAAATGTAATTCATGGCAAATCCGGCCGCGTCTCAGCAGAGACAATTGAACGAATCAATGAAGCAATTGATCGATTAGGTTATGTTCCTAATATGTCCGCCCGTTCTTTAGTGTCTAGCTCCTCTAAAGTGATAGGAATGATAAGCCATTTAACGGCAAATACAAAAGAAACTATCGTAGAAGACCCCTTCCACTCTGCATTCATTGGTTCTATCGAGAAAACCCTTCGTGAAAATGGATATTATCTTATGCTTCGTGCAGTTGAATCAACTTCCGACATGGTATCTTTCCTTCGAAATTGGAATGTCGATGGTCTATTCTTCACAGGTGTGTTCGAAGATGAATTTTACGAAGCTTTAAATGATTTAAATATACCCATTGTATTAATTGATAGTTATGTACCACCATCAAAAATGTGTAATATTGGTCTTGAAGACTTTAATGGTGGCTATACTGCAACCAGGTATTTAATTGATCATGGTCATCGTAATATTGCTTTTGCTTCTCCTACCATTAAAAATCGAGGTGTTGTATCTGAACGTTTCCTTGGTTATAAGAAAGCATTAGCAGAGGCCTCCATATCCTTCCGTTCTGAAATTGTATTTGAGCAAGAGCTTGATACAGAAACTACCGTTGCACTCGGTCATGAATTAGCTAAGCGAAATGATATTACGGCTGTTTTTGCAACTGCGGATATTCTTGCCGCTGGTATCATGGCAGGTATTCAGCAGTCCGGTAAAAAGGTGCCTGATGATATCTCTGTCATAGGCTTTGATGATATTAATTTATGTCGTCTTACCTCTCCGACATTAACCACAATACATCAGGATGCACCCTACAAAGGTAAATTAGCCGTTAATTTCTTAATTGATCTTTTAGATAGAAATACCTTACAGGAACGTGAGATTATTCTTCCAATTCGTTTAGTAGAGCGAAACAGTGTAAAATCTATTCATGCATAGTCAGTCAAAAAGGCTGTTACAAAACATTCTTCCTTTATAGAACTGTTTTGTAACAGCCTTTTAAAATCTTTTATTGAATCATAAATCTTATATTTGGTATTCTATCTTAATTACTCCCAGCTTCTGTATGTATCAATTTAATGTATTAATTAATCTTTCAATTAAGGCATTATCTTTGGTGATTAACGCTTGATACAGCTCCCCACGAAAAACTATCTTAAATCGCATGCTGTTCCAGTTGGAAGGTAAACATGGATTTGCTTTTAATTCATTGCCTTCTTGATGAATCCCAGCAAAGCCTTCGATTGCTGTCATATATGCTCCGCCAGAGGATGCAGGATGAGTTCCGCCAATATAAATGAGACCTGCCCACTCTTTCCCCTTTTGGGTTATATCAGACATTGCCGATTTCATAAAGAAAGGATATGCCTGATCCGGCATCTTACATTTACATGCTAGTATTGCATACATACATGCACTAAGAGAAGAACCGTGTTCCGTCCTGGGCTCATAATAGGTCCAGTTTTTAAACAGTATCTCCTCTAAATACTCTGCCGAAAATAAATTCAACATCGTAACCACATCTGCTTGCTTAATGACTTTTGTATGGGTAGCAACACCATATGCGCCTCCCCAATACTCCTTCTCATGAAGTAATCGACTTTTTACTTCTTCAATTGATACGTCTTCCAGATGTTCATATCCATCGAATTGTTCGATAACTCCTGTGTCCTTATTTGGCTGTGGTATGTAGAGCTTTTGCGATGCATCCTGAAATATTGACAATAATAAATTTAAATCATAACGCTGTTCTAAAATATGCTTACTATCTGTACTTAAATTCGATAATTCGGTGATGATTCGAACAGCACTTTCAAAGGTGTACTTTGCCATGCGATTGGTATAAGCATTGTTATTCACTCTTTCATGATATTCATCCGGTCCGATGACATCGTGAAGCTCATAGTACTTGCCATCCACCTTTTTAAGTAAAAGATCATAGTAGAATTTAGCACACTCAAGTATTACTTCCGCTCCACCTTCTGATAACAAATCATAATTTCCAGTATAATTTACATATCTCATAATTCCATAGGCAACTGCTGCCGAAATATGTATTTGCTTATCTTTGAAAAAGGTTCGCATCTGTCTGCCGGTAAATACATCTGTTACATTGTAATCGGAGCAGGCGTCATACCCACCCTCCTGGCTTTCCCAAGCATAAAAGGCACCTTGATATCCATAGCTTTTTGCCTTCTTCTTAGCACCTTCTAAGGTAGTAATACGATACTTTAATAATGTCTTTGCAACTTCTGGTTCCGTAAATAGAAAGAAATCCAGCATAAACATTTCGGTATCCCAAAAAACTGCTCCCTTATAGGTTTGTCCGGACAAACCTCTTGCTGCTATTGATAGCTCCTTTGAATGTCTGGGTGCAATACAGTGTAAATGATAGATGGAATAATTTAATGCTTCCATAGCGGCATCATCTCCGTCTATTTCAACCTCTGAAATGTTCCATAGTTTCTCCCAGGCTTCTTTATGGTCAAACATGGTCCGGGAAAATCCAACCATCTTTGCATTCGTCACCGTGTCCAGTGATAACTCTTCATAATCATCGGTATCTTTACTAGTAAAGATACCGATGTATTTATATATTGTATAAACTTTATTCGCTTCCATTTGAAGAGTAAGATCACGAAGGTTTTTTCTTCCTTGCTCGCTTTTTACTTCATTTGTTATAAAGTCTGCTTCGTAGGTTTCACTTACGCAAACTTTATAGTTACATTCATGGGTGGTTCCAATGGATAGCAATACGTTATCCAGAACCTTATGTTCCACGGCATCATAGTGGGGCCCATTAATATCCCATACGTCACCGTCGATTCCGGTACTCAGCTTAAGTTCTCCTGCAGCATCTGATTGTACTTCATATCTTAATAAAATCAGATGTTTATCTTGCATGGATGCAAAGGTTTCTGCTGTAACACATAGCTTTCCTTCCGGAGTAGCCCATATGGTTCTACGTTCCTGAATTGCATGTCGATAATTCACTGCCACCTTTTGATATTCTGGCTCCACTTCCGGTAATCGATAAGAAACTTTATTGAATGTAATTTCTGTATATAAACCATTGGGTGCATTTAGCGGCTCTCTCCAGGCATCTCCAACTTGGTCATAGATTCCCGCGAGGTTGATTGCCGGAAATTGACTCTTTTGATATTCCTGCATCGTCCCACGAATACCCATATATCCATTACCAACTAAGTATTTGTTGCCTAAATTGGAGATTCGTTCTCTATCATAGCCTTCCTCTTCAATTCTCCAGCTTATCATAACCTACCTCCAATTAGCCAACCCATTCCTGTGGGATTTCAATTACTGTTTCGTCTTTCTTAAGAACAACTTCCTTACCATAGATTACAACTGCAATCTCTGATCCGTTTAGTGTTTTAAAACCTGCATGCTCTTTGTTGATACTTACCTCAATTATGTCATCTTGATAACAAATGCGGAAGGAATAACTATTCCAAGCCTTAGGTATGGACGGTTTAAATGTAAGTTTATCTTGATCGGAACGCATTCCACCAAAACCATATACAATATTCATCCAAGCTGCTGCAATGGAGGTTGTATGTAATCCCTCGGAGGTATTTCGATTGTAATTATCCAGGTCAAGTCTAGTTGCAAACTGGAAGAACTGATATGCCTCTTCATGCTTCTTTAATTGGACTGCCAGGATAGAATGTACCGATGGAGAAAGAGAACTTTCATGAATACATCTTGGCTCATAATATTCATAGTTAGCCTTAAGTTCTTCATCCGTAAATCTTCCATTGTATAATAACATCATCATGAGTACGTCGGGTTGCTTGATCATATCATTACGGTATATTCTGTCGTAACTCCAGTGATGATAAAGCGGGAAGTCCTCAGTTGGTATCAAATCAACATCAATATGAGGCAGGTTAAAATAACCCTCGTGTTGTTCATAAATTTTACTATCCTCATTGTAGGGAAGGAACATATGGTTAGCCAGCGTCTTCCATTCAATACACTCATTCATACTTAGGCTGCTTTCCTTAGCAATTGCCTCATAAGCAACAGGATCCTTTTTCTTTAAACGATCGATTACTTCAAGAGTATATTCAAAGGTAGTCTTACCCATAAAATTGGTGTAACAATTATTGTTAACCATCATCTGGAACTCATCGGGTCCCATTACACCATAATAACCATAGTTGGTATGGGATGAATTCCAAGCTCCTCTGGAAGCAAGCATGCGGCTAACTTCAATTAGAATAGGTAATCCCTTTTCAAAAACATAATTCTCATCCTTTGTAATTAACTCATAATGCCAAATACCATATGCAACAGCAGTAGATGCCTGTAACTGTATGCTAGCATGTTGCCATAAACTACAACATTCACGGCCACTAATGGTAGCGATCGGATAAAATGCACCTTTATTATCCAGAGCTTCTGCTCTTTCTTTTGCTTGTGGTAATGTCAAATAACGATAATCCAATAAGTGCCTTGCCGCCTCGCGGTTATTGAAGATATAGAAAGGTAGGCAGTAGGTCTCTGTATCCCAGAAGGTATTTCCACTATAAGCTTCTCCAGTTAATCCTTTTGCTCCTATTATGGTTCCGCTATCAGCTCCATGATAAGTTTGATGCATCTGGAAGATACAATAGCGAATACCTTGCTGATTTAATTCATCTCCATCAATTACAATATCAGAATCTTTCCAGGTTTTATCCCACCACTCAGTATTTTCAACCTTTAGAGAATCATAGGTTGTATTCTGTAACTGTGCTAAAGCACTACTGCACTTATTATTAAACGCTTCCCTTTGCTTTGTAGAATTGCCTTTATATGCAATGTTTAAAATAAGCTTATGAAACGTTAATGCTTCACCTTTGGTCAGGTTAACTTTAAATTCTTTTAAGGCTTGCTTCTCTTCTATTAAATCCTTTTCTTCCAAAGCATCAATATCAAATCTACATATGGAGTAAACAGATTGATTTGTATTCGTTGTATCTGCTAAAATACTGGTCCACTTCTCGCCAGAAGCTGTTGAATTGCTATTCCAGAAATTCTTATTTGCCATGCGATGAAGTATCGTAAAGTCAAGACCTGTTGTAATGGAAGCTTCACCCTCAAAGTTTAATGGTGTCAGCGTAACTTTCTGTCCTGCCTGATGAGCATCCTTCATGGATAGGAAACGTTCAAATTCTAATTTAAGTTCGCGACCATCTTCAAAAACATAGGTATAGGATCTGTTTAAAACTCCTGTTTTTAAATCCAAAACTCGGTTAAAATCTTTTATCCTTGCGGCATCTGCTACGATAAGTTCATCGCCTATCTGTATTCTAAGATATAACCAATCCAGGGAGTTAACCATGAACTCCATTTTATCGATAATTCCCTTATAGGCAGATCCTTCTGTTTTCAGTGTTTCATAAATTCCATTAAAATAACTTCCGATTAGTCGATCGCCAGAGTATCCTTCTTCAAAATATCCGCGAACTCCCATGTATTCATTGCCTAAACTGAAAATGGATTCAGATACCAGCGAATAACTCGGATTAAAGCCTTCTTCAATGATCTTCCAAGGATCTGTAATATAATATTTGTCTGCTATTTTTGCCATAATTTATCCCTTCAATGCACCGGCTGTTGCACCCGCTGTAATCTGTTTTTGGAAAATTGTAAATAAAACTATCGGTGGTATAATTGAGAATGCTACTGCACGAAGCACCTCTACATCTGTTGCATTAGAGTCTCTAAACTGGAACAGACGTACCATAACTGTCTCTTTTCCCGAACCATTAAGTACCAAGTAAGGTAACAAGAAATCAGACCAAGCCGCATTAATTGTAAAGATTGCAATTACCATTACAATTGACTTAGATAATGGCAATATAATTCTTATAAAAGTCTGCAAAACTCCACAACCATCTAATTTAGCGGCCTCAATTAATTCCTTGGGAAGTCCTTCAAAGAATTGTTTAAAAAGTATTACATAAAAAGCATTTGCACCAATGGAAAGCCAGATTGGAATAAAGGAACCACCAAACCCTAATTTCGTAATGTTTACGAACAAAGCAACTATACTGGTTGTGGAGGGTATTAATAAGCTCCACATAACTAAGGCAAAAATCACCTTATGACCTCTTGGCTTTAAAATTGCAAGGCCATATGCCAGTAAACCATTAAATAGGATAGAACAAACAATGCTACCCACCACAACGATTGAGGAGTTGATGTAATACCTCATAAACTTTAACTTGTTCCAAGTAACTAAATAATTCTCAAAATTAAATGCTGAAGGAAGAATGGTTGCATCCTTTCTAAATTCAGCATTATCCTTAAAGCTGGCTAAAAACACCCATACTGCAGGGAAAAATGCTATGATTACTAAAACGATACATATTACAAAGATCAATACTGCCAATAATTTATGGCGAAAGGAATGAAGATCGTAATATCGAAGTGTTCCCTCATCCTTTTTTAAATACTTGTTGAAAAACATTATTACCTCCTAATCTACCCGAATACTAAGGGATTCTACAAATCATCATTGCACTGTTCACTTTAAGTCAAGTTAGTTATCCTTTGACTTGGTAAGTTTAAAGTACAAACCACTTAAAATAACAAGAACAATACAAATCAAAACGGATAGTGCTGCCGCTGCAGGGTAATCTATTCTGACAAAAGCATAGTTATAAACTAAATTCATGATAGAAATACTCGCATTATTCGGTCCGCCATTGGTCATTACCAGTGGCTCGTATAGGATTTGGAAAACTGTTATTATTTGCAGAATAAGTAGTGTTTTTCCTAAAGAGAAAATATTAGGGAAGGTAATATGCCATATCCTTTGGCGTATACCGGCTCCGTCTAAGGTTGCTGCTTCATAGAGTTCTGAATTAATACCATTAATACCGGCCATATATATAAGGGCTGTCGAACCAGCACCCTTCCAGGTCATTATTGCAACAATGAGCGGAATTGTTAATTTGGGATTCGTTAACCAAATCATTGGTTCTATGCCAATCTTGTCGATTAAAATATTTAAAACACCTGTTTTTCCTGAACGAAAGAAAAAGGTCCACATCATTACCATTGCCATACCTGGCATGATGTTTGGAAAATATACACCTAATCTGAAAAAGCTTTTTAAATGGACTGTTTCCGTAATTAAGATAGCCATAAATATCGGGATAAAGAAACCGATAATTAATGACCAAAAGATATATTTAAATGTATTAGCAAAGGCTGCCAAGAAATCTACATGACTTATAACCTTTATGTAATTATCAAACCAAACAAATTCCTCTAGCCGAACACCTTTTGCGGTATATAGGGAGAGTCGAACACTTTCCAATAATGGCTCCCATACAAAAAAAGCAAATAATACGATGGTTGGTAACATGATTAACCATCCTGCGATGTCCCTCTTCCACACTGCATTTCTTTTTTGCTGCGTAATTAGAGGTTTTGTCGGATCCTTTTTCCTAGTCAACATTTATTCACTCTCCTCAAACTTAATAATCAAATCTTAATGCTTTATTATCTATATCTTACTTATTTGATGCCCTATTTCATAGATGATGGGGTCATCTCAGAAAGAAAACCCCATCATCATAGATGTAATATGAAAATTATTTGTTTACAGTATCATCAAGTGTCTTCTGATAATTCTCGTCAGCTGTCTTCATAAGAGCTGCAACATCTGCATTCTCATCCGTAACAACAGCCTGAAGCACTTTTGTTAACTCTGCATATAACGCCTGTGTATCTCCGCCTTCTTCTGGACGAAGAGCGCCTTCTTGCTTAATAAAATTGAAGTAATCGTTATAAAGATTCATATCAACATTACCAAACTCAGTAACGATTGCATTCTGTGCATCAATAATATCCTGTGCAATCCAAGCTGGGAAAGGAGGGATAATTGGAACTTTATTTTCAATCTTAGTCTGTGCATCTTTTTTCATACCATCAATACTTGCATCTGTTACAATTGGAGCTTTACCCATAACTTCAAGATAATCAAGTGCTGCATTGATCTGCTCTGGTGTTGCATCAGCAGAGAACATATAAGGTGTACCACCGGATAAGGAATACTGCTCACCGTTAGGACCAGCTGGAAGTGGGACAATTGCTAAATCTTCTGCAGGAAGACCGTTAATAAGTGTAGGTTGATCCACAGCATCAGCTGCTGCAATATACATACCAGCTACGCCAGTACCTAACTGCTGGAATCCTGTACCCCAGTTTTCCATCGTAGGATCTGCTGTAAGTACGTCATATTCCCATTTTAATGATTTAACATATTCCATAGCTGCAATTGCTTCCGGTGTATCAACAGTAGCTGTATATTTTCCGCCTTCTTCTGTTACAAATGTTGCACCAAATGCCCATGCAATATTTGAGAAATGCCATCCGCCAGCAGCATCTCTAGCTAATAAACAGAAACCAGCCTGACCAGTTGCATCTTTAATCTTCTTAGCTGTTTCAGCTAATTCAGTCCAAGTCTTAGGATATACCGGAACACCATTCTCATCTACAAGTCCTGCTTCTCTGAACATAGCTACATTAACATATAAGCCAAGAGCATAACCATCACGAGGAACACCATAGATTCTTCCGTCTTTAGAAAGAAGATCTTTAATGGAAGGATTCATTTTGTCAATCCAACCACGTTCTTCAAGGATATCAGTGATATCAGCTACAAATCCACCATTAATGAGTTTCTGTGGCTCTGTAAACCAGGTTTCAAAAATGGTTGGAAGTCCGCCGGACTCTGCTAATGGTACGAATGTATCAACGGCATACTTATAATATGCAGGTTTCACTGTTACGTTAGGATGTGTTTCATTAAAGGTCTTTACATAACCTTCATGTAATTCAATTGCTACTGTATTAGTATCTTCAGGCCAGATACCAAGGGAGATTTCAAATGGCTCTGCAGTCTCCTCTGGAGCTGTTGTAACATCAGTATCTCCGCTTGGAGCTTCTGTTGCCTTAGGAGCATCTGTTGCTGGTTCCTTAGTACCATCCTCTTTTTTACCACATGCTGCTACCAAAGATACTACCATAAGCATGCATAACAAGAGGCTAATTATTCTTTTCATTTTTTTCATAATTTCTCCTTCCCTTTTCCTTCATAACTTGTTAGGTTATACAGATTCATTTTATTATGTAATCTGCATTTCGTAAATATAGGATTTATTATGCTCTTTCTTTTCTCTTTAAACCTACAAAACCAGCTACACAACCAGCCATAGCAACTACTGCAAGAGTAGCAACTGCAACGCTTTCACCAGTCTTAGGAACGGAAGTATCTTCTGCTACAGGCTCAGCTACAACTTCTTCTTCAACTACAGCACCAATGGTAGGAGCAGCATCGTCGGATAAGAAGATATCTTTAATTGTATATGTACCACCATCAAAACCAGTAAAGTTAGTCCAAGACAACATCTCAAGGCTTGATACATCAATAACTACGTCTGTATATTCTTCAGTTATTGTAGAAACATCAGTAGTTAATGTGTCAGAAATAACAATTTGTGCTTTTGATAAATTCTCGCCAGTTCCCTTCATAATAATATGAAGATAAGGAACTTCAACTGCTGCATCACCAAGATTTAACTGTGTCCAGTTGCTAGGGCCTTGAACTGTTCCATCAATAAGTTCGCCTGCGTTAATAAATCCTGCTGTTAATGTACCATCTTTCATTAAATCCTTTGTTGTAGCTGCGAAAGCACCAACTGACATAACCATTGTAAGAAGCATAGCTACTACCACCGCGGTAAGACTTTTCCGCATAATTGAATTTCTCATATAAAAACCTCCTCATAAATAATTAGTTTTACGTTAAACGTATAAAACGTCGAAATACATTATGCACAAAACGTTGTACACTTCGTATACGTTTTACGTTTAACCTAATATTATCATTTGTATTTATTTATGTCAATAGTATTTTATTAAATCTATAAAATATTTATATTTACTACGAATCACATACATTATACAATGATTTTATAATATTTGCACAAAGAAAATCCAGTTATTTGATTCTATTTTTCGTTTTTCTGGATATTATTTTCATTAAATCATAATTGTTTTTGATAATCAAAGGAAGTACGCTATATAACTTTGACATACTTGCACCTATATTAGTTTTAAAGGTTGATTCGTATATGGTGCAATAACGTTGTTATATACTTTACGCAAGAAATGGATTGCTTGGGCAATCCATTTCTTGCGTTTATATTAATCAAATTTTGTTACTAATTCGGTATCTATATTATATTGTGTGTTAATGACAAGCCACGTATACGGTGCAAAATACATAATGTTCCAGACTGCAACACCCTCTAATCCATACTCCTCAATCAAATTAACTATAGCATTAATGGATCTTGAATCCTTAAACCAAACAAAATGATCCACTCCAGTTATATTATACGTATAGTAAGGCGTTTCGGTTATGCCATCGTACTTAATCTCTGCATTTGTCAGGTTAGCCAAATTAATTGCATCAGAATTTGTAAGTACCGAGCCCATTCCTGTCGTTTCGCCTTCAACATACGGCAGTTCCCAATCATAAGCCAGTCTACTTAAACCAATAAATATTTTTTCTGGGGGTATTTGAGTTAAAACATACTTCAAATAATCTTCCAAAAAATTAACTGTAGTTTGAGCTACTGTTGGCATAAACGCTGTCGCCCAACTATAGGACAAGAGTACAACATGATTCACTATTTCACCTATTCTTCTGAAATATGGTATATTGTTTTGAACTCCAGAAATATAACCATAAGTCGAAGGAACCAATGTAACAAAGACCTCATAACCTCTCTCATTTAAAATTGTAGTTAATTTATCCATAAATTCTATGTAAAGCGGAATATCATCCGGGAGTATTGCTTGAAACCCAAGGTCTACTCCACGAAATCCCTTTGTTTTTAGAATAGAAAGTAGATTATTGATTAGAGTTGATTGTGCATTCTCATTATGTAATAGTGAGTGATTAATTCCATAACTCCCCCTACCCTCCGCAGTGATTGAAGACAGCATCATAATAGGAATTACACCATAGTCTTTCGCTAATTTTAAAATTTCAGAATCGTTAACGCTTAAGATTACACCATCTGCTAAAACCTGATAATTAATAATTGTAATATAAGTTAAATATGGAAGTGTTTTGATTAAGATACTACTATTGATAAATGAAAACGCATAACCTATTACCTTTATATTTCTTTTATGAAGATAGCTTATAATGAGTTCCTCTCCAACATACAAATACTCCCGGTCAGCAAGATATGGATTATTCCGCAGTAATTCAATAACAGAAACTTCATGTGCTGCTGCAATACTTTCAATGGTATCTCCATCTTCAACAACATACGTTTTCTCTGGATAGGTTATTAACAGGCTTTGTCCAATATTCAAATTATAATTTGGAGGTAAACTATTATCCTTTAATAATCTTTCTACTGGTATGTCATAGGCTTCCGCTATCGTATAAATTGTTTCATTTGCTTGAACGGTATGAATTCTCATTAGAAACCCCTATAATGCACTTAGTATTATATATGGCTTAATGATTTTATTTATGCAAGTGACCTGTTTAAAAGCAAGTAAAATCCTACTGTAATTACAGAATATTAGCATTTTGAATGCCATAATAGTTTTTTATGAAACCTCTTGACTTTTAATAATAATCATATTATACTATTCAAGCGTGGTCGAAACAAGACAAGATGGTGATATCACATTATAATATAGGGGTATAGTTCAGCTGGTAGAATAACGGTCTCCAAAACCGCAGGTCGTGGGTTCAAATCCTACTGCCCCTGTTAAAGAAAAGCCTTACAACTTAATGGTTGTAGGGCTTTTATAGTTTTATAAGATACTGATAGAATATAGTTCTAACGGATAAAACTACCAAACGGATATCTTTTACATGATATTGTTTTATTATTTATTTCAATCATATTTTTACTTTTGTTCTCTTTCTAGCTGCCTGCCATGATCATAGTCACAAAAGATATATTTGGAAATCTATATTTGCAACTGTTGGTGCACCTGTTTTGTTATTTATGATATTGTACGATTAATAAAATCTAAAAAAGATGATGCGTGCCTGCTGCTTATCTGATAGAAGATTATTCTCCATATATTTACCTTTTCGCTGATCACCAGTACCATACCAAATCCTGGTTCAAAACATAGAATTAAGTTATTTTTACTTTAAACTTACATAAAATTAATATAAACAGCTCTCAAGAGGTTTTATGGATATATATGTAGTCAAACCAGGCGATACAATAATGAGCATTTCCGAGGAATTTGGAGTTACAACGGATAGAATACTTCAGGATAATGGACTCGTTAATCCTAATAGTTTAGTTCCTGGTCAGGCTATTGTAATTGTATACCCAGCTCAAACCTATACTGTTCAAGAAGGCGATACGCTAGGTGGTATTGCAGAGTTATATAATACTACACTTATGCAGTTATTAAGGAATAATCCAATTTTATTTAATAGAGAATATATTTATCCGGGTGAATCCTTAGTAATTAGTTATGAAACCAATAGGCAAATGATTACGAATGGATATGCTTACCCTTATATCAGAAGAGAAACCCTATTAAAAACCTTACCTTATCTTACATATCTTTCAATATTCAATTATCAATTAACGAATGAAGGCAATATTATTTCATATCAGGATGATTCCGAAATAATACAACTAGCGAAGTATTATGGTACTTCCCCCCTTTTAATGGTTTCCTCTATTTCCCCTAAAGGAGAGCCTAATTTAGAATTGCTATATAAAATTTTACTAAACAAAGATTATCATTACAATCTAGTTAATAATATCCTATCTATTTTAAAATCAAGCGAATATGATGGTGTGAATATATTGATAAGTGGTATTAATGAAACAAATCAAAATCTATATGTTACTTTACTAAATGATATTTCTTCTACTCTTAGTAAGGAGGGTTATAGATTTTATGTAACTATAAATCCTAATATAAAGCAAATTGGCGACAACGTATCATTTGAACAAATTGATTACTCTCTTATAAGTCCATTAGTAAATGGCATTATATTTTTACAATATGTTTGGGGAACAAATACTGACCCACCTGCGCCAGTAAGCTCAAATTACTTAATTAGAACTTTTATGGATTATTTGATAACATTTGTTCCTTCTGATAAAATTCTTTTAGGAACACCACTGATTGGTTATGACTGGGAGCTCCCTTTTGTTCCAGGTACTTCACGCGCTTATTCACTTACCTTAGATTCCGCTATTATTCTAGCACGAGATACTAATTCAACAATACAATTTGATCTACTCTCTCAAACTCCATACTTTAATTATATATACTCCTACCCAGATTATGAAATTAACCATATTGTCTGGTTTTTTGATGCTAGAGGTATAAATGCTTTAGATAATTTAATCAATGATTATTCTCTGCTGGGATCAGGCATGTGGAACATAATGGTATACTATCAGCAAATGTGGACTATGTTAAATTCTCAATTTGAATTAATAAAATTATTACCTGATAAATTATCATGATTTTAAATATTGGGCTTATTCTGTAAGTTTGGATTAAGCTGTTTGTTAGTGATGTAATATGATAAAAGAGTTTATCCATGCGGTAAACTCTTTTATTTTGAGAATAATATAATATAATTAAATTATAAATTATTAAATAAAATGTAATGATATCATATAATTTATAGAACAATAAAATAGGTGAGAATTATGCCAGTATTACATAAAGTTCAGGCAGGTGACACGATAGATTCTATAGCAGCACAGTATCAGATACCCACCGACAGACTAATGATGGATAATGGTCTTTTACCAGATAGTAAACTAAACATAGGACAAATAATAGTTATAGCACATCCACAGTTAACTTATACCGTTAAAGAAGGTGATATACTAAAAAACATTGCACAAGATAACGGTGTAACGGTTATTGAATTACTAAGAAACAATCCATTCTTATCTAATCAAGAGTACCTAGAAGCAGGTGAAGAACTTGTTATTAGATATGATACCAAAGGAAATAAAATCAAAGTAAATGGTTTCTCATTTAACTTCATTAGCGAAAGCGTTTTAAAGATGACATTACCCTTTCTTACCTATATTACGGTAATGGGATACCAGGTTGATGCTGAAGCTAATATCGCAGATGTAGATGATAGCCATATCACGCAAACTGCTGTTAATTATGGGGTTATACCTCTTATGTTAATATCGACAATAGATGAGTATGGTCATGGTTCTAGTGCTGTTACTCATGTCCTTTTGAATAATAAGGAACTACAGAATACACTAATCAACAACATCATTACTGTTATACAAGAAAAAGGATTTTATGGGGCAGTTTTTGGTTTCCAGTATATATTAGAGGATGATTTAGTTAAATATATCGAATTTCTGGAAAATGCATCACAAATGTTACATAACTCTGGTTATCTATCCCAAGTTGTTCTAATACCAACTACCTTTGGATACACTGATAATCCAAAATTTGAGCAAACATATTTTTTTAGAATTGGGCAGGCTGCTGATGAGGTCATCTTACTGTCCTATCAATGGGCACGAGATTATATTCCTAATATCTATCAAACTTCATTTTCATACTTAAAAAACTACTTATACGAAGTTTTAACACATATACCACCCGAAAAAATATTTTTAGGTGTATCAAGAATTGCATATGATTGGGAACTCCCTTATTATGAAGGATTATCACATGTATCAGCCCTAACTAACCCCTCAGCTCTTGCACTTGCAAATCAATATGATAGTGAAATACTCTTTGATGAAAACACACAATTTCCTTACTTTTATTATGATCTCGCCGGTACGGAACACTTAGTTTGGTTTAAAGATGCAAGACACACAAATGCTATTTTGGAATTAGTAAGCGATTATGGCCTAGGTGGTGTCGCAATCTGGAATATCATGAATTTCTTTCGTATCTGGTTAGTAATTAATACACAATTTGAAATTGTAAAGTTATTACCAGTCGAATAATTCACGTATCCATCATCTGTTTATTCGTATTGGCTGATGCAATTCCTGCTACTCCTGTAATAAGAAATAGCTCACACAAATGTGAGCTATTTCTTATTATTTTGCATTTCTACTTTTATAATTCACTCCAGAACCTTCTGAAAGTATCACCATTTGAACCAGAACATTACTCCATCATTAATATTTTTTACTCCATAGGAAAACTGATATAAATCCAGTATTTTACTAGCGATTGAAAGGCCGAGACCCGTTCCCTTTTTATTACTGCGTGAAGCATCTCCTTTTTTATAAGGCTGCCATATTTCATCAATGATATTCTCGGTTATTTGACTTCCGCTGTTATAAATCTTCCATGTATTGTCTGATATATTAATCTGAATTGTTCCACCCTCCGGTGTATTATCCACTGCATTGATAAAAAAATTATTGATAACCCGCTCTATTAATGATGTATCTGATTTTATAACTGCATTTCCCTCAAGACTTATAGATATATGTTTATCTTCGCATACCTGTTGATAATAATCCAAAAGTTTCGTGCATAATTCTCCAATGGAAACATCCTCAAACAATAATTTAGTATAATCCAAATCATATCTCGACAAATCCAGCATTTCCTTAATAATATGATCCATGCGTGTTACATTTATATTTATATTACATGCGTAATATTCTCTCTTCTCTGTATGTATGTTTTCCATAAGGTTTTGTGCATATCCGGAAATAATGCTTAATGGTGTTTTTAAATCATGTGCTAAGGCATTGGTTGTTTCGCTACGGTACTGGTCTAACACTTCTCTCTTTTGATATAGCTTATAGGTTTGCACAGACAGGAATAATGCTGCTGCTGCAAATAGAATGAAGCAACTACTCCATACAAATATCAATGTTTCAAGGCATTTACTTAAAAGATTTGTCTGAACTCCTACTACTGTCCAAAAGGAACCATAATTACTTTTAACAGCTTCATTATTGACTTCACTAATCCACCCCACCTTATCTTGGTTAGGTACTGCCACATAATAACGATATGTTACCAGATTTACTCTCTCTGTTATTAAGTATTTGTCCTGGTATTTATCCTGACTTACAACCTTCATTAACTTGTATTTATCTGTAATCATATTGATTAGTGCTTTTTGATTTTCGATGCCCTCGTATTCAGACCATCGTCCCGAATAGATTACCCCACCTTCGTAATAGGGTAGTTCCTTGGTATTTTCATACTTTGAGGTATAAATTATGCTATTTTCTTCTCCCTTAATGGCATCTATTATTTCTCCATTTTCATCGAATTGACTAGCATAAAAAGGTTCAACTTTTATATTCTTAGGAATGACCATTCCATTATCTAGCCAAAAACCATCTAGTTGCACTGAATAAAGGTAAAGATCAGAAATCTTTTTAGCCTTTGCAACTGTATTGCGATATTGATTAATTTCTTTAATTTCTTGCTCCGTAAAAAATTCCTTTGGATTTAAATATGCGAACCTAACATTATTCAAAACACCCATTTCCGGATACATGCATAGCCAATTGTCATTTGTATTATTCGTGTTAAATATCAAGCTGAAATCACGAGTAAATATAGCTGTCTCCATACCCATTCGAGTATTACCCTTTAGTGAATTCAGAAATTCATTCTTTGCTGCTTCCATATCAGTAATCTTACCGTCCTCATCTACTTTATCCCGCAGTATTGCTTCCATGGTGCCATTGATATTCATAGCAGTTGTACAGTTTTGTAATCCCTCTACCTCATTCTGTTGATTTATCATAAAGATACTAAAACCAGCCATCAGCACAAGATAGGCAACCAGTAATACAGAAAAAATACGCAGATATATCTTTTTCTTTACCTTCCTATTTTTCATACTATTCCTCCAATTTATAACCTCTTTTTATTATCGTCTTTATTTGTTTTGAAGCCCCTCCCAAGGACTTGCGTAATTTCTTAATATGATTGTCCACCACCCGGTCATTTCCCTCAAAATCATATCCCCAAATACGTATTAACAGGCTCTCTCGACTCACAATTTTACCAGCATTCTCCATAAGTATCTTTAAAATCATAAACTCTTTTGGTGCAAGATTAACTTCTTCTTCATTAACAAAAACCATATCTTGATGGGGATTTAATTTTATTTTTCCGACTGACATCAAATCACTTCTTATCATACCTTTGGAGCGTTTAATCAACGCGTTGACCTTAGCGTATAACTCTGCAAGGGAGAACGGCTTTGCTATGTAATCATCACACCCAAGTTGATATCCAAGCATTTTGTCATTCTCATTGGTTCTTGCAGTGATAAAAACAATTGGAACATCACTACTTTTCCGAAGCTCTCTGCAGATTGTCAATCCATTGATTCCAGGTAGCATAATATCTAAAAGTACTACATCATATTCCTTTTCTATACATTTATCCTGACCTTCTACACCTGTACTTGCAGAATCTATGTGAATGGTCTCACCGCTTTTTTGAGTAAAATAGTCTGTAACGATTTCTGTAAGCTCTTCATCATCTTCAACCAGTAATATTTTATAATTCATTCTCCCACCTCCAAAGAAATCTTAACACAGCAATATATCTTCTCTGTATCTATTTGGTTAAAATATCATTATATTACTTTTATTTTTACAATTAAATACGATAATCTACTAAAATAAAACGTATTTAAGATTTCTATTCACTTTTTAGGTTGACAGCCGGGGATTAATCCATTACAATAAACAGGCAAATTAAATATGAGCTAATAAACCTGTATAAAGGGAGTAGTTTAAATGCATCATTCAACAGTCGCGGCAAAGTAGCCTGGAGGTGCATGCCATAAATTTGGTTACAAGACTTTTCAGTGTTCTATTTCATAATAAGTGAAATGGACATTTGAAAAGTCTTTTTTATATGCTTGGAAGATTATTTTGTTAATTGAACCAAAAATATTCAAACATATAACACTTCTTTATACGGATTATTTGTAACTGTTCAGAGCCAAACAGCGAGGAAACTATTGGTTTTTGAGCTTGGTTCTGAATAGTTACGATTATTTATTACAAAGTTTGCAAATATTAAAGCATAAGGAACAACTACAAATTTAACTAGGAGGAAACGAATGAAACAATGGTATAGAATGACAGCGACGGAGATTTTTCAGGAGCAGAAATTTACCATGGATGGTTTAACAACCGAACAGGCAAACGAGATTCAAAAAGAAAAAGGCGAAAATATGTTGCTGGAAGCAGCAAAGAAAAGTGCACTCCAGGTGTTTTTTGAGCAATTTAAAGATATGCTGGTTATTATCTTAATTATAGCTGCTGCCATCTCTATGTTTTCTTCGCATATTGAGAGTACCATCGTAATTGTATCGGTAATTATTTTAAATGCTATACTGGGAACCGTTCAACATTTAAAGGCAGAGAAGTCCCTGGAAAGTTTAAAACTCCTTTCCTCACCAAACGCCAAGGTATTAAGAGATGGTAAAAAGGTCGAGATTTTATCCAGAGACGTTGTTCCCGGTGATATCCTCTTACTTGAAGCTGGAGATCTAGTGGCTGCTGACGGAAGAATACTTCGTAATTATTCCTTACAAGTAAACGAGAGTTCTCTCACTGGAGAATCCACGAATGTCGATAAAAGTGATGAAACTATAACAGAAGAAGTAGGGTTGGGCGACCGTATTAATATGGTGTTCTCGGGCAGTCTTGTTACATATGGACGTGCTACTGTTCTTATAACAGAGATAGGCATGAGCACTGAAATTGGTAAAATTGCTGGACTAATGAATGATACCAAAGAAAAAAAGACCCCTTTGCAAATCAGTCTCGATAATTTTAGTAAAAAACTTGCCTTAATTATAATGGTAATTTGTGCTTTTGTATTTGTACTAAGTATGCTTCGTGACATGCCTGTTCTTGATTCTTTAATGTTCGCAGTTGCCTTAGCTGTTGCCGCAATACCTGAAGCCCTTGGTTCCATTGTTACCATTGTTCAAGCCATTGGAACGCAGAAGATGGCAAAGGAACAAGCCATTATAAAGGAATTAAAGGCGGTGGAAAGCTTAGGTTCCGTATCTGTTATCTGCTCTGACAAGACAGGAACCCTAACACAGAATAAAATGACCGTTCAACAGGTTTATATTGATGAGAAAGCAATTGATTTTGATGAAATAGATTTAAAAAATCAGTTACATCGCTATCTTCTCTATGATGCAATCTTAACAAATGACGCCTCCTTCCATAATGGTGTAGCTATCGGTGACCCCACGGAATATGCCTTACTAGAAATGGCAAGAAAAATTCAGGTTCTTGATGAAGAAATTCGTGACATGATGCCTCGCTTGGAGGAATTACCGTTCGATTCAGACCGTAAATTAATGAGTACGAAATATGAACTTCGTGGCATTCCGACTATTTTAACAAAAGGCGCTTTGGATGTTCTACTGGATAGAACTATTAAAATTCGTACATCAGCAGGAATTAGAGATATAACAGAGAAAGATAAAGAGAACATTTTAACACAGAATCGTATGTTTTCTGAAAATGGATTACGTGTACTTGCCTTTGCTTATAGGGAAGTCGGGGAAAATGATGCTCTTACCTTGGAAAATGAAAAGGATTATACCTTTATCGGCTTAATTTCCATGGTTGACCCTCCAAGGGAGGAATCAAAGGCTGCGGTTGCTGATGCAAAACGAGCTGGTATTCAGACCGTTATGATTACCGGCGATCATAAAATAACAGCTGTAGCAATTGCAAAGCAAATTGGTATCTTTGAAGAGGGCGATCTTGCCTTTACTGGTTCAGAATTAGATGCTATGTCCGACGAAGAACTGGATGAAAAGATTGAAAGTATTTCGGTATATGCGAGAGTTTCTCCAGAGAATAAAATTCGTATCGTAACTGCATGGCAGAAAAAAGGTAATATTGTTGCTATGACTGGTGATGGTGTCAACGATGCTCCTGCACTTAAGAAAGCTGATATCGGTGTAGCGATGGGTATTACCGGTACAGAAGTATCCAAAGATGCTGCTGCAATGATACTATCCGATGATAATTTTGCCACTATTATCAAAGCTGTTGCTAATGGTAGAAATGTATATCGTAACATTAGGAATGCAATTCAATTCCTATTATCCGGCAACATGGCAGGTATTCTGAGTGTATTATATACCTCCATTATGGCGCTTCCAGTTCCGTTCCTACCAGTACATTTACTGTTTATTAACCTGTTAACCGACTCTCTTCCAGCCATTGCTATCGGTATGGAGCCGCCAGAAGATAATCTTCTTTCCCATAAACCAAGAAATCCCAAGACTGGTATTTTAACCAAGGAATTCTTATCAATCTTGTTGATCCAAGGTGGATTAATCGCCGTATGTACCATGATAGCTTATTCAATTGGACTTCAAAGCGGAAATGAAGTAATTGCTAGTACTATGGCCTTTGCTACTTTGACTATGTCAAGACTCTTCCACGGTTTCAACTGTAGAAGTTCCAGGTCCATCTTCCACATTGGCTTTAAAAGAAATCATTACAGTTTACTAGCATTTATATTTGGAACGGTATTATTAAATTTGGTGCTCTTTGTACCAATTCTGCAAAGAATGTTCTCCGTAGCTGACTTAACAGGAAATCAGCTGGGAATGATTTATTTATTA
Source organism: Bacillota bacterium (assembly GCA_023399055.1). Taxonomy (GTDB): domain Bacteria; phylum Bacillota; class Clostridia; order Lachnospirales; family Lachnospiraceae; genus Mobilitalea. Next base: position 311,200 of record JAEWQV010000034.1, on the reverse strand, counting down.
GCACTGATACCTTCCATCATTATTCAGATTAGTAAAATCATTAAGATGCATGTAAAAAAATAACCAGTGTAAATTACAAGGGATATTGCTAATGAAAGATATAAATCTTCATTAGCAATATCCCTTGCTTTTGGGGTTAAATTTATATTCAAATATGCTTTAGCATTGTTTATACTAGGACTGTACCTTATTTGCTTCTAGACTTTCTACCAAATGGTGAATAACTTCGTTTCTCTTTCAAGGTACCATCTGACGTCATACGATACTTTTTCTTTTGTGGTGCCTCTGCCTGTTTGGAAGTTGCAGGACGAGAAGTCTTTTTTGTATTGCTATTCTTTTGTGAACTATAAGGTTTATTATTTGAATCGGTTTTCTTTGCTTCATTTCTTGGCTGTGAGGAATCTCTTTTTTGAGAAACATCCTTTCTCAAAGATGAGCCTCTCTTTTTTGAAAATTCTTTATTAGTTGTTGACATGGCTCTTTCTAATATTTTATCAGTTAAGTCATCCCGTTCAACTATGACCTTTTTACCGCTTTTTCTCGGTTGAGTATTCTTTTCAGCAGGGAAATTATTCATTAATGGATAAGGATGTTCCTTTACCTCTTTTAAACGTTTTCCAATTAAGTTCTCGATATCAGCCAAATATTCTTTCTCATCAAAATCACAGAAAGATATAGCTACTCCACCTAGCCCTGCACGGCCTGTCCTACCAATACGATGTACATAGGTCTCTGGCACATTCGGTAAATCATAATTAATAACGTGGGATAATTCATCTATATCAATTCCTCTTGCAGCAATATCCGTCGCTATTAAAATGCGTAAACTTTTATTTTTAAAATTAGAGAGAGCTGTTTGGCGTGCCCCCTGTGATTTATCACCATGAATGGCTTGTGCGGTAACCTTCTCCTTTGATAATTGGCGAACAATTCGATCTGCTCCATGCTTGGTACGGGTAAATACCAAGGCGGATACTATGTTTTTATCTTTTAGTATATGAAGGAGCAAGTCTTTCTTATTAATTTTATCTACATAATATAGATACTGATCGATGGTATCCACTGTTGATGAAACCGGTGTTATTTCTACCTTAGCAGGTCTCCTTAGTAAGCTATCGGACAACCTGGCAATGTCAGGTGGCATAGTTGCTGAAAAAAGTAATGTTTGCTTATCCGCTGGTATCTTAACAAGAATTTTTTTAATATCATTGATAAAGCCCATATCCAGCATGCGGTCCGCTTCATCTAATATAAATATTTTAATATGCTTCAGATCAACTCGTTTTTGATTAATTAAATCGTTTAATCGCCCAGGCGTTGCAATAAGGATATCTACTCCCTGCTTCAATATCTCTTCTTGTGGCTTTTGAGAAACACCACCAAAAATCACACAATATTTTAAATCTGTATATTTACCATAAGTACAAAAACTCTCATATATTTGAAGGGCTAACTCTCTGGTCGGAGTAACGATAAGTGCTCTTATTTTTCGTTCAGCTCCAACTGCTCCCTTATCCTCACATAATAGTTGTAGGGTTGGTATCGCAAAGGCTGCTGTTTTACCTGTTCCTGTCTGTGCACAACCAAGTAAATCTCTGCCACTTAATATAATTGGAATTGCTTCCTTCTGAATCGGCGTTGGCACCTCATAATTCTCTTTTGCTAATGCCTTTTGTATTGCGGGTATTACCTTTAAATCTTTAAATTGCATAATTCTCCTTATTTATCTTACATTTATTTTACAGATATTGCGAAACTATCATGATCTTTCATTTCATATTCTCATAATTATCTGTTTATTCTTTTCGATATTTAATTGCTAATCCTTTTAAAAAGTTTCTTGGATAACGATCGCCACATTCTTTGTAATTTCGTTGTCCTTCTCTTCGTAGCACAGCACTTAACTCACTATTTGACAGGTTAATTCCTGATGTCTTAAAGATATCCAGCATGTCCTCACTGGTAAGTGCTAATGCTATTTTTAGTTTCTTTAAGAACACATTATTCACTGTCTTGTTATCTTTTATTAAAAATGCTTGCTTTTCAGGTTCTCCGGGCTTTGCTTCTTGCTTTCCCCTTTTAAAAATAATGAAGCCATTTAAGAAGGACTCAAACATGAAGTTATTACAACGCTTCATATTATCATTTGCAATAAATTCATCATTATCTGACTCGATATAATTAATGTTCTTCGGCTTTAAAAGCATTCGCTGTAAATCTTCTCTTGTCAGAGTTATTCCCCCCAGCTTAAAAATTTCAAGCATGTCTATATCTCTTATATCCAAAGCATATCTTAATCTTATTAAAATATCGTTGTTGTTCATAGTAATAACCGTGCCTTTCGTCATACCTGCAACCATAGGTTACAGGTATAAATATTTGTTTATCAAACATAAACCTACGATACAATTTCATAACGACTCATTATAACCCAAACTTCTTACGATATCCACACTTTCTGCATAACTCTTCCACTGCTTTTCTATTTGAGAAGCCTTCCACTATCTGACTTGCTCTCTCACTTTCAATTATTTCAGAAAAAGTTGTGACATTGATATTACCCAGAGCAATCACTCCCTCCCCATCCAAGCAACATGGTACCACAGTTCCATCCACTAAAATGGCTACTTGATGACGAAGTCCATAACAAAAACCCTCACCGTCATCTTCCTCTTCTTTCAGGTCAGGCCATTGAAATTGATGATCTTGATTTAAATAGATACGATCCATAATTTTAATACCCTTCCCTGGGGTAACCTGTTCTTGAATGTTGTAAGGCAGATTAAATTCCTTCTCGATAGTAACCAGCATCTCATTGTTAATCATTTTTTCTCTGTTAATGGAATTGTCTTCCTCATAATTCCAAAATCGATAGGCGATTAGCATATGTGCTTTTTGAACTGCTTCTCTACTGAATGATAAAATATTATTGAGATATTCCTCTTTATTATTCGCACCATCGTTGCCATCAAAACTATGCAGAGAAAAGTTAATTTGGCGAAGAGCCGGTTTTGATAAGAGTGCATCCTTAACCTTATGAATTAGGGTTCCATTTGTCGTTATATTAACCTTAAAACCTTTTTCATAGCTGATGTCTAAGATCTTATCAAGTTCTGGGTGAAGTAGCGGCTCACCTTTGACATGCAAATAGATGTACTCGGTATGCCCCTTAATCTGATCTAATATTTTGCTAAATAAATCTACCTTCATAAATGCAGATTTTCTTTTTGTTGTGGGACAAAAATCGCATTGAAGATTACATACATTCGTTATTTCTATATAAACCTTTTTATATTTTTTCACTACTATCTCCTGCCTTATAATTACATAAACCTAAAGATTACTTCCTGCTACCAAAATAACTATAAACAAATTTATTGAGTAGACTTGGTACCTAATGATATAACAGCTTAATCTCCTCTAACGTCAGCTCCCTATACTGTCCTTCGTCTAATGAGGTATCCAGCACCAAGCCACCAATCGATACTCTTTTTAAATATATTATATAACATCCCACTGCTTTCAGCATTCGCTTCACCTGATGCTTCCGCCCTTCCGATATGGTAAGATATCCGGCTACAACCTTCTGGTCTTTTGGATTTATACTTATATTCTTCATTTTATTCGTATCAAAATGTCCTTTAAAGTCTTGATACTGCCCTTCTTCTACTATTTCAATTTTAATTGCTTTGACCAATTCATCCGTTTCATTCATGTTACCCGAATCTTCGTCTGTATCTACTCTAGTTACATCTTGTCCAATCATTACTCCATTTATCAATTGCTCTATATCTTCGGATTTAATCTGACCCAAAGCTCTGAAAAAATAAGTCTTCTCCACATGCTTGTTCGGGTGCATTAGACTGTGGCTGAAATCTCCATCATTTGTTAGAAGCAGTAACCCTTCTGTATCCTTATCAAGTCTACCCACAGGAAATAAACCCTTTGCAATCTCAGGATTAAAATAATCAAGCACTGTTTTATTCACGACATCTTTTCTTGCCGTAACACAACCCGCTGGTTTGTGGAACATATAATACGATTTCCCGGTATAAATAACTTCAGTTCCTAGGTATTTTACAATATCTTTATCCACATCTATTTCAAAAGCCGGCTCAGTTATCAACAAATCATTGACCGTTATCCGTTCTTCTTTCACATAGTCTCTTACAACTTTTCTGCTTCCCACTGATGCCTCAGCTAAATATTTATCTAATCTCATAATAAGTCTATACCCCATTAATCATAGTACATTGTGACAGTAACCTGATACTTACGGATTTTGCACATCAATTACCTTAAGGTTTCCAAAGAATATTTGTAACGTACATTCCAGTATAAGATTGTTTTGTTATAAAAAGCAACTATAAAATTACATTAGTTTGTGTTATACTCTTAAGTAATTGACTTTAAACACTAAAAGTGGACAATAATAGTAATAATTGAGAGGGGAAGAGCAATGGAACTTAATATATTTGAAATATTGAAAGCCATCTTTCTTGGCATAGTAGAAGGAATTACAGAATGGTTACCAATTAGTAGTACGGGACATATGCTTTTGGTGGACGAGTTTATCCATCTTAACATGAGTGATAACTTTAAAGAAATGTTTTTTGTTGTCATTCAACTTGGTGCGATATTAACTGTAGTCATATTGTTTTGGAATAAAATGTTTCCTTTTCAGTGGAAAGATAAAACTCAACCAGTAATAAAGAAGGATACTTTTTCACTCTGGTTTAAGGTAGTAGTTGCCTGTATTCCAGGAACAATAGTAACTGTCCTATTTGATGATTTTATTGAATCTTACCTAAACACACCATTTGTCATTGCCGCAGCACTAATATTTTACGGTGCCGCCTTTATTGTAATTGAAAGTCGGAACAAAAGACGTACTCCAACCACGAGAAAGTTAACGGATATTACCTATCAAACTGCCTTAATGATTGGGCTCTTTCAAGTGTTATCCATTATACCTGGTACCTCACGGTCGGGTGCTACTATAATTGGTGCCCTGCTTATTGGTGTATCCAGGGTTGCAGCTGCAGAATTCACCTTCTTCCTTGCAGTTCCTGTTATGTTTGGCTTAAGTGCTCTAAAAATAATAAAGTTCGGGTTTAATTTTACAGGTCCAGAGTTAGTTATTTTAGCAACTGGTTGCTTAGTCGCATTTTTAACCTCTTTCTTTGTAATTAAATTCTTAATGAGTTATATCAAAAAGCATGACTTTAAGATTTTTGGTTGGTATCGAATTCTAATTGGTGCAATTTTAATCCTTTACTTTATGTTGGCATAAATATGTTCTATTATTACCCCCCTGCTTATTAACTAAACCTTTGGCATATTATCCCCCCTTTTTGTAAATACTACAAAAAACATTAGAAAGGAGAATAATATGAGCAATAGCAAAGACACATCTTCAAAAAAGCAGGGTAAAAGTAGTGTGACTGACAATGTTATTACCAATAAGAATGTTACCCATACAGATCATCGTTCTAAGACTGAATCAAATAAGACCTCATCCTCTAATAAAGCAAAAGATATTTAATGGTTATATTAATATAATTGATTTATAGGAGAAGATCTATGGAAATGAAAGACTCTAAAGAGTATGTTTATGCCAAGGTATCAGAGGAAGAATTAGATACAATATCTAGCTGCGAGAAGACGTTAAGCGAGAAGCTAAACCAGGATATTGTATTAATTGCTTATCAACCTAATAATGCCAACAAAGAATAGTAATCTATAGCAAAAGGAGCGGATCATAATGACCTGCTCCTTTTTTGTATTTATGTGACAACATAATTACAACTTGTCACCGCTATTATGCATTTTTTACTCCCAATTCTTTATATCTAACCCAAAACCATCTCTAAAACCGCCACAAGCAATCAATATAAAATCAACTAATGTACCAATACCAAATAATCCAAAGGTTAGTAAGTATAAGATACCTGTTCCTATCTTACCAACATAAAACCTATGTATGCCTAACACACCTACGAAGAAACATAATAATAAGGCTACTAATCTGCTTTTTGAACTAATCGTTACTCCATATCCATTATAAGCATTTGAATTATTATTGTTATAGGCATTATTATAGGTGTAATTTGGCTGTTGAGTCTGTGTATTATTCATCGCTTCAGCTACATGTTCTCGGCAATAGTTTCTTCCTTTTACATCAACTAAGCAATCAGCGCAGTAAAACTTCCCGCAATAGGTACAGACACCTGCTGCTTCTCTGTCTGGGTGTAATGTACAATTCATAAAAAAACCTCCTTTTTAGTTTATTGATAACCGTTCTATTATTAATTAACATTATAGCAAATGAAGTAAAGCAAATCTACAACAATAGACATTAATATAATATGCACTTTATACTTAACGCTTTAGTAAAACGGTCTTTCAAGTAATTAATTCAATTAAATTATTATGTAATAGTAATTTATTAACATTTTGACAAGATTTCGCCAATATTTTGACAAATTAATCCTATATCTTTGACTAAGATACAGTCTGTATTACTTGATAGGAGGATATTTTAAATGATAAAAAAGTTCCTGATTCTGCTTACAGCATTAATTCTTGTTCTAGTTCTAACCGCTTGTAGCAGTGCAAAAAAATCTGTTGAACCAGTAATTGAAAATAATAGCAATATAAGTGATACGGATGGTAACGATGAAAGTCATATTGATAATAAACCAAGCGATACCCCACTAGATACACCTTCAGCAACACCTACAGATAAGCCTGTGGTTACGCCAAACGTACCTGACATTACGAATGATACAACAGAGGAGAACAGTGATAAAGATACCACTAACAACACTACGACAAACACTGGAAATAAGAGTGATGGTAAAAAAGAAGACAATCAAGACAAAACGACGACTACTAAAGATGATAAGAAACAACCTACCCCAACCCCAAAGTTAATACCAGTTGAGGAAAAGGAATCTACTCAGCCCAAAAACGATAATAAGACTGAACCTACGAAAGTACCAGCTCCAACCTATATGCCAATTTACAAAGACTCTGAATTGTCTTTGAACAGCCCACTTGCTGACACTTCTCTTTTGTATGATTATAAGGAAACCCTTTTGTCTGTTTATAAGTATACAGATGGTAACTCTGGTGGCAACTGGCAGCTCACAAAATCTTTTGGAAAAGACTTTTATATTTATACCGGAAATGGAAATACCATTAGGTACACCGAGGAAGACCCAATAATAGAAGGCCTCCCTTTAATGAGACGATCTTACCTTAAGGGAAATAAACTTATAGAAGAATTTCTATATACAGAATATTGGTTTCAGAATCCCTATGAAGACGAATCTGGCAATATCTACGCAGAAGTTGGCAGGACCTCACCTTTATTTCCCTATAGCCAAATTTCAATTGATAAATTGTTTATTGTAAAAATGAATTCTAAGGGTTCGATCATAAATAAAATATGTGTTGGTGATTATGAAAGTGACGATTTAGAATATGACGGCTTTTATTATCTAAGAAAGGATACAATAGCACTTATCTTTGAAAAAACCAGCAGCAAGTCCTGGGAATACGCGCAAATAATAATTATTGATTTAAATAAGAATGAGGTTAATGCAACTATAAAAATAACTGATAAATTTGTAGGAGAACCATTTATTAAGAGTGATGGAAATCACTTTATTCTTAGCTCCCGGTCGTTTGAAAAGGTATTTGTATATGATACGCATTCCTATGAGTTGGTTAATACCATCGATACCACAAAATGCAAGGAATTAAGTGCTTACGAATTAGACACAGACACCAGTGCAGACGGTTATACAAGAATAAGCTATAGTACGGATATTCGAGATGGCAAAGTGTATTTCTTAAGACACTCCGGAATTTACGTGACAGATTACATGAAATCGGAGTTTTATAAATTAGTGGATGGTTCTAACTATGATGGTTTACGTAATCAAAATAATACCTACACCTCCTTCTCTGTAGGTAGTAACGAAGAATTCTATATATTAGGTACTGATTATAATGCTGAATCTGCAACACATCTCTGGTGTTACAGAAAATAAATTTCTAATTTAAAAAAGTCCTGATACGTATTATAATAGGTCAAGTAACCCTTTATTATAATCTAGACGATAGAAAGGTTGTTACTAAAGCACCGCCATTTTAGACACGTGAGGAAAGAATATGATCAGAGAAGTAAGTCTTAATGAAATTTCTGACGGTAAGTTATATAAAATCAATGACTTGGTTAAGGCAGACTGCCACGACTGTAAAGGCTGCTCTGCCTGCTGCCAGGGCATGGGAAAGTCTATTATTTTAGACCCATTCGATGTTTACCGTTTATCAAATAATCTTTGTTTATCCTTTGAAGAATTATTGAAGGATAAAATAGAGTTAAATATTGTGGATGGAGTCATACTGCCCAATCTTAAAATGGCAGGAGCTTTAGAGCAGTGTGCTTTTCTAGATACTCATGGACGCTGCAGCATCCATGAGTATCGTCCTGGGATCTGCAGATTATTTCCTCTTGGTAGATACTATGAGAACAATTCATTTCAATATTTTCTACAGATTCATGAATGCAGGAGTGAGAATAGAACAAAGATAAAGGTTCGCAAGTGGATTGATACCCCAGACTATAAGAACAATGAACAGTTTATAATTAACTGGCACTACTTTATAAAGGATGTACAAACCCTATTAAAAAGCACCCAGGAGGATAGTAAAGTCAAGGCAATCACAATGTACCTGCTAAAGACTTTTTATCTAACCCCCTATGATGCCAATCAAGATTTTTATGTACAATTTAACGATCGTTTAAATGCAGCGCAAAACTATCTTTCATTTCAAACAAAAGCTAACCAAGCATAACGAATCAAACCTCCAATTACTGTTCCCATATTAGGCAGCTCACCTAACATAATGGCTCCTAATATTGCAGGTATTTTTACAGTATTTCTGCTTTACTAATCTTAAAGGAATATATGATATCTTTACCTGCATCAATATGATAATCCGCTTCTACATCTGCACCCCAACTATCAATACCTCCCACTCCTCTCACAGCACCGAGAATGCATACTACGGTTCTTCGCGCTAATGGAAGCTCTTCCTGATGAGTAGCATTTTCCAGTTCTCCAGCTGTATAAGGGAGGCAGGTGAAGGTAAATTCTTGGTCCCCTTGTGAAAATCTAAGTCCAAAGGTTTTGCTGCTTTGATTGGAGTTATCCTTCGTGGTATTACGATATACTTCCAACCACTTTGTCTTCATATGAACGTTGCTATCCTGTGGAACTAAGTATTTGGTTACCGGAAGCCCCTCTACCTTATAAACTCCTGGAACTCCTCCTGCCATACGATCCGGGTAGGTTTCACCAGATAACCCTTCATAACGATATCCGATTGCCTTGGTTGGCATAATAAAACGCATTCCAAACACAGGAAGTTCAGGTAGCTCAGCTTTTCCATGGTATTGAACTTTTACATGAATCTCACCGCAGGAAGCCACTTCATATGCCACCATAACCTCTGTAGACGGTGTGGTAATAGTTTTATAGGTATAGATGATTTTTAGGGTTTGTGCTGTTTCATTTTTTGTATACCGATTATTCACAGGTGCAAGCGGTAGTTCAATCTGTTTTCCATCCACAACAACCTCAACTGCGATACTTTCTATGAACATATCCGCACTTAGCCACATACCAGAGCGCAGAGGAAACTTATTTCCTTTGTCATTGTCCGTGGTAGCACGCCAGAAGGTAGGCTTTGGTGTACGATATAACCATTCTCTGTTGTCAATCACAAGTGATTCCAGTCCACCATATTGATAAGAAAATATATAATGAAAATCTTCCCCATGTACACCCAAGGTACAATCACCATATACTAATCGAAGTTTTTTCACTTGCCCCTGAAGGTCCTTATTTGTACAATCCATAATAGTATCTCACCTCCTGCAATGCTGGTTTTTCTGTACGGTCTGCAAATACAATTCCATTTCCAGAGAATTCATAATCAGAAGGTCGATCGTCGAAGTCTCCACCATACCTTAATACTTTTTCTCCAGTAATTTCATCCTGAACAAAGAGTGCCTGATCGATATAATCCCAGATAAAACCGCCCTGATACATCTCATATTTATCAATTAAATCTATATAGGATTTCATTCCGCCCAAGGAATTTCCCATATCATGCATGTATTCACACAAGATAAAAGGTTTCTGCGGGTCAGCCTCCAGATATTCAACAATGCTTTGAGGAGATGCATACATACGACTCTCCACATCCGATATTGCTTCATTATAAATTCTATTATGGAATACACCTTCATAATGAACAAGGCGACTTGTGTCTATTTCTTTATAGTAACGATTTGCATGTTCGATATTGTCTCCAGCATAGGATTCGTTTCCAAGGGACCAAAATAAAATTGAGGTATGATTTTTAAAGGTTTCAAAGTTCGTTCTTGCTCGGTCAAGGACAATCTCTTTCCACTGTGGTATGCTGCCAGGAACATTCCAGGAAGGATCTATTCGACCCATCTTCTGCCAGGAACCATGGGATTCCAAATTCATTTCTGCCATCATATAGATACCATTTTCATCGCAGAGATAGTACCAGGGAATTCGGTCCGGATAATGACAGGTTCTTACTGAATTGATATTATTATCTTTGAATAACTGGATATCCCAAGCCATTTCTTTTCTTCCAATGCATCTGCCACTTTCGGCACTCCATTCATGACGGTTAACACCATTCAGGATAAGCCTTTTTCCATTCAATAAAATAATCTTATTCTTTATTTCTACTCTTCGAAAACCGATTTTATATGGAACAACTTCCACAAGATTGCCTGCTGTATCATACAGTTCCAGTTCCAATCTATATAAATATGGATTATGATTATCCCAAGGAATAATATTCTCAATGGCTTCTGGTTCAAGTTGAATATTTTCAGAAATCGGAACCGTATTCTGTACAAGGAGATTCCCTTGAACATCCTTCAAATATATCTTTATGTTCCCTGGTTGTTCTAAGTAAGAAACCTTTAGATCAAGAGCCAGTGTACCCGATGTATTATCCTCGTTTAGTACCGGTTTCGCCCACATGTCTTCAATATGAATCTCTGGCTTTGCATATAAGGATACATTTCTATAGATTCCAAAAAAGCGAAAGAAATCCTGGTCTTCCAAGAAGGCTGCTGTACATCTCTTATGAACCTCCACTGCAAGCACATTATCCTTTTCTCTAATAAATGAAGTCAGGTCAAATTCTGAAGGTGTAAAGCTGTCTTCGGCATAACCCACAAACTCACCATTTAACCATACATACATCGCCTGCTCTACTCCTTCAAAGCAAATACAGACTCTTTTGCCAAGCAACCCTTTCTCCAAATCAAATGTTTTAAGATACGAGCCAACCGGATTATATGGAGCTTCACTAAAAACGCCTTCTCCTTTATCATTACCCTCTAGACTATAAGCTGGACGTCTGTACTGATGACCTTCCCAAGGATACATGGTATTAATATAGTGAATTTTATCATATCCAGCCAATTCAATATGACCAGGTACTTTTATTTCATCAAATCCGTCTCGTATAAATTCTTCTTTATAAAAATTTACAGGGCGTTCTTTTGCATTCGTACTGTAGTAAAAATTCCATATCCCATTTAAGGATTGCTGTAAGGAACTTACTTCTGCTTGCATTTCTTCTAAGTTACTAAAAAATACATGGTCACTATGTGCTGGTTGTTGATTAACTCTAAAAATTTCTGGATTATCCAAATAATTAATGTCTGGTTTCATATAATTCTCCAATCCTACGAAAAACTTTAAATTTTACATAAGTACAGTCCACTGTAAACTAACTATTCACTAATTATTCTTTTACAGAACCTGAGGTAACACCGGCAATAATGTACTTCTGGAAAAAGATATAGATTACAATTGTAGCCATCATTACTATTATAATACCAGCTGCAAGAAGTTGCCAAGAGCCTTGTTGTGCATTTGCAAAATTCATTATATAAGTGGTAAGTGTTCGTAGTTTATTCTTCGGCATGTATAAGTATGGAATATACATATCATTAATTATGTTGATGGCTTTTATAATAACAACCGTTGCTGTCGCTGGTGCAAGAAGGGGGAATATAATCCTTCGAAATAGTCCAAAATAAGAACATCCATCCAGAAGTGCTGCTTCATCCAGGGTCACCGGAATACCGGATAGGAACTGTCTGTAGATATATAGCTGCATAAGGTCTGCCGCAATGTAAATTACAATAGGAGCTCCCAGGGTATTGTATAAATGTAATCCCTGTATAATCTGAAACCTTGCTATTTCAGTAACAAAGTTAGGAATTAACATACCAATAAAAAACAGAGCCACTACAATTTTTTTCCCTCTAAATTGAAAACGTTCAATAATAAAAGCAGTAATAGTACCAAACATAACGTTAAAGAAAATGGAAACTACCAATATAATACCAGTATTTTTAAAACCTAATAAAAGATACTTATCTGATAAAACCTTCTTAAAATTATCAAAGGTTATTTTACCCCAGTCAGGTAAAAGCAAGGGAGAGGTATTTACCATATCAGCCTTTGTTTTTAATGCCGCAAACAACGTCAACAGAATAGGCAATAATACGACTACTACCATACCGATACATATGATTTGTTTAAGCAACTGTACTGTTATTCTTTTTTGCATGTGTCTTCCTCCTATCCCTTAATACCACACCATGAATGAATTTGTTCTGTATAAAATAGATCACTACAATTAATAGCATAATGGTAACCGCCATTGTAGAAGCGAGACCAAAGTTAGAGAATGTGAAAGCAGTCTTAATCGTATATAAGGTAAAGGTGGAAGATGCATATCCAGGACCACCCGAGGTCATTACAAACGGAATATCAAATACTTGAAGTGCTCCTCTAATATTATCAAACAGAACAAAATCCACCATTAACATAATTGCCGGTACCTGAATGTATCGGAACAACTGCCAGGAATTTGTTCCATCTACCTTTGCTGCTTCCCCTATATCCTGTGGGATGGACTGTAGTGCCGCCATAAATAAAATTACATGATAGCCGCTGAATCTCCAAACAGATACAAAGGAGAGAACATAATTCACAATGGTAGAATCTGATAACCAGTTCTGACTCAAGAAATCCAACTTAAATAATTCTAAGATAGCATCAAAAGCACCATTAATTGGTGAAAAGAAGTAGGAAAAGGCATAAGCAATTGCAACACCATTAATAATGTAGGGCATAAATACCATTGTCTTATAAAACTTAGCTGCTCGCAGCTTGGTAGTTAATAAAACAGCAAACCCTAATTCTACTGGTATCATTAAAAAGTGAACAATAAAATAGACCGCATTGTTCTTTAACGATAACCATAAGTCTGAATTTTGAAACATAGAAAAATAATTATCAAAACCAATGAACTTACTTCCCTTGGAAAATCCATCCCAATTTGTGAAACTCATACGAATTAAATCTGCTGCAGGAACCACTACAAACCCTATCAGAAGTAATACAGGTACTATAAGTGATATTAGAATGAACCACATTCGATTTCTATTTAATTTCGACATAACAACCTCCTGATAGTATATGGGGCAGTTGTAACGTAAACATTTTACAACGGCCCCATAACCATTAAAATATTATATAATTACTTAATCTCAAGTTTTTCTCTTGCAGCTTTCCACTTATCATTCAGGTCTGCTAACTTAGCATTGAAATCAAATCCATTTGTTAACATCTCAGCACCTAGCTTCTTGTAATCAAAGGTAGTTTCATTTTGAATAGAAGCAAAGTCTTCGCCACCACCATCATACATAATAAGTACTTTATCAGGAGTTAAAGTATCTGCCTGTGCAAGAATCGGATCCTTCTCCTTAGGGAAGTTTGTCATGGAAGAAGCAGAGGATACATAGTTAAGGTAATCTGGATACCAAGCTTCGGAATAGAACCATTCAACAAAAGCAATTGCTGCTTCCTGATTCTTAGAAGTATTTGTTACACCCATTAAAGAGTCACCTTGTACAATTACATTGTAGGGATCAGTTTCAGAATTTCTTGTTGGAAGATAGAAGGTTCCAAGTTCGGATACATCTTCTGCACCACCTACGATATTCTGTAGTCCCCAGTCACCAAGTGCGATCATTGCTGCATTCTTTGTTGCAAATAAAGTTGTAGCCTGATCATTACCTAAACCTAGAGGGTCTTTACCTAGAACTCCAGAGGTAAATAAGCTGTTAATCTTCTGATATGCTTTATAAATGTCTGTTCCTTCAGCAAAAGGTGCATCCTGTGTCGCCATTGTATTCCAGTTCTGTCCATTGCCTGCTTCCAGCGCTGGCATGAACTCCATGAAAGGATAATCCGGCCATTCATCTTTTAAGCCCATTGCCAGTGCCATAAAATCTTCATTGCTTGCACTATAATAATCCTGTAAGGTTTTTGCTGCTGCTTCAAATTCTGGCCAAGTTGTAGGAACTTCTACACCAGCTTCTGTGAACATGTCTTTCCAGTAGTACACATATTCATAACCAGCTGTCATAGGAACACCAAGCACTTTACCGTCCATTGCATAACCGCTTGCCAACTCATTGTTAGCTGCTGCTTCTGTTGAAGAAAGATCAACTAAATAATCTTTAAATCTTGATAAGGTAAAAGGTTTGTTGAACATAATGTCAGGTAACTGATTTGCTGATGCACGCATTTTCATAGCATTCCAGTATTCGGAGTCATCTTTGATCTTTTCAACTTCAATATCTATATTAGGATATTGTTCTTGAAATTTTGATACCATATCATTTTCTTCAATAAAAGTATTTAAGTTATTATCCCAGATAGTAAAAGTAAGTGTACCGCTTAAATCTTCTTTTGATGTTTCTCCTGATGTATTATCAGGTGTTTTTGAATCCTCTGGTTTGTCATTTTTCGCATTTGCACATCCCGCTAAGGTAGATGCTACCATTGCGAAAGATAACATAAGTACTAGCAATTTTTTTCTCATAAATAAAATACCTCCCTTTCGTTTGTGAGGTCAGCATATCAATTTCCTGCTAAAATCACCATTTCATATTATCATTTTTCTTGATTATTTTTCACATTGTCACTTTTTGAAACTTGGTTTTTTGTTAGAATTATTGATGAAAAGTAAGAGTTTCATTGCTATTATGACTTTTTTGCCAAATAAAGTTACAAATTGTAATTTAATTTTTACAATCTTGCTATTTATATTTTTATATTTATACTCTGCTTTTTTTGTTAATAATAAATATTTTTATAATTTGTACTTCTTCTTATTTACATAAAAGAAGCAATTGCACTTAGGGAATTTAATTTATCCTAAAAAGAACAAAGAATAACTTCCTTAAATACACCGCATGATTGACTTTTTAGTCTATCAACTGGTGTTTCCAGGAAGTTATTCTTATTATTCATACAAATGAGATGCTTAATGTAACATTTTATTTATTACAAGTGAAATAACTTGTCATTCATCTTGTTTAAGTACTTTTACGGTATTGGGCTGGACTAATTCCATTTTGTCTTTTAAACATTCTGTTGAAATGCTCTACATTATAGTACCCCACCATCTCAGCAATTTCATATACTTTAAAATTTGTATTCTTTAATAATTCACAGGATTTTTGAATTCTTAATTCTGTTAAATAAGTGGAGAAGGTTTCACCGGTTTCCTTTGTAAATCGGTTACTAAAATACTTTTCATTCAACTCAACATAATCCGCAACCTTTGTTAAGGATAGTTCTGCATCTTCATAATGATCTGCTATATATCTTTTTGCTTTAACAATAACATCGGTATTTGAAACATTTAATTTGGAAGCGGAATAATCCATAATCCATGCAAAGTAATTTGTAATCCATAGTTTTATATTCCTTACGTCCTCAATTCGCTCTATCTTGTCGAAGTAATCATATTGCTGTTTACCAAACACATCCAAATAATTTGAATTATCCTTGTCAAATTGTATACCAATTGCCAATATGACGGAATAAACCTGCAGCTTAATTTCCTCTATGGAATAGTTGCTAAAGGCACCAAACATCTTCTCCTTTTCCTGGTTCATATTCTTCTCATCTGCAATATAAAGAGCTCTTGCCAGCTTTTCATACTCCACTGATTTTTGCAGGAGCTTATCTAATTTCTCACTTTCTTCATTAAGATTAACAATTGCATGATTCCCTTTTAAATAACGTAGAGGCATCTTTCCTCTAATTTCATTTATCTGCTCAAGTAATTCCTCGTAACCTGAACTAATCTTACCAATACATACACTAATCTGAACTCCCTGTTCATGGCTTCCTACCCTTTGTAATTCCTCTACCATCGTAATTATCTTCGAAGAATACTCTTTTTCTGTAATCCTATAGAATACAAGAAAGAATTCAGGGTTTTCCATATAAATGATACATCTTGAAACAAATCTTGGATTTCGTTCAAAGCTACTTAAAAGTTTAGTTGCCTCTGCTTCCAAATCCTTAGAACTATAGTTTCCAACCTGAAATCCCAGCAGGGCATATTGTTCCATAAAGAATTCCTTGGATTTCTTATTAACCTCTTCCGGAGACATATCTCCTTTTATCATCGCTGCAAAGTAATCTGCAGGTGATTTATCAACATTATTGATTTTTTCTTCATATTCATTTACCAATGCCTTAAGTCTTCGTACCATGGCATTGAATTGATGAATCATTGTTCTAATTTCGAACTGTCCCTTTGAAGAAATATGAACCTCAAGATTTCCTTCCTCTACCTGTTTCAAACCTCCGCTGATTTCTTCAATGGGTTTAATAATACTTCTTAGAAAATACCTAGAGTAATAACCCGATAAGAGGAGTATTAAGATTGCTGCTCCTAAAACAAATAATGCAGTATTCCAAAAATCTGCCGTAAGCTCAGAAGGCTTAATATAATTTTCAATATACCAAGTGGTATTGTTGAATCTAATGGGTGTCTTTATACAGATATACTCGTCTAAAGGATAATTACCCTCTTCCTGTGTTGAAAATACCAACTCTCCCTGGGTACCGGTAATTTGTGAAATACCTAATTTATTCTTTCCACCAAGATAAGCCTGATTATTTGATTTAATACGTTCTGCTGCTCCTGTGGATTGATAGTACATCACCATTTCTATTTTCTGCGAGCGATCGGTAGTTACGTCAGGTGCTAATGCAAATACAAGAATTAAGGAATCCTTTTTATTGCCCATATATAAATCATTGGTGGATTTTGTATCATAAAATCCAATATTAACGGTATTTTCTTTTTTCAAAGCATCTTGATACCATTTACTTGCAACTATTTCTTCTCTGGTTAGTCTTATTTTATTTTTCAGATAGGTTTCTCTTCCATCCTTCATATAAAAACTAACCGAAATAATATCTTTGACTGGCTCTAATACCAGATCAACTGTCTGTGTCAGTTTTTTCTCATATTCATTTCTTTCACTTTGATCTTGTGTGTCAGTCCCCGCTGCATACTTTAAGATTTCATTATCATTGGTATATATCATATGCGAAAGTCTCATTGACATAATATCTTCATCCGATATTAAATCAGCTATCACAGCCTCTTGAGCTCTCTTAATATTTTCTATCGCCTGATTTTTAAACTGTTGGTTTAATACCATAAGCGCAACTACCAGCACAATTAAAATCGGTATCACTATGAAAAATAAAAAGGCTGTATAATATACTGTTTTTAAAGGTAATCGTTTTCGTTTATTTTTAAAGAACATAAAACCTCCCAAAGTCGTCTCTAATAACCTGTCCATATTATTTTTAATCTATTACGATATTGAAGATGATTTTGAGAATACCTGTTGTATCGTTTATGTACATGTTTACTTTCATGTAAATTAAAATTGTATCTCTCTACTATAATTATACCTCAAAAATTCCGTAGTTACTAGACTTGTAATAAAAATGCTGTCCGTATATGATTTAGGTATCATTCGTGCTACACAAATGTCTATAGAATTTTGCACTAATCCTAGTTAACATTAGCAATTCATGTTTTAAAAGTTTTTAGGTTAAAAGTTATATTTAAAAGTTATGTTTAAAAACAATAATTAAAGGAGTGCTGTTATGGAGGATATGTTTCATTTAATTGTTGCAAAACAGAAACAGGAAGAATTACTTAAGATATTGGATTGTAATAAAAAGACAGAACCATACGGATTAGTATTAACCTCAGAAGATGTAACCAATTTAATGACAACTAGAAAAAGCTCACTTACTGACAACCAGCGCGTAGAATTCGGATCAGGTATTCTGCCAAAGCTTATTGATTCCTTCTGTGACTCACAATACATTAATCAGGAGAACTATACCAATACTCTAGCGGAACTACAGGAAGTTTTTTATCTTTATAAAAATGAAACTCAAGATGAGTTAACGGATGACGAATTAATCAGCTTTATGAGAAAGCAGTTTGATGAAATTTGCTTTGGTGATATGGAATATCTACGAAATACCTGCCTGGAACGTTATGCCAGAGCAACCCGGGCAGGGTATCACAGCCAGATGCAATCCAGACTACGGGATGAGTATGCTCTAAGAGATACAGAGAATGAGTATAGCTCATTATCAGAGGAGACTAGATGGGATTATGAAGTGTATAAAATAAGGTTGGAGGATATGTACTAATATCCTCCAACCTCATTCCTATAAATCAACCATAATTAATTCCGTAGCTGCAGTAGCCAAATCAATACTTTCTCCTGCTTTTACAAGCTCCTTGTGAATGTCATCCCCTAATACCTTTTGGAAGGCTATCTC
Source organism: Bacillota bacterium (assembly GCA_023399055.1). GTDB lineage: Bacteria > Bacillota > Clostridia > Lachnospirales > Lachnospiraceae > Mobilitalea. The sequence continues at coordinate 292,367 of JAEWQV010000034.1, read as the reverse complement.
ATCCTCCATACGATGTGCGATGTCATTCGCTGTTGCAGTAGTCTCAGAAATCAGATGAAGCAGACCATTAAGTTCGTCTAGTAGACTTGCCATGCTTTCTCTCTTATCCTCTGGTGCAGCACTGGCTATTTCTTTATAACATTCCTGAAGCATTATAAGAAGGCTCTTACTTTCCTTTGAACGAGTTTGGACATAATCAATCGTGTTCATTGCCTCAAATGCACATTTTTCCGTATTAATCTGCGAGTTCTTCCATTGACACATTAACTCTGTGACATTCTTCATACGTTCCTGAGCAGTTGAAAGAATGATTAATTCATCCTTTAATTCCTTCATCCTCTGTATCCCCCTGTTATATCAAAGATTAATTCTCAATCACTTAACCTTCCAGCCGCAGTTGTTATGTATCCTATGGTTACTTGCTCGATATATTTCGTGCTCTATTATTTACGCAGTATTGCCATAACTTCTTGGAGATTTTTAACACCTATTAACTTAATACCACTTACCTTAATATGTTCTTTATTCGCTTGCGGTAAGATACACACCTCAAAGCCCATTTTTGCAGCTTCTGACACACGTTGCTCTGCCATATTAACTGCTCTGATCTCTCCTGTTAATCCGACTTCACCAAAAATTACGGTTCTATGATCTATCGCAATATTTTTATGACTGGAGAGGATTGCACAAGAAACTGCTAAATCTAGTGCAGGTTCGGTTATTCGCATACCACCTGCAACATTAACATAAGCATCACAGTCGGACAGCTGAATTCCGGCACGTTTTTCAAGTACCGCCATCAGAAGATTAACTCGATTATAATCTGTTCCTGCTGCTGTTCTGCGAGGCATATTAAAATTAGTCCTGCAAATCAAGGCTTGTACTTCCACAAGTATCGGTCGTGTTCCTTCAATAGAAGCTGCTACCACGGAACCTGGTTCGCCTTCTGGTCTCCCTTTCAACATAAACTCCGAAGGATTTTTCACTTCTACCAGACCTGACCCCTGCATTTCAAAGACGCCAATTTCGTTGGTAGAGCCAAAACGATTTTTAACAGCTCTTAGCACTCGATAGGAGGCATAATTGTCACCTTCAAAATAAAGTACCGTATCCACCATATGTTCCAATACTCTTGGGCCAGCTACGACACCTTCTTTTGTCACATGACCTATGATAAAGACAGTAATATCCGTCCCCTTGGCAATCTGCATTAGAGTGGCCGTTGCCTCTCTAACTTGACTTACACTTCCAGGCGCGGAGGAAACCTCATCCTTAAACATAGTTTGTATAGAATCAATTACCACAATATCTGGTTTATGTTTTTCAATCGTATCTTCGATTAAATCTAAGTTAGTTTCACAAAGTAAAAGAAGCTCACCTGTAAAAACACCAAGCCTCTCCGCTCTCATTTTAATCTGGCTTAAGGATTCTTCTCCTGAAATATAAAGTATCTTCTTCGACTGATTTACGATTTCTCTACACATTTGCAATAGTAGCGTAGATTTACCAATACCAGGGTCACCACCTACCAGAACAAGGCTACCTTTTACAATACCCCCTCCCAGTACACGGTCAAACTCCTCTATTCCAGAACAAAGTCTTAACTTTGACTCGGCTTTTATATTCGATAAAAGCTCCGGCTCTCTGTTCATTTTAATTCCAGAGGTTTTATTTGACTTCTTTAAAACGGGTTCCTCTGTAAAGGTATCCCATTCCTTACACCCTGGACACTGGCCCAACCATTTTGTTGATTCGAAGCCGCACTCTTTACAGAAAAACACCGTTTTATTTTTAGCCATATTACTGTTTTACCACCTTTATAATATCCTTATTTCCTTCTTCAAGTTCTAAACTTAAAATAAGCTTTCCACCAATATTTGTCTTAATTTTATCCAGATAGGAATCATTTTTTAAGATTTCATATTCTTTATCTGCCTCAAGCTCTAAGGTAATTTGAGCATTATCCTTACCACTTACTTCGAAGCTTAAACTATTGCCCTTGGAATCAAAATGAAATACGGCAGTTCCGGGTACTGATTCGTATACAAACATCCCGTTCTTCTCCAGTTTCGTAATTTCACTAAACGTCTTAACTTTATATAAGTCCCCCTGATGTTCAAAATCAGAAACCTTTGATTTTATATTCAATGAATAGTTACCGAAGCTTAATGTTCCATCGCTTTCCTTGCGTATTAACTCTTCCACGACTGCCATTGTATGATCCTCCTAATAGTATTGATTGCACAGTATGAGTTTTTTCTCTGTTTTTCTTGCATAGCACAATTATATACGAAATTCGAAACAATTTCCACTACCAACTACTATTAATTTTGTAAAAAATTGAAATATTGAGCTTATGTCTGAACTGTAACGTATTATTTTGCCTGCAATACCATCTCATTATCAAGATATTCTACGCGAACGGTATCTCCTTCTTTGATTGTACCTGCAAGGATAGCTTCTGCCAACTTATCTTCAATATTGGTCTGAATTGCTCTACGAAGAGGTCTAGCACCGTATTTTGGATCAAAGCCAACCTCTGCAAGATGATCTGTCACTGTATCAGAAGCTTCAATTCCAATGTTCATCTGTGTCTTGCTTCGTTTTGCAATAGAAGCAACCATGATAGAAACAATGCTCTTAATATTTTCCTTGGTTAAGGAGTGGAATACAATAATCTCGTCAATACGGTTAATGAACTCTGGTTTGAAGATTCTCTTCACCTCATCCATAACCCCTTCTTTCATTTTCTTGTAATCTTCTTTTTCATCGATTACGGAAGCAAAACCAAGACGCTTAGGAGCAACAATATTCTGTGCACCAGCATTGGAGGTCATTATAATAATTGTATTTTTAAAGCTTACTTTTCTTCCTTGTGCATCGGTGATGTGACCATCATCCAGTACCTGCAAAAGAATGTTGAATACATCTGGATGCGCTTTTTCTATCTCATCAAATAGGATAACAGAATAAGGGTTCTGTCTTACCTTCTCGCTCAACTGACCACCTTCATCATATCCAACATATCCCGGAGGTGAACCTATTAATTTGCTGACACTATGCTTCTCCATGTATTCGGACATATCAACACGAATAATAGAATTTTCGCTGCCAAACATTGCTTCAGCCAAGGCTTTGGAAAGCTCTGTCTTACCAACACCAGTAGGGCCTAAGAATAAGAAGGAACCGATAGGACGATTCGGATCCTTTAATCCAACTCGACCGCGGCGAATTGCTTTTGCAACTGCTCCCACCGCTTCTTCCTGACCAACTACACGGTTATGAAGGATACTTTCAAGGTTTTGAAGACGCTCTGTCTCTTCCTCTGCAAGTTTCTTCACTGGAATTTTCGTCCAACTTGCTACGATTTCAGCAATTTCATTATCACTAACCACTAATTGCTTCTCCAGCTTTTCCTTCTCTTCAGAAAGCTTACGCTTTTCTAATTGCTCTTGCATTGCTTCCTGTTGTTTCTTTATCTCACCGGCTTTTTCATAAGCCTCTTCTTTAATTGCTTTTTCTTTGGTATCCTCAAGTCGTTTGATTTCCTGCTCCATATCTTTAATTTCCGGAGAAGAGGTATACGTGCTTAGGCGTACTTTAGATGCCGCTTCATCCATTAAGTCAATGGCTTTGTCTGGTAGGTAACGATCGTTAATATATCTGCTGGATAATTTAACTGCTGCCTCAATTGCACTGTCTGTAATGCGAACTTGATGATGTGCCTCATATTTATCACGTAAACCAAATAATATTTGAATTGCCTCATCTTCAGAAGGTTCTTCCACTACCACTGGCTGAAATCTTCTTTCAAGAGCTGCATCCTTTTCAATATATTTACGATATTCTTCTCTTGTGGTTGCACCAATTATTTGAAGTTCTCCTCTTGCTAAGGATGGCTTTAAGATATTTGAGGCATCAATTGCGCCTTCAGCTCCACCAGCACCAATAATTGTATGGATTTCGTCAATAAATAATAATACGCTTCCATCTGCAATTACTTCACTGATTACCTTCTTAATTCTTTCTTCAAATTCACCACGATATTTACTGCCTGCTACCATTCCGGATAGATCGAGTGTTACTACTCGTTTTTCTTTAATTGTATCCGGTATATTACCTTCTACTATTTTTAATGCAAGGCCTTCTGCAATTGCAGTCTTACCAACACCTGGCTCTCCAACCAGACATGGATTGTTCTTGGTTCTACGGCTAAGAATCTGTACTACTCTTTGAATTTCATTTTCTCTTCCGATAACCGGATCAAGCTTTCCTTCTCTGGCATATTCTGTAAGGTCTCTACTATATTGATCCAAGGTTGGCGTTGCACTGGTCTTTCCCTTTTGTTTCCCTTTAGCTGCCGTGTACTCGTTCTTCGCAGCGTTAATATCCACACCAGAAGCTGCAAGAATATCGAAGTATACCTTCTGCACGTTCACCCCAAGAGTATTTAGTAATCTTACTGCAATACAATCTGATTCTTTAATTAGTGATATTAAAATATGTTCTGTTCCTACCAATTGAGCTTTAAATTTTGCTGCTTCTTTATGGCTTTGATCCAAAATTCTCTTGGACCTTGGTGTAAAGGTTCCTGCATCCATGATTTCAACACCGTTGCTTGGTGCAATCAATTGATTTACAAGCTCTAAAACTTTATCGGTGGTAACGCCATTCTCTTCTAGTATTTTTGAAGCAACACCTTCCACTTCTAGTAATCCAATGAGTAAGTGTTCGGTACCGATATAATTATGGGATAAGCGAAATGCCACTTCTCTGGCCACGTTAACGGCTTTCTTCGCATTTTCTGTTAGTTTTTCATTCATCTTTATGTCCTCCATTCTACCATTTTCTAAATAATTGTAGGCAATTCTTTTCTTATATATTCAGCTCTAGCTTGATCTCTGGTTAAACTTCCAACATTTTTACCTAAGGTCCACTGAAGACTTCCAGGTTGAACCCCCATCATCAGTTTATGAATATTAATATCCCTGTCGAAGGTAACCAATCCGCAATCCATTCCAAACTTAATCTGTGAAAGCAGTGTCATCGCGTCATCAGAGGAGATTTGCCTTGCATACTTTAATATTCCGTAGGTTCGATATACCTGATCCTCAATTTCATCCGCATTCACCGACATCATATATTCTCTGCGTTTACGTTCTTGCTTAACTACCTGAAATACAATACGTTTCAAATTCTCGATTGTTTCTGCCTCTGAAATTCCCATTGTCTTTTGATTTGAAATCTGATAGATACTACCTAAACTTTTGGTACCTTCTCCATAAATTCCACGGATGGTTACCCCATACTTAGCTACCTCTTCAATTAATTTCTGAATCATTCTTGCGGCACTAAGCGCTGGCAGAAACACCATACAGGAGGCACGTAGTCCAGTTCCTGTATTTGTTGGACAAGAGGTTAGATATCCGTATTTTTCATCATAAGCAAAATTGAGTTTATCACAAGCAATATCATCAAGACGATCTGCTTCACTATAGGCTTTCTCTAGATTTAATCCACCCATAATCGCCTGAATTCTTACGTGATCTTCCTCATTAATCATAATACTGTGGGTTTCATCGTCTGACAGGATGAGTCCTGTTGTCTGTTCCTTTTCAGCCAAAAGAGGACTCACAATATGTCGCTCTACCATAGCTGTTTTATCAATATCATTGAGTGTTTTAATATTGCAGGCATAAAATCTTCTGTTTTCTTTTTCAGACAGAATTGGGGCAATGGCTTTTACCTCTTCCACCAGCTCTTCCGCTTGTTGCTCTGAAATTTTTGACGAAAAAGGGTAGGTTTTGAGGTTTCTTGCAAGCCTTATGCGACTGGAGATTACCACATCACTGTCTGGTACATTTTGTTCATACCATTTAAGCATTGCTTGCCTCCTCCTGCTTCATTACCTTTATTAAATCTCGAAGTCTCGCTGCTTCTTCAAACTCTTCCTTTTCAATTGCTTCTTGAAGGTTTAAAGTAAGTTTATCTATTTCTGAAATACCCTTTACCACTTTCGCTGTTTCTGCCGCAGTAAACCCACGTGGTTTCTTTCCAACATGTTGTTCAGCACCTTGTATCCCCTTAAAGGTTTTTCCAAGCTGTGTATGAAAGTTATTATAGCAATCGGCACAGCCAAAACGTCCCTTTTGAATAAATTCATCATAAGTGGTATTGCAACTGGAACATGTAATGGTAGGCTTTACTTCACCTGTTCTCTTCTTATCATAAGTACTGTAATTATCAAGTAAGGTAGACAACAGATCACCTAGTGTTAACTCACTATTCATAATTGGCTTTTCCATTTGGAAAGAGGTGTAATCGGTAGCGCACTCCTCACATAAATGCTGTTCTTTTTTTAATCCATTCACTATCTCAGTGTATAAAATTTTAGCATCCTTCTTCTGACATCTATCACATAACATAGGTGTTACCCCCTTTCAAATTCACTGAAGATATCATTGACAATTTCATGTGCCTCTTCACAATTAATATTCTTGCAAAATGCCTTTGCTAACACAATCCGCAACTCATCACGCATCTCCTGAACCGCATATATTTTATTAATATCAACGGCAACCACTGCACCCTTTCTGCGATCCAGTTTTACATAACCCTCTTGCTTCAAAAGAGTGTATACCTTATTCACAGTGTGCATATTAATTCCTATGAGTTCCGCCAAGTCCCTTACAGAAGGAAGACACTCTCCTTCTTGGAGCTGTGATGTAGCAATTCCATAAATAATCTGATTTCTAAGCTGTATATAGATTGCTTCATCGCTATTAAAATCTATTTGCAAATACATGAAAACACCTCTTTGATTTCTCTTGCGGCTTACAACAAAATTCAACTATGCAGTAAATTGTTGTAACACAAAAAAGTACATTAGTTAAATAAAAGATACCAACATATAATATAAGCAAAAACGGCTCTACTTATTTCGTTATATCTGTTATATCTCTAATATAACAAATACACTATAAATGTCAATACCTTTTATTTTAATGTACTTTTTCCATCAATCTAATTCATCTACTGTTATCTTCTTCTTTTAAGTTTTAACCAAAAACGAATGCTAACAAATGCCAACACACCGCTGATTGCACATAGAATCGCAATAAAGATAGCTGCCTTAGTTAAATTATTATTATATTGTTTTTCTAATTCTATTATCTTATCTGCATCTACACCGTTATCTGTTTCTATTTTCTGTGGGTCGGGTTGATATCTGAGTAAGGTATTTTCCACTCTGTCAAAACGATAAAAACTTGCTTCATCATTTTCATTCATTGCATAAAGGAGTATGAAATCGCTCGTTGCGTTGTCCTTGGGTACATAAGCTGTGACCGAATTGCCAGCCAAGGTTATACTGCTCACTTGATAACCTTCCGGTACTTGAACTTCACTCCCTGCTTCTATTAACTTAAATCTTCCACTAATAACAATATATTCCTCACCATCAATACTCACAATTTCAACGTCCTTTGTTTCCCCTGCTGGTATTGGATTCGGTGGCGTTGTTGGCGTAACCTCAATTCCAGTTTTATTAACATGAATAGTATATTTTATGCCATCTCCTGATTCTGCTATCACAGAAATAATAACATTATTTTTTCCTTCTTGAAACTTTTCATTGCCACTTATGGAAATCGTTGCTTTCTCATCTTCTGGCAATGCGGAAATAACTAATTCTTCTGTATCACTGTCAACATTAATATCATATTCTGTTATTCCGGAATCAAACTTTGGGGACAACTCATAGGAACTAATTTTTAAGGATTTTAGTTTCGCATTTGTTGAAGCCGATGGTTGTGCCTTAATATTTATAGTTAATGCTGAACTTGAGACTGACATCTCATTTCCATTGGTAAATTCATATATTGGTGTTCTTCCATCAAAGGATATTTCACAATAGCCCGACTTAAGTGCTTCAAACTCCATAGTGTATCTTCTTGTGTTATCTCCTTGGAGTACACCCATATCAGAAACACTTAAAAGACCATCTCCACCACTAATTACGGATTCTCCTTCCTTAAATTTAAGAAGTTCTTTATCATATGCTAAATATGCTTCAAAATCTCCAAAAAGTGTCTCCGAGTTAATGTTAATATAAACAAAAAGGCTGTCTCCTACCGTTACTTCTTTCGAGTCTGCGGTAATGGTAATTTCTGCACTAGCCGCCTGACAAGTTGTAGTTGTAGCAAACGCACCTGCTAAAAAGCAGACCATTGCTACTATGTACATTATCATTTTCTTTTTCATGATGTTTTATATTCCTTCTTTCTTAAAATCCGGCCATCAGGTAAATCCCTGTGGCCGGACTATTTGGTCCATTCCTTTTATGTTACAAGCCACATTACAATATTCGTAATAGCTCAAACCTTTTTGCTAATCTCCTCGAGTAATTGTTACTTTATATACGACGACATCACCATTTTCAGCAGTAACAGGAATCAAGTATTCATTTTTGCCTTTATTTACCTTTAATGTCCCAGTTCCTGAAACCTTAGCCTTTGTACTTACCGTTGTTGCTGCAATTGTAATACTATCAACAGTGGAATCTACCACTATGGTATAGTTAAAGGTTGCATAATTGAACGTAGGTGTCAATGCTAATTTTGCTCCCGTAGAATCCGTAATGTTTAATGTCTTCAGCCTATTATTCGGATTTAACATAGCTTTTGGAACATCAATCTTACTTGCTGGCATATTTAAGTAAACCGGGATGGAAAATACGATTGCTTTATCCGTCATGCCTGTGTAGGCTGTAAACATTTTTTTCCCTTCAGCATAGGGTGCTTCCACATTCGTCATATATTGATGGTAGTAGGTTGAATAAGAAGTAACATTAAATTTCTGAAGATAAATTGTATTTTGACCTTTACTAATATAACCATCACCTATGAAAGTGGAACCTCCTACAATCGCACGATAAGGATTCGTCCAGGGAATCATATAGGTTTTATTTAGTGTTTCACTATTGGATCCGTTTTTTGCATAGGTTAAACCCTTTGCAATTGCGCCTCCACTGGCACTATCACTGGCTCCAATGTTATAGAAGTTATAATACCCTTCGTAACCTGGATATTTTCCTGTGACACTACCGCTTAAAGTAGTCGCTCCAGTAACAACCTCCTGTTTTACTCTGGAGGCAAGGTGATATGGGCTTACTCCAGAATATTCAGCTGCCTTTACAAAGGTCTCTGCATAGGTATAGGTTTGCGTTTTTCCGTTTTCATCAACAAAGCTATAGGAGGTTTTGTAAAGTGCTGTCCCTTTTAGAATATTCTCTACACCCTCTACTACCTGATATGACTTCTGATAATTTAACAGCTCAAATTGGAAAACATACTCCGGTGTCATAAAATTTCTTGGATCCATAAAATAACCAATTGCTGCCTTAGAAGCTGTTACCCAGGAAGGTGCATCACGTACTGTAAATTTATCTGTACCCCAGTTATAATCACTTGCTGCAAAGGACTTCCATTCCAAAGCCTTTGAATTGGGGAGTACATTCTTACCCGGAACACTCTCGGCAGTTATAACATCATTCCAATTCAAACCGGTTTTATATGCTTTAAACACCCAGTTTGGATATTTTTCATGTAATTCTAAGAGTGGTGCTATATAGCTTTGAGGGAAACCTTCTGCTAATAGCTTATCTGTAAAACTAAGGTTGTCCGTATTGGTCGGAGGATTTTCTGTTGCACTGTCCTCGTCTATATATATGTAGGCTACTTGAACATAACCAGTTTTAATCGTTCCATTATTCCAAAAATCTACTTTGTAAAAGCTCTCACCCAAAACTGTAGTTTTGGCTGATACGATTACTTCTTGTGAGGCTTGTAAAACAATCGGATTCGATTTTTCATCATACATAAGACTCAAGCTATTTGAGGATACCTGAAAAACGTTCAGATAATATGTATTGCTCACATAGCCTCGATAAAGCTTCATTACAGTATCTAAAACTTTAACTTCTACATTCTGCATATCCTTGCCGGATATATCTGGCGATGGTGTTAATACAGGCGTAGGTGTCGGGGCTTTTGTTGGTGTCTTGGTTGGTGTCGGTGTTACCGTTGGTGCTTTTGTAGGAGCTTTTGTTGGCGTCTTCGTGGGTGTTGGTGTTACCGTAGGCGCTTTCGTCGGCGCTTTCGTCGGCTCTTTCGTGGGTGTTGGTGTTACCGTGGGTGTCGGCGTTGGTGTAGTTACTGAAAAAGTAGGCTTGAACTTTACTTTGGTAGCTTCAACGTATCCAACATATTTAACTCCTGATATAGTTCTTGATATTTTCAACCACTTTTCACCTGATTTGGTTGTTTCTGACCATAGGAGAACTTCTTGATTTTTCGTTATGCTAACAATATTACCAGTGGATTTATACTTAACATATGCCGAGGTACTTGAGGCATTGGATTTCAACATAAGCTTGGTTTCAGAAACCATTGCTCTTATTCCTTTAGAACCGTATGTAATCTTGATATAATCAGTTGCTGCATACCCTGTTATCCACTTCCCATTACTGGCAAAGGTGATTGCATACCACTCTGTTCCGTTTGTAGCTTTTGTTTTATTGATAACTATAACTGAAGCATTAATTGCCAAGGATGCCAGCTTATTGTAAGCAGTTCCAGGACCACTTCTAACATTTAAGGTTGTTGCAGTTACGTTTCCCTTTATTTTAACTTCTTTTGCAATAACATTTGTTGCAGTGTTCCCTGGTGTGGGTGTCACTGTAGGTTTCGGAGTTACTGTTGGTTTTACCGTAGGTGTTGGAGTTACAGTCGGTTTCGCGGTTGGTGTTGGAGTTACAGTTGGCTTCACGGTTGGTGTTGGAGTCGTACCTGAACTAGCCGTAATATACTGCTTATATACGTACCCTTCTACTGTCTTGCCATTAAATTTCAAAGAAACTTTATAAAAGTCTCCCTCGTCCCCAAGTATCGAAACAGTCTCACCTTTGATAAGGTACACATTCGTACCATTCAGCTGAACAATCGCCGCAGTTAAGGATGGCTCTGCTCGAACATTTAGTGTAGATGCTGTTACTGTCCCCGTTTGAGCAGCCATTGCATGATTGCTGTTCCCAAATAATCCATACGGAATTATGAGTGCAGTTACCAAAAGAAAAATCATTGTCAATCTAAAATACTGTTTTCTCATACCATACCCCTTTCATTGAGTGAGCATTCGCTAAACCATGCATCAATGTTCCTTTTCGCCAATCACTCAGCAGAATTTGGAGTTGGACTTTATCAAGCCACGCATTGTAAGCAAGTTCCGTATAATGATGTCCATTATATGAATTAACTGTGGCACTTCTATGGCATTTGTGTGATTCTTTGTCTCATCTTCGCAAATTATGAAGTTTTTAAGTTAATTATCACCTTTTTGCAAGAATATTATTTACAATTATCTACAAATGCACATTCTTCAAAGTTAATGTTTTTTCAGAACGTCCCTCCCGTAGAAGTATAGTATTAAAGGATTTTTTAAAGACTAGGCAGAGAAAAGAGAAGGGGAAGGTGTTCCTCTTCTCTTTTCTCATTCACAACCTATGCTTCCTCTATCGCTTTTCCGATATCGCTACGCATATATTTATTTGCAAAATCCACCCAGCCCGCTGCTTCATAGGCTTTGGCTCTTGCTTCTTTCAGGTTAGTGCCAACAGCTGTAACTCCAATAACACGTCCTCCATCGGTAACTAGCTTATCTTCTACTTTTTTCGTTCCAGCATGAAAGGCATAATAATCTTTCTTTCCTTCGAATTCTTTTAATCCATCGATCGGCAATCCCTTTGCATATTTCTCCGGATATCCGAAGGACGCCAGAACTACACATACTGCTGCATTATCTTCGAACTCCAGATTTACTTGATTAAGCTTTCCTTCCAGACAAGCCTCAATGACCTCTACCAAATCATTCTTCATTCTAGGTAATATTACTTGTGCTTCCGGATCACCAAAACGAGCATTGTATTCTATAACGATTGGTCCATTCTTAGTCAACATCAAGCCCACAAAAAGAATTCCAACAAACTCTCTTCCTTCCGTCTTCATTGCAGCTATTGTTGGCTGATAAATATGCTCTCTACAATATTCATCAATTTCCTTTGTGTAGAAAGGGCTAGGAGAGAAGGTTCCCATTCCTCCAGTATTTAACCCTTTATCCCCATCCTTTGCACGCTTATGATCCTGTGCACTGGTCATTGGTATGATGTTTGTCCCATCACAAAATGCCAGAACAGATACTTCACGTCCAACCACGAAGTCTTCAATTACAAGGCGATCACCTGCAGACCCAAACTGCTTGTCTTCCATGATTTGCTTGATACCATCCAAAGCTTCCTTATGATTATTACAGATTAAAACTCCTTTTCCAAGAGCTAAGCCATCTGCTTTTAATACCAATGGATAGGCTTTATTTTTTATATAAGCAACTGCCTGTGATGGATGGTCAAAGCTTTCATAAGCAGCAGTTGGAATATTGTACTTTTTCATCAATTCCTTGGAAAATACTTTGGAACCCTCTATTATTGCAGCATTTTTTCGCGGTCCGAACACACGAAGTCCTCTGTTTTCAAAAACATCCACAACTCCACCTACCAAAGGATCGTCCGGTCCAACAATTGTTAAATCAATACTTTCCTTTACTGCAAATTCTGCCAGCTGTACATACTCATTTACTGATATATTAACACACTCTGCTACTTCTGCTATCCCAGCATTTCCAGGTGCACAAAAGAGCTTCGTTACTTTTGGACTCATCGCTACTTTTGTTGCTATTGCATGCTCTCTTCCTCCAGAGCCAATAATTAATATCTTCATTTTTGTCCTCCATTACAGTACTTTTCACCACACTTTGGTGAAATACATATTTTAACTACTAATTTTATAGGAAAAAGCAGAAAGCAGGAAAATGCCTACTATCTGCTTTGTTCTATCGTCTATTATAAAACGATAACTCGGTTATTCTCAATCATTATCTTATTATTTGCAATTAATTCAACTGCCGCGGGTAAAAGCTCCCATTCCGCTTCTTCCATAACTCTCTTTTGAAGTATCTCCGGGGTATCACCCTTTTGAACCAAAACTGGTTTTTGAAGAATAATGGGGCCTGTATCTACACCTTCATCTACAAAATGCACGGTTGCTCCAGTTACTTTCACTCCTCGATTAAGTACAGCTTCATGTACCTTAAGCCCATAGTAGCCGTCTCCACAAAAGGAAGGGATTAAAGAGGGGTGGATGTTGATAACTCTGTTTCTATAACTTCTTAATATGGTACTTGGAATAATCAACAAGCACCCTGCCAAAACAATTAAATCTGGTTGGTAACTTTCAATTAAATTTAACAGTGCATCAGCAAATAAATCCTGATTTCCAAAGTCCTTTTTTAGAATTGTATGTCCCGGTATTCCATATTTCTTAGCCCGTTCCAGGGCATAGACGCCTGCTTTATTGCTTATCACAACCTCAATCTTGACGTCAGTGAGCTTTTTTTGTTCTATTTCATCGATTAGAGCTTGTAGGTTCGTTCCTCCTCCTGATACAAGAACTGCTAGCTTTAACATAAGCTAACTCCCTTCTCACCCTGTACAGTCTCTCCAACAATATAAGCCTTTTCACCAGCTTCTTTTAGAAGTCTTATCGCTGTATCTGCCTCTTTATTATCAACTGCAATCATCATGCCAAGCCCCATATTATAGGTATTGTACATCATCTGCTCTTCAATATCTCCATCCTTTGAGAGCATCTGGAAAACAGGTGGAATATCATAGCTATTTTTAATTATTCTAGCATGTATCCCTTCTGGCAGCATTCTAGGAATATTCTCGTAGAAGCCTCCACCTGTGATATGACTGCAAGCCTTTACAGTAACATTACCATTCTTTAAGCCTTGTAATGCTTTTACATAAATCTTAGTAGGGGTTAAAAGAGTTTCACCTAAAGTCGATGATAGTGATTCATAGTAGGTATCTAAGGTTTCTCTTTGCATACGAAATACCTTTCTAACCAGGGAATAACCGTTGCTATGAATTCCAGAAGATGCTATACCAATTAAGGTATCTCCTGCCTTCAAGGATGCTCCTGTTATCAGCTTTTTCTGGTCTACAATACCAACTGCAAAACCAGCCAAGTCATACTCATCCTCTGGATAAAAACCAGGCATTTCAGCCGTTTCCCCACCAATAAGTGCCGCGTTAGCCTGTTTGCAGCCTTCTGCTACACCTTTCACTATGGTCGCAATCTTTTCCGGTTCATTCTTTCCACAGGCAATATAATCTAAGAAAAATAATGGTTCCGCACCTGCACATGCAATATCATTCACACACATTGCCACGCAGTCGATACCTATGGTATCATGCTTGTCCAATAAAAATGCAATTTTTAATTTCGTTCCAACGCCATCTGTACCAGATACTAAAGTGGGCTGTTCCATATTATTAAAGCTTGATAAGGAGAATGCTCCCGAGAAACCGCCGATATCTGATAGTACCTCCTTGCGCATTGTTCCCTTGATATGTTCTTTCATAAGATCAACCGCTTTATAACCTGCCTCAATATCGACCCCAGCCTTTTTATAGTCCATATAAAAACCTCCCAATCCGGCAAAATAGCCTAAGTTGTAATCTATCCTAAATCTCGTATATCCATCCATTTATGCTCACATTTTAGCATAATCACCTTTGTTTGTCGTTAATTTTTGGCGGAAAATTTCTTATACTTTTTATTAGTCATCCTAATAACCTTATTAATTTACTAAAAATTACAGCATTATTTCACAAGAATTGCAAATAATAATAGCAAATTTTGAAGGGAGGCAGGATAAAATGCCATTAAAGAAAAGCACACGTAATTCAAATAATACCAGTATTAACACCAGTAATAATACCACTAGCAGTTCCACAAATAGTGCCAGCAATAACGCAACCAATGATGCTGGCAAAGAGAAAAAACAGAAGAATAACCCATACTACACATGGTGGTAAAATGGGTACAAGAAAATTTTCATAATTATATAAAAAATATCAAGATAACAGGACGGTTAACGCGATTGTGTATTCCGTCCTGTTTTATATAGTTTGTGCCCCTAAGTTATGTCTAATCAAAGCATCTCTTAATTAAATCCTAATTAATAAATAACTTGTCACCGCAATTTACAAAATGTATAATATTGGTAATACTATAAACAGGAGAATACTTATATGTCAAAAAACAATTTTAATCCTAAACTATTAAAAGCAGCACTGGCCTTTGTTTCAGCATCTATATTTGGGCCTGCAGGTACTGTATTAGGTGTATTTGGTGAAGATTTATTAGGAAAAATATTTGGCAACTCTGTAGACGTAATTTCTAACATATTATCTAACTATTCTTTCGAATATTTAAAAGGTGGTTTCAACAATAACAGCAATAACATGAATAAAAACAAAAACCATGATATTGAACGAATGATTTTTGAAACGCTAACTAAGAGCGTAAATAAACTTGAGGAAGATGCAAAAATTATCGAATATCGGAATGAGATTATGAAAGGCATTAATAATAACATTACCTACGATCAGGAGGATTTACTTAAACTCGAATATTTTTTTGAATACTGGAGGAATTATTTAAAAGCAGGCCCCCTGTCCTCAGAGCAACTAGACCGTTTCTTTTGTCATTTTAATATGAACTTATATGATATTGATGTAGTTGAGAATCTACAATTAGAACAAACTTTGCAGCAAATGATTTTCCTGGATTTTGATAATTTACGTCATCTGTACAAGTTAAAATCATTGATAAGTGAGCTTATTGTTCCTGTGTTTAAGTATGAGTTCCTACAAGCCATTAAAATGGACGATAAATATAAAAAAGCTCGTCTTGCTCTCGAATACGAATTGAGTTCCGAGATAAAAAAGATAATTCAATATGTTAGTGAACAACAAATTATCTTATCAGAAAATGTTACCTCTGTAAAAGAAGACTTTGCTTTATTGATGAAGGCGAATGCTGTTGTAAGTGAGAAACTGGACGAGCTTAAACCTTATGTTATGGAGATGTATCATGACGTTAAAGTTATTGATCATAAGATTGATATGCTTCTTGAATACAGAGATAATCGAGTATATCCAACGTTTCAGGTAAGTGACCAAGCTTCAACAAATCTATATGATTTAAACCAGCAAATGGATTTGACAGAAGAAGAATATAATAATATTGATGAAAATGAAATCCTATCGGATAAGATAATACATAATAGCAAAAGGAAAATAAAGGGTGAGGTCTTTGCTATTGAACTACTTACACAACCAATTCGTATCTCCTATCAAAAAAGGGAAGGACGATATATTGTAACCATTGACCGTAGAGGTGTTGAGAATTCCATCATAAGTACTGCTGCCAAAACTGCCATCTGTAGAAAATATATAGAAGAACAAAAGGATAAACGTGAGGAGCTCATAAAACTGGATCAGGAAATTCATCAATTCTTAATAGGCAATTCAAATAAAGAGGAGTTTCTCATTGATTTACCCAGTTTAGGAATTCCTCTGCGCTGGGCTTCCGGTGGTGTACTCTCTGTGGTAAACCTTTTAAGAAATAATAAACTGGAACAATGGACCCCTTTCTTCTTTCGAGACATTAATCCTTCAGGTTGGAATATTGCTTTAGGTGCTTCAGAACGACAATTCGATCATAACGGTAATTGTATTAAACCTATTGAATACGAGTTAAATAAACCGCCTCTGTTTGTATATCGGGAATTCCTGGAGGAAATGTTGATACTGGAAGATACCCCCACCAGTGGAGCTTCAGCAAAGTTTAAGAAATTCTATTTTGACGACGACCTTGCTTTAGAGCAGCAAAAGGTGGCTAATTTATTTGCCAGGGAACATATTGAGAAGCGGAATAACGAGGAAGGTTTACGAATTATTAAGGATGAGAATAAAGCTGGCGGTTTCGGCAATGACATTATAAAAGTAAATTATGGATTTGATACTAAAACAGACTTAATTGTTATCGATAAAAATGGAAATGAACATTTTACTGGCAATGTATTAGTTACCTTTAATCTTCTAGAGCTCGGTATTGAGATAATAAAGGTCTTAACGTACAGTTTAGATGAAAGAAATTATATCTTAGATGGAGAAATTTTATTAAGGAAGAATGGTGATTCTGAATTAGTTCGAATGCCCTGTGCATTAATTTCCCACAAGGCACTAAAACGCATTTTTTCTAAAAATAATTTTATTCCTCAATATTCTAAAGGTATTCAACCCTCTTTTTCAGCTGATTGCATTAAGGATGGTAATAGTATTAAGAAAAATGAATTTAAAATGTTTGACTGGGATATTAATCAAAGACACACTAGAATGACTTCAGCCAATCCTAAAATCAGCCATCTGGAAAAAGAACGGTATCAGTCTTCCTTTCAACAATTTGACTATGTATTTGAACACAAAAAATATTTAACTGGGGAAATACCTGCAAGTTTTAATCCTGGTACCGCAAAAGCACTAAGCCTTTATTTTGCGCGGAAGGAACATCAGTAGTTCAAACTGATTTTATCTAGCTATATTTAAGCGTGAACTGAAGATTGAGTTATTGTAAAACAGACTCTGGAAAGTTCAAATAGAACTTCCACAGAGTCTGTTTTTGCCTTTCATGAAAGTGACGCATTGTCCCTTTTCTATTTAACAGTCATTTAATTAGAAAGCATAATACCTACGCTTACCATAGGTCATAATCATAAAATAGAGTACACCATCCAAAATTGACGTTACAATAAAGAATGTTATATTAGCCCATAAACTGTTGGGTAGTAATACATAGCACCCAAATTGAACCGCGATGTAAAACATACCAGCAAATACACTTATCATACCTGCGGCACTTTGCTTGACTACCATTACTTCACTGGTCCAATTAAAGTTTGGAATTATAATATTAATCAACAAACCTAATAATGAAGTAAAGCACGCACATGCTACGGTAACGAAAAGAAGTACTATTGTCTGAAGTGTTCCATTCTTAAGAACTACTCCAATTATTATGATATCCACTATAGCAGGTGCAGTAATCGTCAGATTAACAGCAAGTTTCGCATGATAAACCGTCTTCGGCGCAACTGGCAAAGTCTTTAAAATCCATAAACTTTTTCCTTCCAGCGAGATTGCAGAAGCTGCAGTATAAGTCATGATTACGCAGAAGGTAATGATAAACGGCACATAATTATTCAACAAGGTTAAAACCATAGGGTCCGGAAATATTTTATCTAAATCTATAAAAATGGAAGCAATAGCTGCTATTGTTAATATAACAATACCAAATGCAGTGTTTGTTACATAGATCGAAGATGAGAAAAATCGCTTTAATTCCTTTTTATAAAGCGCAATAAATATAGAAGAGGTTTTTAACCTTCCCAGCTTATAATTGGAACGAGAACTCCCAGCTAGAAGCATTGTATTCATCTTCTTAAATACTGCCTTTATAATGAACGTATAGATTAAAAATGCAGCTACAGAAATAATAACAAACATCACCAAGTCTATTATATCCGAATGAATTACTGCATTTGTATACATCTTCGCCAAAGGATAGATTGAGTTGATCTGTTTGGTTAATGCCTCACTCATAGCTACCATCTGTTGACCATTACCATTTAAAGTAAAAGAAGCTCCAACTATCGCAATAACTAAAAGCATAGAAAAAATAATGTTTAGAAAGTTACTATGCTTAAATCTTGCTGCTGCATAAGCAATTACTGTACCTAAAACTGATGCTGCTATAATAGGTATCAGCGGCAGAAAGAACATGAGCAATAAGCTACTCAGATAGAAACTAATACCTGGGGCTGCAAGAATACCGTATACAACAATCATTGGTATATTTAATATAATGACAAACAAAAAGTTAAAGGCATATAAAATGATTACTCGACAAGCCACGATACCACCCGTACTAATTGGCAAGGACATTACCATGTCATAGTCACGAAAACCAAATATCGTACCCTTTATCTTAAACACAGTAGTCATTGCAATCATTATAGAAGTAGCTGCCATTATTAATGCTGGCAGAAGCTCTAAGCTGTTAAAATATTTTAGTCCTGTTCCTATCATAAAATTATACATAAAGGACACACTGGTCATTAATAATGTAAAAAATGCAACCCCTACGTATAATACTTTGGGCTTTTTATTCTGCGATCGTCCAACAGAAAGCATCTCTCCCAGTACCATCCATATCTGAACTCTTAGTAAACGAATTACCTTTTTCATGTTAATACCATACCTTTCTAAGAATCTACTGCTGCTCTATCAGCTCCATAAATACCTCTTCAAGGCTGCTATTCCCTTTCACCTCGCTGGTTGTACCATAGGCAACAAGTTTTCCACCCTTAATAATTGCTATTTTATTGCAAAGCTTTTCTGCTACCTCAAGTACATGGGTCGAGAAAAAGATGGCACATTGATTATTGCATAGCTCCTGCATAATCGTTTTTAAGGTATGGGCTGCTTTGGGATCAAGTCCGACAAAAGGTTCATCCAGTACCAATAATCTTGGCTTATGTATTAAGGCTGATATAATTGCTAATTTTTGCTTCATTCCATGAGAATAAGAGGATATGGAATCACCGAGGTTCCCCGTAATTTCAAAATCCTGTGCATACTTTGCAATCAGTGCTTCACGCTCTGATTGTTTCACCTGATAGATATCTCCTATAAAATTAAGATATGCGATACCTGACAAATGTTCATATAAGTCCGGATTATCCGGAATATATGCCATAAGCTGCTTACAGGCTACAGGATCCTTTTTAATAGAAATCCCGTTAACTGTAATTTCTCCTTCTTCGAAATCAAGTACACCTACTACGGATTTAATCGTCGTTGTTTTTCCAGCACCATTGTGTCCAATAAATCCAAAAATGTCACCGCTTTTTACTTCGAGGTTTAAATTATCTACTGCTTTCTTTTCACTTTTATAGCTTTTTGAAAAATTCTTAATACTTAACATCCCTAACTGCTCCCTTCTATATATACCTAATAGTAAAATACAAGCTGAAACGACGTCATTTCACTTGTCATATACTAACTGAAACACACTGTGCGGGTATTATTCAATTATTGTGGGTACATTCGTATTTAACAAAGCCACGCTTTGTTATTACCTCACTTAATCTTCACGAAAATTTAGTTTGAGCGAATAAGAATATTCTCTACATAATCATCAACTATGTTTCCAACCTTATACCGATGGTGCTGTCAACTAATGTATATTATCTTATAACACTCAAACTAATTCTTTACTTTTATTAAAACTATTTTTATGAACTATTATTTTATTATTGCTCAAATGCCTGATTTAAAGCTTCTGTCCCTGGTAGAACAAATCTAGAATCCAGAATGATTGGAATTGTAGAACCATCCTTTTTACATACTGAAATTTCTTTAATTTCGTCATAGGGAAGAGTTATATCTGTATGACAGTTAAAGTAAGCTTTTGAAATATCCGTCTTTCTAAGTAAGGATATGTCATTGTCCCTTGCTACAATTTCTTTCCCATCGGAATTGTATACTTTAACATCCTCGCTCATACTGTAGCAGGTATCACCGATTGCAAAATGTGGTCCTGTCTTTTCGGCAATTAGAATAGGCAGTCTGTGTGCTATATCATATTTCTTACCCATCATATATGCAGTTGTATTTGTTCCTATTGCAAATTCTCCAAGTGGTAGGTATTCACGGTTATATAGTAAATTCTCTTTAATATAGCTCTTATCTTCCTCTTCCTTGTTAAAGTTCTTGCAATTGTAATCCTTCACTAATCCATCCTCAAACGCAAGTTCAAGCTCACGGTATTCAAGATCATTAAGATATACCTTTGGTACATGAAGTAAACCCGAAGTTCCCTTTAAAACGGGGCTGGTAAACACCTCACCCACCGGTATGTTGACGTCTGCCACACAGTTTTCAAAGATGGTCTCCTTAGTAGCATCAGTTAATTCATATAACTTCACCATCATATTGGTACGATTCTTTCCTGATCCCAGAATTCTCACATATTCGCCCTGATCCAGTGCATCAATGATAAATTGCTGTATATCTCTATATTCATCGCTCTTTAAGGTATTCACTTTCACTGTTTCTGCAAATATAGCTTCATAGTCTTCACCTATCTGTGGAACAGGATAAGAAATAATTGTGAAGGAGGTCTCTTCCATCTTTAAATAATCCTTCTTTAAAAGAGCTTCCTCATTTTTCAACTCTACAGATAGTTCTTGCTGACGCTTATCAAACTTAACCGCCTGCTTAATATCCTCAGGTGCAAAATTCTCTTCCCCAAATACTTCAATTAAGGAAGGACCTGCAAATACTGCTGCCTGTTCCTTATACTTCTCATAAGCAAGTCTCACACTTTCTAACTTTCTCTCCTTGAAGGCTTTGTCTAAAAAGAGTCCGGTATCAAAACGGTGATCATAATCATATTGTTTATTGGGGCTAGTGGAATGATAGCCAATTTTAATATGCTGCAGTTTATTCACTGCACTGTGTGCAGCTCTATAAATGATAGGCTCAAGCCCCATCTTCCTAAACTGTAATACCGCATGGTATATCATTTTTTCAAATCCAAGTTGATAACGGATATTTACGATTTTCTTCTTGCTTAAATCGAGACGATTATGAATAAATCCTAAACGAAATCCTTCTGTAAAGGTATGTGCCATTGCCTCAATCTGCTCTTCTGGTAAGGTATTAAGAAATTGTACTGTCTTTAATTCAGCTTCCGTAATATGTTCACCAAACAGATAAAGATATGCTGGATTTGATAAATCAGATTCCATGATAATATCCTTTGCAAAGGACATATCAGCATCAAGCATTTCCTTAATTCTTCCCTCTACTAGCAGATCACAATAATCGTACATAAAATCATAGAGAACACGCTTTACGTCCTTATAAGTATACTCATCCTCATCTTCAAAATGATTATATACTTCAATTAACAATTCTAAATATATTGTAATCTCATGTAAGCGATACTCGTAAGCATATACAATAATGCCACGAAGTTCTGTCATCAAAAAGGAAAGGAGTTTACCAAACTTATCTCCTAACTGTTCACAAGCATACTCTGGATTGGCATAACTATAATGATAATTATCTCTTGCAATATCATTGTATAATGCCTTGTTCAAGCTTTCCTGTTCTTTTAATTCAAGAGTTGACAAACGTCCTTGTGTACGCATTACAACTATACTATTTACTAACTGTACAAGTGCAGCTACACTTTTAAAATATGGTGTAAAACGAGCACTTACTGTTTCCTCTTTCTCAAATAATGTAATTCGTTCTATCGCAAGTTCATATCTCTCACGAATTGCTTCATTGTCTTCTTTAAATAATTCTAAATACTTCATTTTTATCCTCCATCTAAGTGCAAGCCATAATTATGCCAGTACCTTTTCTTATTGTTTATTTCTATTCTAAATAGCAATTCCTATGATGTACAACACTAACATCAAAATGCTCATAAACCCGTTTAACAGTGCCCCGATAATAGGAAAGCGATAAAAAATATCCTTTTTTTGAAATGTGCGATACGATAATACAAACCCAAATATAGATAACGCAAAGAGTAAGATGCCAATGATCCCGATCACGAGACCACCTTGTCCGCCTGCAACCCCCGATAAGATACTTAGGGTGAGGAATCCAAGTACACTCACTCCACCAACAATTGTTGCAGCTACTCCCGTCTTTGCATGTCTTCTTCCTGAAAAATGAATTTCCTTGTTACGCTTGAATAACACGCCTATTTCCTCCTATTTGATTTCTTTGGAGTAACAACTTTTAAAATACTCCAGTAAATACGAAAGCATATATAACCCAATACTCCCCCCAAGGTATTTAACAAAATATCATCTACATCAAAAATTCCAACCTTTAAATAAAGTTGAATTGCTTCAACTGCCAGGCTAAACAATATGCTTAAGCTTAAGATAGCTATAAACTTTCGATATCGCTGATTCAATAATGGTAATAGGAAGCCAAAGGGTGCAAACGCAAGTACATTTCCAATAATATTTACAGCAAAGCTCTGAAAGCCAACCTGATTACGATACGTAATAAATCGATTTATTTCTTTGAAGAATTCTAAGTTAAAGCGGTATTCCTCATGGATACTTGACCTACCATAAGCTTCACTAAAGAACAAAAAGTAGGAAAGTAACACTATATATAAGTAAAACAAAAGCCATCCCAGCTTTGTTATTGCTAAATTTTTTTGCGTTTTCAAAATACTTCTCCAAATCCTATATTTTCTAACTATACTATCCGCAACCAGTTAAAATATTCATAATTCTTACATTTATATCCTTAATTCCTGTAAATCTCTTTCGTAAATTTTGCGTTTGGTAAGGATTTCATGTCATACAATTTATTATAAAACAAATCCAAACACCAGTAAAGCATAATAGCGACTAAATGCGAATAAAAGCTTTAAATATGCTAATCATTTAATTAAGGTAATAACTTGTTTTACTCATTGCAGGGAAAGGAAGACTTGAAAATTTATGAAGTCATTTGAAGAATTGTATTATGAGGTTTTGGTTCGAACCCTTAAAGAAAAGGATACAAGTTTTTTAGATAAACTTGACCTTTATGATACCCATCAACTTGATTGTCTATTACATCCAGAGAAGCACCCTATTATATGGCAAACAGGTGAGTGTAACTGTGAGTCACCGGATCATCATTGTATGCACGTATGTCCTTTCCATGCAATCCATCCCGGTGCTGCTGGAGAGATTATAATTGACGAAGAACAGTGTGTCGGCTGCTCCATCTGTACGCAGGAATGCAGAGCAAAAAACCTTACCGCCAGCAAAGATGTAATTCCTGCTCTTCGAGCTATCCGTTCTCACAAGGGGTTGGTCTATGCTCTTGTAGCTCCTGCTTTCTTAGGTCAATTTCAGCAGGAGGTAACTCCTGGTAAGTTGCGTAATGCTTTGAAGGCTGTAGGATTTGACGGCATGATTGAAGTAGCTTTATTTGCAGATATTCTAACTTTAAAGGAAGCTCTAGAATTTGATAAAAACATAATTACCGAAAAAGATTATCAGTTGACTAGTTGCTGTTGTCCCATGTGGATTGCCATGATACGAAAAATCTTTAAAGAACTTGTTCCACATGTACCTCCTGCGGTGTCACCTATGATTGCCTCGGGACGTGCCGTAAAAATTATGCATCCAGACGCTATCACCATCTTCATTGGTCCTTGCCTGGCTAAAAAAGCAGAAGCAAAGGAAAAGGATATTGCAGATGCTGTGGATTATGTACTTACCTTTCAAGAGGTTCAGGATATATTTAAAGTTATGGATATTGATCCAGCAAGGATGGAGGAAAGTGAAAAGGATCATTCCTCTAGGGCTGGTAGAATATATGCACATACCGGCGGGGTTAGCGAAGCAGTTAGTGAAACTGTGAAGAGATTAAATCCGCACCGTAAAATATCCGTGCATACCCAACAAGCAGATGGAGTACCCGCCTGTAAAGCTATGATACAGTCTATTCAATCCGGAGAAGTCACTGCAAACTTTTTTGAAGGTATGGGTTGCGTGGGTGGCTGTGTAGGCGGTCCACGAGTAATAATTCCAAAAGAAGAAGGGCGGAAGCATGTGGAGGAATACGGGAATGCTGCTCCTTACCCTACCCCGATTGATAATCCCTATGTAATTGAACTTTTACATCGTTTGGGATTTGATACTGTTGAGAGTCTCCTGGAGCGAAGTGATATCTTCACTAGGGATTTTAGTATATAGTGTTGCTTCATTATAAGTAGGAGATTCACCATACTTACACTGCTTATGGTAAATTGACCAAATATCCTTTACCTAAACTAAAAATAGTGACAGCCTAGTTTCAAGCATTTCTCACCCTTGAAACTATACTGCCACTATTTTTATTAGATATTACATATGCCTAAGCTTTTACTGCTGTCCGATTAACTTGTCATTTTCAATAATATGATGTACCAACCAATCACCTAAGAAGTCAAGTACCTCTAATATAAATCCCTTTTGGTTTTCATCAATATCGTCAAAATTGTAACTGGAAACCTTATCAATAAAATCTTGATGTTCTGCCTTATGAGAGAGTAATTTCTTGTGACGAATTTTCATCATATACTCTTCTTCATTCTTAAAATGGAAAACAGCATACTCTTGTAATTCCTTCAAAATATCTACGATATAATCATATTTATCTGGAATAAAATCATCCATTAAGGTTTCATAGGCTCTGTCTGCAAGTTCAAATAACTTCTCATGCTCTAAATCAATTTCTTCAATACCAACTTTAAATTCCTCTTTAAATTCGTACATTACTCCTCCATCTTATGCATCTGGCATATTCTTATTATCTTTCCTTCAGGGAAGTTAAGTTTAGTAACTAGCTGCTACATTAATCGGTGTTGGCATTGAGGTCAATGCATTGCCGCTTAAATCTGTTATATCTGTACTTAATATATCAATTTTAATCCTGCTGCCAGTGGTTGGTATAGAGGAAAGGGTAACAAGGGCATAGCTACCACTATAGGATACTGTTGCTGGAACCTCATAGGAATAGGAACTATAAGTTACTGTTGCCTTTACCACCATGCTACCTTGTATGGATTCAGAGAAGTTAAGTTTTACTACATTCTTGGAGGAGGAATCAAAGGTTCCACCAACAAATATTGGTCTTATATTCTCTTTTAATGCAACACTTGATTTATATAATTCAATGGCACTATTGCTGTTATTAAATCCTTTAACACCAGTGATTGTAACTGGATAATCAATAGACTGTGTTATGGTACCATCAGCGACAGTCAATACAACGGTAGCTCCGGAGGTAGTATTTTCCTGTAAGGCAACTTTCGTAATTGTTAACCCTGCTATCTTATAATTATTAATATTCAATGCTGACGCAGTATCCAACTTATTTAAGAAGCTTACATAAATATCATTGGAACTTGTAGTGGACTGAACAATTTCATATGGTCCAGGCTGTACAGAACTACCAGTTCCTGTATTGTTAATTAATAAGCTCTTTGTAATACTCTTATTTCTAAAGTTATCTGTTACAAACCCAGCCACTAAATCAAATTGATAAGTACCAATCATACTGGAACCAGTTAATTGCAGCTTAATCACTTTATTGCCTTCTGTATGTGCCAGATTTGAGTAGGTAATATTCGTATTTGGTTTAACATCTTCATTGATTGAGCTGTAGATTGAACTGAATAATCCGCTGGAAGCGTTTATAACAACCGGTTCACTATAAGTCAAAGTCAGGATAGCTGAAGTCGGGTCATAGTCATAAATTAAAAGAATTGGACTCGTCTTCTCTATTGTAAAGTCAAGATTATAACTCGTCATTGTATTTGCTGACGTATCGGTTGCTATTACATTATAGCTATTCCAGTATCCAACAGATACTTTTTTAACACCAGTATAAGCAGCTGCCTCTGCATCACTTATGGTATAATTAACTCTTCTTGCATTGGTGGCATCCGGCACACCTGTAATTGTTGAACCACCCTCTACCTGTAAGTAACCACCATAGGAAATAGCTCTGTCAAAGGTTACTGTAATAATGTTATAGCTTGTTCTTTGAATACCAATAAACTTAGCCTGAGGCTTTGGTGTTGTATCTGTCTGAAGATATGCTTGAATGAATGCATTTGCAGGTGCATTACCAGCTAAATCAGTTACACCAGAAATTACGATAGAGAAATATTTACCATAGTCTGCTGCTGATATCTTAGTAAGATCAATTACCAAAGATTTCTTATCTTCCGAAATCTTATAATTCATTACATTGTTTAATACGCTTAATGTCGTAGCTGTCGCAGTAGTGCTGTTGGATATCAGTGTTGCTCCTGAAATCTTCAGATTTGAAAAATCAAGTGGCTCTGAAAAGTTAATTGTAGCAACTAGCCCTGAATCATCTAAAGTATATCCCGCATAATTTGGAGGTGTTGTATCCTGGAAACTTAATTTCTTATAATAGGACTCCAAAGCTACACCGGTGGTGGTCAAGATATCACTTGTAAAATTGATACCATAATAACCGTTTAATGAATTCTGTGTGTTTATTGTAAGGGTCTTTCCATCTGTAGAAAGGCTTGCAGTTAACTTACCAGGATCTGCTGCAAGCACACCCTTGGTATCCTTACTTAGTGTGATTTCTATATTATTTGTTAACGTGCCATTTGATCCAATGATAGTATTTGCATTCACAGCACTATCAAATAGAACTCTTATTTCCTTTGAGGAGATCATCTCTACACTCTTAACGGTGGCCGTTGGTCCAACAACCTCCACAATTACTGCATCATTGATAATACTTAATTCTGCAGCCTGTGCAGTAGCTGACTTTGCAGCAGATGCTCTAAGGATTACTTTACCAGCCTTTAATGCAGTAACACTACCGTCATTTACATTATCAATACGAATACATGCTGCATCTCCACCCTCAACACTCCAATATACCTTATCAGAAGAGTTTTTAGGAAGCAAGGTGGTATTAAATTTCATTGTGGATCCAAGTGAAAGTACATGTGCACCATTCACTAGTACATCGTTCGTTATCTCTATACTCTCTGCCGGAATCGTAACTGTCACTTTACAGGAAAGAGTCTTAGTCTTCTTTGATGGATATGTAACTACACATTTAATGGTTGCGGTTCCCTTATTAACCGAGGTAACCAGTCCACTTGAATTTACCTTTGCTATTTTCGTACTACTACTAGTCCATTTGTAGGTACTTTTTGCTACCTTATCTTTAATTTCTAACTGATAGGTTTCTCCAGTTCCAATAATTTCTACCTTTGTCTGTACCAGGGATGGCGTTGCTGTTGCTGCGGTTGCCACTGCTGTATTTTGATTAAAAAGCAATGGTATTGTAAGTACAAATGCCAGGAGCACTGCTATCCTTTTGTAAAATGTGTTTTTCATCTTCATCCTCCATTCTTACGAAAAACTATCTTCCTCTTTTGTTTTACTCCTTCATGGTCAGGTAAAACTTTACTAGGTTTGGTTACTCTTTAGCTAAATTCACTTCATTTATCGTAACATAAATAGACAGCATTGTCAAAATTATGTCGAGTTGTTTTATTATGGCTGACCTTTGGAATTTATCACATATGTAATATAAATTTGAGTGTCAGCAGATAGGTTTTAATTTTAGCTTAGTTAAACTGCATAATAATATTAATTAGCATCTTCAAAGACTTTGTTATGATAGATAATAATAATTATTATCTAGTTCTAACTATCAAGCGAATGCTTATGCTAATTCTTAACCTATTATTGTCTGTCATCTCTTATAATTGTAAGGTTGAGGAAATTTCTCACCCTCTTGATAATTTATTTCAACATAAATGATCTAAATCATCCGTAATGTCTGTCCTTTTTAGCAATATTTTCAATTTTATATATTTTTTACTTTATTTTTTGGTGCAATCGAATTATAATCGAATAATAGTATATAATTATAATATAAATAGAAAGGAAGACTCGGCATATGAAGAAATTCGGAAAATTTTTATTCGGAACAGTTGCAGCCGCATCCGTTGCAGCCGGTGCCTATTATCTTTATAAGACCTACATTAAGAAGGATTCTACGGATGATTTTGATGATTTCGAGGATGACTTCGAGGACTTCGAAACGGACGAAGAAACAGAAGAAGATTCGAGAGAATATGTTTCCATTAATCTTACTCCGGAAGATGACTCTGAAGAACAACCTTCCGCTTAGAAAAATAAGATTAAATTACTGAGTGTTATAGATCGTTTCCTTTGATCTAGTTAATGTTTCGCCACTAAAAAGGTTCTTAAAGCGGTTGCTGTATTGCAACACATTAAGAACCTTTTTTCTCTTCTGTAATTCTTTCGTTAACAGTAATTCCTCTTCCCTTATTTACTGTATTTATCTATCAAATTCATTAAATCCTGTTGAAACACATCGTTATCAACCACATCATAAGTACTCATACTGGTTGTCTGTTTATCTGAATATTCCACCTGGAGATGTTCTCCCACAGATATCAGATAGGTTTGATTCTGTTCTGTAGTTGTCAACTCCATTTGAAAAACTACATTCGCAGGTGCAGAAGTAGAAGCTGTAAACTGATGCTTCTCCATTGTCAAATAGAACTCTTCAATATCCTTTTGATCGGTAAGTGTAACCTTTGTCTTATCTTCTGCTTTTGTTACAACCACAGTAGCTGTACCTGTTAATTCAGGTACTAATAGTTGAGTAAACCCTAATTTAGTCTTTTCTGTTTCAGTACTGGATGTAATACCTGTAAAATCCATATCCTCTGTTGTTGCCTCCGGTGCTAAAGCAGTCGCATTAGATTCATCCACTTGCTTACCAGCATCAGAGGTCACCATGTTGTCATCAAAGCTGACTTCCGCATCTTCAGTTTGTGCACTTTCATATTTTGCTGTATCATCCTGAAGAGTAGAATAGGATTCATCACCGTAACCAGCATTTTCCGAAGAAGACTTTTGTTCCATTGCTGTGGAATTCATATCAATAGCTAAATCCTTCTTACTGCCACCTATGTTCCCCTCCAGTAACT
Source organism: Bacillota bacterium (assembly GCA_023399055.1). GTDB lineage: Bacteria > Bacillota > Clostridia > Lachnospirales > Lachnospiraceae > Mobilitalea. The sequence goes on along the minus strand of JAEWQV010000034.1, from coordinate 262,740 downwards.
GTGTACCTGCCACTATTATAATCGCCGCAGCCGCTACTCCAGCAAAACCACGTACAAATTTGTTTATTGAAAAACTCTTTCTAAGCTCGGCTTGCTGTGAATTTAAAGGTGGCTGATCCTGTTTATCAACAGACTGGTTGTTAATTGCCTTCAGGGTTCTATTAATTAAATCCTCAGATACGCTAATTCCTTTCAGTTCCATAGAAGTGTTCAGATGGGATTTTATATTTAATTGTTCGAAATCCAATTGTTCCTTCTCTTTATCGTCAAAATTCATCAGGAACCCTCCCCTCTAATAATGATTTTAATTTCTGCCTTGCTCTTGATAGTCTACTTTTTGCCGTTCCTTCTGCTATATTAAGCACATTGGCTGCCTCTGCAAGAGTCATATCTTGATAATATACACAGAGTACCACATCCTTATATTTCGCTGGTAAAGAAAGAATCGACTGCCTAATCAGATCCTTGGTATCCTTATTTTCTACCTCTTCATAATCACTTTCACTAACAATTGCGTCCTCTTGATACTCCATCATTGGAACAACTCGTCTGCTATAAGCACTTTTCAAATAATCTTTACAGGTATTAATTGTGATACGTATGATCCAAGTCTTAATACTTGAATTGCCTTCAAATGTAGAAAGCTTTTGACTAACTTTAATAAACACATCTTGGAAAATGTCTTCTGCTGTATGAATATCCTTGACATACATATACGCTGTTCGTAGTACGTCATTTCCATATTCGCGCATCAGGTTCTCTATGTCATAAGCAGGTACCTTTTCGAAGAGGTCACTTTGCACATCCTTCTGCATCCTTCCATCCCCCTATCCTATTTCTTACAATCCTCTGTTTCCTTCTTTTGCATACCTTACTATTCCTGCAGGCATAACCGCCTGTTTTCTACAGTATAGTATACATGGACTGGCAGATGATGTAAACAATATGAAACAAAAATGCTTCATTTGTTTTGATAAAAATGGATGCACTCTTTCCTCTTTCTAACCATTAGACGGGGGTACATCCTTCAGGGTTCCATAAAAACAGCTGGTTTTACATATGAATCTTTTACTAATTCTTCATATAAAAACCAGCCTTCAATTATCCTTCAATTTGAACATACTAAACATGGCTCTTGAAACGAAAGCACTGTTCAGATTAGTTAGGCAAACCCACCTATCATAGTATAATTAAAATATGTTACTATTATTGCTTAAGTTGACTCATATAATTCTATATATTTTATAAATCACTTTTCAATTCTCTATGCATTTTTTCTTTCGTAGGCTAGTCGATAAAGCCCTGCATAAACACCATTTTTCTCCAGTAGTTCCTCATGAGTTCCAGTTTCTTTAATACCTTCCTCTGTAAGTACCAGTATTTTTTTTGCATTTTTTATAGTGGATAAGCGATGAGCAATTACAAATGTTGTCCTGTTCTTCGCCAACCTCTCTAACGAATCTTGAACTACCTTTTCACTCTCATTGTCCAGTGCAGAAGTAGCCTCGTCAAAAATTAATACCGGAGGATTCTTTAGAAATACTCTGGCAATACTAAGTCTTTGCTTCTGTCCTCCGGAAAGTTTAATACCCCTCTGGCCAATGTAAGTGTTGTAACCATCCGGTAGCTCCATAATAAATTCATGGGCATTGGCATTCTTCGCAGCTTCTATGACCTCTTCCTCACTTGCTTCGAGACAACCATATCTGATATTATCCATAACCGTTCCTGCGAATAGATAAACATCCTGTTGTACAATACCGATATTCTTTCTAAGGGAGCGAAGTGTAATATTTCTTATATCCGTTCCATCTAATTTAATACTTCCATCGGAAACCTCATAAAAACGTGGAATCAAACTGCACATTGTTGTTTTACCAACACCGGACGAACCAACAAGTGCCAGATAATCACCAGCTTCAACCTTCAAGTCAATATCACGGAACACCTCGTTGTTGGCTTCCGTATATTTAAAGGCAACTCCTCTAAATTCAATCTCACCTTTGACTTCTCTAAGGGTAATTGCATCTTTTTTATCCGTAATATCTGGATTGATCTCTAGAATCTCATTAAAACGAGTAAAGCCAGTCATACCATTTTGATATGTTTCTGTAAAATTGATTAACTTTCTTACTGGCTCAATTAATGTATTGATATAAAGCAAGAACGTAAGCATATCACTCATATTAATAAGTCCCTTGGTTATAAAAAACCCACCGCCAGCGATCATAGCTATATTAATGAGAGCTGTAAATAAAGTTAAACCCGAATGAAAGCTGGACATATTCCAGTAACTATTTCTTTTACTTTCTACAAATCTTGCATTCCCTGCCTGGAATTTCTTTGTCTCAATTTCCTCATTTGCGAAGGATTTAACTACTCGAATACCGGATAAGTTGTCCTCTACCTGTGCATTAATTTCTGCAATTCGCTCTCTATTCTTACGAAAAGACCGATTCATCCTTCCTCTCATAAAGTAGGCAAAGGCGAACATAAAGGGAAGAAAAGCAAAGACTAATAAAGTAAGCGGTACATTAATCTGAATTAGAATAGCAAAGGCACCGACACCTTTAATGATTGAAATTACAATGTCCTCTGGTCCGTGATGGCACAACTCTGATATGTCAAACAAGTCACTGGTAATTCTGGACATAAGTTGACCAGTTTTTTGGTTATCATAAAAATTAAAGGATAACTTTTGATAGTGTTCAAAAAGATCATTTCGCATATCATATTCCATCTTTGCACCCATGATATGTCCCTGATAGGAGATAAAAAAGGTACTGATAAATTCAAGTAGCGCCAGTCCAAGCATTGCCAGCAATAACTTAATTATAATAGGTGTAGCTTCGGACATCTCATAGTTCACCAGTACATCATTCGTAATATATCGCACTATCATTGGATATACCAGGGATATACCTGCTGCCAGCAAGGCAAAGAACATATCAGCAAAAAACAACCCTTTATAGGGTTTATAATAAGATATCAATTTCTTCATTCTTGAATTCATAAAAATTTATGTACCTCCTTTGGCTCTATATAATAAAGTTTATTAATTTGCACAATATAGTTTACAATTATGTGATACTTACAATGCTCTTACATGCTTAAGTGCGAAAAAGTCCGGGATAGTTCGGCAGAACCGAAATAGCCCGGAGATAAATAATCTTATTCTATGCGTCTATTATTTTGAAAGACGAATTGACAAATCATACATGTACTGATCAACATCCTTCTTCATTGCCAAACCTTCTTCAATATCATAATCAACAAATTGACCATCTTTGTAAGCCACAATACGCTTACTGTGGCCTTCCACTAATAAATCTACCGCCTTAGCTCCCATCATAGAAGCATATACACGGTCTCTGGTAGTTGGGCTTCCACCACGCTGTGCATGGCCGATAATTGTTGCACGGGTTTCCATGCCTGTTGCCGCTTCAATTCTCTTAGCCATACCATTGCTGTCGCCAACACCTTCTGCATTTACAATAATGTAATGCTTCTTGCCTGTTTTACGTTTTTCAATAATACGGTTAATAATACGTTGTTCATCATAATCATAACGCTCGGAAATTAAGATTTCTTCTGCGCCGTTAGCAATACCACTCCATAATGCAATATATCCAGCATGTCTACCCATAACCTCAATGATACTACATCTTTCATGAGATGTGGAAGTATCTCTTACCTTATCTATGGTTTCCATTGCTGTGTTTACTGCTGTATCAAATCCAATGGTATAGTCAGTACAGGTAATGTCAAGGTCAATGGTACCAGGAATACCTACTGCATTAATTCCTCTTCTAGCTAAAACCTGTGCTCCTTTAAAGGAACCATCTCCACCAATAACAACTAATCCATCAATTTCATGTTTACGGCAGATATCAGCTGCAATATCTTGAACTTCAGGCTTTAACATATCCAAACAACGAGCGGTATATAAAATTGTACCACCTCTTTGTATGATATCCGATACACTTCTGGAGTCCATATCAATGATATCTTCCTCAAGAAGACCTTGATAACCGCGCATGATACCTTTTACTTTTACTCCTGCTGCCAATGCAGTACGAACTACAGCTCTGATGGCTGCGTTCATTCCAGGTGCATCCCCACCGCTTGTAAGTACTCCTATTGTCTTAACGTTTCCCATTATTAATAACCTCCGATAATTATCATCTATGTCCATTCAGTCCCTGTGGCTCTATGATTCCTACATGGCAAATTCCTCATTTTGTAGCTTCTACAAACCCTTTGTACTATGTTTTGACAATGTCTGTATTTTAACCCTTTTTCGCTAAGTTTTCAATACTCTTTTCAGTAATTCGTACATTTTCTTCAGAATATTGGCTTATTAGACGACCAATTAAATCTTTATCCGCTTTAACTCCTCTGCTCTTAGGAAGTCTTTTGATACATTTTTCAGCTTCGCAGTAAATTACAACAGCATCATTCCCATCATATCCTTCTAAAAGTTGATACAAAGAGCCCTCTTCTGTTTGAAAGGAAGCTAAATCTTTGAATTTAATCCACAACTCACAGGGAATAGCATCAAACGGAATAATTTCTTGACAAATGAGTTTTGCTGCCTTTTCTTCCTCTACTGTAACTTTTCCACGAACAAATATCTTTTCTTCCGGCCCCAGAAGATTTTTATATTTTTCAAAGTCCCTAGGGAATATTATAACCTCAACTATGCCAAATAAATCCTCCAAAGTAATAAAAGCCATCATACTATTATTTCTTGTGGATTTAATTGTCTTTGAAGTTATCATCCCACCGATTAATTCTGTTCTTCCATCCATAACTCTTGGCTTTTCTGTATCCTCATCAATTTCAAAATCATTGGAATTAACGGTGACATTCTTACGAATTCTTGCCTCGTATTCTTCTAACGGATGACCGCTGACATAGATACCAAGAACTTCTTTTTCAAAAGCCAGGAGTTGTTCCTTATTATATTCCGTTACGTCTGGCATTGTAACTTCATATTCAATTTTCTCTGTTTCATCTACAATATCAAATAATGTCATCTGTCCGGTGAGTGCCTTCTTTTTTTCAGCGGAAATGCTGTCAAGAATCTGCACATAGCTCATCATTAACTGTCTTCGATTGGAATGAATTCCATTGAATACACCAGCTTTTATAAAACTTTCAATGGTTCTCTTATTTACTTCTTTACCGGATAGTCTAGATGCAAAGTCTCTTATATTGATAAAAGGACCGTTTGCCTCGCGTTCGCTTACGATTGCCTCAATCACAGGTCTTCCAATCCCCTTAATTGCAGCCAATGCATATCGAATTGCACCATCTGCTACGGTAAACACTCCAAATCCTTCATTAATATCCGGTGGCAGAATTTCAATATTCATCTGTCTGCAATGGTAAATATATTCTGATACCTTACCTGGATTATCAATCACCGAAGTCATTAATGCTGCCATGAACTCCACTGGATAATAACATTTTAAATATGCTGTTTCATAGGAAACTACAGCATATGCTGCAGCATGAGATTTGTTAAAGGCATACTTGGCAAAGTCCATCATTTCATCGAAAATATGGTTGGCTACTGCTTCAGGAACACCGTTACTGATACAGCCTGGTATCCCCTCTTCCGGATTACCGTAGACGAAGGTCTTTCGCTCCTTAATCATTACGGATTCCTTCTTCTTTGACATGGCACGACGAACAAGGTCACTTCGACCGTAGCTATACCCTGCTAATTCTCGTACGATCTGCATAACCTGCTCTTGATATACAATACAACCATAGGTTGGTGATAATATAGGTTCCAACTGCGGGCATTCATAAATTATTTTACCTGATTCGTTCTTTCCCTTAACATATTTAGGGATAAAGTCCATTGGACCTGGACGAAATAGTGATAATCCAGCAATGATATCCTCTAACGTACGTGGTTTCAACTCCTTCATGAAGTTCTTCATTCCCGCACTTTCTAACTGGAAGATACCTTCGGTTTTAGCTGATGTTATTAGATCATATACCTTTTCATCTTGATAATTAATTGTTTTAATATCAAATTGGTCGTCTATACTTCTATCTTTATTAATTAGTGCTTCTGCATTCTGAATTACGGTTAAGGTTCGAAGCCCTAAAAAGTCCATCTTTAATAGCCCTAGTTCCTCTAAGGTTGTCATCGTAAATTGGGTGGTAATAGATTCATCTGAGGAACGAGATAACGGTACATATTCATCAATGCTTTCTTTGCCAATAACCACACCTGCTGCATGCATGGAAGTATGTCTTGGCAAGCCCTCTAACCTTTTGGACATATCAATCAAATACTTAACATCTGAATTTGATTCATATAGCTGTCTCAGCTCTTTGTTATCATGTAACGCTTTTTCTATGGTAATCCCTAGCTCCGTGGGTATCATTTTTGCTACGGTATCTACCTGCGCATAGGATAAATCAAGGGCACGCCCTACATCTCGTATTACAGCTTTTGCAGCCATTGTACCAAAGGTAGAAATTTGAACCACCTTATCCTTACCATATTTACGAGTAACATAATCAATGACTTCCTGCCTGCGTTCATAGCAGAAGTCAATATCAATATCCGGCATGGAAATACGTTCGGGATTAAGGAAACGCTCAAACAGTAGACTATATTTAATTGGATCAATATCGGTAATTTCCAGAGCGTAGGATACGATGGAGCCTGCGGCGCTACCTCTGCCTGGGCCAACCATAATCTCATGATCTTTAGCATATTTAATAAAGTCCCATACTATCAGGAAGTAATCAACAAAGCCCATACTTCCAATGGTCTCAAGTTCATAATCCATTCTGTCCCATAATTCCTGGGGTACGTCTCCATACCTTTTTACCATACCTTCCTTGCATACTTTTTTCAAGTAATCAAAGGCTTGGTATCCTTCGGGCACAGGATAAACGGGTAATTTATATTCACCAAATGTAATGGTAACATTGCAACGTTTTGCAATTTCATGGGTATTGGTTAAAGCTTCCTTCGCATAAGGAAATAACTGAAGCATTTCCTCGGGGGACTTCATATAAAACTGTCCACCCTCATATTTCATTCTGTTTTCGTCATTTACTTTTTTCTGGGTTTGAATGCAAAGCAGAATATCATGTGGATCGGCATCCTCTGCATAGGTATAGTGCACGTCATTGGTGGCCACCAGTGGAATACCAGTTTCCTGTGACAAGCGCAGTAAACCCTGATTTACTGCCTTCTGCTCCGCCATTCCATGATCCTGCAATTCCAGAAAGAAGTTGTTCTCACCAAATACGCTCTGAAGCCTAAGTGCTGCTTCTTTTGCTTCTTGATAGAAACCACGGAGTAGATTGCTGGAAACTTCACCTGCCAGACAGGCACTAAGTGCAATAATTCCTTCATGATACTTCTCTAATACCTCATAATCAATTCTTGGTTTATAATAAAATCCTTCTAAGAACCCTCTGGAAACAATCTTCATCAGATTTTGGTAGCCTGCATTATTCTCTGCCAGCAAAACAAGATGATGATATCGTTCCTCGTTATTTCCTAATTCACGGTCAAATCTTGAATTCGGTGCAACATATACTTCACAGCCAATCACTGGCTTGACACCCTCTGCAAGGCATGCCTTATAAAAATCAATAACTCCATACATTACACCATGATCAGTGATTGCAATGCTGTCCATTCCAAGCTCTTTTGCTTGGTGAACCATTTCCTTAATCTTACCGGAGCCATCGAGCAAACTATATTCTGTATGTAAATGTAAATGTGTAAATTCCATAAAAACTCCAATCTGTCGCAGGTGCGACATCTATCCAAAAACATTAATCCCAATAAATTTATTGCGACTATTCCTAACTAAGCTCAAAAACTGCTGTTTCTTCGCTGTTTGGCTTTTTCCAAACTAGAATACATGACAAGTGAAACGACTTACCGTTTCATCTTGTATTATAAATTATCCTAACTCTTCAGAACCAAGCTCAAAAACCTGCGGTTTTCTCGCTGTTTGGCTCTCGCCAAACTAGAATATTAAATAAATTATCCTTTGAAAGCAAGCTTTCACGGCTAATTTATTTAATATTCTGCTTGGTTCTGATCTGTTACAAATTATTGTAAGGCAGGTATACCTAGATGTCAATGAACAAGATTAGGCTATGTCCTTTTATTAATAGAAAACACCACACAAGTGCATATAACAAACTAATGCGCTTCCGTGGTGTTATAACAGTTACCAGTTCTTTGATGGACGACTTATATCGATTATTTCCTCTACGTTAAATAAATCCTCAAGTCTTTCTGGAAATTCTAATAAGGCCTGACCGTCGATTGGACGTCTGGTCATACGTACATAATTTTTCTTAATGTGCATCCAAGGTTCCTTATAAACTGCTAAGAAGATATCAAATCCTTTTTCCTTCAGATATTGATACTTACTGCTTGTATAAGTTCCAGTAGTTGTTTCTATATCATTTCCAAATGGAAATACATACATATTGGTTGATCCAACGATTGACCCTACCTCCTCAAGCCATCTGTCAGTATCTGACTTCAAAGTACTAAGGCTGGCTGCTTGCATATCTTTATGTCCCCAGCTATGGGATGCAAATTCCCAGCCATCCTCCTTCAATGCTGCGACCACTTCTTTCGCTGCCTTCAATTCCTTCTTATAATCTGGAGAAGTCTTGTCATTGGTCCGATAACCCAATACTCCTTCATAACCGGTTAAAGCAAGTAGTCCCTTTGCTCCTTTATAGGAGAAGTCGGGATGTTCCTCGATAAACTCATTTAGAATTGGTATAATATCAAAAGCTCCAGTTACAGGATTCCCATCCTCAAGAATCATCTCACAGGTAGGCTTTCCTTCTGAATCAAGTACTATTTTAGATGCAAATCCGTCATCCAGCATGTATTTATAAAAAGCAACATCATCCTCTGATAACACGATAGGCTTCTTGCCTTGTTTAAGATATATTTCGTTTTCTTCATAACTGATTGAACCATCGGAAAGTGTAACCTTCTTAACCAAATCAGACATTCGAACCAAAACATAATTCTGATCATACAGTGACTGCAGTATTTTTTCAAATTCCTGTACCGTCACCATATACATATTATAGCCCTTAGTATCACTATCTCCATCAAAGGCTAAAGAGGTGTCCATAATTAAAGTATGAAAAAAAAGATGGCTAACCTCTGTGACAGAGCTATAGACACCACCATACAGCACCAGCTTGTCCTGTTCTTTTTCAAGATTCGCAATCTCATCCACCAGAACTTTATATACCTGATAGCCACCTTCTTTACCCACGTAGCCTTTAATCAGGTCAATGGCTCCTTCGTAATCATAGCCAATGGTTAAGGTTCTAGCTTTTTCAATGAGGTCCTGCCGATCTTTCATTTCTGTTCTAAGTCTATCCTGTTCTTCTTTTGCAACCTGCTCTGCTGGGGACAATTTATCATTATCTTCCTTATGTATAAGTTCTCTTTCCTCATCTGCAAGCTCCTGTTGTTTATCCTGCCAGTATAAATAAAAGCGATAGCCACCAAATAAGAGTACTACGATAAATATCTCAAGAATCAAGATAATAGTTACTTTTCTAGGCCTCTTTTTCTTTTTTATCTGTTGAGTATTTTTATTCGCTACCATGGATACACCACATTTCCTTGAAACTATAATATTTATTTTTTTACATTATTTACCTGTCTTTATTATTATACTTTGCTAAAGTAAATTTCACAATGCTGTAGTTTCTTTTCTTTTCGAGACAAAGCCTTAAAATGCCCAATAAAACACCACAAAAAAGGGGTACAGCGTGGCTGTCCCCCTTTTTTGTGTGGTATTATATTAATTACTTATTGGTTAAATACTTCTCAATATTTTCAAGTGCAACTTCCTCATCCGGTCCATCTGTTGTAATGGATACTGTATCTCCGGCAGAAATACCCATGCTCATCATACCCATGATGCTTTTTGCATTAACATGCTTATCTTTGGTGGACACATGTATACTACATTCGTACTGGCTTGCCACTTGTACAAGTAATGCAATCGGTCTTGCTTCTAATCCGTTTGGAATGTTAATTAAAATTTCCTTAGTTATCATGACTATTTTCCTCCTTATGCTCCCGCAATTGATCTGCTATCATGCTTAATTTCCGCAACCTGTGATTAACTCCGGATTTACCTATGCTCGGTGTAAGCATTGCACCCAATTCCTTGAGTGAGGCTTCCGGATATTCAACCCGTAGCCTTGCAATATCTTCTAATCCATCTGCCAGATCACTAAACCCTACATTATCTCTAATAAATATAATATCGTCAATCTGCTTTGATGCAGCAGCTACTGTCTTACTGATATTCGCAGCTTCACAGTTTACCTGTCGATTAATTGAGTTACGCATTTCCTTAAGTATTCTCACATTTTCCAAATCCATCAATGCTACATGAGCTTCCATGACATTAAGCAAATCAACTATTTGAGAACCTTCTTTAATGTAAACAACATAACTTTTTTTGCGTATCACGATCTTTGCATCAATAGAAAAGGCTTGAATCATATCTCTAATCTGTATTGCCTTATCATTTGTGGGTGAAACAATCTCCAAATGATAAGCTTTTTTGGGATCACTCATTGAGCCAGACGACAAAAATGCGCCACGTATATATGCTCTTTTACAACATAAATTCTGAGTAATCAACTGGTCTGTTACTTCGTTTAGCACTTTCCTATTTTTTTCTGTCAGTGTCTTATCAACCTCTGATGCTTTCTCCCCAATGAAAGTTTCATCAAAGTGCAGTTTTGTTGCATGCAAAATCTTGTCCACATACTCTGGTTTAGGAATTACCAAAGTATAATTACGATTGTCATTTGCATTGTTATTAGTTTTGACAGAAACATCAATATTTATATTAAATGTTTTTTTTATTAATGTAAAGTACTTTCTTGCAACAACTAAATTTTCTGTCTGCAACCTCAATTGATAGTTCGGAGCTTCTCCTACAATTCGACCTTCGCTGGAAAGAATTGCTGCCAACTCCGCTAATCTGCAATGTCTGGCACTGCTTAGTTGATGAGAAAGCTCTTCTTTTACGTCCATCGAAAACGACATAACAATCACCTACTATCCTTTTCAATATCTCTATGTTCCAATTTTATTCCATACTCTGAACGACTTAATCGAATTGCTAATTCATTCACTAGAGTAACCGAACGGTGTTTACCCCCTGTACAACCAATACTAACAACTAACTGATTCTTTCCTTCTACGATATAATTCGGTATTAGAAATAACAGCATATCCTCTAATTTATTTACAAACTCAAGAGCTGATTTAGATTCCATCACATAATCTCTTACTGGCATATCATTGCCGGTTTGCTTCTTTAGTTCCGGTATGTAGAAAGGGTTTGGTAAAAATCTTACATCAAAAACCAAATCGGAATCTACCGGAATACCGTATTTAAAACCAAAGGATAAAATTGTAACAAAGAAGTTACTGAATTTCTCATCATCCTGATAGATCTTATTAATCTGTGCTTTTAATTCACGTATCAGCAAATGACTGGTATCAATAATTACATCTGCTTTCTTACGAAGAAATTCAAGCCTTTCCTGTTCCAGAGCAATTCCCTTTTCTACCCGTCCCATACCGGATAAAGGATGGCTCCTTCTGGTTTCTTTATATCGTTTTACGAGTACTTCTGGAGAGCAATCAAGGAAAAGAACTTCATATTTTACATTTGATCGCTTAAAATCCAGCAAAACATTATCCATTTCCTTTAACGCTTGTCCGCTGCGAATATCAATACCTAATGCCACTTTGGATTGATTCCCTTGGATAATTAAGCGTACAAACTTCTTCACCAGCTGAATTGGAAGGTTATCTACACAGAAATAACCTGCATCCTCCAGCATCTTTAATACGGAGCTCTTACCTGCTCCTGACATACCTGTGACGATTACGAACCTCATGCACCCCTCCATTATTTTACCTGGCGGCATCCTTCTTCAACCCGTAAATAATACTTTCTAAAATTTCATTCTGTTTTTTTCTTTTAAACTAAGAATGACATTATTCTTTCTAATAGCATTCCATTATACACAATCTATTATTAACTATATTTCTCCCAAAAATTTAACTTCCGGCTCCAACCTAACATCAAATTTCTCATCAACGATTCGTACAACATCCTCAATCAGTGTGAGAAAGTCTTTGGCAGTGGCGTTGTCCTTATTAATCACAAAACCACAATGCTTTTCTGAAACTGCAGCTCCGCCTACCTGATAACCACGTAGTCCTGCGTCACCGATTAATTTTCCAGCAAAATTGCCCGGCGGTCTTTTAAAGGTGCTACCCGCACTATATTGTTCCAGGGGTTGTTTTTCACGTCTCTGACGATTTAAATCATTCATTTTCTGTCTTATCAGTTGCTGGTCTCCTTTATTAAACTGCAGATCAGCCTCAAGAAGAATATAATTCTTGGATTGCAGAACACTGGTACGATAGCCTAACATAAGTTCTTCCAAATTAAGCTCTATCACCTGCCCAGCTTCATCCATCACTCTGGCACCTGTTAAGCATTGCTTCATTTCACCGTCATAGGCACCAGCATTCATGGTTACTGCTCCACCTAGTGTTCCAGGAATTCCAGAAGCAAATTCAAAACCGGTCAAACTATGTTCAGCTATCACATTTGCAAGCTTGGATAGAAGTACTCCAGCCTGTGCTGTCACTTTTCCGTGTTCTGATATATCAATAGAAGAAAATTCATTACCCAGCTTTATAATTACGCCTCTATATCCTAAATCGGAGACCAGAAGATTACTACCATTCCCCATAATATAATAAGGCATATTCTCTGCTTGGCATAGATGGACTACCTCTCTTACCTCTGATATTGTCGTAGGTAAAACCAAATAATCAGTTTCTCCTCCAATATGAAGTGAGGTATGTTCTACCATCGATTCCTTTAACTTAATTCGCTCTTTGGGTAATATTTGTGTTAATTTTTGATAAAATTGATTTTCCACTGTCAGCCTCCTAAATACTGTTCTAGGATATCTTATTTAGAGGTCTTAAGGATTATTCCAGTATCAGCTTTGCTGCTCCATAAATTCCTGCATCATTACCTAAAACAGCTAAACGGAATTCTCTATTTTTAAGTGCATCCATTACATGCTCATTGTAATACTTCTTCATAGTTTCTGTGATAATCTCTCCAGCTTTTGAAACACCACCACCAATAACAAATACCTCAGGGTCAATTACCTGTGCTATATGAGCCATGGAAACACCAAGATAATAACAAGCTTTTTCAACAGTCTCCAAAGCAAGGTTATCACCTTCTTTTGCACAATCAAAAACTGCCTTTGCACTTAGTTCCTTATAATTTCTCATCTTGGAAGCTTCATCACTACTCTCCAAATAGGATTTAGCAAGCCTTACAATACCAGTCGCTGATGCGTATTGCTCGAGACAACCCTTTTTTCCACAACCGCAAGCTTTGGTTTCTTCTGGATTTACAAAGATATGTCCAATCTCACCGCCAGCACCATTACTACCGGCAACAACTGTCCCACCTAAAATGATACCACCACCTACACCTGTTCCAAGTGTCACAAGTACCATATTATGATAGCCTTTTCCACCGCCCATCCAAAGTTCGCCAAGAGCAGCTACATTCGCATCATTTGCTGCCTTTACCTTGAGTGTTGTGAGGTTTTTCATTTCTTCTTCTATATTAAAGTAACCCATTCCTAGATTCGCAAGCTCCAGAACATCTCCATTTTCCTTAACTGGTCCAGGAATACCAATTCCAATACCTAAAATATCAGCTTTATCAAGTTTTAATTCCTCAATCTTCGCTTCCACAAAGTTAGCTGAATCCTTAAGAATATCTTTTCCGTTTCCTGTCTTTACTGTTGTAAAGTCCCAATTATTTAAAAGTGTTCCCTCTGTATTGAATAATCCAACTTTAACGGCTGTACCGCCAATATCAATTCCAAAACAATACTTGCTCATACTAAAATCCTTACCTTTCTCAATATCTGCTAACCTTGCTTCGCGCACGCACAAAGTTAGAAAGTGAATTGATGGCAATTCACTTCGTGAAATACTTATTTTTCACATTAACCTACACTTTACAAAACCAATATTTTAAATTATCTTTATAACAACTCAGCCATAAGTTCAATTTCGCTTTGACTATAGCTCGCTTAGGCAGAAAGGTTACAATCTTAATTATCTGTCTTACTCATATTATTTAATACCCTGCGATAGAGTTCCTGCACTGCATTGTAACCCATCTTCTTTTGACGGTAATTTACTGCCGCAGATTCACAAATGATTGCTAAGTTTCTGCCTGGGCGAATTGGAATTGAATGGCATGGAATCTTGTTACCAAGAAACTCAATATAAGTCTCTTCCAGTCCAAGTCTGTCATATAGTTTATCCTTATTCCATTCCTCAAGCTTAATAACTAAATCAATGGACTGAGTATTCTTAACACTTTCCACACCGAACAAGGTCTTTACATCAATAATACCGATTCCTCGAAGTTCAATAAAATGTCGAATATTTTCTGGAGATGAACCAATTAAAGTTTCATCACTGACCTTCTTGATTTCAACTGCATCATCTGCAACAAGCCGATGTCCGCGCTTAATAAGCTCCAGTGCAGCTTCACTCTTACCAATGCCGCTCTCACCCATAATTAGAATACCTTCACCATACACGTCTACAAGTCCTCCATGTATTGTGATTCTTGGAGCAAGCTCAACATTTAACCAACGAATAAGCTCTGCCATAAAGGAAGAGGTTGTTTTGTCTGTTCGTAAAATTGGCACACCTTTTTCTGTAGCAAGCTGAATGAAATTCTCATTAACTTCAATATTTCTGCTGAATATGATACAAGGTACATGAAAATCCATTAGCCTGGATAGAATCTTTACTCTCTCTTCCTTATCCATTTGTTCCATATATGCCATTTCCACATAACCAATTACCTGAACTCGTTCAGAGTCAAAGTGATCAAAGAACCCTGCAAGTTGTAACGCAGGTCGATTAACATCAGGTTGGGATATCTTAATATTCTTAATATCAATGTCAGGAGTACAGTTCTCCAAATTCATCTTTTCAATCAAAGCCACCAATTCAACTGTATACATCATATCCTCCTTTATATTACATAAAATCTTTATATTACTTCGTAAGGAGGATTTTCCTCCTCTTGCTTGTCTTCCATTTAGTTTGTTTCATTCTATCACATCTTTTTACCAACTGTAAATGCTTATTGTACGGATGGCTTATGAAAAAATTCATAAACCATTTCTGCGGACTGTCGGTTCATCGCAGGTACTTTCATAATCTCCTCAATATCAGCCGATTGAATTGCTTCTAAGGACTGAAAATGCTTCATAAGCGCTCTTCTTCTTGTAGGTCCAATACCATTAATATCATCCAAAATGGAGTGCACCTGCTTCTTCTGGCGCAGACTTCGATGATATTCTATGGCAAACCGATGAGTTTCATCCTGAATTCTTGTAATTAAGCGGAACAACTCGCTGCTTTTATCAATGGGTAGCTCCTGATTGTTATAGAATAAACCTCTGGTTCTGTGATTGTCATCCTTCACCATACCGCAAACCGCAATATTTAGCTTAAGTTCTGATAACACACGCAGAGCAATTCCCACCTGACCTTTTCCACCATCCATCAAAATCAAATCCGGATACCTGGTAAAGCTTCCAAGGGATTCATCCAACTGTTTTTCTTTTAGTTCCTGTAGTTCCTTCTGTCCATGAGTGAATCTCCTGGTTAATACCTCGTACATGGAAGCATAATCATCCGGTCCCTGTATGGACTTTATTTTAAACTTTCTATAATCCGCCTTCTTAGGCTTACCCTTTTCATATACCACCATGGACCCAACTGATTCAAAGCCCGCGGTATTGGAAATATCAAAGGATTCAATACGTTCAATGAGTGGAAGGTCAAGATACTGGGCAAGTTCTTTTAATGCACCGGTGGTTCTTGCTTCTTCACGTTTGATTTTCTCTAAATCCTGATTAAGACTTAATTCTGCATTCTTTCTGGCAAGTTCAACAAGCTTCTCTTTGTCCCCCTTTTGAGGAACCTTTAAGTACACCTTCTGTCCACGCTTTGCAGTAAGCCACTCTGTAATCAGCTCTTCTTCATCAGTTTTGGTTCCAAGAAATATTTCCTTTGGAATATATGGTGTTCCTGCATAAAACTGTTTGAGAAAGCTTGCCATAACCTCGCCATCATCAACATCCTGAACCCCACTTAAATGGAAGTTATCCCTGCCTATTAGCTTACCACCGCGAATAAAGAAGGTCTGAACCACTGCCTCTTCTTTATTCTTGGCAAAGGCAATTACATCTCGGTCTACTTGATCGGTATTCGTAATCTTCTGACGGTTCGCTATCTGTTTGACGCTGCCAATTAGATCCCTGTATTGTGCCGCCTTCTCAAATTCCATTGCCTCGGAAGCCGCTGCCATCTTCTCTTCCAAATTCTTTGTAACTCTGGAATAATTACCGTTCAAAAATTCCAGAACCTCGTCTATATTCGCTTTATAATCCTGCTGCGAGATATATCCCTGACAGGGCGCATCACACTGACCCATGTGATAGTATAGACAGGGTCGTTCTTTTCCTATATCTCTTGGTAGAATGCGATTGCAGGTACGAATTTTATAAATTCTTCGCAAAAGCTCCAGTGTGTCCCTTACTGCATTCACACTGGTATAAGGTCCAAAGTACTTCGCCTTATCCTTCTTTTGCTCTCTGGTAATGGCCACCTTTGGAAATGCCTCATTTAATGTAACACGTATGTAAGGATAGGTTTTGTCATCCTTTAGCATTGTATTATATTTGGGCATATGTTCTTTAATTAAATTACATTCCAAAACCAGTGCCTCAAGCTCTGAATCTGTAATTATATATTCAAAATGGTCGATATTCTCCACCATCTGTCTAATCTTCTCGGTATGGTTACGACTATTTTGAAAGTACTGTCTTACTCTATTCTTTAAAATAATCGCCTTACCCACATAGATGATGTTATCGTCTATGTTTCTCATTATATAAACACCGGGCTTGGCCGGTAATTTTTTTAACTCTTCTTCAATATCAAACATAGCCATCTCCTAAAGTTAGCTTATTGGTCTTAAAGTTTCTTGTTGATTTGATATAGTAACATTTATTTCATAGCGATTATAACATAGAAAGAATTATTTTACTAGCAACACGTTGGGCTGATGCTTTATACTTAACATAAATATAAAAATACACTATTTCCCGCATAAAGACGATTTAATAGTGTACCCATAAAGTGATCGTTTTCATTATAATCAGTGCAAATTAATTCAATATTAATTTACACCTCTCTTGTTCTCATTTTTCTTTTTTGCTAGGTACATTGACAAATTAGCACAAAAGATAGAAACCATACACAAAAATTGTATCACAGGTACATGAACTGATAACTCACTGTATACAGCATATAAAATATTAAAAGCCGTTATAATAATTGCTATAAAAGCAAGTATACATCCTACCTTTGTGACCTTAAGACTATGTTTCATTGCATACACCCTCTCTTATAAATTAATAAAACCTTTTAATTTGAAGTATTTTACTGATATTATGGTATTATTATACTTTAAATTATTCCTTATATCAAATCTAAAATTAAAGGAGGCTACTGACTGATGTTAGAAAAAACCGCCGATCTGCACATTCATTCCTATTATTCGGATGGAACAATGTCACCAGAAGAAATTTTGAAGGAAGCTCTGCAAAACAATGTGGGGTTAATTGCTCTTACCGATCATGATATGCTGGACGGCTCCAGAGAGCTTAGAAGTTTATGTCAGAATGCAGACATTAAACTTCTGACGGGGGTTGAGTTAAATTCCTTATATGAGGGATTAAATTATCATATTCTGGGTTATGGTGTGGATATTGACAATCCAGACTTTCAAGCCTTCGTTGAAAAGAACCGATCGATGCTGTTTCGAGTGAATTCTTTATTAATAGAAAAAATGGAAAAGGATTACCCTTCCATTAGCGTTGCTGAATATAATGACTATCAATATGATAGAACAAAAGGGGGTTGGAAAGCTCTACATTACCTAATGGAAAAGGGGTTTACAAATACCTTAAGAGAAGGCTTTGCTCTATATACCAAATATAACTGCTATTATGACTGTGTGGATTTTCCGTCGATTCAAACCGTTTGTGACCAGATCCATATGGCAGGAGGTAAGGCTATTCTTGCTCATCCGGGGGTATCAATTAAAACAAATAACCACGCAGAATTTAAGCAGAAAATACAGCAACTCCTTTCCCACGATTTAGATGGCATTGAATGCTATTATGTCACTCATTCAAAGGAGATTACCAATCACTGTTTAAGTCTATGTAATCAACGAGGACTTATGATAACCTGCGGATCAGATTGCCACGGGACTTTTGGTACTGCCAGTATTGGCGATGTAAATATTCCTATTCGTATGCTTAATTTAGGTACATTAGAATTGTGAATAACCCAACACTAAAACCCCATGGCTGTTTTCACTGCTTCCATCTGTTCCTTTGTGGTTAATATTTCTAATAAAACAAAAGCAACACTGGAAGCGGTTTCAGGGCAATAAGAGGTGATAATATTTCTATCCACTACCACTGGCTGATTCACAACCTCTACCCCAAATTCTCTTAATTGATTTTGCCTTCTTCCATTGTTTAAATGATAGGTGGTTGCTTTACGACCTTTTAATACTCCACTTTTGCCAATCGGCAATGCAGCAACACAGATACTAGCTATTATTTTCCCTTTTGCATCAAATTCTCTGATTAAACTTAGAAACTTTTCACTGTAAGCTTCCTCATAGAAGCCATATTCCTCAAATCCTCCGGGAATTGCTAGAGCATCATAATCATCCACATTAATTTCATCAATAAGAGTGTCCACCAAAACCGGAATGTTAAAGGTACTTACTACCTCCCTTTGGAAACCACAGGTTATCACCTGAGTATCACAAGAAAAATCACTCCGTGCCCAGCCTAATACGTCAACAAACACACTAAATTCCATTGTTTCAAACCCTTTTGCTAAGAATAATAACGTTTTCATGAATCTTCTCCCCTTCTATACGCTTTTTTGCATCCCTGTAATATGAAAGGGACGATATAGCCGTCCCTTTCATACTTTATCTAAAATATATAATGTTCAAACCCCTTATCTTTTAGATTTCTTTCAATTATAAAATACAATCTCCCAGCTACGCTAATAACTATGCCTATATCATTCTTTATTGAAACCAGCTCGCTTAAGTGATACACTGGTTTTTCATGAAATATTTTATTTACTATTGGTTGGTCATCACTAATAATAAATCCCTCAATGGGAACATGAAGCTTATTTAATATATTTATAACATTACCCACCAAATTTCCCATTCCATAAATATATATTTTTTTATATTTCGCCATCTCTAAAATATTAAGATCATAACTATTTGATTCCTTATATTCAACATGCTTTTCCATTTGCAAATCCAATAATATATTACTATTAAAGGTAACCTTACCTTTTTTTACTTTAGCAATAAACTCAATACTATTTGGTTCTTTATAGATGTCATCAATATATAGATCTACCAAATTTAGAGCATTAAGTTGATAAACTAGAATTTTAAAGGAAGCCGGTGTGAGAATCCAAGAATGACAATCTGTATAATTCTTTTCGTTATAATTCTCAATTATATTCCTTAGGTTTGTTATGTCATGTTCATAAAGCATATGTTCCTTAAGTAGGTGTGCACTATTCGGTAAATATGATCCTCCGAGGTCTAATGTAACCACATTTAAACTATGATCAACAAATGTTCCTACAGAATGATTGAGATGTTCTCTATATACATGGTTATCAATGACAGTTCTTATTGATGTTATTTCTCTAAAATAATCAAAAGTGTATCTCTTATCGGGTATTGCTAAGCTTATAGTGCCGTCTTGTTTTAGTATTTTGGAACATTCCGACAAGAATTCGACTATGTCCACACAATGTTCTATTACATGTGAAGCAATAATGTAATCATAATATTCCGTTTTCCCGATTAATTGAGAATATGGTTGTCCACTCCAAACATAGTTAACCTCTTCAATATTATTCATTAAGTCACCTACATTAGGGTCATTTTTATATTTATTAATTAAACCTTCTTTATCTAAATGATCAATGGTTTCAATATTGTATCCTTCGCTTTTTGGACAAATTGGAGAAAAAGATGGCCCAATTTCCAAGCCAATTCCATCCACATTAATATTTTGTAATATTAACTCATTTCGCTTACTCATCTTAATCTCCTCTTACTCTTAAGTTTAATAATTTCTATTACAATATCTTTATTTCAATATTGCAAAGTTCATTCTTTTATATCGGCTTGTATGTAGAAAGACTTAACAAAAGTTTATGATACTTTAAAAGGGATGGCATAGCCATCCCTTAAACAGATAATTATTGTTCGTTTTCCTTTATGTCGGTTTTCACTTCTTGACTTTGTTCCTCACTTGACACTGGTTTTACTTCTAATTTTAATTCTTTTTGGTCATCTAATTTAGGAAATCCTTCAGCACCTGACTTCTCACCAGCTTCCGACTTTGGCTCTACGGTAATCCCCTTGATCTCGTTATAGATTTTCATAAATTCCTCACCAGTAATTGTTTCCTTACTGATTAAGTAATCTGCAACCTTATCCAAGACCTCGCGATTACCTGCCAAAAGCTCTTCTGCTCTTGCATAACAGGATTTTAGAATATTCATTACCTCTGTATCTATTTCTGCTGCAGTTTGATCACCGCAATTAAGTACTGCACGACCATCCAGATATTTATTTTCTACAGATTCAAGACCCATAAGTCCAAATTTCTCTGACATACCATATTGGGTTACCATTGCACGTGCCAGGGAAGTTGCTTTTTCAATGTCGTTAGAAGCACCTGTGGTTATGGAGTCAAATACTAGCTTCTCTGCCGCACGACCACCGTATAAGGTAACAATTCGTGTAAGAATTTCTGCCTGACTCATCAGGTATTTTTCTTCTTCTGGAACCTGCATTACATAACCAAGGGAACCCATAGTTCTTGGAACAATTGTAATCTTCTGAACTGGCTCTGCATTCTTTTCAAGGGCGGTTACCAATGCATGCCCAACCTCATGGTAAGCAACAATACGTTTTTCTTCCTTACTAAGAATACGATCCTTCTTTTCTTTACCTGCGATAACTACTTCTACAGATTCAAATAAATCATCCTGTGTAACTACAGTTCTGCCCTGTTTAACTGCTAAAATTGCAGCCTCATTAATCATATTCGCAAGGTCGGAACCCACTGCTCCAGAGGTAGCTTTCGCAATACCTTCTAAGTCTACGGAATCATGCATCAATACATTTTTAGCATGAACCTTTAAGATATCCACTCTACCTTTTAAATCTGGTTTATCAACAATAATACGACGGTCAAAACGACCTGGACGAAGAAGTGCTTTATCAAGTACCTCTGGACGGTTGGTAGCACCAAGGACTACTAAGCCTTTGGAGGAATCAAAACCATCCATATTAGCCAACAACTGATTTAAGGTTTGCTCACGTTCATCATTACCACCGCCATAGTGAGAATCACGGCTTTTACCAATGGCATCAATTTCATCGATAAATATAATACATGGTGCGGTCTGCTGTGCCTGCTTAAATAAATCTCGAACTCTGGAAGCACCAACACCTACGAACATTTCTACAAAGTCTGAACCAGACAATGAGAAGAAAGGAACCTTTGCTTCACCAGCAACTGCCTTCGCTAACAAGGTTTTACCTGTTCCGGGAGGTCCAACTAAAAGTGCTCCCTTTGGAAGCTTTGCACCGATACGTGTATATTTTGCTGGATTATGAAGGAAATCAACAATTTCTGTTAAGGATTCCTTTGCTTCCTCCTGACCAGCTACATCTTTAAAGGTTACGCCAGTTTGCTTTTCTACATATACCTTGGCATTGCTTTTACCAACGCCCATCATTCCACCACTGTTTTTACTTAACGCTCTAAACAAGAACCACATCACAACATAGATTGCTATAAATGGTAATATCATTGAAAGAACTGACATTAAAACATTTTGCTTCTCAATATCTCTGGAATATTGAATCTCTTTTTCATTAAGTAAGTCTATCGTCTTATCATAGTAGAGATATCCTGTAAAAAAGGTCGTTTTTATTGTCTTATCTTCCTGTCCCTTTGGTGTAATGATAATCTGGTCTGTTTTAAATAAAACATGCTCAATATTACCTTCATCAATCATATCTAAAAATTCATTATAATTGATCTCACTCATGGTACCTTCTTTCATTTGCGTTTGCAGTAACGAAAAAATATACCATATAAATAAGGATGAAACTAATATAATAATAATACTAAGCCGATTAGGCATTCCATTCTTCTTATTATTATTTTTATTATTGTTACTATTATTGTCCATCAAATCCTCCTATTCATAACTTAACCCTTTACTCTTAAGTAAAATACCTTCTAAAATACTTTCTATTTAATGACTTCTCTGTATTTTCCAATCACATGTATAACTCATTATACTTATTGTCTATCCATAAATCAATAAAATTGTTCTTAAAAAACTATATCCAAATTGTGTCCTATTACTTATTATTTACCATTATTTAACACAATAGTCTTTTTTGATAGATATTTTCTTTTAGTATGCCTTACTCATTTTAGAATTTAACGAAAAATTAAAACAATGATATTATTATATTACTTTCATAATTTCTTAAGAACTAACTAATAATAATTAAAATGACTGTTAGATGTACGATAAAATTAATTTTTCTCATTTAAAAGAGCGTCATTTTTACATTTTAATACAAGTAGTTTACCTATTAAATAGCAAGAAAAACCTAGTATATATCATTTATCGGAATTGACTTCCTGTACTAAATATAGTATACTGTATCATAAATTATACATCATACCTGCAAAGGAACCGACTAAGTGGTAAGGCCCACCTTTCGGAAAACCAGATAACATATGCAATTATGCCTTAAGCCTTTCATGCGACAGGGTTAATGGCATTTTTTATTTGCGCACATTTGATTATAATTTATGACAAAATTATAAAATAGAGGAGGAGATGAAATGGCAGTTAAATATGTATTTGTAACCGGTGGCGTTGTATCAGGTTTAGGAAAGGGAATCACAGCTGCATCTCTTGGTCGGCTGTTAAAAGCTCGTGGCTATCATGTTACAATGCAAAAATTCGATCCCTACATCAACATTGATCCGGGTACTATGAACCCTATTCAGCACGGTGAAGTATTTGTAACCGATGATGGCGCAGAGACTGATCTTGACCTTGGACATTATGAAAGATTCATTGATGAGAGTCTTGACAAAATGTCTAATGTGACCACCGGTAAAATTTATTGGTCCGTATTGTCAAAGGAAAGACGCGGCGACTTTGGGGGAGGTACTGTTCAGGTTATTCCTCATATCACCAATGAAATCAAAAGCCGTTTTTATAGAAATGATCAAAGCAATGACACTCATATCGCAATCATCGAGGTTGGCGGTACTGTTGGCGACATCGAAAGTCAGCCATTCTTAGAAGCTATCCGACAATTCCGTCAGGATGTTGGTTCTCAAAATGTAGCATTAATTCACGTTACCTTAATCCCCTATCTGAAAGCCTCCGGAGAAATGAAAACTAAGCCTACCCAGGCAAGTGTAAAAGAACTTCAGGGAATTGGTCTGCGTCCTGACATTATCGTATGCAGAACTGAACTTCCGTTGGAAGCTGGTATTAAGGAGAAAATTGCGCTGTTTTGTAATGTTCCAAGTTCCAATGTATTACAAAATCTTGACGTAGAATATTTATATGAGGCTCCTCTTGCTCTTGAGAAAGAACATATTGCTGAAGTTGCCCTGTCCTGCCTTAACTTACCATGCCCTACTCCTGATTTATCCGATTGGGAAGAGATGGTACAATCCTTAAAAAATCCTAGAGCTAATGTTACCATTGCTCTTGTTGGTAAATATACACAGTTGCATGACGCTTACTTAAGTGTTGTAGAATCCCTTAAGCACGGTGCAGTCGCTAATCATGCTTCCATCAACATTCGCTGGGTACCTTCCGAAACAGTAACCAAAGAAAATGTCAATGAATTGCTTGATGGCGTGCAGGGTGTCCTTGTACCTGGTGGATTTGGAGATCGTGGTATCGAAGGTAAAATAAATGCCATCCGCTATGCCCGTGAGAACAAAATCCCATTCCTGGGATTATGCCTTGGTATGCAGCTGGCACTTGTAGAATTTGCACGTAGCGTGCTTGGATATGAAGATGCTCACAGCGTTGAACTAGATCCTTCTACCACACATCCGATTATTCACCTTATGCCAGAACAAGATGGCATTGAAGATATTGGCGGAACTTTAAGGTTAGGAACTTACCCTTGTATCCTGGATGAAAACAGTATCGCTTATCAATTATATAGTGAAAAGACAATTCACGAGAGACATCGTCACCGCTATGAGGTTAATAATTATTATCGTAATGTATTCTTAAATAATAATATGAAGCTTTCTGGTTTATCACCGGATGGAAGAATTGTTGAGATGATTGAATTAACCGATCATCCATGGTTCCTTGCAACACAGGCTCATCCAGAATTCAAATCCAGACCAAACAAGCCACATCCATTATTTAAGGGCTTTATCGGAGCCGCTCTCGCTTATACTGGAAAATAAACTTGATAGCATTATCAATGCGCTACCCAGAAAAATTGCCATATCAGCCAGATTAAATATAATTGTCTTGAGCTTCTTGCAGTTGAAACTAAAGTAATCTACCACATATCCTCTGCGAAAGCGATCAGACACATTACTGATTGCTCCACCTAATAATAAAGCCAAACCTAATTTATATAACTTATTACCCTTCTTGGGTAAGGAGAACGCAAAAAGGAGAACTAAGAGGCCAAGGAAAATTCCTGATACGGTCTTGACGAGCTCCTTTTTCTTTTCCAGAAAATTAAGCATCGCTCCTTTGTTATGATATCTGCGTATAATAATTTTACCGCCAAAATGCTCAGAACTTTCATCCATTTCTCTATTCTTCTCAATATAATTTTTAATCTTATGTTCAGCAAATACAAAACCAATTACAAGAATTAAATAGATCATTGTGAACCTCCAATCTTTTAGGAGTTTTACCTCCTTGGTTTTTAGGAGGTTTCCCTCCTTGGTTTTTTTAGGAGGTTTCCCTCCCGCTCTTATTAGGAGGATTTCAACTCCTCACATCAACAAATCTTATTCTGACTCACTTGTTTTAACAACTAGAGTTTTTGGTAATATCTCCTGTAAAAGATTCTTGCCAATCTCTGTACGTATATTCTTATAGGATGGAAGGTGAACTATAAATTTATCTTTTTTGTTCATTATCTCCATTCTAGCCTTCAGCAAATGAAACTCTGGATCGTAAATCACTTGAGTCTTTTGAGTTATAAAAAGCTCTTTTATATCAGTAAAGGCACAAGCTAATTGTACCACATTCATGTCCGATTCATAGATAAAGATTTCGACATCTTTATCAAGACTTCTAAGTTCTCCAATATGATAGCCCAAACCGAGTCCATATACATGATATCTCTTAATGTCTTTTTGAAACCAATTTTTTTCCAGAAGAAATGCTTCTGACTGAATTTTATTGTTTGTATGAAAATAAAAGCTTTTCCCTTCATTCTCAGCAGCTAGTGTCATCTGACCACAGGAGGTAAACTCTATTCGATATCCGCCCTCTAAAAGTTTGCTTGTCTCAATTGACTCCTCTAATTGTTCAAAACCTATTCCATTTGATTTTAATGCTCTGATATTTTCTTTATAATGTTCTTCTTCAAAGACAACTTCTTCCTTGCCAATAATTAATTCCTGAACCCCAATCAAGAAATTAATGAGCTGTAACTCCAGGAGATCTGCCAATAAGATGTAATCCTGATTCTTCTTTGCTTCAAGGATACCTGCCAGCATTTCAAGCATGGATTTCGTATCCACCAGCTGGAAGTACTCCCTGTTGGTAATAATGGCTTCTATAATTAATTTAATAGTATCCATGGAATGAGCCACCAAATACATAGCCTTGTCATATTGCTGTTCTCTAAAATAATATACGGACTTGTCCATCGCTCCAAGTAACTGTATATTTTGATCAAAAATTGTTCTAATATTCTGTGTCATTTCAACCCCCAACTATGGCACTATGCGCCAACACAAAATGCGTAAAACCCTGAAGTTCCTTTTTAATAATATAATGCTCTTGATAAAAACTAAAAATCTTAAATCAATACTCTTTACTGTTTCCAGTCTTTCGCGAGTTCTGTAAAAGCATCTCCTTGTTCCATATTCCCCAAATTGTAATAACACTCCGCCAGTTGCTGTAAAGGATAATCTCCGCCATAATGAATATTAAGCTCACATTCCGTTTCATAAGCTGCATTATAAAACCAAATTGTAGCTTCTTTATAATCCTTTATTTCTTTAAAATACTCACCCAACAAATAACAAACCTCTGAACTGCCCTTACCATCGGCAATGTTATGCAAGCTATATTTCATCAACCCGGCAATATCCTTCTTTATAAAATAGCATTTTACCAGGATACATTCATAGATTTTACGTTCACGCTCGCTACATTCCTCAAGGTCAGCAAAGTTTTGGAAATATTCCATTGCCTCTAAAAAGTCATCATTGCCACCAGCAATAAATAATTCTCTGGCATACATCTGATACAGTCTTCCAGAGAGCCTACCTTCCTCTTTAATCGTCTTTTTATAGATGCGAAAATCCAACCCTGCATGGTTGGATATCGGCAAATGTTGAATTACAATATCACTGTCATAGATAATAGGTTGTAGTACGACATTTTCATGTACCGGCTCCACCCAATGAAAGGTTCTAAGCCTTTTGTAAAGCTTTGGGCGATATTCCAGATTAAAGTTATAGGTAGTATTAAATAATAATTGATTATCGTACATCATCTGTACGATTTCAATTTCCGGCAAAAGGTTCTGCTTTAAAAGCAGAAACCTTTGCCGGTTGGTTTCATCTAGCACTTCATCGGCATCAGCTGCATAAATATAGTCCTTAGTCGCCAGGGAAAAAGAGAAATTTCTTGCTGCCGAAAAATCATCAATCCAAGGAAAATCATAGATTTTATCTGTATATTCTGCAGCAATTTTCTTAGTGTTATCCACTGATCCAGTATCTACAATTATGATTTCCTCCACGAAATCTTTAATAGAATCCAGACATCTTGCTAATATTTTCTCTTCGTTTTTAACTATCATGCAAACACTGATGCTTATCATAAAAAACTCCGTTCCTTTTTATATTACCCAATTATTCCCAAAAAGTCCACAATTAATTTCAAGTTTCGCAAAAAAGAGCTTAAACTGAATTAAATACAGATACGCCATTTTCATTTCTATTTGCAGGTACTTCATTTGTAGTCTTGGTATTACTTAAGATTTTATCATATCCGAAGTGAGTAATATACTCTTGTATTTCACAACTAAACCATCCTTATCCAGCTCGAATATGGTGATATATTTGTCAGTTGCTGTAATTGGAATATTATCCACTGTATTTGTCGTAAAATTATTTGGTGTTTTACCGGGTGCTATTTTTGTTAAAGTATCCATTGTAGTAACATTTGTGATTACTGTCTCTGTGAGAACATAACACCAGGTATTGGATGATGCCTTGGCGGTACCCACAGTAAAGGAAGTAGTTCCAGTATTAGTACCCTTTGTATTTGTAATAGACAAGGTTCCTGCTGAAGAAGGGTTTTGGATAGTTAACTTGATTGAGGTTTTATCTATGGTACCATTCATAAATGTAATTGTAATTGGCTTACCTATACAATTTGCCAGAGCTTCCAACGAAGACTTCTTTAATGTAACCTGCATCGTAGTAGTCGTACCTGATTTAATTGGTGCTGCTGGAGTAAATTCAATTTCTTTCGTACCAAGTTTAATTGTTTTAATCCCTGTTTCAAAAGGCTCTTTGTTATTCACACTTAATACAACATCAAATACATAATCTCCACTATAGCCCTTTGTAAACACATGGGTCACCTTTGCAATCATTGGCACGGACGGATAACTAATCGGATGTGTAACATAGGTGGATGCCAACTGGTATCCAACGGCTGGTTTCGTAGAAGTAGCAGCCTGAGACTTAATTTCCTTCTGTCTTATGTAAAGAGTACCTCCATCCACAGCCTTTGATGGTAACACTTTCACTTCAGTTCCCTTTGTAATAGCTGTCCAGGATGCTTTACTAATATCTATCGTTTCATTCTTTTTCGTAATACAGTATTCGTAAGCATTGCTGGTAGTCGCCAATGGTATTGTAATGCCGATGTTCTTGTCACCATTGTAATATACATAGATCTTCGCTTTATCCGCATCTGATGGATTAGCTGGTAACTTACCCTTTATCACTGTACTCTCCAAGGTACGCTGAGCACTTAAATTAATCTCTGTAATCTTAGAGGCAACCGCCTTAGTCGTAGCGTAATTACGTACCTCTATCTTCATTGCAGGAAAAGCATTCGCTTTAAATGTCCCATCCTTAGTTGCGTCCTTTAAGATCGTTGAAAGAGATAAGGACTTTACCGTTCTATCTGTTACCGATGTCCATCCAGAGGTGGTGCCATTTGTTGTTACACGATATTCATTTCCATACTTAATTGCGGCAAAGAATTTTGAGCCATCTATTCCAGTTACCATTGACGGAGCTTGCTTTACTACCTTAACCTTAACCTCGCCGCTAAATCGTCTGCCCATTCTACCATCGGGATAGTTCGTTCCTATGGTTAAGGTCTGATTCTTATAAAATAACAGCCCCCCTGTTTCGCCTGCTTTTCTTCTGGCATTAAGATTAATAATATCGCCGGAAGAGTCACTTATAGTAGCCTGAACATCCAATGCTCGAATTCGAAAATATAGATTGGCGCCTTTTGTTAAATACTTTTCAAATAATTCAACCTTTAATTCACTGGAATTCTTCCATTGACCATTGGTACCCTTTCTCCATTCCAGGTCATCAAAGGTAATTGGGTCGTTTCCAGTACCTACGGAAGACATAATATTAACCATATCTCCAATTGGTTCATTAGCTCCGACTAAGCTCATGTTACCATAATTAATTGTAATTCCTAGCTTTGTAGGCTTTGCACCAATAATAATGCGGGATTGTGTTTTATTTTCATCTCCACGAACTACAAGAATATTCTCAACGCTCTCTGGCAGCCAGGAAATATCTATCATTGTCAAATCACCAGAATCTATCGGTATGATTTCCCAGTTATTCCTTGCCGCATCCGCTTCGGTTGCATAATAAATCTTGGAATTACCATTGTTTAGAACAAAAACTTGTTCTTCATAGTATTCAACGGCTACAACCTTAACCGGGTCTGTGGCTGCAGCTGCAATTTGCTTTGGAGATAAAGTGACACCTATTAGTGCAAGGCCTAAAGCAAATAATCTTAGTAATATTCTAAATGACTTTTTTTCCATGATTGGACCTCCTTATCCTGATGAAACTGTGTTATTATTAATTGTAACTATACCATTAAATAACTTCCTAATATGTAATATCGTCAGTTTACGGCCAATTCATTAGTAATATTTATGACTACTAGCTAACAATATAACGTCATAAAATAAAACCTACAAACTGACTAATTTTATTTTACATCAGTTTGAAGGCTTATACAAGTTTTGTGAACTACCTTATGTTATGGTTTCTCAATTAGAGACTAATTAAATACAAGTGTCATTTATATGCATATAATATAGTTTCTTCCTGTATCGAAGAATAATGTCTTAATGCAATTTTATAGTCTGGAACCAAATCCAAAATGTATTGAGGTAATTCAAGAATATCTTCAGGTTTATGATATACCGAAATTGCTAATTTAGGTTTATATTTTTGAATAGTCTTTCTTGCTCCAACCAATGCATGCATTTCCGAGCCTTATGTAGTAGGCATTACACTACAACTGTGCCACAGCAGAATGCAGGTTATCTTCTTGTAATTATATTGCATATTTTATCCACGTCCTCCAAGCACAAATCGGAATAGAGTGGCAGGGTTAGTACTCTTTCTGAAATATATTTTGCTATAGGTGTTTGTGTTGAATCATATTGCCCTCTGTAGCAATCAAAATCACTTGTCAGCGGATAGAAA
This sequence comes from Bacillota bacterium, assembly GCA_023399055.1. GTDB lineage: Bacteria > Bacillota > Clostridia > Lachnospirales > Lachnospiraceae > Mobilitalea. The sequence continues at coordinate 232,407 of JAEWQV010000034.1, read as the reverse complement.
TATCTTCTAGCATATATCCCTTCTTTTTCTAGTCTATTATAAATATATTCTCTATCAAATCCTAGCTTGTCTTCATCAAAAACTACTGGAAAATAGCTATAATTTGTTTGTACTCCCTCATTAAATTCCATTAGTTTTAATCCATCGATACCTGCCAAAAGAGCAAAATATCTTTCTACTACTTTTTTTCTCTTTAATAGTTCAGTTTCAATATGCCTTAAATTACAGATTCCCATTGCCGCTTGAAATTCATTCATTTTTGAATTTGCACCTATTCCATCAACTATGAACTGTGATTTTATGCCAAAGTTTTTTAAAGTATATAATTTATCCCCCAGCTCTTTACATCCATATGAAACCGCTCCTCCTTCTATTGTGTTAAAAACTTTAGTAGCGTGAAAGCTGAACATTGAAGCATCTCCGAAATTACCTACCGTAATACCTTTGTAGGATGTACCAAAGGAATGTGCAGCATCATAAATAACTTTCAAATTATGCTTATTAGCAATTTCTTGTATTTTTTCAACATTGCAGATATTCCCATATAGATGTACCGGAATAATTGCCGAAGTATTTTCTGTAATTAATTCTTCAATTTTTCCTTCATCCATTACATATGTGTCAGGATGAATATCACAAAATACAGGTTTTAAACCATTTCTAACAATAGCGTGAGTAGTGGATGCAAACGTAAAAGGTGTGGTTATCACTTCGCCAGTTAAGTTGAATGCCGCAATAACATTTTCTAAAGCCATATGTCCATTAGAGAATAGCATAATATTAGATACATCCAAATATTTAAGTAATTCCTCTTCAAGCTTTCTATGTTTTATACCCATATTAGTAAGCCAATGGCTATCCCATAATTCTTTTATCTCTTCAATGTATTCTTCATATTCCGGCATCGATGAACGAGTAACTTGTATCTCTGTCATACACTGGCCTCCATTTATCAATTGTATAAATAAGGTTTTTGCTAATTAAAAACTATATTAGTATTCATATTTTCGAGTAAATCAAACTAATAATTGTATTTAACATTTTGATAATCACTAATTATATTATAACTCGTTAAAATCCATGATCTCATGATGCTAACCCCTAGTACTATATACTGGCTACACGTTTTATCCGAGTAAATATATTATATATATTCAAAAACTTCGGTATCCCTAATTGATTACAGCATACAACACTAGCTCTGAAGGGGTATGAATATGTTTCCTTACATAAAACTTGTATTTATTTTCATATGAATGTATCATAAGTGGTATTTCAAATAAATCCACTTTTTTATGGTATAAACAAATAGCCAGCTTGGGAGAATGTTGGCGTATCAAACTTTGAGCACCTTCAAGTGCCGCTATTTCACTTCCCTCTATATCCATTTTGATAAATGTTGGATAATATTCTTTTTCTGAAAAAAACTCATCCAGACTAACAACAGAAATTGTTGTATTACCATCTTGCTTATCATCAACTGCACTTAAATCATTCTCACCATTATTAAAATTTAATATGGTACTTTCTCGCCACAAGCCAGCTTCAACCAATTGGATTGATGAATTATCAGAATACTTCTCACAAAGCTTACTAAAATTGAAGTGATCCGGTTCAAAGCATATAATATTTAGTTTATTTACCTTGTCCTTTGTTTTTGCAAGAAATTCATTCGCTGTATCTCCATCAAATGCTCCAGCATCTATAATGGTTTCATTATGATCCCATTTTATAATTTCATCATAAATATAACCTGCTGGATTTTTATTAATGATTAAATCATTCACATATTGACCAAGAATTCTGCCACTTACATGCTGCTCAAATAGTTTCTTAGATAATTCATCACTTAATAAATTATAAACGCAGTTTAATTTTTCATAATTTAGTTCATAGAAATCCTTGGTATATAAATAATCATCATAGACTCCTACATTAAGACTAACAATCATATTTATTTTATCTTTATAAATATCATCTAAATGTAACATTTCTATCGGAAATGCAGTAATCAGATTAACTTTTTGATATTTATGAATTTCATCCTCAAAAATATGAAACAAGACTCCCCTAAAAACAAATTCTTCATTTGCATATTTTCTGTTTACTAAACAATCCGTAATTTCAATCTGCCATTCTTTTAATCGTTCTACAAGTTTAACCCCTCTATCTCCAGCACCTATTATAATGTTTTGGTACGAACTATTCTTTAATGTAGTAAGTACCTCATATAATTTATTATAGTCCCTATTAATTTGATTGTTTAATTCAATCATGATTATTCCTCCAGTATTTATCAACTAACTCTCTCTCATAATCCAATAGTTTTTTGCTTCTTTCCTTCAGTCTTATGCATTGCAAACCCATATAAAATCCCCAAGGTTCTGTATTTCTTGTTATTAAGGTCATAGCCCCAAATGAACAGCCTTCTCCAATTATTACTCCTGGCAATACTGTTGAGCCTGTTCCAATATCAACATGTTTTCCTATTACCACCCTTTTACTAATAATATTAGTATACTCAGAAGGTACCGTTGGATTAGTCATATATTCTCCCGAATAATCATCCGTGGCTGCATATATCGCACACCTTGATGATAATCCAGCATAATCCTCGAGTACAATCCCTTCCGTCCCACCAAATAGTCCATTAAAGACAGCAATATGTACGTAATTCCCCAAGTCAATTTTACCACTTAATACACAATAATCATCAATTCTCACATTACTTCCAATTGTCATCTTATTCGCACCATAAAAGCTAGTTTTTTTACTAATTAGAACGTTGCTGCCAATCTTTGCAAAACCTAGTTCTTTTAATTCATCTTCCGAATAAAAGCTATTCATTACATCGATCCTCCTCTAACAACTCAACTAAACCTATGTCTTTATGAAATAAAAATGCCACCTTTCTATTTTCTAAAGCTGGCGCTGCTTCTGGTTTTTCCACAATAATAAATCCATTACTTCGCATATTCTCAAGCTGTGACTCAAGATTATTTACCAAATAGCAAATATGATAAGGCGTAGGGCCATTTTTTTTTAAATAAGAATTCACTACTGCTTTATCAGACAAAGGCATAATTAATTCCACCAGTACATTTTCATTATTGACAAATGCAATCTCAATATCTCTTCTATTATCAGTTGTACTATCAAAAACCTCATAACCCATAGAACTGAATATTTCTTTTGCTTCTACCATACTTCTTACAATATACCCAATATGATGTACTCTCATATTATTCCTCCAGTACATTTGTGTAACATACGCTTGTTAAGTTCTTTACAATTAATATTATATCGTTTCTCAGTTTCTGTTTCTCTTTCCAATTTAAAACCTAGTCTATCCCACAGCTTTTCAACAGGCTTATTTTTGGCAGAAGGTCTATAATAAGCCACCATACGATTTATACCTAACTTCGTCAAGTCATCCATAACTTTATTTATGATATCATCTTCAATTTTTCTGCCCATTACTCTACAACTCATTAAAAAATTATCTATAATGGCTATATCGTCTTTAAAAGATAGTAATAATACAGCAACCAACCCCATTTCACCATATTTATCAGACACATTCGCCACAACAATTTGCTTCTCAGTTGAATTCATATAATCAAGTACTTCCGTTTTATTCAAACGCAAATTACAGGTATTAAACTGATTCGTTTTATTAATCAACTGAACCACCCTATCGCTAATCACAAAGTTACATAAAGCAATATTAATTGTAATAGATAGCGAAAGTAAAAAGCCATCCATCGTTGGAGTCTCTTTCATTTCTATTTCTCTCTTTTTATTTGCATGATACATATCTGTTTTAATTTCATCTTCATAAGTTGTTTTCCACACCCAGAAATATTCATTATATATTTCCTCAATCAACTTTGGCAGATTTGTTATTTCTTCTGGAAAGTTCACAACAGAAATCTCTGGAAGTTCCAGCCTTACTTCTTCCTGCTCAACTATATTATCATCTAAAAATACAAAGGATTCTACTCCCAAATTCAAATCCTTTGCTATGCATTTTATATTCTCACTCTTAGGTTCCCAGTTTACATAAATTGCAACAAAATCGTCAAGTTTAAGAATCATTTGAGTATTTTCATTAAATACTGCATGTACATCATCAAGATTATTTTTAGAAACAATTGCCAGTAATATGCCTGTTTCCTTAAGTTGTTTTATCTTTGTTTGGGTATCCTTATAAATAGCACCCTTTTGAGAAATTCCAAGTTCAATCCCATTGACACCATCCTCACCAATTATTCCACCCCAAATAGTATTATCTAAATCAAGAACTAATACTTTTTTTCGGTTATAAGTAAGATGTTTCATAAAGCTCATCATTTCTTTTTTAATTATTTGAAATGATTTTATATCATAAGGAATAGAGCCTAAATACCACAATTTATCGGAATAAAAATTATCAGAACCCGTCATTTTAATAAGTTGAGCTAGTTCAAATCGATATACATTGCTATAGAAATTAGACAATTCAGAAAGCTTACTATCCCAATATTCCATATACGACATTGAATAGTCACGTGTATTTCCTGCTTTTATTCCTATTTCAATATCTATAGTTGAGACACTTATAATGCTCTTTGAATAAATTTTTATTAATGAATCAATATATGTCATTGCATTATTAAGAGTCTCTTTTCCTTTTTCTATGTCCATACAGTCCTTTAACAAATCATTACCATCTAGAAGAACAAATATTATATCTGGGTGAAAAGACTTTAATTCTACATTTTCGGTAAGACAATATTGTATCCATTGACCATATCCTTCAGTATTAAACACGTTATAATCGCTTTTTAACATTTGAACAAGTATATCCATATTAACATTAGATAAAACTGTGATTTTCATGTTTCACCTCATTTAATGTATTGATAAAAACCTTCTAGTGTTTTTATTTTAGAAACATCCTCATACGGAATTGATACTTTATATTTTGATTCAATTTCACTTAATAGTCTTAGCTGCATTAACGAATCCCATTCTAATAAATCACTTTGACTAGTTGATAAATTAATTCTTTCAATTGGTACTTCCATAATATTCGAAATAAGTTTAAGAAAATCCTCCACTCCGATAACCTCCATATTATTTTCTTTAGATTAAACTAGTTTTTAACTTTTTTAATTAATTATTAAAATCTCTACATACCTACACTCTACTATCTTCTACACTTTCTTTCTAAAGCAAAAATCAATTTAGTTCAAGTTTAAAAGATATTTTATTGCTTTCAAAATAAAATTTATAATAAATAAATACATTTTATTAACTGTATTAAACTTACTATTATCTAATGAATAAATAACGTTTTTATCAAATAGTTGAAAGTTTATCACTTCTTCTTTAGAAAATATTTTCTTATTATTAAATTCATTGATTTTATGTTCTAATTGATATCGATATATATTACTTAACATTCGTAACCAATTCTCTTTACTAAAATAATATAATACCTTTTTCAACTCGGTTTCTGTCAATAATGTTTGATTTTCATCTAATACTTTTTTTGCTGCTTCAACCATTTTGTCAGTACTTTTATAAGAGAACTTTCCATAGGCTTCCTTTACTCGTTCAGTTATTTTTAAAGTGATCGTTGGAATGTTCTCATGTAATGCTTCTAAACATCCACCAGATGCCATCGGAAAACTATCTATATATAAATCAGCACCTTTCATTAGTTTTGTCACTTCTTCACGTTCTAAATAGCCAAGTGCTATCATATGTCCATTTGTTTTTTTGTTTAATTCTATCCACCGTTTAGATCCTTTATCTGCTCCTATAATTATAAAGTAAGTATTTCCTGATAATTCAGATAATAATTTTTCCACAAACTTTGCAAAGTCGTAGCCCTCAATTTTATTATACTTATAATTTGAACCCATAGATATAATAATTTTACTATCTATAGGTATATTATAATTTTCAGAGATATACCTTTTTGCTTCCTGTTTAGATAATATTACTTCATAGTTACCTATCACTGTATAAGGAACAGGTAATACTTCTGTTTTAGAAGCCCCTCTATATTTTATTGCCTTTTCTTTATCGTATTCGCAAATACAAAGTACTAAGTCGGAAATACTTATACCTAGTGAGAATAAAAAATTTGCATGGTTATAAAAATAAATTGGTGTTTTCCACTGCTTATTTGAATAGGATATAATTGGAATTATATCATCCATATGAGTACTTAAAACTATTTTTTCATATCCTTGTGACAAGGATAATAATTGCTTTGCTTTATCAATTTTACTTACATTATTTTTTAGAAATAATAGTTTACCACCGGATTCTTTTATTGTGTTTATTAAAAATTTTGGCACTTCCTGTCTTTCACTATCTGTTAGCAAAACAGAATGCACTTTGCTTTTATCAAATTTAATCCAATTATTTACTACCGCTGTATGTCCACCGATAGAATACGCCTTTGTCATAACATGTAATATAGTGTTTTTTTTTACTTCATCGTAATTATATCTAATATTAATTTGTTCCCCTACTTTTATTAATTCAGATTCTAAAAATTCATCGGAATACTTACCAGAAAAATTATGAATATAATAATTTGATAAATAAGAAATTAAAGATAACCTTTGTTCAATATTCTTTTCTTTTTTTATCCTTGTTTTTATTATCTCGCCAATTCTATAATTTAAATAAACACTACGTTTTCCCTTATTTGCCTTCATAATTCCCCTATTCTAACATAAAAGTACAATTGTTATTTTTAACATTATTGTACAATATTCTAGATTTGTACTAATTTATTTCATAAATTACATCTTCCAGTGACACCATATTATAATCAACTTTCTCTTGAATTGCATTTTTTATTTCTTCAAAAGCGAAAATCGCTGTAACAACTATAACATCTACATGTTCTATGTTACTATCTAACGGATAAACTTTTAACTCTGAACTGGTACTTGCTGTTTCTTTATCTATCGCATATTTAATTTCTATACTACTTCCCCTTAATTCTTCATACAAACGATTACCTAATTCACCCATACCATAAATAGCAATCGTTTTATAATTATTATCAATAAAATAATGCTCTAACGAAACTCCATTTTGCTTATATGTCATCCACTGATTTAATAAATAATAATAGCTTTTGAATTTATCAACCTTCTCTATTTTCTGTTCTATCGCCTTATCTGCTTGTTTGGTCTTTAATATCACTCCAATTACAGCACCAACCACAACACCAATAACCATAGAGATAATACTACTTATACTTTTCTTCATAAGATTTCCTCCGTAACTTATAATTTACAATAATTCCTCTATAGAAATAATATCACAGGTTACTATTGAATTTAGATTACTCATAATTTCATCAAATATATTTATAGTTGTAATAACAACAGCATCTATATCCAAATCTTTTTTTATACCTGCAATTCCTATAACAGGTATATTTTCATCATGTTGCATTTCCATATCATTTGCTATTTTATCAATAAAAAAGGCTACTTGTACTTCAGTTCCTTTCAGTTCTTCGTACAATCTGCATCCAACCTCTCCATTACCATATATGGCTATTTTGCTATACCCTTTTTTTATAATATTTTTAGAAATAGAAAGTCCCATTCTTTTATTTTGAATCCATACATTGTATAACTGATAATATTTTTTAAACTTTAGTAACCTACTATTTAAATCCTTTATCATATCTTTTTGAAATTTAATATACATTAGAAAAGCTGTACTAAGAATTCCCATTATAAATAATAAAAAAATAAACTGCTTTTTCATTTTTACCCTCCACTATTACATTTTTCCATAACGATTAAATTTAAAATCTATATAGCCTCGTATCATATAATAAATGTATTTAAATCTTTTCTTTTCAAATAACATAATTTTAATATATTTTCTTTTTGTTATTTCCTTTTTACTCTTCATCCAGTCTGGAAAGTACAACTTGTACTTTTGCGTTGTAAACAAGTCATTTCTAACATAGTAATATAATCTTATTGGATTATGAGAAGTAAACATTATGTTATCAACAATCTTTATTGCACCGAGATTATGATATAATATCGCCTTGTTAACCATAATAACCTTATACCCTTGCTGGTTTAGCCTTAAGCAATACTCATTATCTACCATATCAATAAATAATTTATTAAGGAAGCCACCGATTGCTTGATAGGCCTTAAGGTTAATTATATTTCCTGAAGACATAGCTACAAGTACCTGTTGGTATTCCCGTAAAAAATAATTATTTTTCTCATATGTTGGTTTCTGATATGCTGTAACAATACCTACCTTTGAAGTATCATGATTTTCAATGTACTCTGCAAGCAATAGCATCATATTTTCTGAGGCAGAGCTATCCTGATCCATCGTAAGCAACCATTCATATCCTGCTTTTATTGCCCTATGTGCGCCTCTATTTTGAGCGTATGCAATTCCCTTGTTTCCCTTGTTGTCAACATATACTACCTTATCAATTGCTTTTATTTCGGAGATTATTGTATCATTTTTTTTCTCACTATTATCTACCGCATATAAAATATCAATATCTTTTATATATGTATTAATATTTTGTATAACTTTTTCATCTGGATGATATAGAACTACAACACCTGCAATCTTTGTCATGATATTCCCTTTCTATCAGAAGAAACCTCCTCCAGGTTTACTCCCTTTAAAGAAGGTTTTATAGTCTATCTGTAGTTTTCTTTATAAATCTACTTTTTATTGATTATATAATTCTGTTCCAATGATGCATAGAACATACGATATTTAATACTTCCATCTTCCCTGGGTGAAAGAATCTTGTAGTCGTCATACATCACTGTGAGATACTTATCCATATCATTTGGTATCGGAAATTTGAGATTTTCAAAATTACCTTCCTTAACCGGGAAAAATACGTTCTTATCAAAATGGATATCCTTTTTATAATGCGTACATAAATCTCCTACATATTTGCAATCATCATATCTATAACGAACAAACTCACGATACTGTAAATTTTTTAATATCCATAACGGTATTAATTTCAACATATAATACGGAGAATTAACGATAAAGCATTTAATGGGATTCTTACTCTCATAGGGTTCTGGTATCAGCTTTTTCCTAATTAATTCCGAATATTTGCGAATTATTCTTATCTGCTTTTCTCTAAGGCTTTTATCATCTGGTACATGATCAATTGGTGCAATATCTATATGAATCCCGTGATGCATTCTGGCTTTCTTGAATTCCATTCGGACAAAGCTAGTATTATCCTTCACCACCTGCATATACGGATAGGGATAGTCCTTACCCAATTGCATCTTTTGCATAAGATAACCCGCTTTTAACTCTTTATTCGCTATTTTCTGAAATTTTTCGTAATCCTCACGAAACATTCCTATATCTATATCATCATCGCAGGGAATAAACCCTTCGTACCTGGCTGCACCTAAGGCTGAACCCGCTTCCAAAAAATATTTAATATTATTTTCTTTGCACAGTCGATCAACTTCCTTTAGTATGTCCAAGGTCACAAGTTGAATATCTCTTAATTCATATCCAAATATTTTATTATCCTTTTTCGTCTCAATATCTTCCTTAAAGGTTAAGACCTCCTCCAAACTTTGTTTTTGTTCTATGATTTCGTCCATATCTAGTATAATGCCATTGTAATTGTTTTTTTGAAGTAGCAAATAAATATCTACATAAAATACTTTATTCATTACAAGAACAACCTGGATATCCTTGTTAAGAATATGTTCATAGCTAACAATTTCGTGACCCGTTGAGGTGTGGGTTCCGTGAAGGGACTTATTCATATCAACAACACATTGGATTCTTTCCTGCATGGGATCCATATTTGATAGAAATGAGGTTCCTTTCAGTCCCCCTCCCCATATAGCCACCTTCATATCTTTACTCCTGTAATACTCTAATAGTGGAATAATTACATTTTTGGCAGGCTTATAATAATCACCATATTGAATTACAGCTCTAAGCTTTTTTAAATAATTATTCCAACCCTTCAGCATGACATCACCTTGCTCTCTTCCTCAATATAAAGAAGTAATCTTTCGTCTCTTTACGATTCTTTAATTCCTCTGAAAATAAATCTTCGCTTACAATGATTTCGAACCCTAATTTATCCACAAAGATTCTAGTAAGACTGTCTGTATATTCCGCAATGGTACGATAAATTGCAGTATAATCATGTTTTAAATCCTGGGAATAGAATTTATTTAGGGTAAGTCTTTCACTGGTTGCAACCGTTTCTTTGATATAAATTATACAACTTTCTTTGTCTATAACTTTACTGACATCCTCAAGACAATCAGATAAATCTGCATCATTTAAATACATTAATACTCCATTGATAAACACCTTGTCAAAGTCGGCTTTAATTCCTGCTAGCTCCAGACCTTTCACTATGTTTTGTGCTGCACCTTGAATTAATGTACACTTATCTTTCTTGTCCTTTAAATTATCTTCTGCTACCTTCAGTAAGGTTTCAGAGTAATCCAGTCCAACATAATGCATATTCCTGCTAAGAATTTCTTCTCCCCAGCGTCCAACACCACATCCGACGTCCAATACCCATTCGTTTTCCTTAAATTCAACAAGACCTAATATCTTATCTTTTTCATAGCGATCTCTTTCTATTGCCAATTCAGGATGCTCATCTTGAAATAAAACATAGTTATACTTATGTTTTAAGGGCACGTCACTTCCTCGATTGTTAAAGAAACTTAGCGTATCGTTATAATTAATATCAAAACTTTTTCCTTTAATTCTATCTTCCACTTTGACAACCTGCCCTTCATCTATAGAATTCTTGCCCTTACACCTCTAAATTCTCTTATTCTCTCATAATCTTCGATAAAATCAACCTCTGCCCAGAACATCCCCTTAATATCTCTAATATAGACTGCTCTTTCAGAGGAAAAGGAATATAGTACATCCTCCCACCACATAGTGTGCTTGCCCTCTTTGATATACTCCTCCATACGGGAGCAGTATTTTTCAACAAACTCCTTTTTTAACTTAGCAACTCCAACATACTCGCCGGATATATCATCTCCAGATAGGTCTTTACCATATTTTATTAATTGATTATCTTCGTAATAGAACTTATAATCGGCTTCTTCTTTACGACTGCTATCAGAAAACAGTACTGGACTTCTCTGCTCCTGAAACAATTCATCAATCAGCTTTTCTTCCAAGAATACATCAGCATTCATTAATATCATGTCATCATTAAAAAAATCTTTGGCAAACCAGGCAGAAGCTATACTATTCGTAACCTCATAAAAATAATTGTAATAGTATTTTATATTATGCTCTTTTAGAATTTCTTCAATAACACCACTTTTATACCCCAGTATCATTCCAATATCCGTGATTCCTCTTGCCTCTAACTGCTTTATGGTATATTTGATTAATGAAACATCCCCGATATCTACCGTACATTTGGGCTTACCTTCGATATATCTGCTGATACGGGTTCCAACTCCTGCTGCCATAATAAGTACTTTCATACCAAACCTCTTTTCCGCATCTCTTTCAATGCTTGAATTAGTTCATCATTATTCGCAAGGGTCAAATTACCCATATGTCCCACACGAATTAAGGTATCCTTTAACTTTCCACCACAGGGTGTAATAAATAGATTGTACTCTTTTTTTAAGGTTTCAAAAATGGAATAAGCACTTATATTTCCCTTTGGACTTAATGGAGTTAATGCATTAGACAATCGCTCGGAAGGAACTGTAAAATCAAACTCAACTATCTTTTCCCGAAAATCCTCTGCTAGTCTCCTTGCTATAATACAAACTTGATCCACACCGACTTCAAGTATTTTCTGCAGCCTTACATCCATTTGTAAAGTAATTCCGACTGCTGTAGTAAAAGGGGTTTGCCCTCGTTCTATATCTGTAAAATAAGCATCCAGATTAAAATAAATACTCTTCTTAACTTTTTTCTTAATTCTTTCCTCCGTTCGTTGATTTACTATAACGGCAGCCATACCAGGAGGAAGTGCTAAAGCCTTCTGTGAACTGATAATTGTGGCATCGATCTCCCATTCATCCATTCGGTATTCATCCGCCAAAAAGCTGCTGATTGCATCAACCACTAAAATTGCTCCAATGCTTTTACTAAACTCACCAATTAAATGGCCATCATATAATACTCCAGTAGAAGTCTCATGGATGTTAATTAAAATTCCTGTTATATTCTCAGATTTATATTTTACTAAATGCTCATCGGTTAAAGTCTGTCCTTGTTCCAGTTGCAGTATTTCGTGCTTAAGATTATGACATTTACAGATTTCTACGAACCTTTTACCAAAATCACCACCAACAATAATAAGAATTTTATCCTCTTCATTAAAAATGTTCATTACAGCTGCTTCCATTGCAGCGGTTCCTGACGCAGTTAATAAAGCCACTTTCGATGACATGTCCGTATAAAGACATCTCTTTAAATTATCACAGATTCTATTATTAATAACAGAAAATTCTGTTGTCCGAAAATAAGGCAGATGTTGTGCTCCTATCTGTAAAGTGTCTTCATACATTTCAACCGGTCCAACTGTAAACAATGTTTCTCTCAAGCTTACCTCCACTATGTCTAAGTCATTTTTAAATTACTTTATCCGAGCCACATAATTATTTTTTATTTCCATCTTTACTTCTTTGAAAAATCGGCAGATACTGTTGATTTACTAATCGAATATAAGCTTGTCCATTCTGTGTGTTCACTATATTGGTACTTAAATCCTTTAGTTCGTAAACTTCTTCGGTTCCAGTAGCTGTTACGATATACAAATAATTTCTTGATAAAAATGCATCAATTCCATCAATATAGTTGTCATACTTGTATTGTCTTGCATGTTCTCGCATTTTCGGATTATGCATTGGATAGTACTGGTATCTTACAATCTCTTTCTTTAACTCACTTATATCGGACCCATTTAACATGGTCAAAAGTATATTATTGAAGTCAATCATACTATAAAGCTCATTAATCTCTTCCTGTTTCCAGCTTTCACTTGATACTATTAGTGGAACATGGGTGGTTAATTCCTTATACTTATAGTACATATTGTACGTCTTATGATCATTGCTCTTGTCATAAACTACTTGCGAATGATCACTAAATATCACTTTCACTGAATTTGGTCCAAGAAAATCATAATAAAATTCAAATTGTTTATCTGTATAATCCACACACTCAAGGTATTGCTGCTCTATACTTTCCGGAAATTCTTCAATCCCTAAATCACTGAAAGCTTTTATCACCGGTAGTTCCTTATGATAGCCACAAAGCAGCGGGAAATGAACTTCATATGGGAAATATACAAAATTAAAGGTGTTCTCTAGCGACTCTGCCAGTTGACAAGCTAAGGTCCAAAGCTTTTGTGGCATATAATTTTGTAGGTAATAATTAATTCGGTCCGTCTCTTTTACTATTCTATAGCATTCTGAGACCATAAAATTTATATTATATTTCATTTCTTCATAGTGAGCTAAAAGCTTAAAATCCTTTGCTTCATGAAGAAAATCATTTGTATAAACCTGTGTTTCCAAAGGGTACTTACCCGAAATAACCGACATCATACTTTCATAGGTTGTTACTGCTGTTGAATAAATATTTGTAAATACCTTGCCATAATTACAATATCGTTTAAATATCTGACACTCCCTATTTTCTTCATCAAAGACTTCCCTACCTCTTAAGGCATCTATATAAAACATTGAGACATCTTTATAACGTTTTACACTTTGTTCTTTCATCTCTGAAAATAAATTATTTAAATCCGATAACAATAACTCATAATTATGATAATCATCATGTGACAGATTAATATATTTTTTCATATATTTCTCTGCATAGTAAAAGTCCCTAATACTAAGATAAAGTGAAATCAAGTATCTTAAGTCTTCTTGTTTTCCCTCCTGTTGATACTTAATCTGTATATTATAAATCTGTGTATAAATGCTGTTCTCGTCATAAAAATTATTATAAACTTCAATCTCCCGAAGTCTTAATTCCTCATAAATATCGATATACCCACATTCACTATCCAGCTCCAGCAGATTCTTTTTTATCGATGTCCCGCTGTTTTTTGAGGCTATTATAACCAGATCAACTTTATAATCCTTCATTTGATTTGGTGCGATAATTGGATATCCTAAGAATTGCTTTCCGTGCAATTCCGTATTAGAGTCTATAACACAAACCATATTTTGAATAAAAGTTGCATATTTAGCAATTAAAATTGCAGCATGACTGGATTTCGTATTATTTTGTCCAGCACCCCATAAGGCACAAACTTTACCCTTGCATTTTTTAGTCAGGACCTCAATAATTATTCCTTCCAAGTTATCACTTAGTTGAGCTTCGCTTTTTACTTTTATCTTATATTTATCTAATATATTATTTAATTTCTTATCATACAGCAATTCGCTCATCACATACCTCAACTTTTTAGTATTTTCTATTGCTGCTTAATTGCTTGATATAACCTTTCACTAGCCAAACCAGACTCCTTACTAAAAACTTTCTGTCTGACTATTGCTCGTTCTGCGGAGTAATCATCCTCTGCTAAAAGAGCTGCCTCTAATTCCACAGCTGACTTAACCTTTACTCCCGGTGTAAATTCTTCATAGTTAAAGTACATCTCTCTTGTATTCCTTAAATATTCTTCTCTATCGTAGTCAAAAAAAACAATAGGTCGATCCATTAATAAATAATCAAAGTAAATCGAGGAGTAATCTGTCACCAATATATCTGCTTTTTTAACAATTGGATATGGATCATTGTTAGAATTTATGAACCTGATATACTTTAAATCCCTGTTTTGCAACTTGGTTCTAATTAAGTTTTCCAACCTTGACTTGGGATGAAGCTTCATACAAAATAAAATATTATTATTTTGAAGAAACATATGAAATTTATCAAAGTCTAAAATGTTCATTAATTGCTTTTCACTATCTCGAAAAGTTGGCATATATACTACTATTTTCCCATCATGCATATCCATACTCTTGCAAACCTGCTCCTCATTCGGTAACAGAACATTTCTAATAGTATCAGATATTAATACATCATTTCTCGGATAACCACACATTATTACATTCTTAGTTCGAAAAGATGATTCAAATATATTTCTTAAAAATTCGGAAGTACAAAGTATATAATGTGATGGCTTCTCGTCTGACATACGTCGAAGCATCCACTTTATGCGCTGCCATCCTGTATCAGGATATCTTACTTTATCATGCACGTTATCCATCTGAATTTTTTTTAACGGTATACCATGCCATAAATTAATTTTTCTTGCACCGCCGGACAAGGTAAAACATATATCTTTAGAATAATTATCAAATAGATATACCTTAGCTCGAAGACAATTCCAAATCCCCTGAAAACTATATAGATAATATGCTTTTAGATTATTCTTTTTTAAATGCTCAATTATACTTTTCTCTTTTGAAATCCATATGGCTTGAATTCCTTCTTGTTGTACTTGACTTAAATACAAAAAAAAGTATCTCGGATTATCTGCAAATCTTTGACCAAAAGAACTACCTAACACCCATATTTTGTTTGATCTGACAGAACAAAAAGATAATAGGTAAACCGGTAGCAACAATATTTGGCTCCAATATTTAATATCTGTAATCATTTTTTTCATATTTTTCCCAATCTTATTTAAAGATTAACCTTCTTGGCATATCCGCCTCATTTCCACTCTACTTTGTTGTATTATATATCGACAAAATGTGAAATTACATTAAGCTTATACCAATTATTTCCCAGACATAATCTATGATTTCCCTATTTAAGTACACTTTAATTAATAAAAAGAGATGTAATAAAAAATATTTTCTTCTATCTTCGAAAATATATTTTACTACACCCCCATTTTATATTAAGACTTCTTTCATTTATATAATCTATTCTAATTTCATTACCACTTCTTTAATATCGTCTTTCTTTCAATTGGATCAAGATTACGAATAATTGGATCTTCATAATAAGAATCATTTTTTATATGAGTCGTTGATACCTCTTCAAAGATTGCCCCCTTTGACGAGGTAAAGGAATGCATCTCTTCACGGAGCACAGTCTGTATATCTCCTGGCTTTAAATATCTATCTTTTCCTCCAATATTAACTGTCATGTCACCATACAGCAATTGAAAGGTTTCCTCTTTCACCTTATGCATATGCATCGGATGTTTTTGACCTGGTAGAATAACTAAAAGCTTCTTACAGTACTCACGATTAATAATACTAATAATAATTGCGCCTGTTTGTCTAAAATGTCTCATTCCGTAATGATGGGATAACTCTACCTCAAATTCGCTACCTAGTGCTATACCAGCTTCATACAACATACCTTTTGCATCATGAACTACACTTCTTACCAAATTTACATCTGTTAATATTCTCTTTTCGTATAACGGTTCGTTCTTATTGTAGTCTCTAGTTGCAACATGACCTTCTATAAACTCTCCACTAGTCATTTGCTTATCCTGACAAGGCATTGCAAAGAACACATCTTCAAGCATAATAGGATCGCCCATTTTAATGTTCTTCTTTACATATGCACCTCTCATTAAAGAACGAAGTGAATCTATCTCTTCCTGACTAATATATTTATCATTTTCTTTCTTAGTTCTGCAAATCATTTTAGCATCTATAACTGCTTTTACCCATTTATCGGTCTGCTCTGGATTCATAGAGTATGCATTCAGAGTTATAGTTTCTGTCGGTAATCCCACGTGACGCTCCAGTATTTTCGCACCCTTTGCAACAGCCAGCATAGCTACAATATTTTCGTTGGGATCTTCATGTCCGGAATAACCAATCGTTATTTCCGGATAACGACGATTCATTCGGTCAATGAAATCCAACTGAAGGCGTTCAAGTGGCGCTGGATACTCTGCAACACAATGTAAAAAAGCAAATTCACAACCCTTATGAGTGAAAAAGTTGTATAGCTTATCAATATCAGAAAGAGTCTTGCCTCCTGTTGATATGATTACCGGCTTATGTGTAAATGCAATTTTAGTCAAAAGTGGCCAATCTAGAGCACTACAGCTCGCCACCTTTATAACATCAATACCCTGATCCATACACCAATCCACACTATCTTCATCAAATGGTGTACTCATTGCAATCAAACCTTCTTCATGAATAACATCCACTAACTGCGTAAATTGATCAAAATTAAGTCTTGTTCCCATAAATCTAGGTATATGATTTATATCTTTTCTTTCCTTAAAATCAGGATGTACAAAAGTATCTAAGTTACGATATTGTAGCTTAACTGCTGCTTTAATATTATATTTACGCGCTATTCTACTCATTGCTTTTATTATATCAATTCCATGCTCAACACTACCTTGATGGCTATTAGCCATCTCAAAAATAAACAAATCAGAAAAAACATTACTATCATTTATCATTAAAAAGTTACCTCCCTAATACACAAAATCACGAATCATTATAACTTTATAACTTATATATCGACATTGTAAACCAAAATATTAATAACTTATAGTAAAGAAATAGACTTACATTTTTCTGTTTAATCTTAATTACTATATTATAAGTGTATGCCATCTGTAAGAAAATTTTAATCCAACAAAAAATGCTTAAGTAGTTATATTACTTAAGCATCTAATTATTAATATAATTATTTTTCCAAAAGCTCTATTAATCTATCCATGGATATCATACGATCATCAACATAATAATCTGCATTGGGCTTTCCAAAATGCAATTCATGGTAGCGTACACCCCATTTTTTTAATTGCTTTTCTGTTATCTCTCTCCAATCAATTCCAGTGACATAACCTCTAGCTGTAAGAAGTATAATCTTATTATTCATATCATAGAGCTTATTAATTATATCAATCATAACACCATTCGGCTCAGCTATGGAATATTCATTGTTTATGGCTATCTTTGCTATTACCCCATCAATATCAAAAACAAATCGTTTTTTACCTGTTGTAATTCGAAGAAATTCCTCCGCAGTCTTGAATTCTTCCTCTGTGTCAATGTCAAAGTTCCTTCTCATATCATAACCACAAATCTTATTACCAGACATAGATCTCTGATTAAGAATTACCTCTCCTTTGACAACATCAATACAGGCATTTTGATAGTAAACCTTTGGCAATTGCTGCCTTGGCATATTGTAGCATTCAGGAATATCTGTCATGATAGGAGATATCTCATTATTATCATCTCTAAACCACATTTTATATGGAATCTCCTTGGCAGGTGCAATACTTCTAACAGAATCATATGATGGATCATTAAGAAGGATTTCAATCATAGCATCAATATCTTCCACATTACGAATCGGATATGTGGGTCTAAGCTGCACAACAATGTCCGCAAGATATCCTTCGCATTTCCTCAAGTAATCCAAACAATGATAAAACACATCAATATCCAACGCAGTATCAGTTGCATATTCCAGCGGTCTAATAAATGGTACCTCTGCCCCGTATTCTTTTCCCAGGTTGGCATAGGCTTCACTATCCGTACTTAAGATAATCCGATTAATATACTTAGATCTTTTGGCGTGTTCTATAGAATAACCCAACATAGGCTTCCCATTTATTAAACGAATATTTTTATGGGGCACACTTTTAGAACCACTTCTTGCAGGTATGATCGCTAATATATTCATACACTATCCTCCCAAATTAATTGTAGTTTCATAATTAAGATGCTTGAACGAACTGAATATGGTACAACAGTATAGGCTGCAACTCTATAGCTCCCTTATGCATTGCTTTATATACCTCTAGTGACTTGGTATAGGTTCTAATCTGATTTTCAATTCTATCTTCAGATAGTAGGTTTATGTTTTCCGTTTGCTCTGTGGTAGCCTTTGCAATATAATCATTAAGTAATTGATATATATTCATCTCATAAATTTTCTCATTGTGCTGTGCTAATCTCTTTAGTTTTATTTGGTATTCATTGTTGGAAATACGATCCTTCTGCGCTGCAGGAATTAATTCTTCCAATATATGCGTAGCTACCTGTGCAACATCTGCGATTTTTCCCAAGTCAGCTACACCTTCCTGTAGATATTGAATTACTTCAGGAAGTTTATCCTCACTAATCGTTGGATTTTTATTTTGAAGTATAGTATCAACATCAATTTCTTTTACACAGTACTTAAGAATTGCCTCTGACAGTGCCATGATTTTTGTACCTTTAATCTTTGCACCACCTTCTGTAGCATCAATTACGTCAACCTTAGGACATCCAGCGATTGTCTCTTCAAACCATAGAAGATAGGTATACCAATCATATCTCGCCTTTACCATATTCCCATAAATATCTTCCACCATCATCATAGCACCATCTCCAGATTGATGTGCGTTATGAATTACCCCACCAGCATGCGTTAGCTCGCCCTGATAACATAAGTCCTGCCCAATCATAATAATTCTTTGAAAACCCAACATGATACTGATGGCAAAAGCTGCTGTAGCTACGCAGCCTCCAACCCCAAAAACGGATTGTTTTTTCCCTAATCTTTTAAAGAGATTATGCAAAAATATTTCATTTGAATAAAATATTTTCTTTCCCTGATGTAAATCCAGTAGAAACGGATTACTTGTTGATTTACAAAAGAGTGGGATTTCTTTAAATCTTTCGTCCGAAAAATGTTTTAATGATTTAGTGGCATCCAGTGTTACAACAAAATCTGGGATAATATCTCTTTGTAAAAGATATTTAAGTGCACTGTCTACTGCAAATATAACAGATTTGCCCTTCGCTTTTACCAGGTCGTCAACGTTTTTGTCCAATGATGGTCCAGCAGATACAATAATAGCAGGTACATCTTCGGGGAAATCCCCTAAGAAATCATCCAGTAAATTACATTTTTTTATATTCTTAAGATTTACAATTTCATTACCGGTCATTATGGCACCCCAAAACGCCTCGGTATTTTTATTCACAATGGATTTTATTTTATGATCCTCAAAGATCTTTGAAAAGTCCGTATATTCTTTAGCAAATATTCTGTCATATTGAGGATGCAGACACTTTATTTGTGATACTAAATTAGTCCAATCTACATAATTACTGATCAGGGTTGCATATTCCTTTGGGTTTATGCCATCTACACTAATGGATACTCTATCATCCTGTAATATATCAGTAATATCATAATTCTCCAATGTATGTAAAAAAATATCAGCCGATGGTTCATAAATGAACAGAAAATCGTTTTCTTTCCTTCTCCTCATTAATTCTCTCGCAAATATACCATTTCCTAAGCCGAACATTGAAACCACAATACTAATACTATTAAAGTTAAATTGCTTCGCCCATTCTTCTGCTTCATTCAATGGTCGATACGCACTATTAAGTCGAAACGAATTATTATCTTTCACATAAACAATGGCTTTATTTCCATCCTTAGTGTCTAGTGAGGTAACTGAACAATCCGATTCAATCCAAGTAGAATTATAGTTTAAAATGCCTTCGTACAGCACCTTATTATCTTTTATTACACTTAAATTCTTTTCTAAATAATCCATTCCGGTCACCTCTAATATTTCGGTTTTTTATAAAATGGTTGATAACTGTTCAATTATCTCATATTTTAGTATATCTGATAAAAGGATGTAGTCAAGCTCTTCCATTGCTTTTAATGCTTGTGCTAAATTGCTCATGAGTTTATCCAAATTAAATCCCTCGACAAGGCCTATTTCATTTACTACTTCTGTCAAATCACCCAGTACCATGTTTAATTTATCATAAGCTTTTCTTTGCTCCTGTTTATATAAATCATTACAAACCAGTTCTATGCCTTCAATAACATCCTTTACACGAACTTTTAAATCCTCCATAAAAATGCCCACCTTCTCTCCATACTAGTAAATATAACAAAAGCCATATATAAACAACTCGTTAATCGTCCTAAAAATGTGTTTTCATACTCCTTCATATAATCAAAGAGTGTTTTCAAATCATGAATAACTTATTCCCGTATAAAACTATTATAATAATTGTACTGTTCTGCACTTCTTTATTTATTCGGTCAATTCTGGCAATCTATATTTATTAATTATATAGAAGCACCTATTTGCATACCGATGTGAACCGAAGTGCTTCTTCCTATCCGGAACTCTGAACATTTACAAATAATTTTCTGATTTACAAGATGAAACGACAAGCCGTTTCACTTATCATAAATTAAAGTGTAAAAGGGCCGACCCTCAGGTCGGCCCTATATACTAAGGTATTAAAAAAATTACTGTAATAATGACAACACACCTTGTGTAGACTGATTAGCCTGAGCTAACATAGACTGAGCTGCCTGCTGAAGAATGTTGTTCTTCGCATACTTAACCATCTCTTTAGCCATATCTGTATCACGAATACGGGATTCAGCTGACTGTAAATTCTCAGCAGCGTTATCTGCATTTGCAATAGTATGCTCTAATCTGTTCTGAAGAGCACCAAGTTTGGATCTCTCAGTAGAAACAGTCTTAATAGCATCATCAATGGTCTTGATAGCTGCAGTTGCTTTACTATAGCTCATAACTTTGCCAGAAATAGAGGATACACCTAATTTCTTAGCTGTCATAGTATTAATGCTTAAGGTAATATTCTGTGTATTGTTCGCACCAATTTGGAAGTTCTTGCTCTTAAAGGAACCATTTAACAACTTCTGAGTATTGAACTCTGTCTGATCTCCGATACGAGTGATCTCATCTTGAAGAGCAGTAATCTCTTCTTTGATAGCAGTACGGTCAGCTTCAACGTTAGTATCGTTAGCTGCCTGTACAGTAAGCTCTCTCATTCTCTGAAGAATGGAATGAGTTTCATTTAACGCACCTTCTGCTGTCTGGATTAAGGAAATACTGTCCTGTGCATTAGTAGAAGCCTGTTCAAGACCTCTGATCTGTCCACGCATCTTTTCGGAGATGGAAAGACCTGCTGCATCATCGCCTGCACGGTTAATTCTATAACCAGAAGATAATTTTTCTGTTGATTTCCCAAGATTAGTTGAAGTAATACCCAATTGTCTGTTTGTGTTGGCTGCTGCCATATTATGTTGAACTACCATATTTAATTCCTCCTTGAATTGTTAGTAGCATCCATGCTACCTATTTGTTATGTTAGTATACAGAATTGTCTAAATATTTTCTGGCCGTACGCTCCATCTTAAATATTTTCAATTCTGATCTACTTGTAATATATATCGGATTAATTCGATATAACTTTATAGCTAATTATATATTTTTTTAATTTTTTTTGTCTAAAAAATACGCTTGTCCCTGATGCTGGTTTGCCATGTTTTTATAATAGTTTGACACCATTTGATTATTGGCTTTGAAGTTCTTAATCTCTAATCGTTTCTTTATTAAGACATTATCCATCTTCGTTTTATTACGTTTCTCCAGTGCTTGAAGCTTAATGTTTAAGTCTGTTATAATTGTTATCAAATCTTTAAGTTCCTTGACTTCAGCTTCAAAGTATTTCGGATATTTAAGTAAAGAATCCTTAATTCTCTGATAAACCTGCTCAAAACCATCATCCAGCTGCAATAAGATATTCAACTGCTTCTCTTTTTCAGAAATCGTATCCAGAAATTCCTCTTTCTCAATATCACCTTGGTCAATGATTTCTTCCTGTATTAAAGTATATTTGAGTAGTTCCTGCAGTACACCGATTTTCTTTTTCGAAGTATCCTTTAGTAAAATAAAATATGTTTGATTCGGATTATTTAATTCCATCAAAACCCTTCTTTCTTTTCAGGATTTCACTATGCTTGTCTGGATAATTTCATAACATCCTTCCAGGCATCACGCATTTCTCTGATGTACTCTAGGGCTTCCTCTAATATAGCTTTATCCTTTTTAATATTAGCATCAATTAATCTTCGGTAAATATAATCATAGATCTTATCAAACTCACTTGCGATAGGATACTTAAAATCTAAAGTTCCTCTAAGTTCATTTATAATTCTTTCTGTCTTAATTATATTTAAATTTGTCTTTTGTATATCATTTTTCTCCATTGCCATAATAGCCAAGTTCGCAAATTTAATCGCTCCCTCATATAACATTAATGTAAGCTCTGCCGGTGACGCAGTTAATATTTTGCTATTGCCATAAGCAGCTGCTGCATTTGTTGCCATAGTAACTCCTCCTATTTAACTCAAATCCAATACTATCTAGCCTTGTCCCAGCATTGACAAGAAAGAGGAACTCTGTGAATTCATTTTAGCCATAGCTGATTCCATCGCTGAGAATTGTTTATAATACCTGCTTTCTAGTGTAGATAATTTAGACTCCATACTTTTTAGACTTGTATTATATTCTCTCAGTTTACTTGTCATTTCTTTATCATTATAAAAGTTTAAAGCACTTTTAATGGTAGAGCTCTTCATCTTATCTGATAAATCAGTGTATAAATCATTCATAATCGTTGTTAAAGCTGTTATCGTAGTTTCCGGATCCTCCGTCAAAGCTTTCTTTAACTTGTCCGCAGTTCCTGCCACTGTTGAATCCTCGCTATTACCGCTTATATGCAACAGACCTTTTTCTGTATATGCACCTGTATTAATACCAAAAGTGGAAAGCGAATAACTTTTTCCATTCACACTAACACTTTTTCCAAGCCCGGTTCTTAATGCACCAATTACTGAGTTCAAAGAATCATCTCTACGCAGCAATGAGGTTTTAATTTTTGACTCCCAATTTTCAATCTGTGTATCAGTCATTGCCTCTTTCTGCTCATCTGTTAATGGGTCATACCCCTTAGCTGATGCAGCACCATAGGTTTCATTCATCTCTTTTAAAAGCTCATTATAGCCTGTAACAAAGCTCTTTACCATATTATAAACTGCATCCGTATCCTTTGCAACTACCAGGTTAAGTGTCTGATCTTCTGTAGCACCTTTTAGATTAAAGGTTAATCCATTTGCTGTAATGGTATTATTCTTACTCGTTAGCTTTGCTCCATTATACTCTACAATTGCATCCTTAGGTTGAACTATTGATAACCCACCAGCATTAACTACCAATTCATCGTCAACAATACTTGTCGTTATGTCTGCTAAACCAAGATTAGACAAACTATCTACTGTAGTTGATGTCATGGTAAAAGCATTTGCAGCTCCACTGTCAGTTGAACTTAGGAAAAATCTCTTCTGTGCGGCATCATAGTTTGCGTTAATTCCCGCACTTTTACATGCATCAATAAAGCTTCCAACCGTGGCTGTGCTGTCAACACCTAGTGTAACTTCCTTAGTACCACCTTTTATTGTGATTATATTACTATCTGTATCACTAAAGCCAAGATCCGTTAATAAGGTACTTCTTCCAATCGCTTTTCCATTCGCAGCAGTCACAGTATTACCTGTCACATATTGTGAACTTGCAAGTTGTTTTATTTTTAAGGAATGTGTACCAATTGCTGCATTGGTATCAGCGGTTACAGACACTTTACTACTGTCCGATACGGTAACTCCTTTGGTGTTATAGTTACCTTGCATCCTCATTTTTGCTAAGGAATCCGTATAGAACTTATATATTTTAGAATTTAATGTTTTCCATTTCTCTTGCTTCCACTCAAGAGTAGTAATTTTATTATTTAATTTCGTGGTCTTTTGGCGTTCCGCCTTCATCAGTTCGGAAACCATGCTTTCGGTATCCATACCAGAAGCTAAACCTGATAATTTAATAGCCATCCTATCACTCCTTATCTCTTCTCATCCACAAGCATACCCGCCAGCTCCCACATCTTCTCAACCATCTCGATTGCTTTTTCTGGGGGGATCTCACGTATAATCTCTTTCGTATCACTATCGTATACTTTAATGGAAACTCTTTTTGTTTCCTCATGATATGTAAACTCACATCTGGTACGTTGATCTTTAAACCTCGTATTTGCCTTTGATAAGGCATTTTTTAATTGTTGCTCCGATACATTTCCTTCTTTTTGTTCACCAGGTTGATCACTTAGTTGTTCTTTCCCTGACTGATTACCCTTTGTAACCTTAGAAGCTCCTGGCAGTTCAGTAACATTAATTGTCGGTTGACTTCCAACTTGTGAGGAGCTCATTTCAACTCTCGGTTTTATGATAGGTTTTACCTTATCCTGATGATAGGCACCTGATATTCCTTCTAACGACATAAATCCTACACCTCCATGTGTGATATAAATAATTATTCCGTCCCTTGCTGTCATCCTTGTCCGCAATTTGTATCTCGGGAATTGTCTTAATAAACATATCGGCTAAATAGTTCAAAATGTTTATAGTGAATTAGTAAAAAAGAAGCAAAAAAGCTCTCGTAAACACATAATTTTTTATAATCACATGTTCATAAGAGCTGTTACTTACAGTTTAATCTATAATATTATTTAAATAATTTTTTCAAAACATCCTCGGTTGGCTGCGACTGTGCAGCTTCCTGATTAGATTCCTTAATCTGCAGATATATTTCTTTTCTATAAATGGGAACTGATTTTGGTGCATTAATACCAATCTTCACCTGATCACCTTTCACCTCTAATATTGTAATTTCCACATCTGTTCCGACAATTATGGACTCATTCACTTTTCTTGATAGGGCCAACATATTATTTGCCCTCCTTTGCTGATTTGTGTGCCACTAATTGTTCGTAAAAGTTATATTTAACTTCATATTCTGAGTTCTCAATAATTATCTGTGCACCTTTTCTTGACTCAGAATTAATAATAAAGGGAGCTTTTAGATTTGCTGTAATTTTCTCAATGTCTTGAGGCACTGTGATCGAAACCAATACAACAATATTATCCTCGCTTAAGTCTCCTAATGGCTTTAATAACTCGTCCTCAACCTCTGGGTTATAGTTTTCCTTCACTAGAAATGGACTTACTATCGGTATTGCCAAAGAAGGGATATCCAGACTTTGCAGCCATGTGATATCAGCTCTTTCACCATCTTCATCATCATATAATAATGTATACTTTTTACAATCTTCAAACCCTAAAATTCCATTATCAAAGGATATTATTTTATCTTCATCCAGATCGATCTCTCCAAAATGCCTTGTCTTTACCCGCATGATATACCCATCCCTTCTGTACTAAATCTTCGTTTTTAACACCTTATTTTGCGAATTAACTCTTTATAAAAAGTCTAATAGTGACTTTTGAACAACCTGTGATACCGCTGATAGAGATGCGTTATAGATTGTCTCAGCAGCATTATACTTAATTACTGTTTCCACCATATCCACATCTTCATTCTTAGATAATAAATCTTCAAAATCTACTTTCTGTGTCGAGAGTCTGTTTTCTGTAAGCTCCAATCTAACATATCGGCTGCCCAAATCAGCAACTGCTACATTTACCCTGTCCTGTTCCTCATTCGATGCAGAAATTCCTTTTGAGAAAGCCTTTTGCATAATATCCTTTTTTAATTCTAATTCTGTATCCAATTGGTCTTTCAATTGATTATAGCGGTCAATTTCAGTTTGAGGTAGTGTTGTATCCGCCAAGCGTTTTTCCACTTCTGCTATCTTACTTTCCGTTTTAATAACGTCATCTACTGCACTAAGTATATAGTCAATATGCCTTCCCATTTGATGAGAAATTGCATCTGAGCCTTCTGTATTGATGGTAAGCTTTTGATTATAATTTACTTCATACTGAATTGCCTGTTTTTCCTTCTTGTATTCGATTTCCCCTTGTTCTGGCTTGGAACTATCCGTCATTACACAATCAAAATAATGCTCTGGCTTAAGACTGCCGCTTGCAAAACCCGTTTTAGAATAGGTAATATCCATTTTATCCGCAGTTCTAAGATCTTCATAAACAGCACTGCCTATGATGAGCTCTCCAGTTTCAGGAATGTAATGCACTCTATCCGATGCTGGATTATAAGCATTATCATCATTAACCGAGATGTAATCAATATCCTCAAATGGAGCTTGTGGCACGAGTACTCCGGAGGAATTCTTTTTATAAATATTTATACTGTTCGGTTCAGTTGTACTTAAATTATCATAAGATAATTGAACACGATGGATTACATTTGTCGTAGGAGCAGCAGAAAAATCAGGATTCTCAAAATCACTAAGCTCATACTCTCCTCTTACCTTATTAATCGTCTGGATGCTTTCGCCTGAAAAATTCTCGGTAATCTTATAGGTCAGGTTATTCATATCCTCAGTAAATATTAATGGACTATCTGTTTTATAACCTGTAAACACATATCTTCCAGCATAATTCGTATTGCCTTCCTGATAGATCTGTTGCTTCAACTGATCTAAGTTAGAAACAATTGAATTTCGATCACTAGCAGTCAAAGTATCTGAACTTCCCTGCACACAATAAGTGTTAATCTGTTTTAAAATTTCGTTCACCGTAGTTAGTGCAGATTCTGTAACATCCATCCAAGATTTTGCATCAGGAATGTTTTTATCATAATACTGGCTAAGTTCCGATAAGCTGGTTCTAAGCTTCAATGCTCTGACGGTTATAATTGGGTCATCAGAAGGTCTCTGAATCTTCTTTCCTGTCGAGTATTGCTGTTCTAAGTTGTTCATATTAACTTTATTCTTATTTATATTACTCAACATATTGTTTGTCATCATTTTGTTCGTTATTCTCATTATCTAACCTCCTGACCAAAATTATTGTATCTCTTTAAAAATAATGATACTTATGTTTAAAACTGAAGTCCTATCAGTTTACATTCAATAAAATTATATTTCGCTTTCAATTATCTGATTATTCTTTCAACTAGACACCCATATAATTAATTAGCTTGTCATAGACCTCATCCATTACACTAATAACTTTTGCTGATAAATTATAAGCATTTTGAAAACGCACAAGGTTCATTGCCTCTTCATCTACATCTACGCCAGAAATGGAAAGCCTCTGGTTTTTGATTGCATCCAGCATATTCGCCTGTGCTTCTGAAAAGGTATTGGCTTTGGCAGT
Source organism: Bacillota bacterium (assembly GCA_023399055.1). Taxonomy (GTDB): domain Bacteria; phylum Bacillota; class Clostridia; order Lachnospirales; family Lachnospiraceae; genus Mobilitalea. Next base: position 204,405 of record JAEWQV010000034.1, on the reverse strand, counting down.
ATCAATACCAATTTCTGCAATCATGGTCTGGAAAAACCCCTCTGGCGAACCTTGCTTGAACAGCATTTTATTTCCTTTTAATGCAATAAGTTTGTCTATAATGCTATTATCTTCTGCACCATTAACTACATCCGATGAGGCTGCCAATAATCTTGAATCCGCTATAAGTTCTTTGCTGATGCAAAAATTCTCTGCAGTCATTAAATAATAGGAACCATACAAAGGCTGATTATCTGGAATTTCATCTGCATAGCCGCCTGTCTGTGAGTTAAACGTTTCATAATCGTAATATTCACTGTCTTCAGAACCTTCCAAAGGTCCAAAGGTATAAGTTCTACCGCTAACCTTATTGGTAGCATTAAAGAAATCCATTCCAGAATTACCATTTAAGTCAACTCCAGACCGATGGATATCATTAAAGGCTTTTGCGAAAGTTCTGGTAAATTCATTTAACTGGCTCATATAGTAAGGAATGCCCTTATAGTTAATACTCTCACCAATGGAGGAGGGCTGATCAGTAACATCGACTACAGCTGAATCTTTCAGTTCAAAAGTATAGATAAAGTTGCCACTATCCGAATCCTTCGTAACCTCAAATCCAGTGTACACATATTCTCTGTTTCCAACTGTGAGAACGCCAGTTTCCGGTATGCTTAACTTCTCTATGGAATTTATATTAGTATCCGTCATAATTATGTGAGAGTCACCTGCTTGTGCGCTTACTGACCCCCGTAAATTAAACTGATTATTACCATCTCGTACTTCTAATAATGCTTTTAGCGCTCCTCCAAGGGTTGCACTTCGTTCATTAAAGGACTGTCCATTCCCCCAGGTTATATCATAAAGTCCATCGATGTCATTTTGATTTATTTTTTGCTCTCTGGGAACAACCTTTAATGTATTGGTATTGGTGCCATCCACAAGTACTGCTCCGTCCAATTTAACTACATAACTGGTTATACCAATTTCTGCACCAACTGTTTTTTCTGTTACAGATACATTAGCAATTTGAGAAAGCTCATCCACCAACAATGCTCTCTGATCCCTTAAATCATTTGCTTTTCCACCATTTACTTCCAGTGTATTGATTTGCTTTGTTAAGGATGCAATCTGTTGTGATATGGAGTTTATATGCTCCACCTGATTGCGAATCTCAAAATTACACTCTTCCTGAACGCTCTTTAAGTTAGTGGATATGGAATTAAAATATTCCGTCACACTCTGCGCATAGTTTATTACCTGGGTACGAACAGTAAGACTGGAAGGGTTCTTTAGCAATTCCTGCAAACTATCGTACATAGAATTAAAAGTAGTGGTAAACCCGTCGTCATTTATTTCATTAAAATAGTTTTCAATTTCTGTCATATAATGTGACTTGCTGTCATATTCACCATACAGTGCATTATTTTTTCTAAATTTTAAGTCGTAGTACTCGTCTCTTAACTGTGTAACACCACCTATTGCTACACCGGTACCTGCCATACCATAGGAGCTATTCATCAAAAGAGCTTTTCCCGCTTTCTGACTCATAACCTGTCGAGTATAGCCCTCTGTTTCTGAATTTGTTATATTATGAGCAGTTGTATCAAGAGCCGCTTGATATGCATAAAGACCAGTCTGTCCTATATTTAGTCCAAAAAATGTTGATGCCATACTTTCACCTCTTTACCTTGTTATTCCTATCGATAATTATGAATTAACTTTCGTTTTCATCAAAATATACAGTTCCAATTATATAGTTTCTATGTTTTGGAATTAACTATGGTTATTCCTAGGCTAACTTTACGATAACGTCCTCCAGCATCTGACTGACAACATTTACGTACCTTGCTGCTGCATTATATGCATGCTGGTATTTGATCATATTGGTTAACTCTTCATCCGAGGATACACCGGTTACCTGCATCCTTTGGTTGTCAATACTTTCAACCATAGACGCCTGATTAACGCTAATGGTATTTAACTGTTGACCCCGATTTGCTATTTCAGACATAAACGAAGTGTAGTAATCATCAAAATTATTTTTTGTCAAAGTATTGGGTGATAAGGTTGAAAATGGTTCCTGCCACTTTGATAGAAGCTTATCTACTGCTGCAATATCAAAATCACCCGATCCCGTATTACTTGAAAGTGCAATTAAGGCATAACTGTTTAATATTTCGGGATTAACCTCAATTTCCCCCAGTGTAAATAAGGAATAATTATCTGATGAATCTTCCTCAATATAAATGCGTGCCATAATTGGCACTGTGTCACCATTTTCATCGACAATTTGTATCTCTACCGGCTCTTCATAACGAGGTGATGATTTTCTGTTAAATAAGCCTTCACCCATAGTCTTATCTGCATCCATACCCACCGGAGCATTTTCTTCGTCTAATATTTTTAATGTAGTTCCATCTGGTAAAGTAACTGTCTTATTTGGGCTTAGGATATCATTAATCGTTGTGGTAATCCCATGAATCAACTGATCAAACTGTGCCTGTACCGTCATGATAACTGAAGCATTGGTTTTATTGTTGTAATCCATAACAGCTGCATTATATAAGGTGTCTGTCTCATAATTACTTCTTACGGGAATATCCGTATAGTTAGCCTGTTTTGACCCTCTGGCAACTAATAATCCTTTTAATGAGCCAATATCGTTATTTTTATCAGCAGTTGGAACTTTATCTAGGTTGAATACATCTGCACCACCATATGCCGCCCATACCGGTTTTAACATTTGTGTCGTATCATCAACCGGCACTGTATTCATCATAAATACTGAATCTTCTGTAACAAAAGGCATTCCTTCAAAATTAACATTAACAATTCCATTTATATTTTCTTTATATGTAATGTTTCCGTATTTCCCAAGCTCATCTAGCAGGTTATTGCGCTGATCTCTTAAATCATTCGCTTTCTCAACACCTGTACTCTCATACTGTCTGATTTTAAGGTTCAGCGTTTTTAATTCGTTACCAATTTCATTGATGCGCTCAACCTGATCTTTAATCTGTGTATTTAAATTAAGCTGATAGTCTGTAAGCTGTTTTGAAATATTATTTGCTCTTTCCAAAAAGGTTACTGCCGACTGTATCAGGGTTGCTCTAGCCACGACACTATCGGGTTCTTTACCCAATTCCTGCAAAGAAGTCCAAAAGGTACTTAAAGTCTTTTGAAAGGTTTCTCCTTCCAATTCGCCAAATAAGCCCTCAACTTCATTAACCGCTGAATATTGGGATTCATAAAAGGCCTGCCGACCAACTTCCTGGCGATAGGCCTGATCAAGAAACGTATCTCTAACTTGTTTTACGGTAGCAAAATTAGCCCCTAAGCCTTTCTGCATAGAGGACATATAAGAATCTCCCATTTTAATATAGTTAAAGTCCGTTAATACTGCCTGCTGTCGAACAAAACCCTTGGTATCAACGTTAGCTAAATTATGGGAGGTTACATTCAAAGCCGCCTGACTCACATTCAGACCGGACACACCAATATATAAGCCGCTTAATGAACCCATGAACTCCACCTAACCTTACTCTTACTGTTTCGCATCAAACATCCGTGTTCCCTGCGATTGGGCTTCGTATGTTGAAGCACCTTTTGTGTAAGTATTGTTCCCCGGCGCCATCCTTGTGCTTTGAATAAAATTCATATTGAATTCTATCATCTCTAGGGATTGTTGTATTAATAATTTGTTGCGATTATTCACTTCCACAAGTGAATCAATTACTTTTTTAAGATTATCATGTAATATAGAAAGCGCTTTCTGCTCCTTTGGCTGATTTTCCATTAAGCCAACAAGAGTTTTAAGCGTAAATTCACCAGATTTTCTATTGATTACTGTCTTTATATTTATCATAACATTGTCTCTTTTGTGTTCCAGAGCACTGATTTTATCCACCGATAACTGTTCTTTTTTCGTAATCTCCTGTAAAGCAGCTAGGTCATTTTTTACGATGACCTGTGTCTTCTCATTTGCTATCGGTATTAATTTCTGATAAACATCATATTCCTGCTCCAAGATTAAGATCAATTCATCAATTAAACTTGCCAAAGTAAACCTCTTTCCTATGCAGGTACATTCCTACCTCGTTGATCCGCTGACCAAAAATTATAGGTCAGCGTTATCGATCAACTTGTCTGCAACATCTTTGATTGTGATGTTATAAGTGCCAGCTTCCATACGTTTTTTGATATCTTCTAAAGTTGTCTCCCTGATATCCGGAGTGCGTGCTACAACCTGCTTTGCAATCTGATAATCCTTACCAGCTTGTGACAGTTCAAGCTTATCACTAAAACTACTACTTGTTGGTTTTGACGTATTCTTTACACTGGTTGACTTATATAATTCACTAACCTTATTGAATGCATCGATACGCATCCTTATCACCACCCATCTTCACCGAAAACTCTATAGGTTTCCTGTTGCTTATAATATTTATCGGAAGATTCTTAATTAATATTATAGTATTTTAAAACTTTCTTTGAGAAATTATCCAGATATAACGACAGAAAACGAAAAAAGGATGAAGATTGGTTACCCAAAATCCACCCTTTTCTATATTGGGACTACGCTTAGCATAGTCTTAATTATTTTATCTTTTTCTTTAAAACTTTGATTGCTTCTTGTAGTTGATTATCCTTGTCAATCGGAATGTTAACTTCCTTTGCAAGCTCTTCCTTCAACTCAACTGTAACATCCGGTTTAATGCCAGTTCCATGAATATTACGTCCATTTGGAGTATAATATTTTGAAATGGTAAGTTTAACTGCTGTTCCATCAGATAAAGGAATTACCTGTTGAACAATTCCTTTTCCAAAACTCGTGGTACCAACGATAGTAGCAGTCTTATAATCTTGTAGTGTTCCTGCAAAGATCTCCGCCGCACTTGCACTATTACCATTGATCAGTACTGCCATCGGAATTTTGATTTTCTTATCATCTGTAGCATTTTCTTCTGTTCGTTCATTGTTCTTATCCATTGTATAAACAATCAGTTCAGGAGGAAGCAAACGATCCAGGACGTTAACAACTGCATCCAACAATCCACCTGGATTATTTCTAACATCTACAATAAGACCCTTCATTTTCTTCTTTTCCAGCGTATTCACAGCTTCATTAAACTGTGCAACAGTTACCTCATCAAATTGAGTAATAATAATATAGCCGATACTATTATCCAGCATCTGATATTCAATGGTTGGAACTTCAATTTCTTGTCTGGTTATGGTAAACTTCAGTGGTTCCTTCTCACCTTCACGTCCTATGGAAAGGTCTACTGTCGTACCTTCAATTCCCTTCATGTGGCTAACCACTTCAGACAAATCTTTACCTGTAACTTCTTCTTCATCCACCTTTATAATAATATCTCCTGGCAGAAGCCCCGCTTTTATTGCTGGACTGTTCTTAAATGGCTTCACAATTGTAATGATACCGGTCTTTACATCTTGACTAACGGTAGCTCCTATTCCACAATAAATACCCGAAGAACTCTCCATCAACGCACTATATTCCTCTTTGGTAAAATAAGTAGAATACGGATCTTCCAAGCTGCTGATAAATCCCTTGTAAATACCATCTTCAAAGGACACATTATCAACGCTTTCCAGATAATTTGCATCAACTAGCTTTTCTAGAAATTCTAATTTTTTAACTATCTTGTTATAGTTAACAACTGCAGTTGGTTCTTCAACCTCTTGGTTATTAGAAATTTCCTTGGCATCACTGCTGTCTGCCTCCGTTTTATCACTGAAATAGAATAGGGCAGCTATAAGTAGGACGAAAATGAACAAAGCGCTGCCGATTCCTGTTAACAAACCGGTCAAAAAATTCTTACGCATAATAAACACACCTCCATTTGCCAATATCATTAACCTGTCAAAAGCACATAAAACATCTCCTAAAATATTATCAATTAAACGTTATATGTTTGTTAATACAGGCTTTGCTTTCTTGAAAAGCATGGCTGCTGCAAAACTATAGTTATACTTCTTCGTTTTGCAACAGCCTCATTATTAATAATCCAATTGTTCCATATACTTCATGTATTTTACTACCATAAGAGCAATCTTAAATGTAATTGCATCCTCAAACACACGAAGATCAAGATTAGTACTCTTTTGCAGCTTATCAAGTCTATATACCAATGTGTTACGATGGATATATAATTGTCTTGAGGTCTCGGATACATTTAAGCTGTTTTCAAAGAACTTATTGATTGTTGTGAGTGTCTCTTCATCGAAATCGTCCGGAGATTTACCTTCAAAGATTTCCTTAATGAACATCTTACAGAGTGGCATAGGTAATTGATAAATAAGTCTGCCAATTCCCAAATTATTATAAGCCACTACATTTCTGCCGCTATAGAAGATCTTGCCGACATCTAATGCCATCTTAGCTTCCTTGTAAGATCTAGATACGTCTTTAATCTCATTCACTATTGTGCCATAAGATACATGTACCTTTGTCATAGCTTCGGTATTCAACATATCAAGGATAACCTTAGCAGTCTTATTTAAATCTTCATAGGACTCATTCTGTTTCACTTCTTTTACAAGAATAATATTCTTCTCATCAACAGCTGTAATAAAATCCTTTGTTTTGCCGGAGAACAAGCTTCTAACAGTCTCTAATGCATTCGCGTCTTTTTCATTCTTTGTCTCGATAATATAAACCACACGTCTAGCTTCTGTATCGATATGAAGTTTCTTAGCACGGTTATATATGTCTACTAGAAGAAGATTATCTAACAGCAGGTTCTTAATAAAGTTATCCTTGTCGTATCTTTCTTTATAAGCAACCAGTAAATTCTGTATTTGGAAAGAAGCAATCTTTCCAATCATGAATACATCCTCACTGTCGCCCCTTGCCAGAATAACATACTCCAACTGATGCTCATCAAATACCTTAAAAAACTGGTAGCCCTGTATTGCCTGACTGTCTGCTGGAGACGCCACAAAAGATAATACAGCATTCTCATACTGATCCGCATTTTCAATGGTAGTAGCAAGCACTTTACCTTCCGTATCCATAACACAAATATCGATACGAGTGATCCCTTTTAATCCATCGATGGTGCTTTGAAGAATTTGATTGGAAATCATGATTTCACTCCTTTATATTATATTTCTATTTTTCTTTAAAATTCATGTATACGAAAGATATTTTAACATTGAAATTCAAAGAAGTAAACTAATTTTATAAGATTTGCATAAATATTTTAGTAAAATACTATCAAAAAACAAGTTTATCGGATTAGTTTATTATTTAAACTATATTTTAGTAACATATATTGAGACTCCACAGTCTCTTGTCCTATCTATCTTTCAATGAATATAATAAAAAAATTAGGCTTTATTGATACCGCCTTACCTTCACGTAATAAGATGAAATGAAAAGTCTTTTCATCTTGTTATATATCAAAAAGGGGAACACTTAAGTGTTCCCCAAAATATATCTATTTATTAGTTTGTGATAACCTGCTCTGTCTCTTTATCAAATACATGAAGTTTAGACATGTCAAATGCAATCTTTAATGTATCATCAGGTCTTGCTGTAGTACGAGGATTAACACGTGCAGTAATTTCTAATGTTTCATCCACGCTGAAGTATAAGAATACTTCTGCACCTAATAACTCATATACTCTTACTGTAGCTTCGATTACGCTATCAGGAGAGTTGCTTAAGAATACTTCTTCATCATGAATATCTTCTGGACGGATACCAATTACTACTGTCTTGCCATCATAACCGCCATCGATTACTTTCTTTGCTTTTCCTTCAGGAAGCTTAACTGTATTAGTACCGAAAGTTACAAATACATCACTGCCTTTTTTAGATACAACTGCATCTGCAAAGTTCATCTGAGGAGATCCCATGAAACCAGCAACGAATAAGTTCTTTGGCTTGTCATATAAGTTCTGTGGAGTATCTACCTGCTGAACTAAACCATCTTTCATAACAACGATTCTTGTTCCGAGAGTCATAGCCTCTGTCTGATCATGTGTTACATAGATGATAGTAGTCTGTAATCTCTGATGTAATTTAGAGATCTCGATACGCATCTGTACTCTTAACTTAGCATCAAGGTTTGATAAAGGCTCATCCATAAGGAATACCTTAGGATTACGAACGATAGCACGACCCATAGCAACACGCTGTCTCTGACCACCGGAAAGAGCCTTTGGCTTACGGTCTAATAAACGCTCGATATCAAGAATTCTTGCTGCTTCTTGAACATATTTATCAATTTGATCCTTAGGAACTTTTCTTAACTTTAAACCGAATGCCATATTGTCATATACAGACATATGTGGATACAAAGCGTAGTTCTGGAAAACCATCGCAATATCTCTGTCCTTAGGTTCAACATCATTTACTAATTTGTCGCCGATCCATAACTCACCGGATGAAATCTCTTCGAGTCCCGCGATCATACGAAGTGTAGTTGACTTACCACAACCTGAAGGTCCTACGAAGATGATGAATTCTCTATCAGCTATCTCAAGATTAAAATCTTTAACAGCAACTACTCCGTTAGGATACTGCTTTGTTATGTTCTTTAAAGATAAACTTGCCATTTTATATCCTCCTAAAAATTAGCTTCCATGAGCTCTTGTACATTTCCTTATATCGTAATGATACAACATTTCATGTTTATAAACCATATCCCATTTTAACAAAATAGGTTTTTGGCTTTTGTATAATTTGTATATGAGATTCAAAAATAAGTAGATTTACCGATAATAGAGCAAAATATTCTTAAAATTACTGTCTATATTCAATAAATCCCTCTCCCATAACCTCTCTTGCATCGCAAACAATTACAAAAGATTTACGGTCAATGTTCTGCGCTATTTCAGTTATCTTAACAATTTCTTTCTTGGAAACTACGCAGAAAAGCATTTTTTTATCTTGATTGGAATACATTCCCGTAGCACTGATTCCTGTAACTCCTCTGTCCATCTTATTTAAGATATCGGCTGCAATTTTCTCATATTCATCCGAAATAATATATGCCATCTTAGCAAATTTTAGACCTTCCAATATACCATCCGATACCTTAGCAACCACAAAGACTGCTATGATTGCGTATAGCGCATTCTTTAATCCAAATTGTGCAGCACCGATTGCTATAATTACACCGTCGATGCAAGTCATTACAATAGGAATGGATAAATGTCTCGTTTTGTTTTGTATGATATTGGCTAACAGGTCTGTTCCACCGGTTGATGCTTGTGCGGAAAACACAAGTCCAATTCCAAGCCCCATGAGTGCACCACCCATAATAGAAGCCAAAAGATAATCCTGTAACTGCAGGTCAACCACTGGGAACAACATCATTCCCAAAATAAAAGCAGCGGTTCCATAGAGCGTTGATAATAGGAAACGTAAACCCTTCACTTTTAGAGATATTAAATATAGAGGCACATTACAGAGAAGACTGAATAACCATACTGGAAATCCACCATCAATAATAAACTCCGTCCAGGACTTTACTACAATTGCCAGACCGGATACCCCTCCTGTAACCAGCTCCATTGGTTCAAATACCAGGTTATTGGCTAGTGCCATTAAGGCAGCACCAATTGTAATAGTCATGTATTTTCTAAGAATAAGGGCATATTTACTTTTCAACTTTTTGTTCATCATAAATTAACTTTCTTTACTCCTTTCTTCCTCCGTCCCTATTATTTTATTAACTCATCTACCCTCGCTTTCATTGCTGATTGATCAAGTTTAAATGAGAGATTCGTATTCTCACCTGAAACCAACTCAAATGAAATATTATTTAATGTAATCTTACTATAAAAATCTATATATTTTAATTTATCCGACAACGACAAATTTGATGTAAGGCTTGGATATATTTCTTCTAAATAAATCCGTAGGTCTTCCTCAGTTTTCATTTTCTTTAATTCTTTTATGTAGGTAGCGGTAAAACTTTCTATTTTCTGCTGCTGATCCACGTATTCGCTTTGTTCCTTATTCTTTTCTGTTTTCTGATTTTTACTATAAAAAATTTTTTCATACTTTTCCTTCGGAATCGCAGTATAGTAATTGATTTTTGAATTTAGAAGTTCCTCAATAATAGCAACTCCATTTTCAAACACGTTGTCCATATTAAAATAACTTGAAATTGCTGTCAACTGCAAAAATTGAGGCATGTCCGGATTTGCAAGTGTCATTTTACGATATAATACATCCGATAGTTTTATTTCAGTACGCATAGGTATAGTGATATAGGTAATACACTCCGTTTTGCTATTTAATATCTCAAGAACCGTTCTTGTGATTTTGCCAGTTTCCTTATCATAACAGAATATCAAATTAGTGGTTGGCTCTTCTGGGTCCACTTCATTTTCCGTGTCGGGTAGAGTCTCTCCCTGAAAAGCATATTCTGATTCTTGCTTCTCTGGCTGCCACCATTGTAAAGTAAGTCTATATCCAAGTATTCCCGCACTTAAAAGTACTATTACTATAAATATCGATAATATAAATCCACGAAGGAATATCCGTCCTGCACTACGCTTCAAGTAAATCACCCCATTCGATAAATCTGCTTGTAAATTTATTTACAAATGCTATAGTTATAATTCCATCTTTCTAATACTAGCATAAGTTACGGCCTTATTCAACTTCACTTTCACTGGAACATCTTTTACAATATATAAAAATAATAAGTTTTGCTATTGTTTAACTGTGATATAATGAAAGCGGAATGAGGTATTACAAGCTTGCTTGTAAATACCGATTGGAGCAACAAGATCATGAACATGCTTTTATGTTCATGATATAATGAAAGCGGAATGAGGTATTGCAAGCTTGCTTGTAAATACCGATTGGAGCAACAGATCATCGTATAGTTGCATAAACTTCATAATTTCTAGGAGGATAAAGCTATGAGCAAAAAGACCGTACTCATTACTGGTTCATCTCGCGGCATCGGTAAAGCGATTGCTGTTAAATTTGCCAAGAAAGGGTTTAATATAGTTATTAACTCTGCACACAGAGAGGACGAGTTGCAAAAGACAAAGGCAGAAATTGAAAATTATCAGGTTCCCTGTCTTGCATTTCTTGGTGATGTGGGCGATAATGAAACAGCTGCCGAAATGTTTCGCCAGGCTAAGAAACTTTTTGGCCCTATTGATGTGCTTGTAAATAATGCTGGCATAGCCTTTGTGGGGTTATTTACAGATATGAAATATGAGGATTGGAATCGAATTCTGAACACCAATTTAACCTCTGTCTACAACTGCTGTTCGCTGGCAGTTCCTGATATGGTAAAAAGTAAATCCGGTAAAATAATTAATATTTCTTCCGTATGGGGTGTTGTGGGGGCTTCCTGCGAGGTAGCATACTCAACTTCAAAGGGAGGCATGAATTCCTTTACCAAAGCACTTGCGAAAGAACTTGCCCCTAGCAACATACAAGTGAATGCCGTAGCTTGTGGAGCTATTGATACGGAAATGAATCGTTTTCTGGCAGACGAGGAACTGATGCAGTTGATTGATGAGATCCCAGCTAATCGTCTTGGTCGAGCAGAGGAAGTGGCAGATCTTGTATATCATTTGGCTTATAAAAATGAGTATTTAACAGGTCAAGTCATTCATCTTGACGGTGGTTGGATTTAGGTTAGTATTAATAAACTCACTTAGAAGTGAGTTATACGTAACTTGCGGACTAGTTTGTTACTAAAAATTACGAAAAGATATTTCGTATTACGAATAGAATAAAATAATTTGGAGATTAATCATGATTAAGAAATTAACCAGTATGGGACACAGAAGATTCATTGGTATGATAATTGGTAATGTCCTTCTAGGCATTGGTGTTAGTGTATTTAAATTTTCAGGCATGGGAAATGACCCATTTTCCGCCATGTGTATGGCCGTATCTAACCAATTAAATCTTCCTTATGCCAGTTTTTTAGTTTTATTAAATGTATTTATATTTATTATAGAAATAACTTTTGGTAGAAAACTAATTGGTGTTGGCACCTTTGTTAACTGGTTCCTGGTTGGTTATGTTGCAGAATTTTTTATGTGGTTGGCTGACATTACAATTACACCACCACAGACTATCTTCCTTAAACTATTATTTGTAATTCTAGGAGTTATTTTGACAAGCCTTGGTGTTTCACTTTATCAGACTTCAGATGCCGGAATTTCTCCCTATGATAGTGTATCCTTAATTATGAAAGAACGACTTCCCATCCCTTATTTCTGGTGCAGAATGACGAATGATGGATTATGTGCAATTATAGCTCTTTTAGCAGGTGGCTTAATCGGCCTTGGTACCTTTATCTGTGCTTTGTGTCTTGGACCGATCATTCATTTCTTTAATGAAAAATTCTCGAAGAAAATGTTATTTAAGCAATCTGTACAGATATAATATGTTTTGTAATTCTTAGAAGAATATCATAAAGCACTACCAAATTATAATAAGGCTAATGTTATTCACTTCGGTTTCCAGTGATAACATTAGCCTTATTATAATTTATGGAAATTCACCCACGATATTTATAACTTCTTAATTGGAACCCATACTTCACAGTGATAATCCGGTGTCGTTGGGTCATCTGTGGAATACCACTCTATTTCAGGTCCATCGGCATGTTCATAGCCCGAGGTTGGAAACCATTCGGTGTACATTCTTTTAAACACTTCTTGTATCTGATGTACACCACGGCATTCAAACTTTACCCAAGTCAGCTCTGGAACTACTACAACATCACAACCCTCTGGGATTTCACCTTCCGGTTTTGCCGCAATCATATAACGAAACTTATCCGCTTCAAAGTTAAAATCATAGCAAACTCCATAGGTTTCTTCCAGTTCCCGGTGATTCATATTAAAAACTACATCCCCTAAGTTGCTTGTATTAACTTCCTGCCACATCTGTGGGATTTTTTCAAAATTCTCACCATTTACACAGGTAAATTCTCTTGAAATACCTGCTAAGGTAAATCCATTCATTTTCTCAATTCTAAATTTCATTGGCACATCTCCTTTAATTGATATTTGGAAGGATATTTTAGGGTACAGCTCCATATTGGCACCTTCTCGTTTTGCCTCTGAGGGTGCTATTTTATGAATAGAATAAAAGGTTCTTGAGAATGATACTGGTGATTCATAGCCATACTTAAATGCAATATCAATTATATTCTCATTGCTATGCAATAACTCCAACGCTGCTGCTGTCATACATCTTCTTCGTATGTAAGTTGCTAATGTAACACCTGTAATAAACGAAAACATTCTCTGAAAATTATAGGGCGAACAAGCAGCCTTTTCTGCTACCTTATCCATATTGATTTTTATACTGAGATTCTCTTCAATATAGTCCAGTGCCGCATTCATATAATCCAGCCACTCCATAAGTATCCTCCTTATTTCGTAATTATATAAAACTCTAAGGTTCTTTTCTCAACTATTCTTGCACATTTTAGTACTAAAACTATTATAGCATGTCCAAAAACAGCTTAGAAGTGTTCATATTTTATGTAACAGTTCGCAATTTTTGAAACAATGAAAGAAGAAAGCTTACTTTAGAATGTATATAAAGCTATCTTCCAGGTTTCCAATTGAAAGGATTGTAATTAATCGAGAAAAATGTTATGCTACCAACGAAAACTCAGAATGGAGTAATATTATGATAAAAGTTGAAAATCTATCCTTCTCCTTTCCTCAAAAGGAGTTATATAACAATATTTCCTTCACTTTAGAAGAAGGTCAACACTGTGCCTTTATTGGTGCCAGCGGTAGTGGAAAGAGTACCCTTACAGATATAATAAGAGACCCTGACAAGTACATGTTTGATGGTATATTAGAGAAATCACCTGATTGCAGAATAGGTTACGTTAGTCAGTTCTCAAAGTTCGATAAAACAAAAGAGATATCTGTATTTGAATATGTAGCCTCAGAATTTATAAAACTACAAACTGAAATAACTAACATCTGTACCGACATGGAGACAGCTACGGATATCGAGCCTTTACTAGAACAGTATCAGCAATCCTTAGATGCCTTCCAGGCAATGGATGGTGATAACTATGAAAGTAATATTACAAAGAAGCTTGGGTTAGCGAACTTAGGCAAACTAGAAAGCCTCCCTGTGACTAATCTTAGTGGAGGAGAATTTAAACTAATTCAAGTAATAAAAGAAATGTTAACCTCTCCAGATTTAATGATTATGGACGAGCCCGATGTTTTTTTAGATTTTGAAAATCTTAATTCTCTTAAAAATCTAATTAATTCACATAAGGGAACTCTTTTGATTATTACACACAGCAGGTACTTACTAAATCATTGCTTTAATAAAATTCTACACCTGGAGAATAAAGAGCTTCAGGAATTCGATGGACGGTATATTGATTACAACTTCTCTTTACTTCAAACAAAAATTGAAGTTCAGGAATTAGCCGTTGCAGATACCGAAGAAATAGAAAGAAATGAGATTTTAGTTGACAAACTACGCTCCGTTGCCGATGTATTTACAGATGCTTCTAGGGGTAGATCATTAAAAGCCAGAAAAAAAATTCTGGAAAGACTGGAAGCGCGTAGAATTAAAGCTCCTTTTGTTGAGATTAATGAGCCGAATATAAGATTAACTGCTGAAAATGTAGCCAATGAAACTCCTGTTTTGAAAGTTAATAACTTCAGTATTGCTTTTGACGAGCTACTTCTGGAAAATGTAACTTTAGAAATTAACTCAACGGATAAAGTTGCCCTAATTGGTCCAAATGGTGCTGGGAAAACCACGTTACTTCGTGAAATCTACAAGAACAATCACCCTGCTATCGTAATAACCGAAGACACGAAAGTAGCCTTTCTATCTCAATTACAAGGTGAGATGTTGAACGAAAATAATACTATCTTTGAGGAATTCTATGAAATTGGGTTTCAGACGTATCAAGAAGTTATTGATCATATTATAGATTATAACTTTAAAGAAGAAGACCTACATCAAAAGATAAGCTCTTTATCCGGCGGAGAAAAAAATATGCTTCAATTAGCCAAGGTGTCCGCTAGTAAAGCAAACCTTTTACTATTTGATGAACCAACCAGCCATCTGGATACCTATGCACAAATTGCACTGGAAAAAGCAATCGAAAACTATAATGGTGCTTTGCTGATGATTTCACATGACTTCTATACCATTGTTAACTCTGTAGATTATGTTTTAATAATAGAAGATAAGACCATTAGGAAAATGAGCATTCGAAAATTCAGAAAAATGATTTATGCTAATCATTTTGATAAAGATTACTTAGAATTAGAACAAAAGAAGAAAACCCTTGAAACGAAAATCGCCTTGGCTTTAAAAGACACTGATTTTGCGTCCGCTAAGGTATTATCGGAAGAACTTGAGGAAGTAATTAAATTGTTATAGATGTAGTTATAAGAATAAAAGTAATTAAAAACTAATACAATATCTATAGGCTTTCTATGATGATACTTAATCATAGGAAGCCTTTTCTTTTCCCTAACTCCAAATTTTTTACCGCAACTATCATATCAATTTTATAACATCAAATTCCGCATTAATAATGGTCCATAGTTGTGTATAGTAAATCATTATGTTCCACACTCCACTGCCATTTAAGTTTTTATCTATAATAATTTTGCACAGGCCATCAATACTTCTAGCATCTACGAACCACACGATATGTTGACTAGGCAATTCGAAACCAAAACGGTTGTAATAGAAGTATGGAGTTTGAGACGCTTCATCAAATTCAATAATAGCACCCACCTGATATGCCAAACTATAGGTAGAGTTAATTGTTAGTGAGGTTATGCTCGATCTTCCCTTTACATAGGGCAGCTCCCAGTCATAACCAATGACTGGTGCACCTATTACTATCTTTTCCGGTGGTACAGTATTAACTACAAAATCAACCAGCATTCTAATATAATTGATATCACTTACAGGCTCAGGAGGTGAATCAATACTGCCCCAGGTTAGGTTTATGAATGTGAGATTTTGCGTGTTCTGGCTTAAAGTTAAATAATCTATATCCTCTATTACAGACGTACCATCTGCTTCCACTAAGGAGTAGTTAACTGTCACGAAAAACAGTAGATTCGCGGCTTGCAACTTTTCTTGTGCTTTACGCAATAAATTTTGATAAAGAAGCTGATTTTCCTTTGTTAAATTATTTAAAATGAGATTAACCCCATAATACCCTTTCTGTTTCATAATGGATATAAATTGGTCCATCATCCTACTCTGATATTCTTCATCTAGAAGAACCCGGTAGGTTAACTCAATATTAGGTTCACCTTGATAGGTCAAAGTAGTTAGGAACAGCAAGGGTATTGTTCCATACTGCCTTGCAGCATTTAAAATATCCGTGTCATCATGAAAAGTAGAGATATTACCACTTTCAAGAACCGTATAATTAAAAATAGATAAGTAAGTAAGGTTTGGTAGTGTTTTAATTAGAGTTTCCATTTTTATAAACGGATAGGCAAAGCCATTTGTGGTAATCGTTTTTTTTGTATTATAACTAATAACCAAGGACTCACCTGGATAAATAAACTCTCTATCTGATAGATAGGGATTATTTCTAAGAATTTGCATAACAGACACCTGATACCTGTCAGCTATACTCTCTATTGTTTCCCCTTCCGAGATAACATGAGTGGTTTTGGGATAAGTAATGACTAACGCTTGACCGGTGATTAAATTATATGGATAAGGCAACCCATTATCTGCTGCCAGTTTCTCTACCGTTACACCATATTTTCGTGCTATATCAACCAAGGTATCTTCTGGTTGAACAACATATATCTCCATACATGCCCTCACAAGGTTTTCTTAGTATAATATATGCACGAGTTTCTCATTTCTGACATATCTGCTGTATTACATATTTCATTATTAGAGTATCATAAGCACAGCAAATACTTGGATGCGTCAATTAGCGAATCGAAAGCACTAGTTCTCAAAACAACCAGAATACCCTGTCCTCGGACACACAAAACCCAAGTTTCTTTTGTAATTCTAAAGATGCTTTATTATTTACTTCAATTTGTGCAAAAGGTACCTGTCCCTTTTGAAGCATACGATTTACCATGTAGCTTTCCAGTATTGTTCCATATCCTCTCTTTCTGAAGTCTGGAAACACTTCCAGCAATCCAATACTTCCTTCTAAATGGTTGCCTATAAATCCAATAAGTACTCCGTCTTTATAACCGCCAAACATGGTGCCTTTCTCCAATAACTCTTTCACTTCTGAATAGGGTAGTTTTTTATAATGTTCTAATATGACATTAATATGTTCTAAATCTAATGCTCGAATAGAAATCTCATCACTTACTTCAAGCATATGTTCCTGCTCGTAAACAACTTGAAAGCATTCCATCTTTCCTTTTAAATTGAACTTATTACTGATGAGTTCTACCATATTTTCTTGATGCGCTACAAAGAGGCTACTCTCTGAAATTGTATTTATTAAGTTACAGCCTAACTCAACATCGTTGACTGTAATCATATAAGCATCGCTATTTTGCTCTCTTATCAGTATCCCATCTATATCTGCATATAATAAATCCGCTGAATTTCTTCTGATTGCCTCCATCATATCCATATGAAGCAATGGATTCTTTGATAAATATTGAATTGCTTTATCCTTCATGTTCTTCCACCCTTAAATTTTTAATCGCATGTTTAAAGAATTCTGTTTCTTTTTCTTTATTCTGGTCACTCATAAAATGATAGGAAATGGTCATTCCATCCCCCATTGTCGCAACTCCAATAATATGCTTTGCATAGGATACAACCGGCGGAATAAAGATAACATTTCTTAATTCGTATTCCCCATAGACATTAGGAATATCCAGTCTTGTAAGATTTGTAATACCTAACTCTCTGGCCTGCCCTCCCGCATAGCCCATTAGCTTTGCAAACTTTTGTGATATTTTATTCTGATATAGTCCGTAAGTAAATAATAATGCAGAATCAATCAGGCTTTTTTGAAACAATGGAATAAACCTGAGTATAAAATACTTTGTAACTGGTTTCGCGAGTTTAAATAGAGCCTTTCTATGGATGAGCTGTGCATTTTTCTTGAAGCCTAGTCTGTCAGAGTAAGTATGATTTACACTTATTCCTGTTGCTTGATTGGACATGGATTTATTATTGTCTTTTCTAGCATTTACAGCAATCCCAATGATACTATTCTCTCTATTTGCCTCTAGAAATGCAGTAATAATATAACTATTAACAGATACTCCAATCTGCTTCGCATTCTTATGTATTTGAGTTAACTCCTCGGGTGTAAAATATTCGAGTAAGACTTGTGAACTGCGGTCCTTCCAGTATGTTTCATGGATTTTATAATAATCCTTCCAATGAAAAATACGTCCTGTACTCTTCCATTTATGATTATACCTGGAGGCATATAGTTTTACGAGTTTTGGCAATTCTGATTTTGGTGGCATGGATTCTTGAGTAATTAATTCCATTTCCTTATATTCCAGCTTTTCGCCGGATAAAGCTCTCATGATATCCTCCAGAAAATAGGTTATGGATTTTCCGTCCCCCACCAAGTGGTGCGCCATTAAAAATAAATAAGTACCTTCTTTTGACATAATAACAAATACCCTTATAAATTCTCCTTGATCAATAGCAAAGGGTATCTTTTCATTCATCCTCATAAGATCAAGCCACTTATCTTTAACAATACTAACCTTACAGCCACTTTCCTCCATCCGTTTATAATATGAATTCCCTAATCCGTCAAATTCGATTTTAGACATGGTTACTTCGTTTGCAAGAAAGGCTTTTTTTATAGCGGTTACTATCTCTTCAGGCAAAGGATTTCCTATTATCTGCACCTGAAACTGTATATAGATATTAGGTTCAAATAAATCGATACGTTCAGAGTCAATGTATTTTTCCATAAGGCTAACCCTGCCTTTCTCAATTGATATATCTTTTGATTTGATGTACCCAGCGATAGATAACCACTTTTTGTGGAAATATTTTGGCTAATACATGAAGCCATTTCACATACAAAGTACAAACCGACATATCTTCTCCACGCTTTGCATCCTTAAGAGCTTGAACTGCAACTCGGTCAGGTGGAACAATACCAGGAAACTTAATCTTTCTTCCATTCATTTCTTTTAATAATAAATCTGTATCAACCCAGCTTGGACAGACAGCCGTTGCAGTTATTCCTGTGCCCTTCAACTCTGCATTTAAAGCTCGGGAATAGCTTCGCTCAAAAGCTTTTGTTGAAGCATATAAATTAAGATAGGGTAATGGCTGAAAGGAAGACGCCGAAGATATATTCAATATTCTACTCCCTTGTCGCATATATGGAATGCTTAAGGTACATAGAATTGCTAATGCGGTGCAATTGATGCTGATAGTAGCACTTATTTCTTCCGCATCAAAATCCTGATACGAACCCATTCTAGCAATTCCTGCATTATTGATTAAATATGCTATATCAGGTCTCTCTTTCTCTAGTAACAGTCCTATAGAAGTTACTTCATCTAGATTAGATAAGTCCTTAGAAATAGGTATAATTTTATCTCCCATTTCTTTCTTTAAAACTGTCAGCTTTTCGTGGTTCCTTGCGATTGCCCAGACTTCATCTACTTTTTCTCCTAGCATAAGCCTGGTAAATTCTTTTCCTAATCCCCCACTTGCACCTGTGATAATTGCAATTCGCTTCCTCATTCTCCGCCTCCAGACCCTTTATTTCAATATTGTACGTTCTAAATCCTGTGAGTTAATCATTTCGTACTTTGTAGTAAATAGCTTCTTAAGCGCATAAAGATACACAACTCCCCAATAGTAATCAGCAAGTTTTAAGGGATTCCCTATAACTACACTATCTTCCTTTTGCCCTTGTTCAATTATTTTTGCCATATATTTATATAGCTCGGATTGATAGGTGGTTTCGTCAGCCGAATAATCTTCATCTTGTTCTAATAGCATCTGAGTATTTAGAGCAATCATTGCCGCGAATTCATCATCTTTTTGTAGTTGTTGCATTACTGTGGTCGTCAGCTTATGAATTTTCTGTTTGGCAGGTATCGGAAGCTTTGACAAAAGCTTTAGCTGCTTAATATCCTTTTCTCTATTTATCCTTTTATGAATTTCCTTAAACAGTACTTCCTTCGATTCAAAATAAATATATATAGTACCCTGCCCTATTCCAATATGCTTGGATAGGTCACTCATTTTAGTTCCCGAGAATCCATTCTTAGCAAAGTAAAGGATGGATTTATTAATAATCTTTTTGCGCATCTCTTCTCTTATCTCTTCACAACGTTCTGGTGACTTTGGCATATTTTCTCCCTTTATGAATGAATATTTGTTCATTGATAGTTTAAATGCATTGGTAAGATATGTCAAGTTTATTTATTAACTGGTTGAGGTAATTTATGAGCGGTACTCATAATAAATATTAACACCCAAACTTCACAGATACCCTCCCTCAATATTATTAACGCAAAAGTCCCGCTGGCAAAGAGCCCGCGAGACCTTGAAATTTATATTGAATCTTTATATAACCAAATTATTAACTATCTTCTTTCCACCAACTTCTTTTATCACTTTATCATATCGATAAGCAGAACAAACGAGTCCAACTAAAATCATATTCGTTGTGATGCTGCATAGTCCTTCTGAGATAAGCGGCAGATTGCCAAACCATCCAAACTGATATCCGAAGTTGCCGAGAAAATATAATACGGTTTGTAATATCAAAGCAGTAACACTGGAAAATGCCAACACTTTACCCATTTTATTTTTAATCAAGCTAACAATTCGAATTAGCATTCCATAAGCTGCTACTATGATACCTATTAAAATAGCGGAAGGGAGCCATCCATATTTTAAAATCCAATATGCAATCCTATAGTTGTTTTGATAGTGTTGTGGAAGAATATGTTCAAGTCTTATTTCTTCCGGCTCTACAAATTGCATTTTATAATTATAGTGAAATTCATCAACATCATCGAAATACCAGTCACTTATATAATAACCCATTAACTCATCTTGGCTAAGTTCAATGGTGCCCAATATTTCAGCTTTACTAAGAAGATTCTTTATTAAAATGCTATTATAGGAATCGTCCCAATGATTTTGTACCACTTTCTCAGGAGAAAAGCCCTGTTCAATTATATAACTCCAGTTTCCACCATTTCCAATATAAGATGCTATAAAGGTGGTGACTAAGATTCCTGCACTAATCAACCATCCAAAGATCAAGTTTCTTGTTCTCCCCACTAACATTTTCTTTATAATCATGAACAATAAGGTAAAAGTAGTAGATATCAATAAGATTAAATTTGCAACTAAAGTATAGTCCCTAATTATCAAAGTTGTGGTAACTATAATACTGACTGTTGAAATCGTGCTAATGAAAAAAGGAACATATTTTTTACTCCGATTTAGATATACAATTGCAATAATTACCGGAATACAAAGCAGTTCCATTGCAAAGATAAAAGAAAGTCCTGTTAGCCTAAATAAATAATAACTGTTGACAAATCTATTAATTACAGAAAGTAAAAGATATGCTCCCACTACTCCCAGTAATATAACTGATATTTTTCTACTATATCCCACCAGCTTCTGATAACCAAAATAATATACAACTGTAAATACCACAAACCCAAACAAAAAGTAAAATAGTTGGGTAAACCAATCCCCACTATTCGTAGTTATTAACAGACGAATATTTCCCATGACACCAAGAGAGAAAAGAGAGATAATCATAAGCAACGCAGGTTGGTCACTTTGCAATTTACGAACTTCATTCATTCGAATTCCAATATCCACTGCATCACCCATATCCTCAATCGCTTTATTATATGCAGTTAACTCCTCCATTCCTTGTTCCCTATACTCTTCTTTTCTATCTTCTATATGAGCGGTTAATTCTGCTTTCACATCTGCTCTTACAGGCTTGTATTGGATTTGCTCTGCAACATCCTCTAGAAACAAATTCAAATTATTAGAAGGACCATGCTGCTGTTCCATAGCTTCTCCCTCCAATCACTTGATTTACTGCATTCTGATAGGTCGACCATTCTTTTGTCTTCTCCGCTAAAATCTTTGTACCTGTTGAGGTTATGTGATAATACTTACGGACTCTTCCTGTTTCTGCTACCTTTTCATAGCTTTCAATTGCTCCATCTGTTTCTAACGAATGCAGCACTGGATATAAAGTTCCTTCTTTTAAGGAGAATACATTTTCACTTCGATAATCCAACTCTTTTATCATCTCATAGCCATACATATCTTGTTCTTCCAATAGCTTAAGAAGCAACATTGAAATACTAATATTCATAAGTTTTTTATCCATATAGCAATTACCTCCATACCTAGATTTCATAGGCATCATTATACCTAGATTATATAGGTATGTCAAGGTAGTTTTTACCAGGTTACTAATTTCTTTCTATCAACGTTACTCTCTAAAACATGACAAACGGATAACAGCTCCTCATAATGCACCTTCGGCTTATAGCCAATCGTGATTATAAGAAGCTGTTATTTTCACATTAATACATTAACTTAAACTTCGTACTCAAATATCAAATATTGCTTGATAAAATCATCACCATTACTTAATGCATACCAATAGTAAATTGATGTCAGTGTGAAAAAACTACCAGTAAAATACTTTTTCACTTAATTAATGATTTTATCAGGTAACAAATCTTTAACTGCTAAATTTACGTGACTAACTATTATGGTTCAACACCCCATACTAAGCTGCCTGCCAAATATCCGGTCATATTGGTCCAATCCACATAAGAACTTCCTGTAGCGTTATAGGAATAGTCATTGGTCTGTGAATAATTCGTCCAGTCTGTCTTGGAGAATCTGGTTTGGACTTCAATGGATTGTCCTGCAGCCAGTGTTCCAGCTCCAGATGTAAAACCTATTTCTAAGTAATAATCTGCTCCTGTTTTTGCAGTTGCCAGCTTCACAAAGGTTCCCGTTACATTGGCAGTTCCTGCGGAAGACCAGTCACACCAGAAGCTCTGTGCCTTCTCAGTGTCCACCGTATAATAATATCTTAACTTAACGTCAGATAGATTAATACTTGTGGTTCCCGTATTGTAAAGTTTAATTCTTGGAGCAATACCGTTGGTGCTTGTCTGAGTATTGCCATTGAACATCTGAATCTTTAGGTCACCTGTAACAACGATGGAGCTATCCTTAATCTTAACTACAAGTGTAGGATCAATACCTCCACTAAAATCAAAGGTTAACGTTGTATTACCTAAAGCCTGTGTTGCCAAATAAGAACTTAATAAGGTTACCTGTGTACCGGAAACGGTATAATGTGTACCGCTGGTTAGGGTTGTAGTTCCATTCTTAATTGCAGTCAGGGTATGCCCATTCAAGGTTAATCCAACCGTAATATTGCCTGGAACATTCTTATCAAATTCTGCCTGACTAATGGAAAGTGATGCACTAGGGGTTGAATCTGTAACTGTTATAACAAGTTTTGGGTCATATCCCGCACTAAAATCAAAGGTAAGTGTTGTAGTTCCCACTGGTAAACTTGATAAGTAAGAAGTTGCAAGCGTAATATTATTACCGCTAACGGTATAATTGGTACCACTCACTAGATTTACAGTCCCATTCTTAATTGCTGTTAAAGTATTACCATTGTAATTTACAGCTACTCCAATTGCGGATGGACTATATTTATCGAAAGTAGCAGTAACCGGTGTGATAGAAGAACTACTTTGTGCAGTGCCAGGTTCGTCACCAAACACTTTAACTCCCGCATTGTAAACAGGAATATAGGTTGTCTTAACCACGCTACCAGAAGTTACACCATTTAAATTAGTATAAGAATAATCATTTGCATTATTCCAGAAGGTGGTATTCATTGGTCCAGCTATACGGAACTGAATTTCCTTCTTATAATTGGATTGTCCACCAGGATATATCTTAGTTCCTGTAAAATCTACATTTACATAATAGATGTTATTGGCTTCATCCCATGGCTGAATCTGAGATACTGTTGCTCCAGAGTTGTAATTGGTGGTAACAGTAAAATTAGCCGCTGTATATCCTAAGCTAATTGCTTCTGAAATATCAATAAAATACTTAAAGGATAATTTATCACCCATTCTTGCCGGCCAACCGGACTGATTGTTCATTAGGGCTTTGATTTCGACGAAATTCGGTCCAGAGGCATTAATTCCAGCTTCTACAAAGAATTCATCCCCAACCACTGCCTCTACTGCTGTAAAGTTGGCGATTGGTGTTCCACCATAGGTACCATAAACTTTTGCTAAGGCTCCTACAAAGCCTGCATTGTAATCACAAGCTATCTCATTGTTAACATAATTGGTAATATCGTCGGTGTAACTGTCATTATTACCAGGTCCACCCACAAGTGCACCATAAATCGTATGTCTATGAGTCGTTGGCACGCTTAAGCTATCAGCCCAGGAACTATGTGCTGTTCTGTGATGAGGATGCTGTGGTGAATTCGTACCGTAGCCAACCACAAAGCTTCTGCCGGTACTTCCGAGAGCATAGTCAACCTGTGATTTTGTAAATGCCTTATATGTAGCTGCTTTTGTAGCACTACAGCCAGACCAGTCTGCATAAACACTTGCAAGGAATGCTGTAGTCGTGGCATATCTTAAAGAACCCCAGGAATCTAACCATGCAAGTCCCTTAGGTGTATAAGTAATTCGGCTGCCATTATAACCCGTGGTCCAATAATCCAGATACATTTCTACGAAGGTCTTGTATACTGCTTTACCTGTTATCTTTGCCAGTAACACGCCTGCACCATAATGAACATCATCCCAACTCTGTGTCCACTTATAAGCGATATCTGTGGATTGTCCTTCTTTTCCCCAATTGGCAACATAGCTTTCAGCTTTTGTCAAATAGGATGAATCATTGGTAGCAAGATATAACCAGGACCCTGCCCAGGATAACTCATCATAAAAACCGCCATATAAGCTATAATAACCGTTTGCTGCTGTATATCCGGTATCACTCTTTACTGTATCTGAATATGCAAATAATTGCTTTGCATGGGTAAGACAGGTCTGAGCGTAGGTAGGGTTAGTAGGTGCAAACACCACCGCTGCGGCTGCAAGTGCTGCAGCTGCTTCTGCCGTTACAGCAGAGCCAGGACTAGCCAAATCCACCTTATAGGATGGACGTGCCATCTGCATTACTTCGGCAGGTCCCCACCAGGAATGATCTGCACTACCGGAACCCACCTGATAGTAAAATACATTCGCAGATGGATGACACTTAATGAGATAATCCGTAGCCCATTTAATCTCTTCTAATAAATAATTCAGTTGACCACTGCTTGTTAGAGCTTCTCTGGATTCATATACGCTCCAGGCCAACATCGATGCTGTATAAGCCATTGGTAAATTGAATTTAACATGATCGCCAGCATCGTACCAGCCGCCTGTCAGATCTAAACCCACATCAGCTCCATCTGTCATACCAGAGTCTCCCCTCCAGTTATTTCTGATGGTTGTAGGAAGGTCACCTGATCTTTGAAATTCATAGAACATAATTGCCTTTTGCAAGGCTTCCCCATAATTATAATTTGTAGCTGCCTGTACCTTTGATGGTTGAAATTGAATTAAACCTACCATAAGACAAGCGATTATTAATGTACTTAGTATTTTACGCATAGCTTACCTCCATCCTTTTTTGTAAGAAAGAACTGCGAAGTATTCCTTATATTTTATTAATTTAGCACTTCGCAGTTCTTAAATTATTATTTACAGATATCAATACAACTTTTTATGGCTCAATACCCCACTTTAGACTATTACTTAAGTAGCCTGTAGCGTTATTCCAATCAACATAATTGTTATTGGACGCATTGTAGGAATAGTCACCTGTCTGTGTATAATTTGTCCAGTCAGTCTTTGAAAATCTCGCCTGAACCTCAATGGATTGACCTGCTGCCAGCGTTCCAGCACCGGAGGTAAATCCAATTTCAAGATAATAGTCCGCATTGGTCTTAGCAGTTGTAAGTTTTACAAAAGTTCCTGTTATATTGCTGCTGCCCGCACTGGACCAGTCGCACCAGAAATTTTGTGCCTTCTCACCATCCACTGTATAGTAATATCTAATTTTTACCTCGGATAAATTAATGCTGGACGTACCGGTATTATATAGTTTAAATCTTGGCGCAATACCATTGGTTTGTGCTGAAGTATTACCATTATACATTTGTACTTTAATATTACCTGCCACCACCGAGGTATCCACTACTGTTAGGGCAAGTGTTGGATCAATTCCAGCACTAAGATCAAATACCACCGTATGTGCACCTGTTGTCAGCGTAGCCAGGTAGCTTGCCGGGAAGGTAACTGTACTGCCGGAAACGGTATAATTTGTACCACTGGTAAGCGTCTGACCATCCAGCTTAATTGCAGATAATGTGTTTCCAGCCAAGGTAAGGCTGATTACAACATTTGCTTGATTCGCAGTCTTCTTATCAAAGGTGGCAGTTGTAGGTGTAATGGAACCACTTGGAGTTGTATCGCTTATAGTGATTGCCAAAAGCGGATCAATACCTTTATTAAAATCAAAGGTAAGATTAAGAACACCTACAGTTTTGGTAGCCAGATAAGCCTTTAAAAGAGTTACTGTACTACCACTTACGGTATAATCAGTGCCGTTTACCAAATAAGTACTTCCATCTTTAATTCCAGTTAAGGTATTGCCGTTTAAAGTCATAGTCACAACAACATTAGTCTGATTTGCAGTTTTCTTATCAAAGGTAGCTGTGGTTGGTGCTATTGCAGAGTTATTAACTGGTGTTGAACCATCGCCAAACAAAATAGAATATACACCATTAGCAAGTGCGATATCACATTGTGCCCAGAAACGATGATAATTAAATACTGGATCCTGACCGCTATTATATGCGGAAAGAAGACTTTGGTAACTTGGGTCACTCTTATATTTAGAACGAATATCCAGGAATTTAACACCTGATTTTATTACATCACCATTTGGCATCTTTCCAGTCCAATTGGTAGGAACATATACTTCCTGTTCAAAGAAACGAGTGTAATCAGCACGTGATTCTGGTGCAGAAAGTCCTTTATCATCACGATATAATGTCCACATACGATCCAGTAATTCCTTCGCAAGAACTCTGGAAGCATCATCACCGGAAGCCTTGCTATAATACAGCAATGCATTGGCAAGGGATGCCGTAACTCCGAGGTCTGTTCCGCTATTTACTACCGTTACATGAAGATTGTTATTACCTGTGTAAGTGCCAGTCCAGGTATCCGGTTGTCCTGTCCAGTCAATGGTACTTGGTACAGAGAAGGTTCCGTTACTGTTAAGAACAACAACTGATTTCACCCAGGAAACCCATTTATCTAGCAATTGTTTTGCTCTTACATCATTGGTCTTGTAATAATATTCAGCTACACGCTGCATGGACCAAGCCTGGAAGCCAAACCAGGTATTACTGCCTGGATCTGCATATACAGGATTTGCTTCATAACCCATACCATAGAAGGTTGAAGTGCCTGCAGGCCAAGCCTCGTACCTGCCGTTGTAGGAGTTACTTGCTCCACCAGCGATTGCACCTTCTGATGATTGAAGCCACTGATAGAATTCCAGCTGTCTGTTTAAGCTGGTAGCCCAGTCAGTTGCACCATTTTGTGATAAAGGTTTAAATTCTGAATCCGTGGATAAGATCCAAGCTGCCATAGGATTTTGATATCCAAAGTGATTGTGGCTGCTGCCAATCTTCCAGGCCCAATTGGAACTAATGCCACCACCCCAAGCATAATACCAGGACATAAGATAATGTGCTGAATTGTATCCGGTTCCTGCCGTACTTGGAGAACCAATCTTTCTAAAATACTTATCAAACATTGCATATCTTAAATAGTCCCCCATCTTGGTTGCTTTCGCATTATAGGTACTAAGATCAACCCCGAGTTCATCTGCCCATTCATTTGCCCAGTAGGTAGCTTGTACGGCACGTGCATCTGCATCAGGTGCATTGGTGTACTTAAATTGTGTAGCATAACTGCTATCACCTACGAAGAGATCTAGATAACCATTCGTCCCACCAAAGGTCTTTGCATCCCAGCAAGGTTGAGGAATGGTTTCCCAAGTAGATTCCTGCTTTCCTCTTTGGAACGTATTAATGTAAGACGGCTTTGATGTTCCATCTGCTCTTCTTCCAAAGCCATACCAGTTATCTACATCCAGCAGCCAATGCATTCCATAGATCATGGAATTGCCATAGGTGGATACTAAGTCATTATGTATCGGGTCATTGCCTACTGCTGCACTGCTATTTAGCTGCGCAGGGTACATACTAGGTAATTCTCCTTCCGGTGCATAGGTTGCCGGTTTACTAGCATTGTACTGTGCCATGCTGGTATTTGGCTGATCCTGTGCAGTTGGAATAATATAAGTTTCGGTTGCATTCCAAGCAGTTTGAAAGCTTGAAAAATCACCGGTAAACTTACCATACATTGCTTCCAGCCACATATAGTAACTGAAGGCTTCACTTGTTGTCACATGTCCATAGTCAGGTGCTTCCACAATCATGGTCTCAATGGAATGATACGGTATTCCTTGCGGACTAAAATAACCATTACTGGAATCATGGATTTCTCCCCAAAGCTCCATGAAGCGATTTTGATAGGCATCTGTCGTGGCCGCTGATACCGTCTTTGGCAAATCAGTAGCCTTAGGAAACATTAATGATGTCAGGGTCGTCGAAAATAATGCAAGTATCATCATTGATGTAATCAGATTTTTTGTCCATCTTTTGAATGTGAATTTTACTGCTCGTTTCATCATAAACCCTCCTTATTAATTTATTAGTAACTAATTTTTTAGTGCTAAGAAAATTTAGCAAAACCTAATTCCTTAGCTCGTTGTAACATCTATCTAACAATTACTTGCGACATTCTCTATACTTAGCTGATAGACCCCAAACCCTCAACCCCTTTCCTTCAAATTTCAGTAAGTATGATAATAGTTCACAGCAATTGAAAGCTGCATAATTAGTTAATTTATCCATAAAAAACGTCCCCCAAATATCGTTTTCATTAAATATAACGAAATTTCGGGGGACATGTGACACCATTTTATTAAATTTGTATATTTTTTCCTATTAAGTATTTAAACTCTATTTTTATCTACAAGCTGAGCATTCCAAAGGATAAAGGAACAAACAACAAATAAAGATAGTAATAATAGCTGCTGCCATTGTAAAGAAATTGGAAACGGCTTTGAGTTTTGCATTTTTAATAATTCCTTTTTTCTTCTACGATATCTTCTGGAAAAATGATGTCTGGGGAAACGATTGGAATCTAATTCAAAAGATAATTTCTCTTCTAGGTCACCTGCAGCTGTCAGTAAGGTATCTTTTAAGGTATTCATTCTTTAATTCTCTTTCTTTTCCATTAATTTTTTTACTGCTTTTCTTGCCCGGCAGATATGTTGGCGCACAAGATCTTCTGTTACATTCATCAAATGACTAATTTCTCTGTTTGATAAATCATAGACGTACCTTAATAATATTATTTCCTGGTACTCCTTCTTTAAACCCTTTAAGCTAGCTAACAGCTCGTAATAGTCCTCTTCTGCAATAATTTGATCAAGTATCAACTCCTCATTGCCAGTGACCTCATCCAATTCTTCTAGTTCAATCTCTTGCTGGAATTGCTTTTTTCTTTTTCGGTAAACATCAATGGCAGTATTCTTAACTATAATAACGATTAAAGCCTTGGTTTTGTGACACTCAATATCAGAGATATCCGGCAGATATTTTATTATTTTAATGATAGTTTCATTTACCACATCCTCCGCCAAATACTTGTCATGCAGAATACTATATGCAATATTGTACATTGCCCTCTCATAATATTGATATAGCCTGTCTAGTTTTCCCCCATCTCCTTCCTTATTAAGTTTAGGTATAAAGTTAAACAATAAATTCATCCCCCATCTTATTAATTGTTAATAGTAACCCCTCTATTAATAAGAATTATAGCATATTTGTCATTTTTTTACACGAAATTTTAAATATTTAGCAAATATTTACTACATTTGTTTATTTTATTGAACTAAATAAACAAATTAGTTTTAAGAACTAAGCTTGGAAACATGCGTTTCCTCGCTGTTTAGCTCCCACCAAAGGAGGATATTAATAAATTATCCTTAGAAAGTAATATTTCACAGTTAATTTATTAATATCCTGCTTGTTTCTGAACAGTTATTTCAATTATTGATTTATTTGTTATTATAGATTCTATTTTGACATTAACCAATATTTATTGCTTCGCTTATACTTTTTTCATTTAACTTAACAAAGGTAAATAAATCAGCAGCATCCTTTGCTGATATTTCATCACCTATACCAAGAAAATATGCAACAAACAGCAACTCGATATTTTTCATAACGGTAACAATTGCCTTAAGCTCCAGAGTATTTAACTTCGCAATAGAATGATATCCTCTCACTACCTGACAAACGATATTGTACCACACCTGTTCCTTCATTTGAAATTTTGCATCTCCCGAATACAAACCTAGAAGAAAATAGCATAGATCAAAAATACGTATATTTCTCTGGCTTAAGTCAAAGTCAATATATCCAGAAAAAGCACCCTTATCAAATAAGAAATTCCCTAAATTTACATCTCTATGGATTAACTGCTTGGGTAATTCGTCGTATACATCCGCCAATTCATTAACTGCTTCCTTTATTTCTGCCTGTGTCAAATAATCAGGACTGAATTTTAGTAAATCTCTGCTAACCCAACCTCTCATTTCTTCTATCATACTATTGTTCCAATAACTAATCTTACTTTCGCACTTCAGAAAAGCAAAGTGTAAATTCGCCAATACCTTTCCGAATTCGTAAAACCAATCACTCTCAAGGCCAATTAAATCAACAATAGTATTGCCTCTCAATTTCGTGGTAAGAACATACAGTTTATCCTCTGACTCCAAAAAATCTCTACCGTCCGGTAACTTAATGATACCAGGAACCGGAATTCCTTCCTCTTTTAGAGTTCTCATCATTACAATATTTCGTTGTAATGCATTTGAATCATGATATACCTTTAATACATAGGTATCATTGATATTCCAGGCAGAGTGGTAGATTTGTACTGGGTTGCACTCTATTCCCCATTCTTTTATTAATTCATTTATCATAATTATCAGCGGTTCTCCTTTTCGTTTTTGTTCAAGAATAATTCTTCTTACACTTTGCGCTGATAGATGAAAACACTCTGCTATCGCTAAAATGTCTCCCCTTTGCATATATTTATCATAGATGCGTTGATTTCGAAGTATCATCTCAGATCTATAGTTCGTCTTTTCACCCCACTTGTTTTTCTTCATATCACTTTTTGGTATATAGAGGTAAGCTCCTTCTATATATTTTCTAATTTCATTTAGTAGCTTCTTTGGCAGAACTTTTTGTCCATTCACATATTTCACCTTTACCTCCTCCTTTTATGGGAATTGTATCATATTGGTAATTGCTTTACTTACTCATTCTCATTTCTGTAAAAAGTTTGAGCAAACACAAAAGCATGCAAATAAACCATGCAAACATATATAGGTGTTTGCATGGTTTATTTGTTTAATGTATAAGTAAATGTAATTGCACCTTTTAAAAGCTTAACAGTCTTGCTACTTCCTCATCAACAACTTTTTTGTCAATTCGATTAAACAGTAAACTAATCTCAGGTAAATTATATCCTGTGCTGACAAATTGCTTTTCCCAATCTGCACTGATTGTTAACCACTGACATACTTTTTCCGATGAAAATGGTAAAAACGGAGAAAGCAGCACCGCCAGATTGGCAATAATCTGAACACAATTATATAAAGTATTACCGCAAGCCGATACATCTGTAGTCCTTGTAATCCAGGGTTGTTCTGTATCAAAGTATTTATTGGCATACCTTACAAAATCAAATATCTCGTCAATAGCTGCCTTTAAATTCCCGCTTTCTATCCTTCTTCCAATAATAATATACAAAAAATCAATTTTATTATTAATATCCTGATTCAACATTCCCTCGGGCACAATCCCATCTAAATACTTCGATATAAATGCCAGAGACCGATTAACCAGATTACCGTATGCACCAAGTAACTCACTATTATGGCTGTTCACATATTCTCGCCAGGAGAAATCTGCATCTTTCTTTTCCGGCCCATTCGCAAGGAGATAATAACGAAAAGAGTCGGAATCATAGCGGTCCACAATATCTTTTACCCAAATAGCATAATTCTGACTTGTTGATATTTTTTTACCCTCTAAGGTTAAGTATTCGCTGGATATAATTTCATCTGGCAAATGCCAATTCTCTCCATTTCCAATCAATAAAGCTGGTAAAATGAT
This sequence comes from Bacillota bacterium, assembly GCA_023399055.1. GTDB lineage: Bacteria > Bacillota > Clostridia > Lachnospirales > Lachnospiraceae > Mobilitalea. Next base: position 172,015 of record JAEWQV010000034.1, on the reverse strand, counting down.
GGTATGGAATGGAATATTATCTTTTCCATGCACATAATAATGCTTGGCATCCTCACCCCATAATTTATTAAAATCATCCTGTCTGCCTAATGCAGCCGTTTTACTGGTCGATAAATAACCAAGTACATTTTCTGCCCAAATATAAATCTTTTTATTTTGAAAACCTTCCTTAGGAACATCAATTCCCCATTCCAAATCTCGGGTCAGAGCTCTATCCCTTAACCCCTCCTTGATGTATCGATTGGAAAATGTAATTGCATTTCTCCTCCAGTTGGAATGACTATCTATAAATGACTTAAGCTCTCTTTCCATTTTTGATATAGCAATATAGAGATGATTTGAATTTTTGTAAGATATTTTATTACCGCAAGCAATACAAACTGGCTCAATTAAACTTTCTGATTCTAGTACTGTTCCACATGCGTCACATTGATCTCCTCTGGTATCCGCTCCACATTCCGGACATTTACCAGATACAAACCGATCTGCCAAAAAAGCATGGCAATGAGCACAATATACTTGAGGAGCTTCTTTCTCATATACATAAGGACTCCGATATAACCTTTTATGAAATTCCTCAACAAATTGTTTGTGTTGAGCACAAGAGGTTTTCGAATACAAATCATAACTAAAGCCTAATTCTTGAAAGCATTGTTTAAATTCTTCATGGTAGAAGTCACTAACTTCCTCCGAGGATTTATTCTCCTGCTTAGCTCTTATCGTCACTGGTGTGCCATGACAATCACTACCTGATACATAATATACATTATCCCCCTTAGCCCTATGATACCTGGCAATTACATCACCAGGCAACAGACCTGCAATGTGTCCTAAATGCAAGGAACCATTTGCATATGGCCATGCACCACACACTAAAATATTTTTCATCCTATATACCTCATTTCTAAAATTTATTGTGATAACAACTCAATGCTTATTTAATAACTTGAAGAAACACACTACATGAGGTTCCCCAGTTATCGCGAATGTGTTCATATCAATAAAGCTTAGCTTTGATGATACTTCACTTTACCTTCGCGTAAATAAAAAGCCCTCCTCTCTGAAAAATTACTTTTTCAGGGACGAGAGCCAAGCTTCGTGTTACCACCCTAAATTCACCTATACCTCACGCTATAGGCCTTATCAACTACGGATGAGAAATGATTCATCGATAGTATATCACTGTAACGGGTGCACCCGTCGTAGCCTAAACACAAAGTTTCGGTACGCAGCTCCGAGGCCATATTCAATCATTGTATAATTTTCCTCAATTTCACCAGCCTGAGGTCTCTGTAAAAACGCAAATGATTTACTCTTCTCTTCAATGCCTTTATTTATAAATTGTAAATTATTATATGTTTGGAACTTATATTTGTCAACCAGAATATTAATTTACACGCTTTGATAGTTCTGCTTGTACTGCTTCTAGTCGACTATACCTCAGAAGTCGCCAACTTATTCACATGCTTTAGTGCGGAACGGACTGGCGGAAGTGTTAACAAGATCACAGTTGCAATTGCTTCCGGAAGTATATAACTTGCGTTATATGTAATTGTATACCAGATCGGATTCATTCCCTCCGGTGCATAGCTGGCAAAAAAGATATAACCAGAGATACAGTGGCATAGAAATCTTCCAAATGCACCAACCAAATATCCTTTTAACAATCCATATTTGGAACCATGAAATAGTCCAGCTAGTCCAAGGCAGCCGAAAGCAACTGGGTAATCCAAAAGAACTTGTACTGGATGATATAGATAAGGACCAACTACAAACTGCAATAAACCATATGCCACACCAGTGATAAGACCAATTTTCGCACCATACAGGTAACTCACATAACAAATAAAGAACATACTAAAGAAAGTTATAGAGCCTCCAAAAGGCAGGGAAAAAGGTTTTATAAATGAGGTTACTACTGCAAGTGCAATCGCGATGGATGAAAAGGTGACTTGTTTAACATTCAGACTCTTACCGGTGTTACTGGTTGCTGAAATTATTACAAGCAATAAAAGAACTAAAATAATAACGCCTATGTAACCTAACATTGTTAGATTATAGGTAATCTCTCCATCCTCCGTTACACTGTTAACAAAGAGACCAAATAAGTTTTGTAACATAAAAAATCCTCCTTATGTTGCATAGGAGGGGCCACTCATATGCTTCCTTACGCTGGCTTTAACCAGATCAAGTTTTGAGGGTCAGTGTAACATTGCTACACTTCTCAGCCGTGGGCACCCCTAGCAGAAATAATATATTTGTTTTTACTGTTATAATCTAGCAAGGATTATAAGAAAAGTCAAACAGTTTTTAATTTGTATATTTCAAATTTTCTCTTCCCAATATTTTGCTTCTCTAATCGATCCCATCTAGAGCTATTTATTTTTTGCTGTTTATCCATGGAAACTGCTAAAACTGTATTTGGATTTGCAACTCGATACAATTGTTCCATCATCTTATTGATTGGGTTGTCGTTTTCACCCTTCCATTCAACCAGGGCACCATATGGAACATCTGTGATAATAATATCTATTTCACTATTAATGCATAATTCTTTCGTACAATCCGCTTCAAAAATGTTAATCTCTATATTATGATTAACAGTTTCACCTAATCTTTTCGCACTATCTAATGCTTCCCTATGAGAGGTTTTATTAAATAGTTTTAACAGTTCCTCCAGCTCTAAAACTCTTTCCTGAAGTCCTTTTTCAGTTAAAAGCGCTGTATTTTTCCCAGCATAATCAACCATTTTTTTATCTATATCACTGCCTAATAAATTCGATATGTTATTATTACAAAATCCTAATACCGTGAGCGAGTAGCCTCCCCCACAACAAGGATCATAGATTGTTAAATTGTTCTTTCTATCACAATAACTCACACTTCTTCTAAAAATCTCATTTAAGAGTCTTACAGGGAAATTAGGTATTCCGTAATTTCCATATAAAACTCTTCCACTAGCTAGATCTACAAAATTACCATTTTCGCTATATTTATATTCCAAAATCTACCCATCCTTTTTCTAACATAATATCCAACACGGTATTCTTCATATCCTTATTACACCAAATAATAGTATAGTAATCAGATATTTTCTCTTTCGTCAAAGCACTAAATCTGTGATTTCCATCTGTTAAAACAAACTCCGTTCCATTGTACTGAGCAATTAATGGAGGCATATCCCATTGGGGAAGCTTTTGAATAATTCGATCAACTTTATACCTATAATGTTTCAATTCATTTTCATCTAAAATATCATGTTCAACTCTTACTGTTTTTAATACATTCAACGGAAGGCAAATTGGATGGAAATAATGCCTGGCCTCTAAAAGTAAGCCATCAGCCAATGCAAAATTAGGGTTTGGCATTTCCCCCTCATTTTCACGTAAGAACTTTTGTATCCATGCTTCTAACATGTTATTTTCAGAATAATGTAATGCCTCTTTCAGCGTAAATTCCATCCCATATACACTCCCGTAATAAATTTATAATTAGCAATATAAAGCTAAATGACTAATATTAGAGTTAATTATAGCAAAAATATCAGCCTTTTAATAGCTGATATTTTAATAAAAGATTATTGAAGTTAAATCATCTTACGATTAAAAATTACTACACTGAAACCAACTAAAAGCACAGAAGATATTACGGTTATTAAAACAGCAGAACTGTAATCTACCAAAGAGGCTTCTTTCGTCAATAAAGATAACCCGCCTAGAAGTTTTATCGGTAAATACTTACTTACGCTCGTGAACATATTAAGTAGATTAAATACAATTAGCGTACCCCCAAGCCCAAGCAAAACGGTTGTGTTGCTTTGAGCAAGTGTGGAAAAAAACACAATTAATATTAATATCCATACTCCAAACAACCAACTTAGAAATGCTCCATAGAACATATGTGGCGCAATGCTGTTGTCCCAAAAATATGCATTGTATCCATAGGTAATTCCATAACATATCCAATAGCAAAGTGTCCATAGCATCCCCATAGATAAAGCTTTTGCAATAATAACCTTAAAGCGTGATAACCCTTTGGTTAAAACCAAAACTAAGGTTCCACTTTGAAATTCCTTCGTGAAGCTATTACTTACAAATAAAACAAAAATAATGAGAGCCATTGTAAGATTTTTATAATATTGTGTCCAGGAGGTTATTGCATCTATCTTTACCTCTGTCACAACCAATCCCGTATCCTTTAAGGAACCTGCCATAGTTTCCATCATCCAAGGAGTTATTTTTGCAATAGCTGGATTCATAATACCAAAAAGTATAAAAACAATAAGAAGAATTGTCAGCCGTCCAGAACGAATTAGTTCCATTATCTCCTTTTTTAAAAACGCAAAAAATGTGTTCATTTGCCGACCACCTCCAAGAATAATGATTCCAACGTATGCTCCGACCGTTCTAGCTTTATAACCTCAAGATTCTGATTAACGACAAACCCCAATACCTCCGTCATCTCCTGTTGTGTTGCACCATCATAAATAATCTGCTTTTCAGATATTTTTTTGCCACTAGGATATACAGAGAGAAGCTTATTAGCATCTGCTGAATTTTCAAACTCAATCTCAAAACCTGCTGCACGGCGCATATTTTTGATTTGTTCCAAGGTTCCGCTCATTGCTATTTTCCCTTCATTAATAAAAGCTATCTTATTGCATATGCGTTCAACATCGGAAAGTATATGTGTAGAGAAAACCACGGTAGTCTTTTCTTTGGAAGACACCAAAATATCCAATATCTCCTTTCTACCTACTGGATCAAGAGCAGACGTGGGCTCATCACAGATAAGCAGCTTGGGTTGATTTAAGAGTGCCTGTGCAATACCTAACCTCTGCTTCATTCCCCTAGAAAAGCCTTTGATACGTCTTTTTTCATTTTCTAATCCGACAAGTGCAAGAAGCTCTGTGGTTCTGCTTTTGATTTTGCGGTATTCCATTCCCGTGATTTCACCACAAAAGCTTAGGTACTCCGTAGGTGTCATATAAGAATAGAATTCTGGAACATCCGGTAAATAGCCAACATAGCGGTTCGTATTATTCTGCCCGTAAGAAACACGTTCTCCATTAATACAGATTTCCCCACTGTCAGCGGCAATTAGCCCCAGTATCAATTTCATAGTTGTGGTCTTACCAGCTCCATTCTGTCCAACAAAGCCAAAGACGCTGCCCTCTGATACAGAGAAATTCAGATTAGTTAGTACCTTCTTTTCACCAAATTGCTTGCAAATATTTGATACTGTCAGCATTTCCATATTAACTATCCTCTTTCCCAATTAAAAAATATAAAATAGGTCCAATAAACTGCATTCCAACAATAGCAATTATAAGCCACATCACACGATTACCATGCTTATAATTCTGATGGGTTAAAATATGGTGTATAGTATAAATTAATAATCCGAATTCTGCTATAATAAGCGGAATAATAAATGGTAAATACTCTGTAATATTATTCATGATTAGTTTCCTTCCTTCATCATAGATTGCTTTATTTTTTGAAATGTTTCATCACTGCTAAGTGAGGTAAAAGCCGGATGGTTAAATGCTGTTACAGAACTTTCCACAACCAATTTTCTATTTCTCGGTGGAGCTGTACCAAGATCAAGCCTTGAAACCAGTGGGTCAAGTGCATCAAAATAGCTATCTCCATGAAGATTAATATTGTCACCCATTAGAAGATATTTTACTGCATGAGCATACTGACCAAGCCGTTCCACTGCTTTGTCCTGCTGATTGTGGGTGGCATAAATGACTGCTGCCTGATAATTAAACTGTGCGGAAATGTTTGGTTGTAATTTATTTAAATTAAAAGCAGAAATAATGCTATCCGTTCTGCGTATTGTCTCTTCACACAATTCAAGATTATCATTATTAATATAAAGATGGGCAGCAGCTGTACCAATAAGCGAGAGTACATGAAGATACATGGAAATTTGGACGCTGCTTTTTGCCTTATCTATTTCACCTACCATCTGATACGCTTGCATCAGCACTGTATCATTGGATGCAGAAAGATCTTGCGCTCTAACGATTTCTTCCAAGCTCTCAATAACTTCATTGGGTTTACCCAGCTGCAGGTCTATCACAGCTTTAATAGATACTGCCTGATTACAAATCTCGATTATTTTGCATTCTTTAAGTATTCTTTCACAAAGAGCAGATATCTCATTTAGAATTTCCTTCTGTACTTCAGCAAATTTTGCTAACATAAAGTGATTTAGCCACAGTACACAGATTTGCAGAAGAAAAGGATAACAAGAATAATATCTATGTACCAGCAGCTTACATTTTTTCATTGTTTCGTCAAAAGCGTTGTTCGCAAAATCCTCTGCAAGCTCCTGATAGAGCCGTTTAACTTGCTCTCTGCTAAGTTGCGGTTCAAACCCAAGTAGTTCATCAACTGTAACATTATAATAAACAGCAATTAACGGTAATAGTTGAATATCTGGCATGCTCTGTCCATTCTCCCACTTTGAAACAGATGCTTTTGTTACTCCCAGATACAATGCAACCTCATCCTGTGTCACTTTTTTATCATGACGGAGCGTAACCAAATTTTCTGATATACGTAGTAAATGCATCTTGTTTTTCTCCTTTCTTTAATTTGTTTTTTAATTTATTTCTTTAATTTATTTCTTTAATTTATTTCTTTAACTTAGTTATATTATACGAAACTATTATTCGGAAAACAATGGAATAGCACGATACTTTACGATACAAAATCAACCATGAAGAAACTATAAATAAAACAGTCCTTAACAAATATCTGCATATTAAAAGGGATGTTATCCAGACCGATTCATCCATCTGAAAAACACCCTGTAAAAATTTTAATTTTTATTACCTATATGCTCCTTCATGTTATGCTTTAAAGCTTTGAATCATTGCATAGATCTTTCAGAGTATTCTCCTTTATCAAGATTTCTTCCATTGGTTTACGTGCTCGAGGCTCTGGACTCTCATCCTTTTCACGATAAACCAAAATTAATATGGATGCATTTTTTATAATTTTCGCTGATGTCTTTGAGCTATTAATATATCCCGGTAATTCATAATCATTTTTATTAAATAAATCCAGCATTATATCAGCTACTTGATTTTTTGCTTCATTTTCTAATATCATAAATTTCCATGGTTGTCTGTTTTTAGCCGATTGGCATAGCCTCGCCATTTCGATTAATTTATAGATTTTTTCGTTCTCAATCTTTCTTGATTGAAACTTTCTAATACTTCTTCTGACTTCAACTACTTTTTCAAATTCCATAGGTTTACCTGTCTCCTTATCCTTTACTACTTCCATTTTACATAAGGTAAACAAATATTTCCTGTCATTTCTTGCTTAATTATATCTGCTTTGCTTTTATGCTACTTGGCTCTCCCGTTTCCATTAGATAGCGGATGCAGGCATCTACCACGTCAGCATCAAACTGGGTACCCTTATTCTTTTGTAATTCTTCTATCGCCTGTTCTTTGGTAAGTCCATTCTTTCGATATGGTCTGCAACTGGTCATTGCATCATACGCATCTGCTACACACACGATCTTAGCCAGAAAATAAATCTGATCACCAAGTAGGCCGTCTGGATATCCTTTCCCATCAATTCTTTCGTGGTGTTCACGTATAATCCTTCGGCAGTCGGTGAGAAAGTTAAGATCTCTTAATATATTATCACCTTTTACGGGATGCTTTTTGATCTCGTCATATTCCTCCGGCGTTAATTTACCTTCTTTGTTCAATATCTCCTCAGCTATGCCTATTTTACCAATATCATGCAGAATACTTCCAAACTTTAGATCGTTAATCTGATCATCATTTAACCCTAATTCTTCTGCAATTTTCACGGAATATCCCATTACGCGCTCACAATGCCCTCCAGTATAAGCATCTTTCTCATCAATTGCATTCGCAAGTGCCCTTACCGTCTCAAAATAACTGTTTGAGTTTTGGCGAAGTAACTCCTCTAATTCTTCATTCAAGGCGGTTGTCTCTTCATAAAGAGCGCTAGTTTCTTCATAAAGGGCGGTTATTTCTTCTTTTTGAGTGAAAATTTCATGGTTTTTATTCTTTAAATCCTCTTCAAACTGGTATCTCTCTTCCGTCATCTTATTAAATTGACCACCCAAAATAGCTATTTCGTCATTTGCTCTCATTGTGAAGCGGTAGCTTAGATTACCTGCAGCTACTTGTTTGGCTCCTTCTGTCAGTTCCTCAACTGGCTTTACAAGCTTACTTGCAATATAATAACCGATGAATGCTATAATCACAGCACATAGGAAAACTACAGCAGCAATTATAATCTCCGTTCGCTTCAGTTTTTCCAGGGCTGCTTGGTTATTGTATATAACTTCTATAACATTTCTTTCATTTGCTCCTCTGGCCCCAATAATTTCATATGGAATGTATTCATAGTAAGCCTTTACATTTTCGTACGTTCCTTCTACCACAACTGTTTCCATTGTATTAAGAGCCTGATTAAAATACTGCTCTTTGGAGGATGAAATCTTAATGTTATCTCCATTCCCATCTTTCTTATAGGTCACACCTTGATAATCATAGAGCAAAATGCTGCTCACAAAGCTATTTTCTTCCAGTAATTGATGCTCAAAGTCTTCAAACGTAACATTGGTTGCATATGTATTATTGCTTTCCAGCTTTGTTCCAGTTTCAAATATATAATTACCGTCGAAGGAGGGAATATAACAATATTTTGTCAGATCTCCTGAATTAATAGACAAACTTACTCGCGAGGATGTAAAACTACCCGAAGCACGTATTTCGTCCAAATATTGAATAAAGTCTGGAAAATCAGAAAAATTTAGTCCCAAATCGTTTTGGTCAGTAGACCATATTATCGTATTGCTGCTATCTATTACATATAATTGGAATTGCTCATTACCGTTTAGAAAAGATGCAATGTCAAAGTCAATGCTATTTTTTCGTTTATACTCGTCTCTGATATTATTAAGAATAATTTTAGCCTGCTCATCGATAGGCTTTTCATTGAGTAGATTGACATAATCGGCATTCCTAATCATAGTAACTGCCCTGTCGTGTACCAGCTTTCGCTTTTGTGCAAAATCCTCTTCCACACTGTTATTCATTGTAAAATATTGAAAAGTTGCCAACAAACCTGAAACAGAGAAAACAATAAGAAATAGTAATAAAAATAGCTTAAATTTTAGCGGGAAAAATTTTATCTGACTCATTCATTCTCCTTCTTTATCACTCGTAAGAAATTATATGTTGCGTTTTTCGTTGCTTTTATTATATATAAACTATTATGAAAACTACAACTAATTTTTTCTCATAAATTCCATTTATTGATATAAAATGACTTTTTTGTTATATTATTCTCCGTATGCCACTATAATTCATATCTGAAATCTAATAAAGGGTAGAGATTTCCTTTAACGAATATCTCTACCCTAACCAGCTTATAAAATTAATATTATTATATTTACTCACTTGTATCAATTTCTATATCCACCATATCTACTATACTACTGTATTATTTTCCTCTTCATACGTATCTTCCAACTTCACTGAATCTTCTATCTGTTCCTGTAGGAATTTCACACGGATGACCGCCTGTGCCAAGTTTATAGAGACCTGACTATACCAGCTCTTTTCCTTGGCCACACCAGCTACGATATGTAACAATTCCTCTAGGACAGCTTTTGTGAGATAACTCCCTCTCCAGTGAAAGGTTAGAACCTTTCCTTTTTTGATTGCTTGTTGGCAACGTTTTGCTACATCTTCCTGCTTGGTAAAAGAAAGCTTCTTTTCTTTATAATAAAAATGATTATCATCATTGCATGCAGGAACTTTGTATATCGAAGGCTCGTGATCCTTGAAAATGCTCTTATCGTCCAAGTTAAAATAATCATATCTAACTTCTTTTTTCCCTAATGTATTATCAAAAGTAGCATCTATATGATACCATGTTCCATTCATTCGAATTATATTCCAGGCATGACGATATTTAATCTGCTTATCCGGATTATTTTCAGAAATAACAACAATACAGGGAATAGACAGCTGATCACAAAGTATCTTCACCGATTTCGCAATTCCTTCACAGACTCCAACCCCTTGCCCCAAGGGACCAAGTATTTCATGGGAATATTGCTTCTTCAGCTTATCGTAAGTCACATTTTCACAGATGAAATCATGGATATATTGCTCCTTTTCCCAATCACTTTTATCCTTCACCACCCGGGCAAGCTTCTCCACCCTAGCCTTCATCGCCATCTGATGCTCTTTGATTTTATTCTTTTCAAATAAATAGACAGGCTTTATTTTAACCATCGTGGAATCAGGATAGAAAGAATATTGAAATGTCGGTGCATAAAATATCTCTGGACAATCTAATCTTATCTTATAAAATATCTCACTTAGCTCTGTTCCATCAATTCTTTGTACATCAAAGCTTTGTGAAAGCGACTCTACACCATTCTTGATGACCTGATAAACTCTTTGCTGTTGTTTATTTAACTGACTATAATAATATGGTTCCATTTTAACGCTTCTTCTCTTTCTTTTTTAGAAATACAAACTCTATTCCTTGTATCTATCTTATGCAAAAAAGCAAGAAACAGCTTCTTCTCGCTACGTTGTTATTGTATTCGTTTTTCATTACATTTGCAAATATAAAACAATCACTTACATTCAAAAAACCTCCCAAGTAAATACGATTCGCATCGGCTTGGGAGGTTCTGAAAGACATTAGTTATTATTTTCTTAGAAAACCTAAGAATAAATTTAATATAGTTCTATTAAAATCTGGATACTTTGTCTGTATTAATTCTTTTACTTGTTCTTTCGTAGCTTCGTTGATATACATTGTATATGTGCCATCAACAATCTGTCCCAATGCAATATTACCTTTTGCAATCCCACCAATAGCTATGGCTGAAGCAACAGCAATCCCTCCTACTGCATATACACCTATTGCGATTCCACCTAATGCTAAAATGCCTATGGAAAGACCGGCAAATGCTATGGTTCCGACAGCTAAACCACCAAATGCACCTAATATCCCAAGTGCTAAACCTCCTAAGCTGATAAGTCCTAGCGCTATACCTCCTAAACTAATTATACCGATAGAAGCATTTCCGATTGCAATAATTCCACATGCTAAAGCCATTCCATTTCGCGCCAACTTAATGTGGACTAATGGTAATCCTAAAATTGTTTTTTTACTTTTATATTCATATATATTTTGCTTTTTTATAGACTTTTTAATCTCGTCTAGTTGTAACATGACTTCAACACTATCCGGATTATTTTCTGCTCTCTTTATCGGTTCTTGGTTAACCAGGTTATCTCTTACAAGATAATCAACACTAACATTGAAGATATCTGCAAGCATAATAATTTTGTCTAACTCCGGCGTTGAATTACCCGCTTCCCATTTACTTACAGCTTGCCTTGATACATTAAGCATATTTGCCAACTGTTCCTGCGAATATCCTTTCTCCCTTCGTAGTTGTATCAGTTTGTCACCTATTAGCATTCTAACTTCCCCCTATAACTTATATTAACATCAAAGTATTTTTCATACAAAATATACCACTAGTCTACCCCTTTACGCAAGCATCCACCAGCTTGCAATCTGTAAACCACTGGTTGCATCACTGTAAATCTATAATATTACACTAAAAAACCTCCCAGGGTAATGCGTGTTTCCGCATCCTGGGAGGTTCTGAGTAATTTCGAATGTTCTTGAGATCTCCTCTGTAAGAAAAATTATCTCTTGGAGAACTGTGGAGCACGACGAGCTGCTTTTAAGCCGTACTTCTTTCTTTCCTTCATACGAGGATCTCTTGTTAAGAAACCAGCTTTCTTAAGTGCTGGACGATAATCAGCATCTGCATGTAATAATGCTCTGGAGATACCGTGTCTGATAGCACCTGCCTGTCCTGTAAAGCCGCCACCTCTAACGTTTACTAATACATCGAACTTATCTACAGTTTCTGTAATAGCAAGTGGTTGACGAACGATTAACTTTAAGGTCTCTAAACCAAAGTAGTTGTCCATATCTCTTTTATTTATAGTGATTTTACCTGTACCTGGAACCAAGTAAACTCTAGCGATACTGCTTTTTCTTCTTCCAGTTCCGTAATATTTTACATTAGCCAATGTTATTTCCTCCTTTCAACCTCTGATTAATATTTAATCTCTAATACTTCTGGTTTCTGAGCTGCATGTGTATGCTCAGGTCCAGCAAATACGTGTAATTTAGTAATCATTGATCTTCCTAAAGGTCCCTTAGGAAGCATGCCTTTAACAGCAAGGTTAATTACTTCGGTAGGCTTTTTAGCTAACATTTCTGCTAAAGTTGTTTCTCTCATACCACCTGGATAATCGGAGTGATTGTAATAGATCTTCTGACCTAACTTCTTACCTGTAACCTTAATCTTATCAGCATTTACTACGATTACATAATCACCTGTATCAATGTGAGGAGTAAAAGTAGGCTTGTTTTTACCTCTTAAAATAGCTGCGATCTCTGATGAGAGACGTCCTAATGTATGTCCTGTTGCATCAACTACGTACCATTTTCTTTCGATTGTTGCAGGACTCGCCATGAAACTTTTCATCGGTTTACCTCCTTATGAAAATAATCTAATTTTATCTTTCTTAATGACTGTAAACACTTCTATAAGCGTTATATACGTCAATTCTACAAATCACGATCTCAAATACTATTTACCGGGGCTTTGGCTCAAGTATTGTCACGTCACAATTCATTACTATAGCATATGTCGCCGGGTGTGTCAAGCATTTTCCAGAAAATTAGGCCATCTGAAACCATTTATTTTCCAGCCAATGCAGATAACCGATATCTCGCATTCATACTTAATTAACTAATTACAAACACAAACATTAATTATTATTATTTCTTACCTGGCTAATTTATAGCCATCTCTTATATAATTAATAACTGTTTAAAAATTCTATTTATATCGCGAAAAATAAATCTTTAACTTATGTGTCTCCAGTATTCTTTTTCGTTATGTTAAAAACTAGGACCAAAATAAAATTTGCTGTAAATCCAATAAATGCTCCTAAAATATTAGTTACCATATCATCAAGTTGAAAAAAACCTCGCTTGGTTATTAGTTGTATTGATTCTATTCCTATACTGAAGACAAGTCCTGTCCCTAAACAAAGATAAATTTTGCGAAAGGGTTCCCATAGACTAGGTAGAAGGAATCCAAAGGGTATAAACAAAAGAATATTTTCAATCGGGTATCTGCTGCCAAGCAGGTTGGGCGAAAATGTCGAGAAAGGAATAAGGTCTATGCCTACCCTGGAACCCCGTGGTCTGGATAATAGTGTAATTGAAACAACCAGAAAAATATATGCACAAAAAACATAGCCCAGTAAAAAGGAATATCGATGATGCCAGATATAAGTTTTCACACTACAGCCCTTCGTCAATTTAAATATACTTATAATACAAAGTATACTACCTATGATGATAGCGGCAAGAATCAGAGAATACCAACCATAGTCCCATACCGCATTTATGATATCAAGTATAATATATTTTCCCATATGAAGGCTTCCTTTAAGTAAGTTATAATAAGAATTTGTCAACCTACATAAGTATAGCGCAGTTTTATTTCAACTTATACTTTATTACATTCCATTTATATTATATATTATACAAAATATTCTCCATTCTCAATATCTTGAGAAAACACCTGCATCTCTGGATATAGATTACCTCTTCGCTCTCCAGATGACAATAACTCCCTGGCTACTCTGTTCGGGTTAGTTATTCTGATCTCATATAGCAAATCCTGACACGCACTCATATTTTCCATCGCCATAAGTGCAGTATTTATACCTTTCTTTTTTAACTCCGTCTGTTCAGCAGAAGGGATATAATGAGGAAACACAGTAAATGCCCCCTTCTGTGCTCGTATTCTCTGGCTATGGTATGGATGAATAATAGCTAGTGGTGGCAGGCACCCAAATTCAACAGGAGTGCCATCTGTATAATATCTAAGCAGCAAATAAAAAAATGGATTAAACTCAAAATTCCTCACTGCATTCAAAACCCTATCTGAATAGGAACTTCTAAGTCCTTCCAGAGCCGCCAGACAGAAGATACCATTCATTGCGCTCTCATGAGAATCTTTCATAGCAAAATAAATATTATTATCGTTTGCCCTCCCCTTGCTTAATTCCTCGCCAAGTAATCTTTGAAAATCCATTAGGTCCTTACTTTGCTGTATCACACCAGAAAGTGCATTTTCTATTAATGGATAATCTCCACCCTTGTTCTTTATCAACGCTTGGAACAACCTTAAATTCAACATTGCTGGGCGAAGCACCCATACCGTCGGAGATGCAGTTGTTCTTTTTCTTGATAATTCTTTATCAGACTGTGGATTAATAAAGGCTTCTAATGCAAATAATAAGGCAATCTGAGCGGATTCGCTCCAATCCATTAATCTAGTTTTAGCAAAATGATGCTGCATAATTTCCAGCCATACCGTATAAGAACTTGGGTCTGTACATTCGATTAGGTTATAATTTCTTGCCATAAAATGCTGGTATCGATACTCTTCCCGGAGATGATTGTTGCTATAGGTTTTATTATCATTGTAGGTATAATTCGTTCCCCTTAGAATACTTGGTGATAGATTAAAGAAATCAAACTCATGTCCACGATACCATAGCAGAGGGAATTTATTCTCCTTAGTACGAATTGAGCTATAGATATCTGATATATGAGCATAGAATTCATCCAGTGAACCAGCGTATCTCCTATAATTCATCATTGTAAGGTCTCCCTTCTGCTTTAGAGTAATATAAATTTCCCCAATTTATACCTGCAATTCGAAAGCGGTTCTCATAGTAATACTGTTCAAAGAATTCAATTAACGTATTAAGTTTCTTGTCCGTTTCAAAATATCCTATTCTGTCAGTAGAGTTATAATAATCTCTGATTTCATTATTAATACTATTTTTTGAAGACCCATTATCCGCTGTTTCATTAAATGGTGATAACTTTACCCTCTCATAGAATTGAGCGAATTGCTTAAACCGACTATTAGATATCGTAATTTCATGTCCCATAAAAATATTAAAAACACAGTTCATCATATTATAAATTCTATCAAAAATGTAATCATTTTCCCTAAACTGCCTGTAGCAGGGTATGTAGATAGAGTTTTCTTTCTGTGCGTTCTCCCATTTCTCTTTATCCCTCCAAAAGGCACCGGTAGTAAAGATACTGTTAATATCACTGTATTTAATGTCCGTTCTGCCAGCAGCTTGAAAGAGAATCCCTACATGTTCTATCGCGGTACTAATTGTTGTTGTACAACAATCTAGGTTATCCTCTAGGTTATTCTCTAGTCTATCCTCAAGGTTGTCCTTTAAGTTAGTGGGTTGGATGAAAGAGGTACCTTTAAGCCTATCCTTTATTTTTATCTCTAGCTGCTTAAGTAGATGAATACAGAATTCCTTTGTCTCTTCATACAATCTGTCATATTTAATTGTGATTTCTTTCTTATCTAATTTACTCCCCTTAGCTTTTATCCTGTCTGCTAACCCACTTTTCATCTCACCCTTCATCTCTAATTCATAAATAAGTACGGAGGTAACTATGCGTAATCGCTCCATACTAACTAGATCCGGAGTAATATCTATAGGCTCATAGTCAATTTCCCCTATGAATTTCATAAACATTCTGACATAGCCAAATGCATTAAGCCCTAATATCTTGCACATAATCAGATCCGCACAGACCTCTCTATAGTAGGTCACAGAATGTCCAAGCCATCGCTGATAATTGTCCATACTAATTAGTGACATAGAAGTGTGAAGATTATCCATCATCTGCTTAACCGTATACAATTCATCATGATTGTAACCAGCTGTGGACAGCACATTGTTCAAATCCATATCCAGGACAAAGCATTCTGCCTTCTCTGAATTATAGTAGGGTTCCATTTTCTTATGTATTGCGTTTCGTACTCCCTGAAGCATTGAATCATCTATTTTCTCTAAATCCATTTCTCCATATATTTTTTGGAATGAAAAATATATCTGATTAATTTTAAGTACTTCATAGAAATAATCCCTCATAATAATCTGATATTTTTGAAAGATATCCTTTGGCAGTTTTATTTCCATATTCGCGTTTAATAAATCCATAATTTTCTTTTCTAAAACGCTCCGATCCGAACGAATAATATCTATAAATGTCAAGTGTGGTGTCCTATAGTTTAGTGGTGCTAGGGCCTTTTCTATTTCTATGCAAATTCGTTTATCATATTTTTTTAGAAGTTTCTTATATATACTTTTTAACAATTTATAAATATAATTTAAGTAATCCTCTGCTTTATCCGTTTTCTCATAGCTACCAGCAAATTTGATTAATTCCGTTCTATCTTTTTTACTAAATATATGGTAACGCAAACTAAGCTCTGTTAGTTCTTTCAAAAGTTTTTTTACAGCTTCATCAAAATTATATGTATGATTTATATCAGCATAAGTAGCACGATCTTTGGGATTAAAGTAGTTACTTAAAAATAAGAGTATATTATATTCTAAATCCATCATGCGATTTTGCTTATACAACTGATTTACATACTTCTTATAGTAAGTCAAATATTCCTTACTTAGAATTTCCGCCAGATTATCCTTTAGTTGTCCATAACGAAAAACAAGTCTATTCGTATCATTTTCTGACAGCCATCTCTGAACAACATTTTGAAATATGTTATCAAATATAATTTCAAGTAATTGATCATTTCTTTCATCTCTCTTCAAAATCCTCATGGAATGACCTATTTCATGCGTTAACCAAGGAATCATTTCATACACTCTTCCAAAATACTCAAAAGAAGGAACACGGCAGATGACAAAGAAGGACATAGTACCATCAACATCATATTGATATCCTTCACTGAACGGAACTTGAACCTCTACTTTATCTACCGAGGCATCCGGATAAATAATTGGAAGAAAATGAGGTCTATTCCCCATCTTATAATAGGTATCCAGGTATTGATACATATATTCATGATAGGCAATTATCAGCTTCTCTGAATCAATTTTAGTCTGTATTTCATACTGTGGGGCTTGTACAGTCTGCATGTTGATATTCTGCAGAAATCTGGTGAACTGATTAATGGCTTCTACACAGAGTTTGAAATCATATACATAGTGCCTTTTTAGATCCATACCATCTAAGTCGTTTCCCTTCCCTTGGGGAAAGTTTGGAAGCGCTCTCTTAAGATTATCGAATAGAACCTTAAGATAGGTGTACTGTATCTTCCCATTAAGATAGGAATCAGTACCGAACCTTAAAGATGCGTAAATATGAATTAATTCCTTTAATACCCTCATTGTGTCAATAAAATTACGGCGGACAATATTAAACTCATTTCCATGGTCTTTTAACCAGATATAATCATCCTTGAGATCTTGTATGTAATTGACCTTAAGCGTTGCCTGTTGTGCAGCTTCTGGTGCATCCATATAGGGCTCCGTTAAAATACGTTCGTTCAGATTATAGATATAACCTTTTCTAATTCCACTAATTAAGGTATTAATCAAAGAATCTCCCTGTTCTACCTCCTCATCAAAGGATTCCTGCTCTTGAATACCAAGCTTATAGTCACACAAATATGGATACAAAATTGAAAATTGACTTATATTCAAGCGAATAAGGAAGTCATACCTTCCAAAAAGTCCTCGCAACTCATTCGTATTTGTCTGATACTCTGAAGGATTCTTAGATTCTTTAAGACAAGTCATTAATTTATTTATATAATTTGTCTTAACTGAGAAGCGAAGTGTATATCTGTCTTTCATACACTTTTTTATTGTTTCATTCCCAAAGGTCAGGAAACTTAAACGGTCTGCAGCCATTTTTAGTTCCACTCCTACGTTGGTATATGTAGTAAAGAGGGGATATTCTTGTTGTGATATATAAGTTCCTATCGAGCCTGCTAATTGATAGATACAGTGGATATCCTCTGATTTCACAATTAAACAAAAATCTCCTGAGGTCAATGTATGCAGCAGAAAATATTTTGAGGAAGAATAAGAAGCCTTAACTTTATCAATCACTAATTGGATATCCAATTCACATTTTGTGAGAAAGGCATCCTGTTCCTGATTATCTTGATAAGCTTTGGGATGAATACCTATCTGAATAATACCTATGAATGGTGTCTTTGATAAAAACTCCTCGCTGTGTGCGGCTAATTCCTGATTATGATCTTCCTTACTTACCAATGCTCCCTCGACACCTTGCTCTTCGCTACGGTATAAAGCAAGTAATTTTTCTGTTACTCCACGAAAATTCAAATCATCAAAGGATTCCTCCATCCCTAGAAAGTTCACATATCTTTTGCTCTCTTCATTTAAAACTTCATATGTCATAAGATCAAAATAGTCGAACATAAAATAGACTTCTCTTTGATTTTGGAGAACTTTCGATATTTCGCTCCTGCTTTTTTTATCATCACTCTCTGCCGTACTATGTATGCTCCCATTATTCGTACGGAATAGTTTTAAAACATGTGTCTCATATGTCTTCATAATGTTACTTCTTGCTCCTTTAAAGTATGATAGAAAATCATATCGTTTTCTTTTAGCATAATTATGAATTATTATACATATTTTTACTTTTAGGTATAAAAAGAAGACATACATAACCGCATCAATCTAACAGTATCTGTATGTCTTCTTAATATTTTGACAGCTTCTCTAAGCTCTCATTCAGTCTGCCTTGTAACTCTTTTTTAGTCATTGGATCCATCGGTCTAATTTCGTGTAATACTTGTGAACCCTTTTCTTTCTCAATAAAAGTTTCTTTCCTGGTAATACTTCTCTGTCCCAGCTGTACCTCCAACTCAATTAACCTTCTTTCTTTACTCGTTTATTACGATTCTTATTATGGGCAATATCGGAGTTATTATACAAATACCGAACCACACGAACGCATTTAACTATCTCAGAATATCTTATGACACATCAACTCATCCGTGTATGTCCCTACGAATAAAAATACTTTGCTAATTTATATTAGCAAGAATCACTTTTTATTCCTTTATGCTTGTCCACATTTTGGATAAAAAAATATCTAGAATGAGCAATTCTCATCTAATGACGCAAACATTATAACACTTTTAGAATATTTTGTCAATCGGAAGTTTTTACTAACTAACCCTTTTCATTCTTTCTTCCGTATAAACATACCAGACTGCTCCATTTCCGCCAATGACTTTTCATATCCGCTGTTATCCTTTTCTTCGCCAAGGACCCACTTACAATAATCTTTTAAGCCTTCTTGCAGTGATATTTTCTGCTCAAATCCAAGTATTTTCTTTGCTTTGGATATGTCTGCCATATTATGCGCAATATCTCCAACCCGGAAATCACCAGTAATATTTATTTGACTTTTACTCACATAGAATTTTTTTAAGATTTCAGCAATTTCAATTACAGAAGTATTTACGCCACTTCCTAAGTTCAAAACCTCTCCGTTGCTCTCCTTATTAGTCATAGCTGCTATTACTCCTGCCGCTACATCTGAAACATTTATGAAGTCACGGCTTTCATTTCCATCTTCGAAAATATTGATAGGCTTATTTTCAAGCAACAATGTGGAAAAGATTGATAAAATTCCCGTGTAAGGATTCTTTAATGACTGACCAATTCCATATACGTTCTGAAATCTGAAAATAGTATAATCAATTCCCAATGCGGGGCACATCGTCTCAAGCATTTTTTCCTGTGCGAATTTTGTAAACGCGTACAGTGAATTCGGAGTTACTTGACTGTCTTCGGTGGTTGGAAGCAACCGAAGTTTACTTTCACATTTTTCACAATACACAGAAAAATCTCCTTTTATCAATTTGTCTTTCTTCCGAGCTTTTGGAAATACTATACCGCAATTTTCACATTGATATTTTCCTTCGCCGTACACGGATCTTGATGAGGATAATATTATTTTTTTTACATTGCATCTTACCCCCAGATTTGAAATCGCCTGCAAAAGATTAGATGTTCCCATCATATTGACTTCGTTATAACGATTGATTTGGTACATAGACTGACCAGTTCCAGTTTCTGCTGCCAAATGAATTACAATTTCATTATCTGCCACAAGTTTCTCCATGATCTCATAATTACATACATCACCTTTCACAAACCGGCATTTATCTTTTATTGCTTTATACAAATAAGAATCTTTCCACCTGTCTCCATGAATCTGCTGTGTCATAACGTCTAATACTGTTATTTCCCAATTACTGCTTTCATAAAGCTGCTTAACAATTTCCGTACCTATAAATCCTGCTCCACCAGTTATTAAGACCTTATTCATTTTACACACTCTCTTTCCCAGTATTCATATCATATGTGCCGAGGCCTTCTCATTGTAGTAGTTTTCCGGCACATTTATAAAATTTCATTAATTTTATATCAGTATTTTTAAAGAAAAAAATACTGATATTTTTACGTTCTCATTTTTCTCACTGTTTTAATTGCAATCATCGCTCCAACAACTCCCCCCGTCACAGTAATGATATATCTTATTACTGTATACTGATATAGTAATAGTCCAAAAAGAGATGCTGCAATTGTGACCACAGCCATCAAACAAACCGCTTTATCATTATAAATATACGCTTCTCCCTTCTCCTTAACCTGCACCTTTCTTGCAAATAATGCCTGACCACCCGCTAAAATAATATAGGATATTAAAGTTGTATAAGCAGCTGCCATATATCCAAATGCTTTAATAAAAACATAATTCAATGCAACATTCATCACTGCTGCTACAGCTGAGGAATACATAATATATTTTGTACTTTTGTAATATATCAGTAGATTGGAATACATGTTAGAGACAGAAGTCAGGAAAACTCCCGCAGCAATTGGAGGCATAATATAAATTGCTTCATAGTATTCCTCTGTTGCTAGAATCTTTATTATTTCCGGTGCAAAAAATGCTAAAATAACTGCAATGATTGCATACGTACCCATCAATGAAATCGAGACTTCCCGAATCTTATTCTCTTTCTTCCCAATATTCTCATATAAATAAGGAATGAAAGATGCATTGATCGCCGCCCAAACCAGTAATGAAATCGAACTAACCGTGTACAGGGTACTATAAATTCCCACTGCATCATTTCCAACCAGATTGCTAATCATCATACGATCAGAAACATTCAATATCTGGCTTGCAAACCCATAGCCGATAAGTGGAATGCTTAGTCTTAAAGAATACTTCCAATACCTAAGATTTACTACTACCTTTCCTTTTACATAAAGGTATATCCACAAAATAGCTGCAACTGATATAGATATTGCATTTGTCGCATATACTCTTCCTTCCGCAATTCTATTAGACCCTATATTAATCAGTTTTAAGACAACTATAATGGATACCACCGTTGCAACAAGCGCTGTTCCCATTGTAAGAACCGCCGCAAATTTATATTTATATTCATACCTTTGTCGCAACAACCAAAAATCCTGTGCAGGTAAAAAGAAAAAAGCAAAAAACATCAGTATCATCAATTCTTTAGGTAGTCCTATAAAGTCATTCCAAATTCCAGGACAAATGAAATATAATCCTGCCAGGAGCAATGCCATTATTGAAGTTAACGTAAGTACGGAGGACTGATATTGATCTCTTTCTCCCTCAAATTCTTTCATTGCTGACTGGAATCCGCCAGATGTCAATGAAAGCGTAGCTACGACATTGATTAATATGTACCAGGAATTATATAAATTAACGACTCCTATCTCACTTTTCGACATAATCCTGGTAAAAATAGGAACCGTAATCATTGACAGACCGCGAGAAAATACTGACGCGACAGTATATACAATTGCGACCCTTACCCCTAACGGAATTTTTTGCAGTTTACCTTTTAACATTCTGCTCTCCTTGAATATTATCCCATTCAACATCATACAAATCGCCCGACCCAGGATTCTACAGAATAATAATCTCTTATACTTTCTGGATATCCTTGAAATTCTAGTTGAAAAAATTCTACGATATCCTCTTTACAGATATGTTCCAGATCCATCACAAGAATGTTATTTTTATTATAAAATTTCGCAGCCTTTATCGCATTATTTGTAGTTATTAGCTTTTTATTTAAAAAAATAGACTCCATGACCCGCATTGAAAAACCATCTTGATCAGCTTGTACTATATCTAAAATTGATTGGCTGTTATTAACCATCTCAAGATATAAAGAATAATCAATATATTGG
The DNA here is from genome assembly GCA_023399055.1 of Bacillota bacterium. Classification (GTDB taxonomy): domain Bacteria; phylum Bacillota; class Clostridia; order Lachnospirales; family Lachnospiraceae; genus Mobilitalea. Next base: position 149,736 of record JAEWQV010000034.1, on the reverse strand, counting down.
TTTCTCACTTCAAAGGGCAATCCAGATATTTGTCCATTCAAATCTACAATAATAAATTTAGCATCAACATTTGCTTTCTGGAATGTTTCATACAAACTCAGAAGCTTATCTTTTTTATCCTTTAAGAATCCTACAAAAATCGTATCGAATTTTACCTCTGTCTTTGGAAGACATAGAGTACGATCATACATGATTGTATTGAAGTGAAAATTATATTTTTCACAATTTCCTCTATCATAGCAGTAGTATTTAAATCCTGCCTCATCCACTAAATTTTTTATTTTTTTATATTTCTTATTATCTATGATAATATTCCAGGAATATAAACTCTTAACAGCCGTCGGAGCCATTTTACTGATATTCCTGAGCAGACAATTATCGATTTCCAGTGCCATATCTAATACAATTATTTTGTTGACTTTTGGGAGAAGTTTAAACCAATCTCCGTAATATAGATATGTGTAGTTCCATTTCATCTTTCTAAATAATCGTAATAAGTTATGTTTTAACGAAATAGAATCCTTGAATACATTCTGAATACTAATCTGCTCGTTGTTAATTCTTTCAAAATAATACGCATGCCTATCAGCAGCAATTATCAACGTATCAATCATGTTAGTTCCCCTCTACGCACAAGTCTTTTGTTTAAGAGTAAATACAGTGGAATCATCATCAGAGATGGATAAAATAAATCTGTTTGTGCTAGTGTTGTGTTGAAGAACAGTATTGCAAACAGTATTCCTGGCACTAATTTCTCATATTTCATTACAGGTTTAAATACCATATACATACTAATAATCCATGGAATAATGCCATACACAGCTGCAAAAGCCACCACGCTGGCTGCTACGAGACCGGATGCATATTCCTTCTTTAAAACATTCAGTGTGTCATACCCAACCCCTAGCGGATGTTTGATCACAGATGCCAGACTAACAATAATTGTACCCAATCTATATAATCCCGTTCCTTCAGATATATTAAACCCTGATCCGTTATCTCCAAATAGTTTATGAATAATCTGGATATATACAATACTTTCTGTTCCTCTGTATGCATAATCTACCAGTAAAACGATAAATCCGACCGCCATTACTCCTGTAATATAAAGCTTAACCTTTGAAGTGTTATGATCTTTCTTACGGGAGAAATAGAAAAACAAAATAATAAATAACATTCCTATATATCCTGTTGTGGACTGGCAGGTTATCAGTGATAACAAAACAATGAACACAGCCCTTTTGTATTCTATTTCACTCTTAAATCCTATCTTCTCTCTCCAAAAAAGCAACACAAAAAGAGCTGAATTTAAAACAATTTGATATACACCTGGTTCCGTATAAATTCCACAATTTCGGGTCGGGTGAATCTCGAGATAACTATAGAGCAGCACACCTTTCCCGTGTAAATATATCTCATATCCTTTCGTTCCCATTGTCTGTGTATCAAAGGTAACAGCTGGCCACGCGTTCACCAAACTAGGGGAAACCAAAAATGCCACCCAAAATATGATGCTGATGACAGCAAAGATTTGAACCAAATTTATCCAACGTCTTAAAAATTCTCTCTTATTTGCACTGATTGCCATCTGTGTTGATATAATACACACTACAAATTGAAACCAAGCTGAAATTCCTGCACCACCATTTGTATAAAGCCTCGTAAAGACTACAAAAATCAGAAGTAAAATAGAAAAGATTAACGAATAATTACACCTATATTTTTTGTTTAAGGCGTATAAAATGATATACATTATAATAATTGCATAATACTTTTGATCTCCCGTTAAATACTTTGCAAAAAGACAGCTACCTGGTACGAGCAACATAATATAAATTAAAAAGTATTGAGTAATTGCAGATATTTTAACTTTCATATAATATTCCTGAGATTAGAGAATCCCTTTTCTTGCTGCATATTTGTCTTATCTTTTTATCGTTTCCCCAAACTGCCTTGGAATCATAGGCTCTATCGGGAAACTCACCATACCCTAGTTTTATTTTATAATGGTTTTCCCTGATAAACCGTTCCACTCTGTCAGCAAGCTTCTCAGGTTTTCCAGAACATATATTAATAACTCCCAAAACATTATCCTGTTCCACCGCTGCTGCAATTTGATAACAAAAGTCCTCATAATCTAAAAAATCATATTGATTTTCACCTGATGTAAATGGAAACTTCTCTTTCCCTTCTTTTTCTGCACAAATAATTTTTGAAAAAATAGAATTTCCAAATTGCAAATTAGATACGATATAATAACCTCTTAACCACTGAAACTGGGTTTTTCTTTGCCCGCTAATCAGATCTATCATATCTCTTAGACTGTTTTTGGCTATCCCATAAAGGTTCATAGGCTTACATGGCGTATCTTCGTTGATCGCCCCTTCAAAAAAGCCAATCTCATGCATACTTCCCAGAATAGCTACCCTTTCGATTCCAGAATCAATCATTCGCTTCAAGAATAAAAAATGAAATGGCAAGTCAAGAACATGATTATCGGAATTATGTACAAATCCATCCCTCCAGGCTAAATGCAAAACTACATCAGGATTTTCGAAATACTCATAAGGATTATCTATATTAAAAATATTGCATTCCACGCTTTTCGCACGCTCATCAACATGAGTCACTGTCAGATCTGTAGCAACTACTTCAAATCCATCATTTAACAGTTGTTTCACAATACCAAACCCCAGATAGCCATTCGCTCCTGTAACCAGTATTTTCATTTACACCTCCACCCGCAGGGTATCATTTGGAATATACCATACGGCTCTTTTATTTTAATACCTTGCTTAAATAGCATTAATAATATTTTCCCATCTTACTCCGACAGCTTCGATGGATAGTTTCTCACGCACAGTTGCAGCTTCTTTAGAAAAGCTATCTGATAACTGTTTATTACTGGCAATCTGGTCCATCGCTGAACACATTGCCGCAGGATCTCTCACAGGAACAAGAAAGCCATTGACTCCGTTATCAATATACATTCTAGCGCCACCTGGAGAACAATCGGTACAAACACAAGGCAGCCCAATTGCCATTGCTTCCAGCATCGAATTGGACAACCCCTCATAATCCGAAGGCAATACAAACATGGAAGCGGTACGCACCTGATCATGCAACGAAGATGTAAACCCTTTAAAATGCACTTTACTGTTCAAATTTTTATTCAAAACCAGCTCTTTCAGTTCTTCTTCCATTATTCCATTTCCATAGATTGAAAGAGAATAGTCCGGATGCTTTTCAAGAAAGCGTTCATATGCCTCTATAAGCAGCGGAAAATTTTTTTGAGGGTCAAGTCTAGCAAAGGTCACAACTTCTTTTCTGCGCTCTCCTAAGTATGGCATAGGCAAATCTTCTTTTATTGGATTTGCGATAATTTCTCCCTTGTGCTGTATTTTTTTACTATAAAAACTTTTTGCGCCGTCTGTTTGAAAAACGACTCTTTTGCATTGCCTGGTTTCGTATAATTTGTTTACTATGTATTTTTTTAAAACTCCTGTGATTGTTTGATAAGGATCGTTTCTTTCAGATATAATCACCTTTCTATTCAAACCTATAGCTGCAAAGGTGGTATATAAATTTTCATTCGTTAAAAATGAAATAAAAACTGCATTTTTATTTTTGATCATTAATTTTCTAATATTTCTTACAGTAGCTGCTTTTTTTATCAGTCCATTATTTGTTCCAATACTGCTTATATCTAATTTTACATGTTCGCTCAATGTGTATACACACTGATTTTCCCGCAGGAGAAAAACTGTTACTTCATAATCTTTTTTAGCCAGGTAATTTGTTAAAATAGACACAACCCGCTCCGCTCCTCCTCCTGCTAATGACGGCATGATGAATACTATTTTTTTCATGTGGACACCTTTCATTATCTTTGATTGACTAGTCTCTTTGAAAAATATCGCGCGTATAGATCTTGTTCCTTACATCATTCAGACAACTATCATATCTATTTGCAATAATTGCCTGGCTTTGTTTTTTAAATACATCTAAATCATTTACAACCTTGCTTCCAAAGAAAGTATCTACATCCTTAAGCGTTGGTTCATAAACAATTATCGTTGCACCCTTAGCTTTTATTCTCTTCATAACACCTTGAATTGAACTTTGACGAAAATTGTCGCTGTCGCTTTTCATCGTCAGCCGATATACGCCGACAATTACTTCTTTTTCTTTGCTGGCATCCCAACTGTCATTCGCTTCATAAGCACCTGCCAGCTCCAAAACACGATCAGCAATAAAAGATTTCCTTGTCCGATTGCTTTCTACAATCGCTTGTATCAAATTCTCCGGAACATCGGCGTAATTGGCCAGTAGTTGCTTAGTATCTTTTGGAAGACAATATCCTCCGTATCCAAAAGAAGGATTGTTATAGTAAGTACCAATTCTTGGGTCAAGACATACTCCCTGAATTATTTTTTTTGTGTCCAGTCCTTTTATTTCAGCATATGTATCCAATTCATTGAAAAATGATACTCGAAGTGCCAGATAGGTATTGGCAAATAACTTCACTGCTTCTGCTTCGGTAAAACCCATATATAAAGTTTCAATGTTATCTTTTATCGCTCCTCGCTGCAGAAGTTCTGCAAAGGTGTGTGCCGCCTCCACTAATCGTTCATCCTCCATATCCGTTCCAACTATGATTCGACTAGGGTACAGATTGTCATATAAGGCTTTACTCTCTCTTAGGAATTCCGGGCTGAAGATTATATTTTTATGATTAAACTTTTCTCTGACATACGACGTATAACCCACTGGAATCGTGGACTTAATTACTATAACTGCTTCCGGATTATATTCTATGACTAATTTTATGACTACTTCTACAGCGGAAGTATCAAAGAAGTTTTTCTTACTGTCATAGTTTGTTGGTGCAGCTATAACCACAAAATCCGCATCAGAATAAGCCTTTCTTGCATCCAGCGTTGCTGTTAAATTAAGCTCCTTCTCCGCCAGATACTTTTCAATATACTCATCCTGAATCGATGATTTTTTTTGATTAATCAGATCAACTTTTTCCGGAATGATATCCACTGCAGTTACCTGGTTATGCTGAGCTAAAAGCGAAGCAATTGACAACCCGACGTATCCGGTTCCGGCAACAGCGACTTTATAAGCTTTCATTTATAATCCTCCAATTTAATCGCTTTGTTAATATAACCGCTTTCCATATGCTGCCTTAACTATCCTTAGATATAATAGCCTTTATACCATTCTGCAAATTTGCGCAGCCCTTCTCTTAAGGGTGTACTTGGTCTGAATCCAAAATCGTGCTCCAGTGCAGTGGTATCTGCATATGTAACAGGTACATCTCCAGGCTGCATTGAAACCAGTTCCTTATGAGTGTCAAAATCGTAATTCTCTGACAAAACCCCTGCACGTATGAGCTCCTGCTGCAAAATGTCCACAAAGTCCAACAGATTTTCCGGCTTCTGATTACCGATGTTATAGATTTTATACGGTGGAAGAGGTAACCCATCTTCGCCAGCCTTTTTTTCAGGTGCTTTCTGTAGGACTCTGAATACGCCCTCGATGATATCATCAATGTAAGTAAAATCACGCTTACAATTACCATAATTGAAAATCTGAATTTTCTTACCCTCCCGAAGCTTATCTGTAAAGCCAAAGTAAGCCATATCAGGGCGTCCGGCTGGTCCATAAACCGTGAAAAATCTCAATCCTGTTGATGGAATGTTATACAGTTTACTATAAGCATGCGCCAACAGCTCATTCGACTTCTTGGTAGCTGCATAGAGTGAAACAGGGTTATCTACTTTGTCTTCTATACTGTAGGGAACTTTCTTATTTGCACCATATACAGAAGAGCTAGATGCATACACCAAATGCTCTACTCCCTTTGCACCGTTCTCGTAAGAATTGCGACAGGATTCGAGGATGTTGTAAAATCCTATTAAATTTGACTCGATGTAAACGTCGGGATTCGTAATGGAATATCTCACTCCAGCCTGCGCCGCCAGATTGACAACAATAGTTGGCTGATATTCGTTGAAAATATTATGAATCAATTGCTTATCCGCAATGGATCCCTTTATAAACGTAAAATTGGGCTGGGCAGACAATTCTGCCAGCCTCGCTTCCTTCAATTTCACATCATAGTAGTCATTTATATTGTCTATACCGATAATTTTTGCATCATCTGTATCCGCCAGCAAACGCTTTGCCAAATTAGATCCAATGAATCCTGCCACACCTGTAATTAAAATTACCTTGTTATTTAAGTTAATCCCTGCCATTTTATTGTCCCTTCCACCTGTTCGATATTGTGAATGTTTTTACAATTGAAACATCCAGCTTCCTACGACAGTTTTCCATCTAACAGCATCCCATAAAACGTCTTTTCCCCATTTTTCTCCTTAGGATATGACTGCTTCCAACTAAGTTTAAACATATACGTATCTTCTTTTAGTTCCTGCCACTTTTTCTCATCATACGGATTTGCCAGTCTTTTATATAACTCGTCACACATTGGATTATTAGAAGTAATATCCTTAAATGCTCCATTAACCTTTTCACTGTGTCTTTGAACCAACACAATTAGATAATCTAAAAAAAGATAATCTATCATCGAATCATTCATTCTCCAATATTGAAAAGCGAAATCGCGTAGGATAGCAAATATACTGCGGTGTTCAAAATCACATCCAAACGAATAATTTGCAAAATACCCAGATGCAATAGACGCATGGAAATAGTCTGGTCTTTTAATTGACCATACAGGCCAGGATAAATACTGTTCTAACGCATTACCAGTACAAAAAAAAGTTGAATCTACCCACATTCCACCATGCTTTGCCAGTAACTCTAGTCTGAGCAAATCAGAATAATGTGTACGTGATATAATGCCTTTTTTTCTTTTTTCTTCAATCCATTCCGGGAAACTAACATAATCTTTGTAGTTAGTTTCTGTAATTACAATTACTCTACGACCATTTACATTATGGCGAATAGAATTAATACATTTTTTCACAATATCAGGAGCATGCTCTTCGCCTTGCCACCAACATACCCATATACAGTTTTCAAACTCGGAAGCTCCATTGCAACTTGTCCTATTAAAGTCATAGGATGCAATATAATTGGAAAAAGCATTTTCAAAGTATTCCAACATTACTTTGTGTTTTTTTATTAAATGCTTTTTAAATCCAGCTGTTTCCATATACCCATTATGATTCATAATCTGAATATCAATTTTTGCTCTTAAAGTTATAAGGGCATCACTCCACGAGGTAACCTTTGCAACTCTTTTTGTCGCATCCAATTCTTCGATCATACGATGAGCTATTCGTTTTATATTCCTATGTCCAGCTACCATAATACTAATCCTCATTCTTAAACCTTTTATATTGCTCAAAATAATAATCTTCCAGCATTTTATATGCAGTTTTGATATTATAGTGGCTGTTAACAATATCATTTCTATCTGAGCTTCTGTTTCTCCTACTGCTTTCAATAATTCTCACCGCCCAGCTTTCGGGCGTATCTCTTAATGAAAGAAATTGAGTTTTTTTATTGAAAGCAACCTCTTTAGGGACCTTATCTGAAAAAATGCACGGCAGATCCGCAAACTGTGCTTCAACTCCTACTACTGGAATCCCTTCAAAAAAAGATGGCAAAACAAGCACATCCATTGCTTGATAAAGTTGATGTACATCACTACGATTACCTAAAAAAATCACCTTTTCCTCTATAGAAAGCTGTTTTGCTTGTTTTCGAATTTCTTGTTCCTTTTCACCCGTTCCTACAAGCAATAAAACTGATTTCTTTTTTTGCTTTTCTATTTCAGCAAATATTTTTAATAAATATTTATGATTTTTCTGGTAGGAAAGTCTTCCTACATGACCAACTACAATTTGATCATCAATGCTTAGTTCTTTCCGTTTCGTATTTCTGACCGTCGAATCAAAGTAAAACTGTTCTGCATTAACAGCGTTGGATATCACCTGAAAAGCTTTATTTCCAAACAAGAACCGTCCTGCTTCCTTCCCACACGCGAGATAGTAATTAGCAGCCGATGTAATTCTATAACGGAAAAATTGTTTTAAGGCATATTTAAAGTCTCTATCTATAGAAGTATTATGACTATGCGCAATTCGGACAGGTACACCAGCTTTTTTAGCAGTCAATAAAACAAGATAACTCATTGAATCAATGTGTGAATGAACAATTTTATATTCTGGATGCTCTGCCCAGAATTTTTTCATCCATTTGAAATATACCGGATAATTCTGCGGATACAATCTTGGAGCGTAGTAAATTTTTCCGCCCAGACTAATAATTTCATCGTCATAGTCATTTTTTTCGGGACGGTGGGTGAGAAAATCAAACTGTATTTTGCTTCTATCTATATTCTTGAAGTAATTCATGAGCATTGTTTCCAATCCCGCCCGATGCATATCATTTACTACTTGTAGAACTCTTATCATAATATACCTCTATATAATCTCTCTGTTTTTTCTGTCACATCATCCCATTTGTATTTCTCACAGATAAAGTCAGCTGCCTTATCCTTATAATTCCGAACTACAGCAACGTTATCACAAAGCATCTGCAGCTTATCTCTCAGATCCATTACACTGCTCTTTTTGAAAATCACAGCCTTATCCTCTACAACCTCTGCACACTCTGCTATATCAGATACTACACAGCAGTTCCCATAACTCATAGCCTCTAGTAAACTCAGCGGCATCCCTTCCAAATCACTTGGCAGTACATATATGTAAGCATTGCTATACAGTTCATCCAAAGTCTTTCCCTGAACAAATCCTGTGAATATAATTCTTTCATCGCCTTCTGCCAAATCTTGAATTTCTTTCATGAAACTGTCCGTGTCGGATGCACCCCCAGCAATTATCAATTTCTTATCTGTTTTAATCTCTCTATACGCTCTTACCAGATACCGTATCCCCTTCTCTGGTACCAGCCTGCCCAGGAACAGGATGTAACTATCCTTTTCCAGATTCCATCTTTCTTTTGTTATCTCTGCTGGTCTAACAACAGGGCGACTTACCCCATTGGGGATAAATAATGTCTCCCTTCTATATACTTTCTTAAAATACTTCTGAACGCTCTTGCTTAGGACGATTATTTCATCTGCGTACTTCGCAGCCACTTTTTCTCCAAACTTTATGTACTTAGCTCCGAAGCCCTTTTTCCATTTTTCCCGAGACCAGTCTAAGCCATGGATCGTGGCCACGCAGCGTTTTCCAAAAAGCTTGGGTAACCACAGCATTGCACACGGCCCTTCTGCGTGGTAATGGACTACATCATAACTTCCGAATGCTGCTCGAATACTTGCAAATGCAGAGGAGGTCATTGCTGCCAATCCCTTTCTTTCTATAGTAATGACAGACAGCAATTTTACTCCCTTGTATTCCCTAAGTTCTTTGCTGTCGAACTCCCTGCCACTAACGTGATGTCCTCGCCGGTTATAGCAAGAAACGTTATGACCTAACTTCACCATCCGCGTGGATAGTTCCTCCACAACAATCTCAATGCCACCTTCACGAGAAGGAATTCTTTTATGCCCAAGCATGCAGATATTCAATTTTCCCCTATTCTTCTGCACGTTCATTTCTCTCATTCCACCTCGTCCAACTACCTTTTACCGCGACCCTCGCCCGGTAAACATCACCATAATTGTCTTTAATATCAATTTAACATCTAATAACATGGACCACTGATCAATATATTCAATATCCATCTTAATTACCTCTTCAAACTCATTTACATTACTCCTGCCACTTACCTGCCAAAGTCCTGTTAACCCCGGCTTAAGACTAAGTCTCTTCTTATGCCTACCTTCATATTGTATAAACTCATCCTCAGTTGGAGGACGGGTACCTACCAAGCTCATATCACCTATTAAGACATTAAAAAATTGTGGGAACTCATCCAAACTTGTTTTACGGATGAATTTGCCCACCTTGGTTACTCTAGGATCATTTGTCATCTTAAACATTAAGCCGTTTACCTCATTTTGATCCTCAAGGGCCTTCTTCCGCTGCTCTGCATCTTTGCACATGGAACGAAACTTGTATATTTTAAATTTTCTTCCATTCTTACCAACTCTAATTTGTGAGAAGAACACCGGCCCCTTTGACTCAATTAGAATTATCGGAGCTAAGATTAGGGTAAGAATTAATGTTAGTATTGTTCCAACCAGACCTCCTAGAATGTCTATAAGGCGTTTTACTATTGCATTTCTTGCATCAAATAATACGGAGGAAAATGTTATGACCTGATGACCTGCGTATTCATTTACTGTTTTTTCTTTTACCATAAGGTTATCAAACAAATCTAAATTTATATGTACGGTAACACCCATCTTTTCAAACTCTAATACTAGCTCTTCAAGCTGCTGCATATCAGACCTTGGTATGTTTATAAATACCTCGTCGACAACAATAAGCTTAGCCATATCAAAAAGATTGTCACGGTTTGCCACCACTTTTATTCCTTCAATCGTGTCCCCCACCCGATCTTCATCCCAGATCGCAATGGAGTTAACTTGTATTGACCATTCATATTCTCCACGCATTTTGCGTAATGTTCTTAATGCATTTCTAGATACGGTAATTAGCATTACTTTATTACTGGATTGGCTGGTTTTATAGCCCAGTAATAAAATAATCTTCATACAAGTCCGTAAAACATAGGTCATTAGGGAATAGAGTGCGAAGAATAAGAATAGAAAGACTCTGGAATAGAAACCGCCTAACTGAAATATAAACATATATCCAAATACGATAAGTGCTAATTTTCCTTGGTCTTTTATTAAACTTACTAGTTCTTCGAAATAACCTCTCTTGAAAATATTCTTATTATGATCGTCACCATGTCCAATCACAATTACAGATAAGAAGATGACAATGAATAAGTTTCCGTAAATACCTCGTGGAAGACCACCCTCTAGAATACCGCCTCGACTGTAACCAGCAATTAAAAAAGATGCAACCATACTAAAGATATCTACAATAAAAGTAAGTAGAACTGTTAATCCTATGTTATCGCGTTTCATTATGCAACCTCATTTCCCTTAAGTAGATCCGTGATTTCATCATCCTTATCAATGCGCTTGACATAAAGCATATGTTTTTTAGATACAAAAATACAAATTCCTAATATTAGTAACAAAAATCCCAATACAAGTAAAAGCACCGGTATATTTATGTTATTTTTAATGGTATCCTCTGTAAAAAAATGTACAAATATTGATAGAATTGAATTCATAAAGTCCTCCCTCCTTTACCATTAAGCTCATAATATATCTTATGTCGCTAAGAAGGCCGTAGACCGACTAGTAACAATCTTATCTCTTGTTGGTAATCAGATAGGTAACTTTATTCAATTTATCAATTGTAATTTTTTAACATATTTTGATAGTTATATTAGCAACAATATTAGTATTTTTCAAATAAATTCGTAGGACATTTTCCAACAATTTCCTGTTAAATTTATATAACTATACGTTTTATCTTTACATCTGATTTTTTTGTAAAATTCGTGAAACAGTGCATATTAAAGGCCTACAAGAAAATCCCAACGTATTTTTAACATGAATAATCCTGTTGATTTAACACATTTTTTATCATATTAACAAGATTAAAATATATTCTTTCTTTATTCTCTTAATTTCTGTTGTAACATAATCATGATTTATGTTAAATTCACGAATTATTATATTAATTTGATGTTTTATTGTATATATTTCACATATTCTTATTGAAACTGCATACAAAAAAGCTCCCGTTCCAAAGTGAGTTCAGCTTTTGAATCACTCTGTAACGAGAGCTTAATTTTAATTTTTACTATTGAGTTTTATTAATCTACATCAAGTCATTGTTACTTTTGCAAAACATTTTTATCTAAAGCTATGGCTAATGTCTTGTTCCTAAATTTCTTCTACAAACCCAACACCCTCCAAAGAACCTATGGTCGTTATGGTTTCTAACCGTATCTTTTTCTGTCTCAACTTCAGCGTCATTATCGCTGCTGCGGAGGCATTCTTATCATAAGAAGGTTTCACCATCTCAATCGAATCAATATGTACCTGGTGCGCCTTCAAAGCATCCAATATTGATGAGATAGAAGCTGACTTGTCAAATTCCACATAGATATCGAGAACCTTTGATTTTGACAGAATGTAATTATCCAACCGATGCAATACAATAGTGGAAAATGCAATTAAAAGACAGGAAAATATTGCCGCCTTATAAAAACCTATACCAATTGCCAACCCCATACAGGCAGTCGCCCAAAGACCTGCTGCCGTCGTAAGTCCTTTTACCTGGTGTCTGCCGGTTACAATAATTGTACCCGCGCCAAGAAAACCGATGCCGGAGATTACCTGTGCTGCAATTCTTGTGGGATCTTCAATCTGAAACTCCTGGGCAATGAATTGATTCGTCATGATTGCTAATGCAGACCCCAGACAAACCAGGATATGAGTTCGAAGTCCCGCTGGCCGCCCTGCTCGCCCACGTTCATAGCCAATTACTCCTCCAAGAATAATAGCTAATAATAATCGCACCACAATCGTAGTATCATTAATTGAGCTTAAATCCGTTGTAAAATTAAACATGAGACTTCACCTCCTCCTAAACTGCTGAAATTCCCTTTTTAACTCTTTTTCAAGCTATTTGTATCCAGCAACATATCTTTCTAATCTTACTTTATCCCATATTTGCTTATTCTTTACTATATTCTATACATATTCCATATCTGTATTTGTTACTTGCTTTTGTATCTTGCTTTTGTATCTTGCTTTTATATCTTGCTTTTGTATCCTACTCTTGTATCTTGCTTTTGTATCTGCTTTTGTATCTTGCTTTTGCCCCTGCTTACAAATCTACCTCTATAGCTTCCTTCGTATCTCTTCTGCCTTCTTCCATATATTCTATCTTTATCAGTGTTAACCCCTGCGCCAGGGCTGTTGGTCCTGCCAAGCTTCGATCACATCCCTCTAATATATCCCTTACTTTCTCGGGCGGATAAGCTCCTCTGCCCACCTCTATCAGCGTGCCTGCAATAATACGAACCATATTATAAAGAAATCCACCACCGGTTACAGAAATCGTAATGTTATCCACAGTTCTAGTTACAGTTAGTTGATGTATGATACGAACTGTATCAAGCACCTGTGTTTTTACAGAGCAAAAACTTTTAAAGTCATGCTCACCAATCAGATAATTGGCTGCCTCCTGCATTAATGCCACATCTAGCTCATAATAAATATGGGTACTGTATAGTCTCTTGGTCGGTAGCCCAATCCTGTTGTTATAGATACAATACTCATAGGTCTTTTCACTGACTGTTTTTCTTGGATGAAAATCACAAGAAACTTCACTGGAACTTTGAACCCGGATATCCTCTGGCAATCTTTGATTAACTGCAAGACAAACTTTCTCTGCAGGCATTGCACTTTTTGTGTCAAAAACAGCAACATTTCCATGGGCATGAACACCAGAATCCGTCCTGCTCGCTCCAATCACAACAATCTCTTCGCCCAACAAGGAGGACAACGCTTTATTTAGTTCGGCTTCTATAGTTGGCATACCAGGTTGAAGTTGCCAGCCGCAATACGCCGTTCCATCATATGCAATTATTAATTTTATTCGTTTCATGTTCGTTTCCATTCATCCGTATGTTTTATAACATACCTTATTTTATCAAAATATAGAGTTTATAATGCAAAAGATCTTATTAGTCTGAAAAGAATGAATATGACTGTATCTATATCCAGACATCGCAGACCAGCAGCTATAAATTGTCTTCTTTTTAGACAATTCGGTGCTGGTAAGACAAGTCCAAATGAATATACATGTTAACTTATTCATCTTTGATAGAGTAGATTGGCTTCTTACACCCTGATTATAAATAAGGTATCATAAGTATTTTATTCGCTAAATCCTACTTATGACACCCCTTAAATTATACTTATCTTCTGAACAAAAGCTGTTCAAGATCTTGTTACTCCAATCGGTATCTGCAAGCACGCTTGCAATACCTCATTCCGCTTTCATTATATGATACCTGCATTATGGATAAAGCTAATTCCTATTAATACTCCAAGGTATAGCACCATCATTAGATAGGATATATAATCCCTGCTCTTATAACGCAGTGGTTTCATCTTGGTCCTTCCGTCTCCACCTCGATAGCATCTTGCTTCCATTGCCATTGCCAAATCATTTGCCCGACGAAATGCAGAAACAAATAATGGTACTAAAAGTGGGATTAAGCTTTTCGCTTTCTTCATAAGTCCACCGGACTCAAAGTCAGCACCTCTTGCCATCTGTGCTTTCATTATTTTATCCGTCTCTTCAAGTAATATTGGAATGAAACGTAAAGCAATTGACATCATCATAGCAATCTCATGTACTGGAACTTTAATTCGGTTTAACGGTCTCATAACCTTCTCCAACCCATCCGTTAATTGATTTGGGGTAGTTGTAAACGTCATTAACGAGGAGCCAAGAATTAGGAATATAAGGCGTATTGCCATAAATACTGCGGATTGAATACCCTGATCTGTTACTCGAAATATCCAAAAGCTGAAAACTTCATTTCCCTGTGAAGTTAAGAACAAATTAAAAAACATTGTAAATAATAAAAGTACAACGACTGCTTTCAAGCCTTTGACAATAAAGCCAAAGGGTACTTTTGAAATCTTAATAATAGTTGCCAAGAATAAAGCTACAGCTATGTAGCCGTAGACCGAACTAAATGCAAACAGGGACACGATAAATACAAAGGTTCCTATCAATTTCACTCTTGGATCAAGTCGGTGCAAGATGGAATCGGCGGGATAATACTGACCGATAGTAATATCTCTAATCATACTTTGCTCACTTCCTACTAACGCTCATAATGGCGATTATATAAAATTAAAATATATTATTTAAAATTGTTAGCCATCCAATATCTTAAAGACAAACAGCAATAATTAATTATAGCAACACTATTTTCTTTAACTAAACAACTTTAATATATCCTTCTTAGCTTCTTCTACTGTAGTTGCTTTGGTATTCACACGATATCCTTTATTTTTTAAGGCATTCATTACATAAGTAACTTGCGGAGCTGCCAAGTGCATCTCCTCTAGTTTCTTATACTGTGAAAAAACCTCACTAATCGGATGTTGCATAACAAGTTCTCCGTGATTCATAACAAAAAGGCGGTCTGCATAGTTAGCAACATCCTCCATGCTATGGGTAACCAGAATAATTGTTATATTACTTTCCTTATGAAGCTTCGTAATCTGGTCAAGAATATCATCACGACCTTTTGGATCCAGTCCAGCAGTTGGTTCATCAAGTATTAATACTTCTGGTCTCATAGCCAATACACCAGCAATTGCAACCCTTCGCTTCTGCCCACCTGACAATTCGAAAGGAGATGCATCTAACAAGTCATCACCGATACCAACCATTTTCAATGCTTCATAAGACCTTAATTCACACTCTACTTTATCTAACCCAAGATTTGTTGGTCCAAAGATAACATCTTTAAAAACTGTGGTCTCAAATAACTGATGTTCTGGATATTGAAAAACAAGACCTACCTTACTTCGCAATTGTCTTAAATTATATTTTGGATCATAAATATCTTCTCCATTAAAATATATTTGACCACTGGTTGCCTTTATCAGACCATTCATATGCTGAATTAGTGTTGATTTGCCGGATCCAGTATGTCCAATTAGACCAATGAATTCACCCTTTGCAATCTGAAAGCTGACATCTTTAATTGCATGTCTGGCAAAAGCAGTCCCAGTACTGTATTCATAATTAACTTTATCAAAAATTATTTGCAATTCTCTCACCTACTTATCTTAGGATTATAATTTTAGAGTGCCGATTGCATCTATAAGCTCTTCTACAGTTAAAATTCCCTTGGGGATGTTTAACCCAGATTTCTTAAGTTCATAAGCAAGCTCTGTTACTTGTGGGACATCAAGACGATATTTTTTAATTTCTTCTACACATGAAAAAATTTCTCGAGGTGTACCTTCCATTACTACATGCCCTGTTTCCATTACAAAAACTTTATCTGCATAAATTACCTCATCCATATGATGAGTGATAAGAATGACGGTAACATTTTCCTTCTCATTAAGTTCTCTTACGGTTGCAATAACCTCTTTACGACCATTAGGATCGAGCATTGCTGTAGGTTCATCCAATATGATGCATTCTGGTTTCATTGCCATAAT
Organism: Bacillota bacterium; assembly: GCA_023399055.1. Classification (GTDB taxonomy): domain Bacteria; phylum Bacillota; class Clostridia; order Lachnospirales; family Lachnospiraceae; genus Mobilitalea. The sequence continues at coordinate 133,487 of JAEWQV010000034.1, read as the reverse complement.
ACCAGCGATAGCAACTCGCTGCTTCTGACCACCTGAAAGTTTGTTAGGAGACATATGTCTGAATTCTAACATTCCAACAGCCTTCAGACTGTCTTCAACTCTTTTCCAAATCTCCTGTGTTGGTATTCCCAAATTCTCTGGCCCAAAGCCTACATCCTCTTCAACTACCGTTGCTATGATTTGGTTATCTGGATTTTGAAATACCATTCCGGCTTTTTGACGAATGTCCCAAAGATTTTTATCCTCAATGGTATTCATGCCATTCACCCAAACACTGCCAGCAGTTGGATATAGAATTGCATTAATATGTTTCGCTAAGGTGGACTTACCGGAACCGTTGGCACCGAGAACTGCAATAAAGTCTCCTTTCTTAACGTCGAGACTTACATTATCTATTGCCTTATGAATTGCTTCAACATTACCTTCTTCATCACGTCTTATATATTCAAATGATAGATCCTTTACCTTAATCATTTCCATACTGTATCCTCATTTCTACGGTAAAACTCGAATTATAGTCATTTACAGCCATTCACTATGATATTTTGCATGTTACAAAATAATTGCTACAAAAGATTATACCTCATATGTCTATAAAAACAAATAAAAAGTTTTAAAACCTCTAAGAATTCTGTTAAAGCATGTTAAAGTGTGAACACTTGATGATTTAGCGTTTAGAAACTAACATATCAAAAGAAAGGCTGAACCACCTTCAATGGCTTCAGCCTTTCTTTTATATTATTAATTTACAATATTTTTTTATTCAAAATCTTCCACTACCTTAACAGTAAAAGTAATGGTACTTACTAAACCATCTTTGTCTGTAACAGTATACATTATTTCATAGATCCCAACTGTATTAAAATCTACTATATCTCCACTGGTTACAATTCTACTTGAAATATCTCCTTCAACTTCATCATATGCATATACTTGAGGCATCCATATTTCTGTTCCAACCTCTACTATAATTCCATACCATCCATTTTCAACCGTTAAAATTGGAGCTAAAGGAGCACCTGGCTCTATTACTACTACTATTCTTTGTAGGTCATAGAAATGTCCATCAAATAAATGAGAATTCTCATAAACAATTTGGTATTGACCTGGTTGAGTTGTATCTACGCTACCATTTACAATAATTTGTGAAGTTAAGTCTACTCCATCAACTACTAAGGTAACACCAGGATCAACAAATCCCTCATTCATATTAACATACATTACATAGGAACCATTAAGTGATACATTGGTAATAGGCACTTCAGCCTCTACATATACATTTCTTGTTACTTTGGTACGATTTCCGGCTGCATCTTGCACGCTATATGTTATTTCATATAATCCCGCAACTGTTGTGTCAACACTTCCTCCAACAGTTACATTGCTGGTTATGTCTCCATCTACCTCATCGAATGCGGTAAAACCAGGATCTATAAACTCTTCTCCGAGTTTTATATTGATTCCATGATCACCGTTTAAAGAAATGCTAGGATTATCATAATCAATTGGATTACTCCAATCAATTACAATAACCTTCCTGTGAAATTGCACTGCACTTACCCCTGCACTATTAGCAACATCATATGTTACGTAATAGATGCCCACTTTATTACTATCAACAATATCTCCACCTATAATAACACGATCTGAAATATTGCCATCCTTCCTATCATATGCTATTATACCTTTTTCAAAATATTCGCTGCCGACATTTACAAACTCGTAGTAATATCCATTCAGAGCAAGGATAGGTGCAGTCGGATAGTATTCGTCACAAACAATTACAGTTCGAACTATCGTACTATTATTACCATAGGAATCAGTCACATCATACATAACATGATATTGACCTGCCGAAGTTATATCAACGTCACTTGTTATCTTAATGGAATCAGATAGGTCACCATCTAGCTCATCAACCGCTGTAGCACCCAGTTCAACATATGGGTCACCTTGATTTATGAATATAATTGGATCGTCATTTAATGTGATAACCGGTAGGGATCTATCCTCTACGCTTACTGTTCTAAAGACCTGTGCTACATTTCCCGCTGCATCCTCAACACTGTAATAGATCCTATAGGTTCCTATTTTATTCGTATCAACATTTCCTTGGATGGTAACATTACCTGTAAGATCTCCGTCCACTGCATCATATGCACTAAAACCTGGATCTATATAATCTGAACCAAGTGCTAAAACCATCCAACGGTCACCATTTAAGGTAATATCGGGTTCTACGTAATCAATTGGATTCATCCAATCAATAACAATTACTTTCCTTGTAATCTGTTCAGCGCTTAGACCAGCACTATTAACTACATCATAAGTAACATAGTAAATTCCTTCTTTGTTTGGATTTATTACATCACCGCCGACAATCACCTTATCCGAAATATTTCCATCAAATTTATCAAATGCGAATGCACCAATCTCCTGATAAGAAGTACCAAGGTTAACAAATACCCACTCATATCCATCAATATTAATCACTGGTTCTGGTATAGAATTTTCTTCCGTAACTATCAACGTTCGAAATAGCGTGGAAGAATTTCCTGCGGAATCCGTCACGGTATAAGTGATAGCATATCGACCAGGATATATAGGTTCAACATCCTTTATAATTGATATTAAGTCTGTAATATCACCATCTACGTTATCAATTGCTGTAGCACCTAATTCCTCATAAACCTCACCTTCTGTAATAAAAACAATCGGATCACCATTAAGAGTTATAACGGGTTCCTTATAATCACCAACTATGACTGTCCTTACTGCCTGTTCAGCTACATTACCAGCTGCATCAGTTACATCATAGGTTATTTGATAGGTTCCGGGTTTAGTTGCATCCACATTGCTATTTATAACAACTTTATCCATGATATCCGTATCAAAGTTATCGTAGCAATAATAACCTTCTTCTACAAAGGTATCACCAACGCTCATATAGTAAGTGATAGAACCATGTATAACAAGCTCAGGTGCTATATAGTCCTTGGGATTATCTGGATCTTGTATAACCACTATAACTGACTTCTCTGTGGTATTACCATTACTATCAGTGGCTCTTAAAATAACATCATATCTTCCAGCTTTATTAAAATCAACTTCATCACCAGCGATAACAATGCTATTAGTAATATTACCATCTTCATAATCCCATGCAGTTCCATAATCCAAGTTTGATATCATTCCTAGGACTGCTTCAATACTAATAAAGTTTAATTTGATTGCCGGTGATTGTGAATCTGCCAAATCTGCTACTACAACTAATCTTATTGCGGATTGATAGTAACCTGCAGCATTCTGTACTTCATAATATACATAATGCTCGCTAGGAACATCAGAATATATATCGCCACCATTAACGGTAATCTTTTCACTTATATCTCCATCAATAGTATCATAAGCCGTTGCACCTGGATCAATGAAATGTTCACCCAATTGTACAAACATTACATCATTTCCAATTAACGTTACTGTAGGGCTTGTGTACTCAACTTCTTCCTTCTGAACGTTTATTTTCTCCCAGTCACTTGCTGCTATAATTAAATTATCATTTTGCTTTTTGAGCCAATTTTTATATGTCTTTTCTGACTCAAAATATAGAGCTCGTAACTTAAAAGAACCTTCTTTGGTTGGTGATACACTACCGTCAATACCAATGGTATTTACACCTGCCTTATCCTTTGATAGCTCCCAACGTACAATTCCATCCTTGTCCTTTTCTTTTATATTCTTTGAATACTTAACTTTTGCTTCAAACTTGAATGTTTCATTTACAGTAAGTACTGTATCCTTTGATACATTATTAATTAATACTTCAATTGTTTTCTTATCATTTCCTTTACCATTATTATCGGAATTCCCTTTTTCATTGCTTTCCTTCGCATATGCGCTTGAACTACCCAGAACTAGCATAAGCATAACTAATAATACTGTGATAAATCCTTTACCCAGCCTTTTCATAAATATCCTCCCAGAATTTTGTCCATCCCCTAAATGGTGTATACGCATTATCACCACTTTTTTACATGGTACATATATATTATTATGAAAAGTTTAACAATGCAACAATTATTTTGCTATTTATTACCTTATTATGTTATATATTGTTAGTTGCTATGCTGAAATATGTCGCTATATAGTTCTTGCATCTAACGGCTTCTAACGCATCTTACGGCATCTAACGCTTGCATCTTAGTTACAATATCTTTCCTAAGTATTTGTTTACATACAAAAAGCGCTACCATCAGGTAGCGCTCATTATTAAGCATTAAATATTAACGATTATACTAACTCGATTAATACTTCCATCGCTGCATCGCCCTTACGAGGACCAATCTTAACGATTCTTGTATAACCACCGTTACGATTTGAGTACTTAGGTGCGATCTCATCAAATAACTTATCGGATAAGTTGATTTCCTTGGTATTTCTCTTCTTACCAGCGTTCTCCTTTGGAACTTCGGTAACAGGATAAAGGAATTTCATCATCTGTCTTCTTGCGTGAACTCTAGAAGCCTTATCTTTCTTAATAGTCTTCTTTACTTCATCGAAAACAGTAACCTTTTTACCATTTACAACTTCTTTCACTCTCTTACCATCTTTATCTTTACGAGCAACTTTAGCTGTTACTTCAACAGTTTCATAGTTGTCTCTTTCCTTAACAGCAAGTGCGATCATGCCTTCAGCAATGCCACGGATTTCTTTCGCCTTAGCTTCTGTTGTAACAATTTTACCATTGTATAGTAAGTTTGTTACTTGGTTTCTAAGAAGCGCTTTTCTTTGGCTTGAGGTTCTTCCAAGTTTTCTATAACCTGCCATTTGTTTCCCTCCTTTGAATCATACTATATATATTAATCATCGCTTGCGTTTAAAGATAAACCAAGCTCTTTCAGTTTTGCAAGTACTTCCTCTAAAGACTTACGGCCAAGATTTCTAACTTTCATCATGTCTTCTGCAGTCTTGTTAGTCAGCTCTTCTACCGTATTAATTCCTGCTCTCTTGAGGCAGTTATAGCTACGAACGGATAACTCCAGTTCGTCAATGTTCATCTCAAGAACCTTTTCTTTCTCATTGTCTTCCTTCTCAACCATAATTTCAGCGGTCTTTGCATGTTCGGACAAATCAATAAAGGAATTAAGATGCTCACTTAAAACCTTTGCTGCCAAGCTTACTGCTTCATCTGGGATGAGAGTTCCGTTGGTATACACATCCAGGGTCAGCTTATCAAAGTCAGTAATCTGACCTACACGGGTGTTTTCAACCATGAGGTTAACACGCTCAACAGGAGTGTAGATGGAGTCGATTGGAATAACACCAATTGGCAGATCATCATTCTTGTTCTTATCAGCGCTTACATAACCTCTTCCGTTGGTGATAGTTAACTCCATATAGAGTCTACTATCTGGACCACCACATAAGGTAGCTATTACTTGATCAGGATTTAGTATCTCGATATCCGGGTCAGCTTGTATATCCCCTGCTGTCACTACAACTTCGCCTTCAGCCTCAATATATGCAGTTTTAGGCTCACTCGTATCGCTTGTGTTCTTGATTGCTAAGCTTTTTATGTTCATGATAATTTCAGTAACGTCTTCCTTAACTCCTGGAACCACGCTGAATTCATGAACAACACCGTCAATCTTAATTTGACTTACGGCAGAACCCGGTAATGATGAAAGCATAATTCTTCTAAGAGAATTACCTAAGGTTGTACCATATCCTCTTTCCAGAGGTTCTACCACAAAACGTCCAAACTTTTTATCTTCGGAAATTTCTGCAATCTCTATTTTGGGTTTTTCAAAATCAAACACAACAGGACCCTCCTTCTGGGTATTTTGAGTTGCTTTTCGTTATTATTTGGAGTACAACTCGACAATTAACACTTCATTTACCGGAACATCAATCTGGTCTCTTGTAGGAAGTTCCTTTACAGTGCCTGTAAATGCTTCATGGCTAGCTTCAAGCCAAGCAGGTACGGTTCTACCGTCAGTAACCTCAAAGACATCCTTATATCTCTGTGTATTTTTGAATTTCTCTTTGATTTCGATCTTATCTCCAGCCTTTAATGTATAGGATGGAATGTTAACACATTTGCCGTTAACTAAAACGTGCTTGTGATCAACAATCTGTCTAGCTTCTTTTCTTGTTCTGCCATATCCCATACGGAACATAACATTATCAAGTCTTAACTCTAAAAGTGTCATCAGGTTTTCACCTGTTGTAGCACCCTTCATCTTCTTCGCACGTGCAAATAAGTTTCTGAAAGGCTGTTCTAACATACCGTAAATGAACTTAGCCTTTTGCTTTTCTCTTAATTGTGCACCGTATTCACTTACTTTCTTGCCTGCTCTTGAAAATGATCTGTTAGATTTCTTATCGATTCCTAAGTAAGCAGGTTCCAGACCAAGTGATCTACATCTTTTTAAAACTGGACTCATATCTCTTGCCATCGTAATATACCTCCTTAATTAGACTCTTCTGCGTTTTGGAGGACGACATCCGTTATGTGGAACCGGAGTTACATCCTTGATACTTGTTACTTCAATACCGCAAGCCTGAAGTGCACGAATTGCTGCTTCACGACCCTGGCCAGGTCCTTTAACCATAACCTCAACGGTTTTTAAACCATGTACTAATGCTGCCTTTGCTGCTGTTTCAGCTGCCATCTGTGCTGCATATGCAGTTGACTTTCTGGAACCTCTGAAACCTAATCCGCCGGCACTTGCCCAAGAAAGTGCGTTGCCTTCGGAATCTGTCAGCGTAACAATTGTATTGTTAAAAGATGACTGAATGTGTGCCTGTCCACGATCGACATTCTTTTTCACACGTTTTTTAGTCACTTTTTTAGCTGATGTTGCTATCTTCTTAGCCATCGAACAAACCCTCCTATTGGATTATTATCAATTGATTTAATCTTCAATTGACTTTCTACTTTTTTAATTCGTGACAAGTGAAACGACTTGTCGTTTCATCTTGTTTGTGATCATTTTAATTATCAAATACTAACTCTTTCGACTAGAATTACTTCTTCTTGTTAGCAACAGTTCTTCTAGGTCCTTTTCTTGTTCTAGCGTTAGTCTTTGTCTTCTGACCACGAACCGGAAGTCCCTTTCTATGACGGATTCCTCTGTAGCATCCAATTTCCTGTAGTCTCTTAATGTTAAGAGCGATTTCTCTTCTTAAATCACCTTCAACCTGATGGTTTGCATCAATTTCATCACGAATTCTGCCTACTTCTTCATCTGTTAAATCTCTAACACGAGTGTCAGGATTAACATTAGCTGCAGCAAGAATGCGATTCGAGCTTACTCTACCGATACCATAAATATAGGTAAGACCGATTTCTACACGTTTCTCTCTTGGTAAATCTACACCACTGATACGAGCCATGTGTTTTTTACACCTCCAAAAAAATTTGTTTTAATCTGTAATGTGGACTTAAGTCACACATTACCTCAGCCGCTTTAAATTGTGACCACAAGACAATCTGCTTGTAGCAAAGACTCCATGATGACGGCACGGTTCTTAAGACAGACTCATCACGGTCTAGATAAACCGGGTGACTGCCCACAATATCACAATGTTCTGCCTATCTGGCAGAAAGATTGTAACACAAAAAGCAAGAACTATAAGTATTCTGAAAAACCGGATACATTAATATGTAGTACGGGATACAGAATAATCATATATAAAACAATAACGAGTCTTTGAGGTACTCGAACTATTGTAATTAGCCTTGTCTTTGTTTGTGTTTAGGGTTCTCACAGATAACTCTGATCGCGCCCTTTCTCTTAATGATTTTGCATTTTTCGCAAATCGGTTTTACTGATGACCTTACTTTCACAGTAATTCACCCCTTTCAAAAAAGTCCGTTTACTATTATATCACCGCAAAAGTATAATAGCAAGCAATATTTTAAAGTATTTCCAACAAGATACAAGTTAAACAATATCTTGTCCATTTTTTGTTAGGATTAGTATATAATCCCACAAAATTTTATAAAAAATGAATTATTACATTCATTATTTATATCTCTTATAAAACTAAATTACTTATCTCTCCAGATAATTCTACCCTTTGATAAATCATAAGGTGAGAGTTCAAGAGTAACCTTATCTCCTGGTACAATTTTAATGAAATTCATACGAAGTTTTCCACTGATGTGTGCTAATACCTTATGTCCATTTTCAAGCTCAACCTGAAACATTGCATTTGGTAATTTCTCAATTACAGTACCTTCAATTTCAACTACATCGGTCTTTGACATTTACAGCCTCCTAACATATTCTTAACATTTCAACAACTTTATTGCTCTTTTTATCTCTTCATTCTTAATGGAAGAGTTTTTTACTTTATTTAAAATACTTTGATCATATTCCGGAAGTATACTAACATGTTTCTTTTTTTTCTTTTTAGGGCGTTCGAGAGTTCTAATTCTACCGTCCACTAAATATACATATTCGTTATCTTCCTGAATTATTACATAATAATTATCTGTATCATGACCTTTATTTGCTTTTGCAAAGTAGCCAATGATAATCTCATTCATCATATAAGGTAACCTTTCAAACAAGCTTATATCGTAAAGAGCTCTGGCTCACCCTTAGTAATCAGAACCGTATTTTCATAATGAGCAGAAAGTGATCCGTCAGCTGAAACGACTGTCCAGTCATCATCTTCCCAATATACATCATATCGACCCTCATTTACCATAGGCTCGATTGCAAGCACCATACCCGCTTCTAACTTCGGACCTCTGCGTTTTTGTTTGAAATTTGGTATTTGCGGCTCCTCATGAAGATTTCTTCCTATTCCATGCCCTACCAAATCCCGAACTATTGAATAGCCGTTTGCTTCGACGTATGTTTGGATTGCTTCGGAAATTTCATGTAAATGACAGCCTTCTTTGGCAAATTTGATACCTTCATAGAAGCTCTGCTGAGTAACATCAATTAAACGTCTAGCTTCCTTCGTTATCTCACCAACAGCAATTGTTCTAGCAGCATCTGAATGGAATCCCTGATGTATTACACCGCAATCCAGACTGATGATATCACCATTCTTTAGAATACGATTTTTATTTGGAATACCATGAACTACTTCTTCATTAATCGAGAGACAAATAGAAGCAGGAAATCCATTATAATTAAGAAAGGAAGGAATGCAGTTGTTCTTTTTAATTAACTCAGCACATTTTCTATCAATATCCAGGGTTGATATACCCGGACACACCATAGCTTGAAGTTCTTGAAGCACCGCTGCTAAAATCTTACCAGATTCTCGCATCAACTGAATTTCCTTTTCTGATTTAATAATGATTGACATAATACATTACTTCCTTTCTACTAGCCCGTCTATATAAGCTTATCATAAAACTATTTCCTATATATCTTATGCTTCTACAATTGCAATGATATCCTTAAATACATCTTCAAGGTCTTGTGTTCCATCAACAGTTCTTAATATATTCTTACCCTGATAATACTCGATAAGTGGTTGAGTTTGATCATGATATACCTTAAGACGTTTCTCAACAGTCTCAGGCTTGTCATCCTCACGCAAGATTAATTCTGCACCGCAAGTATCGCAGATACCCTCTGTTTTTGGAGGAATTGTTACAAGATGATAGGTTCCACCACAACCTACGCAAGCTCTTCTGCCTGCCATACGGCTGATAATAGCCTCATCTGGAACATCAACATCAATTGCATATTCGACTGCATCCTTATTCTTTTCTAATGCTTCATCAAGAGCTTTTGCTTGAGGAATTGTCCTTGGGAAACCATCAAGTACATATCCATTTTCACAATCAGCTTGTTTAAAACGATCTACTACTAAGTCAACAACAAGTTCATCTGGCACAAGTAAGCCTTGATCCATATAAACTTTTGCCTTTTGTCCAAGTTCAGTTCCATTTTTAATATTGGCACGGAAGATATCTCCTGTTGAAATATGCGGAATGCCATATTTTGAAGCTAATTTCTTCGCTTGAGTTCCTTTACCAGCACCAGGTGCACCTAACATAATAATTTTCATGTTTAACCTCCATTATGGCGTTCTACGCCATCTCAAAGTGTGATGAAAGAGGCTGTTAAACAGGCTGTTTCCGAATGAAAGATTTTTCTTTCACTCTTCTCTCCTGTTCTTATACAGCTTAGTCTAATAAAACCAACAACAATATCCCGTTGCAAACATGAGCCAGTTATTATTATAATTCCTGGCCCACATTTACAACGGAATGTTATTAGTCGTTTAAGAATCCCTTATAATGGCGAACCAATAATTGAGATTCGATTTGTTTTAATGTTTCAATGACAACACCTACAACAATGATGATGGAAGTGCCACCAAAGGTAAAGTTCATATTTAATACACCTTGTGATACGAGTGTAATAAGACATACGCCTGATAAACCAATCGCACCGATAAAGATTATATTATTAAGAACTCTTGTTAAATACTCTGTTGTTGGCTTACCAGGACGAATTCCTGGGATAAAGCCACCCTGCTTCTTCATATTATTTGATACTTCAATCGGATTAAAAGTAATTGATGTATAGAAGTATGCAAAGAAAACAGTAAGTGCAATATAAATAAGTACACCAATTGAGTATTTAAAATCACCCCAGGAACTAATATCAAACCAACTATTCTGATCTAAAACCTTTAACACCTTAGGCCAGAAATGTTCTCTTGCAGGGGTTACCTGGAAGAAAGCAGCAATAACAATTGGAAATGACATTAAGGAGCTTGAGAAAATGACAGGGATAACACCTGCTGTATTAACCTTTAAAGGTATATGAGAGGTTTGTCCACCAACCATTTTTCTTCCTTGTACCTTTTTCGCATAGGTAACAGGAATCTTTCTCTCTGCATTCTGTAATAGAATTACAAAGATAATAGATGCAATCGTTACTAACAATACTACAAGGACTACAAGGATACCTTGTACAACTGATTTACCCTGAATATAGGTTTGATAAATATTAATAAAATCAGATGGTACACGGGAAATAATATTTGTTGCAAGAATAATGGAGATACCATTACCAATACCATTAATTGTTATTCTTTCACCAATCCACATTAAGAAGACAGATCCTGCTGTAAAAGCAGCAACGATAACAACAAAGTTTGTAAAGGTTAATCCACCTTCTAAAGCATTGGAACCACCAAAACCAATTGCAAATGCCGCACCTTCAATAATTGCTAAAGCCGCAGTTAAATATCTGGTAAGTTCGTTTAGCTTCTTCTTGCCATCTTCACCTTCTTTATGCATCTCTTCCAACTTAGGAACAGCAATAGTTAACAGCTGAACAATAATGGAAGCTGTAATATAAGGTGTAATACTTAGTGCGAAAATAGACATTCTTGTAAAGCCGCCACCAGTCAAACTATTAAAGAAGCCTAAAGCATCTGAGTTTAAAAATTGATTGGTATAATCCTTGCTAATAGCAGGAGCAGGAAGCAAAGTTCCCACTCTTACTACTAAAAGAGCAATTATAGTATAAATCAGCCTGTCTCTAATATCCTTAACTTTAAAAGCATTTCGCAGTGTTTTGAACATTATACCACCTCAGCATTTCCACCAAGAGCTTGTATCTTTTCCGTTGCACCTGCGCTAAAAGCATTAACTTTGACATCAAGTTTCTTTGTTAATTCGCCGTGACCAAGAATCTTTACACCATCTCTAGGGTTTTTGATAATTCCTGCTTCTAATAAAGAATCAACTGTAACAATAGAACCGTCCTCAAATCTGTTTAATACATCTACGTTTAATGCAACAATAATTTTTGTATTTCTATTTGTAAAACCACGCTTCGGAATTCTTCTGTATAAAGGCATCTGACCGCCTTCAAATCCAGGTCTAGGAGCTCCGGAACGAGCTTTCTGGCCCTTGTGTCCGTAACCAGCAGTTTTGCCGTTACCTGAACCATGACCACGTCCTTTTCTGAAGTTATCGCTTTGTTTGGAACCAACTGCGGGTTTCAATTCTGATAAATTCATGTCGTGCACCTCCTTTTTTAAGCAATTATATTTCTTCTACCTTAATTAAGTGTTTTACCTGATCAAGCATTCCTCTAACAGCAGCATTATCCGGCATTTCAACGGTCCAATGAGGTTTCTTTAAACCTAACGCCGTAACGGTTGCTTTATGCTTCGGAATGGCACCGATGGTAGATTTCACTAGTGTAACTTTTAATTTACCTGCCATTTCTGACACCTCCATTTTTATCAAGGTGAACCTTGCTAATTCTCGATTCACCAGCCATGAAATTTTGCGCTACCGCAATGATTATTGTAATAACTGCTCTACAGAAATACCACGAAGTTTAGCAACTTCTTCAGGAGTCTTTAACTGGCTTAAGCCTTCAATTGTAGCAAGAACTACATTCTGCTTATTATTGGAGCCAAGTGACTTTGTACGGATATTCTTTAAACCAGCAAGTTCAAGCACGTTACGTGCAGGACCACCAGCGATAATACCAGTACCTTCAGGAGCACGCTTAAGTAATACGTGTGCGCTTCCAAACTTACCGATAAAGTCATGTGGTACACTACCATTCTCATCAATTGGAAGAGTGATTAATTTCTTAATCGCATCTTCTTTACCCTTACGGATAGCTTCAGGAATTTCTGTAGCTTTTCCGAGACCAGCACCAACGTGTCCGTTCTTGTCACCAACAACAACTAATGCTGTAAATCTAAAGTTACGTCCACCTTTTACAACCTTAGTTACACGCTTAATTGATACTACTTTATCTTCTAATTCCAGTTGATTGGTATCAACGATTGTACGTTTCATGTATTCTCCTCCTTGCTTAGAATTCCAGACCAGCCGCGCGGGCTGCATCTGCCAATGCTTTTACTTTCCCTTGATATATGAAGCCACCTCTATCAAAGACAACAGCCTTAATACCTTTTTCCAATGCTTTCTTTGCAATTACAGTACCTAAGTAAGCTGCTGCTGCTACATCATTGGTCTTTGCAAGTTCAGCCTTAACATCTTTCTCAAGTGTGGAGGCTGCTACTAACGTCATGCCAACTGTATCATCAATTACCTGTGCATACATATGGTTGTTGCTTCTAAATACAGCTAAACGCGGTCTCTCAGGAGTACCTGTGAAACGATTACGTAATTTCAAATGTTTTTTAACACGAATTTCAGATCTTGATTGTTTACTAACCATGTAATTTCACTCCTCCCTTATTTCTTACCGGTCTTACCAACCTTACGTCTAATAACCTCATCAGAATACTTGATACCTTTGCCCTTGTAAGGTTCAGGAGCTCTCTTTGCTCTGATTTCAGCGGCGTATTGGCCAACCTTTTCTTTATCAATACCTTTAACAATAATCTTATTCTGACCTTCCATAGTTGACTCAAGACCTTCTGGATCAACCATAACTACTGGATGAGAATAACCCAAGGTTAAAGTCAACTCTTTACCAGCCTTAGCTGCTCTGTAACCAACACCGTTGATTTCAAGGATCTTTGTATATCCTTCTGTAACACCAACTACCATATTAGCTACTAAAGTTCTTGTAAGACCATGTAAAGCTTTCATTTTCTTTAAATCATTTGGTCTGGTAACTACTACTTCGCTACCTTCTACTTTGATTGACATCTCAATTGGTAACACACGTTCAAGTGTTCCCTTAGGACCTTTAACGGTCACTTTATTATTTTCTGCTACTTCTACAGTTACGCCTGCAGGAATAGCGATAGGCATTCTTCCTATACGTGACATGCCCGCACCTCCTATGATTTATGACAGTTGAACTGGTTTACCAGTTCATCTGTGTTTCTTTATCGTAACCCTGCGAAATCACTCAGCCGAGTGATTTTGCCGAGTGATTGACTATGAAATAGTCAATCGCTTTTTACCAAACGAATGCGAGTACTTCTCCGCCTACGTTTAATGCTCTTGCTTCTTTATCAGTGATAACGCCCTTATTTGTAGAAATAATAGCTACACCTAAACCTCCAAGAACCTTTGGCATGTTGTCTCTGTTAGCATAAACACGAAGACCTGGTTTAGAAATTCTCTTAATACCAGTGATTATCTTAACGTTTTTATCTTTACCATATTTTAAAGTAACATGGATTGTTTTAAAATTCTCAACTTCCTCAACTTCGTATTTCTTGATGTAACCTTCTTTTACGAGGATGTCGGCAATAGCAATTTTCATCTTTGAAGCAGGGATATCTACTGTATCATGCTTCGCAGTATTTGCATTACGAATTCTCGTAAGCATATCTGCAATGGGATCAGTCATTGTCATTTCATTTGCCTCCTTTCTTAACTTTTACCAGCTTGCTTTCTTTACGCCTGGTATCTGACCTTTGTACGCTAATTCACGAAAACAAATTCTGCAGATTCCGTATTTTCTTAAATATGCATGCGGACGACCACAAATTCTGCAACGATTATATTCTCTAGTGGAGAATTTCTGCGTACGTTGTTGTTTAACTTTCATTGACGTTTTAGCCATGGAAATACCTCCTCTATTTTTTAAATGGCATACCAAATTGTGTTAACAGTTCACGTGCCTCTTCATCAGTCTTAGCGGTAGTAACAAAGATAATGTCCATACCTCTAACTTTGTCAATCTTATCGTATTCAATTTCAGGGAAAATTACCTGCTCCTTGATACCAAGGGAGTAATTACCTCTACCATCAAATGCGTTAGGATTAACACCTCTAAAGTCACGTACACGAGGTAAGGATAAGTTGATCAAACGATCAGCAAACTCATACATCTTCTCGCCTCTTAAGGTTACCTTGCAACCGATTGCCATACCTTCTCTGATTTTGAAGTTAGCAACAGATTTCTTTGCCTTTGTGGTAACAGGTTTTTGACCAGCAATGATTTCCATATCCTTGAGTGCAGTTTCTAATACTTTAGCGTTATCCTTAGCTTCACCAACACCCATATTGATTACGATTTTATCTAACTTCGGCACTTCCATAACGTTCTTATAGCTGAACTTCTTAGTCATGCCGGCTACTATTTCATTTAAATATTGTTCTTTTAATCTAGCCAACGAAATGTTCCTCCTTTCTCAATTAATCGATTACATCTCCGTTTGATTTAGCAAAACGTACTTTTTTAGGTCCCTTTTTTGTTTCAATTGTCTTGAAACCAACTCGGGTAGCTTTACCCTTGTGAACTAACATTACGTTTGATGCATCAATTGGATTATCTTGATGGATGATACCACCCTTTGGATTCTTCTGGCTTGCTTTGCTGTGCTTAGAAACGGTATTAACACCTTCAACAATTACTTTGCCGTCTAAAACTGCGATAACTTTGCCTTCTTTTCCTTTATTCTTTCCAGTGATAACTTGAACGTTATCATTCTTTTTAATCTTGGTCATAGCCATGCGTCGACACCTCCCTATAATACTTCTGGTGCTAAAGAAACGATCTTCATGAACTGTTTCTCTCTTAATTCTCTCGCTACCGGTCCAAAGATACGTGTTCCCTTCGGATTCTTATCTTCTTTAATAATTACGGCAGCATTCTCATCAAATCTAATATAAGAACCATCTTTACGGCGTGCGCCTTTAACGGTACGAACAACAACTGCCTTAACAACGTCACCCTTCTTAACAACACCGCCTGGTGTTGCATCTTTAACCGCAGCAACGATGATATCGCCTATATTAGCATATCTTCTGGTTGATCCGCCAAGTACTCTAATGCAAAGTAACTCTTTCGCACCGGTATTGTCGGCAACTCTAAGTCTGGTTTCTGCTTGTATCATGATAATACTCCTTTCAGTTGTAATCTGACTCTACGTTAGAATAACGTATTCGTCCATGAATTCCTCATTGAAGTCACACTGGAACCACATTATGGCTTCCTGCGATAATCAATGAACTTGAATTCGAAGAATTTCTATTGTTTCCCTAAGGAATAAAATTCTTTTTATACGAGATTACTTCGCCTTTTCAACGATCTCCACAAGTCTCCATCTCTTATCTTTAGATAAAGGTCTTGTTTCCATAACCTTTACTCTATCTCCGATGTTACACTCATTGTTTTCATCATGTGCTTTCAGCTTGTAGGTTCTCTTAACAATTTTGCCATACAAAGGATGCTTTACATTATCAACAACTGCTACAACGATTGTCTTATCCATCTTGTCGCTTACAACTTTGCCGATACGAACTTTTCTTAAATTTCTTTCCACAACGATACTCCTTTCTTTGATCGAAGGTTAACCACGCGGCAAACCTACCGATCGTTAATTATTTAGAAGCCTTAGAAAGCTCGGAAATTACTGTCTGAATTCTCGCAATATTTTTTCTTACTTCCTTAATTCTGCTTGTGTTATCCAACTGGTTAGTTGCATTTTGGAACCTTAAGTTAAAAAGTTCCTTCTTAGCAGCTACTAATTCAATGTTTAATTCTGTAGCTGATTTTGCTTTTAATTCTTCTACATACTTATTAATTTTCACTGTTTTCACCGCCTTCTAAGTCTGCACGGGATACGATCTTGCATTTAACCGGTAATTTATGCATAGCAAGACGTAAAGCTTCTCTTGCAACTTCTTCAGAAATACCACCGATTTCAAACATAACACGACCCGGTTTAACAACAGCTACCCAATACTCTAAGGAACCTTTACCAGAACCCATTCGAGTTTCAGCTGGTTTAGTTGTAACAGGTTTGTCAGGGAATATCTTAATATATACTTTACCACCACGCTTAGTAAAACGAGTCATCGCGATACGGGCTGCTTCTATCTGGTTTGATTTAATCCAGCAAGGCTCCATAGCAACTAATCCAAATTCACCCTGGTTAATTGTTGTGCCTCTACATGGCTTACCTGCCATACTACCGCGAAATTGCTTACGGCGTTTAACTCTTTTAGGCATTAACATTAGTTTGCGCTCCCTTCTACTTTTACTCCTTTAACAGGAAGTACTTCACCGTGATAAATCCATACTTTAACACCTAACTTACCAAATGTTGTATCTGCTTCAGCAAATCCATAATCGATGTCAGCACGTAAGGTCTGTAACGGAATAGTTCCTTCACTATAGAATTCAGTACGAGCCATATCTGCTCCACCAAGACGACCTGCAACGGAGGTTTTGATACCCTTTGCGCCAGACTTCATGGTTCTAGCCATTGTTGACTTCATTGCTCTTCTAAAGGAAATACGGTTCTCAAGCTGTGCAGCGATATTCTCTGCTACTAACTGTGCATTGAGATCAGGTTTTTTGATTTCTTTGATTTCCAGATTTAACTTCTTATCAGTAAACTTCTGGATCTCTGCTTTTAAATTTTCAATTTCTGCGCCAGCTCTACCAATTACTACACCGGGCTTTGCAGTAAAGATTATTATTTTTAAACGGTCAGATGCTCTTTCAATCTCAATCTTAGAAATTCCTGCGCTGTATAACTTTTTCTTCAGAAATGTTCTGATATTGTAATCTTCTACGAGATTATCAGCAAAATCCGCTTCAGCATACCATCTGGAGTCCCAATCATTGATAACTCCGACTCTTAAGCCATGAGGATTAACCTTTTGTCCCATTATTGCCCTCCTTATCTCTCATTAAGCACTACTGTTATATGACACATTCTCTTCTCTATACGATAAGCTGTGCCTCGTGCTCTAGGTCTAATTCTTTTCATAATTGGTCCCTGGTTAGCAAAACATTCATCAATGTAAAGCTTCGCAGTATCCATATTTTTAACTTCAGCATTTGCAATAGCTGATTTTAATAACTTTTCGATTACTGTGGATGCGTATCTTGGGCTGTATGCTAAGATACCAAGTGCTGTCTGTACATCCTTACCACGAATGGCGTCTAAAACGAAACAAGCTTTCTGAACTGAAATTCTTGTGAAGGATAACTTAGCGCTTGCTCTGTTATCTTTCTGCTCATTTCTTTCTCTTTTTATCTGGGATCTATGTCCTTTCGCCATGGATGAACCTCCTTCCATTCAATGCTCGCGCATTATCTTCTTGTTTTCTTTTCGTCTTTTCCGTGACCTCTATAGGTTCTGGTTGCAACAAACTCACCGAGCTTATGTCCAACCATATCTTCTGTTACATATACCGGTACATGCTTTTTACCATCATGAACAGCGATTGTATGTCCAACCATCTGTGGGAAAATAGTGGAGCGACGTGACCAGGTCTTGATAACAGTTTTGTCACCAGACACATTCAGCGCATCTACTTTTTTCAATAAATGATCATCAGCAAATGGTCCCTTTTTAAGTGAACGAGCCATGTATTCTAACCTCCTTAGAATTCTATTGTCGAATTCATCACAAGTGAATTAAATTTAATTCATCTTGTATGCTTCAAATTTATACATTGTAGAAACAGTTACAATTACTTAATTGCTTTTCCGTCTCTTCTTCTTACGATAAGCTTATTGGATTTCTTGTTATGCTTTCTTGTCTTAAGACCAAGAGCAGGTTTACCCCAAGGAGTAACAGGGCCTGGACGACCAATACCTGTTCTACCTTCACCACCACCGTGAGGATGGTCATTAGGATTCATTACGGAACCACGTACTGTAGGTCTGATACCCATGTGACGCTTACGACCAGCTTTACCAACATTAATAAGCTCATGGTCAATGTTACCAACCTGACCAACAGTTGCTCTACAAATGATTGGAACTAATCTCATTTCACCACTTGGAAGACGAAGGGTTGCAAACTTTCCTTCTTTCGCCATAAGCTGTGCAGAGTTACCTGCTGCACGAACTAACTGTGCACCTTTACCAGGATATAACTCTATGTTATGGATTTGTGTACCTACAGGGATGTTCTGAAGTGGTAAACAGTTACCAACTTTAACTTCTGCAGTTTCACCATTCATAAGTTTTGTGCCAACCTGAAGACCGTTAGGAGCAAGAATATATGCTTTCTCACCATCTGCATAGTTGATTAATGCGATATTAGCTGTTCTGTTAGGATCGTATTCGATACTTACAACAGTTGCCGGAATACCGTCTTTTCTTCTCTTGAAATCGATAATTCTATATTTTCTTCTAGAGCCACCGCCCTGATGTCTTACAGTAATCTTACCCTGGTTGTTACGTCCTGCATTCTTGTTTAAAGAAACAACCAATGACTTCTCAGGTGTAGATTTTGTAATTTCTGAAAAATCAGAACCAGTCATGTGTCTTCTGGAAGGTGTATATGGGTTATAGGTTTTAATTCCCATGATGTGCACTCCTTTCAAAAACGATACCAAATATTGTTTTCTTGATATCTCATATACTTAACGTGAAATGTTCAAATGTGTAATTTGCTTTCACATTGTAGTGTAAAATTTACACTTCTTACAGACCTGAGAAAATTTCAATTTCAGCACTGTCAGCTGTTAACTGAACAATTGCCTTTTTCACTTTAGAGGTCTTTCCGGAGGTAGCACCACGTCTACGGGTCTTTCCATCCATATTAATTGTGTTAACCTTTGCTACTTTAGCTCCGGTAAACATCTTCTCAACCGCTTCTTTAATCTGATTCTTAGTAGCATCTGGATGCACGGAGAAAGAATACTTCTTCTCACCCATAGTGCTCATGCTCTTCTCAGTTACGATCGGTTTAAGGATAACATCATAATATTTAATATCAGCCATTATGCGTATACCTCCTCAATCTTTGCTACAGCATCCTTAGTTAATACCAAAGTATCATACTTTAAGATGTCATATACGTTTATGGAGTTTGATAATACAGTTCTAACCTTTGGAAGGTTTCTTGCAGAAAGCTGTACGTTATCGTTCTTATCACCAAGAACAACAAGTGCCTTCTCTAACTTTAAGTTAGTAAGAACTGCTTTCATTTTCTTTGTCTTGATCTCATCAAAGCTTAAGTCATCAAGTACGAAGAACTTTGCTTCGTTTACTCTTGAAGTTAAAGCTGATTTGATTGCAAGTGCTTTTTCCTTCTTATTCATCTTGAAGGAATAGTCTCTAGGCTTGGGAGCGAAAATAACACCGCCGCCCTTCCACTGAGGGGATCTGGTTGAACCCTGTCTAGCATGACCAGTTCCTTTTTGTCTCCAAGGCTTTCTTCCGCCGCCGCTTACTTCAGCACGAGTTTTAGCGCTTTGTGTTCCCTGACGCTTGTTTGCTAACTGCAAAACAACTGCCTGATGAACTAAATGATCATTTATTTCTACTGCGAAGACAGCATCGTTAAGTTCTAATGAACCAACTTCTTTGCCTTCGATATTATAAACTTTAACATTTGCCATTTAAGTGTTCCTCCTTTCTTAAAGCTCTAGTTTGCTTTTTTTACTGTATCTTTCAGCATGATTAAGGATTTCTTTGGTCCAGGTACTGCACCCTTTACAAGAATAAGGTTCTTCTCTACATCAATTCTAACAATTTCAAGATTCTGTACAGTAGCTCTTACAGCACCCATGTGTCCTGGCATGTGCTTACCTTTAAATACTCTACCAGGTGTAGTCGCAGCGCCATTGGAACCTGCATGTCTATGATGCTTAGAACCGTGCTTCATAGGTCCTCTTGATAAGTTATGTCTCTTGATTGCACCCTGGAAACCTTTACCCTTAGTCTTACCTACTGCATCAATTCTGTCACCTACTGTAAAGATGTCAGCTTTGATTTCCTGACCAACCTTGTAGTCAGCAGCATTGTCAAACCGGAATTCTCTAAGATGTCTTTTATTCGCAACACCCGCTTTTGCAAAGTGTCCTTTTCTTGGTTTATTTACCAGAGTTTCTCTGATATCACCAAAACCAACCTGTATTGCTGCATATCCATCATTGTCCACAGTTTTAACCTGTGTAACATAGAGTGGTCCAGCCTGCAATACTGTAACCGGAATGAGTATTCCGTTATCACCGAATACCTGAGTCATACCGATTTTCGTAGTCAAAATCGCTTTCTTCATTTTCTTACCTCCTGTTAATCTACAGCGGATCACACATTTCATGTGATCATCCTAGATGGTTATATACAATCATATATGAACCCTAAGGATTTCTACTTTATATTAATGTTGTTCTTTGCAGCATTTCGCTGCTGCTGTCTTTCCTGGCTGTCTTACCCATTTGCCGACTTGTCTTTCTTTCAGACTTCAAACGGATTGTCCATTACATTTTTCATTATTATGAAGCCGAATTCTTCTTTCTTTGAATTACTTTGTCTTCATCTTAATGTCGATGTACACACCTGCAGGCATTTCCAATCTGGATAATGCATCAACAGTTTTCTGAGTAGGTGTGATGATATCGATTAATCTCTTGTGTGTTCTCTGCTCAAACTGTTCTCTAGAATCCTTATACTTGTGAACCGCTCTCAGAATTGTAACAATTTCTTTCTTAGTAGGCAACGGAACTGGTCCGCTCACCTTGGATCCTGTTTTCTTCACAGTATCGATGATTTTACCTGCAGATTGATCGATTAAATGATGATCATACGCCTTTAATGTGATTCTCATTACTTGACTTGCCATAAAAAAAGCCGCCTCCTTTTCGCACTTAATTTCAGTACGACAAGTGGTGACTGTACACTCATCCGTGTGTATCTTCATATTTCATACATAAAAATTCGGTATTCCCGAATTAATAGAACAAACCGTGAGCGATTTGCATCTTAACGTATCTTATGATATTCTTCACACGTTTTATCTGCCCAGGGCAGAACATTATATGGTACAGTGACTTGTCGCCAGTTTCATAACTTGACCTTCGCTCCACGGAAAACCTACCCACTATCGGTAGCAACCTCACGTTTCAACGCTATCAATGTCACAACATTAGCTATTATACAGCATGATAAATATTTTTGCAAGAACTTTTTTACAAAAATTTTGTCCTGTATTTGGTGTGATTTTTGGGTATATATTCTAGTATTCAACCGCCTATAGCTTAATTATTCAAAAGGATGAAATTTAATTTTAAATATAGATTTAACCTTTTCAATTTAACTAAGAAAATACTTGCTGTATTAAAAGACAAAGTTGATCCCAGGACACGGATCAACTCTGTCTTTTATATTTAAAATATTTTTTTGCCGCTTGATACCCTTGCATATATAAAAACCAATATTTTTCGTCATTTGCAGTAACGCTAAAGTCAACGGGACTGATGTTTTTGGTATCCACCACGATGGATCTTTCTTTATTAAGGATATTACTATCATAAATACCTTGCTGAACATAGGAGGCTGCATGTAAAAGACTTTCTATATAGGTAAGCAGACAATCGATTTCTTTATCGTTCAATTGCTGCATAAAACGAACGCCCAAAGTCTCCATATTGACTCCATAATATGGATTTGGATTGTATTTTGGCTTATCGAATAGATTGAGAGGGTAATTATTCAATAGCCCTCCGTCGCAAAAAATATTGTCCCTGGATGCTCCAGTAGCATTTACCGTTTCTAGTTTTATCGATTCAAAGAAAAGCGGAATTGACATGGAAATTCTGACTGCCATTGCAACCTCCATTAAAGGAGTGGTTTCATAAGAGAATACACGTGTGGTTTTCATGGAAAGATCCGTTCCAATAATATATAGGTCATAAAAGGCACGGTTTTCTTTATGGAGGCTGGCATTTTTAAAATCAGCAAAAGTATAGGGAGGACGCTTTTTTCTTATATCGAATTGGTCAGCAATTACTTTTTGAATCCAATTATAAAAATATCCCGTCGAAAACCAGCCATATTCATGAATTAATCGATAGATACAGTTAATATCTCCAAATAGACTATCAATTTGCACCTTAACTTCTTCCGGTATTAGCTTCAACTCGTTGATTTCTGTTCTTTCCGGTATTTTTTTATAGTCCAGGGATACTGCAATACTTTCTATCTGTTCAAAGGGAAGTCGGAAGCATGTAATACATGCTGTAATCGCACCAGCAGAAGTTCCTGCAACCCTTTGCAGACCTTGCATTCTTCCGCTGCGATATAGATAATCCAGCACACCCAGATACGAGATACCCAAGATGCCTCCGCCTTCAAATACCATGTTTTTTATCTGATTTGCCATACGATCACCCTTTAGCGTATTAATGATAAATTATATGCAGATATAACATGGCTCATGCTCCTGGCAAAATGTCAGATTGCTATGGCTAGTTTCCATTAAAAAACAGGTTTTACAAGCAGTTATCTCTTTTGCAAAACCTGTTACTAATTATTTTATGAAATTTAATTTGCTAAATATCTAAAGACATCAACTTTTTATCACGACGGAATATACTGCAGCCCGCTACTCCTATGAAAGCTATGCACAAATAAAGTAAAGCTATTCCACCACCAGCACCATCACCAACTAACAAAGCACAGAAATCACGCAAAAATGAATCTCCAGCCATAAATGGTACATAAACTTTATCCGACAAAACCCCAGCTAATAATTTTCCTGCGGGTATACTTGCATACTGAAGCGTGTTCCTTGCAGAAAACACCTTTCCCTGATGTTCAATCGGTATCTTCGTCCGCATAATGTATTCCACATTTGCCAATAAAATTGGTATAAATAAATTTCCCGCAAACACTGCAAAAGTCCATACATAGTAATTACGTCCGATTCCTAGCAATCCATTACATATTAGAAAAGAAAAAGACATAATATTTAATATGAGGGGTACTCGCTTTGTTGTTTTCTGTACTCTGCTCACAAGCAAGCTACCAATAAGCCCTGCTACACTAACCATACTTGTAACAATGCCCAGCTGAATATCATTATCCCCATTCCTTAATAATACCATCGGTTGAAGAATTGTATTATATATAGAAGAAATAAGATTAACAAACGCCATAAACATGATTAATTTAAAAATACCCTTATTATCAAAAAGGTATCGAATGCCAAACTTACATTGTTCCATAAGATTGATTGAGCTGTCTGTTTGGACCCTATTATGTGGAATCTTAACATATACCGCTAAACTAATAAAAGCAAATATAAATGTAACAAGATCTATAATAACTATTATCTTAAGACCGCAAAAGGCATATAGTGATGTTGCAACAACAGGAGGAGCAATCCCGGTAAATGCAGTACAAAAGGATCTTATTCCGCTTGTCCTTACATATTGATCTTTAGGTACAATTAGTGAAATCGTAACTTCTGCTGCCGGGTTCTGAAAGGAATCTGTGACACCCAGCACAACGTTTATTAGATAGATGTATTCCAATCGGAGTGTTCCTGTGAAAATCATAAGGATAACTCCAAATGAAAAACCTGCAGCAATAGAATCTGCAATTAGCATAATTTTTTTCTTATTCCAACTATCACTGATACTTCCTGAAATAAAACTTAATAGCACTTCTGGTACCACGTAGGATAGCGAAATTAACGCCGTGGATAACACTGATCCTGTTTCTTTAAATGTCCAAAGTCCTAAACCAAAACTGGTTAGTTTACTTCCAAACTGTGACACAAACTGTCCCAGAATAAATATATAGAAATTATATAGCTCTTTATTTAGTTTGTTCTTAATCATTTTAACTTTACTCCTTTTCAATGTGAAATAATTGAAAATGCAAAGTCAAAATCAGATAGTAAACTACTCCATGCAAGTACTATCTACTTGACTTTGCATGGAGATAATGCAAGGCACCTTTTCATACTAAACTACCCCAGTTCTTCGTTTTTTTATAACCGTATTTTTATTATAGTCGTTATATCAAAAATTTCAATCACTTTGAGTGACATAATCGAATTATAAACTATAAATAATTTGTTTTTCCCATTTATGCATACAATAAAATTTACACTATTTTTCTACTACATCATATCCAACCACGGTCCAAATACCGGTCTCATCTTGACGAATTAGTCTCTTTAAATATACATACTTAGCTATAGAGTTATTATCCATAATTTCAGCTGTAGCATCAACACCATTATTTTCAATAATTACTACGTCATCATAAGCAATTGGGTAATCCCCTACAATCCCTTCTGGAGAAATCAAAAGACTTGCAAATACCTGGGTAACAAATACCGGATCAAGTTTCCAGGGTGAATGACCTGCATCCACACTCTTCTGTTCGTTTGTCTCCGCCTCCAGATCAGTCTCTACCTCAATCTGGGGTTTAACCTCACTATCGTTTGATACATCTGGTACACTTACCTTTTCATCCGTTATTTCTTGTGCAAATGCTATAAGGTCCTCCATCTGCATTTCTCCATATATGTTATACTCCATATCTCCCTCCTGCCAACGCAAGGATGTCACCTGACCGGTAAATACGATTTCCAGATTACGGTCACCTATACTGCCAAGAACAGCTCCTGCATTGGTCGTAAAATCCTTTGAGATTTTTGATTGCCTTATAGCAATCTTTTTCTCAACCCTTTTATGATTATAGTATAACGTAACCGCGGATAGGTTCTTATCCACAGAGATTTTTTCTAATTTATAATCCAGTGGTGTTACTTCATAAGATACTGGAGAAAAACCAACCAACTCTGCAGCCTCTTCCATTGTTAATACAAATTGCTCCGGATTAAGATCAACCTCTTCATATCCCTGTGGTAAAACATAGGTCTGAAGTTCTTCCGGAAACGAATCAATATATTCGATAAAATTGTATGTCATCTTATACTGAATGGAATTTTGCATTGCGGTTAATTTTTGCAGCGGTAACTCTGTTTCTACATCCAACCATAAATAATAAGAATCTCCGCCCTTAGGAGTTATCTCAAGTTTTAAAGCCTTTCTTCCATTAATTAATTCCATTCCAACTTCTTTAACTAAAGTTGCAGCTTTCATCTCTTCCAGCTCTGATTCAAGTTCAAAGGTAAAGCGATAAGGGTCCGGAAAAGCTGCAAATAGAAAAACCTGCTTATCCTTAGGACTGATCTGCCATTTACTTTCTCCGTTATTTACTGTAATGAGTCCCTTTGAAAATCCATCGATTTCCTCAAGGTAGTATTTACCCTTAAGGTTCGCCCATACCTCCCTAGTTGATTGAGATATAGCTTCACCTAATTCATTTATCTGCGTTACTTCCAATATACCATGATAAGCTTCGACTTCCTTAACTGCTTTCTCCATTGCATAAACTATGTTCGTGGGTTCTGTTGGTAATAGCCTGTTGAAACCCATTGCAAGTAGTAATCCTGCTGCCGCTATTACGGCTGTATAGGATAAACCTCGCAATAGGCGGTGTGCAACACTTTTTTTTACCACAATAAAGTCTTCCATTATTACTGTATTCATCCTATTCATGTTTCTATCATTTTCCACAAAACTACTTTCAATAGAATCATTTTCTGATAGAGAATAAATTAGTTGTTTCTCAAACAGCTCATTAGGATATTCTATCTCGCGTAATAAATGTACTTTCTTTACTGTCTCAATTAACATATCATAGTCCTGCTCTACGTTATCCTTTAATGCCGGTATCTTCCCCTTGTTTAGCTCATCAATATATTTTGATAATTGTCTTTCCTTCTTCATAACATGTCCACCTTTCTATAGATTCAAAATACGACTTAAAGCTTTGATAGCCCTGTATTGAAGAACACGAACTGTACCTTCTCTTTTCTTCATTTGCTTTGCAGTCTCCGCCAAAGAACAGCCTTTAATTATTCTTAAATTGATAACTATTTGCTGTTCATTTGTTAATTGTGATAATGCCAGTTTTAGCTCCTCTCGCTCTGCCAGATTACTCGTAAAGTCCTCTGTTGCCAATTGATTATCGTCTACCTCGTCTAATGCAAAACTTTGCCCCTTTCTTGCATTGCTTCTCCACTGATCACGCAAAAGATTGATTGCTATTGTTTTTAAATAACTATTATAATTTTTTATTTTGATATTATTTTTACGACTATAGGCTATTGCTTTAGCAAAGGTTTCTTGTGTAAAATCTTCAGCCTCTTCCCTGTTTTGCACTTTATAATAAATGAAACGATATAATTCTTTCCAATGCTCCTTGCAAATCAACTCTATATACTCTTTATCTTGTGCTTCCATTCTGCCCCTCCTGTCTAACTTATAGGCTATATCTGACACTAATATTTACACTCTAATTTGAATAATTTATGTACCCTGAATTATCATTATCTATATTCATATTCATATTATATTGTTCTATATAAATATAGACGAATTATAGACTCAAATGTTACAAGCACCCTTTTAAACTACACCAATTTATTTAATAGAAATCATACCCATAATCTGCTATATTATATATTAGAAAACAGTGATACGATTAAGTATGAATATGAAACCAAAAAGGGGGGATTTAAGTTGAGACCCTACCAGATACCAGGAACGGTGGAGATAGTTTATTTTAGTGGAACTGGAGGAACCCTAAGAGTTGCTAAACAATTTGCCGATTCCTTAGGCAAACATAATATTGATGTAACACTTCGTGATATCAGTCCTCGTACTCCAGATGTACAGATAGATTGTGATTTACTTCTTATCCTATATCCTGTCTATGCTGCAAATGCCCCGGAACCAATTTATCACTTTATCAGTAAGCTCTCTAAGGAAAACACTTGTACCGCTGTTGTAATTAGTGTGTCCGGCGGTGGTGAAATTACACCAAATACCGCATGCAGGCTTCATACCATTAAGCGTCTGGAGAAACAGGGCTATCCTGTTGTATATGAGCATATGATTGTCATGCCTTCAAACTTTATCATAGCTACACCGGAGGAGCTTTCACATCGTTTATTAGAAATACTTCCAAATAAGGTAGAAAGGATTGTTGATGATCTCCTCTTAGGCATCACTCGAAAAACCAAACCAAATTTACTTAATCGTGTTATTTCATTTTTTGGAGAGTTTGAGAAGCTACCATTTGCAGGAAAAAGCTTTGCTCTCCATATTAAAGTCCACGATAATTGCAATGGTTGTGGATTATGCGCAAATAGCTGCCCTGCCAAAAACATACATATGAGTAATCATCGCCCTGTCTTTTCAAAGAATTGTTTACTATGTCTAAGATGTATTTACGACTGTCCAAAAAGAGCACTAAAGGCTGATATGGCTAAGTTTATCGTATTAAAACAAGGTTATTCTCTTAAAAACTACGAATCTAAAATGTATACAGAAAAAACTCATACGATAGATGAGCTAGCAAAAGGTTATGCCTTAAGCGGAATAAAAAAGTACTTAAAGGAGGATATATAGTCATCCTGTGCCAATATAGTTGATAATAAAAAAGGCTATGCGACATATTACTTAAGTAACTTGTCACATAGCCTTATCTTTTATTTTATTATAGCACTTCTTTCCGTTACACTATATCAATGCTTCCCACCGTCCGGATGCACCGCAAGGCAGAACCAGCCCATTGCTACTCACAGGTAACCCAATCTCATCAGCTGTAACCTTTCCACCAAATCTTTTTCCTAATTCCTCCGAAAGCATATAGGTTAAAACACCTGCCTGCAGTCCAGTAGTATAGGAATTTAAAAGGAAGAAAAGTGGTTTTTCTGTTAACACCTGTGTACAAAGTTGAACAAATGGATGAATATTATCTTCAATCTTCCAAGTTTCGCCCTTTGGCCCACGCCCATAAGAAGGCGGATCCATAATTATCGCATCGTATTTATTGCCTCTACGAATTTCTCTTTCCACAAATTTAACGCAATCGTCTACCATATAACGAATTGGCGCATTTCCAAGTCCGGAAGCTTCCGCATTCTCTTTGGCCCAGGTAACCATACCCTTTGATGCATCTACATGTGTAACCGCAGCACCAGCTTTCGCTGCTGCCAACGTTGCTCCGCCCGTATAAGCAAACAAATTCAACACTTTTACCTGTCTATCCTTAACAGCTGCGATCTTTTCAGAAAACCAGTCCCAATTAACAGCTTGTTCGGGAAATAATCCTGTATGTTTAAAGCTAAAGGGTTGCAAATGAAAGGTCAAATTCTTATAAGTAATATCCCACTGCTTAGGTAAATCGAAGAACTCCCATTCTCCTCCACCCTTTGAGCTTCTATGATAATGCGCATTCGGCTTCTTCCAACCCTTTTGCTGCTTTTCTGTATTCCATATTACCTGTGGGTCTGGACGTACCAATATATAATTTCCCCAGCGCTCGAGCTTCTCACCGTTAGAGGTATCTATAACTTCATAATCCTTCCAATCCTTTGCAATCCACATATTAATCTCTCTTTCTATATTAAGTACTTATTAAGTACTTTTTCATTAAGTAGCTTCTTCTAATTCTGTTAGCGAATTCGTACCTAATTATAAATCACGAGCTGTAAAAATACAACATGAACCGTTATTTCCCTTAGATAAATTGTAATAGTTTAGCTATAAGAGCTGTTGCGAAAATTGATGGTTCTAATATTGCTTTAATCTGCTCTAATTATTCTAACCATAATTTAACTTGACGATGGAGTAAATAAATACTAAACTTGTAACTGTAATTAGTTAACAATTCGGCTCAGTGCAGAATGTTTTGATATTATTTCGAACACTAATATTTTTTGCAAGGTAAGCCGGGAAGATAATATAGGAGGATATCACAATGGGAATATTAACAAGATTCAGAGATATTATGTCAAGCAACATTAATGCACTGTTAGATAAAGCAGAGGACCCAGAAAAAATGATTGATCAGTGCCTTAGAAACTTAAATTCAGATCTAGGTAAAGTAAAATCAGAAACTGCTACCATAATGGCGGAAGAACAGCGTGCTAAGAGAGTCCTTGATGATTGTGTAGAAGAAATTGGCAAAATGCAATCATATGCAATAAAAGCTTTAGAATCCAACAACGAAGATGATGCTCGCAAATTCCTGGAACAGAAAGCAACTTTAACCGCTAGACAGACCGGGCTTCAAGAGGCCTATGATTTAGCACATACCAATGCAGTTCATATGCGCGAGATGCATGACAAATTAGTGGATGATATCAATGAACTGGAAGCACGCAAGGATATGATCAAAGGTAAACTTGCTGTCGCAAAGACACAGGAACGTATCAACAAGATGGAATCCTCGGTTGCCAGTGCAAATGACTCTATCGCAAGTTTTCATAGATATGAAGAAATGGCTGATAAGGCACTTGATAAAGCAAACGCAATGGCTACATTAAACAATTCTTCAAAAGAGCAGACAATTGAGGATCTTTCCAAAAAATATTCCTCTGCTGCCGATGTTGATAGCGAACTTGCTGCTCTCAAAGCAAGCCTTACCAAATAACATTCTATCAGAAAGATAGGTTAGTGCAAGTCGCTCAACTCATTTAAGATTCATAGATAAATGTCCGCAAGGAAAGAACCTTCTTTCTTAAGCGGACATTTTAACAGTTCGTGACAAGTGAAAGGTTATGTCGTTTTATAATGCTGGCTTATATCATGAATCATCGGTTGATTACAGAATTAGCCATCGAAAAAGCTATCAGGTAAAACCTTAAAGGAAGGATATAAAAATGTCAACAGTAGTACATTATAAATGCCCTAATTGTGGGGCCGATATGGCTTTTGATACACAGTCTGGTATGCTTCGCTGTGGTAGTTGCGGGCGTACGGATCACATTGAAGAAATGGCCGGTAAACATTCCTCTGGTGGGGATGCTTCCTATGATATGGATGACGAAGACAGAAAAGCTGCCGAATCCGGTTTCGAGTACGATTATTCTGATACTTCAGGTTCCGATGAAACCAGCAGACACTCTACCTTTCATGGAAATGAAGCCAATGAATATCACTGTAACAATTGTGGCGCAGTTCTAATTACGGATACACAAACCACCGCAACCACTTGCAGCTTCTGTGGTGCAGGAGTTGTACTAAGCGACAGACTAAGCGGAAGTCTCGCTCCTGGCCTTGTTATTCCTTTTACTATTAGCAAAGAACAGGCGCAGGAAGCCTTTAAAAAATGGTGTAAAAAGGGTCTATTAACCCCCTCCGACTTTATGACTGCTGATCGTATTAAAAACATTACTGGTCTTTATGTTCCCTTTTGGCTTTATGATATGAATGGTAGAGGTGAAGTTGATGCAACCTGTACCAGAGTCCGTACCTATACCATGGGTGACTGGATCTATACAGAAACCAAATGGTATCATGTTTACAGAAAAGTTGATTTGAATTACTCTCGTATCCCCTGTGATTCCTCCAAGAAGATGGAGGATTCTATGATGGATAAAATGGAGCCTTATAATTATCAAAACCTGAAACAATTTGAAATGCCCTATCTTGCAGGTTATATCGCAGAGAAGTATGATTTTGATGAAGAACAAATGTTACCTCGTATTAAGGATAGAGTGAGTAAGTATGTAAATCAGTACATTCGCTCCACAATCAATGGTTATACTACCGTTAATATTAATCGGGAGGATATCAATATTAGAAAGCGAAAAGCTGAATATACTCTAATGCCCGTCTGGATGGTATGCTATGATTATAGGCAAGCCGAGCACATCTTCATGATGAACGGTCAGACAGGAAAAATTGTTGGTAAGCCCCCTTTGAGTAAAGCAAAAATATTAGCCTGGTTCACAGGCGTATCTACTGGAACCTATATCATCTTACAATTAATACGAATTATATTAGGAGGTGGTTTCTGATGCTCAAAACAATCTCCCATCGTTTATTGGTATGTTTGTGCCTGAGTATGACAATATTCTTTATAGGCACTATTCCTATTGCAGCTGCACAAACTGAAGACAGTTATCAACATGTCTATGATAAAGCTAACCTATTATCCACATCCGAACGTAACGATTTAGAAGATCTATGTATTACTTACGGTGAGGCAGCTGGTATCGAAATAATGATATTAACACATGATAGTTCCAGTGCTCCATATATCGAAAGTTATATCGAAGATTTTGAAGATGCTCTGCCAGTGGGTGATCGTGTATACTTGGGAATGGATATGGTCGAACGCGATGTATTCATTGAAGGTTTTGGGTTGGCTGAAACCTATATTCATTCAAAACGAATAGATACTATTATCAATAAAATTACTCCAGACTTATCTGATGGTAATTATTATGATGCCTTTGTTACCTATATTAAAATGGCGGCTGATTATATGAGTGATGATTCTGAGTTAAATTATGATCATGATTATACCGCAGGAACTCCTCAGTCCAGTGACCCTGATGCTCCAAATTATGATGCAACCTGGCCTTCTGATCGTAACTCCGCAAAAAGTCAAGTTCTTGAAACAATGGAAAACCCTTTGGTGCTGCTTGGTATTTCATTAGTGGTTGGCGCAATTACAGTAGCCATTATGGCTTACAATTCCAGTGGCCGGATGACTGCCGGTGGTAATAACTATATTGATCAGAATAATTCAGGTTTAATAGGTAGAAGGGATATTTATCTTAGAACAACAGTTACCCGGGTAAGAAAACCCCAAGATAATCAGAACAACCGAGGTGGTGGCTTTAATGCAGGTGGCTTCCGTGGTGGCGTTTCCAGCGGTGGCAGGTCTCATAGCTCCGGTGGAGGAAAGTTCTAATTATATCACTAATTCAATATCATAATATTGATTACCACGACCACTGCAAAACTTTGAAAAAATAGATTATATTTATTTCGTTTAAATAATTCAAATATACGCAGATATAAAAGTAATTCGCAATAAATAAAAATAATTTCCAATAAGTTAATAGCAACTATAAATGAAAACCAAAAATGTAAAATTAATAATATAGGAGGTAATTTTATGGGTTTATTCTCAAGACAATTTGCAAACGTTGTTGAATGGCAAGAATTTCGTGATGACATTATTTTTTATAAATGGAGTAATGATGAGATTAAGAAAGGCAGTCGCTTAATTATTCGTCCAGGTCAGGATGCTGTATTTCTATATAACGGCAAACTTGAAGGTATTTTTAAAGACGAAGGCGACTACGATATCGAATCACAGATTATACCATTTCTCTCAACACTTTCAGGATTTAAATTTGGTTTCAACAGTGGTGTAAGGGCAGAGGTATTATTTATAAATACAAAGGAGTTTATTGTAAAATGGGGTACACAGAATGCGATTAATATACCAACTCCACAATTACCTGGTGGAATGCCAATCCGTGCTAATGGTACTTTTACATTTAAGGTAACCGACTATGTGAAATTGATTGATAAAATCGCTGGCGTGAAACAAGCTTATTATATCGAGGACGTAAGACTTCGTATTGTTACTATCCTTGATCAACTTCTTATGAAATGGATTAGTAAAGAAGGCAAGGATATGTTCAATCTTCAGGTGAACTCCTTTGAAATAGCCAAAGGTATCCGCTCCGACCTTGATATGCAGCTCTTTGATTCTGGTATGTCTATTACAGCCTTTAACATCATGAGCTTTACTTATCCAGAACAAATACAAAATATGATTAACAAAAATGCTTCTCATAGCATGGTAGGAGATCTCGGTCGTTATCAGTCAATTGCATTTACCGAAGGAATGACTTCCGGTAATATGCAGGGTGGTGGCGCAGCTTCTGATATGGCGGGAATGATGATGGGAATTAATATGGCTAATCAGATGATGCAAAATATGCAGAATGTAAATCAGTCAAATAATACTAATACAAATCAACAGCAAGGTGGAACTCCCAATTCTCAGAGCAGTGCCAAACCTAATTTCTGCCCGAATTGTGGAACTAA
This sequence comes from Bacillota bacterium, assembly GCA_023399055.1. Taxonomy (GTDB): domain Bacteria; phylum Bacillota; class Clostridia; order Lachnospirales; family Lachnospiraceae; genus Mobilitalea. Next base: position 99,904 of record JAEWQV010000034.1, on the reverse strand, counting down.
GACGGAGGTAGCTAATTTCTGTTCGAATTGTGGGCAGAAGCTGGTTTAAAACTCCTATTACTATATTGATTTATAATATATAAAGATGACTGGTTTCATCTTTTATATAATTGCTTATAGCCGGATAAATCAAACATTTGTTTGCTTTGTCCGGCTGTTTATGGTATAATATCCCATATTTTATATGAAAGGGGTACTATATATGGATTTTTATTCTGTAATTAATAAAAGGCGCACTATTCGTGACCTGAAAGACATCGAAATTCCCATGGAGGTAATCCATAGGATCTTGAATGCTGGTCTAAAGGCACCGACCAACGACCATATGAGAAATTGGGAATTTGTTGTAATTACCGATCCTGCCGAAAAGGCTAGGATTATTGGTAAGATTCCAAAGAAGATAACAACTAAACAGGTAGAAAGCTTTCTTAAAAGCTCTCTGTTAGATAATCCCTGCCAAAGAGAGATGTATATGGATGGTGTACCAAAACAATATTCCATGCTGTACCACTCTGGGTGTCTGATACTACCCTTTTATCGCCAAGATACTCCCTTATTAAAGCCAAAAACTCTAAGCAATCTAAATAGTTTTGCTTCTATCTGGTGTTGTATTGAGAATATTTTTCTTGCTGCGGCAGCAGAAGGTTTGGGCTCTTCTTTCCGAATTCCTTTTGATAAAGAAACTAAATATCTAAAGGAAGCAATCGGACATCCCGACAATTATATCATGCCCTGTTATATTGCCTTGGGATATCCTGCTGAGGATGCAGTCATTAATAACCAGCATGAATTTGATCTCAAGGACAGAATTCACTATAATATATGGTAGTTTAATTCCCCAAGTAAAATAATTGATTTTATACTGCAAAGCTGAATTAGTCTATTTTTAAAAGGAAGAAGAATTATGACTTCATAATCCTTCTTCCTTTTTCATAGCAAATGAATGACTTGCCAATCATCATATATAATGTTCTATTTATATTATGTTTTAGCTTACCTTGAAAACCTCATCATTCATCAGTTTTGATAACTTCGCTTCGGCATCCTTAGCATCTGCTCCCTTAACACCAAAATAGAATTTAATCTTAGGCTCGGTACCGGAAGGTCTTACAGCACACCATGCGTTATCATTTAAATCAAAGTAAAGAACATCGGACTTTGGTAATCCTGTAGCTGTTACTGCTTTGCTTGCTATATCAGTAATAGTATCCTCCTGATAGTCCCTTATCTTAAGAACTTTATAGTCTCCTACTGCAACCGGTGGATTCTCACGGTAGCTGTTCATAATCTCTTTAATTCTCTCCATACCAGTAATACCCTTTAAAGTTACAGATACTAGGTCTTCTTTGAAATATCCATACTTTTCATAGATATTATTCATTTGCTGATATAAAGAAATACCCTTTGACTTATAGTATGCCGCTGCTTCACATAGACACATTACTGCTACAATTGCATCCTTATCTCTGGAATGTGTTCCAACAAGACAGCCATAACTCTCTTCATATCCAAAGATATACTCATTAGAACCTGTTTCTTCAAATAAACGGATCTGTTCACCGATATATTTAAAACCGGTTAATACTTCAATTAATCTTGCATTATAGTGCTCTGCAATCATATCAGACATGTTTCCGGTTACAATCGTTTTGATTAAGGCTGCATTACTTGGTAAGGTTCCTTTTTCTGCTTTTTGAGAAAATTGATACTCTGCAATTAAGGCTCCTGTCATATTACCGTTGAATAAAACAAACTCGCCTTTATCATCCTTTACCATAATACCAAGACGATCTGCATCTGGATCTGTAGCAAGTATTAAATCTGCACCAACTTCATTTGCTAACTTTTTGGCAAGTGCAAATACCTTTGGATCTTCTGGGTTTGGATAACCGACTGTGGAAAATTCAGAATCAGGTAACTCCTGTTCCGGAACAACTAATACGTCTTCAAATCCAAGCTCATCTAAAATTCTTCTAACTGGAAGGTTGCCTGTTCCATGCAATGGAGTGTAAACAATCTTCATCTTTTTGCTTTCTTCATTGATAGGGTTTACTACCAGTTTCCTTAGTTCAGCAATATACCTATCATCAATTTCTTTGCCAATCATGGTAAGAAGACCTTTTGCAAGTGCATCTTCTTTACTCATAGTTTTTGCTTCAGCAAAATCATGAATAGACTTTACTTCATTAATGATTTCTTCATCTTTAGGATAAGTAACCTGTGCGCCATCTTCCCAGTAAACTTTATATCCATTATATTCAGCAGGGTTATGGCTTGCTGTGATAACAATACCTGCCATACAGCCCAATTCTCTCACTGCAAAGGACAATTCAGGAGTCGGACGAAGACTTTCAAATAAATATGCATGGATTCCGTTTGCAGCTAAACAAAGAGCAGAATCTAGTGCAAATTCAGGAGACATTCTTCTAGAATCGTAAGCGATAGCTACACCTTTATTTTCTCCAGCTTCTTTTAGAATTGTATTAGCCAAGCCTTGTGTTGCTCTTCTAACTGTATAGAGATTCATACGATTAACACCAGCACCTAGGATACCTCTAAGACCACCGGTACCAAATTCCAAATCACGATAAAAACGTTCTTTTACCTCTGTTTCATTTTCTTTGAGCGCCACAAGTTCTTCTCTAGTGGCTTCATCAAAGTATGGGTTTGTTGTCCATTCCTCATATTTCTTTAAAAAATCCATACTCTTAATCCTCATTCTTTCTATTGCACTATAATATTATCCAATCGCTGCACTCTGTCTTATGGGTTATTATGATTGCTGTTTTAAAACAAAAAATTTAAAATAATGACAATATCTTAAGACAGAATTGTTGAAGTTGTATATTTATCTCCATCAAAACATTTAGCTTTATAATACCTAACTTTATTTTGAAAATCAACCCCCTATTTGAACAAATGTAAAGGTTTTAGTCTCAATTAAAAAGCGGGTTCGAAAACCAAAGTTTTCGAGCCCGCTCATTGTTAATTCTTATTTAACTCTAGTCTTCGTCGCTGTAATCATCTTCTGAAATACCTTTTAGATTAAATTTTGCTTCTGTCCAGTCACCATCATTATGAGCATTTGCTCCATAAGCAACTCTAGAATCATCTGCATCATCTAAATCGTCCATATCATGAGTTTTATACTTATCCTCATCATAAACGATATCTGCTATTCCATCTTCAGCATCAAGGGAACCTTCGTCATCATAATCTTCCTCATATAAGGATTCTTCATCAAAATCCCCATTGGAGAATTCAAAACTGTCGTATTCCTCAAAATAGCTGCCTTCACCTTCAAGTTCTTCAGAAAGAGTATACTCCTCAGGTGTATCAGTATCAAGTTTTACAGAACGGTATCTCTTCATACCAGTACCAGCTGGTATTAACTTACCGATAATTACATTTTCCTTAAGACCAATCAATGGATCGACTTTACCTTTGATTGCTGCTTCTGTAAGAACCTTAGTAGTCTCCTGGAAAGAAGCTGCTGATAAGAAGGAATTTGTTGCAAGGGATGCCTTGGTAATACCGAGCATTACCTGCTTACCATCTGCTGGCTCTAAGCCTTCTGTAAGTAATCTTGCATTCTCATCATCATATTCTAAAGTATCTACTAAAGTACCTGGTAGGAAACTTGTATCTCCATTGGTCTCAATTCTAATCTTCTTTAACATCTGACGAACGATAACCTCGATATGCTTATCGTTAATCTCAACACCTTGCAGACGGTAAACTCTCTGTACTTCCTGGATCATATAGTCCTGTACAGCACGAATTCCCTTAATTCTTAAGATATCATGAGGATTAACACTACCTTCGGTTAATTCATCACCAGCTTCAAGCACATCGCCATCGGAAACCTTAATACGGAAACCATAAGGAATTAAGTATGCTTTTGCTTCCATCGTTTCATTATTGGTAACAATAACTTCACGTTTCTTCTTTGTATCCTTTATTGTAACTACGCCACCGAACTCTGCAATAATTGCAAGTCCCTTTGGCTTTCTTGCTTCAAATAACTCTTCAACACGAGGAAGACCTTGTGTGATATCGTCTCCCGCAACACCACCGGTATGGAAAGTACGCATGGTAAGCTGTGTACCAGGCTCACCGATGGACTGTGCTGCGATAATACCAACAGCTTCACCAACCTGTACTGCCTCGCCAGTTGCCATGTTTGCACCATAACATTTTGCACAAACACCGATATGTGATTTACAGGATAAAATTGTACGGATTTTAACCTTTTCAACTCCAGTTGAAATGATTTTTGCTGCACGTTTCGGTGTAATCATATGATTTGCCTTAACAATCATGCTGCCATCCGTATCATAAATGGATTCACAAGAATATCTTCCTGTGATTCTTTCTTCCAAGCTTTCGATCATTTCTTTTCCATCCATGAATGCTTCAATTACCATTCCTGGAATCTCATGACCTTCGCAACAATCTACTTCACGAATAATTAAATCCTGTGAAACGTCAACAAGACGACGAGTCAAATAACCGGAGTCAGCGGTACGAAGCGCTGTATCGGATAGACCTTTACGAGCACCATGCGCAGAGATAAAGTACTCCAATACGTCAAGACCTTCACGTAGGTTGGACTTAATAGGTAATTCGATTGTTTTACCAGTTGTATCCGCCATCAAACCACGCATACCTGCAAGCTGTTTGATCTGCTTATCGGAACCACGGGCACCGGAATCGGACATCATCTTAATGTTATTAAATTTATCAAGACCACTTAGAAGCTTATCAGTAAGAATCTTATCTGCTTCCTTCCAAGTATCAATAACTGCTGAATATCTTTCTTCTTCAGTCATTCTACCACGTCTATACTCTTTTGCAATATCTTCAATGGTAGCTTCTGCTTCTGCCATAATCTGTTTCTTCTCTTCTGGTACTTTCATATCAGAGATGGATACGGTCATAGCTGCACGAGTGGAATATTTATAACCAAGGGACTTAACTGCATCAAGGATTTCTGCAGTCTTTGTTGCACCATGGATGTTAATACATTTTTCTAAGATTGGCTTCAACTGTTTCTTACCAACTAAGAAGTTGATTTCAAGTTTTAAGAAGTTTTCATCTAAGGAACGATCAATAAATCCTAAATCCTGTGGAATGATTTCATTGAAGATAAAACGTCCTAAGGTAGATTGAACTGCTCTAATTTCCTCTACACCTTGGTTATTAATGCCTGATCTTCTAACTTTAATCATTTCATGAAGAGAAATTGCACCATTCTCATAAGCCAGAATTGCTTCATTCAAGCTCTTATAGTGATGGCGAACTCCGCCTTCCATTTCTCTTTCGATGGTCAAATAGTAAATACCAAGTACCATATCCTGTGAAGGAACAGTTACAGGGGCACCATCGGAAGGCTTCAATAAGTTGTTTGGTGAAAGCAGTAAGAAACGACATTCTGCTTGTGCTTCTACGGACAGAGGCAAATGCACCGCCATCTGGTCACCGTCGAAGTCCGCATTATAAGCGGTACATACAAGCGGATGAAGTTTAATCGCCTTACCTTCAACAAGAACTGGCTCAAATGCCTGAATACCAAGTCTATGAAGGGTTGGGGCACGGTTCAGCATAACCGGATGTTCTTTGATAACTTCCTCAAGAACGTCCCAAACCTCTGTCTGAAGTCTTTCTACCATCTTCTTAGCAGATTTAATGTTGTGAGCGGTTCCTCTTGCTACTAACTCTTTCATAACGAAAGGTTTGAATAACTCGATTGCCATTTCTTTTGGCAGACCGCATTGATATAGCTTTAATTCAGGTCCTACAACGATAACGGAACGTCCAGAGTAGTCAACACGTTTACCAAGTAAGTTCTGACGGAAACGTCCTTGTTTACCCTTTAACATATCGGATAAGGACTTAAGTGCACGGTTACCAGGTCCGGTTACCGGTCTACCTCTTCTACCGTTATCAATTAATGCATCCACTGCCTCTTGAAGCATTCTCTTCTCGTTACGAACAATAATGTCCGGTGCTCCGAGTTCAAGAAGTCTCTTAAGACGGTTGTTACGGTTGATAATTCTACGATATAAGTCGTTCATATCGGAGGTAGCAAAACGTCCACCATCGAGCTGAACCATTGGACGAAGATCCGGAGGAATTACTGGAATTACGGATAAAATCATCCAATCTGGTTGATTATGAGACTCTCTAAAAGCTTCAACAACCTCAAGACGTTTAATAATTCTAGCACGTTTTTGACCAGTTGAATCTTTAAGTCCTCTCTTTAATTCCTTGGACTCCTTCTCAAGATCAATTGCCTGTAATAATTCCTGGATTGCTTCCGCGCCCATACCGAGGCGGAAGCTGTTATATCCATATTTTTCGATTGCTTCTTGTCTTTCCTTTTCATTTAGAACTTGTTTGTACTGAAGGTCAGTTGTTCCCTTATCAAGTACGATATAGGAAGCAAAGTAAAGTACCTTTTCTAACGTTCTAGGTGAAAGGTCAAGAATAAGGCCCATACGGCTTGGGATTCCCTTGAAGTACCAGATATGAGAAACTGGTGCTGCAAGTTCGATGTGACCCATTCTTTCACGACGTACGCTTGCTTTTGTAACTTCAACGCCACAACGATCACAAACTACGCCCTTATATCTAATCTTTTTATATTTACCACAATGGCATTCCCAGTCCTTGCTGGGTCCAAAGATTCTCTCACAGAACAAACCGTCCTTTTCAGGCTTTAAGGTTCTATAATTGATTGTCTCTGGCTTTCTAACTTCTCCTTTAGACCACTCTCTAATTTTTTCAGGTGAAGCTAAACCAATCTTTATTGCATCATAGGTTATCTCTTGAATGTTACTTAATATTTCAGACATCCCTCGGTTCTCCCTTCGTCTTCAACTTATATATCGGTTAACGATTGATCACAGGCTTTACAGCGACTGCTACTCTTTGTCAGAACCGCTCCACAGATCGGAATCATCTTCCTCTATCGGTTCCTCATCCTCTTCGTCTTCATATATACCGTCTTCCAATATATCTTCTGATTCATCTTCATAAACATCGAAAACATCTGAATCGATATCTTCTACATTCGCTTGGGTGAAGCCAGCCTCTTCATAGCCTTCATCATATCTGAAATTATTATCGCCTTCGATTAATGGAGTCAAGTCAGAATCACCGTAGTCAATACTTTCTGTCATCTTCACCTCATTACCGCTCTCATCAAGAACAGTAACGTCAAGTGCTAGGGATTGAAGCTCTTTTAAGAGAACTTTAAAGGATTCTGGAATACCAGGCTCGGAAATGTTCTCTCCCTTAATGATTGCTTCATATGTCTTAACACGACCGGTAACGTCGTCGGATTTAACAGTTAAGATTTCTTGTAGGATATAAGCAGCACCATATGCTTCAAGTGCCCAAACCTCCATCTCTCCGAATCTCTGCCCACCGAACTGTGCCTTACCACCAAGTGGCTGTTGTGTTACTAAGGAGTAAGGACCTGTGGAACGAGCATGAATCTTATCATCAACCAAGTGATGAAGCTTTAGGTAATGCATGAAACCAACGGTTACAGAACCATCAAAGTATTCACCCGTTCTACCATCACGAAGTCTTACTTTACCATCGCGGTTAATTGGAACGCCCTTCCAGTCTTCGCTATGCTCTGGATGCTTCTCCAAGTAATCCATTAATTCAGGATCTAAAGAATCTTTATATTTTTCTTCGAATTCATCCCAGGTAGTATTTGCAAAATCATTTGCAATTTCAAGGGTATCCATAATATCAAACTCGTTTGCACCATCAAATACTGGTGTAGAAATGTCGATACCAAGCACCTTAGATGCTAAGGACAAGTGGATTTCAAGTACCTGTCCGATGTTCATACGGGAAGGAACACCCAGAGGATTAAGCACGATATCAAGTGCCCTACCATTTGGTAAGAAAGGCATATCTTCTACAGGTAATACACGGGAAACAACACCCTTATTACCATGACGACCAGCCATCTTATCACCAACCTGGATCTTTCTCTTCTGTGCAATGTAAACACGAACGGTCTGATTTACACCAGGAGAAAGGTCATCACCATTTTCTCTTGTAAATACTTTGGCATCAACAATAATGCCGTACTCACCGTGAGGAACACGTAAGGAAGTATCACGTACTTCTCTTGCCTTCTCACCGAAAATTGCTCTAAGAAGTCTCTCTTCTGCAGTCAGTTCTGTCTCACCCTTAGGTGTAACCTTACCAACTAAGATATCTCCGGCACGAACTTCAGCACCAATACGGATGATACCTCTTTCATCAAGATCCTTTAATGCATCATCACCAACGCCAGGAACATCTCTTGTAATTTCTTCTGGTCCGAGTTTGGTATCTCTTGACTCTGCTTCATATTCTTCAATATGCACGGAAGTATAAACATCCTCCTGCACTAATCTTTCACTTAATAATACAGCATCCTCGTAATTGTAACCTTCCCAGGTCATGAAACCGATTAATGGATTCTTACCAAGTGCAAGCTCACCCTTCGCTGTGGAAGGACCATCAGCTATAACCTGGCCAGCGGTAATTCTCTCACCACGGAATACAATTGGTCTCTGGTTAATACAGGTTCCCTGATTACTCTTGGAGAACTTAATCATACGATAAGAGGTCTTCGTATTATCATCATTTTTAATTACAACTTCTTTTGCTGTTACTTTATCAACAACACCGGATTTCTTTGCAAGCACACAAACACCGGAGTCAATCGCAGCTTTTGCTTCAATACCTGTTCCAACAACAGGAGCTTCGGTAAGAAGAAGTGGAACCGCCTGACGCTGCATGTTCGCACCCATGAGGGCACGGTTCGCATCATCGTTCTCAAGGAAAGGAATTAACGCTGTCGCTACGGAGAACACCATCTTAGGGGATACGTCCATTAAGTCGATCTTATGCTTCTCATACTGTGAAGTCTCTTCCTTGTGACGACCGGAAACTGCATTTCCAACGAAATATCCTTCGCCATCTAATTCTTCATTCGCCTGCGCAACAATGTATTTGTCCTCTTCGTCAGCAGTTAAATAAACAACCTCGTCAATAACCCTTGGCTTCATCGGATCAGTTTTATCTACCTTACGATAAGGAGCTTCAATAAATCCATATTCATTAATCCTTGCATAGGTTGCAAGAGAGTTGATCAGACCGATGTTAGGACCTTCAGGAGTCTCGATTGGACACATTCTTCCATAATGGGAATAGTGAACGTCTCGAACCTCGAAACCGGCTCTATCTCTGGACAAACCACCAGGTCCAAGTGCAGATAAACGTCTCTTATGTGTTAACTCACTAAGTGGATTGTGATGATCCATGAACTGTGATAACTGGGAGCTACCAAAGAACTCTTTTACAGCAGCAGTAACTGGTTTAATGTTAATCAGAGACTGTGGACTGATACCTTCGATATCCTGAGTAGTCATTCTTTCACGAACAACACGTTCCATTCTGGAAAGACCGATACGGTACTGGTTCTGTAATAACTCACCAACCGCTCTAATTCTTCTGTTACCCAAATGGTCAATATCATCGGAATTACCGATGCCATATTCCAAATGAATGTTATAGTTAATAGAAGCAATGATATCTTCCTTTGTAATATGCTTAGGAATTAATTCATTGATTTCTTTTTTAATTGCTTCTTTAATATCTTCTGGATTGGTATTGTTTGCAAGAATGTTCTTTAACACTGGATAGTAAACATCTTCATTAATACCAAGCTCTTTTCTATCAATGTTTACATAACTTGCAAGGTCAACCATCATATTAGAGATAACCTTAACATTACGTTCTTCCGCTTGTACCATAACAGATGGCACTGCAGCGTTTTGAATACGTCTTGCCAAAGCATCATTTACCTGTGTACCTGCGGATGCAATAATCTCACCAGTAGAGGTATCAACTACATCTTCTGATAAAACAAATCCTACAATACGATTACGGAAAGCAAGTTTCTTATTAAATTTATAACGTCCTACCTTAGCAAGATCATATCTTCTTGCATCAAAGAACATACTATTTAATAGAGATTCTGCATTTTCAACCGCTAAAGGCTCACCTGGACGAAGCTTTTTGTATAACTCTAATAAACCATCCTGATAGCTTCCGGTTGGATCTTTGGAGGTACTTGGATCTTTTGCTAAACTTGCAAGAATCTTAGGCTCTTCACCAAAGAGCTGCTTGATTTCCTCGTTGGTACCATAGCCCAAAGCTCTGACAAAAGTAGTGATCGGAACTTTACGATTACGGTCAACGCGTACGTAAAACACATCATTGGAATCTGTCTCATATTCCAACCATGCGCCTCTATTCGGAATAACGGTAGAGGAAAATAATCTCTTACCAATCTTATCATGATCTATTGAATAATATATACCAGGGGAACGTACTAACTGGCTAACAATAACACGTTCTGCACCATTGATAACAAAGGTACCGGTAGCTGTCATTAATGGAAGATCTCCCATGAAAATATCGTGTTCATTGATTTCGTTATTTTCTTTGTTATGAAGCCTTACCTTTACTTTTAAAGGAGCTGCATAAGTAGCATCTCTCTCTTTACATTCTTCTATTGTATACTTGACATCATCTTCACATAGCGCAAAGTCCACAAATTCCAAACTCAAATGTCCACTGTAGTCTGCTATTGGAGAAATGTCATCAAATACTTCCTTGAGTCCCTCATCTAAAAACCACTGATAAGAATCCTTCTGTACTTCAATGAGATTGGGCATCTCCAGGACTTCCTTTTGCTTGGAGTAACTCATTCTAACGTTATTACCAACCTTAATTGGATGCATTCTGTTCTTGTCCATTGACGTTTTCACCCCTTGAGTTTAATAATATAAATCTTGTATAAAAACTTCTTTTCAAATTACTTTATATATGCTATAATATAGTTAATTAGGCATATAACACCACAAAAGTGCATCTTTCATACTAGCACACTTATTTTCAACTGTCAACGTAAATTTATCGATTTTTTTGATTTTATTCATACAAGTTACTACAATTTAAAAAGTTTAATAACCCTTGCTCTGTAGAGCAAGGGTTTTCTGTATAATTCTGTGGGAATTATACAAGCATGGACGATACTAAATTTTAAACTGTAGTTTTAAAATTTAGTATCGTCCATGCAACTTATTTACGAACAAACTGCTGTTCATGCAATTTGTTTGTCTCTTTTTATCAAATAAATTTACAATACCTGAGTCTTCTTGTACTATAACATTTTAACTTCAATATCAGAGCAGCTAATCTCTAACATAAAATATCTGTTCCATGAAACAAGAACAAAAATGCAAAAAATTATCAAGTCCTTAGAAGCTCTCATGACATGTGAAAAATATACTTTAGCAGTTTTAAAACAGTCAAGTAATAATTCACCTTTTACTTTCACATTTTGGACATTATTAAATATTAAAGTAATCTCACCACTATCAACCATAATACTTTTATTTCTTCTCATATCATTAAGTAATGATACCTCAACTAAATTCATAATACATATGTGATTTTTATTATCAAATAATAAATCTTTAACTCTTGAATCCGGTAAAAAACAATCATGAATAAAAGGAAGTTTTAAATAGGTTTCTTCTAACATTTTATCATGCATAGGCTTTAAGAAATTTACTTTATGCATATACTCAACCAAGTCAGATAAGCGAGGATATCCACTTATTAATGAATTCATACATGCTGTAAACTCATTATCAAAAAGATTATCTGTTTTATCCACTAAATGTAATAGAAAATCCTCTAATTCATAATCAAAATAATTATAGTAATTCAAATCTTTACTATTGCTGTTCATCATTGTATCTTCATATAAATCAAGCAATTGACTATTTTTGTCTAAACATACAGCACATTTATAGTAAGATAAAACCATATCTAAAACAAACATAATTTCCTTTCCTACCACTGATTAATCAAGTTGATGATGAGAATGATTAATAGTAATATGGTTAATTATATTAATATATAACTGGGATAGCAAACCAAATATGCGCAGAAGCATGTAAATTCCCTATATAAGCATGAACATGCTGTACATTTAAACTTTGTCCATTATTTCTGTGAACCTCTACAGGGGAAACCTTGTACGATAGTACTGATTTAGCCAAAGTTTCAGCATCACTTCTATAAAATGCAAAAACGCCTAAATATTCATTGTTATATTCAACAATACCCTGTGCTTCACTCATTTTGAGAGGCTCATGTATCAGTATTCCTCCCATACCACCCCAACTAGCTTTTGTACATCTCCAATACTTAGCTCCATTTTTCTGCTGTTCAACTAACACAACAGTATTTGCTCTTGCAATTGATATTTCGGCTGCTCTTGAGGCATACAACGCCAATATATATTCATTAACACTAACTGCAACCATTGTATACGCTATTGCTACAACAAGTGTTATTATTACTGCTCCAACTAAAATAGCAGCGAATTCTAAAAATGGCATGGCATAAGATAACTGCATTAATATTCCTACACTTGCTAATTGCATTGCAATACTTTCTAAAGAATATATATAACCAGTAGCCTGCCTAATTATCATAGAATAATCAGTCGTAGCAACAGAAGTACTTATTAAATTCTCTGATAACATTGCATTAGTTTCCAACGGATATATTAATTTTGTTTGTGATAATATATCATCATTTTCAGTATGTTTTAATAAATCCAAAATAGTTTGCTGTGTTACTCCATTTTCTATATAGTAATTATAATACTCATTTGCTAGTGCATCAATTATTTCAACTTCCGGACTATTCTTTATTTCCTCACCAAAAATGGTCTGATAGTTTTTTGTTTCATTACTTAATGTTTCTGCTTTGGCACTAGAAGTATTAAAATTAATAACAACAAGCGATAAACATAGCGATAAAGCTATACACTTCTTCATAAATCTTCGTATTTTCATGATTATTTACCTCAAAATTATATTCACGCTCGAGCAGTGTAGTTTTACGTTGAATGACATAGTAAATTCCGGTGTGGCTTAAATGCTTGATTGTGCGAAACTTAAATCCACATTTTTTACTTAACATTACATGTGATTGCGTATATAATTATTATAATCACGGGAGAAAAACTGGTTTAAAAGCATAGCAAACAAGCATCTGGACTTGTGTGTGCGAGACTAAAGTCCACCTGCTTTCAGCTTTTATTCGGTGGATTTCTGTCTGTGCTTTTATCTTTTTAGTGTTTTAGTAATACCGGTTTTAACATTACTTCATCAGGTTTAATTGCCTGAAGTGACAAGACTTTATGTAAAGTATTGTCCAGCAGCAAAAGAGACAGTTGATATGGTGTACAGCTATTTAGGCTGTCTCTGGCGATGCTATTTATGTGATTTATCATTAGATTAATGTCATTCTGATCAAATGTATCAAAGGTTTTACCCTTCGGCAAAATATAGCGAATATATTCATGATTTTTCTCAATCATGCCTTTCTGCCAAGAACAATTCGGGTCGCAGTAATAAACTTTTGTTCGAATCTCTTCTTTCTTATTACATTCCAGTTCCCATGGGTTTTGAAATTCTGCGCCATTGTCAGTGAGAATCACTGGAAATAGCTTTCGGAAAATATCAGTTCCTAACTGTTCGTTTAAAAAGTCAAAAACCTCGATCACACATTGCTGCGTCTTTTCTTCAAGAAGGAAGGCCAACATCAGGTTACAACTGCGAAATAACAGGGTGAGCAAAGATTTACCACCTTTTTGACCTTCTACAACATCCATTTCTACTATCGGTAAGCTTGGAGATTCTTTCATAAGGACCGAAAATTCGGTATAGGTTCTTCCGTTCCGATAGGTACGATTTGATACTTTAGGAGTGTTGCTTGACTTTCTCAGTTTGTATTTTACCTTGCGTGGCAGATCGATATTACGTGCAGTAAACATATTTAGATTTATATATTTGTATAAAGTTCGTCTGGAACAAGGGATATGTTTTGCGTGGGACATATAAATATGCCCAAGGGACTGACCTCTAAGAATAAGGGGAGAAATAAGTCGATCTAGTTCCTGCATCCCCTCTGGAGTCTGATTAATTCCTTGCCTTGATGAGCTAAGAAGCTCGTGATAGGTATCATCCGCATACTTTGCAACATAAATCAAACGATAATAAGAGCAACTTCCGACACTACGACAAGCATTACAAACATAGGGAGCTTTATTCAAACGACCACATTCTTTTGGCTTGTATTGTGGGCAGATATGGCGGCATTTACGGCATTCCTTGCAAAAGGAGTAGCACAATGACATATCACATAAACCCTTTATCTTGCATGATTTTTCTTTGCTACACCAAGGTTTTCTTGACTTATCTTTATGATACTTTACAGTACGATGTTTTCTAATCTCTTTTGATATGGTAGTAGGATCTTTTCCAAGTTGTAAGGCAATCGCAGAGAAGGTTTTTCCTGCATTAAGACCTTGTTCAATTATGATACGGTCACTTAAAGTAAGATGTTTATGATTATATTTCATGGTACCTCTTTCCGCACAGACGGATAACCATGAAAGTATTATAACGTAGACTTAGGTGAAGTGTGCAAGAGTAAAATCAGGTTCGTAATTAGCACCAGAAGTTACTTGAACATTCTGGACTTTACTCGCGCACAACCGGACGTTACTTTTTTATTTTACTCAGTGTAGTTTTATTATATAATATATGTATAAATATGTCAATATTATTGTTAATTTATGTAATTCTTTGTAATTTTATGCTATATTTTTCTCCGTCCCCATCTTTCCTTCAACTAACTTTCTTTCCTTCCGCAAACTTTTTTTCTTTTATGTAACATTCAATAATCCCCATGCATACTATGATATTAGCTTCAACATGAAAATATTACAAAATGTTTTAGTACGTATTAGGAGGTACCACTATGCAAACACTTAATCACATTTCTGCAGGAGAATATGCAACCGTTTTAGACCTATCATCAATCGGGACCTTGAGAGAAAGAATGCTGGCACTGGGTCTAACAAAGGGAACAAGAGTAGAAGTTATACGGAAAGGTCCTTCCGGAGACCCGACCGTTTATAATATTAGAGGTACAATGATTGCATTAAGAAAAGAAGAAGCTTCTTTAATATCAGTTGCTACATCTCTATTTTAACAAAAGCTGTCACATATTATATCCCGCATGGAGGTTTGGGATGGGATTAACTTTTCAGTCCACAAAAATAGGAGCACTAATTGATACTTTTCACATTGATAAGAAAGAAGGTCAATACGTAATTGCATTGGCTGGGAATCCTAACACAGGAAAAAGCACTGTATTTAATTCATTGACCGGCTTACACCAGCACACAGGGAACTGGCCGGGAAAAACTGTTGTAAATGCACGCGGCGAATTTACTTACAACAACATAGAAAATATTTTAATTGATCTTCCAGGAACATATTCCTTATTTCCAGCCTCTGCTGAAGAAGAAGTTGCACGAAACTTCTTATGCTTTGGTAATCCGGATGCCATTGTAGTTGTTGCAGATGCCACTTGTCTGGAACGCAACTTAAGTCTTGTTTATCAAGTAATGGAATTATCTGATCGGGTCATATTATGTATTAATCTAATTGATGAAGCAAAGAAGAAAAAAATCTTTATAGATCAACAGACAATCGAAAAAGAATTAGGCATCCCTGTCATATTAAGTTCGGCACGTAATGGCATAGGTGTTGACGATCTTAAAGAAGCAATTTATAAACTAACAACAAAAAAGTTAAATCCTAGCGCTAAAGTAGCTCTTTATGACGATCTCCTGGAAGAACAAGTCAAAAACATTCAGCAATTCATTGAGGATGGAGCCTCATTTGTAAAAAGCAGATGGCTTGCCTTACGAGCACTGGATGGTGATGACTTAATTAAGCAAATACTATTTGACCACTTGGATGAAAATGTACAAAAGGAAATACAATCACATATGCAACTAAATAAGCTCAAAGAGGAACTACCCCCAATTAGAGACCACATTATAGAACATATTTACAAGCGAGCGGAAGAAATAAAAAAAATGTGTGTTTCAGAGGATAGCAAAAGTACAAATCGTGACAGAAAAATAGATAACATTATAACCTCCCGGTTATTTGGTATCCCTATTATGTTATTATCGTTAGCACTAGTTTTTTGGATTACAATTAGTGGGGCCAATGTTCCTTCTTCAATAATTGCCGACTTTTTATTTGGTGTTGAGGATAAATTAACACAGCTATTTGCGTACCTAAATGCACCTGATTGGTTACATGGAATTTTAATCTTAGGTCTTTTTCGAACTCTTGCTTGGGTAGTATCCGTTATGCTCCCTCCTATGGCAATTTTCTTTCCTCTTTTTACAATACTTGAAGACCTAGGGTTTCTCCCTCGTGTTGCCTTCAACATGGACCATATGTTTAAAAAAGCTTGTACGCATGGGAAGCAATGCCTAACCATGTGCATGGGGTTCGGATGTAACGCTGCTGGAATAATTGCCTGCAGAATTATAGACTCACCCAGGGAACGCTTAATTGCAACGTTAACAAATAACTTTGTACCTTGTAATGGCAGATTTCCTACCTTAATTGCTATTTCCTCTATATTTTTAGTTTTTGGTGGAACCAGCAAATTTGGTCTTATACCTGCATTATCCGTAACCGTGTTAATTATTATAGGGATAATGACAACCTTACTTGTATCCTACTTACTGTCTAAAACTTTATTAAAAGGTATTCCCTCTACCTTCACCTTAGAGCTACCACCCTACCGTGTGCCTAAAATAGGCCGCGTAATTTATACCTCTGTTATTGACCGTACCTTATTTGTATTATGGAGAGCTGTTATTATAGCCGCACCAGCTGGAGCAGTCATCTGGATCTTAGGAAATATCTATATTAATGATATCAGCATCATCGGTCATGTGGCAGGTTTTTTTGACCCCTTTGCGAATTTAATAGGTCTAGATGGATTTATACTAATGGCCTTTATTTTGGGCTTACCTGCAAATGAAATTGTCCTTCCCATCCTCATGATGTGCTATCTCTCCTCAGGTTCCATGCTTGAGTATGATAGTCTTGACTCCCTAAAAAATCTCTTGGTGGATAACGGCTGGACACACCTCACTGCCTTAAATACTATGCTATTTAGCTTACTGCATTGGCCCTGTGCTACCACACTTTTGACAATACGCAAGGAAACAAAAAGCATTAAATGGACCTTACTATCCTTCGCCATACCCACTAGTATAGCGATTGTAGTTTGTTTTCTCACAACCAGCGTATTCCGTTTGCTGGGTCTCGACTAATACTGGATGAAACTTGCATATATAGTTAAGGATAAGGGATGGATGAATTTAATACATCCGTCTCTTATCCTTATTCTCTAGTGGTGCGATATTCATTAAAGGTTTTCAGCAACCGAGGATTTTTATCAAAATAATCTACTAAGTCGTGAATACCGCATAAGATTTCATTATTAATCATATGTTCAATTTTTTCTGTCTCCTCCAACAGTCCTTCTTTAACATTAAGCAATTTCAGAAAGCTTTCCACTATATTGTGTCTCTTAAGTAGTGCTTCACCCTTTTCGAGTCCTGGGGCCTCTAAAATAATAAAACCATATTTTTCGTACTTTAATAACTTCATTTCTGATAATTTTTGAATCATTTTTGTCACCGAAGGTGGTTGAACATTTAAAGCCGTAGCAAGATCATTTACTCTTGTAAATCCATGTTCTCTAGATAATCTATAGATCATCTCAACATAATCCTCGGCTGATGGAGATAAATACTCGTGTTCTTTCCTCAAATATTCTCGAAAGGTATAGAAATCCTGGTCAGACATAGGCGACATCAATTAGTCCTTTCTAGTTTTTGATATATACTTGCGCGAAAGTTACAGAGGAAACTTTCCATGTATTAATTATTTCTAGGAGTCCATAAGATTCATTATTAACACATCCACAATAGAGTATATGATAAAACCCTCAAATTATTGTACTTAAATATAACGTATTATTTATTTAGCTATTCAGTACTAAATGAAACAAGATGAAACAACAAGTCGTTTCACTTGTCGTGAATAAAAAAAGTAGGACCTTCCAACGGAAAGTCCTACTTGAATTTGCATTAATAAAATTACTTTAAAGTAACCTTAGCGCCTTCTGCTTCTAACTTAGTCTTAAGATCTTCGGATTCAGCCTTGTTAGCGCCTTCTTTAACGATCTTAGGAGCTCCATCAACAAGATCCTTAGCTTCTTTTAAGCCTAAGCCTGTTACTTCACGAACAACTTTGATAACCTTAACTTTGTTAGGACCAGCTTCTGTTAACTCAACATTCCACTCAGTCTTCTCTTCTTCAGCTTCTGCTGCAGGACCAGCTGCTACTACAACGCCTGCTGCTGCGGATACACCAAATTCTTCTTCACATGCTTTTACTAAATCATTTAATTCTAAAACGGTAAGGCCTTTAATTGCCTCGATAAAATCTTGAGTTGTCATTTTAATATACCTCCATATAATTTTAATAGTTGATAATTTTCGGGTTATATCATAACCATTTAGTAGTCTCTTACAAATTGCTTAATATGTTCGTAATTAAACCTACGTCTATGTGATCTGCGAACAGATCAACTATAGCCAAAATTAAGCCTGCTTCTCAGCGATCTGCTTAATAACACGAGCAAAGTTTGTAATTGGTGACTGTAAGCTTCCAAGTAACTTGGAAATAAGAACTTCTCTGGAAGGAATAGTTGCGATAACCTGAATTCCTTTTTCATCATAGTAAGTTCCATCAACAACACCTGCTTTAAGCTCAAGCTTAGGCATTGTCTTTGTAGCTTCAAATAAAATTCTTGCAGGAGCAGTAGCATCTTCTAAACCAAAAGCAACAGCTGTTGGTCCTTCAAGCTTCTGAGCAAGAGCTTCATATGCAGTTCCTTTGAATGCAAAGTTAAGCATTGTGTTCTTGTATACCTTGTAAACCACACCAGCATCTCTTAACTTCTTACGAAGTTCAGTATCCTGAGCAACGGTTAAACCACGGTAATCTACTAAAACAGCCGCTTTCGCGTTTTCTACATAGCCCTTAATTTCTTCTACAATAGGTTGTTTTAATTCAACTTTTGCCATTACGTACACCTCCTTGTTTCTTTTTGCCTTGTCGACTTAGCGACAAGCTCTATCTCTGTATCATATCGATCAATAAATTAAT
This sequence comes from Bacillota bacterium, assembly GCA_023399055.1. GTDB lineage: Bacteria > Bacillota > Clostridia > Lachnospirales > Lachnospiraceae > Mobilitalea. The sequence continues at coordinate 80,678 of JAEWQV010000034.1, read as the reverse complement.
CCCCATAATACAAAAAAGCCTCGTCCTGCCAAAGCAGAAAGAGGTCAACAAAATCATACGATTTAAATTAACTTTCCCTCGGTAGGCGGTTAAAACCTTATGCCTTTCGGCACCTACTGTCTTCGGCAGTCTTATTCACAAATGCGATTATAACACGACTTCACGAAGCATGTCAACCCTCATTTGTTAAATGTTTTATTGCATTTTTTATAACTGTTACCTAATATTACTGCATAACCTTAAAGTATATACTACAAATACCTTATGAATTATGCAGTAATCATATATTTTAATTAGCCTAATTTAGCTGTGTTAAGCTTTACTCCAGGTCCCATAGTGGAAGCAAGTGTAACGCTCTTTAAATACTGACCCTTAGCTGCGGATGGCTTAGCTTTGATAACAGCACCGATTAAAGTCTGGAAGTTATCATTTAACTGTTCCTGTGTAAAGGAAGCCTTTCCAAGTGGACAGTGAATAATGTTTGTCTTATCCAATCTGTACTCAATCTTACCAGCTTTGATATCGTTAACTGCTTTGGTAACATCCATAGTTACAGTACCAGCCTTAGGGTTTGGCATTAATCCCTTAGGACCAAGTACACGACCTAAACGACCAACAACACCCATCATGTCAGGAGTTGCAACAACTACGTCGAATTCAAACCAGTTTTCATTCTGAATCTTAGGGATTAAATCATCAGCACCAACAAAATCAGCGCCAGCTGCTAAAGCTTCGTTAGCCTTATCACCCTTTGCAAATACAAGAACGCGAACCTTTTTACCTGTTCCGTGAGGTAATACTACCGCACCACGAACCTGTTGATCAGCGTGACGACCATCAACACCAAGTCTGATGTGTGCTTCGATTGTCTCATCAAATTTTGCTACAGCAGCTTTTTTAACTAAGCCGATAGCTTCTACTGCATCGTATTGAACGGATTTGTCAACTAACTTTGCAGAGTCTATATATTTCTTTCCTCTTTTCATTCTATAAACCTCCTAGTGGTTTTACCGGAAGAAAACGAAATTCTTCGAACTCCGTTGGCGAATACGACAGAGTCGTATTTGCTGTCGAATGTGATTTCTACATTCGGCATATCCTCCCACGTTATTAGATTCTATATCGCATAGTCTCTTTCAACCATGCCGTCTTATTCTGATTAGTCTACTACGGTAACGCCCATGCTTCTTGCAGTACCAGCAACCATACTCATAGCTGCTTCTACGCTTGCTGCATTTAAATCAGGCATTTTAAGCTCAGCGATTTTTCTGATCTGTGCCTTTGTGATTTTTGCTACCTTAGTCTTGTTAGGAACTGCGGAACCGGACTTAAGATTAAGTTCTTTCTTAATCAAAACTGCTGCCGGAGGAGTCTTTGTAACGAAGCTGAAGCTTCTGTCAGCATATACAGTAATTACTACTGGTGTAATAATTCCGTCTTGATCTGCTGTTCTAGCATTGAATTCTTTTGTGAACTGTACAATGTTCACGCCGTGCTGACCGAGTGCAGGTCCTACCGGAGGAGCCGGTGTAGCCTTGCCAGCTGGAATCTGTAATTTGATATAACCTGTAACTTTTTTTGCCATGATAGCATACCTCCATATAATGTGGTGTTTGCGGGAATTTCCCTCCCACGTAACGAGCCGTAAGTTATAAAACTTACCTTTTGTGCCGATAAACGGCGCCGTTAACTAAGTGAATTATGCCTTACCATTCACTGTTAATGGTGCATTAATACACGCATTTCATTTTTTTGCATCCATGGTGTCCATGCAAGTGGAACAAGTTAACCTAGAAATGATTGTCTCCAACATCCTATTTGAAATACTTGTCATGAATTAATTACGAACCTTAACTTCACTAAAGCCAATTTCTACAGGTGTTTCACGACCAAACATGTCTACGCTGATGGTAACGATCTGCTTGTGAGGATTGATTTGTTTGATAACACCGGAAGTATTCTCCCATACACCGGAAATTACGGTTACAGTATCACCAACTTCAAAATCAAGTGAGATCGTATCATCGTTTTTAATACCCATGCTGCGCATTTCTGTGTCAGTCAAAGGAACTGGTTGTTTTGAATCAGGTCCAACAAAGCCTGTTACACCTCTGGTATTACGAACCACATACCATACATCATCATTCATGACCATATGGAGCAGTACATATCCTGGAAACATCTTCTTTTGTACCCGTTTCTTAACGCCATTCTTCACTTCTATGACGTCCTGCATCGGTACAGATACTTCTACGATCTGATCTTGCAGCTTTCTGTTTTCAATTGTCTTCTCAATGTTCGCTTTTACCTTGTTCTCATACCCTGAATAGGTGTGAACAACGTACCAATTTGCTTCTGACATATCCTCATCACCCTTATCCTATAATAAGAAAGCAATACCTCGTTCGATTGCATAGTCCAGAACGTAAATAACTATTCCTAAAACAATGGTAACTGATATGACAGCAACTGTCTGTTTTGCAAGGTATTCTTTATCTGGCCAGATAATCTTTTTGAACTCAGATTTAATTCCCTTAAACCAGCTTCTCTTTGGAGCCTTTTCGGTTGACGTATTAGCCATCTCTCCCATGTCTTCATTTCCTTTCAAATAATTATTTCGTTTCTTTGTGCAATGTGTGGGATCTACAGAATTTACAATATTTCTTAGTTTCCATTCTGTCTGGATGTAACTTCTTTTCTTTCATCGTGTTGTAATTGCGTTGTTTGCAGTCTGTACATGCAAGTGTAATTTTTACGCGCACAATATCCACCTCCAATTTCTGTTGTGCAAATGTACCTTGATTTGGGCCGTTTTTTAGGCATAAAAAAAAAGCCCTCTTTCTTCGCTTACTAAATATATCATAGACACGTTGTGCCGTCAATATATTTTTCTTAGGCTTTCTCGATATTTATCAATAATAACACAAAACATAAGACAAGTCTATTATATTTTTAGTTTACAATAGACTTGTTAATTATTTATGCAAAACTATAAGTAAATTATTTCATCTTTTAAGTGCTGGCTTTCCCTGCGTTTACTACGATTAAACACTTGGCTTTTAGACCACTGGCAGTTTTTACAGTAATGTATACTTTCCCTTTTGCTTTCATAGTAACTTTACCCGTAATCGAAACTTCAGCTATTTTATCATCCGAGCTGGTAAATGTAATGGCATCTGTACTTCCAGAAGGACTGGTAATCGCTCTAAGTACTAATGTATCTCCGACTTTTGAATTTATATTTGTTTGTGAAAGCGATAATTGTGTTGCTTTCACTGTTTTGATAATAATAGGCTTAACAGAAATATTTCCCCTATTATCCACTGCAAATATGGTATATATTCCGTCTTTCTTTACTTTAAAACTTCCTTTTCCATTCTTTACTGCAATTTCTGTTCCTGCTCCAGATGGAAGAAAATCCTGCGCTTTTTTTGTTCCTTTCATATATTTTAAGCGCTTGAGACCACTTTCTTCATCCTTCACATTAATCGTGACTGTCCTTGTTTTATAGTCACTCGCCACCCTAAAACTTGAATTTAGTTTTGGTGGTGAGGTATCGCCAAGCACCTCATAAACTTGCACACTTTCATTTCCTGCATAATCTGCCACATAAAAGGTATAGTTACCCGCCTTTGTCAAATCAACTTTACCACCGATAATTGTTGTACCATTTACACCTCGTTTAAAATCTGCCACAGTTTTTACACCGTATATCCACTTTATAACTCTGACCTGTGATGCTCCTCCATCCACAACCGAAACTGGAACCGTCATCTTATCCTTATTATAAATTGTCTGGAAGCTGATAATTGGTGCATCCTTATCCTTATCTAACTTAGCCAGTGACTTAACCGCCCTGAGTGCACTTGGAATACCTGCATGTGCCATATATCCTGTCAACCCTGATAATTCCTTGAAATTATTAACAATTAAATTTTTTACATTGGCTGCATATAAATGGTCTGAAGATGCGTACAATAACGCCGCTATAGCTGAAACCTGAGGTGCTGCCATGGAGGAACCGCTCATTGCCCCGTAACCTCCTACGATTGTACTGTATATATCCTCACCCGGTGCCGCAATGTCAACAGAGTTCATACCATAATTTGAATAAGGTGTCATTTCTCCGTCCGCATCAATGAAAGTTACGGATATTAAGTTATCCAGTCCAAAACTTGCCGGATAAACTGGGATTACATCATTATTGTCGCCAGTATTACCTGCTGCTGCCACAAATAACATATCAGACTCTCTCATTGTCTCTTCTAGCTCTGCCGAGTAGATATTGGTACCCCAGCTTAAATTACAAATGTCTGCACCCATCATAGTTGCATACTGAATAGCTTTTTTAGCATCTGCTAAATCACCATCACCATCTGGACCACCAGTAATTTTTAATGACATTATCTTTATATTGATATTAGAAGCAATTCCCGCTATTCCTGTATTATTATTGGCAATAGCTGCAATGATTCCTGCAATATGAGTACCATGATCGTCGTTATCTAAGGGGGATGCAATATTCTTATTAAACTTTTTAGAATATACATAATGCCCTATAGTATTATCATTATTATAATAGTCCCAACCGTAAATATCATCAACGTAGCCATTGTTATCATTATCAATATTATCACCAGGAATTTCACCCTTATTAATCCACATATGATCTGCAAGATCTGGATGTAAATAATCAACTCCTGTATCTATGATTGCAACCACTACCTCACGTTTTTTTGTTACTGATCCTTTCATCTCACTCCAGGCATCAGCTACATCCATATCTATCCCTGCAGTAGACTTAACTTCATTCATCATCACTCCGGATAGATTCGTATAGCTTCCTGGATTATCCAGGTACCACTGTGCTTGTGAGAATGGGTCGTTACTTATTGCAAATAAGCTAATTTCATTCTTTTTACTCACTGTGTTGAATAAGAGCAAGGAAAGAGCCAGAAGCAAGAAAGTCGTTGTCTTTATAATGATTTTTTTGTAATATATTTTATTGTTCATTATTAGAAACCTCCATTCTGTCCATCTATCTGTCCTATTATAGCTATCGTAGCCTTTACAATTGGCAATCTTATGGCAAAAAAATTAAGAATCCTTTATAAAAATTAAGTTTATGTTACGACATATTACGTCTTTGTGATTGTATAATTTTGTCAGTGCAATTATTGGTATATTATGCTATACTATGATTAAATCAACATGTATTATTTATATACCTTTACACCACAAATACCTACCCTCATTAAGGAGGTGTCTCTATGCGTATTGTAGATAATTCAAGTTTTATGAACCAAAGAGATTTTTGGAATGATCTCCAGAATGATCTTTTAACCCCGAACCAAAACCTTACAAAAGACGAATTCCTAACAATTCTTGAGCGAAGCATCATGTTTTCCCTGTTCTTTCGAGGTTGTCAGGCTAATGAAATAATGGCTTTTCAGCAAAAGTTAAATATCAAGGCGTATGTTTATGTTGTACTTCTGGAGATTTCCGACCCATTTAGCAACACTCCAGAAAGTAATGCAATAAATGAATTCGAACTACATCAGCTGATTAAACAGGCTCTCTCTTATAAGAGCTGCGTGGTAGGTCCTTTGTTGACCAAGCGTATTATATTGTTAATTAGTGATGACATTCCAATCACCGAAGAAGTTCACAGAAAAGAAAGTCATCAGATATATCAGGACTTGTCCCAGTTAATGAATGAAAAATATCAGGTAACTGCGACAATTAGCGTAGGTGGCATCCATAGTCTATTTTCCATCTTTTCTTCTTACTTGGATGCATTAACTTCAATTTATCACAATGATAATTCCTGTTATTCTTATTATCTTGATTGGAAGAAAGAGCGGACTACAGCAGACTTTGACTATCATATTGCCGAAAATCATCTGATTGAGGCTGTAAGGCTTCACAAACCGGATGCTTATTCTTATTTTGGATTACTAATGTCCGAGCTTAACACTCTATCTGTGGAAGCAAAACGAAGTAAGATTATTGAACTTCTTGTTCTTACACATCACGCTTTGGGACTTGATAATCAAAACGACATTATTTCTCTTGAATATATCAGAATTTTAACAGACATGATGTTGTGCAGTCCGGAGAAACTGGTGGATTACGCCTATCAACAGTTCTATTATATAACCAGCTATGCAAAGCCACAGAAAGCAATTGATTATACAAATGATATTGTAAAAGCAGCAAAAGAATATTTGGAAGAACATTACACAGACGATATCACCCTGGAAGCCATGGCAGAACATGTTAATATTAGTCCACAGTATTTTAGTAAATTGTTAAAAAAGAGTACTGGCTTTAATTATATTGACTGGTTATCTATGCTCCGAGTAAGAAAAGCAAAAGAGCTATTATTAAATCCAAACTTAACTGTAAGTGAAGTTTGTTTTATGGTAGGCTATAAAGACCCTAATTATTTTAGTCGTATTTTCAAAAAAAGAATTGGCATTACACCCAGTGAATATGTAAAGGCCAACTCATTTATTAACAATATGAATTAAAGAATAACCCACTGTACACGGAGGTTATATATGGATTTCGTAGTGAAATCCCCTCGTTGTTTGGGTAGGTGACAATTGTTTTATCTAGATACTCCATAGGATTTATTGCAACCATCTCTGCTTTTTTAAGCAGACCTGCAATAAATCCGTTTTTTTGCTCAAATAGCTGTTCCATCCTTCCATCTTCTGCTACAGAAACTGCTATACTTTTATCAACTTCAAGTGTCCCATCTTCGTTAGCGATTATTCCACAGTTTTCCAGTTCCACCTGATGAAGTTCCCTAAGTCCCTTCATCTCGCTGATAAGCCTTAACGCTTTAAAATGCTCTTCCGAATTCATCGTTCTGTCAGACGCAAGTTTTATTAGGTTATTATGCGTATCCAATATCTCCTCCACAGAGGATAATATCTTCTTACTATCCGATACAATTCGCAGTGCTACCGGTTCCTCAATAGTCCTATGTAAATTAATCTGTATCGTGTTTTCCAACGTGAATTCATTCGATGCCGACTGCTTTTCTACCCCATTTAATGAAAAATTCGCATAAGCCGCCTCTTGTTCTACACGATTAAGGCCGAAGAAATAAATTGCTCCGCTGTAATAACTATCCGATTCTGCGAAGGAAAAATCCCTTGCCCCATATCTTCCTGTTCTATCCGCTGTGATCTCAAGTCTAATAGAATCATTTGAGGAGCCCTTCTCCACACTTGCAGTTAATCCCCATACAGACTGATTAATTAACTGTGCCATTCTCTTTAGGGTATCCTGATTTTCTGTTTTATTTTCTTGTAGGAACTTAAGCTCATAGGTATCCTCACCCACCTGTACCGTAAAATCATATTCCCCGACTGCTAAGCCTCGAGTGGTAGGTATATGTTCTTTTCCCTTATTAACTTGTGCCTGCGCCAAAGAATGTACTTCTAAATCAATATTTGATGGGAGCTTACTTGTATCTTGATCCATTAGGATTGCATCAAGAACTCCCTTTTTACTTACTATTACTTCTTTTCGTTCAAAACCGCTAAACTCTGGATCTTTCATTTCTTCAATCCTTGATTTCATTATTAATGCGGCTTCCTTTACTCCAATTGTAAATTCCTGATTTTCTTTCGTAAGACTTATCTTAAAAAAGGGCGAGTTTTTACTTAGGTTTATAATATCCTTATAAACCCTTCTAACATCATCTTTTCTGCTGATAGGATACTTCATCTTCTTTGAATCGGATAATCCTTCAATCAAATTGTTATATACCTGCAGCATAACAACTCTCCTTAGTAGATTAAACCATTTATAATTAAATATTGTAAATTAATTAATGAGATACTTCAAGAAAATTTTATTATAATTAATATTTATGTTAACGAATTTTATTTATCTCTTTTTATTTTATATTAATTTTTCTTACTGCTTCTATATCCACTTTGGGTTCTCAATAAACCATTTACTTCCTGTGTTATCTGCGTATAGCGCTCTAAGAAGTCCGATTCTGATTTCACTTGCTTACCATAACCCCAGCCTTCCTTGGATGTGAACGCAATACCACCATATTCACTTAGAATAACCGGCTGCCCTTTATACTCATATCCATTTGCCATTGCATAACGAATTATATTAAAAGGGATTATATTATTGAGGACGTTATCACTAGATTCATATCGACTTCTTTTTTCTTCTCCTTTTTCCGCATAATCATGCAGAGTTATAATATCGGAGATGGTATGCTCCCAACCATCATTCACAATGACAGGTCTATAAGGATCAAAGGTACTTATCCTGAATAAAAAAGAGATTATCCTTTACTTGACCAGTAAGGATAATCTCTTTTTTAGCTCTCCCGAATTCAAACCAGAGCATTGCGATTGCACCCGCGATACGGTATTCCTAGTTATATCTTACCTTATGAAGATATTTCTCCTTTGTGGCCAATCCGCCCCTGATATGGCGCTCTGACTTATTAAGGTCCAAGACTACCCTTGCTCTTTCTGCGAGGGAGGGGTTAATTTGTGTGAGACGCTCCGTAACGTCTTTATGTACGGTCGATTTCGAAATTCCGAACTGCTTTGCAGTCTGCCTTACAGTGGCGTTATTGTCGATGATAAAGTTAGCGATTTCAACCGCCCGTTCCTCTATATAGCCTTTCATAGTGTCTGCGTTCCCCGTCTAACTGGAACGCATTCCCCCTTATTATCGTTGTTGTTACATTGTATGCAGGGAAAAACGACAGTATTACTTGGAATAATTACTGAAATTAAACTTATTTCTATAATTTCGTAAATAATTCAAAAAAAGCTGAAGGCTAATAAGTAGTAGAAGCAATACTCCCCTTCTTATGTAACCTTCAGCTAATATATATCTTATAAACCTACGAACAGAACCTTTTTATAACTGAAATACCTTACGAGGATTTAAGATATTCTTAGGATCAAATGCTAATTTAATTCCTCTCATGATTTCCACAGTGGCAGGGTCCATAGATTCAAAGAGATAAGATTTCTTTGCAAAACCTATACCATGCTCACCGGATACCTGCCCTTTTAACTCTCTTGCCTTTCCATAGATTTTATCCATGGCAGCAGTCATTCTTTCTTCCCACTCTTCTTCACTTAGGTCATCTTTTAATACATAAGCATGAAGATTACCATCTCCGGCATGACCAAAGCTCTTGATACGAATGTTTACTTCTTTATATAATCCATGAATGTATTCCACCATTTCATTTACGCAGCTTCTTGGTACAACTACGTCAACCTCATCCATGTAAGTTGTGGAGCCTTTAATTGCTTCTAAGAATGCTCCTCTAGCTTTCCAGATAGAATCTTCTCTTTCACTGGTATCTGAAATTAAGATATCAAGTGCACCTTGTTCCAAGCAAATTTGTGCTGCACTTTCGTAAGCTCTTTCCACTTCTTCGGTGGAATTACCATCAAACTTTAATAAAAGATAGGCATCTGCACTATTATCTGGGAACTTCTTACCTAAATATTTTTCAGCATCCATGATAACTTCTCTTTGCATGAACTCAATCGCTGTTGGTGCTGACTTTGATTTGATAATCATTGGTACAGTACGGATTGCTTTCTCAAGGCTTGGGAACGGTACAAGCAAGCTTATGGCTTTCTTAGGTAATGGTAATAACTTTAAGATTGCCTTTGTAATTACACCAAGGGTTCCTTCTGAACCAACCATTAAGTCCTTCATCGCATAACCGGTACTGTTCTTTACTACTTTTCCACCAAATTCAACAACAGTTCCGTTTGGTAATACTACTTCAAGTCCACGAACATAATCTCTGGTTACACCATACTTAACAGCTCTCATACCACCTGCATTTGTGCTGATGTTACCTCCGATGGTTGCTGATTTCTCGCCTGGATCTGGAGGATAGAATAAGTCTCTCTCCTGAACATAAGCAGACAACTCCATTAACAATACCCCTGGTTCTACTGTAATTGTAAGGTTGTTTTCATCCAACTCAAGCACATGATTCATGAGTGTAGTATCCAGCATAATTCCATGCTCCATAGCTACGGAAGAACCTACCAAGCCTGTGCCGGAGCCACGAGGAGTAACCGGGATATTATGCTCATAAGCATATTTCATAATCTGTGATACTTCTTCTGTAGAGATAACTTTTACAACTACATCAGGATAGCTTTCGGTATCACTTAATTCGTCATGGCTGTATTCTTCATTGATGTCCTCACCATATAAGATACGTTCTGATTCACCTACGACCCCTTTAATAAAATCTAAATCGTTCTGATCTAATTTTTTATAATCCATCGAATTAACCTCCTATGCACCTTTGCTCTGTTTTACCTTGTTAATAAGTTCCGGAAGAATTTCATATAAGTCGCCTACCAGACCATAATGAGCAACCTTGAAGATTGGTGCATTTTCATCCTTGTTAATGGCAATGATTTGCTCGGCATTATTCATTCCCGCAGCAAACTGCACAGATCCGGATACACCTACCGTAATAATTAATTTTGGACGAACAGTTCTGCCACTAAGGCCAACCTGTCTTTTTGCCTCAAGCCATCCTGCTTCCATAACTGGTCTTGTACATGCAATCTGTCCACCCAGAAGCTCTGTCAGCTCCATTACCATCGCAAGGTCTTCTTCTTTTCTAATTCCTCTTCCCGCAACAACAAGTACTTCCGCTGCTTCAATGAATTGTTCTTTTTCCTTTGCAATAATGTCAAGTACTTCAATCTTGCTGGTAAGTCTTGCTGCCTCAACCTCATTCACAATAATTTCACCTGACTCTTCGCTGTTGCGTAATGGAGCGTCCATTACCTTATAACGAACGGTAGCCATCTGTGGTCTATGATTTGGAGTTAATATCTGTGCCATAATATTACCGCCGAAGGCAGGACGAATCTGAATTAAATCTGTATTTTCGTTAATATCCAGAATGGTACAATCTGCGGTAAGTCCAGTCTTTAATCTTGCAGAAATACGTGGAGCCAGCTGGCGTCCAACAGGTGTTGCTCCCATTAAGATAGCAGTTGGTTTCATCTTATTTACAAAATCTTCAAATGCTGTAGTATAGGGTTCAATTTTAAAACGGTCTAATTGTGGTTGATCATAAACAAATACTTTATCAACATTGTAGTGGAGCAGCTCTCTGGATTGTTCCTGTATGTTACTGCCAATCATTACAGCATATACTGGGTGACCTACTTTTGCTGCAAGTTCTTTTGCTTTACCAATTAACTCATAGGTTACCGGATGGATTACTCCATCGATATGATCAACATATACCGCAATACCCTTCCACTCACTTTTATCTATTGCAACTACTTCATCTTCTACGTACTCAACTGCGCCTTTTGGTCCTTTCTTAACGCAGATTTTACACATCTTGCAGGCTGCATTGATTGCAAGTTCACCGTTCTTATTCTCCATCGCATTGAAAGGACAGATGCTGATTAATTCATCGATATTACCAACGAGTGACTGATTGATTACTAACTTTGCCATTTTTCTTATCCTCCCTATGCAAATTTCATGTTCTGAAGCTTATGAAATAATTGTTCCGTCAATTCCGCTCCTGTTCCGGTCCACATTTCTCTATGGTCATTCACCTGTGGAGGGAAAATGCGCTGTACCTGTGTTGGAGACCCATTAAGACCGTAGTTTCTTTCATCCTTATCTTCCAGATCTGCCAAGGTAATAATTCTTATCTCACGATCCTTCGTCTCCTGTTTCTTCACATAGGAAGGAAGTCTTGGCATAAAAATGTCTTTATCAACTGCCAGTAGGCATGGGTACTGTACTTTAGTGATTTCGATATCATGGGTCATATCCATTTCTATTGTTATATTCTCATCACCAATCTCAATAATTTTAGATACATTGGAAACGGAAGGTATGCTCATCCATTCGGCAACCTCTGGACCTACCTGTGCAGTATCACCATCTGTGGTCTGTTTACCGCAAAGAATTAAATCATAATTACCCGCCATTAAAATTGCCTGTGATATGGTGTAACTCGTTGCAAGTACATCTGCTCCGCCAAATTTACGATCAGAAATTAAAATTCCTTTATCTGCACCCATTGCGTATGCTTCACGGATAATGCTAGCTGCTTGCCCTGGTCCCATAGTAAGAACAGTAATTGTTCCACCTTTTTCTTCTTTAATTCTTAGTGCTGTTTCCAGTGCATACAAATCATAGGGATTTAACTTTGATTCCACACCATTTCTTTTTAACACTCCAGTAACCGGATCCACCTCAACTTTATTGCTGTCCGGAACCTGTTTGATACATACTAAAATTTCCATACTTAACCTCCATGATAAAGTCTGTTAAAAGAAGCCACAATGGGTTCTTTACTCCATGTATTAACCTAAGATACGTGCTCCTATAAATGTTACAATACCTACAACTAACAGGAAGAACACAAATACCTTAATTGTACCCTTTAATAAAACACTTTCCTTACCTTGTAAACTTACAGCTGCAACTGCAATTGCAATGCTTTGTGGGGAAATCATTTTAGCCATAACTGCTCCGGCAGTATTGGAAGCTGATATCCATGCCTGATTTAGATTTAATGCCACTGATGTTTCTAACTGCAGCCCACCAAATAATACGCTGGCTGAAGTTCCACTACCTGTTACGAAGGTTCCGATAGCTCCAAGTAATGGTGCAAATAGTGGATAGAAACTACCTGTTACTGTAACAAACATAAGGGCAATGGCAGAAATCATACCACTATAACCCATCAGTTTTGCTGTCGCCATAATCGCTATAATTGTAATGATTGTCTTTGAAAGCTGAATGATTGTCTTATAGAATATTTTGAACATCTCTGCAAATTTTGCACCTTGCAATTTACCTCCGATAAAGCCTGAAAGGATAATCCATACACCAGGTGTTGCCAACCAGGAGAAGGTATAAGGTGCAGCATTTTCTCCGTTATAAATTGGAACTACTGTTTTTACTGTTGATAATAACTCATTGAAAGGAGCTATTAATTTTGAGGTTCCTAAGAGGAAAACAAAGATTAATATAAAAGGACTCCATGCTTTCAGTGCATCTGCTGTACTAATTTTTTGTGTTTGCTTGCTATCTGATTTCTCTTCCAAAGCAAACTCTGGATCAACTTTTTTCTTACCGAATACCTTAGCTGCTCCAATGGTACATATCATGGAACAAACAGAACCGATTACTACGGGTAACTCTGCGCCAAGATATTTTGCTACTAAAAATTCTGGCACTAAGAAGGATAAACCAGAGATTAAAGTAATTAGTCCAATCCCTTTGAATGCACTCTTTTTCTTATTACCTGTTAAGAAAACAAGAACGAATGGGGTAACTAGTATTAATATTGAAAGTAAAATTACTGTGTTCATTGATAGATCAAATACATTTAAGCCTGTTATTTTCGCTAAGGTTGTTGTTGGAATACCAATGGACCCAAATGCTGTTGGTGTTGAATTTGCAATCAAACATACAATTGCTGCAAAGATTGGATTAAAGCCTAAGCCCCAGAGCATACTTGCTGGGATTGCAACTGCTGTTCCAAAGCCAGCCATACCCTCCATGAAGCCTCCAAAGCCCCAGGCGATAATCAATACTAAAACTCTTTTGTCCGTTGTAACGCCAGCTAACATCTTCTTAATAACTTCCATCTTACCAGTTGCAACACAGATGTTATAAGTAAATATGGCAGCAATGATTACTATAATAATTGGCCATAATGCCATTGCAGTTCCCTCTGCCATAGCTGTTATGCTCTCAACCAGAGGCATCTTAAAAGCAAAAACTGCAAGAGCAAAAGCAATTACCAAACCAATTACACATGCCTTAAAGCCAGGAATCTTTAGTGCAGTTAGTGCGACAATCAGCCATAGGATTGGTAAGATTGCTAGTATAAATGATAGTGTCATAGTTTTTGAATCTCCCTTCTAAACCTTCCGTTTTGTAAATCCCCATAAAAATATCTTTTTATTTCCAATTGGTACTACCAATTAGCAAGGTAAAAAAATTGGTATTGCAAAGTAAGATCTGCAATACCGCCTTTCTACCAAGGTTTCTAAATTGGTAGGACCACTTATAAACCTATTATATTATCGTTTGTATAATGTGTCAACAAAAGACATTTTATTAACAAACTTGTTGTGCATTTTTAACAATCTAGAAAAATTTTACTGTAAAAGGCTTTCTTTTTCGCTTAATTTTACATCCACAATATCAAAATGCTTAGTGATTGCTTGATACCCTAACTCCTTATCTCTTTTAACCAAACTCAGTAACATTTCATTGTGTGCTTCATTCAGAATCGCTCTGCTGTCTGGATTGCGCAAGATGTCACTACGCATATCGTAGATAAATTTATCAATCAAATCCGATAGTGCTTGTAAAATACTTATGATTAAAGTATTTTTAGATGCTTTTGCAATATTATAGTGTAGCTGCTTGTCAAGAATTACATTGATATCTTCTGTTTCATGCTCCAACTGACCAAGTATTTTCTCCAGACGTTCGATATCGGACTCTGTGATATTATCAATTGCCAGCATTAACGCCTCGATCTCAAGTGCACGACGTAATTGGCTAACTTGATTATAGTCAATTTGATTAAGATAGAACATCATAGACATAGTTTCTGAAAGATTATGCTCAAAATTACCAGCAAGATAATTACCGGCACCCTGATGACTAACAATTACACCCATGACATCTAGCGTACGTATTGCTTCTCTTACAGAATTTCGGCTCACACCTAATTGTACAGATAATTCTCTTTCTGCTGGCAGCTTTTCGCCTATCTCTAACTCTCCGCTTCTAATCTGTGTTTTTATATAATCTATCACTTTGCGATAGGATTTTTGCTGTAGAATTTTATCTTCTTCCATTGTATATACTCCTTCATATAATTATTGCTTCTATTGTAAGTTGAATTGCCTAGAATTGCAAATATTATTAAAGCTCCAGATACTCATGCACCTGAAGCCTTAATAATCAGTTTTTAGTATATATCATACTATATAGCTAATTACTCTTAGTTATTTTAATAGAAATCAGCTACTCCTTTTCAAATTCACAAATATAGGCGAATTCTCCTGGCAAGTCGGGATCGTCTGCAATTGGATCATTTCTTTGATCCTTCCAGCTCCAGCCACCAAGCCTTGGATCCTTCCATAGCATGAGATATCTTTCCTCGACCCCATCCACAGGATTTATCCTGGAAGGCTCATCTTTACCCCATGCAGAATAACTGAATTCTTCTCCTGTAATCCAATGTCCAATTATCTTACCATCCCCGTCATAGGAGGTATTTCCACCCAGCCATATGTAGTTTGCACTTGATTCATTTGCTAAGGCAATCACGTCCTCCATTTCAGCTTGGGAGGTAATTGTAACCAGATGCCCCCCCATGTCCTGGCACTTTTGACTTGCCATTTCCCAAGAGATATCTTCTACAACTAATTTATAACGTGATGTTTGCTCATTTACATCATTACGTAGGATATCGCTTGGCCAAAAGGTAGGATAACAATCTCCAACATAACCTTCCGCGGATATACCCACCTGAAGGTCTCTTTTCAAATATATTTCCAGGGATGAATCACTTTTATATTCCACTACATACAATTCTTTTTGCATCTCATAGATATCATTAAGAATCTCCGTCAACCCATTCCAACTTTCAAGATTCCAATATGCTCCATTTGTAGATTCCGCCATTTCCTGTAATGCTGTGCTATCCATCTCCCCAGAACTTATGATATAAAGCGGTACTTGGTTTAGATTAGCATAATCAATAACATCGAGATAGGAATAGTAGCTCTCATCATCATACCCTCCGGTAATTGCTACTAAACACTTAGCACCTTCTTGTGCCACCGCATGATTGATGCCTTCATACACGGCATCATAGAATTTTGCAGATCCATTGTTGTACATTTGTTCTATCCCGTTAATAAGTAAATCGGGGTCATTGGTAAAGGCACACATTTGCATAACTGCTGTATCAAAAGCTAATATCTCTGCTTTATCTCCTTGACCATAATTCAGCACTTGTACAAATTCAGTCAAAACTGATTTAATTACACCTATATTAGAATTACCCATGTTGTTTCCCTTGTCTATAACAAATTCTATATTTACACCGTTGCTTTCTCCCACAGATGTCACATTAAGTACCTCTCTGTTAACATAATCACCTTCATCAATGCTTTCATTAATTGTAAATGCATCTGCTGTCAGATGGTTAATTCGTTCTCCATTATCAAAATTAGAAATATTAAAAAATGTCTTCACAATTGGGTAATTACTTAGGTCTGTATTTATTAAAGCTATATTCGCCTGTCCTAATACTGGTGTTTCATATTCACCCTTTACATACAACACTAAATCTTCGGAGGTAATATTTATCTCCAACCCACGAAACTCCGAATTACCTTCTGCTTCCTTCGCTGTATAGGTAAAAATAGCTTGTCCAGGTTTAAACTCTGAGGAAATAATCTCGCATTTTTCAGTATTTTCATAAAGGGTATAAGCATCCTCTGCTAAATCAGGGTTTCCATTAAACAGAAGAATTACATTAACTGTGGGAAATTGTTCTGCATCAATATAAACCTTTTCAGGTCGCAAAGCGACAAAGGAATAAATCTTTTGATATTTTTCATAGATCAGATCACCCTTTTTAATTTTTAGTCCTTGTAACGCTATCAACGCCTGATCATAATCCCCATTTGACAGATACTCCCGTATTGTATCAACACAATTCGTAAGTTGTAAGGTTTGAATTTCATTTATTTTATTTAATGCAGTTTCATAATTAGGCTTCTTTATTAATACTTTTCGATAATATGCCATTGCTTTTTCATAGTTATTGTCCTGAAAATGGACATTCGCCATATTCATTATCTCATGATATTCATTTTTCTCATTAATATATTTATATCCGAAAATAATGCCAAAGATTGCGAAGACTATTACGAAGGATAACAACAGTTTAAGTTTCTTTGAAAAAGGTTTTTGAATCTTCATTTTGGTTCCTCCCTGCTGTATGTAACTTGTTTTTTAACACTATATAGATACATTAATATAGACGGTAATTTTCAATTGACTATACATTTGAGATCTTTCATCACCTTATTTATTCAATATTTTACCTTAATTTACAAATACTGTCCATTATTTTGTACCCAATTCAAATTAATATATATTTTCTATCATTTCTATCTTCTTTCTATCTTCAGCTTCTATCTTCTTTCTATCTCCCATCTTTCTTTTTATTTCTTTCTTTTTATTTCCTTCTTTAATTCTTTACTTATTAGCAGTACAGGTTATAATATTCTTAACTTAACTAAAATTAATTTGATAATACTTACTATCATTGAGGATCAATATCACGGAAATATTCATTTATAATTTAAGTAATTTAGGATAAAGGAAGGATTAATCGTATGTACTATCAGATACAGGACGGGATTACAGAAATAGCGTTTAAAGATATTAGAGAAGACTGCCTAACACTTGGTTTTATTTCTCTGAGTGAGCTTGAGCAACAATATGAAACATTTGGTTTCTCCTCAATGACAGTTGAAGAATGTAAAAATGAAGTGCAAAATCTACACAGTACTTTTAACTCCTACTACAATTATTTATTCGGAGTAATCATTGGCCTTAATCCTGGTCAAATTATTAAAGTTCAAGATCGCATCGGTGTTTATATTAAAAACAATCTTCTTCTCATTGTTATAATTGAAGACAAGGACGATAGTACAAAGCTAAGAGTTCTCGACCTTTTAGGTCAAATAAACTTATCAAAGATTACACAGGAACGCTTGATTTTTGGTTTTCTTGAGGGTTTTCTTAATGAGAATTATTCTTTACTTATTGAAATCGAAAATGATATTAGCGAACATGAGGATAGAATTATTAATAGAACCATAGATGATGATTTTAATCATCAGATAACCGCACTACGAAAAAAACTTCTTTTGTTGGATAACTATTATCAACAGTTCATCGCTATCGGCGAAGAACTTGAGGAGAATGCCAGTGATATCTTTCAAGTAGAAAATTTGCATTATTTTAGTATATTTTCAAGTAAGGCAACTCGTCTTTGTAATAATGTACGTATGTTACAGGAATATAGTATCCATGTACGTGAATCCTACCACGCGCAACTTGATAATGATATGAACAAAACCATGAAAATGTTTACCGTTATCACAACTATTTTTCTTCCGTTGACCTTAATTGTTGGCTGGTATGGAATGAATTTTACAACTATGCCTGAATTAAACTGGCGTTATGGATATCTATATGTAATTGTATTAAGTATTGTAATTGCAGCTATTTGCTTTATATATTTTAAGAAGAAAAAATTTATGTAAGATAATAAGGGGTCGTCGCAAAAAGCGTACTAGGTGTAGAAAACGAGTATATACTCCCTTTTCTACATAGATATCTTTTTTGCAATAGCCCCTTGTTAGTAAATCAATCTTTATGCTATTTGCTTATCTTGAAAATTGTGATAAATATCTTCCAGTTTTTTTCGATTATTTAATACAACATCAATAATTACTGGATCAAAGTGCTTTCCTCTTCCCTCTCTAAGAATATCCATGGTCATTTCAAGAGGATAAGCTTCTTTGTAAGGTCTCTTACTTAAAAGAGCATCAAATACATCTGCCACAGCTACAATTCTAGCACATAACGGAATCTCAGTTCCCTGTTTACCTCGTGGGTAACCCGTACCATCCCACTTCTCATGGTGAGCTCCTGCAATCTCTGCTCCCATCTGAAAGAGACTTCTTCCCTTCTTTTGCAGATTTTCTTCCGCCGATCTTAGAACCTGTTCACCAAATAACGCATGCTGTTTCATCTCAATATGTTCTTCCATCGTAAGCTTGCCAGGCTTTAATAAGATACTATCCCTTATGCCCACTTTACCGATATCATGCAATGGACTAAAACGTTCAACATCATCTATGAATTCAAGCGTCACCTCATCAGTATAGAGATTATTTTCATATAATAACTCTGCGATAGCTCTTGAATAAGTTGACATACGGTCCAAATGTTTGCCGGTATCTTCATCTCTGGCTTCCGCAAGCTTTGCCAAAGCAAGTATGCTGCTATAAACAATATCTCCAATAAATATGTTTTGATTTAAACTAATCGCAATACTGTTGGCCAGTGTGTGCAAGAAATTACTGTGTTCTTCGGTATAAATATTCTTTTCTGTACTTGAAAAGAATATCATTCCCATTGGCTCACCTGATACAAGTAACGGAAGAGTAATCGAAGATTTAATTCCAGCATCTAAAATAATTTTATTATAACTTTTTACTGGTTTACCTTTACAGTATTCCTCAAGGTCATTAATAATTCTGGCTTCCTCAGATTGAAATACTTTACCAAGACTTGTGTCATTAATTAAGCAAGTGCAACCCACAATATTTTCAGGCAAACCAATTACCGTACCGTCTGAAACCCCATAGGACGCTTTTAAAAACTTCTTATCCTCACTCATTATAGCGATTCCGATATAGTTATATGGAATAAACGGCGAAAAGGTATTGCTAATAAACCGTAAGGTGTCCATAAAGGAATCATTATTATTCATATTTTCAATTAAGGTTATAAGTGAGTTTATTTTCTTAAATACCCCATTGATTTCTTTGACGATCGGAATCATCTTCTGTCTCGTTGGTAACCCTAGATAACTACTCTGATTACTCAGCCCAATCTCATCCAAACCTTTGTACAACTGCCTAAGTGGTAGTAATAAATGCCGCTGGAGCTGATATAGAGATATAAAGATTACTAATGCCAATAAGCCTATTAAAATAAATGCTACTCGCTGGAGTTCCCGATCTTTCAAAAGTGAATACTCTAGCAGCTCATTTAATAAATCTTCACAGCTTTGTAAAAGTTTTTGATTGTTTTTATTAATAAATATTACTGCATTTTCTAAGTCTAAGGCCTGCCCATCATTATTAAGCAGTACATTAATTGACGAATCATAATCAGGCCAGAGCTCGTCTATTTCTGCGAGGGCAACTGAAAATTTTAATAAATCTGTATCCAGATGCAACTGGTAACCATCAATTATGACTTTATCCTTATGTACCTCTTTCAACAGCCCTGTAAATCCATCTCTTGCTTCAACCATTTCTTTTCTGGTCATCTCTATCTCTTGCTCAATTTCAGCAGTAGATAGCATGGAAAAAGGGGAGGGCTTCTGCATAAGTATATACAGATGATTGACAGTTTTACTGATCTGTTGGGTGTACATTCTCTGTTTGCCAAAGATATTCATCATTAATTTATCTTCATGTGCATTCTGTCTTGTTTGATACAGAAGCAGTAAAAAGAAAACAAGTATTATAAAAATTGCTGATACTATGATAGAAATTCTCTTTTTAACCGGCATCAATATCGCTGGTTTTCTTTTGTTCATTACACTTCCTCCAAATAACGGAAACCTTACTTTTTGTATAACTTCATATACCCTTATATTAGGTGATGTCTCATCCTGTGTCAAACGGTTTTCTATTGTTAGATTTAATTACCATTCCACTAAATAATTAATCTATTTACACATTACTTTCAGAATATATCGTTATCGTTCCCATTTATCACATAGCGAATTAATTTGGCTTAAGAACTTAGCAAGATCCTTGTTCGCTCCGCCCTTATTATGTTGGATCACCACTTCAAGGCGTTTCCCCGCATTGACCAGTCGATCATAAACAGCATTGTGTTTTCCTTGATCGTCTCTGCTCTTTGCTTCAGCAGGAATTATCTTTCCTTCCACTACATTTTCATTCCTAAAAAGATCAAATACACTTCCGCTATAGGGTGCAATTGCAGGATAACCCAGTTCATCATTAATATATTTTGTAAAGCTTTGACACACCTGATCTTCACCATGTACTACAAAGACTCGTTGTGGCTTTTTCTCAAAGCTGGTTAACCATTTTATAAGACCGTCTTTATCTGCATGCCCACTTATTCCGGATAACCTATGAATCTGTGCTGCAACCTGAATCGTCTCACCAAATAATTTTACCTCAGTTGCGCCATCCTGCAAGGTTCTACCTAAGGTGCCCTCTGACTGATGCCCAACAAACATAATGGTACTATCTTCTCTCCACAGATTATGCTTTAAGTGATGACGAATTCTTCCCGCATCACACATACCTGAAGCAGAAATAATAATTTTAGGTTCCTCAATAAAGTTAATTGCCTTTGATTCATCCGGAGTAATGGCAGTTACAAGTCCAGGAAAAGCAAGTGGATTTACTCCTTTTTTTACAACTTCCATGGCTTCGGCATCGAAATATCCACTCATAAATTTATGAAATATTTCAGTAGCTTCTACTGCCAGTGGGCTGTCTATATATACCTTAAATCCATCATGACCATGAATTCTTTTTTCTTCTTTTATTTTACGGATATAGTAAAGTAGTACTTGAGTTCTTCCCACAGCAAATGAGGGAATAACCAGGTTGCCACCTCGGTCTAAGGTTGACTGGATAATCTCGGTGAACTCACTCACATAATCCGGAGCAGCTTCATGATTACGGTCACCATAGGTAGATTCCATTACAACATAATCTGCATCCTTAATATACTGTGGATCATTGATGAGTGGTTGATTAAGGTTACCAATATCGCCAGAGAATACTATTTTCTTGGTTACCCCTTGTTCCGTTATCCACACTTCAATACTAGCCGAACCAAGCAAATGACCAACATCAATAAAGCGTACCTTAATTCCACTAAAGACCTCAAATACTTCATTATACTCGTGAGCTGCAAATTGACGGATTGTTGCCATGGCATCTTCCATATTGTAAATTGGTATCGCCAGGTTACCACCAGAACGTTTTCTTTTTCTATTCTTCCACTCTGCTTCAGCGATCTGTATATGAGCACTATCTCTTAACATAATACTGCACAGAGAGCTGGTGGCACTCGTAGCATGTATCTTTCCTCGAAATCCTTCACTATGCAACAAAGGTAATTTACCTGCATGATCCATATGTGCATGTGTTAGTAATACAGCATCAATATCGGCCGAAGCAACTGGTATCTGCTGATTTTCAAAAACATCTCTTCCCTGTTCCATGCCACAATCGATCAATATTTTTTTATTATTTGCTTCCAGATAGAAGCAGCTACCGGTTACCTCGTGGGTGGCTCCTATAAATGTTAACCTCATGGTCAACCTCCTTGTTCTCTAGTAACTTGTATTATTAACCTGTTTTAACTCAAAAATGTCTTTCATCACAAAAGTCATGACTAATAATATAACTTATCTTAAGAAAAAAGATGCATTTTATCCTCATTTACGTCTTAAGATATGTTCTCCAATCACCCTTTAATATACTCTTTGATAGCTTACGAAGCAAGGGTATTCTAATTCCCAGAATGTTTTCTTTCCCCGGTGTTAAGGCTGCCGTAAATTTGCGATAATCCTCCTCGGCTAATTCTAACAATTGTTCTTAATGGACTTCTCCATAAATTTATCTCCCACAAGGTTAAATATCTCATTCACCTAAATCCCAAAAAGCAAATTGCATGCAGTAGCCGAATTATAATATAAGCAATTCGATTTCTGCATGCATTCATTGTCTTTTTATAATTCCGTTTTCCATAATCCGTGGATATTACAGTATTCAAATACTGCTACCACTTCATCATTATCGAGTGCAAAAGTCGCCTTTGGTTCGTCACCAGGTGAAAGACATTTTCTTTGTCCGCCATTCTTGGTCTGAAGATAAATCCACTGAATATAGTGCTTCTCCTCCATTGGATGAGTTACGCTACCAACTTCAACTGTAACGCTATTGCCATCCACTGTAACTACTGGCACATGTTTTTCTGTAGAGGCTTCCACTGTATTAGCCACTAATTCTTCCATCTCTTCACCACAGCATACAACACGAGCACCTGAGCTTTGGATCATACCAATCAAATTTCCGCAATGCTTACATCTGTAAAACTTATGTTCTTTACACATCGGCATCTCTCCTTGTCACTATTATAATAAAAGGCATAAGTAGTTTGTACTTACACCTTTCTAGTATACTCCTATTTTTAAATTTCCTCAAGATACCATTTAGTTTAATTTTTATGACAATTTAGCTTTGCACCCTACCTAAGCGAGATGTAGCAAAGCGAAATCAAGCTTAGGCTGAATATTACTAATTTTCAATTAATATTTTTATTCTATTCTGAGTATTCTCTATCCTCTGGTTCTCTATATGCGTGTTCTTTATTCCTATGATCTTCGCGTTTGCGTCCTTCATACGCATATCCACCATGCATGTGTTCTCCGTGCTTGTGCTCTTTATGCATATGTTCTTCGTGCCTGTAATCTCTATGGATATGTTCTCCTCGTTCATGTTCTTGATACACATGCTCTCTATGCATGTGTCCTGGGCCATGCCCTTGTCCAAAGTGCTTGCCAAAAGGATGTCGATCATCTCTGCCCAACGGGCCTTCGAAGGGAAGTGGTCTAGGTGGTTGAGGTATAAAATCGTCCTCAGACTGTTCACCACCAAAATGACTCTCTAAACTTTCTATAATTCTATCAAGATAGTTACTCAAGTTCCTTTGTTCTTCCTCACTTAAGCATTCAAACAACTTATCAAACTTATCCTCCTGTTGTTCCGTAGCTTCTGTAGCTTTAATTCCCTCTTCCGTAAGCTTGATATTCATAACTCTACGGTCAGTTTCTGATGGTGTACGAGTGATGTATCCATTCCTCTCCAGCTTAAAAAGAAGCTCTCCTAAAGATTGAGGTCTCATATCTAATAAAAATGTTAAATCTTTCTGGCTAATTTCTTGCTGTAGTTTAAGAATTGCGAGTATTCTACCCTGCCCTCTACGGGAATCTCCCATTGGGCCAAAATGCATATGATTCTTTAAATGGTGACGATGCAGCAACCATTCAACACGGGTTAGTTTTACAATTAATTCATTATTATTTTCCATCTTTTTAATTCCTCCATTCGAGTAAATATAAGTTTGCGCATTTACTAAGGTACCTTATAAACAATATTATAAAGGTACCTTAGTAATATGTCAACACTTTTTAAGGTACCTTAGTAATTTTATTTTACTAAATATTTGTTTGTTGCAAAAAACCCCAAATCCTTTTAAAATTAAGGATCTGAGGTTTTGCTCTATTACTTATTATCTAACTTCTAAGTTAACGTTCTTCTCTAAAATAATTAACTCCGCAACCAGCCGGTTGAGAACCTTCCTTGGATTTTTGCATGGAAGTAATAATCAGTACCAGAGTTGTAATTAAAAATGGAAGCATTACATAAAAGGCATTCGGGATAACAATAATGTTCTTAGGTACATAGAACTGAAGCACACTGAAGGCTCCAAAAATTAGCGAACCAAAGATTGCCTTTACCGGATTCCAACTAGCGAAAATTACAAGAGCAACAGAAATCCAACCCTGTCCATTTACAACACCTGTGTTGTTCCATACGCCACCACCGTTAATCAGTGATAAATAGGCACCACCTAATCCGCAGATTCCACCACCTAACATAATGTGAAGGTATTTTACAAGCGTTACATTAATACCAGCTGCATCGGCTGCGGCAGGATTTTCACCAGTGGCACGCATTTTGAGGCCACTTTTTGTTCTTATCATATAGACGGTGCATAGTATAGCAACAAAAATTGATAAGTACACCAAAGGATTGTGTGAAAAGAGTAACTTACCTACGACTGGGATATCTCCAAGCAGTGGCAAAGGTTGTTCCGATACCGATTTCATAAATTTCTCTGAAAGTACTGGAGATCCTCCTGCCTCACTGATCATTAATTCACCAAAGAACTTTGCAATACCTATACCAAATATTGTTAAGGTAAGGCCTGTTACATTCTGATTCGCTAAAAGACTAACTGTTAAAACTGCATATATGAATGCTGCCAGAACTCCAATCGCAAAGGATGCCAGTAATGCTAATCCGAGATTACCGGTATGAAATGCTGTAAAGAAACCTAAAAATGCTCCCATATACATCATGCCTTCCACACCAAGGTTAAGATTACCTGACTTTTGAGTCATGATCTCACCTGTAGTACCAAACAACAACGGAGTACCTGCTTTAATTGCTGCAAACAAAAAATTAATTATCATAATAACCATACCTTTCTTATTTATTCCTGAACCGGACCTAACTTTTTAAAAGTAAGTTTATAACGAGTAAAGAAGTCAAAGCCAAGAATAAAGAACAAGATAATTCCCTGTAAAACACTGGATACAGAAGAAGATAACCCAAAGGCACTTTGCATAACACTACATCCCTTTTCCAGCATACTAAATAATACGGTTACAACTAAAATAACAATTGGATTTAGTCTTGCAAGCCATGCTACGGTAATCGCTGTGAAACCGACACCTCCGGCAACACCTTCCCCCAAGGTAAATGCCGCACCTGTAACCTGAGTCATACCGGCGATACCGCATATTGCACCACTTAAGAACATAGTTCTAATTACAATTTTCTTAACGTTCATGCCTGCATAACGAGCTGTATTTGGACTCTCACCAACTACACTAATCTCATAACCTTGTTTTGTATAGTTAATATAAATAAAAATCACTACAACAAGGATGATACCGATCACCCAGCCTGCATGTACTCCAAAGACAAGGTCTAATCTGGAATTCTTTGCAAAGGTTGCAATCTTTGGAAACCCTGAGGAGCTAGGATCTTTCCAAGGACCTTCTGTTAGATATTTAATAATATACAAGGCAATATAATTTAACATTAATGTGAATAAGGTTTCGTTGGTATTGTATTTTGTCTTAAAATAAGCGGGAATTAGTCCCCATAGTCCGCCACCAATTAAGCCTGCTGCAAACATGAGAACTAACAGTAATACATGCGGAAGATGATCAAAGAACAATGCGAAGTAAGTAGCAAATACACCACCCATGATAATCTGTCCTTCAGCACCAATGTTCCAGAATTTCATTTTAAAAGCTGGAGTTATACCAATTGCTGCTATCAGTAAGGGTATTGCAATTTTAATAGTTCCCTTAATTGCCAATTCGCTTCTCCAAGCACCATGAACAATTGCTGCATAGATCTTAAATGGATTTTCACCAATGGCAAGAATGAAGAGCCCACCAGCTACAATTGCTGCAAATACTGCTAAAAAGGATAATAATAAATTCTTACCGAAGGATATCTCACTTTTTTTTACCACACGAAGGAAAGGCTCTTTTTTCACTTTATAATTTCTTTCTGTCATTACCTTCTCCTCCCTTGGCATTTGCCCCAGTCATAAGGAGTCCCAACTGTTCTTTGGTTGCATCCTTTGAATCTACGATTCCCGTAATTTTTCCATGACAGAGTACCATAATGCGGTCACAAAGCTCCAGCATAACATCCAGATCTTCTCCAATGAAAAGTACTCCTACACCTTTCTGTTTTTGTTCATTTAACGAGTCATAAATTGTATAGGAGGAGTTAATGTCCAATCCTCGAACAGCATAGGCTGTAATTAACACATTTGGTTGTGATTCAATTTCTCTTCCTAGTAATACCTTCTGTACATTACCTCCGGACAGCCTTCGAACCGGTGTCTCAACACTTGGTGTCACAATTTCCAACTGTTTTACTAGACGTTTCGCTAAATCTCTAGCTTCCTTTTTATGTACAAATGGACCCTTGCCTTCGTTATATTTCTTTAGGAGCATATTATCGACCATACCCATGGATGCAGCTAGTCCCATTCCAAGACGATCTTCTGGAATAAAGCTCATACTAATACCCATTTTGATTATTTCGTTAGGGGATTTACCCACTAAATTCTCATTATGATATAAAATCGCTCCTTTTTTCACTGGCAGTAGTCCTGCGATTGTTTCACACAGCTCTTTTTGACCACTTCCGGCAATACCTGCCACACCAAGAATTTCGCCTCTGTTTAAATCGAAACTAATATCCTTGATAACTTCAAGTCCTTCTTCGTCAGCTACGGTTAAATGATGAATCTCCAATAGATTTTCATCAAAAAACGTCTCGGGATGATCAATGGATAATTCCACCGGTCTGCCTACCATAAGTTCCGTCAGTTCACCTGCTGTGGTTTCAGCTGTGTTTACAGTAGCAACACTTTCTCCTTTACGTAAAATAGTAACACGGTCACTGATTTCAAGCACTTCATTTAACTTATGAGTAATAATGATAACTGCACAGCCCTCCGCTTTCATACGACGGAGTATGTCAAACAGCCTGGTTGTCTCTTGCGGAGTCAGTACTGCTGTCGGTTCATCTAAAATCAAAATATCCGCCTTGCGATAAAGCACTTTAATAATCTCTACGGTCTGCTTTTCGCTTACGGACATTTGGTATATCTTTTTCTCTGGATCGATTTCCAGTCCAAAACGCTTACTGATATTTCGAATAGTTTCATATCTGGATTTCTTAAGGAAGAAGCCTTTTTCCTTTGCGCCTAATATAATATTATCTGCAGCAGTCATCGCTTCTACTAATTTGAAATGCTGGTGTATCATACCTACACCATACGAAATGGAATCCTCTGGGGAATTAATGGTTACATTTTGTCCATTAATGAAAATAGAACCGCTATCCGGCTTATAAATTCCCGACAGCATGTTCATTAGAGTTGTTTTACCTGATCCGTTTTCGCCAAGCAGGGCGAGTATCTCGCCCTGCTTAACGGATAGGTCAATCTTATTATTCGCCACAACCGAACCAAAGGTTTTTGTAATCTTCTTCAGCTCAATAGCCATAGTTTCTTTATTCATCTTAACCTCCATTATGGTGCTGTACACCATAACACCTTACTTTTAACCATCCGGAAAACTATAAGAAAATGGTTTTTTTATATCTTAGCACATTTATTATTCAACTACAACGTTTCTGTAATACCAGTTCATAGCACCAGTGATATCTGCATCGGAGATGAACTCACCAGCTTTACATACCTGATTACCAGCATTATCAAATAATTCGCCTTCAAATACTTTAAATCCATCTAAAATGCTCTGTCTAGCAGTTTCAATTGCTTCTGCTGTTCCATCAGCAACATTTGCGGAAAGAGGAGAAAGATCTACGAGGCCTTCCGTCATACCACCAAAATAATTTTCACCAGTCCAAGTACCATCAATGATTGACTGTACAGCGGAGGTATAATAAGCACCCCAGTTCCAGATTGGAGCTGTTAAGTGACCTGCTGGAGCATCCTTTGTCATATCAGAGTTATAACCAACACCCCATACGCCTCTTGCTTCAGCTGCCTTCTGTGGAGCTGTTGTATCTGCATGCTGTGAAATTACGTCACAACCAGCATCGAGTAAAGCTTCTGCTGCCTGTTGTTCTAAAGTAGGATCATACCAGGTATTTGTAACTTTAACATAAACCTTTGCGTCAGGATTAACAGATTCAACACCTAATGCAAATGCATTAATTCCACCAGTAACCTCGGAGTTTTGAACATCCATTGCTGCAACAAAACCAATCTTATCAGACTGAGTCTTTAAACCTGCTGCAATACCGGAAAGATATCTTGCTTGATAAATACGTCCAAAATAGTTATTGAAATTAGTTCCATTGCTCTTATAACCGGAACAATGAGAGAAAACAACTTCAGGATATTCTGCTGCTAATTCTTCCATGGTATCCATGTAACCCCAGCTTGTACCAAAGATAATAGTAGCGCCATCTTCAAGACACTCTTCGATAGCTGTTCTAATCGCTACTGCATCAGAATCACTTACGTTATTCTTACGAATGATCTGATCGTCGGAAAGTCCAATTGTTTGCTGCATAGCCACAATTCCCTGATCATGTGCATAGGTATATCCAGCACCACTTGCAGGGTCTCCAATATGAATAACACCAACCTTAACATCTTCCTTTGCTACAGGTGCAAATAAGCCAGTTGTCGCTGCATCAGTATCATCTGTTGTGTCACCAGTTGCGGTATCATCAGTTGCAGTGTCGTCAGTTGAAGTTCCTTCCGTTGCTGGTGTGTCCTTTTTGTCATTGTTGCTTGTTCCACAAGCGGCAAAAGATACTACCATTGCAGCAACCATAGCCATGGCTAATAATTTCTTTAACATTGATTTCTCCTCCTTGTTATGTCTGGATTAAATCCAGTTGCAGGGGTTTGTCCCCGAAATTTATTTACAAGAAGACACGCCCTCTGCTTTGTCTTCCCTATGTAAATCTTAATCACGAAAAACTATTTGACCATCCTCGTTCATTGATTCGAGGATTGCCAGGGACTCAACTCGAACTCCACTACCGCGAACCAGTTCTCCACCTTCTTGAAAGCCCTTCTCAATAACAATGCCCGCTCCCACTAAGGTTGCACCAGCATCCATAACCAGCTTGGTAAGTCCAAACAATGCACTGCCATTTGCTAAAAAATCATCTATAATTAAAATCTTATCTGTTGGTTTTAAAAATTCCTTTGCAACAATAATATCGTATACTCTACCGTGGGTAAAGGATTCTACTTTGCCTGTGTATACATCACCTGCAATATTCTTGGTCTGGGTCTTTTTAGCAAAGACTACAGGCACTTGAAAATACTGTGCAGCAATACAGGCAATTCCAATTCCTGATGCTTCTATCGTAAGTATCTTTGTAATCTCACAATCTGCAAATCTTTTCTTAAATTCTTTTCCAATTTCTCCAAAAAGCTCTATGTCCATCTGATGATTTAAGAAGCTGTCTACCTTCAAAACATTCCCTGAACGGATTTTACCATCTTTTCTTATTCTATCTTTTAAAAGTTGCATTCTAGCTACCTACGATTCCTTTGTTAATTAATACTTTTTTATATTATCGTGTAATCTGATATTTTTCAATTTAGTAAAACTAATGAATACTATTACTATAGGTAATAAGGCTAACTAGTTTGCGGGATAAAAAAACAGCCCTTCGTACAATGACGAAAGACTGAATTTCCATATAAATTATGTAAATTAATAATATAACTATTTCACCAATTATTTGGATTTTTTCTTAGAAGCTATTAAGCCAGCACCAGAAATTCCAGCTAAGCCTACATATGCCAAAGCCATAGATACTACACCAGTTTTAGGAACCTCTGTAGTTGCTTCCTCTGCAGCTACTTCTTCTGTGGTTGCTTCTGTTGCTTTTTCTACCGCCACTACAGCACCAGTAGAAAAACCTTCCGGAGCTTCATAAGCTACATCTGCAGCGAATTTGCCGTCTGCTCCAGCCTCTGTTACAGTTACCCAAAGTTCTTTTGATTCAACTGTAAGGTCAGCAGTTTGAGCACCCGCTCCATTATCATTAATAATAACCGCATCTGTTGTAACAGGAACTGTGAAATAGAACCATCCAGCGTTATCAGGATCAGCTGTTAAAACCTGTCCTGGCCAAGCATCAAACACATTCGTGCCTTCTGTTGTTGACCATGCCCATAATGCAGGTGTTGTCCATTCAGCTGGAGCCTTTGCATGTACTGTAAATTCCTCTTCAGCAGCTACTGGTAAGGAAAGTACGAAAGTTAAAACCATTGCTACTACGAATGCCCATGACAATCTTTTTTTCATAATACCTATCTCCTTTCAATTTGTCGGCAACTTGCCATTTAAAATGTAAGATATAACCCCGTTTCTTGGTAATATTACCAAAAATATCTACAAATAAATCGTATCACGAAATTTTTCGAAAATCAACTAAATTTTATATAATTATTAAATATTTGGAATATATTTTCCCTTTAAATTCTACATTTTTAGTTTATTTAGTAGACTTAACTTCATAAAAAAAAGCACCTAAAAGGTTAAATTATTTTCCCTTTTAAGTGCAAATTTTAGATAAGTTTCGTAATGTCGTACTGGGAATTAATAACAGACCACATCTGGGGAAAGAAGAACATAATGTTCCAAATACCATTTCCATTTAATCCAAATCCTGGTATGAATTTCATAAAGGCATCGATACTTCTTGCATCACGAAAGCGAACCATATATTCACCTCCTGCAATATATTGAAAATACGCTGATTTTGTAATCTCATCATACAGTATGTGCGCCCCATGGGTATATGCAAGCTCTACTGCTGCTCTATATGGAATTGCTAATCCTCTGGTTATCTCTGGGTCAAAAGGAAGCTGCCATATATATCCGATACTTGAAATTCCAATGGATACTTTACTTGCAGGAATGTAGTTTGATATTTCAAATATTAAATCTCCTGTTGTTTCATAAGGTGCAATACCATAGGGAATGCCTAGGGAAAAGCCCCATTCATAAGAGATTAACGTTGTTCCATCCACGATTTCTCCTAAGGTACGATAACCGAGACCTTCATAGATCACCTTTGTTACAATTTCAAAGGGGCTTAAACTCAAGGTGTTAAAGACGTGAAACCCCGACTTGGTAATCTTATCAGCAAACTTGGTAAAAAATTTAATATACAAGGCCCGGTCAGATGGAGTGACATAGGGGGTATTAACATTCACTCCATAGTAACCCTTATCTTTCATAATATTAATTACCTGATTTATAAATCTATCCTGCAGCGCCTCATCGTTTAATACAATGTTAGTTACTCTAATTTCTTCCTCCAGCGTCCCCTCTAAGCCGGTCAGAAGCATGATTGGTGCGACTCGGTATTCCTTTGCAATACGAATTATCTCTCGATCCTCAATATTAATTATTTCACCCTCACCTGTCACCTTATAGCTGTAGACGGAAAGATAAGAAAGAAATGGAAGTGTCTTTTTTAAGGTATTGATATCTATAAACGGATAGGCATAGCCATTAGTTGTAATAGGCATAATTTTATCTTCTCGGTATTGGATGACAATTTCTTCTCCCGGAAATATAAATTCCCTATTAGACAAATACGGATTATTTCTTAAAAGCTGTTCCACTGTTACATCATAGGTAGTTGCTATACTATAAAGAGTATCCTCTGCTTTAACCTTGTGTGTTATTTCAGGAAATAAAATAACCAAAGTCTCACCAATGGCCAGTTTTGGTGGAATTGACAGCTCATTTTCTAATATCATTCTTTCTTCCGATATACCATAACTCTCGGCGATTGATTTTGTTGTTTCACCTCTTTGAACAACATGAATTATCATAATAATAACCATGCCTTTCCAGTTAGGTGCAACTGCGAAACACAGTCACACTAACACGAAGCCATCTTTTTACCATTATATGTGATTCTCCGTAAAATGTTTTCCAGGAGAATCTCCCAAACAACGATGTAAAATGTTTATTTTTACCCAACCACAAAAAATCCTATAGCAGCAATAATATAGATGGAAATCAATTTTAAGCCTTCCATCCAATTTGTTTTCCCTGCTTTTACAATCTGATTCGCAATTAACACGCTTGCACCAAATAAGAATAGTTCAACTGGTTTAAATACAATACTCATTGGTGTGAAAAAGAGACTTATAAGTACCGATACCGGAATAACAAATAGAGCTACCTGAAGGCTTGATCCAACTGCAATTTCAAGTGAGATATCCATTTTATTCTTTAATGCCATGATGATGGCAGTCGTATGTTCTGCAGCGTTACCCACGATTGGAATAAGGATGATACCAATAAACATCTGTGGAATTCCTGCAGCCTCAGTCATTGGTTCTATACTTGCAACAAGTAATTCAGATTCTATAGCAATAAATATGGTGGCAATAGCAAGAATTGTAATACTAACAGGAAGACTCCATTTGGTATCCAGATCATCCGCATGCTCTACACCATATAGGTCATTTTGCGTCTTAAATGAATATACCATTCCGATTACATAAATCAAAAGTAAGATAACACTTATAATTGTACTTAAGGATTCATAATCAGAGGTAATTAAATTTTCAGGGGTATTCCAGGTAAATACGGCAGGAAGTGCCAAGCCGATTACTGCAAATAACAGCATGGTCGCTGTAAAGGTTCCCTGTTGAGAATCATATTTTAGTTCCTTGTTCTTTAATCCTCCAAAAAATATGCTACAACCCAGCACCAAAAGTATATTACCTAATACAGATCCTGCAAGTGAAGCTTTTACTACATCAAAAAGTCCTGCACGTATGGCAAAAAAGCTAATGATTAATTCTGTTGCATTTCCAAAGGTAGCATTTAAAAAGCCACCAAGTTTAGGTCCGGTATAGGCTGCTATTTCTTCTGTGGACTCTCCCAAAAATCCTGCAAGTGGTATGATAGCTGCACAGGTTAAACAGAACATAATTGTTGCATTCCAGTGCAGGAAATAACCTACGAATGATAAGGGTAAACAAACTAGTAAGATCTTCAAGTACTTCATAAAATCGTCTCCTTAGAGTTTATTAATTAGTATATGCAAATCAAATAAAGTGTTAAGTTGTATAATTTGATGACATTATATTCCTCAGTATAACTAAATTCAACAGATTATAAAAACTCCTAATATAATAAACCTGTGAGTGATAATAACTGCATATTTGTTATTTTTTTAACTATATAGTTTATTTTCTGTGGAAATTTGTTGCATAGGTAAAAATCAAGCCAACCTATAACGTTTTCAACTGAACC
The DNA here is from genome assembly GCA_023399055.1 of Bacillota bacterium. Lineage (GTDB taxonomy): Bacteria > Bacillota > Clostridia > Lachnospirales > Lachnospiraceae > Mobilitalea. Next base: position 47,089 of record JAEWQV010000034.1, on the reverse strand, counting down.
TTATGCAATGAATTAAACAGCCCAAACAGAACACTTGTTTTTATTTCACAACAATGGTATTCTTTTGCTATCATATAATGAGAACATTTAGGAGGAAGAAAGATGCATACCGAAACGATAACCAAAGAAGAAGCTAGATTATTTCTCATACAATATCATAATTTAAATAATAGCCAACCCTATTGTGGTAAAGAAGGAATCCTTTCGTATTTCAAAAAGGTAGGCAGTATCCAATATGATCCACTAAATGTTGTCGGCCGCAATGCTGATCTAGTTCTCCAATCAAAAATAACTGATTACAAACCCAATCTATTGCAGGATTTGCTCTATAAGGAACGGGACTTAGTTGACGGATGGGATAAGGAGATGTGTATCTACTTGACAAGCGAGTATTCCAGGTTTGAACGTATTAGACAGACTCGCACTGACTTGATCAAATACACCTTAGAATATCGCGGACAGCTTGCTGTATTTGACATACTTAATGAAGTACGAAACTTAATAAAAAGCCGTGGAGCTTTAAGCTCGAAAGACCTATCCATTGGTGAAATCAGGAAAGATCGCTGGGGCCCCAAAAAATTATCCAGCGCTGCACTTGATTATCTATATACAAAGGGTGAGTTAAGTATAGTAAATAAAAGTGGTACACAAAAATTATACGACTTTACCGAAAATGTGTTTCATAAAGATATAACTGAACCTTTCCCTTTTAAGGATGAGGAAGATTTTCTTAATTGGTATGTGAAACGCCGTATCGGTAGCGTCGGCATGCTTTGGGATAGGCGCGGGGGTGCATGGCAGGGATATTACCTCTGCGATAAAGCACTAAGAGAAAAAACACTGAATAAATTACTGGAAGAAGGTAGCATCCTTCGCTTTCAAGTGGAGGACCTCAAAGCTTCCTTTTATGTTAGAAAGCAGGACTTATCTTACTTTCAATCTGGCCCTAATAAAACGGTTGCCAAGTTCCTAGCACCTCTAGACAACTTTCTATGGGATAGGGATATGATATCAAAGCTCTTTGGTTTTGATTATAGTTGGGAAGTCTATCTTCCGGCAGAAAAACGCAAATATGGTTACTATGTTTTACCCGTCCTGTATGGAAACCAGTTAATTGCTAGATTTGAACCCAATCAGGCACGAAAAGGCTCTGAATTTTCAATTAAGAATTGGTGGTGGGAGAAAGATGTAGAGGTTACATCAGATATGAAAGAGGCTATTTCTATCGCGGCTAATGAGTTTTGCAGCTACCTTGAGACAGAGAATAATTTTGATAAAACTATATTATAAAATTCATATTGGTTGGGTAGATAAATGCAATATGAATGAAACTATTCAGAACCAGGCTCGTAAAATTCTTGGTTATAGAAGATAACTGGAAAAAACACTTTATGCAAGTGTCTCCAGTTACTTCTATTTTAAATCAAATACATTAATCTTTTCTAGCTCAATACAACGGCGGTCTTCATCAAAGATAAATTTCACAATCCAAGGCATTAAGTACTTTATATCATTAAAGTCCTTGAACCCAAAGGAATTATCATAATAATTAAGAATGGTACTAAGTGCTGTTCCGTGACTGCCCACTACAATATTTTTGTTCTTATGTTCTATCAGCACTTTTTCTAGTGCCGCAATATTACGCGTCTGAACTTCCTTAAGACATTCCCCATCACTTAATTTGTAATCAAAGTCCTCCCACTGTTTCCGAGCAAATCCCATAAAATCCTCAATCCAGCAACTATCCACCCTACGCTCTCTAAAGTCTTCGACAATAGTAACTTTCATATTAAATGCTTTAGCAAATCCCTCAACCGTCTCAATTGCTCTTTGAAAGGGACTGGATAGCACAACCTCTATATGTTTGTCCTCTAAATATGTATTAACTAAGACTAAATCACGCTTACCCTTCTCTGTTAGTGCTCTGGTTAAATCATCATGATTATTAAAATCTGGCTCTGCATGTCTTACAAAATATAATGTTGTCATGAACCCTCCTAAGGCTGTTTGTTTACTTAGTTTTGTAATCTAAAATTGTATAGACATTGTATTTCACTTCCTCCGGTATTCTAATCTTTCAATTATTGAATTCGGAATTAACTCTATCTAATAGAAAGGGTTGAATCTCCGGATAAGTCCAATTATCAGGTAGCTCATCAAAAAGTTCAATTTTTTCAATTTCAAGATTAGGTAGTTCCTTAAATATCCGAATATCAGCATAATACAGCATTCCAAAGGATTCCTCTCTTGAAGTATCATCTTTGGCTGCAACAGAATATACACAGATTTGTTTCATAGAGTAATCCACTGCTCCTGTTTCTTCCAATAGTTCTCTTTTGGCAGTAGTTAATATATCTTCACCTGCTTCTCTATGCCCACCAGGGAATTCATATGTAGTTCGCTCTTTATGTTTGCACAACACCCATTTTCCCTGGCTCCTCGCAACAATAACTGCAAATTTTAATAACTTATCTTCCACTCTGTCATAGAAATTTACTTTCAGCATGAGCTCTCCTCTCTTTCTCTCTATATCTGTCTTATATTATTAAAATTAAACTGACTCTTATTTTACAATTAATAATTGGAAATATCTATAATTATAATTTTAATATAAATAAATCTTAGTTTAAAAATCCTATTTTGCCATTATTAACACTAAAATATCTTCTTATTTTTAAATTAAATAGCACATACTAAGTTTATCAATTTGAAACAAGGAGGAACTTAAAAATGCATAATAATAAAAATAGAATGAAAGACAGAGAAAAAAGCAGCTCTGAACTAAGAAAAATGGAGCCAAAGGATAATGAAGATGTGGGACGTGTGAATGGTCACGGTCCAAAGCAACATGATGGCGGACATGAAAAAGTAGGTCATGGAAGATAAAAGACTAATTAACCCATGATGATAAGGAGTATAAAAATGAATACAACTGAACATGTAACCAACAAAGGTCAAGGAACCTCAAGAATTCCTAATAAATTAGCTGGTCAAAATTCCCCCTATCTTTTGCAACATCTATATAACCCTGTAAATTGGTATCCCTGGTGTAAAGAGGCCTTTGAAAAAGCAGAAAACGAGAACAAACCCATCTTCCTCTCCATTGGTTATTCCACTTGTCACTGGTGTCATGTGATGGCACATGAATGCTTTGAGGATGATGAGGTTGCCCAGATTTTAAATGAATCTTTTGTCTGTATTAAGGTAGATAAAGAGGAGCGTCCTGATATTGATAATGTCTATATGACTGTCTGTCAAGTTACTACCGGTCATGGTGGGTGGCCACTTACCATTCTTATGGCTCCTGATAAAAAGCCGTTTTTTGCAGCTACCTATATCCCGAAGGAACCGCGTTATGGTATGTATGGATTGGTTGATCTTCTAACACAGGTGAGACAGACCTGGAAGGAGAATCCAACAGATCTACTTCAAACAGGTAATAAACTTTCAGAAATTATGAAGAGTGAATTTGAAGCCTCTTCGGATAGCGCTGAAGTTACAAAAGACTTAATCAATCTTGCTGTAACACAATTTAGCCAGAGTTTTGACCATGATTACGGTGGTTTTGGTAATGAACCTAAATTCCCTTCTCCCCATAATCTAATGTTTTTATTGCGATATGCCAAACTGGAATCAAATGAGACTGCTCTATTTATGGTGGAAAACACTCTTAAGCATATGTATCGTGGTGGAATCTATGATCATATTGGATATGGATTTTCAAGATACTCGACAGATGCCAGATGGTTGGTTCCACATTTTGAAAAAATGCTCTATGACAATGCTATGTTAGCTCTCACCTATACCGAAGCCTATCAACACACCAAGGACCGACTATATAAAACAGTGGCCATGCAAATCTTTGAGTATATTCGCCGAGAAATGACGGACCCAGAGGGTGGTTTCTACTGTGCACAGGATGCGGATAGTGAAGGTGTGGAAGGTAAATATTATGTATTTACCCCGGAGGAAGTAAACAAGGTATTGGGTAATGAAGACGGTTCTTTCTTTAATGAGTATTTTAACATCACGGTAGAAGGTAATTTTGAAGGTGCCTCTATACCAAACCTTATTAATTCCCATGAGTTAAAATCAGATAACGAGCGAATTGTGCGTCTTTGTAATAAGCTCTATACCTACCGTCTGGATAGAACCAAGCTCCATAAGGATGATAAAATTCTTACTTCCTGGAATGCATTAATGATTACGGCCTATGCTACTGCTGCAAAAGTTTTTGATAATCCTGATTATCTTGAAGTTGCTGAACAGGCAGCTGCTTTTACCAATGCCAGACTTACTGATAAGAATGGCTTACTCTATGTAAGTTATCGCGATGATCGAGCTGCACACTTTGGGCTAATTGACGACTATGCCTTCCACTGTATGGCACTGCTTTCTCTCTATGAAATTACCTTTAAAATAGATTATTTAAAACAAGCTACAACACTTGTTGATACTATGATAGAGTTGTTCTGGGATCAGAAATACGGCGGGTTTTTCTTAAATGCCGCGGATGCAGAACCACTTCTTTATAGACCTAAGGAAGTTCATGATGGTGCAATCCCATCTGGTAATTCAGTAGCTGGATATGTACTACAAAGGCTAGCTAAGCTTACCGCTGATGAACGCTATATTAAGTATGCTGACAAACAATTGAGATTCCTTGCTGGCCAAGTTAAGGATTATCCGGCTGGTCACAGCTTCTCATTGATTGCCTTTCTTGGTGCACTTTATCCTTCAAAGGAAATTGTATGTGTAGCCCATCGAACACCTTCCGCTAAAGTTAATAATCGTGATTCAGGTGAGAGAGAAAATTATCCGGAGTTATTGGAATATCTTTCTGAACATTTTGAACCAAATACTGTAGTATTGCTAAAAACTCTAGATAACGAAGAAAAATTGCAATCCATCGCGAATTATGTCAAAGATTATCAAGTTATAAATGATAAAACAACATATTATGTATGTGAAAACCATAATTGCATGGCTCCTAGTAATGAATTACCTTCACCTGATTGCTCCTCTCTAAAGCAAAGCTAAGTTGATAAACCCTTTCCCTTCGCAGGGTCAGTATGGACGACAAGTCGTTCACTTATAAACAAAAAGTGATAGGTTATTCTTTTTGAACAAAGATACCTATCACTTTTAATATACACGAAATTCTTTCAGTTTTGTTTTTTAACTAAGTAGGACATAAGCTTATCTAGTTATTTTATTATTTTAGTAATTACTCCATATATATTCTGCTGCTTTTTCAACCATGTTTTGCATGGAAGATTGAACAACATTGGTGGTATGGGTACGACTATTCTTGAAGTGAATATCCATGACACCACTACATCCATTATTTTTAACTGCATCCAGGTTAACGCCTCGGCCATATCCGCCGCTTCGGTTACTAACATATTTACCTGCTGTGGCAGAATCAACTCCAGCATGAGGCATCGCAGTCATAGAAGCAGCAATTGTATAATTTCCAATTTGAACAACTACAGCTCTACGTTCCCAACTAAAGCCACCCCAAATTTTCTTTATTGTTGCTGTATCCTCTTTTGTAAGAGGCTCCACATCCGCATGATTGGTTCCATAGGTTCTTCTTACTTCAAAGCTCTTACCGGTTTCGACATCTGTGATAACGGCATTTACTCCTCTATCCCAGATATTTCTTACTTCCTTAAACCAATCTAAATCACCAATGTTATCACTTACTGTTTTCGTTGACATTGACATGAGTGAAATTTCACTTTTCTTTTCTGTTGCCTTACTACTTACCAGTAGAACGCTTTTTGTTTTCTTTCCTACAATACCATCTGCATATAAGCCATTTGCTTTTTGAAAGCGCTTAACTGCTGCTACTGTTATACTCCCGTAGTAGCCAGTGGTCTTGGAATATGTATAGTAGCCCAATTCTTTTAGACTTGTCTGTATCTGTTTTACTTCACTTCCCTTATCGCCACGTTTCACTATCGCAGCTGAAGCATTCATAGGGGTAAATGCCATTAAGAAAGCAATGCAGGTTACGGTTAATCTAATCACTAATTTGGTACTCATATTTTTTTCTCCTAACTTTTAACTTTGCCATCTGTAGTAAGAACAGATTATATTCTATTACGTATTTGTTAATATGTCAACACATTATTTAATATTTCCGTAATATTTAATTTATATTTATGTAATATTTGGCAGTTATGGAATTAAGTGTATTAACAGGAAAATTAGACCGTCATAATCCTTACATTGTAAAAGACCTGTTGCTTTATACTGCATCAAAATGATGCATTTAAAACAACAGGTCTTTTATTAATTTTATAGTTATTACTTTTTAATATAAGTGATAAAACAAGCACCTGGGCCTGCATGTGTACCTATAACACAACCGACGGGATAAATTCTTGTATCCTTTAAGTCATACTTTTCAATTACTTTTTCCTGAAGCATCAATGCTTTACTATCCTCCGAGGAATAACCAAACATAACCGGGTAGTTTTTATCAATGGAACCATATTCATCTATAATTTCAAGAATTCTTGCTATTCCCTTGTTGGTGCCTCGTTCTTTATCTACCACGGATACCACACCATCCTTGACCGTAATAATGGGCTTGAACTTTAAAAGAGTTCCAAGGATAGCAGAAGATTTTGATAAACGCCCTCCTTTATGTAGAAACTCCAAGGTGTCTACCATTGCTAATAGCACGGTACGCTGCTTTAGTTCTTCTAACTCATCGGCTATTTGAACCATTGGTATTTGCTGTTCTCTTAATTTTATAGCATGCTCTACCAGTAACCTAAGGTTTGTAATGGTGGTAATACTATCTACAATTGAGATTTCTGAATACTCACACATTTCCTTTGCAATCACTGCACTTTGATAGGTTCCACTTAACTTACTGGAGATTAAGATTACAAGTACACTGTCTCCAACTTTTTTAGCTTCCTCAAAATACTTTAGAAAATCATCTGGAGCAGGTTGTGAAGTTGTTGGAAGCTTTTCTGCGGTTACTAGTTTCTCATAAAAACCTTCTATGGAAATATCAATCCCATCTCTATATTCCTTTTCACCAAAGATAACCTTTAAAGGAACAATGGTTATCCCCATCTGTGCTGCCTGTTCTGTAGTAATGTCTGCAGTTGAATCAGTTATAATTCTAAGGCTCATTCTATTCCCCCTGTGATAACATAATGTCATTAATTCGTTCTATCATCATTTCTAATTGAAGTATCTCATCCTTTGAAAACTTCTCTCTAATTCCATTCATCAAATCCATATTGAAGGAAGCATTTACACCATAGGTATTCGTAAATTTATCTGTAACCTCCAAGTAGAACTCTCTTCGATCTGCTTTTGAGGATACCTTTTTCACATACCCCTTGTCTATTAGATTGCTAATTCTATACGTCGCATTCGGCTGTGATATATTAACATACTCCGCAAATTGATGTATCGTAGGTCGATTCATTAAATAAATTGCCTCTACACAATAAGCTTCTGTAGGGCTTAAGCTATCTTCCTCCTCATTCACGCTGGAAAATAAATTTTTACAGTAATTATTTCTAAACGTAATATAAAGTTTTTCAAATTGTTCTTCTAACATATAGTCACCTACTTTTATTAAAATATTTTAATTAAATTTATTTAAATATTATCATCTGAAATTTACTTTGTCAATTCAAAATATTAATTGAGCATACAATACAAGCGTTTTTATTCACAACAAACACTTACATTGCTACAAAAATAGATAGAATTTATACTATAAAGTGTAAAAATACGCTTAAATTGCGTGCATGTTTCCCTCGTCTATTGTATAATTTATTTACATAAGCAAAATAAATTTTAACGTACCCCCAGTACGAGAACATTATGTAAAATATTTTATAACATGATTAAGAAAGGAGATTTCATTGAATTCATTATTGAACGTTGAACATATAAGCTTCTTATTCGTATTTTTTGAGGGCTTACTATCCTTCTTTTCTCCCTGTGTATTACCTTTAATCCCCATCTATATGAGCTATCTTGCTGGCAATACTAGCGCAACTAAGGAGGATGGAACCATTTCCTATGATCAAAAAAGAGTATTTTTTCATACAATATTTTTTATCATAGGAATCTCTACGGCATTTTTTCTTCTTGGCCTTTCCTTTACAGCTCTTGGCTCCTTCTTTAAGGATAATCAGACATTATTTACCCGAGTGGGTGGTATCCTAATTATTGTTCTTGGTCTAGTTCAGGTTGGATTCTTAGATATTAATTTTTTGAAGAGAGAACGAAAGCTTCCCTTTAAAATGAATGTGCTTAAGATGAATCCCGGAATCGCTTTTCTTATGGGCTTTACCTTTAGCTTTGCCTGGACTCCTTGCGTAGGTCCTGCTTTATCCTCTGTCCTAATTATGGCTTCTGGAAGTAAAACTGTGTTTGTGGGTAATCTGTTAGTACTTATATATGCCGCTGGCTTTGTTATCCCTTTTCTACTACTCGGTATTTTTACCACCAGTGCTTTAAATTTCTTAAAGAAAAATAAGAAATTGATGAAATACACAGTGAAAGTGGGTGGAATCTTACTGATTCTTATTGGTATTATGACTTTTACCGGATGGATGAATGGAGTTTCCAATTACCTCAACCGCTTTACCTTTACTGCATATACGAATAATAATGGTGATACCTCCGTTCCTTCGGTAACGCCCCCAACTTCTACCACATCACCTACAACTACTCCTGAAACTGATACTTCCGAAAGTGCAGCTGACGAAAAAGCAATTCCAGCCTTTGATTTTACTCTTTTAGATCAATATGGTAACGAACATACCCTTTCCGATTACAAAGGTAAAGTAGTATTTTTAAATTTCTGGGCTACCTGGTGTCCTCCATGTCAAAATGAGATGCCTTACATCGAAGAGCTTTACCAGGAATATGGAATGAACAAAGAAAATGTTATATTTTTGGGAGTCGCTAACCCTTCCACAGAGGAAAATCCTAATAATAATGACGTAAGCCAAGAGGAAGTTACCAAATTTCTTAAAGACAATAACTATACCTTCCCGGTAGTTTATGATTTGACCGGTGATGTTTTAAGAGATTATTATATCTCTGCCTTTCCAACTACCTTTATGATAGATGCTGATGGTAATATCTATGGATATGTATCAGGTGAACTTACCAAGTCCATGATGACCAACGCAATTGATCAAACGGTGGAATCCACCAGAGAATAGAATCATTGACACAGCATGGTTCCTATGCTAGAATTATTATAAAATTTACTTTGAAAGGATGGTTTTGATGTCGGTATTAACTGTAAGTGAGGTTCGTGCTATCTAGCACATAATTAAATAAGTTCGGGTATATAAGATACCTTTTCTTTTTTGTACCCAACTTTCTACCTTAACAGTAATACTCAAAACTATTCTTAATATGTAACTGTTCAGAATCCAAGTGGAATCATTAAATATTAACTTTAAAAGCTTGCTTTCTAAAGATAATTATGAAAGATTCCTGCTTAATGGGAACCAAGCAGCGAGGAGCCACCGGTTTTTCGCGCTATATTCTAAATAGTTACCTTAATATATTGGAAATGCTTAACTATGTTTTAAGCTTATCAATGTTGAATAGATATGCCCACAGGAGTATTCTACCCATGGTTTAGGTAGTAGTTCCTGTGGGCTTTTTATATATCTAAGAGCCACGTAAATGGCAGAACGGAGTAAATAATGATAGAGAAATCTATGAAAACCTTAGAATTTAATATAATAATACAACAGCTTAGTAACAATGCAGTTTCCGAAAGTGCTAGACAAAAGTTATTAAACCTAAAACCTTATTTAAGTCAGCGAGAAGTTCAAGCCAAAACAAACGATACCACCGAGGCAAGAAAAATATTGGACCAGATAGGTACAGCGCCTTTATCCAGTATGAAGGATCTTACTATGCTACTTGAATATGCTGAAAAAGGCTCCATGTTAATAGCTGAACAATTGGTGCATATTGATCAATTTCTAAATTCCTGTAAGCGTATGAAGACTTTTTTAAAGCGTGCTGAATATCTTGGCGTAGGAATCGCTGGATATGGCGGCTCTATAAAAGAACTTAGTGGGTTGTCGAACGAGATACAGAACTCAATTCGTAATAATGCTATAGATGATAGCGCTTCAAAGGAACTAAAGGATATTCGTCGGAGTATCGAACAGATAAATTCTGAAATCAGGACTAAGCTTGAGAACCAATTACGAGGTAAAAAAGAATGGTTTACAGAAGGCTATGTTTCTCAAAGAAATGGGCATTATGTGCTTCCAGTAAAAAAAGAATATAAACATATGGTAAGCGGCTCCGTACTCGACATTTCTTCTTCCGGTGCTACCTATTTTATAGAACCTACTGCAGTCGGCAAACTAAGAGATGAACTGAATATACTTGAGATTGCTGAAAGCAACGAAGAAAGAAGAATTTTATTCGTGCTTTCAGGTTATGTCTGTGACAATGGTTTTGATATTCGCATGAATATGGAAGCCATGGAAGCGTTAGACATACTCTTTGCTAAGGCAAAACTAAGTGTAGATATGAAGGCAGTTCCTGCTACAATTAATACAAATCGCCATATTGAAATTGTCAATGGCAGACACCCCTTGTTAAAACCTGATGAATGTGTACCCCTAAACTTTAGTCTAGGAGATAATATTAATGGAATCGTAATTACCGGACCAAACACTGGAGGTAAAACGGTCGCTCTCAAAACCATCGGTCTGCTGGGATTAATGGCGCAGAGTGGCTTGCATATTCCCTGTGAAAGTGCAAACCTATGTATGAATAATACTGTGTTGTGCGATATTGGCGATGGGCAAAGCATTACAGAAAACTTATCAACATTCTCCTCTCATATAACGAGTATTATCCACATATTAAACCAATCCGATCAGGATAGTCTCATTCTATTAGATGAACTTGGTTCTGGCACTGATCCTGCAGAGGGTATGGGTATCGCTATAGCCATTCTTGAAGAACTTAGAGCTAAGAAATGTCTCTTTGTTGCAACTACACACTATCCAGAAGTGAAGGACTATGCTAACAAAACCGAAGGTATTCTTAATGCAAAGATGGCATTTGATAGAGAAAGCTTAAAGCCCCTATATCGTTTGGAAATAGGAGAAGCCGGTGAAAGCTGTGCGCTCTATATTGCTAAGCGACTAGGTTTGCCAAATAGACTTCTAGAACGTGCTTATCAAGAAGCTTACTTTAAGGAAATACGTGAAAAACATGAGCTTCCAGAAATGAATTCCTTCAGTAATGTTCCCGAAGAAGCTTTACCTGTACAAGACAAAGTCCTTCCAACTTTGAAAATAGAAAAGCTCATTCCAAAAAAGGAGACTAATACCCGTTCGCAGAGATTTAATCTCGGCGATTGTGTTGTGGTTTATCCCCAAAAGAAACTTGGAATTGTATATCAACCTTCAGACGAGCATGGTATGATAGGAGTTCAGATTCAGAAGAAGAAAGAATTAATTAACCACAAACGGTTAAAGCTTAAGGTGGCTGCAACAGAAATGTATCCACCGGACTATGATTTCTCAATAATATTTGATAGTGTTGCAAATAGAAAAGCAAGGCATAATATGGACAGGAAACACCAGGAAGGTCTTGAAATCAAATATTAAACTCCTAAGTTTGATGAACTGAAATATCATTTTAATTCTGATGAATTGAAAACAATAATCAAGAAGACCCGGCTATAACAAGAGAATTTTATCCATTGTTATAACCGGGTCTTTATAAACAGTTTTACTTTTCAACTCTATTTCTTCCATTATGTTTTGCTTCATAAAGCTTACCGTCCGCTAGTTCCAGTACTTCATTCATTGTACTATGCTTGCCTGGCGTAATTGTGTGAATACCAAAACTAGCTGTTATCTGAAACTTTTTATTTCCGTAGGTTATTACACTTTTTTCAATCTTTTTGCGTAATCTCTCTGCTATCTGTCCTGCAACTTCATTATTGGCTCCTGGAAGACAGATTAAAAATTCCTCTCCTCCAAATCGTGCCACCCAGTCAGTTGTTCTGTTAAGTCCTTGGGAAAGTATCTGTGCAAATTTCTTTAAAGCTCTATCCCCACACAGATGCCCATATGTATCATTTACTTTTTTAAAGTAATCAATATCTACCATAATAATTGAAATGCTCTTCTCTGAATTTCTTGCGTGTTTTATTTCCTCTGGTAATTTCTCGTTAATATACCTTCGATTATATACACCTGTTAACGAATCCTTTAACACAAGATTATTCATCTTATCAATTACTTCATGCATCTCGGAATAAATATTACCCTGATTAGTTTCTAGAATCAAGCTGCTGGTTGCATTGATAATTATCTCGATTACAACTCTCCGATCTGGCAAATCCACTGGAATTGCAATAATAAAAAATACATTATCTTTATTATATTCCATCTTTGTATAGGTTTTATCATCCTGATATGCCCTTATAGAAATACAATTCTCACAGACCTTATTTTTGCCCAAAAGCTCAAAACAATGAAACCCTGTTGAAACAGAATCCGCACCATTATGAAATAGTACCGTATGTTCCAAGGGATCAATCACTCGTATATGATCAAACGCTTTTTCTAATATCCCATACTTAATAATTAATTCGTCTAATTCTTTGTTACACATAGGATTCCTTCTCCACTTTAGTAGTTTATTTAGCTGAATTGATCTGGTCTGGTATCTCCATAGATAATTAATTGAATCTTTTTATTATGTTGGCTAGGTATTTATTACTATTATATATGATAATATTTTGTTTTTCTACATTTATTTACTTAATTAAAATTTTTTAATTTCATATAGCAAATTATTCAATAAATCAAGTAAATTGTATCCAGTTTTTGAATAATATAAATATTCTCTGAAAATACTAATCGAGGAGGTGTTACTATGATTACTAATTTTCAATTAACGACGAAAGAAAGATTTTTACTTGAGGATGCAAAAAGCCATGAGGAGCAGTGTATTCTAAAATATGAGAACTATGAGAAAATTGCTGCAGACCCTCAACTTAAGGCAGTATTTCGCACAAATGGACAGAAAGAAAAAGAACACTTACAGACGATCAATCAATTACTAACTGGAAAAGTTCCTGATATGAATCAAGGTGGCGGACAGAATAATCAAAACAGTTCTTCATCTACTTCACAATCTTCCAATTGGGCTTCAGGAGATTCTAGTTTTAATGCGTCTGATAAAGATTTATGTACAGATATGTTAAATACAGAGAAATATGTTGCAGGCACTTATAATACCGCTATATTTGAATTTAAAGATGCTTCTGTACGTGATGTACTTAATCACATTGAGACAGAAGAACAAAAACATGGAGAAGCAATCTTTGCCTATATGCAAAGCAAGGGTATGTATAAACCACAATAATTTATTGGGCTGTGCAAAAAGGTAACTATGCAGAAAGGGAGTATATATACTCCCTTTCTCTAGATATAGTAGACTTTTGCAGCAGCCTCATCTATACTTTAATTATTTTTCTAATTCTTGTCGAAGTGCTATAATTGTTTTCTCTAATTGTTCTGTAGCAAAATTCAGCTGCCAGTCATCTGGATAGAATCTATAGTTTGTTTCAATGATAAGAATTGCATAGAGATAAATATCATAAAGCAAAGACCTGACAGGGGCTGTCTCACGCAAGTTACATCCATATCCCTCATAGAATTCCTCGATATTATTATGTCCTCTAAAGTTAAATTCCATTAAAGGGTCAGCCCACATAGCTCTCTCAAAATCAATAATTCCACTAAGCGCATTATCCTGGACAAATACATTTCCATCCCATAAATCCCAGTGTACCAAAAATGGTTCCTTTACTTCTTCTAACACAGGACTTGCCTCAAGGACTAGTTTTCTTACCTCCTCATAGGGGATACCGAGGCCTATTTCAACACGTTCACCATCCTGTAGTACTTCTTCCAGCATCTGAAGAAATACATCCTTCCAGTTGTCACCTTGTTTTTCCGTTAAAGCATAATAGCCAAAACGTTCTCCTTTGATTTGGTTTATTTCTTTACTATAGCGTCCGACTTCCTTATATATTTGCTTCTGCACTTCACTTGAAATCAGTTCTTTTATATTTAGTTCAAAAAAACATTCCCCTTCTATCTTCTCCATAAAGAAGTAATCTGCATTGCAGACACTATGGGATGCATCATAATAAAGCACTTTAGGCACGGGAACTGACGTCTTTTCATACACCAGCTGCATCGCCTCTGCTTCTGCTTTCATCATATTATGTTCGTAAGTCATAACCTTAATATTGGAAGGAGGTGCAATTTTAAGTATTACTGTCCTGTCTCTCATTATTACTTCGTAGGCTACATTAAAGAACCCACCTGTGAGCTCTTTTATTTTTACTTCTTCTGGTGTCAAGTCATCTCCAAAGGCTTTTTGAATCATACTTAATATTTCGTCTTTGGACTTCTTATTCTTCGTTAAACTTTCCATGTAGTACCTTCTCTCTTGTGTAAGTAAACCCCATTTTATTTCCTATATGACTACAGTATATTGCACATCTAAAGTTTATAATTCCTCTATTTACCTATCGGCAATTTACTTAAAATCTGAAATCCCTGCTGCCAGTTTTAATCTTTTCTAGATTATCTTTGGCAATCCTCAATACTTTTTCATTTGGAATACGTCCTAATTCATTTTCAATTAATTCACTTCCCTTTATCTTCGTATCCTGAGAAGCATAGTCCTGAAGATACTCTTCCAAGGTCATCAAAGCATTTGGCTGACAACAGTTTGCAATCTGGCCTGATTTTACCAAGCTCATAAATCGATCTCCGGTTCGTCCCTCACGATAACAAGCGGTACAAAAGCTAGGAATATGACCGAGAGATAAAAGCCAGTTAACGATTTCATCCAGGGTTCTCTTATCATCTACATCAAACTGTGCAGAATTTTCTTCTTCCGGTTCTTCTTCTGCATATCCTCCCACACTGGTTTTAGAGCCACCACTGATTTGAGACACCCCTAGTTTTAATACTTTTTCTCTACTTTTTTGTGATTCACGGGTTGATACAATAATTCCTGTATAAGGAACCGCAATTCTAAGGATTGCTACAATCTTCTCAAATATTTCATCTGAAATAGAATCCTTAAAGCTTCCAGCATCTATATCATCTGCTGGTCGAATGCGGGGAACGCTGATGGTATGGGGACCACACCCCATGGCTGCTTCCAAATGTTCCGCATGCATTAATATTCCTGCAAAGTCATAACGATACATATTAAGTCCATATAAAACTCCTAAGCCCACATCATCTATTCCTGCTTCCATTGCACGGTCCATTGCCTCTGTATGATAAGCATAATTATGCTTTGGACCAGTAGGATGAAGTTTTTCATAGTTCTCTTTATGATAAGTCTCCTGAAATAAAATATAGGTCCCAATTCCTGCATCCTTAAGTTTTGCATAATCCTCCACTGTTGTAGCTGCTATATTAACATTCACTCTGCGGATGGCACCGTTTTTATGTTTGATGGAGTAGATGGTATTAATACTTTCTAAAATATAATCCAATGGATTATTCACAGGGTCTTCCCCTGCCTCCAGTGCCAGACGCTTATGTCCCATATCCTGAAGAGCAATTACTTCCCGTCTAATTTCCTCTTGGGTTAACTTCTTACGCGAGATATGTTTATTTATATAATGATAGGGGCAGTAGACACAACCATTTACACAATAATTTGAAAGATAGAGTGGAGCAAACATAACGATACGGTTGCCATAGAATTTCTCTTTAATCTTGATGGCAAGGTCATATATTTTTTGAATATCTTCCTCTTGGTCACATTCTAGTAAAACAGAGGCTTCCCTATGAGTTATTCCCTGCATTTTAGCTGCCTTTTCAAGAATACTGTCTATCAATTCTCTGTTATTCTTATTTGCACTGGCATATTCTAAAGTCGCAAGAATTTCCTCGTGACTGATAAATTCTTCTGCTTTCTTTGACATTACATCATACATGTTCGTATCTCCTTTTATGAAATGTGGGCAAAAGATTCAATTGATTGATAATCCCCACGATCAACAGCTAGTTCATAACCTATTTTCTTCATTCGATTGGAGAGGCAGAAACGACACTCGGCAGCCTCATCACCAGTACAAATTTTATTATCATATAATTGATATTTCTTACGGACAACCGTAGGCGATAAATTCGGCATTACCACATTAGCACCTGCCAGAATTCCCAGCTCTCTGCCATTGGGATGAATGGTACCAAGTGCAGTTGTTGCCGGAATAAGTGCATTTGGAATTAATAATCTTAATATGCTAATCAATAATAGGGTCTGATCCATGCTTCCTTTTGCTTCGTTTGCAAAAGGTGTCTCGTGATGAGGAAGAAACGGACCAATTCCTATCATCTGTGGTGAAAGCTCTTTTACATATAATAAATCTTCTGCCAGATTCTCCAGCGTTTGCCCAGGGGACCCAACCATAAAGCCGGCACCAACCTGATAGCCAATTTCTTTCAGATCTTTCAGACATTGCTTTCTATTTGCTAGTGTAAGGTTCTCTGGATGAAGTTTGCGATAATGCATATCATTGGCTGTCTCATGTCGCAATAAATACCGGTCGGCTCCTGCTTCATAATATTTAAGATAGCTCTCATAGCTTTTCTCCCCAATGGATAGCGTGATTGCACAATCTGGATATTCCTTCTTAATCAACTGAACTATTTCAACAATATCCTCATCCTTATAGCTGCCATCCTCACCACCCTGTAACACGAAGGTACGAAAGTCAAGTTCATAACCCACCTTGCAACAATTTAAGATATCTTCTTTTGTCAATCGATAACGTTCTACCTCCCGATTACTCCTTCTGATACCGCAGTAATAACAGTCATTTTTACAGTAATTCGTAAATTCGATTAAACCTCTGGTATAAATCTTATTGCCAAAGAATCGATGTGCAGTACGGCGAGCCTTCTCGCGGAGAATCTCATTCTCTTCCTCGGAAATCTCCGATAGCAACGTAATTAATTCTTCCTTATTCAATTCTCCCTGCCTGTCGAGCTTTTCAATTAATTCTCTCGTCTTTGTCATATACATCTCCATTCTTAGATTGCAAATACTACATAAACTCCATACCATAAAGGCGCAAAAATCCCTGTGCCCGGAGGCACAGGGATAGGTTATCTAAATCATAGGATAGGTAGTATGAGACAGGGGCATATACTGTGAATGCACTAACCCCTTCTTTACGATACGTTTCTATGTATTAGTTTATTCTAATCTGTCGCCTTCCTATTTGGGCTAACCCTCATGGTCAGAACGATATTTTTGTTATTTATTTAACAATTATATTACAGTTTAAATCATTTGTAAATGTTATTTTATAGATACTTTCTAACTACAATAATCTCTTCTAGCTTTCTATGGGACACGAAGCCAGATTTTTTGTAGATGGAATACGCTCCGTGGTAATTATGCTGATGATTATCAATATAAATGGTCGGATATGCCTCAACATAGGTATATCCCTCTAAAGATGCGTCTTTACAGACCTTCTCTAACAGCTTTGTTGCAATTCCTTTACGGCGCATATTAGGTGCAATTGAATAGCAAACAATCGACCTAACCTTTTCTGACACCTTATAATCTTCCCATAGCTCCGGTGCATTTTTTGGATTGAAGGCTTCAAATTCACCTCTATCATTAGCATTACACCAACCTACCACCTCATTATCAATATATGCCAGATATCCTTGCAGTCTACCTTGTTCAATCATTTTAACGGCTAACTCCCTCTTAAAGCAAGAGCCACCATTTAACTCATACGCATCTCTTTCTGCTTGTAATTTATCATTCCAATGATAGTATACACAGTAGCATCCAGCCCACTCCTCATGATCGGTAAATCCCACATAATCAAAATAATATAAGTAATCCTCAATTAGCTCTGGTGTTAGTTTTTTAATTTCAATATTCATAGGTTCTCCATTTCATTTTCTAAAGGTTTGAAGTCCAACTTCTCATAAACAGGTCTTCCAGCTTCCGTTGCATTTAAATATAGCTCACCCACTCCAAGCTTCCTCGCTTCTGCAATAACCTCTTGTAAGAGTTTAGTTGCCAAACCCTGTCTTAACCTTCTCCACATCTTCTTTTGACGCTCTTTTAATTAACATTTCCATATTGATGCCTCCAAATATCTGAAGTATGATTCAACAGCTAATTAAGAGAAAATCTTTCTCCCAACAGATGCTTGTACGCTCTCGGTTTCCTATATTTACCCATGTCCTCTCGACTTCGATGTTCTCTTATTGCATCCATATCAAACATAGCCAATACAATGCCTTCCACCCTGCTATCTGCAACTATTATTGTATTATCAATTATATTCCCCTCTTTATCCCATACCATAGGATAAAAAGCACAGGAATGACCGGCATTTTCACCTGGGGGATTAGCCATTGCTATTCCTACCATGTTCTCAAGAGCTCGAACAGATAATTCCTGCAGTCTTGGTTTCATACCGTCACAGTCATTTGGCATCAAAATCAGCTCAGCACCTTGTAACATCAACTCTCGAGCGCTTTCCGGATATTCTCTGTCATAACAAATCATTACTCCAAGACAAATATCGTCAAAGTAGCAAACATTAAATTGCTCCCCACTTTCCAGATAACCCTCCCAGTCAAAATCACAGGTATGTACCTTACTGTACTTAAGTATTATTTCCCCTTCTCGATTAATAATAAAAGCAGTATTTTGTGCAGACCTTTGACCTTTTGTAAATCCAGTTATCTCAATACCAATCGATAACTCTTTGGCAAGTTGACAGAAACTTTTTATTGATTCGCTCTCTTCTGTCAATGCACTCTCCCTCCACGCTATAAATTCAGGTTCCTGCTCAACTTCTTCAAAGGGTCTTTTCCTACATAGAATGTCTGGTGGATGATACGAGGTTATCCAACACTCTGGAAACAGTACGAAATCTGCCCCCATCTGCTTTGCCTGCCTGACATATTGAAGTCCTAATTCTGTGTTTTTTTGCTGGTCAATACCCGTAATCTTATGTTGAATCATAGCCACTTTAAAGTGATTCATGTCGCTGCCTCCAATTTAGTCCGTCATGACAATTTCATATTGGAACGGAAAAGTCTCCGCCTCTTTAAGGTTAAAGTCAATTTGATAGCCTGCGCCATCCTTATAGCAAAAACCCTTATCTAATTCAACTTTTACATAGCACATAAATTCATCCTGCTCATTGTTATGTTTAAAATACCAGGGCTCAAAGGCTTTCATTAAATTTTCACGGATGTCTTTATTTTGAGGGAGTAAAGGATGTCCAATCTCATATGCTCTACCATCGAATCGGTAGCAGTCCTTACAAAGGGAAACATTGGGATTATGCTCTATTTCTTGAACTTTTCTTGACTTCTTATAGGTTACAACATAAAATGCTCCAGAATCATAATAGGTGTCAATCATACGTACCGTTGGAACATTGTCTTTTGCCGTAGCAAATGCAAATTGTCGGTCACTTGCAAATAGTTCCGTCATTGTATTCATTGCCTTTTCAAATGAATTCATCTTACATCCCTCCTTATTTTTAGGTGAATTTTATCCACCTGTTTATAACTGTATTTCTATTATTATAATTCATTCAGCAAAACAATTCTACCATAAATTAACTATATCTGGATGGACCAGGAGCATATCTGAATTAATAAGGTGAACTTCCTATTAATTTTAAAAGAACAGCCAAAGCTGTTCTTTTTTCATGCGTGTCAATGCATACATTATATAATTATCACGATAGGAAAGGAGATACTTTTTATTTTTATTCCTTTACTTTTTCCTTCAGGCAATCCTCTGGATTGAGCTTGATAAGCTCCCATTCTCCACCTTCTTGTTTCTTATATTGTGAAATTTCAATATCTGTATCATTGGTTAATTGATAGAACACAATTAAATAATCATTCCCATCTGTACCTTTAAAGGAAACATTCTTAATATAACCATCCTGTACAATAGGATACATTTCCTTAATCATCGAACACCATCCCCCATAACGTATCTGTACAGAAGCTTCCGCATCGTGAGACCAACCATGATAAGGCGCGCACAAATAATCTTCACCCACGAATTCTAGATTATCTATATAGTACCTACCATTCTCCTCTACCAAATCAACAAAACCATAATAATAGGCAAAAACACCAGTATACTTTTCAGTCCCTTCAATTGTTTCAAGCTCAACAAAATAACGTTTTTTATTTGAAGGATTGTCATATATGGGGATTTCCCTATACTTAATTAGGTTGATATGTAAAATATTTTTAAAGGTGTCCATATATTCTTTGTAATTTAGTTTCTTTTTGTATTCGGTGGATAAAAAGTTATATGCCACCGGATAAGGTATCTTTCCGTTACCTAAACTTCCACAGCCTGCACCCTTATCCTCTTCATGATTGGCTGCCTCTCTTAGTATGCTATAGTAATTTAATATGGTATCCTCCGGAGTTGCTAATAAGTCTTTAGGGAGGTTTATTTTCGAGGCTTTCTTCCCAAAATAATCATCAAAGAATCGAGTATTATACCGATTATTTAATACCGGTAAACTAGAAGGTCTGAAGTAGGTTTCAACATCCAACTTTTTTGTATCTGAACTATCCTCTTGCTCAATTGTTTGTTTAAAATAATTACCACCCATTACAAATATAGTTTCTTTGTTATGCCTCTTATATTGCCAAAACACAAGGAATAACAACAGGAGTACAACCAAGGTCATTAGTGTAAGAAGCCTTTTCTTTCTTTTTATTATAATTTGCCTCATTCGATCACAACCTTACATATTACTGTTTCTATAATATATGGATAAAGAGACAAAATTATTGTTATAAATAAAGTAATTGATTAAATAGTGAAAAAGTGCTTAAAGAATAAGTCATTAACTTCAATTCTCCATTGTTGTTCTATTCTGTATCTACGTTTACCACTTTTTCATCAGAACGGAAGATAACTTCCCACCCATTCTCTGCTCAAATGTAAATCATTATTCATTCGGGCATTCCCCTTTTCTTGCAAGAATAATGATATCCAGGTACTCTTGAATCATTTCCTTCGTGACCTCCATTTGTTGCAGATATAATTCTGATACGGTTTTCTTAAAATACCATAGCAGGTCTTTATCCTGTGCATCTTCTGGAATAGGTGTATACTCGACCAAAAATACTGTTCTTGCGATATCGTACAAGTAATGTCCATGACATAAATTCATAAAATCGATTACAAATACCCGATCCTCTGATAATAAAATATTGCCTGGATGAAAATCACCATGGCAAAGGGTGTCTCCCTCTGGCAATTGATTTATTCTCTGAATTATTTCTTGCTTTTGAACAAGTTCGATGTTGGCATTATTAATATGGTGTTTTAAAAAATCTTTATAGTTGGGTAAATCGCTTACAACATTTTTTAGAATTGCTTTATGTAGACTTGCCATATATTCTGCGCAGCCTGGAAGATTCCCTGTCTTCATGACCCAGTCCAGTAACGACTCCCCTTCCACCTTGTCATAGATAATACCTGTACTTTCATCGTTAGTAACTATCTCATAGGCTACTGGCTTTTCAAAGTTCATATGACCAATTGTTCTGGCATTATGATATTCATTCCAGATATCTTCCTGTGGATAACCCTCATGAAAAAGTTTTAAGACTTTACCTTCTTCCCATTCGTATACCTTCGCTGTATTACCCACACCAATTAATTTCCCGAGCTTCATAAATTCTCCTTAGTGTAATTTAATTTATTATAATGTATGCTTTATTTTAATAATTCACTCTATTGCTTCCAGTAACCCCTTATTTCAAGTAATAATACAATATAGCTGTTTAAACTCACTTATATTATAGTCTGCTATTTGGCTTACTTTTCCCGTATCATCAAAGTAACAGGAGGAAATTCCCGCGTTCCTTCCAGCCATTATATCAAGGTCCCTGTCTCCTATCATAATTGCCTCATTGCGATTAATTTGATGATTTTCTATTAAATGATTCAGTGCCTGTGGACTAGGTTTTCTCTCAAACCCATGAGTTGAGAGTATACAATCTTTAAAATAATCATAGAGTTTATAAAACTTTAGTATTTGAATGGCAGATTCTCCCCTATGGGTATATAAGTAATTGAACTTTCCTGCTTCACTAATTTTTTTGCAAATGTCTTCAACACCTGGATAGGGTTTATATTGTTCCACACCCATCTCCAGATATATTTTATTGGACCGTTCAAAAAAAGAATCCTGAAGCCGATATTTCTCTTTATAAATCTCAATGGCATGCTGCATGGTAACTTTCATATGCCGCATTATTTCATCCAAATTCTCTGTTATTCCCTCTTCCTTCAGTGCTTTTTGAAAAGCAAGTCCCATCACCGGATAAGAATCAAACAGTGTGCCGTCAAAATCCCAAACTATATGTTTATACATTGTAGTACCTCCAAAATAGTCTTAACTACGTAATAATCACAGCTTATATTAATCTTCCATCGGTAGGTAACCCAAATCACGTAAAGTATAGATATACACATAAAAATTTGAATTTCTTAAAGCAATATCCTCGCCTGTAATACCTTTATATGCAATAAGACGATTATTAAGCCCTATTCCTCTTCCGTCTCGACTCATGTAACCTGTTGTTTCCTCAAAAAAGAAACATATTTCCTCGTTATCTTCTATATGGTTTATCCTGTGTTCTTCCGGAAGTTCCTCCCACCTGGGATCTTTTTCTTCATATATTTGCTGATTACGTAAGGTTTTAGGTAAATAATAACCTCTCATTATTAACCCATAATCCTCTGGAGAAGAGTTTAAAACCTCCTTGAAAAGTTCATTCTGTCTCCTGCGCCAGCCTTCTAACTCCTCATTGGACATTTCAATTGATACTTCGTCCAATCGCTTCCTATCCTTTAGACAGCAATTCATAACAACATTGATATAAAAATTCTTCATACGGCGATCCTCTGAACTAATGAGAATTGCCTCACATTGTCGTAAAAAGTATTCTTCCACCTCCCTTATGGTATGAGGTTGTGGGTGAATTATTTGAGCGCACTTTTCTATCCACGCTTCACGTTTTGCTTCTTGCTCTGGATTAATATCTGGCGTAAATACAGCACCAACTTTGCCCACTATTACCATTCCATTTTCATCTCTAATTGTTATCCTACCATCTTCATTCCGTTCAACAGCCATCTACATTCTTCCTTATCAAGAATTTTAGTAACTATTCAGAGCCAACCGCAGATTTTCAAGCTTGGTTCTGAACAGTTACATAATCTTTTACATAATAATTTAACCTTTAGAAGCTCTCGTTATTTTTGACAGCTAGGACAATAATAAATTGTCCCCCCTAGAAAATTATCCTTTATAATTTCTCCACCACAATATGAACACGGCTTCTTATAGCTTACCTTACTTAACAAAGTCCTATACCCACCGGGATTACCATAAATATCTGTTTCAACATCTCTGCCACCTTGTTCCATCATAGCAACGACTGTCTCTTTTAAAGCTTGAAATAAGAATTTCAATTCATTCTGTGTTAATGTACCAATTGCATGTTTTGGATGTAGTCCTGCCTTTAACATAACATCCTGTACGGTGCCATTCCCAAGTCCAGGGATTCTCTGCTGTGTCGCTAGAAATTCCTTCACAGAAGCTCTTGGCTTGTTCATTTCTTGCATTAACTCTTTAAAATACTCAAAGTCAAACTCCTCTGACAATAGCCCTGGTTTGCTTCTGGCTATTGCATCATAAATGTTATCCAGTCGTCCTTGATACCCATAGATGCCCCCATACATTTGAATCTTACAGACCAGATATGTATCGTCATTAAATTGAATAAATAGTTGATGCTTCTTAGGAACTTTAGCAATCTCTGTGTAATACTTTATGTTTATCCCCTCACAAAACATAAATTCATGGTTGTCGCTAACTTTAAGATATACTTTACCCCCACAGGAATATGCCCCTTCCACAGTTCTTCCATGAAAGCGTTCTCCATAATCAGCCGGATTATCATGATACCAGGCAAATCCATGAGGAGTGGAATTTGCAATTACTGTTTCTATTCTTTTGCCCTTCAGTTCCTTATTCAACTGGCTTGCTAATACAATACCTTCCGCTATTTCAATCATGCTACACCCCCTAAAGTACATAAATATATATATATTTACTATTTCTAAATAAATATTGCATCAACTAAGAAGTAGATAAAGAACTATGTATTTAACCTCTACCTTATTAAAAGAAAAAATATAAATACAATAAAAAATAATGTAAAAAAAACAAAGTAGGTCAACATATTTCTGATTGATTCCAGATATCTTGTCTGTTTCTTCTGCATTATAAGCATTTCCGATTCAAAATAACTGCGATCTGTTGAATTTGCAGTCATGACTTGCTGTTCACCACCACCAATTTTGAGATCGATATGGTCTTGTTTATTCTCATTTACTTCTTTTTGTTGATCCATTTTCCCTCCACTTTTCTGATACTACACGTTAATAAATACATGTACTATTGTAGTTTTTTATGTTGCTACTGTACACTTTTCAGCTTTATATCTTGTCCAGCCACATTAATAAGAGTTGTCTAAAATATTATATCTCTATCACTTTATTACATATTGATGTGCACGACTTATTAATTTGTTGTACAAGTAAACATCATACTCATTAAACTTTTCCTTTGTAATTTGATCTATTCTAAACCACTCCACTGCACTATTTTCTCCCGCACAAATATGCACTTCCTCCGTTTCTTCTGCAATTAAAACAAAAGCTATGGATAAATGCAAATGTCCATTTACGTAGTTAGAGTTTTTTGTATGTCCATAAACCGGTAGAATATCTATGGATGCAACCTGCTTCATAAGTGGTTGTAGATTAATAATTCCAGTTTCCTCTCTTGCTTCCTTTAATGCCACATATAACAAATCCTCATCACCATCGGCATGTCCACCAGTCCAAGACCAAACACCTCTTATATTATGATGCACCAGCAATACCTTGTCTAATGTCGGGTTCATAATGAAGCCTGAACTCGTTATATGAGCAATTTTATTGTCTCTAAGTAAAACATTAGAGTGAAACAGCTTAATATAATCCAGTATAACCTTTTTCTCGAGCTCCTCCTGCTCATTAACAGGCTGATACACCTCAATCATTTGTATATAGTTCATACTTTCCTCTTAACTTTCTATAATTAATACCAAATAAGCTATGTAACTTCTTTGAAATCGTTTAGTTAATAATTTTATAATCTAAATCTATTATTATGTAACTTCGTCAGACAACTATTTATTATTGACTGACAAAGTTACATGATTTTTTGATCATCCATCGGTAAAGCTCTTGCTTCTTATTCTAGTTACTCAAATCAGATCCTCATCCTCTGTTCTATCCTCACCCTCATCCATTCGTTTATCATTATCATACTGTGCTTTTGAAAATATAGATTTAATAATTCCATAACCAGCCCAGATAGATAGCAAATATCCAACGAAAAGATCTTTTAAAAAGTCTCCCCAAACTTCACCCTGTTTTAAGAAATCCGGTAGTTTACGGAAGGAGTCGGCTAAATTGTTAAGACTATAGACTCCAGAATAATAATATCTACAATAGTCTAACGAATATAGTGTGTAGTTTGCTGCAAATATCATAAGAAGGGCGATCAGCAAGGAGATAACTTGTCCTTTCTTATCAAGGAATCCGGACAGCATTCGATAACCCTTAATAGCAAATAGCATCATCACATAGCCTGCTATACCCGCTATAAACCCAAGCATACCAATTACAATCCAAAGAATACCACCAATAGCAGCTCCATTGATTGCGCCTAGAATACCTAAGAATACATTGCTATTCGCATCTTCTTTGCTATCTACGGTATCTACTTCTATACCCTGCCTTTGTGATGCCATAGTATAAAAGCTATTCTTAAAACCGAATTTTACATTAGGGGTACGATTTTTTATTGCTTCAACTATATGAGTATACTTCGCACTTTGTACTTCATTTACTTTAATAATAGCTATTTCATGTTCTACATTATCCTGTGTCACAATTATAATTGAGGTTTTTGATCCTTTTACGTTATTATTATAGGCCAGACCATATATATGCGTAATATCGCTAAATGGAATAATATCAAATCCACCCGCAGAACTGACAATATAATTATCTGTAAGATAAAGCTCTTGGGATTCAGAATAGTAAACATTTGAATTATTAAGTTCACTGTCAACTTTACGTAAAGTCGAACCATCGACTCTTTTCAACGTTGCTTTGCTTACCAGAGACTGTTTTATTCTTAGATTACTTATAACTACATACAAAATTAAAATTAATATAAATGCAATGAAACTAATTGTAAACAAACCATCCTGACTGGGTTGTTGTGTAGTATCAAGATAATAGATACCAAACACGTCCTTTACCGTGTCTGCTTCTACGAAATCTCCACCCATGAATGTATTATAGGAATCCACTGCAAATTCACCTAATTCTACATCAATTTCAATTGGCATTCCTTTCAGGATAACTTGCTCCGGTGCTTCGATAATTTCTTCATCATAAGTGTAATCAATTAAATCCTGATATAGCTCCATCTCATCTGCCTTTACTGCTACAATATAAGGATTAAATTCTGTATCCAAAGCAAAACAATAAAGGATGCTATTATCAAAATTAGATGCAAATTCTGCTGAAAATAGTTCAGGAACTAACTCACTATAATTTTCATCCTCCTTAAAAGGGTCAAATGCAGTTAATTCTTCAGAGGATTGTTTTGATTGTCTCATTGAAGTTAAGCCAAGTGCAGCTCCAACAAAAGAAATAATTAACAACACAATAAAGATAATATGTGTAAATATCTTTGGCCGACGAGACATTAACCTCTTTAATTTTTTCGAATACTTGAAATCCATGTTCTATCCTCCCATAAAAGCATTTATTATATTTATTATTGCTTTTATAGGATTTGCTTATTACATTTTTCAATGGGATTTCTTTCTATCTAATTTCATATTTTTCTTTTAGCTGCATTAATTCAAGAAATTTTTCTACATCTCCACCTTCATCTGGATGACAAACTTTATATAGCTCACGAAACCTTTTGCGAATTGCGACCTGGTCTGCATCATAAGGCAGACCAAGAAAAGTTAAAAGTTCTGGGTTTTGAACACTGCCAATTTGTAACCCACTATGTTTGTACATTTCAAAATAGACCAAAAACCAGAACTGTGCATAAACTTCCTTCATTTGTTCTTTATTCATATTCTCCAGCTCTTGCATGGAATAACGTGCCTTACTTTTATTTGTATTGCTTAGATTAAAAAACTCTCTCCACACTAAATGTATTTTTTCTAACTGCTGTACTGTACAATTATCAATGTATTCCTTTGAAAATCCATATCGGACACCAAGTTCTAACTTTTTAAGCTGCCTAATTTTCTTTTTTAACTCCCTATCCACCATAAAGACAACTCCTAAATTCACTATTTACTAATACACTCTAAAATGCTTTTAAATATGATTAGAGTGGTTCATCCAAGCGAGAGCGTGTTGCAAATGAACCAGGTTTTTTACATCACAACTTTGTAGGCACCCTAACCAAATATCTAGTTTCTTAACGACTTTTTCATGCAGATAGATAATGGCATTCCTTCATATTGCCCGTAGTTATCTATTACTTCATACCCCATCCCTTGATATAACGAAACTGCTGGTAAAAATGTCTTTCCTGTTTCCAGGATTAAGTATTGATAGCCCAGCTCTAATGCTCTCTTTTCTATTTGATTCATTAATAGTTTGGAAATGCCCCTACCCCGAAAATCTTTTTTAAGATAGACGCGTTTTACTTCGGCGATTCCTTCTTCATAATGTTTAAAGGAAGCACAGCCAATGGGCAGCTCCTGCTCATAGGCTACAAACACATCGTGGATATGGTTCAATTTATTGTACTGGATATAATCCTTTCTCTGAACTTCACCACCAACTTGATCATTCAGGTCTTCATCCAGTAAATCACATAAAGCGATAAAGTCTTTGTTTTCACCATTTGTATATAAAATCTTCAAATCCTATCCTCCTAATGCATTAGATAAAAATACTTACGTATTTAGATTTATTCAAACTTATATTAAACCATATTTTACCACTGTAAGTAGTTTTACTGCAAGTTAAGATAATATATTATCGTTCATTTATTTACAAAATACCTGTAAATGGTATCATCTAACACAAATTGTATCTTGACTACCGGTCTGGTCCAAGATAAGACGCACAGTCTAACTGTGTTCACGTAGTGATAAAAGCCTGGGAGATATTATATAATATCACCCAAGGCTTTTTTTTTACAACCTTCCACTAACTTATACTTAATGAAAAGGAGCATATTATGACCAAATGGTTTTTCTTAATTATTGCAGGTTTATTCGAGGTTGGCTGGGCGATTAGTCCGGGTTTCATTATTGAACTACCTGATCCATATTAACCAAAAAAGGCTCTCCCTCTTTCATAAGGATATGTCCGGATTCGTAGGGCTTACCATCTACTGTGATATATATCTGGTTAACCCCATAGTATTGGCCTAACGTATTCACAATACACTGTAAAATAAGCGTTTCAAATCCAGCACCTGCATTCATTTCTGTTATTAATTCCTTTGAAAAGTCTACTGCTATTGCAGAATCCTCGGTCCTGGTTATGCTAAGAAGCTGTGTTGAGGGACTTATCAATGGAAGATAGGTGTCCTTAACTGGCGTATTTGACAATATTTCCTGCAATTTTAAAAGAGTATCATCATTGGTAATGAAGGATACTTCTTTATTCTCTCTATAGATCTTCTCATCCTGATCCACATAGTAAACACTTATGATTTGATTTAGTGGGGAGTCTGACTTTAGTGCGCTTAGTTGTGAAGCTACTACATCATCTCCTGTCATAAACTCACTCATTACCAACCCCACCTGTGGAGCGTAAAAATCCTTTGCTATACTATCCACAGCTTCAGTGGTAACTTCCAAAGTGGTGTAAGTCCCTAAAGGAGTTGTAATTGTCACATCAACATTCGAAATATATCTCTTTCTGCCATCTGGCAAAGTCCATTTGGTTCCTTTGGTTAAAGGTTCCATAAGTAATACTTCTGCATCCTCTCCAGCCACTGCCTCTGACATTATGTTTTCGCGGGAATAGCTTTCACTTGTAGATGCTATAATCGACAAACTATTCTCTGTTAGCTCCAGGACTCTAACTGTTTCTGTTCCACCATTGTTCGTCCTGGTTTGCATTCGATTATGTTCTTCATCTATAAAGTCAACATATCGATTATAAAAAGCAAATTCACTTCCTTTGCCTTCATAAACATATTCTGAATTCGCTTCAAATGGATAATAATCCTCTATAGAAAGCACTTTGGTCGGATTGGTCGTTGGAGCTGTTGTTGGCTGTAGCATTGGTGTTTCGGTTGGTGCTAGTGTAGGTTGATTCGTTGGTGCATTGTTCTGCTCCTCTTCCTTTGGTTTTGAACAAGCACTTAGCATTAAACATATAATAAGTACCAAGACTGGTAATTTTATCTTCATAGAAACCTCCTAATCTTAATAATTTGAGCAATTGTTCAACTAACTATTATAATAATTTATTAGCCAAATTCATTATTTTCTATACAATATTATAGTTCATAGAGTCATAATTACTCATATTATTACTAAAAACTAATTTATACCTATCGATAATTAGACGATGCAAAATATGGTAAGGTTCCTAAATTTACTTCGCTACTAATTAACTATCCTTATCCATTAGGCCAATTTTTTAATATAGCAGCGCCTCCGCTTATGATTGACTGCCTCATAGTGTTTCCATAAAGACTGCACCTGATGATTTGTTTCTAGCTCAGGACCTGTCTCCGCATACATTAGACCATTCTTTCTTGCTGACGCAGACATAGAATTTAATAATGCTGCCGTAAGACCTTTGTTTTGATATTTTGGAAGTACACCTACCAGATAAAGATCCAGTATCTTAGTTTTTGCATAAGGTGCACGCATTATGTGATACCAGCCAAAAGGAAATAATCTGCCACCACTTTTTTTCACTGCTTTACTTAAGGACGGCATACCAAGTCCAAATCCAATCAGCTCCTTGTTTTCATCCACAAGTAACTTCACATATTCGGGATTTATCAACATAATATACTCATTAACATATTTTTGAATTTGTGCTTCAGTTAAATTCACTGTTCCATATAAGTGACTATAGCATATGTTAAGCAGTTCCAGCACTTGGGGAATATAAGCCTTTATCTCGCTTCTGCTCTTTACTTCAACAAGTGTTATTTTTGATCTCTTAAGAACTGCTTCGGACAGCTTATTCATCCTCTCGTCGGCTTCCTTGGGAATAGTAACTTTAAATTCCATCCAGTCAATATCTTTCCCATATCCAAGCTTTTCTAAATGTTGAACATAATAAGGATGATTATAGATTGTAATAAACATACTTTCTTCTTTAAAACCATCAACTAACATTCCCTGCTGATCCATATCACTAAATCCAATGGGTCCATGAATTTCTGCTAATCCCAGGGAACGTCCCCAATCTTCAACAGCCTCAAACAAAGCAGCTGATACTTCATAATCATCTATAAAATCAACTCTGGAAAAGCGAATTCTTTTCGTCTCCCATTTTAGATTTGCTGCATGGCTGATGATGGCCGCTATTCTACCAACACATTTTCCTTCTTTGTAGGCCAGAAACTGCTTCACACTGCAATAATCGTAGGCAGGGTTCTTCTTAGGATTAAAGGTATTAATCTCATCAAGGATTAAATCTGGTATTGCTTGCGGTATCTTCTTATAAAGCTTTGCTGGAAATGTAGCAAATATCTTTTGCTCTTTTTTTGTCGTGACTTCTCTTATTTCAACCATAGTAACCCCCATGTCTCTCATGTAACTGTAACCTTAGGGCCACTATCATTATATTTCCAAAGTAGAATTATAATTCTCTTTGTAATCTAATATGATACGTAACCCTGGTTCTGCCCAATTCTATATTTCTTAATTTGTTTATACTTTTTTTATATTCTGTTTATATTTTACATGAACTGTTGTAAAATGCAAGATGCTGTTTTTTCCTGACGAATTATAACTAAACAAATTTATTTTCCCTCTTGACTGGAAATAATTGTTGTGATAGACTAGGAAAAATTTATCTTTTAGGAGACCATAAATGAAATCTTTTAATCTTATTCTTGTCATTTGCATTCCTCAAGTCATTCAGCCGCTTCACTTGTAGCCTGTTCGCATAGCTGCAAGCGGTTTTATTTCTTGTAGTTATGCATAACGGATAAGTTTATTTATATATAACAAACCGCCTTGCATAATAGTCCATTGGATATTATACAAGGCGTTTTTTTATACACAAAACATTATGAAGGGAACGATGTAGTATGAACGCAATCGAAGTAAGTCAGTTATCAAAAACCTTTCGGGTGAAAACAAAGGAGAAGGGCTTTCGGGGGAGCATGAAGTCCTTGTTTCATCCAAAGTATCAAAGCATTACCGCAGTAGATCAAATTAGCTTTCAAGTGGAACCAGGAGAAATCCTTGCCTTTATTGGACCAAACGGAGCAGGTAAGAGTACCACGATTAAAATGCTTACTGGAATTCTTTATCCAGACCAAGGTAATGCAAGGGTGCAGAGTCTTGATCCTAAAGCCAGCAGAAAACAGCTGGCTCATCAAATTGGCACCGTGTTTGGACAGAAGGAACAGCTCTGGACCCATTTAACCCCTTATGATAACTTCAAATTCTTCGGAGCTATCTATGACCTGCCTAATCAAGAAGTGGAGGATAGAATTGAGGAATTAAAAGCTGTTTTTGAGCTTGATAGCTTTCTTAACACCCCAGTTCGTAATCTCTCCCTGGGCCAGAGAATACGTTGCGAAATCGTTGCCTCCTTAATTCACAGACCTAAGGTACTCTTCTTAGATGAACCTACTATTGGGCTTGATCCAGTTGTTAAAGAGAATATCCGTTCTTTGATTAAACGAATGAATAAGGAATATAAAACAACAATCTTCTTGACCAGTCATGATATTGGCGATATTGAGAAATTATGCAAACGAATTATCATTGTTAACCATGGCCGTATCGTACTGGACGATTCCATGGAAAACATTAAATACCATTATTTAAACAAGAAGATTATAGAGCTTAAACTAACAGAAATAACGGACTTCTCTGGGGCGGACGGGATTACAGTGTTAAAGAGTAAAGGAAATCATTTGAAGCTTGAAATAGATACTTCTAAGAAAACAATAACTGATGTTCTTAAGCTGATTGACTCAGAACAAATCTTGGATATTAATATTTCAAATATTCCTTTGGAAAATATTATTACCGAAATATACAAGGAAAATAGAGCTGGAACAGGAGGGATGGCTTGAAAAAATATGTCTTTATCTTTAAAGCAACTTTGATGGAAAGCCTGCAATATGTTATGAATATCCTGCTGGGCTTTATCAGCTTCTTTATGCTTATGTTTGTATTCCTCTGCTTATGGCAATATCTATATTCAGATTCCACCAATCTAATTAATGGCTATTCTATGGAGCAGATGATCTGGTATGTAATTTTAACCGAGGTATTATGGTTTGGCAGCCGCAGCAGGAGTTTAACCGCCCAGATTACTACGGATATTAAAAGCGGAACTATTGCTTATGGTATCAATAAGCCCTATCACTATATCCTTTTTGTAATCTCAAAATATTTAGGTGAAATAGTAATTAAATTGCTTCTCTTCATCGTTGTTGGCATATCCATCGGATATTTCTTTGTAGGCAGCCTTGAGGGTTTTCAACTTAATAAACTTCCCTTTATTCTTATTTCCGGTTTCTTTGGTATTATGATTCAGGCTGTAATCCGTATGTTAATTAGTGTTCTATCCTTTTGGATTGAGGATTCTCTGCCCTTTCACTGGATTTTTGATAAGCTTATCATTGTTATCGGTATGTTATTTCCAGTTGAAATGTTCCCCGCGTGGGCGCAACCTATTATTCGTTCTTCTCCAATCTATGTAATCACCTATGCACCTGCTAAACTTACCATAGACTATAGTAATGAGGTATTCCTATCCACCTTAACAGCACAGATACTATATTTCACTATTACTGGTTTATTCTTATTTTTGTTATTTCAGAGAGGAGTGAAGAAATTAAATGTTAACGGCGGTTAAAAATCAATGTAAGGTTATGCTTCTTTCAGTTCGTTATAATATTATGCGAGAGATGACAAACCGTGTAAGCTTTCTGATGTATGTTAGCTTTATGGTATTAAATAATGCTACCTTTATCATTCAGTGGCTTCTCTTATTTAGTCTTAAAAGTGATATTGGCGGTTATTCCATTAATGAAGTAATGCTCCTATGGGGGCTGGCTGCCGGAACCTTTGGTTTTGCTCATGTCTTTTTCACTGGAGCCTTTTTGCTTTCCGACTTAATCATTAACGGGAAACTAGACGCTTTTCTGGTTCAGCCTAAGAATGTTCTACTAAGTGCTATCACTTCCAGAACCAGTTCTGCTGCAATTGGCGATGTTGTTTATGGCTACCTAATCGTAATCATCTTTCAATTTAGTATTGGTAATCTTTTATGGTTTACCATTTATAGTATTATGGGAGCTATTATCATGACTGCTTTTGCTGTTATTACCGAAAGTATCTCCTTCTGGCTGGTCCGAGGTGACCTAATTTCGGATAACCTCAATGGTCTAATTATTAATTTCTCAACCTATCCAGATGGAATCTTTAAAGGTGTAGTTCGAATTTTGCTTTTTACTGTTTTACCTGTGGGAATGATTGTATATCTTCCTGTAAAACTTATTTTAAAGTTTCACTTGCTTTCTTTCCTCTATCTGACTGGATTTACCATTGGGATTTCCCTATTAGCCTTTTTTATTTTTTACCGTGGGTTAAAGCGCTACTCCTCCAGTAATCTGATGATTGCCAGAATGTAGATAATAACGGTTTGTGTTTACATTAATTACCATTCTATGGTACAATACCTTATATTGATTACTTCTGAATGCTAGCCTGCTTTCTGGGGTTTATGAAAAACAGGTTAGCTAACGAATAACTCAATACTCAGGCAATTATACTCCAGATAAATTCAGATCTCTGTCTTTATCAGTAATTGGATTAGACAAAGGTTGATGCGAACTTTTTACACTATGATTCAATTAAAGAAAAGGAGAGAAGTAATTGTATGGTACTTGAGGGAAAAGTTGTTGTAGCACAAGGTGGTGGCCCCACCGCAGTAATTAATCAATCCCTGGTCGGCGCCGTGCTGGAATCCAGGAAGTTTCCGCAGATAACAAAGGTATATGGTGCGATTAACGGTGTGGCAGGAATCATCAACGAGGATTTTCTGGATCTTACACAGGAAACCACTCATAATCTGGAGCAAGTGGCAATCACCCCTTCCTCCGCACTTTTTTCTACCAGAGACAAACCAGATACGGCTTATTGCAAGGAAATTTTCCATGTATTTAAAGCACATGGCGTGCGATACTTTTTCTATATTGGCGGAAATGATTCCGCTGACACCGTTCGTATTGTTAATGAGCAGGCGGAAACCTCAGGCTATGAGTTTCGCGCCATACATATTCCAAAAACCATTGATAATGATTTACTAGTTAACGATCACACCCCCGGTTATCCCTCTGCTGCTAAATTTGTTGCCCAGTCCTTTATTGGCTTAAACTTAGACAATAGAGCCCTGCCCGGTGTACACATTGGAGTAGTAATGGGAAGACACGCAGGCTTTTTAACTGCTGCCGCATCCATTGCAAAAAAATATCCCGATGACGGACCACATCTTATTTACCTCCCTGAGCGCCACTTTAATATTGATAACTTCCTCATGGATGTTAAAGATGTATATGCGCGTTTTGGTCGATGCATCATTGCAGTATCAGAAGGTATTCAGGACGAGAACGGTGTTCCCATTGTAACTAAATTAGTTAAGAGCGAAAAGGATTCCCATGGAAATGCCCAGCTTTCCGGAACCGGCGCTTTAGGTGATCTTCTTACCCAGGAAATTAAGAATAAGCTTGGAATAAGCAGAGTTAGATCGGATACCCTCGGTTATCTGCAGCGTTCTTTCATGGGTTGTACTTCTCCAATTGACCAACATGAAGCCAGAGAG
Source organism: Bacillota bacterium (assembly GCA_023399055.1). Taxonomy (GTDB): domain Bacteria; phylum Bacillota; class Clostridia; order Lachnospirales; family Lachnospiraceae; genus Mobilitalea. The sequence goes on along the minus strand of JAEWQV010000034.1, from coordinate 11,806 downwards.
GTTGGAGAAAAGGCCGCACAGTTTGCCATCTGGCATAATGTTGATGGTTCGATAACCATTCACAGAACCGGTTATTATTCGGTGGATTATAAAATGACACCTCTTGCACAGGTTGCTGGAAAAACTAAGCTGATGCCGGACAATTTTATAAATGCAAAAGGCAATAACGTAACAGATGCCTTTAAATATTACTTACAGCCACTACTTGGTTGTGATATGCCAGAAGCCAGTATGCTTAGGGCACCAAGAGCAGAAAAGTTGTTACAGAAGTAAATAAACGTTAAAAATATAATAAGGAGTTTATGTTAGAGTACACTTTCGCTCCTCATAAACTCCCTATTACAATATAAGTACTAAAAAATATAATAACGAAAATCTATACTAAGATGTAAATATAAATAAAATCTAGATACTTATAATTTAATTTAAATAAATAATTCGATTGCTCCGCCGGGCTACTACCTTATCATGGGTTACTACAACAATTGTTTTACCTTGTTTATTTAAATTCACCAAAAGGTCTAAGATTAAATCTCGATTCTTTTCATCTAAAGACCCCGTTGGTTCGTCTGCCAATATAATTTTTGATGGTTTTAACATAATTCTAGCTACAGCTACCCTTTGTTGTTCACCACCGCTTAACTCAAATATTTTACGCTTCGAAAAACCTTTCAGCCCCACATAATCCAATGTATCCTCAATTTTTTGTTTTTTCTCTTTAGCATTACTTTTTATATATCTTAAGGCAAGGTCTAGATTACTTTCCACACTTTCCTCATCGATTAACGCAAAATTTTGAAATAGATAACTGATAGATTCCCGTAGTAACTTATTTGCCTTACTACTGCCAGGTGGAATATTTGTTTTGTCATCTATAGTTAGTGTACCCGAATCAAACTTTTCCAGTAACCCAACTATATTTAAAAGTGTACTCTTACCACTGCCACTTTCGCCCATAATCGATATAAACTCTCCTTGCTCTATCTCAAGGCTAAATTTGTTTAATATCGTCTTTTCACCATATTTTTTTGTTATATCTTGTATCTTAATCATGGACATTCTCTCAACCTCTCTTTGTTATAGTAAGAATTTTTCTCTTTTCAACAATAGAAAACATAATAGTTGATACTATAATTTCAAACATCAGCAATACAGCCACGGTTGCTAACATTGTTATTCTTCTATTTATAATAATAGATATTGGAAATATAACTGCCCAACTTGATAACAATCCTAATAGGTAACCGCTAAACTTATCAAACATTTTATAGCCATGAAATTGTTGTATAGCCAACTTCAGTTTGTTCTGTTCATAATAAATAGTAACGTTATGGAAAATAATTGCACCAATCATAACAATCAGTAGCACCATAACTAAGGATACCCACTCAACTTGATTTTTTGCTGCTTCTACTTCAGATTCAACAATATCATAGATTACTTTTACTGGAAAATCAAACTCACTTAAATCATAATATTTTTTAAACTCGTTTTTTATCTCAGTTATTGGGTCATTAGGATTATTAACTTTTATCTTAAGTGGGTTTGACATATATCCTGCTACTTTATTGTAGTCTGATAATACACCATTGCTCTCCGTTAATACACTTAAAACAGGATCAATTACACAATTCCCGTCATTAAGACCTATCTCTAAACTATAGGAGAAAAACCTTTGCTGCTCCTTTAACCATATTATCTTAATATTTCTGTGAACATTTTCATCCTTTTCTATTTCTTCACTACTACTATGTTCTGTATCCTTAGATGGATTTGCAATACGATTATAAAACTCTCTTATTTCACTTTCTCTATCATGATACTTTGCAGGGACAAGAAGAATATAAGAACTCTCACTTTCTTCAATTGTCACTTTACTGCCCTGTTCATCAAAAATTGGATATAACTCAAGGTAGTTTGGATTTATAATAACAAAATCAAGTTTATAGGCTTCATGTAAATTTATTTTATTAAGCTTATATGCATCTGGCATCAAATTACTAAAGTCTGCCAGGACCGCTCCTTTTTCATTAAAGGTGTAATACAGACTTTTATTTTTATTCTTTTCTTCGTCTGAAAAAGGATTATAGTTTGTAGGATCTTCATTCATTACGGATGGCAAAACCACGTATTCTTTTGTTTTTTCCCAATTGCTATAGGAACTTTGATATTTTGCTCTAATAATCTGTAAATGAGTATATTGATTTACCGCTAAAACCAAAAACATAACAATAAGACAGGTCTTAACTAAAGTGTTAAATAAGATAATCTCATGTGTTGGTTTTTTATTTTTAAGCATATTGAGAATTCTAATTTTTTTTGTATATATAAATGGTATGGATAAGAATAAAATGGAAGCAATAAGCATGATTCCATAATTTTTATATGATTTATATAAAAAATTCATTAACAATGGGTAACTTACTTTATGTAAAAAAAACACCGAAAATATACTGATTACCAATAGGGCAATAATTTCAATTAATACGATTGGGATAATTCTAATTAACCAAATTGTTAAATTACTATAACCAAGCATTTTTTCAACTGCAATTTTTTTATAGGAATTCAATATTTTATAAAAAATAAGTAGGATTAACAGCAAAAAACTAACAATCATTAAGGACGTAAATGGATTGTATTGCTTTATTTCCAGCTGAGATGCCCCAAATTTTTTTTGAACATTGATGCCTTCCTTTTGCAAATCTAATAGGAATAAATCAACTTTTGAAGAGTCCTTTAAATTTAATATGAGACTTCTTTCAAACATATTTGATAATTTACTGCTCTTCAGCGTCCTAAACTCAAATTGTTTTTCACCATTAAAATTAGCAATCTTTCCAATTTGATTACTTTCTTTTCCATTAAGAGTCGATAAATACATATTGGATTCATTATCAGAAACCTGTAATACATTTCCCTCTTCTAATAAAAGGTTATTAAAAAAATCAGAATTAGTAAAATATACATATCTGGTATATATCGTTTTACCTGACTCTTTTGATATTATTGGGCAAATCAAACTTCCTTGATATTGGTCCAAATATTTTTTAAAAATGGTATAAACCATGTCCTGGCTAAACTCGCCCATGGAGACAATGATTTCTGTACTGCTATCTTCTTCACCAATATGCAGCATTTTATTATAATAATCAATGCTTTCTTCCGTATAATTAAAATAAAATAAAGAAGATGCTAATAATGCAAAGATTATAAAGGTTATAATATGATTTTTCAATTTTATCTCCTTTTTACGATACTTCCTTAGCTAACTTTATGTATCATTTATTTTGTAATTGAGTACTATCTATATAATCAAGCTGCTCAAAGCCCAGTTTATTTAATAAACTGGGCTTCCTAGCTTTTCAGTAAATGTTTTAGCTAATACTAATCATGACCATAGTATGCATGAGTGCTGCTAAAGCTATCATAATAATTCGTGTAAGCACTAGCTGAATATCCTGGGCCTTTATCCACTCTAACTGATTCAGAATCCATTACTGCTGTAGCATGATGATTTTGTGATGGGCAAAAGAATGTGGAATATGTTCTGCTTACTCTATCTAGCCATATAAAATCTATTCCTTTTGTCTGTACACCATAATCCCATGCATCTGCTTCGTGTGTAAATGCAAATGCTGCTAAGGTGGTACTCATTGCCATCATTATAACCAAAAGTATTGCAACGCCTGTCTTCTTAATTTTCATTATGTATCCTCCTTTCCAGCTCAAATAAACTATGTATGAGCTTTATTTATATACTAAATTAATATTAAAATTAATTTAGATGTAAGAATTAAAGTCAATAAAAAGACTAATGAACCATATTTACTTTAATCAATATTAGACAAAATATAAAACATGCAGTACCATAAGTGATCCATTCTAACAAGCTACTCTTTTTGTTCTTTTTAATTCTATTTTCTTTTTCTAATGTTTCCTTTTCTATACCCGAGGCAGCAATTATGTTAATACATAACAAAGTCATTACTATGACTGCAACCAGGACTGTAAAACAAAAAAAGGAATTTGTTAGTGCAATCATAGGCTCATTATAATTGATAGGATAATCTACTGAAAAAAACATCTTATCAATACGAACATTGCCTAAAGCAACTATATTGGCACTGGCATGTACGATAATGGAAAATATAATATTATTTGTTTTTAATAATATTAGGGCACTCACAAAACCGAATGGAACTACAAGAACTATCTGCATCAGACTATGATGAGCAAATGCAAAACTAATAGTTGAAATACCTATAACCAAGACTGCTGGTAAGTAATCATAAGACTTTACCAAGATACCTCTATAAAACATCTCTTCCATTATAGATGTAACAATTACTAAACTGATGAGCGAAATAATAAATTGCTGTACTGACAAATCAGTAGCATTAAAATCATTATATTCTTCCAAAAAACCAACAGGGGCAGCATGTGATATTCCATATACTAAATTAAATACAAAATTACGGAAGAAATACATCATAATTACAGTTAACACTGATATTATCAGTATAAGTAAGATATTTTTTAAATTCACAGTGCTAATCTTACTTTTTTTGTGAGGCTCTTTTAAATCAAAGTATTTTTTTTCAAGATAATCATTAAATGTATAATAAATCAGTATTGGAATACCATATATAACAATTTGGGAGATTGTTACTGCCAAATTTATTTTGGTATAATCTGAATCAATATTTTCAAATCGAAAGTTTATCCAACTTGAAAATATCATTAATAACCCACATATTATTAGAGCAATAAAAACATTTACTAACTTTAGCCTTTTATAGGCAGACATGAGACCCCTCCTTTTTCATAAAATTAACCTGTGCGACATATACATCCAATATCTATCCATTGAAAAGTCAGTTATTTAGTAAGTCCAGTGTTTTCTTTTCTGATACATAAATTGTGGGCAAAAGACCTGCTATATAAATAACTAACATACTTACCGTAAAAACTGCTACTACATACCCTGTATTTAACTCAACACTTATATATCTATAGAGCCCTGATTCATGTAGTCTATTACGTAGCACGGAGGAAATAATCTCTTTTGAAATAAAAGTCAACGAAACTCCCACAAGATTACCAAACAACCCAAACCATGCAGCTTCTGCTGAAATAATTCGTATTAATGATGCTCTATTATACCCAACAACTAATATTACCCCCATATAATGCTGACGTTCATTAACAATCATAAACATGGTATTAATTATAGTAAGTAAAGCTATCGTTGAAATAATTCCTCCCATCAGTAAAATAATTTTCTTAAAGAAAAACATTCTATCGATTGCTGTCTGCGCTTGTTCTTCATTCGATGTTATAAAATAACTATAATCATTTTTTATTTTCTCAGTCACTTCTTTTATGCTTGATATATTATCAACTATAATTTCAATGCGTCCCTGATAATTCGTGAAATTTTCTAGTTCTTGACCATTCAGGCTTCCTGAATAAGTCTTTTCAATTACTCTTCTCAAATTCTCATTCATAAAAATCGGAAAGCATATATCGGCTTGTGTCAACTCTTTAGAGCCGTTCAGTTCCGCATCACTATAAGTAAAATTTATAAAGGAATCCATCAGTTCCTTATCCTCTAGAGTATCTGAAATTGCTTGACTCATATAGGAACGATAATCATATATACCGACAATGGTAGCGTTAATGACTTCTCCATTTACTACAAACTCAATACTCTTATTTAACATTCTGTTAATGGCTTCTTTTCGAGATATTATCAAATTGCTACAACGGCTAAACCGATAAGCTGTAACATCATCTAAGATAACCTCTAAGGCATTGTTTCCATTACTTAATTGCCTACCGCATAGATAAACAGAAAAATTAGTGTCTATTTTTTGTGCTAATTCAACCTTTGTTTGATCAAACAGGCTAAATCTATCAAATGCCGTAAATAATTTCTTTTCTGGATCTTTAATTTTAATTCCATCAATCCATATGTATTCACCTATTCTCTCATTTAAAAAATACTCGTCGGAGTGGTGGTTTATTATTTCATTTTCCTCTAGGTGATATTCATTAACTAAATTAACCGCTTCAACGTGTTTTATCTTTTCAAGATCATTTAGTGAATATAAATCTATTCCTACTATTTGGGAATTTCCTGTATTAAGTAGTGGTAAAATCGTTATTTTACGATATTCCGGATTGTTTTCAGATTTCATTTTTTCAATTTCAACTACAGTATTTTTCATTACTGAAAAAATAAGTATCAAAAATACTCCTATTCCTATTGTAGAGCTAACCAGTATGTTTCTGAGCTTGTCAATCTTTATATTTTTAAACGATAGTGCTAAAATATCGGCAACTTTCATATAAATCCATCCCTATGTATTATTTTTCAACGGTAAGAGCAGAAATTGGATTCATTCTTGATATCCTTAAGGCAGGAAAAATTCCAGCAATGATACCTGAAAATACTAAGATTAAGATTGTGTACCAAAATAAACCCCATTGTATTGCAAATATATTTCTTTGAATATTTCTTGCAGCATCCAGAAGGATACTTTTAGCTATGTATAACCCTAAAAACTTACTTATAATACCAGCAATCATACCTCCGATCATTCCTCCGACAAGGCTCATAATAAAACTTTGCATAATACAAATAAGATATGTATCTGTATTATTAAATCCCATCGCTTTTAGCATTCCAAAATATTTAATACGTTCCTTGAAGGATATATTTAGGGAATTATTGATTACAAAAGTAGTTGTGACAATAATGATGAGACTACTTATAGCCAGTATTGTATTATAAATAATACTCTCTGTTTCAATATCCAACAGTTCCTTACTATTGGAAACCACTGATAAGTTATATAATTGAAATTTCTTTTCAATTGTACGAATATTCTTATAATTTTCATAATCAAAGGTAACAAATTCTATACCTTTTGGATTAAAATTGAATAGATTACTCGAAATAAAGATATCTCCCCTTTGTGTCTGCTCCAATATTGATAGAAGCTCTGTAGGTATTATGCCTTGTATGTTACAATTAATAATTTCTTCCTTCATGTTTTGTGGATTTAGGACTGTTATTCTAACCTTTTTTCCAAGAACCTTATCCATATCAACAATCTTATTTTTTACTAATATGTGTTCACTGATATAAACTCCGTTACTTTTATTATTTAGAAAGCCATAGTCAATACCAGTTTTTATATAAAATGAATTCAACTCACTCTTTGTAATTAACGAATAATTATTCTCATAAATTTTAATTTTTTGAGGAGTTGATATCGGGAATAAATTATCATAAGTAATACTTTTAATTGGGTAGATAACACTAATTCGTATATCTTTAGCTTCGGTCAATTTATTCAGCTTATCAACATCACTAAACTCAAGGTCATCATTATTATTTATAATGACTTGTTTAGAAACAGCAGATTCCTCAATAGTTGTGAATAAGAATTTTTTAATACTTACTCCTGCACCAATAAAGGATGTAATGAACATGGACGATATTATGATCGACACTATTGTCAAAAAGGTTCTTCCCTTCTTTTCCATAAGCTCTCTAACTGAATATAATAATAAATCTATAATCATTCGACCTCTTCCTTATCAATAATCATTCCATCTTTTAATTTGATAATTTCATCCGCCATACAAACATCCGCCTGATTATGTGTAACCAATATCACTGTCTTCCCTTCATTTGCCATATCACGCAAAGCTCTCATAATTATTTCCCCGTTTTTACTATCCAGATTACCTGTTGGTTCGTCAGCCAATATAACAGCGGGATCATTAATAAGAGCCCTTGCAATAGCTACGCGTTGCTTCTCCCCTCCCGAAAGCTCAATCGGCTTATGGTAAATCCTATTTTCTAATCCAAATCTGTTTAACATTTCAACCGCTCTTACCTTTCTCTTACCTCTGGGATAACGGTTTGCTATTAATGGAAGTATAACATTATCCAGACAAGTATAATTCGATTCCAAGTGAAAAGCTTGAAAGATGAACCCCACCATATTACTTCTTATGTTTGCTTTTTGACGCTCCTTTAATAAGGAAATATCTTGATTATCAAAAAATATGCTTCCACTTGTAGGGGCATCCAACCCTCCAATTAAATGTAATAAAGTTGATTTCCCGCTGCCTGACCGTCCAACAAGTGCATAGAATTTTCCAGACTCAAAACAAAAAGATACTTTATTTAAGGCTTCTACCTTAATTTTACCCATTGTATATTCTTTGCATATATCAGTCACCTTAATTATCATAATTTTAATCCTTTATCCTATTATTTCTTTGGCTTCCTTTTTTTCTCTTATGTATAAGTATTCATTTAGGTCTAATTCCGGATCAAGATATTTTTCAGTTGAAACATTAGCAAACAACCCAGTTTTTTTATTTCCATCCATGCTATACGAAAATTGGGGTTTCATCATATAAACAACTGGTTCCCCTACTTTCTCTCCATCCAGTTTAACATCATACATACATTCTTTATATTCTGAAGAGTCCAGATTAATTGACGAAGGAATTTCAACCCTTACTCCTATAGAACCATAATCAATATTATTAATCTCAATTTTATTATTACTTCCATTTTCAAAACAATAATTAACCTCTGTAATAGTCGGCTGCTCAAAATGTGTCCAACTAAGTCTACTTGATAAAGCTACTACATCATTTGATCCAACAATAACATCGACACGGATTGAACCCAGATCCTTTGTAACTACTTGTCCTCTCTCATTCTTATATTTTAGTTTATTAAACTCAACTGTATCGAGTAAATCACTGAATTCCGAAAGATTAACTTTAATAGTTTGCTCAATTATTTTGCTTTGATATTTATTATTTTTCTGTGTTTCCATATAATAATCAATTTCATTATTACTTAAGGAAAAAGGATATTCGGTACCCTCTTTTGATACCAAGCATAACTCGGTATATTTTTTTATAAGGGTGTTATTGTTATTTATATCGTTATTAACAAAGAATATATCTAAATCAATTGTCTTATCTTCCTTATCCGTAAAAACGTAATAAGCTTTATGTTCTATTACATGAAAACCATTTGAAGGCACTCTGTTCTCCGGTAAATAATTAAAAAATATCACACCAACTATAGAAATGATTGAAAATATAATACAAACAATAATAGAAGCTTTTTTCTGCACTCGTGCATCCTCCTCTTATAACGTCATAATTTAATACTAAATTAGATCTTGATACCTAAAGCAATATTTCTATAACTTTAAGTATCAAGATTACTAAGTTGTATTTATTTTACTTATTTGAATATAACTCGTTATATTTTTGTATAAGGCGGCTACTGCATTAAATGCAGGAAACCTATTTTTTATGTAATAATTACGTACCAGCTATTTCCTAAAAATCATTTCTTACACTAGACAGTAAGGAATATCCCATAGAGGTTTTAATTTTTCCACTTGGATAACATGAGGAGTAGGTAAAGGTACAATAATTATTAATACCTAAAAGATCATAATAAGGATAATAAGTTCTTGTCTTCTTTGTTATTGTATTACTGCGATTTGCATAAGTTGCACCTGCATGAACATACTGACGTGACGATGTATTGTTAGTTAAGTTTGTAGAAATCGAATAACCCGTCGTTAATGATCCTGAAACACCAAGTGAAGCTTTAGCATTGTCTGATCCAAATTCGAGTCCAGCACTGATTGTAGATGTATATTCAAAATAATCCGATACAGTAACATTATTTTTAGGATCACAATAATATCCTAATGACCTATACAAGGTACCTCCTCCAGAAACTGAGTAACTTGGATATGAATACGACTCTGATGTATGGCCACAGGTACCCGTCCAGCAGGATGTAACCGCACTATTGTTAACAGCTATTACTTTATCATTTGCTGAATTATTACTTGTCGCATCTACAGTTACTATTGTTGTTAGGCATAAAGCACCTGCCAGTAACCCAGCAAAACATCTTTTTTTAAATGTGTTTAACATGAATTATTACCTCCATTTTTAATTTTTGTCAGCTTAATTTAAATAATATCTACACCCACCCTAATAAAAAAATAACTTAGGTAAATAAGTATTATAAATTAGCCATTTATAGATTATCTATATACCAAACTACACAACAAACTATTTCGTACGCCAATAGAATATTGTAAAGTTAAGTATCCGCTAAAAAGGAACTCAAATAAGAGGTTTAGCATGTACACTTATAAACTAAGTTTGTTATCACTTTTTATGTATCATATTTTTAAAATAATGCTAATTTATTATTTTCTATAGCAACTTATTGATTTACATATTTTACTATTTACGTTTATTATTTCACAATCTTTAATATAATACAAAGAAAAAGTTGTAAACTGCATAAATATGTTGTAAATTAAACGAAATTATTGTAGTAAAAGTACTTTTTGAATAATTCTGCCATTTAGTATCTGTCTCTTGTCTTGCAATAGTTATAATATTCATTTTTTAGTATGATCAATTTAGTACGTCCAATTTTTAGTTTTATTCCATTAATAAGATTAAGCTGATATCCATCAATTTTATCAATATAAATCATATTGATTAAATAAGATTTATGTACTCTAATAAAATTATAATTTTTTAACTTGTCTTCCCAATCATTTAAGCTTTCTCGAACAAGGTAAACCTCTTTTTCTGTTATTACTTCTGTGTAAATATTCTGTGCATTAATATATACAATATTTTTCGTTTTAACAGGTATAATTCCATTCGCTGTTGGTAAATCAATTGAGATTGAATTATCAATATCTTTTTTATAATTGCAAAGAATTTTATAGATATCCTTTGAAAAAAATGGCTTTTTTACAAAACCAAGTGTTTTTTTACTAAAAGCGTTCCATATATTACCAACATAACCAGATATAAAAACTATATACTCTATGTTATCCTTTTTTAAGAGTATTTCCTTTACTTCAATCCCATTTATTCCTGGTAATTTTATATCTAAAAAAAGAAGGCTTATCACCGCATCGGACAAAAGGACTTCTTCACCTGAATTAAATTCTATAATATTATTATCCATATCGAATTCATCCACATATTTTAGACAATAGTCTCGTAATTGTTCTCTTATTATTTTTTTATCATCACAAATAGCAATTTTCATCTTTCTTTCCCCCAGTTTATCAAGATGCTTTTGTATACTTAATTAAAGTTTATTTATTCCCCTATTATTCACAATTGGGTAGAAGGTAGATAATTATTTTATATACCTCCCCCAAAGCACCGTATGTGCTATTCCATATACGTTGCAACTCTAGTTTTCACTTATTAAGATATTGTTTAATGAGTGTAATGAACCAGCTACCTATTTTCTAATTATTAAATGCTGACTGTAGCACAAAATAGCCACATATATCTGCCAAGAATGAGTCCATACTAGGCAATCGAGTAGGAGGCGGTGACTAACCGCCGTCCTCTCACAGCACCGTGCATACCGTTCGGTACACGGCGCTTTTAATAGTTGCCGTGCATGGACTGATATGCAATGGCTAAGTCATAAATGTTCCGCACTATCTCTTTGCAAACAGTTCTATTTTCAGAGTTTTCTGCCTTCATCAGCCATTCCTCCTTTTCTCGGTCATACTTGCGACTCCTATTGATTCGGTCCTTCACCTCGAATGGAACGTTGTTCCTTTTGGCTACTACGACCTCTGCTGACTTCTGCATGTTCAGTATTACCTTGCGATAATAGTTACCTCTTTCAAAGCGTACCATGCAGATCTCCCCGGGTACTCGCACGTTCCTTCTCCCCATCCATCTG
>JAEWQV010000024.1 GCA_023399055.1 Bacillota bacterium | reverse complement strand
TTTTAAAGGATATCACATTCCGGAAATCACCCAGGCCAATCATCACCCTGCCGGAACACCAATCTGGCCCACCATGTTTATCTCTGTAGCATGCGGTGCCATATCGGGATTTCATGCCACACAGTCTCCTTTGATGGCCCGCTGTCTTACCAATGAGGCGGACGGACGAAAGGTATTTTATGGAGCCATGGTGGCAGAAGGTGTGATTGCGCTCATCTGGGCTGCGGCGGGAGTTGCTTTTTATGACGGAACAGGCGGTCTTTTAACGGCTCTTGGAAATGGGCAGTCCAGCGTTGTTTATGAAATCTGCTTTCAGCTTCTTGGACCCGTAGGTGCTGTTATAGCCATGATCGGAGTTATCGCATGCCCCATCTCTTCTGCAGATACGGCTTACCGGAGTGCACGACTGACTCTGGCGGACTGGTTTAAGCTTGACCAGAAACCGGCGAAAAACCGCCTGCTCCTTACCATACCGCTTCTGGCAGTTGGCTCTGTTCTGACTCAGTTTGATGTTCAGATCGTATGGAGGTATTTCTCCTGGAGCAACCAGACACTGGCAATGATCGCATTATGGACTGCAAGCGTTTATCTCTTCCGTAAAAAACGTTTTTACTGGATTACAGTGCTTGCTGCAACCTTTATGTCCGCAGTCTCCTGTACCTACATACTGATGGCAAAGGAAGGACTTCAGATTTCCACCGCCATTGCTTATCCAATTGGAATAATTTTTGCAGCTGCCTGTTTTGGGACCTTTTTCTATACGACTGTTCTTGGAAAAGGCAGGCATGCCACTGCTTCCTCCTGTGAGACAGAGTATGCTGCAGCAAAATCAGACTAAGCATTTGAAAAACGGAACTGCCCGGGTGTCCAGCCCTGGCAGTTCCGTTTTTTATTCCCTCATTGCTTTATTACACAGGGAACAGTTTGCGCAGTCAGAAGGACTGCAGTGCATTCCGGGCCGTACAAAAGGCTCTATGGTAAATCCGCATGATTCCAGATTATATCTGTCTTTTTCGATTAATACTTCCCCTGATTCTGCCAGAAACTCCACTTTTATTCCGGATACAGTAAGTACCTCATCGTAGAGCGGATGAGGCTTTATATGGGGAGAATATTTTCTCATCACTTCATCCTCTGTCTGTACATAGATGGAGTGATCGCAGGTTGTAAGAGCCTTAATTTCTCCATTTTCGGTAAATGACAGAGAATTGCTGTCTGCATTGATTCCGATCTGATCCGGATCGTAAGCGGTAATCCTCCCGATGGGAGTGGATAACAGCACAGGATCTGCCGGTTCTACTGATTTTAGATTCCCCGACTCATATAAGGACAGCCCCACTTTCGTTTCCACCATTCCCATGGGAGTCCGTATGGAAGCCTTTTCTCCCGGAAATAATGTGATGCTTTTAATGTCCCCACTCTTATAAAAACACAGACCATTGATCATTGCCTGAAATTCAGTGAATTCAAGATCAAAGGTCAGGGAAATGTTAAGCTTTCGCTCATCTTCCTCCGTCCAGAAGCCGCTTATCTGCCCATCCAGTATAAATACCCGGTGAATTTCTCCAGTGGGATAGAATTTAATCAGTTCCACTGGCAGCTCCCCAATGGGAGTAAGAACTTCCTGCTGTTCTTCCAGCGCCACACTGACCACCATTCCCTGCCTGTCAAACTCCACTGACGGCTTCTTTTTTCTTCTCCCATTTTCCGTATATGCTGGAATCAGCTCTCCTGCCTGAGTGACAATCATATTCTTTTCCGACAGGCTCACTCCCAAAAGCTCTCCGTTTGGATGGCAAAGAAAGGAATCCACTCCACCCAGAATTCCGTAAGGAGTCTGAAGTGTTCCCGGGTCTAAAACCATATAATTTTGCATCGCTTTTCCCTCCTGCTAACACTGTTTTCTGGTTACCGTTATATGTAATCCGCCCTCTTCTTTCCGGATCTTTTTTTCATAGGAAGCATCTGTTTCCAGCCATGGTGGTATGTGTGCACAGACAAGCTGCAGTTCTAAAAACGGAGTGTTGGAGAAAAAAGGTAATAGTGCCTTTTTAGAGGAAATCTCCGGACACTCCTTTTGAAGCTGCGCCAGGTCCAGAAAATAGATTCCAGGCGTCTGGGTTTCCACTGGTCCTGCATTCTTAATCATCTCTTCTTTCCTTCTTCGTTTTTCATCGCTGTCTTCCATATCCTTTACCATTCCGTCTAATGTGTCCTGATCAGCCATCTCTGCGCAAAAGATGCAATACCCCTTCTGGTTGAATACCGAAAAGGGAATTCCTGAAAGCTCTTTGCACAGAATGGCTTTTGCATCCTCTGTGAGAGTCAGGACTGCTTCCGTTTCTTTTCTCAGTTCCTCCACTGAATTCCCTTTTACGGGAGAAAAGGAAGCAATCCGAACCGCCTGCCACTGTGTCCCCTCTTTTTCATATATTTCTACCAGATTGCAATACAAAAAAGGAACCAGTTTTTGATCTTTGCTGATCACCGCTATTTTTTCCATCTGTCCGTTCCTCCTTTACCCATCAATTTCAACTACATTTCCATTGATCAGTTTTGCAAGAAATTCCTCCA
>JAEWQV010000011.1 GCA_023399055.1 Bacillota bacterium | reverse complement strand
AACCTCCATAATATCGGTCCGGGTCAAAAGAAGTATATTCCTCTCCTTATCGAAAAAGCTAAAACGCATCTTCTTATCCCTAAAAACGCCATTCTCCATCACCTGACAGAACAAGACATACTCACGGGAATTTCGTAAGACAGATAAGACATGATCTAGGGAAAGATTTCGGGTTAACTCATCTCGCTGATCCTCCGGCACATATTTGTGGTGGAACTCGGCTACCTCTTTTTCATAGTCATTACTCGCTATCGGGGGGACCGGCGTCCCACTTTCACGATTGGAAGTATACATGACATAGCTATTCGTGTTTGCCTCTATATAAACGACATAATCATACTCAGTCTGAACGGCAGCCTCTACGATCTGTGCCTTGCGGCAATGATTCACATAACGGCTGGAAAGAATGATACGATCCGGAATTCCACTCTTATCTTTCAAGATACGAATAAAAGCCTCATGCCACTCAAAACCAAACAAATCATTACAGAAACGCATGTCGAACTTCTTATTCGCTACGCCGCTAGCCGCCATTTGCCGCAATGAATTCAAGGATAAGATCTCCTCCCATTTCCCTAAATCCGCAGGATATACATATTCTTGAATGTAAGTCTGGCAAAGTTCTGTATAATCCAAACATTCTCCTTCCCTTTCGGGAGTCATCGAATCTTTGATTATCTCAACCTTTTCATTACCTAATGTGACGATCCAAAGCGTATCGACTAGCTCGTTTACACCACAGAGTAGTTCTTCCAAATTTAAAGTAGTATTTGTCATTTTCAATGATATAGATTTAATTAAGAGGAATAGAGATCCTATGATTTTGAGAGTATTTCATCGAGCCTCCCTCTCCAATCCTCTCCATTCAAAGGCTGATAGGTATGGAACCCTAGTTCCTGCCCCACTACGATATTATTCTTACCATCATCTACAAATAATGTTTCCTCTGGTTTGATTCCTGAATCCAAGACCATGCGATCAAAAATTTCACGATCCGGCTTCGTGACACCGATCTCATAAGAGAGATACAATTTATCGAAATAATCATTTAATGGACGGCCCGACGGCGTAAACTCTTTTGTCTGTGCCCATTCAAGCTGTATGATCGGATTTGTATTGCTCAATAAATAGACTTGATATCTCTCACGGAGTTTTAATATGTAATCCAATTTATATTGGGGAACGCCGCCAATGAAGCCAAACCAAGCCCAACAAATATCCTCATAAGAAAGGTCTTTACCCGTATGCTTCCGTAAATAGCGACAAAACTCCTCTACTCCGATCTTTCCGGTCTCCAGATCTTGAAAAACCCCTTTTTGTTCGTAAGGATCTATCAATCCATCGGCATCTTTGACCCCAATCTCTATTAAACGACGAACAGGTTCATCCCGGTCCAAATCTATGATAACGCCCCCCAGATCGAATACTATATTTTTTATTTTACCCATTGCGATACTATTTAAGTCCTAAAGATACAATTTATTCCGTATATCTAGGTTACAAGGATAAAAAAGGGTATAATCTTCAACGATTATACCCCAATCCAAAGCTATATTTATGTATATAAGACTTAATCCAATTTATGGATCACCAAACCGGAGCGAAGCTTCGGTTCGAACCACGTCGTCTTCGGCGGCATGATATTACCCGTATCGGCGATATCCATCAATTGCTTCATCGTAACGGGATACAAAGCCAAGGCAACCTTCATCTCACCGCTATCCACACGGCGTTTCAATTCACCCAGGCCACGGATACCTCCCACGAAATCGATTCGCTTGTCCGAACGTAAATCCTTAATGCCTAAAATCTCATCCAGAATCAAGTTCGAAGAGATCGTGACATCCAATACGCCTATCGGGTCATTGTCATCGTACGTACCGGGCTTAGCGGTCAAAGAATACCATTTCCCTCCTAAATACAGGGAGAAATTGTGCAAGGCACCCGGTTTGTAAATAGCAGAGCCCTTCTCCTCTACCACGAAGTTTTTCGTTAATCTCTCAACGAATTGTTCCTCGGTCAAGCCGTTCAAGTCTTTAACCACACGGTTGTAATCGATAATGGTCAATTGGTTGGCCGGGAAGCAAACAGCCATGAAATAGTTATACTCCTCGTCTCCCTTATGATCCGGGTTTTGCTTGGCCTTCTCCGCTCCTACCAAAGCAGCAGCGGCGGAACGATGATGTCCGTCGGCAATATACAACGCAGGCATCTCCCCGAATAACTCCGTGATGCGAGCGATATCCTTATCCTCATCGATAATCCAGAACGTATGGCCGAAACCGTCTAATTTCGCCACGAAATTATATTCGGGCTCACGAGCCGTATATTTCATAACGATAGCGTCTAACTCTGAGTTGTCGGGATAAGCGAAGAATACCGGCTCGATATTAGCGTTGTTGACACGTACGTGTTTCATGCGATCCTCCTCCTTGTCACGGCGGGTCAGCTCATGTTTCTTGATCGTGCCATTCATATAATCGGGAACATAAGCCCCGACTACCAACCCATATTGAGTCTTGCCATTCATGGTTTGGGCATAAACATAATAGCATTCTTTCTGATCCTGAACCAACCAACCTTTTTCCTGAAAA
>JAEWQV010000008.1 GCA_023399055.1 Bacillota bacterium | reverse complement strand
ATGTGGGGCCATCCGGGAGCTGCGAAACAGTACGTTGAAAGCGGATATGAGAAACTTGAAAGTCTCTCGTTTTACGCCGGAGTATTACTGTTTGTACGTTTATGGCCTGTGCAGTAAATGCAAGTTTAAGCAGCAAAGGTCAGTTAAATAAGAATATTAATAGCCTATAATAAATATAGAAAAGATGAAAGTAGACGTTTTGTTAGGATTGCAATGGGGCGACGAGGGCAAAGGCAAGGTTGTCGATGTGCTGACTCCGAATTACGATGTGGTAACTCGTTTTCAAGGAGGCCCTAATGCCGGACATACATTGGAGTTTAACGGGGAAAAGTATGTGTTACGTTCGATTCCTTCCGGTATTTTCCAAGGTGGAAAAATAAACGTAATCGGTAACGGTGTCGTTCTGGACCCGTTATTGTTCAAGCAGGAAGCGGAATCATTGGCAGCGAGTGGTCACGATATCACCAAGCAGCTTTATATCTCTAAGAAAGCTCACCTAATTTTACCTACTCACCGGATCTTGGATGCCGCTTATGAGGCCGCAAAAGGTTCCGGAAAGATCGGTACGACAGGAAAGGGTATCGGCCCGACTTATACGGATAAGATTAGCCGTAACGGTGTTCGTGTGGGCGATTTATAGCATAACTTCGAAGAGAAATATGCGGCCGCTAAAGCAAAACATGAAGCGATCTTGCGTTCATTGAACTATGAATATGATATAACCGAGATGGAGGCTCAATGGATGGAGGCCTTGAACTACCTCAAACAATTCAAATTGATTGATAGCGAGCATGTCATCAATAACTATTTGAAGGAAGGTAAGTCGGTCTTGGCGGAAGGCGCTCAAGGTACGATGCTGGATATAGACTTCGGTTCTTATCCATTCGTGACTTCCTCTAACACGATCTGTGCCGGATGTTGTACGGGACTGGGTGTTTCTCCCCGGAATATCGGTGAGGTATATGGAATCTTCAAGGCTTATTGTACACGTGTAGGTAGCGGTCCGTTCCCGACCGAGTTGTTTGATGAGGTGGGAGATAAGATCGGTCAATTAGGCCATGAGTTCGGTGCGGTTACGGGACGTAAACGTCGTTGTGGCTGGATTGATTTGGTAGCCTTGAAATATGCCGTGATGATCAACGGTGTAAGCCAATTGATCAAGATGAAGAGTGATGTGTTGGATACCTTCGATACGATCAAGGCTTGCGTGGCTTATAAGATGAATGGTGTCGAGACTAATGAGTTCCCGTATGAGATCGATGATACGATCGAACCTGTATACGTGGAATTACCGGGTTGGAAGACGGACATGACGAAGATGCAGAGCGAGGATGAGTTCCCGGAGGAGTTCAACGCTTACCTTTCTTTCTTGGAGGAAGAACTGGGTGTGCCTGTGAAGATCGTTTCCGTAGGACCGGATCGTGAACAGACGATTGTCAGATATACAGAAGAATAAACTCGTTATAAATCGTACAAAATGGCAGAAGACCACATTCCTCAAGGGGTGTCTCCTGCCATTTTTGTCTTTGGCAAACTTTTTGTCGTTGTTTTATAAAACTAAATAAGATAGAAATTTATGAGTATGTATTGGATTATATTTATTGGATTTGCGCTATTGAGTTGGCTGGTGTCATCCCGCCTTCAGGGCAAGTTTGAGAAGTATTCGAAAATCCTTATGCCGAATGGCATGACAGGAAAAGATGTCGCTGAGAAGATGTTGCATGACAATGGTATCTATGATGTAAAGGTGATTTCTACACCCGGACATCTGACGGACCATTACAATCCCGCTAACCAGACGGTGAACTTGAGTGAGTCGGTTTATTATAGCAATAGTATCGCCGCCGCTGCGGTTGCCGCCCATGAGTGCGGTCACGCTGTGCAGCATGCTACCGCTTACGCTCCGTTGAGAATGCGTTCGGCTTTGGTTCCGGTTGTTAGTTTCGCCTCTAATATCATGACATGGGTGTTGCTGGGTGGTATGTTATTATTGCATACGTTTCCTCAGCTATTGTTATTCGGTATAATCTTGTTCGCTACGACTACGCTATTTAGCTTTATCACGCTTCCGGTCGAGATCAATGCCAGCCAACGTGCTTTAGCGTGGTTGAGCAATGCCGGTATAACAAATGCTTATACGCATGATAAGGCAGAGGACGCTTTACGTTCCGCCGCTTATACGTACGTGGTCGCAGCGTTAGGTTCGCTTGCTACATTATTATATTATATAATGATATTCTTGGGGGGAAGAAGCAGGGATTGATAAGTCTCGGAGGAGGCTTTCCTCGAATGCCCATTATAAAGATGTTAGAATGCCCATTGTAAGATGCTTATAACTGCGATTGTAAGCTCCTTACAGTGGGCATTGTTATTTTCTTATTTATTTCGAGCAAAAAACATTACCTTTGCGGCCAGAATAATCATTTAAAACATAAGATCATGCAAAAACCTTCCATACCCAAAGGTACCCGGGATTTTTCGCCGGAGGAAATGGCGAAACGTAATTATATATTCAACACGATCCGTGAAGTATTTCACTTGTATGGCTTCCAGCAAATAGAGACTCCTGCCATGGAAAACCTTTCTACATTGATGGGTAAATATGGCGAGGAAGGGGATAAGCTCCTTTTCAAGATATTGAATTCCGGTGATTGTTTCGCTGGTATCTCGGATGAGGAGTTAATGGAAAAGAACCCGTTGAGATTTGCTGCTAAGGCTTGTGAGAAAGGCTTGCGTTATGATTTGACCGTTCCGTTCGCCCGTTACGTGGTACAACATCGTAATGAGATCAGTTTTCCGTTCAAACGTTACCAGATCCAACCGGTTTGGCGTGCCGATCGTCCGCAAAAGGGACGTTATCGGGAGTTCTACCAATGTGATGGCGACGTTGTGGGTTCTGATTCCTTGATCAATGAGGTGGAACTGATCCAGATTATGGACGAGGTGTTCCATCGTTTTGGCATTCGTGTGTGTATCAAGATGAACAATCGTAAGATCCTTTCCGGTATTGCCGAAATCATAGGCGAGGCGGATAAGATCGTAGACATTACGGTAGCTATCGACAAGCTGGATAAGATTGGCTTGGACAACGTGAATGAAGAGCTTCGTTCCAAGGGTTTACCCGAGGAGGCGATCGAGCGTTTGCAGCCGATCATTATGCTGCAGGGTTCAAATCAAGAAAAGATCGCTACCTTGAAAGAGGTATTATCTGCGTCTGAGACTGGTTTGAAAGGTGTAGCCGAATTGGATTTTATCTTGGAGCGCATCTCTCATACGCCAATTCGTGCGGAATTAGAGCTTGATCTGACATTGGCTCGTGGCTTAAACTATTATACAGGTGCGATTTTCGAGGTGAAAGCCTTGGACGTACAGATCGGTAGTATCACGGGTGGTGGTCGCTATGACAATCTGACAGGGGTGTTTGGCATGGAAGGCGTGTCTGGTGTCGGTTTCTCTTTTGGCGCTGATCGTATCTTTGATGTATTGAACCAATTGGATTTATATCCGGAAGGGTCTTTGAAGACTACACAGCTTCTATTCGTGAACTTCGGACAGAAAGAGGAGATTCATTTATTGCCGCTGATCGCTAAGGTTCGCAAGGCCGGTATTCGTACGGAGCTATATCCGGAGCCAGCTAAGATGAAAAAGCAAATGGGATATGCGGACGCTAAGAAAATCCCGTTTGTCGCGATAGTCGGAGAGAATGAGATGGCCGAGAATAAAATCAACTTAAAGAATATGCTCACGGGTGAGCAAAACCTTGTGACTATCGAGGAGTTGATAGAACGCTTTTAGAGAATAGTGGATTATGGAACACGGACTACACGGATGACACGGAGCACACGGATAAATACTAATAC
>JAEWQV010000004.1 GCA_023399055.1 Bacillota bacterium | reverse complement strand
CGTCATTCTCCACATAAAGGTTGAGGTAGATGCTGCGTGCTCCTTCGCACGTGGGATAGATATAGAACTTCAGGCGGTTGTAACCTTCCCAGTTCACACCTCCTATATCATAAGAGGCCATGCAAGTGCCGCGTCCCAAACCCCAGCCAAGAATCTTCTCCGGATGGGCGGGAGCTTCCAGACGCAGACTGTGCTTGCCGGACTTGCTCCGTTCGTCAGTCAAACCAATCTTACCGATGCCCTTATGCGACCATTTGGAGAAATCCTCCATATCACACAGCATCACGGTTTCCAACACTTTCTTTTTCAAGCCGAATGTTTCGAAAGCCTTTGTCTCGTCGAGCGGTAACGGACTGTGCACGTAGCCCGTGCTGACGATGTCGGCTTTCAACTTTTCATCTACCTGGGCATGAAGCAAAACGCAGCAACCGATAACTAAATCAAAAAGCAAAAAGATAAGTTTTATTACATTCTTCATCATATTATAATTATTAAGTTATAAGGTGATTAAAGCATAAAGGAGAAGAAAATTAGTACAAATATATGAGGAACTATGCCTAATCTCAATTTTCAACAAGTCTTTGAATAGTTGTTTGAGTGGCATACTCTCTACTAATACAATAAGTTTCTCCATATACAGTAGTAACATATGCCCTAAGTTCAGAAGTTACAGGACTACCAAAAATAACTTTAGCAGCATCTCCTTCGGAAGCAAGCAAAAACATGCCTGTAGTCCCCCATTCATATTTCAGAATAGGGTGATTGCCGACAACACGTACCATATACACGTCAACTCCAAAGCGCTTTACCTCTGTTGGGTAATTAACAAAATCTCCTTCAAAAAATCGAGGATACAAATAACTTATCGCTGATTTATCTCCCTCACTAAACCCAGACCATTGATATTCGGCAGTTCCTCCATTCATCACAGAATAGGGATCTGAATCAAAAGTTCCAGTAATACCATTGGCCACAGATTCACCCAATGATTTCCAATTTGTATGCCTTAGTCCGAAGCAATGTCCCAACTCATGTACCATATTATATATCTTCTGAAGTCTTGGAATGGTTTTGTTATAATCATAATCCAAATTTATCCAAATAGAGGAACCTGGTTTTCCATTCATAGGCCAAGAGCCTGCCGCAATAGTATTGTTCGGTAAAGGAGCGCTAGCATCACTACGGATGAGTATATCCGGATTGGCAGCTGTAGTATAAGTCATTTTAAGGTTACTAAGAGGATTCCACAGATTGATGGCTTCCTGTATTTCATCTCGCCAATCATCCACACCTGATGCAGGTATCGAGCTATCAACACCAACGGTAATTGCTCTTTGTTTGGGGTGACCAATTAAACCGGTAGTATGATAAGCCTGCCTTGTTTGTGGTTGACTATAAGTGACAAGTTTACTTTTTTCAAGGTATATATCACCTTGAATAAGATAACCTGACTTCAACTCTACCACATCTAAAGTATCGAATCCAAGTGATTGGATTATACACATACCATCTTCTATTGAAACGCTTTGCTGTTCTTCTTGTTCTTCAAAGTCAACAGTTTCCAACTCATTATAACAAGCGCTCATAAACATTAAAAACATAGAATAGCATAATATAAACAAGCCATTCACGAGATATTTTGAATTCATAATAATCAATTATTATATTAAACAAAAAATACATAAAGGGAAATATGAAATATGTTTTTCATACTTCCCCTTAAAAAAACATGCTTCAAAAAGTCCTCATCACTTAATCTCTATGATAATAATGCGGATTAGAAGTTCGGTTTATCTACATCCCAGAAGATGCGAGTACCGCCATTGTCCGGTCCGCCCAACATTTCGACGGCTTTGGCATAACCGGTAGGATTATTGCCTTTTTCATTGATGGTGAAGGGTAAACGGCGTGGGCCAAGATCTGTATCAATCTCACCTTGACTGTAGTTCACCATTACCGGGAATAATTTGGGATAACCAGTGCGACGTATCTCAGCCCAGCCATTCATACCTTCAGGATAAATAGCAATCCAGCGTTGTGTGGCAATCTTAGCAAATTTTTCCTCGTTACTCAAAGACTCGTCCCATTTAGCAGTCACCTTGCTCTGGCCTTCAATGCTGGCAGCGGGAATAACGGGGTCTACATACGCTGCAGCAGTAGTCGTACTGCTTAAATAATCGCCCACAGCGGCTCCCCATTGTTCGAACGATGTCCGTATACCCTTTTCATACAAGCTCTGAGCGGTGCCCTTACCATTTACATCCCAACCACGCAAAGCAGCTTCGGCTTCCAACAAAATGGTTTCGGCAGCAGTTGCCAAAATAGCAGGAGAGGTTTCTGTCAAGTTGGGTCGACTTACAATCGCCTTATAGGCATCCGAAAACCCTTCTTCTTCCAGTCCTTTAATACCAAGACGAATACCAAAATATTCACTCTTGCTGTTCTGTGTAGCATACTTATCAAGACGCGCATCGCCCATACCAGACAAGATAGAAGGAATATTAGCGCCTAAAACACCATCTCCATAGTTGAATGCAATACCGTAAAGCGGATTGACATAACCGTTTCCTGCAATGCCGAAATTAGCATCATTGGTTTCAATCAATCCATTACTATCGTTCATGGCAGCTTCCGCCTCACTTTTTGCCCAAGCAGCATCATACTTCACAATACGCATGGCCAAACGCAAACGAATGGTGTTACACAACTGCGCCCATTTGTTCAAGTTACCTCCATAGGCATAATCAAACATCATAAACGAAGCCACATCCTTTTCTTTAGCAGTACGCAGCACGTCTGCAGCTTCTTTCAATTCTTCAAAGAATTTTTTATAAGCATCCTGTCCTGAATCATACTCACCACCAGTAGCCGATTCGCCATAGTGAGAATAGATAATACATCCGTATTGGTCGGCAAGACGCGACATAGCTATTACGCGGCAGATGGTATTGATAGCCTCGAAATGGGCATACGTCTCCATATCGTCTTTGCACTTGTTGGTGATTTTCAAGCTTTCCACCATTACGTTTCTATAAGCATAATCCCAACAGTTGTCATTCCATCCTGCATTCATGGCATAGGTCACATTACTTACATTGCCGGCAAATGCAGTAGCCGTACTGATATAGCCTGACCACAAATCGGCATTCAAATTTTGAATAAGCTGATATTCCCATACATTGACACCTGCATTTTTATTATAATAGATAGACTGCATCATGGGAATGAAGTGCATACCAATGTAGTTGTTATCTTGTTTTAGTTCTTCATCGCTCACTCCCTTCGGATTAGTGTTCATATCCTCGAACGCTCCCGTACATGCCGAGAATAAGGTAGCTGCCAGCAGCGCTACAGCTGTAAGTCTAAATATATTTTTCATAATCATATCTACTGTTTAAAAATTAACTTTCAAGTTGAACCCAATCGAACGGTTGGTAGGCATACCAAACACATCAACTCCTTGCAGACGGTTGCTGGTAGAAAGCATGCCATCAGGATCATATGGAGCATTGTTCTTGAAGAAGAACAGGTTGCGGCCTACAAGTGAAACCTGTGCGTTCTTAATGACACCAGTCTTTGCCAACCAAGCCTGAGGCAGACTATAGCCAATGGAAAGTTCGCGCAAACGTATGTTGGTAGCACTGTACATATAATGCTCGGTCACACCCGCACGGCCACCAACCTGATTATAGAAGCCTTCCACATCTGTAATTTGACGGCCTTCCAGCATCACGTAACCACGGTCACGAGCATCACCCGTTGCCTTGCTTACTCCCTGCTGATCGAGGTCGGCTTCCGTCAAAGACATCACTTCACCTCCAAAACGTCCATCAATCAAGAAGTAAAGAGAGAAGTCCTTCCACGTGATTGTATTGCTCCACCCCAAGTTAAAATCAGGAGTAGAATTACCCAGTTTCACCGGATTTGTCTTATCCACCAATGGAAGTCTATCACTATCTTTTTGTCCTTCTTTTGCAGGTTCATACTGAATATTGCCTTTTTCGTCACGTACAAAAGTAGTACCGTAAATGTCACCAAACGAACCACCTACTTCTAAACGACTCCATACATTGTTACTTTCGCCACCGCTAAATGTAAAATAACCAAAGTCATCACCAGCCAGTGCCTTTGCTTCGTTCTTATTGGTTGCAAAATTAACACCGGTTTTCCAGCGGAAATCCTTAGTCATGACAGGAGTTCCATTCAACATAACTTCGACACCGGTATTCTGAATATCACCGGCATTGATGTAATATCGGGCGTATTGTGAACCTGACGGAGCATCCAACGTAAAGAGTTGATTCTTTGTATTAGTCTTATAATAAGTGAAGTCGAACTCCAAGCGGCTATTGAAAAAGCGCCACTCAGTACCAAACTCAATGGAAGTAGTCATTTCCGGTTTCAGTTCTGCAAACGGAGCTGTACTGTTGAAATTGATGCTACCACTCTTTGTAATGGAGTTGAGAGGATTTGAAGTATAAGTATTCAAACCGTTACCCACCTTTGACCATGCACCGCGAATCTTACCTAAATCAATCCAAGAAGGTAATTTCAATGTTTCGTTCAGCAACCATGTCACACCTACTGACGGATAGAAAAAGCCTTTGTTTTTGTATTTGGTAAATGCCAATGTTGAAGTCCAGTCGTTACGTGCTGTCACGTCCACATAAATCTGATCTTTGAAGCCTACCTGACCGGTGAAGAACACACTCTGGCTTTGAGTATGGGTTTTCCAATCGGTCAAT
Organism: Bacillota bacterium; assembly: GCA_023399055.1. GTDB lineage: Bacteria > Bacillota > Clostridia > Lachnospirales > Lachnospiraceae > Mobilitalea. The sequence continues at coordinate 1,081 of JAEWQV010000004.1, read as the reverse complement.
GAGCCCTTGTTCAAGGAGCAGTTCTGCATAGTGAATACGTTGGGCACAGAGAGTATACCCGGATAGGAATCGAAACCTGTACCGTTTCCTGTATAATCGTTGATGCTGGCACCTACCGAAGCATTGACACTGAAGTTAGTGAATTGCTGTTGATAAGTAAACAAAACATCCCCATAAGAAGAAAGGCTACTTGATTCACCGTAGATGTAACGACCGTTAGTTCCTGTTCCAGCCGGATTCATACCACACAACACCGGGCTGGTACCTGCATACATACGTGTATTATTCTTGTCTACAACATAGTCGGCACTACCACGAGCCTGTATACTGAACAGGTCATTGAACTTATACTTCACACTCAGATTCAACAATGTACGATAACGGGTATCCTCATTCGGAACCTTATTAATCAACCAATAGGGATTCTGCTCCATATCAGTACCTTGAGATTTATACCAGTTCTGGTCCATTATGTTACGACCGGCATTAAGAATCTGATAATTATCTTTGTAGTAGTTAAAGTCCTTTCCACCTTCAACACCACCACGCGGGAAGTGATAAAGACCTACCAAAGGATTCATGTAATAACCTCCCGAAGTAGTACGGTTATTCCCCCTTTGATACATCGCATTGATATTGGCATCAACAGTCAGTTTGTTATTGAGGAAGTTGGCAGTTTCGCGAAAATTGAAATTATGCTTCACCAAGCTATTACCTTCCACCACGCCCTTGCCGTAAGTATTAGCATAGGAAAAGTAAGTTTGCATAGCTTGCGAACCCATGCTCAACGAGAGCGAGTTGATAGTAGTGACACCTGTTTTGAAGAAATCGTCTGTATAGTCGGGACTACCTTTGATATCACTGCCCCAACTGGTTGACACACCCGTATAGTGATTCTGGAATTCGGGAATACCGTATGCAGCTATATCGAAAGTGGTGCTGGTATTGAAACTGATACTGGCGCGTCCTTCCTTGCCCTTCTTAGTGGTAATAATCACCACACCATTGGCAGCCGAACTACCGTAAAGTGCAGCAGCGGCAGGGCCTTTCAATATGTTCATGCTCTCAATATCATCGGGAT
>JAEWQV010000019.1 GCA_023399055.1 Bacillota bacterium | reverse complement strand
ACCTTCAATTCCGTAATCAATTTGCCGTCTAATCCTTTGGAAGTATACGGATAGAATACAAGAGCAGCCTTACTTTCAGAAAGCACCTTACGGGCGAACGACTTCAAGACGGATTGCATTTTCAATCGGCGTTCCCATACACGTTTGAACTCTTGGAATCCGTCATTCTGTTCCGTTCCAGTAATTGTCATACTACCACCAAAAAGGAAAGCAACGGAGGTCCGCACTTCTTTCTTCGGGAAATTGGTAACGATACGGGCCACATCGACAATCTTATCTTCCAGTCGTAACGGCTCACCATTCTTATCTTTCAGTGTTTCCGAATAGACCGCCAGTCGTTTGGGTTCACGCCAACCGACTGAAGTCTTACGCCGACGACGTTCACCATGGTATTCTCTGTAATATTCTCTTGGTTCCCGGTATTCAATCGTATCGACACATAACGTACTGACTACCTGTCCGAAGTCTTCATTCGCAAGGATTTCGCTTATACTTGGCATAATTGTTTTATGCTAAAATATAAAAGCAAATAGTTTTTCGCTGTCAATACGGCCAGTATAAACAAGTTCACTTTGAAATGTAAAAACCAAGAACACATATCAAAACGCAAGTATGTGGCAGAAAAATATCGGGATTTTATCTAACACGTGTCACAAATATCAGAAAAACACTTTCATTTTGCCAATTATCGTCCTCTTGCTACCCGACGTACAGAGTTAGCCTTGCACAACCCAATAAACTCTACATTCTCGGCAAGGATCGTCATTCCGTCAGGTGCGTCGTCATGCTTATTGCCTCCCTCTTTCTTGTAACCGGTAAGCGCTTTCATAAAACGGTCGTAGTCCGAACCTTTCTTATACTCGCTTTCTTCCAAGAAATAACAATGCTTCTTGATCCAACCAGACTTCAACAAGATACGTGTATCCTTATTGGCTGTTGTCGGTTTCGCCTGAATGATACATTTTTCATTCTTTGCCTTTACAGCCTTACGGACATTGAGGGCGAACAAACGACCACCGTTGTTACTCTCGATACGCATATTGTCGCAACGGGTATCAAGGATCAAGGAAACCAGCTTCGGTTCGGTAATCTCTACATTATCCTTCGTAAACAAAACATCGGTAATGAAATACTTCGTACCGAATACCTTGGCAACCGGAGCACAGAAATCATCGTCTCCCTCGTCAGCCACATCGGTAGCTCCGATAACACCGTCCGGTTGCTTGCCCTCAATATCAGCCAATTTAAATCGGTTAAGCTCCGATTTCGGGAACAACAACCCGATTGCTTCGATTGGATCTTGCATATACTCGGCACACCAAATGGAATCGTCCGTTTCCTCACGCAATTCGTGATAATACTCTGTCGTATGTACCTCCTCACAAAAAGAACGGTCGTTCTCATCCAAGGCGGCGATACGAATGATCTCGTCATACTTTCCCATCTCCTCCATACGGCCGAGCACGTCAGTGGCAGACCAGCGGGTACCGATATCGATCGAACAACAGTTCCCCTCTATACGGGAATCGTGCGTTCCCTGCTTCCACGACCAGACCTTTTCATTGTTGGTATCAGACAGCGCATCTTCCAAACTCTTATACAAGTCATCCGTCATGGCGAGCATGGACGCACCGAAACCGATTACCGTACCGCCTACACCAGCCCCGAAGTAACTTACCTGCCGGGCAGTGTCCAAACTCCAACCATGAACGTTCTGCTTATCCCCTCGCAATTGCACATCCGGGAATATCTCTTTGAACCGGGAAGAGCGGACAATATCGCGCGTGTCATACGACAGCTTGTTATACAGCGTATCGGAACAGCAGTTACGCATGACCGATTCTTCCGGAAAATGGCCGAGCATCCACGATATGAACAAAGACGAGATGTAAGATTTTCCCGCACGTGGAGGCATAGAAACAGCCAACCGGCGAATAACACCCGACACATACGATTCATATACACGAGTGAAAGCATCAGCCACCTTCTTCAAGAACAGACGCTTAGCGAAGAACTTGGGGTCATGATATAAACAGTAGGCCCAGAAATCATTCCGAGCCTCCCGCTTACGCAATATGGTAGCTGCCTTTGCTTGCCTGATTAATAAGTCTCTTTTACTCCTTTTCGCCACGGATAATTGCTTCTAATTCTTCATCCGACATCGATTCCAATTCATCACCCAGCTTAACAAGGTTCTCGACCTCTTTCTTATCACGCCACTTAGCCGGCTGCCGGTTCTTCAACCAAAAAATAGCGGCTGTCGTATCCGGAGGATAATGCTCGATATACTCTACTTTATCCGTAATCCGGCCCTCATTGGTAGCGAACTTCGTAGCCTTGGCATCGTAGCCAATCGCACGGCTGTAAAGTCTCGAAGCGACATTCGCATCCGCCACAGCCTTTCCCTTTTTTAAGGACTCAAGAAATTGAGGAAACTTCTTTTTCCAGCTGTTCAACGTTTGTTCTGAGACAGAGAAGAACTCAGCGATCTCTTTATCCGTTGCACCTAACAGACAAAGTTTTAGAG
>JAEWQV010000013.1 GCA_023399055.1 Bacillota bacterium | reverse complement strand
AGCGGTGGAATCGAAACCCTGAATTTTTCTGCAGTTAATGCAAGATATGTTAAATTCCAGGGAATTGAGAGAGCATTACCTTATGGCTATTCCATATGGGATGTTAAGGTTATGGGACATAGGAATTAATGGTATGTAATTGTATCTAAATATTAAGATAATAAGTTAGTTCAACTATAATAAAAATAACAGAATAAGGACCCAGGTCTGATTTGGAGTAACACTAAACAGACCTGGGTCCTTATTTGGTTTCTTTGAGAAGTATAGCCTCGTTCTTTATCCATATATTAAAAGAGAACTGCAACCCAAATTAACAATAAATTACCAAAATATTTTAAAGAGCAATGTAAAAGTTCCAGCTATTCCAGTAGGTAAATAGACAATATATTTTTTCCCTGATAGGGATTCTTATATATGATAAGAAATCCGTTGGAGGACTTGCTTACAGCAGCTTAGTGTAATACGAAGGAATCAAAGATTTATGGGGAACGGTATTGTTCCTCGTAACAGTACTGTCGTTGACCGCACTTGGCAGTATGTAAACAAATCGGAAGGGTTATACGAGCGTTTTGCCAACAACCGACAACTGCCGATTCTGTTATATCCAGAAGTACTTTTCGCCAGTAGTAGTGGACTGAATGAGCCTATTCAGTTTCAAAACAGACTGCAGGTATTGAACTAATGAACAAGCTTGAACAATATAAAACGAGTGTCCTCTAGCAAACGGTCAATCTTATTTTCAATGCTTCACACCCATAGAGTAGTTATTTTTGTTTCTTATTCATATAAGGATATATAAGATTTGATATTATCGTAACCCCTCCTGCAGATGCTGTTCCAATCGCCCACGGAATTTTACCAACAAATAGCTGAACAGCTCCTGCCAACAACAAGCCGATGCCGATATAGGCACCGATTGTTCGTCCGATTTTATCAACTCTTGGCGAAGGTGTTCGTACTTTTTCTGTTTTTTCTAAAAGTATTTGTGTAAATTCTAAGGGTGTTTCAATTGCTTTTCTTGTGACTTCAGTAAGTTTGTTCTGTTTCATTTATTCTACCTCCATATGATTGATTTTGTTGGACAACGTAACAAATACCGCTAAAATAGCAAACATGGAAACTCCTATAATCAGCAGGGAATTGACAAAATTTCCTGCACAGCCAATCGCTATATTGCCATATATACCAGATAAGATAAACGCACTGATTAACGTAGCTGGTGCGGACTTTTTAATAAACCCAATGCGCATAGCCAATAACCCGATTGCACTGACTGAAACTAAAGAAACAACTATAGTGCCAAAGGCTTTTAACAAGATGTCGCTCGTCATAGTATCCGATACAATCGGGGAGAACGATTCAGTAGCAGCAAAAATAAAAATAGGTAGTATCGTGCAGAGTAGCATGGATAGCACCACGAATAAGAAAACAATTATTAATTTTGCTGAAAATGCTTTTTTGCGACCCACGGGATAAGAAAAGAGTAATGCCAACCGCTTTCCAGAATACTCCTCAATAATCAATTTTTCATACATGGTTGCTGATAAAACACCAAAAATGAGAACACTCATTGCGCCAGTAAATAGAAAGATGTTCTCATAGCTCATAAATTGCACTTCTTGTTCCACCTGTGCCACAAAAGCAATAAAGTAGGTGAATGCCAATAGTACAAAACAGCCAATAGTACTACTGATGAGATAGGGGCGCAAATTGATGCGCTGTAATTCTAAATTAATAAGTTTCATCATAGCTGATTTCCTCCACTCATGAGGGCAAAAAATAATCCTCAAGACTGCCTTTGTGCTCTGCTTTAATTTGCGCCAAATCAGATTCGCATACCATTTTTCCATCAACAATAACACCAATCTTATCTGCTATATGTTCAATTTCACTTAAGATATGACTGGATATTAAAATTGTCATACCGTTTTCTTTTGTAAGAATTAAAAACAATTCTCTCATCGATTTAATTCCCATAGGGTCAAGTCCGTTAATCGGCTCATCTAAAATCAAAATTTTAGGTTGATGAATCAATGCTCTGGCGATTCCAAGCCGCTGTCGCATACCTAGTGAGAACTTGGCAATGGCTTTTTCTCCAACATCAGATAGCCCCACCATTTGCAATGCTTTTTCAACCCCAAATCCAGAAGTATTCATATAGGCTAAGTGGATTTCTAAGTTTTTTCGTGCCGAAAGATGCTCATAAAAGGTAGGCGCTTCAATTAAACTTCCTATTTGAGAAAGCATTCGGTCACGGTTCTTTAGCATATCTGTCCCCAATAGTTCAATACTACCAGAATCAGGTATCAGCAAACCAGTCAGTAACTTAAATATGGTGGTCTTTCCTGCACCGTTTGCGCCAAGAAAGCCATAGATTGTACCTTGCTCGATACACATAGAACAATCCTTAATAATTTCGTTTTTGCCAAAGCACTTTACCAAATGATTTGTTTGTATGGCTGTTTGTAAAATCATTTTTTCTCCTTGTTAAAAACCGACTGTCGGTCTTTGTTATGTGGTAAAAATGGACTGTTATAATAACAGCCATTTTGTGTTCAAAAGCTTTTAAAACATTCCCGTCTTGTCATATCCACTTGTAATGCTCACAATAAATTCACTATCAATTATATCTAATCCGAGCATACACATAACTGATTGCAGGTAGTCTAAACGCTTTTGCGTTTCCTCTAAATTGCGCTCAAACAACATTGGACTTGCCCAAAAATTTAAAAGCATTAAAAAGATTTCTGCACATAATTTAGGCTGTGCAGTTTGTAACGAGCCATCTTTTACCCCTTCTTCTATTAGTTGCGCTATCATAGGTGCATCTTGATTGACAGCATTTTGCATGGCGCCCATTACAAAATATGGATTGTTTGCTTGTGAAGTTAAAACTGCATCAAACGTGTGAGTTTTCGTATTTGTAGCCAGATGATAAAGAATTTTTTTCAACTTTTCCTTTGCGTTTGTTGCCTTAGTGTTTTGAATTAATTCTCTCAGCATATCAGCGGCATACTGTGCTCGTTTTTCTTTCACAGCTTCTAAAATTTCTTCTTTTGACTTAAAATGGTGATATAGCCCACCTTTGGAAAGTTTGAGCGTATCCAATATATCCTGTATTGTGGTCTGCTCGTAGCCTTTTTCAATAAATAGCTTTATGGACGCATCTACTATTCTTTCCTGTGTTTGTTCTGGATATTTATTTCTTCCCATGGTGTCCTCCTAAAACCGACGGTTGGTCTGTATATATTTTATCAACTTATTTTTCTTTTGTCAATCCCTTAACAGTGGGGAGTTTTTTAATAGATTTATAAGAGTTTCAATGTCATGAAGGTGTAAACTATCACTTATATACGATTTAAATAAGATGAAGATTGACGGAGGACAATAGAGTTAATATACTAGGTTCAAGCAGCATCTATATTGACCGTTCAAGGTATGCAGATATATGTATTTTATTAAAGATAACATGTTACTAAAAGGAGGGAGATAACATGGAACTTTACGCAGTACACTATGCAAACGAATTTAAATATGCAGATTATCGAACAATCTATCATAATGACGATCGAACAGAGCTGGTTCCTGGATTTGTGTTTTTGTACTATATTGCAAAAATAGGGAAACAGATATTTTTGTTTGATACTGGTTTTCAAAGTGAGGAAACAGCAAAGGAATATGGGACACATTTACTTAATGTGAAAGAGGAAGTGCTTGCCTTAACAGGGGGAAGAGCAGATATTATCTTTATAACCCATGAACATTTTGATCATGTTGAAGGTCTTGATTTATACCAGGGAGCTGAGATAATAGTCGCAAAAGCTGCCTGGGAGCAAGTACAAAAAGCCTATCCAAGGATTACAAGCGAGCTAATGCTGACATCAAGAATTAAGATGGTTGATGATGCGTTGGAAGTTCAAGGATTTCACTTCAAAGTAATCGGTGGACATACGAAAGGTTCTTCTGTTATTTACTTTAAAGAAGGAGAAGAAAAGTATGTTATATCCGGAGATGAGACATATTTGCTGGATAACTTTGTGAAGCAGATTCCAAATGGAAATGTGTATAGTTTAGAGAAAAATATTGAGTTTATTAAACTGGTACATAAGGAGGACATAATTCCTTTGCCTAGCCATGATGCAGCTATCATTGAAAAGTATCCAAGAATATCAGAGCATATATTTAGGATTATATAATGAATTATTGTGACGTTGAAATATTTGAACTTAAAATTAGACTGCTAAAGAGGCAAACTCTTTAGCAGTTTTACGTATAGCAGGTTTAGTGTTATTGATAGGTTAACCATATGTTATTTTTAGTTTCACAAATATTAGTCAAAGTGCAATGAGGTAGTGGATTGCATATTAGTAAGGAACATCATTTCTTAATAACAGGAATCCATATCTCACTTTTATAATCAGACGCACTTAAATCGCCGCTTGAATACCATTCGATTTCTGGAGCTTCTGCATGTTCATAACCGGAGGTAGGAAACCATTCGGAAAATATTCGTCCCCAGATATCTGCCATTGCCGTAGGCATGGGGCCGGTTATTTCAAAGATTGCCCAGGTATGAGCTTGTATTTCAAGCTTGATCAACGTTTTGGGACATTCTTTTTCTGTTATTGCAGCAATGTAGTAATCAGTCGTATTATCTTCATACATTCCGCTGTATACACCTACAAGTCCATTTCCAAGTCCTGCGATTTGACCTATTGTTTCAGGTGGTGTCTCTCGCCACATCTTTCCTATGTTGTCACCCAAACCTTCAACATGAGAAAATCTCTGTGTTACTCCTACAATGGTAAAGGTATCTTTTTGTTCAATTCTGTAGTTCATCTTAACAGCTCCTTTTATTGATAAAGAGAATGTTATACGAGGATACGCTTTTAAGGATATGCCTTTTTCTCTGGCTTTTGATGGTAGAATTCCATGCATTGCCATAAATGCACGCGTAAATGAATCTGGTGAATTATAGCCATACTTCAAAGCAATGTCAATAATCTTTTCATCGCTATTCTGTAAGTCAAAAGCAGCAAGGGTTAAACGGCGTCGCCTTATATACTCAGATAGTGGTACGCCGATTAAAAAACCAAACATACGCTGAAAATGATATTGAGAGCATAATGCGACTTGTGCAATCTTTGCATATTCTATTTCGCGATCAAGATTGCTTTCGATGTAATCTATTGCTTGTTTCATGTTTTCCAGTGTATCCATATACCTCTCCTTTCAAGATAAGTATAATATAGGGTAAAAAGATATTCCCGATAATATTTGCAAGTATTTGTAGGTTGGAATCACACAAATTAGACAGATATATGTGAGTTTGTATTTTACAGGACCGTTGATGGTTGTTGATTCCTGAAAAATAGTATACTGCAAATACATGGATAAATCAACCATGTGAACAGGAGTCAATGTGATTGTAAATGACTTGTGGCTTGGCATTAGAGTAAAATGTAGAAACATATTTTGGATATAGGTAAAAAATAAAAAATACCCTTGATGTTATATAAAACCTATGTTACTATTAACCTATGTTATTAATTGAGATGAAAGTGGTGCTACTATTTTGCAACTTACTTTAATTAAGAACATCATATTGGTATATTTGATACAACAGAATATACAAACTCGTTTCACAAAATATAATTATAGGAGATGGATGAATGGCAAATGTATTTCACACAGAAGATGGCAAGCTTGCTATCATGAATTATTATGATATGTTAATTGAGAAAATTGAAATTCCTCATAAACAAACTACTGTTCAAACCGAGTTCGGCAGTACTTTTGTTTTTGAATTTGGAGAACCTACGTCAGAACCAATGATTTTACTTCATGGAAGTAGTATGAATTCAGCCATGTGGTTTGGTGATATAAAAGAGTTTTACAAACAGTATCATGTGTTTGCTGTAGATATGCCCGGTGAACCTGGTAAGAGTGAAGCAATTCAATATGCATTTGATACAGATGAGTACGCAGATTGGCTTTGTTCTGTCCTGGATAAACTCGGCTTAGACCAGGCAATTATTGTGGGGTTATCCCTGGGCGGGTGGCTTGCTGCAAAATTTGCTGTGAAACACCAATCCCGCATATCGAAATTAATACTGCTTTGTCCTGCTGGCATTGGTTCACAAAACAATGCATTTAAAGAAATTGCTCTATCACTTCTTCCAAAAGGAGAAGAAGGTGTTAATGAACTATTTAGAAAAATTAACGGTGACGATGATATCCCAGAACTTGCATTGAACTATCAAAAGCTGATTGGTATGTTCTTTAACACAAGAAAAGAAGAAATTCCCTTGTTTACTGACAAACAGCTGCAATCTATAACTGTACCAACATTTTTATTTGTTGGTGGTAATGATATTCTTTTAAAATCAGAGGAAACCGCACAAAGAGTTAAGAATCTAGTTCCGAAAGCAGATATTACGATATTCCCTGAGAAAGGGCATTCTTTAATAGGCTTAGCAAAAGAAATTATTGAAAAAATAAATGGATAAAGATATTATCGTGAGGGGTGACTAATCCGGTAATGTTGAGAGTGCATCTGGTAAATTTTATGGTAATTTAAAAGTAAAGATTATAAAGAGTAAATTTAGAGTACAGAGCGAGATGGATGAAATATGGGCTTACTGCAATAAGACAATGGAAAAGTGAGCAGTACGATGAAAAACTTCATGAGGCTTGGAGGCGAATTTACGCCGAATGGTTTCCTGTCGCTAGCTATGAACATGCAGATTGTGATTTTCATATTTCCTTTAAAAACTGATTCGTCCGACCCATTCTATATGCCAGCAAAATCATTGCTTTTTCGTCCTCTGTAATATCACGTGAATACATTTTCTCAAATTGCTTTAATAGTTTCTCGGTTTCGATTACTTTCTTGCGTGATCTGGTTCTTGGCTTAATAAAGTTAGGATCGTAACGGATGGGTTGAAGTGTCTTAGAGTCTATTTTTTTAAGTACCTCAGTGGTGTAGTAGGCATCATAGAGCGCATTATGGAATTGATATGGCTTTAGAATATTCAGTGTCTCGACTGCATTCTGTAGGCTGATTAATTGATTCTGTGGTAAGTGTAGATGTTTTATTACGTAGGGCTGAAGATTGATATACATCAGAGGAAGATGTTCTTTCTTTTGATTATGATAGGTAGCATTACGAAATATTTCCCTGATATCAGAAATACCCCAGGTGCAAAACACAGCGTCTTTGTCATCAATAAAAGCAATAAAATCCTGGTAAACCTCTGGAAAGTATTTCTCAATCTGCAGCTGATCGCTGGTAATTCCAGTGAGTTCCGTAACCACGGAGCTGATCTCGGAATAGATGACAGGTCTTATATAACGATTAAAGGACGCAATATGGTTTAAGTTTTGATCCAGTTTCATTGCACCAATTTGGTTGATTTCATAAGGACACAGAGAAAGGCATTCTTCCGGTTTTTGCAGGGATGGCAGATCCTGATTAAATTCCAGATCAAATACTATGTAATGCATCATATACTCCTTTATTATAAACTAAATATATTCTTAGCTGATATAGTAAAATTATTCTTTCGATAAGTGATTTTTGTAGAGTCAGCAAAGTAAGGATAGTAATAAAAAAACGGAGAACAAGGGGAAGTGCCACCTTGTCCTCCGTTTTCTTCGTGCGTCACTCAACGATGTACCAAATAGTACTTGTTTTGGAAGCGTTCCTATATAGAAAGGAAATTTTGATTAAAGTATAATAGGCTGGCTAGCGTATAAAAGTAAATTAATTTTTTAAGGGACGTATAACAAGAGGAGAGAAAAGAATGAAAAAATCAGGGGTTTTATTACTTGTTTTATTGGTGTTTTTTAACTTATTTCCACAAGCTGCTTTTGCGGCAGAGAATGCTTCAACAGATAAAGATTTTACAGCATATCTAAATGATATTAGTATACTTAGGGGAATCACCGTCAGGGAAGATGAATTGGATTATTCTTTGATTATGAATGGAAAAACGCAGGATGACTTCCAAACCACAGAGGAAGTGATTAGCTTTTTAGGAGAAGTTATTAATAAGGATTTAAGTAATTTAAGTGATATTTATAATAAATATAATATGAATCAGGCTGAATTAATCGCATTACTGGAGGAATACGGAGAAGGACTGGAGGATTACATTTTTATCAATGACCTGGATGCATCTCTTGCCTTTTACACTGACAATAATGAATTTGAAAGAGAAGAAGATTTTGATGTAAAGTTATCTGCTTATCTGGCAGAGGTCAGCGCAGTGAGAGGTTTTGAGGTAACAGAAGAGTATGTTAATTCATATCTTTCGGAATATTATAGCAGTATGGATGATTTTGAAACAGTAGAGGAGTTAAGTGATTTTCTTGGTGACGTTATAAAAAAAGACTTAAGTAATTTAGATTATTTTATAGAATATGATTTAGATGAGGAGCATTTACTTCAACTGCTTGAGAATAATGGTAAGAATATCAATGATTTTGTTTATATGTACCAGATAGAAGATTTATTATTATCATTAATAGAGGAAGAGTATCCAGAGTTTGATCTATCAATGTATATGGAGATCTTCAATCAAATTGGGATAACCGAAGCGGAGATTAGCAATCTGGAGAACCATTTCCTTAAAATCACAGACTATATATCAAGCCCAGAGGGACAAGCTCAGATGGAGGATATTGCAACTCGTATGTTGGCTTTTTCACAGTCTCTTTTTGATAAAAGTATAGTGGATGAAAATTATCAGCCAAGTGATGCAGAAATAGCTGAATTTGCTGCTCTGTATGAGGAATTGCTTACAAACGTAAAGTTAAAGGTAGTTGTCAGTATTGTGTCAAATGGAGTTGAAAAGCAATATACCATAGAAGAGCTTATGAAAATGAACGAGATAAAGGATGCAGATTATAAGATTGCTTTTTACAATGATGCATCTGAATTATTGCTTGATGCTGTTTTCACTAGTGAATTTATTAATACTAACTTTGGTTCAGTTATAGAGGACATTAATAATGAGATAATTGATACCAAGAACAACGAAAAACCTGTGCAAACGGTAAAGGGTGGAGAACTTCCAAAAACAGCTGCAAATTACGTTTCTAATGCAATAGTTGGACTTTGTTTCATTATTTTTGGAGTAATACTACTTATGTTAAAAGTAAGGACTGATAAAAGTGAAACCAACAAAAAAGAAATACATTAATGGTAAGATTAGATTATTTGGGCTTTTAGCATTCGGGATGATCTTTGTCGGAATTTTAATCTGTTCCATCAATTTATTCAAATTTTCAAAGAGCTTTTTTTCAGTACGCAGTAATGTCTCTTCGATTCAAACCAATCACAAAGAGATATTGCAGGAAAATGAAAATGCGGAATTAACAAATATCAATATTACTTCTAATGAGAGCATGGAGGAACAGTCAATATATCCCGAACGGCCAGAAGCTGGAGATGAGATTGGTGAACTATATATTCCCAAACTGGAAATAACTCTCCCTATTTTTGAAGGAACGGATGAGGAGGAGCTTGACCTGGGAATTGGACATTATTCAGAAAGTGTACTGCCTGGTGAAAATGATAATTCCGTTTTATCCGGTCATAGGGATACCGTATTTCGTAAGTTGGATAAGATCGGAGAAGGTGATTTGCTCATTGTTCGAACTTTAGCAGGGGAATTTGAATATAAAGTGCATAAAGTAAGAATTGTTGATAAGGAGGATCGTACTGTTATAGTACCGAAACCCAGAGCAACCTTGACGGTAAGCACTTGTTATCCGTTTACCTATGTTGGTCCCGCACCGCAACGCTACATTCTAGTTGCTTATTTAGCGAATGAGACACTATATTAACTGTTGCTTAATATATAATTTTCAAAACTAATCTTTATTAGCAATGTTTTAATGACACAAAAAGACAAGGTGAAGGGCTTTTTACCTTGTCTTTTTGTGCTTATAATTTTGTACAATACTTTTGTAGTATAAGTTTAAAGGGTACCTAGTTTATAGTTTAGTCTAGATAGGGTGTTATAAAAATCATTATTCTTCAGAAGTCAGCTTATGAATGATTTCCTGATGTTGGGGATACTTATCTATCAAATCACTTCTTTTAAATAGTTCAAAGTCTCTGAATTCAAATCCTGGTGATACCATACACCCAACGAGTGCATATCCTTCATTGTTCATCGCGGAACCAAAAATATAATCTTTTGGTACCAATACTTGAGGTTTTTCACTATGTTCAATATCAAGTCCAAGCTGTTCTGTAGTAAGATCACCAGATGGGCTAATCATATAAATAGTAAGCGGGGAACCTGAATGATAGTACCACATTTCATCTGATTTTAATCTATGAAAATGTGATATTTCTCCGTCCCTAAGCAAAAAATAGATACTTGTCCAAAGTAAGCGCGAACCTTCATAGTCAACTTGTAACTCATTCGAGGTTATATTTTCTTCTGATTTATGAATTTCTTTATAATAACCACCTTCAGGATGCGCTATCATGTTCAAACTTTTTATAAAATAATCTGCTGTATACATTTGAATAATCCTTTCCAGTTGTCTTAATAAAATCTCTTTCCTCTGTATTATCTTAAAATATTTACGGATTTTGACCACTTTGTTTCTTATGCTCTATCCCCCAACGATTCATCTCATCAAGGATTGGCTTTAAAGATTGTCCAAGTTTTGTAAGAGAATATTCAACCTTTGGTGGTACCTCTGGATATACTTTTCTATCAATTATCCCATCCAATTCCAGCTGACGCAGTTGTTGTGTCAGCATTTTCTGACTTATTCCGTGGATTCCTTTACTAAGTTCACTAAACCTTTGTGTACCATTATTGAATAGATTCCTTAGAATTAGCACCTTCCATTTATGCCCGATTAAGTTGACTGTATGCTCAATAGGGCAGGATTTATCACAAGGCATTGTTAACACTCCAATCAAATATAATGCAATACTTACTATTTGGTTAGTATAGCACAAAATAGTGCCTTCTTGCAAAAAGATTGTAGGGATATTATAGTTTTTGTACAGCATTGATTTATGTTTAATAATAGCTGAACATTAACGTTAGAGTTGAATAGATAGGAGTGATAAGTAATGAACAAAATTAATATGGATGATATTCTTGAATTCTCCAGTGAAAGAAGTGCACGTAAGGCAATCTTTAAGGAAGACCAGTTGGATACGGGACTTTTACTTTATGCACCAGGACAGACAACACCGGATCATAAGCATATGGATATTGATGAAGTCTTTTATGTGATTTCTGGTGAAGGTACAATCACAATAAACCAGGAAGCAATTCCTGTGAAAGAAAAGGATGTGATTTTCTCGCCTAGGGGAGAGACACATGGCTTCAATAATACTGGATCAACGAATTGGGTAGTATTGCAAATTAAGATTAACTATTAAAGATTTTAATAAATAGGGCTTGATGTAGAAGAAAAACTTTAATGTTGCTGTGATTAAGGAGTTACCACTAGATTAAAAATGGAGGAATGAAATAATGTTTACAAGAATAGACCATGTTGCATTTTCTGTAAAGGACAGACAGAAGTCAATTGATTTTTATGAAACTAACTTTGGGTTCAAGAAATATTTTGAACACGATGTTCCTGGGGTATCGGACTTAGAAAAGGTTGTTTATCTTCAGTTGGGAAATACCGTGCTGGAATTCGAACATTGGACCAATAATAAGGAGAATAAGGGATACCATTTCTGTCTCATAAGTGATGATTTTGATTCAGATTATCATAGGCTTAAAGATGCAGGTATCCCAGTTGTAACAGAGCCGCATATTCCCGAACCGAGAACACCACAGGAAACAGGTTGGAAAAGAGTTGTTTTTCAAGGTCCGGACGGAGAGTTAATAGAGTTTAGAGGTAATTAAAGGATAACTATTTTTCATTGTTCAACTAAATAAGAACATGTCGTGAGCCCGTTCATTTCCAGAGTTCTTTTAGAAACTTGCTAATCTGAAAATGAGCGGGTTCTTTTCGTTTAAAAAGGATGTGGCAATGGATATGGGAGTTATAAATAAGAATTTATTGATTCCATTCGAAATATGATGATTTATTGTCTTGGTGCAATACCCTTAATCAGTAATTCTGTCCATTGGGCTGTATAAGGGATAATCCTTTGATAGATATGTGGACTGGAAATGCCTTCAACAAGGGCCTGGAAATATGTCAAAAGAAATTCATCTGAATATTTCAGATCAACCTTGCCTTCTTTACGCCCACGATGAAATAAATCCAGCATGAAGCTCTGGCTTTCCTTGGTGTATTGCTGCATCATCAAAGATAAACCGTCATTATTTCTGATGGTATAAAAGTCCATTAGGTCCAAATAAAACTGTTGATTGATTTTTTTAAGATGGTTAATTTTGTTTTGACTCATAGCAATAAGGGTTTCTTCAAAAGGAATATTTGCTGCCATGATTTCCCGGGCAGTATCTCCGATTTTATTTAGAAAATACATATAAACCTCATGGATAAGATTTTCTTTACTTCCGAAATACTTAAAAATCGATGTTTTACCAACATTAGCGTTTTTTGCTATCTCTTCAACAGTTAAATTTTCTATACCAGTATTCAGCAATTGAAATGTTGCTTCTAAAACTTGGTTTTTTTTCTCCTGTGTCCGCTTTTCATAACCGTTCATTCATTATTCCTGCTTTCTATCTATCATGTTTAAAGAATGTTATAAGATATTAATTTCATATTTTTCTTTATTATATAGTATTAGTTTTGAATTATCAAACAAATAATAGTTTAAAACTTTATTGTTATTGACCTGCCTGATAAAATGCTATATAATTGAATTAATAAATGAACTTTGGTTTAAAACATGGCAAATACAGCAAAGAAACGAACTATTATCATGATAATAGTTCGTTAAATGCTCTTATTGTTACTTTGCTTTAAACTGGAAAGCACGTTATTACTATTTTAAATTTTATTAAAGGAGTATAGCGTTATGGAAGAAATCGTAAAAGTGCAAGGATTGCAAAAGAAATTCGGTAAATTTAAAGCATTACATGATGTGACATTCACGGTTAAGGCTGGAGAGGTTGTTGGCTTTATTGGGCCAAATGGTGCAGGTAAGTCAACAACTATCCGTACTTTGTTGGGAATTATCAATCGAGATGCAGGAGATGTGAAAATCTTTGGCAAGGATGTTTGGAAGGATAGTCTTGAAATACATAAGCGAATTGCTTATGTTCCAGGTGATGTATCTCTTTGGGGCAGCTTAACAGGTGGTGAAATAATTGATTTATTTATTAAATTACATGGTGGCGGAGATAAGAATAAACGTGACTATTTAATAAAACGTTTTGAATTGGATCCAAAGAAAAAATCAAAAGGCTATTCAAAAGGAAATCGTCAAAAAGTTGGTTTGATTGCGGCTTTGTCAGTTGACTCAGATTTATATATATTCGATGAACCAACTTCTGGACTTGATCCATTGATGGAAGCTGTATTCCAGGAGGAAGTTGAAAAAATTAAGAAAGCAGGAAAAGCAATCTTGCTATCTTCTCACATTTTAAGCGAAGTGGAACGTTTAGCTGATAAGGTGGTTATCATTCGTCAAGGTAAGGTTGTTGAAACCGGGACATTGGATGAATTACGTCATCTAACCCGTTCTACAGTGACTTTGGCGACGGAAGGTGATGTGGCTAAGATTGCATCTGTTAACGGTGTCCATGATTTCAAGAAAATAAATAATCAAGCGACATTCTCTGTGGATAATGAATTTATCAATGATATCTTGTCCGAAGCGGTAAAGTTGGGTGTTAAGAAGTTCGAAGCTGTACCGCCTACACTTGAAGACTTATTCATGCGTCATTATGAAGCCTAAGAGTGGAAACGGAGGAGATTAGTATGAAGGAAAAATTTGCACGTTGGGACACCCTATTTGTGGAATATCTGAAACGTGATTGGAAGAAAATTATTATCTGGATTTTAGGTGTAGGTTTATTTTCAGGAGGTTTTGTTCCGGCATTTGTAGAAATCGGTAAGGGGCAAGGTTTAATTGGGATGTATGAAACTATGAAAAATCCGGCCATGATTTCTATGGTTGGACCGACACCAGTAGGTACAGCAGCAGATTATACGTTAGGAGCTATGTACTCGCATGAAATGTTGTTGTTCTGTGGTCTGTTTGCAATGATTATAGCTGCTTTGCATGTTGTGAGCCATACTCGAAAGGAAGAAGATCATGGTCTTACTGAACTGGTGCGCTCATTCAGAGTAGGTCGTCAAGCCAATTCATTTGCAGTTATAAGCGAAATAGTGCTTGTCAATATTTTGTTAGCACTTTTTATTGGTGGTGTTATGTTAAGCTTTGGTGCTGATACGATTACTGCCCAAGGAGCATTATTGTTTGGCGGATCTATCGGGATGGCTGGTATCCTGGGAGCTGTGATCGCATTAGCTATGGCTCAAATTATGTCAACTTCCTCCGGCGCAACTGGTTCCTCACTTGGAATAGTAGGTTTACTCTATCTGGTTCGTGCCGGTACAGATGTGTCAAATGTTGATTTCTCAATGATCAATCCTATGGGTTGGACGTATCTGACATATCCATTTACTGAAAATAATTGGGTTCCTCTTATTTTTGCAATAGTATTCAGTATCATTGTGGTTATTATTGCATTTGCCCTGGAAGGTGGACGTGATATGGGAGCTGGGTACTTACCTGAAAGAGGCGGAAGAGAATCAGCAAAAAAATCATTACTGTCTGTACATGGTTTATTTATTAAGCTTAACAAAGGTGTAATGATCAGTTGGTTGATAGCTTTTGCAATTATGGGAGCAGCCTATGGTTCGATTTATGGAGATATGCAGACCTTCCTTGAAAGCAATGAAATGATGAGCCAAATGTTTTCGTTGGCAGGTGTTTCAATTGAAGCATCATTTACTGGAACCATCATGATGGTAATGATGGGACTGGTTTCTATTTTGCCTATTGCCATCGTTAATAAACTTTTCTCGGAAGAGGTTCGGCTACATTTGAGCCAGCTTTATTCGACAAAGGTAACTCGTGCACAGCTCTATTGGGTAAGTTTGATTTTAGCGATTATCGCTGGAGTAGTGGGAATTTTGCTTGCAGCGGGTAGTCTTGGCGGTACAGCAATTTCTGCTATGGGTGACAGTTCTCCTATGTCTATGAAAGATTTTATTTTGGCAGGCTATAACTTCTTACCTTCTATTCTGTTCTTTGTTGGTCTTGCAACTTTGGCTTTAGGTTGGGCACCAAAGCTAGGTAAAGTTATTTATGTATATCTTGGTTATTCTTTTGCAATAAACTACTTTGGCGGAATTTTAGATTTACCGGAATGGTTTTCAAAAACAGCCGTACAAAGTTGGATTCCAAGAATGCCAGTGGATAAATTTGATGAAGTAATCTTTATTACAATGACAGTAATAAGCATTGCCTTAATGATTATTGGATATATTGGATATAGCAAAAGGGATATGGTTGAAGGCGCTTAATGTTTGAAAGATTTCAGGGTGGAAGGAGTGAAATATTGGTGCTCAGCATCCCAAATCATAAGAGAGTTTAATAATCAAAAAGATCAATATTTAAATATCAAGAGGCTAAGTTTTAGGTGAGTAAATTCACCTACAAATTTAGCCTCTTACCGTCCCAAGATTATGTTGCAGCAAAATCCTTTAATCATCAACTCTCTGCTAAATTGTGTAATAAAATGTTCTATATTGTGATTAACAGATGTCTTTGACCAGGTTTAAAGAATCGCTACACCTCCAGGAGAGTTTGGTAAATATCAGGTACTACAATAAACGCAGCAGGAATTAACCAACCAATATTTTAGCTTCTGGATATACATAATCACTGGTTCTCCTCGTTGATTTTAAAGTCAGAGCAACCGCAAAGGAAATGGGGCCAACACGACCGAAAAACATGGTAAGGATTATGAGAACTTTACTTATTTCGGAAAGCTCTGTTGTAGCACCTAATGTTAATCCAACGGTACCAAAGGCAGAGGTTGCTTCATATAAGATATCTAGTACATCAAACTGGGGCTGTATCGTAACAATAATGGTTGCTATTACAAAAATTAAAATCATACTCAAACCAGTAATAGCTAGGGATTTATTCACAGTATTTTGATGTATTTTTCTTTTAAACATAATGATATCTTCTTTACCAAGGGAGTGTGAAAAAATCGCCAATAGAATTACACCAAAGGTAGTTACCTTAACACCACCTCCGGTAGAGCCAGGTGCTGCACCAATGAACATAAGCAACACAGTAAATACCTTGGACATTTCTTTCATATCAGGAAGATTAATGGAATTAAAGCCAGCGGTTCTCGCAGCAGTTGATTGAAAGAAAGCGGCATTTATTTTTTCAAATAAGCCCATGCTTCCAAGGGTTTTAGGATTATTAAATTCATTGAAAAGAATAAATAAGGTACCCGACACAAGGAGGATGAGGGTAATGACGATAACTAGCTTGCTATGGAATAATAGCTGTTTGGTTTTACGGTACATGTAAAGGTCGTGCCAAACAGAGAAACCAAGTCCACCAAAAATAATTAGACCACTAATTGTATATATGACAATAGGATCATTATTAAAGGGAGTTATACTAATAAAGGTACCACTTACAGCTGCACTGGTGATATCAAAGCCAGCATTACAAAATGCAGAGACGGAGCTGAAAATGCCCATGTAAAATCCAATGGGACCATAGCGAGGAACAAAGCTGATAGATAAAAGAATCGCTCCGGTTAATTCAACTAACAGTGTAATAATAATGACTTTTTTAATTATTTTAAAAACATCATAATATGAGAAGAAATTAATTGATTCCTGGGCTAGAATCATTCGTTTAATACCTAGCTTTTTCCTTAAAATTATGGAAAAGAATGTTGCCAGTGTAATAATTCCTAAAGCACCTACCTGTATTAAGGTCAAGATGATTAGCTGCCCAGCTAAAGACCAATAGGTATACGTGTCATATAGTACGAGACCCGTAATGCAGGAGGCTGAGGTTGAGGTAAAGAGTGCATCAAGGAAGGGTGTCCACTCACCAGATCTGGAAGAGAAGGGCATCATGAGCAAGATTGCTCCGATCAATATGAGTAGAGCAAAGCTTAGTACAAGCAATTTTGGAGGTGCAATACGAAAAGGATCGAGTTTTGTTGATCTGTGTTTTTTCTTTAAAATCATTTTTTTACCTTCTTATTAAAATATACAGTGATATGATAATACAGTTATAAGTTATATTTTTATTTTCCTAAAAAGAAATGCTTGAGCTCTTGTTTATCACTAACAGAGGAGGTAATAATAATATAATCGCCCTCCAGCAAAACCGTTGTACCACTTGGTATCAATACAGCATCATTTCGAATCATTGTAATGATAAGGCATTCCGTTGGCATTTCAAGATCTTTTAAAGCAGTACCAATCACAGGGGAGGTTTTTGTAATGGTTAATTCACTCAATGCGATTTTTCCTTCTTTTAATTCGATCAAGGTTTTCATTCCGGAAAAGTCCACTTCCTGTTCAATGAAATCAGCAATAATAGAGGTGCTGCTGACGGCTTTATCTACACCTAGTTTTTCAAATACAGAGATGTTTTTAGGATTATTTACACGGGCGATGGTTCGTTTTACTCCGAAATTCTTTTTTGCCAGCTGGCAGGAGATCAGGTTCTCCTGATCTCTGCCTGTGAGGGCAATAAACACATCAGCTTCATCTACATAAGCTTCAGTTAAATGCTCAATACTGGTAGCATCACCGTTTACTGTATTAATATTTAGTTCGTTTGCAATTTTTTCACATAATTCTCTTTGGGTTTCTATAACGATTATTTTATGTTTATACGGAAGCAGTGTTTTCACCAAATAATAGCCGACCTTACCGGCACCAGCAATAACAATTTTCATTCCATTTCCTCCAAATAACTAGTTTTTGTTAACGAGTGGTATCAGCAACTACTAGAACATCTTCGGCCATCAATTTACCAACCTTATTAGCAAATAGGAAGCCGCCTGTTCGAATCACACCAAATACCATACCTTCTTTCAGTTTAATCTGTTCTATTTTTTTACCGACATAGTAGTCCATAACCTTTTTATGCTTAAAGATTAAAGAGGTGTTTCCAATGTTATGACTGCTGATATTCTCGTTCACCGCCACCAGCTCACGCATTACATTTACAGTAATATCCGTTGGGCAAATGGTATCAAGTCCAAATTGGTGGAAGACATGCTCCCGCTCAGGATTATAGATTCTTGCAATAACTTTTGGTACCTTAAAGATTTCTTTGGCAACCTGACACGCCATAATATTCGTATTATCGTCTTCAGAAACTGCAACAAAGGCATCTGCATTTTCAATCCCAGCATTTTTAAGGATGTCCTGATCAATGGGTACTCCTCTTAAAGTCAGACCATCAAAATCCGGCGGTAAATTCTTAAATCCAGTACCATCATTTGATACTACCACAACGTCATGACCATCCTTGGATAGGGTATAAGCTAATTTTGCGCCAACTTTACCGCAGCCTATTATAATGATTTGCATCGAATTCTCCTATACTTTTGAGTCTATTGTTTTACAATAAACTTATCATTAAAATTTATAATTAATCTCCATATACAATACAACAGTTTCCGATTTATATCAAGGAGATATCGAGGATATTAACGCAATCTTAATGTCTGAACCTTGACTGTGTGATTTCTGGGGAAGGTATAATTACAATAAACCAGGAAGGTGTTCCTGTAGAGCAAATCCTGGAGGATATCAAAGGAATTATATAAATATTTTTTTACAGGTATTAACAAAGAAAAGGGACTGTCATTATGGAAGTCCCTTCTAAAGTGCAAAGCTATTTTCGCGGAGCATACATAATAACCAGAACACCAATCAGCGCAATGAAAGCTCCCAAGATATCATATTTATCGGGTTGAACACGATCAACCTTCCACCCCCAAAATACAGAAAGTACAATAAAAATACCGCCATAAGTGGCATAGACTCTGCCAAAGTTAGCAGTTTGAGGCTGAAGGGTTGGTATTATTCCATATAAAACTAGCACTAACGCACCGACAATACCGTAGATAAAACTTTTTCCTTCTCTTAACCAAAGCCAGACGAGGTAGCCACCTCCGATTTCAAAAATTCCCGCTACAATAAAGTAAAAAAGGGACTTAAAAATATCCATATGTAACCTCCACTCATTTCTTATACACATTGCTAGCTATTTTGTGGTGCAGCTATTATTTGCTAAGATGCAACCATAAAGTTAGAATACTCTAAATTATAACTATTATCCCAATGCTTGTAAAGTTAGATATAATTTAAAATACGTCATTTAAAAATAACGTCTTCATTCGAAAATAATGCACTATTTTCAAAATTTACCATCTTTTTTTCACTTAAACCCGATGCTACTATTTACGTGTAGCAAATAACATTTCCAAGGGAGGAAAGAAGTATGAGAAAAATATGGGCACTCGTGCTTGTAACAGTGATGGCACTTACCCTGTTAGCAGGCTGTAGTAACAAAAAGGATGAGCCAACGAGCACTGATAAGGGGACAAATACGGACAATACAGTTACAGACAAACCAGAGGCAACTAAGGCTCCAGAGAAAGTAACCTTAAAGTTATTTTCTAATCTGCCAGACAGAAAGAATGGACAGGGTTTGGTGGAGCAGATGATTATTGATGAGTATATGACAGCGAATCCGAATGTAACTATCCAAGTGGAAGCTTTGGATGAAGAATCTTATAAGACAAAGTTTAAAGCTTATGCAATGGATGGTATGCCAGATGTAGTTAGTATCTGGGGTCAGCCTTCCTTCTTAGGAGAAGTATTGGATGCAGGGGTTCTTGCAGAACTGAATGAAGCTGATTATGCGGATTACGGATTTGTATCCGGCTCCTTAGAAGGCTTTAAAAAAGATGGCAAGCTTTATGGACTTCCAAGAAATACTGATATCATGGCTTTCTACTATAACCAGAAGATGTTTGAGGATAACGGATGGAAAGTTCCTACAACCTATGAAGAACTCTTAGCACTTAGTGCAACAATCAAAGAAAAAGACATAGTTCCAGTGGCTATGGATGGTGGCGATGGTTGGCCGATGGCTATCTATTTAACAGATTTATTAGTTCGTATTGAAGGC
Organism: Bacillota bacterium; assembly: GCA_023399055.1. GTDB lineage: Bacteria > Bacillota > Clostridia > Lachnospirales > Lachnospiraceae > Mobilitalea. Next base: position 120,685 of record JAEWQV010000013.1, on the reverse strand, counting down.
AAGGATGCAGCCGCACTTATCAACAAGGCAGTTGGTGCAGGAGATTTCTCCGATCCTAAATTTACACAGGCTGTTGATTTATTAGTTCAGTCAGCTGAGGCCGGTATGTTCCAGACCGGTTACGATTCACAGGATTACGGCACTGCAATGAACTTGTTCACCAATGGGCAGGCAGCTATGTTCTATATGGGTAGCTGGGAGTCCTCTATGGCTTTAAATAATGATATTGCAGAAGATATCAGAAACAATGTAAGAGCATTTACCATGCCTGCAATTAGTGGTGGTAAAGGTTCACAGAACGATATCCCAGCTTGGAACGGCGGCGGTTATGCAGTATCAGCAGACTCCAAGGTGAAGGAAGAAGCAATTAAATTCTTAAACTTCATGTATCAACCAGATAAATTATCAAAATATGGCTGGGAGAAAGGCGTTGGTATGTCAGCACAGGATCAGTCAGCTTATATGTCAGGAAATGAAACTGAATTACAGAAGACCTTCACCGAGATATTAAAGAATGCAACCAGCGTATCAGGAACGCCGATTAATGACTGTGGACCTTCTGCGTTCAAAGCAGCTATCGAAAGTGAGATTCAAAGTGTTTCTAATGGAACCTCTTCCGTTAGCGATTTCCTTGCAAAAATTGGCGAGGCTTGTAAGTAAGCACTTATTAAAGGGACTGTTGCAAAAGTCTATTATATGTAGAGAAAAGCGAGGACACCCCCCTTTTCTACGTAGATACCTTTTTGCAACAATCCCTTTCTCTATATCTCCTTCGATTTTTAATACAGCATAATGGAGGATTTTATGAAAAAACTATACAGTAATAAATTAGTTATCGTTAGTTTAATATTACCCGGATTACTACTCTTTTTACTAGCCATATTAGCTCCGATTTGCTTGAGCATTTATTATGGCTTTACGGATTACTCCGGTATGGGTCAAGCAAAATTCATTGGTTTGGAAAATTATGTGGATCTAATATCGGATGAAACCTTTCACAGAGCACTGATTAATTCACTTCTTTTAGCAATCGGATTTATCGTAATACAGCATCCCATAGCAATTGTTGTAGCAGCAGTACTGGATAAGTTACAGGGCAAGGCGGAGGGGTTCTTTCGATGCGTCTACTTTATCCCCAACGTTATATCGGTTGCAGTAATCGCATATCTGTGGAAATTCATCTATAATCCGGATTTCGGTTTATTAAACAATATTCTGAAAGGGTTGGGTTATCAGGGAAAGATTAACTGGTTCAGTGCAGATACGGCGATATGGTCAGTTTTGATTGTACTCATCTGGCATGGTTTTGGATGGGGGATGTTAATCTACTATGCTGGAATTAAGAATATTGATCCGGTACTATATGAGGCCGCCTCCATTGACGGAGCAAGTCCAAAGCAAACATTTATGAGAATTACCTTACCACTGATGAAGCCGGTGATTCAAATTAATGTTACAATGGCAGTGATCTCTGCTTTAAAACAGATGGAAACGGTATACCTGTTAACAAAGGGAGGACCAGGTGACAGCACTCAATTTACGGCAAACTACTTATACCTGCAAGCCTTTAAGGCGTTTAAATATGGTTATGGTAATGCCATTGGTGTGGTATTTATCGTTATCTGTCTGTTTGTAACCGTCATGCTTAACCGGATTTTCCGCGAGAAGCAGCTGCGATAGGAGGGGTAGGTTGAAAGAAAAGTACTTTCAACCTGCAAAAAGCACAGAGAGTGCTTTTCGCACAGTATATGAGCTACCTAAAGGTAGCAAGGAGGTTATGATGACAGAAAAAGGTGTAATTATAAAGAAGACAATTTTATGGGTTATCCTTTCGGCAGTTGCAATTGTTCAAATCTTTCCGCTGATTTGGTTGATTGATTTTTCTCTTGGAACCAGTAATGAAATGTTCACCGGTGGTCTTTTGATTATTCCAGAGAAAATACAATGGGGTAACTATGTTAAGGCATTCATAGACGGACATTTTCTGCTTTATTTGAAGAACAGTGTTTTAATCAATGGACTTGCAGTAGTATTGGTTTCACTATTTTCCATTATGGCTGGCTATGCTTGCAGAAGAATGCAATGGAAGTTAAGTGGGTTTGTGAAAACGCTGCTGTTATTAGGTATGATGATTCCAATTCATGCTACCCTTTTGCCAAACTATAAAATCTATAATATGATTGATGCTACGGATACGATATGGGCTTTATTAATCCCCTATATTGCATTTTCACTGCCCCAGGCTTTATTCTTAATGACGGGGTTTATTGAAGCACTTCCGATTGAACTTGAGGAGGCAGCAGTTATGGATGGTTGCGGTATCTATCGAATCGTATTTCAAATCGTAACTCCTTTACTAAAACCTTCCATTGCAACGGTGGCAATTATGACTTTTTTAAATAACTGGAATGAATTTATGATGGCAAGCACCTATTTAAGTTCACCAAAGTGGAAGACACTTCCTTTCTCGGTTTTAGAGTTTACTGGTCAATATTCCTCTAACTATGCGGTGCAATTTGCTGTAATGGCACTAACAGCAGCTCCGGCAGTAATTGTATATATTTTATTAAACAGGCATATCACAAAAGGTGTTGCAATGGGTGCGGTTAAAGGATAGAATCTAGGTAACTATTATATTCGGAGGGGTTATGCTGCACATAAAAAACCGAATCAGAAGACTGAGTATTAGAAAGAAATTGATTTTTTACAGTTACATAATCATAACTCCAATCTTGCTCTTGATCAGCGCCATCTTATTTGTTAGAAATTATAATTCTACAATAGAGGCAGAGAATGAGAGTTATCTTCAGAGTACTCAGAATTTGACCAGTGGTATTGATGTCCTCCAAAAAAGTATTATAGAGTTCGCCACTTATATTTGTATTAATAATGATATTAATTTAATATTGACATCGGATAAGCCGGAGGAACTAAACGAAGATTCCCTGATTTGGCTTCATAATGCCCCGATGAGAATTATTCAGGATATGATGGCTCTGAACGGACAAATCAAAACAATTGCTATCTATCCAGAGAATGGTGTGAAACCCTACCTAAGATGTATGGATGCATCAGCCTACCTCGCTTCTATGAAACAGGTACGTGCTACCGAGACTTATAAGAAAGCGGTAGAACGAAAGGGCAAGATTATATGGAAAAGAGTCACGAAGAATGACAATGATACCTATGAAACAAATAGAACGGATAAATTAGTTCTATATCGTGAAATTTATGATCTAGCAAAGCGTGATAAACTGGGATATCTGGTAATTGGTGCTTCGATGAATAAATTTACTGAGCTCTGTGAGAATTCTTTATCCTCGGAGTTGGAAGGTATTGTGGTGGTTAGCGAGGAAAGCACGGAGCTGATACGAAGCGGAAGGATTGATGAGGAGATTCTTACTAAGATATTAGGGGAGAAATCCGCTGGAGCATTAACAGAGACGACTTCTGGCTACGTGGAGTATGCAAAATATAAAGTGTTTTATAACAAGGACGAGGATACAGGGACCATCGTGTATCGATTGGTTCCCAAGGCAGGACTTGGAACACAATTATCTTCCATTGCATTTGCTCCAATGGCATTGTTATTGGGCTTTCTGGTAGGTTTATTTCCAATCCTAATCTTTGTATCCAATATTATTTCAAAGCCCTTGAACAAATTATGCAATGCGATGGAATTGTTTAAAAAGGGAGATTTCAATCAGAAGGTCGAAGTGAATACACTGGATGAAGTAGGAGCAGCGGCTGCTTGCTTTAATCAGATGGTAGATGATATTAAAAACCTAATTGACAATAATTATGTAATGGCTCTTAGGGAGAAGGAGAGCGAGTTGAATGCTCTTCAAGCACAGATTAATCCTCATTTTTTATATAATACCTTGGATGCCCTATATTGGCAGGCAACGGATGCACAGCATTATGAGATTGCGGAGGATATCTATGCGTTATCCCAGCTGTTCCGGTTGGTTTTGGGTCAAGGAAAAGGTATTGTAACTGTAAGGAATGAACAGGACCTGATTGACCGTTATCTCCACATTCAAAAAATGAGATTTGAAAAGCGTTTGGATTATGAGATTAAAATTGAGGAAGAAATTCAAACTGCCATTATTCCAAAACTGATTCTCCAGCCCTTCATAGAGAATGCAATTGTCCACGGCTTTGAAAAAGCAGGTGAAAAATGCTTTATCTCCTTGGTGGGGAAAAAAAGAGGCAATCATATAATTTTTATGATTAAGGATAATGGAATTGGTATGAGCAGGGAGCAAGTGAAAGCTATTTTGAATGTAAATGATTCCGAACGCTATGCCAGCCAGAGAATTGGTCGTTATGCAATAAAGAATATTAGAGAACGTCTGGAATTAAAATATCATGAGGATTTTAAATTGTTAATCTATAGTAAAGAAGGTAGTGGAACAACCGTCATTATTGAATTACCATATGAGAACAAGGAGATGTAGGATTTGGGTGTAAAACTTTTAATTGCTGATGATGAGGATATGATAAGAAACGGATTGGCAAAGTATATCCAGCTGCATACGGATCGCTTTGACAAAATCTATCTGGCTGAGAATGGCCAGATAGCAATAGACACAATATTTCGCCATGAACCGGATCTTATGCTATTGGACGTGCAGATGCCGGTTAAAAATGGAATCGATGTGATGCAGGAAACGCAAAGAGCAGGAATCATGCCTCTAACAATAATCTTAAGCGGACATGATGAATTCAAATATGCACAACAAGCACTGAATTACGGTGCGAAGGGTTATCTGCTAAAACCAAGTCGTTCCTCCGATATTCTTAAGATTTTGAATGATACTGCCAATGATATCCTTGGAATTCGTGAAAATAAAAACGTATCAGAGAAAACAGGTAAAAACGGATTTGTGGATATTGCAAGTGATTATATTAAGGAGCACTATTACAAGGATCTGACGTTAAATGAGGTAGCAGAGAGAGTCGGAATTACGGCAGGCTACCTTTCCACATTATTCTCCCAGCAGAGGAATTGCAGTTTCATTGACTTCCTGAATGAGGTGAGAATTGAGCATGCCTGTACCTATTTACAGCAGAATTATTTCAAAACCTATGAGATTGCCTTTAAGGTAGGTTATAAGGATGATAAATATTTTTCAAAGGTATTTAAGAAAGTAACTGGAATGTCACCCTCGGAGTACAAAAAGAAGTGATGGATAGTTATGTCTCAAGAATATGATTGCTTAAACCAACAAATAGAATTGAAAAGCGTGACTGTATTTCTTTTTATGAGAAATACAGTTTTTTTATATAACAGAAATTCCTCTGAATTTCCTGTTATATAAAAGCCCTCCGAGCTAATGATGCGTAGCTACGTGTTCGCAACAAAAGCTGTGTATTAAAAGTTTTGGAAAGAGTGTGCATAGAACACTTTTGTTCTTTAAGATAAGTGAAACGACTTTCGTTCATCTTGTTGCTTCGTAATCTGCTCGGTCGCCTAAGTGACAGTAAAACCGGCCCTTAATTTAATCTATGATTGACATGTGACAGGGTGTCATCTATAATACATAAAGTAACATGACAGGGTGTCATATTAAAAGGAGGAGTTTATGCCAACGAGTACATTCTATAATTTACCGGAAGAAAAGAGAGCTAAGCTGCTGGCAGCAGCAAAGAAAGAATTCTCAAGTGTAGCATTTACAGAGGTATCCATCAATAAAATTATTAAGGATGCAGATATTCCTCGTGGGAGCTTCTACATGTATTTCAAAGGCAAAAAGGACTTGCTTTTTTGTATGCTGGAAGATTATTTTGAACAGATGAACAGACGTATTGAACTTGTCTTTGACAGTGGTGGAGATATCTTTCAGATTTATAATGAGATGTTTGAAGCAACGCTGGATTATCTGACAGAGGATAACAGTGATATAGAAGCGATACAACAGCTCTTCACCAGTATGCGTACTATCTCTTCCAACAAAGAAGAGGAGGAGGCTTCTGAAAAAGAAATCAGTATGCAGGAAATACTTTCTGCCAGAAAGAAGCTGTCAGAAAGAGAATTGGATTTATATGAGACCTGCAAAGATGAACTTACAATTAGCAGTCGAACAGATTTTGAAGACTTAATCAGTATACTACGATCAATAACAAAGAACGCTTTAGCGCAAATGTTTCATGGAGGATATGGTATCGATGAAGCACGTAAGCGCTTTCAAAATAAAATTAACATCATAAAGTACGGGGTTATGAGAACGGCTAATCTTAAGGAGAAATGACAATGGAATCTACTGCACAAAAAAAAGGAGTTGGCGCCATGCTTGCAATTGTTATTGCAGGTCTTATGGTTACCAGCTTGAACCAATCAATTATTAATGTAGCACTGCCTCAGATTATGAAAGGATTTGATATTACTGCAGCAACTGCACAGTGGCTGTCCACAGGTTATATGCTTGTCAGTGGGATATTGGTTCCAATTAGCGCATTTTTAGTGCAACGTTTTAGCTATAAACAACTCTTCATTACATCTATGCTGTTTTTTATGATAGGGTCAATAATCTGTGCTATTTCAGGAAGTTTCACGTTACTACTTGCAGGACGTATTTTTCAAGCGGTCGGAGGCGGAATCATACTTCCCCTGGGTATGAATATCTTTATGTATAGCTTCCCACCAGAGAAGAGGGGCAGTGCTATGGGACTGGTTGGTCTTGCCATAATTCTTGCACCGGCCATTGGACCTACAATCAGTGGATATGTCATTCAAAGCTATGACTGGAATGTTATGTTTTACGCTATGGCGATTGCGGCAGTCTGTGTTATAGTTGCAGCAATCATTGTTTTTAAATTCGAGAATGAACGTTTTAAATCTAAGTTTGACAGCATTGGTGCAATTCTGTCAACCATTGGGTTTGGGAGTCTTTTATATGGTGTAAGTGAGGCTGGCAATTACGGCTGGGGTGATCCCAAGGTAATCGGCTTTCTAATTGTTGCGGTAGTCGTACTACTTATGTTCGTCCTGTATCTATTAAAAAAGCAAAATCCACTTTTAGAACTCAAGGTTTTTAAAGATTTTAATTTCTCCTATACCATTGTTGTAAATATCATCCTTACAGTTGCGCTGAATGGTGGGGTGCTGCTGCTTCCGATTTATATGCAGCAGGTACGAGGCTTCAGTCCACTTTCCTCCGGATTACTTCTGCTTCCCGGCGCGTTGATTATGGGAATAATGGGAATTTTCACAGGAAGATTGTTCGATAAATTTGGTATTAAGCCACTTGCTATTATAGGGATAGCAATAATGACAGGGGTTACCCTTATGCTGTCAACGCTTACCCTTACAACGCCATATTGGGAAATTATTTTACTGTATTCCCTCCGTTCCTTTGGTATGGCATTTGTCCTGATGCCTATCACATCAGCAGGACTTATGACAGTGAATCAAGAGCTTATACCTCATGCAACAGCTCTTCAAAATACCTTGAAACAAATTGCCGGTGCGGTTGGAACAGCAATACTGGTAGTAATTATGACAAATAAGTCAAAGGATTATATTAGCAGTGCTACCAATATGACTCCGGACATAAAACTTTTGGCAGCGGTGCACGGTATTAATTCTGCATTTTTAGTGGCAACCATAATTGGTGGAGCTGCATTTATATTATCACTATTCTTTAAGAGTAAAGGGAGGATTTCATATGTCAAAGATTAATATCATTACAATTGAACGTCAATTTGCAAGTGGTGGAAGACAGGTTGGGTCTCTTGTGGCACAGGAGCTTGGGTTTAAGTTTTATAATGAAGAGATTTTGCAGTTGGCATCCCAGAAGCTGAATACACAACCACAGAATGTAGAGCATCTGGAGGAGGTACTGCCAAATAGTTTACTATATGGTTTGGCAATGGCTACTGATTTTAACTCAGAGGGAGTATTTGCAGATAGACTCTTTCAAACGGAAAGCGAAATAATCCGTAATATTGCTGTGGAAGGAAAGTGTGTTATCGTTGGGCGATGTGCCGGACAAATTCTTGCGACACGTAAAGATGTATTAAATGTGTTTATCTATGCGGATGAGGATACTCGTATTGCAAGAGCTGTCAATGAATATGGGGTACCGGACAAGGAAGTACACACAAGATTATCGAAGATAGACAAACGACGCAACAGCTTTTACAATGCACACACAAGAAAGCAGTGGGGCGATATGGGAACATATGATTTATGCCTTGACAGCGGACGTCTAGGAATTGAAACGTGTGCTGAAATTATTAAAGCTGCGGTAAATAGATGGAAAGAATAACCAAAAATAAATTAATATTTGTTTATTGCAAGAACCGGAAAATCCAGGTGTAACTTTCCGGTTCTTGTTCTGTTAAAAGCCATTCTTTATCAAATAGCTGTTTGTTTTATCCTAAGAATGCAGTATAGAAATCGCCAACTCCTCCTAAAAAGGATCGTTTAAAATAAAAAAAGAATGCTTTTTTAAAATTTTTACCCTTTTTATAAAATACATATCATTTACAATTATAGTAGTATTTGTCAAAAGGGATTAACTTTTGATAAATATGCGTAAAAATTTTAAGGAGGTATTTATGGGAGAAAAACAAAGGAAAAAACGAATTGCCCAGTATTTCAAGAAAACTGGAGTAGCGGTACTTGTAATTGCCCTAGTGTTGCAACTGCTTCCAGGAATCCTGGGAAGCTTTGCTAGCAGCGTTGAGGCAGCGGCGGTTACCACAGGAGATTACATTGATTTGAAGCAGGCAACAACGGAACTGTATGTTGGTAGTGATTGGGCTGGAGCAAATGCTACTATGAGTGCCAGCGGACAGAAAACGACGCTTACAGTTGACAACTTCGGAACTGGTGGCAGTAATGAATGGGGTATTCAGTATATGCTGAAAAACCTTGGTCTGAAAAGCAATACCAAATATCAGGTTGAGTTTGATATTACCTCAACAATTGACAAAGATGTATTTATTAAATTGGATGGAAAAGATGCTGGACTAATTGGCGAGATGATTCATCTGAAAGGAAATACAACCTATCATTATAGCAAGGAGTCTGCAGCAGGTACACCTTCTGCTGATACACAACATTTATTCTTTGCACTTGGCAGGGCAGGCAGCGAGGCGAACGATAAAAACGGTGTAATTACCATTGAGAATGTAAAAGTGGAAGAAATTGTTGAAGGAAATTACATAGATGTAGAGAAGGCGACCACAGAATTATATGTTGGTAGTGATTGGGCTGGAGCAAGCGCTGCTTTGAGTGCCAGCGGACAGACAACAACGCTTACAGTGGACAACTTTGGAACTGCAGGCAGTAATGAATGGGGAATTCAGTATATGCTGAAAAACCTTGGACTGAAAGGCAATACCAAATATTTGGTAGAGTTTGATATTACCTCAACAATTGACAAGAATGTATTTGTTAAATTGGATGGAAAAGATGCCGGATTAATTGGTGAGATGATTAATTTGAAGGGAAATACAACCTATCATTATAGCAATGAATCTACAGCAGGCACACCTTCTGCGGATACACAACATTTGTTCTTTGCACTTGGAAGAACAGGGAGCGAAGCTAGCGATCTAAAGGGTACGGTTACCATCAAGAACATAAAGGTGGAAGAGATTAAAGCAGCGGAAATAGCGAAAGATATTACAGTTAACAAACGTGGAACAACGGTAAAGTTTCAATTAGAAAAAGATTCAACTATAAAGACTGCAAATGTATATTATGCAATTAGCACTTCAAAAGATAAGGCGAATGCGTTAAATGTCGGTAATACTGCTTTTAAAAAGTGCGCAATGTCAAAAAAGACAAATGGTATCTGGGAAGTATCGGACCAGGTGGCATTAAAGGACGGTCAAATTGTTCGGTATTACTTTGATAAAAATGGAGTGACAACAACACCGGTTAATTATACGGCTTCTGTATTTGTTGCTGCAAATTATGAATATGACAACCAGGAGGACCTTCTTGCTGACGGCTATACACTAAAGTGGTCCGATGAGTTTAATGGCAACAACATTGACCTAAGTAAATGGTCCTTCCAAATAGGAACGAAGGATCCAAATGGAGGTCCAGATTATTGGGGAAATCAAGAAAAGGAATATTATACCGATGAAAACCATGTAGTAAAGGATGGTAAGTTAGTCATTACTGCAAAAAAGGAAACAAAGGAAGGAATGCCTTATACGTCTACTCGTATACGCACCAAGACGGATGACGGAGAGACTCTTTTTTCAACTCAATATGGACGTATTGAGGCGAGAATGAAACTGCCGACGGAAGAAGGATTATGGCCTGCCTTCTGGATGCTTCCAGTTGATACAACCATATATGGTACCTGGGCAGCTTCCGGTGAGTTAGACATTATGGAGGCTAGAGGACGTGTTCCGGATAAGGTTGGAGGAACGATACACTACGGTTCACAGTGGCCGAACAATACCTATTATGGGAAAGAGATGACTTTTGATTCCACAACGGATATTAGCGGATATCATGTGTATAGTGTAGAGTGGGAACCAGGAAAAATTACCTGGCTGGTGGACGACGTTCCATATTTCTCCACAAGTAATTTCTGGAGCAAGGATTCTGGAAGTTCGGAAAACTATGCATATGGAGCACCATTTGATGTACCTTTCTATCTTGTTTTTAACTTAGCAGTGGGAGGAACCTTCGATGGAGAGGCTAATCTTGAAAATGCCAACTTCCCGGCAGCTATGGAGGTTGATTATGTCCGTGTATATAAGAAGTCAGATGAATATTATCAGGGACTTGAGAAAAATCTAAAAACACCTGAGGCGGGAAAGGATACCACCAGCTTCAATAAGAAGGAATATAAGCCAACAGGTATTAAAGGTGATTATATTAATGATACAACATTTACTACCTTAGAAACCGTTAATGAGGTAGTGCCAACGGATAGTGATTGGCAGTTCTTTGTAGGTGATTTTGGTGGTAAAGCAACGGTTACCAAGGATACGATTGAGGGTACGACCTATGCAAAGACTAATATCAAGGAAGGCGGCAGTTTTAATTATGCGGTTCAATTGATAAAGCATATCCCGTTTGCAGAAGGCTACACCTATGAAATCAGCTTCGATGCAAAAGCTTCTTCCAACAGAGATTTTCTGCTCAAGCCAAGCGGTGATGCAGATAATGGTTGGACAGGTTATGGCACTTCCAGCACAGTCAGCTTGACAACTACAATGTCACATTACACACATCAGTTTACAATGGATAAGGCTTCGGACCCTACGGCTCGAATTGAGTTTGATCTTGGGCTTGCAACAGGCGATGTCTGGATTGGAAATGTTGTTGTAAAACAGGTAGAGCCACAAAAGGTGGATGTATCAGATAACTTTAAAAATCCAGATCTAAATGGCGGTAATCACATTTACAACGGTTCTTTCGATCAGGGAGAAGGACGTCTTGCTTTCTGGCACACCGAGAAGACAACAGTAGAAGCGCCAAATGCAATTAATCCTGAATTTGATACGGTTACAGGAAATAAAGGAGATTTCAGCCACAGAGCTTCTGTAACAGCAAATGACAGTAATGCAAGGATTTATCAGAATGGTATTTGGTTGCAGCAGTCTGATATCTATAAGCTTAGTTTGAACCTTTCCTCAGAGAAAGCAACTAAAGTATCTGCAGTGCTTACAAACAAGGACGGCTCCAAGATTTATATGACGCAGACCTTTGAGGTTGCAGGCGACGGTACAAGGAAAGATTATATTGCGAATTTTGCAATGCCGAAAGGAATAACCGATAAAGAAGCAGTTTTTGCGTTGGTATTTGAAAAGGGAAGTACGGTATCAGTAGATAATATTAAGTTGATACGTACGACTAATAATAATGTCACAATAGATTACAGTGATTTAGTGTTAGAGCCTGTCATGCCAGACACAACAGGATGGGTAAATAATCTGAATAATGGTGGAGATGTCACCGATACGGCAAATGAGAACGGTGTGATTACCAGCCAGACAGAAACTGATCAATTAAACTATATGAGTATGCTGTATGTTCCTGTTTCTGTAAAGAAAGGAACTACCTATCATTTAAGTTTTCAAGCAAAATCACAGTTTACTAACACTGTCATGGTTAATATTCAGGAGGATAATACCTGGGCAGTGACACTGGAAGAAAAATTAACTTTGAAGGGCGAAGAATGGCAGCAGTTTGATTTTACGCTTAATTCAACCCTTACAAATGACGGTACCAATAAGATTTTTCTTAAGTTCTTATTGTCTGGACCGGAGGTACAACCAGGAAGCTTTATGGTAAAGGATGTATCCATGGTTGCAGAGGTTCAAGAAGGAGCAAAAGATGCACCTGTTGATACCATCGTAAGCAATGGTGATCCTGTTAAGGGAAGTGACTACACAATTACATTAAAAGACGGTGAGTACAAAACAAAGTTCCTAAGTTACATCGACCAACCAGAGCGCAAAGCTTTAGTAATGGTAAATGGTAATGCTTTACCCGATGGAAATGTGAAAAACGATGAGATTGTCATCCCTGCTTCTCTGATTGGAACAGGGGCTTATACAATTGAGCTGGCACTGGACGGTTACAATAATATCGTACTTTCTGGAGTGGTAAAGGCTTCGGAAGGAGAAATACCGAAGACAGGAGAATTACCTTGGACCATTTATGTTGCAATTGTGGGTCTTGCTATAACTTCAGCCGGTTTATTTTTGGATAAGAACAGGAATTATAGAAAGATAAGCAAACTGTAGAGTGTGAGCGTAAAACAGCAGATATTTCATATGTAATAGTAATTGTAGGAGGCGGATAGAATTTTTATCCGCCTCTTTTGTCAACTTCCTGCTTGCAAGGAGTTTAAAACGGATACCAATTGCGTATTGGGACTGGATAATTGGTTAAAGGGACTGCGAAGTTTTAGGTTACTTTATTGGAAAGCAATAAAGTACCGTGAAGATAGGAGAAAAGAAATCCTGTTTACGGCAAGAACGTTATTTGTACAGAAGGGATACGATCAAACATCCATCAATGATATCTTAAAAATCATGTATTTCAATAGTTTGGAGTTGCCTTTTAGTCTTAGTTATATCAATAATATGTTATAGAACCTTTATTATTGAATATTGCGTATTAATAACAAGAAACATCTGCGCAAAATAATTCATGATATTCCAAATAGTAATGCCGTTCAGGTCATATTCTGGTACAAGTTGCGTTCGGGCGTCTATCCCTCTTGCATCATTAAAGTAGATAAAGTAATTATTGTTGTAATTAAATAAATAAAAATAAGAAGTTTGATTAATTTGATTATAATAAATTGTAGAACCTGAATCACTTGCCAGTATAACAGCATTTGTATCAGTGATGGAAATTGCGCTTGAAACTCCTTCTATTATAGGAATTTCTGCGATATAACCTATTGTAGAGATGCCAATTGTTGCTTTTTTCAGTACACCTGATTTATTATTAAGATTTAGTAAAAATCGAAATACATAGAAGGGAATTATTTCAATCGGAACATTATACGAACGACCCCAGGAATAAGATAATAAATTTACCCCGTCGACTTTCTCACCAATTGCGGTAAAGTCGGGAATTTGATGACTAGCTTCTGAATAAGCCTCAAATGTTACTGGAGTTATTGTTATAAAGATTTTATAGTTTTCACTATGTAGTCGATCTGATATTTTAGAAATGATATCATTAAACACTTGTGTGTCTTCCGGAGGTACATTTGGAATATTAATATTTACACCATAGTAGCCTTTAGATTTTAATATGTTAAGAACATTATCAGTTAATAAATCTACTTTTTCCGGATCATTCAATAGACTATGAAGAATACCATAATTAGCTACTCCAGTTTCTGTTATATTTGATATTACCATAATAGGAGCTACACCGTAGGCCTTAGCAAGATTTATAATTTCTGTATCATCAATATCATTTAATTCTCCTTCAGCTGAAATGGAATAGCTAAAAATCGAGAGATAGGTTAAAAACGGTAAAGTTTTTCTTAGTATGGACCTGTTAATATACGGGAACGCATAACCGTTTGTGGTTATATCAGGTTTAGGAGCATCATCATAACTTATTACGATGGTTTCTCCGGGAAATATAAATTCTCTATCTGCAAGAAAAGGATTATTTCTATATAGCTGTAGGATAGATACATTGTATGTATTTGCAATCCCTTCTAGGGTATCCCCTTCCTGAATGGTATACACTACTTTTGGATACACAATTACGATAGCTTGACCAATAGCTAAATTATATGGATTTACTAATTCATTATCTTGAATTATACTTTCAACAGACTTTTCGTATTTTTGTGCGATCGTATCAATTGTTTCCCCTGCCTGGACTACATGTATAATCATAAGAAACCTCAGGTTTTTTATTAAATAGTATGAAAAAATATCAGGTATTATTAGTTGTTTTTAAAAGATACACTATATCCGGTTAAGAGTAGGACCGGTGTATTGCAGTTTAATAATATATTTTTATGTGTAGTTAAACTATTTATCATTATAATCTTTTAAAATGCTGTTAAGCTCATTTTTTATAAAAGTTCTTAACTCGATAGGATTAATAACCTCTACGTAGCGAACGATTTTCATAATTTCATCGACTGCAAACTCAAATTTGTGCAGGTTAATAGTTGCAAATATAAAATCTTCCTCTTCTTTAATTTTAAGTACTTCCAGGTTTGCAAGAAGATTATCTTTACTTTTTGCAAGCCTTATAACTACAGGATATTTTTCTTCTTGTTTTAAAGCCTTAAAGGTAGTTTGAGCATCTCTCCAGTAGTTTTCAATTATAAAATCTGCAGGGACTTCAAAGGTGTCGTTTAATACTTTACTTTCCAGTATTCGGTCACACTTAAAGCTTCGTATCATTTTGTTTTTTTCACAATACCCCACCAGATACCAATCCATCCTTTTTACAACAATACCATAGGGGTGAATTACTCGGACAGAGGTCTCTTCCTTGTACTTTGAATAGGTGATTTCTAAACTCCTTGACTGAAGAACAGCATATATCATAATATCAATGTTCTTCAGTCCATGGGTTTTTCCCCACCAAAGGGTATCATCAAAATGAAATCTTTTCTTTACTTTATTTAATTCAGTGATTTGATTTGGAGAGAAATTTTTCTGTAATTTCATTAAGGTATTGTTCAGTTTCAAGGACATATCACTGCTTTTATCAGGGATTATGCCTAGGCTGTTAATATAAAGGTTGATAATATCCTCCTCTTGAAGGAAATCGATTCCTCCAGAATAACCCTCCATAAGATAGATACCACCGTTTGGACCAGGAGTTGTAGCTAATGGAATACCTGCTTCGCACAGAGAATCAATATCTCTATAAACTGTTCTTAAGGAAATCTCAAGTTTATCTGCAATATCCCTGGCTTTCATAATCCCATTGGAATCTATTAATAATAAGATTGAAATTAATCTATGCACTCTCATAAATTGAACCCCTTAATTTTAATTATTGAACATTGTTGTCACATTGATGTCAACAATTATTTGGTATAGTTATTATAACATAAAAATGAAAAGGAGAGTAGATTATGATTAAAAATAATAGGGATAAGAAAGTTGCTTTGGTTGCAGGAGCAACACGTGGTGCTGGTCGAGGGATTGCTATTGAATTAGGGGCTGCTGGTTTTACTGTTTATGTTACCGGTCGTACTACACGCACACAGCGTTCGGAGTATAATCGACCTGAAACGATTGAAGAAACAGCGGAACTCGTAGATGCAGCAGGAGGACATGGGGTTGCGGTTCAGGTTGATCATTTAGACCCTGAGCAAGTGAAAAATTTAATAGAGCGAATTGAGCAGGAGCACGGACGATTGGATGTTCTGGTGAACGATATATGGGGCGGGGAGAACCTAACAGAGTGGAATGTTCCGGTATGGAAACATTCACTGGAAGATGGGCTACGTATCTTAAGACTTGCCATTGATACACATATCATTACGAGTCATTACGCATTACCGCTACTAATAAAAAATAGTGGTGGTTTAGTGGTCGAAATGACCGATGGCACAAACGAATATAATGCAAAGAATTATCGTTTGTCTCTTTTTTATGACTTGGCAAAAACTTCTGTTAATCGTATTGGTTGGGCACAAGCAAAGGAACTTGAGGCATATGGGTGTAGTGCAGTAGTCTTAACCCCAGGTTGGCTTCGTTCAGAGATGATGTTAGATAACTTTGGTGTGAAAGAAGAAAACTGGCGTGATGCTACTGAGCAGGAACCTCATTTTATAATCTCAGAAACGCCACATTATGTGGGACGAGCTGTGGTTTCTCTAGCATTGGACCCTGATTTAAACAGATGGAATGGTCAGTCTCTTTCGAGTGGACAATTGGCTAAAGTTTATAATTTTTATGACCTAGATGGTTCCCAACCTGACTGTTGGAGGTATTTAACTGAAGTGCAGGAAGCTGGAAAGCCTGCGAATGCATTTGGGTATAGATAAATTCGATGTGCGATTGGAATTCACGAAAGAAGTTCTCCTATGGTAGACCAGAGCTAATATCAATGGGGTAACAAAATTCAATAAAATTATCTCCTTGACAAAAAATACAATTGTAACTATAATGGTTACAAAAGGAGGCGCGCATGTATTCAACTAAATTATCTGTAAGTATTCATATATTAAGCGTGATTACTCTGATGGAAGAACCAACAATCACATCAGACTACATTGCTTCCAGCATTAATACAAATCCTGCTCTGGTTCGCCGATTAATGAGCCGATTAAAAAAGGCAAAGTTAATTAAAACCAGTACCAAACTTGGCGTGACTGGCCTTGCAAGAAAAGCAGAGGCCATTACAGTTTTGGATGTATTTCAGGCAGTAGAGGACCATAGTGATTTGTTTAGTATTCACAGCAATACCAATCTTGACTGCCCTGTTGGGGCAAAGATAGAAGGCACATTAAAGAACTTATTTGACAATATACAAAAAGCAACAGAAGAAAAATTGTCTGCCATTACGCTGGCTGACATTACCAAGGAGTTTATCAATTCATGACAAGTGAAATAACTTGTTATGTTATCTTTTTATTTGGAGGTATCCTATGAAAATTGCAATTATTGGTGCAACCGGTATGGCTGGAACAGCACTTTACAAAGAAAGTATATCACGTGGACACGAGGTCACAGCAATTGTTCGTAATTCAGAGAAAGCCGTATCTTTGTTGGGAAACGGTGTAAAAGTATTGAATAAAGATGTATTAGAATTGACAAAATCTGATCTGGAGAGTTTTGATGTTATTGTAAACGCTTTTGCAACAACACCGGATAAAGCGTATTTACATCTCGATTTGGCAGCGAAACTTGTTAGTTTCTTCCGTGAAACTACAAATCCCAGATTGTTCTTTATCCTTGGTGCAGCCAGCTTACTGGATGAAAGTGATAAGCTGTTTCTGGAGACCTTAAAGACCCTACCTGATGTTGCCTCCTGGATTTCCATTCCAACGGAAGCCTATAAGACACTCAATTTCTTACGTGGTATTGAAAATGTAAATTGGGTAGGAGTATCTCCTTCTGCTGATTTTATAGCAGGAGAAGCAACGGTTCCTGTAGTAGGAAAGGATCATTTGTTAATCTCCTCCAATGGTAAATCCGTAGTAACAAGTGGAACCATGGCGGTTGCTATTCTGAATGAAATAGAGAAACCACAGTTTATCAATACAAGATTTACCGTAGGTAATCAGTAATATAGGAAAGATTTAAAGCTGACAACTAATAATTTCTTATACAAGGGAGGAAACAGCAGTAGTTTAGCTGTTTTCCTCTTGGTAGTTAAGTGCATGAGAAGAAAGGAGTAAATCTTATGAGAATAGAGGTTTGGTTTGATTTTGTATGTCCTTTCTGTTATTTGGGTGATACAAAGTTTGAAAAGGCTTTGTCGGAGTTTGAACACAAGGATGAGGTTGAACTGGTTTTCAGAAGCTTCCGGCTTAATATGGCAAATGTAGATACAAAAGGTAAGGATATTCATCAAATAGTTGCAGAGAAATATCACATTAGTTATGAGCAATCGAGAGCAAACAACGAAAGAATTGCAGCTGCAGGACGTGAAGTTGGTCTGAACTATGACTTTGATGCAATGAAGCTTAATAACACAGAATTTGCACATCAAATCCTGCAGCATGCAAAAATGCATGGTAAAGAGCATATGTTAATCCAGAGATATTTTAAAGAATATTTTGAAGCAGGCATGGATATTGGGGATCAGAAAGCACTTCTGCAAATAGCCGAGGAGATAGGGCTGGATATACCTGAATTAAACCGTGAGCTTGCAAGTGGTAGCTTGAAAGCAAAGGTACAAAAGGATGAGGCTGAGGCTCGTAAGTACGGTATTGATACCATTCCGCATTCTATCATTGACGGGAAATATTCCGTATCTGGTGCACAGGACACGTCACATTTCTTGACCGCCTTAAACAAAGTATATGCACTAGGATTGTAATGCAGGAGGAAACGGCAAATCGTTTCAATTGTTATGAATAAGATAAAAAATGGTTGTTTATTTTCGTGATGTGAAAATAGACAGCTATTTTTTTTATATAATTCATGACAAGTGAAACGACTTGTCGTTTCATCTTGTTTATTTAAAGTTAGCAAAATAGGAACAGCGTACTTTTAGAATTATTGATATAATAGAGCTATTGTAAGGACATAGGACAGGAGAAAGATTTTGAATTATAGAGAAAATATAGATAGATGTATAGAATTTATGGAAGACCATGTAAAAGAGGAGATTACAGTTGAAGAAATTGCCAGACAATCAGGATACTCACTTTATCATTTTTGCAGAGTATTTAATCTATGCATGGGTGTCTCTGTTATGGATTACGTTCGAAGCAGAAGATTAGCTTTAGCAGCAACAGAATTAATTAAAGGTAGAAAAGTTATAGATATTGCTTTGGAATATGGATTTGAAACCTCCAGCGGATTTACCAAAGCTTTTCGTAATAGTTTTGGTTATAGTCCAACACAGTTTAAAGCAAAGCTGGCTGATAATACGAAGGCAGGAACAACGGCTGAAGGTGGAGGTTATATTATAAATCCTGTCCTTGTTAAGAAGCCAGCCTTTCAGGTGGCTGGTTATGGAATTAAAACCAATATTACAGGTGGAACCTATACAAAGGATATTGCATCCTTTTGGATTAATTATGAGGGTGAAAATCTTGAAAGTAAAATGTACCAAATTTTAAATCCAAACATGCATGGAGAAGTGGGATTATACGTTCCGCTATCTGAAACTGGAAATGCAAACTATCTTTTAGGCGTAATAGTAAATGATTTTTCAAAGGTTGAGGAAGATATGTTAACAGTTGAAGTTCCGGAAGCAGAGTATGCCGTTTTTACAACAACTCCGGTGGATTCCACAAAGGACGAAGAACAAAAGGAGTTTGCAAAGATGATTGCTGGCACCTGGAAGTATATTTTTGAAGATTGGTTTAGAAATAGTGGATATGTATATGACGAAGGTAAATTAGATTTTGAATTCTACGATGAACGTTGTCATCATAGGAAGGATACGGTTATGGATATTTATATTCCCGTTAGAAAACTATGACCTAAAATAATCCAGGTAGAAAAGTATAATCAAAAACGCTCCAATCAAAAAAGTATAAATTAAAACAAAGGAAAGAAGGTAATAAGAGATGTTGAGCTATTATGGAAGACTGTCTTCAGAAGTATATGATATGGATAAACCCATTGGTCATTCTTTTGGAGACATAGAATTTTATAAGGAGAGATTAAAGTCGTGTGAGGGGAGAATTCTTGAACCAGCCACAGGAACTGGACGTATGTTAATTCCACTGCTCGAAAATGGTTTCGTGGTTGATGGATTTGACTGTTCAAAAGAAATGTTAAATATATGTGAGAATAATTGTAGAATAAGAAATCTAAAACCTAATCTTTTTGAGGCAAAGATGGAGTCGTTTTCACTAGATAGACTATATGATGCTATTATTGTACCAACAGGAACATTTCTGCTATTACAGGAAAGGGCAGATTCAATAAAAGCATTACATAACTTTTATAAGCATTTATCCAATGGAGGTAAATTAATCATTGATATATTCTTGCAAACAAATAGTTCAACTGGTATTAGTTTTACAAGAACCTTTCCGTGCGATAATGGAGACATAATTATCTTAGACAAAAAGGTAGTACAAGTTGACTATATAAATCAATATACTATTTCCCATACTAGATATGAAAAGTGGCGTGACGGTCTCCTTTTGGAAACTGAATTGGAATACTTTCCGTTGCGGTGGTATGGAGTAGAAGAGTTTAAATTAATACTTGAAAGTATTGGATTTGATGATATTGTAATTTCTTCAGATTATAAATTCGGACAGTATCCAGTAAGTGCTGAAAAAGTAATAACCTTTGAGGCCACTGCTATCAAATAAAAAAAATAAAATATATTTAAAGTTAATCATAGATAAAAATAGTTATTTGTTGGTAAGCATTTCTGATACAATGACTGATAAAAAAGAGGCGGTTAATCTATTATCCGCACATATTGAGCGATTTATAGAAAAGTACTCCGTCTCACGGTAGAAAGTGAGTAATTGATGTGACATAAATTATATTCATAATATCCTTCTTGGAAAACCAAAAGAATAATTAGAAGATAAGGAGTATAACAATGGAAGAAATAAAAATTCACGAATTTGAATTTGACCTCATCAATGAATATTTTACAGAGCTGGAACGGCAAGGACCAGGCAGTCCTGAAGAAACGATCAGGGCATTAAGTTTTATCGGCAATTTATCAAAGAAAGCGAAAATTGCCGATTTGGGATGCGGCACAGGCACTCAAACAATGGTGTTGGCACAAAATACAGCAGCAACCATTACCGCCCTCGACCTTTACGCCGGTTCCATTGACAAACTCAACATAACAGCAAAAAATCATAGTCTACAGAACAGAGTCACAGGTATTGTCGGTTCAATGGATAATTTGCCGTTTCAAAATGGCGAATTTGACCTTATATGGTCAGAGGGAGCTATTGCCAACATTGGTTTTGAAAAAGGTTTAAAATACTGGAAACACTTCCTTAAAACAGATGGTTATGTAGCCGTAACCTACGAGTCGTGGTTTACAGAGGAACGTCCTGCCGAGATAGAGAAGTGGTGGGTGGACGCAGTTCCTGAAATTGCCACAATAGCGCATAACATAACCATCCTGCAGAATACAGGTTATATTCCTGTTGCCGCATTTATATTGCCCGAAAATTGTTGGATAGACAATTATTTTATTCCTCAAAAAGTAAGACAAGAGGAATTCCTAAAAAAACATGCAGGAAATAAAACTGTCGAGGATATGATTTCCTTTATGAGGCGTGAGGCAGATTTATATTCTAAATACAAGCAATATTATGGATATGTATTTTATATTGGAAAAAAGATATAAAGTAAAAAAATATAAAGTAATAAGGTTTAAAGATATACTCTTTAGTGCCATTAAAATAGTAAAGCAGGCATCATAGCATCAGTTAAAAAAACTAATACAAAAGGGGTGCCCCACAGGATCAATAAATACCGTATAATCTGGAGAATATTGAACCGAAGCCAAAGTAGCACCACAAGCAAGAGCATGACTTTTAACAGCTTCTTTTTCCTTCAGAGTTGACGAGAAGTCTAAATGTGTCATTTGCTGTTGCTTCCCTTTTTCATTTGGCCAAACAGGTGGGATGTAATCGTCTATCTCTTGAAATAGAAGACATATGTGTTTATCTGGAGAAATAACAGCGAGCCATTCTTCATCAAAACGTTGTTTGTTCCATCCCAATAGTGCAGTGTAGAAATCAGCTAATGCCTCTTGATTTGGGCAATCTAGTGTAACAGATGCAAAATTAATTGTAGGTATTGACATAAAACCTCCTCCTTAATATTAGAATTATTTACTAATTAATTCTATCACAGGAACGGATGTACTGCCACTAGGTATGTCCATGCAAAGAAATTATATTTTACTTTCTCTAGTAAGTTTGGAAATAATTTGATAATATGGTAATAGGTCTATCCAAATTTTATATAAGGAAGGTGCAGCCATGGGACATATTACAAGTAAAGATGCCTATAAGAATTTAGAAGAAAGAATTAATTGGTTTACGCAAGGGGCTCCGCCAACGGAAAGCTTATATAAAATTCTGCAAGTTCTTTATACAGAAAAGGAAGCTAAATGGGTTGCATTATTGCCAGTACGTCCATTTACTGCAAAGAAGGCAGCAAAGATCTGGAATACCACGGAAGGGAAGGCAGAAGCTTTCCTGGAGCATCTTTGTGAAAAGGCATTACTTGTAGATTCCTTTTATAAAGGGGTGCGTCAATTTGTAATGCCACCGCCTATGGCAGGGTTTATAGAATTTGCCTTAATGCGCACAAGAGGTGATATTGATCAGAAGTATTTAAGCGAATTGTATTATCAATATATGAACGTGGAAGAAGATTTTGTTAAAGACTTATTTTATGCAACAGAAACGCATTTGGGCAGAGTCTATGTACAGGAACCAATTTTGACAAAAGATAACACAATTCATATTTTGGATTTTGAAAGAGCCAGCCATATCATTGAGGAAGCCAGCCATATAGGACTTGGAACCTGTTACTGCAGACATAAGATGTTACACGCAGGTCATCCCTGTGAAATAGATGCCCCTTTGGATGTGTGCCTCACCTTTGGAAATGTTGCACGTTCACTTGCTGAACATGGACATCATGCACGATTAATCGATAAAAAAGAAGCAAGGGATGTATTAGAACGCTCCTATGCTGCTAATCTGGTACAGATTGGAGAGAATGTTCGTGAAGACCCTGCATTCATTTGCAATTGCTGCGGTTGTTGCTGTGAAGCCTTGCAGGCTGCAAGAAAGTTTAGCCCCATGCAGCCAGTAGCGACTACCAATTATATACCTAGGGTTTCGAAGGAATGTATTGGCTGTGGTAAATGTGCAAAGGTTTGTCCGGTATTAGCAATTTCAATGCAAAAAAATGAGGATGGTAATGCGATTGCTGTGATAGATACTGAAGTATGTCTTGGTTGTGGTGTATGTGTGCGAAGTTGTCCTAAAAAGATGATTCATTTAGTGCGAAGAGAGATACAAGTCATTACACCTGTGAACAGCACGCATAGATTTGTACTGCAAGCAATTGAAAAGGGAACTCTGCAAAATCTTATCTTTGATAATCAGGCCTTTGCCAATCATCGTGCTATGGCAGCAGTGCTTGGCGTCATTCTTAAGTTACCACCTTTAAAGCAGATGCTGGCGAGTAAACAATTTAAATCCATCTATTTGGATAAGTTGCTGTCAAAGAAAAGTACTATCGAATCATAGATTAAGAGTAAACAATGCTTCAATATATTAAATAATTAAATAATTAAATAATTAAATAATTAAAATAAGAAAATAAGAAAATAAGTATATAAGTATGAATTAAAAATTTGGTTGTCTATTTTCATAATAGGAAGATGGATGGCCATTTTTGCAGGAGGAAATATGTCAGACCAG
This sequence comes from Bacillota bacterium, assembly GCA_023399055.1. Classification (GTDB taxonomy): domain Bacteria; phylum Bacillota; class Clostridia; order Lachnospirales; family Lachnospiraceae; genus Mobilitalea. The sequence continues at coordinate 97,145 of JAEWQV010000013.1, read as the reverse complement.
AAATGTCAGGAGGAGTACTTACGAAGAATTCATAAAGTGCAGGATTACATAGAGAATCATATTGGACAGCCTATGTCCCTTGAGGAGTTGTCCAATGCTGCTGGGTTTTCAAAGTATCATTTCAGCCGAATCTTTCAGGGCATATTACAGGAACCGTTAGCTCATTATGTAAGTCGGATTCGATTGGAGAGGTCACTCTTTTTGCTGGCACATCGTGAGGATAAAAATATTACTGAAATTGCCTATGAGCTTGGACTTTCGGATTCAGCTGTCTTTTCCAGAGCTTTTAAGAATTACTATGGTGTAAGCCCAAGTGAATATCGGAAGGAATATAGCAAGAATTGCAAAGATTCTTTTTTATTGTCTGAGTACAATAAAGGCACAGCAAAGAAAGAATCGACAGACAATCCGTTTCCTGTTACTGGGCAGATATCTATTGTAAATATGGAGGAGAAACAGGTCGCTTATGTAAGACATACAGGCACTTATAAGACCTTAGAAAAAGAGTATACTTATTTAATTCAGAAGTTATTTGCTTATGCAGAAAACCAGAACCTATTTGTTGAGGGGCAGAACTGGGTACTTGCCATGTATCACGACAATCCTGAATTTGGTGTGGAAAGTCAGTTTCGCACCAGCCTATGTATGACCGTACCTGAGAACATTTTTATTCAAGAAGATGGAATCATCGGAAAAATGAAATTAGAAGGTGGTCTATATGCGGTTGGACATTTTCAGATTCAGCAGGAACAGTATAGGGATGCCTGGAATTACATGTATCGGGAGTGGATTACGGGCAGTGGGTATGTACCAAGAGACTACAATCCGTTTGAAGTGTATTGCAATAACCCACAGGAAGACGATAGTCATATCCATATGGTGGACATCTACGTTCCTATTGAGCCCATTCGATTCTAATATGCTGAAAATCAATTCAGAGGTAAGCATATGGAAGAAATTAAAATTAGTGGGGCACGAATTCATAATCTGAAAAATATTAACTTATCAATACCTAAACGGCAACTGGTGGTTATTACAGGTATCAGTGGTTCTGGTAAATCCAGTCTTGCGTTTGACATCCTGTTTGAAGAAGGTAAGAATCAGTATTTAAGTTCCATTGGTATTCTGAACGGACTCGACAACGAGGATCGGTTTGATTCAATGGAAGGCATTGGTCCAACAGTAGCGGTACGCCAGAATACAATAAGGCAGAGTAACCCCCGGTCTACAGTCGGTTCCAAGACAGGGCTTTTAAACCTACTGGCTCTTACTTATGCCAGTGATGGAAGATCTTTGGAAAAGCATACGGAACATCTTTCTCCAAACTACTATCTTTATACAACCGCTGATGGTATGTGTATTAGCTGCCAGGGCAGAGGTTCTTTTTATGATATTAATCTAAAAAAATTAATCCCCAATAAAACAACAACATTATTCGAGGTCTATGAGAATTTAAAGGTAACAGCTGGTTTTCTACAGCTCCTTAAGAAGAAATACGGCGTACATTTTGGGACACCCTTTTGGGAACTCCCAGAAGAGATTCGAGAATTAGTAGTATATGGTACATATGACAATGGCAAGCAAAGCTACTGTCTAGAACGAATACTAAGAAATGCATATGAAAAAGGTGAGGATGTAGAAGAAATTTACGCGAAGACGACCTGTCTTGTCTGTCAAGGTGACCGGATTGGAGAGGAAGCAAGAAAAGTATTGCTTAGCGGGAAGCAGCTTGGTGAGCTGGGACAGCTAACAATCTCCAACCTTCTTGATTTCTTAAGTGAAATACCTAAGGAAGGAATGACACAGTTTGGCAAGAATGCAGTAAAGAAGATGAAGGAGAAATTAAAGCATCTGATCCGGTTTCGATTAGGGCATCTGACGTTATACCGTGAGATATCATCCTTAAGTGGTGGAGAGTTACAGCGAATTTTACTCCAGCTTCATCTGGAATCTAAATTAAATTCCCTGATTTATATCTTTGATGAACCGATGGCAGGGTTACATCCCACAGAAAAGGATAGTATGATTAAGGCAGTAAAGGAATTAAGAGACCTTGGTAATACAGTGCTTGTTGTTGAGCATGAGAAAGAGTTGATTCGTCATGCAGATCATATTATTGAGATTGGACCGAAGGCAGGTATTGAAGGCGGCACAGTGGTCTATCAAGGTGATTATTTAGGATACGAGAAAGCGGATACTCTGCTTAGCCAGTATCTATTCGACAAAGGTAGGATGCCAACTAGGGCGGATCGAAAGTTTACACTTTCTAAGAATGACTGTCTTATCTTGGAGCATGCCAATACGCACCATTTAAAGGACTTAACCGTAGAATTCCCGCTTCATGCAATGATTGGTATTGCCGGTTTATCTGGAAGTGGTAAGAGTTCCCTAATAGAGGAGACGCTTCTAAAACGCCTTACCAGTGCCTGCAAATATGGTCAAACAAGCGGAATAACGGGAATAGAACGAATTAGTGGTGTTGTTAAGATATCACAGGAGCCAATCGGAAGAAGTTCCTATTCTACTCCGGCCTCTTATATAGGAATATGGGATAAAATACGGGAACTTTTTGCAGAACAGCCGGAAGCAAAAGCAAGAAATATGAGTGCTGGACATTTTTCGTTCCATTCGAAAGGGGCTTGTCAGGATTGTGGTGGCAGTGGATATGAAAGGATTTTTCTAACCACTAACTTTTCTGTAGATAAGCTTTGTAAGACTTGTAAGGGCAAGCGATTTAATGAAGAAAGTCTTTCCATTGACTATAATGGAAAAAATATTGCAGATATATTAGAGCTGAGTATTGCACAGGCTATTTTGTTCTATGCTGATGAGTATAACATCGTGAAGCCACTGCATATCCTAGAGCAGATGGGAATGGGGTATTTAACCCTTGGGCAGCCGACCTCATCTCTAAGTGGTGGAGAGGCGCAAAGGGTAAAGCTGGCCAAAGAACTGGGACGACAGTTAAAGGGAAATATTCTTTATGTGTTGGATGAACCGACTTGCGGACTTAGCCTCTTTGATACGGCTTTGTTACTAAAACTATTAGACCAGTTGGTTGCTAGTGGTAATTCGGTAATTGTTGTTGAACACAATGTAGAGGTCTTAAAGAGCTGTGATTATATTATTGAACTTGGCCCGGAAGGTGGGGACATGGGTGGCGAAATTATTGCAAAAGGAACACCGAACCAATTACGCTACAATCCCAATTCCAAGACAGGGAGGTATCTATAGTGACATTAAAGACACAGATGGAAAAGACCATAAACAAAAGCTACAGCAATATTGGTGGTATCGTTGTATTAAAGAATGGAAAAACATTATATGAAAGCTATTATAAAGAATGTACAGCACAAAACTCGAACCATATCTTTTCGGTAACAAAAAGTATTGTTTCTATATTGATTGGTATTGCCATAGACAAGGGTTATATTAATAGCATCCACCAGAAAGTATTAGAGTTTTTCCCTGACTACCTTGTGAAAAAAGGAGAAAAGACAATACAGCAGGTTACCCTTAAGGATCTGCTAACAATGACAGCTCCATATAAATATAAGTCAGATTCCTATACGGAATATTTTACAAGTGATAACCGTGTAAATTTTGCGCTTGATTTATTAGGAGGGAAAGGAACAATAGGAGAGTTTAGATATGCACCGCTTATCGGTCCGGATATTTTGTCAGGTATTCTTGTAAAAACAACGGGTCAAACCGTACTAGACTTTGCAACTGAATATCTATTTGCACCCTTGGGTATTCAGGTTGATGGCAATGTGGTTTTTCATAATAAGGAGGAACAACTTGCTTGGTATAAAGAGAAAAATACAAGGGGATGGGTATCTGACCGGTCTGGCGTAAATGCAGCAGGTTGGGGACTTTCGCTTACAACTATGGATATGGCAAAGTTAGGTCAATTATATGTTGAAAGAGGAACCTGGGAGGGAAAGCAAATAGTTCCGGCGAAGTGGATTGAAGAAAGTACAAAGGAACAAAGCAGAGATAATCAACACAAGCTATCGTATGGTTATCTTTGGTGGATTATGGATGCTAAAGAACATACCTTTGCTGCTATGGGAGATGGAGGGAATGTAATCTATATCAACATAAAAAAGAGAATTGTAATTGCGATTGCATCGTTTTATACAACCCATTCAGCGGATAGCATAAAGCTTATTAAAGAATATATTGAGCCAGTATTTGAAAATTGTGATTAGTGAAATAATTCAAAAAGTATATATACAAATATATACAAGTATATATAAATACTTACCCTTGGTAATTAATTTCAATTTCTTAAATTGAAAATCTACTATACGCAGTCTATAATTGGTAATATATGTTGTAATGCGGATGAAATAATTGCTTATTCGAAAGTTATTAGATTTGTTATCACAGAAATTTAAGGAGATAAAAATGGGGGAATTTAAAAAAAATTATAAGGTTATATGGATTACTTTATGTTTAATTTTAGTTTTTAGTGTATTTAACAAAGCGCAGATAGTTGAGGCAAAAGTCCAGCCCCCTAAAGTAAGTGCTCATGCCTATGTGGTGATGGATGCAAATTCGGGTGAAATATTATTTTCAGAGAACGGGAATAAGAGAATATATCCTGCAAGTACAGTAAAGCTTATGACAGCAATTGTAGTTATGGAAAATCAACAGTTATCTAATAAAATTAAAGTTAAATCCTCCGTATTAAATAATATTCCAGGAGGAGTAGCAAAGATAGGACTGAAAGCAGGTAATACATATTCTGTGGAACAGTTGCTGAATTTGTTGTTGATAGCATCAGCGGCGGATGCAGCGGAAACGTTGGCAGTTGCCACTAAGGGAAGTATAAAAGACTTTATTAAGCAAATGAATAAGCGAGCGGGACAACTTGGACTTGCTAACACATCTTTTGATAATACCATAGGTTTAGACATTGGAGATGATTATAATAAAACATATTCCACAGCTGTAGATATTGCTGAATTAGCTAGATATGCAATGTCAATGAAGGAAATCCGCAATATCGTATCTAAAAAAACTTACACGTTTTCAGATAGGGGGTTACTTAACAATACGAATCAGTTTTACTCGAAAATTACTTATAGTACAGATCGATATACAATTATCGGAACGAAAACTGGTTCAACAAATGCAGCAGGGTTTGTATTAGTCTCAACAGCTAGAGACCAACAGGGACATGAGTTAATATGTGCATTTTTCGGAAATAAGTCTCGTGATAGTACTTATGAGGATACTAGAAAACTGCTGGATTATACCTTTCAGTGTCAGGATACGAAGAAGATATCATTAAGCCTAAGTTATTATGATGTACGATATCGTGATTCAGAAAGTGCAATTATGCAGCTTAGTACAGCAGGGGTATTGCCAATGTCTGAAAGTGGTGAATTTCATCCCACCCAGAAGGTAAAACAGGGTATTTTTGTTGACACTATTAATCAAATATGTGACACGACGCTAAAGGCGATAAAGAAGAAGGAATATATCACGGTACATACATTTGCAAATATCTTTCATCAAATCTATCCGACAAAAGTATCGGAGGCAGAAATAAAAAATTCAATGGATCAGATAGAGGCTTTTGCTAACTTGGAGCAGGAGGAAGTTGCTAAACTTATAGCGTTGTTCAATGCAAAGCTTTTACCCGTTAAATATGAAGATAACATTAATAGGTATATCACAAAGGAAGATATGATTTTGATAGCGGTAAAATTAAAAGATTATATTAACACTCGAATGGAAGAGGATTTAAATGAAAACGAAGAAAATGAGGAAGTTGAGGATTTAGAAGGAAATGAGGAAATAGATGAATTAAAAGAAGCAAGTTAATTAATACCATTATAAAGCCAGTCATCAAAACATGTAATGTACATTAATAGTGGAAGAACATTCAGTACGGATTGGTTGTAGTAGGGTATATACAGCTATTGATTTCAGATACAAGAATTGAAAAGTGTAAGGATAGCGAAATGAACCGACCTCCCAGTTTTAGAATTTTTGGTCTTGGGGGACGGTTCATAAGCTTACCTTGCTTTTTTTATTGTTAAATGAAGTATCACTCAAATGTTCTTTTGTTGATTTAAACATTAAAGGTAAATTATAGCATTGACAAAATCTTATAATAGTACTAATATTATTGAGTAACAACTCAATGAGTAAGGAGTCATCGAATGAGTAAAAGGCAACAACAAAAAAAGAAAACGAGAGAAAGTATTATAGAGGCTGCACTTGTATTGTATGGTAGGAATGGAATCACAGCGACAACCACAGCTGAAGTAGCAAAAGAGTCGCAGGTATCTCACGGATTAATATTTGCACACTTTCCAACAAAAGAATGTTTAATTGATGAGGTTATTTCAAAGTTTGGTGCTACGGTTATAATGCGATTACAAGAATTAATCGATTTACACTGTGGGTTAAAAAAAGTACTTCAGGTACATCTACAAGTTATTGGTGAATTTGAAGATTTATATATCAGGTTAATTACCGAAGTGCCCATGTTAGATTCTAAGGTGAATTATACTTTAATAGGGATGCAATCAACATTATCCTTTCATATCACTCAAGTAGCTGAACGAGAAATGATAGAAGCAAAGCTCAAGAAAATGCCATTACATTTATTTTTTAATACCTGGATTGGATTAATTCATTACTATTTAATAAATAAAGAGTTATTTGCACCAAAGGAAAAAGTAATTACACGCTATGCAAGTGAATTAATAAATCATTTTATGAACTTAATTTCTTTAGAAGGGGGTGAAGGGAGATGAAGATGTGCATTGCTTGTGGAATGCCAATGAAGATAAAATCGGATTTTGCATTAGATGATGAAAGTAAGGATTACTGTAAATACTGTGCACGACCAGACGGCACAATGCAATCCTATGAGGAGAAGCTTATCAACTTGACTGGTTTTATTATTAAAACCCAAGGTCTCGAAAATGAAGTTGCAAGAAAAGCGGCTGAAGCAATGATGGCAAAGCTTCCTGCATGGAAAAAAAATAATTGAGGTGAGAAGTATGAAATATGATAACTATTTTCTTCCTATCGATAACCTGGATGAAGCAAAAAAATATTACAATAATACTTTGGGATTAGAACTGAAGTTTGATTTTTCAGTTCATGGTATGGTGGCATATAACGTTGGGGAGGAAGAACCAGCTATTATCTTAAAGGATGTATCTAAGTTTGTTGATGCAAAACCCACTATTTGGTTTACAGTGGAGAATGTGTTGCAGGAGTACCAAAAGTTAAAAGACAGAGGTGTGGTTTTTCTGTCAGAGCCCTTTGAAATTAGAACCGGATTAGCCGCAGAGTTTGAAGACCCTTTTGGAAATCGATTGGGTATTACTGATTATACGAAGGAAGTCTTCTGAATAAATGAAGAGGTGTTGAGAGTAAAATTATCTCAGGCAAAGTTACGGCTATTGAATCTTTGAATTCTTCGGACCCAGGAGCAAAAAATACAGATCAAGCAAAGCTATTTGATAGAGTAATTGAAGCACAATCGTTGCAGGTAGATGCCATCAGTGGCGCAACGCTTACCTCGAAAGCATATCTAAAGGCAGTGGAAAATGCCCTGGAGCAGGCAGAAAAATAATGTTTCTATTGTTTTGACCTTTGAGAAAAAAACCATATATGAGTGGAAAAACGACGGTTTGGAGTTTAAGACCGTCGTTTTTCACTGTTAAAAATATGGTTATTTTCCTTGTGATACCTCGCTTAAAGTTGTACAATATAAATAATAGATACATCGTAAAAAGAAAAATTATGTGCTTTACTTACTAAAACGAGAGTTTTTAAGCAAATGAATGCTAGATTATGTAAGATAATCTAGATAAAAACTGGTGAGATAGAAGAAGGTGGTCAAATGCATAAAAAGGTACTCACTGCAAGAAATCGTATTATTGTTATGTTTGTTATAATCTTAATATTATCCTTCGGTGTGTACGGTACCTATGCCACCTACAATGTATATGACAATATATTAAAAAACAACTATAAGAATATTAATCTAATGCTCGATGTAACCATAGAGAATTTAAATCAGGCAAACAGTATGATTTCCAGTACCAAATTCGCCTTATCAGGTAGTGACTCCATACGTTATTGGATTGAGGACCAAAACTATTTTTCTACAACTAATAAAGATTATTATCTTAATTTACAAAAACTAAATATAGAGATTCAAAACATTTTAACCAACAATAATGTATGGAATTTTGAAATGTTTGATTACGTGACTATTTATTCAAATAGTACATTGTTGGGATATACCTATACAAAACCTTTTAGTACGAAGCAAATTATTAATAACACAAAGAAGGTATACGATCAGATTAAATCAGAAACAGACTATACATTAACGTTACCGCCCTCAAAGGATAACCAAACCATTTATACTACCGTCAGGATACAGTCAGATTTTAAAAGTAATGACAGCCTGTATATTATAGGAGCAACGAAAGAAGATTATTTTGGAGATAAGTATCAGGAGTTGGTAAGCTATGAAGGTGCAATTGTATATTTAATAGATAATGAGGGTGTAATTTATTCCTCAAATACGGACAACCAACTGGGGAGTACTATCTCCACAGACATTATTAATCAAATTGATTTTCAAAATAAAAGTGAAATCGAATATGACCAGGTTAAGTACCTTGGAATTATGAAAGATATAGATAAAGATTATAAGTTTGTTTATTTGCTTCCTAAATCCAATTTAGTAAAGCAGTCACTTTCGGGTATGAACTCATTTATTTATATCTCCATATTTATTACTTTATTCTTAATGGTAATTGCCTTCATTGGAACTATGTGGGCAACTAAGTTCATTAAAGATTTCTCGAATGCAATGAGACGAGTAAAGGCAAATGATTATGACACCAAAATGGCAAAATATGATATTCCAGCCTTAGACGAGTTAGTAGATACCTTTAATTCGATGACTACAGAAATCAAAACACTGATTCGAACTACATATGAATCGAAAATATTACTGAATGAAATGGAAATTAAGTTTTTACAACACCAGATGAACCCACATTTTCTATTTAATATACTTCTGACGATACAAATCAAGGCAAAAATGTCAGGAGACGAAACCATTTACAAGATGATTTCCTCCTTATCTACCTTATTAAGGGCAGGAATCTATGGTGATAAACGTCCCTTAATCAATATTGAAGAGGAATTAAAATATGTAGATTTTTATTTGTGGTTACAGAAAGTAAGATTTGAAGATCGATTGACCTATACGATTGATATCCAAGAGGATTCTATTTTACAATGTGAAATCCCAAGGTTAATCATTGAACCAATTGTTGAAAATGCAATTGTTCACGGTGTTGAAAAAATGTCTGATAAAGCTACCGTGTTTGTAAAGCTGTTTTATGAAGAGAAGGATATTCTAATTCAGGTGATTGATAATGGTGTTGGATTTGATGTATCGAAAGTGGTTAACGCCACCAACAATGGGTTCGACCATGGGAATGTTCGTCGAGAAAAGATGGGCTTAAACAATACAAATCAAAGAATTAAGTTAATTTATGGTGATAGCTATGGGTTAAATATACAAAGCCAAGAGTGTTATACCTGTATTGAAATTCGTATACCAAGAAGAAAATTGGAGATTGAACATGTTTAAAGTGATGGTCGTGGATGATGAAAGTAATATTAGAAAAGGCATTGTACAATTAATTAATTGGAACAAACTGGGATGCGAGATGGTAATGGACTGCAGTGATGGCGCAGTTGCACTGCAATATCTGCAAGAACATCCAATTGACATAGTAGTCACCGATATTAAAATGCCCTCAATCGACGGAATTGAACTTAGCAAGAGAATTCATGAAGATTTTAAAGATACAAAGGTAATCATTTTAACAGCTTATTCTAATTTTGCTTTTGCCCAACAAGCCATTAAATACAATGTGGTGGATTTCATAATAAAAAATGATTTCATCGATGAATTACCGATAGCCATTGAGAAAACAGTTCAATTAATTATGAAAGAGCAGGAAAAATATAATCCAAAAGATGCCGCTACCGATGAAGATATCTATCTGACACAAATGTTTCATAAGTTAATATCATCAGGTAACGTAAGTAATGCAGATATGGAATATTATCGCTTAAATCAATATAATTATTGCTTATGTGCCTGTGAAATTGATTGTTATGATAAAGATAAAAATAAAGATAAGAGCGAATTAACAAAAATGCTAAGGAACATTTTGAAAATAGCTTTAAAAGATTGTTACTTTAGTATTGTACCACTATCAGAAACACATATGATAATTATTATATGCGTTGATAAATCCAGCCGAATTAATCTTAACGATATCATTACGTTTTTTAATGATATTATCATCATGGTTGAAGAATTCATGCGAATTGATATCAGGTTTGGGCTTAGCCAACTGATACATAAGCCTTTGGATATACATCTTGGATATGAACAAGCAAAAGAATCCTTATCAAAGATTATTATAAAAGGTAGTGAACTTCAAGTTTATAATGTTTTCAAAAATGAGGATGGTCAAGAATTTCCCATCGATGTTGATCAATATATTGGGAAAATAGGTGAATTAACCTTTGAGGGTGAAAGTGGGCAAGCAAGTAATCAATTACATAAACTATATGATAAACTCGTTTCCTCCAATTGTAGCTTTGAACAATGTAAAATGTATATGTTGGTCATATGCAGTTCAGTCATTCGCAAAGCTGTTCGATATCATACCGATCAGGATTTTAATGCCCTTGAAAAAGAGGTTTATGAATTGATACAGAATGCCAGAACGATGTTTAGTTTATTGGCAATTGGCGATAAAACAATGGAACATTTAAGAAATGCCTGCAAGGATAAAAAAGATTTAAAAAATGAGTTGGTCAAAAAAGCAGATGAATGTATTCGTAATCATTATAAAGAAGAACTCACCTTGCAATTTATCAGTCAGGAATTATACCTGAATAGTAGTTACTTAAGTCGAGCTTATAAGAAATGGACTGGTAATACGATAACTGAGGCTATCAACATGTATCGAATATCAAAAGCAAAAGGCTTATTAATTACTAGTACATTAAAAATATATGAGGTTGCACTTGCGGTAGGTTTTCAAGATCCTGCATATTTTACGAATGTATTTTTAAAATATGTTGGGCAAAATCCGACGGAATATAGGCAGGAACATTCTTAGAAGCTGAAAGTAATCAATAATAAGTTAAGGAATGATTTGACTGACAAAAACGATGGACTAAATGAAACCAAGGACTAAATGAAACCAAGGACTAAATGAAACGATGGACTAGATGAAACGATGGACTAGATGATACGATGGGCTAAATGAAATGAAAGACTATATGAAACTAGTTGTAATGTTTTGGGGAGCTTTTATGTTAATGAAACAAGTCAACTTATAGAAGGTAAAAATAATACAAGGAAAGTAAAAATAGTCCTGAGATTATGTAGAACAACTATGAACTGAATAAAGGTAGTCAAATTAATGCAAGCAATAGAAAACGGTATCTATTTAAGAAAATAACAATATAAAGTATTCTTAATCCATAATGGTGAACCAATAGAGATAATTGGTGGGAGGGAATAATGAGAGAAGAAATTCTTTTGAAACTTGAGGAATTGGAAATAGATGTTCCGAAAATACTGCCTTTTGGCAGCTTTGTTGAAAGAAAACTATTTGTGGATAGATATGGCAGTCATATTAATATATTAATGGTATCCAATGGGTTACTTACCTTTTCCGTGCTTCTGGAAAGAGGAATGGATATCGGTGAAATCTACTTGGGTAAGGAGAAAATCTCTTGGGACATGAGCGACGAAGCACTCCTTCATCCGGATAATGTTAACTTGCAGGAAGCTGGAGGATGGGAAAAGGGCTTTTATGCTGCGGTCGCTGCACTTGGGCCAGAAGTATTCGGTACACCTGATGAAATCAGAACGATACATGGGACAGGGTCTTATTCAAAGACTGCATTAGAATCCGTCCGTATTATATGGGATGGAGAACAAATTTGTATAGAGGGTACTGTACCTATCAAGGGCTATCAACTGGAATCCGTCTATGAGAAGCTTATCAGGATTTTTACGAGCTTTAACTCAATGTTATTGATGAGAAAAGATAGTACAAAGAATTTGACGGGAGAACATCAGCCACTTGACGATGGATATCATATTCAACTGAATGGGGAATTCATTTCAAAGGGCGGAAGATACGTTCTTCCTACTTCACTGGAAAGAATGTTGCTACGTGATTCAGCACCAAAAGAAAAGAATCCTTTTGAAATATATGATTATAATTCTAAACTTGACCCTATAAGGTGCTATCAGTACATACCCGAGACAGTGAAAGGGTTGGAAGAAGTTATTGAATTAAGAAGTTGTTCAGACTTGATGAAAGAAAGTGGGAATATAACCGCAGAAATGATTTTGAATTCGGAGGAAGAGGAAGCTGGTTTTGTCATAAGGCCCTTGAGCAGTTTTCCTAGGTCATTGATTGCAAAGAGAGCCATTACAGAGCCGATGTATGCTTTAGAACCATGTAGGACAAGACCTAACTCCCTACGCCAGAAGACAATTGACGGTGAATTAATTCATTTGGAGCCTTATGGCAAAGACGAATCCTGGATTGTGATTGGAGTTTTAAAAGATACACCCTCTATTTCATTTATGAAGAGACAGATAGAAGCCGCGTCGAAATTGTGAGTGTAGTATAGATTGAATAAGCAAATAGTTTTAGATAATGGTGATTACTGCTAAACCTGTATGGATAAACCAGGATATAAAATGTGCCACAAATGTTAGTGACTAGGCGAATAGTACTAATGTTTGGAGGCACATTTTTCCTTAAAAACACCTACTGATAAACCCATAAGGTAAATATTATCCAAGAGAGGTAAAAATGACACAGTAAAAATGAAAACAAATAAAACCATGACAAAAGGTAGTCAAAATAACCCAATGAAAAGAAAAAGCTATCCATTCTTATCCATGAGCAAATGCAGTATATTAAGATTGCTCAAGTGATTGAGCAATAAAAAACGTAAATATTGGGAGGAAATTATGAAAATTAATTTAAGAAAAGTACTTGCTTTACTCGTAGCATTCTTGTTAGTTGTATCAATTACCGCTTGTTCAAATCAAAATAAGCAAACAAACGGTGATGAACCCTCGAACGTGCAAGAGGAACAACCCTCGAATGAAGGCGGAGAAACCAAGGATACGAAAGAACCTGTGGAGATAAGCTATGCTACATTTATGGTGGGAGCTCATGCCTCCGCAGCAGCTGAAAAAGAAGTGATAGATGCCTTTAACAAAGAATATGAAGGGAAGATTAAAGTAGTAATTGAAGAATTACCAAGTGATGATGCTTATGTGAATAAAATGAAAACCTTAGCTGCATCAAAATCCTTACCAGATGTAGTTATGGGTAAAAATGGTATTAGAGAACTTGCTATCGCTAATGGTCAGGCAGTTGACATACTTCCCTTGCTTACAGCAGATGCTGATTGGAGCAGCAATGTTGGAGAAGGTGCTATCAATTATAACAAAACAGACGACGGAAAACTATATTCCATAGCGAACCAACAACAGTTAATGGGCTATTTTTATAACAAAGATATGTTTGAAAAAGCGAATATTACACCAGCAAAGACCTGGGATGAATTTATGTCAAATAACGAAAAGCTGAAGGCAGCAGGCTTCACACCTTTAGCATTGATGACTGGAGAAAATGCTTGGACCACGAACCTTTGGTTAGCTGCTATGATAGGAACGGATGGTGCTGCAGGTAATGAATATATGAATACAACCTATCCTGAAACCTACAACAATACATCATTAATTAACGGTCTTACAATGCTCCAAAAATGTTTACAAGACTATACAACAGCAGATGCAATTGGAGCAATCTATGCCAATGCTGCAAATAACTTTTTACAGGAAAATGCAGCAATTATTGCAAATGGCCCTTGGATGTGCCCTGATTTCTCCGATGTTACCAAAGCAAAAGAAGGTCTTCAAGACAGAGTAGGAGTTGCGCTATATCCAAACAATGGTATCATCTCACAATTTGAAGTTGGATATGTACTATGTACCAATGGTAAGTCACAAGAAGAACAAGAAGCAGCATTAGAATTCTTAAAATTCAAAACAAATAAGTTTGCTCAAGGGGTGTTCTTAGAAAAGGCGGGTGCACTTCCATTAACAACAAATGTTGCGATTACTGATGAGTACAAAGCGGCAAATCCAATCGTTGCAGAGTTAATCAAATTAAGTGGAGAGGCTGATTATTACTTTGGAAATATTGATAACAATGCATATTCCAGTGTAGTTGCAGAATTCTCAATTCGTTATCCAGAACTAGCTTTTAACGATATTACAGCAGAAGAAATGGCAACCTACCTTACAAAGGCAGCCGAACTTAATAAATAATATTTGAAGTGCTTCTCATATCAATGGGGTTGTTGAAAAGTCTATTATATGTTGAGAAAAGGGAGTTATATACTCCCTTTTCTCGTAGGTACTTTTTGCAACTGCCCCTTTGATAAAACTTTTAGAAGGAGACAATTATGTCTAAAAATAGAAAATGGATCGTAATATTTTTGACACCCGGTTTATTGCTTTTCGCATTTGTTTTTCTTAGCTCTGTCATGGTATTGTTTGGGTCTTCCTTTTTTAGCTGGTCCATTGGATCAAAACTGTCCTTTACTGGACTTAGTAACTACATCTATTTGATTACAAAGGATGATGGCTTTATAAAAAGTATGTTTAATACGATTATTTGGATTGTATTGCAATCCACGATACATATTGTAATCGGCATTGCTGTAGCGTTAATACTAGCGAAGAAAAGGTGGTATTCTAACGCTGTAAGAACAATTTTCTTTATACCAAACATTATCTCAAGTGCCGCCCTCGGTATGCTATTTCTCTGTATCATGAATCCCCAATTCGGAATGATGAATAATTTAATTTCAAAAATCACAGGTGAAGCCTTCTATCAAAACTGGTTTATGGACCCAAAAACTGCCTTTCTGGCGGTTACAATGACCTGGTTACCTTATGCAGGTTTAGTAACCATACTTGTCATTGCAGAAATGTCCTCCATCTCAGATGAAGTTTACGAAGCGGCAAGAATTGATGGTGCCTCATCCTTTCAAACAGATTTATATATCGTCCTACCTTTAATGAAAAATATTATTGGTACGGCTACAGTGCTGGCAGCCACAAGTATGCTGCAAAAACTAGACATCATTATGATGACTACAAGTGGAGGGCCGGGGGATAGAACCATGAATTTACCAATGTACCTCTATCGAACCGTGTTTACGAATAATGACTATGCCCTAGCAAATACACAGGGGGTTATTTTAAGTACTCTAGGTGTCGTGACACTTTTAACAATCCGTCTGATTTACAAGATGGATAAAGAAGATTAAGGAGAAAAGTGAAAAAAAACTTTTTCGCTCATGAAAGAAAAACTTTTTCACTTGTGAAAGTAATACTTTTTCATGTGGAAAGAACCTACTAGCGGCTTCTTTCACAAATTTTGTAATGGCGTAAAACGCCATCATGGAGGTAAACAGGTCTATGATAAAGATCATTAAAAAAATTCTTGTAGGTCTACTTTTATCAGTCATTGTTTTAATTTCATTAACCCCATTTATTTGGGTCTTATTTTCTTCCTTAAAGGCAAATAATGAAATTATGTCTTCCGTAGCTGGTTTCCCAAGTGGATTACAATTCAAAAACTATGTAACAGCCTTTCACCTGGCACCTTTGGTCGTATTTTATAGGAACAGCGTAATTATAGCGACCATATCAACAGTTTTAAATCTATGCATATTCTCAATGGCAGCTTATGTGGTTGTTCGGTGTAAATTTAGATTGAAAAAGACTGTGGTTCTTGCTTTTTCTATGGGACTTGTAATTCCGGGGGCAGCCTTGATACAGCCACTTTATAATACATTATCGACAACAGGTTTATATGATAGCTTAACAGGTATGATTATTGTATATACTGCATTAGGCATGCCAACAACCTTTTATATTATGATTAGTTATATAAAGACAATTCCATATACCCTGGAAGAAGCTGCTTATATTGATGGAGCAGGATTTTTTAGAACCTTTGTTCAGATTGTGTTGCCAATTACACGCCCTGCTTTTGCCACAGCGGGTGTTCTTCAATTTTTACTCTGTTGGAATGAATTCCAATTTGCTCTTACTTTAACTGGGAATACGATGAAGCGAACTCTGCCTATTGCGTTGTTTTACTTTAAGAGTGCATTTGCCAGTGATTATGGTGCTATGTTTGCAGCAACCATTGTCGTTGTTTTTCCTAGTATTATAATCTTTATCCTGTTACAAAAACAGATTATATCAGGTCTTGCAGCAGGATCAGTGAAGGGGTAGTGGTGTAAAATTGAAAATTAGGACCAGAGAAATAGATAATCAGTGGTGTATTATTGAAGAAAAATATTGCGAAGCTACAAATAAGCACTTTGAGGGCTTATTTACCCAGGGAAATGGTTATATGCATGTCAGGGGCAGCTTCGAAGAAGGTTTGCTGGACTCTTTGCAGGATGAAGAATATCTAAGGATGCCAGCAAATGTAACTTTGGAAGAACCCAAACATTCAAAAACAAAATGGGGTACCTTCCTTCCGGGTATAGTAGGAGTTCATCCTTTATTAAAAATGGAAATAATTAATCTGCCTTACTTTTTTGGGATAGAATTAAGTGTAAATGATGAGAAGCTGGATATGGAACAAAGCAAGATTAAGCACTATAAACGGTGGCTGGATTTAAGAGATGGCTGCTTACATAGATGTTTTACCTGGGAAACAAAAGCTGGATTGCAGTTAAGGCTTGAATATATACGGGTTATTAGTATTGTCGATAAACATCTTTGTTTACAGCAGGTGCAAATCCAAGCTCTAGCAGGGGAAGGATTTCTGACGATTGAAGGTGGAATAAACACAGGTGTAAGAACGAATGGCTATAACCACTTTAAAAATGTACGGACATTGAAAGAGGAAAATGGCTATATTATAGCAGAGACCATCACAGATGGTGGAAATTGTGTGCTTATGATGTCCAGTATGGATGCTACTAATAAAATGTTTTCAGATAAGGTAACGGATTCTAGTAAAGTGATGTATCATGGGGGGAAGCAAATAAAAGCAGGAGACTCTTTCACGATTGCAAAGATAACATCAGTCGTTACCGATAGAGATAACGAGATTGGTTCACTAAAAGATAGAGCTGAAAATTATTTAATTAATGTTCAGAAACAAGGATATGATAAACTTTATGAGCGACATCTACAGATATGGACGGAGAAGTGGAAGACGTCAGATATTATAATAACGGGAGATGATAAGGTGCAGTTAGCGATGAGAGCCTCCATCTATCACCTCATCAGGGCAAATCATGAAGATGATGCAAGGGTTGCTATCTGTGCAAAGGGATATGCCGGTGAGGCGTATTTCGGACGTTATTTCTGGGACACTGAAATAAACCTGCTGCCATTTTTCATACATACAAATCCCAAAGCAGTCAGAAACTTGATCCTGTTCCGGTATAATACTTTAGAAGGTGCAAAGAAAAATGCCAGGGCATACGGTTATGAGGGAGCTCGTTACGCCTGGGAATCGTCCATAACAGGAGAAGAGCAGTGCCCCTGCTGGCAATATGGTGATCATGAGGTACATATTACAGCGGATATCATCTATGGGATGATTCATTATGTAAATGCGACTGGCGATATAGATTTTATCAAAAAATACGGCATTGAAATGATGGTAGAAACAGCAAGATACTGGGTGCAAAGAGTTGACTGGAATAAAGAAGGCTACTATGAGCTGTTGGGAGTTATGGGGCCGGATGAGTATCTTCCCATGACCAGAAATAATGTATATACCAATCGAATGGTTAAGTTTAGCTTAGATAAAACTATAGAGTACCTAAACCTGTTTCAAAGCCAAAATGAAACAGAATATCTGGAGGTCAAAGTACGCTTAGGTTTAACAGCAGAGGAGATTAATAAATTTATACTAGTAAAAGATAAGTTGAAACTTTCCTATGATGAAACCTCAAAGGTTATATACCAGTCCGATGATTTTGAATACTATGCAGACTTGGACTTTAATGCCATCTGGACGGACAGATCCAAGCCTTTTGGTAACTTTATCTCACAGGAAAAGAATTATAGATCCAAAGCATTAAAACAAGCTGATATTTTGGAGATGCTGCTGCTATTTTCTAATGAATTTACGTTACAACAAGTAAGTAATAATTATGAATACTATGAGCCAATAACAACCCACGATTCCTCACTTTCAGCGGCAGTTCACGGGATTTTGGCAGCCTGGATGGGTAGGATGGAGGAAGCAGAAAAGTTCCTTAAAAAAGTCGTGGATATTGATCTGTCACTCGATAAAAAAGGAGCGGCAGAAGGCATTCACATTGCGAACTGCGGTGGATTGTGGCAACTGGTCGTATATGGATTTGCGGGTTTAAAAAGTGCTATGTGGGAAAAAGAAATTAAACTGGAGCCACATTTGCCTGAAAGCTGGGAAAAGGTTGAGATTCCTATTCAGTGGCACGGTAAGTGGTATAGGATAATAGTTACTCAGAATAATTATGAAATATTCGAATTGAACTAAAAAACACGGATAATCCTAAAGAAATTTACACAGACACAGGCATAGATATATTAGGAAGTCATATGTCTATTACTGAGCAGAGATTAAAATACAAGACACCAGATAAACATATATTTGGTGTCTTTTTAGTTCGTTATAAATATGTAAATCAATGTTCAAAAATATATTTTCTTAATTCGCAATTCTCTCCTTGATACTTTGAAGTGCCTTTATATATTAATTCAAAACCACACTTTTCTAAAACTTTATAGGAAGCAAGATTGTCTTCTAATACAATTCCATAGATTTTATCTATTTGAAGATTTTCCATAATTACAGGAAGAAATACGTTAACTGCTTCGGTTGCATATCCTTTTCCAGTATATTCTTTAGCTATATGATAACCTATTTCAAATCCTTCTTCTATACGGCAAGCTTGTATATATCCTATATTTATATTATCTCTTATAATGATAGGATAAACAAAGGGACCATTAGGGTTTTGATAAGATTTTATTAGCCATTTTACCCTTTCCGCTGCTTCATCAAGCGTCTCAAATACCTCATCGGGTACAAATTTTCTATTATCCTCGTCTAAGGAATTCTTTTGGATATCTTTAATCATATCCATAGTCAATTCTGTAATTAATAATGTTGTTGACTTTATGTACATTTTTCCCCCCACCATATTCCAGTTATATTAATGCTAGACTCGTTATTCTTCAGATTAATTCATTTAAAATTTATGAGCTTTAATATTTTGATTAAGTTAATTATATCACAGTTTGCCCCATAAGCACAGTAACACACATTTATTTTCATATGCTGGATAAAATAAAATGAAACATTGCCACCAGTGAGCGTCACTTTTATTTATTTTACGGGTCTATTTAAATAACGTATACTACTTAACAGGATTTACTAAGCAAAATAAAGGATACATAATTTTATTATAGATTGATGAATATAAATTATGTTATAATATACCATGAAAATTTAGAACTATAATAAACTTTTAAAATGGCAATGTCTAAGAAGGTTATTATATAATGAAAACACTTATTATTAATGGATCTCCACGAAAAAGGGGTGACACTACAGAGTTGTTAACCGCCCTAAAGAAGCAGCTTGCAGGAGAAATCGTTGAAATTTCAGCCTATTATGATAAAGTTGCACCCTGTAATGATTGCAGATATTGCTGGAGGAAAAAAGGCTGTGTGATTAAGGACGATATGACTATGATTTATAAGGATGATTTTGATACCGTTGTCATAGCTTCACCCCTATATATGTCTAATCTTACTGGACCACTTATGTGCTTAGCAAGCCGCTTTCAAGCATATTATGCAGCTAGAAGGTTTTTGAAAGACGCAATTGACATTAAAGAGAAAACAGGTGTATTAATACTTGTTGGTGGTGGTGATGGTGGACCCGAGCCAGCAATTCATATGGCAAAGTGGATGTTTAAACACATGAAAGCGAATTTAAATGAGGATAATAAGGTTTTTTCATTGAATACAGATAAGTTACCAGCCAAAGAGGATCATGATGCGTTAATGAAAATTAGTGAAATAGCCACCCGAATTAATAAATACAAAGGAGAAATTATAAATGAAGAAAGTTAATTTTGCCCATAAGCCTGTGCTTATTGGAGATAAAGTAATCTTAAGACCTTTCGAACAGAAGGATTATGATGTCATGTTTGAAATTCTAGAGGAATTTGAACTTAGAAAGTTGACAGGTTCTGCTTCCAGTGATGACGAAGCCAATACTCCTTCAAATCAGGAAGAAAAAGAAAAAACATTAAAATGGTATTCAACTCGTAATGAGCAGAGTGACCGTCTTGATCTAGCAGTTGTACACAAGGAAAACGGTCAGATTATTGGTGAAGTTGTGTTTAATGAATACGACGAAGAAGCAGGTAATGTGAATTTTAGAGTATTGTTAAGCAACTCTGGATGTGATAAGGGCCTGGGAACTGAGGCGGTATCAATTTTTATAAAGTATGGTATGGAACAACTACAACTTCACAGAATAAGTTTAGAGGTTTATAGCTTTAATCCGAGAGCGGAAAGAGTTTATCAAAAGGTAGGATTTAAGTTGGAAGGTATTAAAAGAGAAGAATTCTTGTATAATGATGAGTACATTGACACAAAGATGTATGGACTGCTGCAATCAGATTATATTGAAATGAATCAGATGAATATCTATTAGTAGCACATATTACATTAAAAAGTAAAATCCGTCTTTGCAAATTAAAACTAAATTCAAGAATAAATCTGCGGGTGTATGAAAAGTACATCCGCTTTTATAGTTCACGGAAAATTACGGTGTATGAAATAAAAGTACACCGTCTTCCAAGACAGACTCTTTGATCTGATTTGTTTCGTTGGAAACCTATATCAGTAAACGTTAAACCTATAAATTAAAAATATTAAATATAGTGTTTTTGTTATTTTTCATATTTTTACTATATACAAAATTACCAAAAACTAAATAATTTATTGGTGATTTATTGTATTGACATACAAATGGAGACATAGTAAGATTTGCTTAACCAGTTAAGCAAACATTATAAATTTGTATTATTGTACTAAATTAACATATTTTTTTACAATTAAGCTTAACCGGTTAATCATTTTGGAGGTGTATTTTTATGAAAAAAGGCAAATTTAGAATTATCCTGTTCCTATCCATTCTTGCAAGTGTTTTTATATTAACAGCTTGTAACAAGCCAGAAGGAACAACAGAACCAGAGGTAACAGGCAGCCCTGAAAATAATGTGGAAGAGACCATGTATACAGTTGTTTTTTATGATATGGACGGAACAACGGAATTATCGACACAGAAAGTTAAAGCCGGTGAAGTAGTGAAGGAATACATACCTGAAAAGGATGGCAGTATATTTATGGGATGGTTTGCAACACCATCTTTATCTCATGCATATGACTTTACTGCACCGATTGCTGCAGATACGAAGATATTTGCAGGTTTTTTAGAGAACCAGGAGGATACGAGAAGCTTTGCGATTGTTGGTAGTGGTAAGAGCCCGTTACTTGTGACCTCTAGCTGGGGAACAGTAATTAACGATGAGCACATGCTTGTTAAAGAAGAAGGTAAAAATGTTTATAGTATAACTTTGGATTTATATGAGGGTGACGAATTCCAATTAGTAATTGATACCTCCTGGAGAAATCAAAGAGGAGCAGGTTACTTAACGACTACCTCACAGGATGGAGTAGAATATCTTGCAAGTTCTGCCGGTAATTATCAATCAGGTAGTGCAAAAAAGGCGAATATAAAATGCCTTGTAACTGGCAGTTATACACTTACCTTAACTACATATCCGGGAGCCGATACCTATGATACGGCAGATAGTGGCTATTCGGAAGAAGCGAAGGAAAATTTTAATTTAAACCCATATGATACAATTGCATGGGTATATAACGGAGAACCACAGGCTGCTGTTGCAGAGAATTTAACTAACTACTATATCAAGAGTTCGATTACTACCGAGTGGAAAGATCTTTATGAAGATAAGTATCGTTTTGTCGAAGTTGATGGACTCCCAACCTTAACAATTGATTTAGCAGAAGGAGAAGAATTCTTATTCACTTCTACAGTTAAAGTTGGAGATACTGAAAATGTCGGAAATGAATATATAAGATACACCAATATTAAGGACAATAAATCGTTGGAGTTAATGGATAGCAGCGACAGCTATAATATGATCGCAAAGGCAACAGGAACGTATACCTTTGTTTACAATCCAGAAACAACAGAATTAACGATTGCTTTCGAAGCAAAGTAAACAATATTGAGTTTACCTTGACAGACCCGCACCAAACCCAGGCAACAAAGCTGACATAATTCAAATAGGTTGCCGTTAGATACGGCAACCTATTATGAAACATAATTATACAAATTGTAGATGTTCCTTATCTGGAACACGATCAATTGCATATTCGATACAATGATATACAGTTGTCATTTTCTCATGCAGATTCGTTGAGATATAAAAGGTATTTTCTTTTTTGTTTAAAAGATAATGTAAAGCATTTTGATTATAAACATAGTTCTGATTAGAAATATCCTTAAAGTCATCTAAATTATCTACAAACGTAATCTTTGAGAAGGTCTTACCAATAAGTGATTTTAAAAGTTCATTGTTTGGAGTCAGACAGACGTAAGTATAATTGTCATTTCCAAAATGCGCATCCGCGCTTATCTTAAGCTGATTATAATCGGTACAGATTTGAAAGAACCAGGGGATATCAATTAGGGAATCAACAGCAATGACAGGAATTAAGTTTTTATCACTTATGCTCAAAAAGAAATCATAGGTGGCATCAAAACACAGGATGGCATCTACGAAATTTAATTTAGTAATATCCTTACTGTCTTGTAAGATTAAATGATATCCATGTGTGGTCAGTATTTCTGACAACACCTCAGTTAACAGCAATTGTTCGGAACGCTTTAATAGAGAAGTCTCCGGCATCATATATAGAGCAATGCTATTGGTTTTGCTCGTAGAAAGGGACTTCGCTGAGGAATTTGGCTTATAGTCAAGTAAATTGACTATTTGAACGATTTTTTTCCACGTTTCTTCACTAATTCGCTGGTCTGTACGGTTATTCATCACATAGGAAACTGTAGCTACTGAGACACCTGCCTCACGGGCAATGTCTTTAATTGTAATTTTTTTATCCATGACTTAGTTATATACTCTAATGATGTCTTTGTCAATATATGAAAAATCATAGGAACTTAAGTAGGTATTCAGACAAATCTAGTTAGGGTTACAAAGGTTTTCATGCAATATAACGTTATTTCTTATTGCATAAAACAGTTTATAGAACGACAGAAAAATGAAACGATAGGAATGATAACATGAATAAACAGGCGATATTACATATACCGGAATCGAAATACTGTTACCCAATTAATCAGAATACCCTTGTATTACGTTTACGTATGGACAAAGGAGATTGCGTAGATAGGGTCGAGGTTGTATATGGTTGTAAATATAGATTTTATTTAGAAAAAGAAACTGCAGTAATGGAAGCGAAATATGAGGATGATTTATATACCTATTATGAAATACAGTTAGAGCTTAAGGATGTAAGATTTGTTTATGTATTCCAGATTTGGAAGGATCAAAAATGCTACTATTTTTCGGAAGACGGAATTACTACAACCTATGATTTTAATTTGTCCTACTACAATTCGTTTCAGGTTTCTTATATTAACAAAAGTGATATCCATGAAGTCGTGGATTGGATGAGAGGAACGGTATTTTACCAGATATTCATAGATCGTTTTTATCAGGGAAGCGTAGACAAAAATACGGACTACATTAATTTGGACTGGGGGAATATACCGAACCCCAAGAGTTTTGCCGGAGGGGATATTCCAGGGATTGTACAAAAACTTGATTATCTTCAAGGACTTGGGGTAAATGGTATTTACTTAACACCAGTATTTAAATCAATTTCAAACCATAAATATGACATTTCCGATTACAAAAATATTGATGAACACTTTGGAACCAACGAAGAGTTTAAACTACTCGTAAATGAAGTTCACAAAAGAGGTATGAAAATTGTTCTGGATGCAGTGTTCAATCACAGTAGCAATTTACTTCCGCAATTTCAGGATGTTGTTCAAAAAGGAAAAGAATCAGAGTTCTTTGACTGGTTTATGATACGAGGAGACCAAGTAGATACAGAAAACATCAATTATGAAGTATTTAGCTCTTGTGACTACATGCCAAAGCTTAATACAAATAATAAAGGGTTACAGGATTTCTTACTGGATATTGCTACCTATTGGATAGCAGAATATGAGATTGATGGTTGGAGGTTGGATGTATCCGATGAGGTTTCCCATTCCTTCTGGAGAAGATTTAGAAATAAGGTGAAGGAATTAAAGCCAGAGTGTGTGATTATCGGTGAGAACTGGCATGATGCATATTCCTATCTGCAGGGTGACCAGTATGACAGTATTATGAATTATGCATTCACCAAGGCTTGTTTGGATTATTATGCCTTTGAGAAGTTTAGTGCCAAAGAATTTGCAGAGAAACTGAATCATCTGTTAATGAGAAACAACGGACAGGTCAATGCCATGATGATGAATCTTCTGGATACCCATGATACGGACCGGTTTTACACCAGTGTACATAAGAATGAGGACAGATTGCTTTCTGCGATTGCAGTTATGATGTTGTATGTTGGAGCTCCCTGCATCTACTACGGAACAGAACTATGTTTGGAAGGTGGATATGATCCGGATAACCGCAGGTGCTTTGATTGGGAGGAGAGTCATTGGGATTTATCCTTTATGCAAAAGCTTAAGACACTAATATCGCTGAAGCAATTACCAGCTTTACAAAAAGGTGATATTCGCATTACCTATGACGAGAAGTTATGCTATATCAGCAGAAGGTATCATAGCACTGAAATTTTATTGGTAGTGAATCAATCGGGTGAAACCGTGGAGTTAAATAAAACTGGAAAGCTACTAATTGCCAATAATCTAAAAGAGGATACTAACCTGCTAATGGATGGATTTGTAGTTTTTGAAATGGAGAGAGGAGTACCTATTTATGAAGAGAATATTTAGTTTGATACTTGTAATTACCTTGTGCTTACTGCAATTAACAGCCTGTAGTTCAAAGGATTCGTCAAAGGACAAAGACCAGGAGCAGACATCTGCCAACAATGCATTAACCTCCATCTACAGTGGAGAACTGGAACGAAATGTTACAATTCGTGTTCTTGAAAATGATACTGCTATTGAACAGGGATATTTTGCAGAGCTAATTGCAGCCTTCAATGAAAAGTATAAAGAATATGGAATAGTAGCAGTAGATGCAAATATGGACCAACGTAGTAATTTAGCAGATGATGGACCTTATGGATATGGCCCTGATGTGTTATATCAGGCAAACGATTCCCTTATGAAGTATGTAAATGGGAAACACATTTACCCTATTCCTATTGAGAGCTTAGATTGTTATTCACAAGTTCCTGAAACTGCTTGGGAGGCATATAAGTCCGAGGTGGATGGAACTACCTATTATATGGGCGTACCTGTCAACGTTCAAACCTCGATGCTCTTTTATCGAAAGGATATGCTGCCAGAGGGTTGGGAAACAGATTGGGACACTAACAGCAACCAAGTACCTGATATGGTTGAAAATTGGAATAGTTTGTACAAGTATTCTAAGTCAATTGTTGATTCAGAAAGCGGTAAATATGGTTACATGAGATCCTTATATGATGTATATTTCTCCTCCGGGTTCCTATTCTCGTATGGTGGTTACATCTTCGGAGATAACAATACAAATCCGAAGGAACTAGGATTGTCGGAAGGAAATGCTGAAGTTGGTGCCAATGTTTTATTACAGTTGGCTTCCGCCATGAACGAAGAATGTATTGATGATTCCATAACAGTGAATGCCTACAGCAAACTTGCAGATGGTTCCTACTTCGCTACTATGACAACCCCGGATGTATATACCTTATTTATCAAGGAACTTGCTTTAAAATATGAAGAACAGGGTAAGAGCAAAGAAGAAGCCAAGACTCTTGCAGAGGAAAACCTTATGATTACCGGATTACCAATGTTGCCGGCAAGTGGTGATCTAACAGAGGAAAATCCTGAACTTGTTCCATTAAAGTCCATGGGCGGAATCAACGGATATGCAATTAGTGCATATACAAAAGCACCGAATGCAAGTCTTGCTTTTGTTGACTTTGCCACAAGCTATGAAATGATTATGAAAAGAAATGAATTGTTGGGAGTAATCCCAGCCAGATTCGATGCTGCAAAGAAAGCAGGCGGTGTAGCTGAAATTGTATTCAATAATCTAAATGAAGGAAATATTGTGGTAATGCCTTCCATCAGTGAGATGGTGCAGGTTTGGGCGCCGGCAGAAACCTTCTTTACAGATTTGGCAAAAGATGCTTTTCGAACTACAGATAAAAAATTCACATCTTTAGAAGCCTTAAAGAGTGCATTAAAGGAAGTAGACCAACAGATTCATGATGCGATCTACACCCTTTCTGAATAGAGGGATTAAAATGAAAATAGTAAGAAATAAAATTGAAACATTAAAGGCTTTTCTGAAACATGCCAATAAGCAGGTAATTGCCAGTATATTCCTTATGGGGTTAGGTCAATTGATGTATGGACAGCTTGGAAAAGGGTTGATCTATCTTGCAATACTGATATGTGGGATTATGTTTTTTCTGTTTCGTGGAGCTGCCGACTTTGTCGGTTTCTTCACTTTGGGAACAAAGGAAGCAGATTCCTGGTTCGGTATTGAAGGGGATAACTCCGTTGTTATGCTGCTCATGGGTATTCTCTCCATTGCAATCATCATTATCTTTATCAGCTGTTATATCTCAAATATCAAAGATGCTTATAAAACGCAGCTTTTGATAGAACGAGGAGGAAAGTCTCCTGCCTTTAAAGATGAAATCAAGAAGTTTACAGACAAAAAGTTTTATAAAACAGCTTTGTTTCTACCGATTATTGGTGTATTGGTATTCAGCGTATTGCCTATTGTATTCATGATTGCAATAGCATTTACGAACTATGGGGGGAATGTTGTTCCACCAAAGTTAGTTGATTGGGTAGGGTTTGATAATTTTATACAGATAGCTACCTTATCTAAATTTGCTCCGACCTTTGGGAAAATATTAGGCTGGAACCTGATTTGGGCTGTGTCGTCCACCTTGTTGAATTATTTCGCAGGACTTGGACTTGCACTTCTTTTGAATAAAGAATGTGTAAAAGGAAAGGTAATCTGGAGAGCCTTTCCCGTATTAGCCTATGCTGTTCCTGGATTCATAACCTTGCTGGGTTTTCGATTTATGTTTTCCTATGGCGGTCCTATCAATCATTTTATAACGGATATGGGTTTCAGAGCGGTTGGTTTTTTAGATATTGATGCAAAATGGATTGCAAGATTGATTGGTCTTCTGGTGAATGCTTGGATTAGTATACCTTCAATCATGCTGTTGTCTACGGGGATTTTGGCAAACCTTGATGGAAATCAATTGGAGGCAGCTAAGATAGACGGAGCAAAAAGATGGAAGCAGTTTACGAAAATAATACTTCCTTTTGTTATATTCTCCACTACACCAGTATTGATTACCCAGTTCATTGGTAATTTCAATAACTTTGGTATCTTTTTCTTCCTGCGTGGCGGAATGTACATGGATGGCTATTTCCTGGCTAGCGATACAGACTTATTAATTAACTGGCTCTATAACTTATCCATCAGCAACAATTATTATAGTATTGGTGCAACCATCAGTTTAGTAATATTCCTGATTACCTCGTTCATTTCCTTATTGGTATATGTTAAATCACCATCTTACAAAGAGGAGGATGTTTTCCGATGAAGTATAAAATCATACGTTCTGCAGATACGATAGTCACCCATGTGATTTTAATTGCAGTTGCGATTATATTCCTGTTTCCCTGCCTATGGTTAATCCTGGCCTCTTTTAGTAAATCGGGTTCTATCTATTCCTACGAGGGATTTTTTCCAAGTCAATACAGCTTGGATACCTTTAAAAATCTATTTATGGATACGACTATGTATAACTATCCTAAGTGGTTTATGAATACGCTGATTATTGCGGTTTTTAGCAGCTTAATTGGAACGTTTCTGGTAATATTAACAGCCTATACCATGTCAAGGTTTCAATTTAA
Source organism: Bacillota bacterium (assembly GCA_023399055.1). Classification (GTDB taxonomy): domain Bacteria; phylum Bacillota; class Clostridia; order Lachnospirales; family Lachnospiraceae; genus Mobilitalea. The sequence continues at coordinate 68,739 of JAEWQV010000013.1, read as the reverse complement.
CAGCAGAAAGAAGCTTATGAAATCCACGCTGGTACTTGGAATGTTTCCCTCCTTTATGGGAATGATTGCGGTATATATCATAATGACACAGTTTGGTTTGATTAATAAGCTATGGGGAATTATCCTGATTTATAGTTCTTGTGCACCAATGGGGTATTTAACCCAGAAGGGGTTCTTTGATACGATTAATTGCTCCATTGATGAAGCAGCCAAAATTGATGGTGCGACAAATTTTCAGATATTTAGAAAAATTAATTTACCCTTGTCCATGCCCATCATTGTATATACGGCGCTTACCAGCTTTACATTTCCCTGGAGTGACTTCCTTCTACCCAAGCTATTGCTAAAGGAGAAAGATCTTTATACAGTAGCAGTTGGTTTAATGAGTCTTGGAGAAACGGAATTTTCAAGATTTGCAGCTGGTTCAGTCTTTATAGCCGTACCAATTGTTATTCTATACTTTATACTAATCCGATATATGATCAATGGTATGACATCCGGCGCTGTGAAGGGATAACTGAAAGGATTATCAAACCATTGATTTTGGGTAAATCATATTTTTTCGGTAGTGAGAGGGAGTGATATTCTGCTCCCTCTTAAATTGTCTGATAAAATGTTCGGTATTGTTATATCCGCATAATATGCCTATCTCATCCACTGGCTTATCTGTAGATGTGAGAAGCTCGCAGGCAGATTGAATTCTGCTATGTATTACATCAGCTATGCAGGTGGTATTAAAGTATTTTTTGTATAAGGAGTGAAAATACCCAGTACTAATGTGTAAAGAATTTGCCATATATTCAGTGCTCCATTCAAAAGTGGGAAAGGAATATATATTTTCGCGCAATGATACTAAATCGTAGTAAATGCTAGGAAATTTGTTTGTGTTACTCTCATCTGAAATCTTATGAATTAATGCATTTGTAAGATTATCTATAATGGTCTTTTTGTGTGGTGAAATGCCGAAAAATTCATTGTTAATTAGATGAAATAAATCATAGTACATACTAGGGTTATGTAAAACAATAGGTTGACCATAGGGGAAATGTTCTGGCAAAATAGGCGTTGAACTCTCAATATGTGCCCAGTCGTCTATATAAGCAGCGTGATTGACACCATCCATATTTTCTGCAGGATATAAGGGGTCTTTTTTCATAAAACTATCTTGAATAGAACCAGCCGCAGAATATAAGTGCTTCTGTCCTGGCTTAAAGATAACTGCTACATCACCAGGGGTACTGCACCATTCGTTATCTATGTAAAAGTTGGCTGGTGTTTTTACAAGTAAAATAAGATAAACTGGATAACCTTGTGGCCTGTCCACTTTAAAGGAAGAAGCATGAGTTGCATTTTCGCCAAGTCTAAGTATCTGAATCATATTTCAATGTATAATCCAGGTATCCTCTTAAGGGGATAGTTGGATTACTTCCTTTCTTCTGACTTTTAGGTGTACTTAAAATATTAGAATACATCAATTTTGTATTAGTATAATTCATTGAATTTGTGATGTCAAAGAGATATAAATATATTAAATTAATCAATCAAAAGATAAGAGAATGTTGTGGGTCATTGTGACTGTCAAATGATATTCATTTTTCTCTTAAGAGATGAGAATATATCATCAGAACTAATATGCATAACAAGCACAAGCGAATTTATAGGTATGGTATCTTTGGATAGTTAAGTAACCTAAGAGAATCAAGTATATTTCTAGGAATGGAGAAAATATGATAAGAACTTTTGATACTCACAGAATAAGAAAACATAAAGAGTTAACAGGAAAGCTATGGAGTTTCATACCGTGCCAGGGAAAAAATGCAGGGAAAATATATCAGGTAGTAACTCCTTGTTGTTGGGAAAACCACCCCGAATTTACAGGATATAGAGGTGAGGCAGAGTATACGACCAGTTTTGAGACAGAGGGAAATATCCGCCTTGAGTTTAAAGGTGTAAGCCACACTGCTACGGTATATGTAGATGGAAAAGAGATAGCAAGCCATTACAATGCTTATACGATTTTCAGCGCTATTGTAAAAAATTTAGAAAAGGGTATGCACACACTGACTATAAAAGCGGATAATAGATTTAGTGAAAAAAGTGCATTGCATATTCCAAATGACTATATGTCTTACGGAGGTGTAAGCAGACCAGTTATACTGGAACATGTGGGAGATGCTTATATAAAGTGGATACACGTCACACCGTTTTTTGATAACGGAATATGGAAAGCAAAAATAGAAGTAAGTATAGAAAATATATCGGGCGTAAATATTGCATATGATGTTGATGTAGAGATTGGCAACAAAACTATGCACTGGAAGAATGTATCTATGGAACCTGGAGCAGAAACTATCGTTGAGTTAATTGGAGAATTTGAGGAGGTTTCACCTTGGACGATAGAAACACCTAATCTATATTATGCGAAAGCTTTTCTTCTAAAAGATGGAGTGGTGAAAGACGATTATATTGATAGATTCGGGTTTAGACAAGTGACGATAGAAGGGAAAAATATTTGTATCAATGGAAATAAAATAAAGATTAAAGGCCTTTGTCGTCATGAGGATCATCCCCAGTTTGGATGCGCATTGCCCTATGCAGCTATAGCAGCAGACCTGGAGATTATAAAGCATTTAGGAGCAAACTCTATAAGAACCGCTCACTATCCTAACGATGAACTATTATTAGATTTATGCGATGAGCAGGGGATATTAGTCTGGGAAGAAAATCATGCCAGAGGATTAAGTGAGGCTGATATGCTAAATCCTAACTTTGAAGCTCAGGCAGAAACTGTTATTAAAGAAATGATACCAGCTCACTACAATCATCCTTCCATTTATATATGGGGTATCTTAAATGAATGTGCCAGTGACAGTGAATATGGAAGAGAATGTTATAGTAAGCAGTTTGATTTAATTAAGCAATTAGATACATCAAGACCACATTCATTTGCCAGTTGCAAGTTTAAGACGGACATAAGTTTTGGTTTGCCAGATGTGGTGTCTTATAATATTTATCCACTTTGGTATCATGACACGCCTGCGGATCAGTATTTAGATGATTTATATCAATGGGTGCAAAAGGAAACAGAAGGTGCAGGCAAACCGTTTATGATTACTGAGATTGGTGCAGCTGGTCTGTATGGGTATAGAAACCCTCAGCATTCGAAATGGACAGAAGAGTATCAAGCAGAAACGCTAGAAAAACAGCTGACAGCAGTGTTAGGATATGAGGACTGTATAGGTGTATATGTATGGCAATTTTGTGATATTCGTATTAGCGATGAGTGGTTTGGTACAAGGCCAAGAACAATGAACAATAAGGGGATTGTTGATGAGTACCGCAGAAGAAAATTTTCCTATGATGTAGTGAATCGTATTTTTCATAATAATTAGAGTAAGGAAAATTATTGTTTAATTAGGATTCTTTGATCAATGTCATCAAAGAAATGATGGATATGAAACGGAGTTTTGCTTATATTATTTCTGAAGATGGGTTTTAAGGAAGAGGTTGTTGCAACAGCCTCTTCCTTATTGCTTTAATTAACTGCGTTACTCAGTAGTAGTCTCTAAGGCCACCTCAAGTGTATGCCAGGGCATTGTAGCACATTTTACTCTCGCCGGCATAGTGGAAACATTGGAAAGTGCAACTGCCTCATCCAGTTTCTCCAACTCTTCCTCTGTAAGAGGAGAGTGGCGTATCATACGAAGGAATAGCTCGCATAGTTCTTTTGCTTCCTGTGGAGTTTTTCCCTTTATCAGATCAATCATAATAGAAACAGAGGCTTGTGAGATGGCACAGCCAACTCCAGTAAAGGAAGCATCGGCAAGGATACCATCCTCCAATTTTAAAAACAACGTAATTTCATCCCCACAGCTTGGGTTTCTTCCGGGCAGTTCCAAGCTGGCATTCTCCAGTGCGTGCTTGTTATGATGGGATAAATTATGATCTTTGATTGCTTGGGAATATAGTTCGTTAAGATTCAAGACCAAGGACTCCTTTCACTATTTTCAATGCATTTACCAGGCGGTCGATATCCTCTTCAGTGTTATAGAAGTACAGGCTCATTCGGCAGGTAGCATTGACTCCCATATGAGCCATCAGAGGCTGAGCACAGTGATGACCAGCTCGGACAGCAACCCCATGGGAGGCAAGGATTGTAGCCGTATCATGTGGATGCACCTCAGTTACATTAAAGGACAGAATTCCTGTTCTATCTGTTACGTTTTTACCTCCGTATAGCTCGATTTCAGGGAGCGAGGAAAGTTTATCAAAGGCATATGCTATAAGGCTGCGCTCCTTATTTTCTATTGTAGGCATGCCAATCGTCTCAAGATAGTCAATCGCAGCCCCCAAACCGATGACACCTTCCGCATTTTGAGTACCGGCTTCAAACTTCCAGGGAGCATCCAAATAACGGACGGTATCTTTCGTTACCTCTTCCACAATGCCCCCTCCAATTCGAAGTGGCTCCATAAGCCGAAGATATTCCTTTTTTCCATACAAGACTCCAATTCCAGCAGGTGCCAGCATCTTATGACCGGAAAATGCCATGAAATCCACATTAAGATCTCTGACATTTACAGACATATGAGGAATGCTTTGGGCGGCATCTAATACGACAACAGCACCTTGCTTATGTGCTAAATCGGTGATTTCACTAATTGGATTAACAACCCCGAGTACATTGGAAACCTGAGTGATAGCCACAATTTTTGTACGAGGGCTAAGTTTATTCTTAACTTCTTCTAACGAAAGGAACCCGTTTGAATCAGGTATCAAATAGTTCAGTTTTGCTTTTTTACGCTTAGCAAGACGCTGCCAGGGCAATAAGTTACTGTGGTGTTCTAAAACAGAGATAAGAATTTCATCTCCCTGTTCTAGAATCTGTTCACCGTAGCTTAGAGCAACCAGATTAATAGAATCTGTAGTTCCGGATGTAAAGACAATTTCTTCTGTCTCTTCAGAGCCGATAAAATTGGCTACCTTACGACGTACCTGTTCAAACATTTCTGTTACTCGGACACTAATCGAGTACGTTCCCCGATGAGGATTCGAATTATAGGTTTTGTAATAGTCGCAAACCGCATCAATAACTTGATTAGGTTTTTGGGTAGTTGCGGCATTATCCAGGTAAGCAAGGGTTCGCCCGTCCTCATCTTTTTGCAGGAGTAACGGAAAATCCTTCATATAATCAATGTACTTTAAGTCTTTTAAAAGTGCGTTGTTTTCTAGTTGTTCTGTACTATCTATCATAAAACCTCCACGCTGCCGTCAGGCAGCTTAAATACTAAGTGAAATGCAAGCTCCGTGCTTTTTGCTGGTTGAAAATTTATTTTCAACCTAATACCTCACGAATTCGTTCCTTCACAATATCCTTAAGCTCATTTGATGAAAGCTTAGCAAGAATTGGAGTGAAGGAAGCTTCCACAAGAAGGTGTTTCGCTTCCTTTTCCGACAATCCTCTGCTCATTAGGTAGAAGAGCTTTGAAGCACTTGGTTTACCACTGGAGGTAGCATGGGAACCTTCCACATTATCCTCACCGCAAAGGAGCAGAGGAACGGAAAGATTAATCGCTCGGTCGCTTAAGGTAAGGACAATTTCTTCCTCACTGCCTTTTGAACCAGAGGCTCCACGGATAAAATCCAGATTACTTTTCAAGGTCTTTTTCGCCTCACCTGCAAGAGCACCTCTTACAATGATTTTTCCATCAGATTCTTTACCACCAAGTTCCATACGGTAATTAAAGTCCAGTTTTCGATTCCCATCACCAAGATAGAGGGATTGCAATTCACTGCGGCTCTCAGTCCCGGATAGAGCAACATTACAGCCAGCAGTAATCTGGCCACTGCCTAGTTCACAAAAGATAAGATCCCCTTGTCCGTTTGCTTCAACCTGAACAGCATTGTTATCAATGTGTGTGTCATTTTCACCTAACATTTGGGCTTTTATCAAACGCACCTGGGAATCCTTTGCAGCCTGCAGACAAGCAAAGCCATTATGAAAATGAGGTTCTTTACCAGTGGCACGGTAATTGACAATAATATCTGCATAGCTGCCTGCCTCGGCTTTGATGTGGAGAAAATCAATGAGTACCGGGGAGGTATCATCCAGCTCAAACTCCAATATAATCGGCTCGGTCACCTTAATACCTGTAGGAATGGTCACTGTGAGTCCATAGTTATTATTCTTAAGTACAAATTCATACATGCGCTTTACGTCATCAGGTATGTTATCGAGGGCTGGTGCAGCCACATACTTTTCAATTTTTATCATTGATTCTTCTGCTGAAATAACACCGCCCTGATATGGAATGTCAAGCTCTGTTTCCACCTCTAGCTCTGAGGAGTTAAGGTGAAGCCATCGCCAGGTGGGTATTTGTAATTCGTTAAGCTTTGTAAATTTCATAATGTCACCTCCCTAACCTATAGTTCCTTCCAGCTCCAACCCAATCAACCGGTTCATTTCAACGGCATATTCCAGCGGAAGTTCCTTTGTTAATGGTTCAACGAATCCGCGTACAATCAGAGCTTTTGCTTCTTCTTCACTCAAGCCGCGACTCATCAGATAGAAGATAGAACCTTCACTAATACGGCCAATTTTAGCCTCGTGGCCGATATCCACCTCATCATTTCTTATATCCATACTTGGAATCGTATCGGAGCGGGAGAGGTTATCAAGCATAAGAGCCTCGCAGATTACACTTGATTTTGAATTCTTAGCTGCGGGAAGTACCTTTACAGAAGTACGAGTAGTGGTGATTCCACCATCCTTAGAAATAGACTTGGAGGACATGGTAGAGGAAGTGTTAGGTGCAGCGTGAATTACCTTGGTACCGGTATCTAAAATCTGACCCTGACTGGCAAAGCTTACCCCAATATACTCACTCCGGGCATTTTCACCCTTTAAAATACTACTGGGGTAGAGCATGGTGATGTGAGAACCAAAGGTGCCCGAGACCCATTCAATAGAGCCATTCTTCTCAACAGTAGCACGTTTGGTATTTAAGTTTAACATATTCTTTGACCAATTTTCGATGGTAGAGTACCTGAGGGTTGCATTTTCTCCTACATATAGTTCAACTCCACCTGCGTGAAGGTTTAACACATTATATTTTGGTGCGGAACAGCCCTCGATAAAATGAAGTTTAGAGCCTTTTTCACATACAATGAGGGTATGTTCAAATTGACCAGCTCCCGGAGCATTTAAACGAAAATAGGATTGTAGGGGCATATCAACTGTAACACCTTCGGGAATATAAACGAAGGAACCACCTGACCATACCGCTCCATGAAGTGCCATAAACTTATGTTCTTTTGGAGGAAGCTGTTTCATAAAATACTGCTTAACAATATCCTCATGTTCCCGCAAAGCTGTGGCCATATCCGTATAAATAACGCCCATTTCTTTCATTTGTTCTTTCATGTTGTGATATACCACTTCGGAATCGTATTGTGCACCGACACCCGCAAGAGATTCCTGTTCTGCTTTGGGAATTCCAAGTCGATCGAAGGTAGCACTGATATCCTCTGGAAGCTTACGCCAATCATCCGTCATCTGGGTATCGGGTCGAACATAAGTAACGATTTGATCCATATCAAGCTCATGCAGAGATGGACCCCAGGTGGGCATCTCCAATTGATTAAACAGTTCAAAGCTTCTTAGTCGTAATTGAAGCATCCAATCCGGTTCGTTTTGACGGGCAGATATTTCACGAACAATATTCTCTGTTAAGCCGGGAGATACCTGTTCACTGTCGTGGGAGGTATCACGAATGTCATAAATACCTCTTTCTATTTCTTCAAGTTGTGTTTTCTTTCTTTCCATATAGACCTCCTTTACATAAAAATTCTGAAAGAAGCCGCTTGCGGGTTCCTTCCAAGTAAAAGTGGTTTGCTTTTCACTTTTACCTCATTTCTGCCTGTATAAAGCGGGCAAAGCCGTTGGTATTAATTTCATCAATTAAATCACGTTTTCCGAGGCTGACAAATTTACCGTTAGAGAGTATGTGTACATAATCTACGGGAAGATTTTCTAACAGTCTGGGACTGTGGGAGATAATCAGCAATGCATTATCTTCATTTTTATAGTTTAAGATACCTTTGGTAACTACTCGTACTGCATCCACATCAAGCCCGGAATCAGTTTCATCTAATATCGCCAGTTTCGGTTGAAGAGTTAGCAGCTGAAGAATTTCACTTTTCTTCTTTTCACCACCGGAAAAACCAACGTTTAAATATCTGTTAGCATAGGAGCTATCTAGTTGAAGCGTTTCTAAAGCTTCTTTCATTTGACTTTTAAATTGCAAAAACTTTATTGGCTTTTGTTGTTTAGCAACCTGAGCGGTCTTAATAAAGTCAGTAACAGTAATACCGTCAATTTCCTCAGGTGCTTGAAATGCCATAAATATTCCTTTTTTAGCTCTGACATCAGCCCTGGCTTCGGTAATGTCTTCACCATCAAATTCAATTTGACCTCCGGTCACCTGATAAACAGGATTGCCCATAATGGTATTGGCAAGGGTTGATTTACCCGAACCGTTTGGTCCCATAATGACATGAACTTCTCCTTTTTGTATAGTTAAGTCCACACCTCGCAGAATCTCTTCACCGGATTCAAGCGCGGCGTGTAACCCTTGCACATTCAATAATGTTTGATTCGTCATGATTTTCCTCCTTGTCTATATCGTCATCATGTTTACAGGTACACTGAAATTCACAAAAGGGAACACATAGCTTTAAATGCTCCAAAAAGCGAAAAACAGCATCCGCTTCAGTGGAATTCAGTGTAGAAACGAAATCACATAAACTGGTATTAGCTTGTTGATGAAGCTGCTGGTGACCCAGTATCGATATTTGGCCCTTATCAGTCAGGCAGAAATACTTTTCCTTTTTATTATCCTCACGTTTTATTGTCTCGATTAACTCCTTTTGGCGAAGTTTTTCAACCATTTGTGTAATAGCACCTTTCGTAATCCCTAGCCGTTCTGAGAGTGCACTAACGTTATCGGAAGGATAACGTGCTATGGTATCCAATAATTGAACCTCGGCATGATAGAGTAAAACTCCGTTACCATAGTCCTTGGGTTTCTTTTTTTCGTCCTCCAGGAGGCGAGTAATTCCAAATATCTGCTCTGTCACTTTGCAATACATCATTAGATCCACCCTTTTATTTAGTTACGATTTGCAAATACAGCCGCATTTCGTATTTTTGTTTAGTAGCTAAATCAATTTGATTGTACCCCCAGGATTTTCGAATGTCAATATGCATTCTTTGATTTTCTAAGGCTTTATCATTGTTTCCAAAGCTTACAGCTATAAAGTTATGAAAAAATCTATAGAATAGGTCAAAGCTAGGATTGAAAAATATTGAATTATGGAATATAATCTAACCGAAGTATAAATAAAAGATAGGCAGGATGATCTGACCATGAAAGTCAGTTCATCTTTTTTTACGTAATGCTAAAGACAAAAACAACGAAATTCGGAGGAATGCATATGAAAAAAATAACAGTACATACACTGATTATCATGGGAATACACTTGGGAATTTATCTGGTGCTCCTAATTGGAGGAGGGAGTGTTTCTGGACTTCGTTTACTTTTGTTTGCAGCATTGTCCTTTGTTGGAACCTTCGGGATGCAATTTATATTGAATAGAGAACAAGAGAAGATGAATCAGCAGACAAAACGGAGCCTAAAAGCTTTTAACGAAGGAAATTTTGCAGTTGCGGTGGAAGAACAGTATCGTACTTCATTTTATAAGGAAATTAATGATCAATTAGTAGACCTAAAAAATATGTTAAATCAATGGGTTTATCAGCTTTTAACTTCTTCTGTATCCGTTAAGAATTCATCAGATAGAATATATCGCTTTTCAGAAAATACAAAGCAAAGTATGTATGAAATGTCCATGGCTACCCAGGAAATAGCTAAGTTTTTTGAGGATATGGCAGATCGTCTTAATCAGGTATCAAATGCTGTAACGGTACTGAATGATACCAGTACAAAGATTGCAAACAGCACTAATAAAGCAAAGAGTCAAGTAAATCAAGCCAATCTGGACGCTGATGAGGGTGGAAAGGCTGTTGCTATCATGTCAGAGTCAATGGAAAAGATCAGTAGGGAAGTGAGTAATGCACAACATACCGTGGTAGAGCTTGGAAGTATTACGGAGAGGATACAATCTATCACAGAAAGTATCACAGCAATATCAAGTCAGACCAATTTACTGGCACTGAATGCATCAATTGAAGCAGCAAGGGCTGGAGAGCATGGCAAAGGATTTTCAGTAGTAGCACAGGAAGTTAGAAAGTTAGCAGAGGAGTCTAGAAGCTCTGCTGAAAAAATTAATAACCTGGTTGTAGATGTAAGAAATGCAGTTCAAAATACCAAGGAATCCATGGAAGTAGTAGAAGCAGACGTTAATTATGGCGTGGGAGTTACTGGTCTGGCAATCACAAGCTTTGAAAAGATTAAAGAGAATGTAAATATAGCAGCAACCCTGATGGTAGACATTGCAAAGGATATAGCGGAGCAGTCGGAAAAAACATCAACAATCTCGTTACATGCTGTTGAATTAGCTGATTTGGGACAAATCGGTACTGCGAATTCGGAAGAATTGTCAGCAACAACTCAGAACCAGCTTGAGGCAATTGAAGAAAATCATCGTAGTACAGATCAGATGATGAAGATTGCAGAAGATTTGGAAACTGTGATGCAGCAATTTGACTTATCCATTGGTAATCAGATGCTGGCAGCTTGTGAAGATCTTGCTGATATGGATACTATACATCATTATACTAATCAAGAATTAATAGCCCTATGTCAGAAAACTGGAATAAGTGAAATACACATCATCAACCAAGAAGGTGTAATTGAAAGAACCAGTAATGAAACAATCTTAGGGTTTGCCTTCAGTAAAGAGCCTGGAAGCCAGACCTATGACTTTATGAGAATAATTGATGAACCCTCATTAAAGGTGAACCAGAAATCCTCCTTTCGAGATGTAGATGGTAAGTTATTCAAGTATACTGGTATATCGATGAGAGACCAGAAAGGAATTATCCAATGTGGGTTGGAGGCCTCTAGAGTAGGAGAATTTAAGGGCAGCATTAAGTAGTCTTAAGTTAGGAATACTTATAAATTTATTTAGCGATGAATTCAGAAAAAATCATAGAAATTACTATCCAAGATTTATTAAAGAAATAAAATTATTGAATTATGGGAAGTTGTTGTAAATTAAAAAATGATGCCTAGGAATAAATAAAAAGGCATGAGTCTGAGAGATTATTTATAAATAGATTGTTTAGGGTCACCTTTGATAAAATATTATATCAGAGGAGGCCTTTTATTATGTACATTGAAGAAAAATTTACATTTTCTACAAAAAAGTAGTATTATTCTCTTGACTCTACCTTTAGGGAATCCTTTATACTAAGATTATCCAAAATAACTTAGAAATGGGGTCGAAGCAAATGAACAACCTAATCAAAATCAAAGATGTGTCAAGCAAATATGATGTTACAGCTCGTACACTGCGTTATTATGAGGACATGGGTTTGCTGTCCAGTACCCGAAGCGGTGATTACACCTATAGAATGTACGACGAAAATGCTATTAGGAGACTGGAACAAATACTCATTTTACGAAAACTGAATATTAGCATAAAAGATATTCAACGTATTTTCAACACGGCTGGTTCTAATGTGGTTTTAGAAGTGTTGGAGAAAAAAGTACAGAACATAGACGACGAGGTTGCGCTTTTGCATGAGTTGAAAGAAATTGTACTGGATTTTATTCATGAAATTGAACTAGTAAATTTTACAGACAACTCCGACATAAAACTACTGTATAACAAAGCGAAAGAGATTGAAACACAATTAATAAGCATTGACTATATCGGCAAGCCCTCCAATATAAACCGCTTGCTAGAAATAACTGATAAATTAGATAAAAAAATTCCTGATATAATGGTTGTGAGGATTCCTGGATTTAGAGCGGTAACCTGCGGGGACCAACCTTGGGGGGAAATGTTTAAAGAAGGCGGATATATGAACCAATTATGGCAGAACTGTCATTTGTATACGAATGTAATTTTCGATTGCTTTGATTTTTTACTGCTGAAAAATGACAAAGCCGAATGGTTGTGCGCTGTGAAAGATGGTGTTACCGACGACGAAGTAAGCCCATTTAAAATAATCGATTTTCCAGGAGGCTTATATGCTATGGCAGTAAGTATTGATGAAGATGATGAGAGCTTACTCAAAGTGCAAGACAAAGTTCGCAAATGGATTGAAAACACAAATTTTGAACTTGACAATGGCAAAAATGTTATGTTCAATATGCCGTATTTATATGAAGATGGAAAAGATATTGCCTATAAAGACATAGAAAAGGGACTTGGCTATAAACAAATGCAAAGGTATTTTCCCATCAAGCTAAAAGAAGGAATATAAAATACAAGGAATATAAAATACAAGGAATATAAAATACAAGGGAAAATCCTATGTATTATTTAGATATCTGCAAAATGCAATGTATGGCAGAACCCATAGGGAATAAAAAAATAAACGGAGGAAATTATTATGAACAAGTATGAAAACGCGATGAAGCTTATGGAAGAATTCTGTGGAAACGGGAAGGATAACCTTATTGCTCTTGCAACGATTGCATTGTCCCCGAACGCTGTCGGCAACCCCCGTCCGGTTGTCCGTATGGTTGATGCTTATTATGAGGACGGAATATTTTATGTTTCTACAGATGCGAATAAAAACAAAACACTGGAAATTGAAAAAAATAATGAGATTTCCATTTGTGGGTTAGACTTGTTTGTTGCACAAGGAACGGCTGAAAATCTCGGTTGGGTAAAGGACGAGAAGAATGCGGAAATAAGAGCGAAGATGAAAAAAATCTTCACTTGGTTCGATGCACATGGTGACGAAGACAACCCTAACTCAATCGTTCTTCGTATCACCCTTACGGAAGGAACGATAACGGATAACGAAAAAAAATATGGTGAATGGCAATATAAAGTTGACTTTGCAAAGAAAGAAGTGAAATAAGTGCGAAAGACACTCAAAGATATGGCAAAACATTTAAAAAATGTTATTACATCGGAAATACCTGAGACATATTCAATTAATCCTAGGTTTGAAAATATTTCGGATGAGGAAAACATCCGAGAAGGAGTTCTTGCGTTCAGAAACTTTTTGTATCAGCTTTGTGATGTTTTGATTGTTGAAGGTGATTCGTATGACAATCAAAAAAAGAACGCTCACGAATTTGATGACCGTGTTACTATTTCGGTATATTTTCCGTTCCTGCACAATGTGAAATGTTTATTATTGAATATAGGCTACCATGGTGTAATAGCACAAAGTGCCGGGTATCTTACAGTAGGAAACCATATATTTGACACGAAAATCCCCGCTTCAAAAAGCATTGAATGCTTACGCTTCTTGACTGCTTGCGGTATATTAATCGAAGGTATAAACTTGATAGATAAAAAACCAGATTTATTAAAAGCGGAAAGAATTAAGATTTCGTGTCCTGATAATCCTGCTATGTTGACGGGTTTGAAGGTAATGGCAATAGCAGAGATAGAATTTGAATCAATTGTCAATAAACTCGAGGTCAATAAATTCAATACAATCAGTTATTGCCGCTTCTCCGATATATTATTGCGTTGTGATTACAGAGTATTGAAAAATAATAATAGCGATGATATGATTTCTACATTAAAAGATACCATGAACCCTTTGTCTACCAATGTGCAAGATTTTATATTGCAGCTACATAAACGCTATATAGATAATGGGCTTAAATGCAACATGGATATAAAGGATTTATGGATAAAGGTGAAGTATTTTTATAAATGTAAAGAGCTATGGGGAATTACTGTATCACTTAATAATGGTTATCAAATTAACATCAAAGCGAAAAATACGCATAAATATGTTGATACAATCGAGAAATTCCCTTCATTTATACAAGAAATGATTAAAAAAGGCTATGGCTGTGGAATAAAAAGAGGGATAAGCGAACATTGTAATGGGGGTTGCCAAGGGTATCGTTTTACACTGGAGGACTCAATCCTTGAGATAAGAAATGATATCGAAACATGGCTGAACACGGAAATGTCATTTACATAGTATAAGCATTAGTAAAACATAGTGGAAAAACTACAAGGGCTGATTTGATATGATATATGACCGATAATATATGTTGTAAATTATCGGATGTATGAAAGAGAATACTGCTATACTCTCATTAGGAAGGAGGATGTGGGATGGACTTTTTAAGTAGAATGAATCAAGCTCTTGATTATATTGAAAATAATTTGGATGCAGAAATTAATTATAAGGATGTTGAGAAACTAGCCTGTTGCTCCATATCTTGTTATCAAAGAATGTTTGCCTATATTACGGATATGAATTTGTCCGGTTATATTCGCAGAAGGAGAATGACAAAAGCTGCTTATGAACTACAGGGGAGTGATATTAAAGTTATAGATCTGGCATTAAAGTATGGTTATGAATCTCCAGATTCATTTTCTAGGGCATTTCAAAATATTCATGGAGTTTTACCCTCCTTAGCTCGTAAGGAAGGAGTCTTCTTAAAGGCATATCCACGCATTTCCTTTCAAATAGCTATTAAAGGAGAGGTTGAAATGAACTATAGGGTGGAAAAGAAGGAGGCATTTAGAATTGTTGGGGTAAAACGGCATTATCAGGCACCCCAGGATGACCCAAGTTCTGTGGATAAGTTTTGGAAGGAAGTTTTTGAAAATGGTACCTATGAGAAATTAAAAAAAATGTCCAAGGGTAGTCCCGAAGGTGTTCATGGTTTTATACAGGTTTTCGGTGAAGAAAAAGTAGATTACACAATTGCTTGTATAACAGATAATGAGCCAGTCCAGGGTATGGAAAGTTATTGCATACCTGAGACCTTATGGGTAGTATTCGAGCTTAATGGTCCGGTTAACCTTGCATTGGCGGATGCCTGGAAGCGAATCTTCTGCGAATGGTTACCGTCCTCCAACTATAAGTATGCTGATGCAGTAGACATTGAGTGTTTCCCATATGAGGGAAATCGTGGAGCAGAGGATTATAAATTTGAAATATGGCTTGCTGTTACAAAATGATTATATTCCTCCCTTTCAGTTTAGGAGGGCTCTTGACACTATATTTATGTATTAAATCAAAATGATGATGCCTGTAAAAAGATAAAAGGCATCATCATTTTTATGTTAGTAATAATATGTACTTATACATTGGAAGCTGTTTGTACTTTATCTATATGGAAGATACCAATTTCCTTATAGTGGTCAATTTTATAATTAATAATACCAAGACTGTTCTCCAGGTTTTTGACCTCATCCAATATTCTTGTACGATGCTTTACCAGCAAAGCCTTTCGCTCCTCTAATAAATCTGCACCCTGCAAACACATTTGCATAAATTCTTTAATTTCCTGTAAAGGCATACCAGAATTTCTTAGGCAGCAGATTAGATGAATCCATTCTAGATCATCCTCAGAAAACTGCCGAATACCGCTGCTTGTACGTGATATGAAAGGAATCAGTCCTTCCCGATCATAATATCTTAGGGTATGTTCTGTTAAGTTTGTTTTTTCAGAAATTTGCTTAATTGTGTACATAGCTCTCCTTTGATTCTTCATAATACAACATTCGCATATTTATTGTTCTAACTAATTGCATGGCTAAACTGTTACAACCATTGTAACAGAAATGAAAAAAATTTCAATAATTGCTTGACTTTGAGTTAACTTTAACGGGTATAGTAGAGATAAGTCCTAACACAAATGAAATTAAATGGAAACCAGCCACTAACAATATTAGAATTTTAGGAGGTATACAATGAAAAAGATTAATCTTGGTAGTAGTAAGTTACAAGTATCAAACATAGCTGTCGGATGTATGAGAATTAATAGTATTGATTCTAAAAAAGCAGAAGAGTTTGTACAGAAAGCTTTGGAATTAGATGCTAACTTCTTTGACCATGCAGATATTTACGGAGCGGGTGAATGTGAAAAAATATTTGCCGAAGCAATTCATATGTCTCCAGCAGTAAGAGAACAAATAATTCTACAGTCAAAATGCGGTATACGCCCTGGAATGTTTGATTTTTCTAAAGAACATATATTAAGTTCCGTTGACGGAATTTTAAAAAGACTAAAAACTGATTATCTGGATGTTTTACTGCTGCATAGACCGGATGCACTTGTGGAACCGGAAGAAGTTGCTGCGGCTTTTGATGAACTGGAGCAATCCGGTAAAGTTCGTCATTTTGGTGTATCTAATCAGAAACCCATGCAAATAGAACTATTGCAAAAATATATAAAACAACCGATTGTTGCAAATCAGCTTCAATTAAGTATTACTAACGCAACTATGATTGGAAATGGTCTTGAAGTAAACATGCTGACGGAGAATGCTATTGATCGTGATGGTAGTATTCTGGATTTTTGCAGACTTAACGATATTACAATTCAGCCCTGGTCACCCTTCCAGTACGGTTTCTTTGAAGGTGTCTTTTTAGATAATGAAAAATTCCCTAAACTAAATGAAACAATAAATCAGATAGCAGAGAAATACTCTGTTACCAACACAACAATTGCAATAGCATGGTTATTAAGACATCCAGCTAACATGCAGCCGGTAATCGGAACAATGAATATAGATCGTTTAACCGAGTGCTGTGCAGCTTCAGAATTATATCTAACTCGTGAAGAATGGTATCAAATTTATATGGCTGCGGGTAATAGGCTTCCATAATAGTTAAACAGTTATAGTATTATAAAGCTAAAAGAAAACAGTTGCTAATATGTTTTGACAGTAAGAGTATTTTAGATACCTTAATAAACTTTAGATTTGCACAACCTGTGCAGGAAAGGAAGGAAATATGAAATCATTAACTGATGGCTACAAATTATCAAACGGAGTAGAGATACCCTGTATAGGTTTTGGAACTTGGCAAACACCAAATGGAGATGTTGCAGTTTCATCCGTACTTAGTGCAATTGAGTCAGGTTATCGTCATATCGATACGGCGCAAGGATATGGTAACGAGGAAAGTGTTGGTATTGCTGTAAAGAAAAGTGGTATTGATCGTAAGGAGCTATTTATTACGTCTAAACTCACTAATAGTGAGCATGGATATGATAGAACTCTTGCCGCATTTGAAGACACGATGAAAAAGTTAGATATGGATTACTTGGATTTATTTTTAATCCATTGGCCAAATCCTATTGCCTTCCGCAACAATTGGAAAGATGCAAATGCTGGGTCCTGGAAAGCTTTCGAGGAGTTATACAAGGCAGGTCGTATTCGTGCAATCGGTGTGAGTAATTTTCACCAGCATCATATTGAAGCTATCCTGGAGACGGCGACTGTTGCCCCTATGGTAAATCAAATAAGACTTTGCCCGGGAGATACACAGGATGAACTGGTTAACTATTGCCGATCAAAAGGTATGATCCTTGAAGCATACAGTCCACTTGGTGTTGGTAAAATCTTTGACGTTCCAGAAATGCAAGAGTTATCAAAGAAATATGGTAAATCAATTGCTCAAATTTGCATTCGTTGGAGTCTGCAACGTGGATATCTACCATTGCCAAAGTCAGTTACACCAGCTAGAATTAAGGATAACACGGAGGTGTTTAACTTCGAACTGGAAGCAATTGATGTACAGTTAATTGCTGATTTAAAAGGCTGTGTGGGCTATTCAGCAAATCCAGATACTACTACCTGGTAAAGCAAAAATTCATCTTGCGTAAAGTTTACGACAATAAGGTTGTAAAGTATAGATAATTCATAGTAAACTAAGTCTATGTTGTACAGAAAAGTGTGGCATAGACTTTTTTATATAATACGAAATTCCTTCGAATTTCATACTATATGAAAAGCCCTGCGGGCTAATGATGCGCAGCTACGCGCGCGGAACAAAAGCTGTGCTTTAAAAGTAATTAAATGCGAGAGTGTGCATAGCGCACTTTAGTTCCAGAAGCTGTATAATATAGACTTAAACAACATTAATAAAGACGAAAGGAAGGAAAATTAAATATATGAGAAAGTTAAAAATGGCCATTCTAGGTTCTGGAAATATTGCTAAGACGATGGCAGTAACCATTGGTAAAATGGAAAATGTTGAACCATATGCAGTAGCGTCCAGAGACTTAGAAAAGGCAAATGCCTTTGCAAAGGAATATGGATTTCAAAAAGCTTATGGCTCGTATGAGGATTTGGTGAAAGACGAAGAGGTGGAATTAATCTATGTTGCAACACCTCATTCCCATCACTATGAGCAAGCTAAATTATGTATTCTTCATGGGAAACCTGTGATTTGTGAAAAAGCATTTACTGCAAATGCAAAACAGGCAGAAGAGTTAATTACACTATCAAAAGAAAAGGGTGTCTTTCTTGCCGAAGCTATCTGGACAAGATATATGCCAATGGTAGCTACAATTCGAGAAGTAATGAATTCTGGAATTATCGGGGAACCTACTTATTTGACTGGTAATCTGGGGTATTATATAGAACATGTACCAAGACTTTTGGACCCAGCCCTAGCCGGTGGAGCCTTATTAGATGTTGGTGTTTATACGCTTAATTTTGCTGCTATGATGTTTGGCAATAAGGTGAAAAAGATAACCTCCAGCTGTACCTATACCTCAACAGGAGTAGATGCTTCCAATGCAATTATGATAGAATTCGAAGATGGTAAAGTTGCTAATCTGTCAAGTACCATGAGAGGTTGCAGTGACCGCAAGGGTATCATCTATGGAACCAAAGGTTATATCGTGATTAAAAATATCAATAACTTTGAAACTGTAAAAGCATTTGACAATGGGCATAAAGAGTTATCCTCCCAAAGTCGTCCGGAACAGATCACTGGATTTGAATATCAAGTACAAGCCTGTGTGGATGCAATAGAAGGTGGCAAGCTGGAATGTGAAGCTATGCCTCACAGCGAAATTCTTCATATCATGAAGCAGATGGATGAGATTAGGGCTGCATGGGGTGTACGTTATCCTTTCGAATAAGATAAATACTAGATAATAAAAACGATAGAAGCAGTTTGAGTTATATCTAGAAATTGATTGTACAGCAGAGCAATGAAATAGATATTGTTTATGTAGTCATAGAAAGTTAATGTTTTTATAAACAATAGTATTAAAAATGATGTCGCTAAGGGAGAATAATCCAGCGACATCATTTTTTTGTATTAAATTATTGCGTAAGGATACTTTATTCTTTATATTCTAATTCGAATCCCAAAGACTTGCCGAGATAACATTAAGCTCATCATACGTTTTATAGAAATATTCGCAGGTAGTAGTATTGATAAAGGCTGTATATTTTGTGTAATCATAGGTGTCGCGACTGGTAAGGACAGCCCCCTTTGGTATAGAGACACTTTCCATAATATGAAAGCAAGCATTAATAGCTTCAAAACTGTCCTTTGGGGTTGGAAGATGGGATTTCAGATATGCGGTTCGAACAAAACGCTCTGGTGAGGTATAGCCACCTGGCAGAGTAAAAGTACCGCCAGCCTGCCCAAAAGGAGTTAGCTTGACATTGTCCCAATGGACTTCCTCGGTTTGTGTTGGTGAAGCCTCCATATAATTTCTTAAATTAGTCATATGCCATTGAAAGTTTGGACTATTAGCCATTACGCCAATTGGATTATTGATAAATTCTAACCCCTTTTCCGTAGGTTCCATAACGGTACAAGCACCGCTTCTGTCGGTAACAATCCAATGTAAGGGTGCGACTGTTTTAGTAACAGGGTCAGGAATGCCCACTATGTTAACCCCTTTTAATTTAGAGGGCAATTCTTGCACAGAAGAACAGTTGCCCAGAAGGTAATGAAGGAAATCAATCGATGCAATTGGTTCAGTGGCACCTTGGTTTGGTTTAGCATCATACTTGGCATAACCAGCAAAATATAAAACAGCCGCTGCAAAACCCTTCTCATTAACACCATCAAAAAAGCCAAGCATTCCATCAAGTTCTTGACCAAGTCCTATGAAACGATAAGTATTTTTTATAGGGTGATCACTTATATTGCTATACCATTCATAGGAACCTGGGACAATATAAAGCCTGGGAATAATATCATGAGAAAAGTCCATAGTTCGACCAAAGAATACATCATTGGATTCGGATTGTAATGTCATTGCTGTACACATAGATAGAATACCCTTCGAAACATAATCTCTATAATATATGACAATCAGTCAATTGGTAACCTAGTACACTGTAATAATAGAATAAGTACCATGAAGTAATGCACTTTCTGTCATTCCGAATTATAATTATTATAAAAAAAATTAGCACTCACCTATTGACAGTGCTAATTATATCTGTTATATTATGAATAGAACAAAGAGAACAGCAAGTAAATGATAAAGGCGCCGTCATTTGCTTGTAAACAGCATCTTTGTCTATTAATTTTAAATAATAATATTAACAACATAAAACAAGTATCAGTAGGAGGAATAATTATGATGATGATGCCAAGTGTTTTTGGAGAAAATTTATTTGATAAGTGGATGAATAGTTTTTCATTAAAGAATTTTTGGGATGACAATAACTTCCCCTTCTGGAACAAAGAAGATAGAGGTCTGATGAAGACTGATGTGAAGGAAGAAGACGGTAACTATCTAATGGATATGGAACTTCCAGGCATAAATAAGGAAGATGTTAAGCTACAATTAAAGGATGGTTATCTTACAGTTAATGCTACAAATAACATAAGCAAAGAGCAAAAAGATAAAGAAGGCAATTATATTAGAAGAGAAAGATATTTTGGTCAATACACCAGAACTTTCTATGTCGGGGATAATGTATCGCAGGAAGACATTAAAGCCAGATTTGAAAATGGAATCTTGAAGCTTAGTATTCCGAAAAAGGAAGCAGAAATAAGAGCAAATGACAGGTTTATACCCATTGAGTAATACTAAGGTATAATTAGAAGTTATATCCGACCGCAAGGTTAAACCACAAATAAACAAGTGAAGCGAAAAGTCGTTTTACTTGTGATTTATAAGTAAGGCTGTTACAAAAAGATATTTAAGGATAGCAGAGAAGCTAGTATTTCCTGTTCCTTAGATATTGTCTGATTTGTAACAGCCTTACTTTTTCGTTTAAATCTTCTCGAAGGGCATCAATTTGCTTTAGATAATGCAATAATGAAAGTCATTGATTCCAAAGAGGAGATGATACTTTTCGCATTGGATTATATTCCATTTTATTTATTTTGTACGTTTAAAATTCCACCAGAAATAAAATGACATATGGTACGAATTAAGAAATCTTTATCCAGGGGGGATTCCCGAACAATCCAGTCAATACAAGCATCAACAAGTGCACCGGCAATACAGGAGTATAAAAGGAGTGATGCATTAGGGTCGGGTAAAAAATGACCGCTGTCAATGAGGCCTTGTTTAATTAACCGCTTGAATTTTACTGCGATTTTAGCAGAATCACGATTTCTTGCAAGTGCACGAATTTCTTTGCTATGTGATGCAAAGGTATTAACACACATTTCAATTTGAGGATAAGGGTCTTTAATAATTTCTTCCAAGGCTTTTTGCTGTAGAGTCTTTCGGCAAGCAGCAATAATATCATTTTCCAGGTGCTCCTCCAGGTCTGGAATGTCTTTGAAATGCGAGTAAAAGGTTCCGCGACTGACATTTGCTTCTTCTAAAATATCATTTACTGTAATTTTAGTTTGTTCTTTTCTAAAAAGTAATGCAAAGTAAGCTTGCTTAATTAATTGTTTTGATCTCGTGACGTCTCTTCTTTCTGCCATAGGAATAACCATGCCTTTCTAGGTAACTGCAATAAATAATTGACTAATAAAAAATCACTATAAAAAACTTGTTTCCTCGGTTAAAAATATCTAAACTAACAAAAATTCTATAAACTTAAACATTTATATAGACATTTGTATAACTTTGAACTTTTTTAAATTTATTATACATTGTATATAACTTTAAGTAAAAGTATAATTCGTTTGCAGGAAAATTCAAGCTGCAGAAAGGAGATAGTTATGCTTAAAGAAGAATGGAAAAGCTTATGGAACAATAAATTAATGTTCATCATTATTGTTTCCATAGCAATGATACCTGCACTTTATAATGTATTGTTTTTATCCTCAATGTGGGACCCCTATGGAAAGGTTAGTAATCTGCCCGTTGCAGTTATAAACCTAGATGAACCAGTAGAATATGAAGGAAATACTCTTTCCATTGGTAACGATTTAGTGGAAAATTTAAAAGAAAATGATGCTCTTGATTTTATCTTTGTTAACGCTGACGAGGTACAAAAGGCGGATGAAGGGTTAAAAGATGGAACCTATTATATGGTAATAACAATTCCAAAGGATTTTTCATTAAATGCAACAACATTAATGGACAGTGAACCAAAGAAAATGATTCTGGATTATGCAACAAATCCCGGAAGTAACTACATCGCCTCAAAAATGTCGGAATCGGCATTGTCAAAAATACAGACTTCAGTTCAGAAATCGGTCACTGAAACTTACGCCGAATCACTGTTTGGTCAAATAGAAGAGATTGGAGATAAAATGCAGGAAGCTGCAGATGGAGCACAGGAATTAGTTGACGGTAGTAATGAATTAGTGACCGGTACCTCCAAAATAAGTGATGGTACAAAGGATTTATATGATGGTGCCACAGCCCTGAATGACGGAGCGACTAAGCTTGCCGAGGGTGTTAATACAGCAACCACAGGAGCATCTAATCTGGAAACGGGCATTACTTCACTAGCAAGTGGTGCGGTCAGCTTATCTGATGGTTCTAAGAATGCCTTGGAGGGTTCCTCACATATTCTTGCCGGGTTTGAAGGAGAGAAAGGTCTTGTGGCTGGCTCAAAAGCCTTAGCGAACGGTGCAGCGAACTTAAATGATGCAATTAGTAAGATAGATTTTTCCCTTACCGAAGAACAAAAGGGAGCAATTCAAACTGCTGCTTCAGAAAGTACATCAGCAACAAAGGCTGCCAATCAGTTAACTACTGGTATTGCGAGCGGAGTAGCTACAAACATTAAGAATACTCTGACAAATGGTAATACCATAAGTACAGTTACCAGCAATGTATTATCAAACCCAGAGATTAATCAATTAATAGTAGCGTTAGAAACTTATTGCGGATATTCCAAAGAGCAAGCGAAGGCAGTGGTAAATCAAATTGTATCCGGTTCATTAAACGGTGTTGCTTCCTATATTACAGCGGATAGTATTGATAACTCTATCACTGACTCTGTTACTGGAGCAGTACAGCAAGTTGCAGCAGGAGCTGCGGTATCCGGTGCTGAGGCTGTGACTTCTGCAATGAATCTCCAGTTAACAGATGAGACCACGGATTTAGGATTATTGAAGTCTTCAGTAACGGCTTTATCGACAGGAGCTTTGGCATTGTCTTCAGGGATTGATCAATTATACCAGGGGAATCAGTCTTTAAATTCGGGTCTTGAAGCTTTGAATTCTGGAGCAGATGATTTATCAAGTGGTGCATTGAAGGTAAGCAAAGGCATGAATTCACTCTATACAGGAATGAATCAGTTATCCGGTGGTGCAATAGAGTTAGAAGTTGGTACATCCACGCTGACAACAGGTGCAAAAGCGCTACTTGATGGAGATAACTCTTTAACTGAAGGTATCAGTAGCTTTGCCGTTGGATCAAAAGAATTACAATCTGGTTTACAGGAGGGGGCAGATAAGATAACCGATATAAAAGCAGATGACAATACCTATAATATGATAGCGAATCCAGTGGAGAGCCAGGAAACACAAGTCACTCAGGTACCGAATAACGGAAGTGCAATGGCAGCCTATATGTTGTGTGCAGGATTATGGGTGGGTTGTATTGCATTTACGCTAATGTATCCTTTGATGAAGTACCCCGGAGAACTTAAAAACGGTTTTCGATGGTGGGCCAGCAAAGCATCAGTCCTTGGTGTTGTAGCCATTATTCAAGCATTATTAATGGTATTTCTGCTTCGTCTTTTCTGTGGGTTTGATCCAGTACAAATGGGAATTACAATTCTATTATCCTGTATTGTATCCTGTACCTTTATGAGTATTCTTTACTTTTCCAATGCAATGTTAGGGAAAATAGGAAGCTATATCATGGTTATATTTATGCTGTTACAGCTATCCGGAAGTACGGGAACTTATCCAATTGAACTATCAGCAGATTATGTGGCAAAAATTCATAGATTCTTACCTTTCAGTTATGGAGTGGAGGCTTTCCGTTCCACAATTTCAGGTGGGAAATCCATTGTACATGATGTAACAGTGTTAATAACAATCTTCTTGGTATTCACAGGATTAACCATTGTGCTATTCACATTGCGTACTAGAAATATTAGAAGAAACAGATTGACTATGTATGACAGATTAGTTGAAAAAGGTATGAGTTAATAGGAAATAAGTAATATATAAAAGAAACAGGGCTTTTGCAATATAGCGTAATATGCTATGATGCAAAAGCTTTTGTTAATTAATAATAAGTATTACCATTTACCATAAAAAAGCATAACCGTGAATGTCGAATAATGTTGATAAATGCAAGAATTCATAGTAATGTTGAGGTATAAATAAAAGCAAATAAATCGGATCTATTTATAGTACCCAGTATGTAGTGATGTAATGTTAAAAAAGTATTTATAGTGCGGAAAGGAGAAAACGGTGTACATTGAACTTACACCGTGGGATGAAAAATGAAGAAAAATAGAATAAGACTTAACAGTATTCAGATTAAACTTATTTCTGGTATTGTTACAATTTGTTTAATACCCTTATTGGTCTTAGGCGCAGGAACATATCTACAATCAAAGTCAATATTGGAAGAAAAACTGAAAGTAACCAGTATGCAGACTCTTACACAGATGAATAATAGTTTGCAAGAGTATTTTTATGGCATGTCAGCATTGGTTACTATTACAGCAGAAAATTATCATCTAATTCATGCGGAGGAAGGGGACAATCAGACTTACATATATGACTTGTTAAAAAGTTTGAAAGAGAGCAGTGAAGACATTACAAATGCGTATTTTGGATTAGCGACGAAGGAAATGCTCATTTACCCAGAGACAGAATTTAAGGAGGGATATGATCCTACGTCACGAGGCTGGTATCAACAGGCGGTTGAAACCCCTGAAACTGTAATATTTACACCTCCCTATGTGGATGCTGTCACCGGAGATAACGTCATAACCATAGCGAAAGCGGTTGTAAGGGACAAAGAGGTAGTCGGAGTTGCAGCAATTGATTGTACCTTAGCAACAATATCCGATAAAATAGCATCAGTAACGATTGGCGATTTAGGATATACCTTTTTAGCAGATAAAGATGGAAATATTCTTGCACATCCGGATAGTGAATTAATCAATACGAATACAGCAGCACAACTATCCTTTTGGAAGAAAGCAAAAACTGAAGAGAGTGGATTTGTGGAATATCGATTTGAAGGTACGGATAAGTTTGGTGTATTTAATACCAACGGTATCACAGGGTGGAAGCTGGTGGCTTCACTGGAGGATTCTGAATTAACGGATGATACACAGCAAATTATGTATGTCAGCATTACGGTAACCTTAATAATGATATTGGTTTCTTTGACTTTATCATTTTTATTAAGCACTGGAATTACAAAAAATATAAAACGGTTAAAAGAGGTTTTTGCCAAGGCTTCCAACGGGGATCTTACAGTGGAGATTGTAGCTTCCACTAAGGATGAATTCAATGATCTAGCAAACTCCTTTAATCTAATGATTAAAAACGTATCTAAATTAATGAAGAAGGTTGTGGATTCTTCAGAAACGGTACTTACAACCTCGACAAGCCTGGCAAGTATGTCTTCAGAGGCAACAAGATCCATTGCAGAGGTAGCAAAAGCAATCGAAGAGGTATCTAAAGGTTCCGTCGATCAGGCACAGGATGCGCAGAATGTGGCAGATAGCATTGAAGATTTATCAAAAATTATTGAAGATATTAGTCGTAAATCAGATGATATGAATGACATTACAAATAATACCCAGGTTCTAAGCGGTAAAGGCTTAGATATGGTAGAAACTCTAATTGACAAATCCGGCAGAACTAAAACATCCACCGAGGAGGTGAGTGTCATTGTAAAGGATATGTATGAAAGTACAAAACTAATAAGTACAATTACAGAAGCAATTGATGGTATCACCGCACAGACTAATTTACTATCCCTGAATGCCAGCATAGAAGCGGCTCGTGCAGGAGAGGCAGGAAAAGGCTTTGCGGTTGTGGCGGGTGAAATAAGAAAACTAGCAGAGCAATCGAAGAATTCTACAGAGAAAATTCAAGGTATTATTGAAGGTATTCAGAGAAAATCAGAGGAAGCGGCAAACGCCATTAACTTGACAAAAACTGTTGTTGAGGAACAGGATAGAACAGTGGCACAATCCAAACAGATCTTTAGTGAAATACTGAAAACTATTGGAGATATGATAGCACAGGTCAAGGATATTAGAGCATTAATCGGGGTTGCCAGTGAAAATACAGATCCAGTGGTGGTAGCTGCGGAGAATATTGCTGCAGTGTCAGAAGAAACTGCCTCTGCTTCTGAAGAGGTAACCGCTTCGACAGAAGAAATGACAGCAACGATGGAGGAGTTCTCCAGATATTCAAAAGAGTTAAATAAATTGGCAGATCAGCTAAGAACTGAAGTGAGACAATTTAAAATTTAAGCTCTGCTAAGTAATAGTATTGGTATAAGGATGTGTTATAAGGAGGGAAGTCAATTTCCCTCCTTTTTATATTATAAATATATTCCATAGCAGCTTTAATCAATTAGTACACCAGTTTTCGATACCTCTTGTACAGTACAACGAGTTGCATCAAAACAGCAGGGCCTTTTTTCACCTTTTTGCATCTTTAAACATGCCACGTTTATTCTTTTTTCCCGAGTGGCAGGATTTTTGGTGGATCGTATCCATCGAAGCCATTCCCAATGTGCTTTTGTGGTTATTGTATTCCATTGGTTAATGAGATCAGAGCGGACAATGGCATCCATGATATCTGCTGGTATCTCAGGCTCCGGCCATTTGGCAACTGGTTCTATGGATAAGGTTACAGTTTGCCCAACTTTCGCACCTACTTTATCGACTAGGTTATCGCTTAATTCCAACCAATGACTACCCTTTCCATCTGGTTCTAAAGGTGCGATAAAAGGTATTTCGTTTAGAGTACCTTGAATCATAACCATTCCGCGGGAAAGCAGTTTTTCACTGGAGCTCAAAGGTATTTTTATGATAGTGTAGGAATTTATATTAGTAATAGTTGCTTCAAAATTTATGATCATAGGACATACTCCTTTCAGTCATCAACCTTGTAATATAGAAGCGTTAGTACCTTATTCTATGTTACAAGAGATTTATGAAACGTAACATTATGTTAATTATGGATTTACACAATAAAAGACTTTCTACTTATTATGTGAAGTATATGTAATATTAATAGTATACTAATATATTTAGTTAGTAAATAGGAATCATTCTTATTATAAAATAAGCGAATGATATTTGAAGATTTGGCAAATTAGTAGTGTTGGCTGGGATATATGATTGGAATGATTTATACTAAGTTTAACCAAATGATATATAATATATGACATTGTCAAAAGTAGGTAGGAATGATGTAATTTAAAGTGTTATTTATTAATTTTTAATAGGAGGTACGAATGAAAATTACACTATTACATACAGAGGAAGACAGGTTACAAAAAGCAGTTACCAGAGAGCAGCTTTGTGCCATGTGCAATACTGCTTTTACGGGAAAAACAGTAACTGAAGTACGAGAAATTGCTGGAGGATTCTTTAACAATACCTTTGTGGTATATACCTCGGATGAGAAATTCATTTTACGGGTATCTCCACACAGCAGTGTACGTATGAGTTTATATGAGCGTGCTTTTATGCACAGGGAATATAACATCCAGCCTTATTTTATGCCCATGGGTGATTTCTTTCCTAAAACGGTTTTTGCGGATTTTACAAGACGAATCTGCGAACGTGACTATGTTGTGCAAACTTTTCTAGAGGGAATTAATTGGGAAGGTATGAAAGATACCCTTTCAGAAGAGGAAAATAGCCGAATATGGTATGAGATAGGGGAGATTGCAAAGCAAATCAGCAGCATAACCGGTGAACAGTTCGGACCGCCAAGTCCGGCAAAGCAATTCGATACCTGGAGTGAGTATCTTATGGAATATCTATTGGGGATGAGAAATGATATGTCGGAAAGTGGATATGAGTATTCATCAGTAGATAAATTTATTGAGTTATTTAAAAATTATGTTGATATACTTAATATAGTGGACAAGCCTCGATTAATTCATGGAGATCTATGGGAAAAGAACATACTGATACATAAGGAAAATGGTAAGTGGCATGTATGCGGGATTTTAGATTCAGAGCGCGCTTATTGGGGGGATGAAATATCGGAATGGATTCATACCTTTATAAATGTGCATCCTGCTTATTGGGAAGGGTATGGTAAACTATTCTGCTCAGAGCATCGGGAACTAAGAAGAATACTTTATCGTGGTGTAGACCATGTAATGGCTGCAACCGAATGCCGATTGAGAGATAATAATGATCCTTCCTGGGCAATGAATAATCTGGAGGGAATTATAAATGAGCTGAAAGGGTTTCAAATATAGTTGTAGACATACTGGAGCTGCAGAATATAACTGCAGCTCCAGTTGCCATAAAACAGAATGTAGGTCTTTATTGAAAATGCTACAAAATTTTTATAAAAGAATTCGTTGTTTTATGATAATTTAACTCCACCATTAACTAAGGTACCCAAATATGAAGTAGGAAGAATATCGGTTAAGAATAATACCTGTTCATCTGTTAATTCTTCGGGTACTGCCCTCGGTCCGAGATTTCCATATGGTACTCTAAGAAACTCAGCTTGTCCCCCATCATATCCTCCAAATAGTTCGCTATATCCCACCATAAGTCAATGCTTTCATGTTTTTACCATCTTTTTTAATTATTGAGAAAAAGATCTCTAGAAAGTATCGTTAGCTAATTACTCAATAATGTGCAAAATTACTATAAAGGTAGAAGAAGTTATAAACAATTAATGAATAATGGAATTAACAATATAAAATAATTTAAAACAAAATAGGAATATCGTTTTATCGTTATTATTGATATAATGAAAGCGGAATGAGGTATTGCAAGCTTGCTTGCAAATACCGATTGGAGTAACAAGACCATGAACGGGGGTTTGTTCATGGTATAATGAAAGCGGAATGAGGTATTGCAAGCTTGCTTGCAAATACCGATTGGAGTAACAAGACCATGAACGGGGTTTGTTCATGGTAGAATGAAAGCGGAATGAGGTATCCGGATGGGAATTTTGCTTCGTACTGTGGTATGTGGTATGACCCAGAAGCAGGGTATGCTGTAATAGAACCGGTAGCTACAGATCCAGCTTATAGAAAAATGGGACTAGGGAAGGCAGCAGTATTAGAAGGAATTCGCCGGACCAAAGATATGGGTGCAAAGATCGTTTATGTTGGATCTTCACAGCAGTTTTATTACAGTATCGGTATGCGTCCATTTTTGACAGCCACTATTTGAAGAAAAAAGTAATACCTAATTGTAAGATGAATATACCGGAAGGGTGGAGTTAACCTGTTATCATTATATTTAAGTATACTAGAGACCGAGCAAGAAAGAGATAAGATGACTCAAATTTACGAAGAGCACAAACATGCTCTTCTTAATTATGCTTTAAAAATTACAAACTATAATCAAACTATGGCAGAAGATGCAGTACATAACACTTTTATTTCCATAATTAAGGAAAAGGAAAAATATTTCAATTTAAGCAGTAGGGATTTTCGCTTTTCATCCGTTATTATAGTAAGGAACAAATGCATTGACCTTATAAGAAAAGAAAAACCTTATTCAAATATTCCGATTGAGGATATGGAAATATATCTGGAGTCTGAAGCAAAACCAGTGGATGAGCAGGTTATTTTCTCCTCGGAATATGCAGCAATTCGTAAACATCTTGAGAACATTGATGAGATTAGCAGACAGGTATTGATAATGAAGTATGCTCTTGGAATGTCATATAAAGAAATTGGTGAGAAGCTAAATATGACTCCAAAACATGTTGACACTAGATTACTACGCGCGAAAGAAAAAGTAAGAAAACTTGTAGACAAAGAGAATATTAAGAAAAACTAAAAAGGGGTGAGAACGAATAAATACGAAGCAGTTTGATGACTCCATATTTGAGGCGATGTTTCGCCAAGCAATCATAGACGATTATAATGAAGAAATTGATTCGATTCCTACAAATGATAAGCTGATGGAGACACTGTCTTTCTCTCCTGAGTTCGAAATCAGGATGAATAAGTTATTTGCAAAAGAAAGGCGAAGAGAATTATTCACCAAAGTTTTATTTTATAGTAAGCAAATTGCGGCAATGTTTATCTTGACATTTGCTGTTGTGTTTAGTTTGCTGCTCATTAATCCTGAAGTTCGAGCAGCAGTTAAATCAATAGTCATTGAATGGCGTGATAAGTTTACTTCAATCATCTTCCAAAGTAATAAGTCCTCTAATATGAGTGATGAGAAGGAATGGCAATTTGAATACCTGCCCTTTGGTTATCAAGAATATAAGATTGATAAATTTGGTTTGATAACAAATATTGAATATGTTAACGGGCAAGATCAATTCATTTATTTTTCCTATCAGCCAGACGGAGTTAACTCAAGTATATCCATAGATAATGAAAATCACGAAATTGAGAGTACAATGATTAATGGGACATCAGGATATATTGCTAAAGCGACTGATGATGATTATGAAAATGGAATTATATGGACTATGAATGGGTACACTTTTAGTTTATGGAGTCAATTACAGGTGGAAGAATTAATTAAAATCGTTGAATCAATTAGGGTAAAATGACGAATTTTAAATATTTATATAATTTTATAAAATATTTTAAAATTTATTGTAGGGAAAACATTTTTTCAAACGTTATTAAAGTGAAGGTTGATAACCTTACGAAAACTGAAAGGGTGTGTTCCAATGAAATTAAAAAAGATGATGGCACTTTTACTGGGGGGAATACTTTTGATGTTTCAAGGTGTTTCAGTTCAGGCGCAAGAACAGACAGAAGTATCTCAAGTTATAATTGATGGGGGGATAATTACTCCACAATGGGCGAATGTGAATGATATAGCCCTTAATTTATACTTCAGCAGTGGAGTAGCCTATTGCTCTGGAACAATCAAAGCTTTATCCGGTACTACCGCTATAAATGCAACTTTTAAATTGGAACGTAAAGTTGGGTCGACTTGGGTTTTTGAAAATGCTTGGGGACAGACTTCAAGTAGCAGCACATTATCCTTTTCAGGTACGGACTCTGTATCCTCCGGATATACATACCGATTAAGTGTTAGTGCAAATGTTACTAGAAATGGAGTAACTGAAGCAGTAAGTAGTTCAGTGGAAGGAACTTATTAATCTACTGGATTGCAGTGTATCATTGAGGGGAGTATTTTTAATATAGTTATAACTGTTATAAATAATTATTTGAATTACAAATATCTATGGAGCTACTAGTTGGCTACATGTTTCGTATACTGGGGAAATAATATCGGGAGTGCCTGCAAAGGTCTCCCGATATTATGTTATTATCTTGTTATTTCGATAATACTAAAATGCAGGAAATCATCCGGTATAGGATAAATGTACTATACACATATCAAAGAGTAGAATAATGTTGAATACTGTAAAGTCGTATAATATAATAGAAAAATATGGCTAATATGGAAATGACATTAAATACGTTAATCGGGGGGAAGAAAGTGTTATGAAGAAGTTCTTAACTATGGTTTTTGCAGTTTTTGTTACTCTGTGTATCAGTTATTCGTCAGTATCTGCTGCATCCTATTTTTCAAACAATAAGGCATTGGATAGCATGTTTGCTAAATTGGAGAAGATATTTGCAAAGTATGAAAAAGACGAAGTAATTCGTCCGGAATATATGGAGATTATAACGGATTCTAGTCAGAAAAGTGATCCTTGGCCAACAAAAAAAATCACTTCTGCACAAATGAAGGCGGCTGCAGCAAAAGAATTGAATACTATGAAAGTTGAAATAGAGATTATTGAAGAAAGATTGGGTGGATTGTCTGCACAAGAATATAAAATAATTGAGGATCACATTAATGAGCTGCTGTTTTTTGCTAAGGACAGTAGCTATGGCTGGGACTTTGATGGAAAAATTGTTAGTTTGTATATATCCTGGGATGAAGAATATGATTTATACAATTTTAAAGGCGTAGTAGGCAATTTTGCCAGAATGGGGAAAGAAAAAGACCAGGTAGATCCTGCTACACTGAAAGTCAAGGACAAGATTACTAGATATTTAAATCAATCCATTCAAAAAGGCAATAAGGTTGGTAAGAAGGTACTTGAGAAATTACCAGGTGAAGTTGAAAAGCTATTTATTGAATATGACTTGTCAAAAATTGAAGCAGCAAGAGCGTTAGCAGATCTTCATAAGGATATTTACGCACCGGAATGGGATAGTTATGATGGGACGGATACAGTGGAAGAGCTGATAGAGAGTATTGAATCCGGTTTATACTGGGTTCGCTACTATAGGGAAAGAGAAAAACTAATAGAGTTTTATGAATACCCCAAGGACGAACCAACTGGTAGTCGCAAAGAGGATATTACAGAGAGTTTAATAGATGGAGAACTTTCCAAGACATTTTCTTATGGATTTAAGAATGCTATAACACTGGATGAACTGGCTAAATTATATTTTGAGAACGTAGAGTTGAATGAAAAAATTGTTATTGAGGGCAATGCAATTAGTTCTGATAGTCCCGATTACATTAAAAATGCTTTTATTTATGGTATGATTGATGATGAGAGTAATTTAAATAAGTCTTTGACAAGAATAGAAGCAGCTAGAAAATTGATGAGTGCAGCAACCAGTGTGCTAGGTGGAATCTCGACTTCTATGCCTATTTTAGATTACAATAAAATTTCTATTGATGATTATTCAATTGTAGGAACTTGTATAATGTCTGGTATGAATACTAGAATTGATAGATTTGAGCCACAGAGCAAATATACAAAGGAAGAGGCCATTGTAGATCAATTTGTACTTAGATATGAAAACATAAGGGGATATAATATTCCAATTTATTTTTCTGATGCCTCAAAAGTTATAGTTGGTAAGAATACAATTCATATTGTGTTTGATAATAAGAAGGATATAAAGCCATATATTGAGGATTATTTAGATAATACATTACTAGATAAAATCAAATTAACTGGTAATTATACCAGAGTAGATACCGGCGGTATGCTGATTGAACTGTATACTTCAAAGAATGGAATTAAATTTACAATGAAAAAAGGTGTAACATTTGTGAATTTTGAAGATGGATTGTATGGAAAAGATATTGCCTACAACCTTGAACCGAAGGTATTGAAAAGTACGGATAAAGTAAATATGAGTATGCAAATAGACAGTCGTTTTAAAAAGCTCAATACGAAGCTGGACACGATACTGGCCAAAATAATTAAAAAAGGAATGAGTGACAAAGAAAAGATTAAAGCCATTCATGACTATGTGGTTCTGAATATAACCTATGACTTCGGATATAGGAATGAAGAAAGTATAGAAAACTTGATTAAATCCATTGATGCTAAAAAAGGAGTATGTGGAGATTACGCCATGTTTTTTAAGTATTTGTGCTTAAGAGCAAATATTCCAGCTAAATATGAATCAAACTATTTGATGCAACATGCCTGGAATTCGGTATACATAAATGGTAAATGGATGTTTATAGATACTACTTGGGATGATGCAGACAATGGAAAGGTAAAATACACTTATTTCCTGGTAGATAAATATACCTTTATGAAAACTCATGTTCCAATAACGGGTATCCCTGATCCCACGGTTTATACTAATGTTGACAAGTTCAACATCAAATCACAGGAAGAACTGAGAGGATTTTTATTAGAGAATTTCGTCTGGACAGATGGATACAAGCAAACCTTCCGTATGGCTGATAAGAAGATAAAACCGATTATTCCTTATATGAAGGATCCCGATGTAACTGTTACCTTAACCTATGATGCGAAAAAAGATTTATATACAGTTACAGCAAAAAAGAAATAATAATAAAAAGAAATAACAATAAAAAAATAATATCAAAGGTAGAGGACAAAAAAGTCTTCTACCTTTTTTATGAACTCTTACCCTGTCTAAATCATAAATTAATCCTAAGGATAAAAATGAAGAGGCAGATAATGATTAAGGAAAAAGCTATGTCTGTGGTAACAGATCTTGCGTATGACTATCTAAATAAAAATCCAGAGAAACGAATGATAAAGTTAGTTAATTTAGTTGATAAATTGGATAGAAAGGATAGTTTAAAAGCACAGCGTAGGGTTTTTCGTAATATTATTGAAGATAAAGAAAATAATTGGAATAAATATATACTTAGCATGTGGGACGATATTGATCCTGAGGTAAGGAAGGTTTTCTTTCATAATTTTATTTTTAATGCAACCGTATTCTCAGGGAAAAAACATGATGAACTTAAAAGGAAATACGAGTGTAATATTCCCTTTGCTATCTTAATGGATCCCACCTCGGCATGTAATTTAAACTGCACTGGTTGCTGGGCAGCACAGTATGGCAGTAAACAATCGATGAGTTATGAGACCTTGGATGATATTATAAGACAGGGAAAAGCAATGGGAACGCATTTATATGCCTATTCAGGAGGAGAGCCTCTGGTACGTAAAAAAGATATTATTCGTTTATGCGAAAAGCATTCAGATTGTATTTTTACCGCATTTACCAATGGAACTTTAATAGATGAAGCATTTGCAGATGAAATGCTTCGGGTGAAAAACTTCATACCTGCAATCAGTATTGAGGGATTTGAAAAAGAAACTGATGCAAGAAGGGGAAGTGGTACTTATCAGGCAGTTGTAAATGCTATGAGAATATTAAAACAGAAGAAATTGGCTTTTGGGGCTTCTTGTTGTTATACAAGAGATAATGTTGATATAATCGGAAGCGAAAACTTTATCGATAGTTTAATTGAAAAAGGAGTAAAATTCGCTTGGTTTTTTACGTATATTCCAGTTGGAGTAGATGCTGTACCAGATTTAATCGCTACTTCCGAACAGAGGGAATATATGTACCAGCAGATAAATGAATTTAGGAATACAAAACCGCTCTTTACAGTGGATTTTTGGAATGATGGTGAATATGCAGGAGGTTGTGTTGCAGGAGGGCGCAGGTATCTGCATATAAATTCTGCTGGTGATATTGAACCCTGTGCATTTGTTCATTATTCAGATTCAAATATTCATAATACCTCTATCCTGGAGGCCCTACAAGCTCCGCTACTAAACCAATTCTACTTAAATCAGCCTTTTAACAATAATCATTTGCGACCTTGTCCTCTAATGGATAATCCGGATCGTTTAGTTGTTATGGTGGAGATGTCAGGTGCTAAATCTACGGATTTACTTCATCCAGAGAACGTACATGATTTGGCTAATAAATGTAAGAATGCAGCAGAGGAATGGAGTGTTAAGGCTGCTCAACTGTGGGAGCAGGCTCATCCATGTATTGGTTGTTGTAGGTGCAAGCATCAAATATAATAAAATAGTGTTTAAAATAGGAGAGGAGTCTGTTGTCAGGCTCTTCTTTTTGTTTGATAATCATTCTACAATACCCTAAAAAGTACAAGTTTTTAGGGTTATTGGCCAGTGAATCAAAGTATAATAAAAGCTTTGTCGAAAAAGAAATAGCAATAAAAATGATAAATAATGGATTTAGACTTGATTTTTTAACAGAATGTGTTATAATTGTTACATAAATGTTAAACACTTATTGATTGTGTAAATATTTAGACTTAATTTATTCATTGATTATGGAATTAAATATGGACAGAAATATTCATAATTAAAGCCACAACAAGGAGAAAAACATGAATTTCAAAAAGTTATTAATTAGTATATTCGTTGTAATATTTGCATTAAATATAGGTAACGTAAAGGCATATGCAGAAGAGGAGACTACCGATAAAGAGGATAAGGAAGTAACCGCTGAATATTCAGAAAAAGATCTAAGATTATTAACAGCATTAATTTATTGTGAATCACAATCAGAAATATATAGAGGTAAACTAGCTGTAGGAATTGTAGTTATGAACAGAGTTAGATCAGATAAATATCCCGATACTGTAAAAGAAGTAATATTTCAGAAATCCCAATTCAGTCCGGCATCCAGTGGATCCTTAGAAAAGGCATTGGAACAATATGATAAGGGTAATTTTACTTCCCAAGATGAGAAAGAATGCATCAAAGCTGCAAAATTAGCTTTAAGTGGTGTTACAACAATTACGATTAAAGAGGAAGAGGTTGACTTTAGTAAATTCTTATCTTTCAGTAGACGAGTTAGTGGATATAAATTGCAGTTAGGAAATCATCAATTTAAATAAATATAACACTAGGACATGAGAGATAGCTTTCATGTCTTTTTTTATTCATACGAAGGTAAAAAGTGAAGTATAAACAAAGTAAGCTTTGTTTATACGAAAGCACCCGCGATAGTGGAGAAACGAATACAGCGTGTTTCATACAGTTCTTGACAATTTGAAACGACTTGTCACTTATAAACAAGCATTGAGTTGAAATATATATGCACTCGAGATATATTTACTGGTAAATGTTGATATGTGTACTAATTTATGTTAATTTATAACCAATATAATTAAAAGTAATAACCCATAACAAATGTAAATAAATGCAAATAAATAAATGCAAATAAATAAATGCAAATAAACAAATGCAAATAAATGAAAGCATTGGTGATATAGATACACTAAATTAAACGACAAAAGAAAATCGCATTTTTGGAGGCACAAGAGTGGAGACAGGACATTTTAAAGTGGATATGCAAAATCAAAATTTAAACGAAATGCATATCAATGCAATCCGTTATGAATATACAAAAATTGATGGTAAGTGGCTTCAATTACACTATAATACAACAGTTGGATTATTTATATTTTCTTTCTTTGTTGAGATATTTCTGGGATTAATTATGGTTAACTCGGACATGCTATCCACAACAGTAGAGCGTTTCTTTATCAAGTTTTTAATTGTCCCAAGCGGGGTTAATTTAATATGCCTTGCGATTGATACTTACATAATAAAAGCGAAACATCTTTCGCAAACCTTTAAAATTTATTCGATTTCACTAATTTTTGTTGTAATAAGCTTTACTCTTTTCACAGTGCATGGTGCATTTGTGTCAACTTATTATATCTTTGCAATAGCCATTATGTTAACGACGATATATGCCAGTTACAGTGTTACAGGTTGGACTGCGGTTACAAGTATAATAGCTCTGATCGTATCTGAATTGTTCCTATCCTGGGATGTGGATAAGGTTAGCGTTTATCAAAGTACACAACGATTGGGTGAATTTCTCATCTCTATTTTTGTTTTACTTGCCTTTTCTATTTCTTGTATGGTGGCAATCCGATTTGAGCAGAAAAAAAATAGTGCAAGTGTTCAGAAAGATATTGAACGGCATCAGTTACAACAGAGTGTTTATATGGATGAGATGACCGGAATTTATAACCGAAAAGCATTTCATGAAGAGTTAAAGTATATAGAATATTCAACTCTCGATGCTCCCTTTATACTTGCAATTGCTGACATTGATAAGTTCAAATTGGTCAATGATACCTGGGGGCATCACATAGGAGATCTCTGTTTAATTGAATTTGCCAAGATTTTAAGAGAATATGAACAACAGATAACTTCGTTTCGTTACGGTGGAGATGAGTTTTGTTTGTTGTTCCATAATATAGAAATGAAGAATGCAAAAGCCTTGTGTGGTAAAATACAATCTAAAGTTAATAGTATGGCATTAGAGGAATGTAAAGAGCTTAAATTGACAGTTAGTTTTGGTTTAGCAGAAATTACAGAGGAATCCGACACAGTAAAATTATTTATTCATGCAGACCGGGCCTTATATGAAGCAAAAGAGGCCCGAAATGCAATACATGTATTTCAATAGATTGTAGCTAATTGAAAGTAGTCTGTTTTAATTTTTCCCAACTGTTTGGTTTAAAACCAACCAAAATTAATGAGTCTGTTATAACAAGTGGGCGTTTAACTAACATTCCATCAGATGCAAGCAGATGTAGCTGTTCGTCTTCGGACATGTTTGGTAATTTGTCTTTCAAATTCATGGATTTATATAAAATTCCGCTAGTATTAAAGAATTTGTGTAGGGGTAATTCACTTCTAACATGCCATTCTTTAAGTTCTTCATAAGTTGGATTATTCTCTTTAATGTGGCGGTCGGTAAAGTTAAATCCATTCTTTTTAAGCCATAGTTTAGCTTTTTGACAAGTGGTACATTTAGGATATTCAATAAATAACATGGAGTCCCTCTTTTCTAATAGTTACTTAATTGCTTTTGATTTTAACATGAATAGGTTCTAATAACAAGAGGCAGGGATTACAGCGCATGAAATAATATATGGGTAGCAATAGCAAAAGAATTAGCAGTAGAGCATATTATAATAAAAGAAGCTAAACCCCGAACATATCGATAAGCGGTGGAGCTGATGGTGTAAATCCTAAATTGCTAGGGCTATATTTCAATAATAAATTTTTGTTAAGTTCAATATTATTTCTTTTAATTGTTCACACGCAATCTGTGGTCCTATAACTTTGATATAGATAGGATTTTTAAGTGCAAGTTCAAAGATTGCATCCTCGCATTCGGTACAGACTTCAACAATTAAGGGATTGAAATCCTCAATTATTTTATGGTCTTCCATATAATAATTGTGCTTTATAATTTCATAAAAACTCCTATCAATTTGCAATTGGTATAATTGCTTCATTCTACCAAAGGTGTTATTGGTTCCAACATCGTTTTGAATATTACAAGAACTATCAAGAAGTGAAATATCTTTAATTCTATCTAGTCGAAAGGTTCTTGTTTCCTCTCGCAGATGGCAATATCCATTCAAATACCATCCACCTTCATCAAAGGTGAAGCGATATGGGGAAACTTCTCTCTCTGTTATAATATCTTTTAAAGGAGTATAGTAAGTAATTCTAACTCTTTTTTCTTCTTCAAAGCTTTTAATAATTGTTGCAAGAATATTTTCCACATAGACTTCAGGATTAATCCGGTTGATATTAACTTTAAATTTATCAATAAAGTGTTCAAAATTTGGCCTTTTATTATGTGCAAGGGCATTTAAAAGTTTTAATCTTA
Organism: Bacillota bacterium; assembly: GCA_023399055.1. Lineage (GTDB taxonomy): Bacteria > Bacillota > Clostridia > Lachnospirales > Lachnospiraceae > Mobilitalea. The sequence goes on along the minus strand of JAEWQV010000013.1, from coordinate 29,326 downwards.
ATAATTCGTAATCCTTGTGAAGTTCAGGAACTTTTAATTCTTTTCCGATTGTTAAAAGTATGATGAAGCTGGTAATTTCAGATTCTGAAAGCTTTATTGAAGGTATAAAATAATTAGGATCAAGCTCATAACCGCCCTGAATTCCTTCATATGCAATGATTGGAACCTTCATTTGACTAAGAGCATCAATATCACGATAAATTGTACGCTCACTTACCTCTAAAAGTGCTGCAATTTCACTAGCCGTAAGCTTACCTTTTTCCTTTAATATGTAGATTATAGCATTCAATCGTTCTGTTTTTTTCAACTATTTATCCTTCTTTGCTTGATAATTTGCTCCAATCGGTATATGCAAGCAAGCTTGCAATACCTCATTCCGCTTTCATTATAGCATATTTAATATTTTATCTATTACTTGTTTATTTAAAACTTTATTATGACCGGATATAAGTGTATCAAAATTTAGTTGCTTATAATTGTGTAATGTGTTTTTGTAAACCGATTTCTCACAATAAATACTTGGCAGGAGATCTTCCATACTATCCCCAATATTATCCCCAAGAATAAGAACGTTATCTTCTTCGTCGAAAATGCTAATGGAATCTGGGGTATGTCCCGGGGTATGTAATAATTTGATTTTATCCTCTACAAAATATAGTTCTTCATCAAAAACGAGAGTGGGGAGATTCGTTTTAACATCACCAAGGCAGTACTGTCGATTTTTTTGTAGCATATCATCCCAATTTAACTGTATCATTTCTCTGCATAGCTTATGTGAAATAGTAATGCAATTACTTAAGGAGGCATTTCCCCAGATATGATCCCAATGATAATGTGTATTTATTACGATTGTCATTTTATTATCATTTTTTATGTAATCTAAGATTGGATTAATACATTTTGAACCTAACCCTGTATCAATAATATAATTATATTTTTTTCCAGTAATCAAGTAGATATTTAAATCCCATCCAAAATCTTCATAGGTAAATAAATATCCTCTTTCTTTTATCTTGTTAAACTGCATATAATACCTCCATTATTTAATACCATAATTTTAATACATTAACTCTGACATATACCTGTCAGGGTTCAAATACGAATAAAAGAAGTTAGACAAATTAAATTAACTTATGGTAATATTTACTTATAACTAATTAACGAATATGTCTTTATCTATTATTATTGATTAGAGCAAGAAAAGAACAGCGGATAATAGAATATGAATTAGTATTAAGAGGTGGTAATTAGATATGAACAAGAATGAAATAGTAATTAGGAGACCTAAACTAGAAGAGTTAGCAGCCATTCATGCTTTTTTTGAAATGATGTTAAAAGATACCTTTGAAGCTAATGGGGTGAGTAATTTAACTGAATTACTGGAAGAAGAAATTCAGGTTAAAAAGAAATATATTCTTCAAGATGTTACAACCGACGGAAAGGATAGGTTTTTTCTGCTGGCTGTTTACGATGGTGAAATAATTGGCTCAATAGAATATGGAGCTTCAAATGAAGTCTTAAATAGTTGCACAAACAATAAAATGAAAGATATACTTGAAATTGGAACAGTTTTTGTTCATCCAAAATATCAAAAGCAGGGAATTTCTTCTATACTGTTAAATAAAATATTTCAAGAATTAGATAGGAAACTAATACAGGAAGTATGTTTTGATAGTGGCTACAAGATTGCTCAAAGTGTATGGAGAAAGAAGTTTGGCAGTCCTGCATATTGTTTTAATGATTACTGGGCTGTGGGTTTTCCTCATATGATATGGAGAGTAAAGGTTAAAGAAGCATTGGAAATCCTGAAATATGATTTATAGGTATTTTATAATTAAGAATAAAAAATAGTGTTTTATACCAATAAAATTTTGAGGGGTGAGCAAAATGTATGTATATTTAATGAGTAACCAAAAGCCTCTAAATGGGGAACTAGTTAAGAGCCATGTGGAGCATTTAAAAGAGCTGAAAAGACAGGGTAAGCTGGTACTGTGTGGGCCATTCGGGGATTATCCTGGAGGTATGGTAGTGTTTCATGCAGGTAATATAGAGGAAGCTAAGAATATAGCAAAAGCTGATCCATTTATTTCATCGGGTTGTAAAACTTTTGAACTAAGAACTTTAGAGGAAGCGAATGAAGAAAATAATTATCTATTATAATAAAAAAGTGTACTGTTAAATAAAAAGACTGATAAGGTGAAAATTGTATTGACGGTTACAGGAAAGGTGGTGATCGTATGTCATTTCAGGCATATATCGATAATATAACAAAGATTACTGGACAAACACCGGATCAAATCAGAGAAAAAGCGTTAGCACAGAATATTATTTCCGAGGACATGAAAGCTACAGCCTTTGTATATTGGCTAAGCAGTGAGTATGGTTTAGGGAAGGGACATGCCATGTCTATGTGGAAGTACTTCCTTGAACATGATTGGATTATTACAAAGCATTCTAAGATTTAATTAGGACTTTGCGCTTTTGAACCATATAATATAAATTCATAAAACAAGCTGGTTATATTGTCAGCTTGTTTTTTTATGTAGTGCTATATCTACATTGTAATAATTAGTTTTCCTGCCTTTAAATCAATTGTAAGCTCTAATCTAGGTACTATATCTACATTGTAATAATTAATTTAGCTTTCTTTTCTATAGTTATTTTTGAAACTTAATAAGAAATTCTTAATAATATAAAAATATTAATATTAATATATTGACAATAATGTATGTCATACAGTATACTAACAGTGAGGTGATTAATATGGATTCAAATAATGAACTTATAAGTTCACTAATCGTTGAATTAAAAAGAGGTACTTTGGTTCTATCTGTGATGAGTCAGCTAAGTACCTATGAATATGGATATTCACTTGTACAGAAGCTGGAGAATAAGAATGCTCCTATCGATGCAAGTACGCTTTATCCTTTGTTGCGCAGATTAGAAAAGCAGAACTTGTTAATCAGTGAATGGGATACAAGTGAGAGCAGACCACGTAAATTCTATAAGCTAAGTGAGGAAGGGAAAGAAGTATATTCTCAGCTTAAAAAAGAGTGGAGAGCAATGTCAAACTTAGTAGATACATTATTAAAGGAGGATGAGGAGAATGAAACTAATTGATCGATATGTTTATGCTGTAACACAGCATTTTCAAAAAGATTTAAAAGATGATATAAGCAAGGAACTTCGTGCCAATATAGAAGATATGCTTCCAGAGGATTATTCAGAGAATGATGTATATCAGGTACTGGAGAAACTAGGTAATCCGAGAAAACTTGCCAATGAATACAACCCAAATAAGAGATATTTAATTGGGCCTTTGATGTATGAACAATATTTATCGGTGCTTAAGCTGGTGGTTGGCATCTGCGTTACCGTATTTGTTTGCCTTGCTATCTTTGGTTGGGCAATAGAACCACCAGTAGAAGGGTTTGAATATAGTAACTTATCAGTTCTCTTTGGTGATTTAATCTCTGCAGCTTTTGAAGGTGGTCTGCAAAGCGCTTTATGGGTAACTCTAGTTTTTGTGATTCTTGAAAGAAGCGGTATAGACACAGGCACGGTTCCATTTAGTAAAAAGGAATGGACCCCTAAGGATTTACCAGCAGTTACTATTAGTAGTAAAAAGAAGATCTCTCGTGGTGAGACCATATTCTCTATATGCTGTACCGTACTTTTCGCTTCCTTTATATTTGTAAAACCACAGTTTATTGCAGTATATTTTACAGAGGACAATGGTACCTTTAGTAGAACACCATTATTTGATGTTGAACGATTAAAAGCGTATTTAATCCTCCTATTTATATTGGTAATTGTACAACTTGGAATATCTATTTGGAAATATATAACCAAGAGCTGGAACTTGCCACTTGCAGTAGTAAATTCAATTTATAATGTAGCTACCTGCATTATAGTTATAGTGATGTTAAATGATAAAGTTTTAATTAACCTGGACTTTTTTTATAAAATACTTGAGCATACAGATGCCTCATCCACAATGATTGCAGCATGGATAGATCGGAGTAAGTGGGTATTTATTGCAATTTTCGTTGCAATAAGTGCATGGGATATTATTTCCGGTATTGTAAAGAGCTTAAGTCAAACAGGTGAAGAGTAATGTTGTTCCCGATATTCTTTTGGTGTCATTCCTACATGTTTCTTAAAGACTGTGATAAAGTAGCTTTGTGAATTGAAGGATAACAGATCACTGATTTGACAAGAGGTATACCGGGAGCAGGATAATAAAGTCTTCGCTTCATTCACTTTCTTGTCTTCAATATAAGACATAAGAGTATTACCGGTCTCCTTACGGAAGAGAAAGGATAGATATTTTGGAGTTAAATTCACTTCCTTTGCCAATGCAGCTAATGTTAATTTGTAATGAATATTTTTAGTAATATAGTTCATACAGTTAGAAATTGATTTTGAATAGGTTAATTGTTTCGATTTGGCTTTTGATACACGTTCCGTGAAATCAAGAGCCATTTTTTCGTTTAGTAGGCTTAACTCATATAAGGTTGTGCAATTTTCCATTTGCTTAATATAAATATCACTAAGGGTGAAGGCAGACTCTTCCTCCAGTCCTCCTTCTATGGCATATCTGGTTACAAGAGTAGTGTTTGCAATACATCCATAAAAGAGCTGCTTAAACGGATTTTTAGACATGCTACCGTATTTAGTTTGTGGAAGAGCTTTATAGGTAGATACCAGCCTTGGTACATCCCCATCTTTTACACAGTTTAGTACGGTAAGTTCCTGACTGTAACGAGTGTGAATTTTAGAATCTTCTTTGTTTTCAAAAAGTTCATATATAAATTTATGAGCTAACGAATTAACGAGCGAAGAAGAGTTGTAATTAACAATCTCCTCATTACTAGGTGCTTCATTTTTTAAAAGCAGCATCATAATCCGTAAACACGAACTAAAAGAAGCAAGGGAAACTATCGGCAAATTTTCAACTAAATTTTTTAGCACCTTTGTATTCAATTCAGTTGCAAAGGAAAGAGAACGCATTTCAATAATATGAAAGAAACTAGACAAAAGCATTGGACCACCGACAAAATAAAAAGTTTCCTTTTTGCGCTCAAAGGAAAAAATATAATATAACTCATGTTCAAAACATATTACTTCAAAGTCAGGGTTTGTGACTTTAGTAAAGAGCTTTTTCATAATATAAGGAAAGGCTTTTAATAATTCGGAAGAGTTGCTGGAGAAAAAGTAAGTAATAATTTCTAGATCTTTATCAAGCAGACAGAGTGGTATTCTGTTGTATTCATATAATTCTTTAATCATTAATTTCTCGAATACTGTTAAGCACATAGTACTGCTCCTTTCGTAATTTAAAAGTAAACGTACAACAAAAAACTAGTTAGTTGCTCCTATATTAAATTTTGAATTTTTACTATTTATTAATTTCAATATATAAATTAGTAAATACAATGTCAAGAAATTATGATATAAAAAGCGAAATATTAATATTAAATATGATTATCTGATGTTAAAATTATACTATGAATATTAAGACAAAGGATATTCATACAAGCAAAACTATATAGCTTTATACGAGTTATAAAACAAAGTACGGGAGAGGTGTTTATGGGCAATAAAGGAGCAATAAAAAAGAGAGAAAAGATATTCTATGGGTTAGGAGATATGGGTAACAACGTGGCATATGGTGCCATAGGTTTCTACTTTGTGTTTTTTCTTACGGATGTTGCAGGAATATCACCGTTATGGGCGGGATATATCTTTATGGTGGTTCGTATTTGGAATGCAGTTTGTGATTTATTCATGGGAGCTTGGTCCGACCGAACCACAACGCGTTTTGGAAGAAGACGTCCATTTCTACTTTTTGGTGCAGTCCCACTTGGAATTGGATTTGCACTTCTTTGGATTGTACCTTTTGAAGGGACAACTCATTTGATTATTTATTATACTTTAATTGGTATATTGTTTAATACTCTTTATTCGCTGGTTTCAATTCCATATAATGCTCTTTTACCGGAAATGTCACAAGATTATGATGAGCGAACTAGTATTTCCGGCTATAAAATGGCTTTTTCTTTCGTTGGATCCCTATTATCTGCAATGGGAGTAACACTTATTGTTGATGCCATATATCCAGGAAAAAGTATGTACATAGAGAGCTTTCCAGTTATGGGTAAAGTACTGGCGCTCATTCTAGTTGTGTGTATTTTGTTCGCCTTTGGTGGCACCAAGGAACGTGTGGAACCAATGAAGGTAGAGAAACAGGAGGGCCTTATTAAAAACCTTAAATCCCTTCTTAAGTTAAGAGAGTTTAAGATAGTGCTAGGGGTTTTCATATTTAATATGGTGTCCTTTGATATTATCATGGCACTTTATATTTATTTTATGAAGCATGTACTTAAGATTTCGGATGATTTGAGTTATATTTTTATGGCGATTCCTCTTGTGGCGGCGGTAATTGTAACACCTTTGTGGGTTGGTATCAGTAATAAAATAGGAAAGCAAAAGACATATACAATATCTGCCATCTATTTTTTAATACCATTAGTTTCCTGTATGTTTCTTCCGGAAGAAAGTATTGTATTTACTGCAGCAGTCACAGTTCTCATCGGTATTGGCATATCAGCATCACAGGTTTTGGTGTTTTCAATCCTTCCAGATGTAGTTGAGGTAGATGAATTAAAAAATGGAGCAAGAAGAGAAGGTATCATCTATGGTTCCACAATGCTTTTGTATAAAATAAGTTCGGCAATCATTGTTGCAATTGTTACTGCAGCAATGGGGTGGTTTGGATATGTGGAAAGTGTAGGTAATACAGTAGCAGTACAGACAGAGAGTACGATATTGGGAATTCGTTTGCTGATGAGTGGTATGCCAGCATTATGTCTCGTGTTATCCGTATTATTTATACGTAAACTAGCCATTGGCAAAGAGAGTTTTGAACATATAAAGAAATCAATTACAAAGACAGAGTAAGGTATGAAAGTGATGGGTATTTATATGGAAAATAATAATATATGGAAAGATAAAGCACGAGAATTAGTTGCACAAATGACATTAGAGGAAAAAGCAGGTTTGTGTTCCGGACAGGACTGTTGGCATACAAAACCCATTGAGCGTTTGGGGATAGATGCTATTATGATGTCTGATGGCCCGCATGGTTTAAGAAAGCAAGTGAATGCAACTGATAATCTTGGAATTGGAGCCAGTGTTCCGGCAGTCTGTTATCCAACAGCGAGTGCGCTAGCTTGTAGCTTTGATCGAGAATTAGTGCATGAGGTTGGTAAAGCCATGGGAGAGGCTTGTGTTCAAGAACAGGTTTCTGTAATTTTAGGTCCAGGAGTGAATCAAAAGAGAAGTCCGTTATGCGGGCGCAATTTTGAATATTTCAGCGAAGACCCTTTCCTTTCTGGTGAACTTGCTGCCAGTATGATTCAGGGAATCCAAAGCACGGGAACCAGTACTTCATTAAAGCATTTTGCGGTAAATAATCAAGAAAAGCGTAGATTGACGATTAATGCAGTAGTAGATGAACGAGCTTTAAGAGAAACCTACCTAAAGGCCTTTGAGATTGCGGTCAAAAAAGGAAAACCGGATACTGTTATGTGTTCCTATAATCGTCTGAATGGAGAATACTGCAGTGAAAATCAATACCTTTTATCAGATATTCTTAGAAAGGAATGGGGATTTGACAAGGCTGTAATCTCTGACTGGGGAGCAGTACATGACCGAGTAATGGGAATTAATGCAGGTCTAGACATGGAAATGCCAGGTAACAATGGTTACAATGATAAAAAACTAATATCAGCGGTAAGGAATCAGTATTTATCCGAAGCAAATCTGGATAAAGCAGCTATAAATGCCTGTGAATTAATCTTAAAAGGAATGAAAAACATAAGGCAGGGATTCCAATATGACAAAGAGAACCATCACCGGCTGGCTGTAAAAGCGCTGGAGGAATCAGCGGTATTATTAAAAAATGATGGAATGCTTCTACCTGGAAACCTACAGCAGAAAGCAGCAGTCATTGGAGCATTTGCGAAGACACCTAGATATCAGGGAGCAGGCAGTTCCAAGATTAATCCAATTAAAATTGAAAACTCCTGGGATGTATTAGTAGAACTTGGGGTTAATGTTACCTATGCAAAAGGTTATTCATTGGATATAAAAGGAAATAAAGCAGAGGAAGTAAGATTAATCAGAGAGGCTTGTGAGACAGCAAAAGATAAAGATATTGTATACCTTTTTGCTGGTTTACCCGAAGGGTATGAATCAGAAGGGTTTGACCGTACGAGTTTAGAGATTCCAGAGGCGCAAAATAAGTTAATTGAAGCGGTAAGTGAGTATAATTCTAATATTGTTGTGATTTTATTTGGAGGAGCACCTGTTGTACTTCCCTGGATTGATAAAGTGAAATCTATACTTTTAGCCTATCTTGGAGGAGAAGGAGTTGGTAGAGCAATCGTTAATTTGTTACTTGGTTATAAAGTGCCCTGTGGTAAGTTAGCGGAGACTTGGCCAAGAAAGTTGGAGGATACACCTTGTTATAATTATTATCCGGGGGGAAGACTTACCACAGAATATCGGGAGAGCATTTTCGTGGGATATCGCTATTACGAAAAAGCACAGAAATCGGTATTGTTCCCCTTTGGACATGGTCTTTCTTATGCAAACTTTACTTATTCTAATTTAAACTTAGAACAAAAAACGTGTAATTTTGGAGAGTCATTTTCAATTTCATTTCATATCACCAATAACAGTAAGAGAACAGCAAAGGAGACGGCGTTCATCTTTGTAGCACATGAAAGTGAGGTTGTGATCTTACCGAAAAAGGAATTACGGGAATTCATTAAAATTGAGTTAATGCCAGGTGAAACAAAAGAAATAGCTATAACCCTTGATACCAGTACTTTTAGTTACTATAATACACTTACAAAGGATTGGTATTGTGAAAGTGGGGATTATCAAATTATGGTTGGTACTTCATTAAATGATTACTCGTTGAAAGAAAGTATTCATATCATAAGTCCTATTATGCCGCAGCCAAACTATACTATAAGTGCACCCAGCTACTATCAATTATCAAATAAGATGTTTGAAGTTGATAAAAGAGAGTTTGAGGCACTATATGGAAGTGCTCTTCCGGTGGACAGTCAGAAGGCAAAACGTCCCTACGGACCAGAGAACACATTGGAAGATGTTAATCATACGCTGATAGGTAAAGTTATACTTATGTATGCAGATAGAATGGCTAGAAAAGTAGCAAAAGTGGAAAAAGAGCAGGAAGGAATGATATCCGCTACAATAAAGGAGATGCCTTTTTTTGCAATGGTTGCAAATGGAGAAGGCGGACTTCCCGAAAATGTAATGGAAGGTATTTTGGAGATGTTAAACGGGCATTACTTTAAAGGAATTCGAAAGCTGTTGAAGTAAAACAATTCTATCGGAGTGAGTGATAAACCCTTTGCAATTGGCAAAGGGTTTACTTATATATCTAAAATAGTAATGGTAATTATTATTGATATGGTGTATAATAATGGAATAATTTGAACTATACTTCTTGAAACATAGATATCCTTATGTTAAACTTGTACCAGTTTAATGAGTATAAAGTACTATAAAAAGAGTTTTTAATATTGTATTTACGTCAAGTAACTAATTAAATAAATTCTATTATTGAAAGGTAATGCCTATGAAAAGACACAGAAATCACAGAAGAAGACAAAAAAGGGAGAGAAAAAGTCATCCAGTGCTACGGGTTTTCAGTATGCTTCTAATTCTCACCATGTTATGTCAGATAATCCTGCCACAAGTAGCACTTGCAGATCCCGATATTAATTTAACGGGTCAAGATGACTATCTTGTGGTTCATAATGCTTCAGGGACGTATCCTGTTACAGGTGGACCCTCGGTAATATCTGTTACCAAATCGGATAATAGTGCGATTTTACCGTCTGGGAATACCTATTCAAATGTACCGGCAGGGGCTAAATTAAAGATAACCTATGTGTTTCATTTGGAAGATGGAGATGATGAAGGCACTACTGAGTATGAATATAAGGATGGTAGTTTCTTTACCTTTGAATTACCAGAGGGAATCACTTTTAATAACCCAGTGGGTGCACAGTCTGAAATTTATGCGACTGATACAACAGATCCAGATAATCCGGTAAACTGGCTTTTAGGAACCTGGGGCATTGAGAGTGATGGTAAAGCTGTTAGAATTAACCTAGCAGATGCTGCAAGTTTAAATGCCCATAAAAACAGATGGGGTGCAGTTAATATAACAGGAACCTTTGACGCAGTTCAAGGCGCGGAAGATCCTGAAAGTTCCATGCAATTGGGAACGCAGACAATTAATTTTGTCAGAACCTTACCGCCTCCACCTGAGATAGGACTTGCGAAAGAGGGTAGTTATAATCCAAGCGATAATACCATTACCTGGAAGATAACCGTGACACCTCCGACTGGTGTAGCATTAACAGGCTATAAGGTAGTTGACAGTTATAGTTCAAATCAGGATTATGTGATAGGTTCTTTTGGGAATGATGATATAGGTAGCATCTCTGATACTGAACTGGAATTTGCAACGAATAAGATAACCTATACTTTTCCAGATCCCACAGATGGAACACAGACAATTACATATAAAACGTCACCAAATACGTTCGGAGCAGAAACAGGAAATAGTGCAGCTGCTGAAGTATCAAACTTTACGAATAGTGCTTCTATTCTTCGTGGTGAAGATACCATAAAAGGTCCAGTAAATGCAGCTGTAGCAGTTGACTGGATGAATAAAAGTGGTGAGAAGGTGGCTGGTGATAACCATATTATGAAGTGGACCGTTAATGTTACGGTACCTGCTGGTGGTACAATTACAGGAGTATCCGTTAAAGATACCCTTTCCTCGGGACATGAAATGATTAACGAGGATGGGTATAAACCTCAATATAAACTAGAAACTGGAACTGCTCAAGAAATGGCAAATGGTAGTGGTACGGGCACCTACTCAATAAATCCTATAAACACTCAAGAAATTACATTTAACTTGCCAGATCTTTCTGAAGACACGCAGATTGTATATTATACCAAGATTTCTAATCCGCAAACAGCCCTAAATAATAACGGAACGATAACCTTTACTAATTTGGCAGCATTATCTTGGGATCAGATGCCAAGTGGTACGGCAACTTCACCCTCTGATAAAGCAAGTGTAGATATTGTTGGAAGCGGCGGACTTCTTAGTAAGGGTTCAGTTGGAGGTACCGAAAATTATGGAGTTGGAAAGGATATTATCCAATGGACCATTACTGTAAACCAGAGTAAGATTTCTATTCAGGACGCAGTAATTGAAGATAGTATTCCAGTGGGACAGGTCCTACTAATTGATGCTACCCATCCTTTTATAGTGAAGAAGGGCACGTCAGATTATTTTACAACAACAAGTTCAGCTACTAATTTAGGATTTAGTTCGACGGATGGTTTTGTAAATAAATTTAAGTACATATTTGATGATGAAGATACCTTAACACCAGGAAACACCATTGCATCTACCTATACCATTCAGTACTATACTCGAATCATAGATACTACACCAGGAAATAAAAATGATACCACTGGCCTTGAACTGCTATATTCTAATGGGTCAAAAAGTTATAATAATGATGTGAAACTCACCCGAACAGGTGACACGGAAGTAACCACTTCCGGAACAAAAAGCTATAACAGCCAGATGCTAGCCAAATCGACACCTGTTGCATATAACTATACAGATCGTACGACCCAATGGAGGCTGGTAGTTAATCGTAACCGATTGCCTTTGAACAATGCAGTAATTACAGACACACTTCCTGCAGGATTAGAGCTTCTGATAGGACCAGGATATTCTTTTACAGTAGTAAATAGTACAACATCAACTACCATTGCTACAGCACCATCCAGTGGAGTGACTGGAAGTACAAGTTTTACGTTTGATTTGCCTGCTTCAACTTCGGATCAATATACCATTACCTTCTTCACAAAATTAACAGATGAAGCGTTAATATCACAAGGACAGGCGAATAAAACATATACGAACACGGCTCGACTGAATGCGGATGAGGTTAGTAATCTTACCGCAACTGCAGCCATTACAGTAAGTAATCCGGTTGTAACAAAGGGATATACTTATGAAACCGGATCCGATATCATTAAATGGTCTGCAGCCATTAATGCAGGGAAGGTTGATCTTAAAGATGCAGTAATCAGCGACCAATTGAATACAGATTTAATTCTGGACCCATTATCAGTTAAGCTTTATGAAGTAAATGTTAGTAGTACCGGTGTAGTTGCAGCTGCTTCGACAGGGTCACTGGTAGACACAGAAGATTATACGATAACTCTACCAACGACACAGAATAGTAACACCTTTAAGGTGAATTTACCGGATGGCGCTCAGGCGTATCGATTGGAATTTGATACCTTTATAGTTGCAGATAATCTTAATGTTGTTAACCACATTAGTTTGACAGGAGAGACAGGTAGTCCTACTGGTAATGCCAATGCGGCACAGATTACGATTAATAACCTTTGGGCCAGCGGAGGAAGTGGTAGTAAGTCATTGACCGTCCATAAGGTGGATGAAAAAGGAAATCCTATGGAGGGAGCCACCTATCGTTTGCTTAATGTCAATAAGCAACCTATCAGAAAAAGTGGTGCGTTTCAGGAAGCAACTACTGATGTGAATGGGAATGCAGTATTTAAAAATCTTGCCTCCTGGGTCTTTTATGTAGTTGAGGTTTCACCACCAGATGGTTACTTGATTAATCCCAATTATGTTGGTGGGGAGCGTTTAAATGATAACTTAACCTTTGAAACAAGTGATGCACCTGCCTTAGGAACATTAAACTTTACGAAAGAAGCGGCAGACGGAACACCATTAAGTGGTGGGGAATTTACGCTTAACGGAACAGACTATTTAAGTAATTCGATAAATAAAACCGCTGCAAGTGTAAATGGGGTTGTTACCTTTACTAACTTGCCATTAGGAGAATATACCGTTGAAGAAACGATAGCTCCAGAAGGCTATGTTGAGACAAGTGAAGTGATTACAGCAGAGGTTGTTTATAACGCTGATATGACAGATGTGGATGTCATCATCACCTCTGTGAGTAATAAGTTGGTGAATCAACCATTGCCAGTAGCTACAATTACACTGAATAAAGTTAATAATAAATCAGAACCTCTAGAAGGAGCAGAATTCACACTTTATGACAATCATGGAGCAGCTATTGGCACCGCTATTTCACAAGCAAACGGTGAGGTAGTATTTAGTGAGGTTCCTGCTGGTACATTTACTATTCGCGAGACAAAAGCACCAAATGGTTTCTATAATTCTGGCTCTGTAATAACAGCGGTAGTAACCTATAATGCTGATCGAACAGATACAATCGTCACAGTAACTCCGGGTACAACAGTTCAAAATAATCCAGTTGTGATACCGTCACCAGCAACGCCTACGGCAACTATTGAATTAATAAAAACCAATGGTACAAATAGTTTGGCTGGAGCAACTTTTGAGTTATATGATGATAAAGGTAGCTTTGTACAACGTGCGGTTTCTTCCAGTGATGGATTGGTTAAATTTACTGGTGTAGAAGTAGGTGATTATACTTTACGAGAAACAATAGCACCGAAAAATTACGTAAGAAGCAACGAGGTGATAACCGTAGTTGTTACCTACAATGCAATGAATAATAGTGCAACGGCTAAAGTAACTCCAGAGGGGCCGATTGTTAATACCCTTGATAAAACGCTATCTGGAACAATAGAGCTACTTAAAACGAATAAATCAGGTCAACCCTTAGCAGGAGCAGCTTTTGAACTTTATGACGAAAAGGGTAGCGCAATCTCTATTGCAACCTCAGGTACCAATGGTAAGGTGGTCTTTAAGGGAGTTCCGCTTGGCAAATACACTATTCGTGAAATAAATGCCCCAGCTAAATACATCAAAAGTGATGCTGTGATTACGGCAGTAGTTTCTTATAACGAACAAGATGGAAATACTTTGGTAACCTTGTCACCGGATGAACCTGTGGTCAATGTATTAGATCCGACCTTATCAGGCACTATTGAATTATTAAAAGTAGATGAGAAAGGACAGCCACTTTCAGGTGCGGTATTTGAGCTCTATAATGAGAAAGGCATTGTAATCAAAGAAGCAACCTCTGATTCTAAGGGAAAAGTAATCTTTTTGGAGGTCCCACTTGGCAGTTATACCCTGAAAGAGAAAAGTGCACCAAAGGGTTACGAGGGGTCAGACGTCATATCCAATGCAAAGATAACCCTAAGTTCAGTAGGAACTACAGTAAAAGCCAGTCCATATAAAATTGTTAATACCTTAAAAGATATTAATGTGACGAGAGGTGCTATAATTACAATTCATAAAGTGGATTCCGTAACAAAAGAGCCTCTTGAAGGCGCGGAGTTTACCTTAACCAGCGCAGAAGGTTTAATTAAATTATCAGCAGTTTCAGATGAGGTTGGAATAGTTGAGTTCTCCGATATACCACCTGGTGAGTACACGATAACTGAAACAAAGGCTCCAAAGGGATATAATAAAAATACAACACCAATTACACTAATTGCCGAAAATGATAGCTTATATTCTTATGTGATAGAAAACAGTGCAAGTGATTCTACATCTCCCACCGGAAATTCCTCACAGCAGGGTGGTGATTTTTCGACTTCTACCGGAAATTCTTCACAACATGGAAGTGAAGATGGAATATCCACTGGCAGCATCTTACCACAAGCAGGTGGGTTTATGGATTCGGCAGTATTAATAACACTCGGCATTATACTTATTCTTACGGGTGTTGTGATTCTTGAGATACGCAGACGTAAGAAACGGAGCAGCTGGGATTAAAATGGATAGAAGTGTAATAAATTACAAGCGCAGACGTGACAAAAGAAGAAGGCTTTACAGTAAGCTTAAGCTGCTTTTTCCAATCTTGTTAATAGGTGCAGGATTCGGGTTAATTCTCTATGTTGGTGGTTCAAAGTTGTATACAAGATACCAACAGGATAGGTTATTGCAGCAGTACTTTAAGAATCAAACTTCAACGGATACCCTAGCTTTAGAACCGACAGATACTCCAGTTGAGGATACTTTGAAGGGACCTGATGTAGAAGACACCCAACTAAATGCAAATCAGATACCGGAAGGGTTATCCGAGGAGGAGCAGCAGATAGTCGAGATAATTCCTGATACAAATCAGCTGACAGAGAACAGTGAGGAAGAAATGACTTCATCCAGTGAACTGGAGCTTATTGGAGTATTGCAAATTCCAAAGATTAATCTTAAGGTTGCCATTGCAGAAGGTGTGACACGTGATGCATTACGATATTCTGTAGGACATTTTAAAGAGACTGCTTTGCCGGGAGATTACGGTAACTGTTCCATTATTGGGCATCGTAATTACGTGTGGGGTGAATATTTTAATCGCCTTGATGAAATTGAAATTGGTGATAAAATCAAAATTGTCAGGGAGGATACAACCTACACCTATTATGTTACAGAGAAGTTTGTAGTGGAACCGGAAGATACCTGGGTGTTAGATCAAGGGGATGAATCCACGCTTACACTCATAACCTGTACTCCAATTCGCATAGCCACGCACAGATTAATAATAAAAGCAATACTAGACTGATAGTTATTCATAAAATTAACTCTACGTGAAGTAATGGTGCGGAATTTCTTATTTTCGCACCATTACTATAGTAAGAGTTATTTTTATGTTACAAGGGTTATAATCTTTTTGTTATCACCTTCTGTTGAGTTATTTATGTAACTATATTTCGTTTGACTAAATATGGTATAGATCCTAAAATATCAAAGAGGAACAACAGAACAGGAGAAATAAATAAAATTTATTAAAATGGGAGGTGATGCTATTCATATGAATGCAAAGAATAAAAGCTTATTGGAAATTCATCTATCTGTCTTTTTCTTTGGTGTATCCGGCTTGTTTGGAAAGCTGTTATCACTCCCTCCAATCATTATTGTTCTTGGCAGAGTATTCTTTTCCAGCATCTTTTTATTCCTGTTATTACGTTGTTTAAAGAAGGAGATAAGACTAAAACAAAAAAAGCATTATCTGTATTTGACAATCATGGGAGTTATTCTTGCAATTCATTGGTGTACATTTTTTAAATCCATCCAGGTATCTACCGTGGCAATTGGATTACTTACCTTTTCAACTTTCCCGGTGTTTGTTACCTTTCTAGAACCCTATTTCTTAAAAGAGAAAATAAAATTAACAGATATCTTACTTGCATTAATTACCTTTTCCGGAGTGGTACTGGTTATTCCTGAATTTGAATTAGGAAATAGTTTAACTCAAGGTGTATTCTGGGGTATTATTTCTGGCTTTACCTATGCAATCCTATCCATGCTTAATCGATTCTATGTAAAAGGATATTCTGGTACAGTAATTGCTTTCTATGAACAGTTTGCAGCAACCATAGTTCTAATTCCTTTTTTGCTTTTACAAAGGACGATTTTATCTAGTAGTGATATTCTATTACTAATTGTTTTAGGCATTGTTTTTACTGGGATATCACACTCTCTATTCATTAATGGATTGAAGAATATAAGAACACAGACAGCAGGTATTCTATCCAGTTTAGAACCGGTATATGGGATTTTTTTTGCTGCGTTGTTATTAAAAGAGCTGCCGACATTACGGGAAGCCTTAGGTGGTATAATCATATTAGGAACAGTTTTGTATACCTCTATTAAATCAAAATAAGGTATACATATTTTACATAAACATTTCTAAGTAATTTGTAATTAATAGAGTGGGTTCAAGGGCATGAGCAATCACCAATAATTAGGAAATTGTTGAAATATACACCTGACCAAAATATAATAAAGAAGTACACATGGTTTATTTTGGGAAAGGTAAAACGATGATAAAGATTTATTATGTAGAAGACGATACAACAATTGCTTTTGCAGTTCAGACATATTTAAAGAATAAGGGATATGAGGTAGTTGTCTTTGACACAATGGATCAATCCAAGGGTGCACTACAATTGGAACTACCCTCTCTTATTTTAATTGATTGGAATCTGCCCGATGGGAGTGGGCGTCATTTATGTAAATGGATAAGAGATAACTGGAGGGAACTTCCAATTATATTCCTTACAGTGAAAAACGACTCCAAAGATATTGTGTTGGGTTTTCAAGGAGGAGCAGATGATTATCTGGTAAAACCATTTGATCTAGAGGTGCTGTCGGCCAGAATCAGTGCCATTTTAAGACGCACGGGAAATATAGCAAAAAAGTATTTGAACTGTGGAGAAATTACAATAGACTTAGAAAAACTTCAAGTTTTTATTTTAAATGAAGAGATTATACTTAGTAGAACAGAATATCAATTAGTAAAACTACTGATAGAAAACAAAGGCTGCATTCTGACGCGGACAAAATTGCTTGAGGTACTATGGGATGCAAATGGTAATTATGTAAATGATAATACCTTGACCGTTACAATGAAACGCCTAAGGGAGAAGCTACACAATCCATCTTACCTAAAAACGGTAAGAAGTTTTGGTTACCGAATGGAGGATGTGTAATGGAAAGAAAAGATATAAAGCTTGGAGTTAGTATTATACTTATCTCAATTCTACTATCTGGGACAGTGGCATTGGTTGCAGGTGCTTTCTTCTACGCAGACCGCCAGTATCGGATATTATCGAATTTGGCTAGCGAGTTAATAATTACACATCCAGAGGACGAGCTGAATATCCTCCAACAAATAAAAGATAACAATTTACATAGGCAGCAAAAGGCAGACAGAAACTATCTGGCCATATATGGTTTTGAAGTTAAGAATTTTGCTGTGGAATACATAGTAAAAATATCACCCTTTATAGTTATCTCAATTTTATTAATGACAGGATTAATAATCTTCATAAATCGTGGAATGAAAGATGCAATGCGAAAGCGCATAGAGACAATTACAAAGTATCTCGAAAACATAAATATGGGAAGAGAAGTTACGATACTACCACAGAAGGAGGATGCATTCGCATTATTAGAGGATGAAATCTACAAAACTGTGACGACGCTATACGAGACGAGGAACGAAGCAATAACGGTAAAGGAAAATTATGCAGATAATCTTGCAAACATTGCACATCAAATGAAAACACCACTTACCGCTATGTCTCTTATGACACAGTTGTTAAATATAGAGCAAAAAGGGGAGTATCTGGAGCAGCTCCAAAAACAAGTGGAACGACTTACGAGGTTAGAGGAGACATTATTAATCCTTGCCAGAATTGATGCAGGAGTACTAAGCCTTGAAAAAGACAAGGTTGAGGTCTATACAATGCTACAGGTAACGGTAGAGGGTTTAGAGGAGTTAGCTGCAGCAAAATCTTTAAAAATAGTACTGCTTGATAATTCAGGAACGGAATCCTACCTCGGTGATAGGGAGTGGTCCATGGAAGCTTTTACGAATTTGATTAAAAATTGTATGGAATATGCGAAAACCAAGGTTGTTATTGAATATTTACAAAATCCAATCTATCTAGAAATAAAAATATCCGATGATGGAGATGGTTTTGCTGAAAAGGATTTTGCACATATGTTTGAGCGGTTTTACCGTGGAAGTAGAGCAAAAGATGGTGGGATTGGAATTGGACTTGCTCTGGCAAAAGCAATTATTTCCATGCAAAATGGTTGTATTGAAGCAAAAAATATACCGGAGGGTGGTGCGAGCTTTATCGTACGCTTCTACTGTCACTAAGATGTCACTTTACTTTGTTATGATGCAGCTATCTAACAGGTAACATATCATGGGAGGTATCAAGGTGGAAATTCTTAAATGTGAAGATATTACAAAGGTATATGGGACTAAGGATAATCAGGTGATTGCCTTAAATCATGTGAATTTAAGTATTGAAAAAGGTGAGTTTGTGGCAGTAGTGGGTGCCTCGGGTTCCGGGAAATCAACACTCCTACATATGCTGGGAGGTGTAGACCAGCCAAGCATAGGAAAAGTATTTGTGGAGAACCAGGATCTATCTGCTTTAACTCCTACTTCAGCAGCAATCTTTCGGCGCAGAAAGGTGGGGTTGATTTATCAATTTTACAATCTAATTCCAACTCTAACAGTGGAACGAAATATCCTGATGCCGATGCTTTTAGATAAAAGAAAACCAGACCAGGAATACTATGAAAAGGTGGTAGGTTCCTTAGGAATAGAAGATAAACTAAATTGTCTTCCCAGCCAGCTATCAGGAGGACAGCAGCAGAGAACTGCGATAGCAAGAGCCTTGCTATATCGGCCAGCATTACTTTTAGCGGACGAACCAACGGGTAATTTGGATCAAAAAAACTCCAGAGAAATAGTTGAAATGTTAAAGCTGACAAATAAGAATTTGAAGCAGACAATTATAATGGTTACCCATGATGAGAAGTTAGCTTTGGAGGCAAGCCGCTTCATTACTTTTGAAGATGGCAGAATTATCTCCAATGAGAAGCAAGGGAGATAATTGTATGTGGAAAGAATATTCTCTTAGCTATATAAAAAATAATAAAATTGCTAGCATCTCTCTAATGGTGGCTGCACTAATATCAGCAATGTTTCTTTCACTGATAACCAGTGTTTTCTACAATATGTGGACGGATAACATTAGTCAAATTGTATCCAAAGAAGGAGACTGGCAGGCGAAGATTGTTGGAAACATATCCAAGGAAGACCTTAGGCGAATTGAGAGTAATGCAAAGGTAAAAGCCGTAATAACAACACAAACAGGTATTGAAATGGAAACTATAATCTATTTCTATGAGATGAGGAACATTTATAAAGTTATGCCGAAGTTGGTAACTTTTATGGATATAGATGAAACATCAATTCAGTATCATGAGAAGTTATTATCCGAATATTTTATTTTTAATCCGGAGGAAGATCGCCCCCCGCTTTTACTTGCATTCTATGTTTTTGTTATGCTTATTGCTAGTATCTCCTTAATTTTAGTAATTAGGAATGCATTTATGGTCTCTATGCAATCCAGGCTCCATCAATTTGGAATTCTGCAAAGTATAGGTGCTACACCAAGACAGCTTAAACTATGTTTATTACAGGAGGCATTCGGTCTATGTCTATTGCCAATTATTCTGGGTATCGGTACAGGAGTTGGATTATGTCTTGGTTTCCTGGAGTATGCCAATAGAATTGCAGGAGCATATCGGGGAAATTCAGCGGTATTCACTTATCGCATTGAACTATTTTTAATTACATTTATTGTTGCGCTACTAACGGTTTTATGTTCAGCTTGGCTGCCAGCCAGAAAGTTAAATAAGCTTAGCCCGCTGCAAGTGCTAAAAGAGGCAGAAGAACAAAAGGCGATCAATAAAGTAAAGAAGTATCGTTTTATCTCCCTGATCTTTGGTATTGAAGGAGAACTTGCAAGAAAATCACTCTATGCCAGAAGAAAATCACTTCGCACCTCGACACTTTCTTTGACTCTATCCTTTTTTTCATTTAGTATTTTTTTATGTTTTATAACTTTATCAGAGATAAGCACCAATTACACTTATTTCGAAAGATATCAGAATGCCTGGGACATAATGGTTACCTTGAGGGACCCGAATATAATCGAACAAAATGAGGACTTAAGAGATAAAATGATACAAATTAGATCCATGGAGGACGTGGAAAGCACCAGCGTGTATCAGAAGGCACTTGCATTTACATATGTAGAAGAAGATATGCTTAGTAATGAGCTGCAGGCACTTGGCGGTTTTTCGAACCTTGCTGGCTCTGATAGTAATAAAATGAAAAATAGGTATAAAGTAAAAGTGCCAATATTAATCTTGGACAATATTAGTTTTGAGAAATACTTGAAAAGTATTGGTAGTAATTCTGATTCTAAAGAATCGGGAATGGTTGTTATTAATCGAATTTGGAATAATGTTCATAGTAATTACCGCAATAAGCAATACGTATCCTTTATACGAGAGCAGGAAGGCGACTCGCTGTTAATTTTTCAAAGGGAAGAAAGCAACCAAGGGGTTGAAATACCGATATTAGCCTATTCAAAAACTGTACCTAACCTGCGAGAAGAGTATGCAAATTATGCCTTAGTTCAGGTTGTTTCAATCAGTACCTGGCAAAAGTTTTTTGGAACATTTGAGGTGGAGGAGAAGGAAACCTATGTTAATATACAAACCGCAGCGGAGGATGCCATCCCTAAAGTTCAGTCAGATATCGAGCAGATTTTTTATGGAGATAATATTGAAATAGAAAATAGGATAGAAGAGAAGCAATTTAATGAAGAAGCATTTAAGGGATATGCAATAATAATGGGTGCGTTATGTGGATTACTGGCTTTGATTGGCGTAGCAAATGTTTTTTCCTATACTTTGGGATTTATATTACAACGCAAAAGGGAATTTGCCAGGTATCTATCCATTGGCTTAACTCCAAATGGAATGAAAAGGATATTATTCTTAGAGGCAATAACAATAGGTGGTAAACCGATTGCTATAACTGTTCCATTTGCTATTATTTTTGTCGTTTTTGCGGCAAATGAAAGTGATATAAGTTTGGCGGAGTTTCTAGAAAACTTGCCGATTCTTCCTTTATCTTTATTTGCTATCATGATTCTTGGATTTGTTGCTTTGGCATATTATATTGGAGGAAGAAAGATTAGTAAGTTAGACTTAATTGGTACACTAAAAGATGATACCTTAGGCTAATAAGAATTTTGATTGCTTGTCTTTTTGAAGTATTACTTTTAAAACTATTTGTTGAAGCTTGTATTGCACAACCAATAGACTTGTATGGAAAAGTTACATGGGATGTACCAAAGTGCTGAGTAGTTAAATAAAAAACAAAGCCTAGTGTCTAAGGCTTTGTTTTTTATTCATGACAAGTGAAACGACTTGTCGTTTCATCTTGTTTAGAATGTATGATATTGGTACATTAATATTCAAAATGCTTATTTATTGACATCACAAACCTTTGAAGGATTTTGGTAAAGACCAATGGTTTTTGTTACCGGTAAGGTAAAACATATTCCGTGTGCTTCGGTTTTAAACCCAGCATATTGTTTTACACATCCCATAATCTTATCTGCAGTCTCATTATCGGTAAGTGTTAAAACCATTTCCTTTTCACTGTCAGTACTAATTCCCATAATATCCTTGTGCATTGAACTGATGCCACGAGCATTAATGATAGTAGCACCGACTGCACCTTTTGAAAGAACATATTCAACTATTTGCTCGGCAAAGCCTACATTAACTACAATATATAAGGCCTTCATATTACTATTAATCATTTTTTCCTCCTCAAATTACACTGACAATTTATCAACAGGAACAACAAAGGCAATTCCGGTATTCGGTTTGTCAAACTTAAATTTCGTGATTAATTGTTCCAATATTTTGCTGGTTTTATCACCAGTTACGATACAAGTAATCATAACTTTCTTTTCATCCGGTACAAGGCCAAGCATATCTTTAAAATATCCAGTTTGTACGGAGCACTTAGTATACACTAAATCGATTAGATGGCAGCCATTGTCCAACAACATTTTCGCTATTTCTTCCTTATATTTTCTAATAGCGACAACAGTCAAAAAATCAACACCATATTCTAGATCAGTCAAGGTTATAAATTCTCCTTCTTCAAATAAATTTTCCATAGGCTATTCCTGCCTCCTAGTTTCGAGTTGCATGCCTAGTAAATCATCAGAGAAAACATCCGAAAAATCTTCATCAAGATCTTCGGGTTCATGAGTCTTATTCCATTCATCCACAAGACCAGCAAGTTCTGCCAACTCTTCTAAAGCATCATTCTCTGCTTCTTCCAGAGATTTATCGACTTTCTTCAATGCTACATGATACACTATACCTAAAAATTGAACAGCAATCAATGGGGTAACTGAAATAAATGCAATAATTCCAAAACCATTTACTAAAATGGACTGTGCGCCGGACCCAGATGTAGCAGCAACAGCCTGCGCTACACCAAGTGTAAGTGGTGTTAAGAAAGCGGAAGTTAAAGCACCACCGGATACACCGCCTGAGTCAAAAGCCAAGCCAACGAACATTTTCGGTGTGAATATCATCATAATAAGAGCAATTGCGTAGAGGGGTACTAAAAACCACATAATATTAACGGCTGTTAAAATCTTTACCATTGCAAGTAAGGAAGCAAAACCAATACCGATTGCAAGAGTCATACGAATGGTTAACTTTTTAATATGACCATTGGTTATTTCCTCCAACTGTTCTCCAAGTACAGTAACAGCAGGTTCAGACAAGGTAATTGCAGCTCCTAGAATATATCCAACTAATAAAAGCAACCATTTAAACCATTCAGGACGTGTTACATCCAGGAATACTTCCCCGATGTATTTTCCGGCAAAAGCAAAACCATAATCTATACCTGACAGGAAGATCAATAGACCGACGAAAACTACAACAGTTCCAAGTAGGATGGTTATAAATTCTTTTTTGGGTTGTTTAATTAAGAAGAACTGGAAAGGTAAAAATACAATGACAACTGGTAACAGCGCTAGTGCAATGCCAGATAGATTACCTGTAATAATCTCGGTAAAGGTTCCTACAGTACCGGGTGCATAAACCTGTTCTGGTGGAAGAACACCATTGTACTTGGAGTTAAGAAATATACCATAGATAGCTAAAGCAATTATGGGACCAACAGAGGCTAGACCAATAATTCCAAAAGTATCATCATTACTTTTATGCTTTGATAATGTAACGGATACACCCAAACCTAGGGCTAAGATGAACGGAACGGAAATATCTCCAGTAGTTGCACCGCTTCCATCAAAAGCTAGAGCAACAAACTCATTTGGGACAAGGAAGATACAAAGGAAAGTTATAACATAAAGAATTGCAAAAACAATTTTAATGTTTAGGTCTTTCATAATTCGAAAGAGTGAAAAACCAACAAAAACACCAATTCCAATACCCATAATCCAAATAAATACTGTTTCATTAATAATGGGCATTATCATGTTAGTCTGTCTTGCTAAAACTGTTAAGGCTGGTTCAGCAATTGTAGCAAGCAGACCAAAAACAAGGCCAAAAAAGATAATAAAGGCTGGTTTTTTTAGTTTTATTAGTGAGCCTCCGACTAGCATTCCAATCGGCAAGATACTAATATTTAGTCCATCCAAAAATAACGTTTGCCCCAAAACCACACTTACATAGCCAACAAGTAATTTAATATAATCGGATATGCTATGTAGTGGAGCAATAAAACCACAAACAATAACTATTATTGCAGCTAGAGGTAGTGAGGAAATAAAAACTTCCTTCAACGTGGTGGTAAAAATTGTGAGCTTACTTCTTAGGTTCATATTATTCATCACGGTCTCCTATCTCATATATTAGTTAACATACAAGCTGAATAATTCAATGAAAGACAGTTTAATAATAGGTTCAATAAAACATGATTATAGATGGTGAAATCATAGGAGAATATTAAACTAAAAACATCAAAGGCTTAAGAAAATGCACAGAAAAAAATGATGATTACATTATTGCACTATTCATTGAAAAAAATCAATTAATGCTAAAACTTGCACGCACATAATTTAATTATACTATAAATTGAATAATTAATCAATTAATTTACATATTTTTTATAAATTGTATTTATTTTAAGTAAAATACCATTGATAGTACGTTATTGCACAATGTTAAAAAAGAGGTATAATAATAGGAGCATTTCTTTAAAAGGAATACTGTAGAAATGCTGGTTATAAGTAATATTTTGTAAAGAGAAAAGGTGGATTAATAATTGTGAATCAAAACAATATTAGCAACGATAGGCTATTGGAGATAATTAATGTACAGACCGAAGTCGTTCAGCAGGGAATGGATCTAAGTTGCATAATGGACTTAGTAACGGAGCGAAGTCAGCACATTACTAATGCAGATGGTGCATCCGTAGAATTAATTGAAAAAAATGAGCTGGTGTATAGTGCAGCATCTGGAATTGCTGAAAAATTCCTGGGTCTACGTTTACAAATTGAAAATAGTCTATCCGGGCTATGTATACAAGCTAGAGGGCCACTGATAAGCGATAATATTGAAACGGACGATAGAGTTAATAAAAATGCTTGCAGGTTAATTGGTCTTAACTCTATGATTGTAGTTCCACTCATCTACAAAAATGATGTTGTCGGAATCATTAAAGTACTTTCTAAGAAGGCTGGGCATTTTGGTGAAGAGGACATTAAGATTCTAGAGCTTATGTCAGGACTTATTGCAGCGGCAATGTATACAGCAATGAGTAATGGCGAAAGTGAATTGTTCCACAAAGCCACTCATGACAGTCTAACAGGAATTTCAAATCGTTCTATATTCTATGATCGTTTAAGGCAGGTATTGTCAAGAGCGACAAGAAAATTTGAGCATTTTGGTATTATTTCTCTTGATATGGATGGATTAAAAGAGATTAATGATAACTATGGTCATCGTACCGGAGACGCGTCGATCAAGGAAGTCGCTTTACGAATTAACAGTACTTTGCGCGAGGCAGATACTGTATCCAGACTCGGAGGCGATGAATTTGGAATTATTGTTGTAGCAGTACCGGGACGAGATGATCTTAAAGCCTTAATACAGCGATTAGATTCCGCAATAACAAAACCCTTCGATTTTGAAGGAGTTAGCATTAATCTTCGCGCTAGTATTGGTTATGCTCTGTTTAGTGAAGATGGTATTGAAATAGATGTATTAATAGAACAGGCAGATAAATCGATGTATGAGGCAAAACGTGCTCGTAAAGGAGCTAAAAATGTTCGATAATTACTTAGAGCATAGATATAGCTGCTCCACCTGCAAATAATTCGGATTTCATGTTATGGATGGATAAATGGAAAGTAAATTCGTCAATGGTAGATGAATTAATATTCTTTGCGACAATATTGTTAATACCTTCCATTGTGGCATTATATCAATTATTAATTAATATTGAAAAAATCAAGACCTTCTTTGGATGCGGTCTGCTATTGGTTTATATACCAGTAAATCTGGTCGTAGCTATAATACTTGGACGATTGGTTTATCCAGTATATCAGATTGAATATTAAAGCTCCATTGGTAAGTTTGTGGCATATTTGGGATTTGCTACAGGACTTATGGCGTTATTGGGAGCATTTCCATGGCTGCTTACAAATGAGATACTATTTTTAACCCAGTTATTTTGTACAGCTTGGTTTGTTTTCCTGGGTATTCAGTTGTTTCGAATTGCTCCACGAGAAGAGGCTATTAGTTAAATAATATGCCTAGAGCTTATAGTAATATGAGTTTAATATATGTTTAAATAAGAAACCTTTGAATTTGGTGAAATTGAAGATTATAATATAAATATAACATGTATAATAAGAATCTGTGATTGTTTAACCATATTATGAAAGTTGTGAACAGCATGTTATAACCGCAGGATGTTTGTGGACATAATTAATGATAGGAACTTCTAATAACACATAAGTTTAAAGGAGGAAAATCCTCCTGGTGTTTATATTGAATATTTGTAATTATGATAAGGAGGAAAAATCCTCCAAATGTTTATACTGAATATTTGCAATTAAAATAAGGAGGAAAATCCTCCAAAATGTTTATATTGAATGTTTGTAATTATAATAAGGGAGGATTTGAGCATGGAAGTATTTGCAGAATATTTATCAAGTATTGAAAATCCAGAGAATAGAGCCCGAGTGGAAGAGGTTTTGAAATGGTTATTAAGTAAATTTCCTAATTTAGAAACCAAATTTGGCTGGAATCAGCCTATGTTAACAGATCACGGTACCTTTATTATTGGCTTCAGTGTTGCAAAAAAACATATGGCGGTTGCACCAGAGAATTCAGCAATGTTAAAATTTGAAGGTGATATGGAACAAGCAGGCTATGAGCGAACAAAGGGATTATTTAAAATACCTTGGGATTGTCCTGTGGACTATTCACTCTTGGAGAAAATAGTTGCTTTTAATATTATGGATAAAGCAGACTGTACAACGTTTTGGAAAAAGTAATAGATTTGGATAGACCATAGAAATAAAGAGCATATTAGGCTATGTCATATCAATTAACCTAATATGCTCTTTTTATATCTTCCAGTTATTCTGTATCAAGCTCCTTATCAGCTACGACAATATCAAGCTTTTGATATTCAGTACCCCAATCATACATGGCTTTTATAATTGGGCGCATGGACTCACCTAAAGGAGTTAAAGCATAATCCACACGGGGTGGTACTTCTGCATAAACAGTTCGTTCAACAATTCCATCTCGCTCAAGTTGTCTTAGTTGTAAGGTTAAAGTACGAAAGGTAATAGCAGGCATTATTTTCTTTAGTTCATTAAAACGTTTCTTTCCTGCCAGAAGGCGATAAAGAATAATGCCCTTCCATTTTCCGCTTAATATATTTAAAGTTGTTTCTACCGGGCAATTTCCACTTGGACAATCCGGTGTTAATGGGGTATGATCCATAGTTTTCTCCAATACTATAAAAAAGATAGTTATGATACATTTTGTATATTATATATCAATATTTTGCGTACTTCAATAACAGATTTATATATGCTAGGATATTTTCAAGAAAAGAAAGGTGGTTTTAATATGAGCAACAAAAATCAAATAATATTGGATACATTTCGTTTTCGCCATGCCTGCAAGCAGTTTGATCCATCAAAAGTAGTATCAAAGGAGGATTTTGATACAATTTTAGAAGCAGCACATCTATCGCCAAGCTCCTTTGGTTTTGAACCCTGGAAATTGATAGTACTACAGGACGAAGAAATTAAAAAAAAGCTATATCCCATTGCCTGGGGAGCAAGAAAGAGTTTAGAGGGAGCCAGTCACCTGGTACTTCTGCTAGCCAGAAAAAATTCTGATACCAATTATGACTCGGAGTATTTAACTCATATTATGAGGGATGTACAAAAATTACCGGACGAGGTTATTGAGAGTAAAAGAAATGCGTTTAAGAACTTTCAAATGAACGATTTTAATTTACTAGAAAGTGATCGTGCAGTATTCGACTGGGCGAGCAAACAGACCTATATTGTTATGGCAAATATGCTGACTACGGCTGCATTTCTTGGGATTGATTCCTGCCCAATTGAAGGGTACGACCAGAAAGCAGTGGATCAGCTTTTGATTGAGGAAGAATTAATAGATGCGGAGCATTTCGGAATATCTGGTATGGTTAGTTTTGGATACCGAGCAGAAGATCCTCATCGTGAAAAAACCAGACAGCCGATAGAAGATATTGTTATATGGAAGTAAAATTTAACTCTGATTCATGGGAATAAGTAAAGAATTAAATCAGAAATTGAAAATAATAAGCTATAAAAACATCAGACAGGTAAGGTCTGGTGTTTCAGACTTTAGACAAAGCCACTTATTAAAAGAATCATATAAATATATGTGTATAAATAAACAACACTATATTTTTATCCTTGCTTATAGTATTCTTTAATAATTAGAAATTTGTAAGGGGGGGATTGAAGATGATTGAAATTAGACGGATTACTGAAGCTACTAAGAAGGATATAAATATTCCTAATGAACCTTTTACCTTGTGGGGAAAAATGGTTCCTACTTACGATGGTAACAAATGGGCTTACAGAACCGAGGAATTTGAGAAAAGTAAAATCAGCGAGATGATATTTCCCGATGAAAACTACGATTATGATGCACTAAAAAAAGAGTGCTTTTTTGTTGGAGCCTATAATGTAAGCAGAAAGTGTATAGGACTTGCGATTTATAGGCATGATTTATTTAAATACTTATATCTTGATGATTTAAAAGTATGTATGGAGTATCGGGGTTACGGAATAGGAAAGCAATTACTGGATGAGGGTAAGAAAATTGCTGCCCAAAATGGTTATCGAGGAATTTATACAATCGGTCAAGATAATAATCTTTCTGCATGTTTATTCTACATAAAATCCGGATTTGTAATAGGTGGATTTAACACACACGAATATAGAGGAACCATTCAAGCCGATAAGAGTAATGTTTATTTTTACTTAGATGTATAAGTTCGAATTGCTTAAATATAACGACAAATTTCCAATTTAATAACGTAGATTTACTAAAGGCACGGAAATTTAGGTGACATCGAAAAGTTAGACTTTTTTAGCAAGGCAGTTTGGGCTGTCTTGCTATTTTTATATAACAGGAAATTCCTTCGAATTTCCTGTTATATAAAAAGCCCTGCGGGCTAATGATGCGCAGCTACGCGCGCGGAACAAAAGCTGTGCTTTAAAAGTATTTGAACGCGAGAGTGTGCAA
>JAEWQV010000028.1 GCA_023399055.1 Bacillota bacterium | reverse complement strand
TCTGTGTTTGTTCTAACATAAACATCTACGCATCCACCCATATTTATTTCTTTTAAATTCCCATCATCATCAACTACAGTTACTATATCTCTCTTCATTTCTTTGTCACCAGCAGCAACAATTTTTGCGTCTATTACTTGTGGTTGTTTTAATATAAAACTTAAATATCCATTTTTGGTACTAATATTATTTGCAAATAATGCTAATCCAACTCTTAGTGCTAATGATTCATCTCTTTCATCGTCAGCACCATTTTTAAATTTTTCATAATTTGAAACACTATATATTCCACTAATATTATTATTAGCCATGGCATTTATTTCATATCTACCTATGTTAGTATTGTAACCAGTATTTACGCTTTTACAAAGTATTTCAACATATTTATAACCAGTTTGATCTCTATTCAAATAATAAACAGTGTCACCTTTTATAGAAGTTGCTACCATTGTTTCAAATTGTATTGGTATAGTATTGTTTGAATATTTTGCAACCACTTTTGTACCTTTTGGTATATAGATGTCTTGATATTTGGGAGCATAATCCATATCACTTAATAATGTATTTGCTATATAAAATCTAACCTTTCCAACCGATTTTGATCCTTGTTTTCTATATATAAAAAAATTAGCTGCTAATGCCTCTAAATCATTACCAATAGCTGTTAATATCGATTGTCCCATTTCCATTTTCTTCATTTGAGTATATAATTTTGATAATGATAATGAAAATGGATCTATTATAGCATCTCTTAAAAATGTCCCTATTTTAGTATCTGCTTCTGGAATGTTAGCATGAATATTCGAAATTAATTCAACTATTATTTCATTTAGTGTTTTATAATCTATCAAAAATATCACCCGCTTAAAAAATTATTTGTTGAACAAATTTTTTGCCTTCAGCATTTAAAAACGATATTGAAACTATATAGCTTTGAGGACCACTATAAAGAACATCTACTCCTTCTATTTCATTTAGTAATTCGGCGTCAGTCATATTATTGAAAAGTATTTTATCGTTTATTTGTAAATTTTTTAAATATTGCAATGTTTCATATATTAATATTTGAATTTTTTGTCTTACAATATTATTTCTTTTTTTACCAACTATATCATAAACTCTGCAACCATAATCTAAATCAAATTTATTACTTTTCTTTTTAGTACTTAATATTCTAACTATTTCTTGTTGTAATTTAATTTCATTATTACAAGTTACCATTTTACCTTTTTCATCTAATGCAAAATCATAGTATACTCCTGTGCCATGGCAAAGCGGACAATCATTTTCTTCATACTGAACATTATCTACATTATGATCACATATATTAAAAATCATTAAATCTTTACTCATATTATTCACCCTTTAACGTTTTTATTTCTTTTTCTAATTCAGCTATTTTTTTATTTTGTTTTTCTATAGTTTCATTCATTTGGTCAAGCAAATCCGACAATGACACATTACCTCTAGCTGAACGACCATAATTTATATGAGAGGCATTTAATGTTTCACAAGTTATTGAGTTAAAATTAGCATTAGTACCACTTATTGATTTGGATTCCATAATTATATTATTAGGTAATATTGTTATATGACTTTTTTCTCCAGTATTTAATTTTTCAGATGTAAATTTCATTCCATCTGTAGAAACTCTTATATTTGCTCTATACTTGTTTTTTTGAACAGCATCTATAAGTATATCTCTGGTAAAAGTATCAAATCGTTCCCATAATTCAATATCGTCTTCATATGTATCGATTTTATCTGGATCGTCTAAATCAACTTCACCAATATTACTTCCAGCAAATATATCTAATTTATTACTTTGACGCCAATGAATATAGTTATTCCCGTATCCTTTTGTTAAAATTTCTCCTGGTTTTAAATATGGTTTACATATTTCATAGTTTGTTTGAAGATATCCTAAAATAAAAGGAATATTATTTTTCGCGAAACCCACAATAACAACTGATCCAACTGGAGGTAAATAATTTGTTCCACACCAATTTCGTGAATTACTCCATATAAAACTATGAGTTAATGGAACAGTTTCTTTGTTCGACGCTTTATCATGGTTATAACAATCCAACGTTCTTTCTTCTGGATTTTTGACATCTTTGTTAGCATCATATTTCCAATCTTCATCAAAACCTTCACTTGGATAACCATATTCATCTGAACGACAATCTCCACCTGGATAGTACATCCATCTTAATGTTACTTTGCCAGTCTTCATATTTAAAACATGATCAGTATCTAATGGTGATGAAAATGTATTATCTCTTTTTATATTATAATTATCTATTTGAGCCAATCTTATTCTAACTTCATCATATTTTGTAGTATATTTATTTGCTGGTCTACCTGTATTCATATTTTTATTATTATAAAATTCTTTGGTAGCTTTTTGTGCAGATAAATAATCTAATTTTAATTGCTGATTTTGTAAATCACCTTGCATATTATTCATAAAAACACCACCGTTTCTTTCATTAAAAAAATAAGACGTAAGCACACTAAAATGCTTACATCTTTAACAATGGTCTTACAA